>CAVSEZ010000001.1:0-894150 GCA_963727125.1 uncultured Actinomycetota bacterium
TGATCAGCGAGCACGCCAACCGGGGCGCGGCCGTACTGGTCTTCAGCCACCATCTGGATGAGATGGTCAGACTGGCGTCGACGATCCGCATCATGCACGAAGGCCGGGTGACCGGGACGCTGCCTATGACGGGGTGGACCTGGAGCGGCAGTCCTTCGACGCTGTCGCGGCCGCCGCCGGAAGATCGCGATGAGGAGGGAGCGAACTCGGTGGTCACAGCGGGGTTCGCGGCGATATCCACAGTGGTCCTCGCCGAGCTCGTCGAGCTGACCCGGTCGGTGATCGGAGGGTCGTGACGGTCTTGCTGGTGGTGGTCTTCCGATGCTGGCGAGCGGGTCGTCGCGGCGCCGAGTTCGGCGGCTCGAGTCAGATTGTGATCAAGTGCGGCCGCTGACCCACGGACCGCTGGGACGCCGCGACCGGCGTCACCGCCCAGGTGCTGTCGATGGCGATGCTGCTCGGTGTCGGTTTCGTGGTCAGCTGGTGTTCGCCCGCGAGTTCAGCGATGGCGCCATCGAGGCGTTGCTGCTGAGCCGGCCGTCCCGGGCCGCGCTGGCGTCAGCCAAACTCGGCGCCGTCCTCCTCTGGGCGTCGGCGGTGACGATCGCCTCCTCAGCAGTCGCTGTCGGGTTGGGTGTGGTCTGCTCGCCCCGACCGCAGGTACGCCGTGGCCAGGTGCCGGTCGGATCGTGCTCGGGGCGGTGTTGACGGCGCTGCTCGCGCTGCCGTTCGCCCTCGTGGCCACCATCGCCCGCAGCGCCCTGGCCGGTGTCGGTGGCGTGATCGGCATCGTCATCGTCACTCAGATCCTCACCGTGCTCGGCACCGGCGCCTGGTTCCCCTACGCCGCCCCCAGCCTCTGGCTCGGCATGGGCGGACCCGAACTCACCGCCACCCCCGTCCAACTCCTGCTGGTGCTCCCGTGGCTGCAGCCGGGTGGGTGGCAACCGCGATCTGGTGGCAGCAGGCTGAACTGACGAGCGGTTGAACCGCGGCGGTGGCCCCGATCACGCGGCTCGTGCCAGTCCGCCCGAACGTCAAGGAGATCGGCGGGCCGTCAGGTAGCATGGTCATCTTGGTGTGCCGGGAAGCCTGGTCGGCGTGTTGTCCGCTGACCCCAATCCCGAGGAACCCCCATCGTGCCCACTTCTTCACCCGACCCTGCCCAAGGTCTGTTCGCTCGCGGCAGCTGGCGCGAAGTGCGTCATATCGGCGACATCCTCCGCACCGAAACGGTCGGCGGTCTCCTGTTGCTGGGAGCCGCCCTGGTCGCCTTGATCTGGGCGAACTCGCCGTGGTCGCCCGCCTATCAGCTGCTGCGTTCATGGCAGGTCGGCCCGGCCGAACTTCATCTCGACCTCACCTTGGCCCAATGGGCGGCCGATGGGCTCTTGGCCGTCTTCTTCTTCGTCGCCGGTCTTGAATTGAAGCGGGAATTCGTCGCCGGGGACCTGCGCACCGTCCGGCGGGCCATACTTCCTGTCGCCGGCGCGGTCGGCGGCATGGCGATACCGGCCCTGATCTACGTCGTCATCAATCTGCGCGCCGCCGACCTGGGACTGGGTGCCGGCGCTCTCGAGGGTTGGGCCATCCCGACTGCCACCGACATCGCCTTTGCTCTTGCGGTGCTGGCGGTCATCAGCACCCACCTGCCAGCCGCCTTGCGGACCTTCCTCCTCGCGCTCGCTGTCGTGGACGACCTGTTGGCCATCACGATCATCGCCGTCTTTTACACCGACACGCTGCAGTGGCAACCGCTTGCGCTTGCTTGCCTACCGCTCGGCATATTCGCGCTCCTCGTGCACCACCGCGTTCGGACCTGGTGGCTGCTCCTGCCCGTGGCGCTCCTGACCTGGTTCTTGGTTCACGAGTCCGGCGTCCACGCCACGGTCGCCGGAGTCGCCCTGGCCCTTACCGTGCCCGTCCGTGCGCGGCTGAATCACGAGCCGAGTGAAGACCCAGATTCGGGCCGGGCTGGAGCCAGGGATCGCGGCGCGGGTCCCGATTCCCGTCAGTCCACGCGTGGGCTGGCCGACCGGTTCGAGCACCGGCTGCGCCCAATCTCCGCCGGGTTCGCCGTGCCCGTCTTCGCGTTCTTCGCCGCCGGGGTACCGGTGACGGCCGGGGTCGACACCGCCCTCCACGACCCGGTCACCATCGGGATCGTCGCCGGCCTGCTGGTCGGTAAGAGCGTCGGCGTCTTCGCGGCTACCTGGTTCGTGCGACGGGTCACCGGTGCCAGTCTGGCCGGCATGAGCTGGTGGGATGTCCTCGGCTTGGCCTTTCTCGGCGGAATCGGGTTCACCGTGTCACTGCTGATCGGCGAGCTCGCCTTCATCCCGGGCAGTAGTCAAGACACCAACGCCCGCCTCGGCGTTCTGGCGGGATCGCTGCTATCAGCCCTGGTAGCCACGATCATCCTGCGGCTCAGGAACCGTCACTGCCTCCGCCTCTGCGCCGACGAAGAGGTTGACAACGACCACCACGGGATACCCGACATCTACGAGTCGGAACCAGAGCCGAGCGGCACTCGATGAGAGTGCAACTCAACACCTTCGGAACCGAGGGTGACATTCGGCCCTTTGTCGCGTTGGCCCAAGGTCTGACCAAGGCTGGTCACGAGGCGGCTGTGTGCACCTCAGACGGCTACGGGCCGATTGTGAACGGCGGCGGGGTCGAACAGCTCTCCATGGATGACACCGCTCGGGCATTGATCAAGACGGCGATGCCGAGCATGCACGGACCCAGCGACAGCATGAAGATCATCCAGCAGATGCGGCCGGCGATGCGACAGATGATGCACGACGAGTGGACCGCCGCCCAGGCGTGGAAGCCCGACCTCATCGTTTATCACCCGACGTGTCTGGGCGCCCTGCACATCGCCGAGCGACTCGCCATACCCGCCGCGGTTTCCCTACCTCTGCCGTTCTTCACCCCCACCCGAGCCTTCCCGATTCCCTTCATCGGGCGCTGGCCGCTCGGGGCCCGCGCCAACCGGGCCAGCTACGCGTTCAACAACGTCACCATGCTCGCCTACGGCTCCATGATCAACGCGTTCCGAAGAACGCTCGGGCTGCATCGCCGGCGGCGGATCGACGACCTGCTCAGTCGCGACGATGGAGCCCCGGTGCCTGTGCTGTACTCGTTTAGTCGTCACCTCGTGCCCGTTCCCGACGACTATCCCGACCACGTTCATGTGACCGGGCCGTGGTTCACCGAACAAGCCACCGGTTGGCAGCCTCCGCCCGACCTGGAGCGCTTTCTCGCTGCCGGCACTCCCCCGGTCTACATCGGATTTGGCAGTATGGGGTTCGGAGGGGGTAGGCATCAACGCACCCGCATCCTCCTCAACGCCCTGATCGGCGGTGGTCACCGGGTCATCGTCGCGACCGGATGGGGCGGCCTCGGACTACCTGCCGACGAGGTGCCTGGCGCGCTTGTTCACGTCACCGAGTCGATTCCTCATGACTGGCTGTTCCCACGCACCTCCGCTGTGATCCACCACGGCGGCGCCGGAACGACCATCGCAGGTCTGCGGGCCGGCCGGCCGACCCTCATCTGCACGGTCGTGGGTGACCAGTCCTTCTGGGGCCACCAGGTGCACCGCCTGGGCGCCGGCCCGGCGCCGATCCCGCTGCGTCGGCTGACCAGTCAACGGCTCGCCTCAGCTGTCCGCACCCTCGCAGACGACCATATCCGCCGTCGTGCTCGGACGCTCGATACGCTCATCCGGTCCGAGGACGGCATCGCCGAGGCGATCAGCGTTGTGGAAGGCATGCGGTAGGCACTGCCAGTCCTCGCGACGGGTTACAGACGCTTGAACAGCCTTACGGCGAAGGTGTCCAACCCATCATCACAGCCACGATCGCGAAGGCGAGAATGGGCAGTATCGACGCCGTCAGCATCAGCGCCGACTTCGCCGGATCGCTCAGCGTAGAGCGGTGAACGCCTGTGCGCATACACGAACGCTACGCCCGTCGATGCCCAGCGACAACCAGCAACCGCTCGTCGACTGTCTGGTGGAGCAACCCGCTGCCAAATGCCCAACCGCAACTCCCGGCGCTATGGAGCGAGCACGAAGTAGCGCAGCCACAGATACGGCGCGGCGAGCGCGATCGTGACAGCTGTGACGCCGGCGCTCTTCTTGGTGAAAGCCCAAAACGAGATTGGGGTACCCGCTCGCTTGGCGATGCCGAGGACGACGACGTTGGCACTGGCGCCGATCGCGGTCAGGTTGCCACCGAAGTCGGCGCCGATGGCGAGCGCCCACCACAGGGCCTGCGCCTGGGTCGGGTCGGCGACTCCGGCGGCCAGCTGGGCGACGATCGGACTCATCGCCGCCGTGTACGGGATGTTGTCCACGATCCCGCTCAACAACGCGGAGACCAGCAAGATGAGCATGGTGGCGACCAGCGGGTCACCGCCGGTGGCCCGCGCGGCCGCGTCGGCGAGTTGGCCGATGACACCGGTCTTGACCAGCGCACCGACCATGATGAACAAGCCTACGAAGAACAGGAGTGTTTCCCATTCCACGCTCGGCATGAAGTCGCGCGGCTCACTGCGAGACAGCAACACCAGCAGGCCCGCGCCCAGCAACGCCACCACCGACGGTTCGATGTGCAGCGCCGTATGGGCGATGAAGCCAGTGAACACGCCCGCCAACACCACGCCGCAGATGATCAGCAGCCGGCGGTCCTTGATGGCTTCCCGTTCATCCAGACCCATCACGTCGGCGACCCGCTCGGGATCGGTCTGGAACGAACCACGGAACAGCAACGGCAGCATCACCACCAAGGCGGCGAGGGCCACGGCGGCGATCGGTGCCATGTTGAGCAGGAAGTCGTTGAACGACAGCCCCGACCGGCTGGCGATGATGATGTTCGGCGGGTCACCGATCAGCGTGGCGGCACCACCGATGTTCGACGCCAACACCTCAGCGATCAGGTACGGGATCGGGGACACGTCCAACCGGTCGCACACCAGCAACGTCACCGGAGCGATCAACAACACCGTCGTCACGTTGTCGAGAAAGGCCGAGGCAAGCGCGGTGATGAGGACCAACAAGATCATCACCCGCAGCGGTGACCCTTTCGCCCGTTTGACCGCCCAGATGGCGATGTACTCGAACACCCCGGTCCGTCGCAGGACACCGACGATGATCATCATCCCGAGCAGCAAGAAGATGACGTCCCAGTCGATCCCCGTGTCATGGGAATAGAAGACGTCCTCCGACGACGTGACGCCGAAGGCCACCACGATGGCGGCGCCGGTCAACGCCGTCACCGTCTTCGGCACCCGCTCGGTGGCGATCAACACATACGCCGCCAAGAACACGACCACCGCAACCACGGCGGTCACGCGACCTCACCCCGGAAGGCTGGCAGCGAGGTCAGCGGGGATGCAGCGCGAGCTCCAACAACCGGGAGGCGCTGATCACCCCGATCATCCGACCGTCCTTCATCACCGCAGTGAGCGGACACCGCAACCGAGCCATCAACGCAGCCACCTCGATGATCGTGTCGTCGTGGTTCACCGCCGGAAGCTCCCGCCGCTCGCTCGGCAACAAGTCGCGCACCCGCTTGGCCCCGAGCTTGTCCCCCGCCCGATCCGCCATCGACTCGTTCATCACCCGAGCCAACGACGGGTCGTCCTGCACATAACTCGGAACCAGGAACCGGACCACCTGAGACGCAGGCAGAATCGAATGCGGCGACCCATCGGCCTCGGTCACCACCAGGGCCGGCAACCGTCGCTCGGCCAGCAGCTGAGCCGCCTCCAACGCGTTCGTATCCAGATTCACCGACGGCGCGTCCTCCGCCATCTGCTCGGCGTGCACCACCCCAGCCTACGCCGTCGGACGTGCCCCGAGCGTGGGTTGCCCTGCCGGAAGGAATCCTCAATCGGAACACTCTCAAGCCCCACATCGAATCGACGAGGACCAGCACGACGGCTCGCCGAACTGGCCGCCGACCAGACTTCCCGGCACACCAACGCCACTGTTCCAGCGGCGGATCGCCACACTACCGGCCGATGCCGCACGCCGATCGTCGACAGCGCCTCCTGCACGCAGTGGTCCGCTGATCAGCCCGGGACAGGCAGTCAACATAAGATGGAGCGACTGGCAACCTTGAGCCGGCGTCGGCTCCCACTCGACTAACGGACGATCTTGCGACGGTCCGCCCGCTGAATCCGGTGTTCGACGAACCAGACCTGCGCAAGTCGTATGATCCTGACTTGGCGGTCGGAAGGAGTCAGGAGTTGCTCTCGCCGGAATCCGCGGTGGATCAATCCGTCGTGCTGGAGTCTGTGGTCCGTGCTGCCCGCCTGTTCGCAGCGATCACCGCGGAGTCAATCGCGCAAGCCGGCGGCTCAGTCACGCTGCCCCAGCTCCGGGTGCTGGTCCTGGTGACTTCACGCGGGCCAATCGCCAACTCAGTGGTAGCCGGCGCGATGGGCATTCACATCTCGAACGCGAGCCGGCTGTGCGAACGGCTCGTCCAAGCCGGACTGCTTGACCGGCGAGACGCACCAGGGAACCGGCGACAAGTGGAGTTGACGGTGACCGACGCAGGAGTCCGCTTGCTGGATGCCGTCAGTACGCACCGCCGGTCAGCTCTCAGCCGGATCCTTGCCGAGATGTCGGAGAAGGACCAGAAAACACTCGATTCAGCGCTGCGAATCTTCGCCGAAGCCGGCGAGCCGCTTCTGGCAGGCCGGAACCTTCACATCCCGTAAGGGTTGTACGCCACTACACACCGACACGCTGTCCACAAGGGTCGAAGACCCAACGGACCGAAACGGTTGAGGCGGCGCAAGATGGTGCCGACGGTGTATATGGGTGAGCGCACCTGGACCGTGTTCGCGATCCTCATCCTTGCCGTCTCTGGCGTGTCGGTGGCAGGCGCCCTCAGCCCCCAGCGAGCTTATCCGCGCTCCCTCTGCCGAACTCCACAGCAGCGTTTGACGTGCTGGTCGACATCCACCACCCGGCGCTGCGGACACAGATCCTGCTGGTGAGTTACCCGGCCCGTCCGTGCTCGGATGAGCGAGGCTCGCCACAGCTGCCTGGTGAGCTCGCAACAGTGCCGGACCCGGCCGGATCGCCTGCCCTCCGAACTGTGGCGATCACCCGGAAGCGTCAGCTGGTTCGACGCCATCACCGACGGCTTCAGTCAGGCGCAACGCGACCACGGCGGCGGTGCGGGCGGGCGTCCCCGCTCACGACATCGACGTCAACGAAACCCCGAGCTCGTTCAGCGGCCGCGCCATGTGCGGCGTCGGCAAGCCGAGGAACTCCCCCGCGGTCCTAGCGACGGCTCCACTGCGTGTGAGCCCGGGGCCATCCATCCCCACAGAGCTGGGCTGCCGGGTGCGCAGAATCCGTGTGGCCGTCGTCAAACGGTTGAACACCTAATCGTGTGGCACCCCGTCGGACGACGGGGTGGCCCAACGATGGTGCTGCGATGCCGCCTCGCTTCTGCCGCAACGTTCCGGTCACGATCACCAGCAACAGTTGTCTACCGGCAACCTTTGCGTACCGTGGATGCACGGAGGACACGGTGGTGGACACGCCACATCGATGCGCACAACGCGGAGGTGCAGAAGATGGATACCGGAACAATCGTCATCATCATCACCGGACTAGCGGCGGTCGGGCTCCTGGTCATTCTGTTCGCGGTGAAGACACGGCGAGATCGACCACCGCGTCACCAGATGGGCTTGCCGCCCGTCGGCGCCCTGACCGACGACGGAATCAACAGTGCCGGCGATCCCCCGCCCCACACAGGTGATGACGACACGTCGCCAACCACCGCTCAACGACAGCCGCGACGATAACGATCCCCAGCACCGAGGGCACCACTTCCGACGCACAGGAGGCCAGAGGCCGCGTCGACTACCGAGGAGCGGACATGGCAACAGTCACTCGCCCCTGGCCACGGTCTGCCGCGAAGAGGCTCGCTCAACCGGCAATCCGAGCCGAGAGACTCGGCAAACGCTTCGGCAATCTGTGGGCGGTCCACGACCTCAACCTCTGCGTCGAAGCGGGTGAGGTGTTTGGACTGCTTGGGCCTGACAATGCCGGCAAATCCACCACGATGAAGTTGCTGCTAGGACTCATCCAGCCCACCACCGGATCCACCTGGTTGTCGGGATACACCGCTAGCGACGGCGAAGGTGACGACCAAAACCCCCTGTCCGCTTCCTGGCCGGTTGACGAAGCTGTCCGACGCAACCTGACCGGCGGTGAAGTTCTCGAACTCACCGACCGCTGGAGACCCATCGCGGACCCCGTCTATCGAGAGAAGCTGGTCCAACGCTTGGGTCTTGATCTCAGTGGGACGTTGGAGAGTTACTCGACGGGCAGCCGCCAAAAACTGGCCCTCATTCTCGCCCTCGGTACGCGTGCGCCGGTACTCGTCTTGGATGAACCAACGACATCCCTCGATCCACTCACCAAGCAGGTCTTCTGGGCTCTGATTGAGGAAGCTCGCGATCGCGGACAGACGGTCTTGCTCACCGCGCAGCAGCTGAGTGACGTGGAGCGAACCTGTGACCGGGTCGGCATTCTGCTTGACGGACAGCTGGTGGAGATCGTCGACCTGGCTGAACTGCAGCTGCTTCATCGAGTCGAGATCGACGTGGAGCTCATCGAGAGCTTCGATTCGGCGGCCCTTGCCGACACTCCCGGAGTTGAAGCCGTCGACCAGCTCGACGACCACCACCTGCTGCTCCGAATGAACGGCCCCTTCGAGCCCGCGTTGAGATTGCTCGCCGACTTCAACCCCACGTCACTGACGGTTGAGGAGACCCCGCTGGAAGAAGTCCTTCGCGAGCGCTACGGGGGCGGCCCCTGACCCGAAGCAATTCTCCGAGGACAGTGACAGATCGACATCCTCGACGTTGGGAGAATCGCTCGGTCCAGGTGAATCCTGGTGATCGCGGGAAGGACCGAGGCCGCCGCCCTCGTCGGCTACCCACCCAGGTTGTGGGTGATGGCCGGGATCGCCGCGGCTGCCGCCGTCGTCGGGATGGCGCCCGTCCCGGCTTTCCGAAGGTCGGGACGCGACTCTAGCGGCGAGCTGTAACCGGATCGGTAGCTCCCCCACATGACGTTCTCTTGAACCAACCGATTGCTCGGTGTTGCAGTGGGCCGTCGTGTCACGGTGACGACAGCGGGCGTACCAGGTGCGTTTGACGCCTGTCTCGATCCACCCCGTCCGCAACAAATGGTGACCGCGCTGTCGTGCGGTGGTTGCCGAAGCCACGCTGACCCTCTGGTGGGACGAGCCACGGGCGCCAATCAAACGCGCCAGTCTAGTTTGGGAGCTGTGGAGGAACGCAGGGTGCCGCTGGCGGTGCTGCCCGTGGGGTTCGAACAGTTCCACCGGCGAGCCTTCCTGAACTACCAGTTCAACCGGGCCCATGCGCTCGGTTTCACCGATCGTGCCGAGTTGCACGACGCGGCATCGAGCGTCGGGTCGCCGCAGGAGTGTGCAACTGTCTTCGAGAACCTCTCAGGGCGGGCGGCCGCCGACGGCCGCCTGCGGGAGGCGACAAGCTACCTGCGCGTCGCAGAGTTCTTTACGCCGCCCCGATCGGCCGCGAAGACGGAGCGTTACCGCCGCTACCGGGACCTGTTCGACGTCGCGTTCGCCGGCGACGGCCTAACCCGGCACGAGGTTCCCTACGCCGGCGCCGCGCTACCTGCCTATCGGCTGCCGGCAGTAGGACCGGCCGCGCAAGGCACGGTGATCATCCACGGCGGGTTCGACTCGCTGATCGAGGAGTTCTACGCCATCTGGCAGCGCCTCGCCCGGTCCGGGTTCGACGTCATCGCATTCGAAGGCCCCGGCCAGGGAGGGGCCCGAACCCTGGGCGGGCTGACCTTCGACCACGACTGGGAGAAGCCGGTTGGCGCGATGCTGGACCACTTCGGGCTCGAGATGGCCGGCCTGGTCGGTATCTCGATGGGCGGTTACTGGGCGGTGCGGGCTGCGGGACGCGAACCACGCATCAACCGTGTCGTCTGCTGGCCGCCCGTGTACGACTGGCTCTATCGGCTGCCGACGCTGATCCGCGGTCCGGCCCGCACGATGCTACGGCGCAGGCGGTTCATGCGTTGGAGCGTACGGACCCGGGCTCGATTGGTGCCGAGCCTGCGACTCGTTGTGGATCAAACCCTCTACCTACTCGATAGCGACGACCCGGCCGATGTCGTCGACTGGTTTCTCGGCATGAACGCTGACCACCTCGGCAGCGATCGCGTGACCCAAGACGTGCTGCTGCTGTGCGGCGAAAACGACTCGTTTCAGCCGCCATCGCTGACCCGAGCCCAGGCCACGAATCTCACCGCCGCTCATTCGGTCTCCGTGCGCATATTCACCCGCGCCGAGCATGCCGACCAGCACTGCCAGATGGGCAACCTCGGCCTTGCCTGCCATGATCTGATCCGATGGCTGCAGAACCCGACCCAATCGGCCACCAGACCGTGACCCTCGAACGCCGCCCCCTTGTGATCCCAACAGGTGCCGAACGAACCCTTGATCACCGGTCACCCACTCGGCAGCGGACCGCAACCGCAAGCGGGTCGACTTGCGCCCCCGCTTCGCAACATGGACGGGCTCGCGGGGACCGCCCCAACGAGGAATCTGCGGCTGCACCAGACACGGCCGCATGTGCTTCGTACGACATGGCGGGGGCCCTACAGGCTCTGGCGGCTCAATCCTCGCCCCGCAGCAGGTGAGGTGAGGCCCTTCGGGGGGCGCGCAGTTTGTCTAATTCTCACACCTGCTGACGGGTAGAGACCCGGTCTTCGGTGGCAGGGGTCGGGGGTGTCAGTACTGGGCTTCGAGCCAGGTGATCACTGCACGTACCCGGCGGTTGGTCGCCTCGTCGTCTTGGAGATCGAGCTTGGTGAAGACCGACCGCATGTGCGCCTCGACTGTGCGTTCGGATAGTGACAGGGTCCGGGCTACCGCAGTATTAGAATGTCCTTCGGCGACCAGGGAGAGGACTTGGCGTTCGCGGCCGGACAGGGCCGCCAGCGCGGCTGGGGCGTTGCGGCTCCGGACGAGGGCCTGAACGACGAGCGGGTCGAGGGCAACGCCGCCGGTGGTGACCCGGGTGAGGGCGTCGAAGAATTCGTCCAGCTGGAGGACTCGGTCCTTGAGTAGGTAGCCGAATCCGGGGGTGCCGATGAGGTCGAGGCAGTTGCGCAGTTCGATGTGTTGGGACAGCAGGACTGCGGCGACGGTCGGATGGCTGCGACGCAGCTCTCGTGCGGTCTGTGCGCCGTCGGAGTTGGGCATGCGGATGTCGATGATCGCCAGCTGAGGTTGGTGGTCGGCCACGGCTGTGAGCAGGCTTTGGCCGTCGGTGACTGCGGCGACCACGTTGTGTCCGTTGTCGACGAGGAGTCGGACCAGCCCTTCGCGGAACAACAGGGAGTCCTCCGCCACGGCGATCCGCATGTCAGATCACCGCCCGGATCTCGGTCCCCGCGCCACGCGGACTGGTGAAGTCCAGTCGCCCGCCCACCGCCGCAACCCGGTCTCGCAGCGCGGTCAGCCCGCCGTCTGGTACACCGCCGACTCCGTCGTCGTGGATTCGGATCGTGAGAATCCCGGAGACGTTCGACACGCTGGCTTCGATCTTGGAGGGGCGGGCGTGTTTCAGTGCGTTGGTCACGGCCTCTGAGACAACGAGGTAGACGGTGAGCGCTCGGGTCTGGTCGAGGTCGGGCAGGTCGTCCACCCACAACTCGAGCGGAACCGGGCTCGCGTCTCGCAACGACGCCAGGGCTGGCCCGAGGCCGTCGTCGAGCCGGCTCGGGCGTACGCCGTGGGCGATCCGGCGCAGCTCGGCGACGGTGCCCTCCAACTCCGCGACGGCGGTCCGGATCTCCACCGTGGTGGCCGGGTCGAGGCGGGACTGCAGCAACCGCAGCCGCAGCGCGGTCGCGATGATGCGCTGCTGCGCTCCGTCATGCAGATCGTGTTCCAACCGCTGCCGCTCCAGCGCCGACGCCTCGGCCAGGCGCATCCGGCTCGCCTCGACGTTGCGCAGCGCTTCGTGCAGGCCAAGCCGGAGCCGGCTGATCTCGATCGGGAGCCAGGCCTGCTGGGCGAGTTCGGCGATCCTGCGGCGAGCTCGGGCCGAGTCCCAGCCGAGAGCGATCCGGGCGACCGTCTCTCCGTCAGACTCGATCGCGAAGCCGGGTGATTCAGCTACCGGGATACCGGACAGATCGGTCCAGCCGCCCGACGCTGCCAGCATGACGCGAAGATCGTCGTCGCGCTGGGCCGCGCGAAGCACGGACTCGATCTCCTCCGGCTGTCGTCGGCCCGCTCGCACCTCGGCGCTGAACCGTTGCACGATGCCGACCGCGACCGTCCGGTCCCGATCGATGATTCTCAACATGAACGCGGCCAGGTAGCGGTGCAGCGGTAACAGGATGAGACTGGCGACGAACGCGGCCGCGACGGGGGCGATGCCCGTCGCGGGCCCGAGACTGTTCGCCAAGGCGAAGATCATGCCGGCGAACACTGCGGCCGACACAAGCAGCGTGACCAGCCAGGCCGCGGTCTGGCTCAGCAGCCGATCCACGTCGAACAGATCGTGACGCAACATTGCGATCCCGATGCTCAGCGGCAGGAGGACCACGACGGAGACGATGAACGGCGCGTACACGGCTTCAGCGGGCAGCCCCATCGCCCCACCGATCCAGCCGCTTACCAGTAACACCGTGACCGCGATGCCGGCCAGCAGCAGCCACCTGATCTGCATCCGCCGGCGATCACCACCGCAGCGGTACGCGCCGACGACCGAGGCGATGCCAAGCGCCAGACAGGCTGCGATCACCGCGATCCCGGCGATGTTGACAGCCTGCTGAAGCGGCGACTGCACCGCGACCACGTGGCCGGTGTCGTTCCGCGCCCCCCAGAGAGCGAAGATCATGGCGCCGGTCGCCGCCGCGTAAGCGAACGGCGCTGCGGCCCAGACCCGCCCCCGCCGACGCCCGTCCGGAAACACCATCAACAAGGCGAAGACGCCCACGACACTGAGCGGCCACAGCCCCACCGCGATCGGCCGGACGAACGACGCCAGAAGCATCGGTGACGGCCCATAGGCGAACGAAGCGACACCGTCGGTGATGCTGTTGAGCGCCACTCCCCCGCTGCACCACGCCAACGCGGGTGCGACCGGGCTCATCGGCTGCGCCCTGCCGATGCTCCAGGCCACCCCGACCGCAACCAACCCCAACAGCGGCAACGTCGCGTCCAGCCAACGCCCGCCGACGAGCAGGAACGCGAGGTCGGCCAGCACGACGATGGTGGCTGCGCCAATGAGGACGCGGGAGCCATGGGGCGCCATGCGCCTCATCATCCGCGTCCGATGAAGGCCTGTCACCCGTGCCACCGCCTCATCGGCGATCCGTGCTGACACCTAATCGGCATCCGCACACCAGTTCGGTGCCGGCACGAATGCGCCGCGGCTGGATCAAGCCGAGGCTGATGATCACCAACCTCGTCGCCAAGGAGGCAACCAGATGAACCTGCTGTTCCTGCCCATCGCGTTTCTCTTCGGGTTCCTGATCCGTCCCAAAGGCGTCGCCGTCGCCATCTACATCGCCGTGGACGCACTCCTGTTCACGTTCCAATCGATGATGCAGCTGCTACTCGGCATCTCGGGACGCTACGGCGAACTCAACGCCTACTGGATCACCGGCGCCGGCGACCACTTCACCTTCGGCTGGGGCGGATTCATCTCCTACGGTCTGCTCAACCTCGTGATCGTCGGCATCGGCATCGGTCTGGTCCTGCTCGGCGCCCGGCTGCGGACCCGGAGAGACTCGAAAACGGTCGCCCTGGACGTCGGCTGACAGCTGACCCGCCACCAGATCCAGCCAGGCCTCGCCTCGGACGAGCACGCCGACCAAGAAAGTCTCACCATGAATGCATCCGCACGCAGCCCGTTGGCGACGCTGATCCTTACTAGCGTGGGATGTGGATCAGCGGCCGCACCAGGTGCCGCAGGCAGACCGACACAGACCGCTGCCTCAAGATCCACGACGATCAGGGCAACCTCCCCAAGACCTGCTTCGAAATGAAGATTCAAACCGCGCCCGCTGTTCCCTTCGTCAAGCTCAGGGTCTATGCGAAGAAGGTGCACAACAGTCGCCTTCTCATGGTCATCGTGGCTGCATCCTTCACCCTTGCCGGTTGTGGCGCAGGTGGAGACAGCCCCAGCGATGCCGCCTCGAGCACGTCGTTGGACACAGGCACGGCATCGGCTGGGGTCACTGCTGCCCCGAGCACGTCGGTGGACACAGGCACGGCACCGCATGGGCCCACTGCTGCAGTCGCCCGCTCCGTATGCGACGCAGGCGTGTACGGGCCCGACTTCAAGCTCTCGACGGCGCAGTCCATCGACCCCGTCGTGACCCTGCCCAAACCGGCAAAGGGGGTGCAGGTGATCGAGCCAGCGTACAAAACCTGCCTGGTGAGATCGACAGACCATGTGGCCGACGGCATCTCCGGATTCACCCGAAACGATTATTCGCGCCGGCAAGCATTCAACGCCGACAGCTCGAAGTTCCTTGCATATGCGCTCGACGGCAGGTGGCATGTGTACGACGCAAAGAGCCGTGCTCGCCTCAAAGCCTTGACCGGGCCCGCAGGCGATGCCGAACCGCAATGGAGCTCCACCAATCCGGACGTCCTGTACTTCATCCCGACCAACGGCGTGGGCATGAAGCTGAACGAGTTGACCGTGTCGTCGGGCGTGACGCGCACCTTGGGTGATTTCAGTGCCCGCTTGAAAGCAGAATGGCCCACCGCAAATGCCGCGTGGACCAAGTCCGAGGGTTCGCCGTCCAAGGACGGGCGCTATTGGTGCCTCATGGTGGACGACGCCCAGTTCGCCGGTGTGGGCGTGTTCACCTGGGACCGCGACACGGACACGATCCTCGGCACGATGAGCGTGGCCGGCGAGCGCCCAGACCATGTGAGCATGAGCCCCAGCGGCAGTTACTGCGTGGTCTCCGGAGACGGTCCTCGGGGCACTGTGGCGTACGCGCGAGACTTCCAAACCAAACGCAAATTGCTGCAGAAGTCGGAGCACTCGGACATTGCCATCGATGCCAACGGTGACGATACGTACGTGTCGGTGGACTACGAATCCGACAAGGGTGACCTCTTCATGGTCAACCTGCGCACCGGCGAGCGCACCGCGCTGCTGCCCACCTACGTTGCGGGCTCAGCCACGGCCCTGCACGTCTCCGGCAAGTCCTTCAACCATCCAGGGTGGGTACTGGTCTCGACCTACGGCGACTACGGCGGCAGGCAGTGGCTGCACAAGAAGATCTTCGCAGTCCAGCTGAAGGCCTCGCCGAAGGTCTACACCCTAGCCTTCACGCGGGCCGTGGAGAACGGCTACTGGACCGAGCCCCAGGCCACGGTGAACCGCGACTTCACGAAGGTGCTGTTCAACTCCAACTGGGGAGTCAACGCCGACACCGACGTGGACGCCTACATGATCGAGCTGCCGGCGGGCGCGGTTCAATGACCGAAGTGACGGCGCTGCCAGCGCGTCGGCCGCGTGCCCTGCCGGCGATTTCACGCGGCACTCCGGGCGCTGATGGGTGCGCAAGGTCCTGCTCGACGAAGGAGGGGGATGGAGGAGTCACAGCTGTTAGCCGTAGGCCTGTCCTCCTACGGTGGGGCAGTCAGTGTCGTCAAACCGTCGTCGACCGGGTCGGCTGGCGGCGCGCTAGGTGAAGAAGCGGGAACGGACCTCCCTGTCCATCCACCTCCGATCGTCCGACCTGAGTGAAGCCTTTGGCGGTGTAGAACGCGAGTGCGGCCGGGTTCTGCTCGTTGACATCCAGCCGCAACTCGGGTTCATCCCGAGCGACGTGCTCGAGCAGGGCACTCCCCACTCCCCGGCCTTGAGCGCCTGGCGAGACAAACAGCATGTGGATCTCGCCGGCATCCTGCGCGATGAATCCGAGAGGCGCATCGTTCGCGTCGACAGCCAGCCTGAGGTCGCTCATCTGGGGAAGATAGGCCGCCACCAGCTTCTCGTACCAGTCAACGTCGTCGGAAGTCAGGAAGCCGTGACTGACCTCGACAGCCGCTCGCCAGATCGTCAGCAGCGCGGTTAGGTCCTGGTCTCGGACGCCTCGAATGCGTACCGCCATGGCCACAGTCTGCTCAGATCCCTCAGCGCTGCGGCCGCGCCCCCTTCACGCACCTGCTCCGCACCGCCAACGGATCCGGCCCCTCCGCCTCAAGGCAATAGAAATCAGGAGGATTCGTTCTCGCTCAACGGTCGATGTACGGCGATGGCCTGCCTCAGCGGGCGCCACCTCGGCACCTCGGCGGCTGGCGGCGGAGCTGACGTTGAGAAGGTGACGGCGTTAGCAAGCCGGTGAGGAACAGCGAGGATTGCGGCGTACTCGAGAACCCGCAGCGGGTCTAGCATCACCTTCCGGCGACTTGCCATCCGCAGTGCTCCGATTGAGTTGGTCGCGACGATGCTGAGCGCGTGCGTCTGGGCCGGATCGGTCCCGGAATCTCTCCTATCACGGTCGGTCATTTCAGAGATGTCCCACCGCGGCTATGGCTCCGGGTTGTCGTCATACTCGCGACTCTCCCGGTGCAACACTTGGCTCAGATCACCTTGACTGAGCTTACGCGGGAGTCTTCAGCGCCAGCATTCGAATTCAACGGAAAGTGCATGCTCGTGATCTGTCACGGTGGCATCGTGGGTCCCAGGCAAGTTGTTTCGGGAAATACCTCGGAGACCATACCTGAATGGCCGCTGTAAAGCGGCCTACTGCTGAGTTGGATCTTGAGGCGTTCGCGCGGGTACGTTGGCTGCAGCGGCCCTCGAACCGGCCATACCGGCGGAACCGAATCAATACGGAGGAAAATGTGGCAAGCAGGACCATCGTTCAGTTGATCGACGACCTGGACGGTAAGGAGATAGGGGACGGAGAAGGCGAGACCATCGCGTTCAGCTTCTCGGGAGTTGATTACTCCATCGACCTCAGGAGCAAAAACGCGGAGAAGTTCCAGAAGGCGCTTGAGCCCTACCTGGGCGCCGCAACCCGCATCGGCGGACGACGCCGCAGCGGCGGCTCCTCACAGTCCAACGGCGGAACCGTAGACCCCAAAGCGGTACGTGCGTGGGCTTCCAGCAACGGATACCAGCTGTCCAGCCGTGGCCGTGTTCCGGCTGATGTGATCGACACATACAAGGCAGCGGGCAACTAGTACTCGTTGCCCAAGTCGCGAAGGCCGGCCCGTCCCCGACTGGCCGGCCTTCGTCTTGGCTCAGTCATCTGAGACCTCCCTCACTGATCAGTCCCAACAAAAAGGGCCCTGATCCTCAGCGACCCGGACTCAGTCGAATTGAGTCGGAGTGCTCTCTGACATCCGTGTGAATCACTGGGATTCCGCCAGGGACGGTCGACGCCAAGACTCATCCGAGAGGGCTGCTGGTCTCACGGGCCGACTAGCCATAGTGGTCGCTGAAGACTCCCATCCGGAACGAACGTTCGGGCAGCTTGCCGTCACTATTGCCCCGCACCGGTGCCCTGTGCTAAGCAGATCACGGCCTCTATCGAGTGCCGAGGGCGATTCGAGGGGCATCAGAGTGAGCAACACCGACATCCTGCGCGAGGGCTACGCGGCTTTCGCAGTTGGCGACATCCCAACAGTCTTGGCTATGTTCCACGACGATATCGAGTGGACTGAGCCGGCCGGCCACGTTTACGCCGGCACCTCCATCGGGGCAGACGCGATCGTTCAGAATGTTTTCATTCCCTTAGGCAGTGAGTGGGAGTCATATCTCGTCGAACCTGACACGTTCATCTGCGAGGGTGACCAGGTGGCGGCGCTCGGATGGGTGTCGGGCAAGTACAAGGCGACCGGCATCCCCTTCCGGGCTCGGTTTGTCCACTGGTGGACCATGACCGACGGCCGCGCCACCCGGTTCGAGGCGATTGAGGACACGGTCAAGATCGCCGAAGCGGTCTCATCGCCGACTGGGCCGAGCAGTCCGGTCGCCGTGCGCTGACCCACGACAGCTGCCTGCTGCCGGTCAGTCACCCGACGATCTGCAACCCCGCCTTTGCCGCGCCATGGCTACCACCGGTGAGGGTTGATTTGTCACGCATGCCGTGTCGCTGGCGGGTCGGCTTGCGGTGAGCGAAGCGGTCGGTGAGCAAACCGGGCCCAGCTGGTGGGACCGTCGGCTGATACCCGCCCGGAATCTTCGAGGCTGCCCGCTCAGCGGTCACGGGGCGGGGTCAGGCGTATCCCACGGCGTTCAGGGTTCCAGTGCCCGGCGGATCATCCCGACCAACGCGCTGATCAGCGGAGGTAGGGCCGCAGCGCCGGGTGGCTGGGTCAGTAGCCAGGTGTCCATGGCCTGGCCCATGCCGGCGGCGAGGGCGATCAGTAGGCCGGACGGCAGGTCGGTCCGAACGGCGCCGATCCGTTGCCCGTCCGCGAGGACTCGTTCCATCCACGGGACCACCGCCTTCTCCATTTCCTGCTGGATCTGCTGCATAGCCGGGGTCGCCGATGCAGCGATCCACCCTCGGATCAAGGCGGCCAGTTTTGGGGCGGTTTCCAGAGCCGACATCAGCTGGAGGTAGTAGTTCTCCAACGCCGACCAGAAGGCGTCCGGGTCACTGTCTGACGGACTGTCGAACGGACCCGCCCGGGCGAGTAGCTGTTCGAGTTCCACGCGTACGACATGCGCGTAAAGATCTTCTTTGCCGTCGAAGTAGTAGTACATGGAGCCCTTGGAGATCCCTGCCGCCTCGATCACCCGGTTCAGTGAGGCATCGTGGAAACCGTGGGCAGCGAACTCCCCCAACGCAGCCGCGAGAATTGCCTGCTGCTGCGTCGGGGGGAGCTTGGCGAACCGAGGTCGGACCATGGGATCGCAGCGGCCGTCTCAGGCGGGGGGGAAGGTGTGCAGCTCAATGGCGTCGTGGAAGCTTCTGCCCATCGCCAGATCCGCCACCTTCGGTAGTCCCATCAACTTCATGACCGTGTTTCGAACCAGGAGCTGGAGCCTATCCCGCGGCGCGAACGCCAAACCGAGCCCCCTCGCCGCGGCCTGCTTGGACTGCAGGAACGGAGCAAGCCGTTCCTGGTAGCGGGCAAACGCCAGCCCATGAGCACCGTCGGCTCGCGCCAGCTCAGCAGCCAGCACGTACGACTCGATCATGGCCAGCGCGGAGCCTTGGCCGGCCAGCAACGACGGACACGCGGCCGCATCCCCGACCAGGGCCACCCGGCCGCGCGTCCAGGACGGCATCTGGATCTGGCTCACCCCATCGAAATAGAAGTTCTTCGCCTGCGGCATCGCCTCGATCAGCGCCGGCGTCTCCCAACCTGCCCCGGCCAACCGTTCACGCAGCAACTCCTGTTGGTCAGCAACGCTGTCGAGGGGCACGCTGCCGTCGTATCGGACCGTGAAGACCACCATGGTGACGTCATCACGCAAGGAGACCCGTACCGCCTGGAAGCCGACCTCGGCGTGCATGATCGCGACCAGTTCGTCCCGCGGTCGGTAACCGGCGACGTCGAAGACGGAAATCAGCATGTTCTGGTACCGCGCGTACTGCTGGTCGGGACCGAACGCCAGCCGACGGACCTGCGAGTGCAGCCCGTCCGCGCCCACGACGAGATCGAAGGCGCGGGACGGACTGTTCTCGAACGAGACCGCGACTCGATCTCCGTCGTCGTCGAGAACGCGCACCGTGTCATTCACGATGAGCTCCGCAGCCCCTTCCAGCGCGTCGTAGATGGCCGCGGCCAGATCAGAACGGGCGATGCTGACATACCGCTCGGTCGATCCCATGATCGCCGACGGCTTGATCGACGCGACCCGACGGCCGCCGCGGTCGACGGACCGCGCCTCAACCATCACATACCCGCGTCGGCGCAACTCGGGAACGATCCCCATCCGATCGGCCACGTCGAAGCCGGCTCCCCAGAAGTCGACCAGATAGCCACCGCGACGTAACTCCGGCGCGCGTTCAACCAACGTCACCTGATGCCCCGCCCGCAGCAGCCAGTAGGCAAGGGTGGGCCCGGCAATCCCGGCACCCACAATCAACACGTCCACATCGCTCACCCCTCGATTCGACTAGCAGTCCAACCATCAGTCTAAACCATCGGTCCAACAAGAAGCTCATCCACGAAGGCCGCGCGCTCGACCGTTGGCAAGCCTGTGGGCGGCGATGCCTCCGCTGAAGCCATCGCAGACGTCATCTCGCGAGGGCATCGCGGGCGGCGTGCCATCGACTCGGGCTTCGCCCGGCCAGTCACGGTCCGCACCTACTGATCGAGGGGCGAAATCGTCTCCCTCGAATAAATGCTGTTACCAGCAATACAGAGTGGTCACGATGTTGGTCTGTCTGGTGGATCTGTCCGGTGCAGGACTGGAGCGGACGGTGCAGGACTGGAGCGGACGGTGCAGGACTGGAGCGGACGCTACTGACGAATCAGGCTCATGGAGCGCGCACGCATCACGACTGAGTCTCGGTCATCAGCGGCGCTTCGTGACGGTAACTGGATCGATCTCGCGCCAGATGAGGATGTTTACGTTGCTCAAGCCTGGCCCGACAGTCGCCAACTCCCCGGTTCCGCCATTCGCGAGGCACTTCTCCGTACGGACGTTCGGCCCGGCCCCACGCGGCCTTCGCACCCGTGCAGCGCGCATTACTGGCTCGTCACAATCGAGGGTGTAGTTGGGTTCTGAATCCGCCGGCTTCGAGCAGGCATCGGGCGATGTAGTTGGTGAGTTGCGGAAGCCGAGGGCGGGTCGCGAAGATGTTCAAGGCGTCCGTTGATGGCTTCGGTGGCCCGTTGCTCGCTCCGGGCGGTCGAGGTAGACCAGCACGTCGACAGCCCGCTTCTCTTAGGGTCCGCACAGCGTGATGAGCTCGGTCAACGGCGCCGGCACCCCGTCCCCCTACGGGCTTGGTCTCCGGTCCGGGCCGTCAGGGAGGGGATCGTGGCGTAGGGCATGGCTCTCAGTCGGACGAGGCGTACCGGTGCTGCCGGCGTTGGTTGTGGAATAGGGCAGTTGGGGGACGGATTGCGCCGGTCATGACGACGGTCAGCTCATCGGCAGCGGCAACATCGGGAGCACGGTCGCACGCCTGGCCGTCGACGCCGGATACGACGTCGTGGTGTCCAACTCCCCGCGGCCCCGGCACCCTCGCCGACCTTGTCGCGTCGCTGGGCTCTCGAGCCCGGGCCGCGACGGCGCCGGAAGCCGCCGAGGCCGGCGACCTCGTGGTCCTGGCCATTCCGCTCGGCAGAGTCGACCAGTTAGCGGCCGCGCCGCTTGCCGGGAAGGTGGTCATCGACACCTGCAACTACTAACCCGACTCCCGCGGCGCACGTGAGGCTGACGGCAGGATTCCCGCGCTCGAGGACGGCAGCCTCACACCAGCGGACTCGTGCGGCACACCTGGCGGACTCAAAGGTCGTCAAGGCCTTCAACAACATCTACTCCAAGCACCTGGGCGCCATGCAGCGTCCGGCCGCCGCACCGGAGGGCAACACCTTGACGATCGCCGCGGACAACGAGGTCGCCAAGCGTCAGGTAAGCGAGTTCATCGAGGCCATCGGCTACGACGTCTTCGACACCGGCAGCCTCGCCGACAGCTGCGCTTCCAGCGTAACCAGGCCGCCTACGCCGGCGCCTACACGACGGACGGCAACTTCCAACACCCCAGACCCCTGGACCGCGACCAGCTGCAAACCATGCTCGGGCGGGCAGACCCGAACCTGCACTGAGCCCGTCGAACCTGACTGACCCCGGCGATCAGACAGCCGGACCCCGACCGTACTGAGGCCTGATGAAACATCTCGTTGTGCACCGTGACACACGCGGCTGGACTCTGGGTCAGCCGTGCCCCTGCCTCCATCAGTCACGTCGTCCCACGCGAAATCTTCCAACCAAGTCGGAGGAGTCGTCGTCCCGCTTGACCCGCTTGAAGGTCGGCCTGCGATGCTGCTCGCCTGTGCGCGGCGGCAAGTTCAAGTATTTCGGAGCACTCGGTAGATCGTTTCTGATGCCGGAGCAGGGCGAGGAACGCTATTCCAGCCGATCTCTCTCGCCTTCTCCTCGATGGCCGCTTTGACCGCGGCGGCATCAACGGTGTCCTCGAAGAACGCCACAGACAAGCCGTTTCCGGTGGCCGGGTCCACGAGGTGGTAGGCGTCGAGGACTCCCGGCACCGCTTTCGAGGCATCAATGACCCACTGTCGGTCGTCGTCAGGCATCGGCTCCCATACCGCTACTCGAGCGATCATGGAACCCTCCTAGCCGTGTCTCAGAGTGGACACCTCGACAGTGCCGATGCTGCGGCCCGGAGTCGATCCCGACAACGCTCGCCTCGCTGGCCGTCATGAGTCATCCGATCTGCCCAGCCATTTTGCGTCGCGATCGGAGACCGGCTCACCTACGGCGGCCACATCATCGAAACTGGATCTGAGTCCTACCGACTGGCCAGCACTCTCGCCCGCTGCACCGGCGGAGCTGCCCACCACCCGAACAACGGCTGGTGCACGTCCTCCGCCAGTACGGCAACGACAACTGGTGGCTTAGGCCAGCTGATTCGGCCACGAGGATCACCGCAGTCCTCGAAAACCGACCACCTCGCCGTCCCCCCTCCGGGGCTGAAGTACCTCACCGCTCGGTGTCTGTTTAAAGCACGCGGTGCCCTCCCACCGACGAGGCCACGACCACGAGCAGACGGCCGCCATCGTGTAGGCCAGCGAGAATGGAGTCCGTCGGTCAGGCCAGCTGACGTGTGCGATGCTGTGCTGCAGGGCCTCCGCGGGGCCGGCGATGCATTACGGGCAAGGACGCTTCAATGACTGCTGACGTGGGTCCAGTCGAGTACGTGGTGATCGACTTCCCGGGCAATCGGTTCAACGGTGCTGTGGCCCCGGCGATCGCGAAGCTGGTCGAACAAGGGCACGTTCGGATCCTGGATCTAGTTTTCGTCAAGAAAGACGCCACGGGACTCGTGACGACCTTCGAATACGACGAGTTGGAAGAGGGTTCCCCGTTCGCCAGCGTCGACGGTGAAGTCGACGGCATGGTGAATGATCTCGACCTCCAGGCACTCGCCGAAAGTGTCCCCCACGACTCCTCAGCTCTGTTCATCCTGTGGGAGGACCTGTGGGCAGCCGAGCTCGGTGCAGCCATCCGTGCGTCTGACGGCGAGCTGCTGGACGGCGGCCGAATACCGCACCAGGTTGTCGAAGAGATCCGCGGCGCTATCGAAAGTGAAGGGAACTGAACTCGTGAGACGACGAGGAGTGGGACGCGTTGGGCGTCCCAGCCTGTTAGGTACGGCGGCCCGGACTGCGGTCATCGCGGGAACCGCGACCGCAGTGTCAGGCAAGGTCGCCGCCAGCCAGGCCGCCAGCCAGGCCGCTCACGCTCGCCCGGAGCAGCTACCCGCCGCACCCCCCGCCACGGTAGCGGTGTCGGAGCCGGCCAAGGTTTTGAGCGACGAGGCCTTCGATCAGCTGAAGAAGCTCGGTGAGCTACGCCAGGCAGGGATCCTCACCGAAGAGGAGTTCAGCGCCAAGAAGGCCCTTCTGCTGGGTTAACCCGGACCTCGACCGCTCGCCGGCATGAGGACAGAATCATCGATACGCCAACGGGTCACGAGGCCGAAGGTCCCGCGTCGGGCCGCGACGAGAAGCCGCCCGTGCATCTCCTCATCACGCTTCTGCGCACGGACCGCTGTGTTGTCATCGCCGCAATCTGAGCTCCAGCGGCACGGACGTATTGACCGGTTGTGGTGCCTACGGATCGACTCAAGGCAACCAGTGGACGCGGCGATCGTGGACGTATTGTGCGACGGTCCGTGGGGGATGGCCGAGCAGGTGCTGAAGCGTGTCGGTTATTGTGGCGGCTAGACCGAGCCGGGCGACGACGTGGATCATCAATTGGACCCGGACGTAGCCCGCAGGTACCCACGAGGTGGATTCCAGGGCCGGCATTGACCGTTACGGTGCAGACATGGCCGAACCCGTCCCCGCCGGCTTGCCGAGCTCAGGCCGCGCCTACACGCTCACAGCGAGTCTCCGCCGGCACCTACAAATGCACCGCATGCGGCTACCGCCTCCAGGGCCAATCCACTCAGCATCTGCCGCCGTGCCCGTCCTGCCACAACGGACACTGGGAAACCCTCAGTGGGGGCGACTCGGTTAACGACCCCTATCCCAACGCGGTAGGCCCCGACCACCCTCTTGTTCCAGCTCCGACGGTTTGAGTGCCGCGACGTCTCGGCTGGTTATTTGTCACTGACCGATGGCCGGTTGCGTCGATATCTGTTGACCGATACTTGTTGCGTCGATAGCCGTTGAGTCAATACCTGTTGAGTCGATACGTGACGAGGCACCGGTAGTGCGACTTCAGGAAGATCGCTGTTGTGCCTCGCCCCAACGGCGCGCGGGCAGACAGGTGGGAACCGGCGGTGGTCGGCGCACTCCGGCCGGGATCGCGCCGGAGCACGCCTTCGTGATCCCGCCTCTACCCCCCGAGAGTTGAGTTCGTTTCCCCACCGTAGCGGCCGGTGGCAGTGTCCGCAGCTGAAACGACTAGATCGATCCGGTGCCAGGTGGCGCCCCCTATTGGGGGGTGAGGGCGCCACCGGCCGCCGGTAGCGCGCACCAGCTGCGTCCAACGTTAGGGCGGCTAGTACGGGGCTGTCGCTGCTTGAGTGATGCATGTCCATCACCTGAGCCAATCAAGAGCTTGTCGATTCACTGGTTGCACTGCTCTGGCAAGCTGCCGGCTGCAGACGCGGGCGCGGGTGGCTGAGCGTCAGGTTCCCAGCCACCCGCGTAGTACCGGCCCGCGTCAGCCTTCCCGCGCCACCGAGGTGTTTACACCGTATATCGACCGCGTCACCGTGCCGCAGTCGCCCACTCGGAACTGAGACATCAACGGCGGCCACCTGGCGCCCCAACGGACGTGGGGCGCCCAGGCCGCCCCACCTGAGCTGCCGCTGAGGCTAGTCCAAACCGCAACAATGTTGGTCGACGGCGGCCGTGAAAGTGGTGCGCTGCTCGGCGACAGGCCACCACGAAATCGCCACACACAATCGACCGTCCGCGAACGCGTGCTCGTCACCCCGCGGCTGTAGCGCGTGACCGCGATACACGTCTAACAAAAGTCCTCACGCGGGCGGTGCTGTACGGGGACGATCGTCACGTGGCTCTGCCGCCCGATGCGTGGGCCGCGGTCCTGATGTGTCGGATCCAGGTTGGTTCGGCAGTCGAA
Source organism: uncultured Actinomycetota bacterium (assembly GCA_963727125.1). Lineage (GTDB taxonomy): Bacteria > Actinomycetota > Actinomycetes > Propionibacteriales > Propionibacteriaceae > Microlunatus. The sequence goes on from CAVSEZ010000001.1 coordinate 25,345, forward strand.
TAGCGTCGGTTAGCGGTCTGTCAAGCACTTCCCTTTCCCGACCCAGCAGGGCAACCTTGATGTCGTCGTCGCTGGTACGTACCACCTTGGGGTCGTGATCGCCGTTCTCACCTGTGGTAGCAAGTCACGGCACGATCCTGCTTCTGTTGCCAAACTTGTCTCAGAATGCCGGCTGATGGTGGTTGGTTGTGAGCGAACAGTGGACGGAACCGTTGGGTCGACCGCATCCACCCCGCAGCACGTGATGGGCCAACCGGCAACGGGACAATCCGCTACGGTAGCCGTCCATTTTCGGCTCGTGGGCGAGTCGTCAGGGTCCGCGAGCTGAGGCCCGTCGCTGGCACCATCAAATCGATCGGGATCATGCCTAAATTCTTGCCTGCCGAGCGCCACCGACTCAGACCCCGGCCGCAGTGCAGTTGGTTGGTTTGCGGGAGAGTCAGCCCGCGACTCGAAGGTCCACTGGTGACTGCTTGGAGTGCGGCGGGTCGTTCGCTACGTTCACCTCGTGCCCTTCACCGAGCAGCACTCCACGGCGCAGCTGCTCGAGGAACTGCGTCGGGTCGCTGCGCTGACTTCTGTTCCGTTGACCAAGGGTGTGTTCGCCGCGCACTCTCTCGTGTCGCCGCGCCCCGAGGGATGTCGTTCGGTGTGTGCAACTGACGAAGGCCTATGACAGCGGGTCTTCGACTTTCTGCCGGAGCCGCTCGTAGGGGGTTTGGCCGCCGAGGGCGCCGTGGGGTCGGTGGTAGTTGTAGTGATCCTCCCATTCCTGGAGCTTGTCGGTGAAGAGGCGGGCGTCGTCGATGACCTGGCCCTCGAGAAGGCGGTAGAACTCCTCGGAGTCGATTCGGTGGGATCTCTCCACCTTCCCGTTCAGCCGCGGAGTCCGGGGTCGGATCTTGACGTGGTCGATGCCCTTGTCGAGGAGGTGCCAGTGGAACGAGGCGCCGAATTCGGCGCCGTTGTCGGTCTGCACCCGTTCGACGGCGAAGGGCAGCTTCGACAGCACGGAGTCGATGAACTGGATCGCGGTCTTCTGGTCTCAGCGTGGGTAGGCGCGCAGCACCCGCAGCCGGGTGCAGTCGTCGATGGCGGTGAACTGGTAGTACTTCCGCCGCCGACCCGTTTGCCCTAGTGGCTCGATGAACTTCACGTCGACCTGCAGCTGGTGGCCGGGGCGTTGCTTCTCGTACCGCTTCCATCGCCGGTCGTGGCGTTGGTAGCGCTGGGAGGCGGGCAGCCGATTCATTCCGAGCCGCTTCAGGATCCGCCACACGCCCGAGGTGCTGATGGTGACGTCGTGGTAGCGGGCCAGGTACATGACGATCTTGGCCGGCCCGAAGTGGTAGTGCTTCCGCAGCCACAGGATCTTCTCGACCACCTCGGCCTGGGTCGCCTTTGGTGAGGCGTGGGGTCGGCTTGACCGGTCTCTCAGCCCATCTGCGCCGTCGGCGTCGTAGCGGCGGCGCCAGACGTAGTAGCACTGCCGGCTGATGCCGTAGTAGCGGCAGGTCGCCGCCACGTTGCCCGACACTTCCTCAACGTGGCGCAGGACCGCCAGTTTGCGCCGAGCCCGCCGTTCCAACTCGCGTTCACTCATGCAGATCTCCTAGATTCAGGAGACCCGACTGTCAACAACCTCCATCAGTTCTAGACCCGACCTGGAAAGCAGCTACCGGAACCAGATGGTCAAGCATCAACCGGAACCGCACAGGATGTCGTTCGGTGCGAGCAAGTCGTAAAGTGTGGGTAAAGTGTGGCTGAACCACCCAATCAGTCTGCCGAATGTCTTATAACTAGGTGATTTGTGGGCCCCGTGGGACTCGAACCCACAACCCGCGGATTAAAAGTCCGCTGCTCTGCCAATTGAGCTAGAGGCCCTGATCGCCGCACCGGCGGCCACAGCGTACTGCACCGGCCGTCAGCGGTCCCGGGCTTCGCGGCGTTCACGCCAGGTGCTGATGACCCGTTCCTCGTCCACGGTACGAATGACCACCGCAGGGCCGTCCACACCGCGACGACGGGATTCGAGGACCCGCGCATTGAGGTCGGCGACGATCTCCCGGACCTGCGACTCGGTGTCGACGTCAGCCACGCTCTCGTCGATCTCCTGCACCTCTTTGCGCAGGGCCAACGATCCCGGGAGGATGCCGCGGACGTTCTCGCGTTCGAGTTTCTGCTTGATCCACCAGTCGTCGTCGCGGCGATCGAGATTCGCCAACGGCTTCCCCGCACCGGGGAGATTGTCGAACTCGCCGCGCTCGATGGCCTCGCGGATCTGTCGGTCGATCCACGACTCGAACTGCACCACCGTCGACCCTCCTCCGGTTCCATGTCAGGGCTGCCGTCGTACCAGCTTGCCAGTCCACCGATCTTCGCCGAGAGCGACGCCAGGAAGCGATTCGGGCGGCGCCCGGGCCTGTGGCAGGCTGGCCCGGTGCTGGATCCGTGGACACTCGGCCTGGTCGCCGTGGTCGTCCTCGGCCTCGCTCTCATCGCGTACGGCGCGCTGCACGATCGCGCCCGCAACCGGCGGGCCCGGGAGGAGATGCTGTCACCGCCGAAGCGGGAGATCCCGCAGTTCCGGCCCGACACCCCGGCCCCGCAGTACCTGTCGGAGCTGCAGGCGAGGCGGCCACCGGCCGACGCCACGTCGACCGCCTGCCCGACGCGGATCGCGCCGAGATCACCGCCCGCCTCCGTGACCCCGCCACGATCGCCATCGACGTCGGCTACGCCAGTCGATCGTTCGTGACGGATCCGGCGTCCGGGTGGGCCGTGCTCGATCAGCCCGTCGTCGTGGTCTCCGCCTCCGACATCACCGCGATCCGGGAGCTGCTCCCGCTGCTCGAGCGGTCCGCGATGTCGAGTCGCCCGCTGCTCATCGCCGCACCGTCGATCGCCGGCGACGTGTTGAGCACCCTCGAGGTGAACGTCATCCAACAGAAGCTCCGGGTGCTCGCCCTCACCGCCGACAAGCACACGCTCGCCACCATCGCTGCTCACACCGGCGCCCGGCCGTTGGAACGCGGCGATCTCCAGGCCGGCTACTTCCCGGCCGACCAGCTGGGCCGTTGTGACCGCTGGATCAGTGACAAGAAGCACAGCTGGCTGCTGGCCGGCACGCCGCAGGCTCGCACCGAGGCGGCTTCGGAGTGAACGCAGTCCGCTCCCGCTGGGCCTATCTGGCGGCCATCACCCCCGTCATCTTCGGCACCACCTACCTGCTGACCACCGAGTTCCTGCCACCAGGTCGACCGCTGCTGGCGGCCCTGATGCGCTCTCTCCCCACGGGCATCGTGCTGGTGCTCGGCACCCGACCACCGCCGCGACCGTGGTGGGGCCGCTTCGCGTTGTTGTCGTTGCTCTACTGCTCGGCCTTCTTCCCGCTGCTCTTCCTCGCGGCGTACCTGCTGCCGGGGGGCGTCGCGTCGGTGATCAACTCACTGACGCCGATCATCGTGGTGCTCCTGTCGGTCCCCTGGCTCGGTACCAAGATCAAACCCATCCAGCTGGTCGCCGGGCTGTTGGGCGTGCTGGGCGTCGGCTTGCTGGTACTGCGCTCCAACGCCCGACTCGACGGCTGGGGTCTGTTGGCCATGACCAGCTGCGTGGTCATGATGGGCATCTCCACCGTGCTCACGAAACGGTGGGGGCTGCCGCCCGGCATGAACGCGGCCCGCTTCACCGGCTGGACCTTCCTGCTCGGCGGCCTGACCCTGCTGCCGTTCACCCTGTTCTTCGAGGGACTCCCGAGTCAGCTGACGGCGCGCAACATCGGTGGGCTCATCTATCTCGTCGTGTTCAGCGGCATCCTCGCCTACGCACTGTGGTTCTGGGGCCTGCAGCAGCTGCCCGCGAGCTCGGTCACGTTCCTCAGCCTGCTGAATCCCGTGGTGGCGGCGGTGCTCGGCTGGATCGTTCTCTCGCAGTCCCTGAACGGGTGGCAGATCCTCGGAGCGGTCATCGTGCTCGTCTCCGTCGTCCTCGGACAAGACCTCCGATTGCGGCGCTCGACCAGGACGCCTGCCGGTCGCTGACCGGCCACCTCGGCCGCGTCGAGTGGGCGCACCGGGATCCGGGCCTACCATCGTCTCGATGACGGACACCGGCCAGACTCGAGATCGGCGGTGGCCGCGCCGCGTCTACGGGGTGGGCAGCGAGCCGGACCCCCGATTCAGCCTGGCCAACGAGCGCACGTTCCTCGCCTGGATCAGGACTGCTCTCGGCTTCCTCGTCGCCGGCGTCGGGGTGGCGACCGTCGCACAGTTCACCACCACGTTCCGAGTCGAGATCCGCGTGATGGCGTTGGCCCTGGTGCTGGGCGGCCTGCTGTGCGCGACTGGCGGCTTCTGGCGCTGGATGCGCCAGGAACGGGCCATCAGACTCGAGCAACCACTTCCGTCGACCTCCGTGATGGCTTTCATCGCGGGAATCGCCGGTCTGGTCGCCCTGGCCGCCCTGGTGCTCATCGTCTTCCGATGACGACACCGGACTCGGGGCTGCAACCGGAGCGGACCCGGCTGGCTTGGCAGCGGGTGACCTTGACGAGCATCGCGGCGCTGGTGGTCGTGACGCGGTTGCTGCTGGAGGTCTCCGGCACGCTCGCGGTTGCGGTCGGTGTCGGCGCCGGCCTGGTGCTGCTCGCCCCAGCAGCCTCGACGATCCGGTGGCACCTTCATCACGCGAGGTTGACAGACGTCCGCCACGCAGACGGTCGCGCCCAGGTCCTGGTCGCCCTGATCGTGACGGTCGCCGGGCTGGGCGCGGTCGGATACGTCATTCTCGCCTGAACGTCCGCCGGCCCGCGCTAGTCGTAGCCGAGTTGGTGCAGTCGCTCGTCGTCGATGCCGAAATGGTGTGCGACCTCGTGCACGACGGTGATGTGGACCTCTTCGACGACCTCGTCCTCGGAGTTGCAGATCGCGAGGATCGGGCGCCGGAAGACGAGGATGCGATCCGGCAGCGCTCCGGCGTAGGTCTCGCCCCGCTCGGTGAGCGGAATCCCCTCGTACAGGCCCAGCAGATCGGGCACATCGGGCGGTGGGTACTCCTCCACCAGGATCACGCAGTTGTCGATCAGCATCGACAATTCGGGCGGAATGTCATCGAGCGCCTCCGACACCAGTCGATCGAACTCCTCCGCCGGCATCTCGATCGTCATCCAGTCGTGCCTGTTCGGTCGTTGACCGGGCAACTCATCACGGCACAATCGTCTCCTCGAGTCGGTTCCTCGCCTGGTGGCGTGCCGAAAGGCTACGGACTCGCGGGCCGCTCATGCGGCTACCGAAGAGATCTCGAGCAGATCACATCCGAAATTCAACCCTGAATGACACCGATGTAATTACTCAGAAGTAGTACGGCGTGTCGGCTTGCAATTGTGACCATTTCCGCACTCACACCTTGCAGTAACGACTGGGACACGATTACAGTCCTGCGCAAGTTGAGGTTGGTGTTACGGACGTGACGCAGATAGAGGCGCGAGTCGCATCAGCCCCAAAGAGCAACCATCTCGGTCTCGGCCGAGGAGGGGGAACGGACGTGAGCACCGTCTTCGGGAAGCTGCGCGCGACAGTCGTCGCGCTGGCGACCGCTGGCCTGCTGGGCGCGACCTTGGTGGCCGCGCCGGCCACCGCCGCGACCACTCAGGTGACCGCCACCGCCGGGGTGAACATCCGCTCCGGCCCCTCGACCTCGAGCAAGATCATCGGTGGCCTTTATCGCGGTCAGACCGTGACGGCCGTCGGCACCGCCAACGGCTGGACCAAGATCAAGTTCTCCGGCGGTACCGCCTACATCGCCAGCCGCTACCTCACCACCAAGCGGATCGCGGCGCCGGTGAAGGTCACGGGCAACCGGGTCACGACCACGGCGGTGAATCTGCGCAAGGGCCCCGGCCTGACGTACAAGGTGATGTGGGTGGTGTCGGAAGACACCTGGGTGAAGCTCACGGGACGAGCCGCCCGCGGATTCGTCGAGGTGACGATCGGGAAGGACCGCGGCTGGGTCAGCACCCAGTACCTCGCGCGCTCAGCCAGCCAGGTGCCCGACGTCATCGGCACCCGGGTGGCTCGCGCCGATCTCGCGATCCGAATGGGCTCGGCGGACGGATCGCGTGTCGTCGGAGAGATCAAGAAGGGCAAGACGGTACAGATCACCGGCACCACCCAGAACGGTCGAGCGCAGATCATCTACGGGCAGGCGATCCGCTGGGTGACGGCGAAGTACCTCAGCAACACCAGTGCCAACCAGCCGTCGGCTCCCGGACTGCCCGCCACGGTCGGAACGCGTTACGCGACGGCCGATCTGAACCTGTGGAGCTCGGCGACGGGATCGAGCCACGTCAACGAGGTCCCGCGGGGAACTGCGGTGCGGATCACCGGCAAGCAGGAGAAGGGCCGAGCGCAGATCGTCCACAGCAACGCCGTGCGCTGGGTCACCGCGAAGTACCTCTCGGCGAGCGAGCCGGAGGACGAGCCGCCCTCGACCGGCGGCAGCGGCGGCTCCATCCCGGCATCGTGGAAGGTCACCGAGCGCAAGCTCACCGCCAAGACGATCGCGGTGCACCGGTCGGCCCGCAAGGCCTTCCCGCAGGTCAAGAACGTCGGTGGCTGGTACCAGTCCAACGCTGGTGAGCACCCGCTGGGCCGGGCGATCGACATCATGGTCCCCAACTACAAGTCGGCGGAGGGGCGCGAGCTCGGGTACTCGATCGCGGCCTGGGCGAAGAAGAACGCTCGGGCCCTGAACATCAACTACGTCGTCTGGCGGCAGCACATCTGGAACATCCAGCGCGACAAGGAGGGCTGGCGCTTCATGGCTGACCGCGGCGACGACTCCTCCAACCACATGAACCACGTACACATCTCCGTCTTCCGCTGAGCCGGTCCGGCCCAGCGGAGGGTCCTTCCCCCGAGCTTGGTCCGAGACTGCAGATTCCCCCCAATCTGCAGTCTCGGACCACACCTCGCCGTGCACGGCGCTTTGAGCATCCACCTGCGCCACGGCCCTCGTCGCCGCTCCTCCGCCCGGCTGCGCCACGGCTGCGGGTTGGGACAGGTCATCGGGTCCCTTATAGTTCCTGGAGCCGGGTCCCCATCGTCTAGCGGCCTAGGACACCGCCCTTTCAAGGCGGCAGCGCGGGTTCGAATCCCGTTGGGGATACTTCTGGAAAAATGCCCCTCACTAGGTATTTTGCGTGGAAGTCCATCGGCTGGCCCACAAGCGCTAGATGCCGGGGACACATTCGGGACACACCGTCAGCTGCGCCTCACCGCATCCGACCAGCATGGAACCGACGCGAATCCAGCAGCTCACCCATGTGTCGCTGCACCTGCGGCGTCAACGGCGGCAGGTCAATCGGCTCCCCCTCAGCGAAGCCGTCAGGCTGCTTCGATGGTGATGGAGAAGCTGCCGGTCTGGCGCCGGATGAGCTGCATGTCGGCTGCTGACAGCTGGCCGAGACGGACGATGCCGTTGAAGTAGCCGACGTCGCCGTAGTAGAAGACGAGACCGTTGCTGGGTCGGTAGTAGCCGATGTCGTTGATGTCCGGGTCGGCGCCGGCGGGGACCCCGTTCATGGTGAGGGGTCGCGGGAGTTCTCCGACCTTTTCGACGCCGTTGAAGTCGGAGAGTGTGACATCGACGGGTAGCTGGTCGGCCAGGTCTTGGGCGGTGGTGCTGTCGTTGAGTTCCGCGATGATTGTCTCGCCGCCGACGGTGATGCGGATGGTGGTCACGGTGTCGCCTTCCTGGCCGGTGGGTTCGGTCTTCGGGGTGGTCTCCGGAGGGCTGGGTGCGGGTGCTGGTGAGGATCCGCTGGTAGGGCTGCGCGGCTCACCGCTCGGAGGGCTGTTCGGGGCGGGTTGGCTGCTGCCGCAGGCGGTCGCCGTTGTCAGCATGGTGACGAGGCTGAGCAGGGCCAGCCGTCCGGCGCTGGTTCTTCGTCTTGGTGTCGCGGGCACAACATCGACGCTAAGAGGCCGCCCATGGATGAGGAACTCCCTGTCCTGAGACGTACGGCCAGTACACGCCAAGACTTCGCGGGCCTCAAGAGGTGGTGGTCGGCGCTGGGGTGATCGTGGCGCTGGTCCAGGAGGCGAGTAGGTCGAGGGCGTGAGCGGTGGGTGAGCCGGGTTCGGCGGCGTACAGCGTGAGGGTCAGGCCGGGGTCGGACAGCATGTCCACGCTCTCGTAGGCAAGGTGAAGGTCGCCGACGTCGCCATGGTGGAACTGTTTGGTGCCGGCACCGTGGGTGCGGACGTTGCGGTTGCTCCAGCGGCGGCGGAACGCTTCGCTGCGGGTGGACAGCTCGCCGACGAGATCGTGGAGGTCCTTGTCGTGCGGGTCGCGGCCCGCTTCGGTGTGCAGGATGGCGACGCTGGTGTCGGCGGCGAGATCCCAGTCGGGGTAGAAGTCGTGAGCGGCGTCCAGATGGAGGAAGGTGAACCGGACGAAGTTCGGCACGTCCTCGCCGGTGGTCTCGTAAGACGATGGCGTGCATGGCCCGGCCGAGGTGGTTGGTGGCCAGCAGGTCCATCCGTCCGTTGCGGACGAGGGCGGGCCCGGTGAACGCATCCAGCACCCATTGCAGGCCCGGCTGCGGCCGCCACCGCTTCGAGGGCCGGCGCCGCGGCCGCATGCCGGCGGTGGTGCCGTCGGCGGCGTGGGCCAGGTTGAACAGGTGGGCCCGTTCGGCGTCGTCGAGCCGCAGCGCGCGGGCGATCGCGTCGAGCACCGAGGCGGAGGCACCGGCGATCGCACCGCGTTCGAGCTTCGAGTAGTACTCGACGCTGACCCCCGCCAAAGCGGCCACCTCGCCCGTCGCAGCCCCGGCACTCGCCGTTCGCCATGCACGGGCAGTCCTGCCTCGACGGGGGTGATCTTGGCTCGCCGCGAGATCAGGAACTCGCGGACCTCGTCACGGTTGTCAGCTGGGGTGTCCACAGACATCGACGCTACGACCTGGGACCGGTCACTGGGATGCCCTGTCGGTACACCTCACGACAGGGAGTCCCACTCCGCCCGCGGCCAGGGTTGACTGGGGACAGTTCTGCACGAGTCCGACCTGATCTGAGGAGTTGGCCCGCTCATGCGTGGTGTTGTGATGCATGCCCCCGGTGATGTCCGGGTCGAGGACCTGCCCGAGCCGACTCTCCAGGCGCCGACCGATGCGATCATCCGGCTGGCCGCGGCCTGTGTCTGCGGGTCCGACCTGTGGCCGTACCGCGGCGCCGATGAAATCAGTGAACCGAAGCCGATGGGGCATGAGTACGTCGGGATCGTCGAGCAGGTCGGCGAGAAGGTGACCTCGATCAAGGTGGGCGACTTCGTGGTCGGGTCGTTCTTCGCCTCCGACAACACGTGCGAGATCTGCCAGGCCGGCTATCAGACCAATTGCCTCCACGCGGACTTCCCCGGCCCGTCGCAGGCCCAGGTGATGCGGGTCCCCTTGGCCGACGGCACTCTGGTCGCTACTCCCGGCCAGCCGGACCCCGATCTGATTCCCTCGTTGCTGGCGGCGTCCGACGTGCTGGGCACGGGCTGGTTCGGCGCGGTCGCCGCCGAGGCCGGCCCCGGAAAGACAGTTGCGGTGGTCGGTGACGGAGCGGTCGGTCTGCTCGCGGTCCTCGCTGCCAAAGAGCTGGGCGCCGAGCGGATCATCGCGATGTCGCGGCATGCCGATCGACAGGCGTTGGCCCGGGAGTTCGGCGCCACCGACATCGTCGAGGAGCGTGGCGAGGTCGGGGTCGCGAAGGTGAAGGAACTCACTGATGGGCTCGGCGCGCACTCTGTGGTCGAGGCGGTCGGCACGCAGGAGTCGATGATGCAGGCGATCGGCGCCACCCGGCCCGGCGGCCATGTCGGGTTCGTCGGCGTCCTGCACGGCGTCGCGATCGCCGGCGACGACATCTTCATGACCCACGTCCACGTGCACGGCGGCCCAGCCCCGGTGCGCCGGTTCCTGCCAGACCTGATCGACCGGATCTGGAACCGACAGATCAACCCCGGCAAGGTCTTCGACCTCACGCTGCCGCTCGACCAGGCCGCCGCCGCCTACACCGCCATGGACCAGCGCACCGCCATCAAGGTCCTTCTCCAACCCTGACGGTAACTTCGCTTCGAACGACGAAAGGCATGTCGATGAACCCGACGTACGACTTCTCCGGCCAAGTTGCGCTGGTCACCGGCGCCGGTTCCGGCATGGGTCTGGCCACCGCCCAGGCCTATGCGGCGTCGGGGGCTGCTGTCGTACTGACCGACGTCAACGAGACCGCGCTGCGGGCGGCGGCCGACGAGCTGGCCGGTCAGGGCCGCCAAGTACTCGCCGTGGTGTGTGATGTCGCCGACGAGGCCAGCGTCGCCGCCGCGGTGAAGTCGGGAGTGGAGGCTTTCGGCCGGCTCGATCACGCGTTCAACAACGCCGGAATTCAGGTCCCGCCCTGCGATGCCGCCGACGAGCCCGCTGAGGTCTTCGACCGGGTCAACGCGATCAACCTCCGCGGTGTGTGGGCGTGCATGAAGCATGAGCTGGCGCAGATGCGGACCCAGGGCAGCGGGGCGATCGTCAACAACTCCTCCCTCGGCGGGCTGGTCGGTCTGCCGGGCCGGGCCGCCTATCACGCCACCAAGCACGGTGTCATCGGCCTCACCAAGAGCGCTGCCCTGGAGTACGCGCCGCGGGGGGTGCGGATCAACGCCATCTGCCCCGGCACGATCGCCACTCCGATGGTCACCGACATGATCGACAAGGGCGAGCTCGATCTCCGGATCGCCCAAGCCAACCAGCCCATCAACCGGCTTGGCACGGCTGAGGAGATCGCCGCCTCCGTGTTGTGGCTCACCAGCCCCGGCGCCGGGTTCGTCACTGGCGTCGCCCTCCCCGTCGACGGCGGCTACACCGCGCAGTAGCCGTCACCGACACGAGCGTTCATCACTCCCAGGCCACCTAGCCACCCACCAACAGAAGGAGTTTCACGATGGACACGCGTGTTCTCGGCGACAGCGGCCTCGAGGTCTCAGCCATCGGCCTCGGTTGCATGACGATGACCGGCGGTTACAGCGGCAAACCAGCCCGCAGCGACATGATCCGGCTGCTCCAGCGGGCCGTCGACCTCGGCGTCACCTTCTTCGACACGGCTGAGATCTACGGCCCGCACACCAACGAGGAACTCGTCGGTGAAGCGCTCGCCCGGTACAGCGGCCAGATCGTGATCGCGACCAAGTTCGCCCAAGACGTCGACCCTGACACCCGTCAGCCTCGCGGCCAGATGCTGACCCCCGACCAGATCGCCGGTGCCGCAGACGGATCACTGCGCCGCCTCGGTTTGGAAGTGATCGACCTCTACCACCAACACCGAGTCAATCCCGACGTGCCCATCGAGGAGATGGCCGGTGCCGTGAAGAACCTGGTCGATGCCGGCAAGGTCCGTCACTTCGGCATGTCGGAGGCGGCCGCGGACACCATCCGACGGGCCAATGCCGTCCAACCCGTGACCGCGGTGCAGAGCGAATACAGCCTGTGGTGGCGGCGACCCGAGACCGACGTCCTGACCGTCTGTGCCGATCTCGGGATCGGTTTCGTCCCCTTCAGTCCTCTCGGCAAAGGGTTCCTGACCGGAACGGTCGACGCGACCACGCCGTTCGACGAAAGCGATCTGCGAGCCAAGATCCCCAGATTCGGCCAGGACGCCATGCAGCACAACCTCGCCCTTGTCGACCAGGTCAAGGCCATCGCGCAAGCCAAAGGTGTGACGCCAGGCCAGGTTGCGCTGGCCTGGTTGCTCGCCCAGCAGCCGTGGATCGTGCCCATCCCCGGCACCACCAAGCAGCACCGGCTCGAGGAGAATCTCGCTGCAGCCGACATCACCCTCACCGCGGCCGAGCTCACCCAGCTCGATGAGCTGTCGTCCAAGATCGAGATCCAAGGCGGCCGCTACCCAGACGTCCTCGAAGCCCAGACCAACCTCTGACCCCACTCTGTGCGGCCAGGGGGCCGTGACGTCGAGTACGCACGGTGCGGCGAAGTCCGGCACCATCGGTACCACCACATGCGCCGCTCTGGCCGCCAGGGCATCCGTATCAAGCCCGCACTCCGTCAGCCGGTGCCGGTGATGACCGTGGCCGGGTGTCCGTTGATCAACAAGTCGTAGCTGTGGCGCACCTGCAGGTCGTTGTCAGCCCAGAGACCTCGTGCGTCGTCGGCGAGCCGGCGCGAGACCAGCACAGCCAGCCGCCCGCCGGGCCGCAGCACGCGCCGGATGCTCGACGTCGACTCCCTCAACAGCTCTCGCGCCGGGAGCTCGGACCCCTCGAACTCCCCCCACGGGGGATCGGTGACCACCACGTCGACAGATGCGTCGGCGAGCGACGGGAGTAGCCGCGCGTCGTCGGCCAGTTGCGTGACCCCACGGACACCGGCGAGCTGAGGTTGCAACTGGGCGGTCTGGTCGCCGTACCCGAGATCTGAGCAGATCGCCCGTCGGAACGGCGATCGGATCCGGGCGGCGATGAGCGCACCCGTCCCGGCGAACGGGTCCAGGACGACATCATCTCGGCGGGGCGTTCCGGAAGCCAGGACCAGCAGCTCTGCCACCTCGGGGCTGAGCCCGCCCGGCGGTGGCGCCGCGCGTTCGGGCCGCTCGACCCGCTCGGCGAACAACACCTGGTCGAGATTCCGGCGTGTGATCATCCAGTACTCGTCGGCGCCGCCGCGCGGGGTGAACGTGCCGCCGACGGCTCGTTCGACGGCCGACACCATCCGATCCCGGCTGTTGCGTGGCACCGGGACCAGCTTCCCGTTCTCGGAGAACATCAGTCGGAACGCGGTCCCTCTCCGGCGGAGCGACCAGTTCGGCAGCGCAGCACGCACCTTGTCGACCGCCTTCGCCAGGTCGCCGGTCCGGGAGACCGAGCCCAGCACGACGAAGCTGTTCTTCACGAAGCCCAGGCGGCGAACCTGTCGCGGTGACGCCTCGGTGTCGAACATCAGCGCGCTGTCATCGGCGTAGACCACCCGAGCCCCGAGCTCGGTGGTGACAGCGGCGGCCACGAGCTCACCCAGCCCCGCGGTGTGCAGGCTCAAGACTCTCACCACGGCACCATCGTCACACGGCGACGGCTGTGCTCCGGGACGATCCGGTGGCAACCGGGGTCCGGACACCCTACGATTCGAGCGTGGCGACGAGCGGGTCGGATTCGGTGCAGGACATCCGCTTCGCCAGATCCGCCGACGGGGTCGGGATCGCTTACGCCGTTCATGGTTCGGGCCCGCCCCTCTTGATCGACGCCTGTTGGCTCAGTCACCTGCAATTCGACTGGCAGAGTCCGGTGTGGCGGCACTACCTCACCGAGCTCGGCAAGATCGCAACCGTGATCCGCTACGACGAACGGGGCCACGGACTGTCCGATCGAGGGGTGAGCGACCACAGTTTAGAAGCTCGGGTGGCCGACCTGGAAGCCGTGGCCGACGATGCCGGACTGGAACGCTTCGCGCTGTTGGCGATGGCCCAGGGTGGACCACCCGCGATCGAGTACGCCGCCCGGCACCCGGAACGCCTGACCCGGTTGGCGTTCTACGGGAGCTACGCGGGCGCCCAGGCTGCGGCGACGCCGGAGGAGCTGGAGCTCCACGCGGCCTTCGAGGCCCTGATCAAGGTCGGCTGGGCTCGACCGACGTCGGAGTTCCGGCGCGTCTTCAGCAGCATGATGATCCCCGGCGGCACCGAGGAGCAGATGCGGTGGCTCGACGACCTGCAGAAGATGGCGGTCGACGCCGAGACGGCCGTGCTGGCCCGGTCGCAACGCCAGGTCACCGACTCCAGTGCCCGGTTGCGCGAGCTCGACCTGCCGACCCTCGTGCTGCACAGCCGAGGCGACCAGATGAACGAGTTCGACCACAGCCGCTTCCTGGCGGCGAACATCCGGGGGGCCCGGCTCGTGGCGCTGGAGAGCAACAACCACATCGTGCTGGCCGACGAGCCGGCCTGGCCGGTCTTCCTGCGCGAGCTGACGGCGTTCCTCGCGCCCGATCGGTCCACTGCCGCTCCGGCGGTGACCGACGACGTGGCCCTGTTGGTGTCTCCGCGCGAGCTCCACATCCTCACCCTGGCAGCCCAGGGACACGACAACGACGCGATCGCCACCGAGCTGGTGCTGTCGGTCCGGACGGTCGAACGACACCTGCAGAACCTGTACGCCAAATTGGGCCTGCAGGGCCGGACAGCCCGTACCGCGGCCGTGGCCCGGCTCCTCGCGCGCACCTGACCGGCTACGCGTCAGCCGACAGATCGCCTCTGCCCGATGAGGTGAGGTTGCGCGTCGGCCCCGATGTGATGTGCCGGCCGTTTTCCTACCGTTGTGATCACCAGGGATCAAGCCAGATCCTCACGACAGCAGGAGAATCTCATGCACAGCTTGCCCCACCTCGACCTTCGTCCCGATCAGCGCAGTCTCAGCCGCAACGCGTCCGCTCGCCATGCCGTGCTGACGGCGGTCAAGGCCCGGCGGGCGACCCGGAAAGGCGCCACTCGGCCCGCCCGGGTATTCGCCGCGCTGCTGCGTCCCGTCGCCGATCCGACCGCGGTGGCCGGCCGGAGCGTGTCCTGACCATCGACCAGTCGGCTACTCCCCGGGAGCGAGCAGCTCGTTGTTGGCGCGAGCCGCGCGCCGCCCGAGGACGGTGAGGCCATCGACCAGACCGCGGACGGGTCGCGACATCCGCTGTCGAGCCCGCGCACCGTCGATGGTCGCACCGTCGCCGCCGACGGGCGACTTCGGCAGCACCCGAACGGTGGCTGCGAGCAGTGCCGAGGTCAGCCGCGGCACCAGCGCATCGACCTTCGGCGCGATCTTCGCCAACGGCGTCAAGATCAACACCGATCGGCCGCCGAGCACGGCGGACACCATCCGCCGAGCGGCTCGATCGGCGTCCATCGACAACAACGGCAGCGATGCCGCCGGAGCGAACCAGGCGAACTCTCGAGCCTGGTCGCCGACGAACTTGGCCTGGACATGGGATCCCGTACGCATCAGACCGGGAGCGATCGTCGTCACGGTGACTCCCGTGCCCGCCAGCTCCGAGCGCAGTCCCCGGCTGAATCCCACGGCACCGAACTTGGCGGTGCTGTACGGCAGCAGGTGCGGTGCCGCGATCAGCCCGCCGACCGACGTCACGACGCCGATGCGTCCGGAACCGCGTTCGATCATCCGCTCGGCCACGGCGAGGGAGGTGTTGATCGGCCCCCACAGCATGGTCGAGACCGCCTCGGTGAAGTGGCTGCGTCGTAGCGACGCCCGCGGACCCACCTGGATGATGCCGGCTACGCAGATCATGACCTCGATCGCTCCGACACCCGTTTCGATCCGCCGGACCATCGCCTCCACGGCCTCCACGTCGCCGACGTCGCAGACCTCGACCATCACGTCGGCCCCTTCGGCTCGAAGCTGGTCGGCGGCCCGCTCCAGCTCGGGAGCGTTCCGGGCGCAGATCACGACCCGGTGCTCACGACGAGCGAGTTCGCGGGCGATCAGCAGGCCGAGACCACGGGACGCTCCGGCCACCAACGCCACCGGCAGCTCGCGGCGTGGACCTCTGGTCGGGCTCGAAGTCGGCTTTCTGGTGGCATCCACCACCTGATCTTGACACGTCCCTCACAGCCCGCCGGCCGCCCCCGATCACGAACTCCACCACCCCCCGGCACGCTGACTCGGAGAACTCACGACTGGCCTTTCGAGACCCACCCTTGCCCTGCGAACCGAATGGGTTTACGTTGTAAGGGCGCCCGAAAGGGTGCGCCCCGGTTGGTCGAGCAGCGAGCCAGCTCCCCTTCGAGTCACCTCTGGAGGAGCGCAGTGCACTCTGCGTCGAACACAACGTCCCTGGCCACCGAGCCTACTGCTTCCGCGAGCCCATCGGCCGACGACGGTCGGGTCAACTCGGATCACAGCGAGCTCGACGACCACGTCCGGCAGCTCCTACGGGATGCCGCTCAGGCCGGCCCGTCGGCCGTGGAAGATGCTCGCGATCAGGTCGTGGTGAGCTACCTGTGGCTCGCCGACGGCATCGCACGGAAATTCGGTCACCGCGGCGAGGATGCCGACGACCTGCAGCAGATCGCCCGCACCGCGCTGGTCGAGGCGATCCGGCGGTACGAGCCCGATCGCGGGCCGTTCGCGGCCTTCGCGGTACCCACCATCAGCGGCGTGCTGAAGCGTCACTTCCGCGACAACGGCTGGCTCGTGCGCCCGCCGCGGCACACCCAACAGCTCGCGGTGTTGATCAACCAACAGTGGTCGAACGTCGCTCAAGACCGCCAATGTGATCCCGACGACCAGGGACTCGCAGCGGCTCTCGGCGAGTCGGTGGTCGACATCCGCGAGGCCCGTCAGGCGGGCCAGGGATACCGGGGCATCTCACTCGACACCCCGACGCACTCCGACCTGGCCGCCCCGAGCCAGGACATGGACCGCTCGGAGGCTCGACTGATCGCCCGCCAGGCGTGGCAAGTCCTCACCGAGGAGGAACGGGAGCTCATCCGGCTCCGATTCTGGGAGGGTCGGTCGCAGTCCGACATCGCCGAGCGCATCGGCACCAACCAGATGCACGTCTCCCGGGCTCTGAGCCGCACCCTCAACCGCATCCGGATGCTCCTCGACGTCAAGCAGGTGGCCTGACCGCACCCCCACGAATCCCGGGCCGCTGCCGCGCCGTTGCCAGGACCGGTTCGACGTGATTGAGTGAGAACCGGTCGAGCAGCTGGCCAGCCGACACTCAATCACGAGGTGGATGGCCGATGATCTCAGCTGTCGAAGACGGAGTCGACGAACTCGGTGCGGACCTTGTCGACCGGATCACCGAACTGGTGGCCTACGCCGCCACGCCAGCGAGTCGGGCTGACGTCATCGCCGGTCTCGCCTCGTGTGTCCTGGAGGCGTTGCGCTGGCGCGACGACGTCGATGAACTCGAGGAGCAGGGGGTGACCGCCGTCCTGCAGGCGGCACGGACCCACCAACGAGCCATGATCGCGAGCAGCGGGAGCTCCGCCGAGCCGTCCTGACAGGCACCCGGCTCGGCGGCGATGTCGAACGGCTGCGGTCCCGAGGTCAGCCGAGCTCGGCGAGCAGCCGATCGACCTCGGCCTCGGCGGCGACCCGGGACGCCAGCGACTGCTCGGCGTACGCCGCGAGCGCGGGCACCCGCGGGGCGAGCGTCAGCTCGGCGAGCACCGGGTGGACCACCATCTGCATCGAACCCTCGAAGAGCTGGCGGAGGGCTGCCAGCTCGTGGTCGACGTTCCCGGTCCCGGGTCCGTACGCGAGCCCGCGACCACTCGCGATGATCACCGGCTTGCCCTTCAGCGGAACGGGATCCTGGGGACCGGCCGGGGCCGTGGTGCCTGCGACATGCACCCAGTCGATCCATGCCTTCAACGTCGACGGCACCGACCAGTTGTACATCGGGGCGCCGATCAGGACCACGTCGGCACCGAGCAGCTCCCCGACGAGCTCGTCTTGATACAGCTCGTCGCGCGGATCCACCGGACCGTCGCCGAATCGCAGTGCCGGCGCCCAGTGCAACTTGTTCGTGGGCAGGTGCGGCGGCTGGTCGGAGAACAGATCTCGGCGCAGCACCGAGTGTCCGCGAGCCGTCCAACCGGCGGCGAACCGCTCGGTCAGCCGGCGACTCGCCGAACCGGTCAGGTCTGCGGAGGAATCCAGGTGCAGCAGGACGGCCATCTACCCCACGCTAGCGGTAGAGCTCCGGTCGCCGGTCCGCGAACACGTCGTTGCGGTCCCCGAGTCTCTTGTCGTCGGTGAGGGACAGGTCGAGATCGGCCCAGAGCAGGCCGGACTCCTCCGCGCGCCCGGGGCCCGCCGCCGGATAACCGTCCGGACCGCAGATCACACTTCCACCGGTCCACGGGACCCCGCGCTCGACACCGCACCGATCCGACACCGCGATCACCACCCGGTTGGTCGCCGCCGACGCCAGCGCCTTGGACACCTCGACCGCGCGCTCGCCCGGGGGAGCCGGGACGAGCGCCGGCCAGTTGGAAGGTGCCGCGATGAGCTGCGCTCCACGCAGTGAGACGTCTCGGACCACCTCGGGGAACTCGAGGTCGTAGCAGATGCACACCGAGATCCGGCCGAGTCGGGTGTCGAGCACCGGTGGCCGTTCCTGGCCGACATCGAAGATCAACTTCTCCCGGTCCCACAGATGGGTCTTGCGGTAGTTGCCGATCAATTCGCCGCGATCGACCACGACCGCGCTGTTGAAGGGCCGGTCCCCGCCCCCACGCTCACACCAACCCGAGATCACCATCAGATCGTGCCGGCTCGAGAGCTGCGCGAGGTGGCCGACGGTCGCTCCGTCGACCGACTCGGCGGCCGCACGCGCCTCGGCGACGTCGGCGAACATGTAGCCACTCGGGGCCAGCTCGGGCAGCACCACGACGTCGGCGCCCAGTCGGGCAGCGTCGGTGATCGCGTCGGTCATCGCCGCCCGGTTGCCCGCCGGATCCTCGATGGACAGCCGCAGCTGAGCGACCGCGATCCGAGTCGGTCGCACCGGTCCGGCCGTCAGTCGTCCTCGGTCGCGGTGATCATCACGGCCACGGGGGCGAGGTAGCCGTTGGGGTCCAGCATCCAGCCTGCGTCGAAGGCCGCCTCGACCACCTCCGGCGCCCACTCGAGCCGGATCCGGCCTTCGCCGCTGTTGACCACGATCAGCTCACCGGTGCCGGTGTCCGCGCCGTCCGCGGCCTCGATCAGCTCGAGCCGCCGCCAGCTGCCGGCCGGGACGGACAAGGCGTCCTGCGGCCCCAGCTCGGTCGTCTGGGCCTCGTCGCCGTGGTTGAGGGTGGCGCGCCACCGACCCGACTTCACGATGAGCACCTGGCTCTCGTCGTGGCGGTGTCGCAGCAGACCTTCCCCGACTCCGGCCCGCAGCCACGCCAGGTTGAAGGCGTGGGGTTCGTGCAGCGGCGGCACGGCGCGCCGATCCTCGGTCATCCCGTAACCGATGCCGACGCTGAGCTCGGCGTTGCCGCCGGGCAACCCGGAGCACAGGAACGAGTGCGGCCGGTAGCGCCGGTCGCCCGGCTGGATCACGCGGCCGCGCATCTCCTCCACGGAGTAGCTGGTCAGCTCGTCGATGTAGCGCTGCTGCATGGGTTTGATCAGCGGCACGTCCGGCGGCACGACGTCACCGGCGACGGTGTCGATCAACCGGTTGTCGGCGGTCAGGTGCAGGCCGTACGACTCGGCCTCCTTCAGCACCGACGGGCCCCAGATGATCCCGCCGGTGACGTCCCGGCCGAGCACGGTGAGCAGGATCCCGTCGTCGGGTCCCTCGTTGGTGAAACCGCGGAAGATCCAGGTCGGGATGGAGATCACGTCGCCGTCGTGGGACACGTACTCACCCTGCTTGCCGTCGACGCCCCAACGAAGCCGGAACGTGCCACCGAAGTTGATGAACACCTCGGCGGTGAAGTGCAGGTGCAGGTTGTTGGTGATGCCGTTGGGCATCCCGGCGGCGCCGAGGTTGAACCCGTGCGGCTCCTCCAGGTTGATGAACTGGTCGGCGTTCTGCGAGACCCCCGAACCGATGAAGGCGTAGTTCTCCTTGCGGTCCGAACCCGGCGTGCGGCAGTCGATGAAGGCGGAGTTGCAGGCCACCCACTCGCTGCGCCGGATGGTGCGTCGCTCGAGTTCTTGAGCGGGGATGAGGACCTCGGTCATGATCACTTCCTCGGGTTGTGCGAATCGTTCCGCGAGATCGAGCGGGCGACTCGGTGGATCGGGGCGAGCAGTCGAACGGGAATCAGTAGATGTTCGCGGTGGTGACGGGTACGTCGCCGCGGCGGCCGGCGATCTGGGTGCGGAGGGCGATCTCGTCGTAGACGCGCACCTCGCGGACGATCCGACCGTCCTGGACGAGGAACTGGGAGCAGCCGAGCACCTCGACCTCGGAGTTCGTCAGCGAGCCGAAGTCGGCCGCACCGTTGTAGGCGCCGCGGAAGACCCAGGTGACCGCGACCCGGAGACCGGCGTAGCGCGGGCTGTCGTTGGTGGCCACGTCGCGAACGGCGAACTGGCCCGCCGGGAAGGGCCTGATCATCTTCAACAGCGCACGGCGGTAGCCCTCGGGCCGGATCACCGTCTTGTAGTCGATGGTGTGCAGGACGAGATCGCGGATGGTGAACTTCTCGACCTTCTCCAGGTCGCGGTCGTTCCACACCTGCTGCAAGAACTCCAACACCATCTCGACCTCGGCGCGATGATCATCGGGCCGCGGTCCGCTGTCCCCGGCCGCGATCACGTCGACCGGCGGCGGCTGGGTCATGCTGCCGCTGTAACCCTGGAAGGCCTTCTGGCGCGCGAGCTCGTCGGGGTCGACGCCCATCTGACGGCAGATCGCGAGCGCGTCCCGCACCACCCACTCCTCGACCATCCGGCCGCGCCGGTAGAGGCAGCTGGCGATCGTCCGGCTGATGAAGTCGTTGTTCGGATCGGCGGAGAGGACCAGGTGGGAGCTCAGGAACGCGTCGTCACCGCGCGCCTCCCAGACCACGTCCTCGGCCTGACCGATCCGGTCCGGTGTGTCGGCGATCCGCATCAGGCTGCCCTCGATCACCTGGTCGCGGCCGACGATGGTGCCGTAGGAGCCGTGCACGATCGAGTCGGGCTCGTAGTTCTCCCGGATGTGGCCGATGGCACGGTTGACCCAGATGAGGTCGGTCACCTCGCGGATGAAGTCGTCCGGATCTGCGTACGGCTTGTAGGCAATCGGATCTAGGGCCATGGCGCCAGTGTATGCGTATGCATCGCTCGGCTGCAAGCAGTCCGGTCAGTGGGCAGCCGCCAGGCTCTGGCGCGAGATCAACCGGGTCGGGAAGATCTCGTGCCGCCACGGGGCGTCCGGATCGCCCTCGATCCGCTCCACCAGCAACCGGCCCGCCATCCGCGCCATGGCGTCGAGATCGAAGTGCACGGTGGTGAGCTGGACCAGCGCCCAGCCGGCCTGCGGGAGGTCGTCGAAGCCGACCACGGACACCTGATCGGGCACCGCGATCCCCAGCTCCCGTGCGGCATTGAGGCTACCGAGTGCGACGACGTCGTTCCCGCAGATGATCACCGTCGGCGGTGCACTCGAGCTCAACAGCGCCCGGGTGCCGTCGTAGCCGGTGCTGAAGTCGAACGGGCCGCGGATCGTGCGCGAGCTGGCGATCGACAGTCCGTGGCCGTCCAACGCGGACCGCAACGCACGTTCGCGCTGCTCGGCCGTGCTGGTGTTGGGAGGACCGAAGATGGCCCCGACCCGCTGGTGTCCGAAGCCGACGATGGCGTCGGCGAGCTCGATCAACCCTGGTTCCGGATCCACTGTCGCCGAGTCGGCTTCCACCGCCTCGGTGGTCCGGTTGAAGTAGACGAACGGGATCCGGCGGTCCCGTAGTCGCAGCGGCAACAGCGACGTGGATGTCGTGGTCGCCAGGAGCACGCCGTCGAGAGCGTTGGCGATGAGCCGTTCGGCCACCCGGCCGGTGTCGGACGACTCGGTCTGCAGCACCAGCTGGTAGCCCAGCGACTCCAGCTCGTGGTGGATGGGGGAGATCACGTGGGGATAGAACTGGTTCTCCAGATCGGTGAGCAGCAACCCGAGCCGGTGGGTGCGACCGCTCGACAGTGCCCGTCCGGTCTCACTGAGCACATAGCCGAGCGCTTCGGCCGCGCGGCGAACCTTCTCCTTGGTGTCCGCGGACACCTTGGGACTGTCCCGCAGCGCCCGGGAGACCGTGGGTTGCGAGACGCCGGCCAGCCGGGCGACGTCGTGGCTGGTGACCACCGCCATAGGTATGCCTCCTCGCGCCCTGCCGCGGCTGAGCTGACCGGCAGCATAACGGAGAGGGCACTCACTTGACGCGAGCCGAACAGTCGGCTTGACTGTAAAGCATACGTATGTACATCTGAGGAGTTGCCGATCATGCCGAGCTGGCTCAAATCCGCCCCGACGAAGTCCTTCGTCGACACGGCTCAACACGATGTCGCCGAGCGGGTCACCGACATCATCGCCCACATCCGCACCGGCGGCGACGCCGCCGTCCGGGAGTACTCCGAGACCTTCGACCGCTGGAGTCCCGAGAGCTTCCGGCTCGGTCCGGACCAGGTCGCCGACATCATCGCCGGACTGCCGCAGCAGGTGATCGACGACATCGCCTTCGTCCAGCAGCAGGTTCGTCACTTCGCCCAGGTCCAACGCGACTCGATGACCGACGTCGAGGTGGAGACCCTGCCGGGCGTCATCCTCGGCCACCGCCACGTCCCGGTGCAGGCCGCCGGCTCCTACATCCCGGGCGGCAAGTACCCGCTCACCGCCTCGGCGCACATGACCATCGTCACGGCCAAGGTGGCCGGCGTCCCGCGGGTCGTGGCCTGCACGCCGCCGATCCGCGGCGAGATCCCCGCGGCCACGGTGGCGGCGATGAGCATGGCCGGTGCCGACGAGATCTACATCCTCGGCGGCGTCCAGGCCGTGGCAGCCATGGCGATCGGTACCGAGTCGATGGAGCGGGTCGACCTGATCGCCGGCCCGGGCAACGCCTACGTCGCCGAAGCCAAGCGGCAACTGTTCGGCGAGGTCGGGATCGATCTCTTCGCCGGCCCGACCGAGATCCTGGTGATCGCCGATGACGAGGCCGACCCGTTCACCTGTGCGGTCGACCTGCTCTCCCAGGCGGAGCACGGTCCCGAGTCACCGGCGATCCTGGTCACCACCTCCGAGGCGCTGGGCCACGAGGTGATCGCGTTGATCGAGAAGATCCTGCCGGACATGCCGACGCGCGACTACGCCGAACCGGCCTGGCGCGACTACGGCCAGGTGATCGTGGTGGCTGACGTCGACGAGGCGTTCCGCGTCGCTGACGGCTTCGCGGCCGAGCACGTCCAGGTGCTCACGGCCGAGCCGCGGCGGGCGCTCGAGGAGATGCACCACTACGGAGCGTTGTTCCTGGGTGCGAACACCTGCGTCTCCTACGGTGACAAGGTGATCGGCACCAACCACGTCCTCCCGACCCTCGGCGCCGCCCGCTACACCGGTGGCCTGTGGGTCGGGAAGTACCTGCGCACCGTGACGTACCAGGAGGTACGCGACGACGCCGCCAGCGGTGAACTCGGCCGGTTGTGCGGCCGAGCTGCTCGGGTCGAGCTCTTCGAGGGACATGCCCGGTCGGGTGACATCCGCGCCCGGCGGCACCTCGGTGACCAGTTCGACTGGGTGGACAAGGCACTGCGGGACGAGGCACTGGCCGGCGCCGAGCCACCGGCATGAGGCTCGACGGCCGGACTGCGCTGGTCACCGGGGGAGGTCACGGCCTCGGAGCGGCGATCGCCACCGCGCTGCACGCCGCCGGCGCAGACGTGGTGCTCACCGGCCGTCGGACCGAGACCCTGAAGCAGCAGTGCGACCGACTCGGTGAGCGGGCGCGCTGGTACCGCTGCGACGTCGCCCAGCCCGACTCGGTCGGCGAGCTCGCCGCCGAGCTCGCTCACGACGACATCTCGATCGTGATCAACAACGCCGGGGTGGCGGGGCCGGTCGCTCCGTTGACCGAGATCGCGACGTCGGACTGGGACGAGGTCTTCGACGTCAACGTGCGCGGGGTGTTCTTGATCTGCCGGGCGTTCCTGCCGGCCATGGTCGCCCGCGGCAGCGGTGACGTGATCAACATCGCATCCGTGTCCGGCAAGCGACCGCTGATCCGACGGACGCCGTACTGCGCGTCCAAGATGGCGGTCATCGGACTGACCTCGACCCTCGCGTTCGAGGTGGGACCCGCCGGCGTGAACGTCAACAGCCTGTCGCCCGGACCGGTGGACGGGCCGCGGATGGACCGGAACTTCCGGCTCGAGGCGGAGCGCACCGGCCGCGGGTACGAAGCAGCGATGGAGACGTTCGTCTCGCGCGCGGCCCTCGGTCGGATGGTCAGCGAGGCCGAGGTGGGTGCTGCCGTGGTGGCCATGCTGCACATGCCGGGACTGTGCGGAGCCGACGTCGACCTCTCCGCCGGGATGGTGGCCTGAGGTGGCCGCGCTCAAGGAACGCGTCACGGCCGGCGAACAGCTGCTCGGGGTGCTGCTCAGGATGCCAGCCGAAGAGCTGCTCGAGATGGTGGTGCTCAGCGGATTCGACTTCGTGGTGATCGACTGCGAGCACGGACCCGCGGACCTGATCCCCTTGCGCCAGCACCTGATGGTGGCCGCGGCCCACGACGTCCCGGTCCTGGTCCGGGTCGGGTCCGAGGAACCCGCCCTGATCCTCCGGGCGCTCGACCAGGGCGCCGCCGGGATCATCGCACCCCACGTCGACAGCGCGGCGGACGCCCGCCGGCTGGTCGACGCCGTGCACTATCCACCGCTCGGCCACCGGGGCTTCGCCACCTACTCCCGGGCCGGTCACTTCGGCCTGGTCCCCCCGCAGCAGCACCAGCAGCGGCTCCGGGTCGAGACGGTGCTGATCGGCATGATCGAATCGCCGACCGCGGTCCGCGCCGCCCGTGAGATCCTCAGCGTGCCCGGCCTGGACGGCACCATGATCGGCACGGCCGACCTGCGCGCCTCCTCGACGGCCGATGACCCGGATCCGGCGGACTCGGTGTCCGTCGTGCACACGGTGCTCGCCGAGCTCGGCAGCCTGCGGATGGACATCGTGACCGGGCCCGACGCCGCCGTCGACTCGTTCGCCGCGGGTGCCCAGCTGGTCGTCTACAACCTGGCCCACACCATGATGGGACACCTGGCCGACCTCCGGCAGGCCGGACCTGCCCGGTAGCGAAAGGACACCGTCGCCATGACCGCGATCAAGACGACCCACGTCGGATCCCTCCCCCGCTCCGCGGAGGTGACGGAGCTGATCTTCGCCGCCGAGCGGGGCGACAGCGTCGACCAGACGGCCTTCGACGAGGTGGTGGCCCGGGCCGTCGACGATGCCGTCGAGCGCCAGGTCGCCGCGGGCATCGACCTGGTGTCCGACGGGGAGATGGCCAAGATCAGCTACGCCACCTACATCAAGGACCGGATCACCGGCTTCGACGGCGACTCGCCGCGGCGCCCCCCGGCCGACCTCGAGGAGTTCCCCGGCTTCCTCGCCCGGCAGGCCAAGGGAGGCGGCACCCCGACCTACCGGCGACCCCGCTGTGTGGGTGAGGTGCGACCGGCGACCCTGCAGCCGTTGGAGGACGACCTGCGACGGCTGGGCGTCGCCCGCGGGCGGCACGGCGACCCCGCTGCGTTCATGAACGCGGCCTCCCCCGGCGTGATCGCCTTGTTCCAACCGAACGACTTCTACCCCGACGACGACGCCTACCTGGAGGCGCTGGCCGAGGCGATGCGACCGGAGTACGAAGCCATCGTCGCGGCCGGGCTGATCCTCCAGCTCGACAGCCCGGATCTCGGCCTGGGTCGGCACATGATGTACAAGGACCGCAGCGACGAGGAGTACCTGACCCGGATCGAACGGCACGTCGAGGTGCTCAACTCTGCGCTGCGCAACGTTCCTGCCGATCGCGTCCGGATGCACGTCTGCTGGGGCAACTACGAGGGTCCGCACCACCACGACGTGGAGATGCGCGTCATCTTGCCGGTGCTGCTCAAGGCGAAGCCCGCGGGGTTGCTGTTCGAGACCGCCAATCCGCGCCACAACCACGAGCTGGAGGCCTTCGTCGAGCACCGGGACCGGATCGGCGACGACAAGGTGCTCATCCCGGGAGTGATCGACTCCACCACGAACTTCATCGAGCACCCTAGGGTGGTGGCGAACCGACTCCGCGGCTTCGTCGACCTCGTCGGTGCCGAGCGGGTCCAGGGTGGTACCGACTGCGGCTTCTCCACCTTCGCCGGCTTCGGTGCGGTCGACCCCGACATCGTGTACGCCAAACTGGCCACGCTCGCCGAGGGGGCCGCGCTCGTCGGTCGCTGACCTGGCTCGGGTTTGCGGCGACGGTCCCTGACGAGGGGCCTGCGGAGGGTGACCGCCATTGGCCCTTCGACGAGCTCAGGGCACGCTCCGACGGCGGACGCATTGGCCCTTCGACGAGCTCAGGGCACGAGGGCTATCCGCCGAGGAAGCGCCGGAGAACGGCGGTGACCTCGGTGGGTCGCTCGAGCGGGGACAGGTGGCCGCAGTTCTCGAGCATCACCAGCTCCGAGCCCGGGATCAGCTGATGCATCTCGAGGTGCCGCTCGGGACTGCACAGGGCGTCGTCGCGACCTCCCAGCACGAGCACCGGGCAGTCGATGTCGGCCAGTCCGGGGCGCTCGTCGATCCGGGTCGCCTGGAGGGAGAGCTGGGCATCGAGCCTGGTCGTGCCCACCTCGTCGGCCATGGCGAACGCGGTCTCCACCAGCTCCGGCCGGTCGACCCGCGCCGAGGTGGACAGCAGCATCGCCTTCAGCTCGCGCTGCAGGTCGCGGGCGCTGGCGCCGGCGGCCAGCGCCTCGCGCTGACGCTGCCACATGGCGAGCTGGCGGCTCGTCGGCGGCCGCGAGGTCGTCGACAGCAGACCCAGCCTCGAGACGCGGGCAGGTGCGCGGCGGACCAGAGCCATCGCGACGATCCCGCCGAGGGACAGGCCGACCAGCGCGAATCGATCCGGCAGCTCCTCGAGCAGCCGGTCGACCTGCTCCGAGACGCTCGGCTCGCTGAGGACCGGGACCTCGGCCGGTCCGAGATCCACCGCGGACCACAGAGCGGCGGAGCAGTTGAGGCCCGGCAGCAGGACCAGCGGCAGGCTCACCCCTTGACGGCGCCGGAGGCCAGGCCGGCCACCAGGTACTTCTGCGCGATGAACGCGATCCCGATCACGGGCAGGGTGAGCAGCATGGCGGCCGCACCAGCCTGCTGCAGCATCGGCAGCGTCTGTCCGAGCTGGGTCGTGATGAACACCGGGACGGTCTTGCTGGCCGTGTCGGTCAGGATGGCCGCCGTCAGGTACTCCTGGAAGGCGAACAGGAAGACGAAGATGCCGGCGGTCAGGATGCCCGGCCCCATCAGCGGGATCATCACCTTGCGCAACATGCTGATCCGGGTGCAGCCGTCGATCATGGCGGCCTCGTCGAGACTCTGCGGGATCTCGGCGAAGAAGTTCCGCAGCAGCCAGATGCTGAACGGCTGGTTGATGGCCACCAAGGCGATGGCCAGTGCGTAGGTGGTGTCGTAGATGCCCAGGGCCCGGCTGATGTCGTACATCGGGAGCACCACCGAGAAGCGCGGCAGGGCTCGGAAGATCAAGGCGATGATCAGCAGCAGCGCGGAGACGTAGCCCGGGAACCGGGACAGGGCGTAGGCGGCCGGGATCCCGATCACCAACGCGATCACGGTGGAGATCACCGCGACGATCAAGGTGTTGCCGAGGTACTGGGCGAAGTAGGTGGTCTCCCACAGATCGACGAAGGCCTGCAGGGTCGGCTGGTAGGTGAAGACCGGCGGGTTCGCGAACGCCACGTTGGTCGGCTTCGTCACCGACATGGCGGTCCAGATGAACGGGCTGAGCATCATCAAGCAGGTCACGAAGAGGAACAGGCCGGCCACGATCCAGAAGGACCGGCGCTTCGGCCGGCCCGACCGGGCCGGCTTCGTGGCCTCCAGACCCTGGGTCAGGCTCGGCTGGGAGTCCACGGCGGTCATCGTCCCGCCCTCGCTTCCTGGAAGGTGTCGCGGATGAAGGGGGTGAGCATGACCAGGATCAACAAGATGGTCAGCACGCTGATGGCGCTGCCCAGACCGAGTTGTTCACTGCCCTCGCGGAACGCGATGTTGTAGATGTAGAGCATGATCGACTCGTTGCCGATCTCCACTGCGTTCGGCGCCAGTGGGATCAACTGGTCGAAGGTACGCAGCACGTCCATGATCGAGATCAACGTGACGAAGAACAGCACGCCGCGGATCGTCGGCACGATGACGTGCAGGTGCGCCTTGAGCGAAGTGGCCCCGTCGATCTTCGCGGCCTCGAGGATCTCGTCGGGGACACCTTGCAGACCGGCCAGGATGATCAGCATGCTGAACGGCAGCAGGTGCCACACGGTGTCGAGGATGATCATGACCCGGTTGGGCCAGACGTCGGTGAACCAGAGGATCTCGAGCCCGGTGACCTGGGTCAGCGCATAGTTCACGACGCCGCCGAAGTTGGTGTCGAAGAGCCAGGAGAACGCCGCCGAGCCGACCACGTTGGGCAGCACGTAG
The DNA here is from genome assembly GCA_963727125.1 of uncultured Actinomycetota bacterium. Classification (GTDB taxonomy): domain Bacteria; phylum Actinomycetota; class Actinomycetes; order Propionibacteriales; family Propionibacteriaceae; genus Microlunatus. The sequence goes on from CAVSEZ010000001.1 coordinate 53,582, forward strand.
GAGACCAGCATGATGCCGAGCACGATCGGCCGGAGCCGGCCCAGCTGGTTGATCAGGTTGGCGATGATGTAGCCCAGCACGACCAGGGCCGCGGTCACGATCAAGGTCAAGATGATCGTGAAGGCGACCGCGCGTCCGAACCGGGCATCGGTCAGGGCGGCAGCGTAGTTCTGCAACCCCACGAACTCCCCGGGGTCGCCGTACTGGACTTGTTGGAAGCTCCACTGGATGGTGCGGAACAGCGGTACGGCGAGCAGGCCGAACATCACGACCATGCTCGGTCCGACCAGGAGGGCGAATTCACGTTTGCGCATCGACGACCTCACTCGGGGGTTGGGCGTACTGGCGGATGCTCGGTCGAGAACGAGCATCGGATGAGCTGAGCCGGTCGGGGGCGCGGTGAGCCGCGCCCCCGAGCGGATCTCAGAACTTGGCCATCACCTTCTCTGCCGCCGCCTGCATCTGGGTCGCACCCTCGTCGACACTGAGCTTGCCGAGGATGGTCTGGGCCACCAGCGAGATGATCGCGTTGGACACGTCGGGCGTGTACGGCGCGGACACCGGCGGGGTGGTCTTGGCGATCGAGTCGATCGCCGCCTGGGCGTACGGCGAGCTGTCCTTGGTGACCGCTGCGGTGCGGGCCGGGAAAGCCGCCGGGATCGACGCCTTGGACGCGTCCTCGCTGACCGACGCCCCGATCATCTGGAACAGGAGATCGGGATCGAGATCGGTGTTCTCGGGCAGCGACCAGCCGTCGATGGAGAGCCGGCTGAACAGCGGTCCCCCGTCGGTGGCGGCGGGCGGGGCCGCGAACGCGAAGTCCTTGGCGAACTTGCTGTTGCTCTCCTGGGTCAGGTCGTTCATCCGGCCCGAGAACATGATGGCCATCGCCGCCGTGCCGTTGAACAGCTGCTGCTGGACCTTCGGCTGGTCGAAGGTGGTGACCTGCGGATCCATGTAGGGCAGCAGCGACTTCATGAACTCCAGCGCCTGCTTGGACTTCGGGCTGTCGAACTGCGGCTTCTTGGTCTCCGGGTCGACGAAGTCCGTGCCCAGGGCGTTCAGCGCGGCCTGGTACTGGGTGCTGATGTCACCGGTGGCCAGCCACGGCAGCGCGATCGGGTACTTCATGTCGCCGGACTCCTGGATCTTCTTCCCGGCGGCGACCATCTCGTCGAGCGTCTTCGGCGGCTGCAGACCGTTCTTCTCGAACACGTCCTTGCGGTAGGCCATGACGAACATCTGAGCCTGCATCGGCAGCCCGTAGAGCTTGCCCTCGTAGCTCATGCCCTCGCGCATGGACTTGTCCAGCCCATCGAGCTTGTACTGCTCGGAGTACTTCGCGAACAGGTCGTCGAGGGGGCGGAGCTTCTTGTCGGCGGCGTTGGTGCCGATGATGAAGCTGTAGGTCTCGATGATGTCGTAGGTGCCCTTGTCGCCCGCGAGGGTCGCGGTGGTCTTCTGCACCTGACCGGCGAAGTCGATCGGGTCGTGCTTGACCGTCACGTTCTCCCGGGTGCAGCTCTTCACCATGGTGTTGGTGAACGGGTCGACGGCGGAGGAGTTGTAGGCGAGCACGTTCACGGTGGTGGCCTGCGCGGGCGGGGTGAAGTTGCACTCGACCGCGGTTGCCGTGTTGGCGCCCGTGCGCGACCCTGCGCTGCAGCCGGCGAGCGCTGCGGCGGTCAGCACGGCCGTCGCGACCGTCACCGCCTTGAGTCGGAAGGTGATGGGCATCAATTCTCCTCGGTTGGGGTGGTGCCGACTGACGGTGTCCGACGGTGTTTCGGGAGTTTATACGTATGTACGTGAAGTTAGGACAGGCTAAGGACTGCCCGGATGTCGATGGTTACGGATTCGTTGCCACGAGATCGATCCGGAGCTGTGCACTGTCTCGGTGACCCGGCATGCCTTCGAAGTCCGCGATGGTCACCACGTGGGAGGCCTGCTCCTGGGTCGCCTCGCGACTCGCACGCTGGTAGGTCAGCTGCTTGAGGTACCCGGTGACCGACAGGCCGCCGGTGTAGCGGGCTCCGCGGCCGGTGGGCAGCACGTGGTTCGTGCCCGACATGCCCTTGTCGGCATAGGCGACGGTCGACCACTCGCCCAGGAACAACGACCCGTAGTTGTGCAGGTTCTCCAGGTAGAAGTCCGGATCCGCGGTCAGGATCTCCAGGTGCTCCGGACCGAGCAGATCCATGATCTCGACCGCGGTCTTGGCCGAGTCCGCGACGTAGACAGAGCCCCAGTCACGCCAGGCGGCCCCGGCGATCTCGCGGGTGGCGAGGCCGGCCAGCTGGCGCTCGATCTCGCGCTCGACGGCCTCGGCCAGCTCGGGCGAGGTGGTCACCAGGCAGGCGGGCGAGCTCGGGCCGTGCTCGGCCTGGGCCAGCAGGTCCGCGGCGACCATGTCGGCAGCGGCGGTCTCGTCCGCGATCACCGCCACCTCCGACGGGCCGGCCAGGACGTCGATCCCGACCCGGCCGTACAACTGACGCTTCGCCTCGGCCACGTAGGCGTTGCCGGCTCCGACGATCATGTCCGCGGGTGCGGTGTCCAGCAGCCCGAAGGCCATCGCCGCGAGGGCCTGGACCCCACCGATGGCGAAGATCCGGTCGGCACCGGAGACCTGGGCCGAATAGAGCACCGCGGGGTGCGGGCCACCGTTGAGGGCCGGCGGCGTGGTGCTGATCACGTTGGGAACTCCCGCCGCCCGGGCCACCCCGACGGTCATGAAAGCACTCGCGAGCAGCGGGAACCTCCCGGCGGGCAGGTAGGCGCCGACGGTGTCGACCGGGATGTACTTCTGGCCGCAGACCACGCCGGGGATGACCTCGTCCTCGAAGTCCTGCAGGTGCGCGCGCTGCATGCTCGCGAACCGGCGGGTCCGTTCGGCGCCGGTGTCCAGCGACCGACGCAGGTCTGCGGGCAGGTCGGCGGTCAACCGCGTGACGCGTTGCGGAGTGATCTCGAAGTCCTCGCCACCGGTCCAGCCGTCCAGCCGCTCCGCGTACCGGCGAACGGCCGCGAGGCCGTCCCGCTCGATCTCGCTGAGCATCTCCGAGACGGTGGCGATGACCGCCGGATCGGACTGGGCCGCCACGTCGGGCCGGTCCGGTTCCCGGACGACCGAGAACGATCCAGAGATGCGGTTCTTGTCGGCAGGCGTCAAGTGCATACGTATAACATAGACCGCATCGCGACGCCCTGACAACCATCGCCGGGCCGTCTGCCGCGAACCTCGATCCGGTGCGCGCCGGCGGCCCCGGAACGGCGATCTGGATCGGTTCTGACCTTTTCCGGAATCCCGCGATCAATACCTCCACTGGCGTAGGATCGGGTAGCCGTCGAGCGGAGGAGCGAATCATCGCCCAGGCATCACCGGCCCGAGCCCAGCAGAGCTACCGACACGAAGCCTTCTTGTGGCACAGCGAAGAGGACTACCGAACGGGCCTATCGACCTTCATCAGCGAGGGCTTGTCGGCCGACGAGCCCGTGCTCGCCGTCGTGCTGCCGGAGCATCGGGAGTGGCTGGCCGACAGCCTGGGCGACGACACCGATCGGGTGGAGTTCGTCGACATGGCTCAGCTGGGCGCTAACCCGGCTCGAATCATCCCCGCCTGGCAGCAGTTCCTCGAAGCCCACGGCGGCCGACCCGTGCGCGGCATCGGTGAGCCGGTCTGGCCCGGGCGGCGGCCGGCCGAACTGGCGGAGTGCCAGCTGCACGAGGCGTTGCTCAACGTCGCGGTCGACCCGAGGATCCCGCTCTGGTTGGTCTGCCCCTACGACGCCGAGCGTCTCGATCACCAGATCCTCGAGGAGGCGAATCGCTCCCACCCGGTGATCGTGGAGTCCGACAGCTATCTCGGCAGCATCCACTACGGCGGCCGGGCGCACGTCGACACCTTGTTCGCCGCGGACCTCCCGCAGTCGTCGGTGCAGGCCATCACGACGACCGTCACACCCGCGACCGCGGAGCGCCTCGAGGCGTACCTGCGGCTCGAGAGCTACGTGGCGGGCCTGCCGGCCGACAAGGCGGCCCAGCTGGCCGAGGCCGCCCAGCGGCTGACCCTGGCCGGTTTCGACCGGGGCGCCGCCGAGGTCACCGTGCGGATCTGGAGCGAGCCCGACGCCGTGCTGTGCGAGGTGTCCGACCCGACCGTTGTCACTGACCCGCTGCACGGGCGCCGGGCCCCGCTCGCCGAGGAACGCGGCGGCGTCTGGTTCGCCAACCAGCTGTGCGATCTGGTGCAGCTGCGGTCGACCCCGTACGGCACGACGGTCCGGGTGCACGCCTGGCGCTGAACCGCCCTCAGCCGGCCCGTCGGGCCGTGACGAGGAGATACTCCCAGTCCATCGACGACCCGCTCTCGTCCCGGGCGAACCGCCGGCCGAGCTCGACCAGGGCGTCGTCGAGAGCTGCGGTGGCGGCGGCATCGGCGGCGATCGCCCGGTAGACCGCGATGGTCGGACCGTAGTTGGACTTGAAGTAGTCGCGGAACGCCTCCGGATTCTCGAACCTCGAGACGTCGAGTTGCCGAGTTTCCGAGTGGAACGCGTCGACCCGCTCCCCCAGCAGAGTCCGGACGTGCTCGGGAACGCCCCACAGTGGCGGCGGCTGAGCGCCGGGCGGGGGCGGGGGCGCATACGGCTTCATCGCGGCGAACAGCTGACCCACGAAGCCGGCCGGCGTCCAGGCGATCAGGCCGATGGTGCCGCCGGGTCGACAGACCCGGACGAGCTCGTCGGCGGCCGCCTGGTGGTGCGGTGCGAACATGACACCGACGCAGGACAGCACGGTGTCGAACTCGCCGTCCCCGTACGGGAGCGACTCGGCGTCCCCGACCTCCCAGTCCAGCCGGACTCCGAGGTCGTCGGCGTGTCGACGGCCTTCGTCCAAGAGCTCCGGAGTCAGATCCGACGCCACGACCCGGGCGCCGGTGCGGGCCGCCGGGATGGCGACGTTGCCGGAGCCGGCGGCGACATCCAGCACGCGTTGGCCGGCCTCGACCGCGGCCGCCTCGACCAGCACCGGACCGAGCGCTGGGATCACCTCGGTGGCGACCGCGTCGTAGTCCCCGAGGGCCCACATGGCGCGATGTCGGGATTTCAGGGCGCGGTCCGCGTCGGCGGCGTCGTTCTGGTCGACACCGACGCTTCGACCCGTACCGGTGGTGTCCGTGGTGTGGTGGTGGTCATGAGCATCTCCCCCTCGTTGCTTCGCCGCAAGGGCCTCGCGGTGTGTTCGACGTTAGGGAGCGGCTCGGGGACCGGCTAGTACTGGATCTGTACCGCACGGTGCAGGCGCCCTAGCGTGAACCCATGGGCACCTCGTACCACCAGTTCTGTCCCGTCGCGAAGGCGATGGAGCTCCTCGACGAGCGATGGACGCTGCTCGTCATCCGGGAGATGCTGGCCGGCAGCACCCGGTTCAACGACCTGCGCCGCGGTCTGCCCAAGATGTCTCCCACCCTGCTGTCCAAACGCCTCGGTCAACTGGTCCGAGCCGGGGTGGTCGAGCGAGCCGACGACGGACGCGAGGTGAGCTACAGCCTGACGCCGGCCGGGGCGGAGCTGCGACCTGTCGTCGAGGGACTCGGCGCCTGGGGGATGCGGTGGACCGGCGTCCTCGGCGACGCCGATCTGGATCCCAAGCTGCTGATCTGGGACCTGCATCGCAACGTCGATCCGGAGCTGCTGCCCCGCAACCGCACGGTCGTGCAGTTCCACTTCGACGACGTCCCCGCCAAGCAACGCACCTGGTGGCTGGTGCTCGATCCGACCGAGGTCGACGTGTGCGACGTCGACCCCGGGCACGAGGTGGGGGTCTGGGTGAACGGTCGGCTCCGGGACCTGGTCGAGATCTGGCGGGGTGACCGGACCTGGGCCGAGGCGGTGGGCTCGGGTGCCGTCACCGTCCAGGGCAGCGAGCCCCTGCGGCGGGCGGTGCCGATCTGGTTCCCGCCGTCGAAGTTCGCCGCAGTACCCCGCCCCACGCCGGTCTGACCAGCCGGTCCGATCCCGTCGGTCCGGCCGGGTGATCGACGCGGAGCCGGTAGCGTCGGCCCAACCATGACTCGCTCTCCTGTGTCCGCACCTGTTCGTGCTGCCCGTAGCGCGGTCTTCATCGTCTTCATCGGCAGCGGCTTCGCGTTCGCCAGCTGGGCGTCGCGGATCCCCGATGTCCGCGACCAGCTGCAGGCGTCGCCGTCGACTTTGGGCCTGGTCTTGTTGGCGGTCGCGGCCGGCTCGCTGATCTCGATGCCGTTGGCGGGGATCATCGTCACCCGGTTCGGGCCGGCGCGGACCGTCGCCGGCTTCGCGGTCGTGTTGGCGGTCGGGCTGGCCGTGGTGGCCGTCGGGTACTGGTACGGCATCCCACCGATCGTCGCCGGCCTCTTCCTGGTCGGTTTCGGCAACGGCACCTGGGACGTGGCGATGAACGTGGAGGGCGCTGCGGTCGAACAACGCCTCGAACAGGCGATCATGCCGAAGTTCCACGCCGGGTTCAGCGTGGGCACCGTGGCCGGCGCCCTCGGTGGCACCGCCATGGTGGCGCTCGGGGTGCCGGTCACCGCGCATCTCATCGCGGTGGCGGTCCTGGTCGGTGCGGTGGTGCCCTGGTCGACTCGGCGCTTCCTCGGCGAGGTCGCCAACACCGTCGACGCGACTGACCCCGCCGCCGCGACTCCGGCTGCGGCCAGCTGGCATCCGCTGCAGGCCTGGACCGAGCCGCGGACCCTGCTGATCGGTCTCTTCGTCCTCTGCATGGCGTTCACCGAAGGCACCGGCAACGACTGGCTCGCGATCGCCGTCGTCGACGGCTACCACGCCGCCCCGGTGCTCGGGCCGCTGACGCTGGCGATCTTCTTGGCGGCCATGACCGCCGGACGGTGGTTCGGACCGCCGTTGATCGACCGCTACGGCCGGGTCCGGGTCGTCCGCTTGTCGGCCCTGGTCGGTCTCGTGGGCCTGCTGCTGTTGATCTTCGGCCACTGGCTGCCGGTCGGCATGGTCGGTTCGGTGCTGCTGGGCCTCGGGGCGGCGCTCGGCTTCCCGGTGGGCATGAGCGCCGCGGCCGACGACCCGGTGCGCGCGGCGGCCCGGGTCAGCGTCGTCGCGTCCATCGGCTACACCGCGTTCCTCGCTGGCCCACCGCTGATCGGCTTCCTCGGCGACCACTTCGGCATCCTGCGCGCCCTGATCGTCACCGCGGGCCTGCTCGGGCTGGCCGCCGTCCTCGGGGGCTGGACGAAACCGCTGGAGGTGACACCGGAAGTGCGCCCGGATGCGTCGTCGCGTCGGTGACGGTCGATTTCGCTGGACCGCGGCTGGCTAGGCTATAGTTTCGCGGGCACCGGGAGGTGTTCCTGGGCCGGCAAGGCCCCGTAGCGCAGTTGGTTAGCGCGCCGCCCTGTCACGGCGGAGGTCGCGGGTTCGAGTCCCGTCGGGGTCGCGAGCGGTGCTCACGCGCAGGCGTGGACACCGCTTTTCCGGACGTGGCGCCTGCTCGTCCGACTCGGCCAGGTAGCTCAGCTGGTAGCAGCGTTCGCCTGAAAAGTGAAAGGTCGCCGGTTCGACCCCGGCCCTGGCCACCAGCTCCATCCCGCTCCACCGGCACGGCTCGCCGGTGACGTGTTCACCCGGCGACGTCGGCCCTGGGGGGCTCCTCCAGACGATGCGGACCGATGCGCGTACGAGAAAGAAACGTGCGTGGTGCATCTATGCGAGTACACCACCGGGAACCCTGGGCATCCACTCTCAACCTCACCGAGGAGATCATCCATGAGGTTCCGTACCTTGGCGCTGGTCGGAGCGGGCGTTCTCGCCCTCTCCGGACTCACCGTCACCCCCGCCCATGCTGCCGACGACGCCAAGTTGTCGGTCCTCCATGCCGTTCCCGGCCTCACCGTCGACGTCTACGTGGACGGCAAGCGCACCATCGACGACTTCAAGCCCGGCACGCTGGCGGGTCCGCTCGACCTGCCGGCCGGCACCTACTCGGTCGCGATCACCGCGGCTGACGCCGACGACGACTCGGATCCGGCCATCGGCCCGATCGACCTCACCCTCGAAGGCGGCGGCAACTACACCGCTGTCGCGCACCTGGAGGAGGGTGGCGACCCGACGGCCACCCTGTTCGAGAACGACACCAGCACCGTCGATGCCGGCCTCGGTCGGCTGACCGTACGGCACGTGGCGGCGGCTCCGGCCGTCGACGTGCTCGCCGGTGGCAAGGCAGTCATCGAGGGCCTCACCAATCCGGACGAGGAGTCCCTCGAACTCGATGCCGGCACCATCGAGGCATCCGTCGCTGCGGCCGGCACGACCGACCCGGTGATCGGCCCGGCAGATGTCACCGTCAAGGAGTCCACGACCACCATCGTGTACGCCTGGGGCAGCCTGGACGACGACAACCTGAAGCTCGCGACGCAGACGGTCGCGGCCGATGGTTCGAGCCCGAACGGTGTCCCCTCCGGTGAGGTCGGCCTGGCTGCGGACAGCTCGCCGCTCGCCCTCCTCGGTGGCGGTCTCGTCGCGCTGTTCGTCGCGTTGTTCGCCGTCCGGATGACCCGTCCGGCGCGCACCGGTTCGAAGATCTGAACCAGCCAGAGAGAGCGAACCGGTGCGCCTGAACAGAGTGGCCACGAGCCGCGAGGTCATCCTCGCGGGACTCGTGCTGGCGCTGCTCGCGCTCACCGGTTCGACGAGTGAGGTGCCGGCGGAGACCCTCCCCCAGGTCCCGCCCGCACCCGCTCCACCTGCGGCCGCCGCACCGAGCGGTACGGCGGCCGCAGCCCCGGCACCCAAGCCGAGGCCGAAGCCGCGGGCCGCCACCCCCAGGATCCCCATCGTGGATGCCGCTCCGCGCCGTCCCGGGAAGGCCGACACCGGCATCCGGCCGGCTCGACTGACCAGTCGGGACCTCGACCTCTCCCTGCCGGTGACCCCGGTCGGGGTGACCGACGACGGCGAGATGGAGCTGCCCGAGACAGTCACCGAGGTCGGCTGGTACCGCTTCGGGCCGAACCCATCCTCACCGACCGGGACGACGGTTCTCGCGGCTCACGTCGACACCCGGGCCGAAGGGCTCGGCCCGTTCTCGAGATTGCGCGAGACGAAGAAGGGAGACGTGGTCACGATCATCGACGGCGCCGGGCGCGAGCACGGCTACCGGGTCGCCGCCGTCGCGAGCGAGGCCAAGAAGAAGATCGACTGGAACGCGGTGTTCGACCGGGGCGGCCACCCCCGGCTGGTGTTGATCACCTGCGGCGGCGCGTACGATCGAGGCAGCGGTTACCGTGACAACGTTCTCGTCACCGCTTTTCCGTTGCCCTGACAAGTCGGAGGTGGTCACGATTCCGGTGGCCGCAGCCGACGACGGGCGCGAAGCCCTCGTCGACGGTTTCCTCGCGGGGAGCGAGGAGACGTTCGCCGAGATCTATCGCCGGTACTCGTCGCTGGTCTACAGCGTCTCGTTGCGCTCGCTCGGCGACGTCACCGAGGCGGAGGACGTGACGCAGAAGGTGTTCGTCGCCGCCTGGACGGGACGGGCGAACTACCGGCGCGACCGGGCCAGTCTGCCGGCCTGGTTGATGGGCATCGCCCGGAACAAGATCGTCGACACCCACGAGCGACGCTCCCGCGACAAGCGGATCAGGACCGAAGTGGCGGCCAACACCCGCCCCAGCACGCTCGAACCGATCGACGTCGCCGAGCGGCTGATCGTCGCCGACGAGATCGCCCGGCTCGAGGTCGTGCCGCAGCAGGTCCTGCGGCTCGCCTTCTACGAAGACCTCACGCACGCCCAGATCGCCGAACGCCTGCAGCTGCCGCCAGGAACGGTCAAGAGCCACATCAGACGGAGTTTGTTGAAGATCAGAAGCAGAATGGAGGTCCTGCCGGATGCATACGAATCCTGAGGTCCTCGCTCTGCTTGCCCTCGGCGAGGACAGCGCCAGCCCGGCTGAGCGCGCTCACGTCGACACCTGTCCGATATGCACCCGCGAGCTGGCCGAGCTGGCGCATCTGGCCGGCGTCGGTCGCGAGGTCGAGTCGGCGACTCCGTTGGAGAGCCCGAGCCCGGAGGTCTGGCGACGGATCCAAGCGGAGCTTGGCTTCCAGGTGAGGTCGACCGAGTCGGCGGAGCCGCTCACCCCGGTCCGAGGGGCGACCCCGGAGACCGGGCAGCACGACGGCACGACCAGCACGGCACCCGCGGCGGTCCGTGATCTCGACCCGGCCGGCCGCGGACCGGGCGGGCGCACCCGGGGCCGACGCGTGCTCGCCCTCGCCCTGGCGGCGGTCCTTGCGTTGATCGTCGGAATCGGTGTCGGACTGGGCTGGAACCGGTTGTCGCAACCGACGCCGACAGTCGTCGGCGAGGCGCAGCTGGAGCCCGCGGCACCGGACTGGACCGGCTCGACCGGGGAAGCCACCCTCGAACGCGACGCCGACGGGCAACGGGAGCTCGTCGTCCGGATGAGCACCCCGCGCGATGTGCCGGGCATCCGGTACGTCTGGGTGATGGACCCCACGCACACGAAGATGCAGCCGATCGGGCAGCTGACGGCGACGGAGGGGCGATTCAGCGTCGACTCCAAAGTGAACCTGGCCGACTTCCCGGTCGTGGACATCTCGGAGGAACCGGTCAACGACGTCAATCCGAAGCACTCGGGCCTCAGCATCGTGCGCGGTACCTTGAACATCTGATGCGGGACACCTTCACCAAACGGTCACCGATCACCCCGCGCAGCTATCCCGCCGAAGCCGCCGGACTGCGCTGGTTGGCGGCCGCCGGTCCGGACGCGGCCCGGGTCGTGCGCCTGATCGAGGTCGACAGCGACCACATCACCGTCGAACGACTGACCACGGCGCCGCCGACGTCGGCCACGATGGAGTCGTTCGGCTGGCAGCTGGCCGCGACCCACGCCGCCGGCGCGGCGGCGTTCGGCCAACCGCCCAACGGCTGGCACGAGGACGGCTTCATCGGGACCCAACCGCTGTCCCTGCACCCGGTCGAGCGATGGGGCGACTTCTACGCCGAGCAGCGACTGCTCCCGTACGCACGCCAGGCGCATCGCATCGGCACCATCGGCGACGACGTGCGCAGCCGGATCGACCGGATCTGCGAACGACTCCGCGCCGGCGACTTCGACGACCACGCCCCGCCGGCCCGGATCCACGGCGACCTGTGGTCGGGCAACGTCATGTGGACCGCCACCGGCGCAGTGCTGATCGATCCCGCGGCCCACGGCGGCCACCGGCTCACCGACCTGGCGATGCTGAGCCTGTTCGGCTCCCCCGGCCTGGTCGCGACCTTGGGTGCCTACGCCGAGGCGGCCGAGCTCTCCGACGGCTGGCGCGACCTCATCGGCCTGCACCAGCTGCACCCGCTGCTCGTACACGCCGTGACCCACGGACCGCGCTACGGCGAAGAAGCGGGCCGGGTCGCGGCCAAGTACGCGTAGCCCTCCGCGCTCGCGCTGAGCAGGCCGAACGGCCAAGGAGGTCAAACCTCAATTGCATCGAACACGGGTGCTGCTGGATGCACCCTTCGACAGGCTCAGGGCACGACGAACGGCTGGATCGGGCCCTTCGACAGGCTCAGGGCGCGAGCGGGTTACTTGTCGCGGATGGCGCGGAGGCGTGGGGGTTCCATCACGTCGCCGACGATGGCGCCGGAGCGACGGACGCCGACGTAGCGCACCGTCAGGTTGATCAGGGTCTGGACCCGGTTGCGGCCACCGAGGATGTAGAGCAGGTGCAACGCGATCCAGCCGAGCCAGGCGATGACGCCCTTGATCTTGATGCCGTTCGGCATCTGCAGCACCGCGTCACCCCGGCCGATCGTGGCCATGGTGCCCTTGTCGAAGTAGGAGAACTTCTCGACGTGCAGGCCGCGGTGACAGCCGGGCGATCTGCTTCGCGGCGTGCTTGCCGGTCTGGATCGCGGGCTGCGCCAGCTGCGGCAGCGGCTGGTCCACGATCAGGCTGGTGTCGCCGACGGCGAAGATGTGGTCGTGGCCCACCACGGTCAGATCGTCGTTGACCTCGATCCGACCCCCCGGCCGAGCGGCAGATCCCACTCCTTGACCCGCGGGTAGCCCGCCACCCCGGCCGCCCAGATCGACCAGGTCGACCGGCATCGAGCTGCCGTCCTTGAAGTCGACCCGGTCGGCGTGCACCTCCGAGATCGCCGTCTTCAACCGTACGTCGACGCCGCGCTTGACCAGCTCCCGCAGCGCGTACTTGCGCAGCTGGTCGTCGAACGGGGCGAGCAGGTGCGGACCCATCTCCACCAGCACCACGTGCACCCGAGCCGGGTTCAGCTCCGGGTACACCTCCGGGATCGCCTTCATCTTCAGCTCGGCCAGCTGGCCGGCGATCTCCACCCCGGTGGCGCCGCCGCCGACGATCACGACCGTGAACCCGCCGGTGTTGGGATCGGACGTCCCGGCGATGGTCTCCAGGCCGCCGAAGATGGTGTCGCGCACCCGGAGCGCCTCGGCGCGGGTGTACATCGACATCGAGTACTCCGCCGCTCCGGGGATGCCGAAGTGGTTCGTGGTGATCCCGTTGCCGAGCACCAGGTAGTCGTAGCCGATCCGTACGCCGTCGTCGCAGAGCACCTCGCGGGCGTCGTGGTCGATCCCGGTCACGGTCGCCCGTCGGAACCGGACGCCGGAATGCCGGGCGCTGAAGTAACGCAGCGAGTACGTGACGTCGCCCGCGTTCAGTCCACCGGTGGCGACTTGATAGAGCAGCGGCTGGAACGTGTTGTACGGGTGTCGGTCGATCAGCGTGACCCGGAAGCCCTCCTTGGCCAGCTCGGTGGTCGCAGAGATTCCGGCGAAGCCTGCGCCGACGACGACGACATGCGGCATTTCGGTCACATCGACCATCTAAGCAGGGGCCCGGTCGGCTCTGTAAGCCCCCTGGTCAGGCTCCCGCAACCGCTTGCGGACGCAGCCCTGGCTGCAGCGCGTACGCCTCCACCCAGTGCAGCATCTCGTCCAACGCCAGCTTGCGTACCGCGGGCGCGGACAGCCAGACGTCGTGCAGTCCCTGGTCGACCCTGACGATGGTGACCGAGCGACCCAGTCGGGTGGCCCGAGCGCACGATCTGGTCCACGTCCAAGACCGTGTCCGCCGTCCGCAGCTCCTCGTGCCACTTGCGCCGCGAAATCGGTCCGGGTCGAGCACATCACCAGCACCGGGCAGCTGAGGTCGAGGCCGGCGGCCACCCGTTGGTGACCGAGCCGGATGGCACGCAGCCAGCCGACCCGGATCGGCGGCGAGGGACTGCTCTTCAGGCTCAGGTCGTAGTCCCACTCCCCTTCCTGCGACAGGTGCAGCGCCCGGGCGTAGAAGCCGAGTGTCGGGCAACCGGAGCACACTGGTCGGCCTGCTGTGGCCGATCGCGTCGATCACCGGGGTCCCCAGAGCCCGGACCATCGCCGATCCCTGCAGATCCAGCCAGGGTGAGTTCAGGACCAGGGCCGTGACCCGCTCGGGGTGCTTCGCGGCCCAGAGCGAGGCGATCAGGCCGCCGGTCGAGTGGGCGACCAGGATCAGCCGGTCGTGGTCGGCGGCGATCAGGTCGACGGCTTCGCCGATCTCGACGCCGTAGTCGTCGAGGTCGGTGATGAAGCCGTGGCGAACTGGCCCCGGCGGTAGGCTCCGGCCGTAGCGGCGCAGATCAAGGGCGAAGAAGTCGATGCCCGCCTCGGTGAACGCCTCGGCGACATGGGTCTGGAAGAAGTAGTCGTTCCAGCCGTGGATGTAGAGCACGGCCGTGCCGCGATTCGTTGCCGGGTGCCTTGCGGACCAGGGTGGCGACCATCTCGACGTCGTCCGGCTCGCCCGGCGCCCGCGGGACGTCCAGCGGCAGCTCCGTCGACTCGTACCCGTCCAGGAAGTCCGGGTCCCAGATTCTGATAGCTCGCTCCCTGTTCAATGGCTCGCTCCGCCCGCGCTCGGCATGCTTCCCTCGCACCGATTCTTCGTCGTGATCGGGGCAACGAGAAGCGAGTTGGCGCGAACACTCCTTCAGAACCGGCGGTCCGCACTCCCTCGAAAAAAGCCAACCCCTCCGCTGCAGCGAAGGGGTTGGGTCACTCGTCCAGCTACTTGATGATGCGCCAGTTGACCGGGTACTTGTACTGCTCACCCTTGTTGCTGGCGATGGCGGCCAGGATGCAGAGCACCAGACCACCGATGGCGATCAGCGGCAGCAGGATGGCGCCGATGATCACGATGGTCAGGAACGCCGAGACGATCTGGGCCAGGGAGTAGAGGATCGAGAAGTTGAGCGCCTCGGTGGTGCTCTCCTTCAGCCACGCGCTGCGGTCCTTGAAGACCAGGTACGCGATCAGCGGGCCGACGAAGCCGATGAACGGGATCAGATGTGCGCCAGGGTGGCCCACAGTCGCTCGTCGCTCGGACTCACCGGGGCGGCCCCGGTGGCCGGCGGCTGGCCCGGGTACTGCTGCTGCGGGTAGCCCGGCTGCTGGTACTGCGCGTTCGGGTCGTAGCCACCCTGCGGCGGGTAGCCGGCGGCGCCGTAGTTGGGGTCCTGCCCGTACGCGGGCGGCTGTTGGCCGTAGCCGGGGTCGTAACCCTGCTGACCGGGCTGACCGGTCTGGCCGGGCTGACCGTAACCCGGCTGCTGGCCGTAACCCTGCTGCTGGCCGTAACCCTGCACGTCGGGACCGGAGGGCTGGGTGTACGGCGGAGTCGGCTGTGCGCTCGGCGCGCCGTACTGGCCGCCGGCGGGGGCGCCGTACGGATCGGACCCGGACGCGGCCGAACTCGCGGTCGACCCGGACGACGGCTCGTTCGGCAGCGGCGCCGAACCCCAGGGGCTCGTGTGCTCCGACGGTGCCGAACCGAGACCGGAGTCGGCCGGCGGCGCGTAGCCCCCGGAGTCGGAGGAGGTGGGCGCCGAGTACCCGCCGGACGACGAGGCAGTCGACCCGCTTTCCTCAGATCCCGGGGTCGTTTCGACGTCCTGCTTGTCGGAAGGCTGCCCAGCGGACTGGGGAGGGTTCTCACTCATGGGGCCAAGGCTAAAGCACTTACCCCATCAGGAGGCTCAACCCGACTTGCGAAGGTCCTGGTAATTTCCGCTCTCGCGGTGACCGGTCTCGCCCGCTTCGCCGTCTTCGACGAGATCGGCGTAGGCCGAGGGGATCTGCGGACCGCCCTCATCCCCGCGAAGCTCTCGCTCGAGCGACGTGAAGTCGGTATCCACGGAACGGTACTTCAGTTCGCGGGCAACCTTGGTCTGCTTTGCCTTTGCACGGCCGCGCCCCATGTCGGGTCGACCCCCTCGCACTTGTCCTGCCGGCGGCTAGCCGCGGCTCAGGTTGAATGATGTCGTGGGGCAAAGGCTACCCAATGCGAGCAAGGCTGCAAGTTCAGGGGCGTGAGTGTCCCGTCATCTGCACCTGGCCGCCGCCCGAGCCTCCCGCCGCGGCCACGTCCCCGCAGATCCAGCTCGGTATCCCGTGGCCGGCGAGCACCCCGATCGCGGCTTCACCGACCGGCTCCGGACAGACCGCCACCATCCCGACGCCCATGTTCACGGTCGCCTCGAGATCGGGTCGCTCACCCGGCCGACCCGGCGGACCAGATCGAAGACGGGCGCCGGTCGCCAGCTGGACCGGTCGATCGTCGCCACCACCGTGTCCGGCAGCACCCGAGCCAGATTGGCGGCCAACCCGCCGCCGGTGATGTGGGCTATCGCGTGCACCTCGACCGCGCGGATCAGCTCGAGGCAGCTCCGGGTGTAGATCCTGGTGGGCTCGAGCAGCTCTTCGCCGAGCGTCCGGCCCAGCTCGTCGACGTGCCGGTCCCAGAGCCCAGCCGGCGTCGGCGAACACCTTGCGCACCAGCGAGAACCCGTTGGAGTGCAGTCCGGACGACGCGATGGCGACGAGCACGTCGCCGGGCCGGACGCGATCCGGTCCGAGCAGCGCATCCCGCTCGACGACGCCGGTGGCGGCACCGGCGAGGTCGTACTCGTCGGGGCCGAGCAGTCCCGGGTGCTCGGCGGTCTCGCCACCGAGCAGCGCGCAACCCGCTTCCACACAGGCCTCGGCGATGCCCTGCACGATCGCCGCGATCCGTTCGGGCCGGACCCGGCCGCAGGCGATGTAGTCGGTCATGAACAGCGGCTCGGCGCCGCACACGACCAGATCGTCGACCACCATGCCGACCAGGTCGAAGCCGATCGTGTCGTGCACGATCCAGCGCCTGGGCGATGGCCACCTTGGTGCCGACCCCGTCGGTCGAGGTGGCGAGCACCGGGTGCTCCAGCCGACTCAGGGCCGCGGCGTCGAACAGCCCGGCGAAGCCGCCGAGGCCACCGATCACCTCGGGTCGGCGGGTCTTGGCGACCCACGACTTCATCAGCTCGACCGCGCGGTCCCCGGCCTCGATGTCGACGCCGGCCTTCGCGTACGCCGAGTCCGACCCCTCAGATCCGGTCATCGCGGCTGCGATCCGAGGAGCGCTGTCGCTCGACCGTCGTACGCGCAGCGCCGGCCGAGAACACGGCGCGACCAGCCGTCACGGCCGGGAGAGGGCATCCGAGGCTCCGACTCCGGCCACGGAGGCGGTGAGTCCGTCGACGTCGGTGCGATGCCCGTTCTCCTGCTCGAGCACGTGCTTCCCGGAGCGCTCGGCGAGGGGCAGCTCGATCGGGTAGATCCCGTCGAAGCAGGCGCGGCACAGCCGGTCCTTGCCGACCTCGGTGGCCGCGACGAGTCCGTCCAGACTGACGTAGCCGAGGGAGTCGGCACCGATCGAGCGGCAGATCTCGTCGTCGGTGAGCCCGGTGGCGATCAGCTCGGCCCGGCTGGCGAAGTCGATCCCGTAGAAGCAGGGCCACTTCACCGGCGGCGACGAGATCCGCACGTGCACCTCGGTGGCCCCGGCTTCCCGCAGCATCCGGACCAGCGCCCGCTGGGTGTTGCCGCGGACGATCGAGTCGTCCACCACCACCAGCCGCTTGCCGGCGATCACGTCGCGCAGCGGGTTGAGCTTGAGCCGGATACCGAGCTGGCGGATGGTCTGGCTCGGTTGGATGAACGTCCGACCGACGTAGGAGTTCTTGACCAGACCCTGCCCGTACGGGATGCCGGACGCCTCGGCGTAGCCGATCGCGGCGGGTGTGCCCGATTCCGGCACGGGGATGACCAGGTCGGCCTCGGCGGGGAACTCCTTGGCCAGCGTCCGACCGACCTCCACCCGCACCGAGTGCAGGCGCCGGCCGGAGATCATCGTGTCCGGTCGGGCGAGGTAGACGTACTCGAACAGGCAGCCCTTCGGATCGGCCTCGGCGAACGTGGTGCTGCGCAGGCCGTCCGCGTCCACGGCGATCAGCTCACCGGGCGCCACCTCACGGATGAACGAGGCGCCGACGATGTCCAGGGCGGCCGTCTCGCTCGCCACCACCCAGCCACGTTCCAGCCGGCCGAGCACCAGCGGCCGCACGCCCTGCGGATCGCGGGCGGCGTACAGCGTCTCCTCGTCCATGAACACCAGGCTGAAGGCGCCGCGCAGATGCGGCAGCACCTCGAGCGCCGCCTGTTCGATGGTCAGTCCCGGATAGGTGGCGAGCAGTGCGGTGATCAGCGACGTGTCGTTGGTGGCTTCGTTGGACAGCGCACCCGGCACCAGCGAGTCACCGGGCTGATCGCGCTGG
Source organism: uncultured Actinomycetota bacterium (assembly GCA_963727125.1). GTDB lineage: Bacteria > Actinomycetota > Actinomycetes > Propionibacteriales > Propionibacteriaceae > Microlunatus. Next base: position 71,295 of record CAVSEZ010000001.1, read on the forward strand.
GCGAGCCAGGCCTGGAGCTCGAAGGTGTTGGTGAGGTTGCCGTTGTGGCCGAGCGCGAGGCCGCCGGTGGCGGTCGGTCGGAAGGTCGGTTGCGCGTTCTTCCAGACGCTCGCACCGGTCGTGGAGTAACGGCTGTGGCCGATGGCCAGGTGGCCGCGCAGCGAGTTGAGGGTCGACTCGTCGAAGACCTGCGAAACCAGGCCCATGTCCTTGAAGACCATGATCTGGCTGCCGTTGCTGACCGCGATGCCGGCGGACTCCTGCCCGCGGTGCTGCAGCGCGTACAACCCGAAGTAGCTGAGTTTGGCGACTTCCTCGCCGGGGGCCCAGACACCGAACACCCCGCACGCGTCCTGCGGACCGCGGTCGTGTGGGTCGAGGTCGGCGTTCAGTCGGCCGTCAGCACCTGCCACTACCTCAGCCTAACGCCACCCGGCGCGCTTCCTGCCACGACGGACCGCGGTGGTTAGGGTTTGCGCTGAGATGAACGTGGAGACGCCCAACGTGCAGACGAGCAGACCGGCGCCGGCGGCCGGAACACCCGAGGCGGGCGCGAAGAGCGTCGCCGGGAGATCGCGCGGCGGTTGGCGGCGCCGGCTCGGCCGGGTCCGCAAGGAACTGGGCGACTTCACCGTCCGAAACCTGATCAACCTCGGCACGGTGATCGGCCTGTGCCTGTTGCTGGCCGCGTCGTCGTGGCCGCTGCAGCTGCTCGGCGCCCTGACGGCGACCGCGTCGCTGGTGACGATCGTGGTCCGCCGCGCCAAGCAGATCCTGGGCGTGCCGGACGAGGGCATGCTCGGCTACTTCGTCACCGTCCGGGTGATGCTGCTGGTCTGTGTCGGCGCCGGGTACCTGATCACGAACCCGGGCTCGGCGGGATGGGCGTTCGCCGGACTGGGGTTGATGCTCGCCCTGGTGATGGCAGAACCCCTCGTCAAGAACCTGCTCAGCAGCACCCGGATCGTTGTCGTCAACCTGCCGGGCGTGCCGAGCCTGCCGGTGGCACCGTTCTCCGCCGGTTGGGTGCTGACGGCCAGCTTGGCGCTGATCGTGTTCGGTGCCGTCTGCGCCCTGTTCGCGCTGCCGGGTTGGCTGCTCGTGCTTGCCGCCGTCGCCACGGTTCCACTCACCGGGGCGATCGCCTGGTACGCGGTGAAGCTGACCGCGACCAGTCGGCGGGCCCAGGAGGCCACCCGGCCGGCGTTGGAGCGGCTGGCCCCGAGATTCGCGGTCTACTACGCCGCGGTGCAGGGTGCCCGGTACCAGCTGGGGATGTGGCTGCCCTACCTCGAACGGCTCGGGCAACCCTTCATCGTGATCACCCGCAGTCCCGCCACGGTGCCCGAGATCGCCGAACTGACCTCGGCGCCGATCCTGGTGCCCCGGACCGACCGCGGCATGTCCGGTCACCTCGACTCGATGGTGGTGGACTCGCTGCGGGCGGCGTTCTACGTCCAGGGCAGTCCGGCCAACAGCACGTTCCAGCGGTATGCGCAGCTGACCCACATCTGGCTGAACCACGGCGACTCCGACAAGCAGGCGAACTTCCATCCGCGGCACGCGACCTACACCAAGTTGTTCGTGTCCGGCCAGCAGGGCGTCGATCGCTACGCCGCGCACGGGATCAAGGTGCCGCCCGACCACTTCGCGATCGTCGGCCGGCCGCAGATCGAGAAGATCCAGGTCCGCGATCAGCCGCTGCCGCCGGGATCGCCGCGGACCGTCCTGTACGCCCCGACGTGGAAGGGTGGCCGGCCGAGCACCAACTACTCCTCGCTGCCCTCCGGCGAGCAGATCGTCTCGGCCCTGCTGGACCGTGGGTCGACGGTGATCTTCCGGCCGCACCCGTTGAGCTACGCCGACAAGTCCGACACCACCCGGATCAAAGCCATCCACGCCCTGCTGGAGGCCGATCGCAACGCCTCCGGCCGGCAGCACGCCTGGGGGCAGCGGGCCGAGCGCGACTGGGACATCCCGGCCTGCTTCAACGCCTCCGACGCCTTGATCACCGATGTCTCGTCGGTGGCCTCGGACTACCTGGCCTCCGGCAAGCCGTTCGCCATGGTGGCCGTGACGGCATCCGGTCAGGCGTTCGTCGACGAGTTCCCGATGGCCCGGGTGGCCTACGTGATCGAGCCGGACCTGAGCACCCTCGACCAGGCGTTGGACGAGCTGCACGGCGCCGACTCCAGGGCCGACCAACGGCGGGCCTACCGGACCTACTGCCTGGGTGAGCACCTCGGCGCCGACGCGCCGCGCGAGTTCTTCCGCATCGCGGGCGAGCTGATCAACCGGCCCTGAGCTCGCGCCGACCCGAGCGAGCGGACGACGCCGCTACTTCTTCTCGCGCCAGACCCGCTCGAACGGCAGCCGCCAGGCGTGCGGCGCCACCAGCTGGTGGATGGCGTTGGGACCCCAGGTGCCCGGTGGGTACGTCTTCACCGGTGGCGGGTTGTCCAGCAGCTCCTGGGAGCGTTCCCAGAGGCTCTCGATGCCGTCCGCGGTGGTGAACAGGGTGTGGTCGTCCCGCATCGCGTCCATGATCAACCGCTCGTACGCCTCGAGGATGTCGCCGGCCCGGTCGGTCTCCCGGGTGGAGAACTGCATGCTCAGCTTGTCCAGCTTCATGCCGGGGCCGGGCCGCTTGCCGTAGAACGACAGCGAGACCTTCGACTCGTCCGCCAGGTCGAAGGTGAGGTGGTCCGGGCCCTGGGACCCGACCCCGGAACCCGCCGGGAACATGCTCCGCGGCGCTTCCTTGAAGGCGATCGAGATGATCCGCTGGCCCTCGGCCATCCGCTTGCCGGTCCGGCAGTAGAACGGCACCCCGGCCCAGCGCCAGTTGTCGATCTCGGCGCGCAGGGCGATGAAGGTCTCGGTGTCGGAGTCGCGCGCGACGCCTTGCTCATCGCGGTAGCCGCCGTACTGGCCGCGCACCACGTCTGCGGACGTCGATCGGCAGCATCGAGCGGAAGACCTTGTTCTTCTCCTCGCTGATGGCCCGCGGCTCCAGCGCGGTGGGCGGCTCCATCGCCACGAAGGCCAGCACCTGGAACAGGTGGGTGACCACCATGTCCTTGTACGCACCGGTCGACTCGTAGAAGTTGGCCCGTCGGTCCAGACCCGAGGGTCTCGGGGATGTCGATCTGGATGTGGTCGATGAACTGCCGGTTCCAGATCGGCTCGAACAGGCCGTTGCCGAATCGGAACGCCAGGATGTTCTGCGCCGCCTCCTTGCCCAGGAAGTGGTCGATCCGGAAGATCTGCCGCTCTCGGAAGGTCTCGTGCAGGTAGTCGTTGAGCTTGACCGCACTCTCCAGGTCGGTCCCGAACGGCTTCTCCATCACCACCCGGGACGTCGGTCGACCAGGTCGGCGTCGCGGATCGTCTTGATGACGGCCGGGGCGGCGGACGGGCGGGACGCTCAGATAGTGCAGCTTCGGGCAGCTGCCACCGTAGCGCTCCTCGGCACCCTGCACCGCCCGGGCGAGGCCTTCCGCCCCGACGACCCTGCGGCACGTAGGTGAGCCGCTGGGCGAACTCGCTCTTCTGCTCGTCGTTCAGCGTGTGGTGGCCGAACTCGTCCAGGGCCTGCAGGGCGAACGTCCGGAAACCGTCCTCGCTCATCTCCTCCAGCGACGTGCCGACGACCTGGATGTCCGGCGCGAGGGCGGACAGGGCGAGGTGGGCCATCCCGGGCAGCAGCTTGCGCCGTGACAGGTCGCCGGTGGCACCGAACAAGACGATGACGTGTGGCGGGATGGTCTTGGTCCCGTCCCGCCGGGGGCGCGCTGCAGGCGACGGGTACGCGATGGTCTGCGCGTTCTTGTCGGGCATTGTCGAATGTTCCCACCGGGGGATCCGGCGTCAGGAGGTGGGTCGCGTGTCCGCCGACAGGTCCGGTCGTCCTCGCTTCGGAGCAGAACCGAGGGCCGGAGTTGACCGAGAGGTCGCCGTCCGCCAGGGTGTCATTTGTTCGGACAAAGATGGATGGATCTGATCAGTACAGGAGGCAGCAGTGGCGGTTCGTGTCGGAGTCATCGGCGCCGGGATCATGGGCGCCGACCACGCCCGGACCTTGGCCCGGTTCGTCCGCGGAGCCGAGGTCACCCTCGTGACCGACGTCGACCGGAGTCGCGCCGATGTCACCGCCGAAGCCGTCGGCAGCCGGTCCGGAGCCGATCCCACCGGGTTGATCGCCGACCCGGAGGTCGACGCGGTCGTCATCGCGTCTCCCGACCCGACCCACCCGGCGCTGCTGCAACGATGTGCCGAAGCCGGCAAGCCGGTGCTCTGCGAGAAGCCGCTGGCCCCCACCTTCGGTGAGGCGACCCAGCTGGTCGCCGACCTGGGTGACGCCGCGGACCTCATCCGCATCGGATTCATGCGTCGCTTCGATCCTGGGTACGTCGACCTCAAGGCGGCGGTCCGCTCCAACGGTCACGGCCGGCCCCTGCTGGTGCACAGCACCGGTCGGGGCGTCTCGTCCGGACCCGGGACGACGTCGGAGAGCGTGGTGACCAACTCCGCCATCCACGATCTCGACATCGTGCCCTGGCTGCTGGACTCGGCGGTCGTGGAGGTCAGCTGGCAGCGCCCGGCGGCGACCGGTGCCGTCCCCGGCGTCGCCGACCCGCAGCTCATCCTGCTGCGCTCGGCCGACGGCGTGCTCGCCGTGGTCGAGGTCTTCCTCAACGCTCGGTACGGCTACGACGTCCGCTGCGAGGTGGTGTGTGAGACCGCCGCCCTCCAGCTCGCCGAGCCGATCACGGTCACGGTCGACAGCGGGCTCGGTCGCACCGCGGCGTATGCCGCGGACTGGCGACCGCGGTTCGCGGCGGCGTACCGGCTCCAGCTGCAGACCTGGATCGACTCGATCGCCCTCGGCGCCGACCCGGGTGACCTCGCCACCCTGCACGACGGCTGGCAGTCCAGCGCCGTCGCGCACGCGGTGATCACCTCCATGCACTCCGACGGGAGCTGGGTCGGCGTCCCCGGCCGCGAGGCCCTCTGAGTCTGGCGCGGGTCTTCGTGCTCTGAGCCGCGCCTCGTGCTCCGGGCCCGTGGAGGAGCCGCCATTGGCCCTTCGACAAGCTCAGGGCGCGAACTGGATATTGGCCCTTCGACAGGCTCAGGGCGCGAACTGGGTGAGCGCTCAGGGCACGAACAGGCGTCAGCTGACCCCGAGCGCCGCCCGGATCGGCCTGCGCCAGGTGTCGCGGATCGTCGTCAGCGGCAGCGCGAAGTGCCCCACCACCGACAGCGTCGCGTCGGTGGTGGTGACGCCCAGCCGGGTACACCGAACCTGGTGGTCGGCGCAGAGCCGCTCCAGCTCCGCGACGTCGCCTGCCGGCACGGAGACGAGCATCCGCCCGGCCGACTCCGAGAACAACTCGACGAACGGATCGCGATCGCCCAGCTCCACCGAGCACCCGACGTCATGGCGGAGCGCGGACTCGACCAGGGCCTGCGCCAACCCGCCGTCGGCGAGATCGTGCGCACTGCTGAGCAGGCCACGTCGCCCTGCCGTGATCATGACCTCGGCCAACCGCCGCTCGAGATCGAGATCGACCGCCGGTGGCGTGCCGCCGAGCCGGTCGTGCACCGCGTCGGCCCAGGCGGAACCGTCCAGCTCGTCGCGGGTGGTGCCCAGCAGGAACAGCTCCTCCGCCGGGGCGGCGAAACCCATCGTGATCCGTTGCCTGACGTCGGAGATCACGCCCAGCATGCCGATCACCGGGGTCGGCAGGATCGCGGTGTCCCCCGTCTGGTTGTAGAAGCTGACGTTGCCGCCGGTGACCGGCAGTCCCAGCTGTCGGCAACCGTCGACCAGACCGTCGATCACCTGCCGGAACTGCCACATCACGGCGGGATCCTCCGGTGAGCCGAAGTTGAGGCAGTCCGTGACGGCCACCGGTTGCGCCCCGGTCGCCGCCACGTTCCGGTAGGACTCCGCCAGCGCCAGCTGCGCGCCGACGTAGGGATCGAGATAGACGAACCGGCCGTTCCCGTCGGTGGCGAGCGCCACCCCCAGGTGCGTCTGCTCGTCGATCCGCAGCAGGCCGGCGTCCGCCGGCTGCGCGAGCACGGAGTTGCCACGGACGTAGCGGTCGTACTGGTCGGTGATCCAGGACTTGTCGCACAGGTTGGGGGAACCGACCAACGTCAGCAGCGTCTGCGCGAGCTCGTCGCCGGTCCGCGGTCGGGGCAGGTCGGCACCGCCGTCGCGCTGCACCGCATCCAGCCAGTCCGGCCGGGCCAGCGGCCGCTCGTACACCGGCCCCTCGTGGGCGACCGTGCGCGGTGGGACGTCGACGATCGTCTCGCCGTGCCAGTCGATGACCAGCCGTCCGGTGTCGGTCACCTCGCCGATCACGACGGCGGCGACGTCCCACTTCGCGCAGATGGCGAGGAAGCGCTCGACGTGCCGCGGTTCGACGACCGCCATCATCCGTTCCTGCGACTCACTCATCAAGATCTCTTCGGGACTGAGCGTCGAGTCCCGCAGGTGCACCCGATCCAGATCGACGTGCATGCCGCCGTCGCCGGCGCTGGCCAGCTCCGAGGTGGCGCAGGACAGGCCCGCGCCGCCGAGGTCCTGGATCCCGCTCACGATGCCGGCCGCGAACACCTCGAGCGTGCACTCGATCAGCAGCTTCTCCATGAACGGATCGCCCACCTGAACGCTCGGCCGTTTCGCGGGACCGGTGGCGTCGAAGGTCTCGCTGGCGAGGACGCTGACGCCGCCGATGCCGTCACCGCCGGTGGCCGCCCCGTACAAGATCACCACGTTGTCGACCCCGGTCGCCTTGGCCAGGTGCAGGTCCTCGTGCCGCAGCACCCCGACGCACAAGGCGTTGACCAGCGGGTTCCCGGCGTAGCTGCGGTCGAACACCACCTCCCCGCCGACGTTGGGCAGGCCGAGGCAGTTGCCGTAGCCGCCGACCCCGGCCACCACGCCGGGCAGCACCCGGGCGGTGTCGGGTTCCTCCAGCGGTCCGAAGCGCAGCGGATCCATCACGGCGATGGGCCGGGCCCCCATGGCCAGGATGTCGCGGACGATGCCGCCCACGCCGGTCGCCGCACCCTGGTAGGGCTCGACGTAACTGGGGTGGTTGTGCGACTCGAGCTTGAAGGTGACCGCATAGCCCTGGCCGACGTCGATCACGCCGGCGTTCTCGCCGATCCCGGCCAGGGTCTTGCCGATCGGCGTCTCGTCCGGCAGCTCACCGAAGCGGCGCAGGTGCACCTTGGACGACTTGTACGAGCAGTGCTCGGACCACATCACCGAGTACATGGCGAGCTCGGAGGCGCTCGGGCGGCGGTCGAGGATGTCGCGGATGCGTCGGTACTCGTCCTCCTTCAGCCCCAGTTCGGCCCAGGGCTGCCCCTGATCGGGCGTGCGGGCGGCGTTCTCGACGGTGTCGGCCACGCGGAAACGCTACCCGCGACCGCGGGATCGGCTGATCGGTGTCCAGCGGGCTCGAGGGATCAGACCCCGACCGCCAAGAAGTCGAGCACGCTGCTGAAGAACGGCCGGCCGTCGGTCGAGGGCCCGGTCAGCGGATCCACGTTGTGCTCCGGATGGGGCATCAGACCGACCACGTTCCCCCGCTCGTTGCAGACACCGGCGATGTCGCGCAGCGAACCGTTCGGATTGCCGTCGAGGTAGCGGAAGACGACCCGGTTCTCACCCTCGAGCCGATCGAGGGTGTCCTCGTCGGCGAGGAAGCGGCCCTCGCCGTTCTTGAGCACGATGGTGATCTCCTGGCCGGCAGCGAAGGCCGAGGTCCAGACCGTGTCCACCGACTCCACGCGCAGGCGCTGGTCGCGGCAGACGAAGGTCTGCACGTCGTTGCGGATGAGTGCGCCGGGCAGCAGACCGGCCTCACAGAGGACCTGAAAGCCGTTGCAGATCCCGAGCACCGGCAGCCCCGCCCCGGCCCGCCGGATCACCTCGGTCATCACGGGCGCGAAGCGGGCGATGGCGCCGCAGCGCAGGTAGTCACCGTAGGAGAAGCCGCCGGGCAGGATGACGGCGTCCACGTCACCCAGCTCGTCGCTGCCGTGCCAGAGCGACACCGGCTCGGCCCCGGCGGTCCGTACCGCCCGGAGCGCGTCGACGTCGTCCAGCGAGCCCGGGAAGGTGACGACGCCGATCCGCGCGGCCATCAGACCGGCTCCTCGGTCTCGACCCGGACGGCGAACGTCTCGATCACGGTGTTGGCCAGCAACGTCTCGGCCGCGTGGTGGATCTCCGCCAATCGTTGGTCGGAGAGGTCTCCGGCCACGTCGAACTCGAAGCGCTTCCCCTGGCGGACCGACAACCCGGTGAATCCCAGCCGATTCAGTGCGCCGGTCACCGCCTTCCCCTGGGGATCGAGGATCTCGGGTTTGGGCATCACATCGACGACCACGCGCGGCATGTCCGCGATCCTAAGCCAGTCCGCGACCGCCGTTGGGATACTTTATACATAGTGTATTGTATTCACCATGTTACAGGCCCAGATAGCGGTGTTCGACCGGTTGCTCCAGGTCGCGTTCTTGATCCAGCAGGATCTCGATCACGCCTTCGCGGACACCGCACTGACCCCGGCCCGAACCCATCTGCTCTGGGAGGCGCACCGGCGCGGCCCGGTCACCCAGCGGGAGCTGGCCACCGCGCTCGACGTGACCCCGCGCAACGTGACCGCGCTGGTGGACGGGCTGGAGGGCAGTGGCTACGTCGTCCGGCGCCCGCATCCGAGCGACCGTCGGGCGACGCTGATCGAGTTGACCGAGCTCGGAGCGACCACGATGGCCGCGATGGGTCGCGACCGGGAGCAGCTGGCCACCGAGGTGACAGCCGGCCTGGATCGTGATCGGCTCGATCGGCTGGATGCCGATCTCGGTCTGATCGCCGAGCGCTGGCAGGGCCTGCTGGATCGCGCTCGGGCCGAGCGGCCGCCGGCATGACCACCGTCCAGACCTCTCGCCGGCGCCGCACCTGGTGGCAGCTGGTGGGGTACCTGGTGAAGCGGGCCACGCTGGCCGAGATCCACGGCTACCAAGGGATCTATCGCTTCGTGCTCCGCCGTCCGCGGGTCCCGGCTCGCGCGGTCGGCTTCAGCTACCACCAGCCCGCGTTCGCTCCGCTGATCGTGTTCATCGTGGTGTCGGCCGTCGAGCTGGTCGTGGTCGACCTCATCGTGCACAGGTGGCCGAGCGTGCGGATCCCGCTGTTGATCCTGGGCGTCTGGGGACTGGTCTGGATGATCGGCCTGCTGCTCGGCATGATCACCAGGCCGCACGCGGTCGGCCCGGAGGGCATCCGCGCCCGGTACGCGGCGGAGGTCGACCTGCCCCTCAGCTGGGACGACGTCTACTCGGTCGGCAAGCGCAAGCGCGTCCGACCGGACGGGGAACCGAAGATCACGACCGACACCGACGGGACGCGGACCCTGCACCTGCGGATGGGCAACGAGACCAACATCGACATCCGGCTCGAACGGCCGATCCGCTGTCGACTGCCGTCCGGTGCCGAGGAGGTCGAGCGGGTGGCGCTGTACGCCGACGACCCGGCCGCCTTCCTGGCCGAGGTGCGCCGACACATCGGCTGATCGCGCAGCGGAGATGATCACAATCCCGTCACGATGGGACCAACCTCGTTCAAACTGAGAAAGGGCTGAGGCGCTGTGGCACGATACCGGTGACATTCCCCGTCGAGACTGGAGTGACCATGTCCCAGCCCGCCCCGAACCAACCGCCGCCCGGCGAGAACCCGGCCGGCCAGAACCCGCCCGGAACCTACTACCAGCAGCCCGCCGCGGAGGATCCCGGCAAGACGATGGGCATCGTCGGCCTGGTGCTGGCCTTCGTCGCCGGCGTCATCGGCTTGATCGTCAGCGCGATCGCGCTGAACAAGTCGAAGAAGGCCGGCTTCAAGAACACCCCGGCTCTGGTCGGCGTGATCATCGGTGCCATCTACACGCTGTTCGTCGTGATCGCGATCATCGCGGCCGTGGCGGCCGCGGTGGCGCTCGGCAACAAGTGCGCGGAGCTCGGCCCGGGTGTGCACCAAGACGGTGGCGTCACCATCACCTGCGGAGGCTGACGCCCCTCACGGCTGGAAGGCACTCCCCGTGAGTTGCTCGAGAGCCTCGACATAGCGAGAACGAGTAGCCGCCACCACCGCATTCGGGAGCGGGGGTGGCGGCTCTCCTGCGTCTTGGGCCCAACCGGACTCGTTGCGCAGCCAATCCCGGACGAACTGCTTGTCGAACGACGGCAGCGACTGACCGGGTCGCCAGCGAGCGGCGTCCCAGTAGCGCGACGAGTCCGGGGTCAGCGCCTCGTCGGCGAGCACCACCGTCCCGTCGGCGCGACGACCGAACTCGAACTTCGTGTCGGCCAGGATCAACCCGCGCTCGCGGGCGATGCCGGCCGCCAGCCGGTACACCGACACGGTGAGGGTCCGCAGCTGCTTGGCCAGCTCCGGCCCGACCAGGTCCACGACCTGGTCGAAGCCGATGTTCTCGTCGTGCTCACCCAGGTCGGCCTTGGTCGCCGGGGTGAAGATCGGCTCCGGCAGCCGGGAGCCGTCCTGCAGACCTGCCGGCAGCCGGATGCCGCAGACGCTGCCCGAGCCGCGGTACTCCAACCAGCCCGAGCCGGTCAGGTAGCCCCGGGCCACGCACTCGATCGGGATCATCGCCAACCGCTCGCACACCATCGCCCGGCCCGCCACCGGGGCCGGCACCGAGCCCGGCAGCCGGTGATCGGCGACGACCTCGCCCAGTCGGTCGAACCACCACCCCGTGAGCCGGGTCAAGATCACGCCCTTGTCGGGGATCGGCGGCGTCAGGATGTGGTCGAAGGCGGAGATCTGGTCGGTCGCCACCATCAGCAGCCGGTCGGCGTCGAGCTCGTACAGCTCCCGGACCTTGCCCTTGTGCAGGAGGGGCAGGCCCAGCTGCTCGGCGTACACCGGCGTTCCGGCCGCGGGGTGCTCCTCTGGGACCTGGTGCATTGCCGTCATTCTTCCGGATCGGTGTCTGCTGAGCGCCACGCGTCTCGGGGCCGGCCGGGGGAGCCCCCCGATTGGGCCCGGGCCCGCGGTCCCGGAGCTACCGCTCGGAGGTGGTGGCACGGCACAGTGGAGTGTCCGACAACTCGTCTCCGGAAGGAAACCCGCTCCGATGTCCACCCTCGTACGGCCCGTCCACGACCGCTGGATCGCCGGCGTCTGCTCCGGCATCGGCCGCCGCTTCGGCATCTCCGCCAACGTGGTCCGACTCGTGTTCGTCTTGTCCATGCTGTTGCCCGGACCGCAGATCCTCATCTACCTCGGCGCCTGGCTGTTGATCCCGAACGAGCGCTGACCCGCCCCACCCGGCACGTCGGAGCCGGCCGCACCACTGGTGCGGCCGGCTCCTCGTCGTCCGCTCCTCGTCGTCCGCGCCTCAGCGCCGGGAGTAGAGCGTCCGGACGATGTCCTCGATCGCCGGCTCCTCCAGGGTGAGGTCGCGCACCTCGACCTGGGCCGACACCTGACCCAGCACCTGAGCGGCGGTCGTCTCAGTCGGCGAGAAGGCCAGCCGCTGACGCTGTCCGTCGAGCTCGCTGCCGATGTGCTCCGCCGCGGCGACCCGCAACGGTGCGTGCGGCTGCCACAGGTCCACGACCAGCACGCGCTGCAGGGCGACCCTGGCCGCCAGCTCGGTCAGCGTCCCGTCGTAGACCAGCCGGCCCTCGTCGACCACCAGCACCCGGTCGCAGAGCCGCTCGATGTCACTCATGTCGTGGGTGGTCAGCAACAGGGTCACGTCCCCGGACTCCCGCTCGGCGATCAGGAACTGCCGGAGCCGTTCCTTGCTGATCATGTCCAGGCCGATGGTCGGCTCGTCGAGCACCAGCAGTCGTGGCCGGTGGATGAGCGCGGCCGCCACCTCGCCGCGCATCCGCTCCCCCAGCGAGAGCTGACGAACCGGGGTGTCCAGCAGCGCCTCGAGGTCGAGGCCGGACACGAGCCGATCGGTGCGCGCCCGCGCCGCAGCGGGTTCGAGCCGGTGGATCGCCGCCAGGATCTGGTACGAGTCCCGCAGGGGTAGGTCCCACCACAGTTGACTGCGCTGACCGAAGACCACGCCGATCTCGCGGGCCAGTCGACGCCGCTGCGGCACCGGCTCCAGGCCGCAGGTGCGGACCGTTCCGGCGGTCGGGACGAGGATGCCGGTCAACATCTTGATCGTGGTCGACTTCCCGGCCCCGTTGGCGCCGATGTAGCCGCAGGACTCGCCGGCCCGGATCGTCGCCGTGATGCCGTCCACCGCGGCCACCAGTCGCTTGGTGCGGCGGAAGCGGCCGGCCTTCTGCCGCACCAGGAACGTGCGCCGCAGCCCTTCGAACTCCACCACCGGCTCGGCGGACCCGTACGTCATGCTCAACCTCCTGCTCCGGTGAACTTGGCGATCCCGGCCCGCCAGCTCAGTATCGCCAACAGCCACACCCAGACGGCGAACACCGGCGCGAACCAGCCGAGCCAGGCCGGCAGGAACTGCGGCCCGGGCAGTCCGAGGATCAGCAGCGACGGCAGGTAGGACGCCGCCGTGGCCGGGATCACGAAGGTGAACAGCAACCGGATCGGGGTGATCAGGACACTGCCGGGCAGCTGGCCGGCGTACGCGCCGCCGTAGACGAAGCTGTTGGTGAACTCGGTGCCGTCGATCAGGTAGAACTGCACGCCGCCGGCCAGCACGAACAGGGCTCCGTAGATGGCTCCGCCCACGAACGGGGTGATGATCAACAGGTAGATCCGCTCCGGGGTCGGCGGCAGCTGCAGCGAGGCCAGGGCGATGATCATGATCACCAGTCCGACGGCGACCCGGCCGAGCCGACGGAGCTGGAAGTCCGCGGTGATCAGTTGCGCCATCAAGGGCATCGGGCGGACCAGCATCACCTCCAGCCGACCCAGTCGCAGGTTGGTCGGCATCGCATCGAACTGGCCGAACACCATGTCCGCCAGGGCGAAACCCATGTTGGCCAGGGCGAACACCAGGGCCGCCTGCGCGAAGTCCAGTCCGCCGAAGACCGGCACGTTGGCCAAGATCACGTAGATCTCGGAGAACTCGATGACGCCGATCCCGACCGACGTGGCCACGGTGAGCCAGAAACTCGCCCGGTACGCGTACTGGCTCCGGATCCGCGAGCCCAGCAAGATCGCGTACGAGCGTGGGGCCGACAGTCCGGCCGGGCGATCAGCCACCTTGCACCACCAGTCTCCGGGTGGCTCGGGTCAGGGCGAGTCGGACCACCAGCACGAGTCCGACGAGCCAGCCGAGCTGGACGGCGATCGCCGCCAGCGCATCGACGCCGAGAACCCGTCCGGACAAGACGTCGATGGGGGTCTGGAAGGTGGCCGGGAACGGGGTCGCGTACGCGATGATCAGCAACCAGTCGGGGAACAGGTGCACCGGGACGTAGAGGCCGCTGAGGGGTCCGGCGAAGACGAACTGCAGCCAGATGAAGCCGCGGGCGTCGAGCAGCCAGAACGCCGACAGATTCGCCCCGAAGCGGATCAGGAAACTGATGGAGATACCCAACAGCAGACTCAACAGACCCGCCGGGTAGGCCGTCCAGGACCCCGGCGCCGCGAGCCCGACCGTCAAGGCGCCGATCGCCAGCGGCGGCAGGCCGCGAGCGAGCAGCTGGAACCCGGCCCGGCCGAGGTCGGCGGCCCAGTAGGCCGCCAGCAGATCGACCGGGCGGGCCAGATCGACCGCGATCTCACCGCTCGTGACGCGATCGGCCAGCTCGCTGGTGCCGAACAGGGCGACGGCCGCCAGCATCGCCTGACCGAGCCAGACGTAGGTCGCCGCCTGCCGATCGTCGTACCCCGCGAGCACGCCACCCGCCGCGGCGATCGCGGCGAAGAGCACGCTGACCCGGATGAAGCCGAACACCGACTGGGTCACGACACCGGCGACGATGGCCATCCGGTACGTGCTGTACCTGCGGAAACTCGCCCGCGCGAGTTCGAGGTAGGCACGCACAAACGTGTGACCCTAGGACGATGGCCCGGTCGGGTCAACGATCCAGGCGCGTCGGGTAACGCTCTCCGGCGTGGCGCGCGAGCGGCAGGCAGGGACTGGAGGCGAGGACCGAGATGACCTCAGCGGGTTTCGCGCTGCTCGACCCGGCCGACTACGACCATCACCTGGCCCGGTTCGAGTCCTGCTATCCGCACGAGATCACCAACGCCGTCGCGGACGCGGACGCACCGCAGTGGCTGCGGGACAACGTCGCGTACCTCGACTGCCCCGATCCGGCGATCGAGGAGATCTACTACTTCCGCTGGTGGACCTTCCGCCGACACCTGAAGAGCACTCCGGACGGCTTCGTCGTCACCGAGTTCCTGGCCGAGGTGGGTCACGGGGAGCAGCACAACACCATCAACTGTCCCGTGGGCCACCACCTCTACGAGGGCCGGTGGGTGAAGGACCGGCGCTATCTCGACGACTACACCCGTTTCATGCTGCGCGGCGGCGGCAATCTGCACACCTACAGCTGCTGGTTCGCCGACGCGCTGTGGCAGCGTGCGCTGGTGCAGCCCGACGACGCCCAGCTCGTCGACCTGCTCGGGGACCTGCTGCGCTATTCCGCCCGATGGGACGAGCACGACCGGGACGGACTGGCGACGTTCACGCCCTGGATGGACGGCATGGAGTACTCCATCAGCGGCAATTTGGAACCACGATCGCGACCCACCCTGAACTCCTACCGGTACGGCGACGCCCTCGCGATCGCCGCGATCGCCGGGCTCGCGGGCGACCCCGACCTGTCGGCGGAGTTCGACCGGCAAGCGACCCAGCGCAAGCAGGTGGTCCAGCAACAGTTGTGGCACCCCGACCTCCGGTTCTTCGCCACCCGGGACGAGGCGGGTCGGTTCACGCCGGTCGACCAGCCGGTCCGCGAGCACATCGGCTTCATCCCCTGGTACTTCGGCCTGCCCGATCCCGGCCACGAGTCCGCCTGGCAGCAGTTCAACGACCCCGCCGGCTTCTGCACGCCGGTGGGCCTGTCCTCGGCGGAGATCCGGCACCCCCGGTTCCTCCAGGTCGAGCCCGAGCGGCTGGCGTGCTGGGACGGCGGGATCTGGCCGTTCGGGACGTCTCAGGTCCTGACCGCGGCCCAGCGGGTGCTGCGGGAGTACGAGCAGACGTACCTGACCGCAGCCGACTACCGGCGTGAGCTGCACAAGTACGCGACGTCCCACACCCTCGACGGGCAGCCGTCGATCGCTGAGGTGCTCCGGGATCCGTACGAGCGGCGGATGTGCGGTGCGGAGCACTACAACCACTCGACCTACGCCGACCTGGTCACGACCGGCCTCGCCGGTCTGGTGCCCCGGTCTGACGGCGTGCTGGAGGTGGATCCGCTGCTGGCGGCGGACTGGCCGTACTTCTGCCTGGACGGCATCGGCTATCACGGGCACCTGGTCACCGTCTCCTGGGACCGTGACGGCGGCCGCTACGGCGAGCCGGGCTTCCACGTCGACGTCGACCAGGTCCGTCGGGCCAGCCGGCCGGCCCCGAGCCGGGTCCTGCTCGACCTCGAGCGCTGACCGCTAGAGGACGAGGCCCGGCTGGTATGCCGCGGCCTCGGGGTGCTCGGCGGCGATCTCGGCCACCCGGGCGGCGACCGTCTCGACCTGGGCCGCCGCCGTACCGGTGAGCTGCAGCGGTTCGGCGGTCGCGGCCCGCAGCTGATCAGGCGTCAGGTCCAGCCGCGGATCGGCGGCCAGCCGCTCGAACAGGTCGTTGTCGGCCCGGCCCGACGCGCGCAGCTCGAGGGCCACCGCGACGGCGTGCTCCTTGATCGCCTCGTGGGCGGCCTCCCGCCCGCGGCCCTGGCGGACGGCCGCCATCAACACCTTCGTGGTGGTCAGGAACGGCAGGTAGCGGCGCAGCTCGGCGTCGATCACCGCCGGGAACGTGCCGAAGTCGGCGAGCACCGACAAGAACGTCTCGAACAGGCCGTCGAGCGCGAAGAACGCGTCCGGCAGCGCGATCCGGCGCACCACCGAGCCCGAGACGTCACCCTCGTTCCACTGGTCACCGGCCAGCTCTCCGATCATCGAGACGTAGCCGCGGACCACGACGCTCAGTCCGTTGACCCGTTCGCAGGACCGGGTGTTCATCTTGTGGGGCATCGCGCTGGAGCCGACCTGCCCGGGGCGGAACCCTTCGGTGACCAGTTCGTGGCCCGCCATCAGCCTGATGCTGGTCGCCACGTTCGACGGTGCTGCCGCCGCCTGGGCCAGCGCGGTCACCACGTCGTAGTCCAGCGAACGGGGGTAGACCTGTCCGGTGCTGGTGAGCACGGTCGGTACCGCGAGGTGGGCGGCGACCCGGCGTTCCAGCTCGGCCAGCCGGTCGACGTCGCCGCCGAGCAGGTCGAGCATGTCCTGGCTGGTGCCGACCGGGCCCTTGATGCCGCGCAGCGGGTAGCGGGCCAGCAGCTCCGACACCCGGGCGTACGCGATCAGCTGCTCGTCGGCCGCGGTCGCGAACCGCTTGCCGAGCGTCGTGACCTGGGCCGCCACGTTGTGGGACCGGCCGGCGATCGGCTGCGCCGCGTACTCGGTGGCGAGCTCGGCCAGCCGGACCAGACTGCTCACCAGCCGGTCCCGGACGACCGTCAGGGCCGAGACGATCTGCAGCTGCTCGACGTTCTCGGTCAGGTCCCGGCTGGTCATGCCCTTGTGCACGTGCTCGTAGCCGGCGAGGGCGTTGTACTCCTCGATCCGCGCCTTCACGTCGTGCCGGGTGATCCGCTCCCGCGCCGCGATGGCGGCCAGGTCGACCCGGTCCGCGACGTCGGAGTACGCCGCGATGACGGTGTCCGGCTCGTCGCCGCCGAAGTCGACGCCGAGGTCGCGTTGGGCCGCGAGCACGGCCAGCCAGAGCCGGCGTTCGGCGATGATCTTGTTCTCCGGCGACCAGATCTCGCGCATCGCCGCCGAGGCGTAGCGGTTGGCCAGCACGTTGGGGACGGTCACGACCGGGCCTCCTGGTCGGCCGCCGTCGCGGCGATGTCGGACCGATGGAACGAACCCGCCAGACCGATCCCGTCGAGCCTCGAGTAGGCCGCGTCCCGGGCCGTCGAGAGGTCCGCTCCGGTGCCGACCACGGCCAGCACCCGGCCACCGGCGCTGATCACGTTCCGCCGGTCGTCGAGCGCGGTCCCGGCGTGGATGATCATGGTCGGGCCGTCGTCGGCACCGTGCAGTCCGGAGACGACACCACCGGTGACCGGCGGGCCCGGGTAGTTCTCCGCCGCCAGCACCACCGCCACGGCCGATCCTTCGCTCCACTGCAGCGGCGGGTGGTCGGCCAGGTTCCCGGCCGCGGCCGCCCGCAGCAGCGAGCCGAGCGGCGTGCGCAGCAGCGGCAGCAGCGCCTGGGTCTCGGGATCGCCGAACCGGGCGTTGAACTCCACCACCCGCGGTCCGCGTGCGGTCAGCGCGAGTCCGGCGTAGAGCAACCCGACGAACGGCGTGCCCCGGCGGGCCAGCTCGTCCACGGTGGGCTGGAGGACGTCGCGGTGGGTCGTCTCGACGAGATCCGCCGGTGCCCAGGGCAACGGCGTGTAGGCGCCCATCCCACCGGTGTTCGGTCCGGTGTCACCGTCGTAGGCGCGCTTGAAGTCCTGCGCCGGTTGCAGCGGCAACACCGTCGTTCCGTCGGTGATCGCGAAGAGGCTCACTTCGGGGCCGTCGAGGTACTCCTCGATGACTACCCGGCCGCATCGCAGCGCGTGCTCCAGAGCCGCCGCCCGGTCGTCGGTGACGACCACGCCCTTGCCGGAGGCCAGCCCGTCGTCCTTCACCACGTACGGCGGCCCGTACTCGTCCAGCGCGGCGGCCGCTTCGTCGGACGTGGTGCAGAGTCGGGCGGCCGCCGTCGGCACTCCCGCCGCCGCCATCACGGCCTTGGCGAAGGCCTTGCTGCCCTCCAGCTGCGCCGCCTCGGCCGACGGACCGAAACAGGCGATCCCGGCGTCCCGGACCGCATCGGCGATCCCTGCCACCAGCGGCGCCTCGGGTCCGACGACCACCAGGTCCGCGCCCAGCTCGGTGGCCAACGCGACCACCGAGCTCCCGTCCAGCGGGTCGACCGGGTGGTTGGTCGCACACTGCGCGGTACCGGGGTTCCCGGGGGCCACGTGCACGGCCGCGACTCCCGGATCCGCCGCGATGGCGCGCGCCAAGGCATGTTCTCGGCCACCCGACCCGAGGACGAGCACCGTCGAGGCGGTCGGGTGGGAGGTCTCCGGCACCGGGTGAGCCTATCGAAGGTGAGGCGCCGGACCGATCGGCTCGACCGAGGACCGCCCAGCCCGAACCCGGTCGGCGCGCGGTGGTGGAATGGCGGGATGGCCGAACTGCGCGACTACGAAGCCTGGCATCAGCAGTACGACGATCCCGACTCCGCGCTGTCCTGGCGGCTCGCCCGGGTCCAGGAGCGGCTGCGGACCGCACTGGACGACCGGCCGGGCCCGGTCCGCATCCTCAGTGTCTGCAGTGGCGACGGGCGTGACGTCATCGAGGTGCTGGCCGGTCGGCGTGACGCCGGCCGGGCCGAGGTCATCCTGCTCGAGGTCCACCGTGGCATCGCCGCGCAGGCACGGACGGCGGCCACCGCGGCCGGGCTGGACTGGCTCGACGTCCGCAACGTCGACGCGGGCCGCAGTGACTCCTACCTCGAGGCGGTGCCCGCAGACATCGTGTTGCTGGTCGGCGTGCTGGGCAACGTGTCGGCCGACGACATCGACCGGTTGATCGACACCGCACCCCAGTTCTGCCGGCCGGGCGCCCTGCTGATCTGGTCCCGCGGCGTCGACACCCCCGGCGGGGCCGAGATCAACGCCAGGATCCGGGCCCGGCTCGCCGACCGGGGCTTCGTCGACGAGGGGTACGACGAGCACGACGGGGCGGCGCTCGGCTACGTCCGCTACGAGGGCGACCCGGTCGACCTGGTGCGTGGTCAGCAGTTGTTCACCTTCGTCCGTTGACCGGCGATGGTCTCGCCGACAGCTGAGCCACGCCGCCGCTGGGGGTCAGGCTGGGACTGCTCGATCAGCTTCCGAGCCAGAACGATTGAAGCGCCCGCCCGTACGAGCCGCCCTGGAGCTGGGCCGGCGCATGCTGGATCACCGGGCTCTTGTTCTGGCCACCCAACTTGCTCGTGAAAGTCAGTTCCTCGTACGGCTCGTCGGCGCGCCGGGCGGCGTGCAGCACCTGGGTCTCGCTGTCGCCGTACAGGATCAGGTCGGCGTCCTCGTGCAGCCCCTTCTTGGAGCGACCGAAGCCGTGCTGCTCGGCGAAGAACTTCGTGAAGCCGTCGACGTCGTTGCCGTAGCCGGCCGCTTCCAGCATCGCGAAGGTGAGGTCGGAGGACGTGATGCCGACGGCCCAGGCGAAGCAGTTGTATCCGGAGGCGGGCTCGCGGAGGACCAGGAACCGCTTGAGCCGCGGCAGCGGATCGTCCCAGTCGTTCTGCTCCTGCGCGCTCGGCAGTCGTCCCGGCATCGGCCCTTCGGCCGGCTTGGCGCGCTGCACCGAGAGCCGGCCCAGCGCCGTCACCACCGCCTGGTTGCCCGCCAGCCGTTGCACGGCGCGGATCCAGTCGGCGCCGGGCACGGTGGTCGGTCGACCGGCGGCACGCCACTGGAGCTCGGGCGGTCGATCACGATCAGATCGATCCGGGCCGGGACGCGTGGTCGGTCCGCCCTTACGCGCTTGCGCCGGCGTGCGAACCATTTGTCCACTGTGCCGCAGAACGCTTCCGTGAGCCAGGGTGTTGCCCCAGCGTCACCGACCGGACAGAGCCGTGGCGATCGCGTCGACGAGTCGGCGGACGGAGCTCCCGTCGGGATCGTGGTCCGGGTTCGCCTCGACCAGAGTCAGGCCGACGATCCGGGGATCGCTCAGCAGCTCGCTCAGCACCGCCGTCAGGTGGCTCAGCCGCAGACCCGAGCCGTAGCAGGCGATGTCGGCGAGCGGCAGGTCGAGCGCGTCCACCACGTCCACGTCGACGTGGACCACGAGCCGTTCGGTTGGCAGGGCTCGAAGTGCGCGACGAGCCGCGTCGGCGGGGTCGGTGATGACCTCCGATGCGGGGATGCGCGCGGACGGCACCAGCCCGTGGATGTCCTCCTCCTCGTCGCCGTAGCCGACGAACACCACCTGCTCGGGTCGCAACAACGGTCGCCGGGGACCCATGCCGGTCAGCTCGGGCAGGCAGCCGGGCAGATCCAGCAGGTGTGCGACACCCATCCCGTCGAGGATCGGTTCCCGCGGGTGGTCGACCGGGATCATCAGGTCCTGGCCGCCGTCGACGTACAGCAGACCGACATCGGGCCACTGGTCCAGGGCCGCCGCGACCAGGGAGATGGCGAGCGTGCAGTCGCCGCCGATGACCAGCGGTCGCTGTCCCTGCGCGAAGACCTCCCGGACTGCTTCTCGGGTGTCGGCGACGACCTCGACGGCGGACCGCCAGTTGTTGGGCCGGTCATCGGGCCGGTCGCTGACCCAGCGGCTCGTCGGCCGGTCGCCGTGATCGACCACCTCGAGCCCGGCGGCCTCCAGAGCCGACACCAACCCGGCCGCGCGCAGGACGGCCGGCCCCTGCTCCAGCCCCGGCCAGTGTGCGGCAGCGCTGGTCGGGACCCCCACCAGCCCCCACGCCGGTCGATCGGCTCGGTCCTGCGGCTCCGCGGCACGAAAATCGGGCATCCCGGCACGTTAGCCAGCGGCTCCGACACTGCCGTCGATCCGGCGGAGGGGCTATTCGGTGTACTTCGGCATGACCTGTCCGGCGAACTCGGCGACCCGGTCCGCACCCTGGCCGGGCCAGCCGCAGACCAGGTAGTCGAAGCCCTGCTCGATCGCGCGATCCAGATTGGCCTCGACCTCCGGCCACGGTTCGGACAGCGAGAGCGAGCCCGCCCGCCGGATGTCGGACGGCTCCCGGCCCGCCGCCCTGGCCAACTCGGCCAGCCGCTCCGCCAGTGCCGGGTAGTCGTCCCCGGCGTGGGTGTGCCAGACGTCGGCGTACCGGGCCACGATCGGCAGCGTGCGCTTGGGACCGCTGCCCCCGATCCACAACGGAGGCCCGGGCGTCTGCACGGGCACCGGGCGCAGCTGCGCGCCGGCCAGCGACACCTGGTGCCCGTCGTAGGAGACGACGTCACCGCTGAACAGCCGGGTCACGATCTCGCAGGTGTCCTCCAGCAGGTCGAACCGCTCGCGGGTCGAGGGGAACGGGATGCCGAGCTGGTCGTGTTCGGGTTGCGCCCAGGCCGCTCCGAGGGCGAGCTCCAAGCGACCGTGCGAAGCGTGGTCGACGGTGATCGCCTGAGCGGCCAACACCGACGGATGCCGGTAGGTGGCCCCGGTGACCAGGAGCCCGAGGCGGATGGTCGTCGTCACTCCCGCGAGTGCGGCCAGCGTGGTCATGCCCTCGAAGCACTCCCCCGGGCCGTCGCCGTACATCGGCTGGAAGTGATCGAACCCCCACATCCCGGTGAAGCCGAGGTCCTCGGCCAATCGGGTGCGGTGGACGACCTCGTCGAACGACATCCGCTGCTGGGCGACATCCAGACCGAAATCCATCGTCTCGACCGCGCCCTCAGCCGGCCAGCTCGCGGGAGCGCTGGTTGACCGCCGGCTGGCCGTACGGGTAGTCGCTGGCGCCCGGATCGCTGGCCTCGTCCAGCGCCGTCGCCTCCTCCGCGCTCAGCCGCAGATCGGCCGCGGCGAGGTTGGTCTGCAGCTGCTCCAGGGTGCGGGCGCCGAGGATCGTCGACGTGACCCCAGGCCGCGCCGTCAGCCAGGCGAGAGCGACCTCGGCCATCGAGACGCCGCGGGCGTCGGCCACCTTCTCCACGGCGTCGATGATGCGCCAGGTGCGGTCGGTGCCGCGGCGGTCCCACGCCTCCATCCCGCGCTCCGGGTTCTCGCCCAGCCGGGTCTCCCCGGTCGGGCGGGAGTCACGCCGGTACTTGCCGGACAACCAGCCGCCGCCCAGCGGACTCCACGGCAGCAGTCCCAGGCCGGCGTCCTGGGCGGCCGGCACGATCTCCCACTCGATCTCGCGGACGATCAGGCTGTACTGCGGCTGCAACGTCACCGGTGGGGCCACGTTGAGCGCCCGGGCCAGGCCGACCAGCTTGGTCAGCTGCCAGCCCGTGTAGTTGGACAGGCCGTAGTAGCGGATCTTGCCGGCCCGGATGAAGCCGTCGAGCGTGCGCAGCGTCTCCTCCAGCGGCGTCCACGGATCGAACGCGTGCACCTGGTAGAGGTCGACCGCGTCCACCCCGAGCCGTCGCAGCGACGCGTCCAGGGCGCGGGTGAGGTGCCGAGCCGAGAGTCCGGAGCTGTTGGGCGTGCTCCCCATCGGGAAGCGCCCCTTGGTGGCGAGCACGACGCGTTCGGTGACGTCGTCGGGCCGGTCGGCGAACCAATGGCCCACGATCTCCTCCGACACCCCGGCCGAGTAGACGTCGGCGGTGTCCACGAGCGTGCCGCCCGCCTCGACGAAGCGATCGAGCTGGACGTGGGAGTCCGCCTCGCTCGTCTCCGCCCCGAAGGTCATGGTGCCGAGGCAGTACGCCGACACCGCACAGCCGCTGTTCCCCAGAGTCCGATATTCCATGGATCTCTGTCTACCAGGACGTCTCGACTCAAGCCGCACCCCCATGTCGCCAGTTGCACCCTCACGTGCCGGTGCACCTGACGACGAAAGGGTGCGCCCGGCATGCAGGGTTGGAGCAGCGCAGCGGAAAGAGGGAGACGAGCGAGCAGCTCCTAGATGAGGGCGTTGATCATGACGGACTGGTCGCGGGAGGGGCCGACGCCGATGCCGGAGATGCGGGTCCGGCAGAGCTCCTCGAGCCGTTGGACGTACAGCTGGGTGGCCTTCGGCAGGTCGTTGAAGTCACGGCAGCCGGAGATGTCGTCCTCCCAGCCGTCGAGCAGCTCGTACACCGGCGTGGCGTGGTGGAAGTCGCTCTGGGAAATGGGCAGCACGTCGAACCGGGTTCCGCGGACGTCGTAGCCGACGCAGACCGGGATCTTCTCCCAGCCGGTGAGCACGTCGAGCTTGGTCAAGAAGATGTCGGTGAAGGCGTTGGCGCGGGCGGCGGCCTCGACCACCAGGCCGTCGAACCAGCCGCAGCGCCGCTTGCGTCCGGTGGTGGTGCCGAACTCGGCGCCGACCGTCCGGAGTCGCTCGCCGTCCTCGTCGTGGAGCTCGGTGGGCATCGGGCCCTCGCCGACCCGGGTGGTGTACGCCTTCGCGATGCCGATCACCCGGTCGATCCGGGTCGGACCGACCCCGGCGCCGACGCACGCGCCGGCGGCGATGGGGTTGGAGGACGTGACGTACGGGTAGGTCCCGTGGTCCACATCGAGGTGGTGGGCCTGGGCGCCCTCGAAGAGCACGACCTTCTGCTCGTCCAGGGCGTCGTTGATCACCCGGCTGACGTCGGTGACGTGGGGTGCGATCCGCTCGGCGTGGGACAGCAGGTGCTCGGTGATCTGCACCGGGTCCAACGCGCGCCGGTTGTAGACCTTCACCAGCAGATGGTTCTTCTGGTCGAGGCTGGCCTCGACCTTCTGCCGCAGGATGGAGGCGTCGAACAGATCCTGGATCCGGATGCCGATCCGGTTCACCTTGTCGGAGTAGGCCGGGCCCACCCCCCGGCCGGTGGTGCCGATCTTCGCCTTGCCGAGGAAGCGCTCGGTGACCTTGTCGATCACCTGGTGGTAGCTGGTGATGATGTGCGCGTTGGCCGAGACCAGCAACGAGGACGCGTCCACGCCGCGGGCCGCCAGCCCGTCGATCTCGCTGAACAAGACGTCCAGATCGACCACGACGCCGTTGCCGATCACCGGCACGCAGCCGGGGTTCAAGATGCCGGAGGGCAGCAGGTGCAGCGCGTACCGCTCACCGTTCACGACCACGGTGTGACCTGCGTTGTTGCCGCCGGAGTACCGGACGCAGAAGTCGACCTGGTCGCCGAGCTGGTCGGTCGCCTTGCCCTTGCCCTCGTCGCCCCACTGGGCGCCTACCACCACGATGCCCGGCATGTGAATCGCCGCCCTCTACTCAGCAGGAAGTCCCCGGGCCCAGGGATACGGAATGGGACGCGGGGACGCTAGCTCCGCCCACTCTAGCCAATCGACTCTCGGACAAGCCGACTCGAGGCGTGAATTTGACATCATGTTGTCGATATGACATCATGATGTCCATGACCGAAACCATCCACGTTGCCGTGTACGACGATCTCGCCGACTGGGAAGTCGGCTATCTGCTGGTCGAGCTGCGCACCGGACGCTTCACCGGCCGCCCGTTCGAGGTGGTCACGGTGGCGCGATCGCTCGAACCGATCACGACCATGGGTGGGATCCGGATCCAACCGGACGTTGCGCTGGCGGACCTGGAACCGAGCGCCAGTGCACTGCTGATCCTGCCGGGCAGCAGCTTCTGGGACGCCGGTGACGGTGCCGACTTCGCCGCGGTGGCGGACCGCTTCCTGGACGCGGGGGTACCGGTCGCGGCCATCTGCGGGGCCACCGCCGGACTCGCCCGCGCCGGCATCCTCGATCATCGGGAGCACACCAGCGCGGCCGCCGAGTACCTCGCCGCCACCGGCTACGCCGGCGGGGCCGGGTACCGCGACGAGCGCGCTGTGATCGACGGCGACCTGGTCACCGCCGGACCGCAGTCGCCGGTGCACTTCGCGCGGGCGACCCTCGGCCGGCTGGGCCTGGCCTCCGATGAGGTGCTGGATGCGTACGAGGCGGTCTTCCACCGGGGCGACCCGGCCGGCTACGCCGTGTTGATGCAGGCGCCGGCCGCTTGACCGGCGCCGTGGGCGAGCTGCCGGCCGATGTGCCGCCGAGATCGGACTGGCCGGTGCCACCGGACCAGTCCGATGCGGGCGCGGTGCTCACCCAGATCATCTTGGCCACGTTCCGACTCAACGCGCGCGTGCTCGAGGCAGCTCAGGCAGCTTGCAGCCGCCGGTGGTCTGACCGCCGCCTGGTGGCAGGTGCTGGGCGGCGTGCTGGACGGTCCACGGACGGTGGCACAGATCGGGCGGGAGATGGGCGTGAGCCGGCAGGGGGTCCAGCGGATCGCCGACCTGCTCGTCGACCGCCACCTGGCCGAGTACCGCGAGAACCCGGCGCACCGCCGGGCCAAGCTGCTGGCCTGCACCGAGGCCGGCTACTGGGCCATCCGCCGGATCAGCATGGTGACCCATCCGTGGTCGGACACCATCGCCGGCGAGATCGGCGTCGACGACCTCCGGCAGACCCTCGACACGATGCGCAGGCTGGTCGACCTGCTCGAGGGCCCCTGAGGCTCAGCCCCCGGCGAGGGCCCGGTAGCCGGTCTCGGAGGAGTCCCGGAGGAACTGCGCGCAGCGGTCCCGCTCCACCTCGTCATCGATCCGGCCGGCGGCGACACTCAGCGCCCACAGCGCCCGCAGGAAGCCCTGATTGGGCTCGTGCTCCCACGGCACCGGGCCGGCACCGCGCCAGCCGGAGCGCCGCAACGCGTCCAGTCCCCGGTGGTAGCCGACCCGCGCGTACGCGTAGGCAGCGACGTCCGCCGCCCGGCCCTCGTCGCCCAGCGCCTGTTCGGCGAGCACCGCCCAGCCCAGACTCGAGTCGGGGTGGGCGGCCACCACGTCCAACAACGCCGCCCCGTCCGCCTCGAGCTCGGCGGCGGCCGGATCCGTCGGCAGCAGGGTCGCCGGCGAACCGGCCATCAGATTCTCGTGCGTCACGGGGCCCAATCTAGGCGGCGCCGGCCCGACCGCTCAGATCCAGTCCTTGCGCCGGAAGATCACGAAGAGCACCAGACCCAGGGCGATCATCAAGCCGAGGTAGACCCAGAACCCCACCGTCGACTCCCACAGCGGCATCCTGACGTTCATCCCGATCGCCGAAGCGATCAAGGTCGGGACGGCCAGCACGGCGGCCCAGCCGGAGAGCTTCTTCATGATGACGTTCAGCTGGACGTCGGCGAGGGCCAGGCTCGTCTCGAAGATGGAGCTCAACTCGTCCTGCAGCTGGTCGACCGCGTCGGCGGTCCGGTCCTGCTGCTCGGTGATCAGCGTCCAGTGCCGCTTGACCCCGTGCTCGTGGACGTCGCAGCTCAGCCGCAGATCGGCGGTGATGGTGCGCATCGGATCGGTCAACCGGCGCAGCTCCGCGATCTGGCGGCGGACCCGGAAGGCCTGCAGCTGCTCGGTCTTGCCGAGCGGCCGTTCCTCGAACAAGATCGCCGACAGCGAGTCACTGGCGGCCTGCAGGCCGCTCACCAGCTCGCCGTACCCGGCGACGATCTGCGCCACGACGAGCTGGGCCGCGGCCTCCACCCCGCCGACGGCGAGCTTGTCGCGGTGCTGGGCGAGCAGCCGGGCCAGGTCCAGGACCCCGGTGTCGTCGGTGAGGCAGATCAGCGCGCGTGACGTGATCAGGATCGAGATCGGCCGGGTGCTGAAGCGCCCCTCGTCGTCGGGCGGGCTGACGGCGTTGGTGACCACCAGCCGGGCCTGCCCGAGCTGCTCGAACTTCGCCCGGCGGTCGGCCGCGGTCAGGTCCTTCACCGCCAGCGCGTCGAGGTCGAGAGCAGCGGCCAGCTGGAGCAGCTCGTCCTGTCCGTAGATGGTCGAACGGTCCAGCACCCACCACGCCATCGCGTCGGCGTGCAGGTCCATCACGTCGGCGAGGTCCTCGCCGGTCAGGTCCTCGGCCAGCACCTTCGAGCCGGACCAGACCCGACTGAGCGGCAGCGGTCCGGACAGTGAAGTGCCAACCATGGGTTCCAGTGTTCCGCACCGCCCGGCCCGCCGTCGCGAGCCCGGGTCAGTGGCGGGGTCAGTAGTGGAAGGGGAACCGCATGAACGTCATGTTCTCGTCGCGGTCGAGGAACGAGTCGATCTCGTCGTCCCACGGGGTATCCGCGCTCAGCCCGTTGTCGGCCTCGGCGAACCAGTTGCCGAGCGACGCCGTCGCGGGCGGGCTCGTCCCGAGCGACCGCGCGTTGTCCAACGAGCCGGACAGCTCCTCGTCGGAGTCCTCCATCGCCCGGGTGGCCGCACTCAGCCCGCGGTCGTCGCCGAGGACGACGGAGTCGGCCGAGCTCATGTCCTCGCTGCCGAGCACACTGCGCACGAAATCGCTGCGGATCGGGACCGGACGGCTGCCGACCTGCGAGATCGGCGCGGGCTCGGCGGGACCACCGGTCGGTCCGTCCAGCACCGCGGTCGAGGCGGCGTCGTCGCCCTCGGCCGGCGCATACTCGGAGCTGGTGATCCGCTCACCGGGATGGATCATGATGTCGTCCTGATCGCCCTCCACCAAGGCGTTGCGCTTGGGGTCGGCACCGTCGAAGTCCGACGCCTCGTCGACGTAGGACTCCTCGATCTCGGTGTTCGCGAAGTCCGCCGCGTCCTGGATCTCCTCCAACCACGAGGCGCTGCCCACGGTGGCCTCCGCGGCCACACCCGCGCCCTCCAGAGCCACGGCGCCGATGCTGGCCACCCCGGCGATCGCCCCGAGCGCGCCGGCGGCATACGTCAGGTACTGGAGATCCTTCCGGGTGTCGGCGGACATGAATCCCTTGCCGGTCCTGACCTGCTGATCGTCGTCGGCGAGGTCGGCGGCCGCGACGGCGAGCCCGGTCACCGTTGCGGCCACCGAGACACCGGCGGCGAAAGCCCCCACGATCGCGGACGTGGCCAGGGTCACGCCGACCTCGACCCCGATGACGGCCGGGATGGCGACCGCGGCCACCCCGAAGGTGACCAGGGAAGCCAGGGCGAGCACGGCGACCACGGCGATGTCGATGATGATGTCGGTCTGGGAGATGCGGCCGCTGAGGTCGACGAGGCCGATGGGGTTCGCGGAGAAGCCCTGATAGCGGTTGAACACGTTCGCCGAGTCGCGGGTGGTGAACCGGCCCTGAGCCGGATCGTACGAGCGGGCCGGGAGCAGCAGGTGGCCGGTGAGGGCGTCGGTCATCGAGCTCGTCGGCACCGCGCCGACGTAGCTGAACGGGTTGGCCCTACCGCCCGCCGCGGCCGTGGTCGCCGGCGCGGGCCGGCCGTCGATCAGCGCCGGCGCGCCGTAGTCCGCGTACTCGTAGGTGTTCGTCACAGCACCGCGGGAGTCGACCAGCGCCGTCACCGACGAGTGCCGGTCCCGGAGCACGTAACCGACGCCAGCACCGGTCGTCGTCGCGGCCGGGAGGGTCGTCCCGGGCAGCTGCCCGGTCGCGGTCGTGCCGGTCTGCAGGGTGCGCGCTTCGCGCCCGCCGGTGATCAGGTAGGACGCCGTGGCCGTGCTCGTCGCCGGCGTCGTGGCGTCGTCGGTCGAGTCGTTCACCAGCGTGCCGTCGGGTCCGTAGTGGTACGTCAGCGTCGTGGGTGTGGTGCCGCCCGGACCCGTGGTGGTGGCCTGCCGACGGCTGCCGTCGGGCCAGTAGTCGTAGGTCGTCGTCTTGCCGCCCACCGTCGCCGTGGCCACCCGGTCGAGGGCGTCGTAGGTCATCCGGGCCCCGGTCAGCGACTGCTGCAGGCGCCCGTCGTCATCGAAGGTCTGGGCCACCGGCGCGGCGCTGCCGGTGGTCCGGGCCGTGAGCTGTCCGGCGCCGTCGATCGTGTTCGTCGCCTTGGACGTCGTCACGAACGGTCGTCCGCCGACACTGCTCCGGGTCGTCGTCGTCTGACCGACGACGTCCCCGTCGACGTCCAGGGTGTACGACGTCGCGGTCGTCGCCAGACCCGTCGCGGCGGCACCAGCGTAGGTCGCCGACGACACGAGCCGGTCGTAGGCGTCGTAGGCGTACCCGGTCGTCCAGGTGCCCGCCGTCGTCGGGGCGGGGCAGGACGCCCCGGTGCAGTTGGAGGCCGCCGGGGTCGTGTCGGTCCGCGTCTTGACGTTCGCGTGGCTGTCGTAGCTGTAGACGTGCGACTCCACCAGCGCACCGGCCGCCGTCTTGGTGGTCTGCGACGCGATCAGGTTGCGACCTGTGTAGGTGTTCGTGGTCACGGTCCCGTTGCCCCGGGTCGTGGTCTGGACCCGCGACATCGCGTCGTAGGTGTAGGTCACCGTGGCCAGCACCGCGCTGCCGCGCCGCTGCGTCACGGTGGTCATCCGGCCCGCGGTGTCGTACAGGAACGTCGTCACCGCCCCGGTGACGTCGGTGGTGGTCGCGAGCAGGCCGTTGTCGCCGTACGACGCCGACGTCGACGTCCCGTCCGAGTAGGACCGCCGCACCACGTGGCCGTCGGCGTCGTAGGCGAGCGTGACCTTCTGGTCACCCTCGGTGACCGACTGCACCCGGCCCGCGCCGAGGTTCTTGTCCGGCGACGTAGGTGTACGTCCTGAGCACGGTCGGGCCCTCGACCGGGTCCGCCTCGACGCTGACCAGTCGCCCGGTGTCGGCGTCGTAGGTGTCGGTCAGCACCGTGCCGAGCTCGCTGGTGCGGGTCGCGACCTCGCCGTCGTCGTGGTAGGTCCAGGTCGTGGTCCGGCCGAGCGGGTCCGTCGAGGTCAGCAGTCGTCCGACGGCGTCATAGGTCAGGTCCGCACCCTCGGCGGCCGGCCCGTCCTCGACGCTGCGGGAGCTGGTCGTCTGCTGGCCCGCGAGGGTGGCGGTCCGGGAGAGGTCGACCGCGTCGCCCGGGAACGCCGCCGGGGCCTGGGGGGTGACGGTCTGGGTCTGCGACGAGCCGCCGCTCCCGTCGTAGCGCATGTCCAGCTGCAGGTCGGACTCCGTCCGCGAGGTCGCCCGACCGAGACCGTCGTACTCGGCGGACTCCAGCGGGTCGGAGTACTGCTGCGATGCCGGTGCGCCGGGATCGACGTAGGACCGCTGCTCCGACAGCTGGCGGTTGCCGTCGTCGTAGCTGGTCAGGCGGGTCATGCTCACCGCCGCGGAGCCGGCCGGGTCGACCGTCCGGGTCGTGGTGTGCGCGACGTCGTCGTACGCCGTCTCGTGAGTGATGCCGGACTCCTGCACGACAGTGCGGACCTGGCGGCCGAGCACGTCCGAGCGCGTGCTGGTGGTGCGCCCGAGCTGGTCGACCGCGGTCATCGCCGTCCCGTCGACGCTGTACGTGACCGCTGCGAGCTGGCGGGCGGAGCGTGAGGTCGTGAACTTCTGACCGCTGACGTTGTCGGTCATCCGCACGGCCCGGCCGAGGGCGTCGTAGGTCTGGGTGACCACCCGTCCGTCCGGCGAGGTGTCCGTCCGGGTCGCCGGCGTCGTGCCGACCGCTGTCGTGTAGGCCGTCGTCGTCGTCAGGCCGTCGGCGCCGGTGGTGCTCGTCTTCCGGCCGCCTGCGTCGTACTCGATGCTGGTCGTGCGACCCATAGCGTCGGTCGTGCTGATCGGCAGCTCGGACACGAGGTCGATCACCGCGACGCTCGTGGTGCCGTCGGCCAGCGTGGTCGTGACCGTCCGGGTCGGCGCCGGGTCGGCGTCGTCGAGCTGCAGGGTCGACGTGAAGCCGGTCGTGACCGAGTCCGGTCCGCCGGTGTCACCGGGCGGGCGGGCTCCGTCGGCCCAGGTGAGCGTCCGGGAACTGGGCTGCCCGTAGTCGTCGTAGCTGTACGTGGTCGTCGATCGTGCCGTGAGGGTCGGTCCGGGCCCCTCGCGGTACGCCGTGGTCGAGGAGGCGATGGTCGTGCGATCGTCGGAGAGCGTGTTGACCGTCTGTCGCTGCGCGTCGTCCGAACCGGTCGTCGTCGACGAGGTCACGAGCCCGAACGCCGCGTCGTAGACGGTGACCGTGGTCGACCCGACCTCGTTCGTCGAGGTGAGCAGACGGCCGTGGTCGTCGTAGGTCGACGAGGTGGCGACCGTGCGGTCGGCTCCCGCGGGGACGACTCCCGCCGAGGTGGATCGTGCGTGGAACGTCAACGTGGTCGAGGTGGGCTTCGCGTAGTTGCCGGGGACGTTCACGACCTGGATGGGTGGGTACTCCTTGACCTGCGTCTGCACCAGGACGCCGGACGACACCACCGGACCGGCGTAGACCTGCCGGTTGATCAGGCGGTGCTGGGAGTCGTAGGTCGACAGCGTCGAGGTCGTCGCACCGGCGCAGTCCGCCGCCGTGACGGAGGCGACCACGCACGACCGGAGCTCGGTGGTGTAGCGGTAGGTCAGGCTGCCGGAGGCGAAGACCGGGTCCCGGGTCGCGCCGGGGCCCGCGGGAAACGTCGGGTAGCCGGCGTAGTTGTGCTGCGCGTTGTCGCCCGGCGCCGGCAGCGCGGGGTTCATCGAGAAGAACGTCGCCGCGGCCACCGGGCGGTTGCCCGCGTCGCTGGTGACGACCCGGTTCACCGCCGTCAGCGCCGGGAACGCGTCGGTCGTGCTGTAGTCGATCTGCTGGTAGCTGATCGAGGCCTTCGCTCCGGCCGGCGACTGGACCTGGGTCAGGAGCTGGACCGTCGAGCCGGGGACGTCGCCGTAGCTGAAGCGCAGCGCCTGCCCGTTGGGATCGGTCACCGTGGTCACGCGGCGGGTGGCGTCCCAGGCCAGGACGGTCCGGGCGGTGATGCCGTCGGCACGGGTGGGCGCCGTGACGGTGACCCGCCCGGAGGTCGTGTAGCTGAAGGTCGTGGTGAGGCCGTAGGTGTCGACCAGCGACGTCGGTGCCCAGCGCCCGCTGCCCAGGGCACGCCAGGTGAGGTCGGTGCGGTTGCCGAAGCGGTCGGCGCGAGCGACCAGGTTGCCGTTGCCGTCGAAGTGATCGACCCGGCCGTCGTCGTGGGTGATGGTGAAGGTGTAGGCGACGGCCGCCGGGACGCCGGCGCGGGCCGGGAGCGAACCGGCGGCGCGGGCGAAGACCAGGTCGTGCAGCGGGTAGTCCTGCAGTCCGGAGCTGTAGCTGCCGCCGGCCAGGTACGAACCGCCGTTCGCCGGGTAGACGGTCAGCGGCGCCGCCACGACGATGAACGGCACGCCGAGGGACCAGCCCGGTCCGAAACCCGAGCGGTCGATGCCGCCGACGGCGCGGGACTGCTCGTAGACCAGGGACAGGTCGATGGCGGCGGCCCCTCGGCCCCCGACGGCGGCGACCGGGACCGAGATCGAGAACAACCCCGTGCGTTCGTCCACCGATCCTGACACCCCACCGCCGAGCCCGATCGCGCCGGATACCGGTCCGGCTGCGGCGGCGGTGGCCGGCCCACCGGGAGCACCGGCCGGCACCACGAGCGCCGCCGCGAGGAGGGCCAATGACACGACGACGACGAGTGGCCGCCGCCATCGCGCCGGGACCCCGGAACTGGGTGTACGGGCCGGCCGAGCGCCGCCCGTGGTCCGCGGGCCGCCGGCCATCCTGCCGCCTCTCACGTCGGTTCTGCTCGCCTCAGCCGCTGACCGGGACGCCCTCGACCGCCACGAGGATCCCGTGGGTCACGAGGGCGGTGTCGACGCTGTCCCCGCCGAAGAACGCCGAGGTGTCGACCAGTCGCGCCGAGTTCGCCCCGACGGTGAGCGGCGCGGAGGCGAGCTGGTGCTCGGCGACGCCCGACTTCTGCTGCAGCGGCAGACTGGCCTCGCTGGTCGTCGCGGGCGACGCCATCAGGGCGCCGATGAGCGGTTGTCCGTTCTCGTCGTAGTCCTCGTAGAGGGCCGGTCGGGTCGCCGTCAGACCCGCCAACCGGCAGGTCGAGACGCCGGTGTAGTCCGCGCAGCCGACGATCGAGATGCCCTGCGCCGCGCTGGTGGCCGCCGGCTCGGTCGGCAGATCCACCGCCTGCACGGTGATCGGCTGACTCGCCACCGGTCCCGCGTCGGTCGTCACGCCGCCGACGTACGCCGCCAGGCTCTGCAGCTCGTCGCTGGTCGTCGACACGTAGTGCGTGGTCGGGGTGGCGCTGCCGGGACGGGTGCTGGAGCTGTAGACCCCGGCGTACAGGCTCACGCCGACGAAGGAGGTCGGGTCCACGACGACGCCATCGCCGTCGGTCAGGTACAGGTTCGTCACGAGGGGGTCGCTGGCGGTGCCGTCGACGTTCACCCGGTAGTAGATCCGGCCGTACGACGGGTCGGTCGACGCCAGCGTCTTGGGCGTCAGGTCCTGGACCTGCACCTTCAACGAGGCCTGGTCGAGCCCGGTGGCGGCGGGGCTCGCCACCTTGTTCGCCGCGGTCGGAGCCACGACCGGCCCAGTGAGGTTCAGCGCAGCCGGCACCGGGAGCGTGGTGAGGTCCAGCTCGGCGCTGGGCGCTCTGGCCGCGGCGCTGTCCCGGGTCACGACCCGGACCCGCGAGACGGTCGAGTCCGGGTCGTCCGGGTCGTTCTGCCACCAGAAGCTCGCGTTCCCGAGGGTCAGGGTCGAACCGTCCGAGGACAGGTTGAGCGGGGTCCGCGGGACGAGCTGGCCGAGCGGTTGCCAGGCCGCCGCGGAGTCCACGTAGCCCTCGACGAGCAGCGGCGGCACCGTCGCCTGGACCCGGGGGGCCGGATCGGTGTCCATCGTGTAGGTCGCCCCGGACACGTCGACGCGGTAGACCGTCGGCCCGGGGTCGCCGGCCGCGGTCAGCTGCCGACCGGTGATGGTCGGCGCCGAGTCGGCTTGCGGCGGCTCGGCGCCGTCGATGGTCAGCGTCCACGCCCCGAGCGCACCGGCGTTGGTAGCCGATGGATCGGGCGCGGCGCTCACCGTCAGGCTGCCGCCGACCTGCTGGGAGACGTCCAGCTGGAGGCTGTCCCGGTCGATCTGCAGCTTCACCACCTGCCGGTCGGCGTCGTCCTTGACGTCGAACTCGTCGTCCTCGG
The DNA here is from genome assembly GCA_963727125.1 of uncultured Actinomycetota bacterium. GTDB lineage: Bacteria > Actinomycetota > Actinomycetes > Propionibacteriales > Propionibacteriaceae > Microlunatus. The sequence continues at coordinate 105,152 of CAVSEZ010000001.1, forward strand.
CCGGCGTGATGACGAGGTAGGCGGCCCACTCCGAGGTCGAGTCGGTGGTCGGACCGCAGCCCGCCCCGGTGCCGAGGGTGGCCCCGCCGAGGACGTAGCGGTCCGAAGTCTGCCCCGCAGTCAGATCGACCTCGCCGGGGAAGCGGGCACCGCTGCCGTCGGCGAACGCCGGCGCGAACCAGCAGCCGTAGCCGGGCTCCGGCCGCGAGAGCAGCTCGACGCTCACGGGCTCCGCCGCGGAGTTCACGATCTCGAACCGGCCGGTGCGATACCCGGGAAAGGCCTGCCGGATGCCGCCGGCGTCGGTAGTGGTCGCACCGGTCGGATCGACCGGGAGCGCGGTGAGGCTGCTGGTCCCGCCGTAGCGCACCAGCTGCGCCACACCGGGCACCGACGCACCGTAGGAGACGGCGAGGTCGGGGAAGCCCGTGGTGCCGTCGACCCGCGGCATGGTGGTCAGCCCGGTCACCGGGGCATTGGCCTGGAAGGTCGCCACCGGCTTGTCGGTCGGTCCACGGGGATTGAGCAGCAGCACCGTCCCGTTGGACATGCCGAAGGCCATCAGCGGGTCGGTGCTCGCCGGGTCGGCGGGCCGCCGCAGCACCGCCGCCGACAGCGGCTGCGCGTTCCAGAGCTCGAACCCCGGGCCGCCCGCGTTGTACGGGACGTCCGGCGGCAGGTCGGCGTACGAACCGGTCGCCAGCACGGTGCCGTTCGCCGCGTACTGGACGGAGAAGAGCCGCTTCTGCACGGACATGCAGGCGACCGCGAGCCAGCCGTTACCACTGGGATCCCAGGCCAGGGCGGTCGGCGGCGTCTGGGTCGTGATCCCGCCCGTGGCGCAGCCGCCGTAGGCCTGCCCGATCTGCTGGCCGGTGTTGCGGTTGAGGATGCGGACACCGGTGTCGGACAGTCCGACGGCGAGTACGGGGGTGCTACCGATCATGCCGGCGGCCAGCGACGACACGATCACGCCGCGATTCGCGGTCGAGAAGTTGTAGGGGTCCCCGGCGTTGGAGAACGTCGTGGGCATGTTGGTCACCCAGTCGGTCGGTCCGGTGGCGCAACTCGGCTGGGTGCAGGTGCCGTCGTTGCGGGCTCGCATGACGAACGTCTTGGCCGGCGCCCCGTACGTGGCACCGCCGATGTAGAGGCCTTCCGGGGTCCACACCATCGGCGTGGTGTCCAGATCATGCTCGAAGTCGTCCCAGTAGCCCAGGAGCTGGAGGAACTGCTCCGTGTAGGGGGTGATCCACGGGTAGTAGGGCGCCGGGGTCGACCGCAGCAGCGCACCGCCGCGTTCTTCGGAGTCGTAGATGTTCAGGTTCGAGGGCGTCCCGCCGCTGAGATTGGTCTCGATGATCCCGCGTTGGGCGTATCCGAGTCCCATGAAGTCGCCGACGGCCTCGCCGCGTGAGGTGATCGGCAGCTGCCCCGAGAGATCGGTCGGGAGCGTGGTCGGGATGGCGGCTTCGGCGGCCGGAACACCGGCGCCGACGGGGACGAGCACGGCCGCCACGAGAGCGACCACCGCGGCGAGGACGACGGAGCGGCGGGATCGCGGTCGGGAAGGTCGCGATCGGGAGGTGCTGGCGGTCATGATCGTTCCGATCCTCTCCGGGGCAGCCGTGCCGTCCGGCTCAGCGCCGGCGCAGGCGCCGGGCGCGGGCGGCGATCTTGGCCAGGGATCTGGCTCGGCGAGCCCCGGCCCCCTCGGGCAACTGCACGTCGGCCCTCTGCACCCCGCCGCAGAAGTCCACGATGACGTGCACCGGTGCGCTGGCGTAGACACGCGCGATGTAGCGGCCGTCCGCCGCACTCACCGGGGTGAAGGCCGCGTTGGCGATGGTCTGCCCGGCACTGAAGTTGATGGTCGAGGTCATCGGGTTGGGTTTCGGACCGGGACCGTAGACGGTGAGGTACCCCGCCGTCGTCCCGCCGGTGGCGGTCACGTTGAGGTGTGCGGCCGTCATGACGAAGTTCTCCGCCGGGAGGTTCAGCTCCCCGGGTGGAGTGCCGAGGTCGACGTCGACGTAGGAGCCCGCTTTGACCCGCCCCGTGCCGTCCCGGCTACCCGCCGGGGTGGACGGTGCCGGCGGATAATTCCCGTTGCGGGTGTCCATCGTCCGCCGCGGCCCGGCGGGGAAGGTGGTCGGGACGTCGTCGAGGTCCTCGCCGGTGACGAGGTAGCTGAGCGCCGGCCCCTGAGGGGTGTCCACGACGATGAGCGGACCGAAGTCGGTGTTGAAGATCTCGCCCAGGTTGCTGGAGTCGATCTGCTCGGTGAACTCCGGCAGGTGCGGCTCCAACCGCAGCTGCGGTCCGCCGGCGTCGTTCGCCAATGCGAGCGTCGGCGGCGCCGGTACCGTCCCGGCCTCGATGGTCAGCCCAGTGGTGGTCTGCCCCGTGTGCTCCTCACCCACCTGCACCGCGTCACCGTCGGCAGCCTGAGCCGGCGTGGCCGAGGCGGCCACCGCGGTCACCCCGACGGCACCGGCCACCACGCCGGCTCGCAGGAACCGGCGCCGAGCCAGCGCGGCCGACTCGGGAGACTCCTCGTCGGATCGGCGATCAGCGGGCAGCTTCGGGGAAGGGTGCGAGGACGCCATCTCGGCCTTTCTGCAAGCGACTCTTCCCCCGGGGGTGAGGTGACGTCGCCTCAGCATCGTGGCTGCAGCGATCACCGACCGTCAATACATCGACAAACATTTGTCGGATCATTCGCAGAATGCTGGACCGGGTGTTCAGGTGGAGCGCACCGGGCGGTCGGGTCAGCGCCCGTTGGTGCTGCTGCTGCCGTTCTGGTCGGCGGGGGCGGCGGCCGCGATCTTGCGGATCGCCGGGTCGGTGTTGCGACCGAGCGAGTTGTTGAGCTGGACGACGAGCTGGGCCCGCTGCACGTCGGACCGGCTGACCGCGATCTGATCGCTCATGGTGACCACCTCCGGGGTCGAGTCTACGCGTCGGCGTCCGGCGGCGGGTCGGTCCGAACGGCCTCCGCACCCGCCGCGATGGCCTGGGTGGGGCGGGCCAAGGTGGCCTCCAGCGCCGTCACCACCTGGACCTGCTGCTCAGCGGTCAGCCGACCGCGATCCAGCAGGTAGGACAGCTGCTTGATCCCCATCTCCGCGATCGAGGGCGACTCACTCACCGCGTACTGGATGGCGAGCTCGACCTGTTGCTGTTGCCGGTCGAGCTCGGCCTGACGCCCGGAGTGCTGGGCACTGCGGTACGCCACCAGCGGGCCGACGATCGCCCCCACCGCAGCCAACGCGGCGGCGACGAACGTCAGCCATTCGAGCACTCAGGCGCCGAGGGAGGTGCCCGTGCTGCGCAGGTCCTCGCACGCCGTGAGGACGCGCTGCGCCATGCCCGCCTCGGCCAGCTTGCCCCAGGCCCGCGGATCGTAGGCCTTCTTGTTGCCCACCTCGCCGTCCACCTTCAGCACGCCGTCGTAGTTGGTGAACATGTGTGCCGCCGCCGGCCGGGTGAACGCGTACTGGGTGTCGGTGTCGATGTTCATCTTGATCACGCCGTAGTCGAGGGCGGCCCGGATCTCCTCCAGCGTCGAGCCGGAGCCGCCGTGGAAGACGAGGTCGAACGGGTTGGTCTTGCCGACCTTCTCGCCCACCTGCTGCTGGATGTCCTTGAGCACCTCCGGCCGCAGCTTCACCGAACCGGGCTTGTAGACCCCGTGCACGTTGCCGAAGGTGAGCGCGGTGATGTAGCGGCCCTTCTCGCCGGTGCCGAGCACCTCGATGGTCCGCAGTCCGTCCTCGACGGTGGTGTAGAGCTTCTCGTTGATCTCGTGGCTGACGCCGTCCTCCTCGCCGCCGACAACGCCCACCTCGATCTCGAGGATGATCTTGGCCTTGCTGGTTCGCGACAGCAGCTCGTCGGCGATCGACAGGTTCTCCTCCACCGGCACCGCGGAGCCGTCCCACATGTGCGACTGGAACAGCGGCTCCTCGCCGCGCGCGACCCGTTCCTCGGAGATCGCCAACAGCGGTCGGACGAACTTGTCCAGGTTGTTCTTCGGGCAGTGGTCGGTGTGCAACGCGATGTTGATCGGGTAGTTCTTGGCGACCTCGTGCGCGTACGCGGCGAGCGCGGCGGCACCGGTGACCATGTTCTTGATCGTCGGCCCCGAGGCGTACTCACCGCCGCCGGTGGAGACCTGCACGATGCCGTCCGAACCCGCCTCGGCGAAGCCCTGCAGGGCCGCGTTCAGGGTCTGGGAGGAACTGACGTTGATGGCCGGGTACGCGAACGAACCCTCCTTGGCCTTGTCCAGCATCGCTGCGTAGACCTCGGGAGTGGCGACGGGCATGAGAACTCTTTTCTGCTCAAGAAGGCGTACGGGTCCTGCGCGGTCAGTCTGTCAAACACCGAACGCCCAGCTTTCCCACCCCTCACCCGTGGACGTCCTCGCGGGCCGAGCTCGTCGCCCCCCCGATGGCGAGGTGGCTTCGCGGGCTGAGCTTGTCGAAGCCCCGAGTGGCACGTAGGTTGCCGCAGGCTCAGGCGTCGAGCGCGGAGAGGTCGACGCCCTGGCGGCCCGCCGAATAGGCCCGGGCCGTGGTGTCGAGGGTGGCGGGGAACACCTCGATCTGGTTCATCGCGATCTCCGCCACGCGGGGACCCTGCTCGGATACGTACTCCATCCGGAACCGGGGTCCGCGCCCGAGCTTGCCGTTGACGACCCGCAGCGCGCTGATCTGGGTCCACGGCGCGAAGTCGGCCGCCACCACGACTCCGGCCCGACCGATCCTCAGCGCGATGCCCTGGCCCATCGAGGCCAGATCGCGTTTGGCCTGCACGTAACCGATCACGTAGACCGCGAGCCACAACAGCGAGATGCCGAAGACGATGCCGTAGAGCACCCAGACGCCCGGCGGGAAGGACGCCCGCTGCCAGAAGTAGATCCCGAGCAGGATCACGACCGTCAAGATGATGCTGATGATCCGGCCCCGCACCAGCCGCCACCGTCTCTTCACCACCGCCTGCTGCTGCGTCGGGTCGTACGGCAGTGCGAGTTCCTCGATGTAGCCGGTGTTGAAACCGAAGGCGGCCGGCGGGCCGGGCGCCGGGCCGAACTGCTGGACGGGTCGATCGGGGTACGAACTCACCTGGGTCTCTCTCAACTCTCCCGGGCCCCGCGGGGGGTGATGGCCATGTGGATGCGGTACCGATCGGCGCGGTACCAGGAGGTGGACAGCTCGATCACCCGCTCGCCGGCGCAGGTCACCCGTTCCTGGACCAGCAACGGGGCACGTTTCGCGATGCCGAGGATGCGGGCCTGCCCGGCATCCGCCGACTCGGCCCGGACGGTCTGCTCGCCGCTGGTGACGACCACGCCGTACTCGCTGGCGAACACGTCGTAGAGGGCGCCCAGCTCCCGTTGCAACAGCCCGGGGAACAGGGCCGACGGGTAGTAGCCGACTTCGTGCGCCATCGGGGTGCCGTCGGCGGTCCGGAGTCGTTCGACCCGGATCACCTGCCGGCCCGGGCGGGTGCGGAGGGCGTAGGCGACGTCGTCGTCGGCCGGCTCCTCCCGCGCGGACAGCACGACGGTCGCGGGCCGCAGTCCGCGGTCCTTCATCTCGCGGGAGAACGAGGTCAGGTGCAGCTGGGAGTCGACCTGCGGGCCGGTGACGTAGGTCCCCTTGCCGTGCACCCGTTCGAGCGCGCCCGCGTCGACGAGGTCAGCGATGGCCTGCCGGACCGTGACCCGGCTGACGCCGAGCCGCTCCACCAGGGCCCGTTCGGAGGGGATGGCGTCGCCGGGACTGAGCTCGTCGTCGATCAGCTCCTGCAGGATGCCGCGGACCTGCGATCGTTTGGTGGCCGCGCCGCGCAGTCCGCCGAGTCGGAAACCCACACCGACGTCGGCTGTGAACTCCTGTTCCACCACGGACCGCCTCCTGCTCCGCTGGTTCATACCAGCGCAGACCAGTATGCCCGGGACCGAGACCGATGCCGACCCCGAAGCCGTGCCGGCGGGGATTGACGCAGATCCGGCATCCTGTGCCGGGATCCGGCCGATCCGGCCCTTCCGGCCGCACAGGTTGCCGGATTTGCGTCAGCCGTCGGCGGCAGCGGTGCCGCCACCGGGCGACGTCCACTGTTGCGACCACGCGTACATGGCGATCGCGGCCGCGGCGCCGGCGTTGAGCGAGCGGGTCGACCCGTACTGGGTGATCCCCACCAGGCTCGAGCAGATCTCGACCAGCTCGGGGGTCAGTCCCGGGCCCTCCGAGCCGAAAACCAGGCAGCCGCGCTCGGGGAGCTGGGCGCGTCTCCAGCGGTTGCGCACCGGGCAGGTTGTCGACCCCGACGGCCTCGTAGTCGTGCTCGGCCAGCCAGGCCGCGAAGTCGGCGACCGAGCCGTGGTGCTCGATGTGCAGATAGCGGTCGGTGACCATTGCGCCGCGCCGGTTCCACCGGCGGCGGCCGAGGATGTGCACTCCGGCGACGTTGAACGCGTTGGCGGTGCGTACCATCGAGCCGATGTTGAAGTCGTGCTCCCAGTTCTGGATCGCGATCCGCAGCGGATGCCGTCGCCGGTCGAGGTCGGCGACGATCGCGTCGAGGCGCCAGTAGCGGTACCGGTCGACGACGTTGCGGCGGTCACCCTCGGCCAGCAGCTCCGGATCCAGCCGCGGGTCGTCCGGCCACGGTGCGGGATGCGGACCGACCCCGATCGCGGCGAATGCGTCGTCGTTCAGGTACTGCACAGCCTGCGAGGCTACCCTTGGCTCCCGTGACGCCTGCGCTCCTGACGCCACTCCTCGCGCCGCTGCTGCTGCCGTCGTGGTTGGACCCGGAGTACCTGATCCACTTCTTCGGCCCGTACGCGCTCTGGGGTGTCGCCTTCATCATCTTCGCCGAGTGCGGGTTGTTCGCGATCCTGCCCGGCGACTCGCTGCTGTTCACGGTCGGACTGTTCGTCGCCCTGGGCGCGATCGACCACCCGTTGTGGTTCGTCTGCGTGGTGCTGACCGTTCGCGGCGGTGCTGGGCAACGTCTGCGGCTACTGGATCGGCCGGATCATCGGGCCACCGCTGTTCCGGGAACGGCCGGGACTGATGGGACGGGTCTTCAAGCAGACGTACGTGGTCAAGACCCACGACTTCTTCGAGCAAGTACGGCAACCGGGCGCTGATCCTGGCCCGGTTCGTGCCCATCGTCCGGACCTTCGTCACCCTGGTGGCCGGCGTCGGCAAGATGGACTTCCGCAAGCTTCATCGCCTACACCGCCATCGGCGGCGTGCTGTGGGCGTGCGGGGTCACCATCCTCGGCTTCTATCTCGGCCGGATCCCGTTCATCCACGACAACATCGAGGTCGTCCTGGTCCTGATCGTGTTGGTCTCGGTGATCCCGATGCTGGTGGAGTTGCTGCTCGCCCGCCGGCGGGCCAAGCGGGTCGCGCCCAGCGACGTCGCCGTCTGAGCGGACCGCACCGAGCGGTCGTCGCCCTCAGGAGACCCGGAGGCCCAGCAGCGCCTGGCGCAGCGGAGCGGCGAACTGCGGCGACGTGTCCGGGTTCGACGCGTAGAACAAGCCGGCCTCACCGGGCGTGGTGTCCACCACGACCACCGTCATCGACTCACCGGTGGTCCTCACGTCCGGCAACGAGAACCGCAGCTGCGACTCGATGATCCAGGCCGGGCGACCGTCGACCGTCGTCGCCTCGTTGCGCGAATCCGTGCGCTGCACGGCGGAGTCGCCGTAGAAGAGACCGGTGATGCAGGTCGCCACCACCTCCGCACCCTGCTGGGGACCGTAGAAGCCGTCGCCGGCGAGCAGCCGGGCGATGACCGCCGACGACACCCAGGTGGGCCGGCCGTTCCGCTCCTCCACCGTCGCCTGCTGGTTGCGCACGTCGCGGCCGAACGGGACCCGTCGATCCCAGATCGGTGCGGTGAACGGGGGACCGAGTCGCGGGTAGGAGAGGCGGCCGCTCACCACCCGGTCACCCTCGGTCGTCGGACTCGGTGACGCACCGGCTGCCACGGCCTCGGGGCAGGTGCCACCACTCGACGGTGATCCCGGGGTCGAGGGCCCTCCCCCGGTCCCGGTTCGGTTCACGACCACCAGGGCGACGACCACGATCACCACCACGAGGAGGACGACGCCCGCGATGATCCAGCCGATCGGACTCCGCCGTCGAGCGGGGCCTGGTGTCGGACCCGATGCCGGACCCGGAGCCGCCGGGACGGATCCGGCGGCGGGTCGGACGGCCGAGGTCCAGGCCTGTCCGTCCCAGTAGCGCAGTGCACGGCTGACCACCCGGATCGCGATACCACCCGGGGGCTGGGTTCATCCGGTGATGTCGAGGATCTCGGCCAGCTCCTCGCCGCTCGGTTGCCACTGCCCCGCGGCGACGTTGCGCCGCACCTGCTCGACCGAGGTGGCCCCGGCGATCACCGAACCGACTGTCGGCATCGACGCCAGGCCACCGATCGCGACCTCCAGCAGGCCGATCCCCCGTGCCTCCGCGAACGTCGCCAGCGCCTCGACGGTGTCGAAGTCCGCCGTCTGCAGTGGATCCGGTTGGTTCGCCAGCCGGCTGCCGGCCGGGGCGTCCTCGCCGCGCCGGTACTTGCCGGTGAGCAACCCGCGGGCCAGCGGGAAGTACGGCAGCAGACTCTGACCGGTGTGCTCCACCGCGGGGATGAGTTCGGCCTCGGCGCGCCGGTCGAGCCAGGAGTACTCGTTCTGCGCCGAGATGAAGGCCTCGTAGCCGGCGGTGCGGGCGGTCCAGTCGGCGTCGACGACCTGCCAGCCGGACAGGTTCGAGGAGCCGATGTAGCGCACCTTGCCCTCGGCCACCAGCTCGCTGAGGGCGGCCAGCGTCTCCTCGATCGGGGTGTTCGGGTCCGGCGTGTGCAGCTGGTAGAGGTCGATCCAGTCGGTGCCGAGCCGACGCAGGCTGGCCTCGACGGCGAGCCGGATGTAGCGCCGGGAACCGCGGACACCCCAGTCGGGTCCGTTGCGACCGCCCATGTCGGCGCCGAACTTGGTGGCGATCACCACCTCCGACCGGCGGCGGCCGAGGGCCCGGCCGAGCAGCGTCTCGGACCCGCCCTGGTTGCCGTAGACGTCGGCGGTGTCGAACAGGGTGATCCCGGCATCGATCGCGGCATCCACCACCGCCGGCACCTGGTCGTCGTCCATCCGGGCGCCGAAGTTGTTGCAGCCCAGACCCACCACCGACACCGTCAGCCCGGACGGACCGAGCTGGGTGTAGCTCATCTCAGCCATGTGTTCCTAGGTCTGTGGCGGTTGGTAGCCCTGGCCCGGCGGGTTGGACGGTGGCCGGCCCGAGTCGGGCGGCTGGTACCCGCCCTGACCGGACCCACCCTGATCGGGTGCACCCTGCCCGGTGGGACCCGGCCCGGCGGCGCCGGCGCCACCCTGGTTCTGCTGCGGCGGCCAACCCGGCGTGCTCTGCGGTGGGGTGTAGCCGCCGTCCTGGGGCGGCGGGGAGTACTGCTGCGGTGGCTGCTGGTACTGCGGTTGCTGGTACTGCTGCGGCGGTTGCTGGTACTGCTGCGGCGGTTGCTGGTACTGCTGCGGCGGTTGCTGGTACTGCGGCTGCGGCTGTTGTTGCTGCGGCTGCTGATACGCCTGCGGGTTGGGCAGGTCGTTGGCCGAGCCGGCCGACTGGGGCAGCTGCGGCGCGGACTGCTGCTGCTGCTGCGGGTCGCCGCGGTAGGCGATCTCACCGAAGCTGACGTTCGGTGCCTGCCGGACGGCCTGCTCGTTCACCTCGAAGTACGTCGCCTTCTCGAACTTGAAGATGTTGGCGATGATGTTGGTCGGCACCGACTCGACCTTGGTGTTGTAGACCCGGACGTTGGCGTTGTAGAAGCGCCGCCCGGCCGCGATCCGGTCCTCGGTCTCGGTGAGCTGGCGCTGCAGCTCCAGGAAGTTCTGGTTGCTCTTCAGATCCGGGTACGCCTCGACGCTGACGATCAGGTTGCGCACGGCGCCCGACAGCGCGGCCTCCACGTCGGCCCGCTGCTGGCTCGGCATGCCACCCTCTTGCTGCGACAGCTGCTGGGCCTGGCTGCGCAGCCGGGTGATGTCCTCGAGCGTGTTGCGCTCGTGCGCCGCGTACGCCCGGACGGTCTCGACCAGGTTGGGGATCAGCTCGTACCGCCGGTTGAGCTCGACGTCGATCTGCCGCCACGACTCCTGGATCAGGTTCCGGGACTTGACGAATCCGTTGTATCCACTCATCGCGACCAGCGCGATGATGCCCACGATCACCAACAAGATGATGATCACGGTGATGGTTGTGCCCATCGAAGCTCCTCAATCAAGCAGAACGGCCGACTCGACCGGCGACGTTGCCCCGGCCGGTCCAGGGTATTGCCCGCCGGGCCCGGCCGCAGCCTCAGGTCGCAGCGGGTCCGCCATGAAAATCGGACACTCGTTGGACTACGGGGTGGCGACTCACCGCGAAAACCGGGTCGCCGACCGATCGAGTGTCCCTTTTTCAGGGCGAGGGAGTCAGGCGAGACCCAGGTCGGCGGCGCTGACGGCCCACCGGTACTCCAGACCGGCGGCCTCGACGGCCTGTCGGGCCCCCGTGTCCCGGTCGAGGACGACCGCCACCCCGACGATCTCGGCCCCGGCCTCGCGGAGCGCCTCGACCGCGGTCAGCACCGATCCACCGGTGGTGCTCGTGTCCTCCACCGCCAGCACCCGGCGGCCGTCGACCGGCGTGCCCTCGATCTGGCGCCGCATCCCGTGCTGCTTCTGCGCCTTGCGCACCACGAACGCGTCGAGCCGCTCGCCGCCCGCGGCGGCGGCGTGCAGCATCGCGGTGGCCACCGGGTCCGCGCCGAGGGTCAGTCCGCCGACCGCCTCGATCGGCCAGTCCGCCACCAGCCGACGCATCACCCGACCGATCACCGGCGCGGCCGCACCGTCGAGGGAGACCCGTCGCATGTCCACGTAGTAGTCGGCTCGAAGTCCGGAGCTCAGCGTGACCTCGCCGTGCACCACGGCCAGCTCGTTGATCTTGGCGATCAGGACATCGCGGTCGGTGGCGGGGTCGGACATGGTCGCACCCTATCCAGGCGGCTTCCGCTCAGGTCTTGGTCTTGGTCGCGATCAGGTGCCCGAAGCCGACCGAGCGGTCCGGCGAGCGGAACAGGTCCTGGCAGGTCGTCATGGTCAACAGTGCCTTGGTCGGCTTCGCGGTCGGTTTCCCGGGCACCGGCTCCAGCACCCAGGTCGCGGTGTCGGGAACGGTGAGATCGCGCGGCGGGTCGTCGATCGCGTACGTGTAGACGGCGTCCCGGGTCTCCACCACGACTTCGTCGCCGCGATCAAGCTCGAGCAGCTTCGCGAACGGCTCCCCGTGGGTGATGCGGTGACCGGCGATGGCGAAGTTGCCGATCTGGCCCGGCATCACCGAGTGGCTGTAGTGCCCGACACCACGGTCGAGGTCGGCCAGGTCGGTGCCCTCCAGGATCGGGATCTCGTAGTCGGACCCGAACGCGGGGATCCGCAACAGCGCGATCGCCTCGCCGGGGATCTTCCGCGCCGTGAACGAGTCGGGCTTCTCGCCGCGCTCGCTGACCGTGCCCTCGCGCTCCCAGGCGCTGCGCAGCTGCGACTTCTCCTGCTCGAACGCCTGGCGCGAGATGACGTTCGTGCCGAAGTACTGGAAGCCGACCCAACCGAGCAGACCGACACCGGCGAGCAGCAGCACCACGGCGATGATGGTGAGCACCGAGCGGCCGCCGGAGCGACGCCCGGACGGCTCGGGAGGTTCCGGCTCCGCTGCACGCCGGCCAGGCGGGCTGGTCACCGATCCGCTCACCCCGACATTCTGCCTGCGATCGGGGCATCGATTGCAATGCCAGGCGTAACTACCCGATACCGATCTCCTCCCGACCTAGAATCCCCCCGTGAGCTCGCCGGCCGGTTGGTATCCCGATCCGGGTGGCCGCCGGGGCGCCTACAGGTACTGGGACGGTCGGTCCTGGTCCGAGGCCGTCTCAGCTCAGCCGCCGCCGACTCCGCCGTATCCTCCGACCGGTCCCCGCCGGCCGGTCACCCCGGTCACTCCGGTCGGGCCGGTGCAGCGCGGCGCGGCGACCAAGCGGCGCCCGGTCGGCTGGATCATCGCCGGCGTCGCCGTCCTCGTGGTCTTCGTGGTCCTGGTGGTGCTCGCCGTCCGGGTGGTCGGCAGCGCCCTCGGTGGCGACCCGGTCTTCCCCGGCCAGAACCCCAGCGAGGACATCTGCCCCACGGCGAATCCCGGCTCTGCGCCGCCCCAACCGGCCGACGGCCGGGTCCACGGCGGTCGGCTCTCCTATCCCCAGCTCGGGTCGCCGTGGGGGCCGCCGCAGCCGGAGTTCCGAGTGGCCTTCGGCCGCGATGTGATGCAGCAGTACGTGGAGGTCGAGAAGGGCGATTTCGGCCAGTTCTCCAGCTGGGGCGCTGCGGTGCTGGTCGGTGAGCTGGTGGCCGGGGACGGCTTCTTCACCCCGCGGGACGGGGCCGCGATCGTGGTGAAGTGCGTGACCGGGACGTTCTACGGCGACACCGAGGTGACCCGGGACGACCGACGGAACGCGGCCACCAAGGTGGACGGGCACGACGCCTGGATCGTGGAGTCGAATCTCGGTTTCGACATCCCGGGGCTGCAGGCCAAGCATGAGCTGCTCATCGTCGTCATCGTGGACACCGGCGACGGTGCCGGCGGCCTGTTCTACGCCTCCATCCCCGAGAACGCTCCGCAGCTCGTCGCCCCGGCCCGCGAGGCGTTGGCCGGCCTGCGGGTCAGGTAGCCGGGGAGCGAGACGGCGGCTGCGGGCGGACGGCTACGCGTACGGGTCCGGGGTCATCGTGTACTTGGTGGAGAGGTACTCCCCGATCCCCTCGAAGCCCCCCTCGCGCCCGATCCCGGACTGCTTGACGCCACCGAACGGCGCCGCGGCGTTGGAGATCACACCGACGTTGAGGCCCATCATCCCGGTCTGCAGGGACTCGATCAGCCGCTGCCCGCGGGCGAGGTCGGTCGTGTACGCGTAGCTGACCAGGCCGAACTCGGTGTCGTTCGCGATGGCGACCGCGTCTTCCTCGGTCTCGAAGGTGACCATGCTGACGACGGGACCGAAGATCTCCTCGGTCAGGATCCGGCTGCCCGGCTGGACGGCGTCGACCACGGTCGGCGCGAAGAACGTCCCGGCACCGTCGATGGCGGCTCCCCCGATCCGCAGCTTCGCCCCCCGGTCGACCGCGTCGGCCACCAGCGTGCGGGCCTTCTCGACGGCGTTGTCGTCGATCAGCGGACCGATCTGGACGCCGTCGTCGGTGCCCCGGCCGATCTTCATCTCCGCCACCGCGGCGGTCATCCGCTCACTGAACTCCTCGGCCACCGAGGCGTGCACGACGAAGCGGTTCGCCGCGGTGCAGGCCTGCCCGATGTTGCGGAACTTGGCCAGCAGCGCCCCCTTGACCGCCGCCTCCAGGTCCGCGTCGGGGAAGACCAGGAACGGTGCGTTGCCGCCGAGCTCCATCGAGGTGCGCAGCACGTTCTGCGCCGACTGCTCGAGGAGCTTGCGGCCGACCTCCGTCGATCCGGTGAAGCTGAGCTTGCGCAGCCGCTGGTCGGCGATGATCGGGGCCGACACCTCACCGGAGGACGTCGTGTTGATCACGTTGACCACCCCGTCGGGCAACCCCGCCTCCACCAGCAGCTGCACCACGTACGAGGTGGTGAGGGGGGTGAGCGCAGCCGGCTTGACCACCATCGTGCAGCCTGCGGCCAGGGCGGGGGCGATCTTGCGGGTGGCCATGGCGAGCGGGAAGTTCCAGGGCGTGATGAAGAAGCAGGGCCCGACCGGGTGCTTCGACACGATCATCCGGCCGGTGCCCTCCGGGTTGGCGCCGTACCGGCCGGTGATCCGCACCGCCTCCTCGCTGAACCAGCGCAGGAACTCGCCACCGTAGCTGACCTCGGCCGCCGACTCGGCCAACGGCTTGCCCATCTCCAGCGTCATCAGCAGCGCGATCTCGTCCTGGTGCCGGCGGACCAGCTCGAACGTGCGACGCAACAGCTCACCGCGCTCCCGGGCCGGGGTCGCCGCCCAGGAGGGTGCGGCGGTCACCGCGGCATCGAGGGCCGCCCGACCGTCCTCGACCCCGGCGTCGGCCACCTGCTTGATGGTCTGCCCGGTGGCCGGATCGATCACCTCGAAGGTCCGGCCGTCGGTGGCGTCCCGCCAGGCCCCGTTCACGAAGAGTCCGCCGGAAACCGACGCCAACAACTCGCTCTCGCTCTGGTTGCTCACTCGCACCCCTTCGTCCGACGGCTCGAGGCTCCATTGTCTGCCGGGCGGCTGCGGAGCCGCACTAGGGTGGGCGCTCATGGCGGCACTGGAGGTCTCGCGCTGGAAGGCGGACCGGGTCAAGTCGGCCTCGACCACGATCTTCGCCGAGATGTCGGCGTTGGCGCTGGCCACCGACTCGGTCAACCTGGGCCAGGGCTTCCCGGACTACGACGGTCCGGACTTCATGCTGGAGGCGGCCGAGGCGGCCATCGCGGCCGGTGTCAACCAGTACCCACCGGGACGCGGGATCGCCCCGTTGCGGCAGGCGATCGCGGCGCAGAGCTCCCGGCACTACGGGCTCGACTACGACCCCGACACCGAGGTCCTCGTCACCACCGGCGCCACCGAGGCCCTCGCCGCCGCCGTCCTCGCCTTCGTCCAGCCGGGCGACGAGGTGATCGCGCTGGAGCCGTTCTACGACTCCTACGCCGCCTCCATCGATCTGGCGGGCGGCCGCCGGGTCGGCGTCGGCCTGTTCGGACCTGATTTCGCACTGGATCCGGCCGAGCTGGAGGCTGCCGTCACGCCGGCCACGAAGGCCCTGCTGATCAACTCACCGCACAACCCGACCGGCACGGTGCTGGGTGTCGACGACCTGGCCCGGATCGCCCGGCTGGCCGTGCAGCACGATCTGCTGGTGATCTGCGACGAGGTGTACGAGCACCTCGTCTTCGACGGCGTCGAGCACCGGCCGCTGGCGACGTTCCCCGGCATGCGGGAGCGGACGGTGCGGATCTCCTCGGCCGGCAAGACGTTCTCCGCGACCGGTTGGAAGATCGGCTGGGCGCTGGGGCCGGCCCAGTTGATCACCGAGATCACGGCGGTGAAGCAGTTCCTCACCTTCGTCTCCGGGGCGCCGTTCCAGCCCGCGGTGGCCCGGGCGCTCGACGAGGGGGACGACTGGGTGGCCGGGGCGCGAGCGGAGCTCCAGGGCAAGCGGGACCGGCTGGCCAGCCGGGCTGCGACGCGTCGGCCTGAACCCGGTGATGCCGCAGGGCACCTACTTCCTGAGCACCGACGTCACCGAGCTCGGGTACGCGGACGGGCTCGAGTTCTGCCGCGAGCTGCCCCGCCGGTGCGGCGTGGTGGCGATCCCGCACCAGGTCTTCTACGACCGGATGGAGGCCGGCCGGCCGTACGTCCGCTGGGCCTTCTGCAAGTCCGATGCCGTGCTCGACGAGGCCCTGGACCGACTGCAGCGGCTTCGGGCCTGACGTCGGTCCGCGACCGCTGAGAGGTCAGGGGCGCCAGAACCCGTCGTGCACGGCGTGGGCGGAGGCCATCGGCACGGGCCCGATCACCTCGACGGGCCGCCGGCCTGCGGCGAAGACCTGCCGGCAGGGCAGATCGAGGGTCGGGTTCTCCGGGTCGTCTCCGGTGAAGCCGGCCAGCACCTGCTCGGCGATGGCGTAGACGACCCGGCCGATGCCCGACCAGTAGATCCCGCCGGCACACATGGCGCACGGTTCGGCGCTGCTGAACAGCGTGGCGGAGCCGAGCTCGTGCCGTCCGTAGCGGCGGCTGGCGAGCCGGACCAGATTGAGCTCGGCGTGGTTGGAGACGTCGGACTCGGTGACCACCGTGTTCTGGGTACTGAGCAGCAGCTGCTGGTCGGCGTCGGCCAGCACCGAGCCGAACGGGTGGTTGCCCGCCTGCCGGGCCGCGGCGGCCTGGTCGACAGCACGCGACAACAGGGCGAGTTCGGGATCGGTCAGCTCGGGCATGGCGACATTCTCGCGGGCGCTCTCGATCAGTTCGGCAGTGCGGGATCAGAACGGCCGGTGCGGGTGCACGACGCCACGCTGCCGGTACCAC
Organism: uncultured Actinomycetota bacterium; assembly: GCA_963727125.1. Taxonomy (GTDB): domain Bacteria; phylum Actinomycetota; class Actinomycetes; order Propionibacteriales; family Propionibacteriaceae; genus Microlunatus. The sequence continues at coordinate 121,328 of CAVSEZ010000001.1, forward strand.
CGGCTGGCGCCCGGCGTCCACAGGATCAAACAGGCGACGAGGATGTAGAGGGCCGGCGCCAACCACCAGATGAGGTCGCCCTGGAGCCACCAGGCCGACCAGCCGAGGGCCAGCAGACCGGTGCCCGTGAGGACCCAGCGAGCCCACGGTCTCGGCGCCAGCACCAAGAACCCGGCGAAGAAGGCCAGCAGCGGGATCCCGTACAACGGCCAGGCCAACCCGTCGACCATGCTGATGTGGAAGCGGTGCAGCAGGTGGAACAGACCACCCTCCGACCCCTGCAGCGAGAGATTCGATGCTCCCGCGGTCGCGACCAGCCAGGCGAAGCTCAGGGCACAGATCCACTGCAGGGAGGCGGTCACCGTCATCGCCGCCGACATCGCCACCACCGCAGGCCGCTGCAGGGCGAGCTGCGGCGCGTACGGCACCGCCGGCGCAGGTAGCGGCGGCGGGCCCGGCGGCCGGATCGAGGCTGGGTACCCGGGCTCCCGGAACTCCGGCGGCTGTTGGTACTGCGGGGTCTGGTACTGCGGCTGCTGATACTGCGGCTGCTGGTACTGCGGCTGCTGGTACTGCGGCGCCTGAGACTGCGGCGACTGGTACTGCGGCGCGCCGTACGGACCCGGCGGAGCCGGGGTGAAGGACGGCTGCGACATGATGCCAAGCGTAGGTGTCGCGCAGCCCACGCACAGACTGCTCGGGCTCTGCGCCTCGGTGCTTCTGACACGATGGCCTTGCCGGCGGGGTCGATCGAAGTGAGCGAGAGCGTCGAGCATGATCGGGAAGAGGCGGTGGCCGACGATGCTCCGGGCGGCATGGCAGCGCTTCCTCGGTTACGGCTTCAACCGGCTCTACGTGGCCGGTGGACGGTTCACCGTCTATGACCAGAGCGGCTACATCGAGCGTCATGCCACGCCCGAGCAACGGGCCACCGGCTTCAACTGGACCCTCTATCAGCTGATGGCCAGCGACCGGCCCCGGGTCGAGGCCTATCGACGCGACATCGACGACCTGGTGCCCGGCCGGTCCGTGCTGGAGATCGGGCCCGGCCCGAAGGCCGTCCTCACGTCCTTGGCCGCCGCGGCCGGGGCCGAGTCGATCCTGACGATCGAGGCGAACCAGTGGGTGGCGTCCGCGGCCCGGCGGCGCCTCCGCCCCTACGGCGATCGGATCCGGCTGCTGGCCGAGCACTCGGACGAGCTGTCGGACGCCGACCTCGCCGCCCCGCGCCACTTCGACGTGCTCCTGATGGAGTGCTACCACCCCATCGCGAGTCAGGAACGGGTGGTGGAGACCATCGCCTCACTCCGTCGCCGCGGCCTCACCTTCGGCAGCGTGACCTCGCGCGGGTTCACCACGTTCGTCGCCCCGGCCGCCGCTCCGCGCAGCGCGTCGATGACCGTCGCCGAACGGGTCTTCATGGGCTGGCCGCCCGGTCGACGGGCGGCCGATGCCGCCATGGCGGAACGGTGGAGCAGTCTGCACGGCGACCTGACCGCGGCCCGGTCCTACCAGATCGCCCCGCCCCAGGAGTGGCAGTGGTGCGACTTCGAAGGTGACGGGCAGTTGGGCACGGCCGCGACGCTCCGCTTCGAGGTCGATCGGATCGAGGACTTCGTGGGACTGCAGTTCTTCAACACCTTCGAGTTCCACACCGGCCGGCTGGACACCGGCCGGGTCGCGACCCACTGGGGCATCTACTTCATCCCGATGCCGTTGCACCCGGGATCGCCCGGCCCGAGCGGTCCGGCGGAACTGGTCCTGACCACGGTGTCGACCGACCCGGATCGCCCGTCCTACGTCGAGCTCACCGTCAGTGCGGACGGATGCGAGCCCACGACGCTGAGGCTCTGACCCGCTGAGCGGCCCGTGATCGCTACTCGAAGACGGCCTCGTAGTACAACTGCACGTCGGCGAGCTCGACCTTCACGGGCGCGATGCGATTCAAGATGGACACGGTGCGGCGACCGAAATTCACTCGGGTGTCGTTGTACTGACAGACGTCGTAAGCGAGTACACCTCTGTCGACCACGCAATCGGCCACCAGGGCTCGGACCAGACGTTCGAAGACCCGGAACTGCCCTGGCTCTGGTACGACAAGGGCGAGCCCGAGGTAGTAGATGGCCTCGCGGGCAGCGTGTGTCGGATACCGGGCGACCCAGAAATCGGGACTTATCCAGGGGACGGCGGCGAGCTGGTTGGTGATCGTCGCCAGGGCCACGGGTTCGTCGGCTGTTCGCCACACCGTGCACTTCCGAATTCTCGGGTCGCGCATCTCATCATCGAACTCGGCGTGAGTCAGGACATGGCGGGCGGCGGCCAACGCACGCAGAGGTCCGAACGACTCGAGATAGATCTCGTAGAGCAGGTGAGACCGGTGTGCGTCGATGACCTCTTCCACCGCGACCGGCCACAGGTCATGGGGTGGCGCGACGGCATCGACCGGGATCATGCTCCGCCCCACTCGGACCACCCCGCCCGCCGGTAGCTGGCAACGACGACTGCGCAGACTGGACGAGTGCTGCAGTCGATCGAACTCAGCAAGGTGCCTCGCGACTCGAAACCCGCTGGACGACTGTCGATCATCTCGTCCATCGTGTGCGCGAGCTCTCGTTCGACGTCGCGACGTGACCACCCGCCGTGTTCGGCGAAAAGTCCGCCTGCTCCGGGGTCCCGGTGCATGGACCACGTCATGCCTGCCCAGGCCGATTCACCCGGGGTGCTCGAGTAGGCGTCGGCGTACACGCAGAAGAGCAGATCACCGTGTCCACCACGGATCTGTTCTTCAGGCTCGGTCGTCAACACGTCCGAGAACGGGGGGATGACGGAACTCAATCTCACGAGGTTGAAGTCCGATACTCCAGCTGACCGCAAGGCTGCGTCGAAGGCGGCGAGGCGGGTCGACCCCGTGCCGGCGCCACGGCTCACTCGAATCGTGATGCCTTCCGTGCGCACGCCCTGGTTCCGGTCGATATCGGGATGGCGGCTCAAACTGATAGTCAACGAAGCACCTCCTGGGAATCGAGAACTGAGGACGGTTGAAGGAGGAACTGGTGCCGGCTCGTCCGGCGACGAATCAGTACGTGGGAACCCCACTCATCGTCGAAGGCGGTCCCGCGGCTTCACCCGAATCCTTCATCAACTCCGCACCTGCGGGGTCACCAGATGTAGACCCTACGTTCGCACTAGGGATCGTGAACCGGAAAGTCGCCCCGCCGTCTGCGTTGTTCTCGGCCCAGATCCGGCCGTTGTGGCGTTCGACGATACTGCGACTGATGGCCAGTCCGAGTCCGGTACCACCACGATCTCGTGCGTCAGACGAGTCCACCTGCTCGAATCGGCGGAAGATGGAATCCAGTTTGTCGGACGGAACCCCGCGACCGGAGTCGCGGATCACGAACTCGACGAAGGCGCCGACACGCTCGGTGCTGATGCTGATGGCGGAGTGTGCGGAAGAGAACTTGACGGCGTTGTCGATGAGATTGATCAAGGTCTGGGTGATCCGGTCGCTGTCGGCCAGCACCGTACCGTCCGTGCAGCCGATCTCGATCCGGATCTGCGCTCGATCTGCCAACAGATCCACTTGCTCGACAGCGACCTCGATCAAGTCTCGGGCCGGGTGGACGCCGAGGTTCATGGGCAGCACCCCCGAGTGGATGCGTTCGACGTCCAGGATGTCGTTGATCAGCCGGCCCAGACGGACAGAACTGTCCAAGGCGATACTCACCATCCGCTGAGCCTGCGGCGTCAGCCCTCCCAGTGAGCCCGACTCGACGAGACCCAGGGCGCCGCGAATGGAAGTCAGTGGCGTGCGCAACTCATGGGAGACGATCGAGACGAACTCATCCTTCATCCGGTCGACTTCGAGCCGTTGGGTGATGTCGCGGAAAACCACCACCGCACCGATCGATTCGCCGTCGTCGGTGGTGGGGGACGCGGTGACTTCAACCGGAATGGTACGGCCGTCCGCCCGGACGTAACTGTCCTCCTCGGCGGTGGTCACCGCCCCACTTTCGATGGCCTCGTTGATGTAGCAGGTCTCGGCAGGGAATGGCTCGCCGTTGGCCTGCGGGCCGTGAAACGCTTCGTGCGCATTCAGCCCGATCACGGCGTCCGGCTCGTAACCGAGAATCCGGGCCGCCACTGGATTGGCGAAAGTCACGTGTCCGGTCCGATCGACACCATAGATCCCGTCGGCGACCGAGTCCACGAGAAGATCGGTGCGTTGGCTGAGGGTTCGGAGATCTCGGTTGCGCTCGATCACACGTTGTTGAAGACCTCGCCGCAGGCGCTCGTTGTCGATGATCAACGTGACCTGGCGAGCCACCACGCCGCTGAGGACGAGGAACCACAGGATCAACGACACGGTGCCCAGAGCGTCGTTCCGGTCCTGGCGCAAGCTGACCACCGCGCCGACCAGGAAGACCGTGAACATCAGGGCCGTCCCTGCAACCGCGGAGCCGTCCTCTGCCGAGTCGACCTGAACCCCCTTACCGATGGTCCAGGTGACGATGCCTACCGCGACCAGCAGATAGCCGGCGATCCAGAAGATGTCGAAGACGCTGCCGTAGTCGAAGGGACCGCTCGCCGTCACAATGGCCGAGTTGAAGTCGGACACAGCGAACAATCCGAAGCCGAAGCTGACCAGCAGGAGTAGGCGGCCATCGACGGTTGTCCGACGAAAGTAGAGCAGCAGGGCCGTGGTGGCGACGAGAATGTCGATCACGGGGACGAGGAGTGGCACAGCTCTGGCGGCCAGATCACCCTCGGGTCCAACGATCTGAGGAAAGAGCGTGACGCTCGCGAAGAACAGCACGGAGCCGCCCAGCACGAAACCGTCGAGCACGATCCTGATCACCTCAGGTGGTCGCCTCGGTACGGACGGAAACGTGATGACGGCCGCGACGCCGAGGAGCAGAGCGAGCACCACGAAGACGTCCGCCGGTGATCCGCCGGTTCCGGTTTCGCTCGGCGGGCCGGCCCAGAACAGCCACATGTTGGCCGACGTCCCCACGACCGCGGCAAGCCCGAAAAGACGCCAGGCGCGGACACGCCGCTTCTCTGTGCTCCGTCTGGACTGCTGGTAACAGGCGAGCGCGGACGCGACTCCGCCCACCAACAAGCCGATGCCGCTGGCGATCCGATGGATCTGCGTGGGAAGCGGACTGATCAACACGATGAAGATGAGCAGCACGAATAGAGCTGTGCCCAACCACAGCAATCGAAACCGCCAAGCCCCCGAACCTTGGGGACTCGGAAGTCCCTCCATGGGGGCGACGCTACCAAAGTAAACTCAGTCCGGGCTCGACATCCCGGCGCGGTCCGTCCGGGGAGTCACAACCTCAGCTGATGGTCCGGGAGCGGTGACGGCTCCCCGTCCGCGTCGGTGAACGCGGTCTGGCCCCCGATCAGCTGGGTCATCCGGGCACCGTGGAGCACGCGGTACGGGTAGGCACCTCGGGCGGCGCGGTCCGCGTAGGCGGTCACGGGCAGCGGCGCCGCCGAACCGGCGAGCACGATGTTGCCGAATCTGCGACCCTTCAACGTCGCCGGTTCCGCACTCACCAACGCGTGGGGGTAGACGCTCGCCATCCCGGCCAGCACCCGACGACCGTAGGCCAGCGGACCCCGGTCGGTGACGTTCGAGCGCGACCAGCCCGGCGGGGGCGAGCACCCGCTGCACCTCGGTCGAGGAACTCGACCGTGGTGAGCTCGGCCGGCACCCGCGAGCCGACGAAGGCGTCGACGATCACCAGGTCCATCCGAGAGTCACCGATCTCGCGCAGTCCGGTGCGACCGTCGACGGGACGGATCCGGATGCCGCTGCGCTTCGGCAGCGGCAGATCCCGGCGGACGACAGCGGTCAGCGCCGCATCGGGTTCCAACACGATCTGCGAGGACCGGGGCCGGGTGGTGGCCACGTATCTCGGCAGGGTCAGCCCGGCGCCACCGATGTGCAGCACCCGGATCGACTGCCCGGGTTCGGCCATCACGTCGATCAGGTCGGCGATCCGCTGTACGTAGTCGAACTCGAGCCGGCGCGGATCGTCGAGGTCGACGTAGGACTGCTCGGTACCGCCGACCCAGATGGTGGTCGCGGTCGGGTTGGCGTGGTCCCGCACGAACTCGGGGCGTGGATCGTCGGCGGCGGCGGAAACGGGGTCGGACACGCACCAAGCATCGCCGTACGGGCCAGGACGTGCGAGAGCCGGCCGGATGAACCGGCCGGCTCTCGTCGGGAGAGAACTCAGCGGATGGCCGAGTCACCCCGATATTCCAGCTGCCCTGGGGCCGCCTTGCGCTGCGCGACCCGGCTGCCGTCGGGGAAGAGACCCGTCTTGGACATCGTGAGGGTCAACACCGAGTGGGCTGCTGCATCACCCAGCTCGAACAGGGCCTGGTCGTTGAGATTGCCGATGTTGTCGCAGGCCTGGTGGTAACAGGGGTCGTAGGCCTCGCCGGCGGTACCACCGTAGGTGGCCGCCTCCGCCGCGGTCTTGACCCCTTCAGCCCCGCTGAACAACCCGCCGGCCGGGATGCCCGCCTCGATGAACGGCCCGTAGTCGGAGCGACCGCTGAACTCCGTCGGCGCCGACGCCAACTTCTGGGAGGAGAAGTAGTCGGTGAAGATCTTCTCGATCTGGGCGGAGCCGGGCGGGATGCCGCCGGCCGGGGCCGGGAAGTCCGAGGCGTTCCCGTCGTAGACGAACCGGACGTAGTTCGGCGAGCCGATCATGTCGAAGTTGAGGTTCGCGTAGATCTTCGCCCGCTGGTTCTCCGTGAGGCTGTCCACGTAGTAGGTGGAGCCGACCAGGCTGGCCTCCTCCGCGCCCCAGAAGGCGAACCGCACCTGCCGCTGGAGCTTGTTCAGGTAGTTGAGCTTCGACATCTGCAGAGCGATCTCCAAGATGCCGGCGCTGCCGCTGCCGTTGTCGTTGATCCCCGGTCCTTCGAGCACGGAGTCCAGATGGGCGCCGACCACGATGGTCTTGCCCTTCTGCTTGGCCGTACGGGCCGGCGAGTCGGCGAGCACGTTGTACGTCGGCCGCACCTCCGACTCGGTGGACGCGGCGACTCGCACGGTCACCGGGCCGGCGGCAGCGGCCGCCGCCAGCGCGGCCCCGTCGGCGTAGGACACGGCGTTGACCGGGATCGGAGCCGGCTCACCGAGGGTGACGGCGGGGAGTCCCTGTCGTTCCGGGCAGCACGGATTGCCCTCGTTGAACAACAGCATCGCGTCGTAGCCCGCCGCCGCGGCGTTCTTCACCTTGTCGATGACGTTGCAGGTGCCGCGCTGGACCAGGGCGATCGAGGGTCCGCTGGGGGCGGTCACGAAGTCCGTGGCCGCGCAGCCGGCGGCGCTGCTGGGGTCCTCGGTGGGCGGGATGATGTTGTTGCGGACCGGGACCAGCGCGCCCTCGACGACGCCGTCGCCCGAGTACTCCAAGGTGGCGGTCTCGTAGTCCGTGGCCACCGGGGCGATCTGCGAGGTCTCGCCGGGGGCGAGCTCGGTGTAGAAGTTGAAGTCGAACTCCTGCACCGAGACCTTGTATCCGGCCTTCGTCAACTTCTTCGACACGTATTCGACGGACGCGTCGTAGCCGGGGGTGCCGGAGGCCCGGGTACCGCCGTTGTCGTTGGCGATGCCCTGCAGGGCCCGCTCGTGGGTCAAGATGCCGGCTACCGTGACGGCCTGCCGGAGTTTCAACGTGTCAACCCCGTCGACGGCGGTGGCCGTCGGTGGGCTGACGAAGGTGGCGGCCAAGGCTACGGCCACCGCTCCCGTCAAGAGCTTGCGCATGGGACTCCCTGTGTTCGGTCGAACTGGTTGGGGGAACTGGTTGGGGGAACGATCTCTTCTTCCAACTGGAAGCTTCGGGGTGGGGTGGCCGGCGGCGGGCCGGACGATCTCAGATGCCCGTGATGCGATCCGCCGGGGGCGCCACGGGTGACTCGGCCGTCAGGTAGGCGATGAAGGCGGCGAGGTCGTCGCCGCCGCCGGCCCGGTTGGTGCCCTCGGTGAAGACGGTGAAGGCGTCGCCACCATCGGCCAGGAAGTTGTTGGTCGTGACCCGGTACGTCGTCGTCGGGTTCAGCGGAGCGCCGTTCAGCTGGATGCTCGCCGGATCGATCCGGCTGCCGAAAGGTGCAGCTTTGTCGTAGCTGAAGGTGAATCCGGTGGAGACGCCCAGGATCAGCACGTCTCGACCACCGGGTCGACCGGCCACGGCCTGCTGCTCGAGCAGCCGCTCGATCTGAGCTCCGGTGAGGTCCAAGGTGACCAGCAGGTTCCCGAACGGCTGGACCTCGAAGGCCTCGCCGTAGGTGACCTGCCCGAGTTGCTCGCCGCCGGAGATCTTCTCGTAGTCGAGGTCGGCCCGCACCCCGCCGGGGTTCATCAAGGCGATCTGGGCACCGCCGTTGGCCGGGTCAGAGGTCGCCGCCAGCTGGGCGTCGGCGATCAGGTTCGCGAGCGGCCCCTCGGTGTCCCGGTTGGCCGATCGGTTGATGTCGGCCGTGATCGAGCCGACCACCTCGTTCGCGATCGGCGCCGACGCGCTCCGCCAGCGGTTCACGATCTCGGTCTGGGTCGCGTCCTTGTCGGTCCGGGTCACCAGGTGGTTGACCGACGTCGTCTTCTTCCGCTGGACGTCGCCGCTGAACTTGTCGATCGTCAGCGTCGTCTCGGTGACCACCCGACCGAACGACGCGGCCGACGTGACCATTCGCGGCTTGCCCCTCGGGTCGGGGATGTCGCAGACGTAGGGCTGGTGGGTGTGCCCGGTGACGACCAGGTCGATCTCGGAGTCGAGGTTCTTCGCGATGTCCACGATCGGTCCGGAGATGCCGTTGCACTGCTGGTAGGTCCCAGCCTGCAGACCGCCCTCGTGCAGCAGCACGATGATCGTCTGCACGCCCCGGCGTCGCAGCTCCCGGGCCGCCTTGTTCGCGGTCTTCACCTCGTCCTTGAACTGGATCCCCTTGATGCCCGACTGGGCCACCAGGGTCGGCGTGGCCTCCAGCGTCATGCCGATGTAGCCGACCTTGACGCCGTTGATCCGCTTGACGGTGGTTCCCGGCAGGATGGTGCGACCGTTCTTCTCGCGGACGACATTCGCTGCCAGCCAGGGGAAGTCCGCACCGGGATAACCGCCGGCGCCCCACGGCTGGTAGCAGCCGTCGACCGGGTGGCAGCCGCCGCGCTGCATCCGCAGCAGCTCCGTCACACCCTCGTCGAACTCGTGGTTGCCCACGCTGGAGACGTCCAGACCCATCGCGTTGAGCGACTCCACCGCCGGTTCGTCGTGGAACAGACCGGACAGGAACGGCGAGCCACCGATGAGGTCGCCGGCCGCGACGGTCTGGGAGTACCGGGTCGTGCTGCGCAGCCCCTCCAGGGTGGAGGCCAGATACTCCGCACCGCCGACCGGGGTGGCGCTCGGGTCGAGCTGGGCGCCGAGCGTGGCGTCGGTGCCCGCGGGTGGGTCGAGATGCCCGTGGAAGTCGTTGAAGGAGAGCACCTGCAGCTGGAACTCGCGTTGCCAGGGCTTCGGCTTGGCCTCAGCCGTTCCGGCGGCCACCAGGGAGCTCGCCGTGAGGGCGATCGTGGCGGCGACGGCGACGAAGCGACGACTCAAACGCATACATACTCCCCGAGGAGGGCCGGTGGTGGTGTGGTGAAGGCCACACCTTAAGCCGAGCCTGTGACAACCCGCCAGGGTGTGTCGGGGCGAGGTGGCCGAGAGAAGCTGCCGGAAACGCCTCTCGACACGATGAAAAGCAGCGGCCGGCGGCTACCGGACTCCAATTGCGCCAGGTCGGTGGTCGGGCGCCGCAGCGGCCGTCGGGGCGAAACCGCCGGCCGACATCACACCCGTGCTGCCGGCCCGGTCCGGCCACGAGGACGAAGGGATCATCACTCGACCATGGCAGCGGCCGGGGTCGAGGAGCTGGCACCGAGCGAAGCGACGACCGGATCGGTATGGATCGTCGCAGCACCGGAACCGGGCCGTTGCGAGTGCACAACGGCCCGGTTCGACAGGCGGATGACGCGACGACGATCGATCACGACCCGTTAACGGAGCAACCTCTCCCGTCCCACCCGCACCAGGTCACGAAGCGATCACGCGGATCGGTCAGGCGCTCACCGGTTCCGGTTCGGCGAGCACGAGGCCGTCACTGCCGGCATCGACGTCGAAGGTGACCGTGTCACCCTCGCCGAGCTCCCCCGACAGCACCCGACGCGCGAGCTGGTCCTCGATGGTGGTCTGGATCAGTCGGCGGAGCGGCCGCGCCCCGTACACCGGGTCGAAGCCCGTGAGGGCCAACCACTCCCGAGCCGCGTCGGTCGCCTCGACGGTGATCCGGCGATCTGCCAGCCGGGCGTTCAGCCGGCGTAGTCCGATCTCCACGATCCGGGCCAGTTCCTCGGTACCCAGCGGCTCGAACAGCACGATCTCGTCCAGCCGGTTCAAGAACTCGGGCTTGAACGCACCCCGGACCACGCCCATCACGGCGTTCCGCTTGGTGTCGGCGTCCAGCGTCTGATCGGCCAGGAACTGCGAGCCCAGGTTCGAGGTGAGGATCAAGATCACGTTGCGGAAGTCCACGGTGCGACCCTGCCCGTCGGTCAGCCGGCCGTCGTCCAGCACCTGCAGCAAGATGTCGAACACCTCGCTGTGCGCCTTCTCGACCTCGTCCAGCAGCACGACCGCGTACGGGCGGCGGCGGACGGCCTCGGTCAGCTGACCACCCTCCTCGTACCCGATGTAGCCGGGCGGGGCGCCGACGAGCCGGGACACCGAGTGCTTCTCGGAGTATTCGCTCATGTCGATCCGGACCATGGCGTGCTCGTCGTCGAACAAGAACTCCGCCAACGACTTGGCCAGCTCGGTCTTGCCGACCCCGGTCGGGCCGAGGAACAGGAACGAGCCGGTCGGCCGGTTCGGGTCGGAGATGCCGGCCCGCGACCGCCGGACGGCGTCGGACACCGCCTTGACGGCTCTGGCCTGACCGATCAGCCGATCGCCGAGCCGGGACTCCATCGAGAGCAGCTTCTCGCTCTCACCCTGGAGCAGCCGACCGACCGGGACGCCGGTCCAGTTCGACACCACCTCGGCGATGTCGTGCTGCCCGACCTCCTCCGACACCATCGGTGCCGTCTGGCTCTCGGCCTCGTCGGCCCGCGCCAGCTGGTTCTGCAGCTCGGGGATCTGGCCGTAGAGGATCTCGGCGGCGCGCTGCAGCTCACCCTCGCGCTGCAGCCGATCGGCGTCGGTCCGGAGCTCGTCGATCTTCTGGCGCAGGTCACCGACCTGGTTGAGACCGTGCTTCTCGGCCTCCCAGCGCGCCTCGAGACCGCGCAGCTCCTCCTCGGCGTCGGCGAGCTCGCCCTGCAGCCGGGACAGCCGCTCGACCGAGCCGGGGTCGGACTCCTTCGCCAACGCGAACTGCTGCATCTTCATCCGGTCGACGGTCCGGCGGAGCTGGTCGATCTCCTCCGGAGAGGAATCGATCTCCATCCGCAGCCGGGACGCCGCCTCGTCGATCAGGTCGATGGCCTTGTCGGGCAGCTGACGCGATGTGATGTAGCGATTCGACAGACCCGCGGCCGCGACCAGCGCGGCGTCGGTGATGGCCACCTTGTGGTGGGCCTCGTACCGCTCGCGCAGGCCCCGCAGGATCGCGATGGTGTCCTCGACACTGGGCTCACCGACGAAGACCTGCTGGAACCGGCGCTCCAGGGCGGGGTCCTTCTCGATCCGCTCCCGGTACTCGTCCAGGGTCGTGGCGCCGATCATCCGGAGCTCGCCGCGGGCCAGCATCGGCTTCAGCATGTTGCCGGCATCCATCGAGGAGTCACCGGTCGCGCCGGCGCCCACCACGGTGTGCAGCTCGTCGATGAAGGTGATGACCTGGCCCTCCGCGTCGCGGATCTCGGCCAGCACGGCCTTCAGCCGCTCCTCGAACTCCCCGCGGTACTTCGCTCCGGCCACCATCGACGGCAGGTCGAGGGAGATGAGCCGGCGGTTCTTCAGCGAGTCCGGGACGTCGCCGGCCACCAGCCGCTGCGCCAGGCCCTCCACGACGGCGGTCTTGCCCACGCCGGGCTCCCCGATCAGCACCGGGTTGTTCTTGGTCCGGCGGGCCAGCACCTGCACCACCCGGCGGATCTCGGTGTCACGACCGATGACCGGATCCAGCCGGCCCTCGCGGGCCTGCTCGGTCAGATCGACGCCGTACTGCTCGAGGGCCGACGACGTGCCTTCGGCCTCGGCGCTGGTCACCCGCTTGCCGCCCCGCGCCGTGTTGAACGCCTGGGTCAAACCGTCGGCCGTCACCCCGGCGGCGCTCAGCACGCTCTTGGCGTCGGAGGCCACGGCAGCGAGGGCGATCAACAGGTGCTCGGTCGCCACGAAGGCGTCGCCGAGCTGCTCGGCCCGGGTCTCCGCGTCGGCGAGAACCCGGGCGAACGAGCCGGACAGGGCCGGCTGGCTGACCGAGCTGCCACTCGCGGAGGGGAGCTTGGCGATCGCAGCCTGCGCAGCCGTGTCGATCGCAGCCGGGTCCGCACCCACCGCCGACAGCAACGGCGCGGCGGTGTTACCGGGCACCATCAGCAAGGCGTGCAGCAGGTGGGACGGCTCCGCGTTCGGGTTGCCGCTGGTGAGTGCGTTGCGCAGCGCCGCCGAGACGGCGTCCCGGCTCTTGGTGGTCAGTTTCTCTGTGTTCAAGTCGGTCGTCCTCCATGGACAGCAGGTTCGTTCAAAGATTGAGTCTAGTCCACTCAACCCTGCCGTGATAGCCGCTATTCCGGCTTGAGTGAGGTTCGCTCAACTTTGCGGAGAACTCTGCGGCGGCGGCGATGACCCTTTCGCCTGGTTGCGTACGAAGACCAATCCCCCGATGAGAGGAATCCCCTCATGGTCACCCCGATGAGCCCGACCCCGAACGGTGCAGAACCACCGATCGAGGACCCTGCTGTCACGTTCAGTCGGCGAACGGCCTTCCGGTTCGCCGCCGGTGCGGCCGGCGTCGCCGCCGTCGCCTCGGCCGGTGCGACACCGGCCGCCGCGGAAACGGTCTCCGACGAGATCGAGTGCATGGCCGACCTGAAGGAGGGGAGCTGACATGGCGCTCACGTGGCTGGCCCGTCGGTTGCGCAACGGTGGTCTGCGGGTCGGTGAGGTCGACGGCTGGCGCGACCGCGGACGGCCGGGGGCCTTCGCCCCGCAAGGGGTGCTCATCCACCACACGGCGGGCGCCCGGGCCAGCGACGCGAATCCCAACCCGTCTCTGAGCACCGTGATCAACGGGCGTTCGGACCTGCCGGGACCGCTGGCTCAGGTGCTGGTGGGCTACGACGGGGTCTGCTGGGTGGTCGCGGCCGGCCGGACCAACAACGCCGGCGCGGCGAACGCCAGTGGTCCGTTGCCCGCCACCAGCGACGGCAACGCGCTCTACGTCGGCATCGAGATCGACTACCGCGTCAATCCCGACGGCAGCTTCAACCAGAATCCGAGCGCCATCCAGAAAGGGGCGGCGATCGTGGCCGCGGCCGCCATCGTCACCAAGCTCGGTCACGGACACCGTTACGTCCGAGGCCACAAGGAGACGAGCACGACGGGAAAGATCGATCCGAAGTTCTTGATGCCGATGCCCGACTTCCGGGACGAGGTCCGGAAGATGATCGACATCAAGGGCTGGTAGCGACCTGCGGCCCGGTGGATTTCTCCACCGGGCCGTCCCGCGTCGGCGGGCGCCGACACTCCATTGACAGCGCGCGATTCGATCGACGAGGGTGACACCCATTGCGGACCCGCCGCTGGTCAAGGAGCACCCATGAGGCGTACAACGAGCACCGGCCCCACCCGCGCGATCGTCCTCGTCCTCGCCGCCGCCCTGGCGGCGGCGTTCCTGATCGGGAGTCCGGCTGCCGCGCAGCCCAAACCGGAACCGGGACCGACGGTCTACGTGGGTCAGCTCACGACCGAGCAGCTGGAGCGGGTACGGGGCCTCGGACTCGACCGGGACAGCCTGCGCAGCACCGGCCGAGCCGGTGATCGGTTGGCCGTCGAGCTGGTGCTCAGCCGCTACGAGGCCGGCAAGCTGGCCGCACTCGGGATCAAGCTGACCGAGAAGCGGGTCGACGGCGTCGAGGCCTCCCGGCGGATGTCGCAGAAGTCGACCAGCGGCTTCAACGTCTTCCGCTCCTACAGCGAACCCGGCGGGATCCGCGATGAGTTCATCCAGCTCGCCAAGCAGTACCCGAAGCTGACAAAGCTGGTCACCATCGGACGCACCGTCCAGGGCAAGGACATCATCGCCATGAAGGTGACCCGGGACGCGCGGACCCTGCCCGATGGCCGGCGACCGGCCGTCCTCTATTCCTCCGCTCAGCACGCGCGCGAGTGGATCACCCCCGAGATGAACCGTCGGCTGCTGCGCTACCTGCTCGAGGGGTACGCGTCGACCGCGACCCGACGGGTGGTGGACACCCGCGAGCTCTGGTTCGTCCCGGTGGCCAACCCGGACGGCTACGACTACACGTTCACCGAGGGCAACCGGCTGTGGCGCAAGAACCTGCGCGACAACAACGCCGACGGCGTGATCACCGGCTTCGACGGGGTCGACCTCAACCGCAACTTCCCGACCCGCTGGGGCTACGACAACGAGGGCTCCTCGCCCGCACCCAGCAGCGACACCTACCGGGGACCGAAGGCCGCCTCGGAGCCGGAGACCCGGGCGCTGGACGGCCTGATGCGCCGGATCCGCTTCGCCTTCCAGATCAACTACCACTCCGCAGCCGAGCTGATCCTCTACGGCGTCGGGTCCCAGGTCGCGACGCCGACCCCCGACGACCTGCTGTACGAGGCGATGGTCGGCAACGATGCGAACCCGGCGGTGCCGGGCTACGACCCGGACCTGTCCGCCGAGCTCTACACGACCAACGGCGAGACCACCGAGCACGCCCAGAACCGGTACGGGACGCTGGCCTTCACTCCCGAGATGTCGACGTGCGAGACCGCCAGCGCCGTCGACCCGGCCGACGCCTACGCGCCGGAGGACTGCGAGAGCGTCTTCAACTTCCCCGACTCCGAGGCCCTGGTGCAGGCGGAGTTCGAGAAGAACATCCCGTTCGCGCTGGCGATCGCACGCTCGGCCGGTGACCCCGACGACCCGGTCTCGGTGGTCGGCCGGACCGCACCGGACTTCGCCGTGGACAGCTTCCCGACCTCGTACGGGGACCCGCAGCCGGTGGCCGTCACCGCCCGCCGCGACCTGGGCAACCTGCGGATGCACTACTCGATCAACGGCCGGCGCCCCTTCCAGGTCCCGGTCAAGGAGTGGCGCGGTGGGGAGCGGTACGGCAACGAGGGCGATGTGTACTACGCCGAGTTCCGGGGCGTGGTCCGCGGCACCAGACCGGGTGACCGGGTCAAGGTGTGGTTCACCGGTAACCGACCCGGCAAGGGCAAACGGACCAGTCCGGCGTTCACGTATCGGGTGGCCGAGGACACCCGCAATCAGGTGCTCGTGGTGGCCAACGAGGACTACGAGGGGGTGAACCCGACCTATCCCGCATCGGTGACCAGTCCCAAGTACGCCACGGCCCACGTCGCGGCCCTGCGGGCGGCAGGCTACCGGGCGTCGGTCTGGGACGTGTCCAAGCAGGGCGTGCCCCACCACCTCGGCGTGCTCGGTCACTTCAGGTCCGTGGTCTGGTACCTCGGTGAGAACCGCTTGACCCAGGACCCGGAGGACGAGCTCACCGACTTCGGCGGGGACCTGCTCGAGGACGCCGCCGTGGCCGAACGTCAGCAGTACCTGACGATCGCGATCCGCGACTACCTCAACGAGGGCGGCAAGCTGGTGCACGCCGGCGAGACAGCCGGCTACTTCGGCACCCTCGGCAGCACGGTCGGCGGCATCTACTACGGCCTCGACGGCGCCCCCACCCAGGACTGCGTCGTCACTGCGTCCGTCGACGACTGCCTGTTCCTGGCCGACGACTTCTACCAGTACTACCTCGGCGCGTTCTCGCGCTCGACCGCCAAGGATCCGACGTCGTTCGTCGGGGCCGGTGCGCTCTCGGGCGTCGACGGCACCCTGGGCGGGCCGGGCGTCGCGGCCAACCCGCTCAACGAGGCGGGCCAGTTCGTGGTCACCAGCGACCTGCTGCCGGCCGAGGACTTCCCGCTGTTCGCCAGCTCGGCCGCCGGTCGCTACGAAGGTGGACCCGGCGGACCGCTCGACCCGGTCGAGGGCGACTTCTACGTGGCCGCACCGCACGCGGACGACTCCTACATGCGGCTGAGCCGGACCTTCGACCTGTCGGCGGTGACCGCTGCTCAGGCCCCCCAGTTCCAGGCCCAGCTCTCGTACAACACCGAGGAGGCTTACGACTTCGTCATCGTCGAGGCCCACCCGGTCGGGAGCGACGCATGGACGACCCTGCCCGAGGCCGGCGGCGCGACCTCAACGGACGTGCCGGGCGACTGTGAGCAGGGTTATCTGCTCGACGAGCACCCGTTCCTCGGGCACTACCTCACCCTCGGCGATACCGCCTGCACGAACACGGGCAGCACCGGCGCCTGGAACGCCCTGACCGGGGACTCCGGTGGTTGGCAGCAGGTGGCCTACGACCTGTCCGCCTACGCCGGTCAGCAGGTGGAGCTGTCGATCAGCTTCGTGACCGACCCTGCCTTCGCGGGCGTCGGGGTGGCGATCGACGACACCACGCTGGTCGTCGGTGGCCAGGAGACCCAGAGCGAGGGTTTCGAGACCGGGCTCGGAGCGTGGACCGTGCCCGGACCGCCGCTCAACAGCCCGCCGGCCACGGCGGACTTCTCGCGGTCGGCCGGACTCTTCACCCCGGCCGTGACGACCCGCGATTCGGTCCTGTTCGGCTTCGGGATCGAGCAGCTCGCCACCCCGGCCGAACAGGCCGAGGTGCTGGGCAAGGCGATGCGCTCCTTGATCGGGGCGCCGTAATCCGCGGCGCCCGACACCGGGGAGGGTCGGTGGGTGGCTGACGAGGAACGCGCCGGCATCTCGTTCAGCCACCTCGACCAGGAGCTGTTCGACGGCGCTGCAGCGACCAAGCGCGATCTCGCCGACTACCTGGAAGCGGTGGCGGACCGGATGCTGCCGGTGCTGGCCGACCGACCGCTCTCGGTGATCCGGGTCCGACCCGGCCAGCCGGCGTTCATGCAGAAGAACCTGCCGAAGTACACCCCGGACTGGATGGATCGCACCACCATCTGGGCCGAGGCGTCGAAGCGGGAGGTGTCCTACCCGCTGGTGAGCGACTTGCAGATGCTGCTCTGGTTCGCCAACCAACGGGCCGTGGAGTACCACGTCACCCTGTACCGGATGGCGCAGCCCGACCGGCCGGACTTCCTCGTGATGGACCTCGACCCACCGGAGGGTTCGGGGTTCGACGCCGTCGTGGCGGCCGCCCGCCTGGTTCAGCAGGCGCTCGCCGAGCTGGGCCTCGCCGGGGCGCTCAAGACCAGCGGCGCCAAGGGCATGCACATCTTCGTCCCGCTGGCACCGGGCACCACGCCCGACGACGCCGCCGCCGCGTCGCGGGCACTGGCCGCGCGGGCCGAGCGGCTGGATCCGGCGCTCGCCACCACGGAGTTCGTCAAGGACGAGCGGGCCGGCAAGGTCTTCCTCGACTCCACCCGGGCCGGCGGGGCCACCGTCGTCGCGGCGTACAGCCCACGGGTCAGGCCCGGCGTGCCGGTCTCGTTCCCGGTGGCCTGGGACGACCTCGAGACGATCTCACCCGCGGACTTCACCCTCGCCACGGCGGGCCGGCTGCTCGGCGACGCCGACCCCTGGCGAACGTCGATGCCCGATCCGCAGGTGCTCCCGGACGAGCTGGTCGGAGAGGGTCACGAGATCCCGATCGCCCGGGTCCGGGCCATGCACGAGGGCAAGCGTCGGGCCCGAGCCCGGCGCGAGACCGGCTGACTGAACGACTCAGCGGTGGTTGGCCTCTTCCCAGAGCGCGGCGGCGATCTCGCCGAGGTCCTCTCCGGCCTGCACGAGCACCGTCAGATCCGCCGAGGACCCGCCGTTGTTCGTCACGACGTCGAAGACCCGCCACGATCCGTCGGCCGCTTGGAAATAGCCGGCCAGAGCCTTGGCCTGCAGCTGCAGCTCGCCGGTCAACGGGTCGCCGCCGACCGCCGATCCGGTCTTGGCGAAGACCTTCCCCGCGGCCGGTGAGTTCTTGGCGGTCTCGGCCAGCGTCCCGTCGACGCCGAGGATCGGCAGCGTGTTGCGCCACCGATCGAAGTCCGGCTGGTCGATCCAGTACTTGAGCATCTGGGTGACCGCGATCGGCGTCGCCCGGTCGTTGAGGTCACCACCCCGGCCGTCCGACAACGCGACGCTCGTGACATCCACCCCTGACTTCGTCAGATAGCTGCGGAGCACGGGAAACCCGTCTTCGCAGTCACTGCTCCCCGCCTTCACCGCCAGCAGGCAGACGACCAGGTTCGCCCCGAGATTGAGGCTCACCTTCATGATCAGCCGGGCCTGCTGCTCGAATGTCGGGGACTCGAACGTGGCAATCCGGTCGGCGGCCGGGTACTTCCTGCTCTTCGGCAGCAGGCCGACCGGATTCGCACCGGTCGGGCGGGCTGCGACCTGAACCCCCTTGGCCGCCAGCGCCTCGATGAACACCGTGCGCCCGAACGCCGCCGGATCGGTGATCGGCGCCACCCGCAGGGTCGGGTCGGCGTCGGCGGCGATCGTCCCGGTGATCGTGATCTGTCCGGGGGCGCTGCCGGAGATCGCCAGGGACGTGGGTTGACCCGCGGCCACCGTCTGCACCGTGTTCTGCACGGTGTAGGTCGCCGCCAGGGGCCGGACGCTCAGACTCGTCGGCCGGCCGGCGACCGAACCGGGTCGGACGGTGACGTCGATCGTGTTGTCGTTGATCATGATCGGGGTCGGGTCCGGGTTCCAGGTCGAGGCGAACAACCGGTCGTCGACGACGACATCCCCGCTGACCCGGGTGATGCCGGCCGCCCGGACCTGCTCGGCCAGCGAGATGATCCCGGCGAGCGGGTTCTGCGGGGTCAGCCCGGCTCCGGGCGCGAAGTTGGCGTCGACGTGATCGGGGTCGGTGAACTCGACCGTGCCGTCGGCGGTGGTGCGGCCACCGAAGGTGACGTCACCGGCACCGACCAAGATGAGGTCACCGTCCAGCCGGGATCCGCTTCGGCTGCCCCGGGTGTAGACGGGGGTGGTGATCTTGCTGTCCGGCCCGAGCGCCTGCCAAGCCGCGGAGACGGAGAGGATCTTGGCCGTCGATCCCGGGAGGAACATCTCGCCGGCCCGTCGATCGACCGCGACCCGACCCGTCGCCGGATTCAGCTCGAACATCCCCCAGCCCGCGTGCTCGTACTGCGGCTTGTCGATGATCTTGGCGATCGCCTCGGGCAGCTCACCCTCGCGTTCGCGTTGCGGGGGCGGACCGGGATCGGTGCAGCCCGCCAACACGACCAGGCCGGCCGCGGCGATCAGCGCGATGATCTTGGGGGCTGAGCTCGGCACGGCGTCCACCTCACGATGCGGTTCGACCGATCTCGGCCGGAGCTCGAACGTACTCGCTGTGACGCCGGCCCGTCGACCGCCGCTACGGCGAGCCGAGACGATCCAGCAGCCAGCTCGGCCGACGCACCTCGGCGCCGCGGCTCAGTACCGCCTCCGACAGTCCTCGGTCGGCGGTGACGACGGCAACCGGGCCCTGTCCGATCAGCTCGTCGCAGAGGGCGACGATCGTGCTGTCACCGTCGGTGCGGGCATGCACGGTCTGCACCACCCCGTCGATCCCCGCCTCGACACCGGGCCGGGCTTTTCCCTCCAGCACCAAGATCACCCGGTCGGAGCCGGTCTCGGTCCGGAGCAGAGAGGTATGCAACCGGGCGGCCGCGCCGGCGCGGTCGCGCCACCAGCCGTCGGGACGGGAGCCGACCACGTTGGCGCCGTCGACGATCAGCGTCGACGTCATTCCTCAGCTGATCCGGGCGGTGATCGCGCGCGGTGCCGACCAGCCGCGATGGGCACCGAGGTGCACCCCGCCGGTCGGATCTGCAGTGAAGACCCGCGCGCCGGGTGGTGCCGCCCGGACGGCCGCCAGCAGGTCGGCCAACTCGCTCACCCGGGCCCGCAGCTCGTCGATCTCGTCCTGCATCCGCAGGATCTGCCGGATGCCCTCCAGGTTGATGCCCTCGTCCTGCGACAACCGCTGGATGAGCCGGAGCTTCGCGATGTCGTGGGCGGAGTAGCGGCGGCCACGCTTGGCCGTCCGCCGCGGCGAGACGAGCCCCATCCGGTCGTAGGTGCGCAGGGTCTGCGGGTGCATCCCGGCCAGACTCGCCGCCACCGAGATGACGAAGATCGGCGCATCCCGATCGACGCGATCCGGAAGCGAGTGATCGGACACGGCCGCGCTCCTCAGTTACCGGCGAACAGTTTCGCGCGCGGGTTGACCCGACCGACCGCCTGGGCGTAGGAGTCGAGCGCCTGCCGCGCCTCCTCGCTCAGGGCCGCGGGAACGTCGACCTCGACGGTGACGAGCAGGTCGCCCGTGGTGCCGTCCCGCTTCGACACGCCCTTGCCACGGACCCGGAAGGTGCGCCCGTTGGGCGTACCGGCCGGGATCTTGAGCCGGACCGACGGCCCGCTCAGCGTCGGGATCTCGATCTCGGCACCCAGCGCAGCCTCGTCGAACGTGACCGGTGCGGTCAGTTTCAGGTTGTCGCCCGACCGACCGAAGATCGGGTGCGGACGGACGTGCACGATGACGTAGAGGTCACCGGCGGCGCCACCGTTCTCACCGGCGCCACCCTTGCCCTTCAAGCGGATCCGCTGCCCGTCGGTCACCCCGGCCGGGATCCGTACCTGCATGGTCTTGGTCGACCGGCCGCGTCCGGATCCGTGACAGACCGGGCAGGGATCGTCGACGACCATGCCGCGACCGCGGCACTCCCGGCAGGGCTCGGTCACCGCGAACACCCCGCCGGAGGTGGAGGTCTGCATGCCGCTGCCCTCACAGATCGGACAGACGTGCGGGACGGTGCCCGCCTTCGCCCCGGTGCCGTGGCAGGTGGGGCAGGCGGAGTCCGACACCATCTGCATCCCGACCGTCACACCCGCGATCGCGTCGTTGAAGTCGACGGTCACCTCGCCCTCGACATCGCTGCCGCGACGCGGCCCGCGCGAGGTGGAGTACCGGGTCGTCCGGTTGCCGCCGGAGTTGAACAGCCCGCCGAACAGGTCCCCGAGCCCGGAGTCGCCCGCGTTGCGGAACAGGTCGTCCATCGACGGCCCGCCCTGACCCCCGGCGCCGCCGGCACCCGGGAACCGGAAGCCGCCGCCACCGAAGAGTCGGCGCGCCTCGTCGTACTCCTTGCGCTTGGACTCACTCGCCAGCACGTCGTTGGCTTCGGAGACCTCCTTGAACCGCTTCTCGGCTTCCGGGTTGCCCGGGTTCGCGTCGGGGTGGTTCTCCCGCGCCAGCTTGCGATAGGCCTTCTTGATGTCCTCGGGTTTGGCGTCCTTGGAGACACCGAGGACCTTGTAGTAGTCCTTCTCGATCCAGTCCTTGGTACTCACGTACGCCTCCCCTCGAGGGTCTTGACAGATTCGGCCGCTGGGTCAGGCGTCGGTGTCGGGAGCATCCGCCGCTTCCGGCGTCGGCTCGGACACGGGCTCGGCGGGTTCTGCCACCGCGACCCGCGCCGGGCGCAGCACCCGCTCCCCCACCCGGTATCCCGGCTGCAGGATCTCCACGCAGGTGGGACCGTCGATCCCGTCCACGTGGGAGTGCAGCAGGGCTTCGTGGATGTGCGGGTCGAAGGGATCGCCCTTCTGCCCGTACGTCTCCAGCCCCTGCTTGCCGGTGAACCGCTCGATCTCGTCTGCGACGGCCTTGAACCCGCCGGTGACCTCGCCGTGCTCGCGTGCCGAACGGATGTCGTCGAGGACGTTGAGCAGGTCCTTGAGGACGTTCTCCACTGCAGCCTTGCGGATGAGGTCGCGATCGCGGTCAACCCGTCGCTTGTAGTTGACGTACTCGGCCTGCAACCGCTGCAGGTCGGCGGTCCGCTCGGCCAGCTGCACCTGGGCCTCGGCCAGCTCCGCCTCGGCGGCGGACGGCGCGGTGGTCGACTTGTCGGTCGTGATCTCGCTCTCCTGCTCCGGGGCAGGAGCCGCAGCGGACTGCGGCTCCCGCACCTGGTAGGTCAGGGGGTCGATCCGGCGGTTGTCCCGGATCACCGGCCCCTGCTGCTCGTTCTCGGGATCAGTGTCTCGTGCTGAGCTCACTTGGCCCCGCTCGACTTCGACTCGTCGGTCTCGTCCACGATCTCGGCGTCCACGACGTCGTCGTCGGCGTTGCCGGAGCTGCCGTTGCTCGACGGGTCGTCACTCGGCGTACCGGCGTCGGACGGAGCCGCGTTCTGCTGCGCCTGGGCTGCGGCGTACATCGCCTGACCCAGGGCTGCACTGGTGGTGTTGACCTTCTCCAGCGCCGTCTTCACGGCGTCGTTGTCGGTGCCCTCCAGCGCGGTCTTCAGCTCGGCCACGGCTTCCTCCACCGGCGTCCGGACGTCGTCGGTGATCTTGTCCGCGTTCTCGCTGAGCAGCTTCTCGGTGCGGAAGACGAGGTTGTCCGCCTCGTTCCGGAGCTCGACGCCCTCGCGCCGCACCCGGTCCTCCTCGGCGTGCGCCTCGGCCTGCTTGACCATGTCGTTGATCTCGTCCTTGCCGAGCGCCGAACCGCCGGTGATCTGCATGGACTGTTCCTTGCCCGTGGCCAGGTCCTTGGCGTGCACGTGCACGATGCCGTTGGCGTCGATGTCGAACGCGACCTCGATCTGCGGCACCCCACGCGGAGCCGGCGGCAGGCCGGTCAGCTCGAAGTTGCCGAGCGACTTGTTGTCGCGGGCGAAGTCACGCTCGCCCTGGTAGACCTGGATCATCACCGACGGCTGGTTGTCGTCGGCGGTGGTGAACACCTCGGACCGCTTGGTGGGGATGGTGGTGTTCCGCTCGATGATCTTGGTCATCACGCCGCCCTTGGTCTCGATGCCCAGGCTCAGCGGGGTCACGTCGAGCAGCAGCACGTCCTTGACCTCACCCTTCAGCACGCCGGCCTGCAGGCTGGCGCCGAGGGCCACGACCTCATCGGGGTTGACACCCTTGTTGGGCTCCTTGCCGCCGGTCAGCTCCTTGACGAGCTCGACGACGGCCGGCATCCGGGTGGAGCCACCGACCAGGATCACGTGATCGATCTTGCCGATGCTGATCTTGGCGTCCTCGATCACCGCGTTGAACGGCGTCCGGCACCGATCCAGCAGATCAGAGGTGAGCCGCTGGAACTCCGAGCGGGTCAGCTTCTCCTCCAGGTGCAGCGGACCGGACTCGCCCAGCGTGATGTACGGCAGGTTGATCGAGGTCTCGCTCGCGCTGGACAGCTCGATCTTGGCCTTCTCGGCCGCCTCTTGCAGCCGCTGCCGCGCGATCTTGTCCTGGCTCAGGTCGGTGCCGTTCTTGTTCTTGAACTGCTTGACCAGCCAGTCGACGATCCGGCTGTCCCAGTCGTCGCCGCCCAGGCGGTTGTCGCCCTTGGTGGCCTTGACCTCGAACACGCCGTCACCGATCTCGAGCAACGACACGTCGAAGGTGCCGCCACCGAGGTCGAAGACCAAGATGGTCTGCTCGGTCTCGCCCTTGTCCAGGCCGTACGCCAGCGCAGCGGCGGTCGGCTCGTTGATGATCCGATCGACGGACAGACCGGCGATCTCACCGGCCTCCTTGGTGGCCTGGCGTTCAGCGTCGGAGAAGTACGCCGGAACGGTGATGACCGCGTTGGTCACCTGCTCGCCGAGGTAGGCCTCGGCGTCCCGCTTCAGCTTCTGGAGCACGAACGCGCTGATCTGCTGCGGCTTGTAGTCCTTGCCGTCGATGGCGACCTTCCAGTCGGTCCCCATGTGACGCTTGACCGAGCGGATGGTCCGGTCGACGTTGGTGACGGCCTGGCGCTTGGCGACCTCGCCGACCAGTACCTCGCCACCCTTGGCGAACGCGACGACCGACGGGGTGGTGCGAGATCCTTCGGCGTTCGGGATGACAGTGGGTTCGCCACCCTCGAGTACGGCGACGACGGAGTTGGTCGTCCCCAGATCGATACCGACTGCACGAGCCATAGTGTGTGAATCCTTCGGGATGGAAGTGGTTGTCCTTGAGTCTGACAGGCTCAACTTACATGTTGAGTGCACCAGGCTCAACCCTGACCCCCACCCGGCTATTCCCTGATCCGGTGGCCGGATGCTTCCCGGTCAGCCGATCCCGGCCAGCCGGTCGCAGGCGGCAGCGATGCCGTCCTGGAGCTGCTCGTCGCGGAGCCGGCGAGGGACCGGAACCGGACCTCGGCCCTTCCAGTACGGGGCGGCCGCCAGGTCGGCCTCGGTGCAGCAGTAGGCCAGCGAGTCGGCCGACGAGCTGACGTGACCCGGGGCCCCGGCACTGGCCAGCTTCGTCCGCACCCAGCCGGGATCCACGGCAGCCGACGCGAGCGCCGGCAGGCGGCGCCCCCAGGCAATGGCCAGGGCGACGTCGCACGCCTTGCTGTCCGCGTACGCCCGGCTCGGCTCCTGGGGTCGGCCCAGGGCGGCCGGATCCGGCCGGCCCGACCCCGCCATACCGGATCCCAGCCAGAGCAACCGGTCCTGGACCCGGTCCGCGAGCAGGTGGGTCAGCAGGTGCGGGGCGAGGACGTTCACCGCGAAGGTCGTGTCGAGCCCGTCGTCGGTGGTGGGAGGCGTGTCGCCCCGCACCCAGACGCCTGCGTTGTGGACCAGGACATCGAGCGGCCCGTGCGCGGTGATCTGGTCGGCGAGCTCGTGCACCTCGACCCGGCTGGCCAGGTCGCCGGTGACGAGTGCCGCGTCGCCGTCGAGCTGCTCCGAGGCGAGCTGGTCCAGCACGGGCCGACCGCGATCGGCGGTGCGGGCGTGCACCAGCACCCGGTGGCCCGACCGGAGCAGCACCCGCGCCGTTGCCAGTCCGATGCCGTCGGAGGATCCGGTGATGCAGATGGTGGCCATGACCGCCATCTTCCTCGGCGGCTCAACGGTCACCGGCGCATCGAGCGCCGCTCAGCCGGTACGTCGTCATCGGTAGGCATCGGCATCGTCATCGGGGCGTCGCCACCGGGGACATCCTGCTGCGGAGTCCAGCGAGCGAGCTGCACCGAACCAGGAGACCGCCGTCGCCGCGGGCGGCGTTCAGCAGGATCTCTCCGCAAGTCCAGCCATCGGCTCCATCGTCCCCGGCGGGTCCCGACGCGAGGATTGGTGCCATGACCTCGCTGCTCACCGCACCCGCCGGCGCTCGGGAGAACTACGACCGCGACGGCGTGATCCAGCTGCGCGGACTCCTGTCGGCCGCCGAGATCGCCGAGATCCGCGAGGTGTTCACGGACCAGATCGAGGCCGATCCGACTCTCGGTCACGACGACCAGCTGGCCACCGACGACATCCTGCGGCGCTACCCGCGGCTGGTCCATCCGCACCGTCACCCCGACACCGCGGCGGGTCGGATCGCCCGTCGACTTCTGCTCGACCGGCGCCTCTTCGACGTCGTCGAGGAGCTGATCGGGCCGGCGTTCGCCGCCCAGTCGATGTTCTACTTCAAACCGCCGACGGCCCGCGGCCAGGCGCTGCACCAGGACAACTCGTTCCTGCAGGCGCACCCGGAGACCTGCATCGCCGCCTGGATCGCCATCGACGACTGCGACCTGGAGAACGGCGCGTTGATGGTGGTCCCCGGCTCGCACCGGATCCAGATTTTGTGTCCGGAGCCCGCCGATGAGGAGCTGTCGTTCACCAACGCCCAGGTGCCGGTACCCGACGGGGTCGAGATCGAGCAGACCGAGATGAAGGCCGGGGACGTGCTCTTCTTCCACGGCAGCGTGGTGCACGGGTCGCGACCCAACTCCAGCACCGATCGCTTCCGCCGGTCGCTCATCTTCCACTACATCCCGCAGGCCTCCCGCGAGGTGGCCACGTTCTACGACCCGCTGATCACCCCCACAGGTGAGGAGATCAGCATCGCCGCGGCGCCCGAGGGCGGGGCGTGTGGCGAAGGCTGGGTGACCGGACCGCACTGAGCCGACGCAGGGCGACCTCAGCAGCCCCGACCGAGGGCCGAGCTGAGCCGCGGTCCAGCAGCTTCCCCGATGTCGACGGCGGTGACCTACGATGGGCGCGCCGCGCCAGTCGATCAAGGATCCTGCTATGCGTCCACCGGTCACCCTGATCCCCGACGTCCACCGGCTGACGGGCGGCCACCTCGTCGAGACCTCCGGCTATCGGGTGCTGCGCCCGCGCGGCACCACCGACTGGCTGCTGATCCACACGCTGGACGGCCGCGGCCGGTTCGGCCGGTCGGGCGGCGACGACATCTCGAGCTCGCCGCGCACGGTGACCCTGCTGACGCCCGGCACCCCGCACGACTACGGGGTCGAACCGGAGCTCGAGCACTGGGAGCTGGGGTTCTGCCACTTCCACCCCCGACCGGAGTGGAACCTGCTGCTCGACTGGCCCCAGCCGGCGCCCGGGATCGGGCGGCTCGAGCTGGACGCCGAGGTCGACGCCCGGATGCGGGCCGCGTGGCGGACGCTGTCCTACTGGTCGCGGTCCGAGCAACCTCGCTCGGACCTGTTCGGCATGAACGCGCTCGAGCTGATCTTGTTGTGGTGCGACACCCAGAACCCGCGGGCGGTGCCGCTGGACTCCCGGATCCTGGGGGTGCTCGAGTACCTCGACCAGCACCTGGCCGAACCGTTGACCGTGTCGGGTCTCGCCCGGGTGGCGAACCTGTCCACATCCCGCTTCGCGCACCTGTTCTCGGCCCAGCTCGGCGTTTCGCCGTCGGCGTACGTCGAACGGCAACGTGTCTCCCAGGCCCGGCTGCTGCTGGAGCACACGTTGCGTCCCGTCGCCGACATCGCCCGCTCGGTCGGCTTCAGCGATCCGCTGTACTTCTCGGCCCGCTTCCGGCAGGTGGTGGGCGTCTCGCCGACCCGCTACCGGCAGGGCGAGCACTGAGCCGTCGCGGATCGGGGCTGCCGGTGCAGGTCCGCTACTCCGAGACTTCGTCCACGTCGGCTTCCTCTGGATCTGCTTCCTCCGACCACGCGGCCCGCGCGGCGATCTCGGCCAGCAGCGCGGGGTCGGACTGCGCCTGGGAGACGTCATCGGGCCACTGCTCGACCACCTGGGTCGACCGGTCGGCCCAGGTGGCCACCAGGGCGTAGAACTCGGTCAGGAAGCCCCCCACGAGACTGGACTGGGCCGCCCGGTGCTCGAAGGGTCCGGCGCCCTCGCGGTACTCGCGGGCCGCGGCCAGGTTGAGGGTGTTCTGCTCCACGGCCCAGGTCCGCGCCTCGGCCAGCCGGTGCAGCGCGTCCTGCCGGCTCCCGTTCTCGGCGAGGAACAACTTGAGCAGCTGCTCGAACTCCAGCACCGGCCCTGCGGCCGGCTCGGCCATCCAGCGTCGCAGCTCCGAGCGACCCTCGGCGGTGATGGTGTAGACGGTGCGCGGACGCCGGCCGACGTGCTCGGTCTCGCTGCTGGCGAGACCGAGCCCGACGAGCTTGCGCGGCTCCTCGTACAACTTGCTCTGCGCCCGGGGCCAGAACCGGCCGAGGCTGCGGTCCATCTGCTGGGTCAGCTCGTAGGTGCTCCACGACTGCACCGCGAGCAGGCCCAAGATGGCGTACGACGTCGTGGTCAGACTCCCGGTCACCGGACCTCCTCAGCGGTGCCGTATGCGCGACACTCCCTAGGAGAGTATCGCGAGCTATTGCGTTCGGGCGCCCGCCACAGCTGCTCGGGTTCGTGCGGTCGATGGGATGGGAGCGCCACAGCTGCTCGAGCCGGGCCGGCCAGAGCTCAGTTCACGCTGACCGACGGCGCCTTGGTTCCCTGATCCCAGCTGAACGTGATGCTCGTCGCTCCGGCGGGGACGGTGATCGGGACGTCCACGCCGCCCCCGTTCACCCCGTAGCTGGTGTTCCAGGAGTCGTTCAGGGCGATCTTGAAGGCGTAGTTCCCGGCCGGGATGCCCCCGGCGGGAGTGAACGTCTTCCGCCAGACCCCGTTCGGCTCGGCCGGCTCGAAGGCCAGGTGGGTGGTGGCACAGGTCGGGTCCCAATCGGCCGGACAACCCAGCTCGGACTGGATGGAGCCGGCAACCGTCACGCTCGTCACCCCGGGCAACGGCTGCGGCGCGACCCGGGTGACGGTCCGCACCGAGGAGCGCACGGAGGTCCCGTCCGGCTCGGTCAGCGTGGCGCGGTACCGCAGCGAGGTGCCGATCGCGATCTTGCTCAGATCCTCGTAGTAGACGTAGGCCGGTGACGAGGAGTCGGTCCGCACGACCTGCCAGGCACCGTTGCCGATCCGGCGCTCGAAGACCACCCGCTGATCGGCCTTCTCCGGATCCGGCATGACCTCGACGGTGAGCTCGCCGAAGACGTTCGCGTTGTCGGCCGGCGCCTTCCAGGTCAGCGTGGGCTTCGGCACCCGAGTCCGTTCCCGTTCGCTGACCCGGGTGTGACCGGCGTTGTCCCGGACGACGGCGCGGTAGTCGACCGGGGTCCCGTCGCGGAGACCGCTGACGTCGTGGAAGACCCGGTACGGGCGGGTGTCGTCGGTGCCGATGGGAGTCCAGTCGCCGCCCTGCGCCTTCGCGTAGAACGTGACTTCGTTGAACGAGGAACCGCCCACGTTGGCCTGGACCCGCATCCGCGAGTTGGAGGCCGAGGTCACGCCGGGCCGGCCGAGGTTGATCGACGGGGCGGCGGTCGCCTTCGGGATCCGCTTGGCCGACCGGTACACCACCGTGGAGAGAGCCGGCACGGTCACGGTGAGGTTCCGGCCCTCGTCACTGGTCAGCGACGCGGCACCCGAACCGTAGACCTTGCTGAAGGCGGCGTTCGCGACGTAGGTCGGGATCGCGGCCGACTTCGCCTCCTCGCTGTTGTTGAGCGCCACCACGTACTCGTACTGCTGGCTGCGCAGGATCCGCGAGAACGCGTAGATCCCAGCCGTTCCGGTGCCGTAGCGGTGCTGGTGGGCGCCGTTGCGGAGCGCCGGGTTGCGAGCGGTCAGGTACGCCAGCTGGCTGATCCGGCTGTAGAGCGGGTGACCCTGGTCGAAGTTGTCGGTCGCGTGGGTGGCGTCGGTGCCGAGCAGGTCGTCGTCGAGGTAGTCCGACACCTGGCTGGCGAACATCGTCTGGCGCGCCACCTGGTCGCCGCCGGTGCCGGTGAAGCCCTGCTCGTCGCCGTAGTAGACGACCGGGTTGCCGCGAGAGAAGTACATCAGCTCGTGGGCGAGCCGGTCCCGGGCCACCAGCTCGGCGTCGGCGGCGTCGGGGTTGTCGGCGTCGATGAAGTACCCGATCCGGCCCATGTCGTGATTGCCGAGGAACGTCGGCAGCTCGTACACGTTGGAGTTCGCGTCGGTGTACCAGTCGTCGTCGGTGAAGAAGGTGCCGAGCTGGCTGGTGGGCTGTCCCTTCGAGGCGAAGTTGCGGGCCGCGTCCTGGAACGGGAAGTCCAGCACCGCCTGCATCCGGTCCTTGGTGGTGAAGTGCGAGGTGAACGGCTTGGTGGTGTCGTAGACCTCGCCGAACATGAAGAACTCGTTCTTGCCGACGCTGCGGGCGTAGTTCAGCACCTGCGGCCCGAACTTCTGCCAGAACTCGTCGTTGACGTGCTTCATGGTGTCGATCCGGAAACCGTCGATGCCGAAGTCGCCGATCCACTTCTCGTAGACGTCGATCATCCCGTTGACCACCCTCGGGTGCTCGGTGTTCAGGTCGTCGAGACCGAAGAAGTCGCCGTAGAGCGAGTCCTCGCCGGTGAAGGTCGTGTTGCCCCGGTTGTGGTAGAGCGTCACGTCGTTCAGCCAGGCCGGCACCTTGAGGTTCTCCTCGCCCGGATCCAGCACCGGCTTGTACGGGAACGAGGTCTCGGCGCTCAGAGACGGGAAGTTGTTCCTCCCGGCGTAGTCGCGATCGTCGAACGGCTGGCCGGACGCCGTCTTGTACGGCACCTTGTCCTTCGGCACGTAGGCCGTCCGGGCCCCTTCCTCGTAGCCGATCACGTCGGCGGTGTGGTTGGTGATGATGTCGAAGTAGACCTTCATCCCACGGTCGTGAGCGGCGTCGACGAGTGCGGCCAACTCGTCGTTGGTGCCGAGATGCGGATCGATCTGGGTGAAGTCTGTGATCCAGTAACCGTGGTACCCCGCCGATGAGTCCTCCGGCTGCACCGCCTTGTTCTTGAAACTGGGCGTCAGCCAGATGGAGGTGGTGCCGAGGCCCTGGATGTAGTTGAGCTTGTTGAGCAGGCCCTTCAGGTCGCCGCCCTGGTAGAAGCCCTTGTTGGTCGGGTCGAAGCCGTTGACGTTCGGTTCGGCACTGGTCGAGCCACCCCGGTCGTTGCTCGGATCGCCGTTGGAGAACCGGTCGGCCATCACGAAGTAGAAGTTCTCGTCCGTCACCGGCGCCCGCAGCGAGGGCCGCGCCGTCAATCCCGCGTCGCCCGCCCGATCCGATGGTGCGGGTCGGGGCGCCTGCCTCACCGCCACCGATCCGGTCGCGGGGAGGGCGCCCGCCGGTGCGGCCAACGGGACCGAGACCAGAGCCAGAGCCAGGCTCGCGCTGACGGCGGCGGTGAGTACGACGGTGGCGCTCCGACGACGAGACATCCGGTTCCTCTGCGGTGAGGGATCGGGCGGGGTCCCGATCGTCGCCTGATCGAATACCAGTTCCTCAACTGGTGTCAAGAGTGACCGAGGAGCAGCCGGCGCAAGGTCACGGCGGACGACATCTGGCACCGTTCCCCGCTTGGCTCCGCCGGTTCACGGCGTGGTTGCCCGGCACGGGCCTCCCGCCTGCGTAGCGTTGCGACCAGCACCGAACCAGGAGTTGAACTGATGAACGTGATTCGTGATCTCGCCCTGCTGCTCGCCCGCGTCGGCCTCGGCGGAGCCATGGTGATCCACGGCTGGCTGCGGTGGCAGTACCCGGGCCAGGGCATCCAGCAGCAGATCGACTACCTCAACCAGTTCGAAGCTCCGTACGCGAACATCGCCGCCACCGCCAACATCGCCCTCGAGCTCGTCGGCGGCATCTTCCTCATCGCCGGCTTCCTGACTCCGCTGGTGGCGGCCGCGGTCATCGCCCAGCAGGTGCTGATGATCGCCTACACGAACTGGTTCCGCGGCTGGGACCTGCTGGCACCGGACGGCAGCTACAACGGCGGCTACGAGTACAACGTGATGATCGGCCTGTTCGCCCTGCTCTTCCTGGTCTTCGGCGCCGGTCGGATCTCGATCGACCGGCTGTTCCGGCGGCCGAAGAAGGCGGCCGACGACACCGACAGCTACTCCGGCACCGGCTCCAGCCGCAGCTCCAGCGGCGCCTCCGACACCACGATGGTCCGCGCGGGCGTCTGAGCCGGCGACCCGGCAGGTCACTCACAGGAACTTCACAGATCCGGCACAGGGCAACCGCTGCCACGTGGGAGAAGCTGGTGCCATGTCCTCACCGCTCGCCTCCGCCCCGATCACCCGCCCGGACGGCACCCCGATCCGGGTGCTGGCCGTCGACGACGAGTCGAGTCTGACCGAGCTGTTGTCGATGGCGATGCGGTACGAGGGGTGGCAGGTCACCACCGCCGGGTCCGGCACCGCGGCCGTCAAGGCGGCCCGCGAGGTCCGGCCCGATGCGATCGTGCTGGACATGATGCTGCCGGACTTCGACGGGTTGGAGGTGATGCGTCGCATCCGGGCCGAGGACCCGAACGTGCCGGTCATCTTCCTCACCGCCAAGGACGCCGTCGAGGATCGGATCGGCGGACTCACCGCCGGTGGCGACGACTACGTGACCAAGCCGTTCAGCCTCGAAGAGGTGATCGCCCGGCTCCGCGGGCTGCTGCGCCGCAGCGGGGTGGCCAGCGCCCGGCACGACTCGATGCTCGTGGTCGGTGATCTCACCCTCGACGAGGACAGCCACGAGGTCACCCGAGGCGGGGTCGACATCCAGCTGACCGCCACCGAGTTCGAGCTGCTCCGCTACCTGATGCGCAACCCCCGCCGGGTGCTGTCGAAGGCGCAGATCCTCGACCGGGTCTGGAACTACGACTTCGGCGGCCAGGCCAACGTGGTCGAGTTGTACATCTCCTACCTGCGCAAGAAGATCGAGGCCGATCGTCCGCCGATGATCCACACCATGCGCGGGGCGGGCTACGTCCTGCGTCCGGCGGGCTGAGTGTCCGCGCCGGCTCCGCGTTCCGGCGAGCCGCCGGGCGCGGTCGAGGCGTCGACCATCCCGCCGCTCGGCCGAGGCACCCTCGGCCGACGACTGGTGCTGCGGGTCACGGCCCTGGTCGCGGTGGTCGCCATCCTGCTGAGCGCCGCGACCACGATCACGGTGTGGCAGATCCTGATGGCCAACGTGCAGCGCGACCTCTACTCCTCCGCCTCGGAGCTCCAGCGGGAGCTCTCCGGCCCGGCCGGCCGGCGGGCGAGTCCGTTCGAGCCGGGCCAGTCGGTCGGCACCATCGCGTTCGGCTTCGTCGGAGACGCCGCGCCGTACCCGAACGCCAAGATCGACGGCCGGGGCCGCAACGAGATCAGCAAGGTCCCCGACGCGGCGGCCGCGCGACTGCGGCTGCTCGCCCCGGACGGGCGTCAGCAGAGTCTGACCCTGCCGGAACTGGGGCGCTACCAGGTGGTCGCGTACCGGTTGTCGTACGTGAACGATCCCGACGTGCAGGGCACCATCGTCATCGGCATCCCGCTGTCCGAGGTGGATCGGACCCTCGCCCTGTTGATCGCCGCCGAGGCCGGGCTCTCCCTGCTGGCCATGGGCGCATCGGTCCTGGTGGTGCGCACCCTGGTCCAACGCAGCCTGCGGCCGCTGAACCGACTGGCCGCCACGGCCCAGCAGGTGTCGCGACTGGAGCTGGCCAGTGGCGAGGTCGCCCTCGCGGTCCGGGTGCCGCCGGAGGACACCGACCCGACCTCGGAGGTCGGCCGGGTCGGCCTGGCCGTGAACCACATGCTCAACAACGTGGAGAGCGCCCTGGCCGCCCGCCAGGCCAGCGAGACGAAGGTCCGACAGTTCGTCGCCGACGCCTCGCACGAGCTGCGGAACCCGTTGGCGGCCATCCGCGGCTACGCGGAGCTGACCCGGCGCAGCGGTGAGCAGCTGCCGCCGGACGCCGCGCACGCCATGAGCCGGGTGGAGTCCGAGGCCGCCCGGATGTCGACACTGGTCGAGGACCTCCTGCTGTTGGCCCGGCTGGACGCCGGGCCGGCGCTCGACATCCGCCCCACCGATCTGACCGAGCTGGTCCTCGATGCCGTCAGCGACGCCCGAGCGGCGGGGCCCGGACACACCTGGACGATCACGCTGCCCGACGAACCGGTGTCGGTGCTCGGCGACGCCCATCGGCTGCAGCAGGTGCTGGCGAACCTGCTCGCGAACGCGCGTACGCACACCCCCGCCGGTTGCCGGGTCGAGACCGCGCTGGCGGAGCACGACGGGCAGGCCGTGGTGTCGGTGACCGACAACGGGCCCGGGGTGCCGGACGAGCTGCAGAACCAGGTGTTCGAACGCTTCACCCGCGCCGACACGAGTCGGGTCCGGGCCGCGACGGCGGCGCGAGGCGGCAGTACCGGCCTCGGCCTCGCCATCGTCGCTGCCGTGGTCGAGGCCCACCACGGTCGGGTCACCCTCGACAGCCAGCCGGGTCGCACCCGGTTCACGGTCTCCCTTCCGCTGGCACCGGCCGGAGCCCCGGCTCAGCCCGTGCCGGAGCAGCTCTCCGGCGGCTGAGCGCCGCCCGGCGCAGCGCCTCAGTGACGTCGATGTCAGGGCAGGCTGGACTCCAGCGGCGGAACCGTTTCCTGGTTGGCGAACTGGGTCCGGTGCAGCTCGGCGTATCGACCGTCGGCGGCGAGCAGCTCGTCGTGACCGCCGCGCTCCACGATCCGGCCGTCCTCGATCACCAGGATCAGGTCGGCGGCTCGGATGGTCGACAACCGGTGGGCGATGACCACCGCCGTCCGGCCGCTGAGTGCCTCGCTCAGGGCCGCCTGCACCGCGGCCTCGGAGGTCGAGTCCAGGTGGGCGGTGGCCTCGTCCAAGATCACCACGCGCGGCTGCGCCAGCAGCAGCCGGGCGATCGTCAGCCGCTGCCGCTCACCACCCGACAGCCGATAGCCGCGCTCGCCCACGACGGTGTCCAGGCCGTCGGGCAGGGACGCGATCAGCTGGTCGAGGCGGGCTCGGCGGAGCGAGCTCCACAGGTCCTCCTCGCTGGCCTCCGGTCGGGCCAGCAGCAGGTTCTGCCGGACGCTCTCGTGGAACAGGTGGCCGTCCTGGGTCACCATGCCGAGACTCTCCCGCACCGCGGCGAAGCTGAGGTCCCGCAGGTCGACGCCCCCGAGGCGGACCGCACCCTCGTCCACGTCGTACAGCCGGGCCAGGAGCTGGGCCATGGTCGACTTGCCCGCCCCGGAGGAACCCACCAGCGCCACCATCTGCCCCGGTTCGATCCGGAACGACACGTCGTGGATGACCTCGACCCCGCCCCGGGTGTCCAAGGTGGCCACCTCCTCGAGTGAGGCCAGGGACACCTTGTCGGCCGAGGGGTAGGCGAAGCTCACGTGGTCGAACTCGACCGACACCGGTCCGGGCGGCACCGTCTCCGGATCCGCCTTCTCCTGGATCAGCGGCTGCAGGTCCAGCACCTCGAAGACCCGCTCGAAGCTGACCAGCGCACTCATCACCTCGACCCGGGCGCTGGCCAGGGAGGTCAGCGGTGCGTACAGCCGGGTGAGCAGCAGCGCCAGCGAGACCACCGCTCCGGCCTCCAGGGTTCCCTGCAGCGCGAACCAGCCGCCCAGGCCGTAGACCAGGGCCAGCGCGAGCGCGGAGACCAGGGTGAGTGCGGTCACGAAGATCGTCTGGACCATGGCGCTGCGCACCCCGATGTCGCGGACCCGGGTGGCCCGGACGACGAACTCCTGGGACTCCCGCTCGGGTCGGGCGAAGAGCTTGACCAGGGTCGCACCCGGTGCGGAGAACCGCTCGGTCATCTGGTTGCCCATCACCGCGTTGTGGTTGGCGCCCTCGAGCTGCAGCTGCGCCAGCCGCCGGCCCATCCGACGGGCCGGGATCACGAAGACCGGCAGCAGCAACAAGGCGAGCAAGGTGATCTGCCAGGAGATGTAGAGCATGGCGGCGAGCGCGAGGACGAGGGCGACGAGGTTGCTGACCACCCCGGAGAGCGTCTCGGAGAAGGCCCGCTGCGCCCCCACCACGTCGTTGTTGAGTCGGCTGACCAGTGCGCCGGTGCGGGTGCGGGTGAAGAAGGCGATCGGCATCGTGAGGACGTGGTCGAAGACCGATCGGCGCAGATCGAGGATGAGCCCCTCCCCGATCCGGGCCGACAACCACCGTTGCCAGAGGCCGAGGCCGGCCTCGGCCACCGCGATCACCGCGATCAGGACGGCCAGCTGGAGGATCTGGGCGAACGGGGCCACACCGGTGATGGCGTTGACCACCTGCCCGGCCAGCAGCGGCGTCGCGACGGCGAGGAAGGCGCCCACGACGCTCAGCACCAGGAAGCCCGTGAGCTGAGCCCGGTGCGGCACGGCGAACGACATGATGCGCTTCACCGTCTGCCAGGAGAACGGGCGTTTCTCCTGCTGGGCGATCATCGCGTGGTACATCGAGTTCCACGCGGCTGCTTCCATGCTCATGCTCGAACCGTAGAACCTCAGGCTGACATGAGGTCAACACGTTTGTCGGGCCGGCGTCACGGGCCGGCCGACCCGGCGTGCCACACTGCGTGCTCGTGCGGTCGTTTCGGGTCCTCGGCCTGGTCACCAACTGGCCGTGGCGGCGGCGACTGGGCCAGACGCAGCAGCTGCCGCGGGCCCGGGCGGCGCGCCGGATCGAGTCCTACGTGTACGGCAACGTGCTCGTCCTCGCGGCGATCATCGCCGCCGGAACCCAGGACGTGGCCGAGGGTCGGACCGCGGCCATCGCCCTGGGAACCGCGGCATCGACGTTCCTCGCCCACCTGCTCGCCATGCTGGTCGGACACCAGGCCGAGGAGGACTCGCCGGACGGGCACAGCTTCCGCGACGCGGTGCGCGACGGCGTGCCGATGGCCACCTCCGGCGCCCTCCCGTCCGTCGCGTTGGCCCTGGGTTGGCTCGGCTGGGTCGATCCCGACGTCGCCTGGTGGATCGCCGTCGGCATCATCGGCGTCCGGCTGATCTCACTCGGTTCGGTGGTCTCCTACCTCAAGGGCGAACCGAGCCGCTGGAAGACCGCGCTGATCGGCTTCGTCCTGGCGGCGGCCGGCGTCCTCGTCGCGCTGCTCAAGAACCTGCTCACCCACTGACCACCGGCCGAGCCTCACTCCAGCCGCAGCCAGACGGTCGTGTCACCCGGCAGGCCGGTCCCGTCGAGATCGGTGCTGGCCAGCAGCAGCTCACCCGCCGGCAGCGGCACCGGGTCGGTGCCGAAGTTCGTGACGCACCACCAGCTGCCGCGACGGAAGCTCAGCACGTCGGCCGACTCCGCCGGCACCCAGTCGAACGACTCGTCCACCGCCAGCTCCCGGCGCAGTCGCAGGGCCCGGCGGTAGAGCGACAGCGTCGAGGTCGGATCGTCGGTCTGGGTGCTCACCGCGTACCGGGCGAACCAGTCCGGTTGGGGTGGCATCGCCGGTCCGGGTCCGAACCCCAACGACGGGCCGGTGGCGGTCCACGGCAGCGGGACCCGGCAGCCGTCGCGTCCCTTCTCCTCCTGCGACCAGGTGGCCATCGGATCCTGCAGGGTCTCCCGCGGCAGGTCCGGCACCTCCTGCAGCCCGAGCTCCTCACCCTGGTACACGTAGGTCGACCCGGGCAGGGCCAGCAAGATCATCACCGCGGCGCGGGCCCGACGCTCGCCCAGCTCGGCGTCCAGCCTCGGTTCGCGGCCGTCGGACTGCAGCCAGTCCCGTCGCCACCCGCTGCTGCGGTCGGTCGTCGGCGAGCGGCAGCCCGTACCGGCTCGCGACCCGCGGGCAGTCGTGGCAGCCCAGCAACCAGGTCGTGGTGGCGCCGCTGCTCGCCATGTCGGCCAACCCCGCCTCGATCACCCGGCGGTAGTCGCCGAGCCGCCAGTCGGCCTCCTGCATGTCGAAGTTGAACGCCTGGCCCAGACTCTCCGCGGAGGCGTAGCGGGCTCGCCGGCTCGGGTGCACCGAGGCCTCGGCCACGGCGAACCGGGGCGGATCGTATTCGTCGAAGACCTGCCGCCACTCGGCGTACACCCGGTGCACGTCGTCGCGGTCCCAGAGCGGGTGCGAGCCGTCGGGTCGCTTCATCTGGGCGATCTCCGACCACGGGTGGTACGGCTCGGAGAGGTCCTTGACCAGGCCGTGGGCCACGTCGACCCGGAACCCGTCGACCCCACGATCGGACCAGAACCGCAGCGTCTGACGGAAGTCGGCCCGCACCTCGTCGTTGTCCCAGTTCAGGTCCGGTTGTTCCTTCGCGAAGTAGTGGAAGTACCACTGGCCGTCACCGACGGGATGCCACGCGGGTCCGCCGAAGCCGGACTGCCAGTCGTTCGGCGGCGAGCTCTGGTCGGGCCCGGTGCCGTCGCGGAACAGGTAGCGGGCGCGTTCGGGCGACCCGGGCGCTGCCGCCAGGGCGGCGCGGAACCACTGGTGCTCCTCGGAGGTGTGATTGGGCACCAGATCGACCAGCAGCCGCAGACCCCGTCCGTGCAGCGCGTCGATCATGGTGTCGAAGTCGGCCAGGGTCCCCAACCGGGGATCGACGTCGCGGTAGTCGGCGACGTCGTAGCCGCCGTCGGCCAGCGGTGACGGATAGAACGGACAGAGCCAGACCGCGTCGATCCCCAGCTCGGCCAGGTAGTCCACCCGCGACGTGATCCCGGGCAGGTCGCCGATCCCGCTCCCGTCGTGATCGGCGAAGCTCCGCGGATAGATCTGGTAGACCACCGCCGAGCGCCACCAGACGGCGCTACCCGGTGCGTCGGAACGGTTCGCGGTCGTGTCGGTCACCCCGGAACCGTATCGAGCCCGGCTCAGGGCTCAGCCGGCGTCGCACTCCGGCAGTCACGTCCGAAGGCCAGGGATCCAGGGCCCGGTCGACCACGGCCGGGGTGGGGCTATCCCCCGCATCGATCCGGTGGCTAGCCTGATGGTGCGTCGGCGGCGGCCCGGCGAGGCTGGAGGCATGGACACCCCATCGACGCCACGGCTCGCCGAATCCGATGAACTGCTCGATTTCCTGTACGAACAACCGGTCGAGGATCGCCATGACGGGGCCGACCAGCCCGAACCCTTGGTCACCATGATCCGCGGCCTCGGCCGCAATCTGGCCACCTTGATCGGCTTGTTCTTCGTCTCGCTGATCGGGTTCATCGTCTGCGTCACCTTGTTCAGCGTCGGCGCCGGACTCGCCGTCGTGGTGGTCGGACTGTTCGTGCTGGTGGGTTGTCTGTCGGCGGCGGGCGCGATGGCGCGGGCGACCAAGGGGCTGCTGCGCTATGCCGGCGTTGACCTGCCGGAAACCGTCTATGCGCCGCTCGGCAGTGGG
This sequence comes from uncultured Actinomycetota bacterium, assembly GCA_963727125.1. Taxonomy (GTDB): domain Bacteria; phylum Actinomycetota; class Actinomycetes; order Propionibacteriales; family Propionibacteriaceae; genus Microlunatus. Next base: position 160,069 of record CAVSEZ010000001.1, read on the forward strand.
TTCGGCGCGCTCCGCCGGCTGCGGGATCCGCAGTCCTGGCGGGATCTGCTCCACGTCGTGATCACGTTCGTCATCTCGACGTTCAGCTTCTCGGTGGCGATCAGCTGGATCGCCGGCGGACTGGGCGGCCTGACCTACGGGTTCTGGAGTCGCTACCTGCCCGGTGACAACACCGGACTGGCCGCGCTGCTCGGGTTCCGCGGTCAGGTGCCCGAGATGGCCCTGAACGCGGCGCTGGCGGTGATCATGATCATCACCGCACCGGTCGTCCTGCACGGCTTGGTGCAACTGCATGCGGTGGTGGCGCGGGCGCTGCTGGTGGACGAGCGGTCCGCACTCCGGGCCCGGGTGAGTGAACTGACCCAGAGCAGGAGCGCGGCGGGCGAGGCGGAGACGCTCACGCTGCGACGACTGGAGCGTGATCTGCACGACGGCCCGCAGCAGCGCCTCGTGCGGTTGGGCATGGACATCTCCAGCGCCCAGCGGCGACTGGACTCCGAGCCGGAGCGGGCCCGCGAGCTCTTGCAGGCGGCCTATGTGCAGTCCCAGGACGCCCTGGCCGAGATCCGGCAGCTCTCCCGCGGCATCGCCCCACCGATCCTGACCGAGCAGGGTCTGCTGGCGGCGGTCACGGCGTTGGCCGCCCGCAACACCGTGCCCACCACCGTCGACGTAGCCGAGGTGTCGCTCGGGGAGGCCGGCCGCACCGCCGCGTACTTCGTGATCGCCGAGGCGTTGGCCAACATGGAGAAGCACAGCGCTGCGAGCCACTGCGCGGTCGAGATCAGCGCCGTCGGAGGACTGGCGGTGATCGTCGTGGCGGACAACGGCGTCGGCGGGGCCGCGGTGTCCCGTGGCCAGGGGCTGGCCGGGCTGGCCGACCGGCTCGCCGGTGTCGACGGGAGCCTGACCGTGAACTCCCCGGTCGGCGGGCCCACGTCGGTGACCGCCACCATCCCGCTCGCCACGACGGCCTGACCCCGAGCGAGCGGATGGCCCGGACGAGCGGGCGAGATGGTTGAATCGGGCGGTGCTCCGGGTGGTGGTCGCCGACGACTCGGTCCTCCTCCGCGAGGGCCTGGTCCGGTTGCTGACCGAGGCCGGGACGCAGGTCGTCGCGGCGGTCGGGGACGCCCCGTCACTGGTGGCCGCCGCCATCGAGCACCGACCGGATGTGGCCGTGGTCGACATCCGGATGCCGCCCACGATGACCGACGACGGTCTCCGGGCGGCGGTCGCCGCCCGCGCGGCGGTGCCCGGACTGGCCGTGCTGTTGTTGTCGGCGTACGTCGAGAAGAGCTACGCCGACGTGCTGCTCGCCGACGGCGGTGGATCGGTGGGGTACCTGCTGAAGGACCGGGTCTCCTCGCTGGACACGTTGGTGGACGCACTCGGGACCATCGCCGCCGGCGGTACGGTGCTGGATCCCGATGTGGTCGCCCAGCTGCTGGTGGCTCGCCGGTCCGATCCGCTGGAGCGGCTCACGCCTCGGGAACGGGAAGTCATGTCGCTGATGGCCGAGGGGCGCAGCAACTCAGCCATCGCGGAGCGGCTCGTGGTCTCCCCCGGTGCGATCGAGAAGCACGTGTCGAACATCTTCGCCAAGATCGATCTGCCTGATCTGGGTACCGACAACCGTCGCGTCCTGGCGGTGTTGGCCTGGCTGCAGCGCCGCTGAGAGGTGCAGCACCGGTAATCTCGGGCGGGTGGCGGCTGAGCGGATCGACTTCGAGGTCGGCGACCGGGTGGTCAAGATCAGCAACCCGGACCGGGTCTACTTCTCCGCCCGGGGCGAGACCAAACTGGATCTGGCGAACTACTACCTGTCCGTGGCGGACGGCATCGTGAACGCGTTGTACCACCGGCCGTGCATGCTGCACCGCTTCCCCGACGGGGTCGACGGCGAGAAGGTGCACCAGAAGCGGCTGCCGCACGGCGCGCCGCCCTGGATCGAGACCGTGCGGGTCAAGTTCCCGCGCTACAACCGCTTCGCCGACGAGCTGTGTGTCAGCCACCCGGCCGACGTGATCTGGGCGGTCCAGATGTCGACGGTCGAGTTCCACCCGTGGAACTCCCGCCGCGACGACACCGAGTCCCCGGACGAGTGGCGGATCGATCTCGACCCGATGCCGCTGGCGGGATACGCCGACGTCCGGCGGGTCGCGGCGATCACGCACGAGGTGCTCGACGAGCTCGGTGCGGTCGGGTACCCGAAGACCTCCGGCGGCAAGGGTCTGCACATCTACGTCCGGATCCCGCCGGCCCACGGCTTCGCCGATGTCCGGCGGGCGGCCTGGGCCTTCGCGCGCGAGGTGGAGCGACGGGCCGACGGGCTGGTCGATCTGACCTGGTGGCGCAAGGACCGCGACCCCGGGTCGATCTTCGTCGACTACAACCAGAACGCCCGCGACCACACGATCGCCAGCGCCTACTCCGTCCGCGGCACCCCGCTCGGCGTGGTCTCGACCCCGGTCACGTGGGACGAGATCCCCGACGCCGAGCCCCAGGACTTCACGATCGCGACGGTGCCGGCCCGGTTCGGCCGGATCGGTGACCTGCACGCCGACATCGACGCGCATCCGTACCCCCTGGACACGCTGCTGGAGTGGGCCGACCGGGACGAGGGCACCGGCACCGCGCCCGGCGACCTGCCGGACGGTGCCTGAACCGACCTCGTCCAGCTGGTCAGAGCTCGGTCAGAGCTGGTCGAGCTCGTCAGCGCACCACGCCGCCGAGTGAGGTGTTGCGGTAGCCGCCGGAGCGGGCGTCGTAGAGGTACGCGTTCCCGGTGCTCGACCGGCCGAACATGATCCAGCTGCCGTCGGGTCGGCTCACGACCGCCGGGAACGAGTTGTAGCCGGCCAGCACGCCCTGCACCAGCCCGCCTCGATCGACCACGGCATTGCCGTCCGAGCCGACGAACACCCCGACCTGCGCTGCGGTCCCCTGCTGATCGGCCACCGCTCGCCCGGACCACATCGGCAGTCCGAGGTTCGGCCAGCCGCTGCCGTTCGAGTCGGCGGTGACGGTACGGGCATGGGCCACGCCACCGGTGCCGCGACCGGTCACTGTGGTGACGCCGGTGCTGCGGTTGGCCGAGGCGCCCAGGGCCGAGCTGAAGACGCCGCCGAGAGCCTGCCACCCGCTCCAGGCACCGCCCTCGAAGTGCTTCCGGAACGCCTGGTACGCGTTGCTCTGGCTGCCGCGGACGAACACGTCGAGGCTCCCGTCGCCCAGCGAGGAGGCCGCGGGTGCCGCGGTGATGCCGCCACCCAGATCGGCCTGACCGGCGCGGGTGCCGTTGACGAACCAGGTGTGCAGGACGCGGTTGGCGGCGGTCCGGGTGAGGAGGTCGATCCGTCCGGACGCCGAGGACGCCACCGCGGGTGCGCTGGTGCTGGTCACCCCGGTGTTGACCCAGTTGCCCCAGGTCCGGCCGTCGTCGTTGCTCCGCTTGTAGAAGACGACGTTGTTGGTGCTGCGCACGAACAGGTAGATCGAGCTACCGGTCCGCGCCGCGGCCAGGCCGACCGGGGAGACGTCGACACCGGGTCGATAGGTCGGCAGCGCGCGGGCCGCACGCGGGGTCAACTTCACGATCCGGTCGTTCGACCCGTTGGAGGTGGTGAAGTACAGCGCCCCGTCCGGGCCCTGCTGCACGCTGCGGATCCGGCCGTAGCCGTCGGCCTCCCGCAGCCGCTCGACCCCGGCCAGTCCACCGTCGGGATTCAGCGTCACGATGTTGATCCGCTGGTCCTTGAGGACGCCGACCGCCATCGCCCCCTGCCAGCGGCCCCACGCCGATCCCGTCAGGAAGCTCACACCGCTGGTGGCGATCGTCGTCGAGCCCGAGGACCAGACCGCGGGGCGGGCGTCGGGGAACTCGGCCAGATCGGTCATCGGAACCGACTCGTTGTATCCCGGTACCGGGTTCCAGCCGTAGTTGACGCCCCTGCCGATCTTGTTGATCTCGTCGTCGCGCGACGAGCCGTGCTCGGCGGTCCACAGCTCGGTGGTGCCGGGGCGGAGCGCGAGCCCCTGGACGTTGCGGTGACCGTAGGTCCAGACGTACCGGGCGTTGCCGCCGCGGCTGTAGAACGGGTTGTCCGTCGGGATGGTGCCGTCGGGGTTGACGCGCAGCACCTTGCCGCCCAGCGAGCTGAGACTCTGCGGGTTCGTGCCGACGGCGGCGTCGCCGGTGCCGACGTAGAGCTTCTGTCGGCCCCGAACCGGAGTCGGCAGCCGGAGTGGCGGCCCGTGCTGACCGGCAGGCCCGCGACGACCGTCGTCCCGCCCGAGGCGGTGGCGCCGTCGCTGCTGAGCACCCACCGCCGGACCCGGACGTCGACGGGGTCGCCGCCGCTGGCGTAGGTGCCGCAGGTGTAGAAGGTGCGGTTGGTCGCGGCCTGCGGATCGGCCACGACGCCGAGCAGCCCGCCCTCGCCGTTCGCGTAGGTCTGACTCCGGATGTCACGCACCTCCTTGGGTGCGCCCGTCCCGGTCTTGGACCAGATCTCGCCCGCCCGGATGGTGTAGATCATCCGGCTACCGACCCAGGTGAGGTCCCAGGGCACGGCCAGCCCGTTCACCACCGTGGTGGCGGTGAAGGTGGGTACGGCCGAGGCCGGGATCTCGGGCACGATGGCGAGCCCGAGTCCCAGCGTCCCGGCGATCAGCGATGCGGCGAGGCGTGAACGACCACTCGACATGGGAACTCCTTGGCAGTTGTCCCCGAGTGGACCACGGCGTCGACGGATCAGCCGAGGTTCTTGCTCTTCAACCAGTCACCCGCCACCTGGTCGGCATCCAGCTTGTCGACGTCGACCTGCTTGTTGAGCTGCGTCAGCTCCTCGGTGGTCAGCGCGGCGTTCACCGCGTCGACGGCACTGACGGCCTGGGTGTTGGACGCCACGTCGGAGCGCATCAGCGGCAGGACGTTCTGCGGCAGGATCATCGACTCCGGATCCTCCAGCATCACGTAGCCGTTGTCGGGGATCGACGCCTCGGTGGTGAAGAACGAGGCCACCTGGATCTTGTTGTCGTTGAGATCCTTCACCTTCACGGCCGGGGAGTCGTACGGCTTGAACTCCTTGAACTTCGCGCCGTAGATCTTCTCCAGCCCGATCGGTCCGTACGCCCGCTTCTCCAGCTCCGACGGGCCGCCGAGGACCGCGTTGGCCGAGATCTTCTTCAGGTCCGCCAGCGAGGTGAGCTGGTTCTGCTCGGAGGTCTGCTTGGTCACCACGTAGACGTCCTGGTCGGCCGCCTTGGACGCCGTCCCCACCTTGAGATCGGAACCGACGGCACTCGGCAGCGCCTTCTCGATCTCTTCCTCGGTCGTCGCGGTGGCGTTCTTGTCGAAGTAGAGCAGCAGGTTGCCGGTGTATTCGGGGACGACGCCGATGGAGCCGTCCTGCAGCGCCTTGATGTAGATCTCGCGGGAGCCGATGTTGAGCTTGGTGCTGGCGTCGACACCCTTCGCCTTCATCGCCTGCGCATAGAGCTCGGCGAGGACCTGGCTCTCGCTGAAGTTGGCCGAGCCGACGACGACCGGGCCGCCGCCGCCGCCAGCTGCTCGCGTTGGGACTGCTCGAGGCCAGCGGACTACCGCCCCCGCCACAGGCGGCCAGCACGAAGGCTGCAGCGGTGGCGCCGATCACGGCCAGCTTGGGTATCGCTCTCATGGTTGTCTGCTCCATCTGTGACAGGGGAATTCCCGGTACCGGCACTAGGCTATGCGGGCGCGGTGACAATCTCGGCAGCGTTTCGCCGACGGGTGCTCCGGCGGGCGGCCAGCAACCCGATTCCGCCGAGCAGCAGGTCGAACAAGATGGCGAGTGCGGCCACCAGGACGGCGCCGGCGAACATCTGCGCGTAGTCGGCGTTCCGCTGGCCGCTGATCAGCAGCCGGCCCAGGCCGCCGCCGGAGACGAAGCCCGCGATGGTCGCGGTGGCCACCACCTGCAGGGTCGCGCTGCGCAGGCCGGAGATCACCAACGGCAGGGCCAGGGGCCACTCGACCTTGCCGACGATCTGACCGGCGGTCATGCCGAGCGCCCGCGCGGCGTGCACGGCTTCACGGTCGGCCTGGGAGACGCCCGTCGCGGTCGCGGTGAGGATCGGGGGCAGCGCCAGGATGGCCAGCACGGCGATGATCGGCCCGATACCGGACGACAACAGGGTCACGACGAGCACGAGCAGACCCAGACTGGGAACGGCTCGGGCGGCGTTGCTGAGCCCGATGACCAAGAAGGAGCCCTTGCCGGTGTGACCGATCACGATGCCGACCGGGATCCCGATCACGGCCGCGATCGCGACCGCGGCGGCCGTGTACGCGAGGTGCTGCAGGAGCAGGGCGGTGATGCCGGACGGTCCGCCCCAGTTCGCCGGGTCCAGCAGGTAGGAGAAGAGACTCACGCCGACCTCGCCTTCTTCGCCCAGGGCAGGGTCCCGCGTTGGATCAGCAGGATGAGCAGGTCGGCGACCAGCGCGAGCAGCAGGCTGAGAACCAGGCCGACGATGATCGGGGTCAGGAACGCCTGGTTCAATCCCCGGTCGAAGAGCTCACCCAGCCCTCCGGTGCCGACCAGCACCCCCACGCTGACCAGGGCGATGTTCGACACGGTCACCACCCGGAGCCCGGCGAAGATGACCGGCATGGCCAGCGGCAGCTCGACGCCGAAGAGCCGCCGGAACCAGCCGTAACCCACCGCGGAGGCCGACTGCTTGACCGCGTCGGGAACGGCCCGCAGACCGTCCACCACGCTGCGGACCAGCAGCGCCACCGAGTAGATGGTCAGCGCCGCGGCGATGTTGATCGGGTTGAGGATGCGGGTGCCGAGGATGATCGGCATCACGACGAACAGAGCCAGCGACGGGATCGAGTAGATGACCCCGAAGACGGCCAGCAACAGGTTCGCCGCCTTGCCGGTACGGAACACCAGGAAGCCCAGCGGCACCGAGATGAGGAACGCCGCGACGACCGGCACCACCGAGAGCACCACGTGCTGGCCCAGCAGGCCGCCGATGTAGCCCAGGTTGCGCTGGATCCACTCCCAGTTCATGGCTGAGGTCGATCCCGCCGGGTCTCGGGGTCCAGGCCCTCGGGATCATCCGTACGGTCCGCGATCGCCGAGGACCCCGTGCGGGCGCCGGGATCGGATGCCTCGGGGGGTGCGACCGCCGTGGACCCCGTGTGGTCCGGGCTGGTCGAGGAACCCTCGTGGTCCGGGCTCGGCGCCATGGGCTCTTCGACAGGCTCAGAGCGCGAACTGGTGGCGGGCTCTTCGACGGCGTCCGGGGTCCCCGCCATGGGCTCTTCGACGGGCTCAGAGCGCGAACCAGGTGCGGGCTCTTCGACGGCCTCCGGGTGCTGCGCGATGGGCTCTTCGACGGGCTCAGGGCGCGAACCAGGTGCGTGCTCTTCAACGGCCTCCGGGTGCTGCGCCATGGGCTCTTCGACAGGCTCAGAGCGCGAACCGGTGGCAGGCTCTTCGACGGGCTCAGAGCGCGAGCTCGGCCGAACCCTCGTCAGACGTCGGGTCGGCGGCGGGGACGATGTTGATCGACTCGGTCTGGGAAGCTCGGGTCTCCGCGACCCGCTGCAGGATGTCGGCCGCACCGGCGACGCCGGCGTAGCGCCCGTTCTTGCCCACCGCGACCGCGAGCCCGGCGGGCGAGGTCAAGGCGGCGTCGAGGGCGACGCGGAGGGTGTCGGTCTCCGGATCGAAGGTCGATCCCAGCGGCAGCGACCGGCCGGGTTGCCGCGGGTCGGTCCAGCCGAGCGGCTTGGCCGCCGCGTCGATGATCAGCGCGTGCTCGTCGCCGGTGGCGGCCGCCGGGTCCCGTACCGCCTGGACCCGGTCGAGGCGCAGCTCCGACGCCGGCATGAAGGACAACGACCGGTACCCACGATCGCGGCCGACGAAGCCCTCCACGAAGGCGTCGGCGGGCTTCTCGAGCACCTCCTGCGGAGTGCCGGCCTGAGCGAGTCTGCCGCCGACCCGCAGGATGGCGACCCGGTCGCCGAGCTTGATCGCCTCGTCGATGTCGTGGGTGATCAAGATGATGGTCTTGCTCAGCTCGCGTTGCAGGTCGAGGAAGAACTCGTGCAGCTCGCTGCGCACCACCGGGTCCACCGCGGAGAAGGGCTCGTCCATCAACAGCACGAGCGGGTCGGCCGCCAGGGCGCGGGCCACCCCCACCCGCTGCTGCTGGCCGCCGGAGAGCTGGGCCGGATACCGGTCCGCGAGTTTGCGATCCAGGCCGACCGAGCCGAGCAGCTCCAGCGAACGCGACCGGGTCTTCTCCCTGTTCCACCCCAACAGGGCCGGGACCGTGCCGATGTTGTCGACGCACGCTGCGGTGCGGGAACAAGCCGCCGCTCTGGATCACGTACCCCATCTGACGGCGCAGCGCGGTCTTGCGCCGGGACTTGATCGAGGTCCCGTCCCAGGTGATGCGGCCGCTGGTGGGCTCCAGCATCCGGTTGACCATCCGCAGGGTCGTCGTCTTGCCGCACCCGGACGGGCCGACGATGACGGTGATCTGGCCGGACGGCACGACGAGGTCGAGATCGACCACGGCGGACGTCCCGTCCTTGTAGGTCTTACCCACGGACTCGAACTCGATCACGCCTACTCCACTGCTTCGTCGGTGCGTTCGGGGTCGCCGTACGCGAAGTCATCCGACCCTAGCTGCCCCCACTGACGTTGGGGCCGAGGTCTCGCGGCGAGCCCCGTGCTGACGGCGAATTCCGAGTTCACCACTAGGAAATGACGTCATACTGCTCTTGTATGACGTCACTATTGACGCCATACTGACGTCATGAACATCACTCCATACGTCGAAACGGTCCGGCATGGCGTCACCGACGCCGCCGCTCTCGCCGACGACCACACCCGCCAGGTGGCGAGCCGACTCGGCAACGCGATCGAGGCCTCGACCCGACTGGCCCTCATCGACGCGCTCTGCGACGCGGCTGACGCGATCAGCGCCGACCTCGCCCCGGGATCGGTCGTGGTCCGGATGTCGGGCTCGGAACCGCAGTTCATCGTGTCCGTACCGACACCGAACACCGAACAGACGCTGCTGCTGCCCGAGCCGGCCGCGGACCCGGAAGCCGCCCCCGACGAAACGCCGGACCTGGACGACGAGCCCGTGGCCCGGATCAGTCTCCGGCTGCCGGCTTCGGTGAAGGCCAGGGTCGACGAGATGGCCGACCGCGAGCAGATCTCCACCAACGCCTGGCTGATGCGGGCGGTGATGGACGCTCTCGGTGCCCGGCGCGGACCGGACGGACTGCCGCTGCCGCCCGATGCACCGCCGGCCCCGGGCTTCGGCGGGCACGGCCCCTTCGGCCCGCACGGCGTCTTCGGCGCGAACGGGCCCTTCGGTCCGCACGGCCTGTTCGGCGCCAAGCCCGAGCCACCCGACCACCGCAGGAACCGGGGGAACGTGCGGGGGTGGGTGCGATGACCTTCAAGAACTTCGTGTACGAGGGCGTCCAGAGCGTCCAGCTCGAGAACATCGGCTCCGGCTCGATCACTGTCGAGCCCGGTCCCCAGCCCGGCGTCGTGGAGGGATCGGTGAACGTCACCGGCGCCGACGAGCTGAACGGCGTCGTGGTCCGGCAAGAAGCCGACCAGCTGCGGATCATCGTGCCCCAACACGGGTTCGGGTCCGTCCCCGTCCACGTCCGGTTGGGTGTTCCCGCCGGTCTGGACTACTCGATCCGAGCCGGTGCCGCGACCATCGCCATCACCGCCGACGCAGAACGGGCCAAGATCGTCAGCGGGTCCGGCGACGTCAGTGTCGAGCAGGTCGTCGAACTGGACTGCAGCACCGGATCCGGATCGATCTCCGTGGCCCGCTTGCTGAATCGCGGCGCTCGGTTGCACACCGGTTCCGGTGACATCGCCGTCACCGAGGCCCGCAGCCCGCTCAGCGCCAAGTCCGGGTCGGGCGACATCGTCGTGCGTTCGCTACGACAGGCCGATCTCGCGGCGAGCTCCGGCTCGGGTGACATCGCCGTGCCGTCGACCACGGGTTCGGTCGATCTGAGATCGGCCTCGGGGTCGCTCACGGTGGGAATCGCCGACGACCTGCCGGTCTGGCTCGACCTCAACTCCTCCAGCGGTGCGATCCGGATCGCCCTGGACGCGAGCCCGGAGCCGGCGCCGGGCGAGCCCTACGTGAGCGTGCGGGCCAGCACCGCCTCGGGCGAGATCGCCGTCTACCGGGCCTAGCTCGGGCCGACCTCGCGCGGCTGGATGACCGTGCGATGGAAGTTGAGATGTGACCGGCTCGGCGTCGGCCCGCGCTGCCCCTGGTAGTGCGAGCCGTGCTGTGCCGACCCGTAGGGGTGCTCGGTCGGCGAGCTCAGCCGGAAGAAGCACAACTGCCCGATCTTCATGCCCGGCCAGAGCTTGATCGGCAGCGTCGCCACGTTGGACAGCTCCAGGGTCACGTGTCCCGAGAAGCCGGGATCGATGAACCCGGCCGTCGCATGGGTCAGCAGCCCCAGCCGGCCGAGTGAGGACTTCCCCTCGACCCGGGCGGCGATGTCGTCCGGCAGGGTCACCACCTCGTAGATCGAGCCGAGCGCGAACTCCCCCGGGTGCAGGATGAACGGCTCGTTCGTGGCCGGCTCCACCGGACGGGTCAGCTCGGACTGGTCCTCGGCCGGATCGATGTGCGGGTACCGGTGGTTCTCGAACACCCGGAAGTACCGATCGAGCCGGACGTCGATGCTCGATGGCTGCACCATCGAAGCGTCATAGGGGTCCAGACCGATCCGGCCCGCCTCGACCGAGGCCTTGAGGTCACGATCGGAGAGCAGCATGGTCCCTGACCCTACCCAGCGAGCAGTCGACAGCAGGCGCCGCCAGGACCCTCACGAACGCCGGATCTCCAACCAGTGGTCACCGAAGGACACCACGGCACCGGGCTGGACCGGCACGATGTCGCCGGGCGGGCACTTCCGCGACTGCCCGTCAGGGGTGGTCACGGTCGACCCGTTCGTGGAGTTGCGGTCCATCACGTACATCCCGTTGCCGTCGACGCCGATCGCGAGGTGCGACTTGGACACCGTCCGGCTGTCGTCGGACACCTTGATCAACTGGGCGTCCTCCTCGCCGGGCCGGGCCTGCGGATTGCGGCCCAGCAGGATCAGGCCGCTGACCTCGAGCTCGCGACCGTCGTCCAGCATCACGTGCCAGCCCTGGTCGAGCGGTCGTGGGTCGTGCGCTGCGGCCGCCATGGCCGCCATCGGGACCGGCTGCTGCGCCGTCGGCTCGTTCTCCAGCATCGGAGGCGGCGACTCGACCATCGGCGGACCCTGCTCGACGCCGGTCTGCGGCGGAGCCAGCGGCTGCGGCTGTCCCGGGACCGGGCCGTACGTCGGCGCGGCCGAGGCGCCCTGGTACGGCTGCTGTCCGGCGGTCGGATAGGGCTGCGGTTGATCCGACCGCGGCGGCACCTCGGCCGCTCGTGGTCCGATCGCGAACTCTCCGCCGGCCGGCATCGCCGGTCGAGCCGGAGCGAGGACCCGCTCCTTGATCACGACGGAATCGGCGGCGAGATCGTGCCAACCCTGCTTGCGGGGCTGCAGGATCAAGAAGATGATCATCAGCACCAGGCCGATACCGGTACCGGCGAGCAGCGAGAGCACCAACCAACGCAGGAAGAACCGGCCCCAGCCGATCGGTCGACCGTCGGTGTAGCCGACCAGCTGCAGCTTCATCAGCCGCATCCCCGGCCCGGCCGCGCGGACGGCGTACATCTGCCACACCAGCAGGCCCCAGGCCAAGATCAGCACCCCGGCGACGATGAACACGACCGTGCGTGCGTCGGGCAACTGAACGCTGACGATGGTGGCCAGACCACTGATCAGTACGGGGACCGACCGATCGATCAGGAACGCGACGAAGCGCGCTCCCAGCGGTCCGACTACGACCCCTGGAGGCAATCCGGTGGAAACGCCACCGACGTCCGGCTGCCCCATCTACACCCCTCCTGTGCTCAGGCTAGTGGTTTCGACCCTAGTCGGCGGGTGATGCTCGCTACTGCGCTCCGTCCACCAAGATGGCCACTTCGTCGCCCAGCTCGAGCACGGTGCCGACCTCGACGGCCACGGACTGACCGGACGGCAGCGCCTCGCGCTCCACGCCGGGACCCGGACGGACCACGGTGGTGCCGTTGGTCGAGTGCAGGTCGGTGACCACGATCAGCTCACCCTCCGGCGCGACGAGCACGTGGGTGCGGCTGATGTCCTGGTTGGGACTCAGCACCGTGAGCAGGTGCGGTTGGGAGTTCTCGAAGCCGGCGTCGCTCGGCGCCCGGCCGATCAGCACCGGTCGATCGAGATCGACGGTCGAGCCGTCGGGAGCACGCAACCGGGCGACCGCTGTCGGGGGCAGGAACATCAACGCGGTGTCGGCGTTCTCCATCTCCGCGACCTGGGGGGACACCGGTGCCGGAGGGGCCGCCGGCGGCAGGGTGTCGTCCGGCAGCGGTGCGGGCGCGGCAGCCGGCGGTGGAAAGAGCGGCTCGGCTGCGTCGGGCGGCATGGCCGCCGGCACCGCGGCCGGGGTGGAGGAACTGGCCGGGACGCGCCCGCCGAGCGCCACGGCCTCGCCGCGGGACCCCGCCACCAGCCGCAGCCGCCCGGCGCGGACGCCGCCGTGCAGCAGCGGCAGCGCCTCGCCGGCGCCACCGCCCAGATCGACCTCGACCCGATCGAGGGCTGCCAACCGGACCTCCTGCCAGGTCAGGACGTCTTCACCGTGCGCGATGGTCTGTCCGGTCTCGGAGAGGACCCGGACGCTGCCCCGCAACAGGGCGCGCAGACCGTCGCTGGAGCCGTCGGCGGCCGAGTCGAAGAAGAGCACCGCGAGTCGCGGCAACCGGCCGTACTCGATCCGGGTCAACTGCCCGACCAGGTCGCGCATCCCGACACCGGCATGGACGTGCGACCACAGGTCGCTGACGAGGCGATCGTCCGGCTCGGGCCCGGGATCGAGCGCCACCACGGCGGTCGGACCGGCCAGCACGATCCACGGCCCTGGGGTGTAGCTGATCAACCACCGAGGCTCCATGTTCCTCCGCTCCGTCGGACGCTCGTGGGCGACTTCCTGCGCCGTTTCGTAGAATTCGACGGGTGTCGCCGACCTGGATGGTGGCCACGCGCCGCCGGACCGATCCGCGCGTCACAATAGCTGATGTCGCGCGGGAGGCGGGCGTGAACAAGGGCACGGTGTCCCGTGCCCTGCGGGGGGTTCCCGGGGTCGGCAGCTCCACCCGCGAGCGCATCCTCGAGGCCGCCGATCGCCTGGACTTCTCCGCCTCCCACATCGCCAGCGCGTTGGCCACCGGGACGTCGCGAACCGTCGGAGTCGTGCTGCCGAACCTGCAGTCCTGGTACTTCACCGAGGTCGCGTCGGGAGCCAGCGAGGTCCTGGTCCCGGCCGGCTACCGGATCGAGTTGATCAACCTCGAGATGGAGTACGACTACCTCGAGATCGAGGCGCCCAGCTTCCGCCGACTCGTGTCCGAGCTCGGCCGCGGACGGGGCCGCGACGCCCTCCTCTTCGCCGGCAACGTGGCCGATCCGGTCCGGGACAACACCTCGGGTCTGGCCAACGTGCCGCTCACGACCACCGGTCTGCCGGTCCGCGACGTGCCCGGCGTCGCGATCGACAACCGCCACGGCGCCCGGTTGGTCGCCGAGCACCTCACCGGGCTCGGTCACCGCCGGATCGCGGTGCTCGACGGCCGCCTGGCCGCCGCCGGCGACACGAGGCTGTGGCAGCAGCGCACCGCCGGCTTCGCCGACGGCCTTCAGGCGGCCGGTGGAGAGCTCGACGAGTCGCTGATCGGCTACCCCGGCGACTGTCGGATCGTCGACGGGGAACGCGGTGCCGACTTCCTCCTCGGCCTGCCGGAGCTGCCCAGCGCAGTCTTCTGCCACACCGACGGCCTGGCGTTCGGGCTCATCGCGGCGCTTCGCCGCCGCGGCGTGCGTTGTCCCGACGACATCTCGGTCGCCGGCTTCGACGATCATCCGATGGCGCGCTACTGGGGCCTGACGACAGTCGATCAACACGTCCGCGAACAGGGCGCCCGGGCCGCCTGGGCCCTGCTGGCCGCGCTCGACGACCCGTACGCGGCCACACCGGAGACCATCGCCGGCTGGCCGACGCTGACGGTCGCGCTGGTCGAACGGGAGACCACCCGGCGGGTCTGACGCTCAGAGCACCGCGGCTCGGATCGACAGCACGTCGGGCAGGTGGTCGGCCAGCTCGGTCCAGCTGTCGCCGGAGTCGATGCTGCCCCACACCGATCCGTCCCGCGCGCCGACGTACAGTCCGACCGGATCGGCCTGGTCGGTGGTGAAGGCGTCCCGCATCACCGCGGCGTAGAACCGGTCCGGCAGTCCCGCCGTGGACTCCGACCAGCTCTGACCCGCATCCCGTGAGCGCCACACCCGCGCGCGTCCGCCGGGCGGGATCCGTTCGCCGTCGGCCACCAGCGGGAAGACGTAGACGGTGTCGGGGTCGTGTGGATCCACCACGATCGGGAAGCCGAAGTCGGCGGGCAACCCCTCGGCGATGGAGATCCACTGCTCACCGGCATCGTCGGATCGGTAGACACCGTGGTGGTTCTGGGCGTACAGCCGGTCCGGACGGTTCGGATGAGACGCGACCTTGTGCACGCACTGCCCGAACTCCGGCCACGGATCAGGGAAGAAGTACGCCTTGATGCCGCGGTTCGCCGGCGCCCAGGACTCGCCACCGTCGCTCGTGCGGTAGACGCCGCCGGTCGACATCGCCACGGTGAGCCGGTCGGAGTCGCCGGGGTGCGGGACGATCGTGTGGATCGCCTGGCCGCCGAACCCCGCGCCCCACTCCGGACGGTGCGGATGGTCCCAGAGCGAGCGGACGAGGGAGAAGCTCTCGCCCCGGTCGTCGGAGCGGAAGAGCGCCGACGGCTGGGTGCCGGCGTAGACGACGCCCTCGTCGCGACCCGGTTGGATCTGCCAGACCCGCTCGACGCTGTCGCCGAGATCGGCCGGGAAGCGCACCGCAGCACCTTGGGTCTCGGTCCAGGACCGGCCGAGGTCATCGGAGTAGTAGACGCCGGGTCCCCAGTGCTCGCTGGTGCCGCTGACGAAGAGCCGGGGCTGCGGTCCCCGGGTGTCGATGCAGGTGGCGTAGATGCCCTGCATCAAGAACTCAGGATCCGACCACTCCCACTGCTGCCGATCGGCGTCCGAGCGCCCGATCCACAGGCCCTTCTTGGTTCCCGACCAACAGCACGGCCTCTGTCATCCGACGCCTCCGTCCCCGAGAATTTCCCTGCCCGTAGCTTCGCGGACACCGCGGCAGTCGACAAGGGCAGGCGGCCACCGCAGACTTTCCCCATGACCGTGCTGACATTCCGCCCATGACCGCAGTGGAGAGGCCCCCCGCCGTCCGCGAGAACTTCCGGGAGTACCTGGACCAGTTGATCCGCGACGGGTTCAGCGTCCGACACGACGAACACGGCTCGGATCCCGACCTCATCGATCCGGGCGGCAACCCGATCGAGACCTGGCGCGAGGACTACCCGTACGACGAGCGGATGGACCGGGACGACTACGAGGAGCAGAAGTACCAGCTGCAGATCGAGTTGCTGAAGTTCCAGTACTGGACCCAGGAGACCGGTGGCCGGCACGTGATCTTGTTCGAGGGCCGCGACGCCGCCGGCAAGGGCGGCACGATCAAACGGTTCATGGAGCACCTCAACCCGCGGGCGGCCCGGGTCGTCGCCCTCACCAAGCCCACCGAGACGGAGCGGGGGCAGTGGTACTTCCACCGCTACGTCAGCAACCTGCCCACGGCGGGCGAGATCGTGTTGTTCGACAGGTCCTGGTACAACCGCGCCGGGGTGGAGCGGGTGATGGGGTTCTGCACCGACCGCGAGTACTTCCAGTTCCTCCGGCACGCACCGCTGTTCGAGGAGATGCTGGTCGAGAGCGGTTTCTCGCTGACGAAGCTCTGGTTCTCGGTGACCCAGGCCGAGCAACGGACCCGGTTCGCGATCCGGCAGATCGACCCGGTGCGGCGGTGGAAGTTGTCACCGATGGACATCAAGTCGCTGGACCGGTGGCCGCTGTACACCGAGGCGAAGGAGACGATGATGTTGAGCACCGACACCGACTTCGCGCCCTGGACGACGATCAAGAGCAACGACAAGAAGCGGGCCCGGATCAACGCGATGCGGTTCTTCCTCAGCCAGTACGCCTACGACGGCAAGGACCCCGAGGTCGTCTACCCACCCGACCCCAAGATCGTCGAACGCGGCCGCGACTCCATCGACTGAGTCGTCCGCTCCCTACGGATCCGCCTTCAGACGTCGACTTCGTCCTCGTCGTGCAACGAAAGGCGTGTTGCCCTCCTCGATCCTCAGCTCGACGCCGGCGAATCCTTCGGTCACTCGAGTGCCCTCGCACGCTCGGGCATTCCTGTCGTCCGCTCCCTACGGATCGTCACTCGAGTGCCCTCGCACGCTCGGGCATTCCTGTCGTCAGTTCCCGCCCGGACTCCCTGTTCGTTTCCACTCGTACGGCGTGGTGGTGGTGATCCGCGAGAAGCCGGAGCGCTCGAGGATCGGCCGGGAGAACTCGGTCGAATCGCTGTGCAGGTAGCGACATCCGCGGCGCAGCGCGGACCGGGCCCGTTCGGCGGTGAGCACGCGGTAGATGCCTCGACCGCGCCACTCGGCGCGGGTGCAGCCGCCCCAGATGCCGGCGATCTCGGTTCCGGCGACGGGCTCGAGCCGGCCGGCGCTGACGATCACGTCACCGGCTTCGGCGATCCACAGCTCGAGGTCGTCCTGATCGAGGGAGAGCCGGTGCCAGATGGCCTCGAACTGGTCGTCGTCATCGCCGAACACCTCGGCTTGCATGGCGCACATCCGGCGCACGTCGGCCTCGGTCTCGGCCCGCCGGACCACGACCCCGTCCGCCAGCTCGACGTCGACGGCGAGCGCCTCCGCCTCGCCCATCATCACCGACTCCACTTCGTCCGGAACCAGACCGTGAGCACGCAGCACCCGGTCGAGCTCCGGCACCGGGTCGTGGCCCCGGGACTTCCACTCGAACCGCGTGATCACCGGGTCGGACGCGTAGTGGGCGATCGTCGCCGTGACCAGCGCGTCCAGATCCTCGTCCCCGGTCAGCGGACCGTAGCTGACGAATCCGCGTCCGCCGAGGTAGGTGCCCCACCAGAGGGGCCCGTGCCGTTCGCAGTCCACAGCCGAGACCATCTCGGCCTCGCCGCGGAGTTGGTCGTCGTAGATCTGCAGCAACGCTTCGGCAGGGAGCACGCCCGCAGTCTGGCGGCGTCGCACCGCTGCGCGCCACCGAATTGGTGAGGGTGAGAATAGGGAGATGATCCCTACCGCGAGCTTCGGTCGTACCGGTCACGAGAGCACCCGGATCCTCTTCGGCGCGGCCGCGTTCAGTGACGTCAGTCAAGAGGACGCCGACCAGACGATGGAGCTGATCCAACGCTCAGGCGTCAACCACATCGACGTGGCGGCGAGTTACGGCGACGCGGAGCTGCGGCTCGGTCCGTGGCTGGCCCAGCACCGCGACGAGTACTTCCTGGCCACCAAGACCGGTGAGCGCAGCGCCGACGACGCCTGGGCCGAGATCAACCGCTCGCTGGAGCGAATGCAGACCGACCACATCGAGCTGATCCAGCTGCACAACCTGGTGGATGAGGCCGAGTGGCAGACCGTCTACGCCGCCGGCGGCGCGCTGGAGGCCGTGGTCCGGGCCCGGGACGAGGGCCTGGTGCGGTTCATCGGCGTCACCGGACACGGTGTGACTGTCGCTCGCCAGCACCTGCGCTCGCTCGAGCAGTTCGACTTCGACTCGGTGCTGTTGCCGTACAACTACGCGATGACGCAGAACGCGCAGTACCTCGCCGACTTCGACGAGCTGGTCGCCGTCTGCGCCGAGCGGAACGTCGCGGTCCAGACGATCAAGTCCATCACCCGCGCCCCGTGGGGGGACAAGGAGCAGACGACCAGCACCTGGTACGAGCCGCTGCAGGATCCGGCTGCCATCGCCACCGCGGTGGACTGGGTGCTCGGACGCGACGGATTGTTCCTCAACACCGCCAGCGACATCCGGCTGCTGCCGATGGTGCTGGCGGCGGCCGAGCGGTTCAGCGGTCCGCCGGACGAGGCGGCGATGCAGGAGCTGTCCCGCACCTGGGAGCTGGAGCCGCTGTTCGTCTGAGCGGGGAATGACGCGAATCCGGCATCCTGTCGCGAGATGGGGCTGGATCGGGCCGCTCGTGCCGACAGGATGCCGGATCTGCGTCACCGCCGCCTCGCACCTCGGTCCTGACCGGCTCTTGGTTCACAGATTTACGGTGTTAGCGTGGCAGGAAGGCCCGATCCTGGGGCTACCAGCAACAGAGGAGGCTGCATGGGTATCGGAGACAAGATCCAGAACAAGGTCGAGGAGCTCACCGGCAAGGGCAAGGCTGCCGCGGGCGATGCGACCGACAACGAGCGTCTGCAGGCCGAAGGCCGCGCCGAGGAGTCCGGTGCGCACGTGAAGCAGTCCGGCGAGAACGTCAAGGACGCGCTCCGCGAGGCCAGCCAGGCCGTCAAGGGAGACAACAAGCAGGTCTGATTCCACTGATCTGCTGAGGGCTGGCCGCGACGCATCGTCGTCGTGGCCGGCCCTTCGTCATCTTCTGGGACGCCTACAGTGCAGACGTGAGTGATCTGCAGATCGGCTACGCCGCCATGTTGGAGCAGTTCCACCCGACCGAGGCGGTCGAGCTCTCGGCGTACGCCGAGTCGCACGGCTTCTCCGGGGTGATGGCGGCGGACCACTTCCAACCGTGGGTACCGCAGCAGGGGCAGAGCGCCTTCGTCTGGAACGTGCTGACCGCGCTCGGCGAGCGGACGACCGGGGACATCGGCCCCGGAGTCACCGCCCCGACCTTCCGCTGGCACCCGGCGATGGTGGCCCAGGCCTCCGCGACGCTGGCCGCGATGTACCCCGGTCGGCACTGGCTCGGCCTGGGGGCGGGCGAGGCCCTCAACGAACACATCCTCGGCACGCTACTGGCCCGAGGGTCCCGAGCGGCTCAACATGATGTTCGAGGCGATCGAGGTCATCACAGAAGCTGTTCACCGCCTCGCTGGCGGGCAAGGACGTCAAGCACCGGGGCGAGTACTACAAGCTCGAATCGACCCGGCTGTGGACGATGCCCGACGAGGCGCCGCCGATCTTGATCGCCACCGCGGGACCGGTGACCGCGAAACGCGCCGGCCGCGCGGTGGACGGGTTGATCACCGTCGGCGCGCCGTTGGAGAAGATCGAGAACCTCTTCGCCAAGTTCGCTGACGGCGCTCGCGAGAAGGGCAAGGACCCGGCCACGATGCCGAAGTACCTGCAGCTCCACCTGTCCTGGGCCGCCACCGACGAGGAAGCCCTGCAGAACGCGATGGTCGAGTGGCCCAACGGCGGGATGAAGTTCCCCAAGGCCGACATCCGTTCACCGTTGGACTTCGAGCAGATGGCCAAGCTGGTCCGCCCCGAGGACTTCGAGGGTCGGATGGTGATCAGCTCCGACCCGGACGTGCACCGGGAGAGCATCCAGCGCTTCGCCGACCTCGGGTTCGACCGGATCTACCTGCACAACGTCGGCCGCAACCAACGGGAGTGGATCGACGTCTTCGGCGAGCAGGTCCTGCCCAAACTCACTCGCTGACCGGTCCGGACCCACCCAACTCCCAGGCGCACCACCTTCTCGTTGTTGCACCCCTAGCTCGTGGTGCAACAACGAGAAGGTGGTGCCGATGGAGGGCGGCGTGTTCAGAAGCGGTCGCTGGGCTGGTAGGTGCCCCACACCGCTCGGAGTGCGTCGCAGACCTCGCCGACGGTCGCTCGTGCGGCCAGGGCCCGCTTGAGGGGCGGCAACACGTTGTCCGTCCCCTTCGCGGCGGCGGCGATGTCGAGCAGGGCCTGTTCGACCTCGGCGTCGTCGCGTTCGGCCCGCAACCGGGCCAGCCGGGCGGACTGGGTCGCTTCGATGGCGGGGTCGGCCCGGAGCGGTTCGTACGGGTCCTCGGTGTCGAGCGCGAACCGGTTGACCCCCACCACGACCCGCTCGCCGGCGTCGACCTGCTGCGCGATCTGGTACGCCGAGCGCTCGATCTCGCGTTTCTGGAAGCCGTCCTCGATCGCCGCGACCGCTCCACCGCGCTCGGCGACCGCGGCCATCAGCCGGTCCACCTCGGCCTCGACGTCATCGGTCAGCGACTCCATCACGTACGAACCGGCGAACGGGTCGACGGTCTTGGTCACGTCGGTCTCGTACGCCAGCACCTGCTGCGTGCGTAACGCGAGCCGGGCCGCCTTCGGACTGGGCAGGGCGAGAGCTTCGTCGAAGGAGTTCGTGTGCAGCGACTGGGTGCCGCCCAGCACCGCCGCGAGGGCCTGCACCGCGACCCGGACCAGATTCACCTCGGGCTGCTGGGCGGTGAGCTGCACGCCGGCGGTCTGGGTGTGGAAGCGCAGCATCAGCGACTTCGGATCGGTGGCGCCGAACCGGTCGCGCATCACCCGGGCCCAGACCCTCCGGGCCGCCCGGAACTTCGCCACCTCCTCCAGCAACGTGGTGCGCGAGACGAAGAAGAACGACAGCCGGGGCGCGATGTCGTCGACCGCCAACCCGGCGGAGATCGCCGCTTCCACGTAGGCGATGCCGTCGGCCAGTGTGAACGCGACCTCCTGCGCCGGCGTGGCTCCGGCCTCGGCCATGTGGTAGCCGGAGATGGAGATCGTGTTCCAGCGCGGCAGGTGCTCCCGGCAGTACGCGAACGTGTCGCTGACGAGCCGCAACGACGGCCCGGGCGGGTAGATGTAGGTGCCGCGGGCGATGTACTCCTTGAGCACGTCGTTCTGGATCGTGCCGGTGAGCGTGGCGGGATCCACGCCCTGTTCCTCCGCGACGAGCTGATAGAGCAGCAACAACACGGCGGCCGGGGCGTTGATCGTCATCGACGTGGAGACCTCGCCCAGCGGGATCCCGCCGAACAGGGTGCGCATGTCCTCGATGGAGTCGATCGCGACTCCGACCTTGCCGACTTCGCCGGCCGCCAGTGGGGCGTCGGAGTCCATGCCCATCTGAGTGGGTAGGTCGAAGGCGACGGAGAGGCCCGTGGTGCCGTGCCCGATCAGCTCCAGATAGCGGGCGTTGGACTCGGTCGCCGTGCCGAATCCGGCGTACTGGCGCATCGTCCAGGGGCGAGTGGTGTACATCGAGGGATAGACACCACGCGTGTACGGATACGCGCCCGGCTCACCGAGCGCCGTCGCCGGATCGAATCCCGCCAGCGCCTCTGGTCCGTAGACGGTCTCGAACGGCGTACCCGACTCCGTCCGACCCGACATCGGTTCGACCTCCTCGCCTCGACCTCGCCTGAGGGTACCCATCTCGTTCGCTGAGCTCGTCGAAGCGCCCCCGCTGCTCGCCCCTCATCGTGCTCTGAGCTCGTCGAAGCGCGCCAGCTTCGTGCTCTGAGCTTGTCGAAGAGCGCCGTGCGGTGACCCGCCACACGCCCTTCGACAAGCTCAGGGCACGAACTGCGCCATACGCCCTTCGACAGGCTCAGGGCACGAACAACCTTCGACGCGCTCAGGGCACGAACAGCGGCTCAGGGCGCGTAGGTGCCCACCAGCTCACGCCCGATCCGCGCCAGCTCGGCTCGCACCTCGGGCGGATCGAGGACCTCGACCATGGCACCCCAGCCGGCGAGCTGCTCGGCGAGACTCACCGCGAGATGCGCGCCGACACTGACCGTCACGGAGCCGGACTCCTCCGACAGGACCTCCAACGAGGCTCCGAAGTGATCACGCAGGATCGGCATCAGGCGCGCACTCAGCCGAACGGTGGCTCGGACCGCCGACCGCTTCGCCTCGACCACCTCGACGGTGCCCTGCCACTCCGCAGCGAGGTCCAATCCCACCGGCCGCTCGAACCGCTGATCGGTCACCTCCAGCTTCCGGATCCGATCTACCCGGAACGTGCGCCGACCACCCGAGGTGTCGGCCACCAGGTACCAACGCCCACCCTTGTCGACCAATCCGAGCGGCTCGACCTCGAGATCGTTCTGCTCCCCCGATCGCCGCCGGTACTCCAGTCGCACGACGTTCCGCCGGACCACCGACCGCTGGAGCTCCTGCAACCGCTCCTGCACCGGGAGCGGCGCGCTTCCCCAGCGCGCCGGATCGACGTGCACCGCCTGCGCCGCCACCTCGGCGTCGTCCCGGAAGGTCGCCGGCAGCGCCCGGATCAGTTTGCGCATCGCCCCTGCGGTGGCCTGGGTGTCACCGCTCGAGCGGACCGATCCCAGCAGCAGGAAGATCGACTCGGCCTCGCCGGCCGTGAGGCCGGTCAGATCGGTCCGGGCTCCGCCGACCAGCTGCCAGCCGCCACCTCGGCCCGGCTGCGGGTAGACCGGCACACCTGCCGCCGACAGCGCTTCCAGGTCGCGGCGGGCCGTGGCCACCGACGTCTCGAGTTCCCCAGCCAGCTCGGCCGCGGTCAGCCGTCCCCGCTGCTGGAGCAGCAGCACGGTGGCGACGAGCCGATCTGCGCGCATGTCTCCAGCTTCTCAACAAAGTAGTCACTGCGTGAGCACTTTGAACGAAAGACTGGGCTCATGACCAACTCCACCAGCCCGCTCCGTGGCTTCTGCACCGTGACCGTGTTCGCCGACGACGTGGCCGAGGCCGGCCGCTGGTACGCCGGCGTCTTCAGCGCCGAGCCCTACTTCGCCCGTCCCGAGGAGGGGCCGCCCGCATACGTCGAGTTCCGGATCGGCGACGACCAGGACGAGTTCGGCATCCTCGACCGGCGCTACGGACCGGCCTCGGCCGGAGTCGGCGGGGCCATCGTGCACTGGCACGTCGACGACATCGACGTGGTGTTCGCCGACCTGCTGAGCCGCGGCGCGACCGTCTACGATCCGATCAGCGAGCGGGGCCCCGGCTTCGTGACCGCATCAGTGGTCGATCCGTTCGGCAACGTTCTCGGTGTGATGTACAACGAGCACTGGCGCTCTCGACACGACGAGACGCCGACGGAGTGAGCAGGACGAGAGGCATGCGTGACGTCGGAGAGACCTGAGGCCGTCGGGGAGTTGTCCGTCACCGCGCGGACCCGGGTGGGACGGCTCCCCGAGCGGCAGCGCACGGAGCGGGAGCTGCTCTACGAGGTCGTCGACGAGGCGCTGATCGCGCACGTCGGGGTGGTCCGCGACGACGGCCCGGCAGTGATCCCCTTCGCCGTCGCCCGGGACGGCGACGCACTGCTGCTGCACGGCTCGACCGGCGCCGGCCTGCTGCGCGCCGCGGCATCGGGTGCGCGCATCTCGGTGGCCATCACGCACCTGGACGGCCTCGTGGTCGCGCGGTCCACCTTCGACAACTCGATGAACTACCGCAGCGTGGTGGCGTTCGGGATCCCGGAGGTGCTGGAAGGGGACGCCAAGATCGATGCGCTGCGGGTGCTGACCGATCATCTGCTCCCCGGCCGGTGGGACGAGGTCCGGGCGTCGTCGACCCGCGAGCTCGCAGCGACCCTGATGCTCCGGCTGCCGCTGGACGAGGCGAGCGTCAAGGTTCGCGCCGCCCCGGTCACCGCCGAGCCCGACGACGGCGAGGACCAATCCGTCTGGGCCGGGATCGTGCCGGTGTCGGTCGTGGCCGGTACGCCGGAGACGCATCCCGGCGTACCCCCTTCGGTTCCGGTGCCGGCCTCCGTCGGAGCCGCGGTGGCGCGACTCCGGAACGGCACGTCGTGATCACGCCGGACCAGGCCCTGACTCAGCTGCGCGCCGGGACCGACCGATTCGGAACCCGCCTGGCCACGACCGACCTGGCCGCATCGGTGCCGGCCTGTCCCGACTGGACGGCTCGCGACCTGGTCGTCCACCTCGGCGACGTCCACCGTTGGGTGGTGCAGCTGATCAACACCGGGAACACCGACGACCCGACGCCCGAGGCACCCGACGACGACGCCCTGTGCGCCTGGTACCGCGGCACCGCCGGCGCGCTGATCGACCTGCTCGCGGCGACCGATCCGGGCCACCCGGTCTGGACGTTCGGATCCAGACCGCGCACGGCGGCGTTCTGGTCCCGACGCCAGGCCCACGAGGTCGGGGTGCACCTCTGGGATCTGGGCGCCGCCGCGGGCGAGGACGCCGGCTACGACGACGAGCTGGCCATGGACGGCATCGACGAGGTGGTCACGGTCTTCTTCCCCCGACAGGTACGGCTCGCCCGGATGCCTCCGTTGTCCACGAGTCTGGCGTTGGCACCAGACGACCACCCCGAGCGATGGGTGCTCTCGGGCGACGGCACCGCCACGGGCCCGGAGCCGGCCGGGGGAACCGCGCTCGCCGCCGAGGCCACGGTGGCCGGGCCGGCGGCAGCCATCCTGCTGTTGCTGTGGGGTCGGGTGCACCTGTCCGATGCCCGGCTGCGGCTCATCGGGTCCCATCCGGCGGCGACCGCGGTACTCCGTTCGGCGATCGTGCCGTGAACCCGACACCACGATCGGTCGAGACGTATCTCGCCGCGCTGGTGGCGAAGTCCCGGGCGGTGCTCGGCGAGGACTTCGTCGGGGCGTACGCGGCCGGGTCGCTGGCGTTGGACGCGTTCCAGCCTGACCGCAGCGACATCGACGTCGCACTGGTCGTCCGCTCGCCGCTGTCGGAGGACGTGAAGCTCGAGATCGTCCGCCGGTTGCGGCACGACGCGCTCCCCTGTCCGGCGCGCGGACTCGAGCTGGTCGTCTACGCGCTGGCGGTGGCTCGTTCGGGCACCATCGAGCCGGCGTACGAGGTCGAGCTCAACGACGGACCGGCGATGGCGTTCCGGCAGACGCTCCGACCGGAGGATCGACCTGCTGCCGACGGGACGTTCTGGTACGGCCTCGACCGCAGCATCTTGTCCCAGAACGGTCGGAGCCTGGCCGGACCACCGGCCGCGGACGTCTTCGCCGACCTCGACCCGGGTGATCTCCGCGTCCTGCTGGTCGACTCCCTGCACTGGTGGATGGCAATACCGACCCCGGACCAGGACGGGCCCGCGACGGGGACCGACGACGCGGTCCTCGGCGCCTGCCGGGCCCTGGTCCGCCACCGCTGGGGAACCTGGTTGGCCAAGGTCGACGCCGGGGAGCGGTTGCTCCGCGACGGCTACCAGCCGGCAGCCGTGATCGAGCAGTCGATCGCCGCCCGCACCGGCGGGCCGCCACCGTCCGGCCGGCAGGCCCGCGGGATCCAGCAGCAGGTGCTCGACGAGCTCTCGGCCTGATCCGGGATCGCGGCCGGATGCTGTCGAGAACCGACCTCCGGCTCCGACGTAGCAGTGAACAGGCACTCGGAGAGGACCGATCATGACCAGCACCAGCACCAGCACCAGCACCAGCACCAGCACCAGCACCAGCACCGTCAGTGAGAGGACGCGACTACTCGATGCCCTGCAAGGGACCCGCGATCATCTGGCCGGCATCCTCGAGGGTCTGGACGACGAGTCGGCGCGTCGGGTGGTGGCACCGTCCGGCTGGAACGTGCTGCAGCTCGTGCAGCACGTGACTCGCGACGACGAACGGTTCTGGTTCGCCGCCGTCGTCGCCGGCGACGCAACGGCGATCGAGGCCACGCTGACCGAGGGTGACGCCTGGCAGGTCGATCCGGAGTCGACCCTCGCCGACGTGCTCGCGGCGTACCGGGCCCAAACCATTCGTTCCACTGCGGTGCTGGCCGAGATCGATCTCGACGCGCCCGTGCGGTGGTGGCCGACCGAGATCTTCCCGGACTGGCGGCTGGACGACGTCCGTCAGGTGGTGCTGCACGTGATCACCGAGACAGCCACCCACGCCGGCCACCTCGACCTCGTGCGCGAGCTCATCGACGGTCGGCAGTGGATCGCGATGTGAGTACGGCTGCCCTATCGTCAAGAGCATGACCAAGGCGATCGCATATCTGACGGTTGACGACGGAGCAGCAGCGCTGGACTTCTACACCCGGGCCTTCGGC
Source organism: uncultured Actinomycetota bacterium (assembly GCA_963727125.1). Classification (GTDB taxonomy): domain Bacteria; phylum Actinomycetota; class Actinomycetes; order Propionibacteriales; family Propionibacteriaceae; genus Microlunatus. The sequence continues at coordinate 186,190 of CAVSEZ010000001.1, forward strand.
GCCGAGGTGACGGAGCGGTACGACGACGAGGGCCGGTTGGGGCACGCCACCTTGGTGATCGGCGACGCCACGGTGTTCGTCTCCGACGAGTACCACGAACACGGTGCCGTCGCCCCGAAGACGTTGGGTGGCTCGACCGCGGCCGTCGTGTTGGCCGTGGCGGATCCGGATGCCCGGTACGCCGCAGCGGTCGACGCGGGCGGCCACCCGCAGCGTCCGGTCGCCGACGACGGCTTCGGCCGTGGTGGTTGGCTCGTCGATCCGTTCGGCCATCGCTGGAACATCCGCTCCGAGGACTGATCACCGCGGGTGCACCCTGCCCGGAGACCGGACGACCGGACGGTCGACCCGACGCGCGTTCAGGAATAGCGTGGAAGCCTGGCACGGCGTCCGGACGAGGGTGGCGATCTCATGAACGACCCAGGCACTCAGCCGCACCCGTGGGAGGCGGATTTCTCGCTCAGCGTGACCGCGGCACGGGCGGCGGCGAAGCTGACCGAGGAGGAGCTCGCCCGTCGGGTCCGCGAGTACGGGCTGCCGTTCAACGCCATCGATGTGGTCCGGATCGAGACCGGTTCACAGGCGATCGGACTGAACGAGGCCTTGGTCATCCGCAAGATCCTCGGCATCCAGCTTCCCGAGGTGACCCGAACCGCGCGTGAACGACTGATCAACGGCGCCTACAGTCAGGCGTTCACGAAGCTCGAACGCGACTGGGCCGCCATCGTCGCGGCGCTCGGCCAGTCACGCCGCGCCGTCTCCCGGACCCTCGACCACGCCGAGTCCCTACCCCGGGCCTATACCGAGGCGATCAACCTCGCCGGCGGCAAGGGCGAGCGCGACCTGATCGCTTCGATGGAGGACCTCATCCAGCAGATCTCGTCGGTACGCAACGGCCTGGCGGCCATGGATTCTGATCTTCATGGTTCCTTGTCGGCCGGTTCGACCGCGGCCTCGCTGCCCGGGTCGCAGTCCTGATCGATCGTCGATCCCGGTCCCCGGCGCTCGTCCGACTGGCACCTCAGCGCGGTTCGTGCTCCAGCGCGGGCGCGTTCGTCGCCCGATCACCGCCGGCGACCCACGCGGACGGGAAGTTCACATGTGACCGGTCGAGGGCGTTGACGTCGGGGACGCCGAGCAGCTGGAGGGTCTCGGTGATCTCCTGCAGGTAGATCGAAGCCACGTGCTCGACCCCACGCTGTCCGGCCGCCGCGAGCCCCCAGGCCCAGCTGCGGCCGATGGCCACGGCGTCGGCGCCGACGGCCAGGGCCTTGACGACGTCGCCACCGCGCCGGATCCCGCCGTCCATGATGATGTCGAGCCGGTCTCCGAGAGCGTCGACGATTCTCGGCAGGGCGCTGATCGAGCTGGGCAGGCCGTCGAGCTGGCGACCCCCGTGGTTGCTGACGAAGATCCCGTCGGCGCCGACGTTCGCGGCGCTGGTCGCATCTTCGACGGTGGTGATGCCCTTGATGAACAACGGACCGGTCCAGGTCCGGCGGAGCCAGGCGACGTCGTCCCACGACGCCTGGAGATTCGCGAGCTGGGTGTTGATGTAGGCCTGGTGGGACATCGCGCTCGATCCCTCGGCGATGCCCTGCAGGTTCCGGAACCCGATCGCAGGTCCACGCAGCAGCCCGAGGAACCAGGCTGGATGGCGGATCACCCCGGCCGCGTTCCGTGCGGTGATCTTCGGCGGGATCGACATGCCGTTGCGCTGATCCCTGACCCGCTTGCCGTTGATCGGGACGTCGACGGTGATCACGAGTGCCGTGCACCCGGCCGCGCGCGCCCGGTTCACCAGGTCCTGCACGATCTCCCGACTCCGCCACATGTAGAGCTGGAACCACATCGGCCCGGAGGCCTCCGCCGCGAGCTCCTCGATCGACCAGCTGGACGCCGTGCTGATGGTGTAGGTCAAGCCGGCCGCACCCGCGGCGCGCACCGCGCTCAGCTCACCGTCGCCGCCGGCCAGCCGCATCGAACCGCACGGACCCATCAGCAGCGGCACCGGTAGCGTCTCGCCGGCCACGACGGTGCTCAGCACCGGTTCGGACACGTCGACCAGCGACCGTGGACGCAGGGTCACCTCGGCGAGGTCGTCGATGTTCGCCCGCAGCGTGATCTCACCGTCGGCGCCGCCGTCGATGAAGTCGAAGGCCATCTTCGGCAGCCGCCGCTCGGCAAGCCGACGGACATCGGCGATGGTGGTGGCCCTCTCCAGTGGATCGCTCGAGACCCCACCCGCGGCGAGCATCCGCGCGAGCTCGAGAACTGCGGATCGCTTGATCGGCATGGAACGGTCCTCTCGGGTGGAGTGGCGGAGCGGTGCAGCTGGCCGGGGGGTCAGCTCCCGATGTCGGGTGCGGCTCTCCCGGCGCGACTGATTCCATCGGTCTCGGTGTTGCTGTCGGTGTTGCTGTCGAGTGTCGCGGTCGACGCCGAACGTGCGGATCGGAACCGGCTGATCGGTGCGGGCGGACTCCTCGGCGGCGAGCACGACGCTCAGGGTCCGCAGCGCGACGCCGAGGTCTGGTTGGCTCGGCTGCCCGGTCCGGACCATCTCGAGGAACGCCGACAGCAGCGGCGGATCCCCACTGTCTCCGTACGGCAGCTCGATCGCCCGACCCTGCGCTGCGTCGATGCCGCGCAGCCGGGGACGGAACGGGTCGACGAAGGTGTCCCCGAGGGTGCCGGTGACGTTCACGGTGAGTCCGCCCCAGGTCGGTGCGTCTTCCGGCAGCGACCAGGAGCAGTCGATCGCGGCCACGACCCCGCCGGCGTACTCGATCAGCACGAGTCCCCCGGTCTCGACCTGTGCGTCCGCGTCCGGGTAGAGGATCTTGTTCGTGACGGCGGTGACGCGAATCGGTGGGGCCGGTTGCAGGGCATCGATCAGGTCGGCGACGTGGACGACGTGGTCGAAAAGGGCGCCGCCACCCGACAGCTCCGCGTCGGTGAACCATGGCCGGTGAGTGGGCAGTCGGCCGTTGTTCGTCCCCCGCACCGCGACCAGCTGACCCAGCTGACCGGCCTCGACCCGGGCCAGCAGCTCCTGGCTCGCCGACATGAACCGAACCGGGTACGCGATCATGAACGGCACCCCGGCCGCTGCGACCGCGGCGGCGATCAGTTCTGCATCCTCGGCCGTGGTCGCCAGCGGCTTCTCGCAGAGGATGGCTGCACCGGCGGCCGCCGCTGCCTGCACGAGCGGGAGATGGTGCTTGGTCTCGGAAGTGATCACGACGGCGTCGACGGCCTGCTCGAACAGGGCCGCGTAGCTGGGCAGGTAGCTGATGCCGGCGGGGAGCCCTGCCGGGCCCCGATCTGGCTCCCCGTCCGGCCCGTCGGGGTCGGCGACGTAGACGTCGACGCCCGGGGTCGCGGACAGGATGGAGATGTATCCGTCGGCGTGGACATGGGCCCGCGACAACACCCCGACCCGGAGGCGACGTTCCTCGCTGCTCATGAGGCCACCTCGATGGGGCGGCCGGTCTGCAGCGACGAGAGAGCGGCTTCGGCGACCCGAACCGCCTCGACCGCGTCCCAACCCGTCACGGTGGGCACCGCCTCCGGATCGAGGAAGGCGACCAGCTCGTCGCGGTAGGGATTGCGACCGCCTCGATGACGGGGCAGGACACCGTCCGCGACCGCCGTCTGGTCGAGGTACGACACGGTCGTCACCTCCCGGTCCGAGGAGTGCTCGACCTGACCTCCGGTGCCCGCCACGGAGAAGGACGTGAGGAAGGGCAGTTGCGGAGCCCCCCAGACTCCCGACACCAGACTGATCGCACCGCCGGCGTGCCGCAGCGTCACGTGCGCGGCGTGGACGGGCGCCGGTCCGGAGTCGTCCTGCCGGCCGAGCGCCGTGACCAGCACCACCGGACCGGCCAGCCAGAGAGCGACGTCGAGATCATGGATCATCTGATCGAACACGATGCCTCCCGACCGTCGGACATCGCCGAACCAGGCACTGCGGTCGGGGAAGCACCCGGCCCGGGTGAAGCGCAGCACGGCCAGCTCGCCCAACCGGCCGGCCGTGACGGCATCGTGGAGCATCCGGTACTCGGGGAAGAAGCGAACGACGTGACCGGGCCAGATCCGTCGACCGGCGCGCTCGGCGGCGATCATCAGGTCCTCCGCCTCCGCCGTGGTCCGCGCGAGCGGCTTCTCGATGATCAGGTCCCGACCCGCGTCCAGTGCGGCCCGCGCGAGCGCGTGGTGGGTATCGGTCGGGGTGGCGATGAGCACCCAGTCGACGGACTCCAGCAGCTCTGCGTACGAGCGGCACACGGTCGCACGTCCGGCGGCGAGCTGTTCGGCGCCGGTCTCGGAGTACACCGACACGGCACAGCCGAGGTCAACCAGATTCGCGGCGTGGAGGTTCCCCATCACCCCCGCACCCACGACGCCGACCCGTACCGTCATGCGCACTCTCCTTCCGTGGACACCGATGACTCCACCACACGCGCCTCGAGCACCGAGAGGGTGGTCCGGACAGATCCGAACCACGGCGGAGTCGAGCCCGAACCGACTCAGCCGGAGATCTCCCGGAAGGCACTGAGGTGGGCGCGCGTCTCCTCGAGCGTCGGCACGTGACCGGTACCGCCCCGGCCGCCGACCACGAGTGAGGAGGCGGCGGTGGCCAGTGCCGCGGCCGTCCGCAGGTCGTCCCCGGCCACGAGCCGGGCGGTCATGGTGCCGACGAAGGCGTCCCCGGCGCCGGTCTGGTCGACCAGCGACGGGGCCGGCACCGCATCGACCCAGGCGTCGATCCCGCCACCATTGAGCTGGACACCGTTCGCGCCGCAGGTGACGGCGACGTTGTCCGCCCCGAGGCCCCGCAACTGCCGCGCCGCGGCCACGGCCGACGGGGTGCCGAGCAGCGCCACCGTCTCGGCCGGGCAGGACGGGGTCACGAGCCAGCACCGGGGGGCGAGGTCGAGCAGCGTCCGGGCCGCGTCGGCCGCCGTCGCGAGCCGGGGCCGGTGGTTCGGGTCGTAGACGAACCGCTGCGCCAGCTCGGCCGCGGCGAAGACGGCGGCTCGGGTGTCTGCCGAGACGGCGCACGCGATGCCGCTGGCGAGGACGGCGCCCGCCCGGGCCAGCTCCTCGGCCGGCAGGTCGGCCGGCCCGAGGGTCGAGCCGGCGCTGCCTGATCGGGCGTAGCTGAACTCGCGTTCGCCGGCGGGATCGCTGTGCACCAGGTAGACGCCCTGGTGGCCACTGCGCAACCGCAGCAGACCGGTGTCGATCCCCAGGTCCGCGATCCGGGTCGTGATGGCCCGGCCGAGCTCGTCGTCGGTCAGCACCGCGATCAGCCCGACCCGCGCTCCGGCCGACGCCGCAGCAGCCCCGGCGTTGAGCGCATCGCCGGAGATGCCCAGCGTGGCGGGCACGTCGTGGCCGAACGGTTCGAGCGTGGCGACCTCGACGAGCACCTCACCGAGGACGATCACGTCGAACGGGCTGTTCACCGGTCGTGCCTCACCAGTCGTGCACCGATCCGTCCCGGCGCCGGTTCACCGGAAGGTACTTCGGCTCGTACGGGAACCGGGCCGCGGCCTCCTCGTCGAAGCGCACCCCGAGGCCGGGCTGGTCGCCCGGGTGCAGGTAGCCGTCGGCGAAGGTGTAGCTGGGGGTGAACACCTCGCTGACCGGTTCCCGGTGGCCCATGTGCTCCTGGATGCCGAAGTTGGGGATGCTCAGGTCGACGTGCAGCGCCGCCGCCAGCGACACCGGCGACAGGTCACTCGCGCCGTGCGAGCCGGAGCGGATCCCGTACAGGTCCGCCAGGGCGAAGATCCGGCGCAGGTGGGTGATGCCGCCGGCGTGGGACACCGCGGTGCGGATGTAGTCGATCAACCGTTCGGTGATCAGCTGCTGGCAGTCCCAGATGCTGTTGAACACCTCCCCGACCGCGATCGGGGTCGTGGTGTGCTGTCGGATCAACCGGAACGCGGACTGGTCCTCGGCCGGCGTCGGGTCCTCGATCCAGAACATCCGGTACGGCTCCAGTGCGCGCCCCAGCTGCCCGGCCTCGATCGGGCTGAGTCGGTGGTGGACGTCGTGCAGCAGGTGCACCTGATAGCCGAACTCGGCTCGTACGTGGGCCATCATCCTGGGCGCGAAGTCCAGGTAGTAACTCGATTCCCAGATGTCCTGCTGTGGCACGTTCCCGCTGGCCGGCTCGTACACCGGTGCCGTCGGTCGGCGCGATGCCGTACGTCGTGTCCAACCCGGGCACGGCAGCCTGGACCCGGACGGCGAGGTAGCCGAGATCGAGGTGTCGCTGCACGTCGTCACTCAACTCCGCCAGGGTGGAGCCGCTCGCGTGGCAGTAGGCCAGCACGCCGTCGCGCGCCGCCCCGCCGAGCAGGTCGTAGACCGGCAGGTCGGCCAGCTTGCCCTTGAGATCCCACAGGGCGATGTCGACGGCGGCGACGGCCGCCATCGTCACCGGTCCCCGCCGCCAGTAGGCGCCCCGGTACAGGTACTGCCAGGTGTCCTCGATCCGGCGGGCGTCGCGACCGACCAGCAGCGGACAGACGTGATCACGGAGGTAGGACGCGACGGCCAGCTCACGACCGTTCAACGTCGCATCCCCCACCCCGACGAGACCGTCCTCGGTCTCGATGATCAACGTGACGTAGTTGCGGCCGGGCGAGCACACCACGACCCGAGCGTCGGTGATCAACATGTGTTCGGGTTCGCTCCTTCGGTGGTCGGGCGAGACGCTACTTCATGCCCGCCATGACGGACAGCACCTTGGCAGCGGCATCCGGCGCACTGGCGCGGCCGAACAGGACATCGGTTCCGATCAAGGTGAACTCGGCGCTGAAGCCCGAGGCGTTCGCCGGCGTCACCTGCGGCGGCGCCACGAGCTGCGGCGCGACCGCCTGGGAGAACTTGAGCGCGACCTCCGCCTGCGGATCCAACAACGGCGCCACCTCCTTCTGCACAGCCGGGATGGCGGGGATCCCGCGTTCGGTGGTGAGGATCTTGGTGGCCGCCGGGTCGGTGAGCAGGAAGTCGACCAGCTTGGCCCCGGCCTCGGCGTTCTTCGAGCGGGCCGACACCGACCAGTACATCGAAGCCTTGTTGACCATCTTCGCCGACTCCCCCGTCGCCTGGGCCGGCAGCCGCAGCAGACCCAGCTCGGTGCCGCTGGCGGCGCCGAAAGCCGAGACCTGGGTGTGGAACAGGAAGTGGAAGGCGGCCTTGTTGGTGGCGAACAACGACGCGTCCAGAGGTGCGGTGGAGTTCTCCACCTGCACCGGAGCCGACGGTGTTGCCTTCGTCTCGATCAACTTCGTCGCGTACTCGAAGAAGCTGGTGATGGTGGCCTCACTGACGCCCTTGCCGTCGGTGGGCCAGACCTCCTCGCCCTTCTGCCGGGCCCAGGCGCCGAGTTCTGCGGCACCCACGCCGAACCCGTCCAGTCCGTACACCCCCTGCGAGCCGAGCTTCGCGGTCACCTGGGCCGAGGTCTCGGCGAGCTCGTCCCAGGTCCACGTCTTGTCATCGGGCATCTTCACACCGGCCTGATCGAGCACCTTGGGGTTGACGGCCACGGAGAAGTTCGCGACCCCGATCGGCGCTCCGACGAGCAAGCCGCCGACCTTGCCGGTGTCGAGCACCTTCGCGTCCATCGCCGACAGGTCGAGGGTGTTCTTCATGGTGTCGAGGTCGAGCAGCGCGTCGCGCGAGCCGTAAGCGGCGATGTAGGCCTCGTCCATCTGGATGACGTCGGGTGAGTTGTTGCCTGCCGTGGTGGTGGCCAGCTTGTCCCAGTAGGAGCCCCACTCGCTGTTCTCGACCTTCACGTCGATGCCCGGATTGGCCGCGACGAAGGCATCCACCGCCTGCTGGGTCAGCTTGAGTCGCGAGTCGTTCCCCCAGGTCGAGACGCGCAGCGTGCTGGGCCCGTCGGAACGCGTCTGGCCCGGCGCACAGGCCGCCACGAAGACCAGGCAGACCGACAAGAACAGGGCCGCGAGCACCCGGTTCGGCCGCATCCGTCCGTGATCTCGTTGCGGACGTGGATCTTGGCCGTGCTTCGGTGCGGAGTGGTCGAGCGATACGCGTCGTTGCGATCGGAGGGGAACCATGCCGGTGCCTTTCTCGGTTGACGTGCGGACGTTCAGGACCGACCGACGGCCAGCTGGGCCGTGATCGTCTCGGCGGGCAACCCGCCGTCGAGGCTGCGGTAGAACCCGTCGCCGGGCGTGAGATCTCGGCGCGCGACGGTCTCGCGCCGGATCGAGGAGGCGTAGAGGGCGGTGACGAACTCCATCGTCGGTCGGGTGCTGGCCAACGTGGTCTCGTGTCGGCGGCCGGCGAGCAGATCATCGACCAGGCGGGTCAGCTGAGCGGCGTGGTTGCTGGGCAGATCCGATCCGGCCGAGGCACTCCAGGCGTCACGCTGGTCCGAGCCGGCGGTTCCGGCGCCGTTGATCCTGGTCGGACCGGGATCACGCCCCAGAACGGCCGCTGTGCTCGCGTCCGGAGCCGGGGTCCACGACCAGTCGGCGTCGCGATAGCCGTAGACGTGGTCGACCTCGAGGGTGCCGCCGGTGGTGTCCAGGCGGATCCGACTGAGCTCCCGCGGCGAGAGCAGGCTGGTCACGACCGTGGCCACCGCGCCGCCGGGGAAGGTGACCATGGCCATCGAGACGTCCTCGAACTCGACGGGCCGGGCGATCCGTGCCGCGCGTGCGTCCAGGGTCTCCCAGGGGCCCATCAGGTGCAGCAGCAGGTCGATCTGGTGGATGCCGTGTCCGAGGGTCGGCCCACCGCCCTCACCGGCCCAGTTGCCGCGCCAATCAGGCAGGAAGTAGCTGTCGGGCCGGTACCACAACGTCTCGCAGACCGCGACCTGCGGCGTACCCAGGGCACCGGACTGCAGCAGCTCGTGGGCTCGTCGCGCACCCGAACCGTGCCGGTGCTGGAACACGACGTAGACCGAACCCGCACTGCGCTCCTCGGCGGCGGCGAGGACGTCCAGGTCGGCCAACGTCGTGGTCGGCGGCTTCTCGAGCAGGACCGAGCAGCCGGCCTCGAGCAGCTCGAGCGCGACCTCGGTGTGGCTGCCCGGCGGCGTCGCGACCGAGACCAACGCAGGCCGTTGCTGGATCAGGTCGCGGACCGAGTCGTACGCCGTCGTCTGGAACTCTGCGGCGAACGCGTCGGCCCGGGCCGGGTCGAGGTCGACGACTCCGACGAGCCCTGCCCGCGGGTGGTCCGTGTAGCTCGTGGCGTGCGCGCGGGCGATCGAGCCGCAGCCGACGATGCCGATCCGGAGGTCGTCGCTCAGCACTCATTCGGCGAAGCCCAGCTTGGTGGCGGCCTGCTGCGCGTTGATCGCGAGTCGCATCACCGCGAAGGTGTGGCGCTGCGGGCAGGCGGTCTCGGTGCGGTCGCGCACATCTGCCACCAGTGCGGGGTAGTACTCGAGCTCCACGTCGGAGCAGTCGACGTACTCGGCGTCGCTGCCGTCGACGACGAACAGGTGGTCCCCGCCGGCGCGGCCCGCCAGGTCGACGTACTTGCGGAGCTCGATGTAGCCCTCGGTCCCGAGGATCACCAGCCGGCCGTCGCCCCAGGTCGGCAGGCCCTGAGGGGTGTACCAGTCGACGCGGACGTAGCCGTGGGCGTTCTCCTGACCGCAGCGACACCTCGCCGAAGTCCTGCATCTTCGGCGCATCCGGATGGGTGTAGTTGGCCACCGCGCTCGAGACGACCTCGGCGTTCTCGGAGCCGGTGAACCAGAGGAACTGGTCGACCTGGTGACTCGCGATGTCGGTGAGGATGCCTCCGGTGCGGTCGTGGTCGTAGAACCAGTCCGGGCGCCCGGCGCCGCCGGCGAGATGGGCTCGATCCCCCTCCCGGTGGGGCCCGAGCCCGAGGGTCTGCACCACCCGCCCGATCCGGCCCTCGCGGATCAGCTGGCCCGCGCGGACGGCGCAGCGCACCTCGAACCGCTCCGAGAACGTGACGGACCAGAACCGACCGGACGCCGCCACGGCCTGCTCGATCTCGTCGAGCTGGTCGATGGTGATGCAACCGGGCTTGTCAGCGACCACGTCCTTGCCGTTGCGCAGGGCCTCCAGCGCGATGGCCGCGCGGCGGTCCGGGACGGCCGCGGTGACGATCACGTCAACGGTCGGATCGCGGAGCAGGGTCGCCGGGTCATCGACCCAGGGCGCATCGGGCCACTCCTCCCGAGCCGCCTGCGCGATGGCGGCACTCGGGTCGTCGGAGCCGAGGCCGACCAGCTCGGCGCCCTGCCCGAGCAGCCCGCGGATCTGGCCCAGCGCGTGGGCGTGGTCCAGGCCGACGGCGGCGAAACGGATGGTGCGGCTGGCCTGATCTGTGGTCACGTCGTCTTCGTCCTCGCTGTCGCGGGCGGCTGGCACAGAAAGTTATCGATCACTTTCCCGGTTTCCGGTACGTTAGTTATCGATCACTTTCTTGTCAATGGCTACGAGCGACCCTAGGAGGTGGCGTGCGACCCAAACGCCCGACGATCTACGAGGTCGCGGATCGCGCCGGCGTCTCCCACCAGACGGTGTCGCGCTACCTCCGCAAGAACGGCGGCCTGAAGCCCGGCACCGTGGACCGCGTCCGGGCCGCCATCGACGAGCTGCAGTACCGGCCCAACCAGCTCGCCCGGTCGATGCGGACCCGTCGGACCGGCCGGATCGCGATCCTGTTACCCACCGCCACGAAGCTGCTCCCGCTCCGGCTGCTCGGCGCGCTGTCCGGCGCCGCACACGAAGCCGGCTACGCGGTCGACCTCGTCGGTCTGGAGGGCGCAGCCGAGGACCGGGCGGCGCGGGCCCTGGAGCTCGGCGACTCAGGGGAGTTCGAGGGCATCCTGGCCCTGGCCTCGCTCGGCGCGGCGTCGGTAACCTGGTCGGCGCCCGTGGTCGTCTTCTCCGACTACGACGACGAGCTGCACGGCCAGGGCGCCCTGGCCGACGGCGCCGCCTGCGGGGAGGTGGTGCGTTACCTCCGCGGGTTGGGCCATCGCGACTTCCTGCATCTCGCCGGCCCGGAGACCTTCGCCTCGGCTCGCAACCGACGCCAGACCTTCGTCGACACCGTGGCCGGTCTCGGTCTGCACGGCATCGTGATCGACTGCGGGTGGTCCGGGCCAGTCGGCGTACGACGCGGTTCTGGGACTGCCGGCGGACACCGCGGTCACGGCCGTGGTGGCGGCGAACGACCTGTTGGCCATGGGCGCCGTGCGGGCCAGCCTGACGCGTGGCTGGACGGTCCCCGGCGACCTCAGTGTCTTCGGCTGGGACGACGAGGAGCTCGGACGGTTCGCCTCGCCATCGTTGTCCACCGTCGCCATCGATCGCGAACGCCAGGGTCGGGAAGCGATGCGCCGACTGATCGCCGTCATGCGTGGCGACGAGCCGCCACCGGTGGATCAACGGTCGTTGCACACAGTCGTTCCGCGAGAATCAACCGGGCCGGCGCCGAGCCGGGGCTAGCCGCCACTCCCCGGGTGCTCACTGGCCGGCGAGTGACCCGCCGATCCCACCGACACTGAAGTACCTGTTCAGCGCCGCGAACAAGATCACCGGCGGCAACATCATGACCACCGCCACGGCCATCACCAGGCCCCAGTTCGTCGAGTTCTGCTGGAAGAAGCTCTGCACGCCCACCGGAAGCACGAAGTTGCTCACTGGATCGCAGGAAGACGAGGGCGACCAGATAGTCGTTCCAGGCCAACAAGAAGGAGAAGATGGCCGTGGACAAGATGCCGGGCAGCGAGTTCCGCAACACGATGCGGAGGAAGCTGCCGAAGACCGAGCACCCGTCCATCCACGCCGCCTCCTCGAGACTGATGGGGATGGAGTCGTAGTAGGCCGCCATCATCCAGATGGCCACCGACATGGTGGAGCCGACGTAGATGATCATGATGCCGGTCAGGGTGTCGACGAGGCCGAACTCGGCGAACAGGATGAACAGCGGGATCACCGCGGTGACGATGGGCAGCGACTGCACCACGAACAACACCAACGAGAATCCGGAAACCAACTGGCTCCGGCCCCGCGACAACACATATCCGGCCGGCGCCGCAACGGCGGTGGACACCACGACCGTGACCATGGTCACGATCATGCTGTTCTTCAGCCAGGTCAGGACTTCGGTCTGGCTGAAGACATTGACGAAGTTCTCGAGCGTGAAGGCCGCCGTGCTCGTGCTACCCAGCGCAGGCCGGAGGGAGAGCAGGACAACCGCGAGAATCGGAACGAGTACGACGGCGGTGATCACCAACATGACGAGGAACCGCAACCAGCTGCCGCGCGTTTCCGGTTCCTTCTTGCTGGAGGCGGGCGTCGACGCGCGATCGGTCGCGCCTGCGCTGTCTGGAGATAGCTGCTGTGCTCATAGGATCTGCACCTTCCTGATACGCCGGTACAAGACGACGGAGATCACGACCAGGACGAAGGTCATCAGGAAGGCGATCGCCACCCCGGGGCCGGTCTGGAAGTTCTGGAAGACTGTGAGGTAGGCCAGCACGACCAGCGACTGCGTGGCATTCACCGGTCCGCCGCCGGTCAGCAGGAAGATCGTGGAGAAGTCGTTCACACAGAAGATCGTCATCAGGATCCAGCTGATGTACGTCGATCGGGAGATCATCGGCAAGGTGATGTCCGTGAGCGTCTTCCACTTGCTCGCACCGTCGACCTTGGCCGCTTCGTAGACGTTGTTGTCCACCGACTCGAGGGCGGCGGCCATCATCGTCATCATGAACGGGAAGCTGATCCAGACCTTGAACACGCAGACCGTCACCTGCGCCAGCAGGGGATTGGCCAGGAAGAGGACGTTACCGAATCCCAGCGCCTCGGCCAGGATGGGCATCGGGCTCTGCGGGGTAGCGACCAGCCAGTTCCACGAGGTCGCGGAGACCACGACCGGGACCACCCAGGGAAGCAGCAGCAGCACCTTGAATCCCGTGTTGAAGGGGATCCGGGTCTTCAGCAGCAGGGCGAGGGCGAGACCCACCGCCCAGCTGCCGAATACGCCGACCACCGTGAAGATCACCGTGAAGCCGGGCTGCCTGCCAGAAGACTGGATCGGTCAGTACATCTGTGTAGTTCTCCAAGCCGACGAAGTCGCCGGCCGAGATCAGACTGCCGTCCCGCAAGGCTCTGGTATCCCGCATAGATCAGCGGATAGAGGTTGATGAGCAGCAGCAGGATCAAGGATGGCGCCGCGAACGCGAGCAGGATCAACGGACTCGGACCGGGTCGCCGAGCCTTGCGCTTGCCCCGGTGGCGGCCCTGAGCCGCCGACCGCGACGCCCTTTCGCGCCCGGGTCAGGCTCTGTCCGGCGGTTGGAGTTGACACTTGCCTCACATCCTTGGCTGCGGGCGCGACTCGGTCGCGGCCATCATGGTGCGTCGCTCAGGCGTTGGACCTGTCATGATCGGCTGAGACGCACGTCAGGACTTCATGTTGGCCTTGATCGCATCCTGGAGCTTCGTCAAGGCAGACTTCGCAGTCGGTTGATCCGCCGAGGATCGACTGGGTGAAGACGTTCATCGCCGGGGTCGCGTCGACCGTCGTCACGTTCAGGAAGTTGGCCTCCCCGCCCGGGGCGGCCCAGGTCTTGGCGATCGGCTGCCACTCTTCGATGATCTTGACCTTGTTCTTGTTCGCCTGGAACTCCGGGGTCTCGCTGATCGACTTGAGCGGCGGCAACCCGATGCCGGTGTTCTCGGTCCACAGCGGTGCCATGTTCTGGTAGTAGTAGGTGAGGAAAGCCTCGGTGCCCTTGATGTTCGTGTTGTTCTTGTAGATCATGATGTTGTTCGGGAAGTAGAGGGCGCCCTTCTTTCCCGAGGGTGACGAGAGCGGGCTGATGACCACCAGGTCCTTCGCCACGTCCCCACCGACGTTGTCCGCCAGACCACCGCCGTTGATAGCCCATGCCGAACTTCTTGGCCTTCCACTGGCTCTCCACGTTGTCGGAGGTGTAGGTGGCGCTGGCCGGGTCGACGTAGCCCTTCGACACCATCTCGAGGACGAAGTCGATGGCTTCGATGTTCTCCGGCGTGACACAGTTCGGTTGCTGCTGCTCGTCGAAGAGCCCACCCCCGTTGTTGATCATCCAGCAGACCAGCGCGTGCTGTCCGGTGAAGGCGCCCGGCGCCGGCGCCCGTCCCGTACCCGTAGATGTTGTTCTTCTTCAGGGCGGCGCACGCGTCCAGGTAGGACTGCCAGTCCGTGGGCACCTTGGCCCCGGCCTCATCCATCAGGGCCTGATTGACCCAGATGATGCGCATGTCGAGGTTGTACGGGACCGCCGCGTAACCCTTCTCCACCTTCAGGGTGTCGATCAGTCCCGGCAGGAAGTCGTCGTACAGCCCGTTCTCCTTCCAGGTGGCGTACATCTCGTCGACGTAGGAGATGCCGCCCTGGTCCTCGAACTGGAAGACCTGGGTGCCGCCTCCGGAGCTGACCGCCGGGTTGGTCCGGGAGGCAACCGCCGACGCGAAGGTCTGCGTGAAGTTCGCCCACTGGATGACCTGGTAGGTCATGGGGGGCATACCGTCGGCCGGCTTGTAGGCCTCGGTGATCTTCTTGTCCAAGGCGTTGAACGCTGGTGATCCCCAAGGCATGTTCCAGAACTTGAGTGGCTCGGTGCTCGCCACCGCCGCCTCCACCGGCGCCACCACCGCCACCGCCACAGCCGGCCAGCACGGCCGGCGCGGCGACTGCCGCAGCGCTCAGTCGCCAGGAAGGAACGACGTGACAAACCTGACTTGCTTGCCATCGAAGGGGCCCCTTTGCTCGAGACAGTCATGGCGGGTCGGTGAGATCGTGCTCTCATGCGGGTCATCTCCGGCTTCGGCCGACGCAACCTGACGGGCTGCTGTGACGATCAGCGTCGACGTCCAGCTCGAGCGAAAGCAGCGGCGACCACGGATGACCGCGTCGAGAGTTTTCGGTAGAGTTCCGAAACTTCTATCCAGCGATGCACAGTAGGCCCGCACACCTCGCCGCGTCAACGGTTCGCGCGAAATCTCTTGACAGGCATGTCTGAAGCGGCTTCTCTTGTCCTCGTACCCACGTTCGGACGACCGGTCGACGAGCATCGAAACTTTTCGAGCAAGCTCGATCGGGACGACGAGCCTGCCGGCCAGTTCCGCCGGTGCTGCGGACACCGGAAGGAGCGGAGCAGTGACCAAAGAGCGGCCGCCGCCCACCCTGGAGACGGTGGCGACCGCCGCCGGTGTGTCGCTGGCCACCGTGTCCAAGGTGCTCAACGACCGAGCCGATGTCTCGGCCGCGACCCGCGCACGGGTGCAGCGGCTGCTGGTCCAGTACAAGTACGTGCCACCGGGCCGACCGATGGTCAGCCGGTTCGCCGGGGCGCGCCGATTGATCGACCTGGTCTTCACCGCCCTGGACAGCCCGTACTCCGTCGAGATCCTGCGCGGGGTCACGTCGAGCCCAATGGATGTCGTCGTGTCGTCGATGCCGGACCCGGCCGAGTCGCGTCCGTGGTCCAGTGGACTCGTCTCGGCCGGACGGTCCGGGGCCATCATCGTCGCCTCCGAACTGACACCGTTGGATCAACGCATCCTGGCCGAGGCTCACGTTCCGTACGTGTTGATCGATCCGGCCGCCCAGCTGCCCGAGCCGAACGTCGCCACCGTCGGCGCGACGAACTGGGCCGGCGGGCTCTCGGCGGCGCGGCATCTGCTCGAGCTCGGTCACCGGCGGATCGCCGTGATCGGTGGACCGGTCGCGATGCTGTGCAGCCGCGCCCGCATCGACGGGTACCGCGCCGCGCTGGAGTCCGCGGGCGTCGAGGTCGACCCGGCCCTGATCCGCAACGGCAACTTCCACCACATCGGCGGCTATCAGGCGGCTCGCGAGCTGTTCGAGCTGCCTGATCCGCCCACCGCGATCTTTGCCGGCAGCGACGAACAGGCGTTCGGTGTTACCGAAGCGGCGCGCGTCACCGGCCGGCGAGTACCGGAGGACCTCAGCGTCGTCGGCTTCGACGACCTCCCGATCTCCCGCTGGGTCTCGCCCCCGCTCACGACCGTCCGCCAGCCGCTCGCGGAGATGGGTCGCACCGCAGCGGAGATGCTGTTGACGATGATCGACAGCGCGCGAGCCGCACGGCCGCCAGGTGGAGCTGGCCACGGAGCTCATCGTCCGTTCCTCGACGGCCCCGCCACCCCCGACCACGACGCGATCCGCGCACCGCGGACGACACACCTGAAGGCCGCCCGGACCCGATCCGGACGCACACACCGAGTAGAAGGGCGTCGAGCCATGCCATCGATCCTGCACGTGGCCACCACCGGATCCGACCACGCCGACGGCTCCGAGGACCGGCCGCTCCGTACGATCAACCGGGCCGCCGTCCTCGCCCAACCGGGTGACACCGTCACCGTCCACGCCGGCGTGTATCGCGAGTGGGTGCAGCCTCAGCGGGGCGGGCTCAGCGATCTGCGCCGGATCACCTACACCGCCGCCCTCGGCGAGCAGGTGGTGATCAAGGGCTCCGAACGGGTCAGCGGTTGGGACCGGGTCAGTGGTGACGTCTGGACGGTGACCGTGCCGAACGCGATCTTCGGCACCTTCAACCCGTTCGCCGAGGAGATCGACGGTGACTGGATCGTCTACGCCGACCAGTCGACGCCGAAGAAGCATCTGGGCGAGGTGTACCTCAACGGCACCAGTGGCTATGAGGTCGCGACCGTCGGCGAGGTCTCCGATCCGCCGCTGCGGACGGAGACGTTCGACGTCTGGACCGGAACCGTCGACCAGGTCCGCAACCCCGAGCAGACGCTGTTGGTGTGGCACGCCGAGGTCGGTGCGGACCAGACCACGATCTGGGCCAACTTCCCGGGCTCGGACCCGAACGTGGAACTCGTCGAGATCAACGTCCGCCGCTCGGTGTTCTACCCGATCCAGCATCACCTCGACTACATCACCGTCCGCGGCTTCGAGCTCGCCCAGGCAGCGACACCCTGGGCCCCCCCGACCGCCGACCAGCCCGGCCTGATCGGTCCGAACTGGGCGAAGGGCTGGATCATCGAGGACAACGTCATCCACGACGCGAAGTGCTCCGCGGTCTCGCTGGGCAAGGAGGCGTCCACCGGGCACAACTTCGCCACGGTGCGCCGCGACAAGCCCGGCTACCAGTACCAGCTGGAATCGGTGTTCAGCGCGGTCCAGATCGGCTGGGACCGCGAGCACGTCGGTTCCCACGTCGTGCGTCGGAACACGATCTTCGACTGCGGCCAGAACGGCGTGGTCGGTCACCTCGGCTGCGTGTTCTCCACCATCGAGGACAACCACATCTACAACATCGCGATCAAGCGCGAGTTCTACGGTTACGAGATCGCCGGCATCAAGCTGCATGCCGCCATCGACGTGACCATCCGGCACAACCGGATCCACGACTGCTCCCTCGCCACCTGGCTGGACTGGCAGACCCAGGGCACTCGGGTGTCGCGGAACCTGTTCTACGCCAACAAGCGGGATCTCTTCGTCGAGGTCAGCCACGGGCCCTACCTGGTCGAGCACAACGTGTTCGCCTCCCCGGTGTCCCTCGAGGTGTTCAGCCAGGGAGGCGCGTTCGTCAACAACCTGGTCTGCGGGACGGTGACGCTCGATCCCGTCGTGGAGCGACCGACGCCCTACCACGTACCGCACAGCACCCAGGTGGCCGGCTACGCAGCCATCCACGCCGGCGACGACCGTCACGTCGCGAACATCTTCCTCGGCGGCGACGCGGCCGCGGCCTACGGAGAGAAGTCCAGACGACCGGGGCGGCGGATCGTGGGCCACGGCACCGCCGGTTATGACGGCCACCCCGCGTCGAGAGAGGCGTACCTCGCCCTCGTGGCGGATCCCACCAAGGGCGATCACGAGCGATTCACGAACATCTTGCAGCCGGTCTACATCCGGAAGAACGTCTACGCCGCCGGAGCGACGCCGTACGAGGCCGAGCAGGCCGCGGTCGTCCTGCCCGGGGACGACGCCGGCGCCGTGGTCGTCGACGAAGGCGCCGAGGTCTTCTTGGAGTGCCGGCTGCCGGCCGACTTCGACAACCTCCGGATCGGCACCGTCAGCGGAGCCGACCTCGAGCCGGTCCGCTTCGTCGACGCCGAGTTCGAGGACCCCGACGGACGCCCGGTGATCGTGGACGTCGATCTGATCGGTGTCCTGAAGACGCCAGGCGGCAGCTACCCGGCCGGCCCGCTCTCCGGCCTCGAGTCGGGCAGCTCCCGGATCCGCGTCTGGTGAGGACCGCAGCTCGCGCGAGCTGCGTTGACGGTGAGCAGCGTGGCTAGCGCGACGACTGGGCACGCAGGGTGGTGTCGAGGGTCGTCATGAGCTGTGCGACCCGACTCGATCCTGCCGGCGCCGGCGGGTAGCGACCGAGAACGGCGATGAGGACCGGGGTCGCCCGTCGACAGGCCTCCGCGACGACGGCGGGTCCCGCGCCGGAGTCGACGCCCCATGCCAGCTCGGCGGCTCGCGCTGCGTTCGCGACCGCCCGCAGGATGTGACCGACCTGGGTGGCTCGCGCGATCGGGTGGAGGTAGGCGGCCGCCGAGGCGTCCCCAGCCGCGAGGGCAGCATGTCGGGCGGCTCCGTCTCCGGCCGCCTTCGCGGCCCGGTGCGCATCGAGCGCTGCGACCCGTTGCAGCCTCGTCCGGTCGGCGCCGTTCGCGAAGGTCCACGCCGCCTCGACGGCTGCGCGGGGCCGCGGGTCATCGGGCACGGCGTGCTCGAAGACGGGCAGTACCTCCTGCGCACTCTCGACGGCGAAGCGGGTGACGGTGCGCAGCTCGTCCAACGACAGTGCGAAGTCTCCCGGTCCGATCGCCACAGCACCCATCCTCGGCCCTCGGGTTCGGCCGGGGGATGACGATCGACCCGTGGACCGGTGTCGTGGCGCAGGCGTGTGCCCCGAACGAATCAGGCCCCGCTCAGTCCGGTCCGCTGGGCGAGCGTGCTGGCAGCGTGGATCACGGCATGGGTGATGCTCGGGCGACGATCGCCGAGGAGCTGATCGGTGAACCCGGTCACCCCGATCGCCGCAGCGGCCAGACCGTCGTCGCCGAGGACCGGTGCGGCGATACAGGCGATGCCGGCCTCCTCTTCCTGGTTCTCCACCGCGAAGCCACGGTCCCTGATCAACGCGAACTCCTCGCGCAGCCTCTTCTTCGACGCGCGGCCGGCGTTCGGTCCGGTACCCGGCACGGCTCTGTTGACCAACTCCTCGCGCTGCGACTCCGGTCGGAACGCCGCGATGGCCTTGCCGAGCGCGGTGAGGTTGAAAGCAGACACCCGCCCCGGATAGGTGTTGAACTGGACCATGGATCGCGTGGCTGCCTTGGCGACGTAGACGATCGACGAGCCGTCCAGGATCCCGAGGTGGGCGGGCAGGTCCACCGTGTCCCGAAGGCGGTTGAGGACCGGCTCGCTCTCGTCGCCGAGCTCGACCCGGCGGAGGGTGGTCATCCCGAGTCCGTACAGGCGCAGGGTCGGTCGCCACAGGTGGCTGCGACCCACCACGGTCCGCTGGGCATAGCCACGAGCCTCCAGCGTCGCGGTGATCGCCGAGCACGTGGCGAGCGCGATGCCGCAGCGCCTGGCCAACTCGGTCAGGGTGATCGGTTGCGGTGAGTCCACGAGCATCTCGAGCACCTGCAGGGTCCGGTCGCTCGAGGTCGACCCCGCTGACGTTGTGGTCTCCGACACCGCCACGATCGATCCCCACTTTCTGACTTGCACCAGCAGTAATCTTCCGTATTTCGAATCGACAGTCAGATTATCAGTCGAATAACGAACGATCCAGCTCTGAACAAGCCAGATGTGACCTCACCTGTTGACGGCCCGCACGGTCGTTCATATCCTGTTATCCGAAGACATCTTCTGTATCTCGAAGATAGGTGATGTGCTGGTGGTTTCCCTCCTGCTCCGTCGTCCGGATCTGTCGGCACTGCCTGATGCGCCCGCCGTGGTCGAGACCGCCGGCGACGAGGACGCGATCTCCCTCGCCGCGCTGCTGAACGCCTCCTTCGAGGAGTCCTGGGATGCCGACCGGGTGCGACGAGATCTGCTCGACGACCCGACTGTGTACGAGACCTTCATCATCCGCGACGGCAGCTCGATCGTGGCCACGGCGTCGGCCCGGCTCCTCCCCGACCAGTACCCGGACGCCGGCTACGTGCACTGGGTGGCGAGCGACCCGGGATACCGCGGGCGGGGACTGGGGCTGGCGGTCACGATGGCCGTGTTGCACCGGTTCGCCGCCGACGGTCTGTCGGGGAGTGTGCTCGAGACCGACGACGATCGACTGAGCGCGATCAAGATCTACCTCGGGCTCGGCTTCATCCCGCAGTACCGCGACGACACGCACCAGGAGCGCTGGTCGAAGATCTTCATCGCACTGGCGGAGCACGGGCGACGAGCCCCGCGACCGGCCGGTGAGACGACCGATCCGTTCGCGGCGGCCGGCGAGCCGGCGCCGTGACCTCGACTCCCGTCCGGATCGGCGTCGCCGGCTGCCAACGGGGTGCCGGCTTCATGGCTGGGCTCCGTGCCCTCGGCGATCGAGCCGAGCTGACCGCCGTGTACGACCCCGACGCCGACGCTGCCGAGCGTTTCGCGCGGGAGTACGGGGCAGTACGCGTCGTCGAGTCCTACGAAGCACTGGTGGAGGGCGTCGACGCGGTGGTGCTGGCTTCACCGCAGCACCACCACGCCCCGCAAGCCGTGCACGCCTTGAGCTGCGGCCGGCACGTACTCAGCGAGGTGCCCGCCGCCGTGAGCATCGAGCAGGCGCGGGAGCTGCTGGCGGCCTGCCGGTCGAGCTCGGCCGGATACATGCTGGCCGAGAACTACGTCTACACCCGTCCCAACCTCGTGCTCGCTGGCATGGTCGCAGCGGGCGCCCTGGGTGACATCTACTACGCAGAGTCGGAATACCTGCACGAGATGAAGTCGTTCCACCGGGGGGCCGATGGCCAGCCGACCTGGCGCTACTACTGGCAGGTCGGGCGGGACGGACACACGTACCCGACCCACAGCCTCGGCCCGTTGCTGCGCTGGCTCGACGACCGGGTGACGTCGGTGAGCTGCGTGGGTACGGGTCGTCACACCGACCCCGAGCACACGATCTCCGACACGGTTCTGCTGCTCGCGCGCACCAGCCAGGGTGCGCTGCTCCGGATCCGCTTCGACCTGCTGTCCAATCGACCCCACTTGATGGACTACTACTCGCTGCAAGGCACCGGCGGCGCCTACGAGTCCTCGCGCGCCGAGGGCGAGCCCGACCGTGTCTATCTCGAAGGTCGCTCACCGGAGAACAGGTGGGAGTCACTGGAGCACTACGCCGAGCAGTTCATCCCGGAGCGGTACGCGCACCCCGTCGCCGGCACCGGGCACTGGGGTGCGGACGCGTGGCCGATCTACGACTTCGTCGACTCGATCGGGCGCGGCGAGCCGCAACGGATCGACATCTACGCCGCCTTGGACATGACGCTGCCCGGCCTCGTGTCGGAGACCTCGATCGCCGAGTCCGGTCGGTGGCTCGCCGTGCCCGATCCGCGCACCTGGACCGCCGGCATCGGTGTCGAACCCGGTAGGGAGGCTCCGCTGGCATGAGCGATGTCGATCTCAGCGGTCAGGTGGCCGTGATCACGGGTGGCCGGGGCGACATCGGCGGCGCCATCGGTGTCGCCCTCGCCGCCGCGGGTGCGACGGTCGCGGTCGCCGACCGGGTTCCGATCGGACCGACAGCGACGAACGGTCCCGGGCGCATCGTGCACGAGATCATCGACGTCAGCGACCCGGCTGCGGTCGGGGAATGGCTCGACCGGGTCGAGGACGGCATCGGCACGCCGACGATCGTGATCCCGGCTGCGGCGACGGCCACCGTGGCCACCCCACTGACGATCACCGCGGCCCAGTGGAACGCCGAGTTGGCGGTGGATCTCAGCGCGCCGTTCTTCGTCGTGCAGGACGCAGCCCGACGCATGGTGGCCGCGGATCGACCCGGGCGGATCGTCATGATCGGCAGCTGGGCCGGCCACGCGCCGCACCGGCACGTGCCTGCGTACTCGGTGGCCAAGGCCGGACTGCGGATGCTGACCCAGCTGCTCGCCATCGAACTCGCACCGCGCGGGATCCTGGTCAACGAGATCGCCATCGGAGTGGTCGATGCCGGGGTCAGTCGGACCACCTTCGCCGAGCAGCCGCAGCTCCGGGCCGCCAGTGAGCAGAGATCCCCGGTGCGCCGCCTCGTCGAGATGGACGAGATCGTCGAGCAGGTGCTCCGGTTGTGCTCGCCCGGACTCCGGTCGATGACCGGTTCGACGGTGCTGTTGGACGGTGGCATGTCCCTGCGCACCGCATTCACCGGAGCCGACGATGACGACTGAACCGTCTCTGTTCGCAGTCCGCAACCCGTCCGGGCGCGCGCACATCGGGGTCGCGCGGGCCGACATCACCCCCGGGCCTGACGCCCCGATCAACAACTGGGGGGCGGCCCGGCGTACCACCGCCGACGGGCTGGCGACGCGCCTCTCGGCAACCGTGATCACGATCGCGTCGTTGGACGGGCCGGCATCCGAGCCGGAGCTGGTCATCGTCGCGCTCGACCTGGGCTGGTGGCGGACGCCCGCCGCCGCCGACGGGTTCCGGGCCGGCGTCGCCCGCCGTCTCGGAGTCGCTCCGGAGCGGATCCTGGTGTCACTCAGTCACACCCACGCCGGTCCGGCCATCGACCCGGAGGCGGTCGACCCAGCAGCACGGTCGCGAGTCGCGGAATACCTGGAGACGATTGCCGATACCACCGGCGAGGCTGCCGTCCGAGCGGTGCGCGAGGCCCGGCCCGCCGTCCTGGACTGGGGTCGCGGCAGCTGCCACCTGGCCTGGGTCAGAGATCAGTGGTCGGCCCCCGAGGGCCGGTTCGTCTGCGGCTTCGATCCGGCTGCCGATCCGGACCACACCCTGCTCGTCGGTCGCGTGATCAGCGACGACCACGAGGGCTTCGGGCCGTCCAGCCAGCCGGCCCTGATGGCCGTGCTGGTCAACTACGCCTGTCATCCGACCACGCTCGGACCCGACAACTCCGCCGTCTCCGGCGACTACGTGGCCGTCGCGCGAGACGTCGTCGAGGACCGGTCGGCGGCGCCGATGATCTTCCTCCAGGGCGCTTCCGGCGAGCTGGCCCCCCGCCGCCAGTACGACTCCGGGCCCGATGCCGTTCGGGCGAACGGCGAACAGCTCGGCTACAGCGTGCTGGCCACCCTCGCCGGGATGCTGCCGGTCGCCACGCGGCTGACGCCCGGACCCACCGTGGAGTCCGGGGCCCCGCTCGGGACGTGGCGGCTCGAACCCGATCCGATCGATCACCAGGTGGAGCTGCGCTCGGTCCCGGTGGACCTGCCTCTCAACAACGCACCGCGTCGTTGGCAGGAGCCAGACCTCTCACCGGCGGCTCGGGCCGAGCGGGAACGTCGGGCAGCGTTGATCGAGGCGACTTCGACGTCCACGCACCACCGGATGCCACTCGCCGTCGGGCGAATCGGCGACGCAGCCCTGGTCGCGTTGGCCGGCGAGTCGTACTCCCAGCTGCAGCGAGACCTCCGCAGTCGCTTCTCCGATCGACCGGTGATCGTCCTCAATCTCACCGGCGGCGCGCATCACGGGTACCTGCCGCCGGCGTCCGCGTACGAGACCGACCTCTATCAGGTGTGGCAGACCCCCGCCGGTCCCGGCTCGCTGGAGCAGGTGCGAGACGCCGGGATCGCCGCGCTCGACGAGTTGTTCGGGCGCCGGTCCGGAGGTCCGGCGTGACCCATCAGCGAGCCCAGGTCGCCGTGATCGGCGGCGGCATCCTCGGGACCGCGAGCGCGTACGAGCTCGCCACCGCCGGCCTCGACGTCGTCTTGTTCGAGCGTCGCGCCATGGCGGGCGGCACCACCGGCGGATCGGCCGGTGTGATCTGTCTGCACGACATGGGCGAGCTGTACGCCGTGATGAGCCTGATCGGTTACGAGCGGATCCGGTGGCTGCAGCGCGAACACGGCTTCGCCTTCCACCAGTACGGTTCGCTGCAGACCTGGACGTCGGCCGACGGCGATCCCGGCGAGTCGGCCTTCGCCGCCACGTACGGCTCCGACGCGGACAGCATCTACCACCGCAGGATGATGTCTCGGCGCGAGCTCGAGACGGCCTACCCGTGGTTGCCCGAGAACGTGACCGGTGGCGCCCTCTTCCCCAACCAGGGCTTCATCAACCCCTACGAGCTGGTCGACCTGTACCTCCGGCTCGGGCGGGCGACGGGACGACTCCGGGTGTTCCCGGGCACGCCGGTGCTCGCCGTCGACCAGGACGGGACCGCGATCACCACGCTGGTGACCCGGCGTGGCCCGTGGCGGGTCGATCACGTCGTCAACGCCGCCGGACCGTGGGGCGCCAAGGTTTCGGCACTCGCCGGCAGCGAGATCTCTCTGTCGGCCCAACGGATCCAGGTCGCGGTGGCCACCGCCTACGAAGACGGAGCGCACCGCACCCCGCTGCTGGGCTGGCCGGAGACGGTGGCCGGCGAGCCCGGCTGGTGCCGCGGCGAGGAGGGCGACACGATGCTGTTCGGCCAGCACCACCACGTCCCCGATCCCAGATTCACCGTCGACCCGGATCACGTGAACATGGCCAACGACGACACCTATCCCGCCGAGGTCGCCGCCATGATCCGGCGTCACTGGCGGCTGCCGAAGGCTCGTTTCCTGCCGGGGTGGAACTGTGTCTACGGGATGACCCCCGACGGCTACCCGATCGTCGGGACCGATCCCACCGTCACCAACCTGCACCACGTCGTGGGCTGCAACGGCCATGGCGTGACGCTGCACGCCGGCCTGGCCCGCGCCGTCGCCGCCCAGGTGACCGAGGGCCGCACCGCCCTCGACCTGAGCGACGTGGCGGATGCACCGGCGACGCTCGAGACCAGCTGGTTGCGGCCCGGCCGCTTCGCCGGCGGATCAGCCCTGCGCTTCGACTTCGATCACCCGACCCCGACCGACCAGC
The DNA here is from genome assembly GCA_963727125.1 of uncultured Actinomycetota bacterium. Lineage (GTDB taxonomy): Bacteria > Actinomycetota > Actinomycetes > Propionibacteriales > Propionibacteriaceae > Microlunatus. Next base: position 211,285 of record CAVSEZ010000001.1, read on the forward strand.
TGGTCGGCGACCGCTCGTCCCCCTGACGCCGGCCGGTCCGACCTGACCCGACGACAACCGCATCACCCATCCACCCGCCCACAGCCACAAGGAGTTCCTCATGGGCCATCCGATCAACCGGCGACGGTTCCTCTACCTGACCGGCGGCGCCGCAGCAGCGGCCGGCCTCGCCGCGTGCAGCCCTGACGCCGGCTCGGGCGGTGGCAATGGCGGTGGCGGCGGTGACAAGCCGTCGGGCCCCCTCAAGTTCTGGAGTGGCTACTCCACCACCGACCCCAACGACAAGACCAAGAAGCCGAACCAGTTCTGGATCTACCAGGCCTCGGAACGCTTCACGGAGAAGACCGGCGTCAAGGTCCAGATCGAGGCGCTCCCCGGTGACTCGACGATGTTCACCAAGATCAGGACGGCCTCCATCGGCGGCCAGGGTCCGGACGTGGCCAGTGTCTGGTCCGGGAGCTACATGCTGAGCATCAAGAGCTTCTTGGAACCGATGAAGCAGTACTACTCCGATGAGGAGATGGCCCAGCTGTCCGGTTGGGCCGCGGTGACCGACGGCTTCGACCCGCAGCAGGCCGACAAGATCCTCGGCGTGCCCAACGGCACCGACGGCGCGATGGCGTGCCTCTTCAACTCCGACGTGTTGTCAAAGGCCGGCGTCGATCCGAACGCCTGGCCGATCGACTTCGACGGTTGGCTCGGCGAGCTGGACAAGATCAAGAGCACCGGGGTCACCCCCCTCACCCTTGGCAAGTTCAGCTACCTGTTCTTCGCCTACGACACCTGGCTGGCCCAGACCGTCGGCGGACCCACCGGGATCGGTGCCCTCTCCACGGGGGAACGCAACTTCAGCGATCCCGAGATCGTGGAGATGACCAACAAGTGGCTGAAGCTCCGCGACTACGCGATCAAGGGTGCCGCCACCACCGACGACGGCCAGGCGATGCAGCAGGTGTACAACGGCAAGGCGGCGATCGCTGTGGGTGGTGCCGGAACCGTGAGCCAGATGCGGGAGCGGCTGAAGAACGGCGCGGCGGTCGGCAAGCTGCCCAACATCAGCGCCGCCGGCGTGCAGGGCGGCACGGTGGGTGGCACCGGTGTCGGTTTCATCGTCTCCAAGAGCTCCAAGCGGAAGGAGGATGCCGTCGCCTACATCAAGCACCTGCTCAGTCAGGACGAGCAGAAGAAGTTCGCCGAGTCGAACGAGCCCGGGCCCCTGGTCGGACGCACCGACATGAAGGACGTCTACTCCGATCCGCTGACCAACAAGGTGCAGAGCTGGGGCATCGAGGAGAACAACACCTTCTGGCCGGACAACACCTTCGCCGCCGACCTGGTGAACGAACTGGGCGCTCAAGGCCAGCTCGTCTGGAACGGCCAGATCAACGCTGCCGAGTTCTTGTCGCGCTTGGACAAGAAGCGCGACAGCATCAAGTGACGTGGCGGGAGTCCCGATGTCCGAGCGCAGTCTCGCAGCGCCGGTGACGGCGGCGGGCGCCGGCACAGGCGCCCGCCGTCGGTCACCACGGCGCCGCGAGGCGGTGCTGGGCTGGGTCACCGTGGTACCCGCCCTGTTCGTGCTCGCCGTCCTGCTCTGGTATCCCGTCACCTCGACCTTCCGCCACAGCTTCACCGACTGGGACGGCTTCAGCGCGGAGTGGGTGGGTCTGGAGAACTACACCGACACGCTGCTCAGCGGAGAGTTCTTCGAGCTGTTCCGGACCAACCTCGTGTTCCTCGCCTCGATCCCGCTGCTGCTCCTGGTGTGCCTCGTGGTCTCGGTGGCGATCTTCGACCGGATCCCGGGGTGGCGGTTGTTCCGGTCGGTCTACTACCTACCGACGGTCCTGTCCGCCGCAGTTGTCGGTCTGCTGATGTCGATCATGTTCTCACCGACGGGTGCGGTGAACACCCTGCTCGCCCAGATCGGCCTGGGCGACTGGGCCCAGGACTGGCTCGGCAACACCGTGACGGCCTTCATCGTGCTGCTACTCGCCTTCTTCTGGCAGACCCTGGGACAGGGCGTGCTGATCTTCTTGGCCGGACTGTCCACCGTCGCACCCGAGCTGATCGAGGCGGCGAAGGTCGACGGGGCGGGTTGGTGGCGTCGACTGTTCTCGATCATCCTGCCGCTGCTGCTTCCGACGGTCGCCTACTTCCTGTTGACCAACGTCATCTACGTGCTCGTCGACCTGTTCGGACTGGTCTTCGTGTCGACCGGCGGTGGCCCGGGACGGTCGACGACTCCGATCGATTACATGATCTATCTCAAGGCCTTCCAGGAAGGGCAGCTCGGCGCGGCATCGGCGTTGGCCATGCTGCTGCTGGTGATCGCTTTCACCTGCTCCTGGTTCCAGATCCGCCTGCTCGAGCGGATGGGTCGGTGAGCTGATGCGTCACCTGGCCCGGTGGGGCGCAACCCTGCTCCTCACCGTCTTGGCGATCGCGGCGATCTACCCGCTGTTCTTCATGATCACGGGTTCTCTCAAGCACTCGATCGAGTTCGACACCAACCCGCTCGCCCTGCCGACCGACTGGACGAACTTCGAGAACTTCGTCGCGCTGGGCAACCGGTTCAACGTCTTCCGGTTGCTCGGCAACACCGCGCTCTACGCGTCGATCTCGCTCGCCCTGTGCCTGCTGATCGCCATTCCGGCCAGCTATGCCCTGGCCAAGCTCCGATTCCCGGGGAGCCGGATCGTCTTCGGCGTCATCGTCGCCAGCATGGGCATCCCGATCATCGCCATCCTGGTTCCCGACTACCTGCTGTTCGTGAGTCTCGGCTTCGCCGATTCGCCGGTGGGTGTCATCGGGATGTGGACCGTGCGCTCCTTGCCGGGCAGCATCTTCTTGATCACCGCCTTGCTGCGCTCGCTGCCGGATGAGCTGATCGAGGCAGCGAAGGTCGACGGCGCCAGCTACCTCCGCACGATGATCTCGATCATCCTGCCGTTGAGCGTCCCGGGGATCGTGACGGCGTCGATCTTCAACATCACCGGGTGGTGGAACGACCTCTTGGTGCCGCTGGTCTTCCTGCAGAGCGAGGAGAAGCAGACGATCACCGGGAGCGTGGCGACCATCGGGCAGCGGCTGGCTGCCACCGACTACCCACTGACCATCGCGGCCCTGCTGGTTTCGTCGGCGGCGCCGGTCCTGCTCTACATGTTCCTGCAGAGCTACATCCGGCGCGGACTCGTCATGGGATCGGTGAAGTGATCAACGAACCACCAGGAGCGCCACGGCTCCGGAGCACCGAGTGGCTTGCGGGTGACGACGAGGTCAGCCTGCTCCACCGCGCCGCTCTGCGGTCGACGGGCCACGACAGCCGGGCTGCCGGTGGTCGGCCCCTGATCGGCATCACTACGTCCGACACCGACCTGAACCCGTGCAACACCGTGCTGAGGGAGCGGGTGGCTGCCATCGGTGCGGGCATCGAAGCCGCCGGCGGTGTGGCTCTCCCCTTCCCGACCATGTCACTCGGGGAGGACCTGATGAAGCCCTCGGCGATGCTGTACCGCAACCTGCTGGCCATCGAGGTCGAGGAGTACCTGCGTAGCTATCCGCTCGACGGGATCGTCGTCACCGGGAACTGCGACAAGTCGATCCCAGGCGCGCTCATGGGCGCCCTCAGCACCGACCTGCCCACCATCGTGGTGGCTGGCGGCCCGCGCGCCGCCGCATGCTTCGCCGACCAGAAGCTGGGGACGACCGACCTGTGGCGGCTCACCCACGAGCGCACCGCAGGTCGGCTCTCCGACGACAGCTGGACCGAGGTCGAAGCCGCCCTCGGCCGCCACCGGGGGGCCTGCAACGTCATGGGCACCGCGTCGACCATTGCCCTGCTGACCGAGGCGCTCGGGCTGATGGTTCCCGGCTCGGCGATCATCCCCGCCTTCGATCCCGCGGGTGTCGCGGCGGCCGAGGAAGCCGGCCGGCTGGTGGTGGATCTCGTCCGGCGCGACATCCGGCCGTCGGGCGTGCTCAGTCGTGGATCCTTCCGCAACGCAGCCGCCGTGCTGTGCGCGGTCGGGGGGTCGACGAATGCGGTGATCCACCTGCTGGCGCTGGCCGGGCGCGCAGGGATCGCGTTCAGCCTCGACGACCTGGATGAGATCGCCCGCACGATCGACGTGGTGGCCGATGTCGCGCCGGCGGGCGCCGGGATCATCCAGGATCTGCACGAGGCCGGGGGTCTGCGCGCGGTCCTCCGGGTGATCGCCGACCAGCTGGACACCGGCGCCCGTACGGTGGCCGGTTCGTCGATGGGAGATCTCATCGACACCTCTCCCCCACCGGGCCGAACCGTCCGCTCGACGGCGACTCCGGTGGCACGAGCGCCCGCCCTCGCCGTGCTCCGAGGCACCTTGGCCCCCGACGGCGCGGTGATCAAGTGTGCAGCGGCGTCTCCGCACCTGTTCCGACACCGTGGCCCGGCCGTGGTTTTCAGCGACTATCTCGACATGCGGGCACGGGTGAACGATCCCGACCTGGAGGTGACTGCGGACAGCGTCTTGGTGCTGCGCGGCTGCGGACCAGTCGGTGGGCCCGGGATGCCCGAGTGGGGGATGATTCCGATTCCTCCCAAACTGGCGGCAGCCGGCGTCACGGACATGGTCCGGGTGACCGATGCGCGGATGAGCGGCACGAGCTTCGGCACGGTCGTCCTGCATGCGGCCCCGGAAGCGGCGGTCGGTGGCCCCCTGGATCTGGTCGAGGACGGAGACCTCGTCGAGATCGACGTCTACGCCCGTCGGGTCGACCTCCTCGTCGACGACGACACGCTTTCGCAACGTCGCCGACGCCGCTCGGAGGGGCGCGTCGCCGACACGTCGCGCGGCTGGCCCGCGCTCTACCGACGTCACGTCACCCAGGCCGACACCGGTTGCGATCTCGACTTCCTGACCCTCCCCTCCGGTGCCAGTCCGGAGCTGATCCCCCCAGTTGTCGGCCGCTCGTGAACCACACGGGCGACCCGTTCCCCACGAAGGCGGTTTCCTTGTCCACTCCACCCCTCGCCGGCGTACTGCCGGTGCTGCAGACCCCCTTCCGGACCGACGAGTCGATCGACCATGCTGCGCTGCGCAGCGAAGCGGAGTGGTGCCTGCGGTTCGGGGTCGACGGGCTCGTGATCGGGATGGTCTCCGAGGTGGTCCGGCTCGACGACGTCGAGCGGGCCGCTGTCATCGAGACACTCGCCCCGGTAGCCCAGGGGGCCGGGGTCGCGCTGGTCGCGAGCGTGGGCGCGGAGAGCACTCGGGGCGCACGCACCCGGGCCCGGGCTGCCGCCGACGCCGGAGCCACCGCCTTGATGGTGACGCCGCCGATGGTGCTCGCCAGCGATGAGGCGGCACTGAGGGACTACTTCCTCTCGGTCGCCGGTGCGTCCGAACTGCCCATCGTCATCCAGGACGCCAGTGGTTACGTCGGACGGCCGATGTCGATCCGATTCCAGGTCGATCTGCTGGACGCGCTCGGTGACCGAGCCTGGTTCAAACCCGAAGCGCCACCGTTCGGGCAGCGGGTGTCGCGGCTCCGCGAAGCTTCGGCCGGTCGGGCGCGGATCCTCGAGGGGACCGGAGGCATCTCACTGGTGGACAGTTACCGGCGTGGAATCGACGGCACCATGCCGGCAGCTGACGTCTGCTGGGCGGTGGTCGAGCTGTGGCGCGCCCTCGAGGCGGACGACGAACAGCGGATCGCGAACATCCACGGCCCGCTGGCGGCCTTGATCGCCCTGCAGACGTCGCTGGACGCGTTCGTCGCGATCGAGAAGCACCTCCTGCATCGCCAAGGCGTGCTGCCCAACGCCGTGATGCGGCAACCGGTCAGTTACGTCCTGGATCCGGAGACCGCGGACGAGGCTGAACGTCTCACCGACCTGCTCGCCGTGGCCTGTCGCGCGGAGATGCTGACGTGACCGATGCTGACCTCACGACGACCGAGCCGGTCGGGTCCCGCGGAAGCCAGGATCTGTCGGGGCAGCGGGTGATCATCTGCGGTGCCGGGAGCGGCATCGGGCGCGCGACCGCGTACGAGCTGGCGAGTCGTGGCTGTCGAGTCGCGTGCCTGGACATCGACGTCGACGCGGTGACCGAGGTGGCCACCGACGCTCAGCTGGGCGGCCGTGCGCACGCGATCCGGCTCGATGTCACGGACGCCGATTCCGTGCGGGAAGCTTGCGCCGCTGCCACCGACGCCCTCGGAGGGGTGGACGCGCTGGTCAACTGCGTGGGGATCACCGGGCAGACCAACGTGAAGAGCCACCAGGTGCCGATCGAGGACTTCGATCGGGTGGTGGCCATCAACCTGCGCGGCGCGTTGCTGCTCTCCCAGGCGGTGCTGCCGGACATGGTCGCACAGGGCTACGGCCGCATTCTCCACGTCGCCTCGATCGCCGGCAAGGAGGGCAACGCCGGGATGGTCTCCTACTCGGCCAGCAAGGCCGGGCTGATCGGGATGGTCAAGGCTCAGGGCAAGGAGTACGCGACCACCGGCGTGACGGTGAACGCCCTCGCTCCCGCAGTGATCCACACACCGCTGGTCGAGGCGATGCCGCGCGAGCAGGTGCGCTACATGACCGACAAGATCCCGATGAACCGCCTCGGCACCCTGCACGAAGCCGCCACCTTGATCGCGTTCGCGATCTCGCCGGCGACCTCGTTCGTCACGGGTTTCACCTGGGACCTGTCGGGCGGCCGGGCCACCTACTGACCGGCGATCCCTGGGGATCTCCGGGGTGCCGGGCTCGACCAACCACGAGAAACAGAAGGGGACGACCATGATCGACACAGTCCGCATCGGGGTGTTCGGCGGCGCCGGCGAGGCGGCCGAGGGCCACATCCGCGGATTCCAGAGCGATCAACGAGCGCAGGTGACGACCGTCTGGGACACCGACGTCGCGAGAGTGCGCGACCGAGCAGCCGCGATGGGCATCCCGAACATCGCGACCTCGGCCGAGGAGCTGGTCGAACGTGACGATGTGGACGCCGTCGTGATCGCCACTCCTGATCACCTGCACGGCGAGCACGCCGCGCTGGCCCTCTCGGCGGGAAAGCACGTGCTGTGCGAGAAGCCGACCTCAACGACGCGGGCTGATGCCGCACGCCTGGTCGAGCTGGTCCGCGCGACGGGCCTGGTCTTCCTCGGCGGGCACGTCTACCACTTCCGACCGGACTACCAGCGGCTGGTGGCGGCGTACCGGCGGGGGGACGTCGGCACGGCGTGGTTGGTCGAGGGTGATTACGTCTCCAATCTCCAGATCATGTACGGCCCGGACGGTCGGACGCCGTGGCGCAGCGACGCCGACCACCCGCAGGACATCATGCTCGGCGGCGGGTGCCACCCCATGGGTCTGATGCGCTGGCTGCTCCAGGACGAGGTGGTCGAGGTGACCGCCTACAGCAACCACATGTCGGAGCCGCTGCTGCCGTTGGACGACTGCTACGTCGCGATCATGAAGTTCGCCGGCGGCGCACTCGGTCGGCTGAGTGCCGCCGCGGGCAGCCGCGGGAAGGTCCCGGACGGCGGCCACCTCAAGGTCCGCGGCACCGCGGGCAGCCTGTGGAACAACCAGCTCTACCGCGACGACAACCAGTACCACTCGCCGCATCCGATCCGCGACTTCGGATACGAGACCAAGCACATCGGTCCGCGGGTCTGGAACACGACGCAGGTCCACTACTGGGCCGAGCAGGCCCAGCACTTCCTCGACTGCGTTCAGGGCAAGGCCGAGCCGATGACCTCGGTCCTGGACAGCGCGCGGGTGGTGGCGGCTCTGACCGCCTGCGTCGAGTCGGCCCGGACCGGTCGTCCAGTGGCGGTGGACAACGAGTTCTGACCGACCGGACCGCTGATCATGGTGCTGGAGATCTTGGCGCCGCTCGCGCTGGAGCTCGGTGAAGGCGCTCGGTGCCTGCACGGCAGGCTCTACTTCGTCGACCTCCTGAAGGGAATGCTGTACGAGTGGCGCGACGACGCTGCCCGGGTGGTCCTGAGGTCGGACCAACCCATCGGCGCAGCGTCGGAGATCGCGGGCGATGTGCGGCACCTGGTGCTCGCGGAGGGTCTCGGACTGACAGTCGTCGATCTCGACGATCCCGTGCGCCGGGCGTTGATCGCCGGACCTCTCGGCCCGTCAGCGACTCACGGCACGCACCGGGTCAACGACGCGGCCGTGGATCCGGCTGGATCCCTGTGGGTCGGCACGATGCCGATGAGCGACGGTGCCCCCGGCGCGGTCTACCGGCTCCGGGCCGACCGCGCGGTGGAACTGGTGCTGGACGGCATCGCGTGCCCGAACGGCCCGGCGTTCGGGGCTGACGGCTCCTTCTTTCTCGCCGACACGGTGGCGCGGACGATCCTGCGCGGCCTGGTCCGCGACGACGGAGCCATCTCCGGATTCAGCACCTTCGTCGACGTGGCGGAAGGCCTGCCCGACGGGATGATGGTCGACACCGAAGGATGCGTATGGGTCGCACTGTGGGGTGCCGGCCGGATCCACCGGTACGACCCGACCGGCCGACTTCGGGAGACCTGGCCGCTGGGCGCCGTTCAGCCGACGTCGGTGTGCGTGGCCGATGTCGGGGGAACTCCCAGTCTGGTGGTCACCAGCGCGCGTACTGGTCTGGGCGAGCCCGGTGAGGGCGACGGAGCCGTCTGGGCGATGCCGACATCGGTCGAGCAGTGTCCGACCTTCGCCTGGCAGGGAGCTGTCGCCTGACCGGGTGGATCCGCCCCTGGTCGACCCGGGCCTCGCCCGCGCGAAGCTCGTCAGCCGGCCCAGAAATCGATCATGGCTCGAGCCAGTCGTTCGGGTTGTTCGAGGGGGACGAGGGTTCGGGCCCCTTCGATGACGGCGACCCGTGCGTCGGGGGTGGCCGCCGCAGCGCGTCGCGCGTCGTCGGGGAGCCAGTCGCCTCGGTCGTCGCCGGCGACGAACAGGGCCGGCACGGTGATCTGGGGCAACAGGGCCCGGGCATCGCGGCGGTCGAGGATGAAGGAGCGCAGCGCTCGACTCAGGCTGGCGTGGGTGGGTCGGGCCAGCGCGGCGGACACGATGGCGTCGACCTCGGGGTCCGCGGCGGATCGATCCGTCAGCAGGGCGGCGGTGATGGCGGCGCGGACAGGACCGATCGGTCCGAAGGCGCGCAGCAGCGGGTGCAACAGCCGGATCTGCCGACGCCGCTCGGCCGGGATCGGCTCGGGCGGGGAGCTGATCGCGATCAGGCTCTTCAGGACGCCCGGCCGGCTCGCGAGCTCGAAACCGACGTGCCCGCCGAAGGCGTTGCCGACCCAGTCCACCGGCTCCGAGATCACCCCGGTACGGCTCAGTTCGGTGAGGAGGTCGGTGGCAGCCTCGGCGGCCTCCGCGATCGAGCTGTTCCGGCGAAGGGGTTCTGAGCGCCCCAGTCCGGGCGGGTCGACCAGGACGGTTCGGCGCCCGGACAGGTGCGGCACCAGTCGGATCCAGGTGTCGGAATCGACGAACATCGAGGACCAGAACACTGTCGGCGTTCCCACGCCGGCGGTTTCGACGTGCAGGGAGCCGAGCCGCGTGGGCACCCGCAGTCGCTGGGAGCGGGAAATGATCATGTCGCGTAACCGAACCATTTCGTGTTAGTTTTACTTGCATGAATACGCGACGCTACCAGATGACGGTGCGCGCCGCCAGCGTCGCCGAGACCGCAGATCGAGTGCTCGATGCAGCCCTGGCACTGTGGGCCGAGGAGCCTTTCGACCGGATCCGACTCGACGTGCTCGCGGAACGCGCCGAGGTCACCGTTCCCACGATCGTCCGGCGCTTCGGCGGCAAGGCGGGCGTGATCGTGGCTCTGGTCGAACGTGAACTGACCGTGCTCCTGGCCACCCGTCGATCCGGCGCGAGGCACTCGACACCACGAGTGATCGGTGATCTCGTCGACCACTACGAGGCGTACGGACTGATGATCCTCAAGATGTACGCCGAGGCACCGGTGATCACTGGCCTACCCACACTCGCCGGCCGGGCCCGCGCTCAGCACCTGCAATGGTGCCGGGACACGTTCGCTGATCGACTGCCGCCATCGGAGCCGATCACCACTGCGCGTCGGCTGGCCCAGATCACAGCCCTCTGCGACGCGACGACCTGGCGCATCCTGCGGCACGACGCGGGCCTTCAGCCCGCCCAGATCCGGGTCGCCCTTCTCGAGCTGTTCGAGCCGCTTCTCGATCCGCTTCTCGATCCGCCTCTAGATCAGAGTGCTCGGAGTCGCGGCTAGATTCGGGGCACCGTGTCCGACGAGCGAACTCGTCGTGAACCCGAACCGAGGAGAGGACCACGTGCGGCTGCTGCTGACGGCGCTTCGCTGTGAGAAGGGGGATCTGCACGGCAACCACCGACGACATCTGGACCTGCTCGCGGTGGGCCGAAGCGAGCAGTGCGATCTCGTCCTGCTGCCGGAGATGTCGTTGACCGGATACGACGCCGGAGCAGCCGTCCCGTTGGCGAACGACGCCGTGACGTCACTGGTGGCCGCCACGCGCGGCGGTCCGCGGCTCAGCTTCGGGCTGGCCGAGGCCGCGGCTCCGGACGACAGCGAGGGCGATGCGCGCCCCCTGATCACCCAGGTGCTCGCCGGAGACGGGGCGATCCTCGGCATCCACCGGAAAGCAGCGCTCCCGCCCGACGAGCGGCCCACCTTTCGGGCGGGCCCTGGGTTCGAGCTGGTCTCGGTGGACCGGACCGCGGTCGCGACGGCCGTGTGCGCCGAGATCGGGGCCGGACCGCCGTACGCGTTGGGCGCCGAACTCGTCTTGGCGCCATCGGCTCCGGGACTCTACGGGCCGCGGCGAGTCAGCGAGGAGGACTGGCGTCGGGGCTTCGATTGGTGGCGCGGCAGTGTTCGCGCCGACGCTGAGCGGCTGCTGCCCCGAGGCAGCCACCTCGCTGTGTCCACCCAGGCGGGGGCGACCGCCGACGAGGACTTCCCCGGTTGGGCGGCTCTGATCGGTCCGGGCGGGGTGATCGTCTCGGAGCTGTCGGACTGGAGCGAGGGCTCGCTCGTCGTGGACACGCCTCCCTCGGCATCACCGTGAAGCCGTGGTCTCGAGCCTCATCGACAGCTGCGTGGCGGAGCAGGTGCTCCCGGCGCCGGCTGGACGAATCACGCAGTGCGCAGGTCCGGAGTCCGTCCGTACGCAGCGGTGAACGCGATCGTCTGCGTCCACCAGGTCTGGTCTCCGCAACGGTTCAGGAACTCCTCGATGGTCGCGTCGTCTATCTCACCCGATGCCACCAGGTTCGGGCGCAGCTCGGTGATCGTCCGGACCCAGTAGTCCGCCCACGCGGAACCGCCGTTGTACAAGGCCGTCTCGGCTACGCCGGACACGTCGGCCACACCGAGCTCGGCCAGCCGACGCGGCAGTGACCGACCGACGTGATAGTCGATCCCTCGGTCCGCGGCCCAGGCCAGCCAGCCGTGCCAGAACTTCTGCACCGGGGCCGGCTCGGAGATCTCGACCGGCAGGAAGTCCGGCTCGATCAACAGCAGCGTGCCACCGGGCGCGAGACTCGCCACGAGATTCCGCAGCGCCGCCTCGATGTCGGCGACGTGATGCAGCACGGCTCGGGCGGTGACGAGGTCGAAGCCTCCCGGCTCGATCGGACCGGCGACGATGTCACCTTGGCGCAGTTCGAGGCCGGGCGTGGGTGCCACGAGCGACAGGTCGAGATCGACGGCCACCACGTGCCCTTCGGGACCGACCTGTCCGACCAGCCAGCGTGAGACGGAGCCGTTGCCGCAACCGACCTCGAGCGCGCGCTGGCCAGGTCCGACGCCGAGCATCGTGAGCAGCCGGCGGTGCATCGGATCGAGCAGCTGAGACATCAGCGCAAGCCGCCCCGCTTCACCGTCGAGGTGGTGGTCGAGCACGTACTCCGGCATGGCCGCGAGACTACGCCGAGCACGTGGCCGATCGTCGTCGGTGGCGCCCGGTCGGATGACGGGGTCGTTCAGGAGACCGGTTTCGGTCCCGGACCTGGGAGCGATCGCGCAAGGCCGTCGAGGATCAGCTCGAGTCCGAAGTCGAACTCGCCGCCGAAGTCGTAGTCAGGTCGGAGGATGTGTTCGGTCGAGAACTCGGCCAGGTAGGGGTAGTCGTCCAGTGGGTGCTGCTCGATCATCGATTCGGCCACCTCGGCAACCGTCTCGGGCCCGTTGATCGGCAGTGCGGTCTCCGACAGTGCGAAGCCGTAGATGTAGCTGTCGAGCAGCGCGTAGGCGTGTGCGGTCATGGTCACCGACAAGCCGGCCTCGCGCAGGGTTCCGATGACCCCGTTGTGGTGCTGCAGCGTGGCCGGGCCGGGGGCCGTGCCCGACTGCAGCAGCGCGATCGACCACGGATGGCGTCGTAGCGCCCGGCGTGCGGAGTGTGCCCGACGCGTCAGCTCTGTCCGCCAGTCGCCCCCGGGATTCGGTGGCTCGATCTCACTGAACACGAGGTCGAGGATCCCGTCGAGGATCTCCTTCTTGTTGGCGAAGTGGTAGTAGAGGGCCATCGGTTGGACGCCGAGGTACTGGGCCAGAGACCGGATGGTGAGTGCACTCGCTCCGCCCGCGTCGGCGACGGCGAGGGCGGCGGCGAGGACTCGCTCTCGGCTGAGCGGTGTCCGCTTGCGGACCGGCGGGTTGGAACTCGGCTGCTTCGGCATCGTGACTCGACCCTAGCAAATTCGTACAAAGTACAGTACGTTCTGTACTAAGTACGGTGCGGCTTCAGACCTCATCGGCTTCCAGTCCGATGGAGCCTCGACATGCAGAACCAGACACCCACCACCGAGCCGAGTCGCAGCACCCGGCCTGATCGCATCGCCGCCCGAGTCGTCGGCGTGCTGTACCTCGCCGGGATGGTGCTCGGCATCGTCGGCAACGTCTTGATCCAGTCAGTCCTCACGGCACCGGAGCCCCTCTCCTCGATCGCCGCCAACGGCATGATCGTGGCGCTCGGTGCCGTGTGCTGGCTGGCGACCGTCGGCGGGGACGTCACACACGGCGTCGTGATGTTCCCCATCCTCAGCCGTCGCAGCGCTCGCAGCGCGGTCGGTTACCTGGCGGCTCGGATCATCGACGCGACCTTGATCGCGATCATGACCTTGCTGATCGTGATCCAGATACCGGTGGGGGCCGAGTACCTGAAGGCCGGCGGCGGCGACATCTCCTATCTCCAGGCCCTCAGCGCGGTGCTGACCGCCGCGAACCTCTACGCCTACGAGTTCGCCATGACGACCGTCGGCGTCGCCGGCCTCATCCTGTGCGCCGCGTTCCTGCGGGCCAACCTGATTCCGAGACCGCTGGCGATCTGGGGACTCGCCGGCTACGCAGTCATCCTGGCCGGATCGCTCCTCCAGATCCTCGGCTTCCAGCTGAACTCGATCCAAGCGATCCCGGGCGGCTTGTGGGAGGTGTTCATCGGTGTCTGGCTGATCGTGAAGGGATTCTCCAGCAACGCCGGAACGCCCGGAACCTCGGAACCGACGTCGACGCCGGAGATCACGTCACCGCTCGTCGGGACCCGAGTCTGATCTCAGCCCGACCCTCAGCCCGACCCAGCCCTACAACCGTCACGTTTCTCCGCATCTACCGGTATGAGCCCGGCCGAAGGATCACCAGACGATGTCCAGTGACAGTGCGGAGAGAGAACATGACCATGAGTCGGCGGATGCTGCTCGGCGCTGCGGGAGGGCTGGCGCTCGGGCTGGGCGCCTGCTCCCCCGGCAGCAGCGGCAAGGCGAGCAGTCAGCAGACGGCCGAGCTGCGGATGTCCTGGTGGGGGAACCAGACCCGGACCGATCTGACCAACAAGGTGATCGCCCGCTACCAGCAGGCGACGCCGGGGGTGACGGTTCGGGGTGAGCCGGCGGAGTGGGCGAGCTACTGGGACAAGCTGGCCACGCAGACCGCCGCGAACAACGCGCCGGACGTGATCCAGATGGACCTGAAGTACTTGCGCCAGTACGGCGATCGCGGCGCCCTGCTCGCCCTCGACCAAGCCGGCGTCACCACGACCGGATTCGCCGAGGGCACCCTCGATCCCGGACGGACACCGAACGGTTTGATGGGTGTCAACGCCGGCGTGAACGTCATGCTGGTTGCGGCCAACCCGAAGATCTTCGAACAGGTCGGAGTCGAGCTACCCGACGACACGACCTGGACCTGGGAGCAGTGGGCCGACCTCTCGGCCGAGATAACCGCCAAGGGCAAAGGGGTCGTCGGCTGCTCCGACTTCACCCTCTACGACCTCGGCTTCTGGATGTGGATGCGGCAGCAGGGCAAGGACCTCTACACCGTCGACGGTCTGGGCTTCGACGCCGCAGACGCGCAGGAGTTCTTCGAGTTCGCCCGTCAGCTCGAGCAGATGAAGGCGATACCTCCCGTGGCGCAGAGCACCGAGGACATCGTGGCCCCGCTCAGCGACCGGCTCTTCACCAAGGGCAAGACCGCCATGTCGGTCTACTGGTCCAACCAGGTGCAGGCACTGGAGAAGGCGTCCGGAGCCGATCTGACCCTGCTGCGCTTCCCGTCGATGACCGGCAGAGCGGCCGACGCCAAGCTCTTCTACAACGTGTCGATGATGTGGTCCGTCCCCGCCCGCGGCGAGAACTCCGAGGCGGCGGCAGCCTTTGTGAACTACCTGGTCAACGACCCGCAGTCTGCTTCGGTGCTGATGGCCGAACGCGGCATGCCGGCCAACACCGCGTTACGAACCGCCATCACCGCCGACCTCAGCCCGTCGGACAAGAAGGCCGCGGACTACCTGCGCTCGGTCGAACCGGATCTCACCCCACCGTCACCGGCGCCCCCGGCCGGGCTCGGAGACATCTCGCTGCCGCAGACCAGGTTTCTCCAGGACGTGCGGTTCGGGCGCAGTGACGCGGAGACCGCTGCCAAGGCCTACGTCGACGAGCTCTCCTCGATGCTCGGCGGCTGAGGCCCCGGGCGGTCACGGCCGAGACGTCCTCACCGTTGCCGTCCTCTCGGGTCGGCGACTCCAGCCGACTCAGCTGTGGCCGAAGGGCGCCGTCGAGGCTTCCCGTGACGATCGCCTCAGAAGGCGAGCACCGAGGCGAACGACTTGGTCCGGGCGCCTTCGTAGGCAGCCAGGATCATGCCGAGGACCTCGATCCCCTCCTTCTCGGTGTGCGTCGGACGCGTGCCGTCGATGAGGCACCGGGCGAAGACCCCGATCTCCTCCGGGATCGAGTCCACGGCGTCGAAGTCGAACGTCTCGGTCGACCCGTCGCGCAGCGTGTACGTCACCGACGTCGCGGTGCCGTGCAGCGATCCCAGCTCGCCCACCGCCGAGAAGCGCTCGGTGACGGGCGGCGGCTCGTACGCCCAGCTGGTGACGAGGTGCCCGACCGCGCCGTTGTCGAAACGGATCAGCACCTGAGCGCTGTCCTCGCCCTCCATGAACGTCAGTCGGTGCGTGCTGATCATGGCCGTCGCCTCGACCGGGGTACCACCCGCCAGGTAGTGCATGAGATAGGTGGGGTGGTAGCCCGTGTCGATCAGCTCACCGCCGCCCGAGGTCGACGCATGAGCCCGCCAGCCCATGTTCTCGGGCTTGAAGTCGTTGTAGAAGCTGTCGGTGGTGCGCACCTCGTAGACGCTGCCGATCACGCCGGCGTCGAGCAGCTCCTTCGCCTTCGCGACCGCCGGCAGCAGCAGCTGGTTGTGGGCGCACATCAGCGTCACCCCCGCTGCAGCCACCGCGTCCTTCACCTGCTTGGCCTCGTCGGGGTTGAGGCACAGCGGCTTCTCACAGAGGATGTGCTTGCCGGCTCCGGCCGCTGCGATGATCGCGTCCGCGTGCAGGTGGTGCGGCAGGCAGATGTCGACGGCGTCGATGTCGGCCTCGTTGATCAAGGTGTGGTAGTCGGTGTAGGGCACGGCACCGAGCTCCTCGCCGCGGCGCCGGGCGGTCTCTTCGACCGCGTCGGCGACCGCGGTGATCGTGATCAGATCGGAGAACCGCTGGTAGCCCTTGATGTGGGCGTTGGCGATGCCGCCGCCGCCGATGAGTCCGACCTTGACCGGAGCCGGTACGAGTGTGGGCATCTTCGCTGAGTGTCCTTTGCTGCAGGGGTTGGTCGAGCGGGAATCAGGCGTAGCGGACGGTCGTGCCCGTGGCGGCCGCATCGTTCGCCGCGACCACGAGCCGGGTGAGCTCGATCGCCGCGGCGAGGTTGGCGTCGGCACGACTCCCGTCGGCGATGTGACCGACCCACTGCGAGAAGGCGTCGGGCAGGTGCTCGGGAACCGGGAGGGCCTCGGGATCGCCGTCCCCGGTGACGTGGATGACGTCTTCTTGGTCGTGGTACCTCAAGGCCCCCTTGGTGCCACAGATCTCGATGCTGAAACCGCTCGGGCTGGCGAAGCCGGCTTCGATCACGCCGATGGCACCGTCGGCGTAGCCGATCGTCACCGAGGCGTTGTCCTCGACGGCTCGGTCTGTGACGCTGCGGTAGGTCGCCTGCACGGTGTCGGGATCGAAGCCGAGGAACAGCTGGGTCAGATAGACCGGGTGGCAGCCGAGGTCGGTGAGCGCACCGCCGATCGCCGGCTCGGGGTCGTAGAACCGTGGCGGCAGCCAGTCGCGGACTGCGCCGTCGTGGCTGAGCCGGACCCGGCCGTACGTGAGGTCGCCGAGGCGGCCGTCCGCCATGACCTGGCGGACGACCTGGGTGTAGCCGTGGTAGAGCCGTGGCAACGACACGGTGAGCTTGACGCCGTTCGCGTCACAAGCGGCGATGATCTCCTCGGCCTCCGCCACGGTCGGGGCCAGCAGCTTCTCGGTGAAGATGTGCTTGCCGGCCGCAGCCGCCCTGGTCAGCACCTCGCGGTGAACCGAGGTCTCCGTGGTCACGGTGACGGCATCGACGTCATCGCGGGCGAGCAGGGCGTCGAGATCGGGCTCGAAGGGGACGCCGAAGCGCTCGGCCCCCTCCTCGCCCCGGGCGACGTCGTCATCCCAGACGGCGACGAGCTCGGTGTCGGGGTGCTGGACGGTGGATCGGGCGTAATCGCCGGCGTGCACGTGCCAGAACGACAGCACGGCAACCCGCAGCGGGTGGGACACGAAGGTCACTTCCTCTGACGATGAGTCGGGTGGGCCATCACCATCCGATCACGACCGCGGAGAACGTTTCAAGCCGATCTTGGTTCGCTGGACGCTTTCTGTGAACAGGGTCGGCCCACCCCGATCGCCGGTGGATGCTCCGGCACCTCCGCTCTGCCGAGTCCGAGATCAAGATGAGACCGACGGATCCGTGCCGGAAGGCGGTGGCGTCGCTAGGCTCGCGTCACCGGCCGGTCCCATCCAGCCGACTCGGGTTCGTGCGGAGACGGGGCGACGCAGTGTGATCGTTGCCCGCCCGCGCTGAGAGGACCCGACGTTGTCGACGTCTACCGAAGATCAAGAAGAGTCGTCCCCGGCATCGACCAGCGGCGCGAGTGCCGGCTCGCCGCCACCGGCGGGCATCAGTCGGCGAACACTGTTGGTCGCAGCCGGCGGCGCTGCGGTGGCGGGCGGCGCCGTGGTCGCCGGAGGGGCGGCCCTGCTGACCCGCGAACCGGCCGCTTCGGCATCGGCTCCGACGGTGGAGAGCGTTCCGGTACTCGCCTACGACGGACTCGGCACCGGGACGCCGCTGCCGAGTTCGATTCCGGCCGACGCGTCGCCGGAGTTCCGGACGGTGGCCGAGGCGCTGTTGGCGATGATGACGAGGGTGCCCATCCCGGGCGCTGCCCTCGGGGTGCTCCACGACGGGCGCGAGGAATATGCGTACTTCGGCGTCGAGTCGCTGAACAGCCACGTGACGGTCGGCCCGGACACCTTGTTCCAGCTCGGCTCCCTCTCGAAGACCTACACCGCCACGGCGATCTGGCGCCTCATCGACGAGGGCAAGTTGCGCCTGGACGCGCCGGTGCGTGAGTACCTTCCCGCGCTGAAGATGGCGGACGAGGAAACGGCCGCCCGCGTCACCATCGCGAACCTGCTGGATCACACGGCCGGCTTCTACGGCTCCGACGGCGCCTACGTCGGCGAGAACGACCAGGCCATCGCCCGCTACGTCGACCAGATCCTGCCGACTCTGCCGCAGATCTTTCCGCTCGGCGCCTTCC
The DNA here is from genome assembly GCA_963727125.1 of uncultured Actinomycetota bacterium. Lineage (GTDB taxonomy): Bacteria > Actinomycetota > Actinomycetes > Propionibacteriales > Propionibacteriaceae > Microlunatus. Next base: position 229,446 of record CAVSEZ010000001.1, read on the forward strand.
CGTCCTACAACAACGACGGCTTCACATTGCTCGGTCGGTTGATCGAGGTGGTGCACGGCTCGACCTATCTCGCCGGCGTCAACGATCTGGTCATCGGTCCACTCGGCCTGACCAGCACGCTGCTCGATCGACCGGCCGTCATGGGGCGACGACACGTGGACGGGCACTACCAGGGCCCGATCGGCTCCGGCGAGGTCCGACTCGCCGTCCAGACACCGCTGTTCCTGCCGCGCGCTGTCGAGCCGGCGGGCGGTCTCTGGGCGACCCCGACCGACGTTCTCGCGTACGGCCGTTTCCACCTCTCGCTGGGCCGTCAGGGTCCCGGTAGCGGGATCGTCTCCGCCGACAGCCTGCAGCAGATGCAGGATCCGGCCCAGACGTGGCCCGGCCTCGACATCAGGATCGGCCGCAACTGGTTCGTGCAGGAGGAAGGTGGCGTCACGGCGTTGAGCCACAACGGCGACACGGCGGGCTGTCACGCGGTCTTCGTGGCCTTCCCGGAGCAGCAGCTGGCCGTGGTGCTGCTCGTCAACGTCTCCGGCGGCATCGCCGCCGAACGGGCGGTGCTGAACGCGGTGGCGACCACCTACCCAGGGCTGCAGTCGTACGTCGACAAGCTCGGCCTGACCCAGTCGTTCATCGCGCTGGGCAGCAAGCCGGTGACGCTGCCCGCAGCCGAGCTCGCCCGCTACGCCGGCACCTACAGCGACCCGGGTCAGACCATGACCATCGCCACGGGCGGCCCGCAAGGTGCACCGATGAGCCTGGCCCAGACCGAGACGACGCGGCCCAACGCCTTCACCACGGCGATCACCCCGCCACCCGCCCCCACAGCGCCGCTGACCTTCGCCGACGAGGACGTTGCGTTGGTCAACGGAATCGAGAAGGTCTCGTTCGTACGGAACTCCGCCGGAGAGATCGGCTGGCTGGCCCGCGGGCTGAGGATCACCCCTCGTACCGGGAACCGTTAGCGGGTCCGCTCGGATCGGCTCCTTGAGGGCCGGCGAACCGGCTGAGGCGCCGGGGCGGTCGCCGAGGCACGGCTGACCGTCGGTACCGGCGCGTTCCGGGTGTCTCCACCCGGGTGGTCTCGGAGCAGGGTGGTGCGACGCCACCCTGGTGCCGGCCACCGTGTGTGGTGTGACCCGCCACCACCTGATCTCGAGCCCTCAACTGGGATCGCGTCTTGCCCTGCTCACGCCGATCCGAGACGCCGGCGGCCAGGTCACGTCACTCGAGAGCCAGGCCACTGACGGCATCCACCCTTTCGAAGGAGATCGACGATGATCACCGCAACCCAACGACCCGACACCGACGGCGCCGTACGACAGCACCCGTGGGCGGCACGGCGACGTCTGCTGCTCCTCATCGACAGCAGCTTCCTGATCGTCGCCGGCACGGCCCAGGTGGCCTTCGAGCTCTTGAGTCACTACGTCGGCGCAGGTCCGTACGGGTCGATCTTCCTCGATTCGCCCCACATCCTCGGTTGGGTGGAGGCTCATGGCCTCGCCGTCGTGATCGGAGTGCTGATCTTGGCCGTCGGGGCCTGGGAGGCCAGCCGGCTCTGGCAGGTCGTCGCGATCGCCGTGCACCTGCTGCTGGCCACAGCCAACATCGTCTTCTGGGCGAGCTTCAGCGCGTTCGAGCTGGTCGGCATGGGTCTGGTCGCTACCGTCGCCCACTTCCTGTTCATCGCTGCTCACGTCATCTCGATGGCCGGCCGGCAGCCGCAGGTGTCTCGATGAGCGCCCAGCGAACCACCGCCGGCTGGACCCTCGCGGACCCGTCGACCAGTCGCCCCGCGGTCCACTCACGACGAGAGTGGCTCCGCTTCCTCCTCGGCTTCGCCGTGCTGTACGGAGTCCTCGGCGGTATCAGTGCGGTGGACCCGACCGGGCGTTGGGGCCTGGTCATCCTCGCGGCGGTGCTGGGCACCGGTCTCGCCGTGGAACGACTGCTGTACCGGACCCCCTGGCGGGTGTCGCTACGACGGCTGGGACTCGGGCGGCCGGGTGGGCGTGCCCTGGCGGTGGCCGCGGCCGTGTCCGGAATCGTCCTCCTCGTCTACCCACTGACCACTGCCATCAGCGGTGCAGCCTTGGAACTGCGTGCCGACTGGGTGTGGTTGCTGATCGGCATCTTCGCCTTCCACGGCCTGGCGGAGGAGCTCGTGTGGCGGGGGTTCGCTTTCCGCCGGCTGCGCGAAGGCCGGTCGTTCCGGTCCGCTCTGGGCTGGACGATGCCACTCATCGCCATCACCCACCTGCCCATCGTCTTCACCCTCGGCCCCGTCATCGGCCTCACGGCGATGCTGATCGCCGCGGTCACCTCCATCCCGTTCGGCTACCTGTACGAGTCCGGTCGACACACCATCTGGGCACCGGCCCTGCTGCACACCGCGATCGACGCCTTCAAACTGGTCATCATCCCGGCCGGGGCACTGGCGGCCTTCTCGCCGTTGATCTTGGTGACCGCGCTGCTGGTGCCGCTCCTCGTCATGGTCGTGCCGTGGCGGCTGCTGACCGGCCGTGAGGCGGGGATGAGATGAGCGGTCGCGTCCGCGCCACCCCGACACCAGAAACCCGGCCCTGCAAGTCGCCAGAACGCACCCTGACCGCTCGTGCCGTCCTTTGCGAGCCTGGATTGATCAACACTTCGAGGAACAGGTGATCATCATGAAACGAAGCACCCTGACCGGCTTCGCAGCCCTTGCCCTGCTGCCGCTCGCCGCCTGCGTGAACCTGCCCACGACGACCACGGAGCTGGCCTACCAGATCGACCAGCCGGTCACCGCCCTGGTGATCGACGCCCGCGCCGCCAGCGTCGAGATCGTGACGGCCGACGGTCCGGTCACGGTCACCGAGGAGCACCGCTACTCCCGGGGCAAGCCCGTCACCGCCCACGAGGTGGCGGGCGACACGGTCCGGCTCACCGAATCCGGCTGCGGGGACGACGAACTGCGTTGCGACGTGAGCTATCGGATCCGGATGCCGGCGGCCATGTCGGCGAAGATCACCGCGCAGGCCGGCACGGTCGACCTCAATGGCCTGACCGGTGACATCCAGGTCAGGACCCAAGCCGGAACCGTCAACGGTCGGGCACTTCGCAACGCGAACACGGTCATCGAAACCGCTGCAGGGGCGGCGTACCTCGAATTCGTCGAGGCGCCGACCTCGGTCCGGGCCAGCACCCACGCCGGTGCCGTCGAGCTCCGGGTGCCCGGGACGACGACCTATGCCGTCGAGGTCCACACGTCGGTCGGCGCCGCCGTCGTCGACGTGGACACCGATCCCTCCTCGAGCCATCGCCTCGAAGTGAGCACCGACGTCGGTGCGGTGAAGATCCAGAAACTGCCGTGACCATCGTCCTCGGCCCGCTCGCCGGCTGCCGACGTCGGGCGTCGAGTCGGCATCCCACCCGGCTCGACGATCGGCCCGTCACCAGACGGGTCCGCCGCCGACGACCGCGTAGCAGACATCGACCAGGCAGCCCTCCCCGAAGCCGGAGAAGGTGGATCCGACGATCCTCCACTGGCCTCCTTCCAGCGACTCGATCGAGATGCGGACGTGGTCGATCAGGTCATGGCTGACGTCGGCCCGGTCGACGGTCCAGCTGTGCAACGAGTTGTCCGAGGCGCAGACGGTGCCCCCGGTCACGGTGTCGAGCAGCTCCGGGTCGTCATCGGCATCGGCGTCGTCATCGAAGTAGTAGTCGATCCGCATCCGGGCGCAGGCTCCGGCCTCCCGGTTGACGTACAGCCGACCGGTGAGGTGCGGCTGAATGCGGCCGTCGTCGAAGTCCCAGTCGATCCGTCCGCTGTTCAGCGCGTTGGAGGAGACCGGATCCCAGCTCGTGCCGCCGAAGTCGAAGCCGGGTGTGCTGATCTTCACACCGGTGTCTGCGTAGTGACTGAGGGTCGACCACTGCTCCGAGCCCACCCGGACCCAGCTGCCGTTCGACAGCTCGTGCTGAAGGGTCACCTTGACCTTGCCGATGCGGCCGTTGTCGTACGGAGCCAGATCGACGGTCCAGTAATGGTGACCGTCGTCCGGCGCACACTTCGTGCCTCCGTAGGACGTCGACAGCAAGGTCGAGCCGAACGTGTAGTAGTCGATGCGCATCCGCGCGCACTCGCCACCGACGTCGTTGAGATGCAGCTCGCCGATCAGTTGCGGCAGGAGATCGTTCTCCTGCACTTCCCACTCGACCCGCCCCGAGCCGGAGAGGCTGCCAAGGACGAACGAGCCTCCGCCGAAGTCGAAGCCGGGCGACGCGATCGAGATCGGGTCCTCGTCGAGGGTCTTGTAGTTGGCGGCGGCGTTCGGGGCCAGAACGAACAGGGCCGTTCCGGCCAGGACGGCGACGGCGACAAGCCAGCGCCCCACTCGACGTACTGCTCTCATGGCAACTTCCTTCGGGATCGGGCGGCGGGCGGAGCGATCGATCCGCCAGCTGCAGGATCTCGGTCGAAAGCCGGCACGGCGTACGTGATCACTACCGAGGTTGACTGAGAGCTACTGATGCTGGTCACACGTCGCTGTCCGCCAGGACCTTCGGCAACCAGCTCTGGACCGAGTGATCGAAACGACCTTCGATGGCGTACCCCACGGGCGGGCGTCCACGAGGTGACCGACGGATGCGATGGTGGATCGGTGTTCGAGGGGTTCGACGAGTGGGACGTGCCGGTCGGCGGCGTGACGATCCACGGACGGAGCGGGGGATCGGGGCCCGCCGTGGTGTTGCTCCATGGCCACCCGCGGACCCACACGACCTGGCACCGAGTCGCCCCCCACCTGGTTGCCGCGGGATTCGCGGTCGTCTGCCTGGATCTGCGTGGATACGGTCGCTCGTCCAAACCTCCCCCCGCTGCCGACCACAGGACCTACTGCGATCGGAGCATGGCCGCAGACACCGTCGCCGTCATGCACGTCCTGGGACACGACAAGTTCGCCGTGGTCGGTCATGACCGCGGGAGCTACGTCGCGTATCGCTGCGCCCTCGACCATCCGGCATCCGTCGCGGCGCTGGCGGTTCTCGACAGCGTGCCCATCCTGGAGGCGTTGGAGCGGGCCGACGCCCGGTTCGCGGAGCTGTGGCCGCACTGGTTCTTCTTCGCCTCACCGCACGCCGAACGCGTGATCAACGCCGATCCGTTGGCCTGGTACCAGCCCGATCGGGAGCAGATGGGGCAGCAGAACTACGACGACATGGTCGCCGCCGTGACGAATCCCGACACCGTGCGCGCGATGGTGGAGGACTACCGCGCCAGCCTGCACGTCGACCGGAGCTGTGACGAGCAGGACCGTGCGGCCGGCCGAACCATCGTCTGCCCCACGCTGGTGGCCTGGTCCAGCCGCGATGACATGGCGACGCTCTACGGCGATCCGGCCGAGATCTGGAAGGCCTGGTGCTCAGGACCTCTGACCTCCGGAACCGTCGAATCGGGGCACCACATGGCCGAGGAGAACCCCCACCAACTCACCATCCTGCTCCGCGACTTCCTCGCCACGTCGCTGACGTAACCGGAAGCCCGGCGACCGGCGGGCACCTCGGTCACGACCGCCGGCAGGCCGCGACACGATGAGGCGATGAGCCGTCCCACGCTGAGCAGCGAGCGCATCCAGCTGGAGCCGCTGCGGACAGAGCACCTGCCGTGGCTCGTGGAGCTGGATGCCGACGCCGAGGTGCTCCGCTTCATCCTGGGCCGTGCCCGCAGCGCGGCGGAGGTCCACGCCTTCTGGGGGCCGATCTGCGCTGACGCCGACGCTGATGCGGTCGGGCTCGGCTGGTGGATCGGGTGGCGCCGCAGCGACGGTGACTTCCTCGGATGGTGGGATCTTTCCCCGGATCGGCCGGTGCCCGAGAACCCGTCGCGCGCCGAAGCTGGATGGCGTCTCGCGCGTCGCCACTGGCACCAGGGATACGCCACCGAGGGTGCGGCCGCCGTGTTCGACCATGGCTTCGGCACCGTCGGCCTGGATTCGATCTGGGCGGAGACGATGGCGGTGAACCACGCCAGCCGCAGAGTCATGACCCGGCTGGGGATGGGTCATGTTCGCACCGAGCACCGCACCTGGGCCGATCCGTTGCCTGGCGCGGAGCACGGCGAGGTGATCTACGAGACCACTCGTGACCGGTGGCGCGGTGCTGCTGGGTCCGACCATCGACGGATCACGTGACGGCATCTGACCGTCCTGCCGGCCTGCACGCGCTCAGGGCCAGGTGCGAGCCAGGGCGGCGAAGGTCTCGCGGTCGCTGTGCACGGGGATGACGCAGAGGAGGTGGCCACCGGGAGCTCGCAACGTGTGGCAATCCTGCCAGGACGACTCCTCCACCGCACCGAGTCCCCGTAACCGCGCCACCTCGGCGCTGACGTCATCGGTCTCGATGTCGACGTGATACCGGGCCTGGTCGTCCACCTTCTGGATCGCGGTGGCCAGTCCGGCGACACCCCCTTCCAGCGTCGTGAACTGGGGCTCTTCCACTGAGCTGTGGACGGTGACGCCCAGAGCGGCTGACCAGAACGCCACGCTCGACGCCGCATGGTCAGCGTGCGCGTCGATGATCAGGGTCGACAGTCTGCTGCGATGCATCGTTCCTCCAGCCTGTGATCGGTCACAACCGCACGGTCTTACACCATCATAACCTCTTGACTGGTGTAGCAATCGGTGTCAGGTTTGTTACACCAGCAATCAGCTCTGATCGGTGTAAGGAGAAGCCGTGCGATGACCGTCCGCATTGATTCACCCCGCGTGCCCTCGGACGAAGCAGTGACGTCGGCGCGAACGAGCCCGAACCTCAGGTCGGCGGGACGGACCACTCGGGGTCACCCGTCGCATCGGGCTGTCGATGACTGGGCGGCTCAGCTCCGGGATCGAACGGACGGCTGGACCTGGCGTCCCGACCCCGGTGACCAGCCGCCGTCAGCACGAGAGGTGGAATGCGAGTCACCACCCGCGACCGGCGCGTTCATCCGGGCGTTCGCCTGGGCGCGCATCTTGATCGGATGAGCCGCAGAATCGGTTCACGGCACGCCGGCACGGAAGCGATCGCTCGACCCGAGATCAGGCGGCCGCATCGGACGGTCGCCGGCGTTCCCGACGGCGGGACCACTGTCTCCGCACCAGTGGCGCGATGGCTGCGAAGAGGATCAGGCCCAGGCTGACCCAGCCGGCGTACTTGTCGACGAGGAGGACCACATCGACCGCTGACTGGCCGAGCGAGTATCCGATCGCAGTGACGACTGCGGTCACGAGAACCACCCCGAGCAGGTCGAGGAGGAGGAACGTGAGCAGTCGCATCCTGGCCCAACCGGCCAGCAGGCAGATGGCCGCGGTCGGCAGTCCTGGAAGGGACGACGCGACAACGGCCAAGCCGAGCAACCACGCAGGCATGGTCTGCGCCCGCTCGGTGTAGCGGGCGGCCCGGCTCCCGGTCATGAAGAAGCCGAGCATCCCGCGGCCCCATCGCCGGCCCGCCCACCAGGTCAACCAGTCGAACTTCGCCATTCCGACGGCTCCGGCCAGCACGACGAGCCACACGGGGGTGTCGCCGACCCGCGCGAACGCCGCCGCCGCTCCCACAGCCGCCGTACCTCCGTCCAGCAGTTCCAGCGCCACCGGATGATCGGCGATCAGGAACGGGCGCAACGGCCGCATCGCTGCCCCGAATGCGACTACGGCGACGATCGTGCCCAGCAACACCCGATCTGCGGTTCGACCTCGACCGGACCAGGGTGTCCAGCGGCGCCAGTCCCAACCTGATGTCGCCTTCTCGGACGGGCTCGACGTCTCGGTACGGTCATCCGGAACGGCATCCATGCAGGAAACCCTATACCCCCCACCCGTATCAGGCCAGGGCCTTCCGGCGGCCGCGCCGTCGCCGGAGCTCAGCGTTCGAGCAGCTGCGCGGCATAAACGTGCAGATCGGTGCCGGCCGCAGCAGCCCGCTGCTGCAACAGAGCACGGGCCTCATCGAGATCGTGCCCTTCGGCGATCAAGAAGCCGATGGCTTGATTGATCGTCGCCAGCTCCTCCAGCCCACTCAGGCCGGAACGGGAAGTGGGCGGCGGAAGGTCGGCGTCGAGAACGACGCCAGAGCGGGCGAGCCGGCCGGCGCCGCCAGCGCCATCGCCGGCGAGCGCCTCGTGGCCGTCACCATCGGCGCCGGCGCCTGCCCTGAATCGGTGCTCTAGGGCATATTCGACGTCGGCACCGAGGTCGACGAAAGCGCCGGGGGTGGTGGCGTAGAAGACGATTCGGCTGCCGGCCGCGAATCCCGGCGCCAGCGCCGGAAGGGGCAACCGCAGCGACGAGGTGACCTGCTCTCCGTCCTCGGTCGGGCGGAAGGTGTTCAGGTGAATGGGAGCGTCGCCGTTGATCGTCACGCTCAAACCGAGGCAGGACGGAACCGCCGCCTGTAGCGCGCTGAGCAGAGCCTCCAGAGACGACAGGATCGCGTCGTCGTCGACCCCGATGCTGCTGCTGAGTTCGCGGAGGTCACGCAGGAGGATGGTGGGAACATCCACAGCGAGCTCCGAAAAAGCGGATCCCCCCGCTGGGCCGTCTCACACGAGGTCGGTTCAGCTGGCTGCTGCTCCGAGGACCGCGGCGTCAGGGACCAGGATGGCACGGCCGCGTCACCTCGACAGTACGCCCATCTCGACCGGGCTGACGAACGAGCTGACGAACCGAGCTGACGTACCTGGCTGAGAATCGAGCGAGCGCTACCAGGCGGTTGCCCTGATCGCGGCTCATGGTTCCGACCCGTGGCGAGCGGCTCCGCCTCCCTGCTCAGCTTCCGATCAGTAGCACTTACTGGCATACTCCACCAAGTGGTTGGTGGACGACGAGAGGCCATCGTGCGCGCGGCATTCGACCGGGTCGCCGCGGCCGGCTTCGAGGGCCTGCGGCTTCGCGATGTCGCAGCCGACGTCGGCATCGACCACACCACGATCCACCACCACATCGCCACCAAACAGCGACTGGTCGAGGGCGTGGCCGACCTGGCGATCGACGAGCTTCGAGACAGCGCCCCCCAGCCCGGCGAACCGTTCGAGCTGGCCACCCACTTGAGCCGGCTGGCACACCTGATCGGCGCTCGACCGCAGCTGTTCCTGGTCACCGCCGAGCTCGATCTCCGCGGCCGCCGGGATGAAGCCGTTGCCCAGCGACTGAAACGCCATGAGGACGGCTGGCGGCGGATCCTCACCGAGCTGCTCGCCGGCGGCGGCTGCGATCCCGCCATCCAGACGAGCTTGGCGGACCTGGTCATCGCAACCGTGAAGGGCGTCCGGCTGGAACCGGTCCGGGCGCCGTCGGTTCTGCAGCAGCTGGAGGATCTCGTCTCCCGCGCGATCGACGGTCGACCATGACTCGAGCAAGCACCCCGATCGCGATCATCGGCGGCGGCATCGGCGGGTTGTGCCTGGCGCAGTACCTGCGTAGGTCCGGCTTGCGGGCTGAGGTCTTCGAGCGAGACGTCGCCGCGGCCAGCCGCTGGGACGGCTACCGGCTGCACATCAACCCGGCCGGGGCCCGAGCTCTGCGGGCGTCCTTGCCGGCAGAGGCTTGGGATGCCTTCGTGGCAACGTCAGGGCCGGCGGGTGACTTCCGGTTCCTCACCGACCAGCTGGAGCACCTGGTCACTGTCGAGGAGTCCCTGATGTACCCGACGGCGGCGGGCGAGCACTTCGCCGTCGATCGACGGGTACTGCGTCAGCTTCTGCTCTGCGGCCTCGACTCTGTGCACTTCGGCGCCGAGTTCGCCGACTTCGAGCCATCCGATCATGATCAGCTCACGGCCGGCTTCTGCGATGGGCGAACAGTGACAACTGATCTGCTGATCGGCGCCGACGGTGCTGGCTCCAGGGTTCGGCGTCGAGTGCTCCCCGGCCGAGACAATCGCGAGGTCGGTGTCGGTGCGTACGCGCACAAGATCTTTCTGGACGACGAGAACAGGTCGTGGCTACCGGAGACGCTGCAGCACGGCATGACGACGGTCTTGTCGGACGGCCCGGCGTTCCTCTTCACCGCCGCGTACGAGCCACCGGCCGACGCCGCGGCAATCCTGGCGCGCGCGACCGGCGGTACTGACGCGGAGATCGGGCGGAGCTACGTCCTGGCGGCGCTCGTGCTCGACGCCGGTCACCTCCCGGAGGACATGGAACGGCTCACCACGGAAGCCATCGCGGACCGCGCCGACCAGATCAGCCGAGACTGGCACCCCGCCCTCCGGCGACTCCTCGCCGAGGCGGACCCGGCCAGCCGTCGCGCGATCCGCTTCCGGTCCGCACCGCCGCTGCAGACCTGGACGTCCGACGAGCCGGTGACCCTGCTCGGCGATGCCGTCCACTCCATGCCACCCGTCGGCGGACTCGGCGCCAACACGGCATTGCGCGATGCGCACCTGCTCGGACGACGGCTTCGGGAGGCCGCGAACACGGGTGCGCCGCCACGCAGCGTCATCCTCGGCTATGAAGCCGAGCTCCGGCGGTACAGCACCCAAGCCATGACCTCCGCCGCGACCATGCGGCGCCAAGGACTTCGACGAGGACTCAGCTATCAGGCCTCCGCGGCATGGCTGCGGTTGTGCGCCCGCGCGCCCTGGCTCAAGCGGCGCACCTTCGAACGCACCTGGCGCGACCCCGCCCGAGCCCGACCGTGGGAACGTGCGAGTACCACCTCGAGAAGCAACCTCGTCGTACCGCCCGATGGAGTGGCGACGTGAGACGACTGCTGGTACCGACGTCGGCGTTGCTGTGGGGCCTGCAACTCGCGTTCCTCAGCCCAGCCCTGGCCCTGATCCTGGTCGAGTTGTACGGAGCCACCACCGCCGAGGTCGGGTGGGTCCTCGCGGTCTACAACGGCAGCGGGTTCATCTTCTCCCTGCTCATCCCCGCCTACGCCGACAAGAAGCAGGACTACCTCGGCCCGATGCTGGGCTCCGGTGTCTTGACGTTCGTGCTCGCAGTCGCACTGGCCCTGGTCACCACCCTGCCGCTGGCGACGATCGCCCTCATCGTCATCGGCGGTCCGGCCGGCGTCGGCAGCTCGATGTTGTACGCCCACCTCCGCCACGCCGGCGCCCGGCCCGCCGACATCGTCAACACCCGCGCCATCGTCTCTGTGGCCTGGGTGGCCGGCCCGCCCCTGGCGACCTTCATCATCGGCTGGTTCGGGAACCGCGCCATCCTGGCCGCCATCGCGGCCGTCGCCGTGCTCAATGTCGCCACCACCGCCGTCATGATGCGTCACCGCCGAGCCGACGCCCGGGCCTCGGCCAACGCCGGCGGCACCCCCTCCGCCCACCCGACCCCGGAGCCGTCGTCGGTCGGTCGAGCCGGGATCGTGCTGATCGTGGCCGCGTTCGTCCTGCTGCAGGCAGCCAACGCGACCGGGATGGCGATCATGACCATCTACGTCACCGAGACCATGCAGCTCGACGTGCTGTGGGCCGGTATCGCGCTCGGTGTTGCCGCCGCCCTCGAAGTACCCGCCCTGCTGTTCATCGGCCGCCTCAGCGAGCGGTACTCCCATCTCGGGCTGATCGCCACCAGCTGTCTGGCCGGCGTCGCGTACTACCTCGGACTCGCCTTCGCCACCGGACCTGTCCTGCTCCTCGGCCTCCAGCTGTTGAACGCCTGGTGTTTCGCCGGCATCGCCGGCGTCGGCCTCCCCCTGTTCCAGCAGCTGATCCCGCGACCCGGGCTCTCCACCGGTCTCTACATGAACACCCGTCGGATCGGCGCCATCGTCTCCGGTCCGCTCATCGCCGTCGGCTCCCTCACCGCGCTCGGTCAACGTGGCATCTTCGTCGGCAGCGCTGCCGTCACGTTCATCGGATTGTTGATCATCGCCGCCGCCTACTGGACCACCCGGCGACCAGCGGCCTGATCCTCGACGCGTTCCTCTCCGGACAGCGTTGTTGCGGGACGAAACAGAATCGATACACCGACGGAATCCGGTCGACCACGGGCTTCACCAGACTCAGGACATCTTCCGGGCGGAATCCTTCCGCCTCAGTGCGAGAGGGGTCCGACCATGAGCGACGACGTCGACCTGAGTACTGCAGCACCGCCCGCAGCTACTTCGGAGCACCAGACCGTGGCCGGCAAGAGCGCGACGAAGGAAACGCTCGAGGACTACACGCTCCGGTTCGCCCCTCGGCACTACCGTCGCTGGTCCCCCGGGGTGGTCGCGGTCTCGGCACTGGGCGGCATCGCCTACCTCGCCGACTTCGCCATCGGGGCCAACATCGGCATCTCCTACGGAACGACCAACGCCCTGTGGGGCATCGCCGTCTTCGCCGTCGTGATCTTCCTGACCTCGTTCCCGCTGGCCTACTACGCTGCGCGCTACAACCTCGATCTCGACCTGATCACCCGCGGCGCCGGGTTCGGTTACTACGGGTCGGTCGTCACCAACGTGATCTTCGCGACCTTCACCTTCATCTTCTTCGCGCTCGAGGGTTCGATCATGGCGCAGGGCCTCTTCCTCGGTCTCGGAGTGCCGTTGTGGGCCGGGTACGCGGTGTCGACCATCATCATCTTCCCGCTGGTCATCTACGGGATGAAGGTGCTGTCCAAGCTGCAGTTGTGGACCACGCCCCTGTGGTTGATCTTGATGGTGATCCCGTTCGGCTATCTGCTGATCAGCCATCCCGAGTCGATCGACAGCTTCTTCGCCTACCAGGGGGAGCAGGGCAACGGGGCGACGAACCTCGGCTCGATCATGCTGGCCGCCGGAGTCTGCCTGTCGCTGATCGCGCAGATCGCCGAGCAGATCGACTACCTCCGCTTCATGCCGCCACGGACGGCCGCGAACTCACGGCGGTGGTGGACGGCCATGATCCTCGCCGGCCCGGGCTGGGTGATCTTCGGGGCGATCAAGCAGGTGATCGGGTTGTTCCTGGCCGTGTACCTCATCGCGACCGTGGCCGACGGCGCCACGATCGCCAACCAACCCGTGCACCAGTTCCTCGAGATCTACCGCGACATCCTGCCGGCACCGGTGGCCTTGGCCCTCGCCGTGATCCTGGTCGTCATCAGCCAGGTCAAGATCAACGTGACCAACGCGTACTCGGGGTCGCTGGCCTGGACCAACTCCTTCACTCGGGTGACCAAGCGCTATCCGGGCCGGGTGGTCTTCCTCGGCGTCAATCTGCTGATCGCTCTGGTCTTGATGGAGGCGAACATGTTCGACTTCCTCAACACGATCCTCGGCTTCTACGCGAACTGCGGCATGTCGTGGATCGTGGTGGTCGCTTCCGACATCGCCATCAACAAGTACCTGCTCGGCTTGTCACCGAAGAAGCCGGAGTTCCGCCGCGGGATGCTCTACGCCATCAACCCGGTCGGCTTCGGTTCCATGCTGATCTCGGCCGGGATCTCCATCGCCGCGTTCTTCGGCCTGCTCGGAGCAGCGATCCAGCCCTACTCGCCGCTGGTCGCCATCGGTCTCGCCCTCATCCTGCCGCCGATCATCGCGACCGCGACCCGCGGGCGGTACTACCTTCGACGGACCGACGACGGCATCGACCTGCCGATGTACGACGAGGACGGGAACCCTTCGGATGTCCTCCTGACCTGCCATGTCTGCCGTCAGGAATTCGAACGGCCCGACATGGTCGCCTGCGCCACCCACGACGCGGTCGTCTGCTCCCTGTGCCTCAGCACCGACAAGCTCAAGGACCACGTCCTTCCCCCGGCGATCGTGCACTGAGAGCGCCGGCCTCCGGATCGGACGTCGCGCGGTAGCGATTCTTCGATCGCGCGGTCGGATCACGATCGTGAGCGTCCACGGCCTCGGCCGACGCCCGGTCGGTGCAGGTTGACGTCGAGTCGTAGCAGACTGACCCCGTGGACGATCCGGCTTCGCTCTATGCTGCCGCGTTGTCCGAGCGGCTGTCTCGGGTTCAGCAGCAGCGAGATGCGCTGGCCGCTGCCATCGATGAGACCCGACTGGCGCGCAGTCTCACGTTCTCCGACGACGAGCACGACCCAGACGGTTCCCTGGCGTCACTGGACCAGGCCAGGGACACCGCGCTGCTGCTGCAGGCCGACGCGACCCTGGCGGAGCTCGGCGAGGCGCGGCGACGTCTCGCCGCCGGCAACTTCGACGTGTGCGAGAACTGCGGTCGGGAGATCGGCACCCAGCGGCTGCTGGCGCGCCCCGAGACCCGTATCTGCCTGGCCTGCGCCAGGCGTGCCAAAGCCCGACCACGCCGGATCCGGTGACTCTCCCCGATCACAGCCAGCGACGGACGCGGCGAGCGTAGTCGTCGTACGCCGCACCGAAGCGTTCGCGCAGGAACCGTTCCTCGGGTCGGATCGCGCCCCACCGGACGAGCAGCACCGCGAGAGGGAAGAGCACCAGCCCCCAGAACGTGGCGGCCAGCAACGCCAGGCCGAGGTAGAGCGCGAGCAGACCGACGTACAGCGGGTTGCGGGAGATGCGGTACGGACCACTCTCGATCATCGCGTTCGTCGCCTGCCCCGGCAGCAACCCGGTCTCGTGCCGCCGGAACAGCCACAGCGACCAGCCGTTCCAGCCGACGAAGAACAGCACCAGCACCCAGCCGACCACCACCAGCCACCGTCCACCGAGGTGGACCGGGTCACCCCATACGACGGTGGCCAGCCACCCGCCGAGCAGCGGGGCACCGACGGCGACCGGCGGCCAGATCCGGTAGGCGACGCTTCGATCGGCACCGCTCACCATGCCGTCATTGTGGCTCACCGGCGGGCTGATCGTCCGAGCCGACGGGTGCCCGCCGTCGGATCTTCGACGAGCTCAGGGCACGACCGCTGCCAGCCCCTGTCGATTGTCGGCCGGCTGTTCGACGTAGAGGTGTAGGACACAATTCTCTCGACCGATGAAAGGGAACCACCATGGCGCAGTACGCCGTTCTCATCTACGCCGACGACTCCGCCCACGCGCTCGACGCGACGGCGGAAGACCTCGAGGAGTGCGACGAGCACGCCGACGAGCTGGCCACCAGCACCGCGATGGTCATGGCCTACGCCCTGACGCCCCGAGATCTGGCCACGTCGATCCGGGCGGACGGGGTCACCGACGGACCGTTCATCGAAGCCAAGGAGATCGTCGCCGGCTTCTACATCATCGAAGCTCCTGACCTCGACGCGGCGCTGGCCCTCGCCGGTTCCAACCCAGCCATCCGCAGCGGTGGCGGGGTTGAAGTCCGGCCCGTGCACAGCGGCGGGCTGGTGGAGCGCTCGGCGGAGTGAATGACCAGGCCTGAGGTCGTCTCGGCCCTCGCCGACGCGCACCGTCGCGAGTGGGCTCTCGTCGTCGCCGCCACGGTACGGGTCGTGCGGGACCTCGACCTCGCCGAGGAATGCGTACAGGAGGCGTACGCGGCGGCGTTGCAGAGCTGGACCGAGGACGGCATCCCGGCCAATCCGGCGGCGTGGCTCACCACGACAGCCAAGCGTCGGGGCATCGACGCCATTCGCCGCGACCACACGTTCCGCACCAAGCTGCCGCTGCTGGTCGTGCCGGAGGAGACGGTCGAGGACACCGACATGGACGAGCTGTGGCAGGACGAAGACGACCGGGCCCGAGACGTGGTCGTACCGGATGAACGGTTGCGGCTGGTGTTCCTGTGCTGCCATCCCGCGTTGGCGCAGGAGGCGCAGGTGGCGCTCACCTTGAGATTGGTCTGCGGTGTCGCCACTGCGGACATCGCGCGGGTCTTCCTGGTGTCGGAGTCGACCATGGCGGCGCGCCTCACCCGGGCCAAGAAGAAGATCATCGGTTCGCGGATCCCGTACCGGGTGCCGACGTCGGCTGAGCTGCCCGGGCGGTTGCGTGGCGTCCTCGGGGTGATCTACCTGCTCTTCACCACCGGGCACACCGCTCCCAGCGGCGATGCGCTGGTACGGGTCGATCTCGTCGAACGCGCTGTCGCACTGACCCGGATGCTGCGCGAGCTGATGCCCGATGAGACCGAGGTACGCGGACTGCTCGCCTTGTTGCTGGTCACCGACGCCCGCCGGGCCACGCGGGTCTCTGAGGCCGGCGACCTGTTGCGACTCGAGCAGCAGGACCGCTCCCGCTGGGACAGGGCTGCGATCTCGGAGGCCCACGACCTGATCATGGGGGTGCTGCGCGCCGGCCGGCCGGGACGCTATGTCCTGCAGGCTGCCATCGCTTCTCTCTACGCCGAGGCCCCGGCCTACGAGCAGACCGACTGGCCCCAGATCGTGACCCTGTACGACCGACTGCTCGAGGTCTGGCCGTCACCGGTCGTCGCCTTGAACCGGACGGTCCCGCTGGCCGAAGTCGCCGGTCCGGCCGCAGCCCTCGCCGAGGTGGAGTTCATCGCCCGCACGGGGCAGCTCGACGGGTACCGCTACCTACCCGCAGTCCAGGCGGACCTGCTCCTCCGCCTCGGACGTGAGGTCGACGCGTCTGCCGCCTACCGTCGGGCCCTCGACCTCACCGACAACGACGCTGAGCGTCAGTTCCTGAATGGGCGCTTGGCGTCACTGCGATCCGACGGCAACGTCACGACGGAACCGCGAACGTGATCCGGCACGGCTCGCCTCTCCCGGTGGCAGTCACAGCAACCCGTGCTGTCGTGCGATGAGGACTGCGTTGAGGCGGTCCCGGACACCGAGCTTTCGATAGATCCGCTCGAGATGCTTCTCGATGGTTCGTGGGGCACAGCACAGTCGACGCGCGACCACGCGCGTCGACTGGCCCGCCGCGACGAGCGCCAGAACGGCCAGTTCCCGGCCGGTGAGGGTGAGGTCGGTTGCCACCGAGGTGTCGTGGTCCACCTGGCGGAGGACGGCGACCTGTCGGCCGAGTCCGATCAGCACGCGCTGCACCTGTGCTGCGACCACGAGGTCGTCGTCGTCGAAGTCCATCGATCCGCGGCCCAGGACATAGGTCTTGTATGCGGGCCCATCGAGGTGATAGCTGATCGCGAGTTGTTGGTCCAGATCCAGGGGGCGCAGCCGCCTTTCGATCTGCTGACGCTTCGAGGCGGAGACGATGGCAGTCGGAACCCGCTCCCAGGTCGTGGGACGAGGATCTTGGGTGACGCAGTACCAACGGGCCAGCGCATGACAGTCACGCCATTCGCCTTGATGCCACTCCGTCATCTCGGCAGCCAGGGTGGCCAGCGCATCTCGCGGCTCCATCAGGTCGCCGCTGACCGCGTGCCCGTCGTACCAGGTGCACGAGACAGCCGACGAGACGAAAGTCTTGTGCAGTTGCCCG
Organism: uncultured Actinomycetota bacterium; assembly: GCA_963727125.1. Taxonomy (GTDB): domain Bacteria; phylum Actinomycetota; class Actinomycetes; order Propionibacteriales; family Propionibacteriaceae; genus Microlunatus. Next base: position 246,695 of record CAVSEZ010000001.1, read on the forward strand.
AAGATGCGATCGTGCGGCATCTCCCGAAGCGGATCGCGCAGCACATCGCCGACGAAGCCGACCCATTCAGCTACTCGAGCCTCGACTGATGCCATGGCCTAGCCGCACGCAACTCGCTCAGCGGATCGACTTGTCAATGCGCCTGTCCTTCCCCCGATATCTGCTCGAATTACTGCTGCCATCTTTCCGCCCAGTTGTGTAAGGCCAGAAGGTGATCGTCACCGAACGTCCCACATGTGCAGGGCCAGTGCAAGACCTCACAAATGCCGGCGCATCAATTCCTTGTCATTGAATTAGGAGCATTTGCGTCGGTCAGTAGATGGCGAGCGGCACCATTGCCGACTGGATCCGGGACGAAACACCAGAAGAACTCAGATCACGGACGCCTTTTCGTGAATGAGGGGTTGCCCATCGAGCAGATGGGTAGATCACAGGAGGTCGGTGCCCACCGACCGGGTGATGACCGGTACCTGAGGAGCTCGCAACGATGAAGATCACTTACGACACCGAGTCCGACTCGATCAGCTGCCCGGATCTGACGCCGGCACAGACGCAGGAGCTGCAGAAGTTGCTGTCGGCAGCGCTGATCCGCAACGAGCCCGTCCAGACCGTCGCGGCCACCATCATGTCGGTGGTGAGAGCGGCGAAGAAGAGCTGACGAGCGAACGAGCGCGGCTCGCTCGCTCGTCAACCCTCGGCCGAAGGATCCCCTCGCCAGGCTCGCCACAGTGCGGCGTAGGCGCCGGGTGCTCTCGACAGCTCGCGATGGGTGCCGAGTTCGGTGATCCGGCCGGCATCCATCACGGCGATGCGGTCCGCGTCCCGGGCGGTGTGGAGCCGGTGGGCGACGGCGACGACAGTCCGGCCCTTCACGGTGGCGGCCAACGCACGTTCGGTGTGACGTGCTGCCGTGGGATCCAGGAGGGCCGTGGCCTCGTCGAGGACGAGGGTGTGTGGGTTCGCGAGCAGCACCCGCGCGAGGGCGATGTGTTGGGCCTGGGCGCCGCTGAGGCGGTGGCGGCCCAGATCGGCATCCAGCTGGTCGGGTAGGTCGTCGAGCCAGGTGGCACCGACGATCCGGAGCGCAGCGAGCAGGTCGGCGTCGGTGGCGTGAGGCGCGGCGATGGTCAGGTTGTCACGGAGCGAGTCGGCGAAGACGTGATGTTCCTGGGTGACGAGAAGCACGTGTTCGCGGAGCAGCTCGGGCGGGAGGTCAGCGATGACAGCGCCGCCGACGGTGATCGATCCCTGGCGAGGTCGGTCGATGCCGGCGAGAAGGCGACTGAGTGTTGTCTTGCCGGCGCCCGACGGACCGACGACGGCGAGGCGCTCCCCCGGCTGCACGTCGAGGCTCACCCCGACCAGCACGTCGACCTCCTCGTACGCGAAGTGGACGTCGCTGATCACGATGTGCTCATCGACCGGTACCGCGGCGGTGGCGGTGGCGGGCCGAACCTGCGAAGCGAGTCCCTCGATGCGCGCGAACGAGGCGAGACTGCTCTGCAGCGTCTCGATCCAGATCAAGATGGTGTCGATCGGTGAGCCGAGCTGACGCAGATACAGGGTGGCGGCAACCACCGTGCCGAGACTGATGGCCTGGTCGAGATAGAGCAGCCCGCCGACGCAGAAGACGGCAGCGGCGGCGAGGGCGCTGGAGATGTCGATCGTCGGGAAGAGCAGCGTTCGCAGTCGCAGCGTCTGCAGCATCGTCGACGTCGCGGCGGCGATGGCGTCTGCGCAAGCCGTGCTGCGGCGCTGTTGGAGTCCCAGCGTCTCGACGGTTCGGGCGCCCGCCGAGGTGGTGGCCAGCACGTCAGCGACTTCTGCACCGGCCGCGCGTTCGGCCAGATACGCCGGGCGAGCTCGGCGGAGGTACCGACGCAGAGCAACGGGGATCGCGAGCAGGGCGACGAGAGCGATCACTCCGAGCAGCGGTGACAGCAGGAAAACCGCGATGAGGATGATCGCCGCCTGGATGAGCGCGAACAACATCTCCGGTGCGGCGTCCCGCAGGACGAATGCGACCAGTCCGGCATCGGTGGTGGCGCGAGACGTCAGGTCCCCGGTACCGGCCCGTTCGACGATCCGCGCCGGGAGGCGCAGAAGTCGGTCCGTCAGCTGCTCGCGAAGGCGGGCGGAGGTCCGCTCACCGAAGCGGTAGCCCAGGTAGCGCGAGAGATATCCGAGGGCGAACTGCGCGACGGCGGCCAGGACGACGAGCAGACCCAGCCGGTCGACTGCTGCGACGCCGCCGCCGGCCTGGACGCTGTTGACGATCTGCCCGACGAGCCACGGGGCGAGCAAGCCCGCGGCAGCGGTGGCGCAGCTGGTGCCGACGACGAGAGCGAAGGCAGCACGGTCGGCGCCGATGAGTCGGAGTGCTGCGCGACGGACGTCGGCCGGCTCCGCAACCGGCAACAGGTGGTGGATCGTCACGAGGCATCGTCGCCGTCTGCTTCGCGGTCGGCTGGCATCTCGCCGCGGAAGACGAGGGCGGCGTAGGCCGGTTCGTCCCGCAACAGCGCGAGGTGGGTGCCACTGGCGACCAGCCGATCTCCCGCCAGCAGGTGCACCTGATCCGCTGCGGCCAGCACCAACGCCGACGTCGAGGTCACCACGGTGGTGCGGCCCTGGCGGGTGCGGACGAGCCGCTCGACGACGCGAGCTTCGGTGGCCGCATCGACGGCTGACGTGGGGTCGACCGCCAACAGGACCGTGGGACGGGACAGGACGGCTCGGGCCAGCCGGACCCGTTGCCGCTGACCGCCGGACAAGTTGCTGCCACCCGGGTCGATCCTCGACGCCACCCCGTCGGGGAGGGCATGGACGAGATCGTCGCCGGCGGCGGTGTGCAGAGCCTCCAGCACGGCGTCTCCATCGACGTCGTGCGGGCCGGCCACCACCTCGGCGAGGGATCCGGCGAACAGGTCCGCGTCGTTGTCGGCGACCAGCAGGTGTCGGCGAAGCACGATCGGGTCCAGCTCGACGACCGGCCGACCGTCCCACGTCCCACCTGGTTCGAAGCCACCCAACCGATCGACCAGGGCGACCGCATCTGCCTGCCGCGCGGTGGCGACCACGGTGAACGTCCCGGTGGGGATGTGCAGCCCCGTCACCGAGTCGGTCAGGTCACCGTCGGTCGGCACCGTCGCCGACCTCGTACCGTCGTCACGCGTCAGGCGACAAGAAGTCGGTCACACGCCGACCGGCGACCAACGCGCGGCTGATGTCGACCGCGCCCTCGATGAACGCCGACACCGGCACGACCAGTACTGCGGCGTAGCCGAAGACCGCGACCAAGTTCCCGATCGAGATCGTTCCCTCGACGGCCAGTCGGGCGGCCAACCACACGACGACGGCCACGAACAGCGTCGGCAACCCCAGACCGGCGGCTTGGATCACACTGGTCACGCGGCCGACCCGGTAACCCTGACGCTGCAGCTCCTGCGACGCCTGACGGAACCGGCCCGCATAGACGTCCTTGCCGCCCAACCCGTTCAGCACCGGCAGACCGCCGATGATGTCGACGATGCGACCCGTCAAAACGGCCTCCCGGCCGCGGTAGGCCTGGCCCACGTGCTGCAGCAGGCGCACCGCCGGTCCCAAGATCAGCACCAGCACCGGCACCCCGCAGAGGACCACCACGGCCAGCGACGCGGAGACCTGGAACAGCAGCACCGCGATCATCACGTACGCCAACACGGCTCCGACCCCCGGACCGGTCACGGTGAGGCTGCGTCCGAGCGTCCAGACATCAGTGATGCCGATGGCCAGCACTTCGCCACCCCGGCGGCGGTGATCCAGGGCGGCGCCGAGGCGAATGGCCTGAGCCGTCACCGCCGAAACCGTACGAAAGGCAGCGTCCATGCGCACCTGCGTCATCGTGCGATGACGCCAGATCCCGAGCCCGGCCAACACCGCACCCGTGACGAGCAGCGCCACCGACCACCCGAGCACGGTGCCGCGCTCCGCGTCGGCGAGACCGTCGACGGCTCGAGCCAGCAGGAAGGGAGGCACCACCAGACCGACCATCCAGACGGTCCCCAGGAACGCCCCCAGCGCAACCCGCCGACGCTGTTGCCGCACGAGCCACGCCAGATACGACCACGGTCCGCGAGTCGGCGGAGCCGACGGGTCGGCGCCGGCGGAACTCGTCATGGCTCACCCAAACACAGGCGGACGGCGACGTCGCAGCCCGCCGCCTCGCCCGGCTAACCGATCCCGCTGGCCTCCGCTTCCTCGATGGCGGTCTTGACCGCGGCCCCGCCCCAGTCGCCATCACTGAGCGCCTTGGCCCGCGCGACGACGGCCTTCTTGACCGCCGCATCCGCCGGCTGGACGACCGTGACCAGGCCGCCGGTCGCCCACAGCAGCGAGACCAACGCCGCCGTCCGCTCGGTCGGCGGCTCCTCCCCCACCAGACACGACTGCAACCGACGCCGGACCTCCTCCTCCGGCAACGGATCCACCGTCGGCCACCGCCGCAGCCCGAGCACGTCACTCCGCGCCTGCCTCAACACCCCCGCCCGCACCAGTCGCTCCAGCAACCGCTCGTGCAGGCCCCTGGTGATCGGTTTCCGAGCCACGTCGCTGATCAGACTGCCGATCTTGACGCCCTCCTTCGCCTCGATCACCTGCAGCACCGCATCGAGCTCGGTGTCGTCGGTCGGTTTGGTGCTCGTCACCGACACCCGGCCCCGCTGCCGCCAGCCTGCGCTGTGCGGAGCCACCGAGATCCGTTCCATCAAGGCCAACTCCACCAGCACCGCCGCCCCCAGCGCCGGCCCGTACTTCCCCCCCGACAACGTCTTCTTCCCTGAGTCGCCGTCCAGCGTCAGCAGCACGAACTCCTCGGCGAGCAGCATCCGCCGACCGTACCGGGACCCGCATTCCGAGGTGCACGATCGGCGTCCGCGGATGGTCCGTCAGCTGCTCATGGCAGCGGTCTGAGCGGCGCCGTACATCCGGCTGACATGCTGATCCGATGTCAGCCGCCGATGTCTTGCATCACCTGTCCGATGTGATCGACCAGCACCGCTGGTCGGAGTTACCGGGGCTGTTGCACCCGGACTTCTCGTGTCGGCTGGTGCACACCGGTGAGATCTTCGACCGAGATGCATGGGTGCGATTCAACGCCGAGTACCCAGGCTTCCAGCACTTCGAGCTGCAGGATTGCGTCGCCGAGCAGGATCGAGCGGTCGGTCGCGTCCACGTCACCGGGCTGGTGGACGGCCAGCTCCAGCACTACGAGCTGGCGTCGTTCATGACGGTGCATGACGGCTTGGTCAGCGAGCTGGTCGAGGTGTGGACTGACGTGGACGTCTCGCCTCCGGCCGGCACCAGACCCCATGTGCCGGTATCCGGCGCAGGCTGAACGACTGCCCGCTCGCTGCGAGTCCCCGAGCGACGGCCGGCGGCTCAAGCGGCCGGCGTCGAAGGTGTCTGGAAGAGCTTGCCGTGGCCCGAGATCGTCAGCGGCATCTTGGCGGCGGCCAGGATCGACCACAGCAGGACCTGATTCGCCTGGAGAACCAGCCGACCCGTCCGACGCTCCAGCTCTGCCACTGCCCGGGCGGCTCGGAAGCCGTTGCCGGCCAGGAACAGGGCTTCGTCACCGTCCCCGAGGTGTCCGGTGATCCATGCGGTGACCTCGTCCGGCTGAACCCTGCTCGGGTCCCGGGGCAGGCCGTCCGCCTTCAGCACAGCGACGTCGAACCCCTGGTCGCGGAAGTAGTCGACCCCCAGCCGATCCATCTCGTCGTCGAACCAGGGCGGATGGAGCAGGACGAGTCGGTGGGCGCCGCAAGCTCGCAGGGCATCGACAGCAGCACCGCCGGCGCAGACCACGGGAACTCCGCAGCTGTGCGCAAGTCGTCCGACCAGGGCAGCCTCGGATCGGGGGCCGAGGACGTAGCCGGTCGTCGTGGACGCATGGGCCACGACATCCACGGAGCCGTCACCGAACCGCGCCGCGGGACCTGCCAGGGCTGCAGATCGGGTCAGGGCGCGCAGCTCGTCAGCACCTTCGGGACCCGTCGCTGTCGGATCCGTCGCCGTCCCCGGAGGACGGACTCGGGCCATCGTGACGCGCACCCGACCGTTGCTCAGGTCGGGGATCTCGATCTCCGGCCCTGCGGCGGTGTGGGGAGTCAGCACCCCGACCGTGACCTCCGCGCGAGCGACGCCGTCCATCAGGCGCGCAGCTGCTCGACGAGTCCCATGTCGTCGCGGCACGCCCAGTGTTCGACGATCACCCCGTCGGCAACTCGCCAGATGTGGATGAACGTCCACGCGGCGGGGCGACCGGACGGACCGATCTGCGCGAGCAAAGGCATCGTGGAGCCGCGGTGGACTCCGTGCAGCGTGAGGTGCTGCGCCACGAGGTCTCCCTCGCCGATCAGGTGGTGCTGCTCGACGGACAGCGGCCCGAGATCCTCGTCCAGGGTGCGGATGATCCGCTTGAGACCCTCGCGTCCTTGCGGTCCCGCCGCATGATTCACCATGTCCTCGGCGACCAGGTCGTCGAGCACCGTGGTGTCACCGGCCTGTTGGCGCCGATGCATCTCCTCGACGATCTCCTTCGCGCTGCGCTCCGTCATGTCGTGACCTCCGTCGATGTTCCGGGCGGTACGGCGGACTCTTCACCCGCCGGCTCGCTCAAGTCGGCTTGCGTCATCCCGTCAGGGTGTCCCGGCGGCCATTGCACCAGCTCGATGCGGTAGCCGTCCGGATCTGTCAGCCACGCCGTCCAGAAGTCCTCGGAGCCGTCGGGTGAGTTCGGAGCCTCGGCACGAAAACCTTGCTCGGTGAGCCGACGGACTCTCTCGTGGACGGCGTCCACACCGATCACGAGGTGGTGGAGTCCGCCCGGTTCGACCGAGGGCTGCGTCGGATCGCTCACCAGCTCCAGGCTCACGAACTCCTCATCGGGGAGCTTCAGCATGGTCAGATCACCGAACTCGGTGGCCGTCACCTCGCCCAGCACCTGGTAACCCAGAGCGGTGTAGAACGTGAGCGATCTCTCCAGGTCTCCCACCTGGAGCCCGAGATGCAGCGTTCTCATGATGCGCCCTTCCCTGTCTCTGGTCGTGACACGTTGACTCCGGATGAGACCGGCGAGGAGCGCGAGACTCATCGGGCGAACGACCTTCTTGGATCAGCGCACCTCAGGCTGGGGGACGACGTCCGCGTCGGCTTCGGTGGTCGGTCGGCCCAGCGCAACCGCGACGGCGGGGAACACGATGACCGACAAGACCCCGGCGCCGACGAGCGCGGCGGCGTTCTCGGGCAGCATCGTCCCGGACTCCAGCCCGATGTGGGACAGGGCCACGAGCAGCGGCAGGGCGGTCGCGGTGAGCAACGTCATCTGAAACCTCCCGCGGAGGGACAACGACCGGCGGTAGAACACCAGGGCCGGCAGGCCCCTGACGACGAGGAGGAGCAGGAAGAACACGAGCAGCCGTGCGGGTGCGTCGATGATCGAACGCAGATCGAGGCTCATGCCCGAGGTGACGAAGAAGACGGGGATGAAGAAGCCGTAGCCGACGGCGTCGAGTTTGGCCTCCAGGGCGTGGACGTCCAGCGGCGCCCACCGGCGCAGGACCACGCCGGCCAAGAAGGCGCCGAGGACGACGTCCAGTCCGAAGTTCGCCGCGACCAGCAGCAGGGCGAAGAGGAGGAACACGGTCCAGCGCAGGGTCGTCTGGGACGTCGCGTGCTCGCCGGCGGCGATGACGGCTCGGATGTGCCGCTCCCGGACCAGCCGTGGGACGAGGGTGAACGCCAGCGCGATGACGGCGATGATCACCAAGGACAGCAATCCGGAGAACGCGCCGTTGACGCTGAGGAAGACAGCGATCGCCAGGATCGGGAAGAACTCACCGACCGCGCCGGCGGCCATGATCAGATCGCCGAAGCGCCCGCCCAGCATCCGGTTCTCCCGGAGTATCGGCAGCAGCGTGCCCAGCGCGGTCGTCGTCAGCCCGATCGCGATCGGTACGAATGCGTGGACGAAACCGGTGGCGGCCAGTGCGGCGGTGACGGCGATGGCGATCGCCACGGTCACGATCCACGACGCCATGGCCAGCGCGCCCGCTCGTTGCCGGAAGAGGCTCAGCTCCAGCTCGTATCCGGCGAGCAGGAAGAGGAATCCGAGACCCAGGTTCGAGATGAGTCCGATGTTGGTCGGTTCGGCCCATGCCAGCACCTGCGGCCCCACCAGGATCCCGCCGACGATGAGGACCACCACCTGCGGCACTCGGGTCCGGGCCAGCAGGCCGGCGATCAGCGGCGAGAGCGCGGCGACCAAACTGACGATGACGAGGTCCCACAGACCCTGCTCGACGTCCATCTCACCGCTCCTTCGTTCCCGCGACGTTCGTGCACGACAGCTCAGTCGTGGGACACCGACGCCAGAACCGTGGCTGCAGTGAGCGCTCAGATGCGACCGAGTCAGCCGGCTCCACCCGTCGGACGACCAGGCGGGAGATGCGGTCGAGCGCGGTGGTCAGAACTCTAGATCACCGCGAGCGCCGCCGCACGGACGGCGAAGATCAGCAGCGGTCCACCCCCGGCCAGCGCGGTGCTGGCGCTCGGTGTGATCCCGCGACGTCGATGGAGGACCAACGCCAGTACCGAGCCCGCGACCAGTAGCAGGGCCAGCAGGTTCAGCCCGGGATCGCGAAAGATCGCCGCCAGCGGTACGAAGTGGGCGCCCACCACCAGCAGGATCCACGGGGCGATGAACAGCGCACGCTTGGTGACGGCGAGGACAGCAGCTCCGAGTCCACACAGGCCGAACTCGATCCCGCAGACGATGCCGAACGCTCGCCGGGTGGATGGGTCCTCGAACACCGATCCGGCGCCGACCAGCTGCCATGTGAGCAGTCCACCGACGATCACCATGATCAACGACGCCACCGACCCGGTGATCAACGCCGACCGCCAACCCTTGGGTGGGTCCTCGTACCCCCAACCGAACCAGCAGAGCGCGGCGACGCCGAAGACCAGGGTCATGACGGCGAGGTCTCGGAGCAGCTGCGGGCCGTCCATCCGACCACCGTAGCGAGTGCCATCACCGAGCGTCGGGCAGCCGGGGACGGCGGCAGTCGGATCCGAGGACGTCATACCGTGGCCCGGTGATGTTCTGGCAGCTGACCGTTGATGCGCGCGACCCGAAGAGACTCGCGTCGTTCTGGGCCGAGGCACTCGGGTACGTCGCCGCGCCGCCCACCGAGGGCGACACGACCTGGGACCGCCACTACCGCGGGCGGCTCGGAGAGCGAGAAGCCTTCGAGGACCGACTGTTCGACCCGGAGGGCCGGCGGCCACCGATGTGGTTCCAGCAGGTCCCGGAGGCGAAGGCCGGGAAGAACCGGCTGCACCTCGATCTCTACCCGACCGGACGAGACAACACGCTGCGGCAGGACCGCCGAGTGGCGATCGTGGAGCAGAAGGTGGCCGAGCTGGTCGATCTCGGTGCACAGATCATCGGCCGGACCCGAGAAGACGATCCCGAGGATCCCGTCTACTTCGTGACGCTCGTCGATCCCGAAGGCAACGAGTTCTGTGTGAGCTGATCGGACCGCTCTCGTCGCTGTACCGGTGACACCAGCCACGACGATTCCGCACTGGTTTGGCAGTATCCCGGTGTGCAGCCTGTCCTCGTGGTGATCGGTGGCCTACCCGCCTCCGGCAAGTCGACGATCGCAACGGCGCTCGCCACGAGAGCCGCGACACCGTACTTCCGCGTCGACCGGATCGAGCAAGCCATCGTGGACTGGTCGGCCCTGTCGCACCCGGTCGGACCCGTCGGCTACGCGGTGGCCCACCAGCTTGCGCTCGAGCAGCTGCGGCTCGGCCTCGACGTCATCGTCGAATGCGTCAACCCGGTGGCGCTGACCCGCGACGCTTGGCCCGGTACGGCGGTGGCCGGCGGTGCCGCACTGGTCGAGGTGGAGGTCATCTGCTCCGACCGGGTGGAGCACCGTCGCCGGGTGGAAACCCGGTCGTCCGACGTGGACGGCCTGACGAAACCGTCCTGGGCCGAGGTCGTCGATCGGGAGTACGAGCCGTGGAGCAGGACACCGCTCGTGATCGACTCCGCCACGACCTCCGTCGAGCTCGCGACACAGCGGATCGAGGTCGCTGCGACAGCTGCTCGGGACGGGGTCGCAGCCACCGCGGACTGAACCGGAGTCGGCCCGCCGGCGATCGACCGGGTCGGCGGTCCGCTCCGGCGGCGGACCTCGCGGCCGCCGCACCCGGCGGTGCTAGCCTCGCTGCACACTCAGCCGCACACGCAGCCGTGACCGGCACTCCTGAACCACCGACGAAGCGTGTCCGGTCCTGATCCTCGAAACCTGCCGAGAGGTTGTGAGCTGATGCGAGTCGTCGTGACAGGCGGAACGGGGCGGGCGGGGCGGTGGGTCACGCGATCCCTCGCCGATGCCGGCCATGATGTCGTGGTCTTCGACGTCGTCGATCGCCCAGAGCTGGAGCTTCCGGGGCAGTTCTGTCGGGTCGACCTCGCGAACGCCGGCAAGGTCTACGACGCCCTGTTCCAGTTCCGCCCCGACGGCGTGTGTCACCTCGCGGCCAACCCGGCCCCGAGCGGGCAGGCGCAGATCGACGTCTTCGACAACAACGTGCTGAGCGCCCACAACCTGATGCAGGCATCCGGCGATCTCGGCGTCTCCCGGGTCGTCTACGCCTCGAGCGAGATGGCGACCGGTCTGCTCACCGAGGGCGCAGTTCCGGCGCAGCTCCCGTTCGACGAGACCGAGCGACACCCCTCGCCCAATGCGTACGCGCTGAGCAAGTACATCAGCGAGGTGATCGCTGATTCGCTCGCCGTCCGCTATCCGCAGACTGCGTGGGTGGGGCTGCGGATCAACAACGTCATCCCACCCGACAGCTACGACCGGTTCCAGCGCGAGTGGGACGATCCGGGACTCAGCAGCGCGAACTTCTGGAGCTACATCGATGCACGCGACGTCGGCACCGCCTACCGCGCAGCCCTGGAAGGGACGAGCAGCGGTCATGAGGTGTGTCTGATCGCAGCAGCAGACACGCGGGCGAAACGCGGACTGCGCGAGCTGATGGCCGAGTACTACGACGGCTACGACCGGTTCGTGGACAGCTACCACGATCCGGCGTCGGCCGTCGACTGCGCCAAGATGACGAGGCTGTTCGGTTGGACCGCGAGCCACAGCTGGCGGGATCCTCGGTAGCGAGCCTCGAACGGCGTCGGCGCGGGTGCAGCGGATCGGTCGTCAGCCGAAAACCCAGAAGGCCGAGACCACCATCGGCAGGAGGCCGATCAGCAGCCACGGCGAGTAGGGCCGACGTTGCTGGATGAACAGCACGGCTGCCGCCGTCAACAGGCCGATCACCCCGGTCATCACCCAGAGTCCGATCACGTCGCTCCGACCCAGGTCCTGGGCGCCCCACACCGAGAGGTAGGCGGCGAGAACCGTGGCCAGCGAACCGAACACGACCCCCACCAGTGAGGAGATGATGACGCGTTGCACGAACTCGAGATTGCGTTCGGCCTCCTCTTGCGTGACCAGGCGCGCTCGGCCGTGAGGCGGGGATCCCTGCCGGCGGCCCGGAGACCCCTCCGGCGGTCCATCCGTATTCATGTCAGCATTCCTTAGTGTACGAACTGTTAGTGCAATAGTATGCTTCGATCGTGCCCACCACCAACTCGGACACCGGAGACGACCTGCTGGCTCTGGAGAGCCAGGTGTGCTTCGCTCTGGCGGTCGCCTCGCGCCGCGTCATCGCCCTCTACCGGCCACTGCTCGAACCGATGGGCCTGACGCACCCGCAGTACCTGGTCATGCTCGCGCTCTGGCAGCACGACCAGCTGACGGTGCGGCGGCTCGGTGAGCTCGTGTCGCTCGATCCCGCGACCATCTCCCCGCTCCTGAAGCGCCTGGAGACCATCGGCTACCTGAGCCGGCGTCGCGACCCCGGCGACGAGCGCAACCTCATCGTCTCAGCCACCGCCCGTGGAGGTGCCCTGCGCCAGCTTGCCTTGGCGGTACCTCCGGCCATCAAAGACCGTCTCGACCTGGACAGCGACGAACTGCGACACCTGCACGCCGTGCTGACCGACCTCATCCGCCGCACGGAGCCCGACCAGGAGACCGAACCCCTGCCGAAGCCGTAGCGACTCGGCCTTTCTCAATCCACGCGGGGCGTCGCCCGACCACCCTGGTAGTGGAAGCGGGCCCGATCGTCGCGGTCGCGATCGAGGAACTCGATCATGCCGACCACGGTCTGGTGATCATCCACCACCAGGAAGCTGTCGTCACGGAGCAGTCGGAGCTCGTGTCGCTCGGTCCGCGTGCCGATCGTGGTTCCGGCCCGCTCCGCCATCGTCAGGACCTCGTGCCGCGGCGTCCGCTGTCGCCACAGTCTGCCGGTGTCGTCGCGCGTCACGTCGAAGCCGGCCACGCGCGACTCGAACCGACCGAGATAGGGCCGTGGATCACCGACCACCCGGATCTCCTCCGGTAGCGCGGTCTGTACCTCCGGCGCCACTCCGGCAAGGTCCCCGAACAACTGCCCCAGGAGCTCCTCGATCAGCGCTCCACCGGCTCCTCCGTTGGTCAGCACGACCGCAGCCACACCGTGCCGCGGAGCCATCCGCAGCGCCGAGGTCACACCGGTGCTGCCGCCGCCGTGCTCGACCAGCTCACCACGTTCGAGCCACCAGCCGAGGCCGTGGCTGCTGTGCGGGCCGTGGATCTCGGGATGCCGCACCTGCGGTTCCTGCATCTCTCGCACCGAAGCGGCGGACAGCGACCGTGCCGCCGTCATCCGCGCGGCCTCCGGCCAGATGCATGCGAGCGAACGCGAGCAGCGCGCGGGCAGACATCGCCAACTGGTTCCCCGCCGCCGGGTTCGACGGCGGCAGCTCCGCCCAGTTGAGCAGCGGTCGTTGCGGGGCGCCGGCCTCGGGGCGCGTGTGACCGATCGCGGTCCGGAAGGCCAGTGCCTGGTCGGCGGAGAAGGCGATCTCCTCCATCCCCAGCGGTCGGGCGAGATGACGGCGCAGCGCCTGCTCGTACGGCATCGCACGCTGGACCTCGACCAACCGACCGAGCGTGCCGTAGCCGGCGTTGCAGTAGGAGAACTGCTGCCCTGGTGCGCTGTGCTGGGCAGCCTGAGCGACCAGGTCCGCCACGAAGTGCTGCAGGGCGTCGTCCCCGGGAGTCGTGGCGGCCCAGAGATCACCTTCGAACCCCCCGGTATGGGTGAGCAGGTGGCGCACGGTGATCTTGTCGCTGGCGGCCGGGTCCGCGGTCCGGAACCCCGGCAGGTGATCACGGACCGGATCGTCCAGCTGCAGCAGCCCGTCATCGACCAGCTGGAGCACGAGCGTGGCGGTGATCGTCTTGGTGATCGACTGGATCATGAACAAGGTGTCCGGGGTCACCGCCTCACCGGTTCGGAGGTTGATCACGCCGGACGCCGCTTCGATCACCTCGTCCTCGACGAGCACCGCCACCGACACTCCCGGCACCTCGTGCTCGGCAGCGACGCGGCCCAGATCGGCCTGCAGTCGCAGCCGCACCTGGTCACTGGCTGCAGACACGTCACCAGCCTACGGTCGCTGGGCGTCTCGGTGGACGCTGTGGTCCTCGTCGGTCGGCGACCGGACCTGCACTGTGGTCACCGCCGCAGTCTCGGATCACGCGTCGAATCGGCGTACATCGGTGGGCAGCCGCGGCCGACGGCGTCGGCCCTTCGTTCGTAGTGCCAGGGTTCGTTCCGATAGATCGGGCAGAGCCCGTACTGGGCACCGTGGTCGACGAGCCAGGCCGTCGCATCGGCGTGGCCGAGGTCCACCGCGTCGCCCGTCTCGTGGGCAGATGTCCCCGGGGGTGCGACCCAACGGGCTGCCGCTGCCTCCGAGCCGTACTTCGACACGGCCTCGTCGAAGAGCTGCTGCTGGTGCGCACGGGAACGCCAACCGCTGTTGACGTGGAGCGTCACCCCGTCCGCGGCGGCAGCCGTTGCCGCACGACGGAGCGCACGGCGGAGATCCGGGTCGAGCTTGCGGACGGCCGCGGTGTCGGCGTCGAAGACCGTCGTGCCGTGGGGGACGTCCTCGGCCTCCCCCCGTGGAGCTCGGCCGTCTCGGCGCGACGAGTCCTGCGATCGGTGCCCACCCGGTTCCGCGACGACCGGCGAGGTCGCTGCTCGGAGCGACGACGCCAACGACGGGTAGCCGAGGAGTCCGACCAGGACGGCGCTCACGACGACGGCGGCAGCGGCCAGGATCCGCACGGACTCCCGACCCACTCGGCGCGAGGGTCCACTCGAGAACATGTCTCCAGTCAAGACAGCGCCGCGTTCCCAGGCCGTATGGGTTTTTCGATACGCCGGCGACAACCGGCTCGGACTCGCCGGCTCCCGTTCGCCTCGCCTATCGGTTCGAGCGGACCGTCAGCTCGCCTTGCGGCGGTAGCTGAGAAGTGCGAACGCGTAGGCGACCACGAGGATCCCGACCAGCCAGGCGAGGGCGATCCAGAGGTCGCTGCCGACGGGCTGTCCGGCGAACAGGGCTCGGATGCTGTTCACGATGGAGGTCACCGGCTGGTTCTCCGCGAACCACGCGACCGGGCCGGGCATCGATGACGTCGGCACGAACGCGGAGCTGATGAAGGGCAGGAAGATCAGTGGGTAGCTGAAGGCGCTGGCGCCGTCGACCGTCTTCGCCGACAGCCCGGCGATCACGGCGATCCAGGTCAGGGCGAGGATGAACAAGATCAAGATGCCGACGACCGCCAGCCAGGCGGCAACCGATGCACTGCTGCGGAACCCCATCACCAACGCCACCCCGATCACGATCGCGACCGAGACGAGATTCGCGGCGAGTGAGGTGAGCACGTGCGCCCAGAGGACGCTGGACCGCGCGATCGGCATGGACTGGAAGCGTTCGAAGATGCCACCTTGCATGTCGAGGAAGAGCCGGTACGCGGTGTACGCGATCCCCGATGCGATCGTGATCAACAGGATCCCGGGAAGCATGTAGTTGATGTACGACTCGTCGGACCCGGTGTCGATCGCCCCGCCGAACACGTAGGTGAAGAGGAGCATCATCGCGATCGGCGTCACCGCAGTGGTGATGATCGTGTCGGGGCTGCGGAGGATGTGGGTCAGCGAGCGACCGGTGAGTACGGTCGTGTCGCCCAGGACGTGGCTGGTCATCGGGATTCCTTGTTCGTGGGGACGGCCCCGTGCTGGGATCCGCCGGCGCTGGTGTCGGTGTCGCCGCTGCCACCGACCAGGGCGAGGAACACGTCTTCGAGCGAGGGTTGCTTCTCGACGTACTCGACCTCGGCGGGTGGGAGGAGCTGCTTGAGCTCGGCGAGGGTGCCGTTCTGGATGATGGTCCCCTGGTGCAGGATCGCGATCCGATCGGCGAGCTGTTCGGCCTCGTCGAGGTACTGGGTGGTCAACAGGACGGTGGTGCCGTCCGCGGCGAGCTTCTTGACGGTCTGCCACACCTCGTTACGTGCTTGGGGATCCAGCCCGGTGGTGGGTTCGTCGAGGAAGATGATCGGCGGATCGCCGATCAGGCTCATCGCGATGTCGAGGCGGCGACGCATGCCTCCCGAGTAGGTCGCTGCTCGTCGATCGGCCGCGTCGGTGAGCGAGAACCGGGTCAGGAGCTCGTCGGCGATCGCGCCGGGACCCACCAGGTGGCGGAGTCTGGCCACGAGCACGAGGTTCTCCCGACCGGTGAGTACCTCGTCGACGGCAGCGAACTGGCCGGTCAAGCTGATCGACTCACGGACGTCGGCGGGACTTGCGGCGACCTGGAATCCGTGGACGGTCGCCGTACCCGTGTCGGCCTTCAGCAGGGTCGAGAGGATCCGGATGAGCGTGGTCTTGCCGGCCCCGTTGGAGCCGAGCAGCGCGAAGATGCTGCCCGCCGCCACGTCCAAGTCGACGCCGCGCAGCACCTCCAGGTCGCCGAACGACTTCGTCATCCCCTGCACGCGAATGGCCGGTGCGGTCGTCATCGGTGTTCCTGCCGTTCCGCCTCTTCGACGGCGCTGGTGAACCGGGCGCGTTCCTTGTCGATCCAGTGCACACCCGCGTACGCCTGGGCGAAGGTCTCGGCGAAGTCGACCGGGTCGTCGCCGACGATCTGGCGCACGGGCGTCTCGTCGGCCGCGGCCCGCTCCCACAGATCGGCCAGATCGCCGTACATGGTGGTGAGGGTGTTCCCGTCGGTGAGGCCTCCGTAGTACATGAGGTAGCGGTGCATCGCCTTCGCCGCGGTCGCGTAGGGCCCGGGGAGCCCGTCGATCCGCGCCTTGCTCTGCTTGTACTGCTTCTTGTCCTCGAGGGACCCGGTGATGGTTTCGATCCACTTGGCGACCATGGTCACTTCTCTCCTGCTTCGTGTTCGGTGCGGAGCTTTCCGATCCGTTCTGCGAGGAAGCTCCACGTCCTCCAGAACTCTTCGAGCTGATTGCGTCCCTGTGCGTTCAGGGAATAGACCTTGCGCGGTGGGCCCTTCTCCGACGGGACCTTCTCCACGTCCACGAATCCGCGCTGCTCGATCCGCACCAGGAGTGCGTAGACGGTTCCTTCGACGATGTCGGCGAAACCCTCTCGACGTAACTGCGCGGTGATCTCGTAGCCGTACGCTGGTTGCCCGGCCAGTACGGCGAGCACGATGCCCTCCAAGGTGCCCTTGAGCATCTCCGTCATCTGGTTGCCCATGGACTGCATCTCCTCCCTCTACTCTGCGTCGCTGAATACTGGTAAACGGTAACACTAGGTACCGGTACTTGGCAACACTAGTCAGTGACTGCGTTGGGCCTAGGCTTCGGACCATGGACGGCCGTTCGCGATCCCAGGTGCGCATGATCCATCGGGTCGTGGCGGTGCTGTCGGCCGCCGATGTCGAGCTCTGGCTCTTCGGTGGCTGGGGTCTCGACGCGCGGCTCGGAAGGATCACCCGCAGCCACGGCGACATCGAGTTCTGGGTGGAGCGATCCGACTCGGTCCGATCCGCGGCAGCCCTCAGCCGTGCGGGATCCACACCGCTGGACACGCAGCCGCCGGAAGAGTCGTGCGAGTTCAGCTGGGACGGGGTCGAGTTCAGTACGGCCTACTTCGACCGGCGAGCCGACGGGGCGTTATCGCAACCTGCGGGCCGATTCTCCGACTGGGTGTTCCCTCCCGACTCGTTCGGTGATGATCCCGGGATGATCGACGGCGTCGCCGTGCCGACCATGAGCGTCGCCGGGATGCTGGCGATGAAGGAACAGTTCCCCACCCTGCGCCACGGTCGGCCGTGGCGCGACAAGGACATCGGCGACATCGCGGTGCTTCGGGATCTGCTCGACGGCCGGGGCGCACCGGACGAGTGACGGCCCGACCGGTCACCGGACCTCAATGCGGGCGGGGTATCCGGCGACCCGCCACTGGGAGACTGGGCCTGATCGACGTGACGCGTCCCCGACGCCTCCGTCCCTCTGAGATCGAGTCTTAGATTGGCGGCGTGGAGACTTCGATTCGACTGCCGGACCTGACGTTGAGCTACCGCGACAGCGGTGAGGGTCCGTTGCTGATCCTGTTGCACGGATGGCCGCAGACGTCCTACTGCTGGCGGTTGGTCGAGCCGCTCCTCGCTTCGCACTTTCGGGTCGTGGCGCCAGACCTGCGCGGTTACGGACTCACCGACAGGCCCCGGGGAGGCTACGACAAGCGGCGGATGGCGCAGGATGTCCGCGATCTCGTCGACGCTCTCGGCTACGACCAGGTCCGTCTGGTCGGACACGACCGTGGCGCTCGCGTCGCGCACCGCTTTGCTCTCGACCACCCGGACCTGATCACCCACCTCACCGTGCTCGACATCCTCCCGACGCTGTACGCGTTCCGCACCGGCACTCCCGAGACGTCCCAGGGCTACTGGCACTGGTTGTTCCACCTTCAACCCGACCTCCCCGAGCTGCTGGTAGGACCGAACGTCGACGCCTATCTTCGCTACTTCTTCGAGCGATGGACGGTGCAGCGGGGCGCCGTCGAGGAGGCCATCGGCCACTACGTCACCGCATTCTCCCGACCGGGCGCCCTCCGAGCCGGCTTCGACGACTACCGCGCCACGATTCCCGACGACCTGGCCGACGATGCCGCCGACCACGAGGCCGGCACGGTCGTCAGTGTCCCGACGCAGGTCCTGTGGGGCGATCAGGGAGAGGTCGGCACCGACCCGCTGGCGGTCTGGAAGCCCTTTGCGCCGAACCTGTCGGGTCAAGCCGTGCTGGACTGCGGACACTTCATCCCCGAGGAGCAGCCCGGGTCGCTGGTGGAACTCCTCCTGCCACATCTCCACTCATGATCACCGCACGCCACGCGCGGCCGCCCACCGTGCGCTGATCGGACACACTGACGACGTCCCGATGAACGGACGCCGAACGGATCGCTCACCCAGCGGGCGTACGCAGTTCTGCGTAGACGGGTGCGCGGCGGCCGGATCCGGCAGGAGACTGACATCACCATGAGACGGCTCCACTGCGGAGAGAACTACAAGGCGACTTCATGAGTCGTCGCGCGCAGCTCCGGCTGATCTTCGTCACTGCGGTGGCCGCCGCCATGAGCGTCGCTGCCGCCTGCACGGCCGTACCGATGCCAGCTCCGACCCCGATGCCGACGCCGAGCGCGACACCGGCGGCGACGACCACGATCGAGGTGAAAACCCCCACCGGGATCGACTACCTGGCGCTGGAGACAGAGTTGAAACGCCGGCTGGCGGCTGGTCCGAAGACCCTGAAGGAGGTGCGCTCGGTCCTGATCAGCATCGACGGCACTACCGAGCTGGCCTTCGACCAGGGCAGCAAGGCCACCGATCACCGGCACGTCTGGTCGGTGACCAAGAGCGTGCTGAGCATCCTGGTCGGCATCGCCGTCGACGAAGGCAAGCTGCGCCTCGACCAGCCGTTGGCCGAGCTGCTGCCGGAGCACGCGTCGGTGATGACCGATGATCAGAAGGCGACAACACTGCGGCAGCTGCTCACCATGACCGGCGGGATGGCCGGCGATGGCGGTGGCCTCAACCCCGAGGCTGAGGACCCGATCGGGCAGCTGCTGACGTACTCGGCACCGGGACCCAGGGACGTCTTCGCCTACTCCGACTCCAGCGCCCACCTGGTGGCGGCTGTGCTGCACGTGGCGGTCGAGCGGTCGCTCCTGGACTATGCGCGCGAGAAGCTGTTCGGCCCACTCGGGATCGACTCCGAGCCCGCCTGGGAGGGTGTCAACCGGAATCTGAAGGACGGTTTCGATGACGCCGGCTTCGCCTGGCAGACCGACAGCAGGGGGACGCACATCGGCGCGTACGGGCTGAAGCTCACCCCGCCGGACCTGGTCAAGCTCGGAGAGCTCTACCTCGACGAGGGTGTGTGGGACGGCCGGCGGATCGTCTCGGTGGACTGGGTCCGCGCCTCGACCGCGCCGCAGCTGACCGAGGAGCAGGCGGCGTCCGAAGGTCAGTACGGCTACCTTTGGCGAGTCGACAACAACCCGGAGACCCCCACCTACTTGGCCGCCGGCGCCTGGTGCCAGCTCGTGGTCGTGATCCCGTCGCGCCGCTTCGTGAATGTGATCACTGCCGACGACAGCGCGGGGTACGACCAGAACCGGGTCTGCGACGACTTATTCCCGATCCTGGAGGAGGTGCTGTTCGAACCGCTGATCTCCTGACCGCGGTGGGCAAGGCAACGGTAAGAAACGAGGTCGGCGGTCCGACGCATCACCTCGGCAATCACGTCGAAGAACTTTCCTTGGTCTCGATCCGCCCGGGCAGCTCGCCGTCAGCGGTCCAGAGCGGAAGCAGGTTCCCCACTGCTGGCAGACTGACGCCATGGCGGGCGGGGCGGGCAAGGATGGCGTGACGGCCTCGCACGTCATCAAGCCGCTGACGCCCGAGACCTTTCCGGCGTGGCTGGCACTCGCCCAGAAGCACAACGGAGTCTGGGGCGGATGTTACTGCTCGTATTTCCACGGCGACACCGAAGCCACCGTCAAGAGTGAGTACGACGGCGCAACGTTCAAGCAGAGACTCGTCGAAGAGGGCGTCGCGCATGCAGCGCTCGTCTTCGACGGCGACGACGCGATCGCGTGGTGCGAGTACGGCAGTCCGGCGGAGCTGCCGGGCATCTACCACCGCAAGCAGTACGACGCAGGCGAGACCGAGCCGGCACCGTGGCGCATCACCTGCTTCTTCGTCGATCGCGACCACCGGCGGTCAGGAGTGGCGCGGGAGGCGCTGGACGGGGCCCTCGAACTGATCGCGCTGGCCGGCGGCGGCGAGGTGGTCTCCTTCCCCAACGAGCTCGTCCCCGGCAAGAAGACCTCGTCCTCGTTCCTGCACAACGGCACCAGAGCCATGTTCGAGAAGGCCGGGTTCACGTTCGAACGGCACCTCGGCCTGCGAAAGACGGTGATGCGCAAGACGATCCCGCCCGCCCGCGGATCGCGGTGACGTCGTCGCAAGCTCCGAGGAGATGTGCATGAAGCTCCTACTCACCTCTGTCGGGCCGTCGAATCCGTCGTTGCGGCAGGCACTGCTGCGGCTCCTCGGTCGACCCTTCGAGGAGTGTTCGGCGGTGCACGTGCCCACCGCCCTCTACGGACTCGAAGGAGGTCTCGGGTTCGCCGCCGAGGTCGGCGGCTTCTGGGCCGGACTCGGGTGGAAGTCTCTCGGCCAGCTCGAGCTCACGACTCTCCCCCGCCTTCCGGAACACCTCTGGCTACCCGAGCTGGAGGCCGCGGACGCGATCCTCGTCGCAGGTGGCAACACCGGCTACCTCAGCTACTGGTTCCGCGAATCCGGCTTCGCCGACCTCCTGCCCCGGTTGCTCGAGCGGGCCGTCTACGTCGGTGTCAGCGCGGGCAGCATGATCATGACTCCGGCACTGCAGGTGGACCACGAACGGCTCTCGTCGACCGGCGTCTTCTACGACGAGGAGTACGACGAGACGTCGCCACCTGGTCTGGGGGCGGACTTCGCCCTGGGGCTCGTCGACTTCGCCATCCGCCCACATCTGAACTCGACCGACTTCGGCGTCGATCTCGGTCCGGAGGCGATGGCGCGTGCCGCGGCGAAGGTGGACCATCCCCTCTACGCCATCGACGACAGCAGCGCCGTGCTCGTCGACGGAGACCGGATCGAGGTCATCTCCGAAGGCAGCTGGCAACGGTTCCCGGACGCCTGAGAGTGCTGCCGCCCGGCCGGACGACGCTCGGCCGGGTGGGCCGACTCGCAGCCGCCGGTCCCGGTGTCGGGGGCGCCGCACGGCGGATCGGACGAGAGGTCTTTGATGAGGGGGTGGCTCGCCCCCGGGCCCGCTGACCCGTGAAGGGGTTGACATGGCTGCACCGGTCGAACTGAAGAAGGGCCTGAAGCAGCGGCACCTCACGATGATCGCGATGGGCGGCGTCATCGGCGCCGGTCTGTTCGTCGGTTCGGGCACCACCATCGGGAAGGCCGGACCGGCGGCGTTCATCACCTACGCGATCACCGGCGTCCTGATCATCTTGGTGATGCGGATGCTCGGCGAGATGGCCACCGCCAACCCGTCGACCGGATCGTTCGCCGACTACGCCCGGAACGCGCTGGGCGGCTGGGCGGGATTCTCCGTCGGCTGGCTGTACTGGTACTTCTGGGTGATCGTCATCGGTTTCGAGGCAGTCGCCGGAGCCAAGGTGCTCCAGTACTGGATCGACGCGCCGCTCTGGTTGATCTCGTTGATCCTGATGACGTTGATGACGCTGACGAACCTGTTCTCGGTGTCCTCGTTCGGTGAGTTCGAGTTCTGGTTCGCCGGCATCAAGGTCGCCGCCATCATCGTCTTCCTCGTGCTCGGCACGCTCTTCGTCGTCGGCCTCTGGCCCGGGCGGAGCATGGACTTCAGCAACTTGACCGCGCACGGCGGCTTCCTTCCGAACGGCGTGGGTGCGGTCTTCTCCGCCATCGTCGTGGTGATCTTCTCGATGGTGGGGGCGGAGGTCGCGACCATCGCGGCCGCCGAGTCGAAGGATCCGGGGCGCTCGATCGCGAAGGCGACGAACTCGGTGATCCTGCGGATCGCGATCTTCTTCGTGGGTTCGATCTTCCTGCTGGCGACGATCCTGCCCTGGAACTCCGCGGAGCTGGAGGCATCGCCGTACGTGGCGGCCTTCCGTCAGATGGGTATCCCGTACGCCGACCACATCATGAACGCGGTCGTACTGACTGCGGTGCTGTCCTGCTTGAACTCGGGCCTCTACACCTCGTCGCGGATGCTGTTCGTCCTCGCCGGTCGGCGCGAAGCCCCGGTGGGCCTGATGCGGGTGAGTCGTGGTGGGGTGCCGCGGGTCGCCATCCTGGCGTCGACGTTCGTGGGGTTCCTCTGCGTGATCGCCGCCGCGATCTCGCCGGACGGCGTCTTCTTGTTCCTGCTGAATTCCTCGGGCGCCATCATCTTGTTCGTCTACCTGTTGATCGCCATCTCGCAGATCGTGCTCCGCCGCCGCACCAGCCCGGACAAGCTGCTCGTCAAGATGTGGCTGTTCCCGGTGCTGTCGATCCTCGTGGTGATCGCCATCCTCGCGGTGCTGGTCCAGATGGCGGTGCAGGAGGACGTCCGGATCCAGCTCGTCCTCAGCTTGGCCGCCTGGGCCCTCGTCGTCGTCATCTACTTCGTCACGAAGGCGGTTCAGGGTCGCTCACCCGGATCCGATGCTGCGGCGGGGAGCCCCGGCGACAGCGGCACCGGTCCGGCCGAGCGGGTCCTGGTGCTGGCGAACGAGACCGTGGACGGCAAGGAGCTGCTCGACGAGCTGCGGGCGATCGATGCCGCCGGGAAGGCGGAGTACTTCGTCTGCGTGCCGGCGAACCCGATCGACACCGGGCAGGCGATGCACGAGGGCGCCGCGTTCGTCTGGGAGGCGACGACCCGGGCAGCGCAGGAGCGGTTGGATCGCACCTTGGCCGTGCTCAGCGACGAGAACCTGCACGCCGATGGTGCGCTCGGTGACTACCGCCCGCTACGGGCCCTGGCCGACGCAGTGGCGAAGTTCGATCCCGACCGGCTGGTGATCTGCACGCTGCCCGAGAATCAGTCGGCTTGGCTCCGGTTCGATGTGGTGGAGCGAGCCAGGGAGGCGTACAAGCTGCCGGTCACCCACATCGTGGTCCGTCAGCGTGATCTCGCGGTCGGCGGCAGCTGATGACGGTCCTGGTCGCGCTCACTCCCGGTGAGCGTGGCTGGGCGGCCTTCCACCTGGGGGCCGTCCTGGCGCGCTCCGCGGGTGATCGGCTCGTGGTGGCCGCCGTGGTGCCGACGCCCTGGCCGCCGAGCCCGTTCCTGGGGGAGGCGGAGTACCTGAGCTTCGTCGAGAAGACAGCGCAACAGGCTCTGACCAGAGCGCGGACCCAACTGGACAGCGGGCTGGAGGCGGAGTTCACCTTGCACCATGCCCGATCCGTAGCGGCCGGACTGCTGGAGCTGATCACCCGACACGATGCCGGGTCGGTGGTGCTCGGCTCCTCGTCGGAAGGACTTCTCGGTCGCGTCGGCCTCGGGTCTGTCGCTCATCGGCTGCTGCACGGCACGAAGGTGCCCGTGGTGCTCGCGCCGCGGGGGTACGTCGCGTCGGAGAGCCGGATCACCCGCGTGACGGCCGCGTTCGGGCCGCGGGACGCCCGGAGCGACTTGCTCGTGCGGTCCCGGTCGGTGGCGGAGCGGTTCGGGGCGACCCTGCGGATCGTCAGCTTCGCGGTGCGACCCGCCGCTGCGCTCGTGGGCAGCATCGAGGACAGCGCCGACGATCTGGTGGTCGAGCAGTGGGCCGCCCAGATCGAGACCATGGTGGCCGGCGCACTGGCCGGCGAGCCGGCCGGCTCCGTGGCGACGACCGCCGAGACGGTCGTCGGCCAGGGGTACAGCTGGTCGGAGGCGATCGGCGCGATCAACTGGAACGCCGGTGACCTGCTGGTGGTCGGGTCGAGCAGCTCGGCGATGAGCAGCTTCCTGCTCGGCTCGCATGCGTCGAAGATCGTGCGGAACTCGCCGGTACCGGTCTACCTGGGATGACGCCGCCTGCCGCAGGGGTGACTCTGAAAAGTGGTCACTCGATGGCCAGATGACGACGACACGCCGTCATTTCGAACCGCCGGCTCGATCGAGAGTCCCCTTTTCAGGTTGACCGGTGGACCGTCATGGGCAAGTAGGTACCAGTGGACGCCTGGAAACGGGAAGCAGATCCGGACGGGATCCGCATCGACCTGCATCACTCGATCGACGCCGCGCGGATCCGCGGGCCGGCCGGTAGCGATGACTGAGGCGGTCCACGGTCTCGCCCGGCCTCAGATGGGATCGAAGCCCGTACCGAGGGTGAGGTCCTTCCAGGTGTCGATCTGAGCGCGATCCGCCTCGAGCACGCCGGTGATGGCACCGTACGCGTCCTCACCGAGCAGCAGGAAGGTCGGTGGGGTCGGCGACTCGACCGCGGTGAGGATCGCGCGCGCGGCCCGCACCGGATCGCCGGGCTGGGTGCCGTGGACGGTGTCGTGCTCTTTCCGGCGCCGGCCGGCCGTCTCGGCATAGTCCGCGATCGGTGTCGGGGACTGAGTGAGTGAGCGCCCGGCGAAGTCGGTACGGAACCCACCCGGCTCGACCAGGATGACGCTGATCCCCAACGGCTGCAGTTCCTTGGACAGAGATCCGGAAAGTCCTTCGAGTGCGGCTTTGCTCGCCGCGTAGTAGCCCGAGCCGGCCGGACAGATCCTGGCGCCGATCGAGGAGATGTTGACGATGGCGCCGGAGCGCCGGGCCCGCATCCCGGGCAGCACCGCCTTGATCATGTCGACCGCACCGAAGAAGTTGGTGGCGAACAATCGCTGGATGTCGTCGGCCGGAGCCTCTTCGACGGCCGAGCGGTAGCCGTAGCCCGCGTTGTTGACGAGCACGTCCACGCCGCCGAAGCGGTCGTTCGCCGCAGCCACGACGGCCTCGACCTGGCCGGCGTCGGTGACATCGAGCGGCTGGGTCAGACAGCCCTCGGGATGCGCCTCCGCAAGATCGTGCAGTGCCTCGGCGTTCCGCGCCGTGGCGACGACGTGGTGACCCGCCTCGAGGGCGGCCTCGGCGATCGCGCGTCCGAGGCCGGTCGAGCAACCGGTGATCAACCAGGTGGGCATGAGCTGTTTCCCTTCGTGTGTACGGCTGGCTGCGAGGCTAGCGATTGATCCACCGCTGCATCTGGGCGGGATAGCGGTCACCGCTGAGGTCGACCTCGTCGGCG
This sequence comes from uncultured Actinomycetota bacterium, assembly GCA_963727125.1. GTDB lineage: Bacteria > Actinomycetota > Actinomycetes > Propionibacteriales > Propionibacteriaceae > Microlunatus. Next base: position 272,018 of record CAVSEZ010000001.1, read on the forward strand.
GCAGCCGTGATCTCGCTCAGATCAGCTACGGACAGCTCGAGCTCGGCGGCCGCGGTGTTCTCCCGCAGCCGGTCCAGCTTCGTGGTCCCCGGAATGGGGATGATCGACTGGTGCTGAGCGAGGATCCAGGCCAACGCGACCTGGGCCGGTGTGGCCTGGTTGCGCTCGGCGGTCGCAGCGATCGTGTCCACCAGCCCCTGGTTGGCGGCGCGGGCCTCCTCGGTGAACCGGGGCAGAGTGCCGCGAAGGTCACCGGCGGCGAAACTGGTGGAGCTGTCGATCGTACCGGTGAGGAATCCCTTGCCCAGTGGGCTGAACGGCACGAGGCTGATGCCGAGCTCGATCAGCGTCGGCAGGATCTCGGCCTCCGGTTCACGCCAGAACAAGGAGTACTCGCTCTGCAGCGCGGTGACCGGTTGGACGGCATGGGCGCGGCGGATGACGTCGACGCCGGCCTCGGACAGGCCGAAGTGGGCGACCTTGCCGGCGGCGATCAGCTCGTTGACCGACCCTGCCACGTCCTCGATCGGCACCTCGGGATCGACCCGGTGCTGATAGAGCAGGTCGATGCGCTCGACGTTCAGTCGACGCAGTGATTCGTCCACGGTCGCGTGGATGTGATCGGGTCGGCTGTCGAGTCCGGTGGACCGGCCGTCCTCGTAGTGGAAGCCGAACTTGGTCGCGATCACCACCTGGTCGCGGACCGGACCCAGGGCCTTGCCCACGAGCTCCTCGTTGACGAACGGGCCGTAGACCTGAGCTGTGTCGAAGAAGGTGACGCCGAGGTCGACGGCGGTACGGATCACGTCGATGCCGTCCTGTTCGGCGACATCGAGTCCGTACGCGTGACTGAGGCCCATGCAGCCGAAGCCGATGGCCGACACCTCGAGGCCGCTCCGGCCGAGCGTGCGCGTGATCATGTGTGCTCCTTGCGTCTGTGGAGGGTGATGGCGCCGAGGCTGCCGGCGCCGGGTCCGGTGGAACTCCGGCGATCCAGCTGATTCACTCGGTGAAGGCGGTCTTGGCGACCTGGATGGCCGACATCGCCCGGGGCCAGCCGGCGTAGAAGGCGAGATGGATGATCGCCTCTTTCAATTCGGTCTCGCTCACGCCGTTGTCCCGCGCCCGCAGCAGGTGGTTGCGGAGCTGCTCGGTGTTCCCGCCGGCCACCAGAGCGGCCACGGTCACCAGACTGCGGTCGCGCTTCGACAACTCCTCGCGCTCCCAGACGTCCCCGAACAGCACGTCGTCGGTCAGGGTCACCAGCTTGGGAGCGAAGTCGCCGATGGCCCGCTGAGCGGGGGTCATGTCGTCGTCGGTCATGGTCTCTCGACTCCTTCGTCGATCGGTGTTGATCGGTGTTGGCTCGGGTCCCGTCAGCGGTACGTCTCGTGGCCGCTGCCGCGTTCCCCGGCGACGGCGAGTCCGGCGGAGCGCTCGTCGATCTCGGCGATCTCGTCGGGGCTGAGGGTGACGTTGGCGGCCTCGAGGTTCTCGGTCACCCGCTCCGGTCGGCGGCTGCCAGGGATGGGGACGATGCTTGGTGATTTCGCCAGCAACCAGGCCAGGGCCACCTGGCCCGCGGTGACGTGCGAGCGGTCGGCGATCTCGGTGACGAGGTCGACGATCGGCTGGTTCGCGGCGAGCGCCTCGGGGGTGAAACGCGGGAACCGGCTGCGGATGTCGTTGGCCGCGAAGCTCTCGCTGCGACCGACGGTGCCGGTGAGGAAACCCTGCCCCAGCGGTGACCAGGGCACGAAGCCGATGCCGAGCTCGGCGCAGGCGGGGAGCACCTCGGCCTCGGGATCGCGGGCCCAGATGGAGTACTCGCTCTGCACCGCGGCGACGGGTTGGACGGCGTGAGCCCGGCGGATCGTGTCGGCACGGGCCTCCGACAACCCGAAGTGGACGACCTTGCCGGAGGCGATCAGGTCCTTGACCGTGCCGGCGACGTCCTCGATCGGCACCTCGGGGTCCACCCGGTGCTGGTAGAGCAGGTCGATGCGGTCGGTCCGCAACCGCTGCAACGAACCCTCGACGGCCCGGACGATGTTCTCCGGCCGGCTGTCGAGACCGCTGCGGGTGGTGCCGTCGTAGCCGAAGCCGAACTTGGTGGCGATCACGATCTGGTCCCGGATCGGTTCGATCGCCTCGCCGACCAGGGTCTCGTTGCTGAACGGCCCGTACGCCTCAGCGGTGTCGAAGAAGATCACCCCCTGGTCGTGGGCGCCTCGGATCAGAGCGACGCCGTGCTCGGTGTCGACCGGATCGCCGTAGTTGGCGCTCAGGCCCATGCAGCCCAGGCCGATGGCCGAGACCTCCAGGGCGCCGAGATGCCGCTTGTCCATGATCTTCCTCTCGTTCCGTGCGGGAGTGCATCGGGATAGGTGTTCGACTCAGTCGGGACGGAGTCCGGCCCGGCGGAGCCAGGCTTCGACGTCGGCGCGGTGCTCGGTGACTTCTTCACCCCGGACGGCCAGCCCGGGCCCGATCCGGGCGCCGGCGCAGGCCTGCGCGTACACACGTTCGGTGCTGCCGAGACCACTGACCGCGTAGGTGACGAACGGATGGACCGTCTTGCCGGTGAAGTCGAAGCGGTCGGCGAACGTCGACATGATCATCGGCGGCCGCACGTTCCAGATCGGACTGCCGAGCAGGACGTGCTGATAGCCGTCGATCGAGGCCGGCGGATCAGCGATCGCCGGCCGTTCGTCGCCGTCCTGCTCGGTGACGTTGCGGGCGACGGTCGCGTCGTAGCTGTCCGGGTAAGCCTCGGCCGCCTCGATCCGGTGGACGTCGCAGTCGACGAGCTCGGCGATCATCTCGGCCAGCACTTGGGTGTTGCCGACGTCGAGGTCGCGCCGGCCACCGTAGTGGTAGTTCTCGCCCGCTCGGGAGAAGTAGCCGAGCAGGATCCGCTGCGGTGCCGTGGCCCCTCCTGACTGGTTGGCGGTCATCGTCGGACTCGAGGCGGTCGGTGCTGTCTGCGGTGCAGCGCAACCAGCGGTCCAGCCCCCGACTCCGAGCAACAGCGCCTGCTGCAACAGGGTCCGGCGACTGGGACCTCGTGCCTCCATCGGGCGGGCCGCTCGACCTCGCTGCCTCAGTCCTCGGGGATCGGACGGCCGAAGTTCTCCAAGGTGATCACCTCGGGCTCCGGGCCGCCCCGCCGGCCGGTGTCGAGGGCGTCGATGGCGTCGAGCTCGTCGACAGTCAACTCGAAGTCGAACACGTCGAGGTTCTCGGCGATCCGAGCCGGCTTGGTCGACTTGGGGATCACCGATCGGCCCTGCTGCACACCCCAGCGCAGCATCACCTGCGCCGGCGACTTGCCGTGCGCCGATGCGATCTCGGCGATCACCGGGTCCTGCAGGGTGCTCGAGTGCTGACCGTCGCGATAGAAGGTGATGCCGCCGATCGGGGACCAGGCCTGGGTGAGGATGCCGTGTTCGGCCCCCAGGGCCTGCACGTCCGGCTGCTGGAAGTACGGGTGCAGCTCGATCTGGTTCACCGCCGGCACCACCGACGCCCGATCGAGCAGCGCGCTGAGGTGCTCGACCATGAAGTTGCTGATCCCGATCGCCCGGACCAAGCCGTCGGCGAGCAACGTCTCCAGCGCCCGGTACGCCTCCAGGGTCGACTCGAACTCCGATGGCAGCGCCTGGTGCAGGATCAGCAGATCGATCTGGTCGACGCCGAGCTTGCGGGCGCTCTTCTCGAAGCCGTGCAGGGTCTTCTCGTAGCCGTAGTCGCTGATCCAGATCTTGGTCTCGATGAACACCTCCGCCCGGTCCAGGTCGGAGGCGGCGATGGCTTCACCGACCTGGCGTTCGTTGCCGTACGCGGCGGCGGTGTCGATGTGGCGGTAGCCGGCCTCGAGCGCGGACGTGACCGCGTCGCGGGTCTCATCCGGCGGGGTCTGGAACACGCCCAGACCTAGGGCGGGCAGGGTGACGCCGTTGTTGAGCGTCAGGGTGGAGACGTCGGGCACGGGACTTCCTCTTCTCTCGGGGTCAGCCGAGGTCGGTGATGACGAATCGCTGCCGGCGGGCACGGGGCGCCGCTCAGTCGTGACTCGCGGCGGGGTCGGGAACGGCGGTTCGGGTGGCGGTCCAGCTGGCGAGGAGCTGCAGCTGGTCTTCGGCCTGGGAGCCGACGTCGGCGGTGTAGGCGATCAGGACCAGCTCGTCGCCCGGCAGCTCCAGGGCGCTCCCGGTCAACTCGATGTCGCCGACGACGCGGTTGTGGAGCCGTTTTCGGCTCGTCCGGTGCAACCGCACGTTCTGCCGGGCCCACCGGGTCGACGAACTCGTCGCTGCGCGTCGACAGCTCTCCGATCAGGTCACTCATCGCCTTGTCGCGGGGGTCCCGGCCGGCCTGGACCCGCAAGGACCCCACCAGGTCGTCCGCCACGGATTCCCAGTCCAGATAGACACCGCGGGAGTGCGGATCCAAGAACATGTACCGGGCCAGGTTGACCGGCAGCCGGTCGGCGTCGAGTGCCCCGCCGAACAGGGCCTGGCACGGTCCGTTGGCGGCCACGATGTCCATCCGAGAGGTCCGGACGTAGGCCGGGATCGTCAGTGCGGTCAGGATCGAGGTCACCGCGGGCGGCGGTGCGGCGACCGGCTTGGGCCGCCGCTGTCGTCGCGACGTCGTAGCACCGCCGTTGCGGGCCAGGTCGAACAGGTGTTGGCGTTCGGCGTCGTCGAGTTGCAGCGCGCGAGCCACCGCCTCCAGCACCGACTCCGACGCGCCGGCCACGCGACCTCGTTCGAGTCGGGCGTAGTAGTCGACACTCAAGCCGGCGAGCATGGCGACCTCCTCCCGCCGCAGACCCGGTACCCGACGCCTTCCGCCGGAGCTCGGTAGGCCGACCTGCTCCGGCGTCACCCGTCCCCGGCGGCTGACCAGGAAGTCCGAGACGTCGTTGCGGTGATCCACGTATTCGACGCTAGAGCGTCCTTCCGCGCTGAACCAGGACCTGTCAGTACACGGCTCGACAGGTCCTCCAGTGCATCCGGGTTCGTATCAGCGGCCCGGCCAGGTGGCTCTGTACCGGCAGTCCCGTCTCGTTCCCGCGGTCCAGGAGGCCACCCGATGTTCACCCGTATCGCCCGCGTCGCCGCTACCGGCGCGCTCGGCCTGTTGATCTCTGCTGCCGCGTTGGCACCGGCCCACGCCGATGTGGTCGCCTTCCGCGACAAGGGTGGCCACCTCACCACGGTGAAGGTCAGCCACAGCAACGACCGGGTGGCGGTCAAGGCCTCGGTCGGCAAGATGCACATCGGCGACTACTTCACGTTCTGGCTCGACACCGACAGCGGCAACCCCGGTCCGGAGTACAAGTCCGAGGTCTACCCCAACAGCGACGGCGTCTCCGTGCTCCGGGTCGATGGCTTCGGTGACGAGGGGCGGCGGGTGCGCTGCGACGGGTTCCGCGCAGCGGCCGACGTCTACGGCCCGCGTACCGTCAAGATCAGCGTGCCCCGCAGCTGCATCGGCAATCCGGACCGGGTCCGGGTCTCCGTCCGCGCCTACTACGACGTGCCAGGTCCGAACGTCGTCGACTGGGGCCCGACCACCAAGGCGTTCTTCGGCTGGGTCTGGCGCGGTTGATCATCCTGCGGCTGACCTGGCGCGCCGGCAGCATGATCAGCCGGCACCCACGAGGGGCCGCAGCACGAGTAGCCCGGCTGCGGTGCGCTCCAGGCCCGGGGCGCGCAGCGGCCGGTCGCTCGCGACGGTGCTCTCCCAGTGTGAGTTCTCCCAGTCCAGGCAGAGCCGCAGGGTCGCGTGTCGACCGTCCGGCAGGTCACCGCAGATCCGGCGCAGGTCGAGCGTGGTCTCGAAGTCGAAGCGGAAGTCGGCGGCTCGAACGGTGAGCGGGAGGGTTGTGCGGGAGCCGGAGACCTCGTCGACGGTCACCAGAGTGAGCACGGCACGTCCCGGGCCGCTGCCGCCGGCGGTGCCGGCGAAGCGGACGTCGCCCACGAGGCGTAGCTTCGTCGACCCGATCAGGCCGGGTCGAACCGTGCGGACCGACAGCGCGAGCTCCACGGAGGTCAGCCGGGTCCGTCGCGGCGCCCGCTCGATCACACCGGCGAGCACGGCTGCCCAACTGGCCAGGTAGTCCTGCTCCCCGTGTCGGGCGGCCGTGTCGCGGCCGGCCACACCGAGCCGTTCGACCAGCTCCGGCGAGGACAGCAGCCGCACGACGCGATCGGCGGCGCCCGCGACGTCACCGTCGGCGACCAGGAAGCCGTCGACGCCGTCGGTGATCTGCTCCCGCGGTCCGTACGGGATGTCGTAGCTGACGACCGGGCAGCCTCGGCTCAGACTCTCCAGCGTCGACAGCGGATACCCCTCGAACTCGCTGGTGAGCAAGAAGGCGCTGGCGCGCCAGAGCGCCTCGCGGGCGGTCGGGTCGTGCCCGCGGAGCGTGACGTGGTCGCTCAGACCGCGTTCGTCGATGAGGGCCTGCAGCTTGTCGAGCAGCTTTCCGGATCCGTACACGTCGAGTCGGGCGTCCGGCACCTTCTTGATCACCCGCTGGAACACCCGGACGGCGTCCGAGATGCGCTTCTGCCGCTCCAGCCGGCCGATCAGCACCACCCGATGCGGGTCGCGGGCCGGCCGCGGGACCGGGACCTCAGGCAGATCGACGGCGTTGGGGATCACGGCCAGGTTGTTGCGTGGGCCCCAGCGGAGCTCGATGTCCTCGCGTTGGCGCGAGGTCAAGGTGACGAAGGCGTCGACGTGCTCGATGGCTTCGAGGCAGCGCCGGTACTGCTGGTTCGGTGGGGTGTCCCATCGCCGCGGCGCGGGCAGGTGGCAGTTGTGCAGCACGTAGACGAGGTGGATGCCCGGATCGTCGATCGGCGCCAGCACCGGCACCAGCTGCCTGCTGTCGGTGAACAGGAAGGTCCGATCGTCGTCGCCGGTCAGCTCCGCGATCCAGCGGTGGCACCACTGCCCGAGGCTGGTGAAACGGCCGAGGACCTCGCCGGTGGGACCGACCCTGATCAGCTCGCGAGGCAGCTGCTCGACCGAGTCGATGTGGTACGGCGCCGCCCGCAGGAACACGGACCCGTCCCGCCGCAGGAAGTCGTTCAGCACCACCTGTCCGGCCGCATCGCGGTAGGCCCTGCGCCACGGGCTGCCGTCGGGATGGCTCGTCTCGACGACCTCGAGGCCGGACACCGGCGGCAGCTGCTCGCCGGACCCGGTTTCGTCACCCCAGCCGTAGGTCCGGTAGTGCTCGTACAGGTTCAGCAGCCGAACCTCGTCGCCCAGCAGACCCTTGGCCCGGAGCTCCTCGCGCAGCTGGTCGTACTCGCTGTGGGCGTCGATGGTGAGTACGTCCACCCGACGACCGGTCGCCGTGCCGAACGCCCGACTCCGCAGCAGCATCGCGCGGGTCTGGCCGCCGCTGACGGCTCGCACCATCCAGGCGATGACCAGATAGCGCCCGTCGGGCAACACCGGCACCGGCTCATCGTACGGGCAGCGGCGGCGCCGACCGCGGCACCGCTCAGCTCGCCGCGCCCGTGCCGCCCGGTGGGCCGTCGAGCACCGTGGGCACGTACTCCAGCAGCTGCAGCCCGCCCTCGAAGGTGTGGCTCTCGACCAGGTCGAGCCGGACGTCGGGATATCCGTCGTAGATCCGATCCCGGCCGGTCGCGCCGGTCACGACCGGGAAGACCACCACCCGGAAGCGATCGACGAGTCCGGCCCCGAGCAGCGATCGACACAGGCTGACACTGCCCAGGGTCCGCAACTCGATCGGACTGTCCTGCTTCATCGCTGCAACGGCGGCGACGGCGTCGCCAGTCACCAGCCGGGTGTTGGTCCAGGTCAGCGGCTCGGTCAGCGTCGAGGAGAAGACGACCTTCGACTGCTGGGTGAGCTCGTCGATCCCCTCCTCGCCGCTCGCGGCGAAGCCCGACATCAGCCGGTAGGTCGTGGCCCCCATCAGCACCGTGAACTCGGGTTGTCGGCCGAGCCAGGCGAGGTACTCGGCACTCTCCATCCCCCAGAACCCCGGCCAGCCCTCAGCACCTCCGTAGCCGTCGAGCGAGGTGATGAAGTCGATCATGAGCGTCGTCATCCGATCCCACCGTTCCCTTCCTGTTCCTTTCTTGTGACTGTGGCGGCCGGGCGGACTCACCGGGGCAGCGCCAGAATTCCGAGCCTGCGGGCAGACTGCAGGGGTGGCTGTCGGCGACCAGGTACGCGCGTGGCGACCGCGGGTCGCGGGCGTCGCCGAGGTGCTGCACGCCAGCTGGCAGAACCACGCCTACCCGGCGCACACCCATGACGCCTGGACGGTGCTCCTCGTCGACGACGGCCTGGTGGGCTACGAGCTGGACCGCCACGGCCACACCGCACCCCGCAGCGGCGTGACGGTGTTGCCGCCGCACGTCGTCCACGACGGCCGCTCGGTCACCAGCCGCGGATTCCGGAAGCGCGTCGTCTACCTCGACCCGGACGTGCTCGGCGAGGAGCTGATCGGTGCGTCGGTGGACGCCCCGCACATCGTCGATCCGGTGCTGCGAGGTGAGCTGTCGCGGCTCGACCGGGCGCTGGTCCTCGGCGCGGATCTCGAAGCGGAGTCCCGATTGGCGCTGGTGGTCGACCGGCTCCGCTGGCACCTCAACGGCCGGCGGGTGGGCATCGCCGGCCCGCCCGCTGCCGAGGTGGCCCGCCGGGCCCGGGACCTGCTCGACGCCGACCCCGGGGGGACCGACGGTGTCGCCGCTACGGCGACGGCGTTGGGGATCAGTACCGCCCACCTGGTGCGCTCGTTCACCCGCAGCTTCGGGATACCGCCGCATCGCTACCTGCTGGGCCGACGCCTCGACCTGGCCCGCCGGCGGCTGCTGGACGGTGAGGACATCGCGAGGGTGGCCACGAGCACCGGGTTCTACGACCAATCCCACCTGAGTCGGCACTTCGTCCGGTTGCTCGCCACGACGCCCGGGCGCTACCAACGCACCGCCGGAGAAGCCGCCAGGAATCGAGATCAACGACGTACAAGACCCGCCGTCGGCGATCGGGTGGACTTCGCTTCGTGGCCGACCATCTGCTGACCCCACCGTTCCCGACCAAGATCGCCGTCGTCGTCCGGGACGACCTGGGGGCCTGGCAGCGCCTGAACGTGACGGCCTTCTTGACGAGCGGTCTGACGGCCGCCCACCCGGAGCTGGTCGGCGCACCGTACGAGGATGCGGACGGACAGCGCTATCTGAGCCTGCTCGGGATGCCGGTCCTCGTTTTCGAGGCCGAGTCCGACACGCTCCGACTGGCCCGGCAGCGGGCGCTCGGCCGTGAGGTACCGGTGGCGATCTACACCCGGGACATGTTCGGCACCGGCCACGACGCCGCCAACCGCGCCGCGGTCGCTGCTGTTCCCGGTGCCGGACTGGACCTCGTCGGGATCGCGCTGCACGGGCCGAAGAACGCCGTCGACAAGATCGTCAAGGGTGCCCGGTTGCATCCGTGACCGCATCGGCCGGCGCGTCGAGCGGCTGGGCACAAGCGAGCGGGACTGTCGGAAAGCTTCGAAATGTCGCCGGCAGTCCCGCCCACACCGAAGCAGTGGCCGACGACGCGGCCCGCCCCGGATCTGGCGGACCAGCGTTGGTGGACGGGTAGTTCGGCCTTCCGAACACCACGCACATCGTCGTGCGATGGCAAACAGGTCTTATGAACTTCGCCACCAGATGCCCGCCGCACCAGATGCTTTACATTGTAATCCCGCTTCGGCCGAGAACAACCTCTGCTGCTCGGTCAATTCGGCCTGTCGACGGTGCTGCGTGCTGCTCCTCGAGGACACACCGGCAAGCCGACCGGACCGCCGCCACTAGATTGGCTGCGGCGGAACGATCGACCAGGAGGAGGGGGATGGACGCGCTGCCTCCGCGGGCCCGGCTGCTGCACGTGGGTCTGATGAAGACCGGCACCACGGCGCTGCAGATGGCCGCGAGCCGTCGACGGCGCGCGTTGCTGCGGCACGGCGTCCGTTACCCGGGGTGGAACTACAACCACCGCAGCGCGGCCCAGGCCCTCTTCGACCGCACGGACTACGCCAACCGGAACGAATCCGACGACTGGGACCGGCTGATGGCCCAGATCGATGCCGACCGCAGCCGCCGGATCTTGATCAGCAACGAGCTCATCGCGGTGGCCGACGAAGCGGTGGTGCGGAGGTTCCGCGACGAGCTCGGTCCGCGTACCCATGTGGTGTTCACCGTACGCAGCTTCGCCTCGATCCTTCCCTCGCTGTGGCAGCAGTACGTCAAGACCGGGCACCGACGCGACTTCGAGGAGTTCCTCCACCGCCGGATCGGCGACTCCGGCCGCGTGTCGCGGGACATGGCCCGACACGACCAGGGGGTTCTGGTCACTCGCTGGGCCGAGGCGTTCGGACCCGAGAACGTCACCGTCATCGTCGTGGACAAGAACGAGCCGCGCCGGGTGTCCGACGCCTTCGAGGCACTGCTGGACCTCCCGAGCGGGATGCTCGACGAGCCGGAGATGAGCGGCGAGTCGAGGAACCGGTCGCTCTCGATGCGCGAGGCCTCCCTGATCCTGGCGGCGAACCGCGCACTCGCGCCCTACGGAGTCGACCAGCGGGAGATCGATCGACTCCTCTTCCGGGGCGCGACGGCCCGGATGCTGAGCGAGGCCGAGCCGCCGACGGCAGACACCCAGATCGTGCTGCCGCCGTGGGCGGTGGAGCCGGCCCTCGCCCGAAGCCGCCAGTACGCGGAGGTGATCGCGACATCAGGCGTGCGGGTCGTCGGCGAGCTCGCCGAGCTGAGCCGTCCGCCCCGCACCGACCGTGGTCAGTGGCAGGTCACCAGCTCGGTGCCCACCGAGACCGCGGCCCAGGCGTTGGTCGGAGCACTGTCGGCAGCGATGAACCGGGGCAGCAACTTCGGTCTTCCGGGCGGGGTGGAACCAGGCACGCGGGACGCGGTCCTGGGTCGGGTCCGGGTGCTGGCAGCCGCGGTGCGCCGCCGGCTCGGCCGTACCCGCACGAAGAATCGTGAAGGCGACGACTGAGGCTCCAGGTGCGGGATGGACTCGGCTCTCGTATCGGTGTAGTCGTGCGATCCACCCGGCGGAGCCGCCTATGATCTGAAGCCGCAGTCGTCGGGAGGTCATCATGGGCGTACGTACGCGGGTCGGCAGAAAGCTGGACTCGACATTGGGGAAGGAGCGTACCGACCAGATCCGTGGCATCGAGCGTCGGACGCGACAGTACCTGGCAGAGAAGATCGCGCCGAGGCGCCCGGCCGCGGTCGGTACGGCTGCAGCGCCGGATCCATCGCGCCCAGCGCCAGCAAAACCACAACCGGCGCCTGATCGCGTCCGGCCGGCCCTGGGTGAACCCAACGATCGCCAAGCCGGTGGTTGGATCCCGTCCGATCCGTTCGTGCCCCATCCCCAGCCGACCATGACGCGGCACGACCTGCTGCGCGGCTTGCATGAGGTGCTGAATCCCCGCACCTACCTCGAGATCGGTGTCAACGAGGGGTCCAGTCTCACCCTGTCGCGAACCCTCTCGATCGGGGTCGATCCGGACTTCGTCGTCCGGCGGCCATTGCATTGTGATCTGGAGCTGATCCGGGCGAAGAGCGACGAGTTCTTCGAACGGCCTGACGGCCTCGCGCATTTCGGTGGCGTGCCGGTCGATCTCGCGTTCATCGACGGGATGCACCTGTCGGAGTTCGCCCTCCGCGACTTCATCAACGTCGAGCGTCACCTGGCGGCGGGCGGCGTGACCGTCTTCGACGACATCCTGCCCCGGAACGCACTCGAGGCCGCCCGGGTCCGCCGGACCGGCGCCTGGGCTGGCGACGTCTACAAGGCGGTCGAGGTGATCGCACGTCGCCGTCCTGACCTCGCCGTGATCCTGATCAACACCTGGCCCACCGGGACGGCGATCGTGGTCGGTGCAGACGCATCGTCGCAACTCCTCCACGAGGTCTACGCCTCCGAACTCCCCTACCTGGAGGCCCCGGACCCGCAGGCTCCACCACCGGACTACATGTCCCGGACGGCCGCAGTCGACCCCGCCGTTCTCCTGGTGTCAGAGGCGTGGCCACTGTTGGTCGGAGCCCGGGTATCCGGCGATACGAGTTCGATCGAAGAGGCCAAGGACGTGTTGCGCGCGATCCCCAAGCTCACGTGAGCCCGGTCGCCGCCGTTCCCGCAATGCGCCTCCTCGAAGCGACACGACATCGCCCGGCCAACGGGGGGAGGTGCTTCGGTGGACCCACTCTCGGCCCGCGTGATCGATGACGCTCTGGTGTATCCGACGATCCGGGTCGCCTCGCACCCGGGCAAGTTGTTGATGGGTGTCTTCGACGGCGATGACGAATTCGTCGAGGGAACGGTGCTCGATCGACGAGCCGGCGAACAAGGCGCGCCGATGCCGCGCGGCCTGCTGCCGACAGTTGCCGAGTCGGAAGAGCCAGAGGCGATCTACCTCGGACCGCTCTACGTTCATTTCGGTCACTTCCTACTCGAGAGCCTGGCGCGTACGTGGTACGCCGCGAGGCACCCCGGCCTGCCCCTGGTCTGGGCGGGCGCCCACACCTGGCAGGGCGCGCAGCTGCGGCCCTGGCAGCAGGAGATCCTGCAGCTGCTCGGTTTGCACGACCGGACCCAGATCATCGCCGATCCGACGCGGTTTGCGCGGCTGCACGTGCCCGACATCGGCTACCGCTACGACGACAGATTCCATCCCGACCATGCCGCCTTCCTCGCCACACACGACGGACCGGCACAAGTCCGTGGGCACCGGCTGTGGCTGTCCCGCACCACTGTCGGCAGTGACGTCCGCGATCTCAACGCGTCGGCGACGGAGCGGCGCCTGTCCTGGGCCGGATGGACCGTGATCCATCCGGAGACCCTCAGCATCCGTCAACAGCTCGATCATCTCGCTCGAGCCGAGATCATCGCCGGAGAAGAGGGATCGGCCTTCCATTCGTTGATTCTGTTGAAGAACGTCGCCGCCAAGAAGTTCCACATCTTCCGCCGCTACGGTCGCGAGCACAGCAGCTTGATCACGATCGGCGACGCCCGTCACGTCACCCAGTCGTTCCACAGCCTCGAACGGGAACGGGTGCTCGAGGCGAAGGGGCGGGTGGTCTCCAAGCTCAATCCCAACTCGTCGGAGATCCTCGACACTCTCGGCGTAGCGGTGCCGCCGGAACCTGATGGTTCAACACGGTCGGCCGCCAACAGAGTCCTCGACCAGGTCGTTGAGGGCTTACGGCCCGATCGGCTGCTGGAGATCGGAGCGGCGGCACCATTCGTGATCGCTGCATCGACGGCGGCGACCCGAGTGTCGGTGTGCCCGCGCTTCGCCTTCGATCCACGCAGCTACGCCGAGTCCGGCATCGACTTCTACGAGTTGGACATCGCGTCGTATGTCCAACACTTCCACGGCGATCGCGGCCCATTCGACGTCATCCGACTCGCCGGATCGAAGTTCGAGACGGTTCTGAGGTCGTTCCGCGCCAGCAAGAGCCTCGGGCACGAGGCCACCACCTGGCTGCTCGGTTCCGGCGAGGTCGGAGCAAGACTCGCGGCGGCCATCGAACTCGCCCATCCCGGCTTCGCTGCGAAACGGCTGCGAGTACAGCGGACCACGATCTTCATCGCACAGCGGGTCGTCGGCGAACCCACCGATGACGAAGAAGTCGCCAACCTCTCCACCGCGGACGTGCGGCGGCTCAACCGCTGGCTGCCGCGGGCGCACCTGGGTCACGCGCAGGAGACCGACAGCGCCCGACGTTGACCTGGACCGCTCCCGGCTCAGCTGCCGTGGATCCCTGATCGGTGCACCTCAAGGCACTCGCGCACCGAGTCCCTGACCTGCTTGGTGGGGGCGAAGCCGAGCCGGTTGGCGGCCTTCGTGATGTCGGGGATGCGGATCTTGACGTCGTCGTCATAGATCGGAGTCGGCGCGAAGCCGAGCGGTGCGTCGCTGGCTGGAAGGAGCCCGGCCGCCTGAGCTTCCTCGTAGATGATCTGACCGAGCTCCCGCATCGTCGTCGGCTCCGGATTGCCCAGGTTGAAGGCCTCGTCGTCGGTCACCGGGTCGAAGCTCCACCTCGCGATGGTCGAGGCGACGTCGTCGATCCAGGTGAAACAGCGGACCTGCTCGCCGTCTCCGAGGACCGGGATCGGGTTCCGCTTCTCGTCGACGATCAGCCGGATGAAGTCCGCGAACACGTGGCTGACCCCTTGTTCGCGCTCCGCTCGCTCGTACGGCGTGATGATGTTGAACGGTCGCCAGACGACGTACTTCAGTCCGTACTGCTGGGAGAACGCCATCGAGAGCCGCTCCCCGGTCAGCTTCGACAAGCCGTAGTCGGTGGCCGGGATCGGCGCCTCGAAGACCTGGTCCTCCGAGCTCGGGTGCGTCTCGACCCGTTCGAACACCATCGAGGAGCTGATGTAGGCGACCTTCGGGAGGCCCGCCCGCTGGGCGGCCCACAGCACGTTCTGGTGCAGAGTCACGTCGTGACTCAAGATGTCGGCCGGGAACTGGTGGAAACCGCCGACACCGAAGATCCGGGCGGCGGCCTGGATCACCGCGTCAGTGCCCTGGACGCACGAATCCGCGAAGGCCGGGTCCGCGAGATCACCGGTCCTCAAGTCGTAGTTCCGGTCCCGTTCGATCATCCCGTAGCGGAAGAAGTTGTCGACGCCGACGACCTCGTGGCCCTGCGCCAGGAGGTGCGGGATGACGGCTTGCATCAGCGAGCCTTCGGAGCCGGTGACCAGAATGCGCATGAAGTCCTGTCCTCGGGGTTCAGTGAGCCGCGGCCGGCGACATCGCTCGGTCCGCGCGGTAGATCCCGTCCGGTGAGGCGGACGACGTCGCCGGCCAGAAGTTCCAGGCGTCCACGACGATGCAGTCCGGGTTGTCGACCACCGCCAACACCGCGTCGAGGTCGGCGAACTCCCGGTGCGGCGTCATCAGGATCAGCGCGTCGACGCCCCGCAGCCGGGAGAGGTCCGCTGCCTCCGGGACGTACGGGTCGACCGGCACCGGCTCCGCGTTGATGCCGCGCACCTGCTTGATCAACTTGTAGCTCAGGCTGTTGCGGGTGTCGTCGC
Organism: uncultured Actinomycetota bacterium; assembly: GCA_963727125.1. Lineage (GTDB taxonomy): Bacteria > Actinomycetota > Actinomycetes > Propionibacteriales > Propionibacteriaceae > Microlunatus. Next base: position 287,162 of record CAVSEZ010000001.1, read on the forward strand.
AGTTCGCCTTGAAGGCCAGGCCCAGGATGCCGACCCGGCGCGGCTTGGCGATGGCCAGCACCCGATCGAGCAGGTAACGGGGCATCGACTCGTTGACCCGGAAGGCGTTGGCGATGATCTCGGGATAGCTGATGTGCTCGGTGAGGTAGTAGCCGTCCTTGTAGAGGCACGGGCCCCCCACGTTCGGCCCCGGGATCGGCAGGTCGAGCCGCGGGTAGTCCTCGTTGCACGCGGCGATCACGGCGTGCGAGTTGGCACCGTAGGTGTTGCAGATCATGTAGAACTCGTTCGCCATCGCGAACGAGACGTACCGCGACATGTTCGTGATCAACTTCCCCAGCTCGGCCTCGACGGGCTTCATCGGTATGCATCGCTTCGCGATGAAGCGGCCGAAGAACGCTTCCGCGCGGGCGAAGCTGGCCTCGGTGAACGCCCCGACCAGCTGCGGCAGGTTCTGGATCTCCTCGACCGCGCGGGTCTGCAGGACCCGTTCCGGCGCGAAGACGAGGTGGAAGTCGACCCCTTCGGTCCGGCCGCTGCCCTGCTCCAGCACCGACCGGAGGAGATCGGTCGTCCCCGGCGACACGGTCGACCGGAGCACGATCAATTGACCAGCAGGAATCTGTGACGCATGAGCACCGAGCAGATCGATCAACGGATCGATACGAGGATTCAGATTGTCATCGATCGGTGTCCCGACGGTGATGACTATCACCCCAGAAGCTCGCCAGACTCACGTGATCACCGGTGAACCGGAGACGGCCACCGGCAAGCCCTCGATCCAGCAACTTCTTCGCGCCGTGCTCGACGTACGGCATCACGCCACTGTTCAACTCAGCATTCAGAGCCGAGTTCTTGTCGATACCGAAGACGTCGAACCCCGCATCCGCCAGCACCACCGACAACGGCAGGCCGATGTGACCGCTCGCCCCGACGATCGAGACCTGATCGGCGTCCACGCCCTGTCACACCCCCACTGCTTCTCGATGTCCACGGCGGGACGCCGGTCTGCTGCTCGCCCCCTCCACGTTCCCGCAGAGGCTAACCCGTCGCTTCTCCAGCACGCTCGACCTGCTCACGGTGTGGCGCGTCAAGTCGGCCCGGCCCACGTCCCGCCGGCTGAGGTTAGACTCGCCCGGACCTGCCCGAACATCACGGAGATGAGCCCTGGTGACCGCAGAGAGTTTCTTCGGGATCGACGTCGGTGATCTCGACCGGGCCGGCGCTGCAGCCCCGGACGAGATCGTGCGGGTTTTCGAGATCCTGAAGCCCAAGGCCGCCGAGACGCCGCTGATCCGGATCGGGAGCGACATCGACGGGTCCTACCTGGTGCCCGACGACCTCGATGGCATCACCGCGTGCTTCTCGCCGGGAGTGAACCGGATCAAGTACTTCGAGGACTATCTGGCCGACCGGTACGGCATCGCCTCCCACATGTGCGACTTCACGTGCGAGGTCGACCAGTTCACGACCCCTCTCAAGCCGGGACTGCAGACGTTCCAGAAGAAGTGGCTCGACGCCGAGCCCGGCCCTGACAACCTCAGCCTCGAGGACTGGATCCGCTCCTGCGACACCGGAGGGGATCTGCTTCTCCAGATGGACATCGAAGGTGCGGAGTACCGCAACCTCATCGCCACGTCACCGGAGACCCTGGCGCGGTTCCGGATGATCGTGCTCGAAGTCCACCGGCTCGGCGCCATGCTGCACGAGCCGGTGATGCGAAGAGCGATCGCGCCGTGCTTCGCCAAGCTGGCCAGGGATTTCACGGCGGTGCACGTACATCCGAACAACTGCTGTGGCGAGTTCGAGGTGCCCGGCAGTGACATCCGGATTCCGAACACGCTCGAGCTGACACTGCTGCGCAACGACCGCTTCAAGCCGGCCCCCGGGCCGCCTGCACTCCCCCATCCGCTGGACATCAGCCGCAACCAGCTGCAGCGTCCGCCACTGTTCTTGGCCGAGGCATGGTGCGACTACATGCGCCCGGTCGAATCGCGGGTCAAGATCCTCGAAGACACCCAGCGGTACCGGGACGAGGTCAACTCTGGGACGACTGCTGAGCTCAACAGTGCACTCGCGCTCCTGATGCTGAGCCAGCAGACGTCGAACAGATTGGCCGCGCCGGCGCCGCAGGCGAGCAGGGGGCTGGTCGAGGTCGCGGCCGGTCGGCCCTACCGACTGAGCTCGGCCCACGTGTCGTCGTCGATCACGGGGATCGTCCGGCCGGCCACCAGCCACTTCTTCCACACCGGGTTCGGTCGGGACCAGTCGATCCGGGTTGACCTCGGACGCCGTTATGCGATCCGGCGGATCGAGGTGGTGAATCGCCGGGGCGGGTACCAGGACCGACTCAGATTCGTCTTCGCTGTGCTCTCGGACAACAAGCCGGAGAACGAGGACAGCGTGTTCCCGATGTACCGGCACGGGGATCTCCCGAATGGGGCGTGGCAGGAGTGCGGCATCGACGTACCCGACGTGCTGGCCCGCTACGTCACGATCACCTCGCCGTTGCACACCGCGCTGCACTTCTCGGACTTGAAGATCTACGCCCGAGCCGGACAACCCCGGTCCGCCGAACCTCCCGCGACTCCTCCCGCTCGGCGGGCGCTCCGGGCAGCAGGGCGATGGCTCGGACGGATCCGAGGACGCAAGCGGCTCCGGCCGCCCGGCCAGGGCCCCGTCTGATCAGATCACCGATCAGCGGCGCCACTCGACCTGCACCTCTCCCGGAGTGGTCCGGATGAAGGTGCTGGGTGGGTCCGCGAGTAGCGACGTCGTCGCGGCGAAATACCCGACCGAGCCGACGATGACCGGGCAGCGAGCCATCAGGTAGGAGTCGAAGATGGACGCGAAGTGGTGGTTGCCGCGGATGAAGCGGACTTCGCCGGTCACCCGATCCAGACCGTAGTCGGCGGCGTGCTCTTCGACGAACGCGAGGTCGTCGGAGAAGACCGCGACGTCGAAGTCGCTCGTCGCCAGCTCGGAGGAGATGAGGAAGTCGATCGCCTCGGCGTAGTGGTTCTGCCGGGCGTGCCATCCCTCGGTGTCGAAGTGGGGACTCAGGAAGTCCCCGCGGCGGACGTGCAGCGCGACGTGCGGCGTACGACTCAACAGCTCAGCGGTCCGGGCCACCTCGGGATCGAGACCGGCACTCTCCAGCAGTCGGTAGCTGAAGACACGCCGCAGTGCAGTGGCGCTCTCCGCGACGATCGGAATCCGGTGCTGGGTCGTGTAGAAGCAGAGCCGACTCGGCGGCTTGCGGAGGAACTCGCCGAGCTCGCTCTCCTCGGTGTAGACCTGTACCGGAAAATCGGGATTCCGCTCCACGAGCCGGCGGGCGTTGAAGTAATCGCGGGTGACGACCGTGGCGTCCCGCAAACCGAAGTCGTACCAGACTTGGGACTGATTGAAGAGCCATGGGAGCCGGACCTTGCCGACCTCATGTCGGAAGCTCTCGATCAGGGCCTGCGACACGAGGCGGGTGAGCCGCCGCCGCTCCAGCTGAGGGGCCAGCCGCGACGCCTCGAAGCCGTTGTGACTGCGCCACCAGATGTAGCGGAGGTCGTCGAGGTAGTAGTCCAGTCCGGCCGGAGTGCACAGGTCGTCGAACAACGCGATGTGGGTGATCTGGTCCATCAGGCCGCCGCCGACGGTGCAGATCCTGGTGTCGGGAGCGAAGACGAACGACAGGTCCGTCCGCGCCGCAGGCACACCGCGGGTCGGTCCGGCACCCCAGGTCGTCACCTCGACGCTCTCGTTGTCGATCACCGTCGCCCAGTCGAGCCACGAACAGCTGTCGACCAGTTCGGCGGCGTCGGCGACCAGCACGCGCAGCGCGGTCGTGACGCCTCGGCGACCCCGCTCGAGATAGAGCGGCCACGAGCCGACGGCGTCACCCAGCTGGAGCGGAGTGATCGGCAGCCGTCCGTCGACCACACCGTCGATCTCGGACCGCCGTAGTCGCACCACCGGCACCCGTCCGATCGCGCCGTCGCCGAGGAAGCGCAGGTGGACCCCGTCGCAGGACACCGTGATCTGCGGCGCCCAGAGGTGGCCGCTCGGAAGGCGGAGGGTGCACCACCTCCAGCCGCGCAGGGCATGGACCGATCGATCGAAGCGCCACTTGGTCACGGCCGCCGGATACGACTCCGGATCGTGCACGGCGGCCCGGACGCAGTCGCGGAGGAGGTCGACGTCGCGACCGCTGTCGGTCTGCTCGAGGTAGGCCAGTGCGAGGAGGTCGTCGTAGGACGCCCCACCGGCACGGAAGTACTCCAGCAGCCAGGCGGGATCGACCGGCCGGCGCTGTCGGAACGCCGTGACCACGTGGTCGGCGGCACCGCTGTCGTGCTCACCGACGTGCCTCAGCGACGGTGGGCGGGAGTCCCTGGACGAGCCCGGTCGATGCGTGCAGCAGGCGACGAGATCTTCCTCGATGGCGCGTCGGAGCCGGTGATCGCCGGCCTGCCAACGGGCATCGGCGGGGACGTGGCTCAGCGCGGCGGCTGACTCCTGACAGCCTGTGTGCTCGAGGAAGTAGTCGTCCAACGAGTCGAGGAACCGCGCGTCCCGCCGATCGATGCCCGTCGGGGCGATCCGACCGTCGTCCCCGACCCAGAACCTCGGCAGGTGACTTCGCACGAGGATGATCTGCTCGGGCCGGAAGGTGTCGAGGCAGGCGCTGATGAAGTGGTCGTAGGTCGCCCGCAGGTCGTCGTCGAAGCCCCGTTGCGAGAGCTTGCCGGGGCGGGCCGCCGGCTGCGACTCCTCGGTCCGCGCGAGCAGGTCGGTGAAATCGGTCTCTTCACCACGGTGGAAGGCGTAGAGCCGACCGTTGAGCTCGCAGTGGTGGAGCAGCGCTGCGCTGTTGTCCACCACCAGGAACTCGGCGTCGGCGTCCGCCAGGCGCGTCGCCAGATCCTTGCGGACGTCGATCTGCACCCGTTCGTTGACCCGCTCGCCGTCGGCGAAGCGCTGCAGCTCCGGATCGGGGTCACCGACGCCGCTGAACGGCGAGACGCCGTCGATGGGGGTGATCGTCTTGTAACCCTCGCGGGTCAACAGATCGGCTCGAGCAGCGAAGTAGCGCCCGAACGGCAGCAGCACCGTTCCCGGCCGACCACCTGCCGCAGCCTCGACATGCCGCTGCTGCAGGCGCGCCAGGAGGGCCGCGGCCCGTCGGAAACCGTTCTGCACGGTGCCCTGCAGGTGCTCAGCCGTCGACGAGGCGTACCGCGAGGTTCATGTGCCCGATGCTGACCGCCTCGAACGTGAGGCCCGTCCGGGACAGGAACTCGTGGAACGCCTTGTGTTCGTGGCGCTGCCAGCCGTGGTAGCCGAAGTACTCGTCGAACACCGCGATGGTGCCCGGGACGAACCAGTCCCCGAGGGTGTCGAAGATCGTCTTGGTCGAGCTGTACAGGTCGGCATCCAGGTGCGCGAAGGCGAACGGCCCCGAGTGGTCCTCGGCGAACACCGGTACGGTGTCGTCGAACCAGCCCACGTGGAACTCGACGTTGTCCACGGGCAGCTGCGGGGGCTTCGCCCCGATGTCGAAGGCGCCGGCTCCCTTCGAGGTACCTCCCCAGGTCTCCGGCAGACCGACGAAGCTGTCGAACCCGTGCACGGTCTGATCCGGGAAGTACCGGGCGATCTGCGTCATCGAGGTCCCCTTGTAGACCCCGAACTCCGCCACCATGCCGTCGACCGTCACGGCCTTGAGCCCAGCGGCGATGGTCTCGGTGTTGCTCAGACTCACCTGGACGTTGTCGAAGCGCGAGTCGGACAAGATGTACTCGACCGACTGGTCGACCGCACGCTGCCGCAGCACGATGCCGGTCGACGGGATCGTGCGAGCGACGCGGAGCTCGTTGCGCACCGCCGCAAGCAGATCCGTGACGGTTGGTTTGTCGGTCACCAGACCCTCCTCGTTGCGGGGCTCGACCCTAGCAACCGCGGGAGGCGCAGCGATGGTCCGTCCAACGTCCGGCGGGTCGGCCGGCCTCCGGATCGGGCCGGCGGCCGGCTCACAGGACCGGTGGACGGCCGAGCAGGGTCATCTTGAGCACGGTGCGCCACCGCATCGGTCGGCGCGGCGGTGGTGTCGAGCGGGCCTTGCGATAGCCGGCGAGCACCTCTTTGAGCGGCGCGCCGCGCAGCACGGCAGCCAGCGTCCAGACGGTGAGGTACCCGGCCAGCATGGGGGCCGGGAGAGACCGCCACGCCATCCAGAACCGGTTCCGCGCGGTGAGCAGGGCGTATCCGGGATGCCGGGACGGCGACGTCCTGGGGTGGAAGACCTTGAGGTCGGCCGCGTACCAGATCGACCAGCCGGCATCCAGCAGCCGCCAGGAGAGGTCGGACTCCTCCATGGCGTAGAAGAACCGGGGGTCGAACCCGCCGACCTCGTGGAACGCCGTGGCGCGGAGCACCGAAGCGCCACCGACGAAGTGGGTGACCGGCCCGGAGCGATCCGCCGAGCGTGATCCGAGGCGGGGTACGTGTCGCTGCTGGGTGACGCCGTCCTGGTCGACGAGGCGCAGCGAGATCGCACTGAGCCGCGGATCGGCGTCGAACTTGGCGATCACGGACGCCAGCAGTCCCGGGTCGAGCAGCTCGGCGTCGTCGTCCAGGAACAACACCAGCTTGGCGTCCGCCGCCGCGGCTCCGATGTTGCGCCCGCCCGGAATCCCCTCGTTGTCCGGCAACACGATGACCACATCGGGGCGATCCGCCTCCGGCAGGGTGCCGCCGTTGACGACCAGCACGAGTTGTGGGTCGACCCGCTGCTGGGCCCGCACCGACGCGATCGCCCGGGACAGCTCCACCGGACGGGTTCCCTGGGTCAAGACGACGACGGCGATCTCGTACCGCGGTGCGACGACCGGCTGCACGTAGTCGAGTTTGGGGGCTCGTTCCACCCACGTCTTGGAGGTCACGTCAACCAGAGGTGGCCATGACGCCGGCCGATACCCGGCGTCGGGTTCGCGAGGTCGGAGCCGGCGCGCAGAAACCATCCCTGGTCGCTGCTCCGGCCGACCACCGGACCATCTCTGGACGAGGCAACGTACTCCGGCCCTCTCGTTGCAAGGCGTGCGTTCAGGCAAGCATAGTGTCAACCGACCTGCTGAGCAGTCCGTGAACGACCGGCAACCGATTGGCCACCCGGATTAGGTCGGCGCCCGTCGGATTCGGTGACCTCGCTTGTCACAGCCCGGGATCGAGACCGTGCCGCGGCTCGGCGTCCGTCCTGCGACCGGAGGGGCGAACCGGGCCGGGGCCGGGGCAACCGTATGGTTGTCGCTCAGCAAACCGCGGAAACGCCGCCGCCGACAGCCTGCACCCGACCAGACCCGGAAGTGGACCAGCCATGACGAACCGGCCCGACCTGTCGGTGATCATCCCGATGCACAACGCCAGTGCGACTGTCACCAAAGTCGTCGAGTCATTCCTGGAGATCGACGGCGTGTCGGCCGAGGTGATCGCCGTGGACGACGCCTCGAAGGACGACACCGTCGAGCGCGTCTCCGCGCTCGGCCGACCCGAGGTGATCGTGGAGCGGTTCACCTCCAACCGCGGCGCCGGGGTGGCCCGGAACCGGGGGTTCGAGCGAGCGACCGGGCGCTACAGCCTGTTCTTCGACGCCGATGACGAGATCCATCCGGCCGCTCTGGCCGCCGCGATCAAAGCTCTGGACGACACCGGGACCGACGTCGCGATGATGCCGTACCGGTACCGCCGCGGCCGCTCGGCCGTCTCGGACGAGATGAACTCCTACGATGCCGCGGTCTGGCGGCGCTACGCCACTTCACCGCGGCTGGTGACCAGGCTCGGAGAGGTACCGCGGCTGCTCGGGTTCTCGAACTACCCCTGGAACAAGGTCGTGCGCACCGACCACTACCGCCGCACCGGCCTCCGGTACGGCAGCACCCCCGTGCACAACGACATCCTCGGCCACTGGTTGACGCTCCTGGATGCCCAGACCATCTTGTTGCTCGACCAGCCGCTGTGCACCCACATCGTGAACGAGGGCGGCAAGAACCTGACCAACCGGGAGAGCAAGGCCCGGCTCAGCGTCTTCGACGCCCTCGAGGAGACCTACGCCGCCCTCGAGGAACGACCGGCGAAGCGCAACCGGTACTCCCACCACTACTGGGACCTGGTCCTCCGGGTCTCCGGCTGGGCGTCGAGCCGGATCACCCCCGAGGTGCTCGACGAGTTCAACTTCCGGCTGCAGCAGCACCTGCTCCGGATGGACCTGGGAGACTTCACCCGGATCCGACTCCGGCGCGACCCCGCCCTGGCGACCCGGATCATCCGCCGCGCCCTGGCGTGACGTATCGAAAGGAAACCCAACGTGGCCGACGCGAGCATCATCGTGACCGCGTACAACATCGAGGACTACATCGAGCAGTGCCTCGAGAGCGTCGCGGCGCAGACACTTCGTGACATCGAGGTGCTGGTGGTCGACGACGGCTCGTCGGACTCGACGCCGGCGAAGATCGCCGCGTTCTGTGCCGCGGACCCTCGGTTCGTCCCGGTGCTGCTGGCCGAGAACAGCCCCGGTGGGGTCGCGACCGCCGCCAACGCCGGGCTGGATCGAGCGACGGCCCGGTGGGTCGGGTTCGTGGACGGAGACGACTACGTCGATCCGACGATGTTCGAGCGACTGGTCGGGGCCGCCGAGGCCGGGAACGCCGACCTGGCGATGTGTGAGTACCAGGAGGTCGTCGACAGCACCGGGGAGCGGCGCGACCCCGCCGATTCGCATCGGTGGGCCGAACTGAGCGCCACCACCCATGACCTCACCACCTCGAACCGCAAGCTGTTCCTCCGCTTCATCGCCGTGCCGTGGCGCAAGCTCTACCGGCGCAGCCTGCTGGAGGACAACGCGATCCGGTTCCCGGTGACCGACGGCTTCTACGAGGACAACCCGTTCCACTGGTTCGTGCTGCTCTCCGCGAACTCGATCGCGGTGGTCCCCGAGGTGCTCTGCTACCACCGGGTCGGCCGGGCCGGTCAGACCATGGCGGCCGCCGACGAGCGGCTGTTCCAGATCTTCGGACATCACGACACGATCCACCGGTGGCTCGCGGACCGACGGCTGCTCGACGTCTACGACACCAACCTCCTCGGTTGGACGATCTCGCAGATGGAGTGGATCGCGCCCCGGACGCCGACCGAGCTGCGTCGTACCCTGTTCGACATCTTGGTGCCGATCTTCACCGAGTACTCACCGCAGACCATCGCCCGCGCACTGCGTGAGGGCAACAAGGGGGTCACCGCGCAACGGCTGAGTGCTGCGGTCTCGAAGAACGAGTTCGGCAGCTTCGTCCGGACGTTGGCCAGCCGCCCCGGATCGAACAGCAACCCGGTCGTCAGCGCTGCGTTCCACCTGAAGCACTCCGGGCTGCAGCACACGGTCGTGCTGGCCGGCCGGTACCTCAAGAACCGGATGCGTGGCGGCCGGACCGGCCAGCTCGTCAACCGGGTCGCCCGCGGCCGCCGCGAACCACGGCAGCAGGACGTGCTCTTCGGACTCACGGTCATCCAGCGCCAGCTCAGCGGCATGGAGACCCGGATGGGTGAGCTGCAGCACCGGCTGCAGGAGCTGGAGCGCCGGATCGGCTGAGCCGTCGGCGGCGGCGCCTCAGGCGTCGACGAACAGGGACGGGATGGCGGTCCGGTTCGTGAGGGCGTCGAGGATGCCGTCCGCGGCGACCAGGGCCTCCCCGATGGTCACGTCCATGTCGAGGTACCGGTAGGTCCCGAGTCGGCCGACGAAGGTGACCCGATCCTCGCGCCGGGCCGCATCGGTGTACTGCCGCAGCACGGACTTGTCGTTGGCCAGTCTGATCGGGTAGTAGGGGATGTCGCCCTCCCCGGCGAGGCGGCTGAACTCCCGGAAGCACACCGTTCCCTCGTGCTCCTCCCAGGGGGCGAAGTGCTTGTGCTCGGCGATCCGGGTGAACGGCACGTCGAGATCCCCGTAGTTCATCACCGGGCAACCCAGGTAGTCGCCGGTGGCCCGGATCTCCTCGAAGTCCAGCGTCCGATAGCCCAGCCGGCCGTAGCGGTAGCCGAACCAGGCGTCCAGCGGGCCCGTCCAGATGGAGTGGTCGAACTGATCGCGGTCGTCCTCGGTGTAGGCCTGGGACAACCGCACCTCGATCCGCGGGTGATCCAAGATGGCCGCGACGATGGCGGTGTACCCGGCTTCGGGGATGGCCTGGTGCGGGTGGTTGAAGTAGGAGTCCTCGTAGCTGAAGCGCAGCGGCAGGCGCTTGAGCACCGCGGCCGGGATCTCGGTGGGCGGTAGCCCCCACTGCTTGCGGGTGTAGCCGAGGAAGAAGGCTTCATAGAGTCGGCGACCCATGAACTTGAGCGCCTGCTCCTCGAAGTTGCGCGGCTCGCTGATCGAGGAGTCCGCCTGCGCCGCGATGAACTCGCGCGCCTCCTCCGGTCCCAGCGCGGTCTCGAACAGCTGGTTGATCGTGAGCAGGTTGACCGGCAACAGGTAGACCCGGCCCTGGACCGTGGTGCGCACCCGGTGGTTGTACGGCCGCATGGTGCCGAACTGGTTCACGTACGCCCAGACCCGCTCGTTGCCGGTGTGGAAGATGTGCGGACCGTAGCGGTGGATCATGACCCCGGTGTCCGGATCGCGCTCGGTGTGGCAGTTGCCGGCGACGTGGTCCCGGGTCTCGTAGACGACCGCGTCGTGGCCGGCCTCGGCCACCGCGCGGGCGATGACCGCACCCGAGAACCCGGCGCCCGCGACCCCGAACCTCATCGCCCCACCTCGTCGATGATCAGCAGCGGCACGTCGGGGAGGCGGTGGTCCGGAGTCGACACACGCCTCACCCTACGAGGCCACGGCCGCCGATACACTGCGACGGTGTCGGAGGTCGCAGATGTCTCTGCCGTGACCTCCTCCGTCCGGCCGCGCTGGTCGGTGATGATCCCGGTCCACGACTGCGCCGACTACCTCGCCCAGGCGCTGCCCGAGGTGCTCGCCCAGCTGGCCGATCGGCCGGACGCGGAGATCGTCGTGGTGGACGACGCCTCCCGGGACGATCCCGGCCGTGTGGTCGACGAAGTCGGTCGGCGGCCGGGTGGGGTTCCGTCCCAATCCCGAGCACCTGGGCGCGATCGGCACGTTCAACCGCTGCCTGAGCCTGGCCACGGGTGAGCTCGTCCACCTGCTGCACGGCGACGACCTGGTGCTGCCCGGGTTCTATCGCGCCATGGAAGCCGCGCTCGACCAGCCGTCGGCGGTCGCCGCCGTGTGCCGGGTACGCGACATCGACGCGGACAACGCCCCCCTGTACGTCTCCCGGTCCTATCGCCGCGGGACGGGGGTCTGGCGACACGCCCTGGAGGCGATGGCGGTGTCCAACCGGGTGCGCTCCCCCGGGATCGTCGTGCGCCGATCCGCCTACGAGCGGGTGGGCGGCTTCCGGACCGATCTGCCGCACGCGGCCGACTGGGAGATGTGGACCCGGCTGGCGGCATCGGGACCGATCGTCTTCGTCGACGAGGTGCTGGCCTGCTACCGGCGTCACGCCGCGTCCGACACCTCGAGCCGGGTGCGGTCGGGGGCGAACATCGCAGAGCGGGTGACGGCGATCGGGGTGCTGGGTGAGCACATCGCGCCGAAGCGGCGCGCCCTCACCACCCGGCGGGCGTTGGCCTACGCCGTCGTGTTCGCCTCCCGGACGGCACTGAGGTCGACCCGACAGCGGGACTGGAGCGCCGCCGCCGCCCAGGCCCGGCAGGCGTTGCGGTGCGCCTGGCTGCTACCCGGCGGGGTACCGCGCCCACCGACCCGGCCGAGTGCTGTCAGTTGAGGTGGATGGCGAAGTCGCGCTCGCGTGACATGAAGAACAGGCAGCCGATGATCAGCACGGCGACTCCCCAGACGCCGGCGGAGATCCACATGAACGGATCGGGTACGACGCCTTCTTGCACCAGGTCGGAGTAGCCGCCCAGCATCGCGTACATCGGGTTGAGCTGGATCACGGTACGCAGCGTCGGCCCGACGTGGGCGACCCGCTCCGGCAGCCAGAGGATCGGCGAGATGTACATCCAGATCCGGACGAAGTACGGCAGGAAGCTGGACGTGTCGCGGAACTTGACCTGGACCGCCGCGAAGAAGGCGGCCAACCCGGTCGCGAACAACACCATGGTCGCCAGGAAGTAGAGCGACAGCAGCATCCGCGGATGCCATGGCATCGCGAAGATCAGGTGGAAGACGAGATAGACGGGGACGGTGGGCAGGAAGCGGAAGAACGCGGTCCGCACCACCGAGATGGGCAACAGCAAGCGGGGGAAGGCGGTGTTGACCAGCAGCCGGCCCGAGTTGATGACCGAACCGGCCCCGCTGACCAACGCCGACGACACCAGGCTGAAGGCGAAGAGGCCGAGCGTGAGGTGGACGAAGAGAGCCGGGTCGTGGTGGCCGCGGATGATGGTGATCAGCAGGTAGTAGACCCCGGCCAGCAGCAACGGGTTGAGGATCAGCCAGGCCTGGCCGAAGAACGTGGAGGTGTAGTCGCTCCGCATCGTGGCCCGACTCATCTCCGCGGCGAAGGCGCGGCGGTGCCAGAGCTCGCGGAGGTAGTTGCCCAACGGCGGCAGCCCGACCCGGTGCGGGCTGTAGTGGTGGTAGATGGGCTCGTACTCCGACTCGGTCGGACTCACCCGGGTTGAGGCCGTCATCGCACTCCGCATTCCTTGGGACGGTTTCGAGCGTCCTACAGTGTGCCACGCGTATGCTGCCGAGCGGTCCGCTCGAACGAGAACCCCCGGTGCTGCGCTGAGTCGGCCCGAATGTCTTCGTGTCGCGGCCGCGTCAACGCCGCAGGGTCAGGCGCATGCTCGGGTGGCCGGTTTCGGCGAACCCGTGCGCCCGGTACATCCCACCGCCGGCACCGGTCGCGGTCAGGTCGACCACCCTGACCTCGGTGTCGGTCTCGAACCACGTCAGCACCCCGGCCAGACACGCACTGCCCAGACCGCGGCGTCGATACTGTGGGTCGGTGGCGACGTTGAACACGTAACCGCGAACGTTCCCCGGGTTGGTCGGACTCGGCGGGTGGTCGATCACCAGCCCGACGGCCACGCTCACCACCTGCTCGGCCACCTCGGCGACGTAGCCGGCGAACCGGTCCGGGCGGTCGAGGTGGCGCTCGAACCAGACGCGGGCGTCGTCCCGCCACCGCCCGCCGGTACCGACCTGCTGGCCCATCCCCTCGTACATGACGGCCCGGAGCCGGATCAGCGCCGGTGCGTCCTGCAACACCGCCCGGCGAACAGAGATCTCCACCCGTCGATCCTGCCGGAGCCGACCGACACTCGCGCCCGGGGCGGCAGGTCAGCCCTTCAAGGCGCCGGACATGACGCCTTGGATGAACTGGCGCTGGAAGAACAGGTAGAGGATCAGCACCGGCAGCGCCACGAGCACCGCTGCGGCCGCCATCAGGTTCAGCTGCTGGGTGTACCGAGTCGAGAACGAGCCCAGCGCCAGCGTCACCGGCATCTTCGCCTCGTCGTTGATCAGCACGAAGGCGAGGAAGTAGTCGTTCCACGTCCACATGAACATCAGCAGCAACATGGTGATCAGAGCCGGTCGGATCACCGGCAGCACGATCGACCACAGCATCCGCAGCCGACCGGCGCCGTCGAGCTCCGCGGACTCGATCAGCTCGCGGGGGATGGCCTGCAGGGTCGCCCGCATCCAGAAGACGCCGAACGAGATGCCGAGTCCGGTGTGGGCGATCATCAGCCCCAACAGACTCGAGGTCAGACCGAACGAACGCAGGTTGTAGTAGAGCGGGACGAGGATGCCCTCCAACGGGATCATGATCCCGGCGAGCATGATCGGGAAGACGATCCGGGCGCCGGGCATGGCCAAGATGGTCAGCCCGTAGCCCGCCAGGATCGACACCACCGACGTCAGCACCACCGCCCCGACGCAGATGATCAAGCTGTTCAGCAGGTGCCGGCCGAAGTCGGCCTGCACCCAGGCGTCGGCGAAGTTCTGGAACCGGATGTTGGCCAGATCCACCCCCGCATTCGCCTTGGGACTCATCGCGCCGAGCAGCAACCAGCCGACCGGCAGCACCACGGCCAGCGAGAACAGGCCCAGGATGACGTAGGAGAGGAAGGTCTCGACCCGGCTGCCGACCATCAGGCGTCCCGCTCCACCAGTTTGACGATCAGCAGGGCGATCGCCAGGCAGGTCACGGCGAGCACGACACCGATGGCCGCGGCGGCGCCGACGTCACCGACGGAGAAGGCCTTCGAGTAGAGCAGGAAGGACGGCGTGATCGTCGAGATGCCCGGGCCGCCCCGGGTGGTCAGCCAGACGAGGTCGAACGTCCGCAGGGCACCGGTGATCGTCAACGTGAGCGCGACCGCGATCTGCGGTCGCAGGCCGGGAAGGGTGACGGCGAAGAACTCCCGGATCAGGCCGGCACCGTCGACCCGGGCGGCGTCGTACAGGCTCGTGGAGATGGAGGCCGAACCGGAGACGAAGAGCACCATGCAGAGCCCCAACGTGGTCCAGGTGCCGACCAGGCCGAGCGCCGGCAGGGCCAATGTGAAGTCACCGAGCCAGTCCCGGGTCAGGGCACCGAGCCCGAGGAACTCCAGGGCGGAGTTGATCGGGCCCGCGGGTCCGTACAACTGCTTCCAGAGCACCGCGACGACCACCGAGGTCAGCACCTGGGGCAGGAAGATCACCCACCGGAAGACCGCGAAGCCCGGCCGCCGGAAACGGGCCAGCAACGCCGCACTGAGCAACCCGAGGATGACGGGCAGCACCGCATAGAAGATCACCAGCACACCGATGTGCGCGATGCTCGCCGACAGCTCCGGGTCGGTGACGAAGGCGGTGTAGTTGTCCGCCCCGACGAAGACCGCCTGCGTCACCCCGTCCCAGCGGTACAGCGAGTAGTTGAGACTCTGCAGGGCCGGGACCAAGACGACGAACGCATAGAGCGCGAGGGCCGGGAGCACGTAGAACCACCCGATCCAACGCCGGCGACCGCGGCGGGGACCGCGGGGCGCCGCCGAGCCCGCGACGACGCCCGCGACCGCACCGCGGGGTGCGGTCGGCTCGCCCGGTGACGCCGAGACCCCCCGCGGCTCGGTCATCGGCTACTTGCCCTGGGTCTTGCGGAACGCCTCGTAATCCTTCTGACAGGCCTCGACCAGCTGGTCCGGGGTGATCTTGCCGGCCAGCAGCAGCTGGGTCTGGGCGCCGAGGGTGTCGAGCATCGTCGGCGAGGCCCAGTCGAAGTACGGGACGAACCCGTCGGTCTTCTGCACCGCGTTCAGCTCCGCGATCTCGTCCTTGAGCAGGGCGCCCGCCCCGGCCGGCGCCTCGAACGTCCCGTTGAACGGCATCACGCCGGTCTTCAGCGCGATGTCTCCGGCCTCCTGGCCCGACACGAAGTCCAGGTAGGCCGCCGCCGCGTCGGGGTTCTTGGACTTGCTGGCGATGGAGAAGTTCTGGTTCGAGGCTCCGGTCGCCTGCAGCGGCCGACCCTCGACCGGCAGCAGGAACGTACCGAACTTGTTCGCCGTCTCCGTGTTGTTGAAGGGCAGCGAATCGCTGTAGTAGAAGTAGAAGACGCCGGTGCCCTCCACGAAGGCCTGGCCGGAGTCCGAGCCGGAGGTGCCGGCGAAATTCTTCGGCAGGTACTCCGACTTCGCCCACTCCTGGTAGATCGTCGCCGCCTCCTTCATCCCGGTGTCGGCGGCGGTGCCGCCGGTGCCGTAGACGAAGTCGGCGATCTTCTGCTTGTCGGCGAAGACGTTCATCACCGCGAACAGCGTGGTGGTGCTCAGCCACTGGTCCTGGGTGCCGATCGCCATCGGCACCTCACCCGCGGCCTTCGCCGCGGCCAGCGCGTCCTTGAACTCCTCGAAGGTGGTCGGAGCAGCCTTGCCCAGCTTCTCCAGCTTGTCGCGGTTGTAGTAGACGGTGATGAAGCCGCCTTGAGCGATGCCGACGCCGAAGAACGGCCCCGTCCCGATCGCGCTGCCGTCGGGTGCCACCTGGTGCTGCTTGGCGATGGTCGCCGGGATCCGCTTGTCCCAGCCGTAGCCCTTGGCGTAGGCGTCGAGGTTCAAGATCAGCCCCGCCTTGGCGAAGGTGCCGATGCCCTGCCAACCGTTGTTGGCCGGCACCACGTCGGGCGCGGAGGCGTCGGACAGCTTGAGCTTCAGCGTCTTGTTGATGTCGTCGAAGGTTGCGCTGTTCCGCTTCACCTTGAGATTGGGGTACTTGGCGGTGAAGGCCGCGTTGACGGCGGTCACCCACTGCGACTGCATCGACGCCTTGTCGGTCCAGGTGTCCATCACCGTGATGGTCGCCTCGGGGATCGACGCCGGGTCGGTGTTCACGTTCGACGGTGCCGAGCTCTGACCGCCGGCCGGCGCCGATCCTCCCGGCGCGCAACCGGCGATCGGGATGGCCACCGCACTCGCGGCGAGCCCCAGAAACATCCGACGACTTGTCTGCATGATCTTCCCCTCATCTGCACTGGTTCGGGCGGTTCGTGCTCGGCCCTGCTCGTGAACTGGCTTGTCGATCCGACTCAGGCACCGTTCGGCCCGATCCGGGGACGGGGCCTGGGGTGCCGACGAGACGTCGCAGGAGAGAAGGTCTCACGGACGCCGTGGTAGGTCAGATGTTGCCACCCGATCGGCGTCTCGCCAACGACCGACCTGGCCCGTTGCGAGGTCGTGACGTCCGCCGGATTCGTTCCGAGTCGGATCGAATCAGTCCAGCGACCCGACCGCGGATCCCGATCGCGTTCGGTCCTGATCAGCTGAGATCTCGGTTCTCAGTTCACGGTCTTGCGCATCACCCAGCGCGGCCGGCCACCGCTGCGCCCCGTGGTCCGCGCCGCCTTGCCGAACCCTGCCCGCTCGAACATCTCCACGGTGCCGACGTAACCCGAGATCACGTCGACCCGGCCCGCCCCGGCCTCGATGGGGTATCCCTCGACGACCTCCGCACCGTGGGCCGTCGCATGATCGACCGCACCGGCCAGCAAGCGGTGCATCAGCCCGTGCTTGCGGTATCCGGCGCGGACGACGAAACACACCGCCACCCAAGCGTCGGCGTCGTCGACGATGGGGATGGTGCGGGAGTTCAGCAGCCGGCGATAGCTCGCGCGCGGCGCGATCGAGCACCAACCGGCCACCACGTCGTCGACGTAGACCAGCACGCCCGGTCCCGGCTCGCTCCCGCACTCGTTCTCCAGGTACGCCGGCCGCTCCTGGGTCGGCACCCGGCTGTCGCGATAGGCCATGCACCAACAGCCGCCGGCGTCGGCTTTCTGCGTTCCGACCACCGTGGCGAAATCGTCGAAGCGACCGACTGCCGGCCGGACCTCGATCGCCGGCTCGTGGTCGGTCGGGTACGTCGGCTTGGCGACCATGCCCGGAACGGTACGGGCAGGTTCGACGGCGCTGTCGGTCGCCGGTCCGGAGAGGTGAGAGGACTGGACCGAGCCGACCGGCCCGATCGAACGGTGACCGAAGCGATCCCGGACAGCAGTCATACTTGGTTCTTTGCTGAGGCTGGGCCACGTGTCCACAGGCGATTCCGAGGTCCGCACGAGTGAGCCCACTGCGACGCAACGCCATCTTGGCGCTCGCCCTCGTGCTCGGCCTCACCGGCGGTGGCGCCCTGGCGTACTGGAGCACGACCCGCCCCGTCGCTCAGGGCATCCCCGCCCCACCCGAGGTCGTGAGCCCCACCCCCGAACGCTCAGCTGCCGGTCCGACTCCGCTTCCGTCGGCGAGTCTGCTGGCGCCGACCGGCCCGCCGGCCACCAGCGCTCCGCCGGCCCCGTCCCCCGTACCGCAGCCGAGTCCGACCCTCGCCCCCGGCCCGAGCGTCACCGAACCGGCACCCACGCCACCGCCGCCGTCTCCGCCGATCCAGGCCGCTCCGGCCGAGCGACCGCCGCGGGATTCGATCAAGGTCGCGGCCCGCTATCTCGGCGCCTACCACGCCGAGCGCTCGACCTGGGACGACCTGCTCGACGACGGCCGGCCGATCCCGGACGCCGACAGCCAGTGCTCCAGGGCCTGGCGGTCATCGGGCAAGGACAGCCGGATCGACTGGGCCGCCGCCGACTACCGCTGCCTCGACCGGCTGCCGGGATCGTCGTTCAAGCCGCAGGGGGTGGCCGGCTCCGGCACCGCCGAGGGGTACACGATCGGCGGCCTGGCTGCGAGCGAGCGGAACATCGTGCTCACCAGCTGGTACTCGCGGTCGCTCGAGAAGGGTCTGGTCGCGCCCAATCGTCCCGGCGAGAGCGTGACCCGGCTCGTGGTGATGGATCTGGACCGCGGCCGCTACAACACCGTGGAACTCGTCCGCACCGACGGATCGCGCCGGTTCCGCAACCTGAACTCCCACGGCAGCGGCCTGGCGTGGGCCGGCCAGTACATCTACTCCTCGAGCCTGACCTCGTTGTGGATGTACAACGCCGACGACATCGTGAAGATCAAGGGGCGGTACGTGCTGCCTGCCGTCGCCAACTGGTCGGTGGACGGCGACGGGGGCTTGTCGAGCATCTCCATCGACCGCACCACCACGCCGAGCCAGTTGACGGCCATCAACTACTCCAAGGACGACCGCGCCTTCATCCAGGACTTCGATCTGGAGGCTGACGGTCTGCTCGCCGCCAACTCCGACCGGAGGCGGCGCGGACTCAGTCTGACCAACCGGTTCGGACAGGGCGGCCGGGTGGTGCGCAGCACCGACTCGGCGGTGGTCGACGGGTCGAGCTTCCAGGGCGTGGCCACCGTCGGGGACTACGCGCTCGCCAACTCCTCCGCGTTGAGGTTCGACGGTCGTGGGCCGGTCGACGCGACGGTGGTGTTGCAGGACGGCAAGTTGATCGAGCGCTACCAGATGCCGCACGGCAACGTCGAGTCGATCTACATCGACCACCGGCGCGGGACCTACACCACGGTCACCGAGAACCTGAGCCAGTTCCTGTTCACGGTTCCGCTCGAGGAGCTGGTCGATCCCTAGCGCCTACTTGCGCCGCGTCGGCGACAGGGGCCGGGAAGAGAGCGCCCGCCCCAGCCGATCCTGACCGCTGGTCTTCCATCCCCGGACCCGCGTCACCGCGGCCGGCTCCACCCGGAAGTCGACCACGTCGCGAGGATGACCACCGAGCGAGCGCTTGTACTCCAGCAGTCCCGGTACGTCACTGGACTGACCGAGGTCGAAGTAGCGGCAACCCGAATCGACCGCGTCCCGGAACTCCGCTGCGTGCACGTAGGTGTTCGCCGCGACCGGAGCGGCCAGTGCCTTGACGCTGCAGGTTCGCCAGCCGGTGGCGCAGACCCCGTGGACCAACGTGATGCTGCCGGCGACCGGTTCGCCGCCGTGCCACGCGATGGTGATCCGGCAGTCCTCGCCCACCTGGTCGGCCACCGTCTGGATCTTGGCCAGCGAATCGCGGCGGCGGGCGAGGTGACGGCCGACCGGAGCCGGCAACGCCGAGGAGGCCAGCCGCTCCTCCACCCAGTCCAGGTAGATCCGGTAGTACAGCGGCACCAGCCGGCCGCCGATGGCGGACTCGAGCTCGACGCCCTTGCGCTCCGCCCGCCGCAGGTTGCTGCGCGCTCCGCGACTGAAACCGTCTCGGACCAACGCGTCGTAACCGTCGGAGAGGTCGATCACGTCGACGCGGCGACGATGCTCGGAGACGCCGTCGAACCGCTGGACGCCGCTGGCCGCCCAACGCTCCGCGGTGTGGTGGTGACCGTCCAGCCCGGCGCTGAGGCTGCCGCCGCGGCGCAGGTCCGCCACGACCAGCTCGAGATCGCTGGGCCGCAGTCCGCCCTCGGCCAACAGGCCGCCGTGGCCGTACCCGGTGGGGAAGGCCGCCTCCCAACGCACTCCCGGCAACGGGGCTCGGCCGACCAGCGGCAGCACCAACCGTCTGCCGTCGCCGAGAACGTAGAGCCGACTGGCGTCATGCCCGCCGGTGACCCGACGAACGGCGGTCGCGTACTCGGGCGTCTGCTGCGCCATCGCGTCGGGGTCGGCGGCGAGCACCTCGCGCCAGGTCTGGACGGGGACGGGGTGGATGATCTGGGCGACTGGCACCCCCGTGCCGGTCGAGAGCTTCATGCAACTCCTCGATCCATCGAGAACGCTGTCATCGATCTCGTTCGAGCGGTCGGGCGGATGCCCAGGTCCTGTTCGCAACGCGGGGACGCCCGGATCGGCGTCGGCGGGTGCTGAGCGCAGCTCATTTGGCGGCGGCCGGTCCAAGGCTGCGCGCAGCGAGCAGCCGTTCCAGCGACCCCTGAGCGCGCGACCGGGCCGCCCGCAGCCGGGTGATCGAGGGGCTCTCGATCCGCAGGTCGACGACCTCACGGGGGCGGGCTCCGAGTGAAGCCTTGTAGCGCAGCAAACCGGGCAGTCCGCTGGACTGACCCAGGTCGAAGGTCTGGCAGCCTTCCCGCGCCGCGTCCTCGATCTCGGCCACGCTGATCGCCGTGTTCGCCGCGACCGGCGCCGCGACGCTCTTGATGCTGTAGCCGCGCCAGCCCATGGCGTGCCGGCCGTGCCACAGGGTCATGCTGCAGGCGACCGGCCGGTCCCGGTACCAGGCGATCCACACCCGGCATCGCGATCCGAGCAGGTCGCTCACCGAGCGGAACTTGGCCAAGGACTCACGGCGGCGGGCCAGCGCGAGCGTCACCGACGCAGGCAGCGGCGACTCCTCGGCCCGTTCGGCCACCCAGCCGAGATAGACCTCGTAGAAGGCCGGCACGAGTCGGCCCGTGGTGTCGCACTCCAGGCGTACCCCGAGCTTCTCGGCCCGGGCGACGTTGCGTCGCACCGCCTTGGAGAAGCCGTGGCGCCAGACCGCGTCGAAGCCGTCGCTCAGATCCACGACCTCGACCCGACGGCGAGAGCGGATCACCCCGACCACGTCGGCCTCGGCCGCCGGCCACCGGTCCGCCGTCGGGTGGTGGCCGTCGAGACTCGTGCTCACGACCCGGGTTCGTCCGTCCCGGCGCCGCAGGTCCGCCAGCACGCCGGCCACGTCGCCGTCGCGCAGGCCACCGTCGGCGAGCAGTCCGCCGTGCCCGTACCCCCGCGGGTAGTCGGCATCCACGGCCACGCCGGGTCCGATCCGGCGCCGCACCAGCGGCACCAGCAAGCGTCGTCCGTCGGCCAGCCGGTAGAGCCGGCTGACGTCCGTCGTACCGCTGGCCGACCGGACGGCCGAGGCGTACTCGGGTGTCTGTTGCACGGTCGCGTCCGGGTCGGCCGCCAGCAGCTGTCGCCACTCCGGCAGCGGGGCCGGGGTGATCACCTCGGCCACCTCGGCGACTCCGGCCGGACGCGCACGCACGAGCAGCTCCTTGATCTGTCGTCCCTCCCCACCCGGACTGGGCTCCGACATCGCAGCGTGCGCACGAGCTGCGCAGGAGGCGTCTGCTCCACATCCGGTCGAAAGCGATTCGGAATCGGCAGCGTCCCGGATTGCTTTCAGGGGTAGCCCAGCACCTGTTCCCGGCGGGCCATCCAGGCGAAGGTCGAGGAGACGGCATCCTCGAGACCCAGTTCGGCGGACCACCCCAGCCAGGAGCGGGCCCGATCGACGTTGGCGTACGCACCGATCGCATCCCCGTCCCGGCGCGGCGCCTCGCGCACCGGGACCGGCTGCCCGAGAACGGCCTCGACGGCGGCGAGGAGCTCGCGGACCGTCACGCCCCGACCGGTCCCCACGTTGACGAGAGCACTCGGACCGCCGGCCGCGACCAGCACGTCGTCGAAGCGCTCCACCGCGGCGACGTGGGCCCGCGCCAGGTCCCAGATGTGGATGTAGTCGCGGAGGCCGCTGCCGTCCCGGGTCGGGTAGTCGGTCCCGGTGATCTCGAAGGCGTCGCGCCGGCCCTGCGCCGCGAGCACCAGCTGCCCCAGGACGTGGCTCGGCTCCCGGACGTACATCCCGTACCGCAGCTCCGGGTCGGACCCGATGGGATTGAAGTAGCGCAGCACCACGGCCTCGATCTCGCCGGCCCGGGCCAGATCCGCCAGCGCCATCTCCATGATCAACTTCGTCCGCGCGTACGGGGACTGCGGATCGGTCGGAGAATCCTCGAAGACCTCGAGGTCCGCGGTCGCCGCGTACACCGAGGCCGACGAGGAGAAGACGACCCGGGGCCGGTCGAGCCGCCGCAGCTGGTCGAACAGCTCCAGGGACTTGGCCACGTTCTCCCGGTAGTAGAGGTAGGGCAGCGCCACCGACTCGGTCACCACGATCCGCGCGGCCAGGTGGATGGTGCAGGCGATCTCGGGATGCTCCGCGACGATCCGGTCCAGCAAGCCGCGGTCGGCGATGTCACCGCGGTAGAAGATCCGTCCCTGCGTGAACGCCGCCGGGCCGCTCGCAAGTGAGTCCAGGATGACCGGTACGTGACCGGCCCGCTCCAACGCAGCCGCGGTGATCGAGCCGATGTAACCGGCGCCGCCGGTGACCAGGACCTTCACGATGCGAAGAGTAGAGCACGACCAGCCGGCCGTGCAGCGGACGGAATCGACACCACCGATCGGCAACTCGATCCAATCCAGTACGCCGACGGTCCCGAACTCCGGTAAAGCCACATCGCCTAAGTGGACCTCGGGGGGTCATCAGCGTGGTTGTCTTGTCGACGGAATCGAAATTCGAAGCCGTACCGCGGAACCAGCTCGTACCGGTGGAGATCGGGCCGAGCAGCCGACCGCGGGTCAGCGTCATCATTCCCACCCTCAACGAAGCCGACAATCTCCGGCACGTGCTGCCGACGCTGCCCGATCTGATCGACGAGCTGGTCATCGTGGACGGCGAGTCGACCGACGGCACGGTGGAGGTGGTGCGGGAGCTGGCTCCGGACGCCGTCGTGGTGACCGAGAAGCGGCGGGGCAAGGGCGTCGCTCTGCAGCGCGGCTTCGCCGCCGCCACCGGCGACATCCTGGTCATGATGGACGCCGACGGCTCCATGGATCCGCTCGACATCGCGACCTTCGTCGCCGCGCTGAAGGCGGGCGCCGACATCGCCAAGGGATCGCGGTTCCTGCAGGGTGGGGGCAGCAGCGACCTGACGGCGCTGCGCACCTTCGGCAACTTCGTGCTCACCCAGGCCGTCCGACTGACCTTCGGGGGCCGCTACTCCGACCTCTGCTACGGCTACATGGCCTTCTGGCGCGACGTCCTCCCCACCTTCGACGGTGGCGCCGAAGGTTTCGAGGTCGAGACGTTCCTGAACGTCCGAGCACTGGCCGCCGGTCTCCGCGTGGTCGAGGTCGCCTCCTTCGAGAGCCCCCGGATCCACGGGGACAGTCACCTGCGCACCTTCCGCGACGGCACCCGGGTGCTGCTGACGATCGCCCGGGAACGGCGCCGGCTGACCCGGGCCCGGTCCGGTCTCGGGGTACCCCGGCCCGCGGTGCGCCAGCTCAGCGTGGCGCTGGTCGAGCCCGACACGACCGTGCCCCGGCTGTTCGTCACGCCGCCCGCCACGACGGCCCTGGGCGAGGCCTGATCGGATGCCTGTCACGACTTCGGTCGTGATCTGTGCGTACACCGAACAACGGTGGGACCAGTTGCTGGCCGCCGTGGCTTCGGTGCAGGCCCAGCTCACACCGGTCAACGAGATCGTCGTGGTGGTCGACCACCACGACGTGCTGCTGCGCCGGCTGCAGGGTGCCTTGCCCGACGTCCGCATCATCGCGAGCGAGGGGCCGCGGGGGCTGTCGGCGGCCCGCAACACCGGGGTCGAGCAGACCCGCGGTGACATCGTCGCCTTCCTCGACGACGACGCCACCGCAGCACCGGAGTGGATCAGCCGGCTGCTGGACGCCTACAGCGACGACGACGTCCTCGGGGTCGGAGGCTCGGCTCGCCCGCAGTGGGAGAGCGGACCGCCCGGCTGGTGGCCGGAGGAATTCGACTGGGTGGTCGGCTGCAGCTACCGCGGCCAGCCGACCCGGACAGCGACGGTACGCAATCTGATGGGCTGCAACATGTCGCTGCGGCGCACGGTGCTCGACACCGTTGGCGGATTCGACTCCGGCCTGGGCCGGACGGCGGACCGACCGCTGGGTTGTGAGGAGACGGAGTTGTGCATCCGGGCCATCGCCGCGTTCCCGACCGGTCGCTTCGTGTTGGAGCCCCGTGCCGTCGTCCGGCACTCCGTGCCGCGGCAGCGGGCGACGTGGGCGTACTTCCAGGCCCGGTGCCGCGCCGAAGGCGTCTCCAAGGCCTGGGTCGCCGAGCGGGTCGGTCGTAGCGCTGCCCTGGCCACCGAACGGGGCTACGTGTCCCGCACCCTGCCCAGCGGCGTCGTCCGCAACCTCGGCAAGATGGCTCGCGGCGAGCCGGCCGCGGGCGGCCGCGCCGCTGCGATCATCGCCGGCCTGGCGCTGACCAGCTCGACGTATCTGGCGGCCCGGCTGCGGCGGCCGAGGGTGCCGCCCGAGACGCTGACCGCCGCGCCGGTGCTACCCGTCGTCGTCGACCTGCAGGAGACACCGGTCGCCCTGGACCTCCCCGGCGACCGAGCCGAGCCGTATCGGACCGCGATCTGCCTCGTCACCGACGGCGGCCGGCTCGTCGGCAGGGTGCCCGTCGTCCTCACCGACGACCGGATCTCCGCCGACCAGGTGACCGAGCAGCTCGGTGCCGCCGTCGGGTCGAGCGACGCGCCCGGGCCGACCGAACCGACCGGTCCGGGCGACATCTCGGTGGTCGTGGCGACCCGGGACCGGCCGGAGCTGCTGCAGGAGTGCCTCGGGTCGATCTTCGCCGGCAGCTGGGCGCCGAGTCGCGTCATCGTCGTGGACAATGCACCGTCGACCGAGGAGACCGCGCGCCTGGTCGAGCGGCTCGCCGCAGTCGAGCCCCGGTTGCGGTACGTCCGGGAGGAACGCCCCGGCCTGGCCCGCGCCCACAACGCGGCGCTGCCGTACCTCGCATCGAGCTACGTGGCCTTCACCGACGACGACGTGGTCGTCGAACGCCGCTGGCTGGAACACCTCGTGGCTGCGTTCGCACTCGGCGACGACGTGGCCTGCGTGACGGGGATGATCGCGCCCCGGGAGCTCGACACGCTGCCCCAGCAGTGGGTGGAGGGCAACGCCACCTACGACAAGGGGTTGCGGCGGCGCACCTTCGACAACCGCGCCCACCGGCCGCGCGATCCCCTGTTCCCCTACACCTCGGGCCGTTTCGGCTCCGGTGCCAACATGGCGTTCCGCGCCGACTACCTCCGCCGCCACGGCGGCTTCGACGACGCCCTCGGCACCGGGACCTACGCGCTGGGCGGTGACGACCTCGCCGCGTTCTACGACGTGATCGCCGACGGCCGCACGCTGGTCTACGAACCGGCCGCGATCGTCCTGCACCGGCACCACCGGCACTACGCCGGGCTGCGCCGACAGACCTACGGCTACGGCGCGGGACTGGGCGCCCACCTCACCAGGTGCTTCCTCCGGGACCCCCGGATGGCGTTGGTCCTGCTGCGGCACGCCGCCGCCGCTGCTCGGCGGGCCGGCGAGATCGTCACGCCACCCCCGGTCACCGGGATCCCCGGCTACCCCGCCGACCTCAGCCGGCAGCAGCTGCGCGGCCTGGCGTCCGGGCCGCTGCGGTATCTGGTCAGCCGCCACCGACTCCGCCGGGAAGCTGCATGAGCGCCACGCCGATCCTGCTCTACCACTCGATCTCCGACCACCCGCTCGGGGACTTCGGCCCGTACACGCTCGGTCGGGAACGATTCGCCTCCCACCTGGACCGGATCCAGGCGCTGGGCTTCGAGACGAGAACGATCGCCGAGTTGGTGCGACTGCGTTCGAGCGGTACCCCGCTGCCGGAGCGGACCGTGGTGATCACCGTCGACGACGGCTTCGCCGACTTCGCCGAGCACGCGTGGCCGGAGCTGCAGGACCGCAGCCTCGCGTCGACGCTCTACGTCACCGCCGGCACCGTCGGCGGTCGGAGCCGATGGCTCGACCCGCTCGGTGCCGGGTCGATGGGCATGCTCGACGCCGGTCAGATCCGCGACCTCCACGCATCCGGGTGCGAGATCGGCGCCCACAGCATGAGCCACCCGCAGCTGGACTGCCTGCCGCGGGACGTTGCCCGACAGGAGATCGTCCAGAGCAAGGACGTCTTGGAACAGCTGCTGGGCCACCGGGTCGACAGCTTCGCCTACCCGCACGGATTCCACGACCGGGTGGTCAAGGAGCTGGTCCGCGAAGCGGGGTACGGCAACGCGACCGCCGTCCGCAACGCCCTCAGCCCCGCCGACGACGATCCGTGGGCCCTCGCCCGGATCACGATCATGTCCGACGTCGACGACCACCGGCTGGAACAGCTGCTGCTGGGTCGCGGGGTGCCGACCGCCACCCGGCGCGAGCAGCTCCGGACCACCGGCTGGCGCCAGGTCCGTCGGCTCCGATCCTCCCGCCACACCGCCGTTCAGGCTCGGCTCGAGCGACACCCCTCCACTGCGGTCACCACGGAGGTCGTCGAACCGGCGCCCCGGGACGAGTGGCGAGCCGTGCTCGCCGGGGACACCCGGGCGCTGCCGGAGCACGCACCCGAGTGGGTCGACGCGGTCTGCGCGACGGGTCCGTACCGTGACGCCAGCCGGCTGTACGACACCGAGGACGGGCGGCAGTTCGTGCTGCCCCTCGTGCGCCGCACCGGCCCCGCCGGTACCGGCGGCTGGCTGCAGTCCTTCCCTCCCGCCTGGGGCATCGGCGGCGTCGTCGGCGCCGGACTCGACGTCGAGGTCGTCGGCCGCATCCTGGCCGATCTCCGAGCGACGGGCGCACTGCGGATCGGTATCCGTCCCGATCCGCTCCGGTACGGCATCTGGGCGAAGGCCGCAGACGCATCCTCCGTCGCCGTGACCCGCATCCCCCGGCGGGCGCACGTCCTCGATCTCGAGGGTGGTCCGGACGCGGTCTTCGCCCGGATGTCCCAATCGGGCCGGCGCGGGATCCGGCTGGCCGAACGGGCGGGTGTCCGAGTCGAGGTCGACCGCACCGGGGAGCTGCTGGACGACTACTACCGGCTCTATCTCAGCTCGTTGACCCGGTGGGCCGCCAGGCAGAACGAACCGGTGACACTGGCCCGGCTCCGCGGCACCCGCCGTGACCCGCTGGAGAAGCTGAAGACCATCTCCTCGGCGCTGGGGAAGAACGTCGCCGTGGCGCTCGCGTACCGCGATGACGTGCCGGTGGCCGGAACCATCACGCTGCTCGGTCAGTCGGCGCACTACACCCGGGGTGCGATGGATGCGGAGCTCGTCGGGAACAGCCACGCACCCGATCTGCTCCAGTGGCACCTGCTGCAGCTCGCGTGCGAGCTGGGTTGTGAGGTGTTCCACCTCGGCGAGTCGGGTTCGTCGGCATCGTTGGCCCAGTACAAGGAGAAACTCGGCGCCCGCGCTGTCGACTACGCCGAGTTCCGGCTCGAACGGCTGCCCTACACCCGGGTGGACCGGGCTGCCCGGACGACCGTGAAGAAGCTGTTGAGGTTCCGGGATGCCTGACCCACGGCGGGCGCTGCCGCCCGCGCCCCGGAGCTGGCTGCGTCGCCTCGCCCTGGCCGGCGTCGTCCTGGCGGCGGCCGGGATCCTGCTCGTCGCGTACGTGGTGTCGAGCCCGCAGCCGTCCGCGGTCGACGGGCCCGGCCCGAGCGCCAGCCCTTCGCGGGTCAGCCCGCGGCCCACCGCTCCGAGCGCCACCGCCTCGGGCACGCCCGCGAGCTCGGATCCGCGGCTGCTGCTGGACGAGAACTTCGACGCGCCGACCCTCGACACCTCCATCTGGAACACCTGTCACTGGTGGGACGCCGACGGCTGCACGATCAGCTCGAACGACGAGCTGCAGTGGTACCGGCCCGAGCAGGTGTCCGTGCGGGACGGGGCGTTGCAGCTGACTGCCGATCGCGACCCCTACGAGGCATCCGACGGCGAGAGCTACGAGTTCCGGTCGGGCATGGTGACGACGGGACCGCCGGAGCACGGGGCCGAACCCAAGCTGGCTTTCACCTATGGTTCGGTCGAGGCCCGGCTGCGGATCCCTGCAGGCCAGGGCCTGTGGGCCGCCATGTGGTTGCTGCCCGCCGACGAGGACTCCCGCCCGGAGATCGACGTCCTGGAGGCGCTGGGTGACGACCCGGACGAGATGATCATGCACTTCCACCCGGCGGATCGCGACGCGGATTCGCCCAGCTCCCGGCACCGGCTGGCCGACAGCCGGTCCACGGGCGGCTGGCACACGATCCGGCTCGACTGGACCCCGAACCGGCTGCAGTACTTCGCCGACGGCAAGGAGGTCTGGCGGCTGAACGGCTCCCAGGTGCCCAGCGAACCCATGTACCTGGTCTTCAACCTGGCCGTGGGCGGCGCCTATCCCGGCTCGCCGAACGACAGCACCGAGTTCCCCTCGACGTTCGCGATCGATCACGTCCGAGTGGCGGCGGCCGCCTGATGACCGTCCGTCACGATCCCGGCACGATGCTGCCGCCTTCCGAAGCCGCCGGCGTCTCCCCCGGCCCGCGACGGCTGGCCGGCTCCGTCTTCTCGGCCGTCGGCAGCCACCTCCGCGATCCGATGCGGCGGAGCTCCTACGCGTTGATCATCGGCACCGGTCTGACCTCGGCCCTCGGCCTCGTCTTCTGGGCGTTGGCGGCCCGCTGGCTGCCCGCGGCCACCGTCGGCATCGGGGCCTCGCTGGTGACGGTGATGACGCTGCTGGCCAACCTCTCGACCCTCGGCCTGCGGAACGGCCTCGTCCGCTTCCTGCCTTCCGCCGGCGGCACCAGCCGCCGCCTGATCGCGTCGGCGTACGCGGTCTGCGCCGGAGCGGCGGCACTGGTGGCGCTGGTCTTCCTCTCCGGTCGCGGCTGGTGGGCCAGCAAGCTGGATCTGCTCGCCGAACCCCTGGCCGCTGCCGCTTTCGTCCTGGCCACCATGATCTGGGTGCTGTTCGTCCTCCAGGATCACGTCCTGGTGGGGCTGCGGTCGACGGGCTGGGTGCCGCTGGCCAACGGGTTGTGCTCGGTGGCCAAGATCGCACTGCTGCCGCTGACGGCGGTGCTGGCGGGTTGGGCCATCCTCGCCGCCACCGTGGTACCCGCGGCCCTCGCCGTCCTCGGGGTGTCGATCATCGTCTGGCGGATCAGTGGGCGCCGCACCGATCTGGCCGACAGCGAACCGGTCACCGTCCCGCGGCTGGTCCGCTTCGCCGTCACCGACCACCTGACCTCGCTGCTGTGGATGTCGGCGACCAACATCATGATGCTGCTGGTGCTGCAGCTGGCCGGCGCCGAGTCCAGTGCGTACTTCTACCTGGCCACCACCATCGGCTACACGCTCTATCTGATCATCAGCAACGTCGGCAGCGCGCTGGTCGCGGAGTCGGCGCGCTTCCCCGAACGAGCGGTGACGCTGGCCCGGCAGGCGCTGCTCAACGCAGCCCGGCTGGTCGTGCCGCTGGCGCTGCTCGGTTGCCTGCTGGCGCCGGTGCTGTTGTCCCTGCTCGGCCCGGCCTACGCCGCGCACGCCACCACGCTGCTCCAGCTGATCTTGCTGTCGGCGCTGCCGCAGCTGATCATCGGCATCGCCCTCAGCACGGCCCGGGTCCGTAACGACCTGCGCACCATCGTGATGGTCTACGGCAGCATCGCCGTCGGCGACCTCGGCGGCACCTGGATCGGGCTGCATCTCGCCGGGTTGACCGGCGTCGGCGTCGCGTTGTTGATCACCGAGACCGTGGTGGCGATCGGTCTGGTCGTCGGTGGGCGCACCGGGTTGTGGGGGGATCGGAGCCAGTCCGGGGGGCGTCTCGGGCTCCGCCCCCGGCTGCGCGCGCTGACGCCTCCGGCTCGCAGTCGGCGGCGGAGTGCCGCGCTGCTGCAACGGGGCTTGACGGTCTGCGGCCGGAGCGCTGTGGACGCCGACCCGCAGCGGCTGCCCACCGAGTGCGACACCGTGGTCCTGTCCTACACCGACACCACCGGTCCCGCCGTGGCCAAGATCGCCGTCTCCGCGGCGGCCTCCGCCGGGCTCGAGCGCCATGCGGCGGCACTCGACGAGTTCTCCCGGTTGCCCGGGTCCCCACTCACCCCGCTGCTGCCCCGCGTCATCGGCCGGGGTCGGCTCGACGGTGAGCTGGTGCTGCTGGAAACCCGACTCCCCGGCCACGCCGCCGCCGACCCGCCCGGAGCGGACCTCACGGCGGCCGCCGTCCGCGCCCTGTCCGTGCTGCACGACCGGACGACGCGGCGGCGAACCGTGGACGAGGAGCTGCTCGTGGCCTGGGTGGACGATCCCATCGAGGTGCTCGAGGCCGTGCCGGCACTGCGTCGGCACCAGCCGGCGTTGCGGCGGCTGCGGGCCGAGTTGCGGGCTGCCCTGACCGGAGCCGACGTGGTCGTCACCGCGACGCACGGCGACTTCTGGCCGGGCAACGTGCTCGTCGCGCAGCCGTCGCCGATACCCGACACCCCGGCCGACACCGACCGTCGACGCGGCGCCTGTCGCCGGCGCCGACGATCACCGGCATCGTGGACTGGGAGAACGCGCAACGCACTGGCCTGCCGGACACCGACCTGCTGCACTGGTGGCTGAGCGGTCAACCGGGCGAGATCGGGACCACGGTGTGCGCCGTACTGGATCGGGCGAATCCCGCGGCGGCTCGACGACAGCCGAGCCCGCCGCCCGCGACGCCGAACGATCTGCTGGGGCTGGAGACCCTCGTGCTGCTGACCTGGTTGGGGCACGTCGCCGACGGCCTCCGCCGCGCCACCAGGCACCCCCTCGGGCCGATCTGGCTGGCCCGCAACGTCAAGCCGGTCCTCAGCCGGTTCGCAGCCGATCGGCGTCGCTGATGAGCATCGACACGGTCGAACAGCAGTCCTCGGCTCCGGCCGCGGCGCCGGAGCCCGCACCGAGTCGGCGCGATCCGTCCGCCGAGGACCAGCAGCCCGCGGCCGAGCCGTCGGAGTCGTCCGGACCGGCCGCAGCGCGTCCCCGGCTGCCCGGGAACCGGGCGCACCTCCTGCTCGCCGCCGTACCCCTGCTGGCGGTCGCCGTCTGGTGGTTGGGTCTGCTGCACGCCGACCCGCGCGACATGGGTTCGCTCGGTCTCATCTCGCTGCTCGGTCTGCCCTGCATCGCGGCCCTCGCGCTGTTGTCGGCGTCGTTCCTGGTCGGTCTGGCCGGCAAGGCGCCGGAGTGGGTCCTCGCCGTGCACCTGATGACCTTCATCGCGGTGATCCACGCGACACCGGCGATCCTGTACGGGACGCTGCGCTACTCCTGGGCCTTCAAGCACGTCGGGATCGTGGACTACATCCTGCGGAACGGCTCGGTCGACCCGACGCTGGCCGTCGGCGGGATCTACCACAACTGGCCGGGCTTCTTCGCCGGCAGCGCGCTGATGACGTCGATCGCCGGGGAGCCCGATGCGCTCCGGATCGCGGTCTGGGCGCCGTTGGTGTTCAACCTGATGAACCTGGTCGTGCTGCGCTACGTCTTCCGCGGCCTGACCCGGAATCGGCGGCTGATCTGGCTCGGGCTGTGGATCTTCTTCATCATCAACTGGGTCGGCCAGGACTACTTCTCCCCCCAGGCCATGGTGTACGTGCTGTACCTGGCGGTGATCGGCCTGCTCGTCCGCCGCTCGATCAACCGCAAGGTGCTGATCACCTTCGTCCTCCTGGTGGCCGTGGTCGCGGCGAGCCACCAGATCACTCCGATGATGCTGCTGCTGGCGGTCACCGCCCTGGTCGCCCTGCGGCGCAGCCACGGCTGGTACCTGCCGCTGATCGCCGGCGCGGTGGTGGCCGCATGGGCGTTCACCGGCGCGCAGACCTACACCCTGCCCAATGTCGCCGACCTGATCTCCAGCGCCGGCCGGCCGGTCGCCAACGCCAGCGAGACGTTGGAGAAGACCGGCGACATCATCACCGGCAGCGAGGCACTGGTGGTCTGGGGCGGCCGATCGGTCGTGGTCATCTCGACGCTGATGGCGCTGATCGGCGCCTGGCGCAGCTGGCGGGTCCGCGGTCTGCGGGTGACCGCCGTGCTGCTGATGGTGCTGCCGGCCACCTTGGTGCTGGTCACCGGGTTCGGCGGTGAGGTGTTGTTCCGCTCGTTCCTGTTCGCCGCCCCGTTCATCGCCTTTCTGGCCGCTGCAGCCTGCCTGCCGGCCGACGGCCACGGGTTCGGACTGCGCAACCGGGTGGTGGCCGCGGTGCTGACTGCGATCCTGCTCCCCGGCTTCCTGCTCAGCTACTACGGCAAGGAACGGTCGAACTACTTCACCGCCGACGAGATCGCCGCAGCGGCCTGGGTGGACACGAACGCGCCGGTGGACTCGCTGCTGATCGAGGGCAGCCGGAACTATCCGACCCAGTTCAAGAACTACGAGCGTTTCACCTACGTGCCGATCGACCGGGAGCCCGTGGGTTCCTGGCGGGCCGTGCTCGCGGACCCGGCCGCGAAGCTGCGGAGCTGGATGCGGGACCCGGAGTACGCCAAGGCGTACCTGCTGTTGACCCGGTCGCAGAACAACGCGGTCAACGCCGACCGGGCACTGCCGAACGGGGCCCTCTACGAGATCGAGAACGCGTTGCGCCGGTCCCCCGACTTCCAGGTCTCCTACGAGAACGTCGACGCCACGGTGTTCACGCTGTCGGCCCGGGGGAAACGGTGACCGCCCCCCGCTGGCTCGCCCCGGCTGTCACCGGCGGCGTCGTCGTGGTCGGGCTGGCCGTGGTCTTCGAGCTGCCGGCGTTGCGGATGGTGCTCGCCGTGCTGGTCTGCCTGCTGCTGCCGGGTTGGGGCTGGGCCAGGCGGTTCCGGACCAGGGACCGCGGCGACACGTTGGCCCTGACGGTGGTGCTGAGCATCTGCGCCACGGTGGTGGTGTCCACGACGATGGTGGTCATGGCGCGCTGGTCGACCCTCGCCGGGGTCCTGGTGCTCGTGGCGATCGGCGCCGCGGGGCTGGTGCCCGAATCAGCGCTGGCCCGCCTCCGCGACGCCGTCTCGCTGCAACCGGCTCCGGCCGGCGGTCCCCTCGATCAGGGCTGGGGTGCCGCGCGCCGGCACCGCCCGGGAACGGGCGTCACCGATCAGCCACCGGAGGAGACCGAGTGGGTGGACTGGTACGTCGGCGCCCGCCGCAGAGCGGCCGAGGAACGGGCCCGCCTCCGGGCGCTGCGACGCGAGGCGGATGAGCAGTGGGCGGAGTGGTTCCGCACCGCCCATCCCGAACGGGCGGCTCGGAAGCGCTGACCGCCTCTCGACGGACGACGGTCGATGTCGACCTGAAGCGATTCAGTCCTCGTCGTCGAGCACGACCTCGCGATCCTGCTCGGCCAGATCTGCGGTGTCGGCCTCGGCCGTGCTCGAGTGGATCGGTCCCGCGGGGGTCGCCTCGGGGTCCGGCCCGGCGTCGGCCTGCTGCTCCGCCCAGTCGGCTTCCGGCACGTCATCACGAGGTTCGGATGCGGCGCTGTTGATCATCGACAAGCTCCTCCGGATCGATGCGGTGCGGATCGTGGGTACTCGACTCTAGTGGTCGGCGATAAATCGGTTGCGACCACTCGGATCCCTTTCCTATCCTGATCAAGGCCGCAGACCACGGCCCGAACAGCGAAGGGAGGTGTTCCGTTAGATGATCTTGAATCCGAGCCTCGGTGCGAATGACGTCCAGGCTGCCGAGTGCAGCTCGACCCGGACACCTCCGCTGTCGAACTGATCTTGGTCTGACACCTCTCTCGTCGTACCCGGCTGACGGCCGCCGCCGGCCGTCGTTCCCGCTCCGGCACGCCCGGCCGCGGGTCGGTCCAGCACACCGGGGCAGCGCCCCGGTGTGGACCACCACACCATCCAGCTCCACCACCACGCCATGACGCTCGACACCGTCCGCGTCAGCATCCAGACAAGGAAATGATCATGTTCTTGCCCTATCAGCACGCCGTCGGGCAGTACGCCGCCGGCGACCAGCTCTCGACCAGCCTTCGGGCGGCCGAGCGGTACAGCCAGGTCGCAGCCGCGACCGAGGCCCGCAAACAGCGCGCCGAGGCCCGCCGCGAAGCCCGGGCCCGCCGTCGCAGTCACGCCGTCGCCGTCGCGTGACGTGACGGACCGACCAGCCGACCTCGGTCGGCCTCTTCCCCCACCGACATCCCCGGTGACCGTCCAGGTCCCGGGGATGTCGGCTGTCCGGGGGCCTGCTGACGCCGCCTGGTGACCGCCCGGCAAGATCTGCACCGTGACCTCCGATCCTGCGTCCCGGCCTCGACCGTCCATCGGCATGACCTTCGTCCCCACGCTGCCCCCCGAACGGCTGGTCGGTCTCGCCCGGCAGACCGAGGAGCGGGGTCTGGACGCGTTGTGGGTCTGGGAGGACTGCTTCAAGGAGAGCGGCATCGCCGCGGCAGCGGTGGCGCTGGCCAGCACCAGCCGGATCCAGGTCGGGATCGCGTTGCTGCCCGTGCCGCTCCGCAACGTCGCCATCACCGCGATGGAGTTCGCGACCCTGGAACGGATGTTCCCCGGCCGGTTGATCGCCGGAGTCGGGCACGGGGTGCAGGACTGGATGGGGCAGGTCGGAGCCCGGGCCCGGTCGCCGCTGACGTTGCTGCGCGAGTACGCGACGGCTCTCCGGGCCCTGCTGCACGGCGAGACGCTCAACACCCAGGGGGCCTACGTCAGCCTGGACCAGGTCGCCCTCGACTGGCCGCCGCAGCCACCGCCTCCGGTGATGGTGGGCGGCACCGGACCGAAGTCCCTCCGACTGGCCGCTGAGCTCGGTGACGGGCTGCTGCTCGCCGGGGGGATGACCGACGCCCAGGTGGCGGCGGCGGTGGAGATCGCGACGGAGATCCGCGGCCCAGGCCATCCGGTGGTCGGCATGCAGATGATGACGACCGGCGCCGAGGCCCGGGAACGCCTGGATCGAGACCTCGGGCTCTGGAACCTGCCGACCGACCAGGGCATCGGCGTGGCCGGCGACGCCTCGGCCATCGCCGCTTCACTGAACGGGCTGGCGGCGCTCGGCTGCACCCACATCGCCGTGCAGCCCGTCGCCGACGAACCCGATCTCGAGGGTCTGGTGGCTCTGATCGGCGACGAGGTGCTGCCGCAGCTCATCCCCCCGGGGTGAAATCGAGTCGTCGACCAGCCCGACCCCGGTCGATCCGGCCGCGGGGACTGTCGCAGCACCGACGACGTACGTCATCCTTCGCATGTGGACACCCTGCCGAGGCGAGCGACGCGAGCCCGCCAGGTCATCGCTCTCGCGCTGGTCGGGCTGACCGCTGTGCTCTCGATCGTGTCGCTGCTGGGTGGCTACGTCCGCGGTGAGCTGTTGGACACCGAGCGCTACGTCGCGATCGTCGGCCCGTTGGCCCGCGATCCGGCGGTCCAGGCGCAGGTCGTGGACGCGGTGACGGCTGCGGTGGTGGACAACGTCCGGGTCGACGACGTGACGCGCGACGCGCTCGAGGTGCTCCGGGCCCGCGACGACCGACTGGCCCGGTTGCTGTCCAGCGACCGTCGCCTGGCTCAGGCCCTCGACGGCGTCTTGTCCGGACTGGGTCCGATGCTGCAGAACCAGCTCGAGACGGCCACCCGGCGGATGGCGCAGCGGGTGGTGGAGGATCCGCGGTTCGCCGAGCTGTGGGTCCAGGCCAATCGCTCGGCACACACCGCGACGCTCGCCGCGCTGCGGGACGAGGGCCGCGCGGTGCGGACCGACGGTGGCGAGGTGCGGATCGACATCGCCGTCATCGTCGAGGAGGTGAAACGGCGGCTCGTCGACAACGGGTTCGCCCTCGCCGACCGGATCCCGACCACCGATCAGCAGCTCGTCCTCGTCCGCAGCGAGGAGATGGCCAAGGTCCAGGCCGTACTCCGGATCTTCGACCAGACGGCTCCCTGGTTGCCCTGGGTCACGATCGCGATCGCCGTCGCCGCCGTGGCGGTCGCCCCGGAACGTCGACGTGCGGTGGTCTGGCTCGGCGCCGCCGTGAGCGTGGCGATGGTGCTCGTCCTGGTCGCCCTGGGACTGGCGCGCGGTGTCTTCCTCCAGCGGGTGGCCGCCACCAGCGTCCGGCCGGAGGCCGCCGCCGCGATCGTGGACGCCGCCCTGGATCCCCTCTGGGCGCGCACGCTGTTCGTCACCGTCACCGCGGTGCTGGTCACCGTGGTCGCCGTGCTGGCGGGACCGGTCGGCACCGCCGCCCGGCGTCGTCTCTCCGGTACGGCAGCACCGGCGCAGGTGGATTCAGCCACCACCGGGGTGCACTAAATCGGCAGCTGGGACCTCCTTCAGGCATCGCGCCCGCTCGGGTGCCCGACCAAGGAGTCCCATGGACACGTCGCTCGCCACCCGGTTGCCCCGCACGTTCACCGCCGCCGCTGCGGGCCTCGGCCTGCTCGTCGCCTCGCTGCAGGCCGCGCCGGCCGAGGCGGCACCCGTCAGCCGCCATCTCGGCTGGCCGGCGACCTCGTTCACCCACTTCACCGTCGATGCCGGTCCGGTGGTCTACAGCCCGGCCCACGGCACCATCGTCTACTCGACGGTCTGCGTCCGCTCCCTGCCACCCGGCTCGACCGGCGGCAAGACCCGGATCAGCTGGGATCCGTGGCGGGTGAGCACCGCCAAGGGCACGGTGGCGCCCGCGGTCTTCGACGCCTCGCACCCGCCGCAGCCGATGTTCCCGAAGTCCGCGTCCTACCGGGTCGGCGAGTGCGCATCGGGCTGGGTCCCGTACGCGACCGCGAAGGGCGCCGTCACCAAGGTCAGCTACGCGAACAGTCTCGGCAACCAGGTGTCGTGGTCGATGCCGCCCCAGTCGCCGAACACCAACCTCGGCGTACAGCGCAGCTTCCCCCGGTTCACCGTGAAGGTCCACCAGACCGCCGTCGACCCGGATGGCTACTGGGCGGGAGCCCGAGCAACGGTCTGCGTCGTCTCGACGACCGGGTATCCCTCCGGTGTTCCCGTGACCCAGACGCCGTGGACGCTCAGCACCAACCGCGGCGTCTTCACGACCCGGATCCTGCAGGAGGGTGCGCCCTCCTTCGGCCCGTCCTTCCCGTGGAGCGTCCGTCTCGGGGCCGGCAGGTGCGCCACCGGTTGGATCGCGTTCGCGCTGCTGGGGTACGGCGAGGACCTGCAGGTCAAGCAGGTGAACTACCGCAACACCCTCGGTGACGCCGCCTCGTGGAAGGCGGTCTGACCTCGCGGGTCAGCGTCGGCGGGCGTTGCCGAAGATGCTGCGGACGATCTCCTTGGCCACCGATGAGCGGAGCACCTGGCCGATCGCACTGGTCGTCGCCTTGCGGGTCCGGGCGGAATCCCGGGCCTGCGCCGCCGCCTGCCGCTCGGCCTCGGCGCGTTCCTTCGCGGCCCGACGATCCGCCTCGGCCCGCTCCTTGGCTGCTTGCTTCTCGGCCGCGATCCGGTCCTTCTCGGCCTGGCTCGCGGCCGCGGCGGCCTGCTTGGCGTACTCGGCCTGCTCGCGCTCCTGCGCGCGCATCATGGCTTCCTGCTCGGCAGCCTGGGCGCCGGCTTCGAGCTTGCGGGTGAGCATCTCGTAGGCGGAGTCGCGGTCGATCAGCTGGCCGTACTTGGTCATCATGGCCGACTGGGCGATGCCCGGGCCGAGGGCATCGGGCGGGATCGCAGCCATCAGCGACTGCGGCGCGAGCATCCGGGTCCACGCGACCGGGGTCGGTGCTCCGTCGGGATCCATCACGGTGACGATCGCCTCGCCGATCCCCAGCGACTGGAGGGCCTCGGCCAGGTCGTAGTGCGATCGCGGGAACGTGGCGACGGTCTGCTTCAGCGCCTTCGCGTCGTTGGGCGTGTGCGCTCGGAGCTGGTGCTGCACCCGGGAACCGAGCTGGGCCAGCACGTCGTCGGGCACGTCCTTGGGCGTCTGGGTCACGAAGAAGATGCCGACACCCTTCGACCGGATCAGCCGCACCGTCTGGGTGATCGCCTGCAGAAAGGCCGGCGAGGCCCCGTTGAAGAGCAGGTGCGCCTCGTCGAAGAAGAACACGAGTTTCGGCTTGTCGACGTCACCCACCTCGGGCAGGTCGGTGAACAGGTCGGCGAGCAACCACATCAAGAACG
Source organism: uncultured Actinomycetota bacterium (assembly GCA_963727125.1). Taxonomy (GTDB): domain Bacteria; phylum Actinomycetota; class Actinomycetes; order Propionibacteriales; family Propionibacteriaceae; genus Microlunatus. Next base: position 325,377 of record CAVSEZ010000001.1, read on the forward strand.
TCGAGAACATGGCCGGTCGGTTGACCATGCTGGGCAGCTCCAGCAGCGACACCACGCCCTTGCCGTCGGAGGTGACCCGGAGCAGGTCCGCGGTCTCGTACTCGGTCTCGCCGAAGAAGTCCTCGGCGCCCTGGTCGGACAGGGTGATCAGACTGCGCAGGATGACCCCGACGGTCTGGCTGCTGAGGCCGCCGATGCCCTTCAGCTCCTCCTTGCCCTCGTCACCGGTCAGGTAGGTGAGCAGCGCCCGCAGGTCGTTGAGGTCGAGCAGGGGCAGACCGGCCGTGTCGGCGTAGTGGAAGATCAGTCCCAGCGAGGACTCCTGGGTCTTGTTCAGCCCCAGCACCTTGGACAACAGCACCGGGCCGAACGAGCTGACGGTCGCCCGGATGGGCACCCCGACGTCTCCGCGGCCGAGCGAGTAGAACTCCACCGGACTGGCCAGGGGCTGCCAGTCCTGGCCGATCTTCGCGGTCCGGGCCGCGAGCTTGTCGTTCGCCTCGCCCGGGGCGGCGAGGCCCGACAGGTCGCCCTTGATGTCCGCGGCGAAGACCGGGATCCCGTTGGCCGACATCGCCTCGGTCAGCACCTGCAGGGTCTTGGTCTTGCCGGTGCCGGTGGCCCCCGCGACGAGCCCGTGCCGGTTCAGCATGGACAGCGGGATCCGCACCCGGACCGACTTCAGCGGTGCATCGTCCTCCATCAAGACGCCCAGGTCGATGGCCGGCTCCTCGAAGGTGTAGCCGTCGCGGATCTGCTGGACCGGCTCCGGCAACGACTCGGCCGACTCCGTCGACGCTGCTGCCGGCGGCTCCGGTTCAGCTGCCGGTGCCGGCTCCGGCGCGGCGTACGTCACCGGTGCCGGCGTGGCGTCCGGCGACTGTTCCGGTGCAGTACTGGGCTCGGTCATGGGCGAAGCCTCTCGGGAGTGCGGAGCAGGGGGCTCGGTCACGTTCTGAATCGTAACGATGTCGTTTTCGGGCGGTCCCCACGCTGTGACTTACAGTGATCCAGTGATTTTCAAGCGCGTCGGTGACGTACGCCCGTATCCCGATCATGGGTACGTGCAGAAGCAGTGGGCCGCGATCGCCCCGCACCAGGTGCGCTTGGACCAGCTCGTGACCACCAAGCGGACGCTGGATCTCGAGGCGCTGCTCGAGGAGGATTCGACGTTCTACGGCGACCTGTTCGCCCATGTCGTGTCCTGGCGAGGCGAGCTGTACCTCGAGGACGGCTTGCACCGAGCACTGCGTGCCGCCCTGCAACAACGGCAGACCATGCACGCCCGCGTCTTGGATCTCAAGTAGGAGATCAGGGACTGACCGCTCGTTTGGGTAAGCTGCGCGGACAGTCCGGGCAACCACAGGAGGAGTCGACGTGATCGGACGCGTCTTCCGGATCGTCCGGGTCCCGTTGACTCTGCTCGTGCTGCTCGGCGTTCTCGCCTACGGAGCCTGGTGGGGATACACGAACGTCCTCAAGCCGCTCCCGCCGCCTGCGCCGAACCCGTGCGTCGAGACCTCGCTCGCGAAGGGCCAGCTCACCACGAACCAGGTGACCGTCAGTGTCTACAACGGCGGCAACCGCCGAGGCCTGGCCGGCGACGTGGGCCGCTCACTGCGTGAGCGGGGCTTCAAGGTGCCGCGGACGTCGAACACCGAGGAGAAGATCGGCGTCACCGTCATCATCGGGGCGGCCGCCAAGAATCCCGAGGTGGTCCTGGTGAGCGGATTCTTCCGCGGAGCGACGATCAAGGCCGACAAGCGCAAGGACCGCTCCGTCGACGTGCTGGTCGGAGACCGCTACGGCGGCTTCAACCGGAACGCCAGACGCGCCATCGCGGTCAAGGGGTCCACGGTGTGCCTGCCGTCGGTGACGACCCCGTCACCGGTGCTCGGCGGCTGAGACCGGGCCCGCCGCTCAGTTCTCGTCGCGCCGCCGCCACCGGACCAACCGGCCACCCCGGCCCAGCGCCCGCAGGCGTTCCTCGGTCTTGTCCCGCTGAGCCGTGGGGGTGACCACGAGCAGCTCGTCGCCGACCTTGATCCGGTCCCGCCCGGTCGGGGTGAACGGTGTCCCGTCCCGGATGATCAGCGACACCACGGTGTCCTTCGGCAGCCGGAGCTCGGCGATCTCGAGCCCGCCGAGCCGGGAACCGGTCGGGATCCGCACCTGCAGCAGGTCGGCGGAGATCTTGTCCAACGGAGCGACCTCGACCTCGACCTCGCTCGCGGTCTCGTCGTTGATCAGTCCGAGGCGCCGGCCGACGAACGGCAGCGTGGGTCCCTGGAGCGCGGTGAAGACGACCACGAAGATCAAGACGACGTCGAACAGGAACCGCGCATCCGGCACCCCCGCGGCGAGCGGCACCGTGGCGAGCACGATCGGCACCGCCCCGCGGAGGCCGGCCCAGGACAAGAAGAGCTGCTGGCGTCCGGGAACCCGGAACGGCGCGACCGACGCCAGCACCGACACCGGCCGGGCGACCAGCAGGAGGAACAGTCCCGCCACCACGGCGATCGCCGCCTCGGTCCAGGTGAGCTGGCTCGGCGTCGACAGCAGACCCAGCATGACGAACAGCCCGATCTGGGCGATCCAGCCGACACCCTCGACGAAGGAGCGGGTCGCCCCGCGGTGCGGCAGGTTCGCGTTGCCGAGGATGACCGCGCAGGTGTACACGGCGGCGAACCCGCTGGTGTGCAGCAGGTCGGCGAGCCCGTACGCCAACACCGCCCACACCAGCGTCGCGAGCGGATAGAGACCGGATGACGGCAGCGCGACCCGACGCAGGATGAGGGCACCGAGCCAGCCGAGCGCGAGCCCGATCACCAGACCGGCCACGAGCTCACCGATGATCAACGCTCCCAGCAGGACCTGGTTCTCGTCGGACCCACCGCTCAAGGCGGCGGCGCTGGCCACCCCGACGATGAGCACGGTGGGTGCGTCGTTGAGACCGGATTCGGCCTCCAACATGCCGCGCAGCCGGCGCGGGATCGGGACGTTGCGGAGGACGGCGAACACGGCGGCCGCGTCGGTGGGCGCGGTGACGGCGCCGAGCAGGACGGCAAGCCAGAGGTCGAGTCCGAGCACGTAGAAGCCGAACAGCGTCATCAGGCCGATGCTGACGCCGATGCCGACGGTCGCGAGCATCGCGGCCGGGCCCAGCGACGCCCGGATGTCGCGCCAGCGGGTGGTCAGACCACCTTCGGCCAAGATCAGCACCAGGGCGGCGAAGCCGAGGTCGTTGGCGAGCTGGGCGTCGTCGAACGCGACGCCCAGGCCGTCCTCGCCGATCACCATGCCGAGCACGAGGAACAACAACAGGGCCGGGAGTCCGACTCGGGAGCCGATCCGCGCGGCGATGATGGCCACGAGGAGGACGAGGGCCCCGAACAGCATGATGAGGCCGAGGTCGATCACGATGTCCCCCCGAGGCGCACGCCGCGGAGCAGCACGACCACTCCCGTGGGGTTGCTCAACGTGGCCCTCCTTCCCGAGGGGGGCGCACCCCACCTCCGGTGCATCGACTGCGCCGAAGGCGGGGTGCTGTGGCGGTGGCGGCGGGATTTGAACCCGCGGAGGCTTTCACCTCACGCGCTTTCGAGGCGCGCTCTTTCGGCCGCTCAGACACGCCACCGCCGGGAAGACTACTGCATTCTCATGGCGCTCCGAGACTCGCTTTGGGCGCCGAGAATCGCAGACCTGCCTCGTCTCGGCGAGTTCAGCGGTCGGCGAAGAAGTCGCTCAACAGTGCGGCGCAATCGGCGGCGAGGATGCCACCGCGGACGTCGACGCGGTGGTTGAGCCGGGGATCGCGGACCAGATCGAACACCGAGGCGACGGCGCCGGCCTTGGGGTCGTACGCACCGAAGACCAACCGTTCGATCCGGGCCAGGACCAGGGCACCGGCGCACATCGCGCACGGTTCGAGGGTCACCACCAGGGTGTGCCCGCTCAGTCGCCAGTCCCGGCGGGTCGTCGCCGCGGCCCGCAGCGCCAGCACCTCCGCGTGCGCCGTCGGGTCATGATCACGCTCCCGCCGGTTACCGGAAGCGGCGACCACCACACCGCCGGGATCCAGCACGACCGCGCCGACCGGGGTGTCGCCCCGGGTGGCCGCGTCGCGCGCCTGTTCCAGGGCCTGCCGCATCGCGGCGTCCCAGCGTCCGGCCACGACGATGCAGGTCGTGGACTACGACGGCAGGGTCGACTCGGCGACCCGGCGGAACTGGGGACCGAGTTTGATCTTCTCGGCCACCTCGATCAGGATCTGGTCGCTGCCCCGGTCGAGATCGTCGATCAGGTTCTCCATGTCGAAGTCACTGACCCCGAGATCGCCGAAGATGCCGAGGTCACCCATCGGATCGTCGTCGTCCGGATCGGGCACGTCCTCGCCCAGCAGATCGGCGACGTCTCGCGCGATCGGGAAGTCGGCCGCGGCCGAGCCGTCGTTCAACAGCACCTGGACGTGTCGGCCGCGGACCCGCACGATCACGAAGACCTCTTCGACCAGGCTCACGAAGCCGATCGCCCCGGCCTCTCCGGGGAGCCGGCGCAGCTGAGCGACCAGCTCCTCGAGGTCGTTCGCCAGGTCGGGTTGCAGCGCCTGGATCTGCGGCACCCCGTCCTCGCGATACGCCGCGACGACGAAATCGATCTCGTCGTCACCGGCGTCCTCGGGCTCGTCGTCGTCATCGTCGTCATCGTCGTCGTCGGGGTCGAATCCCTCCGCCTCCGACGTCACGGCGCTGGAGTCGTCGTCGGATTCCTCGGAGTCGTCCTCGTCATCGGAATCGTCGTCGGAGTCGTCGTCGGAGTCGAGGTCGTCGAGGTCGTTGCTCAAGACCGCGGGATTGCGGCCACGGAAACTCTGCGACCGGTCCTCGGGGGTGTCCAGCTCGATCGACTCGAGGTCTTCGTCGTCGTAGTCCGGCATGCTCCCCTCCCCGTGCGTTGGTGCTGGTCGGCCGAACCAGGCCGGAGCCCATCGTGTCAGATGGGCGCAACCCGGAACGACCGGCGGGTGACAACTCCACTACGGTGCACCCGTGGAGCTCTGCGTCGTCGAACACCCGCTGGTCGCGCACAAGCTGACCGCACTGCGGGACGAGCGAACCGATTCACCGACGTTCCGGCGGTTGACCGAGGAGCTGGTGACGCTGCTGGCCTACGAGGCGACCCGGGACGTCCGCGTCCTGCCGTTCGAGGTGACGACCCCCGTCGGCCCGGCCCATGGGGTCAAGCTGGCCGCACCGCGTCCGCTGGTGGTGCCGATCCTGCGTGCCGGACTCGGCATGCTGGAGGGGATGACGCGGTTGATGCCGACCGCAGAGGTCGGCTTCGTCGGCATGGTGCGAGACGAGGAGACCCTGCAGGCCACCTCGTACGCGGAGCGACTGCCGGAGGACCTGTCCGGACGGCAGTGCTACGTGCTGGATCCGATGCTGGCCACCGGCGGCACCCTGGCCGCGGCCGTGCACTTCCTGGTGGCCCGCGGTGCCGACCACATCACCTGCATCTGTCTGTTGGCCGCGCCCGAGGGTCTGGCTCGGATCACGGAGCTGCTGGACGGACTGGGCGTCCCGTGCACGCTGGTCACCGCGTCGGTCGACGAACGGTTGAACGAACAGGGCTACATCGTGCCGGGTCTCGGCGACGCCGGCGACCGGCTGTACGGCGTGGTCTGATCCGGCCCGTCCACTCCGTCTGGGCCGATCAGTAGTAGTAGGGGAACCGCGACCAGTCCGGTGGGCGACGCTGCAAAAAGGCGTCGCGACCTTCAACGGCCTCGTCGGTCATGTACGCCAACCGGGTCGCTTCGCCCGCGAACACCTGCTGCCCGACCAGGCCGTCGTCGACGGCGTTGAAGGCGAACTTCAACATCCGTTGCGCCGTCGGGCTCTTGGCGCAGATCTTGCTGCCCCAGTCCAGGCCGGTGCGTTCGAGCTCGTCGTGGGCGACCACCCGGTTCACCATCCCCATCCGGTACGCGTCGTCGGCGCCGTAGGTGTCGCCGAGGAAGAAGATCTCCCGCGCGAACTTCTGTCCGACCTGACGGGCCAGGTAGGCCGAACCGAATCCGCCGTCGAACGAGCCGACGTCGGCGTCGGTCTGCTTGAACCGGGCGTGCTCGGCGCTGGCCAAGGTGAGGTCGCAGACCACGTGCAGACTGTGCCCACCGCCGGCGGCCCAGCCGTTGACCAAGGCGATGACCACCTTCGGCATCATCCGGATCAGCCGTTGCACCTCCAGGATGTGCAACCGGCCCAGCGCGGCGGGATCCACCGACGGCGGCGCCTCTCCCTCGGCGTAGGTGTACCCGGACCGGCCCCGGATGCGTTGGTCACCGCCGCTGCAGAACGCCCAGCCGCCGTCCTTGGGCGACGGCCCGTTCCCGGTCAGCAGCACCGCCCCGACGTCGGCGGACATGCGGGCGTGATCCAACGCCTGGTACAACTCGTCAACGGTCTGCGGACGGAAGGCGTTGCGCACCTCCGGCCGGTCGAACGCGACCCGCACCACGGGTGCATCGACGGCGCGGTGGTAGGTGACGTCGGTGAACGCGAACTCCGGGATCGGGGTCCACAGCTCGGGATCGATGGGCACGGGCCCACGCTAACGGGCCGCTCCGCCGGGGGCTCTGTCCGCCGAGGGCCGAGCCGGTCACTGCACGCAGAACTCGTTGTCCTCCGGGTCCTGCATCACCACGTGGAACTGGCCCCATTCCTCCACCTCGCGGATCTTGGTCCCGCCGAGTTCCTGGATGCGGGCCACCTCGGCGGGAACCCGCTCCCGACCGACGTTCAGGTCGATGTGCCAGCGGTTCTTGACCGACTTCTCCTCGGGCACCCGGGTGAACAAGATCCGGCGACCGGCACCGCGCAGCGCACTGCCGACGATCCAGGAGAGCCGGCCGTGGTGCCGGACGGTCAGACTGTCGTCGACGTGGCCGGCGTCCAGCAGCTGTTGGACCTGGTCGTGGTGGTCTTCGAGTTCGTACCCGAGCACGTCCGCCCAGAAGTCGGACAGCGTGTGCGGGTCACGCGCGTCGATCGTGAGCTGCCAGTCGATCGGCTGTCCGTCCGCCGTCGGTGTCTGGGTCATCGCCGTCCTCGTTTCTGTCCGTCTCGGTCCGGGTACGCCGTCGGATCACCACGAACGCCGTCAGGGCGGCCGCGACACCGACCGTCCCCACGATGGCAGCCGGCGGTGACATCGCGTACAGCTGCCAGAAGCCGGCGACGCCGAGGGTGCCGACCGTCGCGTACAGGAACGCCCAGGCCAGGCCGCCGATCCCGAGCGCGGGCAGATAGCGACGAAGCGGCATCCGGGCCACACCGGCCGCCACGTTGGCGACGGTCTGGAACCCGATGGTGAGGAAGGAGAGCGCCACGATCGGAGCCCCCCACCGATCCACCAGCCCACAGGCCCGTCGGAACCGCGCTCCGTCCAGCACCCGGCGCAGCCGGGTCCGGTGCGCGCCGGCCTCGACTCCTCGACCGATGGCGTAACCGGCACCGGCCCGGATCACGACGAGGACGAACAGTGCGGCGACGGCGACCGGGTAGGGCAGACCCGAGAAGTACTCGATCACGGCGTTCCCCGCCCGACCGTCCCGTCCGCACCCACGCGCTCAGTCTAGGGCTGCAGGTGAGGGTCGCCTTACCTCGAACGGGGTGGATGCCATCGGTCGAGGTGACCGACGAGCTCGCCGAGGTCATCGATGATGGCGTCGGGACTGCCTTCGACGCCCGTCGTCTGCCAGGTCGGGATCACGCTGTGCGGCACCAACACCGCGCGCATGCCGGCCGACTTGGCGCCGTGGATGTCGTCGAACAACCGGTCCCCCACGAAGACCGCGGTCGCCGGATCGGTGCCGCCGACGGCGCGGAGCGCACTCCAGAAGGCTTCCGGGTGTGGTTTGGTCCAGTCGATCTCGCTGCTGTAGACGGCACCGTCGAGAAGCTCCAGCACTCCGTCGCGGCGGAAGATCGCCTCGTGCCGTTCGCGCGGCCAGATGGTGTTGGAGAGCACACCGATCCGGAAGCCCCGCTCGGCCAGAGCCGCGAACAGCGGCGCCACCTGCGGATCGGTGAAGGTGTGGGCGTCCCACCAGTCGAAGTAGGCGTCCCACTGCGCCTCGGTCACCTCGACCTGGGCGAGGGCCGTCAACTCGGCCAACGTGCCGCTGCGGTGCTCGTCGCGGCTGCGGATCCAGATCGCCTCTTCGGCCCGCTGGAGTCGTTCGGCGGCCGGGCCTGCTCCGACGGCCGCGATCCAGGCATCCGCCGGCTCGATCGGGTGCCAGGGGGTGAGGGTGCCGGCCCAGTCGAAGATCACGTACTCGATGGCGGCCACCGGGATTGTCTACCAGAGGCGGATCAGGGGTGGTTGGTGACCGGCGTGTTCTCGATCTCGACGACCTCGTTCTCGCCGAGGTCGGGCTCGTTCCCGGTCACCAGCGCGGCGGCGTACTTGGCCACCGCGACGACCTTGGGCGCGTCGAACTTCCAGTACTCCGCCGAATCGACTTGAACGCGCAGCAGCGCGACCGCCGGATCATCGATGCCGTTGTCGAACCACGCCTCGGCGTGCTTGTTCCACAGCGCCTCGATCATGGTCCGGTCCCGCGACACCGTCGCGGTGCCGGCCAGGGACACGTAGTCGTCGCTGGACTGGACGGCCACGTTCACGTGCGGGTTGGCCCGGACCTCGTCGGTCTTGGGCGACGGGTCCTCGGTGAAGAACCACAGCTCGCCGTCGAACACCCGATCCTGCAGGGCCAGGGGGCGCGATACCAGGTGCCCGTCGGCGGCGACCGTGGTAACGATGGCCACCCGGCCGCGCTGGACGATGGCGGCGATGGTGTCGAACTGCTCCGGCGTTGCGGTCATGCTTTACAACGTACAACCGCCCGGAACCGGCTTCGGAGCCCGGCCGCGGGCCGATCGCCGACCCTCCTAGACTCGACCGGACCGAAGGGAGCAGTCATGAAGTTCAGAACTGTCGTCGTCATCGCCGGCGCTGCTGCAGTGGGGTATCTGCTGGGCACCAAGGCCGGACGCGAGAGGTTCGAGCAGATCAAAGCTCGGGCGGGTGAGTTGGCGCAGGATCCACGAGTCCAGTCCGGCGTCTCCAGTGCGGCCGGAGAGGTGCGCAAGAACGCCCACCTGCTCCCCGATCCGGTGGCCGGCGTCGTCCGCACCGCAGCCGAGAAGGTCGAGACCGCGACCAAGCAGTCCGAGGATCCGATCCCGCCGGCTTCCTCGGACCCGCTGCGCTGATCGGGTCCGCGGCCCGGGCCCGCCGTCCCGCTCGGGGGCGGCGGGAATACTCGGCTCATGAGAAGGCTGCTCGCGCTGACCTCGGCCGCCGCGTTCGTCGCCCTGACCGCCTGCAGCGGAGTCGATCCGTCGGCGCCGCCGACTCCGGCCGCGACCGGCACGACCACGGCACCCACCGATCCGGTGGCTTCCGGCACGTCGGACAGCCCGGCCGGGCCGCGGCAGCCGGACCCGAGTGAAGCGAGCCGGCCTCCGAGCGCCTCGTCGACGCCCGCAGCCCCGGCTCCCCCGACCCCTACTCCCACCCCCGCGCGGAAGCGGCACCCCGTCTCGGTAGCGGCGCTGATCGCCAAGACCTACGACGGCAGCGACCTCCGGCTCGGCCGGTTGCTGGAGGACCGTGGAGCGTACAAGCGGTACCTGATCACCTACACCAGCGAGAAACTGACGGTCTCCGGGATCATGCACGTCCCGGACGGCAAAGGTCCGTTCCCGGTGGTCGTGCTCAATCACGGCTACATCGACCCCGACACGTACCGGCCCGGTCAGGGCATGCCGCGGGAACAGGACTACCTCGCCCGCAACGGCTACGTCGTGCTGCACACCGACTATCGCGGGCACGCGACCGGCGACGACGACCCCGACGTCGACTACGAGCTGCGACTGCCGTACACGGTCGACACCATCAACGCGGTGTACGCGGTGAAGCGATCGGGTCTTCGCTTCCTCGACGGCGATCGGGTCGGCTGGCTCGGCCGCTCGATGGGCGGCAACGTCACCCTGAACGCGTTGGTCGCCCAGCCCGGCCTCGTCGACGCCGCTGTCGTGTACGCCTCGACCAGCTCGCTCGCCGCGGACAACTGGCGCCAGTTCTACCGCGCCAGCGAAGACCGCGAGGGAGTGAACCGGCGGATCGACCGCGGCTACGGCCTGCCGGCGGACAGCCCGCGGTTCTGGCTGGCGGCGTCCCCGAGGCCGTACTTCGATCGGGTCAGCGAACCGATCCTGGTCCAGCACGGCATCGTCGACGACACCTGTCCGATCTCCTGGTCACGTGAGACGATCCGGGCGCTGCGGGCGGCCGGCAAGGACGTGAGGTACCACTTCTATCCCGACGAGGGGCACACCTTCGAGGACGCGTTCGGCCTCTCCATCCGCCGTACCCGCGATTTCTTCGACCGCGAACTGAACTGATCCGGCTGCTCCGGTCCGACCTGGTGAGCGGACGGAGCCGTCGACCTCTCCGGTTTTCCGGCGGGGCGGCCCGTCCGGCGTTACGTTGAGCACGCCCGCACCTGGGCAATCGGGGGAAAGAGCAGTCGATGTCGGTTCGTTTTCGGGTCCTTGCCGTCAGCCTTGCGTCGGCGCTGTTCTTGTCGCTGGCCCCGCCGGCGATGGCGGCCGCCCCGGCGGCGCCGACTCTCGTCGGGCCGGCGACGGGTTCGACGGTCACCACCAGCGATGTGCCGTTGTCGGTGAGAGCCACCGATCCGGACGGCGGGGACCTCGATGTCCGCTTCGTCGGTCGCAAGCTCGGCGCCACCGTGCCTGGGGGTGGCAACGGAACGCCCTTCACGCTGGTCGCCCTGCCGGACACGCAGAACTACACCTACAACAACCGACAGGGCACCATCGCCCAGCAGGCCCAGTGGGTGGTGAGCAACCGCTCGACGTTGAACACCGCCATGGTCGTCCAGCTCGGTGATCTGGTGAGCAACTACGACAACCTGACGCAGTGGGGTTACACCTCGACCGGGTTCAAGGTCCTCGACGACGCGGGAGTCCCGAACACCGTCGTGGCCGGCAATCACGACTTCGACAACGCGACGGGCGAGTTCAGCCAGTACGACAGCTACTTCCCGCCGTCGCGGTACGCCGGAAAGCCGTGGACGCCGAGCACCGCGCGGTACGGCGGCTACCTGGGGCAGAACCTGTTCGGTCCCGATCCGGTGGACCGCCGCAACATGGACAACTTCGCGCTCTTCACCGCCGGCGGCCGCGACTTCCTCGTCCTCAACCTGGAGTGGGAGGCACCGCAGTACGCCCTCGACTGGGCCACCAAGGTCCTCGCCGCGTACCCGGACCGGATCGCCATCATGGCCACCCACAGCTTCGTCAACATCAACGGCGCCCGCAGCAACACCGCAGAACGCCCGGGCGGCACCCCGCCCAACGCCATCTGGACGAACTTCGTGTCCCAGCAGTGCTCGATCCGTCTGGTGCTGAACGGCCACTTCCACGACGGCAACCTCGCGGAGGCCAACCGGTCCGACCTGAACCGGTGCGGAAAGCCTGTGCAACAGATCCTGACCGATTACCAGGACCGGCCCAACGGCGGCGACGGCTGGCTGCGCTACTACACCTTCGACCCGGCCGCGAACACGCTGAAGGCGACCACGTACTCCCCCAAGCTGAACCAGTACGAGACCGACGCCGACTCGACCTTCACGCTGCCGTTCGAGCTCAGCGCGCCGCAACCGGCCCCCTTCACCGCGATCGGCACCCAACGGATCGCCTCCGGTGACACGGCCCGGGTCACCTGGACCGGGCTCGAACCGGACACCCTCTACGAGTGGCAGGCGATCTCCGACGACGGCGCCGACACGACCACCTCGCCGGTCTGGACCGTCCGGACGCCCGCGAGCCCCGACCTCGTCGACGACACGTTCACCCGCAACGTCACCAACGGCTGGGGAGCGGCTGATGCGACCCATGCCTGGCAACTCGGCTCAGGCCTGACCTCGTACCGGGTGGACGGATCGGCGGGCCGGGTGACCGTGCCCGTCGGTGCCGGCCGGAGCGGCACGCTGACCGGTGTCTCGGGCACCGACGTCCGGGTCACGACCGACCTCTCCCACGCTCAGGCCGCCTCGGGCTCAGGCACCTACGTCTCACTGCTGGCGCGGGTGAACGGCACGGCCAGCTATCGCGCCGAGCTGCGTTACGTCGCCGGCGGCGCGCTCTCCCTGCGTCTGTTGCGTGTGGTCAGCGGCACCGAAACCACCCTGGTGACCAAGACCGTGTCGGGGCTCACCGCGACGCCGGGACTCCCGCTGCGTCTCCGGCTGGAGACCGAAGGGACCTCGCCGACCGCGCTGCGCGCGAAGGTCTGGCCGATCAGCGCCGCCGAACCCGCCGCCTGGACCGCCACCGCAACCGACTCGACGGCGGCCCTGCAGGTCGCCGGGACGGCGGGTCTTGATCTCTACGTCTCGAGCAGCGCCACGGCGGCGGCGGCGCTCAGCTTCGACCGGTTCACGATCTCGCGGCTCGGAGTCACACCGCCGCCGAACCAGAAGCCGGTCGCCGCGATCGGCACCCCCGTCGTCGACGGCCGCACCGTCGACTTCAGCGGCGCCGGATCCAGCGACCCCGACGGCACCATCGTCAGCTACGCCTGGAACTTCGGCGACGCCACCACCGGCACCGGCGCCACCCCGCGCCGCACCTACACCGCCGACGGCACCTACACCGTCACCCTCACCGTCACCGACGACGACGGCGCCACCGACACCACCACCCGCCAGGTCACCGTCACCGCCCCACCGCCGGCCAACCAGGCACCCGTCGCCGCGATCGGCACCCCCGTCGTCGACGGCCGCACCGTCGACTTCAGCGGCGCCGGATCCAGCGACCCCGACGGCACCATCGTCAGCTACGCCTGGAACTTCGGCGACGCCACCACCGGCACCGGCGCCACCCCGCGCCGCACCTACACCGCCGACGGCACCTACGCCGTCACCCTCACCGTCACCGACGACGACGGCGCCATCGCCACCCACACCCGCGATGTCACCGTCGCCGCCGCACCTCCGGTCAACGAGAAGCCGGTCGCCGCGATCGGCACCCCCGTCGTCGACGGCCGCACCGTCGACTTCAGCGGCGCCGGATCCAGCGATCCCGACGGCACCATCGTCAGCTACGCCTGGAACTTCGGCGACACCACCACCGGCACCGGCGCCACCCCGCGCCGCACCTACACCGCCGACGGCACCTACACCGTCACCCTCACCGTCACCGACGACGACGGCGCCACCGACACCACCACCCGCCAGGTCACCGTCACCGCCCCACCGCCGGCAGGGGTCCTGGCCCGGGACGCGTTCGGACGCACCACCACCAACGGCTGGGGTGCGGCCGACCTCGGCGGGACCTGGACGCACAACGGTTCGACCACCCGCTTCTCGGTCAGCGGCGGCACCGGCCGGCAGACGCTGACCGCCCCGGGCACGACCGCCGACTCGACTCTCACCTCGACCGGGTCCGCGGCGACCGATCTGCGGGCCAGCCTCTCCTGGAGCCGCACCGGCTCGACCGGGACCGTCTACGGCAGTCTGCTGGCTCGACGCGCATCCAGCAGCACCGACTACCGGTGCCAGGTGGCGGCCGGTGCGAACGGGGCCGTCCAACTCACCCTGATCCGCCGGCTGAACGGTGCCGAGAGCACGCTGAAGGCGGCATCGATCGCCGGGGTGACGCTCGCGGCGAACCAGCCGTACGTGCTGGCCTGCCGGGTGGTGCCGTCGGGGACCGGAACCCAGCTCACCGGCAAGTTCTGGCGGGTCGGGACGGCTGAGCCGGCGAGCTGGCAGGCCACGGCGACCGACACCAGCGCGGCGCTCCAGGCGGCCGGCGGGATCGGGGTCAGCTCGTACATGTCCAGCAGCGCCACCGCCCCGATCACCCTGAGCGTCGACGACCTGGTCGCCGGCACACCTTGAGCTCGAGTCGCCTCAGCCGCGACCCACGTACGGCATCGTGCTCGCCATCACGGTGAGGGTCGCGACGTTCGCCGCGGGCGGCAGCGAGGCCATGTAGACGATCGCGCGCCCGACGTCGGCCACGTCCATCGTCGGCTCGGGTCGCAGCGAGCCGTCGGCCTGCAGCACTCCGGCGCTCATCGCCTCGGTCATCGAGGTGGCGGCGTTGCCGATGTCGATCTGACCGCAGCTGATGTCGTACGGTCTGCCGTCGAGATCCGTCGCCTTCGTCAGCCCGGTGACGGCGTGCTTCGTCGCGGTGTAGGCGACGGACCGGGGACGCGGAGCATGGGCCGAGATCGAGCCGTTGTTGATGATCCGGCCGCCCCGGGGCCGCTGGTCCCGCATGATCTGGAAGGCCGCGCGGGTGCAGAGGAAGGTGCCGGTGACGTTCAGATCGACGACTGCGCGCCACTCCGCCGGGTCGACGTCGCCGACCTCGGCCGGACTCCCGCCGCGACCGGCGTTGTTGAACAGCAGGTCGAGTCGGCCGTGGCGGCGGACCACCTCGGCGAAGATCTCGCGGACCGAGTCCTCGTCGGTGACGTCGCCGACCTGCGCCTCGACGCTCGGATGGTCGGCTGCGAGCTGCTCCAGCGGACCTGGTCGCCGGCCGACGACCACGACGGTCCAGCCGTCGGCGGCCAGTGCCGACGCTGCCGCGGCGCCGACTCCGGTTCCGCCGCCGGTGACCACGGCGATTCTCGACGAGGCTGAAGGCACATCGTCACCGTAGTGGTCCGCCGTCCGACTGTGCCCGCCAACCGCCGGCCGACACATACGGTGTATACCCGTGCCATGACGAGCGCCGACGACACCGCCGACACCCCCGAGCCCGCCGACAGCCCGACGGAGGAGACCCAGCAGGACGAGGCCTCCGCCGGGACCGACGAGCTGTCCGATCGCGCAGCGGCGGAGCCGGTGGACACCGAGCAGCTGGAGCGCGCCCAGCGGGCCATCGACGAGGGCCACGAGGCTGCGGCCAAAGCCTTGGACCCCCCACCGGACGAGCAGGACCTCAGCTTCGCCAACGTCAAGCAGAACGACGACCCGGACGCGGCGGACAACGCGGTTCCCCGGCCCAACTAGCGGCGGGCTCGGCAGCCCGGGGGCTAGTGCGGGGCCGCGGGCCCGGTCGTCTCGGTCTTGCGCATGAAGAACGCCAGGACGACGGCCGCACAGGAGATCCCGGCGGCGACCAGGAACGCGGTGTGCAGCCCCCCGACCAACGCCGCGTCGGGCCGAAGACCCACTGCTTCCAGGCTCGCCGTGCGGAACGCCATGATGCCGACCAGCAGGGCGGTGCCCGCCGCCCCGGCGACCTGTTGCAGGGTGGTCAAGATCGCGCTGCCGTGGGAGTACAGATGGCGGGGCAGCGGGTTCAGCGCCGTCGTGAACGCCGGGGTGAACAAAAAGGCCAGTCCGCAGCTGAAGACCAGGTGCAGCGCCAGCAGCAGCGGGATCGGCGTCGCCGGTCCCACCTGGCTGAAGCCGAGCGTGCACAGCACCAGGGCCGCGGTGCCCGGCACGGTGAGCACCCGCGGACCGAACCGGTCGAACAGCCGACCCACGATCGGACCGAGCAGACCCATCAGCAAGCCACCGGGCAGCAACAGCAGGCCGGTGGACAGCGAGCCCAGGCCGCGGACGTTCTGCAGGTAGATCGGCAGCAGGATGATGAGGCTGAACAGGGCCGCCATGGCGATGCAGAGCAGGGCCAGGCTGAGCCGGTACATCGGGTAGCGGAACGCGCGCAGGTCCAGCAGCGGTCCTTTACCGGCCTCCAGCGCCTTCTGCCGGCGCAGGAACGCGACGAGGCAGACGACACCGATGACCAGGGCGGTCGGAGCCAGCCACGGCCTCCCGCCGCCGCCTTGGCTGAGCTGGCTGAGCCCGAACACGATGCCGCCGAAAGCCGGCACGGTCAGCAGCACCGACAACACGTCGAGTCGCTGGTCGGACCGCTCGTTCACGTTCTGCAGCATCCGCAGACCCACGAAGGTCGCGATCAGCGCGATCGGCAGGACGATCCCGAACATGAACCGCCAGGACAGGAACTGGAGGATGATCCCGGAGATCGTCGGGCCGATGGCCGGTGCCACCGAGATGACGATGCTGACGTTGCCCATCACCACGCCGCGGCGGTCGACGGGGACCAACGTGAGGATCGTCGTCATCAGCAGCGGGATCATGATCGCGGTGCCCGAGGCCTGGATGATCCGGGCACCGAGCAGCACCCAGAAGCCGGGAGCGAGCGTGGCGAGCAGCGTGCCGGCGGAGAACAACCCCATCGCGGTGGCGTAGACCATCCGGGTCGACAGCCGCTGCAACAAGAACCCGGTGGTGGGGATGACGACCGCCATCGTCAGCATGAACGCTGTGGTGAGCCACTGCCCGAGCTCGGGGCCGACACCGAGCTCGACCATCAGGCGGGGCAGCGCCACGCCCATGATCGTCTCGTTGAGGATGACGACGAAGGCCGCCACGAGCAGGGTGGCGATGATCGTGCGGTCGCGCCGCCTGGTGCTCGGCTCGACCTCAGCCGGTGCCGTTGCCGTCATGGCAGGCTTCCTCCGATTCAGTACGGGTGCGGACCCGGCAGCATCGCCGAGGATGTGGGTTCGACCCGGCACAGCGGCGGGATTCATCGGGTGGTGACGAACCGGCGCGGTCAGGTGAACCGAACGTGCTTCAGGCTACGGGAGAGCACCGACACCGCGGAACCGGATTTGTCCGGGTGGGTTTCGTGTTCGCAGGTAGCGTAGAAGGCCCGATCGAGACCGGAGTCATGAGTACCCAGCATCCGTCCGGCGCCGTCCCGGTGCAGCCGTACGCTTCCTCGCCGACCGCCGCCCACCCTGCGCCGCCGGCGCCGTCGGGCGCCCTGCCCGTTCCGCAGGCCCCGTACGGGTACCCACAGCCGGCTCCGGATCCGATGCCGGCCGCCGGCGCCGAGTACCACCACTTCTTCCGGACCGGACGCAACCGGTGGTGGAAGGGCGCGCTGGTCATCGTCTTGCTGGTGATCGGGTACCTGACCATCTCGACCGTCACCAGCATCGCGGCGATCGCCTTCGAGGTCGCGACCGGCCGGCTCAGCGCCGAGGCACTGGCGAACGGTGAGCTCGTCATCACGCCGCTGGTCATGCTCTCGGTCAACATCTCCGCCGCCGCCCTGATCCCGCTCTCGATGCTGCTGCAATGGGGGTTCTACGGGCAGCCGGTGCGGTGGCTGCACTCCGTGCGGGGCTATCTCCGCTGGGACCTGCTGAAGCGGATGGCACTGGTCATCGTGCCGATCTTCGTCATCTACATCCTGGTGATGATCTTCTGGGCCCCGTCGCCTGCGTCGGGACCGTTCACCGCCGAGTCGGTGGGTCTGCTCGTCGTCGTGCTGCTGACGACGCCGCTGCAGGCGGCCGGGGAGGAGTACGGAGCGCGCGGTCTCATCGCGCGAGCCGCCGGCGGTTGGGCCGCCGACCCCCGGATCGCGCTGCTGGTCAGCGTCGTCGTCTCGGCGACGATCTTCATGCTCGCCCACGGTGCTGGGGACCCGTGGCTGATCGGGTACTACTTCTTCTTCGGAGTCGCCATGTCGATCGTGGTCTGGCGCACGGGTGGGCTCGAGGTGGCCGCCTTGATCCACACCACGAACAACCTGCTCCTGTTCCTGGTCGCGATCATCTCCGGTCAGGACCTGGCCGCCGGTCTGGACCGCAGCGAGGGAATGGGGGGTCCGTGGATGCTGATCCCGATGGCCGTCCTCGCCCTCATCACCGGCGTCGTCTGGTGGTTGGCACAGCGGAACGCGGTCGCCCGGCGGTACCAGCCGGCGCCGGCGGCCTAGGTCCGCGGCCCGGCCGGGGAACGGTCAGGGGCGGTAAAGGGTGTCGACACGGCCGCACCGACTCCCCGGCCCGGTAGTTTGACCGGGACATGATCGAACCCCTCCCGCCGCCCGCCGACCACGGTGATCGTCGGTTGCGGCGGATGCGCACCGGCGACGAGATCACCGAGCACGCGAAACGAGCCGTCGCCGTCGCGTTCATCAGCAGCGGGTTCGGTTTTGCCAGCTGGGCGTCGCGGCTCCCCGCGATCCGCGACCAGCTGAACGCCAGTCCGTCGACCCTGGGGCTGATCCTGCTGGCCGGCGGGTTGGGTGCCGTGGTCGCGGTGCCGCTGTCCGGCATCATCGTGGCCAGGCTCGGCGCGGGTCGCAGCGTGGCCGCCATGTCCATCTGCCTGGCGGTCGGTCTGGTGGTGCTGGCCTTCGGCGTGCTGATCGGCCCCATCCCGGTCGTGATCGGCATCGCACTGGTCGGTTTCGGCAACGGCACCTGGAACGTGGCGATGAACGTGGAGGGCGCCGCGGTCGAGCAGCGATTGAAACGCGCGATCATGCCGAAGTTCCACGCCGGCTTCAGCATCGGGACGGTCGGTGGGGCCATGACCGGGACGTTGATGGTGGCCCTCGGCGTCCCCGTGACCTGGCATCTGGTCGGGGTGGCGATCGCCTTCGGCACCGTCGCACCGTTGGCGTCGCGGCGCTTCCTCCCTCCGGAGGCCGTCGATCATGCTCCGTCCGGAGAACGCACCCGGAGTCCGCTGCGGGCCTGGCTCGAACCGCGCACCCTCTTGATCGGTGTCTTCGTCATGTGCCTGGCCTTCACCGAGGGCACCGGCAACGACTGGCTGGCCATCGCGATGATCGACGGACACCACGCACCCCCGGCGCTGGGGCCCTTGACCCTGGCCCTCTTCCTCGCCTCCATGACCGCCGGTCGCTGGTTCGGGCCGCGGCTGATCGACAGGTACGGCCGCGTCCGGCTGCTGCGGGCCTGCGCGCTGCTCGCCCTGGTCGGACTGGTGGTGCTGGTCTTCAGCCAGGCCCTGCTGCTCGGCATCCTCGGTGCGGTGCTGCTGGGCCTCGGCGCCTCCCTCGGTTTCCCGGTGGGTCTGAGCGCCGCCGCCGACGACCCCAAGTACGCCGCCGGCCGGGTCAGCGTGGTCGCTGCGGTCGGCTACTCCGCCTTTTTGATCGGGCCGCCCGTGATCGGCTTCCTGGGTGACCGGGTCGGCGTGCTGCGGGCACTGACGCTGACCGGCGTGCTGCTCGTGGTCGCGCTGCTGATCGCCGGCGTCACGAAGCCGCTGCCGGTTGCCGATCGGTCCGATCGCCGCCGAGGACGATCGGGACGACCAACCCGCTCCCGGACCCGTCCGCGACTCCGAGACGCCGGGGGCGCCCGAGGGGCACGCCGGGGGTGCCTAGGCCAGGGGCTCCCAGTGACCCGACTCGGCGGACGCCTCGACAGCCGACACGAACGACGCCGCGGCCACCGCGTCGTCGACGGTGGCGTGCTGCCCGGTCTCGCCCAGGATCGCCGCGAGGAACTTCTTGGCCTCGATGGTCTTGAGATCGTCGAATCCCATCGCGATCCCCGGCCCGGGCTGGAACCGGGCGAAGTCCCCGAGCCGGCCGTTGGCGTTGACGCGGACGTAGCCCGCCTCCGCGGTGCCGCGACCGCTGGAGATCCGCAGCTCGTTCATCCGCTCGAACTCCCAGCTCGCCGACCCCTCGGTGCCGAACACCTCGATGCCGTAGCCGCAGTCCGGACCGACCGCCACCCGCGACGCCTCGACGGTCCCGAGCGCACCGGACCGGAACCGCACCAGGGCGCCGGCGTAGTCCTCGTTCTCGACCGGCCCGACCTCTCCCCCTTCGATCACGGCGAAGTGGGTGCCGGTGCCCATCGGCAACACGGGACGTTGCTCGTGCACGATGCTGGTCATCGCCGTGACCTCAGCGATCGGCCCGATCAGGTACGTGGCCAGGTCGGCGGCGTGGCTCGCCAGGTCACCGAGCACGCCGCTGCCGGCCAGGTTCCGTTGGAACCGCCAGGACAGTGCACCGCGCGGGTCGGCCGAGTAGCCGGCGAAGAAGCGGACCCGGACGTTGGTGATCCGTCCCAACCGGCCCTCGCCGATCATGGTCCGCAGGTGCTCGACCGCCGGCGCGTGCCGGTAGTTGAAGCCGACGGTGCTGATCACTCCGGCCCGCGCTGTCGCGGCGGCCAACGCCGACGTCTCGGCCAGGTTGCGACCCGCCGGTTTCTCGATCCAGTAGTGCTTACCGGCCGCCGCCGCTGCCATCCCGATCTCGGCGTGCAGGAAATTCGGCGCACAGATCGAGACGACGTCGACCTCCGGGTGCTCCAGCACCTCGCGGTAGTCGGTGGTGCCGGCCCGGTAGCCGAGTGTCGAGGTCGCGAAGTCCACCCGGGCCGGTGCCGTGTCGGCGGCCATGATCAGCCGCGGGGCGATCTGCAGCTCGGGATAAAAGCTGGGCACGGCGGTGTAGGCCCGGGTGTGGGCGGTGCCCATCCACCCGACGCTGACCAGGCCGATGCCGATCGGCCGGGTGGCTCCCGGGACGCTGGCTGTCACGGAGCAGCAGACTAGGTCCGCATCGCTCCCGACCACTGGCCACCCTGACCGTGCCGCTGCTCGAGCCTGATCACGTGCAGCACCGCGTTGATCAACGCCAGGTGGGTGAAGGCCTGCGGGAAGTTGCCCAGCTGCTGCCCGGTGTGCGGATCGATCTCCTCGCCGTACAGGTCCAGCGGCCCGGCGAAGGACAGCAGCTTGGCGCACAGCTTGCGCGCCCGCTGGTACTCCCCGATCTCGCACAGTGCCGACACCAGCCAGAACGAGCAGATGGTGAAGCTGCCCTCCTCGCCGCTGAATCCGTCGTCGGTCTCCTCGACCTTGTAGCGCAGCACCAGCCCGTGCACGGTGAGCTCGTCGGCGATGGCCAGCACGGTCGCCCTGATCGCGCGGGTCGTCGGCGGGCAGGAAGCGGACCAGCGGCGCCAGCAGCAGTGACGCGTCCAGGGCCTTGGTGCCGTAGTACTGGGTGAACACCCCGCGCTCGTCGACGCCGTTGGCCAGGATGTCTTCCTTGATCTCGTCGGCCGCCAGCTCCCACTCGTCGGCCTTGGCGCTCCTCGCCGGCGATCCGGGCCAGCTTGGCGCCCGCGATCGGCCGCCACCCAGCACATGATCTTGGAGGAGGTGAAGTGCTTCAGCTCGCCGCGCACCTCCCAGATGCCGGCGTCGGGTTCCGCCAGTGCTTGAGCGCCTCGGCCACCTGCTTCTCCAGGATCGGCCAGATCCGGCTGTCCAGGTGGTCGCGGCCTTGGCGTGCAGGTAGACCGAGTCCAGCAGCGCGCCCCAGACGTCGTGCTGCTGCTGGTTGTACGCGGCGTTGCCGACCCGGACCGGTCGCGAGTTCGCGTAGCCCGGCAGGTGGTCGAGCTCGTACTCCTCCAGCTCCGCTTCGCCGCCGATGCCGTACATGATCTGCAGGTGGTCGTCGCGCTCGGCGACGTCGGCGATGAAGGAGAAGAAGTCCAGCGCCTCCCAGTCGAAGCCCAACGAGTACAGGCCCCAGAGCGCGAACGTCGCGTCCCGGATCCAGGTGTAGCGGTAGTCGTAGTTGCGCTCACCGCCGGGCGTCTCGGGCAGCGAGGTGGTGCCGGCGGCGGCGATCGCCCCGGTCGGCGCGTAGGTCAGTCCCTTCAGCGTCAGCGCGCTGCGCTGCAGGTAACGCCCGCCACGGATGGTCGGGGAACTTCCCGCGGGCCAGCCAGTGCTGCCAGTGGTGCGCGGTCCAGACCTGCTCGCGGTACGCCTCGTCGAAGGTCATCGGCGGCGGGGCGCCGCCCCAGGACAGGGCCACGTAGCGGGTGTCGCCCTGCTTCAGCAGGGTCCGGGCGCTGGCCTGGCCACCCTCGAAACCGAGCCGCAGGTCGAGGTCAGCACGAGCTCGAGATCGGAACCCTCGGCCGTGGCCACGCCCTGGTGGTAGCCGTGTTCGGTGTAGGTCCAGCGGACGTGCTGCTGCCCGTAGTCCAGCACCGGTTCGCAGTCCATCACCACCTGCACCTCACCGGAGACGCAACGGATGGTCCGGAGGAAGATGTGCTCGGCCGTCGTAGTCGTTCGGGGTCCGGCGGTGGGTCTGCGGGACCGGGTCTGTTGTCGTGGTGCCACGGACCCATCAGCAGCGCGTCACGGACGACGATCCAGCCGGTCGGGGTCCCCCAGCTGGTCTCGATGATCATCGTGCCGGGCAGGTACCGGGTGTCGACGGGCACCTCGACGTCGGTCGGTGAGATCCGGAACGAGCCGGCGTGCCGACCGAGCAGGCTGCCGAACACGCTCGGGGAGTCGAAGCGGGGCACGCACATCCAGTCGACGGACCCGCCGGGAGCGAGCAGTGCCAGCACCTCGCCGTCGCTCAGGAACCCGTACTCCCCGATGGGTACGGAGCGCTCGTCGCCCGCCCCGCGCTGGTTGCTGATCGCTTTGCTGCTCGGCATGGGATGAGCATCGTTGCCGCGGCCCGCGCTGGCAAGAGCCGACCCCGGTCCGGCGCTCATTCGCCGAGCGCAGGGAACAGCTGCGAGCGGGCCGTGACACCATGGGAGGGAACGTCTGGCGGACAAGAGGCCAGATCTGGTGCAGCACCCGGGATCGATGTCCCTGGGGAAGGGACTCGGATGGGCGGCAACGCAAGTTTTCGGCAAGCCAACACGGCAGTGCTCTCGGTGTGCGCCGTCGAGGCGCCGATGGTCATGACGTCGGCGGCCTTCGACGAGCGCCTGGCCGGCACCTACGACCGGCTCGGCATGCATCCGGGCACGCTGGAGAAGCTGGCCGGCGTGGTCGAGCGGCGCTGGTGGCCGGCTGACGTCAGCTTCGCCGACGGAGCCGCCATGGCGGGTGCGAAGGCCCTGGCCGAGGCGGGCATCACCCCGGCCCAGATCGGGGTGATGATCAACACGTCGGTGTGCCGGGACTACCTCGAGCCGGCCACGGCGGTCGCGGTGCACCATCAGCTGGGGCTGCCGACCAGCTGCATGAACTTCGATGTCGCGAACGCCTGTCTCGGCTTCGTGAACGGGATCCAGCTCGCCGGCACGATGATCGACTCGGGTCAGGCCGACTACGCGCTGGTGGTGGACTGCGAGGGCTCCCGCAAGACCCAGGAGCTGACGCTGGAGCGACTGTCCCGGCCCGAGGCGACGACGGCCGACGTGCGCTCCCAGTTCGCCACCTTGACCCTCGGTTCCGGTTCGGCCGCCATGGTGCTCGGCCGGGCGGACCGTCATCCCGAGGGCCACCGGATCGTCGGCGGGGTGAGCCGCGCCGGCACCGAGCACCACGACCTCTGTGTCGGTGACCTGGTCCACATGCGCACCGACAGCAAGAAGTTGTTCGACGCGGGTCTCGCGCTGGCCCTCGACACCTGGAACGACGCCAAGGACGAGTTCGGCTGGGACGGTGTCGACTGGTTCGTCGCCCACCAGACCTCCGTGACGCACATCAACGCCATGGCCTCGACGATCGGGGTCGACCCGTCCCGGTTCCCGGTGACGCTGCGGAACTTCGGCAATCTCGGCCCGGCTGCGGTCCCGTTCACGCTGGCCAAGCAGGTCGACCAGCTGCGGGCCGGCGAGCGGGTGCTGCTGCTCGGCATCGGTTCGGGTCTCAACACCTCGTACGCCGAGATCGCCTGGTGAGGTGACGGCGCTGGAGGCCCCAGCCGTCGCCGCCCGACCACCCGTGGGACTGCCGGGGATCGACCCGGCCTGGTCCCGACGGGTGCTGGTGCCGGATGCGACCGGGACGATGCGTCGCTGGCACCTCCTCGACAACGGTGCCGAGCCGACCCGCGGCACGATGCTGTGCCTGCACGGCAACCCCACCTGGTCCTACCTGTGGCGGCGGTTCCTCGCCGCCGCGCCGCCGGGGTGGCGGGTGGTCGCACCCGACCAGCTGGGGATGGGGTGGTCGGAACGCCCGGCGGGTGGCCGACCGCGGCGGATGGCCGAGCGGATCGACGACCTCGACCGGCTCACCGACGCCCTGGGCATCGACGGCCCCGTGGTGCTGGTCGCCCACGACTGGGGCGGTCCCATCGGACTCGGCTGGGCGCTCCGGCACCGCCGGCAGCTGCGCGGCATCGTCTTGGCCAACACCGGCGTCGCCATACCGGGATCGGACGCTCCGGGACTGATCCGGCTGGCCCGCACCGAGCTGCTGCGCCGCACCGTCTGCGTGACCACGCCCGCCTTCGTCCGGGGCGCCGGCGCGGTGTCGCGGCCGGCACTGCCGGCCGAGGTGCGTTCGGCCCTGGCTTCGCCGTACCGCTCGGCGTACCGGCGGCGGGCGGTCGGGGACTTCGTCGCCGACATCCCGCTCGAACCCGACCACCCGAGCCGGCCGAGCCTGGAGTCGGTGGTCTCCGGGCTCCCGGAGCTCGGCGAGGTCCCGGTCCTCCTGCTGTGGGGGCCGAGGGATCCTGTGTTCTCCGACGCCTATCTCGCCGATCTGCTGGACCGGCTCCCGCACGCCGACGTGCACCGCTACGCCGGCGCTTCGCACCTGGTCACCGAGGACGCGCCGGCCACCGCCGCCGACGCGTGGCAGTGGATCCAGGATCTGCCCGGTCGATCGACCCGGGAGGCCCTCCCTGAGCTGCCGACGACGGTGCTGCCGACGATGATGCCGCCGACGACGGTGGCGCCGCTGTGGGCGGGACTCCGCGATCGCGGCCAGGACCCGGCCGTGGCGACCGTCGAGCTGTCGACATCCGGCACCGTCGTCACCTCGTTCGCCGAGCTGGAGTCCCGGGTCGCGGCGTTGACCGCTGGCCTGCAGCAGGTCGGAGTCGGTCGCGGCGACCGGGTCGCGCTGTTGATCCGGCCCGGATCTGGACCTGACCGCCACGGTGTACGCCTGCTGGCGGGCCGGAGCGGTGATCGTGCTGGCCGACGCCGGCCTGGGGCTCCGCAACCTCGGGGCGGCCCTGCGCAGCGCACAACCCGATCACGTGATCGGCATCCCCGCCGGGCTGGTGGCGGCGGCGGCCCTGCGCGTACCCGGTCAGCGGATCGTCGCCGGCACCGTGCCGGGCGCCGTGCGACGCCGACTCGGCATCTCCGGCTCCCTGGCCGAGATCGCAGCGCGCGGTCGCGGACCCACCGACGGAGGCCGCGATCAGGACCGACCCGGCGACGAGATCGCCGCGGACGCCGAGGCGGCGGTGCTGTTCACCTCGGGAGCGACCGGTCCGGCCAAGGGCGTGGTCTACCGGCACGGCCAGCTGCGTGCCCAACTCGACCTGGTCCGGCAGGTGATGCGGATCGGTCCGGCCGATCGGTTGGTGGCGGCCTTCGCGCCGTTCGCGCTGTACGGCCCGGCGCTGGGGATCGCCGCGGCGGTTCCGGACATGGACGTCACCCGCCCGGCCACGCTGACGGCGGCGGCACTCGCCGATGCCGTCGGGGCGGTCGAGGCGACGGTCGTCTTCGCCTCCCCGGCTGCGCTGCGCAACGTCGCCGAGACCGCCGGGCAGCTCACCACGCCGCAACGAAGCGCACTGGCCGGGGTGCGCACCCTGCTGTCCGCCGGTGCGCCGGTCTCGGTCCCGCTGCTGCAGCGGGTCCAGGCGTTGCTGCCCGGCGCCGAGCTCCACACTCCGTACGGGATGACGGAGGCGCTGCCCGTCACCGACGTCTCGCTGCCGCAGATCCTGGAGGCCGGCGCCGGCAACGGCGTCTGTGTCGGCTGGCCCGTGCCCGGCGTCGAGGTCAAGATCAGCGCCCTCGACGCATCCGGCGCGGCGACGGGACCGCTGGAGCCGGTGCCCGAGGTGACCGGTGAGATCTGTGTGGCAGGGCCGCACGTCAAGGACCGGTACGACCGGTTGTGGAGCACCGAACGACAGAGCTCACGCAACCCCGGCTGGCACCGCACCGGTGACGTCGGCCACCTCGACGGTCGGGGCCGGCTCTGGGTCGAAGGGCGAGCGGTGCACGTCATCTCGGGTCCGAACGGGCCGCTGACCCCGGTCGGCATCGAGCAGCGGGTCGAGGCGCTGCCCGGCGTCACGGCCGCGGCCGCCGTCGGGGTGGGACCGGCCGGGACCCAGCAGCTGGTGGTCGTCGTGGTGCCCGAGCCGCTCGCGCCGGGGCCGCTCGCGGGCGCCGAGCTGGCTGCCGCGGTCCGGCGTGCCGCCCCGGTCGACGTGGCCGCGGTGCTGACCACCCGCAGTCTGCCGACCGACATCCGGCACGCCTCGAAGGTCGATCGGCTCCGGTTGGCCCGGTGGGCCGAACGGGTGCTGCGCGGCGGCCGGGTCGGCCGACCGTGAGGGTGCTCGTCACCGGCACCAGCGGGATGCTGGGCGCCGGGACGGCGCGGGCGCTCGCCGCGCGGGGCGACGACGTGACGGTGTTCCAACGCCGCCCGGCCGGCCTCGGCCTGCGCGAGATCCTCGGTGACGTCGCCGATCCGACCGCGGTCCGGCGGGCCAGCGCCGGCCAGGACGCCGTGCTGCACCTGGCCGCCAAGGTCAACGTCACCGGACCCTGGGCCGACTACGAGCGGGTCAACATCAACGGCACGGCGGCCGTCGTGGCCGCCTGCCGGGCCGAGGGTGTCGAACGCCTCGTCCACGTCTCGTCGCCGTCGGTGGCCCACGCCGGCTCGTCGCTGTTCGGCGTGGGAGCCGATCCGGCGGATCCGGCCACGGCACGCGGCCCGTACGCCCGGAGCAAGGCCGCCGCCGAGCTGATCGCCCTCGGTGCCGACGGCGCCGGACTGCGGACCCTCGCCATCCGCCCGCACCTGGTCTGGGGGCCCGGCGACACCCAGCTGCTCGCGCGCATCGTCCAGCGGGCCGAGCAGGGCCGGCTGCCGGTGATCGGATCCGGCGCCGCGCTGGTCGACAGCACGTACGTCGACAACGCTGTGGACGCGTTGCTGGCGGCGGTCGATGTCGTGCCGACGGTGCACGGGCAGGCGCTGGTCGTCAGCAACGGTGAGCCCCGACCGATCGCGGAGCTGCTGGGCGACCTGTGTGCCGCCGCCGGCGCGCCGCGGCCGCACCGTCGGATCCCGGCTCGGTTGGCGGTCGCGGCCGGACTGGGTGCCGAAGCGGTCTGGTCGCTGCGCCGGCTCCTCGCCGGCACCGAGACCGATCCGCCGATCACCCGATTCGTCGCCGAGCAGATGGCGACCGCGCACTGGTTCGATCAGCGCCGGACGAGGCAGCTGCTGAACTGGGAACCGGCGGTCAGCCTGGCGGAGGGGCTGGCGGCGGTGTCACGTTCCCGGGCCGGTCGCGACCTCTAGGCGCCGACGCGGACTGCCGGGCGCCTCCGCCTACCGGTCGGCCAGGAACTCGGTCACCAACTTCTTCGGCGCTCGGGCCAGCCACGCGTCGGTGATCGTCTCCTCGAGGGTGTCGGTGTCGATCTCGTCCAGCCGGACGAGCACGGCGGGGAAGCCGTTGAAGTGCTCGATGGTGAACATCACGCCGGGATGGGCCGCCAACACCGCCTCCTTCTCGGCCAGGTCGTCGACGTACGCCGCCAGGATGGGGCCCTCGGGTACGTCGTCGCCGAGCCGTTTCAGATCGGCTTTGCTGAAGGGCCGCTCCCACACGAATCCCTTGTCCGCCACCTTCCAGGCGGTGTGGCCGTATGACGTCGACTCCTCGGTCGCCGGCAGCGCGAGAGCGAGCCGCGCCACGTCCTTCCAGTTCGCCATGTCGTCTCAGTTCCCTCGGTGCGGTCGGTGGGTCGGTGCGGTGGGTGGTGGTCGATGCGCCGGATCGATCTCCCGCACCGTCGCGCCGGGCCGCGGCGGCCGGCAGCCCGGACGGTTTGGTGGGGCTGAACAGCCAGGCCCGGAAGAAGGTGTCCAGGTCCCGCGCGGCCACCGCCTCGGCCGTCGCGATGAAGTCGGCTGTGGTCGCGTTCCGCTGCGCGTAGGTGCTGAACCAGCGCCGGGTCAGTTGCCGGAACGCGGTGTCGCCGATCAGTCGCCGGAGCGCGTGCATCGTCAGCGCACCGCGGTCGTAGACGGGGTCGTCGAAGATCCGCGCCGCACCCGGGGCGCCGATCGGCAGGTCCCAGAACGAGTCGTCGGCCGGCGTCGAGGCGAGGTCGGCGAAGATCGCGTCGGTGGTGTCGCGGCCCTGGCTCTCCAACCACATCCACTCGGCGTAGGTGGCGAACCCTTCGTTCAGCCAGATGTCGCTCCAGCGGGCCAGCGCCACACTGTCACCGGACCACTGGTGCGCGAGCTCGTGCACCACGACCA
Organism: uncultured Actinomycetota bacterium; assembly: GCA_963727125.1. Classification (GTDB taxonomy): domain Bacteria; phylum Actinomycetota; class Actinomycetes; order Propionibacteriales; family Propionibacteriaceae; genus Microlunatus. The sequence continues at coordinate 353,599 of CAVSEZ010000001.1, forward strand.
GGTCGTCGTCCGGGGTGTCCGGACCGGTGAAGAACTCCTTGGCGTACACCGCTCGGGTCTGGTTCTCCAGGGCGAACCCGATCCCGGGGTCGTCGTCGACGATGCCGCCGGCTTGTCGGAACGGGTACGGACCGAGCACCCCGCTGAGGAACCGGACGATCGCCGGTTGCTTGCGCAGCGCCGCCTGGGCTCGGGCACCGATCGATCCGCCCGGCCCGCCCGAGGACTGCGCGAACAGCGCCGGGTCCAAGGCGTCGGTGTAGCTGATCCGGTCGGCGAGGGAGTGGCGGACGTCGAACGTGCCGATCGCCATGGTGGCCAGGTAGGGCGCCATCGGCTCGGACGTCGTCCAGGTCCAGATCCGACGCCCGCCCCGGGTCACGACCGAGCGGAGTGCTCCGTTCGCCACCGCCTGGAGCTGGCGCGGGACCGTGATCGCCATCGTGAAGGTGGCCTTGTCGAGCGGGTGGTCGTTGGCCGGGAACCAGGTGGCGGCGACATGGGGCTGGCCGGCGATGATCGCCCCGTCGCCGGTGGTGTAGAAGCCGCTGGGGCCGAACTCGTCGGAGATCATCTCCGGCTTGCCGTGATAACCGATCATCACGTCGAAGGTCGCGTTCGGCGGCAGGGCACTGGCCGGCGTGATCTGCAGCTCGTGGGCGCCGGACCGGGTCCAGCTCGCGGAGACGCGGTTGACGCGGACCGAGTCGACGGTCAGACCCTGCAGATCGAGGTTGAAGCGGGACAGCTCCTGGCTGGTCCGGGCCCGCAGCGTCGCCACACCTGTCAGCAGATCGCTGGTCGGCGCGTAGGACAGCCGCAGGTCGTAGTGCTGGACGTCGTAGCCGCCGTTGCCGTCGGTGGGCCAGTACGGGTCGCCGATCCCGGCGGCACCGGGGGTGGGGACCCGGGGTGCCGCCGCACCGCCCGTCACCGTCGTGAGCACCACGACCACCGCACTGAGAAGTGCGATCACTGCTCTGCGCACCGAACCTGCCCCTCTGTCGTCCTCGGTAACGTGTCACGGGGCTGGATGCGGGTCAATGCCACGACCGCAGCCCGGTCCGGGCGAGCCGGACGCGCCGCCGGCCCCGGTACGTGGCATGATCCGGCGCCATGCACGCGGATCCGGCGGGGATCGTCGTCGGCGCCGTCATCGCCCTCGTCCTGGTGGCCATCGCGGTGGTCGTCGTCGTCATCCGGAGGCGTGGGCAGCGGGATGAGATCTTCACCGACGTGACTCCGGGGCTGCTGCCGGACGACCCGACCACCGCCGGCCGGGAGCGGGTCCGGGAGGGCCTGGAGTGGCGCGGCGCGGTGGCCGTGCAGTTCACTCCTCCGGCCGGCGGCACACCCGGCACGATCGGCACGGTGATCGACGGGATCGCGCACCAGCGCGACGTGAGCGCGACCATCCTCGATCTCGCGGTGCGCGGCTGGTTCCGGCTCACGCAGCTCCCTGCCGATGCCGCAGCATCACCACCGCCACCGGCGGCCAAGGGAAAGGCGTCGGCTCCGGGCCGTACGGACTGGGAGCTGACCGCATCGCCGACGCCACCGGACGAGCCGTTGACCGACTTCGAGCGGCACCTGCTGAACAACCTGTTCGCCTCGGGGCCCCAGGTCCGGCTGTCGGCCCTCCGGGGTCGGTTCGACGTCACCATGCGGGAGGCACAGGTCGGTCTGTACCGCGACGCGCTGGCTCGCGGCTGGTACCGCAAGCACCCGTTGTCCCGGAACTCGCTGCTGCGCAAGGTCGGGATCGGGTTCTTGATCCCCTTGGTGCCCCTCAGCGTGGTGTGGGTGCTCGTCATCGTGTTCAGCCTCAAGGACCTGACCACGGTTCCGCTGGTGCTCGGGGTCCTCGGCTTCTTCGCCGTGTTCGCCATCTGGGGATCGACCCGGACGCCGCGCACCGCCGAAGGGACGGCCGCCCGGATCCAGGGTCTGGGCTTCCGCCGCTACATCGAGACCGCTGAGGCGCGGCAGATCCGGTTCGAGGAGGCCGAGGCGCTCTTCAGCCGGTATCTGCCGTACGCGATGGCGTTCGGGCTCGCCTCGCTCTGGGCGAAGACGTTCGCCGAGGTGGCCGTGCTGGCCCAGAACGCCGGCTATCTCGGGCTGTTCGCCGACTTCGCCTGGATCGACCTGATCGACGTCGGGATCCTTGGCGCCGACCTCGCCGGGGGGATCGCCGACGTCGCGGGTCTGGCCGCCAGCTTCGGTGACATCGGCGACGGCCTCGGTTCGGCCTTCGAGGGCCTGACGGGTGCTGTCGACGGCGCCGGCGACTTCCTCGCCGGCGCGGGCGACCTCTTCGACTTCGGTGGCGGCGGTGGCTGCGACGTCGGCGGCTGCGACCTCCCCGGCTGCGATCTGTAGGTCTTCGCCGCGATCAGCGATATGGTCGAAAACACTGACCGTTCCTCGACGAGGTGAGGCATGGATCCAGATGGTGATCGGGTAGCCGCGTTCCGTCGCCTGCACTCCACCGGCTGTTTCGTGATGCCGAACCCGTGGGATGCGGGCAGCGCCAAGGCCTTGGAACGGATGGGGTTCGAGGCCCTCGCCAGCACCAGTGCCGGCCTCGCCTGGACCCTGGGTCGCGCGGACGAGGAGGTCACCCTCCCGCAGACGTTGGAGCATCTGCGCGTCGTCGTGGAGGCGGTCTCGGTACCGGTGAACGCGGACTTCAGGGGCGGTTTCGCGGTCGAGCCGGAGGGCGTCAAGGCGAATGTGGCGGCTGCGGTGACCACGGGCATCGCTGGTTTGTCGATCGAGGACTCGAGCGGTGACGAGGCGGACCCGCTCTTCGAGTTCGAGTTGGCCGTCGAACGGATCCAGGCCGCCCGGGAGGCGATCGAGGAGAGCGGCACGGGCGTCGTCCTCACCGGCCGCTCGGAGGGCTTCGTGTGTGGCCGTCCCGACATCGACGAGACGATTCGCCGGTTGCGCGCGTACGCGGAGGCAGGCGCCGACTGTCTCTACGCCCCGCGGATCGACAACCTCGATCACGTGGCTGCGATCGTCGGCGCGGTGTCACCGAAACCCGTGAACCTGCTGATCAACGCCCCGTTCACGACCGTCGCGGAAGCAGCACGCCTCGGTGTGCGACGGATCAGCGTCGGGGGCACGCTGGCGCGGACGGCCTGGCGTGGGTGGTTGGAGGCGGCTCGAGAATTTGCCGAGGCCGGCACCTTCGGCCGCTTCGAGCAGCTCCCGAACGTCGACAGCGTGCTCGGAGGCTGAGCCGCCCGCCCGGTGACCCAAACCGGTCGGCGAGCGTCACGATCCCACGCCGAAACCCGACCCCGTCGGCGAGCGTCGGTAAGCGGAGCGCCCGACTCGGTCTGGACTGAACGAGCGAGCACGACCTCTCACCAGCAACCGAGCGGTGGGCAGAGAGGTGGTCGTGCGAGGGAGCGAAGGAAGACAGAGTCCACAGGCGCGCAGCGAGCGCGAGCCGACACAAAAGGGAGCGCGAGCGTCGGTAAGCGGAGCGTCGCGGCTCGGTCTGGACTGACGAGAGAGCACGACCCGTTCAGGCGGACTGGACGCCGAGACGGACGAGGGTCGTGCGAACGAGGAGGGAAGACCGAGCCGATCAGACGCGCAGCGAGCGCGAGCCGACACAAAAAAGGGGCGCACCCGGAGAGATTCGAACTCCCAACCTTCTGATCCGTAGTCAGATGCTCTATCCGTTGAGCTACGGGTGCCCGTCGACCGACAGCGATGCCCGTCGACGACAGGTCAGTGTAGCGGGACGTACCGGCCGAGCCCCAATCGCAATCTGTCGGCGACGGGCCGCGCCTGGCGTCGCACTGCGACGGCGCAACACTTCAGCGGACTCGCGTTGACAACCCACTCGCTTCACCTATTGTTCAACTGGTGTCTACTCCAGCGTGTCGTGGACGCAGCGCGACCGGCGTCCGCCCACCACCCGTAACCCGATAGGGCAAGCCCGTGACAGTGCTGTTCGTGGTGATCGTGGTTGTGCTGGTCGCCTTGATCTTCGACTTCACGAACGGATTCCACGACAGCGCCAACGCCATGGCGGGGCCCATCGCCACCGGTGCGCTGAAGCCCCGGACGGCCGTGGTGCTCGCGGCGGTGCTCAACGTGGTCGGTGCCTGCCTCTCGACCGAGGTGGCCAAGACCATCTCCGGGGGGTTCTTCGACGACGCCCTGATCAGCGCGCCGATCGTGCTGGCCGGTCTCGCCGGCGCCATCGTGTGGAACCTGTTGACCTGGTTGCTCGGACTCCCCTCCAGCTCCTCCCACGCTCTGTTCGGCGGACTGATCGGGGCCGTCATGGTCGGTGCGGGCCTGGCCTCGGTCAACTACTCGGTGATCGTCTCCAAGGTGCTGCTGCCCGCCATCGTGGCACCGCTCGTGGCGGGTTTGGCGGCGGCGGTGGCGACCCGACTGGCCTACCGGATCACGCGCAAGATCTCCCGCAACCAGAGCGAGACCGGCTTCAAGTACGGGCAGGCCTTCACCGCCTCACTGGTGGCGCTGGCCCACGGCACCTCCGACGGGCAGAAGACCATGGGCGTGATCACGCTCGTCCTGATCGGCGCCAACCTGCAGCAGGCCGGCACCGGCCCGCACTGGTGGGTGGTGCTGACCGCAGGCCTGGCCATCGGACTGGGGACATATTCCGGCGGCTGGCGGATCATGCGGACGATGGGCAAGGGCATCGTCGAGATCGAGACGCCGCAGGGCGCGGCTTCCGGCGCCGCGGCCAGCGCCACCATCCTGGCCTCCGCACACGTCGGCTTCGGGCTCTCCACCACCCACGTGTGCACCGGCGGGATCCTCGGTTCCGGGATCGGCCGACGTGGGGCGGAGGTGCGGTGGAGCGTGGCGCGCCGGATGCTGTTCGCCTGGCTGCTGACCCTCCCGGGAGCCGGCATCGTCGGCGCCCTCGCGGCGCTGCTCTCGCCGCACGGAACGGTCGGGGTGATCGTCGTGGTGGTGCTGCTGGGCGCGGCCTGTTTCGTCATCTGGCGGCTCTCCCGCAAGCACGCGGTCGACCACACCAACGTCACGGACAGTCGTGAGGTGATGGTGCTGGCTGCGGCCGCGCCGAGCACGTTCGAGCACGACGCCACGGTTGCCGCCCGGCACGACAGCGACCACCCGAACGGGCACCAGAACGGGAAGCTGAACGGGCACCAGAACGGGCACGCCGCCGGCCCGACCCCGGCCGAGCGTCACGGCTCGGCCACCCCTCGGGACCGGGTGGAGCCATGAGGGGGGCCCGGTGAAGATCGACTGGACCGCGCTCGGCGTCGTCGCTGTGGTCTCGATCGTCGCCACGATTCTGTTCGTGGCGCTCCTGGCCGGCGGGATCCGACTGGTGGCGGCCGGCCCGCAGACCTCGGGTGCCTCCGCGTCGACTGCCTCCGGCTCGGGTACCGGCGTCAGACCCGCCCGCGCCGCCGGATTCGTCCTGCTGGGCCTGGCCGGGCTCCTGGTCCTCTTCGGGATCTACCTCATCATGCCCTTCGGTCGCTGAGCAGCCGCAGCGGGAGAAGACGGCGGTACGGAGGTCGACACCCACCGCCCAGCCGGGCGGTGGGTGCGTGGCATGGCGGAGGCGGCGGGATTTGAACCCGCGAGAGGGTTGAAGCCCTCAACCCGCTTAGCAGGCGGGCGCCATAGACCGGACTAGGCGACGCCTCCCCATCGTGCTCCCGCGCCGAAGATCCGGGCGGGCGGAGAGCAACCCTACCGATCCGACTTGGCGCGAGCAAAAGCGCGTTACCCGGCTCGAGACCGGCGGTGATTAGGTCACAAATGGAAACCTCCACCCCGGACCACGTACAGTAGTTCCGATTTCTTGCCGCCTACCGGGAGTGTTCCCTTGACATCAGCACGTGAAGAGTGGAAGTGGGACCTGCCCGACCCACCCCCGCGGCGTGCCCTGATGGAGCAGGAGCCCCGGTTCTCCTTCGGCAAGATCGTCCTGTTCACGATTCTCGGCACCGTGGTTCCGGGGCTCGGTCTGCTGCTGGCCCGCAAGCGGGTGCTCGGCAGCGTGATCATGGCGGTGTTCTTGACGAGCCTGGTCGTGCTGGGGATCTGGGTGGCCCGCGATCCCTCGGGCGCGGCCTCGATCGCGGTGCGACCGGCCATGCTCACCGGGCTGAGCGCGGTGCTCGTGGTCGTCGGACTGCTCTGGGTGGGTGTCGTCGTCGCGACCTATCTGGCGCTGCGCGGCACGGCGACCAACGTCCAGCGCGCGTTGGGCGGCGTCCTGGTCGGCGTGCTGGCCTTCGCGGTCGCCGCCCCGATGGCGGTGGCCGCCCGCTACAGCTTACGACCAGGCCAGTCTGGTCGAGGGCGTCTTCAAGAGCGCGACGCAGACCAAGAGCGCCACCCGGCCCGACGCTGGCACATCCGACCCAGCCGAACGGCCAGCCGGCACCCGATCCCTGGGAGACAAGCCCCGGCTCAACATCCTGCTGCTGGGCGGGGACGCGGGCAAGAACCGCGTCGGCACCCGGACCGACACCGTCATCGTGGCCAGCATCGACACCAAGACCGGCAACACGACGCTGTTCAGCCTGCCGCGCAACACCGGCACGGATGCCGTTCCCGAAGAGCTCGCCGCTGCACCGGTACTACCCGAACGGCTTCACCAACGGGGACGGCAACGACGCCGAGTACTTCCTCAACGCGATGTACGACAACGTGCCGTCCAACGTGCCGAAGGACATCCTCGGTCCGACCGACAACCTCGGTGCCGACGTCCTGAAGCTCTCCGTCGGCGAGGCGCTGGGCCTGAAGATCGACTACTACGTGCTGATCAACCTGCGGGCTTCGCGAAGATGATCAACGCGCTCGGCGGCATCACCGTCAACATCAACACCTACATCCCGATCGGCGGGCAACGAACCGACCGGAACATCCCGCCGGACGACTACATCGAAGCCGGGGCCGAATCAGCATCTCGACGGCTCGCGACGCGCTGTGGTTCGCCCGGGGCCGGTACGGCTCCGACGACTTCGCCCGGATGGACCGGCAGCGCTGCGTGATCAACGCGATCATCAAGCAGGCCAACCCGGCCAACATGCTGGCCCGCTACGAGGACATCGCCAAGGCCGGCAAGAAGATCGTCTGACCGACATGCCGCAGGAGGTGCTGCCGCTGATGGTCGACCTCAGCCTGCGGGTGAAGGACGGCAAGGTCCGCAGCATCGTGTTCAAGCACGGTGTGGCGGCTTCCTCAGCCTCAACCCCGACTTCCCGCCGATGCGCGAGCGGGTCAAGGACGCCATCGCGGAGAACGGCGGCAGCAAGGCGGCCCCGACGCCGTCGGCCTCTCCCTCGGCTTCGCCGGGACAGAAGAAGAAGACGAAGAAGGCGTCACCGTCGCCCAGCGCGTCGCCGAAGAGCGACCCGTTGAACGACACCTGCGCGTTCGATCCCGAGAAGGCGGCGACGGCCACCAAGCCGACCGGCTGACCGACGAGGTCCTCAGAGCGGCTTGTAGCCGCGGCTGATGTCGAGGCGATGCCGCAGCGGCCGTCACCAGGTCCTGGAAGACGCCCGTGTTGGTCTGCCGCTTGTCGAACAGCACGACCTCGGTCCGTCCGCCCGCGGCCTGCGGGCTGAAGATCAGATGTGGCCCCTGGACCTTGACGTCCCCGACCTCGGTCCAGTTCAGAACCCGGCGGCGTCGACCGTTGATCAAGGTGACCGAATCCCGTTCCACCACGATGGTGGTCTGGTAGCGGCTCCGAGTCAGTAGCGCGGTGGTACTGAGGACCAGACCGCACGCCATCAAGAACATGCCGAGCAGCACCACCGCCACCGGCCAGCGCGAGTCAGCGCCACCACCAGCAGCACCGCTCCGACGATCGAGGCGACACCGGAGATCAGGTACGCGCGGGTCGGCGGCCGAGCCTGGAGTGAGAACCGCTGGTGATCGCGCGGCGAGTGTGCCGGGTTGCTCATGGTCGCCTCTCGTCGTCGGCCGCGTGAGCGGCGAGGGTGGGATTCGAACCCACGGAACGGTTTGAGCCGCTCGGGCGCTTTCAAGGCGCCTGCACTAGTCCACTATGCGACCTCGCCGGGCCCGCTCGGTCGCGAGCGACCGTGATCCTAGCGGACCGAGGTGCGATGCCGTATGGCACGCTGACGTGGGTGCAGGCGATCATCGTGACCGCGCCCGGGCGGACCCGAGGCTCTCGAGCTGCGCGAGCGTCCCGACTCCGGAGCCCGGCCCCGGCGAGGTGCTGATCGAGGTCGCGGCCGCCGGCGTCAATCGCGCCGATCTGCTGCAGCGACAGGGGCACTACCCGCCCCCGCCCGGAGCCAGCGAGATCCTCGGCATGGAGGTGCTCCGGGCGTGGTCGCCGAGATCGGCGACCGGACGTGTCGCGCTGGCAGGTCGGCGACCCGTGCGTGGCCCTGCTGGCCGGCGGCGGGTACGCGGAGCACGGTCGTCGTGCCGGCGGGCCAGGTGGTGCCGGTCCCGGCCGGGCATCGACCTGGTCGACCGCGGCGGGTCTGATCGAGGTCGCCGCCACCGTGGTCGTCCAATCTGCGACCTCGCCGGCTGACCCGCGGTGAGGTCTTCCTGGTGCACGGCGGTGCCGGCGGCATCGGCTCGTTCGCCATCCAGTACGCGAAGCGCTCGGGCGCGACGGTGATCACCACGGCCGGCAGCCCGGAGAAGCTCGACTACTGCCGCTCGGTCGGCGCCGACCTCGCGGTCTCCTACCGCGACGACTGGCCGGCGGCCGTCCGGGACTGCACCGACGGCGCGCGGGGTCGACGTGATCCTGGACAGTATGGGCGCCGAAGTACCTGGAGCCCAACGTCGAGCTCGCTGGCCACCGACGGCCGGCTGGTGGTGATCGGTCTGCAGGGCGGCGCCAAGCGGCACCGCTCGACCTCGGCGTGCTGCTGCGCAAACGCGGCCGCGTCATCGCCACCACCTCCGCGGCCGACCGGTGGCGGAGAAGGCCGCGATCTGCGCGCGGGTGGTGCGCGACGGTCTGGCCGTTGATCGACCGACGGCATCGATCCAGCCTGCCCCGCAGCGGACCTTCCCGCTCGCCGAGGCCGCCGCCGCGCACCGCCACCTCGAGTCGGGCGAACAAACTCGGCAAGATCGTGCTCGTGCCCTGAGCCGGCTCCCCCGGTACCGCGGCACCGGGGTAGCGGGATCAGCTGGTCCAGGCCCGCCACAGCGCGGCGTACTCGCCGTCGGCGGCCACCAGCTCGTGGTGGCTGCCGAGCTCGGCGATCCGGCCGTCGATCACCACCGCGATCCGGTCGGCGTCGTGGGCGGTGTGCAGCCGGTGCGCGATGGCCACCACCGTCCGGTCCTCGCAGCAGCGCGGCCATCGACCCCTCCAGGTGCCGGGCCGTCCGCGGGTCGATCAGCGAGGTCGCCTCGTCCAGCACCAGGGTGTGCGGGTCGGCGACGCACCAGCCGGGCCAGCGCGATCTGCTGCGCCTGGGCCGGCGTCAGCTCGGTGCTGCCGGAACCGAGCATGGTGTCCAGCCGCTGCGGCAGCCGCTCGACCCAGTCCCAGGCGTCGACCGTCTGCAGCGCCTCGATGGCGACCGCGTCGCGCCGGAGTCCTCCCGGGCCAGGATGATGTTGTCGCGGATCGGTGCCGACGAACACGTGGTGCTCCTGGGTGACCAGCGCGACCTCGGTCCGCAGCACGTCCAGCGGCAGCGCGGTCAGCTCGACCCCGCCGACGGTCGACCGACCCGGTCCGCGGCGCGTTGATGCCGGACAGCAGCCGGCCCAGGGTCGACTTGCCCGAACCGCTCGGACCCGACGATGGCCAGCCGCTCGCCCGGGCCGGAGTGCCAGGTCGACGCCGTGCAGCACGTCGTGATCCTCCCGGTAGGCGAACCGCAGGTCCGGGCCGACGAGCTGGTCGCCGACCGGCCGATCCGTCGCCGGCCTCGCGATCCTGCGGCACCGCCGCCATCCCGAGCAGCCGGGTGGTCGAGGCGACGCCCGACCTGCAGCCGGTCCAGGTTGCGGATCAGCCGGTCCAGCGGCTCGACCAGGGCCTGCACGTACAAGACGGCCGCCGTGATCTGGCCCAGCGTCACCCAGCCGTTGACGTAGCCGACAGCCGCCCGAGCAGCATCACCAGCACCAGCGGGGTGTCGTACGCGAAGCCGATGCACGCCGAACAAGATGTTGCGCAGGGTCATCGTGTAGCGCTCGGCCTGCGCCGACACGGCGATGTCGTCGTCGCCGATCCCGACCCGGCGACCGCTGCAGCCCCAGCGCCTCGACCGTGCGGGCGCCCTCGACCGTCTCGGTCAGGGTCGTGTTGATCAGCGAGTAGGTGCCGCCCTCGGTGATGTAGCCCGTCGGGGCGCCCGTGCAGGTAGCGGCGCACGCTGATCGACCAGCAACGGCGGCGGCGACCAGCAGCGGCAGCGTCAGCAGCGGCGAGTTGAGCAGCATCGCCACCAGGGTCAGCACCGTGGTGACGCCGGCGATCACCGCCTCCGGCAGCCCGAACCGGACGCTCTCGCTCATGGTGCTGACGTCGCGGGTGACCCGGGTGACCAGGTCACCGGAGCTCGCGCTCTCCACCCGACCGAGCGGCAGTCGCAGCACGGTCCGCACGACGTACTCCCGCGCCGCGGCCAGCAGATCCTGACCGAAGACCGCCGAGGTCAGCAGGGCGAGGAAGGTGAGCAGCGCCTGCACCACGACGATCGCCGGCCACGGCCAGCGCGAACCCGTTCAGGACGTCCGCCGGAGCCCGCCGGGTGCGGCGGCCCGCGTCGACCAGTCGCGCCGAGGATCCGCGGCACGACCAGACCGGCGACCGCGGCCAGCGCGTGCAGCACCAGCAGGCGCGATCATCATCGCCTTGCGGGTCGACAGCAGGTCGCGCGAGGAACCGGACCACGGCGGGCCGGTCGGCGACGGGCAGGCCGCGCTCGGGATTCCGCGACGACGCGTAGTAGTCGTCCGCCCGCCGTTCCCGGAGCAGATGCCGTTGCCGCCAGGCCCGCAGCCGGTCCCGTACGGACCCCTTCGTCGGCGGGATCAGCTCCGGCGGCACGGGCGACACCGGCGGTCGGGTGTCCCAGGTGTCGGCGGAGTCCGCCAGCCGGTCCTGTGTGATCTCGGTCACGAGCCGATCTCCTGACCATCGGTTCGGGCGGCTGCGTGATCGGGGCCCGGTTCGGGCGCGTCGAGATTGCGATCGACCACCCGGCGGTAGTCGCGATTGCGGCGCAGCAGCTCCTCGTGCGCGCCGCGTCGGTGACTCGGTCGCCCTGCGAGGAACGCCACCCGGTCGGCGTGGTGCAGCAGCAGCGGCGAGACGCCCATCGTGATCGTGGTCCGGCCCCGGCGGTGCTCGCCCAGCCGGCCGGCGATCAACGCCTCGGTGTGCGCGTCCACGGCCGACGTCGGCTCCACCAGGACCAGGATCTCCGGATCGGCGGCCAGCGCACGGGCCAGCACCAGCCGCTGCCGCTGACCGCCGGACAGGCCGCGGCCCCGCTCGTCGATCCGGCCCTGCCAGCCTCCGGGCAGCAGCTCGAACACGTCTTCGGCCGCCGCGGCGCGCAGCGCCGACTCGGCCTCGGTCCGGCTCAGCCGGCCGTGCGGGTCGATCGGCTGACTGCAGCGTGCCGGCGAACACGGCACTGGCGGTGTCGCTGACCAGGACCCGGTCCCGTACCTCGTCGATCGGCACGTCGGCGAGATCGACCCCGCCGATCCGGACTCCCCAGCGCCGGTCGGCCAGGTCGCTGTCGCGGCGCAACAGATCGGCCCGCCGCTGCTCCTGCTCGCCGCCGGGCCGCCTTCCGGGCCGCCCGACCCTTGAGCTCCTTGGGCACGTCCAGGCTGACCGGATCGTGATCACTGGGCAGGTAGCGGCCGAGCCGATCGGCCAGCGCCGCCGAGTCCTCCGGCAGCGCCGACACGACGATGGTCCACTCGCCCGGTCGGGCGACGAAGCCCGAGTGGTCGTCGACGATCTCGGTCCCGACCGGCAGGTCGGCCGGCGCCTCGGGCGTCCGCCACGGCGGCTGTTGCTCCATCACCGCGATCGGCTCTGCGGGCCGAGACCAGCGTCCGGACCCACTTCTGGGCGAGCTCGAAGAACGTCTGGATCGGCCAGACCATGAACACCGCGTAGCCGAAGAAGCTGATCAGCTCGCCGACACTCAGCTCGCCGGCGCTGACCTGCTGGGCACCGAGCCAGGTCAGGGCGACCAGGAACAGGCCGGAGAACAACACGCTGGCGGCGTCCACGGCCGCCTGCCACCGGCCGGCGGCGACGCCGGCCCGTCGGGTCCGCTGCGACTGCTCGGCGTAGTTGCGGGAGAACGTCCGCTCGCCGCCGATGCCGCGCAGGATCCGCAGCCCGGCCACGATGTCGGTGGCCAGCGAGGTGAGGTCGGAGGTGCGGGTCCGCTCGATCTCCTGCCGCCGCTCGCAGCGGCCGCAGCAGCGGGATCGCGGCCAGCACCAGCAGCGGCGCGGCGACCAGCACCACGAGGCCGAGCGGCACCGACGTGTGACAGCACCAGCGCGGCGATGAGCAGGTAGGCGATCAAGCGCGCCCAGAGCGCGGGTGAGCACCTCGGTCAGCGCACCGAACTGGTCGGAGTCGCCATCGGAGACGCTGAGCACCTCACCGGTCGGCGTCCGCTGCGGCAGCACGTGGCCCAGCTGCGCGGTCTTGCGGGTGACGAGCTTCATCGAGCCGTACATGGCGACCAGCCAGGCCCGCACGATCAGGGTGTGCCGGAGCACCCCGGCGACCACGCCGGCGAGCGCCAGCCCCAGCAGGATCAGCGACAGCCGGCCCACGGTGCCCAGGTCACGGGCCAGGATGCCCTGGTCGACGATCCGACCGATCAGGTACGGACCGACCGAGCCGGGCAACCACTCGACCACCCCGACCAGCGATCCGACGATCAACGTGCTGCGCTGCTGCCGGAGCATCCAGAACAGGTAACGCCGGCCGCTGCGGGTGTCCGGGTGCGCGAAACTCACCGCCGGTGATGACGGACGTGGTCGAGTCCGGGTCGGAAGTGGCGGAGAAGGACGGAACGACCGGTGGGAAGTCGCGCATGACCGACCAACTCTAGGGAACCGCAGCGCCGCGCAGCCACTGCTTTTCATCGCTGGGACGGGCCGCTGCGCGAAGATCCGGCTGCCGGGGCGGCCCGACCCGGCCAGTACAGTCGGGGTCATGACCAACGAAGAGTCCACGGGCGAAGGAATGCCGTCCGGCGTCGCCGGGGCAACCGACGACGGCCGGGTCTACGTGGTCACCCCCACATGCGATGGCGGTCGAGGGACCGCCGTCGGAACAACCCGCCGACGACGAGGGTGCGCCGTCCCGCTCGGTCACCGACATGGTGGAGCAGCCGGCCAAGGTGATGCGGATCGGCAACATGATCCGCCAGCTGCTGGACGAGGTGAAGTCCGCGCCGCTGGACGACGCGAGCCGGCAGCGGCTGCGCAACATCCACTCCGCCTCGATCGCGGAGCTGAAGGAAGGACTGGCCCCCGAGCTGGTCGAGGAGCTGGAGCGGATCACGCTGCCGTTCAGCGAGGACGCCACCCCGACCGACGCCGAGCTGCGGATCGCCCAGGCCCAGCTGGTCGGCTGGCTGGAGGGTCTGTTCCACGGCATCCAGACCGCCCTGTTCGCGCAGCAGATGGCTGCTCGCGCCCAGCTGGAGCAGATGCGCCGCGCCCTCCCTGCGGGGAGTGCGCCCGGGCCGCAGGGGCAGACCCCACGCCCCGCCGGCAGCGAAGGCATGTACCTCTAGCGACGAGCCGGGGTCAGCCCCGGACGATTCAGCCCCGGACGATGTGGACCGGTGAGCGACCCGAGCTCCGGTGCAGATCCATCTCCAGCGTGAGATGCGACTGCTTCGCCATCGCCATCCCGCACGCCAGCGCGGTCAGCGTCACCAGCCCGCCGCAGAGGAAGACGCTCGGCCGGGCGCCGAAGTGGTCGATCAGCCAGCCCACCACGGGTCCGCCGACGGACTGGCCACCCAGCAGCACCAGGATGTAGACGCTCATCACCCGGCCGCGGACCTCCGCGGCCGTGCTCAGCTGGACGAGGGCGTTCGCTCCCGTGAGGAACGACAGCGTGAGGAAGCCACACGCCACCAAGACGATGCCGAACAGCCACTGCTGACCGATCACCGACGTCAGCATCAGTGCGCCGCCGAGCGCCGCGAGCAGGCTGACCAGCACCCGGAGCCGCAGCGTCCCGGTCCGCCGCGCCGACAGGATCGCCCCGAGCAGCGCGCCGACCGCCGTCAAGGAGTTGAACAGGCTGTAACCGCCGATCCCGGCGTCGAACTCGGTGTTGGCGTACGCGGCGAGGATCACCGGCATGTTGAGGCCGAAGACGCCCATCGCCGCGACCAGCACGATGGTCCAGCCGACTTCGGAGGTGTGTTTGATGTAGCGCAGGCCCTGCGTCAGTTGACCCTTGGCGCGGGCCGGACGGACGGCGCTCACCGCGGAGGTCCGGATGATCACCAGCATCGTGACCACGGTCAGGCAGGCCGCGGCGTTGATCATGAACGACCAGCCCTGTCCCACGGCGTGGATCAACAGGCCGGACAGGGCCGGACCGACGAGCGCACCGAACTGGAACACCGAGGAGTTCAGGCTGACCGCGTTGCTGATCCGCCGCGGGCCGACCAGCTCGGAGACGAAGACCTGCCTAGTGGGGTTGTCCACCACCGTCACCAGCCCGAGCGCGAAGGCCACCACGAACACGTGCCACGGCTGCACGGTGTGGGTCAGGGCCAGCACTCCCAGGGTCAGGGCCAAGGCCGCGGCCGTCGACTGGGTGACGATGAGGATCCGCCGCTTCGGGTAGCGATCGGCGATGACGCCGCCGACCAGCCCGAACAGCAGCACCGGGAGGAACTGCAACGCCACGGCGACGCCGACGGCGGTGATGCTTCCCGTCAGCTCCAGCACCAGCCAGTCCTGCGCGATGCGCTGCATCCACAGCCCCGTCGTGGCGACGATCTGCGAACTGAGGTAGAGCCGGTAGGTACCGCTCTCCAACGCGGCCA
Source organism: uncultured Actinomycetota bacterium (assembly GCA_963727125.1). GTDB lineage: Bacteria > Actinomycetota > Actinomycetes > Propionibacteriales > Propionibacteriaceae > Microlunatus. The sequence goes on from CAVSEZ010000001.1 coordinate 368,676, forward strand.
GCGCTCGGGGCCAACGGCGGGGCTGATCGGCGGTTGCGCGGTCGCGACGCAACTCTGAGACGACGGGGCGGGCGGGACTGGCCGCGGACACGGAGGGTCACCAAGTTTCTGGATGGCATCGGGATGGGGGCGCCGAGGACGCCCTGCGGGGATGGCTCACCGGCTCTGCGCCGAACCGGGTCGTTCCAACCTAAGCTGGAGCCACTACATTCAGCGTCTATATTGCCGCTATATGTTCCATTACGGTTCCTTATGAGACGGGCGAGATGCCGGACACCAGCTTCGACCCAGTGCTGCTGCGGACGTTCCTGGCGGTGGCGAACGGGCTGAGCTTCACCCGGGCGGCGCACGAGCTGGGGATCAGTCAGCCCACCGTCTCCCAGCACGTTCGCCGACTCGAGGACGCCGCCGGTCGGCAGCTGCTCCATCGGGACACCCGTTCGGTGTCGCTGACCGACAACGGCGAGGCCATGGCCGGCTTCGCCCGGACGATCCTGGCCGCGAACGACGAGGCCGTGGCCTACTTCACCGGGTCCGCGATGCGGGGCCGGCTGCGGTTCGGGGCCGCCGACGAGCTGGCGTTGAGCGAGTTGCCGAGCATCCTGCGGGAGTTCCGGCAGCTCTATCCGCGGATCAACCTCGAGCTCACCGTCACCCAGAGCGGCACCCTGCTCCGGCGGCTGACCGCGAACCACCTCGATCTGGTCTTCATCAACCAACCGGCCGACTCCGACCGCGGCCGCCTGGTCCGCCGCGATCGGCTGGTCTGGGTCGGCCTGGAGCGCACCGAGATCGATCCCCATCAGCCCGTCCCGGTGATCACGTACCAGGCACCGAGCCTCAGCCGATCCGCGGCGATCAACAGCCTGGAGAACGCCCAGCGGACCTGGCGGATCACCTGCAACACCCGGGAGATCAACGGGGTGCTCGCCGCCGCCCGGGCCGGTCTCGGGATCTGCGTGCTGGCGCAGAGCCGGGTGCCGGGCGACCTGCGCATCCTCAGCGGACGACTGGATCTGCCCGAGCTCCCGGACGTGGAGATGGCGCTCGTGTCGAACCCTCGGGCCCCCGGGGCGCCGGTCGAGGCGCTGACCAAGGCGATCTTGAACCTGCCGCTGAAGCCGATCCGGCGCGCCTGACCGCCGGCGTCCGGGATTCCCGGGTGATCGGGCAGATCGAGGGAACCGGATCGGGGCGGCCCGCGTCTCATTCGGGCCAGTTACTCCCGATCTGACTTGGAGCCCGGATGATCGCCGTCGCCCCCCGCACCGAAGCTGCCCCCAGCACCGTCTCCCGCGCACCGGAGTGCGTGCGTCTCGCCGCGGTGTTCCAAGACGAGCTGCTCGAGCAACCGCCGACCACCAGCGCCCCCGCGGCCGTCCGGCAGCGGGCCGCGTCGCTGGCAGCCCAGGCCCGGGATGCCTGCCACGGCTGCCCGCTGCTGGTGGACTGCCTGTACCGGGCCGTCGTCGACCACGACGTCGCCGGCTTCGTCGCCGGCACCACCGAGCGGCAGCGGACCGAGATCCGGCGCCGACTGGGGGTCTCGGTGAGCCCGGAGGATTTCGACTCACTCGCCGGGGTCACGGGCGGCCACCGTCCGGTCGACCACACCGAGATCCTGCGGCTGCGCCGCTCCCACCCCGACGAGAGCCTGGAGAAGCTCGCCCGCCGGCTCGGCTGCTCGCTGTCGACGGTGAAGCGGCACCTGCGGCAGGAACGGCGTCGACCGAGCCGGCCCGGTCAGCCGGTCCACCGACCCTCGGCGGCCGCGGTGCTGACCGCCGCCGGCGAGGTGCTCGGCCGGCACGCGGAACGGTCGGCCGCCTGAGCCAGGGAAAGCGCGTGTCGAGTTCCGTCCGACATCGGACGGAACTCGACACGCCAGGGCCATCATGGGCGGATGGCGAAATACGAGCTGAACGAGGAAGCGGTGGCCCATGTGCGCGGTCTCATCGACCGCCGGCAGTACGTGCTGGACAGCGACTGGGGATCCGCGCAGCCGAACGCGGAGATCGAGAACACCTACCTCGAGCGCCACTCCTGGATCGAGTACGCCAACTGGCACCTCGGGCTCACGGTCGGCGCGAACGACGAGACCAAGGCCCGGTACGCCTTCGTGGTCGGCGACTACCGGCGCGTGCACCGCTCCGGGCTGATCGCCTGCGTCTACCGGGCCTCGGAGTGGCGGCACAAGGCCGTCGAGCTCGCCGCCCACCAGCTGCTGCAGCACCTGGACGAGACCTCGGGTTGAGCCGTGCCGGCGGAGATCGCCCGCCGGGTGCTCAGAACCAGCGGCGCAGCTCGGCGACCAGGCCGCCGTCGGCGAACGGGTCCGGTGACGTCGTCGGCTGCGGCTCGCACCTCCGTCGGCGCCTGGCCCATCGCCACGCCGCGACCGGCCCAGCGCAGCATCTCGATGTCGTTGCGGCCGTCGCCGAAGGCCAGCACGTCCGCGGCGCCGACGCCGAGCTCGGCGGCGACCTCGGCCAGAGCGGAGGCCTTGTTGACGCCCTCCGGGGCGATGTCGAGCCAGGCGCTCCAGCCGACGAAGTAGGTGACACCGTGCAGCCCGAGCTGCTCGGCCAGCGCGATGAAGTCGGCGTCGGAGCGGTGCGGGTCGCGCAGGATGACGCGGGTGACCGGCCGCGCGCTGAGCTGCTCGGCGTCCTCGATGACCATCTCGCCGGTCAGGTCGCCCCCCGGGAAGCGCTCGTTGAGCCGGTAGCCGACGACCGATCTCCTCGACCGCGATCAGCGTGCCGGGGGCGAACGCTGCGACCCGTTCGATCACCTGCGCGCGGGTCGAAGGTGATCGGCCTTGACGATCTGCTCCGGCGGGAAGCTGACGATCACCGCCCCGTTGGAGCAGACGGACGGACCCGGCGGCAGTCCCAGCTTCGCTCGACCAGCGGCCGCGTGCCGTGCCAGGAGCGCCCGGTGGCCGAGCACGACCGGGACCCCGGCGGCCACCACGGCCGCGATCGCGTCCGCGGACCGCGGCGGGCAGGCTGCCGTCGTGGTCGCAGGACGTGCCGTCGATGTCGAGGGCGACCAGTCGCGGCCGCCAGCCGGCGGTGGGGCTGTCCGACAACTCAGCGATCGCCACTGCGGATCGGGCTCAGGACCTCGCGCCCACCGAGGAACGGCCGCAGCGCCGCCGGGATCCGCACCGATCCGTCGGCCTGCTGGTGGTTCTCCAGGATCATGATGATGGTCCGGGTCATCGCGCACAGGGTGCCGTTCAGCGTGGCGACCGGCGCGATGCCCGTCGTCGAACCGGGCCCGGATGTTCAGCCGCCGGGCCTGGAACTCGGTGCAGTTCGAGGTCGAGGTGATCTCCCGGTAGCGCTCCTGGGTCGGCAGCCAGCCGTAGCAGTCGTACTTGCGGGCCGCACTCAGACCCGAGGTCACCAGCCGGCCAGCTCCAGCACCTGGTACGGGATCTCGAGCGCGATCGATGAACTGCTTCTCCCACTCCAGCAGCCGCTGGTGCTCGGCGTCGGCCTCCTCCGGCGCGCAGAAGACGAACATCTCGACCTTGTCGAACCAGTGCACCCGGAAGATGCCGCGGGTGTCCTTGCCGTGCGAGCCGGCCTCCCGCCGGAAGCTCGGGCTGTAGCCGGCGTAGCGGAGCGGCAGCCGGGTCGGCGGTCGAGGATCTCGTCGGAGTGGTACGCCGCCAGCGGCACCTCGGCCGTCCCGACGAGGTAGAGGTCGTCATCGGCCAGGTGGTAGACGTCCTGGGCCGCCTGGCCGAGGAAGCCGGTGCCCTCCATCGCGCTCGGCTTGACCAGCGCCGGCGGGATCATCGGCCTGAACCCGTTGGCCAGCGCGGTGGACATGGCCAGGTTGATCAGGGCCAGCTCCAGCTCGGCGCCCTGCCCGGTGAGGTAGTAGAACCGCGAGCCGGAGACCTTGGCGCCGCGCTCGACGTCGATGGCGCCGAGCAGCTGACCGAGCTCGAGGTGATCTCGCGGTGCGAAGCCCTCGGCCTCGAAGTCGCGCGGTGTGCCGTGCGTCTCGAGCACCACGTAGTCGTCCTCGCCGCCGCTCGGGCACGCCGTCGACGACCAGGTTGCCGACCTGTTGAGCAGCGTCGTCGAAGGCGGCGCGACGCCTCGCGCTGGGCGGCGTCGGCCTTCTTCACCAGATCGGCGAGCTCCTTGGTCCGCGCCAGCAGCGCGGTCCGCTCCTCGCCGCTCGGGCCTCGGCGATCTGCTTGCCCAGCTTCTTCTGCTCGGCCCGCAGCTCCTCGTACTCGGCGATCGCGGTCCGGCGCGCCGGCGTCGGCCGCCAGCAGCTCGTCGACCAGGGACTCCGACTCGCCGCGGGCGCGCTGGGAGGCGCGTACCCGGTCGGGGTCGGTGCGCAGCACCTGGGCATCGATCACGGGGCCAGCCTACCGAGCGACGAGCGTGACCGGCACCGGATCGTTGGTGCACGGTCGAGTGCCGACGGCGGTGGAAGGATGACGGCGTGGTCCGCCGGCCCGACACCGTCGAGCACTCGATCCTGATCATCCTGGGGTCGCTGCGTCCTCGCCATGGTGCTGTGGACCGTGCTGGTGTTCAGCTGGCCGACCGCTGGCCGGCCTGGACCGGCGGCTCGTGGCTCCCCCGCTCGACCCCGGGCTCACCGGTCGCCGCAGATCGCCGCCGCGTTCGCGCTGCTCACCTGGCCCGGATCCGCGTACGCGGCGCTGCTCGCGGCATCGCCTTCTGGGCCTTCCAGCGACGGCTGCGGCCGCTCACGCTGGCCCTGGTGATCTGGCGGTCGTGCTCGGCTGGGGCGGCACCGAGCTGATGCAAGTTCATCTTCGCCCGGCCGCGACCGGAGACCGCGCTGGACGTGATGACGCGCGCAGGGGTACGCCTACCCCTCCGGGCACATGGTCGCGCGTGGTGGCGTGCTGCATCGCGCGTCGGCGCCGCGTTCGCGGTGACCCGGCAGAGCCCCCGCCGCAGGCTCGCCTGGCAGGTCGGCGCCGAGCGTGCTGGTGCTCGCCGTCGCGTTCGACCGCTGGCTGCTCGGCGCGCACTACCTCTCCGACATCATCGGCGGCGCGCTCTTCGGCGGCGTTGGTCGCCACGTCGCGGCGCTGATCGCGGCCGGGGTCACGGTGCCGGTGCCGGCGCGAGATGGTCACGGAGTGGGTTCGCGACGTCCAGACCCGACAGGTCCCCCGTCGAGATCCGGCGGACGGCGCTGCGCGGTGATCTACAACCCGACCAAGGTGACGGACTGGATCACCTTCCGGCGGCACGTCGAGTACGAGCTGAAGACCCGGGGCTGGCAGCCGGCCGCTCTGGCTGGAGACCACCACCGACGATCCCGGGCCGGGCGAGGACCGAACAGGCCGTCGACGAGGGGGTCGACCTGGTGCATCGGGGCCGGCGGCGACGGCACCATCCGGGTGATCTGCTCCGGTCTGGCCGGCACCGGTATCCCGTTCGGCGCTGATCCCGGCCGGCACCGGCAACCTGCTGGCGCGCAACATCGGCATCCCGCTGGACGAGGGGCCGCGCTGAACGTCGCCTTCGACGGCGTCGACAAGGCGATCGACCTGGTCCGGCTGCAGCGTCGACGGCGGAGCCGCCGGACCACTTCGCGGTGATGGCCGGGATCGGCATCGACGCGGTGATCATGGAGGGCACCAACCCCGACCTGAAGAAGGCGGTCGGCTCGGCCGCGTACTTCGTCGCCGCCGCCCAGCACGCCAACCACCCGCCCTGCAGGCCACCATCCGGTCGACGACCGAGCCGCCGATCACGCCGCCGCGCCCACGTCGATCGTGATCGGCAACGTCGGCTTGCTGCAGCGGCAACATCCCGCTGATCCCCGACGCCCGGGCCGACGACGGCCTGCTCGACGTGCTGGTCGCCTCGCCGCGAACGGCCCGGGACTGGGTCCGAGCTGACCACCCAGGTGCTGACCCGGACGGGGCGCAGCCGACGAGCAGCTCGACCGGTTGCACCGGGCGCCGGGTGACGATCACCGTCGAGCAGGAGCGACCAGTACCAGCTCGACGGCGACACCGTCGGTTACTGCCGCCGATGACCGCCGAGGTGCATCCCCGAGGCGCTGCTGCTGCGGGTGCCGCAGACCCGACTGGATCTGGAGGAGGCCGTTGCGGCCGATGGTCAGCTGACCACGGAGGCCTCGGGCACCGGGGATGTCGCCACGCCGGCCGTGCCGGTCGACGATGACCAGAGCGAGACGATCAGCGCGCCGACAGGGTCGCGATCGATCGATTGAGCACGTCCACGACGGTGGCCGGGGCGTCGTTCGGGCGGGAGGAGAAGAAGGCGGCGTACCGACCGCTGCGGAGCTCGATCACGCCGAGCACCAGCCGGTCGTAGCGGCTGGGGAGCCCCTTGATCGAGTAGTGCACCTCGCCGGTGAAGAACAGTCCCTGGTCGGTGTTGCGCACCGGCTGCAACTTCTGCACCGTGGTCTGCTCACCGGCGAAGAACTGCCGTCGGAGGCTCTCGTACAGGTTGCGGCCGGTCCGGTCCAGATCGTCTTGCACGACCAGCGAGTCGGCGACCAGGCCGAGCCCGCTCGATGCGGACCAGTCGGCGGTACCGCGGTAGTCGCGGTGGATCGGCGCGTCGCAGCTGAGCGCCGAGCTGAACGAGGGCGGCAGCGCGCCGGGGGTCGGTCCGCAGACGTACGGCGGCCCTGGTAGCACCAGCGACACGTTCTCGATCCGACCGCTCCGCGTGCTCGGGTCGAGCACCAGACCCGGCAGGGCCGGCGCGCTGGGCGGGGCCACCGCCGGGCCGCTGCGGATCCGGTCCTCGGTCAAGGTGACCGTCAACCCGACCGCCACCAGCGCCACGACCACCACGCCGATCACCAGGGCCACGGCCACCGGGATGCCCACCGTGCGACCGGAGTCCGGGTCCTGAGCCGGCGCGTTGCTTTGTCGCGGCGACTCAGAACCTGGGTCCTCCGACGCCGGGGAACCGGAGGGCTCGGAACCTGGAGGCTCGGCGTCGGCGTCGTCGCTCAGCCACCGCGTCCAGCGCTCGCCGTCCCACCACCGCAGGGCCGGACCGGCGGGCGTGGTCACCGCGGCAGGGTCGACGTACCAGCCGGCGGGCGCACTCACAGCCGCCAGGGTAATCGGCGCACCGGGCCGGGAGCGGGTCCGATTCAGACCTGCGCGGGGCTGGTCGGCTGCGGGGTGATCGTCCGGGTGCCGCCGGCGGCGTGCCGGTCCCGCGCTCGCGCGCTGTTCGAGCGTACGGGGATCGCTTCGGTCGCCTTGGCCAGCCCGCTGACGGGCATGTAGACGTACACCGACTCGGCTCGCTCGACCTGGAAGGTCTCGTGCCAGATGCCCACGGCGCCCGGGACCTTGCGGGCCTGGCCGTTGAAACGCGTCCAAGCCGGTCGATGCTCTGCCTGCGGGTTGCCGGCGTAGGCGTACAGGGCATCGGAGCTGCTCCAGTACTGCACCACGACGGGACCGCCCGCGCCGAACGTGAGCCGGTATCCGAGGAAGCCGGAGCTGGAGTCCCTCGACAGCTCGGCCAGCATCTTGGGCATGGCGAGGAACACCGGCAACCACTGATCGACGCGCCACCAGCGGTTGATCCGCATCCCGATCAGGAAGACCACGAGCTCGCCGGAGTGTTGGTGGGTCATGCGTTGACCGATGACGTCAGCCATGGTGAACTCCTTCAAATGGATAGTGGCACTTCCTACTATTAGATAGTAGTCATGTTCAATATCGATCTGTCAAGGGAGTAGACGTGCGGATGGCTGAGTTGTCGCGAGCCAGCGGCGTCCCGGTGCCGACGATCAAGTTCTACCTGCGCGAGCAGCTGCTGCCCGAGGGACGCCGGACCTCGGCCACCCAGGCCCAGTACGACGACAGCCACCTCGCCCGGTTGCGACTGGTCCGCGCCCTGCTCGGCACCGGCGGGTTGTCGGTGGCGCGGGCGCGCGAGGTGCTCAACCATCTCGACCACCCGCCCGACTCCACCCACGACCTGCTCGGCATCGCGCACGCCACGATCACCCCGCCGGCGCCCACCGGTGTCGACCTGAGCGAGGTCCATGACCTGCTCACCGGTTGGGGGTGGCAGGTCGACGCGAAGGACTGCGACACCCAGGCCCTGCTGGCCCAGGCACTCACGGCGGCCCGCGAGGCGGGGATGGCGCTGCCGCCGGAGACCCTCGACCGCTACGGCGACCACCTGCTCGCCCTCGCCACCGACGAGGTCGCCGAGGTGCCGACGGGCTCCAACGAGGAGGCGGTGCGCTACGTGGTGCTGGGCACCGTCTTGGTCGAGCCGGTGCTGCTCGCGCTCCGACGACTGGCCCAGCAGGAAGCGTCGGGCCGACGGTTCGGTGCCGGCTCCTGAGGTGTCACGGCAGAATCGGGGCATGGTCGCCTCCACCGCCTTCATCGCCGACCTGCCGAAGGCCGAGCTCCACGTCCACCACGTCGGCTCCGCGTCGCCGGCCATCGTCGCGCGGCTCGCGGAACGCCACCCCGGGGTGGTGCCGGCGGACCCGGTCGAGCTGGCCCGGTACTTCCGGTTCACCGACTTCGCGCACTTCGTCGAGATCTACCTCTCCGTGGTGGATCTGATCCGCACCGGCGAGGACGTCCGGCTGCTCACCTACGAGGTCGCCGCCGAGATGGCGGCCCAGCAGATCCGCTACGCCGAGCTGACCGCGACGCCGTACACCTCGGTGCTGCGCGGGATCGCGGCCGAGGAGTTCGTGGAGGCGATCGAGGATGCCCGGATCGCCGCCGAACGCGACTTCGGTCTGGTGCTCCGCTGGATCTTCGACATCCCCGGCGAGCTGGGACTCGAGGGGGCCGAGGGCACCCTGGCGGTCGCGCTCGACCACGGCCCGTCGACGCTGATCGGTTTCGGACTCGGCGGCCCCGAGATCGGGGTGCCGCGGCCGCAGTTCGCGCCGTACTTCGATCGGGCCCGGGCGGCCGGGCTGCACAGCGTCCCGCACGCCGGGGAGACGACCGGCCCGGACACGATCTGGGACGCGCTCCGTGAGCTGCGGGCCGAGCGGATCGGGCACGGCACCTCAGCGGTCCAGGATCCGGCGCTGTTGGCCCACCTGGCCGAGCACCGGATCCCGTTGGAGGTGTGCCCGACATCCAACGTGGCCACCGGTGCCGTGGCCGCGCTCGATCAGCACCCGATCGCCGAGCTGGTGCGGGCCGGCGTGGTCGTCACGGTCAACAGCGACGACCCCCCGATGTTCGCCACCACCCTCAACGGGGAGTACGAGGTCGCCGCCCGATTGCTCGACCTCGACGAAGCCGGCGTCGCCGAGCTCGCCAGGACCGCCGTCCGGTCGTCGTTCCTCGACCCGCCCGGACAGGCGCAGGCTGCTCACCGAGATCGACGCCTATGTGAGCTAGCAGCTGCGAGCACTTGAGATGCGCGAGCAGCTCAGGAAAGAGCTGCAAGCGTCGGGTATCTCAAACGCGGCTGTGATCTGACGACGAGGAGTCGACGCCCGATCGCACCGACGCCAGCGGAAAGACCAACGAGGGCGTCGACGATCGAGGAGGAAGAGCACAGCCTCGAGCGTTTGAGATGCGCGAGCAGCTCACAAAAGAGTTAAGACCTGATGTCGATGGGCTCGGCGGGCTCGACGACGTCGCGGAAGGGGAAGAGCTCCTCCCGATCCGGTTTCCGCCACCACAGCACGACGGCGACACAGCACGCCGATCTGGACGATCGGCGAGACGGTGTCGTGCATCCGGGTGGCCGCCACTCCAGCGCGGGCTGATGTCGACGACCCGGCCGGGGACGTAGGCCAGCGACAGCAGGGTGATCCGCAGCAACATGATCCGGTCGAGCTTGCTGGCGGCGAGCACGGCCAGCGGCATCCAGGCGATCAGGTCGTACCAGGCCAGGGTGTACATGGCGGTGATCAGCCAGGCCACCGACAGCATCAGCGAGGTCCGCAGCGCGACGGTCAGCGGGTCGCGGCGCAGGTCGCGCACCGCGGCGCAGCCCCGGCGCCGCCGTCCAGGGCACCACCTGGGACAGCATCCAGGCGATCACCACCAGTCCGCCGTACGAGAGCACGCCCGACGACGTCTTGGCGCCCAGTCCCGCCAGGAACAGGTCGAGGAAGCGGAACACCGGGTTGGCCCAGGAGCCGACCGAGACGTAGGTGCCGTTGCGCAGCACCTGGAAGAACGCGGTCGGCTGCCACACCACGTACGCCAGACCCATCGGGATCAGCGTGCCGACACAGAGCAGGGCCGCCTTCTTCGGTCGCGGCGGTAGGCCCAGAGCATCGCCAGGCCCCAGAGGCCGATGCTCAGCTTGGCGCAGCCGGCGAGGCCGATGCCGATCCCGGCCAGGAACGGGTTCTTGCGCATGAACAGCAGCCCGGCGACCGCGAACATCACCGACAGCGCCTCGTTGTGCGCGCCGGCCACGACCGCCCAGATGAGCACCGGGTTGGCGACGCTGAGCAGGGTGGCCCGGGCCTGCCGGGCGCGGGTCGCCGTGGGCCAGCTTCACCACGATCGCGCAGGCCAGATGATGAACGGGATGACGGAGGCGACCTGCAGCCAGAACACGATGTCGTGCATGTTCTCCCCGCCCAGCCAGTTGGCGGTGAGCTGGACCCGGGACGTGATCGGCCCGTACACGCTCGGGGTGTCGTGCCAGGGCTGCTCGACCCACTCCATCACCGGGTCGAACTGGCTGCGGAAGACCTCGGCCGATGGTGATGTCGTACGGATCCCGCCCGATCGCCTGCAGCCGGCCGTACGCGGCGTAGATCAACACGTCGGCCGAGGTCAGCGGCGGCACGATGATGGTGACCACGCTCAGTCCCGTGCCGAGCGCGAAGAGCCTGCGCGACATTGGGCTGCCAGCCGCCGGCGAGGGCCCGCAACCCGACCCACAGCCCGACGGCGCCGAGCAGGATCACGATCAGATCACAGGCCCGAGACGAGCCACTCGTTCGGGGTCGAGCACGCCCGCCGGGCAGGTACCAGGGCGGCAGGATCGGAGGCCCGCGGACCGAGGGTGAGGGTGACTGCGGACGGCCCGAGGAACCCGGTCAGCAGGGTGAGCGCGGTGGCCGCGATGATCGCGCCGAGCGCGTACCGGTGGTCGCGGTGCCAGGCGCTCGGCGCGTAGCGCTGGATCGGGGGATGCGCCGGGCTGCGACGCACATGGTGATGGTGATGATGCTCGCTGCTCTTCTGTCCGGCGCTCACCGACGGAACCGATCCAGCAGGCCGCGTACGCCCCGGCGCGGAAGTCGGCCTGGAACTCCTTCAGCTTGTCGGTGACCAGGCCGCGGGCGGCGAGCGCCCGGGTGACGTCGCGGAGCTGCTTGCGCCCGGATCAGCTGTCCCGCCAGACCGCGCGTCGGCTCCGCCCCGTCGCAGGTCGATCTCGATCTCGCTCGACCCGCAGCCCGGCCTTGCACGAGGTCGATGGTCATGCCGACGTCGGTGCCCCAGCCGGCGGCCAGCGGGCTGGCGAGCTCGAAGGCCCGGCGGGTCAGACAGCGCGGTCCCGCGAAGGGGGCCCGGGCGTCCAGCCGGTGAGCTCGGCGATGCCGCGGGCCGCGGTGGCCGCGACCAGACCGGTGTCGTGGTGGGCCCCGACGCCCGATGACGGCAGGTCGGAGGTCGGCCGGCTCCCGGACCGGCTTCGATCAGCGGAGCGCAGCGGCTCGCGCCGGCTCCCAGATCGGCGTCGAGGAGCAGCAAGGTGCCGCACTCGGGCCGCCGGTCCCGTTGCTCCAGCACCCCGAGGGCGTTGACGGCGGACTCGATGGCCGCGGCCTTGACCGCGGGTCCGCGCGTGGGTGACCACGATGGCTCCGGCGGCGGCGGCCAGCTGGCCGGTGCCGTCGCTGCTGCCGTCGTCGGCGACGATCACGATGTCGACGCCGGGGAGCCCGCGGGCCGCGGCGACCGTGGCGGCGATCCGGCTGCTTCGTCCTTGGCCGGGATGATGCAGGCGACACGGGCGAGACTCACAAGTGCCTAGGGTAGATGATCGAACGGCGGGGGCCGCTGGCCAGCGGCGAGGCCCGGTTCAGCGGGCCAGTGCCGCGGCGACGCGGTCCGGATGGTCGCTGCTCAGGACGTGCACGCCGAGACCGAGGCAGAACGCGATGTCCTTCGCCCGGTTGACGGTCCAGGCGTTGATCCGGCCACCCCGCCCGACGACCCGCGCCACGTAACCCGGATCGCGCCGGAGCAGCCGCTGGTCGACCCCCGACACGCTCACCCCGGCGGGCAGGTGTCCGTCGGCCCACTCGCCGAGATCCTTCTCGATCAGCAGCGTCCGCTCCAGCTCGGGCAGCAGCTCAGCCATCCGGTCCAGGGCCGGTGGCCAGAAGGACAGCAGCCGTACGGGCGACCCGGCCGTGGTCCAGCCGCAGCCCTGCAGCATCCGGGCGACCCGGTCCTCGAGCTCGAGCTCGCGCGGATTGGGGTGCTTGGTCTCGATCGCGAGCTCGACGTCGACTCCGCTCCAGCGCGCGTCGGCCACCATGATCAGCAGCTCGTCGAGGGTGATCAGCCGGCGTTGCTCCTCGGTCGGGTCGGCGACCTTCCACGAGCCGTAGTCGAGTCCGCGGAGCTCGGCGAGGGTGCGATCGAACGCCGGTCCGGTGCCGTTCGAGGTGCGGTCGAGGGTCAGGTCGTGCAGGCAGATGACCTCGTCGTCGGCACTGAACTGCACGTCGCACTCCAGCAGCAACCGGGTCGAGGTCTGGCGGGCCCACTCGATCGCCTCCCGGTAGGCGGCCACGGTCTGCTCCGGCTGGCGACCCGAGAAACCCCGGTGCGCCACGATCAGGACGGGATCGGACATCTTGGCAGCGTAGGCGCCGGCTCAACCCGTCCGGCGGCCCAGTCGACCGAGCGCGAACATCACCGCGCCGCCGACGACGATCGCCGCCACCGACGACCCGAGCCAGCTCGGCGGGGTGAAGTGGATCGCCGCGGCCACGCCGTACCAGAAGTCGGCCCAACCGGGCACCGTGCCCGGGTAGACCAGCTGGTAGGCCACGAACCCGCACGCCCAGGCGATCACCGGCACCGCGCGCACCCGAGCCGTCGCCGACACGTCCCAGCGCTGGCCGCTGACGGTGAAGAAGTCGACAGCGGCCACGGCGAACAAGGGGACGAAGACCGAGCCGATCAAGAACAGGAACGACTGGTACTCGCTGATGTCGAGCAGACCCGCGATCAAGGTCGCCACGATCCCGATCACCACCGCGACGATGCGCCGGTCCAACGTGCCGAACAGGTTCTGCACGCTCATGGTGGTCGAGTAGATGTTGGCGAACGCCTCGTCCACCTCGTCCACCAGCAAGATCGCCGAGCGCGATGGCGCCGGCCGGCAGCGCGACGAGGGCGGCGATCACGTCGCCGGCGCCGAGGTTGGCGATGGCCAGCACCCCGAGAACGTAGTAGCCGATCGCGGCCAGTCCGTAGCCGAGGGAGGCGCCCCAGAACGCGGCCCGCCGCGTCCGGGAGTGCCGGCTGTAGTCCGCCGCCAGCGGAGCGAAGGAGATGACACCGGCGATGGCGAGGTCGACGGCCGGCCAGAACCCGAGCACGCCGTCCTGCGGGATCGGTTGGGCTGGCCGCGCCAGCACCTGCACGAAGAGGAACACCGATGCCGCGAGGACCAGCCAGACCATCACCTTGCGCAGCAGCCGCACGCTGCCGAGCGGGCGGACCGCCATCGCGGTGGCGGCGGCTCCGGACAGCAGCACCAGGGGCCAGTGCCACGCCTGACCGAGCACCGCCGTGCCCGCCGTCGAGATGACGATGATCTCCATCGTGGCCCAGCCGACGTTCTGCGCGATGTTGAGCACGGTGGGCACCACCGAGCCGCGGCGGCCGAACAGACCTCGCAACGAGACCATGGCGGGGGCACCGGTGGTCGCGCCGAACATCGCCGAGGCGCCGAGCAGCAACGCACCGATGGCGCAGCCGACGACGACGGCGACGATCGCGAGTCCCACCGACCCCGTGGTCAAGACGACCAGAGCGCCGGTGATCGGGCCGAACAAGCTGATCCCCAGATTCGCCCACATCGCCAGCTGGTCGAGGAACCCGAGTGGTCGGGGTGGTTCGGTCGTGAGCTGCAGCGGCGCTTCTTCGCGAGGCGGCGCGGACGGCGCCGTGCTGGTGGAACGGGCGGAAACGGACATGCGCTCGACTCCCTACGCCGGCATTACCCGGTCAGGTTCGGTCGGTCGGCGGACCCGCAGGTGCTGACCTGCACTCCGCCCTCTCAGCCCACCACGTGGTGTGAGCTCCCGATTCGGTTGGTGCTCCTCACGCTACACCCGCGCCTCACCGCCGGAGCCGGACGAGAATCGGCCTGAGTTCCCTCCTCAGCCGACGGGGCGCCCCTCGGCGAGCCAGCCCTGGATCCCACCGTCGAGGTTGACGGCCTCCCGGCCCTGGGCGTCCAGGTACTCCGCCACCCGGGCCGAGCGGGCGCCGACGGCGCAGACGCAGATGACCCGATCCGGGACCTCGTCGAGTCGCGCCACGATCTCCTGCATCGGCACGTGGAGGGAACCCGGCAGATGCACCTGGTCCCACTCCTCCGGCGTCCGGACGTCGAGCAACGTCCAGCCGTCGGCCAGCTTGGCGTCCACGTCCGCCGGGCGGATCTCTCCGGGCTCAGTCACCGGGGCAGGCTACCCGCCGCGTCCGTCGAGCTCGCGTGTCGAGTTCCGTCCGACTACGGACGGAACTCGACACGAGCTCGACCCAGAACGGTTCCGTGGTTGTCCACAGATCGCCTTCGGGCGGGCCACGCGGGGCGGGATCACGTCCAGAGTGGGACAGGTGCACCGCCGCAGCGAGATCCCGGCCGAGCTGTCGAGGCTGGCCGGACTGCAGGGCGACGTGCTGACCCGGGAGCAGGCCATCGGCTTCGGCGTGACCGATCGGCCGCTCGGCCGGCTGGTGGCCTCGGGTCGTTGGCAGCGGCTGGCCCGGGGCGTGTACTACCTGCAGTCGGGCCCGCCGCCGTGGCTGGCGTGGGCGTGGGCCGGTGTCCTCGTCGGTGGTGACGCGGCTCGACTGGCCGGGCTGGCCGCCGCTCATCTGCACGCCATCGCCGAGGCGCCCGACCAGCTCGACGTGCTGGTTCCGCTCAGTCGCGGCCTGCCCTTGACGACCGGGCCCTGGTCGTTTCGACGTGAAGGACCCGGCGTCCGCGGCCGGCGGTCGGTGGGGATGCCGCCCCGGCTGGGTCTGGAGGACACCGTGCTCGATCTCGTGGCCGTATGCACCGATCCGAGCGAGGTCGTCGGCTGGGTCACGTCGGCCGTCCAGACCAGACGCACCAGTCCGGCCCGATTGCGGCGGGCGTTGGCGAGCCGGCGACTACAGCGTCATCGCCGGTTGCTGGAGGATCTGCTGCTCGACGTGGCGGCCGGCGCGGTCACCCCGCTCGAGCTCGGCTATCTCCGCAAGGTGGAGCGTCCCCATCAGCTTCCCGTCGGGCGCCGGCAGCGCCGGCGCCGCCGGACCGAGGTCGACGTCTGGTACGAGGAGTACGGCCTGCTGGTCGAGCTGGACGGACGACTCGGTCATGAGGGGATGGGCCGGTTCCGGGACATGCACCGAGACAACGCGTCGACCTCTGACGGGTTGGCCACGCTGCGCTACGGTCACGCCGACGTGCACGGATCGTCGTGCCAGGTGGCCCGGCAGGTGGCGGAGAACCTCATCCGGCGCGGTTGGGATGGTTTGCCGACCCGCTGCGACTCCTGCCGCCGCGTCGCTTGACGTTCTCGTGTCGAGTTCCGTCCGACCTCGGACGGAAATCGACACGAGAACGGCTACTTCAACAGCCGGGAGAGCCGACGGTCGGCGAGCTTCTTGCCGCCGGTCTGGCAGGTCGGGCAGTACTGCAGCGCCGAGTCGGCGAACGAGACCTCCGCCACCGTGTCGCCGCAGACCGGGCACTTCTGGCCGGCCCGACCGTGCACCCGCATCCCCGACTTCTTCTCGCCCTTGAGGTCGGCGGCGGCGAGGCCCCGGGCCCGTTCGATGGCGTTGGCGAGCTCCCCCTGGATGGCGCCGTAGAGAGCTTCCAGCTCCACCGGGGTCAAGGAGTTGGCCGGTTTGAACGGACTCATCTTGGCGACGTGCAGGATCTCGTCGGAGTAGGCGTTGCCGATCCCGGCGATGTTCCGCTGGTCCTTCAGCACCCCCTTGAGCTGCGCCCGGCCGGACCGCTGCAGCAGCGCGCCGAGGGCGGCGGCGTCGAAGTCCGGCGACAGCGGATCGGGGCCCAGGGTCGCGACGTGCGGGATCGACTGCGGATCGGCGACGACGTAGATCGCCAGCTTCCGCTGGGTCCCCGCCTCGGTCAGATCGAATCCCGAGTCGTCGTCGAGTCGTACCCGCAGACTCAGCGGTCCGCGGCCAGGCTTCACCGGCGTGGCGGGCAGGACGTCCTTCCAGCGCAGCCAGCCGGCCCGGGCGAGGTGGAAGACCAGGTGCAGACCCTGCGCGGAGACGTCGAGGAACTTGCCGTGCCGGCTGACCCCGTCGATCTCCAGGCCGTGCAGGGCGGTGAGCGGCGGCGCGTAGGTCTTGAGGGAGCTGAAGGCCGCCAGGTCGATCCGGGCGATGGCGTGGCCCACGCACTTCTCGGTCAGGAAGCGGGCGAGAGACTCGACCTCGGGCATCTCCGGCATGGACCCATTATCGACCCGTCAGCGCTCACCCCAGTCGGGTTCTTCGAGGGACAGGGCCGCCCGGAGGAGCTGCAGGTAGCGCGACCGGGTCACCTCCACCACCCCGAGTGAGGCCAGGTGCGGCGTCTGCCACTGCACGTCGAGCAGCCGGCCCGACTCGCCGGCGGCCCGCAGCCGGTCGACCAGCGCGACGAGGGCGACCTTGGAGGCGTCGCGGCCGTGGGGTGCGTGGAACATCGACTCACCGGCGAACAGGCCACCGATGCTGACCCCGTAGAGCCCGCCGGCCAGTCGGCCGTCCTCGCTCCAGGCCTCGACCGAGTGGACCACGCCGGCGGCGTGCAGCGTCGTGTAGACCGTCCGGATCCGCGGGTCGATCCAGCCCCCCGGCCGCTTCGGATCCGCGCACGCGTCCAGCACCTGCTCGAAGGCGGCGTCGACACTGACCCGGTACCGCGCGGTGCTGCGGCGCAGCGAGCGGGACACCTGGAGCCGGTCGAGCGGCAGCACCCCGCGACGCAGGGGGGAGAACCAGCCCATCACCGCCCGCCGGACCGGCATCGGAAACACTCCGGCGCGGTACGCCTCGACCACGAGGTCCGGCGAGAAGTCCCGGGACACCGCGATCAGGTCACTGGGTCTCCAGGTCTGCGGCGGTCCGAAGGGCGCCTCCACACCCCGCAGTCTGCCGCACGTCAGGGGTGGGCCGGGGTCGCATCGGGGTCCGACCCACGGGCGTCCTCCTCGCCGGCCGCATAGGCTGACAGGCGAACGTGTCAGCGCCCCGGATCGGCCGGTGGCCGTGGGTCGGAGGGAGTGCGATGCCGTCAGCGCAGGATGTCGGCCGATTCTTCGCCCGGGGCAGCGAGATGGCCTACCGCTACGCTCCCGGCGCCGCCGGCGGCGCCCTGCGACGTGTCCTGGAGCTGGCCATCGACGGTACGGGGTGGCTGCCGAGTGCGAAAGCCAGTGCAGCCCGTCAGCTGCAGAAGCACGGCGGTGCCGCGGACGTCGCCATCGACGGCTTGATCGACTTCCACGTCGGACTCGCCTCGGCGCAGGGCTTCGTCACCAACATCGGCGGTATCGCCGCCCTGCCGGTCACGCTGCCGGCCAACGTCACCGGTGTCGCCGTGGTACAGACCCGGATGGTGGCCGCCATGGCGCACCTCCGTGGGTACGACCTCGACGACGGGCGGGTCCGGACGGCTCTCATCATGTGCCTGCTGGGTGGTGAGCAGGTGGCGAAGCGGATCGTCGAGGGGAAGCTGCCCACCTCGCCGCTCGCGGTCGCGACCGCACCGGTCTTCGACCCGAGACTCGACCAGACCGTCGCCGAAGAGGTGCTGGGCGATCTCTTCGCCCGGATCGGTGGCAAGAACTTCGCGTTGGCGCTGACCCGGCGGGTCCCGCTCCTCGGTGGGGGCGTCGGTGCGGTGATGGACGGCATCGCCACCCACGAGATCGGTCGGTACGCCCGCGGTGAGCTGATCACCCGCCGCATCCTGCGCTCCTGATCGTCCCGGACCACCCCGGACAACACTGCTGCCCAGCGGCCAACATCGACGCCGTGTCGGACAACAAGCCCGACAACACCGGATCGGCAGGCTCGTCGCGACCCCCATCGCGAGGAGCATCCCGTGCCGCCACCCAGAACTCGTTGCTTCACCCTCGTCACTGAGCTGAACGACGAGTGGGCCCGACTCGTCGGCCGGCACCGCGACGACCTCACGTGGGCCGACCGGCAACCCGACCTGGCCGGCCCACGGGACCTGGCCGAGGTGATCGCCGCGATCCGGCACCGGCCCGACCCGGTGCTGGCCGCCCTGCTCCGGGAGTCCGCGGCCGGCGACCGGCTGGCCGCCCGCACCGTGCTCCAAGCCATGCTCGGCAAGGTCGTCCGGCTGGCCCAGACCTATCCCGATCTCGGCGTCGAGGAATTCGTCGCGGCCATGTGGTGCCGGATCCGGACCTATCCGCTGACCCGCCGGCCGACGATGATCGCCGCCAACCTCGCGCTCGACACGCGCAAGGACGTGCTCAGAGCCGCGCAAGCTCGACGTCTCGAGCTGGCCGGCGCCACGGTCGAGGCGGCGGACTGGGATCGACTGCTGTGGCGGCGATCCGAGCCGGTGGACGATCGTCCCGATCGCGACGCTCAGCTGCTCATCGAGCTGGCCGAGTCCATGGGGTTGATCGACCCGGCGACCTCGTCGGCGTTGCAGAGCGTGTTCGTCGACGGTGCCGACAGCCGCACCGCGGCCGCTCGACTCGGTACCAGCGCCGGCATGGTCCGCTACCGCTGCAGCCGTGGTCTGCGCACCCTGGCCCGGCATGCCGAGCGCCTGATCGAGGCCGCATGAATTCCCTTGATTCATTCGGCTCCCAGCCGTTGTTGTCCAGTCGATGTCATGTCCTAAAGCGGCCACGATCAGACCTATCGAAGGGGAAGCCGGCTGTGCCATCGTGCTGGCCACCACAGCGTCGGACCTTCCCCTCGAACCGCAGAGGAGAGGAATCTTGAGTCGCATCCTCCACACCGTCATCGGCCTCGCCGTCTTCCTCCGCCAGCCATGGCAACGCAACGAGCGCGGGCTCAGCCAGTCGGCGGAGAACGCGATCCTGCTGGCCGGCGCGGTGGCCATCGCCACCGGCATCATCGTGGCCATCACCGCGTTCGTGCAGAGCCATCTGCCCAGGTGAGCGGGCCGGCCGCCCGCGCCGACCAACGCGGCATCAGCGAGTCGGTCCAGCTGGCACTGATCTGGCCGCTGCTGCTGCTGGTCACGCTCGGTGTCATCCAGGCCGGCTTGTGGATCCACGGCCGCCAGGTCGCGCTTCGGGCGGCGACGGCGGCGGTGGATGTGGCGACCGGACGCGAGGGCTCGGCAGCGGCTGCCGCCGACCTCGCCGGCCGGATCGCTCGGTCGGCCGGTCTGGGCTCGGTCGAGGTCGACGTCCGGACCTCCCCCGGCGAGGTGCGCGTCGTCGTCTCGGGCCGGATGCCGTCGCTGCTCGACCTTCCACTCGGACAGATCCGCGAATCGGCCGCGGCACCGCGCGAGCGGGTGAGCGATCCGTGAGCGGCCGTCGCAGCGACCGCGGCTCGGCCGCCGTCGAGCTGACCCTCGCCGTCCCGGCCCTGATGATCATCTTGGCGTTGCTGGTCGCCGGTGGTCGGCTGTGGTTCGCCCGCGCCGCGGTCGCCGACAGCGCGTACGCCGCGGCCCGGGCCGGATCGCTGGCCCGCTCGGCCGGCGACGCCCGACACGACGCCGAGGCCGCCGCCGGCCGGGCCCTCGCCACCGCCGGCCTGCGCTGCTCGAGTCGGCACGCCGGCGTCGACACCAGCGGCTTCTCCACACCGGTGGGAACCCCGGCCACGGTACGAGCCGAGGTCAGCTGCGTCGTCCCGTTCGCCGACCTGCTGCTGCCCGGGATGCCCGGCAGCATCACCGTGCGCGCCGAGGGCGCCTCGGCACTGGACAGCTACCGAGGACGGAGCTGATGCCCGCGCTGCGCAGCACGGCCGACGAGCGCGGTCAGGCGGTGAGCGTCTTCGTCTGCGTCGTGGTCGCCGCCATGATCATCACCGCCGGACTGGTCGTCGACGGCGGACAGCAGATCGCCGCCGCGACCCGGGCGGAGGTCGCAGCAGCCGGTGCTGCCCGGGCCGCCGCCGACGCCGGTGCCACCGGTGCGCTGGCCGGTCAGAGTGGCGCCGGTGCGGCGGTGCTGGCGGCGCGCGGCTATCTGGCCGGACAACCCGGCGTCCGCGGCTCGGTCGACATCACTGCGGGCGTCGTCACGGTCCGGACCTCGGCCGACGAGCCGACGATCTTCCTGGCCGCGATCGGCATCGGCTCCGTTTCCGCATCCGGATCGGCCACCGCCGTCCTCGTCGCCACCGGGGACCGCTGATGAGCAGTGCCGTCTGTTGTCCCTCGAAGGAAGCCGGGAACCGCCCGTGAGCATCGACACCGACCCCACTCCTGCCGACACCGGTCCGAAGACCGACAACGACGCCGAGCAGCCCGGCCGCATCACCGCCGCCTGGCAACGGTTCCGGTCGCGCGACGGGCGGCCCTCGGGGCAACCGCCGGTCACCCCTGAGCCCTCGTTGCCGGCCCGTCGCAATCCACGCTGGATCGCCCTCGGGCTCACCGCCATCTGCATCGGGGGCCTGCTGTCGTACCTGATCTACGCTCGGGTCGCCACCGAGTCGGCGGTGCTCGCCCTGACGCACACCGTCTACCGCGGTCAGCTCGTCGCGGCGTCGGACCTCACCACCGTCACGGTGAACGGTGACCCGGGTGTGCCGACGGTGCCGGCGAGCCGGCGGGACGAGCTGGTCGGACAGCGGGCCGTCTACGACCTCGTGGCGGGTTCGATCCTGGCCCCCGGCGCCATCGCGGCGGTCAAGCTGCCGGCGGACCGCCGCGCCCTCGTCGGCATCTTGGTGTCCGCGGGCCGAGCTCCCAGCAACCACCTGGTGCCCGGTGCTGCCGTCCGGCTGATCGCAGTGCCGCCACCGAACGCCGAGGCCGGCTTCCGCGACGAGTACACGGGCAAGACGTTCGCCGCCCGGGTGGTCGATCAGCAACCAGGACCAGACGCGGCGTCGACCCTGGTGAACATCGACATCGGTGCGGACCAGGCGCCGGTGGTGGCGCTGCTGGCCGCCCAGGATCGGCTGTCGCTCGTGCGCGACGCCGATCGGTGACCGGCGATGGCCATCCTCGTCCTCGGTTCGGTCTCCGGCTCGCCCGGCGTGACGACGCTGGCGGTCGGTCTGGCGCTGGCCTGGCCGCGTCCGGTGCTGTTGGCTGACTGCGATCCCGGGGCACATCAGGCGGTGCTGGCCGGGTTCCTCGCCGGGCAGAGTTCCGGCGGCAAGGGGTTGCTGCGGGTCGCCGAGGCGCACCGCGACCGGCGGCCGCTGCGCGAAGTGATCTTGGACCAGACCCTGGCGCTGGCCGACGACGGGGAACACCGACGGCGGTTCCTCCCGGGCTTCACCCGACCCGGCAGCGCCGCCATCTTCGGTGGAGTCTGGACCGACCTGGTGGAGGCGTTCGAGGAGATCGGCGGACTCGGCATCGACGTGCTGGTGGATGCCGGGCGCATCGGTCCGCCGGGACTGCCCGGTCCGCTGGCGGAGTCGGCCGCCTACACCGCCCTCGTCACCCGATCCGACCTGCGTGCCGTGGTGTCCGCGCAGGTGCATCTGCCCCTGCTGATCGAGAACCCGAGCCATGCCGGGGACGACGCGCGCCTCGGACTGGTCGTCGTCGGTGCCGGTCGGCCGTACGAGGCGGCGGAGATCGGCCGCGCCCTCGGGCTGCGACCGGCCGCCACGATCCCGTACGACCCGGTCGCCGCGGCACCACTGTCCGACGGGAAGCCCCGGAGCCGGCGGTTCGCGACCTCGAAGTTCAACCGCTCGCTGCACACCGCGGCGACCGCACTCGCCCAGCGGCTCCAGGACCACCACGAGCTGATCGGCAGCCGGCGATGACCGACCTCGACGAGACCGCTGACGATCTCGCCGCCCGACCCCGGACCCATCCGGTCGACCTCGAGGTGCCGGACTCGCCTCCCGCGGCCGGACCGACGTTGATCGCCGTACCCCTGTTCACCGAGCTGAGTGGTGACCGCGGGTCCGATCCGGTCGCCGGCCCGTCACCACGCAGCACCTTCGACGCGACCGAGGTCGCGGAGTTCGGCGTCCGGGTGGCACCGTCGATGATCGAGTGGCCGATCGTGGTGGAGCTGCGGCGCCGGGCTTCGGCGATCATCACCGAGGAGGCCGCAGCCGAGGCCACCCGGACCCGACGACCGGTCCAGGGCGACGACCGACTGCTGCTCGGTCGCTCGGTGATCCGGCGGGTCGTCAACGAGCACGTCCGGACGCTGCACCGCGACGGGGCCGGCCTGTGGTCGCGCGCTCAGGAGGAGCAGTACGTCGTCGCCGTCGAGGACGCGGTCTTCGGCTACGGCCGCCTCCAGCCGCTGCTCGAGCTGCCGGACGTGGAGAACATCGAGATCGCCGGCTGCGACTCGGTCGTGGTCCAGTACGGGGACGGCCGCCGCGAACGTCGCCCACCGATCGCCGACAGCGACGACGAGCTGATCGACGCGATCCGCTTCCTCGGCCAGAACAGCGAGCCCTCGCGGCCGTTCGACGACTCGCACCCCACCCTGACGCTGGCCCTCGGTGAGCGCTTCCGCCTGCACGCCATCGGCTTCGGTCTGGCGTTCCGCCCCAGCGTCGTCATCCGCCAGCACATCCTGACCGACGTGTCACTGGCGGACCTGGTGATCGCCGAGATGTTGCCGCGGGAGGTCGCCGAGTTCCTCGACGCCGCCGTCCTGGCCCGCCGGTCGATGGTGATCTCCGGTGATCAAGGTGCGGGGAAGACGACCCTGCTCCGGGCTCTGATCCACGCCATCCCCGCCCACGAGCGGTTCGGCACGCTGGAGACCGACTACGAGCTGATGACCCATCTGCAGCCGGGCCGGGAGAACATCTTGGCGCTGCAGTCCCGGGTCGGCCACGGCGAGACCAGTGGTGGCTCGCGGGTCGGGGAGTTCACCGTCGCGGACCTGATGCCGGAGGCGCTGCGGCAGAACCTGTCCCGGCTCATCGTCGGCGAGGTACGCGGCGGAGAGGCGGCCGCCATGTTCGAGGCCATGCAAGCCGGCACCGGCACCCTCAGCACGACGC
This sequence comes from uncultured Actinomycetota bacterium, assembly GCA_963727125.1. Taxonomy (GTDB): domain Bacteria; phylum Actinomycetota; class Actinomycetes; order Propionibacteriales; family Propionibacteriaceae; genus Microlunatus. The sequence goes on from CAVSEZ010000001.1 coordinate 392,119, forward strand.
ACTCCCACTCGGCCGGCTCCACCATCGACCGGCTCGCCTCCCGAGTCGCCCAGGGCGGGGTGCTGACCATCGACGAGGCCTACCGGCAGATCGCTCACAACATCTCGCTCTTCGTCTTCGTCAAGCTCGTCGACGACACCTGGCGCGGTGGTGGTCGGCGGCGCTACGTCGCCGAGATCCGGCAGGCCACCGGCGCGCTGGAGAACGGACGGCCCGTCACCCACCTGACCTACTCCGCAACCGGATCCCGCACGTCGCCGGCGGGGTTCACCCCGGACGCGGACTTCGAGGCCGAGTTGTTGCCCTTCGTCCGGTCGCTGCCCGGACCGATCCGGTCGGGTCGACTCGTCGAGCGGCGGCGGCCGTGACGGGGATCGCGGTCCTGGCCGGCGTGCTACTGGTGGGCGGCGTCGTACTGGTCTGGGCGGGTTGGTCCCGGAGCTGGCCCGAGCGCCGGTCGCGGTCGGAGCCGATCGCCCGGCGGTGGGCGCGGCTCACCCGCCGACCCGCCGGGCGAGCCGGCACCCGACGCGACGTGATCTTGGTCGGCAGTCTGGTGGCCGGCCTGCTCGGCACCGTGATCACCGGCTGGGCGGTGCTCGTGGTGGTGGCGCCGCTGCTCGCGCTCGGGCTGCCGTACCTGCTGGTGCTGCCGAAGCAGCGCGACGTCGAGCTGCTGGAGGCACTCGACCGCTGGGTCCGCGCCCTGGCCGCCTCGATGAGCACCGGCCGGTCGGTGACGGATGCGATCCGGGTGTCGCGGCGGACCGCACCACCGGTGCTGGTGGCCGATGTCGGCCGGTTGGTCGACCGACTCAACAGCCGCTGGGACAGCGCCGATGCCCTGCGGAGCTTCGCCGACGCGCTGGACTCCCCCGACGCGGACGGCGTCGTCGCCGCCCTCGTGCTGGCCGCCCGGCGGGGCTCCGACGGGGCCTCCCAGACCCTGGCGGCCCTGGCCGACTCGATCCAAGATCAACTCCGCGGTCGACGGCAGATCGAGACCGAGCGGGCGAAGCCGTACGTGGTGGTCCGGCAGGTGACGGTCATCAGCCTGGTGACCCTGACCGGCATGTTCGTCCTGTCGCCGGGCTTCTTCGCCGGCTATGCGACCCCGCTCGGCCAGGTGATCTTGTCGGTGCTCGCGGTCTGCTACCTCGGCTCCCTGCTGCTGCTCCGACGCCGGGCCCAGCAGCCACCGCGGGAGCGGATCCTCGTCGCGAGCCGGCGATGACGAGCATCATGATCATCCTCAGCGGGGTCCTCGTCGTCGGCGGTGCGATCGCCATCGTCTCGGCCCTGGTGCCGCACGCGCCACGGTTGCAGCCGGCCCTCGATCGCGTGACCGGCGAGTCGATCGCACCGATGCGCCCGGTCGAGGACAGCCTCTCGAGCCGGCCCTCGGAGCGACTGGGCGAGTGGTTGTACCGGCACGTCCCGGTGCCGCTGGCCGGGCGGCAACGACAGAGCCTGCGGTTGCAGGGGAAGTCGGTCGCGGAGTTCTACGCCGACAAGTTCGTGTGGGCGATGGTCGGGGCGTCGCTGCCGATCGCGGCCGGTGCCGCGCAGTTCTTCCTGGGCGGCCGCCCGTCCGGTTGGGTGGCGGCGGCATCGGTGATCGGCCTGGGGCTCGGGTTCTTCGTCCCGGATCTGCTGCTGCGCCGGCAGGCCCGGACGTCGCGCGGCAACGCGGTCGAGGCACTGCTGGTCTATCTGGATCTGGTCACCCTCGAACGGCTGGCCAACGCGTCGGCGTCCTCGGCCCTCCAGCGGGCGGCTGAGCTCAGCGACACCCCGCTCTTCGTGCAGCTCCGCACCGCCTTGGACCGGGCCAGGCTCGAGCAGCAATCCCCCTACGGCGAGCTGCGCCGACTCGCCGACCGGTTGGATCTGCCGGAGCTGAACGACGTGGCCGACGTCATGCAGCTGGACGAGACCGGAGCCGCCCTCTCCGGAACCCTGCGAGCCCGGGTCAAGGAGCTGCGGGATGCCCACCTGACCAAGGAGCGGTTGCAGGCCGGCGCGGCCGCCGAGGGCATGACGATCTACATGACCCTGCCCGCGTTGATCTTCGGGTTGATCTTCCTCGTCGCGGCCCTGCTGACCCTGCTCGTCGGACCGACGCCGTGAGGTTCCACGCCGACGGACAACACCGAGCGCCGACCGCCAACACCCCGGTCTGGCGCGTCCCGAGCCGGCGACAGCAGGGTGGAGACACCGTGGTGTTCCCGGACGGTGAAGGAGGTCGGCATGCCGCAGAGCCCGGTGAGCTCGAGCAGGTGAACGCATGAAGGTGATCCGCGGGGTGGCCGCCTTGCTGGTGCTGCTGGGCGGCCTCCTCGCCCTGCCGTATCTGCTGACCGTGTTGACGTCGGCGCTCTGGCCGATCGTGGGATCCGTCGCGACGACGTCGACCCTGGCCGGCGTCGACCCGGTGCTGATCGTCTTGGCCCTGCTGCTGCTCGGCGGCTGGACCGGGTGGCTGGTCTTCGGAGTCAGTGTGGTCGCCGAGCTCGTGACTCTGGTCAGCCGGCACCGATATGCCCTCCGGCTGCCCGCGCTGAACTCGATCCAACGGCTGGCGGGCGGGTTGTTGATGTCCGTGGTGGCGATGCTGACCACGACCCAGGCCAGCTCGGCGGACCCGGCGCCATCCGTCGTCGCGGTCGCCGCGCCGCTGGCCGGTGATGATCACCGGCACGAACTCGTCGCGGAACCGGGATCGACGACGGTGGTCGACCCCGACACCTCGAGCACCGTCCGCGCGAAGGCACCGGATCGCGAGGTGGACCACGCCCACCTGGTCGAGCCGGGCGATGATCTCTGGTCGTTGGCGCAGCACTACTACGGCCGGGGCGCTGACTGGCGGAAGATCGCCCGGGCCAACCCGGATCGTCTGACCGGCGGGCCGGACCGGCTGCAGCCGGGTTGGCGGCTGATCATCCCGGACGTGAGAACTGGCGCGGCCGAGCCACGGGACGAGCCGGCCGAGCGCACCGTCGTCGTCGCCGAGAACGACACGCTGTCCGGGATCGCCGAGAAGTACTACGGCGCGCAGCGCCGCTGGCCGATCATCTGGAACGCGAACCGTGACCGACTCGACGATCCCGACGAGCTGGACACCGGGATGCGGCTGGTCGTGCCGTATCGACCGAAGTACGAGGACACCCCCTCCCGGCACCGATCAGATCCCGATCGCGACGACGACCGGCCGCAGCCCGAGGCCCGACCCGAAGGCGGAGCCCCGGATCGTCCCCGGACATCCCAGCCCGTCCCGACGGCAGCTCGAGCCGCCCCGACCCCGCAGCGGGAGACCGGTGCGTCGCAGCACCCGCCGTCGTCCGGCGACAGCTGTGTCGACGGCGTCCCGGCCGGCCCGCACCCCTCGGCGGAGGCGCCGACCGACCATGCGTCCCCAGCCGATCCCGTCCCGGCCGATCCCGTCCCGGCCGATCCCGCCGGCGCGCGCCCGCCGGCCCCGGATCCGCCGCCGGCACCGAGCACGGCGCCCGATCCCGCCGTGCTGGCCGCCGGGATCGGTTCGGCCGGTGCCCTGCTGGCCGCCGCGTTGATCACCGGCCTGGCCCTCCGCCGCCGCCAGCAGCTGCAGCTCCGTCCCGTCGGTCGACGGATCCTCCATCCCGTAGCAGCAGTTCAACGCGTGGAGACCGCACTCGGCCGGCGGGCTCGGCCGATCAGCTTGCGCACCCTCGACCTCGCCACCCGGGCCATCTCGGCCCACTGCCACCGCACCGCCACGTTGCTGCCGGCCCTGACCGTCGCCACGGTGACCGACGAGCAGCTGCAGCTGCGCTGGTCCGGGCACGCGATCGAGCCGCCGGACGGGTTCCAGGTCGAGGGCGACCGGTGGCTGCTCGATGCCGCCGACGCCGATCGGCTCAAGGCGGTGCCAGGGCTGAGCGAGGCGGTCCGCCCGTACCCGGCGCTCGTGACCCTGGGAACCGATGCGGAGTCCCGGCCCGTGGTGGCCGATCTGGAGACGCTCGGGCTGCTGCACCTCGAGGCGGACGATCCGCAGCTCGTCGAGGGCGTACTCGCGGCGATGGCCCTGGAGCTGTCGTTCTCACCGTGGGCGGAGGAGATGATCTTGACACTGGTCGGGTCGTTCCGCTCCCTGCCCGAGGCGTTGGGACGACACAACGTCAGCGCCACCGACGACGTCGACGCGCTCCTCGAGCGGTTGGAGTCCCGGGCCGTGATGCAGCGCGCCGAGCTGGCGACCGAACGGCCCGGGCAACACCGGGTCGATCCGGACCTGGCCGATCCGTGGGCCCCCGAGATCATCTTGATCAACACCGTGCTGGAGGAAGATCACGAACTCCGGTTGCGGCGCCTGTTGACCGCAACGCCGCGGGCCACGATGGCCGCGGTTCTCCCCTCCTGCGAGCGATCCGACGATCGGGCCGGCATCGCAGCGTCCGCCGGTTGGACGCTGCGGCTCGATGGCCGGGGAACCGGCGTGCTCGAGCCGATCGGGGTACAGCTCACCCCACAGCTCCTCCCGCCGTCGACAGTGGCCGCGGTCGTCGACGTGCTGCACGTCACGGGGAGCGAGCGGACCACCCGGGCGCCCTGGTGGTCCGACGGGGACGCCCTCGACGACCCGGATCCACCACCGGACAACGTCCGGCACCTCGATGCCGGCCAGCTCCGACGATCCAGCAGCTGGGGACGACCACGAGGCAACGCGCAGGGCACCGAAGGGGGGCAGCAGGAGATGATCACGGCAGGCGGGAACGGCGCCGCGGACGCGGCGCTGCACCCCACCCTGCTGCTGCTCGGATCCGTGGAGCTCGTCGGGGCGACCGGCTCCCCGCCGCCCCGGGCGGCGAAACAGTGCCTGGAGTACTGCGGCTGGTTGCTGGAGCATCCCGGCGCCACGGCCCAGGCGATGGCGTCGGCGTTGGTGGTTGCCGAAGGCACCCGGCGATCGAACATGAGCCGGTTGCGCACCTGGTTGGGCTCGGACGCGGACGGCACGCCGTACCTCCCCGACGCGTACTCCGGCAAGATCAGGTTGCAGGACGCGGTCAGCTCGGACTGGCAGCGACTGCAGATCCTGACCGCGCCGGGGATCGACCGCTCCAGCACAGCTGCTCTTCGGGCTGCGCTGGAGCTGGTCCGCGGCGCACCGCTGGCCGACGCGGCTCCCGGTCAGTGGTACTGGGCCGAGGAGCTGCGGACCGACATGATCTCCGCGGTCCGAGACCTCGGGGTGGAGCTGGCGAACCGCGCCCTGGACGACCACGACATCGACCTGGCTCGTTGGGCCGCCTCGCGGGCCCTCGCTGCGGCGCCGGGCGACGAGTTGTTGATGGTCGTCCGGATCCGGACCGAACACCGGGCCGGCCATCGCAGCGAGGTCGAACGGCTCACGCTGCACATCGCCGCTCAAGCCCGGCAACTAGGTGTCGACCTGGCGCCGGAGACCGTGACCGTCCTGCAGCAGGTGCTGGAGGGCAGGGCTCGGGCCCGGATGGCGTGACGACGGTGATGTGTCGACGGTGATGTGTCGACTGTGATGTGTCGACGGTGATGTCGACAGATGGCTTTCGCGACGTAGCGCCCAATCGGTATGCCGTTATCCCCAGGCCGCCTTCAGCGAGCCGCGTCGAACCGTGGTTTTGTCAACCCCACGACCACGAATCCTGAGACCGCCAAGAAATCCTCTCAGCATTTCCTGTCCACCTCACTCGGCGCTGTTTCACCTGGTCAGAAGACGTTTATCGGGGCCGATCGCCGCCTGTCCCCAGTGTCGTACCCAGGCGGTGCACACCCCCGTCGCGTGTCCCACACACGTAATCCCCAGTTGTCCACAGGCCCTGTGGACGACACGGTTCTCGGTGCAGCGGGATCGGCGTAGCCTCCAGACCGAAGTCGCTTCGAAGTCGGCGTCAACAGCGAGTCAACGGCGAGTCGATGGCGAGTGGATGACGGGTCGGTGTCGAGTCGATGGCGAGTCGGTCCGGGCTCGCCGGCGGGTCGGCGGGTGATGCCACGACGAGCCGCGAGACTTGTCAGTGGCTCGATCTAGCGTTGCGAACACAGTTTCGATAGCTCCTCCGGTACGCCGGAGGACATGGGGAGGGTGAGGGCGCCGGTGAGTCTGGCCGAAGTGATGCCGCCGTACCGCGAAGAGGCTGCGCCGAGCCGGGCGAGCGACCGGACGCCGCCGCAGGACATGGAGGCCGAGCAGTGCGTGCTCGGCGCGATGATGATGAGCAAGGACGCCATCGCCGACGTGGTCGAGGTGCTGCGCGGCGGCGACTTCTACCGGCCGGCGCACGAGCAGGTCTACAACGCGATCATCGACCTGTACGGGCGGGGCGAGCCGGCCGACGCGGTCACGGTGTCGGACGAGCTGGGCAAGCGCGGCGAGCTGCTGCGGGTCGGCGGCGGCGCCGTACCTGCACACCCTGCTGGCCAGCGTGCCGATCGCGGCCAACGCCGGGTTCTACGCCGAGATCGTCCGCGAGAAGGCGATCCTGCGCCGGCTGGTCGACGCCTCGGTGCGGATCGGGCAGATGTCCTACGCCGCCGAGGGCGACGTCGACGACATCGTCGACCGGGCCCAGGCCGAGGTGTACGCGGTGACCGAGCGGCGAGCCAGCGAGGACTACAAGCCGCTGTCGGAGCTGATGCAGCCGACGCTGGACGAGATGGAGGCGATCGAGTCCCGCGGGGCCGGGCTGTCCGGGGTGCCGACCGGGTTCGCCGATCTCGACGAGCTGACCAACGGCCTGCACCCGGGCCAGATGGTCATCGTGGCCGCGCGACCCGGCTGCGGGAAGTCGACCCTGGCGTTGGACCTGGCCCGGTCGGCCTCGATCAAGAACGGCCTGACCTCGGTCATCTTCAGCCTGGAGATGAGCCAGATCGAGATCACCATGCGGCTGCTGTCGGCCGAGGCGGCGATCCCGCTGTCCCACATCCGCGGCGGCCGGATGAGCGAGCAGGACTGGTCCCGGGTCTCGACCAAGATGGGCCAGGTCTCGGAGGCGCCGATGTACATCGACGACTCCCCCAACCTGACCATGATGGAGATCCGGGCCAAGGCGCGCCGGCTGAAGCAGCGCCACGACCTGCGGCTGGTGGTGATCGACTACATCCAGCTGATGACCTCCGGCAAGAAGGTCGAGTCCCGCCAGCTCGAGGTGTCGGAGTTCTCCCGCCAGCTCAAGCTGCTGGCCAAGGAGCTCGACCTGCCCGTGGTCGCCCTGTCCCAGCTCAACCGCGGCCCCGAGACAGCGCACCGACAAGACGCCCGATGCTGTCCGACCTGCGCGAGTCCGGCTCGCTGGAGCAGGACGCCGACATGGTCATCCTGCTCAACCGGCCCGACCTCTACGACAAGGAGTCCGAACGCGCCGGCGAAGCCGACTTCGACGTCGCCAAGCACCGCAACGGCCCGACCAAGACCATCACCGTCGCCTTCCAGGGTCACTACAGCCGCTTCACCGACATGCAGCACTGAGCGACGTCGGTCCCCGCCCCTCGGGTCAGGCCTCGGCCCGCAGGGACGTCATGAACTGCCGGGCGATCTGGCGGTCGATGTCCTCCGGCACCGGCTGGGCACCGCCCGCCAACTCGGCGGCTCCGGTCGCGACCCGTTCGAGGGACCGGGTCTGCAGCAGGAAGCCGAGGTCCATGGACTCGATGGAGTTGCCCTTCGGTTCGCGGCCGCCGAGATTGAACATCCGGCCGCCGGCGAGCAGCACGACGTGTCGCCCGTTCGGCAGCTCGAAGCGTTCCACCGCCTCCACGACCTCGACGCTGCTGGTGCAGCGCGCCCGGAGATCGGTGACGTCGATCTCCCACGGGAAGTGTCCGACGTTGCCCAGGATCACGCCGTCCCGGAGCTGCTCGATCAGGCCGAAGCCGATCACGTTCGGCCGGCCGGTCGCGGTGATGAACACGTCGCCCCACGGCGCGAAGTCCTCGGCGACCCCGACCCGGAAGCCGTCGAGTGTGGCCTCGAAGGCCTTGAACTCGTCGGGGTCCACGACGGCGACCTTGCCCCCGAGCGCCCGGAGGTACTGCGCGACACCGCGTCCGCACCACCCGTACCCGAAGACGACGAAGCGCCGGCCCGGGACCATCACGTTGGTGAGCCGCATGAAGCTCTCCACCGCCGACTGTCCCACCGCGTGCTTGTTCTCCCCGATCGCCTTCAGCAGGCTGTCGTTGATCACGATCACCGGGAACGGCACCCGGCCGGCCAGCTCGCGCCGCAACCGGTCGCCACCGCTGGTGGTCTCCTCGGTGCCGCCCAGCACGGTGCCCAGCTGGTTGCGCTTGACCAGTCCCGCCACCAGATCGGCGCCGTTGTCGAGGATGATGTCGGGATTCGCATCCAGGACGCGCCCGATGTTGGCGTAGTGCTCTTCCAGCCGGTCGGTCCGCCGGCCGACGATCGTGATCCCCGGCTGCTCGTTCAGATAGGCGACCACGTCGTCCTGGGTGGAGCCGTGGTTGCCGGTGCCGACGAGCTCGGCGCCGCCGGCCGCGAGCGTCTCGACCAGAACCGCCGTCTTCGGCTCGACGTGCAGGCTCATCCCGATCCGCCGGCCGGCGAACGGGCGCGTCCGCCGTAGCTCCTCCCGGGTCGCAGCCAGCATCGCCATCCGGGATCTGATCCAGTCCACGCGGGCGCTGCCCTGCTCCGCCATCGGTGTCGCCATGGGCACATCCAACCGTACGCAACGTTGCACCATCTGGTTCAATGACATATGCTGAACCACATGGTTCACCAAGAAACGCTCGACCGGACGTTCGCCGCATTGTCCGACGAGACCCGGCGGCAGATCCTGACCCGACTCGGGGAATCCCCGGCCACGGTGACGGAGCTGGCCGAACCGGCCGGCATGACCGTGACGGGCATGGCCAAGCACCTCAAGGTGCTCGAGGACGCCGGACTGGTGTCGACCGAGAAGGTCGGTCGCGCCCGGCAGTGCCGGCTCGGTTCCGAACGATTGGACGAGGCGATGGCGTGGATCAGCTTCTATCAGCGGCTCTGGGAGCGTCGCCTCGACGGTCTCGAAGTCTTCTTCACCCTCCAGCAGGGCCAGAAAGGAACAGACCGATGAGCAACACCGTCACTCCCCTCGAACTTCGGATCTCCCGGGTCCTCCCGGCCACCCCGGAGGAGGTGTTCGACGCCTACACCGACGCCGAGAAGCAGAAGATCTGGTTCTCCATCCTCGACGAGACCCCCGGCATCGTCGAGATCACCGTCGACCTGCGGGTCGGAGGCGTCCAGACCGCGGTCTGGGGACCGGACGAGGACACCTTGTTCCGTGAGACCCAGACCTTCCTGGTCATCGACCGACCGCGCCGGCTGGTGACCGAGTCGACCGGTTCCAGCCCCGACGGGCTCAGCATGACCACCCGGATCGAGATCACGTTCGATGCCGAAGGCCCCGATCGGACCCGCATGAACGTCGTGCAGAGCGGCTTCCCGAATCCGGAGATCCGCGACTTCTTCGTCAGCGAGGTCTGGAACGGGGCCATGCTCCGGCTCGAGGCGTTCTTGGGGCAGGACCGATGAGCCGGCTGGAGCGCGCGCGCTCGTGGCAGCTGGTGCTCGGTGCCGTGCTCGCCGCAGTCGCCGCGAATCTGCTCGTCTACGCGGTGGGTCGGGCCGCCGGCGGCAGCTTCGACTTCTCCGCCGCGACCGGTCCGGTGCACGTCGACGCCGCCACGGTGGCCGGGTTCACCGCCATCCCGCTGGGGTTGGGGTTGACGCTGGCCGCCGTCCTCGGGCGCTGGTGGTCCTGGGTCGTGCCGACGGCGATGGTCATCGCGCCGGTGCTCGAGCTGGGCACCATCTTCGTGATGACGATCCCCTCCGACCACGACCTCGTCAGCACGATCACCCTCGCCGCGACGCACGTCGTGCTGATCCCCGTGACGGTGCTGGCGCTCGCGCTCCTCGGTCGACGCCGCGCGAGATCCCATGGTTCCCGTCGGAGTGCCCCTGCGATAACCGCTGAGGCGCGCGCGGCGTCGGTCTAGCAGGGATTCCGCCAGACTGGTGCGGTGGTCACTGAACGCAACGTCCTCGGCGGAGAACTGGAGCCGTGCGGGACGGATCCGATGACAGGCTTCTACCGCGACGGCCACTGCACCTGCGGGCCGGCCCGTGCCCACCACCTGATCTGCGTCGTCTTGAGCCGCGAGTTCCTCGATCACCAGCTGTCGATCGGCAACGACCTGGTGTCACCGATTCCGGAGTTCCGCTTCCCGGGCCTGCAGCCGGGCCAACGATGGTGCGTACTGCTGGAGCGCTGGATCGAGTCCTCCGAGGCGGGCCAGGCGGCCCCGGTCGTTCTCGCCGCCACCAACGAAAGGGCCCTGGACCTCGTCGAGCTCGCGGTGCTGCGCCGGCACGCGGTCGACGTGCCGGACGATCTCAGCTCGCTGGGCTGACCGGTCCTGCTCTTGTTCGATACCCATTGGGGGTATACAGTCGTGATACGCCCTCAGGGTATCGACGACGGGAGGACCACGTGACCACCAGCCAGCTGCACCAGGCCGAGTACCAGGTGACCGGGATGAGTTGTGCCCACTGCGAGGCAGCCATCCAGGTCGAGGTGAGCACCCTGCCAGGCGTCACGGGTGTCGATGTCAGCGCCCGGACCGGACGCCTCACGGTGACCAGTGGGCAGGCCCTCGACCCGACCCTTGTGCTCGCTGCGGTGGACGAGGCGGGCTACGAGGCCGTACCCGCCTGATGCGCACCCCGGTCAAGCTCGCGGCGTTCGGTCTTGGACTCGCCCTGGTCTTCGGGGGCGCGTACGCGGCGGCCACGGCAGTCGTCCCCGAGGCGACCCGCAGCGCCTGGCGGCAGGCATCCGATCCCGCGCCGAGCGGCGGGAGCCACGGCTCCTCGTCCGCGCACGCCGTCCGCGGACTGTCGGTCGCCGAGGGCGGCTACCTGCTCGGTCCCGTCTCCGCGCCGAACCGCGTCGGTGTCCCGGGTGAGTTGTCCTTCCGGGTGCTGGACGACGCCGGACGACCCGTCACCGACTTCGCGGTCGCGCACGAGAAGCGGCTGCACCTGATCGTGGTCCGCAGCGACGGCACCGGCTTCCGCCACGTGCATCCGGTCCTCGATCGCTCGACCGGGATCTGGAGCCTGCCGTGGCGGTGGACCGAAGCAGGCAGCTACCGGGTGTTCACCGACTTCCTGCCTCCTGGACAGAGCGCCTCGAACGTCACCTTGACCCGCAGCATCGACGTCGCCGGCCAGCTGTCGCCGGCACCCGCTCAGGTCGTGCGTCGGGTGGACCGGGTCGACGGATTCGACGTCCGGCTCCGCGGAGATCTGCGGGCGGGAGAGAGCTCGACCCTGGCCATCGAGGTGACCCGCGCGGGTCGCCCGGTGACGACGCTGCAGCCCTATCTCGGCGCCTTCGGTCACCTGGTCGCGCTCCGCTCCGGCGATCTGGCGTACCTGCACGTGCACGCCGACGGAGCCGAGCCGGCCGCCGACGCCACCGCGGGACCGACCATCACCTTCGCCACCCAGGCGCCGACTCCTGGCCGCTACCTGCTCTATCTGGACTTCCGGGTGGGCGGCACCGTACGGACGGCGGAGTTCGTCCTCGACGCGGAGTCCGGGACCCGGACCGGGGGCGGCAGCGGCCACGACGAGGCGCCGGACGCGCAGCCCGACGGCGACGGCCACGGCTGAGAGGACGGGGCACACCATGGCGATCCAGTACTCCGACCGGGACCCGAACCCGGGCGCGACATCAGCGGCGGGATCAGCGGCGACATCACCGGCGACATCACCGATCCCGGGCACGGCTGCGGTCGAGCTGAGGATCGGCGGCATGACCTGCGCGTCCTGCGCGATGCGGATCGAGCGGAAGCTGAACCGGCTCGACGGGGTGGACGCTTCGGTGAACTACGCCACGGAGAAGGCCACCGTGACCGCTCCCCGTGGCTACGATCCTGCGCTGTTGATCGCCGAGGTGGAGAAGACCGGCTACACGGCGACGCTACCGCCACCCCCGGCTGCCCACCCCTCCGAGATCGCGCCGGAGACGACCGACCCGGACCCGGAGCTGAGCGGGCTGCGGGCCCGGCTGATCGGGGCCGTGGTGCTCGGTGTGCCGGTGATCGCCTTGGCGATGGTGCCCGCCTGGCAGTTCACGTTCTGGCAGTGGGCATCGCTGACGTTGGCGGCTCCGGTCGTCGTCTGGGCCGGTTGGCCGTTCCACCGCGCGGCGGCCGTCCAGCTGCGCCACGGCGCCGCCTCCATGGACACCCTGGTCTCGCTGGGTACCTCGGCGGCGTTCCTCTGGTCGGTCTACGCCCTCTTCCTCGGCACCGCCGGTCGACCGGGGATGATTCACGGGTTCGAGTTCCGGGTGGCCCCCAGCGACGGAGCGGGAGCCATCTACCTCGAGGTCGCCGTCGGGGTCACGATCTTCGTGCTGCTCGGACGCTACATCGAGCGGAGAGCCAGAAGGCAGGCCGGCGCTGCGCTCCGGGCGCTGCTCGACCTCGGCGCCAAAGAGGTCTCCGTGCTGCGCCAGGGCGTCGAGTCCCGGATCGGCACGGACGAGCTCGCCGTCGACGACGAGTTCGTGGTCCGGCCCGGTGAGAAGGTCGCGACCGACGGCATCGTCGTCGCCGGCGCTTCCGCCGTGGACGCATCGCTGCTGACGGGTGAAGCAGTTCCGGTCGAGGTCGCCGAGGGCGACGCCGTGACCGGTGGCACCGTGAACGTCGGTGGTCGGCTCGTCGTCCGCGCCACCCGGATCGGCGCCGACACTCGGCTCGCCCAGATGGCGGAACTGGTCGAGGACGCGCAGGCCGGCAAGGCCCCCGTGCAGCGGCTGGCGGACCGGATCGCCGGGGTCTTCGTGCCGGTCGTGATCGCGATCGCCGTCGGCACTCTCGGCTTCTGGCTGGGCCTGGGTCTGGGCGCAGCGGCCGCCTTCACCGCTGCCGTCGCCGTGCTGATCGTGGCCTGTCCGTGCGCGCTGGGTCTCGCCACGCCGACCGCGCTGCTGGTCGGCACCACCCGCGGCGCCCAAATGGGGATCTTGATCAAGGGTCCCGAGGTGCTGGAGTCGAGCCGGCGGATCGACACCGTCGTGCTGGACAAGACCGGCACGGTCACCAGCGGTGTGATGACCGTGGTCGATGTCGTTCCCACGGCCGGCACCGACCGCGCCGAGTTGCTCAGGATCGCCGGCGCGCTCGAGCACGCCTCCGAGCACCCGATCGCCCGTGCGATCGCCACTGCGGCCGAGCGGGAGGTCGGACGACTGCCGATGGCGGAGGGCTTCACCAACCTCGAGGGCCGCGGGGTCAGCGGCACGGTCGCCGGCCGGACGGCCCACGTGGGCCGGGAGTCGCTGCTGACCGGTGCGGTGCTGCCGACCGAGCTCGTCGCGGCGAAGGCCCGGGCCGAGGCGGACGGCTCGACCGTGGTGGTGGTCGGCTGGGACGACGAGGCTCGCGGCCTGCTGGTGGTCGCCGACACCGTGAAGCCGACGAGTGCAGAGGCGGTCGCGCGGCTGAAGGAACTCGGGCTCACCCCCGTGCTGCTCACCGGCGACAACGCGGCCGCGGCTCGGCGGGTGGCCGCGGAGGTCGGCATCACCGAGGTCGTCGCCGACGTGCTGCCCGAGGACAAGGTCGCCGTGATCGCTCAGCTGCAGCGGGAGGGCCGGGTCGTGGCGATGGTCGGCGACGGTGTGAACGACGCGCCGGCGCTGGCCCGGGCCGACCTCGGGCTGGCCATGGGCAGCGGCTCCGACGTCGCGATCGAGGCGGCCGACATCACCCTCGTCCGCAGCGACCTGCGCAGCGCCGCCGACGCGGTCCGGCTCTCCCGCAGCACGTTCGCCGTCATCAGGTCCAACCTGTTCTGGGCGTTCGCGTACAACGTCGCCGCCATCCCGGTCGCTGCCCTCGGGCTGTTGAACCCGATGCTGGCCGGGGCGGCGATGGCGTTCTCGAGTGTGTTCGTGGTCGGGAACAGTCTCCGGTTGCGGTCGTTCCGCGGGGCTGCGCGCCGGTGACGGCGGCGCTTGCGATACTCGCACCCGGGGCTTCGACGGGATGCGTCGACCAGTCCGAAGGAGGTCTCGGTGGGCGGAGGGCACAGCCACGGTCCGGAGCATCCGGCCGCCACCGGTGACATGCGGACCCGACTCGGGATCGCCTTCGGCATCTCGGCGATCGTGGTCGTGTCCCAGGCCGTCGGTTCGGTGGTCACGGGCAGTCTCGCGCTGCTGACCGACACCGCGCACGCGATCACCGACGCCTCCGGACTGCTGGTCGCGCTCATCGCTGCGACGTTGATGCTGCGGCCCGCCGACAAGAAGCGGACCTGGGGCTTCCGCCGGATCGAGGTCATCGCCGCGCTCGGCCAGGCGACCGTGCTGCTCGCGGTCGGGGTCTACGCCGCCATCGAGGGGATCCGCCGGTTGTTGGCACCACCGGACGTTCCGGCCACCGAGCTGTTGATCTTCGGGGTGATCGGGCTGGTGGCCAACATCGCCGCCATCGCGGTGCTCTCCTCCAGTCGGGCCGCCAACTTCAACATGCGGGCGGCCTTCCTCGAGGTGCTCAACGACGCCCTCGGTTCGCTCGGCGTGATCGTCGCCGCGATCGTCATCGCCACCACCGGCTTCCAGCAGGCCGACGCGATCGCCGGCCTGCTGATCGCCGTGCTGATCGTGCCCCGGGCGGTGAAGCTGATGCGGGAGACGGTCGGGGTCTTGATGGAGTTCACACCCGCCGGCCTCGACCTGGACGACGTCCGGTCCCACATCCTCGGACTGCGGCACGTCCGGGACGTCCACGACCTGCACGCCTCGACCGTGGCCACCGGACTGCCGACCATCTCGGCCCACATCGTGGTGGACGACTCCTGCTTCTCCGACGGCCACGCGCCCGACATCCTGCACGACATCCGCGACTGCGTCGCCTCCCACTTCCCGGTCTCCTTCGAGCACTCCACGTTCCAGCTCGAGACCGAGCACATGCGGCAGCGCGAATCGGAGACGGTCCGACACGACTGACGTGCGGGCCGGCTGGGATCAGTGCGGCAGCGCTGCCGCCACCTCCGGGCTCCGGGCGAGGTAGCCGGCCAGCAGCTGCCGGGCGACCGTCACGCCGTCGACCAGCGGGTGCAGAGCGAACGCCTGCAGGGCCTCCGCCTTCGAGCCGGTCAGCGCAGCGGCGATGGTGTGGCGTTCGACGTCCTTCAGCTGGGCCATCAGCCCCAGCTGGTGCAGGTCCGGCGGCGCCGTGGTCAAGGCGTGCACGCCGTTCGCGTCGACCATCGTCGGCACCTCGACCACCGCGTCCGCCGGCAGCCCGGCGATGGTGCTGCCGTTGCGTACGTTCAAGATCATCGTCGCCCGCTCGTTCCGGGTGATGGCGGCCATCACACCCAGGGCGACCCCGGCGTAGCCCTGCTGCGCCGGGTCGGTCTCCGGCGCCCGTTCCCCTAGCGGCTCGTCCTGGGTGCCGCCGATCGCCTCGGCCATGTACGAGGCGGTGCGCCGGTCGACCGTCGTCCGCCACAGCGCGGCAGCGTCTCGACCCGCGGCCGCCTGCTGGTAGAAGTCCTGCTGGGTGCGCGCGAGGAAGTCACCGCGGGTGGTGCCGGAGTCGAGGATGGAGCGCACCGCGTCCCGGGCGAAGTAGTAGTAGTAGAGGTACTCGTTCGGGATGGTGCCGAGGGCCCGGATCCACTCCGCCCCGAAGACCCGGCCCTCCTCCAGCTGGTCCAGGAGGCGGTCGTCGGCGATCACCGTCGGCAGCACGTCCCGTCCGTCGTGCAGCACCCGCCGCATCCAGCCGAGGTGGTTGAGCCCCAGGTAGTCCAGCTGCACCCGGTCGTGGTCGAGGCCGAGCAGCGCCGCGACCCGTCGGCCCAGGCCGGACGGCGTGTCGCAGATCCCGAGCACGCGGTCGCCCAGCACCGTCTGCATGGCTTCGGTGATGATCCCCGCCGGGTTGGTGAAGTTCATCACGTACGCGCTCGGCGCCAGGTCAGCGATCAGCCGGGCGGCCGCCATCATCACCGGCACGGTCCGGATGGCGTAGGCGAGACCACCCGGCCCGGTCGTCTCCTGCCCGAGGACACCGAGATCCAGGGCGACGTGCTCGTCGCAGCGACGACCCTCCAGGCCACCCACCCGGAGGGCGGCGAAGACGAAGTCGCTGCCCGTCACCGCCGTGGCGAGATCGGTGGTCGGCCGCAACACCGGCGGGTCCGGGAAGGGGGCGGCGAGCTCGCCGAGGATCGTCATCATCACCTGCAGGCGCGCCGGGTCCACGTCGTACAAGGAGACCTCGGTGACCCGCGGCTCGCCGGCGTCGCGGAGCAGGGCCTGGTACACGTACGGGGTCCGGAAACCGCCCCCGCCCAGGATGCAGAGCTTCATCCGACCCGAGCCCCTTTCTGCCGGCCTCCCCGCCGCTCGCGCGGGCTCGGCAAGACTGCTTTGCTAGGAACAAGCAAACACCTCCCACCACCGGACCAGCGAGGAGAGGCGACGGAACGCGTGAGCGAGCCAGCGGCGGGCGTCGACGTCCTGGTGGTCGGCAGCGTCTTCTGTGACGTGATCTTCGCGGGCGCCGAGGTGCCCGAGGTCGGCGGCGAGTCCTACGCGAGGGGTTTCGCGATCAGTCCCGGTGGCGTGGCGACGCGCGCCGTCGCGGCCGCCCGGGCGGGTGCGTCGGTGCGCCTGCTGACCCACCTCGGCGACGATCCGCTCGGTCGGCACGTGCACGGCCTGCTCGACGCGGAACCGGGACTCGACACGTCGTGGGTGGTGCATGTCCCCGACCACCAGAGCCCGGTCAGCGTCTCGCTCACGAACACCCAGAACCGCAGTTTCATCACCTACATCGAGGACCTCGGGCCGCTCGACCTGCCGTGTGCCGTCGGACCGGTCGGCGCCGTCCACATCGGGGTGGCCGACGAGCTGCCGAGCTGGGTCCAGATGCTGCGCGATCGCGGCACGGTGATCGTCGGCGGCGTCGGCTGGGACGCCACCGGACACTGGCCCGCGACGGTGCTGGAGCGACTCGGTGAGGTCGACGTCTTCGTGCCCAACGACGACGAGGCGATGCGGTACACCCGGACCGACAGTGCGCTGCACGCCGCGCGGGCACTGGCCGACCACGTCTCGTTGGCGATCGTGACCCGGGGCGCCCAGGGCGTCGTCGCGGTCGACGGGAGGACCGGTGCCGTGGTCGAGGTGCCCTCGGTCACGGTGCCGGTGATCGATCCGACCGGCGCCGGGGACGTCTTCGTCGCGGCGTACATGGCGGCCCGCAGCCGCGACTGGGATCTCGCCACCCAGCTGCGGTTCGCCGGGTTGAACGCGTCCTTGTCGGTGACCGGGCTGGGCGGGGCGATCAGCGCCCCGCACCACCAGGACCTGCTCGACTTCGTCGCGGCCCAGCGCCCGCCGGGCGACTGGGCGTTCCTCACCGGATGATCGCCGAGTCCGACACCCGTCGCCTGCTCCGCGCCCGGGACACGATGGACCGCGACTACGCCGAACCGCTGGACGTCGCGGCGCTGGCCCAGCTGGCCCGGATGTCCCCGTCGCACTTCACCCGGAAGTTCCGCGCCACATTCGGCGAAACCCCGCACCAGTATCTGTACCGGCGCCGGGTCGAGCGCGCCAAATGGCTGTTGCGGAGCACCGAGCTGCCGATCACCCGGATCTGCTTCGAGGTCGGCTACGGCAGCCTCGGGACCTTCACCCGGACCTTCGTCCGGATCGTCGGGGAGACCCCGAGCCGGCACCGGCGCCGCGGACCGCTGCCACCGGCCCCCGGGTGCATCGTCCGGGCTTGGACCCGGGACAGTCGTTTCGGAGAAGCGGCGCGAGCTCGCGATACCTAGAGTCGCAGGGTGTTCACCGACATCACGATCACCCCCATGTACGTCACCGACCAGGACGAGGCCCTGGCGTTCTACGTCGACAAGCTCGGCTTCGTCCTCGACACCGACGCCGACCTCGGCACCATGCGTTGGCTGACCGTCCACCTGCCCGCGAACCCCCACCGGCAGGTCCTGTTGCAGCGCATCGGCGACGCGACGGCGACCGGCTCGCCCGAAACCGCAGCCATGCTCCGCGAGCTCACCGAACGGGGTTCGTCCAGCTGGATGATCTTGGCCACCGACGACGTCCGCGCCGACCACGAGCGGCTGGTCGCCGCCGGGGTCGAGATCACCCAGGAGGTCATCGAGCAGCCGTACGGTCTCGACCTGGCCATCCGGGATCCGTTCGGCAACCAGATCCGGGTCACCCAGCGCAGCTGACCGACCGGCACCGACCGGCCACGACCCGGCCGGGTCGAAATAGGGTGAGTGCGTGCCTGAGCGCGTGATCTTGGATCCGGTGGAGCAGCGGGTGCTCGGATCGCTGCTCGAGAAGCAGCGGACGGTGCCCGACAGCTATCCGCTCTCGCTGAACTCGCTGCGGACGGCGTGCAACCAGGCGACCAGCCGCGACCCGGTCACCGACTACGACGAGCCTGCCGTGCTCGACGCGCTCGGCCGGCTGCGCGACCGGGAGCTCGTGCGGTTCGCGAAGCCGACCGGGCTCCGGGTGGTCAAGTACCACCAGCGGCTCGAGGAACGGCTGGGTCTGGATCCGGCCGGCGCGGCCCTGCTGGCCGTGCTGCTGCTCCGCGGACCGCAGACAGCGGGAGAGCTCCGTCCCCGCACCGACCGGCTGCACGACTTCGCGGATCGGGAGGCCGTCGAGGCGGCGCTGCAGGAGCTGGCGGCCGCCGAGCCCGCGCTGGTGGCTGTGCTGGACCGGCAGCCCGGCCAACACGACCGGCGCTGGGTGCACCTGCTGGGCGGCGAACCACCGGCGCCCGTCGAGGCGGCACCCCCGGTCGACCGGGAGGTCGTGTTGGTGGACGGTCCGCGGGCCCGGGATCGCAAGATCGCGGCGGAGTACGACCGACTGGCCGACGCGTACGCCGAGCGGCTGGGTGACGAACTGGCCGAGAAGCCGTTCGATCGTTGGCTGTTGGAGCAGCTGGCCGGCAACGCTCCCGGCCAGGCGCTCGATGTCGGCTGCGGACCGGGCCAGATCGCGGGCTTCCTCGCCGAGCTGGAGATGGAGGTCACCGGGCTCGACCTCTCACCGGCGATGCTGACCCAGGCCCGCGCGGCGTACCCCGAGCTCTCGTTCGTCCAGGGCAGCTTCGATCTGCCGCCGATGCCTCGCGGCAGCGACCCGCGGGATCCGGGCTGGGGACTGGTGACGGCGTGGTACGCCTTCGTCCATCTCGCCGGATCGGAGATCACTCCCGCCATCGCGGCGTTGGCCAAGGTGCTCTGCCGCGGTGGCTATCTCGCGCTGGCCCTGCACGTCGGACACGACGTGGTCCACCCCGGCGAGGTCGTCGGGGTCGAGACGGAGCTCGACTTCGTCCTGCACGACCACCGGGCGGTGATCGCCGCCGCCGAAGCCGCCGGACTGGTGGAGGTCGAGTGGTACGTCCGCGGCCCGCTGGCCGCCGAGGCACAGACCGAGCGGCTCTACCTGATCGGGCGACGACCGAGCTGACGCGCCGTCGCGGCCGCCCGACTGTGATGTGATCACCGGGTGAGCGAGCCAGCGCGCGCCAGCATCCAGGAGCGGTTCTTCGCCGGGATGGCCTGCTTCGGCTGCGGACCGGCCAACGCCAAGGGACTGCGACTGCGCAGTTTCGAGGCGGCGGACGGTGCGGTGCACGCCGAGTTCCGACCCTGGCCCGAGCACGACAACGGACTCGGCTTCCTGAACGGCGGCATCATCGCCACCGTGCTGGACTGCCACAGTGCGGCGATGATGATCATCACCGCCGACCAGCGGGGCCAGGTGGCCGACGGGATCCTGCCGTACGTGACGGCGGGTCTGGACGTCAGCTATCTGCGGCCGTCACCGCTGCACGAGGCCGTCGAGCTCCGGGCGCGACCGACCGCCGCGGACGAGGCCACGATCCTGGTGGACGCGGAGCTGTGGTGGCAGGGCAAGGTCCGGGCCACCGCGCGAGCGACCTGGAAGCGGTGGCGCAGCAGATCGCCCGGCCCGACGACCCACTGAATGCCGTCGGTAGCGACTCCGTACCGGTTGCGTAGTCGCTGCGGAGGTGCGACCGCCCCTGGTCGAGAGACGCTGGAACAGCGATCACGACAGGGGGATGGTCGCCGCACCCTCGGGATCGTTCCGGCAGCCCTGCTCCGGCTCCGACTCCCCGGGGATCCGATCTTCGCCGGCCCGGCCGACTCCTCGGCCGGGCCGGCGGAAGGTCGTGTTCTCAGGCCGCGACGGCTCAGTCCGTCGGCGAAGACCTCACCGCGGGTGCACCGTGGTGCTGCTGCGCCTGCAGGCCCGTCTACCGCCAGTCGGCGCCGGGTGGGAACCGAGTGGGAACCGAGTGCAGCTTCGACCCGCCCGAACACGTCGTTTCCTTCCCAGCGGGCGGCGCGGCAGTTTGGTTCCGAGTCGGTAACGGCCACTCGCAGGTGTGCGACCGAGGGTGACTTACGCGGATTCGCCGTCTACCGTGTTACTCCTGAGACGTATGTGACGGCAGAGAACGCAATGCCGCCCGACCGAAGGAGCCTGATGGCACTGCGATCACGACCCCTCGTGGCCGTCCTCGGAGTGACCGCGGCCCTGGTGGCGGTATCCAGCTGCGGCTCGCCGCCGCGGCAGGCCACGCCGGCCTCCGACACCCGCGCGAGCACGGCGCCGAGCCCCGTACCGAGCCCCGAAGCGACGACGGCCGCGCCGACCGCGAAGCCGAGTGCGGCGCCCCCGTCGGCGGCGAAACCGAGCGCCAAGCAGGCCGGACCGTCCGCCTCCGCACCGGCCCCGAAGAAGACCACCCCCGCCCCCGAGAAGTCCGATCCGCCGGAACCGGCCAAACCCGCCGCCATCATGGCGTCGGGATCGACCGGCGAACGGGTCCGCGAGCTGCAGCACCGACTCCGTCAGCTCGACTGGTTCACCGGCACGATCACCGGGAGCTACGGGCAGGCGACCGTGACGGGGGTCAAGGGATTCCAGGAGAAGCGCGACCTCCAGCAGACCGGAGAGGTCGACCAGTTGACCTGGAACAAGCTGTCCGGGATGACCCGCAAGCCGAGCAACGACGAGATGTACAACAAGGTCGTGGCCGGCCCGGCCATCATGAAGTCCGGCGCCAGCGGCGAGAAGGTCCGCAACCTGCAGGCGCGGCTCAAGCAGCTCGACTGGTTCGAGGGCGAGGTCACCGGCGTGTACGGCAGCATCACCGCCACCAGCGTCCGCGGCTTCCAGGGCAAGCGCAGCCTGCCCGAGACCGGCGAGGTGGATCAGAAGACCTGGGACAAGCTCACCGGGATGACGAAGACGCCGAGCAAGGACGCGATGTACAACCGGGTGCCGTCCGGCCAGTCGAGCGGCTCCACCCGGGGGCTCGACTCACGCTGCCTGACCGGTCGGGTGATGTGCATCAGCAAGGACAACAACTCGATCACCTGGGTCGTCGACGGCAAGGCGAAGCTGCGGATGGACGTCCGGTTCGGTTCCGACGAGACGCCGACCCGCAACGGTTCGTTCCGGGTCTTCCGCAAGACCGTCAACGGCGTCTCGTCGCTGTACCACACCCGGATGCCGTGGGCGATGACCTTCAGCGGTGGCCAGGCGGTCCACTACTCGCCCGACTTCGCCGCCCGCGGCTACAACGGCGCCTCCCACGGCTGCGTGAACGTGCGCAACTACGACGGGGTCAAGTGGTTGTGGCACCAGGTCCGGATCGGCGACAAGGTCGTCGTCTACACGTAACTCTGGCGGTGGTGGTTCAGGCCACGCGCTCGGTCAGCACGATCGGACCGTCCTCGCTGATGGCGATGGTGTGCTCGGAGTGCGCGCCGCGGGAGCCGTCCCGGCTGCGCAGCGTCCAGCCGTCGGGGTCGGTGTAGATCTTGTCCGTGCTCGCCAGGAACCACGGCTCGATGGCGATCACCAGTCCCGGCCGGAGCGGCAGGCCGCGACCGCGCCGTCCGTTGTTCGGGATGTGCGGATCGCCGTGCATGGTGCGGCCGACGCCGTGGCCACCGAAGTCGGTGTTGACCTTGTACCCGTGCTGGGTCGCCACCCGCGCGATCGCGAACGAGATGTCGCCGACCTTGTTACCGGCCTGGGCCGCCTCGATGCCGGCGGCCAGCGCCTGCTCCGTGGTCTCGATCAGCTCCAGATCCCCCTCCCGCGGTGCGCCGACCACGACCGAGACCGCCGAGTCGGAGACCCAGCCGTCCACGGCGCAGGCGAAGTCGAGACTGACCAGATCGCCGTCGGCCAAGGTGTAGTCGTACGGCAGGCCGTGCAGCACCGCGTCGTTCACCGACGTGCACAGCACCTTGCCGAACGGGCTCGCGCCGAACGAGGGGTGGTAGTCGATGTAGCAGGAGTTGGCGCCGCGGTCACGGATCATCTGGTGCGCCAGCTCGTCCAGCTCGAGCAGATTGACCCCGACGTCGGCGCGAGCGACCAGTGCGGTGAGCACCTCGCCAACGAAGCGCCCGGCCGGGCGCATCTCGTCGATCTCGGTGGGCGTGCGGTACTCGATCACGTCGGCGATTCTGCCCTGCCACGCAAATTTGTCCACTCAGGTGGTCACCGTGATGTCGGCGACGACCGGGGCGTGGTCGGAGGGGAGCTTGCCTTTGCGGGCTTCCCGGTCGACGTACGCGTCCTGGACGCTCACTCCGGCGCTGGCCAGGATGTAGTCGATCCGCATCCCGAGGTCCTTGTGGAACATCCCGGCGCGGTAGTCCCAGTAGGTGAAGGGGCGGTCGCCCTTGCCCGGTCGAGCCACCACGTCGGTGAGTCCGGCATCGAGCAGAGTCTGCACCCGGGACCGTTCGGCCGGGGTCACGTGGGTGGATCCGGCGAAGGCGGCGGCGTCGAAGACGTCGGCGTCGTGCAGCGCGACGTTGAAGTCGCCCATGATCACCTGCGGTCCGGCGGCGATGCTGTCGCGGACGACGGTGCCGAGCGCATCGAGCCAGTCGAGCTTGTAGTCGTAGTGCTCGTGACCGAGCTCGCGGCCGTTGGGGACGTACACGCTGGTCACCCGCAGCGGTCCGCACCGGGCGCTGACGTAGCGGGACTCGGTGTGCTCGGCCAGCTGGGTGGCGATGGGTTCGACCCCGATCCGGGAGATGATCGCCACCCCGTTCCAGCGGCCGTCACCGACGTGCAGCGCCTCGTACCCCGCGGCGTGCAGCGGCAGGTGCGGAAAGGTGGCCTCGCTCGCCTTGGTCTCCTGGATCGCGACCACGTCAGGTTCGGCGACGGTCAGCCAGTCGAGCAGCCGCGGCAACCGGGCGCCGACCGAGTTCACGTTCCAGGTGGCGATCCGCATCCCCTGATCCATCCGTCCATCCTGGCAGCGACGGTCGCGCCGCGAGCGCCCCGTCCCGCTCGTCACTCCCGGGGCACTTGGCGCAGCTCCGGTTCCGGACGTGGTACCCCGGCGGTCATCACGTTCGGCTCGCCGGGAGCCGGCTGGTGGCTGGCCACGAAGCCGCCGAGGAACTCTGCTGCCCGCGGCCAGAACTGCGGCACCGGGCGGTACCAGGGCACGTCGCCGCGGGCGGGTCGTTCGGTGAAGTTCCGCTCCTGCTCGGCCAGCCAGGCCGGTCCGCTGAAGGCGTCGGCGTAGAACCCGCGACGCTCACCGATCAGCGATCGCAGTCGCTCAACGTTGCCGACGGCGATCCGCAGTCGCAACCACCGGAAGCGGTTCCACTGGCCCGGGTCGGCGAACCGGACGCGCAGCCGGGCGCCGGCCAACGCACCCCGCAGGGCCATGGACGCGATCAGCTCGCGACGCATGAACAGGTTGGCCCCGCCTTCGTTGGCCCGGGTACGGACCTGACCGATGCGGTTGCGGTAACCCGGCATGGCGGACTGCATGTTGTCCCGCCACTTCATGGCCGTGAAGAACACCCCGGCGACGAGCGAGAACCCGGTGCGGGTCAGCGGCTCGGTCGCGATGGCGTCGGCGTCCCAGTCCTGAGGCAGTGAGACGTCCTGGTGCGGGGCCTGGTCGGGATGCTGCCCGAGATTCAGTGAGACGGTCGGCCAGCGCGGCAGCGGCGCGTCGAAGAAGTGCACCGGGAAGTTGGAGGTGATCCCGCCGTCGGAGAACCAGAGCTCCTCCGCGACACCATCGTCTCCGCCACCGACCGCGGGCAGCCCGGCGCCGGTCAACCGGCGGCCGAAGTCGTCGTGCACCGGGCTGGGTGACACGATCCGATACATCCGGACGGCCTGGAACAGCCCCGGCAACGCCATGCTGATCCGGACCGCGAACAGCACGGGCAGGTCCCAGGGGTCGGGGAGCGGGTGCAGCGTGTGCACCACGCCCTCGGCGTCGGCCACCCGACGCGGGGTGCCTTCGCCGAGGACCGCGAGGACCCGGTCGTCGACGACACCCGAACCGGTTCCGTCCCGCAGCGTGTCGAGCTCCAACCACAGGCGTTCCGGATCGTCCGGCGCGATCTCCGCCAGCGGGAAGCGGTACGGACGTTGCCGGGTGACGTCGGTCGTCATCAGCTCCAGATTCACCAGGCGCTGGTCCGGGTCCTCCGACAGCTGTCGCATCCGGGTCAGCTGATCCGCGTCGAGCTGCTGCCGCCGGCGCGAGTAGTCGAGACCGACCCAGAGGTGACCGAACCGCATCACCTCCTCGTCGGGCAGTCCGGCGAGGCGGTTGAGGTTGGTGGCCAGCCAGGGGGCGACCGACGGCCCGACGGTCGGGCGCGGCACCCCGGCGAGCAGATCCAGCAGGTTGCGGGTCCGGGCCGGACTCGAGCCGGCGACCAGCCCGTACGAGACGGACCGCATCCGATTGATCATCAGCACCGCCGACACCGCCATCACGGCCAGCAGGCTCAGGGTGCCCGAGAGCCCGACCAGCCAACCGGCCCAGTACGGCGCCGGCTGGGTCACCATCACCAGCACGCCGAGCACCACCAGGACCGCTCCGACGACGATCAACCGAACCGGCGGATTCGGCGGCATCTCGTTCCGGCTGGTCACCAGCCGCAGCCGAGCCGCCCACGCCGGACCCGGAGTCGGTTCACGGCGGCCCCGGACGACCAGCAGGGTGCCGTGTGCGGCCAGCACCAGCCCGAACAGGGTGGCCAGGAAGCTGAGGTAACCGAGCAGACCCCACCCGATGGTGCCGTACCAGGTGAAGTCGCGCCCCACGAAACGCGAACAGACCCAGCCGGTGCCGACCACGGTGGCGGCGACGATCAGGTACGCCGCGAGCCAGGTCGGCCAGCCGAAGGCGGACCAGGCGACCACGGGCAGCGACCAGGTGCGTTGCCGCATCGCGGCGATCAACAACCGGAAGACGTCGTGGGTCGCCGCCGGTGCCCGGAAGAGCTGCGCCAGCCGGTACTCGTCGCGCTCGGAGTCGCCCGGCCCGATCTGGGTGAGCCAGCCCAGGATGTCGGTCAGCCCGACGAAACCCCGCCGGACCGGGTTGGTGCCGGCCACAGCGGCGACCGGCTCCGCTCCGGCCTCCCGGATCGACTCGCTGCGCCCGAGCTCGGCCGCCGCGGTCAAGGCGGCGGCGATGGCGCCGGCGGAGGCCCCGCCCACGTTGCGGAACCGGAACGAGGTGGCCAGATCGCAGACCGCCAAGGGGTAGACGACGCCGGACGTGGTGCCGCCCTGCATGGTGAGGTCGATGCTGGATCCGACGTAGTCGCGTACCAGCCGGCTCGTGATCTGCGGCGCATCCGACAGCACGGCGGCGGGCGGCCCGGCGATGGCGAGCTGGGTGGCGCGATCACCCGGCAGCGCGTACCGGGCCTCGTCGCCGTACCCCCCGATCAGCGTCTCCGGCGTCAGCTGCACCTCGTCGGCTGCGGGCTGGATGCCATCGGGCAGGTACGGGCGGTGGAGAAGGGTGCCGGCCGGCACCGGCTGGTGGTTGATCAAGGAGCGCAACGCACTGAGTGCGGCGCCCCGGCTGGCGACGGCCATCTGCCCTCCCTCACGAACGCGGCTCGTGGGACGCGAAGCATTATCGAGCCCCACCTGGTGGAGGCCTGGGCGCCGGTCCGGATACGCGCGGATCCTCTTCGCTATCTTGTCGCCCATGGTGATGGTGGTGACCGGCGGAGCCGGTGGGCTCGGTCGAGCGGTGATCGGCGCCCTCGCCGCGCACGGCCGGCCGGCGCGTCCCGCCAGCCGCCGGACCGGGGTGGACCTGCAGACCGGAGCCCGGGTCCGGACCGTCGTCTCCGACGCCGACGTGGTGCTGCACTGTGCCTCCGACCCGCTGCACCCCCGGCAGGTCGACCTCGACGGCACGCGCCGGATGGTCGAGATCCTCGATGACCTCGGCCGGCGCCCGCACCTGATCTACATCTCCATCGTCGGGGTCGATCGGGTGCGGTTCCCGTACTACCGGGCGAAGTACGCGACCGAGATCGCGCTGGCCCGTAGCGGGCTGCCGGTCACCGTGCTGCGGGCGACCCAGTTCCACTCCCTCGTCGCGACCCTGGCCCGCCGCTTCTCGACCGGGCCGATGGCGCTGCATCCCACGGCGATGCGCTTCCAGTCCGTTGACACCGACGTGGTGGCCGCGCGACTCGTCGAGCTGGCGCTCGGCCCCGTGCCCGACGGCTTCGTCCGCGCCACCGATCTGGCCGGACCGAGCGAGATCGGCCTGGCCGAAGCGATCGAGCTGGTGTCCCGGCACGACGGCCGGCGTCCGTCCCGGCTGATCCCGGTGCCACCGATCACGGGCTTCCTGCGGGACTACGCGGCCGGCGGCAACCTGGTGGGACCTGAGGCCGACCGCTCCGGGCCGGACTTCGCCACCTGGCTGGCGGCTCAGCCGGCGGGCTGACCGGTCGGCTGCGCCGTATCCGGCCGGGTGCTGCCGGACTGCTCCTCGGCGACCGGATCCGGTGCGGCCGGCGGCGGATCGAACGATGCCCGGCTGGCCAGAGCCGGCAACAGGGTGGCCACGGCGTACAGTCCGGCGGCGATCACCAGAGCCGGCGTCAGTCCGGCCAGTCCGATCAGAGCGGCAGCCGCCAGCCCGCCGACCGGGACCCCGGCCCACGCCACGCCGTCGGCCATGCCGAGCACCCGGCCGAGCAGCGGCTTCGGGATCCGTTCGAAGAAGATCGCCCCGAGCATCGGGTTCAGGAACCCGGAGCCGAACCCGGCCACGCCGTAGACCACGGCGACCACCCAGACCGGCAACCCCGACGCCAGGGCGAGATAGGGCGGCGGACCGGCGAGCAGGAACGCGACGAAGTAGGTCAGCCGACGCGGCATCCGGCTACCGACGGCAGAGGCGACCAGCGAGCTGATCACCGCAGCGACCGCGAAACAGGTCAGCAGCAGGCCGATCACCGCGACGCCGTGGCCCCGCTCGACCGCCCAGACGGGCAGGAACACCGAGGTCTTCGCGATGTCGATCATGTTGGTCACGGCGATCATCACCACCAGGGTCAGCAGCAGCCGGTCGCGGACCAGGAAGCGGGCGCCCTCGCGCAGCTGGGCCAGGTACCCGACCTCGTCGGCCGGCACCGCACTCGGCCGGCCCAGCTTCCGGGGCAGCACGAACAGCCAGATCAGGGCGCACAGGGCGTAGCAGACGGCCGTGACGAGGATGCTCCCGGCCGCACCGACGAGTCCGATCAGCACCGCTGCGAGTCCGGGCCCGACCAGACCGGAGGCGCGCTCGGTCGCCCCGTAGAGCCCCGTCACGCGTTCCAGCGGTGCTCCGGCGCTCTCGGCCACCAACGGCACGCTGGTGTCCTTGGCGTTGTCGCCGGGTCCGCGCAGCAGGCCACCGACCGCGACCATGGTCAGCAACAGCGGGAAGGAGAGCGCGCCCAGTGCGTACAGCAGCGGGATCGCACCCAGGGCCACCGCACTGGACAGGTCAGCGAGGATGCTGACCCGGCGCTGACCCCAGCGGTCGACGAAGGGCCCGCTCAACAACTTCATCAAGATGTACGGCAGGAACTCGGCCAACACCACCAGTCCGGTCTGGGTCGCCGAGCCGGTGCTGGTCAACACGAACCACGGCAGCGCCACCGCCGCGACCCGCAGGCCGACGTTCGCCACCGCGCCGCCGACCAGCAGGCCGACGATCTCCCGGGCCGGCGCCTTCATTCCGCCCCCTCCGTGGCGCCCGGGTGCTCGGTTCCGGTGGTTTCGGCCTCGGTCCCGTCGGGCTCGGCATCGTCCAGCTGGGGGTACGGATACACCTGGTAGCGGGCGTCGACCAGCCGGCAGCCCGGAGCCAGCGGCTCCCCCGGGGTGTACGGGCGGTACTTCCGCATCACCGCCAGCAGCTCCCGACTCAGCTGCAGCGCCTCCTCCGGCGTGGTCTGCAGCAACACGTCCGACATGTCGAACGTGTCCTGCCATTCCGGCGACAGGCCGCTGCGCCCGTCGTAGGCCCGGGTCAGGGACGCGCTCAACGCGGCGATGACACCACGCTCGTACGCCTCGCCCACCTCGGCCACGGAGGGATCGAGGTCCGTGCTGTTGAACGTGGTGGAGCGGTGCGCCGCCCGCCACCACCGATCGCGCCCGTCGCCGCGGCTGTCGTCGTCGACGATGAAGCCGTACCGCTCGAGCTGGCGGAGGTGGTAGGACAGCGCGCCGCTGCTCAGTCCGAGCCGGGCCGCGAGGCCGGAGGCGGTGGCGGGCCCGTAGGTGCGCAGCAGGCCGAGGATCTGCACCCGGAGCGGATGGGACAACGCCCGGATGTTGTCCGCCGTCAGCCGAACCGTCTCTTCTTCGTAAGCCATGCCACGACTCTAAACTGCAAAGGAGATTTTGCAAAGAGATATTTGCAAAGAGTTCTCTGCAATCAGCACCTCCACATCGTTGACAGCGCGCCGGACCACATCTACCGTCGTGAGAGCGCTCTCAACCCCCACGTGCGAAGGACTACTCATGCCCGACCCGTCCGTTCCTGCCTCGATCCCCTCCCCGATGAGCCGTCGACTCGTCCTCGGCGGTGGCGCCGCGCTCGGACTGGGCGTGGTCGGACTCGGCGCCCAACCGGCCGCCGCTCAGCCGGGCAGGGCGGCCGGTCGGCGACCGTTCAGCGGGGTGTCCATGACCGCCGGGTTGCGCTTCCTGCAGGGCGTCACCGACGCTTTCCGGCCGAGCGGGATGCGCTTGGCCCAGAGCTACTTCGACAACTCGGGACTGGGCGACCTCGCCTTCGTCTACGACAACGCGCTCGCGATCATCGCGTTGCTGGCCGGCGGTGACGTCACCCGGGCCAAGGCGATCGGCGATGCATTCCGCTATGCGCAGACCCACGACGACAAGGCGCAGAACGACGGCCGGCTGCGCCAGACCTATCACGCGGACACCTTCGTCAACCCCGACGGCACCGCCCACTCCGGCTACGAGATCGGCCTCACCTCGACGGCGGTCGGCGACATGGCCTGGGCCGGCATCGCGCTCGCCCAGCTGGCGAAGCGGACGAAGTCCGCTGACTACCTGACCGGCGCGAAGGACATCGCGCTGTGGATCCAGCGCAACACCTACTCCACCACCGGCCTCGGGGGCTACACGTTCGGTGATCGCGACGGGCTGCGGGACCACAAGTCCGCTGAGCACAACATCGACGTGTACGCCTTCTTCCGGCTGCTCGCCTCGCTGACGGGCGACAACGTCTGGCGGTCCCGGGCCGAGCACGCCTGGGACTTCGTGGAGAAGATGTGGAACGCCGACGCCGGCTTCCTCTACACCGGTTCGAACAACGGCTCAGACGTGAACACCGCCGCCACCGAGCGGCCCCTCGACGTGCAGACCTGGGCGTGGCTCGCGGCCCGACCGACCCGGTACGCGGCGATGCTCGACTGGGCCGCCACCAACCTCGCCGTCACCGACACCCCGGTGCGCACGAACTCCCAGCTGACGGGCAACCTCAAGCTGTCCGGGGTGGCCTTCGGCAGCGGGTCGCTGCTGGCCGACACCGAGGCCCCGATCGACGCCTACCACGGCAATCCCGACACCGGCGCGGTCTGGTTCGAGGGCACGGCCCAGCTGGCCCTGGCCCTCCGGGACCGCCGGCGGGGCCGGGACGAGTCCGAGGCCGAGGAGCTGCTGTCCCAGATCCGGACGGCCCAGCGCGAGCTGGGTCACGGGCAGACCTTCGGCGGCAAGCAGATCGCCGGCGGCATCGTGGCGGCATCGTCCCCGTTGCAGACCGGATTCGGCTTCGGCTACTACCAGCACCTGCACGTCGGAGCCACGTCGTGGTACCTGATGGCCGGGAGTCGCAGCAACCCGTACCGGTTCCTCTGAGGGCGCCCGGGGCCGGTGGCCCTACGCTGCCTCGGGTGACCACCTTCGTGCTGCTCCCCGGCGCCGGCGGCGAGGCCCTGTACTGGGAACCGGTACGGTCCCGACTCGTCGACGCGGGCCATCACGCCATCGCGATGGACCTGCCCGCCGACGATCCCGGAGCCGGGCTCACGACGTACGCGGACCTGACCGTCACCGCTGCGTCCGGACGTGACGACGTGGTGCTGGTCGCCCACTCGATGGGCGGGTTCACCGCGCCGCTGGTGGCCGCCCGGCGGCCGGTGCGGGCCCTGGTGTTCGTGAACGCGATGATCCCGGTGCCGGGCGAGACCGCGGCTGCGTGGTGGGAAGCGGTCGACTCCGAGCCGGCTCGGCTGGCTGCCGCCGAGCAGGGCGGCTATCCGACCGAGTTCGACGACATCGCGTACTTCCTGCACGACGTGCCGGCCTCGGTGTTGGGTCCGGCCGAGCTCGAGAGCGGCCGAGCCGAGGTCGAGATCGCCTTCACCGAGCGGTGCGACTTCGACGGCTGGCCCGACGTGGCGATCCGGGTCCTGGTCGGGCGCGACGACCGGCTCTTCCCCGCCGAGTTCCAACGGCGGGTGGCGAGGGAACGACTCGGAGTCGAGGCCGACGTGCTGCCGGGCGGGCACCTGCTGGCCCTGGCGAATCCGGCCGGTGTGACGGACTACTTGCTGGCGACCCCCAGCGGCTCGGTCGAGCCGGCCTGATCGGTTCCCGGGATGACCGGGCGCCGTCGCAACGGCAGCGACCCGACGAGGACCCCGGCGATCACGGCCGCTCCCGCGATCCCCTCGACGAGGTCGATCTGCTCGCCGAGCAGCGCCCAGGAGCTCAGCACACCGACGATCGGCACCAGCATCGAGAACGGCGCCACCGCGCTGGAGGGGTAGCGGGACAGCAGCGTGTTCCAGATCCCGTACCCGAGCAACGTGGCGATCACGACGATGTAGAGCAGGCCGGCGACCGCGGGTAGCGCGGCCGGCGTGAACGCGGTCGACAGCGCGGTCCCGATCCGCTGCGGACCCTCGACGAGCAGCGACACCGCCAGCATGGGTACGGGTGGCACGACCGACATCCACAAGGTGAGGTGGAACGGGTTCGGCGCCGCGGCCTGCCGGCTGCAGATGTTGCCGATGGCCCAGCCGAGAGCGCCGGCGAGGGTCAACACGACCGGTAGCAGCGCTGCGGTCTCGCCCCGGTGGACGGCGATGGTGGCGAGCCCGGCGACCGCGATGAGGATCCCCACGACCTGGCGGCGGGTGATCCGCTCGGCGAGGAAGATGCCGGCGAGCAACACCGTGAACGGGGCGGACGCCTGCAGCACCAGCGAGGCCAGCCCACTCGGCATGCCCGCGGCCATCCCGAGATAGAGGAAAGCGAACTGGACGACGCCGATGCCCAGCCCGATGCCCAGCAGCCAGCGCAGCCGGACCCGCGGCCGCGGCACGAGCAGCAGGGTCGGGATGGCGACCAGTGCGAACCTCAGGGCGACCATCAGCAGCGGCGGGAAGTGCTGCAACGCCAGCGCGGTCGCCGGGAAGTTGAGTCCCCAGCAGACCGCGACGAGGAGAGCCAGCGATCGGTCACGTGGGAGCACGTACCGATCCTCGACCCACGAACCCTGAAGCACAATCGACATGTGCTTCACTGATCTGGTAGCTGCACTTAACTGTCGGAGGAATGATGGGTTGGCGCTGGGACCAGCTGGAGCTGATCCGGGCTCTCGCCGATCGAGGATCGGTGACGGCGGTCGCGGCCGCGACGCACCGGACGCCGTCGGCGGTGTCGCAGCAGCTCAAGACGATCCAGCGCCAGGCCGGCGTCGCGTTGGTGGAACAGGCCGGCCGCGGGCTGCGACTGACCGACGCCGGCCGGGCGCTCGCCGCCAGCGCGGTCGGAGTGGCCACCGCCTTGGCGGAGGCCGACGCCGCCTGGGACGACTATCTCGGCCGGGTCGCGGGAACGGTGCGACTGAGCACCTTCTTCTCGGCCGGAGAGCTCCTGGTCCCGGGCCTGGTCGACCGGTTGGCGGTCCATCAGCACCTCAGCCTGGAGACCTCCGACGAGGACGTACCGACCGACGACTTCGCCCGGTTGGTCGTCGACCACGACCTGGTGGTCGCGCACCGGTCGGACGACACCGAGCCTGCGGTGCGCGACGTCGTCGTGACGCCACTGTTCCGCGAACCCCTTGACGTCGCGGTCGCCCCGCACCACCGGCTGGCCGGCCGCGAGCGGGTGGAGCCCGCCGAGCTGGTGGGCGAACCGTGGATCGCGCCGCCGCCGGAGTACCCCATCGAACAGGCCGTCCGCGCCCTGGCGGCCCGCGCCGGTGCGCCGGCCCGGATCGTCCGCCGGACCACCCACCTGCCGCTGATCGAAGGGCTGGTCGCACGCGGCCAGGGGATCGCGCTGCTTCCCCGCTACTCCACCGCCGGCCACGCCACGGGCCGGTTCGTGCTGATCCCGATCGCCGGCATCCGCGCCGGTCGGATCGTGGAGGTGCTGTCCCGGCCGGATCGGGCGGCCCGGCGGGCCGTCCAGGTGGTGCTCGAGGCGTTGCGGGCCGAGGCTGCCGCCGTCACCGGCGCCCGACGGACCGGCTGAGCGACCTCAGCCCAGCTCCTTCACCTCGGC
Source organism: uncultured Actinomycetota bacterium (assembly GCA_963727125.1). Classification (GTDB taxonomy): domain Bacteria; phylum Actinomycetota; class Actinomycetes; order Propionibacteriales; family Propionibacteriaceae; genus Microlunatus. The sequence continues at coordinate 425,163 of CAVSEZ010000001.1, forward strand.
CAGCAGCTGACCGAGAGTGTCCTTGGCGTCGCCGAACAGCAGCGACGTACCGGGCTCGTACAGCAGCTCGTTCTCGATCCCGGCGAAGCCGGGCCGCATCGACCGCTTGAGGAAGACGACCTGTCTGGCCTGGTTGGCGTGCAGGATCGGCATCCCGTAGATCGGCGCGCCCGGTGTGGTCTCCGCGGCCGGGTTCACCACGTCGTTGGCCCCGACGACCAGGGCGACATCGGCCTGCCGGAACTCCGGATCGATCTCGTCGGCCTCCTTCAGCTGCTCGTACGGCACCTGCGCCTCGGCCAGCAGCACGTTCATGTGGCCGGGCATCCGGCCGGCGATGGGATGGATGGCGTAGTCGACCTGGATGCCGCGTTCGGTCAGCAGGTCGACGAGCTGGCGCAGGGTGTGCTGGGCCTGCGCGACCGCGAGACCGTACCCGGGCACGATGATCACCCGGTTCGCGTACGACAGCAGGATCGCCACGTCCGCCGGGCTGACCGCCTTGACCGGTCGGTCACTGGCCGTCCCGGCGCCGAGGGTCGAGCCGCCCCGGAGGGCGCCGAACAGGGTCGAGGAAAGCGGGCGGCCCATCGCCTTGGCCATCAGCTGGGTCAGCAGGGCGCCGGCGGCTCCGACCAGGGTGCCGGCCACCAGCAGCATCGGGTTGCCGAGCACGTAGCCGCTGGCGGCCACCGACAGGCCGGTGAAGGCGTTCAGCAACGAGATCACGATGGGCACGTCGGCGCCGCCGACCGGCAGCACCAGCAGCACCCCGACGCCGGCACCGATGAGAGCGAGCGCGACCCCGAGCACCATCGACGGCACGAGCACCAGCCCCACCGCGAACCCCAGCGCCGAGACGAGCGCGAACCCGTACAGGATGGGATAGCCGGCGAAGGCGATCGGGCGCCCGGTCATCAGCTCCTGCAACTTCAGGAACGTGACGATCGAACCGGTGAAGCTGACCGAGCCGACCACGATCGTGAACGCGGTGGCGATCAGGTCGAAGACCGACGCCGAGCCGGTCCGGGTGACGACCTCCAGCTCGACCAGGGCCACGATGGCGGCCGCCGCACCGCCGACCCCGTTGAACAGGGCCACGAGCTGCGGCATCTGGGTCATCTTCACCCGGTACGCGCCGAGCACGCCGACCACGAGGCCGACGGCGAGAGCCGCGACGATCCAGCCGACGTGGTCGAGCCCGCCGACGGCGAAGACGATCACGCAGGCGAGCACGGCCCCGACGGCACCGATCAGGTTGCCGCGCCGTGCCGTGCGCGGCGACGACAGGCCCTTCAGGGCGACGATGAAGCAGACCGCCGCCACCAGATAGCCCAGCTGGGCCCAGATCGGGGTCACCGATCACTCCCGGCGCCGGACGCCGGACCGGTGGGACCGGTCGGACCGGTCGGGGGGCCGGAGAGCTCCTTGGGTCGCCGCCGGGTGAACATCTGCAGCATCCGGTCGGTGACCACGAAGCCGCCGGCCATGTTGATCGAGGCCAGCACCACAGCCACCAGGCTGAGCACCAGGACCGGAGTGGTGTCCGCCCGGCCCGCGACCAGGATCGCCCCGACCAGGATCACGCCGTGGATCGCGTTGGCGCCCGACATCAGCGGAGTGTGCAGGGTGGACGACACCTTGGAGATGACCTCGATGCCGACGAACACCGCCAGCACGAAGATGGTCAACCAGGTGATGGCCTCACTCAACTGCCACTCCTCCTCGATCCGATTCGGGGTGCAGGACCTCGTCGAGCCGGGCCCGACTGGGCTCGTGCACCACCTGCCCGCCCCGGGTGAGACACATCCCGACGACGATCTCGTCGCCGTAGTCGGGATCGAAGCCGCCGTCACGGGTCATCAGGTCCACGACGTGCCAGATGTTCTGCGCGTAGAGCCGGCTCGCCGGGTTCGGCATCTGACTGGGCACGTTGCTGCCACCCCAGACCTGGACGGCCCCGAGCATCACCGCCTGACCCGCAACCACTCCCTCGACGTTGCCGCCGGAGTCGGCGGCGAGGTCGACCACGACCGACCCGGGCTTCATCCCGGCCACCATCTCCGCGGTGACCAGCCGCGGTGCCTGCCGGCCCGGTACCGCGGCGGTGGTGATCAACGCGTCGGCGGCGGCGACGTGGGGGGCGAGCAGGTCGAGCTGCTGCTGGGCCCGCTCCGCGGTCATCTCGCGGGCGTAGCCGCCCGCGCCCTCCAGCGTCGGCAACCCCAGGTCGACCGGTACCGCACCCAGCGAGGCGATCTCCTCCGCCGCGGCCGAGCGGACGTCGTAGCCCTTGACCACGGCGCCGAGCCGGCGCGCCGTCGCGATGGCCTGCAACCCGGCCACGCCGGCCCCGAGCACGAGCACCTCCGCGGGGCGCACCGTTCCGGCCGCCGTCATGCTCAACGGGAAGAACTGCCGCAGCCGACCGGCGGCGACCACGGCCCCGCGGTATCCGGTCACCATCGCCTGCGAGCTCAGCGCGTCCATCGGCTGCGCCCGCGAGATCCGCGGCACCAGCTCCATGGCGAAGGTGTTCGCGCCGCGATCGCGGCGTGCCGCCACCTCGCCCAGCTGAGTGGTCGGGAAGAACGAGATCGTGCTCACCTCGGCCGCGGCGGCCGCCAGCTCGTCGGTCGGCACGGGTTGCACACTGAGAACCAGTCCGGCCCCGGCCAGCGCGGCCGGATCGACGAGTGCGCCGGCTGCGGCGTACCCCTCGTCCTCGAACAGGGCGGCCCGGCCGGCGCCGGGTTGCACGGCCACCTCGTACCCGGCCCGCACCAACCGGGCTACCAGGTCGGGCACGATCGCCACCCGCGTCTCGCCCGGAACGGTCTCTTTCCGGATGGCGATGCGCACCCGCCGAACTTAGCCCACGGCACCCTCCAGACGCTGGCAGGATCGACACATGCGCAGCCGTCCGTTCAGCCAGATCGACGTGTTCGGCGGCGAGCCGTACCTCGGCAACGCACTCGCCGTCGTCGACGACGCGGCCGATCTGGACCCGGCGACGATGCAGGCCTTCGCGCGTTGGACGAACCTGTCGGAGACCACCTTCCTGCTGCCGCCGGAGGATCCCGGGGCCGACTACCGGGTCCGCATCTTCACCCCGAGTCAGGAGCTGCCGTTCGCCGGTCACCCGACCCTGGGCAGCTGCCACGCCTGGCTGGCGGCGGGTGGCGTGAGCCGTTCCGGCGAGGTGATCGTGCAGGAGTGCGGACTCGGCCTGATCCCGATCCGCCGGGTCGACGACCGGCTCGCTTTCGCCGCTCCCCCACTGCGCCGCACGGGCGCGGTGGCAGAAGAGATGGTGGCCGATCTCGCCGCGCAGCTGCGGATCGACCGCACCCAGATCGTCGACGCGTGCTGGCTGGTGAACGGCCCGCCGTGGATCGGGCTGCTGCTGCCCGACGTCGACGCGGTGCTGGCCATCCGGCCCGGCCCGGTCTCCGCCGACATCGGCGTCGCGGCGCTGGACCACTCCGCCGCCACCGGTGATCTCGAGGTGCGTGCCTTCGTACCGAAGGACGGCGGCACCGACGAGGATCCGGTCACCGGCAGCCTCAACGCCGGCCTGGCCCAGTGGCTGGTCGGTTCCGGTCGGCTGACGGCCCCCTACCTCGCCCGTCAGGGCACGGTCCTCGGCCGTTCGGGCCGGGTGCACGTCACCGCGACCGATGACGGGCTGTGGATCGGCGGCCGGACCGTCAGCTGTGTCGTGGGCCGGGTCACGCTCTGAGGCCGCGCGGGGCTCAGCCGCCGCGGACCCGGACGGCGATGGTGTGCAGGCCGGTGGCACCGTCCGGCGCGGGCGGCGCCGTGGCCTCGGTCTGCACCTGACCGTCGGCGTCGACGGCACGGACGCTGAGGTTGTGGGTGCCGGGCTCGGCGTCCCACGCATGCCGCCACTGCCGCCAGGTGTCCGGTCCGGTCACGTCGGCCAGCTCGGCGTCGCGCCACTCCCCGTCGTCGACGCGGAGCTGGACCTTCGCGATCCCGGTGTGCTGCGCCCAGGCCACCCCGGCCACGATGATCCGGCCGCGGTCGACCTCGGAGGGCTGCGGCACGTCGATCCGCGACGCCAGCTTGATCGGGCCGCGCGCCGACCACCCCAGTGGGGTCCAGTAGCCCTGGTCAGCCGCGAAGGTGGTGAGCTTCAGCTCGGTCACCCACTTGGTCGCCGAGACGTACCCGTACAGGCCGGGCACCACCATCCGGACCGGGAACCCGTGCTCGACGGGCAGCGGCTCACCGTTCATGCCGACGGCGAGCAGCGAGGCCCGCTCCGGCTCCAGCAGGACGTCCAGGGGGGTCCCGGCCGTCCACCCGTCCCGGCTCCTCGACAGCACCATGTCCGCTCCGGGCTTCGGGCCGGCCTCGGCCAGCAGCTCGCGGATGGGCAGGCCGAGCCAGCTGGCGTTCCCCACCAGGTCGCCACCCACCTCGTTCGAGACGCAGGTCAGCGTGGTCGTGTGCTCCACCAGCGGCCGGGCGAGAAGCTCGGCGAAGGTGAGGGTCAGCTCCCGCTCCACCATGCCGGTCACCCGTAGCGTCCAGGTGTCCGGGTCGACCACCGGCACCTGCAGGGCGGTGTCGATCCGGTAGAAGCTGCCGTTCGGCGTCACGTACGGGCTGAGACCCGGGACCGAGAAGTTCGCCCCGGCGGGGATCGGCTTCGGCGCCGTCGCCGGTGCCGGCAGCCGGATCCGGCCGCGGGCTTCGTTGATCATGGCGGCGGCGCTCACGAGCATCCGGCCGGCCGTCGCAGCGACCACGGCGCCCGCGCCGACCAGCACCGTGAGTCGCAGGAACGACCGGCGCTGGACGGTGGCCGCATCCGGCGGAGTCGTCGCCTCGGCCGGCCGCGCCGACGTGGTCCGTACCCGCGCCAGCCGACCGATCAGCGACCCCAGGACGAGGTATCCCGCAGTCAGACCGACGATCGTGGGTACGACCGCCTGGATGTCACCGGGTTGACGACTCCACACCGCGACGATGCCGATCAGCGCCACCCCGCCGAACACGATCGCACCGAGGAAGCGGCGGCGCAGCTCCAGCTGCCCGCCGACCGCGCAGAGCACGAGCACCCCGGCGGCGACGATGATCAGCAGCACCGGTTTGTCGGCGGTGCCCAGACTCTCCTTGCCCCAGTTCACCAGTGGTCCCGGGAGCAGGTCGATGATCGCCGATCCGACCGCGGCCAGTGGCGCGGCCGCCGGGGCGAGGAACCAGGCCACGAGATCCGAGATCGCCAGCCCCACCAGGCCGGCGACCACGCCGCTCAGCCGGGCCAGCCCGTTCGGCGCACGTTCCACGCGGTCCATCTTGCCTCCGCCGTCCCAAGATCGGGCCGGTTGCCGGCTTACCGACGGATTACCGCTCGGACTCCGGCTCGACTGTGGGCGTGGTTCAGGCAGGCTGTGATCGTGAGCGAGCCTCGGTGTGTGGACTACCGGCCCGGTTGGGTGGCCGACCCGGACGCCCTGTTCGCCGAGCTCCGGCAGGTCATCGGCTGGGAACAGCATCAGATCCGCATCCACGGCCGGACGCTGCCGACGCCGCGGTTGACCGCGTGGATGGGTGACGCCGCCTACACCTACTCCGGCCTGACCAACGAACCGCAGCCGTGGCCGGTCGCGCTCGCCGAGCTGCGGGACCGGCTCTGCACAGAGCTGGGGTCTGAGTTCAATTCCTGTCTGGCGAACCTGTACCGGGACGGGCAGGACTCGATGGGCTACCACTCCGACGACGAGCCCGAGCTCGGCCCGCGCCCGGTCATCGCCTCGATCAGTCTCGGCGACCGGCGGCGCTTCGCGCTCCGGCACCGGGAGACGAAGCAACGGTGGACCTGGGAGCTCGGTCGCGGTGACCTGTTGGTGATGTCGGAGGAGTCTCAGCGCGACTACGCCCACGCGGTGCCGAAGACCAGTCGTCTGGTCGGTCCGCGGATGAATCTGACCTTCCGCCGGTTCGCCCCCCGGCCCGGTTGACCCCCGTCAGTGTGGTCGGCCGGCGCCGGCCGCGCCGGCCACCGCGGGGGTGGCTCCGTCCCCGTCCTCGATGGCCGCTGCGAACTGGGAGTTGTACAGGGCCCAGTACTGACCGCGGGCGGCCAGCAGCTCGTGGTGGCGGCCCTGCTCGACGATCGACCCGTCCTCCATCACCAAGATCACGTCGGCGTCCCGGATGGTGGAGAGCCGGTGCGCGATGACGAAGCTGGTCCGGTCCGAGCGCAGGGCGGCCATCGCCCGTTGCACCAGCACCTCGGTCCGGGTGTCCACCGAGCTCGTCGCCTCGTCCAGGATCAGCAGCGCCGGATCGGCCAGAAAGGCGCGGGCGATGGTGATCAGCTGCTTCTCACCGGCGCTGATGTTGCTGCCCTCTTCGTCGATCATCGTCTCGTACCCGTCCGGCAGCGAGTGCACGAACCGGTCGACGTAGGTGGCCTCCGCCGCGGCCTGCAGCTCCTCGGGGCTGGCGCTGGGCCGACCGTAGCCGATGTTCTCCGCGATCGTCCCGTGGAACAACCACGTGTCCTGCAGCACCATCCCGATCTCGGACCGCAGATCCGCCCGCGGAACGCTGGCGATGTCGACACCGTCCAGGGTGATCCGGCCACGGTCCAGCTCGTAGAACCGCATGATCAAGTTGACCAGGGTGGTCTTCCCGGCGCCGGTCGGACCCACGATCGCCACGGTCTGGCCCGGTTGCACCTCGAGGCTCAAGTCGGTGATCAAGGGCTTGGCCGGATCGTAGGCGAAGCTGACGTGCTCGAAGCCGACCCGGCCGCGGACGGGGGCGAGCTCGCCGGTCGCCTCGGTCGACTGCTCCTCGGCGTCCAGCACCTCGAAGACCCGCTCCGCCGAAGCCACCCCGGACTGGAGGATGTTCGCCATCGACGCCACCTGGGTCAGCGGCTGGGTGAACATCCGGGTGTACTGGATGAAGGCCTGCACGTCACCAAGGTTCAAGGTCCCGCTCGCCACCCGCAGGCCGCCGACGACCGCGATCACCACGTAGTTCAGGTTCCCGATGAAGAACATGGCGGGCATGATGATGCCGGACACGAACTGGGCTCCGAAGCTCGAGCTGTAGAGCACCTCGTTGCGCTCGGCGAAGACCGCCTCCACCTCGCGGCGCCGGCCGAAGACCTTCACCAGCGAGTGCCCGGTGAAGGCCTCCTCGATGTGGGCGTTGAGCTCGCCGGTCGACTTCCACTGCTTCACGAACAGCCGCTGGGACCGTTTGCCGATCACGGCCGTCACCAGCACCGAGATCGGGATGGTGACGAGCGCGATCAGGGCCAGCAGCGGCGAGACCACGAACATCATGATCAGCACGCCGACCACGGTCAGCAGCGCGGTCAGCAGCTGGCTCAGCGTCTGCTGCATGGACTGGGCGATGTTGTCGATGTCGTTGGTCACCCGGCTCAGGAGCTCCCCGCGCGGTGACTTGTCGAAGTAGCTGAGCGGCAGTCGCTCGAGCTTGCGCTGCACGTCGTTGCGCAGTCGCAGGATCGACCGCTGGACGGCACCGTTGATCAACCAACCCTGCCACCACAGCAGCAGCGAGGAGATGATGTAGAGCACCAGCGCGAAGCCCAGCAGCATGCCGAGCCGGTTGAAGTCGATGCCAACGCCGGGCACCACGTCGAGCCGCTGGACCAGATCGGCGAAGGTGTCGTTGCCCTCGGCCCGCAGTCGCTCCAGCACCTGGTCCTTGGTGGCCCCGGCGGGCAGCTGGGCGCCGATGAAGCCGGTGAAGATCACGTCGGTCGCCCAGCCCAAGATCTTGGGTCCGATGACGCTGAGCACGATGCCGGCCACCGCCAGCACGACGGAGGCGAGCACCACCAGGCGCTCCGGTACCAGTCGACCCAGCAACCGGCGCAGCGACGGTCCGAAGTTCACCGACTTCTCCACCGGCGCGGCACCACCGGGGAACCGGGAACCCGCCGTCGGCTGGTACTTGGGCCGCTCGTTGGCCTTCTTCACCTCGCCCGTCACCTCGCCGTTGGTCTGGGCTTCGGGCTTGCCATCACGCCGGCCGTCGACCGCACCGTTCCCCTCGCTCATGCCAGTGCCTCCTCGGCGCTCAGCTGGGAGTCGACGATCTCGGCGTACGTCGAGCAGCTGAGGAGCAGCTCGTCGTGGGTGCCGATACCGACGATCCTGCCGTCCTCGAGCACCAGGATCTGATCGGCGTCGGCGATGGTCGCGACCCGTTGGCCGACGATGATCACGCAGGCGTCGCCGGTCTCCCGGGCGAGGGCGGCCCGCAGCCGCGCGTCGGTACTCACGTCGAGCGCCGAGAAGGAGTCGTCGAAGACGTAGATCTCCGGTTTCTTGACCAGCGCCCGGGCGATCGCCAGCCGCTGTCGCTGTCCGCCCGAGACGTTGGTGCCACCCTGCGCGATCGGCGCCTCCAGCTGGCCGTCCATCGCCGTGACGAAGTCGTCGGCCTGGGCGACCCGCAGCGCGTGCCACAGCTCGTCGTCGGTGGCGTCCGGCTTGCCGTACCGGAGGTTGCTGGCGACGGTGCCGCTGAACAGGAACGGCCGCTGCGGCACCAGGCCGACCCGGCTCCACAACGCCTCTGCTTCCAACTTGCTGACGTCCACCCCGTCGACCAGCACCCGGCCACCCGTGGCGTCGAAGAGCCGTGGGATCAGCGACACCAGCGTCGTCTTGCCCGAGCCGGTGGAGCCGATGATCGCCGTGGTCTGGCCCGGTTGGGCGGTGAAGCTGACGTCGCAGAGCACCGGGTAGTCCGCCCCGGGGTAGGTGAACTCGGCGCCCTCGAGGCGCACCGTCGACCTGCCGGGCAGCTCGGTGATGCCGTCGTCGGCGAGCACGACGGACGACTCGGTGCCGAGCACCTCGCCGATCCGCTCGGCACACACCGCGGCCCGCGGGGCCAACATCAACAACAGGCTCGCCATCATCACCGACATCAGGATCTGGATCAGATAGGTCAGAAAGGCCGTCAGCGAACCGATCTGCATCTGACCGCCGGCGACCCGGCCCGCGCCGAACCACAGCACCGCGACGCTGGACGCGTTCAAGATCAACATGACGATCGGGAACATCATCGCCAACCGCCGCCCCACCGCGAGCTGGGTCTGGGTCAGCTCGGCACTGGCGACACCGAATCGCTCCGCCTCGTCCGGTTCCCGGACGAAGGCGCGCACCACCCGGATGCCACCGATCTGCTCCCGGAGGATCCGGTTGACGACGTCGATCCGGCCCTGCATCTGGCGGAACAACGGCGGCAGCTTCCGGACCACGGCGAGGATCGAGATCGCCAGCACGGGCATGGCCACGGCCACGAGCCAGGACAGGCCGACATCCTCCTGCAGCGCCATGAAGATGCCGCCGATCATGGTGATCGGCGCCGACACCAGCATCGTGGCCGACATCACCACCAGCATCTGCACCTGCTGGACGTCGTTGGTGGTCCGGGTGATCAGCGACGGGGCACCGAAGTGGTTCACCTCCCGCGCCGAGAAGGACAGCACCCGGGAGAAGATCTCGCCCCGCAGGTCCCGGCCGAAGGCCATCGCCATCTTGGCGCCCAGGTAGACCGATGCGATGGAGCAGACGATCTGCACCGCGCTGACGGCCAGCATGACGCCGCCGGTCTCCCAGATGAACCCGGTGTCGCCCTTGGAGACCCCCTCGTCGATGATCGCCGCGTTCAGGCTCGGGAGGTAGAGAGCCGCCATCGTGCCGACCAGGGAGAGCAGCAGCACGCCGGCGATCATCAACTTGTACGGCGCGAGATGGCTGCGGAGCAGCTTCATCAACATCAGCGAGGGCCTTTCGTGACGGTCGCGGGGATCCGGGTCGGACTGGTCGGGGCGGCCGGACCGGTCGCGCTGTTCGGGGTGGCGATTCCGCGGAGCACTCGGTCCACCAGCTGGTCGGGGGTGTAGGTGGGGCCGGCCAGCATCGGGTGGCTGGTGGCGAAGGTCAGACAACGGATGTACTGCGCCGCCTCGGCTGGCGGCACCCGCAACCGGTGGGCATCGGGTCCGATCAGGGCCGTCAGGGCGGCGCCGAGCAGCTCGTTGTCGTCCCGGGTCCGCTGCGCCCGGTCCTCGTCGGGCGGTGGCCGGAAACGCAGGGCGTGGAACAAGGCGATGACGCGCCGCATCCGTCGCTGCAACACCTCGACGGCCCGGACCAGGCGCGCCTCGAGCTCGAGGCCGAGGTCGATCTGGGCGAGCTCGGCGCAGGTCAGTCCCATGTCGAACGCTTCGGTGGCCACCGCCTCGATCAGGGCCTCCTTGGTCGGGAAGACCCGGAAGATCGTGCCCTCGGCGATCCCGGCCGCCTCCGCGATCTGCTTGGTGCTCACGTCGCGGCCCCACTGCTCCAGCAGCGGCTCGGTCGCCGCCAGGATCGCGGCACGCCGTTCGTCAGCGGGCAGAGGAGTCGCGCGGGGCACCGGCACATGCTATGTGAGTGAGCACTCACTCAACAAGTGATTTCAGGCACTATTGTTGGCGCTCGGATACGGAGCAGAGGGAGCACCGCGTGAGCCTGGGGTCCTTGGCCGATCGAACCTTCGAGGCGGTCATCTTCGACATGGACGGCACGTTGATCGACTCGACGCCTGCGGTGATGCGCGCGTGGTCGACGTGGGCCGGGGAGCACGGGATCACCCCGGCGCAGCTGCTGTCGCACCACGGCATCCCGTCCGCGGCGGTGGTGCGCAGTCTGCTCGCCGAGGAGCTGCAGGACGCGGCGATCGCCCGGATCAACGAGCTCGAGATCAGCGACGTGCACGACATCGTCGTGCTCCCGGGTGCCGCCCACGCACTGGCCGCCGTGCACGACGCCAAGAGCGCCATCGCGACGTCGTGCACGGTGCCACTCGCCCGCGCCCGGATCGCGGCCGCCGCGCTGGTCCCGCCGAACGTGCTGGTCACCGCCGACGACGTGGCCAACGGCAAGCCGTCGCCCGACCCCTACCTTGAGGCCGCGGCGCGGCTCGGCGTCGACCCGGCCGACTGCCTGGTGGTCGAGGACGCACCGGCCGGCCTCACCTCGGCCCGGACGGCCGGTTGCGCCACCTTGGCCGTGATCACCACGACCGCGGCGGAGAAGCTCGAGGCCGACGCCGTCGTACCCGATCTCTCCCACGTCGACTTCGTCGTGACCGGGGACGGGCGCGTTCGCGTCACCGAACGCGCCACGTCAGCAGCCTGAATCAGCCGGTCTTGCGGCGGTAGACCCGCTTGGCGTCCACCGGACCGTGCGGTTGCGCCGCGGGATCCTGACCACCGTCGAGGTGCGCCTCGCCCTCCCGGGCCTGCTTGGCGGCGAGGGCCTCGCGAAACTTCTGCTTGGTCTCGTCCGGTGCCGAGGCCGGCTTCGGACCCGACTTCGGGCTGGACTTCTTCGACTTGCCGGCCATGTCAGCGCCGCTCCGGCCACTGCTGTCCGGGTGGCGGTGGCCAGCCCGACGGGGTGACCGAGGAGCTCGCCGGTTGCGGCGGCTGCCAGCCGCCCTGCTCGCCCTGCCCGCCTGCTTCGGTCTGCTGCGGGGCTTCGGTCGAGCTCGCCCCCGCCTGGTCGGACTGCTCGGACTCGTCGGCCCCGTCGGCGGAGTCGTCGTCATCGGTGGGCACGAGCTTCACCGCTGTCCCGTAGGCCGCGACCTCACTCATCGACTGGGTGATCTCGCTGCAGTCGAAGCGCAGTCCCAGCACGGCGTCGGCGCCGGCCGCCTGAGCCATCGCCACCATTTTCGTCACGGCCGCCTGTCGGGAGTCGGTGAGCATGGTCGCGTAGTTGTCCTGCACGTTGCCCGAGCGCAGCTCCGGCGGCAGCTCCCGATTGCGGGCCATGACCCCGACCACGTCGCCGACGACCTCGGCGATCTCCCGTCCGGGGAGCACGTCCATGGTCACCACCGGCAGGGCACGCTCCATCAGGCCCGGCTTGCGGGTGTTCTGCGCCACCCACTGACTCTGCGGGCCCTGCTGACCCGGCTGACCCGGTGGCGGCGGCTGCTGCGGATAGCCCTGCGGTGCTGCGGCTGCTGCGGCTGCTGGGGTTGCGGCTGCTGCTGTGGTTGCGGCGGTTGCGGCTGGCCGTAGCCCTGCGGCGGCTGGCCGTACGGGTTCTGCTGCGGCGGTTGGCCGTACGGGTTCTGCTGCGGCGGCTGTCCGTACGGATTCTGCTGCGGCGGCTGGCCGTACGGATTCTGGCCGGGCTGCCCGTAACCCGGCTGCTGCGGCGGGCGGCCGTAAGGATTCTGGCCGTAGGGCGGCTGCTGCCCGTAGTTGCTCATGGTCGACAACATTAGTGCTCAGAGCAGGCCCGTGGGCAGGTCCCTTCCGGGTACCTGATCCGCCGGCGGTTCAGCCGAGCTGGGTCATCTCGACGGTCACGAACATCTCCGACTTGCCGCCGGAGTAGGTGCCGCGGAGCGGGGCCACGTCGCCGTAGTCGCGGCCGTGACCGACCCGGACGTACTGGTCGGAGAGCCGCCGCAGCAGCGTCGGGTCGTAGCTCACCCAGCTCCCGCACCACCACTCCACCCAGGAGTGCGACTCTCCGGACACGGTCGCGTTGGGTTCGGCCTGTTCGGCGGGATGCAGGTAGCCCGAGACGTAGCGGGCGGGGATCCCGATCGAGCGGAGGGCTCCGATGCTCAGGTGGGAGAAGTCCTGGCAGACGCCACGGCCGCCCTCCCACACCTCCGCCGCCGAGCTGGTGACGTCGGTCGAACCCCGGGCGTAGCTGATGCGCTCGTGCACCAGCCGGCAGATGTCCAGGGCGGCCAACCGCGCCGGCTGCTCCGATCGCTCCTGCGCCAGCGCCAAGAGCTCGGCGGGTGGCTCGGTGAGCCGGTTCCGGGTCAGGTACTCCGACATCGAGTCGGTGACGGCGCGGTCCTGCAGGGCGGGCCAGCCGAGGTCGTTCTGCGCGACCCGCCGTTCGACGTCCCAGGCGACCTCGTCACCGCGGGTCTCGACCACGGCCTCGGCGTGCACCGTGAGGCGGCGGTGCCGTTCGTGCACCTCGAACGTGGTCACCGTGGTGCCCCAGTAGTCGCGGTAGGAGAAGCTCCAGGCGGCCGGGTCGATGTTAACCCGGCTGCTCCACACGCGTTGGGTGGCCGTGCCGGCCGGGGTCATCCGGGCCTCGTTGTAGGACGCGCGGACGGTCGAGTCGTACCGGAAGCCCGTCTCGTGACTGATGTTGAGCCGCATCTCAGCGCGTCCCCTCCGTGATCCAGGCCGTCGGGTCGGCCGCGGCGAAGTACGTCTCCGCGACGAGCGCGGTGACGTCGGCGCAGACGTTCTGGACGGCCGTCATCTCCTCGTCGAGGTCCGCGATGAGCTCCTCGACGGAGGTGTACTCGAGTCGGGCCCGTTGCCGACCCACCATCCGCAGCGCGTCCGCCGCCCGTTCGGCGCTGGTCGGGTTGGCCATCGCCAGCTTCTCCAGGCACTCGGTCGCGGCCCGCAGCCCGTGCATCACCGACCGGGGGAAGCGGGCGTCGACGATGAGGAACCGGGCCGCGTTCCGGTCGGTGTGCAGGCCCCGGTTGGTACGCAGGAACGCGTCGTGACCGCCGGCACCGCGCAGCACCGACGGCCAGTTCGTGCTGCCGGTGCCGAGCGCCGCCGAGGCCACCATCCGCGAGGTCATGTCCGCCTGCTCGACACTGCGGCCGAGCAGCAGGAACTGCCAGCCGTCGTCCCGCAGCATGGTGCCGCGGGCGATGCCGGTGAACAGGCCGCTCCGCTGTCGGACCCAGTCGAGGAACGGATAGGTCCGGGCGGTGTTGAAGTTGCCGGTGGGCAGTCGTTGCCAGGTGGTGTTGATGCACTCCCACAGCTCCAGCGGGATGACCTCGCGGGCCCGTCGGGCGTTGTCGCGGGCCGCGATCCAGGAGGCGAAGATCGAGGTCGGCTCGGTCACGTCGTAGCAGAGCACCCGCAGCAGGTCGTCGGTCCGCGGCTCCTCGATGTTGTCGACGCTCATCAACGCGAGCAGGTTCCGGCAGGCGTCGGCCTCCCCGCTCGCCGTCCCCTCGCTCAGCATCCGCAGGTGGGTCTGCAGCAGCCGGGCGGTGTCGTCGGATCGCTCGATGTAGCGGCCGATCCAGAACATCGACTCCGCGATCCGGCTCAGCATCCCGGATCCTGTCGCTGTTGCTGTTGTTGCTGCTGTTGCTGCTCCTGTTGCTGTTCTTGCTGAGGGCGGCGCCCGCCGAGTCCGCCCAGCGGGATCCCGACGGTCATCGGGACCACGCTCGGAGACGTCGGGGCCGCTCGTTCGACCGGATTCGCCGCCGGTGGAGCTGGGGGCGGTTCATCGGCCACCGGCTCGGTGGTCGACGGCTCCGGGGTCGACGGCTCGGCGACCGTGACGGGATCGACGAGCCGGGCGACGGCGTCAGTCGCCACCACCGCCTCGTCGGGGTGCTCGGGATCCTCCGCGGGCTCCGCGGCCGAGGCGACCAGCACCCAGGTGTCCTTGCTCCCCCCGCCCTGGCTGCTGTTGACGACGAGCTCGCCGCGGGGCAGCGCGACCCGGGTCAGCCCGCCGGGCAGCACCCAGATGTCGTCCCCGCTGTTCACCGCGAACGGCCGCAGGTCCACGTGCCGAGGCTCCAGGGCGTCGTCGATGAGGGTGGGCACCGTCGACAGCTGGACGACCGGCTGCGCGATCCAGCCCCTCGGATCCTCGGTCACGCGCCGCCGGAGCGCGTCCAGCTCGGCCGTGGTCGCGCGCGGTCCGATGACGATGCCCTTGCCGCCCGACCCGTCCACGGGTTTGACCACCAGCTCCTCGAGGCGGTCGAGCACCTCCGCGCGCGCCTCGTCCTCCTCCAGCCGCCAGGTGTCGATGTTGGCCAGGATCGGCTCCTGGTGCAGGTAGTAGCGGATCAGGTCCGGCACGTAGGTGTAGATGAGCTTGTCGTCGGCGACGCCGTTGCCGATGGCGTTGGCCAGCGAGACCCCACCGGTGCGGACCGCGTTCACCAGGCCCGGGACCCCGAGCATCGAGTCACCACGGAAGTGGACCGGGTCGAGGAAGTCGTCGTCGATCCGGCGGTAGATCACGTCCACCCGCTGCAGACCGGCCGTGGTGCGCATGAAGACCTTGCCCCGCCGGCACTCGAGGTCGCGCCCCTCGACGAGCTCGACCCCCATCGTCCGCGCCAGCAGGGTGTGCTCGAAATAGGCCGAGTTGAAGACACCGGGGGTCATCACGACGACCGTGGGGTCGTCGACGCCGGACGGCGCGGCGGCGCGCAACGCCGTCAGCAGCCGTTGCGGATAGCCCGCGACCGTACGGATCGCCTGGTGGTTGAAGGCGTCCGGCATCGCGGTGAGCATCGCGCTGCGGTTCGTCATCACATACGAGACCCCGCTCGGCACCCGGACGTTGTCCTCCAGCACCCGGACGTCACCGGCGGGGGTCCGGACCAGGTCCACCCCGGCGACGTGGACCCGGACCCCGTTGGCGGGCTGGATGCCCCAGACCGCCCGGTGGTAGTGGGTCGAGGAGGACACCAGCTGGCGGGGGATGACCCCGTCGCTGATCACCCGGGCGTCGGCGTACACGTCGGCGAGGAAGGCCTCCAGTGCCCGCACCCGCTGGGCGACACCGGATTCGATCACCTGCCACTCCTCGGCGGCGATCACCCGCGGCACCAGGTCCAACGGGAAGGGCCGTTCCACGCCACCGACGTCGAAGGTCACTCCGGCCTGGAAGTAGTTGCGCGCCAGCACCTCGGCGATGGCGCGGAGCTCGTCGGGCTTGGCCCGGCCGAGGGTCTCGTACACCTCGGCGTACGCGGGCCGCACAGCTCCGTCGGCCTCGATCATCTCGTCGAACGCGTCACCGGGCTGATAGCTCACGAGCACGTCGCGCATGGCGGCACTGTAGCGAGTCCGCCGTTACCGGCTTATTACTCGCTCACGGACCGACAAGATGGGCGCATGGTGGACGCCTCGACGCCGGAGTCGGTGACCGACGCCTGCCGCCGCGCCGTCGGAACCGGGGGCCGGGTCGTGCTGGTGGCCATCGCGATCGCCGTCGCGCTGATCGCCGCGGTGGCCCTGGGTGTCGCGCTGCCGCCGGCGGAACGTACCTTCGCAGCCGTCTCGGCACCGGTGCAGAGCCTGTTGTCGATCTTCGTCCCGTTCTTCGGGGTGCTGCTGACGTCGGACCTGCGGGACGGGCGTCGGCCCGGTCCCCGCAGCCGACTGGGTCCGACCTGGATGGCGTCCGGACTGGTGGCGATCGCCTTCGGTCTCGTCGGCATCGCGCTGAGTGCGGCGGCGACGGCCTTCGGCCCGGGCGGGTCGGGGGTCGACCGCTGGGGATCGGCGGGGCTGCTGGTGGTCGGGAGCTTGATCATGCAGCTGGTCGCCGCGGGGGTCGGCACCGCATCGGGGTTGCTGGTGCGTCCGGTGCCGGTGGCCGAGCTCGCCACCATCGTGGTGCCGCTGGGTTGCTACCTGCTTCTCGGCACGGCGCCGGTGCTGCGTTCGATCCGCGAGTGGACGACGCCGTTCGCCGCGGTCCAGCGGCTGTTCTCCGGCCGGCTCACTGTGTTGGACTGGCTGCAGTGGGCCGTGGTCGTCGCGGTCTGGGTCGTCGGATCGAATGTCGTCGGTTCGATCGTGCACCGGCGTCGGGGAGGCAGATCATGAGGTTGGCAGGGTTCCCGCGGTATCCGCTGCTGTTCGGGCCGAGTCCGGTGCATCCGCTGGATCGACTCAGCAAGCACCTCGGTGGTGCCCGGATCTGGGCCAAACGGGAGGACTGCAACTCGGGACTGGCCTTCGGCGGCAACAAGACCCGGAAGCTGGAGTACCTCGTCCCGGACGCGCTGGCCGCCGGTGCCGACACGCTGGTGTCGATCGGAGGGATCCAGTCCAACCACACCCGGCAGGTGGCCGCCGTCGCGGCCCGGGTGGGACTGCGGGCCCGGCTCGTCCAGGAGAGCTGGGTCGACTGGCCGGACGCGGTCAACGACCGGGTCGGCAACATCATGTTGTCCCGCATCATGGGCGCTCACGTCGAGCTGGTGGAGAGCGGCTTCGGCATCGAGTTCAAGCAGAGCTGGGAGAACGCGCTGGCCGACGTCCGCCGCAGCGGTGGCGTGCCGTACCCGATCCCGGCCGGCGCCTCTGACCACCGGCTCGGTGGTCTCGGCTTCGCCAACTGGGCGTACGAGGTCGAGCAGCAGGAGGCGGAGCTCGGGATCTTCTTCGACACCGTCGTCGTCTGCAGCGTCACCGGCAGCACGCACGCCGGCATGATCGCAGGCTTCGCCGGCCAGTCCCGGAGCCGCCGGGTGCTGGGCATCGACGCGTCCGCGAAGCCGGCCGAGACGCTGGCCCAGGTGACCAAGATCGCCCGGCAGACGGCGGAGCTGATCGAGCTGGGCCGCGAGCTGCGCGACGATGAGATCACGTTGCTCAGCGGCTGGGCGGGCGATCGCTACGGCATCCCCGTCCAGTCCACGTTGGACGCGATCCGGCTCACCGGTCGGCTGGAGGGGATGATCGTGGATCCGGTGTACGAGGGGAAGTCGATGGCCGCCCTCGTCGACCTGATCGACTCCGGCGAGATCGGCCCCGACTCCACAGTGCTCTACGCCCACCTGGGCGGCCAGCCCGCCCTGAACGCGTACAGCGCCCTCTTCCGCAACTGATCTTGTCGCCCCGGCCTGTCGGCACCAGCCGCGGACCCGTCGGCACCACCTTCTCGTTGTTGCACCACGTGCTAGTGGTGCCACAACGAGGACGTGGTGCCGATGGCGGGGGTCGGCGTGGAGCCGGGGCGATGCTGCCGGATCGCTAGGCTGACCCGGTGCCCGAGGACCTCGACGACGTACCCGAGCAGATCCGCGTCCGCCGGGAGAAGCGGGCGCGGCTGCTCGCGGCGGCGGAGGAGCCGTATCCGGTCGAGGTGCCCCGCACCCACTCGTTGCGCGATGTGCGCGCCGACTGGAATCACCTGGAGTCCGGTGAGGAGACGTCGGCGGTCGTCTCGGTCACCGGCCGGGTGGTGTTCATCCGCAACACCGGCAAGCTCTGCTTCGCGACCCTGCAGGAAGGGATCGCCCCGACCGGGTCGACCGCCCGGCTGCAGGTGATGTTGTCGCTGGCCGAAGTCGGTGAGGAGCGGCTCACGGCCTGGAAGGCCGACGTCGACCTCGGAGACTTCGTCTCCGTCACCGGCCGCGTGATCAGCTCCAAGCGGGGCGAGCTGTCGGTGCTGGCGGAGCGGTGGCAGCTGGCGTCCAAGGCGCTGCGACCGATGCCGAACCTGCACACCGAGCTCTCCGACGAGGTGCGGGTCCGGCAGCGTCATGCCGACCTGACCGTACGAGAAGCCGCCCGCGACATGGTCCGCACCCGGGCCACCGTGACCCGCAGCCTTCGGGAGTCACTGCATCGCGAGGGATACCTGGAGATCGAGACCCCGGTACTGCAGGCGGTGCACGGCGGCGCGCACGCGCGACCGTTCCGTACCCATCTGAACGCCCTCGACGAGTCGATGACGCTGCGGATCGCGCTGGAGCTGTTCCTCAAGCGGGCGGTGGTCGGCGGGGTCGAGCGCGTGTACGAGATCGGCCGCATCTTCCGCAACGAGGGCATCGACTCCAGCCACAGCCCGGAGTTCACGATGCTGGAGGTGTACCAGGCCTGGGGGGATCAGCGATCGATCGCGGCCCTGATGCAGCAGATGATCGTCGACGCGGCCGACGCACTGGGCCGGCGGCAGATCGAGACCCCGGCCGGAGTGATCGACCTGGACGGCGAGTGGCCGTGGTTGGGGGTCTATCCGGGCCTGTCCCAGCGCGTCGAGACCGAGATCACCCCGTTCACCGAGGTCGACGAGCTGCGCTCCGTTGCCCGTCGTCATCACGTCCAGGTCGACCAGAGCTGGAGCGCGGAGAAGCTGGTCATCGAGCTGTTCGGCGAGCTCGTCGAACCGGAGCTGCTGCAGCCGACCTTCGTCTGCGACTACCCGCCCTCGGCCCAACCACTGGCTCGTCCCCATCGCCGTGATCCCCATCTGATCGAGGCCTGGGACCTGATCATCGGCGGTGAGGAGCGCGGCACCGGGTTCTCGGAGCTGATCGACCCCGTCATCCAGCGCGAACGGCTGACCGAGCAGTCGCTGGCGGCGGCCGCCGGTGACGTCGAAGCCATGCAGCTCGACGAGGAGTTCCTGGCGGCGTTGGAGTTCGGTGCCCCGCCGATGGGTGGTCTCGGACTCGGCATCGACCGGCTCGTGATGTTGTTCACCGGCGCCGGCATCCGGGAGACGATCTTGTTCCCGCTGCTCAAGCCGGGCAGCTGACCACGTCCGCAGCCTCCTCCCCGTAGCTGCTGGGCCACAGGCGGCGAACCCGAGGGGCAGCTGGGTGGGGGCGCGGGCCTCAGGGGAGCAGCAGCCCGGAGTCGCCGAACTCGTGCCAGCGGTAGCCCTCGGCGGCGGCGTCGTCGTACGCCGACTGGGTCAGCTCCGGTCCGGCGACCGCCTCCACCAGCAGCAGATGGGACGCCTCCGGATCGTGCCAGCCCGTGATCAACCCGCGGACCACCCGGACCGGTCGCTCCGGCGAGATCACCAGGTCGGTCCAGCCCGAGTGAGGCCGTACGGTGCCGTCCGGCGCCGCGGCCGACTCCACCGCCCGGGTGGCGGTGGTACCGACGGCGATCACCCGGCTGCCCCGACGCCGGGCGTCGTTCAGCAGGGCCGCCGTGGCGGCGGGCACCTCGTACCACTCCTCCTGCGGGCCCTCGTTCGCCTCCTGGGAGGAGACACCGGTGTGCAGCGTGATCGGCGCGAACACCACCCCGCGTGACACGAGCCGGGTCGCGAGCTCCGGGGAGAAGGGACGACCGGCGCTCGGCATCTCGGCGCTTCCCGGATGCAGGGCGAAGATCGTCTGGTAGCTCTCGATCGGGTACGACCGGTCCAGATAGCCGTAGCTGATCGGCCGGGCCACCCGCGACAGGTAGTCCGCCGTCGGTGTCGGTAATACCGGGCGCCCGCGCCAGAGCCGATTGCCCGCCCCGGTCGGCGACGAGCCCACGTGCGGATAGGGCGCCAGCAGCTCGACCGAACCGCCCTCGGGCAGGTCCACGATCTCCCCCACCGCGGCGTCGAGCACCGGCTCGGACGCGTTCGGGAACGAGCGCAGCTCGACCACCCGATGACCGTCGGCCAGCCGGTTGGCCAGGTGCACGACGACCGGGCGGCCGCCGCGGCGGCTGCCGTCGAGCTGGCCCGGCACGGTGGCCGACGTGTTGACGACCAGCACGTCACCTGGGGCGAGGTGCTCAGCGAGCTGGTCGAAACGGCCGTGCAGCACGCCACCGGCGCCGGCGACCAGCAACCGGACACCGTCTCGGCGCAGACCCCGGTACTCCGGTGGTTCGGGTGCGGTCAGGTCCTGCGGTGGGTCGAACCGGGTACGCGGCCGACGAGACGCCATCCCGGTCACCCGGGTCGCCGTCATGCCGGCACCTCCGTCCCCAGCTCCGTCGGCAGCTCCGTCGCCATCTCTGTCGGCAGCACCGCTGAGGCGAACTCGTCCGCCCGATAGCGACCGCTGGGCGGCCGAGCCTCGATCAGGGCGACCAGCCGGGGCGCCACCGTCTCGGGCGTCGGCCGATCGGAGATGTCCTCGCCCGGAAAGGCGGCCTGGTGCATCGGCGTCCGCATGTCCCCCGGGTCGACCGCGTACCAGCGGACGTCCGGCTCCTCCTCGGCGCTGGTGAGCGTGAGGTGATCGAGCGCCGCCTTGGTCGCCGCGTACCCGCCCCACCCCGGGTAGTGCTCCACCGCCGCGTCGGAGGAGATGTTGAGGATCGACGCCGTGCCCGCCAACCGGGGGCGGGCTGAGCGCAGCAGCTGCAGCGGCGCGTCGACGTTGGTCCGCCAGAGCCGCGCGAACACCTCGCTGTCGAGATCGCGCAGGGCCGGCTGAGGACTGCCCCCGAGCTCACTGGCGTTGTTGATCACGACGTCGATCGCGCCGTGCGCCGCCGCGGCCGCCACCAGGGCGGCCCGGTGCTCGGGATCGGTGACGTCGCCGACGACCGTGGTGACCGAACCGGGCGCTGCGGCGGCCGATTCCGCCAATTCGCTGAGCGCCGCCCCGTGCCGGGCGTCGGTGGTGATCCGGTGGCCGCGGCCGGCGAACGCGAGCACCAGCGCTCGGCCGAGACCGGACGAGCCGCCGGTGATCAAGATGTTGAACATGGATGTGGTCCTCCTCATGGTGAGGAGACCAGTGTTGAACCTCAAGTGAGGTTGAGTTCAAGCGATTCGGCGCGCTGACGTCGAAACGAGACTCAGCGGAAGGTGCGCAGCTTCACCGGACTGGTGAAGTTCGTTCCCTTGTAGAACAAGCACCGGAAGATGTCGCCGCCGTCCGGATCGATCGACGGCGGTGCCGCGTCGGCACCCCATTGGTCCGTGACCTCGATGCCGGGAGCCACGAGCTTCTGCAGGGTGGCCCTGGTGCAGAGCTTCTTCACCAGCGGATCGCCGTCGAGCTGGGACTGGAGCCGAACGCGGTACTTGATCCGTCCCGCCACGAACGTCTCGTTGGTGTGCGACTCATTGCAGTTCGCCACCGTCGCCACAGCCGGGTTGTCGAAGTTCGTGTTGTATTGGATCCAGCACTCCGGCTCCGTCGGACACAATGCACCCTGCACACCGACCAACTCGCTGCAGTCGACGAAACCGTCCGGGGGCGGCGGAACGGTGGGGGTCGACGTGGCCGAGCCCGATGGACCGGAGGACGTGCTCGACGATGGTTCTGACGAGCCCGACGGCGAGGCACTGGCACTCGTGCTGCTCGTTCCGATCGGCACCGTGGGTCCGGCGGTCGGCGTGCGCAGCCCGGCCAGTGCCATCCCCGCCGCCACGGCACCGATGACGAGAGCCGCCACCACGGCGATCAGGATGGGCAACCGGTTACGGCGCTTGCGATCCGGCGCGGGCGGCGGTGCGACCGGCGGCGTCGAGGGCGGGCCGTCGTTCCCCGCGAAGTCGACCGCGGCCAGCTGATCACGGAACTCGGCGGCGGTCGGCCGGGCGTCGACGTCGTCGACCAGGGCGTTCATCAACACGTCCATGAGCTGCGGGTCGACGCCGGGCAGCCGCTCCACCGGCTTGTTCTGCATCTCGAAGATCTCGGGCAGGCTGGGTGTCCCCGAATCCGGCCAGCGCGGTGGTTTCCCACCCAGTAGGGCATACAGCGTGGCCGCCAGCGAGAAGACGTCGCCGTACTCGCTCGGTGGCCGCTGATAGAGCACCTCGCGCGGCGCGTACGCGGGGGTCAGTGCCTCCATGGTGACCGAGACGTCCTGCCCCGGTTGCGGCATCGCCGCCAGGCCGAAGTCGGCCAGTCCCGGTTGACCGTACGCGTCGATCATGATGTTGGCCGGCTTCACGTCCCGGTGCAGGACGCCGTTGCGGTGCGCGGCCGCCAACGCGTCGGCGATCTTGACCCCGACGTCTCGGACCTGTTCCTGACCGGGCCGCTCCTCGCTCTTCAGCCAGGTCGTGAGCGATCCGCCGGGGCACAGCTCCATCACCAGATACGGCCGCCCGTCGGGCAGGATGCCGGCATCGTGCACCGTCACGATGCCGGGGTGTCCCGACATCCGTCCGGCGGCGCCGGCCTCACGCAGGAACCGCCGACGTTCCTTGTCCTCGTCCAACGTCCGCTGGTCGACCTTGACGGCCACCAGCCGGTTGAGCGTCTCCTGCCGGGCCTGCCAGACCGTGGCGAAACCCCCGCGAGCCAACGGACGCCAGTCCGTCAGGCCCGCGATCTCGGGGTGCGTCACTGTCACAGCAACAAACATACGGTGTATAGACAGAGCCCGTTCCGGTTCGGAACCCAACCGAGATGTACCCGGGACGTCGCCGACCGTGACGGCTACGCTCCTGCGTGTGACTCGCAGCGTCTACCTCGCCTCCCCCGAGGGACTGACCGGCAAGTCGGCGATCGCCGTCGGACTCCTGGATGCGTTGACCCGCGAAGTCGGCTCCGTCGGGGTCTTCCGACCGTTGACCCACAACGCCGGCGACGACCTGATCGTCGACCTGCTCGTCTCCCAACCGGGGGTGGACCAGACCTACGAGGACGCCCTGGGCGTCACCTACGAGGCGGCCCGGCGCGACGCCGACGAGGCGATGCACACCGTGGTCGAACGGTTCGGCCAGCTCACGGAGCGCTACCAGGCCGTCATGGTCCTCGGCTCGGACTACACCGACATCTCCACCGGCACCGAGCTCACCCTGAATGCCCGGATCGCGGCGAACCTCGGGTCCCCGGTGCTGCTCGTCGTGCACGGCCGGCGACGGACGCCGATCGAGGTGCGCTCAGCCGCCGGCGGTGCGCTGAACGAGATGCGCGCCAATCACGCCCACGTCGTCGCCCTGGTCGCGAACCGGGTCGACGCCGCAGCTCAGGCCGAGATCGTGACGCAGCTCCAGACCCTCGGCATCGGCGTCGTCGCCGCCGTCCCGGACGACCCCATCCTGTCCGCCCCGACGGTCCGCTCCCTGGCCGCGGCCGTGGATGCTCCGCTGGTGCTGGGCACCGAGAGCTGGCTGGACCGGGAGTCGCTCGGTTTGAAGATCGCCGCCATGAGTCTGCCCAACATCCTGCCGCGGTTGCGGCCCGACGACACGGTGATCATGGCCAGCGACCGGCCCGAGCTCATCCCCGGACTGATGCTCGCCCACCAGTCCGGCACCTTTCCGCGGTTGGCCGGCATCGTGCTCACCGGTGGCTACCCGATCCCGGACTCGATCATCAAGTTGTCCGAGGGCGTCGCCAACGAGCTGCCGATCGTCTCCACCGAGCTGGGCACCTACACGACCGCGGAGCGGCTCTCCCGCGTTCCCGGGCCGATGCTGAAGTCCTCAACCAAGAAGCTCGAGGTGGCCCGCCGGTTGTTCTCCGAGCACGTCGATCAAGAAGCGCTGCTGGGTGCGATCAACATCTCGGGTTCCGCGGTCCGGACGCCGCTGATGTTCGAGTTCCAGCTGATGGAGCGGGCCCGATCCTCGCGGAAGCACATCGTGCTGCCGGAGAGCACCGACGACCGGATCCTCGAGGCGGCGGCCGTCCTGCTCCGCCGCGGCGTGGCCCGGTTGACCCTGCTCGGCGACGAGACCTCGGTACGGGCCCGGGCCTCCAAGCTCGACCTCGACCTCGATCAGGCGGCGGTGGTCTCCACCACCGACCCGGAGCTGGCCGAACGCTTCGCCGTCGCCTACGCCGAGGCCCGCAAGCACAAGGGCATGACGGTCGAGGCCGCCCGCGACATCGTCACCGACGTGTCGTACTTCGGCACCATGATGGTCCACCTCGGCCTGGCGGACGGGATGGTGTCGGGCGCGGTGAACACCACTGCCCACACCATCCGCCCGGCACTGGAGTTCGTGAAGACCAAACCCGGGGTCAACACCGTGTCGAGTGTGTTCTTGATGTGCCTCGCCGACGGGGTGCTGGTCTACGGCGACTGCGCGGTCATCCCCGAACCGACCACCGAGCAGCTGGCCGACATCGCCATCTCCTCCGCGGAGACGGCCCGCCAGTTCGGCATCGAGCCGCGGGTCGCGATGCTCTCCTACTCCACGGGCGCCTCGGGTTCGGGGGCCGAGGTCGAGAAGGTCCGGGCCGCGACCGCCCTGGTCGCGGAGCGGGCGCCGGACCTGCTGCTCGAGGGCCCGATCCAGTACGACGCGGCGATCGATCCCGACGTGGCCCGCACCAAGTTGCCGCACTCGGCAGTGGCCGGTCGGGCGACGGTGTTCATCTTCCCGGACCTGAACACGGGCAACAACACCTACAAGGCGGTGCAGCGCAGCGCCCACGCGGTCGCCGTCGGTCCCGTGCTGCAGGGCCTGAAGAAACCGGTCAACGACTTGTCCCGCGGGGCGACGGTGGAGGACATCGTCAACACCGTGGCCATCACCGCCATCCAGGCCCAGGTGGAGACGTGACCAGCACCTCTCTTGCCCCGGTGCTGGTGCTGAACTCCGGGTCCTCGTCGCTGAAGTACCAGCTGGTCCGGCCGGTGACCGCGGAGGTACTGGCGTCGGGTTCGGTGGAGCGGATCGGGGAGAGCTCGGGCAGCATCACCCACCACGGCCCGGCCGGCACCGAGAGCACCGAGCACCCGGTGGCCGACCACGGCGCCGCCCTGGCCGCGGTCGAGCAGCAGTTCCGCAGTTACGGCCCGGACCTCGACCACGTCGGCATCGTCGCCGTCGGTCACCGCGTCGTGCACGGCGGGCCCGACTTCTCCGATCCGGTGATCATCGACGACGGCGTGCTGGCCGAGATCGACGAGCTCAGTCCGCTGGCTCCGCTGCACAACCCGGCCGCGGTGGCCGGGATCCGAGCCGCCCGCCGGCAGTTCGACGTCCCCCACGTCGCCGTCTTCGACACCGCCTTCTTCTCCGACCTGCCGCTCGCCGCCCGGACGTACGCGATCCCGCTCGAGCTCGCCCGCCGGAACCGGATCCGGCGCTACGGCTTCCACGGCACCTCCCACGCGTACGTCTCGCGCACCGCGGCCGAGGCGCTGGGCCGGGATCTGGCCGAGCTCAACCAGATCGTGCTGCACCTCGGCAACGGCTGCTCCGCCTCCGCCATCCGGGGCGGCGCGGCCGTCGACACCTCGATGGGACTCACCCCGCTGGAGGGCCTGGTGATGGGGACCCGCTCCGGTGACGTGGATCCCGGCCTGCACAGGTTCCTGCACAGCGAGCTGGGTCTGAGCATCGCCGACATCGACGCCATGTTGAACAAGCAGTCCGGACTCAAGGGACTGAGCGGGGTCAACGACTTCCGCGAGCTGGAACAGCTCCGGGCCGACGGGAACGAGGCAGCCATCCTGGCCGTCGACGTCTACGTCCACCGGCTCCGGCACTATGTCGGGGCCTACGCCGCCGTTTTGGGCCGGCTCGATCTGGTCGTCTTCACCGCCGGCGTCGGCGAGAACAGCGCCCGACTGCGGGAGGCGGCGCTGGCCGACCTGCCGGTGCTCGGCATCGAGATCGACGGTGAACGCAACGCGGCCCGGTCCCGGGAACCGCGGATCATCTCCAGCGACACCTCGAGAGTGACCGTGATGGTCGTACCCACGAACGAGGAGCTCGCGATCGCCCGGCAGGCGCTGGCGCTCGTGTCGAACCAGGAGGAGAACGCATGACCCTGTGGATCTGCAGCACCTGCGGAGTCGAGCAGGCCGACACCGAGCAGCCGGCCGAGCTCTGCGCCATCTGCATCGACGACCGGCAGTACATCCGACCCTCCGGCCAGGCCTGGACGACCCTGGCCGAGCTCGAGGCCGGCGGCCGCACGGGTGCCGTGGCGGAGGTCGAGCCGGGTCTGCACGGGGTGACGGTGACGCCCGGGGTCGGCATCGGGCAGCGCAGCTTCCTGGTGCGGACCGAGCACGGCAACCTGCTCTGGGATCCGGTCGGCTATCTCGACGACGAGCTCGTCGCCCAGGTCCGTGCCGTCGGCGGGGTCGCGGCGATCGCGGCCAGCCACCCGCACATGTTCGGGGTGCAGACCGAGTGGTCCCGCCGCTTCGACGGCGCGCCGGTGTACGTCTGCCGCCCGGACGAGGAGTGGATCCAGCGCGACGACGAGGTGATCCGCCGCTGGGAGGACGAGATCGAGGTGCTGCCCGGAATCCGGCTGCTGCAGGTGGGCGGCCACTTCCGCGGCAGTGCCGTGGCGCACCTGGTCGGTGCCGACGGCGAGGGGGTGCTGCTGAGCGGCGACACCGCGGTCGGCACCCCCGACCAGAAGTGGGCGTCGTTCCTGCGCAGCTACCCGAACAAGATCCCGCTGTCGGCCAACACCGTCCGCCGGATCGCCGACCGGCTGGCGGAGCTGTCGTTCGACCGGATGTACGACAACACCCAGGGGTTGATCGCCGCCGACGGGAGCGCTGCCGTGGCGCGGTCCGCGGAGCGCTACATCGGCTGGGTGTCGGGGAACTTCGACGACCTGACCTGAGCGCTTCGTCGGCGGTCGAACGCGATCAAGATCATCGCGAGCCCGACGTTCAGCAGCGTCGCCAGGGTGAAGGAGGCCCAACCGGGGATCCGGTCGATCGTGACCGCCACCGTGAAGCAGAACAGGGCGAAGCCGTCGAGGCCGGGCACGATCCCGCGCAGCAGCCCGATGACGCCCACCCGACCGGTCTGGGCCGCCGCGAACGCGCACACCACGCTCAAGGCGATCGGGAACGGCGCCAGCACCCCGGCCAGCTCGGGTCCCACCGCTGCGGCGGCCCCGGTCACCACCAGCACCAGCGCGGCCGTCGCCACCGCGCGGGCCGGCAGGTCCCACCACGGCATCCGGGTCGCGACCGCCGCCGCCGTCTGCTGCCGTTTCAGCAGGTACTGCACCGCGTGCAGGGCGAGCACCGCGGCCGGCAGCGCGACCCAGGCCGGGACCGGGACCCGAGCCAGCCCGAGGTCGGTGATCAGCACCGCGATCCAGCTGAGCACCATGGCGAGCCACCACGGGACCCGGTCGACGAACACGATGAGGGCCACGGCGAAGACGGCGAGAGCCACGTTCGCCGCGGTCGCCGCGGTGGCGGCCTGGGCCGCGAAGGCAGCGCCCTGCTCCAGGTAGATGATCAGCAGGATCGGGCCCGCCACGATGGGGATGGTGACCAGGATGCCGCCGAGTCGCGGCCCCCACCGCCGGGCCGCGACCGAGGACAGCACCACGAGTGCCGGGGCGAGCAGCAGCTTCAACAGCAGCAGGACCACAGGTCGCAGTCTGACCGGTCCGACGACCGGGCCCGACGCGAGGTGGGCCGCAGGGCACCATCGGTTCCCCCAGCCGGAGCTCTCGTCCGCCCGCGCTGCCCGGGACCTGCTCCCCCGCGCCCTAGGGTGAGCCCATGTCGACTGCGTTGATCACCGGTGGCACCTCCGGCATCGGGGCGGCGTTCGCCCGGGCGCTGGCGGCGCGGGGAACCGATCTCGTCCTGGTGGCCCGGGACAGCGAGCGGCTGAGTGCCGCCGCGGCCGAACTCAGCTCCGAACACGGTGTCGCCGTCGAGACGGTCACCGCCGACCTCTCGGTCACGGCGGACGTGGATCGGGTGGTCGCCCGGCTCACCGACCCGAGCGCCCCCGTCGACCTGCTGGTCAACAACGCCGGATTCGGGATCCGCGGCGGGCTCACCGACGAGGATCTGGATCCTCAGCTGCGGGCGATCGACGTGATGATCCGGGCGGTGCTCCTGTTGGCGGGTCATGCCGGCCGGACGATGCGGGCCCGCGGATCCGGCTCGATCATCAACGTCTCCAGCACGGCCGGCTACATGACCATGGGCGGATACTCGGCGGTGAAGAGCTGGGTCACGAACTACACCGAGTCGCTGGCCAACGAGCTGGCCGGCTCCGGGGTCAAGGTGACGGCGCTGCTTCCCGGCTGGGTACGCACGGAGTTCCACTCCCGGGCCGAGATCGGCGTCTCCGCCATCCCGGCACCGTTGTGGCTGGCCGCCGACGACGTGGTGGCCGAAGCGCTGCGGGACAACGACCGCGGCCGGGTGCTGTCGATCCCGTCCCGGCGGTACTCGGCGCTGATGATCGCCGCACGGCTCGCTCCGCGAGGGGTCATCCGCGCCGTATCGGCTCGGCTGTCCTCCCGTCGGCACTGAGCGACTCGTCTCGCGCCTTGTCGCGTACCCACCTGACTTTCTTGAGACGAGTTAGCCTCCTCGCAGCGACCACAGCAGGAGGTACGGGGTGAGGCGGGTCCACTACGCGTGGGTGGTGGCGGCGACGGCGTTCGTCACCCTGCTCGCGGCGGCGTCGTTCCGCGCGGCGCCGGGTCCGCTGATGGTGCCGCTGCACGACGAGCTCGGTTGGTCAACGACCACCATGTCGGCCGCCGTCAGCGTCAACCTGGTGCTGTACGGGCTGACGGCTCCCTTCGCCGCTGCGCTGATGGACCGCTTCGGGCTCCGCCGCGTCACCGGCGTCGCGCTGCTGCTGATCGCCGCCGGTGCCGGGTTGTCGATCTTCGCCCGAGCGGCCTGGCAGCTGGTCTTCACCTGGGGACTCCTGATCGGTCTCGGCACCGGGTCGATGGCGCTGGTCTTCGCCGCCACGGTGGCGAACTCCTGGTTCGTCCGCCGCCGCGGCCTCGTGATGGGCATCCTCACCGCGGGTGGCGCCGCCGGCCAGTTGATCTTCCTGCCGTTGGTCGCGTTCGCCGCCGAGGCCACCTCCTGGCGGATCGCCTCGCTGCTGGTGGCGGCCGCGGCACTGGCCGTCCTCCCACTGGCAGTGACCCTGCTGCGGGACCGGCCGGCCGACGTCGGCCTGACTCCGTACGGCAGCGACGAACCGGCACCGCCCCGCGTCCGGGCCGCCGGCAGCGCCGCCACCGTGGCCCTGCGCGCGCTGCGTGAGGCCGCCCGCACCCGGGCCTTCTGGGCGTTGGCCGCCGCGTTCGCCATCTGCGGCGCGACCACAAACGGCTTGATCGGCATCCACTTCATCCCGTCCGCCCACGACCACGGCATGGCCACCACCACCGCTGCCGGACTACTGGCGGTCGTGGGCGTGTTCGACATCCTCGGCACGGTCGCGTCCGGTTGGCTGACCGACCGGGTCGATCCCCGGTTGCTGCTACTGGGCTACTACGCGTTCCGCGGGGTCGGACTGGTGCTGCTGCCCTGGCTGCTCGCCGACAGCGTGCACCCGAGCATGATCGTCTTCATCGTCGTGTACGGGCTGGACTGGGTGGCCACGGTGCCACCGACGGTCGTCCTCTGCCGCCGGATCTTCGGTGATCGCGGCACGATCGTGTTCGGCTGGGTGTTCGCCTCCCACCAGCTCGGCGCCGCAGCGGCGGCCCTCGGGGCCGGCATCATCCGCGACGTCTTCGGGGCGTACACGTACGCCTGGCTGGGTGGGGCGGGGCTGTGCGCGGTGGCCGCCGTCTTGTCGATCGGCCTCCGGCGTCGACCGCCGGCCGACGCACCCGGATCGGACCAGGCCCCCGACGTCCAGTCCGAGGCCGCGTCGGAGCTGACCCCGTGACACCCGGCGGACGGGAGGCGGGATAGATGCCGCTGCGGTCGAGCTGGGCGAACGAGCGGTGCCCGATCGCCCGGTCCCTGGAGGTGCTGGGCGATCCGTGGGTCGTCCTCATCCTGCGCCAGGCGTTCTCCGGAGCGCGCCGGTTCGAGCAGTTCCGGGACCAGACCGGGGCTGCCGACAGCGTCGTGAGCAGGCGGTTGTCGATGCTGGTCGAGGCCGGTCTGCTGCGCCGGTCGCCGTACTCCGACGGGCGGCGGACCCGACACGAGTACGTCCTCACCGACGCCGGCGCCGACACCCTCCCGGTCCTGCACGCCCTGGCCCAGTGGGGCGAGCGACGCCGGCCCCATCCCGATCCCGGCGTCCGGATGGGCGTCGTGCACCGCGACTGCGGGGCGGAGACCGCCACCGCCGAGATCTGCAGCAACTGTGGGAAACGTCTCACCGCGGGGTCGACGTCGTGGCGCAAGTCGTGGCAGTCCCCGCTTGACCTGGCCCTCACGGGGGCGTCCGACGGAGCCGACCCCGACCACCCCCGCGCGCCAACTTAGGGTGCCCTGACCTGATCGTGTTACCGTGCTGGCGTCTGTGTGTTCAGCAACGAAAGGCATCAAGTCTCGTGAGCTACGTCCGCCTGCCGATCCTCGAAGAGACCGGCTACGTCGTCCTCGACAACTACGACCAGTCCGCCGATCCGCAGGAGTGGCTCGACATCGAATACGTCGACTGGCGCTCCTCTGGCGTCACGCGATTCGCGCCGATCGCGAGCGCGTACGGCGACATGGAGTGCAACGGTTTCTGGCACCACGACCCGCCCAAGACCGACAAGGACGGCGTCTGGGTCCCCAAGAACCACGACCTGGCGCCCAAGCTGGTGGCGCGGGCGGAGGAGCCGGGTGCCAACATCGGCCGCTGCCGGGTCATCGAGCTGCAGCCGAACGAGTACAGCGACTGCATCTACAACCTGCACCGCGACGACAACAACCGGCTGAACCCCGAGGGCACCGGCTGGATCGTCCGCGGGTTCTTCAACCTGACCGACAACCCTGACTCGGTGATGATCCTCCGCGAGGACCGCGACGACCCGTCGACCGAGACCCGGATCCCGCTGCCGGCCGGCACCCAGGTCATCATCGACACCCAGCGCCTCTGGCACGCCGTGTGGCACCGGGGCGACGAGCCGCGCTACTGCCTGATCACCTCGTGGGAGTCGGGCCCGGAGCTGGGCACCTACATCGACGCCAAGCACCCGCAGCCCAAGGTGGACAGCGCCCCGCTCGATCCGGACTTCGCCGCGAAGGCGTACGCCGTCGTCGCCCAACGCCGGGCCGACCGCGAGGCCGCTCTCGCCGCCCGGGCCCAGCAGGAGACCGAAGTGATGTCGGAGGCCTGAGCCTTCGACCCCCGGATTTCGAACTTCGGACCCTTTCGACTGCTTCGGTCCCTCAGCAGAGGGACCGAACGACTCGGGAGGGTCCGAAGTGTTTCCGGCGCACGCCCCCGGGCGACGGACAGGCCGGCCGACGCGGTGCCCGTCCGTCCGTAGCGGTGCCGTCGCCGAGCCGTAACCCGGGAAAAGCTACAAATTCGGGCCCTCTTCCTTGTAGGTGTCAGACAGGCGCAACGGGGTCGGGTTCTGCAAGAGTCGTGACGTGCCAAGGCTGAGCCGACTCGCCATCGTCAACCGCGGCGAGGCGGCGATGCGGCTCATCCACGCCGTTCGGGATCGCAACGCCCGGGGCGACGGGGACGAGACCGGGTCGATCCGGACCATCGCGCTCTACACCGACGTCGACGCGGGCGCGGCGTTCGTCCGCGAAGCCGATGAGACCTACCTGTTGGGTCCGGCCGCGGATCGGCCCTACCTCGACCTGACCCGGCTCGAGCAGGCGATCGTGCAGACCGGTGCCGACGCCGTCTGGGTCGGCTGGGGCTTCGTCGCCGAGGATCCCGCGTTCGCCGACCTCTGCGCCCGGCTCGGGGTGACGTTCGTCGGCCCGAGCGCGGAGGCGATGCGCAGACTCGGCGACAAGATCGGCTCCAAGCTCATCGCCGAGGAGGCCGGGGTTCCCGTCGCCCCGTGGAGCCGGGGACCGGTCGAGACGCTGGACGACGCCCTCGCCGCCGCCGAACGGATCGGCTATCCGCTGATGCTCAAGGCGACCGCCGGGGGCGGGGGGCGGGGGATCCGGCGGGTGGACGGACCCGACGACCTGGCCGACGCCTACCAACGCACCCGGGACGAGGCGGAGCGCGCGTTCGGCAGCGGTGTGGTCTTCCTCGAGAAGCTGGTGACCGGGGCCCGGCACGTCGAGGTCCAGCTCATCGCCGACGGTCAGGGCTCGGCGTGGGCGGTCGGGGTCCGGGACTGCTCGGTGCAGCGCCGGAACCAGAAGGTGATCGAGGAATCGGCGTCCGCGCTCCTGGACGCCGAGCAGACCGCCGAGCTGAAGTCCGCCGCCGAGCGGCTGGCGCTGGCGGTCGACTACGCCGGCGCCGGCACCGTCGAGTTCCTCTACCACCCCCAGACGCGCACCTTCGCCTTCCTCGAGGTGAACACCCGGCTGCAGGTCGAGCACCCGGTGACCGAGCTGACCACCGGTCTGGACCTGGTGGCGCTGCAGCTCCAGGTCGCCGGCGGAGACCCGCTGCGGGGCGATCGACCGGTCGAACGGGGCCACGCCGTCGAGGCCCGGCTCAACGCCGAGGACCCGGACCGGACGTTCGCGCCGGCGCCGGGGCGGATCGCCCGCCTCGAGTTCCCCACCGGGCCGGGGGTCCGGGTCGACACCGGCGTCGCGGAGGGCGACACCATCCCGGCCGACTTCGACTCGATGATCGCCAAGATCATCGCCTACGGCGCCGATCGGGACGAGGCGATCGCCCGGTTGCGTCGGGCGATGTTGGAGACCACCGTCGTGATCGAGGGTGGAGCCACCAACAAGAGCTTCGTGCTGACCCTGCTCGACGACCCGGCGGTGACCCGCGGGGAGCCCGCCTGGGCCGACACCGGCTGGATCGACCGGACCATGGCGAGCGGGGGCCTGGTCGCCGACCGTTTCGCCGGGCCCGCCCTGGTCGCGGGGGCCATCGAGGCGTACGCGGAGCAGGAGCGCGGCGAGATCGCGCACTTCCTCGCCACCGCCCGTGGCGGCCGCCCCCAGCTGCAGCACGAGGTCGAGCGCAAGATCGAGCTCAAGCTCCGCGGCACCGGGCACGTCACGACGGTCGCCCGGATCGGCCCCGACCAGCACCGCGTGACCGTGCTGACGGCGACGGGGACGGCGGCCGTCACCGCGGGACTCGAACGCATCGACGGCGTGCACGGACGGCTGCGGATCGGGAACGAGCGGTACCGGCTGGTGAGTGCCGCCTCCGGCACCACCCGGCTGGTCGAGGTGAACGGTGTCGCCCACCGGATCAGCCGGGACGAGGGCGGCATGGTCCGCGCCCCCGCACCCGCCCTGGTGGTGGGCACCCCGGTCACGGTCGGCACCGAGGTGACCGCCGGTGATCCCGTCGTCGTGCTCGAGTCGATGAAGATGGAGATGGTGCTGCCGGCTCCGGTGACCGGACGGGTCACCGAGCTCCTGGTCCGGACGGGCACCCAGGTCGGTTCCGGCGACCCGCTGGTCAGGTTGGAGCCGACCGCCGACGAGTCCGCGGAGATCGAGTCGCCCGCCTCCGACATCGCGCTGCCGGCGGACAGCGACGAGCTCGACGACGCCGGTCGGGCCCGCGCCGCCCTCGGGATGCTGCGCAACCTGCAGCTCGGCTACGACATCGCGTCCAACCAGATCCCGGTGCTCCTGCGGCAGTACCTGAGCGGCCGCGATGCCTTGGCGGCGACGGGCATGGACGTGCTGGCCGCGGAGACCGAGCTGGTGGACCTGTTCACCGACTTCGCGGAGCTGACCCGGAACCGGCCCGCCGACGCCGAGCTGCAGACCGAGCTGCGGGTGCACAGCTCGCGGGAGCACTTCCACACCTACCTCCGCACCCTCGACCCGGAACGTGGCGGGCTGCCCGACCACTTCCGCGACAAGCTGGTGCGGGTCCTCACCCGGTACGGCGTCTCCGACCTGGACCCGGGTCCCGCGCTCGACGAGGCCTTGTTCCGGATCTTCCTCGCCCAGCAGCGGGGCGCGGACGTGGATGTCATCGTCGGCCTGCTGCAGAACTGGCTGGCTCAACCCGTGCCGACCACCACCGCGGCCCGGCCGGCCCGACTGCTGCTGGAGCGGATCCTGCGGGCCACCCAACGGCGGTACCCGGTGATCGCCGACCTGGCCCGGTCGATCCGGTTCAGCTGGTTCGACCAGCGGCTGGTGGACGCCGAGCGGCGGCAGGTGCTCGACGGTGTGGCCGAGGAGGTCGAGGCGCTCTCGGATCCGGACGCTCCCGACCGCGCCGCCCGGATCGACGCTCTGACCGCCATCCCGGAGCCGCTGGTCGGGTTCTTGTCCGAACGGCTGACGCGCGGTCTGCCGACCCACGAGCCGCTGCTCGAGGTGCTCATCCGCCGCCACTATCTCGAGTACGACCTGCGTGACCTGGTCGTCGCCGACCCGCATCCCGACGAGCGGATGGCCCGCCCGGTGGTGCGGGCCGAGTACCTGAGCGGCGAACACGGCCCGACCCGGGTGATATCCACCGTCGGGCGCATCGACGAGCTCCGCCCCGGTGGTGCCATCGGTGCCGTCGTGGCGACCGAGCTGAGCACCGACCACGAGAACGTCGTCGAGCTCTACGTGTCGTGGCCGGACCCGCCCACCGATCCCGAGGTGATCTCCGCCGAGCTCCGTGACCTGCTGACCGGCCAGCCGTTCGTGGCGGCGGCCCGGCGTACCTCGGTGGCCGTCTGCGCCGCGGATTCCCGGCCGGTCGGCTACTGGACGTTCCGGACGGCTGGGGACGGGTCCGGCGAGTCGGACGCGTTGGTCGAGGACGGCCTCGTCCGCGGCATGCACCCCATGGTGGGGCGCCGCCTCAACCTGTGGCGGCTGCGCGAGTTCGACGTGACCCGGCTCGAGGCGCCGGCCGACGTCCAGCTGTACGAGTGCGTCGCCCGGTCCAACCCGGCCGACCGGCGGCTGGTGGCCGCCGCCCAGGTCCGCCAGCTGGCCGTGGTGCGAGACGCCGACGGCTCCGTGGTCTCGCTCCCGCACGCCGAGCGAGCCGTCGAGAACTGTCTGGAGGCCATCCGGCGGGTACGGACGGCCCGCGGCGCGGCGGCCTCCCGGTTGGAGACCAACCACGTCTGGATCACCGTCTGGCCCGCGATCCGGGCCGACCTGGACGAGCTCACCGCCCTGCGGGACAAGATCACGCCGTTGAGCGACGGCACCGGCATCGAGGAGGTGCTGGCCCAGGGCCGGGTGATCGACGACCACGGCGAGTCCCATCTGATCGCGATCCGGTTCCGGGCCCGACCCGACGGTGGCACCACCGCGGACGTCATCCCCCCGCCGACCGCACCGCTGAAGCCGCTGGACGACTACGCCGCCAAGGTGAGCAGGTCCCGCCGCCGCGGCCTCGTCTACCCGTACGAGCTGGCCCCGGCGCTCACCCGCGGCGGCACCGTCGTCGAGTACGACCTCGACGAGGCCGGCGACCTCGTCCCGGTGTACCGGCGGCGGGGACACAACACCGCCGGCATCATCGTCGCGGTCGTCACCACCCCCACCCCGCTGTATCCCGAAGGCATCTCCCGGGTCGTGCTCTGCGGCGACCCGACCATGGCTCTCGGGGCCCTGTCGGAGGCGGAGTGCGTCCGGGTGATCGCCGCCCTCGATCTGGCCGAGCGGATGCAGGTCCCCGTCGAGTGGTACGCGGTCTCCGCGGGTGCCCGGGTGTCGATGGACAGCGGCACGGAGAACATGGACTGGGTCGCCGCCGCGCTCAAGCGGATCGTCGAGTTCACCCAGGCGGGCCAGGAGATCAACATCGTCGTCGCCGGCATCAACGTCGGCGCGCAGCCGTACTGGAACGCCGAGGCGACGATGCTGATGCACACCAAGGGCATCTTGGTGATGACGCCCGATTCGGCCATGGTGCTCACCGGGAAGCAGTCGCTCGACTTCTCCGGCGGGGTGTCGGCCGAGGACAACTTCGGCATCGGCGGCTACGACCGGGTGATGGGACCGAACGGCCAGGCCCAGTACTGGGCACCCGATCTGGCCGGTGCGCTCGAGATCGTGCTGGCGCACTACGAGCACACCTACGTCGTGCCCGGCGAGCCGGGACCGCGGCGGGCCGACACCGCGGACCCGGGCGACCGCGACATCAGCGACTCCGAGCACCCGTCCGGCGACTTCGCGACGGTCGGTGAGATCTTCTCGGCCGCCACGAATCCGGATCGCAAGCGACCGTTCGACATCCGCGCCGTGATGCGGGCCGTCGCCGACGCCGACCATCAGCTGCTCGAACGGTGGGCGGGGATGGCCGACGCGGAGACGGCGGTCGTGGTCGACACCCGGCTCGGGGGGCACTCGGTCTGCCTGATCGGGATCGAGTCGACACCGGTGCCGCGACAGGGCTTCCCACCGACCGACGGCCCGGACACCTGGACGGCCGGCACCTTGTTCCCGCGGTCCTCCAAGAAGGTCGCCCGAGCCCTGAACGCCGCCTCGGGCAACCGGCCCGTCGTCGTGCTCGCCAACCTGTCGGGATTCGACGGCTCGCCGGAGTCGATGCGCAATCTGCAGCTCGAGTACGGCGCCGAGATCGGCCGGGCCATCGTCAACTTCGCCGGCCCGATCGTGTTCTGTGTCATCTCGCGCTACCACGGCGGCGCGTTCGTGGTCTTCTCGAAGCGACTGAACCCCCAGCTCACGGTGCTCGCCGTGGAGGGCTCCTTCGCCTCGGTGCTCGGCGGCGCTCCGGCCGCGGCGGTCGTCTTCGCCTCCGAGGTCAACCGGCGGGCGGCCGTCGATCCGCGGGTCGGCGACCTGGAGCGGCGGGTCAACGCGGCCCGGGAGGAGCAGCGGGGGGCGCTGGCGGTCGAGCTGGCCGAGCTCCGCGCCGGTCTCCGGGCGGAGAAGATCGCCGAGGTGGCCGCCGAGTTCGACGCCGTCCACAGCATCCACCGGGCGGTCCAGGTCGGTTCCGTCGACGAGGTGATCCCCGCCGCCGAGATGCGCCCCCGACTGATCGCGGCGATCGAACGCGGTCTTGTCCGACCAGCGGGCGGCGGCTGATGCCGACCCCCTCCAGGCACCCTCGCAGCCCCTGCGGGTTTGCCGTCCAAACCAACGGAGAGAGTAAATTGTGAGCGTGCCGGATCGAAGTCGCTACACGTCGCCGATCCACGCCGGCGCCCGGTTCGTAGCGCAGCGCGGACTGCTGAAGCCGCTGATCTGGCGGTTGGCCACCGTGACCGTGCTCGGCCGCGAGAACCTCGCCGACCTGCACGGCCCGTTCGTCGTCGTCTCGAACCACACCAGCCACCTCGACGCGCCGCTCATCATCGGTGCCCTGCCGCGCCGCCTGGCCCGCTACGTCGCTGCCGGAGCGGCCGCCGACTACTTCTTCGACGTCTGGTGGCGGCGCGGCCTGACCTCGCTGTTCTTCAACGCGTTCCCGGTGGACCGGACGGGGCTGCGGGGCAAGCGGGGGATGGCGACCAGCCTGCTCGACGACGGGGTGCCGCTGCTGCTGTTCCCCGAGGGCACCCGTTCCCGGACCGGTGAGATGGGATCGTTCAAACCCGGCGCCGCCGCGCTCTGCATCAGCCGGGACGTGCCCTGCGTACCGGTCGGCATCGTCGGCGCGTCGACCGCCATGCCGCGGGGTAAGAACTGGCCCGAACGCGGCCGGCCGCCGGTCTACGTCGCCTTCGGCACACCGATGCACAACGACGACGGCGAAACCGCCGCCGCGTTCTCGGATCGGATCGCCAAAGAGGTGACCGGCCTGATGGACCATGCGAGCGACTACCGCGATCGACAACAGAGAGCTCACTGATGACCACACTCGAACCCAACCCGACCGACGAAGCGGCGGCGCCCGAGCACGTCAAGCACATGAAGTGGTGGGGCTGGGGCGTCGACGGGGTGGGGTTCCACCACGAGGACAAGCCGAGATTCGCCCCCTTCGTGCAGGAGGCGGTCGACCTCGACGTCACCGTCGCGCCGGCCGTCCCGCAGGACATCAACGCGCTGCCGATCCCGGAACCGAAGATCGGTGAGGATCTGCTGGCGCGGCTGCGTGCCGTCGTCGGTGGCCGGCACCTGCACACCGATGCCCACACCCGGATCGTGCACACCTACGGCAAGAGCCTGCGCGACCTGGTCCGACTGCGCACCGCCCACATCCCCCGCATCCCCGACGTGGTGCTCTATCCGGGCGATGAGGACGAGGTGCAGGAGCTGGTCGACCTCGCGGTGGCCGAGGACGCGGTGCTGATCCCGTTCGGTGGCGGCAGCAACATCTCGGGCAGCCTGGAGGCACCGCCGGAGGAGACCCGCCCGGTCCTCTCCGTCGACCTGGGCCGGCTGAACCGGCTGCTCGACATCGACGAGGAGTCCGGCCTGGCCCGGATCCAGGCGGGCACCCTCGGACCCGACATCGAGAAGCAGCTGGGAGCCCGGGGCTGGACGCTCGGCCACTTCCCCGACAGCTTCACCCACAGCACCCTCGGCGGCTGGGTGGCGACCCGGTCCTCGGGCATGCAGTCGGACAAGTACGGCGACATCGCCGACATCGCCCGCGGTTTCCGGGTGGCGATGCCGGGCGGCACCCTGGTCATCCGGGCGCTGCCCAGCACCTCCACCGGCCCCAGTGTCCGGGAGATGATCTTGGGCAGTGAGGGCCGGCTCGGCGTGATCACCGAGGTGACGGTCCAGGTGCACCGGTTGCCGGAGGAGCGGCTGATCCTCGGCTACCTGTTCCCCTCGTGGGATGCCGGCCTGGCGGCCATGCAGGAGATCTCCACCAGCGACGCGCACCCGTCGGTGACCCGGGTGTCGGACGCCCGCGAGACCCGCTTCTCCTTCGCCACCAGCAAGCACAAGCCGGGCTTCAACCTCTCGGGCAAGATCCAGAAGGGTCTGATGGCGGTCCTCGAGCGCCGCGGCTGGGACCTGGACGCCATCTGCTTGTCGTTCATCGGGTACGAGGGCGGCAAGTCCCACGTCGCCCGGGAGAAGTCGATCGTCAAGGGCATCGTCAGCAAGCACGGCGGCATCGTCGTCGGCAAGGGCCCGGGGCAGCTCTACGACCAGAAGAAGTTCGACACCCCGTACCTGCGGGACTTCCTGCTGGACCGGGGTGCCGCCGGCGACGTGTCGGAGACCGCCGCCCCGTGGTCGAAGCTGCCCGGGCTCTACCGGAACACGGTGGCGGCGGCCAACGCCGCGTTCGACCAGCTGGGGGTCACGGGGTGGGTCATGTGCCACCTCTCGCACTCCTACCACTCCGGCGCGTGTCTGTACTTCACGTTCGCGTTCCGGTTCACCGCCGAGGACCAGCTCGGGCAGTACGACGTCGTCAAGTCCGCCATCCAGCAGAGCTTCGTCGACAACGGCGGCACGCTGTCCCACCACCATGCGGTGGGCACCGAGCACGCCCGGTGGCTGGCCCAGGACATCTCGACGCCCGGGGTGGCGATGATGAGCGGGCTGTTCGGCGCCGTCGACCCCGGCTCGAACCTCAACCCGGGCAAGATCATCGCGCACTGACCCACCCGCGGCGGCGGCCGGCGAACCGGTCGGGTTGACTGGTTCGTCGTGACGTCGACCGACCCGACCGCCCGCGAGCAGTCGGCGGAGCCGTACCCCCATCGGTGGCGGATCCTGGCCATCACCTTGGTGGTCGGGTTCATGGCGCTGCTCGACGTCACCATCGTCAATGTCGCGATCCCGTCCATGCAGGCCGGACTGCAGGCGTCCTCACAGACGGTGCAGTGGGTGGTCTCCGGCTACGCCCTCACCTTCGGCCTGGTGCTGGTCGCCGGTGGCCGGTTGGGCGACATCTACGGCCGCCGGATCCTGATGCTCATCGGCCTGGCCGCCTTCGTCGGATCCAGCGCCGCCGTCGGGCTGGCGCCGACCGCCGAGCTGGTCGTGGTCGCCCGGCTCGTCCAAGGGGTCTCGGCCGGGTTCCTCACGCCGCAGAGCTCCGGTCTCATCCAGCAGCTGTTCTCCGGGCCGGAACGGGGCGTCGCCTTCGGCTACTTCGGCACCACCGTCGGAGTCGCCAGTGCGGCCGGTCCGATCATCGGCGGCACCTTGTTGGCGATCTTCGGTGCCGATACCGGTTGGCGCTACATCTTCGGCATCAACGTGCCGATCGGGCTGGTGGCCCTGGTCCTGGTCTGGCGCTGGGTGCCGAAGAAGTCGGCCGCCGCCAAGGCCGAGGCCGGTCACCACCTCGACGTGATCGGTGCCCTGTTGCTCGGCCTCGCCGTTCTCTGCCTGCTGCTGCCCACCATCGAGGTGCAGTCGGGCGGGACGGCGATCTTGCTGCTGATGCTCGGCACGCCGCTGTTCGGGCTGCTGTTCGTGCTCTGGGAGCGGCGCGAGCAGCGAGCCGGGCACGCGCCGCTGCTCGACCTGCAGCTCCTGCGCGACACCCGGGGCTACGCCTCCGGGATCGCCGTCGGCACCATCTACTTCACCGGCTTCACCGGCGTCTTCCTGGTGCTGTCGATCTTCCTGCAGGACGACGCCGGGTACCCGCCCCTGATGGCCGGTCTGCTGCTGACCCCGTTCGCGATCGGGTCGGCCGTGATGGCCCCGATCGCCGGCCGGCTGGTGTCTCGGATCGGGCGGCGCATCACCGTGATCGCCCTGGTGGTGGTGCTGGCGGGGCTGGGAGCGTTGTTCCTGCTGCTGCCCGATCGGCCCGAGTCGCTGTCCTGGCCCCTGATCGTGATCCCGCTGCTCATCGCCGGGCTCGGCGGTGGAGCGGTGATCAGCCCGAACCAGACCCTGTCGCTCAACGACGTGCCGCCCCGGATGGGCGGTGCCGCCGGCGCTGCGCTGCAGACCGGTCAGCGGATCGGCAGCGCGCTGGGGGCAGCCGTGCTGGTGACCGCCTACCGGGTGCCGGAGGCGATGGGGGCCCCGGCCGGCTCGGCCGTCCGGGTCGCCCTGGCCTGTTCCCTGCTGATCTTGGCGGTGGCGCTCGTAGTCGCGATCCGGGACCTGCGGCACCGCTGACGGCGACAGGGGCGGTACTGTGCCGGTCCGGATCGGCCCGAACCGGATCAGGCCAAGCCGTCGGACGGAGTGCCACCATGAGCTTCCTGGAGTCAGCGGATCCCGAGGACCCGGCGGTCGCCGCCATGTACGCCGCTGACCTCGAGTCGATGGGCTACGTCGCGAACTACACCCGGGCGTTCTCCCATCGCCCGGACGTGTACGCCGGCTGGAAGGCGTTGGGTGGTGCGGTGGCCAGGAGCATGCCGTTGCGCCGGTACGAGGTGGCCTGCGTCGCCGCCTCCAGCGCGCTGCGCGCCAGCTACTGCGCGTTGGCCCACGGCCGGACCCTGGCCGGTGAGATCGGCGTCGAGGCCGCCGCCGACCTCGCGCGCGGACGCTACGAACGGCTCGAGCCCGAGGATGCCGCGGTCGGCCGGCTGGCCGCCGCGGTGGCCGTCCGGGCCGCCGACATCACCCCCGACGACCTGACCGAGCTGCGGGAGCTCGGCTACGGGGACGCCGAGATCCTCGACGTGATCACCGCCGCCGCCACCCGCAGCTTCTTCGCGACCGTGCTCGACGCGACCGGCGCACTGCCCGACGCCGTCCTGGGCGACCAGGATCCGGAGCTGCGCGACGCCCTCACCGTCGGCCGGCCGATCGAGACCTGACCCGCCCTGACTGGTTCAGCCCACCCGCCCCTGACCCACACTTCGCGCCCGATTCCGGCGTCGGCGCCCGTTGCTACGGGCGCGTACGCCGGTGACGGGCGCGAAGTTGCGGCGGCGGACCGGTCAGGAGCAGATGGTGCCGAACCGGTAGCCCCGCTGCTGCAGCGTCTTCAGGATCCGGGGCAGCGCGGCGACGGTCTGGGTCCGGCTGCCGCCGCCGTCGTGGGCCAGCACCACGGAGCCGTCGGCAGCGTCGGCGACGACCCGCGCGTAGATCTTGCCCGCACCGGGGCGCTCCCAGTCGAGGGTGTCGATGTCCCAGAGCAGCTGCCGCTTGCCCATGCTGCGCAGCACCGAGCGGACCTTCGCGTTCGTGGCCCCGTACGGCGGTCGGACGCAGCTGGTGCGGCCGCCGCCGGCGGCGCGGATGGCGTTGTCGGTCCGGGAGACCTGCGATCGGATCTGGCTCGTCGACAGGGTCCGCAGATCCGGGTGGTTCCAGGTGTGGTTCTGGATCGACATGCCGGCCCGCTTCGCCCGCCGCAGCCACGACGCGCCGCCGCCGACGTTCTCGCCGATGACGAAGAACGTGGCCTTGGCGTCGTACCGGGCCAAGATGTCCAGCACCTGAGGAGTGAACGAGCTCGGCCCGTCGTCGAACGTCAGGTACACCGTGCGGCTCCCCGACTTCGCCTTGCGGGGCCGGTCCGGAGCCTGTTCCGGTGTCGGCTCGGGCTCCTTCTCGGGCTTCTTCTCGGGCTTCTTCTCGGACTTCTTCTCGGACTTCTTCTCGGACTTCTCGGTAGGTTTCGCCGAGGGCGTCCCGACCGGCTCGGAAGCAGCCGGTGTCTCACTCGGCGCCGGCGAGATCGTCGTCGGGGTGTCGGTGGCCGACTCGCTGGGCCCCTCGACCGGAGCCGACGGCGTCGACAGCGGTGCCGTGCTCGTGGTCGGCCCCTGCTGTCCCGGCACCGAACCGCAACCCGCGGCGAACACCAGCGCCAGGCTGAGGCTCAAGGTGGTCGCGACCGTTCCGGCGCCTCGTCGTACCCGCACCGGACGAGGTTACGTGACCGACACGCCCGCACCCGGCGGCACGAGGCGCACAGCACAATCGTGATGCGAGCTTTGTCGCTCCAGCCATGCGGTTTCGCGATTGCCAGTAGCTTTGATGCGTCGGGGGGCGACCTTTGACCCCCGGGATAGGCCAAGGCATCCAATCTGTTCGTGTTCCCCGCACGGGCAGGTTATCCCCTGTGCGGAGGCCTATCCCGGGCTGTACTGGATTGCTCGCTCCGCTCGCGCTCGACCAGGCGACCAAGGCCGGTTGCACCACATTTTCGTTGTTGCACCACCAGCTGGTGGTGCAACAAGGAGAAGGTGGTGCCTTTGCGATCCGGGGGCGTCAGCTGCCGCGGTAGGTCGAGTACGCGTACGGGCTCAGCAGCAGGGGGACGTGGTAGTGCTGGGTCGGGTCGGCCAGCTCGAACGCGATGGTGATCTCGGGGTAGAAGCTCGACTGACCCGTCGCGACGAAGTAGTCGGCCACCCCGAACCAGACCCGGTACACCCCGGGGTCGAGATCGACGGGGCCGAACTGGCCGATCCGGCCGTCGCCGTCGGTCAGCTCCTCCGCCAACGCCTCCCAGGTCTCCCCGCGCAACGCCTCCAGCCGGGCCCGCACCCCGGCGGCGGGTCGGCCGCTGGTGGCGTCCAGGACATGGGTGGTGACCCGGCTCCGGTGCTCACTCATCGGGCAGCCTCGCTCTCGTCGTAGCCGGAGTGGTGATCGAGTCGGGCGAACAACTGCGGGATCCGCAGCAGCGCGATGTCGCGGAGCTCGGCGGCGACCTGCTGCTGCTCCGCCTCGGGATCCAGCTCCAGCCGGCGGTGCAGCTCCGCGAGGATCTCCGGGCGGCTGCGGCCGGCGGCCCGGATCAAGAAGATCCGGTCGAACTTCTCCTCGTACGCCCGGTTCCCCTCGGTCAGGGCCGCCGCCAGCCGATCGTCGTCGGAGGCGCTGGAGGCCTGCTCGGCCGAGGAGAACTGCTGCGCCTGACCCTGCCCGGTGGCGCGCTCGCCGATCCGTGGGTGGTCGGCGAGCGCCTGGTCGACCTCCTCGGCGGACAGCGGTGTCGCGGCCGCCCGGGCCTGGGTCAGCAGTGCGTCCAGTGACCGGTACGGACCGGCGGCGACGACATCCTCGACCCAGCGGGGTACGTGCAGGCAGGCGGTCAACCCCTCCCGCAGCTCGTCCTCGGTCAGCTCCACCGCCATGCGCGTCACTCTAGCGATCTCGACGGCGTTCTCCGGTGTTCGGGTTGTCCGCTCCCACCGTGAGGTCCGAGCCGC
Organism: uncultured Actinomycetota bacterium; assembly: GCA_963727125.1. Lineage (GTDB taxonomy): Bacteria > Actinomycetota > Actinomycetes > Propionibacteriales > Propionibacteriaceae > Microlunatus. The sequence goes on from CAVSEZ010000001.1 coordinate 469,455, forward strand.
AGTTAGGGTCGTAGCGTGGCGCATTCGGTACGGACGATCACGGCGGCGGAGCACGTGGCGTTCAACCGGAGCCGACCGGCGGTGAGCTTCCTGCAGACCCCGGCCTGGGCTTCGGTGAAGAAGGAGTGGCGAGCGGAATCTCTCGGCTGGTTCGACGGCGACGACCGCCAGGTCGGCGCCGGACTGGTGCTCTACCGCCAGCTGCCGCGGATCAAGCGCTACCTCGCCTATCTGCCCGAGGGACCCGTGATCGACTGGGCCGCCGCCGACATCGGGACCTGGCTGGTGCCGCTCGCCCAGCACCTCAAGTCCCAGGGCGCCTTCGGGGTCCGGATCGGTGTCCCCGTCGTCGCCCGGCGCTGGCACGCCGACACCGTCAAGGCCGCGATCGCCGACCCGCGGATCGCCCGGCTCAACCAGGCGATGCCCGACGAGGTCGACCACGACGCCACCCGACTCCGCACCGAGCTCCGTGAGCTGGGTTGGCGGCCGCCGCCCGACGGTGAGGGTTTCGCCGCCGGCCAACCCCGCTTCGTGTTCCAGCTGCCGATCGCCGGCAAGACCCCGGACGACCTGCTCCGCGGGATGAACCAGCTGTGGCGGCGCAACATCAAGAAAGCCGACAAGGCCGGCGTCACCGTCGAGCACGGCAGCGTCGAGGACCTGCCCGAGTTCCACCGGCTGTACGTGGAGACCGCCGAGCGGGACGGCTTCACCCCGCGCCCGGTGGACTACTTCCAGACCATGTTCACCGCCTTGAACGGTGAGGAACCGGACCGGATCCGGCTCTACCTGGCCCGGCACGAGGGCGACCTGGTCGCAGCCACGACCGCGGTCCGAGTCGGCGAGCACGCCTGGTACACCTACGGCGCCAGCTCGACCGCGAAGCGCGACGTCCGCGGATCCAACGCCACCCAGTGGCAGATGATGACCGACGCGCTCGACAGCGGCGCCCACGTCTACGACCTGCGCGGCATCACCGACAGCCTCGACGCGAACGACCCGCACCTGGGCCTGATCCAGTTCAAGGTCGGCACCGGCGGTGAGGCGGTGGAATACGTCGGGGAATGGGATCTGCCGCTCAACACGGTCCTCTACACGGCGTTCGACCTCTATCTGAAGCGCCGGTGAGAGGGGATGCCGTGAGCGGGGTCAGCCTGCGGGTCGACGTGTCCAGGTGGCGGTCCCATCTGCACCGCGTCACCGCCGAGACGCCGGGACTGGTGCCGGTCGACAAGGGCAACGGGTACGGCTACGGCCTGGCCCGGTTGGCGCAGGAGGCCGCCCGGCTCGACGTCGACAGCCTCGCGGTCGGCATGGCCGAGGAGGTCGCGGCCGTCGCGGGCCACTTCGATCGTGACGTCGTCGTCCTCACCCCGTGGCGACCCGACGACCGGCTGGCCACGGAGCTGCTCTCCGATCCGCGGGTCGTCACCACGGTGTCCCGGCTGGAGGACCTCGCCGCGGTGGCCGAGCGCGGTGAGCACCCCAAGGTGCTGGTCGAGGTCCTCACCTCGATGTGCCGGTACGGCATCCCGCCGAGCGAGCTGGACCGGGTGCCGAACTGGCTGGCGCGGGTCGACTTCCGGGGCTGGACCATCCACCTCCCCATCTCCGGCTCCGACCGCGTCCGCGAAGCCGAGAAGCTGGGCCGGGCGGCGCTGCAGGCCACCGACGCACCGCTGTGGTACTCCCACCTGTCCGCCGCCGAGACCTCGCAGGTCGCCCGGGAACTCGGCTCCCGCGCTCGACCGGCGCAGACCCGGCTCCGGATGGGCACGATGCTGTGGAGTGGTGGAGCCGACACGCACTGGCCGATGGCCACGGTGCTGGACGTGCACCCCGTGCTGCGCGGTCAACGGGTGGGCTACCGGCAGCGGCGCTGCCTCGCCGACGGATGGATCGTGGTGATGGCCGGCGGCACCTCCCACGGCATCGCGATGGAGGCGCCGACCGCGGCGGCGTCGCTGCGGGCCCGGGCCATCTCGGTGGCCACCGGGTCGATGGAGGCCGCCGGCTGGGCGCTCAGTCCGTACACCATCGCCGGCAAGAAGCGGTGGTTCATCGAACCACCGCACATGCAGTCGAGCCTGGTGTTCCTGCCGCGGGCGGTCCCCCCGCCCACGCCGGGTGACGAGGTACCGGTGCGGCTCCGACTCAACACCGCGGTCGTCGACCGCCTCGTCGAGCTGAACTCCCCCGCAGCCTGACGGTCACGACTCGGGAACGAGCACCGGCCGTCGGGTACGAAACCGCTAGGATCCGGCTCAACAGGGGCATGCCCCTCGACTTCCTCGTTGGATCCAGCCCCCCGGAGTGCTCGATGAGAGTTGACCGTCGCCGCCCGATGGCGATGCTGTGCGCCACGCTGCTCTGCCTGCTGGCAGCGGCCTGCACGGTTCCCGGCACTCGCCCAACCGAGCAGGCGACGACGCCGGCCCCAACGGCGAGCCCCAGCGCCAGCCCGACCGACAGCTGCGGCTTCACCCTCGAGCAGGGCAGCGACACGAAGGTGCAGCTCGGCGAGGACGGCAACTGGGAAGAGGTGCAGAAGGACGTCAAGAAGGCCGAGCGGTACGTCGACGGCTTCTGGCAGCGGCACTGGGACCAGTGCTTCACCAGCTACCGCGCACCGGACAAGCGCGGCATCTACACCGAGGACGACCCGCAGAGCTGCGACGGGACCACGATGGAGCCCGACAACGCGTTCTACTGCCGCGACGGTCACTTCGTGGCGTACGGCCGGGCCCTGATGCGGCGTGCTCTCGAGGAGAACGTCGGCACCCCGTGGGTCTATCTCGTCGTCGGTCACGAGTGGGGGCACGCGGTGCAGCAGCTCCTGCAAGACGGTGGCCACGACGACCTGGTGCCGAACCCGCTCGACGCCAGGCGGGAGCTGCAGGCCGACTGCCTCGCCGGCGCCGCGTTGTGGGCCTCCGACTACGAGGGCTTCCTGGAGTGGAAGTCCGAGGACAACCTCAAGGTCGCCGAGGCGCTGCTGAGTCTCCCCGACGACTCCCCGTGGACGAAGGTCACCCCGGAGGGGGATGTCCGCAGCGGCGGTCCGTTGGCCCGGATCGCGGCGTTCCAGGCGGGCCTGAACGTCGACGGCGCCCGGAACTGCTTCGCCAGCTATCGCTGACCGCGAACGAGCTCGCTCAGGGCCGGCGAACTCAGGCGGACCGGCTCAGCTCCGACCGCGGCGCCGGCTGACCCCCAGCGCCACCGCGCCCCCTGACACCAGCAGCCAGCCGAGCGCGAGCGCCCAGGCCGTCGGTCCGCCGGTGTCCGGCAGTCCGCCGTTGTCGCCGGACCCCGGAGCAGATCCCGGATCGGTGCCCGGATCGGTCGGGGGATCGGTCGGCGGGTCGGTCGGCGGGTCGGTCGGCGGCTGCGTGCCGGTGGCCGTGGGCGACGGGGTCGGCGTGGGAGTCGGCGTGGGAGTGGGAGTGGGAGTCGGCGTCGGCGTGGGAGTCGGCGTGGGCGTCGGCGTCGGCGTCGGCGAGGGTCCGCCGACCTCGCCGACGAGAACATCGGCGGTCGCCTCGTCGTTGCCCGCCGCCGGGTCGCTGCTGGTCGCGTCGACGGCGACGGCGTTGCGGAACGACCCGACCTCGGAGGCCTCACCGGTGAGCACCAGCACCGCCTCGGCCCCGGGAGCCAGCGCACCGATGGTCCAGATCCCGGTGGTCGGGTCGTAGCTGCCGACACTCGGGGCGGCGGAGACGTACTCGATCTCCTCCGGCCACTGCTCGCTGACCCGGACGCCGGCGCCGGCCGACGGTCCGTCGTTGGTCACCACGACCCGGAAGCTGACCTCGTCACCGAGGAGCACCTCGCGGTCCACCGTGGTCTTGGTGATGGCGAGGTCCGCGGTCGCGCCCAGCTGGGTGGTGGCGGTGTCGGAGTTGTTGCTGTCGTCGGGATCGCCGGCCAGCGGTCCGACGGTGGCGGTGTTGCTCAGCGCCCCGGTGGCACCGGGCGACACGACGCCCTGGACGGTGATCACCGTCGCTGCTCCGGCGGCCAGCTCGGCGACGGTGCACCCCACCTGGTTGCCGGTGACCTCGCAGCTGGCGCCGCCTTCGTCCGCCCCGGTGGCGTTGACGCCGGTGACGCCGGCGGGAACCGCATCGGTGACGACGACGTCGGATGCCGCCGAGGGGCCGCCGTTGCGTACGGTCAGCGTCCAGGAGATGGCGGTGCCCGGCGTCGCGGTGGCCGGTCCGGACTTGTCGATCGACAAGTCGGTGGCCGACTGGACGCCGGCGGTCGCGGTACTGGTGTTGTCGGCCGGATCGTCGCCGGCCACCGGTGCCACGCTCGCCGTGTTCGTCAACGAGGAGCCCGCGTAGGTCGGGCTCAGCGTGCCGGTCAGCCGGATCTCGACGCCGTTCCCGCCGACCGCCAGCGTCCCGATCGTGCAGCTGAGGTTGGGCGGATCGGTGCAGGTCACCCCGTTCGGGGCGCTCACCGCGACTCCGGTCACGGCGGCCGGGACGACGTCGTCGAGCTGCACGTCCTGGGCGACCGACGGTCCGGCGTTGCTGACCCGGATGGTCCAGCCGACCTCCCCACCCGGTACCACGACCTGCTGATCAGCGGTCTTCTGCACGGCCAGGCCGGCGGCCCGGGTCAAGATCACCGGCGAGCTGGCCCGGTTGTCACCGGGATCGGGATCATCGGTGTCGGCCTGCACGGTGGCGGTGTTGACCACCGAGTCCGCGGTGTAGTCGGCCGGTACCCGGGCCGAGACCGTGAACACCACGGCGTTGGAGGCACCGGGCAGCAGGTCGCCGATCTCGCAGCGGTTCTCGTCGTCGCAGGCGACGCCGTCCGGCGCGGTGAGGGTGAAGTCCTCGAGTCCGTCGATCTCCGGATCGGCGAACACCACGTCGGTCGCGGTGGACGGGCCGTCGTTCAGGACCGTCACCCGCCAGCTCACCACCCCACCGGCGACCCCGGTCGTACTCGTCGGCACCTTGGTGACCGACACGTCGGCGGAGCTGACCACCTCGGTGGTGGCGCTGGTCTGCCGGCCGTCGTCCTCGCCCGGGTCGCCCTCGTCCACATCGGCGGTCGGTGAACTGACCTCCGCCCGGTTGGTGATCTCACCCGGGTCGAACGACGGATCGAGCGGATCGAGGGTTCCGACCTCGATCGTCACCGATCCGCCGACCGACAGGGTTCCGATGTCACAGCTCACGGTGCGACCCGACGAGGTGCAGCTGCCCTGGCTGCTCTGGGCGAACGCTGCTCCCAGTCCGGCCGGCAAGGTGTCGGTGATCACCACGTTCTGGGCATCGGACGGTCCGGCGTTGGACAGTCGCAGCTCCCAGCTCAGCGGGGTGCCTGCGGTGACCTGCTCGGGTCCGGTCTTGACCAGGGTCAGATCCGCCCGCGGCACCACCGGCGACCGCAGGGTGGAGGTGTTGTCCGCGTCGTCGCCATCGGGCGTCGCCGAGCTGACGGTCGCGGTGTTGGTCACGGTGGCCGCCACGTACGAGGAGGCGAGAGTCACCGGGATGGTGAAGGTCGCACTCGCCCCGGCAGCGAGGCCGGGCAGCCGGCAGCTGACGAGCCGGCCGATCACCTCGCAGCTGCCGCCGTCGCCACTGGGTCCGCCGCCCCGCACCACCAGACCCTCGGGTAGCTCGTCGGTCACCGTCACCGCAGTCGCGGAGGACGGACCGTCGTTGGTGACCACGAGCTCGTAGCTCGAGTTCTCACCGGGTACCAGGTTCGTCGGCGAGCTGGTCTTGCTCACCCGGAGGTCTGCGGTCCGCTCCACAGTGGTCTCGACGGTGGCGTCGGCGTTGGTCGAGTCCGGGTCCGGGGTGTCGCCGGTGGCGGTGGCCTGGTTGACGAGCAGCGTGCCGACGTAGTTCCCGGCCACCGTGCCGCGGATCGTGACGGTGACGGACTCGTCGGGATCGAGGTCGCCGACGGTGCACCGGACGTCCTCGCTGCACTCGACGTCGGGATCCGGCAGCTGCACCACGACATCGGTGACACCGGCGGGCATCGGATCGTCGAAGCCGACGTTGCGAGCCACCGACGGGCCGTTGTTGGTCAGGGTGACCGTCCAGCTGATCTGCTCACCGGCCGTCACGGTGGTCGGTCCGGTCTTGGTCAGCGCCACGTCGGCGGAGTCACCGACGGTCGCGGTGGCGCTCCGCTCGTTGTCGCTCGGATCGGGGTCGGCGGTGTCGGCGGTCACCGCGGCGGTGTTGGTGAGGGTCTCGTCGAAGGCCGGATCGAGGTCGCCGGTGACCGCGATCTCCGCCTCGGCACCGGCGGGGAGGCCGGCGTACGTGCAGCGGATGTCGTTGCCGGTGACCGTGCAGGTGCCCCCGTCGGTCGTGGCCGTGACAGCGGAGACCTCGGCGGGCACGGCGTCGGTCACCACGACCCCGGCCGCCGCCGAGGGACCGTGGTTGGTCACCAGGATCCGGAAGGTGATGGGCTGACCCGCCACCGGCGGACCCGAGGTGATCGCCTTGCCGATCGAGAGGTCGGCCGATCGGGCGATACCGGTCGTGCTGGTCGCGACGGCGGGCGTCGGATCGTTGGCCCCGGTGACCTCCGCGGTGTTCACCACCTCGTCCCCGCCGACGTCGGCCGCCAGCCGACCGGTCAGGGGGATGACGACCGGTACGCCCGGTGCCACGGCGCCGAGCTCGCAGTTGAGGACCTGACCAGTCACCGTGCAGCCCGCGGCCGTGGTGGCGATGTCGCTGATCCCGGCCGGCAGCTCGTCGTTGACGACGACGTCCTGCCCGACGGACGGGCCGGCGTTGGTGACCGTGATGGTCCAGCCGACGGACTGTCCGGCCACGAACGCTTCGGTGTCGGCCTCCTTGGTGATCCGCAGATCGGAGCTCGTACCCAGAGCGGTGGTGCTCGTGGCGGTGCGGTCGGCGGTATCGGGGTCGGGTGTCGGTGAGGTGACGGCGGCGGTGTTGGTCAGGATGGCCGCGGTGTTCCCCGGGTCGACGACGCCGCGGACGGTCACGACCGCCGACCCGTTCGGCGGCAGGGTCCCGACGGCGCAGCGAACCGTTGCGCCCGAGACGGCACATGCCGTTCCGTCCAGGTCGGCCTCGATCCCGCTCACCCCGTCCGGGAGGGTGTCGGTCAGCTCGACGTCGGACGCGTCGGACGGGCCGTCGTTGGTCACCTCGACCCGCCAGCTGATCGGTTGACCGGCGATCACCGACGTCGGGCCGCTCTTGGCGAGGGAGAGGTCGGCGGTGCGGGTCACCGCGGTCTGGCTCGTGTCGGTGTCGTCCAACGGGTCGGAGTCGGCGACGGCCGACCGCGCCGACGCGCTGTTGACCAGAGTCGCGTTGGGATAGCCGGCCGAGACCCGGGCGACCAGCGACAAGACGGCGTCGGCCCCGTCGTCCAACGTCGCGACGGTGCAGGTGACGACGCCCTCGTCGGTGGTGCAGTCGCCCGGCACGCTCAGCTCCGTCGAGGTCAGGGTCACTCCGGCGGGCAGTCGATCGGTGATCACCACCGAGCGGGCCTGCGACGGACCGTTGTTGCGGACGCTGACGGCCCAGGTGATGTCCTGCCCGGCGTTGACCGAAGCCGGTGCGCTCTTGGTCACCGTCAGGTCGGCGACGGCACTGGCCGGGCTGGACGTCTCGGCGGTGTTGTTGCCGTCGTCGGGATCGTTCGTCGTGCTGGTGACGGTGGCGGAGTTGGCGATCTCGTCGCCGGCGAAGTTCTCCAGCGATGGTGCCGGTGAGGGTGACGGTCACCGGGGCACCGACCGGGAGGTCACCGAGCTCGCACCGGGCGTCTCCGGCGACGATCGTGCAGTCGCCGTCGGCCCACTCCCCGTCGGTCAGGGTGACGCCGTCCGGCGCCGGGTCGGTGAGGACCACCGCACGGGCCACCGAGGGACCGGCGTTGCGGACCACGACCTGCCACCGGATCTCCTCACCGGCGATCGGCGCCCCGGACAGCAGGGTCTTGCTGGCGCTCAGATCGGCGGCGGTGGTCACGGTGCCGGTCGCGGTGCCCGTGGCGGTCTCCGCGTTGGGGTCCACCGCGGAGGAGGTGGCCGTGGCCGAGTTCGTGATCGACGTGCCGACCGGCAGATCGGCGGGTACGGACAGCGTGAGGGTCGCGGTCGTCGACTCGCCGACCTCCAAGGTCTCCCACGAGCACCGCACCCGGTCGTCGTCGGCCGGCGTCTGCGCCACGGCTTCGTACTGGCAGCTGCCACCGGCGGCCTCGGCGCCGACGAAGCCGAGCGGATTCGGCAGCACGTCGATCAGGTCGACGAGCCGGGCCTGGGACGGGCCGCGGTTGGTGATGCGCATCGCGTAGGTCACCGAGCCGCCGGCCACGATGGGCCCGCTGCTGATCGTCTTCGCGACGACGAGGTCGGTCTGGGCACTGACCGGCTGGCTCAGCGTGGCCCGGTTGTTGTCGCCGTCCGGATCGGTCGTGGCGGCGTCGACCGTCGCCACGTTGGTGATCGTCCGGCCGGCGATGGTCGGGTCGAGCCGGACCGTGATCTGCACCACGACGATCTCACCGAGCGTCAGATCCCCGAGGCCGCACGCGAGTCCGCCGCCGTCGGCCGGATTGCAGCTGCCGGCCGCGTTCTCGACCGACACCACGGTGACGCCGTCGGGCAGGGCATCGGTGACGGTGACGTCGCGGGCCAGCGACGGGCCCTGGTTGATCACCGTCAGCACGTAGGTCTGGGTGTCGCCCGCGATCGGCGACTCGAGGTCGGCGACCTTCCGCACGACCAGGTCCGCGCTGGTCACCACCTGGGTGGTCACCTCGGCCGATCGTCCAGCCGGGTTCTGGGTGGGGGTCGGCGAGGTGAGGGTGGCGCTGTTGGTCAGTTCGGTGCCGGGGTCGGTGTCACCGGGCACGAACGCCGAGATCGTCACGGTCTGCGACGCTCCGACGGCCAGGTCACCGAAGGCGCAGGACACCGCGCTCCCGTCGCCCGAGAGCGTGCAGGTGACACCTTCCGCTGCGGAGATCCCGTCCGGCAGCACCTCGACCCCGGTCGGCAGCTCGTCGGACAGCACCACCGCCGAGGCGTTCGACGGGCCGGTGTTGACCGCGGTCAGGGTGTAGCTGATCGCGGTGCCCGCCTGCACCGGGTCGGGGCGTCGCGGTCTTGGTGAGCCGGAGGTCGGCCGACTGGCTGATCGGCGTGGTCACCGTCGCCGCGTTGTTCGTGCCGTTCGGGTCGGAGACGGCCGAGCCCGCGGTGGCCGTGTTCGTGACCTGACCGGTGGCGCCGGCCGGCACGTCGACGCGGATCCGCACGGTCAGCACCCCGTCCGGTGCGAGCCGGTCGACCGCGCAGCTGACCTGCTGACCACTGACCGTGCAGCTGCCGAGACTGGGATCGACGCTCGCGATCGCCAACCCGGCGGGGACCGTGTCGGCCAGCGTCACGCCGGTCGCGTCGCTCGGACCCCGGTTGGTCACGGTGAGGGTGTAGACGCCCTCGCCGCCGGCGACGAACGTCGTCGGGCCGGCCGCCTTGGTGGTGACCAGATCGGCAGCGGTGGTCACCGTGACCGTTTCCGGATCACTGTTGTTCGCCGGTGCCGCGTCCGGTGTGGTCGAGCCGATGAAGGCGGTGCCGGAGATCGGGCCGGCGGGTGTGCTCGGTAGCACCAGCGCCCGGAAGCGGAGGGTCACCACGGCGCCGGGCGGCAGGGTGAGCGGGTTGCCGGTCGGGTCCGCCGGGCAGCTGACCGTCCGTCCGGTGACCGAGCACGCGCCGCCGCTCGAGCCGGCCACCGGCACCATCCCGTCCGGGACCTGCCCGGTGACGATGACGTTGAGCGCGGTGGACGGACCGTTGTTCCGGATCACGACCTCGTACGTGGCCTCCTCACCGGCCCGGACCGTGGGGGTGATGGCGGTCAGGGTCACGGCGACGTCGGCGCTGCGCGAGACGTCGGCGATCGAGGTCGCGGAGTTGTTCGAGGTCGTCGGATCCGCCGGCGTCGCGGCGGAGATCGTCGCCGTGTTGCTGAGGGTCCGTGCTGTCGTCCCGGCCGCCACGGTGCCGACGATGGTGATCGTCACCGTGGCGCCGCCGGCCACCCCGCCCAGGTTGCAGGTCACCCGTTGGCCGGAGTTGGTGCACGTTCCCCCGCCACCACCCGAGGCGGAGGCCGAGACGTAGGAGACGCCGGTCGGCAGGTCGTCGACGACCGAGACCCCGGTGGCGGCCGACGGTCCGTTGTTGCGCGCGGTGAGGGTGTAGGTCACGTTCTGTCCGGCGACCAGCGGCGAGGGCGCAGTCACCTTGGTGAGCGACAGGTCGGCGGAGGGTTCGGTGCTCGAGACGAAGCTGGCGGTGTTGTTGCTGGTGTCGGGGTCGTTGCTGGATTCGGCCCGGACCGTGTTGGTCAGGGTCCCGCCGGGGATGGTGTCGGGAGTCGAGACCACGATGGTCCGGGTCGCCGAGGCCCCGCTGTCGAGTGCGCCGACGGTGCAGGTCACGGTTCGACCGGCCACCGTGCAGCCGTCCGAGCCGCTCTGGAAGCCGACCCCTGCGGGCAGGGTGTCGACGAGTGAGACGCCGGCGGCCCGGGACGGGCCGGCGTTGTTGACCTGGAGGGTGTAGGTGAGGTCGGTGCCCGGCACCACCGGGTTCGGGCTGGCCGACTTGATCACGCGACAGGTCGGCTCGGCTCTGCACCGTCAGGTTGACCGAGCCACGGTTGTTGCTGGTCACCGCCTCGGGGGTCGTGGTGGTCGCGTCGGCGTTGTTGGTGAGCGTCCCGGCCGGGGTCTCCGGGGCGACCCGGGCCGCGACGCTGACTCGTGCGCTGGTGCCGGGCGTGAGCGTGCCCAGGGCACAGGTCAACGCGGACGCCGTGTTCGTGCAGGTGCCCTGGGTTGCGGTGACGGACAGCACCGTGATCCCGCTCGGGACGGTGTCGCCCAGAGCCACCCCGGTGGCGTCGGAGCGACCCGTGTTGGCCACCGTCACCTGGAACGTCACCGTGCCGCCCGCCACCACGGTGGTCGGGTTGACGGTCTTGGTCACGGCCAGGTCGGCGTCCCGGGTGATCGTCGTCGCAAGGGTGGCGGAGTTGTTGCCGTCGTTCGCGTCCGGGGTCGAGGACGAGACGGTTGCCTGGTTGCTGATCGACCCGCCGGTGAAGGACGGGGCGACCGTGCCGGTGAGCCCGATCGTGACGACGGCGCCCGGGGAGAGGGTGCCCAGGGCACAGGTCACGGTCTGCTGGGAGTTGGCCGTGCAGGTGCCCGAACTGGGGTTGGTGCCGGTCAGGGTCAACCCGACCGGGAGCGTGTCGGTGACCGCAGTGCTCGTGGCGGTTGATGCGCCGGCGTTGCGGACCGTGAGGGTGTAGGCGACCGAGCTACCGGCCACCGCGGTCGCCGGACCGGTCTTGGTGATGCTGAGGTCCGCGTTCCGGGTGACCGACGTCGTGGCGGTCGCGTTGTTGTTCGTGGTCACGTCGTCGGCGGTGTCGGCGCTGACGGAGGCGGCGTTGATCAGGCTGCCGGCCGCGGCGCCCGGCCCGATCTGAGCCACGATGGGAACGGCGAGGGTGGCGCCGACGGCCAGACCGGCGGCCCGGCAGGTCACGACCTGCCCGCTGACGGCACACGTCACCCCGGTCGGCGGATCCGAGCTGACGTAGGTCGTGCCGGCCGGCAGGGTGTCCGTGGCGACGACGTTGACGCCGGCGTTGGGCCCGTTGTTGCTGATGCCGAGGGTGTAGGTGACGTTGGACCCGGCCGTCTGGCTCGTCGGTGTCGAGGTCTTCGTGATCGCCAGATCGGCGATCTCCTGCACCGGTGTCGCGACCGTGTTGGTGACGAACGTGTAGTTGCGGGCCAGGGTGCGGGCCCGGTAGTCCAGCAGGCTGCCGTTGGTGATGGTGCTCCCGGCCGCCGCCCGGTCGACGGTGGCGCGGAAGGTCACCGAGGTGCTGGCGTTCACGGTGATGGTGCCGCCGGTGGCCGCGTTGGCGCCCGTCCCCAGCCGCACCCGGACCAGTCGGTCGGCGGCCACGTACTCGCCGACGTCGTCGCCGGTCGCGTCGGTCTTCGCACCCGCGTTGGGTCCGGTGGCCACCACCAGGCTGCCCGGCACGTAGCTGATGTTGGCCGGCAGCGGGTCCCGGGCGAGCACGTTGTCGGCGAAGTCCTGGCCGGAGTTGGTGTACGACAGCCGGTACTCGAGCGTGTCGCCGACCTTGGCCGGCGAGTTGCCGCTGAGGTTGACGACGGACTTGCTGACCCCGATGAACGAGGGGGTGTAGAGGTCGATCTCGGTGGTCAGCGCCCCGAGGTAGATGTAGTCGCCCGACGTGCTGACGTTCACCGAGGCCGAGGTCTGCCCGTTGGCCAGCACCCCGTTCGCGCTGACCCGACCCATGTCGACGCCGAGGCCGTTCAGGTAGTTGGGGTTGCGGGCGGTGATGGCCGTGCCGAAGTTGCTGATCCTGGAGTCGAAGGAGTTGTTCGACGGGCGTTGGGCGTCGGAGAGGGTGGTGCCGCCCGAACCGCTGCTGCTGGTGTTGAACTTCAAGACGTCGCCGGTGGTGCCGAGATCGCCCTCCCAAGCCACCAGGCCGACGGTGGCGTTGACGCTGCCGGCCGCCGGGGTGAGGAAGCCGGACACCGTGGAGGTGACGGAGGAGTTGGTGGCGCTCTCGGTCGTGATGTCGGCGTAGCCGGTGAAGATGGCCAGGTTGCGCAGCGGCAGATTCGGGTTGCGGTAGGCGATCAGCAGCGACCAGCCGCCGTACCGGTCCGCCCCCGTGGCGGCGACCAGATCGGCGAACCAGTAGGTGCCGTTCCCGCCGCTGCGCACGGTGGGGGTGACGTCGAGCTCGGCCTGGTACGGGTCGGCGTCCGTCGCCCCGGTCAGCCCCGGGCGGGAGAGCGTGGTCGCGGTGAGCGTCGTGTAGGCCGCCTGGTTGGGCGCCCGGAACTTCGCCGTCGCGGGATTGCCGGTGGCGCCCGTCCCGCTGCCGCCGGCGATCAGCCGGGCACCCCAGACGAGCCGGGCGTACAGGACCTCCGAGCCGGCGGGCAGGGCCACCTCGGCCGACGTCGAGTTGCCGGTGGCGGCCACCGTGTCGTTGTCGAGGAACCCCATCACGAAGTTGTTGTTGTTGAGGCTGGCGCCGGTCCCGGCCCGGGCCGCCGTGCAGCCCGCCGACCGTCGCGTTGCACGTCATCTGGGAGTTGCCGACGATGGCGATCGCTCCGTTGTCGTCGGTGGAGAAGGCCGGCGTGAACGGGGTCCGCACCGCCGCTTCGGCGGGCGGCGGGGGTGCGACGTTGATCATGGCCGCACAGAGCAGCAGACACAGCAGGAGGATCAGACTGCGACGCGACCGCGGCAGAGCGAACCACGCGGGGTCGCTCGCGCGACGCTGGCCGGCAGGCATGGACAGCCCTTCCTTCGTCGATCGGTCCCCACCGAAGTGGGCTGTCCCCCTGGTGTCCGCACCGGACGGGTCGAACTCTAACCCGCAAGCCTCCGCGCCGTAAATATCTGAATCGAAACTCGACCCGGACGCCGAACAGCGCTCTGGTCAGCGGTTACACGCCACCAGTCGCGGCGTGCGGGCGAGCTCGGTCCTACTCGGGCGGTGCTGCGGACCCGAGCACGGGGAGCCGATCGAGACCCTTGAGTGCCAGCCCGAGGACCAGACCGAAGACCAGCACCAGGGCCGTGTTGCGCAGGGCGATCGGCAGTCCGAGGGTGGAGGCGTTGAGGAAGAAGTACGGGTACCAGCCGGTCGCCGCGCCGTGCACGAAGGTGTAGCCGATCCAGGCGACGGGCCAGATGAAGCCGAGTCCGAAGGTGCGCCAGTCGATCCGCGGTCGGGGACCGAGCAGCAGGAAGCCGGCGAGCGCGGCCCACGGCGCGAAGTAGTGGAAGCCGATGGTCACCGCCAGGGAGACCCCGGTGAGGTGCACGTGCGGCGCCAGGATCGTGTCGAACACCAACCCGGTGATCACGATGCCGAGCACGGCGTCGAACCGCAGCACCCGCCACCACCGGCCGTCGCGCTGCGGGGCCACGGCGAGGGTGATGGCGGCGATCAGGATGAGCAGGTTGCTCTGGATCGTGAAGTAGCTGAACATCCGCACCAGCCAGATGCTGGCCGCCACCGGTGGCACCGGCTCACCGGTGTTGGGATCCTCGGCGCCGATCGTGTTCAGCACGAAGGTGACCAGGAAGCACACGCCGACCACGACCGCGATCGCACCGTGCCAGACCCGACTCACGGTCGGCCATCGCGACGAGCCGACGGGGGACAGCTCGGTCCGGGACCGCGCCGGGGATTGGGTCACTCCACGGAGGGTAGCCGCCCCGTGCCGCCGGCGGCGTTCAGTCGCGCAACTTGGCCCGCAGCCGGTGCCCGTCGGCGGCCCGCCAGCCGAGTCGATCGAGCAACCCCGCCACCCCGCCGTACTCGCCGTCGATGTGTTCCAGGAACACCCGCATCGTCTCCGGGTGGGTGTTGTTCGCCGCGACGGGCCGATCGCGGAGGTTCTCGGCGTAGGTGTTGCTCTGCAGCAACCGCCCGATGATCGCCTTCATCCGCTCCGTGCTGGCGGCGTAGTCGGCGATCACGGCCTCCCGGTCCGCACCGGCCACGAGCAGCGCCAGGGCCACGATCGTCCCGGTGCGGTCCTTGCCGGCGGCGCAGTGGACCAGCGCCGCGCCCTTGGCCTCGCCGATGTCGCGCAGCGCCGCCAGGACCGAGTCGGGCCGGTCGACCAGATAGGACAGGTAGTGGGAGGCCACCGGGTGATCGAGCTGTACCGACGGTGTCAGGTCCACCCAGGGCAGCGCCTTCTCCGGCAGCACCTCGGGGCGGGCGTCCGGCTTGTCCTCACCGATTCCCGGGCGCCACTCGCGGAACAGGGAGTGCTGGTGGATGGCCACCTCGGGGCGGTCGCTCAGCGGACCCGGACCCTCGGCGTCGACTTCGTAGTCGCTGCGCAGGTCGATGACGTCGGTCAGGCCGAGGTCGAGCAGGGCGGCGATGTCACCGGGGCTCAACGACTGCAGGTTGTCCGACCGCAGCAACCGGCCCGGTTTGATCGCGCCGCCGTCAGTGGTCGGGATGCCACCGACGTCTCGGAGGTTGGCCAGCCCTTCCATCTCGATCCACATCCGCTGCACGCCGATCAGCTTAGGTCGGGCGATCGGCGGACCCCGGCGGCGGCCGCCCCGGCAGCGGCCGGCCGGCGCCCCTCACGCAGTCCGAGATCCTTCGACAATTGGCAGAAGACGACGAATCGCTCGGCCCCGATGCTTTCTAGACTTCAAGGGTGAGTGTTCTGCAGTCGCTGCGGGAGTTCTTCTCCGACTACGAGCGCGTCTACGAACGGCGCCAGCTGCTGAATCGTCCGTGGGAGGAGGAGTTCCTGCACTTCGCCCTCGACGGCACGTTGCACGGTGAGATCCCACCCCCGGCCGACGGCCGTCGGCACAGTGTCACCGCGGACGGCTGGTGCCCGTGCTGGGCTCGACAGCAGCGATCCCACGGCTAGCGGTCGACGAACAAGTGGTCGGTGCGTGATCAACTCGCCCAGTTGCCGGTGAGGTAGAGCCAGCTCCACGCCAGCATCAGCGCCGCCGAGGCGGCGAACGAGAGCCCGATCACGATGTGGTGGGTGATCCTGGCGGCGACGTGCTCCGGCCGCCAGGACACGAGCTGCCCGATCATCATCCACAACGGGAACCAGAGCAGGACCGCACGGTTCACCGAGAAGAACCAGTACGACAGCGAGAACGCCACGACCTGGATGCCCACCCAGCTCGCTTCGGCCCAGAGTCGACGACCCAGGCACCAGCCCGTGACCAGCACCCCGACGGCCATCGAGATGATCTCGGCGGCGAACACGGGGGGCCACAGCGGATGGTCCGGGAAGGCGGCCGGGTCGACCGAGTCCCAGGTGTGCCAGAACGACTCCCAGGGCAACGTGAGCTCCCGGTCCCAGCCGGCTGCCTGGGCGGTGAACCACGCCGTCCAGCTCCCGGTCAGGCTGTGCAGGTAGAGCACGAAGCCACCGATCGCCGCCATCGGCACCACCAACCAGCAGCAACGCAGCAGCCGGGTCCGCCAGCCGATACCGCGGGTGGTGATCACCATCACGAACAGCGCCCCGACCAGGAACAGGCCCGAGACCCGGATCGTGCAGGCTCCGGCGGCCAGCACGGCGGCGAGACCCCAGCGATCGGCGCGGGCCCGTTCCCAGGCCCAGAACGCCAGCGCACAGAAGACCGACTCCGTGTACGGAACGGTCGTGAACACCGCGGTCGGGGCGAACAACCACGCCACCGCCGCCCACGGTCCGCCGAGTCGGAGCAGTGCGGCCGCCGCGGCCGCGGAGCCGAGCATGGCCAGCACGACCCCGCTGATCTCGACCGGGAGCCCGACCCAGGTGCCGGCGCGCAGCAGCATGGGCAGCCCGGGGAAGAACGCCATCAAGGTCCCGTCGGGCCGCGCCAGGTAGCCGGCGGTGGCGATGGAGGTGAAGTGCTCGACGTCCCACTGCGCCACCACGCGCTCGAAGTCGCGGTTCATCCGCCAGCTGATCAACAACGCGACCAGCATGATCAGTCCGCGACTGGCCAGCCACGCCTGGACCACCGTTCGACCGGCGTGCGATCTCGAAGCAGGGCCGCTGGAGCTCATCGCCGGCCGGCCGTCGCCCGCAGGCTGCGGACGTCGCCCGCGCCGTCGAGGACACCGCCGGTGGGGTCGTCCCAGCCGCCGGCCCGCACCACGTCGAGCTCCGGGCGCCAGAGATCGCGGACCACCATGATCACGATCCACAGCTGAGCCGCCATCCGGATCACCACGGCCAGCCAGTAGACCCGGTCCGCACCCTCGCTACCCGGGATCAAGAAGCCGCCCAGGTGCCACCAGATGGCCACGAAGTAGACGAGCTCGCCGGCGGTGAAGATCAACCAGTCCCGCCACACCGGTCGGGCCAGGACGACGAACGGGAGCAGCCACAGCACGTACTGCGGTGAGTAGACCTTGTTCGTCAACAAGAAAGCCACCAGCACGAGGAAGAAGACGGCGCCGAGCCGCGGTCGGCGAGGAGCCAGCAGGATCAGCGCCGCGATCGCCAGGCACGCCGCCGCGAAGAGGCTCAGCGCCACCAGATTCAGTCCGGAGAGCTGCCACCCGGCGAGCTTGAGCACGTACCAGATAGATCCGAGATCTTGACCACGCTCGGAGTTGAAGGTCCAGAAGCTCAGCCACGCGTTCGGAGCCAGGATCACGACCGGCAAGTTGACCGCTGCCCAGCTGAGGACGAAGCCCAGCAGCGTCGCGCTGTAGGCCCGCAGCCGCCCGGAGCGCAGGCACAGGATCAGCAGCGGCCCGAGCAGCAGCACCGGATAGAGCTTGGCCGCCATCCCGAGCCCCCAGAACACGCCTGCCCAGCCGGGTCGACGGCGGGACCAGAACAGCACCCCGAGCGCGGTCAGCGCGACGGCGAACAGGTCCCAGTTGATCAGCGCCGCGACCGCCACACACGGCGAGGCGGCGACCATCATCGCGTCCCACGGCCGGTGCGGCACCGACCGGACCTGCGCCCAGACGGCCACCAGCAGGCAGATCCCGAGCAGCACGGTGTTCACGTCGACGAAGGTCAGCGTGGCGTCGACCTTCTGCTGGTCGGTCAGCCCGGCACCGAACGGCGCTCCGAGGGCCACCGTGAGGAGTCGCCCGAGCTCCATCACGCCGCCGGTCAGCACCGGGTACTCCAGCACCGGGTAGGTGCCGGAGTCCAGGTAGGGCGTGTTGCCCGCCAGCAGTCCCCGGGCTTCGTACAAGATGCCGATGTCGGAGTAGCAGAGGAACTTGTAGACGTCCGGCGCCTGACCGGCGACCGTCATCCGGCACGGGAGCCGGAACCAGAGGCCGAGCAGGAAGACGGCGGTCCCGGTGAGCAGGGAGACCCGGCCGGGATTCCACCAGCCGCTGCCGGCAAGACCGTGGCGGCCGACGGGACCGCCGATCCGACGACTCAGGCTGCGAACGAAGCGGTCACTCCGCGCGGGTTGGTCGACGCCGGCCTCGCTCACCCGCCGCCGTTCGGATCCGCCACCCGACCACGTGACGGGGAGCTGCTCGGCGGTGCGGGCTGCGACTGCGAGGGCGGCGGAGGCTCCGGTTCCTCCGACTCCTCCGGCTCGGACGGCTCGGCCTGGCTCGGTCCCGGATCCGGCGGCTCGCTGCTCGGACCACGCGAGGGCTCCGGCTGCGGCTCCTCGGTCTCCCGCGGTTCGTCACTCGGCTCGGTGGTGCGCCGGTCGTAACTGCGCTGCGGTTCGTAGTCCGCCGCGTCGCGGTTGACCCAGGCGGGCTCGTCGAAGTCCTCGACCGGCAGGTCCTCGACCGCGACCTTCATGTAGTCGGCCCAGGTCAACGCCGGGTAGGTGCCGCCGAAGAAGGTGCTGTCGCCCGGTCGCGCGAAGCCGTCGAGGTCGCCGTTGCCGTCCGCGCCGGCGACGTACATGACGGCCGTGGAGATCTGCGGGGTGTAGGCCACGAACCAGGCGGAGGTGATGTCGTCCTTGACGTCCTTGGTGCCGGTCTTGCCGGCCACCGGACGATCGAGGGTGCGGACGGTGCCGCCGGTGCCCTGCTCCACCACGTTGGACAGCGCGTAGGTCACGTCGCGGGCGATGTCCTTGCTCACCGCGCGGTTCTCTGCCGGCTTGGCGCTGTAGAGCACCTTGCCGTCGGCGTCCTGCACCTCGTTGACCACGTGGTTGGCGACGTGCACACCGCCGTTGGCGAACGTGGCGTAGGCACCGGCCTGAGCCAGCGGGCTGACCTCCGCCGTGCCGAGCGCGACCCGGGAGTTGTCGTCCCACCCGGCACCCTTCGGCGCCCCGGCCGCCTCGGCCGTCTTCATGATCTTCTCCGGGCCGTCGCCCTTCATCTGGGTGGTCAGGTCGACGAACACCGTGTTGATCGAATCCGCGGTACCGCGCAGCAGACTGACGTTGCTCCCGTAGGAGTTCGAGAACTCGTTGCGCACCGAGGTCGAGTCACCCGGCGGCCGGAAGGTGTTGCCGTTGAAGGTCGACCGCAGGCTGTAGCCGTCCTCCAGCCCTGCTGCGAGGGCGTAGGTCTTGAAGGTCGAGGCGGTGGGCCGCGGCGTGGTCGCCCAGTTGCGCGAATTGGCGACGAAGTCCGGGCCGCCGTAGAGCGCGATCACCGCGCCGGTGCCTACCTCGACGGACGCGACCGCCGCGTGCAGGTCGGAGGCCTTCTTGCCCGCCGCGTCGGCGGCCTGCTCGGTGTTGCGCTGAGCCGCCTTCACCGCCGCGTTCTGGGCCAACTTGTCGAACGTGGTCGTGATCTTCAGCCCGCCGCCGCTGATCTCGGACTCGCTGAAACCGGCCGCGATCAGCTCGCGTTCCACCAGCTTCAGCAAGAAGCCCTTCGGGCCGCCGTACCGCTCGGAGGTCTTGATCTTCGGGAAGGCCGGCAGGGCCCGCCGGTAGGTCGCCGCCTGGACAGCGGTCAGGGTGCCGGTCTGCACCATCGAGTCGAGCACGTAGCCGTACCGCTGCTTGAGCCGCGGCAGGTTGTCGCTGTCCGCGCCGGGATCGAGCAGCGCCGGGTTGTTCAGCACGCTGGCCAGCACCGCCGCCTGCGGCACGGTCAGGTCCTCCGCGTCCACGTCGAAGTAGGCCTGGGCGGCCGCCTGGATCCCGTACGCCCCCCGGCCGAAGTAGATCGTGTTGAGATAGCCCTCGAGGATCTCCTCCTTGGTCATCTCCTTGTTGATCTTGTACGCCAGGAACAGCTCCTTGAACTTCCGGGTCAGCGTCTGCGACGAGTTCAGGTAGAGGATCTTGATGTACTGCTGGGTGATGGTCGATCCGCCCTGGATCTCACCGCCGGTCAAGATCACCCAGGCGGACCGGAACATGCCGCGGATCGAGATGCCGGGATCGGTCCAGAAGTCCCGGTTCTCGGCGGCCACGACCGCGTCCTTGATGTCCTGCGGCATCTCCTCGAACGTGATCGGGACCCGGTTCTGGACGGCGAAGTTGCCCAGTCGGGCCTTGCCGTCGTTGTAGTAGACGTTGGTGACCGCGGTCTGGAAATCGGCGTTGGGGTCGGGTCTGGTCGTCGTGGTGTAGCCGACCGCGACGATGGTGGTGACGCCGACCAGGCCGAGCAGCACGAAACCCACCAGCGCCAGCGTGATCCGCTTGGCGATGGTGCGTTTCCGGAAGCGTGGTTTCGGGCGCGCCGGATCCCAGTCCGGTCCAGCACCACCCCGGGAACGGGGTCTAGCCATAGATGTCCTCGACGGTCTGCTGACGACGCGGCGGCTTGCGCTTCTTGCCGTCGCCCAGCAGATAGCTCATGATCATGTGGTTCCAGCTGCAGGACGGGCACACCTCGACGACGACGACCTTGAACTCGCCGAACTGGTGGGCCATCTCCTCCAGCTCCGGGGTGCGCTTGATCCGGCCCGAGTACTGCCCCAGCTGGTCGCCGAACACGTAGTGCAACAGCAGCATGTCGCGGCAGTCGCAGATGGGGCAGGGAACCTGGGCGGGCTCGCCGTGGTGCTTCGCGGCCCGCAGCAACATAGGGTCGGCATCGCAGGCGTCCATCCTGGCCAGACGGTGACCAGGACGCCGCAGCGCCTCCAGGGTGGAGCGACGCTGCAGCGCATAGTCGATGACCTCGCGCTGCGACCACATGGTCATCGATGGTAGTTCGCAGATCCGGTGAGGGCCATTTCCGTGCGCCCTGCTCCCTTCCGTTGCGAGCGATCTCACAGCCTTGCATCGCCCGGCCTGCCGAAGAGCCGTTCCGGGCGCCGGTCGGCGGCCCGCCGTGACAGGCTGCGGCGGTGGACCCGAAGCGCCTGGTGGTGGCCGCAGTCATCGTCGACCAGCTGTCGGCACCCACCCGGCTGCTGGCCGCCCGGCGGTCCCGGCCCGACTCGTCGGCGGGTCGTTGGGAGTTCCCCGGCGGCAAGGTCGAGGCCGGCGAGGACGCCGTCGCCGCGTTGCGGCGCGAGCTCCTCGAGGAGCTCGGCCTGGCGGTCCGGTTGGGTACTGAGCTGCCCCCGCCCACCGGCTCGACGTGGCCGGTCTCGGACCGGTACGAGATGCGGCTGTGGCTCGCCGAACCCGCCGGCGGTGAGCCGGAACCGGCCGCCGATCACGATCAGGTCCGGTGGCTGACCCGAGCGACCTTGGACGAGGTGGACTGGCTGCCGGCCGACCGTGCGGTCGCCGACCGGCTGCGCAGCCTGCTCGGATCCGCCGTGCGAGGCTGATCTGGTGTCGATCTCGCCCCCGTACGCACCGGGTTGCCCGAAGCGGATGGTGTACGGGCCCTGTGGTGGCGTCCGGCCCGGCGGTGGCTGCGAGATGGTGGATCGGCCGTGCGTGTTCCTCGGCGAATCCGCTGAGCTTCCCACCTGGCCGACGCCGGTCGGCGACCCGCGTCGGCCCGTCCCGGTTCCCCGCGTGCTCACCGATCTCAGTACGCCGCCGGCCGACGCCGAGACGCTGGTGGCGACCGCGCGGCGGCTGGCCGGGTCCTGCGACGCGCTGCTCGTCGGTGACCACCAGGATCGTCCCGACTTCCCGCCGTCGGTGCTGGCCCGGCTGATCGGCGACGTCGGGGTGGCACCGTGGGTGACACTCGCCTGCCGGGACCGCAATCGGGTGACGCTGGAGCAGGAGCTCAACGGGCTGCGGCTGGACGGCCGGGTCACCGTGCTCTGTGTCACCGGTGACGGTCGCGCGTTCGACATCCGGCCCGAGGTGACGCAGACGTTCGACCTGGACGGCACCCGGCTGGCCGCGTTGGCCGCGACCCTCGGTCTTCCCGTGGGGGTGGCGGAGACACCGACGGCACCGCCGACGCAGTGGCGAGCGGCCCGGTTGGTGGAGAAGCAGCGGGCGGGTGCGGGGGTGGCGGTGCTCAACCACGTGTCCGACCACCGCCGCGTCGCCCAGTTCGTCGCGGCCGCGCGTGGCGCCGGCTTGGTGATCCCGATCATCGCCTCGGTCTGCGTGTTCACCGACGAGCGGTCCGCAGCGGTGCTGGCTGCGTTGCCCGGCCTCGCCCTGGACCCCGACGCCGTCCGACGGGTGCTCGGCGCGCCCGACCCGGTCGCCGCCGGCATCGACGCCGCCGTCGGCGAGGCGGCGGCGTTGCTGGCGATCGACGGTGTGGCGGGGGTCAACGTCTCGGGGCTGGCGTCCGCGCGCGGCGTGGCCGACGCCGCCGCCATCCAGGCCGAGATCGGTCACCGGATCCGGGAGCTGCCATGAGCGAGGAGCTGCCATGAGCGAGGAGCTGCACGCCGAGTTCGACGACGTGGCCGCCTGGACCGCGGAGGTGGCCCTGGCGCTCGGTCCGCAGTACCGGGTGCCCGCCGGTTGCCGCGGGAGTGGCAGCCCGGCGGTGCTGCGGTGGTTCCTCGACCGGCTGCGGGTGGATCGAACGGCCAGGTTCCTCGACGCCGGAGCGGGGGTCGGCGGTCCTGGCGCCTTCGCCGCCGAGGAGACGGGTGCCCGGCCGGTGCTGAGCGAACCGGAGCCGGGAGCGTGCCGGGCGGCTCGCCGGCTGTTCGATCTCGAGGTCGTTCAGGCGGCCTCGCGGCTGCCGTTCCGGACCGGCGCCTTCGACGCCGCCTGGAGCCTCGGCGTGCTGTGCACCGTCCCCGATCAACCGGAGCTGCTCGCGGAGCTGCGGCGGGTCCTGGGCGCCGACGGGCGACTCGGTCTGCTGGTCTACACCGCGCAACGCGAGCTGAGCGAGCAACCGGCGGGGAACGTCTTCCCGACCGCCGCCGAGCTCCGCACGATGGTGGAGCAGGCCGGGTTCCAGCTCGTCGACAGCGCGTCGATGGCGGACTTCCCCGGCACCAGCGGAACGTGGCAGGACCACACCGAGCGGGTGGACGCGGAGCTCGAACGCCGCTTCGGGAACCGGGACGCCTGGCAGGTCGCCCGACAGCAGAGCGCGATCATGGGCCGACTGATCGGCAGTGCGGAACTCGTCGGCGAGATGCTGGTGGCCCGCCCGCTGCCCTGACCCCGCGCCCCGGCGGTCACGGCAGCTCGAGCAGTCGTCGCGCCTGCCGCACCACCGCGGCGTCGACGAAACGACCGTCGGGCAACAGGAACGCTCCGCCGGTGTCGGTGGAGTCCCGCACCGCCGCCAGCACCCGACGGGCGTGATCCAGCTCCGCGGGGGACGGCCGAAAGGCCTCGACGATCACCTCCAGCTGTTTCGGGTGCAGCGCGGCCCGTCCCCGGAAACCCAGCCGCCGCCCCTCCTCGCAGCTGCGGCGGAGCCCGTCCAGGTCACCGACGTCGGTGTAGACCGACATCACCGGCGCCGGCAGCCCGGCGGCGGCGGCGGCGGTGACGATCCGGGACCGGGCCCAGAGCAGACCGGCGTCATCGGCGACGCCCAGGTCGGCCCGGAGGTCGGCCTCGCCCAGGCCGATGGTCGCCACCCCGGCCGTCCGGGCGAGGTCGTACGCCGCCTCGATCCCGCGCGCGGATTCGACCAGCACGTGCAGCCCGTGGCCGCGGAGCTGCCCGGCCAGCTCGTGCAGGAGCTCGGGCTCCTCGCCCTTGGGGACCCGGATCCCGACGGTCGCCGGCAGCAGCGCGCCCGCGTCGACGTCAGCTGCGTGCCAGGGGGTGCCGGCCGCGTTGATCCGGACCTGGACGGCCCCGCCGGTCACCCGGTCGGCGGCGGCGTGATCGGCGAGCAGGGCGGTCAGGCCCTCGCGGGCCCCGGACTTGGCCGCCGCCGGGACCGCGTCCTCGAGGTCGACCACCACCACGTCGGCGGAGCTGCGCATCGCCTTGGCGACCCGCTCCGGGTGGTCGGCGGGGACGTACAGCAGGGTCAGCGGCGCCCTCACCGTACGACCCCGGCGCTGCGGAGCTGCTCGATCTCCGCGGCAGCCAGACCCAGGTCGGCCAGCACCTCGTCGGTGTCGGCGCCCGGGTGTCGACCGGTGTGCCGGATGGCCGGCGGGTCGCTCGACATCCGGAACAGCGGGCCCTGCATGGCCAGCTCGCCGAGGTCGGGATCGACGATGCGGTGAATGGTGCCCAGCTCCTGCAGGTGCGGGTCCGCCACGATGTCCTCGGCCGTGTAGACCGGAGCCACCGCGGCCTCGGCCCGTTCGAACTCCTCGAGCACCTCGGACCGGCTGCGGGCCCCGATCCAGGCGCCGACGGCGGCGTCGAGCTGGTCGGCGTGCTCGGCTCGGGTCCGGCCGCTGGCGAACCACGGCTCGTCGACCAGCTCGGGGTGCCCGACCAGGCGCAGCACCCGCTCGGCGATGCTCTGCGAGCTCGTCGACACCGCGACCCAGTGGCCGTCGGCCGTCCGGTACGTGTTCCGCGGAGCGTTGTTGCCCGAGCGGTTGCCGGTCCGCGGCTGCAGTGTCTGCAACTGGTCCCACCGGGTGATCTGCGGGCCCAGCACGGCCATCATCGGTTCCAGGATCGCCAGGTCCACCACCTGGCCCCGACCGGTCGCCTCCCGGGCGTGAAGTGCCGCGAGGACCGCGAACGCCGTCGCCAAGGAGGCGATCCCGTCGGCCAGCCCGAACGGCGGCAGAGTGGGTGGCCCGTCCGGCTCGCCGGTCGCGGCGGCGAAGCCACTCATCGCCTCCGCCAAGGTGCCGAAGCCGGGCCGTCGCCGGTACGGCCCGACCTGGCCGAAACCCGTCACGCGCGCCAGCACGAGCCCCAGGTTGTCCTCGCTCAGCACGTCGTAGCCCAGACCCCAGCGCTCCAACGTGTCCGGCCGGAAGTTCTCGATGACCACGTCGGCCGTCGCCGACAGCCGGCGGAACACCGCGGCCCCGGCCGGTACGGAGAGATCGAGGCCGACGGTCTGCTTGTTGCGCCCGAGCGTCTTCCACCACAGGTTGTGGCCGTCCTTCTCGGGTCCGTGACCACGGGAGGGATCAGGTCGCCGCGGGTGCTCGATCTTGATCACCTCCGCGCCGAGGTCGCCCAGGTGCATGGCCGCCATCGGTCCCGCGAACAGGGTCGAGGCGTCGATCACGCGCAGATCCGCCAGTGCGCCCGAGCGCGGGGCCGTGGCCGCTCGGGCCGGACCAGGAGAACGGGGGTCAGGCAGTGTCATCGTGTCCCTCCGACAGGGTCCAGGCGATCCGGAAACCGATGGCGTCCGAACGGGCCAGGCCGCCGCCGGGCACGAGGTAGGTCAGGCTGACGTCGGGCGTCTGGGGGCCTGCGTCGACGTACCAGTCCGAGCCCGTGACCCCGCGGTCGCTGCCACCCTTGAGCACGATCGACCGGCTGCGGCCGTCACTGCACTCGCTCTCGGTCAGGTTCCACACCGCCGGACCGAGCCGCCGGAAACCGGGTCGGTCGGCGGCCAGCTGCCACTCGTCCTCGGTCGGCAGCCGGCCACCGCGCCAGGCCGCGAAGGCGCGGGCGTCATCCAGCTCGACCTCCGCCGCCGGCTCGTCGGGGTGCCACGGCTCGGCGAGCTCCCGCAGCCACCAGGGCTCGTAGACGTGCCGGTGCCGCGGCCGGTGGCCGGTGGCGCGGACGAACGCGGCGAACTCGGCCCGGGTCACCTCGCTCCGCGCGACCGCGACCGCCCGCGGCAACGACACCCGCCGCTCCAGAGTGCGTCGATCGTGCAGCCGCGGCGGCAGGGGCTTCCACTCGTCGACGAAGGGCGCCACCCCGTACATGCCGGTCTCTCGGCAGCGGTACCGGACCGTCAGCCGGTGCCGACCGGCGGGCAGCAGGACGTACTCGCCGGGCTCCGGCCGGTCCGGCCGGGTGGGCACCGGAGGCGGTGGCAGCCGGCGCATCGTGCGGTACGGGAACGCCGCCGATCCTGGACTGCGGGTCGTCGGGCCGGCCGGTTCCGCGACGAGCGTCGGCGGGGCCTCGGTCAACCACTCCGGCCGTTCCTCGGCCGTGACGACCCCACCGATCCCGGCTCCGAGGACGCCGACCGTGACGCTGCCGTCGGCACCGACCGGCAGCTCCGACCCCGTCCAGACGTCGAACGCGCGCCGACCCGGGTCGACCGGCCACCTCAGCCGGATCTCGCGGTCACCCTTGTTCACCAGCGTGAGCAACGCGTGCTCGTCGGTCGTGTAGGACGAGCCGAAGACGCGGGCGGCGGCCGCCTCCGGACCCAGATCCACCAGCGGCGTCCACCGGCCGTCGGCCAGCAGCTCGGCACAGCCCCGCTGAGCCGCCGCCATCCGCCGCAGGATGCTCGCGTCGCGCTCGTTCCAGCCGACCCAGCTGCCGAAGACGACCTCCCACACCATCACCCCGACCCCGTTGAGCCAGGCGGACTGGAGCTCGTCGAGGTGATCGCGGTGCCAGCGCCGGACGTGGTGCAACAGGTGGCGCTGCTCGAACACCTTGGCCCGGACAACCCCCGGCACGTCGGAGTCGGCGAACCACTGCGCCCAGCTCATCGGGTGGTCGGCCAACCGGGCCGACGGCAGCGTCGATTCACCCTCCACCGCGACGCCCGGTCGGCACGCCGCCAGCCGCTCGAGCAGCTCGGGGCCGCCCTCCTTGAGCGTGTCGAGGAACACCCCGTCGGCGTCCAGCTCGGCGACGAGGGCCGCCAGCTCGTCTGCGTCGGCCCCGCCGCGCCGGGTGCCGGTGTCCCACGGGTTGTAGTCCAGGAAGACCCGTACCCCCGCCGCGTGCAGGCGATCGACCAGCTCACGCAGTCGCGGCACCAGCCGGTAGTAGTCCCACTGGTTGCGGTCGTCGATCCCGATCACCGGGTAGGCGTGCCAGAGCACCACGCCGTCGAAACCACCGAATCGAGCTCGTGCGTCGGCCAGCAGCCGGTCGGGGGTGAAGGTGCCGGAGTCGAAGTCGTACAGCAGCTCGTCCCACAACCAGACCTGGGCGATGACGAAGCAGCTCCGGGTCCAGCCGAGATCGGCCCGCTCGTACAGCAGGCCGTCGTGGTCGAGCCGTTCCCGCGCCGCCGTGCGCCAGCGCAGCAGCTGGGCTCGCCACCGCGGCCAGTCCCCCGGGTGCGACGGCGCGGCCAAGATCTTGCCCTGATCGAGGTCGCTCAGCTCCGCCTCATCCGACAGCGGTACCGCCGTGGGGAGGTCGAGCGCCCGAGGCACCAGCGGGTCGAAGCCGCTCATCTCCCCGACCCCCGACGACGGCCCGTCTTGGCCGCACTGG
This sequence comes from uncultured Actinomycetota bacterium, assembly GCA_963727125.1. Taxonomy (GTDB): domain Bacteria; phylum Actinomycetota; class Actinomycetes; order Propionibacteriales; family Propionibacteriaceae; genus Microlunatus. Next base: position 496,720 of record CAVSEZ010000001.1, read on the forward strand.
AGGCCCGGATCACCAGCTCGGGTTCCACCAGCACCGACCGCAGCCGGGACGACGGGTCCGCCATCCGATCGGTGAGCAGCTGGGCGGCCAGTCGGCCGCGTTCGAAGGCCGCCAGCGAGACGCTCGTCAGGGCCGGGCTGAAGATCCGGGCGAACTCGATGTCGTCGATCCCGACCACGGCGAGGTCCTCGGGGATGGCGACTCCGTCGGTCAGCGCAGCCCGCATCACCCCGAGGGCGAGCAGGTCGTTGGCGGCCAGCACCGCGTCCACCTCGGCGTCGGTACGCAGCCTCCGCCAGGCGCGCTCGCCGGCAGCGACCGTGAAGTCCGTGGCCTCCACGACCGGCCCGGCGGCGCCCGCCGTGTCACCCGCTGAGGCCGTGTCTCCCGCCGAGGCGATGGCGAAGCCCTCCGCCCGGGCTCGGCCCGGTGCGGTGTCGACCGGCCCGTTGACGAACGCGATCCGGCGCCGACCGCCGGCGACGAGGTGCTCGTAGGCGATCGCCACCCCCCGGCGGGAGTCGGTGCGCACGGTGTCGATGGGGGCGTTGCCGAGATCGCCGACGACCACCACGGGCACCGGGGCGCCGACCAGGGCCGCGGTCAGCTCGGGGGTCCGGCGCAGCGGACTGATGATCAGCCCGTCCGCGTACCCCCGGGACAGGCTCTCGACCACACCGAGCAGCTCCGCGGCCTCGCGACCGGTCGAGGAGACCAGGAGTCGCGCCTCCGCACCGGCCAGCCCCCGCTCGACGCCGCGCATCATCTGGGTGTAGACGGGGTTGTCCAGCGCGTCGACGGCGAACGCGATCTGCCGGGTCCGGCCCCGCTTCAAGGTGCGTCCGGTGGCGTCGGGGAGGTAGCCGAGTTCCGCCACCGCCCGCCGCACCCGCGCCTCGGTGTCGGCGCGGGCGGGGATCCCGTTGAGCACCCGGGACACCGAGGCGATCGAGACGCCGGCTCGGTGCGCCACCTCGACCACGGTCGGCCGGCGCTCAGTCACGACGCTCCTCGGACCACCGGTCCCGGACCGCGAGCGTGCGCCGGGTGACCTCGTCGAAGCTCAGCTTGTCGAAGTCGGGGATCGACGTCGACAACTGGTTCCGCAACGGCGCCGACCAGCGGTCGGCGATCGCACCGGTGCCACCGAGGGCCCCGGTGATCGCCCCGGCGGTGGCGCCGTTGCTGTCGGTGTCCCACCCACCCATCACCACCAGGCAGATGGTGCGGTCGAAGTCGCCGGCGCCGGCCGCCAGGGCGTAGCTGAGCAGCGCGGTGTTGTTGAGCGCATGCACCCAGTGCATGCCGGCGAACTCGGCCTCGAGCCGCGCGTACGCGTCGGGAGGTTCGGGGTCCGAGGCCGCCAGGTCCCGGCCGAAGCGGACGGCGGCCGCCATCCGGCTCTCCGGCGGCACGACGGCGGCTCCGGCGTCCAGCACGGTGGCGATGTCGTGGGCCACGACCGCCGCCGACGCCATGGCGGCGACGTACATGGCGCCGTAGAGGCCGTTGCGGGTGTGGCTGACGGCGGCGTCGCGGTAGGCCCATTCCGCCGCCCGGGCCGGATCGCCGGGATTCACCCAGCCGTAGAAGTCGGTCCGGATCTGGGCGCCGATCCACTCGCGGAACGGATTGTGTCGCCGAGCCGTGTCCGGTGGCAGCAGGCCGCAGAGCAGGTTGCGGTAGGCGACCCGCTCGGCGGTGAACGTCCGCCCCGCGGGCAGGTCGAGCAGCCAGGTCTGGGCGACGTCGGCGGCGGTGAAATCGTGACCGTACGTCTCGAGGATCTTCAGGGCCAGCAGGGTGTAGTTGAGGTCGTCGTCCTCCGGCGTACCGGCCAGGTTCTCCTCCAGGCTGGTGCCGCGGCTGGCCTTGTTCCACGGCCAACGGGCCGCGACGTCGGGATCGAGCCCCACGGCGGTGAACCAGCGGTCCAGCGGCCACCGACCGGTGGACCGCAGGATCTCCTCGATCCCGGCCCGCGGGATCTTCTCGACCGGCTTCCCGAGGACGCAGCCGACCGCCCGTCCCAGCCAGGCGCCGTGGATCCGCGCCGCCAGCTCCGTGCCCTCAGCCCGTCGAAGGGGGCTCCCTGTGCCCTGAGCCTGTCGAAGGGCCGCGGTGGCCGCCACGATGCCGGCCCAGTCGGACGGCTCGCGCTCCGCACCCACCTCGGGCAGGTCGTCGAGCTCGTCCAGCAGCGCCCAGGCCAACGCCACCTGGTCAGGTGTCCCGACCTCCGGCGAAGCTCCGGCCGAGGGCGGACCGTCAGCACCGCCGGCGGCGTGCCACCGAGCGGCGATCGAGCCGACGTCTCGGCCTTCGCTTGCCGACTGCCAGAGCTCGTGCCGGATCAGGTCCTCGGGCTGGGCCCAGGTGACGCGCATCAGCGGGCCCCGGCGAGCACGTTGAACGCCGCCGTCCGCGCCAGGAACTGTTCCGCGTCGCGGCGGTAGATCTCCCCTGCCACCGCGGCCAGGGCGAGACCGCCGGCGCGCAGATCGAGTCGCGAGGCCTCGGCCACGATCTTCCGCCAGTCCGCCGGGACGGCGGCCTCGCCGCCGAGCGCACCGGAGATCGCCCCACCCATGGTCGCGATCGAGTCCGAGTCGCGGCCGTAGTTGGTCGCCCCGAGGATCGTCTCCGCCACCTCCCCGCCGGTGACCTGGAGCAGTCCGAGCGCCACCGGCAGCTCCTCGATCGCCCGCACCCGACTCGGGCGGCGTGCGTCCTGATCGGGCTCCCGATAGGACTCTCCGACAGAGTCGAAGGGTCGCACCGCAGCGCGCAGGTCCTGCAGGGCGACGCGCCAGTCGGAGTGCGGTTCGGCGGCGACCAGACAGGCGCGGATCGCTTCCCGGGTGCCGTCGCGGGCCAGCTCCAGACAGGCGTCCAGCACGTCGGAGACGGTCGAGCCCGGCCGCATCGCGGCGGCCACGCCGGCGGCGAACACCGCCGCCGCCTCCCGGCCGTAGCTGGACTGGTGGGCGCCGGCCACCTCGACGGCTTCGGCGTAGGCCCCGGCCGGGTCGCCGGCGTTGACGATGCCGACCGGCGCCATGTACATCGCCGCCCCGCAGTTGACGATGTTGCCGACGCCGGCCTCGCGCGGGTCGACGTGCCCGTAGTGCAGCCGGGTCACCAACCACTTCTCGGCCAGGAACACCCGCAGCAGCGGTACGGTCTCCCGCTCCAGCTCGGGGATCCAGGTCAGTTCGCCCATCATCTTCGGCACCAGGTGCTCGGCCATGTCGTAGGCCGTCAGGTGTCGCCGCTGCTCGGCGTAGACGGCCACCAGCAGGTTGGTCATCAAGGTGTCGTCGGTGACGTGGCCGTCGCCCTTGTGGTACGGCGACATCGGCTTGGCGGTGCGCCAGTCGGGCATGAAGTAGTCGACGATCCCCTCGACCCAGCCCCCGTACCGCTGCTGGATCTCCTCGGTGCTGCGGCCCTCGGTGGCACCCCCGATGGCGTCGCCGACCGCCGCGCCGGCCAGGGCGCCGATCGCCTTGTCCTGCAGCTGTGTCTTGACCTGGTCGTCGACGGTCATGGTGGTCAAGCGTTCGCCTTCTGCCAGCCGTCGGTCAACCGGGAGGCCAGGGCGGCCGAGTCGATCCGGCCGGCCAGGAACTCCTGGTACGCCGGGGTCGCGACCTCGGTCTTCCACTGCGGGAACTTGTCGGCCTTGATCCACGGCCCGTCCACCAGGTCCTTGGAGGAGGCGAGGATCGCGTCCCAGCCGTTCTTCGTCCCGAGGTCCTTGGTGACGATCTCGGCGGCGGAGGTGGTCATCGGGATCAGGGCGTCACCTTCGGCGATCTTGCTCAGGTTCTCGGCCTTCAGGTAGTAGGCGATGAAGTCCATCGCCTGCTGCTGGTGCTGACTCTGCCGCGCGACGCTGAGGGTCTGCGGGTTGGAGAGCTGGGCCTGACTGGTCCCCTTGAGCAGCGGCAGCATGGTCCACTCGAAGTCCTTCGGCGCCTTCTCCGCGATCTGGGTGGCCACGTAGTTGCCGGCCATCACCATCGCGTACTTCCCACCGAAGAAGCCGGGCAGCACGTCCGCACCCGACAGCGAGATCGAGCTGGACGCCATGGTCTTCTCGTCGAGCATCGCCTTCAGCCGGTTCGGCACCTGCAGCTCGTTCTCGCCGACCTTGATCGTCGGCTTCGCCTCGTCACCGGAGAAGAACGTGCCGTCGAAGGCGAGACCGGTGGACATGATCCCGGCCTGCGGGGACTTCAGACCCCAGGCGAAGCCGGTCTTCCCACCGGCGGTGAGCTTCTTCGCGTTCGCCGCGAGGTCGTCCCAGGTCCACGGTGCAGCTGCGGTGGGCAGCGCGATCCCGGCCGCCTCCAGGGCCTTGGTGTCGGCGAAGACCGTGTAGACCTGCGAGATGGTCGGGACGCCCGCGATCTTGCCGTCGAGGGTGACCGACTTCCAGACCGACTCCGGGATGTCGGACTTGAGCTCCGCCGGCAGCAGCGGTCCGAGATCGGCCAGATAACCCTGCCGGGTGAAGCCGGCGATGTCGGCCGCCTCGTCGTGGATGACGTCCGGGGCCGAGTTGCCGGCGAACTGGGTGACCAGCTTGTCGTGGACCGAGTTCGGGTCGACCTTCTGGTACTCGACCTGCACGTCGGGATGCGCCGCGTTCCACGAGTCGACGATGTCCTGGGTGGCCTTGATGGTCGGCTCCTGCAGGGCGTAGCTGGAGAAGGTGATCTTCACCGGACCGGAGCCGCTGCTGGCGGCGTTGGAGGGTCCGCCGCTGCCGCTGATGCAGCCGGTGGTGAGCAGCAGCGCTCCGGCGATCGCAGCTCCGCCGAACGCGATGCGGCGCCCGATCGGACTCTTCGGGGGGTTCTTCATGGTCTTTCCTCTCGATTCTGCGGCGCGGACGGTGGCGAGCTCATCGGTCAGCCCTTGACGGCGCCGGCGAGCATGCCGGAGATGAGCTTGCGTTGGACGATGCCGAAGATGATCAGGCTCGGCAGCGTGGTGAGCAGGGCGGTGGCCGCGAGCGGCCCCAGGTTGACCGACCCCTCGGCGCCGACGTAGCGGGCGAGCAGCAGCGGCGCGGTCTGCAACGACGGGGTCTGGATGATCACGAGCGCGAAGAAGAACTCGTTCCAGGCGGAGATGAAGGCGAACATCGAGGTGGCGACCAGACCCGGCACCAGCAACGGGAAGATGATCGTCCGCAGCACCGCGAGCTGGGAGGCGCCGTCGGTCGCGGCGGCCTCCTCCAGATCGGTCGGGATGGCGCTCACGTACCCCTGCAGCATCCACAACGTGAACGGCAGGGACCAGACGACGTAGACCAGGATCAGTCCGGCCAGGGTGTCGATCAGCCCGAAGTTGCGGAGCAGGATGAACACCGGGATCACGATCAGGATGAACGGGAACACCTGACTGACCAGGATCCAGGCGACGGAGACGGTCCGGACCTTGGTGCGATAGCGCGCGAGTGCGTACGAGGCGGGCAGCGCGATCACCGTGGTGATCACCGCCGTGGAGACGGCCACGATCAGCGAGTTGAGCAACGCCAGCGGCAGCTGGGTCTGCCGTAGGGCGGTGCCGAAGTTCGCCAGCGTCCAGTCGGTCGGCAGCAACGTCGGATTCAGGGTGGTCAGCTCCGCCGGTGACTTGAACGCCGTGGACAGCAGCCAGAACAGGGGGAAGCCGAGGAAGATCACGAACGCGAACAGCGCGATGTACTGGAACACCCGGACCGGCACCGACGTCTTCATCAGCCGGCCTCTCGCAGCTGCCGGCGCAGATAGACGAACATGATCGCCATGATCACGAGCACCATCGCGTTGCCGAGAGCGGCGGCGTAGCCGAACTCGCCGTTGCCGAAGGCGCGCTGGTAGGCGAAGAGCATCGGCAGCAGCGTGCGCCCGCCGGGACCTCCGTCGGTCAGCACGTAGACCAGGCCGAAGGAGTTGAAGTTCCAGACGAAGTCCAGTGAGCTGATCGCGATGGCGACCGGCTTGACCGCGGGCCAGGTGACGTTCTTGAACCGCTCCCAGGTCCCGGCGCCGTCGATGGCCGCCGCCTCGTGCAGCTCGAGCGGGGTGTTCTGCAGGCCGGCGAGCAGGGCCACCGTGGTCTGCGGCATGCCGGCCCAGACGCCGACCACGATCACCGCCGGCAGGGCGAGCTCGAAGCTGCCGAGCCAGTCGATGTTGGTCTCGATCGCCCCGATGTTGCGGAGGAACGCGTTCAGGATCCCGGCGTCGGGCTGGTAGATGAGCTTCCACAAGATCGCGACGATCACCGACGGCATCGCCCACGGCACCAGCGCGAGCGGTCGCACCAGCCACTGGAACCGCAGGTTGGCGTTGAGCAGCAGGGCCAGGGACAGGGCGAGGACGAACTGGATCGCGGTGACCGAGAAGGCCCAGATCAGCCCGATCTGGAACGAGCTCCAGAACAGCTGGTCGTTCAGCAGCCGGGCGTAGTTCGCGAAGCCGTTGAACGAGAACGCGACGTCGTAGCCGGCCTTCGCGTCGGTGAACCCGAGCCAGATGCCGTTGAGCAGCGGGTAGACGCTGAAGACCAGCACCGGGATCAGGCTCGGCAGCAGCAGGATCCACATCTGCCGTTGGCGCCGGCGGGCCATCGCCCCCGGGCGCACGGCGGTTCGCGTCATCGCGAAGGCCACAGCGCTCCGATCCGTTTCACTGTAAACGTTTACAGCTTGCGTTCACAGCACCGTACGAGCGGGGCCAGAAGTTGTCAAGGCTCGTCGGGGGCGCCGTCCTGCACCGACTTCGCGCCCGTTGCCGGGATCCGCGCCCGCCGGATGAGGCGCGAACGCCCGGAACGGGCGCGAAGTCTGGATCGGGTCGGGTTCGGCGTAGGATCTGACGTCGGTTCGGCAAGGGGCCATGGCGCAATTGGTAGCGCACTTGCTTTGCAAGCAAGGGGTTACGGGTTCGAGTCCCGTTGGCTCCACTCCTGGTACGAGTCCGGTGGGCCCCGATCGCCACGTCCGGCCCTCTTCGAGACGGCTCAGCCCCAGCCGGCGTCGGGGATCAGGGTGGCCAGGAACTCCCGGGTCCGGGCCTGTCGTGGAGCGGTGAAGATCTGGTCCGGTGGCCCCGATTCCAGCACCCGGCCACCGGACAGGAAACAGACCGAGTCGGCCACCTGCCGGGCGAACGACATCTCGTGGGTCGCGATCACCATCGTCATCCCCTCCGACCGCAGCTCCCGGAGCAGTGCCAGGACCTCCCCGACCAGCTCCGGATCGAGGGCCGAGGTCACCTCGTCGAGCAGCATCAGGGCCGGCCGGTTGACCAGGGCCCGGGCGATCGCGACCCGCTGCTGCTGCCCGCCGGAGAGCTGGTCGGGATGCATCCCGGCCTTGTCGGCCAGTCCCACCCGGCGCAGGATGTCGCGGGCCCGATCCTGCGCCTCCGCGCGAGGCACCCGGTGCACCCGAACCGGTGCCAAGGTGATGTTGTCCAGCACGGTCAGGTGCGGGAAGAGGTTGAACGCCTGGAACACGATGCCGATCCGGGCGCGGACCGCATCGGCGTCGACGCGCGGATCGCTGATGTCCTCGCCCTCGAGCAGGATCTGGCCGTCGTCGACGACCTCGAGCAGGTTCAGACACCGCAACAAGGTCGACTTGCCCGATCCGGAGCCGCCGATCAGCACGACGCACTCGCCGGGCTCGACGCTCAGGTCCAGCTGGTCCAAGACGAGCTGGGTGCCGAAGGACTTCCGCAGTCCCCGGGCCTCCAGCAGACTCATCGCGGCGTTCCCGTCGCCCCGTACCAGCCCTGCCGGCGGGCGATCCAGTCGGTGAACCGCGCCAGCGGGATCGTCAGGGCCACGAACAGCGCCCCGGCCACGACGTACGGGCGTGAAGTTGAAGTCGGTCGCCGTCTCGATCTGCGCCGCCCGGATGGCATCGATCACGCCCAGCACGGCGATCAGTCCGGAATCCTTCTGCAGGCTGACGAGATCGTTGAGCAGAGCCGGTACGACGCGGCGGATCGCCTGCGGCAGCACCACGAACCGCAGCGTCTTCGGGTAGCTGAGGCCGAGCGAGCGGGCGGCCGCCCACTGCGAGGGGTGCACCGACTCGATACCGGCCCGGTAGACCTCCGCCACGTACGCGGTGTAGGTGAGCACCAGCGCCGCGCCGCCCCAGATCAACGCATCGCTGGGCAGGCCCTGGAGCCGCAACGCCGGCACCCCGAAGCCGAGCAGGAAGATCACCAGCAGCAGCGGCAGACCGCGGAACAGATCGGTGTACGCCGTGGCGAGCAGCCGGACCGGCACGAACACCGGCCCCCGCAGCGTCCGCAGCACGGCGACCAGCAGACCGAGGACCGCGATCAGCACGCCACAGACGAGCATCACCCGGATGTTGAGCCACAGCCCGAGTGCCACCGCCGGCACCGCGTCCCACGCCTTGGCGGGGTCGAAGAACGTCTCCCGGACCCGCGGCCAACCCGGCGTCGAGGTGATGCCGACGACCAGCGCCAGCCCGACCACCACGCTGCTGGCGATCGCGATCGCGCTGGACCGCCGCGCCCGGCGACGCCGGTAGTCGGCCCGCTGTTGCTCCAGCGGCGACGGTTGCCAGTCAGGCGCCGCCGTCGGCCGGGCGGTGGACGGCTCTGCCATCGGGGCCGCCGCTCAGGACAGCTGCGGTGCGCCGTCGGTGCCGGACGAGCCACTTCTTCTCGAGCTCGGTCAAGGTGCCCTTCTCCCGCAGGGCCTCGACCGCCTGGGACACGCACCCGGTCAGCGGACTGCCCTTGGCGAGCACCAGACCGAACTGGTCCGCCGCCCCGCTGCCCGGCGGCAGCTGCCCGACGATCACACCGTCGTCGAGCTGCGCGGCGACCACGTAGAAGGCGGTCGGCAGGTCGACGACGATGCCGTCGAGCTGCCCGTTCTGCAGCGCCTGGATGGCGAGGTCGTTGGTGTCGTAGGCCGCGGCGGGCTTCGTCGGTTTGATCTGGTCGGTGATCGCGGTGTAGGAGGTCGTGCCCACCTGGGCGCCGAGCTTCGCCCCTTGCAGCGCCGCGACCGACGTCGCACCGGCGATGGCGGATCCCTTCGTCGTCACGACGGTCTGCGTCACGTGTAGTACGGCGCGGAGAAGTCGACGGCCTTGCGCCGGGCCTCGGTGATCGACACCTGGTTGATGTCGACGTCGAAGGTCTTGTCCCCGGGGGCGTACGCGGTCGCGAACGGGACCACGACCCAGCTCACCGCCGAACGGTCGTAGCCGAGCTGCTCGGCGACGGCGAACGCCACCGCCGACTCGAAACCCTGACCGTTGGCCGGCTGGTCGTCGACGAACCAGGGCGCGTACGCCGGCTTGTCGGTGCCGACGGTGAAGGTGCCCGGCTTCCGGGTCTGGAGCGTGTCCTTGGTGCAGGCGTCCGCGCTCGGCGAGGTCGACGACGCCGGCGGATCCTGCTGCGGGGCGCAGCCCGACACCACCAGCAGCGCGACACCGAGCGCGGCCAACGTCCGTGGGATCAGCCGGTTCATGATCGTTCCTCCGAGGAGATCGCGGGCGAGGTGAACCGGCTCATCGTGACACGCGGCACCCGGCAGATCTCGCAGGTCGACTCCGGCACGAGACCCCAGTCCATCAAGCGCGCGAACAGCCAGCAACCGGCACAGAATCCCAGCACCGACTCCAAGCTGGCGAACACGAGCAGCACGCCGACCAACCCGCGGGCGACCAGGTCGGCACCGAGCAGCGGCCCCGCCACGGCGGCTGCGGCGGTCAGCACCAGACCGATCGCCTGGGCGAACCGCTTCGGCGGACCGGGGACGTGTCTCGGAGCGCCGAGCCGCGGAGCGACGACCTGCGTCGCCGCCCGGCCCAACAGGCTGAACCGAGGTCCGGCAGCAGTGCGGGCGGCGAAGCCGACGACCAGCAGCAGATAGAGCCAGGCCGAGCCCGTGACCAGCGTGGCGACAGCGAGGAGCGCGACACCGCCGGCGACGACCCGGGCGGCCTTCTCGTTGACCGGGTTCGGAAAAGCGAAGATCTCGGCGAGCGACCTGGTGGTCGGCACGGCACCCCCTCGAGCGGCGACCGGTCGGCTCCGGTCTTTTCCTAGTGGACTTGCAGGGAATTCTCTCCGAGGGTCCGTCCGACGACTGCTGCCGTCTCGCCTGACGAACCGCCCGGAGGAACCTGCGCCGGCTGGAACCGGCAGCCACTTCGGTCACGACATCGCTACGTTGGCCCACGATCCCGCGCCGATCAGCACAATTCACCCATGAGCAGGCGGTGGTGGGCCGTGATCGTGGCCGTCGCCGCGCTGGCCGCCGGCTGCGCCCCGACCGCACCGCCGTCGGACGTCGCCGCTCCACGGCCGGCGCCGCCGATCGTCCACGACGGCAGCACGACCGCCGCCTCGGACAAGCCCGCCGCCGAGATCAGCATCGGGCGACCGTCCCGGGTCAGCGCCGGTCACGTGCTGCTCGCTCAGATCGCAGCCCGAACCGGTGCAGCGACCACCGTCGCGCCCACCGTCGCGCCCCCCGACGGGTGGACCCAGGTCGGGATGACCCGCAGTGCCCGGCAGCTCACGTCGTGGGTGTTCCTCCGGGTCGCCGGCGACTCGGAGCCGGACTCCTACGACTTCACCGCCGGCAGCCCGAGCACTCTGGTCGCCAGCATCAACGGCTTCGGCGGAGTGGATCCGGCGGAGCCGCTCGACACCTTCGCCGGCTCGGCCGGCGCCGACCCGGTAGCCCTCGCCGGCCCGGCCGTCCGCACCAGGAGCGGCAACACCGTGGCGGTCTGGCTGGCCACCCAGCTGTCGGCCACGAACGGGTGCCCCCGACCGCGGATCGCCCCGCCGGCCGACTTCCGCCGGGTCGGCGACGTGTGCAACCCGCGCGGGCCGGGCCTCGCGCTCGGCGTCGCGATCCGGCAGCTGGGTGCTGCAGCCGACCAGCCGCGGTGGTCCGGGCGGTCGTCTTCCCCGGGTCCCGATGTCGTACAGGTCGTGACGCTGCGCCCGGTCGGTGCCGCTCGATCGGGTCAGACTCCACGGGCTCAGGTCGCCGACCGGTACGCGGTTCAGCCCGCCCTGTCCCCGGGCGGACCCGGCAGGTACGGCAACCTGTTGTGGGACGGCCTGGGTCCGGCGAAGCAGAAGATCGTCATGATCGGGCCCGATGTCCTCTACCAACCGTCGGGGTTGGCCGCGAGCCGCACCGACACCGGGGTGCTCTTCGTCCACAGCGAGAAGGATCGCGGCACGATGATCGCGATCAGCTCCCGGAACGCCGAGGTCCTCGGTCGCTACCGGGTGCAGATCCCCGACCTGTTCGACTGGGAGGACATCGCGGCGGGACCGTGTCCCGTGGGCAGCTGCCTGTACGCCGCCGACACCGGCCGGGACCGTGACGTCGCCAAACCCGGCACCGTCTTCTCGGTCACCCGCTTCGCGCAGCCGGACGTGTCCGGCGGCCAGAAGTCGGGAACGCTGACCGGCGACACGTTCCCCTTCCGCTACCCCGGCGGCGCCGTCGCGGACGCCGAGGCGCTCCTGGTGCACCCGTGGACCGGCGACATCTACGTGATCACCAAGACCGCGAAAGGGATCAGCGATGTGTACCAGTTCCCGAACCCGCTGCCCCAGCCCGGCGCGGTCAGCGAACTGAGCAAGGTCGCCACCTTGACCCTGCCCACCGATCCGCGGGACCCGCAGGCCGCGAAGGTGACGTCCGCCGCGATGCACCCGGTGGCCAACCGCTTCCTGATCCGCACCTACCGCCACGTGTACGAGTACCGCGGACCGGAGGGCGGCTCGCTGGCCCAGGCGTTCGCGGGCGACCGGGTCGAGCTCACCGATCCCGGCGAGGGTCAGGGCGAAGCCATCACCTACGCCATCGACGGCTCGGCGTACTACACGATCGGCGAGGCCGAGAAGCCGCCGTACCGGTTGAATCGGGTGGACCGGAGCTGACGGTCCGTCCCCGATCGACACCGGACTCCCGCCGGGCCGCCGAACGGAGCAGAATCGGATCCCGTGCACACCAACGTCACCGGCGACCTGGGCACGATCCTCGGCGTCTGGGCCCACCCCGACGACGAGGCCTACCTCTCGGCCGGTCTGATGGCGACCGCCGTGGCAGCCGGCCGCCGGGTCGTCTGCGTGACCGCGACCAAGGGTGAGGCCGGGTTCCCGGTCGAGGATCCACGTTCGACGCAGGAGCTGGCCGCGGCGCGCGTCGTCGAGCTCGAATCCTGCCTGCAGATCCTCGGCGTCACCGAGCACCGGTTCCTGCCCTACGCGGACGGTGGGTGCGCCGAGGTGGACGATGCCGAGGCGGCCGGCCGGATCGCCGAGATCATCGACGAGGTCCGGCCGGACACCGTGTTGACCTTCGGACCCGACGGCGCCACCGGCCACCCTGACCACATCGCAGCCTGCCGGTGGACGAGCCTGGCCGTCGACCAGCTGACCGGTCCGTTCGGGCCGCCGGCCAGACTCCTCTACTCGACCAAGACCACGACCTGGGCGAGCGAGGTCTTCGGCGACCGGTCGGTCGACGACGTCTTGATGGTCGAAGGATTCCAACCGGAGGCGGTGCCCGAGACCGACCTCGCCGTGTACTTCTCCTGCTCGGACACGCTGTTGGACCGCAAGGTCGCCGCCCTGCGGGCGCAGGCCAGCCAGGTCGAACCGTTCCTCGCCGCTCTCGGGATGTCGACCTACCGCAACTTCGTCCGGGAGGAGTTCTTCCGGGACCGCCGACCCACCGATCGAGCGGTCACGATTCCCAACGCCCGACGCTGATCCGGAGGTCGGACGACCTTTCCGTCGGATCACCTGCGGAGCGCACCGGACAGGTCTAGATTCGGCGGCAGGCCCGGCCGAAGGACTCTCATGATCGACATCGCTGCCGTCGACAGCCTCCGTGACCAGATCAGCGGAAGCGTCGTCATCCCCACCGATCCCGGATACGCCGCCGCGAGCGCCGGCTACAACCTGGCGGTGGTGCACAGCCCGGACGTGATCGTGGTCGCCGCATCGGCGGCCGACGTGGTCGCCGCCGTCGGCTGGGCCGCCGCACACGAGCTGTCGGTCGCCGTCCAGGCCACCGGTCACGGCGCCACCGAGCGGATGAGCGACGGCATGTTGATCATGACCGGAGATCTCCAGGACATCGACGTCGACCCGGCTCGTCGACGGGCCCGGATCGGGGCCGGCGTGAAGTGGAAGTCGCTGCTCGCCGCCACCGTGCCCCACGGGCTGGGCGGTCTCTGCGGATCGAGCTCCGACGTCGGCGTGGTGGGCTTCACCCTCGGTGGCGGACTCCCGATCCTCGGCCGTGCGTACGGCTTCGCCGCCGACCGGGTCCGCTCGTTCGACGTGGTCACCCCGGACGCCCAGCTGCGTACCGTCGACCCCGAGCACGAGCCGGAGCTGTTCGGGGTGCTGCGTGGGGGCAAGGGCAATTTCGGCATCGTCACCGCGATGGAGTTCGAGCTCGTCGCGCTACCCGACTTCTACGGCGGCGGGTTGATGTTCCCGGGCGCCGACGCCGAGGTCGTGTTCACCGCGTTCCGCAGCTGGGTCGCGGACCTGCCCGACCACGCGTGCCCGTCCATCTCGTTGCTCCGGTTGCCGGACGCCGAGTTCGTCCCGGAGCCGATGCGCGGTCAGTTCCTGGTCCACGTCCGCTTCGCCCTGGCCGGCACGGCGGAGGAGGGCGACCGACTGATCGCGCCGATGCGCGCGGTCTCGACGGTGATCATGGACACGGCGGGAGCGCGGAGCTACGACGAGATCGACGTGGTGTCGATGGATCCGCCGGAACCGCTGCCCTATCAAGAGGGCGGTGCCCTGCTCGCCGACTTCGACGACGCCGCCCAGGCCGCCCTGTTGGCGGCGGCCGGGCCCGGATCGGAGATCCCCTTGGTGCTGGTGGAGGTCCGGGTCCTCGGTGGAGCGCTCGCGCGCCCATCCGCCGGCGCCGACGCGGTCGGCGGCCGGGACGCAGCGTTCGGGCTGCTGGCCATCGGCGTGCTCGCGCCGCCGATCGCCGACGTCGTGCCGGGGAGCATCGCGGGCCTGCTCGAGGCGATGCGTCCGTGGGCGAGCGGGCTGACCCAGGTCAACTTCCACGGGCACCCCGGTGACGCCACGGACCGGGCCCGCGCCTGGCCGCCCGAGATCTACGCCACCCTCGAACGGGCCAAGCGGCGCTACGACCCGAAGAACATGATGCGGTTCGGGCACGCCCTGCTGCTGCCGAGTGCTGAGCCGGTCGACGCGACCGCGCCGCTCTGAGCATCCGCCCGGCGTTCGGTCCTCGCGTTCGATCCTCTGCGTTCGATCCTTCGCGTTCGATCCTCCGTATTCGGTGACCGTGCCAGGCTGATCGGGTGCGCAGCCTCGCCCTGATCCGAGCCTTCCGCCGGTCGCCGATCGACTTCCTCGACGAGCTCCGGGCCAGCGGGGCCGCCGCCGGGCCGGTCGCGATCGCGACCGAACGGGTGCTGTTGCTCGACGAGGCCGCTGACGTCTGGACGTTGCTGACCGCGCACGCCCGGCGCACCGTCAAGGGTCGGGGCATGGAGCGTGCTCGCGTCCTGCTGGGCGACGGCCTGCTCACCAGCGAGGGCGACCTGCACCAGCTGCATCGCCGGGCGGTGCAGGAAGCGTTCCACCCGCACCGCATCGACGGGTACCGGGCCGCGTTCGCCGCCGCGGCTGAACGGACCGCCGCCGCGTGGGCCGACGGTGCCGACGGTGCCGACGGTGCCGAGATCGACCTCACGGCGGCCATGTCGGCGATGACGCTCGACGCCGTCGGTGCCGCCCTCTTCGCCGCCGACGTCCGGGGCGTCGCCCCCCGGGTCGGCCGGGCGCTGACCGATCTCTTCGTCGGCTTCCGGCTCGCGATGGCACCGGGTGGAAAGACCCTGCTGCGATCACCGCTGCCGGTCGCCCGCCGCGTTCGGCGGGCCCGACACGAGCTCGACACCGTGGTGGACGAGCTGCTCCGCCACCGCCGGCCGTTGTCGGTGGCCGCGGCCGGGCCGTCGGTGATCGATCTGCTCGCGGCGCGTCCGGAGTTCACCGACCGGGCGGCCCGGGACGAGGTCCTCACGCTGTTCCTGGCCGGACACGAGACCACCGCCATGGCCCTGACCTGGGCGCTGGCCGCGATCGAGCAGACGGCCGGCCTGCGCGGCCGACTGGAGCGGGAGTGGGATGACGCCGGGTCGAGCACCGATCCGGCGCGCCTGCCGCTGACGACAGCCGTGCTCGCCGAGACCCTGCGGCTGTGGCCACCGTCGTGGTTGTTCAGCCGCCGGCTGGTCGAGTCGTTCGAGCTCGGGAACCGCCGGGTGCCGGCGGGCCTGCTGTGCCTGGTCAGTCCGGCCCTCCTGCAGCGGGATCCACGCTGGTGGGACGCGCCGGATGAGTTCCGACCCGAGCGGTGGCTGGTCCCGGACAGAGCCGGTGATCGATTCGACCCGAAGGCACCCGGGCACCCGCGGGGTGCCTTCCTGCCGTTCGGCGCCGGTCCCCGGATGTGCCTCGGGGAACAGTTCGCGCGGACCGAAGCCGTCACGATGCTCGCGACCCTGGGCCGGCGCTGGCAGATCCGGGTCCACGACGCACCGCTGGAGCCGGGTCCCTCGTCGATGACGCTGCGCCCTCGGGGACCGGTCCGGGCGAGGGTCGTGCGCCGATCGGCCGGGTCTCCTCAGCGCTGAGCGCGCACCGCGGCGAGCCGGCGGCGCCGCGACATCGGTCCCTGGGCGTACTCGCAGCCCACCTCCGCGAGGACCGGGAGCAGGTCGGGGTCGACCACCCCGCCGGCGATCACCTCGCAGCCGAACGTGTGCGCGGTCTCGACGGTGAGCCGGAGCAGCATCGAGGTCCGGATCGAGCCGACCGAGAGAGCAGTCGGATCGATCCGGACCACGTCGACCGGAAGCCGGGCCCACCGGTTCGTCGGACCCTCGTTCGCGCCGAAGCCGTCGACGCAGACCCGCACGCCGCGCCGCCGCAACTCGGCGAGTCGATCGATCACCCGCGGGTCGTCGATCAGGTCCTGCTCGTGCACGAGCAGGACCAGCAAGGACAGGTCCAACCCGGCGGACGCGAAGGCGTACGCCACGTCGGCCACCAACCGGGACCGGAGCAGATGACGGCCGGAGACCGGGATCGCGAGCATTCGCGCGCGGGTCTCCACCGGCACCGCCGCGAGCTGGGCCGCGGCCTCCCGCAGCACCCAGGCGTCGAGGTCGCAGATCAGGTCCGTGCGCTCGGCCACCGCCAGCAGCTGGGGCCGGCCCAGCTCGTCGGCACCCGGCCGCGGCCAGGCCACCAGCGCCTCGTGGCCGATCACGACGCCAGTGGTCAGGTCGACGATCGGCTCGTTCTTGAGGGTGAGATCTGCATTCTCGATGGCCGCGGTCAACGCCGCCGCCAGCGCACTGCGCCGGTCGAGCTCCTCTCGCAGCGAGCGGTCGAAGACCTCGACCCTGCCCCGGCCGGCGAGCTTGGCCCGGTACACCGCGACCTCGGCTTCGTTCAGCAACCGATCGGGATCGATCCGCGCGTCCTGGGCGATCGCCACCCCCACGCTGGCACCGATCGTGACGTCGCGGTCGGTACTCAGCAACAACCGCTCACGGACGGCCCGCACCACCTGCTCCGCCACCGCCACCGCTGTGGTCTCCTCGTCGAGCGGCTCGAGCAGCACGACGAACTCGTCGCCACCGAGGCGGCCGACCACGTCCCCCGTCCGTACGCACGCCTGCATCCGCTGGCCGATCAGCCTCAGCACCTCGTCGCCGGCGGCGTGCCCGAGCGTGTCGTTGACCTGCTTGAACCCGTCGAGGTCGACGAAGAGCAGGCCGAACATGGCGCCGCTGTGCTGGGCGCGGCCGAGGGCGCCCCGGATGAGGCCCATCGTCTGGGCCCGGTTGGGCAGCCCGGTCAGGCTGTCGTGGGCGGCCTGGTGGGCCAGGGCACCTTGAGCAGCCTCCCGCGCCTGGTTCGCGGCCCGGATCTCGGTGATGGCCAGCTTCATCCGAGCCATCACCAAGACGACGATGAGCGCCGACCCGATCACCAGCGCCCAGACGTCGATCGGGTAGCCGACGAGGTGCTCCACCAGGAGGGTGGCGGGCACCACCAGACCAGCGGCAGTCAGCAGCGCGAACCGCATCCGGCTGAGCGGGACACGCGGGCTCACCGCCGGTTCGGTCAACGAGACCATGGACGGCGTCAGTGCTGCGGCTCCCCAGGCGGCGTAGGACAGCAGCCAGAGCGGTTCGAGCGCCGCGCTGGACGTGAGAGCCGACATGTCGAGGGCCGTTGCCGCGACGTCGGCGACCACCAGCGCCAAGACGGCGACGACCAGCAACCGGAACGACCAGGTCCGCCCGCCCGGAGTGGTGACCAACCGGATCAGCAGGCCGAGCAGCACGATGTCGGCGAACGGGTAGGCGGCGCCGACCGCCGCGGCGTAGGCGGACTGCTCATAGGACTGGATCGTCGGGTGCGCCAGCAGCGCCCAGGCGAGGACGGCGAGGGACGCCGTGAAGATCGCGCTGTCGAGGAATCCGCCGACGTCGTCGCGGCGGCCACGGGCCCGGATCAACAGCAACAGGCTGGCGGCGATCACGGGGTAACCGAGAAGGTAGATGGGATCCGCGGGCGAGGGGTAGCGGTCGTTGCCGAGGACGTCGAGATCCCAGCTCCCCACCCCGTCGGCGATCGACCAGAGCAGCTGTCCGCCGGCCATCAGGTACCAGGGCCAGCGTCGGGCCGGGCGGTACACCCGCACGCCGACCAGGATCGCTGCGACGGCGGCGAGCCCGAACAGCTGGTAGACGATGTCCTGCGGCACCCCGGCGGGCACGAACGGATAGCCGATGACGCCGACCACACCCACGCCGAGGAACCACAACCAGGCGTTCCGAGGGAGCCCGGCCGACAGCCGCACACCGTCGGAGACGACCACGGCCGAGTGGGGACGCACAGCAATCTCCTTGCCAAAATCGGTCCCCGAGCCAGGGAATGTTATCGCGTACCGACGCCGCCCTGCTCCGTCTTGCTGTAGCTGCGTAATTTCACGTACGCACGGGACCCGCAGTCGTCGACCGGTGGCCCCGAACCAGCCCTGAACTCAGCCCTTGATGCCGGTCTCGGCCACACCCTGGACGAGATAGCGCTGCAGGAAGATGAAGACGAGCACCAGCGGGGCGATCGACACGGCCGCGGCCAGGAACAGCTCGTGCAGGTTGATGGTCTGGGCGGTGAGGAAGGTCGACAGGGCGACCTGGACGGTCCACATCGACGAGTCCTGACCGATCACCAGGGGCCAGAGGAAGGCGTTCCAGCTGGCGATGAAGGTGATCACCGCGATCGCGGCGAAGAAGGCGCCGGAGTTGGGCACGACGACCCGCCAGAACGCACCGAAGTAGCCCAGTCCGTCGACCCGGGCCGCCTCCTCCAGCTCGCGCGGGAACGCGAGGAAGTACTGCCGGAACAGGAAGGTCGTGAAGCCCGAGAACAGCACCGGCACGATGATCCCCTGCAGCGTGTCGACCCAGCGCAGCTGGGAGACGATGATGAACGACGGGATGAAGGTCACGGCCGGCGGGATCATCAGGGTGACCAGGATCGCGTAGAAGATCTTGGTCGCGTGCCGGTACGGGATCCGCGCCAGCCCGTAGCCCGCCATCGAGCAGAGCAGCAGCTGACCGGCGGTCTGCAGCACCGCGATGATCGCGGAGTTGCCGAGACTCTGCAGGATGTTGACCGACGGGTCGTTGAACAGCTCGGCGAAGTTCTCCCAGTGGATCGTGCGTCGGGAAGAGCGTCCAGTCCCGGCGGGTGATCTCGAGATCGCTGGCCAGCGCGTTGCGCACGATCAGGTAGAAGGGCAGCAGGAACAGCACGGCCGCGATGACCAGCAGCGAGGTAGCTGACAGGCGCCGGCCCGACCGACGGCGCCGGGCGACCTCGCCGGCGCCGGTGCCGAGGTGACCGGTGCCGCCGGTGGCCGCTCGGTCCGGGTCGAGCTGCGGTGGCGCTCATTCGGCCGCCTTCCCGAAGCCGAAGATCCGGCCCTGGGCCAGCGTGACGATCATGATCAGCAGCGCCAGGATGACCGCGCCGGCGCTGCCGTGCCCGTAGTCCTGGTTGCCCTGGGCGGTGTAGTAGAGGTAGACCAGCGGCGGCCGGGCGAACGAGGAGTTGCCCAGCAGGTTGAAGAACTCGTCGAAGGCCTGGTAGGCGCGATCAGCAGCAGCAGCAGCACCGCCACCGAGGTGGCCCGCAGCTGCGGGAAGGTGATGTACCGGAAGGTCTGCCAGCCGCGCCTGGCCCCGTCGACCTCGGCGGCCTCGTAGAGCTCCGGTGAGATCCGCTGCAGACCGGCCAGGAACAAGATCATGTAGAAGCCGATCTGCAGCCAGAGCCGGGCGGTGACGATCACCAGCCAGTACCAGGGCGGGTCGGTGGTGGCCAGCCAGGCGATGTTGTCGAACCCGAACCAGCCGATCACCTGTGTTGGCCAGCCCGAAGCGGACGCCGTTGAAGATCGACAGCTTCCAGACCAGCGAGGCGACCACGTACGAGCAGGCCGTCGGCAGGAAGAACGACCGAGCGGAAGAAGGCCCGCGCGAACCGTGATCCGGTTGAGCAGCAGCGCCAGCCCGAGCGAGAGCGCGAACGTGAGCGGGACGATGAAGGCCGCGAAGACCGTGAACGTGAGCAGGCTGTCCAGGAACGGGCCGGGCTGGAGCAGGTCGACGTAGTTCTGCAGCCCGACCCAGTCGCCCGGGGTGACGGTGTTCTGCGCCCGCGAGAAGCTGAGCACGACCGACCAGACGATCGGCACGTAGACGAAGATCACCAGGCCGATCAGGAACGGGCCGACGAACAGCCAGAACGACGCCGGTCACCCCGGCCAGACCGCGCCGCCGCCGGGCCGCGCGGGCCGGCGCGCGTCGGCGCCGTCGGCTGCGCGGTGGCGAGCCGACGCGCTCATCTCAGCCGAACAGGCGCTGGAGCTCGGCGTCGACGGCCTTCTCGCGCCTTGGCCAGGTTGGCGTCGATGTCACCGCCCTTGCGGACGATCGCGGTGGCCGCGTCGGCGTAGGCGTTGTTCATCTTCGGCGTCCAGCTCGGGTTGCCGGCGACCGCGCTCTCGTTGAAGATCTTCAGCGCGTCGGCGGCCGGGCCCGGTCTGCAGCTTCGTCCGCCTTGGCCGCCAGCGACTTGCGCGGCGGGATGTGGAAGCCGTAGCTGAGGTTGAAGTCCTCCTGGTCGGCGGTGTTGTCGATCCACAGCCACTTGACGAAGGCCTTGGCGGCCTCGACGTCCTTCGCCTTGGCGCTGACCATCGCGCCCCAGCCGCCGGCGAAGGTCGACGGCTTGCCGACACTGCTGCTGAACGCCGGCCACGGCGACCACCCCGAAGTCGTCGCCGATCGCCTTCTGGATGCCCGGGCATCGCCCACAGCCCGCACCACTGCATGGCCGCCAGACCCTGGGTGAACGACGACGGGTCCCACCAGTCGGTGGGCGCGCCGAGCAGCAGCGACTTGCTGTCGAACAGCTCCTGCATCTTGGCGAACGACTGCTTGACCTCGGCGGTCGGTGAAGCCCGGCTTGTTGTCGTCGGTCAGGAAGTCGCTGCCGACGGTACCACAGGATCTGGCCGAGCAGGGCACCGCCGCCGAAGGACGGCGTGACGCCGGCGTCGTTGCCGATGAACAGGCCCTTCTGGTCCTTGGTGGTCAGCGCCTTGGACGCGGCGATCAGCTCGTCGATCGTCGTCGGCGGCTTGACTCCGGCCTTGTCCAGCACGCTCTTGCGGTAGTAGAGGACGCCCATGTCGTCGACGATCTTGACCTGGTAGATCTTGCCGTCGACCGTCGAGGACTTGATGTCGGCTTCGGTGTAGTCGCTCTTGACGTCGGCCATGATGTCGTCCAGGTCGACCACCTGCCCGCTCTTGACCTGGTCGATGTTCGGGCTGGACTCGAAGACGTCCGGGACCGGAGCTCGACAGCAGACCGCTGTTGAGCTTGGAGGTGTAGTCGCCGGGGGTCCACTGCACCTTCACGGTCGCGTCGGGATACTCCTTGGCGTAGCGCGTCACCGCCTGCTGGGTGCCCGCCTCGCCGTACTGGTGGTACCACTGGCTGAGCGATCGGCTTGCTGCCGCCGCTGCCGCCGCCGGGCCGCCGCCGCTGTCGCCCGACAGACCGGAGCTGCCGCCGCCGCAGGCCGAGAGCAGCGCGCTCCCGCCGACCGCCGCGGCGGCGAGCCCGAGTCCGGCCAGGAATCTGACGGCGGTTGATCATGGGATTGGTCATCGGTTTCACTCCTTCGTGATGCCGGACTCACCGCGGGTCAGGGATTTCTGACCCCTCGACCGCAGTTCGCACCAGGCGGCCGTTCCCGCCGGGTACGGCGCAACATAGCCCTTGTTTTTTGGCGTGTCAAAAGGTTCCGCCGCGCGTTGCAGCATCGTTCTCAGATCGTCGCCGGGAGCGGTCGGGACCGGCTCGGCAGGCCAACGGACTCCAGGAAGCTCTCCAGCGCCAGCGTCGCCATGCCCAGGGCCACCGGGTTCTCCGTGAGCTGGGTGGTCACCAGTCGGGTGGCCGCTGCCGAGCCGGCGATCGACTCCGCGCGCATCCGGACCTCGGTCGGTGGCACCAACCAAGCCCCGATGCGCATCCGCGGTCCAGCTCGTCAGCACCACCCGTTCGGGATTGATCACGTTGACCAGATTCGCCAGGGCCGCCCCCAGATAGTGGGCCAGGTGCCCGATCAGCCAGGCCGCCTCGTCATCGCCCGCCTCGAGCCCGGCCCGCACGCGGGCCACGAAATCGCGTTGCCCGGCGCCGGTGTAGGGGTGGTCGGAACCGAAGTGGTCGACGAACGACGCGATCAGCCCCGGCACCCCGACGTAGGCCTCGACGCAGCCGCGTCGGCCACACCGACAGCTGCGGCCATCCATCACCAAGGTGGTGTGGCCCCATTCGCCGGCGTTGTTCGTGACTCCCCGGACCAGCTCGCCGCCGAGGGCGATCCCCGCCCCCACGCCGGTTCCGAGGTTGACCGTGACCAGGTCGTAGACCTCCCGACCATGACCGAACCAGAGCTCGGCGACGGTGGCCGCCTTCAACGGGTTGTCGACGTGCACGGCGACCGACATCCGTTCGGTCAGCATCCGCTGCACCGGCACGTCGGACCACCCCCAGTTCGGGGCGAACACCGACACCCCGGTGGCCGGCTCGACCTGACCGGGCATGCTGACGCCGATGCCGAGGATCTCCATCCGGGAGTGGGCCACGATGGCCTGCTGGACGCAGCCGGCGATCTCACTGGTGACGTAGGCCGGATCGGATCGCTCGGTCAGCTCGACCTCGAACCGGGAGAGCCGGTGGAGGGCGGCGTCGAAGGCGTCGACGTGCACATGGGTCTCGGCGACGTCGACGCCGAGCAGCACCCCCCGCTGGGCGGCGACCCGGAGCCGGGCTCTGGGGCGGCCACCGTTGGAGTGCTCCCGGCTGGCTTCGACCAGCATGCCGATGCCGAGCAGCTCGTTCACCACGGTGGACACCGTGGCGAAGCTCAATCCGGTCAGCCCGACGAGTTCCTGCCGGGTCGGTGTGCCGAGGGCGTAGATCCCGCGCAGAACGGCGAACCGGCTGGCGTTGCGCAGGTCGTGCGACGTCTGACGGCGGATCCCGGCCGCATCCGGTACCGCCCGGTTCGTCACTGGACCTCTTTCCTCGCAGCGCACTGGCAAGTGCGAGTGAGGTGAGGGTAGTGGAGTCCTATTCCAATGGCAAGAATAAGGGTCGAACGAGCCGGGTCGGTGTCACTCGGCGGGCACGTTGCTGTTCGATGTCGGCCAGCCAGACGTCCGCGTTCCCGTCCGAGGGGGCCCGCCAGTCACCGCGCGGGCTCAGCGAACCGCCGTGGGAGACCTTGGGGCCGTTCGGCATCGCCGACCGCTTGAACTGGGCGAAGCCGAAGAATCGTCGGACGAAGACGATCAGCCACTGGCGGATCGCCGGCAGGTCGTAGGCCCGGCGGCGTTCCGGCGGGAAGGCCGCGGGCCAGCTGCCGACGCTCGACGTCCCGCCAGGCGTGGTAGGCGAGGAACGCGATCTTCGACGGCCGGAAGCCGAAGCGCAGCGTGTAGAACAGGTTGAAGTCCTGCAGCTCGTACGGGCCGATGGACTTCTCGGTGCTCTGCGGGACCTCACCGGCCTTGACCGGGATCAGCTCCGGGGAGATCTCGGTGTTCAGGATCGACAGCAGGATCTCGTCGACCTCGTCGGAGAAGTCGTCCAGCCCGCTGACCCAGCGGATCAGGTGCTGGATCAGCGTCTTCGGCACGCCCGCGTTCACGTTGTAGTGCGACATCTGGTCACCGACCCCGTAGGTGCTCCAGCCGAGCGCCAGCTCGGACAGGTCGCCGGTGCCGAGCACGATGCCGCTGCTGCTGGTTGGCGAGCCGGAAGAGGTAGTCGGTGCGCAGCCCGGCCTGCACGTTCTCGAAGGTGACGTCGTAGACCTCCTCGCCGCGGGCGAACGGGTGTCCGAGTCCTTCGAGCATCTGCCGGGCCGTCGGCCGGATGTCCAGCTCGGCGGCGGTGATGCCCAGCGCGCGCATCAGCTTCCAGGCGTTGGCCTTGGTCGCGTCGCCGGTCGCGAAGCCCGGCATGGTGAAGCCGAGGATGTTGGTCCGCGGCAGCCCGAGCAGGTCCATGGCACGGGCGGCGACGATCAGGGCGTGGGTCGAGTCGAGGCCGCCGGAGACACCGATCACGACCTTCTCGGTGTTGATCGCCCGCAGCCGCTGGGCCAGACCGTCGACCTGGATGTTGTACGCCTCGTAGCAGTCCTGGGCCAGCCGGGCCGGATCGGCCGGCACGAAGGGGAATCGCTCGACCGTGCGCAGCAGCCCGAGGTCGGCGCGCGGCGGGTCGAGGGCGAACTCGACCGTGCGGTAGACGGCGTCTGGCATGGCCACCCGCCGGTTGTCCTCGAACGTGCCCTGCCGGGCCCGCTCCTGGCGGAGCAGGTCGAGATCGACGTCGGCGACCGTGAGCTGCGGCTCCTCCTCGAACCGCGCACCCTGGCCGAGCTGGTTGCCGTTCTCGAAGATGCTGGTCTGGCCGTCCCAGGACAGGTCGGTGGTCGACTCCCCCTGGCCGGCGGCGGCGTAGAGGTAGGCGGACAGACAACGCATCGACTGCGTCCGGCAGAGCGCGCTGCGGGTGTCGGCCCGACCGATGGTGATGGGGCTGCCGGACAGGTTGACCAGCACGGTGGCGCCCGGCCAGCGCGAGCCCGCTGGACGGGCGGCACCGGGACGAACATGTCCTCGCAGATCTCCACCCCGATGGTGAGACCCGTCGACGTCGGCGGCCTCGAACAGCAGGTCGGTGCCGAACGGGGCCCGCTGCCCGGCGACGGTGATCTCCAGGCCGACGATCCCCCGCCCGGAGGCGAACTGCCGGCGTTCGTAGAACTCCCGGTAGTTGGGCAGGTGGACCTTGGGCACGACCCCGAGGACGCGGCCCCGGTGGATCACGACGCGCGGTGTTGAACAGCCGGGCATCGGTGCCGCAGCGGGGCGCCGACGATGATCACCGGCAGCAGGTCGGTGCTGGCCTGGACGATCGCCTCGAGTCCCTCGTGCACGGCGTCCAGCACGGCGCTCCTGGCCGAGCAGGTCGTCGATGGCGTAGCCGGTGAGCGCGAGCTCCGGGAACACCGCGACGGCCACCCCGGCCTCGGACAGCCGGCGACTGACCTCGATCACACTCTCCGCGTTGCGCGGCGGGTCGGCGACGTAGACGTCGGCGGTGCAGGCGGCGACGCGGGCGAACCCGTGCGCGTACAGCGAGTCGAACGGCATACCTCATCCTCCCCGAAGTCGCCGACCTCGAACCCCGCGGGTGTCTACCGCCATCAGATTGGGTACAACCATGGCGTGATCGATCCATCGCAGCAGATCGCCGACGCTCTGACCGACTCGAATCGGACCGCTGGCTGCGCCGAATCACTGACCGGCGGCAACATCAGCGCCGCCCTCAGCGCGATCGAGGGCGCCAGCTCCTGGTTCCTCGGTGGCGTCGTCGCCTATTCGGAGGACGTCAAGTACAAGCTCCTCGGAGTCGACAACGGCCCGGTGATCAACGCCCGGACAGCCGAGCAGATGGCGACCGGCGTCGCCCAGCTGCTCGGTGCCGACTTCGCGGTGGCCACCACCGGAGTGGGGGGTCCCGGACCGCAGGAGGACCACCCGCAAGGCACCGTCTACATCGCCGTCGCGCATCCGGACGGCGCGGAGGTGACGGAGTACCACTTCGCGGGAGAACCGTCCGACGTCGTGGCACAGGCGAGTCGGCAGGCGCTGCAGGACCTGGCCGGCGCCATCGAAGCGAACACCTGCTGACTCCCCGGCAGCTGTTCACCCCACGGATCAGTCGGCGGAGCCGACGGGCTCCCGCCGTGCGGTCCGGAAGAGCTGTACCAGCTGCGCCGTCGTCGTGGCGTCCTGAGGCTCCTTGTCCGCACGCCACCGGCCGGTGAAGCGCGGGAAGCGCATGGCCAGACCACGGTCAGGTTCCAGCTCGCCCCAGCCGGCGGTGTGATTCGGTGACACCGTGAGCTCGGCGCTGAGGACCTCCACCACCACGGCCGGATCGAACCAGAGATCAGCCGGCACCCGCGAGTCCACGCGTGGCGCCCGATCCGAGCGGCGGAAGGGCGCCAGCCGCTCCGGTAGCCCGGCGAGATCGGCGTCGGAGAAGCCCGCGCCGCAGCGCCCGACGGTCCGGTACAGCTCGGCCTCCGGGTCGTAGGCCGCGAGCAGGACCGCGCCGTACGAACCGTGGCGACGGCCGCGCCCGTCGTAGGCCCCGACGATCACCAGGTCGACGGTGTCGGCGAGCTCGGTGCGGTAGTCGCGTTTGAGCTTGATCCAGGACCACCCGCGGGCGCCCGCACGGTAGTGCGAGCCGGCCCCGGTCGCCTTGCACACCAGCCCCTCGGCGCCGTCGGCAACGGCCTGCTCGAAGAAGGCGTCCAGCGCGGCCGGGGTCGCCACGTCGAGAGCACTGGTCAGCTGCAGGCGGTCCGACAAGGTGACCGCCTCGGCCAGCCGGGCCCGCCGCTGCGGATACGGCAGCATGGTCAGGTCCTCGCCGTCGGCGTACAGGAGCTCGAAGCAGAACATCCCGACCGGGACGTCGCGGGCCGCCTCGGCGATGCCGTGCTTGCGCCGGCGGAACATCACCTCCGCGAACGGGCGCAGCTCATTGGCCGCGGCGTCGTAGGCGATCACCTCACCCTCGAGGATCGCCTCCGTCGGCCCGACGCTGTGTCGCAACAGCTCCACCACGTCGGGGAACTGGGCGCTGACCCGCTCCTGCCGGCGGGTGAACAGCTCGATCGCCCCGTCGGCGGTGAGGTGCGCCTGCACCCGCATCCCGTCGTACTTGTATTCCGCCGCCACCGGGTCGCCGAGTTTCGCGAGGATCTCGTCGGCCTCGGACAGCCGCTGGGCGAGCATCACCCGGACCGGGTGCCCGGCGCGCACCCGCAGCTGCTCGACCGCCGCCAGGCCACCGGCGACGAGGGTGGCCGCGACCAGGCCGAGGTCGCAGCAGATGTTGTACGCCCGTTCCAGCACCGGCCGCTGCTTGCGGCCACCGGCATGCACCTCGGCCAGCGCGTCCAAGATCGTCGGGGTGCCGATGCCGAGGCGCAGGTTGCGGGTGACCAGCCGCATCAGATAGCGCGATTCGAGCGGCGTCGCCCGCATGATCAGCCCGCTCAGCAGATCGAGCTTGCGGCCCTGGGATCCGGTGCCCGCGGCGGCCGCGATCGCCAGCAGGGTGTCCACCACCTCACGCACCTGCAACCGCGGTCCTGGGGTCGCCGCGCGGCCGCTCTCGGCCACCAGCTGCTCCGCCGCCTGGCCGAGGTCGCCCACCTCCCGCGCGGCGGCGGCGACCTGATCCGGCGGCTGCTGCAGCGCGCCGGCGACGGCGCGGACGGCCAGCTTCTCCGCCACCCCGAGATCGACGCCGGCGAACTCGGGTGCCACCTGGCCCTGGCACAGGTAGCAGACCGACGCGAGCTCATCGTCCGGAGTGTCTCGGACCAGGTCGGACAGCCGGGAGATCAGCTCCAACCGTCCGGTGGCCGGCTCGAGATCCTGGTAGGCGAGGGCGATCGTCTCGTAGTCCACCCCGTCATCCTCCGCCCGTGGCCCCGAAAACGCCCGGCTCGATCGGGACAACGTCCCGTGACAGCAGGACGCCGGATCTCTCACGCTGGATCCGACACACCAGAACCGGGGGTACCACCATGACGATCCGCGACGCCATCGCGGCACCGACCGACCACGACGAGACCGAGTCGAGGTGGCGGCTGCTTCGCCGGGTCACCGGCATCGCCGGCCTCGCTTCCTTCGTCTTGATCCTCGGGCCCATCATCGCCGCCTCCGGCCAGGAGCCCGGGTTCGTCGGCGGCGGTGACGAGGTCCTGGCGTACTTCCGGTCGACCAGCGGCTCCGGCTTCCAGCTGGGTCGGTTCCTGGTGACCGTCGGCTTGATCGGGTTCCTGTGGTTCGCCGTCGGACTGGCCCTCCAACTCGCCGAAGCCGAAGGCCGCCCCGCCTGGCGATCCGCCGTCGCTGTGGTCTCCGCCGTGCCGGTGGCCGTACTGAATCTCAACGGGATGTGGCAGGCGGCGGCGCATCGGGCGGACGGCCTCACCGACCCCGGTACCGCGTTGCTGGCCTTCGACGTCGGCAACGCCGCCTTCTCCAACAGCTGGGTCGCGTTGGGCAGCTTCGCGATCGCGGCCGGCCTCGTGATGGCGACCGGCCGGTTCCAGCGGCGCTGGCTGGGCTGGGTCGGCATCCTCGCCGGCGTCGGGCTGATCTCGAGTCGGGCGTTGTGGACCGACGAGATCTGGTTCGGGCCGTACGCCGTCTTCTGGATCTGGACGATCATGGTGTGCGTCCGACTGCTGCGAGGACGACCATAGCTGTGCTGAGACCGGCGAGCTGGGCGCGCACCAGCTCGCCGGTCTGGATCGGGGTGATCAGCAGTTGACGTAGGACCGCACGGTCTTCCAGGAGCACGAGTCGATCGCCTTGCCGCTGTTGTTGCGGAGGATGGCGGCATCCCCGCCGCTGTTGTTCCAGATGAAGTAGCCCGAGCCCCAGTACCGGGTGCTGCCGGTGTTCTTGCCCTTGCCGTTGCGGACGGTCACCGTCTTGCCGGCCCCCAGCTTGAACGAGCCGAACGTGTAGACGTGGTTGGACTTGTCGCGCAAGGTCCAGCCGGTCAGCGTCACGGTGGACTTGCCGGTGTTCTTGAGCTGGGTGTACTCGGCGTTGACCTTCGCGTTCGAGACCGGCAGGTCGCTGCCGGGCGAGTCGACGTAGACCCTGGTGATCTTGATCGGACTGCCGGCCGCGTCGGCCGGCGCGACCCCGGTGGCGAGGCCGGCGACCGCGAGGGCCGTGACGGCGGCACCGCTGACGAGGGTGCGGATGAGCACGGTGGAACTGGGCATGCAGGAGCTCCTGACGACGAGAGAAAGTGACCGCTCGGCCTCGCGAACGTCCGGCTCTCCCCTGTGAGCCGGTCCGTCGCGATCCCCTGCCGAACGAATCCCCGGACGATGAGGCTGCCAGCATCGCCACCGTTTCGTGGCCGAGGCGAAATTACGTTATAAACCCGTGATCCGTCCGACTTCCGACCTCGCGGGCCGAGGGCGACGCCATCTCAGCTAAGGTAAGGCTCGCCTAATTCGAAGGAGCCCTGAATGCGGATCGACCGTCGGAACTTCCTGACCGGCCTCGGACTGGCCGGCGTGGCAGCGGTGCTGCCCGGCTGCGCGAATCCGGCCAACCGGCCGACCTCCGGCGGCGCGGCTCCGCAGAGCCCGTCGACCGGCGCCAGCTTCCCGATCGAGGTCGAGCACCGCTACGGCCGCACCACCATCTCGGCCGCACCACGAAAGATCGTCGCGTTCGGGCAGACCGATCTCGATCCCGTGGTGGCACTGGGATTCCGGCCGATCGCCGTCGGAAGCTTCGTCGACAGCAGCTACACCCCGGTCCGGCCCTGGAACGCCGAGCACTTCCCGACGGTGCCCGGCAAGCTGAACATGCTGGAACCGGAGTTCGAGAAGATCGCGGCGCTGCAACCCGATCTGATCCTGGCCGTGATGAGCGGGCTGACCAAGGCCGACTACGCCAAGTTCAGCGCGATCGCGCCGACGGTCGCCCAGCACCGGGAGTACGGCGACTGGGCCATCCCCTACCGGCCGCACACGGAGCTGATCGGTGCCGCGCTCGGCAAGCCGGCCGAAGCCGCCGCCCTGGTCGACGACCTCGATCAACGGTTCGCCGCCGTCCGCGCGGCCAACCCCACCCTGGCCGGGAAGACCGCCGCGTGCGCCGAGTTGTGGGGCGCCGACTTCGCCGTCCTCGGTGATTCCGCACCGCGGACGCACTTCCTCACCGACATCGGCATGACGCTGTCGCCGGAACTGACGAAACTCGTCGGCAAGGAGTACAACGCCCCGCTCAGCGCCGAGAAGCTCGATCTGCTCGACGACCTCGACGTCCTCGTCTGGACCACCGAGCACACCGACACCGCGAAGCTGATCGGGCACAAGCTGGTTGCGCCGATGCGCACCACCCGGGAGGGCCGCTACGTGCTCGCCGCCAACGGTGGCACCGACGACCTGCTCTACTCGATGGACTGGGGCACGGTGCTCAGCAACCGCTGGGCCATCGAGCACGCCGTACCGCGGTTCGTCCAGGCCGTCGACGGGAACCCGGCCACGGACGCGAACGCCTGATCTGCGCCCACACCGGTGCTCAGGACGGGGGCTCGTCCTTGCCGGCCTCCTCGGCGGCGTCGGCCTCTTCCTTGGTGGCGTGAACCGCGCCGTCGGCGTGCTCGGGCGGTCCGTACACGGTGTAGAGGACGAGCGGGTTGGGACCGGTGTTGACGAAGTTGTGCTTGGTGCCGGCCGGGACGCAGACCAGATCGCCGGGATTCACCTTCCTCGTGTTCCCACCGACCTTGGCCTCGCCCACGCCGCTGACGAAGGTGAGGATCTGATCGACCTCGTGCACCTCCTCGCCGATCTCGCCATCGGCCGGGATCGTCATGATGACCAGCTGAGTGTGCTCACCGGTCCACAGCACGCGGCGGAAGTCGGGACTCTGCTCGGCAACTGTCGCAATCGTGAAGTGGTTCATACAGTGGTTCTTACCGCATCGAACCCGCGCGCGATCGGGCCGGGGTGGCCGGGGCAGCGATCCGGGCAGCGACCGGGGCCGCCGACCGGGGCCGGAGCCGGAGCGGCGACGTCGGGTGATTCCCTAGCGGGGTGCGGGACGTCCTGGTGATCAGTGGTGGCGGTGCGTACGCCGACGAGTGGCACGACTTCGCGAGCACCTCGGCTCGGGTCGCGCAGCTCATCGCCGAGCTGGGGTACGAGGCCGAGATCACCGACGACGTCGACCACGCCCTGAGCAGCCCGCAGTGCCGGCTGCTGGTCGTCAACATCGGCCGCCCGGTCGAGCCCCGTCCGCCGGACGTGCTCGCGACCATCCGGTCGGGGCTGGCCGGGCACCTCGCCGGTGGCGGCGCCCTGCTCGGGATGCATTCGAGCATCACCTCCCTCACCACCCTCCCGGAGTGGCGTCGCACGTTCGGCGGCGCCTGGATCCAGGGCCGCGCCATGCACCCACCGAAAGGCCCCGCCACCCTGCTCCGCACGATCGAGCACCCGATCAGCGCAGGACTCCCGACGATCAGCGTGGACGACGAGCGGTACAGCTACCTCGACACCGAATCCGACCTCGAGGTCGTCTACACCCACGAGCACGACGAACGCCGCCACCCGGTGGTGTGGGTTCGGCCCCAGGGACCGGCCCGGGTCGTCTACGACGCACTCGGCCACGACCTGACGTCCTACGACAGTGCAGACCACCGACGACTCCTGCGGCAGTCGGTGCACTGGCTACTCGACCGACCCTGAGGTCAGGGCTTCACCCCGAACACGGCGTACATGGTGAGCGAGAGCATCATCCGGTCGCTGCGGCCGGCCTCGTCGACTTCGGCGAGCAGCCGTTCGGCGGTCGCCGAGTCGAGTTCTCCGGCCCGGACCAGTCCGCGGACGCCCTGCTGCAGCGGCGGGAAGCCCGTCACCTCCAGCGCCGCCCTCGTCTCGTACACCGTCTCGAGGTGGGTGGCCGCCGTACCGGCCACGTCGCGGAGGCCGGCGTCGCGGCACCGGTTCAGCAGCTCGCGTCCGATCGTGAAACCGCCCCCCCGGAACCGCTGCATCGCGGCCTGGGCGGCGCGGAAGGCCGTGAGATCGGGCAGGTCGATCGTCAGGCTGTTCCAGTCGGTGTCGATCACGACCAGACGGCCCCCGGGTCGCAGCACCCGGACGAACTCGCGCAGCGCGGCGTCGGGATCGGGCACCCATTGCAGCATCCGTTCCGAGCGGAGGGCGTCGACCGAGCCGTCCGGCTCCGGCAACGCGGCGGCGTCCCCGACGCGGAACTCCGCCGCCACCCCGGCCGCAGCAGCCCGCTCCCGCGCCACCGCCAGCATCCGCTCGCTCGCGTCGATGCCCACGAGTCGCGCGGTCCCGCCGGCGCCGGCCACCAGCGCGACACCGGCATCTCCAGGGCCACAGCCGACGTCGAGCAGCGTCTCCCCGGCTACGAGCGCGAGCCGATCCCGCTCCCAGGCGCGCAGCTGCCGGACGGCCGGCCACCGGGTGGTGGCGTCCATGCCGTCGACCAAGGTCTGTGCCTGCCGACTGGCATCCACGCGTGCGAAGTCCATCGGCCGGTCGTCGTCCCGTTCAGCGATATCGGCACCGTAGCGCTGAATCGGGCGGTCGGGGCGATGTCACAACGTCCGGCTCCACCGCGTCTGCCTGCTGACACCAGAGGAAAGCCGAGGAACACCATGGCCCGCATCCCGCTCGACCACCCCCGCACCCCGCTGGTCCGGATCGCCGAGAGCTACAGCCGACGCAGGTACGGACAGGTCCCGGAACCCGGTCTCGCCCTGATGCACAACCGACGGGTGCTGACCGCGACGATCGCCAACGAGAACAAGGTGGCCCGCTGGAACAAGGCCGGCGACACCGTGAAAGCACTCGCCACCATGGCGGCCGCGGCGGAGATCGGCTGCAGCTGGTGCCTGGACTTCGGCTACTGGGCGTCGGTGCACCGTGGCGTCGATCCGGCCAAGCTGCGGGCCATCACCGGCTGGCAGACTGCGGAGGTCTACGACGACGACGAACGCGCTGTCATCGCCTACGCCGTGGCGATGACGCGGACCCCGCCGGAGGTGACCGACGAGATGGTGGCCGATCTGCGCACCCGCTTCCGCGACGACGAGCTGGTCGAGATCACCGCCATGGTCGCGCTCGAGAACTCCCGTTCTCGGCTGAACGCGGCGTTCGGACTCACGAGTCAGGGATTCCAGGACAGCTGCGACCTGCCCACCCGAGGGCCGGCGGAACAGCTCACGCCGTGAACAACCTGACGGAGTTCACGACCCATCGCTCGGCGGTCTTCGGCGCGGCGTACCGGGTGCTCGGCAGCGTGACCGAGGCCGACGACGTCGTGCAGGAGGCGTGGCTGCGGTGGTCGCGGGTCGACCTGGCCGAGGTCCGCGATCCGCGCGCCTATCTGGTCACGACCGCGACCCGGCTCGCCCTCGACCGGGTCCGCGCGCTGCAACGCCGGCGGGAGACCTACGTCGGGCCCTGGCTGCCGGAGCCGTTGCCCGGCGGTCAGGACGCCCTCCACCCGAACCGGTCCGTCGATCCGGCCGAGCAGGTCGAGCTCGCCGACTCGCTCTCGATGGCCATGTTGGTGATCTTGTCGACGCTGACCCCGCTGGAGCGGGCCGCGTTCGTGATGCGGGACGTCTTCGATCTGCCGTACGCCGACGTGGCGGCCACCCTCGGCCGGACCGAGGCCGCCACCCGCCAGCTCGCCCACCGGGCCCGGAGTCACGTGCAGGCCAGGGCGCCGCGGGTGGACGTGGACCAGGGGACCCACGAGGAGGTGCTCCGCCGGTTCCTGGCTGCCCTGGAGGGCGGCTCCATCACCGACCTGCTCGACGTGCTCGCGCCGGACGCGGTGCTGATCACCGACGGCGGTGGCCGCAAGAGCGCGGCGCTGCGGCCGATCCACGGTGCGGACAAGATCATCCGCTGGCTGGGCGGCGTGATCGCCAAGCAGGTCGGGGTCGCCTCGGTCCGGACGACGGAGCTCAACGGCGAGCCGGCGGTGGAGTTCCTGCTCGACGGCGAGCTCGACACCGCCGGGATGATGCGGACCGAGAACGGCCGGGTCACCGAGCTCTACCTGGTCCGCAACCCGGAGAAGCTGACGGCCCTGACCCGGGCCCTGCGACCGGGTTGAGCGGCTTCGCGACCCTCTCGACCCGCAGGCGCACCACCAACTCGTTGTCGCACCACTAGCTGGTGGTGCGCGGACGAGAAGGTGGTGCCGATGCGGTGGTCGGGCCCACGGCGGCGGTCAGGCTCGCGATGTCGGCCGGACCGATCCGGCAGCAGCCACCGACCCAGCGGGCGCCCGCCCGCACCCACTCCCGGGCCAGCTCCGGATCGAAGCCGGCAGCTCCGCTCCAGCTCGAGCGAGCGCTGTCCCACGACTCGCCGCGATTCGGGTACGCGATGGCCTCCTGGCCTGTCGTCGCGACCGCGATCTCGACGGCCGGAAGCACATCCGCCGGACGGCAGCAGTTCACTCCGACGGCGACGACACAACGGGACGACCCGGCCACCGCGAACGCGTCGGCAAGCGGCTGACCCGCTCGGGTGCCCCTGTCGTCGATGCTGTAGCTGAACCACGCCGGCAGCCCGATCGCGTCGAGCAGCTCGACCAGCACCACCGCCTCGTCGACGTCCGGGATCGTCTCCACGGCGATCAGATCAGGGCCGGCCGCAGCGAGCACCTCGAGCCGTTCGGCGTGGAACGAGCGCAGCGTCGCGGCGGTGACGCCGTAGCGACCGCGGTACTCCGAGCCGTCGGCGAGGACGGCACCGTACGGTCCGACCGAGGCGGCCACCAGCCGCTCCACGCCGTCACCGGCGATCTCGTCGCGGACCTCGCGGGCCACCTGCACACTCCGGCTCAACAGTCGGACGGCCTCGGTGCGGCTCATCCCAGCCGCAGTGAACCCTTCGATGCTCGCCTGGTAGCTCGCCGTCGTGGCCACGCGTGCACCGGCAGCGAAGTACGTACGGTGCACGGCCGCGATCTCCTCGGGAGCGTCCTGCAGCAAGCGGGCGGTCCACAACGCGCCGGACACGTCGTGGCCCCGGTCGAGGAGGGCGTTGGACATCCCACCGTCGAGCACGACAACCCGGTCCACCGCACCAGTGTGCCGCCTCGATCCGGGAGGTCGGCCATCATGGTCGACATGGAGATCGGGACCGGCATCGTCGACGCCCATCACCATCTGATCGACACCGACCAGCTCACCTACCCGTGGATCGACCAGCCGAAGCCCGCGCTCGAGGCGCTGCTGAGGAACTACTACGACATCGCCCACGCCTACGACCCGAGCGACTACCGGTCCGATGTCGGCGCGGAACCGCCGGTGGCGACCGTCTGTTGCGAGTTCGGCGCCGCGGACGGCGTGGCGGAGGCACGCCTGGTGCAACGACAGGCCGACGTCGCGGCCGTGCCGACGGCGTTCATCGCCGCCGTCGACCTGACCTCTCCGAGCCTGGAGCGCACGCTCGCCGAGTACGCGGAGCTGCCGGTGGTGCGGGCCGTCCGCCAGCCGCTGTACTGGGCCGAGGACCCGCTGCGCCGATTGGGCGCCCGGCCGGACTTCCTCACCGATCCGGCGTGGTTGTCGGGGTTCGAACGGGTGGCCGATCGAGGGCTGACCTGGGATCTGCTCGTCTACTCCCACCAGCTCCCCGCCGCCGGAGAGCTCCTCCGTTCGTTCCCCGACACTCCGATCGTGCTCGAGGCGACGGGCTGGCCGCTGGACCAGACGGCCGAGGGGTTCCGCCGCTGGCGGGCCGCCCTCGAGGAGGTGGCGAGCCATCCCAACGTGACGCTGAAGCTGCAGGGCCTCGCCCTCGTCTTCGGACCGACCCGGGCCGCCGTCGAGCCGTGGGTCCGGACGGCGCTCGAGGTCTTCGGGCCACGACGGTGCATGTTCGCCAGCCACTTCCCGGTCGATCGGCTGCTCTGGTCGTGGCCGGACCTGCTTCGGGTGCTGCGGTCGGTCACGGCCGACCTGTCCGGCACCGAACGCCACGAGTTCTTCGCCGGTTGCGCCCGCCGGGAGTACCACCTCGATCGTTGAGTCAGCGCAGCGCCGACCCGGTCGCCGGGCACCTCACAGCCCGAGGACGCGGCGGGCGTTGTCGCGGTAGACCGCGACGAGCTGTTCGCTCCGCAACCCCAGGCCGGAGACCGTCCAGCGGCCCTGGCTACCGACCTCGTTGCCCGGGTCGTAGTCGAAGGACTCGTCGAGGGACTCCACGAACCGGAAGTACTGGCCGAACGCCTCCGCCGTCGGCGGAAAGCAGTCAGTGCCGAACAGCACCCGATCGCCGAAACGCTCCACCAGCCGCCCGAACCGACGGGGTTGTCGACCCAGCTCCGCCAGCCGACCGGCGATGTCGATCGTGTAGTTCGGCGCCGCGGCCAGCAGCCGCTCGACCCGGTCCAGGTCCTCGGCGGCGCAGCCCGCATGGGCTCCGATGAAATGGGTTCCCGGACAGGACAGGACGAGCCGCGCGTGGGCGTCCATCACGTCCTCGAAGCTCGGGTGCCGGGTGCGGTCGCCGAACCACCAGTCCGGGTTGGTCAGCAGCTCCTCGATCCGTTCGTTCCGCTCATCGGCCGGTTCGAAGAACGCGACGGGGTCGGCGCTGTGGATCAACACCGGCAGACCCAGGGCGCCGGCGTGCCGGAGCACGGCGACCACCCGGCGGTCGTCCACCGCGATCAGCGACCCGTCCGGATCCCGGAACTCCAGCCCGAGGTTCTTCCACACCTTCACCCCCCGCGCACCCTGCCCGGCGCTGGCGGTCAACGACGCCTGCAGCCGCTCGACCCCGTCGGGTTCGGTCAGCCGCGCCCAGTCCAGCTGGCAGAAGGTCAGGAACCGACCGGGATGAGCGCGGTCGTAGCGATCGAGATTCGCGGTCAGCTCCTCGTCCCACATGCCGTCGAGATTCACCACCGTCTCGACCGCGCAGGCGTCCATCACCGCGACGAGCGCGGCGACGTCGGCCACCAGCCAGTCGCCGTCGGCGCTCAACCACCGCCCGAGATGGTTGTGCGCGTCGATCGCCGGCACAGCGGCGGCCGGGACCTCGCTCCTGGGCACCCGCAGCATCGAGCGCGGTCGCCAGTCCGCGAGTCGGAGCTCGGCCAACTTCTCCCAATCGGGGACAGACACGTCTCACCTCTTCCAGGGCTGGTCGGATCACCCTGGCACAGCACCCGCACCCGACCGAAGGCTCGGTCACGAGGCACTCAGTCGCACTGAGCGCGCCGACATCCCCCGATACTCGCCTTTCTGTCCCGCGTTCCCCCGCGCTGACGTGTTCACCCCGCCCGGGAGCGGGGCGAACACGTCAGGAACGAGCGGTCAGCAGGTCTCCACGGGCTCGGCCTGCAGGATCCGGAATTGCGACCGGGCGTCGAACAGCAGCGGGATCAGACCACGGGTCGGCTGCGCGAGACTCACGAACCGGCCGCCGGCGCGCGCCGTGGTCGTGATGTCGTGGATGCGCAACTTCGCCCGCAGATCCGGCGTGAACTGGGCCGCGGTCAGCTGGTAGCCGCACATCGGTTCCGGTTCCACCTCGTTCGGCGAGGTGGGGATCATGTCGTCCTGACCGGCGAAGTACACGACCCCGGACCGCTCCCGACCCGCTGCGGTGTTGCGTTCGGCCGAGGCCGCCGTCTGCTCGGCGAGCTGCACCCGGTGCTCCATCACCAGCTGCACCGATCCCACGGCACTGGCGTAGTTCACCGCGACCCGGCGCCGGTTCAGCAGCGTCGCATCGGCCTCCTCCGCGGCGTCCAGCGGCTCGTTGGCGGTCTCGCTCAGCATCCCGACGACGTTCACCAGGCCGGCGTAGTTGCGCAGGATCCGGGCCTGGCCGTCGCCGGCCACCTGCAGGAACGGCTCGCCGTCCTTGACCCACTGCCCGTAGATGCCGGCGGTGTAGCCGAGGCTGGTCACCTGGGCGGCCGAGTAGTCGGTACTCATCTGCTGAGCCAGGTCGTGCAACGTGGGGTCGACGTTCCGGTTGCGCGGCCACAGGTGGAGCAGATCGGTGCGGTAGTACTGGCTCGGTCCGTACTCGTGCAGGTCGTTGAGAACATCGGGATTCCAGTCGCGGATGACCTTGGTCAGAGCTTGGGCCTCCGGAGTCGCCAGCGCCATGTAGTCGCGATTGATGTCGATCCCGGCGGCGTTCTCCCGGGTGTCGGCGACCCAGCCGTCCGGGTTGACGTTGACGAACAACACCGTGGTGTTCCGCAGGAAGCGGGTGAGAGCCGCGTCGGTGGTGAAGGCCAGGTCACGGGCCATCTGCATGCACGCCTCCCGGCCCGAGTTCTCGTCCCCGTGCACCGAGCAGACGAAAAGCGCGACCGAGCCGGCCGCGGCGGCTTCGACGGTCTGGGGGGCCGGGAGTCCGACAGCTGTCATCTGGATCGCCCGGTTCTGCCCGGTCCGGCCGATGGTGGCGACCCGGACCCGTTCGCTGCGCGCGTCCAGATCGCGCAGGAACCGCACCGACTCCGGGTACGTCGTCCACGACGCACCGTTGGAGGTCTCGAACGGGGTCTTCAGGTCATCGGGCGCGGCGGCCAGGGCGTCGCGCAGTCGGGGTTCGGCCTTGGGCTCGGCGTCGGCAGCGCCGCCGGCGATCAAGGAGCTCGACAGAGCCAGGGCCAGGGCGGCCCCGAGGGCCACCAGTCGTCGTCTCATCCTCAGTTCCTCCAGGGCTGAGGCCGCGACGGCTCGGGTCGGCGCCCGACCGTGGCGGCCGGTGGGTCCCCGAGCTCTTCCAGCCAAGACGCTGGAGATGATCATGTCAACGCATCCGAAAGATCCCGTGGGAACAGGATCTGAGTCCGGTGGGAGCAAGCTGTGTCCATGTCCGAGGCCGCCCCGAACGCGTGGTGGCTGTTCCACGTCGACATGGATTCGTTCCTGGCCGCGGTGGAGGTACGGCGGCGGCCGGAGCTCCGCGGCAGGCCCGTCGTGGTCGGTGGCGACGGTGACCCGACCCGGCCCCGGCAGGTGGTCGCCACGGCGTCGTACGAAGCGCGGGCCTTCGGTGTGCACTCGGGCATGCCGTTGGCGCAGGCACTCCGCCGCTGCCCGGAGGCGGTGTTCCTGGCCAGTGACCACCCGGCGTACGACACCGCGTCGGCGGAGGTCATGGCGGCCCTGCGCAGTCTCGGCCATCCGGTCGAGGTGTGGGGTTGGGACGAGGCGTTCCTCGGCGCCGAGGTGGACGACCCGGAGGACCTGGCCCGCCGGATCCGCGATCTCGTCCCGGCGCGTACGGATCTCACCTGTGCCGTCGGCATCGGCGACACCAAGGAGCGGGCCAAGATGGCGACCCGATTCGCGAAGGCCGAGGCCGAACGGATCTTCCGGCTCGACCGCACCAACTGGATCGCGCTGATGGGTCACCGACCGGCCGTCGACCTGTGGGGTATCGGCAAGCGGACCGCGACCCGACTCGACCAACACGGCATCCGGACGGTCGGCGACCTGGCCATCGCCGACCGCGACGACCTCGCCGGATGGTTCGGACCGACCATCGGCCCCCGGCTCCGCGCCCTGGCACACGGCGGCGGCTCGCGGACCGTCACCACCGAGCCGTGGGTGCCGAGGTCCAAGAGTCGGCAGGTGACGCTCCGGCAGGACCTGACCGAGCTCGACGCGATCGCCGACCGGATCGAGGCGATCGCCCGCGAGCTGTGCGCCGAGGTCGCCGCGGAGCAGCGGTCAGTCACCCACGTCGGCATCGTCGTGCGCACGGCGAGCTTCTTCACAGCGGTGAAGACCGGCAAGCTGTCCGAACCCACGACCGACCCGGGGCTGGTGGCCGAGACCGCCCGCCGGGTGCTGTCCCGATTCGAGGTCAGCCGACCCGTCCGGCTGCTCGGCGTGCGGCTGGACCTGGCGCCGCCCTGATCGCGGCCTGATCGCGGCCGGATCGCCGCGGCCCCGCCGCGGCCCCGCCGCGGCGGGGAAGAATGCCGACGTGGAACTGCTCGTCATCGGCGTCCTGGCCGTGCTCGCCGTCGTCGCGATCAACGCGCTCGCCCCGCGGGTCCGGATCGCGGCCCCCCTGCTCCTGGTGCTGCTCGGCATCGTCGTGAGCTTCCTGCCGTTCGTCGACGCCATCGAGATCGACCCCGAGCTGGTGCTGGCCGGCCTGTTGCCGCCCCTTCTGTACTCCTCGGCGGTCAACCTCCCCACCATGGAGTTCCGCCGCGACTTCCGGACCATCTCCGCGCTGTCGGTGCTCCTGGTCGTCGTGTCGACCGGGGTGGTCGGCTTCTTGATGAACCTCCTGGTGCCCGGCCTCGGGCTGGCGGTCGGGATGGCCCTCGGCGCCATCCTGAGTCCCACCGACGCGGTGGCCACCTCGATCGTCCGGCGGTCGGGGGTCTCCCGCCGACTGGTGATCATGTTGGAGGGCGAGAGCCTGCTCAACGACGCCACCGCGCTGGTGCTGCTGCGATCCGCGATCGTCGCGATGTCGGCGGCCGTGACCGCAGCTCAGGTCGCCGGGGACTTCCTGTTCGCCGTCGTCGTCGCGGTGGTCATCGGCTATCTGATCGGGAGGCTGCACCTGTGGATCCGATCCCACCTGCACCAGCCGGCCTCCAGCGTCGCGGTGTCCCTGGTCGTGCCGTTCGTCGCCTACCTCCCGACCCAGCTCCTCGGCGCCTCGGGGCTGGTGGCGGCGGTCGCCGCCGGGTTGGTGAGCGGCAACGGGTCGCCGAAGTACCTCAGCGCCCAGGACCGGATCACCGAGCGCGCCGTCTGGCGGACCCTGGAGATGCTGCTCGAGAGCGCCATCTTCTTGATCATGGGGCTGGAGCTGTTCGCCCTGATCGAGGCGGTCCGGCGCGAACGCGACACCGAGTTGTACGCCCTGGTGCTGGCGCTGATCGCGGTGGCGGCCATCTTGGTGGTACGGGCGGTCTTCGTGGCGTTCTCGCTCTGGCGGCTCGCCCGGCGGGCCCAGCGCAGCCCGCTGATCCGGGAGCGGATCGAGAGCGCCAAGCAACGGATGTCCGACGCCGACATCGCGCCCTGGCCGATGCCGACGGAGGAGCCGACCAGCCAGGACGAAGCCGACAGCACCGGCCCCGCCGCCGTGCAGGGTGGCGGTCTGGCCGGCCGCTTCCGCCGCCGAGTGCTCCGAGAGCCGTCGCCGAAGCTCAAGGCGCGGGCGACCACCCGGATGACCAGGTGGCTGGCCGACCTGGACTACCTCGCCGCCGAGGCGCTGGGTTGGCGGGAAGGAGTCCTGCTGGTGTGGGCCGGGATGCGCGGGGCGGTCACGCTGGCCGCCGCCCAGTCGCTCCCGTCCGACACGCCTCACCGGCCGCTGCTGGTTCTGACCGCGTTCTTCGTGGCCGCCGGCACCCTGCTGGTCCAGGGCGGGACCCTGGGGCTGGTGGCCCGCCGGTTGAAGCTGACCGACCGTCGACAGGCCGCCAGCAAGGACGAGTCGGAGGCGATGCGGGCCGAGCTGCGAGCGGCGGTGGCCGAGCGGCTCTCCGACCCCGAGCTGCGGCAGCCCGACGGGTCCCCGTACGACGCCGAGGTGCTCGAGCGGGTCAACGCCCGGATCCCCGAGCCGGACGACGACTTCGACCAGACCCGGATCCACGCTCAGTTCGGTGCCCTGCGGCTGGAGATGATCTCCGCTCAACGGGCCGAGCTGCTCCGGCTCCGAGACCTCGGCACGTACTCGACGGCGCTGCTCACCTCCGCGCTCGACCAGCTCGACGCCGAGCAGATCGGCATCGAGATGCGCGCCGGTTCATAGAGCTCGCTGCGCTCACCGTAATTCTTTCGTGACCCAAAGGCGGCCGAACGGGTTGTCATAACGAACAGGTCACGGTTACGGTTCACCGGTCATCGGGGGATGGGTGGTCGTCGGCCGGACGTGCGGCCCTCTCCTCATCGCACATTTCGGTCCTCATCGGGGCCGGGAGGAGAGATATGAATCCGAACACGCCGCTGTCGAAGAGGCTGCGCAACCTGGTCATCGGGGCAGCCGCCGCCGGCGCCCTCGCGGCCGGGGTCGCTGCACCTCCGGCCAGTGCCCTACCCGCCCCCGCCGTCGGTACCGCCCAGGTCGCCTCGTCCGCTGCGCCGCAGCTGGGTAGCTACCGCACCATCGTGGCCATGCCGAGTGCCAAGACGTCGAGTCAGCGGCGGCTGACGGCGAAGACCAAGCGCGTGCTTCGCGCCGTCCGGTCCAAGTTCCCGCAGGTCAGGTCGATCGGTGGCTACCGGCCGACCAGCTCCGGTGAGCACGGCAAGGGCCGCGCGCTGGACGTGATGCTGCCGAAGTGGAAGTCGGCCAAGGGCAAGAAGCTGGGCAAGAAGATCTCCAGCTGGGCGCGCAGCAACGCCGGCCGACTGAAGATCTGGTACGTCATCTACAACCAGCGGATCTGGAACGTGCAGCGCAAGAACGACGGCTGGCGGAAGATGCGCAACGGCGGCAGCGCGACCGCGAACCACAAGAACCACGTGCACATCTCCGTCAAGCGCTGAAGCTCCGCGCTCCCGGGCTCGTCGCAGTACTCCTCCCAGTGCTCCGCCGAGCCCGGGTGCGCGGTCAGGAACCCCAGACGCCCAGCTCGTTCCCGTCCACGTCGGCGAAATGGAACCGGCGGCCGCCCGGGAACTCGTACGGTCCGGTGATGATCGTGCCGCCGGCCGCACGGACCGCCTCGACGGTGGCGTCCAGATCGGCAGACCACAACAGCACCAACGGCCCGCCCCGGGGGCGCACCGCGTCGCCGCCGTTGAGACCACCCTGCTCGCCGCCGTCGCCGCGGCGGATGCCGGCGTACGTCGGGCCGTAGTCGTTGAACTCCCAGCCGAAGGCGGCCCCGTAGAACGCCTTGGCGGTGCCGACGTCGTCGACGACGATCTCGATGTAGTCGATGGCGTGATGGATCGGTGGTGCAGGCGTCAGCGTCGGGCATGCGCCCATCGTGACCGCCCGCACTGACAGCCGCGCTGACAGCCTGCACTCAGCTCTCGCGGCTCACGGGTGGCTCAGGGCGCCGGTGCCGACTGCAGCGCCGCCCGCTCGACGGCGAGCAGACTCGCCTCGGCGTGCTCGGCCCGGTACGCGGCCTCACCGCCGCGCAGGCCGAACAACCGCTTGCTCCACAGCAACCACAGCACCGCGGCGACGTTGATCAGCAGCGCCAGCACCCGGAGCACGGTCACCTGCTCGATCAGCTCGCGGATCTCCAGCGGCAGGAACACGCTGGTGGCGACCACGGAGAAGTACTCCCCCCAGCGGCGGCCCGACCACAGCCCGATCGCCTCCACGCACAGCAGGGCGGCGTAGCCGGCCACCGCCAACGCCAACAGGTTCAGCGCCCCCGGAGACATCGAGAACGCGTCGTTGATCAGCCGCAGCAGAGCCGAGTCCGCCAGGTTCCAGCCGATCTGGCGGAGGAACGGCTGCAACAGCGGGAAGTCTCGCTCGAAGGCCTCCTCGAACCCGTCCCGGTAGGCGGCGAAGCGGAGCACCACGAACACCAGCAGCAGGCAGACCAGCGCCCGGATCCCCCGGTCGACGGCGAGCGCCCGCAGGATGATCCGGTCCCGCAACAGCCGGCCCCGCGGGATCTCCGGGGCGGTGTCGGCCGGTCCGGACCGTCGCGGGGAGCCCGGCACGAAGGTGCCGCACCGCAGGCAGCGCCAGGTCTCACCGGCGACGGTCACCGCGCGCAGCCGTTCCCGCAACTGCGGCTCGTCGGGCGCATACGTCTCGTGGCCACGCCACGAGCAGACCTGCAGGTCCCAGTTCATCGGGACATTCGCGTTGCCCGGAATCCGGCGGATCCGGCTGGCTCGCGGATCAGGCCCCCTCGACGCCGATCTGGCGGCCGGCGTCGGTCAGCACGTCGGCCAGCCGGTCGACGATCTCGTCGAGGAGGTCGGCGTCGCTGATCAGCGGCGGCGCGATCTGCATCACCGCGTCGCCGCGGTCGTCGGTGCGGGCGATGAGCCGGGCCTGCCGGAACCGTTTCGGCAGGAACCCGCGGACAGCGCGTCGCGATCGGCCTGGTCGAGTCGGGTGTTGTCGGAGTCCTTGACCATCTCCACGGCCCAGAAGAACCCGGCGCCGCGGATGTCGCCGACGATCGGGACGACTGCGCAGCTCCTCCATCCGCTTGTGCAGGTGCGGTCTCCAGCGACCGGACGTTCTCCAGCACCTGGTCGCGTTCGAAGATCTCGATGCTCTTCAGCGCGATCGCCGCGCACAACGGATGACCCGCGAAGGTGATCCCGTGCCGGACCACCTTGCCGGAGCCCTCGGTCAAGCGGATCGATCACCCGGGAGTTGGCCAGCACGGCGCCCATGGGTGCGTACGCGGCGGTGAGTCCCTTCGCGACGCTGATGAGGTCCGGAGCAACGCCTTCACGGGAGACGCCGAACCACTCCCCCAGCCGACCGAACCCGGTGATGACCTCGTCGGCCATCAGCAAGATGCCGTACTTGTCGGCGATCTCGCGGAGCCCGAGCCAGTAGCCCGGCAGGTGGGGTGATGGAACCGCCCGCGTTCTGGACCGGCTCGGCGATGATCAACGCGACCTCGTCGGGTCCGGCGTCGAGGACGGCCTGCTCGACCTCGGCCAGCAACCGGGCACAGAACGCCTCGGGATCGCCCCCGTCGGGGGCGCGGAACGGGTTGGTGGTGGAGACGTGGCTGACCTCGATCGGCGCCGTGCCGAAGTCGTTCTTGAAGCCCGGTACTCCGGTGAAGGACAGCGCGCCGAGGGTGACGCCGTGATAGGCGACCTTGCGGGCGATCGCCTTGCGCCGCTCGGGCTGGCCGATGGCGACGTAGTGCTCGCGGACCAGCTTCCAGGCCGCCTCGACCGCCTCGGAGCCGCCACCGGTGAAGAACACCCGGTAGTCGTC
The DNA here is from genome assembly GCA_963727125.1 of uncultured Actinomycetota bacterium. Classification (GTDB taxonomy): domain Bacteria; phylum Actinomycetota; class Actinomycetes; order Propionibacteriales; family Propionibacteriaceae; genus Microlunatus. Next base: position 541,038 of record CAVSEZ010000001.1, read on the forward strand.
GCCGGGGGCCAGCTCGGAGACCTTCTCGGCCAGCTCGATGGCGGCCGGGTGCGCCGTGGCCCAGTTGGTGTTGAAGGGCAGCGTGGTCAGCTGCCGGGTGGCCGCCTCCGCCATCTCGGCGCCGTAGTCGTACCCCAGCTGAGCGCAGAACAGACTCGACAAGGCGTCGATGTACTCCACCCCGTGGGTGTCGTAGACGTGGACGCCGGCGGCTCGCTCGATCACCAGCAGGTCGTCGACCTGTGGCTTGGCGAAGTGCAGCAGCAGGTTGTCCTTGGCCAGCGTCTGGTAGCGATCATGATCACTCATCTGGTTCGAACCTCCGGCCTCGGCGACCCGACCAGCATAATGTCGGCGCGCCCCAGCCGGCCCAGGGCGGAGACGTCCGTAACACTGCTGCGGCATGATGTCGCAATGACAGTCGTGAAGGCGGCCATCACCCAGACCACGTGGACGGGTGACAAGGCATCGATGCTGGACAAGCACGAGCACTTCGCCCGCCAGGCCGCCTCGGCCGGCGCCCAGGTGATCTGCTTCCAGGAGCTGTTCTACGGACCGTACTTCGGGATCACCGAGGACGCCCAGTACTACGACTACGCCGAACCGGCGGACGGCCCGATCGTGCAGCGGTTCGCGGCCCTCGCCGCGGAGCTGAAGCTGGTGATGGTGCTGCCGATCTACGAGGAGGACCAGCCGGGGGTCTACTACAACACCGCGGTCGTGGTCGACGCCGACGGCAGCGATCCTCGGCAAGTACCGCAAGCACCACATCCCGAACCTCGACAAGTTCTGGGAGAAGTTCTACTTCCGGCCCGGCAACCTCGGCTACCCGGTCTTCAAGACCGCCGTCGGGCCGATCGGGGTCTACATCTGCTACGACCGGCACTTCCCGGAGGGCTGGCGCGAGCTCGGCCTGAACGGCGCGCAGATCGTCTTCAACCCGAACGCCACCAAGCCGGGCCTGTCGAACCGGCTGTGGGAGATCGAGCAGCCCGCCGCCGCGGCGGCCAACGGCTACTTCGTCGCGGCCCCGAACCGGGTCGGCACCGAGGACAACGAGTACGGCGACCTGGCCGTCGCCTTCTACGGCTCGTCACCAGTTCGTCGACCCGCAGGGCAACCTGGTCGGTGCGATGCGGCAGCGACTCCGAGGAGGAGGTCGTCATCCGCGACCTCGACCTGGACATGATCCGGCAGGTGCGCAACAACTGGCAGTTCTACCGGGACCGCCGGCCGGACTCCTACACCTCGATCCCGAAGCCGTGACCGGCCGACGAAGGGAGCTCCGATGACCACCACGCTGATCACCGGCGGCACGGTGGTGAACGCCACCGGCACCGCCACCGCCGACGTGCTGGTGGACGGGGAGACGATCGTCGGCCGTGCTGGCGCCGGGCTCGCAGCTGCTCGGGACCGATCTCGCCGGCGGCCGTGGACGCCGTCGTGGACGCCACCGGGAAGTACGTGATCCCGGGCGGGATCGACGCCCACACCCACATGGAGCTGCCCGTTCGGCGGCACCAACGCCTCGGACACCTTCGAGACCGGGACCCGGGCGGCGGCCTGGGGCGGCACCACCTCGATCATCGACTTCGCCGTCCAGCGCTACGGCGAGCGGGTCGAGGACGGCCTCGCCGCCTGGCACGCGAAGGCGGCCGGCAACTGCGCCGTCGACTACGGGTTCCACCAGATCATCGGCGGCGTCGACGAGTTCTCCCTCAAGGCGATGGACACGCCTGATCGACGAGGGCATCACCAGCTTCAAGCTGTTCATGGCCTACCCCGGCGTCTTCTACTCCGACGACGCGCAGATCCTCCACGCGATGCAGAAGTCGGCCGAGACCGGGCTGCTGACGATGATGCACGCCGAGAACGGGCCGGCGATCGACGTCCTGGCCGAGCAGCTGTACTGCCCAGGGCAAGACGACCCCGTACTTCCACGGCGTCGCCCGGGCCTGGCAGCTCGAGGAGGAGGCGACCCACCGCGCGATCATGCTCGCGCACCTGACCGGGGCCCCGCTCTACGTGGTGCACGTCAGCGCGAAGCAGGCGGTGGAGCAGATCGCCGCCGCCCGCGACCGCGGCCAGAACGTGTTCGGCGAGACCTGCCCGCAGTACCTCTACCTTTCCCTGGAGGAACAGCTCGGCGCGCAGACCGACGAGTGGGGCGACTTCGAGGGCGCCAAGTGGGTCTGCTCGACGCCGCTGCGGTCCCGGGCCGAGGGTCACCAGAACGCGATGTGGCAGGCGCTACGGACCAACGACCTGCAGATGGTGTCCACCGACCACTGCCCGTTCTGCATGAAGGAGCAGAAGGAGCTGGGCCAGGGCGACTTCCGCGCGATCCCGAACGGCATCGGCACGATCGAGCACCGGATGGACCTGATGTACCAGGGCGTCGTCACCGGCGAGATCACGCTGCCGCGCTGGGTGGAGCTGACCTCCACCACACCGGCCCGGATGTTCGGGCTGTACGGGCGCAAGGGCGTCATCCAGCCCGGCGCCGACGCCGACGTGGTGATCTACGACCCCGCCGGCCACACCTCGATCGGCGTCGAAAGACCCACCACATGAACATGGACCACTCCGCCTGGGAGGGCTACGAGATCGACGGGCACGTGGACTGGGTGATGTCCCGCGGTCGGGTCATCGTCGACGAGACGGGCTACATCGGCTCCAAAGGTGACGGCCAGTTCCTCAAGCGCGACCTCAGTCCGTACCTGCTGTGAGCAACCGCAGCAGGGCAGTTCGGCCATCGGCACCACTTACTCGTTCTCGCACCACTAGCTGGTGGTGCAAGAACGAGAAGATGGTGCGCCTGTGCGAGTGCGGCACTGACCGCGCGAGGAGGGCCTGAAAAGAATGGACTTCGGGGTGGTGCTGCAGACCAATCCGCCGGCGGCGCGGACGGTCCAGCTGGCCGAGCTCGCCGAGGCGCACGGCTTCGACTACGTCTGGACGTTCGACTCGCACCTGCTGTGGCAGGAGCCGTACGTCATCTACAGCCAGATCCTGGACCGCACCAAGCGGGTGGTGGTCGGCCCGATGGTCACCAACCCGTCCACCCGGGACTGGACCGTGACGGCGTCGGTGTTCGCCACCCTGAACGAGATGTACGGCAACCGCACCGTCTGCGGCATCGGTCGCGGGCGACTCCGCGGTCCGGGTCACCAACGGCCGACCGGCCACCCTGAAGGAGGTCCGCGAGGCCACCCACGTCATCCGCGAGCTGGCCAACTGCCGGCCGGTGGACTACAAGGGCGTCGACCCTGCAGTTCCCGTGGGCCCGCGACTCCCGGCTCGAGGTCTGGATCGCCGCGTACGGGCCGCTGGCGCTGAAGACCACCGGTGAGGTCGGCGACGGCTTCATCCTGCAGCTGGCCGACGTCGACATCGCGAAGTGGATGATCGGGGCCGTCCGGTCCGCGGCGGCCGACGCCGGGCGGGACCCGGACGCGATCACGTTCTGCGTGGCCGCGCCCAACTACGTCGGGGACGACTGGGCGCACATGCGCGACCAGTGCCGCTGGTTCGGCGGCATGGTCGGCAACCACGTCGCCGACATCGTGGCGAAGTACGGCGACAGCGGCGGTGTCCCGGCGGCGCTGACCGACTACATCAAGGGCCGCGAGGGATACGACTACAACGAGCACGGCCGGGCCGGGAACACCCACGCCAGCTTCGTGCCCGACGAGATCGTCGACCGGTTCTGCCTGCTCGGAACCGCCGAGGACCACATCGAGAAGCTGAAGCAGCTCAAGGACATCGGCGTCGACCAGTTCGCCGGCTACCTCCAGCACGACAACAAGGAGGAGACGATGCGGGTCTACGGCGAGACGATCATCCCGGCTCTCCGCGACCACGTGGCGGCGCGCTCGTGAGTCGCCCGTGAGACACCTGCGCAGCCTCGGTCTCGGCCTGGCCGGGATCGCGGTCCTGGCCGCGGTCTGGGAGCTCTACAAGTTCCTCGGACCGGAGGGCGGCGTGGTCGTCGCCGGCCGCGCGATCCTCCCCCGGACCAGCGACCGGGCGATGCCCCACATCTGGGAGATGGCGACCCGGCTGTTCGAGCCGGCGGTGGGCAGCAGCGGTCCGCCGCTGTGGCAGACCGTCGCCGGCGCCGGCCTGTTCAGTCTGCGGATCGCGGCGGTGGGGTGGCTGATCGGCGTCGCCGTCGGACTGGTCCTGGCGTTGCTGATGGCGAGGCTGCGACTCGCCGAGGCCGCCGTCCTGCCCTGGGTGGTGCTGAGCCAGACGGTGCCGCTGATCGCCGTCGCCCCGCTGGTCCGCCGATGGGGCGCGCAGCTCAGGATCGGCGACTTCGAGTGGCAGAGCTGGTACTCGGTCGCGGTGATCGCGGCCTACCTCGCGTTCTTCCCGGTGGCGGTGGGGATGCTGCGCGGCCTGCGCTCCCCCGATGCGACCCACCTGGACCTGCTGCGCACCTACGGCGTCGGTTGGTGGCGGGGACTCACCGCGCTCCGGCTGCCGGCCAGCGTTCCGTACCTGCTGCCGGCGCTCCGGCTCGCCGCCGCCGCCGCGGTCATCGGTGTGGTGGTCGCCGAGGTCTCGATCGGTCTCCGCGGCGGCATCGGCCGACTGATCATCGAGTACGCCCAGGCGGCCGGCGGTGACCCGGCCAAGCCGTGGGCGCCGATCTTCGGTGCGATCGCGATCGGGCTGATCGCCGCCGGGGTCGTCACCGGGATCGGGCTCGCGCTGCGTCGGTACCGCCGGACGGAGGCGACGGCGTGAGCGAGCACCAGGTCGCGGCCGTCTCGGTCCAGCAGGTGACCAAGACGTTCGGCACCGTGACGGCGCTGGCCGAGGTCGACCTCACCGTGGCGCCGGGTGAGTTCGTCTCGCTGATCGGCCCGAGCGGTTGTGGCAAGAGCACCCTGCTGCGGCTCATCGCCGATCTCGACGAGCCGTCGTCCGGTGACATCGCGGTGTTCGACAAGCCGGCCCGCCGGGCGCGGCTGGATCAGGACTACGGGATCGCGTTCCAGGCGGCGGGCCTGCTGCCCTGGCGCACCGTCGCCGGCAACATCGACCTGCCGCTGAAGCTGCACAAGGTGGCCCGGACCCGGCGCCGGGACCGCGTCGCCGAGCTGCTCGCGCTCATCGGCTTGGAGGACTTCGCCGACTCCTATCCCGACCAGCTCTCCGGCGGGATGCAGCAGCGGGTGGCGATCGCCCGGGCGCTGGCGGAGAGCCCGCGGTTGTTGCTGATGGACGAGCCGTTCGGTGCCTTGGACGAGATGACCCGGGAACGGATGCAGAACGAGCTCGTCCGGATCTGTGCGGAGACCCAGGCGGCGGTCGTGTTCGTGACCCACTCGATCCCGGAGGCGGTGTTCCTCTCCGATCGGGTGGTGGTCATGTCGCCGCGCCCCGGTCGGATCGTCGACGTCGTTCCCGTCCGGGTCGGCGACGGCAGCCGCGACGACGCGCTGCGCGAGGACGAGCGGTTCTTCGCCTCGGTGGCCGCCGTGCGCGAAGCGCTGCACGGTGTCGAGTCCCCGCATCCGCGCGGGGTGGAGACCCGATGAGTGACTCCACCTCGCGGGCTGAGGTCGTCGAGGCACCGTCGTCGCTGACCGCCAGCGGCCCGCCGGTGGGCTCAGGACACGGACCGGCCGACGAGACGGCGCGCGTCCTCGTCCCGGGCTCGCTGATCCGGTCGGTGGTCGCGCCGATCGTCTTCGGCGTCGTCGTCCTGCTGGCCTGGCAGCTCCTCGTCACGGCGCTGGGCATCGAGCCGTACGTCATCCCGACTCCGACGGCGATCGGCGCCGAGTTCGTCGACAACTTCGCCAGCGTCTTGACCGGTGCCGCCCGGACCGGGCTCAACGCGCTCATCGGGCTCGTCATCGGCGGCGTGCTCGGCGTGCTCGGTGCGGTGGTGGCCAGTGCTGTACGGGTCGCCGACGGGATGGCCGCCCCGATCGTGGCCGCGCTGTCGGTGATGCCGATCGTGGCCCTGGCGCCGGTGCTCTACACGATGTACGGCGCCGACGTGGAAACCGCGCGGCAGATCGTCGCCGGACTCGCCGTGTTGATCCCGGTGTACGTGAACACGCTCCGCGGCCTCCGCCAGGTCCGTCCCGTGCACCGGGACCTGATGCGTGCCTACGCCGCGACCGCCCGGCAGCAGCAGCTCGCCGTCACGTTGCCGACCGCCGCTCCGTACACCTTCACGGGTCTGCGCATCGCGTCCTCGCTGGCCGTCATCTCCGCACTCGTCGCGGAGTACTTCGGTGGCCCGGTCGGTGGCCTCGGCAAGTCGATCACCAGCGCCGCGTCGAGCAGCAACTACCCGTTGGCCTGGGCGTACGTGCTCGGCGCCATCATCGTCGGTCTCGTCTTCTACGGCGCCACGCTCGGGCTGGAGCGCTGGAGCACCCGGCACCGGCCCGCAACCTGATTCGCTTCCCACGCTCCCGACGGCGCGAGCGCAGACCCACCCAAGCAAGGACTCGAGAAGGGACACACATGACGAGGACACGCAGATGGGCCGGCGCGGCCGCACTCGCCCTCGGCGCCACCCTGCTGGCACTGGCCGGCTGTGGGGGCGGCGGGGGCACACCGTCGAGCAGCGCGAGCGGCTCCAGCGAGCCGACCAAGGTGAAGCTCCAGCTGCAGTGGGTGGCACAGGCCCAGTTCGCCGGCTACTACGCCGCCGTCGACCAGGGGTACTACAACGACGAGGGACTCGACGTCGAGATCGTCGAGGGCGGCCCCGACATCGTGCCGCAGGACGTGCTGTCCGCCGGCGACGTCGACTACGCCATCTCGTGGGTGCCGAAGGTGCTCGGTTCGATCGAGAAGGGCGCCAAGATCACCGACGTGGCGCAGATCTTCGAGCGGAGCGCGACGACCCAGATCTCGTTCAAGGACAAGAACATCACCGAGCCGAATCAGCTGTCCGGCAAGAAGGTGGGCAGCTGGGGATTCGGCAACGAGTGGGAGTTGTTCGCCGGCATGCAGCAGGGCGGGGTGAACCTCGCCGACATCAAGCTCGTGCAGCAGGCGTTCGACATGAACGGGTTCCTGGCCGGTGACATCGACGCCGCGCAGGCGATGACGTACAACGAGTACGCGCAGGTGCTGGAGACCAAGAACCCGGCCACCGGCCAGCTCTACCAGCCGTCGGAACTCAACGTGATCGACTGGAACAAGGTCGGCACCGCGATGCTGCAGGACGCCATCTGGGCCAACTCGGAGAAGCTCGCCGACCCGGCCTACGCGGACCAGACGACGAAGTTCGTCAAGGCCTCGATCAAGGGCTGGGTGTACGCCCGGGACAACCCGCAGGAGGCGGCGAAGATCGTCACCGCCGCCGGCTCACAGCTCGGGGAGAGCCACCAGCTGTGGATGACCAACGAGATCAACAAGCTGATCTGGCCCTCCACCGGCGGCGCCGGCATGATCGCCGACGCGGACTGGAAGCGGACGGTCGACATCGCTTTGCAGACCAAGAACGAGACCGGCGCGACGATCATCACCACCCAGCCGCCCGAGACGGCCAAGACGAACACCTACGTCGAGAAGGCGTTGAGCGAGCTCAAGGCCGATGGCGTCGACGTCGACGGCAAGGACTTCCAGCCCATCACCGTCGAGCTGAAGGAAGGCGGCAACTGAGTCGTCCGCCCTCCGGGAGCTGACCTCGTCGAGTCTCCCCTTCGCGTTCGTGTGCTGAGCTTGTCGAAGCACCCTTCGGGGTTCCGCGCCACGCGCCCTTCGACAGGCTCAGGGCACGTGCCGCGTCGGGTCGCGGGGGGCGGTGGTCGCGATCTGCGGGATCACCTTGCGCTCGGGGTCGAGCTCGTTCAGCAGCTGCTCGGCGATGTCGGCCAGCTGGAAGATCTGGTCGGCGCTGAGCGGGTCGATCACGTAGCGGCGTACGGCGGCGACGTGACCGGGCGCGGCTTGGCGGACCTTCGCCCAGCCGCGCTCGGTCAGCACCGCGTTGGTGGCCCGGCCGTCGCCGGGGCAGGCTCGCCGCTCGACCAGGCCCTGCGCCGCCAACCGGTCGATCACCTTGGACAGCCGGGGCGGGGTGGCGTTCGTCATGGTGGCCAGGGCGGCCATCCGGACGGTGGCGTCGGGCGCCTCGGAGAGCATGGCGAGGACGAAGTAGTCGAAGTGGGTGATCCCCTCGTCCCGCACGAGCTGGGAGTCCAGCACCCGCGGCAGGATCTCCAGGACTGCGACGAACCGCACCCAGGCGGCTCGCTCCTCGGCGGTCAACCAACGCGGCTCAGCCACGATCGCCACCCTAGAGGCTCGCCCGAGCCGGACCGGACGGCACTCAGACGACGGCGAAGCCGCCGGTCCAGCCGACCTTCTCGCTGACGGCGAGGCTCAGCTGGGCGAACCCGATGGCCTCCAGCTCGCGGGCCCGGCTGAGTGCGCCGGCGTCGATGGCCTGCACACCGCCGGCGGTGACCGCGTCGATCAGCGTCGACTTGGCCGCGTCGTCGTCGCCGGCGACGAGCACCGTGGTCGGATTCGACCCGACCGCCTTGGCGTTCAGCGTCGCCGCGAAGTTCGTGTTGAAGGCCTTGAGCACCTTCGCCGCCGGCAGCGCCTCGGCCAGCTCGGCCGCGGCGGAGCTGTCGGCCGGGACCACCAGGGAGTCGAAGGTCTCGAAGTTCAGCGGGTTGGTGATGTCGACCACGATCTTGCCGGCGAGCTGGTCGCCGTAGCGCGACACGATGTCGGCGATGGCGGGGTAGGGCACCGCGAGGACGACGAGATCGCCGTCGACGTGCGCCTCCGGGGTCGAGGTGGTGATGTGCTGGACGGTCGCGCTCTCGGAGAGGATGGCGCCGATCGCGCTACCCATGTTCCCGTCACCGAAAATCGTCACGCTGGTCATCGAGGACCTTCCTTTCGTCGTTTGTTGCATCTACAACTAACCGTACACCAGGTTAGTTGTAGATGCAACTATCTGCCGGCGCAACGGCGCGCGACCCCGGACGTTCCCGCCGGGGACCGACATCCGCGAAGATGTGCGCATGGTGGCCACGCATCGCAGCCAGGAACTACGGATGACCTTCCTCGACAAGCTCGATGCCGCGCTGTTCGCCTTCGCCGGGATCGCGGCCGTCTGGCTCGGGTACCTCCTCGTCAAGGAGGGCTCCCGCCCGGGCTGGGAGCTGCTGCTGCTCGTCGTCTTCTGGATCCTGCTCACCTATCTGCTGCTGCCCCGGCTGCACCGGATCCTGACCCGGATCTACGTCCCGGGCTACTTCATCGGCCGGGCCCGGACGAGCGACGGGCTGCTCGGGGATCCGGTCAATCTCGCGCTGATGGGCCACGAGGCGCAACTGCACACCGCCATGGAGCGCGCCGACTGGACCCGAGCCGACGACATCAGCGCCGCCAGCGCGGTCGGCATGATCAGATCGACCCTCACCCGCAAGAGCTATCCCGAGGCCCCCGTCAGCCCCTTGATGCTGTTCGACCGGCAGCAGGACTTCGCCTACCAGCAGGAGGTGGACAACAACCCCGCCAAACGGCACCACGTGCGCTTCTGGCGGGCGCCGGAGGGCTGGATGCTGCCGGGCGGGTTCCCGGTGGAATGGCTGGCCGCCGGAACGTACGACAAGTCCGTCGGGTTCTCGCTGTTCACCTTCCAGATCACCCACAAGATCGAAGAGAACACTGACATCGAGCGGGACTACATCATCGAGACGGTCACCGCGAACAGCCCCGAGGTCGAGATCGACGTGATCAAGGACTTCTCCACCGGCTACCACTCCCGCAACGGCGGCGGTGACCTGATCCAGACCGACGGCGACCTACCGGTCATCGACGTGCGCGGGATCGACGTGCCGCCGCTGCCGGTGGTCGACGGCACCGACAGCCGCGAGAAGCGACCGATGCAGATCGTGTTCGGTTCGGTGGTCTCGTTCATCCGCGGCGCCTTCTGGGTCGCGGTCGCGGTCGCCTTGTTCTTCGTCGACCCGGATCAGCTCGGGCTCGAGATCTCCGGGGACGGCATCTCAGCCCAGGTGCTGTTCGCCATCCTCGCGGGGATCCTGCTCTTCGCGGCGGTTCTCGACATCGGTCTGGGGATCGCGAACTTCTTCGGCCGCAACTGGGCCCGGATCCTGCTGATGCTGTCCAGCGTGGTCGCCGTCATCTCCACCTTCATCAGCAACGCCGACCGGACCGCCGAGATCACCCTCGGGACCCTGCCGACGGTGGCGATCAGCATCCTGGTGCTGTTGGCCCTGTCCAGCCACCGGGCCCGGGACTACGCGTCCAGGCGGCGGCACAAGCCGAAACGGCTCGCCGGTCGGTCGCGCGACGAGCTGTCGGTCTGAACCGAGGTCCTCGACCGGCGCGGTGCCGGTTCCGGGCAGAAAAAAAGCCCGCCGTCGTCGTTGACGGGGGCAGAGGTCGTGTGGGATCCGGTTCAGCGGTCGCGCCGCGGCAGGATCGGGTTGAAAACGATGCGGGTCCAGTCGTCCAGCCGGTGCACCACGTTCGTCAGCTTCTTCTTCATCTCCTCACCTCCTCCCGTTATCGGGTTCACCTGACACAACGACAGGAGGACCGGCGACATTTCGTGATGTCGTTCACGTGACCCTGGCGCGGTCGCAGCGAGCTCAACCGTCGTAGGCCGCGATCCGGCTGCGGAGCAGCTGCTGCTCGGCGGTGTTGGTGGTGAGCCCGAGGGCACGCTCGTTGGCGACCCGCGCCTCGGCCGGGCGGCCTAGCTCGGCCAGGACGTGCGCCCGGGTGGCGTGGAACAGGTGGTAGTCGTCGAGTCGCCCCGCCAGCTGGTCCAGCTCGGCCAAGGCGGCGGTCGGGCCCTGGACCTGACCGAGCGCGATCGCGTGGTTGAGCCGGACGACCGGGGACGGATCGTGACGGAGCAGCACGTCGTACAGGGTCAGGATCTGCAGCCAGTCGGTGTCCTCCCACCGACCCGCATCGGCGTGGCAGGCGGCGATCGCTGCCTGCAGCTGGAACCGACCGGGTCGACTCAGCGTCGCGGCCCGCCACAGGTGGTCCTGGCCGCGCTCGATGGCGTCGGCGTCCCACCGGCCCCGATCCTGCTCCGACAGCAGCACCAGCCGCCCGAAGGGGTCGAACCGGGTCGCCGCTCGCGCGGACGAGATCGTCAGCAGCCCCAACAGGCCCCAGGCCTCGGGCTGGTCCGGCAACGACCGGGTGACGAGGTCGGCGAGCCAGATCGCGTCGTCGGCCAGTGCCCCACCGGTCGGATCGAGGTAGCCGGCGTTGTAGCTGAGGTAGATCACGGTGAGGACGTCGTCCAGCCGCGGCGCCAGCTCCGCCCCCTCGGGGATGACGAACGGGATCCCGGCCGCCGCGATCTTGCGCTTGGCCCGCACCAGGCGCTGGGCCATCGTGGCTTCCGGGACCAGGAACGAGCGCGCGATCTGGGGCGTGGTCATGCCGACCACGGCCCGCAGGGTCAAAGCCAGCCGTGCCTCGACGCCCAGTGCCGGGTGACAGCAGCCGAACAGCATCGGCAGCCGTTCATCGGCGGCGCCCGCCGCGAGCGCACCGGCGCGGTCGCCCGGTCCGTCGACGGTCGGGCTCAGGTCCTCGGCCAGCTGCTCGACGGTCCGCTGCTCCCGCGTGCGCCGCCGCAGCAGGTCGATGGCGCGGCGCCGGGCGGTCAGCGCCAGCCAGCCACCCGGGTTGGGCGGCACACCGTCGGTCCGCCAGGCGCGGAGCGCGGCGACCACCGCGTCCTGCACCGCCTCCTCGGCGAGATCGAAGTCACCGGTTCGGCGGTGCAGGGCGGCGACGATGAGCCCTGCCTCGGCGCGGACGATCGAGCTGAGCGCCGCGTCCTCGACAGTGCCCATCACCGACCCGTCGGAGAGCTCGCCGGGTCAGGCCTGCTCGAGGTCGGAGTAGTCATCCACCATCGGGCGGATCTCGACGGAGATTCCGGGCAGCTCCAGCGACGGCCAGGTCTTCACCAAGGCGATGGCCGCATCCAGGTCCGGCACGTCGATGACGCTGAACCCGCCGATCTGCTCCTTCGCCTCGGAGAACGGGCCGTCGATCACGACCGGCGGTTGGCCGTCCTCCCCGGACGTGATGGTGGTGGCCGTCTCCGGCCCCTTGAGCTCGGCCCCGCTGTCGGCGAAGGCCGCGCCGTTCTCTCCGAACCAGGCGTAGATCCGCTGGTAGACCTCTTGCTGCCGCTCCGCGGGCACCGAGGCCTGCAGGTCGGGGCGGCTCACGTACATCAGCACGTACTTCATGGTGTTGCTCCTCCGGTCGAGGTGATTGTGACACCACTTCCACGCGCGCGGAGTCCGGAAATCGACACCTCGCGCGCAGAAACGATCCACCGGCGTCGCGAACTCCTAGGCTGAGCCCGTGCGCTGGCTCCGCTTCCCCCGCATCGTCGCCGTGGTGGTGGTCGCCTACCTGCTGGTGGTGACCGCCTACTTCGCGTTCGAGACGACCCGTCGCTCCCGGTTCATCGCGGATGCGACCCCGACGACGGGGGTCGTCATCGCGATGGAACCCCGCCCGCTGGCCGGCACGACCCGGGTGCCGGCGATCGGCGACGACGTGCCGCGGGCACCCGAGGTGCGCTACGAGGTGGCCGGCCGCACCTACCTGTACACCCCGACCCACGGACTTCTCGGCTCCGCAGTCCAGGTGGGCGATCAGATCGAGGTCCTGTACGACCCGGCCGACCCGGCCCGGGCCCGGCTCCGGGGGGAGGGTCAGATCCTGTTGCCGTTGATCACGGCAGGGTTCGCCACAGCCGCCATCGGGGTCATCGTGCTGCTGGTGCTGACCAGGAAGCGCAGCGACACGGCCGGCCGGGCGCCCGCCCGACCCGACGCGCCCGTTCTGGTCTGAGGTATTGCGGTCTGAGGTATTGCGGTCTGAGGTATCGCGGTCTGAGGCGGCGGAGCGGACCACGACGCCGGACCCGCGGGGCCCGCGCGATGTCGGACGGTAGCGAGCGCGCGTGGCAGACTGTCCTCTGCTTGATTGGCTGGATGCACCGATCGATCGACGACGTTGGCGAGGAGACCGCCAGATGATGGCGAGGAGGACCGCCACGATGTACGCGACACCGACCGGGAGGACGACCCGTCGATGACCGCGACGCGCAATGAGGCGACCGAGGACTTCGAGCCCGTCTACCACCACTACGGTCCGCACCGGGCGGGTCTGCCGCCCCTGATCCCGTACTTCCGTGAGCTGTGGCACCGTCGCGGTTTCGCGATCGAGATGAGCCGCGCCAACATGCGCGGCGCCAACGTCACGACCTTCTTCGGCCAAGCCTGGATGATCCTGAATCCGCTGCTGCTGGCCCTCATCTACTACCTGCTGGTCACGATCATCCGGCAGCGGGCCGATCCGCTCTACTTCGCCCACCTGACGCTCAACCTGTTCCTCTTCACGCTGATGAACTCGGCGGTCTCCACCGGAACCACCTCGGTGGTGCGTTCGGGCCGGCTGCTGATCAACACCGCGTTCCCGCGGCTGCTGATCCCGCTCTCGGCGATGCGGACGTCGCTCTACCAGTTCCTGCCGACCATCCCGGTCTACCTGGTCATCCACGCCATCTTCTTGACCACCCAGTGGCATCCGCGGATGCTGCTGTCGTTCTACTTCATCGCGACCACGCTGGTGTTCTCCGCCGGCCTGGCGGCCCTGTTCGCCACCTTCCAGATCTACTTCCGCGACACCAAGAACTTCCTGCCGTACCTGCTGCGGATCTGGATGTATCTGTCACCGGTGCTCTGGATGCCGTCGATGCTGGACTCACTGCCGGTGGAGTTCCGCGTGATCGTCGAGTTCAACCCGATGTTCTCGATGCTCGACGGGTACACCGCGCTGGTCCAGGAGGGCACCATCCCGCCGCCGTACGTCTGGCTCATCGCGGCCGCCTGGGCCCTGGGGGCACTCGTCGTGGGTTGCCTGATCTTCATCTCGAGGGAGCGTGAGTTTGCTGTCCGTCTCACCTGATCGGCTGTCCAAGGAGACCACCGGCTTGGCCGTGAAGGCGCAGAACCTGTCCATCACGTACAAGACCGCGTTCGAGCGACGACCGACGCTGCGGCAGGCCCTGATCCGGCTCGGCCGGGGGCAACGCACCTACCGCGAGGTCAAGGCCATCCGGAACCTGTCCTTCGAGGTACCCAACGGGACCGCGATGGGCATCATCGGCGCGAACGGCGCCGGCAAGTCGACGCTGATGCGCGCGATCGCCGGCATCCTGCCGCCCACCCAGGGCACCATCGAGGTCTGGGGCCGGGCCAGCACGCTGCTCGCGCTCGGGGTCGGCTTCAACAAGGAGCTGTCCGGCCGGGAGAACATCGTGCTCGGTGGTCTCGCCGCGGGGCTGAGCCGCAAGGAGGTCGAAGAGCGCGCCGACGACGTGGCCGAGTGGACCGAGCTCGGCGACTTCATCGAGATGCCGATGCGGACCTATTCCTCCGGGATGGCGGCCCGGGTCGCGTTCTCGGTCGCCGTGCACATGAAGCCCGACATCTTGATGATCGACGAGGCGCTGTCCACCGGCGACGCGTCCTTCAAGGAGAAGGCGCAGACCAAGATGGCGGAGCTGCGTGAGAGCGCGCGGGCGATGTTCCTGGTCAGCCACGGTCTGAACAGCATCAAGGAGATGTGCAGCGAGGCCATCTGGCTCGACCACGGGAACCTGATGATGCGCGGTCAGCCCGCCGAGGTCATCGACGCCTACATGGACTTCCTGCGGGTCAAGAAGTCGGCCACGGCCACCGAAGACCTCTGATCCGAGACCGCTGGTCGAACGGTCACCCTGAAAAGTGGTCTCTCGATCGAGCCGGGCGCTCGAAATGACGGCGTGTCGTCGTCATCCGGCCATCGAGTGACCACTTTTCAGGGTCACCCCTGCGCCAGGCGGCGTTGCAGGAACTCGGCCAGGTCCCCGGTCTCGCCGTCCCGGCCCCCCTTGCCGACGATGAGCGGCGGCGGTGACGGCTTGAGCTTCACCCCGCGCAACCGTTCTTTCAGGCCGCCGGGCACGGTGAGGATGTAGTAGCTGCCGTCGGTGCCGATGGCGACGGACTCGTTCTTGCGCAGGTACCAGCCGGACTTGTCGGTCTTCACCCGCTGCCCGGTGTAGAGCGACGCCTTCAGCGGCTCCGGCGCGATCCCGGCCGCGGCCGCGTCCTGGAGGAACTGGTCGATCAGCTTCTGTGCCTTGGCCGACTCGCCTCGCTCGACCCCGGCGGCGAGGGCCGCTCGTTGCGCAGCTTCCTCGGCGCGAGACATGGCGGCAGCCTACTCGCGGCGCCGGTGACGGAAGGTCCCGCGGTGTCGGCCGTCGCTGCTTGGGGATGACCACCATGATGGAGCAGTTGCGAGGTGCGCCCTGCGCAAGCTGCGTCGCCGAGGACGACGACGGACGGCACCACGAGCGGATGACGGAGGGAACGGACAAGCATGGAGTTCGTGCGGAGCCTGCGCCAGTTGTGGCGGCACCGGCTGTTCCGCCGACTGCTGGCCGTTCGGGTCGCGACCCAGACCGCCGACGGCGTCCTCCAGGTCGCCCTCGCGTCGTACGTTCTGTTCTCGCCGCAGCGGCAGCCCGACGCCGCCTCGGTCGCGACGGTGCTGGCGATCACCCTGCTGCCGTTCTCGATCCTCGGGCCGTTCGTCGCCGTCGTCTTGGACCGCTGGTCGCGGCGGCAGATCCTCGTCGTGCTGGATCTGTGTCGCGCCGGGCTCGCCATCGCGCTGGCGGCGATCGTCGCGACGGGACTGCGGACGGTGGGCTGGGAGCTCCTGTTCTACGGCGGCGTGCTGGTGACGATGAGCTTGAACCGGTTCCTGCTCGCGGCGTTGTCGGCGGCGCTGCCGCACACGATCGACTCGAGCGAGTACATGGTGGCCAACTCGGTGATGCCGACCATCGGACCCCTGGGCACCGTGATCGGCGTCGGACTCGGCACGAGTCTGCGGCTCGTCCTCGGCGGGGCCCTGCCCGCCTATGTCGCCGACGGGGTGCTGTTCACCACCGCGGCGGCCGGATTCGTGTTCAGCGCCAGCTTGGCGCTGCGCATCGGGCGACGGCAGCTGGGACCCGACGAACCCGAGCCGGCCCGGCCGGGTGACATCGTGGCCGGCCTGGTCGAGGCGCTGCGGCACCTGAAGCAGCGTCGTCAGGCCGGCCTGGGGCTGATCGCGATCGGGGCGCACCGGATCGTCTACGGCGTCGTCACGGTGGCGATGATCCTGGTCTTCCGCAATTACCTGAACGCCCCCGATGCGGTCTCGCCGGCGCTGGCCGATCTCGGTCTGCTGGCGGTCTGCACCGCTGCCGGCTTCGTCGCCGCAGCCGCGGTCACCCCGCTGGCGAGCGCCCGACTCGGCATCCGGACCGTCATCGTGGGCGGCTTCGTGCTCTCGGCCGCGTTCCAGCTGCTGCCGGGGGCGATCTTCGCCAAGGTGCCGCTGCTGGTGGCCGGTTTCCTGCTCGGCATCACGGCCCAGTGCATCAAGCTCTGCGTGGACACCTTGGTGCAGGCGCACGTCGACGACGAGGTGAAAGGCCGGGTCTTCGTCCTCTACGACATGGTGTTCAATCTGGCCCTGGTCATCGCGGCCGTGATCGGCGCGGTCATCCTGCCGGCGGACGGACGCTCGGTCCCCATCGTCGCGGTGCTCGCCGGCTGCTACCTGGCGCTGGGGATCGGTTTCGCCGTGATCAGCCGGGGGCTGAGTCTCGACGAGGGCACCGAGTCGCTCCGGGCGAACCGGGCCGACGAGGTGCCGGAGAGCTCCTGATCAGTCGGCCTCGCGCTCGGACCACCAGCTGAGCAGCTCCTCGCGGGCGCGCTCGGGGCCGAGTGGACCGGCCTCGATCCGACGTTCGAGCAGGAACCGGTACGCCTCGCCGACGACCGGTCCGGGCGCCACGCCCAGAACGGCCATGATCTGACTGCCGTCGAGGTCGGGACGCATCGCGTTCAGCTCCTCCTCCGCGGCCAGCTCGTCGATCCGCGCCTCGAGCTCGTCGTACGCCCGCCGGAGCCGGGTCGCCTTCGCCTGGTTGCGGGTGGTGCAGTCGGCCCGGGTCACGATGTGCAGCCGCTCGAGCTGGTCGCCGGCGTCGCGCACGTAGCGACGGACGGCGGCGTCGGTCCACTCGCCGCCGGCGTAGCCGTGGAACCGCAGGTGCAACTCGATCAGCAGGCACACCGCGGAGATCAGATCGCTGTTGAACCGCAGGGCGGCCAACCGCTTCCGCGCCAGCTTGGCGCCGACCACGTCGTGGTGGTGGAACGACACCTTGCCCCCCGGCTCGAACCTGCGGGTGGCCGGCTTGCCGATGTCGTGGAGCAGCGCGGCCAGCCGCACGATCAGGTCGGGCCGCTCCGGCAACCGGTGCTCGAGGCCGATCGCCTGCTCGAGCACGGTGAGACTGTGCACGTAGACGTCCTTGTGCCGATGGTGCTCGTCGCTCTCCAGCTGCAGCGCGGTCAGCTCCGGCAGCACCTCGTCGGCGAGACCGGTGCGGACCAGCAGGTCCAGTCCAGGTCGCGGCCGGTCGGTGAGCAGCAGCCGGCTCAGCTCGTCCCGGATCCGCTCGGCGGAGACGATCCGGATCCGCTCCGCCATCGCCGCCATCGCCTGCTCGACCCGCGGGGCGGGGTCGAAGCCCAGCTGGGCGGTGAACCGCGCCGCCCGCAGCATCCGCAGCGGATCGTCGGAGAACGACTGCTCCGGCGTGGCCGGGGTGTCCAGCACGCCGCGACTCAGTGCCTCCAAGCCGCCGTACGGGTCGACGAAGGCGAGCCCGTCCACGTCGACGGCCATCGCGTTGACGGTGAAGTCCCGGCGGACCAGATCCGCGTCCAAGGTGTCGCCGAACACCACGGCGGGCTTGCGGCTGTGATCGGTGTAGACGTCGGCGCGGAAGGTGGTGATCTCGACCACCCAGCTGTCGCCGGCGGCGTCGTACAGCCGGGCGCCGATCGTGCCGAACTCCTTGCCGATCGTCCAGACGGCGGTCGTCGCCCGGCGCAGCAACTCCTCGACCACGTCGGGTCGGGCGTCGGTGGTGAAGTCGAGATCGTGGCCGAGGTGGCCGAGCAACGCGTCGCGGACGCTGCCGCCGACCAGGTAGAGCTGGTGCCCGGCGGAGCCGAACAACTCGCCGAGCTGATGCACCACCGGGGCCACCCGGACCAGCTCTGCCACGGCGTTGGCCTGCGCCTGGCTGAGCCGATCAGCTGGTCGGTCGGTACGAGACACGTTGGCCCACTGTAGTGCCGCCGCCGGGGGGCCGCGCCGCGCAAACCCGGGCCGAACGCGGGGCTGCGAATAGGATGACCCGGTGAGGAGGGGGTCGCCGAGCGGGCAGGCCGCACGCGTACTGATGGCGATCGCCCTGGTGGGGTTGGGTCTCTGCCTCCCCCAGCCCGCCAACGCAGCCGACCCGGAGTCCTGGCTGTCGGTGAGTATCGACGGCATGTCTCCCGCGGTCCCGGAGCGGGACGGCACGGTCCGACTCACCGGTACGGTGCGCAACACCTCCGAGGTCCCCTTGACCCGGTTGCAGGCCGTGTTGTGGCGCTCGCTCGATCCGATCTCCGACCGTGAAGGCATGGACCAGGCGTTGGCCGCTCCCGCCAACGAGCCACTGGGCGCCCGGGTCAAACCGCAGACGATCTCGGAGAACATCCCCAGTGACGACGACCGGACCCTCGATCCCGGCCAGTCGACCGACT
Source organism: uncultured Actinomycetota bacterium (assembly GCA_963727125.1). Lineage (GTDB taxonomy): Bacteria > Actinomycetota > Actinomycetes > Propionibacteriales > Propionibacteriaceae > Microlunatus. The sequence goes on from CAVSEZ010000001.1 coordinate 559,781, forward strand.
TCGACCTGACCGCCGACGTGGACGACTTCGAGCTCCCCGACGAGGAGGGCGTCTTCTTGATCGGCGTCCAGATCCGCGGCCGGGCCGAGACCGGCGGGGACGACGAGATCCTCGGTCGGGGCCGGATCTTCATGCCGCTCGCGGCCGGGACCGACCCGTCCGACGCCGATACCGAGGCGACGGCCGACGACGGCCTCGTGCCGCAGCAGCTGACTTCGGTGGTGCTGCTCAACAGCCGTCCGTCGCTGGTCCGCAGCGGCGTGCTCGCCGACGATCACCTGGCCGGGGAAGTGGCCGACGCGGGTCGACTGCGGACCCTGCTCGACGCCGCCAAGCAGCCGTCCGCCACGTACGCGATCGATCCGGCCATGATCGAGGAGCTGGAGACGATGCGCCGGGGGTACCAGGTGCTGGGCCCGGACGACACCGTCACCACCGGCACCGGGTCGGCGGCGGCCGCGCGCTGGCTGGACGACTTCAACCGGTTGCGGGTCCGCGGTGGGGACGGGTACCGGACGCTGTACGCGAGCCCGGACCTCACCGCCCTCGTGCACAGCGGCCAGCAGCAGATCATCAGCACCGCCAAGGCGGCCGGTGACCGGGTCGAGTCGACTCGGGCGCTGCCGCTGCTGGTGCTGCCCGGCGCGGGCCGTGCCGACGGCGACACCATGGCGGTGGCCGGCACCCTCGGCGCCAAGGCGATCCTGGTGTCGGAGAACACGGCCCGCGGCGACGGCCCGCTGCTGGCGGCGGGCGGGGCCACCCCCGTGGTGTCGTACTCGGTGACCGCCCTCACCGGCGGCCCCGGGCCCGCGCCGCGACGGACCCCGGTGAAGATCCGGCAACGGGCGCTGGCCGACTCCTACGTCGCCGCGGCGGACGCGACCGAGGACGACCCGGCTCGGCAGGTGCGGCTCATCAGCACTGCGGCGCAGGCGGCGGCGGTGCCGGCCGGCCCGACGCCCTGGCTGCGCCCGCAGACCCTGACCACCCTGCTCGAGCAGACCCCGGCACCGTGGGACGACGACTTCGCGTACGGCAACAAGGCCCGCGCCGCCGAGCTCAGCGCGGCGCAACTCAGCACCGTCGAACGGCTCGCCGAGGACTACGCGACCTACGTCGACCTGTTCGTCGACCAGGATCGCGCCAAGGCCCAGCGGCTGTCGACGTTGCCGCGGGCGGCGAGCGCCACCTGGCGGGACCACGAGGAGGCGTTCACGAGCTACACCGACACCGTCGACGCCGAGGTCACCACGACCGTCCGGGAGGGCATCTCCATCGTCGTCACCCCCCGGGTCCAGACGACCGGCCGGGAGGCGGCGTTCCCGATCACCGTCCGCAACCGACTGCCCGCCTCCGACGCGGATCCGCAGTTCAACGCGATCAAGGTGGTCCTGCGGTTCAGCTCCATCAACTCGCAGCGACTCACGGTCAAGCCGATCGAGATCCCGGTCCTCGCCGCCGGGTCCAGCCGCACCGAGAACGCGCTGGTCCGGGCCGAGACCAACGGCTCGGTGGAGGTCACGGCGGAGCTGTTCACCGCCTCCGGCCGGCGGCTGGGCCAGTCGGAGCCGATCCTGGTGAACGCCACCCAGGCCGGCACCATCGGTTGGATCATCGCCATCGTGGCCGGGGTCGTGCTGGTGGGGACGACGGCGCTGCGGATCCGGCAGGTCGCCAAGGAGCGCAGCGGCGAGGCCGAGCCGACCGACGCGGGCGAGGCGGGTGGCCCACCCGAGAGCCCGGCACCACTGGCCGTGTCCAGACCCGCCACGACGGAGACCGAGGTCCCGCCACCGACCACCGCCAAGGATCGAGACCCGCTGGATGTCTGAGCTCTCCACCGGATCGACCTCGACCCCGGCCGGCCCGGCGGCGCCGGGACCAGGAGAACCCAAGGCCACCTCGGCGCGGCTGATCTCGGCCAGCGCGATCATGATGGCCGGCACCCTGGTCTCCCGGGTGGTCGGCTTCGGCCGCCTGCTGTTGCTGTCGTTCCTGTTCGGGGTCGGCACCCGGCAGGCCGACATGTTCACCGTCGCCAACGCGGTCCCGACGATCATGTACATCCTGATCGTCGGTGGCGTGCTCAACACCGTGCTCGTGCCGCAGATCGTGCGGGCGATCAAGAACGACGCCGACGGCGGCGAGGCCTACACCAACCGGATCATGACCGGTGGCCTGATCGTGTTGTTCGTGGTCACCTTGACGCTGACCCTCGCCGTGCCGGCGATCATCTCCATCTACACGGCGAGCGGCTGGAAGGACCCGAGCGTCGCCGGGCAGTACTCATCGATGGTGGCGCTCGCCTACTACTGCATGCCGCAGATCTTCTTCTACGGCGTGTACGTGCTCGCGGGTCAGATCCTGAACGCCCGGGACAAGTTCGGACCGATGATGTGGTCGCCGATCGCCAACAACGTGATCTCGATCATCGTGCTGGTGGTCTTCCTCGGCGTCTTCGGCCAGACCGACACCGATGCCGCCTTCACCCCCGGGCAGGAGGCGCTGCTCGGACTGGGCTCGACCCTCGGCATCGCCGTCCAGGCTGTCGTGCTGGTGCCGTTCCTGCGGGCGGTCGGCTACCGGTTCGTCCCTCGATTCGACTTCAAGGGGACCGGCCTGGGCAAGACCGCCCGGCTGGCGAAGTGGACCCTCGGCTTCGTCCTGGTCACCCAGGCCGGACTGGTGATCATCAACAAGGTCGCCACCGCGGCCACGGTCGACGGCGCCGGCGGCGGGCTCGCGGCCTACTCGTACGCGTACGCCGTGTTCATCGTCCCGCACTCGCTGGTCACGGTCTCGCTGGCGACGGCCATGCTCCCCAGCGCCTCCCGGATGGCCCTCGCGGGTGATCTGCGGGGCGTCTCGGAAGAGGTCGGCCGGACCTGGCGGCTCGCGCTCACCGCACTGCTGCCGGCCGCCATCGCGTTCTTCGTGCTCGGGGTGCCGATCGCCCGGCTCGTGTTCGGCTTCGGGGCCGGGTCCGGCGACGCCGACTTCACCGGCTGGGCCCTGATGACCCTCTCCCTCGGCCTGGTCCCGTTCACCCTGCAGTACGTCTGCCTCCGCGCCTTCTACGCGTTGGAGAACACGCGGACGCCGTTCTTCCTGCAGCTGCTGATCACCGGCTGCTACGTGACCTTCGGCGTCGCGATCTCCACCGTGGTGGACTCCAACCCGCTGGTGGCGGCCTGCCTCGGGGTCGGGCTCGCGATCGCGTACCTGATCGGGGTCATCGCCTCCACCCGGGTGCTGCGCCGGTCGCTGCCCGAGCTGCCGGTCCGGCCGCTGCTGCGGCTGGCGCTCCGGTTGCTGCTCGCCTTCGCCCCCGGGATGGCGCTGGCCGGCGGCCTGGTGTGGCTGGTCGAGGGAACCGACCCGAACCAGCTCAGCCGCGCCGGTGCGATCCTCGGCGCCATCGTCATCGCCGTCCTGGCCTACCTCGGGCTGGCCCGGGTGCTGCGCATCGGTGAGGTCGCCGACATCGTCAAGACCGTGCTCCGGCGGCGCGGCTCCGGCGGGGCCGGTTCCGATGATCGCGGCGCGCACGGCGATTCCACCGGCCCAGGACGCTCCGCAACACCTAGCATCGAGCCACCAGGTCCCGAGCCGGAGGTCGTTCCGGGCGGGGCCGAGAGCATCGACGAGATTGCGGACGAGATGGTCACCAACGCCCTCGAGACTGATCCGAACGCGGCGCCAGGCAACAGGCCGCCCGACGCTCTCACCCCCGAATCACCCGACAGCTTCCCCCCGCCGAGCCCGCGCAGCAGCGTCAACGCCGGCATGGTGCTGGCGGAGCGCTACCGGTTGGAGGAGCTGCTCGCCGAGGCGCCGCCCACCGTCACCTGGCGTGCCTTCGACCTCGTGCTGTCCCGCTCGGTCCTGTTGCACCTGCTGCCGCCGCACGATCCCGGTGCCGTCGAGCTGCTCAACGTGGCCCGGCAGGCCGCGGTGGCGACCGACTCGCGCTTCCTGCGGGTGCTGGACGCGGTGTACAGCGACGCCGACGACGTCGGCTGCTACATCGTCTGCGAGTACGCGGTCGGGCAGTCGCTGGAGCTGCTGCTCAGCCACGGCCCGCTGTCGGGACTCGAAGCCGCCTGGGTCGTCCGCGAGGTGGCCGACGCCTTGTCGGGAGTGCATCGCCTCGGCCTCTACCACCAGCGGGTCAACCCGGACACCGTCATCCTCACCCCCGACGGGCACGTGAAGATCGTCGGGCTGTTGATCGAGGAGGCACTGCGGCCGGCGCCCGGCTCGCCGGTGCTGCACCCGGAACCGGTCGCACCGCCGCTGACGCCCGAGCAGGTCGACGTGGCCGACCTGGGCCGGCTGCTCTACGCCTGCCTGGTGTCCCGCTGGCCCGGCGGCCCGGCATTCAGCCTGCCCGCGGCTCCCGCCGCCGGGCGCAACTGGTTCAGTCCGCGACAGGTCCGCGCCGGGGTCTCCCCGGTGCTCGACAACATCGCCGATCAGATCCTGGGCGACCCGCCGCGCCGCAAGGCAGCCAAGCTGCGGACGGCCAACGACGTCGTCAACGCGCTGACCACGGTCCTCGGTCCGGCCGACGCGTCCGCGGACCTGGAGCGGCGGCTGCGGCAACCGATCCCCCGGGTGAGCACCACCCCGCCGCCGGCACCGCTGCGCTCCAAGCGGGCGCCCACCACGATGACGGCCATGCCGCCGGGGCTGCCGAGCTATCCGGTGAGCCCCACCATCACGGCCGAAGACGTCACCCGGGTCACCGTGATCCGACAGCCCCCGCCGCCGGAGCTGCCGCCGCGCAGCCCGGCACCGCGTCGGCCGCGGCGCTGGATCGCGGTGGTCGCGTTGATGGGACTGCTGTTGATCGCCACCGGGATCGCCTCCGCCGCCATCCTGCGGCAGCGCAACGACTCGGCTCCGCCGGTCGGCTCGACGAACGCGCCGCGCGCCTCGTCCGGTGCCCCGACCGGCGCAGCGCCGGCACCGGATCGGATCGCCTCGGCGCGGGAGTTCGACCCACAGGGCGACCCGCCGAACTCGGAGAACACCGCCGAGGTCCCGTTCGCGATCGACGGCAAACCGGACACCCGCTGGCGGACCGTGAACTACCGGAACGACCCGAAGCTGGGCGGCATCAAGCGGGGCGTGGGTCTGGTCCTCGACCTCGGCGAGGCCCGGACCGTCACCACGGTCACGGCTCGACTCAGCGGCAACGGCACCGACCTGCAGATCCGGATCCCGCGGACCGATCCGGCCGGCACCCTCAAACCGCCGATGAGCAGCGACGCCCGGTGGCGTACGGTGAGCAGGCAATCGGGGGCCGGGACCTCGGCGAGCCTGACGCTCGACGAGCCGGCCACGACCCGGTTCGTGCTGGTGTATCTGACCTCGCTGCCCAAGGAGGGGAGCGGCTACCGGGGCGGGATCTACGAGGTCGAGGTGTTGTAGGTGGGCCGAGGCAGGGACGCGGACGCCGCCACCCCTGCCGCTCCCGGCTCAACTCGATCAGACCACGAGCTCGTCGCCGCCCACCTGGCCGGTGATCAGGACGCCTTCGCCGAGATGATCGCGCGGCACCAGGACCGGCTGTGGCGGGTGGCCCTGCGGATGATGCGGGATCCGAACGACGCGGCCGACGCCCTGCAGGACGCGTACCTGTCGGCGTTCCGCCGGGTCGGCACCTTCCGGGGGGACGCTCGGGTCACGACCTGGCTGCACCGGGTGGTCGTCAACGCCTGCCTCGACCGACTGCGCCGACAACAGGTCCGGGCCCGGGAGCAGCCGCTGCCCGACGACCCGGACCGCGCTGCGGCGCTCGGCACGACGGCGCCGGCCGATCCGTTGGAGGTCGAGGAGTCCCGGGTCGACGTCGAGACGGCGCTGGCGCAGCTGAACGTCGACCAACGGGCCGCACTCATCCTGGTGGACATGGAGGGATACGCCGTGGAGGAAGCAGCCGAGATCCTGGGCTGTGCCCCGGGAACGGTGAAGAGCCGCTGCGCCCGCGGCCGAGCTCGGCTGCTGCCGTTGCTCGCCCACCTGAGCTCGAGCGGGGACAATGCTGTGCACGATCGAGATCCGGCCACCGGTCCCGGTCGAGCGGGAGGATGAGGAGATGGCACATCCGCTGGAGTCGGCCTACAACTGGCGGCTGCCCGTTTCGGTGTCCAGTGTCGGTCTGGTCCTGTGCATCGGCCTGCTGGCCCGCAGCCAGACGGTCGGTTGGCTGTCGGCGGCGATCGTGCTCGCGCTGTGCTGGGTCGCGTTCATGGGCGTGGTGTGGCTGCGCACCCAGGCGTACCTGATGGTGGACGGCGACACCCTCACCGTGCGGTCGTTCCGCACCATGCACGAGATCAAGGGCGCCGACGTGGTCAAGGTGATCCAGGTGCTGACCCCGAGCGGACCGTCCTACCGGCTGGTCGTGCGGACGGCCGACGGCACCGTGCAGCGGTACGGGGCGCAGACGGCGCTGCTGCGCCGAGCCCACTCGACCCTCTTCCGCTGGATACTGACCTGGGCCCCCCAGGCGGAGCTCGACAAGGGATCTCGGCGCACTCTGCAGACGTTGCGGGAACGGGGCGCGCTGCCCTATCCCGACGACGAACCGGATGAGAAGCCCGACCACCATGTCCAGCAGCCCAGAGACCGACGATGACTGAGCCGAGCGCCGAGGACTCCGAACGGGTCGCCCGGGTGCTCGCGGACGCTCCGAGTCCGCGCATGCCGCCCGAGGTGGCGGCCCGGATGCAAGCGGTGCTGGCCGAGGAGAGCCGGCACCGCAGCGAGCAGGCCGCCGCGAAGGGTGGCTTCGAGGTGGGCCGGGCGGTACCCGGCGGGACCCGACCGCGGCCGTACGGGCCGGCGACGGAGTCGTCCCCCGCCCCCGCCCGGTGGCGACGGATCCTGGCCGTCACGTCGGTGGCGGCGGTCACCGCGGCCGCCGTGGGACTGGCGAGCTACACGCTCGCGGCCACCGCCGGGCTCAACGAGCCGGTGGCCAACTCGATCGTCCGGGTCTCGAGCTCGGACCTGGCCGCGGAAGCCGGCGCGATCGCCGCCGCCCGTGATCTGAGCGCTCACACCTTCTCCGGTGCCTGGCGCTGCGCGCGCGGCGTCACCGACGGCCGGATCACGGGGCTCACCCCCGCCGTGGTCGACGGGACGCCGGCGCTGCTGGTCTACACCCGGACCCGAGGCGAGAACTGGGTGACCGTGGTCACCGGTTGCCCGGAGCCCGGAGCGCTGGCCCGGGAATCGGTCCGACTCCCGTCCTGACCCGGCCCGGTGGATCGGGCCGCTCGACCAAGGCCACCGACGACGTGCCAGATCGTGTCCGCGCGCCCCGTCCACAACCGCGGCTGAGGGCCGGACTTCCTTGGTACCGTGACGCCACTTCGAGCAGAGGGAGAGCGTCGATGCACCCGCGTAATCGTCGGAACACCCGGATCGCCGCAGCCTCCGTCGGCGTCCTGCTCTGCGCACTGGCGAGCTGCTCGATGCCGGGCGGGGGTGGCGCTCCGAGCCCGTCGGTCTCCCCGCCGCCGCTCACGCCGTCCGGCTCGGCGTCCTCCTCACCGAGCACGCCGTCCAACTCACCGGTCAGCGGCGCGGCAGCCGCCCACTGCCGCCAGACCGGTGGCACGGTCCAGCTGCGGCAGCCGACATTCAACACCAACAACGACGAGTCCACCTGGCTCCCGCTGGGTGAGCCGATCGAGGTCTGCCGCTACCAGACCGGTGAGGGCCAAGACAGCACCCGGATCTTCGCCGACCTCGCGACGGTGTACTCCACCAACCCGACCGTGGCGGCGCTGGCCTACCTGGCCAAGAAGCCGCTGCCGTCCCAGAGCACCGACGCCAACCCGGCGAGTATCGGCTGCCTGGCCCTGGGCGGCACGGACGAGTTCGGGACGTCGCTCAACGGCGGCGGGTTGGTGGCGAAGTCCGACGAGACCGATCCGGTGTTCAGTCCCTGCATGTTCGCCGACGGGTCGTTCATCGAGGAGTGGGGCATCGCCTACTACTCGCAGAACATCGTCCGCGGCAAGGACCTCAAGACCGTGTTCCGGTTCGACCTCAACAAGCTGCCCCAGGTCTTCACCTCCTGACCTGATCGGCAGCCGGGAACTCAGTCGTCGACGCGTACTCCCAGCTGCTGGGCGAACGCCGGACCCAGCCGGGTCAGCTGCACCGGGTTGATGGTCGCCCCGCGGAGCTCGGCGATTCCCTCGATCTCACCGATCTCCGCGTGCCGGAGGTCCACCGACCTCCAACTCGCCCCGGTGAGCACCAACCGCTCGATCTCGCAGTCCCGGAAGTCGGCGCGGAGCACGTCTGCCGTTCCCAGGTCGAGCTCGCCGATCCGGCAGCCGGTGAGCGACAGGTCGACGATCTTCGACCCACGCAGGTTGAGGTAGTTGCTCCGGACCTGACGCAGTGCCACCCGCACGAGCTGGGCGCCGGGCGCCAGCAGGGCGCCGAGCCGGCCGCCCTGGACGACGACGTCGGTCCACTCACTGTCGGAGATGTCGACGGTGGTGGCGTCGAGCTCCTCGAGCGAGCAGCCGATGAACCGGCTGCGGCGCAGGGTCAGCGCCGTGAACCGGCAGCCGGCGACGCGGCACTCGACGAAGCGGGTGTTGCCGGCATCGAAGTGGTCGAGATCGAGACCGACGAACTCCTGACCGTCGTGGTCGGGATCGGCGCTCAGCGCCGCTCCATCCGCGCCGGTCAGGTGGACCAGGTTGACCTCGGGTGCTCGGACGGCCTGGGCCTTGGAACGGTTCGCCACCCGCCCACCCTGTCAGACGCCGCTCGACGGTGGATCAGAGCCGCAGGTCGACGGTGATGCCGCGCAGCATCCTCCATCGACTGGTCGACGGTTCCCACCCGCGGCTGAGCCGGCCCGAGGTCAGGAGCGTTCCGGCGAGTCGGCCAGCAGCTCCGTGATCTCCGCGGTCTCCCGCTCCGGCAGCGGACCGAGGGCCAGCACCGAAGCGTTCTCCTCGGCCTGGGCCACCGTACGGATCCCGGGCAGCGGCACGAGCGACGGATCCAGGGCCAGCACGTAGCCGAGCGATCCCTGCACCAGCGTCCGTCCGCCGACCGTCAACAACTCCCGGACGGCGTCGATCCGCGCCAGCCAGTCCGGCATGGTGTCGTCGTCGAAGTAGTCCCAGTACGGCGTGTCCATCCGGACGTCCCCCGACCCGGGACGGTGCTCGGCCGAGTACTTGCCGGAGAGCATCCCCATGGCCAGCGGTGAGCGAGCCAGCACCCCCCAGCCGTTCTCCCGGGCCGTGATCAAGGTCGCGTCGTTCCAGCCGAAGACGTTCACCTGGGTCTGCACCGTGGTCGCCGCCTCGGACCGCGCGTACACGGCGAGGGTCTGCGGATCGTCCTGACTGCTGCCGAACGCCGCGATCTTGCCGGCCGCCAGCAGCTCCTCGCAGGTGGCGACCACGTCCTCGGCCTGGGCGGTCGTCGCCGCTCCGCCGTGCAGTTGGTACAGCCCGATCGTCTCGAGCCCGAGCCGCCGCAGACTCGCGTCGCACTCCCGACGGATGGTCTCGGGTCGGACGTCCTCGCCGCCACCGGTCCGGTGCGCCTCGTCGATCACCAGCCCGAACTTCGTCGCGACGGTGATCCGGCCGCGAACCCCGGCCGGCAGCTCGGCGAGCGCCCGACCGACGACCCGCTCGGCGTGCCCGGTGCCGTAGCACGGCGCGGAGTCGATCAAGGTCACTCCGGAGTCGATCGCCGCGTGCAGCGCCCGGACGCTGTCGCTGTCGTCGACCTCGCCCCAGCCGGCGTCACGACCGTTGAAGGTGAACGGCCCGCCCAGGGCCCAGGTGCCGACGCCGACGGCGGACACGGCGGGCCCTCGATGGCCCAGGTCGCGGGTTTGCGTGCTGGTCGTGGTCATGATGCCTCCTCGGCTGATTCGGTGGTCGACGACCCGGGCCGGAGGTCCGCAGCCGGCAGGACCGCGGTCGGTCGGGGCCACCCGGACGGTGGCGGAGGCGCCTCCCGGCCCTCCTCGCCGGCCTGGTACGCGGCGATCTTCCAGTCGATCACCGCGAGGTCCTCGTGCAGCTGCGTCAGCTGTTCACCGACCCGTTCCCGGTGGGCCCGGAGCAGGTCGAGCCGCCCGGCGCGTTCGGCATCACCGAAGCGCACCAGGTCGACGAACCGGCGCACCTCGTCCACCGGCATCCCGGTCCGCCGCAGCCGCGACACGACGTCGAGCAGCCCGAGTGCGGCGTGGTCGAAGACCCGGCGCCCCGCCGCGTTGCGGCGAACCTCGCCCAGCAGTCCGGCACGGTCGTAGTAGCGCAGGGTGTCGATCGAGAGACCGGACGAGCGGGCGACGTCGCCGATGAGCAGGGTGGCCGTCTCGGTCACGGGTTCGGAGCGTGCTGTCGTGGTCATGTCCCGAGCCTGCTACCTGGAGTGCACTCCAGGTCAAGTCCGGAGTGGGATGGCCACCGGGCACCACCTCGCTACGCTGACCCGGTGCCGAACCGGTGGGATCGGCCATCCAGGACACCAACGATCCAGCGAACGCCCAGCCCGAGGTCAGCGCCGTGAACCAGGCCGAATTCAGCTTCACCGCACAGTTGTGGGAGTGGCGCGGACCGTCGCCCTACTTCTTCCTCCGGGTCCCCGTGGAAGCCAGCGAGGACCTGACCGAGCTCGGACCCGACGTCACGTACGGGTGGGGGATGATCCCGGTCGAGGTGACCATCGGCGACCGGACCTGGGAGACGTCGCTGTGGCCCAAGGACGGCGGCTACCTGGTGCCGGTCCGGGCCCGGGTGCGCCGCGAGCTCGGTCTGGAAGAGGGTGATCCGGTGCCGGTCCGGTTCGTCGTCGCCACCCGCGACGGACGGTTCGTCGACCAGCAGATGGACGACTGAACCCACCGCCGCCGACACGTCTGACCCGGGAATAGACGCACCGGTGGCACGGTTGCGCAGCGGTAGGGTGAGCGAACGAACGAGGCGAGGTCCGCGGTGACGCACCCGGCGATGGGTTGCGACTCGACCGGCTCACCGGAGCGGGCCTCGAACGAGAGGGTGGAATGACCACAACCGACCACACCGACGTGCGTGACGTCATCATCGTGGGCAGCGGGCCGGCCGGATACACCGCGGCGGTCTACGCGGCCCGGGCGAACCTGAAGCCGCTCGTGTTCGAGGGATCGATCACGGCCGGCGGTGCCTTGATGAACACCACCGAGGTCGAGAACTTCCCCGGTTTCCGGGACGGCGTCATGGGCCCGGAGCTGATGGAGAGCATGCGCGCCCAGGCCGAGCGCTTCGGAGCCGAGCTGGTGACCGAGGACATCGCGGAGATGGACCTGACCGGTCCGATCAAGGTCGTCCGTGACGGGTACGGCAACACCTTCGCGGCTCGAACCGTGATCCTGGCCATGGGCTCGGCCTACCGCAAGCTCGGGGTCGCCGACGAGGACCGGCTGTCCGGCCACGGCGTCTCCTGGTGTGCCACCTGTGACGGCTTCTTCTTCCGCGACAAGGACATCGCGGTCGTCGGCGGCGGCGACTCCGCCATGGAGGAAGCGACCTTCCTCAGCCGGTTCGCCCGGTCGGTGACGATCATCCACCGTCGCGGCGAGCTGCGGGCCAGCAAGATCATGGCCGCGCGGGCCGAGAACGACCCCAAGATCAGCTTCGCCTGGTACTCCGAGGTCGCGTCCCTGCACGGCGACAAGAGCCTCACCGGCGTCACCCTGCGCGACACCCGCGACGGCACCGAGCGCGAGCTCGCGATCTCGGGCCTGTTCATCGCGGTCGGTCACGATCCCCGTTCGGAGCTGGTCACCGACCAGGTCGAGCTGGACGCCGCCGGCTACGTCCTGACCGACCAGAAGAGCACCCGGACGAACCTGCCGGGTGTCTTCGCCAGCGGTGACCTGGTGGACCACACCTACCGCCAGGCCATCACCGCCGCCGGTACCGGCTGTTCGGCCGCCCTGGACGCCGAGCGGTATCTCGCCGACCTGAACGACGAAGCCGAGCACGTCGCCGCCCTGGCCGAGACGGTGTCGGTCTGATTGTCGGACCGGTAGGACACCATCAGTCACATCAGTAACAGCACACTCCTCCGCTCGGTGACCCCTCGCCGCCGACGGACCCGGACGAAAGAAGGAACGCCATGGGGGCAGTGAACGAAGTCACCGACTCGAGCTTCGACGAGGTCGTGCTGAAGTCGGACAAGCCGGTGATGGTCGATTTCTGGGCCGACTGGTGCGGGCCGTGCAAGCAGGTGGCCCCCATCATCGAGGAGCTGGCGAACGCCCACGGCGACAAGGTGACCTTCGTGAAGATGGACACCAACACCAACCCGGTCACCCCGGCCAACAACTACGTCCTCGGTCTGCCGACCATCCAGCTGTACGTCAACGGCGAGCTGGTCAAGGCGTTCAAGGGAGCGAAGTCGAAGTCGGTGCTGCTCGGGGCGATCGAGGAATACCTCTGAGCTGCGGCTTGTGATGCCGGCTACCCACGCGTACGAACTCGGTCTGCAGTGGACCGGTAACACCGGGACGGGGACGTCGCACTACCGCGACTACGCCCGGACCTACGATCTGAGCGCCCCGGGCAAGCCACTGCTGGCCGGGTCGGCGGACCGCCCGTTCCGCGGTGACGCCGACCGGTGGAACCCCGAGGAGCTCCTGGTCGCCGCGCTGTCGGCCTGCCACCTGCTGAGCTATCTGCACCAGGCGGCCGTGGCCGGGGTGGTGGTCGTCGACTACCTCGACGAACCCCGCGGCGAGATGGCGATGGACGGCCAGGGCGGTGGCGCGTTCACCGACGTGCTGCTGCGTCCGACGGTCGTGGTCGCCGAGCCGGGCATGATCGAGGTCGCGGAGAGTCTGCACGAACCCGCCCACCAACGCTGCTTCATCGCGAGCTCGGTGAACTTCCCCGTCCGGCACGCCGCCACGGTCATCGCGGCCGGTAGCAGCGGCACCCCGACCGAGGCCTAACCGGTCAGCGCTCGCCAGCTGCCGAGCTTGGCCGGGTTCAGCATCAACCGCACCTTGCTCACCCGGCCCTCGTCGACGTCGAACGTGACCACACCGTAGAAGACGTCGTCGACGGTCAGCCGGTAGCCGAGACCGTCGGCGGTCGGCACCTCCCGCCACTCCAGGTCCGGAGCCTTGGCGAGCACCCCGAGCGTGAAGCGGGCCACCCGATCCGTGCCGATGACCGGGTTCAGGGCTGCCCGGACCACGCCGCCGCCGTCGGAGCGCAGCTCAACCCCCGGTGCCAGCACGTCCATCAGTCGCTGCAGATCGCCGGTCCGGCTCGCGGCCAGGAAGGCCCGCACGGTGGCGTCGTGCTCGGCCCGGGGCACCGGCACCGAGCGCTGCCGGTCGACGTGGCGACGGGCCGAGGTCGCGAGCTGGCGCACGGCCGCGGGCGAGCGACCCACGATCTCCGCGATCTCGGGGAACGGCATCGCGAACACCTCGTGCAGCACGAACGCCACCCGCTCAGCCGGCGTCATGGACTCGAGCACCGTCAGCAGCGCCGTGCTGACCGAGTCGTCCAGCGTCACCCGGTCGGCGGGATCGGGTGGTTGGACGCCGCCGGCGACCACCGGGCCCGTCGCGGGTCCGGTACCGGCGAACAGGTCGGCCGGCACCGGCTCGGGCAACCACTGGCCGACGTAGTTCTCGCGCCGGGCCCGCGCCGAACCCAGGGCGTCCAGTGCGACCCGGCTGGCCACCCGGGTCAACCAGGCAGCAGGGTTCACGATCGCGGCGCGCTCGGCGTCGCTCAGCCGGTACCACCGGACGTAGGTCTCCTGGACCACGTCCTCGGCGTCACTGATCGTGCCCGTCATCCGGTACGCGAGGGCCAGCAGCCGTCGGCGCTCCTCGATCACGTCACCGAGCGGCGGAACGGACTCGGCCCCCGACCCGCCGGCCTCGATCACGCGACGGCCTGGTCCGGCCCGGAATCCTCGTCGGTGGAGTCCTGATCAGCGGTGGAGTCCTCGTCGGCGCTGCGCAGGGGCACCACGGCCAGGGGGCTGGGCGCGCCGCTGCTGACGAAGGCCCGCCGCGGCAGCGTCGCCGCCGCCAGCGAGGCGACGTCCCGCCGGCCCAGAAAGGCGGCCAGCCAGCCGAGCACGACCCGGAGCTTGCGTTCGAAGCTCGGCACCGCGAGCACGTGGTAGCCGCGGTGCATCGCCCAGGCCAGCCAGCCCTTGATCACGAGACCCTTGTACTGGAACAGGCCCTGCCCCCGGCCAAGGGTGGCGACGACTCCGAGACTGTGGTGGACGTACGGCTGGGTCTCCCGACCTCGCAGGGTGGCCACGAGGTTGTCGGCGAGCACCCCGGCCTGCCGGACCGCGTGCTGGGCGTTGGGAACAGTGAGCCGGCCGGACCCTTCGGCCAGGTCCGGGATCGCGGCGTCGTCGCCGGCGGCCCAGGCGTCCTCGACCACGTGGTCGGCGGTCCCGATCCGCAGATCCGACCGGGTGACCAGGTAGCCGCGCTCGTCGATGGGAAGGTCGGTGCGGCGCGACACCACGGGATTGGCGGCGTTGCCGGCCGTCCAGATGATCAGCGCGGAGTCGAACTCCTCGCCGTCGGACAGCACGACGTGTCCGTCGACCATGGAGGTGACCTGGGTGTTCAGGTGGATCTCGCCCCCGCGCCGCCGCAGGTGGGACACCACCCACCGCCCGGGCCGGTCGGTGACCTCCGGCAGGATCCGGTCCCGCGCCTCGACGAGGTGGAACGCGAGCTCGGCGCGCTCCAGCTCGGGGTAGTACTCCAGCAGCTCGACCCCCAGCGACAGGATCTCGGCGAATCCCTCGACGCCGGAGAAACCGCCGCCGACGACGGTGACGGTGAGCAGTCGGGCCCGTTCCGGACCCGGCGGCAGGGCCGCCGCCTGGTCGAAGGCGGTGAGCAGCCGATCGCGGACGGCGATCGCCTCCTCGATGTTCTTCAGGCCGATCGCCTCCTCGGCCAGCCCGGGAACCGGGAACGTCCGGGTCACCGCCCCGGCCGTCACCACGATGATGTCGTAGCTGAGCGAGAACAGGTGCCCGTCGGTGCCCACGGCGGAGACGGTCTTGCGGTCGTGGTCGATGGCGGTGGCCGAGCCGGCCACGACCCGCGTCCGGCGGAGATGGCGACGCAGCGGCACGACGGCGTGCCGCGGCTCGATGGCGCCGGAGACGACCTCGGGCAGGAACGGCTGATAGGTCATGTACGGCCTCGGGTCGAGCACCGTCACCCGGGCCTCGCCCCGCTTCAGCTGCTTCTCCAGCCCCCAGGCGACGTAGAGGCCCGCGTAGCCCCCGCCGACGATCACGATGTTCACCATCACTGCCTCACTCTTCTCCGTTGTCACCACTTCGACGACGTAGCTGCGCGAAGTGTGAGGTGTCACGAAGTGTGGAGTGTCACCCCGGGGACCTGCTCACGATCGTTCCAGCAGCTGCCGGAGTGAGGTCGACGGGTGGCCGGTCAGGGTCTCGATGTCGGAGCTGATCGTCGCCCACTCCCCCGCCGCGATCGCGGTGTAGGTGCTCACCCAGGCTTCCACCTGCCAGTCCGGTGCGCCGTAGGAGGCGCGGGACGCATAGGCCTCCTCGATCGTCTCGTCGTGGTAGCTGATCGTGCGCCCGGTCGTCTCGGTCATCAGCGCGGCGACCGCGTGCAGGGTCAGCGCCTCAGGCCCGGTCATGGCGTAGGTGGTGTCGGCGTGTGCCGACGGGTCGCCGAGGATCGCCACGGCGGCGTCGGCGATGTCGTCCTGCGCCACCAGGGCGACCGCGCCGTCTCCCGCCGGACCGCGGATGACACCGTCGGGGCCGGCCAGCAGCGGGACGAAGTCGGCGTACAGGCTGTCGCGGAGGAACGTGTGCGTCAGCCCGCTGCGACGGATGTACTGCTCGGTGTGCCAGTGGTCGCGACCGAGGGTGAAGACGGCGTCGGGCGCAGCCGCCGCGAACGAGGTGTAGACGACGTGTCGCACGCCCGCCCGGACCGCTCCGTCGACGAACGCGTAGTGCTGCGCCAGCCGCTCCGGGTGCTCGGCCGCCGAGACCATGAACACCGTGTCGATGCCCGCCAGTCCGGCGCTGACGGCGTCGGCATCGGCATAACCGGCCACCGCCACGTCGGCGTGGTCGAGTGCCGGTGCCCGGGCGGCGTCGCGGACGAGCAGCCGCTGCGGAACCCCCGCGGCCGCCAGCCGACGGGCGACCCGACCACCGAGTTGGCCGGTGGAGCCGGTGACGGCGATGACGGGGCTGCGCGGTGCTTCGCTCATGCCCCGACCAGCGCCGTAAACGTCCGGCTGATTCCCGGATCTGGCATTCTCGTGTCGAGTTCGGTCCGTACTCGGACGCAACTCGACACGCGAACCCGCCGCCGGGTCCCCGCGGCTCAGAAGTGGTCGTTGCAGAACGGCGACCGGTCCCATTCGAAGGCCGTCGTCGCGGCCGCCACCGCGCCCCGGGTGCGTTCGGCGACCAGACCGGCACTCTGGAGGGTCCGCATCGACACTCCGCCCAGGTAGCAGGCACCGAGTTCCCGGATGTCCATCGTGAGATCGGGTCGACGCCGTGCCCGGGTCACCCGGGCGTGCTGCCCCGCGCTCGCCTCGATCCGGAAGCCGGCGTTGTTCTTCTCGAAGATGCTGTCGGTCAGACCGATCACGACGTCCACGTCGGTCGAGTAGCGGCGGGCCTCCAGCGCCCGCGGCACGTCGACGATGCGGGCGTAGGTCCCGTCGTTCAGCTGGGTGCGGATCGCCCGCTGGTCGGCCACCAGATAGCGCAGCGGCTCGTCGAGCGGGGCCGGGTCCATCGAGAAGGTCCGTACCAGGTCGAGGTCGAGGACGTACCGCCACAACGCGGCCCGCGTCGATCCCTCACCCTCCAGCTCGGAGATCCGCACCTCGCCGGCCGGGCCGTCGGCGTTCCAGTCCGACTTGATCCGGTACTGGACGTATCCGTCGATGCCGCCGGCGGCGTCGCGGTGCACGGCGTAGCGGTAGCTGGTGGCGCCCCGCCGGCTGTCGGTCGGATCGAACACGATGCGTTCCCACCACACGTCCGGACGGTCGAGTGCGCCGGGCCGGTCCGCCAGCAGCCGTTGGTGGACCGGCTGGACCAGACCGAGGTAGTCCGCCGGATCGACCTGCTCCACCCAGCCGTCGCCGAGGTCGACCGAGTCGAGGAACCGGCAGGATCGGGTCTGGCCGGAGATGCTGAGCTGCGGCGTGCAGCTGCCGTACCCGAACCGGCCGTAGATCAACGACTCGGAAGCCCACAGCAGCGCCACCGGCTCCTTGCGCCGCGCCACGTCTTCCAGCTGGTGCTTCATCATCGCGGTCAGCAGACCCTGGCGGCGATGGTCCGGGGCCACCGTCACGACGGTCACGGCGGCGGTCGGCACGGAACCGCCCGGCACGGTCATCACCCGGGCGTTGGCCCCGCAGGTGGACACCCAGCGCTCGCCCACCCGGAACCCGAAGTTGCGCTCCCAGTCCAGCCAGCGCCGGTCCAGGTCCCAGTGGTCGGGGTTGTAGTCCTCGTGGAACCCGATCACGACGGCATCCAGATAGGGCCGCGCAGTCTCCTCGTCGGCGTAGCGCAGCTCGGGCACGGGTCGGGCGGATCGCGAGGTCGGCATGGTTCTCATCCAACCGGCTCCCCGGTGTCGCGCGCACCCCCTTTCACGCCCGTGACCGGTTGCAGGATCGCCGCGGTCGCGTCGCTGTGCGCCCACTCGGCCCAGCCGAGCGGCGTCGTGCCGTGCGTGGCGTCGACGACGTCAGGATCGGCACCGGCGGACAGCAGCGCCACCACCATCGCCTCGTCCCCGGCCCAGGCCGCCTGGTGGAGCAGCGTGCGGCCGTCGACGAGCACGTCGAGATCGAGCCCGTCGGCGACGGCGCGCGCGACCGCGGCCGGAGTGCCCACCAGGTCGTGGGGCCGTGGTCCGCCGGCCCTGATCCAGGGCGACCGGTCCTCCGCGGGCGTGCCGGCGGTGAACCCGTACCGGGCGAAGAGCTCCAGCCGGTCGGTCAACCCGTGATCGCGGGCCCAGTCGATCTGGCGCTGCACCATCTGGGTCGGACTCTCCAGCACCTCGCCGAGGCGCCGGTGCCATCCGCCGCCGGTCCCGCGGCCGAGTCCGTGCGCCAGCAGGAGCCGCAGGTGGGAGTCGTCGCGGCCGAACATCCGGTTGTAGAGCGTCTGGGCGTCATTGGGGTCGGCGCCACGACCGATCAGCAGTTCCGCGAGCTCGAGGCCCATCGGATGCCGGGGCAGCCGACCGGGTCCGGCCTCCCCTTCGCCGAAGCAGCCGGTGAGGACGGTGAAGGGGGTCGGCAGACCGAGCCAGAGGTAGCCGGCGTTCGGGTCGGCGCCGGCATCGAGCAGCAGCCGCGCGGTCGCCAGCGGATCGCGTTGGGGAACCCGGGCGTAGCTGAGGTAGAGCAGCGCCGTCCACCGCCAGGGTCCGCCCTCGCGCCTCGCCAACCCGGGATCGGCGTCCAGGTGCGCGGCGAGCGCGTCCGGATCGCCGACCGCCGCCGCGACGTACGGATCGGCCGCGGGAAGTGACGGCTCGGCCCTCAGCAGCCGGACCGCCTCGGCCCAGCGGCTGGGCTCGTCGACGTCGCTGTAGGTGAGACAGGCCAGCGCCAGGAACCGGGTCGCGGTGTCCTCGGTGTCGAGACCCTGAGTCGGATCACGGCGGAGGACCGCGGCGGTTCGCAGGTACGCCCGCAGCCGCGGCCAGGACGGGAATCCGTACGAGCGCGCCACCGTCAGTTGGGCGGCGGCCAGGGTGAAGGCCGCCGGCTCGGGCACGCCATCGGGCTGGTGTCGGCGAGCCAGCGCCAGCGCCCGGGTGTCACCGGCACGGACCGCACGTTGCAAACGGCGAGCGTCGCGTCGGAACCGCTCCAGGTCGGGGTTGTTCGGCAGGGACAGGGCCATCACGGCCTCCTCTCGTCAACCCGCGGTCCGCTACGCCGGGCCGAGAGAAAGGAGGTCGGTGCCAGCCTGCTCAGGTCTGCTCCAGGAGGGCTGAGCCCTTTCCCGCGGACCGGTGGCGACCTGGACGCCGTGCGCCCAGGCTACCGCCGCGGGGCCTGGTCCGGCGCGGTCGGGCTCGAACCGCGGGGCTCAGGCGGGGTGAGGAGGGTCAGGGGGCGGCAGTGGGCGCGGCCTCGCGCCAGGCGGCACCGTTCGGCTCCGGTGGCGCGGGTTGGGCGACCAGGCTGGTGAGCCGCGACCAGGCCGCACCGAGGTCCGGCCAGCGCAGGGTGGTCTGCAGATTCATCCGCAGCCGTGGGGTCACCGGGTGGTCCCGGACCACCTCGAACCCGACCGACTCCAGCCAGCCGACCGGCAGCATGCAGGACGGTTCGGCCCGGTAGGTTCCCACCGCTTCGAGGGCGCGGATGTCCCGCCGGACCAGCAGTCCCGCCCCGGTCTGGATCAGCTGCCGGCCGATCCCGTGGCCCCGGTAGTCCTCGTCCACCCGGACCGACATCAGCACCGCCGCGTCCGAGCTGACCGGCGTGGTCGCGAACGCGGCCAGTCGGGGCACGAGCACCGGCGGCGCCATGGTCAAGAAGCCGACGGTCGCACCGTTGTCGACCGCGCGGACGCCGCAGTACCCCCAGCGGTCGGTGACCGCGGTGGCCCACTCCAGCTTCACCTCCGGGCGCTGTCGCTGGCCGTCGTAGGAGGCCAGGTCGCTCAAGCTCGACTCCCAGAACGTGCAGCGCCCACACGGCTCCGGCAGGTCCGCCAGATCCGTGGCCGTCATCGGTCTGATGCGGCGGCCCTTCGACCCGTTCTTGGCGCCATTCCCCTTGACTGCGCTCACCCCGCCACGCTCCGGTCCCGCATCAGTTCCGGGTCCGTGGCTGGGCCAGCCCCAGCACGAAGCCGACCACCACGCTCAGCAGTGCCGCCCCCAGCAACCACAGCAGCCAGATCACCGGCCGCGGCAACCGGCCGGCGCGCTCGGTGATCGTCTCGGTGGTCGCGGAACGCTTGGCCGCCCGGCGCTGCGCGGGGAAGATCGGCGCCCGTCTGCTCGACGACGCGCTGCGCCGCCGACCCCGGACGGCTACCCCCTTCTTGCCCATGGCGACATCGTAGGCGGAGACGGCGGGCCTGCCGAGTCCCCGCCGGGGTGCTGTTCGCCGCCGGTCGTCGACATGCATCCCGCCCGCGAATGAGGCACCCTTGGAGGGTGAACGATCCGGCGACCGACCCGGCCCGCCTGCCGGAGACGGAACCGTCGCCCGTACCGGACGGGCTGGACCGGCTCCGTCGACGAGACACCCGACTCGACGACTACGTCGATCGCTATGCCGCCCGCACCCACGGGATGACCGCCTCGGCCATCAGGGCCCTGTTCGCGGTGGCGAATCGGCCCGAGGTCGTGTCGCTGGCCGGTGGGATGCCCAACATCGCAGATCTGCCGCTGGACGCGGTCGGTGAGACCTTGCACGATCTCGTGGTCAGCGGCGGTCGGCAGGCCATGCAGTACGGGGCCGGCCAGGGCGAGCCGGCCATGCGCGAGGCGATCTGCGAGGTGATGAAGCTGGAGGGCATCTCGGCCCACCCGGACGACGTCACGGTCACGGTCGGATCGCAGCAGGCTCTGGATCTGGTCACCCGGCTGTTCTGCGATCCCGGCGACGTGGTGCTGGTCGAGGCACCGAGTTACGTGGGGGCGCTCGGGGTGTTCCGCGCCTTCCAGTGCGAGGTCGTGCACGTCGCGATGGACGACCAGGGTCTGGACCCGGTCGCCCTGACGGAGGCGATCGCCGCCGTGCAGCGGGCCGGCAAACGGGCCAAGTTCTTGTACACCATCCCGAACTTCCACAACCCGGCCGGCGTCTCCCAGACGCTGGACCGCCGGACCGAGATCCTCCGCGTCGCCGAAGCCGCCGATCTGCTCGTGGTCGAGGACAACCCGTACGGGCTGCTGGGTTTCGAGGCCGAACCGACCCCGGCGATGCGCTCCCTCGACGCCGAACGGGTGGTCTACCTCGGTTCCTTCTCCAAGACCTTCGCCCCGGGCTTCCGGGTCGGTTGGGCGCTGGCGCCGCACGCGGTGCGGGAGAAGCTGGTGCTGGCGCAGGAGTCCGCGACGTTGTGTCCGCCCACCTTCTCCCAGTTCGCGGTGACCGCCTACCTCGCCAACCACGACTGGCAGAGCCAGATCAAGGTGTTCCGGGAGATGTACCGGGAACGCCGCGACGCGATGCTCGCCGGGTTGTCCGATCACATGCCCGCCGGTAGCTCCTGGACCGTGCCGGCCGGCGGCTTCTTCGTCTGGCTGACGTTGCCGCCCGGACTCGACTCGCACGCCATGCTGGCCCGCGCGGTGACGGCCCGGGTCGCGTACGTGCCCGGCACGGCCTTCTACGCCGACGGATTCGGCAGTCGGCACCTGCGGCTGTCGTACTGCTTCCCCACCCCGGAGCGGATCATCGAGGGCACCCGCCGACTCGGTGAGGTGCTGAACCGCGAGGCCAGCCTGCTGGAGACCTTCGGCGGCGCCATCACCCGGGATCCGGGCCTGCAACGACCGTACGAGGGTCCCGGTGCGAACCAGACCTGACCGGGCGAGCCGACCATGATCGACTTCGGCACCGCAGCCGTCAGCCTCGATCGTGGCTCGAGCAAGATCAACTACAGCAAGATCAACTACAGCAAGATCAACTACAGCAAGATCAACAAGGAGTCCGCCGGTGAGTGACGAAACGGTCGTCGTGCTTTCCGGTGGACTCTCCCACGAGCGCGACGTGTCCCTGCGGTCCGGCCGCCGGGTGAGCACCGCCCTCCGGTCGCGCGGCGTGGAGGTCGT
Source organism: uncultured Actinomycetota bacterium (assembly GCA_963727125.1). Taxonomy (GTDB): domain Bacteria; phylum Actinomycetota; class Actinomycetes; order Propionibacteriales; family Propionibacteriaceae; genus Microlunatus. The sequence goes on from CAVSEZ010000001.1 coordinate 581,676, forward strand.
CGAGTGCGACGTCGACTCGACGCTCGTCAACCGGTTGGCCGAGCTGCCCGACGCCGTCGTCTTTCCCTTGCTGCACGGGGAAACCGGCGAGGACGGTTCGCTGCGTGAGGTGCTGGCTCTGCTGCGGGTCCCGTTCGTGGGTTCGGTGGCTTCGGCCAGTCGGGTCGCGTTCGACAAGTCGATCGCCACCACCGTGATCGCCGACGCCGGCATCCGCACCCCGACCCAGGTCGCCCTCCCCCACGAGATCTTCCGCGAGCTCGGCGCGCAGGCTCTGGTCAAGGCCCTCGGCGAGCAGCTCGGCTTCCCCATGATGGTGAAGCCGTCCCGGAGCGGGTCGGCGCTGGGCTGCAGCAAGGTCGTCCGGCCCGAGCAGCTGCCGTCGGCGATGGTCGGTGCCTTCGCGTACGGACCGGTGGCCGTGGTCGAGCAGTTCATCGAGGGCACCGAGGTGGCGGTGTCCGTGGTCGATCGTGGTACCGGCCCAGCGGCGTTGCCGGCCGTCGAGATCCGACCCGACTCCGGCGTCTACGACTACACCGCGCGCTACACCGCCGGGGCGACCCGGTTCCTGTGTCCCGCCGAGGTGTCGGATCAGGTCGCCACGGCCTGCGCCGAGCTCGCGCTCCGGGTGCACGAGGTGCTCGGCCTCCGGGATCTGTCGAGGACCGACATCATCATCACCCCGGACGGTGAGCCGGTGTTCCTGGAGGCGAACGTCGCCCCCGGGATGACCGAGACGTCATCGGTCCCCCTCGCCATCGAAGCGGCCGGCTGGAGTCTGGGCAAGGCCTGCGCGGACCTGGTACGGGTCGCCGCGGCCCGCGGTGGCCGGGTCCCGACGCCGTCGACTCCATGAGCAGGACCCGGACGGTGTCGTGAGGAGACTGCAGCAGCTCGGGGTCCTGGCCCTCGGCTTCCTGCTCGCCGGCGCGATGGTGGCGCTGGGCTGGTGGCAGGTGCAGGTCTACCAGGCGCAGGGCGCCGAGGCCTCGCGCGGACGGGCCAGTGAGCCGGCTGTCCCGCTGGACACCGTGGCGGCCGCCGGAACCCCCGTCCGGGACGGGTTCGGACGCAGCGTGACCACCATCGGCAGCTACCGTCCCGACCAGCAGCTGCTCGTCCCGCTGCCGGGCTCGACCGGCGCCTACCGCGTCCTCAGCGCCCTCGAGCTGCCGGACGGCAGCGTCCTCCCGGTCGTCCGGGGCGTGATCCGGGGCGATCTGCTGCCCGTCCGACTGCCGCGGGTGCCGACGGGCTCCTTGACCCAGAGCGGGGTGCTGTTGCCGTCGGAGGAAGCCGTGCCGGGACTGGTGCCGAGCGGCCAGCTCGGGTCGGTCCGCGTACCGGCCCTGGCTCAGCTGTGGCCGCAGCGGCTGATCGAGGGCTATCTCGTGCTGGCACCGCCCGACGCACAGGCCCAGCTCCTGGAGCCGGCGCCGTTGGTGCTGCCCGAGGGCCAGGGCCGCCTCCGCAACGGCGCCTACGCCGTGCAGTGGTGGATCTTCGCCGCCTTCGCGGTGGTGATGGCGGCCAAGATCGCGAAGGACCTCGGCGACCGGGACGACATCGAACCGCCGATCGTCTCGCCGACGGCCGACCACGGCCTCGTCGGCTGAGCTCGCCGCCGCCCGACCCCACCTAAGCTGAGGACGTGCGTGGCGCTCTCCTCCGGTACCGGATCATGGCCTATCTCGTGGGCTGCCTGCTCGTCGTGCTGGTCTGCGTCGGGCTACCACTGAAGTACGGGCCCTGGCACGACGACACGGTGGTGCTGTTCACAGCCATCCCGCACGGCTGGCTCTACATGGTGTTGCTGATCACCGCCTTCGACCTCGGCCGCCGCGCGAAGTGGAGCTGGGTCCGGTTGCTGCTGATCGCGTTGGCCGGCACGGTGCCGTTCCTCTCCTTCGTGGCCGAGCGGTCCGCCACCAAGGACGTCAAGGCCAAGCTGGCAGCGCAGGAGGCCGACATCCGGCAGCTCGTCGACGCGACGGAGGACCCGACTCCGCCCGTGCAGCCCGCCGGTTCGGTGCAGCCGACCGATGACCGCCCGGCCGGCTGACCTGTCCCGGGCGCCGGCTCACCAGCAGACGAAGCCGCCGTCGACGACCAGATCGACGCCGGTGCAGAAGCTCGCGGCGTCGCTGAGCAGGAAGACCGCCGGCCCCACGAGCTCCGCCACCTCGGCCATCCGTCCGAGCGGGGTGTCGGCTTCGAAGCGGCGGACCTGCTCAGCGACCTCGGGTCGGGTGTTCATCGGTGTCGCGGTGTAGCCGGGGCTGATCGCGTTGACCCGGATGCCTCGGTCGGCCCACTCCATCGCCAGGCTCTTGCTGAGGTGGATCACCGCCGCCTTGGCGGAGTTGTAGTGGACCTGGTCCAGACCGCGGTTGACGATCCGGCCCGACATCGAGGCGATGTTGACGATCGACCCGCCGCCGTGCCCGAGCATGACCCGGCCCTCGGCTTGGCAGGACAGGAAAACGCCGGTGTAGTCGACGTCGACCACCCGCTGCCATTGCGCCCGGGACATCTCCTCCGCCGGTGCCGCGTCGGCGATGCCGGCACAGTTCACCGCCAGTCCGAGGTTCCCGAGCTCACGTTCGGTGCGGTGCACCGCCGCCGCCAGCGCCTCGTCGTCGGTGACGTCGCCGGCGAGGGCGATCGAGCGGCCGCCGGCGGCGCGGATCTCCGCGTCGATGCCGTCGAGACCCTCGCCGGGCAGATCGAAGCAGCCGACCGCTGCGCCCGAGGCCGCCACCCCGGCCGCGATGGCGCGGCCGATCCCGCTCGCGGCTCCGGTCACGAAGGCGGTCCGGCCGTCCAGTCGAAAGCTCGGCGCAGTCAGAGGCAAGTCGATATGTCTATTTCTCGATCTCGGACACGATGCGGGCCAGGTCCTCGGCGTCGGCGAAGTCGATGACGATCCGGCCTCGACCTCGACCTCCGTCGATTCGCACGCGGGTCTCGAGGCGATCGCCCAGCCGGCGGCCGAGCTCGTCGTGCTCCGGTACCGGCGTCGAGCTGGCTCGGGACCGCCGGGTCCGCGGCTCCTCGCCCTCCCCGACTGCCACCAGCTCCTCGACGGCCCGGACGGAGAGGCCTTCGGCCACGATCCGCTGCGCGAGCCGCTCCTGCCCCGCGGGGTCGCTGATGGCGACCAGGGCTCGCGCATGCCCAGCGCTCAGCACGCCCGCCGCCACCCGGCGCTGCACGGTGGGGGGCAACCGGAGCAGCCGGATCGTGTTGGAGATCTGCGGCCGCGATCGCTTGATCCGCGACGCGAGCTCCTCCTGCGTGCAGTCGAAGTCCTCCAGCATCTGCGCGTAGGCCGCCGCTTCCTCGAGCGGATTCAACTGAGCCCGGTGCAGGTTCTCGAGCAGCGCATCCCGCAAGAGATCGGCGTCGGCGGTCTCGCGGACGATGGCGGGGACGGTCTGCAGCCCGGCCAGCTGGGCGGCCCGCCACCGGCGCTCCCCCATCACCAGCTCGAACGTGGCGTCGCCGCGCGGCCGAACCACCACCGGTTGCAGGAGTCCGACCTCGCGCAGTGACTCGACGAGCTCGGCCATGGCGTCCTCGTCGAAGACGGTGCGCGGCTGCCGCGGATTCGGGCTGATCGCCGCCGTGTCCACCTCGGCGAAATAGGCCCCCGACGGGATGGGCGTCGGGCGATCCGCTTCCACGGCGGCCGGCGGTGGACTCACCGCGGCATCGGGCGCCGGGACGTCGGTCCGCTGGAACAACTCGCCCAGCCCGCGGCCGAGCCGCGGACGATCGGTTCCGACGCTCATGCGGACTCCTTGATCTCGTCCAGTCGCTGATCCGCACCGCGCCGCGCGATCTCGGCAGCAGCCTCCAGGTACGCCTTGGCGCCGACCGAACCCGGGTGGTACGTCAGCACGCTCTGCCCGAAGCTCGGCGCCTCGGAGATCCGGACGGAGCGCGGTATCACCACCGGCAACGTCTCGGCGGCGAAGTGGGCCCGCACCTCGTCGGCCACCTGGGCGGCGAGCTTGGTACGTGCGTCGTACATCGTCAACAGCACCGTGCTCACGCGCAGCTCGTTGTTCAGCTCGCCCTTCACCAGATCGATCGTCCGCATGAGCTGGGACACCCCCTCCAGCGCGTAGTACTCGCACTGGATCGGGATCAACAGCTCGGTGGCGGCCACGAGCGCGTTCAGCGTCAGCAGCCCGAGTGAGGGCGGGCAGTCGAGGAAGACGTAGTCGGTCGGGTGCTCCGCCAGGTAGCTGCCGAGTGCGCGGAGCAGCCGGTTCTCCCGAGCGACCGTCGACACGAGCTCGATCTCGGCGCCGGCCAGGTCGATGGTGGCCGGCACCACCTTCAGCTGTGGTGCTTCGGGGGAGTCCACCGCCAGTTCCGACAGCGGCGTACCGGACAACAGCGCCTCATAGGTGCCCGCCGTGCCGGCCGGGTGCTCGATCCCGAGCGCCGTGCTGGCGTTGCCCTGGGGATCGAGGTCGACGACGAGGACCCGGAGTCCTCCCAAGGCCAACGCGGTCGCGAGGTTGACCGACGTGGTCGTCTTGCCGACCCCACCCTTCTGGTTGGCAACCACGAGGATGCGGGTCGTCGCCGGGGGCGGGAACGTCCGGTCCGGAAGGCGGCTGTCCGCCACCGTCTCACCAGGATCCGCCACCGCGACCGGATTGAGCTCGTCCTGGTCGAAACGCGCCCGTCGCGGACCGGGCGGCAGGCTCGGTAGTTCCGACGCCTCGTCGGAGTCGGCGTCGCTGCGGCGGCTACGTCGCGGACCGGCGGTTTCACGTGGAACATCGATCGCGGTCGTTGCTGCTGCGCCACTCACCGGGGGACCGCCGGCACGGGGAGCATTGTCACCATCGGTGGTAGCTGTTTCACGTGGAACGTCGTCACTGTCGAAGGCACCTGTTTCACGTGGAACGTCACCAGAACCGGTCGTCCCAGAACCGGTCGACAAAGTCGGCCATCCGAGCTCGCCGCTGTGCGGCGCCGTCGGGGGCCAGCCCAGTCCGATGCCGGAGTCCTGTCTGGAGAGCGTCATCGAGCGCTGCCTCATCGCCTTCTCGGTGTGGTTCCTGCGTCTTCTCACGCTATGGCACCGGCAGGGGAGTGTGGTGGTGGCGCGCCCTGCGACCGGCGATCGACGGCTCAGCGGACCCGGACGACCCTGGTGGGTTCGGCCTCGTCCTCGGTGGGCACTTCCAGGATCTCGGCTTGCCGCCGCGCGCGACGCAGCAGCTGGGCAGCAGCCGCCACCTCGTCCGCCGCGGATCGACCTTTCAGGGCCAGCAGCACACCCCGTGGCTTCAGCAGCGGCAGGCACCACCCCAAGAGCCGGTCCAGCGGAGCCACGGCCCGCGCCGTCACCACGTCGTAGGTGGTGCGCTGGTCCTCGGCTCGGCCCCGCACGATCTGGACCCGGGACTCCAGCCCGAGCTCCTCGATCGCCCCGGTCAGGAAGTTCGTCCGGCGCAGCATCGGTTCCAGCAGCGTCAGCCGCAGGTCGGGCCGGACGAGCGCGATCGGGATGCCGGGCAGGCCGGCACCGGAGCCCACGTCGATGACCGAGGAGCTCGGAGGGATCAGATCGGCCAGCACCAGGCTGTTGGCGATGTGCCGGTCCCAGATCCGCTCACCTTCGCGGGGGCCGATCAGACCCCACGACATACCGCGATCTAGCAATAAATCGACATATTGCTGCATCTCCGGGAGTGGTTCCGCTCCCTGTGGTGCGTACGGCTCCGACACGGACGGTCGACTCAGCCGACCGGCAGCACCACCACGTGTCGCCTCGGCTCCTCGCCCTCGGACTCGCTGGTCAACCCGGCGGCCGCGACGGCGTCGTGCACGATCTTGCGCTCGAACGGATTCATCGGCGCCAACGGGACCCGGGACTGGCTGCTCTTGACCTCGGCCACCGCGTCTGCCGCCAGGATGATCAGCTCACCGCGGCGCTTCTCGCGGTAGCCGGCGACGTCGAGCATCAACCGGCTCCGTTCACCGGTTTCGGTCATCACCGCGAGTCGGGCCAGCTCCTGCAGGGCGTCCAGGACGGCTCCGTCGTTGCCGACCAGCAGCTCGTTCTCGCTGACGATCGAGACGTGTGCCCGATCGCCCTCGATGTAGGTGTCGATGTCACCGTCGAGATCGGCGATGTCGAGCAGCTCCTCGAGGTAGTCGGCCGCGATCTCGGCCTCGGTCTCCAGCACCTCCGGATCACCCTTGCGGCGCCGGCTCGGCCGGGCGCCGTCCTCCGGCTCACCGGTCTCCTCCGCCGGATCGGTCCCGGGCTCGGAGACCTCCGCCTCGACGGCCGGTTCCGCGTCCGACCCAGCCTCGGCGTCGGCACCCGCGTCAACATCGACGCCAGCATCAGCGCCCGCCTCAGCGCCGTCGGACTCGGGATCGGCATTCACCGACTCGGGCGGCTCGGCCGGCGCGTCCTCGATCACGATGGTGTCGGTCTGCTCCGGTCCGGTCTCGGCTCCGGGCGCGTCGGCAGGGCGGTCGTCGTGGTCACTCATCGTGATCCTCCTTGGGCATCAGCCCGGGCTGTCTCGTTGCTCGGCCCCTGCTGCGTCAGCTGCAGCCACAGCGCCGATGGCTTGGGTGGTGGGGGAGCGGGCTCAGGTCTTCCGCTGAGAGCGCGTCTGCTTCCGGGGTTGCTGCCGGATGACCCGGGGGGTGGTGTCGGCCGTGCTGCCGTTCGCCCCGTCGCCCCCGTTGGTCGCGGCCTTGCGGGCGGCGCCGTTCGCGCCGTTGCGCTGCACCCGAGGCCGGTCGTCGCTCGGCTCGGGATCACTCGGCTCGACCGCGTGGTGCTTGTGCGCCGCCTTGGCCTTGCGCCGCTCCTCCCACGCGTCGTAGGCCGGCGTACCCGGTGCCGGGTTGCGGCGGATCACGTAGAACTGCTGCCCCATCGTCCACAGGTTCGAGGTGAACCAGTAGATCAGGACGCCGACCGGGAAGTTGATGCCGCCGACCGCGAAGATGATCGGGAACAGGTACAGCATCATCTTCTGCTGCTGCGCGAACGGGCCCGGTCAGCGCCTCGGGCGGCATGTTCTTGCGCATCAGCTGGAGCTGGGTGACGAACAGCGTCGCCGTCATCGCCAGGATCAAGAACACCGTGACGATGTGGATGCTGTTGATGCCCGCCCGAGAACCCGGCCTTCATGAAGGTGTCGGAGATCCGGGCGCCGAAGATGGTGGCGTTCTGCAGCGACGGAGACGAGCTCCGGGCTGTATCTCCAGCCAGTGTGCCGCGGGCGATGCCGTTGGCGGCGCCGTCGAGCACCCGGAACAGCGCCAGGAAGATCGGCATCTGCAGCAGCAGCGGCAGACAGGACGCCAACGGGTTGGCGTTGTTCTCCCGGTAGAGCTTCATGGTCTCTTGACCGAGCTTCTCCCGGTCGTGACCGTACTTCTTCTGCAGCTCCCGCACCTTGGGCTGCAGCAGCTGCATGTTCCGCGACGACTTGATCTGCTTCACGAAGAGCGGGATCAGCGCCACCCGGATGACCACGGTGAGGCTGACGATCGACAGCGTCCAGGTCCAGCCGTTGTCGGCACCGAACAGCGGCGCCCACAGGCGTGGAAGAGCACCAGCAGGCCCGACACCACCCAGTAGAGCGGCTGCATGATCGCGCCGCCGAACGCGAAGAAGGGATCCCAGAACGCCATCGGGATCAGCAGCGGGATCAGCGGGTCGATCACATTCCACCTCGTAGGCGAGCCGACTCAGCTCTGTCGGTTCGATCCAGGTCAGAGGACCCCGAGTGTCGTCGAGGTGGCCGCCTGAAGCACGCATTTCCTCGTCGTGTTCCGGGGTTCCGGGTACGGGATCGTACCCACCGGCGGCCCAGGGGTGGCAGCGTCCGAGCCGCCGTGCGGCCAGCCAGCTGCCGCGGACGGCACCGTGGACCTCGACGGCTCGGAGCGCGTAGGCCGAGCAACTGGGGTATAGCGGCACACGTTGCCGTAGAGCGGACTGATCACCAGTCGATAGGCCTTGAGCAGCCCCATCAGCACGTACTTCACGGGCAGTCCAACCGATCACCGCCGTGGCCCACGCCGCGGCGAGGTCCGCGGCCAGTCGGGCCGGCTCGATCGCTGCGGCGGGCAGGGCCCGGACGACCAGATCGACACCCACCGGGGTCTGCGGCAGTCGCGCTGCCGCGAGGTGCCGCAATCGACGCTTCACGCGGTTGCGGCGGACGGCACCACCGACGGACCTGGAGACCACGAAGCCGACCCGCGCCTGAGCGCGGCCGACCTCATTGGGGGAGTCGGCGGGGGCACAACCGGCGTGCACCACCAACGTCGGGCGCGCGGCACGGACACCACGGCGGACGGTTCGTCGGAAGTCCTCCGCGTTGCGCATCCGAGACGACGCCGGCAACACGGATCTACGTCCCGACTTCAGGCCGACAGCTTGGCGCGACCCTTACGCCGCCGAGCGGCGAGGATCGCGCGACCGGCACGGGTCCGCATCCGGAGCCGGAAGCCATGGGTGCGGCTGCGGCGCCGAAGGCTCGGCTGGAAGGTGCGCTTGCTCACGGAGGGCTCCGACGTTTCTCGAGGTCAGTCACTTCCGGCCCGTTGCGATGAGGCCAGAAGAGGTTGATGGTGCGCCAAAGGCGACCTACTAACGGTACGGGGACGCCGCAACTCGGTCAAACCGCGCTCGTACGCCTCGGCCCAGCCACCCAACGGACTCGAGTAGGGCAGGCCCCCACCCCTGTCGAGGCGACACGCCGGACCTGGTCAGGCTTTTTGTCCGGTTGGGTTGCTTAAGACCGTACGACGTTGCTAGCGTCCCGACTCGCCTCAACATCGTGCTCCCAGCTCTACGTCCCTTCACTGCAAGCGAATCGATGCCTCCGACCGCGTCTCGCCGGTTGGTCCTCATCGAGTCTTCCCGGCGTCAGCACACAGGGTGTGGATAACGCTGTGGAGCGCCTAGAGTCAGTTGCCCCGCACACGGGCTGAGCCGGCGGATCGAGGACAGTCGAACGATGAGTCAGCCGGCCGGTGCGGAACCCAACAGCACGGACACCACCAAGGACCGGAGTAATTGCGCGTGACCCAGACCGGTGGTAGCGACTCGGACAACACCAGACTCGCGTGGGAACACGTCTACACCGCCGCTCCCCCGGAACTGCGCCGCTGGCTCGACAGCGCCCGACCGCTCGCGGTGCACCAGGACGCGGTGATGGTCGCCGTACCGAACACGTTCACCCGCACCCAGCTCGAGGGCCGCTTCCGGCAGCCGATCGAGAACGAGCTGACGGTCTACTTCGGCCGCGACATCCAGCTGGTGGCCATCGTCGACGAGTCCTTGACGCCGGGGGGCCGCCCCCGTGGTGGCGAGACGAGCCCCGAGGGGCGGGGGCTGCCGGAGGGGGAGCGTTCGCCCGCCGGGTCGAACGACCCGCGAACGGAGCTGACCGGCGGACGACCCGATCCGGGCGGGGACACCCGACACGACCTGAACGGCAGCTACGGCCCGGACCTCCGGTCGGACTACCGGGCCGACTTCCGGCCCAGTCCGGTGGCGGAGTCGACCGGCCCCGGGATGCGCAGCTTCGCCGAGGACCTGGAGACCCGGCCCGGACGCCGCGACGACATCCGCCTCAACGCCAAGTACACCTTCGAGACCTTCGTCATCGGCAGCTCGAACCGGTTCGCGCACGCCGCCGCCGTCGCGGTCGCGGAGAACCCCGGCAAGTCGTACAACCCGTTGACCATCTACGGCGAGTCCGGACTGGGCAAGACCCATCTGCTGCACGCCCTCGGGCACTACATCCGCTACTACTTCGACCGGGTCCGGGTCCGGTACGTGTCGACCGAGGAACTGACCAACGACTTCATCAACGCCATCAGTCAGAACCGCGGTGCCGACTTCCGCCGGCGGTATCGCGACGTCGACGTGCTGCTGATCGACGACATCCAGTTCCTGGAGGGCAAGGAGCAGACCCAGGAGGAGTTCTTCCACACGTTCAACACGCTGCACAACGCGCAGAAGCAGATCGTGATGACGTCGGACCGGCCGCCGAAGAACCTCGAGAACCTCGAGCCGCGGCTGCGCAGTCGATTCGGCTGGGGTCTGATCACCGACGTGCAGCCGCCCGACCTGGAGACGCGGATCGCGATCCTGCGCAAGAAGGCGGCCGCGGAGCGCCTCGTGGTCGGACCCGAGGTCTGCGAGTTCATCGCGAGCCGGATCCAGACCAACATCCGCGAGCTCGAGGGTGCGCTGATCCGCGTCACCGCGTTCGCCAGCCTCAATCGGCAGCAGGTGGATCTGGCCCTCGCCGAGGTGGTACTCAAGGACCTGATCCCCGAGGGTGGCGAGACGCAGATCTCCTCGAGCCTGATCATGGCCCAGACAGCCGCCTACTTCGCGCTGACGATCGACGACCTCAGCGGCCAGAGCCGCACCCACCAGCTCGTGCTGGCGCGGCAGATCGCCATGTACCTGTGTCGGGAGCTCACCGAGTTGTCGCTGCCGAAGATCGGTCAGCAGTTCGGTGGTCGTGACCACACCACGGTGATGCACGCGGACCGCAAGATCCGCACGCTGATGGCCGAGCGCCGCAGCGTCTACAACCAGGTCACCGAGCTGACCAACCGGATCAAGCAGCAGGCCTCCCAGCGCTGATCCGCCCCCTCGACAACACCGCGTTCGCGGTGTATGTGACGGCGCGGTAACGCCCTCCTCACACCTGGGGACAGTCATGTGGATAACTTCCCTGGCCGGTGCAGCCGACTGGGGACCGGTCGGACGCCGTCGGCGCGGTGCGCAACGTGTCCGCAAATCCTCCCCGTGTCATTTCCAGCTGTGCACACCATCGCCAACAGCCGCCGGCGGCGGGCGACACGCACCCGACCAGGGTGTACGTCGTCGCAGCAGCGCCGCATCCACACCTTCCACAGTTGCTACGACGAAGACGAATAGTGACATCTCACATTGATCGTCTAAGTCGGCCAGACGGTACGGTGCGGATAACTCGTAACTCGCCGAACTGCAAACGATGAGGGAGTACGTCGCGTGGGGATCTTCAGCAAGTTGTTCGGGCGCAAGGACGTCGACGAAGAACCGGCGCCGATCATCTTGGACGCCGAACGACGCGGACCCCAGCTGCTCCGGCTCGAGAAGGCCCTCGACGCCCTCGCCCAGGCGATGCGCGAGAACAGCACGCTCGACAACCCGGGTTGGCGCGGTCGGGTCAACGAGTACAGCCGGCTGGCCGGGGAGGCCACCAACCTCCGCCGCGGAGAGCTGGGCCGAGACGAGCTGCTGGATCTGGTGTTCGCGGTCCGGCCGGTGTTCTCCGGCGCCATCCCGGCGGGCATGGAATCCATCGGGCCGCTCCAGGACGAGGTGATGGCGGCCGCCGAGGACCTGCGGGAGCTGCTGCCCGGCGAAGGCGGCTGAGGATGCCGTGCAGTCGGGCGTCTTGTTGGTCCGGAGCGTGACGCTCGTCGACGGACCGGGTGGAATCGCTGCCAGTATGATGCTCGCGCGCCGGACGATCGGCGGGACGCAAGCTGGCGGAAGGCACCGATGAGGATCCGAGTCGAGCGCGACATCTTGGCCGAGGCAGTGCAGTGGGCTGCCCGCAGTCTGCCGACGCGGCCGAGTGTGCCGATCCTGGCCGGCCTGCTGCTCCGGGCCGACGCGGACGGCTTGACGCTGTCGAGCTTCGACTACGAGACGTCCGCCCGGATCACGGTCAAGGCCGACGTGAGTGACACCGGCGAGGTCCTGGTCTCGGGTCGGTTGCTGGCCGACATCTCGCGCAGCCTGCCGGCGAAGCCCGTCGACCTCAAGGTGGACGGCACCCGACTCGAACTCACCTGCGGCAGCGCCCGCTTCACGCTGCAGACGCTGCCGGTCGCCGACTACCCGACCCTGCCCACCATGCCGGCGGCCACCGGAGCGGTCGCCAGCGACGTGTTCGCCCAGGCCGTGGCCCAGGTCGTCGTCGCGGCCGGCCGGGACGAGCTGCTGCCCGTCTTCACCGGTGTCCGGGTCGAGATCGAGGGCGAGACCATCTCGCTGCTGGCCACCGACCGCTACCGGATGGCGCTGCGGGAGCTCAGCTGGAATCCGTCGTCCACCCAGGCTTCGGCCACCGCACTGGTCCCGGCCAAGGTGCTCTCCGACACCGCCCGGTCGATGACCTCCGGCGATCAGGTGGTGCTGAGCCTCGCCAGCAGCGGGAGCGGCGACGGGATCATCGGCTTCGAGGGGCACGGCGCAGCGGGGGAGCGGCAGACCACCACCCGACTGCTGGACGGAGAGTTCCCGAAGGTCCGGCACATCATGAACACCCAGGCCCTGATGAACGTCAGGGTCACCACGGCGGAGATCATCGCCGCCGCGCGCCGGGTGGCGCTGGTGGCCGAACGCAACACGTCGCTGCGGATGTTGATCGGCGACGGCGTGCTCACCCTCGAGGCGGCGACCGGCGACCAGGCTCAGGCGTCCGAGGCCATCGAGGCGTCGGTCGACCAGCCCGGCGGCGGCGATCCGGTGGTGACCGCGGCCGGCTTCAACCCGACCTACCTGCTGGATGCGCTCGGCGCGTTCGACACCCCGTACGTGAACTTCGCCTTCACCGCACCCAGCAAGCCCTGCCAGCTGACCGGTGTCGTGGAGATCGACGGCGAGCCGAGCACCGAGTACCGGCACGTCATCATGCTGATGCGGCTGCCGTCCTGACTTCGATTGCTGAGCCGCTCGCGCTCGCTGCGACGCCTGCTGACTCGGTTCTTCCTCCCTCGCTCGCGGCTCGAACGTGACCCCGATGCAAGCCGCAGGATGCCGTCCGCAATGCTTCGACTGAACGAGTCGGCGACGGATGGAGTTCACGATGCAGCTGGGAATGGTCGGCCTGGGCCGGATGGGTGCCAACATCGTGCGGCGCTTGATGCGCGACGGACACGAGTGCGTGGTCTACGACGTCAACGCCGACTCCGTCCAGCAGCTGGCCGGTGAAGGGGCGACCGGTGCCAGCAGCCCCGAGGACTTCGTCAGCAAGCTCGAGACACCGCGTGCGGTCTGGGTGATGATCCCCGCCGGGCTCACGGGTCGCATCGTCGAGCAGTTCGCCGCCTTGCTGGACGAGGGCGACATCATCATCGACGGCGGCAACTCCAACTACCGCGACGACGTCCGCCGGGCCAAGAAGCTCCGCGAGCAGGGCATCCACTACGTCGACATCGGCACCAGCGGCGGGGTCTTCGGCCTCGAGCGGGGCTACTGCCTGATGGTGGGCGGTGACGATACCGCCGTCAACCACATCGACCCCGTCCTGAAGACCATCGCCCCTGGTGAGAGCGGTATCGAGCGGACGCCGGGACGCGACGGCGAGCTCGCCCCCGAGGAGCAGGGCTACCTGCACTGCGGTCCGTCCGGCGCCGGCCACTTCGTGAAGATGGTCCACAACGGCATCGAGTACGGGATCATGGCCGCCTTCGCCGAGGGCCTCAACATCCTGCACAACGCCGACGCCGGGATCCGGGAGGCATCGCACTCCGCCGAAGTGGCACCCCTGGAGGAGCCGGAGTACTACCAGTTCGACATCGACACCGGCAAGGTCGCCGAGCTGTGGCGCCGAGGCTCGGTCATCTCCTCCTGGCTGCTGGACCTCACCGCGGCCGCACTGCAGGACAACCCGACTCTGGACGGGCTCGCCGGCCGGGTGTCGGACTCCGGTGAAGGGCGATGGACCGTCAAGGCGGCCATCGACGTCGGCGTCCCGGCCCCCGTCCTGGCCTCCTCGCTCTTCGAGCGGTTCGCCTCCCGCGACGAGGACCACTTCGCCAACCAGCTGCTGTCCGCCATGCGGCTGCAGTTCGGTGGCCATCAGGAGCTGCCGGCCGGCGACTCGCTCGAAGCCGGCGGCGAGAAGGCCGACTCGAGGGCCAACCAGCAGTCGGCCACCGCGTAGCCCTCCGAGCGGAACCGCAGGTCCGACGACGACGCCGTCGACGAGAGCGGATCGGAGGATCCGCGGACAACAGCGACCCGGCTAGGTTGGTGCCGTGTTCGTGGACCACCTGCAGCTGGCCGATTTCCGGTCCTACGAGCAGGTCGATGTCCCGCTGAGCGCCGGGGTCACCACGTTCGTGGGAGCCAACGGGCAGGGCAAGACCAATCTGGTCGAGGCGGTGGAATACCTGTCGACCCTCTCGTCGCATCGGGTCAGCTCGGAGATCCCGCTGGTCCGGGTCGGAGCGGAGCGGGCCCTGGTCCGGGCCCGGGTGCAGGCCGGCCTCGACGACCCGCGCCAGGTGCAGCTCGAGATCGAGATCACTCCCGGCCGGGCCAACCGGGCCCGCCTCAACCGGTCCCCGGTCCGGCGGCCGCGGGAGCTGCTCGGAGTCCTGCGGACCGTGGTCTTCTCACCCGAGGACCTGGCCGTCGTCAAAGCCGACCCGTCGGACCGGCGTCGCTTCCTCGACGAGTTGTTGACCTCGCGCTGGCCCCGGATGGCCGGGGTCCGGGCCGACTACGACCGGGTGCTCAAGCAGCGCAACACCCTGCTGAAGTCGCTCAGCGGCCGCGCCCGAGGTGGCGCGCCCGCGCCCGAAGCGGCCAGCACGCTCGACACCTGGGACGCCCATCTCGCCGCGACCGGTGGTGAGCTGCTCGAAGCCCGGCTGCGTACCCTGTCGGACCTGCTCCCCCACACCGCCAAGGCGTACGCCGACATCGCTCCCACCAACAGCGACGCCTCCGCCGACTACAAGACGTCGGTGTCCCTGGAGGGGATCAGCGAGCGGCAGGAGCTCAGTTCCGCGCTCTCGGCGGCGATGCGGGACCGGCGCTCCGAGGAGATCGCCCGCGGCATCTCGCTGGTGGGACCGCACCGCGACGACATCTCCCTCAGCCTCGGTCCGATGCCCGCCAAGGGGTACGCCAGCCACGGTGAGTCCTGGTCGCTGGCCCTCGCCCTCCGCCTCGGTAGCTTCCACCTGCTGCGCGCCGACGGGGTGGAACCGGTGCTGGTCCTCGACGACGTCTTCGCCGAGCTGGACACCGTTCGGCGGGAACGCCTCGCCCAGGCCGTCGGGGCGGCCGAGCAGGTGCTGGTCACCGCCGCCGTCGACGCCGACGTGCCGCCTGAGCTGACCGGCCGCAAGTACCGCGTCACCCTCGGTACGGTCGCAGCCGATGACTGAGCCCCCGGATCCGAGCGAGCAGCCGGCAGCCGCGGACGGGCAGCCGGACGGACCCGGGACCGCCGCGATGCCGGAGGACGACCGTCAGCACGACCCGGCCGGTCTGGAGCTGGCCCGGGCCACCATGAACTCGGTGGGGTCCGCCAAGCGCCGTCGCCGCCGCCGGCCCCGACGCGAGTCCGCTCCCGACCCGCGGGTCTCGGGCGCCCGGCCGGACGACCGCGATCCCCAGCGGTTGGGGGACGCCTTCGAGCACCTCGTCGACAGCAAGGGCTGGTCGACCGAGCTCAACGTCCACACCGTGCTGTCTCGCTGGGCGACCCTGGTGGGTCCGGTCAACGCCGAGCACCTGACCCCGGAGACCTACCGCGACGGCGTGCTGGTGGTGCGGGCAGATTCCAGTGTCTGGGCCACGTCGCTGCGCACGATGGCACCGCAGCTCGTCGCCCGGCTCAACGCCGAGCTCGGCGACGGCACGGTCATCCGGGTCCAGGTGCTCGGGCCGGAGGCGCCGTCGTGGAAGCGGGGTCGGCTCTCCGTCCGGGACGGGCGGGGGCCGCGCGACACGTACGGCTGAGGGTGCCGGATCAGCGGATGGTGTAACCGCCGTCGACGAGCAGGTCCGCGCCGTTGACCATGTCGGCGGCGTCGGAGCCGAGGAACACCGCGGCCGCGGCGATCTCCTCGGGGTAGGCGAACCGACCGGTCGGGATCTGCGCCTTGAGCGCTTCGCCCTTCTCGCCCGCCCAGGCCGTGCGACCCAGGTCGGTCAGCACCACGGTCGGGCTGATCGTGTTGGCGGTCACCCCGCGGCCGGCCCATTCCGCGGCCAGGACCTTGGTGAGCCCGACCAGGCCGAACTTGGAGGCGCAGTAGGCCGCGTGTCCGTCCAGCGCCACGCTGGCGGCCTGGGAGGCCAGGCTGATGACCTTGCCGCGGCCCTGGGCCAGCATGATCCGGCCCACCGTCTGCGACATCACGAAGGCGCCGGTCAGGTTCACCGCCAGGGTGAGGTTCCAGGCATCGGCGGGGAGCTCCTCGGCCGGCCCGAGCACGGCGACCCCCGCCGAGTTGACCAGGATGTCGATCCGGCCGTACCGCTGCTGCACGGCGGTCACCGCCGCGGCCACCGAGGCCTGGTCGGTCACGTCGCAGGCGTACGGGACGCAGTCCGGTCCGAGCTCGCGGGCCCGCTCCTGCGCCGCCGCCGCGGACCGGTCGAGGATCGCGACCTGCGCCCCCTTGGTCAGGTACGCCGCGGCGATCGCGGCGCCGATCCCGGACGCGCCGCCGGTGACGACAGCCGTCTTGCCGGTGAGGGAGAAGGAGAGGTCGACGGCGGCGCTGGTGGTCACGGTGCAGAGTCTTCCGGATCTCCGGTCCCGGCCGAGCGGCCGGTAGGCCCGATGCTCTGCCTAAGATGCCCCAGTGCTGTGGCCCGAACTGCGTACCCTCGCGGTCGGCACCGTGCGGCTGTGGTGGCGACTGCTGCCGCAGCTGCTCGGCATCTACCTGCTGGGTTGGCTCGGGTCGCAGCTGGCGTTGAAGCTCGCGGTCCAGCTCGGCGACACCAGCGCCTGGCTGGCGCTGGTGGTCTTCTCGCTCAACTTCTTGTGCCAGCTGGTCGCCATCGTGCTCATCCTCCGGTTGGCGGGCCGCGAACTCGCCATCCGCGACGCCATCCCGGTCGAGGAGCGGCTCGAGGACGACCGGGACACCAGCCTCACCCGGCTGCTGGCGGTCACGCTGCTGCCCTTCCTCGCCCTGTACGCCGCGTTCGGTCAGGTCAATGCGGCCGCGAGCCAGCTCGCCAACGAGCAGCTGTTCCGCAACGGGGCGTTCGGCGGGGCCGATTCGGTGCTCGGCGTGCTCAACAACGCCGCCACCCAGCACACCGGGTGGTTGTTGCTGCTGCTGGTCGGCATCTACCTGGTCCGCCGGGTGCTCGACGCCGCCCACGACCGGACGGGGATCCGGGTGCTCGGGTTGCTGGTCGCGCTGGTCGAGTCGTTCTTCTTGTTGTTGGTGATCATGGGTGGGATCCGGATCTGGCAGCAGGTGCGGATCTGGCTCGAGGACCGCGCCGTGCTCGGGTGGGTCGACGCGGTCCGCGAGACGGTCCTCGACGCACTGCGGTCGTTGTGGAGCGGGCTGCCGGAGATCGTGGTGCAGACCGCCGAGTTCGTCCGGGACGAGGTGTGGCCGCTGTTCTGGCAGGTGCTGAGTCAGCCGATCATCTGGTTGGCCGTGGCCGCCCTCGTCTTCGGCTCCAACGTGACGTCGATGGCGGAGCTGTGGCGGAAGGGTCGACCGGTCGCCTCCCGGTTGCCGGGGGCGGCGGCCCTGGTCCGCCGGGCCGAGCAGCGCGCTGAGCGGCAGCAGCGGTCCGATCCCGCGCTGGCCGGCCGGCGCAGCGTCCGCTTCGTCGCCGGGGAGGCGCGGGAGCTGCTGCTCGGCGACGTGAACGACAAGTACCTGCCGACGATCCACTCGATCCGGTTGGTGCTCCGGGCCGGTTTCGTCTTCCTCGCGGCATTCGTGATCCTCTACACGCTCCTCGCCGTGGCCGCGAACCTGCTGCAGACGTTGGTCCAGCTGGTTCTGGGCGGGCACACGGTGGCGTTCTGGTTCCTGTACGGGCCGTACCTGGACCTGCTCTACACCCTGCCGTTCGAGCCGCTCCGGCTGTGCCTGCTGGCGGTGGCGTTCTACCGGTGCCTGGAGGTCTTCCAGGCCAAGCTGGCGGCTCCGGTCGATTCGGCCGGCGCTGCGGTCCCGGTCCCGGCGGAGCAGTCCCGATGAGCAGCCCGAAGCAGGTCGGGAACGGGTCCGGGGCGAAGCCGTCCGGGGGAAGCTGTCCAGGGCGAAGCTGA
The DNA here is from genome assembly GCA_963727125.1 of uncultured Actinomycetota bacterium. Lineage (GTDB taxonomy): Bacteria > Actinomycetota > Actinomycetes > Propionibacteriales > Propionibacteriaceae > Microlunatus. Next base: position 599,753 of record CAVSEZ010000001.1, read on the forward strand.
TGGCCGTGCTGCTGGCCCTGCTGTCGGTGGCCGTGATGGCCGCGGCCCTGCGGGTCAGCGAGGACCGGTCGGACTTCCAGGTGGTGCAGGGGAACGTCGACCAGACCATCGACATCCGGGCCGGGAACCTGTCGGCCGGAAACGTCCGGGTCGGAACCCAGCTCACCCGAGAGGGCGCGGTGGTGAGTGAGACGAAGGGCATGTTCGTCGTCGTCGAGATCCGGCTGGCCGCCACCGGCAACCGCGACCTCACGCTCACCGGTCCGCTGCTGCTGACCCGTGACGGCCGGACCTACGCGGCCTACGACTCGAGTCTGTTGAAGGCGGTCAGCGGCTTCCGGACGGCCGCTGACGCGGTGTTCGAGGTCGATCCGGCCCATCTCGACGACCTGACCATCCAGCTCTGGGAAGGCGAGATCGTCTCGGGGTACCAGCAGCGGGCCCGGATCCACCTCGGCATCACTCCGGCCAACGCCGCCGGCTGGAGCGCGGCCGGTCGGGACCGGGGCGTCGAACCGCGCCGGATCGAAGTCACCGAGGCGCTGCCGTGAGCGGGGGCCGCTCGTGAGTCTGCCGACCCTCTCCGACGCCTGGACCGGGCGGCGCCGAGCCTGGCTCTTGACCGGCTGCGCCGCGTTGCTGGTGCTGACCTACCTGGTCGGCTGGACCGCCTACGCCGCCAACGGGCTGACCGCACTCGGCCGGCTGGACCAGCTACCGCCCGGAGCGCCCGGCACCGCCCTGGGTGCGGAGTACCGGTTGCTGGGTCTGACGGCGACGGAGGAGATCCGCGACCAGGAGAACGCGGCGGAGTCCGAGATCGCGGGCGCCGACGCGAGCTGGGTGGTCGCCGAGATCGAGGTCGTCCGGCGCCGGGAGGTGAAGGACTACTACTGCGTCTTCGAGCTGCTCGGTCCCGACCGCAGACGCTGGGACCCGACCCGCCCGTCCTCGGTGCAGCGCACGCTGCCCAGCTCCTGCAACGCCGAGGAGCTGCCACTGGGCCGGCCGGCTCGGATCGAGGTCATCTTCAGCGTCCCGAGTCGCTACCTCGATCAGATCTACGGCGTCGCCGTACCGGATGTCAGCACCCGGGAACCGACCCCGGTGCTGCGACCCGCCGGCTAGATCGCTCAGAGGTCGTCGGGCAGCTGCGTGACCGGCAGCGTGAGCACGAAGTTCCGGTCCCCGTTGTTCCAGCTCTTCTCACCGGTGCCGAGCAGGGTCGTGTCGGTGTACTCCAGCTCGGAGACGGCGAAGACCAGGCTGCTGCCGGGCCGGTAGGTCTCGCTGAACTCGAAGGTGACCGTGTACGGGACCGGCGGCAGGCCGGGGGTGAACGTGTCCCCCTGGTCGAAGCCGCTGCCCGACCCGAACCGCTGCCCCTGCGCCTCCTGCACCTCCCGGCTCGTCTCGTCACGGGCGACGAACATCGGGTTGAGGGTGCTCGGTGCGATGGACGCGTCGCCGGTCGTGCGACCCGTCCCGATCACCCGGACGTCCACCACGACCTCGTTGCCGAAGCGGTTGATCCGCTGGGCGGTGGCCTTGGTGAAGGTGAACTCGTACGGGCCGGTGCGGATGACCGCTCCCGGCTCGGTGGGGATCCGGAGGTCGGTGCGACGCTCGAATCCGCCCAACGCCCAGATCAGCGCGAGCACCAGGGCGATCGCGACGACCCCGACCAGCACCGGGTGCGGCCGCCAACCCCGCCGAGGGCCGGGTACAGACTCCACGGGCGGGGTGTCGGACGATGCGGCCGGGGATGGTGCGGGTGCGGCCCCGGTGGGCGCGGCGGGGGGTGCCGGCGGGTGGCCACCAGGTCGGATCCGGAACCTGGTCGTCGACCCAGGTTCCGCGGTGGGGCGCACTCACTCGGGTCAGTCTAGGAACCGCCGTGGGGCACCAACGACCGATCGCCGGCGGACATCTGTCGACCGCGAACCGAAATCCCGCCAGAGCCTCTCAGAGGCCCCATCTGCGTACGGGGAGTCCAGACCTACCCCGCTCAAGCCGCGAACTGGCCTTCCCAGCGCTCCTGAGGACATCTGAGGTGGACAACCCGGGCTCACGGGAGCGGGTTTCGGCAGGGTTCGCGCTAAGATGTACGTACTACATGACAACGGTCGGGGGACCACTTCCGACCGATCCGCTTGGCTGACGTGCCGCCCCCTCCGACCCCGCCCGCACCACGTCCGGGGACCAGGTCCGGGCGGCGCGCGTGTGACAGGAGCCCGCACCGGTGACGGACGACACCCATGGTCTGCCCTCAGATCTGCCCTCAGATCTTCCCGCCGACCTTCCTTCGGACCTGCCCTCGGACGTGATCGCCGAGCTCGGCTCCGACCCGGCGGCGGCCGACCTGCCGGCGACACCGTCGGAGTCGCTCCCGGACAACCTGCCGCCGAGTCCGAACGTCCCGCACGCCGAACCACCGCTGCCGGCCAACTACGACTCCGAGTCGATCACGGTGCTGGAGGGCTTGGAGGCCGTCCGCAAGCGCCCCGGGATGTACATCGGGTCCACCGGCGAGCGGGGGCTGCACCACCTGGTGACCGAGGTGGTGGACAACGCTGTCGACGAGGCGCTCGCCGGCTACTGCGACACGATCGAGGTCCGCATCCTGGCCGACGGTGGCATCAAGGTCGTCGACAACGGCCGCGGCATCCCCGTCAAGGATCACCCCACCGAGAAGATCCCGGCGCTGACGGTCGCCCTGACGGTGCTGCACGCGGGCGGCAAGTTCGGCAGCGGCGGCTACAAGGTGTCGGGCGGCCTGCACGGGGTCGGTGTCTCGGTGGTGAACGCGCTGTCGACCCGGCTCGAGGCCGATGTCCGCCGGGACGGCTACCGCTGGACCCAGACCTTCTCCCTCGGCGTGCCCGACGGCCCGCTCGAACGGCACGAGCGGACCGAGGAAACCGGCACCACCATCACCTTCTACGCCAGCTCGGAGATCTTCGAGACGACCTCGTACTCGTACGAGAAGCTGGCGAACCGGTTCCGCGAGTACGCCTTCTTGAACAAGGGCCTCACCATCAGCGTGGTCGACGAGCGGCCCGAGCGCGCCGACGACGACGCCGACACCCTGACCGACACCTTCCGTTTCGACGACGGGCTGATCGACTACGTGAAGTACCTGACCGGCACCAAGGAGCCGGTGCACTCCTCGGTGATCGCGGTCGAGGCCGAGCGTCCCGAGTCCGGGATGAGCCTCGAGGTGGCGATGCAGTGGAACACCTCCTACACCGAGTCGGTGCACACGTTCGCCAACACGATCAACACCCACGAAGGCGGTACCCACGAGGAAGGCTTCCGGGCCGCGCTCACCAACACGGCGAACCGGTGGGGTGAGAACTGGGGGATGATCAAGAAGCCCGAGGACCGGCTGTCCGGTGACGACATCCGGGAGGGGCTGACGGCGATCATCTCGATCAAGTTGGCCGAGCCGCAGTTCGAGGGCCAGACGAAGACCAAGCTCGGCAACACCGAGGCGCGCTCACTGGTCCAGCAGGCCGTCAACGCCGAGCTCGGTGCCTGGTTGGAGCAGAACCCGGCCGAGGGCAAGTTGATCATCCGCAAGGGGCAGGCCGCCGCGTTGGCCCGGATCGCCGCCCGCAAGGCCCGTGACGCGGCCCGGGACCGCAAGGGTCTGCTCGGTCGCAGCGGACTGCCCGGCAAGCTGTCGGACTGCCAGTCCACCAACCCCGAGGAGTGCGAGGTCTTCGTGGTCGAGGGCGACTCCGCCGGCGGGTCGGCCAAGGGTGGACGCGATCCGCGGATCCAGGCGATCCTGCCGATCCGCGGCAAGATCTTGAACGTCGAGAAGGCGCGCATCGACCGGATCCTGCAGAACCAGGAGGTCCAGGCGATCATCTCGGCGCTCGGTACCGGCATCCACGAGGACTTCGACATCGCGAAGCTGCGCTACCACAAGATCGTGATGATGGCCGACGCCGACGTCGACGGTGCCCACATCCGGACGCTGCTGCTGACCCTGATGTTCCGGTTCATGCGGCCGCTGATCGAGGCCGGTCACGTCTACCTGGCGCAGCCGCCGCTGTTCAAGATCAACTGGACGAACTCCACCGCGGAGCTCGCCTACAACGACGCCGAGCGGGACGCCCTGCTCCGGGTCGGCGCCGAGGAGGGCAAGCGACTGCCCAGGGAGAACGCGATCCAGCGCTACAAGGGTCTCGGCGAGATGAACCCGGACCAGTTGTGGGACACCACCATGGATCCGGACAACCGGGTGCTGTTGCAGGTCACCCTCGACGACGCGGCCCGCGCGGACGAGATGTTCTCGATCTTGATGGGGGAGGACGTCGAGCAGCGCCGGCACTTCATCCAGCGCAACGCCAAGGACGTCCGGTTCCTCGACATCTGACCGATCCCGTACGTGCCCTGAGCCTGTCGACGGGCGAATGGAGAAGGACCATCCATGACTGAAGTGACATCTGGACCAGCGGACCGCCGGGAGCCGGTGGACCTGCAGGACGAGATCCAGAAGTCCTATCTCGATTACGCGATGAGCGTGATCGTCGGCCGGGCCCTGCCCGACGTGCGCGACGGCCTCAAGCCGGTGCACCGCCGGATCCTGTACGGGATGTACGACGGCGGTTACCGACCCGACCGCGGCTGGAACAAGTGCGCCCGCGTGGTCGGTGAGGTGATGGGTCAGTACCACCCGCACGGCGACGGGGCGATCTACGACACCTTGGTGCGGCTGGCCCAGCCCTGGGTGATGCGTTATCCGCTGGTCCAGGGCCAGGGCAACTTCGGCTCGCCGGGCAACGACAAGGCCGCGGCCATGCGTTACACGGAGTGCCGGATGGCCCAGCTGGCCATGGAGATGGTCCGCGACATCACCGAGAACACCGTCGACTTCAAGCCGAACTACGACGGCAAGGAACTCGAACCGGTCGTGCTGCCCGCGCGGTTCCCCAACCTGCTCGTGAACGGGTCGACCGGCATCGCGGTCGGCATGGCCACCAACATCCCGTCCCACAACCTGCGTGAGGTCGCGGCGGCGGTCCAGTGGTCGTTGGAGCATCCCGAGGCCGGCGCGGAGGAGCTGCTCGAGGCCGCGATCGAGCGGGTCAAGGGACCGGACTTCCCGAACGGTGCGCTGATCGTCGGCCGGCGAGGGATCGACGACGCCTACCGCACCGGCCGTGGTTCGGTGACGATGCGAGCCGTCGTCGACATCGAGGAGGACCGGGCCGGCCGGACCAACCTGGTGGTCACCGAGCTGCCGCACATGGTCAACCCCGACAACCTGGCGCTCAAGATCGCCGAGCTGGTCAACACCGGCAAGCTCACCGGCATCGCCGACATCCGCGACAACACCTCCGCGCGTACCGGGCAGCAGCTGGTCATCGTGTTGAAGCGGGACGCCCAGCCGCGGGTCGTGCTGAACAACCTCTACAAGCACACCCAGCTGCAGGACACCTTCGGCTGCAACATGCTCGCGCTCGTCGACGACGTGCCCCGCACCCTGCGACTCGACCAGTTCATCTCGTACTGGGTCAGCCACCAGGTGGAGGTCATCCAACGACGGACCCAGCACCGGCTGGACGCCGCCGAGCGTGAGGCCCACATCTACCGCGGTCTGGTCAAGGCCCTCGACATGCTGGACGAGGTGATCGCCCTCATCCGGGCCAGTGCCAGCACCGAGGACGCGCGGAACGGCCTGATCAGCCTGCTGGAGATCGACGAGGTCCAGGCGACGGCGATCCTCGACATGCAGCTGCGTCGACTGGCCGCGCTGGAGCGGCAGCGGATCATCGATCGGCTCGCGGAGTACGAGCGGGTCATCGAGGACTTCAAGGACATCTTGGCCAAGCCGGAGCGGCAGCGGCAGATCGTCAGCGACGAGCTGGCCGAGATCGTCAACAAGTACGGCGACGACCGGCGGACCGAGATCATCGCGGCCGACGGGGACATGGCGGCCGAGGACTTCATCCCCGACAGCGACGTGGTGGTGACCATCACCCGCGGCGGGTACGCCAAGCGCACCAACACCGATCTGTATCGGGTGCAGAGGCGCGGCGGCAAGGGCGTGCGCGGGGCGACCCTGCGGGCCGACGACGAGGTCGAGCACCTGTTCGCCACCAGCAACCACCAGTGGTTGCTGTTCTTCACCAACCAGGGCCGGGTGTACCGGGCCAAGGCGTGGCAGCTGCCGGAAGCCAACCGGGACGCGCGGGGCGGCCACGTGGCCGGCCTGCTGTCGTTCCTGCCGGGGGAGGAGATCGCCCAGGTGCTGGCCATCCGGGACTACGCGGCGGCTCCGTATCTGCTGTTGGCGACGAAGTTCGGCCTGATGAAGAAGAGCGCGCTGCCGCTCTACGACTCGCCGCGCCAGGCCGGCGTGATCGCGGTCAACTTCCGTGAGGACGACGACGAGCTCATCGGGGCCGAACTGTGCGGTCCGGAGGACGAGGTGCTGCTCATCTCGCGCAAGGGTCAGGCGATCCGCTTCACCGCCGACGACGAGCAGCTGCGGCCGATGGGACGGGCGACGTCGGGTGTGACGGGAATGCGCTTCCGTGACGGGGACGAATTGCTCTCCATGTCCGTTATCCGGCGAGGAGAGTCCGAGACGGCCCGGTACGTGTTCACTGTCACAGACGGCGGCTTCGCCAAGCGCACGCCGGTGTCGGAGTACCGCGAACAGGGTCGGGGCGGGCTCGGCATCAAGGCCATGAAACTCAACGAGGATCGCGGCTCTTTGGTCGGAGGGCTGGTGGTGACCGACAATGATGAGGTCATCGCCATCAAGGCCAGCGGCCAGGTCACCCGTAGCGCGGTGTCCGAGGTTCCGGTCAAGGGTCGTGACACGATGGGTGTGAAGTTCGTTGGAGTGCGGGAGAACGACTCCGTGGTCGTCATCGCACTGAATCCGGAGACAACTGCAGAAGTGACCGAACTCGAGGAAGCTGCACCGGCGGCCGACGTCGAGGACAACGAACCCGATCCGCAGGCCGCTACCGTGGATCGGACCGACGACGTGTCGCCCGACGTGGGCGAGGTCGAGGAGGACGACAGTGAGTGACAACGACCGGGGACAGCAGCGCCCCGGCCAGACTCCGCCGAGCGGACCCGGAGGTGCCCAGACCAACGGTGCACCGGGACAGCCGCGTCCGGAGGAGTTGGCCTCCGCCCGTACCTCTCGCCAACCCACCCCGCAGACGTGGCCGTACTCGCCGCAGTCGGCACCGAATCCCTATCAGCGGCCCCCGCAGCACGTGACCCAGCAGTACACGCCGCAGCCGGGGCACCCGCAACCACAGGGTCAGCAGCCGCCGCGGGTGCAGGGGCAGCCGAATCAGCCGCCCCAGCCGTTCCCCTCGGGCTACTCCGGACCGTCCGCTCACTCGGCGGCCTCGGGCCAGTCGGCCCGCTCGGCGGAGACGCCGGGTCAGCTGTACCGGCCGCAGCCCTACCCGAACGGGCAAGGCAACGGACAGGGCAACGGTCAAGGCAATAGGCAGGGCAACGGGCAGGGCAACCACCAAGCGAACGGCCAGCCGAACGGTTCCGGGTACGGCCCGCCGACCGGTGCCACGGCGCAGGGCGTCCCGACCTGGGGCGCACCTGTCGCGGCCAAGCCGAAGATGTCGTTGCGCGAGCGGCTCGGACTGACCAAGCCCGCTAGTGAGAAGAAGGCTGCGGCCACGCAGGCGCCTGCGGCCGACAAAGGCGCCCCGCCGGACGGCCAGGACTCGACCCGGGTCAACCCGCGGGTGACGAGCGCTCCAGTGGCGAAGTCCGACACCAAGTCCGATGCCAGGACCGCCACCAATACCCAGGCGAAGGCGGCTGCGCCGAGCCCGACGGCGCCACCCGCTGCTCCGTCCCAGCGCACCGGTGGGGCCGTTGCCGGTGCCGCGGCCGCCGGCGCAGCTGCCGGGGCTGTCGCCGGAAGAGTTGCGGCTGGCGCCCAGCCGGCGGCGCGGCAAGCTCCGGTCGGCACACCGGTCCCCGCGAAGCCGGAGGTGCGGAGTCCGGCTGGTGCCCCGGGTCAGACCGCGGACCACGGACCGAACACCCTGACCATGCCCGCCGTCCCCGGCGGTGCCGAGGAGGGCCCGAAGCGCGCGGCCGAGGCGAGCGGGGCGACCGCCGCCAAGGTCGGTCAGCCGAGGCGGACCCGCAAGGCGCGACTGCGGCTGTCCCGGTTGGATCCGTGGTCGGTGATGAAGACCTCGTTCCTGTTCTCGATCGCGGCCGGGATCATGCTGGTCGTCGCCGTCTACGTCGTCTGGACCGTGCTGGCGTCGTCGGGCCTGTTCGCGTCGGCGAACGAGATCGTCGGCAGCGTCATCTCGACGCCGGGCGACACCACGCCGTTCCGGGTCGAGGACTACGTGAACACCCAGAAGGTGATGGGCGTGACCGCGCTGATCGCCTGCATCGACGTGGTCATCTTCACCTCACTGGCCACCTTGGGGTCCTTCCTCTACAACCTGGCCGCCACGATGCTGGGTGGCCTCGAAATCACCCTTGCCGAAGACTGACGGCGGCCGGACCGGCTCCGAGCGGTCCACCGGCCAGTCCAGCGGCAACCGGGTCGTCGCGTTCTTGACCCGACGGTGGCTCGCCCTCGTGCTCATCATCGTCGGGGTGTTCTTCATCCTGCAGAACCGCGACACCACCTCGGTGACGTTGTTCTTCGCGCAGGTGACGATGCCGCAGTGGATGGCGCTGACGGTGGTGTTCGTCCTCGGACTCGTGGCCGGCATCCTGATCGCCCGCAGTCGTCGCGGCCGCTGAGCCGAGGCGGAGGGATCCGGGCGCCGGAACCGATTTGAGGACCTCTTCAGCAATCGGCTAGCCTTGGCGCTCGTGCCTCACCCCGGAGCGGCACTCCGGGCCTATAGCTCAGACGGTTAGAGCGCTGCCCTGATAAGGCAGAGGTCAGTGGTTCAAGTCCACTTAGGCCCACCAGCTTGACCAGGCACGAGACTCCAGTCGCAGGTGTTCCTCGAGCACGTTGCACCCGACTCGGCTGTCGAACTCCTCGAACATCAACTCGATCGTGTTTCGTCCTCGTGTTCCTCCAGGATCATGCCGACCGAGGTCGCGCAGGCGTCTCCCTTCCAGGCCTCGATGCCTTCGCGCACCGCGAAGACGGCGATCACGAGGCCGGCGATCGAGTCGGCCCACCACCAACCCAGGGTGCTGTTGAGGAGGAGCCCGACCAGCACGGCTGCGGACAAGTAGGTGCAGACGAGGGTCTGCTTGGAATCCGCGATCGCCGTGGCTGAGCCGACCTCACGTCCGGCGCGCCGTTCGGCGTACGACAGGAACGGCATCACGATCAGACTCAGCGCGGTCAAGACGATGCCGACCGTGCTGTGTTGCACGTCGACGCCGCCCATGAGAGCCAGAACCGAGGTGGCCGCCACATAGGCGGCGAGGGTGAAGAAGGCGACCGCGATCACCCGCAGTGTGGGTTTCTCCCACCGTTCGGGGTCACGCCGGGTGAACTGCCACGCCACCGCGGCCGCCGACAACACCTCGATCGTCGAATCGAGTCCGAACCCGACCAGGGCGGCCGACGACGCTGCCGTGCCGGCGGCGATGGCGACGATCGCTTCGATCAGGTTGTACCCGATCGTCACGGCCACGATGATGCGGATCCTGCGGTGCAATTGCTGGCGTCGCGCATCAGACAGCGCGTTGACTGCCATCAGCAGCTACACCCCTCGCCGTCGCAGCAGTCAGGCTCCACGAACAACACCACCCGCATCAGCTCGTCGAGAGCCGGAGCCAGGTGCGGATCGGTCAGGCGGTACCAGCTCCGACGACCGTCGGGGACAGCTTCGACCAGGCCGCACCCGCGCAGGCACGCCAGATGATTCGACATGACCTGCCGTGACACGTCGAGCGCGTCAGCGAGGTCGGATGGGTATCCCGGGGCTTGGCGCAGAGCAAGCAGGATGCCGGCGCGGGTCGGATCTGAGAGAGCATGCCCGAGGCGGGCCAGACCTGCAGTGTGAGTCAGCGAGGCCATGGACGTTGTCACCTCGCCACGATACAGGCGAGCATGAATTAAGAGAACGGTGAACTGATGCGCCGGCGCAACCTGTCAGTGACTGGTCGGGTCGTCCGGTCCGGCGAGCACCGTCTCCGGGGCCAGGCGGTTCTGCATCAGCTGATCGGCGAGGTCGTCGAGCGTGGTGTCGTGCGTGTAGGCGTAACCGCGCAGGGTGGCCAGCGCCTCTGAGCTGTTCAAGTGCGCGTGGCCGAGAAGCATGCCGACGGCCACCCAGACGTTCATCCGGTTGGTTGCGGCCGTCCCGGTCGTCCAGGTGGGGAGGGTGACCCCGGATCGTTCCACGTACGGCGGCGAGCTGAAGAGGGTGGTCGCGATGGGTTCGGCGATCTCTTCGACCATCACCTCCAGCCGGGGGAGCTGCGGTGCTTCGCCGGTCAGGTACAGGTCCAGGGCGCCGAGCCGGTGTCGCGGCGGCTCGTCGGAGAGCAGCGGAAGTGAAACCAGGAATCGGTACGGCGTCTGCTCGATCAACTTGGCGGTGAACATGGGCCACCGGGCCGTCATCTCGTCCAGGTCGGCGGCGAGTGGCTCGTCCGAGGCGCTGGCGGTCAGACAGGGTCCTTCGCCGAGGGTGGTCTGCAACCGTTCGGCGGCTGCGGCGGTGTCATCGCTGGATCCCAGCGGCACCCTGAGGTGACCCGTCATGCTGATGCCGGCGCCGGCGATCGGAAGCACGGTTGTGCAGGCTCGGGCCAGAACTGTCGGCAGCAGCTGGGTGCCCTCGTCTCGCCTGCTCGCCTCGGCGACAGCTGCCTGGAAGTCGTCCACCAAGCTCACGCTCAACGATTATGACTCCTGGCTGCGCCCGCCTGATGGGCGGGTGGGTCTGTAGGTGGCTGGGAAGGTACATTGACGATGCTGTGGTCGCGGCGGCGACACTTCGGCGCCCGGCTGGGTCGTTGTTGACTTCACGCAGTGACGAGGCCCCGCTCAGGGCCAGGACGAGCAGCGTGGCCCAGTGCAGCCCGATGGCGGGATCGGGCGAGTGGAGGACGAGTCATGGACGAAACCAGCCCCGACCCGAGTCCTCCCTCCGACTTCGATGCCGACTCCACTCCCGACCCCGCCCCCGACCACGAAGCGGGCGCGGAGAGAGGGCCGATGCCGGCGTTCGCCGAGCTGGCTCGGATCGCGGTGGACACCGTTCCGCTCGAGCAGACGCTGCGCGGGATCGCGGAGCTGGCCAAGCAGAGTCTGAGCGGGGTCGAGGACGTGTCGTTGACGATGATCGACCAGGGCGAGCCGCGGAGTGCGGTGTTCACCGGTCCATTGGCGATCACCTTGGATGAACGTCAGTACGAGCTCGGATTCGGCCCGTGTCTGGACGCGGCCAGGACCGGGCAGACGGTGGTGGTCGACACCGAGAGCGCTGACACCCCGTACCGGGAGTTCGCCCGGATCGCCGGCCGAGCCGGAGTTCGGCACATCGTGTCGGTCGGGATGCCGATAGCGCAGCGCAGCATCGGCGGGCTGAACATCTACCGAACCGCCGACGGCGGGTTCCGGCCGGCGTTCCTGGAACAGGCGCAGGTGTTCGCCGGCTACGCGGCGATCGCGGTGAACAACGTCACCAGCTACGCCGCGGCCGTCTCGGAAGCCGAGCAGCTCCGCGAGGCGATGCGAACCCGGGCTGTCATCGAGCAGGCCAAGGGAATGATCATGACTCGCGAACACTGCACACCCGATGAAGCGTTCGAGTTGTTGAGCCGCATCTCCCAGCACCGCAACATCAAGCTGCACGACATCGCTCAGAGCATCGTGGACTCCGTGCAACGGCACCACCCGTAACCGCGTAGCGGATCTCGCCGGCGGGTGGCAGCGATTCGTCCGAGCGTGCGGGTGCGGCGTACTGTGGAGAATGCTGTGGCCGCCAATGGCGGCACTTCGGCGCCCGATCGGGTCGTCCTTGGGTTCAAACCCTGTGCTCACACGGTGCAGGGCTCGCTCGGGTCCTGAACATGCAGCGGTAACGGCCTCTCCAACGGCAGTCCCCGCCGAAGTGCGAGGACTCTCCCGTGGACGACACGACCCCGACCTCCGATGTGGCAGCTTCCGGCGACCTGATGCGGGTCTTCGCCGAACTGACCTCCTTGACCGCCATCACCGAGCAGCCCGAGGAAGTACTTCGCCGCATCGTGACGTTGGCGAAGCAGAACCTCGGTGGGGTCCAGGACGTGTCATTGACCGTCATCGAGGATCAGCAGCCCCGAACGGTGGTGTCCACCGGTCCGGTCGGGATCGAACTGGACCAACGGCAATACGAGCTCGGCTTCGGACCCTGCCTGGACGCTGCGCGGACCGGGCAGATCCTGACCGTTGACCACGACAGCCCCGACACCCCCTATCAGGAGCACGCCCGGGTCGCCCAGGACGCCGGCGTCCGCCGCACCGTCTCCGTCGGGCTGCCGCTCACCCAGCGATGGGTCGGTGGTCTGAACTTCTACACCACCGACGACGATTCCTCCTCACCCTCCTTCCACCAGGGCGCCGAGATGTTCGCCGGGTTCATCGGCATCGTCTTGAACAGCCCGCCCCGCACGTCGACGAACCAGCCCGTCGACGTGGGCGCCGCGATGCAGTCCTGGGCCGCCATCGAGCAGGCCAAGGGCATCCTGATGGCACAACACCACGCCACCGCCGACGAAGCCGCCGAGCTGCTCGATCGGATCGCCCAGAGCCGCAACATCACGCTCCACGACGCCGCCCGACTCGTGGCCACGTCGAGCACCGAGTAGTCGGTCAGCCTCCGGATCTCTCCTGATCTGGCGGTTACTTCTTCCAGATCGAGCGGAGTTGCCAGATGGTGATCTTCTGCAGCTGGGCCCGTCCGCCGATCGAGAAGACGCGGATCCCTTGGCTGCTTCGGTCGGGGAAGATCTGGTCCGTGATCGTCCGCTGGCCCCGATCGGCGAAGGTTTCGACCGAAGACCGATCCACCACTATCCGGAGTGTCACCTTGCCGTTCTTCACCCGCAAGGGCGCAAACTCCACACTCGGGAAGGCGCTGTTGAAGCCGACGTTCCCGGATCTGGAGCGGTCGACGTACGCGGCTCCTCGGGCGACGTCGTAGCCGATCACCGTCCGCTGGTTGTTGCCGGCGCGGACCTGGACTCCGAACTTCTCGGCGTCCCGCGCCCGGAACTCAGCGATGATCTCGACGGTGTCTCCCCGGGCACCAGGTCCACGCAGGGTCGTGGCTCCTTCGAGCAGTCGCGGGTTACGCGCTTGGAACGGCCTGCCTTGCCGAAGCGACTGCAACTGGCGTACCGGCGTCGAGACCAGCTCTGTTCTCCCGCCCACCGTTTCCAGGGTCAGGTTGCGAGGAAGCGCCATCGCGCTACGCCACGGATCAGTCGGGATGTCCTGCGCGTACTGCCAGTTGTTCATCCAGGCCACCATGATGCGCTTCCCCTTGGGGACGTCGTTGAACGTGACGCCGGCGTAGAAGTCGCGGCCGTAGTCCAACCAACGAGCGCGTTCGGTGGCTGACTGTGCCGGCGCGTTCGCGAAGGTGAATTGATCAGCCAACACGTGTCCCCAGCCACCGTTGTTGTTGTCGACGATCTGGATGCGAGCTCGCTCACCCTGCAGGTCGCGGAGGTCCCAGCCCACCCAGTCCAACGTCTCGGTGTTGGAGCCGGTGGAGCTGCGGACGATCTGGCCGTCGACGATCAGATTCACGGTGGTTTCGACACTTCGTGGGAGCGCGGCCGCCGGGCTGAGCACCGGGTGGTCGAAGGTCAGGTGTCCCCACCCACCCGTGGCTTGGTCGTTGATGCGGAGCACTGCTTCTTTGCCCCGGTAGGCGCGGACGTCGAAACTCTTCCAGTTGAGGATGCCGTCGTTCGAGCCGGTCGCGGTTTTCACGATCTGGCCGTCGACCAGGAGCTCCGCCTGCAGAGATCCGTCGCTGCGTCCGCCGCCGCCGAGCAAGAAGTTCAGGTAGTCGTCGGTGATCGTGAACGACGGAGAACTCAACGTGCCCCGGTTGTCGTCGCCCAGCGGGCCGCCTTCCCAGGTGTTGAGCCGCTTCGCACCGATGGCGCCCTCACCGCCGGATGTCGACGGGTTGAGGTCCGGCACGAAGTCGCCGGTCAGGGTCCATCCGGCCTCTTCGAGGTTCGTCCCATTCGGCAGCTCGAATCCGTCGAAGAGCAGCGTTCCAGCCGGCGGCTCGTTGCTCAGTTGGGTGCCGGGGACGTTGGGATGATTTCCACCACCGATCAAGAAGTTGAGGTACGGCTGGTTCACGGTGAAGTCCTGCGATGTCAACGTCCCGACGGTGCCGTCACCGTTGTGGAAGCTGTTCGCCAGCTGTCGACCTTCGAAGCCGGTCACGGCTTGTTGTCCGTCTATCCCGCCGGCGGCCGGTCCAGGCCCGAACGCATTTCCGGTGGTGGTCCAGGATCCGAAGGTGGCGTTCTCGAAGTCCTGGATGACGGTGCCTGCGGGCGGTGTGTAGGTGGCGGGGTCGTCAGAGGTGAAGGTGGTTCCGTCGAAGTCGCCGATGAAGTACTGCCCACCGGATCCGCCGGAGATGCTGCCCGGATTGAGGTTGACGACCATGACCCACTTCACGTTTCGGGGGTTGCCGTCAACGGCCATGGGGAAGAGGTCGGGGCATTCCCACACTCCGCCGACAGCTCCGGCGGGGCCGAAGTCGGAGAGGTGGGTCCACTGCTTCAAGTTGGCGGACCGGTAGATCGCGACCTTGCGGTCGACGGCCTTGACCACGACCATCCGCCACTCCTTGGCCGGGGCGTACCAGAAGACCTTCGGGTCCCGGAATTCGTTGGATGTGATGTCCAGGACCGGGTTGCCGGCGTACTTGGTGAAGGTCCGCCCGCCGTCGGTGCTGTAGGCCAGCGACTGTGCCTGGCGATTGGCCAACGTCGGATGCCGGCCGGTGTAGGCACTGGTGTAAATCGCGACGAGCGGTGGGTTCTTGCGGGTGCCGAAGCCCGAGGTGTTGTTGGTGTCCACCACGGCAGACCCCGAGAAGATGTCCTCGATCGACTTACCAGCTGCGTCGAACGTCTGCGGGATCGCGACCGGTAGTTCACGCCACTGCACCAGGTCACGGCTCACCGCGTGGCCCCACGACATGTTGCCCCACTGGGTGCCGCCGGGGTTGTACTGGTAGAAGAGGTGATACTCACCGCGGTAGTAGACGAGGCCGTTGGGGTCGTTGAGCCAGTTCTTCTCGGCCGTGTAGTGGACCTGCGGGCGGAAGTCCTGGTCGTAGGCGACAGGAACGGCGTCGCCGGGCGCAGCCATCGACCGGCCGGGGGGCGCGATCAGGACCGCAAGCGCCAGTGCGAGCACCACGATCAGTGCCCGTGGTGCCCGACGATTCGACTGTGGTGCAGTTGCGTCGTTGCGGTTTGGGTGTTCACGCATGCGATCTCCTCGATCGATGGGGTGCGTCAAGGCGGTGCCGGCGGGCAATCCGTCCAGTCAGTTCACGTCGGATGACGTCTGCAGTCATGGAGGCCATCAGATCGAAGGCCGCACTGGCCAGCGCGATGTCGTCTCCGCCCCGCGGCCGGGGCAGCGGCACGGTGATCGTCACGTCGGCCACCGTCAACAGCGGTGTCGCATCGGCGGAGACGATGGCCAGCAGCACGGCGCCCGACCCGGTGAGAGACCGAAGCGTGGGAACCGACAACGGCTCTCGACCAGACGGATCGGGCCCGCAGACGGCGACAACGGTGTCCGTGGCTTCGACGACCGAGCGATCACCGACGCCGTGTGTCGGGTAACCCAACGACGTCAGCAGTGTCGCCAGGACCGTCGCGGCATGGCCGCCACCTCGCCAGCCCACGACATGGACCCGTTCGGCGATGGAGAGCAGCGAACAGAAGTCCTCCACTTCGCGCGCCGAAACATGCTGTTCGTCGACGGAGATGCAGTCCAGCGCAGCTCGCCACGACGAGGGTGAAGCCCGCGATGTCAGCTTGAGCTCGCTCATGGCGCCTCCACCGCGTTGGCGGATGGCCTCGCACCCTCTCGACGCCGAACCGGCGGTCGCCCTGCGCGGCGGTCGACTCGTGCGTGGCGCCCGGTCCGCGGCGCGGCCACTGATCCGCGACTGATCAGGCGACACGGCATCACGACCTGAGCGGGGTTGCGCTGTTCGGGATGCTGCAGTTGATGGATCAGCGTTCGGACGCCCCACGCCCCCATCTCGTAGTGCGGGAGCTCGAGCGTGGTCAGTCCTGGGAAAAGGCCTTCCGCGACGACGGGCATGTTGTCGAATCCGATGACCGACAGATCGGCCGGGATCGAGAGGTCGCGTTCGCGGGCCGCGTGATAGACCCCCATCGCCATCCGATCGTTGAAACAGAAGATCGCCTCCGGACGATCCGGCAGGTCCAGCAGCGCCCGGGCGGCAACGAGGCCACCCGCCGCATCAGAAGGCGCCGTCACCAGATGGTCCTCTCTGAGGGTCAAGCCGGCCTCGGCCAACGCCGAGCGGACCCCCTGCAGGCGCTGTCGAGAAGCCAGGATGTCGTCCTCGTTGTTGATGAACCCGATCTCGGTGTGCCCGTGACGGAGCAGTTCACGGACGGCTGTAGCTCCACCGAGGTACTCATCCGGCACGACGGACGCGATCGCCGCATCGCTGCACGCCGCGTCCACCAGCACCGTCTCGTGCGTGATCCAGCTCCGTCGGCAACGTGACCTCTTGGTGGTACATGCGGACGTAGAGAAAACCATCGACCTGGCGTTCCTGGAGGGCGCGGATCTGTTGAGCCTCGAAGGTCCGGTCCACCCCGGTGTTGGTCAACACCACCATCCAGCCCAGCTCCGCTGCTGCCTCCAGGGCGCCGTGCACCATGACCGCGGCGAAGGGCGTGATCAACACCTCGTCACTGATCAGCCCGATCACGCGGGTCCGCTGCCGGCGCAGACTCCTGGCCAGCTCGTTGACCACGTACCCGAGATCAGTTGCCGCCACCCGCACCCGTTTCTCGGTCCTGGGCGGGATGCGCTTGCCAGGGACGTCATTGAGCACGTGGGACACCGTGGTGACCGAGACTCCTGCTCGCGCCGCCACGTCCGCCATGCGTACGCGTTGACTAGCTCTCACGTGCTGCCCAACCGATTGACCAAAGGCTTTCCGCCGATGATCGTCCTCCGCCGATGCGGTGTCAAGAGGCATCTGAAGCCCGGTCGAGTCGTCAAAGGACCGGTTGACCGATGTTTAATGCCGCGCTCGAGCAATTCCCCGCCGGACAAGACCTCCCGTCGGAGTCGGCACGGCAAGCGATCAGGAACTACTCCGTGACGGTCGCGACGTACAGCGCTTCGTTGTAGTCATCGACCACCCAGAGCTCGTCGCCGATCTGGACCGCATAGCCGGCACACGGGACGTCGACTCGGCCGGTGACTGTCGACGTCGCAGGATCGATCCGAAGCACAGAGCTGTTGGAGGCGTCGCAGCCGTCACGGGGGCCGATGCTCGCCCAGACGGGCCCCTCACCGTCGCCACTCGCTCCGACCGCGAGGACGACCTCGCCGACAGGAAGAATCGTGGCCTTCCCGGATCGGTCGATCCGGGCCACCGAGTTGCCGTCGCCGCCGGAGACCCAAGCGGTGTCGGCGAGACCGAGAACGTTCTCGGGCCCGGCACCTACCTGGTACGAGCCGACGACCTGCGCCGTAGCAGCGTTGATGCGGATCGCGAGCTCGGTGCGGTGTTGGGCGACGACTATCGCATCGCCCACAACAGCCAGGCCGGTTGGTGACGGAACGTCGAGCGAGGCCTCGATCTCTTGTCGGGACGGGTCGTACCGGACGACCTTGGAGTTCTCGAAGTCCGTCAGCCACAGCTTGTCGCCATCGGCAGCCAGGGCATAGGGGGCCAGATCGATTCTCGGCTGGTCGACAACCCGGTTACTGGCAGGGTCTACGACGGCGAGTCCGCCGGCGTTGCTGGCCACCCAGAGCTTGCCGTTCACCTCGATGGCGCCCTGCGCTTGCGGCGATCCTCCATCGGCGGCGTCGGGCATCGTGATGACGGCCTTCAGTTTCCTGCTTCGCGGGTCGAGGCGGGTGACGCTGTCGCCACCCACCAACCAGATGTCACCGAAGGCCACCGTGGAGTACTGAGTACCGAAGGTCCGGGGTCGGACGAGTGTGGCTCGGCCCACCACCGGGATCTTCGCCGGGTCGGTCGGGCGCAGCGTCTGTGGAACCGTCGGTGGTGCAGTCGGCACCGTCGGCGTGGGCGAGCCGGATGGGTTCTGCGGAGCGGCCGGAGAAGACGCGGCCGGGTTCGGGTCGGTGCCTGGATCTCCGGCGGTGCTGCACCCCCCGCTGGAGATCATGCTCACGCCGATCGCCACCACGATGCACAGCCGCTGTCGACGTCTGGCAACGGTCCTGCGTCGTGGCAGCATCCGAATCAACTCTCCGGACGGTTCAGGTCAGCCGGGCAACTCACACTCGGACGTGGCCAGTCCTCCGGTGGTCCCTGGGATTGTTCTCCTGGCAGCGTTCCGCCGCAAGTCTCATCGAGACCCAGACTCTGTGACGCCACCGCGCCGACGGGTCGCATCCTCCCGCGGGTAGCTGGAGCGGAGGCGCTGCCACCCCACAGTGCAACGGCGCCCGGCCGCTGCCCGTGACCACCTCGCGAGCCCCGGCCGGGGCAGCGCCTGCCGCCGCCACGGGGTTGCGAATGACCAGGAGCGAGAGCAGACCACCGGCCGCGAGCAGGGCCGCGCAGACGATCATGGCTCGGCCGAAGCCGGCGTTGAAGACATCAGGGCGGCTGTAGGCGTTCCCGGTCAAGCCGACGAGAACGGGTACGGCGGCGACGGCGAGGAGCCCGGCGGCGCGGGCAGCGGCGTTGTTGACTCCGCTGGCGATCCCGGCGTAGCGGTCGTCGGCGGCGGCGAGCACGGTGGCCGTGAGCGGCGCCACCGTGAGCGCGAGTCCGACGCCGACCACGACGACGCCCGGCAGGACGTCGACCCAGTACGAGGCCTGCGGGCCGACCCGAAGGAGGAGCACCGTGCCGGCCCCGGCCACGATCGGCCCGAGGGTCATCGGCAGTCGCGGACCGATCCGCTCCGAGAGCTGTCCGGCGAACCCGGAGCCGAAGAGCATGATGATCGTGATCGGTAGCAGTGCGGTTCCCGCGGCCAGCGCGCCGAAGCCGGAGACCACCTGGAGCTGGACCACCAGCAGGAAGAACAGCACCCCGAGGGCGGCGTAGACGAGTACGGTCACCACGTTGGCGGCGCTGAACTGGCGCGATCCGAACAGATCCAGCGGCAGCATCGGATTCCGCCGGCGGCGCTCGACGAGGACGAAGGCCACCAAGCCGGCGACGCCCAGCGTCCCGGCGCCGAGAACTCCCACATCCACACCCTCACCGGCGCGGATGAGGGCGTAGGTGAGACCGGCCAAGCCCACCGCTCCGAGCAGCGCGCCCGCCGCATCGAACGACTTCGGTGCCGCCGGGTCCGCGGTCTCCGGTACGTGGCGCAGGGCCGCCACCACCACGACGGCGGCGAGGGGGAGGTTGATCAGGAAGACCCAGCGCCAGCCGATGGTCTGCACCATCCAGCCGCCCAGCAGCGGGCCGGCTGCGGTGGCGACTCCGACGAGAGCCGACCAGGTTCCGATGGCGCGGGCCCGATCGGCACGCGCGAAGGTTGCCGAGATGATGGCCAGACTCCCCGGCACCAGCAGCGCCCCGCCGACTCCTTGCAGGATGCGCGCGCCGATCAGCCAGCCGGTCGTCGGAGCCAGACCGCAGATCAGCGAACCGACGCCGAACCACACGACACCGATCACGAAGACCCGTCGGCGTCCGTAGCGATCACCGAGCGAGCCACCGAGCAGGATCAGCGCCGCCAGGGAGAGCGTGTAGCCGTTGACCACCCACTGCAGTCCGCCGAGCGAGGCTCCCAGGTCGTTTCCCAACGCCGGCAGGGCCACGTTGACCACTGTCGAGTCCAGCATCGACAACCCGGTCCCGAGGATGGTGGCGAGCAGGACCCAACGAGCCGTCGCACTGCCCCAGTGGATCGCCACGGTGTCGCTGTCACCGGCCGACGGCACTGCCTCAGGAATGGTCGACCAGATTCCACCAGGCCTGCTCGAAGGCGCCGCCGTCATCGCGAAAGCCCTCCAGCGACGTCGCGATGATCGCGCCCGTGCGAAGCATCAGCAGCAGCTCCGCTGTCGTCCGCGGCGTCGGGTGCCCGAGCTCGGTCAACGCCTCAGCCATCTGGTCCCTGATCCAGCTCCGGTGCCGATCGACGACCATTCGGACCGGATGTGTCGGGGCGCAGAATTCTGCGGCGGTGTTGATGAACTCACATCCGCGGAACCCTTCCGAGGTCGGCACCGTGGTGATCCCGGCGGCCACCTCGGCCAGCACCCCCCGGGGACCACGCTCGTCGCGCACCTTGAGCAGGTCGCGTCGGCCGGCTGCGGCCTGCTGGTCCAGGAACGCGACGACCAGGTCGTCCTTGGTCGGGAAGTGTCGGAAGAACGTCATCCGCGCCACCTGCGACTCCGCGATCACCCGGTCGACGCCGACGGCACGGATCCCTGTTCCGTAGAAGAGCCGGGTCGCGGTCGCCAGGATCCGAGCCCGAGCCGCCGATGGCTTTCGGACTGTCGCTCGCTTCGCGGGCACGGCAGGCGGCTGAACGTCCGGGGGCGGCGCAGCGCTGTGACCGGATCTGGTTCCTGCGTGGACGCTCGGCACGGTCTTGCCTTCCTCTGCGTCGTGCGTGATACTCCATTCTAATAGATAGACGGATCTGTCTACTTGCGCGACACACGTTCGACTACCGGAAGCCGGGTCGGATCGTGCTGCCTGGACGGCACGTCCCAACTTCGAGGAAGGCTGTCCGCCGATGGATCTGCACCTGCACGGGAAGATCGCCGTCGTCACCGGCGCCAGCAAGGGGATCGGTCTCGCGATCACCCAGGCCCTGGTCTCAGAAGGGGTGACGGTGGTGGCGGGTGCTCGCTCGGCCGGGCCCGACCTGCCGGCGTTGGCGGCAGACGGTCGCGTGATCTTCGTCGAGGTCGACCTCGCCGGCCCTGCCGGGCCCGTCGCTCTCGTCGGGCGCGCCGCACAGCTGGGTGGGATCGACATCCTGGTCAACAACGCCGGCGCCGTCACGCCGCGGCCCGGAGGTTTCTCCAGCGTCACCGACGACGACTGGCACCAGTCGATCACCCTGACGTTGATGGCCGCGGTACGGACCACGCGGGCCGCGCTGCCGCAACTGATCCGCAGAGGCGGCGGCAACATCATCACCATCAGCTCCGTCAACGCCTACCTGCCCGACCCGCTGGTGATCGACTACTCCGCCGCCAAAGCCGCCCTGGCGAACTTCTCGAAGTCGCTGTCCAAGGAGGTGGGGTCCGAGGGCATCCGGGTCAACACGATCAGCCCGGGACCGGTCGAAACCGCCTTGTGGCTCGGCGATCACGGGGTCGCCGAGACGATCGCCCGGGCCACCGGCACGCAACCCGGAGACGTCGCCGCCGAGGCAGCCGCGGGCGCCGCCACCGGCCGCTTCACTCGAGCAGCCGAGATCGCCGATCTCGTGCTGCTGTTGGCCAGCGACCGGGCCGGCAACGTCACCGGGGCCGACTTCTCGATCGACGGTGGCCTCGTCCAGACCACCTAGCGCCGGCCCGGTGCCGCCAGTCTCGTCCTCGCCCGTTCGTCCTCGCCCGTTCGTCCTCGCCGACTCAAGGAGCTCCACGTGACCGACTCGACCCGAAACCACATCCCGGTGCTGTTCATCCACGGTTTGTGGATCCACGCCAGCGCCTGGCAGCCCTGGCAGGACCTCTTCGAGGCCCACGGGTACACCACGTCCGCTCCCGGCTGGCCCGGTGACGGCGACACCGTCCAAGCAACCCGGGACAACCCGAGCGCACTCGACGGGATCGGCATCTCCGCCATCTGCCGGCACTACGCCGCACTGATCGACGCCATGGACGTCAAACCGATCGTGGTCGGGCACTCGTTCGGTGGGCTGATCGCCCAGGAACTGCTGGTCAACGACTACGCGGTCGCCGCGGTTGCGATCGACCCGGCGCCGATCAAGGGCGTGAAGATCCTCCCGTTCTCCCAGCTCCGATCAGGATTGCCGGTCCTCGGCAACCCTGCGAACAAGAACCGGACGGTCTCACTCACGGCGAAGCAGTTCCACTACAGCTTCGGCAACACCTTGGACCGAGCGGAATCCGACGACCTGTTCGACCGCTGGACGATCCCCGGTCCCGGTCGACCGCTGTTCGAGGACGCCACCGCGAACTTCACCAAGAACTCACCAGCCGCCGTCGACACCCACCGCGCACGTCGTGGCCCACTGCTGCTGATCTCAGGGACCGAGGACCACACGGTGCCGCAGAAGGTGACCGAGGCGGTCTTCAAGCTCTACGCGGACAACCCCTCGCACACCGACTACCACCGGCTGGACGGCAGAGGACACTCCCTGACCATGGACTCCGGCTGGCGCGACGTCGCCGACGTGGCACTCAACTGGATCGCCAGGGTCGAACCGACGGTACGCGGCCAGCAAGGGGCCGTGCCCGACTGACCCGTCCCGCCGGCCCGGCTCTCCTCCGGCGGTCCTCTGTTCCGGCGCGACGCGGTTCCGTTCTCGATCACCGGACCCGGTGCAGCACCGACGTCGGGCCCGCCGGACCGTCGAACACGGCCCGGGAGGTGATCGGCCGGACGAGCAGCGCATCGAGCCAGACGTCGCCGGTCAGCGCCGTCACCTCGAGCCGCGTCGCACCGGCCGGGACGAGCCGGCCCAGGTTCTTCGGCAGCAGAGCACCCGGGGCCTCGGAGATGCCCTGGGCGCCGACCCGGTGCGTCACGGTGCCGAGATCGCGGCCACCGGTCGACCAGCGGGTGACGGTCCGGCCGAACTCCGGCGTCCACACGATCGCCTCGGCGATCCGCGGCTGGTCCGAGCTGGGCAAGGTGATCGAGGCCCGTTGTCCCCGAGTCAGTCGCAGGTACTTGCCCCCACTGAACTGAGCCTCACCGGTCCAGGCGTCGGTCGGGGTGACGACAGTTCCGGCGCCGGTGGCGCTCTCGCCCTCCACCACCCGGAGTCCGTCTCGTTCGACGACGGTCGTCGTGTTGGTGGCGATCCGGCGGAGTCGTGGATCGCGTCGAGCGCCAGCATCGACAACAGGCCGTGGATCGTGCTCTCGGCGCCGCTGTTGCGGTTGACCACTCCGTCGGCCGGCCACGCCGTCGAAGGTGACGCCGGTGCCAGGGTCGTAAGTCGGCACGCCCGCGGCGTTGGCGCCGAAGTACCAGCCGGCGGTGATCCCGGCCAGCCGCTCGGCCTGCGCCGACCCGGTCGCCGCCGCCACGGCGGTGAGCGACTGGATCCGCGAGTCGACGCCGTAGGCGATCTGGGTCCGGTCGATCGGGGCGGGCAACCAGCCGTTGTCCGGTCCGGTCGAGGTGATCAGGGTCGGCTCGAAGCTGGCTGCTTCGCGGGCCGCCGGTCGCAGCAGCGACCGCTCACCCAGAACGGTGGACGCCTTGGCGAGGGCCGCCGAGGTCTGCGACGCCCACGCGTGCCACAGCGACGGCGACTTGGCCCACGGCAGGATCGCCCCGTACGGCCAGGAATCTCGATCGCCGCGGCTCAGGGCGGCGACGCCCTCGCTCAGCCGGCGCAGCGCCCGGCGCGCGTGGCCGTCACCAGGCGCTGCCTCGACGTACGCAGCGAGACCGAGCACGGCCTCGGCGGTGGCGTCGGCGCCGTCGACGATCAGCCAGGCGGGCACCCGTTCGCCGTCGGCGATCCGGTACCGGCCGTAGCGGGTCAGCACCTGCCGCTGCGACGGCACGCGACGGCCAGCTGCATCCGCTCCCGGAGGAAGCCGGCGAAGCCCGGGTCCGAGCGTCGGAAGGCGGCATAGCCCTCGCCGTACGCCCAGATGGTCCGGGCCAACCAGTAGCTCGCCTCGGAGTCCGACGGGTCGGGCAGCTCGACCGGATCCGCACTGGGATTGAGCTCACCGTCGGCCTGCATCCACAGCACCACGTTGCCGGCGTGAGGACCGGAGATGGTCTGGTGGTAGGCCACCGAGCGGAGCAGCTCGTACGCCGACCGCCGGCTCGAGCGGTCACCGGTCTGACGCCAGTGCCGGAGGTAGACGACCGCGGCCCGGGCGGTGTCATCGGCGTTGAACGCGCCTTGGCCGTAGTCGCCCGTGGCTGGATCCAGCGTCCCCCCACCGATCCGCTCGAACGTGCCTCCGGTCCGGGCGTCGGCGTAGGTCCAGGGCATGATCAGGTTCGGCTCGGCGCCCAGCCGGTACGTCGTGTGACCGGCGACAGGTCCCGGCGAGACGTCGTCGAGCAGGAAGTCCAGATGCGCGAGATTGGTCAACGAGGGCACGGATCCCGGCGGTGCTGCGGAGGCGCGGGGCGTGCTCGTCACCCCCAGCGCCAGCGCGAGCGCGAGCAGCAGGACACCCAGTCGACGTTGCATGATCAGCATCGATCAGTTCCTCTCCAGCCGGGCGACCCCGATGCGGGAGTCCGCCATTCCGTAGAACACGAAGTGCTGACCGTCGATCGACTCGATCGCGGTGGGGAAGACGACGTTCGGCACGATCCCGTCCTGCTCGTCCCCCGTCTCAGGTGACAACAGCGGTTCGGCGCTGCGGCTCAGTACCCGCCACGGCTGCTCCGCGTCCAAGATCATCCCGCCGGCGGCGTAGTGGACGTGCTTCTGATGGGCGAAGGCCTGTTCGATCCGCCCGGTGACGCCGTGGTGCAGGACGAGCCAGCCTTCCGGCACCCGCAGCGGGGGCGGTCCGCCACCGATCTTGGTCTGCTCCCAGGGACGCTCGGGTCCGGCCAGGAACCGGTGTCCCCGCCACTGCGTCAGCGCCGCCTCGTCAGCGATCGCCTCCGCCAGCGGCACGAAGGAGATCCAGATGCTCTCCCGCTTCTCCGCCAACCACCCGGGTGGACGGCGCCCGAGACCGGGATGGACCTCGTTCAGGTCCCACATCGGCCGATGCAACACGGCCAGGCTCTCGGTACCGTCCGGCGCGGTCACCGGCTCGGGGAAGAACGACGCGTCCTTGTTGTGGAACAGGTTGAGATCGACGTCCTGGTGGTCGTCGTAGCGGTAGAGCACGGGCCCCCATCGTCGCCAGCTGCGGAGGTCGGTCGACGTGGCCACCGCGGTGCGGGGGCCCAACGGGCCGTACGCGACGTAGGTCATCGCGTATCGGCCCAGCGCATCGATCCAGGTGATCCGCGGGTCCTCGGTGCCGGCGTTGGCGGCACCGCGTTCGAACTCCCGGTCGGGCTCCAGCACGACCCCGAGTCGCTCGACGCCACTGGGCACACCGTCGCTCACCAGCACCCGGGCCAGCCCGACCCGGGACACGTTGCCCTCGGCGACGAGCCGAGGCAGCAGATAGATCTCGCCGTCGAGACGTGCCGGAGCCGGGGTTGAGCACCCCCTCGACCTCTTCGGCGCGTGCCCGACTCCGGCGCCATCACCACCCCGCACCGGGTGAGCGAGTAGGGGAACGGCTCGCCGTGCGTCCGATCGGTCATCCCTTGACTCCTGAGCCCAGGTCGGTGCTGACGAAGTAGCGCTGGAAGACCAGGAAGATCAGCACCACCGGTACGGCCAGCACGACCGCGCCGGCCATGATGGATCCGAACGGGTTCGCCGTCGAGTTGGCCACGTTGGTGATGTAGTTGGCCAGCGACACCGCCAGCGGCTGCAGATCGGCCCGCTTCGTGATCAGGAACGGCCACAGGAACTCGTTCCAGGGTCCGATGAAGGTGAGCAGCACGGCCGTCGCCAAGGCGGGACGGACGAGCGGCAGCGCCACCGATCCGAGGATCTTGAGCTCGCCGGCGCCGTCGATCCTGGCCGCCTCGAACAGCTCGCGCGGCAGCTGCATGAAGTACTGCCGGAAGATCAGCACGGCGGCGGAGTTGATGGCGAAGGGGATGATCATGCCCAGGTAGTTGTCACCCAGGCCGTAGTTGCGGGCGATCAGCACGTACAGCGGCACCAGCAGCAGCTGGAACGGCACGACCTGGACCAGCAGCGCCAGACCGAAGGTGAAGGACCGCCCCCGCCACTCCAGGATCGCGAGCGCGTACCCGGCCAGGACGCCGAAGACCACGGTGCACAACACGACCCCGCCGGTGAAGATGCCGGAGTTGATCAACCCGCCGACCAGACTGATCCGGGAGTCGATCGCCGCGTAGTTGCCGAGTGTCAAGTTTCCCGGGTTCGGGAAGGCGCCGGCCGGGGTCGGGTCGGGTTCGGTCTGCAGCGAGCCGATGAACATGTAGTAGAAGGGGAACAGGAACACCAGGGCACCGATCCCCAGCACGACCCCGCGGGCGATGGTCGCGGCACGGCTCATCGGTCTCTCCCTCCGACGAAGCGGTTCTGCAGCACGGCGATGATCAGGACCAGGACGACCAGGATCATGCCGATCGCCGCGGCGTAGCCCGGCTTGCCCTGCTGGATGCCCTGCTGGTACATGACGAACACCGGTGAGGTGGACGCTCCGTTGGGCCCGCCGCCACCGGTCAGCAGATACGGCTCGGTGAACAGGTTCGCCCCGGTCACCGTGGCCAGCAACAACACCAGCACCGTCGCCGGCCGCACGCCCGGCACGGTGACGTGCCGGAACTGCATGAGCCGGCCGGCTCCGTCGGTGGCGGCCGACTCGTACAGCTCCTTGGGTACGTTCTGCAGCGCCGCCAGGTACAGCAGGATGTAGAAGCCGAGTCCCTTCCAGGTGACGAAGAAGGCGATCGACGGCATCGCCCACTGCGGGTTGATCAACCAGGTGGGGTCGGGCGCCAACGGACCGAGGAGCTGGTTCACCAGCCCGTTCCCGGAGAACAGGAAGAGCCAGACGCCGACGATGGCCACGCTCGCGGTGACGTACGGCACGTAGAAGCTGAACCGCAAGAAGGTGCGGAGGTGGACGACCTGGTTCAGCAGGGTCGCCAGCACCAGCGCCAGCACCACCGTCAAGGGGACGTTGATGACGAGGAACACCCCGACATTGGCGAAGGACTGCAGCACCTTCGGATCGGTGAGGGCGTCGGTGTAGTTCTCGAAGCCGACGAAGGGCCGGTTGACCCGGGCTCCGGGTGCTGCGAAGAAGTAGTCGTGGAAGGACATGTAGCCCGCGAAAACCAGCGGGTAGGCGAAGATCGCGAAGACGAAGATCAGGTACGGGGCGCCGAACAGCCAGCCGAGGGGGTTCTTACCGAGCACGCGCTCCGTCAGCGGTCGGCGACGGCGCGGCGAGGCGGAGGTCGGGTCCCGGTGCGCGGACCGGGACCCGCTGAGTACCGAGGTCATGGCCCGCCTACCCGCTGGCCAGCTCGGTCACCTTGTCGGCGGCCGTCTTGAACTCCGCCGCCAGGTCGCCTTGGCCGGAGATGACCGCCTTGGTGTAGGCGTCGCGAATGGTCTGCAGCATCTCGACGGTCTTGGGACCGGCCGGTACCTCGATCACCCGTGCCGACTGCTCCCCGAAGGTCTTGTACGCCGGGTTCTTGGTGAAGTAGTCGGCGTAGACGGTCTGCAGGTCCTTGCGCAGCGGCATCTGTCCGGTCGTGGTGAGCAGCGCGGAGTCCTGCTCCTCGCTGGTGGCGAACTTCAAGACCTCCCACGCCGTGCCCTGGTTCTGGCACGCGGTGAAGAGGCCGACGTTCTTCGCGTCGCTGAAGGTCCAGGTGTCGTTCGCCGCGGTGCCGGCCTTGGTCGGCACCGGGACGACTCCCCAGTCGACCTTGCCCTTGTAGACCGAGACCGCCCAGGGTCCGACGATGGACATGGCGGCCTTGCCGGCGGCGAACGCGTCGCCGTTGTAGGTCTCCTTGCCGGCCAGGCCCTCGGCGTAGATCGTCTTCCAGAAGGTGGCGACGTCGATGCCCGGTTGCTCGGCGAACGTGGCCTTGCCGTCGACGACCAGCCCCTGGCCCTTCGTCTCCGCGGCGAACAGCGGCATGAAGTCGAACTGGGTCTGGAAGAACTCACTCGTCGGCGCCGGCCAGATCGCGTACTGCGCGGCTTTGCTGGACTTGATCTGGCGCGCGGCGGTCAGGAACTCGTCGTAGGTGGACAACTTCGGCGTGCCGCTGATGCCCGCCTTCTCCAGGATCGCCTTGTTGTAGAAGATCATCACCGGGTTGGACTTCCACGGCAGCTGGTAGTAGCCACCCTCCGGTGCCTTGTACTGCGCGGCGACCTCGCCGCTGCGCCCCTCGATGTAGCTGTTGCCGTCCGGGAAGGTGGACAGGTCGACCAGCCCACCCTGGCGCTGGAGCTGTCCGACGGCCGACGGCGCGGTGTTGAAGATCAAGCAGGGCGCGGTGCCGGCCGTGACGGCGGCGCTGATCACTTCCTCGCTGCTCTTGCCGGCGGGGATCTCCTGGCCGGTGATCAACTGATCGGGGTTCGCGGAGTTCCAGGCGGCGACCATCTTCTTGCCCCAGGCCACCTCCTGCTCGTTGTTGGAGTACCAGATGGTGATCGGGCCTTTGGCCTGCTCGGCACCACCTCCTCCGCCGCCGCCGCCACCGCCGCCTCCGCAGGCGGTGAGGACGAGGCCGAGGGTGACGCCGCCGGCCACGGTGGCCAGCAGATGTCGACGAATGCGTCGTTGCACGGGTTTCTCCTAGGGCTGAGAGTTCAGGGTCGAGAGGTCAGGGTCGAGAGGGGTCGAGCGGTCAGGGCTGCGGGGTCGGTCGGGTACGGATCCGAGCCGCCCGCTCGAGGAGCGGACGAGGAGCTCGGCGGGCGGGAGGGTGACGTCGTCTGCTCGGCCACCGGCGATCTGCTCCAGCAGGACCTCGGCTGCACGGGCGCCCCAGCCGAAGGGGTCGGTGGTGACCGTGCTGAGCGGGGGGTGCAGGAACGCCCCGATCTCGGTGCCGTCGAAGCCGACCACGGAGATGTCGGCGGGTACCCGCAGGCCGGCGGCGGCGATGGTGCCGAGCCCGGCGATGGCCATCGGGTCGTTGGCGTAGACGATGGCGGTCGGCGGGTCGGGGCGCTCGAGCAGAGCCTGGGTGGCGGCGGCTCCCGCCCTGGTGGAGAAGTCGGTGGCGACGACGTCCGTCGGCTCGAGTCCGAGCTCGGTCAGCGTGGCGACGAAGGCCTCCAACCGCGATCGCCCGTGGACCATGTCGAGATCACCGCTGACGTGGGCGATCCGGGTGTGACCGGAGGTGACGAGGTGGCGGACGGCGGCGACGACGCCCGCCCGGTCGTCACCGACACCATCGGCCACGGCGTCGGCTGCACCGGTCGGCCGATGACGACGGCCGGCACTGCGAGCTCCTCGAGCAGCGGGATCCGAGGATCGTCGACGCGCAGGTCGGTGAGGAAGACGCCGTCGGCCCGCCGCTCGTCGGCCAACCTCTGGTAGCTGCGGCGCTCGGCCGCCTCGTCGGGCACGACGCTGAGCACGAGGGAGCGGCCCTGGACGGCGAGCACCGATTCGACGCCGGCGATGAAGTGCGGGAAGAACGGGTCGGCCGCGAGGATCGCCGGTTCGCGGCGGATGACCAGACCGAGTGCGAAGGAGGTCTGCAGGGACAGCTGCCGGGCCGCTCGGCTGGGGGTCCAGCCCAGCTGGTCCGCCGCGGCGAGGATCTTGTGCCTGGTATCGGGGGCGACGCCGCGACGGTTGTTGAGGGCCAGGGACACGAGGCCCTTGCTCACCCCGGCACGCCGAGCGACATCGACGATCGTCGGTCGCTCTCGCGGCATCGCGCTCCTGTCGGCCTAAACCGGTTTAGACCCCAACGTAGAGCGTCGGTCCGCGGCGGTCAACGGAGGCTCGCGATCGGTCGCGGAGTCGAGGACCGGCGGTTTGGTCCAGAACCGGCGATCACCGATCAGCAGCCCCAGAGCCACCAGGCACCAGACCAGGCCGTACATCCAGGTCATCCGGCTGGTGTCGACCGGGTCCTGCCACAAGGTGCTGGTCTCGATGGTTCCTTCGGTGGCGTGGGCGATCAACGTGATGAGGGAGCTGCCCGAGGCGTGATTGAACAACCACGCGTACCAGAAGGTGACCGCGACCGTGGCGGCCGCCTCGATCGGGCTGGACCCGAACTGCGGCATGACGAAGAACGGGATGTGCCAGATGGTGACCCCGACGGCCATCAGCACCGTCGCGGCGAGGGGGGTCCGGGTCGCCTGCAGGGTCGGCTGGGCCCAGCCGCGGAAGCTCGACTCCTCGGGCAGCTGGGCGTTGAGCGGGTTGACGATGTTGATCGCGATCGCCATCGGCAGGCTGTACCAGACGCTGAACTCCGCGATGCTCGGTATCGGCGCGCCCAGCACCGTGGTCAAGCCGATGGATGCGAACTTCACCGCCAGCGGCACCGCGAGCGCGAGCGCGTACCAGACCCAGCTCACCCGCCACCGGATCAGCCGTGACTCCCACGGCCTTGAGTCCCGCGAGTCCTTCGGTGGCGAACACGACGACCACGGCCGCCACCAAGACGCCAGGGGCGAAGAAGCTCTGCCAGGGGATGGCGGCCCAGCAGATCACGTAGGAGAGCAAGAAGAAGGTGACGACGGGATGTCGCCGGATGACAGCCATGGCAGCCTCTCGAATTCTGAGCCGGGAACGACCTGGTCCCACGATCGCGAAGCGGGACCGGCCGGCCCAGCGGGCAAGCCCCCCGGCCGGAGGGCGGGTTTCTCCCCGGTCCGGCCGATCCGGCTCGCTAGCGGCGCCGGGCCAGCTCCTCCAACACGGTGACGGTCTCGACCACGTCGGGCAGCGTCTCGATCTCGGCGGCGAGGGCGCGCGCCACCGCGCCGTAGCCGTCCGCCGCCAGGACCGTCTGCACCGCGCTCGCCAGCCGCGGCACGGCCTCGACCCCGCCCGGCAACGCCAGCCCCGCGCCGGCCTGCTCGATCCGTTCGGCGTTGAGGAACTGGTCGGAGGCGAACAGCGGCAGGACGATCTGCGGCACGCCGGCGCGCACCGCCGTCATCGTGGTGCCGAAGCCGCCGTGCCCGATGACCAGCGCCGACTCCGGCATCGCAGCCTCCTGCGGCCACCACCGGGTCACGTAGGCGTTCGGTGACGGCACGACCAGGGACGCCGGGTCGAGTCCGTGTCCGGTGGTCATCAGGAGGCGGACGGGCAGGCCCGCCAGCTCGTCGAGGACCCGCTGGTAGAGCTCGTCGAACCGGCCCTGGGCGCCGGTCACCGAGCCGAAGCTCACGTAGAGCAGCGGGAGGGTCGGGTCCCCCCAGGTCGCCGGCAGGGGCGGCCCGGTCGGGGTCGACTGCGGCGCGCGGTAGCGCCACACCGGCCCCTGATCGACCGACGAGTCAGTGACCGACGACGTGGCGACCGACGAGTCAGCGGCCGGCTCGTCGAGACTCGGCGGCACGGAACTGAACGTCGGGGTCGCGTGCACGCGTTGCACCCCCCGGACCGGCGCCACGCCGACGAGTGCCTCCAGCTCGCGAATCGGCTCGTCCATCCAGTCCCCGACGTCCCCCAGCAGCTGACCGACCCCGATCGCCACCTGGCACTGCGGCAACCCGTGCCGAGCGGAGATCGCCAGGGCCGCGAACTCACAGGGGTCACGCACGATCAGGTCCGGCCGCCAGTCGGCCACGATCTCGGTCAGCCGCGGCAACGCGGCCTGGGCGTCGAGCCGCCCGAACACCTCGCTGATGACGATCCGGTTCGCCTCCGGCCGGGGCACGAACGGCAGTCGGGAGAAGACCGCCGCCATCTGATCCTGGGGGACGTCGGCGAAGGCGCGGTGCTCGAATCCGGCCCCACCGACGTGCTCGGCGAAGCTCTCGGGCGCGGCGACGACCACCTCGTGGCCGGCGTCGACGCAGGCCCGAGCGATCGGCACGGCGGGACCGAAGTGACCGGCACCGGCCGTGGTGCTGAACAGCACCCGCACCCGACCATCAGAGCACAGAACGCACGCTCCGGCAGCAGATCCGCCGAGTCGGTCTGGTTCACTGTCGGATCACTGCGTACGGACTCGAACTCGACGATCGGACGGTGCCATGACGGTTGTGGGCATCCACGCCTCCCACGAGCAGATCGACCCGACGGTGCTGCTGCAGGCGGTCCAACGGGCAGAACAGGCCGGATTCACCGCCGGCATGTGCTCCGACCACTTCAGCCCGTGGAGCCTCCGCCAAGGTCATTCCGGTTTCGCCTGGGCGTGGCTGGGTGCGGCGCTGCAGGCCACCTCGCTGCCGTTCGGCGTCGTGAACGCACCCGGCCAGCGGTACCACCCGGCGATCATCGCCCAGGCCATCGCGACCCTCTCGACGATGTTCGAGGGTCGCTTCTGGGTGGCGCTCGGCTCCGGTGAGGCGTCGAACGAGCACATCACCGGCGACGGCTGGCCACGCAAGGACATCCGCAACGCCCGCCTGGCCGAGTGCGTGCAGATCATCCGTGCCCTGCTGGCCGGTGAGGAAGTGACCCACGACGGCCTGGTCACCGTGGATCGGGCGCGGGTGTGGACGCTGCCGGACGTCGCCCCGGCGCTGATCGGTCCGGCGGTCTCGGTCGAGACCGCCGGTTGGGTCGCCTCCTGGGCCGACGGTCTGGCCACCATCGCCCAGCCGCCCGACAAGCTGCGGCAGCTGGTCGATGCCTACCGCTCCAACGGTGGCAGGGGACCACTCGTGCTCCAGGTGCACCTGAGCTACGCCGACACCGACGACGAAGCTCGGGCGATCGCCTACGACCAATGGCGCACGAACGTGTTCGAGCCCCCGATCTGCTGGGACCTGGACACCGCGGAGGCTTTCGACGTGGCGGCGACCAAGGTGCGGCCCGACGACATGGACGGCTCGGTCCAGATCTCCGCGGATCTCGGCAGGCACGCCGAGCTCCTGCAGGGTTACGTCGACCTCGGCTTCGACGAGATCTACCTGCACCACGTCGGTCAGGAGCTGGATCGGTTCATCGACGCCTTCGGGGAGCACGTGCTGCCGCAGCTCGACGTGACCAGGAAGGTGTGACGCGATGCGCATCACCGAGACCAGTGATCAGTGGTGGAAGACCGCCGTCGTGTACTGCCTCGACGTCGAGACCTTCATGGACTGGAACGACGACGGCGTAGGGGATCTCGTCGGGTTGGCCCAACGGATGGACTACCTCGAGGCTCTCGGCGTCACCTGCCTGTGGCTGATGCCGTTCTATCCGACGCCGGACCGAGACGACGGCTACGACATCGTCGACTTCTACGGTGTGGATGCGCGGCTGGGCCATCTCGGCGACCTGGTCGAGGTGATCCGGACCGCCCGGGATCGCGGGATGAGAGTCATCGCGGACCTGGTCGTGAACCACACCTCCGACCGGCATCCGTGGTTCAAGGCGGCTCGGTCCAGTCCGGACTCGCCCTTCCGCGACTTCTACGTGTGGGCCGACGAGCCGCCCGCCGACGCCCAGGCGGCCCCGACCTTCCCCGACCAGGAGACCAGCGTCTGGACCTTCGACGACAAGGCCGGGCAGTACTACCTGCATCGCTTCTACAAGCACCAGCCCGACCTGAACGTCGCGAACCCGAAGGTCCGGGACGAGATCATCAAGATCATCGGGTTCTGGCTCGAGCTGGGCCTGTCCGGGTTCCGGGTCGACGCCGTCCCGTTCCTGATCGAGCCCCTGGGCATCGAGGGCGCCGACGAGAGCCTGCCGGATCCCCACAGCTTCCTGCGTCACATCCGCGAGTTCCTCAGCCGTCGGAGCGGCGACGCCATCCTGCTCGGGGAGGTGAACCTCCCGCACGCCGAGCAGGCGAGGTTCTTCGGTGGTGAGCAGGGCAACGAACTGACCATGCAGTTCGACTTCATCGGCATGCAGCGGATGTATCTCTCCCTGGCCCGCCGCGACGCCGGACCCGTGGTCACAGCCCTGCAGGAGCGCCCGGTGCCCGCCGATCACTGCCAGTGGGCGAGTTTCGTCCGCAACCACGACGAGCTCACCCTCGACAAGCTCAGCGAATCCGAGCGCCAGGAGGTGTTCGCCGCCTTCGGTCCGGAACCGGAGATGCAGGTGTACGGACGCGGGCTGGTCCGCCGGCTACCGCCGATGCTCGATGGTGATCCCCGCCGGATCCGGATGGTCTACAGCCTGCTGTTCGCGCTGCCCGGCACCCCCGTCCTGTTCTACGGCGAGGAGATCGGCATGGGCGAGAACCTGGCCGCCGGCGGCCGGCTCGCCGTGCGGACCCCGATGCAGTGGACCGCCGGCCAGAACGGCGGCTTCTCCAACGCGAAGCCGGCGAAGTTGGCCGGGCCCGTCGTCGAGGGAGCGTACGGGCCGGAGTTCGTCAACGTGGTCGACCAGCTCAACGACCCGGACTCGCTGCTCAGTTTCATCCAGCACCTGGCTCGCTGCTATCGCGACTGTCCCGAGATCGGCTGGGGGACCACAGTCGTGCTGGACCAGCCGCACCCCGCCGTGCTGGCCCTGCGATCGTCGTGGGACGACGGGTCCATCGTGACGCTGCACAACCTGGCACCGGATCCCGTGGTGGTGCCACTCACCGTTGACGACCTGGTGCCCGGCTCGGTGCTCACCGATCTCTTCGACGCCGACCCGCTGTCCGTCGATGATCACGGTCGGGGAGAGTTCCCGTTGGCTGGCTACGGCTTCGCCTGGCTGCGGGTGACCGAGCCCGGTTCGCGTCGACTGGTGTAGCCCCGTCCAGCACGGCGACCGGCTCGAAGATCGCCGGCCGGCCGGACCGTCAGCGGAGCGGATTCGGCGGGTAGGGGTGGCCGAAGGCCGTCGAGAGCCCGACGAACATGCGGATGGCCGGGGAGGAGCAGGGGATGTCGCGCTGGTTGTCGGTCAGCGTCGGCGATTGAGGGCAGTCTCCGGACGCGATGTCACTGTTCACCTGAATGATCATGGTGGTGTCGGTGGGTGCGTGGTAGAAGAGCGTGGTGTTGTACCCGGGCAAGGTCCCGGTGTGCCCGACCCACCCTCCGCTGCAGGTCAGGGCGAGCCCGTAGGACGCCGGGGCGGGCAGTGATCGCAGCCGCGTTGCCTGCGTCGCGGGGTCCAGCAGCCCCAACCCGGTGCCCAGGGCCCGGCCGTAGACCAGCAGGTCGTCCATCTCGGAGATCAGTTCCCCGGCGGTCCAGCCCCAGGACGGGTTCCAGTGCGTGGCGTTGCTCGGTCGCGACTTGGTGGCGGCGTCACCCTGCAAGGTGTAGCCCTGGGCGTAGGGCTTCGGCATGGCCGGCGAATCACCCGGCCACGACGTCTGGCGGAGCATCAGCGGATCGAAGACCCGCTCGGCGAACACCTGCTTGACGGATCGACCGGTCACCTTCTCGATCACCTTGCCCAGCAGCAAGGTGTTGGTGTTGGAGTACTCGAAATCGGTACCCGGCTTGAAGACCGGCGACTCGGACAGGCCGATCTTGATCAGCTGATCGGGGATGAAGACGGTCTGGGGTCTGGCGAAGAGGACGTCGGTGAACTTCGTGCTCTTGGTGTAGCTGGCCACGCCCGAGGTCATGTCGAGCAGCTGCCGGATCGTCACCTGGCCGCCGTTCGGGACGCCCGCGACGTACTTCTGGATCGGGTCGTCGAGAGACAGGGAGCCATCCTGGACGAGCTGCAGGATGACCGTCCCGGTGAAGGTCTTGGTCACCGACCCGATCCGGGTGTGCATGCCGACGGCCATCTCGGTGCCGTTCGGCGGGTCGGCCTCACCGTAGGCCTGCGTCCACTTTCCCTCCGGGGTCTGTATCCCGACGATCGCCCCCGGCGCGGCGGCCTGCTTGAAGGACGCCTTGGCGGCCGCATCGAGTTTGCTGCGCAGCTCCGTTGGCAGCGCCGCTGCCGCTGAGTCCGGCAACGCCTTTCGAGCGACGACCTCGTCGACGTTCGGGACGCAGCCCGGCGCGGCGGGGGTCGAGGGCGTCACCGGAGTGGCGGGCGGCGAGGACGGGGGTGGGGTCGTCGATGACGGGGGCGGTGTCGTCGAAGCCCCGGGCGGGCCGGTCGTCGACGGGGCGCACGCGGCTCCGACCGACAACGCCGCGATCGCCAAGGCCGCGCCTACCAGAAGCGAAGAACGCACCCGAGCAGACTCCCAGCCCCTTGGCCCCGGGCACAAGGTGCCGCACGCTGGTGGTGAGCCCGCGGTCGAGGCTGTGCCGTCGCCGACCCGCGGCGTCCGAGGAGGGGTTCGGTGACGAGTGGTTCGGTGACGAGTGGTTCGGTGACGAGTGGTTCGGTGACGAGTGGACACGGCCGCGGGCAGCCCCCGCGGCAGAACCGGGTGACCCCGTTCGGTGAGCTGATCGCCACGCCCGCCCGCGGGCTCGTGTACGGGAACCGCGGTTGCCTGCACGATCCGGCGGGCCGGATCCGGCGCCGGTACGGGGTGCGTCGCTGGATCGCCTGTCGGCTGGAGTTCCGCGGCCGACGTCGTCAGCTGCTGCGACCCGGGCGCTACACCGAGCTGTTCTTCCTCGACGAGGCCACCGCCTGGGCGGCCGGGCACCGGCCCTGCGCGGAGTGCCGTCGCGACGCGTGGCGCGCCTTCGGCGATCTCTGGGCGGCCCAGATCGACCCGGACCGCCGCGCCGAGGCGATCGACGCCCGGCTGCACACCGAGCGACTCGACCCGGACACGGGCCGGACTCGGCTGCACGCGCGACGGGCCGAGGACCTGCCGAACGGCGCGTTCGTCCGACTCGACGGCGAGCCCTGGGTCCTGGTGGCGGACCGGCTGCGACGCTGGACGCCGGCGGGCTACCGGGAGACGCGCGGCCGACCAGCGGGCACGGTGGAGGTGATCACGCCGCCGGCGTTGATCACCGTGCTGCAACAGGGCTGGGCTTCGGAGCTGCCGTGGTTGCATCCCACCGCCACCGGGCCCAGCCGCTGCTGAGGAGTTGATCAGCCGCCGGACTTCAGCACCTCGCCGCAGCCGCAGGCGCTCTTGAGCTCGTTGAGGTAGGCCGGCATGTCGACGCTTTCCAGACCGGTTCCGGCCACGACGACCCGGGTACCGGCCACCAACGAGGAGTAGAGCGACCGCTCGCTCTCGGCGAACTTGGTAGCCGTCGCCTCGTCGTTGAACTCGACGTACATCGACTGCTGCAGGCGTTCCGGCAGGCCGCCGACATCGTCCTTGCTCTTGTAGCAGTCGAACTGCTTGAACATCTTGACCCCGGAACGGAACTCCTCGTCCACACCGGTCGAGTTGTCGTTCCACTGACCGAACGCACAGTTCGGGTCCTGCTGCAGGATCGGTGCCGTCACCTGCTCGACGGTGGAGAACTCCAGGACCCCGGTGCCTGCGGCGGAGCTGGCCGGGGGAGCTGACGGAGTGGACGAGGGCGAGCTGCTGACACAGCCGGCCAAGGGAATCAGAAGGGCGACCGGGGCGACGGCGAGGCCGAGCACGGTCTGGAATCGCGAAGTCACCGGCACAGCTTAAAGATCATCAAGCCACCCCGGGGGCGATTCGAGAACAATCGATCAACGGTCCGCACCGGCGGACGCCGACGATGATCATCGCAGGCCCGGTCAGTCCCGGAGTCGTCCCTTCGGGGCCTGCAGCAGGTTCAGCACGGCGCGTTCGATCTTGCCGTGAGTGGCGCCGTCGTAGAGATCGGTGTCCAGGGACGCCAGCTTCGGGGAGATGCTCGCGCCGTCGTTGAACAAGTCGATGACCCGGGGGTCGACGTAGGACTTCCGCGCCACCGTCGGGGTGTTGCCCAGGTAGGTGGCCACCTGTTTCATCGCCGAACTCACCGCCCGCCTGCGCTTGCTGATCGTGGTGGCGGATTCGTTGGCCGCCGCCAGGGACACCGCGGCGATCACGGTCCCGTGCCAGGTCCGGAAGTCCTTGGCGGAGACCTCACCGCCCACCTTGCCCTTGATGTAGCTGTTGATCTCGGTCGAGGTCACGTCCCGCCAGCCCTCGCCGGTCTCGTACGCGAGCAGCTCGGGCCCCTCGCTCTGCCGATCGAGCAGGTACCGGACGGCGGCTCGGACCTGGTCGTCGGCCATCGCGACGTAGCGCTCCTGACCCGACTTCGCGATGAAGTCGAACACCACCGTCTTGCCCTCGATGCTCACGTGCTCCTTGCGGATGGTGGCCAGACCGTAGCTGTTGTTGGCCTCCGCGTACGCCTCGCCACCGATCCGGAAGAACCCCAGGTCGAGCAACCGGAACGCCGTGCCCAGCGCCCGCTCGTACGGCATCCCCGGCAGTGCGAGATCGCCGGCCACCTTCCGACGGGCCCGGGGCAACCGCGAGGCGACCTGGAGCACCCGGTCGTGCTTGGACTTGTCCCGCTTCAGTCGCCAGTACTCGTGGTAGATGTACTGCCGCCGGCCGGCGTCGTCGGTGCCCACCGCCTGGATGTGACCGTTGGGCACCGGGCAGATCCAGACCTGCTCCCAGGCCGGCGGGATCACGAGCAACTTGCAGCGCTCGATCTGGTCCTCCGGCAGCCGGCCACCGTCGGAGTCGAGGTAGATGAACCCCTTGCCCGCCCGACGACGGGTCCAACCTGGGTCCTTCGGGGACACCGTACGCAGCCGTGGCACACCTCATTGTGCACGGCGCCGCGCCGGATTGTTTACAGCGTCAACTGATCGGCCCGGCGTCGACTCAGTGCCGCCAGCGGATCGCCTCGACGATCTCGGTCGGCGTCGCGTCGGCGAACAGCTCGATCTCCGATCGCCGGATGCCGACGACGGTGTCGATGAGGGCCGGTCCGAGCTGGTCGCGGAACACGCCGTCGGCCGCCAGCGCGTCGGTCGCCTCGGCGAGTGAGGTCGGCAACCGCTCGATCCGGCGCTCGGCCGACACCTCGGGCGGAAGTGCTGCCGGGTCGACGTCGACCGGATCCGGCAACGTGGCGCCCGTTCCCGACCCGGCGGCACCGGCCACCAGCAGCGCCGCGAGCAGCAGGTAGGGGTTCGCCGTCAGGTCGACGCACTTGACCTCGAGATTCGCCGCGTCGTTCCCACCGGCGATCATCCGGAGCGCGGCCTCACGGTTCTCGAGTCCCCAGCACGCATACGCCCCGGCCCAGTGCGACGGCACGAGTCGCAGGTAGGAGGCCACCGACGGGGCGCCGAGTGCGAGCAGCGCGGGCAGCCGGTCGAGGATGCCGGCCGCGAAGCCCGGCCCCCTCGTCGGTCAGACCGAACGGGCCGGTGCCGCCGCTCAGCAGATTCCGCCCGTCCCGCGCGATGCTCAGGTGCACGTGGCCGCCGTTCCCGACGCCGTCCACCTCGACCTTCGGCGAGAACGAGACCCGCATCCCGTGCTGCGCCGCGACCGCCCTGATCGTGCTGCGGACCAGCACCGAGGTGTCGGCCGCATCGACCGGCGACTCCGCCGCGACCGACAGCTCGAGCTGGCCGGCGGCGTACTCCGGGTGGAACTGCTCCACCGCCACCCGTTCGGCCGCCAACGCCTGCAGCAGGTCGCGGGCGTAGTCGGAGATGCCGGTCAACCGGGTCATCCCGTACGCCGGGCCGTCCATCGCGGGGACGAAGTCGGGGCCGTTGCCCGCCGAAACCACCCACTCGATCTCGTAGGCGGCCCGGACCCGCAGACCCGCGGCGGCGAGGGTGCCGGTGATGCGACGCAGCAGCAACCGGGAGCACTGCTGGTGCGGCGTGCCGTCCTGGGTGTAGCGATCGCCCGGCGCCCACGCCCAGCCCGGTTGACCGGCCAGCGGGACCAACCGCCGCAGATCCGGGATGATGCGCAGATCGCCGACCGGCGCGCGGCCGTCGGGCGGAGCCGCGCTCCAGTCGTCGAACCGGAAGTGGTCGAAGCTGGTGGAGAAGCCGGCACCCTCGGCGGCGAAGACCGGCAGTCGCTCCAGCGGCATCGCCTTGACCCGGGCGATGCCCGAGTTGTCGACGAACGTCGTGGCCACCGCGACGACCTGCTGGTCGGCGAGCTCGGCCTGCCGTCGCTCCGCCTCGGCTCGCCGGGAAACCCGCTCCGTCGGATCCAGTGCAGCGTCCACCAGAGCAGAATAGGGAGATCGTGTCCCCGCTCCGGTCCCCACTCGACCTCGATCCGCTGATCGATCACCACTGCCACGGGTTGCGGCTGGATCCGCTCGAGCGGGCCGACTTCGAGAGCCTGCTGAACGAGGCCGGCCGACCGGCGCCGGCGGGGACCACCTTCTTCGACTCGTTGCTGGGTTCGGCCGTACGACGGTGGTGCGCCCCGGTGCTCGGCCTGGAGCCGCACGCCGATCCCGACGCCTACCTGCGCCGCCGCCGTGAGCTCGGAGCCGACGCCAGTCGGCGGTTGCTGACGGCAGCCGGCATCGACACCTTCGTGGTAGACACCGGCATCGGCGCGGACCGATCGTGTTCGCCGTCGGAGCTGGCCGAGCTCGGGGGCGGGACCTCGCGGGAGATCGTGCGGCTGGAGACCGTCGCCGAGCAGCTGCTCGCCGCCGGCGTGGATCCCCACTCCGTGCCGGAGCGGATCGAGGACACGCTGCGCACCACGCGTGCCGTCGGCGCGAAGAGCATCGCCGCCTACCGGGTGGGACTGGACCTGGCAGCCGAGAAGCCGACCACCGACGAGGTCGTCGCCGCACTCGCGGCGGTCGGGCCGGATCGAGCCGGGCGGCTGCGGATCGCGCACCCCGTGGTCCACGACTGGCTCGCCTGGACCGCGATCGAGCACCGGCTGCCCCTGCAGCTCCACGTCGGTCTCGGCGACGCCGACCTCGATCTGCGGCTCGCCGACCCGTTGCGGCTCACCGCGTTCCTGCGGGCCACCGAGGACCGGGAGATCCCGGTGCTGCTGCTGCACAACTACCCGTACCACCGGCAGGCGGCGTACCTGGCTCAGGTGTTCGCCCACGTGCACCTCGATCTGGGTCTCACCGTGCACAACACCGGCGCCCGGAGTCGCGCGGTGATCGCGGAGACCCTGGAGCTGGTCCCGTTCGGGAAGCTGCTGTTCGCCACCGACGCGTACGGCCTGGCGGAGCTCTACCACCTGGGAGCGCTGCTGTTCCGGCGCGGCCTCGGCGAGGTACTCGACGACCTGGTCGGCAGCGACGACCTGACCGCCGCGGACGCGCGGCGCCTCCGGCGACTCGTGGGCCGGGACAACGCGCGTCGGGTGTACGGCTTGGACGTCGCCTCGGCGCCCGTCGACCGACCCTGAGCCGGGGTGGGCACCGGCGCCCGGGCATCGCCTACTTACGCTGTAAATCATGAGCGCGCCATCCGTCCGATTCGGCTACACCTTGATGACCGAGCAGAGCGGTCCCCGAGAACTCGTCGGCTACGCCGTCGACGCGGAGAATCTCGGCTTCGACTTCGAGGTGAGCAGCGACCACTACTCGCCCTGGCTGACCAGCCAGGGTCACGCCCCCTACGCGTGGACGGTGCTGGGGGCCGTCGCGCAGGCGACCTCGCAGGTCGAGCTGGCCACCTACGTCACCTGCCCGATCCAGCGCTACCACCCGGCCGTGGTGGCCCAGAAGGCAGCCACGATGCAGCTGCTGTCGGAGGGCCGGTTCATCCTCGGTCTCGGCTCGGGGGAGAACCTCAACGAGCACGTGACGGGCGAGGGCTGGCCGCCGATCGACCAGCGGCAGGACATGTTGGGAGAGGCCGCCGAGGTCATCCGGGAGCTGCTGTCCGGTGACCTCACGACCTGGGAGGGCAACTACTTCCGGGTCGACTCGGCCCGGATCTGGGATGCCCCGGAGGACGGTGTGCCGATCGCCATCGCGGTGTCGGGGGAGAAGTCGATCGCCCGGTTCGCCCCGCTGGCCGAGCACCTGATCGCGGTCGAACCCGACGCCGAGCTCGTGGCGGGTTGGGAACGCGAGCACTCCGGCGCCGACTCGCGCAAGATCGGTCAGGTCCCGATCTGCTGGGATCCCGACAAGCAGCGCGCGATCGAGCGGGCGCACGAGCAGTTCCGCTGGTTCGCCGGTGGCTGGGCTGTGAACGCCGACCTGCCCACCCCGGCGGGCTTCGCCGGCGCGAGCCAGTTCGTCCGACCCGAGGACGTGGCCGACACCATTGCCTGCGGTCCGGACCTGGACGAGCTGGTCGCCGCGGTCCAGCCGTACTGGGAAGCCGGGTTCACCGACATCGCCGTGGTCCAGGTCGGCGACGAGGGGCAGCAGCGCTTCCTCGACGAGGCCGCCGGACCGCTGCTGGAGAAGTTGCGGGCCGCCGCCAAGGGCTGAGCCGCCTGGGCCGGCTACCTCAGTCGGACGGTGCTACCTCAGACCGCCGGGCAGGTACCTCAGAGCCGTCGACCGCCGTGAAGATGCGGCATCTGCACGATGCCCGGGAGGCGGCTTACGCGGAGTCTTGAGTTGTCGGAGAACGAGAACTCAGGAGGAACCATGAACGAGTACCTGACCACCGCTCTGGGGGCAGAGCATCGGCGGGACCTGCTGGCGGAAGCGCACGAGAACGGACTGGCCCGGGTGGCCCAGGAGGGTCGCCAGGCGTGGTGGCAGCACCTCGCCGGTCTGCTGCGGGGCTCCACCGGTAGCCGGTGGCCCGGCGGGCGCTCGGAGTTGTCCGCGCCCGCTCACCGCCTCGCCCACTGAGCGCGGCTGTGCCGGTCGAGAAGTCCGGAGGGCTGTCCGCACCGGGTGGCACGATGGAGCCCATGGTGCGCAGCCTCCGGACCCCGCCGCCGGACCGGGTCGTCGGGCGCACCGAGCAGCTGACCCGGCTGCAGGGCCTGCTCGACGAGGTGACCAGCGACGGCAGTCGGTTCGTGCTGATCGGCGGAGACGCCGGCTCGGGCAAGACCACCATCGTGCAGGCCTTCACGGCTCAGTTGCGCCGATCGCTGGCAGATCGCAAGGCGCAGGTCGTCTGCGGTCAGTGTGTGCCGCTCGGTGGTGACGGCTTGCCGTACGCCCCTATCGCCGGCGCGCTGCGCGAGCTGGTCGACCGGCACGGTCCGGAGCAGATCCTCGACTGGGCCGGCGCGGGCCGGGACGCGCTCGGCGTGGTGCTGCCCGATCTCGCGACCCCCCCGAAGGACGTCGAGTCGATCCGGCTGCAGCTGTTCGAGGCGGTCGCGCGGTTGTGCGAGCGGGCCAGCGAGCACGGTCCGCTGGTCCTGATCATCGAGGACGTCCACTGGGCCGACGAGTCGACCCGGCACCTGCTGCGCTTCCTGGTCCGCGCCCTCACCGACGCGGCCGTCCTCGTGATCGCCACCTATCGCACCGACGAGCTGACCCGCCGCCACCCCCTCCGCCCCTTCCTCGCCGAGATCGGCCGGATCTCCGGCGTGACCCGGATCGAGGTGCCGAACCTGTCCAAGGCCGAGGTGGGTGAGCTGCTCGCCGCGCTGCTGCAGCACCAGCCCAGTCCGGTGGTGACCGAGCTCGTGCACCGCCGCAGTGAGGGCGTCCCCTATTTCGTGGCCGAGCTCGCCACCTCGGCGGCCCGCGGTTGCATCGACATGCCCGACACCCTGCGCGATGCCCTGAGCGTACGGATCTCGCTGCTCTCCGACGACGCCGTCGACACCCTCCGGTTGGCGGCGGTGGCGGGCAACCGGGTCGAGCACCCGCTGCTCGAAGCCGTCAGTGAGCGGACGCCGACGCAGCTGGAAGCCGATCTGCGGGAAGCCGTGGACGCATCGGTGCTGATCGCCGACGAGACGGGGTACGCCTTCCGCCACGCGCTGCTGCGCGAGGTCGTCGAGGAGGACATGCTGCCCGGCCAGCACGCCCGGTTGCACGCCCGCTTCGCGCG
Source organism: uncultured Actinomycetota bacterium (assembly GCA_963727125.1). Taxonomy (GTDB): domain Bacteria; phylum Actinomycetota; class Actinomycetes; order Propionibacteriales; family Propionibacteriaceae; genus Microlunatus. Next base: position 643,632 of record CAVSEZ010000001.1, read on the forward strand.
ACAGCTCGAGGAGGATCCGACCCTCGTCGGCACCGCCGCAGCGTTGGAGATCGCCCACCACTGGTCCGAGGCGCACGACGTCGGCAAGGCGTTCCGGTGGTCGATCCGCGCAGCCGAGTCCGGCTCGGCCGCCCACGTCGAGACGCTGAAGACCTACGAGCGGGCGCTCGAGCTGTGGGACCGAGTTCCGGACGCCGAGACCATCGCCGGCCCCCGGGTTCAGCTGCTGGACAAGGCGTCGCAGGCGGCCACCGACGCCGGCGAGATCGAACGAGCCCTCGTGCTCGCGAAGGAGGCGCTCGCCCAGACCCCGGAGTCCGACCTGCTGGGTCGGATCGTGCGACTGGCCGCGGTCGGCTCGCTGCGCTGCAATCTGATGAAGCCGGGTTCGGTCGAGGCGGTCGAGGAAGCGATGGCCATGCTTCCCGACGACGCGCCGGCCCGGCTGCGCGCGAAGGTGATGGAGCAGGTCGCCCGGATCCGGCAGCTCGCGGGGCTCGACGCCAGCGCCGACGCCCGGGTGGCGGTCGACGCGGCCGTCGCCTCCGGTTCGGCGATCGTCGAGGCGAACGCCCGGATCACCCTGGGCACCGGGCTGGTCATGCGCGGTCAGGAGGAGGAAGGGCTGGCCGAGCTGCGCCGGGGCGGCGAGCTGGGCCGCGACAGCGCCCGGACGATGGCCCGCTTCTACATCAACTACTCCGACGCCTTGACCAACTCCGGCCGCTACGACGAGGCCGTGCGGGAGGCGTACGAAGGCATCGACGTCGCTCGGGAGCTGGGACTGGAGCGGTCCTTGGGGGCCATGCTGGCCGGCAACGCCGCGGAACCGATGATCGCGCTGGGTCAGTGGGACCTGGCCGAGCGGACGATCAGCAGGGCGCTCGAGCTGGATCCACCGGCCCACCACTACGTGCATCTGCAGCTGCTGATGGCCTGGTTGTCGGTCTGGCGCGGCGAGCTCGAACGGGCCGACGAGATCTTGACCGAGTTCCGCGGCCTCGTCCGTGAGGTCCAGCCGGCGCCGCAGTACGTCGTGCTGGTCGCCTGGATCGACGGCGAGCTGGCCCTGGCCACCGGTGACGTCGAGCGGGCCTGGCACCACGGCGAGACCGCGCTCCAGCAGCTGCCGCGCTACTCGTCCGCGACGGCGCTGCCGATGCTCCGGGTGGCGGCGGCCGCGGCCCGTGCCGTCGATCGAGCGGATGAGGGTGCCGAGCCGACGGCGTCCCGCGTCGCCGTGGTCGAGGCCGGTCTCGCGGCCGTCGGCGCCTCCGCCACCGCGCCGAGCTGGCGACCGGTGATCGAGGCGGAGCTGGTCGACGACCTGTCGACCTGGCGGTCGGTGTGGGCAGGGCTGGCGAGCTCCGGTGCGCCCCGTTACCTCCGCCCCTACGCCGGGCTCCGACTGGCGCAGCACCTCATCGCACAGCGGGAACGGGTCGAGGCGCGTTCGGTGCTGGAGACCTCCCGCGAGCTCAGTGCGGAGCTGGGATCGGGTCTGCTCACTGATCGGCTGGATGCCCTGGCCGCGCGCGCCGGTCTGGCGCACAGCCCGCAGTCGGAGGCGGCGACGCTGGCCGCTCTCACCCCGCGTGAGCGGGAGGTGCTGGAGCTCGTGGCGGCGGGTCGGTCGAACGGCGACATCGGGGCGGCCCTGTTCATCAGCACCAAGACCGCGAGCGTGCACGTGTCCAACATCTTGGCCAAGCTCGGCGTGACGAGCCGGGGCGAGGCGGCCGCCCTGTCCTACCGGGCGGGGATGTCCGAGGACGACGCCGAGGTGATCCCGCTTCGACCGGCCTGACCGTGCCCGTGCCCGAGCGTGACCGAGCCCGAGCGGCTACTGCCGCTCGACCTTGCCGGTGAAGCTGACCGCTTCGTGGGCGTCATCGCCCGGATCCACGGTGTAGGTCACGGTGTTCAGCTGGGCGAACGGGATCGCGAACCCGAACGGCGCGATGGTCTCGTCGGCCGGGGCGACCCGGCCGGTGAAGCCGGTCTGCAGCTCGCCGATGGTGTCGAGCACGAGCGGGGCCGGAGTCCCGGAGCCGTAGCTCGCGGTGACGGCGACGTGGCTCGCGTCGTACGGCAGCTCGGAGTTGTTGCCGATCCGGATGGAGACGGTGACCATCTCGCCCTTGGTGCTGTCGGCGCCCCTGGTGGTGGATTCGGCCTTGCTGGCCACCGTCCCAGCCATCTCGAACTCGACCCCGTCGGGGAACTCGGCGATGTCGTCGAAGCCGAACCGCTGGTCCTTCGCCACCTCCGGTGCGGTCCGGATCGCACCTGGACTGGCCGCCTGGGAGGGTGCGACGCTGGGAGCCACCGTCCCGCTGCGGGGTGAGCCGCAGCCGGCCGGAACCACGGCCACGGCGATCAACGCGACGGTGGCGACGACCCGGGACCAGCCCGAGGCCGTACCGCGGGCGGGGCTCATGGCAAGAAACGTAACCGGAACTCAGCCGGGATCGAAGTCGCCACGAGCCCGGGCCGATGAGCGCGGAGCGACCCGCCGACGTCGCGGGCACTAGGGTGCAGTGATGAACTGGAAGGTGATCCTGGCCGTGGGCGCGGTCGCCGGAGCGGTGATCTGGGCCGCCCGCCGCAGAGTGCAACAGACTCGCGACGAGGGTGCGCTCTGGGCCGAGGCCACCGATCCGGTGGTGCGGTTCGGCGATTCCTGAGCGGTCTCACCCGAGGTCGGGCTTGCGATCCGTCGACGGGTCCCCCGTCGGCAGCAGCCCGTGCTCCATCATCAGGGCCAGCGCGTCGAGGAGCCGGGTCACCCCCCGATCGGCGTCGTAGCCGGCTTCGTCGTCGAACCCGCCGCGCTCCCAGATGTCGGCCATGGCGGGATACCGCAGCGGATCGAAGTGGGTCACCCAGAAACTCAGCCGCGACGTCCAGTACGCCTCGGTCGAGGTGCCGGTGTAGCGCTCCTCGGCCGCGTCGCCGATCTGGGCCCGCGCGGCACCGGTCACCTGCCACAGGATCTGGTTCGTGATCGCCACGACGTCGGTGCCCCGCAGCCCGGTCGCCATCACCGCGGCATAGAGCGCCTCCTCGGCGTCGAGCACGTTCGGGCCGAGTGGCAGTCGGTTCATGTTGTAGTCGAGCAACCACGGATGGCGCTCGAAGAGCTGCCAGCGCTGCTTGACCAGGAACTCGATCTGCTCCCGCCAGCCGGCGGTTCGTTCGGGCCGCCGGTGCTCGGCGTAGACCTGGTCGATCATCAGCTCGAGGAGCTCGGAGCGGCCGGGCACGTGGGTGTACAGCGACATCACCCCGACGCCGAGTCGGGTGGCGACCCGGCGCATCGACAACGCCTCCAGCCCCTCGGCGTCGGCGACGGACACCCCGGCCCGGACGATCTCGGTCATGGTGACCTTCGCCTTGGGTCCCCGGGTGGGCGTCGGCGCTCCGGCCCAGAGCAGCTCGATGATCCGGCGGCCCTCCGGGGTCCCGTCCTCCGGGCTCGCTTCGGCGCCCATCCGCTCGTCGGCGGTGGCTCCGGTGTCGGTCATCGACCCCCATCTCGCGCTGCCCGAGAAATCTGCGGAACGAACTGTCAGTGCTTCTCCGTACAGTGTATGGTGAACCAACTCGGTACACCGTACGTAGATTTGAGGGGGAACAGCCGGATGATCCACACCGACCAGCTGACCAGGCACTTCGTCTCCAAGAAGGAGACCGTCGAAGCCGTCCGCGGCGTAGACATCGACATCGCGGCCGGGGAGCTGGTCGCGTTCCTCGGACCCAACGGTGCGGGCAAGTCGACGACCTTGCGGATGCTCACCACGCTGCTGCCGCCGACCTCGGGACGCGCGAGCGTCGCGGGCGCCGACATCGCCCGGGATCCGACCACGGTGCGGTCCCGGATCGGCTACATCGGCCAGGGCAGCGGCGGCGGTTACAGCTTCCGGGTGATCGACGAGCTCGTCGGACAGGGCCGCTTCTACGGTCAGAACTCCGTCGACGCCCAGGCACACGCGGCCGAGCTGATGAAGAGCCTCGACCTGATCGGGCTGGAGAAGCGCCAGGTCTCGTCGTTGTCGGGTGGCCAGCGGCGCCGGCTCGACGTCGCCCTCGGCCTGATGAACTCGCCGCGGCTGCTGTTCCTCGACGAGCCCTCGACCGGCATGGACCCGCAGAACCGGGCGAACCTGTGGGACCACATCCGCCGCCTGCGGGCCGAGTTCGGCACCACGATCGTGCTCACCACCCACTACCTCGAGGAGGCCGACGCCGAGGCCGAGCGGGTGATCGTGATCGATCACGGTCAGATCATCGCCGACGACACCGCGGCCTCTCTCAAGGCCACGCTCGCGGGAGACGTGGTCTCGGTCGTCGTCCCCGGCGCCGACGCGGACCGGGCGGTGGTGGTGCTCGGCGAGCGCGGGACCGACGTGGCCCGACGGGTCGTCGAGCACGGCGTCTCCGTTTCGGCGCACTTCGATCACGGTCGAAGAGCGTTACCACCGCTGCTGCGGGCGTTGGAGGCCGAGGGCGTCCTCGCCTCCGCGGCGGATGTCCGGATCCCGACCCTCGACGACGTCTTCTTGTCCCTGACCGGTCGCAGTCTGCGCGAAGAGAGCGGAGTGGCAGCGTGAGCGCCGATGTCCAGGACCTCGTCCAGCGGCCGTACGAGGACAAGCCGCGCAACTCCCTCGTCGCCGATGTGGTGGCCGTCTTCCTGCGGGAGATCTCGCTGGTGCTGCGCGACCCGTTCTCGGTGATCTTCTCCTTGGTGCAGCCACTGGTCTTCCTCGGGCTGTTCGGTCCGTTGCTCGCCGGCTCGATCGATCCGGCGGTGCTCGGTGGGGCATCGCCGCTGCAGTGGTTCCTGCCCGGCGTCGTCGTGATGATCTGCCTCTTCGGCACCAGCATCACCGGGTCGAACCTGCTCTTCGAGATCACGGTCGGCTCGTACGAACGGGTGCTCGCCACCCCGCTGCGACGCTCGTCCATCCTCATCGGCCGGGCGTTGAAGGAGCTCGCCCCGCTCGTCGTCCAAGCGGCGCTGATCACCGTCGTCTCCATCCCGTTCGGGTTCACGCTCTATCCGCTGCACGTGTTGGCCGGTCTGCTGCTGCTCGGGGTCTTCGGCGTCGGGGTCGGGGCGTTCTCGTACGCGTTGGCGATCGCCAGTCGGAAGCGGGAGTGGATGTTCTGGGCGGTGCAGCAGGCGTTGCTGTTCCCGCTGCTGATCCTGTCCGGGATGATGCTGCCGCTGGAGGCGGGTCCGCGTTGGATCCAGGTGGTCGGCGCCTTCAATCCACTGACCTACATCGTCAACGCGGAGCGGGCCCTGTTCGCCGGCTCGTTCAGTGATCCGGCGATCCCGCTCGCCGTCCTCGCCGCTGTCCTCACCTGCGCCGCCGGGCTCTGGGTCGGGATCGCGCAGGTGAAGAGGAGCACGAGCTGAACGGAGGCTGCTCCGGCGTTCGGGCCGGATCAGCTGAGGCGGTCCCGCAACCAGGCCACGTCGGCCGCCTGACCCTCCCGGGCGCCCGGCGTCTCGACGACGACGGGGGCGCCGGCCGAGCGCACGACCTCGACCAGGGCTTCCGGCTCGATCTCGCCCTGGCCCAGGTTGGCGTGCCGGTCGGCGCCGGAGTCGAAGCCGTCCCGGGAGTCGTTGGCGTGCACCAGGTCGATCCGGCCGGTGATGGCGGTCAGCCGTTCCACCAGTCCGATCAGCTGCTCGCCGCCGGCGTGCGCATGACAGGTGTCGAGGCAGAATCCCACCTGGTCGCTGCCGACGCCGGCCACCGCCTCCCAGAGCTGGGAGATCCGGTCCAGGCGTCGGGCCATGGCGTGGTCGCCACCCGCGGTGTTCTCGATCAACAACGGCACCCGCAGCTCGGTGCGCTCGATGCACTTGCGCCAGTTGTCGAACCCGACCGCCAGGTCGTCGCTCTTCGCCAGGTGTCCGCCGTGCACGATCACTCCGGCAGCGCCCACCTCCGCGGCGAGATCGACGGTCTGCTGGAGCAGCTTCCGGCTCGGGATCCGGATCCGGTTGTTGGTGGTGGCGACGTTCAACACGTACGGCGCGTGGACGTACAGCACGACGTCGGCCGCCTCGGCGGCCGCCTTGAGCGCCGGTGCTCCGCCCTCGAACGCCACCGTCGGAGCCTTCCAACCCTGCGGGTCGCCGAGGAAGAACTGGGCCAGCGTCGCGTCGCGGGCCTGGGCTTCGGCGATCGGGTCGGCCTGGTCACCATGGGCACCGATCCGCAATGTCGTCACCCGGTCGAGCGTAGTTCCCGGCACTGACGCGGGGTTGCCGCAGCCCCTCGCCGTCAGCGGCCCGGAACCGGCACCGGGACGAAGGAGAACAGCACCAACCAGATGACGAACAAGGCGACCCCGACGATGATGCCGGCCAGCGCGAACCGGTTGGAGTAGCCGGCCTTCCGGGACTTCAGGAACGCCGTCAGGCTGATGACGGCGCCGACCAGGCCGATCACGCCGCAGAAGATCCCGGACAACGAGAAGATCAGGCCGATGATGCCGCGGGACCGGCCGGGATCCCAGGGCGGCGCCTCTTCTCGCGGGAACTCCGTCATCGTGGCTCCTTCGAGTCGAGTGCGGGTCGAGTCCGGGTCGAGTCCAGGTCGAGCTCAGCGCACGATAGCGCCCGATCGCGGGCCCGGAACGACGACGAGCCCGACCAGATCCGGTCGGGCTCGTCGGCAAGTCGGTTCGGCGGCCTAGCCGCCACCCATCATCCGGGCGAATGCTCCCGTGATGTTGAGGATGATGGAGATGACGCCCCAGGCGGCGGCGACGATGATGCCGGCCAGAGCGAGGTTGTTCTTGATGCCGGCTCGCCTCGACAGCACGAAGCCGATGATGCTCAGGATCAAGCCGACGAACCACGTGCACGGGATGATCGCGGTGATCAAGCCGATGATGCCGAGAATCCGGCCGGGATCGTTGCCTGGCTGGGCGCCTGGCTGGGGTGGTGGCTGATAGGACGCCATGTCGGAGCTCCTCGGTCGCGACGCAGGGAAAGTTGCGTTGGCAGGCTATCGGTGGGTCGGGTCGGATTGCGAGGCACCCGCGCCGCGGGCGCGGCGATAGGCTCGTCAGTCATGAACGTGATCTTCGTCGAACCGGCGTTTCCGGCCAACCAGCGTGAGTTCGTCCGCGGGCTGGCGTCGGTCGGCGCAACGGTCATCGGCATCGGAGAGCGGCCGGGTGACTGGCTCGACGACGAGCTGCGCGGCTGGATGCACCACTACCACCAGGTCGGCAACGTCACCGACGTCGGCCAGCTCCGAGCGGCCGTGGAGTGGATCCAGGACAAGTTGTGGGTCGACCGGCTGGAGACGACGGTCGAATCGCACATCATGGCCGCCGCCCAGGTGCGGGAGGCCTGCAACATCCCCGGGACCAGCGTCCGCACCGCCTGGCTGTGCCGCGACAAGCCGTCGATGAAGCAGGTGCTGCGCGAGGCCGGCGTCCCGACCGCGGCCTCGGCCGCCGTCGAGAACGCCGATCAGGTGCGCGAGTTCGCGGCACAGGTCGGCTACCCGCTGATCCTCAAGCCCCGGTCGGGCGCCGGAGCCGCGGGCACGACCCGGGTCGACTCCGACACCGGGCTCGGCCAGGCGCTGGCAGCCTTCGGCGCCGACGGCGCCACCTCGATCGCGGTGGAGGAGTTCGTCGAGGGCCACGAAGGCTTCTACGACACCTTGTCCATCGACGGCCGGCCGGACTTCGAGTTCGTCTCGCACTACTACCCCAACGTGCTGGAGGCGATGCGGACCCGGTGGATCTCACCGCAGTTCGTCTCCACCAACCGGGTGGACGCCGCGGACGACTACCACCAGCTCAAGGACATGGGCCGCCGGGTCAACGAGGCGCTGGGGATCGGCACCTCCGCCACCCACATGGAGTGGTTCTTCGGGCCGAAGGGCCTGCGCTTCTCCGAGATCGGCTGCCGGCCCCCCGGAGTCGGTTCCTGGGACCTGTACGCGGTGGGCAACGAGATCGACATCTACCGGGAGTGGGCCAACGCGGTCGTCCACGGCCGCACCGAGTCCCGGCCGAGTCGGCAGTACGCCGCCGGGATGGTCGCCCTGCGCCCGACCGCGGACGGGCAGATCCGCGGTTACGACGGCGTCGAGGAGATGCAGTCCCGGTACGGCGAGTGGGTCTTCGACGCGCACCTGCCCGACGCCGGCACGGCCACCCAGCCGGTCGAGGCGGGGTTCATGGCGAACGCGTACGTGCGGATGAGGCACCCCGACTACGACGTGCTCCGGGGGATGCTCAACGACGTCGGCGAGTCGATCACCGTACATGCCGGCTGAGCGGGCGCGTCCGTGGAGGTGACGGTCCTCGGCCCGCAGCGGCGGACCGCGGCGGCGCGGACGGCGGTGCGGGAGCTGATGCCGAGCGGGCCGATCGCGACGATCAACGCCGGCTGGCAGGAGCGCGAGGCGGCGACCGAGGAGCTCGAGGACGTGCTGGGCGGGCGGATGTCCAACCTCGGGTTGTACCAGCGCTGGCGGAAGCTGCTGGACGACGATCCCGACTACGCCGCGGCCGAGCGCCGACTGACCGACCGTCTGGTGGCGCAGCAGGACATCTATGCGCTCCGGCTCGGTCATGCCCTCGCGGCGGCCGACGACGTCACCCGGCGGAGCCAGATCCCCGATGTGCGCATAGCCGCGGAGGACGACTCGGTGGCCGCCATCCAGCACCTCGACCGATGGCACCTGGGCCGGGTCGCCGACATCCGTGCCGAGTTCTACGCCGAGACCCGGATCGGCGACCGGGACACGATGGCGGTGCAGCGCGGCGAGCTCTACGAGCTGCTGCGCGGCAGCGGCGGAACGGTCGTGACGGGCGGGCACGTGGGGGTGCTGCTGCACCTGCTGCACATCTTCGGCCTGGCCGCGGCGATCCGGTCGCCGCTGATCACCTGGTCCGCCGGAGCCATGGCGCTGTCGGACCGGGTGGTGCTGTTCAACGACCGCGGACCTGCTGGGCGCCGGCATCCGGAGGTCTACGCCGAGGGACTCGGCGCGTTCTCCGGCGTGCTGCCGTTCCCGCATCCCCGGCGGCGGCTCCCGCTCGGGGACGCGAGTCGGCTGCGGCTGCTGGCGCGCCGGTTCGCGCCACGCGTGTGCCTGCTGCTTCCGGACGGGGTCCGCGTCGATCTCCGCCCGGGCGACCGACTGCCGGGCGGTGCCCGCTGGCTCGACCGGGACGGTCACGTGATCATCGAGGATGGGCGATGACTGAGCGATCAGGAGTGAAGCGCCGGTCCAAGCCGATCAAGGCGACCAGGTCGGCGCGCAGCGGCAAGCTCGCGATCAACCGGTTGCGGGAGACGCCGGAGATCGACGACGAGGCCCTGCACCGGTTCATGGGTCGGCACGAGTTCCCGATCATGGAGGGCAGCCGCTGCACCTTCGTGGCCTGGGTCAAGGCCGACGCCGTCTACGTGCGCCATCGGGTGGTCGGGCTGGACAGTGATCTCGCGATGCGGCGGATCGAGAACACCGACCTCTGGTACGTCGTGGTGGAGATCCCGGCGGACTCGCGGATCGAGTACCAGTTCGAGCTGCGGCGCGGTGATCACTGGGAACGCTTCAACGATCCCCACAACCCGCGCATCGCGCGGAGTCCGATGGGGGAGTCGTCGGTCTGCTACGGCCAGGGCTATGACGTGCCGGACTGGGCCGTGCACGATCCGGAGGCCCGACCCGGCGAACTCGTCGAGCTCGTCGTCCGGAGTCAGGCGCAACGCCGCGACAACCGGGTCACGCTCTACCTGCCGGCCCGATTCGCCACCACGTCGCGTTATCCCTTGCTGGTGGTGCACGACGGCGGCGACTTCTTGGAGTACGCGTCGATGAAGACGGTGCTGGACAACCTGATCCACCGGCTCGACATGGCTCCGACCGTGGTGGCGTTCACCTATCCCGGCGAACGACTCACCGAGTACCCCAACAGCGGACCGCACGCCCGCTGGATCACCCGGGAGCTGGTACCGCAGCTGGAGGAGCAGCTGCCGTTGATCGCCAACACCGCCGGCCGGGGGCTGATGGGATCGAGCTTCGGGGCCATCGCCTCGCTGAGCACGGCGGTGCGCTACCCGGAGACGTACGGGTCGCTGCTGCTGCAGTCCGGATCCTTCGTCTTCACCGACATCGGTGAGTCCCACCCCGAGGCCCCGGCCTTCGACCCGGTGGTCCGGTTCATGAACCGGTACCGGCGGCGTCCGACGAGGGTGTGCGACCGGATGTTCTTGTCCTGCGGCGTCTACGAGCCGTTGATCGTCTACAACCGGTCGATGGTGCCGGTGTTCGCCGACACCGGAATGACCGTCAACTTCGTCGAGTCGCGCGACGGTCACAACTGGGAGTCGTGGCGCGACCGGTTGGGGGACGGACTGAGTTGGCTCTTCCCCGGTGATCAGCTCTACGTGTACGAATAGCCCGTCCCGTACCGCCGGTCGCGGGCTGCCGCCGACGCCGTCTCAGGTGTAACGTCCGGGGCACCAGTCGTCGACGAGGAGGACCGTGAGCCTTTCCCGGAGGGCCGTGCTGGCCGGTGCGCTCAGCGTCCCGGTGCTGGCGACCACCGGCGGCTGCGCCGGCACGGTGGCCAGTCGCGGGGATCTGTCCCGGCTCCGGGTGATGGCGCCGGCGAGTCCCGGCGGCGGGTGGGACACCACGGCGCGGGTCATGCAGCGGGTCATCCAGCAGGCCGGTCTGGCCCGCAACGTGCAGGTCTTCAACGTCGACGGCGCGGGCGGCACCATCGGCCTCGGGCCAGCTGGACCGGGAGACCGACAACGCGCTGCTGATGATGATGGGCCTGGTCATGGTCGGCGCGGTCGAGACCAACAAGTCGCCGGTCAACGCTCGACCGACGTCACTCCGATCGCCCGACTGATCGGCGAGGCCGGAGATCATCGTGGCCCCGAAGAACTCGCCGTACAACTCTTGAAGGAGTTCGTCGCGGCCTGGACGCGAGAACCCGCGGGGACTGCCGATCGCCGGCGGCTCGGCCGGTGGCACCGACCAGATCCTCGCCGGGCTGCTGGCCAAGGCCGGCGGCGTGGACCCGAAGCGGATCAACTACATCGCCTACTCCGGTGGCGGCGAGTCGCTCGCGGCGCTGCTCGGCAACAAGGTGGCGGCCGGCATCTCCGGCATCGGCGAGTACGGCGAGCAGGTGCGTCAACGGCGACCTCAAGGGCTGGCCGTCTCCAGCGAGCGAGCGCTCCGCCGCAGGTCCCGGACGTGCCGACGATCAAGGAGGCCGGGCTTCGAGGTCGAGGTCTCCAACTGGCGCGGGGTGCTGGCCCACCCGGGCATGCACCGCCGAGGCCACGGACGAAGCTGATCGACCTGGTGAGCCAGATGCACGAGAGCGAGGAGTGGCGCGACGGCGCTGGAGAAGAACGGCTGGGAGGACCAGTTCCTGACCGGTGAGACGTTCGCGAAGTTCCTCGCGGACGAGCAGCGCCGGGTGCACGACCATCCTGCAGCGAGATCGGGCTGACATGACGCCGTCGATCACGCGATCCCGTCGACCCGAGACCGGCACCGACGACCGCCGAGCCGCGACGGCTGAGTCCCCGACGGCCGAGCCGCCGGCGAGTCCGCGGCCCGGCCGGCGAACTACGGCGAGCTCGCGCTGAGCATCGTGTTGCTGCTGCTCGGTCTCTACGTGGTGATCGAGCGCCGGACCATCGCGATCCCCGGCTCCAGTCCAACACGGTCGGCCCGCGGTTCTTCCCGTACCTGATCGGCGGCCGCCACCATCCTCGTCGGCGCCGTCCTCGCCATCCGGATCGCTCCGCGGCGACCGGGGACCCGAGGAAGAGGGCGAGGACATCGACCCGAACGCGACGACGTCCTGGCGTGCGGTCGGCATCATCGCCATCGCCTTCCTGGCCCACGCGCTGTTGATCAACGTGATCGGCTGGCCGCTGGCGGTCACCTTGATGTTCGGCGTGGTGGCCTGGGCGCTCGGCGCCCGGGGCATCGTCCGGCCGCTGCTCGCCGGCGGGATCACCTCGGTGATCATCTGGCTGATCTTCGTCAAGGCGCTGGGTGTGGTGCTGCCCGGCGGCATCCTGCTCGAGCTCGCGACGGAGTGGTTGTGATGGAAGCTCTCAGTCAGCTGATGGGCGGCTTCGCCGAGGCCATCACCCCGATCAACCTGCTCTTCGCCCTGCTCGGCGTGCTGCTCGGCACCGCGGTCGGCGTGCTGCCCGGCATCGGCCCGGCGATGACCGTCGCGCTGCTGCTGCCGATCACCTACGTGCTCGAGCCGACCGCCGCCTTCATCATGTTCGCCGGCATCTACTACGGCGGCATGTACGGCGGCTCGACCACCTCGATCCTGCTGAACACCCCCGGCGAGTCCAGTTCGATCATGACCGCGCTCGAGGGCAACAAGATGGCCAAGGCCGGCCGCGGCGCCGCCGCGCTCGGCACCGCCGCGATCGGGCTCGTTCGTGGCCGGCACCATCGCGACCCTGCTGCTCGCCCTGGTCGCCCCCACTGTGGTGCAGCTGGCCATCCAGATCGGTCCCGGCGGACTACTTCGCGCTGGCGCTGCTGGCCTTCCTCGCGGTGGCGACCGTGCTGGGCACCTCGCCGCTGCGGGGCCTGGCCTCGCTCTGCCTCGGCCTGTTCCTCGGGCTGGTCGGCACCGATCTGCTGACCGGCCAGCAGCGGTTCACGTTCGGCATCCCGCAGCTCACCGACGGCATCGACGTGGTGATCGTGGCGGTGGCGCTGTTCGCCGTCGGCGAGGCGCTGCACGTCGGCGTCCCGGCTGCGGCACGGACCGGTCGAGGTGATGAGCAGCCAGGGCAACGTTCATGACCAGGGCCGACTTCGCCCGGTCGTGGAAGCCGTGGCTGCGCGGCACCGCGTTCGGGCTTCCCGTTCGGTGCGCTGCCGGCCGGCGGCGCAGAGATCCCGACGTTCCTGTCGTACGCGACCGAGAAGCGGCTGACCAAGCACCCCGAGGAGTTCGGCAAGGGCGCCATCGAGGGGGTCGCCGGCCCGGAGGCCGCGAACAACGCCGCCGCCGCCGGCGTGCTGGTTCCGCTGCTCACCCTCGGCCTGCCGACGTCGGCCACCGCGGCGATCCTGCTCGCCGCCTTCCAGGGCTACGGGATCCAGCCCGGCCCGACCCTGCTCACCACCGAGTCCGCCCTGGTGTGGACGCTGATCGCCTCGCTGTTCATCGGCAACCTGATGCTGCTGGTGCTGAACCTGCCGCTGGTCGGGCATCTGGGTGAAGCTGCTGAAGATCCCGCGTCCGTACCTCTACGCCGGGATCCTGCTGTTCGCCTCGCTCGGCTGCGTACGCCGTCAACGCCGATCCGCTCGACCTGGTCTTGCTGCTGGTCCTCGGCATGCTCGGCTTCTTGATGCGGCGCTTCGGCTGGCCGATCGCGCCCGCCGTGATCGGTCTGATCCTCGGGCCGGTCGCCGAGACCAACCTGCGGCGCGCCCTCGCCATCAGCGACGGCAACCTGGGGGTGCTGGTCGAGAGCTGGTTCAGTCGGATCGTGCTGCTGGTCGCCCTGCTGGCCGTCGTCGGTCCGCCGCTGTGGCGCTGGATCGCGCGTCGGCGGAGCCCGTCGGATCCCCAGCAGGTCGAGCGTGAGAAGGAGAAGGTGTGAGCGCGGTGGTGGTCGGCTACGTCCCCGGACCCGAGGGTCGGGCGGCGTTGGATCGCGGCATCCTCGAGGCGCGATTGCGGAAGATCAGGCTCGTGGTGGTGAACACCAGTCGGGGCGACGCCCTGGTCGACGAGCGATTCCTGCAGGGCGCCGCCGCCGACGACCTGCGGCGCGAGCTCGAGCAGCTCGACATCGAGGCCGAGCTGCACCAGGGCCCGTACGGCAGCGACGTGGCCGAGCACCTCGAGTCGGTCGCCGACGAGACCGACGCAGAGCTGATCGTGATCGGCATCCGACGCCGGACGCCGGTCGGCAAGCTGATCCTGGGCAGCGCCGCCAGCAGGATCCTGCTCAGCGTCACCAGGCCGGTCCTCGCCGTCAAGGCGTGATCTGGACTCAGTCCTCGCCGAGCGTCACGGCCCAGGTCAACACGCCGGCGGCGGCGATCGCGGCGGCCGTACGGACCGAGTTTCCGGCCGTCCAGCGGCGCAGGTAGTCGTGCCACACCGCTGCGGACGCCGGCGCTTCGGGGTCCAGGGCCGCGAGCCGGTTGTTCATCGGAACCTGGACGGCCATCGTCTCGACCACCGTCCCGATGAGGTAGAGAGCTGCGGCCGACCCGACCGGCACCGTCCGGCGTGAGCCGCTCAGCCCGGTGCCGATCGCCACGATCAAGCAGCCGGCCGCCGTACCGAACACGGCCAGCATCAGCGGTGCCCGTACCGCGGTGATGTTGATCTGCTGCATGGCCGCGACGCCGGCGGCCGGCCGGAGCCGGCGCAGCGCCGGCATCACGAAGCCCGAGAAGGCGAAGAAGACGCCACCGACGGTGGCGGCTCCGACGGCGGTCGCGCCGGTGAGCAGGGAGAGGAGTTGGCTGGTCATGACCACCATTTCACCGGTTTGCGGTGAGTGTTTCCATGGCCGAAAGCAGCCAAAACATACGGCAGCGTCTATCGTGAGGGGATGGACGTGTTGGGCGGCCTGCTGCTGGGCCCGCGAGCCCGCGAGGCCTTCCTGCTGCGCTCGGTGCTGCAGGCGCCCTGGTCCATCCGGGTCAAGGACGAGGCGCCCCTGACGGTGCTCGCGGTGGTCCGCGGCTCGGCCTGGCTGCTCCCGGACGCCGAGCCGGTGCAGCTGCGAGCGGGCGACGTCGCCGTGCTACGAGGGCCCGATCACTACACGGTCGCCGATGCTGTGGACACGCCGCCGCAGGCGGTCATCCACCGCGACCAGACGTGCACCCGGGTGGACGGTGGCCAACTCGGCTGGCAGGACGGCTCCGGCATCCGGACCTGGGGGAACACCGGCATCGCGACCTCGGTCCCCGCCGACGGGACCGGCCACGAGGACGGTGATCACGAGGACGGTGATCACGAGGACGGTGACCACGAGGACGAGGCGACGGTGCTGCTGACCGGTGCCTACCGGGCACCGGGAGAGGTCGGAGCGCGGCTGGCCGCTGCGCTGCCACCGGTGCTGACGATCGGGTACGGCGCGGCCGACCGCGCGGTGGTCGACCTGCTGCTGACGGAGATGAGCCACGACCGGCCGGGTCAGGAGGCGGTGCTGGACCGGCTGCTCGACGTGCTGCTCGTCACCGCGCTCCGGACCTGGTTCGACCGGCCGGAGGCGGCGACGCCGGCGTGGTACCGCGCCCAGAGCGACCGCGAGATCGGCACGGTGTTGCGTCTCGTCCAGCACCACCCGGAGCGGCACTGGACGGTGGCGGGACTCGCGGCGGCGGCCGGGATGTCGAGGGCCGCGATGGCCCGCCGGTTCACCGAGCTGGTCGGCGTGCCCCCGATGGCGTTCCTGACCAGCTGGCGACTGGCGCTGGCCGCCGACCTGCTGGTCGAGACCGAGCTGACCCTCGAGCGGATCGCCGACCGGGTGGGATACGGCACACCCTTCGCCCTGAGTGCGGCCTTCCGCCGCAGCTACGGGGCGAGCCCGCGGCAGTACCGGGCGGCGCAGCCGACGGCTCGCCCGGCCTGATCGAGCCCGGCGGAGATTCGCACCCGACCGTCGGACCGGGTAGGCTCGGGCGCTGGCGTCGATCCGTTCGATGCCGCACCGATGCAGATCAATGCAGTTGCCCTCCTGCCCCGGGGACGTCCCGTGGCCGCCGAGACCAGAGGAGGTGGGGTTCGCGCATGCGTCCGTACGAGGTCATGGTCATCTTCGACCCGGATACCGAGGAGCGGTCGGTCCAGCCGACGCTCGAGCAGTATCTGAAGGTCATCACCAAGGGTGGTGGCTCGGTCGACAATCTCGACATCTGGGGTCGTCGTCGGCTCGCCTACGAGATCCAGAAGAAGTCCGAAGGCATCTACGCGGTCATCACCGTGACCGCGCAGCCGGCCGACGTGAAGGAACTGGATCGCCAGTTCAAGATCAACGAGTCCATCATGCGGGTCAAGGTCATCCGACCGGACGCGCACTGACGCTTTCCGCCCACGGTCCGCGCAGGGGCGCAGTTGTCCCCAGATCGGTCCCGGGCTCTGTCGTGTCGTCGGTGTCGACTGGCACGCTGAGCAGATCCACCGCCCACGACGTCTGAACACGGAGAGAACATGGCAGGCGAGACTCTCATCACCCTGGTCGGCAATCTGACCGCCGATCCGGAGTTGCGCTTCACCCCGTCGGGTGCCGCGGTCGCCAACTTCACGGTGGCCTCAACGCCGCGGACCTTCGACCGGCAGACCAACGAGTGGCGCGACGGCGACGCGATGTTCCTCAACTGCGCGGTCTGGCGCCAAGCCGCCGAGAACGTGGCCGAGTCCCTGCAGAAGGGGATGCGGGTCATCGTCCAGGGGCGGCTGAAGTCGCGCAGCTACGAGACCCGAGAGGGCGAGCGGCGCACGGTGTTCGAGATCGACGTCGACGAGATCGGGCCGGCGCTGCGCTACGCGACCGCCAAGGTGACCCGGACCACCAGCCAGGGCGGTGGTGGCGGTCGCAGCGGCGGCGGCTACGGCGGCTCCCAGGGCGGCGGCGGCCAAGGCGGCGGCGGCGGCCCCCAGGGCGGCGGGAGCCAGGGCGGCCAGGGCGGCGGCTCGCAGGGCGGCTTCGGCGAAGATCCGTGGGCGACCGGCGGCTCCGGCGGCGGCGCCCGACCGCAGGGCAACGACCCGTGGAGCAGCCCGCAGACCGAGGAACCACCCTTCTGATCGTCGGGTCCGGATCGCATCCGGGCCTGCCAACCAACCACCAACCGATATCGGCACATTCCGACGCACAACGTCGGGCTTCGAAAGGGGAGCACCACAATGGCCAACAACCCACCCGTGCAGCGCAAGGTCAAGAAGAAGTCGAACCCGCTGCGGGCCGGCCAGCACATCGACTACAAGGACACCGCGATGCTGCGGAAGTTCATCTCCGAGCGTGGCAAGATCCGGGCCCGCCGGGTCACCGGCCTCTCGGTGCAGGAGCAGCGCAAGGTCGCCATCGCCATCAAGAACGCGCGTGAGGTGGCTCTGCTGCCGTACGCCTCGACAGCGCGCTGAGCGGAGGAAACGCCATGAAACTCATCCTCACCGCGGCCGTGGACAACCTCGGTCTGGCCGGCGACATCGTCGAGGTCAAGGACGGCTACGGCCGCAACTTCCTCGTGCCCCGGGGCTACGCCATCGCGTGGACCAAGGGCGGCGAGAAGCAGATCGCCGGCATCAAGCGGAGTCGCGACGCCCGCGAGATCCGCAACCTCGACCACGCGCAGGAGGTCCGTACCCAGCTCGAGGGCCTCACCGTTTCGCTGCCGGTCCGGGCGGGTGGCTCCGGCAAGTTGTTCGGAGCGGTCACCACGGCCGACGTCGCCTCCGCGGTCAAGAAGTCGGGCGGACCGGCCATCGACAAGCGGTCGGTCGAGATCACCAAACCGATCAAGAACACCGGCACGCACACCGTCGGCATCAAGCTGCATGACGCGGTGACCGCGCACATCCAGCTCGCGGTGACGGCGCAGTCGTAGATACTCCGGGTGCGGTGATACCCGGGCGGGTCTGGGGCACGCTGGGCCTGGGCGCCTTGATGGTGCTCAGCGCCCTGCTGCCCGGCATCACGTTGGTCGGCTCGGGCGCGGGCCGGTGGCTGATCCCGACGGCGAACTTCTTCCTCGGGGTCGACGCCGGCAGCGTCCCGTCGACCGATCCGGGCTTGGTGGACATCGCGCTCAACATCACCTATCTCGGGTTGGCGTTGAACCAAGGCGGCGTCTTCCTGGCCGTGCTGACGCTGTGGACGTTGGCCACCAGCGACATGAACAAGTGGCTGTACCGGATCGTGGTGATCCTCGGCTGGCTGCTCGCCATCAGCGTCCCGCTCGTCCTCAACGGCTGGTTCCTGATGTCGCAGGCCGGCGCGCCCGTCGAGCTCGGGTACGCCTGGGTGGCCACGCTCGCCGCCGGGCTGGGCACGATCATCGCGTGTCGCCGGGCCCGGGACCGGGTCGACGGCGACTGGTTCGCCGCCCGCCCCGAGCTGCAGTAGCAGCGCCCGCAGCCCGTCGTGGCGGCCGCGCGGGATCCGATACTGCACCGGGATGGGTCGTTGCGGATTCGACGCCAACACGCCCGGCCGGTGAGCCCGGTTTCCGCGACCCGAGACCGCATCATGAAGGTCGGGAGTCTCCTGTGCGTCCGATCGAGTCGGACTCTTCCCTTACAGCCGACCGAACTGACCTCAGGAGACTCCTGCTCGGGGGACCAATTATTACGGCGTTTGTCCACACGGCTTCTCCACAGTGTGGATGAATGACACACCTGTGATTCCGCTCACGCTGTGCATCCCGATGCCCCCCAGCGGCCGAAGCAACTACTTCCAGAGGGTGGCGATCCCGAACGCCGCGGCCATGCCGCCCATGCCGATCAGGATGTTCCAGTTGCCGAGGTCACTCATGAACGGGATGTACTGCCCGGCCACGTAGTAGGTGATGAGCCAGGCGACGCCGAGCAGGCCGACGGTGATGAAGGTCGGCGGCACCCAGCGCCGGCTGCCGGGAGCTTTGATCTTCTTCGGCTTCGACTCCGCCGCCTTGCGCAGCTTCTTCTTCTCGTCCGCGGTCTTGCGCACTCTCGATTCGGGCACACCTTCTCCTGACTGCTCGAAGGGTTAGCGTAGTCAATCACCCGCGGCCCCGGCGATTCCACGGCCGCGGCGGCGACACCGAGCACCGGAGGGACCGGCGATGACCGACAGCACCGGCCTGCGTCGGGCCCGCGAGGCGTTGGGTCGGGCGGCGGCGGCTTCGCGGCGACGCAACGCCTCCCGCACCACGCTGGGACGGGCCACCACCGCGCTGGTCTGCCTGGTGGTCGGGCTCCTCGTCGTGGTGAGCGCCGCCCAGGCCCGGGGCATCGATCTGCGTCCGGCCCGCAACACCGATCTGGTGAGTCTGGTGCAGGACCAGTCCCGCCGCAACGCCGAGCTGACCACTCGCGTCACCCAGCTGAACGACGAGGTGGCGGCGCTCTCGGCCGACGTGGTCGACAACGACGACCTCGATGCGGCGGCGGCCGAGCTCGAGGCCCGGGCCGGCATGACCGCAGTACGCGGCCCGGCGGTCACGGTCAGCCTGGACGACGCGCCGACCTCGGTTCGGCCCGACGGCGTCGACGGGGACCTGCTCGTGGTGCACCAGCAAGACATCCAGGCCGTGGTGAACGCCCTGTGGCGCGGCGGCGCGGAGGCGATGACCATCCAGGGTCAACGCGTCATCTCGACCACCGGCATCAAGTGCGTCGGCAACACCGTCGTCCTGCACGGGGTGCCGTACGCCCCGCCGTACCGGATCAGCGCGATCGGTGACCAGCCGCAGCTGCAGGCAGCCCTCGCCGACTCCCCGGCGCTGCGCATCTACCGGCAGTACGTCGACGCGTACGCGCTCGGCTATGACGTCCGCACCGAGGCGAACGTGGAGTTCCCGGGATACCGCGGCTCGTCCGACCTGCGCTACGCGACCCCACCCGGCCTCGGGTCGCCCACCGGAACGCCTCGCTGACCGCTCGGCGACGGGCGCAGGACACGGCGGGACCGGGCCCCGGTAGCGTGCGGAACAACGACATCAGCCTGACCCGCCCCACCGCTGGAGGTCCACCGCATGTCCGATGCTCACGCAGACATCCCGGAGATGATGCAGGCCGTCATCTGTCACGGCCCGGAGAACTACGCGCTGGAGGAGGTGGCCGTCCCGCGTCCGGGGCCCGGTGAAGCGCTGGTCAAGGTCGAGGCCGTGGGGATCTGTGCCAGTGACCTGAAGTGCTATCACGGCGCGGCCAAGTTCTGGGGGGACGCCAACCGGCCGGCCTGGGCCGAGACCGAGGTCATCCCCGGTCACGAGTTCGTCGGCACCGTCGTGCAGCTGGACGAGGCGGCGGCTGACCGCTGGGGCGTCGCGGTCGGTGACCGGGTGACGAGTGAGCAGATCGTGCCGTGCTGGAAGTGCCGCTACTGCCTGCGCGGGCAGTACCACATGTGCGCGCCGCACGACCTGTACGGCTTCAAGCGCCGCACCCCGGGTGCGATGGCCAGCTACATGATCTACTCCGCGAACGCGTTGGTGCACAAGATCTCGGCCGAGCTGCCGGCGGCGCACGCGGCGTTCGTGGAACCGCTGTCCTGCGCCCTGCACGCGGTGGAGCGGGCCCAGCTGAGCTTCGAGGACACGGTCGTGATCGCCGGCTGCGGACCGATCGGGCTGGGCATGATCGCCGGAGCGCGGGCCAAGAACCCGGCCCGGGTGATCGCGCTCGACGTCTCGCCGACCAAGCTGGAGCTCGCCGCGGCCTGCGGCGCCGACCTCACCGTGAACATCGCCGACGAGGACGTGATCCAGATCGTTCAGGACCTCACCGATGGCTACGGCGCCGACGTCTACCTCGAAGGCACCGGCCACCCCTCCGCCGTCCCGCAGGGTCTGAATCTCCTGCGAAAGCTCGGACGCTACGTCGAGTACAGCGTGTTCGGCAGCGATGTCAGCGTCGACTGGTCGATCATCAGCGACGACAAGGAGCTGGATGTGCTCGGTGCGCACCTCGGCCCCTACTGCTGGCCGGCCGCGGCGAAGCTCCTCGAGTCGAGGATCCTGCCGATGGACCGGATCGTCACCCACCAGCTCCCGTTGGCGCAGTTCCAGGAGGGCCTGGACCTCGTCGGTGCCGGCGACAAGTCGGTCAAGGTCTCCCTCATCCCGGCCTGAGGGCCCCACCCAACTCGATCGACGACCGCGAGAGGAACGAGCGTGACCCACGTCCACAACGACCCGGCGGCATTCAAGGACGACGTCCTGCGCGGCTTCGCGTTGGCCCATGCCGACCACGTCGACCGGGTGGAAGGCGCCTCGGGGTTCGTCCGGGCCGGCGGTCCGCTGGACGGCAAGGTCAGCCTCGTCGTCGGCGGCGGTTCGGGTCACTACCCCTCGTACTCGGGGGTGGTGGGCACCGGATTCGCCGACGGCGCCGTGCTGGGCGACCTGTTCGCCTCCCCGTCGGCGGAGCAGGTCTACCGGGTCTG
The DNA here is from genome assembly GCA_963727125.1 of uncultured Actinomycetota bacterium. Lineage (GTDB taxonomy): Bacteria > Actinomycetota > Actinomycetes > Propionibacteriales > Propionibacteriaceae > Microlunatus. The sequence goes on from CAVSEZ010000001.1 coordinate 664,822, forward strand.
CCGGGCCGCGCACGGCGGCGCCGGGATCGTGATGGGCTTCGGCAACTACGCGGGCGACCGGCTCAACTTCCAGGTGGCGGCCGATCGACTGGTCGAGGCCGGTGTCGACGTCCGGATCGTCTACGTGACCGACGACATCGCCTCCGGCTCGGTGGCGGAGAAGGACAAGCGTCGCGGGATCGCCGGCACCTTCATCGTCTACAAGATCGCGGGTGCCGCCGCCGAGGAGGGCGCCGACCTCGACGAGGTCGAACGGATCATGCGCAAGGCCAACGACGCGACCTATTCCTTCGGGGTCGCCTTCGACGGCTGCACCATGCCGGGTGCCGACGAGCCGCTGTTCTCGGTCGAAGACGGGCAGATGGACTTCGGGTTGGGGATCCACGGTGAGCCCGGCGTCGAGTCGGTGCCGTGGATGTCGGCGAAGGAGCTCGCCGAGACGTTGGTCGACAAGGTCGTCGCCGAGCGACCTGAGGATGCGGGCGGCAGAGCCGCGGTCGTCCTGAACGGGCTGGGCGCGACGAAGTGGGAAGAGCTCTTCGTCCTGTACGGGGACGTCGTGGCCGCCCTGGAGCGGGCGGAGGTGGAGATCGTCGCGGCGGAGGTCGGCGAGTTCGTGACCAGTCTCGACATGGCCGGCTGCTCGCTGTCGGTCACCTGGCTCGACGACGAGCTCGAACGGCTCTGGCTGGCGCCCGCCGACACGCCGTCGTTCCGCCGGGGACAGCCGGTCGTGAACGAGCGGTTCACCGAGCGCCGCCGGGTCGACGAGGCGGCCGACGAGGAGCTCGCCGAGGAGGCTTCAGCCGAATCCGTCGCTGCCGCCGCCGTCGTCAAGCAGGCGTTGGCGGCTCTGGCGGCCACCGTCGAGGAACACAAGGAGCACCTCGGCCGGATCGACGCCGTGGCGGGCGACGGCGACCACGGCATCGGCATGTCGCGGGGATCGAAGGCCGCCGCCGAGGCGGCCGAACAGACCGAGGGCGGGGTGAAGACCGTCCTGGTCGCGGCCGGCGCGGCCTTCGGCGACAAGGCCGGCGGCACCAGCGGCATCCTCTGGGGGCTGTTGCTGGACGGAGTCGGCCAAGGTCTGGGCAACACCGAGCCCGTCACCGAGGACCGGGTGATCGAGGCGCTCGCGTCGTCGGCGGAGAGACTGCAGACGTTCAGCAAGGCCGAGCTCGGTGACAAGACGATGCTGGACGCGCTGTTCCCGTTCCTGGACGCCTTGAAGTCGCAGGCGGCCGGCGGGGCTTCGCTCGCCGAGGCGTGGCGCGCCGCGGCGGAGGAGTGCGTCGCCGCCGCCGAGGCCACCGCCGACCTGACGCCGAAGATCGGCCGAGCCCGGCCGCTGGCCGAACGCAGCGTCGGCACCCCCGATCCCGGTGCGGTGTCGATGGGGCTGATCGTCACCGCGATCGGCGAGGTGCTCGCCGCCGACGGACCCGACGATGATGGGACCTGACGATCACGGATAAGACGATCACGGACAAGACGAGAACGGACGCGGAGGGAAGGGAACGCAGATGAGCAACAAGATCCGGCTGTTGGTCGGCAGCGACAGCGCGGGGTTCGACTACAAGGACGCGATCTACGCCGACATGCAGGCCGACGACCGGGTGGAGAGCGTCGAGGATCTGGGGGTCTACGCCGAGGGATTGAAGGACGGCACCTATCCGTCGGTGGCCATCGCCGCCGCCGAGAAGATCATCGCCGGTGAGGCCGACCGGGCGATCCTGCTCTGCGGCACCGGGATCGGCGTCGCCATCGCGGCGAACAAGGTGAAGGGCATCCGGGCCACGGTGGCCCACGACTCGTTCAGCGTCGAACGCTCCATCCTCTCCAACGACTGCCAGGTGCTCACGCTCGGTCAGCGCGTGATCGGGCTCCAGCTCGCCCGCCGGCTGGCGAAGGAGTGGCTGGGCTACGCGTTCGATCCGAGCAGCCACTCCCAGGCCAACGTGGACGAGATCGTCGAGTACGAGGACACCGTCACCGGCTGATCCGGCCGAGCCGACGGGATCGGCGTCGCCGCCGCCGGCGGTCGGCCACAATGGACGTCATGGCGCGCGCCCGGATCCTCGTGGTCGACAACTACGACTCCTTCGTCTACAACCTCGTGCAGTACCTGGCCCAGATCGGCGCCGACGTCGAGGTCTGGCGCAACGACGACGAACGGTTCGGCGATCCGGGGTTCGCGGCCGGCTTCGACGGGATCCTGCTGTCGCCCGGGCCCGGCGTGCCGGAACAGGCCGGGGTCTGCGTCGACCTGGTCCGAGATCATGCCGGCCAGCTGCCGATCTTCGGGGTGTGCCTCGGACTGCAGGCCATCGGGGTCGCGTACGGCGGGGTGGTCGACCGGGCGCCGGAGCTGTTGCACGGCAAGACGTCGGCGGTCACACACGACGGGATCGGCGTGCTGACCGGCCTGCCGTCGCCGTTCACGGCCACCCGGTACCACTCGCTGGCCATCGAACCCGACACCCTGCCAGCGGTGCTGGAGGTGACCGCGACCACCCCCAGCGGCGTCATCATGGCCGTTCGGCATCGCGACCTTCCCGTGGAGGCGGTGCAGTTCCACCCCGAGTCGGTGCTGACCGAGGGGGGCTACCAGATGCTGGCGAACTGGCTCGCCGTCTGTGGTGACGCCGACGCGCCGGCCCGGGCCGTGGGGATGGCTCCGCTGATGGCGACCCCGGCCTGATCTGATCAGGCGGGTTCCACCCCGCGCTGGTGGCGCGACGGTGGCGCCGACCCAGCTCGACCGAGGGTTCCGGGGCGATTCACAGGTTCTGCACAGCCGACTCGCTCTGGCGGGCCGTTCGGATCCGTGCCTAGGGTTGATCGATCAACTACGCCGACCGCCGGGCCGTACGGTGCCGGTGCGAGCGACAGGAGCTGCAACTCGATGACGAAGCGCTCGATCTCCCGACTGATCATCGCCGGACTGGCCGGACTGGCCCTGGTGGTGCCGATGGCCGGTGCCGCGACCGCCGGCTCGAAGTCCCTGCAGGACCGCATCGACCTCCCTGTTGGGTTCCAACCCGAAGGCATCACCATCGGACCCGGTCCGATCGCCTACTTCGGCTCCCGGACCGACGGCGACATCTACGCCGCCGATCTGCGTAGCGGCCGCGGTCGCGTGATCAGCCAGGGCCCCGGTCCCGGTTCTCCGGCCGTCGGTCTGAAGTCCGACCAACGCGGTCTGCTGTACGTCGCGGGTGGCAACACGGGCAGCGGACGGGTGGTGAGCACACGCACCGGTGAAACCCTGCGCACTCATCAGTTCACCACCGGGAACTCGTTCGTCAACGACGTCGTGCTGACCAAGCACGCCGCCTGGTTCACCGACTCGAGGAACGCCCGGCTCTACGTCGTCCCGCGCGCCTGGCGCGGAAACGCGGCGCCGGCCACCGCGTTCCGGACCGTCCCGCTCCGAGGCGAGTGGGAGCAGGTGGGTGACGCGACGACCAACAACGCCAACGGGATCGCCCTGACCCCGGACGGCCGGGCCCTGCTGGTGGTGAACTCGACCACCGGACGGCTCTTCCGCGTGAACCCCCGCACCGGGTACGCGACCGGTGTCGATCTGGGTGGGGCCTCGCTCACCAACGGTGACGGGCTCTTGGTGCAGGGTCGCATTCTCTACGCCGTGCGCAACCAACTCAACGAGGTCGCCGTGGTGAAGCTCGACAAGTCAGGCACCCGTGGACGGCAGGTCGACACGTTGACGAGCGACGACTTCGACGTCCCGACCACTGTCGCGGCGTACCGGGGCAGCCTCTTCCTGCCCAACGCCCGCTTCGGCATCGCCAACCCGACCACGGTGGACTACTGGGTGACCAGGATCGACGCCTACCGGCGGTGACCCCGACTGCGGACGGACGCCGTCAGCGGACGGACGCCGTCAGCGGACGCCCTCGGGTCGGAACTGGATGCTGATCCGCGGTCCGACAGCCTTGTTCGTCTTGGGTACTGCGTGTTCCCAGGTGCGCTGACACGAGCCGCCCATGACGATCAGGTCGCCGTGACCGAGTCGGTGTCGGAGCACGGTTCCGCCGCCGCGGGGGCGGAGCAGGAAGTCTCGGGGGGAGCCGAGGGACACGATGGCGACCATCGTGTCCTCGGCCTTCCCCCGGCCGATCGTGTCGCCGTGCCAGGCGACCGAGTCGCGGCCGCCGCGGTACAGACACAAACCGGCCGTCCGGAACGGCTCCCGGAGTTCCCCCGCGTAGTGACTGGTCAACGCGTCGCGGGCCGTGACCAGCAGTGGGTCAGGCAGCGGATCCGCAGAACCGTAGAACGCCAGCAGCCTCGGTACGTCGACGACCCGCTCGTACATCTGGCGTCGCTCGGCGTGCCACGGGACCTCGGTGAGCAGTCGATCGAACAGCGGATCGGCTGCCCCCAGCCAACCCGGCAGCAGATCGATCCAGGCGCCTCGGGTCAGGTCCTGGCGCACCACCGACCCGGCCAGCGGCCCCAGGCCGCTGGGCGTGTCGAGCTCGAACAGCGAACTCTGCAGCACCACCGTCGTCATGCGTCGAGCCTAGCACTATTCGAAGATGCGTTCTATATCTGCAGCGACGGCTGGATCCGGTCGCGATGCCGGCGACCGGTCTGGGCAGACTGGGCCGCATGACGGTGGTGGGCGTGGTCTCCCCGGGAGCCATGGGCTCGGCGGTGGGACGGACGTGGCGTGACGGTGGAGCGCGGGTCGTGGCGACCGTGACCGGCCGCTCGGAGCGGACCCGGGCGCTGGCGGAAGGGCTCGAGCTGTTGCCGGCGCTGGCCGACGTGGTGGCGAGCAGTGACGTGGTGGTCAGCATCTGCCCACCCGGTGAGGCCGTCGCCGTCGCGCGTTCGGTGCTGCAGGCGGCCCAGGACGCAAGCCGGAGACCGCTGTTCGCCGACCTCAACGCCATCTCCCCGACCGTCGTGGCCGACATCGCCGCGCTGGTCGGGTCGGCCGGGCTCGATCTGGTGGACGGCTCGATCAGCGGGGGTCCGCCCCGACCCGGCGGATCGACCACGCTCTATCTCTCGGGCGAGCGGGCGGACCAGCTCGCCATGCTGCCGGCGGACGGTCTGCGCTCCCAGGTGGTGGGTGAGCGGACGGGCACGGCATCGGCGGTGAAGATGTGCACCGCCTCGGTCTACAAGGGCACCACCGCCGTCTGGATCCAGGCGCTGCAGACCGCCCGGCGGCTCGGCGTCCTCGACGTGGTGCTCGCCGACCTGGCCGAGGCGTACCCCGATCAGGTGGCCACGGCAGCCGGTCGGCTCGCGACGGCGGCCAGCAAGAGCGGCCGGTTCGTCGCCGAGATGGAGCAGATCGCGCTCACCCAGGCGGCTGCGGGCGCGAGCCCGGAGCTGTTCGCCGGGATGGCGGCGGTCTACGCCCGACTGGCACGCAGCCGGCTGGGCACCATGGCCCCCGAGGACGCCCGCGAGCTCGACGACCTGGTCGACGTCCTCGACCGGCTCTCCGACTGACCGCTCCGACTGACCGCTGCGACTGACCGCTGCGACTGACCGCTGCGACTGACCGCTCCGACGGTCAGCCTCCGGGGGTGCCGCTCGGACTCGGCGAGGGAGTGTTCGGCGGCGGCGTGATCGGCGGCGGGGTGACCGGCGGCGGCGTGCTCGGCGGCGGTGGAGTTGGCTTCGGCACCGCAACCGTGATGGTGATGCTCGAGCCGCGTTCCAGCTTCGTGCCGTCGGTGGGGTCCTGGGCGATCACGATGCCGGCCGGCTGATCGCTCTCCTTGGTGACGCTCTTGGTGTCGAACCCGGCGGACTCGGCGTCCTCCTCGGCCTGGCCCTCGGTCCGGTTCACCAGATTCGGCACCGGGGACTTGCCGGTCGCGTAGGTGATGGTGATCTGGTCGTCGAGCGCGACGGTGGAGCCCTCCGGCGGGGTGATGCTGAGCACCTCGTCCTTGTCGGAGTCGATCGGCTCCGACTCCGCCGCCGATTCGGTGACGTCGGTGAAGCCGGCCTTCTCCAGCCGGTCCTTCACGTCGCCCCGCTTCCGCCCCACCAGGCCGTCGGGCACCGTTGCGGTCTTGGGTCCGCGGTTCACGGTGATGGTCACCGTGCTGTTCAGCTCGACCTGCGTGCCGTTCGCGGGGTCCTGCTTGGTGACCTGGCCCTTCGTCCGTTCGTCGCCGTTCTGGGCCACGACCTTGGTGACCAGTCCGGCCGTGGTCAGCTGCTGCTTGGCCTGGGCCTCGGTGTAGGTGACGACGTTCGGCACCGCGACCAATGTCGGTGTCGGCGGTGGGGTCGGCTGCAGCAACCGGTAGATGCCGTACGCGCCGCCGCCGAGCAGCGCCACGATCAGCACTCCGATCAAGATGGCCAACCCGACGCGCCGCTTGGGCTCCTCCTCGACCGGCTCCGGTTCCGGCGGCTGGGCCGGCGGCGCGGGCGGTACCGGCGCCACGATGCGGGTCGGGATCTGTTCCTCGGGCACCACCCGCGGCACCATGGCGGTGGTCTGCTCCCCGGCCAGCACCCGGGCGATGTCGGCCTTCATCTCCCGCGCGGACTGGTACCGGTCGTCGGGGTCCTTGGCCAGTGACTTCAACACGATGGCGTCGATCTCTGGCGTCACCATCGAGTCCAGCTGGCTGGGTGGCACCGGGTTCTCCCGGACGTGCTGGTAGGCCACGCTCACCGGGGACTCGCCGATGAACGGCGGTCGCCCGACCAGCAGCTCGTACAGCAGACAGCCCGCGGAGTAGACGTCGGAGCGGGCGTCGACGGTCTCGCCCCGGGCCTGCTCGGGCGAGAGGTACTGCGCCGTACCGATCACGGCTGCTGTCTGGGTCATGGTCGCCGAGGTGTCGGCCACCGCCCGGGCGATCCCGAAGTCCATCACCTTGACCGCGCCGTTGCCGGTCAGCATCACGTTGGCCGGCTTGATGTCGCGGTGGACGATGCCGGCCTTGTGGCTGTAGCTCAGCGCGTCGAGCACGCCGGACGTCAGCTCGAGCGCCCGCTCGGGAAGGATCTTGCGCCCGTCGCGCAGCACCTCGCGCAGCGTCTGGCCCTCGACGAGCTCCATCACGATGTACGGGATGGACACCCCGGTCACCGGATCGGTCTCCTCGCCGGTGTCGTAGACCGCGACGATGGTGGGGTGGTTCAGTCCCGCCGCCGACTGGGCCTCGCGGCGGAAGCGGGCCTGGAAGGTCGGGTCGGTCGCCAGATCGGTCCGCAACTGCTTGATCGCGACCTCGCGTCCGAGCCGGGTGTCTACTCCGTGCCGGACCTCGGCCATACCGCCGCGGCCGAGCAGATCTCCCAGTTCGTAACGGCCTCCGATGAGCGTTCGTTCGCTCGTCATTGGTTGTCTTCCCTTCTCCACCCCGGGCCATTCTCGGCCATGGAGCTCTCGGGTGCGAATCTGCGATCCGGCCGGCCGGCCGGGATCGACGACACCACGGTCACCCTGCCAGCCGGGTGGGTGGGGACGCCCACCGGGCGTCCGGTCGCGGCGTGGGCGCTCACAGCGCGGCCTCCATCACGGCCTTGGCGATGGGTGCCGCCAGCCGCCCACCGGCGATGTCCTGCCGCGGGATGTCGGCGTCCTCGATGATCACGGCCACGGCCACCTTCGGTTCCTTGTCCACTGAGGCGAACGAGGTGAACCAGGCAAAAGGTTTCCGCTTGGGGTCCGACTGCGCGGTCCCGGTCTTGCCACCGACCTCGACCCCGGAGATGGCGGCGTTGCCGCCGGTGCCGCTGCGCACCACCTCGACCATCATCTGCTGCAGCTGCTCGGCGTTGCCGGGGGAGACCGCGACGCCGACCTGCTTGGGCTGCGTGGTCTGCAGCGGCTTGAGATCCGGGCTCTGCACCCTGCTCACCACGTACGGCTCCATCACCACCCCGTCGTTGGCGATGGCGGCACTGACCATGGCCATCTGCAGCGGGCTGGCCGCCACGTCGAACTGGCCGATCGCGCTCAGTGCCAGCTGGGCGGCATCGAGGTTGTCGGGGAACTGACTGGCCACCCCGCTCAGGTCGGCGAGGTGCCGGGCGTTGAAGCCGAACTTCTGCGCCTGGGTCGCGCAGCTTGTCCTGACCGACCTCCAGCCCGAGGTTGGCGAAGGCGGTGTTGCACGAGACCCGGAGCGCCTGGGTGATCGTGACCTCGGTGCCGCCGCAGGTGCTCTGGTTGGGCAGGAACGTGGTGGTGCCCGGCAGTCGCAGCCGGTCCGGGGCGGCGACCTTGGTGTTCGGCGGTCATGCCGTCCTCGAGGGCGGCGGCGGCGGTGACCAGCTTGAACGTCGAGCCCGGCGGGTAGATCTCCCGCGCCGCCCGGTTGGACAGCGGCCGCTGCGGGTCCCGGGCCAGCCGGTTGTAGGCCTTGTTCGCGGCTTCGATGTCGTGGCTGGCGATCTCGTTCGGGTCGTAGGTCGGGCTGGTCACCATCGCCAGCACGGCCCCGGTGCGCGGGTCGAGGGCCACCACGGCACCCTTCTGGTTGCCCAGGGACCGGGTGGCCGCCTGCTGGACGTCCGGGCACGATCGTGGTCTGCACGCTCGCGCCCTGCGGCGCCCGGTTGGTGACCAGGTCGATCAGCCGGCGGACGAACAGCGAGTCGTCGGTGCCGGCGAGCTGGGTGTTGTAGGTGCTCTCCAGCCCGGTCCGGCCGTGGTCGTAGGAGTAGAAGCCGGTGATCGGCGGCGTACAGGTTGTCCTCGGGGTAGATCCGCTGGAACTGGAAGCGGTCCTTCGAGCTCCGGTGACGGCGATCGGGTTCTTGCCCGCGGCGAGGATGGCCCCGCGGTCCTGGGCGAACTCCGCGTCCCGGGTGCGCCGGTTCTGAGTCCGTTGGCGTCCAGCGAGGCCTGCCGGAACAACACCAGGTACGTGCCGTTGGCCAGCAGCAGCGCGAACATCAACATGGTGACGAACGCCACCCGACGGATCGGCCGGTTCACGCGCTCACCACCGGCTGAGGGCCGTGCCGGGTGCGAGCAGACCTCGAACGACCTGGGTCGTCTCGGCGTCGGGGTCGAGCTCGACCGCGGTGGCGACCGGCTTGCGGGCGTGGTGGGAGATCACCATCAGCAAGGCCGATGACGATCCAGTTGCAGACCAGCGACGAGCCGCCCTGGGACATGAACGGGGTGGTCAGGCCGGTCAGCGGCAGCAGCCGGGTGACGCCGCCGATGATGGTGAAGACCTGCAGGGCGAACGCGAACGACAGGCCGGCCGCGAGCAGCTTGCCGAACGGCTCCCGGCACTGCAGGGCGGTCCGCAGTCCCCGGGCGACGATCAGCCCGTAGATCAGGATGACGGCCATCAGCCCGGTCATGCCGAGCTCCTCGCCGATCGCGGCGGCGATGAAGTCGCTCCGGGCCAGCGGGGTGAGACCCGGCCGGCCCAGCCCGAGTCCGGTGCCGAGCAGACCGCCCCAGGCCATCCCGAACTGGGCGTTGATCACCTGGTAGTAACGATCGTAGTCGGCGAACGGATCCAGCCAGGCCCCGACCCGGATCTTGACGTGGTCGAACATGAGGTACGCGAAGTACGCGCCGCCGGCGAACAGCAGGGTGCCCAGCACCACCCACCCGGCCCGTTCGGTCGAGACGTACAGCATCATCACGAACAGGCCGAAGAACAGCAGCGAGGTGCCGAGGTCGCGCTGGTAGATCAGCACCAGCAGGCTGACCACCCAGACGAGCAGGATCGGGCCGAGGTCCCGCGCCCGGGGCAGGTCGATGCCGAGGATCCGGTAGCCGGCCAGGGCGAGCACGTCGCGCTTCTCCACCAGGTACGAGGCGAAGGCGATCGCCAGCAGCACCTTGGCCGCCTCGGCGGGCTGGAAGCTGTAGGGACCGACCTGGATCCAGATCTGGGCGCCGAACTTCTCGGTGCCCAGGCCGGGCACCAGGGGCAGCAGCAGCAGCACCAGGCCGACCAGGCCGAGGGTGTAGGTGTAGCCGCTGCAGCGGCCGGTGGTCGCGCAGCAGCACGGCGACGAGGATGAACAGGACCACCCCGAGCGCGGTCCAGATCAGCTGCTGCCGGGCCCCGTCCGGTCGGCGGGTCGTTGATCAGGTCGATCCGGTGGATCATCGCCAGACCGAGGCCGTTGAGCAGCACCACGCAGGGCAGCAGCACCGGGTCGGCGTACGGGATCCGCCAGCGGACGGCGAAGTGCGCGGCCAGCGCGCCGACCGCGACCCCACCGGCCACGAAGGGGAAGAGCGGTGACAGCCAGCCGGTGACGTTGACGTCGACCTGCGCGTACGCGCCGAGGGTGATCACCAGCGGCGAAGAGCAACAGCACCAGCTCGACGCCCCGGCGCTTGCGCGGGACGACGGTGAGCCGGGGTCGGGACTGCTCATCAGCAGTCCGGTCGCGGGGTCGGGGACGCGGCGGCGGGGGTCCCGGCCGGGGTCGAGGGCTGCGCCGGCCCGCTCGCGCTGGTCGACGGCTGCAGGGGCGGCGGGGAGACCGTCGGCCCGATCACGGTCGGCCGCGGACTGGGTGCCGTCGACGTCCCGGGCGTGGCGCCACCGGGAGGCGGCGTGGAGGCAGGGGGCGAGGCCGGCGGCGGGGTGACGGGCGGGCTCGGCGTCGGGCTCCGGGTCGGGATGGTCTGGGCGCAGCGCTTCGCGGTCTCGGTCAGCTGGGCGACGGTCTGCCGGGCCGCGTCGAGACTGGCGACCTCGATCCTGGCGCCGATCATGTCCTGGTAGTACGGCGGCAGGCTGCTCAGCTGCAGCGGCTGGACCTCGTACACCGAGGACAGCTGGATGCCGGGCAGGTTCTCCGGCAGGCCCTGGTAGATGGCCACCTGGTCGGCGGCGGCACCGACGAAGTACTGGGTGCGGGTCCAGGCGTACCCGGCACCGAGCCCGGCACCGAGGACCAGCACCAGCACGACGGCGGCGACCAGCGGCCGGGCCAGCCGGCCCCGCCGCGGTGGCTGGGGGTTGTAGCGGGCTTCGTCCTCGTGCTCGGCCGGCGTCGCGGGCGTCACAGCGGTGTCGGGGGTGTCCTCGGAGATCACCCGGTTGCGGATGACGGTGTCCTGTTCGGCCTCGGCGGAGCTGCGGGCCAGACCGGCACGGACGTTCGGGATCTCCCGTTCGGCCGCCGCGCCCAGGACCACCGTCTCGCCGGCCCCGTCGGCGTCGACCACGTCGGCGACGATCACGGTGATGTTGTCGATGCCGCCCTCGGCCCGAGTGCCTCGCCGACCAGCTGGTCGAGAGCCTGCTGCAGGTCGGGGACTCGCATCGCGGCGGCGATCTCGGCGTCGTCGACCAGTCCGCAGACGCCGTCGCTGCAGAACATCAGCCGGTCCCCCGCCTGCAGCGGGACCAGGGTCAGGTCGGGGTCGTTGGCCGGCTGCCCGTTGAGCACCTTCAGCAGCAGCGACCGGTGCGGGTGGACCGCCGCCTCCGCCTCGGTGATCTTGCCGTCGTCGACCAGCGACTGCACCCAGCTGTGGTCGTGGGTGAGCCGTTCGAGCCGGCCGTCGCGGAGCAGGTAGGCCCGGCTGTCCCCGATGTGCGCCAGGCCCAGCTGGCTACCGTCGAACAGCGCCCCGGTCACGGTGGTGCCCATGCCCTCGAGGTGGAGTCGTCGGCGACCAGGTCGGCGATCCGGTCGTTGGCGCGGTGCAGTGCGGCGGCGAACCTCGAGCATCGTGCCGGTGTCCGGCTCGGGCTGGGTGTCGAGGCGCTTGATGGTGTCGATCGCGACCGCCGAGGCCAGGTCGCCGGCCGCGGCACCGCCCATCCCGTCGGCGACGACCAGCAGGTGGGGACTGGCGAAGCCGGAGTCCTGGTTGTTCTTCCGGACCGGGCCGATCTCGGAGTGGCTGACGTACCGGAGCTGCAAGCTCATCGGTTCAGGGCTCCAGCCGCAAGATGGTCTTGCCGATGCGGACGGTGTCCGGCATCGTGATGGTGGTCGGCGCGGTGATCCGCTGCCCGTTGACGTAGGTGCCGTTGGTGGAGCCGAGGTCCTCGACGTAGAGCCCCTGCTCGGCGCCGACCACCCGCGCGTGCCGGGTCGAGACGTAGTCGTCGTCGAGGATCAGCTGACAGTCCGCTCCTCGGCCGATGAGGATGACCACCCCGGTACCGAGATCGGCGGACTGACCGGTCTGGGGGCCCTGCACGATGGCCAGTCGGTGCGGCTGACCGCGGTGCCGCTTCGACTTCCGCGGCGGCGGCAGCGGGTCCTCCAGTGCCTGGGGCTCGGCGGAGTCCCGGGCCGGCACGGTCCGGCCGAACAGGTCGCTGCGGATCACCGAGACGGCCGACAGGATGAACAACCACAGCAACGCCAGGTAGAGCACCTTGATGACGGTGACGGCGATCTCGGACATGGTGGTCTCACCGCCCGGCGGGCGTGTGCACCAGCATCCGGGTGTTGCCGATCTCGATCCGGGTGCCCTCGACCAGCTCGGCCCTCGGCACCCGGGCCGTTGACCATGATGCCGTTGGTCGAACCCAGATCGACGATCTCGGCGACCACGGCATCGCCGTCGGAGCGGATCTTCACCTCGGCATGCAGCCGGGAGATGCCCGGGTCGTTGATCCGCAGGTCCGCGTCGGTGCCCCGGCCGATCAAGAAGCCGGGCGGGTCCAGCGGGTGCCGCAACCCGTTGACCTCCAGCACCAGGCGGCTGCCGGCCGCGGCGCCGGGGTTGCTCTGGCGGTGCTGCTGCTGCGGCTGCTCGTTCATCCCCGCAACGGCCTCGGACGTCACGGTGAAGCGGCCGGTGGGCAGCTCGGGGTTGCGCTCGAAGTTGATCCGGATCGGGCCGTTGAAGACGTACGCCATGTCGCGGGCGTGAGCCTTGAGCTCGCCGGCGAGCTCGCTCACCAGGGTCTTGCTGTACGGGGTGAGCTTGTCGTGGTCGTGCTCGGACAAGCCGACGACGAACTCGTTGGGCACCAGGCGCTTGTCCCGGGACATCAGCTTGGCCTCGGTGTCCAGCTCCCGCTGCAGCCGGGCCGCGATCTCGACCGGCTGGACGTCGCCCTTGAACGCCCGGGCGAAGACGCCGTTCACCGCGCCCTCGACCTTGCTTTCGAAGCGCCCGAAGATACCCACGACCTCACCTCCTCCGCCGGACCAGCCTAGATCGTATCGGCCTGAACACCCGGGAGTTGGCTGTCGCGGGCGTGCTCGCGGGCCGGAGCCGCGGATCGTGACGAATTCGGTGTCCGTCCGAATTCGACCCGGCGACCCGTCACCGGCGCGTGACCTCCGCCGGACAGGGGCCGAGTCTGGGCGGCATGGGCGGCCGCCGGCTCGTGCTAGCCTTTCTCGCTGGTCCGCAGGCTCGTCCGGCGGGCCGCGCGCGAGTGGCGGAACGGCAGACGCGCTGGCTTCAGGTGCCAGTGTCCGCAAGGACGTGGGGGTTCAAATCCCCCCTCGCGCACATCAACGATCGACCCGGCGGATCCGGCCCCACGGCTTGAACACCGACAAGACGAAGGCGAGCCCCAGGCCGATCGGGGACACGATCGGCGGGTACGCCATCGTCGAGGCGTCCCACGCGGTGTCGGTCCCGGCGGCCAGACTGCGACCGACCACGGCGGCGTCGCTCACCCCACTGTTCAGTGCGGTCACCACCAGGACCCCGAACAGCAGGTTGACGCCGAGCTTGACCACGACCCACCAGTAGCGCAGCAGGCCGTACTTGCTGCTGAGTCCGAGCAGCAGACCGCTGACCAGGCTCACCGACGCCGCCGTGAACATCGGCCAGATCGTGACCACCTGCAGCATCTGCAACGCCGCCGACCGGGTGCCGGTGGAGCTCGTGGTGCCGGCGGTGACGACCAGGATCGCCATCGCGACGTCCAGGCCGAACCAGGTGCCGGCCGCCATGACGTGCAGCAGCAGGACGACCTTGCGCGCTCGTCGGTCGAGCCGCCACCGGGCCGTCGGGGCGCCCGCCTGCCGTGCCGGGTTCACGTTCTTCGCCATGCTTCGAGCATCCGGTCGCCGGCCGTCGGCCCGCATCCGTCGTCGAGCGCAGCTGCGCTACGTCAGTCGACGTATTGCCGGCTCCGGTAGGCCCGCACCTTGGCGCGGTCGCCGCAGGTGGCCATGTCGCACCAACGCCGCTGTTTGTTCCGGGACCGGTCCAGGAACGGGTGGGTGCAGCGCTCGTCGGCGCACCAGCGCACGACCGCGCCGTCGGAGCGGTCCCACAGGGCCACCGCAGCGGCCGCGACGGCAGCCAACGCTGCTGCGAACGAACCGTGTCGCCGGCGGCGACCGTGCTCGTCCAGCTGCACGACCGGAGCCGGCCGGGCGGCCCAGCCGTTGATGAGGTCGCGGTCCGCCGCGGCCACCGCTCGACCGTCGATCAGCTCCGTGACGGCGCGGAACAGGGCCTCCCGCAGCTCGATCGCGATCGCCAGCTCCGGGTCGGACACTTCCGGCGGCTCGTCGACCAATCCGGCGCCGACGAACCAGTCCGCGAGATCCGCGGCGGACCTGAGCTCCTCGACCTGGTCGGGTCCTCGCTCGGACACGGTGCCCACGAAGTCGAGTGCGGGGTTCCCCGCGACGTGCACCTTCGCCATGTCACCACCTTGACAGGTGTCAGGCGCTTCGGGCAAGGTCGAGTAACCAGTCAAACCGGTGACAGGAGGAGATCATGGTTCGGTACGCGCTCGCCGCCTTGCTGTTGCGGGTGGTCGACGCGGGGGCAACCGTCGGGTTGGTGCTCCTCTGCACGGCCGATCCGCAGATCGCTGATCCGGTCCGGACGGCCGGCATCCTCGGTGCCGCACTGACCGCGCCGCATCTCATCGGGCCGCTGATCTCACCCTGGGTCGACCGGGCCCGGGACCCGCGCTGGGTGATCGGCGCCGCCGGGATCGGGTACGCGCTGCTGCTCGGCACCGCCGTGCTGCTGCTCGGTCGGGCTCCTTTCCTCCTCGTGGTGCTGGCGGTCGCGCTGGCCGGCTGCTGCGGACCGATGCTCACCGGCGGTCTGAGCAGTCTGCTGCCCGACCTGCGCACCAGAACCCGCCCGCGGCGGCGGTCGAGCTTCGATGCCCTGACCTACGGCGTCACGGCCAGCGCGGGACCGGCCGTGGTCACGGTGACCGCCCAGTTCCTGGATCCGACGTCGGCGTTGCTGATCCTGCTGGGGTGCGCGGTGGTCGGCTCCGTCGCCACCTTCACGCTCCCGGCCACCCGACGGAGCGAGGCACCCGCCGCGGCGGCCGGCTTCCGCGAGGTCGTCCGCACAGTGTGGCTGCGGATCCCGCTGCGCCGACTCAGTGTGTTGACCTGGCTCGGAGCGTTCGGGACCGCGGGGCTGCTGCTGCTCGGGATCGCCCGGCTGAACGAGCTCTCGCCCGGCCGCGGCGGCTGGGCCGCGGCGGCGTTCGGCCTCGGCCTGCTCGCCGGGAGTCTCGTGCTCCTCGTCGGAGCCCCGCGGCTCGCAGCCGACGCCGGGATGCGGTGGTCGACGGCGGCGACGGTTCCGCTGGCGGTCCTGGTCGTGCTGTCGGCCACGCCCGCGGTGCTGATCGGTGCCCTGGCCGCGCTGGGTCTGGTGAACGCCGGCCAGGCCACGTTCAGCCTGGCGGGGCGGGCGGAGTACTCCAGCGGCGAGACCCGCGGCGGGGTCTTCATGACCGTCGCCGGGGTCAAGATCGCCTTCTCCTCGGCCGGCACGGCAGCGGCGGGTCTGCTCTACGGGTACGGGGCGCCGGCCCTGCTCGCCACCTTCGCCGCGCCGATGCTGGTGGCCTGGGGCTGGGCTGCGTTCGGTCGCACCCCCGCCGGCTCCGTCGAGGTCCCGTCAGAGGAGGTCGATCAGACCGAGGACCCCGACGGCGACGATGGAGACGGCCGACAGCACCAGCATCACCGTGAACAACCTGCCGTCGCGCACGCGCGGGTCGGTCTGGGTCCGGGACAGGTAGAGGGTGGCCACGGCGACGCCGATCAAGAACACGGCGTTGAGGATGCCGGCGATCACCACCAGCGCCAGCGGTGAGGAGACGAAGAACCCGAAGCCGCCCCAGATGATCGGCAACCCGATCATGATGCCCCGCAACCAGCGGTCCCGCTGAGCCCGGTTCTCCCAGTCGAAGGCGCCGAAGACCGCGAGGGTGTTGGCCACCTGCCGCCCGAGACTGGGGACGTTGGCGAGGATCGTCTTGAACAACGCCAGACCGGCACCCACCAAGAACACGACAGCACCCCACTGACCGACGGTCGTGGAGAAGATCCCCGCGATGGTGCTCATCACCTCGTTGCCCTTGGGTTCGAGGCCCTGAGGTTGCAGGACCGCCGCGCCGAGGATGTAGAAGGCGGCGGTGGAGACCGTGTAGACCAACCACGACACCCACGCGTCGAGCTTCATCACCGAGATCCAGCCACGGGCCCGGGCGACCCACGCGGCGGAGTCCTCGCGGGGGCCGGTCCAGGCGGCGTACCCCTTCTCCACGCACCAGTACGTGTAGGCCGTGATCTCGCCGGCGCCGACCCCGGTCAGGCCGAACATCGACAGGGCCACGCCCATCGACCCGGCGGCGATCTGGAATCGCAGCCCGCCCAGCAGCTCGGATCCGCTCCAGGCGTAGGGCGTCCAGAGCAGCAGGAAGACCATCACGATCGCGAACGCCGCCACCAAGAAGACCAGCAGCGTCGAGACGCTCTCCACGATCGCGTACCGGTTGCTCACGTGGACGGCGATGGCGATGACCGCCAAGATCGCGATCCAGGCGCCGATGGAGGTCGCCGAGTACGGATCGCCGCCGATCGGCAGCAACGACGAGAACGCGAAGGCGGAGGCGCTGATGACGCCGGCCTGACTGGTCAGGAACTGGATCCACATCAGCAGCACGACCCAGGACATCCACCCCCGACGGAGCACCCGGGGTGGGACCTGGTCGTAGCCGTTGACCGCCACCTGGCCGGTGGAGATGGCCCAACGACCGAGCTCGACCTGAACCCACACCTTCACGAACGTCGAGACCAGCACCAGCCACAGGAGCAGGAACCCGACCTGGGCACCGAGGGTGGTGGCGGTGATCAGCTCGCCGGATCCGACCACCGCCGCGGACGTGATCATGCCCGGCCCGAGGAACCGCAACCGTCCGCGGAAGGCCGTGGGCGGGTCCTGGATGTCACGCGGGTCCAGTGCGTACGGGTCGGACGGTGAATGGAGCTGCTGCGTTGCCGTCGTCATCGACTGCCTGCCTTCCTCGCGCACGTACGCGCGCGACCGACACGTGGTGCACCACCCTACGAACGGTCGCTGAGCCGGCGCCACCGACCACGAGTTGCTCCATGGTCATCGGATCGGTATATTCCACGTGGAATATACCGGGGGGACCACGTGCCGAGAACCAACCTCACCCCGCTCGCCCTGACCGCCCTCGCGTTCCTGGCCGAGCGGCCGATGCATCCGTACGAGATGTACCAGCTGGCCCAGCGCCGCAAGGACGACCGGCTGGTCAAGCTCCGGCCCGGCACCCTCTACCACGCCGTCAGCCGGATGGAGGCCGACGGCCTGGTCAAGGCGTTGCGGACCGAACGCGAGGGGAACCGACCCGAGCGGACCAGCTACGAGATCACCGCGGCCGGACGCGCCGTCCTGCAGAGCGACATCTCCGAGTTGCTCGGTGGCTTCACCCTCGAGTACCCGGTCTTCCCGTTCGCGCTCAGCGAGGCGCACAATCTGACGGCCGACGAGGTGGTCGCGCAGCTCGGTCGCCGGCTGGCCGCCGTCACCGAGCTCGTCGACGAGCTCTCCGCCAGCATCGACCGGCTCGCCACCTCCGACGTGCCCTGGGCCTACTGGCTGCACGCCGAGTACCTGCAGACCCTGTACCGCGCCGAAGCGGCCTGGCTCGAGCACACCATCGTCGCCGTCGCCGACGGCGCCCTCGATCTACCGGAGAGATCTCCGGCCTCTGAGAAAGTCCACGTGAACGACACCGTCACCAAGCCGTGGCCGGCCCTGTGGGCCCTCGTCCTCGGCTTCTTCATGATCTTGGTCGACTCGACCATCGTCTCGGTCGCCAACCCGGCGATCCTGCGCGACCTCGACACCGACATCACCAGCGTCATCTGGGTCACCAGCGGCTACCTGCTCGCCTACGCGGTACCGCTGTTGATCACCGGCCGGCTGGGGGACCGGTTCGGGCCCAAACGCCTCTACCTCGCCGGCCTGGTGCTGTTCACCCTGGCGTCGGCCTGGTGCGGCTTCGCCGGCGACATCACCACCTTGATCATCGCCCGGGTGGTCCAGGGCCTCGGCGCGGCCATGATGACCCCGCAGACGATGGCGGTCATCACCCGGATCTTCCCGCCCAACAAGCGCGGCGCCGCCATGGGCCTGTGGGGCTCCGTGGCGGGTATCGCGACCCTCGTCGGACCGATCCTCGGCGGTGTGCTGGTGGACAACCTCGGCTGGGAGTGGATCTTCTTCGTCAACGTCCCGGTCGGTGTGGTGGCCTTCGTGCTGGCCTGGCGACTCGTGCCGGACCTGAGCACGAGCGCCCACCGCTTCGACTGGCTCGGCGTGCTCCTGAGTGCCGTCGGGCTGTTCCTGCTGATCTTCGGGATCCAGGAGGGTGAGACCTACGACTGGGGCACCATCGCCGGACCCGTCACGGTCTGGGGCCTGATCATCGCCGGACTGGTCGTGCTGGTCGGTTTCGTGGTGTGGCAGCGGTTCAACCGCGCCGAACCGCTGCTGCCGCTCGGGCTCTTCCGGGACCGCAACTTCGCCCTGGCCAACGGGGGCATCGCCTTGATCGGACTCGCGGTGACCGCCATGCCGCTGCCGATCAGCTTCTACTTCCAGATCGCCCGCGGCATGCACCCCACCGAGTCCGCCCTGATGCTGGCGCCGATGGCGGTGGCCACGTTGATCATGGCGCCCCTGGTCGGACGGCTGACCGACCGGGTGAACCCCAAGTGGGTCGCGCTCGCCGGCTTCGCCGTCGCCGCCCTGTCGCTGGTCTGGATGTCGTGGCTGATGACGCCCGACACGCGCCCTCTGGGTGCTGCTCATCCCGGCCGGCTTCCTCGGTATCGGCATGTCCGGCATCTGGTCGCCGCTGGCGGCCACGGCCACCCGCAACCTGCCGGTGACCCAGGCCGGGGCCGGCTCCGGCGTCTACAACATGACCCGCCAGGTCGGTGCCGTGCTCGGCTCGGCCGCCATCGCCGCGTTGATCAACGCCCGGCTCGCCGTCGAGCTGCCGGGCTTCGAGACCGGCGCCGCGCGGCAGGCCGCCGGCACGGCGCTGCCCGTGGCGGCTCAGTCCGGGTTCGCCGCCGCGATGAGCACGTCGCTGTTGCTGCCCGCGGTGGTGATCGGCCTCGGCGTCGTGCTCGTGGCGTTCTTCGCCAAGCCGAACGCCACCGTGGCCTGGGGCCAGCCGCAGACCGCGACCGGGAAGCCGGCCCTGGTCGGCGATTGACCACTCCGGCGCGAGTCGCCGCGCGGATGCTGCCGACTCGTGCCTCCCGTCGGCGTTTCGTACCCGGCTTCGCTGCATTTCCTGTGAAACGCTGCTGAAACCAGTGGGATCAATGGTGTCCATGTGACGCACGATCCACCGGATGACTCTTCCCCGTTCGTCGTCTGAGGTAGTGGAGCAGCACAGGATGCCCAAGAAGATCGTTGGTGTAATCGTCGCGGCCGCGCTCGCGATGACCGGACAATCGCTCGCGGTTCTGCCGGCGGCCGCCGACTCGCCGCAGCAGGTGCTGCCGGCCCAGACCGCCGCCGACAAGGCGAAGGCGGCCGCCCGAACCAAGGCGGCCGATGCTCGGGCGGCCGCCGCGGCCAAGGCTCGGGCCGCGGCGAAGGCCAGAGATTCCTACGTCGCCAACTCCGGCCCGCGGGCGGCGGCCGCCGCCCGGGCTGCCGCCAAGGCCCGGGCGAACTACGCCGCCAAGAACCGGGTGGCCGTGGCCTGGCGGGCCCGGGCCACTCTGCTCGCCCGCGGTGCGGCGACGGCTCGCGCCCGCGCCGCCCTGCTGCCCAAGAAGACGAAGGCCCAGGCGGCGGCCAAGAAGAAGGCGGAAGCCGGAGCGCGGCAGGCAGCCAAGAACGCCGCCGGCGCTGCAGCCACCGCCCGCAAGGCGGCCTCGGCGGCCGGCAAGGCCCGCCTCGCCGCCAACACCGCGAACCAGGCCGCCGACGAGGCCCGCGCGATCTACGTCGGACTCGCCGGGCCCCGCGCCGACCTGGCCGCACGTCAGGCCGCTGCCGCCCGCAACCGGGCGGTCGCCGCGGCCCGAGCGATGGCCCAGGCCCGGGCCAAGGCGGTCGCCGCCTACCGCGTCGGGGTGACGGCGCGGGCGAAGGCCGCCGCGGCGCAGCAGGCCAAGATCTCGAAGAAGGCGAAGAAGAAGGCCAAAAAGGCCGCGGCGAAGGCCACCAAGGCCGCCACCAAGGCGAATGCCTCCTACCACCGGGCGATCGCGGTGTCGGAGCGTTCCCGCGGTCTGGCCCAGCAGCTCGGCGTCGCGGCGTCCCGGGCGAAGGCGGCCGTCGGGCCCAATCCGACCTGGAACCCGACCGACAGCGTGCTGTTCAACCACCCGCGCGGGTCGAAGAAGGCCAAGTACACCCTGATCACCCAGCTCAACCGGGCGATCGACGCCACGCCCGCCGGCGGCGACATCCGGATCGCCATGTACCTGTTCGACATCGGCAGCGTGGCCGACCGACTGATCGCGGCGCACAAGCGGGGAGTGAGCGTCCAGATCCTGCTCGACGACAACACCACCAACAAGTGGATCAAGAAGGTCAAGAAGGCACTCGGTACCGACCGGACTGCGCGGAGCTTCTTCGGGGTCTGTGATCACAGCTGCATGTCCAACGGGACGTCGACGATCCACGCCAAGTTCTACCTGTTCTCGGTGGCCGGCCAGTCGAAGTTCGTCTCGCTGGTGAGCTCGGGCAACCCGTACAGCGGGAACACCACCAAGAGCTGGAACAACACCCACACGATCGTCCGCGACAAGACGATCTACGACTCGCTGAACCAGTACTTCATCGACATGCTGCCGGACAAGAACAACTCGAACTACTACCGGACCACGACGAGCGGGAAGTACACCCTCTACTACTACCCGCAGAAGATCACCAGGTCCGACCAGCTGGTCTGGATGGGCCACCTCAACCGGGTGTCGTGCAAGGCCGCGCCGGGCTACGGCAACGGCCAGCGCAGGACGCTCATCCGGGTGGCGAACTGGGGCTGGACGACCCCGCGCATCGACGTGGCGCGGCGGCTGTGGAAGCTGCACGACTCCGGCTGCGCCGTCCAGGTCATGGTGAACACCGGTCGGATCAGCCGGACCGTGCTGAAGGTGCTGCTCAAGAAGAGCAAGCGGTACGGCCGGATGGGGGTCTACAACGCCTGGCGGGACTGGCGGAAGAAGGACGTCGCCGGTCTCTACATCCATCACAAGTTCGCCACCATCAGCGGCACGATGAACGGGAAGAGCACGAAGCTCACGCTCACCGGCTCGCAGAACTTCACCGCGTTGGGGACCACGGCCAACAACGACCTGGTGCTGCGGGTGATCGATCCCAAGGTGGTCAACCAGTACAACACCAACTTCGCCTACATCCGCGATCACTACACGAAGCGGCTCACGAAGGTGCCGCTCATCACGCGGAAGCCGGACCGGAAGGGCGGCGTCTGAGCGACGCACCCACCCCCGAGGACGTCACGTCCGCACCCCAACCACCCCGGGGTGCGGACGTGCTGTTCCCGCTGCCTCGCGCCGGGCCGGACCGCACGCGATACTTCCGAGCATGAGTGAGGCGACCAGGTCCGAATCGGTCCGGGATCTCGAGGAGTCGGTGCGCACCGACTTCCGCGGCGCGATGACCTACGGCCGCTACCTGGATCTCGAACGACTGCTCCACGCCCAGCACCCGATGAGCTCGCCGGCGCACCACGACGAGCTGCTGTTCATCGTGCAGCACCAGACCAGCGAGCTGTGGCTCAAGCTCGTGCTGCACGAGCTGCGGGGCGCGCGTCGCTTCCTCGACTCCGATCAGCTGGGCCAGGCGCTGAAGTGCCTCGCCCGGGTGAAGAACATCCAGCGCACGTTGATCGAGCAGTGGTCGGTGCTGGCCACCTTGACCCCACGGGAGTACGCCGAGTTCCGGGACGCGCTGGCCCATGCCTCCGGCTTCCAGTCGTTCCAGTACCGCGCGATCGAGTTCATCCTCGGCAACAAGAACGGTGAGCTGCTGCGGATCTTCGCCGACGAGCCCGAGGCGCACGAGCTGCTGGCCGACCTGCTTCGCGCACCGACGCTGTACGACGCGTTCCTGGCCCTGCTGGCGCGGCTGGGCTACGCCGTCCCGGAAGAGATCCTGGGCCGCGACGTGACGACTCCCTGGGTGTTCCAGCCGGCGCTGGTGCCGGTCTTCCGACAGATCTACGAGCAGGGCGACACCCCCTGGGGCGTCTACGAGGGGTGCGAGAGCCTGGTCGACGTCGAGGACAACTTCCAGTTGTGGCGCTTCCGGCATCTGCGGACCGTGCAGCGGACCATCGGCCGGAAGTCAGGCACCGGTGGGTCGTCCGGCGTCGACTTCCTGCGCCGGGCCCTCGATCTGACCTTCTTCCCGGAGCTGTACGCCGTCCGGACCGAGATCGGCACCTGATCGATGCACCCCGGGCAGCACTAGATGGATCCGCCCAAGGTCGCCGACCATCGCTGGTCGGGGTCGAGGAGGCGCTGGCTCACCCCCGACGAGCAGCTCCGGGCGCTCGGTCGGGTCGGTGCGGTGGACCGGGTCCCGGGGACGCTGCTGCCCGGATTGCGTGATCACCACGTGCATCTCGGGCTCGTGTCAGCCGAGGACGTGGGTCGATCGGCCCTGAGTGCGGTGGACGACCTCGGCTGGGGATTGCCGGCCGCGCTCGACTGGCAGCGCCACGGTGTCGGCGGGTGCCTGGTCCGGGTGGCCGGTCCGTTCCTCACGGCGCCGGGCGGCTACCCGGTCGGCCGTCCGTGGGCGCCGTCGGACTCCGTGGTCGAGCTCTCCTCACCCGATTCGGCCACGGTCGCGGTCGGCGAGCTCGCCCGGGCCGGCGTCGGGTCGATCAAGATCGCCTTGAACGCCGCGATGCCGCTGCTCGACGACACCACCCTGGCGGCCGCGGTGGCGGCGGCCCGCGATCACCGGCTGCCGGTCGTGGTCCACGCCGAAGGGCGTGATCAGCCGGCCCGAGCCCTCACTGCCGGTGCCGACGCGCTCGCCCACACGCCGTGGACCGAGCGGCTCGACCAGGAACTGATCGAGCAGCTGGCGAAGCGGTTGGTGTGGATCAGCACGCTGGCGATCCACCGCCACGACGACGGTGCTCGGGCCGTCGCGGTCGACAACCTCGCCCGGTTCCACCGATCCGGCGGTCGGATCCGGTACGGCACGGACATGGGCAACGGACCGACGCCGGTCGGCTACAACCGGTCCGAGGTCGAGGCCCTGCTGACGGCGGGTCTGGATCTGGAGACGATCCTGGACGCCATCTGTCGGGCCGGTCCCCCCGGCCGGGCAGGATGGTCTCCGGAGGACCCGCCCGGGGCCGCAGCCGAGCTGCCGTACTGGCTCGCGACGGTGCGACGCGAGCCGACCGAAGAGTCTCGAGGAGGAGCATGAGCGAGCCGATCGCCGTTCCACCGGCCCGGGCCGCGGCGGAGGACCTCGACCGGGCCGATCCGCTCGCGCGCTTCCGCGCCCTGTTCGCCGGGTCGGAGGACGGTGTCGCCGCCTATCTCGACGGCAACTCCCTGGGCCGACCGGTGGTCACCCTGCCCGAGCAGCTCGGATCCTTCGTCCGGCAGGACTGGGGCACCGGGTTGATCCGCAGCTGGGACGCAGGGTGGATGGACGAGCCGCTGACCGTCGGCGATCGACTCGGTGAGGTGGTGCTCGGCGCTGGTCCGGGCCAGGCCTTCGTCGGCGACTCGACCTCGGTGCTGATCTACAAGCTGGTGCGGGCCGCGGTGGAGCTGGACCCGGCGCGTACCGAGCTGATCATCGACCGGGACAACTTCGCCACCGACCGGTTCCTGCTGCAGGGCATCGCCGCGGAACGTGGGCTGACGATCCGGTGGCTCAGCGTCGATCGGACCGCGGGTGTGCGGCCCGAGGACCTGGCGCCGGTGCTCGGCGACCGGACGGCGGTCGTCGTGCTCAGTCACGTCGCGTTCTGGTCCGGGCACCTCGCCGACGCCGCGGCGATCACCGCGCAGGTCCACGACGTCGGGGCGCTGATGTTCTGGGACCTGAGCCACGCGGTCGGCTCGGTGCCGATCGAGCTGGACGCGTGGCGGGTGGACCTGGCGGCCGGCTGCAGCTACAAGTACCTCAACGGAGGCCCGGGTGCGCCCGCTTTCGGATACGTCCGACGCGACCTCCAGGACCGCCTGCAGCAGCCGATCTGGGGCTGGATGGGGGCGGCCGACGTCTTCGCCATGGGCCCGGACTACCGGCCCGCGGCCGGGGTGCGGCGGTTCCTCAGCGGCACCCCACCCATCCTCGCGATGCAGCCGATGAAGATCATGATCGAGCTCATCGCCGAGGCGGGGATCAGCGCCGTCCGAACCAAGTCACGCCAACTCACCGGCCGGGTCGTCGACTTCCTCGACGACGAGCTCGCACCGCTCGGTGTGAGCCTGGGCAGCCCTCGAGATCCGGAGCAGCGGGGTTCGCACGTGACGATGACCTCCGATCGGTTCCGCGCGATCCTGCCGCGACTGTGGCAACGCGGCGTGATCCCGGACTTCCGCCACCCCGACGCCCTCCGGATCGGGCTCTCCCCGCTGACCACGAGCTTCGCCGAGCTGGATCGCGGGTTGACGGCGATCCGGGCTGAACTGACCTGACCGACGAGGAGACTCATGATGATCTTGGTACTGGGTGCGACCGGCATGTTCGGCAGCCGGGTCGGCAACAGCCTGACTGCGCTCGGGCAGCCGTACCGTGCGCTGGTGCGTGACGAGGGCAAGGCCCGCGCCATGCTCACCGGCGAACCGGAGCTGGTGATCGGCGACCTCGACCGACCGGAGACCCTGCCGCCGGCCCTCGCCGGGATCGAGCGGCTGTTCCTGGTGACCGCGATGGACGCCAAGATCGCCGATCGCGAGCTGGCCGTGATCGCGGCGGCGAAGACCGCCGGAGTGCGTTCGATCGTGAAGCTCTACGGAGCGGTCCACCACGACGGGGACCCCCTCGACGTGATGCACCGAGCTTCGATCGCCGCGCTCGGCGAATCGGGTCTGGACTGGGTGCTCGCGTGTCCCAACTCGGTGACCGAGACCAGTCTCTACGGTCAGCTTCCGGCGCTGAAGGCCACCGGCCAGATGTGGGGGTGTGCCGGCAGTGGTCGGGTCGGGATGGTCGCCGCCGATGACGTCGGCCGGGCGGTCGCGGCTGTGCTGGCCGGTCAGCTGCCGCGCCGAACGGCACGAGCCTGCTGCTGACCGGTCCGGAGTCGCTCACCATGGCCGAGATCGCGGCCGAGATGACCGACGTGCTGGGGCGACCGATCAGCTACACCGACCTGCCGGAGGAGCAGTTCCTGGCGGTGTTGACCGACGGCGGCATGTCGGCCGAGGAGGCGGAGATCGGTGTCGTGAGCCATTTCCGGGCGTGGCGGAACGGCGGCGCCGATGTGGTCACCGACACCGTGCAGTCGCTGACCGGACAGCCGCCGACCAGCGTCCGGAGCTGGTTGGAGGCCCACCGCGCCGACTTCGGGTGAAGTCTTCCAACTCTTGTTCGGAGACCCATCGCGATATATCGTTGAGTTACGTCAACGAGAGGAACGGTGGTTGTCATGAGTGCAACAGCAGCAATGGGTGGTCCGTGGGTCGGTGCGGCGGGGCCGTGTCACCCGGGGGCGCCGCTGGTCGGGTGGCTGGCGGCGATGAAGGGCCGACGAGGACACGCGCCATGGGCGGCGCAACGCTGGGGGATGCCGGGCGCCGAGGGCCCCGGTTTCGGACCGGGAGCCGGTCCGGCGTTCGGGCCGCCGTGGATGCGCGGGGCACGAGGGCCGAAGGTGCGCCGCGGGGACGTCCGAGCGGCGATCCTCGGCGTGCTCGCGGAGCAGCCGATGAACGGCTACCAGATCATCCAGCAGATCGCGGAACGAACGAGTGGCGCCTGGAAGCCCAGCCCCGGCTCGATCTATCCCACGCTGCAGCAGCTCGAGGACGAGGGCTTGGTGGCGGCGGAGGAGAGTGGTGGCCGCCGCAGCTTCGCCCTGTCCGACGAGGGCCGCAGCTACGTCGCGGAGCACGCCGATGAGATCGCAGCGCCCTGGAAGGCGTTCGACGAGACCGACGACGGCACCGACGTCCGACCGTTGATCGGGCAGGTGGCAGCCGCCGTCTGGCAGATCATGGCTGTCGGCACCCCGGAGCAGCAGGACCGGGGCCGCGAGGCACTGGTGGAGCTCCGCCGGAAGCTGTACGGCATCTTGGCCGAGGGCGACGACGAGACCGGGTCAGCCCGATGACCGGTCGCCGTCCGCAGCTCGACTGGGAGCGACAGGGCTGGACGCTGACCGGGCCGGACGTGCCCGGTCGGCGTCCGGTGCCGAACCAGGACTGGACCCGGACCGGCACCGACTGGGCCGGGTGGAATCCAGCCGGTTGGTGGCTGCCGGAGCCGGCACCGGTCGACCCGACCCTCCGGATCGGTGACGCGGAGCGCGATCGCGCCATCACCGAGCTGGGGGAGCACTTCGCCGCGGGCCGACTGCGGCAGGAGGAGTTCGACGAGCGGAGTGCGCGGGCACTGGAGGCCCGGGTACAGGGTGACCTGCAACCGCTGTTCGTCGATCTGCCTCGAACCGGGTCGCACGACAGTCCGAGCCCGCGGCCGCCGATGCGGGGTTATCCGCCGCAGCGGGCGCTGTTCTGGTTGGCACCGGTGCTGGCGGTCACCTTCCTCGTCGCGGCCGTGACCGTCGCGATCGTGCTGCACGCGCCGTGGGTGATCTGGCTGCTGCTCGGACTGTTCCTCGTCGCCGGGCCGTGGCGCCGGCGCAGGTTCGGTCCGCCGCTCGGTCCGCCGCCCCACCTGCGGTACCTCGCCCACCGGCGAGGCTGAACGAGGCGGGCCGCCGGCGGCACCACCGGCGACGGATCAGGGTGGGCCGAGGGTGGACGGCGAGGCGCCGCGGCGTCACCCAGGGTGAGTCGCGGTGCGCGCGGCGTCGAGGATGATCCGGGCGAGATCGTCGGGCCGGCGCAGCTGCGGCCAGTGCCCGCCGGGCAGGTCCACGTACGCCACGTCGCGGGTCCGAGCGAACTCGGCGACCGACTCCTCCCCGTCGGCGATCCACTCCTGCAGGTCGCTCGCGGTGTACTCGGGGCAGACCGCGGTGACCGGCACGTCGTAGCGGCGCTCGTCGGACAACTGCTGCGGATCGGTCAACACCCGTTCGGGCGCCGGGATCGCCGCTGCGTAGAACCGGGTCAGGGCGTCGGCGTCGAAGTCGGTGATGTTGGCGTCCTCACCCATCTCGGCCCAGTCGGGCATGGCCACCTCGCCGTCCACGGCGGTCAGCCCGGCGAGATACGGCTGGCCGTCCGGTGTCGGGAAGCCGCCGACGTAGACGGCCCGAGCCACCCGGTCCGGCCTGGCGTCGACGGCGGCGTGGGCGAGACCGGCGCCGACCGAGTGGCCGACCAGCAGCACGGGGTCCTGCGCCCGGTCGATGGCGGCGACGATCGCATCGACCTGGTCACGTTGGGTGATTCCGGAACGATCGGTCTCCTTGCTGGTCATGCCCGGCAGTGTGAGGGCGTCGACACGGTGGCCGGCCTGCTCGAGGATCGGCACCACGGAGTCCCACGAGGATCCGTTCAGCCACAGTCCGTGTACCAGGATGATCTCCATCGCACCATCCTCAGGTGCGTCCCGGCGCCCCTGTCGCCGGGGGTGCGCGGTTCACTCCCGCAGGGTCCGTCCCGGCCGCCTCAACCAGTTCGTGCCCTGAGCCCGTCGAAGGGCCAATGGCGCGTGCCCTGAGCCTGTCGAAGGGCCCATCCACTTCGCGCCCTGAGCCTGTCGAAGGGCCAATGGCGCGTGCCCTGCTCGACATTGCCGAGTCGAGTAGCTACGCCCACAGCCGCGGCGAAGCCGAGCAGCTCGCCCGGTTCGCCGATCAACCACCGGGTCGAAGCACCAGCCGGCGCCCGGAACCGCCGGCGGCGGTCCACGCCGCGGCACATTCGCTCAACGGTCGGGTCTCGTACCCGACGGTGACCTCGCCGGCGGCGGCGAGGGCGAGCACCCGGGTCAGCGCCTCCGCGCGCTGTTCGGGGGAGATCGCGTTGTTGGTGTACCCGAGGATGCCGATGGTGCGGCCGCGCAGCACCGCGGAGGAGAACTCGGCGAGATCACCGGCCGCCCCGCCGAGGTTGACCAGTCGGCCCCCGGCCCCCAGCGCTGCGGCCGCGGCTGCCGCCGGCTCACCGAACACCGGGTCGATGACGACGTCGACCGGCCCGCCGGCCGCGGCGATCAGCCGGTCGGTCAGCTCGGCCCGGCCGAGTCCCGGTGTCGCGATGACGACCTCGTCCGCCGGTTCCAGCGGTGCCGCCTCGGCCGCGGCGGCAGAGCGCGCGACGGCGATCACCCGGCCGGCGCCCAGCCGGTGGGCCAGGGCCACCGCCACCTGACCGACGACGCCCGTGGCCCCGAGCACCACGACCCGCTCCCCGCGCTCGAGACGCGCTCGCCAGGTCAACGCCATCCAGGCCGCGATCCCGGACGTGCCGATGGCCGCGGCGGCGGCATCGGGGACGTCGGCCGAGACGGTCACGACGTCGGCCTCCGGCACGGCACACCACTCGGCCATGCTCCCGTCACCGGGTGCCATCCCTGCCGTCGTGGCGAACCACACCCGGGTGCCCACCGGCAGCCGCCGGGAACGCTCCACCACGCCGACCCCCTGGACGCCGGGAACGTACGGCACCGGTTGGCGACCGAAGTAGGAGGAACCCGAAGCACAGAGCAGGTCGAGGGGCACGATGGGGGCGGCGGTCACCTTGATCAGGTCCTGATCCGGTCCCGGCTCCGGTTCGGGTCGCTCGCCCGGTACCACCGGCGAGCCGTGCTCCTGCAGCAGCGCGGCCAGCATGCTCAGGTGCTGATGTCGGGGTAGGGCAGCTGCAGATGGGACATGGCTGCAGCGTAGGCCAGCTGGTACTCCAGCGGTCCATGATCACGTTCGAACAACGCGATGAACAACGTCAAGGTCAAGAACGGGTGGGCACCCAGCTCGAACAGGGCCACGTGATCATGTTCGCGGAGCGCGCGGCGCTCGTGGTCGGTGAAGGCGAGCCAGGTGCTGCGTTCGGCGTCGTGACCGTTGAGCAGGCGGTTGGCCAGCTCGGCCTCCCACCACCGGACGGTGCCGTCGGGATCGGTGCGGTAACGCTCGATCAGCTCGGGATCGCGGTCGACGGTGAACAAGAACTTGTTCACCAGGTACCTGCTCATCGGATGGGTCCCTTCGGGTACCAGGTGAAGTACGCCTCCATGGTGTGGAACAGGTCCAGGGTGTCGACGTGGTCGGCGGTGACGTTCTCACCGGCCACCCCCATCATCAACATGAAGTCCATGAACCCGTGGGTGGCGTTGCCGGGAGCGTGCAGGCTGTCCAGGGTCACCTCGGCCAGACAGCCCTCGAGGTTGCTGGTCGCGATCCACTCCACCGCCTTCTTGTCGAAGTCCGGGTCGGGTCCGTGCGGACCGAACTGGCGCGGGCCGCCGAGTTCCAGGGACAGGTGGCCGGTGCCGATGATCGCCACCCGGAGGTCCGACGGCCAGCTCTCCACCAGCTCGCGGATGGCCCGGCCCAGCGCGACGAACCGACGCGGCTGCGGCATCGGCGGGGCGAAGATGTTGGTGTAGATGGGCACGATCGGCAGGTCGGCCTCGGGCCGCAGGGTGATGATCGGGCAGGTGATCGAGTGGTCGATCCGCAGCTCGTTGCTGAAGGCGAGATCGAAGTCGAGGTCCAGCCCGTTGCGCAGGATGTGCGACGCCAGGTCCTCCTGCCCCGCCAGCGTCATCCGCGGCAACCCGAACTCGCGCTCCTCGTTGTACCAGTTGGCGTCGAACACCGGCGCCTTGCCGACGAGGAACTGCGGCATGTTGTCCAGCCACAGCTGGTGGAAGTGATCGCTGCCCACCATCACCAAGACATCGGGTCGGGCCCGGGTCAGGGTCTCGCGGAAGCGCAGGATCTTCTCGACCCACTCGTCGGCGAAGGGCGGACGGGCAGCTCCGGTCGCCGTGCTCGCGCGGTAGAAGAACGGGTGATGCGTCGACGCGATCACCGCCACGACCTCGGCCATCAGTCCTCCTGCCCGTCGGCCGAGACGTACTCGGCGTGGGAGTCGACCTCCCGATAGATCTGCATCCCCACCGGGTTGCGTCGCTCCTCGGCCAGCTGTCCGAGCAGTCCGGCGCAGCGGGCGAGCAGCGCGAAACCACGCAGCAGCTCGATGGGCAGACCGAGGTCGGCGAGCGCGGCCCCGCAGACCCCGGCCCCGTTCAGCGGCAGTCGACGGCCGAGCACCTGGTCGTGCACCCGGCCGATCGCCTCGAACAGCGCGAGGTGCGGACCGTAGCTGCCCTCCTCGGTCGCGATCTCGATCAGCACCGGGGTCCGCGGATCGCCGACCTTGTGGATCGGGTGCCCGAGTCCCGGTACGAACCGCCCGGCGGCCCGGGTGGCGCGGACCGCCGCCAGGGCCAGCTCGTCCCAGCCCGCGTCGTCCTCGGGCAGCGGTCCGGGATGGCCGGCCAGCACGTCGGCGAGATAGGCCCCGCAGTCCTCGGTGACCCCCAGGAACCGGGAGCCGCCGCCGAGGAGTCCGGCCGCCAGCGCACCCTGGAGCGAGTCCGGCGCAGACAGGTAGGTCAGCCGGGCGGCGATCGCGGTCGGGGTGAACCCGTGGTCGGCCAGTGCCACCAGCACCGCCTCGAACACCCGGGTCTCCCCGGGCGTCGGTCGACGACGGGCCACCAGCCAGAAGGCCAGCTCGCCGAAACCGACCCGGCCCATCAGGTCGTCGGCGAGATCCAGGCCGAGCAGCCGGATGTGGTCGGCGTCGGAGGTGCCGAGCGAGGTCGGGTAGCTGCGCCCCCGGGGCGGGTCCGGATCGGTCATGTCCGAGCCGCCTGCAGCCAGGCGCGGATCTCGTCACCCTGCTCGTCCAGGGCCGGCGGCCGCCACCGGTAGTCCGGCGGGGTCTCGGAGAGCCGGATCGGGTTGCGCACGCTGGGGACGCTCGCCCCGGCCGGGCCGACCTCGACGACCGGCTCCAGGCCGACCTCCGTGGCGAAGGCGACGCCCCCGTCGATGGTGTTGATCGGGCCGCAGGGCACACCGGCGGCGGAGATGGCGCGGAACCACTCGTCCTTGGTCCGGGTCTGCAGCCGCTCGACCAGCAAGGGCCGCAGCTGGTCGCGATGGGCGGTGCGGTCCTGGTTGTGGGCGAAGCGCGGGTCCTCGATCAGCTCGGGCAGCCCCAACACCGTGCAGAGGCGGCCGAACTGCCCGTCGTTGCCGGCGGTGATGATGAGGTCGCCGTCGGAGCAGGGCAACGGCTCGTACGGGAAGAGGCTGGGATGGGAGTTGCCCATCCGGAACGGGACGACGCCACCGGCGACGTAGGCACTGGCGTGGTTGACCAGGCCCGACAGGGCCGACGAGAGCAGATTGACCTCGACGTGCTGCCCCCGACCGGTCTCGTGCCGGTGGTGCACGGCGGCCAGGATCCCGATCGTCGCATGCAGCCCGGCCATCACGTCGAACACGGAGATGCCGGCCCGATAGGGCTCACCCTCGGGATCACCGGTCAGACTCATCAGTCCCGAGATGGCCTGCACCATCAGGTCGTACCCCGGCAGCACGGCACCCTTCGGCCCGCTGCCGAAGCCGCTGATCGAGGCGTACACGATCCCCGGGTTGGTGCCGGCGACGCTGTCGTAGTCGAGCTCCCAACGGGCCAGGCCACCGGGCCGGAAGTTCTCGATCAGGACGTCCGCACGGGCGGCCAGCTCCCGGGCCAGCGCTGCGTCCCCGGCGTCGGTGAAATCGAGCACGACGGATCGCTTGTTCCGGTTGACGCCGAGGTAGTACGTCGCCTCCCCATCGCGGACGGGAGGTTGCCAGGTCCGGGTGTCGTCCCCGCCCGGGCCTTCGACCTTGATCACCTCGGCACCGAGGTCACCGAGCAGCATGGTCGCGTACGGTCCGGCCAGGATGCGGGAGAAGTCCGCCACCAGCACGCCCGCCAGCGGACCGGACGGTGGCGGCTGGATCAACATCCTCAAGCATCCTCGGGATTCGGTTCGTTGGACGGACATCCGTCCGCCATTGTTCCGAAGTCTCCTGGCGCTCCGAGAGTGCTGTCAAGTAGCTGATCCGGACCTGTTGACAGGTGCACGCCGCCTCCGTCAGAGTGCGAACGTCGGATGGTTGACCGGGATACGGACATTCGTACGGTCAAGATCGGCTGGCGCAGACTCGAGGAGGAGCTCGTGACGCAGGAGACCGAGACGCAGGGCGGTGGCTCGCCGGGACTGGTGATCCGGAACGCGACGGTGCTCACCATGGACGCCGGTCACCGGGTGCTGGACGACGGCGACGTGCTGGTCGTCGGCAACACGATCGCCGCCGTCGGCGCCGGCCTGGAGGCACCCGCCGGGAGCAAGGAGATCGACGGGTCGGGAGGCATCGTGATGCCCGGCATGATCGACACCCACCGACACATGTGGCAGACCGCGATGCGCGGCTACGGGGCGGACTGGACCCTCACCCAGTACTTCGTCTGGTACTACCTCGAGCACGGCCGGAAGTTCCGCCCGGAGGACATCTATGCCGGCAACCTCCTCGGCGCGCTCGAGGCGATCGACGCGGGAGTGACCACGACGGTTGACTGGTCGCACGGGCTGCAGTCCGTCGAGCACGCCGCGGCCGCCGTCGAGGCCCTCGAGGAGGTGCCGGGTCGCTTCGTGCTGGCCTACGGCAACATCCAGGCCGCACCGTGGGAATGGACCGCACAGCCCGAGGTGCGCCGCTTCCTCGAGACGCTGAAGGGTCGGGCCGACGACCGGATCGGCGTCCAGCTCGCGTTCGACGTCCTCGGCGACCCGGAGTTCCCCGAGCGGGCCGCCTTCGAGGTCGCCCGTGAGCTGGAGCTCCCCGTCACGACCCACGCCGGGGTCTGGGGTGCGACCGATGACGCCGGCATCAAGTTGATGCACGACAACGGGTTCGCGACCCCGGAGACCGTCTACGTCCACGCGGCGACCCTCGACACCGACTCCTACCTGCGGATCGCGGCCAGCGGCGGATCCATCTCGGTGTCCACCGAGTCCGAGCAGAGTGCCGGGCAGGGCTACCCGCCCACCTGGCAGGTGCGCCGCTTCGAGATCCCGGTGTCGTTGTCGATGGACACCAGCGTCTGGTGGAGCGCCGACCTGTTCTCGGCGATGCGGAGCACCCTGGGCGCGGACCGGGCGCGGGAGCACCTGGAGGCCCACGCCGCCGGCGAGACCGTGACGTCGGCCCACCTGCGCGCCGAGCACGTCGTCGACTGGGCCACCGGTGGCGGTGCCCGGGCGCTGCACCGCGACGACATCGGCAGTCTGGAGCCGGGCAAGAAGGCCGACCTCGTCTTGATCAAGAACGACCGGTCGCCCGTCTCGTTCCCGGTGCTGAACCCGTACGGTTCGGTGGCGTTCCAGGCCCAGCGCGGGGACGTGCACTCGGTGATCATCGACGGCCGGCTGGTGAAGCACGAGCACCGCCTGGTCGACGTCGATCTCGACAAAGCTCGCCGCGCGGTCGAGTCGACCATCGAGTACCTGCGGTCCGAGCTGGGGGAGGAGGTCTGGCGGGCCGGCATGAACCCCGAGCTGCCGACCGACGGCGACAAGGTGCTGGACAACCCGTACACCTACACCGACTACCGGTCGAGCGAGACCCGGGAGGCCCGCGGGTCGATCTTCGGTGAGTCGGCGGGCCCGGGCTGAGTCGGTGGCGATGGCACGGCGCAGCAGCGGACCGGATTTCGTCGAGGCGCTCGCCCGCGGCCTCGACATCTTGGCCTGCTTCGACGAGCGGCACCGGGCCATGACGTTGAGCGAGGTCGCGGTCGCCACCGGGCTGGCGCGGCCGACCGCCCGCCGGCTGCTGCTGACCCTGGCTGAGCTGGGCTACGTCCGGCTTCGCGGCAACACCTTCGCGTTGACCCCGAAAGTGCTCAGCCTCGGGGTCGCCTACGCGTCATCGCTCGGCCTGTGGGAGATCGCCCAGCCGCATCTCGAGGCGCTCGTCGAGCAGACCCACGAGTCGTCGTCGATGGCGCAGCTGGACGGGTCCGACATCGTCTACGTCGCCCGCGTCGCCGTCCCGAAGATCATCGCGCTGCGGGTCGAGATCGGCACCCGGTTCCCGGCGCCGTGGACGTCGCAGGGCAAGGTCCTGCTGGCGGCGCTCACCGAGGACGAGCTGACCGCCACCTTGGCCCAGACCAGTCGTTCCGGGCTGCCGGCGCGGCCGGCCCGGGACGGGGCCGAGCTGCGTCGGGAGCTGATGCGGGTCCGGGCTCAGGGTTGGGCGCTGGCGGACGAGGAGCTCGCGGCCGGCGTCCGCTCGATCGCCGCCCCGGTACGCGACGGCACGGGTGCCGTCCGGGCGGCCATGAACGTCACGGTGCACGCCGCCGAAACCAGTACCGATCACCTGGTCGGGTCGCATCTGCCGCTGCTGTTGGAGACCGCGGCCCGGATCAGCGGCGACTGGGCGTTGGTGGAGGCTCTTCCGCACCGACATCTCGAGCAGCGCTGAGGGCGCTCGCGGCTGATCGCATCCATACTGGTGCCCGTGCCGACGGAGTCCAAGGTCGAGGAGCGCGGCCTCGAGCGCCTGATCTTCTTCAGTGACGCGGTGGTGGCGATCGCGATCACCTTGCTCGTGCTGCCGCTCACCGAGTTGAAACCGGCGGAGGGGCAAGGCGCGTGGGAGTTCCTCGGCGAGCACAGCTACGAGTTGCTGGCCTTCGCGATCTCCTTCTTGGTGATCGCCCGGTTCTGGTTCATCCACCACGCGTTGTTCGGGAAGCTGGTCCGGATGGATCTCCGGTTGATGCTGCTCAACATGGCCTGGCTCGCCTCGCTGGTCCTGTTGCCGTTCCCGACGGCGTTGCTCGAGGACGAAGGCGGCTACGCCACTCTCTACCTGGTCAACTTGTTGGCGACCTCGGTCCTCACCACCACGTTGGGCTTCTACATCCGGCACCACCCGGAGCTGGTGGAGGTGCCGGAGGCGCCGGCCGCCGGCCACGACGACCGCGTCGTCGCCCTGATCCTGATCGGGTCGATCGGGGCCGCCCTGGTCGCGTCGGTGTTCTGGCAGAGCGGGGCGATGTTGGTGCTGTTGATCATCCCGATCGCACAACGGATCGTGAACGGCGTCACCGGACGGCACTCGACTCGGGCCGGAGCCCACTGATCGCCGGCGGCTGGGGGGCGAACGCGACCGGCTCGTGGCAGGCTGAGCGGAGCAGCCGTCTGCCCCAGGAGTCCGCCCCGTGAACCCGCACGACGAAGCCGATCGCGTCCCGATCAGCACGGTCGTGCTCACCATGGCCGGGACGGTGGTGGCGCTGGCCGGGCTGAAGCTGAGCTCGACGATCGTGGCGCCCATCTTGCTGGCGTTCTTCCTGATGGTGTGCTTCCGGCCGCTGGGAGCCTGGATGGAGTCCCATCGGGTGCCGCGGTTCGTCTCCATCCTGAGCACGATCCTGGTCATCTACGGCGTGCTCTTCGTCCTCGGACTCTGCATCTACCTGGCCGTCGCGCGGTTCGCGATCACCGTCAGCCAGCAGTCGGACCAGCTGCTGGCCTTCTGGCAGTGGACGAGCGGCATCCTGCAGAGCGTCGGGGTGCCGACCACCGACACCGGCGCCATGATCAACCTGTTCTCGCCCGAGCGGATCGCCGCCCTCGCCCAGTCGTTGCTCAGCGCGTCGGCCTCATTGACGTCCACCTTGGCGTTCCTTGCCGCGCTGGTGTTCTTCATGGCCCTCGACGCGGGCAACTTCGCGCAACGCCTCCGGGTGGCGGTCCGGTTCCAACCGGCGATGTCGAAGGCGCTGTCGGACTTCGGCCGATCGACCCGGAACTACTTCGCCGTTGCCGCCGTCTTCGGTGCCATCGTCGCGGTGCTGGACTGGATCCTGCTGGCCATCGTCGGCGTACCGAACGCCTGGTTGTGGGCGCTGTTGGCGTTCGTCACGAACTTCGTCCCCAATGTGGGTTTCCTGCTCGGGCTGGTCCCGCCGGCGATCGTCTCGCTGCTGACCTCGGACTGGCAGCACGCGCTGGTGATCCTGATCGGCTACAGCGTGATCAACGTCGTCGTCCAGGTGCTGATCCAGCCGGCCGTGGTCGGGGACCGGGTCCAGCTGAACACGACCCTGACCTTCGTCGCCCTGGTGGTGTGGACCTTCATCCTCGGTGGTCTGGGTGCCATCCTCGCGATCCCCATGACCCTGCTCGTCCGCGCCCTGTTCATCGACTCGAGGCCGTCGCTGCGCTGGGTCCGGGCACTGTTCAGCAGCGGCGCCGGCCCGCGCCGCCGGGGGCGGAAGACGGCTGCGGAGATGCGACCCACACCGGCCCCGCCGGTGTCCGCCGGCGGACCGACCGACCCGACCGAGGCCCCGGTGGAGCCCGGTGGGACCGACCGGAGCGGGTCGACCCGGGAGCCCGAGCGGCGCGAGCCGCGGCCGCGACGGGCCGCCGACGGCGAACCCGACGCAGCTCCAGGCTGACCAGGTGCTCTACTGCTGACGTCGAGGTCGCCCAGGCGGCCGTTGACCCGAGGGCCGGCTCGGTTCCCGGCAGGACCGAAGAGAGGCGGACGGTGGTGCTCAGAGTCGCGGTGATCGGCTGCGGAGACGTCTCGGTCGTGCACCTCGAGGCCATCGCGGCGATCCCCGACGCAGAGCTGGTCGCGATCTGCGACACCGACCCGGAGCGGCTGCGGCTGGCGTCGGAGCGGCTGCACGTTCCCGGGTTTCCCGACCACCGCGAGCTGCTGGCCGCCGGCATCGCCGACGTGGCGCACGTGAGCACGCCTCATGATCAACACGCGCAGGTCGCCGTTGACCTGCTCACCGCCGGTGTGCCGGTGATCGTGGAGAAGCCGTTGGCGCACACCGTCGCCGAGGGGGAACGGGTCGTGCGCGCCGCCGCCGAGACAGGCACCAAGATCGGCGTCTGCTTCCAGAACCGGTACAACGCCACCAGCGTCGCGATCCGGGCGCTGCTCGACTCGGGCCGCCTCGGTGCCGTCCTCGGCGGGTCCGGCACTGTCATCTGGCACCGGGGTGAGCCCTACTACCGCGCCCGACCGTGGCGGGGCGCGTGGGCGAGCAGCGGCGGCGGCACCATGATCAACCAGGCCATCCACACCCTCGACCTGTTGCAGTGGCTGCTGGGCGACGTCGAACAGCTGTCGGGCCGGGTGAGTCGCCGGATCGCCGTCTCCGGGGTCGAGGTGGAGGACACGGCGGACCTGGTCCTGGACCACAGCTCCGGCGCCCGCAGCGTGCTGTTCGCCAGCAACGCGAACGCGATCGACGCACCCGTCACCCTGGAGATCGCCACCGAGCAGGCCGACCTGTTCGTCCGTGGGGACCTCACCGTGACCTGGGCCGACGGTCGGACCGAGGTGGTGCCCGAACGGCGGGCCGTGAGCGGCGGCCGCTCGTACTGGGGTGTCTCCCACCGGGCGTTGATCGAGGACTTCTATCGCCGGCTCGCCGAGCCCGAGCCGTTCTGGATCTCACCGGCCGAGGCGCTCAAGACCCTGCGACTGCTCGACCAGCTCTATGCCGCCAGCGGCCTGCGGCCCGACGGCGAACCGTCCGGAGTTCCCGGTTCCCCAGGAGGTTCTCGATGAGCCAGATCGCCGCCAACCCGATCCCGTACTGGAGCGAGGTCGGCAAGACCCGAGCGGTGTTCGACGAGGCGTTCGCCGACTTCGCCGACATCGGATACACCGCGGTCAAGGCGGACGTGCCGGACGGGATGACGGCCGCGGAGTACGCCGACTGGATCGCCGGTTACGGCCTGACCCCGTCGCTCAGTCTCTTCAACTCGCCGTTCGACGAGACGATCGACATCGGGGCGGAGATCGAGCGGGCCAAGCGCTACGCCGAGATCCAGGTCGAGCTGGGACTGGACCGGACGATGGTGTCATCGATGTCGGTGCCGGCGCGAATGGCGCGACCGGCGGTGGGGGCGGGTTTCGATCCCGGCCGGCTCGCGCTGGCGATCCAGAACTGCGGCGCCGTCTGCGAGGTGCTGCGCGCCGGTGGTCTGTGGCCGTTGCACCACTCGCACGTGGGCGGGGTGTTCGAAACCGAGGAGGAGATCACCCGGTTGCTCGACGACCTCGGCCCGGACCTGATCGGGATCGGGCCCGACACCGGTCACCTCCGCTGGGCCGGGGCCGATCCGGCCGCCCTGATCAGCCGGTACGCGGACCGGCTCGGCGGGATCCACCTCAAGGACTGCTTCCCCGACTTCCTCGACGGGGCCGGTGGCGACCGGAGCTACGCCGAGACGGCGAAATCCGGCCGGCTCTGGGCCGAGCCCGGACTCGGGGTGGTCGACTTCGAGGCGGTGCTGGCGGCCGTACCCGCCGACTACGACGGCGACTTCATGATCGAGGTCGACTGGCCGAGCGTCGACTCCCGCTACGAGTCGCACCGGATCTCCTACGAGTGGGCCACCAGCAACCTGGCCCATCTGCTCTGACTCCCACCTGCTCTGACTCTCAGCTGCTCCGGGCCCAGCGTCAGCGGCACCACTTCCTCCTTGTTGCACCACCTCCTGATGGTGCAACAAGGAGGAGGTGGTGCGCCTGCAGGGCGTCGGGGTCAGGGCGTCGGGGTCAGGGCGTGCGTGGGTCAGCGCGGCGGTAGCCGGAGCCGAGGGTCGGCGACCAGGTCGACCAGGTCGGCCCGCGTGACCGGCAGCTCGCGACTGGCCCGCGACGTGTTGCGGGCCACGACGGTGATGACGTAGGTCCCTTCCGGCCGGTGCTGCACCTCGAGCCCGTGCGCGACGTCGAACGGATCGGTGAGGTTGAACCGGTTGCCGTCCATGAACCGCTGGGTCTGGCACGTTCGGCCGGTGAGCTGGCCGCACCGGATCGCGTACTGCCGGCTGGTGGCGATCTGCAGGTAGACCTCCGTCGCACCCTCGCGCATCCGGTAGAGATCCAAGGCCAGGGCGCCGCCGCCGTCCCAGAATCGCGAACCCTGGTAGTCCTCGGTGTAGGAGTAGCTGTAGCCGGTGAAGTAGCTGCCCTGCGGGTCGAGATGGGAGCTGATCACCTCGGCCATCTCCGACCGCCAGGCCGACACCAGCCGGACCCGGCACCGCTCCTCGGAGGTGTCGCACGGCGGACTCGGGGTCGGGCTCTGGCTCGCGGACGGTGCGCCCGCGGCGACCGGAGCGGGCGGCGGCAGGGCCTGGCGGACGCCGAACGCGGCCACGACCAGCAGCGCCGCGGCCAGCGCGGCGATGCGGACCCGGCGCCGCCACAGCACCGCGCGGCCGGCGCGGGGGGTGTCGGTCGACGGCGCCGCGTCGGGTGCCGTCCGGCCGGCAGCCGCGAGCTCGGTGGACAACCGGCGTCGTTGGTGCCGGCGTGGCATCTCCTCCAGTCGCCGGTGAGCCGACTGCAGCTGGCCGACGACGTCTCCCGGTTCGCGGTCGAGCACTCTGGCCAGGTCGGAGAGCGGCAACCGGGCGTAGCTGGCGAGTACGAGGATCTGCCGCTCGTCGCGACTCAGGCAGGCCAGCTCGGATCGGATGTCCTCGTCGGGGCGTGCCTCGATGGGCTCGACGTCGACCAGGTCGAACGAGGTGGCCGCCGTGCCGGATTGGCGGATCCCGACTCGAGCCGGGTCGAGCAGGGCACGGAGCGCGTACGCATAGGGGTC
Source organism: uncultured Actinomycetota bacterium (assembly GCA_963727125.1). Classification (GTDB taxonomy): domain Bacteria; phylum Actinomycetota; class Actinomycetes; order Propionibacteriales; family Propionibacteriaceae; genus Microlunatus. The sequence continues at coordinate 704,896 of CAVSEZ010000001.1, forward strand.
GTCCAGCTGCGGCCAGGCGGCGTACACGTGGGCCAGCACCGCGTCGACCAGGGCCGGCGCGGCCGCGGCGTCGAGGTGGATCAGGGCGGCGGTGCCGACCAGCCGGGGGCGGTAGGCGTGCACGAACGCCGCGAACGGCTCCTCGCGTGCCCCCATCGGCATCGACCATCCCTTCCTCGTCGATCCTATTCGGCGCGAACGGGTGGCTTGGATGAATCGATGGTAGGAACAAGGTGTGGATAGCCCTGGAATGCTTGGGTCATGACCGTCTTCCGCCGGTTCGTGGCGATCGGAGACTCCTCCACCGAGGGGCTCGTCGATCCCGGCGAGGACGGCGGCTACCGCGGTTGGGCCGACCGACTGGCCCAGCAGATCGCCGATGCGCAGAGCGAACCCCTCGAGTACGCCAACCTCGCGATCCGGGGCCTGCGGTTGCGGGAGATCCGGGACACCCAGTTCGACGACGCGCTGGCCATGGAACCGGACCTGTTGACGATCTTCGCCGGTGTCAACGACATCATCGCGAACGTCCGCTGCGACTGGGTCGGGATGCGGGCCGACTTCGCCGCCATGTTCGGCGCGGCCCGAGAACACGGTTCGACGGTGCTCACGTTCACCATGCCCGACCCGACCGGCATCAACCCGCTCGGCTCCCGGATGCGACCGCGCGCCTGGCTCCTCAACGACGTGATCCGGGAGGAGGCGGCGCGCACCGGGGTGCTGGTGCTGGACTTCCAGCAGTACCCGATCGCCAAGGATCCACGACTCTGGTACGAGGACCGGCTGCACGGCAACACGCTCGGCCACGAACGGGTGGCGGCGGCGCTGGCCTGGCGGCTCGGGATCGTCGGGTCCGACCTGAGCTGGGCCGATCCGCTGCCGGAGGAGCCCGCCCGACCCGGGCCGCGGCAACGGCTCACCGGGGACCTGACCTGGGCTGTCCACCACCTCGGGCCGTTCCTGTCCAGCGGCCTGCGCGGGATCCGTACCGGCTGGGGGATCGAGCCGAAGCGGCCGGTACCGACCGTCGTACCGCGCAGTGACCAGCTCCACTGAGTGGGGGAATGGTGAACGACCGCGCGGAGTTGGTCCCAGCATGAAGCGGATCGGGTTTCTCTCCTTCGGGCACTGGAACGCCTCGCAGCACTCGATGGTGCGCTCGGCGTCGGACGCCCTGCTGCAATCGGTCGAGCTCGCGGTCGCAGCGGAGGAGGTCGGTGCCGACGGCGCGTACTTCCGCGTGCACCACTTCGCGTCTCAGCTCGCCTCGCCGTTCCCGCTGCTGGCCGCAGCCGCGGCCCGGACGAGCCGGATCGAGCTGGGGACGGCCGTGATCGACATGCGGTACGAGAACCCCCTCTACATGGCCGAGGACGCGGGCGCGGCCGACCTGATCTCCGGTGGCCGGCTCCAGCTCGGCATCAGCAGGGGATCGCCCGAGCAGGTGATCGACGGCTTCCGCTACTTCGGCCACGTCCCGGCGGAGGGCACCAGCGATGCCGACCTGGCCCGCGAGCACACGGCGGCGTTCCTGGACGTCCTGCGGGGCGAGGGCTTCGCCGAACCCAACCCGCGGCCGATGTTCCCCAATCCGCCCGGCCTGCTGCGGATCGAACCGCACTCACCCGGCCTGCGGGACCGGATCTGGTGGGGCGCCGGCACCCGGGCCACCGCCGAGTGGACCGCCGAGCAGGGCCTCAACCTGATGAGCTCGACGCTGCTGACCGAGGACACCGGGGTGCCGTTCCACCAGCTCCAGGCCGAGCAGATCCAGCGCTTCCGCGACTCCTGGCGGGCCGCCGGGCACCAGCGGGAACCGCGCGTCTCGGTGAGTCGGAGCATCTTCCCGATCGTGAACGACCTCGACCGGCAGCTCTTCTGGCGGGAGCGCAACAGCACCGACACCGTCGGGTGGCTCGACGGCAGCAACGCGCGGTTCGGCAAGACGTACGCCGGTGAGCCGGACAAGCTGGTCGCCGAGCTGGCCGAGGACGAGGCGATCGCGAGTGCGGACACGGTGCTGATGACCGATTCCCAACCAGCTGGGCGTGGACTACAACGCCCACGTCCTCGAGAGCGCCGTGAAGTACGTCGCGTCCGAGCTCGGCTGGCACTGACACCCGTACTAGAGCTCACCGCGCTCGATCTTCTACGTCTTGCTCGCGATGCATCCCGAGCGAGACGTACAAGATCGAGCGGGGTGGGGCCGGCGGGGCGGGGTCAGGCGAACAGGGACTGGCCGACGTACTCGCCCTGGCGAACCCCGCGCGGAACGGCGAACAGGGCCGAGCCGGTGTGCTGCAGGTACTCGCTCATCGCGTCGCCGACCCCGAGCTTGGTCTGGATCGGGATGAAGTGGGTGCGCGGGTCGACCACGAAGGCGAGGAAGAACAGCCCGGCGTCGAGCCGGCCCAGACCGTTGCTGCCGTCGACGAAGTTGTAGCCGCGGCGCAGCATCCGGGCGCCCTCGTTGTGGTCGGGATGGACCAGGGTCACGTGGGAGTCGGCGGCGATCAGCGGCTCGTCGCCGCGGCCCATCAGGGCGAAGTCGGGCTGGCCGAACTCCGCCGCCGCCGGACAGCGGTGCACCCTCGGCCTTGGTCCGGCCGATCACCGCCTCCTGCTCGCCGCAGCGGACTGGCGGTCCCAGGTCTCGATGGTCATGTTGATCCGGCGCGCCACCAGGTACGTCCCGCCGGCCAGCCAGCTCCGCGCGCGGATCCGCTCCCGGCGGCACCCAGACGTGCTCGTCGAGCGGCTCGGGCTCCTCGGCCTTGAGGTTGAGCGGTGCCGTCCTTGAAGCCGAACAGGTTGCGCGGGGTGGTCTGGCTGGTCGAGGTCGACGACGTCCGGCCGAAGCCGAGCTGGGACCAGCGCACAGCGGCCCGGCCGAACGCGATCCGGGCCAGGTTGCGGACGGCGTGGACCGCGACCTGGGGGTCGTCGGCGCAGGCCTGGATGCACAGGTCGCCGTCGGAACGGGCCGGATCGAGGTTGTCGGCCGGGAAGTGCGGCAGCCGGTGCAGCGCCGCCGGCTGCCGGTCGGCGAGCCCGAACCGGTCCCGGCCGCCGGTCGCGGAACAGGGACGGGCCGAAGCCGAAGGTGATGGTCAGACCCGGCGGCGGGCAGGCCGATCGCCTCGCCGGTGTCGTCGGGCGGGGCGTCGTACGGGCCGGAGGTCGGGCCCAGCTCCCCGGCCGGCTCGGCCCTGCCGTCATCCGCGCGGCCGCGCGCGGTCCAGTCCTCGCAGCAGCGCGATCAGCTCGGCCCGGGACTCCGTGGTCACGTCGAAGCGCGCGAAGTGCAGCCGGTCCTGGGCCGGCGTGACGATGCCGGCCTGGTGATCGCCGTAGAACGGGTACGTCCGCGATCCCGGCGGCGCCTCGGCCGCCGGGCCGGCGGTGTTCTCCCGGGCCGCGTGGCTCCCGGCGAGCGACGGCCGCGCCCGACCCCGATGCCCACCGCGCCGATGCCCGCCGCGCCGAGCAGCCCGCGCCGGGAGACCTGCCCGCGGACCTCCTGGATGCGCTCCGGAACCCGGTCGTCGTCCTCTTCGGGCAACGGGCGCGGACTGCGCGGCCCTTCGACAAGCTCAGGGCGCGGTGTCGCTCGGGGCGCCGCCTGGGCCTCGGGGAGCTCGGGATCCATCAGACCACGGCGGCGGTGAGCTTGGAGAGCGGTTCGGACAGGGCGTTCACGGCGTCGGACAGCGCCTTGACCTCCTCGGGCTGTCAGCTCGTTGTAGAGCACGAACCCGTCGCCCTTCTGGTGCGCGTCGAGCAGAGTCTGCAGGGCGGCGAACTTCGTCGTCGATCTGCTTCTCCAGGTCGGTCTTGCCGCGCTTCTGCAGCAGCGGCTTCAGCCCCTCGAAGCCGACCCGGGCGCCGTCGACGTTGGCCTGGAAGTCCCACAGGTCGGTCCGCGACCAGTACTCCTCCTCGCCGGTCACCTTGCCGGTCGCGACCTCGTCCAGCAGGCCCCTGCGAGCCGTTGGCGATCTGGTCGGCGGTGAAGCGTCAGCGTCGCGGGTCCGCTCGTAGAGGGTGTCGGTGTTCTTCACCAGGTCGTCGGCGTACTCGTCGCGCTCCGCGCGTGCTCAGCGGCTGTGTAGTCCTTGGCCCGCTCCGGCCACAGGTCCTTCTCGATCCGGTGCCAGCCGGTCCACTTCTGCCCGGGCTCCAGGTCGGCCTCGCGGAGCGTCCATCTTCGGGTCGAGGTCGCCGAAGGACTCGGCGACCGTCTCGATCCGCTCCCAGTGCACCCGGGCCGGCGGCGTACAGCGCGCGGGCCTCGTCGTCCTTGCCGGCCTTGTAGAGCGTCGACGAACTCCTGGGTCTTGGTGACCAGCTGCTCGGTCTGGTCCTTGACGTAGGCCTGGTAGTTCTTGTTGGCCTGCGTCCACCAGCGCCTTGTCGTCGCCCTTCGGCGTCAGGTCCTCACCGGAGTCGGAGACGGCGAAGGCGGCCCGGATCCCGTCGCCGACCATGCCCGGCTTGCAGGCGGTGAAGTACGTGCCGGGCGGCCGCGGTCAGCACCAGGTCGCGGGTCAGGCCCGGGCCGATGTTCTCGACCTCGCCGACGATCCGCAGACCGTCGGCAGCCGAGCAGGTAGAACTCGGTCACCTTCGATGCCGCCGTTGGTGACCGAGAAGCGTCAGGTTGCCCGACGGCGCGGTCGGCCGCCGAGACCTGCACGGCCGTGTCGGTCGCCTGGACGGTCAGGGCCGCGGGTCGGCCCGGCACTCGCCGCACCGGGTCGGCGTCGGCGCGTTGTCGGTGCAGGCGGCCAGCAGCGGCACGGCGAGCAGCGCGCCGGCGACGAGCGCGGCGATCGGCGACGTCCGAGGTGAGCGGTCATGATCAGTTTCCTCCCGAGGTGACGGCGGTCTGCGGCGCCGTGGCAGGCTGGCCGACGTCCGGGGTGCGAGCTGCCGGCGCCGGATCTGGCGCAGGAAGATCGATCATGGTCGGCACGACGTAGGCGAGCCAGGCGGTCAGCTCGAGCTTGGTCGTCGCCGGCGAGAAGTTGAAGATCGCCCTTGAGCAGGGTGCCGTACCACGACGGTCGGCGGGATCATGTGCGGAGACGTCGAAGGCCAGGTTGTTCAGCCCGGGCAGGAAGCGGGCCTCCTGCAGGTCGTGCACCCCGTACGCGAGCACCCCGGCGGCGACGATGATCAAGAACAGCGCCGGTCCAGGTGAAGAACCGGGTCAGGTTGATCCTGATCGCGCCGCGGTAGATCAGGTAGCCGAGCACGACCGCCGTGAGCAGACCGAGCAGCGGCGCCGAGCAGCGGGATCGCGGTGCTGCCCGTGCCGCGGGTGGTGGCCTGGGTCGCGGCCCAGAGGAACAGGGCCGTCTCCAGACCCTCGCGGCCGACGGCCAGCATGGCGACGATCGACGAGCGACCACGGCTTGGCCTCGGCGGCCTGGTCGACCTGGGCGCGCAGCTCGCCGGACATGCGACCGGGCCGCCCTGGCCATCCAGAAGATCATCCAGGTGACGAAGCCGACGGCGATGATCGAGAGCAGCGCCGCCGATCAGCTCCTGCGCCTCGAAGGTCAGGCCCTTCGGGCCCGAAGGTCAGCACCGCGCCGAAGACCAGCGAGACGTCGACCGCGATGCGCGACTCCGAGCCAGATCCGCGGCAGCAGGTCGCCGACGGTCGGACTTGACCAGGTAGGCGACGAGGATGCTGACGACGAGCGCGGCCTCGAGGCCTTCGCGCAGGCCGATCAGGAAGTTGGCGAGCATCCGTGACTTCTCGTGACTCTCGGGTGGGGCAGATCGGCCCTGGCAGCGCCGCAGCGGCTGGCGTAGGTGAGCCTCGCCTAACTTAAATCAGCCTGAGAGAGGGCGCAAGCAACGGCGAGCCGAACGTCGGCAAAGGTGAGCAGGGTCACGCGGGCTCGAGTGCACCCGTGCGACAGGATCAGGGCATGGTCTCCTCCTCTGACATCGCCCGGCTGCGACGCGTCTCGACCCGTTCGATCAGCGCCGAGAACCCCGACGGCAGCAAAGCCGGCGGCGCGCGCACGACGACCGGCACCGGCGCACAGGCAGCCCGAGATCTGGGCCTCGGCTGGAAGGTGTCGCCGTCGGTCCAGATCCCCGGCGGCACGACGCATCCGCTCGCGACGATCGACCAACCGGGCACGATCACCCACATCTGGCTGACCACGCACCGCGATCACTGGCGCAGTCTGATCCTGCGTGCCTACTGGGACGGCGAGGACGTGCCGGCGATCGAGGTCCCGATCGGGGACTTCTTCGCCAGCGGCTGGTGCGAGTTCGCCCAGGTCAGCTCGGAGATGATCGCCGCCAACCCGAACGGCGGGTTCAACTCCTACTGGCCGATGCCGTTCAGGCGGTCCGCCCGGCTGACCGTGGAGAACCTCGGTGACGCCGACGCCACCTCTACTACCAGGTCACCTACGAGATCGACGGGGACCAGTCCGACACCGGCTACCTGCACGCCCGGTTCCGGCGCAGCAACCCGCTGGTCACGGGGGAGGTGCACCCGATCCTCGACCGGGTCGAGGGACACGGGCACTACGTGGGTACCTACCTGGCCTGGGCCACCAACAGTCCCGGCTGGTGGGGCGAAGGTGAGTTGAAGTTCTACCTCGACGGTGACCGGGAGTACCCCACGATCTGCGGCACCGGGACCGAGGACTACTTCGGCGGCGCCTGGAACTTCGACGTCCCGGGCCAGGGCTACACGGCCTTCACCACGCCCTATCTCGGGCTCCCGCAGGTGCTGCCGCCGGACGGCCTGTACCGCAGCCAGCAGCGCTTCGGGCTCTACCGCTGGCACGTGAGCGACCCGATCCACTTCGCGGAGGACCTCCGGGTCGACGTACAGGCCCTCGGCTGGTGGCCCGACGGCCGATATCAGCCGCTGCACGACGACATCGCCTCCACCGCGTTGTTCTACCTGGACCGGCCGAGCGCGCCGCGACCCGCGATCGCCGATCTCGATCAGCTGCGCGTGGGCTGATGGGCGCTGCGGGTGTGATGGCCGGCGGGGGTCGGTACCGGGACCAGTCGCAGACCCAGCACGAGGCGGCCGCGCTCGGCTACCCGATGATCTCCCGCGCCGCCGAACCGCTCGCCGAATCGATCGCGAATCGATCGCCGGAGCCGTCGCCGAGAGTCGTGCCGGGACCCGCCCCGAGCTCGCTGCCCCGATCGTCGTGGCCGACTTCGGTGCGGCGTCGGGCAACAACTCCCTCCGCCCGATCGGGATCGCGCTCGACGCACTGGGTTCCGATCGGGTTCTGGTCGTGCACACGGACCTGCCCGACAATGACTTCCGGACCCTGTTCGGTGTCGTCGACCACGACCCCGCCAGCTACCTGGTCGGGCGAGCGGGGGTCTTCCCGCTCGTCGCCGGACGCTCGTTCTACGAGCCGATCTTCCCGCCGGCCAGTCTGGCGTTCGGCTGGAGCGCGTCGAGTCTGCACTGGCTGAGCGCGGCGCCGGGTCCGATCCCGGACCACTTCTTCGTCCACCAGTCGACGGACCGGGCCTGCCGCGACGCGTATCGGGACCGATCCCGGCAGGACTGGCGTCGCTTCCTGGACCACCGGGCGGTGGAGCTGGTCCCGGGCGCCGGGCTGGTCATCGTGGATGTGCTCCGGGACGCGGACGGCCTGATGGGCGCCGAGGCGCTGTTCGACCGGCTCGCCGGGGCGATCACGGCTCAGCGGGACGCCGGCGTCATCTCCGCCTCCGAGTACGCCGGGTTGCTCTACCCGACCTGGTTCCGGTCGGTGGCCGACGTCACCGAACCGTTCGACCCGGTGTACGAGACGCCCGCGGGCGCCGTGCTCGAGCTGGCAGAGCTGGAGCAGTCGGTGCTGGCCGATCCGTTCGAGACGCTGCTGGCGGAGGGTCGCGGCGCCGACTACGCCCGGGCCCAGGTCGGGTTCCTGCGGGCCTTCTTGGAACCGAGCTTCGCCGCGCAGCTGTCCGGCGACCGGGACCAGGCGTCGCGGACCGCGGCCTTGACGGCGATCTTCGCCGCGGCCGAACGTGCCGTCGCGGCGGATCCGGCTGCGGTCAGCCCCGCCTACCAGCTGAGCGCGGTACGGATCCGACGACGGCCCTGACTCAGCCTCGCCGGGTGTCGACCGAGCGCGGCGGCTGCTCGACCGGCTCCCGCAGGTCGGAGAAGTCGATGTCGTCGAAGTCGGACCGACGACGGCGCCGCTGGCGCGGAGCTTCGGCGTCGAGCTCGTCCCCGTCGGTGCGACCGGATCTGGACTTGCGGGCCTTCACCGGCGCCCTGGTCAGCCGGACGAACACCACGGCGACCGCGGTGGTCAGTGGGATCGCCAGCACGATGCCGGTCGAGGCGGCGAGGATGCGCAACACGATGTCGGCGAACTGCTCGGTCTGCAGCATGTCGGTCAGCGGCCGGCCGTAGACCACCAGCAGGAGCAGGATCGGCAGGGCCGCGCCGATGGTGGCGAACGCGATGGTGGCGACGTTCGCGGTGGCGTGCTCCCGACCGGTCCGCATCGCCCGGGTGAACAACCGTCGAGCGCTCCGTTCGGAGTCGGCCAGGCGCCACACCGTGCGGGCCTGGGTGGTGGTGACGGCGATCAACACCCCGAGACCGGCGAGGATCACGCCACAGAGCACGGCCGAGGACAGCAGCAGATCCGGCGCGGCGGAGGCGAGGGTGTAGTCACTGTCGGAAGCGACGCCGGTGAGATGGGCCCAGCTGGTGGCGATCCAGCCGAGGATCGCGGTGATCACCAGGCCACCGATGGTGCCGACCAGCGCCGTGGCGCTGCCGATGTTGAGGCCGTGGCCCGCGAAGATCGCGACGAGGGCGATGGCGGCCGCGCTGATGAGGCCGACGAGGATCGGGTTGGTGCCGCTGATCAGAGCCGGGAGGGTGAACGTCACCAGGATCAGTCCGGCGACGGCGAGGGCGACCAGGGCGGCGAAGCCTCGCCACCGGGCGACCAGGATGACCGCGGCCGCGAAGACGATGGTGAAGACCAGCAGCGGGGCACCGCGACTGAAGTCGGCGAACTGGTACTGCGCCGGTTGCCCCTCGATGGGGGGAATGCGGAGCAGGGTCACCCGCTGACCGATGTCGATCCCCGAGGCGTAGATGACGTGGGTGACCGGGACCACGACCGTCTTCCCCTGGTCCTCGCCGCTGGTCACCTGGATGCTCAGGTTGGCACAGACCTGGGTGTTGGTCCCCGACGTCGAACCAGCCACTCCCTCGCACGAGATGCGGGCGACGTTGGTGACCCGACCGGTGGGGAAGCTGACCCCGGCCACGCCGAAGTTGGTGCCCTCGCGATTGACGTGCGATTCGGTGTTCGAGGGCCAGAGCGCGATCAGCCCGGCGATGGTCCACACGGCCAGCGGGATCAAGACCACGAACATCAGCCGATTGGCGCGCCGGTGCCGGGCTCGCCGGACGTGGGCGGGCGCTGCCGACTTCTTGGTGGGTGTGTCCGTCACGAATTCCGCCTACTGTTGTTTCTTGTGTCCCGCCCGTCACGCAGGTATCCGCCCGCCTCACGGCGCGCGCACGACGGGCCGAGGACACCGACGGGCAGCCCCGGCGGCGGCCCGAGCGGCTCACAATCTACCCCGCGCGGGAGTCGGCACCCTCGTCGTGCGGCGGCTGGACAGGGCGGACTCGGCTGGCGGGCGGCCCCGGTCCTCGCCGTGCTGGTGGCACTGCCGGTGACGGGACTGCTGGCCAGCTCACTGTCCGGAGAGCCGGTCGCGGCCGCGGACGACGCGCCGGCCCAGTCCCTCCCCGCCGACGGTCCGGACACGCGGACGCCGAGTGCCGGTCCGGCCACCCCGAACCGGCCGGCCGCAGCAGTGGTCCGACCGGCGCCAACGGCAGCGCCGAAACGGGCGCCGTCGACCACCGGCGGATCCCCGTGGCGCGGTCGCGTCCCCGACCGTGGTTCGGACCGGTTCCGGACGGCCAAAGTGCGCGGCCCGATCGCCGGCACGAAAGGCCGACTGCTGCGCTACTCGGTCCGGGTCGAGCACGAGCTGCCCTTCCCGGCCGAGGCGGTGGCCCGGCAGGTCCAGCAGATCCTGAGCGACCCACGGAGCTGGACCGGCGGCGGTGACCGGCGGTTGCAGCTGGTGCCCGCCGGGGAACGCACCGACTTCAGCGTGCTGATCGCCACGCCGAAGACGACCGACACGTACTGCCTGCCGCTGCGGACCTGGGGTCGACTGTCGTGCCAGGACGGGCCGCGGGCGGTCCTGAACGCCCGCCGCTGGGCCTTCGGGGCGACGACGTACGGCAAGGACGTCACGGGCTACCGGATCTACCTGGTGAACCACGAGGTCGGGCACGTTCTCGGTCGTGGCCACGACAGCTGCCCGAAGCGAGGCGCCCCGGCGCCGATCATGGTGCAGCAGACCAAGAGCCTGCAGGGTTGTCGCCCGAACTCCTGGCCTGCGCCGCGTCGGTGAGCAGCCGACATCACTGAGCATCCGATCGAGGTGCGGCTGAGGTCGCTGCCCCGGAGCGAGGCCGACGCCCTGGTGCTCGGCCAGGGTGCTCCGCCGGCGGGTCTCGGCTGGGACGTCGACTACCCGAGCGAGGCCACCCTCGACGCACTCGGTCTGCTCCGGCTGGCCCATGGTGCGGCAGGTACGACGCCCACCGGGGACCATCTCCCGTGGTGGCTGCATCAGATCGTCGTCACCGGTACGAGGCAGGATCTGATCGTGGGTGACATCGGTTTCCATGGACCTCCGGCGTCGGCATCGCCGGCGGTGGTGGAGATCGGCTACCACGTCGTCCCCGGCTGGCGGGGGCGCGGCGTGGCGACCCGGGCCTGTGCGCTGCTGCTGGCGCAGGCCTGGCGCGACGGGGCCGATCTGGTCCGGGCCCAGGCCGAGCCGCCCGCCTCGCGGGCCGTGCTGCGCGCGTGCGGGTTCCGCGCCCTACCCGATTCCTGGTTCGAGATCGCCCGACCGTGAACGCCTCGAGCACCCGGCTGCTGGATCTGGGACGACCCGTGCTGCTGGGCCCGCTGCTGTCGCCGCACCGTCGCGGTGCCGGCGACCCGACTCACCGGCGACTGGGCGCGAGCACCTGGCTCCGGACGACCCGGACACCGGAGGGCCCGGCGCTGATCAAGATCGTCGCCGCCGGCTCCCAGGTCGCGGCCCGGGCGTGGGGTACGGGACGGGCGTACGTCCTGGATCAACTCCCACGGTTGCTCGGCGTCGACGACGACCCCGCTTCCTTCGCGCCCCGGCCCGAGCACGAGACGCTGGTGGCCGCCCACCGGCGCTTCCCCGCGCTGCGGATCGGTCGCAGCGATGCGGTCTTCGAGGCCCTCGCGCCGGCGTGCATCGAGCAGGTCGTGACCGGCAAGGAGGCCTTTCGGGCGTGGCGGCTGCTGGTCCTCGAATTCGGGGAACCCGCCCCGGGTCCGGCGACCGATCCGGAATCGGCCGCCTTCGGCATGCGGGTCCCGCCGGCACCCGAGGTGTGGGCCCGGGTCCCGACCTGGCGGTTCCTCGCCGCCGGGGTGGAGCAGCGGCGCTACCGCACCCTCGTGGGGGCGGCCGGCCGGGCGGCCGGTCTGGAGCGCACGCTCGATCTGGACCCGGCCGCCGCCAACGTGGCCTTGCGCAGTCTGCCCGGGATCGGCCCGTGGACCTCGGCCGAGGTGAGGCAGCGGGCCCACGGCGACGCCGATGCGTGGAGCATCGGCGACTACCACGTCGGCAAGGACATCACGTACGCGCTGACCGGCGAGAAGCTGGACGACGCCGCCTGCCTGGAGCTGCTGGAGCCCTACCGCGGACACCGGTACCGGGTGCAGGTGCTGCTCGGGCTCGGGGCCGCCCGGGCACCCCGCCGGGCGCCCCGGATGACGTTGCCGACCCACACGCCGCACGCCACCCGCGGCCGGTCGTGACGGCCCCGGCCGCCGCTAACTGACCACGCTCTCGGGCGGAGCGACGGCGGCCAGGTCCTCGACGGCGGTCGTCCCGGGCAGCCGGATGGTGAACTCGGCGCCGCCCTGGGCGGACCGACCGGCCCGGACCCAGCCGCCGTGCCGCTGCACCGTCTGGGCCACGATCGACAGGCCCAGCCCGGTGCCGGGCGTCGTGCGCGCGGTCTCACCGCGGTAGAAGCGGTCGAAGATGTGGGGCAGGTCGGCCTCGGCGATGCCCTGGCCCTGATCGGCGACCCGCAGCCGGTCACCTTCCAGGTGGACCCGGACGGTGCCACCCGGCGGGCTCCACTTCACGGCGTTGTCGAGCAGGTTGGTCACCGCCCGTTCCAGGTCGTCGGACTCGCCCAGCACGTACAGCGGGTTGAGCTCGACGTCGAAGATGAGGCCCTTGGCGCGGCGGCGGACCCGGTCCAGCGCCGCGTTCACCACGTCGCGGAAGTCGATGGGCTCCGGGCTGGCCGACACCTTCTCGTCCCGGGTGAGATGCACCAGGTCGCCGATCAAGGTGGTGAACTCGGCCAGCTGAGCGGTCACGTCGCCGAGGATCGCCGACCGGTCGTCGGTGCTGAGCATGCCGGTCCGTTCGTCGGCGGCCAGCAGCTCGATGTTGGTCCGCAGGCTCGTCAGCGGCGTCCGCAGCTCGTGACCCGCATCGGCGATCAGGCGCCGCTGCCGCTCCTGGGAGGAGGCCAGCGACCGCAGCATCCGGTTGAACGCGTCCGCCAACCGGGTGATGTCCTCACTGCCGCTGACGGTGATGGGGTTCAGGTCCTCGGTCAACGTGACGTGCTCGACGGCCGCCGACAGCTCCCGGACGGGCCGCAGACTCGAGCGTGCCACCGCGCTCCCGGCGATGGCGGCGAGGATCACCCCGGTCAAGCCGAAGATGATCAGCACCAACCAGAGCGAGGTCAAGGTGTCGTTGACCACCTGGAGCGGTCGACCGACGACCAGCGCGTAGTCCCCGAGTCCGGTCAGCGGGACGGCGAGCATCCGGTACTCGCTGCCGTCGGTGGCCAAACCGGATCGGGCCGACGGGGGACCTTGCAGCCGGGCCACGGCGAGCTCCTCGGGTCCGAGGACCAGGTGCACGCGTTCGTCCGGTACCGACAGGATCTCGCCGTTGGCCCGGATCACCGACAGGCTCAGGTTGCCGGCCTGCAGTGCGTCCTCGGTCAGGCCGCCGATCCGGCGGATGTCGCCCGCCACCGGCCGCGACAGCGAGGTGGCGACCTCGGTCAGCTCGGAGTCCAGGGCCCGGTACAACGACACCCGCAGCGTCGCGTAGCCGGCGATCCCGGTGATGGCGACGGCCAGCGCCACCGCGACGGTGGCGAGGTAGGCCACCCGCTTCTTGAGCGACAGCGTCCGGGCGAAGCGCCGGATCGGTCCGCGCGGAGCCGGGGTGGGGGTCGGGCTCGTCATGACCCGGACGGCCCCGGGGCGTCCGTCACGGCGGGGTCTCGCGCAGCACGTACCCGACGCCGCGGACGGTGTGCAGCAACCTCGGCTCACCCTCGGCCTCGGTCTTGCGCCGCAGGTAGCCGATGTAGACCTCGAGGGAGTTGGCGGTGGTCGGGAAGTCGAACCCCCACACCTCGTTGAGCAGCCAGCTGCGCTCCAGCACCCGGCGCGGGTGGTGCAGGAACGCCTCCAGCAGCGCGAACTCGGTCCGGGTCAGGTTGATCGCCCGGCTGCCTCGCAGCACCTCGCGGGTCTGGGTGTTGAGCACCAGGTCGGAGAAGGAGAGCGCGTGGGTCGACGGGTCCGCCGAGTCCGACGTGGTGCCGGCCCGCCGCACCAGGGCCCGGAGCCGGGCCAGCAGCTCGTCCAGCGCGAACGGCTTGGCCATGTAGTCGTCGCCGCCGGCGTCGAGGCCGTCGACCCGGTCACCGACGGCGTCCCGAGCGGTCAGCACGAGAATCGGTACGTCGTTGCCGGCCGACCGCAGCATCCGGGTGGCCTCCAAGCCGTCCAGCCGCGGCATCATCACGTCCATGATCACCGCGTCGGGGCGGATGGCGGCGAGTCGGGCCAGCGCCTGCATCCCGTCGTCGGCGGTGCTGACCTCGTACCCGTTGTACTGCAGCGAGCGCTTCAACGAGTCACGGACCGCTTGATCATCGTCGACGACCAGGATGTGCATCCCCCAAGGATGCCAGTCCGAATCCGGTTGCGCCCCGCGGTGGCCGCGGTACCGTCAGGCCGGTGGAGCTGATCTTCCTGCACGGTGGTGCGGCGGCCGGCAAGCTCACCACCGCCCGCGCGCTCGCCGACCTGGTCGGCTACCCGGTGTTCCACAACCACCTGACCGTCGACCTGCTGACCACCGTCTTCACCTTCGGCTCCGAGCCGTTCGTCCGGTTGCGGGAACGGATCTGGCTGGACGTGTTCGCCGGCGCGGCCGCCCAGGACCGCTCCATCATCTTCACCTTCGCCCCCGAGGCCACGGTCCAACGTGGCTTCTGCGATCGGGTCCGCGCGGCGGTGGCCGACCACGGCGGAGCCGTTCGGTTCGTCCGGCTGCACGTCGGCGAAGCCGAGCAGGAACGTCGACTTCAGCTGCCGAGCCGGCGCGAGTTCCACAAACTGACCGACGTCGCCCTGCTGCGCGCCGGCCGGCGGGAGCCCGTCGAGGTCGAGCAACCGCCGGTCGACCTGGAGATCGACACCGAGGTCAGCACCCCCGCCGAGTCGGCCGCCGCCGTCGTGGCGTACTTCTCGCTGTCCGCGCAGCCCTCGGCGCCGCGGTACTAGCCTCGATGTCCACCGGATCCGACCGCTTTCCGCGGTCCAGCGCGTACGACGAGCAGTGGTTGCTGCGGCTCGACATGGGACCGAACCCGCTCTGGCAGCTGGAGGGGCTGTGGCCGGAGCTCCGGTTGCGGCCCGGGCAGCGGGTTCTCGATCTGGGCTGCGGTCGGGGCGCCACCTCGGTGTTCCTCGTCCGGGAGGCCGATGTCGACGTGGTCGCGGTCGATCTCTGGGTCCCGGCCGCGGAGCTCTCGGCGGTGCTGGCGGACGCGGGCGTCGCCGACCGGGTCGCCGTGCGGCAGGCCGACGTGGCGTCGCTGCCGTTCGCCGAGGACGAGTTCGACGCGATCGTGAGCATCGACGCCTTCGAGTACTTCGGCACCGACGTCCGGCTGCTGCCGAAGCTGCTGCGGGTGCTGAAGCCGGGCGGCCGGATCGCCATCAGCACCCCGGCGCTGGCGATCGATCCGTACGCGAGCGATCCACCCGCCGTCGTGACCGACGCGGTCGGCTGGGAGGCCGCGAGCTGGCACGCGCCCTGGTGGTGGCAGCGGCACTGGGAGCTGTCGGGCCTGGTGCACGAGGTCTCGGCGCGGCTGCAGCCCGGCAGTCGGGACGACTGGATCCGCTGGGCTCGGGCCGCCGGCGAGGCTCCGGACTCCCCGCTGTCGCGGATGCTCACCACGCTGGGGCCGGACGAGATCGGGTTCGCGCTGGTGAGCGCCACCCGGCGCTGAGCCCGGGAGCGGGCGGCGGGATCGTCGATCGCCCTGTGAACGAGCCGGGTGAGCGACGATACTGGGTCGGTGGAGCCCCTGCGCCCCGCGGAACCCGGGGACTTCGGAGACCCGGAACGTCCCGACGGGGATCCGGAACGTCTCGAGGCGGGCCCGAGCCGGCCGACGGCGTCCCGCGCCCGCACGATCGTGCTCGCCACCGCCGTGATCGCGACCGGGATCCTCGTCGCCGGCACCGCGCTCAGTGGGGTCACGGGTTCCGGCGGCCCTCAGCCGGTCTCGGTCCAGTCGCCGACGCCGACGGCCAGTCGGACCCCCATCAACTGGCCGGCGCCCCGCCGGCCCACGCCGACGCCGCAGCCGCCCGAGTTCGGCAGCAGCGGCTTCCTCGCCGACCTGGACGTCGTCGTGTACGCCCGGAGCCGGCGCGCGGTGTACCGCATCGACACCGCCGCGGAGAAGGTGACCAGGACGCCCATGGAGCAGCTCGGCTCCACCGGCCCGGTCGCCTTTCTCCCGCTCCCGGACCGGGTGCTGGTACGGCCGCTGGACGAGGTCGCCGGCTTCCAGGTGGTGGACGGCGAGCCGGCCACCCAGCTCGGTGGCCTGCTGGCCCACGGCGGCATGTACCTGCCGGGTCCGAAGGACCGGATCTGGGTCATCGACACCCCCGAGAACGGTCGCAGTCGCGCCCGGCTCACCGACCGCAGCGGCCGCCGGGTCTACGCGACGATCCGTAGTCCCGGGTTCGGCAGCTTCTCCGCCGACGGAGCGGGAGGCCTGTTCTACACCGACATCGGCGGGGTGTATCGGGCGTCGGCCTCGGGGCTGCGGCGGGTGACCAGCGGGTCGATCCTGGCCACCGGCCCGAAGCAGTTCCTGACCCTCGAGTGCGACGAGACCTTCGCCTGCGGCATCTTCGGCTACCAGCACGGTGCCGGCGCGAGCGAGCCGCCCCGGCGGGTGGGGCCGGCCGAGCTCACCCAGGGTGCCTCCGGGGAGTTGTCCCCGGACGGCCGCTACGCCGCGGTGGTGGTCTGGATCGACGACGACGGGCCGGTGCTCGTGGTGCACGACGTCCGGGCGGGCCGCCGCATCAACGCCTGGTTGATCACCGACGACGACGGGTTCGGCGCGCCGCCGTTGGCGTGGTTGCCCGACGGCCGCCTGCTGTCCCTGCGCAACGGCAGGTTGTCGGTGTTCGATCCGCGCACGAACGAGTCGGCGTCGACCACCCTCAGGCTTCCGCCGCTGCTCCAGGTGGCGCTTCGCCCGCCGGCCGGCTGATCGCCAGCAGCAGGGTCCGCATCGGTCCGTTGTCGGTCGGTGCCTCGGCGAAGACCGCCATCTGCTGCTCGTGCTCGTGGACGGCGACGATCATCCGCAGGGCGTGGTCGAAGGGCACGCTCAAGCTGAGTCCGAGGTAGGACAGGGCGTCGCTGATCAGGGCCTCCAGTCGCCGGAAGCTGCCGGCGGTGAACTCGAGGTAGGCCTCGTGCAGCCCCGGTTCACGGGCGGCGTGCAACTTCAGCTCCTGATCGAGCAGGACCCCGGTCCGGGTCGGTCGGCCCCGCCGTTCGAGCGCGGTCAGGGCCTGGCTGATCAGCTCGTCGGCGCTGGCGGTGCCACTGGCCTTCATGTCGTCGATGGCCTGCTGGGCCACGGCGAACTGCGCGGTCAGGCTCGAGTTGAGCATCGCCAGCACCAGCTCGGACTTGTCGGCGAAGTTGGAGTAGAACGCGCCACGGGTGTACCCGGCGGCGTCGGTGATCTCCTCGACGGTCGCCCCGTTGACGCCCCGATCGGCGAAGACGGCCGCGGCGGCCTGCATGAGTCGCTCCCGGGTCTGCGCCCGCCGGGCACTGACGGGCGCCTCGGGGGCGTGCTGCGCCATCTGTGGCTTACCTCTCACTTCAATACGCTGATGTATCGGATACATTAACGTATCGAGATCCACCCGGCTGCGTCAGCACGCGCGCCATGACGAGAGGACAGGCGTGTCGTCGTTCCTGTACGGACTCGGCCGCACCGCGTTCCGCCGCCGTCGTACCGTGCTGTTCGCCTGGCTCGGCATCCTGGTCGTCCTGATCGGGCTGGCCGCGGGCATCCGACAGCCCTTCGACAACAAGTTCACCCTGCCGGGGACGGAGTCCCAGACCGCCCTCGACGCCCTCAACCGCAACTTCCCGCAGGCGGGCGGGGTGACGGCGCAGGCGATCGTGGTGGCGCCTCCGGGCGCATCGGTTCGCGACCCCGAGGTGAAGCAGGTCGTGAACGCGTTGGCCGGCCGCTACCGCGACGTCGACGGCGTGCTCTCGGTCAACGGCCCCTTCGACAAGTACGCGAAGGGGCAGATCGCGGACGACGACTCGGCCGCGGTGATGAGCATCCGGCTGGAGCGGGTGGGCGGGGAGGTGCCCGCCGACACCCTCGACGGCCTGGAGGCCGAGACGGTCAGGGTGTCCGCCGACCTGCCGGGTGCGGTGGCCTCGGTCGGCGGCGAGGCGTTCAACAACGAGACGCCCGGCTTCAGTCTCACCGAGGGACTGGGCGTGCTGATCGCCCTGATCGTCTTGATGATCACCCTCGGGTCACTGCGCGCCGCGGGCATGCCGCTGCTCACGGCCCTGCTGGGCGTCGCGATCGCCGTGCTGCTGATCGTCGCGGCGACCGGGCTGATGACGGTGTCCTCGACCACACCCATGCTGGCGGTGATGTTGGGCCTGGCGGTCGGGATCGACTACGCGCTGTTCATCACCTCCCGGCACCGCGACCAGCTCGGGCACGGGATGGAGCCCGAGGAGTCGGCGGCGCGCGCCGTCGCCACCGCAGGGTCGGCGGTGGTCTTCGCCGGACTGACCGTGATGATCGCGCTCACCGGCCTGTCCGTGGCCGGCATCCCGTTCCTGACCACGATGGGGGTCGCCGCCGCAGTGGCCGTGGCGATCGCCGTGCTGATCGCGCTCACCCTGGTGCCCGCGCTGCTCGGCTTCGGCGGTGAGAAGCTGCGACCCAAACCGAAGAAGAACAAGGCCCGAGACGCGCATGCCCTGAGCTCGTCGGACGAGCGTGCCCTGAGCTCGTCGAAGGGCGCATCCACGGTCACCCGGGAGGCCCTCGGACAGGACTCGGGAGCCGATCGGCCGGGGAAGCCGAAGCCGGCCAGGATCGGCGTCCCGCGCCGCTGGGTGCGCATCGTCACCAAGTGGCCGGTGCTGACCATCGCCGTGGTGATCGTCGCGCTCGGTGCCATGGCCTATCCGGCCAAGGACCTGCAGATCGCGCTCCCCGACAACGGCCAGGCCGATCCGGGCACCCCGGCGCGGGTCACCTACGACCTGGTCAGTGAGCACTTCGGTGTCGGCTACAACGGACCGCTGATCGTCTCCGCGGTGATCGTGGGCAGCGACGATCCGCTGCAGGTGATGGACGGCATCGCCGATGACATCCGCGCCCTTCCCGGGGTGGCGAGCGTGCCGCTGGCGACTCCCAACGAGGACGCCTCGTTCGGCATCGTCCAGGTCATCCCGGCCACCGGTCCGGACGCGCAGGAGACGAAGGACCTCGTGCTGCGGATCCGCGGCATGAAGCAGCAGTTCGCCGACGAGTACGACGTGCCCGTCTCGGTCACCGGCTACACCGCCGTCGCGATCGACGTCTCGAACCGGCTGGGCGGTGCCCTGCTGCCCTTCGGCGTCGTGGTGGTCGGCCTGTCGTTGCTGCTGCTCGCCATGGTGTTCCGCTCGATCGCGGTTCCGATCAAGGCCACCGTCGGCTACCTGCTCAGTGTGCTGGCCGCCTTCGGTGCGACGGCGATGGTCTTCGAGTACGGCTGGCTCTCCAACGTCTTCAACGTGCACCAGACCGGGCCGGTGATCAGCTTCCTGCCGATCTTGTTGATGGGCATCCTGTTCGGGCTGGCCATGGACTACGAGGTCTTCCTGGTCTCCCGGATGCGGGAGGACTTCGTGCACAACGGGAACGCCCGGGCGGCGATCGAGAACGGGTTCGCCGCCTCGGCCAGGGTCGTGGTGGCGGCCGCCGTGATCATGTTCGCGGTCTTCGCCGCCTTCGTGCCCGAGGGAGAGGGCGCGATCAAGACCATCGCCTTCGCGCTGGCGGCCGGGGTCTTCATCGACGCCTTCGTGATCCGGATGACCCTGGTGCCGGCCGTGATGGCGCTGCTCGGCCGGTCGGCGTGGTGGCTGCCGAGCTGGATCGACAAGCGGCTGCCGTCCTTCGACGTCGAGGGCGAGGGTCTCGCCCACCAGGTCGCCCTGGCCGATTGGCCCGCACCCGACGACGACCACCTGATCTACGCCGACGGGTTGGCGCTGGCCGGTCGCGAGCACCCGCTGCGGATCGCCGTCCGACCGCAGCAGGTGCTGGTGGTCGACGGTCCACCGGAGTCGGGCAAGTCGGCGCTGCTGTTGACCCTGGCCGGCCGGATGCAGCTGCTCGGCGGTCGCCTCAAGGTGGCCGGACTGGTGCTGCCCGAGCAGGCCGGCGCCGTCCGACGTCGTACCGGCGTGGTCGACGCGCGGCAGCTGACGGACTCGGCCGCCGGTGGCCTCCGAGGGGCGCTGCTGACGGTGCGCCGGAGCGGGGCCCAGGTCGTGTTCCTCGACCACGCCGACCTGCTGGTCGGCGTGGAGGACCGAGCGGCGCTGGCCACCTTGGTCGACGAGGTCGTGCACGGGTCGGCGGAGACCGGCACGCCGATCCGGGCCGTGGTGCTCACCGTCCGCGATCGCGAAGCAGTGGCCGGACTGATCCCCACCGGCTACTCCTATCTGAGCCTGTTCCCCCAGCCGGTCCCGGTCCTCGACCGGACCGTCTGACACCCGATCGATACGAGGAAACTGATGTTCACGCTCGAACGCGCCTCCGCCGCCCGGCGGGTGGGCTGGCCGTCCCTGGTCGGGCTGGTGCTGGTCCCGCTGCTGGTCGCGGGCGGCTTCTTGTGGGCGACCTGGAACTCCGACACCCGGCTCGACCGGGTGCAGGCCGCGATCGTCAACGCCGACGAGCCGGTCCGGCTGAACGGCCAGCTCGTCCCGCTCGGGCGGCAGCTGGCGGGCGGTCTGGTCACCGGCGGCGACGAGATCGCCGCCGACGAGAACTTCGACTGGCTGCTCACCGACGAGGCCGATGCGGCCGCCGGTCTGGCCAACGGGCGCTACGCCGCCGTGGTCCGGATCCCGGAGGACTTCTCGGCCCGGGCCACCTCGTTCTCGAAGTCGAAGGCGTCCGAGATCGGTCCGGCGGAGATCGCCGTCGAGACGTCGCAGATCCGGGGTATCGCCGACAGCGTGGTGGGCCAGACCATCGCCACCGCCGCCACCGCTGCCCTGAACACCCAGCTGACCGAGCAGTACCTGGACAACATCTACATCGGGTTCAACTCGACGAAGAAGCAATTCGAGACGGTCGCGGACGGGGCCCGGAAACTGGCCGACGGAACCGGTGACCTGAGTGACGGGCTCGCCAAGACCTCGACCGGCACCAAGCAGCTGGCCGACGGTCTGGACCAGCTCGACGACGGCACCACGCAGCTCGCCGACGGTACGGGCGAACTGAGCACCGGTGCGTCGCAGCTGGCCAGCGGGCTGAAGCAGCTCGCCGACGGCACCAAGCAGCTGCCCGCCCAGACCCGCAAGCTCGCCGACGGGGCGCAGCAGTCGGCCGACGGCGCGACGGAGCTCTCGCTCCGGTGTGGGTCAGTACGTCGGCGGGGTCAAGCAGCTCGACAAGCAGCTGCCGACAGTTCACCAACGGTGTGAGCCAGAGTGCGAAGGGCGCGAAGCAGCTGTCGCTCGGGTCTCGGTCAGCTCTCCGACGGTCTCAGCACATATGCCGACGGCGCCGACGACTTCTCCGACGGACTGCAGACCTACGCCGACACGATGAACGGGTTCCAGCGTCTGGTGCAGAATCCGAGCCGGTTGCCGGCCGCGCTGCGATGTACGTTTCCGAGCGCAGACGAGTGCGATGCGTACTACGCGGGCCTCGTTGCGGGAACCCAGGTCGCCTATCAGGGCCTACAGGACCAGGGGAAGACGCCGGGTCTGCTGACCGGCGCGAAGGGCTCGGCCACCGGAGCAGACTCGCTGGCAGGCGGTGCCGCGAAGAGCGCGACCGGAGCGGCGACGAACTCGCCGGCGGTCTGGCGCAACTCGACAAGGGCGCCGGACAGATCGAGGATGGCGTCGACCAGCTGGCGAGTAACGGCAGCAAGCTGTCCACCGGCACCAAGCAGCTGGCCACCGGGCTCGGCCAGCTGGCCGACGGCACCGATCAGCTCGCGACCGGCTTGAAGCCGCTCAGCACCGGCATCGGTCAGACCTCGACCGGAGCTTCGAAGCTGGCCACCGGGGTCAGCCAGCTCTCGACCGGGACCAGGGAACTGGCCGACGGCACCTCACAGTCGGCCACCGGTGCCCGGAAGCTCAGCGACGGCGTGGTGAAGCTCGCCGACGGGGGCAAGCAGCTCGCCGACGGGAGTGACGAGCTGGCGACCGGACTGGAGAAGGGCGCCGAGCAGGTGCCGACATATGACGAGACGACCCGGACCAAGCTCGCCGAGGTGGTCGCGACGCCCGTCACCGCCGAGCAGCCCACGACGCTGTTCGCCGACATCGCCAACACCACCTTCCTCGCCGCCATCGCCCTCTGGCTCGGCGGTCTGGCCAGCTTCATCGTGTTGCGGGCCGTCCCGGCCGGGGTGTTGACCTCGATGAAGTCGTCGTGGCGGCTGGCGGCCGGCGCCTACCTGCCGGCGGCCGCGATCGCCGCCGTGCAAGCCGTGGCGCTCACCGTCGTGCTCCAGGTGCTGCTGAAGCTGGACGCCGGTCAGGTGGCCCAGCTGCTGCCGTTCCTGCTGCTGGCGGGGCTGGCGTTCGCGGCCGTGAACCAGGGGCTGGTGGCCTGGCTGGGCGGGATCGGCCGCTTCCTCTCGGTGGCCCTGGTGGTGCTGTCCGCGGCCGGCGCGATCACCTCGGCCGTACCGGCGGTGTTCGACCTGATCACGCCGTTCCTGCCGCTGACGCCGGCCCTGGAAGGCGCTCGCGCGATCATCAGCAACGGCTCCGGCACGGTCGGCACCATCACGCTGCTGCTGGCCTGGCTGATCATCGGCGTCGCGGCATCCGTACTGGCCGTGGCCCGCCACCGGGTGGCGCCGGCGCGGGCGCCCGTACCGGCGACCTGATGCCCGGCGGGACCTCCGGTCCGGACCCGAGCATCGACCGGAGTTGGCGCGATCTGCCACCATCTGTTCTATGAGGCTGATTCTGCGGCTGCTCGCGAATGCGGCGGCACTCGCCGTGGCCACCTTCCTGCTCAGCGGCATCTCGTTGACGGCGACCACGTGGGAAGGCAAGCTCCTCACGTTCTTGATCGTCGGTGCGGTGTTCGGCATCATCAACGCGATCGTGAAGCCGATCTTCCAGCTGGTGACCATCCCGCTGGTGCTGCTCACCCTCGGTCTGTTCCTGTTGGTGATCAACGCCTTGCTGCTGCTGCTGACGTCCTGGCTGGCCGGGGTGTTCGGGGTCGGCTGGCACGTCGACGGATTCTGGACCGCGCTGTTCGGCTCGATCATCGTCTCCATCGTGAGCTTCGTGCTGAACGTCTTCATCCCGGAGAAGCAGGACAAGCGGCGTGCCTGAGCCGACGGACGACGTCGCTGTCGTCTTCGTCTGCTGGGGCAACATCTGTCGCTCGCCGATGGCGGAGCGGGTCGCGGAGAAGCAGGCCGCCGATGCGGGCCTGACCGGGGTTCGGTTCACCAGTGCGGCCACCAGCAGCGAGGAGCTCGGGGCGCCGATCGACCACCGGGCCGCCGAGGTGCTGCGCCGACACGGGTACCGGTCCGATCTGCACACCGCGCACCGGATCACCGCGGAGGAGATCCGCGGCTCCGATCTCGTGGTCGCGATGGAGGACGTCCACGTCACCAAGATGATGGGTGTCGTCCCGGAGGCCCGCAACGTCGCCCTGCTCACCGACTTCGACCCCCAGGCCGAACCGGGATCCGGGGTGCCCGATCCGTGGTACGGCGAGGCCAGCGGCTTCGAGGAGACCCTCGCGACCATCGAGGCCGCGATGCCGGGCATCCTCGACCGGGTCCGCGAGCTCCAGTCCGCCCCGTCCGCTCGCGGCTGAGGCCGCTGATCGCACCGTCGGCCGCGTCGTCGCGTCACTCAGCTGCTTCGTCCAGAGGTCGGATAAAGTCCGGTACTCGTTGGTCGACGAACGAGGAGCAGATGGACGACGCGGCGGGCCGCTATCCGACCGGCCACCAGGGACTCGGCCGGGACTGGGACGGGCAGGCGTGGGCACCACAACCCGTGGCCGATCCCGACGCACCGGAGATCGCCGGGGGCGGCCACTCCTTCCTGCGTACCGGGCGGTTCTGGCTCGCCGTGATCTCGGTGATCATCGGTGGTGTGCTGGCCTGGATCGCCGCCGACGCGGTCGCGCCGAACCGGGTGCTGGTCGCTCTCGGTGGGGCCCTCGCCTGTGCCGGCACGTTGCTGGCCATGACGTTCGCGATCTGGCGCCGACTCCGGATCTCGGCCGCCATCAGCGCCGCAGGACGGCGACGGAGCCGGGTGATCCTGCTCGGTGTCGGTAGCGGTCTGGCCGCCCTGGTCGTGGCTCTGGCGGGGGAGAGTCTGGCCGAGGTGCTCGGTGCCGGGACCATCGTCGTGCTCTTCCTCGCCGGTCCGATCGAGGAGTGCGCGAAGCTGCTGCTGCCGGTGATCGTCTTCCTGGCCGCCCGCAGACACCTGGCCGAGCCGCGGGTGGGGTTCGCGGTCGTCTGGTTGAGCGCGGCCGTGTTCGGTGTGGTCGAGGGTGCGAAGTACCTGTTCGGCTTCGGGCCCGAGAGCCAGGTCGGCGCGGACCAGCCGCTCGCCGATGCCCGGTCGGCCAGTGGGCTCGTTCTCACCCGGACGTTCGTCGAGATGCTGCACCCGCTGTGGACGGCCGGCGCTGCGGCGATCATGTGGCTCGGTGCCTGGCGGGGCCGGGCCCTGTTCTCCGGTGCCGGCGCGGCCGCCTTCGTGACCGCGGTGCTGCTGCACAGCGTCAACGACGGGGTGATCGGCGGCCTGCTGCGTGAGGTCGCGCTCGGAGCGTCGATCGTGCTCTGGCCGGTGTGGTTCGTCGTCTGTTACCAGGTGTTCCGACGGCACGCGCGCGAGCTCGTACCGCCGTCGATGATCGGAGGTTCGCAGCGGCGCTGGCGGCCGAGGATCAAACGCACGGTGCAGCCGGCCCGGACCGAACCGCAAGCCGCCTCGACCTGACCGCCGGCGCCCGCATCGGGAGACGGAGGGGCAGACCGGGTCGGCGACGTCAGTCCAGGTTGGCTCTCTCGGCCCCGATCGTGGTGTCGTCGCCGTGTCCGGTCTTGACCACGGTCTGCTCGGGCAGCACGAAGAGCCGGTCGCGGATGCTCTGCTTGATCAGCTCGGCGTCGCTGAAACTGCGACCGGTGGCGCCCGGACCGCCGTTGAACAGCGTGTCACCGGTGAACACGACCCCGAGCTCGGGCACCAGGAAGCAGACGGCACCCGGTGAGTGGCCCGGCGTGTGCAGCACCTCGAGGACCACGTTCCCGACCGGGATCCGTTGCCCGTCGGACAACTCCCCGTCCGGCGGCGCGGCGTGCGTGAGCTCCCACACCACCCGATCGTCGGGATGCAGCCAGACGGGTGCGCCGACCGCCGCGGCCAGCTCGGGTGCGACCCGGACGTGATCATCGTGGGCATGGGTGCAGAGCACGGCGATCACCCGGCGATCGCCGACCACGGTGGCGATCGCGCCGGCATCGTGCGGGGCATCGATCACCACGCACTCGGCCTCGTCGCCGATCACCCACACGTT
Source organism: uncultured Actinomycetota bacterium (assembly GCA_963727125.1). Taxonomy (GTDB): domain Bacteria; phylum Actinomycetota; class Actinomycetes; order Propionibacteriales; family Propionibacteriaceae; genus Microlunatus. The sequence goes on from CAVSEZ010000001.1 coordinate 730,265, forward strand.
GTTGTCGACGTCGAACGTCTCCCCGTCCAGGGAGAACGTGCCGGAAGTGACGGTGTGGTCGATCCGGGTCATGCGCGAAGCCTCTCGGGAGTGAGGAGCGATGTCGGAGGACATGCTCTTCCGTCCTCCGACATCGTGAGGAACGAGCGAGAAGGGGCGCAGGGCATGACCGCGGAGCGCGGAGCGCGACCATCGAACACGGTGTGGTCGATCCGGGTGCTCACCACACCACGACCGAACGGAGGACGTCGCCGCGGTGCATCTTCTCGAACGCCGCCTCGATGTCGTTGATGGAGATCTCCTCGCTGACGAACGCGTCCAGGGGCAGCCGGCCCTGCAGATACAGGTCGATCAGCATCGGGAAGTCGCGGTCGGGCAGGCAGTCCCCGTACCAGCTGGACTTGAGCGCGCCGCCGCGGCCGAAGACGTCCAGCAGCGGCAGCTCGAGCTTCATCTGCGGCGTCGGTACGCCGACCAGCACCACGGTGCCGGCGAGATCGCGCCCGTAGAACGCCTGCTGGTACGTCTCCGGTCGTCCCACGGCGTCGATCACCACGTCGGCCCCGAATCCGCCGGTCGCCTCCTGGATGGCGGCGACGGCGTCGACCTCACTGGAGTTGACGGTGTGGGTGGCGCCGAGCTCGGTCGCCTTCGTCAGCTTCCGGTCGTCGACGTCGACGGCGATGATCGTGGCCGCCCCGGCGAGCCGGGAGCCGGCGATGGCCGCCGCGCCGACGCCGCCGCAGCCGATCACCGCCACCGAATCACCCCGGCCGACGTGGCCGGTGTTGAGCGCGGCGCCGAGCCCGGCCATCACCCCGCACCCCAGCAATCCGGCGACCGCCGGGGCCGCGGCCGGATCGACCTTGGTGCACTGCCCGGCGGCCACCAGCGTCTTGTCGATGAAGGCCCCGATGCCGAGGGCCGGGGACAGCTCCGTACCGTCCTCGAGGGTCATCTTCTGGGTCGCGTTGAAGGTGGCGAAGCAGTACCAGGGACGGCCCCGGCGACAGGCACGGCAGGTGCCGCAGACGGCGCGCCAGTTGAGGATCACGTAGTCGCCCACCTGCAGACCGCGGACGTCGTCACCGATCGCCTCCACGATGCCGGCCGCCTCGTGCCCGAGCAGGTACGGAAAGTCATCCCCGATGCCGCCCTGCTTGTAGTGCAGGTCGGTGTGGCACACCCCGCAGGCCTGGATCGCCACCAGGGCCTCACCGGGACCGGGATCGGGCACGTTCACCGTCACCAGCTCGACGGGAGCGTCCTTGGCGCGGGCGATGACTCCTGAAACCTGCTGTGGCATGGGCGAACTCCTGGGTGGCGGGCCGGATGCGGTCCACCCTAGTGACGTCGGCAGCGCCGCGCCGGGCGACCGCGAATACCCAGATCACGAGCGGGTCACGCCCTAGGGTTTGACCCAGACGATCAGCGGCAACGTTCGTCCACTTCCCCGACATGCCGTTCAGAAAGCAGCCGTGTGACCACGACTCTGCCGGTACGCGTGACCGCCCTGGTCGGGCCCGACCCGACGTCGACCGATGTCCGCGTGGTGCGCGCCGACCCGCCGGTCTGGGCACCGAGGCTGCCGACCCGGAAGCCGGGGCCGCGGACCGACATCCAGGCGCTGCGCGCCATCGCCGTGGCCCTCGTGCTCACCTACCACCTCTGGCCGGACCGGCTGACGGGCGGCTTCGTCGGCGTCGACGTGTTCTTCGTGGTCTCCGGGTTCTTGATCACCGCCCATCTGTTGAGCCGGCCGCCGCGATCGGGTCGCGACTTCGCCGGGTTCTGGGCCCGCCGGATCCGGCGCCTGCTCCCCGCCGCCCTGCTGGTGCTGGCCACGACCCTGATCGCGTCGCGGCTGCTCACGCCGGAGACCGAGTGGCTCAACGTCGCCCGGCAGGCCGGCGCCGCGGCGCTCTACGTCGAGAACTGGCTGCTCGCGGCGGACTCGGTGAACTACCTGGCGGCCGCGAACGCCCCCACCCCGATCCAGCACTTCTGGTCCTTGTCGGTCGAGGAGCAGTTCTACCTGGTCTGGCCGTTGCTGATCGCCGTGCTGGCGGTGATCGCCGGTCGCCGACGCTGGCCGCGGGCGGTGCTGGCCGGCCTGACGGTCGTGGTCGTCGCCTCGCTGGCGGCTTCGGTCCTCTTCACCCTGCAGTCGCCGGCCTGGGCCTACTTCGTCACCCCGACCCGCGCCTGGGAGTTCGGACTCGGCGGACTGCTCGCCGCTGCGATCGCGTACCGGGCCGGGTTGCCCAAGGTCCCGGGGCAGGTGCGGCTGACCCATCTGGCCCGGGGGCTGCTCGCCGGCATCGGTCTGGCGGGGATCGGCTACGCCGCGTACGTGTTCGACGACACGACGCCGTTCCCGGGTTGGTGGGCGCTGATCCCGACCGTCGGGACCGTGGCCGTGCTGGCGGCGATGGCGACGGCGGAGGTCGGACCGCTGGGCAGGGTCCTGGCCCTCCGGCCGGTGCAGTGGCTCGGTGACGTCTCGTACTCGGTCTACCTGTGGCACTGGCCGCTGATCGTGCTGACGCCCTTCGTCGTGGGTGGCGAGCTCGGCATCGTGGACAAGGTGGCCATCCTCGTCGTGACCTTGCTCCTGGCCGGTCTGACGAAACGGTTCATCGAGGACCGGTACCGGTATCCACCCGCCGGTTCCGGCACCACCCGGGTGTTCGTCGCGGCTGCGGTCGGGATGGTGCTGGTGCTGATCCTCGCCGCCGTCCAGATCGCCGAGGTCGGCCGCCAGACCACGAACGCCGAACGACAGCTGACCGAGGCGAGCGCGGCCGGGAACCCGTGTCTGGGGGCGGGCTCCCTGCGCGACCCGGAGCGCTGCCAGGACGTCTCCTTCGACGGCATCGTGCCGGCCCCGGCGCAGGCGATGCGTGACATCCCGGCGATCTATCCGACCGCGTCCGGCGGAGCGTCCTGCTCGTCGGAGGCAGTACACTTCCCGATGTTGAGTTGCAGCTACGGCGACCCGACAGCGACCCGGCGGATGGCGCTGGTCGGCAACTCGCACGCCGCGCACTGGCTGCCGGCGCTGGAAGTGATCGCCCGTCAAAGCGGATGGCGGATCACCACCTACATCGCGGGCACCTGTGCCCTGGTCCCGATGGACCAGCAGTTGGCGACCGAGGCTCAGACCCGGGCCTGCCGCCGCTGGGCGGACGACGTGTCGAAGACGGTCCAGAAAGGTGACTTCGATCTGGTGGTGATGAGCAACCGAGCGAACGTACGCAGTGCCGGCTCGAAGAGCGAGGAGCAGAGCACGGCGGCGTACAAGCGCGGCTACAAGCGCCTGCTGCGGGACTGGTCGAAGGCCGGGGTGCGCACACTGGTGGTGCGCGACACCCCCGCGCCCAAGGCGACCGGGATCTCGGTGCCCGGCTGCGTCGCGCAGCACCTGGACGACCTCGAGAAGTGCGGGGGAGCACGCAGTGTCTGGCAACCGGCCGATCCGCTGGTGAGTGCGGTCAAGGCGGTGGACCCGAAGGGGGTCAGAGTCGTCGACCTCAACGACCAGATCTGCGAGCCGAAGTTCTGTCCGGCGGTCGTCGGCGGGGTGCTCGTGTACTTCGACGGATCTCATCTCACCGCGACCTACTCGCGGACGCTGGCGCCGGCGCTGGCCGACCAGGTGCGAGCAGCGGCGCGGGCGGCCTGACCGATGACCCGCTCAGCAGGGGCTCGGCCCCGGTTCACGATCGTGACCGCGGTCTACAACGTGGCCCGCTACCTGGATGCGTTCATCGCCTCGGTGGACGGTCAGGACTTCCCGGCCGATCAGGTCGAGATCATCGCCGTCGACGACGGGTCCACCGACGACTCCCGCTGGAAGCTGGACGACTGGGCCGCCCGCCGTCCGCAGGTCCGGGTGCTGCACAAGCCCAACGGCGGCCAGGCCAGCGCGCGCAACCTCGGTCTCGAGCACGCCCGCGGCGAGTGGGTGACCTTCCCCGATCCGGACGACGTGCTCGCCGGGCACTACCTTCGCGAGGTCGACTCCTTCCTCCGAGCCGAACCGGCTGCGGCGATGGTGGCCACCCGGCGACTCATGCTGGACGACGAGTCCGGCGAGGTGACCGACACGCATCCGCTGCGCAAGCAGTTCAGCGCGACCAACCGGCTCCGCCACCTGGACGAGTTCCCGACCCACTTCCACGGCAGCGCACCGGCAGCCTTCTTCCAGACCGATCGATTGCGCGACCTGGGGGTGCGCTTCTCCGACCTCGTCCGCCCCAACTTCGAGGACGGCGACTTCTGCTGCCGCTACCTGTTGAGCCTGGCGCGGCCGGCGATCGGGTTCGTCAGCTCGGCGCGGTACCACTACCGCAAGCGCTCCGACTCCAGCTCGACGCTGCAGAACAGCGTCCGTGACCCCGACCGGTACACGAAGGTCCCGCGCTACGGCTACCTGGCCCTGTTGCGGCTGTCGACGGCGCACGGCGGCCCGGCGCCGGAGTGGCTGCAGACCTACGTCTTGTACGAGTTGTCGTGGTACTTCACCTCCCAGGACGGGCACGCCGGGGTGGGCTCGGCCGCCGAGGGTGACGTCGCCGTCGACTTCCACGATCTCCTCGCAGAGATCACCGGCTACCTCGAGCCCGCCGTCATCCACGACTTCGCCGTCCGGTGGACCCGGCCGAGCTTCCGGTTCATCGTGGAGCACGCCTACCGCGACGAGCCGTGGCGGCAGCCGTACGGGTGGTTGGACCGGGTCGACAAGCCGCAACGGCTGGTGCGGCTGCGCTACCACTTCACCGGGCCGCCGCCAGTTGAGGCGATCACCAGTGGTGGCCTGCCGGTGCAGCCGGTCGCCGCCAAGACCCGGCCGCTGCACTACCACGGTCGCGACCTGATGTGGGAGCGGATCCTCTGGCTGCCCTCGCGGCGGCCGTTGCGGGTGCGACTCGACGACGAGCCCCTCGACCTGACGACCCGGCTGCCCGGCCGGACCAGCTACACCGCGGGACTGGCCCGGCTACGGGAAACCGCAGCCCCGCAGCCGAAGGAGAAGCAGACGCTGCGTGACCGGCTGGTGCTCTGGCTGGCTGCCCGTCGGCCGGTGCGGCGCGTGTTCGCCGACGCCTGGGTCCTGATGGACCGGATCCACGACGCCGACGACAGCGGCGAGCGGCTGTTCCGCTACCTGCGCAAGCGCCGGCGCAAGATCAACGCCTGGTTCGTGCTGGAACGGGGCACCGCGGACTACCGCCGGCTGCAGCGCGAGGGCTATCGCCGGGTGGTGCCGCACGGGTCGCTGCTCTGGAAGCTGCTGATGCTCAACGCCCAGCACCTCATCTCCTCCCACGCCGACGTGCCGATCATCCGGCCGCCGGAGATCGTGCGGTTGGCCCGGCCCGGTTGGCGGTTCACCTTCCTCCAGCACGGTGTGATCAAGGACGACCTCTCGGGTTGGCTGAATCCCAAGGCGATCGACCTGTTCGTGGTCAGCACCCCGCAGGAGTACGCCTCGATCACCGGGGACGACAGCCCGTACGTCTTCACCTCCAAGGAAGTGATCAGGACCGGGTTGCCGAGGTTCGACCGGCTCCGGCAGATCGGCCGCCGGATCACCGAGGACCAGCGGGACCTGATCTTGCTCACCCCCACCTGGCGGCACTGGTTGCTGCCGCCCCTGGCCAAGGGTTCCCAGCGGCGGGTGGCCTATGAGGACTTCGAGGAATCCGAGTTCGCCCGACAGTGGCTGGCCCTGCTCCGCTCGCCCGAGCTCGCCGCGTTGGCCGCCGAGCAGCACCTCAAGATCGGGTTCCTGCCGCACCCGAATCTGCAACAGGCGATGGCCGGGATGACGCTCCCGCAAGGAGTGGAGTCGCTCAGCTACGCCGGCAACGACGTCCAGGAGTACTTCGCCCGCGCGGCGGTCCTGATCACCGACTACTCCTCGATCGCGTTCAACGCGGCCTACATCGACCGGCCGGTCGTCTACTTCCAGTTCGACGCCGACCGGTTGGCCGGCGGCGACCACGTCGGCCGACCCGGCTACTTCGACTACCGGCGGGACGGATTCGGCCCGGTCACCCGGACCCTGTCCGAGGCGGTCGATGCGATCACGGAGACGGTCCGCTCCGGTCGCCGTCCGCCGGAGCCCTACGCGCGGCGGATCGCCCAGACCTTCCCCGACCGCGACGGGCTCTGCTGCTCACGGGTGACCAACGCGATCGTGGCCTCGACCCGGAAGCGGCGTCCCATCCGGACCGACGCGCCGGGGCCGAGACGCGCGATCGCCGCCGCCACCCGGACCAGCGTGGCGGAGTGGTCGGCGGCCGAGAGCGCCACGAACCACCCGGCCCGGTGAGGGCGGCGACCGGGGTCGGTCGCAGGCTCGTCCGTGCCGTTCGCCGCCGGCTGCAAGCCGGCCCGGGTCGACCCGACCCCGAGGCGGCGCCCGACCCCGGGTCGGAGCCGGCGACGGTGTCGGCGAAGAAAGGGACGCCGGCGGACGGTCCAGTCGAGTCCCCGCCGCCGACGCTGAGTGTGATCGTCCCGATCTACAACGTCGAGGAGTTCATCGACGAGACGCTGCGGAGCGTGCTCCGCCAGACCTGGCGGTCGCTGGAGGTGATCGTCGTCGACGACGGCTCGACCGACGGCAGCGTCGACATCGTCGAGGCGCATCGGTCCCGCGACCCCCGGGTCCGGCTGCTGCGTCAACCCAACGCCGGCCAGGGTGTGGCCCGCAACCGTGGCGTAGCGGCCGCCCGCGGTGAGTTCCTGATCTTCCTCGACGGCGACGACCTGCTGCCCCGCCGGGCGTACGCGATCATGATCGACACCTTGCGGCGGTCGGGCTCGGACTTCGTGCTCGCACCGGTGAACAGGCTGCGGGCCAACGGACGGCTCAGTCCGCCCGGCTGGCACCAGATCGTCTTCGCCCGCGAACGGCTGGCGACCTCGATCGTCGAGTTCCCCGAGGCGATGTTCGACGTCTTGGCCTGCAACCGGATGTTCACCCGTCGGTTCTGGTCCGAGCGGGTGGTCCCGTTCCGGGGCGGCATCGCCTACGAGGACCACGTCCCCATGGTCTCGGCCTTTGTGCGCGCCGAGCACTTCGACGTGATCACCGAGGTCTGCTACCACTGGCGGATCCGCGCCGACGGGTCGTCGACCCGGCAGCAGAAACAGCGCACGAGCAACCTCGCCGACCGCCTCCAGGTGAAGGCCGAGGCCTGGGACCTGCTCCGGGCGGAGGCGCCGGCCACGGTCCGGGCGCTCTGGTTGGCGCGGGTGCTGGAGCTGGATCTGCACCCCTACGTGGGACACGCCCTCGATGCCGACGAGGAGTACCGGCGGTTGTTGCAGACGGGCTACGCGCGTTACGTCGGCGCGGCCGACCAGGACGTGTTCGACCACGTCCGGGCGGAACGCAAGATCACGGCCTGGTTGGTCGCGGCCGGGGACTGGGAGGCGCTGCGTCGGGTGCGGGCCGCGCTGCGGCGCTGGGGCGACCCGCCGCCGGGGCGCGTCGACGGCGGGCGGATCGAGATCAGCGCGGACGTGGTCGGGGTGGCCGGGATCGATTTGCCGGCCGACGTGCGCGCGCTCAGTCGGTACGAGACCGCAGCCGTCGGCTGCCTGTCCGATCTGATCTGGCGCGACGGCCGGTTGCAGCTCGACGGCTGGGTGCTGATCAAGAACCTCGACGACGGAGCCGCTGATCCCCGGCTCACGGCCTGGCTCGAGGACGGCAGCACCACGATCCGGCTGGAGCCGGCGCCGCGCCCCGCGCCGGAGGCCACGGTCTGGGCTCGGGACCGGCACGCCCGCCACGACCGATCCGGTTTCCGGATCGTGCTCGACGAGGCGGTCCTGAGGCAGCTGGTCGATGCCCGTGCCGAAGCCGAAGCCGGTGCCGGGCGCTGGCGACTGGCGATGGGCATCACCCACCACGGCATCGCCCGGGAGGTCAGCACGTGGTCGGTGCTGGCGGGTTCGCGCGCCGTTCGCGCCGTGCTCCCCGGCCGGGTCCTCGGGACCCATGCCGTGACGCCGCGGTTCGCGACCGGACCAGGGCTCGAGCTCGCGGTCGATCCGCTCGGCGACCGGGCCGCACCGCCGCCCAGCTCCGCACCGCCGCCCAGCTCCGCGTCGGCGCCCGGCTCGGGTCCGATGCTGGTCGATCTCGACGCCGACCCGCAGCTGCTGACGCTGACCGTGGCCGGTGACCTGCTCCGACCGGAGGAGCTGACGTCGCTCCGACTTGTGGGACCGGTCACCGAGGTCGCGCCCGTCAGCACCGGGTCAGCGGGTGCCGGTCGGCAGCGATGGACCTTCCGACCGACCGAGCAACGGTTCGGTACCGATCGGCCGTTGCCGCTGGCCAACTACACCGTGCGATGGAGACACGGCGGCGTCGAACAGCGACTGGGGCTCGATCCGGCGGCGGAGCTGGTGCTGCCGTTCGGCGCCGACCTCGCCGCCCATCGACTCTCGACCGGGATCGCCGCCGACGGCACGGTGCGGGTCGGGTTGCAGGCCGCCCTGCGTGACGACGAGCGGGGCGACTGGGCGCAGCAACGACTCCGGGAGGAGCCGCCCCGCGAACCCTGGGCCGGCGACCGATCGGCGGTGGCGTTCCTCGGTACTGACGGTCGCAGCCGCAACGACCTGCTGAGCCTGGCCGAGGAGCTGACCCGGCTGCGACCCGAGCTGAGCGTGCACTGGGAGATCAGCGACCCCTCCACCGTCCTCCCGCCCGGCCTGATCCCCGTCCTGTCCGGCTCCCGCAGCTGGCACACCCTCGCGGCGCGGGCCGCCGCACTGTGCAGCGGCCGCCCGATGGAGCCGGTGGCCGGGTCGAGCGCACAGTCCCGACTGCTGGTGCTGGCCGACGACGTGGCCGGGGTGACCGGTCGCCGTGCCTCGGCCGGGCTGTCCACGGCGAGCTGGCCGAACGTCCTCACCTCCCGGCCCGAGCTGGCGGAACGGCTGCGCGGCGGCGGGTACGAGGGTGCGGTGCTCACCGGTCGACTTCCGGTCCCCGGCGTGCGGGTCGACGGCCCGCCGACGGCGACCGCGGTCCGGATCCGTCGCCTCCTGGGACTCGACGCCGAAGCCCGGGTGGTGCTGACCGTGCTCGATCCGCGGGGGTCGGCCGAGCCGGCGCAGCTGGACACGGGACTGCCCGCGGGCGGGCGGCTGCTGGTGTGGTCGCCGAGGCGACGGCGGCTGCCCGCCGATCTGGATCTGGTGGACGCCACCGGCTGGCCCGCACCCGGCCAGCTGTTGCTGGCGGCCGACGAGGTGGCCGTACCCGACCAGGCGTCCGTTCCCGCCTGGCGGCAGCTCGATCCCGAGGCGGCGACGGTGTGGTCTGAGCTGGCAGGCAGCTCCGACGGGGCTCCCGGCCGCGGCAGGGTCGGCAGCGGGGAGGTGGTGGCGGCCCTGGGCTGGCTCGCCGAGCCGATCGGACAGCAGCGGGAGCGGCTGCGGCAGCAGGCCTTGTCGCTCCTGCTGGCCGGGCTCGACGTCACGGAGCCGGTCGGGCAGCACGAATCCCGCTGAGAATCGGGGAATATCCGCTGGCTATGCAGTGCTGTCCCGGGTTGGATAGAACTGTTCGTTCGTACTGAACTGTCACCGGCTTCGAGGACACTCCTTTTCATGTCTGCCGACGTCTCGGCACGGCCCACACCTCGGGGAAGCGCTTCCAGCCCTGCTTCTCCGGTGTCGACGGCACTGGATCGCCAGCCTGCGGTGCTGCCCCCGGCGCAGCCGCGGGCCGCTCGGGTGCGCCCGGACCGCTCGGGCTCGCGGACCCGTCGCAGCCCGGCGGCGTCGATGCTGCGGCTGCGCCGCTACCTGCTGCCGTACCGCTGGCGATTCATCTTCATGATCGTGGTCGCCACCATCGGCGTCGGCGCGGCGACCGTCGTGCCCCTGGTCACCAAGGCCGTCATCGACGGGCCCATCGCGCGCGGCGACCAGCAGGGCCTGATCGGCTTCGGGCTGCTCGCGATCGGACTCGGCGTCATCGAGGCCGGCCTGACCTTCTTGCGCCGTTGGGTGGTGGTCAAGGGCACCATCGGCGTCGAGAGCTCGATCCGCCAGGACCTGTACGCGAAGCTGCAGCAGCTCCCGATGTCGTTCCACCGCGGCTGGGAGTCGGGGCAGCTGCTGTCGCGGATCATGAGCGACCTCTCGACGGTCCGCCGGTTCCTCGGCTTCGGCATGTTGTTCCTGATCATGAACACGCTGCAGATCGCCGTGGTCTGCGGCCTGCTGTTGAGCATGTACTGGCCGCTCGGCCTGGTCGTGCTCGCCTCGGTGGTGCCGATCGCGGTCGCCGTGCCTGCGCAACGAGCGCCAGTACACCCGGCTCTCCCGCGAGATCCAGGACCAGGTCGGCGACGTGGCCTCCTCGGTGGAGGAGGGCGCCTACGGCCTCCGGGTGATCAAGGCCTTCGGCCGGGCCCGGCACGTCTTCAAGACCTTCGACGCGCGGAGCACCCGGCTGTACGACACCTCGATGGAGCGGGTCCGGCTCAGTGCCCGGTTCTGGACCTTCCTCCGAGGTCATCCCCAACGTCACCGTGATCGTCGTGCTCGGGGTCGGCGCGTTCGCCGCGGGCCAGGGTCAGATCACCCTGGGCACCCTGGTCGCGTTCATCACCTTGTTGTTGTCGCTCGTCTGGCCGGTGGCTGCGCTCGGCTTCCTGCTGGCCATGACCCAGGAGGCCATGACCGCCGCGGACCGGATCTGTGAGATCTTCGACGCCGAGAACGACATCGTCGACGGCGACGCGTCGCTGCCCGACCCGGTCGGCCGGGTCCGGTTCGACGGTGTCTCCTTCCGCTTCCCCGACGCCGACTTCGACGTGCTGCACGACCTGAACCTGGAGATCGCGCCGGGGGAGACCCTGGCCATCGTCGGCGCCACCGGCTCGGGCAAGACCGCGTTCACCGGGCTGGTGCCCCGGCTGGCCGACGTCACCGCCGGGTCGATCACCATCGACGGCGTCGACATCCGGGATCTGCGGCTGAGCGAGCTGCGCCGGATCGTGGCGACCGCGTTCGAGGATCCGACCCTGTTCTCCATGTCGGTCCGGGAGAACCTCACTCTCGGCGCGCCCGGCGCGGCCGACGACGAGGTCGCCGAGGCGATCGAGGTCGCGCAGGCGCAGTTCGTCTACGAGCTGCCCTGGGGCCTGGACACCCGGATCGGCGAACAGGGGATGAGTCTGTCCGGCGGTCAGCGGCAGCGGCTCGCGCTGGCCCGGGCCGTGCTGGCCCAGCCGACGGTGCTGGTGCTGGACGACACGCTGTCCGCGCTGGACATCCACACCGAGGCGCTGGTCGAGGAGGCGCTGCGACGGGTGCTGCAGAACGTGACCGGCATCGTGGTCGCGCACCGGGCCTCGACGGTCCTGCTGGCCGACCGGGTCGCGGTCCTGTCGGGCGGCACCATCACCCACGTCGGCACCCACGCCGAGCTGCTGGCCGAGGTGCCGGAGTACCGCGAGCTGCTGTCGGCGGATGCCGACGAGGTCGAGGTGACGGCTCGATGAGCAACCAACCTTCGACCGAGACCACGGCCAGCGCCGAGTCGGAGCTGACGCCCGCCGAGTCCTGGCGCGGGGTCGCGGCCGAGCACGTCGACGACATCGGCCAGCGCGGCAACGCGTTCCTCCGCCGACGCAGTCGCGCGCTGCTCGCCGATCTGCTCCGGCCGTACGGCCGATTCGTGATGCTGCTGATCGCCGTGGTGGTGACCGAGAACGCAGCCATGCTCTCGGTCCCGTGGCTGGTGCAGCGCGGCATCGACCTCGGGGTGCCGCCGCTGCTCGCCGGCCAGGGCGGTGCGGTGCTGCTGCAGATCGTGGCCCTGATGGTCGGCGCGGTGATCGTGCAGGCGATCTGCCGGGTGTTCTTCCTGCGGCAGTCGGGCCGGGTCGGCCAGGAGGTGCTGCTGGAGCTCCGGCGCCGGCTGTTCTCCCACTTCCAACGCCTCGACATCCGCTTCCACGACCGGTACACGACCGGCCGCGTGGTGTCTCGGCTGACCAACGACATCGACGCGATCATGGAGCTGCTGGTCGGCGGCTTCGACGGCTTGATCAGTGCCGTGCTTGACCATGGTCGGCGTGGCCGTGCTGCTGCTGGTGCTGGACTGGCAGCTCGGTGCTGGTGTGCCTGCTCTGCTTCCCGGTCGTGATGGCGCTGGTGCGCTGGTTCTCGGGCGCCTCGGCCCGCACCTACCGCCGGGTCCGCGAGACGTCCGCCCTGACCATCGTGCACTTCGTCGAGACGATGACCGGGATCCGGGCGGTGCAGTCCTACCGTCGGGAGCCGCGCAACCAGGAGATCTTCGAAGACGTCGCGGGACGCTACGCCGACGCCAACGTCGAGCGCGTTCCGGCTGGTCGCCCTGTTCATGCCCGGCATCCGGCTGATCGGCAACGTGACCATCGGCATCGTGCTGCTGTACGGCGGCTACCGGGTGCTGCAGGGCGACATGACGGTCGGCGTGCTCGCGGCGTTCCTGCTCTACCTGCGGATGTTCTTCGAGCCGATGCAGGAGATCAGCCAGTTCTACAACACGTTCCAGTCCGCGTCGGCGGCGCTGGAGAAGCTGTCCGGCGTGCTGGAGGAGCAGCCGGAGGTGGAGGAGCCGGAGCAGCCGGTGCCGCTGCCCGTCGCCACCGGTGAGATCCGCTTCGACGACGTCAGCTTCGCCTACGTCGCGGAGTCGCCGGTGCTGGCCGAGACTGGATCTGCACGATCCCGGCCGGCCAGACCGTGGCCGTGGTGGGCACCACCGGCGCGGGCAAGACCACCATCGCCAAGCTGATGTCACGGTTCTACGACCCCGACCACGGTTCCGTCCGGCTCGACGGGGTCGACCTGCGCGACCTGACCGACACCGACCTGCGACGGGCCGTGGTGATGGTGACCCAGGAGAACTTCATGTTCGACGGCACCGTGGCGGACAACATCGCGTTCGGCCGACCGGGAGCCGAGCCACGCCGAGATCGCCGCCGCGGCGGAGGCGGTCGGTGCGGACACGTTCATCGAGCAGCTGCCGGACGGGTACGACACCGAGGTCGGCCAACCGGGGCGGCCGGCTGTCCGCCGGTCAGCGGCAGCTGATCGCCTTCGCCCGGGCGTTCCTCGCCGACCCCGCGGTGCTGATCCTCGACGAGGCGACCTCCAGCCTGGACGTGCCGAGCGAGCGTCTGGTCCAGCGCGCACTGCGTACCATCCTCGCCGACCGCACCGCGGTGATCATCGCGCACCGGCTCAGCACCGTCGAGATCGCCGACCGGGTGCTGGTGCTGGAGCACGGCGCCATCGTGGAGGACGGCAGCCCGGAGGAGCTGATGTCGCAGTCGGACGGGCACTACGCCGGCCTGCACCAGGCCTGGCTGAACTCCCTGGCCTGACCTGCCGACGCCGCCGCAACCGGCTGCGCTGCTATGACTCGTCGAGTGCGACCAGCAGCTCGGCGACCTCGGCGAACGCCTGCACGTCGGGCGGTCGGCGCGGGCGGGCGATGATCAACACGGGCACATCCCGTTCGCCGGCCACCTCCAACTTCGCGACGGTGTGTCGACCGCCGGAGTCCTTGGTGACCAGCAGATCGGTACCGGATCGGGTGAACAGCGTCCGCTCCGACGAGGCGTCGTACGGTCCCCGGGACCGGATCAGCCGCCACCGGGCGGGGAGCTCGACATCGGGTGGGTCGACGACGCGTGCGGTGACGTCCTTGTCCGACCACGGGAGGAACTCCGCCAGCGACTGGCGGCCGGTGGTGAGCAGCGGACGGCGGGCGTCGGCTCCGGTCGCCACGGCCTCCGCGATCGAGTCGACCCAGGTCCACCGGCCGGCGTCGGGGTGGTCGGCCCAACCCGGGCGCTCGAGCCGCAGCAGTCGCACCCCGGTCCGGGTCGCCGCTGCGGCCGCATGGGCCGAGATCCTCGTCGCGTACGGATGGGTCGCGTCCACCAGTGCGGAGATGCGCCGGTCCTGCAGGTACCGGCTGAGGCCCGCCACCCCGTCGAGATCCTCGGTGCCGAATCCGCCGATCCGCACCTCGCCGACGGGCAGGGCCGGGTTCTGGACCCGGCCGGCCAGGGACGAGATCACCGGCCGTCCCGCGGCGACGAGGGCCTCGGCCAAGGCGCGGGCCTCCGCGGTACCGCCCAGGACGAGGACCGGACCGGTCACGGCCGCACCAGCCGGATCACGACCGCGACCAGCACGCTCGTGCCGCCGACGACGGCGGCCAGCCGGTTGGCGCGGCGGATGTCGTTCGATCCGGGGGCCGCGCCGTCACCGAGGGTGCCGCGGTCGGACACGACCCCGCGGTACCGGTTGCGGCCACCCAGCCGAACCCGGAGCGCGCCGGCGAAGGCCGCCTCCACGACCCCCGCGTTCGGGCTCGGATGCCGACCTGCGTCGCGGCTGACGACCGCGGCGGTGGCCACCGGTGAGCCGCCGACGACGGGTGCGGTCACGGCGGCGATCAGTGCGGCCACCCTGGCCGGCACCCAGTTCGCGACGTCGTCCAACCGGGCCGCGGCCCACCCGAACCGTTCGTAGCGAACCGATCGGTGACCGACCATCGCGTCCAACGTGTTGACCGCGCGATAGCCGAGCAGTCCCGGCAGGCCGGCCACGGCGCCCCAGAGCAGCGGGGCCACGACCGCGTCGGAGGTGTTCTCCGCCACCGACTCGACGGCGGCCCGCGCCACCCCGGCGACGTCGAGGTGCTCGGTGTCGCGGCCGACCAATCGTGCGACCTGGGTCCGGGCGGCATCGAGATCGCCGGAGTCGGCTTCACCGTCGTCGAGCGCGTCGGCCACGGCCGCGGCTTCCCGTGCCAGCGACCGCCCGCCGAGCACGACCCAGGTGGCCACGGCCGTGACGGCGGCGAGCGCCGGCGGACGGCCGCGGCAGAGCCGGGTCAGGGCCACGGCGGCAGCGACCGGCACGGCGATGGCGACCGTCGTGAACACCACGCCGTGAGCCCGGTCGTCGGCGTAGCTGCGCCGTTCCCACCACGTGACCGCCGTGCCGAAACCCGCCACCGGGTGCCAGTGCCGCGGGTCACCCAGGAGCTGGTCGGCGAGGTAGCCGACTCCGAGCCCGATGGCGGTCGCGAACCGTCGGGTCTGGCGGGCGTCGCGGGGCACCCGGGCACCGTAGCGGCTGCTCCGGATGTTCGACGCGACGAGGTCCGACCGTCGGAGTGGCCGCTCGCGGCGCACCGACTCCGTCGGACACAGTGGTGTGGTGAGTGAATTCAGATCCCGCCGACGGGTGCTGATCACCGGGGGCGTGCGGTCGGGCAAGTCGGCCTACGCCGAACGGCTGCTCGGCCGCCGGTCGGGGGTCACCTACGTCGCCACCGGACCGGTGCCCGATCCGGCGCGCGATCCGGAGTGGGCGACCCGGATCGCCGCGCATCGCGAGCGCCGACCGGCCGACTGGACGACCGTCGAGACGACCGATCCGGCCGCGGTGCTGCGGGCCGCCGACGGGCCCGTGCTGCTGGACTGCCTGGGCACCTGGTTGACGGCGAGTCTGGACGAGCTCGAGGCCTGGGACCGACCGGCGGCGGAGTGGCGGGCGGAGTGGGAGGACCGGGCGCGGACCTTCCTGCGGGCCTGGCGGGACGCCGACGTGATAGCGGTGACCAACGAGGTGGGTTGGGGGGTGGTCCCGGAGCACGCGTCCGGCCGGCTCTTCGCCGATCTGCTCGGTCGGCTCAACCAGCAGGTGGCTGCCGCGAGCGACGAGGTCGTCCTGCTGGTGATGGGCCGGCCGATCACGCTCTGACCTCAGCTGCGGACGTGCACGCGCCGGTTGCAGGGACCGGGTCAGCGCGCTCCACCGGAGTACAGCAGCCGGTTCGGGGTTCCGTGCCGGTCGCCGCGGATCACGCCGGTCGTGGCGTTGTCGATCATCCAGCGCCGGACCTGGGCGGGGGAGGCCTGCGGATGCGCGGACAGATACAGGGCGGCGACCCCGCTGGCGATCGGCGCACTCCACGACGTGGCGGCCTGGTCGCTGGTGGCCAGCCGGTCAGGGCTGATCACGGGGTCCACCACGGAGGTGACGCCCTCGGCCGGCGCGTACAGGTCGACGCAGCGGCCGTAGTTCAGGCCGGCGTCTCGATCTGTCTTCGTCGATCCGGTCACGGTCAGCACGGACGGCAGTCCGGCCGGGACGTGGCCGCAGGCGTTCTCCTGCCGGTTGCCGGCGGAACCGACCACGGTCAACCCGGCGGTGATCAGCCGCCCGATCGCCGCCTTCAGGGCCGGTTGGTCGCCGTCGGTGTTGAGTGACAGGTTCACGACGGCGGGCTTGCGGGCGTGGGTGGCGACCCAGTCGACCGCGCGGACGACGCGCCGGGTCATCTGCTCCTCGGTGACCGGACCGCTGCCCTCGCAGCCGTACGAGGACCCGACGGCCACCACCTTGGCCTTCTTCGCGACCCCGGTGCGCCGACCGGCGACCAGCCCGGCCACGAAGAGCCCGTGGTTGATGCCGTCCTCGAGGACGCACGCCCGACCGAGGTCCAGGCCGACCGAGGCCCGACCCTCGAACTCGGCGTTGCGGGGGTCGAACAGTCCGTCGATGACGTACACCGTCACGCCCTCGCCCTGGCCGCGGGTGGTGAAGCGGCCGTCGAGCGGTCGGCGGCGCTGGTCGATCCGGTCCAGGGCCCAGCCGGGATCGCGTTGGGTGACCTCTGGCGGCCGCGTCGGCGTGGGTGTCGGCGTCGGCGTGGGTGTCGGCGTGGGCGTCGGCGTGGGAGTCGGTGTCGGCGTGGGCGCGGGAGTCGAGGTGGGTGTCGGGATCGGTGTCGGGATCGGTGTCGGAGTCGACGGACTCGACGGGGACGGCTGCGGCGCACTGGGAGATGCCGGCGGCGGGGTGGCGCCGCCGTTGCCACAGGCCGCGAGCCCGATCAGGAACGCCAGCGATGCAGCCAGACCGCTTCCTGCTCGCCTGTTCATGATCACCTTTCCAACCTAGGGCCGATCCGACCACTTCCCGCCGGACGCGCCGGTCCGGCCTCAGCCGAGGCTGACGCCCAGGAGGAGTCCGAGGAACGTGAGTTCGATACCGGCGCCGAGCACGTCGCCGGTGATCCCGCCGAACCTGCGGACGGCCACCGTCACGGTCCCGGCCGCGGCGACAGCCGCCAGCAGCAAGGCGATGACGGCGCACCACCAGGGCCGCCCCGTCGCCAGCACGGTGCCGGTGACCACGCCGCCGGCGATGATCACCACCAGTGCCGCGACCGGTCCCGGCACGGTGCCGGCCACCATCGCCCCGAGCCCGGTCGGCCGGGCCGGCGGAACACCGACGCGGCAGCCGAACGGGAGTGCGGCGCGTGAGGCCGCCAGCAACACCGCCAAGGTGACGGCGTCACGCCAGTCGTCGGTCAGGGTCGATACCGCGACCGCCTGGGTGGCCAGCACCAAGATCAACGCCACCACCCCCATCGGACCGACGTCGCCGCGGCGCATGATCTGCAGCGCCCGCTCCCGGTCCCAGCCGGAGCCGAGGCCGTCCACCGTGTCGGCGAGCCCGTCCAGATGCAGCGCCCGGGTGCCCAGCGCCAGCAGCGCGACCACCACGAACCCCGACAGCAGCTCGGGCCAGCCGGTCCGGCCGGCCAGCCAGCCCGCCCCGGCGCCTGCCACCGCGAGCGGCAGCACGGCGATGGGCGCGATCACCATGGCGCGGCCCGCGATCACCCGGTCGACGGTCTCCGGCGGGCGGACCGGCAGCACGGTCAGCGTGCCGACCGCGAGTCGCCACGATGTCGACCAGCTCACCGGTCCGCCATCCGTCTCAGCCCAGGTCGGAGAGGAGGGCCATGTCGGACAGCAGCAGCGCGGCGGAGCGGACGAGTGGTACGGCCGCGACGGCGCCACTTCCCTCGCCCAGTCGCAACCCGAGATCGAGCAGCGGCACCAGCCCCAGCTTGTCGGTGGCCAGCTGCTGGGCCGGCTCGGTGGATCGATGCCCGGCCGCCCACCACGCCACGCAGCCGGGCGCCAGGTCCTCGGCGACGGCGGCCTCGGCCAGGGACACCACGCCGTCCAGGAGGACGGGCACGCCGCTCCGGGCCGCAGTCACCAGGAAGCCGACGCCGGCGGCCAGATCGGCCGAACCGAGTGCGGTCAGCCGATCGACCGGGTCGCTGACCCGCGTCCCGGCCCGGTCGAGGGCGGCCTGGATCAGGGCGGTTTTCCGCCCGAGGGCGTCGTCGTCGATGCCAGTGCCCCGTCCGGTCACCTCGCCGGCGGGCAGCCCCCAGGTCGCGGCGATCAACGCGGCGGCGGGGGTCGTGTTCCCGATCCCCATGTCGCCGATGATCAACAACTCGGCGCCGGCCTCGATCTCGGCGGCAGCGATCGCGGATCCGGCCGCCAGGGCACGTTCGGTCTCGTCCCGGCCGAGCGCGTCCTCGATGTCGATGGCACCGGAGGATCGCCGGATCTTGTACGCCGTCACCTCCGCCGGCAGGTCGGCCAGGTCGGCATCGACGGCGAGATCGAGGACCCGGACGGACACCCCGTGCTGTCGGCCGAGGACGCTCACGGCGGCGACCCCGGTCACGAACGCCGCCACCATCGCCGCGGTGACCTCCCGGGGGTACGCCGAGACCCCGGCGTCGACGGTGACACCGTGGTCGCCGGCCATCACGACGGCACGGACATCACCGGGTGGGGCGGCGGGGCAGCTGCCGCGGCAGGCCGCCCACCACACGGCCAGGTCCTCGAGGCGGCCGAGCGCGCCGGTCGGTTTGGCGAGCGCGTCGACGCGGATCCGCGCGGCCCGCGCCACCGACACCGGCGGCGGCGGGACCGGCCCGCGAAGCTCAGCCAACGGCGACGGGTTCGCGTTCGCGCCGTGCGGTGCCGGACAGGCGTCCGACGAACTCGGCCAGCAGCACCCCGAGGACGGTCCACATGGTCAGCTGGGTGAGGAAGCTCGCGGTACGGAACTGGTAGAGCAGGGTGGCGGGGAAGGTCTCCGGCACCTCGTTGTAGTGCGGCAGCAGGGCGAACGCGAGACCGACGACGACCAGGTAGCCGGCCACCACGACCAAGGCGGCGTGCCAGCCTCCGAGCCGGGCCGCCAGCCGTCGGCCCACCGACACGGCCGCGATCGCAGCGATCACCGAGATGGCGACCGCCACGAAGTACAGGCCGGTGCGCAGGCCGATGGTCTCGCCGCTGCCCACCGCCGGCGGGTTCGGCGGGTAGAGCAGGAACGGCGCCGCGTACAGCGACACGAACCCGATGGCCGCGACGGCCAGGGTGGAGCCGCGGGGGCCGATACCGCCGAGGCGACCCAGCGCGAGAGCGCTCAACACCCCGATCAGACCGCCCAGCGTGGTGCCCGCCACCACCGTCCCCGTGAGCAGGCCGAGGGTGGACTGCAGGGACCGCGGCACCTCGGTGCCCTCGGCGCCATGGGAGTGCTCGGGGGTGCCTTCGTCGTGGGTGTGCTCCGCAGGTGCCTCCGCCGGGGCGCCGGTCTCCTCGATGGCGATGGCGGCGTCGATGGACGGCTCGCCGATCACGAAGGCCACGCCGAACGCGACGATGCCGGCGATCAGGCCGGCGAGCAGACCACGGACCAGGAAACTACGTGCTGACAACATCCGCGGCGGTCAGTGGCAGGGAAAGCCGAGCAGGTGCCGGCCGTCGTGGGTCCACTCGTGCACCGCGTTGCCGGCGAAGATCGACGCCGCCCCTTGCTCGGCGGAGAGGAAGTACAGGGCGACCACGAAGAGCAGGGCGGCGAAGAGCAGCCACGGCAGCACGGCGCGGGCTGAGAGCCGCGGGACCGCGACGGTGGTGCTGATGGGTGGGTTGTCGGCGGCGCCGATCTGGTTCGACATGGTTTCTCCTGGGTTTCGGCGACCCGTGGTGTCGGCACGGATGCGGGAGGTGGGTCTGACTCGAGCCCTCGCCGACCGATCGATCGACCTGGCTCACACAGTGGCGCGACCGCGTCGGGTTCTCACCGACTTCCGAGCCTCTCGCAGGGCTCACCGTATCCCTGGGTCCGCGGCGCCAGCAAGATAGGGTCGCCGGGTGGACACTGCGGACGCGCGGCGCAGCGTCCGGGACCTGGTCAAGCACCCTTCGGCGGTGCTGCTCGCGGTCCAGCTGGTCGGGGTCCTGCTCTACCCCTTCTTCGAGCAGACGGTCGTCGGCCGCGGCTTGTTCGAGGCCTTCGGTGCGCTGGTCCTGGCGCTCGCCGTGTGGGCCGTGCCGGGCGCACCCTGGCGGACCTGGCTGGCGGTGGGCCTGGGGATCCTCGCCATCACGTTGTCGATCTGGAGCGCGTTCGACGAGTCACCCGTGCTCGCCGGCACGTCCGCGGCCTTCCACGCCCTGTTCTACTTCTGGGCCGCCTCCAGCCTGATGGTCTACATGCTGCTCGACATCGACGTGACGCTGGACGAGCTCTTCGCCGTCGGCGCCACGTTCACCCTGCTGGCCTGGGGGTTCGCGTACGTGTTCATCGTGCTGCAGATCTTCCAGCCTGGTTGCTTCATCGCCGCCGTCGACCCGCAGGGCCAGCGAACGTGGATGGAGCTGCTCTTCCTGAGCTTCACCACGCTGACCAGCACGGGCCTGTCCGACGTCCTGCCGATCACGGCGCACGCGCGTTCGGTGGTGATGATCGAGCAGCTCTGCGGCCTGGGCTACGTGGCGCTGTTCGTGTCCCGGCTGGTCGGCCTCACGGTCACCCGTGCCCTGGTCCGGCGTGAGGCCGGCGACAAGCCCGCGGCCGATCATCGGCCGACCGACCCGCACTGATGCCGGCGTGGGTCAGCGGTCGCGCTCTTCGTCGGTCACCGCGACGGCATCGACGCTGAAGCCGGCCACCGCGCCGATCACCGTGACCGCGGGGGGCCGGAGCCCGGCCGTGGCGGTGCGTTCGGCGATGTCGACCAGCGTGCCGCGGACGGATCGCTGGCCCGGCAGTCCGGCATCGGCCACCGTCATCGCCGGGGTCGTGGCGGCCAGCCCGTGACGGAGGAGATCGGCGGTGATCGCCGGTAGCGTGGCGACCCCCATCATGATCACCAACGTGGTGTTGGCGTGGGCCAGGGCGGCCCAGTCGAGGGTGCTGCCGGGGTCCCCGGGCGGCAGGTGGCCCGAGACCACGGTGAACCCCTGGGTCAGCTGCCGGTGGGTCAGCGGGATACCGGCCAACGCCGGGGCGGCGACCGCGGCGCTGACCCCCGGCACGATCTGCACCGCGACCCCGGCCCGGGCGCAGGCCTGCCACTCCTCGCCACCGCGGCCGAAGACGAAGTTGTCACCGCCCTTCAGCCGGACGACCAGCTTGCCGGCGGTGGCGTGCTCGACGAGCAGCTCGTTGATCCGCTCCTGGGACGTGTACGCGCCGCGGGGGATCTTCGCCACGTCGATGATCTCCGCTCCGGGTCGGGCCTCGCCGAGGGCCTCCAGCGGCGCGAGCCGGTCGCAGATGATCACATCCGCGCGACGGATGGCGTCCAGCCCGGCGACGGTCAGCAGTCCGGGGTCGCCGGGACCTCCACCGACGAGGATCACCCGGCCGACGGCGGGCTCCGTCGGCTCCGGGATCGACGTCGTCCGGACCGAGGGGCGGTTGTGCTCCCGGGCCAGCGCCGCGACGGCGGCGTCACCGAACTCGGTTCCGGTGGCGGCCACCACCAGGGCGGCGCGCTGCAGGTCGGCACCGGTGTGTTCGCGTGCCGACCAGCTGAGCTCGCCGCGCTCGGCCAGGTCGCGCAAGGTGGTGGCCACCGTGCCGGCGATCACCTCGATGATGGCGCCGCGGGCGCGGAGTCGGGTGATCACCGGTAGTCCGGCGGCGTGCCCCCCGCAGACCACGACCCGGCGACCGAGGACGTCCAGTCCCTCGATCATCGTCGCTCGCTGATCACCTGGAGGGCCTTGGCGAGGGCCCGGCTGGTCTGCGGATCCCGGACCGCGATCCGGATCCAGTCCGGGCCGAGACCGGGGAAGGTGTCGCCCCGGCGGACCGCGAACCCGGCGTCCCGCAAGGCCTGACGCACCCACCCGGGTCGGCGCGGACTTCCAGCCCCCGGCCAGCCCGTGGTGTCCACCAGCACGAACGGCGTCACCGGCCGGCCGACCGGACCGAGCCCGACCGCGGCCAGCTCGTCGACCAGGACCTCGCGGTTCTCGGTGAGCTCCGCGGCACCGGCCGCGGCGATGGCTCGGGCCTGTGGCGTGAGACACGCCTCGATGGTGGCCAGGGCCGGACTGGACACCGACCAGGACGGCTGCTGGCGTCGCAGCTCGGCCAGCACCGCCGGGTCACCGACGACGTACCCGGCCCTCAGCCCGGCCAGCCCCCAGGTCTTGGTCAGCGACCGGAAGACGACGACGCCGGTCAGATCGGTCGCGGCCAGGCTCTCCGGCTCGTCGGGGACGGCGTCCATGAAGGCCTCGTCGATGCACAGCACCCGTCCCGGCCGGGCCAGCGCCGCCAGCTGCGCGGCCGGATGCAGCACCCCGGTCGGGTTGGTGGGGTTGCCGATGATCACCAGGTCGGCGTCGGCGGGGATCCGCCCGGCGTCGAGGCCGAAGTCCGCGCCGGCGTCGAGCAGCACGCGGGTTGGCTGCTGGCCGGCGGCCAGCAGGGCGGCCTCGGGCTCGGTGAACTGAGGGTGGACCACCACCGGGTGGCGCCAGCGGCGGGCGCGGGCCAGCAGGGTGAAGGCCTCGGCCCCACCGGCGGTCGGTAGCGCCGCATCGAGGTCGCGGTGGTGCGCTGCGGCCACGGCGGCGCGTGCAGCGCCGGGCCGGGGGTAGGCCGCCAGCGATGAGGTCGTGGCGTTGATGGTCGCCGCCAGCCATCCGGGCGGTTCGGGCAGCCGGACGTTGACGGCCAGGTCGACCAGCCCGTCGGACACCTCGGCGTCACCGTGGTGATCGAGATCGATCGACCCCGGGTCGTGCTCGGCTCGCCCGGCGTAGTCGTGTACGGCGGCGGCGAACCGTTGAGCCAGCTGGGGGTACCCGGCCCAGTGGATGTGCAGGTAGGACGCGTGCACCGTCGGTCGGCCCGTTCCGGCGGGGTCGGCGGAACAGCCCGTCGGCACCCCGTCGACCAGCCAGGCCGGCCGCTGGTCCGCAGCCGCGGTGACGGCGGTCCGGTGGAACTCGTGCCCGGTGACCCGGCCACCGGCGGGGGCCAGCAGCTGATCATGATCGGCGACCGCCTGGCGGTACCCCAGAACCAGTCGCGGCGTCATCGCCGCCGTCGCGTCGAGCGCGCCGGCCATCGGCTGGTCGTCGACCGTGTCGCACAGGTACAACAGCCCGGCGCACTCGGCCACGGTGGGGACTCCGGCCCGTACCGCGGCCCGGACCGCCGACCGCAGCGGTTCGTTGGCCGCCAGCTCGGCGGCATGCACCTCCGGGAACCCGCCGCCGAGATACAGCCCGGCCGTGCCGGCCGGCAACCGGTCGTCGCTGGTCGGGTCGAAGACCACGGGATCGCAGCCGGCGGCCCGCAGCAGCTCGTCGGTCTCGGGGTAGCGGAACGTGAACGCGCGGCCGCCCGCCACGGCCACCACGGGCCTTCGATCCGACGCCGGTCGGACCTGCGCGGCAGGGAACCACGGGTCGCCGTCCAGGGCCGGGGCGCCGTGTGCCACGGTCAGGATCTGCTGCAGGTCGACGTGCTCGGCCACCTGCTGAGCCAGCCGGGCGATCGCCTCGCCGGCTCCGGCGCGTTCGGCGGCAGGTACCAGACCGAGATGGCGGGACGGCACGGCGATACCGGCGTCCCGCGGCAGCACCCCGAGCACCTCGGTGCCGGTCGCCTCGAGCGCGGATCGGACCTCCTGGACGTGCCGGGCCGAGCCGGCCTGGTTGAGGATCACCCCGGCGATGCGTACCCCGGGTTCGAAGGTGCTCAGTCCGTGCACGACCGCGGCCGCCGTCCTCGACAGCTGCGAGATGTCGATCACCAGCACCACCGGCGCGCTGACCAGCTCCGCCACGTGCGCGGTGGAGGCGAACCCCTCGCCGCCGATCTGGCCGTCGAAGAGACCCATCACCCCCTCGATGATCGCGACGTCGGCCGGTGCGGGCTCATCGCTTCCGTGCAGCAGCAACGGGACCATCCGCTCCACACCGCACAGGTACGGGTCGAGATTGCGGCCCGGGCGACCCGTGGCCAGGCTGTGGTACCCGGGGTCGATGTAGTCCGGACCGATCTTGAAACCCGCCACGTCCAGGCCCTCGGCGCGCAACGCACCCATCAACCCGCTCGCCACGGTGGTCTTGCCGTGACCGGATCCGGGTGCGGCGATCACGAGCCGCGGCAACCGTCGGCTCATGATCGTCTGCTCCGGTTCACCACTCGATGCCTCGCTGACCCTTCTGCCCGTCGTCGAACGGGTGCGTGATCTTGGTCATCTCGGTCACCAGCTGCGCGGCGGCGATGATCTTGGGATCGGCGCGTCGACCGGTGATGATCACGTGCTGGTGACCGGGCCGGTCGGCGAGGGTCTCCACCACCTCGTCGACGTCGACCCAACCCCAGTTGATCGGATACGTGAACTCGTCCAGCACATAGAGCTGATGGGTCTCGGCGGCCAGCCGGCGGCGGACCTCCTGCCAGCCCTCCTGCGCGGCGGCTGCATGATCGTCTTCGCTTCCCGGCTTGCGGCTCCAGGACCAGCCGGCGCCCATCTTGTGCCACTCGATCGCTCCACCCCGACCGGTTCCGGTGTGCAGCTCGTCGAGGGCCTCGAACGCGGACTGCTCACCGATCCGCCACTTCGCCGACTTCACGAACTGGAACACCCCGATCGACCAGCCCTGGTTCCAACCGCGGAGCGCCAGGCCGAATGCGGCGGTCGACTTCCCCTTGCCGTCACCGGTGTGCACGACCAGCAGCGGTCGGTTCCGGCGCTGCCGCGTGCTGAGCCCGTCGGCCGGCACCGCGGAGACGCGTCCCTCGGGCATCAGGCCGCGTCCTGAGCTCGTCGAAGGGCCGCGTCCTGAGCTCGTCGAGGGGTGGCCCGCCGGTCCTGGGCCACCTGGGCGGCCTCGGTCAGCACCTCAGCGTTGACCTCGCTGACCGGCAGTCGGTCCGCCCCGAGCCGGCGCGCCAGCGCCGCGGCCAGGCCGAGGCTGAGCTTGCCGGTCTCGCAGTCGATCACCACCGAGGTGACACCGGTGCGGCGCAGCTGGTCGGCCGCCAGCTCGGAGCGGCGCAGCGCCTCGGGTCCTGCGGTGGCCCGGCCGTCGGTGACGACGATCAGCAGCGGTCGGCGCTGCGGATCCCGGATCCGCTCCACCCGCAGCGTCTCCGCCGCGCAGAGCAAGCCCTCGGCCAACGGCGTCCGGCCGCCGCTGGGCAGCTCGGCCAGCCGCCGAGCCGCCACGTCGATCGACGTCGTCGGGGGCAGGTCGAGACGGGCCCCGGTTCCCCGGAACGTGATCAGCCCGACCTTGTCGCGGCGCTGATAGGCGTCCAGCAGCAGGGAGACCACAGCCGTCTTCACCGCCGCCATCCGCCGGCGAGCAGCCATCGACCCGGAGGCATCGACGCAGAACAGCACCAGATTCGCCTCTCGCCCCTCGGTGACGGCGCGGCGGAGGTCGTCGGGCGCGACCCGGAGCGGGCCGGCTGCCCGGCCGCGCGACAGCTGGTGCCGCGCGGCGGTCCGGATCGTGGCCGGCAGATGCACCGGGCCGGAGCCGGGCGCGGTGCTGGCCCGTACCGTCCGTCCGACCGACGTGACGGCGCGGCTGCGGCGGCCGGCCGTCCCGGACCCGGTGCCGCGGGCCTGGAGCAACCGGGTGCGGTACGGGTCACCGACCGGTGCGACGACCGACACCGGCTGGTCCGAGCTGGACTGCCCGCCGTCCTGGTTGTCCGGCTGGGTGTCCGGCTGGGCCGATCGGTCGGGTCCGGGTGGCGGACTGCTGTCGGCCGGGGGTCGGTCCGGTCCCGCGCTCCGCTCGGGAGGGCCCGGGTCGCTCGGTGGCGGTTGGCTGCCGTCCTCCGGGTCGTCGGTCGAGTCGGCGGGATCCCGGGAGTCGTCGGGATCGGTGGGCTCGTCCGGCTCGGGCGGCACGTCCGGCGGCGGCTGGTCGTCGCCGAGCAACCGGTCCAGCAGCTCCTCGTCCAGACCGGGGGCGTCGAACGGGTTGCGCCGGCGGCGGTGCGGCAGAGCCAGCCGGGCCGCCGCCCGGATGTCCTCCCGGGTCACCTCGGTGCGCCCGTGCCAGGCAGCATGCGCGACGGCGCCACGGGCGGTGACGAGATCGGCCCGCATCCCGTCCACGTCGAAGCCGGCGCAGACGGTGGCGATCTTGGTCAGCGCCCAGTCGGACAGGGCGACGTCGGCCACGAGCTTGCGGGCCGCGACGATCCGGGCCTGGAGATCGGCCTCGTCATCGGCGAACCGGGCCGTCATCGCGGTCGGGTCGGCGTCGAAGGCCATCCGACGGCGTACCACCTCCGCCCGCAACAGGGGATCGCGAGGCGCCGCGATCTCCACCGTCAGACCGAACCGGTCGAGCAGCTGCGGCCGCAGCTCACCCTCCTCCGGGTTCATGGTGCCGACCAGGATCAACCGGGCCGCGTGGGCGATCGAGACCCCTTCGCGTTCCACCGTGTTGCGGCCCATCGCGGCGGCGTCCAGCAGCAGATCGACCAGGTGGTCGTGCAGCAGGTTCACCTCGTCCACGTAGAGGATGCCGCGATTGGCGGCGGCCAGCAGCCCGGGTTCGTACGCCACCCGGCCGGAGCCGAGCGCAGCCTGCAGGTCCAGGGAGCCGATCACCCGGTCCTCGGTCGCGCCAACCGGCAGCTCGACCAGCCGGGCCGCCCGACGCATCGGCACCGGGTCGGGATGCGGGCCGTCCGGGCAGCCGGGATCGGGATCGGCCGGGTCGCAGCCGAAGCGGCAGCCCTCGACCACGTCCTGGTCCGGCAGCACCGCGGCCAGCGCCCGCACCATGGTGGACTTCGCCGTGCCCTTCTCCCCGCGCACCAGCACGCCGCCGACCTCGGGAGACACGGTGGTCAGGATCAGTGCGAGCGCCATGTCGTCGGAGCCGACGACGGCGGAGAAGGGAAAGGTACGCACTGCCGGGAGAGCCTCCTTGCGGGTGTCCGCGCCCGCGGTAGCCGATCGGCGACCCGGCGTGGACCGGATCGGGCGACGGTGACGTTCTGGCTCCCGGGTGTACCCGGTCACAGTGGCGGGACCGCTCCAGAGGTGCGCTGGATTCCTCACTCGTCGCCGCCTCGGATCATCCCACACACCTGCGACCCGTTCGTCGGCCCGGGACTAGGGTCGGGGCGTGGCCGGGATCGACGTGGTGGGAATGACCGCCCGGGGCTGGGTGGACCTGCCGGAGCCGGAGCGGCAGCTGATCGCCGAGGCGGACGTCCTCGTCGGAGCCCGCCGCCACCTGGATCAGGTCGACGAACGACTGGGTCAGCGGCGGATGACGTGGCCGAGCCCGCTGCGCCCCAAGCTGGCCGACTTCATGTCGGGCCTCGACGGTCGCCGGGTGGTTGCGCTCGCCAGCGGTGATCCGACCCTGTCGGGGATCGGCAGCACCCTGATCGACGTGCTCGGGAGCGAGGTGGTGCGGATCCATCCCGCGGTGTCGTCCACCGCCTTGGCCCGCTCCCGGCTCGGCTGGTCCGCGGAGAACTCCGACATCGTCACCGTGGTGGGTCGCGACCTCAACCAGATCCGGCGCCGGCTCGCGCCCGGCGGCCGGTTGCTGGTCCTGTCCTCCGACGCCGAAACCCCGACCAGCCTGGCGGAGCTGTTGGTCGACGCGGGTTACGGCGACAGCTGGTTGGTGGTGCTGGGGGACCTCGGATCGGCGCACGAGCAGCGTCGTGAGGGTCGCGCCACCGACTGGTCCGGGCCGAGCCCGGCGCTCAACGTGGTCGGCGTCACCTGCCATGCCGCCGACGAGGACCGGGTGCTCGGCTGGACGGCCGGCCTCCCCGACGACGCCTACGAACACGACGGCCAGCTGACCAAGCGGGACATCCGCGCCTCCGCCCTGGCACGCCTGGCACCGTCACCCGGCGAGCTGATCTGGGATCTCGGCGCCGGCGCCGGATCCATCGCGATCGAGTGGGCTCGGACCGATCCGCGCTGCCGGGCGATCGCGGTCGAGCAGGACCCGGACCGGGCCCAACGGGTCGGGCGCAACGCGGCCCGGTTGGGGGTGCCACAGGTCCAGGTCGTGGCGACGACGAGCTCGGAGGCCCTCGACTGGCTGCCCGAACCCGATGCCATCTTCATCGGCGGCGGCGCGGATGAAGATCTGGTCCGCCGCTGCTGGCACCTGCTGCGCACCGGGGGACGGATCGTCGTGCACGCCGTGACGCTGGAGACCGAGGCGGTGGCGGTCACCGCCTACCGCGCCTGGGGCGGGGAGCTGATCCGGATCTCCCTCGAGACCGCCGGGCCGCTCGGCACCTTCACCAGCTGGCAACCGGCCCGCGCCGTCGTGCAGTGGAGCACCCGCAAGTGAGTGTCGGTGCTCTCTGTCGCGCTCCGCGCTCCGCGGTCCCACGCTTCGCCCCATCTCGCTCGTTCGTCGCGCTTCCGGGCGACGGAAGAGCGTGTCGCCCGGAAGCACTCCTCACTCCCGAGAGGCTCCGCGTGTGACCCGGCTGGTCTGTCGCGCTCCGCGCTCCGCGGTCCCACGCTTCGCCCCATCTCGGTCGTTCGTCGCGCTTCCGGGCGACGGAAGAGCGTGTCGCCCGGAAGCACTCCTCACTCCCGAGAGGCTCCGCGTGTGACCGTGCACTTCATCGGCGCCGGGCCCGGCGCTGCGGATCTGCTGACCGTTCGCGCGGTTCGGCTGCTCAACGCCTGCCCGGTCTGCGTCTACGCCGGCACGTACGTCGGTCCGGAGATCCTCGCGCACTGCCCGGCCGGGGCGGAGCTGATCGACAGCTCCGGACTCGACCTCGACGAGATCGTGGCCCGCATGGTGGCCGCCCATCGGGCGGGGCGGGACGTGGCTCGGCTCTGCTCGGGTGACCCGTCCATCTACTCGGCGATGGCTGAGCAGGCCCGCCGGCTGGACCGGGCCGGGGTGCCGTGGGACGTGACGCCCGGGGTGCCGGCCTACGCCGCCGCCGCCGCGATCGTCGGGCGGGAGCTGACGGTGCCGGAGGTGGCCCAGACCGTGATCCTGACCCGTACCTCCGCCGCGTCGACGGCGATGCCGGAGACCGAGGCGCTGTCGGCGCTCGCGGCCAGCCGGGCCACCCTGGTCCTGCATCTGGCGATCCGTCGCATCGCTGAGCTCGCGGCCGAGCTGAGCACCCCGTACGGATCGGACTGCCCGGTCGTCGTGGTCGCCAACGCGTCGACCCCGGTGGAGATCGTGCTGCGCGGCACCCTGGACGACATCGCCGGCCGGGTCGCCGCGCACGACCTGCGGCAGGCAGCGGTCATCATCGTC
Source organism: uncultured Actinomycetota bacterium (assembly GCA_963727125.1). Taxonomy (GTDB): domain Bacteria; phylum Actinomycetota; class Actinomycetes; order Propionibacteriales; family Propionibacteriaceae; genus Microlunatus. Next base: position 759,778 of record CAVSEZ010000001.1, read on the forward strand.
GGCTGGGCGCTCGACGCCGAGGGATTCGTGGAGTCCCACCTCTACCGCTCCCGGCACGCCGAGAAGTAGGTTCCGCGCCGGATCGGACGCACCGGCGCGGCCGAAGCTACTTCTCGATGGGTGCGGCCTGCGGCGTGACAGTCCGCTGTCAGAACTCGGCGCGGCGCCGGAGGCTCCGCGGCCGGCCGTCGGGATCGTGCACGGTCCGATAGAACGGCCCGGCCCAGGCGCGCGTCAACGACGACAGGTGAGGCACCCGGAGCGGTCGGAGCCGGCCGGGCGGGCGAGGGCCCGACCGGCCGCCGTCGTGCCAGGCCTGCAGCGCGGCAGCCGACGCCGCGAAGACGTCGAACATCGCCGGTCCGTCGACGCAGTCGGCCATCTCCCGCAGCAGATCGGCGTCGTCCAGGTCGTCCGGTCCCTCACCCCGCTCGATCCGGGAGATGTCGCCGGGGAACTCCGCGTCGCCCACCTGGCGATCGAGATGCTCGGCGGCCAGCGTCAACCGCAGCCGCCGGGCGTACGCGCTGTGGTCGCCACCGGCCTGATCCACCACGACCGCCGACAACTCCGAGTCGTGCGTCCAGGAACGGCGGTTGAAGTTGTCCGAACCGATGGTGGCCCACCAGTCGTCCATCACGCACACCTTCGCGTGGACGTAGACCGGCACCCCGTCGTGGTTCTCCAGCCCGTAGCAGGCGAAGCGGTCGGGTGCGGCGGCGCGCAGCATCCCGATCGCCTCCGCGCGACCGAACTCCTGCGGGATCCGGGACAGCGCCTTGGACTGATCGGGCAGATGGGGCAGCACCACGATCACCCGCAGCTCCGGGCTCTCCCGGAGACTCGCGACGATGGCCGCAGCCACGTCCCGGGACCACAGGTACTGGTCCTCGATGTAGACCAACCGTTGCGCCCGGGACAAGGCCTTGCTGTACCCCCGCGCGATGCTCCGTTCGCCACCGACCGCGAACGGGTAGTCCCGGCCGTGCCGCAGGTTCGGATAGGTACGGAGCAGCTGGACCAGATGCGTCCCGCCCGGAACCGGCGCCGGCGGTGGCGCCTGGTCGGGCAGCGGGTCCGGTCTGGTGTCGGTCCGACTCAACCGGTCGCGGATCCGGTGGACCGGATGCCGGCTCAGCGGCGTCGGATCCTGCCAGCGCTCGCGGAACACCGTCTCGACGTCGTGGACGGCCGGGCCGCTGATCGCGACCTGCACGTCGTGCCACGGTGGTCGGTCGCCGTAGGCCGCCGCCATCCGTTGCGGCTGAGGATCGCCCAGGTGACGCGCGTCGTCACGGCGCGAGTGGCACAGGTCGATGCCGCCGACGTAGGCGACGTCTCGCTCGGGATGGTCGCGGTGCCGGATCACCACCAGCTTCTGGTGGTGCGAACCGCCGGTCCGGACCCGCATGTCGAGCAGGGCCTCGGCGCCGTTGCGCTGCAGCTGCTCACCGGTCTGTCGGTTCTCCTCGGCCGAGAACGACAACGCGTCCAGGTGTGAGCGCCAGATGAGGCCGCGAACGTCGACACCGCGCCGGTCGGCGGCCGCGAGCAGCTCCTTCATCGTGGTGGCCGGGTCGTCGGTGAGCTGCTCGTCGGGGTCGCCGCGCCAGTCGGTGAAGTAGACGAGGTCGCCCGGTTCGGTGGCGGCGATCCGTTCAGCGAGTTCGGCGAAGTAGGTCGAGCCGTGGACCAGCGGCCGAGCGTGGTTCCCCGTCGACCAGGCACGGTCGCCGTCGTGTCGGCGGTCGAGCGAGGTGTCGGCGTTGTCCCGCTCCGATTTGGTCAGCAACCAGTCGGTCAGCCGTCGGGAGGTCGACTCGGTCACCGAATCCGCTGACGCGTCGTCCACCCGCTCAATCTAGACCGGCGCCGTGGGTGCCGGGCGGAGGGCGATCGACCCATCCTCGTTACACCTGTGTAACCGCATGGTGGAAATTTTCTTCCAAAATAGTCTAGCCAAGGGCAGCTGCGGAAGAGTAGTGTCCGGTCTACGCTCCAGCAGTTGTTCGCATGGATAACCAGCTGCAGGGGACCGACGAACTGCGAACCATGCACCCAGGTCTAGCCATCGGGCTGAGCCGGGTGTTGAGTCGCCACTACGACAGGTTCGAGATCGGACGGGAGCGTAACCCATGGGAGACGAGGCCGGCACAACCACCGCCACGGCAGCTGCTGCCGGAGTCACCGTCAACGGGCGTTTCCGCCCGCTGGTCGAGGTCGGCGGCCACATCACGCTGCTGGACTGGCTCAGATCCGACGGGCTGACCGGTTGCAAGGAGGGCTGTGCCGAGGGCGAGTGCGGCGCCTGCGCGGTGCTGGTGGTCCGACCCGAGGGGGAGCGCAGCCGTTGGACGGCCATCAACGCCTGCCTGGTTCCCGCAGCGGGTTTCGACGGTCAGGAGGTGCTGACCGCCGAGGGTCTCGGCCGCCCCGGCAACCTGCACCCGGTCCAACAGGAGATGGCCGTCCGGGGCGGTTCCCAGTGCGGGTACTGCACGCCGGGCTTCATCTGCTCGATGGCCTCGGAGTTCTATCGTCCCGACCGGACCCCGGTCCCAGCGAACGAGCCCGGGTCGGCCGACGCGGCCGCCGACCCCGAGCACGGCCCGAACGGGTTCGACCTGCATGCGCTGAGTGGCAATCTCTGCCGCTGCACGGGCTACCGCCCGATCCGCGACGCTGCGTACGCCCTCGGTCAGCCGCGGGAGAACGATCCACTGCGGGCGCGCTGCTCCGAGCCGGCGCCGGCGGCCGCAGCCACCAGCCTCGCCAGCACCTCGGGTGAGTTCACCCGGCCGCGGTCGCTCGCCGAGACGCTCGAGCTGATCGCGGATCGGCCCGAGGCGCGGCTGGTGGCCGGATCGACGGACTGGGGAGTCGACCTCAACCTGAAGCACGCCCGGGCGCCGCTGACCGTCGCCATCGACCGGCTGCCGGAGCTGCGCGGCCTGGATGTCGGCGACGACGTCATCGAGATCGGCGCCGCCCTCACGCTGAGCGAGATCGAGCGGCAGCTGGCCGGTCGGGTGCCGATCCTCGCCGAGCTGATCCCGCAGTTCGCGTCCCGGCTGATCCGCAACGGCGCCACCCTGGGTGGCAACCTGGGCACCGGCTCACCGATCGGCGACTCGCCTCCCGTGCTGCTGGCCTTGCGGGCCGCACTCGTCCTGGCGTCCCGCGACGGTGAGCGGACCGTCGAGCTGGCCGACTACTTCACCGGCTACCGGCAGACGATGAAGCGTCCGGACGAGTTGATCAAGGCCATCCGGCTGCCGCTGCCACTGGCGCCGCTGACCGCCTTCCACAAGATCGCCAAGCGTCGCTTCGACGACATCTCCAGCGTCGCCGTCGCGTTCGCGCTGCGGCTCGACGACGGGGTGGTCGGCGACGTCGCGATCGGGCTCGGGGGTGTGGCGGCGACCCCGATCCGGGCGACCACGACGGAGCAGGCCCTGCAGGGGATGGAGTGGACCGCACCGAACGTCCGGGACGCCGCGGATCTTCTCGGTCGCGAGGGCACGCCGATGGATGATCACCGGGCGAGCTCGAGCTACCGCTCGGCGATGCTGCGCCAGTCTCTCCGCAAGTTCTACGCCCAGAATCCCGCGCCGCAGAACCAGGAGATGGCGTCATGACCAGCTTCGCGTCCCTGCACGACCGGCCGACCGACGCCAAGGTCGGCCTGGAGCTCCCGCACGAGAGCGCCGACCTGCACGTCACCGGGGCGGCGCTCTACACCGACGACCTGGTGGTCCGCAACGCCGGCGTGCTGCACGCCTGGCCGGTCCAGGCTCCGCACGGCCACGCGCTGATCACCGAGCTGCGCCCCAAGCCGGCGTACGACATCCCCGGCGTGGTGCGGGTGCTGACCGCTGAGGACGTCCCCGGGATCAACGACGCCGGCATCAAGCACGACGAGCCGCTCTTCCCCAGCGAGGTGATGTTCTACGGTCACGCCGTCTGCTGGGTGTTGGCCGAGACCCTGGACGCGGCCCGGCAGGGCGCGGAGGCGGTCGAGGTCGACTACGAACCGCAGCCCGCCCTGATCACCTTGGAAGAGGCGATCGCCGCCGGCAGCTTCCAGGGTCACGAGCGCACGGTTTCCCGCGGTGACGTGGAATCCGGTCTGGCCGACGCGGTCCACCGCTTCCGTGGCGAGTTCGAGTACGGCGGCCAGGAGCACTTCTACCTGGAGACCCACGCCTCGCTCGCCCACGTCGACGAGAACGGTCAGATCTTCGTCCAGTGCAGCACCCAGCACCCGTCGGAGACCCAGGAGATCGTCGCCCACGTGCTCGGCCTGTCCAGTCACCACGTGACCGTCCAGTGCCTGCGGATGGGTGGCGGGTTCGGGGGCAAGGAGATGCAACCGCACGGCTACGCCGCGATCGCCGCCCTCGGGGCCACGATCACCGGTCGGCCGGTCCGGGTGCGCCTCAACCGCACCCAGGACATGACCATGTCGGGCAAGCGGCACCCGTTCCACTCCAACTGGGAAGTTGGCTTCGACGACGAGATGCGCATCACCGGCTTGCGGGCCACTCTGGTCAGCGACGGTGGCTGGAGTCTCGACCTGTCCGAGCCGGTGCTGGCCCGCGCCCTGTGTCACATCGACAACGCCTACTGGGTGCCCAACATCGAGGTCGTGGGCAAGATCGCCAAGACCAACAAGACCTCGCAGACGGCGTTCCGGGGCTTCGGTGGTCCGCAGGGCATGATCGTGATCGAGGACATCCTCGGCCGCTGCGCACCGCGGCTGGGTGTCCCGGCCGAAGAGCTGCGCCGCCGCAATCTGTACCGGCCGGGGCAGACCACGCCGTACGGTCAGTCGGTCCGGCACGCCGAGCGGCTGCTCGACATCTGGGACGTGCTCAAGGAACGCGGCGAGTACGACCGCCGGGCCGCCGAGGTCGCGGCGTACAACGCGAGCCAGGACGACACCAAGCGCGGCCTGGCGATCACCCCGGTCAAGTTCGGCATCTCGTTCAACCTCACCGCCTTCAACCAGGCCGGCGCCCTCGTGCACGTCTACAAGGACGGCTCGATCCTGATCAACCACGGCGGCACCGAGATGGGTCAGGGCCTGCACACGAAGATGATCCAGGTCGCGGCCACCGCGCTCGGCGTCCCGCTGAGCTACGTCCGGCTGGCCCCGACCCGGACCGACAAGGTGCCGAACACCTCGGCCACGGCGGCGAGCTCCGGCGCGGACCTCAACGGCGGCGCGATCAAGAACGCCTGTGAGCAGATCAGGACCCGGCTGGCCGAGGTGGCGGGTCGGATGCTCGGCATCCATCCCGCCGACGTGCGTTTCCACGACGGGACCGTGACCGGCATCGGGTTCCATGATCGCGAGATCACGTTCGCGGAGCTGGTGCACAACGCCTACTTCCAACGGGTTTCGCTGTGGGCCGCCGGCTACTACCGGACCGAGGGGCTGCACTGGGACGCCGAGCGGATGCAGGGCGAGCCGTTCAAGTACTTCGCCTACGGCGCCTCGCTGTCCGAGGTCGAGGTGGACGGCTTCACCGGCGCGTACCGGCTGCTGCGCACCGACATCGTCCACGACGTCGGCGACAGCCTCTCGCCGTTGATCGATCTCGGTCAGATCGAGGGCGGCTTCGTGCAGGGCGCCGGCTGGCTGACCCTGGAGGAGCTGCGCTGGGACACCGGCGATGGACCGCACCGGGGCCGGTTGAGCACCCAGGCCGCGAGCACCTACAAGCTGCCGAGCTTCTCCGAGATGCCCGTCGAGTTCAACGTGCACCTGTTCGAGCGGGCGACCGAGTCCGGCGTGGTGTACGGGTCCAAGGCGGTCGGCGAGCCGCCACTGATGCTCGCCTACAGCGTGCGGGAGGCGCTCCGCCAGGCTGCGGGCGCCTTCGGTTCCGGGGTCGAGGAAGTGCACCTGAACTCCCCGGCCACCCCCGAGGCGGTCTACTGGGCGGTGGAGTCGGCGCGGACCCATCAGCCGCACGAGCCCGAGCACGCCGGAGCCGGCGCCGGCTGGCCCACCGCCGGTTCCGCTGAGGAGCACTGAGATGGACTGGCTGGGCGCGGTCGCGCAACTGCGCGCCGAGGGTGCCGCCGGGGTGTTGATCACCGTGGTCTCCGTCCGAGGGCACGCGCCGCGGGACCCGGGCGCCAAGCTGGTCGTGGGTACCGACCAGACCTGGGGCAGCGTCGGCGGCGGCAACCTGGAGGAGACCGCGATCGAGCGGGCCCGGGTCATGCTGGCCGACGGCGTCACCACTCCGGAACTGACCGAGACCCGGCTCAACGAGCACGAGCGGACCGAGCACGGCCGGCAGTGCTGCGGCGGGATCGTCCAGCTGCTGCTCGAGCCGATGCCGGCCCGACCGGCCATCGCCGTCTTCGGCCTGGGACACGTCGGCTACGAGCTGGCGCGGATCCTGTCCCGGCACCCGGTCCAGCTGCACCTGATCGACTCGCGACCCGAGCAGCTCGACCAGCTCCGGTTGGCCGACGTGACCGAAGGCGTCGCCGACGTCACCGTGCATCGCGAGCTGATCGGTGAGGTGGTCCTCGATCGGCTGCCCCGCGGGGCTCAGGTGCTGATCATGACCCACGATCACGCCGAGGACTTCGCGCTGTGCGACGCCGCCCTGCGCACCACCCGGCTGGGCGGGATCGGATTGATCGGCTCGTCGGCGAAGTGGCGCCGCTTCCAGAAGCTGCTGGCCGCTGAGGGCCATGACGCTGCGACGATCGCCATGATCACCTCGCCGATCGGGCTACCGGGGATCGAAGGCAAGGACCCCGCCGTCATCGCGCTCAGCGTGGCCGCCGCCCTGCTGTCCCGCACCACGCGCCCTGAGCCTGTCGAAGGGCCCATGAAGTCTCGCGTATCGGGGTCTTCGACGGGCTCAGACCACGACCAGGTTGGCGTATCGGGGTCTTCGACCGGCTCGGACCCAGACCGGCCCGACGCATGATCATCTACCGCGCGAGCATCCTGGACACCCCTGGAGACCCGTTCCGGATGGAGCCGGCGCAGGCCCTGGCCGCCGAGGCGGACGGCGGGCTGCTGGTCGACGACGACGGGGTGATCCTCGCCCGCGGACCGTACGCGGAGGTGCGTGCCACTTCCTCACACGTCCGCACGATCGACCTGCGGGGCGGTGTGCTGCTCCCCGGTTTCGTCGACACCCACGTCCACTACCCGCAGATCCGGGCCATCGGCGGGCTGGGCATGCCGCTCCTCGACTGGCTCGACCGGTGCGCGCTGCCGGAGGAGATGAAGCTCGCCGACCGTACCTACAGCCAAGCGGTCGCCGCGGAGTTCCTGCACGCTCTCGTCTCGGCCGGGACCACGAGCGCGTTGGTTTTCGGGGCCCACTTCGGCCCCGCGATGGATGCGCTGTTCGCGGCGGCGACCGGATCCGGGTTGCGGATCACCAGCGGACTCGTCCTCAGCGACCGGGTGCTGCCGCAGCCGCTGCTGACCACGGCCGACGCCGCGCTGGCGGAGAGCACCGCCCTGATCGAGCGCTGGCACGGCCACGGCCGGCTGCGTTACGCGGTGACGCCGCGGTTCGCGCTGTCGGCGTCGGAGGTGATGCTCGAGGTGTGCCGGGAGCTGCTGGCCGTCGACGGCACGTACTTCACCACGCACATCAACGAGAACGGCGCGGAGGTGGACCAGGTCGCGGCGTTCTTCCCGGACCGCCGGAACTACCTCGACACGTACGCCCACCACGATCTGGTCGGCGACCGCAGCGTCTTCGCGCACGACGTCCACCCGACCGAGCACGAGCTGGAGGTACTCGGCAGCTCGGGGGCGTACGTCGCCCACTGCCCGACCAGCAACGCCGCCCTGGGCAGCGGCCTCTTTCCACTCCGCCGGCACGTCAACCACGGGGTCGGGGTCGCACTCGGCTCCGACGTCGGCGGCGGAACCGGATTCAGTCTGATCAAGGAAGGCCTACAGGCCTACTTCGCCCAACAGCTCCTCGGACCCGAGGGCTTGCCGCTCACCCCCGTTCACCTGCTCTACCTGGCCACCCACGCCGGGGCACGAGCGCTCGGTCTCGCCGAATCGGTGGGGGACCTGCGCGTCGGCAAACAGTTCGACGCCGTCTGGCTGCGTCCGCAGTCCGGCTCGACGCTGGACACCGTGCTGGCCCATGCCAGTGACGCCAGCGACGCCCTGGCCAAGATCTTCACCCTCGGTACGTCGGCAGATGTCGCCGGCGTCTGGGTGGCCGGGCGACAACTTCACGTTCTCGGCGAACCCACGCCCTCGCCCGACTCGCGGCCCAAGGAGGCGGCATGACCCAGACCACCAACGAAACCGGCGACAAACGAAGCACCCTTCCCGCCAAGGAAGGCTCGTCGTTCATCGATCGCTACTTCGGCATCACCGCCCACGGATCCAACATCCCGCGGGAGCTGAGGGCCGGGTTCACCACCTGGCTCACGATGAGCTACATCCTGTTCGTCAACCCGCAGGTGCTGGCGCCCGCCATCCCGGTGCCGAACGCGTTCGTGCAGTTGTTGATGACGACCTGTCTCGCCGCGGCCTTCGGTTCGCTGGCGATGGGTCTGGTCGCCCGGTATCCGTTCGCCCAGGCGCCTGGTATGGGGCTGAACGCCTTCTTCGCCTTCACCGTCGTCGGCGCCATGGGATACCCCTGGCAGACCGCCCTCGGTGCGGTCTTCATCTCCGGCGCGCTCTTCGTGCTGCTCAGCGTGATCGGTGCCCGGCAGGCCATCGTGCGGGCCATCCCGCTCGGCCTCAAGTTCGCGATCACCGCCGGCATCGGCGCGTTCCTCGCCTTCCTCGGATTCCGCAGCGCCGGCATCGTGGTCGCCAACGAGGCCACCCTCATCGGCCTGGGCAACCTGTCCAACCCCACCGCCTGGCTGGCCATCATCGGGCTGTTGCTGACCGCCGTCTTGATGTACCGCAAGGTCAAGGGCGCCATCTTGTTCGGGATCTTGATCACCTCGTTGCTGGCGATCATCACCCGGGTGCCCGTCTTCGTCGGCCCGGACGGCGCCATGCAGGCGTTCGGCGGTTTCCCGAACGGGGTCGTCGGGCTGCCGGTCTGGCCCGCCGACCTGGTCTTCCAGCTCGACATCCCGGCCGCGCTCGGGCTCGGCCTGTTCAGCGTCGTCTTCACGTTCTTCTTCGTCGACTTCTTCGACGCCACCGGCACCTTGACGGGTCTCGCCCAGCGTTCGGGCTACCTCGACGCGAGGGGCGACATGCCGCGGGCCCGCACCACGTTCTCGATGGACGGGGCCGCGGCGATGTTCGGTGCGTTGATGGGGACGTCGACGACGACCGCCTACGTCGAGAGCGCATCGGGCATCGAGGAGGGCGGTCGCACCGGCCTGACCGCGAGCACCGTCGGTGGGCTCTTCGTGCTCTCGATGTTCATCTGGCCGCTCGCCGGCGCTGTCCCCGGTGCCGCCACCGCCCCGGCGCTGATCCTGGTCGGGGCGCTGATGATGGAGGGGGTCAAGCACGTCGACTGGGGAGACATGTCGGAGGCCCTACCGGCCTTTCTGACCGTGATCGCCATGCCGCTGACCTTCTCCATCGCCAACGGCGTGAGCTTCGGAGTGATCAGCTACTGCGTGATCAAGTTGCTCAGCGGTGAGGCCAAGAAGGTGCATCCGATCCTGTACGTGGTGGCCTTGCTGCTGATCGCCCGCTACATCTTCCTCGGCGCCGGCTGACCCGGCCCGGATCCCGGCGCCCGAGGTGGGCGCCGGGACCGGGGATGATCAGGCCTCGCGGGACTTCGGCGAGCTCTCGTGGGTCTTGCCGGGATCGCGCTCGATCACCGGGTCGAGGATCTCGTCGATCTTGGTCAACAGACCCGCGTCGAGCTCGACGCCGGCGGCCGCGGCGTTGTCGGCGACCTGCTCGGGACGGGAGGCGCCGATGATGGCGGTCGCCACGTTGTCGTTCTGCAGCGTCCAGGCGACAGCCAGGGCCGCCATCGACAGGCCGGCCTCCTCGGCCAGGGGTTGGAGCTGCTGCACCCGCTCCAGCACGTCGTCGCGCATCCAGCGCTTGATCATGTTCGCGCCGCCCTTGTCGTCGGTGGCCCGCGAGCCCTCCGGCGGCTGCTCGCCGGGGCGGTACTTCCCGGTCAGCACGCCCTGCGCGATGGGCGACCAGACCACCTGGGAGATGCCCAGCTCAACAGAGGTGGGCACCACCTCGGCCTCGATCACCCGCCACAACATCGAGTACTGCGGCTGGTTGGAGATCAGCTGGAAGCCGAGCTCGCCGGCCAGTCGGTGGCCCTCGCGCAGCTGCTCCGCCGTCCACTCGCTGACCCCGACGTAGAGCACCTTGCCCGCCCGGACGAGGTCGGCGAACGCCTGCATCGTCTCCTCCAGCGGCGTCTCCACGTCGTAGCGGTGGGCCTGGTAGAGGTCGATGTAGTCGGTCTGCAGGCGCTGCAGCGAGCCGTGCGCGGCCTCCATGATGTGCTTGCGGGACAGCCCGACGTCGTTGTGACCCTTGGGGCCGATGGGTCCGAAGACCTTGGTGAAGATCTCGAGCGACTCACGCCGTTCGCCCTTCAGCGCCTCGCCGAGGACGGTCTCGGCCTTGGTGTTGGCGTAGACGTCGGCGGTGTCGAAGGTGCTGATGCCGCAGTCCAGGGCCGCCCGGACGCAGGCGGTGGCCTGGTCGTTCTCGACCTGGGAGCCGTGGGTGAGCCAGTTGCCGTAGGTGATCTCGGAGATCTTGAGGCCGGAGTTGCCGAGGTAGCGAAAGTCCATTCCGCCACTCAATCATCTTCGCCCCAGCGGGCGATCAGGTGCTCGGCTCGGCGGTGGTGTACGGCTTGCCCGGCCAGAAGGGCCACTCCTCGAACCGCGAGACCCGGCCGTCGTCCGCGAACTCCAGCAGCCACAAGTCGGTGTACTCCTGCGGTTCGTCACGCAGGTACTGGACGACGAGCCGGACCACGGCGGTCCTGTCCTGGACGGCCACGGGCCGGGCGTCGACGGTGAACTCCCGGCCCTCGTCGACCGTCCAGAACTCCTCGATGGCGGCGTGTCCCACCTTGGCCGGGTCGTACGGCGACACGAAGTACTCCGCGTCCGCGGTGAAGAGCTGCGCCACCGCCGACCGGTCCGCGGCCCGCCACCCGCGCTCGTACGCCGCCACCCACGCCATCACCTCGGTGTCGTCCATCCGGTCATTGTGCCGTTGGTCGTCGGAGCGGGGACGGCGGCGGCAGGACCCGGGCGAGCACGCCATGATCTCCCTGGCAGGAGACGCCGACGACCGCGGCCTGTTCGACGTCGAGCGCTCCCGACAGCACCCCGAGGATGGAGCGGGGCGGACCGGTCAGCACCAGGTCGGGCTCGACCGCCGGTCCGGTGGCGGCCCGAACGCTCCCGTGCTCGACCTGCACCGTGATCGGTTCGTCGCCCGTCCGGATCTCGATCGTCGCCGGTCCCGCGTCGGGGTCGCCGTCCCGCAGCATCGCCTCGGCCGGGATCACCAGCCACCGACTCCGGAACTCCTCGTCGCCCTGCGCCGCTGCCACCCGTGGACCACCCCAGACCGCGAGTGCTTCCAAGGCCGGGCGCAGCTGCCGCCCCCGGTCCGTCAGCCGGAATCGTGGGGTCGCTCCGGGCGCCGACGGCGCGGTCCGCTCGACGACGCCGGCCGATTCGAGATCGCGGAGCCGGTCGGCCAGCAGGTTCGTCGCGACGCCGGGCAGGCCGTCGCGCAGATCGGTGTAGCGAGCGGCGTCACGGACCAGCAGCTCCCGGACGATCAGCAGACTCCAGCGGTCCCCGACCACTTCGAGCGCCAGCGCCAGCCCGCAGAGCTGGCCGTACGTCTTCACGAGACCCCCACTTGACAAAATCAAGCGACTGCTTGAGATTCTAAAGCATGACCACAGTACCTGATCTCCAGGCGGCCCATCACGCCGTCGGCTCCGTCGTGCAGCAGGTGTCGGACTGGGACGCCCGGACCCCGTGTCCGGACCTGACGACGGGCGGCGTCGTGCGGCACCTGATCGGCGGCGACGTGATGATCGCCGCCCTGCTGAACGACGAGCAGTTCGACCCGCGGTCGGTGGGCGAGCCCGGCGCCGAGCGGTATCGGGTGGCCGCCGACGGACTGGCCGCGGCGTTGCGGCAGCCGGGCGCGCTCGAGAAGACGATCATGTCCCCGGTCGGTCCTGCCTCCGGCGGTCAGATGATGGTGCTGCGCACGGTCGAGCACGTCGTCCACGGCTGGGACGTCGCCGTCTCCCAGGGGCTGCCCACCGAGGATCTGGACGCCCTGGCGGCGCCGCTGATCGGAGTCAGCGAACAGCTGCTGGCTCAGCTGGCCGGCGTCCTCGCCGAGCGCCGACCGTTCGCCGACTCACGCCCCGTCGCCGCGGACGCGCCGGCCCTGGATCGACTCGTGGCGCTGCTGGGACGGGATCCGCACTGGTCGACCGGGCAGGTCGCTGCGACCGGCTAACCGGCGCGTACGACGGCAGGTACGGAGCGGCGGGTCCAGACCCGCCCCTCGGTGACCGAGGTACCGGCCGCCCCGATGATCAGCAGGCAGCGCATGTCGACCTGCTCGGGATCCAGCTCGCCGAGACTGGTGATGGTCAGCTCCTCGTCGTCCCGGCCGATGTCCCGGCCGATGATCACCGGGGTGTCGAGGGGCCGGTACTCCGCGATCACGTCGCGGGCCTGCCCCAGCTGGGCCGTCCGGGTGCGCGAGGCCGGGTTGTAGATGGCGATCACCAGGTCGGACTCGGCGGCGGCTCGGAGCCGGCGCTCGATCGTGATCCAGCTCTTGAGCCGGTCAGACAACGACAGCACCGCGTAGTCGGCGCCGAGCGGTGCGCCGGCCCGCGCGGCTACCGCCTGGGCTGCGGTGACGCCGGGGATCACCCGGATCCGGATTCCGGCGTAGAGCGGGTCCTCGGACGCCTCGAACACCGCGGCCGCCATCCCGAAGACCCCGGCGTCACCGCCGGACACCACCGCCACCCGCTCACCCCGGAGCGTCAGGTCGAGGGCGAACCTGGCCCGATCCACCTCGACGGTGTTACCGGAGGGATGGTGCACCTGACCGTTCCGGGCCGGCAACCGCTCGAGGTAGGGCCGGTAGCCGACCACGTGGTCGACCTCGGCCAGCGCCGCATCGGCCTCGACCGTGCGTCCGTCGGGTCCCGCCGGCCCGAGCCCGACGATCACCAGCTCGGGATCGGACCGGTCGCCGCGGCGAGCCGCCCGGGGCGCCCGACCCGAGCCGTCGGCCCGTCGGTCCCGGCCGGGGACCATGATCATCGAGAAGTACGGGACGCCCGCCGGATCGACCTCGGCCGCCGGCAGCACCCGCTCGTCGGCGGTGCTGGCGCGCTCGACGTACACCGCCTCGGCGAGCCGACCCGCCTGCCGCAGCGCCTCCAGCACACCGGCGTAGGTGCGGCCCAGCTTCATGATCATCACGGCGTCGCTGCCGGCCAGCCGACTCGCGAGCTCCGGCACCGGCAGGGTGCCCGGCAGCACGCAGAGCACGTCCTCGTGGCGGCCCAGCGCAGCCTCGACGGCCGCCGACGTCGCACTGAGCGACGTCACGCCGGGCACGATCTCGCAGCTGTAGCGATAGGCCAGCCGGTCGTGCAGATAGCCGTACGAGCTGTAGAAGAGCGGATCACCCTCGGCCAGCACGACCACGTCCCGACCGGCGTCGAGGTGTACGGCCAGTCGCGCCGCCGACACGTCGTAGAACTCCGCCATCGCGCCGTAGTAGCCGCCCGGGTGGCTGCTCGTCCCGGTCGTGACCGGGTACTGCAGCAGCTCCTCGACGACGCCGTCGGGCAGCAGGTCCGACACGATCGCGCGGGCGATGGAGCTGCCCGAGGTGCCGGAGTGATAGGCGACGACCTGGGCCGATCCGATCAGCCGCGCCGCCTTGAGCGTGAGCAGCTCGGGGTCACCCGGCCCGACCCCGACCGCGTGCAGCCGACCGGTCACCAGATCTCCTCCGGCCGGGCCAAGGCGTTGACGGCGGCCGCGCACAACGCCGAGCCGCCGCGGCGACCGTGCACGACGAGGTACGGGATGTCCCACGGGTTCTCGGCCAGCGCGATCTTGGACTCCGCCGAGCCGACGAAGCCGACCGGGATGCCGACGATCGCCGCCGGCCGCGGCCCTCCGGCCGCGATCGACTCCAGCAGGTGGAACAGGGCCGTGGGGGCGTTGCCGATCGCGACCACGGAACCCTCCACCTGATCACCCCAGAGGGACACCGCTGCGGCGGAGCGGGTCGTCTCCCAGCGCCGGGCCAGCTCGGGCACCCGTGGATCGTGCAGCAGGCAGCAGACCGGGTTGGCGGCCGGCAGCCGTCGCCGGGTGATCCCTGCCGCGGTCATCTGGGCGTCGGTGAAGATCGTCGCGCCGGACTCGAGTGCCGTTCGGGCGGCGGACACGAGTCGCGGATGGACGGCCAACGACGACGGGAGCCCGACGTCACCGCAGGCGTGGATCATCCGGACCGCGACCGTCCCCGCGTCCGGTGGGAGACGGGTCAGGTCCGCCTCCGCCCGGATCGTGGCGAAGGACTCGCGATAGATCTCCTCGGCGTCGCGGACGTAGTCGTACCGGGACGGTGGTGGCAGCACGGTGTCGGTCGTCGGATCGGTGATCATCGGATGCCCGTGATCATGGGGCGACCAGCTCGCGGTGGGGCGTGACGGGCGCCCCGCAACGGCGCTCGCAGCCGCTGACGTGAACCCGGTCGGAACCCCCGGCGCGCACCAGATCCAGGGCTGCCGCCCTGGTGTCGAGTCGCGTGCGGGAGCAGTACGGCGCCCCGATGCAGGCGGTCACCCTGGTCCAGGCCGACCGGGGATCGGCGACCAGACCGACGGCGAGCAGGTCCGACAGTCGGTTTCCGGCTCCCGGGATGATCAGCCCTCGCCACGGCGAGACGACCACGGGCCCCCGCCCCGCCGATGCGGCGACGGTGGTCGTCTGCTCGGCGGTGAGCAGGCCGAGTGGGACGTGCACGGACGCGGCGCCGGCCACCACGCCGAGCGGCGGCTCCCGGGGCGGCATCGGCAGCTGCTCGACGGTCTCGCTCGCCTGCGCCGCGGCCCATCCCGGCAGATCGCGCACGTGCCACACCCGGCCGGGTTGGGCAGCCCGATCCCGCACGAATGTCCGCGCCAGACCCAGCAGCACCCCGACGGCCTCACGGTTCGCGACCGGAATCCGGTGCCGGCGCGAGCCGATCAGCACGTGGCCGCGGGTGAGCGAGACGGCCCGGAAGCCGAGGTCGAAGGGCAGCTCGGTCACGTCGCCGGATCCGTCGTCGAGGGCGAACAGGAAGCGGCCCGGGAGCTCCGCGAGGGCGGGTTCCGCGATCAGCCGGCGGTCGAGCTCGGTGGTCATCGGGCGCAGATCGACACCGTCGGGTCCGCTCAGCCCGGTCAGCGGCGAGGTGACGACGTTGCGTACCCGGTCGTGGGCGGGAGAGGGCAGCAGACCGAGCCGGCCGAGATCGTCGATCAGGGTCGGGGGAACCGGGTCCGGCAGACCACGCAGCTGCAGTCCGGCCCGACTCGTGATCTGCAGCTCGGGATGGCCGTACCGTCCGGCGAGGTCGGCCAGCGCCGCGAGCACCGTCCCGGTCGTCTGGCCGCCCGGGATCCGGAGCCGGATCAGCAGTCCGTCCTCCGCCTGGTGCGGCCGCAGCACCCCTGGGCAGCGGTCCGCGACGGTCATTCGATCATCGTAGGCGCGCCGCTCGGCACCCGAATCGCTGTCCCAGATGATCGAGTGGGCGCCCGGAACGGGTTCCGCCGTCCCCACGTCGTCGCGACGGCACACTCGTGGATCCTCAGAAGCGGAGCAGCACCTTCGAGGACCGGCTGGCGTCCCTGGCGACCGCGAACGCGGCCAGGGCGTCGACGAGGTCGTACTCGTGGGTGACGACCGGGGCGATGTCGAGCTCACCGGTGGCCAGTGCCGCGATGACCTCGTCGATCTCGTCGTTGAAGCGGAAGGCTCCGACGAGCTCGAGCTCACGGCTGATGGCGAGGGCCAGCGGAACCGGCTGGTCGCCGGTGGGCGGCAGCCCGACCATCACCACCCGGCCACCCCGCATGACGCCGCGGATCGCGCTGGCCAGGCCCCGCGGGTCACCGCTGGAGTCAAGGGCGACATCGGCCTGCACGGCGGCGATCTCGTCGCCCTGCCGAGCCGTCAGCGTCCGGGTGGCGCCGAGCCGCCGGGCCAGCGTGAGCGGGAGCTCGTGCAGGTCGACGGCGACGATCTCGGCTGCCCCGGCGGATCGCAGCACGGCAACGATCAGGGCACCGATCGGTCCGGCACCGATCACCAGGACCGACTTGCCGCGGACGTCTCCGGCCCGTGCGACCGCGTGCCACGCGACCGACGCCGGTTCGATCAGCGCGGCCGTGCGCAGGTCCAGATCGGCCGGCAGTGGGCGCAGCATCCGGGCCGGCAGCGTGACGTGACGGGCGAAGGCGCCGTCGCGATGCGGGAACTGCCCCGCACTGCCGAGGTAGCTGCCGCGCGGCGACAGATTCGGGCGGTCGGCCGGGTAGCGGGTCGACCCGTCGTCGGCTCGGGTGGCCGGATGGATCGCGACCGGGGTGCCGGCCGCCGGACCGGTGCCGTCGGCCGCGGCCCGGTGGACCCGACCCACCACCTCGTGCCCCAGCACCATGGGGGCCCGCAGGATCGACTCACCGGCCGCCCCGTGGGTCCAGTAGTGCAGGTCCGATCCGCAGATCCCTCCGTACGCGATCGCGACCACGGCTTCCTCCGGTGCGGGCGCACGCACCGGAACCTCCTCGACCCGGAGGTCACCGGCGCCGTGGACGACGAGGCCCAGCGTCGCTGCCGGGAGGTCGGCGCCGCCCGGCCCGGTCACACGACCGCCGTCATGCCGCCGTCGACGTACAGCACCTGACCGTTCACGAAGTCCGACGCCGAGGAGGCGAGGAAAATCAGCCCGCCGACGAGGTCGTCGACCTGGCCCCAGCGACCGGCCGGCGTCCGGCTCGCCACCCAGGCGCTGAACTCCTCGTCGCGAACCAGGGCCTCGGTCAGCTCCGTGGCGAAATAGCCCGGCGCCAGCGCGTTGGCCTGGATCCCGTGGGGCGCCAGATCGGCGCACATCCCTCGGGTGAGCATCACGATGCCGCCTTTGGTCGCGCTGTACGGGGTGATCCCGGGACGGGCGAGCCGACTCTGCACCGAACCGATGTTGATGATCTTGCCGCTGCCGCGTGGGACCATGCCGCGGGCGGCGCGCTGACCGACGAGGTAGGCGCTGGTCAGGTTGCTGGCGATCAGGTCGTTCCAGTCCTCGATCGTGAACTCCAGCAGGGGTGCACGGCGCTGGATGCCGGCGTTGTTGACCACGATGTCGGGCACGCCGTGGGTCTGCTCGATCGCGGCGAAGCCCTCCTCCACCGCTACCGGGTCGGTGACGTCGAAGGTGGCCACCGTCGTCTCGCCCCCGGTCGACTCGCTCAGCGCTGCGGCGGTGTCCGCCGCCCGCTGTCGATCACGACCGTGGACGACCACCGTGGCCCCGGCTTCGAGCAAGCCGCGGGCGAGGGCGGTTCCGATGCCGCGGCTGGAGCCGGTGACCAGCGCGATCCGACCGCTCAGGTCGAATCGGTTCACTGTCGCTCCGCTGGGGTCTCGATCACCGCACCACTGTGGCCCAACCGGGTCGCACCGCCGAACGCGGGTTCCCCCGGGAACCGTGTCGCGGGCGGGGAGCACGCGGTACCGTCGACTGTCCGGGAGCAACGACGCACCAGGAGTGAACATGAGGGTCGACATCAAGCAGGGCGGCGATGGGATCGCCTGCTGGAACGCGACTGCGATCGCCGGCTACGCCGCGACGATCGACGCGCGGGAGGCTGCCCTCGACGAGGCCAACCCGGACCTGGTCGTCGCGCCCGGATCGCTCAAGTGCTACGGCTGCGAGGTGTTGGAGTTCGACATGGGCACCCGCTGCACGGCGGAGCTCACCAGGACGCTCTACTCGGTGGCGGGCGAGGTGTCGCCGCGCCCGGCCGATGCGGCGGCCTCGCTGAGCGAGATCCCCGGGCTGCTCACCCGGATCGACGCCGAATCGGCCCCACCGGACGAGACGCCGGAGATCCACCTCGCTGCGGACGCTCCACCACCACGGCGTTCCGGACTGCTCGGCCTGCTCGGACGTCGGGACTGAACCGGCGCCATAGCGGCGGCCGCGGCGACCGCCTGCAGCTCGGCGAGAGCCGTGCGGACGGGCGGATTGTCCTCGACCGACGTCTGCACCAGCGCGAAGATCGAGCGCACGGGCGTCGGCGAGACCACGGGGACGGCCACCACGCCGGCCGGGAGCCGGAGCGCACCCAGCCGGGGTAGCACCGTCAACCCGATCCCGGCCCGGACGAACGCGATCGCCGTCGGGTAGTCGTGCGCCTCGACGTGGAAGGGCGGACTGAATCCGGCCGCGTGCGCCGCCTCGATCAGGTTGCGTCGGCACCAGCCGCGGGCGAAGTCGTTGTCGATCCAGCGGCGGTCGGCCAGCTCGCTGAGGGCGATCTCGGTCCGGTCGGCCAGCGGGTCGCCGGCCGGCAGCACCGCGACGTACGGGTCGTCGACGAGGTGCAGAGCCGAGACCCCGGGCCGACCCCCGGTGCCGGCCTGCTCGACGGCGATCTGGATGTCCGGCCGGTCGGCCGGATCCGTGGGTACGTCCTCGCGCAGGCTCAGATCCAGCCGCACGTCGGGATACCGGGAGAGCAGCGCCGAGACCACGGCCGGCAGCCAGGCGGCGCCGACCGAGGCGAAGTAGGCGATGGACAGCGACCCGGTGCGGCCCGCTCGGAGGTCGCCGACAGTGGCCTCGACCTCCCCGAGCCGGGACAGCAGGCCGTCGATCTGGGTGGCGAGCTCTCGCCCGGCCGCCGTCGGGGTGATGCCTCGCCCGGCGCGGCCGATGAGGGTCAGGCCGGTTTCCCGCTGCAGCGCGCTGACGTGCTGGCTGACTGCCGACGGCGTGTAGCCCAGGTTGGTCGCCGCGGCTTGGATCGAGCCGCTCGCCACGACGGAACGGAACACCCGGAGCCGATGGACGTCGAGCATGCGGTCGATACTACAGTCACGCTGAAGCTTCGTGAAGAACCTTTTGCTTGTGCTAATGAGTCCCGAGCAGCAGGCTTGGCATTGTGACCAGCGACATCCGAGAGCGTCGACCCCGCCGGACGCCGAAGTCCGGGACGGACCCAGCTGTAGGCATCGCCGACCGCCGCTGGGCGCCCCTCGCGGCGGCCGCCGTCACGATGGTGCTCTGGGCGTCTGCCTTCGTGGTCATCCGGGCGCTGGGTGGCCAGTTCAGTCCGGGTCCGCTGGCGCTCGGTCGACTGCTGGTCGGTGCGGCCGTCCTCACGGTGCTCGCGCTGCGACGCCCGCTGCGCCTGCCCCGGGGGCGTGCGCTCGTCTTGATCATCGTCTACGGCGCCCTCTGGTTCGGGCTCTACACGGTCGCGGTGAATGCGGCCGGCCGGTACCTGGACGCCGGCACCAGCGCCATGCTGGTCAACCTCGCGCCGATCCTGATCGCGGTGCTGGCCGGAGCCTTCCTCGGCGAGGGATTCCCGCGGGGCCTGGTGGTCGGACTCGCGATCGCCTTCGCCGGTGTGCTGACGATCTCGCTCGCCACCACGACGGGCCGGATCAGCCCGCTCGGGGTGGCGTTCGCGCTCGGCGCCGCCGGGTTGTACTCGGTCGGTGTGCTGCTGCAGAAGCAGGTACTGCGCACCGTCGACCCGGTGACCGTCACCTGGCTCGGGGCTCTCGCCGGCGTCGTCGCGACCCTGCCCTTCGCCCCGGCTCTCGTCGCCGAGCTCGCCACGGCCCCGCCGGCGGCGATCCTCTGGGTCGCCTACCTCGGGGTGTTCCCGACCGCCATCGCCTTCAGCCTCTGGTCGTACGCCTTGGTGCACACCTCCGCCGGGCGGCTGAGCGCCTCCACGTACGTGGTGCCCGGGATCGCGGTGCTGCTCTCCTGGTTGTTCCTCGGTGAGGTGCCCGTTCCGCTGGCGCTGCTCGGCGGTGCCATCTCGCTGGCCGGGGTGGCCGCCACCCGGCTCATCCCGGAACGGCGGAAGCCCCTCGTGCCGGCACGCTAGGGTGGCGCACGACATCCGTCGCCAAAGCCGGAATCCGGTGTGAACCCGGAGCGGTCCCGCCACTGTGACCCTGTCCCTCAGGGAAGCCAGACCCGCCGGTGACAACCGCTGTTCCACCGCTGATCCGGGGCGCGGACCTCGGAGAAGGAGCCGCCGGCCATGACCCGGATCGCCCTGCTGTCCACCTCCGACACCGATCTGCTGTCCGCCCGCGCCAGCGGCGCGGACTACCTGTGGGCCAATCCCAGCAAGGCGGCCCACACCGAGCTGGCTGAGGCTCTCGATCGCTGCGACCTGGTCGTGGTGCGACTGCTCGGCTCGCCGAAGGACCTGTGCAGCGGGTTCGAACGCTTCCGGGCCGCCGGGAAGCCGATGGTCGTCGTCGGCGGCGAGCAGCTGCCCGACGCGGCCCTGATGGAGCAGTCGACCGTCCCCCTCGGGGTCGCCGCCGAGGCCCACCGCTACCTCGCCCAGGGCGGCCCCGGCAACCTCGCTCAGCTGCACGCCTTCCTGTCCGACACCGTGCTGCTCACCGGCGTCGGGTTCGAGCCGCCCGCCGAGCAGCCCAGCTGGGGTGTGCTGCCCCGACCGGCCCGCCCGAACTCCGGGGCGACGACTCCCCGGGTGGGCATCCTCTTCTACCGGGCCCAGTTCGCCGCCGGCAACACCGCCTACGTCGAGGCGCTGGCCGATGCCGTCGACGCGCCGGGCGGCGAAGGCATCCCGATCTTCGCCACCTCGTTGCGCGATGCCCCCGAAGATCTGCTCGAACACCTCGGCACCCTCGACGCGTTGATCACCACCGTGCTCGCCGCCGGGGGCACCCGGCCGGCGACGGCGTCGGCGGGCGAGCAGGACGAGGGGTGGGACGTGCGGGCGCTGGCGGCCCTCGACATCCCGATGGTGCAGGGACTCTGCCTGACCTCCTCCCGGGAAGCCTGGGCCGCCTCCGCCGAGGGACTCAGCCCGCTCGACGTCGCCACCCAGGTGGCGGTGCCGGAGTTCGACGGTCGGTTGATCACCGTGCCCTTCTCGTTCAAGGAGACCGACGCCGACGGTCTGCCGCACTACGCACCGGATCGCCGAGCGCTGCCGCCGCGTCGCCGGGATCGCGCTGAACCACGCCCGGCTCCGACATCTGGCGCCGGCGGACCGGCGGATCGCGCTGGTGCTGTCGGCCTATCCGACCAAGCACTCGCGGATCGGCAACGCCGTCGGGCTGGACACGCCCGGTCTCGCTGATCAGGCTGCTGCGCGCCATGCGCGACGCCGGCTACGACCTGGGCGAACCGGGCGACATCCCCGGCACCGGGCCGTTGCCCGAGGTCGAGGGCGAGGAGCCCGACACCACGGCCGGCAACGCGTTGATCCACGCCCTGATCGACGCCGGCGGTCAGGACCCGGAGTGGCTCACCGCCGAGCAGCTGTCCGGGTCAGCCGGTGCGGATCCCCGCTGCGACGTATCGATCGTGGCTGGCGGAGCTCCCGGCCGACCTGGTCGACGCGGTGAGCGCGGCCTGGGGCGAGGCTCCCGGTGAGCTGTTCGTCGACCGCAGCCGCGACCCGGACGGCGAGATCGTGGCCGCCACCCTGCAGGCGGGCAACGTGGTGATCTTGGTCCAGCCTCCCCGCGGCTTCGGGGAGAACCCGATCGCGATCTACCACGATCCCGATCTGGCGCCGACCCACCACTACCTGGCCACCTACCGCTGGATCGAGCGCGAGTTCGGGGCGCACGCTGTGGTGCACCTCGGCAAGCACGGCAACCTGGAGTGGCTGCCGGGCAAGAACCTCGGCCTGTCGGCCGGCTGCGGCAGCGACGCCGCCCTCGGCTCGACTGCCCCTCGTGTATCCCTTCCTGGTCAACGATCCGGGCGAAGGCACCCAGGCCAAGCGCCGCGCCCACGCCACCGATCGTCGACCACCTCGTGCCGCCGATGGCGAGGGCCGAGAGCTACGGCGACATCGCCAGGCTGGAGCAGCTGCTCGACGAGTACGGCAACGTGTCGGCGATGGACCCGGCCAAGGCGCCGGCCCTGCAGGGGGAGATCTGGACGCTGATCCAGGCTGCGCAGCTGCACCAGGACCTCGGTCTCGAGCGAGCAGCCGGACTCCGACGAGTTCGACGAGTTCGTGATGCACGTCGACGGCTGGCTGTGCGAGATCAAGGACGTGCAGATCCGCGACGGGCTGCACGTGCTCGGCCAGCCGCCGGAGGGGGAGGGCCTGGTCAACCTGGTGCTCGCCATCCTGCGGGCCAACCAGGTCTTCGGCGGCCAGGTGAACGGCGTGCCGGGTCTGCGGATCGCACTCGGACTGGTCGAGTCGCCGCTGACCCGTCGGCAGGCATGAACGAGGTCGACGCGGTCGAGGCGCGGGCGAAGGCGCTGGTGCAGGCGGTGGCGGATGCGGGCTGGCGGTCCGAGGCCGTGCCGCAGATCGTCCTCGACCAGCTGGGTGCACCCAACGAGGGCGTGCTGGCGTCGCTGCGGTTCGCCTGTACCGAGGTGGTGCCGCGGCTGGCCGGGACCGCCGGCGAGATCCCCGCGGTGCTGCACGCCCTCGACGGCGGGTACGTGCCGGCCGGCCCGTCGGGTTCGCCGCTGCGCGGGCTGGTCAACGTGCTGCCGACCGGGCGGAACTTCTACTCCGTCGACCCCAAGGCGATCCCGTCCCGGCTGGCGTACCAGACCGGACAGGCGATGGCCGACTCGCTGCTCGCCCGCTACCTCGCCGACACCGGCGGCTACCCGCGCTCGGTCGGCTTGTCGGTCTGGGGCACGTCGGCGATGCGGACCTCCGGCGACGACATCGCCGAGGTGTTGGCGCTGCTGGGCGTGACTACCGACGTGGGACGAGATGTCCCGCCGGGTGGTCGGATCTCGAGGTGATCCCGCTCGCCGAGCTGCAACGCCCCCGGATCGACGTGACGGTACGGATCTCGGGGTTCTTCCGGGACGCCTTCCCGCACGTGGTGGCGATGCTCGACGACGCCGTCCGGCTGGTCGCGGCGCTCGACGAGCCGCTCGACCAGAACTACGTGCGGGCGCACACCAGCGCCGATCTGGCGCGTGCACGGTGATCAGCGCCGGGCCACGACCCGGATCTTCGGGTCCAAGCCGGGCTCGTACGGAGCGGGCATCCTGCCGCTGATGGAGGCCGGCAACTGGCGGGACGACAGCGACATCGCCGAGGTGTACACGACCTGGGGCGGCTATCGCGTACGGGCGGGAGCTGGACGGGGTGCCGGCGCGGGACGACATGCAGAACAACTACCGGCGGATCAACATCGCGGCCAAGAACATCGACACCAGAGAACACGACATCGCCGACTCCGACGACTACTTCCAGTACCACGGCGGGATGATCGCCACGGTGCGCGCCCTGACCGGATCCGAGCCGGCCGCGTACGTCGGTGACTCGACCAGTCCGGAAGCGGTGCGGACGCGCACGTTGTCGGAGGAGACGGCCCGCGTCTTCCGGGCCCGGGTGGTCAACCCGCGTTGGATCGCAGCCATGCAACGGCACGGCTACAAGGGTGCCTTCGAGCTCGCAGCCACCGTCGACTACCTGTACGGGTTCGACGCCACCGCAGGCGTCGTGCCCGACTGGATGTACGCCCAGCTGGCCGAGAAGTACGTGCTGGACAAGGAGAACGCCGACTTCATGCGCCAGGCCAATCCGTGGGCGCTCACCGGCATCATCGAGAAACTCAACGAGGCGGTCGATCGCGGCCTGTGGGCGGAGCCCGACCCGGAGCTGATCCGTGAGCTCCAGCGGGTGTACCTCGATGTCGAGGGCGACATCGAAGATCGAGCCGGCTGATGCGGTTCGACCCGGGCGCCCTGCCCGAGGCCGCGTTGACGTTCCTCGCCGAGCGGCACCTGGCCTCGCTCACCACCGTCCGGGCGAACGACGCCCTGCACGTGGTCCCGGTCGGCTTCACCTTCGATCCCCAGACCCGGATCGCCCGCGTGATCACGTCCGGGGACTCGGTGAAGGCACGGAACGCCGAGCGTCCGGAGGCGACTGCCGCGTTGTGCTCGGTGGACCACGCCCGGTGGTTGACCCTCAGCGGCCCGATCAGACTCGACCGCAGTCCGGCCGTGGTCGCGGACGCCGAGCGACGCTACGCAGCGCGGTACCGACCGCCCCGGGTCAACCCGAAGCGGGTGGTGTTGATCATGGACGTCACCCAGGTGCTGGGCTCGGTCCGGCTGGTCTGAGCCGGTCCCCGTCCCCGAGCCCTGGGTCGGTTCGGGCTCCCGGCGCGGACCCGGCCGTACGATGAGCCGGTGGACCTCCCGCCCACCGCTCGGACCCGACCCGCGGGCCAGCTCTCGCAGACCGACGTGGTCGTGCAGCAGATCAAGGCGATGATCATCCGCGGCGAGTTGCGCGCGGGCTCCCGGCTACCGGTGGAGAACGATCTGGCGGCGGGGTTCGGAGTCTCCCGCGGATCCCTGCGGGAGGGAGTGCGGGCCCTGGCCATGATGGGCGTGCTGGAGACCCGGCAGGGCGACGGGACCTACGTCACCTCGCTCGACGCCTCGCTGTTGCTGGCTCCGATGGGATTCATGGTGGATCTCGCCCCGGGTCATCGCTCGCAGGACATCGCGGCGGTACGGCGGATCCTCGAGGTCGAAGCCGCGGCCCGCGCCGCCACCCGGATCACACCGGAGCAGCTCACCGAGGCGCAGGACGTGCTCGGCGAGGTGGCGGGGATCAGCGACGCTCCCGGGGAGCAGGACCACGAGCGGATGCTGGAGGCCGACATCGCCTTTCACCGGATCATCGCGAGGGCGGCCGACAACACCGTGCTGGAGGCGCTGATCGAG
Source organism: uncultured Actinomycetota bacterium (assembly GCA_963727125.1). Taxonomy (GTDB): domain Bacteria; phylum Actinomycetota; class Actinomycetes; order Propionibacteriales; family Propionibacteriaceae; genus Microlunatus. The sequence continues at coordinate 784,802 of CAVSEZ010000001.1, forward strand.
GGACTGGCGAGTCGCACCCTGCGCACCCGGCTCTGGCGCTCGTTCTCCGAGCAGGGTGCCACCGCGGCCACCCACCGACAGCACCTGGAGATCCTGCGCGCACTGTCGCTGGCCGATCCGGACCGGGCCCGGATCGCCATGGCGGTGCACCTGCTCGGCGTCGAGGACTTCGCGGCGGCCCACCGCGAACCCTGACGCCCGGGGCGGCCCTTGCGTGAAGTGACCGTTCTGACATAGGACAAGGGTGAGGTCGAGCTCGCCGCACTGGTGTCAACGGAGAGGCCATCGTGAATCGCTTGCCCCGAACGAGGTTCGCCGTCGTGCTGACGACTGCGGGGATGATCGCAGCGCTGGCCGTCCCGCTGGCCGGTCCGGCCGCTGCGGCGCCGACCGCCGTCGTCGACCGGGCGCTGCCCACCTCGCCCGAGCTCTCCGAGACCCGGCGGCTGGCTGACCGCCGCGTCGTGGTCACCGGTGACCGGGCCTGGGTCCTGGGCACGGCGGACGGAAGGTATCCCGCGGCCGGCTTCCACACCCGGGGCGAGATGGGCGGTTTCTGGCTGCCGAATCTGAAGCTGCTGGACGGGATGTGGTTCGGTATCGACGACGCCTGGATCGGGGCCGGCACCAAGACCACCACCGGCTGGGGCTACGTCCGCACCGACCTGCCGGACACCAACGGCGTCTCGGCCAGCCGGACCGACTTCGTCCCCGACGGCGTCTCCGGTGCCCTGGTCGGTCTGACGCTTCGATCGGCGACGGCGAAGCAGTTCACCGTGAAGGCCGATGTGCACGCGGAGCTCCTCGGTTCCTACCCCTGGGGTGAGACGAGCCCCAGCCAGCTCGACGTGAACCTGCCGGACACCGGGGCCGTCCGCGACGGTCGGCTCGAGTTCCGGGATGCAGGCACCCCGTCGGTCCCGAACGCCGAGCCGCACGACTGGGGTGCGGTCGTCGGGTCCCAGCTGGCCCCGACGGCGGGCGCCGACGTCGGTGAGGACTTCCGCGGACCCCAGGACCCCGCCGTCATCTGCCCGGCCTCCGGCCCGAACGCCCCTCAGCAACCCGAGCGGTGTGACGACACGGCGTACGGGAAGGGCACCGGCGGCCAGCTCCGCTACTCCGTCCGATTGCGCCCGGGTGAGGCGAGGACGATCTGGTTCGGCGTCGGTGGCTCGGCCCGCGGACTGTCGGAGGCGCGGAGCGAGCTGCGGGCGGCGCTGCGGAACCCGGAGCGTGCGCTGGCCGCCAAGGTGGCGACCCGGAACCGGATCGATCGGTGGAGTCAGGTCAGTCTGCCCGGCGACCGACAGCTGGCCGCCAGCGTCCGCTGGTCGAAGCAGATGCTCGCCGCCTCCGAGCAGCGGGTGTCCGACGCCCGGCTGCGGATCGTCGACGCCGGCCGGCAGTACCCGGCACCCATCGCCACGCTGCCCGAGATGCGCTGGCTCGGCGCCGGCTGGCCCGACTACACCTGGCTGTTCGGCACCGACGGTGAGTACACCGCGTACGCGGCCGTGGCGGCCGGCCAGTTCGAGCCGATCAAGGCCCATCTGCGGGCGCTGCGCGACGTCTCCGAGCGAGTCAACGCGGGCAGCGGCAAGATCGTGCACGAGGTGACGCCGGACGGTGCTGTGTACTTCGGCGCCAACGCCGACCCGGGCAACACCGACGAGTCCTCCAAGTACCCGTCGGCGGTCAACCTGGTCTGGAAGTGGACCGGCGATCGGCGCTTCTTCGACGACCTCTATCCGGCGTCGGTCAAGGCCATGCGCTACATCGACCGCGAGCTCGACTCAGACGGTGACGGCTGGCCCGAGGGCCTCGGCAACGTCGAGCGCCCCGGCATGGGTGAGGAGAAGCTCGACAACGCGGTCTACACCATCCGCGGCTATGCCGATCTCGCCGACATGGCGCAGGTCCGCGGCGACCGGGTGACCCGGGACTGGGCGCTGGCCAGAGCGCGGGCCCTGCTGGCGATCTTCGAGCGGGACTGGTGGTACGGCGGGGACACCGAGTCCTACGCGGACTCGCTCGACGATCCCGGCAACGTGAAGGTGTTCCAACGGCACTGGATCGGCCTGACGCCGACCGACGCCGTACTGCCGCCGATACCGGGCCGGCCGACGGGCCCGCTCGCTTCCGTCGACCATGCCGATGCGACCCTCGTCCAGCACGAGCGGGACTGCTACACGGGTGAGCTCGGACTCTTCCACACCGGCACCGGTTCGACCTCGGCTCCCGTCGGGAACCCTGGTCCCAGTTGCGACTCGGTGATCTCGGCCGTGCCGAGCGAGCGCAACATCTTCACGCTGAATTCCGCGATCGCCGCGGTCAGCGAGGGCAACTACGGGCGACTCGGAGAGAACCAGCAACGGATCTACACCACGGGCAACGCCCGATCGCAGCTCGACCCGAGCATCTGGGAGATGCCGGGCATGATGCCGGAGATCGTGCCCAGCCCTGACTTCGGCGCCAACATCGAACGGCTGTTCACCGAGCGCTCGATGGTGATGCAGGCCTGGGGTGCGTACGGGACGATCTGGCCGGTGGTGCACCAGTGGCTGGGTGTCTCGCCCGATCTCGGCCGTGGTCGGGTGAGCGTCGTGCCGCAGCTGCCCGAGGGCCAGACCCGGGCTGCCGGCGACCGGATCCGCCTCGGTTCCGGATCGATCGACGTGTCGGCGACCAGGGTCGGCAAGCGGTACGTCACCGAAGTGGATCGAGACGGTCGGGTGGCCTTGACCATCGGTGCCGTGGTGGCGTCGCGGACGATCGCCACCGCCACCCTGGACGGCAGACGGGTGCAACCGACGGTACGGGCGACCGCCCGGGGCTGGGAGGCATCGGTCGACGTGCGGCCCGGGCACGGCACCTCGACCCTGGTGATCACCCTGCGCTGAAGGGCCGGGAACCCGAGCAGCTGTGGCCAGCGTGCGGGGCCGGTTGTCTGATACCGGGTAGGGGTATAAGCTCGGTCCACCGTCGAGCCGAGGAGACCGCAGATGACCGGACCCGGTCACCACGCCGCGCCGAACGCCGCCCCGGCCGCGGCTGCTGCTCACCCTCCCGGACACGCCGACCATGCCGAGCACTCCGGGCACGGTGACCATTCCGGCCACGATGATCACTCCGGCCACGATGATCACTCCGGCCACGGCGGGCACGGCGGGCACGGCGGGCACGTGGCCCAGTTCCGGCGCCTGTTCTGGATCATGCTGGTGCTCGCCGTCCCCGTCGTCGGGTTCTCGTCGTCGTTCGCCATGCTGCTCGGCTATCCGTTGCCGATGGCCGGCTGGATCGGCTGGATCTCCCCGGTGGTCGGCTCCGTGATGTACGTCTGGGGCGGGCGGCCCTTCCTCTCCGGTGCCGTGTCGGAGCTCCGTACTCGGACGCCCGGCATGATGCTGCTGATCGCGCTGGCCATCACGGTCGCCTTCGTGGCCTCCTGGGGTGCGAGCCTCGGCCTGCTGCACCATGAGCTGGACTTCTGGTGGGAGCTGGCGCTGCTGATCGTGATCATGCTGCTCGGTCACTGGATCGAGATGCGTTCGCTCGCGCAGACCACCTCCGCCCTCGACTCGTTGGCGGCGCTGCTGCCGGACGAGGCGGAGCGGGTGACCGGCGACGGCACCGAGACCGTCGCCCCGTCGGCGTTGCGGCTCGGCGACGTCGTGATCGTGCGTCCCGGTGGCAGGATCCCGGCCGACGGCCGGATCCGGTCCGGCACCGCGAGCATGGACGAGTCGATGATCACCGGCGAGTCCCGACCGGTACGGCGCGAGATCGGCGAGCCCGTCGTCGCCGGCACCGTGGCCACCGACTCGGGGCTGCGGGTCGAGATCACCGCCGTGGGTGAGGACACCGCCCTCGCGGGCATCCAGCGCCTGGTCGCCGAAGCCCAGAACTCCTCCTCGCGAGCCCAGCGGATCGCCGACCGGGCCGCGGCCTGGCTGTTCTGGTTCGCGCTCGGCGCCGCCGTGATCACCGCGGTCAGCTGGACGCTTGCTGGGCATGCCGGACGACGCCGTCGTCCGCACGATCACCGTGCTCGTGATCGCCTGCCCCCACGCGCTCGGGCTCGCCATCCCGCTGGTGGTGGCGATCGCCACCGAACGGGCCGCGCGGGGCGGCGTGCTGGTCAAGGACCGGCTGGCGCTGGAGGCCATGCGGACCGTCGATGCCGTCCTGTTCGACAAGACCGGCACGCTGACCATGGGGCGACCGAGCGTGATCGCGATCGAGCCGGTGGCCGGGATCGACGTGACCGAGGTGCTGGCCCTGGCGGCCTCGGCGGAGGCCGACTCCGAGCACCCGCTCGGTCGTGCCATCGTGACCGCGGCCGAGCGGGGTTGGGGCGGCGAGCCGGTGACACGGCGCCCCGTCACCGACTTCAGCTCCGCTCCGGCGGTCGGCGTCTCGGCCGTGGTCGACGGACGACGGATCCAGGTCGGTGGTCCGCACCTGCTCCGGGAGTCGGGCGGCGCCGAGCTCGCGGTCGCCGAACACTGGCGGAGCCGGGGATCGATCATCCTGCACGTCCTGCGGGACGGGGAGGTCATCGGTGCGCTGCAGCTCGCGGACGAGATCCGGCCGGAATCGCGGGCGGCGGTCGGGGCGCTGCACGACCGGGCCGTCTCCGTGGTCATGATCACCGGTGACGCCGAGGCGGTCGCGGCGTCGGTGGCCGGCGAGCTCGGCATCGACCGGTTCTTCGCCGGCGTCCGACCCGAGGACAAGGCCGGCAAGGTGCAGCAGCTGCAGTCCGAGGGCCGTCGGGTGGCGATGGTGGGCGATGGGGTCAACGACGCGCCGGCACTGGCCCAGGCCGACGTGGGGATCGCCATCGGGGCCGGTACCGACGTCGCGATCGCCTCGGCCGGGGTCATCTTGGCCAGCGACGATCCACGGTCGGTGTTGTCGGTGATCGAGCTGTCCAAGGCCAGCTATCGCAAGATGAAACAGAATCTGTGGTGGGCGGCGGGATACAACCTGATCTCGGTACCGTTGGCCGCCGGCATCCTGGCTCCGATCGGCTTCGTCCTGCCGATGTCGGTCGGGGCGATCTTGATGTCCTTGTCCACCGTCGTCGTCGCCTTGAACGCCCAGCTGCTCCGGCGGTTGGACCTGCGGCCCGACTCCGTCGTTCCCGTCCCGCCCACAGCGGTCGGCCCGCCGCGGTCGCCGTTCCCGACCGAACCGTCCGCCGCACCCTGACTCCCAGGAGATCGACATGACCACCGAGACCCACGACGCGCCCGACACCGCCGGCTCGCACGGCTACATGGCTGACAAGAAGCGCTACCTGGCGCGGCTCCGACGGATCGAGGGGCAGACCCGGGGACTGCACCGCATGGTCGAGGAGGAGCAGTACTGCATCGACATCCTCACCCAGATCTCCGCCGTCACCTCAGCGCTGGAAGGGGTCGCGCTCGGCCTGCTGGAGGACCACCTGAAGCACTGCGTCGTGGACGCGGCCCGGCAGGGCGGACCCGAGGGCGATGCGAAGATCACCGAGGCCAGTCAGGCGATCGCCCGTCTGGTGCGGTCCTGATCCGTACCCGATCGGGTCCACTGAACGATCAGAACGACAGCTGCGCGACGATCGGCGAGCTGGGCCGGACCGATCCGCCGCTCGGTTCGATCGTCACCGCCACCCCGGACGCTTCCGCGAGGGTGCCGCGGAGCCAGCGTCCCTGTGCCGGCAGCGTCGTCGTCACGTCGGGCTCGGCTCGCCCGCCCCGCAGGATCCACACCTGGTAGGTCCGACCGGCGCCGGGGGGCCGCAGCTCCGACGGGATCAGCAACGCCTCGTCTCGTTGCCGCGAGACGACCAGGGAGAACCGACCCTCGTCACCCCGCCAGCGCACGATGCGGGCGTCCGGAGCACTCAGCAGATCGATCTCGCGCAGATCGATCTCCCGCTGCTCCGCGGTCCGGGCGGCGATGTCGTGCTGCGGTTGGGAGCTGGCGATGACTCCCGCACCACCCAGCAGGACCACAGCCGCGGCCGCCGCGGCCAGGCCGAGCAGCCGTCGCCTCCGTGACCCTGCGGTCCGGCCGCGAGCATCGGTCGACCGGTGCAGGGGAGCAGCTGCCTCGGTGGAGTCGGAACGGGGCGGTTCGGAGGACCGCTCGAGCAGGGGCGGCAGCGGACGGACGCTCCGGATGTGCTCGAGGGTGCGATCGCGGACTGCGGGCGGCGGCCCCATGGTGGCGAGCCGGGCCAGCTCCGCGGAGGTCTCGAGGAACTCGAGGACCTCGCGGCGGCAGTTCTCGCAGTCGTCGAGATGATCCTCGAACGCCTGGTGCGCGTCGAAATCGAGCGCGTCGACGACGTAGCACCCGACGTCGATGTGTCGATCGGGCGCACCGGGAGCCGACGAGCCTTCCCGGTGATCGCGGAGCAGCTCTGTGCTGCTCATGTCTGCACCCCCAGCGCGTCGCGGAGGCCGATCAGCCCGTCCCGGATCCGCGTCTTCGCCGTGCCGAGCGGCAGCTCGAGCAGCTTCGCCACCTGATCATGGGTGTAGCCGCCGAAGTAGGCCAGGCTCAGGGCCTCACGCTGCGTCTCGGTCAGCGTCTCCCAGCCGCGTCGGACCCGGGTGATGTCGATCTTGGGTTCGACTCCCGCCCAGACCCGGTCGACGTCCCGCTCGGCGTCGGTGTGCACCCGATGGTGCCGATGTTCCTCGCTGCTCGCCGTCCGGACCCGTTCCACGGCCCGGCTGTGGGCGATCGACGTCATCCAGGCCAGCACGGTGCCGCCGTCGGCCGAGTAGCGTGCCGCCCGGCGCCAGATCTCCACGTACACGTCACGGGTCACCTCCTGGGCCAGCTCCGGCGACCGGATGACCCGCACCACCAGGCCGTAGATCCGATCACAGGTCTCGTCGTACAACTCGGTGAAGGCGTCCACCTGATTGCGGGCGGACCGGTCCAGCAGCGACGCCAACCGCGCCGCTTGCACCACTCGCCCCGATACCCGTTGCTGGGCGTGATCCACCGTCCGGTCGGTGAATGCCGCACCGCTCGGCTCGGTCTGGCCGGACTCGCTCATCGGCAAGCTCTTTCAGGCAACGTCGAGCAGGGTGAGGACCTGGGCTTCGACTCGCACTCCCCCTGGAGTACGTACTACTGCGTATTCGGGACGAGGTCGCGCAGGGATTGGTCCCGATTGCGGATCGTGCCGAGCGGAACGATTAAGTACCACGCAATCGGTGGTGAAACCGCCCAAAGCCTTCGGTTTACGTTGTCAACAGGCTATTCGGGATACCGGAGCAGGTACGTGTCCAGCACCCAGCCACGCGTCGTCCGCAGCCGGGCCCGGACCCGGCGGATCTCCTCGATCACCTCCGGCAACCGGCCGCTGACCAGAGCCTCGTCCGGCAACCCCAGCTGGGCGCCCCAGAAGATCAACAGCTCCGGGTACCGGGACGCCAGCTCCGCTCCGGTCAGCTCACCGTCGAGCATCACCACCACGTCGCCCAGCTCGGGGGTGTACTCCGCCAGCAGGCGGCGGCCGGTCGTGACGTGCACCGGCCGACCGATCTGGTTCAGCACGATCCGGTGCGCGGCGGCGAGCAGCTGCAGGCTGCTGATGCCCGGGACCACGCGCAGCTCGACCTCCAGGTCCGGTCCCGCCAGGGACTCCGCGATCCGGATGGTCGAGTCGTAGAGGGCCGGATCGCCCCAGACGAGGAAGCCCACGTCGCCGCCACCGGGCAGCTCCGTCGTGATCACCTCCCGGTAGCGCGCCGCCCGGTCTGCGTGCCAACGGCGGACCGCGGCGCCGTAGTCGGTCGCGGTCCGGTCCCGGGGCGGGTCATCGATCTGAACGGTGCGGTAGCCCCGGCGCTCGATCACGGCCCGGCACAGCTCGGCTCGGATCTCGGTCAGCTCGCGCTTCTCCGCCCCCTTGTCGGCGAGCAGGAACAGGTCGACGGCGTTCATGGCGGCGATGGCCTCGCCGGTCAGCTGCTGCGGCGCGCCGCTGCCGATGCCGATCACCCAGGCGGTCACGTTCACGGCAGGATGGCATCCAGCTCGAGGTGGGTCTCCACCGCGTCGGCGATCGTGTCGATCATGGTCTCGCGCCGCGACCCGTAGCCCGGGGCGCCGGGCTGCGCGCGCCAACCCGACCCGCTGCGCTCGGCGACCTCGGCCAACCAGCTCCGACGGAAGCCGTCGTTCTCCAGGGCGCCGTGCCACATGGTGCCCCACACCGAACCGACCCGGACGCCGTCGAGGAAGGCTTCGGCGTCGGTGTCCTCGTCGACCCGGGCGACACCGTGGTGGATCTCGTACCCCGTCACGCTCTCCTCGCGCCAGCTGCCCACCGGACGACCGAGCACCTTGTCGGTGCCGAAGACGACCTCCGCCGGCAGCAGCCCCAGTCCGGCCACGGTTCCGGCTCCGGACTCGGTGTCGTCGTGGATGCGGCGGGCCAGCATCTGGAAGCCGCCACAGATGCCGAGCACCGGGGCACCGCGGCGCGCTCGCTCCACGATGGCGTCGGCCAGCCCCCGGTGCCGCAGCCAGCTGAGGTCGTCGACGGTGGAACGGGTTCCGGGCAGCACGACGACGTCGGCGCCCGCCACCACGGCCGGCTCGGTGGTGACCAGGACGTCGACACCCGGCTCCGCGGCCAGCGCGTCGACATCGGTCACGTTGGACACCCGGGGCAGCCGGACCACGGCGACCCGGAGGGCGGTCGCGCTCTCGGTGGGTCGCCGCCAGCGGCCCACCTCCAACGTGTCCTCCGCGTCGAGCCACAGCTCCGGCAGCCAGGGCAGCACGCCGGCGAACGGGATGCCCGTGCGCCGGGTCAACTCGGTCAGTCCGGGTGCCAGCACGGCCTCGTCACCGCGGAACTTGTTGATCACGAAGGCCCGCAGCAACCGGCGGTCCTCCTCTGCCAGCAGGGCTGCCGTGCCGTACAGCGCGGCGAAGACGCCACCGCGGTCGATGTCGCCGACGACGACCACCGGCAGGTCGAAGCGGCGGGCCAGGCCGAGGTTCACGTAGTCACCGGCCCGCAGGTTGATCTCGGCCGGCGACCCGGCCCCTTCACAGACGATCAGGTCGTACTCCGCGCTCAGCTCGGTGAAGGCCGCGAACGCGGCCTCGGCCAGCGCCGACCGGCCGGTGGCGTACTCGCCCGCCTCGAGGGTGCCGTACGGGCGCCCCCGCAGCACCACGAACGACCGGCGATCCGAGCCGGGCTTGAGCAGCACCGGGTTCATCGCCGAGGTGGCCTCGACCCGCGCCGCCTGGGCCTGCAGGTACTGGGCCCGGCCGATCTCGGAGCCGTCGGCGCACACCATCGAGTTGTTCGACATGTTCTGGGCCTTGAACGGGGCCACCCGGACCCCTTGCCGCGACAACGCCCGGCAGAGCCCGGTCACCACCAACGACTTGCCGGCGTCGGAGGACGTCCCCGCGATCAGGACGCCGGGACCGCGAGACACGCCTGGAGTCTAGAAGCACCTGACGCGGGCCCGTCGGCACCGATCAGGTGCGGGTGACCTCGGCCAGCGAGATCAGCAGGTGCACCTCCACCGGATCGGCCCGACCCTTCAGCGCCAGCCGACCGAGCGGCGCGGTGACCGCGTCCGGCAGAGCCGCTCGGGTGTCCTCGCTGATCGCCACCCGACCGGCCGGCGCCCTGCTCTCGATCCGGGCCGCGACGTTCACCACGTCACCGACGATCGTGTGCGTCCGGCCGCCCTCGGTGCCGATCAGACTGACCGCCACCTCGCCGGAGTTGATGCCCACCCGGAACCGGGGCCACTCCGGCCGTTCCTCCGCCACGGCCGACACCGCGTGCTGCAGGGCGAGACCGGCCGCCGCCGCCCGGGCCGGGTGGTCGGGCTGGTCCCCGCGCTTGTTGAACGTGACCATCAGCGCGTCGCCGATGATCCGGTCGACCTCGCCGCCGTGGGGTGAGACCACCGCCGGGATGGCGACCGCGAAGTAGGCGTTCAGCATGGCCGTCACCTCGTCCGGGGGCCGGCTCTCCGAGAAGGTGGTGAAGCCCTCGAGGTCGGCGAACACGACGCTGATGTCGCGGCGACCCGAGGTCGTGTCCTGCAGATAGAGATCGGCGAAGCGTTCCTCCCGCCACGACGCCCGGGCGCCGCCGATCACCAGCCCGAACGCGAGCAGGATCAGCAGGTGCCACTCCCACCAGCTCAGGTGCCAGTTGCGGGCCAGTGCGATCGCCACCATGGTCTCGGCCAGCAGGATGAACGCCGACATCATGGCGAGCAGCATCAGCGATCGGTGCCGCCGCCACAGCTGGATGTACCGGACGGCGCACACCAGGTAGAGCAGCACGGTCGGAACGGCCAGGGCGAGGGGGAGCGTCTCCGCGAGCGGTGAGGGTCGATCCAGCGGCGGCCAGCCGGCCAGCGACCAGACGGCCCAGACCACCATCAGACCCAGCAACCCGAGCCGGGCCGCCTTGGCCCGCCGCACCCCGCGCACGGCGCGATCTCCCCGTAGATCGGCCGCGGACAGTGCGGCGAACACGGACCCGAGCGCGATCCCGATCGGCGTGGCGACGGTGAAGCCGGCGTTGCTCCGGGCCAACAGGACACCGGGTGTGGCCAGGGCGTGCAGGGCCAGGAAGCCTGAGGCGGAGAGGAAGGTCAGCGACACGTACATGACCCGGGCGTCGCCGCGCCGCCCCGCCGCCTCGCCGGTGCCGTAGGCCAGGACGGCCGCGAGGATGGCGGTGATCAGGACCAGCCAGAAGTGTGAGGGCTGGTGCTGCCAGTGGAGGTCGATCGAGGGCCGGGCGAGGAGCAGGGCGAAGCCGAGCATCGGCACGGCCAGCGCCGCGGCCACCCCCACGTACCGCGCGAGCGGCGGAGGCGACGTCATCTTCCCGGCGGATCCGCGAGGAGCTGGTGGATCTCCGACACCACGACCGATCCCTCTCCGACCGCCGAAGCGACCCGCTTGACCGATCCCGACCGCACGTCACCGACGGCGAACAGGCCAGGCACCGTCGTCTCGTGCGGGCAGGGCGCCCGGTCGAGGGGCCAGCGACCCGAGGCCTGGCTCTGCGACCCGGTCAGCAGGAACCCGTAGGAGTCCCGGGCGACCTCGCTCGGCAGCCAGTCCGTCCGCGGCTGGGCACCGATCATGACGAAGAGGCCGTGCAGGCCGAGCTGCTCGGTTGCTGCCGTGACCCGGTGCCGGAGCGTCACCGACTCGAGTCGGCCGTCGCCCCGGGCGTCGACCACCTCGGTGTCGAGGTGCACGGTGATGATCGGCTGGGCGGCGATCGCGTCGGTCAGGTACGCCGACATGCTGCTGCCGAGGTCGGACCCGCGCACCACCAGGTGCACCTGCGAGCAGTACCGAGCCAAATGCAGCGCCGCCTGACCGGCGGAGTTGCCGGCGCCGATCACGGCGACCGCCAGCCCGGTCATCGCGTGCGCGGCGGAGACGCTGGCGCCGTAATGCACCCCTTGACCGCTGAGCCGCTCCAGGCTGGGTACGCCGAGACGTCGGTAGGACACGCCTCCGGCCACGACGACGGCCCGGGCCCTCACCTCGCCCATGCCGGCGATGCTCGCGGTGAACCCGTGGCGGGCGGGGACCAACCGGTCCACCGCCCGGGTCAGCAGGAACCGTGCTCCGAAGACCCAGGCCTGCTGGTAACCGCGCTGGGCCAGCTCCGCACCGCTCAGCCCGCGGGAGAACCCCAGGTAGTTCCGGATCAGTGAGCTGGTGCCCGCTTGGCCGCCGATCGCCTCCCGCTCGACCACCAGCGTGCGGAGGTCCTCGGACGCGGCGTAGACCGCGGCGGCGAGTCCAGCCGGCCCGGCGCCAACCACCAGCAGGTCGACCTCCCGGTCGGCCTCCTCGAGCGCCGTCGGCAGCCCCCAGGCGCGCAGGATCTCCGCATCGCTGGGATCGGTCAGCAGCGGCCCGTCGATCGCCGGCATCCACACCACGACCTCACCGTCCGGGCGACCGGTGAAGTCCAGCATCTGCTGCCCCAGCACCGAATCGCGTTCCCGGAAAGCGTGCGGGATCCCGTTCCGCGCGAGCAGGTCGCTCACGGCGTAGGCGCGGCCGGTGTGCTCGGCGGCGACCACGACCACCTCGCGGAGATTGCTCTCCTCGCTGCGCGACCACTCGTGGATGAACTCCGCGATCGTGCGGCGGAAGAACTCGTCCCGCAGGGTCCAGGGCTTCAAGACGTAGTAGCTGAAGTCCCCGACGGCGATCCCGTGCAGGATCGTCCGCGCCGACTCCGGTGCCGACCAGGCGCCCCAGGGCACGAGCAGCGTCCGTCTCGCGTCCGGGTGGAGGCTGCGGGCGGCAGCGAAGACGGCGGTCCCCAGCTGCTCGTCGTGGCCGGTGTCGACCAGCACCAGGGCGACAGTCTCCCCGCGCTGGTGCGCGCCCTGCAGGGTGCGTACCCCGTCGTCGTAGCTCAGCTCGCCGCGGATCCGGAAGTCGGCGCCGAACGCTCGCTGCAGCTCGGTCTCGATCCGTCCGAGCTGGCGCGCGTCCGGATCGATCGCCAGCACGAGAGGTCGCTGGCCCCACTCGTCCCCCGACACGTGCTCAGGCTAGAGCGCCGATGCGGTGACGTCAGCGGTTTTCCGCGATCAGCGCCGATCGAGCCGCTGGATGATGGTGATGCCGGTCAGGACCAGGGCCCCGCCGACGAGCTGACCGAGCGTGGGTCGCTGGCCGACCAGGATGATCGCGAACACGACCGCGAACACCACTTCGGTCAAGGCGACGAACGAGGCCAGCGAGCTGCCCAGCTTCCGGACGGCGGTGATCCCGGCCGGGTACGCGAACGCAGCGGCCACGGCGATGATCAACACCACCGGGAGCCACCAGGGAACGGTCTGTCCCGCCAGGGTGGCGGCCTCCGTGCTCGCCGCCAGCGGGACGATGCCCACCGTGCCCGCCGCGAGCAGCACGAGCGCGCCGACTCCGGTGCCGACCGTCGTCATCAGCAGCGGCGAGCTGGTCACGCTCGGGTCGGTGTCGTCGGAGAGGATGAAGTACGCGCACAGGCACAGCGCGGCGCCGAGGCCCCACAGCACGCCGATCGGGTGCAGCCGGAGTCCGCTGAACAAGTCGAGCACCGCCACCATGCCCACCATGGCGACGCCGGCGCCGATCAGCACGGGGGCGGTCGGGGCCTTCTTGTTCCGCCACCAGTGCCAACCGATCAGCAGCACCGGAGCCGAGTACTCCAGCAGCAGCGCGACCCCGACCGAGAGGTAGGAGACCGCGTTGAAGTAACACAACTGCGCGAGGGCGACCGCGACGATGCCGTACAGCACCAGCCGGCGGGTCTGCTTGAAGGTCGGGAACCCGGTCCGCATCAGCACGATCAGCGTCGGGATCGCCAGGATCAAGAAGGCACCACCGACGCGGACGGCGACGATCGCTGCCGGCGACCAGCCCGACTCCAGCAACGACTTGGCCAACGGACCGGCCATCCCGAACGCCGCCGCCGATGACAGGGCGAGCAGAATGCCGACCCGGGCCGCCGGCTGCCGTCGGGTCTTCCCCACCCGCTGTGTCGTCATCGTCATCTCTCGCCTCCTGTCATGAGCTAAACTCTGCTTTACTCATGACACTAGAGGACAGCATTGTCAGGAGTCAACATGCTTTTCACTCATGACACCGAGGTCTCATTGGCCGAGACGGCCGCCCTGGTCAACACCCTCGGCGACGACGGTGACTCGCTGGTCACCGCCGAGGACTTCGACGCATTCCTCGTCCGCAGTCCCTACTCCGGAGAGATCCGGCGGACCGCCGACGAGCGGGAGGCGGTGCGGTCGCTCCGAGCCCGGTTGCGCACGATCTGGACGATCACCGACCGCGACGCTGCCGCCGAGCTGGTCAACACGATCCTCGACGAGTGCGACGCCCATCCCTACCTGGCCAAGCACGACGAGTGGGACTGGCACCTGCACGTCACCCGGCCCGACGCGCCGCTGGCCGACCGGATCGCGGCGGAGGCGGCGATGGCGCTGCTCGACCTGATCCGCGCCGACGAGCTGCAGCGGCTCCGGATCTGCGCCGCCGACGACTGCCAGGACGTGCTGGTCGACCTGTCCCGGAACCGGTCCAAGCGCTACTGCGACACCGGCAACTGCGGCAACCGGGCCAACGTCGCCGCCTATCGAGCCCGACGGCGCGCCCGGTGACGTCATGAGGAGTGCTTCGGGGCGTTCGGTCGTACCGCCGTTCGCGGTGATGAGTGTCTTGCGCCGGGTGGCGGAGCTGCGCGCGGCCGGCCGGGACGTGATCTCGCTGTGCGCCGGTGAGCCGTCGCAGGGGGCGCCGTCGGAGGTGCGGCGGCGGGCCGAGGACGCGCTCGCCGACCGGCTGCCGCTCGGCTACAGCGAGACCTTCGGGCTGCGTGAGCTGCGCACCGAACTGGCCGGTCACTACCGACGGTGGTACGGGCTCGACGTCGACCCGGGTGCGATCGCGATGACGACGGGATCTTCCGGCGCCTTCACGCTGACCTTCCTGGCGGCGTTCGACGCCGGCGACCGGGTCGCACTGGCCCGGCCGGGGTACCCGGCCTACCGGAACATCCTCACCACCCTCGGCTGCGAGGTGGTCGAGCTCGACTGCGGTGAGGACGTCCGGTTCCAACCGACGCCGGAGCTGTTGGCGGCGGCGCACGCGGCGGCTCCGCTCGCCGGGCTGGTCGTGGCCTCACCCGCCAACCCGACCGGCACCATGCTGGACGCCGGGCGGCTGGAGGGCCTGGCGCGGTGGTGCCGGGAACACGACGTCCGGCTGATCAGCGACGAGATCTATCACGGCGTCACCTTCACGGGGTCGGTCGGGGAGTGTGCCCGGCGGTTCGACCCCGACAGCGTGGTGATCTCCTCCTTCTCGAAGTTCTGGGGGATGACCGGCTGGCGGCTGGGCTGGTGCGTGCTGCCCGACGACCTGATCGGCGCCGTCGACGCGCTGGCCGGGAACTTCGCACTGTGCGCCCCGGTGCCGGCCCAGCACGCGGCGTCGGCGGCGTTCACGGACACCTCCTACGCCGAGGCGGCCGCCGCGGTGGTCGAGTTCGGCGACGCCCGCACCGTCGTGCTCGACGCCATCGACCGGCTGGGGTGGACCAGGGTCGCACCCGCCGACGGGGCGTTCTACCTGTACGCCGACATCGGCGACGTCCTCGGCCCGTACCCCGACAGCGAGGGCTGGTGCGCCGCGCTGCTCGACGCCGAAGGGGTCGCGCTGACCCCGGGCACCGACTTCGACCGGGTCCACGGACGAACGGCGGTCCGGGTGTCCCTCGCGGCCGGCCCCGAGGCCGTCGCTGCGGCACTGATCAAGATCCTGCGGTTCCAGCGCGCTGAGTAGGGTGCCTCCGTGCCCACCAGCGACCCCGTCGAGCTGCTGCGCGAGCTGGTCGCGATCGACTCGGTGAATCCGGGACTCGTGCCGGGGGCAGCGGGGGAGAGCGCGATCGTGACGCTGCTCGACCGGAGACTTGGCGACAAGGGCTTCGCCACCGTGGTCGCCACTCCCGACGCCCACCCGGACCGGCCGAGTCTGCTGGCCTGGAGCATCGGTGAGCGGCCCGGTCCGACCGTGCTCCTCAACGGACATCTCGACACGGTCGGGGTGGACCAGATGGCCGCACCGTTCGAGCCGACGATCGAGGGCCATCGGCTGTCGGCCCGCGGCGCCGCCGACATGAAGGGCGGGATCGCCGGTCTCGTCGTCGCCGCGGAGCAGATCGCCGAGGACGGCGTGGGCGGGGTCGTCCTCGCCCTCGTGGCTGACGAGGAGGACGCAAGCCTGGGCACCGAGACCGTTCTCGCGCAGCTCGACCGCACCGGACTGCGACCGGAGCTGGCGGTGGTGGGTGAGCCGACGTCACTGGACCGGACGATCAGCCTGCGCGGCTTCGTCGTGTTCGAGGTGAAGCTCGTCGGCCGCGCCGCGCACAGCTCGATGCCGGCGGAGGGCGTCAACGCCGTCACCCACCTCGGACGCCTGCTGGCCGCCGTGGAGGAGACGGACGCGCAGCTTCGAGGAGGCGGCTCGCTGATCGCGACCGTCGCCGCCGGCGGGCGGGCGCCGTTCAGTCTTGCCGCGTCCGCGGTCGCCACCATCGAGCGGCGGACCGTCCCGGGTGAGTCGGTCGAGCAGGCCGTGACCGAGATCGACCAGATCCTCGACCGGTTGCGTCGGGCCGATCCCACCTTCTCCGCCACGGCGCGGTTGGTGGTGGCTCGGGACTCCTGGCGGCTGGACGACAGCGGTCCGGCGGCGAAGTTCGCCGGACTGCTCGACGACGCGCTCCGGAACGCCCCGGGCCGAACCGGTGAGCCGCTCGCCGCTCCCTACTGGATGGAGGCGCCGTTGTTCGCCGCCGCCGGCATCCCGGCCGTCGTCTGCGGTCCGTCCGGTGGTGGCCTGCACGCCGTGGACGAGTGGGTCGACCTCCGCCAGGTCCGGGCGTACGCCGCCGGCCTGGTCACGGCCTTCCGGGCGTACGCGGCGGCGGGGCCGGATGGCGACTGACCCGGCCGGCCTCCGCGGCGACGCGCCCGCGTTCGATGCCTGGCTGCGGTTCCAGGAGCACCCGCCGACCCCGTTCACGATCCCGGGGCACAAGCAGCGGACCGATCTCGTCGGCGATGTCGTCGCCGGCGACGTACCGCTGTACGCGGGTCTGGACACCATGCGTCTCGAGCGCGGGGTGCTCCGTGACGCCGAGCAACGGGCCGCGGCGCTCTGGGGCGCCGACGTCGCCCGCTTCTCGGTCGGCGGCTCGACGCACGCCAACCAGGCGGTGGCGCTCTCGCTCGGTGCTGACGGCGCGCGGGTGCTGGTCGGCCGCACGTTGCACCGCTCGATGCTGCTCGGGCTGGTCCTCGCCGGTCTGGTCCCGGTCTGGCTGCGACCGGAGGTGGACCCCCTCACGGGTCTGCCGCTGGGCATCACTCCCGAGGCGGTCGCCGACGGCTTCCGACGGGCCCCCGATGCGATCGCCGTGCTGGTCGGTGACCCGTCGTACGTCGGGACGACGGCCGACGTCGCCGGGATCGCTGCCGTGGCGCACGCCCACGACGCACCACTGGTCGTCGACGCGGCCTGGGCCGCGCACTTCGGCTTCCACCCGGCGCTGCCCCGGCACGCGCTCCAGCAGGGGGCCGACGCCATGGTGGTCTCGGCCCACAAGATGCTCCCGGCCTGGTCGCAGGCGGCCCTGATCCTGGCCCGCGGGGGCCGGATCGACCCGGCCCGGTTGGACGCCGGCGTCGAGGCCACGCACACGAGCAGCCCGGCCGGTGCGATCTTGGCCAGCATCGACGCGTCGCGGGCCTTGATCGCCCGCGACGGTCGAGAACTCCTCGGCGGCCTGGTCGAGCGGGTGTCCGCCGCCCGGGCCCGGCTGGGCGGGGTGTCGGGACTGGTCGTCCTCGCCGGTCCGCACGTCGACCCGGCCAAGCTCACAGTCGTGCTCCCCGGCACCGGGGTCGACGGTCTCCAGGTCGAACGCGAGCTGATCGCGGCCGGGCTGCCGGTGGAGATGGCCGACCGCGACACCGTCGTCGCCATCGTCACCCTCGCCGACGACGAGGCTCGCCTCGGCCGACTGGTGGACGTGCTGATCGGCTCGATCGAGCGGCACCGCGGGCCGGCCCGGGCGATCGTCCCGGCGGCCGGCTGGACCGTCGACCCGATCATGGAGACGAGCCCGCGCACCGCCTTCTTCGCCCGCCATGAGTCCGTGCCGATCGGATCAGCCGTGGGGCGGATCTGCGCCGAGCTCGTGGCTCCCTATCCGCCGGGCATCCCGGTGCTGGCGCCCGGGGAGCGGATCACCGCCGAGGTGTGTGTCGCCCTGCTGGGAGCACGGGATCAGGGACTGCGGGTGGCCTACGCCGCTGATCCCACCTTGGCGACCCTGCGGGTGCTGGCGGCGGTGCCCGGTGGTTGAGCCCGGAGGCGGGCGACTGATCGCCTGGAACCGGGAGCTGCAGACCGCCCACCGCAAGCTCCGGGCGGCCTGGCAGATCGCGCGGGACGCCGTGGACGGCAGCGATGCGGAGGTCGACGGGGGGACGGTCGCCGTCGCGGGGCGTGACCTGCAGCTCTACTGCACCGGGTTCTGCGCGGCCCTGACCGGGCACCACGTCGGTGAGGACGGCACCTTGTTCCCGGCGCTGGCCGAGCGCCATCCCCATCCCCGACTTCGAGCCGCGCTGGCCAAGCTCGAGCAGGACCATCGGATGATGGCGACCCTGGTCTCGCAGTTCGACGACGCGGTCCGGGCCGGCGCGACCGCAGAGATCTTGATCGGGCACCTGGACGGTCTGGCCGCGATCATGGACTCCCACTTCGGCTACGAGGAACGAGAGCTCCTCGACGTCTTGGCCACCGTGGACCTCGACGTCGAGCCGACCGCCGCACTCGGTCCGCTGTGAGCCCTCACCAGGCGTAGGCGATCAGATCGGCGAACAGCTCCTCGCCGTCGACCTCGAGCCCGCGGGCGGCGAACCAGCTGGCGACGTTGCGGCAGTCCCGGGCCAGGAACTCGGTTCCGTGCGTGTTGCCCACGATGTCGACGGCCTGCGGCAGGTCGATGATCACGATGCGGTCCCCGGTGGCCAACACGTTGAACGCCGACAGGTCACCGTGGGTCAGTCCCATCCCGGCCAGCACCCGCATGGCCACGGTGAGCTGGTCCCAGTAGGCGCTCAAGGTGTCACGGTCAGGACGGGTCTGGGCCAGCCGCGGCGCCGGCGCCCCGGTGCTGTCGGTGATCAGCTCCATCAAGATCTCGGTGCCGTCGAGCTGGACCGGATAGGGCACCGGGAGACCGGCGGACCACAGGTCGGTGAGGAAGCCGAACTCGGCAGCAGCCCAGGCGCCGGCCTGCACCTGCCGACCCCAGGCGGTGCCCTTGGCGGTGGCGCGACGGTCACGGGTGTTCCGCATCCGGCGGGACTCCACGTAGCCGGCGTCGCGGTGGAACAACCGGTGCTCGGCGGAGCGGTACCGCTTGGCCGCCATGATCACCGAGCGATCGTCGCCCGGCACGCCGCGCTCCAGCAGGAAGACGTCGGCCTCCTTGCCGGTCTTGAGGATGCCCAGCTCGGTGTCGATCGCGGCGTCGGCGGTGATCACCCAGTCCGGCCAGGGCTGGGGTCCGGCGAGCACGCCGATGTCGTCCCAGGTGGACCAGCGTTGGCCGTCACCGACGTCGTCGGTCGGGCGGTAGGAAAAGGCGAAGGGGTCAGGGTGTGCGTCGGCACCCTGGAGATCGGTCGAAGACACGGGGCTGCTCCTGAGAGGGCTGGAAGAGGGCATCCGAAATGCCCCGGACAGTGCTGGACACCTCACCCCTCCTCTGCTCCCCGGGCCCCGTGGATCGAGACCGAACCGGTGCGGATCACCATGGAGCAAACAGGTAGGACATGCAAGTTGTTTTCTCACCACACCGCGGGAAGCGGTACGTTGGGCCAGCAGTACGGGATCGCCGTTTTCGCGCCTCATCCGGCCCCCGGCGAGCCCGTACCGTCCTTACTGAGCACCACCTGCGAAGCGGCGATCCCGCGGCAGGACTGACCTGGATCCGCCCATCGGCGGCTCCAACCGAGAGGATGCTTGAACGAGGTGAGCACAACCGACGCGAGCCGCCCGCTGGCGGGGATCGCCCCCGAGATCGAATTGGTCCAGCTGCTGACGCCGGAGGGCGAGCGGGTCGAACACCGGAACTACGCCTTCGCCGGCGACGACGAACAGGTCCGCGGCTTCTACCGCGACATGGTGCTGACCCGCCGGATCGACACCGAGGCCACCGCGCTGCAGCGACAGGGCGAGCTCGGTATCTGGGCCTCGTGCCTGGGTCAGGAAGCCGCTCAGATCGGCTCCGGCCGGGCACTCAACTCCCACGACTTCGTCTTCCCGACCTACCGGGAGCACGGGGTCGCCTGGTGTCTGGGGGTGGACCCGCTCAAGCTGCTCGGCCTGTTCCGCGGGGTCGACCTGGGCAGCTGGGACTCGGCCGCCACCCGCTTCCACCTGTACACGATCGTGATCGGCGCCCAGGCGCTGCACGCCACCGGCTATGCGATGGGCGTCGAACGCGACGGCCTGGTCGGTACGGGCGACCCGGATCGCGACATGGCCGTGATCGGCTACTTCGGGGACGGCGCCACCAGCCAGGGCGACGTCAACGAGGCGTTCGTGTTCGCCAGCTCCTACAACGCGCCGATCGTGTTCTTCCTGCAGAACAACCAGTGGGCGATCTCGGAGCCGATCGAACGGCAGTCGCGGATCCCCTTGTACCGCAGGGCTGCCGGCTTCGGCTTCCCCGGTGTCCGGGTCGACGGCAACGACGTGCTGGCCGTCCACGCGGTGACCAGCGAGGCCCTGGAGCGGGCCCGGTCGGGTAACGGCCCCACGCTGATCGAGGCCTACACCTACCGGATGGGCGCCCACACCACCTCCGACGACCCGACGAAGTACCGGCTCGCCGATGAGCTCGAGCACTGGCGACTGAAGGACCCGATCGAGCGGGTCCGGGCGTACCTGTCCCGGCACGGTGCCGCCGACCAGCAGTTCTTCGACGACGTGGAGGCCGAGGGGGCCGAGCTGGCCGCCACGGTCCGGCAGGGGTGCCTGGCGCTGGCCGATCCGCAGCTGGTGGACCTCTTCGACGACGTGTACGCCGAGCAGACACCGCTGCTGCGGGAGCAGAAAGCCGCCTATGCGGAGTACCTCAGCTCGTTCGAGGAGGTCGGCGCATGAAGGTGACGCTGGCGAAGGCCCTCAACGCGGGGTTGCGGCGGGCTCTGGAGGCCGACCCCAAGGTGGTGCTCGCCGGTGAGGACATCGGCAAGCTGGGTGGGGTCTTCCGGGTGACCGAGGGTCTGCAGAAGGACTTCGGCGAGCACCGGGTGATCGACTCCCCGCTCGCCGAGTCCGGCATCATCGGCACCGCGTTCGGGATGGCGCTGCGCGGCTACCGACCGGTGTGCGAGATCCAGTTCGACGGTTTCGTGTTCCCCGCGTTCGACCAGATCGTCAGCCAGGTCGCGAAGGTGCACTACCGCTCGCGTGGTCTGCTCAAGATGCCGATGGTGATCCGGATCCCGTTCGGCGGCGGGATCGGGGCCGTCGAGCACCACAGCGAGTCACCGGAGGCGCTCTTCACCCACACGGCCGGGCTCAAGGTCGTGGCGTGCTCGAACCCCGTCGACGCGTACTGGATGATCCAGCAGGCGGTCGCCTCCGACGACCCGGTGATCTTCCTCGAGCCGAAGCGGCGCTACCACGAGAAGGCGGAGCTGGACGACAAGGCGAGCCCGCCGCCGCTGCACAGCGCCTCCGTCGTGCGGCCGGGAACGGGCGTGACCGTGCTCTGCTACGGGCCCATGGTCAAGACCTGCCTGGATGCCGCCGCGGCCGCGGCCGAGGAGGGTCATGACCTGGAGGTCATCGACCTGCGCAGTCTGTCTCCGCTGGACATGGAGACCGTGACCGCTTCGGTGGCCAGGACCGGCCGGGTGATCACCGTGCACGAGGCCCCGGTCAACGGCGGCGTGGGAGCTGAGCTCGCGGCCCGGATCACCGAACAGTGCTTCTACTCCCTGGAGGCTCCGGTGCTGCGGATCGGCGGATTCGACACCCCGTACCCGCCGAGCCGGGTGGAGGACGAGTACCTCCCCGATCTCGACCGCATCCTGGACGCGGTGGATCGGTCGCTGGCCTACTGAGGTGATGGGGTCGGCAGCCCAGGCACCTCATCGAGCAGGCACCGAGCAAGCAACGATCGCAAATCGCAGGCGTTAGGAGTGGCACGTGGCGGTGCAGCAGTTCCGGCTACCGGACCCGGGCGAGGGCCTGGTCGAAGCGGAGATCGTCACCTGGCGGGTGGCCGTCGGTGATCGGATCGAGGTCAACGACATCGTGGTGGAGGTCGAGACCAGCAAGTCGTTGGTCGAGCTACCCAGCCCGTTCGCCGGCACCGTCACCGATCTGCTGGTCGCGGAGGGTGACACCGTCGACGTCGGTCGGACGATCATCACCATCGACGACGGTGCCGGGACGCCCGTCGGCACACCGAAGGAGGACCTCGTGCCGTCGGTGCCCGACACCGAGGCGGACGCCGCGGTGACCGCCGCCGAGGTCACCGAGGAGGGCGCCGCCCCGGGCGGGCGGGTGGCGGTGCTGGTCGGCTACGGGCCCCGGACCACCGAGGCCAAGCGGCGGCCCCGCAAGTCCGGCCGCGGCGAGGGGGCCGCCGGTGAGGCGCACGAGCAGGCGGCCAGCACCTTCTCCACCGATCAACCGGTCTCGCGCCGGGCCGACGACCGCACGCCGCTGCCGCCGGACCAGGCCGAGCCGGTCGGCGCGCCGCTGCCCGGGCCGGGCGTCGCCGAGGCCGCCGATCCGGTCCGACCGACGGTGCTGGCCAAGCCACCGGTCCGCAAGTTCGCCAAGGACCAGGGCGTCGACCTGGCCACCGTCGTCGGCACCGGCCCCGGCGGCGTGATCACCCGAGACGACGTGCAGCAGGCCGTTCAGCCCGACGAACCGGAGCAGCAGTTCGTCGCCGACGCCCCACTGACCGGGGAGGGGCCGGAGACCCGGCTGCCGATCAAGGGTGTTCGCAAGGCCACGGCCCAGGCGATGGTGCGCTCGGCCTTCACCGCACCGCACGTGACCGAGTGGGTCACCATCGACGTCACGGCCACGATGGAGCTCGTGGAGCGGTTGCGGTCGCGTCGCGAGTTCGCCGAGGTCAAGGTCACTCCGCTGTTGATCGTGATCAAGGCCGTCCTGCAGGCGATGCGACGGACCCCGGAACTCAACTCCAGCTGGGACGGGGATGCCGGCGAGATCGTGATCAAGCACGTCGTCAACCTCGGCATCGCGGCGGCCACGCCGCGCGGACTCCTGGTGCCGAACATCAAAGGCGCCTCGTCGATGGACCTGGTGCAGCTGGCGCAGGCGCTGCAGGAACTCGTCGCCACGGCCCGGGCCGGCCGCACCCAGCCGGCCGACACGGCCGGCGGCACCTTCACGATCACCAACGTCGGGGTCTTCGGCGTCGATGCGGGCACCCCGATCCTGAATCCTGGTGAAGCGGGCATCCTCTGTGTCGGCCAGATCGCCCGACGGCCCTGGGTGGTCGGCTCCGGGGCAGAGGAGCGGATCGAACCGCGCTGGGTGACGACCCTGGCCCTGTCGTTCGACCACCGGTTGGTCGACGGCGAGCAGGGTTCGCGGTATCTGGCCGACGTGGCCGGGCTGCTGTCCGATCCCGCTCTGGCGCTGCTGCACTGATGACGAGCGTCGCGGACAGCTCGGCCGGGCCGGACCTCGTGGACCGCTTCGCGGCCGCGCGGCAGGCGATCCGGAGTCGGGATCACTTCTCCGCTTTCCCGGAGTCGCCCAGCCCCCGGGTGTACGGGGAGGGTGCCGCCGCGGCTGGCCGGGCCGCGTTCGACGCCCACCGGGGCGGGGACTTCGACGTCGACACTCCCGGCGCCGCCGGGCGGGTGGCGAGTGACCACTCACCGTACGGACTGCCGATGGACGTCGGGTATCCGCAGCTGGACGCGGCCGGCGTGACTGTCCTGCTGGACGCCGCCGAACGGGCCCGCACCTCGTGGGTGGATGCGGGTCCGGATCGTCGCGTCGACGTCTGCCTCGCCATCGTGGCTGCGCTGCACGCACGGGTGTTCGAGCTGGCCAACGCCGTCCAGCACACCAGCGGCCAGCCGTTCGTGATGGCGTTCCAGGCGGGCGGCACGCACGCCCTCGATCGGGCGCTGGAGGTGCTCGCGTACGCCGCGGAGGCGATGGCGTTCCATCCGTCGTCGGCCCGTTGGACCAAGCCCGGCCGCGGCGGTGACCTGGTCCTCGACAAGACCTTCACCGTGGTGCCGCGCGGCATCGCCTTGGTGATCGGCTGTCGCACCTTTCCGACCTGGAACTCCTATCCGGGGATCTTCGCCTCGCTGGTGACCGGCAACCCGGTGATCGTCAAACCCCATCCCGCGGCCGTACTGCCGTTGGCGATCACCGTGCAGACCGTGCAGCGGGTGCTCGCCGAGCACGGTTTCGATCCCGCCCTGGTCACCCTGGCGGCGGAGGAGCCCGGCGCCGACCTGGCCCAACGGCTGGCGGGGGAGGCGCGGGTGCGCTTGATCGACTACACCGGCGGCTCGGCCTTCGGGGACTGGCTGGAGCAGCACGCCCGGCAGGCGATCGTGTTCGCCGAGAAGGCCGGCGTCAACGCGACGGTGCTGCACAGCACCGACGACGTGGCCGCGATGTGCGACAACCTCGCCTTCACCCTCGCCCTGTACTCGGGGCAGATGTGCACGACGACGCAGAACTTCTTCCTGCCCGCCGAGGGGATCGGCACGCCGGAGGGGAACCTGTCCGCCGACGACCTGGTGGTGCACCTCGGCGGCGCGTTCGAGCGGCTGCTGGGATCTGATCAGCGGGCGGTGGAGGTGCTGGGGGCCCTGGTCGGCGACGACGTCGTCGAGCGAGCGGACCGGGCGGAGCGGCTGGGCCGGGTGGTGATCGCGGGCCGGAGCATCACCCACCCGGAGTACGCCGACGCCGTGATCCGCACGCCGACGGTGATCGCCACGACCGTTGACGACGACGCGTACACGCAGGAGTGCTTCGGTCCGGTCGCCTTCGTGATCACCGCCGACTCGGTGGCGGAGACGCTCACCGCATTCGGTCGGACCATCGCCGAGGGCGGTGCGATGACCGCCGGTGTCTACAGCACGGACCCCGACGTGCTGGCCGCCGCGCGCCGGCTCGCGCTGAACGCCGGAGTCGCCCTCAGCGAGAACCTCGTCGGGCCGATCTTCGTGAACCAGTCGGCCGCCTACTCCGACTTCCACGGCACGGGCGCCAACCCGGCGGCGAACGCCGCCTACACGGACCTGGCCTACGTCGCGAACCGCTTCCACGTGGTGCAGAGTCGCCGACTGGCCTGATCGAGGTCTGTCCGACGGGTCTGTCAGCCGAGGTCGCCGCCGATCAACGTCTCGTCGTCGATCGGACGGCCGCTGTCGACCAGGTTCTGCAACGCGTCGCCGTCGTCCCAGGAGTTGACGTTCATCGCGGCGGCGACGGCGCCGTCGCGGACCCAGAAGGCGATGAACTCGCCACCGTCGAGATCTCCGCGGATCAGCAGCCGATCGGTGCCGGGGTCGGCGAGCCCGCGGTACTCACACCCCATCTCGTACTGGTCGGAGAAGAAGAACGGCCGCTTCAGATACGGCTCGTCCGCCCCGAGCACGTTCGGCGCCACGTGCTGCCCCTGATCGCCGGCGTTGGCCCAGTGCTCGACCCGGACCCGTTGCGGGTATCTGGGATGGGCGTGGGCCGCGATGTCGCCGATCGCGAAGACGTCGGGATCTGAGGTGCGGAGACCGGCGTCGACCGCGACCCCACCGGACTCGATCGTGAGACCCGCGTCCCGGGCCAATTCGATGTTCGGCGCGGCCCCGACGCCCACCACGACCACGTCGGCGGCGATCGTGTCGCCGCCCGCCAGCTGGACCTGCTCCACCGCGGCCGTTCCCGTGAACCCGGTGACGCCCGTCCCGAGCCGGAGATCGACACCGTGCTGCTCGTGCAACCGGGCGAAGTAGGACCCGATCTGCGGTCCGAGCACCCGGATCAGCGGAGCCGCCTCGGGCTCGAGCACCGTCACCGAGGCGCCGCGCTGGATCGATGCCGCGGCCACCTCGCAACCGATCCAACCGGCGCCGACCACGACGACCCGGGTCCCTCGGGAGATGCGCTCCCGGAGGTTCCAGGCGTCGTCCAGCGTCCGCAACGTGCAGACGCCCGGCAGGTCGAAACCGGGCAGGTCCAGCCGCCGCGCCCGCGAACCGGTGGCCAGCACCAGCTTGTCGTAGCGGTGCTCGGTGCCGCCGGCCGTCACCGTGTGCTCGGCCGGGGAGATCCGGGTGACCACGCGTGTCCCGGAGCACGTCGATGCCGCGATCGGACAGCGGCTGCTCACCGCCGACCCAGTCCGGCTCGTCCCGCTCCCCGATGAGGAGGGCCTTGGACAGCGGCGGCCGCTCGTACGGGCGGGCGGTCTCGGCGCCGATCAGGGTGAGGTCACCGCCGTACCCGTGTTCGCGGAGCGCCAGCGCGGCCGTACCGCCGGCCAACGAGGCTCCGACGATGACGATCCGGTGGGGTGTCGCTGATGCTGCGCTCATGTCGGCATCGTCTCACTCGGTCCTCCCGCACATGCACCCCTTCATCGACGGATGCACCCCCACGTCGGGGTGCGCCTGTCGACGTAAGGGTGCGCCGGAGTGGGCGGTACGGGAAGCAGACCTAGAAGGCGTCCTCGGGGAGGTCCATCACACCCAGGTCGGTGCCTTCGGCGATCTCGCGGTCGGCGGCGAGCTTCGGCAGCACCGTACGGGCGAACCAGCGAGCGGAGGCGAGCTTGCCCTCGTAGAACCGTTGCTCCTTCGGGTCCAGCGGGTCGTTGAGCCGCTGCAGCGCCACCTCCGCACCACGCAGCAGCAACCAGGCGCAGACGACGTCGCCCATGGCCATCAACAACCGGGTGGTGTTGAGCCCGACGGCATAGATCTGCCGCGGGTCGTCGCTGCTGTCGAACGGCAGGCAGCCGACCATGTGCTCGACGATCGCAGCGACGTCGCCCAGGCCACGTTGCAGCAGGCCGCGTTCCTCCTTGAGCTGCCCGTTGCCGGCCTCGGAGGTGACGAAGGCGGTGATCTGCTCCGACAGCGCGCCCAGCGCCCGACCCCGGTCCCTGATGATCTTGCGGAAGAACAGGTCCTGGCCCTGGATGGCGGTGGTGCCCTCGTACAGGGTGTCGATCTTGGCGTCCCGGACGTACTGCTCGAGCGGGTAGTCGGTCAGGAATCCCGAGCCGCCGAAGGTCTGCAGCGACTCGGTGCCCAGCAGCACCCAGGACCGCTCCGATCCGTAGCCCTTGACGATCGGCAGCAGCAGGTCGTTGAGCCGCTCGGCCTCCTCGTCCCGCGACCCGGTCAAGCGCGCGCCCCAGACGCGGTCCTGGAGGCTGGCGGTGTAGAGGACGAGCGCCCGGAGGCCTTCGGCGAAGGACTTCTGCGTCAGCAGGGAACGACGGACGTCCGGGTGGTGGGTGATCGGCACCCGCGGCGCGGTCTTGTCGGCGGCGCGCACGAGGTCAGCACCCTGGATCCGGGTCTTGGCGTACTCCAACGCGTTCAGGTAGCCGGTGGACAGGGTGGCGATGGCCTTGGTGCCGACCATCATCCGGGCGTGCTCGATGACCTGGAACATCTGCGCGATGCCGTTGTGCACCTCGCCGAGCAGCCACCCCTTCGCGGGTGCGCCGTCGCCGACCGACGGATCCCCGAAGGTCATCTCGCAGGTGCTGGAGACCTTGATCCCCATCTTCTTCTCGAGGTTCGTGGCGTAGACGCCGTTGCGTTCACCGGTCAGCTCACCGGTCTCGTGGTCGAAGTGCCACTTCGGGACGATGAACAGCGACAGGCCCTTGGTGCCGGGTCCGCCGGCACCCTCGACTCCCACCGGCCGCGCCAGCACCAGGTGCACGATGTTGTCGGACAGGTCGTGATCACCGGAGGTGATGAACCGCTTGACACCTTCCAGGTGCCACGAACCGTCCGGCTGGGGGATGGCGCGGGTACGTCCGGCGCCCACGTCGGAGCCGGCGTCGGGCTCGGTCAGCACCATCGTCGCGGCCCAGAGCTTCTCGACCATGATCCGGGCGATCCGCTGATCACGCGCCGTGCCGTTGAGCCAGAGGACCGTGGCGAACTTGGGTCCGGCGGCATAGATGTACGCGGCCGGGTTGGCGCCCGTCACGAGCTCGTTGACGGCCCACTGCAGCGAGGGCGGGGTGGTCTGCCCACCGAGCTCGGCCGGCAGCTCCAGCTGGTACACGCCGGCGTCCATCAACTCGGCGAAGGACTTCTTGAACGACTCCGGCAGCCGCACCTCGTGGGTGCTCGGGTCGAACTCCGGCGGGTTCCGGTCGCCGTCGGCGAAGGAGCTCGCCAACCGGGTCCGTGCGAGGGTGTCCACCTCCTGCAGCAGGGCGATCGCGGTGTCGTGATCCAGGTCCTCGTACGGTGCGCGGCCCAGGATCTCGTCGCGACCGAGGACCTCGAACAGATTGAACGTGATGTCGCGCAGGTTCGTCTTGTAGTGAGTCATGTCGCCCTCTCCGACGTTCCGAGCTGGAGGTTACTCGCCAGTAACATAGCTCATGTTACTCGCCAGTAGCGAGCATCCGGGAGGTCGAGGTTCGAGAGGTGACCCGATCGTGACCGGCACCTTCACCGGGGTGCGCCGCAGGCGGCGTTTCTCCGCCGAGGCCGAGTTCGACAGCGCGTCCGCCCTATGATCGGCCGGAACCCGCCGGAGAAGAGGAACGCCATGTCGGAGCAGCGCAGTCTCTGGCTCGCCGACCCGCTCGCTGTGCTGAGCGAGTCAGATGCGCGTGGCGGTGTGGTCGTCACCGGCAGCGAGATCACCGAGCTGCTGCCGGCCGGCGCGACGCCGGCCGTGCCGGCCGAGCGGGTGGACGTGTCCGGCCTGGTGATCATCCCCGGCCTGATCAACACCCACCACCACTGGTACCAGACCCTCACGCGGGCCTGGGCACCCGTGGCGGACAGCACTTTGTTCGGCTGGCTCACCGATCTGTACCCCGTCTGGGCGGCGCTGACGCCCGAGGATCTGGTGCTGGCGACCCGGGTCGCGGTGGCGGAGCTGTTGCTGTCCGGCTGCACCATGGCTGCCGATCACCACTACGTCTTCCCACCGGCGGTGCCGGACGGGATCGACCTCCAGGTCGAGGTGGTCCGCGACCTGGGCATCCGGGCGTTCCTGACCCGGGGCTCGATGTCCCTCGGCACCGACGACGGCGGACTGCCGCCCCAGTCGGTGGTCCAGGACCACGACACGATCCTGTCCGAGAGCGAACGCCTCGTCCGTCGCTACCACCAGTCCGGGCCGGGCGCGATGCTGCAGATCGGACTGGCGCCGTGCTCCCCGTTCTCGGTGACCCCCGAGCTGATGCGCGACAGCGCTCTGCTCGCGGAGCGGTTGGACGTCCGGCTGCACACCCACCTCGCCGAGACCATCGACGAGGAGGAGTTCTGCGCCGAACGGTTCGGACTGCGTACGGTCGACTACCTGGACAGCGTCGGCTGGCTCAGCGACCGGGTCTGGCTCGGCCACGGCATCCACTTCGACGACGACGAGATCTCCCGACTCGGCGCCGCCGGGACCGGGATCGCGCACTGCCCCAGCTCCAACATGCGACTGGGGTCCGGGATCGCCCGGGTCGTCGAGCTCGAGGAGGCCGGCTGCCCGGTCGGCCTCGGCGTGGACGGGTCGGCGTCCAACGACGCGTCCAACATGATCATCGAGACCCGGCAGGCGCTGCTGCTGCAACGCCTCCGGTACGGCACCGAGCGGGTGCCGGTCCGCCGCGCACTGGACTGGGGCACCCGGGGTTCGGCCGGGGCACTCGGCCGCACCGACGTCGGGGTCATCGAGGTCGGCCGACAAGCCGATCTCGCTCTGTTCGCGCTCGACGACCTCTCCTTCTCGGGTAGCCACGACCCGCTGGCGGCTCTGCTGCTGTGCGGTGCGCACCGGGCCGAACACGTCCTGGTCGGTGGGCAGTGGCGGGTGCGGGGCGGCGAGCTGCTGGGCGTCGACGTGCCGGCCCTCGTCGCCGAGCACAGCGCGGCGGCCCGGCGGATGCTGTCCCGAGCCGTGGGCTGAGCTCCGGTACACCGAGCCAGCCGTGTCCGACCCGTTATCCCGCACCGGGGGAGGGGTCTTGTGGACGGGGTCGCCCAGGACCATAATCCGCTGAGGCGTACTTCCCCACTGCCGCGAGGAGTGATCGCATGACCCGACTCGACACGAACTTCTTCGACTACGGGATCTTGATCATCTACTTCGGCCTCGTGGTCGCCATCGGCGTGCTGGCCCGGCGGGCCATCGCCACCAGCGAGGACTTCCTGCTCTCGGGCCGATCACTGCCCGCGTGGGTGACCGGCCTGGCCTTCATCTCGGCCAACCTCGGCGCGATCGAGATCTTGGGGATGGCGGCCAACGGTGCCCAGTACGGCATCTCGACGATCCACTTCTACTGGATCGGCGCCGTCCCGGCCATGGTGTTCCTCGGCCTGGTGATGATGCCGTTCTACTACAGCTCCCGGGTCCGCAGCGTGCCCGAGTACCTGCGCCGGCGCTTCAACAAGCCCACCCACCTGTTCAACGCGCTGACCTTCGCGCTGGCCGCGGTGCTGACCGCCGGGGTCAACCTCTACGCGCTGTCGCTGGTCATCGAGGCCCTGCTCGGCTGGCCGCAGTGGTTGTCGATCGTCGTGTCGGCCGGCTT
Source organism: uncultured Actinomycetota bacterium (assembly GCA_963727125.1). Classification (GTDB taxonomy): domain Bacteria; phylum Actinomycetota; class Actinomycetes; order Propionibacteriales; family Propionibacteriaceae; genus Microlunatus. The sequence continues at coordinate 815,247 of CAVSEZ010000001.1, forward strand.
CGTGCTGGCCTACATCACCCTCGGCGGCCTGTCCGGCGCCATCTACAACGAGGTGCTGCAGTTCTTCGTGATCATCGCCGGCCTGATCCCGCATCGTGGTCATCGGGCTGACCCAGGTCGGCGGCTGGAACGGGCTCAAGGAGAAGGTGCTGGCCGCTCCGAACGGTCCCGGTGAGGGGGCGTTCTCCACCTGGGCGGGCACCGGGGTCGGCAACTGGACCAACCCCCTCGGGGACTGGATCGGCATCGTGATGGGTCTCGGGTTCGTGCTGTCCTTCGGCTACTGGACGACGAACTTCGCCGAGGTCCAGCGGGCCCTGGCGGCCAAGAACCTGTCGGCTGCCGAGCGGACCCCGCTGATCGGCGCCTTCCCGAAGATCTTCATCCCCTTCCTGACGATCATCCCGGGCCTGATCGCGATCGCGGTCATCCCGAAGATCGGCGAGGCGGGGAGCGGAACGACCTACAACGACGCGATCCCGCTGCTGATGAACCAGTTCCTGCCCAACGGCGCCCTCGGGCGTGGCGCTCGCCGGCCTGCTGGCGGCGTTCATGGCCGGCATGGCGGCCAACGTCAGCTCGTTCAACACGGTGTTCACCTACGACATCTGGCAGACCTACATCAAGAAGAACCGACCGGACCACTACTACCTGAACGTCGGCCGGATCGTCACCGTCGTCGGGCATCGATCATCGGCATCGGCACCGCGTTCATCGCCGCCGGTTACAGCAACATCATGAACTACATCCAGGCGCTGTTCTCCTACTTCAACGCCCCGCTGTTCGCGACCTTCATCATCGCCATGTTCTGGAAGCGGACCACGCCGTGGGCCGGCTTCTGGGGGCTGGTCGCCGGTACGGTCGGCGCCTTCGTGTTCGGCAACTTCATCGGTCCGAACCTCGCCTACTTCCACGCCGGTCAGACCATGGACGGCGAGCTGAACGCCCAGATGGTCAACTTCTACGGCGCCATCACCGCCTTCGTGGCCGACGCGGTGGTCACCGTGATCGTCACCCTGGTGACCACGTCGAAACCGGTCGAAGAGCTGGCCGGCCTGGTCTGGGGCGTACCCGATCCCAACGCCGGCGATCCGCACGAGGGCTACGTCCGCAAGTGGTACGAGTCGCCCAAGCTGCTCGGGCTTCACCGCCCTCGGCATCACCCTCGTCCTGTCGATCCTCATCGAAGTCATCTAGGAGCTCAGCCGATGACATCACGAGGAAATCACCGAACGCGACGCTCCGAAGTCGGCGGCGTCGAAGCTGTTCGACATCCGGTTCATGATCGGCGGTCTGTTCACCGTCTACGGCGTGCTGCTGACGATCTACAGCTTCTTCATGACGCCCGCGGAGATCGCGAAGGCGGCCGGCATCAACATCAACCTCTGGATGGGCGATCGGCATGCTGATCCTCGGTCTGCTCTTCCTGCTCTGGGTCAAGCTCGCCGCTCGTCTGCGACGAGACACGCCCGTCCAGCGACCGGCCGCCGATGCACCACTGACGACCCGGTTGCTGCTCCCGTACTCGATGCACCCTTGAGAAGCCAGCCGCACCCCACGTGTGGCTGCGCTGGCGGCAAGGGCGCATCGACGGCGCCCGGGTCGGGCGCGAGTGGCGACGTGGCGAAGCGGCAGGACGGGGACGAAGCGCGGATCTGCGGGTCAGGCGCCAGGAGGACCATGCCGCCGGACCGACGGCGGTCGCGGTGAGCATGAAGCGATCGGTCGAGCGGATGGGGCCGCGCCGTACCGCCCAGACCCTGCTGCGGCTCAATCAGGCCGAGGGCTTCGACTGCATGAGCTGCGCCTGGCCCGATCCCGAGGTGGGCCACCGGCACACGGCGGAGTTCTGCGAGAACGGGGCCAAGGCGGTGGCCGAGGAGGCGACCACGACCCGGGCCACGCCGGAGTTCTTCGCCGAGCACAGCATCGCCGACCTCGACGCCCGGACCGAGCACTGGTTGGGCCAGCAGGGCCGGATCACCTCACCGATGATCAAGCGGCCGGGTGACACGCACTACCGGGAGATCGACTGGGACCAGGCCCTCGACCTGATCGCCGCCGAGCTGCGCGAACTCGACGACCCGGATCAGGCGATCTTCTACACGTCCGGCCGGACGTCCAACGAGGCGGCGTTCGCCTACCAGCTGTTCGTCCGCGCGTACGGCACCAACAACCTGCCCGACTGCTCCAACATGTGCCACGAGTCGACGAGCATCGCGTTGGCGGAGTCGATCGGCATCGGCAAGGCCAGTGTCACTCTCGAGGACGTGCACGCCGCGTCGCTGCTGGTGCTGGCGGGCCAGAACCCGGGCACCAACCACCCGCGGATGCTGTCGGCGCTGGAGGAGGCGAAGCGCCGCGGCGCCAAGATCATCGCGATCAACCCGCTGAAGGAGGCGGGCCTGGTCGGGTTCAAGAACCCCCAACGCGCACGCGGCTGGGTGGGCCCGGGGGTGCAGCTGGCCGATCTGCACCTGCCGGTACGGATCAACGGGGACCTGGCCCTCTTCCAGGCCCTCGGTTCGCTGCTGGTCGAGTGGGGTGCGGTCGATCGTGACTTCATCGCCCAGCACACGACGGGCTTCGCCGGCTGGCGGGAGCACGTCCAGCGCCTCGACTGGGACGAGGTGCAACGGGCCACCGGACTGGCCCGGGCCCAGATCGTCGAAGCGGCGGCGCTGCTGCGGGACTCCGATGCCACCGTCTTCTGCTGGGCGATGGGCCTCACCCAGCACCACAACGCGGTCGCGACCATCAAGGAGATCGCGAACGTCGCCTTCGTCCAGGGCAACATCGGCAAGCGTGGTGCGGGGTTGCTGCCGGTGCGCGGCCACTCCAACGTCCAAGGGGATCGCACCATGGGCATCTGGGAGCGGCCCCCGGCGCACTTCCTGGACGCGCTGCAGGCCGAGTTCGGCTTCGATCCGCCTCGGGAGCACGGTCTCGACACCGTCGACTCGATCCGGGCCCTGCGAGACGACAAGGCGCAGGTCTTCATCGCCCTCGGGGGCAACTTCGTGCAGGCCGCACCGGACACCGCCGTGACCAGTGCCGCGCTGCGCCGGGCGAAGCTCACCGTCCAGATCTCGACCAAGATCAACCGGTCCCACCTGGTCGCCGGCGAGACGGCGTTGATCCTGCCGACCCTCGGCCGGACGGAGAAGGACGTGCAGGCCAGCGGCGAGCAGGTGGTGTCGGTGGAGGACTCGACCTGTTCGGTGCACGCCTCGCGCGGACCGTTGGCACCGGCGAGCCCGTTGCTGCGTTCGGAGGTGGCCATCGTCACGGGCCTCGCCGAACGGACCCTCGGTGACCGGTACGGGATCGACTGGGCGGCCATGCGGGACGACTACCGGGTGATCCGCCGGCACATCTCCCGGGTGGTGCCGGACTGCGCCGGCTACGAGGTGAACGTGTCGCGCCCGGGTGGCTTCGTGCTGCCCCACCCGCCTCGAGACAGCCGGACCTTCCCCACCCGGTCGGGCCGAGCGGAGTTCGCGGTTTCGCCGCTGCAGGTGATGGAGCTGGAACCGGGACAGCTCATCCTGCAGACGCTGCGCAGCCATGATCAGTTCAACACCACGATCTACGGGCTCGACGACCGCTACCGAGGGGTGAAGGGCGGCCGGATGGTCGTCTTCGTCAACCCCGCCGACCTGGCCCAGCTGGGTTTCGCGGACGGGGAGCGTCGTCGACCTGGTCGGCCACTGGCCCGATGACGACCACGAGCGGCGGGCCGGCGGCTTCCGGATCATCGGGTACGACACCCCTCGCGGCTGCGCGGCGGCCTACTACCCGGAGACGAATCTGCTGGTGCCGCTGGACTCGACGGCAGAGGGCAGCAACACCCCCGCCTCGAAATCGGTGATCATCACCTTGGAGCGGGCCGGCTCCGGTGCGCCCCGGCTGGGCGCCGGTGGCCAGGACGCGACCGGCGCCGACGACGGTCACAAGCGCCGTCCGCAGCCCCACCAGCTGTCCTGAGACCGTCCCGGTAGCGTGGCGCGGGTGAGTGACGACGCGTCCGCCCAACCAGCACCCGCCCTGCTCCGGGACGCCTTCGGCCGAATCCGCGAGCACGTGAGCGACCTGACCCGGAACCTGGATCCGGAGACCGCGATGTTCCGGCCCGACCCGGAGGCGAACACGATCACGTGGTTGATCTGGCACCTGACCCGGGTCGAGGACGACCACATCGCCGATCTCGCCGGGACGGAGCAGGTCTGGACCCGCTGGCGGGACCGCTTCGATCTGCACGTCGCCTCCGACGCCACCGGATTCGGGATGAGTGTCGCGGACGTCGCACGGGTGCAGGCACCGGCGTCCTTGCTCGACGGCTACCACGCCGAGGTGCACGCGGCCACGATGGCGTACCTGGACGAGCTGGACGATGCCGAGCTGGCGCGGGTCGTCGACAAGCGGTGGGACCCACCGGTGACTGCTGGGGCCCGGCTGGTGAGCGTGTACGAAGACGCGACGATGCACCTCGGGCAGGCGGCCTACGTGCGGGGCGTCGCGCAGCGCAGCCGCGACGCGTGAGCAGCTCATGACCGCGACGCCGGTGGAGCACCGCTTCTACGGCGAGCTGGCCGACTGGTGGCCACTCATCTCACCGCCGGCGGAGTACGCCGAGGAGGCCGCCTTCGCCGCCTCCCTGCTGGAACCGGAGTCGGGAGCTGCGCGGGCCGAGGTGCTGGAGCTCGGTTCCGGTGGGGGTCACCTGGCCAGTCACCTGACCGAGCGGTTCGCCCTCACCCTGGTCGATCTCTCCGAGCCGATGCTGGCGGTCTCCCGTCGGCTGAACCCGGATGCCGCCCACGCGGCGGGCGACATGCGTACGGTCCGGCTGGGCCGGCGCTTCGACGCGGTGCTGATCCACGACGCCGTCGACTACATGATCACCGAGCACGACCTCGCCGACGCCATCGCGACCGCGTACGAGCACTGTCGACCGGGCGGGCGGGTCGTGATCGTGCCCGACGACGTGGCGGACAGCTTCGAGGCGCGCACCGACCACGGCGGCAGCGACGGCGCGGACGGCCGTGCGGTGCGGTTCCTGTCCTGGACCTACGACCCGGACCCGGACGACAGCGAGACCGTCACCCAGTACGCCTTCGTGCTCCGATCGGCCGACGGGAGCGTCCGGACGGTGTCGGAGACGCACCACTGCGGCCTGTTCAGCCGCGAGACCTGGCTGCGGCTGCTGTCGGAGGCCGGCCTGGAGGCGACGGCGCACTCGGAGATCACGAGCGGGGACGACCAGCCGCGACTGTGGTTCGTCGGGATCCGGCCTTCCTGATCGGGTCTCAGCCGATCGGGCTGCGCCAGGCCGGGTCGCGGCCGGCGAGCCCGATCACCCGGTCCAGCAACGGGGCGTCCTCGGGCACGGGGACCACCGGACCGTAGATGTCACCGCGACTGGCGGGATCCTCGGCCGACTCGGCCAGGAAGTCGTAGGAGACCTGCAGGACCGAGTCGTCCGGTTGGTACGCCTGTCCGGTGGCCACCGCCAGATCCCAACCGTGCACGACGAGCTCGTTGAACGCCACGATGCCCATGATCGCCGAGGGCAGGGTGACCCCACCGGCCGTGGTCTCACCCTCCCAGGCCTCGGGCAGCTGCCAGGCGCCGGCCAGAGCGGCGAGCTGGCTCGGGATCTCCTCCCGCCAGTCCGCCGGCAGGTTCTCCGCCGACGGCGGTGGCGGACCGCTCGGATCGTCCTCGCCCGGCGGTTCGGTCGACTTCGTCGCGGCGTCGGTGAACGCGACCGACAAGTTGCGGAAGTGCTCGAGCAGATGGGCCACGGTCATCCCCGGGCACGGTGTCGGTCCCGAGAGCTGATCCGGTACCACCTCGATGACCAGCGCCGTGACCTGCCGGGCCGGTGCGGTCAGATCCACCATGGGCGGTACGTCCCCTTCCCGAGATCGGAGGCTCATCCTGCTCACTGGACCTCGTGGTGTCAACGGAATGTTCGCGATGCGGGGCGTCGACTGGCCGGCGCGGGATTGGACTACCGTGATGGGGATATCACGGCCGGAGACACGAGCTCGGGGACAGGAGATACGTGAACGACAAGTCACCGGAGATCGACGAGGCGACGGGACACGAACCGAGCGAGATCACCTACGACGAGCAGTTCTATCCCGCTCGACCTCAGCGGCTTCGGCCCCGGGCCCGATTGCGCTGGTTCCCACGCCGCACGAAGGATCGATCCGGCAGGGCGTCCGGGGACAACCCCGCCTACGTGGACTGGTTGGTCGAAGGCTCGATGCTCGCCGACGCCACGGAGTTCGCCAGGCAGTTCTCCGGCCAGGGCAGCATGTGGCAGAACCCGTTCGCCGACCCCGATCCACGGGCGGCGATCGAGAAGGCGTCGGTCTGGTTCACCGCGTACCCGATCTCCATGATCACCAAGCCGGGATCCTCCTTCCTCGGCACCCTCGGTGACCCGGATCTGTGGGAGGCCTTCGCCCGGATCGGCATCGACGGCGTCCACACGGGCCCGGTGAAAAAGGCCGGGGGACTGGACGGGTGGGAAGAGACCCCCAGCGTCGACGGTCACTTCGACCGGATCAGCACCCACATCGACGCGGCCTTCGGCACCGAGGACGAGTTCCGCAGCATGTGCGACGTCGCGTCCGAGCACGGCGGCATCATCATCGACGACATCGTCCCGGGACACACGGGCAAGGGCGCGGACTTCCGGCTGGCGGAGATGAAGGTCGGCGACTACCCCGGCATCTACCACATGGTGGAGATCCCCGAGACCGACTGGCACCTGCTGCCGAAGGTCCCCCGGGGCAGCGACTCGGTGAACCTGGACTACGAGGCCGAGGACCAGCTCGAGAAGGCCGGCTACATCATCGGTCGACTGCAGCGGGTGATCTTCTACGACCCGGGGATCAAGGACACGAACTGGAGCGCCACCCGGCCGGTGATCGGTCCCGACGGGGTGGAACGCCGTTGGGTCTACCTGCACTACTTCAAGGAAGGCCAGCCGTCGATCAACTGGCTGGATCCGTCCTTCGCCGGGATGCGACTGGTGATCGGCGACGCGCTGCACTCACTGGGCGACCTCGGCAGCGGCGCGTTGCGACTGGATGCGAACGGGTTCCTCGGCGTGGAGAAGAGCGCCGAGGGCAACCCCGCCTGGTCGGAGGGGCACCCGCTCTCGGAGGCGGCCAACCAGCTGATCGCCAGCATGGTGCGCAAGGTGGGTGGGTTCACGTTCCAGGAGCTGAACCTCACCATCGACGACATCCGCAACGGGTCCGAGCGCGGGGCCGACCTCTCGTACGACTTCGTCAGCCGGCCGGCGTACCACCACGCGCTGGCCACCGGGGACACGGAGTTCCTGCGGCTCACCTTGAAGCTGTCCCAGGAGTCCGGCGTCGAACCGGTCTCGTTGGTGCACGCGCTGCAGAACCACGACGAGATGACCTACGAGCTGGTGCACTTCGCCGCCGGACACGCGACGGACACCTTCCACTTCCGCGACGAGGACGTCACCGGCGCCGATCTGGCGGTGACCATCCGGCAGGACCTGATCGATCACCTCACCGGCGATGCGGGCCCGTACAACGCGACCTTCACCACGAACGGGATCGCCTCCACCACCGCCACGATCATCGCGGCGTCTCTCGGCTTTCCCGATCTGACTGCCCTGAGCGACGACGACGTGGAGACCATCAAGCGGGCCCACCTGCTGCTCTCGATGTTCAACGCGTGGCAGCCGGGGGTGTTCGCGCTCTCGGGCTGGGATCTCTGCGGGATGCTCACCCTGGAACGCAAGCAGGTCGCCTGGGCCCTGTCCTCGGGCGACACCCGCTGGATCCACCGGTCGGCCTACGACTTGTTGGACTACCGGCCCGAGGCCACCGAGTCGCTGTCGAAGATGCCTCGGGGGGTCAGCCTCTACGGGTCGTTGCCCGCCCAGCTGGAGGACCGCAACTCCTTCGCCTCGCGGCTGGCGCAGATCCTGACCATCCGCAGGCGGCACGGGATCGCCACCGGTACCCAGCTCGATGTGCCGCAGGTGTCCAACAAGGCGATGCTGGTGCTCGTCCACCAGCTCGACCGCATCCTGCAGGTCACGGTGCTGAACTTCTCACCCGATCCGATCTCGGGCAGCATCCGGTCCAAGCACCTGCCGAAGGGCGACGTGGTGACCGACATGATGAGCGGGCTGGAGATCGCCGAGGTGGATGATCTGCACAACTTCGGGGTCACGCTGGAAGGGCTCGAAGGCTTGTCGCTGCTGGTCGCCCCGCGCGATTGAGGTCAACTCCCGACGTCGCCCCGATCGGCCTCATGGCCGCAGTCCGCTGATCGGACCGGTCGATCGGATCAGAAGTGACGTCGTGGAGCTGGCTCACGAGGAAGGGTTCTCCCAGCGGACCTCGTCGGGCGACTTGTCGGTCCGCAGGCCCTTCCAGACCGGGTGCCGGAGCCGGCCGGGGCCGGTCAGCTCCCCGTACTGGACCTCACCCACGAGCTTCGGCGTCACCCAGTGCGCGTCGCGGGCGTCCTCGCGCGGTACGTCGTCGGCCGGGCTCGTCCTGCGGGCCAGTGGCCGGAGCAGGTTCTCGATCTCGTCCAGCTGCTTGTCGTTGAATCCGGAGCCGACCCGGCCGACGTAGTGGAGTCCCTCATCTTCGGGTACGGCCACCAGGAGCGCGCCGACGCCGCCGTCGCGACGCCCCTGGCCGGGCCGCCAGCCGATGATCACGACCTCCTGCTCGAGGTGCAGCTTGATCTTGAGCCAGGTCTGGCTGCGCCGACCGGGTTGGTAGATCGATGATCGCTTCTTCGCCACGACACCCTCGAGCTGCAGCGCCCGGCTGGTGTCGACCGCGGCCTGCAGGTCACCGTCGAAGATCGGCGGCACCTGGATCCGCGAGCCGGGACGGGACTCGATCAGCTCCTCCAGGATGCGGCGCCGCTCCTCGTACGGTTCCTTGATCAGGGAGCGGCCGTTGAGGTGCAGCACGTCGAACACCATCAGCTGGGCCGGCTGGTCGGCGGCCGCGCGCTTGATGTCGCTCGGTCGGGTCAGGTTGATCCGGTGCTGCAACAGCCCGAACCGCGGTCGTCCGGCCTCGTCGGTGACCACGACCTCGCCGTCGAGGATCGCGGTGTCCACCGGCAGCGCGGCCAGCGGCTCTGCCACGTCGAAGTACGCCGCGGTGTCGTCCCGGCCACGGCGGCTGAGCAGTCGGACCCGCCCGCCGGCCAGGTAGGCGAGGGTCCGCACGCCGTCCCACTTCATCTCGAACGCCCAGGTCTCTTCGTCCCGCACCTGCTCCTGGGTGGCCAGGGTGGCCAGCATCGGCGCCACCTCCGCCGGGAACTCGGGTGGCCCTTGGGCGTCTCCCCGGGTCGTGGATCCGCCGGTCAGGTCCTCGGGATCGGTCTCCATCAGGTGCATCAGCCAGTTGCGCTCGGGTCGGGAGGATCCGCCACCGGTGTGGATCAGGGCGTACTTGCGGACGCCGCCGAGACCGCCGTCGGGCTTGCCGAAGAGGGTGACGATGACCTCTTTGCCCTCACGCCACTTGTGCAGCTTGTAGGTCCCGGCGTCCCAGATCTTCACGGTGCCGCCGCCGTACTCCCCACGGGGGATGCCACCCTCGAAGCTCCCGTACTCCAGCGGGTGATCCTCGGTCTGCACGGCCAGGTTGTTCTTGCCGCCGTCGGTGGGTGGACCCTTCGGTACGGCCCAGCTCACCAGCACGCCGTCTCGTTCGAGCCGGAAGTCGTAGTGCAGGGCGCGCGCGTGGTGTTCCTGGATGACGAAGGTGTAGCCCTCCGCCGGCGTGCCGGGCGGCTCGGCCGGTACCGGCTCGGGGGTCTTGCTGGCGTCCCGCATGCTCCGGTAGGTGGCCAACCGGTCGGACCGGTGGACCGGGGTCGCACCCGGTGTCCCCATCGCCGCCATGGGATCGCCGAGGTCGGCGATCCGGCGGAGGATCTCCTGGTACTCCAGCTGGCCCAGCTCTGGGTCGTCGAGCTCCGCCCAGGTGCGTGGTGCGGCGACCGTGGGTCGGCTCCGACCCCGCAGCGAGTACGGCGACACCGTCGTCTTGTTGCCGTTGTTCTGACTCCAGTCGATGAACACCTTGCCGGCCCGCTCGGAGCGCTTCATCACCGCCGTCACCGTGTCGCGATGATCGGCTTCGAGGGCGCGCGCCAGCTCTCGCGCCACGGTGCTGGCTTCCTCGTAGCTCAGCTTGCCGTCCAGCGGCGCGTACAGGTGGATGCCCTTGCTCCCGCTCGTCACCGGCACCGGCTCGTGCCCGATGTCGGCGAGGATGTCGCGGGCCCACCGCGCCACCTCGGCACAGTCGGCCAGGCTCACTCCCTCGCCGGGATCGAGGTCCAGCACCAGTCGATCCGGGTGTTTCGGTTGCCCGTTGCGCCCGAAGCGCCACTGCGGCACGTGCAGCTCCAGGGACGCCAGCTGGGCGAGCCAGGTCAGGGTCGCGAGGTCGTTGACGACCGGGTAGTGGTTGTCGTGATCGCGATGGGTGATCTTGTGACGCAGCACCCAGTCCGGGGTCCCCGAATCGAGGTCCTTGGTGAAGAAGACCAGTGCCTTGTGGTCGTCGTCGCCCACCCCGTTCGGCCACCGCTTGCGGGTCGCAGCCCGTTCGAACAGGTGCGGCAGCATCACCTCCGCCACGCCGGCGTAGTAGCCGATCACGTCGGCCTTGGTCGTCTGGGTCTCCGGGTAGAGGACCTTGTCCAGGTTGGTGAGCTTGATCGCCCGGCCGTCGATGGTGACGGTCTGGTTGTGCGTGTCCCGGCTCGAGCTGCCGCGTCCCGGCATGGAGCAATTCTGCGGGAACGGGCAGGGTGCAGCGACCCCGGGCCCTGCGGCGGCCCGCTCCTGGGCTCAGCGGCACGGCCGGGAGGGGTGGTCGAGCCAGACCGAGGTGTCGATCCTGATCACCTCAGCAGGTGGGTGGCGGCGCCCCGAGCCGGGGCGCCGCCCTCCACCGGTTCAACCCTCAGCTACGACGACGCCGCAGCAGCGCTGCCGCCGAGAAGAGGGACAACAGACCCACCATCAACGCCGCCAGCAGACCTTGCGGTGCCCCGGTGTGCGCCAGTTCGTCGGCGTCACCGGCGGGGTAGGAGTTGCCGCCCTGCATGGGCAGTGCGCCCTGGTCGAAGATCGACCAGTTCGGTCCATCGGCGATCATCCGGAACGGCCCGTCGCCGCCACCGGTGCTCGTCGCGATCGGCGCCGGCCCGTTCGGCCCGTTCGGTCCGGTGGGATCGGTCGGTCCGGTGGGATCGGTCGGTCCGGTGGGATCGGTCGGGTCGGTCGGGTCGGTCGGGTCGGTCGGGTCGGTCGGGTCGGTCGGGTCGGTCGGATCTGTCGGGTCGCCGCCCGGTCCGCCGCAGTTCCCGCCGTTGATGCGCAGGCACACGGTGCCGTCGATCACCTCGGTGACCGTGGTGGTGATGTCGGTGCCGATGGTCGGCAGCAGCGGGTTGCCGTCGGTGTTCCCGCCGGTTCCGTTCCCACAGCCGTCGGCGTTGATCAGGACGCAGGCGTCGACGGGGATGTCGAGCACCTCGGTGTCCACGCCGGCGATCACGGACGGGATGAGGCCGCCACCGTTACCGGTGCCGGTCCCGCCGCAGCCGTCGGCGTTGATCAGGACGCAGGCGTCGACGGGGATGTCGAGCACCTCGGCGTCGACATCGGCGATCACGGACGGGATCAGTCCGCCGCCGTTGCCACCGGTGTTCCCACCGTCGCTGCCGCCGCCGTTGCCGGTCGCGCCGCAGCCGTCGGCATTGATCCGCACACAGGCGTCGACGGGGATGTCGAGCACCTCGGCGTCGACATCGGCGATCACTGACGGAATGAGCCCGCCGCTGTTGTTACCGCCGCTCGTTGTTCCCCGCCGTTGTTCCCGCCGTTGTTGCTGCCGCTGCCGGCACCGTCGCCAGTCGTGCCGCAGCCGTCGGCGTTGATCCGCACGCAGGCGTCGACGGGGATGTCGAGCACGTCGGCATCGACATCGGCGATCACAGCGGGGATGAGCCGACCGTTGCCGTTGCCGTTCGCGGATCCGTTCCCGTTCCCGTGGTCGGCACGGTGCTCCCGACAGCCGCCGGCGTTGAGCGTGACGCAGGCGTCGAGGTCGATGCCGAGGATGTCGGCATCCGCCTTGACCAGTGCCCCTGGCTGACGCTCCCGCGGGGCCGGGCTGAGGGCATCGACGACCACGTCGGCCCGGACCTGCGCCGCATTCCGCCGCTCGGCCCGTTCAGCCGCCCGCCGTGCCTCGGCGCGTGCCTCGGCCCGTGCCTCAGCTCGTGCCTCGGCGCGCCGTTCCGCACGAGCTTCCGCCCGCCGCTCGCGCGGCCCGCTCGGTCGCGCGGCGCTCGGCGCGGGCCTCGGCCCGACGTTCGGCCTGACGCTGCCCCAGGTCGACCGACACGTCTGCGTTGACCCGCAACCGCCGCTCCTGGCTGCCGTGATCCCGTCGATCGCGATTGCTGCGGTTCCGATCGGCACGCTCGTCGGAGCGGCCCAGGTCGACATCGGCCTTGACCCGCAGCAGGCGACCCGAGCGATGCTCGTCGGACTGCCGGTGTTCGCGCCGTGCACTGCGATCGTTCGAGCGCTGGGCACCGCTGTCATCGGACCGGTCGGCCCGGTGACTACGGCTGTCCGAGCGACGATCGTCCCGGTCGTTCCCGCGACGGTCTCCGCCGAGCTTGATCTTGACCTTGGCCAGCGATCGGTCGGAGTCACGATCGGAGTCGTGATGCCGGTTGATCTTCACCGAGACGTCGGTGCCCAGGTCGAGCAGGCCGCCGTCACGGCCCTCGGCGTGCGCGACGCCGGCCCCGAGAGCGAGCACGCCGACCGCGCCGACTGCCCCTCCCAGAATCCTTCTCACTAATGCGTTCATGATCGATCGAACTCTCTTTCTCCGTGGAATTGGTTGATCGAGCCGTCAGGCTCGGACCGTCGCAGTTGGACACGACGGGCGCCGACTGGCCGAAGGCACGGCCGGCTTCAGGGAGAAAGAAACGTTCAGTCGGGCGAGAAGCCCGGACGGTTCGGCCGCCGGAATGCGGCGAGCCGGAGGTCAGCCAACGAAGCTCCACCACGACCGGTGCGAGATCCGAAACCCAGGGAGTTGACGACAGCCAGCGCAATGCCGGCGCTGCCGCCGAAACCGATCGAACCGGAGGCGCCCAGGGCGCCGGCAGCGCCGAGGCTGACCACTGCGGCCAGTCCGACCGAGGTGCCGATCGCCGCCGCGTCGAGGCCGTCGATGGCCGCGCCGAGTGACGCCAGCGCCGCGACAGCACCGGCGAAGATCGACGTGTCGGCCGCGTCGTTCGCGCCGGCCATGGCGCCCCGTGCAGTGCTGGGGGTGGCGAGCGGTGCGGTGTCCGCACCGCCCGCGGTCGCGCCGGCCGGGAGGGCGGCCGCGCTGCGGGCCCCCGCGTCGGTGGAGCTGTCGACGACGTTCAGAGCGGGCAGGGTTCCCGGGGCCGGCAGCGGTCCGGGAACCGGACCGGAGGGCACCCCGGGGAGGCCGGGGAGTTCCGGCAGCAGCGGCAGCCCGGGCAGGATCGGCAGCTCGGCTCCGTTCGGCAGGACTGCGCCGACCGCATCCAGCACCGGCACGATCGGCGAGACCACGGTGCCGACCGTCCGAAGCGTCGGCGTGGTGATCGGTTCGACGGCTTCCAGCAGCGGTGCGGTCACGGGCTCGGTGCTCTGCAACACCGGCGTGGTGAGCTGCCCGGTGGTCGTCAACAGCGGCGTCGTGATCGGATCGCTCACCCGGCGTACCGGCCCGGTCAGGGGTTCGGTGGCCGTGTCGGTCGCGGTGACGACCTCGACGATCGCGGACGCCGGCTCGGTGATCTTCTTGCTGGCCAGGTCAGCGGCGGCGGCCTGCTGCCTCTTGGCGGCCTTCGCTGCCCGCTCAACCTTGGCAGCCTTGGCGGCCCGCTCGGCCTTCGCAGCCTTCGCCGCGCGGTCGGCCCTGGCCTCGCGCCGCTGCTCCGCAAGGCGTCCCTCGTTGGACCGCTCGCTGCGGTGACTCCGCTGGGACATCCGCTCGACCCGGCGCTGCACGCTCTTGACCTCGCGGTGCACGGTCCGGACCTGCTTGCGCACGGTCCGCGTCACGTCGCGGAGCACGCGCCGCTCGGAGCGATTCGCCTTGTGCGAGCGGTTGGCGGACTTGGTGGCCCGGGGCCGATCCGGCTTGTTCGACCCCGACCGCTCCGCCCGGCCAGCGGACGACTTGCCGGAATCAGAGTTCGTGGAGCTCGACTTGGAACTCGACTTGGAGCCGCCGGTGACCTTCTCCACGACGCCTCGAGCCTTGTCGCCCAGGTGGTCGAGGAGGGAGTCGCCGCTCGCGAAGGCGGCGGTGGAACTCAGCGAGACCGAGATCGCGACACCGGCGCACATCAGCAGCGCCCGCAGGATCCAGACCCGCGCCACAGCAGAGACGGCGTGAGGAGCCCTCTCCTGCTGCCGCCACTCACAGTCCCCGAGACGAGGAGTGTCGATGGCAGCAGAATATCGACGGCTCGGAGCGTTCGTGTGGATTCGAAGAAATTCTTCGGCGTAGTTCGGCCGATGATCGCCGCAGCGGAGTGCTTGACTGACCCCATGCGAGCGATCTGGAAGGGTGCGATCTCGTTCGGCCTGGTGAACGTCCCGGTGAAGCTGTACGCCGCCACCGAGGACCACGACGTCAGCCTGCATCAGGTCCACGACGCAGACGGGGGTCGGATCCGCTACCAGCGCCGGTGCGAGATCTGCGGCAAGGTCGTGGAGTACGCCCACATCGACAAGGCGTTCGACGACGGGTCCACCACCGTCGTGCTGACCGAGGAGGACCTCAAGTCGCTGCCCGAGGAACGCAGTCGCGAGATCGAGGTCGTCGAGTTCGTTCCGTCGGAGCAGATCGATCCGATCATGTTCGATCGGAGCTACTTCCTGGAGCCGGACAAGACCGCGGTCAAGGCGTACGCGCTGTTGCGCCGGACCCTCGACGAGTCGGACCGCACCGCCATCGTGCAGTTCTCGCTGCGACAGAAGACCCGGCTCGGGGCGCTCCGCTCCCGGGGCAAGGTGCTGATGCTGCAGACCATGTTGTGGGACGACGAGGTCCGCGAAGCGGACTTCTCGAGCCTCGACGCGGACGTCCGGGTCTCACCGCAGGAGCTCAAGATGTCGTCGTCCTTGGTGGAGAACCTGTCCACCGACTTCGCCCCGGACAAGTTCTCCGACGAGTACCAGGAGCAGCTGCGCGAGCTCATCGCGGCCAAGCTCGAACAAGGTGACGCGCTCGACACCGCGGCGACCTTCGGCGAGGAGGAGGACGACTCTCCCGACCAGGGTCAGGTCATCGATCTCATGGAGGCGCTGCGGCGGAGCGTCGAGGAGAACCGGAGTCGCCGTTCCGGTGGAGGGGCGGCCAAGTCGACCGCGAAGAAGTCGACCGCGAAGAAGTCCACGGCCAAGAAGTCGGCGGCCACCAAGTCGACGGCCAAGAAGTCCCCGGCCAAGAAATCAGCAGCGAAGTCGACGGCCAAGAAATCCAGTGGCGGGAAAAGCTCGGCCAAGAAGGCACCCGCCAAGAAGTCCGCCTGACGCCGCCTCAGCCGGTGAAGATCATCGGCAGCACGAACAACATGGTCAGCGACCAGGTGATGTGGGTCAGGATCGGGGCCAGCACCCCGCCGGCCGCGCGGCGCTGCAGCCCGGTGACCGCGCCGAGGATCGCGGCGGCGAAGACCAGGACCGGGTTGCCACCGGCGACCGTGGCCAGGGCGTACAGCGTGGTGGAGATCAGCACCGGGTGCCGGACCCCGATCGCGGCGAACAGCGCGCCGCGGAAGAACAGCTCCTCGGCGATGCCGTTGACGACCGTGATCACGGCGAGCAGCGCCAGGTTGCCCAACCGGGCATAGCCGAGCACGTCCTCGGTGAAACCGGCCAGCGGCGGCACCCAGCGGATCACCAGCCCACCCACGATGAACACGGCCGCCAGCAGCAAGCCCACCAGGACCGGGGTGATGATCGGCCGGCGGAGCTTGTCGCGGAACATGATGTGGCCGATGTGCAGCGGACCCGAAGCCAGACTCCCGATGATCCAGACCGCCGCCAACCCGAACGTCAGCGGATAGAACGCCGGGTCACCCTGCTGCGTCGCGAACGACAGACCCAGCAAGGTGGCGCCGACCACCAACGTGGCCGCCACCACGATCCGACGGCGCAGGAACTGCGCGTCGGTCTGGCGATGGTCCCGCTCCACCTTGTCGATGAACAGCGGTCGGACCCAACCGACGGCGGGGCCGTTCCATCTCCCCCCGGCTCGGCTCGGATCCGGAGCGGGTGCCGGGCCGCTCGCGGTCACCGGCTGGCCGGGCGGTTCGGGCTGCGCGGGCTGGTCGGGCGGTTCGGGCTGGGTCACCGTGCGCCCTGCGGAGCTGCCTGCTCCCGCTCCCGGTCGGCGAACGCCAACATCACCGCTTCGTCGTAGCCCATCGGCTGACCCGGCACCACTTCCTTGATCGAGTGGTCGGAGACGACGACCTCGTTGTTCATCGAGTCCACCAGGTTCCGTGCCGTTGCGGTGTCGACGTCGGTGACGAACGACAACCAGCGCGAGGACAACCGTGGCGTCAGCATCGGTACGACGAGGATCGGCAGCGGTCGGCGGTGGTGCAACCGGGCGACCCGCTGCATCATGTCGGCGTAGGTGACGATGTCGCGGCCACCGATCTCGTAGATCCGGCCCCGCGCCTCGACGGGCTCCAGCACCCCGAGGAGGTAGCGGATCGCGTCGGGCAGAGCGATCGGCTGGGTCCTCGTCATCACCCAGCGCGGCGCGATCATGGCGGGCAGGTTGCCGACCAGCTGTCGGGTGATCTCCCAGGAGATGCCGCGGTGGCCGATCACGATGGCGGCCCGGAGCACCGTCACCGGCACCCCGTCGGTGGTCAGCAACGTCTCCACCTCACGCCGCGACCGCAGGTGGGCCGACAACGTCGCGTCGTCGTCGCGACCGAGACCACCCAGGTAGATGATCCGCTCCAGCCCGTTGGCGGCCGCCGCGGCGCTGAAGGCCCGGGCCGCCTCGGCGTCCTTGTTCTCGAAGTCGTCGCTGGCCAGCGAGTGCACCAGGTAGTAGGCGGCATCGACCCCCTGCAACGCCTCCCGCAGGCTCTCGGCATCGGACACGTCACCCGCGACCGGCTGCCCCGGTCCGTCGTAGTCCTCCGGGTGCCTGGTCATGGCGCGGACGTCGTAGCCGGCGTCGACCAGGGCCTGCACCAGGTGGGATCCGATGAATCCGGTCGCGCCGGTGACCAGCACGCACTTGGCCGCGTGCTGGGTCATCGGGTCGCTCCTTGCGTCATGTCGCTCCTTCGGAAGGGAACCCGACGCTACGCCGAGCCGCCGACGGTCAGCTCGGCCGCCGCCCGCATCAGGTGGGACAGGTCAGAGGTCTGTTCTGCCAGTCTCCGCTGGGTGGTTGCACCCACACCGCGTTCTCTCACCCGCCGGAGCCCGGTCAGCACCGTGTCCTCGTCGCCGGCGTCCCGCAGCGCCGGCCGGAGATGGTCGATCAGGGCCGCCACGACCTCCGCCGCCGGCCGCGGTAGGCAGCTGTGGGGATCGAGCAGATCGCCGTCCAGCGCGGACCGACCGGCCCGCCAGCTGGCCAGCCGGATCAGCTCCGCCGAGACCTCCGGCGCTGGGTGGCCGTCGGCGGCGTCCCGCGCCGCGGTCTCGACCAGGGCTCGCGCCAGCCCGGCGACGAGCACCGAGTCCGCGGCGTACAGGCACACGTCGGCGGCGCGGATCTCGACCGTGGGGTACTTCTCGGACAGCCGGGCGTCGAAGTAGATCATCCCGCGATCGAGCAGCACCCCCGAGTCGACCAGCGCCGCGGCCCGCGCGTCGTAGGCGGCGGCCGAACCGAACAACTCCGTCGGACCGGCGCTGGGGAACCGGGTCCAGGCCTGGGACCGGAAGCTCGCGTAGCCGGAGTCGCGACCCTGCCAGTACGGGGAGTTGGCCGATATGGCCAGCAGCGTCGGCAACCAGATCCGGATCCGGTCCAGCACCGCGACCCCCTCGTCGGCGTCGGCGACGTCGACGTGGACGTGGCAGCCGCAGGTCAGCTGCTCGGCCGCGGTCAGCCCCAGCAGCTCGGCCATGGCCCGGTACCGGGACTTGGCAGTGAGCTCCGCGTCGACCGGGAGCGGCGAGGTGGCCAGGGCGACGACCCGCGCCCCGACCTGGCTGGCCTGCTCGTCGGCCGTGCGGCGCCAGCCGACCAGCTGCTCGGCGAGCTCGGTGAGGTCATCGGTCGGGGCGGTCTCCAGCTCGATCTGCTGCTGCTGCAACTCGGCTTCGAGGTTGTCCGCAGCACCTGACGCGGTCGCGAGCACGGCGGCGGCCACGGCGGTCGGGGCTCCGGTCTCGGCGTCGATCAACAGCAGCTCCTCCTCGACACCGACTGTTCGCATGGGCCAAGTGTGGGTGCACGGACCGATCGACCGTCGTCGGGTGTCAGCCGTCGTCGTCGAGATCCTCGAGGTCGCGTTGGGCCTGCCGCTCCGCGGCGGTCAGCTCGTCGACCCGCTTCCGGGCCGCGCGCGCCGATCGTCGCGCATCGTCCTCGGCCTGCTCGGCCTCCTGCAGCTGGCGGCGCAGCTCGTCGACCCGGTCGGCCAGCGCGTCGGCGTCGACGGTCGCCTGTTCGGCTTCGGCCTCGGCGCCGGCCAGCTCGTCCTTCGCCTGCTGCCACGCCGCCTCCGCCGCCTCGCGGGCGGCCTCGCGGGCGGCGTCCTCGGGCGACTCGTCGTCCGCCTCCGACGTGGCACCCCGCCGGGAGGTCGGCGTCTTCTCGGCCGCGGTCTTCTCGGCCGGCTTCTTCGCGGCCGGTGCCGCCAGGTCGAAGGGGCCGAAACCGCCGTAGCTGACCGCCTGGCTGAGCACCCCGCGCCGCACCAGCTCGGCCTGCTCCGGGTCGGCCATCGCCGCCTGCAGCGTCTGGCTCACCTCCTGCCGGACCGCCTCCGTCGCGGTGTACCCCGCCTCACCGCCCAGCGCAGCGGCGCGTCGACTGAGGCCGTTGATCACCTTGTGTCGCGAGCTGGACAGCGACCGCAGCTCCGCGCCGTCGAGGTTCTGCTGCGCCTCGCGCAGCGCGCCGCCGAGCTCGAGCAGCTCCGAGATCTCCGTCGGCGCGTCCCGGGCGAGCAGATTCACCAGCCAGGCGGATCGGGTCGGCTTGCGCAACGAACCGATCTGCTTGGCGAGCTCCTTGTCGCCGGCCGCCTTGGCCGCCGCCACCTGCTCGGTCCGCGACGCCATGAAGTCGTCCGGCGCGACGGCGTACAGCTCATCCGCCACGTCGTCGAGCGCCATCGCTGCCTCCCGGCTCAGTCGGTGAACTCGAGGTCGGTGTTGTCGATCAGTCGGACCGGGCCGACCTCCGCCGCGACGATCATGGTCGCGGGTCCACGATGGTCCGGATCGACCTCGGCCATGGTGGCCGGATTGACCAGCGCGAGATAGTCCAGAGCCAGCCCCGAACCAGCGGCCTCGGCCAGCACCCGGCCGGCCACCGCCAGGGCGGCATCCGGTCGGGACTCGCCACGAGCGGCGGTGAGTGCGGCCGAGAGTGCGAGGGCGGTCCGCCGGTCGACCGCGGACAGGAACCGGTTCCGACTCGACATGGCCAGGCCGTCCGGCTCGCGGATGATCGGAGCGCCGACGATCTCGGTCGGCACGTTGAAGTCGGTGACCATCCGCCGGATGCAGGCCAGCTGCTGGGCGTCCTTCTGCCCGAAGACGCCGACGTCGGCGCCGGTGATCTGGAGCAGCTTGAGGACCACGGTGAGGACGCCGTCGAAGTGACCGGGCCGGGCCGCACCCTCGAACACCGCACCCATCGGGCCGGCGGCGACCGACACCTGGCGGCCCGCCGGATACACCTCGGTCACCGGGGGCGCGAAGACGAGATCGACACCGGCGCCGCGGCAGGCCTCGAAGTCGACGTCGATGGTGCGCGGGTACCTGGCGTAGTCCTCGCTGGGACCGAACTGCAACGGGTTGACGAAGATGCTGACCGCCACCAGATCGCTGCGCTGCTTGGCCAGCGTGATCAAGGAGAGGTGGCCGGCGTGCAGGGCGCCCATGGTCGGCACGAGCACGAGGGGGCCGGAGCGGTGGGAGCGAGCTTTGTTTCGGTACTTCCGGAATTCCGCGATCGTGGTCGCGACCTTCACCGGGCGCCCCCGGCGAGCGGCTTCAGCTCCGGACGCAGCTCGAAGGTGTGCTCGGCGGCCGGGAAGCTCCCGTCGGTCACGTCGCGCACGTACCGCTCGGTGGCTTCGCTGATCACCTCGGCCAACTGCGCGTACTGCTTGACGAACCGGGGCATCTTGCCCGTACGGAGTCCCAGCATGTCCTGCCAGACCAGCACCTGCGCGTCGCACTCGGCGCCGGCCCCGATGCCGACGGTCGGGATCTCCAGCTCTGCGGTGATCTGCTTGGCCACCACGCCGGGGACCATCTCCAGCACGACGGCGAAGGCCCCCGCCTCCTCGACCGCGTGCGCGTCGGCGATCACCTGCTCGGCGGTCCGGCCCTGGCCCTGCACCCGGTAGCCGCCGAGTCCGTGCTCACTCTGCGGGGTGAAGCCGATGTGACCCATCACCGGGATGCCGGCCTGCACGACGGCGGCGATCTGCTCGGCGGATCTGCGACCACCCTCCAGCTTGACCGCGTGGCAGGCCGTCTCCTTCATGTAGCGGACGGCCGTGCTCAGTGCCTGTTCCGGGCCCTGTTCGTACGAGCCGAAGGGCAGGTCGCCCACGACCAGAGCCCGCTGGGTGGAGCGGACCACCGCCTTGACCAGCGGGATCATCTCCTCGACAGTCACCGGCAGGGTGCTGGGGTACCCGTAGACGTTGTTGGCCGCCGAGTCGCCGACGAGCAGGACCGAGACGCCGGCCTCCTCGAACAGGGCCGCGGTGTACTGGTCGTAGCTGGTGAGCATCGCCCACCGATCGCCCCGCGCCTTGGCGGCCTGCAGGTCGGTGATCCGGATCCGCCGGGCGGGAGGCTGGGAGGACTGCGTCACGAGTGCCCTCCTCCCCAGACCTGGTCGCTTCCGCGTCGTCCGACTCCGTTCGGAGCCGGATTTCGCGCCGATCCAATTTAGCGCACGGCCCGAGCGCGCCGACCGGTCGAAGGCGGGCGCGCTGCGACGAGGCTCAGCTCGCCGGTGCCCGGGTCGTGGTGATGTGCTCGATGATGGCCGTGGTGGAGACCGACGGCGTCCGTGGCAGGTAGACGACGTCGCACAGATCGGAGACGAAGTCGAACTTGCCGGCCCAGTCGTCGCCCATCACCAACACGTCGGCGCCGTGGGCGGAGATGTAGTCCCGCTTCAGCTCCAGGCTCTCCTCGACGAAGACCTCGTGCACGGTCTTGATGTTGGACACGATCTCGAGCCGCTCGTCCTGGCTGAAGACCGGGTTGCGGCCCTTCTTGGAGAAGTTGAGGGCGTCGGAGGACACACCCACGACGAGCCGGTCACCGAGCTCGGCCGCCCGGTTGAGCACCCGGATGTGGCCGACGTGCAGCACGTCGAAGGTGCCGAACGTGATCACGGTCCTGCTCGCCATCGTCTGCCTCCCGCTCTCGCGCGTCTCGAGTGTCCTCGATCGCAGCCTCACCCTATGGGGAGCCGTGCTGCGGACGGCGGATTTCGGGCCCGGAGAACCGGCGGCCCACCTGCCCGGCGGGGACAGGTGGGCCATGTCCAGTTCGACCCGGCCGCCGGCGGTGCCGCCGGATCGACCCGGAGCGTGGATCCACCCGGTCGACGGGTTCTGATCACGCTCGCTCTTCCCGCGGCGAGGGTCGCTATATGATCGTTTCAGCGACCGACGTGTGCGGTGTACTGAGGTTCACCCTAGACGTACGTGTTTACGTTGTAAAGAATCCCGGTCCGGAAGCCTGGTGAGCCCATGGTCGACAATCCGCAGGGCGGTGTGGCGGTCAGCACGAGCCGCCCGGCGCGCCAGCCGCTCGATCAGCTGCGGATCCTCAACGAAGCAGTCGCCTTCATCGACCAGCGCGGTCTCTCGATGTTGACCATGCGCCGGCTGGGCGCCCAGCTGGGGGTCGAGGCGATGGCCCTCTACCGCTACGTCCCCGGCCGCGAGCAGCTGCTCGACGGAGTCGTCGAGGTCGTGATGGACGAGCTGTACCGCGACACCATGCAGCAGGACCGGCCGCGCAGCTGGCCTGAGTACCTGCAGCAGCTGGCCCACGCGGTCCGTCGGTTGGCGCTCGTGCACCCGCGGGTGTTCCCGCTCGTCGCCACCCGGCCCCCGGCGGCGCCGTGGCTCCGGCCGCCGCTGCGCAGTCTGCGCTGGGTGGAGAGCTTTCTGGAGCAGATGAACGACTACGGATTCGGTGCCGAGCAGTGCGTGCAGGTCTACCGCGCGTTCGCCACCTTCCTGCTCGGCCACCTGCTGCTCGAGTCCTCGACCTCGATCAGTCCCGAGGTGGAGATGGACGTGAGCGACGACATCGCCTTCATCGAGACCAACGACCTGTCGGCCTACCCACTGGTGCTGGACTACGCGCCGATGCTGAGCTCGAGTGCCTTCGACGACGAGTTCGAGGACGCGCTGGAGGACCTGATCAACCGGACCGCGTCGATGCTGGACGCCGGCTCCGACGACTGACCGGCCGACGACGCTAGGGTGACGCCGTGCCGGTGCGCCAGCGCAAGGGGACGTTGGGATCCGCCGCGCGGATCCCGCGATCGTGTTCGGACGTGTTCCGCTTCTGGGCAGCGCTCGGTCTCAGTCTGCTGCTCGCGCTGATCACCCAGATCGGCATCGAGGTGCTGCAGTACCTGGGCGTGCTGGAGGATCCGACCGGACGTCGCAATGACGTCGAGCTCGATTTCGGGGCCCAGCTGATCGGTTGGAACTCCTTCGCGATCGCCTACCTGGCGCTGGGCGTACGAGCGTTCGCGGGCTGCGACCGGGCCGAGCTGGTCCGCCGGATCGAGGGCTCCCCGCTGCCGCGGTCGGCGATCATGCGGTACCTGCTCGCGGGGGGCAGCGGGCCGACCTGGGCCGTCGTGATCACCGTGGTCGCCTTCTCCACCATCGTCATCGCCGCACAGGAGCGGGAGAGCAGCACCCGGCTGGTGATCGGGTTGATCGCCGTCACCATCGTCATGTGCTGGATGACCATCACGTTCAGCTTCGCCCTGCACTACGCGCGGCGCGACGTCGAGGTCGGCGGGCTGGAGTTCTCCGGCAGCGACGAACCGGTGTTCGCCGACTACATCTACCTCGCCATCGGCTGCTCGGCCACGTTCGGCACCACCGACACCGCGATCCTCACCTCGGCCATGCGCCGGACGGTGAGTGTGCACGGCGTGCTCGCCTTCTTCCTCAACACCGTGGTGGTCGCCGTGCTGCTCTCGGTGATCGTCGGCTGATCAGGGCGCTACCGGCACCCGGACGGTGAGCGCACCGGGCGCCACCTCGGCCTCCAGGGTCAGGAAGTCGCCCTCCACGTCGCCGTCGAGCTGGAAGTCCTCCCGCTCCTTGATCCGGATGGTCGCGCTCGAGGCCGGGAGGATCTCGACCGGATCGTCCTTCTGCGGCCGGCGGGTGATCAGCCGCCCGACCACCCGGAACCAGTCCCACCAGCGCCTCGGCGAGGCCAGCATCAGATCGAACCGGCCGTCGTCGGGTTCGGCGTCCGGCAGCAGCGTGATCCCCTTGATCCGGCCGACGTTGCCGATCAAGATCAGCATCGCGTGCCGGCGTCGGGTGTGGTGGCTGTCGCCCAACCGCACCCAGGTCTTGATCGGCAGCCGGCCCAGGGCCTTGCCGGCCGCGAGGAAGTACGCCGCGGTGCCGATCTTGGACTTGAGCTCCGGATCGGTCTCGTCCATGATCATCGCGTCCAGCCCGGCGCCGGCCATCACGGCGAAGTGCTCGACCCGGTCGCCGTCGATGGTGAGCTTGACGAGGTCGATGGTCCGGTCCCGGCCGGTCACCGCCACCCGCAGTGCGTCCGCCTCCGCGTTGGGGAGGCCCAGGTTGAGGGCCAGCAGGTTCGCCGTGCCCTCCGGGATGATGCCCAACGGGATGCCCGAGTCGGCGAGGCCGTCCGCCACCACCCTGACCGTCCCGTCGCCGCCGGCCACCAGCACCAGATCGGCCCGCTCCTCGACGGCCTGCCGGACCCGCGA
The DNA here is from genome assembly GCA_963727125.1 of uncultured Actinomycetota bacterium. Taxonomy (GTDB): domain Bacteria; phylum Actinomycetota; class Actinomycetes; order Propionibacteriales; family Propionibacteriaceae; genus Microlunatus. Next base: position 839,567 of record CAVSEZ010000001.1, read on the forward strand.
CCGTCCCTTGTCCTCCGCCTCGGTCTCGAGCCAGCTGATCCGGTACGGACCGTTGTCGTTCAGCGCCTGCTCGGCGGCCGTCCGGAAGGTCGGACTCACCTTGACCGGGTTGAAGATCACGGCACAGTGCCGCTCGGCGCCGTCCTCGGTGCCGTCCTCGGCGCCGTCCTCGGCGCCCGCCGCTCCCGGCTCCGCCGCCGCCCCGGGGGTCGGGCGAGCCGACGTCGGGTCACCCGGTTCGTCCTCCGTCACATCCTGCACAGACAAATCCTGGCATCCGCAGCGTCGCGTCTCTCGGCGTGGGTCCGGCGGCCCCGTGGTGGCGCCTCCGCAGCCGGCTCCTGTCGTAGCGTGACCGGGTGAGCAGCGCCGCCTCCGGCCCGAATCGGTTCGCCGCCTTCGGCGAGGACGTGATGCGGGGCCGGAACACCCTGAAGTGGCGGACGTACCCGCCGGACGTGTTGCCCCTCTGGATCGCCGAGATGGACACCGACCCGGCACCGGAGATCGTCGAGGCCGTCGAACGGTCCCTGCGCAACGGCGAGACCGGCTACCCGTCCGGCAGCGCGCTCCGCGACGCCTTCGGTGACTTCGCGCTTCGTCGCTGGGGCTGGGCGGCACCCGTGGCAGCGGTGGTCGAGGTGGCCGATCTGATCACCGGCCTGGGCGTCGCCCTGGACCTGGTGACCGGACCGGGGGATCCGGTGATCATCACCCCGCCGGTGTGGCCGCCATTCGCCCAGCTGCTGGCGCACCTGGACCGCCGCGTCGTGCCGGCCCCGCTGGGTACCGACGGCCGGCTGGACTTCGCGACCCTTGAGGAGGCGTTCGACCGCAGCACCTGGCGCGGCGGCCGAACGGCGCTGCTGTTGTGCAGCCCGCACAACCCCACCGGCGTCGTGCACAGTAGCGACGAGCTCGGCCGGCTCGCGGAGCTCAGCGACCGCTACCGGGTGCGGGTGATCGTGGACGAGATCCACGCGCCGCTGTGCCACCCCGGCCATCGGTTCGTGCCCTACCTGTCCGTGCCGGGGACCGGATCGGGTCTCGTCTTGGTGTCGGCCGCCAAGGCCTGGAACATCGCCGGCCTCAAGGCGGCCCTGCTGGTCCCCGGTCCGGAGGCGCTGACCGACGGCGTCCCGGTGCCCGAGCTGGTCCGGTACGGGGCCGGCGGGATCGGGATGGTCGCCCACGCCGCCGCGTACGCCGAGGGCGGCCCGTGGCTCGACGCTCATCTCGCGTCCCTCGCCGAGAACCGCATGCTGGTCGCCGAGCTGGTGGCCCGGCTGCTGCCGGAGGTGGGGTTCCGGCCGCCGGCGGCGACCTACTTCGCCTGGCTCGACTGTCGAACTCTCGCGCTGGAGCCGGACCCCGCCACGGCGTTCCTCGACCGGGGGCGGGTCGCGCTGAGTGGCGGCGAGACCTTCGGTGCGGGTGGGGAGGGTTGGGCCAGACTCAACTTCGCGGCCGCGCCCGGCACCGTCGAGGCGGCGGTCGAGCGGATGAGCACCGTGGGATCGGGCTGACGGCAGACGTGGATCGCCCGCCCCGGCGGCGGATCGTGGTCGGGGTGTGTGCGACCCTACCCAGTGCGAACGCCGACGACGGAGGTGTGATGAGCGAGACCCCGAGTCCCGGATGGAGTTACCACCGGGCCCCGTTCACCGTGACCGTCCCCCGTTTGATCGAAGTCGTCGGGATCGTCGTCGTGTCCTTGATCGGCGTCTTCCTGCCCTATCTGACGTTGGCGTACGAGAACTTCGCCTCCCAGTTGATGCGGGTCACCGAGAGCCTGTTCCCGGCCGCCCGGACGATCCGGGTGCTCAGCATCCAGTACCTGCCGGGCCGCCCCGACGTGGATCCGGACGCCCTCCAGCGCGGCATCGACCTGTTGGCCTTCGGCACCAGCGCCCACCAGGTCGGTCTGATCGTGGCGATCTTGACCTGCTGGGGTCTGTTCATGGACGAGATCAACAAGTTCCTCTGGTGGCCGCTGCACATCTCCGGCTGGATCTTGGTGGCCGGCACCATCGGCGTCTGGGCCGGCGTGCTGTGGCTGCAGTCGCTGGGGGTGGACATCCACCTGCAGTTCGGCTGGGTGCCGTTGCTGATCGCCGGGCTCGGCATCCTGGTGATCACGTTCCGGGCCCGGTCGCGGATCGACACCTACCGCGGCGCCTGACCTCGCCGGTCGACCGCCGGATGATCCGGCCGCCTTCGCTGTAGATCTGCTGAAGGGTCGCCTGGTTCGGGCGGAAAGCGCGCCGGAGCGGGTGATCGTGGTGGCATGGCGCAGTTGGACGAGGCCGCGGCGGTACGGCGACTCGCGGACCGGATGGGCTTCTCCCTGGGCGGAGAGGACCTGCGGACCGCTCAGCAGCAGGGGTACGCCGAGGCCGTACGCCGGTTCCTCCGGCCCACCGGGACCGACCGGGGTGCCGCCGACACCCCGCCGCCGGAGCTCGAGCCCCTGGAGCGACCCGCCCGGCCTCAGCGGAAGAAGCGGACGAACAAGCGGGGCGAGCAGCCAGAGGACGAGACCGGCGCCCCCGACCAGCCGGTCGACGAGCCGGCAGAGCCCGATCGGGCGGCGCAGCGGGCGTACCGACGCTCGGTCAAGGAGCAGGAGGTCAGCCTCCGGGTCTGGTGGCTGGACCGGATGGCCGCGGCCGACCACGCCACCGCCGAGAAGCTGACCTGGTTCTGGCACGGGCACTTCGCCACCAGCGCCCAGAAGGTGCGGCGGCCCGCCGCCGTGCTCGCGCAGAACGAGACGTTCCGCCGGCTGGGCCGTGGCCCGTTCCTGCCGCTGGCCCAGGCCATGATCACCGACCCGGCGATGCTGATCTGGCTGGACGGCAACGACAACACCGTCGAGTCGCCCAACGAGAACCTCTCCCGCGAGTTCCTCGAGCTCTTCACCCTCGGACACGGCCACTTCACCGAGAGCGACGTCCAGCAGGGAGCCCGGGCCCTGACCGGGTGGCGGGTCGACCGTCGAACGGGCCGGGCGACGCTGCGGCCCGCCCGCCACGATCAGCAGGACAAGTCGGTGCTGGGGGCGACCGGTGACCTGGACGCCGCCGGGTTCGTCGCGGCCGCGGTCGCCGATCCCCAGTGTGCCCGGTTCGTCACGGGCCGGCTCTGGTTCCGGCTGGTGTCGGACCGGCCGCCGTCGGCCGCGGCCGCCGAGCGCCTGGTCGCCGCGTACACGCGGGGCGGCACCATCGAGGTGCTGGCCGCGATCACCGCGGAACCGGCGTTCCGGGAGTCGACCACCAGTCTGGTGAAGCAACCGGTCGAGTGGCTGGTCGCGCTGCTGCGGGCCCTCGGGTTGCGGCTGTCGGCCGCACCCGAGCCGGTGCAGAAGCGGGTGCTGGCCAGCCTGCAGGGGATGGGCCAGCAACCGTTCCGGCCGCCGAGTGTCGGCGGCTGGCCGGCGGGAGGTGCCTGGCTGACCACGGCGGCGGCCCGGGCCCGGGTCGAGGCGGCCCGCGCCCTGACTTCGGCGGCCGGCTACGCCGACCAGCCACCGGCCTCCCGTCGCGCCCGCGCCGACCAGGTGCAGCGACTGCTCGGGGTCGACCGCTTCACGGCGCGAACGCGGGCCGCCATCGACCAGGTGGCCGACAAGCTGCCTGCCGCGGTCGCCGTTGCGGCCTGTTCACCTGAGTACGTCGTCTCGGCCTGAGGAGCCTCTCGTGTCATCTCCGGATCCGTTCCGTCCCGACCTGTCCACAGCGGTGCACCCGCTGACCCGCCGGCGCTTCCTCGCGTTCTCCGGGGTGACCGCGGCCGCGGCGATCGCGGCCGGCGCCACCCAGGTCGACTGGCGTGCGTTGCTCGACGCGGCTCGTACGACCCCGCTCGATCCGACGGCCGGGGTGCTGGTCATGGTCACCCTGTACGGCGGCAACGACGGTCTCAACACCGTCATCCCGGCTTCCGATCCGGCGTACCGGACCCACCGGGCCGAGCTCGCCTACGCGCCGGAGGAGGTGCTCGATCTCGGAGAGGGGCTCGGGCTCAATCCCGGCTTGAAGGGCCTGCACCGGCTCTGGGGGCAGGGCCGGCTCGCCGTCGTCCGGGGCGTCGGCTACCCCGAACCGGACCGCAGCCACTTCCGTTCGATGGCGATCTGGCAGACCGCCAGTCCGAAGACGAGCACCGCCAGCGGCTGGCTCGGGCGCTGGCTCGACGCGACCACCATGGATCCGCTGCAGGCCGTGTCGTTGGACGCGCTGCTGCCGCCGATGCTGGCGGGGGAGAAGCTGGCGGCGGCGTCGCTGGCCGGCCGGAAGTCGCGAGCCGTCGACGACGCGCTCGGTCGAGCGGTCTACCTGCTCGGCCACACCGACCCCGAGGACGGGATGTGGCAGGCCCGGGCCAGTCGCTCGATCGCGGACCTGCAGAGCACGACGGCGACCCTCGACACCGCGCGCGCCGGGGCGCCGGACGATCCCGACGACCCGGATCCCGACGAGCAGCAGACCCAGGGGGCCTCGGCGGGTGGTCAGAGCAACCTGGCGCGGCAGCTGGGCACGGTGGCCACGTTGATCGAGCTGGGAGTGCCGACCCGGGTGTACTCGGTCTCCCTCGGCGGCTTCGACACCCACTCCGACGAGCGGGGGACCCAGGAGCGGCTGCTGACCGAGCTGGACACCGCCCTCACCGCGTTCCACGACCGGCTGCAACACAGTGACCGGGGCGGGCAGGTAGTGACCGCGGTCTACTCCGAGTTCGGGCGGCGGGTGGCCGCCAACGGCAGCGACGGCACCGACCACGGCACGGCCGGCCCGATGTTCGTCCTCGGTCGTGGGGTCCGTGGTGGCTTCCACGGCGCCGAGCCAGATCTCGGGGATCTGGTCGACGGCGACCTCAAGGCCACCACCGATTTCCGCTCGGTCTACGCCACCCTGCTCGACCGGGTGCTGGGTACCGAGCCGGGTCGGATCCTGTCCGGGTACGACCAGCGGCTGGACCAGCTCATCGCCTGATCCCGGCGGAGTCTGACGCCCGCGCCGGTCTCAGTCGTGCGAGGCGGGCGGGGGAGCGCTGACGACGTGACCGATCGGGTCGAGTGCCCCACGTTCCTCCAGCACGGTCTCGAGCGCGAGCAGTGACGGGAGGTAGAGGCGGGCATTCCGCCCGCGGAAGTTGTCGTCCGCCGCGGCGGTGTAGACCTTCAGGATCGACGCCGTCGGGATCGTCTGCAGGAACTCGGCCAGCTGGTCGGTGTGTTCCGGGTTCAAGATCACCCGCAGGAGCTTCTGGACCGCGACGAAGTTGCCGGCTTGCAGCAGGGGGGCCGTGCTCTCCAGCGTCCCGGTGACGACCGCCTCGTTCAGTCGGTCCTCGACGGCGCCCTGGGACGCGACGACGGCCCGTGGATCCATCCGCGCGGCCAGCAGGTAGAACCGGTCCGCGACCTCGATGCGCCGCATCCGGGCCTCCGCCCGCTTGACGGTGTAGCCGGAGTTGAACAGGTCGTCGACGAAGATCAGACTCTGCTCGCGGAACTGCGCCGGCACGATGGTGACGCCTCGCCCGGGCGCGGATTCGCCCCGCCGTTCGCCGACGCTCCGGCTCGGGTATCCGAGTGAGTTGTCCGACAGCCGGGTCTGCTCCACCACGACGACCGGGGCGAGTCCCAGCCGGGTGAGACCGATGTTGAGCTGCGTCGCCGTCGCCCTCAGCAGCAGGTTGGACGCCGATGGAGTGTTGAACACGGCTGTGGTGGTGATGTAGATGACGCGTCCGGCCGACACCGCCTGCTGGTTCAACGAGACGAACCGCTCCGACCGCATCGCCGTGGCCGCCAGGTGGCGGGCGAAGAAGTTCACCGCGTCCAGGTCGCCGTGCTTCATGCGGCTGTACGTGGCTGCGACCAGCCCGTCGACCTCACCGGTCCGGGCGTCGATGAAGTTGCCTCGGGCATCGACCCCGATCTCGAAGGCGACCGCAGCGTCGAGCGCGATGCCGTCGAACAGGTCGGCGACAGCTGCCGCGTCCGCGTCGATGGGTGGAGCCAGGTCGGTTCCCGGCCCCGCCGGGGGCGGCAGCACCGCGTTCTCCCGCCGCGTCCCCGCGTCCATGCCGAAGCACCCCCCGCTCTGCGCCGTGCCGACGACCCGAGCGAGCATAAGTCCTCCGATTGCGACTGCGGCCGCGGCGTCGACGGGTCGGACCGCGGGACCGGAACCGGCCTAGCTGGCCAGCGGCAGGGTGAGCCGGAACCGCGCCCCGGGCGCACCGTCGGCCCGGTCCAGGCAGACCAGGTCGCCGCCGTGCGCCCGGGCGTAGCCGCGGGCGATCGCCAGACCCAGTCCGGAACCACCGGCGCCCGGCTGCCGTGCGGAATCCAGTCGGACCATCCGGTCGAAGATGCGCTCCCGGTCGGCGATCGGGATGCCCGGACCGGAGTCGATCAGCTCGAGGTGGGCCAGCCCCGACTCGACGCCGGTCCGCAGCTCGATCGAGCCGCGGGCCCCGGCGGCCCGGATCGCGTTGTCGGTCAGGTTGCGGACCACGCCGGCCAGTTGATCGCGGTCCGCCGGAACCACCACGTCGGTGCCGCTTCGTCGGACGGTTGCCTGCGGCGCGAGCAGTCGCACCCGGTCCGCCTCGCTCCGGGCGAGCTCGGCCAGCGACACCGGTTCCCGATGCAGCTCGACGCCGGCGTCCAGCCGGGCGGTCGCCAGCAGATCCGAGACCAAGGTGCCGGCCCGCTGTGCCTCCCGGATCAACAGCACCTCCAGCTGCTGGCGCTGGGCGGTGTCGAGCTCGTCGGCGGAGTGCAACAGGGCCTCGGCCGCCGCCCGGATCCCGGCGAGTGGGGTCCGCAGCTCGTGGGCGGCGTCGGCCAAAAAGGTGCGGGTCCGTTCCTCGGCCTGTCGCGCCCGGAGCTCGGCACCCTCCAGCTCGTCGAGCATCTCGTCCAGCGCCGCTGCGGTCTGTCCGATCTCGGTGTCGGTTCGGGTCGGCCGCAGCCGGCTGCCTCGGTTCCCCTCGGTGATGCTGCGCGCCAGGCCGGCCACGGTGTCCAACGGCCGGAGGGCGACCCGTACGGTCAGGAAGACCCCGAGGGCACTGAGTAGGACGGCAGCGATCGAGCTGCCGACGAGCACCCGGCTCAGCTGTTCTCGACCCTCCTGGACCAGCGACGCGTCCACGGCGACGGTGAGCTCGGCACCGTCGACGCGGGCGGGCCCGTTCAGCGTCGTCCGCACGCTGCGCACCTGTGTACCCGCGGGCAACGGGGTGCCGAACTCGGCGCCGCTCGCCAGCACCAGGTGGGCCTGGACGCCGTCGGTGCTCACCCGGTTGACGATCTGCTGGGGGCCCGTGCCGTTGCGGGCCAGCTGGCGGCCGAGCTGGAGTCGCCCCGACAACAGCGCGTCGAGGTTGCGTTCGGACTGGGCGGCGAACAGCGCGCTGACCGCGAGGGTCAACAGCACCAGGGTCACGGTCACCACGGCGATCACGGCCACCAGCACCCGGGTCCGGACCGAGACGGTGCTCAGACCGCCGCGGCCGGGGTCCGGTACGGCGGGACCGGCCGGGCCGCTCACGGCCGCCCGGAGAGCCGGTAGCCCTGGCCCCGCACGGTGTGCAGGACGCGGACCGAGCCGCTCGGTTCGAGCTTGCGCCGCAGAGCCGAGATGTGCACTTCCACCACGTTCTCGTCGAAGCCGTCGTAGCCCCAGACGGCGGTGAGGATCTGGGTCTTGCTCACCACCTGGTCGAGGTGCTCGGCCAGATAGGCCAGCACCCGGCGCTCGGTCTCGGTCAGCTCCACCCGGGTGCCGTCGCGGACCACGTCGGCCGCCGCGTCACCGATCTCCAGCTCACCGACCTGGACCACGCCACCGCTGCGACGGGTCCGGCGGAGCACGGCGTGCACCCGCGCCAGCAGCTCGACGATGGCGAACGGCTTCACCACGTAGTCGTCAGCACCCGCCGCCAGACCGTGCACCCGGTCGCCGGTCGCATCCCGGGCGGTCACCATGATGACCCCCGCGGTACTGGACCGGCGGATCACCGGGAGCAGCTCGAAACCGTCCCGACCGGGCAACATCACGTCCAGCAGCACCAGATCCGGTCGGAAGGATCGGATGGTCGCCTCGAGCTCGGTTCCATCGGACAGTGCCATGGTCTCGAACCCGCGCGCCGTCAACGCCGTCTGGACCGGCAGCCGGATGGCGTCGGAATCCTCGACGACCAGGATCCGCGACGCCGACATGATCGCTATTGTGCCCACGTCGACAGGTGCCGGGCACCGAGCCGCAGGAGGGAAGCCGTTCAGGTGGACAACACAACCCGCGCGCTGCGGATCCTGTTGGCGGTGCTGCTCGTGCTGGCCGCCGTCGGCGTCACGGCGGTGGCCGTCTTCGTGATCCGGCTGACCGCGGGATTGTGAGGGCGGGCCCGGTGACTGCCGCGGTCCGGCCGCCCTAGTCTGAGCCCATGGGTACGAGCGGATCGCCGCGTCGCCGGGTCGCCGTCCTGGGCGCCGGGATGATCGCGGAGGTTCATCGCCGAGCTGCCCTCCTGGCCGGTGCCGACGTGGTCGGGGTGCTCGCCTCCACTCCGGATCGGTCCCGCGAGGTGGCCGCGGCCTGGGGTGCCGAGCGTGCCTTCGCCGACATCGCCGAGGTCGTGGACAGCGACGTCGAGGTCGTCCACATCTGCACCCCGAACTCCTCCCACGTGCCGTACGCCGTCGCGTTGATGGAGGCCGGCAAGCACGTCCTGTGCGAGAAGCCCCTCGGACTCGGCCTGGTCGAGGCGCAGCGGGCCGCCGACGTGGCTGCGCAGACCGGGGTCGTCAACACCATGCCGTTCGCGTACCGCTTCCACCCGATGGTGCGGGAGCTGCGCGCCCGGGTGCAGAGGGCGGACTTCGGCGCGTTGAACCTCATCCACGGCAGCTACCTGCAGGACTGGCTGCTGGATCCCCGGGCCACGTCGTGGCGGGTGGATCCGGAGCTGGGTGGGCCGTCCCGCGCGTTCGGTGACATCGGTTCGCACTGGTGCGATCTGGCGGAGTGGGTGACCGGCGACCGGATCGCCGAGCTGGTCTCCACGACGTCGATCTCGATCCCGCAGCGTCCGGCCGCGACCTCGGCGAGCTTCGGCGCGGGCGGCGACGGTGACGCCCCGATGGTCGACGTCACCACCGAGGACACCGCGTTGATCTTGTTCCGGACCGAGAACGGCGTGGTGGGCTCCGCCGTCATCAGCCAGCTGAGCGCCGGCCGGAAGAACCGGCTGTGGGTCGAGGTGGACGGCATGCACCGCAGCGGGATCTTCGACCAGGAACAACCCGAGCAGTTGTGGATCGGGGCCGAGGACGGGGTCCAGCTGCTGGTGCGCGACCCGAACCACGGGTCGGCGGAGCAGCGCCGGCTGGCCACGCTGCCGCCCGGGCACCCGCAGGGGTACGCCCAGTGCTTCGAGAGCTACGTCGCCGATTCCTATGCCGCCGTCGACGCCGCGGCCGACGGTGGTCAGCCGCCCGACGGGCTGCCGACCTTCGCCGACGGCGCCCGGGCGGCCGCCATCTGCGACGCCGTACTCCGTTCCGTCGACGCGAAAGGCTGGGTCGCGGTCAACGAGTGACCGCGAACCCGATCCCGCCCATGGCCACCAGCTCGCCCACGAGGAACGGCACCGTCAGCTACGTGCGGCCGCTGGCGGCGCCGGGGCTGGGCGTGGCGGAACTGGGTGGCAAGGCCGCCTCGCTCGCCCGGATGGTGCGCGCCGGCCTGCCGGTTCCCGACGGGTTCGTGGTCGACACGGCGGCCTACCGCCGGTTCGTCGCCGGTGCCGGTCTCCACGACGTCATCACCCGTCGGCTGCACCGGATCTCCGCCGACGACGCGAGCGGGCTCGCCGCGGCCGGAGCCGACATCCGACGCTGGTTCGCCGATCATCCGGTGCCGTCCGACATCGCGATCGGCATCCGGGATGCGTACCGGGAGCTCGGTCGGGGCCGGGTCGCCGTCCGCTCCTCCGCCACCGCCGAGGACCTACCGGGTGCCTCGTTCGCCGGCCAGCAGGACAGCTATCTCAACGTCGGGCACGTCGATGCGCTGCTGGACGCCGTCCGAGCGTGCTGGGCCTCGCTGTGGAACGAGCGGGCGATCGCCTACCGCGCCCGGCAGCGAGTCGGCTTCGACGGGCTCGCCCTCGCCGTCGTCGTCCAGCGGTTGATCAACGCCGAGGCCGCCGGGGTCATGTTCACCGCGCATCCGGTCACCGGTGCGAACCGGCGGATCGTGCTCGAGTCGAACTGGGGGCTCGGCGAGTCGCTGGTCGGCGGCGAGGTGACCCCGGACCGGTACGAGGTCGGCCGTCGCAGTCTGCTGGTGGTCCGTCGGGACATCTCCACCAAGCAGTCGATGACCGTCCGGGCCGCGTCGGGGACCCGGACCGAACCCGTACCGGAGCGGTTGCAGCGGATGTCGTCGTTGCCGGACCGCGACGCGATGCAGCTGGCCGGCTACGGCGTCGAGCTCGCCACCTTGTACGGCACCGAGCTGGACATCGAGTGGTGCCGGGCCGACGGCCAGGTCTATCTGCTGCAGGCGCGGCCGATCACCACCGGCGACGCCGGCAGCCGGGATCCGTGGAACGACAGCCGGTCCGGCAACTTCTTGTGGACCAACACCAACGTCGGTGAGGCGATCCCGGACGTCATGACCCCGGCGACCTGGTCGATGGTGCAGGTCTTCTTGTCCGACGCGATGGCCACGGCCTCGATCCCGCCGTACGTGGGGTACGGCCGGATCGGTGGCCGGATCTACCTCAACGTCAGTGTGATGGCGGCCCTGAGCGGCGTGGTCGGGGTCAACGAGCGGCAGTTCCGGACCTTGACCGAGGAGGTGTTCGGCCGACTGCCCGCCGACATCGAGATCCCGCCGGTCAAGGTGTCCTGGCTGAAGACGCTGGCCTCGGTGGTGCCGGTGGCCGCCCACGTCCTCGCCGAGGCCAAGCGGGACTCCCGGAGTCTGGAGGAGTACCTCGCCGGGCACCCGCAGCTGTGCACCGAACGCCGGGCCCAGATCGCCGCCATCCGGTCCGGCCCCGAGCTGGCCCGGCTGTGGCGGATGCGGATCGAACCCGAGTTCCACCGGGTCTCCATGATGCTGTCGGCCGCGACCCGCAGCAGCGGTGCCTCGTTCGTGACCACCCGGCAGCGGCTGCAGAGTCTGGTCGGCGACGAGCAGGCCAACGCGATCACCGCCGGGCTGGGCTCGCAGTCGGGCCAGCTGGCCAGTCTCGGGCTGCTGGACGGGTTGGAGCAGCTCGCCACCGGTGAGATCGACCGGGCGACGTTCAACCTCAACTACGGGCACCGCAGCTCGCACGAGTTCGAGATCTCCACCCCGCGGCCGGCGGAGGACCCGGCCTGGATCGATCGGCAGCTGGCGGCGCGGCCCACCGAGGGCATCGGCTATCGGGCGATGTTGCGGCGGCAGGAGGAAGCCCACGACGTCGCCTGGCGGACGCTGGCCTACGACCATCCGCTGCAGGCGCGGCTGCTGCGGTGGCAGCTCGACCGCTGGGCGCAGATCGCCCGGGACCGGGAGCACGCCCGGACCGAGGTGATCCGCTACTTCTGGGTGCTGCGGACCTACGTGCTCAAGGCCGGGGAGCTGACCGGGCTGGGGGAGGACATCTTCTTCCTCGACGGCGACGAGATCGTCGCCGCGCTGGACGGCCGGGAGCCGGATCTCGCCGCGATCAGCCGCCGCCGCGACGCCTACGAGCGCTACCGGGCGCTGCCGGCCTACCCGGCCCTGATCTCCGGTCGGTTCGACCCGTTCGGCTGGGCCGCCGACCCGGATCGGCGGACCGATCTCTTCCTGGCCCACGGCCAGGAACCCGGTGATCAGCAGGCGCGGTCGAAGCAGTCGGTGAGCGGGTTCCCGGGCTCGGCCGGTGTGGTCGAGGGCCGGGCCCGGGTGCTCACCAGCGCCGACCACGGGCACCTGCTCCGCCCCGGCGAGGTGCTCGTCACGTCGGTCACCAACGTGGGCTGGACGCCGATCTTCCCGCGCGCTGCGGCCGTGGTCACCGACGTCGGTGCCCCGCTGTCGCATGCCGCGATCGTGGCTCGCGAGCTCGGCATCCCGGCGGTCGTCGGCTGCGGCAACGCGACGATGCGGATCAAGACCGGCGACCGGGTCCGGGTGGACGGTTCGGCCGGGCTGGTCGACGTCCTCGACGTGCCCGTGCTGACCGGGTGAGCGATCGGCTCCTGGATCGGGCTGCGCTGGCCGGTCCGGTGGCCGAGGTGGCGCCTCGGCTGCTCGGTGCGGTGCTCCGGCACGGCGAGGTCGCGGTCCGGGTGGTGGAGGTGGAGGCGTACGACGGCGCCACGGATCCGGCCTCCCACGCGTTCCGCGGTCCAACGGAGCGGAACCAGGTGATGTTCGGCCCGCCCGGACACCTCTACGTCTACTTCTCCTACGGGATGCACTGGTGCGCCAACGTCGTCTGCGGGCCCGACGGCAGCGCCTCCGGTGCCCTGCTGCGGGCCGGCGAGGTGGTGGCGGGTACGGCGGCCGCCCGGCTGCGACGCGGTCGGGCGACGGACCGCGACCTGGCCCGGGGGCCGGGCCGGCTGACCCAGGCGCTCGGGATCACCGCCGTCCACCGGGGTGTCGACCTCTTCGACGGCGGACCGGTGCAGCTGACGCCGGGCGAGGAGCCGGCCGGGATCAGCGCCGGCCCCCGGGTGGGTGTGCTCCGGGCCGCTGATCGGCCCTGGCGGTTCTGGGTGACCGGCAGCCCGTACGCCTCCACGTACCGCCGCCACCCCAAGGCGCTCCCCGAGCCCTGACCCCGCTCACCCCCGCAAGCACATCGGCACCACCTACTCCTTGTTGCACCACTAGCTAGTGGTGCAACAAGGAGAAAGTGGTGCCGAGGTGAGGATGCGGGGGCTGTCAGTCGAGGGGTTGCAGCGAACCCAGGACGGAGGGGATGAACTCCGCCATCGTGGGGTGGATCGGCAGCGCCTGCTGGACGGTCTGGTACCTCACGCCCGCCTGCATCGCCAGGCCGATGATCTGCACCAGGTCGTCGGCGTGCAGACCCAGGATGGTGGCGCCGAGGAACTCGGAGCTGTCGGCGTCGACCAGGATGCGCATCACCCCGGTGGTCTCGCTCTCCAGGATCGCCCGGCTGACGCTGGACATCGGCACTTCGGCCTTCAACACGTTGCGACCGGACTTGCGCGCCTCGTCGACGGTCATCCCGACCCGGCCCAGCGGCGGGTCGGTGAACATCGCGTACGCGGTGATGCGCCCGTCGAGGTTGCGGTGGGTGTCGAGCATGATCTGGCTGTCCTGGTACGCCGTGTGGGTGAAGGCGCCGTGCCCGTTGACGTCCCCGAGCGCCCAGATCCCCGGCACCGAGGTCGCGAACCGGTGGTCGATGACGAAGAACCCGCGCTCGTCGGTCTCGATCCCGTGGTCGCCGAGCAGGTCGGAGTTGGACCGGCGGCCGGTGGCGACCAGCAGGTGCGACCCGGTGACGGTGCCTCCGTCGTCGAGCTCGACCGTCACCGACGGCCCGCCGTCCGACGAGCCGTCCGACGAGCCCGCCGAGACCCGGGTGGGCCGGGTGTAGCGGATGTCGACGCCGTCGGCGGTGAGCATGTCGGCGACCAGCTGGGACACGTCGGAGTCCTCCCGGGTCGCCACCCCGGACCCGACCAGCATCGTGACCTTCGCGCCGAACCGGCGGAACATCTGTCCGAACTCCAACCCGATGTAGCCACCGCCCACGATGACCAGGTGCTCCGGCAGCGCGGTGAGCTGGAGCAGCTCGACCTCGGTCAGGTAGTCGACGCCGTCGAGTCCCGGGATCGGTGGGGCGCTGGCCCGGCCCCCGACGTTGAGGTACACCTCGGGCGCGGTCAGGCTCCGACCGTCGACCTGCACCCGGTGCCGCCGCCCCTCGGGGTCGGCCTGCAGGGTGGCGGTGCCGTGGATCAGCTCGAGGTTCTCGGTGCCGTCCACCCAGTCCGCCAGCGAGGCCCGCATCGCATCGATGATGCGATGCACCCGGGCGATGGCCACGCCGAAGTCGACGGTGACCTCACCGGTCGAGACGCCGTACTCCGCAGCCCGGCGCGCCGACTGGGCCACCGTGGCCGTGGCCCGGAGTGCCTTGGTCGGCTTGCAGCCGTGGTTGAGACAGGTCCCGCCGACCTCGGCCATCTCGACCAGCGCCACCCGGAGCCCTTCGCCGGCGCGGGCCGCGGCGACCCCCGGACCGGCCTGACCGGCGCCGACGACGATGACGTCGTAGGCCACCTCGTCGCCCTGATCGCCGTCTACTCCGGGCTCGACCTCCGGCCGGCTCGCCACCTGGTTCGTCACGAGAATCCCTCTTCTGTCCGGTGGGTTCGGATCCCCGCCGAAGCTGAGAATTCGACACCCGATTTGTTATCTATCGGGTCCGTCTGCCTAGACTTCCCTGGAAAAGTCACGATTTGGTCTCGAGCGAGGCCTCGCAGAACTCGGAGGATGTGTGGCCAGCTATCGACCGCGGCGGGCGCTGCGGCCAACCAGAGCCGTTCGCGTTGCCCGGATCACCGTACCCGCTGTGATCGTTGGCACGTTGGCCACGGGTGTGGCCGTCGCTGCCTGGCCGAGCCAGCAGTCGCTGAGCGCCGTACCGGCGTCGAGCACGGCCGCCACCCCCGCCGACCGCGCGGTCGCCGACCGCGCCACCCGCGACCAGGCCCGGCCCGCTCCGTTGCCCTCGTTGCCGGCGGACTCACCGTTCGCCCGTAACCGCGGCGGTGCCGCAGAGCGCGCGGCGTCCGTCCCCGGCGACCAGGCGAAGGCCAAGGCGCCGACCGCCAAGAAGGCGGCCGGCGCGTCCAGCACGACGGAGAAGATCGAGCAGGCGAAGAAGGAACCCGCCCTCGACCTCACGGTGATCGGCTCGCGATACCTCACCGAGGACTTGAATCTGCGCACCGAGCCCGAGAAGGACGCCAAGGTGCTGTCGGTGCTCGAGACCCGCAGCAAGGTGTCGGTGACCGACACCGTCGAGCACGGCTTCCGGTTGATCGTCCGCGACGGCAAGGCACGCTGGGTGACCGACGAGTACCTGGCGAAGAAGAGGCCGCCGAAGGAGTCCGCGATCTCCGACGAGTCCTGCAACAAGAGCTCCTCGATCGAGAGCGGCCTGCAGCCGAACGGCGTCAAGGTCTATCGGGCGCTCTGCGCCAAGTTCCCGAACATCACCTCGTTCGGTGGCCGGCGCAACGCGAACGGCGGTTTCCACCCGTCGGGTCGGGCGGTCGACGCGATGATCTCCAACGGCGGCTGGGAGGTCGCGCGCTGGGTTCGGGCCAACGCCAGTCGGCTCGGGGTCAGCGAAGTGATCCACGCCCAGCAGATCTGGACCGTGCAGCGCAGCGGCGAGGGTTGGCGCGGAATGTCCGACATGGGCAACGCCACCGCCAACCACTACGACCACGTGCACATCAGCGTGTACTGAGTCGCCACGCGGAAGCAGGTTGTGATCGGGCCGTACGCGACCTAGTGTGCAGTCATGGTGGACCCATACCAGTTGATTCTGGGCATCATCGCCCTGACGCTGGTGGTCCTCGCCCCGATCGGCTTCATCCTCGCGTACGAGGGCCTGGCGGGGCGGTTCGATTCCGGCGTCTCGCGCTGGCGGGAGCGGATGGCCGAGCGGCGGGTGCACAAGGCCAACATCAAGGCGCTGCGGGACCAACGCGGCGTGCCGATCGAGCAGCTGGCTGCTGATCTGCGCCGACTGCGTACCGCCATCGGCCAGGATCATCACCGGTCCGCGGCGCACCAGCTGGGCAACCGGCTCGCCTACGACCGGGTGCTGATGCAGGTCTGCGCCATGCTCGACGTCGAGCACGAGCTGGAGCGGGCGTTGGCCGGTCTGGACCAGGACATCGAGCGGGTCCGCGTCGAGGCCGAGCTGGAGCGGGCCGGCATCGTGGTCGGCGACAACCGTCGGTTCGGCCAAGCCGCCTGACGAGGTCTCTCGCGGATCGCCGCGCGCTTGCCGAGTTCTTGCCCCACCGTGCTTGCCCCGCGTGCTTGCCCCATCTCTGGTCAATCGATTAACTTCGAGGTGATCGACTCATCCGGCGCCCACGCTCAGCAGGGAGATCAGCGAGATGTTCGGGATCAACGACGCGCTGCGTGAGCGCAGCCTCCGCAGCGGCCCGATCCGGGTGGCCGTCATCGGCACCGGTGCGATGGGTGGACCGATGGTGCAGCAGGTGATCATGGCGCCGGGGATGGACGTCGTGCTGGTGATCGACGTCGAGCTCGATCGGGCCACCGCCGCGCTCGAGGCGGCGGGAGTCGATCAGCCGGCGGCCACCTGCACGACCGTGGCCGAGGTGGTCGCGGCGACGGCCGAGGGCCGCCGGGCGATCTCGACCGATCCCGCGCTCGCCTGGTCGACACCGGACGTCGACGTGGTGGTGGAGGCGACCGGTAACCCGTTCGCGTACGCCGAGATCGCGTACCAGACGATCAGCCACGGCAAGCACATCGTGACGTTCAACGTGGAGGGCGACGTCGTCGTCGGGAACATCCTCAAGCAGCTGGCCGATTCGGCCGGAGTCGTCTACACCGGTGTCCACGGCGACGAGCCCGGGGTGGTGAAGGCGCTCTACGACGAGGCCGACGCACTGGGCTTCGAGATCCTGGCCGCCGGCCGGAACGACTACGGCGGCGGTGAGCTGAGGTGGCACCGCAACAACGCCCACGAGTACCTCGACCGGTTCGCGGTCTCCGCCATCCAGAAGAACATGTCGTTGTTCGCCTCGTTCATCGACGGGTCGAAGACCAACGAAGAGTGCGCGATGATCGCCAACGCCACCGGTCTGGTGCCGGACGTGCTCGGCATGCACGGGCCCTCGGTGTCGTTCAACGACTTCGTCCGCGAGGTGCCGAGACTGCTCGACAGCACCGACCGCGGCGGCATCCTGAGCCGGACCGGGGTGGTGGAACGGATCGTGCCCGCCGAAGGTCCCGACGCCCAGCCGGTGTGGTGCTTCGTGGTGGTCCGGATCGTCAACGAGCTGCAGCGGGTCTTCATGGGCGACATGGCCGGCCTCGGCAACCTGGCGGCGCCGGCGGCCGGGAAGGCCGTGCTGGGCGACGGCGAGCGGGCCACCGCCGGGTTGTTCTACACGCCGTACCACTACGTTGCGGTGCAGTCGCCGATCTCGATCGCGTTCGCGGTCCTGCACCACCGGCCGACGATCGCGCCGCGCACGGACCGGCGGTTCGCCGACGTCGTCGCCGTGACCAAGAAGGATCTCCGGGCCGGTGAGGTGCTCGACGGGATCGGCGGTGAGGCGACGGCCGGCCGGATCGAGAAGGCCAGCGTCTTCCGGGCCGAGGGCTACGCGCCGTACGCGCTGCTGCGCGACGCGAGGTTGCTGCGTGATCTGCCGGCCGGCAGCTGCGTTCGCTACGCCGACGTCGAGCTCGCGGATCAGGACGCGATGATCTTCCACCTCCGGGCGATGCAGGATCGGTTGTTCCCGACCGACTGAGCTGTTCGCGCGGGCTCCGACCCGCAGACAGGAACCAGGAAGGATCGACTGTGACCGACGTCTTGGCCGCGACCCTGGTCGCGCCGCGGCAGATCGAGATCCGGAACTACCCGTTCCCCAGCGAGCTGGAACCGGGGGCGGTGCTGCTGCGGATGATCGCCTCCGGCATCTGCGGCACGGACAAGCACACCTACCGGGGTGAGACCGTGCAGTACGCCGGCACCGAGATGGAACGCAGCACCCCGTTCCCGATCATCCAGGGGCACGAGAACCTCGGCACCGTGGCGGCCGTCGGGCCGGGCGGCGCCGTCGGGTACGACGGACGGGCGCTGCAGGTCGGCGATCGGGTGGTGCCGGCCCCCAACCGGGCCTGCGGCGTGTGCCGGAACTGTCAGCGCTCGTTCCCGTACTACCTGTGCCGGAACCTGGAGAACTACGGCAACTCCATGACCAGCGCGGAACCGCCGCACCTGTTCGGTGGCTGGTCGCAGTACCTCTACCTCCGACCGGGGACGCCGATCTTCGCCGTGCCGGAGTCGTTGCCGGCCGAGGTGGCCGTGCTCGCCGAGATCTTCGCGGTCACCCACAGCCTGGAGCGGGTCGCGGCCGTCCGCCGTCCCGGTGGCTTCGCCCCCGGCGACACGGTGGTCGTGGTCGGCGTCGGGTCGCTGGGGATGGCCCACCTGGTGAAGGCGGCGCTGATGGGCGCGGGTCGGGTGATCGCGGTCGACCGTTCCCGCCGGCGACTGGACCTGGCCCGACGGCTGGTCGGTGCCGACACCGTGCTCGTCGACGGACCCGACGACGGAACCGCAGCCGGCGCGGCTTCGACCAGGACACAGCTGCTCGACCTGACCGCAGGCGAGGGGGCCGACGTGGTGGTGAACGCCACCGGTTTCCCGGGCTCGTTCGCCGTCGCCGCCGACCTGGTGCGCGACGCGGGCACGATCGTCGAGGTGGGCGCCTTCGTCGACATGGGTACTGAAGCGTTCAACCCGGCGGTCATCTGCGGCCGCAGTCTCACCGTGATGGGAACCGGTGGTGAGGACCTCGCCGCCTACCCGGGGACGTTGGCCCTGCTGGCTCGGCACCGGGCTTCGATCCCGTTCGCGGAGATGGTGTCCCACGTCTTCCCGATCGCGGATGCGGCGAGGGCGATCGAGGTGTCGCTCGATGCCGGGCAGTCGACCAAGGTGCTCGTCTCCGACGAGCTGGCTCGGACTCCCCGGTGAGCGGCGGACCGTTGCGGATCGGCGTGCTGGGTGCGGCCCGGATCTGCGCCGACGCGATCATCGACCCGGCCGGCGAGCTCGGTGCCTCCCTCGTCGCCGTGGCCGCCCGCGACCGGCAGCGGGCCGACGAGTTCGCGGGCCGGCACGGGTTCCTGCGGGTGCACGACAGCTACCAGCAGGTGATCGACGACGACGACGTCGAGGTGATCTACAACCCGCTGGTGAACAGCGAACACGCCCGCTGGAACCTCCGGGCGGTGGCGGCGGGCAAACCCGTGCTCAGCGAGAAGCCGTTCGCGGGCAACGCCGCCGAGGCCGGGGTGGTCCGTGATGCCGCCCGGACCGCGGGCGTCGCGGTGATCGAGGCCTTCCACCACACCTACCACCCGCTGATGGACCGGTTGATCGAGCTCGCCGCCGGCGACGAGCTGGGGGAGTTGCAGTACGTCGAGGCCCGGATGCTGATGCCGCCGCCGTCGGACGGGGACCCGCGCTGGTCGGCGCCGCTCGCCGGCGGCGGACTGATGGACGTCGGCTGCTACGCGGTGCAGGCGATCCGCGACCTCGCGAACGTCCGCGGCGGCGAACCGCAGCTCGTCGCGGCCCGGGCGGGCGAGACGTCACCGTACCCGGGCGTCGACGGTTGGTTGGCGGCCGACTTCACGCTCCCCGGCGGCGCCGCGGCCCACCTCGAATCGAGCATGACCCACCACGGCACCGACTCGTCGCTGCGGCTCGTGGGCAGCCGCGGCGAGGCGTACGCGCCCAGCTTCAACAAACCACAGCACGACGACCGGGTGATCATCACCGTGGGATCGAGCCGCACGGTCGAGCACCTCGGTACCCGATCGAGCTACACCTGTCAGTTGGAGGCCTTCACGCGGCTGGTCCGCGAGCGGGTGCCGATGCGTACCGACGCGGACAACGCGGTGCGCAACCTGCAGCTGATCGACGATCTCTACCGGGGCGCGGGGATGTCACCCCGGATCACGGGACTGGAGGAGGACCGATGACCGTCCGGGTCGGGGTGATCGGGGTCGGCGCCATGGGCGCGGCCCATGCGCGGACGCTGGCCGGCACCGTCTCGGGCTCGGCCGTGTCGGTCGTCCACGACGCCGATCGGGCCCGGGCGGCCGCGGTGGCGGGTGAGCTCGGGGCCCGCACCGTCGACTCGGTCGAGGACGTGTTCGCCGCCGACGACGTCGACGCCGTGCTGCTCGCCTCGCCGGACGGCGCCCACGCCGAGCAGGTCCGGATCGGACTCGAGCGCCGGCTCCCGATGCTCTGCGAGAAGCCGCTGGCCACCACCGAGGCCGACGCCCGGGCGGTGCTCGAGGCCGAGCTGGCGGTCGGCCGGCGACTGGTGCAGGTCGGCTTCATGCGACGGTTCGATCCGGGATTCGTCCAGCTGAAACGGGAGCTGGGCGAGGACGGGATCGGCGAGCCGCTGATCGTGCACACGGTGCACCGCAACACCTTCGCCCCGTACGGGCTGCGAACCGAGCAGACGCTCACCAACATGGTCATCCACGAGTTCGACACCAACCGGTGGCTGCTGGGTGAGGACTACAGCTCGATCCTGGTGCTGGCCGGCAAGTCGGGGCCGTTGACCCCGGCGGGTGAGCGCGATCCGCTGTTGATCATCCTGCGGACCAGCAGCGACGTGCTGGTCGAGGTGGAGGCGTTCGCCAACGACCAGTACGGGTACGAGGTCACCTGCCGGGTGACCGGCTCGCTCGGCCAGGCCGTGCTGGGGGACGGGTCCTACATCACCCGGTCCAAGGACCAGCGGCGCGGGGTCGAGGTGCCCGAGTTGTGGCTGGGCCGGTTCGCCGATGCGTACCGGATCGAGCTGCAAGGTTGGATCGACGCGGTGCGCGGCGACGCGCCTCCGCCCGGCGCCACCGTCTGGGACGGGTTCGTGGCGTCGGTGGTCGCGGCCCGGGCCATCGAGGCCTATCGCAGCGGCCTGGTGGTGCCGATCGACCTGCCGGCCCGCCCCGGTCTGTACGACTAGACCGGCCGGCTCACCTCGACGGCGTTCTCGACCCCTTCGTCCGGGCCGGTGCGGCGCTGGTCGCCCGGACCTGCAGCCGGGTCTCCAGGAAGCGCCGGCGGGCGTCCTGGTCCGGCGACTGGCTCAAGAAGAGCTCGCCGGCCACCCGCCCCTTCTCGAACAGCGGCTGCTGCACCGTGGTCAGGCCGACCCGGCCCGCCTCCGGGACGTCGTCGTAGCCGGTGATCGTCAGGTCGGCCGGCACCGACAGGCCCAGCTCGTTGGCGGCCGCCATGGCGCCGAACGCCATGATGTCGGAGAGGCAGCAGACCGCTGTCACGTCGGGTCGGCGGCGGAGCAGGGCGCGGAGGGCATCGGCACCGGCCTCCACGGTGTTGTCGAAGCGTTCCTCGACGGGCAGCTCGGTGCCCGGACGGGCCGCGGTCACGACGCTGTTGATGCCCGTGATCCGCTGCACCGCGACGGCGTAGCGACCGGCCCGCCAGCGGGCCTCGTCCGCCGGCCCGTCGTACCGGCTGGTCGACAACCGGGAGCAGATCACCCCGATGCAGCGGTGACCCAGCCCGACCAGGTACTCGGCGAGATCGCGGCCCCCCGCGTCGTCATGGGATCCGACCCAGTCGACGGACGGCAGGTTGACCGGCGAATCCACCACGACGGTGGCCAGCCGGCGGCGGAGGATCGAGGTGAGGTGCGGGTCGTCGTCGGGCACGGAGTACACCACGAACCCGTCGACCGCGGCCCGGTCGACGCTTCCGATCACCGCGCCCGGTTGCGGTGGCCCGGACGGGATGAGCAGCAGGTTGAGCTCCGCGCCGGAGCAGGCCGCCGACAGCCCGGCCATGAACCGGGCCGCCGCGGGGTCCTCGAACGGGAACCCCAGCTCGTCGGCGAAGACCATGCCCAGCGCTTCGGCCTTGCCGCGCCGCAGCTGCCGCCCGACGGGATTGGGCCCGGAGTAGTTGAGTTCGGCCGCGGCCCGGAGGACCAGCTCGCGGGTGGCCTCGGAGATCCGTTCGGGCCGGTTGAACGCGTGCGACACCGTCGCCGTGGACACTCCCACCTTCTGGGCGACCGCAGCGAGAGACGGTCGTCGGGGGGCAGCCACAGCCCGATCCTAGGTGCAGAGCGGGTCCGGCCCCGCAGTGTGACCAACGCCATGGGCGCGGAGGCCGCCGGGAATACCGAGCACCGTCCGGCGGTTGTTATGATTGCTTCGATATCGAAGGTTTCGAAGTGGAAATCTACCAATGCGAACGAACGAAGAAGGACGGTCGATCACCATGTCACTCGCGAAGGCCATTCGGAGCCGCCGTGAGGCGAACCGGGGTCGCCGCGAGCTGCAGCGAGCGATCAGCAATGCTGCCACTCCGGCACTCCGCGACGAGCTCATCCTGGTTGCTCAGCGCGACGCGTCGCAGCGCACCCGCTGACACCGCGGCTACTCCAGCACCAGGGCACCCGAGCTTCGCCTCGGTGCCCACCGGAACCCGGAAACCGAACGGTTTCCGGGTTTTCTGCGTTCTCAGAGCAGCGTTGTCAGAGCAGCGTTCTCAGGGCAGCGTTCTCAGGGCAGCATTCTCAGAGCAGCAGCAGGACGCCGAGGGCCAGGCCGGCCACGTTCAGCAACAGGAACACCGCGATCCACACCGCGGCCGGCACCGGGGTCAACCGGGCCAGCTGGTCGACGTCGGAGTGCCGGCCAGGCACCCGGCGACGGTGGCGGATCAGCTCCAGCACGGGTCGGGGCGAGGCGATCAACAGCACCCAGGTGATCAGGTAGGCGATCGCACTCAGCCAGGTCGCCGGCAGGTACCAGCTGGCCACCGCCACGGCACCGCCGCAGCCGACCAGCACCAAGAACCCGTACACGTTGCGGATCTGCACGCACATCACCGCCAGCCAGCCGACGAGCAGCCACAACAGCCCGAGTGCGTGCCCGTTGATCAGCAGCAGGGCCGCCCCGATCCCGGCGACCGCCGGCGCCAGGTAGCCGGCGATCAACATGATCACCATGCCGGGGCCGGTCGGCCGACCGCGGGAGACGGTGAGGCCGGAGGTGTCGGAGTGCAGTCGGATCCCCATCAGCCGGCGGCCGCTCAGCAGCGCCGCGAGCGCGTGCCCGCCCTCGTGGCTGATCGTCACCAGCTGCCGGGTGGCCGGCCAGGTGGCGGGAAACAGCACCAGCGCGAGGGCGACGGCGGCGAGCAGCAGCACAGTGGTCTGCTCCGGTACGGGCTGGACGAGCAGCGCCCGGCGCCAGATCTCCGCCACGATCTCCACGGCTCAAGCCTGCGGGACGCGGGCAAGCCGGCTCAGGACGACGTCGGGTCCGCGGCTCGGGCGACCGCTTCGAGCCGGTCCCGGTACTCCGCCCACCACCGCTCGTCGGCGTCCGGGAGGTTGCTGCCGCCGGCCCGCAAACCGGCCGATCCGTCGACGAGCTCGCGGACCAGGTCGAGCTGACCGGCGTGCCGGTGCGTCTCGGCGATCATGTGCAGGCCGATCTGCTGCAGGGTGACGTCGCGCCGCTCCGCCGGCCACCACGGCACCCGGCCCGGGGCGTCCAGCGGCAGCGCCTCGATGGTGGCGTCGGAGTGCGCCCAGACCCGCCGGTAGAGCGCGACGATGTCGGCCCGGGTCTCCTCGGCGGTCGCCCACATGTCGGCGTTCGGCTCCGACTCCTCGACCATCCACGGCAGCGACTCGGGGAACGGTCGGTCGAACACCAGCCCGAAGTAGCCGGCCTCGGTCCCGGCCACGTGCTTGACCACGCCGAGCAGGTTGGTGCCGGTGGGGACCAGCGGCCGGCGGACGTCGTACTCCGACAGCCCGTCGAGCTTCCACACCAAGGCGTCCCGCCCGGCTTGCAGATAGTGGTGCAGCGCTCCCTCGAGATCCATGCGGCTCAGCCTGTCAGAGGGCGCCGGTGGACCACAGCAGTCCTGCGGCACCACTCAGCCGGTTGGCGAAGGACACCGCCTGCTCGTCGGTGAGACCACTGACGAAGTCGACGATGCCGCGGCCGCGACCCATCCGGGCCAGCTCGGCCTCCGTACCGGAACCGTCCAGCAGGGCCGGGTCCTCGTTGGCGACCCGCTGGTAGCCCTCGGTGGCGGTCGCCACCAGGTCGATCAGTCGTCGGGGCGCGCGGGCGGCGTCCGTCCGGTCCGACAGCCACGCGTCGAATCCGGCGACCAGCCGGAACAGGGTCTCCGACTGGCCGCGCTGGAACATCGCCAGGTCGGGTCGGTCGAGGATGAAGTAGGAGTGCACGAACTTCAACACCGACACCTGGTGCCAGGCCTCCCGCGACATGCTGACGTAGGCGCCGCGGACGGGTGGATCCGGCGTCAGCTGCACCGAGGAGATGAACGAGTCGATCCACTGCGAGGTGAAGCCCGAGATCGCCCGGTCGGCCATCATGGACCCGTCGTAGGGCGCGGCCAGCACCCCGTCCACGAACACGTCGGCGACCAGCGCCACGGTGTCGGCGAAGGTGTCCTCGTCGAAGATCCAGCCGTCCTTGACCGACAGCCGGCGGCGCAGCTGCTCCAGCCCGGCACCGGGCCACCGACCCATGGCGCGCACCTCGTCGGCACTCATCCGGCGCAGTCGATCGACGTCGGCCAACCAGGACCGGAACTCCCCCGACACCGGGGAGAACTGCAGCACACCCGAACGGTGGAAGTCCTCCACGTCGTGCACCGAGTACGCGATGTCGTCGGCCAGGTCCATCACCGAGCACTCCAGCGTCTGCCGGCCGGCGGGCAGCGGGCCGAAGATCGCCAGCACGCCCTGCATCTCGCTCAGGTCGGGGATGTAGGCGGAGAACTTCATCGCCCCCGGACCGTCTTCGCCGAACCCCGCCCCACGCGGCGGCTCGGGCCACTCCGACGGGTGCGGATCCGGCACCCGGAAGCGCCCCCACGGGTACTTCAGCACCGCCGCCCGGACCGCCGCGGTGAGATTCAGACCTTGATCACCGGGCCCGTGCACCTCGAGCTCGGTCAGGATGCGGAACGTCTGCGCGTTGCCCTCGAAGCCGTCGGTGAGCCCGAACCGCTCCCGCGCCAGCCGGTCCAGCACGCGTTCGCCCAGGTGCCCGAACGGTGGGTGGCCGAGGTCGTGCGCCTGCGCCGCGGCCTGCACCACCACGTGATCGAGTCCGCCCAGTCCGCGCAGCACGTCGCGGTCGCAGGTGCGCAGCAGCCGGACCGCGATCGCCCGCGCCACCGCGGTGACCTTGATCGTGTGCGTCAGCCGGTTGTGCAGCACCGCGCCGGTGGCTCCCGCGGTGACCACCTGGGTCACCTGGGCCAGCCGGGCGAACGACTGGGCGAACCGGATCCGTTCCAGGTCGGTGCGGAACTGGGACTCGAGCCCGGCGTACATGTCCTCCGACTCCGGGTGCGCCCGGGTCAGTCGCGCGTCCACGTCCCTAACCTACGGCCGTTCGTGCCCTGAGCCTCTCGAAGGGCCCATCCACCGGGGCGTTCGTGTCCTGAGCCTGTCGAAGGGCCAATCCACCCGGGCGTTCGTGCCCCGAGCGTGTGGCGTTCGTGCCCTGAGCCTGTCGAAGGGCCCATCCAGCTGGACCACCTGGGGCTTCGACAAGCTCAGCCCGCGAGCTCCTGGCGGCCCGCCCTCGAGGAGACCGGCGCCGCTGATCCTGCGGCGGTGCGCGCCGCCCTGGTCGAGGTACTGACCTGAGGTGCTGGATCGGGCACCGCCGCTGCTCAGTAGGCTGCCGAGCAGGACGCCCTCGATCCAGGAGAACGCCGGAATGAGCACACCTGTCGACCCCACCAGCACCGCCGCCTGGGCGAAGCTCGCCGAGCTGAAGGACCAGCTCGTACCCGATCTGCGCGGCTGGTTCGCCGCCGACCCGGAGCGGGCCGAGCGGTTCAGCTTCACCGCCGGCGACCTGTTCGTCGACCTGTCCAAGAACCTCCTCGACGACGAGGTGCTCGCGACGCTGCTCCAGCTTGCCGACGAGGCGGGCGTCGCGGCTCGGCGGGACGCCATGTTCTCCGGCGAGAAGATCAACGTCACCGAGGACCGGGCGGTCCTGCACACGGCCCTGCGTGACCCGTCCGGCGTCGAGGTGGACGTCGACGGGACCAACGTGGTGCCGCTGGTGCACGAGGAGCTGGACAAGATCTACGCCTTCGCGGACAAGGTCCGCAGCGGTGAGTGGACCGGGGTCAGCGGCAAGCGGATCGCGACCGTGGTCAACATCGGCATCGGTGGTTCCGATCTGGGACCGGTGATGGTCTACGAGGCGTTGAAGCCGTACGTGCAGGAGGGTCTGGAGGCCCGCTTCATCTCCAACATCGACCCCGCCGACGCCTACGAGCAGACCGCCGACCTCGACCCCGCCACCACCTTGTTCATCGTCGCCTCCAAGACGTTCTCGACCCTGGAGACGCTGACCAACGCCCGGCTGGCGCGGAGCTGGTTGCTGCACGGGCTCAAGGCCGCCGGTCTGATCGACGACACCGAGTCCGCGGAGAAGGAGGCGATCGAGAAGCACTTCGTGGCCGTCTCGACCGCGCTGGACAAGGTGGCGGCGTTCGGCATCGACCCCGCGAACGCGTTCGGGTTCTGGGACTGGGTCGGTGGCCGGTACTCGGTGGACTCCGCCATCGGCACCTCCGTGGTCGTGGCCATCGGCAAGGAGAACTTCGCCGATTTCCTGGCCGGCTTCCACACCATCGACGACCACTTCCACAACACCGAGCTGAGCCGCAACGTGCCGGCGCTGATGGGTCTGGTCAACGTCTGGTACAACAACTTCCACGGCGCGGCGACGCACGCGGTGCTGCCGTACGCGCAGTACCTGCACCGCTTCCCGGCGTATCTCCAGCAGCTGACCATGGAATCCAACGGCAAGAGCGTGCGCTGGGACGGTTCCCCGGTCACCACCGACACGGGCGAGGTGTTCTGGGGCGAGCCGGGCACCAACGGCCAGCACGCCTTTTATCAGCTGATCCATCAGGGCACCCGGTTGATCCCGGCGGACTTCATCGCGTTCGCCACCCCGGCGCACCCGTTGAAGGACGGCGACCACGACGTGCACGAGCTGTTCCTGGCCAACTTCTTCGCCCAGACCGCGGCGTTGGCCTTCGGGAAGACCGCGGACGAGGTGCGGGCCGAGGGCACCGCCGAGGCGATCGTGCCGGCGCGGGAGTTCAGCGGCAACCGCCCGACCACCTCGATCATGGCGCCCGCCCTGACGCCCGCGGTGCTGGGCCAGCTGATCGCCCTGTACGAGCACATCACCTTCACCGAAGGCGCGATCTGGGGCATCGACAGCTTCGACCAGTGGGGCGTCGAGCTCGGCAAGCAGCTGGCGTTGAAGGTGACCCCCGCCGTCGGCGGTGACGAGGCGGCCCTGGCGGAGCAGGATCCCTCGACCCAGAGCCTGGTCCGTTACTACCGCTCCCATCGGACGAATTGACCCCGACCGCTCGTGCCCTGAGCCTGCCATCCGCCCGCGCCCTGAGCCCGTCCTCCGTTCGTGCCCTGAGCCTGTCGAAGGGTCAATGGCGCAGCACAACCATGATCAACCCATGCTGATCGGCGTGGACTGGGGCGGTACCAAGATCGAGGTCGCGGCGCTGTCGGCCGCCGACGAGGAGCTGGCCCGGGTCCGCGCCCGTACGCCCCGCTCCGACTACGCCGCCTGCCTGACCATGATCACCGACCTGGTCCGCCAGGTCGAGGACGAGGTCGGAGCGCAGGGTTCGATCGGGGTGGGACTGCCCGGTTCCCTCGACCCACGGACGGGCGTGGCGAAGGGAGCCAGCTCGACCTGGATGAACGGGCGACGCCCGGTCGAGGACCTGGAGGCTGCGCTGCAACGGCCGATCCGGGCCGCGAACGACGCCGACTGCTTCGCGACCTCCGAGGCCGTGGACGGTGCGGGGGCCGGGCACCGGGTGGTGTTCGCGGTCATCCTCGGCTCCGGGGCGGGGGCCGGCATCGCGATCGACGGGGTGGCCCACCACGGCCCCAACAACGGTGCGGGGGAGTGGGGCCACAACCCGTTGCCGACTCCGGACGTGACCGAGATCCCCGGTCCGGCCTGCTACTGCGGGCGGCACGGATGTATCGAGCGGTGGGTGTCGGGCTGGTCGTTCGCCCGGGACTACCACCAGCACGCCCAGATCGATCTCGGGGAGGCGCCGATGCCGACGGCCCCGGAGATCCTGGACCGGATGCGGGCCGGTGATCGACTGGCCCGGCTGGTCTGGCACCGCTACCTGGATCGGGTCGCCCGCGGCATGGCCCTGGTGGTCAATGCCCTCGACCCGGACGTGATCGTGATGGGCGGTGGGATGTCCAATCCGCCGGAGCTCTACGCGGAGCTGCCGGACCGGCTGGCCGCCCGGACGTTCAGTCCGTGCTTCTACACCCCGATCGTCCGCGCCGTGCATGGTGACTCCAGCGGTGTCCGCGGTGCGGCGTGGCTGTGGCGCGACAGGAGCCGACCGTCATGACGGACCGATGGCAGGTCGCGCACGAGGTGATCACCGAAGCCGGTGGCCTCGCACTGGACTACTTCGGCCGACTGAAGACGCTCCGGGTCGACCGGAAGGACGTCCGTGACTTCGTCAGTGAGGCCGACGTCGCAGTCGAGGAGCTGATCCGCAACCGCCTGCAGGAAGCCTTTCCCGCCGACGGGTTCCTGGGTGAGGAGACGGGCCTCCATCGACCCGACGGCGCGAGCGGCAGCTGGGTGGTCGATCCGATCGACGGGACCCAGCCGTTCATCAGCGGGCTGCGCAGCTGGTGCGTCTCGATCGCGTACGTGTCCGATGGGGCGGTCGAGTTCGGGCTGGTTCACAATCCGGCGGCGGGCGAGCTGTTCGCCGGTGGCGCCGATCACCGGGCGAGCCTGAACGGCGCGCCCATCGGACCGCACACAGGAGCGGACTTCTCCGACGGTCTGGTGTTCCTGGGGGCCTCGGTGCGGTCGAGACCCGAGCAGGTGGTGCCGGTGCTGGACCGGCTGCTGCGTGCCGGTGGCATGTTCGTCCGCAACGGCTCCGGCGCGCTCGGTCTGTGTGACGTGGCCTGCGGGCGGCTGATCGGGTACGTCGAGCCGCACATCAACTCCTGGGACTGCCTCGGCGCGATCGCGGTGCTGCAGGCGGCCGGTTGCCGGGTCAGTGACTTCCTGGCCGGGGCCGGACTGCTCGAGGGGAACCCGATCGTGGCGGGACCGCCCCAGCTGTACGACCGGTTGGTCTGGCTGCTGAACGGCTGACCATCGTGTTCGTGTGTCGAGTTACGTCCGACTACGGACGCAACTCGACACACGATCGGGTCTTACAGCTCGGGGCCCTCGGCACGGAGCTTGTCGACCTCCGACATCGCGGTCCGCAGGTCGGACAGCCAGGACTCGGCGTGTTCGCCGACCAGCTTGACCGCCCAGGACAGCGCCTCGGACCGGGATCGGGCGACCCCGGCGTCGACCAGGGTGTCCAGCACCTGGCGCTCGGGCTGACGCAGTCGCGTCATCACGGGTACCGAGATGTGGGTGAACAGGGCCTTGACCTCGCCGAGCTCGGCGCCCCAGCTGACCTTGCGGCCGTAGCGCGCCTCTGCCTCGTCGGCGATCTGCATCCGGATGCCGCGCGTGTCGGCGCGGAACCGGCTGATCCGTCCCTCGGCCTCGGCGCGATCGGCAGCTTCGTCGGCCAGCGCGCCCGACACCACGATCTCCTCGCGGTCGACGGTCACGGTTACCTCGTTGAACCAGTCGTCGGGCAACCGGCCCTCGAACCACGCCTGAGCGTCGTCCGCAGGCGGTACGTCCACGTTCTGCCAGCCACCCGGCCGGCCGAACCCGCGTCCCCGTCCTTCGCCGCGACCCTCGCCGCGACCTTCGCCCCGCTCACCGCGGCGACCACCTCGACGGCCTCGGCCGCCGTGTTCGCCCTCGTCGGGGGCTTCATCTGTTGAGTGCCATCTCATCTGCGCACTCCTTCCTGTGCAATGTCGTACGCCTAACGCTGTACGAACAATTACATGATTACATAAGTACGCGTCACGGTCAACGCCTGGTGAGTATGCGCCGACGACGGAGGTCGCGAAGTGTCTTCAGGCACGCGACCTGCTCGCGGAGCACGCCCCACCGCCAGCTGCGCGAGTGCCGCCCGGAGGGCTGGATCCGGACCGACGAGTCGCCGACCCCGATGGCGTCGAGACCGAGCAGCCGAGCGGTGCCCACCGCTCGCGGCAGGTGGTAGGTCTGGCTGATCAGCGCGAACCGGCGCAGCTGGTACTCGTCGCGGGCGCGCAGGCAGGACTCGTACGTGTCGAAGCCGTCCGGGTCCTCGGTGATCGCCTCGTCCGGGATCCCCAGCTCGATCAGGTAGCGCCGCATCGCCCGCGGCTCGTCGTACTCCCGTGCACGATGATCGCCGGAGACGATCAGCCGCTGGACGAGACCGGCCCGGAACAGCCGCACGGCCAGGTCGAGTCGGGCGGCGAGGAACGGCGACGGCGTGCCGTCGGGATAGACCTGGGCGCCGAGCACGACGCCGACCGGGGTGCTCGGCAGTCCCGACTCGCTGAAGATCCGGCCCCGAGCGGCCGAGCGGACGTAGACCGCCGCCGCGGCCACCACCAGGGTCGCGGCACTCCCGATCGCCGCACCCGCCCGGACGGTTTTCCACAGATTTCTTCGCCCAATCGTCCTCATGGCCGCAGCGTAGGTCCGGGTGTCAGTCCTCGAGCGGATGCTGAGCTCATGAACACGATCACTCCGCTGCGGACCCGCATCCCGGTCTCCGGTCCGTTCGATCTCGCCGAGGTCGCCACGATGGGTTTCGGGCACCGCGCCGAGCGGGACTTCGACGGCGTGATGCGGCTGGCCTTCTGTCTCGACGACGGGTCCGGTCAGGTCGGTGTCGAGGCGCGCCAGGACGGGGACGAGATCGACCTCGCGATCGTGCCCGGCCCGGGCGTGGACCCCGACGTCGGTGAGGTGGCCGCCCAGGTGGCTCGCGTCATCTCGGTCGACCACGACGGGAACAGCTACGCCGACATCTGCTCGGCCGATCCGGTGCTGCGCCGGGTCTGGGCGGTGGCGCCCGGTTTCCGGCCGGCGAACTTCTACTCGCCGTACGAGGCGGCGGTCTGGTCGATCGTGAGCGCCCGCCGCTCCCGCTTCCAGGCGATCCCGGTCCGCGACCGACTCGGCCACGAGCACGGCGCCACCTTCGAGCTGGCCGGGCAGACGCTGTCAGCGCTGCCCACCCCGCGGCAGCTGCTCACCGTGTCGAGCCTGCAGGGGCTGCCCGCGGACCGGATCCCTCGGCTGCACGCGGTGGCCGAAGCGGCCGAACGTGGTGAGCTCGCCGTCGACCGCCTCAACGCGCTCGACCCGGCGGACGCGCAGGTCGAGTTGCAGCGGTTGCCCGGCATCGGGCCGTTCTACAGCTCATTGATCGTGATCCGCGCCTGCGGCCGGGCCGACGTGCTGCCGAACGAGGGCCACGTCCGGGAGGCGGCGGCGCAACAGTACGGTCGGGAGTTCAGCGACGCCCAGTTCGCCGAGCTCGCCGAGAGCTGGCGGCCGTTCCGGACCTGGGTGGGGGTGATGCTCCGCGCCCTCGGCGACCGCGCCGGGCAGTCCGCAGGATCCGGGAGCGCAGACTAGACCCGTGCCGGAGGGAGACACGGTCTGGCGGGCCTGCCGCCGGTTGCACCAGGCGCTGGCCGGTCGCGAGCTGACGGACACCGAGTTCCGGGTGCCGGCGCTGGCCACCACCGACCTCGCCGGCGTGACCGTGGACGAGGTGGTGTCGCGGGGCAAGCACCAGCTGTTCCGCTTCGGCAACGGCTACACCCTGCACACCCACTTCCGGATGGACGGCACCTGGCGGACCTTCGCCCGCGGCCGCACCTGGTCGGGCGGGCAACCGTTCCAGATCAGGGTGATCCTGCGCACGAGCGAGACCGACGCGGTCGGGTACCGGTTGCCGGTGGTCGAGCTGCTGCCCACCGCCGACGAGAACACGGTGGTCGGGCACCTCGGACCGGATCTGCTCGGGCCGGACTGGGACCTCGACGAGGCACTGCGGCGGATCCGGGCCGAACCGGGGCGGACGATCGGCGAGGCGCTGCTGGACCAGCGGAACCTGGCCGGCATCGGCACCTTCTACCGGGCCGAGGTGCTCTTCTTGCAGGGTCTGCATCCGCGTACCCCCGTGTCGGAGGTCGGCGACCTGCCGCGGCTGGTGCTCCGCGCCCGTCAGCTGCTGCTCGCCAACCGCACCCGGGCCGACCAGTCCACCACCGGCGATCTCCGCCGCGACCGCCGCGCGTACGTCTTCGAACGCCCCAACCAACCCTGCCGCCGCTGCCGCACCTCGATCCGCACCGAGGAGTTCGGCACCCTCGGCCAAGAACGCCGAAGCTACTGGTGCCCGCACTGCCAACCCCACCGCCCCGCCCCCTGACCCGTCCTGCCCGGAGCCCGGCGAAGGGCCAAGAGAGGTAACCCACCTGCGCTCTTCGACAAGCTCAGAGCCCGCCGTGTTGTTCGTGCCCTGAGCCCGTCGAAGGGCCACGTGGAGCTCGCACCAAGAGGCCCGGAGGAGCGAACCAAGGTGAACCTGTGGCGGCGCGGCAGCATACTTGGGTCTCGTGTCCTCGCTCCCGGCTCAACTGAACGCACGCATCGAGGCCGTTGCCGGCATCGATCCCGAACTGCGCTCGGCCACCCGTCCCCAGTTCGGGCACTTCCAGTCCAACGTCGCGCTCCGGCTGGCGAAGGTGGAGGGCGGGCCGCCGCGCGCGATCGCCCAGCGGATCGTGGACCAGCTCGACGTCTCGGACCTGTGTGAGCCGCTGGAGATCGCCGGCCCGGGGTTCATCAACTTCCGGCTGCGGTCGGACGTGATGGCGCGGGCGGTCAGTGATCAGCTGGCCGACCCGGACCGCGGCCTGATCCGGGCCGAGCGGCCGCAGCGGGTGGTGATCGACTACTCGGCTCCCAATGTGGCGAAGCAGATGCACGTCGGGCACCTGCGCACCACGATCATCGGCGACTGCTTCAACCGGGTGCTGACCGCGGTCGGTCACCAGGTGCTGCCGCAGAACCACCTCGGCGACTGGGGTACCCAGTTCGGCATGCTCGTCGAGCAGACCCTGGACGAGGGCATCGTGGCCGCCGACTTGTCCCTGCCGGAGGCCGACGAGCTGTACAAGCGGGCGGCCAAGCACTTCCGGGACGACACCGACTTCGCGGAGCGGGCCCGGAAGCGGGTCGTCGCCCTGCAGTCGGGGGACGAGCAGACCCGGGCCATCTGGCAGCAGCTGATCGACATCTCGCTGGCGGGTTTCCACGTCACGTACGACCGGTTGCGGGTGCTGCTGACCGACGAGCACCTGGCGGGGGAGTCGACGTACAACGACGATCTCGCCTCCGTCGCCCGCGAGCTCGAGGCCGACGGCACGGCCGTCATCGACCAGGGTGCGCTGGTGGTGTTCGTCGAGGGCTTCAACGCCCCGATGATCGTCCGCAAGTCCGACGGCGGGTACGGCTACTCGATCACCGACCTGGCCGCGGTGCGGCATCGGGTCCGCGATCTGCACGCCGACCGGATGATCTACGTCACCGATGCCCGGCAGGGCGACCACTTCGCCCAGGTGTTCGCGGTCTGCCGGAAGGCCGGCTGGCTGCCGGAGCACACGGTGGCCGAGCACGTCGGATACGGGATGGTGCTCGGCCCCGACGGCAAGCCGTTCAAGACCCGTGAGGGCAAGGCGATGTTCCTGGCCGACCTGCTGGACATGGCCGAGGAGCAGGCGGCGCCGCCCATCGCGCTGGCCGCGATCAAGTACGCCGATCTGTCCAACGGGATCAACAAGGACTACGTCTTCGACATCGACCGGATGGTGCAGACCACCGGCAACACCGGCCCGTACCTGCAGTACGCCCACGCCCGGTTGACCCAGCTGCTGCGTCGGGCCGAGGCGGAGGGGATCCCGCTGGCGGAGAAGATCGAGGTGCTCGACGAGCCGGCTGAGCAGTCGCTGGCGCTGCTGCTGATCCGGTTCGGCGAGGTCGTCGCCGAGGTCGCCGACACGCTGCAGCCGCACAAGCTGTGCTCCTACCTGTACGAGGTGGCCGGCGCGCTCTCGGTCTTCTACGAGCAGTGCCCGGTGCTGAAGTCCGAGGGCGCTGTCCGCAGTTCCCGGCTCGCCCTCTGCGCCGCCACCAAGTCGGTGCTGGCCACCGGTCTGGACCTGCTCGGGATCGAGGCCCTGGAGCGGATGTAGCTCCGGAGACTCGATCTCGAGGTCGGGCTCGTGGGTCAGTTCGACTCGGGCGGCGGCATCGTCGCGTAGGACTCGATGTCGACGTCGTCGGTGATCTTCTCCAGCGTGTTGATGCTGACGTGCGGCCACTTGATCCGGCCCGGCCCGCCGTCGAAGCGCGGGAAGAAGTCGAGTTGGACCACCTGCACGTACTGCAGCCGCAGCTTGGGGTTGCCCAGGGAGTCGAGCTCGGCGAGTTCCTGGATGAAGAAGGTCGACTTCATCTCCGACGCGTTGGCCTGCTTCACGACGAACGGGACGTTGTTGATGCCGCCGGTCTCGACCGTGGTGTCGAGCTCGAGCACGGTGGTCCGGGTGATCGTGACGCCCGCGTTGGCCACCTCCAGCAGCGCGGTCGGGTCCGTCGGATCGAACAGGCCCTGGAACGGGTTGTCGTGGAAGTGCTTGTAGGGAAGCAGATACGGGTTCGCCTCGATGTCCTGGTTGACCCCGATCGGCAAGGCGTTGACACCGGGGACGACCGGCGGGCCGTCGACGAGGCTGGATTTGCCGAGGGCCAGCGCGGCGTCGCCGTGCGGCACGGTCGCCAACCGGGCGATGTCGGAACCACCGCCGGTCTCGTTGGTCAGGTGCAGGAACAGGCCGGGTTCGTGGTGGATGGCGAGCCCGGGCGCACCGGCGAGCCCGCTGACCGGGAAGTCCTCCGCGACGACCTGGGCGACGGCCTGCTCGTAGTCGATGGTGACCACGAGCTGGTCGGTGTTGGTGGTGCCGGTGGCGTCGATGCCGCGGTTGGGCACGGCCTTGTCGACGAGGTTGAACTTGAGCTCCTCGTTGAACTGGTTGAGCAGCAGCCGGTAGTCGGGCCGGAACGGGCTCCCCGCCGGCTGGGCGAACGGCAGCGCGATCATGTTCCAGCCCCGGCCGGGCAGACCGGGCAGGTTGGCCCAGGTGCCCGGCAGCAGCTGGAGCGGACCGAGATCCGGATCCCCGAAGCGGGCGGCTTCGAGATGGCGGCCGCGTCGTGCGAGCCGTTCGACGTTGGCGGTCTGAGTCATGACGATTCCCCCGAGGTTGCGACGTCCGCTGGTCGCGGATTGGTGCTAGGGAGGAGGCACCGGGTCAACCAGATACGTCCGGAGGCAGTACGAACCGCCGTCAGCGGCGCAGGCCGGTACCGATCGGGAAGAGGATCGACGCGCTGTCGGCCCGGGGGATGTCCACCGGAAGGCGGCCGCGCGGCTGGAGTTCCCCGGCCAGCACCTTCGCCGCCGACGTGATGGCGGGTGGCGTCGCGGAGTAGGTGGCCAGGTAGCTCTCGATCCCGGGCAGGTACGCGATGTCGTACGGGACGCCGAGTGCCACCACGACCACCGGTGTCCCGGTCGCCAGCAGGGCCGCGACCAGCTGCTGCTGCCCGAGGTCGGTCGCCGCGGCGGAGGTGGTGATGACGACCGCGTCGTGTTGGCCCGCGGCTGCGGCGACATCGTCGATGCTCGTCCGATCCGCCCCGGGAGACAGCGCGGTCGCCAGGTGGCCGCGGTCGCTCAGCTCCCGGGCCAGCTGCGGCGACGGCGTCCTCGCCGACTCCGGTCACCAGCACCCGCCCGGGAGGCAGCGGGACCAGTCCGGCCCGGTCGGTGATCAGGGTCGTGGTGTGGTCGGTGATCTGCTGGGCTCGGGCCCGGTGCTCGCGGGTGCCGACGATCGCGTCGACGCGTGCCTCGTCGACGTACGGCCGCGCGATCACCCCGCGCCGCCACTTCTGCGCCAGGATCCGGGCCACGCTCTGCTCGATCCGCTGCTCGGTCAGCTCGCCGGTCCGGACCGCGTCGAGGACGGCTCGGATCTGCTGATCCGGCTGCGGGGGATCGAGCAGCACGTCGGCGCCGGCCTGCAGGGCGAGCACCGGGACGCGCGCGTCGCCGTACTTGTCCCGGACGCCCTGCATCCGCAGCGAGTCGGTGGCGATCACACCGTCGAACCCGAGTTCGTCGCGAAGCAGCCCGCTCAGCACGGCGCGGCTCAGCGTGGCCGGGTCGCCGGAGTCGTCGAACGCCGGGAACGCGATGTGCGCGGTCATGATCGTGTCCACGCCGGCCTCGATGGCGGCCCGGAAGGGCGGCGCGTCGATCTCCTCCCACTGCTGCCGGGTGTGCTCGATCACCGGCAGTCCGAAGTGGGAATCGGTGCCGGTGTCGCCGTGGCCGGGGAAGTGCTTGGCCGCGGCGCTCAGCCGCTGCTCCTGCAGACCGCGGACCGCCGCCCGTACGTGGGTGGCCACCAGCTCGGGATCGGAGGAGAACGAGCGCACCCCGATCACCGGGTTGGCGGGATTGACGTTGACGTCGGCGTCCGGGGCGTAGTCGACGGTGATGCCCATCGCCCGCAGCTCCGCCGCGGTGATCGCGTACGTGTCGTAGGTCGCCTGCTCGTCCCGGCCCGCCCCCAGCGCCATGGCTCCCGGGAAGACCGTGGCCGCGGACCCGATCCGGTCGACGAGCCCGGTCTCCTGGTCGATGGCGATGCTCAGCGGCACGCCGGTCCGGTCCGGCCCGGCCTCGACGCGCCGCCCGCTGCAGGTCGTTGCTCAGCCGCGCGATCTGCTGGGGATCGGCGGTGTTGTCGGACCAGCCGAAGTAGATCACTCCGCCGAGCTGGAACGTCCGCACCGCTTCCGCCGGAGTCGCCACCCCGAACCGCTCGAGGTTCTCGGGCCGTTCCTCGTCGGCCCGCGACCCGGTCAGGTACGGGACGAAGAGCTGGCCCACCTTCTGCTCCAGCGACATCCGCGCGATGCTCGCCCGGATCCACGCCCCGCCGCCCGACCCCACCCGCCTCACCCCCTGGCCCTCACCCTGCATCCCTGGACTTCGCGCCAGTTCCGGTTGTTCGCGCCCGCTACTTGAGGCGCGAACGACGGAATCGGGCGCGAAGTGTGGTGGGAGCCGCCGTGGTGCCGGTGAGACCTACTTCAGCGGGTCGGGATTGGCCTGCCGGTCCTGCGCGAGCCAGGCGGCGCCGACGATGCCGGCGGTGTTCAACAACTTGG
This sequence comes from uncultured Actinomycetota bacterium, assembly GCA_963727125.1. GTDB lineage: Bacteria > Actinomycetota > Actinomycetes > Propionibacteriales > Propionibacteriaceae > Microlunatus. Next base: position 876,754 of record CAVSEZ010000001.1, read on the forward strand.
CCGGGACGATCTCGGACTTCAGCTTGAGCTTCGGCAGGAACTTCTCCGACTTCTTGCTGACGCCGCCGCCGACGACGATCAGGTCGGGCCAGAACAGCGCCTCGACGACCTCGTAGTAGCGCTGCAGCCGCGGCACGTAGTCCGAGTACGACAACCCGAGCTTGTCCTTCACGCTGGCGGCCGCGTTGGTCTCCGCGTCCACACCGTCGACCTCGATGTGGCCGAGCTCGGAGTTGGGGATCAGCACGCCGCGGTAGATCAGGGCGGACCCGATGCCGGTGCCGAGGGTGGTCATCAGGACGAGGCCGGGGTGTCCCTTGGCGGCGCCGTAGTGCACCTCGGCGATGCCGGCGGCGTCGGCGTCGTTCATCAGGTAGATGTCGCGCTGCAGGACGTCCTCGAAGATCTTCTCCGCGGGCGCGTCGATCCAGGACTTGTCGATGTTGGCCGCCGACCGGGTCTGACCGTGGGTGACGACCGCGGGGATCGTGACGCCGATCGGGCCGTCGCCGATGGTGTCGCCGAAGTGGTCGACGATCTCCTTGACGACCGCAGCCACGTTGGTCGGCGTCGACTTGTGCGGCGTGTCGATCCGCAGCCGGTCGGTGGTGAACAACCCGGTGTCCATGTCGACAGGGGCGCCCTTGATGCCACTGCCACCGATGTCGATGCCGAGGACGGGACGGTCGGACTTGGGAGCACGGGCCATAGCGGGAGACTATCGAGATCACCTCCGCGCCGATACCCGCGGGCACCCGGGCACACTGGGACGATGCCCGACCCCGAGGTGATCATCACCAGCCGGCTCATCCCGGCCCCCGCCGACGCCATCTTCGAGTTGTTGGCGCGGCCGGCGTTGCACCCGATGATCGACGGCTCCGGTTCGGTCAAGGGAGTCCAGGAGCGGACCCCGGAACGGCTGTCGCCCGGCGCCCGGTTCGGCATGCAGATGAAGATCGGTGTGCCGTACAAGATCCTGCCGCGGGTGGAGGAGTTCGAGGAGGGCCGGCTGATCTCCTGGCGGCATCCGGCCGACCACATCTGGCGCTACCGGCTCGATCCGGTCGACGACACCCACACCATGGTCACCGAGGAGTTCGACTTCCGGCAGTCCCGGTTCCCGTGGATGATCAAGCTGATGCGATGGCCGCGCCGCAACATGCGGTCGATGCAGCAGACCCTGATCCGGATGGAGGAGTGGGCGGAGTCAGGTCACCCGTTGCCGGGCGTCTGAGCACCGACTCTCCCGGTCGCGCCATCGAGCTGACGCAGGCACCAGGCGTACGAGGTCGGATCGAACTCGTACGTGTCGGAGAAGTAGAAGCCGTAGTAGACGCGGTAGTGGCCGATCCAGTCCGCGGTGCCTGGGCCGTACCGCTCGACGGCGACCGCGGTCAGCCAGGCGGCGTCGGCGGCCGCATCCGGGTACGCCTCGAGCTCCAGGAAGGCGATCGCGCCGGCGATGTCCATCAGCGGATCCGCGACCAGCGTGTGCGGACTGAAGTCGCCGACCCCGGTCACGACCGGTCCGCCCTCGGGGCCGCGACTGACGTAGACGTTGGGCGGGCAGACGTCGCCGTGCACCAGCTGGGGCACGACCTCCCGGCCGATCAGCGCCTGCTGGAGCCGGTTCCAGACCTCGATCACGTTCGGCACATCCTGCTCCAGTCGCTGCCGGCTGGTCTGCAGGATCCGCAGCAGCTGGTCGGTCAACAGCTCCGCGAGACTGTCGAACTCGCGCGGGTCGTCGCCGATCAACCGGGCGAACCGCCGGGTCGGACTGGGCAGCTGTTGCAGGGTGGCGGCCGCGTCGAGATAGCTGAGCAGCACCGTCCGGCGTTCGTCGGGCTGCGCCTCGGCGAGCCAGCCGGACAGGCTGCGGCCGGAGAAGCGGCGGTCGACGGTGAAGTACCGGTTGCCGATCTGGCCGGCGTCCAGGATCCACGGCACCTCGAGCGGGAACGGGCGCAGCGAGACGCTCGCCCAGAGGTCGTAGAGCCGGCGGAGCTGTTCGGTCGTCCGGGCCGGCGCCTCGTGGGTCGAGCGGTAGATCCGCAGCACCCGCTGCTCGTCGAGCGCGTACACCTCCGACTCCCCGCCGGAGCCGAGCAGTGCGTCCCGGGACACTCCGAACCGCGCCAGCACCGCCTCGTCGCCGTGATCGCGGGCGTCCTCGCGGACGGCGGCGGCGGAGCGCCGTTCCCGGTCGGCCGCGCGGGCGGTCCGGGCCCGGTCGAGCTGGCTCATGGCCAGCGACCGGGCGGCGTCGACACTGATCTGGTGGGCGACGGCGTTGACCGGTCCGGCGGTGATGTCGAGGTGCACGTCGGCGAGTCCGAGTGATCGCTGCAGCGGACCCTGTTCGATCCGGACGGACTGGGTCTTGGCGTGCGGGACGATGTTGCGGGAGTTGATCATCCAACCGTGCTCGGCCACCAGCACCCGGTCGTCGTAGCCGTACTTCAACGTCCAGAAGTCGAACCAGCGGATCCACCGGGCGGCCCGCGGGGACGGGTGCAGCTCGATCGCGTCGACGTCGACACCCGGCAGGATCCGGCCCAGCGCGAGCCGGACCTGGTCGGCGTCGGCGACCGGCAGCAGCACGCTGGTGGCGCCGGACGCGTCGCCGTCGTCGGAGCCGCTGTTGCCGTAGCCGAGGATGCTGATGTCGATCTTGTACCAGCCGAACGGCCGCCACAGCAGCGACTGGGCGATCTTGACGCCCTGGATCCGGTCGACGGGGATGGACTGGCTGGTGAGGCTGGTCAGCCCACGGGAGGAGCGCAGACCGCGCGGCGACTCGGCCAGGGTGAAGTTGAACATCCCGATCAGCCGGCGGCCGATCAAGGTGACCAGACCGATGATCATCGGGATCAGGCCGGCGATGGCGTAGCCGACGACGTCGAAGTACGAGGTGACCGACAGCAAGATCACCACGCCGAGCACGGACAGCAGCCACTCGCTGGACAGCAGGAAGCTGCCGACGAGGCGACCCGGGTCGACGGTGACGAGGCGTTGGTCGTCGGCGCTCAGGTCGGTGAGGACGCTGGCGCCGGGGCCGCGTTGATCACCGAGACTGGCCCGGACGCCGTGGGCCCGGGTCAGCAGGTAGTCCCGCAGTCGGTCGGCGTCACTGCGCCGCAGGTAGCGGAGTTTGATCACGCTGTCGCCGGCCCCGACCTCCATCCGCAGCTCGGCGAGGCCGAAGATGCGGGCGGCGAACGGTTGCACGATGTCGACGGACTGCAGTCGTTCGAACGGCACCTTCTTGGACGTCTTGAAGATCGCGCCGCTCTCGATCCGCAGCTCGTCGTCGTCGATCACGTAGTGGGTGAAGTACCAGCTGGCCAGCCCGGCCAGGGCGGCGAGCAGGACCGCAGCGCCGATCACCAGGAAGAAGACCCGGAGGCCACCGGGCAGGCCCGGGCTGCCGCCGTTGCCGTCGGGCACGATGTCGCGGAGCAGGTAGATCAAGATCGCGAACAGCACCACCCAGCCGCGGATGAACGGGGTCAGGGGATGCAGCCGCTGCGTCTGCTTCGGCTCCGTCTGCTGGGGCCGCTGCGTGGTGGGAGAACTCATAGGCCGGAGGCGTGCGCCTCGCCGAGCTCGGTCAGCCGGTCGCGCAGTCGGGAGGCCTCGTCGGGTTCGAGGCCAGGGATGGTGGCGTCGGTGCCGGGGCTGGCGGTCTTGAGGGTGACGGTCGCGAGTCCGAACGAGCGGTCCACCGGCCCGGACTGCACCTCGACGAGCTGCATCCGCCCGTACGGGACCGCGGTCAGGGTGCGGAACCAGACGCCGTGGGTGATGTAGAGGTCGTCCTCGCGTTCGACGTAGCCCCAGGACCGGAAGGTGCGCTCCAGGAAGACGTAGCGCACCACGCCCATCACGATCGCGAAGGCGACGAAGAGCAGCGCCAGCCACCACACCCGGACGATGAACCCGAAGAACACCCCGGGCACGATCCCGAAGATCGCCCACCAGATGGCGCTCAGCAGCCGCCGCTCCTTCAGGTACTTCGGCGACAGCCGCTTCCACTCATAGATCGGCGGTGCGAACAGTTCATCCATGGTCACCCCAGGCTAGCTGGCACCAGTGCCCGACCCCTTCGCTCGCCGAAGCCGCTCGTCGCCCTGAGCTCGCCATCCAGCTCGTGCCCTGAGCCTGTCGAAGGGCCAATGGCGCTCGCCCCGAAGGCCAGCAGCAACCAACGCTCAGTGACAGCTGTGCCCTTGGTGCCCGCGCTTCTTCTTGTCCGGCTTGGGCCCCTTGACGGAGACACCCCCGAAGAGGCTGAGCCCCTTGATGACCAGCACCGGCGCGCCGGGCCGGGGGTCTCCGACGTTGCTGACATCGGTACCGCCGAAGATGCCGATGGTGTTGTCGCGGACCTCGATGCCCTCAGGAACCTTGATGTCCATCCCGCCGAAGCACCAGGCGCCGTTGATCTCGACGACGGGGTTCTCGAAGGTGGCTTCGCGCAGGTCGAGATCGATGCCGCCGAAGAGGGCGTACGCATTGGTCTGCTTGCGGATCCGCCACTTGCCCTTGCGGGTGGCGCCGCCGAAGATCCCGACCATGGTCTCCGGGTCGTCGTGGGCGTGCGCGGTGTCGATGGCGAAGCCCGCGTCGGCGACGGGGGCCGGCGGGGTGGCGGTGTAGGTCGTCGGGGCCGGCGCCAGCACGAGGTCGGAGGTGATGGGGATCAGCTCGTCGAACGTCTTGGCGGTGAGCACCAGCTCGAGCCGCTCGTCGTGCTCCTCGCGGGTGATCCGGCCCTCGGCGTACGCGGTGGTGAGGACGGTGGTCACCTTGTCCCGGTCGGCGTCGGAGGCGCGGAGGTTGCCGCCGGCGATCGGCCCGACGTGCGCGGGTTCAGCGAAGCGGGACTCGACGGGGCTGTTCGACATGGCTGAACGGTACTTTCGCGCGCCCGAGCAGGTCGAGGACAATTGTCACAAGTCAGGGCCCCTGAGGGGGGATCGAGGGTGGACCCTGAGTGGATCTGGGGTCGAGGCGGAGTACCGCTCAGTCGTGGGCGAGACCGATGTCGAACAGGTTGCCCTCGGGATCGGCCAGCGTGGTCCACTTCGTGCCGTACTCGTCGAAGCTCTCGAGCTGCTCCGCGCCCAGCTCGACGGCCCGCGCGGCCGCCGCGGCCGGATCGGTGCTGGTCAGGTCGAGATGCCAGCGGTTCTTGACCGTCTTGGGCTCGGGCACCTGGAGGAACATGAGCGCAGGGAAGGTGCGGTCCTCCGAGGCCGGCACGAGCGCATAGAACTCGCTGGCCCCCGGATCGACCGGCCGCCCGACCAGCTGCGACCAGAACTCCGCCAGCCTGACCGCGTTCTCGCAGTCGATCGCGACCTGCCCGAACCCGAGTTCACTCACACCTCGGAAGCCTAGGCCGCTCGTGCCCTGAGCTCGTCGAAGGGCCAATGGCGCGGAACCACCTCGTGCCCTGAGCCTGTCGAAGGGCCAATGGCGCGGAACCACCTCGTGCCCTGAGCCTGTCGAAGGGCCAATGGCGCCCGCCCCCTGATCCGGTCGAAGGGCCAACAAGCGAAGCGAGAAGATACGAGCATGGACAGCGCACAGCTCGAGAAGATCCGGTCCGGACGCGGCTTCTTCGCCGCTTTGGATCAGAGCGGCGGGAGCACGCCGAAGGCGCTCGCGGAGTACGGCGTGGCCGAGGACCGCTACACGAACGATGCGGAGATGTTCGACCTCGTGCACGCGATGCGGACCCGGGTGATGACCAGTCCGGCGTTGGGCGGCGACCGGGTGCTGGGCGCGATCTTGTTCGAGCAGACGATGGAACGCGACGTCGAGGGCGTGCCCACGGCGCAGTACCTCTGGGAGCGCAAGCAGGTCGTGCCGTTCCTCAAGGTCGATCTTGGGCTGGCTGACGAGGACCAGGGCGTGCAGCTGATGAAGCCGATCGACACCCTCGACGACCTGCTGGCCCGCGCGACCCGGCACCGGATCTTCGGCACCAAGATGCGTTCGGTCATCCACGACGCGGACGAGGCCGGCATCGCGGCGGTCGCCGACCAGCAGTTCGAGTACGGCGCCCGCATCGCCGCCGCCGGCCTGGTCCCGATCCTCGAGCCCGAGGTGAGCATCAAGAGCCCGCACAAGGCGGAGGCGGAGGCGCTGCTGCGAGACGCCCTGCACGCACGCCTGGACGGCCTCGACTCCGACTCGGTCGTGATGTTCAAACTGACCATCCCGACGAAGCCGCAGCTGTACGCCGACCTCGCCGCCGACCCACGCGTCCTCCGCGTGCTGGCATTGTCAGGCGGCTACGACCGCGACGAGGCCTGCAAGCTCCTGGCCGAGAACCCGAGCATGATCGCCAGCTTCTCCCGCGCCCTCCTCCAAGGCCTGACGGATGGGCAGAGCGACGAAGAGTTCAACGCAACCCTGGACTCGTCGATCACCGAGATCTACACAGCCTCCGTGCACTAACGGCCCGCTCCCGTCGAAGGCCAACCAGTTCGCGCCCTGAGCCCGTCGAAGGGCCGATCAGGTTCGCGCCCTGAGCCCGTCGAAGGGCCAATGGCGCCGAACCACCTCGCGCCCTGAGCCCGTCGAAGGGCCCAGTACGGCAACCCCGAAGGCCCCCGATCAAAGCTCAGCTGAAGTACGCCCCACCCTTGAGATCCTCCAGCAACGTCGGATGCTTGGGCACCCACCCGAACCGCTCCCGCGTCCAGGCGTTCGAAGCGGTGACGTCCCGACCGAAGAACATCCCGAGCCACCCGAAGTGCTCAGCTGCGTCCTCTGGTGCGACGGATACCACGGGCAGATCAAGACCGACCCCGATCGCCTCAGCGATGTCCCGGGTGGGCACGCCTTCCTCGTCGACAGCGTGCGCGATCGTCCGCGGCGGTGCCTGCTCCACCAGGAGCCGGACCAGTTCCGCGGCGTCGGCACGATTGACGGCGGGCCAGCGGTTCGATCCGTCGCCGACGTAGCCGGCGACGCCCTTCTCCCGGGCCATCTGCACCAGCATGGCGATGAACCCGTGGTCGCCGGGTCCGTGCACGGTAGGGGCGAAGCGGACGGCGATGGAGCGGACACCCTGGTCGGCGTACTCGAGCGCGAGGTTCTCGCTCCCGCCCCGCATCGAGTCGACGCCGTGGAACGGGGAGGCGTCCTGTTCGGTGAGCAGCTGTCCCGGTACGGCGGCGACTCCGGAGGCGATGACCAGCGGCTTGCCGGTGCCGCGGAGGGCGTCGCCGAAGGTCTCGATGGCGTTGCGCTCGATCCGGCCCGACTTCGCCGGGTCGGTGAAGTCGTGGAGGTTGGCGAAGTGGATGACGCCGTCGGCGTTGACCGCGCCCGCGCGCAGGCTGTCGAGGTCGTCCAGGTGGCCCCGGTGCGGTATGACGCCGGCGGCGGTGAGTGCATCGGCGTTGGCGTCGTTACGGGCCAGGCCGGTGACCTGGTGACCGGCGTCGATGAGTTCGGCGGCGACGGCGGACCCGATCCACCCGGTGGCGCCGGTGATGAAGATGTGCATGCTTGCTCCTGATGTCAGTGGCTGTCATCAATGAGGCTAGCACTCGATGTCAGTCGCTGTCATCACTAGGATGTGCGGCATGGGTCGGTGGGAGCCAGGTGCGGAGCGACGGCTGGTGTTCGCCGCCCTGGATCTCTACGTGGAACGCGGCTTCGACGAGACCACGGTCGCCGACATCGCGGAGCGGGCCGGCGTGACCGAACGCACCTTCTTCCGCTACTTCGCCGACAAGCGCGAGGTGCTGTTCCTGCACTCGTCGCAGCTGCAGGACCTGGTGGTGGCGGCGATCGTGGCGGCGCCCGCGGACGCCTCACCGCTGGAGGCCGTGGAGGCGGGGATCCAGGCGACCGCCGAGGTACTGACGGATCGCGACTTCTCGACCCGCCGGGCTCAGGCGATGGCACGGAATCCCGGGCTGCAGGAGCGTGAGCTGCTGAAGCTGGCGCGGATGGGGGAGGCGGTGGCCGGCGCGTTGGAGTCGCGCGGGGTACCGGCCCTGACCGCAGCGATGACGGCGGATGCAGGCGTCTCGGCCTTCAGCCACGCCTTCCGGCGGTGGATCGCGCCGGACTCGGACGGCGACCTGCGGGCGGCGATCGACGCGTCGTTCGGGGAGCTGCGCGCTCTGAGGTGACCTGCGGCGGGTTTCGGCTAGAATCCTCGGGCGGCGTCGCCCAGCGGCCGCACGCGGATGTAGTTCAATGGCAGAACATCAGCTTCCCAAGCTGAACATGCGAGTTCGATTCTCGTCATCCGCTCCAACGCATCGCCCCTGGTCAGAGGCATTTTCCGGCGAGCGCTCGAATCGAAAATCCTGCGACTGATCTGCGGCGTGCCCTGCTATGTGCCCTCGGATCGTGGCTGTGCGGTTCCGGTTGATGCTTGACCATCTGGTTCTGGTAGCTGCTTTCCAGGTTCGGGACGCGGTTCCGGTTCCTGGGCGACAGTCGTTCCGGTAGGTGCTTGACACTTTCGTCTGTTCGGTGGCTGTTGCGGTCGTGTTTGGGGTGGGTTTTCCGTGGTCTGAGGACGACGGAAGGGGCCCCGGGATGCTTCAGGAGCTGCGGGTGGCTGAGCTTCGGTATCGGGCGGTGTGGGAGGTGTTGGAGGGCGCGTCGGTGACCGAGGTGGCGCGCCGGTTCGGGGTGTCGCGGCAGTCGGTGCATGCCTGGTTGCGGCGGTATGCCGGCGACGGTGGTCTGGGTGGGTTGGGTGATCAGTCCTCGAGGCCGCATTCGTGTCCGCATCAGATGTCGCCGGCGGTGGAGGTGGCGGTGTTGGAGTTGCGGCGGGCGCATCCGGCGTGGGGTGCGGACCGGATCCGCTACCAACTGGCCAGCGACGGAGTGGCGCCGGTGCCGGGCCGGACCAGCATCTATCGGGCTTTGGTGCGGCACGGTTTGGTGACGCCGGGTCAGCGGCGGAAGCGGCGGGCGGATTATCGGCGGTGGGAACGGGCCCGGCCGATGGAGTTGTGGCAGATGGATGTGGTCGGCGGGTTCCATCTGGTCGACGGCACCGAGTTGAAGGCGGTGTCGGGGATCGACGACAGTTCCCGGTTCGCGGTGTCGGCCCGGCTGGTGGCCAGGGCGACCGCGAAGCCGGTGTGTGACGCGTTGTTGGCGGCGTTGCGGCGGTGGGGTTGCCCGGAGCAGATCCTGACCGACAACGGGAAGGTGTTCACCGGCCGTTTCGGGCCGGCCGGGTCGTCGGCGGAGGTGATGTTCGACCGGATCTGCGCTGAGAACGGGATCCGGCATCTGCTGACCGCGCCCCGTTCGCCGACCACGACGGGGAAGGTGGAGCGGTGGCACAAGACGATGCGGGCCGAGTTCTTGGTCGAGCATGATCACCGACACGCCTCGATGGCTGAGCTGCAGGCCGCATTCGATGTCTGGGTCCATCAGTACAACACCGAACGGCCGCACCAGTCGTTGGGAATGCGGCCGCCGGTGGACCGGTTCCAGCTGGCCGACGTCGCGATCAGTCCGGCCACCGCTTCTCCTATCCCGACGGCACCGGTGGACAGCACGGCGGCCGATCCCGCACGCCATGAAGCCGAACTGGTTGAGCCGGCCGATCGGGTGGTGGTGCCGGGTCGGGAGATTGTCCGGCTGCCGGGGGTGCAACGGTGGGTCGACCAGCACGGACTGATCTCCCTGGCCGGGTTCAGATACCGGGTGCCGATCGTGTTGGCCGGGGAACCGGTCGAGGCTGTCGCCGCGGCGCATCTGGTCCGAATCTTCCACCGCGACGTGCTGGTCGCCGAACATGTCCAACGACGCAAACCTGGTATCGCCCGCGGCCAGGAGCCGCCACTGCGGCAAGGCCGCCGTCAACCACCACGACAACCACCGGGCCAGGACCCTCGCCAAGGCCCTGCTCCTCATCCTGCTTCCGATGGACTGACGGTAACTAGGGTGGTGGACTCGTCCGGGTCTGTTTCGTTCGCGGGCAGCACCTACCGGGCCGGACACCGCTGGCGAGGTCGGCAGGCCCAGGTCGCGATCGTGGCCGATTCGGTCCAAATCTCTTGCGACGGCCAGATCGTCCGGACCCATCCGATCCGCCACGACCGGACCAAGGAGTACGGGGCCTTTGCTACCCCAAACGGGCGACCCCGCCACCCACCGGAATGATCGTGTCAAGCAGCTACCGGAACTCATTGGTCAAACGGGTACCGGAACTTGACACAGCCGGTATTGGCCGAGCTGTCGCCTGGTGTGCGCTTTGGTCGGGGGGTCTGTCGACGGTCTGTAGATCAAAAGGGTGGCAATGGTGGTCGGCAAAGACGAGCATGGGGATGGTGGGACGCGAGCCTGAACGCTGGACCCAAGCCACGGTGTACCCGGACATGTGGTTGGACCCCGATGAGGATCCTCGGAACTCCGACGGCTCCAGTCCGGACGGGGGAGTTGGCGACGTTGTTGGACTACCTGACCAACTATCGGCTGACGTTGCTGATGAAGTGCGACGGACTGGATGCGGAGCAGTTGGCGCGGCGATCGGTGCCGCCGTCGACCATGTCGTTGCTCGGTCTCCTTCGCCACCTGGCGGCGGGTGAGCGCGCCTGGCGGAACTGGATCGCGCCGGGTGAGCCGTTGCCGAAGCTGTACGGGGGGACCGACGCCGATTTCGATGGTGCCGTCGCGGATACTGCGGTGATCGAGGCGGCGTACGCCGACTTGGCTCGGAGCAGGCCGACACGGATGCGGTGCTGGCCTCACATCCGGATCTGGGTGAGCGCCTCGGTACTGCCCAGGTGGCGGTGCGCGAGGTGCAGGTTCACCGGATCGAGGAATATGCGCGTCATTGCGGGCACGCGGACCTGCTGCGCGAGTGCGTCGATGGCCGGGTGGGACAGTGGTACGCCAGAGAACGCACGGCCCTCTTCCTCGGCAAACAATTCTCGGCAGCATCCGCTCACGGGCACAGCGCAACAGTCGGGCGGCCGGTGACCGAGGCTCATGGTGCGTCAGCGGGACCGGAACGAGGGACGGCAGGTGAGGGCCCGCTCGCTGCCGGAAGCATCGAGTGGACCCCGTGTGACCGTGGTCGGCGGCGCGCCTCGCTCCGTAGAGTGACCCAGCTAAACCAGTACCGCGTTGCGGAAGATCTGCTTGACCTCCGGGGGCAGAGCCTCGAACTGCGACTCCTCGATCCGGACGATGCCATGGTTGTACCAGGGCCGGTGATAGACCATGGCCATCATCGGCCTCGCCTCGTTGGACCGATTCGGCGTTCCCCGATGCCACATCCGGATGTCGCGAATGACGACCGAACCGGCCGGAGTGATGACCTGCTGGGGCGTCATCTCCTCCTCGCTGAAGCGCCCGAGCGGTGACTCCCGGCTTTCCTTGATCTTGGAGAAGTCGGGCACAGGGACCATGCTCGGGTCACCAACGAGGTGTGTTCCGTAGGGCCAGATCTCGGTCGGACCGTTGTCTGGACGGAAGTCCACCAAGGGGATGTTCACCACGTAGCAGAACGGCGGAAGGGTGATGTCGTCTTGCGGGAAGAGCGGTGGGGCGTCGGAGTGCGCCTGCTGATATTGGGATCCGGACAGCGCCGTGTCGGAGGAGAAGTACGAACAGATGATCTCCTCGCCCAGGATGGACCGAATGACCTGCAGGAGAATCGGATTGGCGACCAGCGTGGTGCTGGCGAACGGCTCCTCGAAGGGCAACGGCATTCCGTACCTACTGGCGCCCCGGTTCGGATCTGTTACCGCGGCGTACTCGGCGAGCAGTTCGTCGAACCGATCCTTGATCTTCTTCAGTTGGTTCTCACCGAAGACGTCCTCGATGATCACGAAGCCCTTGATCTTCAGATTGAGTTGTGCAAAGAGAAGAGATTCTGGCTCGAGCTGCCCGCGCTGCCACTCCTTGATTGTCACCTTCACGTGCGCACTCCTGTCTCGGATCAGTTGGGTACCACCAGCGTCGGTGGCTGTATCGGTTGGTTGGATCGGGTGGTTGTGGTGTTCGGATGTTGTGAGGTGATCGGTTGAGCTAGCTGACGCTCCGGTGGGGCAGAGTCGTCGAGACCTGGCTGCAAGGTGAGCGCTGCTTGCGCCAGCGGTTCGGGACGGTTTCAGAGTTGCAGGTGATCGCGGCGAATCTGATCGAAGTCTGCTGGTGCCGAAGGACGCGTACAGGTCGTAGAGACCGTAGGCGGCTTGGCCGTTCGTGAGGGCGTTGCAGGTGTCGTTGTCGTCGCCCTTCACCTTGTTGACCGCGCCCGAGAACTCGGTGTGGTCAGGGGCACTGAGCCAGTAGGAGGTGAGGATGCCCTCGCACTGGATCCCGGGTGCAACGTAGCCGTGGTCGTTGTCGGGGGTCGATACGGCGTACTGCATTCCATACTGGACGAGTTCGGCGACATCAAGGAGTCCCGGTTCATGTGCCAAGACAGCGACGTTGGCCAGATCCCCGGTGAACTCGAGGAACTCGTTGTCGAGGTAGCTGCCCGATGCGATCACGTCGCAGGCGGCCCAACCGGTTGATCGGAATTCCGCTTGGTCCATCAGGGTGCCTGCCGGGAAGGGGACATCCCACAGGTAGACCCAGGAGGCGAGGATCTTGGCCGCCTTCACAGCTCCTTCGAGATGTCGCTGATCGCCGGTCAGCCGGTGGGCTTTGAGCAGGGAGCGCATCAAGAACATGATGCCGACGGAGTCCGTCTTGACGGACTTGATGTGCGTGGTGTCGTTCAACCCGCCCATGTAGGCGACCGGGTCGACGTAGGTGGCGATGATGAAGTCTGCTGCCCGGGCGGCCGCCTGCTGGTACCGATCATCGCCGGTGATCATGTGCAGTGCAGCCAAGGTCGGGATCGGGAAGATGGTGCCACTCTTCTGCTCAGCGTAGGACGCGCCGAACCACGCTGCGGGCGAGGTCAACCCGGCCCCCTCCGGCGAATACGCCCGATACCACGAGCCGTCATCGGCTTGGGTTCGGAGCAGGAACGACCCGAACTTCTCGGCCGCCTCGAGCCAACGCCGGTGGGTCTGGTCGGTGGCTTGGTACGCGAGCACCAGCGGGTACACCGACTCGCACATGGTACGCAGATAGTTCCCCGGTTGTCCTCGAAGCTCGCGCGCAATCGGGGTCAACGCATCGGCTATCTGCCGGCCGACGTAGCGGCGCACATCTTCCTCGTCCTCGGCGTACTGGAAGGGCATGAGGATGCCAGTGAACCAATGTGTGAATTGGTCCTTCAGTGGATCGTAGATGCCCTGGCAGAATCCGTTGGGCAGTTGGCAGTGGTTGACGAAGAAGTCGAGCACGGTCCGGGCCCGGTCGGCGTAGAGGGGAATTCCCTTCTGCTGCCCCCACAGGGTCTGTACGTACGCCAAGAGGGTCTGGTCACCGGAGAACCCGAATTCGATCAGTGATCCGAGCGTGGTGCCGTTGCGAGGCGAGAAGTGCACCAGGTAGCCGGCGGGCTGTTTCGCGTTCTCTTCCGGCTCCCACTTCCGGTAGTAGAGCTGCGTGAGGAGCTGCCGGTACTCGACCGACTCCTCCAGCGTCACACCCGGTGTCGGGCGCCGGGTGCTGAGATTGTTGCGCTGGATCTCGTAGAACTGCCAGATTCCGTCGGTGAGACTGGCGCTGGTCCCGACCCGGAACTCGTACTGGAGAGCAGCGAGGCCACCCTCGTGTATCGGGGCGAAGGCCGCCCAGCCGCTGCGGTCAGTGTCGAGGCTGAAGCTGTACTCCTCCGAGAAGGGATAGCTGCCGCGGAGCGCTACCTGACCGTCCTCGGCTGGCGCGAGGCCAAGGGACCCGATGTCGGTGTCCTGGACGAAGTAGCGCTGCGTCAATTGGTCCGGAGTGACCGCTACGTCGAAGGAAGGCTTGTTGAGCCGGGCAACGGTGAACGTCGCACCGGTTCTGGGCTCGCGAGCGAGCAGACCCAGGACACCGTTCTTGTCGTCTCGGACATCTTGAACGTAGGTAGCGAGGTAGTCCTCGACGCCATCGTCGTCATTGTCGTTCCTGTTGTACAGCGTGCCAGGGATGAAGAACTCCCAGTCGACTTCGCGGGCGCCTCTCACCGCGGTGACGGTGGTGAATCCGATGCGCAGACCCGGTGCAGAGCCGGCCTCGACAACGTCGACCTGGCGGCTCAACCGAACGGCGCCGTCATCGGTCAAGCTGTAGCTGTCGGTCACGATCAGGCGAGTGCCGTCACTCAACGATGGACGGGCAAGAGCAACCCAGGCCCGCGTATCGACGACAGCCGGTTCGGCACCGTCCTGTGCACCCCCGGGGTGACCGCCACGCTCCATGATGTCGTCATATCCGAACCGCTGGACATCACCTCCCAGAACCTGGGCGACGAGCGGTTCAGGGATCAGCAGCGAGTGGTCCTCGGCGTCCGCGAGAACGATCACCGGCGATCCGGCCGAGGATCGATCGACTCTCAACTTGGCGCTCATTGCCGACTTCTCTCCGTGTGCTGTGTTGGATCGCGAATTCACAATGCAGTTGTTGACGGCGCGGTTCTGCATAGCCAGACCAACTCGACTGGCGGCCTCGCCCCGCAGTAGGGCAAATGTGCGGTCAGCCGGTCCACTGCCCGAGAACAGCGATCGCCGTCCTCGGGCAGGAACCAGGCCCTGCAACCGGCCCCTTCAAGCTGAGCTCCGACGCGCCGGCGTGCTCAGACTGACCAGACGTGAACTACTGGATGAGTCCCTGGAGTTTGGTCTGCAGCGACTTCAGAGCCGCGTCCGGTTCGTTCTCTCCTCGAAGCGATGAATAGGCCGCGTCTTGGATCGCCAAGGTGACGTCGCCGTACTTGACGGCCTTCGGCCGGGGGTTGGCGCTCTCGACGGACTTGAGCAGCGTCGGGAAGAAGGGGTACTTCTTGACGACGTCGGGATCGCTGTACAGCGAGGCGATGACCGGCGGCTCCGATGAGGTCAAGGCGTTGGCCTTCTGCTGCTCCTCCTCGGTCATGAACTTGATGAAATCCGCTGCGGTGCCCTTGTTGTCTGCATTCTTGGCGATGGCGTAGTTGCCGCCGCCCAAGCTGGACACGCCGGCCTGGGAGATCCCCGGTAGCGGCGCCACGTTGAACTTACCCACGACCTTGGAGGATCCGTCCGTCTTGCTGGCCAGCGGGTAGACGTAGGGCCAGTTGCGGTGAAAGATCAGGTTCCCTTCTTGGAAAGCGACCCGGCCCTGCTCTTCCTGCCAGGTGATCGCCGCCTTGGGGATGTAGCCGTCCTTGAACCAGTCGACCAGCGTCTGCAGCCCCTTCTGGGCCTCAGGGGTCGAGACGTTCGGCTTGCCGTCGTCACCGAGGATCTCACCGCCGGCACCGTTCACGGCTTCCGCGAAGTTCACGGTCAGCCCTTCGTACTTCTGGTACTGGCCGGCGAAGCAGTTGAGCTTGGAGTTCTTCTCTCCGGCCTGGATCTTGTCGCAGGCGGCCTTCATCTCGTCGAAGGACGTCGGGGGCTGCACGCCGTACTTGTCCAGGAGATCGGTTCGGTAGAAGAGCAGGCCGGCGTTGGTGGCAACAGGCAGGGCGTAGAGCTTGTCGAAGTACGTGGCGCTGTCGACGGCGGCCGGCAGCAGGTCGTCGGTTGGGAATTGGTCAGCCGGGAGGGCGTCGATGTAGCCGTTCGCGGCGAACTCAGCGGTCCACACGACGTCGACCTGGACCACGCCCATCTTGGCGTTCTTGATCTGGGTGTTCTGGATGATCTGCTGACGCTGCGGATCGGCGGAGTCCGGCAGCTCGTGCAGGGTGACCTTGCCGTTCGGGTGCTGGGCGTTGAATCGGTCGACAGCTCCGGAGACGAAGCCAGATACGTCTTTGCCGCGCCAGAATTCGATGTCGCCCTGCTTGCTCAGGTCGAGCGCACCCTCGCTACCTCCACTGCCCCCGCCCGCACCGGGGGTGGGGGCGCCACCGCCGCAGCCGACGGTCAGCATTATCGCTGCCACGGACACGGCAACCATCACGGGCGCCCGGCGCCTCAGATCGAACATAGATCCTCGCTTCGTCATCGAACGGATCGGTAGCACCGAGCACACGGCTGCTTCGGCGCCGCCCAACACCGACTTCTTGCACCAGACGCTGTCTCAGCCAAGGTCCAGAGCGGTCGGAGCGGGTGTCAAGGAAGCTAACACTCACACGATTGAGTTACAAGTGAGAAGATCTGACGAATCAACGGCTCAGACGCGTAGAGAGCGCCGCCTCATTCGATATAGTTGCCGGGTGCCTCAGGTGAAGATGGTCGACATTGCCCACCTCGCCGGGGTCTCCACCAGTGCGGTCTCCCTCGCCCTGAACGGCAGGGCCGGCGTGTCAGCTGAGACGAGGGAACGCATCGTCAAGATCGCGGAGAATCTGAACTGGCATCCGAATGTGCCGGCGCGAGCCTTGAAAGGTGCTCCCGTCTCAGCGGTCGGGGTGGTCATCACGCGCCCCGCGCGGTTCCTCGGCATCGCGCCGTTCCACATGAACTTCCTGGCCGGCCTGGAACAACAGTTCAGCCAGGCAGGTATCAGCCTCTTGATGCACATCGCCGATTCTCAGACCGAGGAGATCCGCACCTACGGCAGATGGGCCGCTGAACGACGGGTTGATGGACTCATCTTGCTGGACCTCACGATCAACGATCCGCGGCTGGACATGGTCAAGAACCTGGGACCGCCGGTCGTGGTCGTCGGAGACCCACGTTTCGCGGCCGGACTGCCCTGCGTATGGACAGACGATGCGAGCGCCGTCAGATCAGCTGTTGCCCGCTTCACCGAGCTAGGACACCAACACCTGGCGTGGGTGAGTGAACGCTCGAACATGGTGCACAGTCGCCTTCGCACATCAGCGTTTCTCGATGCATGCCGCGAGGCAGACCTGCCGACGCCGGACATCGTCGAAACCGACGCCACCATCGTCAGTGGTCGCCAGGTCACCCACCGCCTCCTCGGCCGCCGGCACGATCGACCATCAGCGATCCTGTACGACAACGACCTGATGGCTGTGGCTGCCCTGGGAGCCGCCCGAGAGGTCGACCTGAATGTCCCGCAGGACGTGTCGCTGATCGCATACGACGATTCCATCCTGTGCGAGATCACCAGCCCTTCGCTCTCTGCGCTGAGTCACGACATCTATTCCTATGGTGGTCACGCAGCGCAGCTGTTGCTCCGCGAAATACAAGCGCCCGGATCCACAGACAGCGAGCGCGACGCGACCCCCACCCTGATCGAGCGAGGGTCAACAGCCACTGCTCGCGGATAGAGCCGCCCAGCTGACGATCGAGCGAACTGGGAGCTGGTCGATCCTCGTGGTTGGAGTTGCCGCTACAGACTTTCGGCGTACCGGCGGTGGTTTCGATCGCCGTTGCGACC
>CAVSEZ010000002.1:0-918197 GCA_963727125.1 uncultured Actinomycetota bacterium
GGAGCACCCGATCGGAGGCCGACGATGTGACAGCGGTAGCTTCGAGCTGTGTCCATCCTCACCGATACGTTCCCACTTTCCTCTGGCCGCCGAATCCCGAAGATCGGGTTCGGCACCTGGCAGATCCCCGAAGGTTCCGAGGCCTACGACTCGGTGACCGAGGCCCTGAAGGTCGGCTACCGCCACATCGACTCGGCTCTGGCCTACGGCAACGAGCGAAGCGTGGGTCGGGCCATCCGTGACTCCGGTGTGCCACGCGAGGAGGTCTACATCACGACCAAGCTGCCGGCCGAGATCAAGGACGCCAAGGGTGCGCGAGAGGCGTTCGAGACGTCGGCAAGCAATCTCGATCTGGGGCCGCTCGACCTCTGGCTGATTCATGCCCCGTGGCCTTGGCAGGACAAGGGCTCAGACCACAGAGCAGGCAACATCGAGGTCTGGAAGGTCTTCGAGGAACTGCATGCAGCCGGACGGGTGCGCTCCATCGGCGTGTCCAACTTCGACGTCGAGGATCTCGAATCGCTGGCCTCAGGCACCGAGGTGACTCCGCACGCCAATCAGATCCGTTGGTTCATCGGCAACACTCAGCCTGAAACCACCGCCTACTGCCAGGAACACGACATCCTCGTCGAGGGCTACTCCCCGCTCGCCACCGGCAGATTGCTCGACGACAGCCGACTGGCCGGCATCGCCGAGAAGTACGGCAAGAGTGTTGCTCAGTTGTCGATCCGCTACCTGTTGGAGAAGGACGTGCTGCCGCTGCCGAAGTCGGTGACTCCCGAGCGAATCGAGGCCAATGCGCAACTCGACTTCGACCTGGAGGCTGACGATGTGGCGGTCCTTGACGAACTTTCGAACTCAGTCGACTGACCCCTGAGACGCCTCCTTGGGGGTACCCCTGCGACCGAGATGCCGCGAAGGACCCGGATCACGGCTGGCGGCAGGTCGGGTTGACGCGCTCAATCAGTACAGGTGTGGCGTCGAGCTCACGTCGTGCGACTCCAACAGGTGGACTAGTTCCCTGCGGCGTCAAGCCACCAGCGGTAGCGCATCCTCAGCGCCCGCTCCGTGCTTGCTGCCGCGGTCCCGATGGCGAGCGCGACGTTCAGCCAGATCGGCAGTTGAATGGGTGAGCTGTACGTGCCGAGTTGTCGAGCCACCGGAGGTATCAGGAAGATCGCTTCGATCAGCTGTGGGATGAGGAGGGCCACTCCCACGAGGAGCAGCATGACCGAGGCTGCGCTGATACCGCGGCTCAACGTCGGGTGCGCGCGCTCGAGGTAGGCGCGCCGGCCTTCCGCGGAGTGAGGGTCAGGCATGAGTTGCTGTTCAGCTCCCTCTGCGGTCACGTAGTGGCATCGCTTGACGCCGAAGCCGCTCATATCGACCTCGATGTGGCCGCCTCGGACCGGGAACGCCGCAGGCAGTGTGGACTCGGCGCCGAGCCTGCCGTCGACGTACAGGAAGGCTCTGGCCTCGTCTGACCACGACCACTGGTTCTCCCAATGGCTGACCTCGACGGCGTAGGTCACGGGCCGGCTGTGCGCCGTCGTCAGCCTGAGACGAAACAGTGCGCGGGAGAACAGCTGCCACCAGCGGAACGGCTTCAACGCACGCCCGTCCCCGGGCTTGACTCGGTTCGCGACCCAGCGACGACGTAGGTCACCGAACATGTTGATCATCGGGATATGTCGTCTTCTCCTCGGGAGCGGACGGTCGCCCTGGGCCTGTAGGCGGCAGTGCAGCGACTCGGAGGATGCCCTGGCGGCGGCCCCAGCCGATGCTGAGGAGCGCCGCGCCGATGAGGAGCAGCATCGGCATGATCATGAACGGGCCGGCGGCACCTGAATCTCGATCGAACACCCGAGCCGTCTGCGATGTGAGCACGATCGGGATGAGGAGCAGCACGTTGTTGGCGGCGTGAATGAGGACGGGCGCCTCGAGCCCGCCGGTTCCTCTGGCGGCAACGCAAAGGGACGCGCCGAAGACGAAGTAGTAGGCGATGAGCCAAGGATCGCTGGCGGCGTGGGCGCCGGCGAAGAGCGCTCCGGAGATGATCGTTCCGACGATGAACCCGGTCACCGGGCTCGAGAACCAGGATCCGACGGACCGCTGGATGAGGCCCCGTGCGCCGTACTCCTCACCGGCGGACTGGAGCGGTGCGCTGATCAGTACGACAAACAGCATCCCGAGCACTGGCGGAGCGAAGGAAACAGGCTCGAGTCCCGTGAAGGTGATGGGCTCGATGGGTCCGAAGACGAGCGCCAGACCGATGTAGACGATCCAGATGGGAACCACCAGGAGCGCGAGTCGCCCGAACCAGCGCCACCGGAAGCGGCCTTCGATCGACGACAGCCATCGAGGCCGAACTCCGAACAAAGCCCACTGGAGGAGCATCGCGACCGGCAGGAGGGCGGCAATCGCGAGGTTGTTGGTCAGCATGGAAACGGGCGTGAGGAAATCGGTGCCGGCCTCGAGGTCCTCGTAGGTGTATGCCCCTGATGCGATGTCGATGCCCACGCCGATGAAGCTGAAGGCGAAAGACAGCGCAGGGAAGGAGACTGCGAGCGCCACGGATCGCCACGAACCCCCGCCACCGTCCTGGCCTGGCGCTCAGGCCCCGGTCATAGGTGACGCCTTGCTGGCTCAGTGGGGCAGTAGTCATGGTCGTCTCTCACCTTGGGTGGGCGTGGAACGAATCGGATCGAGGTGGGCGAAGGCATGGTCGGCGAATCGCCTACCGATCAGCTCCTCTTCGTCCGAGCCTACGAGACGGCGCGTCTCGTGTCAAGACGATACGTCTCGCCTCGTAAGGCTCCTCGCTGCAGATGGGAGCCGCCTGGCTCGAGACGAGTCGTTTCGCCTCGCGGTCGGTACGATGAATTCGTGTCTTCGTCGACGCCTGATCCCACCCGCCGAAACGAGCACTCGCGGCGGGCCATCCTGGCCGCCACGACCGCCCTCATCAGCGAGCTCGGCTACGAGCAAGCCTCGATCGAAGGGATCGCGCGCCGAGCCGGCGTCGGCAAGCAGACGATCTACCGCTGGTGGCCCTCCAAGGGCGCCGTCGCACTGGAGGCGTTGGACGAGAGTCTCGGGACCGTCGTGGACTTCCAAGACTCCGGAGACCTCATCGAGGATCTGCGGCACCACATGGTGGGTGTCACGCGGCTGCTCACCTCGACCGAAGTCGGACCGGTTTTCCAGGGACTGGTCGCTGCGGCGCAGTCTGATCTCGAGCTGTCACGCGCGCATCTCGCGAAGGTCATCCAACCGTCCACGGCGATCTGGCACGACCGGATCGCGCGTGCTCAAAGCCGCGGTGAGATCCGAGCGGATGTGGATCGACAGGCCATCCTCGACATGCTCTTCGGGGCAATCTGGTACCGGCTGCTGCTGCACACTCGACCGCTCGAAGCCCAGCAAATTGACGACGCGCTGACCATTGTCTTCGATGGGATACGACCCATTCGCCGATCATCGTCGGCGGGCGCCAGCAGGAAGTCACCAAACAGGCACAAGAACCCGGACCCGCGGTGACGACCCTGGACTTCCTCAGACTCCTGGCCGGTGATTGCGGCCGCCGTTGAAGGGGACAGGCTGAGTGGGACGGTTCGAAGGTGGCTCCGACGCCGTGCTGCTGCTCGTACGGTGAGCTTCAGCAGCACTCGTGGGCGGTTGTTGGTGTCGACTTGATCGTGCGCCGCCGCCGCCTCGGCCGGAATGATCCCGGCGCGGCCTGACCGGCTAACAGGGACACGAGAAGTGCGGCACGGTCAACGGTGACTTCGCCAGCCCACGATCAGCGGTGGGGCGTTGGTGCTACACGGTGGGCGGGATGTCTCGCCGCTCCACGGTCGTGGTGCGAGCCGCTCCACGCCGCTGCTGACTGAGAATCAAGCTCAAGACGATGGCGAGTACGCCAGCGCCCATGCACACGTATCCGATGGCGGTCAGGTCAATGGCGCTCCACTGATCGCGGATACCGAAGGCGCAGATCCCGCCTACGACGAGGAGGAAAATGCCGAGTCCGAGGCTCATGGTGCTCCTGTCGTCGTGCCGTGTGGTGGGTTGCTACATCGGGCCGGAAACTTCGAGTCACTCTAGGACAGATCAGGTCGCCGCTAGTGGATCCAACGCTATAACGGCATCGATCTTGTCAGTGCGTGAGCAGGGTTCGCCAGAGCGGCACACCTTCGGGCCTGTGCCGTACCCGGTCACTATGTCTCAGGCGCCTTCGTCGAGATAGCGGTCATCGACGAGCTCGGCGACGGCGGCGCGTTCGATCCAGTTCGCGTACTCGGTGACCGTCCAGTGGTGCTCACGGACCAGAGTCCGGTGAACGGCGGGATCCATGAGCACCAAGGCGGCGGCTACGGCGCGCTCGGTGGTGAGGCCCGGGCGCAGGCCATCGATTGCGCTGAGGCGAGTCACGAAGGACTCCGCGCCGCCAAGCCGGTTGCGTTCCGACACCGCGTGCACATCTGCCGCTGCCGGGTCGGCGTCGGCCGCCACGACGAGTACGTCGGCCAAGGGCGCCGCCCGCACCTCCAGCTCAGCAACGAACTGAGCCCAGCGAGCCACGAGCGCGCGGGGGTCGGTCAGACGTTCCATCTCCGCGATGACCTGCCGTCCGGACATCGGGACCGGTTCGTCGTCACCCACCAATGCCCAGTCCAAGGCGAGCTTCAGGAGCGCCGCCTTGCCGCCGATTGAGCTGAACACCGTCTTGCGGCTCACCCCCGCTCGGGCGGCCACGGCGTCGATGGTCGTGCGTGACCACCCGAGCGTGACGAAGAGGTCGCGGGCGGCGCCGACAATCGCTCGCTGCGTCGCGCGCGCCTGTTCCTCACGAAGTGGCGATCGGTAGTCACGCTGTGTTGAAGCCATACTTGACACCAACTCCTTTTGAGGTGACTCTGAGTGTAATCAAGTGTCTCTCAGTGTACTGGAGGACGGTCATGCGGACACTCATTGTCGGATCCGGCCCAACAGGCCTCATGCTCGGCGCCGCCCTCGCACGTCGCGGACATCACGTCACATCGGTGGACCGGGACCCCGGTCCAACCGGAGACGCCTGGACCCGGCGAGGCGTCATGCAGTTCGAGCACGCCCACGGCTTCCGACCGCAAGTGCCGACGACCCTTCGGGCTGAGTGGCCGGAGGCCTTTGCCAGCTGGCAGCGCCTCGGCGCCCAGCCGGTGGAAGCCGCAACCCCCGCCGGAGCCCCCCAGCTTCTCGGGGTGCTCTCACGTCGGTCGACCTTCGAGCGAGCGCTTCGAAGCGCGGCGGATAAGCAGCCCGGCCTCACCTTGCGCTCGGGTCACGTCGACGGATTGATCCTGCACCACGGTCGAGTTGTCGGTGTTCGTGTGGATGGGTCCCCTGTCGAGGCCGACCTCGTCGTGGACGCCTCAGGCCGATCCGGGCGTCTGGGCAGGTCGAGCGCGCTTGGTGGCGATCCGGAGCTCGACGGAGACTGCGGCCTCGCGTACGTCGACCGGACGTACCGGCTGAGACCGGGAGCAGAGCCCGGGCCCATGACGAACCCGATCGCCTACATGGCCGATTTCGACGGCTACCAGTGCCTCATCTTCTTGCACGAGGTCGGCCACTTCTCCGTAGTACTCGTGCGCCCCACCGCGGACGACTCACTCAAGGCGCTGCGGTTCGAGGCGGCCTTCGAGGCGGCCTGTCGTGCCATCCCGGCTGTCGCTGAGTGGATCCGAGCGGACCGAGCGCAATCGACATCAGCGGTTCTCGTCGGCGGGGCGTTGCGTAACGTCTACCGGCGACAGGTCGGCACACCGGGACTGGTTGCCGTCGGGGACTCGGTGGCGACCACGACCCCGACGCGAGGGCGCGGGATCGCGATGGCCTGCATGCAGGTCTCAGCACTGCTGGCCTTTCTCGACGACGGAGCCGACCCACCCTCGGTGGCCGAACCGTTCGGTTCCTGGTGCGACCACGCCATCGAACCCTGGGTAGCCGACCACATCGCGATCGACGGCGGCATGGTCAGGCGGTGGAACGGCGACGACCTCGACCTGAGCATCCCGCTCACCTCCGACCTCATCGCCGACGCGGTCGAAGCCGATCCCCGGATTGGTCAGTACGCCGGAGGCTACTTCGCGATGACTGCGCTGCCTGACAGCCTGAAGCCGGCCGAACCCCTGGCACGGGCGGTCTACCAGCACGGATGGCGACCGACGTATGCACCGGGCCCAAGTCGCGACGAGCTCGTGGACGTCATCCTCGAAGCCGCCCCACGACCGCTGGCGAGCAAGCAGAAACCTACTGACGAGCAACGCAAGAGCGTTGCTCTCGTTACAGGCCCGGAAGATCAGGGGCGTCGGCGCTCATAGAGAGGGGTTGCCACTGGTCTGCGATGAGCCGCTTTCGGATCGGTCGTGGACTGCGGCTGGTCGAACATGTCGGTTGTGGCCGTTGCTCCGGTGACGTGAGCGAGTCGCGCCAGCTCGGAGCCGAAGAACGGGGGCTCGCCTCGGCGGGCGACGATCACCGCTCGGTGGTCGGCCATGGGGGAGACGACGGCGTGATAGGCGTCTGAGCCGGGGATCCAATCGGGTTCGAGGGCTACTCGGTGGATGATGTCGAAGGGATCGAATCTTCGCAGGTGGTCGGCGTCGAGGTCGGGTGCAGTCGGGGTGTCGTAGATGATGTGCGGTGCTGCCGACACGTCGAGCAACACACTCCACTGCGCCCGGAAGATCAAGGGAGCCGCTGACACCAAGATCTCGCCCGCTCGGGAAGGGTCGGCTGCGATGCGTCGGTGCAGCTCGATGTCGTAGTCGATGCCGCCGCCACGGGGATAGTTGCGCACCCATTCCACCTGCACCGACTCCAGAGCATCGCAGGCCGCCACCAGCCCTTCCACCGTCTGGGTGGGCGGCAGATCCAAGATGAACTCCTCCACCTCCAGTTCGCCGCGCTTCTCGACGATCTCCACCAGGTTGATGTCGGCGCCAAGCGCACCCAGTGCTGATGCCACAGCGCCCAGAGCTCCCGGCCGATTCGGCATCTGAACTCGAACAAGTAGCACTGGACGTCCCTGATCAGCGGCCGCGGCGGTCTGGGCGCTGCCACGGCCACTCGGCGGACAACCAATGGTCGATGGCGGCCGCAAGGGGACGGTCGAGGTCGGCCTGGTCGGCGCGTACCCACGATTGGACCGTGACGTCATGCTCCGCGGATCGGGAGGGGTAGACGTAGACGCAGCCGATGACATCACCCTCGACGCGGTCGAGAACCGTGTAGGTGAAGCCGATTCGTTGGGTGAAGTCAGCGGCATGACGTTGCAGATCGGCCCGGTTCTCCTCGAGGGACATACCGTCTCGCGGGGGCCAGGTGCCGTCCTCGAAACCGGGGGTGACGCGGATGTGGTCGATACTCGCCATCCAGGCGGCGTGGTCCGCTTCGTTGTGTTGCGGCCCCAGCGGTTCGAGCCGGAACTGGTCGGTGACAAGTGTTGACGGCGGCTCGAATTCTGCGGGTACGAAGGCGTCGGTGGTCACCTCCGAACGGTACCCATCGGGCCGGAGTTGTCGCGACCGATACCGGGGTCAGGCGATCTGAGCCAGCCGGCCCGCAGCTCCCCAGCGATGACGCGCCACAGCGCTACTCGGGTGTTGACCCCAAGATCGCCCGGGTAGGTGTCGACGGTGGCCACTCGGTTCGGACGTGTCGCATCGCTCGTCGCCGTCGAGGTTCGGGCAACTTTCGAACTACTCGCGCCATTCCCAGCTCAATGGATCAACGTGAACGGGCCGCTGTAGGGGGATCCCGCTTCGTCCGGCCATGAGATCGTGAACGTCTTACCGAGTGGCTCGGAGGTCCTGAAGGCGCGCGAGGGACTGTGCACGAGGAATTCGACTTGGGGATCGGGAGGCGTGCCGGCGTGCGTGCGGAGAACGTCCGCCATGACGCTCCACACGGGAAGATCGCTGTCTGGTACGACCGCGATGCTTGTGATCTTGATGGTCGCGACCCTCACTTCGGGACCTTGCCTTCGAGCAGGGTGAGGGCCGCGATGACCTCTTTGTAGAACTCGTATCCGGCTTGGTAGGCCCTCTTCTCGTCGTCGATCCAGCCGTTCGGCTCGGTCCAGGCGGCATCCATCGCCGCCGTGCCGGCACCGTGCTTCTTCTCGAGCTTCTTCTGGGTGCTGGCGTGGACACCTTCGTGGATCTCGTGATGGCGCACCCGGATGGGTTGGCACTGAGTCATGGCGCCGACGTTGACGACCACGGTTCCGGATTGGCTGGTGGTGCCGCCGACGCTCGTGGAAACGCCTTGTTTGGCCAGCGAGCCGTTGACGCAGGCCTCGACGTCATCGCTGTTCTTGATTCCTGGCTTTCCGCGACATGCCTCGTACTCGACCTTCATCTTCAAGTCGAACTTGGCGGCCTCGCTCACGGCGTCCTTGCAGCTGCGTTTCCCGGCCGCACCGGCGACGTAGGAGAAGTCCAGGACCAATCCCTGAACCGTGACGGACGTCGACATGCCGAGGAAGCGCAGGATGTCGCCTCGCTGATCGGGCGGCAACGTGCTCATCTCGTCGACCAGCCCGCGCAACGTCGGGCCGTTGATGGGTCCAGCCGCCCGTAGGTCGACCGCGTGGATGGCGGTCAGGAGACGCGGTCCGCCTCGCCCAGCAGCGTTGGCGCGGATCAATGCGTAGGTCGATCGGGAGCGCAAGGCGTCCAGGAGGGTGAGCAGCCCGTACATGGCGTGCCCCCAGAGGATCGGGAAGGCCTCGTCGAGGCAGCCGGCCTGCAGTGCTTGGTCGACGCTGTCGGCGTCGTTGCCGGCCCGTCGGCTTCCGGGCGGAAGGCAGGCTGGTCCCGCCGGCGGGGCGACCGGAGGCGTGCCCTGTCGCGCGACGACAGGGGAGTCGATGTCTGAGGAGAGGAGCTGGTCTGCGCAGGCGCACCCAGGGTCGATGTGGTCACCGCATCGCTGCACCGATGCCAGGAGTCGGCTGACGGTCGCGTTGCCGGCGGACCGTTGCAGTGCGAGAACCCAGGCCGAGCCACCGCGGGCAGGCGAGGCAAGCGGTTTGAACGTCGGAGCGGAGGCTCGACCGGGCGCATCGTGGGTGCGATCCAGGACGGGACTCAGATCGAACGCCTGCATCCTTTCAGTGTCGACCTGTGACGATCCGTGCGTCGTGCCCGATGGGGCAGATGTTGGCGGCTGGCTGATCACGCTCCGAGTGGTGAGCCGTCGCCTGGATCGCGAGGCACGAAGTAGGCGACAAGTGCTTCGCCGCCGTCTGGTTCACCTGATCGACGTCAAGGGTTCCAGGAACTTGACGAGTTCGGGCACGATGGCCTCCGGCGTGGGACCGTGGTCTTGGCCGGCAAGTATCTGGCGCTTCGCGTTCGGCAATGCCGCAGCGACGGAGTCCGCGGCCTCGGGCAGTCCGGGAAAGGTTCGATCGCCGGACAAGACAAGGGTCGGAGTGGTGACGCCGGCCCAGCGCGTTCGCCAGTCGGGGTCGGTTTCGATGTCGTGCGACGCTTTGTGGTCGTAGATGAGGGTGGGTGCGACCGCCACCATGCCGGGCCACCACGGTGCCTGCGCCATCTGGTCGACCGCCTCGGAGGGCAAACCGATGATGGCGGTCATGTTGTATCGCATCGCCTCGTCCAGGTGGCCGTCGGCGAGCATCTGCTCGAGTGCTGCGATGTGGTCGGTGCCGTCAGATCCGGCGAAGTAGGGCGGTTCGTAGAGGGCGATCGCCGACACGTCGAGCCCTGCCGGCACCGCGGCGAGCGCGAGTGCTGCCCCTGATGAGCTCGTGTACAGGGCGGCGGGTGCTCCGGTGACCTCGATCAGCGCTGCGATGTCCTCGACTTCCCGGTCCAGCGACCAGGGCGGGGTGTCGCCCGAACGGTCGCGTCCGCGCCGGTCGTAGTCGATCGCCGTGAATCCCTCCGCCGCGAGTTGCTTGGCGATCTCTGCCGTTCGGGGATCGATGGCACGATGCTGGCTCGCGCCGCCGATCAAGATGACCGTCGGGCCATCCCCATACGCGTCATAGTCGATGGTGGTGCCATCGGACGACGTCACAGTGCTCAACAGGTCCGCCTCAGGTGATCGTTGTATCCCGACAAGCCCAGACCGTAGAACTCATCATCATCGACGACCTCGGCAACCCCCGGTCGTCGATCTTCACCATCTCGGCCATGGACCAACCCTCGGGTACCGGCGCGTCAACTGCCAGTGGCAGAAGCGTCGGCTACCGTCACGATCCTGCCACCGTCCGGACCTGCTACCCGGTGAGAACACCGCCGGCACGGCTGACTTGCCACAGGTGCCCGTCCGGGTCGGCGAACACACCCGCGTAGGCGTCGACGTGGTCCCCGGACCCCCAGCTCTGGTTCGCGGCGGCATAGACGATCTCGGCGCCGGCTTCCCCGGCGCGGCGCATGAGCTCGTCGACGTCGGCCTCGGACGGCAGTCCCACCGCGAGCATGCACTCGTGTGCCCCTGGGCCGGACTGGTCCCTGCCGCCAGTCACCCACCCGAAGCCGCCGGTCGGGATCAACATCACCCGCAGGGAGTCGCTGACCTCCAGCTGCAACGGTTCCGGGAGCCCGTCATCACCCGGTTCGCCGACCGTGGACATCCCGAGGGCGACGTAGAAGGCGTGCGACTTCGCGCGGTCGGCGATGGGCAGACACAGTGTGGCTCGGTCGAACTTCATGCTTCCTCCTCGAAGAGCTGCGTCCTGTACTGACCTGGCCGATACCGCTAAATCATCGCCGAGTCGGCATGACAACGGCCGCGGCAAGGTACTGCTCCCGTTCAATTTCGCCATCAGCCGCCTGGGAGGTTAGCTGCGAAGTCGACGAATGCTGACTGCGCGACCAGCCGTAACCGTTGAGCGATAAGAACTCAGCCTCGCGATGGGGTTCCACCCAGGTCTTCGGCGATCGCCTCGAGATTTCTCAAGGCCAGATGGGTCGCGGCTCCTGTGGCGTCCGTGATCCACTGCAGTTCGCTGAGGGTACCGAGCCTCGCGAACGGCAGCAGCAGCTCTCGATCCGCTGGATGCAGTGGCCCGCCAGCTTGGCGGTACAGCTCCCAGGCAACCTCTGGAGACACTGTGGGATCGCTGTACGCCAGCCCGGCGACTTCCCAGATGAGTGGCTCGACTCGGCAGTCGTCGGTGTCGATGATGCCGACCAGGGCGTCGTCTCGGTACAGCTGGTTGCGAGCGTTCAAGTCACCGTGGACAGCCGCTCGGGGCTCGAGGCGGCCGCTGCCACGCCAGCGCCGGATCTGATCATCAATCTCGTCGACAGACCGGTCGACCTTGCCGATGGTCTGCATGACGTCAGGTCCGTTACCGAACCGGTCCACAACGGCCTGCCGCGCAACAGCCCAGCGCGGTGCAACGGGTTCGTCGTCGATGGAGGTCATCCCGGGCCGTTGATCCAACTCCAGTTCGTATGCGGTGCGGTGCATGGTCGCCATCGCCGGCGCTTCGGCGGCGACGAGCTGAGGTACGTGCACGGCCCAGGCTCGGCTGAGGGTCTGCTCGTAGAGAACCTGCTCGAGGTTTCGTTCAGGCCGCCCAACCCGAAGCACACGGTCGCGGTCGCTACAGCGGAGGAGCCAGGTCTGGTTCAGCAATCCGCCCGCCAGCAGATCTGCGGTGTGAACGGCGACACCGAGAAGACTCGCGCGTGCTCCACGACTTGGGCGGCGGTCATCCACAACGGCCTCCAGCCCCAGTCGTCGCCCTCCCAGAACCGGCCACCGTCGGAGGACAGTTCGGCGTACGCGCTCACTCGAGCAGCATGCCCACCTTCTCCACGCTTGACGAACCAGTTGTACGGAGGACAACCCGGTATCCGCACGACGTACGTCCAGTGGCGACGGGGAATGCCCAAGCGACCCCTCAATAGGACAAGCGGGTGGTGTCCTATGTCTAGCACGGACCGGCACCGCCTCGCGGTGGCGCAGGCGGTGAGCTCGCCCAGGTAGATCGGCGGGACAGGTGGTCACTCAGGGGACTGGCGTCAGTGCCACGATTGCGGCCAAGATCGCCGCCACCACGCCGTCGATGGCGAGGGGCACCATGCCGATCCAGTACGCGGGGATCGGATCGAGCCGATAGAAGATGAGGTAGCAGACCAGCCCGACCAGCGTCGCGATCGCTGTCGCGACGATCCAGGCGGACGCCGCCGGCGCCGCCAGCACCCCGGCCGTCCGCAACGTGATGCCGGCGGCGAGTTGCATGGTGGCCCAGACAACGATCAGCGGGAGCTCGGTGGTCACGGGACGGTGGGCGACGGTGGAGGTGACGTACAGCAACAGCGCACCGACCAACACTCCGCCGACGATCGTGGCCCCCAGCGCCGGCCACGACGCCTTCGGCAGCAGGGCCGCGATCCCGATGGCCAGCAGAACCAGGCCGCCGAGGCCGCCGAGCACCGCTCCCGCGAGGAAGAGCCCACCGCCGGGTGGAGTCCGCACCGACGGTTTGAACGTGATCGTCCACCAGACGAGGTAGCTCAGGCTGCAGACGACGAGCAGGACCTCGCCGATCACGATCATCAGCGGGCCGCCCTCCAGTGCCTGCCACCTACCCACCTTTCCACCCTAATCAACTCAGCTCACCGCGAGCCGACCGAGGGTACGGGGCGCGGTCGGTCGCAGTGACTTCGACGACGTCATACCTACGGACTACATCCGCCGGACGAGGAGTTGGCTGCTGCAACACAGCGCACTCACCGAACGGACCTACCCCGTAGGACACGAATTCTCCACGGCAGAGCTGGAAGCTGTAGCGGCCTTTGTCGTTGAGCAAGGTTAGGAAGATGCGACTGGGGGCTCTTCTGCAGCTGGCTGGATGAGGGCGGTGTTTGATCGCCGGCTCACCCGGGTCCCGTGGAAGGCGAGGGCCAGAATGCCGACGGCGTAGACAGCGACCTGGACGAGACTGGATGGCCACGGCAGGATCGCCGCGACCAGGACCAGCGGGATGGCGGCAACGGGCCAGGGCCAGATTGATCGAAGGGTCTGGGTGGTGCCGCTGATGATGAGGGCTACCCCGACCAGGAAGGCCGTGACCCCTCCGGTGAAGACCCAGGTGGCGACGGACGGGCCGACCGTGTCGGGATGCACGACGAGTTCTTCGAGTCCAACACCGATGAGGACGACACCGATGCTCAGCGGCAAGTGGCCGTAGATGAACAGGTTGTGTCGCGCGTCGGTCGCGTGATCGTCGCTGCTGCGACCGGCATCGGCGCCAGGCTCGTTGTGTGGTTCGGTGTTCTTGCCTTGGCTGGAGCTGTCGTCTGATTCGTCGCCTGATTCGTCTTCTTCTTCTTCTTCTTCTTCTTCGGCTCGCTCGAGGTGTTCGCTGCTGCTGGGTGCGGTGATGTCGAAGTAGATCCACCACATACCGGCGGCGACCGCGAACGCGAGGACACCGATCAGCATCGGCGTCAGGGTCCAGGATGCGTCGTGGACGCCGCGGGCGGCGCCGCCGACAGCTTCGCCGAGCACCAGGATGACCAAGAGCGCGAAACGTTCGGGTAGGTGCTCGACGTGTAGAGGTACCTGTCGGGAGCGCAGACTCGTCAACAGCGGGCCGGCGGCGGTCACGGCAACTGCGACCGCCCAGAGGACGTAGCGAGCCGGGTCGGGTGTGGCCAGCGACACGGCCCACAAGACGGCGCTGGCGCCGACGGTGACCAGGTACACCTGGATCGTGGGTCGCGCTTCGCGTACGTGTCGGTAGGCGCGGATGTAGAGCCCGAGGAGCACCAGGCGGCTGAGCAGGTAGCAGGCGGCGAACGGCACCGCGAATTTGCCAATCGCGTCGGAGGCACTTGCTGCGCAGCCGACGATGGACGCGGTCGCGGCGAGTTTGGCGATCCGGAACACCACATCGTCGGTATCGAACCGGTTCGCATAGAGGGTGAACCCGACCCAGGAGAACCAGATCGCTACGAACACCCCGGTCAAGACCAGCAGACCATGCCAGGTCAGGTCTTCGTAGAACACCTTGGCGAGCTCGATGACCACCAGCACATACGCCAGGTCGAAGAACAACTCGAGTCTGCTGGCTGTCCCTTCCCGACCCAGATGTAGCCGGGGCGGCCGGATCAACGGCTCTGGGCGAGATGGACGATCAGCTGCAGACACCACCGGACCTTACCGAGCGACTCGAAAGGCGGGCGATCTGGAAAGGGCAAGGCGTGCCAACCCCGGAATCAGATGAGGTCGTCCCAGCGGATGACTGTTCGACGCGGCGACACCTCGCTTGTGGGGGACCCGTCGTGGTGCGCAAGGATCGCTGCAACGGACTGATGCGGAGGAGGAATGGCGTACATGTCGGAACGCCCGGGAACTGTGGGCGCAGGTTTTGCGTCTCGTGGTGCGGACGTCGTCCTGGTCACTGTGCGCGAGATGCGGCTCTTGCTGAGCCTGCTCCTGGTCTAGTTCGTCACGTCGGAAACCTGGCGCTATATCGGCCGGTTGCCCGTCCCGCGATTCGTCCTACTCGTGTTGATCACCCTCACCGTCGCACTCCTGGTCGTGGGTCTGGGGCCGCGCCACACGATCGAAGCCTCGGCCGTCAAGCGCGCCGTCACCCGCGTCGCAAGTGAGGTTCTTGCTTTCGGTGCAGCGATCTTCTTGGTATTCGCGATCGTCGGCGTGCTCTCCGTGGATGCCGATCTGGTCCGCGAGTGGACGGGCGAGCCGGCCGCGGTCCTGGTGTCGCTGGGCTTTGGCCGCCCGCCGATGGTGGTGACTGCGCCACTTCTGCAGGTCGGGGGCTTCCCGGCTTGCCTGGGGGCTCTCGCCTTCGCGGTGGAGGTGGTCACGGACGCCAGCACTCGCCAACTACTCGTCGGTGACTTGGTCGAGCCGGGACAGCTCGCCGTCTAGCGGGCTTTCTCGTGCGGTGCTGCTGACCGACCGCTGAGCGGCACGAACGCAGAGCTGCAATCAGCCTCCTTGGCGGCTATCGGGCGAAGGCGCGGAACGGGTTGTGGCGGGTCAAGGTGGTGATGGTGGCCTCGTCCACACCATGATCGGCGAGCAGCGGGACGAAGCGGTCGAACAGGGCCGTGTACGGCACGGGCGTGCCGCCGCGGGGCTGCGCCGGGTCGAACCAGCCGCGATCCTGGCTGAGCAGCACGGACTCGGCGAATCCGGCGCCCAGCAGGGCGCGGGTCATGTCGACGAAGTCCTGGTCCTGGGCAGGGTCGCCGATCCCGTCGAACTCGACCCAGCAGCCGCGGCGGGCGAGCTCGAGGTGGATGGCCCGGTTCGGCTCGGCGTGGGCATGGATCCAGACGAACCGATCTGGTCGGCCCCCGGCCCGTTCGATGATGTCGAGCTGCTGCCGAGCCACGGCGCCGTTCACGGTATGGCTCCCGATCGTCGCCCCGGTGGCGAGTGAGGCGGCCACCGCCGCCCGCAGCACCTTGTGCTCGGCTTCGGTGATGCCGTCGTCCGAGGCGCCGATCTTGATCCAGCCGGCCCGGACTCCGGTGTCCTCGATCTGGTCGGTGAGCTCGGCGACGAACAGGTCCCGGAGCGCTTCGGTGCTGCCCTCGCGGACGAAGGGTGGGATCCACTGCTCTCGATAGACCCCGGTCGGGGCCACCAGCGGGAGACCGACGGCCTGCGAGACCGCCAACAAGATGTCCACGCGACGCCCGACACCGATCGGTCCGGGCTCCACAATGGCCGTCACCCCTTGCCGCTGGACGTCGCGGAGGTAGGGCGACATCACCTCGACGACCTCGGTCGTATCGGCCTCGCCGTATCCGGGCTGTTGCCACGTTCGGAGGTCGACGAATACGTGCTCGTGCGGGAGGATCGGCCCCAGCTCCGTCGCCGCTCGAGGTCCGAGGGTAGTGATCAGGGAAGCCACCGCACGACCGTAACCCAACCCGCCACGGATGGTGTCCGAGCGGCCGCTACTCGATCATGGTCGTGGTGGCGAAGTCGACGTGTTCCCGACTCGGTACGGCGCATCCCTCCTCCGGCAGTCACGCCCGGAGATGGTCTCGTCCGCGTCCGTGAGCCGTCGGTTCATCGGGGCAGGAGGTGCTACAGGGAACCGGCCGGCCATTCGGTTCGGATGGCCGACAGCCAGATCAGTCCTTGCATGCCGCGTGACGATTCGTGGAGCGACGCTATGCGGAGGCTCGCAGGGGCTCGAGGGCGGCTAGGACGAGGTCGAGGCCGAAGGCGAACTCCTCTGCGGGGTCGTAGCCGGCAGCGACGAGCGCTGCGGCGGACTCGTTCAGGTAAGGGAACTCGCCAGGAGGAAGCTGGGGTAGGAAGACGTCCTCACCCATGTTCGCGAACTCATCGGCTGTGTCGAACGGCAGGCTCGCTTCCTGCAGTGCGAAACCGTAGACATAGCTGTCGAGCAACCAGTTGGCGTGCGTCGCCATCAGGACCGTGAAGCCGGCCCTGCGCAGGCAGGCGGTGACCGCTTCGTGGTGGCGGAGGTTCGCGGGTCCCGGCGATGTCCGCGACTCCATCAGGCCGATCGCCCACGGGTGGGATGCGAGAACCCGTCGGGCGGATACCGCCCGCTGTCGCATCGCCGACTGCCAGTCGCTCTCTTCGGGTGGGAGCTCGATCTCCTGGAACACGAAGTCGATCATGGCGTCCAGCAACTCTTCCTTGCTCGCCACGTAGTGGTAGAGCGACATCGCCCCCGCGCCGAGCGCGCCAGCGAGCCGGCGCATGCTCAGTCCGTTGGCCCCCTCGCGGTCGGCGAGCCGGACCGCCTCGGCCACTACCCGCTGCTTGCTCAGCCCTGCGTCTGGCTCGACCGGGCGTTGTTTCCTCGCAGACACGGGTCCCCTCGCTCGCTCACACGGCTCGACAACGTTCAGCGTACGAGCATCGTACAGTGTACGCATCTGTAGTACGGTGTACGACGTACGGTGTACGAGCCAGCGAGGGTCGCGGCTCGGATGGCAGGAGACTTCTGTGGGAATCGAACAGCGATCGGATGCCGGTGCACGTCTGGGGCCGGGGGCGAGTCCGGCCGGGGCGGCAACGATGCGGGCCGCCGTCCAGCACCGCTACGGCCCGCCCTCGGTGCTGAAGTCGTCCGAGGTGGCGATACCACTGCCCGGTCGCGGTGAGGTGCTCGTCCAGGTGGGCGCGGCCTCAGTGCATCCCGGCGACTACTTCGTCATGACCGGTGAACCGTACGTGGTGCGCCTGGCGTACGGACTCCGCCGGCCGCGCCGCGGCATCCCTGGCATGGACCTCGCCGGCGTGGTGGCAGCGGTCGGGAAGGATGTCACCGCTCTCCGCCCCGGCGACGAGGTGTTCGGCTGGAGCACCGGTGGAGCGCTCGCGGAGTACGCCTGCCTCCCGGCGGACAACCTCGTGCCCGTGCCTGCCGACCTGTCGGTCGTGGACGCGGCAGCGGTGCCCACGTCGGCCATGACGGCGTTGCAGGCCTTGCGCGAGATAGCGAACGTCCGACCGGGCCAGACGGTGCTGGTCACGGGCGCGTCGGGCGGCGTGGGCTCCTTCGCCGTCCAGATCGCCAAGGCGTTCGGCGCGGAGGTGACGGGTGTGTGCAGCACCCGCAACGTCGACCTGGTCCGGTCGCTCGGTGCCGACCACGTCGTCGACTACACGAGGACCGACTTCACCCGCAACGAGGAGCGCTACGACGTCATCCTCGACAACGTGGAAGCCCAGCCGTTGGCGGCTGTCCGCCGAGCGCTGACGCCCGCCGGCACCCTCATCCCCAACAGCGGACACGGTGGCCGCTGGCTCGGCCCCATCGGTCGGATCGTCAAAGCGCGCGTGCTGTCCGGGTTCACCCGTCAGCAGCTGAAGCCCTTTTCGTCGGTCGGGAAGCGCCAGGACCTGCTCACCCTGGCCGAGCTCCTCACGACCGGGCAGGTCACGACCGTCATCGACCGCACCTACCCCCTCGACGAAGCAGCCGACGCCCTCCGCTACGTCGGGGCCGGCCACACCCGAGGGAAGGTCGTGATCACCGTCTGAGGACCGTACCGGCGAGAACGACCCCATCCCGTGCGTATGCACGCCCACGTCTGCCGCCCTCCGGCGGAGGGACCGCTCCTCTCGAAAGAAGAATCGATGACCATCCGAACGAACATCCCGAACGTGCTCCACAACCCGCCGATCCCTGTGCAGGCCAAGCTCGCCGCCGCATGGACCAGCTTCATGTTCCTCTACATCTACGTCGACTTCTTCAACCTCTACAAGCCCGGCGTCGTCGACGGCATCCTGAAAGGCCTTGTCTGGAGGTTCGACGTCAGCTCGACGTTGTTGACCATCATGCTCGCGTCCGTGGCGATCCCCGCCCTGATGGTGATGCTCTCCATGACGCTGCCCGGCCGGCTGAACCGCGCCACGAACCTCGTCGTAGCAACGCTGTACATTCCCTACTCGGTGTTCAACGCGGCAGGGGCGTCCTGGGACTGGGCGTTCTTCTACGGCCTCTCCATCGGACTCGAGGTGCTGCTCCTGGTCTTCATCCTGCGCTCCGCCTGGACATGGCCTCGAACCCCTGCCGTCCCAGCCGTTCCCGCGACGATCGACCTTCGACAGGACCTTCGACAGCAGGGATCCGTGGAAAGTCCTACGGCGTGAAGCCCGCCGCTGTAAGTCCGGTCGATGGACCGGGTCGGTGACGGTGAGAAGGGATCCTCAGGCGGAATGGTTGTACGCGTACGGGTAGCGACGGAGGTGGTGCATCGGCTGGAACGGCTTCGGGTCGATCGGGATGGTGGTGGTGGATCCGTCGTCGAGGTCGGTGGTCTCGACGTGGATGTAGTAGTTGGCGTCGAGTTCGACCGTGAGCTGTGCTCGGCGTGGGCTGCTGTCCGAGTCGGCGGTCGCTGAGAGTTGATGTTGAGCGAGTG
Source organism: uncultured Actinomycetota bacterium (assembly GCA_963727125.1). Lineage (GTDB taxonomy): Bacteria > Actinomycetota > Actinomycetes > Propionibacteriales > Propionibacteriaceae > Microlunatus. Next base: position 18,930 of record CAVSEZ010000002.1, read on the forward strand.
CGGTCGTGTCGTGTGCCCAGGTCGAGTCGCCCTCGACCAGCTGCACGATGAGTGGGTCACCGGCCCGCGCAATGAGCTCGATGCTGCCCTTGGTGGGAAGCGAAGTGCCGGTCGGCAGCAACGGCTCGACCGTGCCGCCGTTCACCACGACACCGATGCCCTGGCTCGTCGCATCGATCAGCAACATGTCTTTGACTGTTCCGCTGAGCACCGCCGATTGAATGGCCGCACCGAGGGCCGCCGACTCCGCCGGGAGGGATCGAATTGTCGCGCCCGGCACGAGTCGCTGAACCAGGCCCCGGAACCCGGGAAGGCGACTCAGCCCGCCAGAAAGGAGTACCAAGGTCGGCTTGTCAAAGTCGGCTTGAACCTGCTCGATGATCTCCTGGGTCGTCTGCAACGGACCTGCCGCGAGGTCTGCCACGTCGGAGCGCGTGATCTTCACGCTGAGCCCGATGCAGCGCGGATCGACACCGGTGACGTCGAGGTGGTGCGACTCGCTGTTGATCAAGGCAGTCAACGCCTCGTCGGCCAGGAGGGTGAGTTTGTGATCTGCCATCGGATCCCCGAACAGGTCAGCCTGGCGAGCGTCCCAGACCTGCTGGCGGAGGTGACGATTGATGGCCTCACGCCAGGTGTCACCACCGGCCGCGCTGCTACCGTGCACCGAGTCGACGAGGACGATGCCGTCCTCCTCGATCTCGATCATCGACGCACCAAGCGATCCGACTCCTGCATCAATGACCAAGCAGTGACACGGACTCGGGTCTCGAGCGGCGTGGAAGACGGCTGCGGCCGCAGTGGAGCTCACGAGCCGGTTGACGTCGGCGAAGCATTTCGTCGCCAGTGCTCTGAGGTCGCGGCGATAGGCCTCACCAGCGGCGAGAGGGATCGCGTAGACGTGCCGGCCGAGATGGGTGTGCAGGGTGTCCTCGGAGGTCTCGAGGATCTCCGCGAGTAGCGCGGCGGTGAGGTCGACTGCGTTGATGTCGACCGCACCCGGCGCTCCACTGCCGGCCTGCACCGTCCAGCCGGTGCCGAGATGCTTCGGCGCCTCGAAGATCAGGTGCGGATCGAGGTCGCTCAGCGTCGCGGAGCTTCGCAGGCTTGCCACCAGGCCGTCGACTGCAGATCCGACCAGGATCGAACCATCTCGGGCGAGCGCGGCTGTACTGGGGCGGAGTGTTGCGCCCTGGCGGTCGGGCACCGCCCGGGGTCGGTCTTCGTCGAAGACCGCGACGGAGGAGGTACGGCAGCCGAGGTCGATCCCAGCGGGAAGCATGGGTGTCACCGTTCCTATCGGTCGTCAGGCATCACTTGGGCTGCCCTCGGTGGTCGGGCGTCGACTGTGCAGCCGCCGACTGGATACGAAGTCACTGTTCCAACAGCCACGACCCGTGGTCTGCCTTCCCGGCTCAGGCATCTTTCTCCTCAAGGGACGACTGACACCAGGTTCGTCCGTCCCCTCGCTTCCGTGCCTCCGTGCTGACACTCATCTCTGGCCGCGGCCGGCCACGTATCAGCCTGTCAGAGCATCCGCGCACTGATGGCATGTGCACGCGGCAATCTACTTGGCCGAAGCTTTGTCAGTGAAGGCGCGTTACTCGCCGACGGATGGGTCAGCGTGCGAGTTGTACGTACGGGGCGACAACTGGTCCCTTCGTCCAGTCCATCACCTGGCTCTGCGACTCCTCGCCCGAGATGATGTCGAAGGCGTTGGAGTCACGAGTCTCGGTGTCGCGGGACTCGGTGGCGTCGGTCCAGCTTCCCGCTCCGCCACCGCCGCGGTACGGCCCGACGAAGGAGGGGCATTCGACTCCTCGTGCGCACTCGGCGCTGTAGATGGGTCGGACGTTACCGATGCCTTCGCCGTCTTCGGCGTCGCTGTACATCGACACCTGGTACCGGGCGGTGGCCAGGTCGAGGCCGGCGATGCTGCGGGCGGGGAGGGACGCGATGATCTTGCCGGCAGGGTTCACCTCGAGGGTGATGCTGCCGAGCTTGGTGAGATCCGATCCGTAGATTCCGCTGCCGAATCGGGAGTCGTCATAGCGGCCGTCGGCGACGATGGCGTACGTCCATGCTCCCTCGGCGGAGGTGTTGGTGCCGGGCAGCAGCGGCGTGGTGGTCGTGGACTGTCCGTCGGCGAGGTAGATGTTGAGCCGTTGGGTGCTCATCCCGTTGCCGCCCCAAGGGTTGTTGATGGGGCCGGCGGTGGAGGTGACGAATCGGACGGTGTCTCCGTCTTGGTAGACGTCCAGACCGGTCAGGTCGAAGCTGCCGGCGTTGAAGGCGCCGTCGGTGGGGTAGGTGTAGCTGCCGGGTCCGTTGTCGTCACCGGCCGGGTCGGCGACCGAGCCGATCATGTCGCCGTACGTGGTGATGGTGCGGCGATCCACGGCCATCACGCCGTTGCGACCGGTTGCGGTGATGACGATGCGGTTGCTGATGTCCGGCAGCGTGATGGTCGTGGAGAACCGGCCGCGGCGGACCGGCACCCGGGTTTCGGTGCCGTTGACGCGGATGGTCATCCGGCTGGCGTTGGTGGTGCCGCCGAAGGTGACCTCGCGGGAAGTCGCTATGGAGCCGTCGGCGGGACCGTTGATCGTCAGGCTCGGGGTGCGGCCGGTGGGTTGTCCGGTGTAGGTGGCGTTCCAGCTGTCCCAGGTGTCGCCGTCGAAGTCGAGGCGGCCGAGTTCGTCGCTGGCCCAGTTGTCGCCGGCCTTCCAGATCGGGACGCCGCCGACTGTGTAGTTGTGCAGGCGGAGTCCGTTGCCGTCGCTCACCTCGTTGCCGATCGTCACCTTGGCGCCGGCTCGGTCGGTGTACCGCTCGAGCTTGTTGGCTTGGGAGGTGATGTCGAGGTCGTTCCACTTCTCGATCGCGAGCCCGTTGATGTTGATGTTGTCGGTGTTCGACAGCGCGAACACGCGGATGGCGCAGTTGAGGGCCCCCTCCACCCGGGTGTCGGTGAAGGTCATGTTCTGAACCGTGGTGGCCAGGTCGGCTCGGTCGGTGGCGCCCATGTCCTCGTAGTGGGAGGAGGAGTTGAACACGCAGGTGTTGTACTTGACGTCCTTCCAGTACATGCGGTTGTGGATGATGTCGGTGTTACGGACCGTCACGTCGTCGATGTCGCGGGGGACCCAGCCCCACTGGATGACGGGGCCGTTCTCGTTCTTCCAGATCACGGTGTTCTTGATCTCGACTCGGTTGTGGTAGATCTTCAGGACGTCGTCGTTGGCGTGGAAGAACGTGTTCTTCATCTGGCCGTCGTCGTAGAGCTCGATGCCGTCGGTCTGCCAGTACCAGCTGCCGACCTGCTTGTAGTTGGCGACGTTCATCCGGAAGTCCTCGACGCCGATCTCGTTCCCGGCTGCGTCGTGGGCGTAGGTGACGAAGGAGTGGTACGGCGGTTCGTTGACGGTGACACCGTCCACCTGCAGGGTCTGGCCTTCGTTCGAGGACTCGAACTGCAGCATCTTGACGCAGGTGACGTGACAGTTCTCGTTGACATTGTGCTGGTAGCCGTTGGTGGTGTCGGCCTCGTACACGTACTGCTCACCGGACAGCACGCCGAGGCCGGTGATCTTGTAGGCACTCTGGTCGTCGTGGAGGAACCGGAACGCGCCCTTCACGTAGGCGCCGGGCGCGAGGTAGACCCATTTGACGTTCGGGGGCAGGACGGCGTGGTAGTCCGAACCCATGTAGTAGGTGCCAGGTCCGAAGTAGATGATGTCCTGGCTGACGGTGTTGAGGTTGTTCACCAGGCCGGGCCGGGGGCGGTGGATGGACCCGGACCTCGTGGTCGGGATCAGTTCCGCGACCTGCTTCGGTGACGGCTTCGGATTGGCGAAGACCAGCATGGAGTTCTGCGGCTCGGTGTGGACGGCACGATTGCCGGCCTTCTCGGTGGTGAGAGTGCCGCTGCCGCCGCTCAGGTCGTTGTAGGCGGTGGCCTGTTGCGGGTCGAACTCGACCGAGAACCGGTACCCGTCCCTGCTGTAGGGCACTTTCACCGCGATCGTACTGCTGTCGACCAGGCGCTTCTTCAACCCGAGATCGGTCGGGCGGACGATGACCTGGTCGGCGGAGGTGATCTTCTGGCCGGTCTTCAGTTTGACGTTCACCCAGACGTCGGCGGCGTACTCGAAGCTGGACCAGCTCATCGTGTAGTCGGCCTTCGAGGCGAACTCCGCACCGTCCTCCTCGGTGTAGCCGATCTTGTCGTTGCCGCTGCGCGGGACGCTCATGTACACGAACGACGGATAGGCGGTCCTGCGGCCCTGAGCCAGGGTCACCGACGCGTCGTAGAACCGCGACCGGCGGACCTGATCACCCTCGAGGGGTGCCGAGGTGGCCACCGCGTTCGGATGGGTCCACGTCGTCAACGCGGGAGTGTTGGCAGGGGCTCCGGCGACCGAGGGTGCGGCGACAGGCAGGTTCGCCGGCGGTGCCGCTGGAGGTGGTGCAGCAGGCGGGCTCGCCTGCGCTGCACCGACCGGGCGCAGTAGGGACGCGATAACCGCGGCCGCGCCGACGATCGCCAGCGCCTTCTTCGAACGTCGTCGTGACGCTGACATGCAGCACCTCCATGTGCGGGTAGGTGTAAGTTTCGTATCAGAACCTTCCAGGTGTCAATAGTTGCTATCCATTGCGTATCAGTAGGCTGTAACTTCCGATCCTGAATCGTTGCCGAGATGGGAGGTATCGACATGGAAGCTCCGACGGCTGCGCTGTGGGATCATCTCGGTGTGACGAGCGCGCTGACCCCCTGGGATCAGCGCACCGAGACCGAACAGGCGATCGCCCTTGAAGTGCTGTTGCACGGCCCGCTCGCCCGCAGCGCCCTGTCCCGCCGCCTCGGACTCTCACCAGCGTCCCTGACCCGACTGGTCGGGCCCCTCATCGACGGCGGCCTGCTGGAAGAAACCCACGTCAACGGCACCGGCCCTTCGGGGCGTCCCACCCGCCCGTTGCAGGTGGTGGCGGACGCCGGCCACTTCCTCGGCGTTCGACTGACCCCGGACGCGGCCCACGCAGTCATCACCAACCTACGGGCCGAGGTCTTGAGGTCAGCGCAAGCGCCGATCGACGACACCAGCCCCGACGGCATCGCCAACGTCATCGTCGACCTGGTCGAGCGACTCCGTGCCGAGCAGGGCGTGGCTCCGAACCGCCTGGGTGTGAGCCTCGGCGGGAGGGTCGAAGGGCACACCACCGTTCGCTCGTCGCCGTTCTTCGACTGGCGCGGAGCCGTAGATCTCGCCACCATGGTGCGAAAGGCCTCCGGCATACCCACCGTCGTCGACAACGACGTCATGGCCCTCACCCGTGCCCAGTCCTGGTTCGGCTACGGCCGCGGCCTGGACCGCTTCGCCGTCATCACCCTTGGTGTCGGGGCGGGCCTGGGACTGGTCATCCACGGCGAACTGGTCGAGAGCCCGGACAGCGGTCTCGGACTCATCGGACACTTTCCGCTCGACGCGGCAGGGCCGTTCTGCTCTCTCGGTCACCAAGGATGCGCGCAAGCGATGCTGTCCGACGAAGCCGTCGCCACCCGAACCAGCGTCGCGTTACGACGAAACCTGACCTACGACGATGCCCTGGACCTCGCCGCCCAAGGACAACCCGCGGCGAAGGCTGTCGTGGACCAGGCCGCCCGCGCCCTCGGTCGACTCATAGCAGCCGTCGCGAACCTGACCACCTGCTACCAGATTCTCATCACCGGCGAAGGCGCCCGCCTCACAGAAGCGGGAAACGAGGCCATGAGGCAGCAGATCGCTGCCGACCGCGACCCAGCAGCAGCACCACTTGAACTCCAGACGCCGCATCTGAGCGTCGACGACTGGGCCCAAGGCCCAGCAGTTCTCGCCATTCAAACGCTCGTCAGCACGTCCACCCGATGAGCGCGCCCATTTGAAACGCCGCTCACGAGCGGGCCCCGGACTCACGTGAGGAATCAGCGGAACGGGTCGGAGGTTGTCACGTCCATGAAGGCCATCATCTACACCGAGACCGGTGACCCGTCCGTGCTGCAGCTCGTCGACCGTGAGCCCACCCCGCCGCGGCCGGGCGAGGTCCGAGTCCACGTCATCGTGTCCGGGGTCAACCCGACCGACTGGAAGTCCCGCCGCGGCTCCGGCCCGGGCGAGGCACCCCCGTTCGCCGAGGTCACGCCCAATCAGGACGGCGCCGGCGTGGTCGACGCCGTGGGTGACGGCGTCACCGACCTCGCGGTCGGCGACCGGGTCTGGACTTACCTGTCCGGCCACCAGCGGCCCACGGGAACAGCACAGGAATACACCACGCTGCCGGCGGAGCGCGTCATCCGGCTGCCCGACGGCGTCAGCTTCGACGTCGGCGCCAGCCTCGGGGTGCCGGCGATGACCGCCCATCGGGCACTGACCGTGGCCGAGGACGGACCGCGCCGCCTGCAACCCGGTGCCCTCGACGGCCAGGTCGTCCTCGTCTCCGGCGGTGCCGGTGCCGTCGGTCATGCGGCCATCCAGCTGGCTCGCTGGGCCGGGGCCACCGTGATCACCACGATCTCCGGGCCGGCCAAGGCCGACCTGGCCACCGCGGCCGGCGCCCACCACGCGGTCAACTACCGCGAGCAAGATGCCGCCGCCGTGATCACTGAACTCGCCCCGGACGGGGTCGACCTGATCGTCGAGGTCGCCGTCGGCGCCAACGCCGAGCTCGACCAGGCCGTGGCTCGGTCGCGCACCTCGATCGCCAGCTACGCCGCCGACGGCGGTGCCGAACTGACCCTGGATGTACGACCGAGCATGGTGAAGAACCTGCGTTGGCAGTTCGTGCTGCTCTACACGGTCGGCGACCTGGCCCTCTCCGAAGCGGCCGCCGACATCACCGCGGCGCTGCAGGACGGGGTGCTGCCGGTCGGTGAGGACGCCGGTCTGCCGCTGCACCGGTTCGCGCTGGCCGACACCGGCGCCGCCCATCAGGCCGTCGAGGACGGAGCCGTCGGCAAGGTCGTGATCGACGTCAGCCCCGCCTGATCGAGACCGGTACCAGCCGCTGCCGGCATCGGTGGGGGAGCGCGTCAGGCGTCTGCCGCCCCCTTGCCGTAGGACGACCGCCACGCGGCGACGACGGCGACGACGTTCAGCAGAAGCAGGACGAAGGGCGGCCACACGGTGCCGTGCACCTCGGCGAGGGACGCGATCCCGGCCGCCAGAAACGCTGAGGCCAGCCCGATCGTCAGTTGCGAGAAGGCGGACAGCGTTGGGAGCTCGGCCACCGGGGCGTTCTCGGCGAGGAACGCCGACTTCGAGACGGTGACGGCGTCGGCGGCCAGGGTGGCGAGCAGCATGAGGACGGCATGCGTGACGGGAGAGCCGATGAAGCCGATCCGCTCGATGAGCACGGCGCCGGCGGCCGCAAGAGTGCTGCACATCGTGCCCGCGACGAGCATCCCCCGGTAGCCCCCCCAGCGCAACGTGCGCCCCCACAGCAGTGCCCCCGCCACCAGGGCGAAGCTCGTCACGGCGATGATCACGGCGAGACTGCCCGGCACGCTGCCGTGCAGGATCGCCACCCGGATGCTGAAGAACGTGGTCGCGAGGGAAACCGACAGGAAGAGGATCTGGCGGAGCAGGTAGGCGCGCAGCCACGGGTAGCGTCGCGCCGCCGCGATGCCGTCCCGCACGATCGCGCCGATGCTGGGCCGGTGGTGGTCCGCCGGCATCGGGACGTGCTCCACGCCGACCAGCAGCACGCACGCCGCCGCGACGAGGAGGAACCCGCCGGCGAACCACTCGAGCGCGATGTGGCCCACGATCGGGTCGCGGGAGGCGAACAACCACACCGACGCCACGGCGACCAGGCTGGCCATCACGCCACCCATCGCGGCCTGGGTGAGCAGCAGGGTGCTGCGCCGCTGCTGGGGTATGCCGCGGGCGAGCACGTCGGTGAAGGCGATGCTCCCGATACCGCCGCTGACGCCCATGCCGAGCGCGACCCCGAGGAAGGTCAGGTTGATGGCGGCTCCGCGGTCGGGCAGCAGCAGGCTGATGGTGGCCAGGGCGAAGAGGAAGCCCGCCGACGCGGTGGCGGTGAGGGCCATGACCGTGCGGCTGCGCAGGCGGGTCGCCAACACGTTCGGCGCGAGGGCATAGCCGACGAGTGTGCCCAGCGTGCCGAGCGGGACGAGGAGGCCGGCGACGACCAGCGATCCTCCGAGCGCCGCGCAGAGGAACGGCAAGACGATGTTGGTGCTCGCCAGTCTGCCGGCCAGCCCGTAGCTGCTCCCCTGGACCAGGAGCAGGACGAAGTTGCGTCGTGACGCTCCGGCTGTCGACGTGCCGTGCGCCGGATGCGCGTCGGGTGTTGCACCGGACACCACCGGTGGTTCGGCGGGCGTCACCGGCAGCGAGTTCGCGAGCGCTGCGGACACGCTCTCGTTGCGATCCCGCATCGGTCAGGTCAGCGGGGTGAGGACGTCCAGGCCGAGGTACGGGCGGAGCACCTCCGGAACGACGTCCGGCGTCCCGCGCACGAGCTCGATGTCGATCACCGGGTCAGGGTACCGAGAGTCCATGAGCGAACTGCCGCCGCCGTTCGGCGAGGACCGCGTCTGCGTGACGCGCCGACTCGCCAACCGCGAGCTGTCCGCGGACCGGTGCCTGACGCTTGTCGGCGAGTCGGTCGGCGCGCTCGCCGGTGAACGCGGTGTCGGCGCCACCATCGGTGACCCAACGGCGACAGCCACAGCAACCGGGCCAACGGCTGGCGGGGCGGCTCCGCCACCAACTGGGACGTGTGGAGCCACGACCTCGCCGTGTATGCCCACTGCACCAACAATCCCGCGGACAGCTACCAGGCCTGACCAGTCGGATCTGGGAATCCGGGCGACCTGGATCAGCCGCTGCCGCCGGGGGCAGGCAGGAAACCGACGGCTCACGCACGCGGCGCTACGACGATCGGGTCGCTCGGTGAGCGGAGCATGGGCCCCGGCCGCAAGGAGATCACCACCGCGGCGATGATCATGAGGGTCGCCACGAGGATCCCGGCCTCGCCGATCCACAGCGCCGCGTTCGGACCTGTGGTGGAGCGGTCGAAACCGTTCTGGATGATGCTGTTCCAGGCGGCGTGCAGGACGATCGCCGGCCAGACGCTGCCCGTCGCGAGCCGGAAGCGGGCGATGATGACGCCGAAGCTGATCACCGTGACCATGAACAGCAACACGGTCAGCAGTCGGGACTGGCCGGAGTCGGCGACGTAGACGCCGGCAACGATCAGCGGAACGTGCCACAGTCCCCAGATCACTCCGCCGACCAAGACCGGGCGCGGTACGCCGGCGTCGATGAGCCGGGTCAGCAGATATCCCCGCCAGCCGATCTCCTCCCCGGCGGCGGTGAGGAGGCCGAGCGCCGTGTCGACGGTGGCCACGAGGAGCAGCTGGAGGGCCAGGCCGCGCGGCGTCGGGCTGAACGTCGCCAGTCCGACGGTCCACGCGATGCCGTACGCGATGAATCCGACGACGAGCGGGAAGAGAACGGCGGCGGCGAGGTAGGCCAAGGTGCGTCTTCCGCCGAACCGGAATGAGACATCACGGAACCCCTCCCGCAGGACGAGCCGGCAGATCAGTGAGGCGACCGCGACCGACCACATCAGCACCAGGATCCAGATCTGGTTCCCGGTGATGACGGTCACGGTCGTGAGGACGACGTCGAAGGCGGCGACGAGGATCAGGAACAGTACGACGCCTTGGCGGGCTCGGAGTCGGACGGCGGATGTGGCGTCAACGCGCGAGTGGACGCTCATGCGATCCCCCTGTGCGGTCATGCTCTGAAATCCAATAGTTGATCGGGGCCGATCGCGGGGTCACCGGCAAGGTCAGTCGCCGGTGAGCCAGCGCACCGGGTCGAACCCGGCTACCGTCATCGTTCGCACACCACCGGACGTCGCGAGAGTGACGGTCTTCATGGCCATGACGTCTGGGCCCGCGACGATGACGTACCCGCCGTCGACCAGCGCCTTGAGCGGAAACGAGCGGATGTCGTGCAGCAGGCGCAGATCGCCATCCGGCTCGAGCCGCAGTTCGAACCCCTCCGAGTAGAGGCCCAGGTACGGCTCGACCGCAGCTCGGTTGACCGGTCTCGTCCGTCTGGCCAGCTGCGCCTTGGTCTCCGCGGCGATGGGGACGAAGCTCGCCAAGAGGTCAGGCAGGCCGTCGTTCAGACCGAACAGGCGGCTCAGCAGACTGCTCTCGATCGAGAAGTTGAAGGTGCCGCCAGTCCCCGGTTCGAGGTTGGTCAAGAAGACGAACCCGATGCGCTCGCGGGGGAAGAAGCCCATGAACGAACCGAAACCGTCGATGCCGCCGGCGTGCCAGAGCAGGTGACGGCCGTCCTTGAACCGCTGGTCGAACCAGCCCAGGCAGTAGTGCATGGCGGCCGTGTCGGGCAGGAGCACGCTGGGTAGCGCGTTCGTCGCGTCGGGCGGCACGCGGATGCCGGGCTGGTGGGTCCGCTCCACGTTGCGCGCGGACGCGATGCGCCGACCGTCCGGGGTCACCCCGAGCTGCATCTGCGTGATGAGGTACCGCGCCATGTCGGTGGAGCTCGACATGACAGATCCGGCCGGCCCTTGGCCGTCGATGGTGACGAACGGCACCCGGCGGAAGTCTCCGGACAGGTCGATCTGGTAACCGGTGGCGAAGTCGGAGGTCAGGGGACGCGGATCGGATGCGACGGCAGAGTCGCGCATGCCGATGGGTCCGAAGACAAGCCGCCGGACCTCTGCGGCGTAGTGCTCTGCGAGCACCGCGGGCCTGGTCCCATGCGCCAGCATGACGAGGGACGGCGCAGCCGACACCAACGTGTTGTTGTAGAAGTACGTCGTCTTCGGCTGGGCGATGACCGGCAGGTACGGGATCGAGTGCAGGACGTCGATCGCAGAGTTGTTGCCGCCGGACAGGAAGAACTCGATCGTCGCGGACTCAGCGATACCTGTCCCCATACCCAGCAGGTCGGCGAGGCGCAAGGACGACGTCAGCCGCCGGTTCGGGGCCCGGAACTCGGGCCACAGATCGACGGCACGCGTACTCCACCGGGCGAGCCCATCGTCGACGTACCGCGCCAGCAAGAACGACGTCATGGACTTCGTGTTGGACGCGATCCGGAACCGCGTCCGGGTCGTCACCGGCTCCCGGCTCTGCAGGTCCCGGGTGCCGAAACCCCGGTTGTAGACGATCTTGTCGCCCTCGAACAGTGCGACGCTCGCGCCGATCATCCCGAAGGTCTCGAACGCGGTACGAACGTCGGCGTCGAACCCCCGGAGCAGGTCGTCGGTGAGCAGCGGACTCGGGTGCGGCTGGCCGCACGCCGACGCGGCCGGATACGGCAGGAAGGTGGCGGCAGCTCCAGCCGCCGCGGTCGCGCCCGAGGCCCGAAGGAAGGAGCGGCGATCGATGCCCCGCGGCTCAGGCCGAGTCTCGTCTGCCACTCGTCCTCCTCAATCGCTCGGGAAAAAATCAAGCGTGGATCGGACGCTCGAGATCAAGTCCGACCTTCTTCACCTTTGCCGATTCCGCGACGGACGGCCATGGACCCAGGTCCATGGCCTCGTTGTCCGTGTTCTCACAGGGGACGGCTGCCCGCTGATCGGCTGAGCGCCGAGTGCGGCCGAGATATCCACGACCCCAGCGCCGCCGGAGAATGTCGCCGTACGCCCCGCCCGATGTGAGGGCCGGTCGGCGAACGTCTGACGACGATGCTTTTCCAGCCAAGTCCGTCTCGTAACTCTCAGGTGCCGGACGTATCACGGCGTCTTGACGACGGGAACCGGTGTACGACGCATGGTGCACGCTGACGACGCTGGTCGAGCGTCGCAAGTGAGGCCGGCTGTCGGCTATCTTCACCGACGTTCAGCGCCCGTCGAAACTTGGAAGCCGTCCTATTGGACTCGAAGGGAAGCGGCTGAGAACCCGTACCGATTCAGAAAAGGCGCGCGCACGAGTCCACCCCAACCGGGCACGGCGGTCCAATCCAACAAATCAGCTCAGTCACCCGCCCGAATCCGATTTTGCGTCCTGTCAGGAGGTCTGAGTCCGAGCTTCCGGATCACGCTGACGGCTTCAGTTCGGTTGCGGCCCAGCGTCCCAGCTCGGCCCGGGAGCGGATGCCGAGTTTGCGGTAGATGTGGGAAAGGTGCGCCTCGACGGTCTTCGGGCTTACGGCGAGACGCGACGCGACGGCTGCGTTGGTGTGGCCCGCCGCTGCCAGTTCGGCGATCAGCCGCTCGCTGGGGGTCAGATCTTTCTCGCGACCCGCCTTGAGGCCGAGGCGAGCGAGCTCTCGATCGGCGTGAGCGGCCCATCCGAGCGCGCCGAGGCGCAGAAAGACAGCCGAGGCTGCTCGGAGGCTCACCTGGGCCTGTCCGCGTTGCCGCCGTCTCCGCTGTATTCGGGCAGCGATCAGCAGGGTGCGCGCGCGTTCGTAGTCCAGGCCAGGCGTGTCAAGCGCGGCGAGTGCCTGATGGATAGCCGATGTAGCCGCGTCCAGGTCGTCGTGGTGCAATTCGAGGACGGCCCGACCACGAGCGCCGATGCCGCGGGGCCAGCGAGTACCGGATCGTTCGCTCCACCGTTCGAGCAGCTGGACCAACGCGGTCGCCCGGTCGAGCCGACCGGTCGCCGCGGCGACGTCGATGCAGTCGGCGAAGAACGGGCTGATCACGGGCTCCCCGAGCCCGAGCGCCAGCACGGCCATTCCGACGGGCTCCAGGCTTGCCGCGGCTTCTTCCACCCGGCCGGCGGCCAGCTGACAGGTGCCCAGGGCGGCGACGGCCACCAGGTTTGCTAGGACGTGTCGGTCGTCTTTGACGATCTCGGTCAGTGCGCGGTAGGCGACTTCCGCGTCCTGCACCACCCCACTGCGGGCGGCGACCACCACTCGCCACGCCAGTGCGGCGGCCCTGACCGACTCGCCGGCGCCCATCGCCGCGCGCTCGTCCAGTTCGGCCGCGTACGTGGTTGCGCTTTCGACGTCTCCCCGCTGGAGTGCTGCCTCAGCGAGGCGTGGCAGCAAGAGGAAGAGTCCGCGTTCGAGGCCGTGGTCGGTGCACCGTTGCCTGACTGCTGCCAACATCTCGCCGGCACGCTCGAGATCGTAGGACCACAGCCGGATCAGCCCGACGCTTGTCGACGGCCAGCGTACGGGCGACGAGACCCGAGTGACGTCCTCGTCCTCCAGCGCGTGGTCGATCCGGATTTGGTCGACACCGGCGCCGGTAAGGAACTCCATGACCGCAGCAGCACCGATTGCCTCAGCCGCCAGGGCCGGGTCATCGGCGTCGGCCGCGCAGGTTTCCCCCCGTAGAGCCCAGACCAGACCCTCGGCGTAGGAACCGAGGTTCGCGTGGGCGAACGCGAGGTCGATCGCAGCGGTCACCTGGATGGCTGGTGCGTCATTCGCATCTGCGTAGGCCTGCTCAAGGAAGTCGATTGCCGCCGGGAAGTCGTCGACGACGAACGTGATCTCGCCGAGCAGGCTCAACGCGGCCGCCCGTCCTGTGCACGCGGGCAGCTCGTCGACCAGGGCCTGCGCATACGCGCGGGCCTGCTCCGGGCGACCGCTCGCTAGGTGGTCCGTGGCCGCCTGGAGCCGCAGGTTGGGTTCGGTCGCGCCGCGGTCGAGCGCCAGATCCAGCAACTCGGCCGCCTGCGCCGGAGCTCCGCGCGATCGGGCGGCGGTCGCCGCTTCGAGGAGCGCTGCTGTTGTCGACGGTTCGAGCTGAGGGCTGCTCAGGGCGAGGTGGCGGGCTCGCTCCTCGACGTCGTCGACCGTCATGCTGAGGCGTCGGTGCGCGTCCCGCCGTTCCACGGGGCTGGCCATCTGATAAACGATTTCGCGCCACATCGGGTGCGTGAAGCGGATCTGACCGCCGGACCAGGTGATGATGCCGCTGTTCTCGGCCGGCGCGAGAGTGGACGCCGCGTCAGGTACGCCGGCGCGGTTCATCACCGGCGCGGCTTTGAGCCGGACGGCGCTGCAGATGAGCAATGCGTCGCGGGTCGCCGCGGGTAGCGCGTCGATTCGGAGGTGCATTCCGGTGCTCAGCGCCGAGGGCAGTGGTTTGCCGTCGGGGTGGCGGAGTCGTCGAGCGAGCTCTTGGGCGAAGAGCGGGTTTCCCCGCGAGACGGCGGCAATGTGCTGCATCGTCGGCCTGTTGATCGGTCCGACTTGTTGTGCGAGCAGCTCGTGCAGCGGCGCAAGCGCGAGTCCGCGCACCTGGATGGAGTGGTCGTGTGCCCCGCCAGTCGGCGTCACGAGATCGGGCAGGCGCAGTTCGAGCCCGTCCCGCATGGTCGTGATGAGCCCGAATGCGTTCCGGCACCGCCGGAGCGCAAATGCCAACGCCCGCGCACTCGACTCGTCGAGCCAGGGCACGTCGTCGATGGCGATCAGCACCGGTTGTTCCGCGGCGCAGGCGGCCAGCAGCGACAAGGTGCCGGCGTAGACCGCACGCACGTCAGCTGCGCCGTCCGCCCTCGTCCGACGCAGGAGCGCGGCCTCCAGGGCGAAACGCTGCGGCTCCGGGAGGTCGGGAAGTCTCTCTGTGACCGTCCCGAACGCGTCGGCGAGGCTGGCATAGCTCAATGCCGTCTCGGTGCTGTCCGGTGCGCAACTCAGCACTGTGAAACCGCGTTCGCCCGCGAGGTTCACGGCGGCCTGGAGCAGGGTGGATTTGCCGACTCCCGCTTCGCCGCGTATGGATAGGGCGGTCGGCTGCAGTCGACTCGAAGCGAGGACCTCGTCGATCGCCGCCAACTCGGCACCTCGGCCGAGGACTCCCGGCACCATGGTCGCGATTGTGTCACTGCCCGGGGCGGGGCCGCACCCACCCGATCGTCGACCCCCAACCAGGCGTAGGGAATCACCCGATGCATTCCGGGCCGCCCGGGCGCGAGCCTGATGCCATCGACGAGGGAGCGGACCGGTGCCAGGTCGCCGGGGACTTTTTGCCGGAGGGCCGCGGATGAGACTTCAGCAGACCATGTGGCGCCAATGCGCCAAGTGTCACGCCATGTCATACAACGGATTAGACGCTCGCGGAAGCTGCCCTGGCGACGGTGCCGAGCACGAGCCGATCGGATTGAACTTCCAGCTGCCGTACGGGGATCCGGTATCTCATCCTCAGCGCAATTGGCGATTCTGTCGAAGGTGCTTCGTTCTGTTCTGGGACCAAGCAGCCCGCCAAGTATGCGACCGCGGTGGGCGCCACGTTCCGGACGGACCGGCCTTCACCCTTCCCCGCGATCTTCCCGAAACCGCCGAGGCCCAGTCCGGGTGGCGTTGCTGTGCCAGGTGCGCCAACCTGTGGCGGCCGGCGGCACGGGTGAGTCGCTGCTCCGCCGGAGGGGAGCACGCGTCCACGGGCGCTGTATTCACGGTGCCGCATCGTGCGGATCACGTCTACGACAGCGGGCCCGTTGCCTCCGACGTTGCGCTGCACGGTTGGGCGCAGTTCAGCGCGCGCCCCGACGGCGCGTGGACGTTGTCGACTCATGTCCACCGTAGTGGCACAGGTGCGATCAACTATGCGCTCGGTGTCGTGCTGCTGAACCGCTACGGGATCCCGATTGCCTTAGCCCGTTCAGGGTCGGTGGCGGGGACGAATGCCAGACTCCCGGGCGGCTCGGCTCTGCGTGGCGACAACCAGACCAGTGCCGGCTCTGCCGCCGTGGTACGCGAACAGTACGACCATGTGGCAGACGCGGACTTGCGGTGCCTCCTCGTAGAGCGCGCCGCATTCAGCGACGGCGTTTCCGTATGGCTGTCGGGCTTCGCGGGGCAGCTGCTGAGTGAGATCGGCAAAGCCGCCGAGGCGGCCATCCTCGAGATCACCTGATCACGAAGAGCCACATGTCCTGGCTGGCGAGTTGGGTGCTGCGGCAACGACATAGGGAATCACCCGATGTCTGTGGCCCGGCACGGGCGCGAGCATCGACTCACCACCTACTGGACCGGGAATCGCACCGGCCAATTGCCGCCGGAGGCAGCGATGCATGACATGGTTCGCGACTATTGGGCCCGTTTCAACCTTCCGCTGGAAGGTGAGGTCAACTACATGTACCTCGACTCCAGGGGCTGGGTCAGCACGGGTGTCGGAAACAAGATCGACGAAACTCCGAAGCCGATGACGCCGGCAACGCCACAACAGCGGTCGGCATCCCTGGCGGTGGCCGGAAAGATTCATTGGCAACTGTCCGGAGCGCCGGCAACCGCAGACCAGGTAGCAGTGGACTGGGACAGCGTGAAAGGTCGACTCGATCTAGCCTCGTTCGGGCACCTCCAGTTCGAAGCTCTCACGAAGGTCCGGATCACCGCGGAGGAGATTCAGCGAATCGTCGCGACCAAGCTGCTCGAAATGGAGGGAGTGCTCACCACCCGCCCGGAGTTCGTTGACTTCGCGACGTGGCCGGCCAGTGCCCAACTCGCGACACTGAGCATGTGCTGGGGCTTGGGACCAGCGTTCCGCTTCCCCGACTTCCAGGCCTGCGTCGTCTCGCACAACTGGGCCGGCGCGGCCGCGGAATGCCACTTCACTCCCGACGAAGGCACCATCAAGATCCGCAACCGGCTGAACCGGATGCACCTGCTCAACGCCCAAGCCGCCACCGACCGAGGGCTTGCCGTCGGTGCGCTGGCTGCCTCGACCAACGACGTCCTCAGCGTCCAGCACGACTTGTGGATGCTCGGCTACAACCCCGGGATGCAGGACGGCGGCGAGGGGCCGCGCACCCAGCAGGCGCTCACCGACTTCCAAGGCGTACGCGGCCTAGCGGAAACCGGCAACTGGAATGAACCCACCACGCAAGCAGAACTCGCTACCGCACTGACCGAACTCGGCTGGGTGATGGTGTGAAGGACGTCGCCGGAACCCGATAGCTACGCGCTAATCGCAGCGCACATCGAGAGAGAGGAGAAAGGCCGTGGGTCAGACAAGCTACGAGGTTCCTATCGTGGAACAAGGTGCTGACAACCCCATCTGCTGGATTGCGAGCCTAGCAATGGTCGAGTCATACACCACCCAGTCATCAATTGGAATCGGCTACTTCACCGACGGTTTTGATCCGAGCCAAGCATGCTTAGGAAATCCGGCGGTCGACGTCGTGGACTTCCAGAACCGGATGCAAGGGTTCGGCTATCAGCCGGTATTCGATGACGAACCACTCACCATGGACTCTCTGTATCGCTTCTCGGACAGGTTCGGTCCCTTGGTGTATTTCCACCGAGTCCAAGGGTTCCCCTACGTTCAAGGCACCGGCCAAGGTTCCGGGGCTCATGCGATCGTGATCACCGGCACAGATACCGACGCCGACGGCTTCTGGTTCAACAACCCGTGGGGAGACAAAGACTCCTGGGCCGCTGCTGGACCCGGACTTTCCGCCGCGGCCGATCCGGGATCGGCATCGTTCTCACTGTTCTTCCGGGCCTAGCAACAGGCCCTTCGATCAGTCAAGAGCCTGACGGCGACTCGGATGCGACACATATGAGCGCCGTCCAACTCCAAAAAGCTCAACACACCGTAGTTCTGGGTCGCTTGGATGCGATCACGGGCACCGTCGGAAGGGAAGTGGTTGTGGTGGTATTGCGGACTGAACAGGAGCTGACCGAGCTGGCAGTACAGGCTGGAGTGCTCGCGCCGACCGGTGACGGCGGTGTCCGGGTCGACAATCTGGGAAATCCCCACTATCGCCGACTGATCGGCAAGCTCGGCCTCGAAGACGCGGCAACTCCAACTGATTCCGGGGGTCCTTCCATCTTGACCGCCGAGGTGCTCCATGCCGCCAAGCTGTCGTTACCGACCCCAGCGGGCTTGATCGCGGCCCACGGCCTGGCGGATGGCCGCGTGTCTTTGACGACGACGCACCCCCACTTTGTCGTGCATGTGTCCGAGACAATTGCTCTCGAACGGGTCAGGCAAAAGTACGTCGAGATCGGAGAGGGACAGTCACCGATCGGATTGCCCTGGCACGACACCGGCATCACCGTCGTGGCGATCGCCGACGGCTGGCGCGCCGCGTTCCGGTCAGGTGCCATCGTCGCAGAAGATGATGGCGGGATGCGGGTCGAGCCCTGGGAATGGGTGCGGCTGGTGTGGGTCGGCATTGAGTGCTCAGTGCGGCAGGAGTCGGAGGACGAAGTCTTCGGGACCGTGTGGTTGATGGCCCAGGATCGCAACCCCGGCGCGGCGATCGTGGTGAAGTTTCCGGACACCGATGTGTACGTGATGGGCGCACCCGGTACGCGCCTGATCCCGCAATACGTCCCGATGTACGAAGGGCCGCTGGTCAACCTCAATGTTGGCGCCACCCTGATCGAGCACGATTCCGGCGACATCGGTCACGTCAAGCAGGCTCTGGCTCAGGCGATTCAGCAGGGAGCTACCGCGGCCGGAACCGCCGCAACCGGCGCGCCAGTCGGTGTAGTCACCGACCAACCCTGGTTCCGCGACCTCATCGACGCCGCCATCGGAGGCATTGCCAGCGAGATCTTCGGAACGGGTGACGACCCGTACAATCCGGGCTCGTTCACCATCGAGTGGAATACCATGAAGGACTCTTTTCAGTCTCCGCAAAGCTACAGCCGCAATGACGGCCCCCAATCCATCCCGAATTACACTCATCGCTTTACGTTGACTGGCTCCGACGGCTCCGACACTGGCCAGTACACGTTCTACTTTCTCGTCGAATCCGCACCCAATCCTGGCTGACGGACAGACAGTGCCATTTTCCAGCTTAACGAGGACATGACCGAACACCACGGTCCGACGGAGCAGCGGAGTTCCGCAGAAGGACCGCCATGCGGGGCGAGTTCGAACCCAACTCCGAGAGACGACCGGAGCTCGTACTGTCGATGGGAGCGGAGACTGAGCGGGCGACAGAACCCAACGAGTGGACCCGGCATGCATCGAGGGTGCCAACAACCGCAGACGCTGGACTGGTCTTCGTCGAACTATCATCTGCGTGCGGTTGGCGACTACTCGGTGGGCGCCACATCTGGGCTGGAGCCGCCAACCACGTCCGGGCGTAAAATTGCTGCCACATCAGCGGGGATTCGCAGGAGGGCTCGACGTGTGGGCAGTAATCGGTGTGTGGGAGATCGACCCGTCGGCTATCAACGAGCTACGCGCTCAGATTCCCCTCATGGCCTCGAGCAAGGTGGGGACACCGGGCTTTCTGCACGGGACATGGACGTTGGACGGACACATGATGCAGGTGTTCGCGGATGAGCAGAACGCACGGCGCTACCACGACGCCATGCTGGCCCAAGACGCGGTGGACAGGCCAGGCGTGAAGAGCATCGTGTGGGACGTCGCAGAGGTCGGCGCTGAATCTGCCGCCGCGAATTTCTGACGACTGCCCGGCGTCGCCATGCGGACCAGCGAGCCTCTGGTGAGCCCTCTATCAGCTAGCGCGGCAACCGGTCCCACTTAGCCCGACGGAGTGACAAGACGTCGCCGCAACGGGGCCCGCTTGTGCTCGGCGGAAGTGCCGGACAGGTGCCCTGTGACCGACGCTCAGGGTGCCCTCAACGGGACACCGACGGTGAGGTCGACGACACCGGACATGGATCCTAGAGGTCGATGCGGCGCCCAGCTCCCATGTCACCATCGGAGTCGTTCACCGTGACGTAGACGCCGGAAGGAACGCCGGGAAGCTTCGAGACTCGCCTGGCAAGGTCGATCAACGCCGATTCCGGTGCGCCTGACACGAAAAAGAGATACTCGTTGCCGAGCTCTTCGCCGCTGTCGTACTCCTCGCCGTCCGAGCAGCCATCAAGCCCTTCGAGATACTCCTCGATGTCATCGATCCATGGGTACTCGTACTCGCCGGCGGCGTTCGGCGCGAACGGAACGTGGATCTCAACGACGAGCTCGGTCATTCCTCAGTGTGACCTGTGAAGCCGCGCCGGAAGGCGTCCTCCTACGGTGCCGAGCATCCCTCGGGTTGCGAGACGTCTCGTGACTGCTCTTGGTCGACATCCGCTCGAGGGGCGTCTTCGGCGGTCCGGTGACTCTGACAACTATGTGTCGCACGTCCAGGCTGGATCCTCGATACTCATCCCTATCTCATCGGGTGATCGTGCGGATGGAGCGGTCGAAGCCAAGAATCGGATGTGATCCGACTTGAACGCGGATCGTCACCGCAGGCAGTCCTTGCACGTCAGAGGTCATCGGCTCGAAATGCAGGATCGAGCGGCGCGTGGTGGATGTATTCGGTCAGTCGGCGGTGGTAATCCAGGTCGCGCCACATGCCGACGAATTGCGGACCGCAGAAGTTCGACGTGGCGAGGGCGACCCAGCGCCCGGTGTCAGCGGCGCGCCGCAGGGCACGTTCGTTGAGATCCTTGACCCAGTCCCAGTCGAGTCCGGGCCAGTCCTTGTAGTCGATGATCGACCAGCATTCGGTTGTGGCGAGCGGTTTGCCGGTGGTACGGGACCAGTCGGCGGCCGCGTCGATCAAATCGAAGATCGCGGTGTCGTAGCGCTGCTGGTCGCCGAGGTAGGTGCGGCGTCCATGTTCGACCAGATTGTCGTAGCCGATCGGATCGAAGCGTTCGAACTGGTAGCCGACCACGTCGTAGAAGTCGCTGGCACCGGCCATCCACAGGTGCGGCTCCAACAGGTCGAAGGTGTCGAGAGTCGCCTCGCGAGCAGTGTCGACGTTCTCAGCGCACGAGTACGTGTAGTCAAGGTCCGGATAGACCGCGCGCACCTGGTCGACCGATTCGGTCATCCAGCTGGTGATGCGGGGGTGTGCGACCGGAAGGGCCGGGTACTCGGTTCCGCCGTAGAGGAAGGGCGCCCAGGGTGCCAACGGGAACTCGTTGCACAGATCGACGTACGCGATGTGGTCGAGCAAGCCGGCGCTGTCCAGCACCCGCAGGGTCGCTATCCACACTTCTGCGAGGGCGGCCGGGGTGGTCAGTCTCATCCGCACGTCGTCGACATCTTGGCGGAACCAGCTGGAGAGTGCGACCGCTACGCCGGCCCGCGCGCAGCTGGCGACGAAGTCCACCAAGTGGGGGAGTATCTGCACGGTGATCTTCGACTGCGCTCCCCAGGACTGCTGGTTCCACTGGGGAAGCAGCGTCCAGGATCTCGTCCCGTCGTGGTCGATCAAGTGCGGATAGGGATCGATGCGGACTGTGTCGTAGCCCCGCTCGGTGAGCTGGTTGAGGGCTTCGTCCCAGTTCTCGTAGCCAGCACCCGGCCAACGCCGCTCGAGCCAGGAAAAGTCCCACATGGTGATGGCGCGGGCCCAGGTGGCCGTGGTGATGCGCACGATGGGCGTCCTTTTCGTCGAAACCAGCAAACGCAACCAGCAAACACCGTCCAACCGTGTGTTCAGGAGGCGGGTGTTGCGCAGCTCGTCTGGCCGCGCGAGCTGCCAAGAACTCAGGTGACCAGTGCTCAGGCGGTTGGTGTGGGTCGCGGCGCGCGGCCCCGGCGGCGTAGCGCTCGCCGTTCGTCCTCGCTGAGACCGCCCCACACGCCGTGGTCAGCCCCTTCGTTCAACGCCCATTCGAGACAGGCCGCGCGGACCGCGCACCTTCGGCACACGCTCCGCGCGTGCTCCACCTGTGTCAGCGCCGGCCCGACGGTGCCGACCGGGAAGAACAGCTCCGGGTCGTTGGAGGTGCAGGCCGCCTTCCGGCGCCAATCGGTGTCCGCCGCTGTCCTGCGGGTCATGTCCTGCTCCGTCCTGTCTGCGGCTCCGTCCCGCGGTCAGGTCCGCCGAGCACGTCGGCAGTCATGTCTGCGGTCACATCTGACCGGTCCTTACCCGAAGTTGGGCCAAGTCATCGGCGTCAGTGGAAATCGCCATCGACGACGGAGGTCGGTGGCGAGTCGGTGGCATGCGACAGATGGCTTCAGGTGTCGTAGCGGATGCGGAGCAGTCGCAGCGGGTGGCGGCGGCGGCCCGCCTGTTCGGCGGGGTCTGCGCTGACCTCGGCGACGACGACGGGATCGGCGTGGGTGACGGCCACGGGGTCGCCACCGAAGTGACCGGCGGCCATCGCGCCCGGCCATGGGTGGGGAGCGTCGGGCGGCCGCAGGAGCCGGCCGATGGCGACGCTCTGCGCTGTCGTGAGGGGAGTGGTTCGTCCCAGGACAACGAGCTCGCCGGCATCGGAGGTCCTGCCGATGATGAGTGCCTCGGGCCGGCTCAAGGGCCCGATGGTGGCGCCGATGACTCCCTCCAGCGTCTCGCGGAACTTCGTCTTCGACCAGGCGCCGCGGGCTCCGTAGCGACTGCCGAGGCGCTTGGAGACGATGCCCTCGATGCCCATCGACGCCAGTGACTCCATCCACTCGATGGCGGTCGCGCGGTCGGTGGTGTACGGGGTGATCTGCAACGGTGGCCGCCAACCGGCGGCCAGCGTCTCCAGCAGGTGCCGCCGCTGGCCCCAATCGAGTTTCCGGACATCTTCGCCCTGATGGAGCATGACGTCGAAGATCACCACGGAGGCCGGTTCAGTCGCCGCCAGCCGCGCAGCCTGCTTGGCCCGGCCGGCCATGCGGTGCTGCAATGCATCGAAGCTCAACCGGCCGTCCCGCAGCACGACGATCTCGGTGTCGAGCAAGGTGCCGTCGGGTACCTGATCGGCCACCGCTGTGGTCAGATCCGGAAACACCTCGGTGAGGTCGGTGCCGCGTCGGGAGGTGATCTGGACCTCGCCGAGCACGAGCACGGCGGCGCGGTAGCCGTCCCATTTCGGCTCGTGGGCGAAGTCGCCGCCGTTCGGGAGCTGAGCGGCCGTCACCGGGACCATCAACTCGATCGGGATCATGCCTCGACTATGCCCGGCGGGCGCCCCAACCGCACGGGCTACGGGCTAGCCGGGGCCGGTCGCGGTCGGCCATACTCCTCGTGACGCCCGGCGGGGGCGTCATCGTCAGGAGGACCCTGTGAAAATCCAGTTCCGGCTTGCCGCTGCGATCACTGCGATCGGTTTGGCGGCCATCAGCTCAGCACTCGTCGCTCCGGCCGCGCAAGCCGCGCCGGCTGTGCAAGCAGCACCGAAATCATGCAAGATCACCGGATTCAGGCCGACGACTGTGAAGGTCGGTGCGTCGCCCAAGAAGGTGAAATTCAAGGTGAAGACCAAGAACTGCAATGTCACGTGGTGGTCGGTCAGCACCGACGTGTTCGCGGCGACCAAGGACAAGCCGACGGTGACCATCGACCCGAGCCAGTTGTCCGGCGCCGAGGACGTGTTGGTGAGCGTGGAGGCGAGCACCACCGATATCCAGAAGGGATACGTCAACGGTCTGCGCTTCAAGGCCCGGACCACCTTCAACACGCGGACCAAGGCCGGTCCGGAGCCGATCACCAAGGGCAAGAAGATCACCGTGAAGGGCCAACTCGTCCGGGCGGATTGGAAGAACGGCGACTACGACGGTTACAGCGGCGTCACCGTTCGGGTGCAGTTCCGAACGAAGAACGGTCACTACCGCACGGTCAAGAAGATCAAGAGCGGTCAGTACGGAGTCGCGATGACCAAGGTCACGGCGAGGACGTCCGGTGTGTGGCGGATGAAGTTCTCCGGCAGCTCAGGTGCCTCCGCCTCCAACGCTCGCGGCGACTACGTGAAGGTCAAGAACTAGCTGCCGTGGCTGTGGACCACTGCGCGCGCGACGTTGGTCGACGCCCACCGACTTGCGCAGACAGCGGGGCATGCCGCCCTAGATCCCTGCCCGTGGATGCTGTGTCCCTCGTTGACCTCGAGCATCCCCGAGACGGTCGCTTCACTGGGCGGGAACAGGCAGTGCATCGACTCAAACCACGTTCGTTCCGGCAATCAGGTGGATGACGATCCCTGCTGTTCGTCGAGCTCGACGGTGTAGGAGGCGATCCGGGCGACGAGGCCGTCCCGGAACTCGTAGATGTCGCAGGAGGCGACGGTCGAGGTGCTGCCGTCGCGGGAGGTGTAGCGGCCGGTCGCGTCCACCGCAGCCATCGCGTCGTCGGCCACACAGCGGAAGCGGGTGAACTCGGTCGTGCCGTCGGCCAACTCGGTCAGGGTGTCCTCGCAGGTGGCGATGACAGCGTCTCGACCTCGGATGACAGGGCCTCCGACCAAGGTCCAGACGACGTCGGGCGCGAGGTGGTCATAGGTCTCACGGAACCGGTGGCCCGAGAACGCCTCGGCCACCGTCGCGGTGTGGCCGCTGGTCGCCGCTGACGGGTGCGGCGTCTGTCCATCGCCGACGTCGTAGTGGAGAAGCTCCGGCGGGGACAGGAGATAGTCCTCGTCCTCGGGGTAGAGCACCATGGCGTTGATGTCGTCTCCGGCGAATCGACGGATCGCCGCCACGTCGTCCCAGAGACTGAAGGCAACGAGCTCGGCACGGTTCTCACCGAGGTCCCGCGTCAGGATGTGCGCTGCACGATTGCCGTCGACCTGGCGGTAGGCGCCGACACCGGTGTTCTCGACATAGGCGACGTAGGCATCCAACCGGTCGGCGGCGACGACCCCGCGCCAGAGCCGGGCGATCACCGCGGATCCTGAACCGCGTATCGGGCGATGACCGCGCCGGCGTCGAACACCTCGGCCTCGACGAGTTCGAGGGCGAGATCTCGGGTCAGCTGGTCGAACATGCGGGGACCGGTCGCGAGCACGGCGGGATGGGTCACGAGCAGGTACTCGTCGACGAGACCTGGTTGGTCGGCGAGGGGTCCCAGTGTGCGGGGACCTGCGGACAAGACGATGTCGTGGCCGTCCTGTTCCTTCATCGCGGACAACTGCGGACCGATGTCACCGGCCACGACGACGCGGCGACTGGCAGGGTCGTCGATGAGGGTGGTCGAGAAGACGATCTTGGTGAGCCCGACCAGCAGCTGTGCGAACTCGTGACGTGGCGGGGTGATCGGACCTCCTCCGGGTGGCGCGTTCCCTGCGGCGACCTGCTCCCAGTAGGGGACGACGAACTGGTAGAGCTTCCGGCTCATCGCCCAGGTGTCGGCGGAGCGGAAGGCGTTGTTGACGTAGGAGGTCTCGGGGTCCCCGAACCGAAGCGGTTCCCAGAAAGAACCAGCACCGTTGCTGATTCTCCCGTCGAGAGTGACCTGCATGTGGACGACGAGCTTGCGCATCAGCTGGATGCTCCTCTGGGTCGGATGGGACGCTGCCGGAGCAGCTCGTCGAGGTGGTCGAGGGAGAGTGCCCATCCGCGTCCGTGGTCCGATCGATCGCGGTCAGTGATCCCGGAGTTGATCAAGACCACCGTCGTCGTCCCATCGGCGTTGTCGGCGAACGCGATGTCCACGAGCTGACTCGGAAGTCCAGCGGGGTCGTTCCATCGCCAGGTGAACGCCAGCCGCTCCGGTGGACGCACCTGCGTGTAGTGGCCTTCGCCGCCGTAGGTCTCGCCGTGCGGCGTCCGTACGAGCAGGCGCAGACGACCGCCGACCCGCACATCCGCCTCTGCGACGACGGTCTCCCAGTCCCGTCCCGCGGGCCACCACCGACGAAGGACGTCCACACTGGTCCAGGCGTCGAAGACCGCCTCGATCGGCGCAGCGAAGGTGCGTTCGATCCGTAGCGGTTCCGAGTCGGACTGCTCGGATGCGGTCATCGATCGGATTCCCGGGCTCGGAGGTGGTCCTCGACCGCGTCGAACATCCGTTCCCACACGTCGCGCTGGCGGCTCAACCAGGCGTACGGGGTGGAGAGCGCCTCCACGTTCAGGTCGAGATGGTGTTGCCGGCCGACGACCCGGCGACGCACGACCCCTGCGTCTTCGAGCACCTTCAGGTGCCGCGAGATCGTCGGCTTGGACAAGCCGAAGTGCTTCGTCGCCGAACCGACGGTCGTCGACTCGCGCGCCAGTTTCTCGACGATGCCTCGGCGGACGGGGTGAGCGAGTGCCACGAACGTATCGTTAGCCATAAGGCTAACTATTGTGCCGTCCTGCGTCGCCCTCGTCAACGCCGAACCATGCGCACGAACTTCGGGTCATGCCCGGTGCCTTCGGTTAGGGTCCGGAGTGAGGCCGGCGGGTGCGTACCGTCGACGACCTGGAGGTTGCCGTGTGACTGCTGAGACCGTTCACCACCGTGCGGCTCATCCGGGATTGATCGATCCTGCCGCCGAACCGCACCTCGCCGGCGTGTTCGAGCCGGTGGTCGACGAGGTCGATCTGGTCGACCTTCCGGTCGTCGGTGCACTGCCTGCGGACCTGGACGGGGTCTATCTGCGCAACGGTCCGAATCCGCGGTTCTCACCGATCGGGTCCTACATCTATCCGTTGGACGGCGATGCCATGGTGCACGCGATCCGGATCAGCGAGGGACGGGCGTCGTACTCGAACCGATTCGTGCGTACGGCGGCGCTGGTCGCCGAGGAGAAGGCCGGGCGGGCGTTGTGGGGCGGGATCATGAGCCCGCTGCCGACCGCTGAGGAGGTGGGGCCTGAGCTGGCCGGGACGCGACGCGAGCTGCCGGACATCAACGTCGTTCGTCATGGCGGCAAGCTGTTGGCGTTGGCCGAATCCGATCTTCCGTACTGCCTGAGTTCGGATCTGGCCACCCTGGGCAAGGAGAGCTTCGCCGGCGAACTGCCGGTCGGTATCACCGCTCATCCGAAGATCGACGCCACCACCGGCGAGATGGCGGTCTTCTGCTATCAGCTCGAGCCGCCGTACCTGACTTGGTCGATGATCGATCGGCACGGTGTCGTGGTGCGGCCCGCCACGGAGGTCGTCGGCGTCGACCGGCCGATCATGGTGCACGACATGGCGCTGACGGCGAAGTACCTCGTACTCGTGCTGTCCCCGTTGTTCTTCGACATGCAGGCAGTCATGCGGGGCGGATCGCTGCTGTCGTGGGAGCCGGACCGCGGTGTCCGGGTGGCCCTCATCCCCCGAGACGGGGGGCCGGTTCGGTGGGCCAGCACCGATGCGTTCTGGATGTGGCACGCGGCGAACGCGTTCGACCTCAGCCGGGACGGCGCCGGCGATGCCGTCGTGATGGATTACGTGCAGTGGACGACGCCCGGGATGGGGATCTCTGCCGCTCCGCGCGGGGGGATGGCGCGGGCCGTCATCGACGTGGAGAGCGGCCGGATCGATCGTGAGCAGCTCGATGACATCGAGGTGGAGTTCCCTCGGATCGACGACCGGGTCATCGGCCGTGAGCACCAGGTCATCGCGGTCGGCGCGAAGACCGGGAAGCACAGCCTCACCTCCGGCGCCTACGACGGTATCCGTTGGTACCGCCCGGGCACCGGTTCATCGGTGTCGTGGAGCAGCGGGAACCTGGCGGTGGGTGAGCCCGCCTACGTGCCCAAGCCGGGTGATCCGGACCAGGCTCATGGTTGGTGGGTGACGTTCGCGATCGATCTCGAAACGCGCGCCAGCCAGTTCCTCGTCATTCCCGCCGAGGACCCGGCCGCCGGACCGGTCGCCGCGGTGCAACTCCCTGTTCGGGTGCCCCTCGGACTCCACGGGAACTGGCTGCCGACCGAAGAGTGAACGAGCGCACGGCCGCCATCCGCGGAACGTGAGGCAACGCGTCACCAGGCGCGGGAGGCTTGGCCACCTCGCGAGGTCGTCAGACGATCCGATGCACCTTGTGCTGCGCCGCCTGGGCGCGTGGCCGGACGGTCATCCGGTCGATGTTGACGTGGGCCGGACGGGCGGCCACCCAGGCGATGCACTCGGCGATGTCTTCAGCACTGAGTGGGTCGGGGACCCCGGCATAGACCTTCGCGGCTCGCTCGGTGTCACCGGCGTAACGGGTCAGTGCGAACTCCTCGGTCTGCACCATCCCGGGCGAGATCTCGGCGATCCGCACCGGTTGGTCCACCAGCTCGAGCCGCATCGCCCCGGGGATCATCCGTTCGGCGGCCTTGGCGCCGCAGTAACCCGCACCACCCTCGTACGGCCCGTCGGCGGCCACGGAGGTGACGAAGATGATCTGTCCCTCTGCGGTGATCAACGCGGGCAGCAACGCCTTGGTGACGGCGGCGGCGCCCAGCACGTTGGTCGCGAACATGGTCTGCCACGCCGCGAGATCTGCTTCCGCCACGGGTTCTTGCCCGAGCGCACCGCCCGCGTTGTTGACGAGAAGATCGCACTGCTCGCCCACGGTCGAAGCGAGCGCAGCGACCTGAGCGTCGTCGGTGACGTCGCACGCGACGGCCGTGCCGTTGATCTCGGCGGCGAGTGCTTCGATCCGGTCCAGGCGGCGGGCGGCGGCGAACACGTGGAAGCCTTGCGCGGCCAGCCGGCGGGCGCTGGCGGCGCCGATCCCGCTGCTCGCTCCGGTCACGACGGCGACGGGGCGGGTGGTCGAAGAGGACGTCGAGGTCATGGCCGTCATTCTCCCCGTAGCGCTGCACGAATCGGATGGTGCAGCACCAGCGCCCATCGGCAGGAGTCCGGTGCCCGATCCGGGGCTTGCATGTCGGCCGGTCCGGGGGCTGACGGCCCTGGGTCAGCAGCCGCAGGTGCGGCCGATGACGAGGTTCCCGGTGAGCTCGAGGTGGGACGGCGGCGTCTCGGGAACGCGGATGCTGATCAAGCAGCCGGTTGCACGCGCTGGTGGCCAGGTACTCGACGTCCTGGCGCATCGTCGTGAGCACCGGGATCGCGTACCGAGCTGCCCGGGTGCCACCCATCGAGAGAACGGCGACGTCACCGGGAACCCGGAGACCGAGTTCCCAGCAGGCGGAGAGCGCACCGATGGCCTGGACGTCCGATGCGACGAACAACGCCGTCGGGCGATGGCCGTAGACCGCCCAAGGCCGGCCGTGTTCGCTCAGCAGCGACGAGGCCGCCTGATGCCCGCCTTCCTCGCTCACTTCGGCGAAGGCCACCAGGCCGTCCCCACTGGGTCGTCCGGACCGGCGCTGGCACTCGCGCCAGCCGCGGAGCCGAAGAGCCTCGGTCGAGGTGTGCGGCGGTCCGATGATGCAGCCGATGTGGGTGTGACCGTGCACCTGGAGGTGGTCGACCGAGGTGATCGCATCGGCCAGGTCGTCGGTCCGGACGCTCGAGAACGACCCGCGGTGCGGCAGCTGCTCGAAGATCAACATCGGGACCTCGACCGCCTGCACGACCGCGGAGCTGAGCGACACCCCCGGAGCAACGAGGATGCCGTCGACCTGACGATCGACGAAGGTGCGCAGCAGCCGGTCGGCGATGCCGCTGTTTCCGTAGGTACTGCCCGTAAGAGCGAGGTAGCCCTGTTGTCCGAGGGTCTGCTCGACCGCCTCCGCGAGCTCGGCGAAGAAAGGGTTGTTCCGATTGGGCATCAGCAACCCGACCGTCTGGGTGCTGCCACCTCGCAAGGCGCTCGCGATGGCGTTCGGTCGGTAGTCGAGCCGGGCGACGGCGTCCAGAACCCGCGCGCGTGTCGTCGCGGCGACGGGCCGCGGTCCGTTGTTGAGCACGTAGCTGACGACGGCCGGCGACACGCCCGCGGCCCGGGCGACGTCGGATCGCGTCACCGCCATGAGTGAGCCTTACACGGCCACCGACCGGACACTCCTCACGACACCGCGGGGGTCGGCACGGTCTCGGCCGGCTCCAGCCCGATGTCGCTCGGCGACGGGTACGACGACTGTGCGCCGGGGCTCTGCACGGCGAACGTGCCGGCTCGGACACCGACGACGACCGCTTCCTCGAGGGATGCACCGCCGGCCAGCTGGACGGCCAACGCACCGACGAAGGCGTCCCCGGCGCCGGTGGTGTCCCGAACCGTCGGCACCTGGCGAACGGGTACGTGGCCCGAGCCGTCGGCGTCGCTCCAGCAGGCACCTTCGGCGCCCACCGTGACGACGACGGAACGGGCCCGCTCGCGCAGTTCCGTCACAGCGCGGCCGGCACCGTCGGCCCCCCGCACCTCCCAGCCGAGCAGGCCGCTCGCCTCAGCCTCGTTGACGACCAGCGGGTCGCACCGGGCGAGCAGCGTGTCGTCGATCGGCGTGTACGGCGCCAGGTTGAGCACGATCCGGATCCCGGTCTCGGCAGCCGCAGTGATCGTCGCGGTGATGATCTCCGGCAGCACCTCGGCTTGGGCCACCAGGATCGCAGCACCCGTGTCGTCGACGATCCGGGCCACGCTGCGTCGGACCCGGTCGGCGGTGAGCGCGAAGTTCGTCCCGGGGACGACGGTGATCGAGTTCTCCCCGGACTCGTAGACCGAGACCAGGGCCAGTCCGGTCCGACCGCGACTGATGATCTCGACGTTCGTCGTGTCGACACCCTCTGACCGCAGCTCCCGGATCAGCCGGGCACCGTCCGCGTCGTCGCCGACCGATCCGACGAAGCTGACGTTGCCGCGCAGTCGTGCTGCGGCCACGGCCTGGTTCGCCCCCTTGCCACCCGGCTGCATCAGCAGACTGGTGGCGAGCACGGTCTCGCCGGGACCGGGTGGGGCCGCCACGCCCACGATGTAGTCCTGGTTGGCCGAACCGACGACGATGATGCCGGCGACGCCTGTGGTCGAGTTCGTCACTTCTCCCCACTTCCCAAGGACAAGCGGCCGAAGAACCGCTGCAGGACGAACATGCTGATGGCCGGGACGAGGGACAGCAGGATCGTGCCCGCGAAGTTCTGGCCGTAGTCGGCGGCGTGTTCCCCGAAGGTCCCGGCGAGAGCGACCGGGGCCAGCTGGAGATCGTTGTCACTGACGATCAGCAGGGGCCAGAGGTAGGCGGTCCACTGCCCCAGGAAGATCAGCAGCGCCGAGTTGGTGAGGGCCGGCCCGCTCAGCCGCAGATAGAGCGAGAACAGAATCCGTGGCTCCGACGCGCCGTCGATCATCGCCGCCTCTCGATAGGAGGTGGGGATGTTCAGGAAGTGCTGCCGGAGGTTGAAGATCGCCAACCCGTTGCCGATGCCCGGCAGGATCAGGCCGGTGAGGGTGTTGCCCAGGCCCCATGACGTGAACTGCTGCGCCAGCGGGATCGCGATGGCCTCGAACGGGATCATGAAGCAGATCACGATGATCGCGAAGATCAGGTTGCGGCCGGGGAACCGGAACACGGCCAGGGCGTACGCGGCCGTCGCCGACAACAGGAGGCCCACGACGACCGACACGAGGCAGACGATGAAGCTGTTGAGCAGAGCGCGGGCGAAGCCGGAGTCGAGCAGCAGGCGCTGGTAGTTCTCCAGCGTGAGAGTCGACGGGATGATGGTGTGCCAGCTCAGCGGCGACATCGTGGTCAGGATCTCGAGGTTGGGACGGAACGATCCGATCAGGATCCAGACCGCGGGGAGCACGAACGCGAAACCCACCACGACCGCGATCACCGTGAGGACGATCGTCACCAACGTCGAGCGACGCCTGGTCCGAGGCGCCGGACGCGCGGCGGCACCGACCCCGGGTACGCCGAGACCGGACTCGGTCAGGGTCACCGGAGCTCACGCTCCTCGCGCAGCAGCCGGAACTGCAGCAGGACGAAGACGAGCATGATCGCGGTCAGGATGACGACCTGGGCGGCGCCGAGGTTTCGGCTGCCGTAGCCGTAGGTGGTACGCCAGGCCTCGTACATGAGGACGGTCGTGCTGCTCTGCGGACCGCCCTGAGTGAGCAGCTGAACAGGAACGAAGAGCACGAAGTTGGCCACCGTGTCCGCGACCAGGACGAACAACAGGGGACGCCGGAGCATCGGCAGGGTGATCGAGAAGAAGGTCCGGACGGGGCCGGCCTGATCCACCTTGGCCGCGTCGTAGAGCTCCTCGGGTATCGACTGGAGCCCGGCGATCAGGAACAGCATCCAGTAGCCGATCCCGATCCAGGAGGCGAGCACGATGATGCAGGCCAATGCCTGGTTCGGCGAGGTGAAGAAGGGTTGGCGGTTCTGTCCCAGGGCGGTGAGGAGGCCGTTGACCGGTCCCTCGGGATCCAACGCCGCCCCCCAGGCGATGCAGGAGCCGACGATGGGGATGGTCACCGGGATGAAGAGCATGGTCCGCCACACGCCGACCAGCGGGACGCGCTGGACGAACAGCACCGCGACGAGCAGCGCGAGTCCGATCTGGACCGGGTTGATGATCAGGTTGAAGACCAGCGTGCGGACGATGGTGGCGTTGAAGTCGGGGTCGCCGAACAGCGACTCGTAGTTGCGCAGCCCGGCGAACGTCGCCGGGATGATCCCACCGGGGAACGCCTTGTAGAGACTGTCGACGACCGCCCCGACGGTGGGCACCAGGCGCAGCACGACCAGGGCGGTGACGGCGGGCGCGAGGAACACGACGGCCCAGAACAACTCCCGACGCCGGACCCTGGATCGGGTCCGCACTACCGGTACTTCTGCCAGGCCGTGGTGAGTGCCCCCGTGGCCTTGTCCAACGCGGTCTTGGCCTCCGCCCCGTTCCGGATGTCGGCGAACGCCTGGTTCAAGATCGTCTCGAACTCGATGTAGCCGATCGTCGGGACCCGGTTGACGGCGGTGTTGGAGGTCTCGAAGTCGATGATCTGTGCCGCGTTCTTCCCCTCGGCGGAGGCGAAGACCTTCTTCTCGAAGTAGATCTTCTTGCCCTCGATGCTCGCCGCGAGCTCGGGATCGGAGCGGTACTTGATGTAGCCGCCGCCGTCGACCACCGACATCCAGTTGAGGAAGACCGCGGCCGCGTCCTTGTTCTTGCTGAACGGATTCATGCTGAGCGACCACGAGCCGGTGGGTGTGGCGGCCTTACCGCCCTCGAAGACCGGCTGCGGCGCCACCCCCCAGTCCACCTTCGACCCTTGCAGCTGAGGCAGCAGCCACGGACCCTCCACGATGTAGGCGGCCTGTCCGGCGACGAAGGCCGGATCGGTCTGTTCGGGCTTCATCCCGCGGGGCGCGACGCCGTCCTCGAAGAGGCTGCGGTACCAGGTGAAGGCCTTCACCCACGGTTCGGAGCTGAAGTCGGGGGTCAGGTTCCCGTCTCCGGTGGCGCCGACCGATCCGCCGAGCTGAACCGGCAACGGCTCCAGCTGGTAGTACCGGTCGAACTGGCCGAACAGGAAGCCGTGACGAGCTCCGCCTTGCTTGGCCTTCAAGGCGTCGGCGGTCAGCTGCTCCCACGTCAGCCGTTGGTCGGGTGACGGCGAGGGAGCCTGCAAGCCGGCCTTCTGCAGCAGCGACTTGTTGTAGTAGAGCAGCTGCGTCGAGTTGGCGATGGGCAGCGCCCACAGCTTGTCCTGGAAGACACCCGCGTCGTACGCGGTCGGGTCGAACTTGTCCTTGGTGTTGGAGAAGACCGCCGTCAGATCCTCGGCCTCGCCCCGCGCGGCGAGAGCGGAGACGCGGGGCTGATCAGCCCAGTAGATGTCCGGGTCTCCACCCTTGTTGGCGACGCGGGCGTCGATGGTGCTGTTGAGGGAGTCGAACGGCACGCTCTGGTAGTCGACCTTGATCGTCGGGTGCGCCTTCTCGAAGGCGTCGATGACGGGCTGCATGTTCGCGGTCTTCAGATCGAGGATGCTGAGGACCTTGATGGTCGCCGTCGGGTCACTGCTGGGCAGGCTCCAGCCGGAGGCGGTACCGGGGGTGGGGCTGTTGCCGCTCGAGGAGCAGCCGGCGGCACCGAGGAGGCCGGTGGCCGTGAGGGCCGCCATGCCGCCGAGCAGCTGCCGGCGGGTGAATGGGTTGGACGCGTTCATCTGCAGATCCCTTCCAGAACATGCGCGGTGGGTCGTACGGGCGGGTGGTTCAGAGTCCGGCCAGGTGCCCGAGGAAATGGGCGATGAAGCCGTCGGCGTCGACCGAGCGGGCGACGCGGCAGTTGGTCGGTGCCGGATCGTCCGACTCCCCGGAATCGACGATCATGACGCCGCGGTCCTCGCCGTCACCGGTCCGGATGGACACGGCCGCATCCACGAACTCGACCAGGTCCGGCCGGGTCAAGACGGCGACCGCAAGTGGGTCGTGCATCGCGCAGGAGTCGGCCTCGACGGGGTCGCCGGGGTTCTGCTCGGCGAGGTGGTCGATCCAGCCCAGCGTGGCTTCGCCGGCGAAGGGCGCGAACGGAGTGGGTGCGGCCAGCATCTGCCGGGCGTGGTCACGGTTGAGGCGCACCTGCATCGTCACGTCGAGCCCGACCCAGCGTTGAGGGGCACCCGAGCGCAGGATGGCTGCGGCTGCCTCCGGGTCGACCCAGACGTTGAACTCGCCCGGGATGCCCCAGCTCGGCATGGGGTTGAAGAATATGCCCCCCATGATCACGATCTCCTTGACCGCCGAGGCGACGGCCGGCTCCAGCAGCAGTGCGGCCGGCACGTTGGTCAGGGGGCCGATCGCCACGACGGTGATCTCTCCGGGGTTGGCCAGCACGTGTCGCGCGATCTCGAGGGCGGCGTAGCCCGGGCGTCGGCGGAGGCAGCTGTTCGGCCAGTGCGGCCACGTGGGGGGCGGGGGTGCGACGGACTTCGGGATGGGTGAAGGACGCCGCAGCTCCCTTGACGATCGGGACGTCGGTGATGCCGAGGCGACGCGCCAGCTCCGCTGACAAGATGGTGGCGCTCTCCACGTCGGTGTTTCCGTTGACGGTGGTGATCAGCTCGAGCGCGATGCCGTCGTCAGCGTGGGCGAGGGCCAGTGCGAACCCGTCGTCGACGTCGGAGCCGGGCGCCCCCATGGCCAGATCAGTGTCCAAGATGATGCGCTCCATCGCGGATCCCTTCAGTCAACTCGTGTTGCGGCTGAGTAAACACGAGTTGACTGCAGCACGGCAAGGGGTTCTGGTCACGAGTCGGGATCGATGCCGGGGGAGGCCTCCGGCTCGTCGAACCGGCTCGGCGGCTGAGGCGTCCGAGGCATCATGGCCGGGCAGAACGTCGGCGACAGCCGTGCGAACGTCGACTCGAGGGGGATCTCGCGACGGAAGTCCCGACCCCGGTGTGGGCTGACCCCGACGTGTGTTGTGATCGCACCCCATTCGTTCACACCACAACAGAAGGAACCACATGCTGATCTCTCGTACGGCGGCTCGGCGGCTGCTGGCCGGCGCCGCTGCCGCAACCGGACTGGCACTCGTCGTCAGCGTCGCACCGGCGAGCGCCCAGGCCGTCCCGACGGTGCAGGACCACGCCGTCGCGGTCCGGACCAAGGCCGCACCGGCCAAGGCTGCGGCCAAGGGCCCGATCGGGGTGTTCGCGACCGGCGGTGACCGGGTGCACATCTCGAGCACGAAGCAGACCAACGGCCGGAACATCGCCTCGGCACACGGCTGGTGGGTGAAGGGCACCGCCAAGGCGACGCTGGCCGACGTCACGGTCCAGATCCAGTACAAGCCCAAGGGCAGCAACAGCTGGCGGACGGTCGAGACCAAGAAGCAGCGGATCAAGGCCAAGACCGGCAAGAACAAGTCGCGGGTGACTGCCCGGGAGGCATGCTCTTCACACAGCCCGCGTCAATTCCGGTCCGTGGTGGACGTCGATCTGGTCGGCTACATCGACAGCCCGGAGAAGTTGTACACCCAGGCCGTCACCCTGAAGTGCACGCCGTGATCGTCAGTCGATGACGCCGTCGGGTCCGACCTGGTCGAGGAAGACGCGAATCGCCTCGGCCAGGTCGGCATCCGACATCCCCGCGTCGTACGGGGCCGCGCTGAATCCGTAGTCGGGGACGCGGCCACTCAACCAGGTGGCGTGCAACGTGTCGTCCTCGAAGGTCACCGAGAACGTTTCGCCATCCACGACGATCCGACGATCCTGGTCAGTCACCTATCCGAGTCTAGGCACCGATCCTGCTGCTCGGTCGGTGCCGTCGACCGGGCGCCGACTGCGGCCGCCTGGTGTTCGACGAGTCGGCGGGGCGCTCGCATGGTCATGACCAGCGTCAGCACCGCGCTCGTGGCCAATGTGACCACCGTCAGGGCTCCCGTGCCTGGCGGGCTGTCCCAGTTGGCGCTGCTCCACCCGGTCATCGCCGCGTAGTCCACGAGCTGATGCGGGAAGTCGAATGCTGTCGCGCCCCACAGCAGCACCAGG
This sequence comes from uncultured Actinomycetota bacterium, assembly GCA_963727125.1. GTDB lineage: Bacteria > Actinomycetota > Actinomycetes > Propionibacteriales > Propionibacteriaceae > Microlunatus. The sequence goes on from CAVSEZ010000002.1 coordinate 54,898, forward strand.
ACACGCGGGAACGAGGGGCCGAGCACGTCGGCGGGCCAACCGTTCACGGCGAGTACGGCGATCAGTGCAATCGGGGGGAGTAGCCAGAGCAACGTCGTGCCGGCGTCGCCGAACTTGTCCAACCGCAGGCCGGTCGCCGTCGCCGCCGCGGACGCGAGGCCGGGGACGCTCACCATGACACCCAGCACCTTCGTCTTCACCGACCATCGCGTCCCGATCACCACGATCAACCAGGCCGCACTGCACAGCACGAGCGCGATCAGACCCGCCTCCCGCAGTCCCGGGATGTCCGCAGCCAGGTCGAAAGCGAACGGCGAGCCGGCATCCATCCGCTGCCCGCACGTCTCGGCGAAGTCAGTACGAGGACTGAACGCCTCACCGATGGTGCCCACCAGCATGCTGCCCCGACACGGCAACCAGTACGACCACGTCGACCACGCCGCAGCCACCGCAGCGGCCGCCAACAACGCCGCCGACAGCAACCATGGCCAGCGCTGCTCCTGCACGATTCGACGGTACTGATCGAACGCTTCCTCCGCTGAGCTATCGCGAGTCTCGTACAGCTCGGCACCACCAAGTCCCGTTACGACACAGGCTCAGCGCGTGGTGAAGTCGTCGACGCCCGGACGGAGTGCTTCGGGAAGGTGGGTCATGTTGGCCGGCGTAACGCGCCACCTGTCGGCGGACGCGCCAGAGGCGAAATCCATCATCAGGCTTCGGGTCTCGCGGTGGAGCTTCACGATCACCACGTCCCAGGCCTCGCCGCGGGTGGCACGGATCCGGTCGCGCAGCTGAATGAACACGAAGCTGTCCGCGGGTGCCGCGGCGGGCACGGGCGGTCCGAACTCGGTGTACCGGTAGGCCGTCATCTTGACCGAGAAGTCCGACACCTCGGCCACCATGGCGTAGGTGTCCCACGCCGGATCCCTCAGCTCCGGCAGGGCCCAGATGGCTGCCGCGATCGGATCCGACAGCTCGGCCGTCGCAGTGGAGTCAGGCTCGGTGGCTGCTGCGGCTAGATCCTGTGCCGCAGGGTCGGCAGCGTTGCTGGGACCGACCTCGGAACTGTGCAGAGCTGCGACCGCGGTCTGGGCACCCTTGGTCCGTGCCTCGCTCAGCGGACGGCCGCCCACCACAGTCTGGAGCACCTGGGTCAGCGCGCGCAGTCGATCCGGCCAAGCGATCGCCTGCAGGTCCAACACCGACTGCGCACTGAAGCCCAGCTGGCCGATCTGCCAGGACAGCAGTGCTCGCAGGGAGGTGAAGCGGCCGGCCTGCCAGAGCCGGTGAGCCGAGCCGGACGAGGTGCCGAGCACGCGGCTGTCGCGCGCGTACGCCAGTCGCAGCAGCTCCAGGTACGCCGAGAGTCGCTCCCGTTCCTCGACCGGTTCCGGGAGGGCCCGACCCGCGGCCTCCTCCGCCGATGGAGCGGGAGCCAGGACGACGAGCGATCGGCCCGCAACGCCGGGGACCACGGCCACGATGATCGCCGGCCGGATCTGATCGGTCGTCAGGGCACACCGGCCATCGGCGCCAGCGGCCGTCGATCGCCGTAGCGGTCGGGTCGCCATCGCCGCCCGACCCACAGTGAGCTCGGTGGTGAAAGCCAGCCAACCCGCCGCCAACGCCTGGTCGGAGATGAAGTCGCTGGCCTTGATCGTCGACACGTTTCCCGGCGTCAGCCAGATCTTCGCGGCCAGCACCGGTACGGGGTGCGGCGGGAGGTCGATGAGGGGACGGTCGAGCCGTTGCGCCATCTCGGGTTGCGGCCTGGCCCCATCAGCGACATCGCGGAGCTGGTCGACCAAGATCTGGAACCGCTCCCGCTCCGGCCGGGTCATCAGCTCGATCCGTTCCGACAGTGGCATCACCAGCCGGCGCAGCAGGTCCTCGGCCACGGCGTGGAACGCCAGATCGGCCACCTCCAGTGGCGACCGCATCACCGCCCGTCGCCAGCCCGTGACGAAGGTCGGGTCGCGGTCGGCCGCTCGGCGCAGCAGCTCGCGCAGCCGCTCTCGATCGATCACGCCGTCGAGGGCGCCGGCCGGCGGCGGTGGAATCGACTCCAGCCGCGCCTGGAACCCGCCGTCGGGGCGCTTGATGACCCCGCTCAGCTGCACCAGGCCGACCGCTTCGTGATTGATCACCCGGGTTCGCGCGTCGGAGCCGTGGGCCCGGACGAGCAGCCCGGGTGCCCCGTTGGCGGCGTTTCCCGCCCACACCGCATGCCGGTGCCGGGAGACCTCGGGCCAGGCCTCCGGGGTCGGCGTCGTTCTCGTCCGGTCACCGACGACCATGTTGACGTCTTCGTTCAGATGCACCGGTGCGGTCAGGAACGGGACACCGGGGAACTCCTCGGGGCGCGGGCGGAGTGACTCGGGAAGGTGGTCCCTGTTCGCCGTCGTCACGCGCCGGCCTTCTGCCGCCTGGCCGAACTCGAAGTCGAGCACCAGTCGTCCCGAAGGGCGGTGCAACTTCACGACCACCACGTCCCAGACCTCGCCCTGGATGTTGCGGATCCGGTCGTGCAGCGCGCGGAACAGGTCGTCGTCCAGGGGCCCGTCGACGGACACCGGTGGGCCCGACTCGGTGTACCGGTACGCCGTGATCACGACGGAGTTCGCCGAGACCTCGACCAGCGCCGCAAATGTTTCCCAATCCGGGTCGATCGAGCCCGGCAGCGCCAGGATGTCGGCAGCGATCGCCTGCGAGAACTCCGCCAACAAGGAGGCCCGGGCCTCAGCGCCCACTGCTTCGTGGAACAGGACGCGAAAGGTCGCTTCGTCCACCTCCGGATCGACGAGAAACCATCCTGGTCTGTTGTTCTCCGGGTAGACCGCCCCAAGGTTTCGAGCGGCCAACTCGGCCATGCGGTGTTCGTCGATCCTGAGGACGATCCGGCCGTGATCGACGAAGCCACGCATCACGCCCTCGACGGTCACGCTGCCGTTGGAGAGCACGGTTCCAGAACTCAGTGCGTCCCACACCAGCTGCTCGTACAGGGGCAGGTGATCCATTCGCCCATCTTGGCAGTCCGAGGGGACCACGATCGGTGGAGTCGAACGTGTGACTTCGGCGCCGTCACAGCGCATCCCGGTTTCGCAGCACGGCCGGCGACCGGGTGTATCAGGTGACGGCCGGGCGCACTCGGCGTACGGTCTGATCATGACGCGGGATGGGCACCGGACCCTCCCGCGGCCGCCGTCTCTCCTGGCGCGCGTCCTGCAGAGCGGTTCGTTCCTGCTCGGTCTGCTGGCTGGTGCCTGCTGGGTCTGGGCGGGGATGCATCCGCTCGAACTGGATCTCTTCACCGACTCGGTCCGGGAGCTGCCGCGTTGGTGGTCGTCGGCCGGCGCCGTGGCCGGCATCGCGGTGGCCGGGATGACGTGGTTCGCCTGGCGCTCGCGAGGTCGAGCTGGGATGGTCGTGCTCGGCTCCGTGTTGCTGGTGACGGCCGCCGGCGGGGTGGCCTTCTGGGTCTACCTCGTTCCGAGGGCGAACCCGATCCACCCGATCGGGTCGGGAGTTCCGTACGGCGCCGCAGGGTTCGCGCTCGCGGGCGTGGCGGGTGTGCTGACGGGCCTGGCCGTGGCGCTCTCGGGCGGATGGCGCACGGCGCAACCGCCTCCGCGGCCGATCGCTGACTCCAGATCTCGCGTCGTGTCGACGTTGCTCGTCGCCGCTCTGGCGGTGCCGGCGGTCGCCGCCGCTGCGGTGTTCACCGTCGATCGGAGCCGCACCTACCTGCTCGACGTGAACGAGTACCGGACCACAGGCGACCTGGATCGTTCGCCGGGTCCGCCACCCGCCTCCTCGCTGGTGGGCGGGGACAGCTGGCGCGCAGCTGTTCCTGGACTGGCGGTCACCGAGCCCGCCGCCACGGAGTTCGGCCTCGCCGTGAGCAGCGGTCAGTCCGTGATCATGCTGGATCGGACGACGGGCGCGGTCCGGTGGCGGTACACGAGGTCAGACGTCACCGGCGACGCCTCGGTGGCGAGCTCGGCCGCTGGGCGGCAGGTGCTCGTGTGGTGGGCCGGTGACATCGTCTACGTGCTGGATGCGCGCACTGGTGAACGGGTCGGGCACTGGGACGACATCAAGGCGAGCAGCATCCTGAACGCCGGGTTGCCACTCATCGCGCAAGCCGGATCCGACGGTCGGATCGATGTCGTCCGGGTGTCGACGCGCGCCGGCGACGTGCTGTGGCGATATTCGCTCGGCGAGTGCCAGAGCGTGCGGGCTGTGCCGGCCGGCAAGATCATCGTGCTTCGAATCGCCGCCTGCACAGGCGTTCCAGATCGGATCGTCGGATTGGACCCGGCGTCAGGCCGGCTGTTGTGGAGTCGCGAGAACGCCACTGACGCCGTCTCCGCCGTAGCCGAGGGCGTGGTGCTCATGCTCAGTCCCCCGCAACCGGCTGAGAGCATCCGTCACCTCAGCGCGATCGGCATCAGCGACGGCGAGACGCGATGGCGGCGGGAGCTGCCGCAGGTCACCGACGCGGGCGGCACCTGCCAGAACGTCGTCGTGCGGGCTGAGGGACAGCTGGTCGAGGTGGGCTGCGACTTCGAGCTGACAGCAGATCTCGCCGATGTCCGGACCTCGGCCGGTCTGTACGTCTACGACAGCGGAACCGGTTCGATGTTGCGCCACGTCAGGTATCCCGATGGAGCGATGGGATCGGCAGTTGTGACCGCCGACGGGCGGGCGCTCGCCACGCACGGCGACTGGGAGGACGGCTGTGTCCTCGACACCGTGCTCCCGAGCTCGAGAACGGGAACAATGAGCATCCGACCGGGCCGCCTGCACGAATGCGCCTACATATCCGTCGTGGCCCTGGAAGAGCAGGTGTTCGTGCTGGACTCGCAGCGTGGCATGATCCGCAGCCTCCGATGACTCGCGGCTCACAGCAAGGAGCTTCGGGTAGACCCTTGCGGTCGGGCCCGTGCACGCGATGATCACAGTCGGGACAGTAGGAGCTGGAAGATGAGGCCGAGCGCGGCACAGGCGCCGAGCGTCCGCAGTACGGACCACTTCGCGGCGAAGATCAGCAGGCAGGCGACGCCGGTGATGGCGACGGCGGGGATCGAGACGCTGCGCCGGCACCGGGAGCTCGGCGTGCATGAGGCCGAGGCGCCACGTTCGGGTCTCGGTGAACAAGGTGTGGGCGGCGAAGTAGACGGCGAGGTTGGTGATGACGCCGACGACAGCGGCGGTGATGCCGGTCAGGGCTGCGGTCAGGGCCTGGTTGTTGCGGAGCCGTTCGACGGATGGTGCGCCGAGCAGCACGAACAGGAAGCAGGGTACGAAGGTGACCCACGTGGTGAGCAGGGCGGCCAGGGTGGCGGCTACCCACGGGTTGAGCGCGCCAGGGGCTCGGTAGGCACCGACGAAGGCGACGAACTGGACGACCATGATCAGCGGGCCGGGGGTGGTTTCGGCGAGGGCGAGACCCCGGACCATCTCCCCGGGCAGCAGCCAGCCGTAGACGTTGACGGCCTGCTGGGCGACGTAGGACAGCACGGCGTAGGCACCGCCGAAGGTGATCAGGGCGGCGCCGGAGAAGAACAGGCCTTGGTCGATGAAGATGCTGTCCCAGCCGAACGCGACACCGACAGCGATGATGGGAACGGCCCAGACGGTCAGTCCGACGGCGAGGATGATGCCGGCGCGACGAAGGCTGGGTCGGTCGGCATGGAGGTGGTCGTCGCTGATCAAGCGGCGGCGGCCCGTCGTCGACGGACTTCTTGGCGGGTGGGGCGGTGATGGCCGGCCAGACCCGACCGAGCCCCCAGCCGACCAGCCCGGCGGTGAGGACGACGACGGGGAACGGGACCGCGAAGAGGGTGAGGGCGAGGAACGCCGCCACCGCCAAGGCGATGAGGCTGGGATGGGTCAGGGCGCGGCGGCTGAGCCGGAACACGGCCTGGATGACGATGGCGATGACCGCAGGGGCGAGGCCGAGGAACAGGCCGGTGATCAACGGCGAGTCACCGAAGGCGACGTAGACCGCCGACAGTCCGAGCAGGGCGAGCATGCCGGGCAAGACGAACAAGGTGCCGGCGACTAGGCCGCCCCGGCGGCCGTTGAGCAGCCATCCGGTGTAGATCGCCAGCTGCTGCGCCTCGGGTCCGGGCAGCAGCATGCAGTAGTTGAGCGCGTGCAGGAACCGCCGCTGCCCGATCCACCGTTTCTCGTCGACCAGCGTGCGCTGCATCACCGCGATCTGTCCGGCGGGGCCACCGAAGGTCTGCAGACTGATCAAGAACCACGCCTTCACCGCTTCCCGGAACGGGATCACCTCACCGGGCGCGGTTCGTGGTGTGGCCAGACCGGGTGTGAGACCGATCGGGCTGGTCGTGGATTCAGCCGGCGTCGCGGCCGGGCCGCCGGTTGCGACCGGGTGCCGGCTCGCGTCACCATCGGGTCGAGTCATGCCGGCTCCCGTCAGTCAGCAAGGCGGTGGAGGTAGGTGTGAACGGCTGTCGACGATCGTGGCGACGAGCTGGGCCACCTGGTCGTCGTCGACGGTCGCCGACAGCGCGGCGGACGACATCAAGTTCAACAGCTTCGACGGGCAAACTGAAGCGGTGGTCACCCACATCGGCCCCGTGTCGCGTTCCGTGGAGCACGTTCCCGTGTCTACGACGGCCTCTTCATCGAGTACGTCGGAGAGCTCGAGCCGACGGCTCGGGCCGCTGCCACCGCGCTGGCGCGTTGGCACGCCGCGGATCAGGTGGCGGACCAGCCATGGCTCGCCCGGCACCAGCTCGCCCAACGTCTCGCCGTCACCGAACTGGACTGGTCGATCGTCGATTCAGACCCTCGGCTGCCTGGTATCTGGGACCGGCGACACAGCTACCTGACCGAGTTGGACACTCTGCCCTGGGGCATCGCCCATGGTGACTTCGGGATCGGCAATCTCCGCGCCAACGAGGGTGGCGTCGTCGCTCTCGACTGGGCGACGCTCGGGGTCTCACCGATCGGCTTCGACATCGCCCATCTCGCCCTGGCCACCCTCGATGAATCGGTCCTACCGACCTACCTCGGCGGCCTCCGAGGTCGATACGACGCTCACGCGGTCGAGCTGGGATACCGCATCACGATCGCTCTGGTCGGCGTGAGCCGGGCGCACTGGATGGCCAGCCGCTCGATTCCACTCCCTCGCGGCTACCTGGATTTCGTCTGCGCACACGTGCCCGCGCCCAGCGCCGGCTGAGGCGACACGGAGCGCCGACCGTCCTCGGGCAGCTTGATGCAGGTCAACGGCGGACGGCGAAGACGCTGTTGTCGATGGCTTGGCCGCCGGGGAGCTGGAGGGGCGGCGTCACCTCGAAGCCGTTCCGCGTCAGGGCCGCTCTGAGCTTGGCACCCGAGCCGTAGACGGTGATCTCGACTCGACCGCCAGGGCCCAGAACGCGCCGGAACTCTTGGGCTGCGGTGTCCCAGTCGATGCTGTTGGGCAGCTTGTTGCCCTGGATCAGTCGGCCGCAGTTGTCGGGGAAGGGGATGCGCTCCGCGCCGGCTTCGACGACGAGGTTGTCGGGGCGCAGCGCGCGCAGCTTGGGGATGGGCATCGCCGCCCTGCCCGGGTTGATGATCACTTGACCGGCTTCGGTCTCCAGCTCCCCGCCGATGCTGAAAGAAATGGACGACGGGGGAGCGTCGCCGAGGGACTTGAGGATTCTCTCGAGTCTGGGCAGGTCGGCCTCGGCCACCCCTGCCAGCAGATCGTCGAGCTGCTGGGCTTCGACCCGATCGAGGAAGCGGCTCAGCATCTCGGTGTCGGGGCAGCGGCGGAGGAGGGATCTCGCTACGGTGCCAGGGCCGATCCGTTGCAGCAGCGGTTGCAGCTTCGCGTAGCTCGTGGTCTGGAGAAGCCGATCGAGAGCTCCGGGGTCCTCAAAGGTGCGGATCAGGTTCTCCAGGGCTGCGTCGTCGTTCACGGCTGCACGAAGCCGGGCGAGCATCGCTTCGTCGGACACCATGCCTTTCAGCCGAATCGCCCGCAGACCCCCCTTGATGAGGCCGTGCCCGGCGAGCAGGGCGGCGACCACGGCCTGCACCGCGTGCGCGATGGCCTCCGATCGTCGAGAATCGGCCTGCGCCTTCGCGACCAGGGCGGTGCCGGTCTTCGGTGTCGCTGTTGCTGCCTGCTCGAGTCGTTGTGCGTCCACGGCTGCCTGGCCGGCTTGGAACGCTTCGAGTCCGGCTGTCGCTCCCGCGGCGACGACGGCGCCGATTCCGCCGGCGAAGGTCCCGACGACCATCGCCGTCACCTCGACGGTCTTCAGCAGCATGCGCACCGCGTCCTGATCGGCCTTGTGATCGGCGAGCACTCGTTTCGCGGCCCACTGGTCCAGTCCGACTGTCCAGTCCCGGGCCCCGGGCGCGGGTGGGCCGTACGGCAGGGCTTGATTGAGCACCCCCTGGGTGAGCACTCCGAGGTCGAGGAGGTCGAGCTTCCCGCTGGTGATCAGCTCCTCGACCTCGCGGATCCGTTCCAGCAGGGTGAGCAGGTGCTGCTTGGTTCGTTCGCCGAATCCGGCAGAGGTGACGCGGGACAGGTCGAGGAGTGCGGCGCCGGTCTCGTCGGCCGCGGCCGCGGAGTAGAGCTCGGGGTAGTCGTTGCCGATCGTCGACAACTCGTGCTCCGCGTCGTCCCAGGTCTCCTTGCACTGGTCCCAGTCAGCCGGGGGTGTGTCGAAGAGGGTGCCCCGGACCGGCGGAGGTCGCCCGGGATCGAACTTGCTCTCGTGCTCGCCGAATCCGAGGTTGTGCGTCTCCCACCCGACCACCAGGCCGCGGAGTTTGCCTTGTTCCGTACGCAACTCGTAGGCGTGGTGGGCGGTGCTCTGGATGGCTTGCCGGACCTCGTCCTGTTGCGCCGGCGTGAGTGGCTGGGAACCATCCAAGCCGAGGCGCTGCGTGCGTTCTTGGACGAACTTCTTGTTCTCGTTCAGATTGGCCAGGGCGGTGGACCTGAGGGCCGCGTTGAAAGCGGCCTGCGCAGCGACCACCGGCGGGATCAGTTTCAGGCGGGGCGAGAAACCGACGGCGGCGTCCCACTCCTTGAGGTGTGCCGTGACCATCGCAGGCAGTCGGTCGCCCATGGCGGTCCAGAGCATCAGCACCCGCTGGCTTGCCTGTTGGGGTGCGTAGAACCCGCCTGCGATACAGAGCTGGGAGAGTGCGATGCGCTCGTCGTCGGTGGCCGCTGCCAGCTCGTCGTCCGGCGGGATGGAGAGATAGTCATGGTGTTGGATCGCGAGTCGAATCCGCTCGTGGACGTCACCTTTTGCCGGCGGGTCGTCGCGCTGGACCGCTGCCGGCTCCGGATCGCTGACCGAGTCGAGGTCGCCATCAGGGGAATGTGATGGTCGATCGTGTGGTGCAGTGCGTCGAAGAGCCGTCCCGACTGCCGCATTCCCGGCCAGCCGCTGCAGCCCGAGGATGCCGGTCGCGGACATGGCCAGGTGCACCCCGGGGCCCCGAGCGCTCAACGCGTTCCCGGCTCGGCCCAACTCCGGAGTCACGGTCCCGGTTTCGCCGTCGAGGCTCGGGGCGTGGTCTCGCTCCCGGCTGACCGGTTGGTCGGATATGGCGGCGTCTGGCCTCTCCCGCACCACTCCATGCTCCACGAGCGTACGAAGCGGTGCCAGGGCCGAATGGGAAGAGGTCGGTGCACGTACGGTCAGGTTCGCGGTCAGCTTCCGCGGTCTGCTCCCGATTTCGCCGGTCGTCGTCGGATGGTATTTCTGCCTATCACCGCCCTATTGGCGAAACGTTTGTCACACGGCAGGGCCGTCGGCAGCGCGGGAAGACGGCTGATACGTGGGAGTGCAGGGCCCCTTGACAGGCCTAGTTCGGCTCCCTAGCCTTCGTGGAAGAAAATCGATTCGCCACTCGAGCGCCCAGCGCCGAAGGCGAGGCGCAGCAGCCCGACGAACCAACGAAGGAGTAGGTATGTCTGTGCTCGTACCCTCACTCAGCCGGCGGCGTCTGCTGCAGCTCGGAGCGTTCGGCGGCGCCGCCGCTCTCCTGGCTGGTTGTGGAGGCGGTGGCGGATCGAGTCCTGGCGGATCCGCCAGCAGCGGCGGCACGTACACACCTCCGGACAAGAACGCGACCGGCACCTTGACGATCTCGAACTGGGGTGACCCGGGAGATGATCAGGTGTACGCGTCGGCGAAGAAGCGATTCCAGGCGGCATTCCCGAACGTGCAGGTGACCGACAACTTCGTGCCGATCACCACCTGGACGGACTACATCAACAAGCTGGTCGCCGACGTGGCCGCCGGCAACGCACCCGATGTGATCAACATCGCCATCGAGGGTATGGCACTGGGCGTGTCGAAGCAGCTCTTCACGCCGCTGGATGACTACGTGGCTCGGGACGCCACCGCCAAGGACATCTTGGACAACACGGGCGAGCGGCTGCTCGATGGCCTCACGTTCGAGGACAAGCTGTACTTCCTGCCCAACACGTGGAACACGATGCTGATCTACTACAACACGAAGTTGTTCAGCGATGCCGGGGTGGCTCCGCCGACGGACGACTGGACCTGGGACACCTTCTTGGACACGGCCAAGAAGCTGACGAAGGGGAGCGGGGGATCGAAGCAGTACGGCTTCAGCCTTCCGTACTTCAATTTCGGACTCTCTCCATGGTTCTTCTCCAACGGAACGTCGGAGTTCTCCGCCGATCTCGCGACGGCGACCTTCACCGATCCCAAGATGGTCGATGCGGTGACGTTCATCCGGGACCTGGTCACCGAGCACGGCGTCGCGCCGCAGCCCAAGGGCGCCGATCCGTACGCACTGTTCAAGTCCGAGCAAGCCGCCATGACCGGTGCCGGCCACTGGTTGGTCGGTGGCTACAAGAAGGACGGATTCACCAACTGGGACGTCGTGTCCTGGCCGCAGAAGGAGAAGAAGGCCACCGTCTACGGCGTCTCGGGCTTCGGCATCTACTCGAAGGCCAAGAGCCCCGATCTGGCGTGGGAGTACTGCAAGGTGCTTGCCGGCAAGGAGACCCAGGACGAGTGGGCGGCCAAGGGGGCGGCCAACCCGGCCCGGGAGTCCGCGGCCCTGTCCAAGGAGTTCGCATCCTTCCCGAAGAACGCCTCCCTGTTCTACAAGGCGATCGACTACGCGCAACCGGTCCAGGCGCCGGTGGTCTTCCCCGTGGCCGACACCGCCCTCATGCGCAGCCTGGACACGGTGATGAACGGCTCCGTGTCACCGGCCGATGCACTCAAGGCGGTCCAGGACGAGGTCGCGGCGGAAATGTAGGGATGGCCACCATCGCCGACGACGTCACCCTGACCCGCACGCCGGCCGGTCGAGCGCGCCGTGCTCGGCGTGGGGGAGTGCTGACTCCGTACGTCTTCATCGCGCCGGCGTTCATCGTCTTTCTCGCGTTCGTCGCCGGGCCGGTTCTCGCGGCGGGCTACCTGAGTCTCACCGAGTACGACCTGTTCAGCCCGCCGGAGTTCGTGGGACTCGAGAACTACGCCCACCTGGCCCGGGACAAACGGCTGTGGACGACTCTGGGCAACACCACCTTCTATGTCGTCGCCGCGGTCGTGATCATGAACGTCCTGGCTGTGGCGCTGGCCTCCGCACTGAACCAGCGGCTGCCCCGCCCGGTGATCTACCTACTGCGGTCGGCGTACTTCTTCCCGTCGCTGGTCGGGTTGGTCTACGTGTCCACGATCTGGCAGGCCCTGTTCCAGAAGGACACCGGAGTCATCAACTTCTACCTGGCCTACTTCGGCGACATCCGCCCCGACTGGTTGAACGGACCGCTGCTGGCGCCGATCAGCGTCGTGATCGTCGACGTCTGGCGGAACGTCGGATTCGGCATGCTGGTCGTCCTCGCGGCCCTCCAGGGGGTCGACGGGAATCTCGTGGACGCGGCGCGGGTGGACGGGGCGTCGCCCTGGCGGATCTTTCGGCACGTCAAACTGCCGGCGATCAGTCCCGCCATCTTCTTCAACGTCACGATGACGTTCATCGGTGCGTTCCAGATCTACGAGTCGGTGATCGTCCTGACCGGGGGCGGTCCCGGTGACCGGTCCCGCAGCCTGGTGATGTACCTGGCGGAGGTGGGCTTCCAGAAGTTCGACATGGGTTACGCGTCCGCCATCTCCATGCTGTTGCTGGCCATCTTGATCGTCGTCACCGCAGCACAGTTCGTGCTCCGCCGCCGTTGGGTCAGTGATGACTGAGCGGCAGGGCGCGGTCGCCGTCCTCCGGAGGGGCGCGACCAGACGTCAGGGCCGCACCCGCTCGTTGCTGGGTACGGTGGTGGCGACCACGGTGCTCGTCCTCGGCGCCGTCGGCATGGTGCTCCCGTTCGTCTACATGCTCAGCACCTCGTTCCGCACCGGTGGCACCGCGATCGACCTACCACCGGTCTGGGTCACGCCACCGAACGTCGAGAACTACCTCGCCGCCGTCACCGGCCCGATCCCGCTGTTGCGCAACATGGGCAACAGCTTGTTCATCGCGGTCCTCGTGACCCTCGGCCAGCTGGTCGTCTGCCCGCTGGCCGGATACGCCTTCGCCCGGATGCAGTTCCGCGGCCGCGGGCTGCTGTTCGCCATCTTGCTGACCTCGTTGATGGTGCCCATTCAGGTCACCGTCGTCCCCCTGTTCCTGCTGATGAGTCGACTCGATCTGATCAACAATCCCTGGTCGCTGATCCTGCCCAGCCTTTCCGGAGCGCTCGGCATCTTCTTGATGCGCCAGTTCTTCGCCAGTCTGCCGATGGAGATCTTCGACGCCGCCCGGGTGGACGGGGCCACCGCGTTCAAGACCTACCTCTTCATCGCCCTGCCTCTGGTCAAGCCCGCCCTGACCACCTTGGCGATCGTGACGTTCCTGACCAGCTGGAACGCCTACTTCGCCCCGATCATCTTCTTGAGCAACGTGCAGCAGACCACCCTTCCGCCGGCGGTGGTGCTGATGCTCGGGCCGTACAAGTCGGGCGACATCGGTCAGGTGATGGCGGCCACGGCGATTGCTGTCGTACCGTGCCTGATCGCCTTCCTCGTCGGTCAGCGCTGGATCGTGGAGTCGTTGTCGCGCTCAGGTCTGAAGGGATGAGCCGGTCAGTCATGGAGGACAAGATGCTGGATCGCTTCCGGATGGACGGCAAGGTCGCGGTCGTGACCGGGGCGTCACGAGGACTGGGGCGGATCTTCGCCTTGGCGTTGGCCGAGGCCGGCTGCCGTCTGGTCCTGGCGGCCCGGGACGGGGACGCCATCCAGCGCGTCTGCGACGAGATCCTGGCGACCGGAGGTGAAGCCACCGGCCGGGTGGCGGACGTCTCGTCACGTACCGACGTCGAGGGACTGCGCAGCCACGCCGTCGACGCCTACGGCCGGATCGACGTCCTCGTCAACAACGCCGGCACCTTCATCAACGAGGACGCGCTCGAGATCGCCGACGAAGCCTGGCACCGGATCATGGACACCAACGTGACCGGCGTCTGGTTGGGCTGTCAGGTGATCGGTGCGGAGATCATCGCCGGTGGCGGTGGGACGATCGTCAACATCGGCTCGATCTCGGCCGACATCGTGAACCGGCCGCAGTGGCAGGCGCCGTACAACGCGTCGAAGGCAGCCGTGCACCAACTCACCAAGAGCCTGGCGGCCGAGTGGGCCAGGTACGACGTCCGCGTCAACGCGCTCGCACCGGGCTACATGCGGACGGAGAACTCCGAGGTCCACCAGCCTCGGTACCAGAGGTACTGGATCGAGGACGCCGCTTTGCAGCGAGCCGGTGAGATGGACGAGCTCGGACCGGCCATCGTCTTCCTGGCCAGCGACGCCTCGTCCTTCATGACCGGCGAGGTGATGACCATCGACGGCGGCTACACGATCTTCTGAACGTGCACCTCTACGGCACGACCCTGGAAAGGCAGGTCCCTGATGACTCGGCTCCACCCGATGGTGGTCGGATCACCGCAGGCCACCCGGTGACGACGATCGCCGACGTCGCCCGGCTGGCCAAGGTCTCGACATCCACCGTCTCCCATGTGGTCAACGGGACCAAGTCGGTCCGCGAGGAAACCCGCAAGCGCGTCGAGCAGGCCATCCAGGTCTCCGGTTTCGCGCCACACAGCATGGCGCGCGCGCTGCGCGCCGGTCGGAGCGAATCGATCGGGATCGTGGCCTCCGACACGACCCAGCACATCTTCGGACAGATCATCACCGGAGTGGAGGCAGCCGCGCGACAGGCGGGGCTGACCCTGTTGTTGGCGAACTCCGGCGAGGACCGGCTCCAGGAGCTCCAAGCAGTCCGGACCCTGCTCGATCGGCGCGTCGACGGACTCATCGTCGCGCCCGTGGCGGATTCGGACCCTGCCATGGCGCAAGCCTGTTCGGCGACCGGGGTGCCGCTCGTGCTCATCGACCGCATCTCCGGGCCCGGTGTCGATCAGGTGGGAATCGAGAACCGTGCCGCCATGCGGGCCCTGACCACGCATCTGATCGACTCCGGGCACCCAGACGTCACCCTCATCGCCGGGGACCCGCGGGTGTGGACGATCAGGGAACGGATCACCGGGTTCTCCGATGCTCTGACTCGGGCCGGTATCGGCCCGCGGCCGGAATCGGTGCTGCTGACCGAACCCGGCCTGCACGACGGTCAACGTGACGTCGAGAACCTGCTCCGCAGCGATGCCCGGCCGAGTGCCCTCATCACGGCGAGCGGACTGCTCACCATCGGCGCCCTGCGGGCCATCAACCGGGTCGGCCTCAGGGTTCCGGACGACGTCGCGTTCGCGTGCTTCGACGAGATCGCCAACGCCGAGTTCGTCGAGCCGCCGCTGACGTGCGTGGTGCACCCGACCGACTTCGTGGCCAGGGAGGCCATGGCCCTGCTGATCGCCCGGATCGCCACGCCCGACGCTCCCACCCGGACCGTGCTGACCCAGCCATCCCTGTTCCATGGGCGGTCCTGCGGCTGTGGCGGGACAGTGCCACTCGGGTTCGACGACGGCCGGCTGGCCGCCGCCTCGTATGCGGATCGATGGAAAGAGGACTTCCGATGAGTCTCGAACGGCCGGCCGGCCTGCTGGCAGGGCTGACGTACCGGCGCGGCGTCATCACCCGACAGATCTCGGCCGAGAACCCGACCGGTGGGCGCGGCAGGGGAGCACTCGCCGTGCCCGATGCCGCCGATCCGCAGCTGCCGCACAGCCGGATGGCAGCCCAGCTCGGGCAAGGATTCAAGGTCCGACCGTTCCTCTCCGTGCCCGCCGACGAGGCGGTGCTGTTGGCCGACATCGCCGGCTCCGGAGTGATCACCCACATCTGGCTCAGCAGCAACGTCGCCGACCTCACGTCGCTGCGGCTGACCATGACCTGGGACAACGCACCAGTCCCCGCCGTCGACGTCGGGGTCGCGGACTTCTTCTGTCTCGGTGGAGCTGGACGGGCCCACACCGTCACGTCGGTGCCGATCGTCGTCGGTCCCACCCGCGGCTGCACGAGCCTGTGGCAGCTCCCGTTCCGCGACGGCGCCCGGATCGAGCTCGAGAACCGTGGCGACGTCGCGGTGGACGTCGTCGCGTACGCCGTGACGTACGAGGAACACCCGGCCGACGAGGTGCCCGAGTCCCGCTTCCACGCCCGAACAGCGGTGGGCTCACCCGACGGGCGAACCTCGGAGTTCGACATCGCGCGACTGGCCGGCGCCGGTCTCTACGTCGGGACGGCGATCAACTGGACCGCGCGCCGACCGCGGTGGTGGGGAGAGGGCGAGGTGAAGTTCTACCTCGGCACGGACGAGTTCCCCACCCTGGTCTACACCGGTACCGAGGACTACTTCGGCGGCGCGTGGGGCTTCGGTCGGGATACGACCTATCTCCCCGGTGGCCCGCACGGCGAGCGGACCTTCAGCGGCCCTCACGCCGGCGTGCCCTACCTCGACAGCAACGAAGGCTATCCCCGGGAGATCGTCCTCTACCGCTGGCACCTGCAGGACCCGATCGGCTTCGACGACGGCCTGCGAGCGTCGGTGCAGGCGCTGGGGCAGGGGCCTGACGGCAGCTACGAGGTCCGCACCGACGACGTGTTGTCCGCCACGGCGTACTGGTACGCCGACCAAACGACCCAGGAAGGTCCGGTGTCGAACCTCCGATGACTCCGTGGAATCCGACCGGCGTGCTGGCTGATCTGACTCGCAGCCACGACGCCCGCACCGCCAGAGCCTCCAGCTTCGACCAGTCCGGACGGAACCGCGACAACTGGTTGATCATGCCCGGTGAGGAACGGGTGCTCGCCGATCTCGAAGGCCCCGGTGCGATCACCCACATCTGGATGACGCAGTCCTGCCGGGTGCAGCCCGGGCCCGGGCAGATCGATCCGGCGGTGGTCGGCGTCCCGATGCTCGAGATCCACAACGCCCTCGGGGTCAGCTGGGAAGTGGTCGACCCGGACTACTACCGCAAGATCGTGTTGAAGATCTACTGGGACGACATGGAGACCCCGAGCGTGCTCGCCCCGCTGGGTGACTTCTTCGGCCTGATGAACTCCCTCTCCGGCTCCTACGATGCGTTCCCGCTCTCGGTCTCGGCCAAGGAGCCCGAACTCCACACGTTCGGCGGCAGTGCCGCCTTCAACTGCTACTTCCGGATGCCGTTCGGCCGTCGCGCCCGGATCGTGGTCGAGAACCAGAACGACATCCCTTACCTGCAGTACTTCTACATCGACTACGAGCTGGTCAACGAGCCGCTGCCGGCCGACACCGTCTACTTCCACGCCCACTACCGTCAAGCGCGGCCGACCCCTGGATGGGGACCCGACCTGCAGGCCAACAGCATCGAGACCACCGTGCCCCACCTCGACGGGAACGGGAACTACGTCGCGCTGGAGACCCGGGGTCGCGGCCACTACGTCGGCTGCACGCTGGCGGTGCGCCACTTCCAAGGTTCGTGGTGGGGCGAGGGTGACGACATGATCTTCATCGACGACGACACCTGGCCGCCCAGTCTGCACGGCACCGGGATGGAGGACTACTTCGGTCACGCCTGGGGGATGCAGCACAACGCCTATCAGGTCAACGGCACCATCGTGCACGAGGAAGACGTGCCGGGCTTCCACCACAGTTACCGATTCCACCTCGTCGACCCGATCCGTTTCTCCCGGCGGATCACGGTGTCGTTCGAGCACGGACACGCCAACCACCTCGCCGACGACTGGTCGTCGACCGCCTACTGGTACCAGGACCTGCCGTCCCCGGTTCTCGAGCTGCCCGAGGTCGGTGACCGGCTGCCGTTGCGTCCCGTCGCGCAGACCGCGGTGGCACTCGAGCCGCTGTTGACGACCGCACAGCAGGCAGCCCGGCGGACCGCGCAGCAGCGGATGGAACGCTTCTCCGCGGCCCGGGACGCACTGCGGGAGGAACGACGGCGCGAGGTCGACAAGTGGGAGCACGGCAATCTCGTCCAGGCCCGCGACATCCGGGCCCGCTTCGACGGCACCGACCGCTGATGCGCCCCGTCCTGCATCTGACCGCCGAGACCGGCTGGATCAACGATCCGCACGCCATCAGCTACCACGACGGTCGCTACCACGTCTTCTTCCAGTACGTTCCCGACACCGTCACCTGGTCGCCGCACTGCCGCTGGGGTCACGTGGTCAGCGACGACCTGCTGCACTTCGAGACGCTGCCGGTGGCCCTGTCACCGGGCGACGGTGACGACGGCGTCTGGACCGGATCCATCGCGCACGACGAGACCGGCAGCACCATCTTCTACACCTCGGTGCAGACGCCGGCGTTCAACATCGGCACCATCCGCAGCGCACGTCCCGCCGACCCGGAATGGCGGCAGTGGGTGAAGGGACCCGTGGTCGTCGAGGCCCCGCCCGACCTGGACCTCGTCGCCTACCGCGACCCCTTCGTCTTCCGGGACGGTGCGGTGTGGCGGATGTTCGTCGGTGGTGCGCTCGCTGAGGGGGCAGCGGCGATCCTGAGCTACAGCTCCACCGACCTGCACAGCTGGAGCTACGACGGCATCGCGGCCCAACGCTCCGCGGCCCTGACCGAACCTGCCTGGACGGGCTCGTTGTGGGAGTGCCCGCAGATCTTCGAGATCGACGGACGCCACGTCCTGGTGACCTCGGTCTGGCACAACGACCTGTTGCACAGTGCGGCCTACGGTGTCGGCCACTACGCCGATGGCCACTTCGACGTCGCATCGTGGGGCCGGCTCACCTACGGTCCCTGTTACTACGCGCCGTCGTTCTTCCGCGACCGGGACGGGCAGCCGAGCCTCGTCTTCTGGATCCGTACCATCACCGACGCCGCCGCCGGCTGGATCGGAGCACACAGCGTCCCGCACACGCTGACCCTCGACGGGGACCGGTTGGTGGCCACGCCGGCCGACCACCTCCGGCTCCGTCGTGGCGACCTCGCCACCGACGGCCGAGCCATCGGCCGAGCCGTCGACGTGGAGTGGATCCCCCAGCCACGACAGACACTCACCGCCTCCGACGACAGCAGCGATCTGCTCCAGCTGAGTGCCGGTGAGACGGAGTTGACGCTGGACGTCGCGGGGGAGAGCTGGACGATGCCCCATGACGGCACGCCGATCCGGCTGATCTTCGACGGCCCGATCCTCGAGATCTCCACGGGTACGGGTCTGCTCGCCGTGCCACTCGACACGTCTCGTCCCGAGCTGCAGATCAGTGCCAGCGGCGGACGGCTGCAGGTGTGGCCCTTGAGTGAGACGCCGGTTGCCTGAGCATCGCCGCGCTCACTCGGTGGGCGCGGATTCGGCGGGCGGCGGATCGGCCGGCGTCGCGGCCCGCCACGGGGCTCGCCACTCGGGTGCGTCCCAGGGTTCCATCACGTAGATCCGCTCCCGGGTCACCCGGCCGTCCTGCCAGTCCAGCAGCTGTACACCCAGCGACCAGGTCTGTCCGCCGTCGTAGCTGGCCGACAGTTCCACGACGGACAAGGAATCCCGGACGGTGGTCCGGCGCAGGTGGTAGCGGAAGTCCTCGCGCGGAACCGGGTACCTGCTCCGCCACTCCGTGAACGTCGCCGCGCCCTCGAACCGCTCGCCGCTCTGCGGAAACTCCAACACCGCATCGGGGTGGTACAGCTCCTCGGCCCGATCGACGTCGGCGCCGACGTGGCTGAAGAATCGTTCGAGCTGATCGTGGATGACCTGTTCGCTCATGGGTAGCTCCTGGAGTCGTCCGGTGTGCGGCGGTTTGCCGCAACCCGTAGACCTCAGACTGGTAGGGCCCGGTACGCCGCGGATCGGTACGACGTACTGAATTCGGCGGTGGCGGCTGCCGACCCGGTCAGGACTCGAGGGTGCGAGCCGAGCGGCCGCCCCGCTTGCGCCGGGTGGTCCGCCGGTACAGCTTCTGCAGCACGGGTACCTTCGCCAGTCGCCGTACCAACGGCTCGATGGGTGCCGGAACGGCGCGGCGCAGCTGCGCCACCGGTCCCTGGGGCCGGCGGCGACGCGACCGCCGACGCTTGTCCTTGCGCCGCGTCTTCGTGGCTGCAGTCGTCTTGGCGGCGTTCTTGGCCTTGCGCGCCGGCTTCTTCGGAGCCGCCGGCTTCGCCGCGACCGGTGGCGTCGGGATGACCGTCATCCCACCCCGGCCGTCGATCCGCAGGGTCAGCCCGAGCCGCTGCCGCGGACCTGGTCCGAGTTGGATCGTCAGCGCCTGGTCCCCGGCTACACCGCTGACCCAGGTGTGCAGCCGAGCACCGGACTCGGAAACCTCCAGGCGCGCAGGAACAGGCATCTGATCGAGGAAGAGCTGCCCGTCGATGCCCTCGGTCTCGAACCAGTGGAGCTCCGGCAGCTCCAGGGTCAGTGCGCTGCCCCGAGCCGACTCCGTGACGTGGGCGGCGCTCGCCTCCGGCGTGGCCAGCAACGGGTTGGCGAGCGGTCCGATGTCCACGGTGAGGCGATCGGCCTTGGGCACCACGACCCCGACCGACCTGATCAGCGCCGGGCCCACGGCGGCAGGGCCGACGTCGAGCAGCGACCAGGAACCCGCCGGATCCGCGAGCTCGAGTCGGACCACCCACGACCCGGCAGCGAGGCCGCCGGGCTCCGTCGCCGTCGTCAGGTCGATCTCGGCCGAGACCGCGCCGTCTCGTGGCACGGCGGTAACGACGCGCGCATCGAGGCTGCTCGAGTGCTGCAGCACGAGCCTGGCCGCGGAGGCCGAGCGATCGACGGTGGTCGACAGCTGCAGCCGACCCGCCACCCAGGAGAGCTCGGTGTCGGTGGACTTCTCGCCGGCGGGCGGATTCCCGCCGTGTCGGAGGACTGCCGGGAGGACCCCGACGGCGCCACAGCGAGCATCGTGGGGTGGGACCAGTCGGCCGGCCTCAGCGCGGTCCGCCAGCGCGGTGCGGATCAGCCAGATCAACGAGTCGGCGGTCCGCGGCTCCAGCTCGGGTTCGTCGTCGATGATCTCGGCGGGGATCTCCGCCCAACGGCCCACCACCCGTCCGGCGACGGCGTCGAGCTCGTGGTCAGCGGCGAAACCGGTGAGCGTCTCGAGCGCGCCGGGGAACAGGGTGTCGTGCTGGCTGAGCCCGAACGTGAATTCGCCGCTCAGCTCCCCACGCCACGCGGCCACGTCGTCCGGATCGTCGACGAGCAGGGTCCGGACGTTCGGGCGGTAGGGCAGCAACGCCGTGAGCTGGTCGGGCACCTCCGCACCCGATGAGCTCAAGAAGACGGTCTCGAACTCCTCCGTCGGCGTGCTCAGCTGATCGAGGGAGGCGATGAGACGACGCGCCGCTCCCCATGAAAACCCAGGTGTGACGACAACGCTGACCCTCATGTACGTCGCACTCTCCCCTGACCAGGCAACCGATGGCTCCGCAAACTCTAGAGGCCGCCACGTGCATCCCGCCGCCGACGGGCTCGACCGGGGTGTCGCCGCCGTCCCGTCCCGGCGTTTCGCCCCGCTCCGCTCGTCGCAACCCGGGAGCGGGGAGGATCCGCACTACGATCGGCGCGTGGACTACCTGGAACTGCTCCGTCGGCTCCACTCGGTGTTGGAGCCGCGCCGCTATCTCGAGATCGGCGTCCGATGGGGTCAGAGCCTCGGGGTGTCGCGGTGCCCCTCGATCGGCATCGACCCGGCGTTCAGCATCAACGCCGAACTGCACACCGACGTCCACCTGTTCCGGACGACCAGTGACGAGTACTTCGCGCGCGAGGCGCCGCTGGCACCGGTGGGCGGGGAACCGTTCGATCTCGCGTTCATCGACGGCATGCACCTGTTCGAGTTCGCCCTGCGCGACCTCATCAACGCGGAGCGGTACTGCCGGCCCGGCAGCCTCATCGTGTTCGACGACGTGCTGCCTCGGAACCCGCACGAAGCGGCGCGGGTCCGGATCACCAGCGCCTGGACCGGGGACGTGTTCCGGATCCTCGACGTGCTCGCCCGCTACCGACCCGAGATGCTGGCGATCCCCCTCGACACCACACCCACCGGGTTGCTCGTGCTGGTCGGGCTCGACCCCACGAGCACGGTCCTGGCGGACAACTACGACGACATCGTGGCGGAGTTCCGGCTGTCCGATCCGCAGTCGGTGCCGGCCACGATCCTGGAGCGGACCTTCGTCCAGCCGCCGCACCGGTTCCTGGACTCGGGGCTGCTGGAGATCCTGGCAGCGGCGCCCGACGACGCGGACCAGGTCGAACTGGCTCAGCAGCTGCGGAGCCGGGCGGTGCAGACGCTGGGCTCGGCGTACGGGCAGCCGGTGACGACCGGTGCTTGACCGGTGATGCCAGGGCCGGCCGGGCAACCGATCCCCATCGCGGTGATGGGCAGCTGCATCACGCGCGACAACTTCAACAGCCGGTTCAACCCCGGTTACAAGACGATGTACGAGGCGGTGCTGACGCAGAACCAGTCCTCGCTGATCAGTCTCATGTCGCCCCCGGTTCCGATCACCGAGGAAGAGATCGGCCCGGGCACGGCCTACGACCAGTGGAACGTCGCCACGGACTTCTCCAAGGAGTTCCTCGTCGAGCTCGAACGGTTGCAGCCGCGGTATCTGATCTTGGACTTCTTCGGTGACGTGCACTTCGGGGTCCTGGAGATCTCTGATGGCCACTGGGTGACCGACAACCGCTGGAAACTCTGGAAGACGCCCTACTACGAGCAGCACAAGGCGGCCGGAGAGCAGCGGCGGTTGACGATCCAGCACGACACGGAGGCCTATCTGGCACTCTGGCGGGACGCCTTCGACCGGTTCGCGAAGCACGTCGAGCGGGTGTCCGGTGACACCCAGGTGATCGTCCACCGCGGCCGGAACGCATCGAAGGTGCTGCTGAGCGGACAGTCCGAAGCCGTGCCGCTGCTGGAGAACAGCCGGTTGGCCAAGATCGACATCGCGCGCTACAACGAGCTCTGGTCGATCCTCGACGACTACGCCTGCGCCGTCCCCGGCTACGACACGATCGACGTCACCGGGCGCGACTACCCGACTTTCGCCGACCATCCCTGGGGCCCGTACTTCGTCCACTACGCGATGGACTACTACGCCGAGTTCCTCGCCGGTCTGAACCGGATCCACCTCCGCCGGACCCTGGCCGATCCAGAGCTCGCCATGCTGGAGCAGATCCTCGGACGAGCGGAGGACGATGCCCGCGCGATCGCCGCAGACCATCAGGTGGAGCTGGAACGGCACCAGCGGCGACTGGCCAGCCAGACGGCGAGGATCAAGCAGCTCAAGGCCGAACGCAGAGAACCCGACACCCGCGGGGTGTCCGGACTCGCCAAGTCGGTCGTCCGCCGACTCGCCCGGGACAAGAACACCCGCAGCGCGCCGGGGCCCAGTGGGGGTTAGGGTCGACAATTCTCAGCCCGGGATCCTGGCTGCCGAACCGACGAGGAGAGTCATGCTGTCACCACTGCTCCGCCGGTGGTCGGCTCGCCGAGACGCTCCCGAGGCGGCGCAGCCGGTCGACGAGCTGCTGGCCTCGGAGCTGGGATCGCGGCCCCGGGCCAAGGTGGCCGTCCTGGGGGCTGCCGCCGCCGGTCGACTGGCCGAGGTGCTGCGCCGGGAGCACCCGGCGGCCCGCGTGGTCGTGGTCGATCCTGCGGTCGGACGATCCCGGATGCACGTGAAGCTGAGCCTCCGCGGGCCCTTCCACCTGCTCGTCGACCTGGCGGCGGGTGAGCCGATCGTCCAGGTCTCCCGTTTCCTCGACGTCTTCATGCACCTCGTCCGAGACGGTGCCTACCTGACCCCGACGGTCCAGGGAGAGGTCGATCCAGCCGCCGATCTGTCCGACTGCCCCCGGGCGGGCGACCCGTACCTGCGAGGTCTCCACCTCGACACGCTGCTCGAGACGGCCAAGCGGACCGAGCTGGACGCCACCGCACCGCTCACCCGACGCGACCTCGCCTGGCTGGGCGCTGTCAGCGGTGACGTGGTGCGCGTCGGCGAGGCCTTGCTGGTGCGCTGCACGCGTCGGATGCAGCCCAAGCTCCGCGACTCCGAGATCAACCCGATCCTGCGCCGCCAACCCGAACTGGGCCAGCTCCTCCAGACGCGTCCCGGCGGCACGTTCGCGTCGCGTTGCGACTACGCCGACAGCAGCGGGATGGACCCCGCCGACACCTTCGTGGATCGGAACCGATACCCGAGCTTCGATGTTCCGAAGCTCTTCCTCCGGCGCTACGACCGGCCGGTGTGCGGCCGCGGACAGATCGTCGAGAGCCGCGGTCTGCTCCTGCCCGACACGTTCCGGCACCACCGGCGCCCCCGGATGTACAGCATGTACGTGCACGATGCCGGCGAGCTCTTCGGGGCCGCGAAGCTCCCGTTGCACAACCCCATCGAGCTGCAGGGCGCCTACTTCTACTTCGATTCCGAGTGGCCCGGTCACTACGGGCACACGATGACCGAGCAGATCTCGCGCTGGTGGGCCTTCGAGCAGGTGCGGGCCGTCGAGCCGGACGTGAAGCTGCTCTTCTCGCTGCCGAAGGCACGCACCGACCAGCGTCCGCAGCCCTGGGAGCAGGAGCTCTTCGCCACCCAGGGACTGCGGCCCGAGGACGCGGTGGTGATGGATGCCGCCGTCCGGCCCGAGCGGCTCTATGCGGCGACGCCGATGTTCTCCTGTCCGGACTACGTCCATCCCGACATCACGGAGGTCTGGGACCGCATCTCCGCCGCACTGCCGGCGGCGCCACCTGTTCGTTCCCGGCGGATCTTCTGCACCCGGCCGGTGTCGCTGAAGCGATCGTGCCGCAACACCGCCGAGGTGGAGAACTACTTCACCGATCGAGGCTTCGCGATCGTGCAGCCGGAGTCGTACTCGCTGGCGGAGCAGATCGCCTTGTTCCGGCACGCCGACACGATCGCCGGCTTCACCGGCAGCGGCCTGTTCACCATGGCGTTCTGTGAGACCCCGAAGACGGTGTTGATGATCTCCCCGGAGTCCTACACCGCCCGCAACGAGTACATGTTCGCCGCCGTGCGCGGGCATCGACTCCGGGTGGCGTGGAGCAAGCCGGACATCGAGCACCCGCCCGGGCGCTGGACCGCGGAGGCCTTCGGGTCGTCGTTCGTCGTCGACTTCGGCCGGGAGGGCCGGTTCCTCGACCAGGTGCTCGCCGACACCTGACCCACCGCTCGAGTCAGCCCTGCGATGACGGGTCGCGGGTCTCCAGTCCGCTGCGCTCGCCCGGCCGAGCGAGCCGCAACCTGAAGTCGTCGAGGTCGTAGCCCATGCTCACCGGGTTCCACCGCACCCGGGGCGGACCGACGGCGACCACCTCGCGAGCGAACAGCGCCGACAAGAAGACCTCGGTCTCCATGATCGCGATCGGTGCGCCGGGACAGCGGTGGTTGCCGTCACCGAAGCTCAGCAGCGACGCGGGTACGCCCCGCGGCAGCTGCCGGCCCGGGCAGAGCTGCAGCGGCTCGGCGCCGACGGGGACCGGGTCGGCGTTGGCTGCACGGATGTCCAGGTCGACCAGGTCGCCGCCGTGCACCTCGACCGGGCCGTCGGGTCCGGGGAGGGTGACGTCGTGGTCGGCTCGCCGCAGCAGGTGGCCGACCACGGGTTCGAGCCGCAGGGTCTCGTTCAGCAGCGCCAGTCTGGCGTCTCGGTCGCCGGCTCGGAAGCGGTCCAGCAGCGTCGGGTCGTCGAGCAAGTGCCAGGCGGCCACGGTGATGAACTCGCGCGTGGTGACCATGCCGGCGGCGCCGTAGGTGAGGCACTCGGTCAGGATCTCCAGGTTCGTGAAGTCCTGTGCCAACAGCTGGGCGATGACGTCGTCGTGCCGGTCCGGGTGCCGTCGGCGGGCGCGGATGGCGGGCAACACGTCGAGCCAGTAGAACCGCAGTGTCGCCGTGGACGTGCGGATCGAGCGCAGCGCGGTGCGCGGTGTCCAGCGGGCGGCAAGCGGGTCGCCCGCGAAGAACGTGTCGAGCCTCGACGTCATGCCGCGGATCGACGAGTTCGTGAGTCCCACCACTCGAGCAGCCACTTCGACCGCCATCCGCAGCGAGAGGGTGCTCAGGTCGATCGTCCGGTCCGGCCGCAACCGGTCGACGAGCTGCCGGCTGAGCGCTTCCATCATCGGGCGGTACGTCTCGGTGATCTTGGGACTGAACAGCCGGGCCGCCGCCCGTCGTTGCGTTCGGTGCGCCGGGCCGTCCAGGTAGAGGATCGGGGGCCGCATGTTGGCCCGGTGGATGCTGCCGGCGCCGAATCCGGCTTGCCGGAACGCTGACTCCTCCCGCAGCACTGCACGGGACAGGGCGTAGTCGCGGAACACCCAACGCTCGCCGTCGGCGTCGCCGACCCGTTCCACCGCAGGACCGCCGTCCTGTTCGGGCGGGACGAGTTTGCGCGCGGGACACCCGCCGGCAACCGTCACCCGTCGAGACTAGCTGCGCCCGGTGGCTCGGCGCGGGTCGGTTCACAAGGCGGAAGTGATCGAGACCCTGATCGGCTGAAGCGCCGGATCGACCCGGGACGGGAACCGGCGAAATCCGCTCCGCCCCTGTGCTGCTCGGCCACGGTAGGTCAAGATGTCGCCATGGTGACGAGCCGGAGGAGCCTCGAGGTCAAGACGTCGTTCCTGGACAAGCTCGACGCCGTGCTGTTCGCCTTCGCCGGACTGGCCACGATCTGGCTCGCGTACCTGATCATCCAGGAGGGGTCGCGGCCGGGCTGGCAGCTGCTGTTGTTGATCGTCTTCTGGGTGGTGCTCACCTATCTGTTGTTGCCGCGGCTGCACCGCATCCTCACCCGCATCTACGTGCCGAACTACTTCATCGGCCGGGCCCGGACCAGTGACGGGCTGCTGGGCGACCCGGTCAACCTGGGGTTGCTCGGGAACGAGGCCCAGGTGCACGACGCGATGGTCGGGGCCGGGTGGATCCGCGCCGACGACCTCGGCTTCCGCAGCAGCCTGGCCATGATCAAGTCCACCGTGACCCGCCGCAGCTACCCGGAGGCCCCGGTCAGCCCGCTGCTGCTGTTCGACCGGATCCAGGACTTCGCCTACCAGCAGGAGGTCGAGGGCAATCCGGCCCAGCGGCACCACGTCCGCTTCTGGCGTACTCCGGACGGGTGGCCGCTGCCGGGCGGCGCCCGGGTCGACTGGCTCGCCGCGGGCACCTACGACCGCAGTGTCGGGCTGTCGCTGTTCACCCTGCAGGTGACGCACAAGATCGAACAGGACACCGACATCGAACGGGACTTCATCCTCGACACCGTCACGGACGGGAATCCCGACGTGCGGGTCGAGGTGCTGCAGGACTTCTCCACCAGCTACCACTCCCGCAACGGCGGCGGGGACCTGATCCGTACCGACGGCAGCCTGCCGATCATCGACGTGCGGGCGGTGCCGGCCACGCCGCTGCCGGCGATCGAGCGGACCGACAGTCGCGACAAGCGGCCGATCCAGACCGTCTTCGGTTCGGTGCTGGCCTTCATGCAGGGTGCGCTCTACCTGCTCGCGGCCGTGCTGGTCTGGATCAGCTCGGGTGATCTCGTGGTCGCCGTCGGGGCGCAGAGCGGCCAGCTGGTGGTGATCGCGATCGAGTTCGTGCTGCTGCTGGCTGCGGCCTGGGACATCACTCTCGGCGTCTTCAACTTCCTCGGCCGCAACTGGGCCCGGATCGGGTTGATGTTGACGAGTGTGCTGGCGGTCCTGTCGGCCTTCGTCGGCAACGCCACCGGTGGCGAGGTGATCACGCTGGCGAGTCTGCCCACGGTCGCCGACAGCATCTTGATCCTGCTCGCCCTCTCGAGTCACCGGGCCCGTGACTACGCCGTCCGCGGCCGGCCGATGAAGAAGCGACTGACCCGCCGTCGGGCCGCCGTCGCCACGGCATGAGGCGGACCCGACGCGCCTGACTGACGGGCGGACGGAGGGGTCAGTCAGCTCGCGATCTTCTTCATCAGCGCCGCGATCTTCTTCTCCTCGGCGCCGGTGAGGGCGGTGAGGGCGTACGCAGTCGCCCACATGTTGCCGTCGTCGAGCAGAGCGCCCTCGTTGAAGCCCAGGGTCGCGTACCGGGTCTTGAACTTCCGGGCGTCCTGGAAGAAGACGATGACTTTGCCGTCTCTGGCCCAGCCGACCATGCCGTACCAGGTCTTGGGGGTCAGCTCGGGCGCGTTGGCCAGGACGATCGCCTGCAACTTCTCGGCGATCTCTCGATCCGACTCGTCCATGGCGGCGATCTTCTCGCGCATCTCTGCCGCTGGGTCGCCCTTGTCCTTGCCCCGTCGCTTGGCGGTGCGGACCTCTTGGGCCCGCTCCTTCATGGCGGCGCGTTCTTCGGCGGTGAACGCGGCCGTGCTCTCGGCCTCGGTGTGGCTGGCGGCCTTCGGTGCGGGGCTCATCTGCTGTCCTCTCGGGATCGGGTACGAGACACCATTCTGGGCATCTCGACGCTGTCGTGCTTCTCGAAAACTGATCGATCGCCTCGATCGGGAGGACTAGCGTGAGGGCGCCCGCCGGGACCCCGACCGCACCATGCGACGCTCGGCGGCAAAGGAGGGTTCGATCGTCGAGATCGCCTGTGACGAGTCCGGCTTCTCCGGTGGCAACCTCGTCGGGCCGGGCGCGAGCACCGTCTTCGCCCATGCCGGTGTGCACGTCGACGAGCGCAGCGCGGGCCTCGCGCTGGCGGAGATCCGGGCCTCCCTGCAGGCGCGCAGCGACGGGGAGTACAAATCGGCGGAGCTGATGCGTGCCCGGCACCGACCCCTGCTCCTGTCGTTCCTCGGACCGTCGGGTCCGATCGCCGGGCGGGCGACGGTGATCGTGATCGACACGCGGTTCTTCGTCCTGGCCCGGTTGCTCGACGTCCTCCTCGGCGTCGGCCCGGCCGCGCCGACGGAGCTCCCGGGGCGAGATCCCGGTACCCACCAGATGGCGGACCGTCTCTACCGCTCCGGCGCCGAGACCTACGGCGCCGCCGACTGGCAGGAGTTCCTGCAGCTGGCCGGCAACCTGCTGCGGACCAACAGCCGCTGGTTGCCGGCCAGGCCGGTCGAGAACTTCTACGCGACGCTCGACCGGTTGCTGGCGACCGATCGGTCCGGGGAAGTCGCCGAGGTGCTCGACCGGCTCCGGTCGAGCCGCCCGATCGCCGAACAGGTCCGATCGGGCTACTTGGCGAACGCCAAGCAGACGCCGCTGTTCGAACCGATCATCCCCGCCGTCGCGCGGACCGTCGCAGCGTGGACCGCGGTGACCAGCGAGGTCCACGTGGTGCACGACGAACAGTCGGCCCTCACCCCCGAGCGGCTCACCGACATCGCAGTGGCCGTGGCCCGCTCCCGTCCGGGGACGCGGTTGGCGGGATTCCGGCTGGTGGACTCCCGACTCGACCCGCGGATCCAGCTGGCCGATTTCCTGGCGGGCGTGGCCCATCGGCACGCGCGCGGCGTGCTGCGCGGTGAGGCCGACCCGGAGGTGACCCGGCTGCTGCGACCGATGATCGATCCGGAGTCGCTCTGGGTCGCCGCCGGTCCGCCTCCGGGTGACGGCCCCGGCCCGAGCCCGGACGGGCGGCTACTTGCCGGTCCCGTCCGACGCCGACTCCACGTCGGTGTCCAGTCTGGAGATCTGGGGATTGCGGCGTTCCAGCTCGCGGAAGGCGACGAAGCCGAGGCCGCAGCCGACGAACCAGCTGAAGTCGCCGCCGTGGGAGAGCAGGATGTTGGGTGAGTCCGAGAACACGGCACCGCAGACCAACACGATGGCGATCGCGGGCAGTCCACCGATCAAGGTGGCGAGCACGGCGTTGGGGTTGTAGCCGTTGCGGAACCAGTACCGCCCGGTGGGCTCCATGGTGTACATGTCGTCCACCCAGACCTTCTGCTTGCTGACCAGGTAGTAGCCGGCGATCAAGATGCCGAAGAGCGGGCCGATCAACGCGCCCAGCACGCCGAGGGTGTAGAGGATCCCGGCCGAGCTGTTGTACCAGTTCCACGGGGTCAGCACCACCGAGCCGACGGCGGCGATCATGCCGCCGGTCCGCCAGCTGATCTTCTTCGGGTTGACGTTGGAGAAGTCGAAGGCGGGGGAGATGAAGTTGGCCACGATGTTGATCCCGACGGTCGCGATCACGAAGGTCAGGCCACCGAGCAGGATCGCGAACGGGGTCCCGATCCGCTCCACGGTGTGGATCGGATCGGTGATCAGCTCGCCGAAGACCGGCACGGTGGCCGAGGCGGTGATCACGGTCAGCAGCGAGAAGAACAAGAAGTTGAGCGGCAGTCCCAACCAGTTGCCCTTGCGGACGGACTTGAAGGACCGGGCGTAGCGGGAGAAGTCGCCGAAGTTGAGCATCGGACCGGAGAAGTACGACACCACCAGGGCGATCGCGGCGATCATCACCGGGATCGAGGCGCCGAAGCTCAGTTGCTCGGTGCTGAGACTGAAGCTGATGTTGCCGAAGCCGCCCGCCTGGACCACCAGGTAGACGCAGAGGATGATCATCACCACGTAGACGGCCGGGCCGGCGAAGTCGATGAAGCGACGGATCGCGTTCATGCCCCGCCAGAAGACTGCGGCCTGGGCCACCCACAAGATGGCGTAGCAGATGTAGCCGAGCGGCGAGAGGCCCAGGAACGTCGTCTGGGTGAGGGCCTCGGAGCCGGGGACGAACTTCAGGAAGATGATCATCAGCGAGGTGGACGCGAGATAGGTCTGCACCCCGTACCAGGCGATGGCGATGCAGCCGCGGATGATCGCCGGGATGTTGGCTCCCTTGACGCCGAAGATCGCCCGGTTGATCACCGGGTACGGGACGCCGGTCACCTGGCTCGGCTTGGCCACCAGGTTGCAGAAGACCATCACGATCATGATCCCGATGACCAGCGAGACGAGGACCTGCCAGCTCGCGATGCCGAGGGAGAACAAGGCTCCTGCGGTCACGTAGCCGCCGACACTGTGCACGTCGGACATCCAGAAGGCGAAGATGTTGTAGGACGACCAGCTCTGCTTCTTCAGCGGGGCCAGGTCCTCGTTGGCGAGTCGCTCGTCGTAGAACGGCTTGATGACCCCCGCCCCGGCACCGTGCTTCTCCGCCTCGATCTCGGCTTCCCGAGGTACGTCTCCGATGTGCGTGTCGGTCATGAATGGCGCCTCAACTTTCGCTATGTGGAAACTGAGCTCCGACTGATAGAATTATGGAGAGAGTTCAGGACGTCGTCAAGGATCCGGTGAGCATCGCTGGTCCGTGCCACCCACCGGGGACGGGGTCTGTCTCACGGTAGGGAGCCGCGGCGGTCCGTGGGTTTCTCCGGCGTTACCGAAGATGTCGCCGCGATTGCGGGGTCGGTGGGCTCGGGGTATCTCGTCGACCGAGTCCGCGACACGATCGGCCGGGTGTCCGGTCGGGATCTGGAAGGAGTGCTGATGCGCATCCTGGTCGTCAACGTCAACACGACGCAGTCCATGACCGACGGCATCGCCGAAGCGGCGCGACGAGCGGCGTCCCCGTCGACCGAGATCGTGGCCCTCACGCCCGACGTCGGCGCCGAGTCTGTCGAGAGCAACTTCGAGAGCTACCTGGCGGCGGTTGCCGTGATGGACCGCGTGGTGCGCTACCCGGATCCGTACGACGCGGTGATCCAGGCCGGCTACGGCGAGCACGGGCGGGAGGGGCTGCAGGAGCTGCTCGAGGTGCCGGTGGTCGACATCACCGAGGCCGCGGCCTCGACCGCGATGTTCCTCGGCCACCGGTACTCGGTCGTGACCACCCTGGATCGGGCGGTGCCGATGATCGAGGACCGGCTGAAGCTGGCCGGCCTGGATGCCCGCTGCGCGTCGGTGCGGGCCAGCGGGATGACGGTGCTCGAGCTCGAATCAGACCCCGAGCGGGCCGTCGAAGCCATCGTCGACGCGGCCGACCAGGCGGTCCGCATCGACCGTGCCGAGGTCATCTGCCTCGGCTGCGGCGGGATGGCCGAGCTGGAGGAGCAGGTGCGATCCCGCACCGGGGTCCCGGTCGTCGACGGGGTGGCAGCCGCCGTCTGCATCGCCGAAGGACTCGTGCGGCTGGGCCTGCGAACCTCCAAGGTCCGCAGCTACGCGCCGCCACGGCCCAAGCGGATCGTCGGCTGGCCGCTGACCCGCGCCGACTGACCCGCGCCGACTGACCCGCCGACGGACCTGCGCTGGACAGTGCGTGCTGTCGAGCAGGTGGTTCTCTAGGGTGACCGGGTGCAGGGGCTGGAGGTGTTGGATCGGATCGTCCCGATCCTGGGGTTCCTGCTCTGCATCACCGTGGTGGCGGAGCTATCCGACCGGATCGGCGTGTTCGCCGTCCTCGCCGACAAGGCGGCCCGGGTGGCCCGGGGATCCGTCTGGCGACTGTGGTTGCTGGTGGCGGCGGTCGCCGTCGTGGCCACCGCGGTGCTGTCCCTGGACACGACGGCGGTGCTGCTCACCCCGGTCGTCCTGGCGTTGGCCGGTCAGCTGGGGCTGAACCGTGCGCTGTTCGCGTACACGACGGTCTGGCTGGCGAACACCGCCTCCCTGGTGCTGCCCGTCTCCAACCT
This sequence comes from uncultured Actinomycetota bacterium, assembly GCA_963727125.1. GTDB lineage: Bacteria > Actinomycetota > Actinomycetes > Propionibacteriales > Propionibacteriaceae > Microlunatus. Next base: position 86,954 of record CAVSEZ010000002.1, read on the forward strand.
CACCAACCTGTTGGCGGCGCACCTGCTCGGCGGGGTCTCCGGCTTCGTCGGACTGCTCTGGCCGGCCGCCGTCGCCTCCATCGCCGTCACCCTCGTGGCGCTGGCCGTGCTCTTCCGCCGATCGCTGCGGGGCCGCTACGACCGGGTGCCGCTGGCGGAGCAGCACGACCGCCCGCTGCTGTTGATCGCGATGATCGTCTGTCTGCTGCTCGGGCCCGCGTTCGCACTGGGGGTCGACGTCACCACAGCCTCCTCGGTCGCCGCGTTGGTGCTGGTCGTGGTGTGTGCGTTCCGGGCCCCGCAGCTGTTGACTCTCCGGCTGGTGCCCTGGTGGCTGCTGCTGGGGGTGACCGTGCTGTTCGTCGTCATCCAGGTCCTGCACGATCACGGGCTGGACGCCCTGCTCGGTGCCGCCGTCGGCGACCGCGAGGGGTTGGTCGGCCTGCTCCGCACGGCCGGGGTGGCCGGCGCGAGCGCCAACGTGATCAACAACCTGCCGGCCTACCTGGCCCTCGAGCCGGTCGTCGCCGACGACCCCCGGCACCTGGCCGCGCTGCTGGTGGGCGTCAACGCCGGACCGTTGATCACCCCGTGGGCCAGCCTCGCCACCCTGCTCTGGGCGGCCCGCTGCCGGGCCGCCGGCGTGAGCGTGAACTGGCGCACGTTCGCCCTGCGCGGTCTCGTTCTCGTACCCCTGCTGCTGCTGGTCTCCGTCGGAGCCCTCGCGCTCGTGCACCACTGACCGGCTGCAACGCGACCCGGGGTCGGGTCACTCCAGCCAGGTCGTGACGAACTCCGGGTTGGCGTGGATGTGAACCGCCTCGTACCCGTCCGGTCCGGTGGCGAACTTGTGTGGCGTGTTCGCGGGCACCACCAGGACCTGCCCGGCGTGGGCGTCCAGCGTCTCCTCGCCGACGGTGAACGTGGCGGACCCGCGCCGGATCAGGAACGTCTCCGCGTACGGGTGCTCGTGCAGCCGGGGGCCCACCCCGGCCCGGCTCGTCGACTCGAGGATGATCGAGATGCTCGCCTGGCCCGGGAGCCGTTCGTAGTTCTCCGCCCACTCCTCGCCGTCGTCGCGGCCGTCGGAGCGTTCGATCAGGAAGCCGTCCATCCGTCGACGCTAGCGGCGCCGCGACGGCTGCGCACCCCCTTCAGGCGGCCAGCGGGAGGTAGCGCACCATCAGCACCCCGTCGATCGCGGCGATGGCCTTGATGACGGCGTCGGGCACGTCGCTGTCGACATCGACCAGGGTGTAGGCGATCTCGCCGCGCGACTTGTTGGTCATGGTGGCGATGTTCAGTCCGGCAGCGGCCATCTCGTGCGAGATCCCGCCGACCATGTTGGGCACGTTGGCGTTGGCGATCGCGATCCGGTACCGCGATTCGCGGGGCAGCGCGACGTCCGGGAAGTTGACCGAGTTCCGGATCGTGCCGTCGAGCAGATAGTCGCGCAGCTGGTCGGCCACCATCACCGCGCAGTTCTCCTCGGCCTCCCGGGTGGAGGCGCCGAGGTGGGGCAGCAGGATCACACCCGGCTGACCGGTGAGGTGGGGGGCGGGGAAGTCGCAGACGTAGCGGGCCAGGGAGCCCGCGTCCAGCGCCTCCAGCACGGCCGCCTCGTCGACCACGCCGCCGCGGGAGAAGTTGAGCAGGACCGCGCCCGGCTTCATCTGGGCCACGCCGCCCGCGTCGATCATGCCCCGGGTGGCGTCGAGCAGCGGCACGTGCAGGGTGAGGAAGTTGCTGTGCTTGCAGCACCTCGCCGCAGGTTGTGCGGCCTTCTTCACCGTCGACGGCAGACTCCAGGCCGACTCGACGGTGATCTCGGGGTCGTAGCCGATCACGTGCATGCCGAGCTTGATCGCCGCGTCGGCGACCAGGCAGCCGATCTTGCCGAGGCCGACCACGCCGAGGGTGTGCCCGGCCAGCTCGTAGCCGGCGAACTCCTTCTTGCCGGCCTCGACCTTCGTCTCCAGCTCCGGGTCGTCGGCGGTCGAGGGACTCGACGAACTTGAGCGCGCCGTCGAGGTTGCGGGCGGCCAGCAGCATGCCGGCCAGCACGAGCTCCTTGACCGCGTTCGCGTTGGCCCCGGGCGCGTTGAAGACCGGGACTCCCGCGGGCCGACATCGCGCCACCGGGATGTTGTTGGTGCCCGACACCGGCCCGGCCGATGGCCAGCACCGAGGCCGGGATCTCCCGGTGGTGCAGATCGGCGGAACGGACGCAGGATGGCGTGCGGTTCACCCGCATCGGCCGAGACCGCGAACTGGTCCCACGGCAGCCGGTGCAGGCCGCTCGGCGGAGATCTGGTTGAGGACCTGGATCCGGAACTTCTCGGTCATCGGCCTCAGCCCTCTCGTCGACTGCGAACTCGGCCAGGTAGTCGACCAGGCACTGGACGCCCTCGATCGGCATCGCGTTGTAGAGCGAGGCCCGCATCCCGCCGACCGAGCGGTGGCCCTTCAGCTGGACCAGGCCGCGCTCGGCCGCGCCGGCCAGGAACTCGGCGTCCAGGCTCGGATCGGCCAGCGTGAACGGCACGTTCATCCGGGACCGGTCCGCGGGCGCGACCGGGTTGGCGTAGAAGTCGGAGCCGTCCAGATAGTCGTACAGCAGCGCCGCCTTGGCGACGTTGCGCTCGCTCGGCCGCCGCCAGCCCGCCGGTCTCGAGCAGCCGCCGGAACACCAGACCCGCGATGTAGATCGCGTACGTCGGCGGGGTGTTGTACATCGAGTCGGCCTTGGCGTGGGTGGCGTAGTCGAGCATCGCCGACGGCGAATCGGGTGGCCAGACCGATCAGGTCGTCGCGGATGATCACGATCGTCAGCCCGGCCGGGCCGATGTTCTTCTGCGCGCCGGCGTAGATCAGGCCGAACCGGGACACGTCGACGGGTCGGGACAAGATGTTGGAGGACATGTCGCTGACCAGCGGCACGTCGCCGACCTCGGGCACCCAGCCGAACTCGACGCCGCCGATCGTCTCGTTGGCGGTGTAGTGCACGTACGCGGCGTCCTCGCTGAGCTGCCAGCCGTCGTCGGGCGGGCACGTAGCTGAAGGACCGGTCCTCCGAGCTCGCCGCGACGTTGACCTCGGCTGAAGCCCGCGGCGGCCTTGATCGCCTTCTTCGCCCACTCGCCGGTGTTGCACGTAGTCCACCTGCGACTTCCCGCGGAGCAGGTTCATCGGGATCATCTCGAACTGCAGCGACGCGCCGCCCTGCAGGAACAGCACCCGATAGGAGTCCGGGATCGCCAGCAGGTTCCGCAGGTCGGCCTCGGCCGCGGCGGCGATCGCGACGAACTCCTGGCCGCGATGGCTCATCTCCATCACCGACTGGCCGGAGCCGTGCCAGTCGAGCATCTCGGTCGGCGGCCTGCCGCAGGACCTCCTCCGGGAGGGCGGCGGGACCGGCGCTGAAGTTGAAGACACGTGCCATGGAGGATTCCTGAAGCCGGGGGGAGTCCAGAGGGTCCTGGACGGATGACCACGGGGGAGATTACCCCGCCGAACGGGGTCGGCCCGGCAGCGTTCGCCGCGTGGCCGGACCTGGCGGTCCGGCCGGCCGTGGTCGTCGCCCGGTGCGCCTCAGCCGGCGGGCAGCAGCTGGTCGGCCTCGGCGAGGACCTGGTGGAGGGCGTCCGGATCGTGGGCGAACCGGCCGAGGAACAACCCGGAGACGCTGGTGCCCAGCCGCGCCAGCAGGCCGGGCCCGGCGCTGCCGCCGTAGATGACCCGGCTTCCGGGTGGGCAGCCGAGATCGGTCAAGGTCGATCCCAACGCCGTGCAGACCGCACGGATGTGCTCGTCGGGGGCCGGCTCGGCCGAGCCGATGGCCCAGTGGGGTTCGTACGCGACGACGACCGGTGGACCGGCACCTCGGTCCGGTAGCCGGCCGAGTGCCGACTCCAGCTGTCTGGCGCACTCGGCGGCCGCGATCTCGGCCGGCTCCGGATCCGACTCACCGAGGCAGAGGACGGGGGCGAGCCCGGCTCGCACGGCCGCGGCGGTCTTGTCGGCGACGACCAGCTCGTCCTCGCCGAACATCCGGCGTCGTTCGGCGTGACCGACCTCGACCAGGTCGACGCCGATCTCGACGAGCTCCCGACCGCTGACCTCGCCCGTGTAGGCACCCGAGTCCGCGGCAGCCAGGTCCTGGGCAGCCACCCGGACGCCGGTGCCGGTGAAGATGTCCACGGCGGCCGGCAGCACCGGGAAGCTGGGCGCGACGAACACCTCCAGCCGACCCTCGGCCACGGACGGGTGGCGCCGGGCGATCGCGGCCGCCGCGCGACACCAGTCCAGGGCGGCGGCGTGGCCGAAGTACATCTTCAAGCTGACGCCGACGGTGAGGGGCACGGGCTCAGTCTCTCGCCTACCGGTCGAGGCTCAGCGCTTGACCTGCAACAGGTAGACCCGGCGGTCGAGTGGGTCGGGTCCGAGTCGCTCCCGGCGCGGCGCGACACCGGGCACCGGTGCGTAGTGCGAGAGGTCGCTCTCCACGAACCCCTCACCGTGGGTCAGTCCCGGCAGCAGGCTCGTGAACTCGTGCAACTTGGCCACCGCCAGCTCGCCCCCGACCGTCGTCGACGAACCGGAGGTCACCGGCCCGTCGGGGACGCCGCCCAGCCGGCCGAGCGTCGGCAGCACCTGGTTCAAGGTGTCCGTCGGCACGGTCAGCGTGATCCGGGCCACGGGTTCGCAGACCTGGGTGCCCGCCTGCTGCAGCGCGGCCAGCAGGACCAGGGGAGTCAGCCCGCGGAAGTCGCTGCCGACACTGGACATGGACTTGTCGAACTGGGCGTGCGCGTGGCTCTGCCGGGGCGCGTAGCCCGTGTGGGTCAGCGTCACCCGGCAGTCCAGCACCTCCCACCCGTACAGGCCCTGCCGGAGCGTGTCGGTGACGGTCTCGGAGATCGCGTTGACGAACGCGAGGGGCAAGGTGCCGTGCACCGCCGTCTCCTGGGTGAAGAGCGAGCCGGTTCCCGATGGTGCCGGTTCGACGCGAAGTCCCACCGTGGCGAGGTAGGGGTTCGCCTCGTCGCCGATGAGCTCGACCGCGTGCCCGGTACCGCGCAGTCGCTCGACGCAGATCACGTGGGTCTCGGCGAACTCGACGAAGACCCCGTACTCGGCCGCCAGGGTGGCTTCGATGACCTCCTTCTGCACCTCGCCGTACAGCGAGACCGAGAGCTCGCCGGTGCCGTGCTGCTGGAACCCGATGAGTGGGTCCTGCTCCGCCAGCGACGTGAGGGCGGCATGCAGTCGGCCACCGTCTCGGGCCGCACCGGCACGGACGGTCGTCTCCAGCGTGGGTCGGGCGAAAGCGTCCGGTACGGGCCGGTGGGCGCGCCCGATCGGGTCGCCCACCTGGACCGAGGCGAGTCCCCAGACCCGGGCGATCTGGCCGGCCGTCACCTGGTCGGCGGCGTGTGCGGGACCGCCGTCGTACACCTCGAGTGCGGTGATCTTGTCGCGCTGGCCGCTGCCGTCCCCGAGTGGGCCGGCGACCCGGTCCCGGGTCTGCATCCGGCCGTCGAAGACCCGGAGGTAGCTGATCTTCTCCCCAGCACGGCCACGTTCGATCTTGAACACGGTCGCGGCCAGGTCGGCGTCGGGATCGCCCGAGCTGCCGGGCAGCAGCTCGGTCAGACCGGACATGACCTGATCCACCCCGACGCCGGTGATCGCCGAACCGAAGAACACCGGATGGACCAGACCGCGCCGCGACTGCTGGGCCAGCGCCTCTCGCAGCCGCGGATACGGAACCGACGGCTCGGCCAGGTAGGTCCGCAGCAGGGCGTCGTCGTGCACGGTGAGGGTGTCGAGCAGCGCGGCCACGTGCTCGGCGTCGGCGGCGCCGAGGGGACACACGCTCGCGCCCTTGCTGCCGGCGTCGCGAACCGTGTTCATCGCGACGACAGCCAGCCCGAGCCGGTCGGCGACCGAGCCGAGCACGGCACCCGGGTCGGCGCCGAGTCGATCGATCTTGTTGACGAAGATCAGGGTCGGGATAGCGAGCCGGCGCAGGGCGCGCATCAGCACTCGGGTCTGGGCCTGGACCCCCTCGACCGCGGACACGACCAGCACCACGCCGTCGAGGACACCCAGCACCCGCTCCACCTCGGCGATGAAGTCGGGGTGGCCGGGTGTGTCCACGAGGTTCACGACGGTCTGGTCGGGCGGCTCGCCCACCAGGAACGAGGCGACGGCCGAACGGATCGTGATGCCTCGCTGCCGTTCCAGGGCGAGGGTGTCGGTCTGGGTGTCGCCGTGATCGACCCGGCCCACGTGGTCGGTGACACCGGCCGCGAAGAGCAGCCGTTCGGTCAGGCTGGTCTTACCGGCGTCGACGTGGGCGAGGATGCCCAGGTTGATGAGAGGCGGCGAAGTCATGGGTGGTGGAGTCCTCGGGTAGGCGAACGAACTGTCGTTGCGCGGTAGCGAGAATCCGCCCCATCTGATGACCTCCGTGACTCGGTGTTGCCGGTCCGTCGAGTGGATCAGGCCGACGGCGTGGCCGTCAAACCAATTGCGGCCCGGTCCGATCGTCGACGGGCCTCACCGTCGACGCAGTTGCAGGACGCCGCAGTCCAGCGGCGGCCGCGGACTGAAGGCCGACCGGGGCAGCTTGATGCCGGCCCGGAACAACCATCGCCCGGTGCGGCCGCGGGATTCGTAGCGCCGGACGACCGCCCGCGGCACCACCAGATCGGCACCGGTCAACCAGCGCTGCCGCACCAGGGTCGCGACCAGGTCGCCGAGGAGTGCGAACGGCGGGTTCGCGACCACCCGCACCGGTCGACCCGGCCAACGGAAATCCCGGACGTCCAGGGTCAGCACGCTGAGTCGCTCCTCGCCGGCCAACCGGCGGCGCAGCCGATCCGCCCGGCGACGGTGCAGCTCGAGTGCGATCACCCGCGCGTCCGCGGCCAACAGCCAGGTGGTGAGAGCACCGTTCCCGGCACCGATGTCGACGACCACCTCACCGGCTCGGACCCCGGCGGCTTCGACCACCCGCCCGGCCCAGTCGTCAGCGAGGCGGTGCCATCCCCACGGCGTCGGCGCACCGCTCGAGGTGCCGAACGCCGCGGCCTGTCCGCCGGACACGACGGACCATCACGCAGCAACTCACCCGAGGGACGGTAGGGCGACCTCGGCGGGAGGACAACCGAATTACCGCCGGGCTGCCCTCAGAGGGTGTGCCGGTGCTGGCCCAGCACGATCTGGACGACGCGGGACAGCTCCGGTCCCAGCTGCGTTTCCGCCACGGTGACCCGCACCTCGCCGTACTCCACGGTGTAGACGAAGCGGTCCGGTACGGGCCGCTCCGGCTCCTGCGCACCGGGCAGGGCCGACAGGTCGACCCGGTTCAGCAACCGACGCACCTCTGCACCTTCGGGGTCGGCCCGGAGGTCGAGCGTGTTGGAACGGACTCCGCCCGCGAAGCCGCCGGTCCGTCGGACCGCGACCGTCTCGCCCTCAGCGGGCGGCGCCGACTCCGGCGCCGGGCTCGATTCCGGGCTCGATTCCGGGCTCGGTTCCGGGCTCGGTTCCGGGCTCGATGCCGGCACCGACTCGGGGGTCGACCCGGTGGCCGGGCTCGTATCGGACAGCAGACCGACTTCGGCCCAGGCGTCCGCGACGGCCTGCCGTGGCTGTGGATCGTCGGGGAACAACCGTCCGGCCGAGTCGATGGTCGCCTGGGCGAAGGTCGCGAAGTCGGCTTCGGATCCCACCGCGCCCGAGGTCAGCGCGTCGTACCAGACCTTGCCGGCCCGGTCCCAGCTGTTACCGCCCAGCGCCACGGCGGCCAGGGCGAACGCCCGGTTGGGGATGCCCGAGTTGATGTGCACGCCGCCGTTGTCCTCGGTCGGTCTCGACGTAGTCCGCCATCGAGCCGACCTGGGGGTCCTTGCCGATTCGAGGGTCGTCGTACGCGGTGCCGGGCTGGATCATCGAGCGCAGGGCCGTGGCCTGGACTCCGGGCAGGAAGAGCCCCTCCCCGATCAGCCAGTCCGCCTGGTCGGCGCTCTGGCCCTGCGACTGCTGCTTGGTCATCGCGGCGAAGACGTCGGCGACGCTCTCGTTCAGCGCCCCGGACTGACCGGAGTAGACGAGATCCGCCGTGTACTGCACCACCCCGTGGGTGAACTCGTGGGCCATCACGTCCATCGGCTTGGTGAACCGGTCGAAGATCTCCCCGTCCCCGTCGCCGAACACGAGTTGCTCCCCGTCCCAGAACGCGTTGTCGTAGTCGACCCCGTAGTGCACGGTGACCGACGTGGTGCTGCCCCGTCCGTCGTAGGACTCGCGACCGAAGGTCCCCGCGAACAGGTCCCAGACCTGACCGGCCGAGGCGTGGGCCTCGTCGACGGCGGCGTCACCGGTCGCCGGCTGCTCGTCCGTCCGCGCGACCGCACCCGGCAGCTCAAGGCGTTGCCGGCGTCGTGCACGACCCGGCGGCCGCCGGGGGCGACCGGGGCCGCTCCACTCGGTGCGGCCTGCTGGCGACGTCGCCGCAGGTCCCCGTCGCGCCGCAGGGTCCCCTCGGCGGCGTTGCGGCCACCGGTCACGCCCGCTCGCGATGCCAGCTCGCGCAGGAGGTAGGGCGGAACGAAAGAACACGCCTCGAAACAGGTCATCGGGTGCCTCCGGATCAATGGTTCGTCGAGGACCATCGCAACACACAGCTCCGACACCACGCTCGGCGCCGACGACGGTCGCGCGGTGATCCGCGACATTTTGCTCACTTTCCGTACGAAGTGCTTGACCTGACCAACGCGGCAGGCCACGCTGTGCAGCGAGACCTGAATGACGGCCAGGGGGCAGTCGTCATCGGGTCTCCGCGGAGCCAGACGAAGGGTCAGCAGATCCCGTTTCCCGTGGCTCCATCCCGGGGGTTGTCAGGCGTCGGTGGGAGTGTGACCGACGTCTCGGTGGCGTGTCCTCTTTATGACATGTCATAATGCGGACACGGTTCTGGCGTGACGCCGCCGAGCCGGCGAAGTAGATTCGTTCACATCGTCAGGGGTTCACCGACGCGCCTGGGAACGCATCGGCAGCCGAAGAAGGGAAACTCATGCATCAGACGTCCTTGCGACGTCGGTGGGCGCGGCGGTTGGGGACTGCTGTACTCGCGGGCGTCGTCTCAGTCGGAGTGCTGGCCACCGTGCCGGCGCACGCCTCCGGCGACAACGACACATCCGGAACGACACCACGAACATCGAGAGCATCGGTCTGGGCTCGAGCAACGATCCGAGTGCAGCCAACGGTCTGGCGAACGGACTCGCCAACGGGCTCGCGAACGGCTTGGCCAACGGGCTCGCGAACGGTCTGGCCAACGGTCTGGCCAACGGGCTCGCACCCGGTCAGCAGGCGCAACGGCTTGGCGAACGGACTCGCCAACGGGCTCTGACCGAGTCCGGTCGGTCCCACCCTGGTCAGGCAGGGTGCACAGCACAACTCCACAGAACTTCCGCAAGGAAGCCGGGATGACCTGACGGTCCCGGGGCGCCGGTGATGTGAGCGCCGAATGCGCCGATCTCCGTGCCGAGCTTTCCCCGAGGCAGGCGCGGTTCCTCCCCCTGGGCGACGCCCGCGGTTCTTCCCCTGGACCGCGGGCGTGGCTCTTTTCCGGGCTCGATTCACCGGGACTCTGCTCGGGCTGTCGCCCGCAGGTGCTGGTCAGCTCGCCGTGGCGGCCGGACTGCCCCGGAGCGAATCCGTCCTCACCAGCGCGGCACCGAGCTGCAGCCGGGTCGTGACCCCGAGCTCGTCCATCAGCTCGGAGATCCAGCGCCGGACCGACCGCACGTTGATGCCGAGCTGGGTGGCGATGGCGCTGTCGGTCGAACCGGTCATCAGCAGCGAGATCAGCATCTGCCGGCGCGGATCGGTGTCGGAGAAACCCGAGGTCATGATCGGCACCGAGGCGTCCCAGACCGCCTCGAACAGCCACTGCAGCGCCTCGACCAGCAGCGGGTGCCGCACGATCGAGGCCCGGAGCTCGTGGCCCGGATGTGTAGGACCGCATCGACGGGATCAGCGCGACCTGCGAGTCGACCAGGATCAGCTTCATCGGCACCGGCGCCGTCCGGGACTGCTCGCCCTTCTCGGCGAACAGCGCCAGCTCGGCCAGCCGGTCGGCGTCGAAACCCGGGTGGTAGATGCAGCGCAGACTCAGACCCCGCTCCAGCGCCTGCCACTCCGGCGACTCGGCGCGCAGCGTCTCCGGCGGTGGCGTTCGGCCGCGGCCTGCACGTACGGCGGCTTGTCGAAGGCGCAGATCTCCTTCGTGGCGGCGTCGCAGCAGCTCGCGCCGGGCCGCGACGATCGCCTCGCGGCCCAGGAGCACCACGATGTCGTCGTCGGCGTGCTCGTTCTGGCTCGGCGGCGAGCAGGTGGCTCTGCAGCGACTCGGCGGCGACGGTGGCCGAGCTCGATCTCGGACACCCGCTGGGCCCGCAGGCGAGTGCACGACCTCGAGCAGCGGCAGCGCCTGCCAGCGGCCCGCGCCGAGCTCGGCGGCCAGACCGAGGTCGCGCAGGATCTCCAGCTGGGCCGCGCATGTCGACGGCGTTGCCGCCGGGGTGAGGCGTGCGACCAGATCGAGCACCGTCGCGTGACTCGAGCGGCGCGAGCAGCGACGTAGACGGCCTCCGCTTCGGCGCTGATGCCAAGCGGCTGCAGCATCGCCAGTCCCTCCAGTCCCGACGTCGTCGAGCGCGACCGGCAGCCCGCGGGCACTCGCATCCGCTACGCTGAGGCCACGACGGGGCGTCCCGCTCGCTGGACGATCGTCTCACATCGACGAAGGAGTTTCGCGCATGACTGAACTCGCCCAGATCGGCGTCACCGGCCTGGCGGTCATGGGCCGCAACCTCGCCCGGAACTTCGCCCGGCACGGGCACCGGGTGGCGATCCACAACCGCACCTACGCCAAGACCGAGTCGCTGCTGGCCGAGGCCGGACACGAGGGGACTTCGTGCCGTCGGAGTCGATGGCCGACTTCGTCGCCTCGCTGGAGCGGCCGCGCCGGGTGATGATCATGGTCAAGGCCGGGCCCGGCACCGATGCGGTGATCGACGAGCTGATCCCGCTGCTGGAAGAGGGCGACATCATCATCGACGCGGGCAACGCGCACTTCCCCGACACCATCCGGCGGGAGAAGGAGCTGAAGGAACAGGGCCTGCACTTCGTCGGCACCGGCGTGTCCGGTGGCGAGGAGGGCGCGCTCAACGGGCCGTCGATCATGCCCGGCGGATCGCGGGAGTCCTACGAGTCGCTCGGTCCGCTGCTGGAGAGCATCTCGGCGAAGGTCGACGGCACCCCGTGCTGCACCTACGTCGGGTCCGGACGGCGCCGGGCACTTCGTCAAGATGGTGCACAACGGCATCGAGTACGCCGACATGCAGCTGATCGCCGAGGCGTACGACCTGATCAAGCAGGGCACCGGCAAGTCCGCGGCCGAGATCGCCGAGATCTTCCAGACCTGGAACTCCGGTGACCTGGAGTCGTTCCTGATCGAGATCACCGCCGAGGTGCTCGGCCCAGGTCGACGCGCGAGGACCGGCAGGCCCTCGTCGACGTCATCCTGGACCAGGCCGAGCAGAAGGGCACCGGTCGCTGGACGGTGCAGAACGCGCTCGACCTCGGCGTGCCGATCACCGGGATCGCCGAGGCGACCTTCGCCCGGGCGCTGTCCGGCTCGGTGCCGCAGCGCGAGGCCGCCCGCGGCCGTGCTGCCCGCCGAGCGCCGCCGAGTGGTACGATCAAGGACGTCGACGCCTTCGTCGAGGACGTCCGGCAGGCGCTGTACGCGTCGAAGGTCGTCGCCTACTCCCAGGGGTTCGACCAGATCGCCGCGGCCAGCGCGGAGTTCGGCTGGGACATCGACCGCGGCGCGATGGCGCGGATCTGGCGGGGCGGTTGCATCATCCGGGCCCGGTTCCTGAACCGGATCACCGAGGCGTACGAGCGCAACCCCGATCTGCCGCTGCTGCTCGCCGACGACTACTTCACCGACGCGGTCGGCAACAGCCTGGCGGCCTGGCGGCGGGTCGTCGCCGGTGCGGCGCAGAACGGCATCCCGACGCCGGCGTTCTCGTCCTCGCTGGCCTACTACGACGGCATCCGCGCCGAGCGGCTGCCGGCGGCGCTGATCCAGGCCCAGCGGGACTTCTTCGGCGCGCACACCTACCGCCGGATCGACAGCGACGGGACCTTCCACACCGAGTGGAGCGGGGACCGCAGCGAGACCCCGATCGAGCCCGCGTCCCCGGCCGGGCCGCTGCCCCCGGAGCCGGCCGAGAAGGCCGACCAGACCCCGGCCTGATCGGCTCGGGTACATGGCCCGGGACGAGCACACCGCCATCGTGGTGATGGGGGTCGCTGGGTGTGGCAAGACGACGGTCGCAGAGGCGCTGGCCGCGCGACTGGGCTGGCCGGTGGCCGACGCAGACGACTTCCACCCGCAGGCCAACGTCGCCAAGATGCGGAGCGGTACCCCGCTCACCGACGCCGACCGGGTGCCGTGGCTGGCCTCCATCCGGGATTGGCTGAGCGCCGTCCCGGAGAATCGCGTGGTCACCTGCTCGGCGCTGCGTCGGGCCTACCGGGACGTGCTGCGCGAGGCGACACCACGGGTCCGTTTCGTCCACCTCAACGGGACCCGGGAGCTGTTGGCCTCCCGGATGGGTGCCCGCCGCGGTCATTTCATGCCGCTCACGTTGCTCGACTCGCAGTTGGCGACCCTGGAGCCGCTGCAGTCCGACGAGGACGGCGTCGTGATCGACATCGATGCCACGCCGGACGGGATCGTCGAGGCGGCGCTGCGGGCGCTGGATCTGCAGGGAGGGTGAGTGGCGCAGCCGGCGTTGGCACGCGCCCGTGAGCTCGTCGCCCGGACGCGCAACATCGCTCGAGCCCGCGGCTTCGCCCGGACGGTGACCCCGCGGGCGGACCTGCCGTCCGGCGGCGTGGCGTTGTTCTTCGCGACCGAACCCGACGAACCTCTACCAGTTCGAGCAGTGGCGTCGTCCGCTGGAGGAGCTGGCGGCTCGGATCGGCGTCTTCGTCGTCGTCGACCGGCCCGACACCGGGCTCGCGGTGCTGGCCCGGACCGCCCTGCCGGTGGCCTTCGCCCGCAGCTCCGCGGAGCTGGAGCAGCTGGTCGAGGACCGCGACGTCCGGGTGGTGCTCTACGTCAACCAGGTCGAGCCGAACTTCCGGATGCTGCGGTTCGGGACGGCGGTGCACGTCCAGCTCGGGACACGGCGAGAGCGACAAGGACTCGAGCCTCTCCAACCAGCACAAGGCCTACGACCTCACCTTCGTCGGCGGCGAGGCCGGTCGGGACCGGCTGCGGGCGCTGCGCGTCTTCGACGCCGACGCCCGGACCCGACTCGTCGGCCGGCCGCAGCTCGACTACCACTACCCCGGGGCCCCGCCCTGGCCCGGCGGCGACGCGACCCGGGTGTTCTACGCCCCGACCTGGGAGGGGGACCGGGCCGCGATCCCGTACGGGTCGCTGGCCAGCCACGGGCTGGCGATGGTGGAGAGCCTGCTCGCCGATCCGGCGGTCCGGGTCATCTACCGCCCGCATCCCCGGACCGGCACCGGGTCGGCGGCGCACACGGCGGCTGACGCCGCGATCCGGCGGCGGTTACGAGCCGACGGGGACCGGCACTGGTCGACGTCGGCGAGTACGGCTGGCAGTGGGACTTCGCCGACGCCTGCATCACCGACATCTCGGCCGTCGCCTACGACTGGCTGGCGACGGGCAAGCCGCTGGTGATCACCGAGCCGGTCGATCCGGGCGCCCACCTACCGGCTGCGCCGCTGCTGCAGACCGTGCCGCGACTGGCCGCCGCGGATGCCGGTCGGATCGGCGAGGCGTTGCGCAGAGCCGGCCTCGGGGCGAACGCGGCGGTGCTCGACGAGCTGCGACAGCTCTACTTCGGTGAGCTGGCGGACCGAGCCAGCACCGACGCGGTTCCAGCAGGCCCTGCTGGAGCTGGCCGGACGCTGACTCAGAGGCCGCGCAGGAAGTCGACGTCGTCGTCGGGCGCCACGGGCGCTGCGAGCGCTTCTTCTTCGTGCCCAACGACTCGGCGTTCGGACGGCCGAAGAACAGCCAGCAGACCGCCCCGACCAGCGGCAGGCAGATGATGACGGTGGCCCACATCCAGCGCGGCATCCGCCGGACGGCGTAGGGCGGGGCCTGGGCGACCTCGACCACGCAGTAGATCATCAGCAGCGCCACGATGATGATCGGCAGATACCGCATCATGGCCCAAGAGTATGCGCGGGACGCGGTGCAGACCAGAGACCTCAGCGGGCGTCCCGCCCGGCCCACCGACGCCGTGTCGTGACGCCGGGCGACGCTGCGGACCTCCGGTGCCGGATCCGGCTAGTCTGTTCGGGTGATCTCCTGCTTAACGTCGCCCGAATTGCGGACGACGCTTTGACGGCGGTGGAGCCGACGAGCCGGCCGCGGCCGACGCAACCGACCATCGCCGAGTTGCGCGAGGTCACCCAGCCCGACGAGCGTGCGCACCCGGGCGGGCGCGGAGCACTGGGTCGCCTACGCGTACCTGCGCGATCTCTCCCCGTACCTGACCCGGACGCTGCTCCGCGCCGGCTTCTCGGCGAACGGCGTCACCTGGCTGATGATCGCCGCCGCTGCCGGCGCCGCCGTGGCCACCGGGTGGCCGACGCTGCTCGGCGCGATCCTGGTGGTCGTGCTGGTCCAGCTGCAGATGCTGCTCGACTGCTGCGACGGCGAGGTCGCCCGGTGGCGGGCGACCTCCTCGCCCAAGGGCGTCTACCTCGACCGGGTCGGGCACTACGTGGCCGAGTGCGGGATCGCGGTGGCGCTGGGCGTCCGCGCCGCGGGCGGGCTCCAGCCGTACAGCTTCTGGATCGGCTCTCGGTCTGCTGCTCGGTCTGCTGGTCGCCTTGAACAAGGTGGAGAACGACCTGGTCCACGTCGCGCGGCACTACGCCGGGATGCCGCAGATGCGCGACGCCGAGGACGTCCGGGTGCCGACCGGCGGGCTGCTGCGGCGGGCCCGGCAGCTGGCCCGGTTCGTGCCCTTCCACCGCGTCTTCCACTCCGTCGAGCTGTCGTTCCTCGTGCTCTTCGCGGCCCTCTTCGACCTGTTCATCGCCGCCCTGGCCACCCAGGTGCTGCTCGTCGGACTCGTGATCGCTGCCGCGCTCACCGTCGTCGGGCACCTGGTGGCCGTACTGGCTTCGTCGCGGCTGCGGTGATCATCCGGTGATGGAGGTCCAGGAGGCGCCGCTCGTGGGGGAGACCCGCGTCCGGCCGTCGTTCGGTGTGGTGGTGCTGACCCAGGGTCAGCGGCCCGAGGATCTGGCGCGGGCGATCTCGGTCCCTGCTGGGCCAGCGCGGGGTCGACCTCGACGTCGTCGTCGTCGGCAACGGCTGGGACCCGGTCGGGCTGCCCGCCGGGGTCCGGGCGCTCGGACTGCCCGAGAACCGTGGCATCCCCGCCGGCCGCAACGCCGGGGTGCCCCTGGTCTCCGGGGACTGCTGTTCTTCCTCGACGACGACGCCAGCCTGCCCGACGACGGCACCCTGCTCGCGATGGCGAGACGGTTCGAGGAGAAGCCGCGGCTCGGACTGATCCAGCCGCGGGTGGTCGACCCGGAAGGACGCCCCGCTCCCCGGCGCTGGACCCCGCGGATCCGCGTCGGCGATCCGGGCCGGAGCAGCCCGGCGATGAACGTCTGGGAAGGGCGCGGTCGCCATCCGGCGGGAGGCGTTCGAGTACGCCGACGGCTGGCCCGGCCGCTTCTGGTACGCCCACGAAGGCATCGAACTCGCCTGGCGGGTCTGGGACGGCGGCTGGCACGTGCGCTACGACGGCGAGATCGAGGTCCACCACCCCGCCATCGAACCCACCCGGCACGCGGAGTTCTACCGCTTCCAGGCCCGTAACCGGGTCTGGCTGGCGCGCCGCAACCTGCCCGTGCCGGTCGGGATCGCGTACGTGTTCGCCTGGATGATCGTCGGTGGTCTCCGCCTCCGGGGCCGGACCGCGTGGACCGAGACGGTGCGCGGCTACCTGATGGGCGTCTCCGCAGCCGCCGGTCATCGGCGCCCGATCAGCTGGCGTACCGTCTGGCGGATGACGAAAGCGGGCCACCCGCCGCTCCTTTGATCGGGAGCTGCTCGTGCGTCTCAGGCGCTTCGGACTGGGCGCTTTCTCCTCGGTCGTCGACGCCGTCGCAGAAGCGTGTCGGCTCACGTTCTCCGGACGCAGGCGTCGACCTCCTACGCTCGGCGGGCGTGTCCCAGCACGCGCACTGACTCGACACCCGACACTCGCAGCCTGAGAGCTGGCGCGATGATGAGGCGGTGGGATCGAGACAGTGGCAGGGGTGGGCGATCGGGCAGGTCGAGGCCGACGCCAACCGGAGCGCCGACACCCACCTGCACGTGTTTCCGCTGCCGCCGGAGTGGGGGATCCAGCTCTATCTGAAGGACGAGTCGGTCCATCCGACCGGGAGCCTGAAGCACCGGTTGGCGCGCTCGCTGGTGCTCTACGGCCTCTGCAACAACTGGATCGACGAGGGCACCACGCTGGTCGAGGCGTCCTCGGGTTCGACCGCGGTCAGTGAGGCCTACTTCGCCCGACTGCTCGGGTTGCCGTTCGTGGCCGTGATGCCGAAGAGCACCGTCCGGGAGAAGTGCTCGCTGATCGAGTTCTACGGCGGCCGTTGTCATCTCGTCGACGATCCGACCACCATCTACGAGGTCGCCGCCGCCCTCGCCGACGAACACGGCGGTCACTACCTCGACCAGTTCTGCTACGCCGAACGGGCCACCGACTGGCGCGGCAACAACAACATCGCCGAATCGGTCTTCGCCCAGCTCGAGCGGGAGCCGAACCCGATCCCGCGGTGGGTGGTGGTCGGTGCCGGCACCGGCGGGACGAGCGCGACCATCGGCCGCTACATCCGCCTGCACGGGTACCCCACCCAGCTCTGCGTCGTCGACCCCGAAGGGTCGGCCTTCCACCGGGGCTGGACGGAGCGCGACCCGACCGTGACCGCGGTCGGGTCCAAGATCGAGGGCATCGGCCGGCCCCGGGTCGAGCCGAGCTTCGTCCCCGCGGTCGTGGACCGGATGATCCCGGTGCCCGACCCGGCCTCGATCGCGGCGATGCGCTGGTGCGCAGCGAAGCTGGACAAGATGGTGGGCGGATCCACGGGCACCAACATCTGGGGTGCCCTGCAGCCTCATCACCGAGCTCCGGGCGGCGGGGGAGACCGGCAGCGTGGTCACGTTGATCTGCGACGACGGTCGGCGCTACGTCAACAGCTACTACGACGACACCTGGGTCGCCGAACGCGGCTGGGACCTGGAGCCGTACCGGCGTCAGCTGGAGGACTTCCTCCGGACCGGGGCGCTGAGCCCGGCCTGAGCTGCGATCAGGACTCGGTGACGTCCGCGGTCGGTGCGTTCTTCTTGACCGAGGCGATGCCCTCCAGGGCGGACGCCTTCGAGGAGTAGCCCTCCCCGCCGGTGGCGATGGTCTGACCGTTGGTTGCCTTCAGCCGCCACCGGTACTCGCCCTTGGGATCCTTGTACAGCTCGAACGCGGCCATGGGCCCTCCGTCTGGTCTCGCCGATGATGCCGCTTCGACCCTAGACCAGGCCGGTTCAGCCGAGCAGCAGACTCACCACGATCCCGAGCGTCGATCCGGCCGCGGTCAACAACTCGGCCAGCCCGGTCCGTTGCAGCACCGCGATCAGCGCCGGCCCGCGGGCACCGCGCAGCACCGTGCGGATCGCGGGTCCGGCTGATGCGATCCCGACCAGGGCGAGCAGCGCCCACCAGGTGGTGAGCGCGGCGACGGCGACCATCAACAGCGCGGCGGCGGCCAGCAACGAGACGTACAGGATCCGGGTCGACCGGTCCCCGATCCGGGTGGCCAGGGTGCGCTTGCCGACCGCGGCGTCGCCGGCCAGGTCACGCAGGTTGTTCACCACCAGCAGGGCACAGGCCAGCAGCCCGATCGCGACCGCTGCACTCAGCCCGGCGAGCGGGAGCCGACCCAACTGCACGTAGACGGTCCCGCCGACGGCCACCAGTCCGAAGAAGACGAAGACGAACACCTCGCCGAGACCCAGATACCCGTACGGGTGCCGCCCCCCGGTGTAGAACCAGGCGGCCAGGATCGCCGCGGCCCCGACGGCGAGCAGCCACCAGTACCCGGTGAGCACCACCAGGACCAGCCCGGCCGCTCCGGCGACGGCGAAACACCCGAAGGCGGCGTTGCGTACCGCGGCGGGTCGCGCCAGCCCTGAGCCGACGAGTCGCAGCGGCCCCACCCGGTCCGCGTCCGTGCCACGGATCCCGTCGGAGTAGTCGTTGGCGTAGTTCACGCCGATCTGCAGGGCCAGTCCGACGACGAGCGCGAGCAGCGCCCGAGCCGCGGAGAAGCCCCCCTCGGCCAACGCGATGCCGCAGCCGGCCAGCACGGGCGATACCGCGGCCGGCAGGGTGCGGGGGCGCGCACCGGCGATCCACTGACCGACGGTCGGCCGCCCCGGCCGCGTCACCTCGGTGGTCATCGCTTCGCACCCGCCTCTTCGATCGTGCCGCTGTCGGTCAGCTCCTGGACCAGGCGCCGGCGGTCGATCTTGCCACCTGAGGTCCGGGGCAGGTGTCCCCGCCGGACGAGTCGGCGGGGCAGCGCGAAGCCGGGCAAGGTCTCGTCGAGCGCCTGCCGCAGTTCGGCCAGCGTCGGGTCGGTGGTCGGGTCGGTGGTCGATGACGACCGCGCGCCGGGCGCGGTGACCGCGACCACCTCGGTGCCCCACTCCGGATGCGGCACGCCGACGACCGCGGCCTCGTCGCCGACCGCCACCGCCCAGCTGGTGACCGCTTGCTCGACTGCGGCGAGGTCGACGTTGCGGCCGGCGGAGACGACCACGTCGTCGATCCGTCCGACGACCGACACCCGTCCGTCGACGACGTGACCTCGATCGCGGGTCCGGAGTCGGCCGTCGACGAGACTCTCCGCCGTCGCGGTCGGGTCCAACCGGTAACCGCTGAACAGGATCGGCCCGCCGATGCTCAGCCGGCCGTCGATGCTCGTCACGTCGACCCCATCCAGCGGCATCCCGTCGTAGACGCAGCCACCGCAGGTCTCCGTCATCCCGTAGGTCGTGACGACGGCGATCCCGGCCGAGCGGGCGCGCTGCACCAGGGCGCGATCGGCCGCGGCGCCGCCGACGAGCACGGCCGTGAATCGAGCGAGGGCGCGGGACAGGTCCGGATCGGTCACGGCCCGGGCGAGCTGGGTCGGCACGAGTGAGGTGTAGTGCCGCTCACGGGGGTCCAGGCTCAGCTCCGACAGGCGGCTGAGCCGACCGTCGACGACCTGCAGCGGACGATCGGCGACCACGGCCCGGACCAGCACCATCAGACCGGCGACGTAGTGGCTCGGCAGCGCCAGCACCCAGCTCCCGGGACCGCCGAGTCGATCATGGGTCGCTGCCACCGACGCGATCAGGGCCGAGCGGGACAGAACGGCACCCCGGGGAGCGCCCGTTGAGCCCGAGGTGGCGACGACGGCGGCGGCAGCCGGCTCGGAAACCGGCACCTCGGGTCGCAGCATCACCAGGGCCTGGTCCCGTTCGGTGGGCTCGGTGGGCAGCGGAGCCACGGCCCTGCCGCCGGCCAGGGCGCTGCGCAGACCGGCCAGCACCTCGTCGGCGCCGGTCGCCAGTCGCAGCCGGTCGGTCACGGCTGCCACCGTAGCCGGGTGGCCGCAGCGGGAGTCGACGTACGCTCAGGCCGTGCGGTACACGTACGCCATCGGGATGCGCACCCGGTTCCGCGGCATCACCGTGCGACAGGGGATGGTGTGGCGCGGCGCGGTCGGCTGGGCGGAATGGAGTCCGTTCCTCGACTACACCGGCGCCGAGCTGGTGCCCTGGCTGCGGGCCGCCGAGGAGGCCGCCGACGTCGGCTGGCCCGAACCGCTCCGAGACGTCGTCCCGGTGAACTCCGTGGTCCCGGCCGTCGGGCCGGAGGAGGCGGCGCGGCTGGTCACGGCCGCCGGTTGCTCGACGGCGAAGGTCAAGGTGGCCGAACCGGGACAGGATCTGCGCACCGACATCACCCGGGTCGAGGCCGTTCGGGACGCGCTGGGACCAGCCGGCCGACTCCGCGTCGACGCGAACGGCGGCTGGGACGTCGATGGCGCCGTCGCCGCCCTGCGCGAGCTGAATCGCTTCGACCTGGAGTACGCCGAACAGCCCTGCGCGAGCGTCTCCGAGCTGGCCGACCTGCGCCGGAGGCTGGCGCGATCGCGGATCGACGTGCCGATCGCGGCCGACGAGTCCATCCGTCGGGCCGCCGACCCGTACCTGGTGGCGGCCGCCGACGCCGCCGACATCGCCGTGCTCAAGGTGCAGCCCCTCGGCGGCGTCCGCGCCTGTCTGGAGATCGCCGAACGGATCGGGCTCCCGGTCGTGGTGTCCAGTGCGTTGGAGACCTCGATCGGGCTCCGGGCGGGGCTGGCGCTGGCCGCCGCCCTGCCCGAGCTGCCGTACGCCTGTGGCCTCGACACCGCCCGGTTGCTGACCGACGACGTGACCGACCTCCGGGTGCTGGCGACGCGCGGGCAGCTCCGGGTCGAACCACTCGAGGTCAGCCCGGGTGCTCTCGATCGTCTTGCCGCCGACGCCGAGACGGCAGCGTTCTGGCAGGCTCGACTCGTGCAGACCGAGGCGCTGGCGCGCGGACAGCGGGCGATCCGTGGCTGAGGCCGGCCGGTGCGCCCAGGTCGTCGTCGCCGAGCTGCTCTCGGCGGGCGTCCGTGAGGTCGTGCTGTCACCGGGATCGCGGAGCGCGCCTCTGGCGTACGAGTTGTTCGAGGCGGACAAGATCGGGCTGCTGCGACTGCACGTCCGGATCGACGAGCGCACCGCCGGGTTCCTCGCGCTGGGGATGGCGAAGGCCTCAGGTCTCCCGGTGGCGGTGTTCACCACCTCGGGCACCGCGGCCGCGAACCTGCATCCGGCCGTCCTGGAGGCCTGGCACAGCCAGGTGCCGCTGATCGCGGTGACGGCGGACCGTCCGCCGACGGCCACGTTCACCGGGGCGAACCAGACCACCGACCAACGCGGGCTGTACGCGCGGCACGTGCGGGCCGAGGTCACCATCACCGACCACGCAGGACTGGGCGACCAGGATGTCGGCTGGTGGCAGTTCGAGGTCGCGCGGCTGGTCAGCGTCGCCACGGGTGACCGCTCGGGTCAACCGGGTCCGGTCCATCTCAACGTCGCCCTGTCCCACCCGTTGGTGCCCGACGTCGAGGCCGAGTCGCCCGTCAGCCGGGAGCAGCGGATCATGCCGCGCTCCTTCGATCCGACGCCGGTCCTGTTGCCGGCCGGTCCGCAGACCGTGATCGTGGCCGGCGACCTGGCGCCGGTCACCGGAACCGCCGTCGCCCGGTTGGCCTCCGAGGCCGGGATCCCGCTGTTGGCGGAGCCCTCGAGCAACGCCCGGGTCGGCGCGGCGGCCATCGGGACCTACCGGGTGCTGCTCGACTCCTCCCTCGCCGAGGATGTCGAGCGGGTCGTCGTGTTCGGGCACCCGACTTTGTCGCGGCCGGTGCTGAGTCTGCTGGGCCGCGACGACATCGAGCTGATCATGGTCTCGCCGACCCCGGAGTGGATCGATCCGCAGCGACGCGCGAATCTCGTGGCCGACGCCGTCGAGTTCGAATCCGTCGACGGTGACTGGCTGCCACGCTGGTGCGAAGCCGATCGACTGGTGCGGTCCGAGCTGGACTTCCTGCTGTCGGGGCAGTCCTTCCTGTCGGGCCCGCAGCTGGCCGGGTCGCTCTGGACGGGCTCGAGTGCCGACGACGTGTGGATGCTCGGCTCGTCGTCCCCGATCCGCGATCTCGACCTGGCTCCGATCACCCAGGGCCCGCCGACTGTGTACGCCAATCGCGGCCTGGCCGGGATCGACGGCACCGTGTCCACGGCGATCGGCGTGGCCATCGCCCTGGAACGGCCGGTGCACGCCCTGGTCGGCGACGAGACCTTCCTGCACGACCTGACCGGGCTGATCGTCGGTGGCAGCGAAACGCGTCCGGATGTGCGCCTGGTGGTCGCCAACGACAACGGCGGCAGCATCTTCGCCACCCTGGAACACGGCCGGCCCGCGTACTCGGGATCCTACGAACGGCTCTTCGGCACCCCGCACGACGTAGCGGTGTCCGACGTGGCCGCCGCGCTGGGGGCGACGAGCCACCGCGTCCGCACGCTGGCGGATCTGGCGCCCCTGCTGCGGAGCTCGCCGAGTGGGATCGAGGTGGTCGAGGTGCTGATCGATCGCTCCCAGCGACGCAATCTCGACACCGCGATCACTGGGCTCGCAGCCAGCCTCTGAGGCGGTTGGTGGCGATCACGTCGTCCTCGTTGTACTCCAGTACCCGGCGCCGCGCCGCCGGCCGCTGCCCGGAGGGGCCGTGGACGGCGTCGGCGAACCAGGACTGGGAATTGAGACCGCCCGGGTCTGGATCGCGCCAGCGGAAGCCGGCGTGCCGAGCGATCGCCTTCAGACCGAGGCCCGAGACACCGAAGAAGTGCGTCTTGGTCACGTCGAGCAGGTCGACGAACGCATGATCGGCGTAGTCCGCCCCCCACCGCAGCACCGGGTCGTCGGAACGCTCGGCCAGCTCGCGTAGCTTCGCCACCTCGAAGCTGCTGTAGTGGTACACCCGGCACAGACCGCCGCCGTCGACCTGGTGTCGCAGCCAGCTGAGTGCCTCGCGGGCCAGGGCCAGCTCACCGGCCTCGTCGAGATCGTCGAACCGGACGAACTGCCGGCAGTACGGCGTGGTCAGACCGTCGGTGACCCAGAAACCCCACAGGTAGATCCGGCCGTCCGCCGCCGTCTCGAGGTCGAAGTCGATCTCCACCTCCGCGACCGGCAGCTGGATCGGCTCGCTCGACTGACGCGCGAAGTCCTCGCCGTCGATCAGCATCCGTGCCCGGCGCGCGGCGGTGCGCAACCGGTTCTCGGCACCCGGGCGGTCGCCGAGCCGGGCCCGCAGGTCGTCGACCAGCGGGTCGAGCTCGGCCGCAGCCAGAGCCGACACGGTGCCGATCCCCACCTCCTTGAGCGTGAGGAGCTCGCGCGGGCGCAGTCGGCCCCGCTCGATCCGCAACCCGAGATCGTCGGGATCGAGCTGCGGGCGGCACACCTGCCACCAGGGGCAGGTTGCGCACTCCTGGTTGACGATCGGTCCCACCAGCAGCGCTGGATCGTGCTCCGGGTCGCCGCTCTGTTGTTTCGCCGCCTCGGCGATGGCCAGCCGGAACCAGTGCTCGTCGTCGTAGTACTGCAAGAAGGACCGCTGGTCCTGTGATCCGCCACCGGGCACCGGCTCGGCCAGATCGATCCAGCCGAGGATCGGCTCGTCCCGCGGCAGGGCGTCGCGTGGACCCGGCGCGTCGGTGCCGATCACCCCGGCCCAGCTCTTGCCCGGCGGATCGAATCCGGCCGCCGTCAGCATCCGGGCGTAATGAGCCAGCTGGAGGAAGTCGGCGAGCCGGGACCGCGTCTTCATCCGCCAGCCGCCGAGGTTGCGTCCGGACTGCGGGGCCGGGTCGTCGAAGGTGCCGAAACGGAGCACGTTCAGGTGCTCCGGCCCGCCGCCCGCGGGCGGGTCTGCCGTGAGGACGTGGTGGCCCTTGATCACCACCGGGTGGTATCCCGGCCGGCCGTCCTCGCGGTCGGTCCCGCGGACGAGCGCATCCGGCGTCCCGACCCGGTGCCCGACCTGATCCGGCGGCAGCGTCGCGCCGATCACCAACGGCGCACCGGCCGCGAGCGCCTCGAGAGCGCGCGCCACCCGGCGCTCGGGCGACTCGGCGGTGGCTCCACGCAGGTCGACGGCGCCGGGGATCCGCATCAGCCAGGTCGAGAGCAGCAGCCCGCGCCGCTCCGCCTGGGCGTCGCGGCGGGCTCGCGCGGCCGGGTCGAGCCGTTCCTCCGGTCGCCGCAGCCAGGGGTGGAACGCATTCTGCGTCTTCACCGGGCAGGTCCGGGCGGCGCCGGAGTCGAGCAGCACCCGCCGGTCGGACGCACCGTACGGATCGGCGCCTGCTGGATCGGTGCCTGCTAGATCGAGGCGCTCTCCATCGACTCCGAGGTGATCGGTGCTGCTCGGCAGCGGAGTCGAGGGATGCGCGGTCATGGTCAGACCCGGGCCCGGTGCAACGCGACGATGCCGCTGGACAGATTGCGCCATTCCACTGCACGCCAGCCGGCTTCGCCGATCAGCTCCGCCAGTCCCTGCTGATCCGGCCAGGCCAGGATCGACTCGGCGAGGTACTCGTACGCCGCCGGATTGGACGACAGCATCCGGGCGATCGGGGGTAACGCGGCCACCAGGTAGTTGTCGTAGATCCAGCGGAACGGTGCCCAGGTGGGGGTGGAGAACTCGCAGATCACCAGCCGGCCGCCGGGGCGGGTCACCCGCCGCAGCTCGGTACAGGCGGCCCGGGCGTCGGAGACGTTGCGCAGTCCGAAGGAGATGGTGACGACATCGAAGCTCTGATCGGCATACGGCAGCCGGAGGGCGTCCCCCGCCACGAACGCGAGGTCGGGTCGGCGCCGCTTCCCCACCTCCAGCATCCCCATCGAGAAGTCGGTCGGGACCACGAAGGAGCCGATCTCGGCGAACGGCTCACTCGACGTGCCGGTGCCGGCGGCCAGGTCCAGCACCCGCTCGCCGGGACGGGTGGCCGCGGCGTCCAGCACCGCGCGTCGCCAGGCGCGATCCTGGCCGAGCGAGGCCACCGCGTTCATCAGGTCGTACCGCTTGGCGACGCGATCGAACATCGCCGCCACCTCGGCCTGTCCCTTGGCCAGGCTGGCACGGCCGGCGGGGGGCGCTTGCTCGATCACAAGTCCACTGTGACAGTCCGCACCGACAAACCCGCACCGACGGAACCCGCACCGACGAAGCCGTGCGGGCCGGACCCGTGCGGGCCGGACCCGCGCGGCCGGGCCGCCCGGCACGTCGGATCGGCTCGTGACCAAATCGTGACTTTTCTCGGTCACGGCTTGGACACGGCGGTCGCGAGCGGGTTATCGTCAGGACGCACCTGGCGACGGGGAGGGTTGCCGGGCAGCACGAGCTGGTGAGTACGCAAGTTCTTGAGCCGTAGCTGTTCGGATTCCGGCCCTCCCGCGGGTGGGCCTCGATGGGAGACCCATGTCCTCGCGTTCTGCCGCCCCCCGCGTCATCGCGCTGTTGGCCGCCCCGGTGATCGGGTTGGCCCTTGTTCCGCCGTCGTCGTACGCGGCCGCGTTGCCGCAGGCGCCCGTACCCGCCGTCACCGCTGCTCCGGCGGCGAAGAAGTCGGAGTCGATCCGGGTGGCGACCTACAACGTCCGTACCGCACGGGCCCGCGGTGACAAGCGCAACTGGCTGGCTCGGGTCGACGACGTCGCCCGCGACATCGTCGCGGGCCGCCCGGCCGTGGTGCTGCTCCAGGAACTCGGCCCGGGCCGGGCCGACGGCAAGAAGGCCAAGATCAAGGGTGCGGCCCGGCAGACGACGAGCCTCACGGCGAACCTGGCCAAGCTCGGTGGCCAGCGCTACAAGCTCGTCCGGTCGACCTCCTACGTGAAGCCGGGCACCAGTCACGGCACCCAGGGTGCTCGGATCCTCTACGACACCTCCCGGGTCACGCTGCTGAGCAACTGCCCGGAGACGACGGGCAAGAAGGCGTGGAATGCGTCCTGCTCGTTCGATCTGCCGGTGGCGGCAGGCGACGGCAAGAGCCATCGCCGCTCGGCGGCGTTCGCGAAGTTCCGCGACAAGCGAACCGGCGAAGGGTTCTGGGTCGTCTCCACCCACTTCGACAACCGACACGGCAGCAAGGCCAAGGACGCCAAGATGAGCCGGTTGCGGGTCGCTCAGGCGGCCGCGGTGGTCTCCCGGATGGCGAAGCTCAACACCTCGGGTCTGCCGGTGGTCTTCGGAGCCGACATCAACTCCTGGGAGAGCGACCGCAGCGGCTACGCGCCGCACCGCTACCTGGTCGGCAAGGGCTATGCGGACACCGTCTACGCCCCGGTCCGGGTCAATCTGGGCTACCCGACGGTGAACCACTGGAAGGCGACACTCAAGAAGGCCAAGCGGGGCAACGGCGTGCGACTCGACGTGGTGATGGTGAAGGGTGCCGCCAGGGTCCTGCGTTGGGAGAACCAGATGCAGTACCGGGACTCGACCCGCTCCTCCGACCACAACATGGTGCTGGCCGACATCGACCTGTGAGCGGGCGGCGTCGCGCCGGCATCCCGGATCGAGCCGCGAGACACGCCGAATTCTTCCCGGGTGGGTCCCGGCGGGCTTAGCATTACCCGGCACATGGGGTAGCGGACCACAACGGTAGGTCTGTGCGAGCCGGAGGAGCAGACCTGGTGATGAAGAGATTGCTGGCCTTGTTCGTGGCCACGGTGAGTTCCGTGGCCCTGATCGGCACCGTGGCGGTGAGTCCGGCCCAGGCGGCGCCGTGGCGGCCGGTCGATGGTGTGATCTTCAACAACCCGAAGGGATCGTTGGCGTCCGAACGGGCGATCATCACCCAGCTGGACCGGGCCGTCAACGGGAGTCCGCGCGGCTCGACGATCAGCATGGCCATGTATCTCTTCGACCGACCCACCACGGCACGGGCCCTGGTGGCAGCGCATCGCCGCGGGGTCCACGTCCAGCTGATCATCGACGACGGTGAGGGCAGCAAGGAGTCGAAGTACGTCCGCAAGGCGCTGGCCGAGCGCCGCACCGGCTACGGCAGCAGCTTCGTCAAGAGCTGCCGGCGGTCCTGCATGTCCAACGTCTCCGGGTCGGTGCTGCACTCGAAGTTCTACATCTTCTCCCAGGTCGGCACGACCAAGAACGTGTCCATGATCAGCTCCGCCAACCCGCACAACGTGAACACCAAGGCGAGCTGGAACAACATCCACACGATCGCCAACAACGCGACCATCTACAACTCGCTGCGCGGCTACTTCCGCGACATGCTCGACGACCCGAACCGGCGTGCCGCAGGCCTGGCCGACCGCAACCGGCTGAACTACTTCGACACCCGCCGGCCGGTGGCCAGCGGCAAGTACCGGCTCTCCTACTACCCGCGGGCCGCCCGGTCGGGCGTCCAGACGATCGAGTTCCTCGACGCCCTCAACCGGGTCTCCTGCGCCACCGGGGGTGGCTACGGCAGCAAGGGCAAGACGGTGGTCCGGGTCGCCATGTGGGGGTTCACCAACCCGTTGATGGCGGTGGCCAAGAAGCTGCGCTGGTTGAAGAGCAAGGGCTGCAAGGTCGACGTCATCATGAACCAGGGGCGGGCCAGCCGGAGCATCATCAAGGAGCTGATCCGCAAGACCAGCCGGGGCCAGATCCCGGTCTACAACGCCTGGCGGGACAAGAACCGCAACGACTACGGCGAGATGTACGTCCACCACAAGGCGATGATCATCAACGGTCGCTGGAACGGGCGGAACACCAAGGTGGTCTGGACCGGTTCGCAGAATCTCACCTCCACGGGGGTGCGGATCAACGACGACCAGATCCTGCGGATCACCGACAACAAGATCTACAGCGCCTACAGCCGCAACTTCAGCTACATCGCCGGCAAGTACGCGCCGCGGATGCGCAAGATGCCCAAGCCGATCATCTTGAAGAGCACGCCGCACGCCAGCCACGAGCGGACGAAGCTCGGTGCGACGGCACCGCCGGTCGATCCGTCCGACGGCATCAGCCCGGCGGAGCAGCAGATCCTCGACGCCCAGCAGGATGCGGTGACGGAGACGAGCGGCCAAGGCTGATCCAGCGAGAGC
This sequence comes from uncultured Actinomycetota bacterium, assembly GCA_963727125.1. Lineage (GTDB taxonomy): Bacteria > Actinomycetota > Actinomycetes > Propionibacteriales > Propionibacteriaceae > Microlunatus. The sequence goes on from CAVSEZ010000002.1 coordinate 114,871, forward strand.
GGCCCGGGGCGTCCTGCCCCGGGCCGTTTCCGTTCCCGCGCCGATTCCGGAAGCTGCGTTCCTCCGCCGATGACGAGTTCGGCGGCCTGCTCAGAGCTTGACGATGGCGCGGATCTGGCCCTCGGTCGGGGTGAGTGACCCGGCGGCCGGCTCGACGCTGACGGCGAAGGCGGCGGCGTCGCGGACCGATCCGGTCATCCAGGTCTGGGTCCGGCCGTAGCCGGTGACCAGGGCGTCCGGGGTCGGGGACGGGTCAGTGGTGACCGTCCACAACTGGTAACGGCGACCGGCCCCGGGATCGGCCAGGTCGGTGCCCAGGAACAGGGCCTCGTTGCGTTGCTTGGACACCACGAACGAGTACTGCGCGCCGTTGCTCTGCTGGGTCACGACCCGGGCGTCGGGAGCACTGAGCAGGGACCGTTCCCGCTGGGCGTTGACGGCGGCGAGCTGCTCCCGCGCGGCCAGCGTCTGCTGTTGCTGTGCCAGGGAGTACACCCAGCCGCCGAGTCCGAGCGCGACCACGAGGGTCGCGGCCACCGCGGCGGTGAGGATCCGGGTACGCCGCCACTGCCGGCGATCGACCGGGTCGGGGCGCTCCCAGTTCGGGGTACGGATCCGGCTGCGACCGCCCGGTGCCGCCGGTCGGATGGCGGTGAAGTCGACCGCTCGGCCGGACCGGTCGGGAGTTGCCGTCGGCGGCGTCGGCCGCACCTGCTGGATCCCGGCCAGCACCAGCTCGCGCAGGGCGGCCGGCGGCGGCGCGGCCACCATCCGGCTCAGCTCCGCCGCGGTGGCGTCGAACTCGGCGACCTCTTGGCGGCAGGAGCTGCACGAGGCCAGGTGGGCCTCGAACTCCGCGCGCTCCTCCGGATCGAGCGCATCGACGACGAAGGCCCCGACCCCGCTGTGCACGTCGTTCACGACGGTCATCCGGACTCCACCCCCAGCGCGTCCCGGAGCCCGATCATGCCGTCGCGGATCCGGGTCTTGACGGTGCCGAGCGGCAGCTTCAACAGCGCGGCGACCTGCGCCTGGGTGTAGCCGCCGAAGTACGCGAGGGTCAGCGCCTCGCGCTGGATCTCGGTGAGGGAGCCCATGGCCTTCCGGACCCGGTCCACGTCGATGCGTTGTTCGAGGTCGTCCCAGACCCGGTCCACCTCCGGGTCGGCGGTCAGCGTCGCGTACTTGGTGTCCCGGGCCGTCTCGCTGCTCTCGGATCGGACCCGGTCGACCGCACGGCGGTGGGCGACGGTCGTCATCCAGGCCAAGACCGAGCCGCGCTCGGAGGCGTAACGCGCGGAGTGCTTCCAGACCTCCAGGTAGACCTCCTGGGTCACCTCGACAGCCAGGTCCGGAGCTCGCAGGACCCGCAGTACGACGCCGTACACCCGGTTGATGGTCGCGTCGTACAACTCGGCGAAGGCGTCCTCGTGACCGCGGGCGGAGCGGGCCAGCAACGACGCCAGATGGCCGTTCACGTCAGAGGTCCGCCGCGTCGCGTCGGGATCAGGCACACCACGCAGCGGGCGAGCTGACTCGCTGCGATCCGGTGTGGGACTCATCCTCACCTCTCGTCGATCGGGCGGCGACCGCCAGGGCTGCAACGCTACCGTCCGGACTTCGTTGCGTCGCGCCGTTCGGATTGGTTCCCCCGAGCAGGCAGAATCGAGACCATGGCCAAACGCAGCACCGTCCTCAAAGTGTCCGGCCTGCGCCGGGCGTACGGGGAGAACGTCATCTTCGACAAGTTCAACCTGGAGGTGCGGACGGGCGAGGCCATCGCGTTGACCGGGCGGAACGGATCGGGCAAGTCCACCCTGCTGCGCTGCCTCGTCGGCGCCGACCGGCCCGACGACGGGACCGTCGAGGTCTGCGGCCAGTCGATGCTGGAGGCGTCGCCGGAGATCCGCCGCGACATGGCCACGGTGATCGACGACCTCGACTTCTTCCCGGATCTGAGTGTCGTCGAGCACCTCGACCTGCTCGCCCGTGCCCACGGCCAGGAGGACCCGGACGACATGGTCGACGAGATCCTCGAGGAGGTGCAGCTGGTGCCCCAGTCGGGTCAGCTGCCCGGGACCTTGAGCTCGGGCCAGCGGCGACGGCTCGCGCTGGCGACGGCGTTCGTGCGGCCCCGCAAGCTGCTGGTGATGGACGAGCCGGAGCAGCGGCTGGACACCGAAGGGGTCGGCTGGCTCGCCGGTCGGCTCAAGGCCGAACGATCCCGCGGGCTGGCCATCGTGTTCGCGAGTCACGAGCCGAGCCTCGTCGAAACCGTCGCCACCCGCGTCGTCGAGTTGGGGACGCCGCGCGGATGAGCAGCGTCGACGCGACGGACGCCTTCGACGCCGAGCCGGACCCGCCGCCCCTGCAACCGGCCCGGGTCGGTGACCTCCAGCGGCTGATCAAGGACTGGCGTCGAGGTCGGGCCACCAAGTCGCTCGGGGAGGCGTTCCACGACGCCTACATCGCGGTGATCGCGGCGCTGATGATCGGCGCCATGATGATCAACGTGGTGCTCAAGGCCCAGGGCACCATGTCGCAGTGCAGCAGCACGACCTGCCTGTCGGCGCGCACGGTGCTGCCCTGGGCGGCATTCGCCCTGGCGGTGTCGGTCACCTTGGCGGCCAGCCGCCTGTTCGGTCCGGTGCTGGCATCGGCGGCCGAGGGCTTCTGGATCCTCGACGCACCGGTGAACCGGACCCGGTTGCTCCGTCCGCGCTTCGCCGCCGCCCTCGCCGTGGCGCTGCTGGTCGGCGGGGCGATCGGCGGGTTGGTGTCGGCGCTGACCGGATCCACCCCGCTCGCGATCGGCGTCTGGGCCGGAGCCACCGGCCTGTCGGCCGCGTCGGCGGTGGCCTTCGCGGCCGCCCAGCAGGGGGTGGAGAAACACCGGCTCACCCAGGTGATCGGTTTCGTCTTCTCGCTGCTCGGCGTCGCGGCGCTGCTCGTGGTGGTCGGCATCGCGGCCGGTTGGCTGGCACTCGGGCTGTCGAGCGACATCAGCGTCGAGATCGGCGCTGTGGTGGTGGCGGTGGCCCTGGTCGTGCTGATCGCCAGTCTCGTCCTCGCCCTCTCGCGGCTGGGCCGGCTGCGGCGGGTCCGGTTGACCAGCGGCGGCGCGCTGATCCGCGGCATCTCCGGCGCCTTCTTCGCTCTCGACATCGGACTGGCCCGCGACATCGTCGTCGCCCGGCGGGCGGTGGAGATCGGCCAGGTGCGGCCCAAACGGGGCCGCGGCATCGGTCTGCAGGCCCTCGTCTGGCGGGAGTGGCAGCGGCTCCGGCGGTTCCCGCAGCCGTTGCTGCTGGTCGCGGGGTCGGCCGTCGTCCCGTACGCGGCGGATGCTCTCGGCATGTCCACCCTGACCCCGGTGCTGGCCGGGCTCACCCTGTTCGGTGCCAGCGTCGGGATGCTCGGGGGGTTGCGGGTGCTGACCCGCAGCGGCGGCCTGGCCCGGTGCTTGCCCTTCTCGCTGGCTCAGCTCAAGCTGGCCTCGATCGCCGTACCGGCCGTGGTGGCCCTGATCTGGGCCATCATCACCGCACCGGCCTATCTCGGGTTCGGCGACGGCGCCGTGACCCGCGACGGGTTCGAGGCCGCCATGATGTCGGTGGCCACCGCACTGGCCGGGCTGTTGGCGGCGGTGCGCTGGACCCAGGCCAAGGCGATCGACTTCGGCGCCCCCATGGTGTCCACCCAGGCCGGGGCCTTCCCGCCCGGCCTGATGACCAACTTGTTCCGGGGTTTCGACGTCTGCCTGATCCTCACCGCACCGATGCTGCTGGGCCTCAACCCGGTCTGGTCCCTGGTGCTGGCGGCCATCGCGGCGCTGATCTTGTTGAACTCGATGGACGCGGAGACGCTACGGGCCCGGCAGGCCGAGCAGCAGAAGCGGTTGGCCGCGGACAAGAAGGCACGGGAGTCCGAGGCCGCCCTCGCCAAGCAACGGAAGCGCTGACCCGGCGGTTCGCCGCGCGGCGGAGGGTGTCGCACGCCACGTCCGGCGACAGTACGGACCGGCGTGTTCAGCGGCTACGGTTGGCGACGTGATCCAGCCTGACCCGGCGCCGCCGCGGCTGTACGCGCGGACGGTCGAGATCGACGACCCGGGCCGGCTCGTCGACTGGCTCCCCGACACCGACGGCTTCGCCTGGATCCGCCAGGGCGACGGCATGGTCGGGTGGGGCGAGGTGGTCCGGCACAAGCCGAGCACGTTGGCCGACGCGCAGGCGTGGTGGTCCGGCCTGGTCACCCAAGTGGTCGCGGTGAGCGAATTCGCCGATCCGCCCGCCGGGGCCGGGTTCATGGCCTTCGGCAGCTTCGTCTTCGATCCCGACAACTCGGCGGCGAGCTCGGCACTGGTCGTGCCGCAGACGGTGATCGGCCGCCGGCACGGGCGGGCCTGGATGACCCAGATCGGCACCCACTTCCGGCACGACCCGGTGCTGCCGCCGACGCCGGTCCAGCCGCCCCGGGGCGTGACGTTCGGTGACGGTGCGCTGACCGGCTTGGAGTGGGAAGGTGCGGTGGCCGAGGCGGTTCGCCGGATCGGCGCCGGCGAGCTGGACAAGGTCGTGCTCGCCCGGGACCTGTTCGCCATCGCCGAGAACGACATCGATCCGCGCTGGCTGGTCTCCCGGCTCGCCGAACGCTACGGCCGCTGCTGGACCTACCAGATCGACGGTCTGGTGGGCGCCACCCCGGAGATGCTGCTCCGGCAGGAGGCCGGCCTGGCCACCTCGCGGGTGCTCGCCGGGACGATCCGGCGATCCGGCGAAGCCGGACTCGTGCTCGCCGCCGCGCTCGCGCGGTCGGGCAAGGACCTGGAGGAGCACGGCTACGCCGTGCAGTCGGTGGCCGAGGCTCTTGCCCCGTTCTGCTCGGGGATGAACGTGCCCGACGCCCCGTACGTGCTCGAGCTGCCCAACGTGCTGCACCTGGCCACCGACGTCACCGCGGTGTCGCATCCCGACACCACCTCGTTGGAGCTCGCGGCCGCACTGCACCCGAGCGCCGCCGTCTGTGGCACCCCCACCGCGCAGGCCAAGGCGGTGATCGCGGAGCTCGAGCACCTCGACCGTGGCCGCTACGCCGGTCCGGTGGGCTGGATCGACGCCGGCGGTGACGGCGAGTGGGCGATCGCGCTGCGTTGCGGGCAGCTCGACGACACCGATTCGCGCCGGATCCAGCTGTTCGCCGGCTGCGGCATCGTGGCCGGCTCGGACCCGGAGGCCGAGCTGGCGGAGTCCAACGCGAAGCTGGTGCCGATGCGAGACGCCCTCGCCGACTGACGTGTCGGATCCGCAGCGCACCGCGATCGTGCTGGCCGGTGGCGCCGCGCGCCGCTTCGGCAGCGACAAGCTCGTGGCCGACGTGGCCGGTGTCGCCCTCCTCGACCTCGTGATCGCCGGTATTCCGGACGGGGTCGACGTCATCGTGGTGGGTCCACCTCGTCCGTCGGCGCGTGCGGTGCGCCACGTCCGGGAAGAGCCACCCGGCGGTGGTCCCGCCGCGGGTCTGGTGGCGGGTCTGCGGGCGGCGCTGTCGGGCCGGGCGGAGATCTGCTGGGTGCTGCCGGGTGACGCGCCCGAAGCAGGCCGCGCCGCGGTCGAGCTGGATGCGGCGCTGCGGGCGGCGCCGCCCGGTGTCGATGCGGTGGTCGCCGTCGACGCCGAGCAGCGGATGCAGCCCTTGCAGCTGGCGCTGCGGCGGTCGGCGGCCACCCGGCTGGTCCACCTGGCCGGGCCGGCGGCCGGTCGCGACGCCTCGGCACGATCCCTGGTCACCGCGCTGCGCCCACCGGCGCTGCTCCACCGGTTGGACCCGGGCGGATTCTTCGACGTCGACACCCCCGAACAGCTGCAGTGGTTCCGGGAGGCCCACGTCGGCCGGACGGCCCCAATCGATTTACGCAACGACAGCGGCACGTAATTGTGGCGGCTTTTCCTTGTGTGATTGGAAAATCTGCCCCCGGACAGTCCGCGAACCGAAGTGGCTACCGCGAACACGGAGTCGTAGAGTAGGCACGCAGAGTTAGTGAAGGATTTCACGAGCGCACTTCCAGGGCCCTCCTGAGCCCGTCGAAGGGAACACCATGTCGATCCCCCGATCTGGGTATCGCGACGGTGCGACCACAGCTTCGTCGTCGCCCATCGAGGCCGACGTGGTGGTGGTCGGGGCCGGTCCGGCCGGTTCCGCGACGGCTGCGCACCTGGCCCGGCGCGGACTGCAGGTGGCGTTGCTGGAGAAGGCCACCTTCCCGCGGGAGAAGGTCTGCGGCGACGGGCTCACCCCGCGCGCCACCCGGCAGCTGATCCGGCTCGGCGTGGACACCAGCGTCGAAGCCGGCTGGCTGCACAACCGCGGCCTGCGCATCTACGGCGGGGACAAGCCGTTCCAGCTGGAGTGGCCGGAGCTGGCCGACTTCCCGGCCTACGGTCTCGTCCGTTCCCGGGCGGATTTCGACGACCTGCTGGCCCGGCACGCGGTCGCGGCGGGCGCCCACCTGTACGAGAACGCCAACGTCGTCGAACCGATCATCGACGCCCGGACCGACCGGATCGTCGGAGTCACGACCCGCGACGGCCGCAGTTTCACCGCACCGGTCGTGATCGCCGCCGACGGCAACTCGACCCGGCTCAGCCTGGCCATGGGACTGGCCAAGCGGGACGACCGGCCCATGGGCGTCGCGGTCCGCACCTACTACCGCAGCCCGCGCAGCGACGACGACTACCTGGAGTCCTGGCTCGAGCTGTGGGACGGCAAGCCGGGGGAGAGCGACCTGCTGCCCGGGTACGGGTGGATCTTCGGCATGGGTGACGGCAGCTGCAACGTCGGCCTGGGTATCCTCAACACCTCCTCGGCGTTCGGCCGGACCGATTACAAGGGGCTGCTCAAGCGGTGGCTGGACAACACACCCGCCGAGTGGGGCTTCCGCGACGAGAACATGATGGCCCCGGTGCGGGGTGCCGCCCTGCCGATGGGCTTCAACCGCCAACCGCACTACACCCGGGGACTGCTGCTGGTCGGCGACGCCGGTGGGATGGTGAATCCCTTCAACGGCGAGGGCATCGCGTACGCGATGGAGTCCGGTGAGATCGCCGCCGACGCGGTGGCCTCGGCGCACTACCGCGGTCCGGGCACCGCGGCCGCCGAGCAGGCGCTGCAGAGCTACCCGCTGCGGCTCAAGGCCGAGCTGGGTGGTTACTACACCCTCGGCCGCGCGTTCGTGAAGCTCATCGGGAACCCGCAGGTGATGCACGCCTGCACCAAGTACGGCCTGCCGCGCAAGACGTTGATGCGCTTCACCTTGAAGTTGCTGGCCAATCTCACCGACAGTCGGGACGGGGATGCCATGGACAAGTTGATCAATTCGCTGAGCAGGATCGCGCCGGCAGCATGAATCCCTACGTCGGCATCGTGATCTTGCTCGCCGTCGCGGCGGGCTTCGTCGGGCTCACCATCGTCACCAGCATCTTGGTGGGGCCGGGTCGCTACAACCGGGCGAAGTACGACTCGTACGAGTGCGGGATCCAACCCACGCCGCAGCCGGTCGGCGGTGGCCGGTTCCCGGTGAAGTACTACATCACGGCGATGCTCTTCATCGTCTTCGACATCGAGATCGTCTTCCTCTATCCGTGGGCGGTCTCGTTCGACCTGATGGGCACCTTCGCGCTGGTCGAGATGGTGCTCTTCATCGTCACGGTGTTCGTGGCATATCTGTACGTGCTGCGCCGTGGCGGCCTGGACTGGGACTGAACCCGATGAACACAACGAGATGGGCGAACTGACATGGGTGTGGAAGAGAAGCTCCCGACCGGAGTGCTGCTGACGTCGCTGGAGACCATCTTCGGCTACATGCGCAGCGCCGCCTTCTGGCCGGCGACCTTCGGCCTGGCCTGCTGCGCGATCGAGATGATGACCTACGGCGCGCCCCGCTACGACTCCGGCCGCTGGGGCCAGGAAGTGTTCCGGGCCTCACCCCGCCAGGCCGACCTGATGATCGTCGCCGGGCGGGTCAGCCAGAAGATGGCGCCGGTCCTGCGCCAGATCTACGACCAGATGCCCAACCCCAAGTGGGTGCTGGCCATGGGGGTCTGCGCCAGCACCGGCGGCATGTTCAACAACTACGCGATCGTGCAGGGCGTCGACCACGTGGTGCCGGTGGACATGTACCTGCCGGGCTGCCCGCCGCGCCCCGAGATGTTGATCGACGCCATGTTCAAGCTGCGCGACAAGGTCCGGCACACCCCGATCGGCACCAACGCGATGATCGCCGACCAGGAGGCCGAGCAGGCCCAGCTGGAGCGGCCGGCGGTGCACGAGCTGAAGGGGCTGTTGCGATGACGGACAAGTCCCCGGAGAACCTCCACCGCGAGTCCGACGAGCAGGCACCGATCAAGGGTGCGGTCCCGGAGGGGGAGTCCCGCCCCGACGCCGACACCAAGAACGAAGAGGTGACCGGCTCGGAGCCTGCCGTGAGCAGCGCGGCGAGTGAGGCCGAGGAGGATCGCGCCGAGCTGGCCGCGACCGGCGAGCAGCCGGTCGGCGCCGCGGAGGTGATCGAGACCCGGCAGGGCATGTTCGGGATCCACGGCACCGGCGACACCTCCGGCTACGGCGGCCTGCGCCGCACCATCGAGTTCCCGGCGGCCGCGCAGCCCCCGTTCGGCGGCTGGTGGGACCAGGTGAACGACCGGATCGGGGAGTTGATGCCCAACTACGGCGAGGTGATCACCAAGGTGGTCATCCACCGCGGCGAGATCACCTTCCACGTGGCCCGCGCCCAGCTGCCCGCGCTGGTGCGGCACCTCCGCGACGACGCCCATCTGCGCTTCGAGTTCTGCAGCAGCGTGTCCGGGGTGCACTACCCGGCCGAGAAGGGTTCGGAGCTGCACGCGGTCTACCACCTGCAGTCGATGACCTACAACCGACGGATCCGGCTCGAGGTGAGTGTGCCCGACGAGGATCCGCACATCCCGTCGGTGGTGCCCACCTACCCCGGAGCGGACTGGCACGAGCGCGAGACGTACGACATGTTCGGGATCGTCTTCGACGGACATCCCGCCCTGACCCGGATCCTGATGCCGGACGACTGGCCCGGCCACCCGCAGCGCAAGGACTACCCGCTCGGCGGCATCGGCGTGGAGTACAAGGGCGCCACCATCCCGCCGCCTGATCAGCGGAGGAGCTACTCGTGATTTTCGGTCGCGCTCCGCGCTCCGGGCTCATGAGCTACGCAGCATCTCGCTCGTTCGTCGCAGATCTCGACGACGGAAAAGCGTGTCGTCAAGATCTGCTCCTCACTCCCGAGAGGCTCCGCTCGATGAGCACCGAGCACCGACCAGACGACCGAGGACGCCTACGGCGCTGCGGCGGACGCGGCCGAGGGCCACGTCTACACCGTCACCGGGCAGGACTGGGACTCCATCGTCGCCGACCAGGCCGAGCGCGGCGACGAGCGGATCGTGGTCAACATGGGGCCCGCAGCACCCCTCGACCCACGGCGTGCTCCGGCTGATCTTGGAGATGGAGGGTGAGTCGGTCATCGAGGCCCGCTGCGGCATCGGCTACCTGCACACCGGCATCGAGAAGAACATGGAGTTCCGCACCTGGACCCAGGGCGTGACCTTCTGCACCCGGATGGACTACCTGTCCCCGCTGTCCCAGGAGACCACGCTACTGCCTCGGGGTCGAGCGGCTGCTGGACATCGAGGACCAGATCCCGGAGAAGGCCAGCGTCATCCGGGTGATGATGCTCGAGCTCAACCGGATCTCCTCCCACCTGGTCTGCATCGCCACCGGCGGCATGGAGATCGGCGCGCTGACGGTGATGACCATCGGCTTCCGCGAGCGCGAGAAGGTGCTCGACGCCTTCGAGCTGATCACCGGGCCTGCGGATGAACCACGCCTACATCCGACCCGGCGGGGTCGCCCAGGATCTGCCCGAACGGCCCTCGACCACGTCGCGCGACCTGGTCGGCTGGATGAAGCAAGCACCTGCCGGAGTACGCCGCCTTCTGCAACGAGAACCCGATCTTCAAGGGTCGGCTCGTCCGACGTGGGCTACCTCGACCTGGCCGGCTGCCTGGCGCTGGGCATCACCGGCCCGCCGCTGCGCTCCACCGGCTACGACTGGGACCTGCGCAAGAAGCAGCCCTACTGCGGCTACGAGACCTACGACTTCGAGGTCCAGACCTGGGACACCACCGACGCGTACGGCCGGTTCCGGATCCGGCTGAACGAGATGTGGGAGAGCCTCAAGATCATCGAGCAGTGCGTCGCGCGGCTGGAGAAGATGAAGGGCGATCCGGTCATGGTCGCCGACACCAAGATCGCCTGGCCGGCGCAGCTGTCGATCGGCATCGGACGGGATGGGCAACTCCAACGAGCACATCAAGCACATCATGGGCGAGTCGATGGAGGCGTTGATCCACCACTTCAAGCTCGTCACCGAGGGCTTCCGGGTGCCGCCCGGCCAGGCGTACGTGCCGATCGAGAGCCCGCGCGGCGAGCTCGGCGCGCACGTGGTCTCCGACGGCGGCACCCGGCCGTTCCGGGCCCACTTCCGCGACCCGAGCTTCGTCAACCTGCAGGCCATGCCGGCGATGTGCGAGGGCTCGATGGTCTCCGACGTGGTGGTCGCGGTCGGCGTCGCTCGATCCGGTGATGGGTGGGGTGGACCGTGTGAGCATCGATCGAGCCGACTCCGCACGGCGAACGGGCACGCGGGTGGCGACGTCGCGCGAGCTGAGGAGCTGATCGGGTCACGGGCACTTCGCCACCCACTTCGACGAGCCGAGCATCGACTTCTGCCGCGGACCAGACGCGCCCTGAGCGAGACAGACCTGGACGAGCTGCGGCCAGATCGCGGCCCGGTATCCGCAGGCCCGGTCGGCGCTGCTGCCGATGCTGCACCTGGTGCAGAGCGTCGAGGGTCGGGTGACCCCGGCCGGGATCGAGGCCTGCGCGGAGATCCTCGGGCATCACCACCGCCGACGTGAGCGGGGTGGCCACGTTCTACACGATGTACAAGCGGCGGCCGATCGGGGAGTACCACGTCGGGGTCTGCACCACCGCGCTCTGCGCGATCATGGGCGGCGACGAGGTGTACGCCGCGCTCCAAGATCATCTCGGGATCGGCAACGACGAGACCACCGACGACGGCAAGATCACCCTGGAGCACGTCGAGTGCAACGCCGCCTGCGACTTCGCGCCGGTGATGATGGTCAACTGGGAGTTCTTCGACAACACCACCCCGCAGAGGCGATCGAGGTGGTCGACCGACTGCGGGCCGGCGACGAGGTCACGGCCACCCGCGGCGCCGGGTCTGCACCTGGAGGGAGGCCGAGCGGGTGCTGGCCGGCTTCCCCGACGGCCGCGCCGACGAGGGCCCGACCGCGGGCGCACCAGTCGCTGCTGGGCCTGAACGATCGCCAGGGAGACGCGGCTGGTCCGCACCGCCGCGGCCCGAGCCCGAGGACGACCACCCGAACAACGGACAGGAGTCGCAGCAGTGACCGACTCGACCGGCGCGTCAGACGTCCTGACGCCGGTGCTGACCGCGAACTGGGGCGACGAGCGGGCCTGGAAGCTGACCAACTACGAGCGCCGTGGCGGCTACGCCGCCCTGCGCACGGCGCTGGCCGATGACGCCGGCCGACGTGGTGACCATGGTCAAGGACTCCGGCCTGCGCGGCCGCGGCGGCGCCGGCTTCCCGACCGGGATGAAGTGGAGCTTCATCCCGCAGGACAACCCGAAGCCGAAGTACCTGGTGGTCAACGCCGACGAGTCCGAGCCGGGCACCTGCAAGGACATCCCGCTGATGATGGCCTCGCCGCACACCCTGGTCGAGGGCGTGATCATCTCCGCGTACGCCATCCGGGCCAACACGCGTTCATCTACGTCCGCGGCGAGGTGCTGCACGTCGTCCGCCGGCTGCAGCAGGCGGTCCGGGAGGCGTACTCCGCGGGCTACGCCGGGTCGCAACATCCTCGGCACCGGCTACGACCTGGAGATCATCGTGCACGCCGGGCGCGGGGGCCTACATCTGCGGCGAGGAGACGGCGCTGCTGGACTCCCTGGAGGGACGCCGCGGCCAGCCGCGGCTGCGGCCGCCGTTCCCGGCCGTCGCCGGCCTGTACGCCAGCCCGACGGTGATCAACAACGTCGAGTCGATCGCCTCGGTGCCCGTGCATCATCGCCAACGGCGCGGACTGGTTCGCCTCGATGGGCACCGAGAAGTCCAAGGGCATGACGATCTACTCGCTGTCCGGGCACGTGACCAACCCGGGCCAGTTCGAGGCGCCGCTGGGCATCACGCTGCGCCAGCTGCTCGACCTGGCCGGCGGCATCCGGGAGGGCCACCAGCTGAAGTTCTGGACGCCGGGCGGGTCGTCGACGCCGATGCTGACCGCCGAGCACCTCGACGTCCCGCTGGACTACGAGGGGATGGCCAGCGGCGAAGTCGATGCTCGGCACCAAGGCGCTGCAGTGCTTCGACGAGACCACCTCGGTGGTCCGGACGGTGCTGCGCTGGACCGAGTTCTACAAGCACGAGTCCTGCGGCAAGTGCACCCCGTGCCGCGAGGGCACCTGGTGGCTGGTGCAGATCCTGAAGCGGATGGAGGCCGGCCGCGGCGAGGAGGGCGACATCGAGAAGCTGCTCGACCTGTGCGAGAACATCCTCGGCCGCTCGTTCTGCGCCCTCGGCGACGGCGCGACCTCCCCGATCAGCTCGGCGATCCAGTACTTCCGGGAGCGAGTTCGAGGCCGCCATGCACACCCCGGCCTGGGAGCTGTTCCCGTACGAGCGGAGCACCGATCTTCGTCCGCGAGGGGGCACCCGCATGACCAGCACGACCGCACCACCTTCTCGTTGTCGCACCATCAGGACGTGGTGCAACGGCGAGTTCATGGTGCATCTACGCACGGAGGTGCTCCGATGACGACCACCGCAAGCCCCGGAGCCGATCTCGAGAAGCGCGAGGACCTGGTCACCCTGACCATCGACGACGTCGAGGTCTCGGTGCCCAAGGGCACCCTGGTGATCCGGGCCGCCGAGCTGATCGGGGTCGAGGTGCCGCGGTTCTGCGACCACCCGCTGCTCGATCCGGTCGGCGCCTGCCGGCAGTGCCTGGTCGAGGTGCCCGACGCCGGCAACGGCCGGCCGATCCCCAAGCCGCAGGCCTCCTGCACCCTCGAGGTCGCGCCCGGGATGAAGGTCAAGACCCAGCTCACGTCGCCGGTGGCCGACAAGGCCCAGCACGGGAACATGGAGTTCCTGCTGATCAACCACCCGCTGGACTGCCCGATCTGCGACAAGGGCGGCGAGTGCCCGCTGCAGAACCAGGCGATGTCCCACGGCTACGGCGAGACCCGGTTCACCGACGTCAAGCGGACCTACCCGAAGCCGATCAACATCTCGGCCAACGTGCTGCTCGACCGGGAGCGCTGCGTGCTCTGCGCCCGCTGCACCCGGTTCTCCGAGCAGATCGCCGGCGACCCGTTCATCGCGCTGATCGAGCGCGGCGCGCTGCAGCAGGTCGGCATCTACGAGAAGGAGCCGTTCCAGTCCTACTTCTCCGGCAACACCATCCAGATCTGCCCGGTCGGTGCGCTGACCAGCGCCGCGTACCGGTTCCGCTCCCGGCCGTTCGACCTGGTCTCCGTACCCTCGATCGCCGAGCACGACGCCTGCGGCTCGGCCATCCGGGTCGACTACCGGCGCGGCCAGGTGATGCGCCGGCTGGCCGGGGACGACCCCGAGGTCAACGAGGAGTGGATCACCGACAAGGACCGGTTCGCGTTCGCCTACGGCCGCGGCGACGACCGGCTCACCCGGCCGCTGGTCCGCGACACGACCCGAGACGGCGAGCGTGCTCCGGCCGGCGTCCTGGCCCGAGGCGCATCGACGTCGCGGTCCAGGGCCTGCAGCGGGCCGGTTCCGCCACGGGTGTGCTGACCGGCGGCCGGCTCACCGTCGAGGACGCGTACGCGCTACGCCAAGTTCGCCCGGGCCGTGCTCGGCACCAACAACATCGACTTCCGCTCCCGCCCGCACTCCGCCGAGGAGGCCGAGTTCCTGGCCCACGCGGTGGCGGGCCGCGGGCACTCGCTGGACGGCAGCGGGGTCACCTACGCCGACCTGGAGCAGGCCGTCATCGGTGCTGCTGGTCTGCCTTCGAGCCCGAGGAGGAGGCCGGGGCGGTCTTCCTCCGGCTGCGCAAGGCGTACCGCAAGCACGGACTCAAGTCCTGGACCATCGCGCCCTACCTCAGCAACGGCGCCCGCAAGATGGGCGCCACGTCTGTTCCCACCGTGCCCGGCGCCGAGGCGGCCCGGCTCGAGGAGCTCGGTGCGGCCGAGCTGGGACTCGACGGCGACGCGGTGATCCTGGTCGGCGAGCGGGCGGCCGTGTCGTCCGGCACCCTGAGCGCCTGCGTGCGGCTCGCCGAGCGGACCGGGGCCCGGCTGGCCTGGGTGCCGCGCCGTGCCGGTGACCGTGGTGCGGTCGAGGCCGGCTGCCTGCCCAACCTGCTGCCCGGCGGCCGACCGGTGGCCGATCCGGCGGCGCGGGTCGACACCCGGCCACCTGGGGCGTCGACTCGCTGCCGACGCTGCCCGGTCGGGACGGCGACGAGATGCTGCTGTCCGCCGAGCGACGACGAGCTGGCGGCGCTGATCGTCGCCGGCGTCGACCCGACGACTTCCTGCGACCCGACGCGCTGCGCTGGAGGGCCTGGAGGCCGTCGGCTTCGTGATCAGCCTGGAGACCCGGGCGTCGCTGGTCACCGAGCGGGCCGACGTGGTGTTCCCCGTGTCGCTGATCACCGAGCGGGACCGGCAGCTTCCTCAACTGGGAGGGCCGGGACCGCCGGTTCGACGGCGGTCATGCCGCGGCCGCAGACGCATGACCGATCTCCGGGTGCTCGCGGCGCTGGCCGACGGGCTCGGCGCCGACGCTCGGCTTCCGCACCGCGCGCCCAGGCCGCGGCCGAGCTGGCCGAGCTGGGCGCCTGGACCGGAGACCGCCCGGCGGCACCGAGCTCAACGGCCGCCCGACCGATGTCGCCGGAGGACCAGCCCGGCTCACCCGCCGGCGGCCAGACCGTGGTGCTGGCCACCTGGCGGCAGGCGCTGGACGACAGCCGCGGCGATGGCCGGCGAGCCGTACCTGCATGGCCACCGCACGGCCGGCCGGTGGCCCTGCTGAGCCCGGCGACCGCTCAGGCTGCCGGCATCGCCGATCAGGTCCGGATCGACAACGACCGCGGCTCGCTGACCTTCCCGGCCCGGATCGTCGCGGACATGGTCGACGGCGTGGTCTGGGTGCCCACCCGGGCACCGGGCCAGTCGGTGTCGGAGCACCTGGCCGCCGGCGCCGGCGATCTGGTCACGGATCGTGGCACCGGCAGAGACCGAGAGGCGGCCCTCGTGACCCCGTTGGACCTGACGCTGTTCGTCGCCGACCCGTGGTGGGTGGTGCTGATCAAGGCCGTGTTCGCCTTGGTGGTCCTGCTGGTGATGACGCTGTTCACCATCTGGTACGAGCGCCGCGTGGTCGCCTTCATGCAGCACCGCAAGGGCCCGAACATGAACGGCCCGTTCGGTCTGCTGCAGTCCCTGGCCGACGGCATGAAGCTGATGTTCAAGGAGGACTTCACCCCGAAGGCCGCCGACAAGGTCGTCTTCATGCTGGCGCCGTTCGTGATGGCGATCCCGGCGATCACCGCGTTCGCGGTCATCCCGATCGCCGGCGAGGTGCCGGATCCCGTTCACCGACATCATCACCCCGCTGCAGGTCACCGACCTGCCGGTCTCGGTGCTGTTCATCGTCGCCATCGCCTCGATCGGGGTGTACGGGATCGTGCTCGCCGGCTGGTCGTCGGGCTCGACGTACGCGCTGCTCGGCGCCCTGCGCTCCAGCGCCCAGGTGATCAGCTACGAGGTCGCCATGGGGCTGGCCCTGGTCGCGGTGTTCCTCTACGCCGGATCGCTGTCCACCTCGGAGATCGTCGCCAAGCAGGCCGAGCCGACGTTGGCGATCGGCGGCTTCCAGCTGCCGCTCTGGTACGCCGTGCAGCTCGCTCCCGTCGTTCGTGATCTACCTGATCTCGATGGTCGGGGAGACCAACCGGGCCCCGTTCGACCTGCCCGAGGCCGAGGGCGAGCTGGTCGGCGGCTTCCACACCGAGTACTCCTCGATGCGCTTCGCGATGTTCTTCATGGCCGAGTACATGAACATGATCACGGTCTCCGCGCTGGCCACCACGCTGTTCCTCGGCGGCTGGCACGCGCCGCTGCCGTTCAACCTGATCCCCGGGCTCGACTCGGGCTGGTGGGGACTGCTGTGGTTCGTGCTCAAGGTGCTGGTCATGCTGTTCATCTTCGTCTGGCTGCGCGGCACCCTGCCGCGGCTGCGCTACGACCAGTTCATGCGCTTCGGCTGGCGCTGGCTGATCCCGATCTCGCTGGTCTGGATCCTCGCCGTGCTCGGCGGTCCGGGTCGGTCAGGGCGAGGGCTGGTTCAGCCGGCCCGCCTTCTGGGTCGTCTCGGCGATCATCCTGGTGCGCGCTGATCGCGCTGTCCTTCTTCGGCGGCAGGAGAAGAAGAGCCTGACGAGGAGGCCGAACCGGCGGAGGAGTTCGACGCCTTCGCCGGCGGTTACCCGGTGCCGCCGATGGGCGACCAGGTGCTGCCGGAGCTCGCCGGCGTGCTGCGGCCGACACCGGCCGACACCCCCGGCGAGACCGTGGAGGCGGAGGAGATGGCCACCGCGAGAACGAACACCGACGGACGAGCCGATCACCGAGGAGGTACGACCTGATGGGGATCTTCGATCCGATCGCCGGCTTCGGCGTGACCTTCAAGACCATGTTCCGCAAGACCTTCACCGAGGACTACCCGCTCAAGCCGAAGGTGACCGCGCCGCGGTTCCACGGCCGGCACCAGCTGAACCGCTGGCCCGACGGGCTGGAGAAGTGCGTCGGCTGCGAGCTGTGCGCCTGGGCCTGCCCGGCCGACGCGATCTACGTCGAGGGGGCGCAGAACACCGAGGAGGAGCGGTTCTCCCCGGGCGAGCGCTACGGCCGCGTCTACCAGATCAACTACCTGCGCTGCATCCTGTGCGGGCTGTGCATCGAGGCCTGCCCGACCCGGGCGCTGACCATGACCAACGAGTTCGAGCTGGCCGACGACAACCGGGCGAAGCTGATCTACGAGAAGTCCGAGCTGCTGGCGCCGCTGCTGCCCGGGATGGAGGAGCCGCCGCACGAGCGCCGGCTGGGTGACGACGAGCAGGCGTACTTCCTCGGCCTGCCGGCGAGCGGGCGGCCCGACGACCGCGCGGGCGACATCAGCGGCTACCACGCCGCCGGTCAACCAGGGCTGAACAAGGGGATGCGAGTGATCGGCGATGATCCCTGGTCACCGGCGCCAGGTGGCCTTCTGGCTGCTCGCGCCGGTGATGATCCTGGCTGCCCTCGGCATGATCCTGGCCCGCAAGCCGGTGCACTCCGCGCTCTGCCTGGCCGCGGTGATGATCTCGCCTGGCCGTGCAGTACGCGGCCCAGGACGCGCCGTTCCTGTTCGCGGTCCAGATCATCGTCTACACCGGCGCGATCTTGATGCTGTTCTTGTTCGTGCTGATGCTGGTCGGGGTCGACACCGCCGACTCGCTGGTCGAGACGATCAAGGGCCAGCGTCCGCTCGCGGCGCTCGCCGGCATCGGCTTCGGCGCGCTGCTGGTCTTCGCCGTCGGCAACGCCGTCGTCGGGCAGCCGCTCGGCCTGGCGGAGGCGAACACCGCGAACGGCGGCAACGTCCAGGGCCTCGCCGCCCTGATCTTCAACCGGTACGTGTTCGCCTTCGAGGCCACCTCGGCGCTGCTGATCACCGCCGCGCTCGGCGCCATGGTGCTGGCCCACCGCGAGCGGCTCACCAAGAAGCGCGGGCAGACCGAGCTCGTCGCGGAGCGGATGCAGAAGTACGCCGAGACCGGCCAGCACCCCGGCCCGCTGCCGACCCCTGGGGTCTTCGCCCGGCACAACGCGGTGGACACCCCGGCCCTGCTGCCCGACGGCAGCCCGGCCGAGTCGTCGGTGTCGGCCACCCTGCGGGCCCGCGGCGCGATCCTCGACAGCCGCGACCTCGCGGCCCCGATCCAGGCCACCATGCGGTCGATCGACCCGGACGGCCACAGCGACCCCGACGATGCGGGCGGTCCGAGCCGACCGGTGCCCGGGCCGCGGCGACCGGCCGAGGACGCGCGTCCGCAGCTGGGTGCCGGACCCGCCGGCGACCAGGACGGAGGACGCTCGTGAGCCCCGACCACTACATGATCTTGTCGGCGATCCTGTTCACCATCGGCCTGATCGGCTTCATGGTCCGCCGCAACGCCATCGTGGCGTTCATGTGCGTCGAGCTGATGCTGAACGCCGCCAACCTGCTGCTGGTCACCTTCTCCCGCCTGCACGGCACGCTCGACGGCCAGGTCGCGGCCTTCTTCGTCATGGTGGTGGCCGCGGCCGAGGTCGTGGTCGGACTCGCGATCATCGTGACGATCTTCCGGACCCGACGCTCGGCCTCGGTCGACGACGCGAACCTGCTGAAGTTCTAGGAGCAGGCAGTGATGAATCGTCGTCGTCCGAATCCCTCCTCACTCGCGAGAGCTCCGCCCATGATCGGGCTCGAAGTCGTGACTCCGGTAGCCGCCACGGGGGCCTTCTCGCTCGCCTGGCTGCTGATCGCCATCCCGGCGGTCAGCGCGCCGATCCTGCTGCTGGTCGGCAGGGCCGGCGACGCCTGGGGTCACCTGCTCGGCACCCTCGCCCCGATCGCGTCGTTCGTCCATCGGCGCTGGTGCTGTTCGTCCAGCTGCTCGGCGCCGACGAGGCGAGCCGCTCGGTGGGCGTACCGCTCTACTCCTGGATCCCCACCGGTGGTTGGGACATCACCGTCGGTCTGCTGATCGACCAGCTGTCGATCGTGTTCGTGCTGTTGATCACCGGTGTCGGGCAGCCTGATCCACGTCTACTCGATCGGCTACATGGCCCACGACGAGCGGCGGCGCCGGTTCTTCGCGTTCCTCAACCTGTTCATCGCCGCCATGCTGCTGCTGGTGCTGGCCGACAACTACCTGGTCCTGTTCGTCGGCTGGGAGGGCGTCGGTCTCGCCTCGTACCTGCTGATCGGCTTCTGGCAGCACAAGCCGAGCGCGGCCACGGCGGCCAAGAAGGCGTTCGTGGTCAACCGGGTCGGTGACCTCGGCATGTCGATCGCGATCATGCTGATGCTCGCCGCCTTCGGCTCGTCGGCCTTCGTCGACGTCAACGCCGGCATGCCGGAGCTGGATCCGACCATCGCCACCGTGCTCGGCCTGCTGCTGCTGCTCGGCGCCTGCGGCAAGTCGGCCCAGGTGCCGCTGCAGTCCTGGTTGCTGGACGCCATGGAGGGCCCGACCCCGGTGTCGGCGCTGATCCACGCCGCGACCATGGTCACCGCCGGGGTCTACCTGGTCACCCGCTCCCACGCGGTCTTCGCCGAGACGCCGACCGCCAGCACGGCGGTGGTGGTCGTCGGTACCGTCACCCTGCTGGCCGGCGCCTGGATCGGCTGCGCCAAGGACGACATCAAGAAGGCGCTGGCCGGCTCGACCATGTCGCAGATCGGCTACATGATGCTGGCCGCCGGCATCGGTCCGGCGGGGTACGCGTTCGCGATCTTCCACCTGCTGACCCACGGCTTCTTCAAGGCGAACATGTTCCTCGGCGCCGGCTCGGTGATGCACGCGATGAACGACGACGTCAACATGCGGCACTACGGCGCGTTGAGCCGGGTCATGCCGATCACCTTCGTCACCTTCGCCGCCGGCTACCTGGCGATCATCGGCTTCCCGTTCTTCTCCGGCTACTACTCCAAGGACCACATCATCGAGGCCGCGTTCGAGCACAGCGCGCTGGTGGGGCTGCTCGCCATGCTCGGGGCCGGCATCACGGCGTTCTACATGACCCGGGTGATGCTGATGACCTTCCTCGGCGAGAAGCGCTGGCTTCAGGGTGTGCACCCGCACGAGTCGCCGCTGGTGATGACGGTGCCGCTGATCATCCTCGGCGTCGGCTCGGTGTTCGGCGGTCTCGCGCTGAACAACTGGATCAGCGGCTGGCTCGACCCGGCAGTGGGCGGTGAGCACGCCGGCGAGGCGACCGGCCTGCTGCACTTCAGCCTGGTCGGGGTCGCCACCTTGGTCGTCGTGGCCATCGGCGTCGGCATCGCCGTCCTGGTCTTCGGTCCGCGCAAGCAGATCCCGGTCACCCAGCCCGCCAGCCGGTCGCCCTTCACCCTGGCCGGGCGCAACGACCTGTACGGCGACGCCTTCAACGAGGCGGTGTTCATGCGACCCGGTCAGCAGCTGACCAGCGGACTGGTGCGGCTCGACGACAACACGCTCGACGCAGGAGTGGTCGACGGCACCGCCACGGTGATCTCCGACGTGTCCGCCCGGGTCCGCCGGGTCCAGAACGGCTTCGTCCGCACCTACGCGGCCACGATGGTCGTCGGAGCCGCGGTCGTCGGCGTGGTCCTGATCCTCGGCCGGCTGGGGTGAACCGATGACGATTCCCTGGTTGAGCATCCTCGCCCTGCTGCCGCTGCTCGGCGCGGCGGCGCTGATCGTGGTCAAGGGCAACGCGGCCAAGCAGCTGGCGCTGGCGGTGTCGATCGTCACCTTGGTGGTCTCGATCGTGGTGGCGTTCAGCTACCGGCCCGGTGCCGGGATGCAGTTCACCGAGCAGGTGACCTGGATCCGGCCGCTCGGCGCCTACTACGCGCTCGGTCTGGACGGCATCGGGCTGACCCTGGTGCTGCTGGTCGCCGTCGTCACCCCGGTGGTGATCATCGCCAGCTGGCACGACGTCGACCCCGGTACCGATCTCGGCTTCGGGACGACGCGGATCGCGATCCCGGCGGCCCCGGCCCCCAAGTACGACGCGCGGGTCTTCTTCGCCCTGGTGCTGGCGGTGGAGAGCTGTGCGATGTTCCTCTTCCTGGCCACCGACGTGTTCTTGTTCTACGTGTTCTTCGAAGTCATCCTGATCCCGATGTACTTCCTGATCGGCGGCTTCGGCGGGCCCCGGCGGGCGTACGCGGCGAGCAAGTTCTTGATCTTCGGTCTGCTCGGCGGCTTCGTCATGCTGGCCTCGGTGATCGGCCTGTACGTGCTGTCGGCCCGCACCGGTGCGGCGAGCTACCTGCTGTCCGACCTGACCACCCTGAGCATCGACACCGACACCGGTCGCTGGTTGTTCGTCGGCTTCATGTTCGCGTTCGCGATCAAGGCGCCGCTGGTCCCGTTGCACACCTGGCTGCCGGACGCGGCGGAGGAGTCCAGTCCCGGTGGCGCGACCATGATGGTCGGCGTGATGGACAAGATCGGCACCTTCGGGATGATCCGGTTCTGTCTGGGGCTGTTCCCGGAGGCCAGCCGGTGGGCCACCCCGGTCGTCATCGTGCTCGCGGTGATCTCGATCATCTACGGCGCGATCCTGGCCATCGGCAGCCGCGACCTGATGCGGCTGATCGCGTACACCTCGATCAGCCACTTCGGCTTCATCGTGCTGGGCATCTTCGCGTTCACGACCCAGAGCCTGGTGGGCTCGACGCTGTACATGCTGAACCACGGGCTGTCGACCGCCGCCCTGTTCCTGGTGGCCGGCTACCTGATCAAGCGCCGCGGCTCGCGCGACGTGGCCGACTTCGGCGGGGTGCAGAAGGTGGCCCCGGTGCTGGCCGGCCTGCTGCTGTTCGCCGGGCTGTCGACGTTGTCGCTGCCGGGCCTGTCCAGCTTCGTCTCCGAGTTCATGGTGCTGGCCGGCACCTTCGCCCGCTACCCGGCCGCAGCGGCGGTCTCGACGCTGGCCATCGTGCTGGCCGCGCTCTACATCTTGATCATGTACCAGCGGACGATGACCGGTCCGGTGACGCCGGCGGTGGAGAACACCGTGCGGACCGACCTGAATGTGCGGGAGAGGGTGGCGATGGCCCCGCTGGTGGTGTTGATCCTGGTGCTCGGCCTGTTCCCGAGGCCGATGCTGGACCTCATCGACCCGGCGGTCCAGGCCACCATGCAGCGGGTCGGGGTCACTGATCCGCAACCCGCCGTGACCGTGGAGGGAGGCCGCTGATGACCGTGTTGGAGATCACCGCGCCGCAGATCAAGTACGACCTGCTGCTGCCGTTCCTGTTGATCTTCGGCGGCGCCTGTGTCGGCGTGCTGCTGGAAGCGGCCCTGCCGCGGTCGTACCGGCTGGTGGCGCAGCTCGCCGTCACGTTCGCCGCGATCCTCGGCGGTCTGTTCCTCACCGTCCGGCTCTGGCTGAACGGCTGGACCGGGCTGACCGGCGTCGGCTCGCTCGCCATCGACAGGCCGACCTAGTTCATGTGGGGACTCCTGCTGGTCTTCGGCGCCATCTCGTTCCTGCTGTTCGCCGACCGGGTGTCGGAGAACGGTCGGCAGCGCGTTCGCTCCCCAGGCCGCCGCGGTGCCCGGCACCGCGGCCGAGCAGGAGGCCATGCGGGCCGGCGTCGAGCACACCGAGGTGTTCCCGCTCGGCGATGTTCGCCCTCTCCGGCATGATGCTCTTCGCGGCCGCCTCGGACCTGATCACGATGTTCATCGCGCTGGAGATCTTGTCGCTGCCGCTCTACCTGCTCTGTGGCCTGGCCCGCCGCCGGCGGCTGCTGTGCCAGGAGGCGGCGCTGAAGTACTTCCTGCTCGGGGCGCTGTCGTCGGCCATCTTCTTGTACGGCGCCGCGTTGCTGTACGGGTACGCCGGCTCCTTCGACCTGTCCGCCATCGACACCGCGATCCGCACCGGTACCGCGCCGACCGGCTGGCTGCTCGCCGGGATGGGTCTGCTCGGGGTCGGGCTTGCTGTTCAAGTTCGGTGCGGTGCCGTTCCACTCCTGGACCCCGGACGTGTACGCCGGGGCCCCGACGCCGGTGACCGCCTTCATGGCCGCCTGCACCAAGATCGCGGCGCTCGGCGCGCTGATGCGGGTGTTCTACGTCGGGCTCGGCGCGGATCGCTGGGACTGGCAGCCGCTGATGGCGATCCTCGCGGTGGCCACCATGGCCGTCGGGTCGGTCCTGGCCATCACCCAGACCGACGTGAAGCGGATGCTGGCGTACTCCTCGATCGCGCACGCGGGCTTCCTGATGACCGCCTTCGTGGGGGCCGCCCAGGCAGGCACGGGGAACCCGGCCGGTGCCCTGACCAGCATCTCGTCGGTGATGTTCTACCTGGTGGCCTACGGGGCCGCGACGCTCGGCGCCTTCGCCGTCGTGACCCTGGTCCGGGACCCGAGCGGTGAGGCGACCTTGCTGACCAGCTGGGTCGGGCTCGGCAAACGGTCGCCGGCGGCGGGACTGGTGTTCTCGATCTTCTTGCTGAGCTTCGCCGGCATCCCGCTGACCAGCGGCTTCATCGGCAAGTGGGCGGTGTTCGTGGCCGCCTGGAACGGCGGCCAGGAGTGGCTGGTGGCGGTCGCGGTGGTGATCAGCGTGGTGGCTGCGTTCTTCTACATCCGGGTCATCGTGTTGATGTTCTTCTCCGAGCCCGCCGCCGGCCCGATCTCGGTGATCAAGCCCGGCTGGACCACGCTCGCCGCGGTCGGAGTTGCTGTGGTCGCTACTGTGGCTCTGGGCGTGTTTCCGGGCCCCGTGCTCGACTTGGCGCAGCAGGCCGGCGAGTTCGTCCGTTGACGAGCGAACGAGGAGAAGGTGCTGGCCGAACAGGCGCGGGAGGAGGGTCTCGACGCAGTCCGTGCGTGCCCGCCTCGACGTGATCGAGGAGGCGCTGCTGGCGGCTGCTCGGGCGGAGAGCCCACTGGTCACCGAGGCCGCGCGCCACATCATCTCCGCCGGTGGGAAGCGGTTCCGACCGCTGCTGGTCGTGCTGTCCTCGGAGTTCGGGGACTCACCGGTACGTGAGGACGACGTGGTTCGGGCCGCCGTCGTGGTCGAGCTCACCCACGTCGCGAGCCTGTACCACGACGACGTGATGGACGAGGCGCAACTGCGTCGCGGATCGGCGAGCGCCAACGTCCGGTGGGGAAACACCATCGCGATCCTGGTCGGAGACCTTCTTTTCGCCCGTGCCTCCGACGAGGTGGCCGAGCTCGGTCCCGATTTCGTCCGGATCCAGGCCCGGACGTTCTCCCGGCTGGTGCAGGGGCAGATCGCCGAGACGGTCGGCCCGCAGGGCGCAGACCCGCTCGAGCACTACCTGCGGGTGGTGGCCGACAAGACCGGATCGCTGATCGCCACCTCCGCGGTGTTCGGGGCGAAGATCGCCGGCGCCGACGCACGGGCGCAGGCGGCCCTGGCGGCGTTCGGTGAGGAGATCGGCATCGTGTTCCAGCTCAGCGACGACATCATCGACATCACCAGCGACGACACCGGCAAGACCCCCGGCACCGACCTCCGCGAGGGCATCCCGACGCTGCCGACCTTGCTCGCCCGGCGATCCACCGATCCCGCCGACGCCCGGCTGCTCGAGCTGCTCGACTCCGATCTGCACGGCGACGACGCGCTGGCGGAGGTGCTGGCGCTGCTGCGGCGGCATCCCTCCATCGACGAGGCGCGGGCCGTGGTACGGCGCCGGGCCGAACGGGCGCGCACGCTGCTGCGGGACCTGCCCGACGTCGCGGCCCGGGCCGCCCTCGAAGAGCTCTGCGACACCGTGGTCACGCGCACGTCCTGACTTAAATAGAGTCGGCTCGCGCTCGCTCCGCGCCTCAAGACTCGGTCCTTCCCCAGACCGAGCCGGCGCTCCGCTTACCGACGCTCGCCGACGAGTCGGCTCCCTCGCCGACGACCCGACCTTCCTAGAGGCGGCCCAGGGGGACCCGGCGGTCGGTGCCGGTGAGGCGGATCTGGCCGTCGTAGCCGCCCAATACCCAGATCGAGTTCCCGACGAGGCTGACCGTCGAGAAGGAGGCGGCCACGTCGGTCAGGTCGCTGGCCAGCCGGCTGCGCCGCTGTCCGACGTCGACGACTTCGACGCCCGGGCCGCTGCCGGCGATCACCACCCGGCCGTCGGGTAGCGCGACCGCGCCGTCGCTCAACTTGTACCGACCCCCGAGCAGCGACGGCCCGGGCCGGAACCTCTCGGTCGACGGGTCGAACACCTCAGTGCTGGTCAGCAGCTCCACGTCGTCGCTGGTACCGCCGAGCAGCAGCACCTCCTCGCCGGTGAGCACGACGGCGGCGTGCTTGAAGCGGGGTGTCCCGAGCGACGAGGCGAGCGGGTGACCGCTGCCGTCGGGACGGACCCGGAACGCCACCCCGCTCGCGACGGCTCCGTCGCGCTGCCCCCCGACGACCAGGACGTCCCCGCCCGGCAACGGGGAAGCCGTCAGACTCATCACCGCAGCCGGCAGCTCCGGCCCGGCGCTGAACCGCCCGGTACGGGGGTCGTACAGCTCGGTGGTCGCGGTCAACCGGCCGGAGGCGACCCAGCCGCCGGCGATCAGGACCCGCCCGTCGCCCAACCGGGCCGCTGCGTGCCCGCCGCGCGGCGTGGTGAGCGATCCCGTGCGTTGCCACCGGTCCAGCCGCGGGTCGAAGATCTCGGCCGTGGCCAGAGCCGGCCGGCCCTCGCCCTCGAATCCGCCCACCACCAGCACCCGACCGTCATCGAGCAACGTCGCCGTGTGCGCGTCGCGCGGCGTGCCGAGGGCAGCCACGACGCGAGCGCCGGAGGCCGTCAGCAGCGCCGCGGAGGCGGTGGCGGTGCCGCAGCCGTCCTCGATGCAGCCACCGGCGATCAGGGCCGTACCGTCACCCATCGCCGTCGCGGTGTGTGCCGCCCGATCGGCCAGCAGCGGGTCGGCCACCGGCGAGGGGATCGGGTCGCGGTCCGCCGCCGAGCAGCTGGTCAGCCCGAGCAGCAACCCCGTCGCGATGACGGCGAAGCCGGCCCAACGTCTGCGCACGTCACGAACCTATGCCCGCCGGCGAGGGCGGACCCTGACTGATCACCAGATCTTGACCCGCTCGGAGGCGGCGAGCCAGAGCTCGTCGTCCTCGGTGACGTCGAAGGCGTCGTAGAAGGCCGGCAGGTTCCGGACGATCTGGTTGCAGCGGAACTCCGGCGGTGAGTGCGGATCGGTCGCCAGCCGCTGCCGGACGAGCTCGGGCCGCGACTTCGACTGCCACAGGGCCGCCCAGGCGAAGAACAGTCGCTGCTCGTCGGTGTAGCCGTCGATCGGCTCGGGGGCACGGTCGCCGCGGGCGATCCGGTAGGCCTCCAGGGCGATCGACAACCCGCCCAGATCGCCGATGTTCTCCCCGATGGTCAGCTCGCCGTTGACGTGCTGGCCCGGGGTCTCGGCCGGCTGCAGGACGTTGTACTGGCCGATCAGCGCCGACGTCCGCTGCTCGAACGCGGTCCGGTCGTCCTCGGTCCACCAGTCGCGCAGCGCGCCGTCCCCGTCGCAGGTCGAACCCTGGTCGTCGAAGCCGTGTCCGATCTCGTGCCCGATGACCGAACCGATCCCGCCGTAGTTCACCGCGTCGTCGGCGTGCTCGTTGAAGAACGGCGGCTGCAGGATGGCGGCCGGGAAGACGATCTCGTTCTTCAGCGGGTGGTAGTAGGCGTTCACCGTCTGCGGTGTCATCAGCCACTCTTCGCGATCGACCGGCTGCCCGATCTTGTGCAGGGATCGATCGAGCTCGAAGGAGGCCGCGCGGAGCACGTTCCCGATCAGGTCGTCGGGGGTGATCGTCAGCGCGGAGTAGTCGCGCCACTTCGTCGGATAGCCGATGTGGGGACGGAACTTCGCGAGCTTCGTCAGTGCCTCGGCCTTGGTCGACTCGGTCATCCAGTCCAACCCGGTGATCGAGCGGCGGTAGGCCTCGATCAGGTTCGCGACGAGATCGTCCATCCGCTGCTTCGCGACGGGGGAGAAGTGCCGCTCGACGTAGATCCGGCCGACCGCCTCGCCCAGCACCCCCTCGACGAGCGCGACGCCGCGCTTCCAACGCTCCTTGAGCTGCGGGGTGCCCATCAGGGTCGTGCCGTAGAAGCGGAAATTCTCCGCGACCAGCGGTTGCGACAGGTACGGAGCGAGGCTGGAGACGACCCGCCACCGGGCCCAGGCCTGCCAGGCGGACAGCCGGGCGGGGGTGATCAAGGTCCCGACCTCGGCGCAGAAGGACGGCTGGGCGACCACGAGGTCGGCCATGACCCGCTCGTCGATGTCGGCTCCGGTCATGAACCGACGCCAGTGCAGCGCCGGAGCGGTGGCCTCGAACGTGGCGAGGTCCATCGGGTTGTACATCAACCGCATGTCCCGGCACTTCACTTTGTCCCAGTGGTGGGCGGCGATGTCGGTCTCGAGCTCGAACACCATCCGGGCCGAGGTCGCCGGATGGTCGACGTCGGCCAGCTCGAGCATCTTCGCGATGTGCTCGACGTAGGCCTCGCGCAGCTCGGCGTAGTCGTCGAGCCGGTAGTACTCCTCGTCGGGCAGACCCAGCCCGCCCTGGCCGACGAACATGACGTACCGGTTGGGATCGCCGGGGTCGGACTCGGCCTCGATCCCGATCAGGCCCGACACCCCGGCCCGGGCGAAGCCGCCGAGCAGCTCCATCAGATCGGCTGGGGTGGTGACGGCATCGACGCGGGCCAGCAGCGGCGTCAAGGGCTCGGCGCCGAGCTGCTCGATCCGTTCGGTGTCGGCGAAGCTGGCGTACAGGGCGGCGATCTTGGCCTGCTCGCTCCCGGGCTCGGTGGCCGCGGGATCGAGCTCGGTGATGATCTCGCGGACCGCTTCCTCGGCCGCGTCGCGCAACACCATGAAGGAGCCGGTGAGCGGCTTGTCGGCGGGGATCTCGGTGCGCTCGATCCAGCCTCCGTTGACGTGGCGGTACAGGTCGTCCTGCACGCGGATGTCGGGGGCGAAACCGGAGAAGTCGATGGCCGGTGCGGGCTCCGCCTGCTGGGGCGGCGTGGGAAGGTCGGTCACCCTGCGATGCTACTCAGCGCCCGGTGCCGGCTGTGGTGCTGGCACCGGGCGCCGACGATCCGGCCCGGTCGGGCGCTGGTTCAGCTGAACCAGGAGATCTTGAGCGGCTGCTGGACCATGTTCGCCCGCGGTTGCAGACTCCGGTAGGGGGTCAGCGTGCAGGTCCCACCCGGTGCGTCGCACTCACCCTCGGCCTGCAGGCCGAGTGAGATGTAGGCCGAGGCGATCGACGGGTTGCTGTAGTCGATCCGCGGCTGCATGTCCTCGAAGGCGCGCTCCCGGGTGGTGGCCTCCCACTTCAGCGTGCCGTCCTTGAACTTGTACGTCGAGTTGACCTTCGTGACGTTGTTCGGGCAGCCCGGGTTGGAGATCTTCTTGGACTTCAGGCAGTTGTCGAGGCTGTCCGACACCGCTTTGCTGAACGCCTTCGTGCCCTCGTCGGTCAACGTGGCCCGGAGATCGCTGAGGCCCCGCGGGTACTCCGAGGGGCTCTGGATCAGCAGCACGTTCTCCTCGCCCCAGTTGACGTAGTCCGATCCGGTGGTGAACTTGTACGCCCCGGGAAAGAGCCGGATCTTGCTGGACTTCGCCTGGACCCCGTTGATGATGGTCGGCAGGTTCTTCGAGCTGCGGAAGCTGAGGTCGATCTCGTTGACGGCGTCCCGCAGCTTCCACTGGTCGCCGGCCTTGGTGACGCTGAAGTTCTCGTTCACCGCCTGCTTGCCCAGCTTGAACGACGCCGCCACCTGGTAGGCGTACTCGTCGTCGACCTCGGGCACGTTGATGTCGGTGATCGGGGCCAGCTCGGCCGACGCCGCGAGGACCTCCTTGGTGAGGAACGTGGTGTCGGCGGGGGTGGTGTCGCCGAGGGCCAGCGCCGCCTCGGGGTTCCCGGCCGCCAACGCCTCCAGATAGCCGCGGACCGCGTCGGACGGCTTGGTCGCCACCGGGGGCGCGCTCGATTGGTTCGGGTCGTTGGTGGGACCGGTGCCGGCCGTCCGGGCCGCCCGGGTGAGCAGGATGCCGCCGGTGATGCCGGCTGCGATCAGGGCCAGCACCACGATGCCGACGATGATCAGAACCTTCGGGAATCCCTTCTTGGGCTGCTGTCCCGGCGGCAACGGCGGCTGCCCCGGCCCCTGTCCCGGACCCTGCGGGCCACCCCCGTAGCCGGGATAGGGCTGCGCCGGTGCACCGTAGGGCTGCTGCGGTGCACCGTAGGGCTGCGTAGCGTGCCGCACCGTAGGGCTGCTGCGGTGCACCGTACGGTTGCTGCGGACCGCCGGGTGCGCCGAAGCCACCGCCGGGCGGCGGCCCACTCGGGGTCGCCCCCGACGCCGGATAGCCGGGGTAGCTCGCCGGACCCGCCGGACCCTGGGGGCCGGCTGCCGGACCGCCCTGACCGGGTCCGGCGTACTGCGGCCCGCGCGGTTCGGATCCGAAGCCGTTCCCGTCACCGGACGGCTGGTCGGGTGGGTAGTTTCCGCTCATCGAGCTCACGTTCTCCAAACTCGGGTACTGGTATGCGCCCAGGTGCTCCGGACGCGCGACACACTACCGACGAGAAAGGCCACGGAAGCGTCTCTGCTAAGAGATGAACTCCCGAACGCCGATTTCGTACGTGAATCGGCCGAAGTATCTCACGCAGTGGCTTGCGGGTGCTCGCTCCGCGCGAACTTGCGCATCTGCACCCCGAACACGAGCAGCGCGATCCCGAACAAGATGGCGTAGACACCGAGGATCCAGATGATCGTGATCAAGCCCCCGGCGGGCCGGATCATCACCAGGATGCCGAACAGGATGCCGAGGATGCCGGCGACCAGGCCCCAGATCCAGCCGCTCCCGCTCGAACCGCGGTGGCCGGAGGAGACGACGACCTGCAAGATGCCGGCCACGATCGCCCAGATGCCGATGATGACGACCAGCACCTCGAGGCTGAGCCCGGGCCAGAACAAGACGGCGAGGCCGAACAGGATGCTGATCACGCCGAGCACGATCCGGCTGGTCATCCCGGCCGCACCGCGGTAACGGATGGCGTCAACGATGTCGACGATGCCGTCCACCAGCGAGAAGAGCCCGATCACCAGCGCCAGCGCGAACGCGGTCGTGATCGGCGCGGCGAAAGCGATGATGCCGAAGATCACTGCCGCGACGCCGCGGACGATCGACCAGACCCAGGATCTGCCGGCGACCTCCTTCAGCTGCGAGGCCGACAGCGGGGTGGGGAAGAACTCCGACACGAGCGGATCCTTTCGGCGGCCTGGACGGGGACCAGGGGTGACCACAGTGTCGCCCCTCGGGAGCACGGTCGGTACCCCGCCGCGCCGGGTGGGACGGCGCACCCGGCCGGCTCACGCCGGTTCGGCGACCTCGACGTCAGCGGCCCGACGCCGCGACGAGGCCCGGATCAGGCCGTGACCACTCAAGATCAACAACGCGGCCCAGATGAGCGCGAACCCGGCCCAGCGCGCCGGCGACATGGCTTCGCCGAAGTAGAACACCCCGAGCAGGAACTGCACCGTCGGAGTCAGGTACTGCAGCAGGCCGAGGGTGCTGAGCGGGATCCGGACGGCCGCAGCGCTGAACAGCAGCAACGGGACCACCGTCACCAGGCCGGCGGCGGCCAGCAGCAGGCTGTGCGCCCAGCCGAGGTGACCGAAGGTGAGGCTGCCCGTGGCCTGCAGGTAGCCGAGGTAGACCAGGGCCGCCGGGGTCAGCATCGCCGACTCGACGGTCAGGGTCGCCACGGCGCCGGAGTTGATCCGGTTCTTCAGCAGCCCGTAGGTGGCGAAGCTGCTCGCCAGGATCAAGGCGACCCACGGGGGTTGGCCGTAGTCGGCGGTCAGCACCAGCACGGCAGCCGCGGCGAACCCCACGGCGACCCACTGGGTCCGGGCCAGCCGCTCCCGGAGGAAGATCACGCCGAGCAGCACGGTGAAGATCGGGTTGATGTAGTACCCGAGGGCGGCCTCGACGACGTGGCCGGAGTTGACCGCCCAGATGTAGACCCCCCAGTTCACCGCCACGAAAGCGGCCGCCAGCGCCAGCAGGGTGAGGGTGCGGCGGTTGAGCAGGGGCCGCAGCCACCGGCGCGGTAGCAGGATCAGTGCCAGCGCCGTGGCGATGACCAGTGACCACACCACCCGGTGGGCCAGGATCTCGACCGCGCCGGCCTGCCTGACCAACGGCCAGAACAGCGGGACCAGGCCCCACACGAGATACGCGCCGAGGCCGTAGAGCAGGCCGCGGCGGTCCGCACGGTCAACCGGAGGAGGTGCAGCCGGCCGGCGCGCCACCTACCGCACGGTCCAGGTGTCCCCGCCGGCGACCATCGCCTGCAGCGCGTCGTCGTCGCTGCCGGAACCGGCCGCCAGGGCGACCTGATCGCGGGCCAGGTCGTCGTAGGTGGGCGCCTCGACGTCGCGGAAGATGCCGATGGGCGCCCGGTGCAGGATGCCGGCGTCGGTCAGCCGGGACAGCCCGAAGGCGAACGTCGGGTCGGCGGCGTGCGCGTCGTGCACCGCGAGGGCGTCGACGCCGACCTCGTCGACGTCCACCACCGAGAACTGGCCGCTGACCGGATCCCGAGTGACCCCGAGGCGGGCGTCGACACCGAACCGGATCGGCTCGCCGTGCCGGAGCGGGATGATCGCGTCGGCCGAGGTGTCGGCCTCCTTGATCGCCGCGAACGCGTCGTCGTTGAAGATCGGGCAGTTCTGGTAGATCTCCACGAAGGACGTGCCGCGGTGCGCCGCCGCCGCCCGCAGCACCTCGGTCAGGTGCTTGCGGTCGGAGTCGATGGTCCGGGCCACGAAGGTCGCTTCGGCGCCGAGCGCCAACGACACCGGGTTGAACGGGTTGTCCAGCGACCCGAGCGGGGTCGACTTGGTGATCTTGCCGAGCTCGGAGGTGGGGGAGTACTGACCCTTGGTCAGCCCGTAGATCCGGTTGTTGAACAACAGGATCGTCAGGTTCACGTTGCGGCGGAGCACGTGGATCAGGTGGTTGCCGCCGATGGACAGGGCGTCGCCGTCGCCGGTGATCACGAAGACCGCGACGTCCTCGCGGGCGGTGGCCACCCCGGTGGCGATGGCGGTGGCCCGGCCGTGGATGGAGTGCATGCCGAAGGAGTCGACGTAGTAGGGGAATCGCGAGGAGCAGCCGATGCCGGAGACGATGACGGTGTTCTCCTTGCGGATGCCGAGCTCCGGCATGAAGCCCTGGAACGCCGCCAGGACCGCGTAGTCACCACAACCCGGGCACCAGCGCACCTCCTGGTCGCTGGTGAAGTCCTTGCGGTTCAGCGGCTCCACCGACAGCGGCACGCCAGCCAAGCCGTTCTTCGCCGTCCCGTTCCGGGACCCGTTGGTGTGGCCGTTCAGATCGTTCACGGCTGCACCCCTTCCAGCTCGTCGATCTCGGATTCCAGGTCGAGGGCCAACTCGCTGAGCGAGATCGGCAGGCCCCGGACCCGGGAGTAGCTGTGCACGTCGACCAGGTACTCGGCCCGCAGCAGCAGGGCCAGCTGGCCGAGGTTCATCTCGGGCACGATCACCCGGTCGTAGCTGCGCAGCACCTCGCCCAGGTTGGCCGGGAACGGGTTCAGGTGCCGTACGTGCGTCTGGGCGATCTTGCGTCCGGTCTTGCGGACCCGACGAACCGCCGCGGTGATCGGTCCGTAGGTGGAACCCCAGCCCAGCACCAGCACCCGAGCCCCGTCCGGGTCGTCGACCTCGAGGTCCGGGATGTCGCGCACGATGCCGGCGATCTTGGCCTGGCGGATCCGCGTCATCTCATCGTGGTTGGCGGGGTCGTAGGAGACCGCTCCGGTGTCCTTGGCCTTCTCGAGACCGCCGATCCGGTGTTGCAGCCCGCTGGCGCCGGGAACGGCCCAGGGGCGGGCCAGCGTCTCCGGATCGCGCCGGTAGGGGTAGAAGGCGTCGTTGCCGGCCCGGTCGGTGCCGTTGGGGGTCGTGGCGAACTCCGGGTCGATCGGTGCGATCGCGCTGAGGTCCGGCACGGGCCAGGGTTCGGCGCCGTTGGCGATGTAGCCGTCGGAGAGCAGGATCACCGGGGTCCGGTACTTGACCGCGATCCGGACCGCCTCCAGCGCAGTGTCGAAGCAGTCGGCGGGTGACTGGGCCGCCAGCACCGGCACCGGCGCCTCGCCGTTGCGGCCGTACATCACCTGCAGCAGGTCGGCCTGCTCGGTCTTGGTGGGCATCCCGGTGCTCGGGCCGGCCCGCTGGATGTCGCAGATCACCAACGGCAGCTCGGTCATCACCGCCAACCCGATGGTCTCGGCCTTGAGCGCCACCCCGGGACCGGAGGTGGTGGTGACCCCGAGGTGGCCGGCGAAGCTGGCCCCGAGGGCGGCCCCGACACCGGCGATCTCGTCCTCGGCCTGGAAGGTCGTGACCCCGAACCGCTTGTGCTTGCTCAGCTCGTGCAGCACGTCCGAGGCGGGGGTGATGGGGTACGCCCCGAGGAAGAGCGGTAGTCCGGCCTTGCGGGCGGCGGTGATCAGCCCGAAGGCCAGGGCGAGGTTGCCGGAGATCTGCCGGTACTGGCCCGCGGGCATCGGCGCCGGTGCCACCTCGTAGGTCACGGCGAACGTCTCGGTGGTCTCGCCGAAGGCGTGCCCGGTCTTGAACGCGGTGATGTTGGCGTCCCGGATGGCCGGCTTGCTGGCGAACTTGCGGGTGAGGAAGTTGACGGTGCCCTCGGTCGGCCGGCTGTAGAGCCACGACAACAGGCCGAGGGCGAACATGTTCTTGGCGCGCGAGGCGTCCTTGCGGGTGAGTCCGAACGGCTTCACGGCCTCGACCGTCATCCCGGTCAGATCGAGCGCGTGCAACTGGTAGTCGGTGAGGCTGCCGTCCTCGAGCGGGTTCGACTCGTACCCCACCTTGGCCAGGTTGCGGCGCGTGAAGTCCGCGGTGTCGGCGATGATGACGCCGCCCTTGGCCAGGTCGGCGATGTTCGCCTTGAGTGCGGCCGGGTTCATCGCGACCAGCACGTCGGGGCGGTCGCCCGGGGTCATGATGTCGTAGTTGGCGAAGTGCAGCTGGAAGCTGGAGACCCCGGGCAGCGTCCCGGCGGGCGCCCGGATCTCCGCCGGGAAGTTGGGCAGGGTCGAGATGTCGTTGCCGAACACCGCCGCGTCGGCGGTGAACCTGTCGCCGGTCAGCTGCATCCCGTCGCCGGAGTCGCCGGCGAAGCGGATGACCACCCGGTCGAGGGTGTGGACCTGAGGCATGCGGGGACGAGCCTTCTTCCTGCGTCGGCGTGCTGCTCCGAGGTCGGTGCGGGAGACAGCGGGGTGGCGGTGACCGCTCGGTCACCCGGTTCGCGGGCAACCGTTCCATGATAAGGGCACCCTTTCCGCGACTCCGACCCTTCCAGAACCGAATTCGCGAGAGGCACCTCACACCGGGGCGTCGAGTCGATCCGCCGAGCTCAGCTCCGGTGCTCCGGTGGACGCGAGAGGGCGCCGGTGCCACCACGCTGCCAGGGCAGCGGCCCGTCCTGCGGGCGATAGCCGACGCCCATGGCGTCCAGCCGCTCCAGGTGGCCGGCCAGTCGCTGCTCGAACTCCGGCCAGGATCGCCCGGCCGGATCCGACCAGGCCACCTCGCTGTGCGCGCACGCCCGCGGGAACAGCATGTAGTCGGTCCGTGCGGTCGTCGGCATGTACTCCCGCCAGAGCTGGCACTGGGTGCCCAGCACCCGGTGGTGCAGCTCGGGCGGCAACCCGTCGAGCGGCTCGAACGCGTACACCGTCTCGATGGGGAGCAGCCCGCCGATGGAGTACGCCTCGTCGTCCCCGGCGCTCGGGTAGTAGTCCAGGTAGGTGTGGGTCACCGGAGTCATCACGACGTCCATCCCCGCCTGCGC
This sequence comes from uncultured Actinomycetota bacterium, assembly GCA_963727125.1. Lineage (GTDB taxonomy): Bacteria > Actinomycetota > Actinomycetes > Propionibacteriales > Propionibacteriaceae > Microlunatus. Next base: position 149,802 of record CAVSEZ010000002.1, read on the forward strand.
GGCGGCGATGCCGTACGACGCGTCCCGCCAGGCCATGGCCACCGCCCCGTCGAGCGGGCCCTCGTCGTTGATCTCGTCCCAGCCGACCAGCCGGCGGCCGCGTTCGGCCAGCCAGTCGCGCAGCTGCTCGGTGAACCACCGTTGCAGGTACTCCGGACCGGGCAGTCCGAGACTCTCGGCCAGCTCGCGGGCCCGGTCGCTGGCCAGCCACTCCGTCCGCGGCACCTCGTCGCCCCCGACGTGCACGTAGGCGTGCGGGAAGATCTCGAGCAGCTCCTCGAAGAGGTCGAACACGAACCGCATCGCCTCGGGCTGCAGATTGAGCACCTCGTCGAAGATGCCGAACGTCGTCGCCGTCGCGTGGTGCCGGTCCGGGTGGTTGCCGAGTTCGGGGTACGCGGCCAGCACCCCGCGGACGTGGCCGGGGAACTCCAGCTCCGGCAGCACCGCGATGCCGCGGTCCGCCGCGTAACGCACCACCGAGCGCAGCTGGTCGGCGGTGTAGAAGCCGCCGTGCGGGGTGCCGTCGGTGAAGTCCTGCAGATGCCGCTGGGTCTCGGTCCGCCAACTCGCCACCTCCTGCAACCGCGGGTGGGAGGACGAGGCGAACCGCCAGCCCTGGTCGTCGGTGAGATGGAAGTGGAAGACGTTGTACTTGTGCGCGGCGATCAGGTCGAGAAACCGGTAGACGTCGGCCAAGGGCATGAAGTGCCGACCGACGTCGAGGTGGACGCCGCGCCAGCCGAACCGCGGTGCGTCCTCCACCTCGACCGCGCCGACGGTGAAGGTGGAGCGGATCGGGGCCGGCCGGAACACGTCGGGTCCGATCAGCTGGCGCAGCGTCTGCGCCGCCCAGCAGAGCCCGGCGAAGTCCCGGGCCGCGATCGTGATCTGGTCGGGGTCGACGACCAGCCGGTAGCCCTCGGCCGGCAACGCCTCGTCTGGTTCGAGCCGAAGCCGGCCGTCCGCGGCCAGTGGCAACGGGCAGCCGGTCCCCGGACCGAGGATCCGGCGGAGCGCGGCGGCCCAGGCGGGGTCGCCGGCGACGGCCAGCTCGGCGTCGAAGGAGAACTCGCCGGTGCCGATCGCCACCGAGCGTGGGCGAGGGACCAGGGACAGCGCGGAGCTGCTCACGAGACGAGGTGGGCGTAGTTGTCGGGTGCTTCCTGATCACCGGCCAGCACGCAGAACTCGTTGCCCTCCGGGTCGGTCAGGGTGATCCAGCCGCTGCCGTCGGGTCGACGGTGATCGGAATGGAACGTGGCGCCGCGGTCGATCAGCTGCTCGACCTCGGCCTCCCGGGTGCCGTCGGTGGGGCGCAGGTCGAAGTGCAGCCGGTTCTTCCCGGGGTTCGGGTCCGGTACCTCGATGAAGAGCACCCGGGTCCGCCCGTCGGGGGAGAAGATCATGCACTCCACGTGCCCGGGGAGGTTCGGGTCGCGGGGATCCTCCTGCATGCCGAGGGTCTCGCCCCACCAGACCGACAGGGGGTAGGCGTCACTGCAGTCCACGGAGGTGTGGGAGATGCGGCAGGTCATCGCGCTCCCGACGGTCGCCGCCCGTGCGCGGGATTCACAGCTGCCCCGGCTGGGAGTGCCGCTCGAGCTCGGCGGCGGCCTCGTCCAGGGCGGCCGATCGATCCAGCGCATCCTCCGGCGGCGCTCCGGCGGCCGCGAAGTCCTCGACCGGCTCGTCCACCCGCCCCGGGGTCTCCTCGGAACCGAAGGTCTCCTTGACGTTCCCCACGATGCCGCTGGCCTTGTCCTTGACGGTCTCCAGCACCTCCTCGGCCTTGTCCTTGACCGTCTCGAGGGCGTCCTCGGCCTTGTCCTTGGCCGTGTCGAACGCGTCTCCGGCCTTGTCTCCGAGCGTTTCCGCCCGGCCCTTCACCTCGTCGGCGATTCCCATTCGGACACCCTGTCTGTCTCGGCGAAAGCTTCTGTCAGCGGTAGTTGGTGAACTGCACGGCGAAGTCGTAGTCCTGGCTCTTGATCAACGCCTGGACGACCTGCAGGTCGTCACGACTCTTGCTGCTGACCCGCAGCTCGTCACCTTGGATCTGGGCCTTGACCCCGCGCGGTCCCTCGTCGCGGATCAGTTTCGACACCTTCTTGGCGTTCTCCTGGCTGATCCCCTCCTCGGTGCTGGCGGTGATCTTGTACAGCTTGCCCGAGGAGCGGGGTTCGCTCGCGTCCAGCGTCTTCAGGCTGACCCCGCGGCGGACGAGTTTGGACTGGAACACGTCCAGCACCGCCTTGACCCGCTCCTCGGAGTTCGCCTCCATCTCGATCACCTCGCCCGACCAGCTGATGGACGCGTCGGTGTTCTTGAAGTCGAACCGCTGCCGCACTTCCTTGGCGGCTTGGTTCAAGGCGTTGTCGACCTCCTGGCGGTCGACCTTGCTCACGATGTCGAACGAACTCTCCGATGCCACGGAACCTCCTTCGTCAGCCGAACCTCAGCGGTCCCATTCTCGCCGGTGTGGGCCGGTTCGGCGTTTGCTATTGTTACCGGTCGCCGCAGGCTCGCCTCATCGAGGTGGTCAGCGACATGGCAGGTTGCCCGAGTGGCCAAAGGGAGCAGACTGTAAATCTGCCGGCATCGCCTACGTTGGTTCGAACCCAACACCTGCCACCACGCTCGCTCCCGTCAGCGCGAGGGAGGAGTCGTCGTCCGTGTGGTCAGTGCTGCTGCAACTCCTGCCGCTCGCGGTCGCGGCCGCGCTGAGCTCGGTACCGCTCACCGCGACCATCCTCATCTTGTTGTCGGAGCAACGCAGTCGGTCGGCGTTGCCGTTCCTGATCGGCTGGGTCGTGGGGATGGGCCTCGTCGTGTTCGGGTCGATCCTCGGCGCCGGCGCGCTGCCGACCCCGGGTCTGCAGCCGCCGCGGTTCGTGATCGGGACCGCCGAGGTGATCGTCGGGCTGGGACTGCTGGTGTACGGGCTCATCGCGGCGGTCCGGGCCATCCGGAGGCCCCGACTGAGCAGCTCCAACCGGTGGTTGAACGCGGTGTCCTCGTTCGGGCCGCTGCCGTCCTTCGGTCTCGCGCTGGCCCTGAACCTACGACCGAAGGGTCTGCTGATCGGGCTGGCCGCGGGCCTGGCGATCACCGGAGCCTCGCTGGCCTGGGCGGACTCGCTCGTGCTCCTGGCGGCTTATCTCGTCGTGGCGGTGTCCAGCGTCGTCGTACCGATCGTGGTCACCCTCGCGGCGCCGGGGAAGATGGAGCCCCGACTGCTGCGGATCCGCGACTGGCTGGAGCGCAACGGTGCCATCGTGACCGCCGTCGTGATGGGCGTGATCGGTGTGGTGATCGCCCTCGCCGGGCTCGGCAAGCTCGTGCTCGGCTGAGTTCGGCGGAATAACACGGCGAGGCTCAAAATGTGCCGTTTGGACGAAACGACGCGCAGACCGTTATGCTCCCGTGACCAAGCGGCCGATCTCGCGGTCGTGGTAACCGAACGATAAAGCCTGGCCAGCGCCGGGCGACGACGGAGCTCTCGTGCGCAAGATCATCCCGGCGGTCATCGCCGGAGGGACCGTGCTGGCCGTGGCCGGCGGCACCTTCGCCTACGTGACCGCGAACAAGGACGTCACGCTCGCCGTGGACGGCGTGTCCAGTGAGGTCACCACCATGTCCGGCACGGTCGGCGATCTGCTGGGCAGCCAGGGCATCAGCCTCGGTGAGCACGACGTGGTGGCCCCGAGCCGGGACAGCAAGCTGACCGACGGAACGCGGATCGCGGTGCAGTACGGCCGGCAGGTCACCATCACCGTCGACGGGAAGCCGCAGACGTTCTGGACCACAGCGACCACGGTCAACGAGGCCCTGCAGACCCGCTCGATCAACGTGGCGGGCGGCGACCTCTCCACCAGTCGCAGCGCCGCCATCGGGCGGCAGGGGCTGGCGTTCGCCCTGGAGACCCTGAAATCGGTCGAGATCAGGACCGGCGAGGACAAGCGCACCCTGAAGACGACCGCCGGGACCGTCGGCGAGGCCCTGAAGGCGGCGAAGGTGGTGGTCGACGGCGACGACATCGCCAGCGCCCAGACCAAGGCCCCGCTGACCGACGGGATGAAGCTCACCGTGGTCAAGGTCGACGTGAAGAACGTGACGAAGAAGCGGGACGTCGCCTTCGACACGGTCTACAAGAAGACCTCGAAGATGACCAAGGGTGACACCGAGGTCGACCGGTCGGGCAAGACCGGGGTCCGCACCATCGTCTACCGCGAGGTCCGCAAGGACGGCGAGCTGGCGAGCCGGAAGAAGGTCAGCTCCAAGATCACGACCGAGGCCCGGGACAAGATCGTGCTGGTCGGCACCAAGGAGCCGGAGCCCGAGCCGGCGCCGTCCACTTCCGGCGGCAGCACCTCGGGTGGGTCCAGCTCCGGCGGCGGCAACGGCGTCTGGGACCGGCTCGCGCAGTGTGAGACCGGTCAGCGCTGGAACACCGACAGCGTGCCCGGCTACTCCGGGGGTCTCGGCTTCGCCCACAGCAGCTGGCGGGCCTACGGCGGCAGTGGCAGCCGTGCTGCCGGGCACAGCCGCGAGGCGCAGATCGCCGTGGCCAAGCGGATCCTCGCCGACGTGGGCTGGGGCGCCTGGCCCGCCTGCAGCCGCAAGCTCGGCCTGCGCTGATCCTGCTGCTCGGACGTACGCCGTTCGGGTGCTGAGCTCGTCGAAGCACCCTGTCGGGGTTCCGGTTGTTCGTGCCGATTTCGGCGCCGGTGACATGATCCCCAGGTGAGGAGTCCCGCCGAACCGCACCCGGCGGCCGAGCCGGTCGCCGGACCGACCTCGACGGAAGTGGGCTCGACGGGACTGGGCCGGGTCGCGGCGGCGGCGCTGGTGTTCGGGGCGTCGGCGAGCGTGCTCGTCGTCGAGATCGTCGCCCTGCGGCTGCTCGCGCCCTACCTGGGGTTGACGCTGGAGACCAGCACCTTGGTGATCGGCATCGCGTTGGCGGCCATCGCCTTGGGGTCGTGGTCCGGCGGCCGGCTCGCCGACCGGATCCCACCCCGACGCGTGCTCGGCCCGTTGCTCGTCACGTCCGGGGTCGCGGTCGCACTGACCCCGATCGCGGTCCGCGCCGCCGGCGGGCTGGCCGACGGCGTGGTCATGATCGCGGTCACGTTCGCCCTGATCGTCCCCGGCGCCCTGCTGTCGGCGATCACCCCGATGGTCATCAAGCTCCGGCTGAGCAGCCTGCGCGAGACGGGTTCGGTGGTCGGGCAGCTCTCGGCGCTCGGTACCGCCGGCGCGATCGTCGGCACCGTCGTCACCGGGTTCGTGCTCATCTCCCGGGTCTCGGTGAGCGGGATCATGATCGGTCTGGGTATCGCCCTGCTGGTCGCCGGCGTCGTGGTGGAGTGGCGGTTCCGACGCTGGCGGGGCGCGGTGGTCCCGGCCCTGCTGATCGCCCTCGGCGGGGTGGCGACGGCAATCGTCCCCGGACCGTGCGATGTCGAGACGGCCTACCACTGCGCGCTGGTCCGTACCGATCCCGATCGCGCCAGCGGACGGACCCTGCTGCTCGACGGGGCGCAGCACTCCTACGTCGACCTCGACGACCCGACCTTCCTCCGGTACGACTACGCCAAGGCGGTGGTCGCGGCCGTCGACACCGCGTTCGCCCCGGCGCAGCCGCTGCGGGCCTACCACCTCGGCGGCGGCGGACTGACGGTCCCGCGCTACCTCGACGCCACCCGCCCTGGAACCCAGAGCCTGGTGTCGGAGATCGACCCCGGGGTGGTGCGGATCGATCGGGACCAGTTGAGTTTGGACACCGATCGCCCGGTCGAGCTGCGGATCGAGGACGCTCGGCTCGGTCTGGGCCGGCTCGCGGACGACAGCCAGGATCTCGTCGTCGGCGATGCCTTCGGCGGCGTCAGCGTGCCGTGGCACCTGACCACTCGGGAGGCCGTGGCCGAGGTGGACCGGGTCCTGGCCGGCGACGGGATCTACGTGGTCAACCTGATCGACTTCGGGCCGCTGGCCTTCGCCCGGGCCGAGGCGGCGACCCTCGCCGAGGTGTTCGGGTTCGTCGCGCTGGCAACCGAGACCGACACCGTGGTCGGGGGACCGAAGGCCGGCGGCAACGTGGTGCTGATCGCGACCGACCGCCCGCTCGACGCCGCGGTCGTCGCAGCGCCGGGTGCGCTCCGCCGGAGCGGACTGGTCGGTGCTCAGCGGGCCGGAGCTGCGCGACTGGGTCGGTCGCAGTCCGGTGCTCACCGACGACTACGCGCCGGTCGACCAGCTGCTGACGCCGTACCCGACCCGGCGGTTGACCGTCCGTTGACCGTCGATTGACCACGTGCTCACCGGGGCGCCACGTGGCCGCGAGCTCGGGCCGGAACAATTCGCGCACCCCTGCGGTTGGTGTGTATCTTGGTGGGTCGGCGCGGCCCGGAGGGCCTGCCGATCTGCCCCTATAGCTCAGTCGGTAGAGCGTCTCCATGGTAAGGAGAAGGTCTGCGGTTCGATTCCGCATGGGGGCTCGGAGATCGTTCCGGCGCACCGCGCACCGGCAGCGACGAGTCCGGGGAGGACCCCGGGTCTCGGAGCTGGTACGAGTCCGAGGCCGGCCAAGCGGCAGACCTCGGGACCGGACAGCGACGTCCGCAGCGGGATAGCTCAGGCGGTAGAGCAAGCGGCTCATAATCGCTGTGTCGCGGGTTCGAGTCCCGCTCCCGCTACCACCGAGACGACCAATCGACGTGCAAGAAGGACCGGAGAAGGATTGCCATGGCCAAGACCACCGATGTGCGGCCGAAGATCACCCTCGCCTGCACCCAGTGCAAAGAGCGGAACTACATCACCAAGAAGAACCGCCGCAACGATCCCGACCGGATGGAGCTGAAGAAGTTCTGCCCGCGTTGTCACACCCACACCCCGCACCGCGAGACCCGCTGAGTCTCGAGCGCACCGGGACCGTCCAGCCGACGCCTGACGCCGGCCCCGCTGACGCGGATCACCGAGCCGCCGGATCACCCGGCGGCTCGATGCTTTCCGGCGGCCGGTCGCTGCCGGTCATCGGCCTGGCGCACGGCAGCCGGCACCCCGCGGTGGCGGCCGTGATCGACGCCTTGATGGCCGCCGTTGGCGAGCGCGAGGGCATCGACAGCCGCAGTGCCTATCTCGACCTGATCGAACCCGACCTCACCTCCGTCGCCGCCGACCTCGCCGCCGCCGGACACCGCAGCGCCGTGGTGGTGCCGTTGCTGTTCACCGCCGCCTTCCATGCCACGGTCGACGTCCCGCAGGCCCTCGAGGCGGCCGGATCGTCGTCCGGGCTCCGCTTGATCCAGACCGACATCCTCGGCACCGGGGCGGACGTCGAAGCGCTGCTGCGCGACTCGCTGCACGACGTCGAGCCCGACCGCGCCGTGGTCGTGGTGGCGGTCGGCTCGTCGGATCCGGCGGCCAACGAGGCGGTGCTCGATCTGGCGAACCGGCTGGGTCGCGGTCGGAGCGGTCCCGTTCGGGTCGGCTTCGGCACCACCGAACCCCGGATCAAGACCGTGCTGGCCGAGGTCGGGTCGACCCGGCCGGACGGGGGCGTGCTGCTGCCGCTGTTCCTGGCGCCCGGTCTGTTGTTGGACCCTGTCGTCGCGGCCGCCGCCGAACAGGGCTGGTCGGTGGTCGCGCCCATCGCCGAGCGAGCGGCGTCGATCGTCGCCCGGCGCTATCAAGACCGAGCAAGCAGTAGTTCGCAACTCCGTTAGGTTTCTTCCCATGGCCATCTCCCCCGAGCATGCCGGCCGGAGCTATCCGGCCACTGCTGCCTACGAGGTCTCGGCCGCCAAGATCGGCGAGTTCGCCCGGGCGATCGGTGACGACAACCCGGCGTACTTCGCCGACGAGCCGATCGCGCCGCCGACGTTCGTCGCGGTCATCTCCGCGCTCGCCTGGGAGGCGATGTTCGCCGACGAGGAGCTCGGGCTGGCGCTGCGCCGGATCGTGCACGGCGATCAGCGGTTCAGCTACCGGCGACCGCTGCGGGCCGGCGACCGGGTGCGGGCGACCCTCACGATCGACAAGGTCCGCAACCGCGGCGCCGCCGACATCATCTCGTCCTCGGTGTTGATCGCCACCGTTCCCGAGCAGGGAGCCGAAGAGGTCTGTCGGGCCGAGGCGACCTTCTTCCACAGCCACGAGGCGGCCTGATGAGCGACCTGAGTTCCGGTCGCATCGAGGTCGGGACGGAGCTGCCGGCGTTGACCGTGCGATTCACCCGGGCCGACCTCGTCCGGTACGCCGGCGCCTCGACCGACTTCAACCCCATCCACTACTCGGAGCGGTTCGCCGCCTCGGTCGGGTTGCCGGGTGTGGTGGCCCACGGGATGCTCACGATGGGCGCCGGACTGCGCCTGGTCACCGACTGGGTGCAGGATCCGGCCCGGGTCCGCTCCTACTTCGTCCGGTTCACCAAACCGGTGGTCGTGCCCGACGACGACGACGGGACCGAGGTCACGTTCCGCGGGCGGGTGGCCACCACGGACGGCGACCGGGTGATGATCGCCATCGACGCTGTCTGCATCGACGCCGACGGGGTAGAGCAGAAGGTGCTGGGTGCGGCCCGGGCCGAAGTCGAACTCGAAGGTGAAAGCCGATCTTGATGCTGGACGCCGAGACGGAGCCGTTGCTCGCTCCGTACACCACGCTGCGCGTCGGCGGTCCCACTCCCGCCCTGACCACGGCGGAGACCGAGGCGGAGTTGTTGTCGGTGCTGCGGGCCGCGGACCGCGACACCGCTCCCGGTCGCGGACCGGCGCGGATCCTCGGCGGCGGCTCCAACGTGTTGATCGGTGACGACGGCGTCGACGGACCCGTGATCCGGGTCGCGACCCGAGGGATCCGCCCCGACGTCTCGGGGTGCTCCGGCGCGGTGGTGACGGTGGCCGCGGGGGAGAACTGGGACGCCCTGGTCGCGCGTGCCGTCGCCGAAGGTTGGGGCGGCGGGATCGAGTGCCTGGCCGGCATCCCGGGCCTGGTCGGCGCCAGCCCCATCCAGAACGTGGGCGCCTACGGCTGCGAGGTCGCTCAGATCATCGCCACCGTTCGGACCTGGGACCGGTTCGCCGACCGCCAGGTCACGTTCGCCGCCGCCGATTGCGCGTTCGCCTTCCGCAGCTCCCGGTTCAAGTCCGACCCCAACCGTTATCTGATCATCGACGTGACGTTCCAGCTGCCCCTCGGCTCCCTCTCGGCGCCGATCCGGTACCCGGAGCTGGCCCGGACCCTCGGTGTGGCCGTGGGTGATCGGGTGCCGGCGGCCGATGCGCGGCAGGCGGTGCTGCAGCTGCGTCGAGCCAAGGGCATGGTGCTCGACGAGACCGATCACGACACCTGGAGCGCGGGCTCGTTCTTCATCAACCCGATCCTCGAGCCGGACCGCGCCGCCCGGCTTCCCGACCAGGCACCGCGGTACCCGACCGACGACGGTCGGGTCAAGACCAGCGCGGCCTGGCTGATCGAGCGGGCCGGCTTCGCCAAGGGGTACGGGACTCCACCGGCGACCTTGTCCACCAAGCACGCGCTGGCCCTCACCAACCGGGGCGGGGCACGGACCGCGGACCTGCTGGCGCTGGCGCGCGACATCCAGACCGGCGTACGGTCCCGCTTCGACCTCACGCTCGTACCCGAACCGACACTCTGGGGATGTGCCCTGTGACCCTGGCTCCCTTCACCGTCTGGGCTCCGCTGCTCGACCGGGTCCGGTTGGCGCTCGCCGATCCGCAGGGCGGGTCGACGGTCCTGGTGCCGATGACCAAGGACGCCGGCGGCTGGTGGCACCCCGACGGACCGGTGCCCGATCCGGCCGTCACGCCCGGGGTCGACTACGGCTTCGTGCTGGGTGATGCCGACGACGTGGTGCGCCCCGACCCGAGATCGCGGTGGCAGCCCCAGGGCGTGCACGCGATGTCCAGGACGTACGACCCGGCCCGCTTCCCCTGGACCGATGACGGTTGGACCGGACGGCAGCTGGCCGGTGGCGTGATCTATGAGATGCACGTCGGCACCTTCACCCCGGAAGGCACCCTGGACGCCGCGATCGGGCGGCTGGACCACCTGGCCGAGCTGGGCATCCACTTCGTCGAGCTGTTGCCGGTGAACGCCTTCAACGGCGCGCACAACTGGGGCTACGACGGGGTGCTGTGGTTCGCCGTCGACGACTCCTACGGTGGCCCGGAGGCCTATCAGCGCTTCGTCGACGCCTGCCACGCGCGCGGCCTCGCCGTCATCCAGGACGTGGTCTACAACCACCTCGGACCGAGCGGCAACTACCTTCCGGAGTTCGCGCCGTACCTGCACACCGCCGCGATCAACACCTGGGGGGAGTCGCCGAACCTCGACGACGAGCACTCCGACGAGGTCCGGCACTACATCGTGGACAACGCGATGATGTGGATGAACGACTACCACGTCGACGGGTTGCGGCTCGATGCCGTGCACGCCCTGGTCGACACCCGGGCCACCCACATCCTCGAGGAACTCACGATCGAGACGACCGCGTTGAGCGCGTTCCTCGGCCGGCCGCTGTCGCTGATCGCGGAATCCGACCTCAACAACCCGCGGTTGATCACGACCCGCGAGGCCGGTGGGTACGGGCTGACCGCCCAGTGGAGCGACGACTTCCACCACGCCCTCTACGTGAGCCTGACCGGGGACACCACGGGCTACTACGCCGACTTCGACTCCCTCGCCGCCCTGGGCAAGGTCTTCACCGAGGGCTTCTTCCACACGGGTACGCACTCCAGCTTCCGCGGCCGGAGCCACGGCGAGCGGATCGACCGCCGGACCTCGACCTGGCGCCTGGTGGTCTGCTCCGACAACCACGACCAGATCGGCAACCGGGCCGACGGGCAACGGCTCTCGGGCAAGCTCGATCACCGCCAGCTGCAGCTCGCGGCCGTGGTGACCCTGCTCAGCCCGTTCACCCCGATGATCTTCATGGGGGAGGAGTGGGGTGCCCGGACGCCCTGGCAGTTCTTCACCGCCCACCCCGAGCCCGAGCTCGCCGAGCTGGTGGCCAAGGGTCGGCTGGAGGAGTTCGCCCAGATGGACTGGGATCCCGCCGCCGTGCCCGACCCGCAGGATCCGCAGACCTTCGCGAACTCCAAGCTGGACTGGTCGGAACTCGCCCGCGCCGAGCACGCCGACCTGTTCGCCCTCAATCAGCGGTTGCTGACCCTGCGGCACACCTACCCCGACTTCACCGATCCCCGCTTCGAGCACAGCCAGGCCCGCAGCGACGACGACGAGGGGTGGTTGTTGATCGAACGCGGCGCGATGGTGGTGCTGGTCAACTTCGGCGCCGACGACGCCGTGGTCACCGTTCCCGACGGGCTGGAGCTGGTGCTCACCGTCGGTGACGCGGGCGGACCGGATCCGGCCGAGGCCGGTACCAGGCCGGAGTCGACGCTCCGGCTCGGCCCCCACAGCGCCGTCGTCGGGCACCGCTGAGAGATCGGCCGTTCGTGCTCTGAGCCTGTCGAAGAGCGCCGTAAGGCAACTCTCGTTCGCCCTTCGACGGGCTCAGGGCACGAGGCGGTTGGGCCCTTCGACGGGTTCAGGGCGCGAGGTGGATGGGCCGAGCCCGGCTCAGTCCAGGCGGATCTCGCGTTTCAGGATCTTGCCGGTCGGGCCCTTGGGCAGGGGACCGAAGCGGATGATGCGCGGGTACTTGTAGGCCGCGAGACGCTCCTCGACGTAGTCCCGCAACTCGGTCTCGGTGGCGGCGGCGCCCTCCTTGAGGTTCACCAAGGCGGCGATCTCCTCGCCGCGGCGGGGATCCGGCACGCCGAACACGGCGGCCTCGGCCACGGCCGGGTGGGTGTAGAGCACCTCCTCGACCTCGCGGGGGTACACGTTGAGACCGTTGCGGATGATCATGTCCTTGAGCCGGTCGACGATGAAGTAGTAGCCATCGGCGTCCCGCCGGGCCAGATCGCCGGTGTGGAACCAGCCGCCGCGCATCGCCTCGGCGGTGGCTTCGGGATTGCGCCAGTACCCCTTCATGATGTTCTCGCCGCGGATGACGATCTCGCCGATCGCCTGGTCGTCGCCCGCATCGATCTCGTGGTCGTCCTCGTCCCGCAGTCCGAACTCGACGCCGCGGATCGGGGTGCCCACCGAGCCCGGCTTGGTCGGCACGTGCGGGTGGTTGAAGGACGCCACCGGGGAGGTCTCGGACAGCCCGTACCCCTCCAGCAACGTGACACCGAACGTCGACTCGACGCCGCGGAGTACTTCGAGCGGGAGGGAGGCACCGCCGGAGGCGGCGGTGCGCAACGTGCTCACGTCGAAGCGCTGGGGGTCGGGGACCGCGAGCAGGGCCATGTACATCGTCGGCACGCCCAGGAACAGGTTCACCCGGTCGCGTTGCACGATCTCCAGCGCCTGCTCGCCGTCGAACTTCGGCAGCAGGGTCAGACAGCACCCGGCGGCCATGGCGGTGTTGAGACCGCAGGTCTGACCGAAGGAGTGGAACAACGGCAACCCACCGAAGACGACCTCGCCCGGTTGCAGCAGGAACAAGGTCTCGATCGAGGTCGCCACGTTGGTGCTGAGGTTGGCGTGGGTGAGCTCGGCGCCCTTGGGCGAGCCGGTCGTGCCCGACGTGTACAAGATCACGGCGGTGTCCTCCGCGGTCCGGCTCGCGATCTCGGGCAACGGGACGGCCCCGGCCAGCAGCCGGTCGAACTCGGCCGGATCGGTGACGATGACGTCGGTGCCGGTCCGCTCCGCGGCGCGGTTCGCCTCGCCGGCGAACATCGGGTGGACGACGGCCACCCGTGCCTCGGCGTCGGTCCAGGTGTAGGTGATCTCGCCCGCCTTCAGCAGCGGGTTCATCGGCACCACGACCCCGCCGGCCCGCAGCACGCCGTAGTAGGCGACCGGGAAGGTGGCGACGTTCGGCATGATCAGCGCCACCCGGTCGCCGGCCGCCACGCCCCGGTCGGTCAGCACCCGGGCGAACCGTGCCGACGCGTCGTCCAGCTCGGCGTAGCTGAGGGTCAGCTCCCCCTGCCGGATCGCCGGCAGATCGGGATCGGTGGCAGTCCGTTCGACCACCCAGCGGGCGATGTTCGGCGAAGCCGTCGACGTCGTCGTCACGGAGCTCGTCATGGCCCGACCCTAGTCCCGTTCCACCGTCCGGGGCCGCGGAATCGAACCGGAACCGACGGCGGAGCGGCACTAGACTCCTGACCGCACTCCGCCGCACCCGCACCCCCGAAGAGGTCTCCCGAGCATGAGCCTGTCCGCCCTGAGTGTCGAGGAACTGACCGAGCTGCACCGCGCCCAGTCCGCGGCCTACGACGACCTGGTCGCGCGCGGTCTGAAGCTCGACCTGACCCGCGGCAAGCCGGCCGCGGCGCAGCTCGACCTGTCCAACGAGCTGCTGATGCTGCCCGGGGAGGGCGAGTACCGAGACGCCGCGGGTACCGACTGTCGCAACTACGGCGGCGGCCAGGGACTGCCCGAGATCCGGGAGATCTTCGCCGAGCTGCTCGGGGTACCACCGGCCCAGCTGGTCGCCGGGGACAACGCCAGCCTCGGCGATCATGCACGACACCCTCGTCTTCTCGCTGCTCCGCGGGACCGTCGACTCCGCCGACTCCGGCGGTCCCTGGAGCACCCAGGCGCCGAAGTTCCTCTGCCCGGTGCCCGGTTACGACCGGCACTTCGCCCTGTGCGAGCACTACGGGATCGAGATGATCCCGGTCCCGCTGTACGCCGACGGCCCCGACCTGGACCAGATCCGCGACCTGGTCGCCGCCGACCCCGCCATCAAGGGCATCTGGGTGGTGCCCACCTACGCGAACCCGACCGGCTCGGTCTACACCGAGGACGTGACCCGCGCGCTGGTCGCCATGCCGACGGCGGCGGCCGACTTCCGGATCTTCTGGGACAACGCGTACGCGGTGCACCACCTGTCCGACGAGGAGATCCCGGCCGTCGACGTCCTCGGGCTGGCGGCGGCGGCCGGCAACCCGAACCGGGTCTTCCTGTTCGCCTCGACCTCGAAGATCACCTTCGCCGGCGCCGGGGTGTCCTTCTTCGCCGGTTCTGCGGCCAACGTCGACTGGTACCTGAAGAACCTCATCAAGCGCACCATCGGGCCCGACAAGCTGAACCAGCTGCGGCACGCCCGCTTCCTCGGCAGCGCCGACGGTGTGCGGCAGCTGATGCGCAAGCACCGGGCGATCATCGAGCCGAAGTTCGCCCAGGTCACCACGATCCTCCAGGCGCGCCTCGGCGAGCACGACGTGGCGACCTGGACCTCGCCGCTCGGCGGGTACTTCATCAACCTGGACGTGCCCGACGGGACGGCGCAGCGGGTGGTGCAGCTGGCGAAGGAGGCGGGGATCGCGATGACCGGGGCGGGTGCCGCCTTCCCGTACGGGAACGACCCGCGGGACCGGGCGATCCGGATCGCGCCGACCTTTCCGTCACCGGAGGAGGTCGCGACGGCCATCGACGGGCTCGCCACCTGCGTGCTGCTCGCGGCCGCCGAGCAGCAGCTCACTCAGCGCGGCGTGCCGGTGGGCTGAGCCGCCGGGCCCGCGCCGGGGCGGGGAGGTTCGACTCCGCCGTCAAAGCGAACTAGACTGCATGACTTGGTGTCGGACGCCGTAGCTTTGGCGCGCCCGCAGGAGCCGTTTCGGCCCCTGGGTGGCGGCGGACTGCGACGGGCGGCGCCGAAGGGCAATAGCTCAACTGGCAGAGCATCGGTCTCCAAAACCGAAGGTTGGGGGTTCAAGTCCCTCTTGCCCTGCGAAGCAGTGTCGATCGTCGATGTGAGAAGGGTCTGAGCGTGGCAGACAAGGAACCAGCGGGGTCGCAGGACGAGCCGACCCCGGCTGACGACCGCGTCGACCCCGAGATCCCCTCCGCGGCCGACCCCGATCCCGTCGAGCTCGGGTCGGAGGCCGACGCCATCGAACCGACCGGGAACGAGCTGGCGGCGTCCGGGGCCGACACCGAGGGTGATCCCGACGCCAAGCGCGCGGACGAGGCCGATGACCGGGAGCCGGTGACGGTGGGCGCGGCCGCCTCCGGTGCCAGGTTGGACAGCGGCCGGACCAGGGCCGAGCCGGAGGTCAAGGGCAAGGGACGCGCGACCCGCAAGCGCGACGTCAAGGAGCCGGCCAAGAAGCGGACCAGCCCGGTGAGCTTCGTGCAGGAATCGGTCGGCGAGCTGCGCAAGGTCGTCTACCCGACCGGTCAGCAGCTCGTGAACTACTTCGTGGTCGTGCTCATCTTCGTGCTCTTCATCATCGCGTACGTGAGCTTGCTCGATCTCGGCTTCGGGTGGGCGATGTTCCAGATCTTCGCCTGACGTGGCCGAAGAGATCCCGCACAGATGCCAGCAGAGAACGACGAACCACGAGTCATGACGAACTCAGACAACGAAAGCAGGGACTTGTCCGAAAACTCCACGGCGGCCAACCCGCCGGCTGAGGAGGTGCAGCCGACCACCCTCGGTGAAACCCCCGCCAGCGAAACCCCCGACAGCACCTCCGACAGCACCGCCTCCGACACGGACTTCGACATCGACTTCGGCTCCGCCGAGAGTTATCGGTCCGCCACCGAGGACGAGGTCGACATCGACCTCGACTTCGGTGCCGCATCGACCCCGGAGACCGCGGCGGACGACGACGACATCGACCTCGATTTCGGCGCTCCTGCGGCGGAGGCCGAGACCGAGTCGGAGGCCGATGACGACGAAGCCGAGCCCGAGGGTGACGAAAACGATCCGGGCCAGCAGGCGCTGGAGGCGTTCCGCACCGAGCTGGCCGCGAAGTTCGGCGAGTGGTACGTGGTGCACACCTACTCCGGGATGGAGAACCGGGTGCTGCAGAACCTCGAGAACCGGGTCTCCTCGCTCAACATGGAGGACTTCATCTACGAGGTGGTCGTGCCCACCGAGGAGGTCACCGAGATCCGCAACGGCCAGCGCAAGCAGGTCCGGCGGACCGTGCTCCCCGGCTACGTCCTGGTTCGGATGGACCTGACCGACGAGTCGTGGTCGACAGTGCGCCACACCCCGTCGGTGACGGGGTTCGTCGGGCACTCGAACCAGCCGGTGCCGCTCAGCCTGGACGAGGTCGAGAAGATGCTCGCTCCGTCGGTGGTGGCGGCCGCCACCGCCAACTCGGAGAGCCCGAGCCGGCGCCGGAAGAAGGTCGAGGTCGCCGACTTCGAGGTCAGCGACTCGGTCATGGTGGTCGACGGGCCGTTCGCCGGCGTGCACGCCACGATCACCGAGATCAACGTCAACAGCCAGCGACTCAAGGCTCTGGTCGAGATCCTCGGCCGGGAGACCCCGGTCGACCTGACCTTCGCCCAGATCCAGAAGGTCTGACCCTCCACGAACGTGTCCTGGGATCCACCCAGGGCCGGTGACAACAGAAAGATTCAACTGCCATGCCTCCCAAGAAGAAGGTCGCGGCGCTCGTCAAGGTGGCGCTGAACGCCGGCGCCGCGACACCCGCGCCGCCGGTCGGCACCGCCCTCGGTCCGCACGGCGTCAACATCATGGAGTTCTGCAAGGCGTACAACGCCGCGACCGAACCCATGCGCGGGAACGTGATCCCGGTCGAGATCACCATCTACGAAGACCGGTCGTTCACGTTCATCACCAAGACGCCGCCCGCGGCGGAGCTGATCAAGAAGGCGGCCGGGGTGCAGAAGGGCTCCGGTGTGCCGCAGCGGGACAAGGTCGGCAAGATCACCCGCGATCAGGTCCGCGAGATCGCCAACACCAAGCTCCCCGACCTCAACGCCAACGACGTCGATGCCGCGATGAAGATCGTCGAGGGCACCGCCCGCTCCATGGGCGTCCGGGTCGAGGGCTGACCGAACAAGGAAACCGTGGGAGGGCCGCGCAGCCCGAACCACACTGATCCAACAAACCGGGATCCGACTCTGGAGGATCTCGATCAAGAGAGGACAGACAGCATGAAGCGCAGCAAGAACTACCGGGCCGCGGAGGCCACCATCGACGAGGCGAAGGTGTACCCGCCGGTGGAGGCTCTGGAGGTGGCCAAGGCCGGGTCCAAGGCGAAGTTCGACGAGACCGTCGACGTCTCGATCCGGCTCGGCGTGGATCCGCGCAAGGCGGACCAGATGGTGCGGGGCACCGTCAACCTGCCCAACGGGACCGGCAAGACCGCCCGGGTGCTCGTCTTCGCCACCGGTGATCGGGCCGAGGCGGCGCGGGCCGCGGGAGCCGACGAGATCGGTTCCGACGAGCTGATCGACAAGGTGCTCGGCGGCTACCTCGACTTCGACGCCGTGGTGGCCACCCCGGATCTGATGGGCAAGGTCGGCCGGCTCGGCCGCGTGCTGGGCCCCCGGGGACTGATGCCGAACCCGAAGACCGGCACCGTCACGATGGACGTGGCCAAGGCGGTCTCCGACATCAAGGGCGGCAAGATCGAGTTCCGGGTCGACCGGCACGGCAACCTCCACTTCATCATCGGCAAGGTGTCCTTCACCACCGAGCAGCTGGCGGAGAACTACTTCGCCGCACTGGAGGAGGTCGTTCGGCTGAAGCCGAGCGCGTCCAAGGGCCGTTACCTGCGCAAGGCCACCATCTCCACCACGATGGGGCCGGGTATCGCCGTCGACACCAACAAGGTCAAGCTCGACGCCGAATAGGCCCGGGCGACGCCGAAGCTGAGCTGACGACGTGCTCGTCGTCAGCTGGCTGGCGGCGGTCGTCGCCTGTCTGGGCTACGGGGCCGCCTCGGTGCTGGAGTCCGTCGGGGCCAAGCGGGCGGCGGCGATCACGGGGCTGAGCGGACTGGCGCTCGTCGTCCGTCAGCTGCCGTACCTCGTCGGGCTCGGACTCGACGGGGTCGCGTTCGCGGCCAACGTCGTGGCCCTCGATCAGCTGCCGCTGTTCCTCGTCCAGGCCGTCGTCGCGGCCAGCGTCGGGGTGACTGCGGTGATCGCGTGGCTGCGGGGTACCCGACTGGCGGTGCGGGACTGGATCTCGCTCGCCGTCCTCGGCGGCGGGCTGGTGCTGCTGAGCGTGGTCGCGGTTCCCACGGCCGCGACGCGGATCTCGCTGCTGGACGACTGGATCGTGCTGATCAGCGCCGTCGTGCCCCTGGCGCTCGGACTGATCGGGATGCGGATCGCGCCGAGGCGCTCGCCGGTCGTCTTGTCGGTCGCCGCCGGACTCGGATTCACCGGGGTCGCGGTCGCCGCCCGCGGTCTGAGTGCCGACGGGATCAGCTGGTCGGTGCTGTCGGACCCGCTCTGCTACGCGGTCCTGGTCCACGGTGCCATCGCCATGGCGTTCTTCACCGTCGCACTGCAGCGCGGATCGGTGACCTCGGTCGCGGCCATCACCTTCGTCATCGAAGTGGTCGCGCCGTCCCTGATCGGACTCGCGCTCTTCGGTGACCCGCTGCAGCCCGGAACGGGCGGCTTGGTGGTGCTCGGCCTCGTGCTCGCCGTCGGCGGCACGGTGTCGCTCAGCCGGTTCGGCTCCGGCTGAGCAGCACCGCGACCAGGGACCTCAGTCGAGGAACGCGCGCAGCGAACGGCGGATCCCGGCGGCGTCCAGCCCGTGCGCCCGGGCATGGTCCTCGGGTCGCCCGTAGTTGCGCAGCTCGGTGCGTCCCACGCCGAGCTCGAGCGAACGGTGCGGCAGGTCGGCCAGGGCCTCGGCCACCAGGCGGCTCGACGTGCCGGCCAGGTACGGCTCGACGAGCACCACGTCCCGGGCCGTCAGGGCACGTAGCCCGGCCGTGTCGAAGGGCCGCACGGTGGCGGCGTAGGCCACGGTGAGATCCAGGTCGCGACCGGCTTCGAGCACCGGGTCGAGCAGCGGCCCGACCGCGACGACCAGCGGCGCACCGGGCGTACCGCGGCGGAGGACCCGGAGCTCGGGCCCGATCCCGTACCCCCGGGAGTTCTCCGTCGCCGACAAGCGGAGGTAGACCCGGTCGTCGCGACCGGCCGCGGCCCGGAGTGCGGCAGCCACCTCGTCGCGGTGCCCGGGCACGTGGATGGTCCAGCCCTCCAGCGTGTCCAGCAGCGCGACGTCACCGGGGGACTGGTGGGTGTAGCCCTCACCGGACGCGTCGTAGGAGGCGCCGATGCTGACCAGGACGGCGCCGACGTCTTGATGACCGAGGTCGAGCTTCACCTGCTCGTACGCCCGGTCGATGAGGAACGGAGTGTAGGAGTGGAGAAAGGGCCGCATGCCGGTGAGCGCCAGCCCGCCGGCCACCCCGGTCATCAGGGCCTCGCGGATCCCGACGTTGACCACCCGATCCGGGTGCCGGCGGCGGACCGGTTCGAACTGGGCGGCCGAGATGTCGGCGAGCACGACGGCCGTCCGGGGATCTTCCTCGAGCAGCGTCGTGGTGGTGTCGATGAACGTCTGCCTCATGCCGATCTCCCTTCCACCTCGGCGACCACCAGATCCGGGCGGTCGCGAGGTCGGTCCTCCAGCGCGTGGCGGAGCTCGTCATGGTCGTGGCCGTCCACCACGGTCGTGTCCCAGCCGACGAACCGGGAGACGATCCCGCCCGGCCAGCCGTGGGTGGCCGAGTGGTTGTCGACGACGACGGCGGTCAGTGGCAGCCTGATCGCTGCCGCGAACGCGATCGCCTCGTGGTTGGAGCCCTCGTCCAGCTCGGCGTCGCCGAGCAGGACGACCGTCCGGGTCTCGGAGAAGCCCTGGGCCCGGAGGCCGAGGGCGGTGCCGATCGCCAGGCCGAGGCCGTGGCCGAGTGAGCCGGTGCCGATCTCGACGCCCGGGATCAGCACCCGGTCCGGGTGCCAGCCGAGCGGGCTGTCCCAGGCGCCGGCTCCGTCCAGCCACTCAGCCGGGAAGAACCCCTTGGCGGCGAGCACGGCGTAGTAGGCGGCCGGGCCGTGGCCCTTGGACAGGAGGAACCGATCGCGATCGGGTGCCTGCACGCTATCCGGGCCGACCCGCAGGATCTGGTCGTACAGGACCCAGATCACATCGAGGGTGGAGTTGGCGCTGGGGGAGTGTTTCTCGTCGCCGGTGAGCCGCGTCAGCAAGGGGCCGACCGCAGCGAACGGCTGGGCAGTGGTGACGGTCATGAACCCAGGATGTGAGTTCAAGTCAGGTTCAGGTCAAGCGACAGGAACCGGGCGATCAGACCGGTGGTGCTCCGGCCAGTCGCTCCAGCGCCGGCCCGGTGAGCCGGAACACGGTCCACTCGTCCATCGCCACGGCGCCGATCCGACGGTAGAAGTCGATCGAGGGCTGGTTCCAGTCGAGCACCCACCACTCGACCCGGGCGTAGCCGCGCTCCGAGGCGATGGTGGCCAGTCGGGTCAGCAGCGCCTTGCCCAGTCCGGTGCCCCGGTGCTCCGGCTCGACGAACAGGTCCTCGAGGTAGATCCCGTGCGTCCCCTCCCAGGTGGAGAAGTTGAGGAAGTAGAGCGCGAATCCGACGACCCGGCCGTCGAGCTCCGCCACCAGGGCGTGGACGGCGGGTGCGGGCCCGAAGAGGGCCTGCCGGAGCTGCTCCTCGCCCGCCTTGACCTGGTCCACGGCTCGTTCGTAGCGAGCGAGCTCGACGATCAGCTCGCGGATCCTCTTGACGTCGTCGGGTCCGGCCTCTCGGATCACCTGGCTGCTGGTCACGCGCGTCAGGCTAGCCAGCCGGTGCGCGCCGACGTCCAGCGAGACCGTCCCCGAGAACAGCAAGGACCGGGAGTCCGGAGATCGAGATCGATCTCGGGGCTCCCGGTCCCGCAGTGTCGTGCGGACCCGGTCGGATCAGCCGGCGGGGCGGCTGGCGCCCGCGTACGGCATGTACTTGATCGGGATGTACTCCACCCGCTTGCGGGGGTTCGGTGCGTGGATGACCTTGCCGTTGCCGGCGTAGATGCCGACGTGGTGGATCGGGTGGTAGAAGTACACGAGGTCACCGAGCCGCAGGTTCGATCGGGAGACCCGCTTGCCGACCTTGCGCTGGTTGCCCGCGTGGTGGGGCAGCTTGACCCCGGCCTTCGCCCACGCCTTCATGGTGAGACCCGAGCAGTCCCACACGTTCGGGCCGGCGCCGGCGAACCGGTACCGCTCACCGAGCTGAGCCTTCGCGAAGGCCAGGGCGGTGCGGCCCTTCGACGACGACCCCTTCGACGACGAGCTGCTCTTCGCCGAGGCCTTCTGCTTCTTGGCGGCCTTCTTCAGGACCGACCAGGTCTTCTTGGTGACCTTGCCGGAGGCGGAGATGTGCTTCTTCCGCTGGAACTTCTTGACCTTGGCGGCGTCGGAGGACGAGAACGAGCCGTCCACCGAGACGGCGTATCCGTTCTTCCGCAACAGGCACTGAGCCGCCTTGGCGTGCGCGCCCCGTGATCCGGTCTGAACCGTCCGGTAG
This sequence comes from uncultured Actinomycetota bacterium, assembly GCA_963727125.1. Classification (GTDB taxonomy): domain Bacteria; phylum Actinomycetota; class Actinomycetes; order Propionibacteriales; family Propionibacteriaceae; genus Microlunatus. Next base: position 171,200 of record CAVSEZ010000002.1, read on the forward strand.
CCGTCGAGCTTCCCCGTGCACGACGCCGCCTCGGCCGGCAGCTGGAACCCGACGAGTACCCCTATCGCCAGCGCCATGACGGCGACCAGAGACGCCCCCCGGCTGAGAATCTTCTTGCCCATGTAGTGGTTTCCCCTCTGTGGCATTGACCGGCCTCGGTGGACTACGTTGTCCACGACCGGCTCGCGCACGTTATCAAACTGAGATCTTCTATGCCATAGCTCAGGATTTTCTTGCTTTGAAGCGTTTTCCCGTGACCTGGCCGAGATCTCGGGGATCCGATCCGGCAGTTCACCAGCGCGAGGTATCGGATTTGGTCCCGTTGTGGTCCCCCCGTAGACTGGCCACCTGCCGAAGACCGCTGGTTGATCGAGTGCTCCTCGATCCGAAGAACCCGAGACCGGGTGGCCCGCGCAGGTGATCGAAGAGCAACGACCGGCTGACCGGTCGTCCCGCCCTGGTGTCGCCTGTGCACCCAGGGCTTTTTCTTTGCCTGATCCAGGGATCTGCGCGCGGAGGTTGTTGCTACTCCCGTAGCGAGAAGAACTGGAGGACACATATGGCGAGTCCGGACAAGGTTGCCGCTGTCGCGGAGCTGACCGAGAGGTTCAGCAACTCCTCAGGGGCCGTGCTCACCGAGTACCGCGGGTTGTCGGTGAAGGCGCTCAAGGAACTGCGCCGTTCACTCGGCGACGACGCCACCTATGCCGTGTCGAAGAACACGCTGACCACCATCGCGGCCCGCGAGGCCGGCGTCGACGGCGTCGAGCCGCTCCTGGTCGGGCCGACCGCGATCGCCTTCATCGACGGCGACCCGGTGCTGGTGGCCAAGGGGCTGCGTGACTTCGCGCGGACCAACCCGTTCCTGGTGATCAAGGGTGGCGTGCTGGACGGCAAGCCGCTGACCGCCGAGGACGTGCGCAAGCTGGCCGATCTCGAATCCCGCGAGGTGCTGTTGGCGAAGGTCGCCGGCGGCATGCTGGGGGTGCTGCAGCAGGCCATCGGTCTGGTCAGCGCGCCGCTCTCGCAGGCGGCCCGGCTGTTCGCGGCGCTGCAGCAGGCTGCGGAGAACGATCCCGCCCTGCTGGCCGAGGGCGGCACGAGCACCGAGTCGAGCACCGAGTCGAGCACCGAGTCGAGCACCGAGTCGAGCACCGAATCGAGCACCGAACCGACGAACGAGGAGCTGGCTACCGGCGACTCGAGCGCCGAGCCCACCAACGAGGAGCTGGCAGCTCAGTCCAGCTCCGAGCCCACCTGACGCGGCAACCGCTGCCGAACCCACCCGACGCGGCGTCCGCCGCCGAGGACCATCCCGCAGCAGCCGCTGCAGAAGACGAATAAGGAAGGACCGCCATCATGGCGAAGCTCAGCACCGACGAGCTCCTGGACGCGTTCAAGGAGCTGACCCTGATCGAGCTCAGTGAGTTCGTGAAGCAGTTCGAGGACACCTTCGGCGTCACCGCCGCCGCTCCGGTGGCCGTGGCCGCCGCGGCCCCCGCCGCCGGTGGTGGCGACGGCGCCGCTGCCGAGGAAGAGGAGAGCGACGAGGTCGACGTCATCCTCGAGGCGGCCGGCGAGAAGAAGATCCAGGTCATCAAGGAGGTGCGCACCCTCACCAGCCTCGGTCTCAAGGAGGCCAAGGAGCTGGTCGAGGCCGCGCCGAAGGCCGTCTTGGAGAAGGTCACCAAGGAAGCCGCCAACAAGGCGAAGGAAGCCCTCGAGGGCGCCGGCGCCTCGGTGACCGTCAAGTAAGGGTCACTCGACACCGTTCGACGATCGGGCGGCGCCCGCACCACCTCGGTGCGGACGCCGCCCGATTCGCGTCCGCGGTCCCCGGCGTCGAGAAGCGCCCGGGACGTCTCGTACCGGCCTCGGGCGGGGGTCCTTGTCAACGGCCCGGCGACGAGTATGCTCTTCGCCAAGGCGGGTCGATTTGACCGCCCGGCTCCGCCCTGCCCGCAGGACTTGACCTGCGGATGATTCGCGGCTATATTCGGGGTTTGCCCTCGCCATTTCGACGACCCGTTTCGTTTGACACGGGCTGTTTGTCATGCCTACGAGTGCTCAACTCAACTGCGAGTCTGGGAAGGACCCACTGTTGGCCGCCTCGCGCACCACTTTGACTAGCTCTGCAATCTCTCCAACCGGCCGGATCTCGTTCGCGAAGATCGCCGAACCCATGGAAGTACCGGATCTGCTGGATCTGCAGATCGACTCCTTCGACTGGCTGGTCGGCAACGACGCCTGGCGGGACGGGGTGGAGATCGCCCTCGGGGAGGGCCGCACCGACATCAACACCAAGTCCGGGCTGGAGGAGATCTTCGAGGAGATCTCCCCGATCGAGGACTTCTCCGGGACCATGTCGCTCTCGTTCCGCGATCACCGGTTCGAGCCGCCGAAGAACAGCGTCGACGAGTGCAAGGACCGCGACGTCACCTACGCCGCGCCGCTGTTCGTCACCGCCGAGTTCATGAACAACGAGACCGGCGAGATCAAGAGCCAGACCGTGTTCATGGGTGACTTCCCGCTGATGACCGACAAGGGCACCTTCGTCATCAACGGCACCGAGCGGGTCGTGGTGTCGCAGCTGGTGCGCTAGCCCCGGTGTCTACTTCGAGCAGACCACCGACAAGACCTCCGACAAGGACATCTTCACCTGCAAGATCATCCCGTCGCGCGGTGCGTGGCTGGAGTTCGAGATCGACAAGCGGGACATGGTCGGGGTCCGGTTGGACCGCAAGCGCAAGCAGAACGTCACCGTGCTGCTGAAGGCGCTCGGCTGGGACGACGCGAAGATCCTCGAGGAGTTCGGGGAGTACGAGTCGATGCGGCTCACCCTGGAGAAGGACCACACCTCGACCCAGGACGAGGCGCTGCTCGACATCTACCGCAAGCTCCGCCCGGGAGAGCCGCCGACCCGCGAGGCCGCGCAGGCGCTGCTGGAGAACTACTACTTCAACCCGAAGCGGTACGACCTGGCCAAGGTCGGTCGGTACAAGATCAACAAGAAGCTCGGCCTCGACATCGCGTTCGACACGCAGGTGCTGAGCGTCGAGGACATCGTGGCCGCCATCCGCTTCGTGGTGGCGCTGCACGAGGGTCGCGAGACGCTGCCCGCCCCGCGCGGTGAGCTGATCGTCGAAGAGGACGACATCGACCACTTCGGCAACCGCCGGCTGCGGACGGTGGGTGAGCTGATCCAGAACCAGCTGCGTACCGGTCTCGGCCGGATGGAGCGGGTCGTCCGGGACCGGATGACCACCCAGGACGTCGAGGCGATCACGCCGCAGACCCTGATCAACATCCGGCCGGTGGTGGCGGCGCTGAAGGAGTTCTTCGGCACCTCCCAGCTCAGCCAGTTCATGGACCAGACCAACCCGATCGCCGGTCTGACCCACAAGCGGCGGCTGTCGGCCCTCGGCCCGGGCGGTCTGTCCCGGGATCGCGCCGGCATGGAGGTTCGCGACGTCCACACCTCCCACTACGGGCGGATGTGTCCGATCGAGACCCCGGAAGGCCCGAACATCGGCCTGATCGGGTCGCTGGCCAGCTTCGCCCGGGTCAACGCGTTCGGTTTCGTCGAGACGCCGTACCGCAAGGTCGAGGCCGGTCGGGTCACCGACCAGGTCGAGTACGTGACCGCTGACGTCGAGGACCGCTTCGTCATCGCGCAGGCCAACGCCAAGCTGGACGAGAACGGCCGCTTCACCGAGGAGCGGGTGCTGGTCCGCAAGCGTCACGGCGAGGCCGACGAGGTCGCGCCGGAGGACGTGCACTACATGGACGTGTCGCCGCGGCAGATGGTGTCCGTCGCCACCGCGATGATCCCGTTCCTCGAGCACGACGACGCATCGCGAGCCCTGATGGGCTCGAACATGCAGCGCCAGGCCGTGCCGCTGATCCGTTCCGACGCCCCGTTCGTGGGCACCGGCATGGAGTACCGCGGTGCGGTGGACGCCGGTGACGTCACCGTCGCCAGCCAGGCCGGCGTGGTCACCTCGGTGAGCGCCGACCTGATCGACATCGCGCACGACGACGGCACCTACAAGACGCTACCGGCTGAGCAAGTTCCGTCGCTCCAACCAGGGCACCTGCATCAACCAGCGCCCGCTGGTCACCGAGGGGCAGCGGGTCGAGAAGGGTTCGCCGCTCGCCGACGGTCCCTGCACCGACAACGCCGAGATGGCGCTGGGCCGCAACCTGCTGGTCGCGTTCATGCCCTGGGAGGGTCACAACTACGAGGACGCGATCATCTTGTCCTCGCGCCTCGTGCAGGACGACGTGCTCACCTCGATCCACATCGAGGAGCACGAGGTCGACGCCCGGGACACCAAGCTCGGCGCCGAGGAGATCACCCGGGACATCCCGAACGTCAGCGAGGAGATGCTGGCCGATCTCGACGAGCGGGGGATCATCCGGATCGGGGCCGAGGTCTCGACCGGCGACATCCTGGTCGGCAAGGTCACCCCGAAGGGCGAGACCGAGCTGACCCCGGAGGAGCGGCTGCTGCGCGCGATCTTCGGTGAGAAGGCCCGCGAGGTCCGCGACACCTCCCTCAAGGTGCCGCACGGTGAGTCCGGCACGGTGATCGGGGTCCGGGTCTTCGACCGCGACTCCGAGGACGAGCTGGCTCCCGGGGTCAACCAGCTGGTGCGGGTCTACGTGGCGCAGAAACGGAAGATCTCCAACGGCGACAAGCTCGCCGGCCGGCACGGCAACAAGGGCGTCATCTCCAAGATCCTGCCGATCGAGGACATGCCGTTCCTCGAGGACGGGACCGCGGTCGACATCGTGCTCAACCCGCTCGGCGTGCCGAGCCGGATGAACGTCGGTCAGGTGCTGGAGACCCACCTCGGGTGGGTGGCCAAGACCGGCTGGGATCTCGACGGCGCCGAGGGCGAATGGGCCGACCGGCTGCGTGACGTCGGTCTCGGCCACGTCGACGGTGACCAGCGGCTCGCGACGCCGGTGTTCGACGGCGCGACCGAAGCGGAGATCACCGGTCTCCTCGGTCACTCGCTGCCGAGCCGCGACGGCGAACGCCTGGTCAACGCCGACGGCAAGGCCCGGCTCTTCGACGGCCGCTCCGGCGAGCCGTTCCCCGAGCCGGTGGGTGTCGGCTACATCTACATGCTGAAGCTCCACCACCTCGTCGACGACAAGATCCACGCCCGCTCCACGGGTCCGTACTCGATGATCACCCAGCAGCCGCTGGGCGGTAAGGCGCAGTTCGGTGGCCAGCGGTTCGGCGAGATGGAGGTCTGGGCCCTCGAGGCGTACGGGGCGGCCTGGGCGCTGCAGGAGCTGCTGACCATCAAGTCCGACGACGTGCCGGGCCGGGTCAAGGTGTACGAGGCCATCGTCAAGGGCGAGAACATCCCCGAGCCGGGCATCCCCGAGTCGTTCAAGGTGCTGGTCAAGGAGATGAAGTCGCTGTGCCTGAACGTCGAGGTGCTGTCCAGTGACGGCTCCGAGGTCGAGCTCAAGGACTCCGACGACGACAACTACCGGGCGTCCGACGAGTTCGGCATCGACCTCTCCCGTCGACCGGGTGAGCAGTACGGCGGCGTCGAAGAGGTCTGAGCTGAACACGACGTTGGTCGAATCTGTCGGAGCCGCGCACCAGCCGCTCCGACAGGTTCGGGGAACGCCACCGAACAACCTGAGATGACGAGTAACTAAAGAGAAGAGATACATCAGTGCTCGACGTGAACTTCTTCGACCAGATCCGCATCGGCCTGGCCACGGCCGACGAGATCCGGCAGTGGTCGCACGGTGAGGTGAAGAAGCCGGAAACGATCAACTACCGCACGCTCAAGCCGGAGCGCGACGGTCTGTTCTGCGAGAAGATCTTCGGTCCCACCCGGGACTGGGAGTGCTACTGCGGCAAGTACAAGCGGGTGCGCTTCAAGGGGATCATCTGTGAGCGGTGTGGCGTCGAGGTCACCCGCTCCAAGGTCCGCCGCGAGCGGATGGGCCACATCGAGCTCGCCGCCCCGGTGACCCACATCTGGTACTTCAAGGGTGTGCCGAGCCGGCTCGGCTACCTGCTCGACATCGCGCCGAAGGACCTGGAGAAGGTCATCTACTTCGCCGCGTACATGATCACCTCCGTCGACGACGAGGGTCGCCACCGCGACCTGTCCTCGCTCGAGGCCAAGATCGACGTCGAGCGCAAGCAGCTCGAGGGCCGGCGGGACAACGACATCGAGAACCGGATGAAGAAGCTGGAGGAGGACACCGCCGGGCTGGAGGCCGAGGGCGCCAAGTCCGACGCCAAGCGCAAGGTCCGCGAAGGTGCCGAGCGTGAGGTCAAGCAGCTCCGGGACCGGGCCCAGCGTGAGCTGGACCGCCTCGATGCCGTCTGGAACCGCTTCAAGAACCTCAAGGTGCAAGACCTCGAGGGCGACGAGGTGCTGTACCGGGAGATGAAGAACCGGTTCGGCAAGTACTTCGCCGGCTCGATGGGCGCCGACGCGATCCAGAAGCGACTGGAGACCTTCGACCTGGACGCCGAGGCGGCCTCGCTGAAGGAGATCATCCAGACCGGCAAGGGTCAGCGCAAGACCCGCGCGCTGAAGCGGCTCAAGGTCGTCTCCGCGTTCCTGACCACCAAGAACAGCCCCACCGGCATGGTGCTGGACTGCGTCCCGGTGATCCCGCCCGACCTGCGCCCGATGGTGCAGCTCGACGGTGGCCGGTTCGCGACCCGCGACCTGAACGACCTGTACCGCCGGGTGATCAACCGGAACAACCGGCTCAAGCGGCTGCTGGATCTCGGCGCGCCCGAGATCATCGTCAACAACGAGAAGCGGATGCTGCAGGAGGCCGTGGACTCGCTGTTCGACAACGGCCGCCGCGGCCGTCCGGTCACCGGCCCGGGGAACCGGCCGTTGAAGTCGATCTCGGACATGCTCAAGGGCAAGCAGGGCCGGTTCCGGCAGAACCTGCTGGGCAAGCGCGTCGACTACTCCGGCCGTTCGGTCATCGTGGTCGGCCCGCAGCTGAAGCTGCACCAGTGCGGTCTGCCCAAGGCGATGGCGCTGGAGCTGTTCAAGCCGTTCGTGATGAAGCGGTTGGACGACCTGAACCACGCCCAGAACATCAAGTCCGCCAAGCGGATGGTCGAGCGTCAGCGCCCGGTCGTGTGGGACGTGCTCGAAGAGGTCATCGCCGAGCACCCGGTGCTGCTGAACCGCGCACCGACCCTGCACCGGTTGGGCATCCAGGCCTTCGAGCCGCAGCTGATCGAGGGCAAGGCCATCCAGATCCACCCGCTCGTCTGCACCGCCTTCAACGCCGACTTCGACGGTGACCAGATGGCGGTCCACCTGCCGCTGTCGGCGGAGGCCCAGGCCGAGGCGCGGATCCTGATGCTGTCGACCAACAACATCCTCAAGCCGGCCGACGGCCGGCCGGTGACCATGCCCACCCAGGACATGATCATCGGGATGTACTTCCTCACCATGCAGCGCGACGGCGCTCTCGGCGAGGGCCGGCTGTTCGTCGTCCGTGGCCGAGGCCCTGATGGCCTTCGACCGCGGCGAGCTCAGCGCCCAGGCCAAGATCAAGGTCCGGCTGACCGACATCGTGCCGCCGGCCGGCTTCGAGCTGCGGGCCAACGGGATCGATCCTGCTGGAGACCACGCTCGGTCGCGCCCTGTTCAACGAGGCGCTGCCGGAGGACTACCCGTACGCCGACTACGAGGTGGGCAAGAAGCAGCTGGGTCAGATCGTCAACGACCTGGCCGAGCGCTACCCCAAGGTCGAGGTGGCGCAACTGCCTGGACCAGCTGAAGGATCTCGGCTTCCACTGGGCCACCCGGTCCGGGGTGACCGTGTCCATCGGCGACGTCAGCACCCCGGCCGACAAGGCGCGAGATCCTGGCACCGTACGAGGACCGGGCCGCCAAGATCGACCGGCAGTACGAGCGGGGTCTGATCACCGAGGACGAGCGGCGCCAGGAGCTCATCGAGATCTGGACCGACGCGACCAGCCGGCTCGGGGCGGCGATGGAGGCCAACTTCTCCAAGACCAACCCGATCTACATGATGGTGCACTCCGGGGCCCGCGGGAACATGGTGCAGATGCGCCAGATCGCCGCCATGCGCGGCCTGGTGGTGAACCCGAAGGGCGAGATCATCGCCCGGCCGATCAAGTCCAACTTCCGTGAGGGCCTGTCGGTGCTGGAGTACTTCATCTCCACCCACGGTGGTCGGAAGGGCCAGGCCGACACCGCGCTGCGGACGGCCGACTCGGGTTACCTGACCCGGCGGCTGGTCGACGTCGCCCAGGACGTGATCATCCGCGAGGAGGACTGCGGCACCGAGCGTGGCCTGACCAAGATCATCGCGACGGGCGAGGACGGCGCGCTGACGCTCGACGAGCACGTCGAGACCGCGGTCTACGCCCGGGCGCTGGCGACCGACGTGATCGGCTCCGACGGTGAGGTCCTGCTCGCCGCCGGTGTCGATCTCGGTGACGTCAACATCGGCCTGCTGGTCGAGGCCGGCGTCAGCCAGGTCAAGGTGCGCAGCGTGCTCACCTGCGAGGCCGTGACCGGCACCTGCGCGATGTGCTACGGCCGTTCGCTGGCCAGCGGCAAGCTGGTCGACGTCGGCGAGGCCGTCGGGATCGTCGCCGCGCAGTCCATCGGCGAGCCCGGTACCCAGCTGACGATGCGGACCTTCCACACCGGTGGTGTGGCGGGCGACGACATCACCCAGGGTCTGCCGCGTGTGCAGGAGCTGTTCGAGGCGCGTCAGCCCAAGGGCAAGGCGCCGATCTCCGAGGCGGCCGGACGGGTCGAGATCGAGGACTCCGACCGGCTGAAGAAGATCATCGTCACCCCCGACGACGGTTCCGAGCCGGCCGAGTTCACGGTCAGCCGCCGGTCCCGGCTGCTGGTCGAGGACGGCGATCGGGTCGGCGTCGGTCAGCAGCTGACCGCCGGTACGCCCGATCCGCAGGACGTGCTCCGGGTGCTGGGCGTGCGGCGGGTGCAGGAGCACCTGGTGGACGAGGTGCAGGCGGTCTACCGGACCCAGGGCGCCCCGATCCACGACAAGCACATCGAGATCATCATCCGGCAGATGCTCGCCGGGTGACGGTGATCGAGTCGGGGGACTCGGACCTGCTGGCCGGTGACCTGGTGGACCGGGTGCGCTACGAGGCGCCAGAACCGCAAGGTCGTCGCCGAGGGCGGGACCCCGGCCTCCGGTCGTCCGGTGCTGATGGGCATCACCAAGGCGTCGCTGGCCACCGAGTCGTGGCTGTCGGCGGCGTCGTTCCAGGAGACCACCAAGGTGCTCACCGACGCGGCCATCCACGGCAAGTCCGACAGCCTGCTCGGGTCTGAAGGAGAACGTCATCCTGGGCAAGCTGATCCCGGCCGGCACCGGCCTGGAGCGGTACCGCAACATCCGGGTCGAGCCGACCGCGGAGGCGCGGGCGCAGGCGTACTCGATGGTCGGTTACGACCCGTTCGACTACGACTTCGGTCAGGGGTCGGGTGCGGCCGTGCCGCTGGAGGAGTTCGACCTCGGCGACTATCGCTGAGCTGTACGACCGTCCGAGGGGCGGGTCCGGGATCCCGGGCCCGCCCTTCGGCGTCTTCGCCGCAGGCCGCACCCGCCGGGCGACGCGCAACCCGGGCCGCGCGGGAGGGAGACTCAGGCCTCGCGGATCCGGACGGTGATGGTGTGCAGGCCGGTCGCCCCGCTCGGCGCCGGCGGTCGGATCTCGTCGGTCTGCACGTAGCCGTCGGCGTCGGTGGCGCGAACGGTCAGCTGGTAGCGCCCCGGCTTGGTCGCCGACCAGCGGTACGACCACTGCCGCCAGGTGTCGGGTCCGACCGTCTCTGCCAATTCCGCGTCTTGCCAGTCCTCGTCGTCGATCCGGAGCTGGACCTTCGAGATGCCGATGTGCGGCGCGTAGGCGACACCGGCGACGACCACCTCGCCCGGCTCGAGGGTGGTGGAGCGCGGCGCGTCGATCCGCGAGGTCAGCTTGATCGCCCCGCCGACCGACCAGCCGAGCGGCGTCCAGTAACCCTGGTCCTCGGCGAACGTCGTCACCTTGAGCTCGGTGACCCACTTGGTGGCCGACACGTCGCCGTACAGTCCGGGGACGATCATCCGCACCGGGAACCCGTGCTCGGGCGGCAACGGCTGCCCGTTCATGCCGACCGCCAACAACGCCTGCCTTGTCTCCTGCTGCAGCGATGTCAGCGGGGTGCCCGCGCTCCAGCCGTCGACGCTCACCGAGAGGACCATGTCGGCTCCCGCCTTGGGTCGGGCCTCGGCGAGCAGCTCGCGCACCGGTAGCCCCAGCCAGGTGGCGTTCCCGACCAGGTTCCCGGCGATCGGGTTGGCCCCGATCGGGTTGGCCTTGCAGGTCAGGGTGCTCAGGTGGGCGACCAGTGGCCGCGCCAGCAGCTGCGCGTAGGTCAGGGTCACCTCCTGCTCCACCAGACCGGTGACCTTCAGCTGCCAGGTCTCGGGATCGATCACCGGGACGTGCAGCGCGGTGTCGATCCGGTAGAAGTCGGCGTTGTCGGTCACGTACGGCGTGAGGCCCTTGACGGCCAGATCGGCCCCGGAGGGTACCGGCGGTGCGGGCTGGGCCGGTGTCGGGAGCTGGATCCGGGCCCGGTCCGCGGCCGCCCGCCGGGACGCCGAGAGCAGGATCTCGCCCGCCGCGACCGCAGCCGCGGCCACGGCGCCGGCGATCACGGTGACCCGCAGGAACGCCCGCCGTTGCCAGGTCACCGGGCCGGTGAGATCCACGGGCTCCGCCGGTGCTCCGTCGGTGCCGGTTCCCACCACCCGACCGTGCACGGGACGTCGACTCAGCTCCGCGGTGATGGTGAGGTGCCGGATGAGCCGGGAGATCAGCAGGTGCAGGGCGACGAACCCGGCGATCGGTCCGACCAGAGCCGGGAGGAAGGTGTGCAGCCAGCTCGGCACGATGACCAAGGTGGCGGCGAGTCCGGCGATCGCCAACAGGGCGAAGACGATCCCGCCGGCGTAGCGCCGCCGCAGCTCCAGCAGTCCGGCGAGGGCACCGAGCAGCACCACCATGGCCCCGGTCACCACCAGCGTCAGCGGGTGGGCGATCACGTCGGCGACGCTGGTCTGGGTGTCGGCGGCGGTCGTCGGCAGCAGCCGCGCTCCGAAGGCCGCCAGGACCGACAGCGGCGCCGCGTCCGGGGCGAGGATCCACGCCGTCAGGTCCGACACCGCGATCGTCACCAACCCGGCGATGGCGCCGATGGCCAGCGCCAGCAGCGCAGGCCGGACCGCCCCGCGCGGCGGCGCGGGGTCCGGGTCGGCGGTACGGGTCGGTGAGGTCATCGGCTCGATCGGGACTTCTCGCTGGTCGCTGGTCGGGTGCTGGCTGGACGGGTGGACGGGACCACGCGCCGGTCCCTCAGGCTGGGTGGATCGTCACCGCTGTCGCCTTGACGGAGAAGAAGACAGCCCGGCCAGGGTACAGGTCGAGATCACGGACGGCCTGGGTCGTGACGTCGGCCATCAGGGTCGCGCCGCCGGCATCTTCTGCTCGCAGCCGCACCTGCTGCTCCCGGGGTTCGAGCTCGGTGATGACCACCGGACGCGTGTTGCGCGGACTGCCGTGGGGCTCCTCGGTGTAGACGCCGACGGCCACCGGACTGAACACCGCGACCGCCGGCTCGCCGTCGGACGCGTCGGCCTCCGCCGCCGCGACGCCGGAGATGACCCGGCCGGCGTCGTCGGCCACCCCGTCGCCGACGCGCCGACCCGCGACCAGGTTCAGCCCGGCCAGCCGGGCGGTGAACGCGGTCCGCGGGTGCTGCAGCACATCCGACGTCACACCTGACTCCACCACCCGGCCCTGGTCGAGCACCACGACCCGGTGGGTCAACAGCACGGCGTCCAACAGGTCGTGGGTGACGATGATCGCGGCGCGGTCGGCGAGGACCCGGCGGAGCACTCGGCGCAGCAGCGGAGCGGCACCGACGTCCAGCGCCGCCATCGGCTCGTCCAGCAGCAACAGGCGTGGTTCCGCGGCCAGGGCGCGGGCGATGGACACCCGCTGCGCCTGCCCGCCCGACAGCTGGTCCGGTCTGCGGTCGGCGAACTGCTCGGCACCGACCTCGGTGAGCCAGCGCCGGGCCGCGGTCCGTGCTGCGGCGGTGGTGGCGCCCCGCGACCGGGGTGCGAAGGCGACGTTGTCCAGCACGCTCAGATGGGGGAACAAGAGCGGGTCCTGGGCCAGCAGCGCGATGCCGCGCCGCCAGGGTTCGGTCCAACGGGTGGCCCCCGCGGTCAGGTCGTACAGCACCGCGCCGTCGAGCTCGGCCCGGCCGCCGTCCGGGCGCAGGGTCCCGGCCAGGGCGGCCAGCACGGTCGACTTGCCGGCCCCGTTGGGTCCGAGCAGGGCGATCCGCTCGCCCGGCTCGAGGTGCAGCTCGACATCGAGGCCACGGGCGGCGACGGTGGCGCTCATGGTCAGGGTCATCGCAGGAAACGCTAGAGGGTGACGGTCGGTTCCGGCGCCAGTCGACCCGGTGCGGACCTCAGACTGCGCAGCTGAACTCCAACCGGTACCCCGAGCTCACGTCCCCGGAGACCGTCGGCAGCTGCAGGTCGTACCCGTCACGAAACACGTTGTCGGTGTCGAGGCTGACCGAGCTCAGGTTGCTCACGCTCTGCTCGTAGCCCGTGGTGGCGTAGACGGCCGACGACGCGGCTTCCGGCAGGGCGATCTGCGACGTGGCGATCTTGTTCGTGCTGTTGGTCGCCTTCGCCAGGCTCGGGTACACCTCGAAGTGGATGTGCGGCCACCGCCCCGAGTAGCAGGCCGGGTAGATGGTGGTGAAGCTGACCTGGCCGGAGTCGTCGGCCTCCTGCACCCCGCGCAGGTAGTTCTCGTTCTGGATCGCCTCGGAGTACATCGAGTACCGGCCCTCGCGGTCGCAGTGCCAGACGTAGACAGCGGCGCCGGCGTATGCGGCCGATTCCTGGTCGAAGTTCTGGATCGTCATGGTGACCTGCAGCGGTATCCCCGCGGCCGCGGTGGTCGAGGACCCGAAGCTCGACCGGATGTCGCTACGGACCACGCCGCTCTGGCTGAGCACGTTCGCACCGTTGGACCCGTCACCGGGGTACGGTCCCGCCGTCTCCTCCGGCACCTCACCGGCCGACACCTCGCGGTTGCTGCCGCCGGAGTCGGCGGGCGGTCCGCCCGGACCGCCCCCGCCGGGACGGTCACCGGGAGTGGCGCCAGCGTCGGTGGAGGTGCTGCCGCCGGACACCTCGGCGGCGGCACAACCGGTCAGGGCGACCAGCGACGCGCCACCAACCAGCTTCAGCAGGCCGCGCCGGCGGAGCAGCCGGGGCAGGTCGTAGTCGAGTCCCCGATCGTGGTTCTCCAGATCGGCTTCGCGGTGGTTGACGCGCTTGATCATCATCTTCTCCTCGGGGGTGCCCGATGCGGGCGGTGAGCCCAGGCTAGGGGCGTCGCACCCCTGAAACCCCTGATGACCAGGGCATTCATGCCGCCGCGACAGGTACTCACAGGAGCCGCACAGGGTGGCCGGTGGAAACCTCTGCTCGGTCGGGTCGCCCGCAGATAGGTTGAGGCGGTGGCGCATCTCTCCTCGGTGAACATCGGACGGCCCAAGCCCAACCCCCACAAACGGGACCCGATCGCGACCGGGATCGGCAAGGTGCCGCAGAGTGGGCCGGTCGAGGTCCGGGCGCCGGGACCCAAGCACGGCGGTCTGGGCAGCGGCGTGGTGGGCGACTACATCGGTGACACGCGGCACCACGGTGGCGACGGACAGGCCGTGTACGCGTTCGCCCGCGAGGACCTCGACCGCTGGCAGGACCGGCTGGCTCGGGAGATCCCGAACGGCTTCTTCGGTGAGAACCTGACCACCGTCGGTCTCGACCTGGCCGATACGCGGATCGGCGAGCGCTGGCGGATCGGGGCCGACGTGGTGCTGCAGGTGACGTCGCCGCGGATCCCGTGTGCCACCTTCCGCGGCCAGGTGGGGGAACGGGGTTGGCTGAAGACCTTCACCGCCGACGCTCGACCCGGTGCCTACCTGTCCGTCGTCGCACCCGGCCACATCGCCGCCGGCGACCCCGTGGAGGTCCTCCGTCGACCTGACCACGACGTCACGGTGGCCATGGTGTTCAAGGCCCTGACCATCGAGCGGAGCCTGCTGCCCGAGCTGGCTGCAGCGGGCGACGATCTCGACGAGGAGACCCACGCCGAGATCGCGGCCTACGCCGCCAGGCGCTGAGGACGGGCCGGGTCGGTGGCAGGGAGTGACCCCGGACGGCCGATCGCCCGTCAGCTGTTCTAGGGTCGGATGATCAAGGCGGAACGGGGTCCGCCGACCATCCGGCCGAGCCAAGGACCCCTGCATGCGCCGATCTCGCTCCCTCGCCCTGACCCTGGCCGCCGCGGCCTCGATCGCCGGACTGGCCGGCGTCCCGGCCGCCGCCGAACCGGCCACCGACCCGTTGACCGGCCCCCAAGAGACCGCGCTCGGATCGGGAGTGCAGCTGGCTCCCAAGGGCACGACCGGCAAGCGGGTGGCGGCAGCTGCCGCCAATCCGTATCTGGCGAATCTGCCCGATGCCCGGGCGGCCGACTACTCCGGGTGGCGCACGCGGATGGGGGAGCAGGGCCGCCAGCGAGCGGCCTCGGGTGCGGTCACCGCGGCGAAGCGGACCGCCGTCGGACGCGCGCTCGCGTCGCCGATCGTGCACGACGAGGAGGAACCGGCGGGCACAGCGGGCTCCAACGACTCCCAGGCAAACGCCGAGCCGGTGGCCGGATTCGGCACCGGGCCGCGGGAGAGCAACCGGGCCCGGGTCCTCGGCGAGCTCGCTGACCTGGCCCCCATTCCGAGCAGCCGGGTGCCCGGTAAGGAGGACAACGGCCAGCTCAGCTCGGCCACCGCGACGACGATCAACGGTTCGGGCGCCATCACCACCACCGGCGTGCTGGGGGACGGTGACCACGGACCGGCGCCGACCGGCGACGGCACCAACGACTTCGACTTCTATCGGCTCACCGCTCGGGCCGGGCTCACGCTGACCGTCGACACGTCCGGATCGGCACTCGCCACCGACACCCTGGTCGCGGTGTACGACGCGGCCGGCGTCCTCCTCGGCACCGACGACGACGGTGGCGACACCGGGTGGAGCAGCCTGCTCAGCTACGACATCCCCAGCGCGGGGGACTACTTCGTGCTCGTCGCGGGATACGCCACCCTGGGCCGGACGCTGCCACCCGATCCGACCGACTCGGGCAGCGGGCTCGGCGGTGCCTCGACCGGGCCGTATCAGCTGGCCATCACCGTCGCGGAAGTCGACCAGGACTTCTACGCCTTCGAGCTGGCCGCCGGTGACGTGCTCGGCGGCACGGTCAGCGGCGACGCGGACGGTCTCACGGTCTACCGGGTCGACGGCGAGCAGATGGTCGGAGCCACTGGTCTCGACGCGTCGTCGCTGTATCCGTCGGAGTCCCCGCTGCCCGGTGGCGGCAACACCACGTTCGCGTACGTGGCCGAGGAACCCGGCAGCTACGCCGTCCAGGTCTCCGGCGAGGCGGGACGCTACGACGCGACAGTCGAGGCCTACCGACCCGGGTCGGAGACGGATCGGGCGGCCCGGGTGCAGACAGTCTTCCTCGACTTCGACGGCGCCCGGGTCAACACCGCGATCTGGGGCGGTCCCGGAGTGCGCACGCTGTCGCCGTTCTCCGCCTTCATCGCCCGCTGGGGTCTGACCCGGTCCCAGGAGGCGACCCTGGTCGAGCAGATCACGGCGACCGTCGCGGAGAACATCCGGTCCGACCTCGCGGAGCAGGGTCTCAACGACCAGCTCAGCGTCGAGGTGATCAACTCCCGGAACAGCGTTGACCTCTTCGGCAAGCCGAACGTCTCGCGGGTGATCATCGGCGGGACGATCGCGCAGTCCGGCATCGACACGATCGGGATCGCCCAGTTCATCGATCCGGGCAACTACCAGCACGAGGACAGCGCCGTGGTGCTGTTGGACGTCTTGAGTGATCCGGACGGGCCGGCGTCGTTGAACACCTACCTGAGGCCGTCGAGTGACCGCCTGGGCTTCGTCGCCCGAGCGGTCGGGAACGTCACCTCACACGAGATCGGCCACCTGATCGGCAACTACCACACCGACAACGCCGACCCGCAGTTGTCCCTGATGGACGCCGGCGGTTCCAACTTCGGCAACCTGTTCGGCGTCGGCCCGGACGGCATCGGTGGCACGGCGGACGACGTGGACACCGATTTCAGCACCGATCGCTACAGCCCGGCCGAGGGCTTCACCGGGTTGGAGAACACCCTCAACGTCTCGGCGTGGGCGTTCGTCCGCGGAGCCCGCGCCGTACCCTGACGTCGTGGGAGGTGGACTCGGGCCGACGGGCCCAGCCGGCCGACGAGCACGCTCCTGCCGATCGCCCGGCCCGCTCTCCTGCTAGTCCAGGAGAGCGACGATGGCGGCATAACCCCGCTCCCGGGCCGACGCCAACGCGGTGTTGCCGCGCGAGTCCTCGATCGAGGTGTCGACCCCGCCGCGGACCAGGGCGGCCACGGTCGCGACGTGGGACGGGCCGCCGTCGCCGAGCACCACCGCCTCGTGCAACGCGGTGTAGCCGATCCGATTGACGTGGTCGATCTCGATCCCGGTGTCGAGCAGGACCTCGACGATGCGGGCGAACCCACGGTCGGCCGCCCGGATGAGTCCGGTGCCGCGCCAGCTGTCCAGGCTCGCGACGTCCGCACCGTGTCGGAGAGTCAACCGAAGCAGCCGGGGGTCGTCGCCGACCTCGCTGGTGGAGATCAGGTACGCGCTCTGCACCGTCTCGTCCTTGGCGTTGGCATCCGCTCCGGCTTCGAGCAGCAGCCGCGCGACCTCCAGGTGATTGCCGTAGGCGGCGGCGACCAGGGCGGTCGCCTCGGACCGGTCCCGCGCCGCCACCGAGGCGCCCGCGTCCAGCAGCCGAGCGACCCGGTCCGTATCGCCGGCCCGCGCGGCCCGGATCATCGCCTGGCCTCGATCCCGCAGCTCGTCGGCCTGGTCGAGGAGCGCGACGACGCTCGTCTGGCCCCGGGACTCCGCGAGCTGACGGGGCGTACGGCCGTCCCCGTCCCGGATCGCCGGGTCGGCCCCGGCGGCCAGCAGCTGGCGGACGACGTCGACGTGTTCGGGCGACCCGTCGCCGAGCACGATGGCTTCCAGCAACGCCGTCCATCCCAGCCGGTTCACGTGATCGAGCGGCACACCGGCGTTGATCAGGATCCGCACCGTGTCGACGTGCGCGTGTTCGCTGGCGGGGATCAACGCCGTTCCGCGGTAGCGGTTGAGGCTCGAGACGTCGGCGCCGTGCCGGAGGGTGGCGCGCAGGATCTCGTCGTGGCCCTCGGCCCCGGCGTACAGGAACGCCGAGTCGGCGATGTCGTCCTTGGCGTTCGGGTCCGCGCCCGCCTCGAGCAGCGCCACGGCCGCCGCTGCGTGATTCGCCTTGGTGGCGACGACCAACGGCGTCTGACGTCGGTCGTTGCGGGTCTCGATGTCCGCCCCCGCCTCGAGAGCGCGTCGGACCTCGGCGACGTCACCTGTGGCAGCGGCCCGGAGCAGGAGCTGGCCGGCTTGGTTCGCGGTCAATGGTCGGCTTCCGGGAGAAAGGGGATCTGGTCGGGGTCGCCCGGGGCCGGTCGGAGGGCCCGGGTGAGGGCCGGCGGGAGGTGCCGCCCGTAGTCGACGGGTCGCCGGACCGGGCCGTGCTGGAGCCGGCCGGAGCCGACGGAGCGGGTTCGTCAGCGGTCGCCGGCGCGACGGCGCAGCCGCTCAGCGCGGCGAGCAGGGCGATCGGCGCGAGCGCGATCGGAGCGAGCAGGTGACGGGGCGGCACCCACAAACGGTATACCATTTGTGGTCATGGCCGAATTCACGCCCGGAAGCCGATCGGATCGTGCGCCGGCTGCGGGACGAGATCATCGACGGCACCCGTGCGCCGGGGTCGAAACTCGTCGAACGCGATCTGGCGGAGGAGATGTCGGTCAGCCGCGTCCCCGTGCGGGACGCGCTCAAGGTCCTGGTCGCCGACGGACTGGCCACCCCCCGACCCCGGACCTGGACCACGGTGCGCGCCTTCAGCGAGGCCGACATCGACGATCTGATCGAGGTGCGGTCCGCGCTGGAGACACTGGCGTTCCGACTGGCGGCGCAACGGGGCACCGATGACCAGCGGGCTCAGCTCGCCGACCAGCTGGACGCCGAGCGGCGGGCCGCCCGAACCGGCGATGCCCGGGCGGCCCGACGGGCCGGCGCCGACTTCCACGAGACGGTGATCGCGATGGCGGCGAATCGCCTGCTCAGCGAGCTGTTCGAGCGCACCCGACACCGGATGCGCTGGCTGCTGGGTCAACACAGCGAGCTCGAGCTGATGGCCGATGAGCACCAGCAGCTGTACCGAGCCCTGGCGGCGCGGGACGTGGACCGGGTCGGCGACCTGGCCCAGGCCCATCTGGTGACGAGTCGACGGGCGGCCCTGCGGCACCGACAGGCGCCGCCGCGGGAATAGTCGCCGACCCTGTCCGAGTTGTCGCAGACATGACCCCGACACAGACAGCTGAGAACCTGGCCGCGAAGAGCGGCACCTTCGAGGTGAAGGACCTGGGACCGGTCCGTCGCCTCGGCTTCGGCGC
Source organism: uncultured Actinomycetota bacterium (assembly GCA_963727125.1). Lineage (GTDB taxonomy): Bacteria > Actinomycetota > Actinomycetes > Propionibacteriales > Propionibacteriaceae > Microlunatus. The sequence continues at coordinate 189,937 of CAVSEZ010000002.1, forward strand.
GATGCGGATCACCGGCCCGGGCATCTGGGGGGAGCCCGCCGATCGCGACGTCGCCATCCGGGTCGTCCGCCGCGCCGTCGAGCTCGGCGTGGACTTCATCGACACCGCGGACGCGTACGGTCCCGACATCAGCGAGCAGATCCTCGCCGAGGCGCTGCACACCGCGGGCGATCGCCCGTACGGCGACGTGAAGATCGCCACCAAGGTCGGCAACACCCGCAGCGGCCCGAACGTCTGGGTCCCGGTCGGGCGCGCGGAGTACCTCCGCCAGCAGGTCGAGCTCAGCCTGCGCAAGCTGCGGGTCGAGCGGCTCGACCTGCTGCAGCTGCACCGGATCGATCCCAAGGTGTCGACCGACGAGCAGTTCTCCACGCTCGCCGACCTGCAGTCGCAGGGCAAGATCGCCGCCCTGGGTCTCTCCGAGGTCAGCGTCGCCGAGATCGAGGAGGCGAGTCGGTACTTCACCGTCGCCACGGTGCAGAACCGCTACAACCTCACCGACAGCAACTCCGAGGACGTGCTCGACTACTGCGCCGACCACGGCATCGGCTTCATCCCGTGGGCGCCGATCTCCGCCGGTGACCTGGCCAAGCCGGGCGGTCCGGTGGCCGAGACGGCCGAGCGGCTCGACGCGAGCGCCTCCCAGATCGCTCTGGCCTGGCTGCTACGGCGGTCTCCGGTCATGCTGCCGATCCCCGGGACCGGCTCGATCGAGCACCTCGAGGAGAACCTGGGTGCCGCTGCCGTCGAGCTCGACGACGAGACCTACGAGACGATCACGGCCGCCCGCTGACCGGTGCGAGGGCTGCCATGATGAGGCCCTCGATGTGATCCCGGGAGGGCCGCGGTGGCCGATGGTGAGGCGGGTCGACTGCCGGCGCCGGCCGAGTTCCTGCGGCCGGGCTTCGTGGTCGTCGCCGCGCTGTTGGCCGTCGGCTGCGGGCTGATCGGTGCCGGCTTCTCGTTCCTGGTCCTGACCGTCGAGCGGCTGGCCTTCGGATTCAACACCGGCACGCTGGCCGAGGCCATCACCGAGATCACGGCGCTCCACCGGTTCGCGACGGTGGCGGTGACGGGGATGGTGGTCGCCGTGCTGTGGTTCCTGCTGCGGCGTCACGGCCCGGCCATCCCCTCGCCGGCGCAGGTGGCGGCCGGCACCCGGATCCCGTTCCGCTGGATGCTGGCCGACACCGTCCTCCAGGTCGTCGACGTCGCCGCCGGCGCCTCGATCGGCCGCGAGGGCGCCCCTCGGCAGCTCGGCGCGCAGACCGGCTCGGATCTGGCGGACCGCTTCGGCCTCGGTGCCGACGCCCGCCGGCTGCTGGTCGGGTGCGGCGCCGGAGCCGGGCTCGCAGCCATCTACAACGTGCCGTTCGGGGGTGCGTTGTTCACCCTGGAGGTGATGGTCGGTCTGGCCGTCCTCCGCCGCAACCGTCCCGGCCCGGTCGTCGGTACGGCGCTGACCGCGCTCGGCACCGCCTGGATCGCCACCCTGATCGCCCGGATCGCGGTGCCGGACCGGCCGACGTACACCTTCGACGCCGGCGTCGGCGATCCCCGATTGGTGCTGGTGGCGCTCGTCTACGGGTCGGTGCTCGGGGCGGCCGGGTACGGCTTCGGGGCGCTGATCGACGCCTCGGCCCGACGGGCGCCGACCGGCCGCAGCATCCTCTGGACGATGCCGATCTGCTATCTGCTGCTCGCCGCACTGGCCGTACCGCTGCCCCTGGTGCTCGGCAACGGGCACGCGCTGGCGGAGAACCTCTTCGCCGGCACGGTGCCGCTCGCGGTGGTGGCCCTGCTCGTCGTGGCCAAGCCGCTCGCCACCGTGCTGACCGTACGGGCGGGTGCGACCGGTGGTCGGCTGACGCCGGCCCTGTCCACCGGAGCCGCCGCGGGCAGCGCGCTGGCCGGCGTCGGTGCCGCGGCGTGGCCGGTCTCGGTTCCTGCGGCAGCGGTGCTGGGCGCGGCGGCGTTCCTCGTCGGGGCGATGGTGGCCCCCCTGACCGCGGTCGCGCTGGTCATCGAGTTCACCGGTCTGGCGCCGATCGGTTGGCCGCTGGTTCTGCTCACGGTGGCCGCCGCGACGCTGACGGTCACCGCGATCCGCCGCGCCGCCGCCGCCCGAACCCGCAGGCCCGCCGGCTAGGGGCGGCCGCAGCAGCTGGGGGCTGGGACCGCTGCCCGTCGGTGGTGCGCCGGGTGGTCAGCCGGTCAGAGCAGTTCCTTGGCCAGCAGTCGGAGGGTCTCCTCGCGCGCCGGGCTGGAGTCGGCGGCCGTGCCCTGGTGGGCGCCCGCGATGGGGGACACCATCACCTCGTCGGTCCCGAACTCCGCCGCCAGCGCGGTCACGCCGGCTGCGACGGCGTCGGGCGTGCCGACGAACCAGCTGCGAGCCATCTCGTCCGCGGTGGCTTGATCCGCGTCGCCGAGCGGCGCAGCTTCGGCCTCCTCGACGTACTCCTGGGCCGCGAGCGGCTGGCCGGTCCGCAGCCGCCACATCGCGCGGCGCTGCGGCAGGCTCAGCCGGACCGCTTCCTCCTCCGAACCGGCGACCACCGCGTTGACGACAGCGATGGTGCGTGGGGCGGGGGTCTCCGGCGAGGGTCGGAACTGCTCGCGGTAGCGGGCCAGGGCAGCCAGTGTCTGGGCGCCACCGAAGTGATGGGCGAACACGTACGGCAACCCCAGCGAGGCGGCGAGATCCGCGGAGTACATCGACGAGCCGAGCAGCCAGACGTGCGGCGCTCCGGCGGCTCGTGGGGTGGCCGTCAAGCCGTACGTCCGACCGCCGAGAGACAGCTGCACACCCTCGGGCTGCATCATCAGCGACAAGGCGGTCAGGTCGTCGGGAAAGGTGTCGACCTGGTCGTTGCGGCCCTGCCGCAGGACGTGGCTGGTCACCGGGTCCGAACCCGGCGCCCGGCCGACGCCGAGGTCGATCCGGCCCGGGAAACTCGCCTCCAGCAGTGCGAACTGCTCCGCGATGACCAGCGGAGCGTGGTTCGGCAGCATCACGCCACCGGAGCCGACCCGGATCCGACGGGTCGCACCGGCCAGCACGGCGATCAGCACCGGCGGGTTGGTGGCGGCCACGGCCGGCATGTTGTGGTGCTCGGCCACCCAGTAGCGGGTGTAACCCAGCTCGTCGGCGGTCCGGGCCAGGTCGAGCGACGCCGTGATGGCCTGGGCGGTGGTCTGGTCGGCACGGACGGGAACGAGGTCGAGGACGGAGAGAGCGGTCACGTCGAGGACAACCACGCGGTCGCCGACGTCATTCCGGGCCGCACCCGGCCCGGTGGCCGCACTTTGACCCACGCGGCGCGACCGCGTAACCTTGGTCCTTGTGTTCGGGCTTGCCCGACCCGTTGTGCGTGCCCCGAGAGTCTGAGCTCTCGCTCCGGTTGCGGTGGTGCGTACGCCGTGCTCGTCAGCTGTCCTGACGGGCCACGTCCCAGCCACGCAGAGAAAAGAGACAGTAAGCGGTGCCCACAATTCAGCAGCTGGTCCGCAAGGGCCGCTCCGACAAGGTGAGCAAGAACAAGACTCCGGCGCTCAAGGGTTCGCCTCAGCGTCGTGGCGTGTGCACCCGCGTGTACACCACGACGCCGAAGAAGCCGAACTCGGCACTGCGCAAGGTGGCTCGCGTTCGCCTGTCGTCCTCGGTCGAGGTCACCGCGTACATCCCGGGCGTCGGTCACAACCTGCAGGAGCACTCGATGGTGCTCGTGCGCGGCGGCCGGGTGAAGGACCTGCCCGGCGTCCGTTACAAGATCATCCGCGGTTCGCTCGACACCCAGGGCGTGAAGAACCGCAAGCAGGCCCGCAGCCGCTACGGCGCGAAGAAGGAGAAGTAATGCCTCGCAAGGGACCGGCGCCGAAGCGTCCGGTGATGGTCGACCCGGTGTACGGGTCGCCGCTGGTCAGTCAGCTCGTCAGCAAGATCCTGCTCGACGGGAAGAAAACCATCGCCCAGGGCATTGTGTATACGGCCATGGAGGGGACCCGCACCAAGTCCGGTGTGGATCCCGTGCAGACCCTGAAGCGCGCGCTCGACAACGTCCGGCCGACGCTGGAGGTCAAGAGCCGCCGCGTGGGCGGCGCGACCTACCAGGTGCCGGTGGACGTCAAGCCGAACCGGGCGACCACCTTGGCCATGCGCTGGCTGGTGAGCTTCGCTCGGCAGCGTCGTGAGAAGACCATGTCGGAGCGTCTGATGAACGAGATCCTGGACGCGTCGAACGGTCTGGGTGCTGCGGTGAAGCGCCGCGAGGACACCCACAAGATGGCGGAAGCCAACAAGGCGTTCGCTCACTACCGCTGGTGAGCTGCTGGTGACCCCAGCGGCCACGCCAGGCTCCGTTTCGTGCCGGACCCGGCACGCACACCTTCCGAAGGATTGAAGGCCACCACATGGCTGTCGACATCAAGACCGACCTCTCCAAGGTCCGCAACATCGGGATCATGGCCCACATCGACGCGGGCAAGACCACCACGACCGAGCGCATCCTGTTCTACACCGGCATCAACTACAAGATCGGTGAAGTGCACGAGGGCGCGGCGACGATGGACTGGATGGAGCAGGAGCAGGAGCGCGGCATCACGATCACGTCCGCCGCGACGACCTGCCACTGGCACGACCACCAGATCAACATCATCGACACCCCCGGTCACGTCGACTTCACCGTCGAGGTGGAGCGGTCGCTCCGCGTCCTCGACGGGGCCGTCGCCGTCTTCGACGGGGTGGCGGGCGTCGAGCCGCAGAGCCAGACCGTGTGGCGGCAGGCGAACCGGTACAAGGTGCCGCGGATCTGCTTCATCAACAAGCTCGACCGCACCGGCGCGAGCTTCGAGTTCTGCGTCTCCACCATCAAGCAGCGGCTGAACGCCGTCCCGGCGATCCTGCAGCTGCCGATCGGCGCCGAGGGCGGTTTCCTCGGTGTCGTCGACCTGGTCGAGATGCGGGCCCTCACCTGGCGCGGCGAGACCACGATCGGTGAGGACTACACCGTCGAGGAGATCCCGGCCGACATGCTCGAGCGGGCCGAGGCGGCCCACCACGAGCTCATCGAGCTGGTCTCGGAGTACGACGACGAGCTGACCGAGGCGTACCTGACCGACGAGAACTCGATCACGCCGGAGCTGCTCCGCGGCGCCATCCGGCGTGCGGTGCTGTCGTCGCAGATCACCGCCGTGCTGTGTGGCAGCGCGTTCAAGAACAAGGGCGTGCAGCCCCTGCTCGACGCCGTCATCGCGTACCTGCCGGCACCGACCGACGTCGGCGCCATCGACGGCTTCAAGCCCGGCGACGAGACCGTCAAGATCGAGCGGCACCCGACCGACGAGGACCCGTTCGCGGCGCTGGCGTTCAAGATCGCCGCCGACCCGCACCTCGGCCGGCTCACCTACATCCGGCTCTACTCGGGCAAGCTCGAGGCCGGGTCGACCGTGCTCAACGCGACCAAGGGCCGCAAGGAGCGGATCGGCAAGATCTACCAGATGCACGCCAACAAGCGGCAGGAGATCGCGTCGGTCGGCGCCGGCCAGATCGTGGCCGTGATGGGTCTGAAGGACACCACCACGGGCGAGACGCTGTGCGACCAGGCGAAGCCGGTCCAGCTGGAGTCGATGGACTTCCCGGCTCCGGTCATCGAGCAGGCGATCGAGCCGAAGACCAAGTCCGACCAGGAGAAGCTCGGCACGGCCATCCAGCGGCTCGCCGAGGAGGATCCCACCTTCCGGGTGCACACCGACGAGGAAACCGGTCAGACGATCATCGCCGGGATGGGCGAGCTGCACCTCGAGGTGCTGATCGACCGGATGAAGCGGGAGTTCCGGGTCGAGGCCAACATCGGCAAGCCGCAGGTGGCCTATCGGGAGACGCTGCGTCGGGCGGTCACCAAGGTCGACTACGTGCACAAGAAGCAGTCCGGTGGTTCGGGCCAGTACGCGAAGGTCATCATCGACCTGGAACCGCTGGAGCCGGGTTCGGGGTACGAGTTCGTCAACGGTGTGACCGGTGGACGGATCCCCAAGGAGTACATCCCGGCGGTCGACGAGGGCATCCAGGACGCCATGCAGTTCGGTGTGCTGGCGGGCTACTCGGTGGAGGACATCAAGGTGACGCTGCAGGACGGCGCCTACCACGACGTCGACTCCTCCGAGCTGGCCTTCCGGATCGCCGGTTCGATGGTGTTCAAGGAAGCCGCTCGGCGGGCGGATCCGGCTCTGCTGGAGCCGGTGATGGCCGTCGAGGTGACCACCCCGGAGGACTACCTGGGCACGGTGATCGGCGACCTGAACTCACGCCGGGGACACATCCAGGCGATGAACGACCAGCACGGCAACAAGGTCATCGAGGCTCTGGTGCCGCTGTCGGAGATGTTCGGGTACGTGGGTGACCTGCGGTCGAAGACCTCGGGCCAGGCCTCGTACTCGATGGAATTCCACTCCTACGCCGAGACCCCGAAGTCGATCTCCGACGAGATCATCCAGAAGGCTCGCGGCGAGTGAGCGACCGGACGGATGCCGTTTGACCTGAACGGCACCGTCCACAACACTTGAGCCGGACCAGATCCGGCGGAAGACAACAACCAAGGAACGCCCCGCGATCGCGTGGCAAACGAAGAAGGAGCCCCAGTGGCCAAGGCCAAGTTCGAGCGGACCAAGCCGCACGTCAACATCGGCACCATCGGGCACATCGACCACGGCAAGACCACGCTGACCGCGGCGATCACCAAGGTGCTGCACGACAAGTACCCGACCCTGAACGAGGCCTCGGCCTTCGATCAGATCGACAAGGCGCCCGAGGAGCGGCAGCGCGGTATCACCATCTCCATCGCGCACGTCGAGTACCAGACCGAGAAGCGCCACTACGCGCACGTCGACTGCCCCGGTCACGCCGACTACATCAAGAACATGATCACCGGTGCGGCCCAGATGGACGGCGCGATCCTCGTGGTCGCCGCCACCGACGGCCCGATGCCGCAGACCCGTGAGCACGTGCTGCTCGCCCGTCAGGTCGGCGTGCCGGCGATCGTCGTCGCGCTCAACAAGTGCGACATGGTCGACGACGAGGAGATCCTGGAGCTCGTCGAGCTCGAGGTCCGTGAGCTGCTCAGCGAGTACGAGTACGACGGCGACGAGATCCCCGTGGTCAAGGTCGCCGCCTTCCCGGCGCTGAACGGCGACGCCACCTGGGGCGAGTCGATCATGGAGCTGATGACTGCTGTCGACGAGCACATCCCGCAGCCGGTGCGCGAGATCGACAAGCCGTTCCTGATGCCCGTCGAGGACGTCTTCACGATCACCGGTCGTGGCACCGTCATCACCGGTCGGATCGAGCGCGGCGTCGTCAAGGTCAACGAGACCGTCGACATCATCGGCATCCGCGACACCAAGCAGACCACCACGGTCACCGGTGTGGAGATGTTCCGGAAGATCCTCGACACGGGCGAGGCGGGCGAGAACGTCGGTCTGCTGCTCCGTGGCACCAAGCGCGAGGACGTCGAGCGCGGCATGGTCGTGATCAAGCCGGGCACCACCACCCCGCACACCGAGTTCGAGGCGCGGGTCTACATCCTCTCCAAGGAGGAGGGTGGCCGGCACACGCCGTTCTTCAACAACTACCGGCCGCAGTTCTACTTCCGCACCACCGATGTGACCGGTGTGGTGAACCTGCCGGAGGGCACCGACATGGTGATGCCGGGCGACAACACCGACATGAGCGTTCAGCTGATCCAGCCGATCGCCATGGAGGAGGAGCTCAAGTTCGCCATCCGCGAGGGCGGTCGTACCGTCGGCGCGGGTCGCGTCACCAAGATCATCAAGTGATCTAGAGCCTGCCGCGAAGGCCCCGGACTCCTCGGAGTTCGGGGCCTTCTGCATCCCCACCCCGCCCCCGCCCCTGCCGCCCCACGGGCGCACCCTCTTGTCGGCAGATGCACCGGCACGTGAGGGTGCGGCTGTCGGCGTGAGGGTGCATCTGCGTCGAGAGGCCCGGCCCTATCCGCCGGTCCCCGCCCCGCCCCACCCCCCCACCCGTCGGTCCCCTCCCGGCGCTCCCGCCGCGGGCGCACCTCATGTCGGCAGATGCACCAGCACGTGAGGGTGCGGCTGTCGGCATGAGGGTGCATGTGCGTCGAGAGGCCCGGCGGAGGCGGATTTGAACGGCCGAGCACGTTGTCCACAGATCGGGCTCGCGCCCTTTCGGTACGCGGCCGAAGCCTGATGGGCTGGCCTCATGGACCGGGTCGTGTTGACCGCGGAGCTCGTCGCGCAAGGGTTCACGCGGGACGAGATCGCTCGACGCCGGCGCGTGGGGGAGCTGAGGTCGGTTCGGCGAGGGGCGTACCTCAACAGAGGCGCGGATGCGACCGACGCGGCTGAGCGTCATCGATGGCTCATCGCCGCGACCATGCCGCAGTTGAGGGCCGAGGGTGCGCTCAGCTACACGTCCGCCGCCGTGGTGCACGGGTTGCCGGTCTGGTCAGGTGACCTCGGCCTGCTCCATCTCACCCGGCCGCGCGTGGCAGGCGGCGGCAAGAACCGAGGGCTGGTGAGATTGCACGCCCAGCCACTGACCGACGCTGACCTGACCGAGATCGACGGCCTGGCGGTGACGGCGATCGAGCGAACCGTCTTCGATATCGCCCGGACGCTCCCGTTCGAGCGTGCGGTCGCTGCTGGTGATCACGCTCTGGCGTCGGGGATGTCGGCAGAGCTTCTCGCGGAGATGATCGAGCGGCGGAAGCGGTGGAAGGGCAGCGGTCGGGCTCGCCGCGCGGCGGCCTTCCTCGACGGGCGGGCTGAGAGTGCCGGGGAGTCGGTCAGTCGGGTTCGCTGCCTCGAGTTCGGACTCCCGGCGCCGCATCCCCAGCTGCCGGTGGCGCTGGCGAACGGTGCGACCGTCTTCGGCGACCTGGGATGGGATGAGTTCCGCACGATCGGGGAGTTCGATGGCCGGATCAAGTACGAGAAGCTGCTTCAGCCCGGTGAGTCCGCCAGCGACGTCGTCGTACGGGAGAAGCGCCGGGAAGATGCCATGCGATCGCTCGGCTGGCAGGTCGTCCGGTGGGTCTGGGAGGACCTGTGGCGGTTCCACCCCGTGCATCAGCAGCTGCTGGCGGCGTTCGAGCGGGGCCGCCGTTCCACCGCCATAGCCCAACCTCTCGGCACCGTCACTGCGAGGCGCACCCTCTGATCGGCAGCTGCACCCCCACATGAGGGTGCAGCTGGCGACGAAAGGGTGCGTCCGAGGTGGGGACGGGCGCGTCCGGGCCGCTGGGAGAGGCGGCCAGGGGTCAGTCGCGGACCAGGAGGGCGACGGGGAGGGCGGCGAGGAGGTCGGCGACGGGGGTACGGCCGTCGTGGCGGCGGCCGGTGAGCACGTCGAGGACCGGGCCGCCGAGGTCCACCGTGGTGTCACCCCAGCCGCCGTTGGTCGCCAGCGTGACCGGGAGCCGGGTGGCGAGGGTGAGGGCGCCGTTGCGCTCGAACCCGACCAGGTGCGTCGACTGGCGACCCCGAGCGGCCAGCGCCCGATAGCCCTCGAACAGGTCCTGTCGGGCGTGCCGCAGCCGGAGCGTCCGCGACGTCACCCAGAGCTTCGCCGCGCCGGTCTCGTCCACCGGCGGCGGTTCCGCGGCCGCGGTCAACTCGGCCAGGAGCCGTCGCCGCAGATCGAAGTCCACCGGGCGACGGTTGTCGGGATCGACCAGGGAGTCCTCCCACAGCTCGGTGCCCTGGTAGACGTCGGGGATCCCCGGCATGGTCAGCTGGACGAGCTTGCGGCCCAACGCGTTCGACCACCCTGGCGCCGTGACGACCGCCGTGAGCGCGTCCCACGCGGCCCGCAGCTCGGGATCGTCGTACGCGCGGTCCACCGCCTCGTGCACGGCGCCCTCGAACGCGTCGTCGGGTGCCGTCCAGGTGGTGCCGTCGCTGGCCTCCCGCATCGCCTTCTCGGCGTACGCGTGCATCCGGTCCCGCTCGATGGGCCCGGTCCCGGCCAGCGTCTGAGCGAGGAAGTAGCCGAAGGCCCGGTTGGGGACCGCGGTCGCGGTGAGGAACCGGTCGGCGAACCGGGTCCAGTCCTGGGGCACCTCGGCCAGCACCGCGAGGCGGGCCCGGACGTCCTCACCGCGCTTGGTGTCGTGGGTGGAGAGGCTGGTCATCCCCTCCGGATGACGTTCGGCGCGCAGCTCCTGCAGGGCGTGGAAGTCGTCGACGGCGATCCCGAAGTGCTCCGGGTCGCCGCCGACCTCGTTCAACGCGATGAAACGGGCATAGCGGTAGAAGGCGGTGTCCTCGACCCCCTTGGCCATGGTGGCGCCACTCAGCTGCTGCAGCCGGCGGGCCAGCTCGTCGTCGGCGTCGTGCAGGCGCGGTGACAGGTCCCGCAGCGTCTCGACCAGCTCCGGTCGGCGCGCCTCGGCCAGCTGCACGGCCCGGTCGAGGTCTGACACGCCGTTCGGCAGGTACGAGCGGTAGACCGCGAACGCCACGGCGATCTCGGCGATCGCTGCCGCCGCCTGCGGGATCTCCGGTGCCAGGGCGGCGAGCCGCCGCACCTCCGCCGGCAGCAGCTCGGTGACCACCATCCGCTTGCCGTTCTCGATGTGGTCCGCCGAGGTCAGGTCGTCGCCGGTGAGCCGGGTGTAGAGCTCGCTGAACACCGGCTCGGCACCGGGATCGACGAAGACCCCGTCGACCTCGCGCATGGCGTCGTAGCCGGTCGTGCCGGCCACCGGCCAGTCCGGCAGCTGCTCACCGGGTTCCAGGATCTTCTCGACCGTGATCCACCGGTCCGGAGCGAGCGCGGTCAGCTGCTCCAGGTACCCGGCCGGGTCGAGCAGGCCGTCGGGATGGTCGACCCGCAGCCCGGCGACGCCGTCGGCGACGAGGGCGGCGATCCGTTCGTGGGTGGCGTCGAACACGGCCGGATCCTCCACCCGGACCCCGGCCAGCGTGGTCACCGCGAAGAAGCGGCGGTAGTTCAGGTCGCGGTTGCCCCGCGAGTGGTGGACGAGCTCGTAGTGCTGCCGGGCGTGCACGTCCTCGGGGTCGTCGCCCTCTGACCAGGTGCCGGGCGCCAGCGGGAAGCGGTGCTCGTAGTAGCGGAGCTCACCGTCGGTGATCGACAGCTCGGCGTCGTCACCGAGGATCGGCAGCACGATCCGGCGGTCCCAGTCGATGTCGAACCAGGCGGCGTACGCGGAGTCGCGGCCGTGGGCCAGTACGTCCCACCACGCCGGGTTCTCCGGTGCGCTCGCGATCCCGACGTGATTGGGCACGATGTCGACCACGATGCCGAGACCGGCCTCGCGGGTCGCCGCGAGCAGCCGCCGCCAGCCGTCGTCCCCCCCGCGGGCCGGATCGATCCGCTGCGGATCCGTCGTGTCGTAACCGTGGTCCGAGCCGGCGGTCGACTGCAGGATCGGCGACAGGTACACCGCTCCGACCCCGAGCTCGCGGAGGTAGTCGACCAGCTCCGCCGCCGCGGACAGCGGGAACGACTCCCGGATCTGCAGCCGGTACGTCGACGTCGGCACCCGGCTCGTCGAGCCAGCGGCTGCGCGGTCGGGCGCGCGGTCGGGCGCACGGTCGGGCGCACGGTCGGCCATGGAAGCTGGTACGCGGTCGGGTGCGGCGTCGGGTACGAGATCGGACACGGGGGCGAGGTTATCCGAGGAGCAGCACCGCTCCGGACCGGCGGGGATCGGCCCCACCGCCGAGGGTGCCCAACGCCGACACCCCGCCGAAGTACGGATCGCGCTGCTCGGCCTCGACGACCTCGTCGCCCGCGGCGCGTAGCGCGTCGATCACCTCGGCCGAGAAGCCGGGCTCCAGCCGGACCAGGCCGGGCAGAGCGTTGAGCCGGGGTTGGTCGATCGCGGACTGCGGGTCCTCGCCGTTGAGCATCCGCAGCACGCTCTGGACGAGGGCGGGCCGGATCCGGCTGCCGCCCGCCGCGCCGGCCACCACCACGGGCCGGTGCTCGGAGTCGACCGCGACCAGCGGCGACATCATCGAGCCGAGCCGGGTGCCGGGGACCGGGACGCCGCGGATCAGCTCGCCCTCACCCAGCATGGAGTTGAGGTGGACGCCGAAGCCCGGCACCCAGACGCCGGAGCCGAGGCCGAGGCTCGTGGTGATCACACAGCAGTTGCCCGCCGAGTCGACGGCACACAGGTTGGTCGTCTCGGTGCGCCGGTCGATGCCGCGGAGCGCGCCGACGAGGCCCCGGGCGGTGGCGGGATCGTGCCGCGGGTCGCCGTGCATGAACACCGCGGCCGCGGCCATGGTGCCCAGCACCCCGTCGAGGTCGTTCCCGCGAGCCAGCACGGTGTACCCGCCGAAGGCGGCCTGGCGTGGCGCGGACTCCACGACCGCGTAGCTCGCCAGGTCCTCGCGGTCCAGGGCGGCGGACCCGGCGCAGGCGGCGACCAGCGCTTCGGCGTACTCGCCGCGGTAGAACGCGTCCGGGTCATCGGCCAGCAGCTCGTAGGCGTGGACGTGATCGGGATGGTGCAACGAGTCGCCGGCCTGCAGGAACGACCCGTCGGGCCGCCCGTACACCTGGACCCCGTCCCCGACCCGCATCGCCGCCGCCACCCGCGGCAGCAGCTCGGCGTGCGCCTCCGGGAACGGCGTGCCCAGACTCGCCGCGCGACCCGGTGCGACCACCTCCGGCCAGCTCAACCGGCCCCACCGTCGCCACAGGTAGTGCGCCCCGGCCGGGATCCCCGGCACCGCCACGGTGGGTGGACCGATCTCGTACGGCATCGCCTGCCCGACGAACACGATCTCGATCGGGGTGCCCGGCCCGGAGCGTCCGCCGCTCAGCCCGGGCACGCTGACGAAGAAGTCGACGCACGAGGTGGTCCGGTCGGTCGCGTCGTAGACGGTGGCGAACCCGCCACCACCGAGTCCGGTGAAGATCGTCTCCGCCGCGCAGCTGACCAACATCATGGTGACCGCCGCGTCGACCGCGTGCCCACCGGCGGAGAGCACATCGGCACCGGCCTGGGCCGTCGCGGGATGTCCCGCGGCCACGCCCGCCAGGATCGTCACCCGCGACAGCGTAGCGAGCGCCGTCATGACCGATGTCACGGCAAAGACCTGACAAGGCACGCAGGTCGCGCACCCCGGTCGACGCCCAGAATCAAGACGTGACCAGTTCGAACACCGCCCAGCACCCGACCGGGTCCCCGCTCGAGCCGGACTCTCGATCGGCCGTCGGGCTCCGCGGGCTGACCAAGTCCTTCGGGTCCGTCGCCGCGGTCCGCGATCTCGACCTCGACATCGCCGCCGGCGAGATCGTGGCCGTCCTCGGACCCAACGGGGCGGGCAAGTCCACGACCACCGAGATGATCCTCGGCATCACCGATCCGGACGCCGGGGAGGTCCGGGTCTTCGGCCTCCGACCTCGGGTCGCGGTCCTCGCCGGCCGGGTCGGCGCCATGCTGCAGGCGGGTGCGCTGCTCGCCGAGGCGACCGTGTCGGACGTCCTGCAGCTCATGCACGGGCTGCACCAACGACCGCTGCCCCTCGACCAGGTGATCGAGCGGGCCGCGATCGGGTCGTTCCTGCGGACCAAGACCGACAAGTTGTCCGGCGGCCAGGCCCAGCGGCTCCGGTACGCCCTGGCGATCATGCCGGACCCCGATCTGTTGATCCTCGACGAACCCACCGTCGGCATGGACGTCGAGGTGCGGCGCAACTTCTGGGCCTCGATGCAGGACTTCATCGCCGCCGGCCGCACCGTCGTGTTCGCGACCCACTACCTGGAGGAGGCCGATGCCGTCGCCGACCGCATCGTCGTCCTCGATGAAGGGCGGCTCGTGGCCGACGGCACGAGCAGCGAGATCAAGGCGCGGGTGGCCGGCCGGACCGTGAGCGTCGCAGCGACCGGTGTCGACGAGGCCGCCGTGGTGTCGCTGCCCCTGGTCGTCGGCTGGGAGCGGCTCGGATCCCGCCTGCTGCTGCACACCCCCGACTCCGACGCCTTGCTGCGGGTCCTGCTGGACAGCCAACCCGGCATCCACGACATCGAGATCAACCCGGCCCGGCTCGAGGACGCCTTCTTGGCCCTGACCACCAAGTCCGACCGCCGGCCGGAGAACGGAACCCACCGATGAGCACCCTTCACACCAGCAACGAGACCGCCACCACGGATGCGGTGGTCGAACCCGCTCCGCGGTCCAACCTCGAGCTGGCCCTGCACTACACCCTGCGCAGCGCCTTGATCACCGCCAAGAACTGGAGCTTCGTGCTGTTCTCGGTCGGGATGCCGGTGGTGCTCTACCTCGTGCTCAGCCAGGTCTTCGGCGGCGCCGGCAACGACAGCGGGTACGACTTCGCCGCGATGACGATGGTGTCGATGGCCGCGTACGGATCGCTCGGCGCGGCCCTCGGCGGCGGTGCCCAGCTGGCGGTCGAACGACGCTCCGGCTGGTTCCGACAGCTCAGCATCACCGCGCTGCCGCCGCGCATCTTCCTGTGGGCCAAGGCCGCCGTGATCATGCTCTTGGTGCTGCCGTCGCTGTTCCTGGTCTACCTGGCCGGGCTTCGTCGTCGGCGGCGTCCGGATGCCCGTCGGGATGTGGTTCGCATCGGTCGGGCTGCTCTGGCTCGGACTGCTGCCACTCACCGCCCTGGGCATCGTGATCGGGCTGTGGGCCAAGGCCGAGGCCGTGCAGGGTTTCACCACTCTGGTGCTGTTGCTGCTGGCCATGCTCGGCGGTCTCTGGTTCCCCGCGCAGCTGATGCCGCCGGTGCTGCAGACCATCGCGCACGCCCTGCCCTCGTACTGGCTGGCCGAGCTGGGCCGCTATCCGATGCTGCCGGGCGCCGACTTCCCGTGGACCGGGGTCATGGTGCTGCTCATCTGGTCGGCGGTGCTCACCGCGCTCGGCGTGCTGGGCTATCGTCGAGCGGTGGCCTCCAGTAAGCGTTGAGTGATGGCCGACCGTCGACCGGGGATGGCCGCGCTGTTCGCCTCGCGCGCGGTCGAGGACGACTGCCTCGATCCGTCCGTGGCGCCCGGTGCGTACAAGGGGAGTGATCCGGCACCACCCTGGACCCTGCGCCGCGGCGTCCAGAACATGATCTGGATCTACGCCGCGGGACTCGCGTTCCTGGCCTTCGCCGTGCCGTCGGTGGCCGAGAGTGCCGGGGACCCGGGCGCGATGGTGGCCCAGATCGTGCTGCTGGTCCTGATCGGCGCCCTCTATCTCGGCGCAGCCTGGGCGTGCGACCTGCCGCTGAGCATCCGCTGGATCTATCTCGGCGTCTTCGTCGGGCTGCTCGCGGCGTTGTCGCCGTGGTGGGGCTGGAGCTTCGTCAACCAGGGGGTGTACGTCTCGATCCTGCTGGCGACGCTGATTCCCTGGCGGCAGGCCCGGATCGCGATCATCGCGGTCAATCTGGCGATCGCGGCGGTGGCGATCCTCAGCGCCGACACGACCCCGGTGCTGATCGCGCTGATCGGCGCCATGCTCGGGCTGTCCACCGGGGCGGGGATCGAGGCGGGTCGGATCGGGGCCCGGCTGCACCGGGCCGAGCAGCGGGTCTCGTCGTTGGCCCTGGCCGCCGAACGCGAACGGATCAGCCGCGACCTGCACGACATCCTCGGCCACTCCCTGACGGCGATCTCGATCAAGGCCGACCTGGCCGAGAAGCTCGTCGATCGGAATCCGGCCGGCGGCCAGGGCCGAGATCGCCGAGCTCTCCGCCATCGCCCGGCAGGCCCTGGCCGACGTCCGGGCCACCGCCTCCGGGATGCGTGAGGTCCGCGTCGTCACGGAGATCGCGAGTGCCCGATCGGTGTTGCTCGCGGCCGGCATCGAACCGGTGACCCCCACCGCCGTGGAGCCGATGTCCGATGCGACCAGCGAGCTCTTCGGGTACGTCATCCGCGAGGCGGTCACCAACGTCGTCCGGCACAGCGAGGCCCGGAAGTGCGTGATCGCCGTCGGCCCGCGCGAGGTCTCGGTCACCGACGACGGCACCGGCATCTCCGGTCGGCGGTCCGGCTCGGGCCTGACCGGGTTGCGTGAACGGATGGACGCCGCCGGGGGTGAGCTGACGGTCCAAGCCGGGCCCCACGGAGGTACCCGGGTCAGCGCCGAGCTGCCGACGGGTCGCCCGACGGGCGGGCCGGCACCGCTGCCGCACGGTTCCGTCGGGGCTGTACCGCGGTGATCACGATCGTGCTGGTCGACGACCAGGCCCTGATCCGGCAGGCCTTCGCCGCGCTGCTCGCCCTGGAGCCGGACCTGGAGGTCGTCGGGCAGGCCGCCGACGCCGCGACCGCCCTGGCCCTGGTGGACGAACACCGACCCGACGTGGTCTTGATGGACGTGCAGCTGACCAGCGACGGATCGGCGGCCGGTGACGGCATCGCGGCCACCGCCCAGATCACCCGCCGGCGGCCCGACACCCGGGTCATCGTGTTGACGACGTTCGGCCGACCGGGCTACCTGCGCCGGGCGATGGAGGCGGGCGCGGTCGGTTTCCTGGTCAAGGACGCTCCGGCGGACCGGCTGGTGGACGGGATCCGCCGGGTGCACCAGGGGTTGCGGGTGGTCGACCCCGCCCTGGCGGCGGCCAGCCTCGCCATCGGGACCTCACCACTCACCGAGCGCGAGACCGAGGTGCTCGCCGCCGCGTCCGGCGGTCGCTCCACCCACGCCGTAGCCACCCACGTGCACCTCTCGGAGGGGACGGTGCGCAATCACCTGTCGGCAGCGATGGGGAAGCTCGGTGCCGCGACCCGGGCCGAGGCGGTGCGGATCGCCACCGACAACGGCTGGCTCAGCTGAGTCGACGTGGCCGGGCCCAGCACGCGCTCAGGGCGGGGGAGCGCCGCGACAACTAGGCTGCTCGACGTGCAGTCCGCGACCGTCGCCGCGCCCGCTGCGGCGTCGTGGCGTGCGGTGCTCATCGGCTTGTCGGTCATCGGCGCCGGGCTGACGTCGGCGGTGGTGACGCACGTGCTCGGGCCGTGGCCGGCGGTCGCGGCCACCGTCGGCTACCTGGTCGGAGCCGTCCTGATCGCCACCTCCTGGCGCGGCCCCCGATTCGGGTGGGCGAACGCCGTCACCTTGACCCGGCTGGTCGCCACCTGCTGGGTCGGCGGCCTGACCGTCGAGGCGGCCCTGGCCGGGCTGTCGGTCGGTGAGCGGCTGCTGGTCATCGCGCTGGCGACCGGCTGCCTGCTGCTCGACGGGGTCGACGGCCGGGTCGCCCGGGCGCGCAACGAGGTCAGCAGCTTCGGTGCCCGCTTCGACATGGAGACCGACGCGCTGCTGCTGCTCTGCCTGAGTCTGCTGATACCGATCCTCGGCATCGCCGGGTGGTGGACCGTCGCCGTGAGCGGGCTCCGGTACGGCTACCTCGTGGCGTCGTGGCTGCTCCCGGTGCTGCGGGTCCCGCTGACGTACGGCATCCGGGTCCGCAAGACCATCGCGGTGGTCGGCGCGGTGTCGCTGATCGCGGCCCTGGCGGTCGACCTGGTCCGGCCGGGCTGGCCGGCCTCGGTGCTGGTGGCGGTGGGCCTGGCGAGCCTGTGCTGGTCGTTCGGCCGTGACATCGGATGGCAGGTCCGGCACTACCGTCCGAGCCGGCCGCTGTCCCGCGTAGGCTGAAGCCGCACCCGGTCCGGCCGGGTGCATCCGGGATCGGTCGGCGTAGGCGGAGGTGGGCATGCGGCACCGTCACCAGCTGGATCCGACCACCCACACCGTCGAGCTCGACCAGCTGCGCGCGATCAACACCGCGCTGGCGACCCGCGCGGCCGGCGCGGACCACCCGATCACGGCCGCCCAGCTGGAGCTGACCGGCACGGAAACCAGGCCTGCGGCCAGGCCCGCGGCCACCACCGGTCCGGCGCATCCGCCGGCGGAGCCGCTGCCGGCTACGGCGGAGCTCGTCCAGCTCGGCTTCGACGGCCCGCCGGAGTACCCGTACGTGCACGGGCGGTTCCAGGCCGACGGTGGCGAGGTCCTCGCGGATCTGCACACCGCCGCCCTGCAGGAGCTCGCCCGACTGCTGCGGCTGCAGCAGCGCTGGGGCGTCTGAACCGGGGCAACCGGCGAGATTTGCCCCTGTTGGGCGTCCGTGACAGAATCGTCAGGTTGCTCCGACGGGGGTCGCCGGGGCGTGCCCGGGGTGTTGAGTCATCCGGTACGCCGAACCGCGAGGCCCTCACCGCTTGGTCCAGCGCACGCACGACGTGACCTGGTCCGGGCGCCACCCAACGCAGGCAGGAAACGGGTTCCGGCCCGGGCTTGCCCACGGGTGCGTGTGCAGGAGCGACACGCCCGACCTCGGGGGTCGGTCGAGACAGGGATGTACGAGTACGACGAGTAGAAGGACGGACTGTGGCGGGACAAAAGATCCGCATTCGGCTGAAGGCCTATGACCACGAGGTCATCGACTCCTCGGCCCGCAAGATCGTCGACACGGTGACACGGACCGGGGCTCGCGTGGCGGGGCCGGTGCCACTGCCGACGGAGAAGAACGTGTTCTGTGTCATCCGCTCCCCGCACAAGTACAAGGACAGCCGGGAGCACTTCGAGATGCGTACGCACAAGCGGCTCATCGACATCATCGACCCCACGCCCAAGACCGTTGACTCGCTGATGCGGCTCGATCTGCCCGCCGGCGTCGACATCGAGATCAAGCTCTGAGGACGCGACTTTCGACATGAGCGCACGTACTGAACGCAAAGTGAAGGGACTGCTGGGCACCAAGCTCGGCATGACCCAACTCTGGGACGAGAACAACCGGGTCGTTCCGGTGACGGTGATCCAGGCCGGACCCTGTGTGGTCACCCAGGTCCGGACCCCGGAGGCCGACGGCTACTCCGCCGTGCAGCTGGGCTTCGGCGCCGTCAAGGCCAAGAAGGTGACCAAGCCGGACGCGGGCCACTTCGCCCGGGCCGACGTCACCCCGCGCAGGCACCTGGTCGAGATCAGGACCGCCGACGCGAGCGAGTTCACCCTCGGTCAAGAGCTGACCGCTGAGGTCTTCGCCCCCGACGAGATCGTGGACGTGACCGGAGTCAGCAAGGGCAAGGGCACCGCCGGCGTCATGAAGCGTCACGGCTTCGGTGGTCTGCGCGCCAGTCACGGCGTGCACCGCAAGCACCGCTCGCCGGGCTCGATCGGTGGCTGCGCCACCCCGGGCCGGGTCTTCAAGGGGCTGCGGATGGCCGGCCGGATGGGTGTCGATCGGGTCACCACCCAGAACCTGACCGTGCACGCGGTCGATCCCGAGCGCGGGCTGATCCTGGTCAAGGGCGCCATACCCGGCGTCCGCGGTGGCCTGGTCGTGCTGCGTTCGGCGGCCAAGAAGGGAGAGGCGGAATGAGCGAGACACGTACCGTCGACGTCCTCGACGCCAGCGGGAGCAGGACCGGCTCGACCGACCTGCCCGCACACCTGTTCGACGTGACGGCGAACATCCCGCTGATCCACCAGGTCGTGGTGGCCCAGCTGGCCGCCGCCCGACAGGGGACCCACGCCACCAAGACCCGCGCCGAGGTGCGGGGCGGTGGCACCAAGCCGTACCGGCAGAAGGGCACCGGTCGCGCCCGCCAGGGCTCGATCCGCGCGCCCCAGTACGTCGGTGGCGGCGTGGTGCACGGCCCGCAGCCGCACGGTTACGCCCAGCGCACCCCGAAGAAGATGATCGCCGCCGCCCTGCGCGGGGCGCTGTCGGATCGGGCCCGCGACGGCAAGGTGTTCGTGGTCTCCGATCTGGTGAGCGGTGACGCACCGTCCACCAAGCAGGCGCTCGCGGCCCTGGCCAAGGTGACCGGGAGCGACAAGCTCGCGGCGAAGACCCTGGTGGTGCTGCACCGCGACGACGACCTGGCCTGGCTGAGTCTGCGCAACGCTGCGGCCGTGCACGCCCTGGCGGTCGGCCAGCTGAACGCCTACGACGTGCTGGTCAACGACGCGGTGGTCTTCACCAGCGCCGCGCTCGAGGCCTTCGTGGCCGGGCCGGTCAAGGGACGCCGCACCGCCGACGTGGTAGCCGATCTGGTCGAGGAGGACGACAAGTGAGCAACCCGGTCAAGATCCGCGATCATCGCGACGTGCTGCTCGCTCCGGTGGTGAGCGAGAAGAGCTACTCCCTGCTGGACGAGAACAAGTACACGTTCCTCGTCTCGCCCGACGCCAACAAGACCGAGATCAAGATCGCCGTCGAGACGATCTTCAAGGTCAAGGTGGTCGGGGTGAACACGATCAACCGGCAGGGCAAGAAGCGGCGCACCCGCTACGGCACCGGGAAGCGGCCCGACACCAAGCGCGCGATCGTGTCCGTCGCCGACGGTGAGCGGATCGACATCTTCTCCGGGCCGAACGGCTGAGCAAGCACAGCGAGTAAAGGAAACAGACCTCATGGGTATCCGTAAGTACAAGCCGACCACGCCGGGCCGTCGCGGCTCCAGCGTGGCCGACTTCGTCGAGCTGACCCGGTCCACCCCGGAGAAGTCGCTGCTCGTCCCGAGCCCGAAGACCGGTGGCCGCAACAACAGCGGCAAGATCACGAACCGGCACGTGGGTGGCGGGCACAAGCAGGCCTACCGCTTGGTCGACTTCAAGCGGTACGACAAGGACGGGGTGCCGGCGAAGGTCGCGCACATCGAGTACGACCCGAACCGCACCGCCCGGATCGCGTTGCTGCACTACGCCGACGGCGAGAAGCGCTACATCATCGCGCCGCTCGGCCTCGGTCAGGGCTCGGAGGTCGACGCCGGACCGACGGCCGACATCAAGCCGGGCAACAACCTGCCGCTGCGCAACATCCCGGTCGGCACCACGGTGCACGCCGTGGAGCTGCGGCCCGGCGGCGGCGCCAAGCTGGCCCGGTCCGCCGGTGCGTCCATCCAGCTGGTCGCCCGCGAGGGTGTCAACGCGACGCTGCGGATGCCCTCGGGTGAGATGCGGATGGTCGACGTCCGATGCCGCGCCACCGTCGGCGAGGTCGGCAACGCCGAGCAGTCCAACATCAACTGGGGCAAGGCCGGCCGCAACCGCTGGAAGGGCAAGCGCCCGACCGTCCGCGGTGTGGCGATGAACCCGATCGACCACCCGCACGGTGGTGGTGAGGGTAAGACCTCGGGTGGTCGGCACCCGGTGTCGCCGTGGGGCAAGCCGGAAGGCCGTACCCGCGACAAGAACAAGGCGAGCAGCCGGTTGATCATCCGCCGTCGCAAGTCCGGCAAGAAGCGCTGAGTCGGGAGAACTGAGAACAGATGCCACGCAGCTTGAAGAAGGGTCCCTTCGTCGACGACCACCTGGCCAAGAAGGTCGAGGTGCAGAACAGCCGGGGGACCAAGAACGTGATCAAGACCTGGTCACGCCGCTCGATGATCGTGCCCGACATGATCGGTCACACCATCGCCGTGCACGACGGTCGCAAGCACGTTCCGGTTTTCGTGACCGACTCGATGGTCGGCCACAAGCTGGGCGAGTTCGCCCCGACCCGGACGTTCCGGGGGCACGTGAAGGACGACCGGAAGGCCCGCCGCCGCTGATCCAGCGGTGGTGAGCCCGACAGAGAAGGAAACGAAACTGATGAGCAAGGACACACGCCCCAGCCGGCGCTCGGCGCTGCTGGGCGACCGTCCCGGTTCGTACGCGATCGCCCGGGCGGTCCGGATGTCGCCGACCAAGGTCCGCCGGGTCGTCGATCTCGTACGCGGCCTCGACGTCGACGACGCGCTCTCCACGCTGGAGTTCGCGCCGCAGGCGGCCAGTGGCCCCGTCTACAAGGTGCTGGCCAGCGCGATCGCGAACGCCGAGCAGACCGACAACCTCAAGCGCGGCGAGCTGTTCGTGTCCCAGGCGTTCGTCGACGAGGGCATGACCATGCGTCGGATCCGTCCGCGGGCCAAGGGCAGCGCCAGCCGCATCCTGAAGCGGTCGAGCCACATCACCGTCGTCGTCGAACCGAAGGGGGCCTGAGCATGGGTCAGAAGATTCAGCCGTACGGCTTCCGCCTCGGCATCAGCACCGATCACAAGAGCCGTTGGTACGCCGACAAGCTGTACAGCTCCTACGTCGGCGAGGACGTGAAGATCCGCAAGCTGCTGACCAAGGGTCTGGAGCGGGCCGGGATCTCGAGCGTCGAGATCGAGCGGACCCGCGACCGGGTCCGGGTCGACATCTACACCGCGCGTCCGGGCATCGTCATCGGCCGCAACGGCGCCGAGGCGGAGCGTGTCCGCGGCGACCTGGAGAAGCTCACCGGCAAGCAGGTCCAGCTGAACATCCTCGAGGTGAAGAACCCCGAGACCGATGCTCAGCTGGTCGCCCAGGGTGTGGCCGAGCAGCTGGCGTCCCGGGTGCAGTTCCGGCGGGCCATGCGCAAGGCGCAGCAGAGTGCCATGCGCGGCGGCGCGCAGGGCATCCGGATCCAGTGCTCCGGTCGTCTGGGCGGCGCGGAGATGAGCCGGTCGGAGTTCTACCGCGAGGGTCGGGTGCCGCTGCACACGCTGCGCGCGGACGTCGACTACGGCTTCCACGAGGCCAAGACCACCTTCGGCCGGATCGGCGTGAAGGTGTGGATCTACAAGGGTGAGGTGTCGGGCAGTCGCGCCGAGCGGGCCGCGCAGAAGGCTGCGCGCAACGCCGCCGGTGGCCGGACGCGTCCGGGTCGCCCCAGCCGTGGCGATCGGCCGCAGCGCGGTGATCGTCCGGAGCGTGGCGGTCGTCGTCGCGCCGAGGGTGCTCCGGTCGAGGCCGGTGCGCCGGCCGAGTCCGCTCCGACGCAGGGACAGGAGGGCTGAGCAGTGTTGGTTCCCCGCAGGGTGAAGTTCCGCAAGCAGCACCACCCGCGTCGTCGGGGTGCGGCCAAGGGCGGCACCAAGCTGGCGTTCGGTGACTTCGGCATCCAGTCGATGGAGTCGTCGTACCTGACGAACCGGCAGATCGAGTCCGCCCGTATCGCCATGACCCGGCACATCAAGCGTGGCGGCAAGGTGTGGATCAACGTCTACCCCGACCGCCCGCTGACCAAGAAGCCGGCCGAGACCCGGATGGGTTCCGGCAAGGGTTCCCCGGAGTGGTGGATCGCCAACATCAAGCCGGGCCGGGTGCTCTTCGAGCTCTCCGGCGTGACCGAGGACGTGGCCCGCGAGGCGATGCGGCTGGCGATCCACAAGTTGCCGATGAAGGCCCGTTTCATCAAGCGCGAGGCAGGTGAGATCTGATGGCGAAGACCGCCACCGCTGCTGAGCTCCGCGGCCTGAGTCGGGCCGAGCTCAACACCAAGGTGACCGAGTTGAAGGAGGAGCTGTTCACGCTCCGCTTCCAGGCGGCCACCGGCCAGCTCGAGTCGCACGGGCGGCTGCGCGCCGTCCGGCAGGACATCGCCCGCATCTACACGGTGCTGCAGGAGCGGGTGCTCGGCATCGTCGATGATCCCGACGCCGCCGATGCCGACGAAACCGAAGAAGTGAAGGCCTGAGATGACTGAAGCAACCACCGAGACCGAGACGGACACCCCGTCGACGGGTCAGGCCGATCGCGGCCGCCGCAAGGTCCGCACCGGCTACGTCGTGAGCGACAAGATGGACAAGACCGTCGTCGTCTCCGTCGAGGACCGGGTCAAGCACCGCCTCTACGGCAAGGTGCTGCGGCGCAGCAGCCGGATCAAGGCCCATGACGAGAACAACAGCGCCGGCGTGGGTGACCGCGTCCGGGTGATGGAGACCCGACCGCTCAGCGCCACCAAGCGCTGGCGCGTGGTCGAGATCCTCGACAAGGCCAAGTAACCCGGCCGAGCAATTCCCACGCAGAACCAGCCGTTCCACCAGGCCCGGAAGGGAACCAGTGCGACACACAGGAGATAACAGATGATCCAGCAGGAGTCGCGGCTCAAGGTCGCCGACAACACCGGAGCCAAGGAGATCTTGTGCATCCGGGTGCTCGGTGGCTCGGGCCGTCGCTACGCCGGAATCGGCGACGTCATCGTCGCCACCGTCAAGGACGCCATCCCGGGCGGCAACGTCAAGAAGGGCGAGGTCGTCAAGGCCGTCATCGTCCGCACCGTCAAGGAGCGTCGGCGCGCTGACGGCTCGTACATCAAGTTCGACGAGAACGCCGCCGTGATCCTGCGCGCCGACAGCGGCGAGCCGCGCGGCACCCGCATCTTCGGCCCGGTGGGCCGTGAGCTCCGCGAGAAGCGTTTCATGCGCATCATCTCGCTCGCCCCGGAGGTGATCTGAACCATGCCCAAGCAACTGAAGTCGCAGCGCAAGACCCACCTGCACGTGATCAAGGGTGACCGGGTCAAGGTCATCGCCGGCAAGGACAAGGGCTTGATCGGCGAAGTGATCGCCGTGCACCCCGACTCCAACCGGGTGACCGTGTCCGGCGTGAACATCGTCAAGCGTCACCTCAAGGACACCTCGGCGCAGCCGCAGTCCCGGCAGACGACGAAGGGCGGGATCGTGTCCTCCGAGGCGCCGATCCACGCGTCCAACGTGCAGCTCGTGGTGAAGAACGCCAACGGCGACGAGGTCGTCACCCGGATCGGCTACGACCGGGTGGAGGCCACCAAGCGGCGCCCCGACGGCTCCGAGTACAAGGGCACCCGATCCGTCCGGATCGCCCGTGTCACCGGAGAGGAGATCTGAGCAGATGACCGCCACGACAACCGAGCGGACCGAGCAGCGGACCATCCCGCGCCTCAAGCAGCGCTACCGCGAGGAGATCGCCCCGGCCCTGCGCCAGGAGTTCGACTTCGCCAACGTCATGCAGGTTCCCGGACTGACCAAGATCGTCGTCAACATGGGGGTCGGTGAAGCCGCCCGCGACTCGAAGCTGATCGACGGTGCGCTGAAGGACCTGGCCACCATCACCGGTCAGAAGGCGACCCTCACCCGAGCCCGCAAGTCGATCGCGCAGTTCAAGCTGCGCGAGGGCATGCCCATCGGCGCCCACGTGACGCTGCGCGGTGACCGGATGTGGGAGTTCGCCGATCGGCTGCTCACGCTCGCACTGCCCCGGATCCGCGACTTCCGCGGTCTCAACAGCCACCAGTTCGACGGCCAGGGCAATTACACGTTCGGGCTGAACGAGCAGGTGATGTTCCACGAGATCGATCAGGACCGGATCGATCGCACCCGCGGGATGGACATCACGTTCGTCACCACGGCCAAGACCGACGACGAAGGACGGGCCCTGCTGCGGCACCTGGGTTTCCCGTTCAACGAGAACCCGAAGCCGGCCAAGTCCAGGGCCAAGGGCCCGGCCTGGTCGATCCGCAGCAAGTGAATACAGGAGTTGTGAGCTGAGATGGCAAAGACTGCCCTCCGAGTGAAGCAGGCCCGGACGCCGAAGTTCGCCGTCCGGGCGTACACCCGCTGCCAGCGCTGCGGCCGACCCAAGGCGGTGTTCCGCAAGTTCGGGCTCTGCCGGATCTGCGTGCGCGAGATGGCGCACAAGGGTGAGCTGCCGGGCATCACCAAGTCCTCCTGGTGACCGTGCGTCACCACCAGATCCAGACCTGAAGACAGAACAGGTCCGGCGGGATGACCGTCGGAAACCGGCTGAGAGAGAAGAACCAGATCATGACCATGACAGATCCGATCGCGGACATGTTGACGCGGGTACGGAACGCCAGCCAGGCGTACCACGACACCGCCGTCATGCCGCACAGCAAGATCAAGGTCGGCATCGCCGAGATCTTGACCTCCGAGGGCTACATCGCCGGCTACGAGGTGCTGGAGCCGACCGAGGGTGAGGTCGGCAAGTCGCTGTCCATCACCTTGAAGTACGGGCAGAACCGGGAACGGTCGCTGGCCGGGATCCGGCGGATCTCCAAGCCGGGTCTGCGGGTCTACGCCAAGTCCACCGGGCTGCCCAAGGTGCTCGGCGGTCTCGGGATCGCGATCATCTCCACGTCCACCGGGCTGTTGACCGACAAGCAGGCCCACTACCAGAAGGTCGGCGGGGAAGTCCTCGCCTTCGTCTGGTGACCGGCGCATACGAGACGGAGAGGAACACGTAGAGATGTCACGCATCGGAAAGATGCCGATTCCCGTCCCGTCCGGTGTCGAGGTCACCCTCGATGGGCGGCAGGTGTCGGTGAAGGGCCCGAAGGGCTCGCTCTCGCACACGGTGGCGGAGCCGATCACCCTGGAGCGCGCCGACAACGGCGAGATCTCGGTGAGCCGGCCCAACGACGAGCGAGTGAGCAAGTCGCTGCACGGGTTGACCCGGACCCTGGTGTCCAACATGGTCACCGGCGTCACCAACGGGTACGAGAAGAAGCTCGAGATCGTCGGTGTGGGCTACCGGGTCATCAGCAAGGGCCCGACGGAGCTCGAGTTCGCGCTCGGCTTCAGCCACCCGGTCAAGGTGACGGCACCGGAGGGCATCACCTTCACTGTCGAAGCCCCGACCCGGTTCACCGTGCTGGGGATCGACAAGCAGCAGGTCGGTGAGGTCGCGGCCAACATCCGCAAGCTGCGCAAGCCCGAGCCGTACAAGGGCAAGGGTGTGAGGTACGCGGGCGAGCACGTCCGGCGCAAGGTTGGAAAGGCTGGTAAGTAGTCATGGCTGTCTCTTTGTCCGCCCGCAAGGGCACGGCGGCCCGGACGGCTTCGCGACTGCGGCGTCAGCTGCGGGGCCGCAAGAAGGTCTTCGGTGCCCCGGAGCGACCGCGCCTGGTGGTCACCCGTTCGGCCCGGCACATCTCCGCCCAGGTGATCGACGACACCGTCGGCAAGACGCTGGCATCGGCCTCCTCGATGGAGGACACGCTGCGGACGACGGACGGCGACAAGACCACCAAGGCCAAGCAGGTCGGTGGTCTCGTCGCCGAGCGGGCCAAGGCTGCCGGGGTGGAACACGTCGTGTTCGACCGCGCCGGTCACAAGTACCACGGTCGGATCGCGGCGCTGGCAGACGGCGCTCGCGAGGGCGGCCTCGGATTCTGACGAGAGATGGGTAGAGCGATATGAGTGGAAGCCAGCGCCGCGGTGGCGGTGCAGGTGGCGACCGTCGCGGCCGTGACGATCGTCGTGGCCAAGGCGGCGAGAAGAGCAATTACATCGAGCGCGTGGTGGCGATCAACCGGGTCGCCAAGGTCGTGAAGGGCGGTCGTCGGTTCAGCTTCACCGCGTTGGTCGTGGTGGGCGACGGCGACGGCACCGTCGGTGTCGGCTACGGCAAGGCCAAGGAGGTGCCGGCCGCGATCGCCAAGGGCGTGGAAGAGGCCAAGAAGCACTTCTTCACCGTGCCGCGGATCCAGGGCACCATCCCGCATCCCGTTCAGGGCGAGAAGGCGGCCGGTGTCGTCATGCTGCGTCCGGCTTCGCCGGGTACCGGCGTCATCGCCGGTGGCTCCGCTCGCGCGGTGCTCGAGTGCGCCGGGGTGCACGACGTCTTGGCCAAGTCACTGGGCTCGGCCAACGCCATCAACGTGGTGCACGCGACCGTCGAGGCGCTGCAGAGCCTGGAGCAGCCGGAGCAGGTGGCGGCTCGGCGGGGCAAGACCGTCGAGGACGTGACCCCGGCCGCGCTGCTGCGGGCCCGGAAGGAACCGGTGGGCTGATGAGCACGTCGACGAACAAACTGAAGGTCAGCCAGGTCAAGTCCGGCATCGGCAGCAGAGCCAATCAGCGGAACACCCTGCGCAGCCTCGGGCTGGGGCGCATCGGCGCCACGGCCTCGCACGAGGACGGTCCGCAGGTCCGCGGCATGATCGCGAAGGTGACCCATCTGGTCACCGTCGAGGAGGTGGAGTGAGATGGCGCTGAAGGTTCACCACCTGCGCCCGGCCCCCGGGGCCAAGACGGCCAAGATCCGCGTCGGACGCGGCGAGGGCGGCAAGCGCGGCAAGACCGCCGGTCGGGGCACCAAGGGTTCGGGGGCACGCAAGAACATGCCCGAGAACTTCGAGGGCGGGCAGATGCCGCTGCACATGCGGTTGCCGAAGCTGCGAGGCTTCACGAACCCGTTCCGGACCAGCTACCAGGTCGTCAACCTGGACAAGATCTCGGCGTTGTTCCCTGACGGCGGGACCGTCGGGGTCGACGAGCTCGTGGCGGTCGGTGCGGTTCGCGCCAACCACCAGGTCAAGGTGCTCGGCACGGGCGAGATCTCGGTCGCCGTCCAGCTGACCGCGCACGCGTTCTCCGCCACGGCGAAGGACAAGATCGAAGCGGCCGGCGGGAGCGTGACCCAGCTCTAGAGCCGGGCCCGCAACTGCGGCCAGGTGGCCGCGAAGCCGGGATGAAGTGCTGCACGTCGTGGGTGCTGGTCGACCAGGTCGACCGGCACCCACTGCAGTTCCTGGGACTCTTCCTGCGGCACCAGGGCGACCGCCTCGACCAGCTCACCGAGCACGGTCGTGTACGACCAGCCGCCGCCGTGGTCGTCGAGCAGCTCGCCGCCCACCCGGACGGCCCGAGCCGGGATGCCGGTTTCCTCGTCGACCTCCCGCAGGGCGGCCTGCACGGCGGTCTCGTGGGAGTCCCGAGCACCACCGGGGATGCCCCAGGTGTCACCGTTGGCCGTCCACGCCGCCCGGTGCTGCAGCAGGACTCGCGCCGGCTCACTCAGCCGGTCGACCAGCAGCAATCCCGCCGCGCCGTACCGGCCCCAATGTCGGTGGCCGAGGCCGCACCGCACCCACCCGCTCCCATCACCCCTCATCCGCTCGCTCCGGATCCGCTCTGGACGCCGGCCGTCGTCCTCCTCGGCGACGGAAAAGCGTGTCGCCTCGGCATCGTCCGCTCGCTACGGATCCGCTCGGGGCGACGGTCGTCGTCCTCCTCGGCGACGGAAAAGCGTGTCGCCTCGATCGTCCTCCGGCCGACGCGCGGATCTTTCGCTCGCTCGCGGGTCCTCCGACCATCGCCGCGGATCCTCCTCTCGCTCGGGCACCTCGCAAGCTCGGTGCAGGTATTCTCGGTGATCCTCAATTCTGTCCGACGAGTTGGAGGGGCATGCACCCGCTGGAGCTGACCGGCATCCTGGGCTGGGCCGAGTCGGTCATCGAGACGCTGGGGGAGTGGGGCGTCGGTGTCCTGGTCCTGCTCGAGACGGTGTTCCCACCGCTGCCGAGCGAGGCGATCCTGCCGTTGGCGGGGTACCTGAGCCAGCGCGGCACGCTGAGTCTTCCCCTGGTCTTCGTGACCGCGACGGCGGGCGCCTACCTGGGCGCGCTGGGGCTGTACGCCCTCGGGGCCGTACTCGGCCTCGAGCGGGCGATCGGCTGGCTGGCCAAGATCCCCCTGCTCGAGCGGGACGACCTGGAGCAAGCGGCCGACTGGTTCCACCGGCACGGTCGGACCTCGGTCTTCTTCGGCCGACTCATCCCCGGTGTCCGAAGTCTCATCTCGCTGCCCGCCGGGGCCGACCGGATGAATCTGCTCAGCTTCTCCCTCTGCACGGTCGCCGGCAGCGGGATCTGGAACGGGCTGCTGATCGGCCTCGGTGCCGCCCTGGGAGAGCAGCACCAGCTGGTCGAGCAGTACTCCCGCTACCTCAACTGGGCGATCTACGCCGGAATCGCCGCCTTCGTCGTCTGGCTGGTCGTGCGCAGAGTGCGCAGGCACCGTGCCGCGACGAGCTGATCCGCGAGACACTGTCGCAGCGTGCACCGACTCGATGCACGTGTCATCAGTAACCGGATGCGAGGCGGCATGAGCAAGGAAACCCTGGTCTTCTCCGACGAGATGTACGACGCCCAGCTGGGCCGCACGATGTTCAAGCTCGCGTCCGGGAGTGCCGACCTCGGCGAGGCTCTGACGACGGCCCGATCCATCGCCAAGGCCGATGCGGGCCGCTGGTACGACGGTTGGTCCGCCCGGGCCGACGGTCTGCGGGAGAGCGCCGAGCAGCTGACCGAACCGTCCCGGGCGAGCGCCTACCTGCGGGCCGCCGAGTACTACCGGCAGGCGTACTTCTTCCTCCGGCACGATCTCGACGATCCGCGGCTTCAGCAGGCCTACCGGCGGCACGTCGAGGCCTTCTCGGCCGCGCTGCCGCTGCTCGACCATCCCGTCGAGTCGGTCACCATCGCGTTCGAGGGGTCGGAGCTGCGGGGGTACTTCTACCGCTCCGGTGATGCCGGCGAGCGACGGCCGACGGTGCTGCTGCCCTGCGGGTACGACTCCACGGCCGAGGAGGGCCACAGCTACGCGGTGGCCGCGGTCCGCCAGGGCTACTCCGCGCTGACGTTCGAGGGTCCGGGCCAGGGCGCGGCCCTGATCGTGCACCGGATGGTGATGCGACCGGAGTTCGAGCAGGTGCTGACCCCCTGGGTGGACGCGCTGGTGGCCCGGGACGACGTCGACCCGGATGCGCTGGTGCTGCTCGGCCGGTCCTTCGCGGGGTATCTGGCGCCGCGGGCGGTGGCGTTCGAGCACCGGATCGCCGCACTGGTGTGCGATCCGGCCCAGCCCGACATGGCGGCGCATCTGCCCGAGGGGCTGGTCGGCAAGGTCGCCGTGCCCGTTTCGGAGCTGCAGATGAAGGTCGACCCCAACCGGGCGGAGTTCTTCGGGTCGCGGATGGCGGCGCACGGCCTGGACAGCGTCGAGGCCTACTTCGCCGAGCTCCGGCGCTACACGATGCTCGACGTGGCCCACCAGATCCAGTGTCCGGTGCTGGCGGTGGAGTGCGAGGGCGACTTCGCCGGCGGCGGCGGGCCGGCGCTGGTCGCGGCCCTGAGCACCCCGGGCCAGGTGCTCCAGCTCAGCGCCGAGGAAGGCGCCGGCGGCCACTGCGGCGGCCTCGGCCAGCTGGTCTGGGAGGACCGGATCTACCCCTGGATCGCGAGAACCCTGTCAGCCTGACGGCAGGGCCGAGCGCCGGATGTTCCCCGAGTGAGCGGAGGGATCCGCGGCGCGGGTCGGAGGACGACCGCGGTCGACACGCTTTTCGTCGGCTGCGGGAGGACGACGGCTCGCGTCTGGAGCGGATCCGGTAGCGAACGGACAAGCCCGAGTGAGCGGAGGGATCCGCGGCGGTGGTCGGAGGACGACCGCGGTCGACACGCTTTTCGTCGACCGCGGGAGGACGACGCCCGCCGTCTGGAGCGGATCCTGGTAGCGAACGGACAAGCACGGATGACAGAGATGTCCGATTCCGGGCGACTTCTTGGTAATCTCGGGCGGTCCTGCGCGTACGCGTACAGCGACACAGTCACTGGGTCACGACGCCTGGACGGTTCGAGGAAAGGGAGGGTCACGGGTGCTTGCCGCGTTCGCCAATGCATTCCGGACGCCGGATCTGCGCAAGAAGATCTTCTTCACGTTGGCGATCCTGGCCGTCTTCCGGCTCGGATCGATCATCCCCACCCCCAACGTGAACGTGCGTCAGGTCGATTTCTGTCTGCGCCAGGCCACCAGCGGCGACCAGCAGGGCCTCTACTCGCTCATCAACCTCTTCTCCGGCGGCGCGCTGCTCCAGCTCGCCATCTTCGCGCTGGGCATCATGCCGTACATCACGGCGAGCATCATCTTGCAGCTGCTCACCGTCGTGATCCCGCGGCTCGAGGCACTGCGTAAAGAAGGTCAGGCCGGCCAGACCAAAATCACCCAGTACACCCGCTACCTCACCTTGGTGCTGGCCGTGCTCAACTCGACGGCCTTCGTCACCCTCGCGGTGAACGACCAGCTGTTCGTCGGCTGTCCCGGACTGGTCCACGACAAGGGCATCTTCCCGATCGTCGTGATGATCCTGACCATGACCGCCGGCACCAGCATCATCATGTGGCTCGGCGAGCTGATCACCGAGCGCGGTATCGGCAACGGCATGTCGGTGATGATCTTCACCCAGATCGCCGCCACCTTCCCGAGCGCCCTGTGGGGCCTCAAGGTCGCCCGTCCGGGAGCCAACGGCTGGCTGGTCTTCTCGCTGGTCTGCGGTTTGGGTCTGGTGGTGATGGCGGCGGTCATCTTCATCGAGATGTCGCAGCGCCGGATCCCGGTCCAGTACGCCAAGCGGATGGTGGGCCGGCGGATGTTCGGTGGTTCGACCACCTACATCCCCATCAAGGTGAACCAGGCCGGCGTCATCCCGGTCATCTTCGCGTCGTCGCTGCTGTACATCCCGGCGCTGTACGCCCAGTTCCAGCCGGAGTCGCAGATCGCGAGCTGGATCCAGACCTACTTCGTCCGCGGCGACCACCCGCTGTACATGGCCACCTTCTTCTTGCTGATCGTGTTCTTCGCCTACTTCTACGTGGCGATCACGTTCAACCCGCAAGAGGTCGCGGACAACATGAAGAAGTACGGCGGCTTCATCCCCGGGATCCGGGCCGGCAAGCCGACCGAGGACTACCTCGCCTTCGTCTTGTCGAGATTGACCTTCCCGGGGGCCCTGTACCTCGGACTCATCGCCTTGTTGCCATCCGTGGCGTTCATCTTCTTGAACGCCAACCAGAACTTCCCCTTCGGAGGTACCTCGATCCTGATCATCGTCGGGGTCGGGTTGGACACGGTCAAGCAGATCGAGAGCCAGCTCCAGCAACGAAACTACGAAGGGTTCCTCCGTTGATGCGCCTCCTCATCATGGGCCCACCCGGTGCCGGCAAGGGCACCCAGGCCAAGCTGATCGGTGAGCACTACCAGATCCCGGCCATCTCGACCGGCGACATCTTCCGTGCCAACGTCCGCGACCGGACGCCACTGGGCCAGGAGGTGCAGCGGATCATGGCGTCGGGCGGCTACGTCAGCGATGAGATCACCAACGCGATCGTCGCCGACCGGTTGGGCCACGACGACGTCGCGAACGGCTTCCTGCTCGACGGTTACCCGCGCACGGTGGATCAGGTCGAGGCGCTCGACACGGTGCTGGACGCGCAGGACATGCGGCTCGACGCCGTGCTGTCGCTGCAGGCCGATGCCGACGAGGTGGTGAGGCGGCTGCTCAAGCGGGCCCAGATCGAGGGCCGTGAGGACGACACCGAGGAAGCCATCCGGGTCCGGCAGCAGAAGTACACCGACGAGACGTCGCCGCTGCTCGAGATCTACTCCGGCCGTGGCCTCTTGATCGAGGTGGACGGGCTCGGACCCGTCGACGAGGTGGCGGCCCGGGTCTTCGAGGCCCTGGACCGGCACTCCGACCCAGTCAGCGCTTAGTGTGCTCGTGCCCTGAGCTTGTCGAAGGGCCCATGAGGGTCCATCCGCCGTTCGGTGCTCGACCGGCTCAGGGAACGGGAACGGGTTCGGCCTCGACCCGCACCAGGCCGGCGCCGCCGTCGACGGTGATGATCTGACCGTCCTGGATGGTGCTGGTCGCCGCCGGCACTCCGACGACGGCGGGGATCCCGTACTCGCGTGCGACGACCGCCCCGTGGGAGTTCGATCCACCCATCTCCATCACGAGGCCGCCGGCGGTGAGGAAGAGCGGGGTCCAGCCCGGGTCGGTCGACGGCGCGACGAGGATGTCGCCCGGCTCCAGCCGGGCCGTGGCCGGATCGAGGACGACCCGGGCCACGCCGGTGACGACGCCCGCCGAGGCGGGACTGCCGCGTAGTCCATCCGGGCCACCCGTGCTGCCCAGGCTGGCCTCGGGCTCCGTGCCGTCCGAGAGCAGGATGCGAGGCACGTGCCGTCGACGCAGCTCGCGGGCATAGGCCTCGCGCCGTTCGACGACCAGCTCGACCAGCCGCTCACCGTTGAGGGCCCGGCGGGCCTCATTGAGGTCCAGCCAGAAGATGTCGTCGCCCGCGGCGATGGCGCCGGTGGCCGCGGCGGCCGCCCCGACCGCGCGCAGCTGGGCACGCATCGCCGCCAGGCTGAGCACCAGCAGGAACTTCGGATACTCCCGGAGCCCGGTCAGCCGACGCGCCCGGCTCAGCGCCCAGCCGACCGCCCGACCACGGACCGGTCCCAACCGGGCGGCGCGCTCGGTCAACTCGACCACGGCGGCCTCCCCTTCGGCCACCCCGCGGGCGAAGGTCTGGTCCGGGGCGAGCTTCCCGTCGGGCAGCTGCAGGTAGTTGGCGATCGCCCCGATCAGGTGCTCGGGTTCCTCGGACCAGCGCGGCACCCCGAGGTCGATCTCGGCCACGGCCCGGTGCCCGTACCGGCTGAGGAAGTCGGCGAGGCCCTGCTGAGCGGTGGTCGGCAGCCGACCGGTGCGGAACCGGCTGGCGATCTCGGCGGTGGTCTCCGCGTGGAAGACCGCGGCCGAGGCGTCGTCCGACCGGATCCGCGTGGTCAGCGCCCACAGCTCCAGATCCATCTCGGTGGTCACGTTGTGCGGCAGTCCACGCAGCACGGTCTGCAGCTCCGCCGGATCGGCGTGGCCGCGCAACAACCGTCGCGCCAGGGCCATCGCGAGGAAACCTCCGACCGCGTACCCGAAGGTCTTCGGCATCAGCAAGAAGCTGTCGGTACCGAGCCGGCGCTCGACGAAGTCGAGTCGCTGACCCGGGGTCGCGTCGTCGGCGATGGCGAGGCGTCGACGCAGTCGCCGTTCCAGGGCGGCGATCCCCGAGTAGGCCCACCGGGGGTCGGCGAGGCCGATCAGCAGCCGGAAGGGCAACTTGGAGATCCACATCAGTCGCGCCACCGTCGGCACCGGCGATCCGCCGCCCTCGGCGGGGAAGCGGTCGTCCCCGGACAGCGCGGTCAGCACCGCCGAGGTCCGCGCCTCCATCACGCCGGTCACCCGGATGGCGAGTCGGCGAGCACGTGGATTCGACACCAGCGGGGTGATGTCGACGAACTGGCGCTGCCCGACCGCCACCAGGCCGTCGGGCCCTGCGGCCGGGTCAGCGGGTGGGTCGCCGAGGAGCCCGACCAGCGCCGACCCGATCCGCCGGTAGGCAGCCAACCCCATCGGCGTGATGGGCCGGGTCAGGCCCTGGGCCAAGGTCATGCAGACGAAGATCCGGAGGCCGGGCTGGGAGGTCGCCGGCACGGGGTAGAGCGTCGTGATGGGCCGGGCCTGGGTGAGCCACAGCTCGCCGTCGGCGGCGATCGCCCACTCGATGTCCTGCGGGGTCCCGGTGAACTCCTGCACCCGGCGCCCCAGGTCGACGAGATCGGCGACCTGCCGGTCCGATACGCACAGCTCCTTGCTCGACCCGTTCAGCTCGGTGCGTTCGGTGCCGCCACCGGCCACGCCGCGGATGGCCATCCGCTTGTCACCGATCCGGCGGTCGAGCACGGCCCCGGTGGCGGAGTCGGCGAGAACGTGATCGGGGTTGACCGCTCCGGACACGACCGCCTCACCGAGTCCGGGGCTGGCATCGATCACGGTGTGCGTCCGGGTCCCGGTGACCGGATCGGCGGTGAACAGCACCCCGGCGACGTCGGCGTCGACCATCCGCTGGACCACGACCGACAGGGCCACTGTCTGCTGGTCGATGCCGTTGCTGACCCGATAGCTGACCGCTCGGTCGGTCCACAGCGACGCCCAGCAGCGCCGGACGGCATCGAGCAGCGCATCGGCGCCGACGACGTTCAGGTAGCTGTCCTGCTGGCCGGCGAAACTCGCGTCGGGCAGGTCCTCGGCCGTGGCCGACGAGCGGACGGCCACGGCGGCGTCCGGGCCGAGATCGCGATACCGGTCGAGGACCGCCGCAGCCAGCTCCTCGGCGAGCGGGGTCTCGAGCACCGCCGCCCGGGCCGCCGCCGCCAACGCGGGCAGCTCGGCCGGGGGAGGATCGGCCACCAACTCGGCCAGCAGCGCGTCCAGCCGGCCGGCGGTGTGGCTTCGGTAGGCCGCGGTGGTGATGCAGAACCCGTCCGGAACAGCGAAGCCGGCTCGGAAGAGCAGACCGAGACTTCGGCCCTTCCCGCCGACCTCGTCGAGCATCGTCTCGTCGACGTCGGCGAAGTCGACCAACTGCGTCATGTCCTCACGGTACGGGGCGGCGGAGCAAAATTCAACAGATGATGAATTCAGCAGTCAGGGCATCACGGATCCGGCACCGCCATGTGCAGCACCTCCCAGACGTGACCGTCCGGATCGGCGAAGCTGTGCCCGTACACGGGGCCGTCCTCGATCTTGTCCAACCACGGCGACCCGCCGCCCGCGAGCGCCTTCGCGACCATCGCGTCGACCTCGTCGCGGCTGTCCGCGGACAGGCAGTTGATCACGGTCGTGCCGAGTCGGGGATCACCGACCGGACCCGCCAGGAAATCGGCGAACCGCTCGGTCTGCAGCGCCATCACGCAGATCGTCTCCGACACGACCAGGCAGCTGCAGTCCCGGTCGGAGAACCCGGGGTTCAGCCGGAATCCGAGCCCGGTGTAGAACGCGGTGGCGTCGGGCAGGTTCTGGACCGGGAGGTTGATGAAGATCATCCGTGGCATGGGTGGGCTTTCGGGGTCGACGGATCCCGCGCAGGCGCGTTGGAGTTGAGACCGGCGAACCCTTCGCAACTCATCGGGGCTTGGCGTAGATTCGAGCCGATGACGGGGAACGAGGGGACTGCATGACGACGACCACGGTGAACGACACCTTCCTCGAGCTGGTCGAGCCGATGCGCGGGGAACTGACCGCACACTGCTACCGGATGCTCGGATCGGTCCACGACGCCGAGGACCTGGTCCAGGAGACCTACATCCGGGCCTGGCGGGCCTACCACGGCTTCGAGAACCGATCGTCGCTGCGCACCTGGATGTACTCGATCGCGACCAACGCCTGTCTCACGGCGCTGCAGAGCAAGCACCGCCGGCTGCTGCCGTCCGGGATCGGCGCTCCCTCGGGAGGGCCGACCGGGACGTTGGAGACCCGGCCCGAGGTGCCGTGGCTGGAGCCGCTGCCGGACACCGTCGTCTGGGGCAAGGCGACCGACGACCCGGCCGAGGAGATCGTGACCCGGGAGAGCATCCGGCTCGCCTTCGTCGCCGCGCTGCAGTTCCTGACGCCTCAGCAGCGCGCCGTGCTGATCCTGCGCGACGTGCTGGCGTGGCGGGCCAGCGAGGTCGCCGAGACGCTCGAGACGAGTGTCGCCGCCGTGAACAGCAGCCTGCAGCGCGCCCGGGCGCATCTGGCCAAGGTGGATCTGAGCGATCCGGCG
Source organism: uncultured Actinomycetota bacterium (assembly GCA_963727125.1). Lineage (GTDB taxonomy): Bacteria > Actinomycetota > Actinomycetes > Propionibacteriales > Propionibacteriaceae > Microlunatus. The sequence continues at coordinate 226,957 of CAVSEZ010000002.1, forward strand.
CCACTGGCGGACGAGCGGACCGAGCAGCTGCTGACCGACTACATGGCCGCCTTCGAGGCCTACGACGTCGATCGGATCGTCTCGCTGCTGACCGAGGACGCCACCTGGGAGATGCCGCCGTTCCCGGCCTGGTACCAGGGCCGCGAGGCGATCCGCGCGTTGGTCACCGGCTACTGCCCCGCGGAGGGCCCGGGCGACCAGAAGCTGGTGCTGGCCATGGCCAACGGCCAGCCCGCCCTGGCGCTGTACATGAAGGGCGTCGACGGCGTCCACCGGGCGTTCCAGATCCAGCAGGTGAGCGTTCGCGACGGTGCCGTGTCAGCGGTGACGTGCTACTTCGACACCACGTTGTTCGAGAAGTTCGGGCTGCCGTCGGTCTGGCAACCACCGGCCTGAGCCTCGAGCAGTCAGCCGGCGCGGGCGGCGTCGGTCTCGAAGACCGTCCACGACAGAGGCGGCAGCTTGGCCCGCAGCCGGCCGTCGCTGACGGTGTGGTCGTCGAAGGGCCGCGGTCGTACGGCGTCGTGGTCGGCGACGTTGTCTGTGTGGCGATCCTGACCGTCCCCGGCGTGCAGCGTGGTCGCGGCCAGCACGGTCGTGCCGCCGATGCCGCGGAGGTCGACCTCCAGCTCCGCAGCGTCGGTCAGGCTGCGGTTGGCGACGAAGACGGCCGCGCGCCCCGACTCCGGGTCGAAGGTGGCCGACGCGTCGACCAGCGGGACATCGGTGTAGCTGCTGGAGTCGTAGCGATCCGAGCTGGCGACGACCTGGAGGATCTGGCCCTGGGCGAGCCGGCGGACCTGCTCGAACGGGTACGCGATGGTCTGCTTCCAGGCTTCCGCACCCGGCTCGGAGCGCAGCAGGCCGATCACGTTCACCAGCTGCGCCTGGCAGGCCACCGTGACCCGGTCGCCGTGCCGCAGCAAGGAGTTGAGGAGGGTACCCACCACCACCGCGTCGGTGACGGTGTACTCGTCCTCGATCAGCCGCGGCTGCGGCTTCCACTCGACGGCGGACGACTTCGGCCCGTCACCGCCGAACCGGCGCTGGTACCAGACGTTCCACTCGTCGAAGGAGAGGTTGATCGCCTTGGAGTGCCGACCCTTGGCCCGGACGGCGTCGGCGGTCGCGATGACCGATTCGATGAAGCGATCCATGTTCACCGCACTCGCCAGGAACGAGAGCGCGTCCTCCTCGCGCTCCTCGTAGTAGGCGTGCAGGGAGATGAAGTCGACGGCGTCGTAGCAGTGCTCCAGCACCTCGGCCTCCCAGGCGCCGAAGGTCGGCATGGCGGAGTTGGACGAGCCGCAGGCCACCAGCTCGATGTCGCGGTCGATCAGCCGCATCGCCTTGGCCGTCTCGTTGGCCAACCGGCCGTACTCCGCGGCCGTCTTGTGGCCGACCTGCCAGGGGCCGTCCATCTCGTTCCCCAGACACCACAACTTCACCCCGAACGGGTCGGCGGCGCCGTTGGCGATCCGCCGGTCGGACCAGTAGGTGCCGCCGCGGTGGTTGGCGTACTCGAGCAGGTCGCAGGCCTCCTGCAGACCCCGGGTCCCCAGGTTGACGGCGAGCATCGGTTCGACCTGCACCCGATCCGTCCAGGCCATGAACTCGTGCAGACCGAACTGGTTGGTCTCGATCGAGTGCCAGGCCAGGTCGAGCCGGGTCGGCCGCTGCGACTGCGGGCCGATGCCGTCCTCCCAGCGGTAGTTGGAGACGAAGTTGCCGCCGGGATAGCGCACGACGGTCGGACCGACCTCTCGGGTCAGCTCCGCCACATCGGTCCGCAGACCGAGTTCGTCGCCGGCCGGATGACCGGGCTCGAAGATGCCGGTGTAGACGCAGCGACCCATGTGCTCGACGAACGAGCCGAAGAGCCGGCGCGGCACCGGCGCCAGCGTGAAAGCGCGGTCGAGGACGAGTGTGGCGGTGGGGGTGGAGGGCACGGACTCATCATTTCGCGCCGAGTGGGCCGGCGTCGACGCCGGGGTAGTCTGGCGAGGTGAGCGAGCTCCCCATCTCGTCGCCGTACCGCAGCACCCCCCAGGCGCCGGTCAGCGAAGCGGAACGCAACCAGCTCAGCGCTCGGCTGAACGCGGCGTACGAGGCCGGGGCGCTGGAGTCCGACGACTTCGCCTCCCGGTTGGACCGGCTGTTCGCGGCCCAGCGGATGGGGGAGCTACTTCCCGTGGTGGAAGGTCTGCCACCCCTCTCCACCTACGACGGCCCGGCGTTCGGCGACGGCGGCGGAGCCGGCGCCCCGGGTCAGCTGAGCACCAGCCGCAGCGCCACCCGGCTCACGATCGGTGTGGTCGCGGTCCTGGTCGGCGTGGTGCTGCTGATAGCGATCCTGTTGCTGATCCTGTTCTGAGCGCCCGATTCGTTCCCCGGATCGCGTTGGCCTGGCTACCCTTAGGGTGTGGAAGAGCACACCGCGCCGACTTTGTCCGCCGCCGGACCCCGCCGGTAAAGTCCTTCCGTGCCGAGGCAGCAGATCACCCAGCAGAAGATCGCTGAACACGTTCAGCGACTCGGTGAGCTCTACCCACCCATCTCACTCGACTCGGTCGACCGGACGATCCGCAATCCGCAGGCCGTCGCCGAGCGGTACGGCCACGTCATCGACTACCTGGCCCGGGTCGAGCTGGAGGTCGATCGGAACGTGCTCGAGCTGCTCGTCCTGCTCCCCGACGTCGACGACACGAACAAGACCTTCTACGCCGACGTGTGGCAGCCGCAGGAGATCCAGCACGGACTGATCCTGGACCGGTTGCAGCAAGACCTCGGTCGGACGGCGGCCGCGCCGCACCTCGAGGTCTCGTTCAAGATCAAGATCCTCGGCGCGCTGGCGAATCTCCGGCCCGTCCAAGAGGTCGCCAAGCTGCTCTACTTCCTCACCGGGGCGAGCACCGAGCGGCAGGCCGTGCTGGCCTACAACCAGATCAACACCGGCATGAAGGAGCTCGGCGAGAGCGCGATCGCGGAGACGATCATCACCCCGATCAAGCAGCAGGAGCCCGGGCACTTCGCGTTCTACCAGATGTCGGCCACCGCCATGGTCCAGGACAAGGTGCTGCGGCCGTGGCAGCTGTTCTTGACCCGGGTGCTGCGGGAGCGCTCGTACAACCTGGTGGGGACCAACGCCATGACGACCTACAAGGCCGACATGGGTGGGGTGGTGAAGGACCTCGGTCTGGACGCCGACCTCGAGGCGTACGCGCGCGAGGTCGGCCGGGTCGAGCAGCGTCTGCTCTGGGCGCACAAGGAGGGGATGGAGTTCCCCGCCTACATCCTCAAGGCCCTGCGCGAGAGCGTCGATCTCTACACCGAACGGGCCGCCCGCGGCCTGGCCATCTGAGCGCGTCACCGATCGCCCGGAGCGGGCGCCGTTGATTTGGGGTTGTCCGGCGCCATCGCGTAGACTTCACGGTCGGCCAACTATGCCGGTGGCCGACTTTCACCTGTTGTCGAAGATATAGAGGATCATGGCGAAGAAGGAGGGTGCACTCGAACTCGAGGGCACTGTGGTCGAGGCGCTGCCGAACGCGATGTTCCGCGTGGAGCTGGCCAACGGGCACAAGGTTCTGGCCACCATCAGCGGGAAGATGCGGCAGCACTACATCCGCATCCTGCCGGCCGACCGGGTGGTCGTCGAACTCTCCGCCTACGACCTCACCCGCGGCCGCATCGTCTACCGGCACAAGTAGTCCATCCAGGCCCACCAGTTGCTGGTGCACGGCTTCGTCAGCGTGCCCCACACCGAATCGAAAGAGTGCTCGATGAAGGTCCAGCCGAGCGTCAAGAAGATCTGTGACAAGTGCAAGGTCATTCGCCGGCATGGTCGCGTCATGGTGATCTGCGAGAACCCGCGGCACAAGCAGCGGCAAGGCTGATCACCGGATCCGACCGAGCCCCACACCACAACTCCACATCGTCTAGTCCACGAAAAGTGTGACGGCAGCCCGGAGGTTCGCCTCCGGGACCACCCTCGGTCGGAGGCCGAGGCCCCAGCCGGCCCAGCCGGCCCGGGGACGCCTCACGCCAGACACCTCCGCGACTCCGTCCCCCGGTTGGAAACCGGGCCGGGGATCGTCCTGGGGAAAGGTTCCCGCAACACATGGCACGTCTCATCGGTGTCGATCTGCCCCGCGAGAAGCGGCTGGAGATCGCCCTCACCTACATCTACGGGGTGGGCAAGACCCGCGCCCTGGAGACCCTGAAGGCCACTGAGATCAGTGGCGACATCCGTGTCCACCAACTCAACGACGATCAGCTGGTAGCGCTGCGCGACTGGATCGAGCAGAACTACCAGGTCGAAGGTGACCTCCGCCGCGAGGTGGCCTCCGACATCCGTCGCAAGGTCGAGATCGGCTCCTACCAGGGGCGTCGCCATCGCAGCGGCCTCCCGGTCCGGGGACAGCGCACTCGCACCAACGCCCGTTCCCGCAAGGGTGCGCGCAAGCCCGTCGCCGGTAAGAAGAAGGCCCGCTGAGCCGCGGCCGCAGGCTTAGACACGTAGAGACTCAGGAGAACCAGACCACTTATGGCTACTGCAGGCCGCAACGCCGGCGCCAAGAAGGTGCGCCGCAAGGAGAAGAAGAACGTGGTGGCGGGTCACGCCCACATCAAGTCCACGTTCAACAACACCGTCATCTCGATCACCGATCCCTCCGGAGCGGTCATCGCCTGGGCGTCCGCCGGCACCGTCGGCTTCAAGGGCTCCCGCAAGTCCACGCCGTACGCGGCGCAGATGGCCGCTGAGGCCGTCGGTCGACGGGCGATGGAGCACGGCATGAAGCGGGTCGACGTCTTCGTCAAGGGGCCGGGCTCGGGCCGGGAGACCGCGATCCGGTCGCTCGGTGCCGTCGGCCTCGAGGTCGGCGCGATCTCCGACGTGACCCCCGTCCCGCACAACGGCTGCCGCCCGCCCAAGCGCCGGCGCGTCTGACCCCGGAATCGACAAGGACTCGAAAAGATGGCTCGTTACACCGGCCCCATGACCAAGAAGTCGCGTCGACTGGGTGTTGACCTGGTCGGCGGCGACAAGGCGTTCGAGAAGCGCCCCTATCCGCCCGGCGTGCACGGCCGCGGCCGGACGAAGGAATCGGAGTACTCGCTGCAGCTCCGGGAGAAGCAGAAGGCCCGCTTCTCCTACGGCGTGCTGGAGAAGCAGTTCCGCCGCTACTACGAGGAAGCCAACCGGATGGCCGGCAAGACCGGTGACAACCTGTTGCAGATCCTCGAGACGCGGCTGGACAACGTCGTCTACCGGGCGGGCTTCGCCCGGACCCGGCGGCAGGCCCGCCAGCTGGTCTCGCACAGCCACTTCACCGTCAACGGCCAGAAGGTGAACATCCCGTCGTTCCGGGTCAGCCCGCACGACGTGATCGACGTCAAGGCGAAGTCCCACGAGCTCACCCCGCTGGTGATCGCCCGGGAGACCCACGCCGAGCGCGAGGTGCCGGGCTGGATGGACGCGTTGCCGAACAGGATGCGCATCCTGATCCACCAGCTGCCCACCCGCCAGCAGATCGTGATCGACGTGCAGGAACAACTGATCGTCGAGCTCTACTCGAAGTGAGCGAGCGCGTGCCGGGTGCCGGCACGCCTCGTCAAGGCCCGGTGGCGTCGGATACGCCACCGGTTCCGCGAGATCAAATAGCGGTTCTCGCGGGGAAGGAAGAACAGACATGCTGATCGCTCAGCGCCCGACTCTGGCCGAGGAATCCACCGAGGAGAACCGGTCCCGGTTCGTCATCGAGCCGCTGGAACCCGGTTTCGGCTACACCCTCGGCAACTCGCTGCGTCGCACCCTGCTGTCGTCCATCCCGGGCGCAGCCGTGACCAGCATCAAGGTGGACGGGAACCTGCACGAGTTCTCGACCATCGACGGTGTCGTCGAGGACGTCACCGAGATCATCTTGAACCTCAAGGGCCTCGTCGTCTCCTCCGAGGAGGACGAGCCCGTCACGATGTACCTGCGCAAGGCCGGTGCCGGTCCGGTGACCGCCGCCGACATCGCCCCGCCGGCCGGGGTCGAGGTGCACAATCCGGAACTCCACATCGCCACCTTGAACGACAACGGCCGGTTGGAGATGGAGCTGGTGGTCGAGCGCGGCCGCGGCTACGTCTCGGCGGTGCAGAACAAGAGCTTCGACGCCGAGATCGGCCGGATCCCGGTCGACTCGATCTACTCACCGGTGCTCAAGGTGACCTACAAGGTCGAGGCCACCCGCGTCGAGCAGCGCACCGACTTCGACAAGCTGATCCTCGACGTGGAGACCAAGCCGGCCATCCGGCCCCGGGATGCGGTGGCTTCGGCCGGCCGGACCCTGGTCGAGCTCTTCGGGCTGGCCCGGGAGCTCAACCTCGAGGCCGAGGGCATCGAGATCGGACCGTCGCCGATCGACGAGCAGCTGGCCGCCGACCTGGCACTGCCGGTGGAGGACCTGAACCTCACCGTTCGGTCGTACAACTGCCTGAAGCGCGAAGGCATCCACACCGTCTCGGAGCTGGTGTCCCGCAGCGAGCAGGATCTGCTCGACATCCGCAACTTCGGCTCCAAGTCGATCGACGAGGTCAAGCTGAAGCTGCACGAGATGGGGTTGTCGCTGAAGGACAGCGCTCCGGGCTTCGACCCGCTGAGTGCCATCGGCCGGTACGACGAGCTGGACGAGGACGAGGACGCGAGCTTCAGCGAGACCGAGCAGTACTGAGACCGAGCAGTACTGAGCCCGAGCAGTACTGGGCACAGTGTCGAGCTGACATCTGAGAAGAGACTGGAGAACGAGAGATGCCACAACCTGCCAAGGGCGCGCGGCTCGGTGGGAGCCCGTCGCACGAACGGCTCATCTTGGCCAACCTGGCCACGCAGCTGTTCGAGCACGGCCGGATCATCACCACCGAGGCCAAGGCCCGCCGGCTGCGGCCGCTGGCCGAGAAGCTGATCACCAAGGCGAAGCGCGGTGACATCCACGCCCGCCGGCAGGTGTTGACCACGGTGCGGGACAAGGGTGTCGTGCACGAGCTCTTCACCGAGATCGCACCGAGTTTCGACGGTCGTGAGGGTGGCTACACCCGGATCACCAAGGTCGGGCCGCGGAAGGGCGACAACGCCCCGATGGCCATGATCGAGCTGGTGACCGAGTCGGTCGAGGACTCCCGCAAGGCCAACGCTCGCGGTGCGGGCCGGGCGCCCGCGCCGGCGAAGAAGTCGGCCGCGGCGAAGTCGGCCCAGGCGCCGGTGGCTGCGTCCGACGCAGCCGAGTCGACGCCGGAGGAGTCGCCGGCCGAGGAGCTGGTGAACGACACCGAGGAACGTGAGCAGAGCACCTCCGAGCAGGAGGCGCCGAGCGACGACACGTCCGCGGAAGAGGAGGCGGCGGTAACCGAGCCGACCGTGTCCGAGCCGACCGAGACCGAGGGGCCGGCCGAAGGCCGTTCCTGATCGGTCCTGGGACCTCAGCCGACCTCACACGAACAAGGTGTAGGGCAGCGCACCGGAAACGGTGCGCCGCACTACACCTTGTGCGTTTTCGGAGCTGCCGTCAGCGGTCGCAGCCGCCCTCCTTGTCCGGGCGGGAGTACGGCCGACGGACGTCGGTGACACCCTTGTACGCGTACGGGTCCTCACCCGCCACCAGCAGCACGTCGCGGAAGTCGGCGATCGCCATGTGCTCGTCCGGGCCCGGTGCCTGCCACGGCAGCAGCGACTCCGCGCTCATGTAGTGGTTGGCCAGGGCGCGGCGGTAGCCGTGCCGACCGGAGTTCTCCAGCGAGCGGTGCAGCAGGTACCCGTTGAAGACCAGCGCGGTCCCGGCCGGGATCTCGACCGGCACCGCCTGGTCGTCGGAGTACGGGAAGTCGAAGGACTCGGTGGTGCAGTCGAAGCGGGGATCGTCCTGGTCACGGGCGGGGTAGATGACCCCCCGCCGCTGCGACCCGGGGAGGACCCACAGGCAGCCGTTCTCGATCGTCGCGTCGTCCAGGGCGATCCACACCGCGGTGAGCGAACGGTCCCGGGTGGGGATGAAGTACTCGTCCTGGTGCCAGGCCTGGCCCGGCTTGCCCTCCGACTTGATGAACAGCATCGACTGCATGGCCTTGACGTTCGGGCCGATGACCGAGACGAGCGCGTCGACGATACGTGGTGCCCGGAGGGCGGCGAGGGCAGCGGGGGAGGCCTTGTGCGGGTAGTGGATGCACAGGAAGCGTCGGAGGATCTCCTCGTCCGACAGCTCGACCGTGATTCCCTCTGCGGCGACGGCGTCGTCCTGCGACCGGCCGTCGCTGACGTCGCCGTAGTCGCCCCGGCACAGCCGCAGCGCGTCGGCGTTGATCGCAGCCACCTCGTCGGGGCTCAGCCCGCCGGCCAGCAACGCGAATCCGTTCTCGGCGTAGTGCCGGGCGAACTCGGCGTCGGCCACCTCGAAGAGGGGCAGGCCGGCGGGGGTGGTGCGGGTGTCGCTCAGCAACGTGGTCATGGCTTCAGCATGGCAGCAGGGGACCGGTGGAGAAAATGTCGAAACGGTGCGCAGTAATATCCAAAAGTGACATCGGACCCGATGGTTGCGTCCTCAGCACCGGTCCGGGTGGCCAGCTACCCACCCGGCTCCAGCTACGGTCCGCGCACGGCGCGGGACTTCGAGTTCGTCTGGATCCTGCGCGGATCGGCCGAATGGCGGCGACTCGGCTCGACCGAGGAGCAGATCGTGCTGCGCCCCGGCCAACTCGCACTGGCCCGCCCCGGTGCTGTCGATTCCTACCGTTGGGATCCGGATCGGGAGACGGTTCACGCCTATGTGCACTTCGCGCTGCTCGAACGCGGCGACCTGACCTCGGAGTCAGAGTGGCCGTTGGTGCGCTCGCTCGTCCAACCGGCCGCCTTGGACGGTCTGTGCGCCCACCTCGTGCAGTCGGCCGGTCAGGAAGGGGAGCCGGCCCGCAGACACCGGGACCGGATCCTCGCGGCACTTCTGGAGCTCTTCGTCGTCGGCTCGGGAACGGCCGGTGCCGACCCGCTGCCGCAACCCGCGGTGCGGGCCGTCGTCGAGGCGGTCCGGGACCGCTGGCGGCACGATCTCGTCGCGCTACCGGTACCCGCACTGGCCCGCGCGGCGGGTGTGTCCACCGGGCACCTGTTCCGGATCTTCCGGACCGAGTACGGCTGCAGTCCGGCTCGCGCGCTGGAACTGGTCCGACTCGCGCGTGCCGCAACCCTGCTGCAGCGCAGCAACGCGACCCTGGCCGAGATCGCGCACCGCTGCGGCTTCGCCAATCCGTACCACTTCTCCCGCCGGTTCGCCGCGGTGTACGGACTGCCGCCGGGGGCGTACCGCACGGCGGAAGAGGTCCACGATCCGTACGATCACGTCCGCGCGGTCGGGCTGCTGCCCATCGCCCACGCCCTGCTGCAGACCTGATCGGCCGGCGGCGGCGCTCAACGCAGCTCGATGACCTCACTCGACGTCAGGTCGAGATCGAGCGCGATCTCCTCGTGCAGCTTGGGGACGTCGGCGAGCAGCCGCTTGGTGTACTCGTGCTGGGGGTTGAAGATCACTTCGTCGGTGGTGCCCTGCTCCACCATCACGCCGTGCTCCATCACCAGTACCCGGTCGGCGAGGTAACAGGCCTGGCCGATGTCGTGGGTGATGAAGAGCACGGTCATCCCGAGGTCCTGACGGAGGTCCTTCAACACGTTCAGCACGTTGACCCGCAGCGACGCGTCGAGCATCGAGGTGGCCTCGTCGGCGATCAGCATGGTGGGGCGCAGCATCAGTGCGCGGGCGATCATGATCCGCTGGCGCTGGCCGCCCGACAGCTGGTGCGGATGCCGGTCGAGCACCTCGGTGGTCATCCCGACGTGTCCGAGGGCCTCCTCGAGGCGATCCTGGCCGACGTTGGAATCCAGCAACCGCATCGAGCGGTGCAGCAGCCGGCGCACCGTGAAGAACTGGTTGAACGCCGAGAACGGGTCCTGGAAGACCGCCTGCACGTCGCGCCAGTACTGGGCCCGATCGGCAGTGCTCAGGTGGGTGACGTCCTTGCCCTGGAACGAGATGGTGCCCGATGTGATCGGCAGCAGACCCAGCACCATCCGAGCCATGGTCGACTTGCCGGAACCGCTCTCACCCACGATCGTCGTGATCGAGCCCTTGTCCAAGCTGAAGCTGACGTCCTTGACGGCTTCGACGACGTGCTTGCCGGTGCCGAAGGTCTTCGTGACGTTGTCGGCGCGGAAGATCTCATCACTCATCGCGAACTCCTGTTCACCGGATGACCGCAGGGGCGTTGAAGCTCTCCCGGTCGAAGGCGGCCATGCCCTCGATCCGGGCGTTGGCGTATTCCGGTTCGGGAGCCAGCACCGAGCCGAGCAGGGCCTGGGTGTAGGGATGTTGCGGATCGTCCACCATCGCCGCGGTCGGTCCCGACTCCACGACCTGGCCCTGGTACATCACCGCGATCTTGCTGGCCACGGTTCGCAGCACCGGGAGGTCGTGGGTGATGAAGATGACACCGCGCATGATCTCCTTCTCGAGCATGTCGAGCAGCATCTCGATCAGGATCTTCTGCGACGTGACGTCGAGTGCCGACGTCGGCTCGTCGGCGACCAGCAGCCGCGGATTCAGCAGCGTGCTGATGATGGTCACGGTGCGCTGTTTCATGCCGCCGGACAACTGGTGCGGATAGGCGTCCAGGACCCGCAGTGGGAGACCGAGGGTCTTGATCCGGTCCCGAGCACGGTCCAGCGCCTCGTCCTTCTTCATCTTGCGGTCGTGGGACCGCATCACGTCCCAGACGAGGTCGCGGATGCGCAGTGTCGGACTGACCGAGTTCATCGCGCCCTGCGGCAGCATCGAGACGACCGAACCGCGCCAGGCCCGCGGGATCTTGACGTGATCACCGAGTTCTTGGACCTTGCCGTCGATCTTGAGGGTGCCGTGCTCGACGTGCAACGGGGGGCGGGCGATCAGGGAGATGATCGACCCGAGGGTGGTCTTGCCGCTGCCGGACTCGCCGGCAAGGCCGAGCACCTCGCCCTCGTCGATGGAGATCGAGACGTCGTTGACCGCGACGAAGTCCTTGCCGTCCGGGGTGTAGTAGACGCCGCGGATGTTCTCCGCGTCGACCAGCGTGCCCATCAGCGCCGCCCGTCCGTCGAGCTGACAGGTTGTTCGAGCAGGCCGGCGGCCCCGACCGGAGTAGGTGCCGCTTCCAGCGGCGGCTCGACCTCGGGCTCGACGCCGTCCTTCTTGGCCTTCTTCCGGCCCGAACGGCCGCGCCGCAGCCGCGGGTTGAACACCTCGTCGAGGCTGGACTGCAGCAGCAGCAGCGAGAAGGCGATCATGGTCAACATGAGCGTCGGTGGCAAGAAGGCCCAGTAGGCACCCTGGCGGACCGCGCCCCAGGCGAGCGTCCAGTAGAGCATGATGCCGAGGCTGGTCGTTCCCGACGGGCCCAGGCCCAGCATGCTGAGCGTCGCCTCGTACAGGATCGCGCTGGAGACCTGCAGCACGAAGGCCATCACCACGTACGACAACAGGTACGGCAGCACGTCCCAGGCGAGGATGGACCAGAAGCGCGCTCCTGACATCCGGGCGACGTCGATGTGTTCCCGGGTCCGCACACTGCTGGCCTGCGCCCGGACCGCTCGGGCCAGCCACGGCCAGGAGGTGATGCCGATGACCACGGCCAGACTCCACACGCTTCGGTTGTTCAGCGCGATGGAGAACAAGATCACGACGACGATGCCCGGGATGACCAGGAACACGTTGGTGACGGAGGCGAGGATGTCGTCGAGCAGGCCGCCGCGGAACCCGGCGATCAGACCGATCAGCAGGCCGATCACGGTGGCCAGGGTGCCGGCCAGCAGGCCGACGATCAACGAGGTGCGGGTCCCGTAGACGAGGTTGGCCAGCACGCTCTGGCCCTCGTTGTCAGCGCCCAGCAGCAGCGGCCCGAAACCCGATGGCGCCTGGTAGAGCCCGCCGACGGTCGCGTTGGGGTCGGTACGTACGACCAGCGGTCCGAAGACCGCGATCAGCAGGATCAGCGCGATCAGCGAGGCGGCGACCCAGAACCGCGGCGTTGCGTTGAACGATCTCATCAGCGATCTCCACTCTGAGCGGCCCGGATGCGCGGATCGAGGAAGCCGATCGCGATGTCGACGAAGAAGTTGGCGATGAGCACCGCCAGCGTGATGATCAAGGCGATCGAGGTGATGACGGGGTAGTCGTTGGTCCCGATGGCGTTGAACAGCAGCGTGCCCATGCCGGGATAGGAGAAGACGAGCTCGACGATCAGCCCGCCGGTGATCATGCCTGCGATCGACAGGGCCAACCCGGTGATCTGCGGCAGCATCGCGTTGCGGAAGATGTAGCGGACGACGCTGGTGTCCCGGAGGCCGAGCCCGCGGCCGTAGTTGACGTAGTCGGCGCCGAGCTCGTAGATGGCCATCGACCGCATGCCGACGGCCTGGCCGCCGAGGAAGACCAGCACCAGCGACCAGAACGGCAACCAGAAGTAGGTGACGGCGTCACCGATGAACTCCGGCGACAGCGACGGGGAGAGGCCGAAGGAGTAGGCACCGCCGGTGGGGAACATGCCGAACGTCACGCCCAACACGAACAGCAGGATGATGGCGACGCAGAAAGGGGGGATGCTCGAGAGGAACAGCGAACCGAGGAAGGCGCCCCGGTCGAACCAGCCACCCTTGAAGGCGGCCACGGCGCCGAGGATGTTGCCGACGACCCAGCCGACGACGATGGCCGGGATCTGCAGCACCAGCGTCCACGGCAGGGCCTGGCCGATCAGCGAATTGACCGAGGCGGGGTACTGGCCGAACGACGTGCCGAGGTTGCCGTGCAGCAGGTTGTTGACGTAGATGAGGAACTGCTGCCAGAGCGGCTTGTCGAGGCCGAACTCCCGCATGAACGAGTCGTGCACGGTCTTGAGCTGATCGCCTCCAGCACCGCCGCCCCGGGCCAGGTTGCCGACGATCACGTCGACGGGGTTGCCCGGGATGAGGCGGGGGAGGAAGAAGTTCAGCAGCAGCGCGACGAACAAAACCACCAAGGCCCACAAGAGCTTGCGACCGAGGTATCTGGCCAGCACCATGACGAGCCCGCTCCCTTGCGTCTGTGCGTGTCCGCGACGAATCCTGTGTGTCAGTTCTACCCGCAGGGCCCGTTCCAGGGCCCTGCGGGTAGATGCTTACGTTGTATCAGCGCGCGCCCGGGGGCGTCTAGGTGCCGACCCTCTTGATCTTGTAGAGCCACTGGATGCCGGCGCCCTGCCACATCGGCGGAGCGTACGGGTTCTCCTCGGTCGGGAAGTTCTCCCAGTTGGAGGCATTGAACTCGTAGAACTCCAGCGGGCGGTACATCAGTGGCACCACCGGGATGTTCTCCCGGTAGATCTTGTCCAGCTCGGCGTAGGCCGTCTTGGCCGCGGCGTCGTCCTTGGCCGCCGCCGCGGCGTCGAGCAGGGCCGCGACGCCCGGGTCACTGAACCGGTTGTAGTTGTAGAACGCCGTCTTGCCGACCTCGGGCACGTCCCGGCTGTCCAGCGCATCGCGGAACCGCACCCACGGGCTCGACGGGTTGACGCCGGTGTAGGAGTACATGGCCAGGTCGAAGTCGCCGTTCTGCAGCGCCGCGTACATGGTCGGGAACTGCGGGAAGTTGGTCTCGATCCCGATCCCGACCTCCTTGGCGGACTTGGCCACGATCTCGCAGGCGGTGTTCCAGTCGGTCCAGCCGGTCGGGGTGACCAACTTCCAGCCACCCAGCTTGGTGCCGTCCGGCAGCTCGTAGATCCCGTCGGAGCCCTTCTTGGCCTTGAGCTCGTTCTCCAGGATGTCGACGGCCTTGGCCTTGTCGTACTTCCAGCCCTCGGACTCCACCGACGCCGCGTCGTAGAACTTCGACTCGTAGCCGGTGGGGACGATCAGGCTGGCGTTGGCCGGCTCGGAGTAGTCCGACATGGCCGTGGTGGCGATGTTGGGGTAGTTGATCGCGTAGGCGATCGCCTGCCGGACCTTGGGGTCCTTCAGGCCCGGCTTGTTCAGGTTGAAGATCAGCAGCGGCAGGTTGCCCGGCAGGTGGTAGGGCTTCTTCTTCATCCAGGTGCTGACCGGCTTGCCCTTGTCCTCCCACATCTTCCAGATCTGGGCGGTGAACTGCTGGCTCGCATCGATCTCGCCGGCCTCGAGCTTCAGGTCGCCGCCGGTGTTGTCCTTGAAGATCGGGTGGTTGATGGCCTTCATCGGCGCCTCGCCGAAGACGGCCTTGCCCCAGTAGGCGTCGTCCCGAGTCAGGTTGACCTGCGTCTGATCGGCCTTGTCCAGCTTGAAGGGGCCCGAGCCGATCGGCTTCAGGTTGGCTTCCTTGGCGATGGCGGCCTTGTCGACCTTGCTCCAGACCGCCTGCGGCATGATCAAGACCCTGGAGATCGAGTCCTTGACCGCTCCCGGGTTGTACGGCTTGGTCTTGAGCTTGAAGGTGACGGTGCGCGGGTCGGTGGCCTCCACCGAATCCACGTACTGCCAGACGTTCGAGAAGTAGAGACCGCTGCCCTTGCCAAGATTGAAGGTGAAGGCCACGTCCTCGGCGGTGAGCTCGCTGCCGTCGGACCACTTGGTGCCGTCCTGCAGCGGCAGCACGAACGTGTTGTCGTCGGGCTGCTGGAGCTCCTTGGCCAATCCGGGGACCAGCGAGCCGTCGAGCATGTTGAACCGCAGCAGCGACTCGTAGATCAGCTGGCTCTGGCCCTGAGCGGCCGGCCACGCGATGGTGCCGGCGAACGGGTTGAAGCTCGTCGGCGGGCCCCACTGGAAGCCGGCGACGAACAGGGTCTCGCCGGACGCACCGGGCCGTCCCTTGGCACCGCCGGTGCCCTGCTGGTTGCCGGTCTGCGCGGTGCCGCAGGCGGAGGCGCTGACGCCGATCGCCACACCGCCGACGGCAAGCCCGCTCAGGGCGAGGAAGTTGCGACGACTGGTCGCCGTGGATCGCCCGAACCCGAAGATCCCGCCCGCGGACGGGTCGGTCTTCTCGGTCGGCTCCTGGATGTCGGTCATGTTTTCCTTTCGAACTTCACTGTGCGAAATGCGGTGTGAACTGCAGGGCGAACGAAATACTCCTCCGGTGTGCTCGCGCACGGCACCAGCCGCGCGTGCTGTTTCAGAAGTCGGTTCCTCACCGGCCGGCGCGCCGCGTGGTGTGGCGGGGATCGAGGCCGGGAGCGAGCTGATGACGGGCCGAGCGATGTGGCGGACGGCCGTCGAGACAGAAGTCAGCACGCGCCCGGGTCACGTGCCCGGTCTCGGACAGCGTCATCGTCTGCCTCACTCTCGCGCCGAAGTTGCGAAGTCAACTCATCACTTAACCGGTTCGGTGTCAATGCCCGACGGACTATCGACGTCGGATCGTTGTGCGCCAGGAACCTGCCCCGTGGGAGCGCTCCTACGGTGGGAGTACCTTAACCGCTCCGAGCGGTGCACACACGCCGCCGGGGCAATTCGTGTCGGCGGCCTGCGGGAGGATCACGCCGTGTTGTTGTCCAGGTTGGCACAGGCGTGGTCGGCCCTCGCGGCGACCCGGTCCCGGATCGCCAAACGCGAGCTCCTCGCCGCCGTCTTGTCGGAGGCGGAACGTGCCGACATCGAGATCGCGGTGTCCTATCTCGGCGGCAGTCTCCGGCAACGGCGGACCGGGCTGGGGTGGCGTGCCCTGCAGCAGCTGCCGCCCCCCGCCGAAGGTCCGACCTTGACGCTGCTGGAGGTGGATGCGTCGTTCGCGTCCATGGCCATGCTGTCTGGACCTGGCTCGACGTCGAACCGAGCGCGGGCGGCCGAGGAGTTGTTCTCCCGGGCCACCGAGGAGGAGCAGGGTTTCCTTCGCGGGCTGGTGTTCGGGGAACTGCGCCAAGGAGCCCAGGAGGCGCTGGTGCAGGAGGGGCTCGCTGAGGCGTTCGCGGTGCCGGTGGCCACGGTCCGCCGCGCCGCGATGCTGCTCTCGTCGACGACGGAGGCGGCGGCACGGTTGGCCGGCGGTGGGGTGGCCGCGCTGGACGCCGTCGGGCTGAGCGTCGGTACCGCGATCCAGCCGATGCTGGCGGCGTCGGCGCCCGATGTGGACGAGGCGGCGGCCAAGATCGGGTTTCCGGCCTTGGCCGACTTCAAGCTGGACGGGATCCGGGTGCAGGTGCACCGCTGGAACGCCCAGGGTGAGGATCAGGTCCGGATCTTCACCCGCTCGCTGGACGAGATCACGCCCCGGCTGCCTGAGGTGGTCGCCGCCGTCCGGACCCTGCCGTCCGCGCAGTTCGTGCTGGACGGAGAGGTGCTGGCGTTCCGCTCGGACGGCCGCCCGGAGTCGTTCCAGGTGATCGCCTCGCGAACCGCGAGCGGCGCCGACACCGAGGCGGCCAGTCGAACGCCGCTGCGGGTGTCCTTCTTCGACGTGCTGCACGTCGACGGTCGCGATCTCCTCGACGCCCCGCTCGTCGAGCGCCGCGAGGCCCTGGAGGCGTTGGTGCCGGACGAGCTGATGGTGCCCCGGCGGGTGGTGTCGGACCAGGCCGGACTGGCGACGGCCTTCGCCGACGCGGTGGGCGGCGGCTACGAGGGTCTGGTCGTGAAGCGCCCCACGGCGCTGTACGCGGCCGGGCGACGGGAGGCCTCCTGGATCAAGGTCAAGCCGCGGCACACCTTCGACCTCGTCGTCACGGCGGTGGAGTGGGGCAGCGGGCGTCGGCGTGGTTGGCTGTCCAACCTGCATCTCGCGGCCCGTGATCCCGATGCCGGCCGACTCGTGATGCTGGGCAAGACGTTCAAGGGCCTGACCGACGAGCTGCTGGCCTGGCAGACCGAGCACTTCTCGGCCCTGGCCGAGCGGCGCGACGCCCACACGGTCCACGTCCGTCCGACCACGGTGGTGGAGATCGCCTGCGACGGGTTGCAGATCTCCCGCCGCTACCCCGGCGGCGTAGCCCTCCGCTTCGCCCGGGTGCTGCGCTACCGCGAGGACAAGTCCGCCGACGAGGCCGACACGATCGACACCGTCCGGGCCCTGCTCGGCCCACCGGAACCGTCAGGCGACCCCGTCGGCGACCGCGAGCCGGCGTAGCGGCGGGACGGTCTCGAGGGGATCGAGGATGGCGTTGACCAGCCCTGTCGACGGCACGAATCAACTGCAGAACCGACCGGGGATCGCCCGTCAGGGTGACGAGCGATCCCGGTCGGTCGGATCAGAACGAGTTCGAGCTCGAGCCGCTCAGGGCTTGATCAGCCCGGGCCCCTGGGCCACGGCGGCGGCGTAGCGCTGCTGGGCGTCGGCCCAGTTGACCACGTTCCACCACGCGGTGACGTAGTCGGCCTTCACGTTCTGGTACTGCAGGTAGAAGGCGTGCTCCCACATGTCCAGCACCACGATGGGGATCTGGCCGACCGGCACGTTGCCCTGCTGGTCGTAGAGCTGGACGATGTTCAGTCGTTGACCCAGGGTGTCGTAGACCAGCATCGACCAGCCGGAGCCCTGGATCGTGTTGGCGTTCGCGGTGAAGTGGGCCTTGAACTTGTCGAAGCTGCCGAAGTACTGGTCGATGGCCGTGCCGAGGTCGCCGTCGGGCTTGTCGCCGCCGTCGGGGGACAGGTTGGGCCAGAAGACCGAGTGGTTGACGTGGCCACCCAGGTTGAACGCCAAGGTCTTCTCGAGTCCTCCGACGCTGCCGAAGGAATCGTTGTTCCGCGCCTCCTCGAGCTGGTCGAGAACCGTGTTGAGGGCCTTGACGTAGGTGGCGTGGTGCTTGTCGTGGTGCAGCTCCATGATGGAGCCGGAGATGTGGGGTTCCAGAGCGCTGTAGTCGTAGGGGAGATCGGGCAGGTCGTAGGCCGCCATGAGTGTCCTCTCTGGCCGGATCGAGATCGGTCGGAATCGATGATGTGGGTCGTTCGTCATCGTACGGCGGGCCGCGTCGGCCACTGAGTCGGGCCGGATGCGGCCCCCGGCGATCTCCGGCATGATGTCGCCGTGACCGCCTCGGATCTCGACCTCACCCCGTTCGCCGGCCACTTCGCCGGCCAGTTGTCACCGCCCGGGACACCGGGATACGACTCGGGCCGGATCGGCTTCGATCTCGGTGTGGAGCAGCGACCGACGGTGGTCGTGACCGCGGCGGCGACGAGTGACATCCAGGCGGGCGTGCGGATGGCCAACGCCCTGCAGCAACCGGTCGCGGTGCAGGCGACCGGGCACGGGCAGACCGTGCCGGCCGACGGCGCCGTCCTCCTGGACACCAGCCGGTTGACCGGCGTCGAGGTCGATCCCGAACGCCGGACCGCCCGGATCCAGGCCGGGGCGACCTGGGAGACGGTCATCGCCGCCACCGCCCCCCACGGGTTGGCGCCGCTGGTCGGTTCGGCGCCCGGCGTGGGAGCCGTCTCCTACACCGTGGGCGGCGGGCTCGGTCCGCTCGGCCGCCGGTACGGGTTCGCCGCCGACCACGTCCGGCAGGCGGAGCTGGTGGTGGCCGACGGCCGTCGGATCCGGGTGGACGAAGAACACGAGCCCGATCTGTTCTGGGCGCTGCGGGGTGCCGGCCGGAACTTCGGCGTGGTGACCGAGCTCGAGGTCGGGCTGTTCCCGGTCGCCGAGCTGTACGGGGGCGGCATCTTCTTCCCCGGCGAACGAGCCGACGCCGTGATCTCGGCCTTTGTGGACGTGATCACCCGCGCCCCGGACGCACTCAGCCTCTCGGTCGCCCTGGTGGCGTTCCCGCCGCTGCCGTTCCTACCTCCGGCGATCAGCGGGGTCTACGGCTGCCACGTACGCGTCGCTCACTGCGGGGCTGGGGAGGAGGTGGCTGATCTGCTGCAGCAACTGCGGACAGCTGCCCCGGTCCTGCTGGACACGGTGGCTCCGATGCCGTTCGCCGCGGTCGGCAGCATCAGCGGGGACCCGACCCAGCCGCAGCCGGCTTCGGCGCAGAGCTCGGTGCTCGGTGCCGTCGACGACGCGTTCGTCGGGGCCCTGCTCGACGGGGTCGACGCCGCGACGCCGTACGTGCTCGAGCTGCGACACCTCGGCGGTGCGCTGGCGCATCATCCCGATCCCGACAACGCGATCGGTCAGCGCGACGGCTACCTGAACCTGTTCACCGCGGCCTACCCGCCGGCCTTCCCGGCGGTCGCCGAGTTGCAGCAGCGCCACGATGCCGTCCAGGCGTACCGGACCGGGGGCGCGCTGATCAACTTCCTGGCCGGCCCGCGGGTGACGACAGCCGACGTGCGCGCCTCCTACGGGGAGCAGAACTGGCGACGTCTGGTCGAGTTGAAGCGGCTCTGGGATCCGGAGAACGTCTTCCGGTTCAACCAGAACGTGCCGCCGAACGGGTAGTCGTCGCGACGGGTCCGACTGGCTGCGACGGGCGTCCTGGCGTTCCCGCCGCCAGAGGTGTTCGGCCCCTCCGCATCCGTTCGGAACCTCTGCTGAGGGGCCGAACGGATGCGAAGGGGCCGAACGGGTGCCCTTCGTCGTGGCACAGGCTCAGGAGAAGGGCAGCACCAGCACCGACTGGTTGCCGACGCCCAGGCTGCCGGGCTGGTTGCCCAGGGCGTGCCAGACCTCGGCCTTGATCATGCCGCCGTCGAGGTTCCCGAGCGTGCCGGTGGCGTTGAGCAGCTGCTTGTCCTGGGTGTAGTGCTCGTAGCCCGGGATGGGGTCGGTGGCGAAGTACCGGTACGTCTCGACCCGGTCCCAGCTGCCGTTCCCGGTGAGGTCGTAGGACAACCGGAGCTGCGTGGCGTTGCCGACCGCGTTGCCGGCGTCGACGAACAGATCGAAGGTCGGCGCCCCGCCCGCGTAGCGGAGGTGGAGGTCCGACGCGACGAAGGTCCTGGCCTGCTGCGGGTTCCCGTCGTTCTCTCCGTAGGCCGGCGCCAGGGCCACGGCACCGGCCGCTCCCGCGCCACCGAGAGTGCCGTTCCCGTTGAGGTACAACTTGCCGCCGGGAGTCGGCGTCGGGGTGGGGTCGGCGTCGGGGTGGGTGTCGGCGTGGGGGTGGGTGTCGGGGTGGGAGTCGGTGTCGGGGTGGGAGTCGGTGTCGGGGTGGGAGTCGGTGTCGGGGTGGGAGTGGGCGTGGGCGTGGGGCTCGGGCTCGGTTCCGGCTGGCCGTTGGCATTGCCACCCGACCAGTTCTGGGCGCCGCTGGCCACCGTCTTACCGGCGGGTACGGCGAGCCGGGTCCCGTTCGAGAACGTGACGGTGATCGGACTCGAGGAGACGTTGGCGGCGACGTACGTACGCTGCCCGCCCTTGACGAAGGCGACCGCCAACGGATGATTCGCGGTGAGGCCGGCGTCGACGGTGCCCAGGGCGGCGAGATTGCGGATCCAGTGGAAGGTGTGGGCCTTCGTCTCGCCCTCTTCCGAGGCGAAGCCCGAGTTGGCCCGGAACTTGCTCAGCGCCAGGTCGGGATCACCGAGCGCCAGGAACTCCCAGAGGATGTCCTGCCAGGCTCGTGGTTCGCCCGCGTTCCGGACGATCTCGTCGTAGTTGATCTTGTTGTAGCTCGGGTTCAGCCCGAGGTAGAGGTGGCTGCCGGTGATCGGCAGCTGGTTGATGCCGTGGATCTTCTCTGGCATGTCGGTGAACCAGGTCGAGTACGCCCCGCCGTCGCCCCACACCATGCCGACCGTGTGGTGCGGGAAGTTCGCCGGGAAGACCTCGTTGTCGACGTCGAACCAGTAGTTCTCGATGGCCGCGGCCTGGGTGGTGTAGATGTACGCACCCGCGTCGCGGACAGCGGTGTTCCCGGTGGCCTGACCCCACTGGATCAGGGCGCCGGCGAAGTTCATCCCCTCCGAGCTGGATTCCTGGTTGTTGCCGGAGGCGAACGACCCGTGGCCCGATGCCCAGTCGTGACCGGCGTAGATGTCGAAGTCCCGCAGGTACGGGAAACGTTGGTCACTGCGGTCGTAGTTGTTGGCGTCTCTGATCAAGAGGTCGATCATGCCGCCGTACTGGCTGGTCCGGGCCCAGTTCGGATCGAACTTGGCCAGGGTCGCCGCGGCGGCGATGAAGTAGCCGTAGTGGAAGTGGTGGTCGTTGAGTTCTTGATCAGATCCGTAGCTGGCGTCGTAGCCGATCAAGGTCCCCCACGTCTGGTCGTAGTAGAAGAGATGATCTTCCTCGCCGGGTGCGGCGGTGAGCCAGTTGTTCATGGTCTGCTTCATGGTGGCCAGGGCCTTGTCCCGCACCGCCGTGTTGCCGAGCTGGTCGGCGATCTCGGCGATCCGCGCCGCCCGTCCGAGTCCCTTGCCGGCCCAGTACGTGTCGGGTTTCTGCTCGCCCGCCGGGTCGGCGGCGACCTCGGCCAGGAGGCTGTCGAGCTGAGCCCGGTCGCCGCCCGTGGCGGTGGCGACGGCGGGCACCTCGGGCAGGATGCCGTGGAACGCCATGGCGGTGCTGAAGGAGGAGACTCCGACCAGGGTCTTCATCCGGCCGCGCGGCGACACGTACGTCTCGGTGAGCGGGGTGCTGCCCGTCAGCGCCTTCCACTGGTGGGGGTAGAGCGAGACGACCGCGCCGGACTCGGAGCCCTCGCGGCGCGCGGTCGTCATCCGGTAGGTGGTGCGGACCGACCCGGCGGCGACGTCGTAGGTGTAGTCCGCCGCGGTCCCGGTGACATGGGCGTGTGCGTACCGGCCGTAGTCGTCGGCGAGCGCGTTGCGCCGGGCGTCGGTGCTGGACGCGGTCGTGGGCAGCACCGCGACGGTGAAATAGGTCTTCCCGGCGAGGGCGGAGGTGATCACGCCGCCGTTGAGGTTCCAGGTCGCGCCACTCGGTGCGTACGCCACGTAGTCGTGATCACGGATGCTGAAACCGATCCGGCTCCCGCTCTGGCTCCAGACCCGCGGCGTCCCGTCGGTCGTGAGCTGCGCCGTGCCCCCCGACACGTCGTAGTAGGACATGGGCAGCCCGTGACCGATCGTCGCGGTCAGGGTCCGGGTGCCGTCGCTCCACTGCGGCGACACGGTCCAGTCGGTCCAGCCGTCCACCATCACCCGGCCGGCGTTGAGTCCGGGCATCCCGACGAGGACGTCGCGGGTGTACGGGAACTTGTACTCCCCGACGCCGGTGGCGCTCCCCGTCAGCGCCGGTGTCGTCGTGTAGGAGATCCCGAGTCCACCGGGGTAGGTGTCGTACGCCGCCGGGTGCGCGAACATCGGCTCACCGAAGGCGCAGTCGGTCCGCTTCCACAGGATGGAGGTCCACCAGTCGTTGGTCGGGATCGGCCCCTTGGGCGCCTTGGCCGTCAACGCCCCCCGAGGGTTGGTCGACAAGTCACCGCAGCCCGTCGGCAGCTGCTGGCCCGCGGGCAGCGTGGTCGTGTACGAGCCGGCTCCGACGGTCGCCGCGCTGGCCCGCTCGGGGAGCGCCAGCACGGCGACGGTGCTCGCGAGCACCGCGAGGGCCGTACCTGCGGCCAGGGCGCGACGGCGGGGGCGGGGGCGATCAGGTGTGCTGTCGGGGCAGGGCGGAGCCAGGGAAGGGGTCACGAAAACGTCTCCTCGGGGGCGGAGGACTTCGGCGGGGGAACGGTGTGGGAGCGCTCTCACACGCGGTAACGTCACCGTAACCTCGCGCTTGCCAGGCGTCAATGGTCAGATCACCCGGGGCGTCGACCGGTGCCGGATCGACCCGCGGAGTTGGCGGCCGACCGGTGCGAGGGATCCGAGGCCCGACGATGTTGACTGATGGCATGGAAACCGCGCCGCCGCCCGCCCTGTCGCTGACCGGACTGCACAAGCGGTTCGGCCAGAAGGTCGCGGTCGACGACCTGCACCTGCAGGTCCGCCCCGGGTGCATGTTCGGTCTGGTCGGTCCGAACGGTGCGGGGAAGACGACCACGCTCTCGATGGCGACCGGCCTGCTGCGGCCCGACGCGGGCACCGCTGCGGTCCTCGGACGGGACGTGTGGACCGACCCGGCGGCGGCGAAGGCCTTGATCGGTGTGCTGCCCGACGGCATGAGGCTGTTCGACCGGTTGAGTGGTGGGGAGCTGCTGCACTACGTCGGGCTGCTCCGCCGGGTGGCCCCCGCCGACATCGCCAGCCGATCGAGCGAGCTGCTCGATGCCCTCGGGCTGCTCGAGGACCGCAACACCCTCGTGGTGGAGTACTCCGCCGGCATGACCAAGAAGATCGGGCTGGCCTGCGCCCTGATCCACGCCCCGCGGTTGCTGATCTTGGACGAGCCGTTCGAGGCGGTGGATCCGGTGTCCGGTGAGCACATCCGCAGCATCCTGCGGGGCTACGTCCGCAGCGGCGGCACGGTGGTGCTGTCCAGCCACGTGATGGAGCTGGTCGAGAGCCTCTGCGACGACCTGGCGGTGGTGGCCCAGGGCCGGGTGCTGGCGGCCGGCACGATCGACCAGGTGCGGGCCGGATCCACCCTGCAGCAGCGGTTCTTGGATCTCGTCGGATACACCGCCGCCGGAGAGGAGGCGTTGGGATGGTTGCGATCCTCGTCCGGCTCAAACTGAGCCTGCTGCGCAACAGCCTCCGACGCAGCGTCTGGCGCACGGTCGGCCTGGTGCTCGGCATGCTCTACGCGCTGTTCGTCATCGCCTTGGCGATCGCGGGCCTCGTCGCCCTGCGCTTCACGCACGTCGACCTCGCCGCCGACGTGACGGTGATCGTCTTCTCGGCCGTCAGCCTGGGCTGGCTGGTGCTGTCGTTGCTGGTCTTCGGCGTCGACGAGACGGTGGACCCGTCCCGCTTCGCGCTGCTGCCGGTGCGGGCCCGGGAGCTCATGCCCGGTCTGCTCGTCGGTGGCCTGATCGGTAGTCCCGGGATCGCCACGGTGGTTGTCGCGCTCGGCCTGGTGATCACCTGGTCCCGTGGACCGGCCGCCGTGCTGGGGGCGCTGATCGCGGTCGTCCTGGGCGTGGTCACCTGCTTCCTGTTGTCCCGCGCCGGCACGGCGGCGTTCACCTCGTTCCTCAGCTCACGCCGATTCCGCGATCTGGCCTTCGTGCTCTTGGCCGTGATCGGACTGGTCATCGGACTGGGTGCCAACCTGATCGGTGGGGTCGCGGCCGCGGGCGCCGACCGGTGGCGAGCCGTGCTGGCCGACGCGGCCACGGTGCTGGGCTGGACCCCGTTCGGCTGGGCGTGGGCCATCCCGGCCGACCTGGCCCGCGGCCAGTGGCTCAGCGCCGCCCTGCACCTGATCTTGGCCGCAGGGTTGGTGGTGGCGCTCTGGAAGGCGTGGGAATACTTCTTGGCGCTGCGGCTGACCGAGCCACTCGATCGGAGCGGAGTGGGCGGTCGCGTCAAGGCCCACGGACTGGCCGGCCGGCTGTTCCCGGCCACTCCGGCCGGCGGTGTGGCGATGCGGACGCTGCTCTACTGGCGGCGCGATCCGAGGTACCTGGCCGGGATCGTCGGCTACGCGATCGCCCCGGTGATCTTGATCGTGATCCCCATCGTCAACCCGGACACGCGAGCGCCGGCGCTGGCCCTCCTCGCACCCATCCTGTTGGGTTGGTTGCTGGGCCTGGGTCTGGCGCAGGACCTCAGCTACGACGGCTCTGCCGTCTGGCTGCACGCCGCGGCGGGTGTCAGCGGTGCCGACGACCGGACCGGACGGGTGATGTCCAGTCTGACCATCTTCGGACCGCTCAACCTGGTGGTGCTGGTGGTCGCCTTCGTGATCACCGGGCAGTGGTCGACGCTGCCGTCGATCGTCGGGCTGTCGGTGGGGCTGATGCTCAGCGGGCTGGGCGTCGGGTGCGTGGTCGGGGTGCTCTGGCAGTGGCCGGCGCCGCCGCCGGGTGCCAATCCGTTCAGCAAGGGCAACAGCGGCGGTCTGCCCGCGCTCGCCTCGACCGGCGTGATGACCGGCATCACGATCTTGGTGATGCTGCCCACCGGAGCGCTCGCCCTCGCCGGGCAGTGGGTGCACTGGCTGCGCTACCTCGCGCTGCTGGTCGGGCTCGCCACCGGCTTCGTGGTGCTGCTGCTCGGGATCAAGCGCGGTGGCGCGCTGCTCGATCGGCGCTGGCCGGAGGTGCTCGACGCCGTCCGTGACGGCTGAGGCGGTCAGCTCTTGGCGCGGATCTTGTTGTTGCGCGGGTCGTGGGTCAGCTCGGCGAGGCCCAGCTCCTCCAGCAGCGGCGGCACGTACATGCCGAACCGGCCGCGATAACCGTTGCGCAGTCCGTACCAACCGCCGACCGGGTTGTCGGCCGCCCGGCCCCACGCTTCCACCGTGCCGTCCTTGGCGGGCTTCTTCTCATCCGCCGCTCCCAGCTCGACCCAGTCGCCACGCTCGACCAACCAGGCGTGCAGGTCCTCGATGCAGCGGAGCTGGTAGCTGAGCCGGGTCGAGCCGACCTGACAGACCAGCGTCGGTGGATCCGCGTCGCGGTCCGCGTACATCGTGTAATCGGACGTCCCTGGAGCGGTGCTCAGCTGCCAAGGGTCGGTCTTCGTCCCGTCTGCCATCGGACCTCCCTGACCACCCGGCCGCGCGCCGGCCGGAACCCGTGTAGTGACGCTACCGCCGAATCGTCGTCAGCGCAGTTCGATGATCTCGGCACCGAGCTAGCTGCCCGTCCTCGATCACGAGCTCGCCGAGGGTGCGGTGCGGCTGCCGCCGCTTGTCGGTGGGTGATCCGGGGTTGAAGATGGCGAAGCCGTCCTCGGCGTCCTCGCAGCGGGATGTGCGAGTGTCCGAAGACGACCAGGTCCGCCGCGGGGAACCGGCGTCGCATCCGGGCCAACCGGCCGGTCTTCGGTCCGGCGTCGTGGATCATGCCCACTCGGAATCCGTCCAGATCCAGCTCCAGGGTCTCGTCGGCGCCCCAGGCGGCCACGTCGGCCCCGTCGTTGTTGCCCAGAACCACCCGTACGGGAGCGAAGCCGGCCAGCTCGTCGAGCACCCCGGCGGTGCAGACGTCGCCGGCGTGCAGGATCAGGTCGGCCCCGGCCAGCCGCCGAGCGACCGCCGGCGGACAGGTCTTCCAGAACCGAGGGGCGTGGGTGTCGGAGACCACGACGACGCGCACGTCAGACCGCGCCGGTCGGCTGCGACGCACGGACTACCAGGACCCGGAAGCCTTTGGCGCTGCCGATCCGGCGGCACGAGTGGCCGGAGTCGATCAACCACTGCTGCAGGGAGTCGGCCCCCAGGTTGCGTGACACGACGAGCCGCGCGAGGCCGTCCGGTTCGAGCCGGGCCAGCCAGCTTCGGAGGAGCTCGTGCAGCGCGGACTTGCCGATCCGGATCGGGGGATTGGACCAGATCTCGTCGTAGCGCACGTCCGGCTCGACGTCCTCGGGCCGCAGCACCCGGAGCCGGTCAGCCACGCCGTGCCGGATGGCGTTGTCCCGGCACAGGGCCAGGGCCCGGTCGTTGACGTCGACGGCGTCGATCCGTACGCCCGGTGCCGCCAGGGCCAGACCGACAGCGATCGGTCCGTAGCCGCAGCCGAGATCGCAGATCCGCCGGTCACCGGTGGGGACCGGCGACTCACGGAGCAGCACCGCCGTGCCCAGATCGAGCCCGTCCCCGGAGAAGACGCCGTTCGCCGTCAGCAGCTCCACCTCCCGGCCGAACAGCCGCGCCGTGATCGTGCGGCGCCGTTCCGGACCGGTCGGTTGATCGCTGAAGTAGTGCTCGGTCACGCTCCGAGCCTCTCAGCCGGAGACAGCACCCGCCGGCTCCGGGCGGCCCGCACGCGGGCCTGGAGCTCGAGGTCGGGTGGGTAGCCCACCTCCTCCAGCGTGAGTCCCCGCGCCGCCAGCACGGGGACGCTGGGCTCCCGGGTCTGCGCCCGCAGCAGCGCGTGCAGCCAGCCGGGATCGCGGCGGCCGCTGCCGACCTCGGCCAAGGCGCCGACCAGCGACCGCACCATGGAGTGGCAGAAGGCGTCCGCCCGCACGGTCACCTCGATCACCGTGGCGTAGGGACCGACCCGCACCCGCTCGGCCGACAGGTCGAGCAGGGTCCGGATCGTGGTGGCGTCGGGACGGTGCCGGCAGAAGGCGGCGAACTCCCGGAGCCCGAGCAACGGCTGGGCCGCCGTGTTGATCGCGACGACGTCGAGCTCGTGCGCGAGATCGAGCACCTGGTGCCGCAGGAGCGGGTCCGGGCGGGCCGCCGCATCGGCGATCCGGTAGCAGTAGCGACGCCAGATCGCGCCGAACCGGGCGTCGAAGTGGGGTGGGGCGGGCCGGACCGCCGTCACCGCCACGTCGCCGGGCAGGGCGCGGCGCAGCCGGCGCACCAGGACGGGGGGATCGATCCGGACCGCCACGGGCAGGTCGAGATGCAGGACCTGGCCGCGGGCGTGCACCCCGGCGTCGGTGCGACCGGCGCAGACCAGCCGGACCGGGCCGTCGAGCCGGAGGATCCGGGTCAACCAGGTCTCCAGCTCGTCCTGCACCGTCCGCAGGCCCGGTTGGGTGGCCCAGCCCGCGAAGCCAGTCCCGTCGTAGGCCACGTCGAGCCGCCAGCGAACCGACGGGGCCGGCTCCTCAGCGCCGTCGGTAGGCAAGGTCGAAGATCTCTCGACCGGCGTCCAGGCCGCGCTGCTCGAACCGGGTGACCGGACGGTCGGGGTGACGGGGGGCCCAGTCCGGGTACCGGTTCGCGAAGGCCGGGTGGGCATCCAGCACCTCCCGCATCTGCCCGGCGTAGTCCGACCAGTCGGTGGCCAGCGCCCAGCTCCCGCCGGCGGTGAGCCGGTCGGCCGCGACGTCGGCGAAGGCCGAGGACAGGATCCGGCGCTTGTGGTGGCGGGCCTTCGGCCACGGATCCGGGAAGAACGTCCACAGCTGGTCGATCGACCCCGCGGGCAGCAACCTCCCGATGCCGGCGACGGCGTCCGCCTCGACGAGCCGGACGTTGGTCAGACCGGACTCGGCCAGCAGCTTGACCAGCTGGGCCAGGGCCGGCTGGTAGACCTCGAAGGCCAGCAGGTTGTGGTCAGGTCGTCGTCGAGCGGCTGCGAGCAGCGACTCACCCGAGCCCGGTCCGACCTCGACGATCAGAGGTGCGGCCCGGCCGAAGATCGCCGTGGGATCCACCGGCTCACCGACCGCCACCGAGGTGCTGGTGTCCTCGCGCCGGACGGGGATCACGAAGCGGTGCCGGTGCTCGTCCCAGGCCCGTTGCTGCGGGGGGCGCATCCGGCTGCTGCGACGAACGAAGGAGACGACCCGTCGATCGGCGGGACTCCGTTCCCAGGTCTCGATCACGCCGACGACGCTATCTCAGTCAGCTGGAGATGTCCTTGCTGGAGAAGCGGGCCCAGGCCAGCAGCCAGAACACCCCGGCGTAGACGGCCGCGGTCGCCAGCCCGCGGCTGACGTCCTCGGTGGCGATCGGCTCCCGCAGCAGATCACCGAACGCGGTCCACCAGTGGGTCAGCAGCTAGGGGTGCAGCCAGGAGAGCTGGTTGATCGTGTCGAGGATGATCATCATCAGGTTGACCAGCACCACCGCGACGGTCGCGCCGATGGGTTGCTCGGTCAGCGTGGAGACGAACAGGCCGATGGCGCCGAGCGCGGACAGCCCCGCAGCCAGGTACGCGCAACACAGCAGCAGTCGTCCGAGCCCTTCGGTGAAACCGATCTGGGTGCCGGAGAGCAAGGTGAGATCGCCGCCGCCGAACAGGGCCAGGCCCATCACGGTTCCGACCAAGGCGATGAGCAGCACCGCGGCGCAGGCGAAGATCACGATCGCGGCGTACTTGACCAGCAGCAGCCGGGTCCGACCGGCCGGGATGGTGAGCAGGTAGCGCAGGGTGCCGATGTTGGCCTCGCCGGCCACCGAGTCACCGGAGATGGTGGCGACCGCGAGCGGCAGGAACAGCGGCAGCTCCAGGGTCAGCGCGGCGAAGGCCACGAACAGCCCGTTCCCGGTGATGGCACTGAGGAAACGCGGCCCGTCGGCGGCGTCCCCGTCGGCGGTGGACACCTTGACCGCGATGGCGATGATGATCGGCACCGCGGCCAGCACGGCGAGACCGGCGATGTTGCGACGCCGACCGAAGATGATCGCCAGCTCCGAGCGCAGGAAGCGCAACGAGACCCGGGCCCGCGGCGGCCGCTCGACGGTGAGCCGCTCCGCGCCCGTCGGTGCGGTCGAGATCTCAGCCGCTGACATCGAAGCCCTCCCCGGTCAGGCCGACGAAGACGTCCTCGAGGCTGGGACTCACCACGGCGAAGCCGAGCACGGCGACGCCGGCGGTGACCAGCGCGGGCACGAGGGACGTCGGCTCGACGTCGCCGAGCACGGCGACGACCGCCGGACCGTCGACCGACACGTCCTGCAGCCCGGCATCGGTGAGCACCCGGGTCGCGGCTTCCTGGTCACTGGTCTCGACCCGGACCCGCAGCGCGGTGCCGGTCCGCAGGTCCCCGATCGGACCCTCGGAGACCAGCCGGCCCTCGTACATCACGCCGACGTGGCTGCACATCTGCTCGACCTCGGCCAGCAGGTGGCTGGACACCAGCACGGTGGCTCCGTCGGCGGCGAGGTCACCGATCAGGTGCCGTACCTCGCGGGTGCCCTGCGGGTCGAGCCCGTTGGTGGGCTCGTCGAGCACCAGCAGGTCCCGCGGCATCAGCAGCGCGCTGGCGATGGCGAGTCGCTGCCGCATGCCCAGCGAGTAGGCCCGGTAGCGCTTCCGGGCCGCGGCCAGCAGTCCGACCCGGTCCAGGGCGGCGTCGATCCGCCGCGGAGCGGTGCGCGGGATCGGCGTACCGGTCGGCGGCGTCGAGCCGGCCCAGGTTGGCCCGGCCGGAGAGGTAGGGATGGAAGGCCGGGCCCTCGACGAGGGCGCCGACCCGGCGGAGCGACCGGGACAGCTCCGCCGGCGTCCGGGCACCGAGCAGGCTGATCTCCCCGGCGGTCGGACTGATCAGGCCCAGCAGCATCCGGATGGTGGTGGTCTTGCCGGACCCGTTCGGCCCGAGGAAGCCGTACACCGCACCGTTGGGCACGTTGAGATCGATCGCGTCGACGGCCAGCTGGGTTCGGAACCGTTTGCTGAGTCCCCGCGTCAGCACCGGTGCGTCGACGCCCGGCTCGTCCCTGCCGGAAAGCCGGCTGGAACCGTCGCCGAGGTCGAGGTGCTCCGGTCCGGCGGCGGCGTTGCCCGCATCGTGGATCTCGCCGCCGACGGTGTCCGTCGACGGGGTGGTCACCGCTTCAGAGCGTCGTAGAGGACCTCGGGCTTGACGGTGCCGACAGCCAACCGGCCGTCGTCGGTGAGCACGACCGAGAAGGCGGTGCCGGCGAGCAGCCGGCCCGATCCCCAGGAGCCGGACGTCCGCGGCAGCTGCTCCAGCAGGGCACCGAGTTCACCCTCGCCCTTGGCGGCGTCGGCGTTCGCGTCGCCGGTCTTCGTCACCACGACCGTGGTCCAGCCGGTGCCGACCACCGTGGTGGCACGTTCGGCCCGCTGCTTGCGGAGCTGGTCGGCCTTCTTCTCGGCCGCGTCCGCGCGGGCCTCGTCCTGCTTCGGCTCGACCTCGGTCACCTTGGTGCCGGGGGGCGGGTTGAACGCGAACTGGCCGTCATCGGGCACGGTGAAGTCGACCGAGGTGAAGCCGACCGCAGCGACCGGGTCGGAGCCCTGGCCGTAGACCTGCACCCGCAGCGGGATCTTCTTCTCGGCGTCGACCGCGATCCGGACCTGGCTGAGAAGACTGCGATCGTCGCGCGGCTGCAGAACCAGCTCGTACGCCGCCCGGCCGGCAACGGTGACGTGGCTGTCGGTGGCGATCTCGGTGGTCGGCCCGACTGCGGCGAGGAACCGCTCGGCCGCCTCCTGCGGGGTCTTCGGCACGGTCGGTCCGGCGCCGCCGGTCCTGGCCCGGTCGCCGGCCTTCGCGTCCCGGTCGATGGTCCGGTGGGTCGCCTCGTTGTCGTCGCTGGACCAGGTCCACACGTCCGAGCCGTTGACGATCAGGTCGGACTCGCCGAGGGTGCCGAGCAGGGCCAGCCGCGCCTTGTCGGACCCGGCGTACCAGACCTGGAGGGTGTGGGTGCCGGAGAGCAAGGAGTTGAAGTCGGAGCTGCGCGAACCGCTGCCGCCGGGCAGCTCGGGGATGCCGAGGTTCGCCTGCTGGGTGACGGTGCCCGAGAGCCCGTCCAGCTTGGCCTGCTGCAGGTCGACGAGCAGCTGCTCGGCCGTCCGCGGCGGCAGCTTCGGATCGGCGGTCGCGGTCGTCGTGGCCAGTCCGGCACCGCCCACGACCAGCACCAGCGCGAGCGGTGCGAGCCAGCGCAGGGCGGGACGCTCGGTGAAGAAACGCATGCGCCATTCTGTCTCGCGACCGCTGTGAGAACGCTGAGAGCGGTCCGCGGCCTGGAGTGGCGCGCTCCGCCACCCACCCGAGCGTCAGACCCGAGGGCCGCGCGCTGCGTGTCAGGCTGGGCCCGTGCGGTTGCTGGTGGTCGACGACGAGGTGCGGATGCTCGCCGCCCTGCGCCGCGGACTGACCGCCGAGGGCTTCGTCGTGTCGACGGCGGAGACGGGACCCGAGGGACTCCAGCAGGCGCAGGTTCGGGGACTTCGACGCCGTGGTGCTGGACGTCATGCTGCCCGGCATGTCGGGCTACGAGGTGGTCCGCCGGCTGCGCGCCGAGGACAACTGGGTGCCCGTGCTGATGCTCTCGGCCAAGGACGGGGAGTACGACCAGGCCGACGCCCTCGACGACGGCGCCGACGACTACCTCATCAAGCCGTTCTCCTTCGTGGTGCTGCTGGCCCGGATGCGCGCCCTGCTGCGACGACGGATGTCCGCCCGGCCCGCGGTGCTGACCGTCGGCGGCCTGCGGCTTGGACCCGTCCAGTCGGGAGGTCTCAGCGCCGACCGGTCGGTGCTGCTGACACCCCGGGAGTTCCTGCTGCTGGAGTACCTGATGCGCAACCCCGGTCGGGTGATCGGCAAGGACGAGCTGCTGGACCACGTCTGGGACAACGCCGAGGACCTCGCCCCCAACGTGGTGGAGGTGTACGTCGGCTACCTGCGCCGGAAGCTGGGCAGCGAGCGGGTGGTGACCGTCCGCGGGGCCGGCTACCGGCTGGTCGAATGAATCGACCGCAGAGCCGTTTGAGCCTGCGCGCCCGGCTGATGATCATCGGCGTGAGCGGGCTGGCGGTGGCGCTGCTGGTCGGCGGCATCTCACTGGTCGTCGCCCTGCGGTACGCCGTGGACCGCGGCACCGACACGGCCGCCCGGGCGACGGCTGATCAGGTCGCGGTCATGGTGGCCGAGAACCGGCTGCCGACACCCGTCCCGGTGTCGGGATCGCAGCTGATCCAGGTCGTCGACGCCGAGGGCCGGGTGATCGGCGGTTCGCTGTCGGCCGACCGGCTGACACCGCTGCTGCGGCCGGCCGAGCTCGAACGGGCACTGGCCGGCGCGACAGTCGTGGTGCCGGGCGCCCGGGCGGGTCTGCAGGGACCGCTGCGGGTGGTGGCCGAGGGGGGCGGGCGGCCCGGGGTCAGCGTGATCGTCGCCAGCCTGGTCGGCGACGTGCTCGCCAGCCAGCGGGTGGTGGGACTGGCGTTGTTGATCTTGTACCCGTTGTTGATCGCGGTGCTCGCGCTGATCGCCTGGTTCGTGATCGGCTGGACGCTGCGGCCGGTGGAGCAGCTGCGCGCTGGGGCCGAGCGGATCAGCGGTGGGCTGGCCGACGAGCGACTCCCGGTGCCCGAGGCGGCCGACGAGATCCGGGCGCTGGCCCTGACCCTGAACACCATGCTGGATCGGCTCGCCGCAGCCCGGGCCCGGCAGCGGGCCTTCGTCGCCGACGCCGCGCACGAGCTGCGGAGCCCGCTGACCAGCATGCGTACCCAGCTGGAGGTCGCCCGGCACCTGGGGGAGGGCGGGGAGCTGACCGAGGATCTGCTGGCCGACGTCCGCCGGCTGTCCGCGCTGGTCGAGGATCTGCTGCTGCTGGCCCGCGCCGACGCCGACCAACGACAACCGGCCGTACCGGAGAGCATCGACGTGCGGTCGCTGCTCGCCGAGATCGCCGCGGCCCGGCCGGACCCCCGGGTGCCGGTCGAGTTGATCACGGGCGAGCCGGTGCTGGTGTACGCCGACCGGGAGGAGCTGCGGCGCGCCGTCGGCAACCTCGTCGACAACGCCGTGCGGCACGCCAGGACGGCGGTGGCGGTCGACGTCGAGACCGCACCGTCGTCGATCATCGTGTCCGTGGTCGACGACGGCCCCGGCGTCGCCGCCGGCCGATCGGGAACGGGTCTTCGACCGGTTCACCCGACTGGATGACGCCCGCGGCCGCGACGCCGGGGGAACCGGCCTGGGGCTGGCGATCGTCCGCGAGCTGGTCGGCCGCGCCGGTGGCACGGTCCGGCTCGTCGACGCGCAGGAGCCGTGGACGCTGCGGGCGGAGATCGTCCTGCCGGCCCAGGGCGACGACCCGGACCAGTGATCATCCCCGCGACCGCTCGCCCCGGGAGTCGCCCGAGTGCGCACCGATTTGTTACGACCAGGCATCGATCGGCGGGTCCGGTGGCGACCCGACCCGTTGACGGCGCATGCTCGAGGGAGGTATCGCAGCTGGCACTCGGACCCTCTTGTCTGCTAACCGGTAGCTGTGCACGATGGTCCCCTCGGTTCGCCGCGGCACCGTGATCATCTCGGCTCGTCCTGAGTTGATCAAGCAGAGCTCGACGTCACACCCGCTGGGGAAGTGGAGGTCAGCATGGATGGATCTCGTCGGTCATCGATCGAGGTTGCACCGCTGCAGTCCGACGGTGCCTTGCACGGCTTCATGCTGATCGGTCGCTGGCCACAGGACACCGTCGAGTGGGCGAAGTTCCTGGTCCTCGCCGTACGGATGGCGGCGGTGCCGGGACTGCTGCCGATGAGCACGGTGTTCCGGGTCCGTGAGGATCTGCCCGACCAACCCCAACCCGGGCTGGTCGGTCTGGTGATCGCCGAGGGCCAGCTGATGGGTGATCATGCGCTGCACCCCGGTCAGTTCGCCGACCCGCAGCCGCCCGGACTGGTGGTGCTCCACCCGCCGTCGAGCACCTGTTCGTCGGTACCGGAGTACGACGTTGCGTCGGGATGCCTGTTCCTGCCCGGGCTGCCACACCTCGGTCTGGATCACCGCGCGGCCTGGGTGGAGGCCGACGTGGAAGGCACCGTGACCCAGCTGGTCAGCAAGTGCGGGATCGACCCGCTGGGCAACGTCGACACCGCCGCGCTGGCGATGCTGTTGGCGGCCTGACCACCGGTCAGGGTTGCAGGACCACCTTCACGCAGCCGTCGGTCTTCGCCTGGAACATCGCGTACGCCGCCGCCGCGTCGGCCAGCGGCGGCCGGTGGGTGGCCAGCGACTCCACGCCCAGCGGGTCGCCGTCGGCCATCAGCACGGGCCAGATGTCGTCGATCCACCGCTTCACGTGGCACTGGCCCATCCGGATCGTGATGCCCCGGTCGAACATGGTCATCATCGGCAGCGGATCGGCCTGGCCCCCGTACACGCCGCTGATCGACACCGTGCCGCCTCGTCGCACGGCCCGGAAGGCGGTCTGCAGCGCGGCCAGCTGGTCGATCCCGGCGGTCTTCATCAGCGACTTGGCCGCGACGTCGGGCAACACCCCGACCGCCTTGACGGCCGCCGCCGCCAGCGGCGAACCGTGGGCCTCCATCCCGACCGCTTCCAGCACGCCGTCCGGTCCGCGGCCGGCTGTGGCGTCCAGCAGGGCTGTCACCACGTCGTCGACGGAGTCGAGGTCGATCACCTCGATGCCGCGGGCCCGGGCGAGCTCGAGCCGCTCGGGCACCCGGTCGACCCCGATCACCCGCAGCCCCTGGTGGGCGGCGACCCGGGTGGCCAGCTGACCGACCGGACCCAGCCCGAGCACGGCGAGGGTGCCGCCCGGCGGGACGTCGGCGTACGCGACCCCCTGCCACGCCGTCGGCAAGATGTCGGACAGGTACAGGACCCGTTCGTCCGGGACGTCGTCGGGCACCTTGATCGGGCCGAAGTGCGCCTGCGGCACCCGGAGGTACTCGGCCTGCCCGCCCGGTACCGACCCGTACAACTCGGTGTAGCCGAACAACGCCGCACCGCTGTCGTGCTCGCGGACCTGGGTGGTCTCGCAGGCGGCGTACAGCCCCCGGCTGCACATCCAGCAGGAACCGCAGGAGATGTTGAAGGGGATCACCACTCGATCGCCGGGCGAGAGCTGGGTGACCTCTGCGCCGACTTCCTCCACCACCCCCATCGTCTCGTGGCCGAGTACGTCGCCCTTGGCCAGGAACGGCCCGAGCACCGAGTACAGGTGCAGGTCGGAGCCGCAGATCGCGGTCGACGTGACCTTGATGACTGCGTCGGTCGGCTGCTCGATCCGCGGATCGGGCACCTCCTCGACCGAGACCTTCTGCTTGCCCTGCCACGTCACTGCCTTCACGTCCACGCTCCTTCGACCCGCTGACTGTGAATTACAACGTAAAGGGGTGCCGGCGGCGGAGATGAATCGGGGTGCGGCCCGGACGTTGTTCGGGGAGAATCGGCGCCCATGGGCCACATCGATCTCTCCGGCGTCGGCTTCGACCTGCCGGACGGTCGGGTGCTGCTCGACGACGTCTCCTTCCGGGTCGGTGAGGGCGCCGTGGTGGCACTCGTCGGGCCGAACGGATCCGGCAAGACCACCTTGCTCAAGATCATCGCCGGAGATCTGCAGCCGGACCGCGGTTCGATCAGCCGCAGTGGCGGGCTGGGGGTGATGCGCCAGTTCATCGGCAGCATCCGGGACGACTCCACGGTGCGGGACCTGCTGTACTCCCTGGCGCCCGAGCGGCTGCGCGGCGTGGTCGCCGAGGTGGACCGGCTGGAGCTGGCGTTGATGGACGTCGACTCCGAACCCAACCAGCTCGGCTACGCCCAGGCGTTGGCCGACTACGCCGACGCCGGCGGATACGACATCGAGGTCACCTTCGACGCCTGCTGCATCGCCGCCCTCGGGTCCCCGTACGAGAAGGTCAAGTGGCGGCCGGTGAACACCCTCTCCGGCGGTGAGCAGAAGCGGCTCGCGCTGGAGATGCTGCTCCGGGGACCCGACGAGGTGCTGCTGCTGGACGAGCCGGACAACTATCTCGACGTGCCGGCCAAGCGTTGGCTCGAGCAGCAGCTGGCGCGCAGCATGAAGACCGTGCTGCTGGTCAGCCACGACCGGGAGCTGCTCGCCGAGGCGGCCACCACCATCGTCGCCGTCGAGCTCGGTGCCGCGGGCAACACCGTGTGGGTGCACGGCGGCGGGTTCGTCACCTTCGCCGACGCCCGGCGGGAGCGGTTCGCCCGGTTCGAGGAGCTGCGCCGCCGGTGGGACGAGGAGCACGCCAAGCTGAAGGCGCTGGTCTTGATGTACAGGGAGAAGGCCAAGTACAACGACGGGCTGGCCAGCCGCTACCAGGCGGCCAAGACCCGGTTGGCGAAGTTCCTCGAAGCGGGCCCGCCGCAGGCGGTGCCGCTGGAGCAGCGGGTCACCATGCGCCTGGGTGGTGGCCGCACCGGCAAGCGAGCGGTGGTCGTGGATGACCTCGAGCTGACCGGCTTGATGCGGCCGTTCAGCACCGAGATCTGGTTCGGCGACCGGGTCGGTGTGCTCGGCTCCAACGGCTCCGGCAAGTCCCACTTCCTGCGCCTGCTGGCCCGCGGTGGATCGCGACCCGACGTCGAGCACGAGCCGGTCGAGTCGCTCGACATCGCCCCGGTGGCCCACACCGGCATGGCCCGCCTGGGGGCCCGGGTCCGGCCGGGCTGGTTCGCCCAGACCCACCACCACCCGGAGCTGTTCGGCAAGACCCTGCTGGAGATCCTGCATCGCGGCGACGAGCACCGCGCCGGGATGGGCCGGGAGGAGGCGTCCCGCAAGCTCGATCGCTACGAGCTGGCGCACGCCGCCGAGCAACGGTTCGATTCCCTCTCCGGCGGTCAGCAGGCCCGGTTCCAGATCCTGTTGCTGGAGCTCTCGGGCGCCACGTTGTTGCTGCTCGACGAACCCACCGACAACCTCGACATCGAGTCGGCGGAGGCGTTGGAGCAGGGACTGAGGTCGTTCGAGGGCACGGTGATGGCCGTGACGCACGACCGGTGGTTCGCCCGCGGCTTCGACCGGTTCCTCGTCTTCGGCGCGGACGGCGGTGTCTATCCCAGCGACGACCCGGTCTGGGACGAGGCACGCGTCGAGCGGGTGCGCTGACACCTGTCCTCGGCGGCAACCCCGGCCGGGCGACGGAGAGGATCGGCAGCGCTCAGGCCACCGCCAGCAGCAGCACGCTGCCCATCGCGAGCCCGGCGCCCAGCCGTTGCCAAAGCCAGGTGCGTTCCTTGAGCAGCACCCGCGCCAGCACCACGGTGCTGACCGGCGAGAGCGAGGCCAGCAGACCGACCACCGCCAGACTGCCGTCCCGCACCGCGAGCAGGTAGAGCACGCCGGAGATCATGTCCAAGATCCCGGTCAACCAGCACCAGCGGACCACCACGAGTGGGCCGCGAACCGGCTCGTGCCGGATCCGGGCCACGAGCAGCAGCACCGTCAGGGAGGCGCAGCGGGCGAACACCAGGGGCCACAGTCCAGCTGATGACGGTGTCTGCGACAAGACCACCATGAAGGCACCGAAGCCGAGGCCGGCGACCAGGGCCAGCCCCGCGGTGACCAGCGCCGGAGCGGTCGGCCGGGACGAGACGCCGGCGCCGGAGCGGGACACCAGTGCCAGCGCCACCACCGCGAGCACCACCCCGACCAGAGCCAGCGGACGGAGGTGATCGCCGATCAGCAGCGCGGCCACGACGGGCACCAGTGCGGCCGCGACGGCGGCGATCGGGGCGGCGAGCATCATCACCCCGCCGGCGAGCGCGCGATAGAGCAGTGCCGCCCCGAGGCTGCCGGCGAGGCCGGCGAGGGCCCCCCAGCCGACGTCGGCCAGTCGCGGCTGACCCGGCACGACTGTCAGCGTCGCCAGCAGCGCGACCAGCAGACCGGCCACGTTGGACCAGATGACCACCGTCGCGGCCGGCAGTCGGCGAGCGGCGATGGCGCCGGTGAAGTCGGCGCCCCCCAGCACGACCGACGACAGCAGCGCGAGCAGCAGTGACACAGCAGGCCTCCTCCGCGCCGGTGCGGGATCGCGCCGGTGAGGAGAAAGGGTCGTGAGCGGTCGGCGAAATACCTCCCGTCCGTAGCAGTCCCAGAAGTCGGTGCTGACGACCGGGACCGCCGTACGGTGGGGGCATCGCGGCACCGCGTCGAGATCGGAGGACCGATGAGCACGACCCGACCGTTGAGCTGGCCCGCCACGATCGACATCCGGGAGGTCTCACCGCGCGACGGCCTG
Organism: uncultured Actinomycetota bacterium; assembly: GCA_963727125.1. Classification (GTDB taxonomy): domain Bacteria; phylum Actinomycetota; class Actinomycetes; order Propionibacteriales; family Propionibacteriaceae; genus Microlunatus. Next base: position 265,364 of record CAVSEZ010000002.1, read on the forward strand.
CAGATCGAGGCCCCGATCAGCACCGAGGCGAAGCTGCGGTTGATCGACGCCCTGGTCGCCACCGGCGTCCGCCGGATCGAAGCCACCGCGTTCGTGTCGCCCCGAGCCGTGCCGGCGATGGCCGACGCCGAGCAGGTGGCCGATCACGTACGGGCACTGCCCGGCGTGGACTGGTCGGCCCTGGTCGCCAGCCCGAACGGCGCCCGGCGGGCGGTCGACCACGGCGTGCGCTCGATCGAGTACGTGGTGTCGGCCGCCGAAGGGCACAGCGTCGCCAACGCCCGCCGGTCCACCGACGAGGCCGTGGCGGCGGTGACCGAGGTGGCCGAGACCGTGCACCGGGTCGGCGGCCGGTTGGAGGTGATCATCGCCACCGCCTGGGACTGCCCGTTCGACGGTCCGACCGCGCCCGCACGCACGACCGAGGTCGCACGTCGGGCGGTGGCACTCGGGGCCGACCAGATCTGCCTGGGCGACACGATCGGTACCACCAGCCCGGCCCGCGTGGTGGCGCTCGTCGAGTCCGTGCGCGGCGTGATCGGCGAGGTGCCGCTCGGGGGTCACTTCCACAACACCCGCGGGATGGGCATCGCCAGTGCGCTGGCGGCGATCCAAGCCGGGGTCACCCAGCTGGACGCCTCCGTCGGCGGCATGGGCGGCTGCCCGTTCGCGCCGGGCGCCAGCGGGAACATCGCGACCGAGGAGCTGCTCTATCTGCTCGACGACGCCGGTGTCTCGACCGGTCTGGATCTCGCGGCGGTGCTTCGGGCGGCCGCGTTGGCGCAGGAGCTCGTCGGGCATCGGCTGGAGAGTGACCTGCTGCGGGCCGGAGGGCGATCCGCGCCCCGCGACAGCGCGACCGCCGCTCGATGAGCGGCGGTCGCGGGATCACCCAGCCAGGGTCGAGCTCACCGATGGAGCTCGGGGGTCGAGCTCAGCGGTCGGACATCGGGATGAAGTCCCGGGTCCGGATGCCGGTGTAGATCTGCTTGGGCCGGGCGATCTTCTGGTCCTTGTCCTGGACCAGTTCCTGCCACTGCGCCAGCCAGCCGGGCGTGCGGCCGATGGCGAACAGCACCGTGAACATCTCCGGCGGGAACTGCAGCGCCTCATAGATCAGACCGGAGTAGAAGTCGACGTTGGGGTAGAGCCGCCGCTTGACGAAGTACTCGTCCTCCAGCGCGATCTTCTCCAGCTCCTGGGCGATGTTCAGCAGCGGGTTGGTGCCCGTCACCGCGAACACGTCGTCGCAGGCCTTCTTGATGATCTGGGCCCGTGGGTCGTAGTTCTTGTAGACCCGGTGGCCGAAGCCCATCAGCTTCTCTTTGCCGTTCTTCACCCCGTCGATGAAGTCCGGGATGTTGTCGGTGGTCTTGATCCGGTTCAGCATCCGGAGCACCGCTTCGTTGGCGCCGCCGTGCAGCGGGCCGTAGAGCGCGCCGATGCCGGCCGCCACGGCGGAGTAGGGATCGACCTGCGACGAGCCGACCGAGCGGACCGCGTTGGTCGAGCAGTTCTGCTCGTGGTCGGCGTGCAGGATGAACAAGATGTCGAGGGCGCGGATCAGCCGTTCGTCGGCGGCGTAGTTCGGCTCGCTCATCTTGAACAACATGGCCAAGAAGTTCGCCGTGTAGGAGAGCTCGTTGTCCGGGTAGACGTACGGCTTGCCCTGCTGGTGCCGGTACGCGAATGCGCCGAGGGTCGGCATCTTGGCGATCAAGCGGGTGATCTGGAGCTTGCGGACCTCGGAATCGGAGATCTGCAGGGCGTCGGGGTAGTAGGTCGACAGCGCGCTCACCGACGCCATCAGCATCCCCATCGGGTGGGCGTCGTAGCGGAAGCCCTCGATGAAGTGCTTCAGGTTCTCGTGCAGGAAGGTGTGGAACGTGATGTCGTGCACCCAGGCGTCCAGCTCGTCCTGGGTGGGCAGCTCACCGTTCAGCAACAGGTAGGAGACCTCGAGGAAGCTCGAGTGCTCGGCGAGCTGCTCGATGGGATAGCCCCGGTACTCCAGGATGCCCTGGTCGCCGTCGATGAACGTGATGGAGCTGCGGCAGGAGGCGGTGTTGACGAAACCAGGGTCGTAGGTGGCCAGACCCTGGTCGTCGTCACCCCTTTTGATCTGCTTCAGATCGGCGGCCCGGATCGTTCCGTCGGTGATCGCGAGCTCATAGGACTGGCCCGTCCGGTTGTCTCGGACGGTGAGGGTGTCGGCGGAACCATTCTCGACGGAAGTGGAGCCAGCTGTGGACACATCTGTCATGGCGACAACCTACGCGGGCGTAAAGTCGGGCCGGTAGTGGGACCTCTATGATTCCCGCCACGCGGGCCCCCTCATCAGGGCTCTCAGCCGAGATCGAGCTGGCTCACGTCCCCGCCCAGCAACTCGACCTCCCGGATCAGACCGTCCTCGAGGTTGAAGGCGAACACCATCTTGACCTCCCCCCGCTGAGCCCACATCAGGGCCGGGTAGCCGTCCAGCTCGGTGGGTCGCGCCGCCTTCGCCCGGCCGGAGAAGAAGCGGGCGACCTCTTCGGGACCGGCGAGCCGGGCCGGTGAGCCCATCGCCGCAGCAGCCGTGTCGGCGGTCACCTGCGCCTCCGGGTGCAGCACCGCGAGCAGTCGTTCGAACCGGCCGTTCCGGGCCGCGTCGAGGAAGGCGTCGACCACTTCGCGTTGCCGGTCCCGATCGACCTCGATCGCCTCGTTCTGGCCGCGAACCCGGCGGCGGGCCCGACTGGCCAGCTGCCGGCATGCCGTGGCGCTGCGGCCCAGGGCCGGCGCGATCTCGTCGAAGGACATGCCGAAGATGTCGTGCAGGCAGAACGCCAGCCGTTCCGACGGGCGGAGCGACTCCAGGACGACCATCAGCGCCCGGCCCACGGCCTCGGACTGCTCGGCGCGGGACGCCGGATCGTCCGCAGGGCCGGGCGGGACGACCGGAGGTTCGGCGCCGAGGTCCTCGCGCCGTGCCGTCCGGGACCGGAGCAGGTCGAGGCAGATGCGCGAGACGACCGTCGTCAACCACGCCGGCAGGTTGTCGATCTCGGTGGTGTCGGTGCGCTGGAGCCGTAGCCAGGTCTCCTGCACGGCGTCGTCGGCCTCGTGCACCGACCCCAGCAGCCGGTACGCCACCGCCCGCAGGTGGACGCGCTCTTCGGTGAAGATCTCGTTCGGGTCGCTCATCGCGGTCACATTCTGCTCGGCTGGTCCGTCGAGCAGACGACGAACCCGAGGTCACCGATGTGACCGCCGAACAATGAAGGAGCAAAGAAGATGAGTGTCTCGATCAACGCGTTGGTCATCCCGGTGTCCGATCTGGCCGCAGCCAAGGCCGTCTACACCCCGCTGCTCGGCGATCCGCACACCGATGAGTCGTACTACGTCGGCTACAACGTCGGCGGGTTCGAGGTCAGCCTGTCGCCGGGGGACGGCAGCGGTGGCGCCGTGGCCTTCGTGGACGTCGAGGATCTCGAGGCGACCCGGGACGCCCTCGTCGCGGCGGGGGCGACGGAGCGGGACGCGATCCGCAAGGTGTCGCCGGAATCCCGGGTGTGCGTGCTCGTCGACGCCGACGGGAACACCATCGGGCTGCGCGGCGGCGTCTCCTGACGGTGGCGCCTGACGGTGTGGTCTGAAGGTGAGACCTGAGGTGTGGGTCTGAGGTGTGGTCGGGGTCGCCGTCGGCGGCGGCCCCGACTGGGGTCATCGCGGTCCGGCTCCGCTTCTTTTGACCGGTTCCGAGGGGGCAAGTAACATGGTGCGCTGTTGCGTTCGCGCGGCTGTACTCGGCCTGCGCAGGTGACGATCCAGAATTCGAATCAGGAAGACGGTCGACGAGCGTGTCTACGTACAGCCCCAAGCCGGGCGACATCACCCGGTCCTGGCATGTCATCGATGCCGACGACGTCGTGCTCGGTCGGCTGGCGGTCACCGCGGCGACCCTGTTGCGCGGCAAGCACAAGCCGACGTACGCCCCGCACATGGACGGCGGCGACTTCGTCGTCATCGTGAACGCCTCGAAGATAGCTCTGGGCGGTTCCAAGCGGGACGACAAGATGTACCACCGGCACTCCGGACGTCCGGGCGGCCTCAAGTCGATCTCGGCCGGGGACCTGCTCGACTCCGACCCGCGCAAGGTCGTCGAGCTCGCCGTCTGGGGCATGCTGCCCAAGAACAAGCTGAGCCGGAAGACCATCAAGAAGCTGAAGGTCTACGCCGGCCCGGAACACCCGCACAGCGCGCAACAGCCGCAGCCGTACGAGATCACCCAGATCGCCCAGTAACGACCGCTCGAGAATCAGGAACGCCAGCAGTGTCACAAGCTCCCAGCGAGACCCTCTCCGACGAGGTCACTCCCTTCAACGACGGTGATCGCGAGATCGCCTACCGGTCCGAGGCGACCCCGTCCGGACCCGGGTCGACCGCCCGTCCGGCCATCATCGCGCCGGCGGGCGCGACCGGTCGTCGCAAGGAGGCCATCGCCCGAGTGCGACTGGTCCCCGGTAGCGGGGTCTGGACGATCAACGGCCGCACCCTCGAGGGCTACTTCCCGAACAAGGTGCACCAGCAGATCGCGTCCGAGCCCTTCGTGGCAGCCGGTGTGGCCGGCTCGTACGACGTCATCGCCCGGATCCACGGCGGCGGGGTCACCGGCCAGGCCGGCGCGCTCCGGCTCGGGGTGGCTCGTTCGCTGAACGCCATCGACGCCGAGGCGAGCCGCTCGGCGCTGAAGAAGGCCGGCATGCTGACCCGGGACTCGCGGATCAAGGAGCGCAAGAAGGCCGGCCTGAAGAAGGCCCGCAAGGCTCCGCAGTACAGCAAGCGCTGACCGTCCCGAGCGGACGGAGTCTCCCGGCAGTGGGTCGCCTGTTCGGCACCGACGGTGTCCGCGGTGTGGCCAACGAGGCCCTCACCGCTGAGCTCGCCCTCGACCTCTCGGTCGCGGCTGCGCACGTGCTCGGCGAACTGGGTGAGTTCGACTCGCGGCGGCCGGTGGCGGTCGTCGGCCGGGACCCGCGGGCATCGGGGGAGTTCCTCGAGGCCGCCGTGGTCGCCGGCCTCGCCAGTGCCGGCGTGGACGTGGTCCGGCTCGGTGTGATTCCCACCCCCGGGGTGGCCTACCTGACGGCGTACACCGGCGCCGATCTCGGCGTGATGCTGTCGGCGAGCCACAACCCGATGCCCGACAACGGCATCAAGTTCTTCGCCCGCGGTGGGGCCAAGCTGGACGACCGGGTCGAGGACGCGATCGAGGCCCGGATGGGCGAGCAGTGGCAGCGCCCCACCGGTGCGGGCGTCGGCCGGATCCGCGACGACCACGCGCTGATCGAGGCCTACGTGGCCCATCTGGTGTCCACGCTGGACCGGCCGGTCAGTCTCGAGGGGATCACCGTGGTGGTGGACTGCGCCAACGGCGCGGCCCACCTGACCGGACCGGCGGCGTTCGAGGTGCAGGGGGCCACGGTCATCCGCATCCACGCCGAGCCCGACGGACTCAACATCAACCAGGACTGCGGCTCAACCCACATGGACGACCTGCGGTCGGCGGTTCTCGAGCACGGGGCGGACCTCGGTATCGCGCTGGACGGGGACGCCGATCGGTGCCTGGCCGTCGACGCGGCCGGGCGGGTCGTCGACGGTGACCAGATCCTCGCCGTGCTGGCGCTGGCGATGCGGGACGCCGGTCGGCTCCGCAACAACACCGTGGTGGCCACCGTGATGAGCAACCTGGGCTTCCTGCACGCCATGGAGGCCGCCGGGATCGCCGTCCGGCAGACGAAGGTGGGCGACCGTTACGTACTGGAGTCGATGCGGAGCGAGAACTTCTCCCTCGGTGGGGAGCAGTCCGGTCACGTGGTGCTGCTGGACCATGCCAGCACCGGGGACGGGGTGCTCACCGGCCTGCACCTGATGAACCGGTTGGCCGAGACCCAGCAGTCGCTCGCGGAGCTGGCGGCCGTGATGACCCGGCTGCCGCAGGTGCTGGTCAACGTGACCGGGGTGGACAAGTCCCGGGCCGACACCGACCCGGAGCTCGCGGCCGCCGTCGCCTCGGCGTCCGCCGAGCTCGGATCGAGTGGCCGGGTGCTGCTACGCCCCTCCGGTACGGAGTCGCTCGTCCGGGTGATGGTCGAGGCGGGCACGCTGGAGCAGGCCGATCAGGTCGCGCAGCGACTCGCGGCCGTCGTCGAGTCCTCGCTCGCGCTCTGAACCGCGACCCGGCGCCCTCAGCGGGGCTGGAACAGGTTGACCACGCCCACTCCCAGCAGGGCGAGCACCAAGATCACAGCACCGGCGATCACCGAGAGCACGAGTGAGAACAAGGTGGCGCCGAGTGCGCCGAAGAAGCCGATCTTGACCGCGGTGCCGGCGGTGATCTTCACAGCCTGCGGCAGCGGCGACGGCAGCGGCGTCGACGACGACGGGGACGAGTAGCTAGAGCTCATGACCGGCAGGGTAGTGGCGGCTCCGACCGGGCCCCGGGCGCACCGCCGCGGTCTGGCCGATCTGTCCCTGCCACGTCGACCGCGCTCGATCTTCTACCTCCTGCTCGTGATGCATCCCGAGCAAGAGGTAGAAGCTCGAGCGTCGTCGACAGAGGCAGGGGTCACGAGTGGCGGGTACGCGCGCCGAGGGCCGGTCACCCACCGCTCATGACCGGCCCCGACGCCCCCCGAACTCCCCCGAGTGTCGCTCGGATCCCCCCAGATCCGTCCCCCGAACGACATCGCGAACCCGCCCCCCAGCCAGGTTCGCGACGCCGTGCGACTCAAATCCCCGTGTGTGACTTCCCCTGCGTCACGTCGCTCCGTTGCGCGAGTCCGCCCCGCATCGATTGACCGGCTGCGCAACTTCCACCGTGCCCCGGGTGAGCGGACTCGAGGGTTAGGAGCGGCACCCCCAGGGCCTGATACCAACCAGTCGCACGAATTTCGGAGGACGTCGGCGGCGCGCTCAGACCTTGCGGATCCGTACCCACTCGACCCGGTGATCGGGCCCCTTGCGCAGGATCGCCGTGGCCCGGCCCCGAGTCGGCAGGATGTTGGTGGCCAGGTTCGGGCCGTTGATGGTGTCCCAGAGCGTCTCGGCCTGCTGCACCGCGGCGTCGGGATCGAGCTCGGCGTAGCGGGTGAAGTACGAACGCGGATCGCGGAAGGCGGTCTCGCGCAGGGACTGGAAGCGGTGCACGTACCAGCGTCGGATGTCGGCCTGCTCGGCGTCGACGTAGACCGAGAAGTCGAAGAAGTCGCTGACGGCGAGGCCGGTCGTCCCGTCGGCGCGGGGCCGGGAGGGCTGGAGCACGTTCAACCCCTCGATGATCAGCACGTCCGGCGATCGGACCACGATCCGCTCGTCGGGGACGATGTCGTAGCTGAGGTGGCTGTACACCGGCGCGCTGACCTCCTCGCGGCCGGACTTCAGATCCATCACGAAGCGCAGCAGCGCGCCCCGGTCGTAGGACTCGGGGAACCCCTTGCGATGCATCAGCCCCCGCCGAGCCAGCTCGGCGTTGGGCAGCAGGAAACCGTCGGTGGTGACCAGGGACACCCGCGGCTGTTCCGGCCAGGTCGCCACCAGCTCACGGAGCAGCCGGGCCACCGTCGACTTGCCCACCGCGACGGAGCCGGCGATCCCGATCACGAAGGGGGTCCGGCCGGTCGATCGCTGCAGGAACGCATCGGTCGAGTTGTGCAGCTCACCGGTGAAGTAGACGTACCGGCTGAGCAGCCGGGTCAGCGGCAGATAGACCTCGCGGACGTCGGTCAGACTCGTCGGATCGGACAGGCCGCGCAGCCGTTCCAGGGTCTGGGCGTCCACGAGCAGCGGGGTCGACTCCGCCAAGGCGGCCCAGTCGGCCCGGCGGAGCTCGACGTAGGGCTCGACGAGCTGCGAAGCCTGCGGCATGTGCGTCAATGTAATCGAGCAGCTGGGGTGAGCTGACGAAGTAGGGTGGCCGTCATGTGCGGAATCGTGGGCTACGTCGGTCCTCAGGCCGCCGTGGAGGTCGTCGTCGAGGGGTTGCGACGGCTGGAGTACCGGGGGTACGACTCGGCGGGCGTCGCCGTGGTCTACGAGGCGGACGGCCACGGCGAGCTGGCGTTGGCCAAGAAGGCCGGCAAGCTCGCCAACCTGGAGAAGGTGCTGGCCGACGAGCCGCTGCCGACGGCGCACCTCGGCATCGGTCACACCCGGTGGGCGACCCACGGCGCCCCGACCGATCGCAACGCCCACCCCCATCGCTCGGCCGACGGCCGGGTCGCCCTGGTGCACAACGGCATCATCGAGAACTACCGGGCGCTGCGGGCCGAGCTCGCGGACGACGGCATCCCCGTCATCTCCGAGACCGACACCGAGATCGTCGCCCAGCTGCTCGGTCGCGAGCTGGCGACCGGGACCGATCTCGCCGCGTCGATGCGCGCCGTCTGCGCCCGCCTGGACGGCGCCTTCACCCTGGTCGCGATCGACGCCCACGATCCCGATGCGGTGGTCGCGGCCCGCCGCAACTCGCCGCTGGTCGTCGGGGTCGGGGAGGGGGAGAACTTCCTCGCCTCCGACGTCGCCGCCTTCATCGAGCACACCCGGGAGGCGATCGAGCTCGGGCAGGACCAGGTGGTGACGATCACCCGGGAATCGGTCGTGATCACCGACTTCGACGGGGCCGAGGCCACCGTCCGCCCGTACCACGTGGACTGGGATCTGTCGGCCGCGGAGAAGGCCGGCTACGACTGGTTCATGCGCAAGGAGATCTACGAGCAGCCCAAGGCGGTCGCCGACACGCTGCTGGGCCGGCACGACGCAAGCCGGGCTGCTCCGCCTGGACGAGATCCGGATCTCCGAGGCGGAGCTGCGCAGCGTCGACAAGATCATCGTGATCGCCTGCGGCACCTCCTTCTACGCCGGGATGGTGGCCAAGTACGCGATCGAGCACTGGACCCGGATCCCCTGCGAGGTGGAACTGGCCAGCGAGTTCCGCTACCGCGACCCGATCGTCGGGACCCACCACGCTGGTGGTGACCATCTGCCAGTCGGGCGAGACCGCCGACACCTTGATGGCGATCCGGCACGCGCGCGAGCAGAAGGCCCGGGTGCTGGCCATCTGCAACACCAACGGCTCGACCATCCCGCGGGAGTCCGACGCGGTGATCTACACCCACGCCGGCCCGGAGATCGGGGTGGCCTCGACGAAGGGTTTCCTGACCCAGCTGGTCGCCTGCTATCTGCTCGGGCTCTACCTCGCCCAGGTGCGCGGCACGAAGTTCAGCGACGAGATCGGCACCGTGCTGGCGGAGCTGGAGACCATGCCCGACGCGATGAGCCGATTGCTGTCGGGGATCGGCCCGGTGCTGGAGCTGGCCGCCGACTTCGCCGAGGAACGCTCGGTGCTGTTCCTCGGCCGCCACGTCGGCTACCCGGTGGCGCTGGAGGGGGCGCTGAAGCTCAAGGAGCTCGCGTACATCCACGCCGAGGGCTTTGCGGCCGGCGAGCTCAAGCACGGACCGATCGCCTTGATCGAGGACGGGCTGCCGGTGTTCGTGATCATGCCGCCCCGGGGCCGGGACCTGCTGCACGAGAAGGTGCTGTCGAACATCGCCGGAGATCCGTGCCCGCGGCGCCCGGACGATCGTGCTGGCCGAGGAGGACGACGAGGAGATCCGCCAGCACGCCGACGTCTTGATCACGCTGCCGAAGGTGTCCACCCTGCTGCAACCCCTGCTGGCCACGATCCCGCTGCAGATCTTCGCCTGCGAGCTGGCCACCCTGCGCGGCCACGACGTCGATCAGCCGCGGAACCTGGCCAAGTCGGTCACCGTCGAGTGACCCGACCCGTCCTGGTGGCCCGATGATCGTCGGCGTCGGGATCGACGTGTGCGACGTGCGGCGGTTCGCCGAGTCGCTGGAACGCCATCCCGGCCTGGTGCAGCGGCTGTTCACCCCGGCCGAGGCGGAACGCTCGGTCGCGTCCCAGGCCGCCCGGTTCGCCGCCAAGGAGGCGTTGGCGAAGGCACTGGGTGCGCCGAGTGGGATGTCGTGGCAGGACGCCGAGATCATCACCGACGACAACGGCAAGCCGTCGTTCCGGGTCACCGGGACGGTGGCCGCGCGGGCCGCGGCGCTCGCCGTGGAACAGATCCACGTCTCGCTCTCCCACGACGCCGGCATCGCCTCAGCCGTGGTGGTCTGCGAGAACTGATGCGGTACGCGTACTCGGTGGCGGCGACCCGCCGACTGGAGTCCGACGCCATGGCGGTCGTCGGCGACGACCTGTTGATGCAGCGAGCCGCCCACGGGCTGGCCGGAGCGGCCGCCGCCGAGTTGCGGCGCCGGCGTGACGGCTGCTACGGCGCGTCGGTGTTGATCGTGACGGGACCGGGCAACAACGGCGGCGACGCCCTCTTCGCGGGGGCCCGCCTCGCCCGGCGGGGCTGCCGGGTACGTGCCGTGCGCGCTCTCGGGGAACCGCATCGGGCGGGTGTCGAGGCTCTGCTCGCGGCCGGCGGCCGCATCGGTGCCCTGGCCGACCTGGACGACGAGGCACTGCGGACCAGTGACCTGGTGTTGGACGGCGTGCTCGGCATCGGCGGTCGAGCGGGTCTGCCCGCCGACCTGGCGGACCTGGCGAAGACCGTCGGCGAGTTGCGGGCCGACCCGGAGACGGGGCCGGCGGTGCTGGCCGTCGATCTGCCGAGCGGTGTCGACGCCGACACCGGAGCGGTGCCGGCCGATTCGTTCGGTGCTACGTCGACCGTCACGTTCGGCACCCTCAAGCCGTGCCACCTGCTCGAACCGGGTCGATCGCGGTGCGGCAGCGTGACCGTCGTGGACATCGGTCTGGCGGCCGAGGACGAGACCCCCGGGATCGCCGCCTGGGAGGCGGCGGACATCGCCGCCGCATGGCCGACACCGGCCCCGACCGCGGACAAGTACGCGCGTGGTGTGGTCGGGGTGGCCACCGGCTCGGAGAGCTACCCGGGCGCGGCGGTCCTGTCGGTGTTCGGGGCGGTCTACGGCGGCGCCGGCATGGTCCGGTTCCACGGTCCTGACGCCGCTCGTCCGGTGCTGCTGGAGCAGCTGCCCAACGTGGTGTACGCCGACGGCCGGGTGCAGTCGTGGTTGCTCGGATCGGGATGGGGCGATCAACCGGACGGGCGGCGCCGGGTCGCCGACGTGATCGCCACCGGCCTGCCCGTCGTGGTCGACGCCGACGCGCTGCGGTACCTGCCGTCCCGGCTGCCCGAGCACGTGCTGCTGACCCCGCACGCCGGTGAGCTGGCTCGGCTGCTGGGCTGTGGGCGGTCCGAGGTGACCGCTGACCCGGTGACCGCCGTCCGCGCCGCTGCCGACCGGACCGGAGCCACGGTGTTGCTCAAGGGCGCCAGCCAGCTGGTGGCGACACCGGGAGCGGACACGGTCCAGCTGGCCGTCCCGGGACCGTCGTGGACCGGCCAGGCCGGTTCCGGTGACACCTTGGGTGGACTCTGCGCGGCCCTGCTGGCGGCGGGCTGCGGAGCCCGCGACGCCGGCGTGCTCGGTGCGTCCGTCCAGGCCATGACGGCCGCGGAGCACCCTGGCCCGCTGCCGCCGCACGAACTGGCCCGGCGATTCGCGACGACGATCGGTGCATTGGCGGACGCGGGCAAGAGCCGGAGATCGGCGGCGACCTCGTGATCGACCCCAGGACCGCCTCCGCCGAGGTCGACCTCGAGGCGCTGACCGGCAACCTCGGCTACTTCCGGTCCCTGATCGGCGACGCCCAGCTGATGGTTGCCGTCAAGGCCGATGCGTACGGACACGGAATCCTCGGCTGTTCGGCGGCGGCGCGGGCGGCCGGGGCGGACTGGTTGGGAGTGGCGACCCCGGAGGAGGCGCTGGCGCTGCGCTCCGCCGGCGACGGAGGTCCGCTGCTGTTCTGGCTGTACGGGCCCGACACCGATCTCGCTCCGCTGGTGGCCGCCGGGGTGGATGCCACCGCCCACACGCTCGATCAGACTGGCCCGGCTGGTGACGGCGGCCGCTGTCTGCGGGCGCACGGCGCGGGTGCACCTCAAGGTCGACACGGGGATGTCGCGCAACGGGGCGACGCTGCGGGACTGGCCGGAGCTGTGCGCGGCCGCTGCCGAAGCGGAGCGGACCGGTGCCGTCCAGGTCGTCGGGATCTGGTCGCACCTCGCGTCGGCCGACGAGTTCGGTGCGCCGTCGGTGGCCGAGCAGCTGGCGGCGTTCGAGGTGGCGACCGAGGTCGCCGGCACCGCCGGACTGCAACCGGAGCTGCGGCACCTGGCCAACTCGGCCGCCACCATGCTGCTGCCCGAGACGCATCTGGACCTGGTCCGGGTCGGCGTGGCCGCGTACGGCATCGATCCCGGACCCGGCGTGATCGAGGCCGCCGGCGCACCGCTCCGCCAGGTGATGCGGCTGCGGGCCCAACTCGTCAACGTCAAGGAGATCGAGCCCGGCACGGGAGTCTCCTACGGACTGACCTGGCACGCCGACCGGCGGACCCGGCTGGGGCTGGTCCCGCTCGGATACGCCGACGGCATCCCCCGCAGCGGCGGCAACCGCGCCGAGGTCGGGGTCGCCGGGCACCGGGTGCCGATCCGTGGTCGGGTCTGCATGGACCAGTTCGTCGTCGACCTGACCGGACTCGACGGTGTCGAGATCGGCGACGAGGTCGTGGTCTTCGGGCCGGGCGACGACGGCGAACCGACGATCGCCGACTGGGCGGCCTGGGCCGACACCATCGGCCACGAGATCGTCACCGGCATCGGCACCCGGGTGCCGCGGGTCTTCCGAGCCGCCGAAGAGCCGACCTGATGGCGCGTGGACCAGGCGCGGGCGTCGTCGGCCTGTTCGCGAGTGCCGCCGCCCTCGCCGCCGGCGGGGTCGCGCTCGGGATGGAGCTGGAGCGCCGGATCATCTCCAAGCGACTCCGACCCCAGGATGCCGATCCGGAGGAGTTCTTCTCCTTGCGCAGTGACGGTCCGCTGGTGACCACGGTGGACGGCGTCGTCCTGCACACCGAGGTCGAGGAGATCGAGGGAGTCCCGGACGTCACCATCGTGTTCGTCCACGGGTACGCGCTGAGCTTGGACTGCTGGCACTTCCAGCGCAAGCACTTCCGGGGTCGGCTGCGGCAGGTGCTCTACGACCAGCGGTCCCACGGCCGGTCGGGCCGGTCGGCGCCCGAGCGGTGCCGGATCGGCGTGCTGTCAGAAGACCTCCGGCAGGTGCTGGACGAGGTGGCCGGCCCACCGGAGACGAGCGGGGCCATCGTGCTGGCCGGGCACTCGATGGGTGGGATGACGATCATGCACCTCGCCCTGACCCATCCCGAGCTCTTCGGAACCCGGATCCGCGGGGTCGCGCTGTTCGCGACCGCGGCCGGTGAGATGGCCGACTACTCGCCGATCCGGGGACTCCCTGGTCGGGTGTTCTCCCGACTCGTGCCGCCGACGATGGCGGCCCTGAACCGGATCCCGGAGCTGGTGCAGCGCAGCCGGTCGGCCGGCACGGACCTCGGTTTCGTCGTCACCAAGCAAGGCTCCTTCGGCTCCGACGTCCCGGCGAGCTACGTCGAGTTCATGAGCGAGATGCTGGCCCAGACGCCGATCGAGGTGCTCGGCGACTTCTATCCCGCGTTCGCCGAGCTGGACGAGTACGCGGCGTTCGACGTGCTGCGTCGGGTGGAGACGGCCGTCATCGGCGGCGAGGACGACGCGATCACCCCGGTCCAGCACACCGACCGGATCATCGAGGCCCTGCCGGACGCCGACGTCCGCCGGTTGGCCGACTGCGGTCACATGGGCATCATCGAGCACGCCGGAGCGTTCAACGAGGTGCTGGAGAACCTGCTGAGTCGGGTGCGGGCTCGGCTCTGAGCCCTGCGGTGTGCCCTTCGCGTGGTCGCAGGCCGGGTCGACGACTGGTAGACTGATCGTTCCCGAACAGGCGCCCTGTCTGCTCGGCCCACCGGTGCCGATGTTGCGCCGAGGCTCGTCTTCCGCTCACTGGTCTTGATCCACGCCGCTGACGTGCCTGTCGATCAAGCCCATGACGTCCTAGCGAGAAGTGAGAACGAAAGTGCCCAGCAAGTCCTCGGGTGCGCCCGCGCGCGCCCAGTCCAAGATCAAGTCGGCCCGGACCGCCCCGGCCAAGAGCAGCAGGGCCGACGGTACGCCCAAGCAGCGCTGGTCGGCGTCCGAGCGACGCGACAAGGGTCGCCCGCCGCGCCGCAGCGCCGGGCGTCAGTTCGGCGAGCCCGCTGACCGCAGCGACCGGCCCCAGCGCAGTGATCCGAGCGGCGACCGGCCCGGACCGATCGCTCGAGCGCAGCGATCGGCCGCAGCGCAGTGATCGTTACGAGCGGAGCGACCGGCCGCAGCGCAGTGATCGTTTCGACCGGAGTGATCGGCCGCAGCGCAGTGATCGTTTCGAGCGCAGCGACCGGCCCCAGCGGACCGATCGCTTCGAGCGCAGCGACCGGCCCCAGCGGACCGATCGCTTCGAGCGCAGCGATCGGCCGCAGCGCAGTGATCGTTTCGAGCGCAGTGATCGGCCGCAGCGCAGTGATCGTTTCGAGCGGAGCGACCGGCCCCAGCGGACCGATCGCTTCGAGCGCAGCGATCGGCCGCAGCGCAGTGATCGTTTCGACCGAAGTGACCGCCCGCAGCGCAGTGATCGTTTCGAGCGCAGTGACCGGCCGCAGCGGGACGATCGCGACCGACGCTCGTCGTTCCGTCCGGACGCCGACGCCGACCAGATGAGCTGGACGGCGCCGGAGGCGCGGGCCACGCTGGCGTCGATCCCGACCGCCGGCGGCGGCTTCGCCGATCTCGGCGTGCCGAAGAGCCTGGTCGCCGAGCTCGCCGCCGCCGGGATCACCGAGCCGTTCCCGATCCAGGGCGCCACCATCCCGGATGCGCTCGCCGGCCGCGACGTGCTCGGCCGCGGGCAGACCGGGTCGGGCAAGACGCTCGCCTTCGGCCTGCCGATGATCACCGACTCTGGCCGGTGCGAGGGCTGCCTCGGGCTGCGCCCGCGGTCTGGTCCTGGTCCCGACCCGGGAGCTGGCCATGCAGGTGGCCGACGTGCTGGCGCCGCTGGCCCGGACCCGGGTCTGACGCCTGGCGCTGGTCGCCGGCGGCATGTCGTACACCCCGCAGCTGCGCGCGTTCCAGCGCGGCGTCGACATCGTCGTCGCCACCCCGGGCCGGCTGATCGACCTGATGGACCAGGGTGCTGCTCGACCTGAGCCGGGTCGAGATCGCCGTGCTGGACGAGGCCGACCACATGGCCGACCTCGGCTTCATGCCCGCGGTCACCCGATCCTCGACACCGTGCCGGCCGGGCGGCCAGCGGCTGCTGTTCTCCGCCACGCTCGACGGGGCCGTGGACCGGCTGGTCCGCACGCTACCTGACCGATCCGGTCACCCACGAGGTCGACTCCGGCCAGGCCAGCGTCAGCACGATGGCCCACCACTGTGCTCCTGGTGCGCCCAGGCCGACAAGGCCCTGCTGACCGCCGAGATCGCCGGCCGCGCCGGCCGCACCGTCGTCTTCGTCCGCACCCAGCGCGGCGCCGACCGGGTCGCCGAGCAGCTGCGGGAGGCCGGCGTGCTCGCCGGTGCGCTGCACGGCGGCCTCGCCCAGGGCGCCCGGACCCGGATCCTGGCCGCCTTCAAGGACGGACGGCTGCCCGTCCTGGTCGCCACCGACGTCGCCGCCCGCGGCATCCACGTCGACGAGGTCGGCCTGGTGCTCCAGGTCGACCCGCCGGCCGGACCGAAGGAGTACCTGCACCGCGCCGGCCGCACCGCCCGGGCCGGCGGGACCGGCAGTCGTCGTCACGCTGGTCGCTGCCGCACCAGCGTCGCGAGGTCAGCCGGCTGACCGAGCAGGCCGGCGTACGCCGCCGAGCCTCGTAACGCCGAGCCGGGCGACGTCAAGCTGGCCGCAGACGACCGGTGCTCGCGACCCCGAGCGGAGTGGCCGTGCTGCGGCACGACTTCGAGCAGCTGGTCGCCCCGCCGGCCGCGAGCACGTCGCCGCCCCGGCCAGGGTCAGCGCGCGCGTCGACCGGGCCGGTTCGGCCGGTCGCGGCCGCGCCGCTGACGACGCGTCCGGAGCAGCTCCGAACCCGGCTCGTCGAGCCGGGTCCGGACGCGGAGACCGACGGGCGTGTCGGCCTCGGCCGACTAGCCTCGTGCCGGTGAACATCTCGGTGGCCGATCTGGTCGTCTCGGTGGCGAGCGCCGCCGACTGCCGCCGGCGATGGTCGAGGTGATCCACGCCGCGTTCGGCGCCCGGCCGCCGCTCGACCCGCCCTCGACCGGCGGTCGAGCGAGACGGTCGAACTCGGTCGCGGCCAGCCGTCAGCGCCGGCGGCGGCGTCTACGCCGCGGTCGGCGGCCGGCCGGCCGGGGCGATCTGGTGATCAAGCCCGACCGGGCCGGGGCTGGCCACGCTTCACCCGGGTCTCGGTGCATCCCGACTTCCAGCGGCACGGCATCGCCTCGGCGATGGTCGACGCCGCCCAGGACCACGCCGCCGCGCTCGGGTTCGACCGCGTCGAGCTGTTCGCCCGCGAGGAGTTCGCCGAGCTGATCGCGTTCTGGCAGCACCGCGGCTTCGACGTCGACCGGCGACGCGCCGACACGGGGTGATCCTGGCCGGCGCCGCTGCCGGTTGCGGTGGACGTCCCGACCGCGGCCGCGATGCAGCGAGCTGGGCGAGCGGCTCGCCCAGCGGCTGCGGGCCGGCGACCTGGTGATCGCCGCCGGCGAGCTCGGCGCCGGCAAGACCACCCTGACCCAGGGCATCGGGCGCGGTCTCGGGAGCCGCGACCGGTGATCTCACCGACCTTCGTGCTGTCCCGGATCCACCCGTCGGCGACCGGCCGACCGACGCTGGTGCACGTCGACGCCTACCGGCTCGGATCCGGCGACGAGCTCGACGACCTCGATCTGGAGGACCCGCGCCCGAGGCGGTGACGGTGGTCGAGTGGGGCACCGGGATCGCCGAGGGCCTCGCCGACTCCCGGCTGGAGATCGACATCCGGCGTCCCACGCCGAGCGTCGAGGAACCCAGCACCGACGAGGATCTCGACGATCACCGCACCGTCGTGATCCGCGGTATCGGCGGTCGCTGGGACGCCGCCGAGCTCGCCGGTCTGGCTGAGTTGCGGGCGGTGGGACGTGGCTGATCCCGAACCGCTGGTCCTCGGCATCGACACCGCGTCGCTGGTCAGCGTCGGGGTGGCCCGCGGTACCGAGGTGCTGGCTCGGCGGGTGCTCGCCGACCGGATGGCCCACGTCGAGCAGCTGACGCCGCTGATCGGCCAGGCCTGCGCTGCGGCGGGCATCCGGCCGCACGAGCTCGCCCAGGTCGTCGTGGGTCTCGGCCCCGGTCCGTTCACCGGCCTGCGGGTCGGCATCGTCACCGCCCAGATGCTGGCCGCGGTCACCGGTGCCGAGCTGCACGGCGTGTGCAGCCTGGACGTCATCGCGGCCGGGCACGACAGCGACGACGGCGTTCCTGGTGGCCACCGACGCCCGGCGCACGCGAGGTCTACTGGGCCCGCTACGCCGGTCCGGGCAGCGGATCGACGGCCCCCGCGTCTCGGCTCCGGCGGAGCTCCCGGACCTGCCCGCCGTCGGTCCGGCCGTCGAGCTCTATCCCGAGCGGCTGCACGGCGTGCCCGGCCCGCGCGCGCTCGATCCGGGGGTGCTGGCGACTCGTGGCTGGCTGCTGCCCGACGCCGGCAGCGCGCCGCTCTATCTGCGCCGGCCCGACGCGGCGGAGTCGACCCGGCGCAAGTCCGTGCTGGCCCGGCCATCGCTGCAGCGCACCAGCCGACTCGGCGAGCGGACGCGACGTGACTGAGCCGCGACTCACCAGCATCCTGCCCGCCCGGCACGACGACCTACCGGCGATCATGGCGCTGGAGCGGGCCGGCTTCGAGCCCGGGAGCAGTGGAGCGAACGCAGCTGGCAGGGCGAGCTGGTCGGCGAGGGGCGAACGGTGCTGATCGCCCGTCGGCACGTTCCGGTCGGCGTGATCGCGCTCCAGACCGTGCGGCGCACCGCCGACCTGCACCGGCTGGTGGTCGCGCCGGCGCACCGGCGCAGCGGGGTCGGGAGCGACCTGGTGCTCGAGCCGGGCTCGAGGCCGTCCGTCACCTCGGCGCCCGGTCGCGTCCTGCTCGAGGTCGACTACGACAACGAGCCGGCGATCGCCCTCTACCAGCGCCTCGGGTTCGAGCAGCTGGCGGCCCGGGAGAACTACTACGGGCCGGGCCGGACGCGCTGATCCTGAAGTTCTGGGACCTGGCGACCTGGGAGCGATCGTGCTGACCGCTCCGGCTGGTCGCTCGTCGGCGGCGCCCACGAGACGGGGAGCGGCCCGTTGATCCTCGGGATCGAGTCGTCCTGCGACGAGACCGGGGTGGGCATCGTCCGCGGCCACGAGCTGCTGGCCAACGAGGTGGCCTCCAGCGTCGAGGAGCACGTCCGGTTCGGGGGCGTGGTGCCCGAGGTGGCCAGCCGGGCCCACCTGGAGGCGATGGTGCCGACGCTGCAGCGGGCCTGCGCGACCGCCGACGTCGACCTGACCGAGATCGACGCGATCGCCGTCACCGCCGGGCCCGGGCTGATGGGTGCCCTCGTGGTCGGGCTCGCCGCTGCCAAGGCGCTCGCCCTACGTGCTGGACAAGCCGCTCTACGGGGTCAACCACCTGGCCGGGCACGTCGCCGTCGACCTGCTCGAGCACGGTCCCGCTGCCCCGGCCCTGCGTCGCGCTGCTGGTCTCCGGCGGGCACACCTCGCTGCTGCAGGTCGACGACGTCGCGACCGACGATCACCGAGCTCGGCGCCACCATCGACGACGCCGCCGGCGAGGCGTACGACAAGGTGGCCCGGTTGCTGGGCCTGCCCTATCCGGGCGGCCCGCACATCGACCGGGCGGCGACCGACGGCGACCCGACCGCGATCCGGTTCCCGCGCGGGCTGACCGCCGGCAAGGACCTGGACCGGCACCGATTCGACTTCTCGTTCTCCGGCCTGAAGACCGCGGTGGCCCGCTGGGTCGAGACGCGCGGAGCGGTCCGGGCGGCCGATCCCGGTGGCCGATGTCGCCGCCAGCTTCCAGGAGGCGGTCTGCGACGTGCTGACCGCCAAGGCGGTGGACGCCTGCGCCGCCACCGGCGCCACCGACCTGCTGATCGGGGGCGGGGTGGCGGCCAACCGCCGGCTCCGGGCGCTGCTGGCCGAGCGGGCCGAGGCGGCCGGGATCTCGCTGCGCACGTCCGCGGCCCGCCCTGTGCACCGACAACGGGGCCATGATCGCCGCACTGGGCGCGGAGGTCGTGTCCGCCGGCGGCCGACCGTCCGCTCTCGATGTCGGTGCGCACTCCGGCCTGCCCGTCGGCCAGATCCTGCTCTGAGACCAGCGGAGACGGTGGCGATGACGGAGCGGGCTCCGCTGGGTCTGACCGAGGAGGCGTTGGCTGCGGCGGCCGCCGAAGGAGATCCGGAGTCCCTCGCCGCGTCGGTTCGGCTGCGGGATCGGTTCGGGCCGGAGCTCGCCGCGGCGGCCGTCACCCAGGTCGTGCTCCGCCGCCGGGCTGCAGCGAAGTTCGGCGCTGCGGCGGGCGACCTGTTCTTCACCCGCGACGGGCTCGAGCAGGCGACCCGTCCGGACGTCGCGGGCCACCATGCTCGACGGTTCCTGGCGTCGGGAGCCACCCGGGTCGCCGATCTCGGGTGCGGGATCGGTGCCGACGCCATGGCCATGCTCCGGGCCGGACTGGAGGTCATCGCGATCGAGCGGGACCCGGAGACCGCGGACGTCGCCCGGGCGAATCTGAGCGCTGTGCCCGGAGGCCGGTTCGAGGTCCGCGTGGGCGCCGCCGAGGAGGTGTGGGCCACGCTGGCCGCGTCATCCACGGCGGCGTTCTGCGACCCGGCCCGCCGAACCGCGCGCGGCCGGTCGTGGCGTCTGGAGGACCTGAGCCCGGCGTGGCCCTTCGTCGTCGCCCTGCTGTCGGGCGACCGGCCGGCCGGGGTGAAGCTGGGTCCGGGTCTGGCCCGGCGGTTGATCCCGGACCACGTCGAGGCGGAGTGGCTCAGTTCCCACGGTGACACCGTCGAGCTCGGACTCTGGGCCGGCGCCGGAGCCGTTCCCGGCCGGCGATCGGCGGTGCTGGTGGAGTCCGGCGACCGGCTGGTCGTCGACCCCGACGCGTCGACGCCGCCGGTCAGCGACCCGCTCGGCCACCTCTACGAGCCGTTGGGTGCGGTCACCCGCAGCGGGGCGCTGCCGACCCTGGCGACCGAGCTCGATGCCGCCCTGATCCATCCGGAGATCGGGTATCTCACCAGCGACGAACCCCGTCTTTCGCCGTGGGCGTCTCGATTCGCCGTCGAGGCGCAATTCGCTTATCGGGAAAAGGACCTTCGAGATTGGGTGCGGAAGGAACGGATCGGAATTCTGGAGATCAAAACCCGGGGCTTGGGAGTGGATCCCGCCGTCCTGCGACGCCGACTGCGACTGCACGGTCCGCACTCGGCGACGGTCGTATTGACCCGGGCCCGGACCGGCCCGACCGCCATGGTGGTGCGCCGGACGCAAGATTGTTGTTGAGTCCGGCCGAACACGTTTCGTTGTTAAGACTCTCAGCAATCTCTATAGTTCTCCTCAAGCATTCCCCCGAGTGCGCTTCCGGAGGCGTTCATGCCCGATTCCCCCGTACTTCGACGTGCCCTGAGACCGGTTCTGGCCGGGCTGACCGCCGCGTCGCTCACCATGGCTGTGATCGCGGCGATGCCTTCGGTGGCCGAAGCCGCGCCGAGTTGCGGAGCTTTCACCAGCAAGGTCTACGACCAGCTGAATCCCACCACGCAGTCCCAGGCGTTGTCCGCCTCGGCTGCGAGTTACGCCACGTTCCAGGCCCGGGGCTTCACCACGAACCGGGCCGACAGCGTGACGGCGTCACCGAAGGCAGGCAGTTCGCTCGCCGCGGTGCACCGGCTGTACCGGGCCAGCACCAAGCACTTCTTCTACACCCGGGACACCGCCGAGATCGCGCGGGCGGTGAAGAACTCCGGCTACCAGGACCAGGGCACGGTGTTCTACGCGGCGACGTCCTCGGCGAGCTGCCTGGTTCCCGTGTGGAGCTACTGGCACCCGCGCGGAATCCACCGGTTCACCACCTCGGCCACCGAGGGGGCCCAGCTGGTGAAGGCTGGTTGGCGCAAGGAGCTGGTGCGGTTCTACCTCGGTAAGCCGGCCAGCACCACATTCACCATCGGCGTCATGCCCGACACCCAGCGCGAGGTCTGGAGCAACGGCGACACGCGTTTCGCGCACCGGACCAACTGGCTCGTGGCGAACAAGAACGCCCTGTCCATGCGCTTCGTCGCGCACACCGGCGACATCGTCGACTGGGACACGGCGAGTCACGACCAATACGTCCGGGCCCGCGCCGCACTTGCCCGGTTGAACGGACAGATTCCCTATGCCGTCTCGATCGGTAATCACGACACCGCGGCGGTGGGGGTCGGTGGCAGTGCCGCCGACGACGCGAACACCGACAAGCTGGTGCGCGACACCAGAACCGCGAACGCCTATCTGAATCAGGGAACCGCTGCGTTGGCGGGTCGATTCGAGAGCGGGAAGGTCGACAACACCTACTACACGTTCTCGGCCGGGGGTCTGGAGTGGATGGTGCTGAGTCTGGAGCTGTGGCCGCGGAAAGAGGTCGTGGCCTGGGCAAACAAGATCGTCAAGGCGCACCCGAAGCACAACGTCCTGGTCGCGACCCACTCGTTCATGATGGGCAACGGCACGATCTACCAGCGCTCCGATTACGGCGCGACCAGTCCGCAGTACCTCTACGACAACCTGCTGAAGGTCAACCCCAACATCAAGATGATCTTCTCCGGTCACACCGGCAGCCCAGGCGTACAAGGAGCTGGCGGGGGCCAACGGCGGCAAGATCCAGAGCTTCCTGCTCACCATGCACGACGAGGTGACCAACCCGACCCGGGTCGTCGAGATCAACACGGCGGCCGGCACGGTCGGGAGCTTCGTGTACGCCCCGTACACCAAGAAGACCTATCCGTCCTACGAGGTCAAGGCGCGCGCGGCCGGCTACGTTCGCTGATTCCGACCGAGCGACGCCTGACCTGACCTGACGACGGCGGCCGGCCGCACCGGACGGTGCGGCCGGTTCGTCGCGTCCGGACCGCTGCAGCCGTCCGGTCCGTTGCTGGCACTCACTTCAGCCTGAGTGCTAATGTCGGGTTGGCACTCTCGCAATGAGTGTGCCAACGATCGAGACGGCACCCGCGACGACGCCTCGATCACGACCTGACATCAACTCTTACACTGTGAAAGGGGTTTGAACGTGGCAGTCACGATCAAGCCGCTCGAGGATCGCATCCTCGTTCAGCCGCTCGAGGGCGAGCAGACCACCGCGTCCGGCCTGGTGATTCCGGACACCGCGAAGGAGAAGCCGCAGGAGGGCAAGGTCCTCGCCACCGGTCCGGGCCGCATCGACGACAACGGGAACCGGGTGCCGCTCGATGTCGTCCGAGGGAGACGTCGTCATCTTCAGCAAGTACGGCGGCACCGAGGTCAAGTACGACGGCAAGGAGCTCCTGCTGCTGAACGCGCGCGACATCCTCGCCGTCGTCAACAAGTAAGGGGCAACGCAGCAATGGCAAAGATCCTTCAGTTCGACGAGGAGGCCCGCCGCTCGTTGGAGCGGGGAGTCGACACCCTCGCCAACACCGTGAAGGTCACGCTCGGCCCGAAGGGCCGGTACGTGGTGCTGGACAAGAAGTGGGGCGCCCCGACCATCACCAACGACGGTGTCACCGTCGCCCGTGAGGTCGAGCTCGACGACCCGTACGAGAACCTCGGCGCCCAGCTGGCCAAGGAAGTCGCCACCAAGACCAACGACGTGGCCGGTGACGGGACCACCACGGCCACCGTGCTGGCGCAGGCGCTGGTGCACGAGGGCCTCAAGGCCGTCGCCTCCGGCGCCAACCCGATCGGTCTCAAGCGGGGCATCGACGCCGCCGTGGCCGCGGTGGAGGCGCAGCTCCGCGAGGACGCCCGCGACGTGGAGACCACGGAGGACATGGCGTCCGTGGCGACCATCTCCGCCCGGGACGCCGAGATCGGCAGCCTGATCGCCGATGCGTTCGACAAGGTCGGCAAGGACGGCGTCATCACCGTCGACGAGTCGAACACCTTCGGCACCGAGCTCGAGTTCACCGAGGGCATGCAGTTCGACAAGGGGTACCTGTCCCCGTACTTCGTGACCGACGCGGAGCGGATGGAGGCGGTGCTGGACAACCCGTACATCCTCATCAACTCCGGGAAGATCAGCTCGATGACCGAGCTGCTCCCCTTGCTGGAGAAGGTCATCGGCGCGTCGGGCACCTTGTTCGTGGTGGCCGAGGACGTCGACGGCGAGGCGTTGTCGACCCTGGTCGTCAACAAGATCCGGGGCACGTTCACCTCGGTCGCCGTCAAGGCTCCGGCCTTCGGTGACCGTCGCAAGGCCATGCTCGAGGACATCGCGGTGCTCACCGGCGCCGAGGTCGTTGCCCCCGAGGTCGGGCTGAAGCTCGACCAGGTCGGGCTGGAGGTGCTCGGCCGCGCTCGTCGGATCGTGGTGACGAAGGACAACACCACCATCGTCGACGGTGCGGGCGAGGCCGGCGAGGTCAAGTCCCGGGTGGCTCAGCTGCAGGCCGAGATCTCCCGGACCGACTCCGACTGGGACCGCGAGAAGCTGCAGGAGCGGGTGGCCAAGCTGGCCGGCGGCGTCTGCGTCATCAAGGTCGGCGCCGCCACCGAGGTGGAGCTCAAGGAGAAGAAGCACCGGATCGAGGACGCCGTCTCCGCGACGCGCGCCGCGATCGAGGAGGGCATCGTGGCCGGCGGCGGTTCCGCCCTGGTCCACGCCTCCTCGGTGCTGAAGGACGGGCTCGGCCTGACCGGTGACGAGCGGGTCGGTGTCGCCATCGTCAAGAAGGCGGTCGTCGAGCCACTGCGCTGGATCGCCGAGAACGGTGGCGAGCCGGGCTACGTCGTCACCGCCAAGGTCGTCGAGCTCGGCCCGGGCAACGGCTACAACGCCGCCACCGGCGAGTACGGCGACCTGATCGGCCAGGGTGTGATCGACCCGGTCAAGGTGACCCGGTCGGCGCTGGCCAACGCGGCCTCGATCGCCTCGCTGCTGCTCACCACCGAGACCCTGGTGGTGGAGAAGCCCGAGGAAGAAGAGGCGCCGGCGGCCGGACACGGTCACTCGCACTGAGTCCGCGTCGCTACTGCTCTGACGACGAAGCCCTCCCCCTGGCGGGGAGGGCTTCGTCGTCTCTGTGTGGGGTTGGGGTGGCGCCGGCGGTCAGGACCGGAGGTCGAACACCACCAGCGGTGCCAACCCGTCATCGGGCTCGGTGATCCGCTCGACCCGGACCGGCACTCCGCCGATCCGGAGCTCGTCGCCAACCCGCAGCTCCCGGGTCCGGATCTGGGCCGGCGGGGTGTCGGCCAGCGGCCGGAGCTTGGGCCACGACCGGATCGCGACCCGCTGCGACGCCGGGGCCTGCACCAACTCGCTCTCCTCGGAGCCGAGCTGGAGTCGACCGCCGAGCGACAGCACCGGTTGATCCGGCTGCGGTGGCTGTGCGGCCACTCCGTCGCCGGCCGGGACGAGGACGAGCTCGTCGCGCCGCTGGTGGTCGATCGAGCGAACCCGCAGGAACTCACCGCCCGCCGCCAGCACCGAACCGGGAGCCAGTCGCCAGCGGGCCGACCACGCGTCGTCGCCCTGATCGCCCCCGTCGCTCCACTGGGCCAGCAGGGCGCGACCTTCGGTGTCGGTGCCGATGAACCCGAGCCGACTGCCGCCCCGACTGCCGACCGTGCCCTGGGTGATCCGCAGCTCGCCCGGCACCGGAGTCGTCTCGGGCGGTGGGAGCAGGGCACAGCTGCTGAGCAACACCGTCATCAGGCCGCCGGCCGCGGCGGCTCCTACCAGCCCCACGAGGGCACGGTATCGGTGTCCGGGTTCACGCGGGTCCGACCACGGTCCGGCGGCCCAGGCACTACGCTGTGCCTTTCACCAATGCAGTAAGGAAACGCCCGTGTCGCAGCTCTCCGGCGATCTCACTCCGGCCGGCGTCCCCGAACCCTTCGCCACCTTGGGCCTGACCTTCGACGACGTGCTCCTGCAACCGTCGCAGAGCGACGTGGTGCCCTCGGAGGTCGACACCACGACCCGGGTGTCGAAACGCATCACCGTCCGGGTGCCGCTGATCTCCTCGCCGATGGACACCGTCACCGAGGCGCGGATGGCTGTCGCGATGGCGCGCCAGGGCGGTCTCGGGGTGATCCACCGCAATCTCTCGATCGAGGACCAGGCGCATCAAGTCGATGTCGTGAAGCGATCCGAGGCCGGGATGATCGACGAACCGATCACCATCTCCCCGGATGCGACCATCGGCGAGGCTGACGCGATGTGCGGCCGGTACCGGATCTCCGGGGTACCGGTCGTCGACCGCGACCTGACCCTGCTCGGCATCGTCACCAACCGCGACATGCGGTTCGAGAGCGACCCGAGCCGGCTGGTCGGCGACGTGATGACGAAGATGCCGCTGGTCACCGGCCGGGTGGGTATCTCCGCCGCCGATGCCATGGCGCTGCTCGCCCAGAACAAGATCGAGAAGCTGCCGCTGGTCGACGACCGCGGCCGGCTCAAGGGCCTGATCACCTTGAAGGACTTCGTGAAGTCCGATCAGTACCCCGACGCCTCCAAGGACGAGCAGGGCCGGCTCCGGGTGGGCGCTGCCGTCGGCTTCTTCGGTGACTCCTGGAAGCGCGCGATGGCCTTGATCGAGGAGGGCGTTGACCTGCTGGTGGTGGACACCGCACACGGCCACTCCTCGGGCGTGGTCGACATGGTCCGCCGGCTCAAGGCCGAGCGTGCCGCCGCCGAGGTCGACGTGGTGGCCGGCAACGTGGCCACCTACGAGGGTGCGAAGGCCCTGGTCGAGGCCGGCGCGGACGGGGTCAAGGTCGGGGTCGGGCCCGGCTCGATCTGCACCACCCGGGTGGTCGCCGGTGTCGGCGTGCCCCAGGTGACGGCCATCCACAACGCCGCCCGGGTCTGCCGCGCGGCCGGCGTACCGCTCATCGGCGACGGCGGCCTGCAGTACTCCGGCGACATCGCGAAGGCCCTCGTCGCCGGGGCCGACACGGTGATGCTGGGTTCGCTGCTGGCCGGCTGCGAGGAGAGCCCCGGCGAGTTGATCTTCGTCAACGGCAAGCAGTTCAAGACCTACCGCGGGATGGGATCCCTCGGCGCGATGGCCAGCCGGGGTCGCAGCGCGTCGTACTCGAAGGACCGCTACTTCCAAGGCGACGTCTCCAACGACTCGAACCTCATCGCGGAGGGGATCGAGGGGCAGGTGCCGTTCCGGGGTCCGCTCGCTGCGGTGGCCTACCAGCTCGTCGGCGGGCTGCGCCAGTCGATGTTCTACACCGGTGCCGCAACCATCGAGCAGCTGCACGAGCGCGGCCGCTTCGTCCGGATCACTACGGCCGGCCTCCGGGAATCGCATCCGCACGACATCCAGATGACGGTGGAAGCACCCAACTACTCCGGCTGAGCACTCGATCAGCCGGTCGCCGGCGGGTGCGGGCCCGACCGGAGTGAGCCGATAACCAGAGGGGGGACCCCATACCCATGTTCGAGATCGGTCGGAGCAAGCGCGCGGAGCAGGCCTACGGATTCGACGACATCGCCATCGTCCCGTCCCGACGCACCCGGGGCGAGGAGGAGGTCAACCTCGGGTGGCGGATCGACGCGTACGACTTCGCCTTCCCGCTGATCGCGGCGCCGATGGACTCGGTGATGTCGCCCGCGACCGCCATCCAGGTCGGGCGCTTCGGTGGGCTGGGGGTGTTGAACCTCGAAGGGGTGTGGACGCGGTACGAGGATCCCGCACCGCTGCTGGAGGAGCTGGTCAGCCTCACCGATCCGCATGCAGTCACCCGCCACATGCAGCGGATCTACGCCGAGCCGATCAAGACGGAGCTGATCGGCAAGCGGATCGCCGAGATCCGGGAGGCCGGGGTACCCGCCGCCGGGGCGTTGTCGCCGCAGAACACGCAGGCCTTCGCAGGTGCCGTGGTGGACGCCCAGGTCGACTTCTTCGTGATCCGCGGCACGACGGTGTCGGCCGAGCACGTCTCCTCCGAAAGTGAGCCGCTCAACCTGAAGCAGTTCATCTACGCCCTCGACGTGCCGGTCATCGTCGGCGGCTGCGCCACCTACCAGGCGGCGCTGCACCTGATGCGTACCGGCGCCGCCGGCGTCCTGGTCGGCTTCGGGGGTGGCGCGGCGAGCACGACCCGCAGCGTGCTGGGCGTCGCCGTGCCGATGGCGTCGGCGGTGTCCGACGTCGCGGCCGCGCGCCGGGACTACCTGGACGAGTCGGGCGGCCGGTACGTGCAGGTCATCGCCGACGGGTCGGTGGGCCGCTCGGGCGACATCGCGAAGGCCATCGCCTGCGGTGCCGACGCGGTGATGGTGGGTTCGCCGCTGGCCAAGGCGGTGGAGGCTCCGGGTCACGGGTGCCACTGGGGGCCGGAGGCCTGGCATCCCACGCTGCCGCGCGGGGAGCGGGTTCGGCTGGACGTGGTGGGGACCTTGGAGGAGATCCTGCTGGGCCCGTCGACCGTCCCCGACGGGACGATGAACCTGGTCGGCGCCCTGCGCAAGGCGCTGGCCACCACGGGCTACACCGAGGTCAAGGAGTTCCAGCGCGTCGAAGTCGTCGTCGGCTGAACATTCAGTCCTTGCTGTTCCTTATCACACAGCAATCTGTTGCTTTCACCCGCGTCCGGCTCACATTCTCTTGCATAGATTCAGCATCTATTCATAGGGTCCCCTAGGAATACCTCATCGAGACGGCGGCTCTCGACCGCCCGTTCCCCCCTGCTGGAGGTTGGTTCATGCGCAAACGGTTCTTCCGCGCGCTCGCACTCAGTGCGGTCGCCGGACTCGTGATCGGAGGGGCCGGTGTCGCCGCGGCCAATCCGAATCCCCCTGACGGCGGCGAGCCCACGACCAAGAAGGCGTCGAAGGCGGCAGCTCCCGATGAGCTGCCGAACCCGCAAGCCGAGAAGCAGCGCGCCCTGCAGTCCGAGGCCCTGCAACAGGTCCTGACCGGCAAGAAGAAGGTCCAGACCATCAACGGCATCCAGGTCGTCAAGATGGGCAAGAAGCAGGCCCGCTACACCAAGGCCGAGCAGGCCCAGGTCCGAGCCGGCAAGTCCGTCAAGCCGCGTCTGGTCGATTCCTACGTGCCGTTGTCACGGGAGAAGACCGACAAGATCTTCGTGCTGCTCACCGAGTTCGGCACCGATCGGGCCACCGACATCGATCCCCGCTACGGCGATCAAGACACCGATCCCGACACCGCGGGTCCGGCGACGTTCGAGGGGCCGCTGCACAACGCGATCCCGGCGCCGGATCGGAACAAGGACAACTCCACCATCTGGCAGGCCGACTACAGCCCGGAGCACTACCGGCAGCTGTACTTCGGTACCGGAGCCGGCGTGCAGTCGCTGAAGACCTACTACCAGCGGCAGTCGTCCGGCCGGTACTCCGTCGACGGGACGGTGAGCGACTGGGTCAAGGTCCGCTACAACGAGGCGCGGTACGGCCGCAGCGACGGCTTCCCCTGCGCCGACAACGTCTGCTCGAACACCTGGGCGCTGCTGACCGACGGTCTGAACCAGTGGGTCGCCGATCAGAAGGCGGCCGGCAAGAGCGACGCCCAGATCAAGACCATGGTCGCCTCCTTCGACCAGGAGGACCGCAACGACTTCGACGGCGACGGCAACTTCCGTGAGCCGGACGGCTACATCGACCACTTCCAGATCGTGCACTCCGGCGGCGACCAGGCCGACGGGGATCCTCAGCAGGGCGAGGACGCGATCTGGTCGCACCGTTGGAAGGCCTTCCAGAACAGCGGCCAGGGCCCGACCGGCAACCTCGACGGAGGCGTGCAGATCGGGAACACCGGGATCTGGGCGGCGGACTACACGATCCAGCCCGAGAACGGCGGGCTCTCGGTGTTCGCCCACGAGTACGGTCACGACCTCGGGTTGCCGGACCACTACGACGCGGCGACCGACAACCCGGTCAACTGGTGGACGCTGATGGCGCAGAGCCGGGCTCGTGCCGCCAACGACGTCGGCATCGGCACCCGGCCGGCCGACCTCGGTGTCTGGGACAAGTTGTTCCTCGGCTGGCTCGACTACGAGGTCGCGGTGGCCGGGCAGAGCAAGACCTACCAACTGGGGCCGCACGAGTACAACACCGACAAGGCCCAGGCCCTGGCGGTGGTGCTGCCGAAGAAGTCGGTCACCACGACCTACCCGACACCTGTCGGTACGAAGCAGTGGTGGAGTGGTGCCGGCAACAACCTGAACAGCACCCTGACCCGGCAGCTGACGTTGCCGACCGGCGCCGCGCAGCTGACGTTCAAGGCGGCCTGGAACATCGAGGACTGTGGCACCACGCCATGCGACTACGCCTACGTCGAGGTGCAGGACGGTGCGGGCGCGTGGACCGCGATCCCGGGCAGCATCACGAAGGCGGCCGAAGGCAACGGCATCGACGGCGACAGCGACGGGTACCAGGACGCGACGTTCGACCTGTCGAGCTACGCCGGCAAGACGATCGGGCTGCGATTCCGCTACGCCACCGACGGTGCGGCACAGGGCCAGAACCCGGCGGAGCCGTCGGGCCTGTTCGTGGACGACATCTCGATCAAGGCCGGTACCACGACGGTGTTCACCGACGGCGCCGAGAACGGCCTCAACGGCTGGACGGCGACTGGCTTCTCCATCGTCGGGGGGTCGGTGGTGAACAAGTACGACCAGTTCTACCTGGCCAGCTACCGCACCTACGAGTCGTACGACCGGTACCTCAAGACCGGTCCGTACAACTTCGGCTTCGGGGCGGCGCTACCGGACAAGGTCGAGTTCTTCCCGTACCAGACGGGTTTGCTCGTCAACTACTGGGACACCTCCTACGGTGACAACATCACCAGCGAGCATCCCGGTAACGGCCTGGTGCTCCCGATCGATGCACACCCGGCACCGATCTACCGACTGGACGGGACGCCGTGGCGCGGCCGGATCCAGACCTACGATGCGCCGTTCTCGTTGCGCAAGGCCGACTCGTTCACCTTGCACTACGACGGCAAGGCGAGCTACATCCGGGGCCAGGACCCGGTGCCGCTGTTCGACGACACCCGCAGCTACTGGAACGCGGCGCTGCCGTACGTCGGGGTCAAGACCCCTGGCGTGGGCGTCACGTTGAAGGTGGCCAAGCAGGCCGACACCACGATGACCGTCAAGCTGGGAACCAGCAAGTCGGTCTCGCCGGCGGCGACCTTGCGGAGTGCGCGCTCGGGTAGCTGACCGCACCTTCGCCAGACGGGTCCGTTCCCCCTCGGGGGAGCGGACCCGTTCTGCGTTCGCGGAAATCGTACGGCGGCCGATCTCGGCGGTGTCGGCCGCAAGATCAGCGGATGCCCCGCCGGATCGACGTTATTCGCTTAACCTCGATGCAGCGGTCGCGTGTCAGGACGCGGCCCGCAGAAAGGTCTGTCATGCCCCGCCGACTTCTTCGTTGGGTGGCGATCGGCTCGGCTGCAGTGCTGCTGGCCACCGGTGCCAGTATCGCCGCCGCCGATCCGACTCCGCCGCCCCAAGGCTCCGACGATCCGGTCGGCGACCTCGCCACCGCCTCGTCGCAGGCCGATCCGTACTCCGACGACCTGCCGAACCCGCTCGAGGACGACCGGCGGAGTCGGCGGACCCAGGCGCTCCGCGACGTCCTCTCCGGCAAGCGGCAGGCGGTCGCGCGGAACGGCTCGAAGGTCGTCCAGCTCGAGCTACCGGAACCGACCCCGACCCGCGGCGATCCGGCCGCTGCCCGCCCGGGCCGCGGACTCGGGCCCCGCACGGTCGAGCGGTACGTCGAGTTGTCCCGGCAGCGCACCGACCAGGTGTTCGTGCTGCTGGTGGACTTCGGGAACCAGCGGGACCAGAACTATCCCGATGCCGACACCAACGCCGACATCCCGGGGCCTCGGTCGTACGACGGGCCACGTCAGAACACCATCCCGCAGCCGAACCGGCGCCAGGACAACACCACCCTGTGGCGGTCCGACTTCAGCCGGCAGTTCTACCAGGATCTGTACTTCGGCTCCGGCAGCCAGTCGCTGAAGAGCTACTACGAAGCGCAGTCGTCCGGCCGTTACTCGTTGGAGGGTGAGGTCAGCGACTGGGTCACCGTCCCGTACAACCAGGCTCGCTACGGGCGCAGCAACGGCTACCCGTGCCCCCAGAACGTCTGCGGCAACAGCTGGTTCCTGGTCAAGGACGCGCTGGATGCCTGGGCCGACCAGCAGCGGCAGGCGGGCCGGACCGACGCCGCCATCAAGGAGACGCTCGCACGCTACGACGTCTGGGACCGCTACGACCTCGACGCGGACGGCAACTTCAACGAACCGGACGGTTACCTCGACCATCTGCAGATCGTGCACGCCGGTGGCGATCAGGCCGCCGACGACCCGGTGTTCGGCGAGGACGCCATCTGGTCCCACCGCTGGCGGGCCTTCCAGTCCGGCGAGCTGGGTGCCGGACCACCGGGGTTCCCCGGGATCGGCGGGGTCCGGATCGGACAGAGCGACACCTGGGCGGCCGACTACACGATGCAGGCCGAGAACGCGGGGATGGCGATCTACGCCCACGAGTTCGGTCACGATCTCGGTCTGCCCGACCACTACGACACCGCCGATCCGGGCGACAACGCGGTGAACTGGTGGACGCTGATGGGGCAGAGCCGGCTGAAGGGGCGCAACGACGTCGGGGTGGGCGCCCGGGCGGCAGATCTCGGGGCCTGGGACAAGCTGCAGCTCGGTTGGCTGAACTACGTCGAGGCCGCCGCCGGCGGGCGGCAGACGGTCGAGCTCGGGCCGCACGAGTACAACTCGGCCAAACCGCAAGCCCTGAAGATCACGCTGCCGCCCAAGCAGGTGGTCACCACGCTGCCGGCGCCACGGACCGGTGCCCGGCAGTGGTGGAGCGGCACCGGCAACGGCTACTCGAGCGGGCTGGCGCGGTTCCTGACGCTGCCGGCCGCATCGTCGGCGCAGTTGACGTTCCAGGCCAACTACAA
Source organism: uncultured Actinomycetota bacterium (assembly GCA_963727125.1). GTDB lineage: Bacteria > Actinomycetota > Actinomycetes > Propionibacteriales > Propionibacteriaceae > Microlunatus. The sequence continues at coordinate 297,646 of CAVSEZ010000002.1, forward strand.
CATCGAGGACTGCGGCTCGAGCGCCTGCGACTACGCCTACGTCGACATCGGGACCGGGACGGGGGCCGCACTCACCTTCCGGCCCATCGCCGGCACCATCACCGCAGCGACCGAGGGCAACGGCATCGACGGCCGCAGCAACGGCTGGGTGGCGGCCTCCTTCGACCTCTCGGCCTACGCAGGCCAGACCATCGCACTGCGGTTCCGCTACGTCACGAACGGGGCGACCCAGGGTGCGGACCCGACTGCTGCGGCGGGGATCCTGCTCGACGACATCGCCGTCACGGCCGACGGGACGCCGGTGTTCGCCGACGGGGCGGAGAACGGGAACGACGCCTGGGCCCTCGTCCAAGGGTTCAGCAACGTCGGGTCGTCCTCCACGGCCACGTACCCGCACTACTACCTGGCCAGCTACCGAGCCGATCAGTCCTACGACCGATTCCTCGACACGGGGCCCTACAACCTCGGCTGGCCGGTGAACCAACCTCAGCGGGCCGAGTTCTTCCCCTACCAGCACGGTCTGCTGGTCAGCTACGTGGACGGATCCTTCACCGACAACAACACGTCGGCGCACCCAGGGGGCGGGCTGGTGCTACCCATCGACGCCCGGCCCGCGCTGCTGCGGACCAGCGCAGGTCAGCCGTGGCGCGGACGGGTGCAGACCTACGACGCGCCGTTCTCCCTGCTGGCCAGCGACTCGTTCGTGCTCCACGCCGACGGTCAGCCGAACCTGATCCGTGGTCAGCGGGCGCAACCGCTCTTCGACGACACCCGCGACTACTGGAACCCGGCCCAGCCGCAGGTCGGGGTGCGGACTCCCAAGCTGGGAGTCACCCTCGAGGTGAAGAAGCAGACGGCCACCACGATGACCGTCGCACTCGGGGCCAGACCGGGCAGTCCCGTGGCGCCGACCGCCCCGCGCTGAGCCGCCGGACGACGTAGGCCCGGCCCCGGCGTCGCCGGAACCGGGCCTACTGCCCGTCCTGCCGGTCGTGCACCGACACGGCCGACAGGCATGCGCGAGCAGGATCAGCCCCCGAGGCAGACCCGCTCGCCGCATGTCTCTACTCGGCCGTCATCAGCCAAGCCAGCAGGTAGGCACGGCTGTTGCCGTCGTCGATCCACTTGGCATCGAGCCCACGTGCGGTGTCGAGTGCGGCCTTCCGTTCGGCATCTCCGGCCAGGGCGGAGTACATCAGCAGGTAGTCGCCGAACTTCTGGTCGAACTTGCCTCCGGTGGCTTCCGCCACGTTCGCCTTGATCCGCTCCGGATCGCCGGCCAGGTAGGTCGAGGCCGGGCTCATCGGGATGACCAGGATGCCCAGCATCGCGGCGGGTTCGGGCGAGAACCACGTGGCGTAGTCACGCTTGCCACCCCAGTTGAGCGAGGTGATCTGGTGCCCGAAGCCCTCGTACACGGGCTGCGACTTGTCGAAGTTCGTCCAGTACGCGAGGCCGGAGGTGGCCTCACTGGACAACATCCAGGTCGCCTCGGTCGTCAGGTCGGCGTTGCCGCTCGCCTTGGCCCACAGCGCCAGGCCGGTCCAGGCGGTGATCGCCTCTGAACTGGACTCCTGGTTGTTCCCGTCGGCGAACGGGGCGGTGCCGGACGCCCACGAGTGACCGGCGTACGCGTCGAACACCCGCCGATCCGGGAAGGACCCGTTGTCGGCGTTGGAGCCGATGTCGGCGGCCAGCAGATCCATCACGGGAGCGAATTTCTTCGCGAGCGCCGGGTCGTTCTGGGCGAGGATGCCTGCGGCGTAGAGGAAGTACCCGTAGTGGAAGTGGTGGTCGTTGTACTCGTCCGATCCGAAGGACGGGGTGAGTCCGACGATGCCCTTGCCCTGCTCGTCGTAGACGAAGCAGAATGCGGCCCGTTCGGCGCAGCCCTGCGGCTCGGTCCACTTGGTCATTTCGGCGGTGAGCTTGTCGCGCATCGACGTGGCCGGTGCGTCCAGCTCGAGCTGTTCGGCCAGCTGCAGCAGCATCGCGGCCCGGTAGAGGGCCTTGCCGCCGAAGTAGGTGTCGGCCGGGAACGGCAAGGTGTCGGCGATGTCGGCTTCCACCTGGGTCGCCAGCTCCTTCTTCTCCGCCGAGCCGAGACCGTCGACGTCGAGAGCGCTGGTCGGCTCGGACACCGGCGAGGTGAACGACAAGGCGTTGCCGGAGCAGAGCTTCAGCGTGCCGTACACGCTCGGGTAGCTGCCCAGCTCACACGTCGTGCCGCTCAGGTCGGCCTGCTGGTGCGGCATGGCCGCGAAGGCCGTTCCACCCTCGGCGGTGTACCCGAGCTCGGTCGACACCTGGTCGCCGGACACGGTGTAGTCCACCGAGCTGCCGGTCACCGGGTGACTCGCCAGTCCGGCCAGCGTCTCCGCGGAGCCGTCGGCGGGCACCACGAACCAGGTCGCTGCGGCGCCTCGGTCGAGCTTGACGGTGCCGCCCTCGACGGTCCCGTCGGTGACCAGCCCGTAGGTGGTCCCGCCGGCCTCGAGGGTCCAGAAGTCGCCGGTCTTGGTGAACGGGAGGGTGGTGCTGAGCTCGCCGTCCTGCTCGGCCTGGTAGCGCACGAAGGGTGAGCCCTGCGCGATGGTGGTCTTCCCCAGGACCTTGCCCTCCGCGTCGAGGCTGTCGAGGGTGACGGTCAGGCTGTCGTACGCGCTGACCAGCGAGCTCTTCGCACCGGTGGTCACCGCGACCTCGGGCTTGTAGCCGCCGAGAATCGCCTTCTCGCTGGCCGTCACCGTCGGCAGCCCGAAGGCGAAGCCGGTGTCGGTGAGCCCGAAGCTCAGCGGCAGCGGGAAGACCGGCTGCGGCTTGTCGCCGAACACCAGTCCGGAGAACCAGCGGTTCGTCGGCGGGATGAGTCCCTCGGCGAGTCGCTTCGTCGGCAGCGCCTTCGGCGTCTTCTTGGTGATGCCGGCGACGAGCGGATCGACGTCAGCGGCGGCGAACACGTTCCCCGCGCTGCGGGCCTGGCCGGTCTGACCGGCGCCGGAGTCGGCCGCCTGGCATCCGGCCGTCCCGATCACCACCGCGAGGGCGATGACCAGGCCGGACAGGATGGAGGTGCGACCAGTGATCGTGCGGGTGCTGGGATTGGAAGTGTGCTGTCGGTGGAACCGAAAGCTCATTTCAGTCCGATCTGTTGGAGAAATCTGAAGACGCCGTCGCTCACGCCGGCCAGCGGGCCGTCGTCGCGGAGCTGCAGCGTCGCAACCACAGGCGTTCCGGTCTTGGTGAGGGTGGCGAGGTCGGCGGCCGTCAGGGCCTTCGAGTCGACCCGCACCTCGGTCAGGGCCTTGCCCTGCTCGGTGGCCACCTCGACGGTGGACACCGATCCCTCGACGGTCTGGTTGTTCGGAAGCAGGATCGACACCGGTGCGTTCTGTTCGACCCGGCCGTAGTCGCCGGGGGACAAGACGTACTTGGCCTCCACGTACTGGGAGCCGACCACGGAGATCTTGGCGAATGGCGCCCCGGTGCCCAGCGAGTTGCCGAGCTTGGCCTGCAGGTCGATCAGCTGACCGGCCACGGTGGCCTTGTAGGTCAGGGTCCCGGTCTTGGGATCCACGTCGTAGGCGTCGGAGCTGCGCATCTCGAGGCCGTTGGCGATGTCCTGCTGGAAACCGACGCTCTGGATGGTGAACAGCGGCTGGCCCTTCTCGACCACGTCGCCGTCCTTGACGTACTGCTTGGTGACGGTGCCGCCGTAGGCGGCTCCGACGTCGTAGGTGTCCGTCGCCACCGTCGCGGTCAGGCTCGCGGCCTGGGTCTGACGCTGGTTGAAGATCAAGGTGAGCACGGCGACGACCAAGATCACGCCGAGCAGCCCTGCAAAGAGTCGAAGTCGATTGATCCAGGTCATTTCACTGTCACCTCTGCTGCCTCGTGAGCCGCGCGTCGAGCGCCGGCCGGGACGGGAGCCTTCCTTTCGTTGTCTGCATGTACGTCGGTGGATGGTTCGGCTGCGTCGGTGGAGATCGGCACGACGGATCCCGAGGGTGTCCTCGAGCGCCGGCGGTACGACGATGGTCGTCCGCGGCTCGGTCTCCTCGACCAGATCCAGGTGGTTGGCGAGTGCGCCGCTGTTGTGCACCGGCCGCGGGTGCTTGTTGTGCCAGCTCTCCTTCAGGGCCACGACCATGAACGCGCCGAGGATGAAGGCGTTGGTGACGCTCCAGGCCGTGGCCAGGCTGAGCTGGCTGTTGCCGAGGTCGCGCCAGATGGAGACGACCGAGCTGAGCAGCAGGAACACGAAGGTCAGCACCTGCGGGATGATGAAGTTGAACGGAGAAGCGGCGCGGGCCGTGCTGCCCGTGACGTGCCACTTCTGTTCCTTGCCGGCGAAGGCGTTCACGAGTGCGCTGAGATAGATCGGGAACGAGACGGCCGCCAGCATCAGCACCTCCCAGCGGAACGAACCCAGGGTGTAGAAGGCCAGCAGGATCTGCAGCAGGTAGAAGCCGGCGTAGAACAACAACCAGGTCGTCCAGTCGATCTGCAGGTCCACGGGCCGGAGGTCGAAGAAGATCTCCAACGACGGAACGATCAACAACAGACCCGGTGCGATCCCGGTCAGGTAGTGCGTGGCGGTGACGAGGTACATCAGGCGCTGGTCCATGGTCAGCTTGCGGCGCGGACTCAGCGGGTTGTGACTGAACATGATCTCGAAGCCACCGGTCGCCCACCGCAGCTGCTGCTTGGTGTAGGCCTCGATCGTCTCGGGTGCGTCCCCGACGGCCAGCGTCTTGGGGATGTAGATGGTCTTCCAACCGCGTTCGTGCAGCATCAGCGAGGTCCACACGTCCTCGGACTTGGAGTCGGTGTAGATGCCGCCGATGTCGTTGATCGCGGCCCGCCGGTAGATCACGTTGGTGCCGACGCAGAACGCGGCGTTGAAGTGGTTCCGGCCCGGCTGCACGAACTTGTAGAAGACGGCCTGCATGTAGCCGGCACCGCGCGAGACCAGGTTGACCAGGTTGCCGTAGGTCTGCGGCGTCTGGACGAAGGCCACGTGCGTGTCGATGAAGAACGGCACCGTCTCGACCAGGAACTCCGGCCGCGGCACGAAGTCGGCGTCGAACACGCAGAAGAAGTCGCCCTTGGCGATCGACAGCGCGTGGTTGATGTTGCCGGCCTTGGCGCCGTTGCTGGACAGCCGTCGGACGTAGTTGCAGCCGAGCTCGTCGGCCAGAGTTTTGACCTCATCGGAACGGCCGTCGTCGAGGATCCAGGTGCGGTGCTTGCCGCGGATGGCCAGCGCCGCGATGGCGGTGGCGCGGATCTTCTCGATCTCCTCGCCGTAGACGGTGATGAAGACGTCCACCTCGACCTCGCGGTCGTCGATCAGGATCGGCCACAGGTGCGGGGCGTCGGTGAGGCCGGCGGCTGCGTTGGCGGCGGTGTCGAACAGCCGCCGCTTGGTCTCGTGGAAAGCGAAGCTCCGTGGGCTCTTCCGGCCGGACAGGATCGTCCACATCGACAACAGCGCGTGGCCGATCAGGATCGTCTCGGCGAGCATCACCATCGCGTACGGCAAGATGTCGCCGCGGTTGGCGGGGTTGAGCAGGAACTGCGCGTAGAACAAGATGCCCAGGGTGGCGATCAAGGAGATCAAGATCATCACGGGCGAGTAGGGGTTGGTCGTCTCCGCTCTGCGGCTGACGGGCACGTGTTTGTCGACTCGTGCGAAGTCGTGGGCCGGTCTGGCCATAGTCACTCTCTCCACAATTCGGTGCTTGCGGGGAATCCGCGGTTGGCGTGTATCGGCGTGGGAACCGGGTGACCGCTCGATCCGGGCAAGATCGAGGTGGTCGGTTCGGGGTACGCCGGCTGCTCGCGGCTGCGGCAACGGTGCCGTCTGGAGGACGTCGCGCATCGGTTTGAGCGAGTGTCCTGCTGATCTGGCGCGGGATCGTCTCCAGCGCGCCGACTCGTCGGCTCCGACGAATCCGCATCGGATCTCGAGGGCCGTCCTTGGCCCTGCTGCGATGCGTTGGCACTACTGTACGAGCGGTTTGGCCCGGCTCTCAAACGAACTGACAACGGTGTCACCCCGCCGGGACCCGAGGCTGCCGCCGGGCCCGGGCCGGCCGTCGGAGCTGGTGTGAACTGGTATCAAGCCAGGTACTGCTGGTCTGGGGTCTCTTGACGTCGAGCGAGCGCGTCCGCCGCGCGGTCGTTCGGGCCCGGGTCCCGGTTGCGGGCCGAGCTGGTATGCCGGACTGGTATCACACCAGATCGCCGCTGGTCTGGCTCGTCGGCGGGCCGGAAACGTGATCCAGGACGGTGGCCAAGCTCACAGCTGGACACCGCTGTGAACGGGCGCGCCGGAGCGCGCCGGCCATGGCTAGGCTCGGGCGCATGACCGAGGGGCCGGCGCCGGAGGCGATGACGGAGCTGCTGCGGCTCCGCGGCAGCATCGACAACATGGACGCGGCGCTGGTGCACCTGTTGGCGGAACGCTTCAAGGTCACCCAGCAGGTGGGCGAGCTCAAGGCGCGTCACGGATTGCCGCCTGCAGATCCGGCCCGGGAAGCAGAACAGATCGCCCGGCTACGCGCACTGGCGGCGACCGCTCGCCTCGATCCTGAGTTCGCGGAGAAGTTCTTGAATTTCGTGGTGGCCGAGGTGGTCCGGCACCACGAGTCGCTGGCGCGGGCGGTGGGTGCGCCGGCGCCGGACCGCAGCCGGGCCTAGAGCGCTGCGGCCAGCGCCCGGCCCGCGGACCGGCCGCTGAACAGGCAGCCGCCGAGGAAGGTGCCCTCCAGGGCGCGATAGCCGTGCATCCCGCCGCCGCCGAAGCCGGCCGCCTCACCGACGGCGTAGAGACCGGGTACCGGTGCGCCGTCCGCACGCAGCACCCGTCCCTCCAGATCGGTCTCCAGCCCTCCGAGGGTCTTCCGGGTCAGGATGTGCAGGCGCACGGCGACCAGCGGACCACCGCGCCCGACCCGGCCCTCGCCCGGGTGGCGTCGGTCGAGCAGCTCGTGCGGTGGCGCGACCCGCATCACCCGGTCGCCGAGGAACTTCCGGGCCGCCGTGATCGCCACCACCTGCGGGTCCTTGCCGAGGCCGCTGCGGATCTGCAGGTCGTGTTGGTGCAGCGTGGTCTGCAGCGCGCCGGCGTCGATCAGGTGCTCGCCCGCGAGCTGGTTCATCTTCGCGGCGAGCTCGGCCACGGTCTCGGCGGTCACGAAGTCGACACCGTGATCGGCGAAGGCCTGCACCTCCGGGGTCGGGCCCGGACGCAACCGACCGGCGAGCAGGCCCAGGTCCTTGCCGGTCAGGTCGCCGTTCTGCTCCGAGCCGGACAGGCCGAACTCCTTGCCCATGATCTCGGCGTCGAGAACGAACCAGGAGTAGTCGTACCCGCTGGTGGTCACGTGCCGGAGCGCGCCGAGCGAGTCGAAGCCGGGGAACAACGGCGCCGGGAAACGTCGACCCCGGGCATCGAGCCAGAGCGACGACGGACCGGGGAGGATGCGGATGCCGTGCCTGCTCCACAACGGGGCGTGGTTGATCACGCCTTCGGGGTAGTGCCACATCCGGTCCGGGTTGATCAGCCGCGCCGCCGGCCCGCTGGGCGATCTCCAGCATCGAGCCGTCCACGAAGTCCGGCACGCCGCAGATCAGGTGCTGCGGCGGCTCACCGTACTCCCGGGGCCAGTTGCGGCGGACGAGATCGAGATTGCCGCCGATGCCGCCGGAGGCGATCACCGCGGCCGGGGCGCGGAAGCTGAACCGGCCCGTCACCTCGTACGCACTGGCCACCCCGCGGGGTGCGTCGCTGAAGGCCAGCACGTCGCCACTGACCGTCACGCCGTCCGCGCCGATCTCCAGGTCGGTCACCTTGTGCCGATTCCGCAACCGGACCCGGTGGGACTTCAGCACCGCCTGGGCGAACGGCTCGACCAGCGCCGGGCCGGTGCCCCACACCAGGTGGAACCGGGGCACCGAGTTGCCGTGACCCGGCGGGGCGTAGCCGCCGCGTTCGGCCCACTGCACCACCGGGAACCAGCGGACCCCGAGGCTCCGCAACCACGACTGCTGTTCCCCGGCGGCGAAGTCGACGTAGGCCTCGGCCCAGCGGCGCGGCCAGTAGTCCTCGTCCCGATCGAAGGCGGCACTGCCCAGCCAGTCCGACCAGGCCAGGTCGACCGAGTCCCGGATCCGCATCCGGCGCTGTTCGGCTGTGTCGACGCCGAACAGCCCGCCCAGCGACCAGTGGGCCTGACCACCCAGCGGCCTGCAGGGGCTCGGAATCGAGGAGCAGGACCGATCGACCCTCGGCCGCGAGCTCGGCGGTCGCGGCGAGCCCGGCCAGGCCACCGCCGATGACGAGAACGTCCGCGTCCATACCGGCATCGTGTCAGACCGGCCGCCGCCGGCCACTCGGCGATCTAGGCTGGCCGGGTGAGCGTTCCGGCGGCAGCGACTTCGGCGGCACGACCGTTCGACCCGGGCGCGCTGACCTCGGTCCTGACCGCGACGGGCCCGGTGCACCGCTGGCAGTCACCGCTGGTAGCAGACGTGGTGGCGGACCTGCCCACCTCGACCGCCGAGGACGTCGCCCTGGCCGCCCGCCGCGCCCGCGCGGCGCAGATCGGCTGGGTCGGTCGCAGCTTCGCCGAGCGGGCCGAGGTGCTGCTCCGCTTCCACGATCGGCTGCTGGACCGGCTCGATGAGTTCGCCGACCTCGTCCAGCACGACGGGGGCAAGGGCCGGGTCAGCGCCGTCGAGGAGGTGCTGCACACCGCGCTGAGCGCCCGCTACGTCGCGCGGACCGCCGGTCAGGTGCTGCGGAGCGGGCGGGGTCGGGGCCTGGTGCCCGGGCTGACCCGGATCGATCTGCACCACGTGCCGAAGGGCCTGGTGGGGGTGATCGCGCCCTGGAACTACCCGCTCACGATGGCGATCTCCGACGGACTCGCTGCCGTCGCGGCCGGCAACGCCGTGCTGCTCAAACCGGATCAGCAGACCCCGTTCAGCTCCCTGGCCGCCGTTCGAGCTGCTCGAGGAGTGCGGTCTGCCGGACGGCCTGTGGGGTGTGGTCACCGGCGACGGGGCCGCCGTGGGTGGCGAGCTGATCAACACCGTCGACTACGTCTGCTTCACCGGTTCGACCCGGACCGGGAGGATCGTCGCGGCCCAGTGCGCCGAACGACTGATCGGGTGCTCACTCGAGCTGGGCGGCAAGAACCCGCTGCTCGTCCTGGACGACGCGGATCCGCACCGGGCGGCCGAGGGCGCGGTGCGGGCGTGCTTCTCCAACGCCGGTCAGCTCTGCGTCTCCGCGGAGCGGCTGTACGTCGACGAGGCGGTCCTGCCCGCCTTCACCGCGGCGTTCGTGGCGCGGACCGAGGCGCTGCAGCTGGGCTCGTCGACGAGCTTCGACGACGACGTTGGGCGGCCTGATCAACGCCGACCAGCTGGCCCGGGTCAGCGAGCACGTCGAGGACGCCCGCGCCACGGCGCCACGGTGCTCGCCGGTGGTCGGACCCGCCCCGACATCGGTCCGCTCTTCTACGAGCCCACCGTCCTCACCGGCGTCACCGCGCAGATGCGCTGCGCCACCGAGGAGACCTTCGGCCCGGTCGTCAGCATCTACCCGGTGCGGGCGAGGCCGAGGCGGTCGCCGCGGCCAACGACTCCGAGTACGGCCTCAACGGCAGCATCTGGACCTCCGACCCGGTGCGCGGTCGGCGGGTGGCCGCACTGCTTCGCTGCGGCACCGTGAACGTCAACGAGGGGTTCGCGGCGACCTTCGGCAGCATCGATGCGCCGATGGGTGGCATGAGGCAACTCCGGACTGGGCCGCCGACAGGGCCGGGAAGGCATCCTGCGCTTCATCGAGACGCAGTCGGTCGGCACCCAGTACGTGTTGCCGCTCGCCCCGAGTCTCGGCATCTCGCCGGCCCGGTTCTACCGCGGGTTCACGGCCGCGATGCGACTGCTGCGCCGGCTCGGCCGCTGAATCCCGAGCGGATCAGCTGCGAGCAGACAACTCAGTCGCCGGGCCATTCGCCGGTGACCTTCTCGAACGCGCGCGCACCCAGCCGGTCGATCAGCGCCTGGACGACGCCGAACACCAGGGCCTGCAGGGCGGCGGCGGCCACCACCTCACCGAGCGAATACTCCGACTGCAGAGCCGTCGGCAGGTCCTCCTGGTGCCGGGCCCGCCGCCAGACCAGCTTCACGACCCGCCCCGCCAGGGCCGCCGCTCCGAGGCTGGCCACCAGCCCGATGGGCCGGTAGGCCCACTTCATCACATCTGCTGCCATGAGGATCCCGTCTCGTTGTCGTGCGTACCGCTGTGCTTATCCAAGCAGGTACCCGGGAGCGGGGCGTGCCCACCGTAGACTGCTGCCTTCTTCGACCAGGAAACCCGATTCAGGAGTCGCGTGACGCAGCCCGGCAACGACCACGACCTGGTGCTGGTGATCGACTTCGGCGCGCAGTACGCCCAGCTGATCGCCCGCCGCGTCCGCGAGGCTCGGGTGTACTCCGAGATCGTCTCCCACACGGCCTCGGTGGACGAGATCGTCGCCCGCCGGCCGAAGGCGATCATCCTGTCCGGCGGACCGCAGTCGGTGTACGCGCCGGGGGCGCCGCAGGTGGATCCGCAGCTGTTCGAGGCCGGCGTGCCGACCTTCGGCATCTGCTACGGATTCCAGGCCATGGCCCGCGCGCTGGGCGGCGACGTCGCGCGGACCGGGCTGAGTGAGTTCGGCCGGACCGACGCCGCGATCGACCGGCCCGGCACCTTGTTGGCGGGCATTCCCGAGCAGCTGCGGGTCTGGATGAGTCACGGCGACTCGGTGGCCGCGGCCCCGGCCGGTTTCGACGCGCTGGCCTCCAGCGCCGGCGCGCCGATCGCCGCCTTCGAGGCGACCGAGCGGGGACTGGCCGGGGTGCAGTGGCATCCCGAGGTGCAGCACACCCAGGCCGGCCAGCTGGTCCTGGAGCACTTCCTGTTCGACATCGCCGGCTGCCGGCCGGACTGGACTCCCGCCAACATCGTCGAGGACTCCGTGGCGGCGATCCGGGCCGAGGTCGGGACCAAGCACCTCGTCTGCGGCCTGTCCGGCGGGGTCGACTCGGCGGTGGCGGCGGCCCTGGTGCAACGCGCCGTCGGCTCCCAGCTGACCTGCGTGTTCGTCGACCACGGCCTGCTCCGGCAGGGTGAGGCCGAGCAGGTCGAACGCGACTTCGTCGCGGCGACCGGCGTGGACCTGAAGGTGGTCGACGCCGCCGACCAGTTCCTCGGTGCGCTGGCCGGGGTCACCGATCCCGAGGCCAAGCGCAAGATCATCGGCCGCGAGTTCATCCGCAGCTTCGAACGGGCGGCGCGCGAGGTGGTCGGCGCCGAGGACGACGTCGAGTTCCTGGTCCAGGGCACGCTCTATCCCGATGTGGTCGAGTCCGGTGGTGGCGAAGGCGCGGCCAACATCAAGAGCCACCACAACGTGGGGGGGCTGCCCGACGACCTGCAGTTCCGGCTGATCGAGCCGCTGCGGAGCCTGTTCAAGGACGAGGTACGGGCCGTGGGGGAGCAGCTCGGTCTGCCGTCCGAGATCGTCTGGCGGCACCCGTTCCCCGGCCCGGGGCTGGCGATCCGGATCATCGGTGAGGTGACCGCCGAGCGGCTGGACATCCTGCGCCGAGCGGACGCCATCGCCCGGGCCGAGCTGACCGCGGCCGGCCTGGATCGCGACATCTGGCAGTTCCCGGTGGTGCTGCTGGCCGACGTCCGCTCCGTCGGGGTGCAGGGCGACGGTCGGACCTACGGGCAGCCGGTCGTGTTGCGCCCGGTCACGAGCGAGGACGCGATGACCGCCGACTGGGGCCGGCTCCCGTACGAGCTGCTGGAGAGCATGTCCACCCGGATCACCAACGAGGTCCGTGAGGTGACCCGGGTCGTGCTCGATCTGACCAGCAAACCGCCCGGCACCATCGAGTGGGAGTGACGGGCGGTCCGCCGACCGCGGATCAGACGGCGGGCTTGTCCTTGCCGTCGGCGGGTTCCGGCCCGGTCTCCTCGGTGTGGTCCTCCTCGGTCTGCTCCGGATCCGCCGGCGCAGACTCCCAGCTGCTCTCCTGCCCGGGCGCGGCGTGCGGAGCCGGGGTCTCGCCGATGTCCTCGGAATCGGCCACCGGGGCGGCCTCGTTCGGGATCTCCGGGTCCGGGGCGGCCGGTCCGGGCTCAGCGGTGGGCGTGGGGCCGGACTCGGCGGCCGGCGACCCCGGCTGCTCCCAGGGGGCACCGTCGGAGCCCCAGACGGGATCGGTCGGTGCGTTCGGCGCGCTGGCCGCGGGTCCCGCCGGCGCAGTGGGCCCCGTCGGCGCGGTGGGGGTCGGACCGGGGTAGGTCGCGGATTCCGGCACGTGCACGGTCTCCGGGCCGACGTAGGGCGGCACGTCCTCCTCCGGCACCACGATCAGACACACGATGTAGGCGATGATCGGGACGCCGGTGAACAGCGACAGCGCGACCGTCAGGACGCGGACCAGGGTCACGTCCATGTTGAGGTACGCCGCGACGCCGGCGCAGACGCCACCGAGCATCTTGTTGGAGCGCGAGCGGGTGAGCTTGCGGACCGGCGGTTGGGGCGGGTAGGAGGTCATCGGGAGGTTCCTTCCTTCGTGGCGGACGCTGGCTGGGCTGATCGTGGTCGATCAGGGTGGGTGGTGACGGGATCGGTCGTCGGCTGCCGGCGGGTCATCAGTCGCGGTTCCTCGACAGGACCAGGCCGACGACGCCGACGGCGACGAGCGACAGCGGGGCGACGACCTTCAACGTCTCCCAGTTCAGCCAGCCGGTTATCGACCACCACAGCGAGGCGGCGGCGATGCCGGTGAGGAGCACGCCGGTGATCAGGGCCACCACGTCCAACCGCCTCATCGCTGCACCCGCAGCTCACCGACGTCGACCGAGAGGTCGAGGGTGAGGACGGGCCGACCGGCGACCGGGTTCGCCGGCGGGATCGTCCCGGTCAGGTCGGTGCCGCTCTTGGTGGTCTCTCCGTCGTCGATCACCACCCCGGCGTCGACCGAGTAGTCGATCTCGACGTTCGCGTTCCGCGGGACGATCACCTCGAGCCGGCCACCGTCGACATGGGCGTGGTACGCCGCGGAGCGGGTCACGCTCAGGTCGGAGAGGTCGATCGTCAAGGTTCCGACGTCCTGGGAGTCACCACCGGCCGGCAGGGACTCCAGGGTCGTGTAGGTCGCCGACCGGTCCCATTCGCCCGACTGGGTGGGCAGGTTGACGGCGATAGTTGACAGCAGCGCCAGCAACAGCAGCAGACCGACGGGCAGGATGCCGCGAGCCCGGCCGAACCAGGTCGCGGCCACCAGGGTCAGGCCCACGACGAGCAGCGCGGCACCGACGTAGATCGAGGCTGAGACGGGGACACCGACCGCGTCGGCGACGCCGAGGCCGGCCAGCGTCGCGCCGAGGACCACGAGTCCGACCAGCCGGAGCCGCCGGGCCGAGCGGGTCCGGGCGAGAGCCGCCCGACTGGGAGCGACGGCGACCTCCCGAGCCGGTGCGGCGTAGAGGCCGGCCGGATCGGGCTCGGCCAGGAACGCGGCCCGTTCCGCGAGCTCGGGATCCGCCGGCTCGGGATCCGCCAGCGCGCGGTCGCTGCCGGCGGGTGCGTCGGCGTACAGCGGGAAGCGGGAGGTCACGACGCTCGGGGCCGGCTCGAAGCCGACCGTCGGCTGCGGTGTGACTCGTGCCGGCGCCGGCGTGGACGGTGAATAGGGTCGGGCGGTGCCGGCGGCGACGGTGCGGGCGGCGACGGTGCGGGCGGCGACCAGGGCCCGCCCTGCTGAGCCACCTCGGCCATCCGCTGCCGCCAGGCGTCGGCGGCTTCGGTGAACGGGGTGGCCGGACCCGGGAACCGGAAGTCGGCCACCGGGGCGGGGGTCGGGCCCGTGCTGGTGGTGGGCGCGGACGTACCGGCAGGACCGCCGGTACGAGCGTTCGGGTTCTTGCTGGACCGGTTCTTGTAGTAGCCGAAGTACCAGATGAGCGCGAAGACGATGGCCGGACCGAAGCCGAACGGGCTGGCGAACCCCAGGGCGGCGAAGACGATGAAGCAGGCCACGACCACGACGACGACCCAGGCCTCGCGCGGCCACTTGCGGACCGACGGGCCGGCCATGTCGTACAAGATGGACGTCTGCCGGCCGTCGGCCGGGATCAGCAGCCAGCCGGCCAGGTAGAGCACGATCCCGATGCCACCGCTGAGGGCCAGCAGGACGGCGCCGACGCGGACCAGCACCGGGTCGATGCCCCAGTGCCGGGCGACGCCGCCGCACAGGCCGGCCAGCTTGGCGTCGGCCGTGCTGCGCCGGATGGTCCAGATCGAGCTCATGGCCCCATCCTGCCCAGCCGGGGCGCCACAACCATCAGGGACGACCCCCAGACCTCCCGGCAGTTGCCATGGGTGGCCGGGTTGCGGTTCGGGGGCGATTCCGGGTCACCCTGCTGGTGCGGTGCCCCGGGGCGTGTGAGGCTGGGAGTGCCATGTCCACCACTGACCCGGGTCGGGTTGCCGCCGCGCGTACTGATGCCGCCGCGCCCACCGCAGGCGCCCCGCCGGCCCGGGATGGTGCCCGGGCCGCCGGCCGCGCCGGACCGGCCACGGGCCACCCGGGTGGCCGAGGGCGCGGTGCTCGGCGGTGTCTGCACCGGCCTGGCCCGGCACCTGGGCTGGCCGGTGATGGTGATCCGGATCGGTTTCGTCGGGCTGTTGCTGGTCCAGTTCCTCGGGCGCGATCGCGTACGGCGCGCTGTGGCTGCTGCTGCCGCCGCAGCCGCCGACCCAGGCCCCGGGTCTGGAGGCGGCCACCCGGCAGGGCCTGCGGAGCACCGCCAAGCCGGCTCGGCGCCCCGACTGGGGCATGCTGCTCGCGCTGGCCGCCCTCGGCACCGGGCTGCTCTGGATCGTGCAGACCAGCGGGCTGGGGATCAGCCAGCAGCTGTTCTGGCCGGTGGCGTTCGCCTGCGCGGGTGCCGCGCTGGTCTGGCGGCAGGCCGACAACGCGCAGCAGAAGCGGTGGCGGGCCGAGGCGGGCGGGAAGGTCTGGCTGGCGCCGTTCGTGGCCCGCGGCGGCTGGCCGGCGCTGGTGCGGGTGGTCGTCGGGCTCGGCCTGGTCGGCGCGGCGTTCGGCCTCGTCATCGCCCAGCAGAGCCAGATCCAGCAGCTGCCCGAGGTGATGGCCATGACGGTCCTGGCGCTCGCCGGCCTGGCCGTCGTGCTCGCGCCCTGGCTGTACCGGTCCCGGACGGCGCTGAACGAGGCCCGCGCCGACAAGGTGCGCGCCGACGCCCGGGCCGACATGGCCGCTCACCTGCACGACTCGGTGCTGCAGACCCTGGCCCTGATCCAGCGGCAGGCCGACGACCCCAAGGCCGTCCAGCAGCTGGCCCGCCGGCAGGAGCGCGAGCTGCGCGACCTGGCTGTACGGCGACGAGCCGCAGAGACCACGCTCAAGGCGGCCCTGCTGGCCGCGGCCGCGGAGGTGGAGGACGAGCGGGGCGTGCCGGTCGAGGTGGTCATGGTCGGCGACTGCGACACCACCGAGCGGTGCAGGCGCTGGTCCGGGCGGCCCGGGAGGCGATGGTCAACGCGGCCAAGCACTCCGGCGCCGACAAGATCGACGTGTACGCCGAGGTGGACGAGGAACGGATCGAGGTGTTCGTCCGCGACCGCGGCCGGGGCTTCGACCTCGACGGCATCGGCGAGGACCGGCTGGGCGTCAAAGGGCAGCATCATCGACCGGATGGCCCGCCACGGCGGCACCGCGACCATCCGTTCCACGACCAGTGAGACGGAACCGAAGTACGACTGGAGATCACCCGATGACCGATATCAACGGATTCCCCCGCCGGCCCCAGGGCGGGCCCGCTCACCCGGGACCCGCTCAACCGGGTCAGCACGCGGGCCAGCAACCGGGCCAGCACGCGGGTCAGCAGCCGGCGCAGCCGCCGCGGGGGGTGCCACCCCAGGGTGGCGTGCCGCCGCGGCCGGCCGCCGAGCCAGCTGCGGCAGCCGGCGCCCCCGCGGCGCCGACCGGGCCCCGGACGTACCGGGTCGTGGTGGTCGACGACCACGCGATGTTCCGCACCGGGGTGAAGGCCGAGATCGGCCGGCGGTCGCCGTGGTCGGCGAGGCGGCCGACGCGGACACCGCGGTCAGGTCATGCTGCGCACACCAAGCCGGACGTGGTGCTGCTCGACGTCCACCTGCCCGGCGGCGGCGGCATCGAGGTGCTGCGCAAGGTGCACGAGAAGAACCCCGAGCAGAAGTTCCTGGCGCTGTCGGTCTCCGACGCGGCCGAGGACGTGATCGGGGTGATCCGGGCCGGCGCCCGCGGCTACGTGACCAAGTCGATCAGCGGCCCCGAGCTGATCGACGCGATCCGCCGGGTCGCCGAGGGCGATGCGGTGTTCTCGCCGCGGCTGGCCGGCTTCGTGCTGGACGCGTTCTCCGGGGCGATCGACCTGGCCACCGTCGACGAGGACCTCGACCGGCTGTCGCAGCGGGAGCGCGAGGTGCTGCGGCTGATCGCCCGCGGCTACGCGTACAAGGAGGTGGCGCAAGGAGCTGTTCATCTCGATCAAGACCGTGGAGACCCACGTGAGCAGCGTGCTGCGCAAGCTGCAGCTGTCCAACCGGCACCAGCTGACCCGCTGGGCCACCGACCGCCGGCTGGTCTGAGGACCGGCCCCGGCACCGCAGACGCAGAACGGCCCCGGCCCGATCGGCCGGGGGCCGTTGTCTGGTCTGCTTGTGGAGCCGGCTGGATCTAGGTCAGGCCGTGCGATCCGCTGCGACCCTTGATGGCGCCCCAGATGGCCAGCACGATGAGGCTGCCGACGAGCGCGAGGAGCCAGGTGCCGGAGCGTAGAAGAAGCTCGTGAGCCCATCGCCGACCTCGAACAGGGCGCTGCCGAGGAAGCCGCCGACGATGGCGCCGACGACGCCGAGGAGGAGGGTGGCCGATCCAGCCGCCCCCTTGCCTCCCGGGCAGGATGGCCTTGGCCAATCGCGCCCGCGATCAGTCCGACGAGTAGATGATCCGAGAATTCCCATGGCTCGCCATACAGGCGTAACTTATCCGGCCCGGCGACGCTCTGCACTCCAGAATTGAGGCCGTCGAATCCAGGGTCGACCGGTGATCCGACTGGTCCAGGGTGCGGCAAGGCGGCTCCACTAGTGTCGACGCCATGGTCATCGTCACCCAGATCGCGGTGTTCGCTGCACCTGATCGGGTTCGCGGCGCTGCTCGGCGGCTGTCCTGGTCCAGCTCCGGTCCGACCGCGCCGGAGGTCAATCTGGCGATGCTGGTCGGCGCGCTGGACCCAGCTGGTCACCGGGGTCGGCCTGGTCGTGCTGGTGCTCGGCCAGGGCCGGCTCGTCGACCGGTGACGTCCGCATACTGGCGGTCAAGCTGGTCATCACCGTCTGCGTTGCGTGCTGCGTGGTGGCCAAGAACCGGAAGTACCAGTCGATCCCCGGCGGTCTGCTGGCTGATCATCGCCGCCATGACCCTGGTCAACGCCGGCATCGCCGTCTTCTGGGGCCCGGCTGGTAGGTCGAGCATGACGGGTCGGATGGAGGCGCGCCGATGAGGCTGTCCGCCCGGGTCGACTACGCGCTGCGCGCGATGTCCGAGCTCGCCGCGGCCGACGCGCCCCGTACGGTCGACCAGCTGTCGGCGGCGCAGCAGATCCCCGAACAAGTACCTGGAGAGCATCCTCGGCGAGCTGCGGCGCGGCGGACTGCTGCGCAGCCAGCGCGGTCCCGACGGCGGCTACCGGCTGGCCCGGCCGCCGACCGAGATCAGCATCGCCGACGTCATCCGGGCGCTCGACGGTGAGCTGGCCAACGTCCGCGGCAGCCGACCCGAGCACCTGGAGTACGTCGGCGCGGCCGCCGCCCTGCAGGAGGTGTGGATCGCGCTCCGCGCCTCGGAGCGGGCGATCCTGGAGAGGCGTCACTCTCGCCCACGTGGCCGCGGGCGACGATGCCCGCCGCCGGTCGCCGCGCTGGTCGCGAACCCCTCCGCCTGGAGCTGACCGCTCCGGCTGTCCGCATAGCGGCACGACTCGTCTGAGATGGCGAGACGCGCAGTGCGCCGCCGGGCGATCGACTGCGGTAGAGGTCTCCTGTAATTCCTAGTAATTCACTAGGCTTTAGCCGGATGCCTGACGAGGTCCGCGTCGATGCGCAAACTGATCGTCCTGGCGCTCGTCGGCCTCGGCGCCCAGCTCGTCGACGGCAGCCTCGGCATGGGGTACGGCGTCACCTCGTCCACCCTGCTGCTGCTGGCCGGACTGACCCCGGCCGCGGCCTCGGCCTCGGTGCACATCTCAGCGAGCTCGGCACCAACATCGCCTCCGGCCTGTCCCACTGGCGGCTCAAGAACGTCGACTGGCGGGTCGTGGCCCGGATCGCCGGACCGGGCGCGGTCGGCGCGTTCCTCGGCGCCACCGTGCTGTCCTCAGCTGTCCACCGAGGCGGCGACGCCGATCATGTCGGTCATCTTGCTGCTGCTCGGCGTCTACATCCTGGTCCGGTTCGTCGCTCGGCATCCAGCCGGTCGTCTGAAGAAGGCGCTGACGCTGAAGTTCCTCGCCCCGCTCGGGCTGTTCGCCGGATTCATCGACGCCACCGGCGGCGGCGGCTGGGGCCCGGTGGCCACCCCGGCGCTGCTCGCCGACGGCCGGCTGGAGCCGCGCAAGGTGATCGGCATCGGTCGACACCCCGAGTTCGCGGTCAGTGCGGCGGCCAGCCTCGGCTTCCTGATCGGCCTCGGCGCGGCCGGCATCAACTGGGGCTTCGCCGTCGGCCCTGCTGGTCGGCGGTCTGATCGCCGCCCCGCTCGCCGCGTACCTGGTCCAGATCGCTCCGGCGCACCTGCTCGGGGTCGCGGTCGGCGGCATCGATCCTGCTCACCAACTCGCGGACGCTGCTGAAGACCTTCGAGGTCGCCACGACCGATCCGCGGTTCGCGATCTACGGCGGCCATCCTGCTGGTCACCGGCATCGGCCTCTACGTCGCGGCGCAGCGGGCCAAGGCAAGCGACAGGCCCGCCGCAGCGAGCAGGCCGATGCCGCGGCCGACCGGGTCGACGCCGCCGTCTGACCGTCTCGACGCGCGCCGCAGCCGAGCTCGCGGGTGACCGCCGACTACAGCAGCGGGCGGAGCGGGGTCAGCACCGTCTCGGAGAACTTCGACCATCGCGTGCCGCCGCCGCCAGTCCGGCAGGGTCAGCTCGACGGTGTTGGAGGAGTCGATGGCGAAGATCTCCTCCATCTGCCGGGCCACGTCGGCGTTGAACACCTCGATGTTGATCTCGTAGTTGCCGAGCAGGCTGAGCCGGTCGATGTTGGCGGTGCCGATGGTCGACCACTGGCCGTCGATGGTCGCGGTCTTCGCGTGCACCATCGCGTCCTGGTAGAGGAGCAGCCGGACGCCGCCCCGCAGCAGCTGGCCGTAGAAGCCCCGGGACAGCCAGTCGGCGACGATGTGGTTGGACTCGCGCCGGCACGATGATCCGCACGTCGACCCCGCGCCGGGCCGCCCGGATCAGCGCCGTCGAGCATGTCGGCGTCGGGGATGAGGTACGCGTGGGTCAGGTAGATGTGGTGGGAGGCCCGGTCGATCGCCTCGAGGTACATGCCGCGGATCGGGTAGACCATGTTGCGCGGCATGTTGCGGTGGACCGGATGTCCGGCTGCCAGGTCCGGCTGCCGAAGTCGGGCAGGGCCGGCCGGCCGGCGGCCGGCGAACAGGTTCCAGTAGTCGATGAAGGCGTTCTGCATGTCCCAGACGATGTCGCCGGTCAGCCGGGCGTGGGTGTCGCGCCAGTCGGTCGCGTACAGGCTGCCGATGTTGTAGCCGCCGACGAAGGCGACGTCGTCGTCGACCACCAGCAGCTTGCGGTGGTCGCGGCCGGTGTTGCGCGGGAACCGGAAGCCGGCTGGCGATCAGCGGGTGGCGGCGGACCGCGATGTTGCGCGGGAAGGTGAAGAAGCGGCCGGGGCACGACCAGGTTGGCGAACTCGTCGAAGACCACGTAGACCTCGACGCCCCGGTCGGCCGCGTCGATCAGCGCGCGTCTTGAACGCCTGGCCGACCGCGTCGCCCTTCCAGATGAAGGTCTCGAAGAAGATCTCCGTACTTGGCCTGGCGGATGGCGCCGAGCATGTCGTGGTAGAGGTCCTCGCCGTAGGTGTAGACGGTGACCTCGGAGCCGCCCGCGGTGACCGATCGCGGGGCGCACGCGCGGGAACGACCGCCGGCCGACCGGCTGCCGCTTGCGGCGATGGTCGACGACCACCAGCGTGAGCAGGGTCGCGCCCTGCACCGCGGCGACCGCCAGCACGCGTGCGCTTGATGATCGTGCGCAACCGGATCCGCCGCCACCACATGCCTACGATCAATGTGGTCAGGCGCCGGCCGGTCTCGAGTCGTCCAGGGCGGCGCTGCGGCGACAGGTCGGACCGGAGCGTCTAGGGTGGCGGCCATGACCGACCGCGCGACCTCCGATCGGCTCCGGGTCCGCCCCGTTGAGCGACGCCGCGTCGGCGGAGCACGTCTGGGAGGCCACCCGGCCGCACGCCGCGGCAGCGCACGTCGCGCCGCCGGACGGCCCGAGACAGCTGCTCGACGGACTGAACCCGCCGCAGCGGGACGCGGTGCTGCACGAGGGCGCGCCGGTGCTGGTGGTGGCCGGCGCCGGCTCGGGCAAGACCCGGGTGCTGACCCGGCGGATCGCCTACCTGGTGGGCGAGCGCAGGGTCCACCCCGGATCGATCCTGGCCATCACCTTCACCAACAAGGCCGCCGCGGAGATGCGCGGCCGGGTGACCGAGCTGGTCGGCAACCGCGCCAAGCTGATGTGGGTCTCGACCTTCCACTCGGCCTGCGTCCGGATCCTGCGCGGCCGAGATCGGCCGGTTCAACATCGTCCCGGACCTTCTCGATCTACGACGACGCCGACTCCAAGCGGCTGATGCAGCTGGTCGCCGACGACCTCGATCTCGACCCGAAGCGGTTCCCGGTCCGGGCGGTGATGAACTGGGTGTCGACCTGCAAGAACGAGCTGGTCGACCACGAGTCCGCGCGGCGACGCGGGCCGAGGGCCCGAACGAGGAGAGCTACGCTGGCAGGCGTACCAGGAGTACCAGCGCCGGCTGACCGCGGCCAACGCCCTCGACTTCGACGACCTGATCATGACCACGGTGCACCTGCTGCAGGCGTTCCCCGACCTGCGCGAGCAGTACCGGCGGCGGTTCCGGCACGTGCTGGTCGACGAGTACCAAGACACCAACCACGCCCAGTACGTGCTGATCCGCGAGCTGTGCTCGGCCGAGGTCGAGCCGGCCGCCGGGACGAGCTGGCCATCGAACCGCCGGAGCTGATGGTGGTGGGCGACTCGGACCAGTCGATCTATGCCTTCCGCGGCGCGACGATCCGCAACATCAACGACTTCGAGTCCGACTTCCCGGGCGCGGAGGCGATCATGCTCGAGCAGAACTACCGCTCCACCCAGACCATCCTGAACGCCGCCAACGCGGTGATCGTGCAGAACGAGGGCCGCAAGCCGAAGAACCTCTGGTCCGACGCCGGGCGACGGCGAGCGCGATCGTCGGCTACGTCGCCGACACCGAGCACGACGAGGCCCAGTTCGTGGCCGGCGAGATCGACCGGCTGGCGCGATGCCGGGCTGACCCGCTACGCCGACGCGGCCGTCTTCTACCGCACCAACGCCCAGTCCCGGACCTTCGAGGAGGTCTTCATCCGGGTCGGGCTGCCGTACAAGGTGGTCGGCGGGGTGCGCTTCTACGAGCGGCGCGAGGTCCGCGACGCGATCGCCTACCTGCGGGCGATCGCCAACCGGACCGACGACGTCTCGGTGCGCCGGATCCTCAACGTGCCCAAGCGGGGGATCGGCGACCGGGCCGAGGCTGCGGTCGCCGAGCTGGCGGCCCGGGAGCGGATCAGCTTCGGCGACGCGCTGCGCCGGGTCGACGAGATCCCCGGGCTGGCCAGCCGTTCGGCCCGGCAGCTGACCGACGTTCGCCGAGTTCCTGGACGAGCACGAGGCGATGGTGGCCGCGGACGTGCCGGCCGATCAGATCCTGACCAGCGTGCTGGAGAAGTCGGGCTACCTGGCCGAGCTGCAGCGGCTCCGACGACCCGCAGGACGAGACCCGGCTGGAGAACCTGGTCGAGCTGGTCGCCGTGGCCCGGGAGTTCGTCGCGGGTGCCCTGCCGGTAGCGGCGCCGAGTCGCTGACCGAGGAGCTGATCGGCTGGACCCGGAGACCGGCGTGCTGGTCGGCTCGGCCGGTCGGTCGATCCGCCACGCCGGCGAGCTGACCCGGCGGTCGACTCCGTGCTGGACCTCCGACGAGCGAGCGGAGCTCGCCTCGGCGGCGGGCGCGCCCGAGCCGGACCCGTCGCTGGGGGCGTTCCTGGAGCGGGTCGCGCTGGTCGCCGACTCCGACCAGATCCCGACCGCGCCGGACGGGGAGGACGCCGGCGTGGTCACCCTGATGACGCTGCACACGGCGAAGGGGCTGGAGTTCGACACCGTCTTCCTGACCGGGCTGGAGGACGGCGTCTTCCCGCACCAGCGGGCGCTGACCGACCGACCGAGCTGGCGGAGGAGCGCCGGCTGGCGTACGTCGGGATCACCCGGGCCCGGAAGCGGCTGTACTCTGACCCGCGCGGTCGTCCGGTCGGCGTGGGGCGCGCCCCAGCACAACCCGCCCAGCCGGTTCCTGGCCGAGATCCCGGACCAGCTGATCGACTGGCGGCGGACTGAGCGAGTGCGGTGACCAGCTGGCGGAACACCTCGGCGACGAGCCGGACGAACGCCAGCTGGCGGGACAAGGTCGGGTTACGGCGCGGGGTTGAGCCGCGGTCCCGCCTTCGGTTCACGCCCAAGCCGCGCGTCGTCCCGGTGCTGAGCCGCCGGCGACCGGGTGCTGCACACCACGTTCGGCATGGGCAAGGTGGTCGCCACCTCCGGCGAGCGGCGACGACGCGAAGGCCGACGTCGACTTCGGGTCGGCCGGGCTCAAGCGGCTCTCCCTGCGGCACGCGCCGCTGGAGAAGCTCTGACGGAGACGTTCGGACCCCCCACCCGCCTTCGGACCCTCAGCGAGGGTCCAACGGCGGCGTAGGGGGTCCGTACGCGGGGGAGTGCGCGGCCTAGAGGCCGAGGTCGTGCAGCCAGGGCCACGGGTCGACGGCGTTGTACACGTCACCCGGTTCGACGCCGGCGGGGTAGATCTCGAAGTGCAGGTGCGGACCGAACGCCCGACCGGTCTGGCCGACCCGGCCGATGGTCTGCCCGGCTGAGACCTCGTCGCCGACCGACACCTCGACGGCGGACAGGTGCGCGTACAGCGAGTGGGTGCCGTCGGAGTGCTTGATGGCGACGTAGGTACCGGCCCAGCCGCTGGCGCGACCGCTGCCGGCGGTGGTGACCACACCGGCCCGGGGGGCCCGGACGGTGGTGCCCATGCCGGCGGAGAAGTCGATCCCGGTGTGGTACCGGGCCCAGGCGCCGGTCGCGCCGAAACCGGCTGCGACCCGAGCCCCGCGGACCGGGAGGGTGGCTTCGCCGTCACCGAGCATCTCCTTGCGGCGCTCGCGCTCCTCGGCCCGCTTCTTGGCGCGCCGCTCGGCGAGCTTCTCGGCCTGCTTCTGGGTCGCCTTCGCTCGCTTCACCAGCTCGGCCGACCTGGCCTGGGCGGCCTTGCCGACGGTGGCGACCGACTGGCGGGCGGAGAGCTGTTCGCGGACGGAGTCCCGGGTGGGTCGACCGTCGTCCCCGGTCCGGGTCGGCTGCCGGATGAAGGCCTTCGGCCGCGGTACGCCGGCGACCACCGAACGCTCGACGGTCGGGCGCTCCACCGCCGCCGGACGGGCGTCGGCGGCGACCGGCAGCTGGGCGTTGCCGGTCAACACGACCGAGCCCGCGGCACCGATGCCGAGCACGGCGACGGCCAGCGCGGCGAGGCCGCGGTGTCGCCAGGTCAGGCGGGTCGGTTCGACGACGGCGCGACGGGCCAGCGAGCGCTGGGAGGCAGGGGAGGTACGGCCGGGCGGGATCTCCGACTGCTTTTGGGCAGGCCAAAAGCGAGGTCGTGGCATGACAAGCTCCTAGTTGCGACAACGGGGGTGGTCTCGCTTCCGAGCCGGATCCCCGAGCGCAACGTCGGACTCAGCCAGAAGCCCGCCAGTGATTCCTGAAGCGGTGGACTCTGCCACGACGATAACGGATTGGTAACAACCGATCCAAACCAGAGCAGTGGTTTGTGACCAGTCGCACAACCGGCCGGGGGCCGATGCCGCTCACCTCCAGGCGGGCGGTGAGCTGATCAGTTGGTGTTCACGCCACGGGCGCGGAGCCACGGCAGCGGGTTGATCGCGGAGTAGACGTCGCCAGGATTCACGCCCGGGGGGTACACCTCGAAGTGCAGGTGCGCACCGAAGGCGCGCCCGGTGGCCCCGACGTAGCCGATCACCTGACCCGCTTGCACCGACTCACCGTCGTGCACCGCCATCGACTGCATGTGGGCCGACAAGGTGCTGTAGCCGCCGGCGTGCCGGATGGCGACGTGGTTGCCGGCCCAGTTGCCCTTGTTGCCGGCGAAGGTGACCACCCCGGCCGTGACGGCCCGGATCGGAGTCCCGAAGCCGGCCCGGAAGTCCAGACCGGTGTGATAGCGGGCCCAGGCACCGGTGGCGCCGAAGCTGGCGCCGACGATGGCGCCGGGCACCGGCGAAGCCGCGCCGCCGCCGGAGGGGATGTCGGCGGGGTCGGTCGACGCCTCCGGGCCCGGCGTGCTCGGCTCTGCCGGAGTGTTCGTGGTGGCCTGCTTGGCGGCGAGTTCGCGCTGGACCTCGGCGGCCACCCGGACCTGGATCGCTTTCTTGGTTCGTTCCTGGGCGATCTGGACCGCTGCCAGTCGGCGGGCCCGGTCGCTCTTGGCCAGCTCGGCCTTGCGCGCCTCACTGCCTCGCTCGAGGGCGGCCGAGGCGATGTCCTCCGCCGACTCGGTCAGGTCCTCGGAGCGCTGGGCCGCGCGTTCCTCGATGATGGCGTCGCGCACCGCCGCACTCCGCGACTCGTCCTCGGTGCCTCCCGAGCGGCGGCTGAAGGTTGCGATGGCCGGGACGTCCGCCGTCGCGGGAGCCTTGCCGACCCCGGGCAGCTGGCCCGGCAGCTTGCTGCCCTGCTGCGGTACGCCCTGCGGCTGTGCCTGGTTCACCGTGGTCTGCGGTGGCACCACGGCTGTGGTGGTCTGGGCGTTGGTGGTCAAGACGACGGAGCCGGCTACGGCGAGTCCGAGGGCGGAGATGGCCAGTGCCGCAATACCGTGGGACAGCCAACCTCGCCGTTCCTCCGGCTCGAGATCGGACAAGATCCCGCCCGGCGCACGCCGGGACGGCTCGGTTGCCACCTGTCGTAACTCCTCTTCCGCTTCCTGTTGGCTCGGCCGTCCATGTCACCGCGATCGGCGACGTGCCCGACTGTTGCTCCGAAGGAGGGGGAAGACCCCTTGGAGATGCAACACCATGTCTGTGTCCGGAACTGCGGCAGACCACACCGCCGATCCGGTCCGTTCACTTCATCAACGTCCGGTCGATGACCGATGACGCTCAGCAAAAGATAACGGACTGATAACCCTTAGCTCAAACCCGGTCCACAACCTGTCCACAAGCCGGTCCACATCAGGCTGTGGACAACGGCAGGTGCAGCGAAATCTTACGCGGTTGCGGGGCGTCCCGCGGCCGGATCGGGATCGAGCTCGCTCAGGGCGGCCGCGATCTGGAACGCGATGTCGCGGTTGTTCGGCAGCGACAGGTGCCCGACCCCACTCACGCCGACGTTGCGGACGACCAGATCGGGGTGCTCGATCCGGGCGTTCCGACTGGGCACGATCAGCTGGTCCAGGTCGGAGTAGAACGCCAGGAAACGGGTGCTGATGCCCGGAGCCGGCTCGGCCAGCTCGGCGATCAGGTCAGAACCCGGTCGCAGCTGCCGCACCAGCGGCATCAGCCGGCCGATCCGAGCGAGCTCGGTGCCGGCATGGGGGGTGCCCATGGTGATCAGCGTCCGAACGCGTTCGTGACCGCCCAGCCGCTGGACGTGGTAGCGGGCGATCAGTCCGCCGAGCGAGTGGCCGATGACGTGCACCCGCTCGTACCCGGACTCGGTGACCAGTCGATCCACCGCCGCTCCGAAGTCGACCGCCGCCGCCCGGACGTCGTTGGTCAGCAGTCCGTAGTCGAACCAGGAGAGGTCGGAGAAGCCGCGGCGCCGCAGAGCCCGCTCCATCAGGGCGAAGATCGAGTGGTTGTCGATGATGCCGTGGACGAACAGGATCGGCGTGGCCGCCGCATCCACGGCGTAATGCACCAGTCCGCGCTGCTCGGGGTTCAAGCCCTTCAGGTCGTGCCGCCGCCGGTGCGCCCGGGAAGCCGGCTCGGAGAGCAGGCCCAGGGGGTACATCAGGAAGTGGGCGCTCATCCAGCCCGCCTCGAACGCCACCCCGGACGCGATCCGCGGCACGTCGCGGGTCAGCACCCGGCGGATCCCGCGCATGCCAGCGTCCAGCACGTCACGCAGATTACCTGTATCGTCCGCAAACCTGCGGATCCGCTCCGCAAACCTGCGGATCCGCTCCGGACGCCGCCGCGGATCCTCCGGTTCGCTCGGTCATCCCTCCTCCGACGTGTCGCGAACAGATGGGCATATGCTCCGAGCGTGGCTGAGCGACCGCGTCGGATCGTGGTGGCGAAGCCTGGTCTGGACGGCCACGACCGGGGCGCGAAGGTGGTGGCGCGCGCCCTGCGGGACGCCGGCATGGAGGTCATCTACACCGGACTGCACCAGACCCCCGAACAGATCGTGGCCACCGCCCTGGCCGAGGACGCGGATGCGATCGGCCTGTCGGTGCTGTCCGGAGCGCACATGACCTTGTTCCGCCGGGTCGTGGAGCTGCTGGCCGAGGCCGAGGCCTCCGACATCGTCGTGTTCGGCGGCGGCATCATCCCCGAAGCTGATCGGGCGGACCTCGCCACGCTGGGCGTCCGCCAGGTGTTCACCCCTGGCGCCACCATGGCCGACATCGTCTCCTGGGTCGAGGCGAACGTACCGGTCCAGGCCTGACCCCCACCGCCGGTGGGACCGGCGAAGCAGTGGTCTCGATTCGGCCGTCGGAGGCGTACCACTAATGTGACTGGCACGTCGAGGCGAGAAAGAACCGCATGCGTGGTGGGCCGGTTGCGGCCGCTGCGACCCTGAGGACCTGGAGGCCGGTGTGGACCTGTTCGAGTACCAAGCGCGGGACATCTTCGAGAAGTACGGCGTCCCCGTGCTGCGCGGCGTCACTGCGGTGACCCCGGCGGAGGCTCGCGCGGCGGCCGAGTCGCTGGGCACCCCGGTGGTCGTCGTCAAGGCCCAGGTGAAGACCGGTGGTCGCGGCAAGGCAGGCGGCGTCAAGGTCGCGAAGTCGCCGGACGAGGCCGAGGCCAGGGCCGGGGAGATCCTGGGTCTGGACATCAAGGGCCACGTGGTGGAGACGGTGATGATCGCCGAGGGCGCGGACATCGCCGAGGAGTACTACTTCTCGCTGCTGCTCGACCGGGCGAACCGGCAGTACCTCGCCATGTGCTCCAAAGAAGGCGGGATGGACATCGAGACGCTGGCCGTGGAGCGGCCGGAGGCGCTGGCGCGGGTGCCGGTCGATCCGAACGTCGGGATCGACCAGGCGAAGGCCGACGAGATCGTCGCAACCGCCGGCTTCGATGGCGATGACGCGACCGAGATCGCCCGGGTGCTGCAGCTGCTCGGACAGGTGTACGTGGGGGAGGACGCGACCCTGGTCGAGGTGAACCCGCTGGTGAAGACCGGCGACGGCACGATCGTGGCCCTCGACGGCAAGGTCAGCCTGGACGGGAACGCCGACTTCCGGCATCCCGAGCACGAGGCGTTGGAGGACAAGTCGGCGGAGGATCCGCTGGAGGCGGCGGCCAAGGCGAAGGGCCTCAACTACGTCAAGCTGGACGGCAGCGTCGGCATCATCGGCAACGGCGCCGGCCTGGTGATGAGCACGCTCGACGTGGTGGCCTACGCCGGCGAGGACTTCCCCGGCAGCCCGAAACCGGCCAACTTCCTCGACATCGGCGGTGGCGCCAGCGCCGAGGTGATGGCGAACGGGCTGGAGATCATCATCTCCGACCCCCAGGTGAAGAGCGTCTTCGTGAACGTGTTCGGCGGCATCACCGCCTGTGACGCGGTCGCCAACGGGATCGTGCAGGCGTTCGAGCTGCTGGCCGGTCGGGACGAGCACGTGGACATCCCGCTGGTGGTCCGGTTGGACGGCAACAACGCCGAAGCCGGACGTCAGATCCTCACCGACGCCGCCCTCTCCGGGCTCGAACAGGTGGACACGATGGACGGAGCGGCCCGCCGGGCTGCCGAACTGGCTGCGCGCTGAAGGGCGAGACGACATGGCGATCTTTCTGAACTCCGACTCCAAGGTGATCATCCAGGGCATGACCGGCTCCGAGGGCCGCAAGCACACGGCCCGGATGCTCGCCTCGGGCACCAACATCGTCGGCGGCGTGACGCCCAAGAAGGGCGGTCAGGTCGTCGAGTTCGACGGCGCCGGCGTTCCGGTGTTCAACTCGGTGTCCGAGGCCGTCGAGGCGACCGGTGCGAACGTGTCGGTGATCTTCGTACCGGCCAAGTTCACCAAGGGGGCCGTGGTCGAGGCCGTCGAGGCCGAGGTCCCGCTGGTGGTCGTGATCACCGAGGGCGTTCCGGTCAAGGACACCGCCGAGTTCTACAGCCTCACCAAGGGATCCGCGACCCGGATGATCGGTCCGAACTGTCCGGGATTGATCTCGCCGGGGCAGTCCAACGCGGGCATCATCCCCGCCGACATCACCCAGGCCGGCCGGATCGGGCTGGTGAGCAAGTCGGGCACGCTGACCTACCAGATGATGTACGAGCTGCGCGACATCGGCTTCTCCTCCGCCGTCGGCATCGGCGGCGACCCGGTCATCGGAACCACCCACATCGACTGCCTGCAAGCGTTCCAGGACGATCCCGAGACCGACGCGATCGTCATGATCGGCGAGATCGGCGGTGACGCCGAGGAACGGGCGGCCGACTACATCAAGGCCAACGTGACGAAGCCGGTCGTGGGCTACGTGGCCGGGTTCACCGCCCCCGAAGGCAAGACGATGGGTCACGCCGGCGCCATCGTCTCCGGTTCGTCCGGGACGGCGGCGGCGAAGAAGGAAGCTCTCGAGGCCGCCGGGGTCAAGGTCGGCAAGACGCCGAGTGAGACGGCCGCGCTCATGCGCGAGGTGATGACGAGGGGCTGAGCTCCCGATGCAGTGGCAGACGCTGGAGTCCCGGGTGGCGTACGAGAACGCCTGGATCCGCGTCCGGGAGGACGCCGTGCTGCGACCCGACGGTGCGCCCGGCGTGTACGGCGTGGTGCAGGTGCGGGCGCCGGCCGTCTTCGTGGTGCCGGTGACCGACGCCGGCGAGGTGGTCCTGGTCGAGGTCGACCGGTATGCGATCGGGATGACGTCCTGGGAGGTGCCCGCCGGCGGCACCGACGGCGAGGAGCCGGTGGTCGCGGCCGCGCGCGAGCTGCGCGAAGAGGCCGGGCTGGCGGCACGGGAGCTGGTGGACCTCGGGCCGGTGCACTCCCTGAACGGCGTGGCCGACGCGCCGGGCCGGGTGTTCCTCGCGACCGGTCTGCAGCCCGTGGCCGGGGCCGAGCAGGAGGCCGAGGGCATCGTCGCGACCCGTACGGTTCCGCCCAGCAGCTGATCACGATGCTCGGCGCCGGTGAGATCACCGACAACGAGACGCTGGGTGCGGTGCTGCTGGCGTTGGTGCGGCTGGGTCGGGTGCGCTAGCGGCAGCTTGCGCTGCGGGCCCGGGTGCTACGTGACCTGGGTGCTACGTGACCTGGGTGCTACTTGACCTGGGTGGCGCGCTGGCCGGCCCGGGCGGTGACCTGGGAGAACTGGTCCTCGTTCAGATCCAGCTTGTCCTGGGGGTTCAAGAACGTGAAGACCACCTTCGGGCCCGCGGCCGCGATGCCGACCCGGAAGATCGACGTGGCGTTGTCGGCCTTCTGCTCGACGGTCGTGGTCCAGCCCTTGATCGCGGCGTTGCGGGCACCGGCGGTCTCGAACTCCTTCGGCTTGGCCACCGTCGCGGTCAGTTGCCGCTCCTCGCAGTCGTTCCAGTCGTCGCGGACCTTCTCGGCGAGCTTGGTGGCGTCCTCGGGGTTCTTCACGGTCAACACGACCTCGTCGAGGCCGAACTTGCTCGGCGAGTCCTGCAGCAGGTAGGTCCGCCAGGCCCGGGTGACCGCCGACTCCTTGGCCCAGTCGACGCGCTCACAGCCGCTGCCCTTGAGGACGTCGCTGTCCGGCGTGGACGGCTTGTTGGCGACCCAGCTGGTCGACCCGACCGGTGGCAGGTCCGCGGTGGCCAGGAAACCCGGTGCGTCCCCACCCACCGGCGGTGGCGCGGCCGCGACCCGGACCCCGCCGGCGCACTTGCCCGCCGCAGCGCGGCACTGGGTGTTGACCACGTCGGCCGTGGCGAGGGCCACCTTGTCGGTGCCGACCGGCTCGCCGTTCTGGGCGACGTCGACGATGTCGAGCGCCCGCCCACTGCGCGCCAGGACCACGGTCCGGTACTCGACCCCGGTGTCACCGCTCACCCGCAGCACGACACCGACCGACTGGTCCCCGACGCCCGTCACGACGGCGCCGGAATCGATGTAGGTGGCGGCCATGCTGCAGCCCCCGAGCGTCTTGGCCGCGACGGCATAGGCCTGCGCGGCCTCCTCCGGCGTCGCGTACGCATCGGCTTGCTGCAACACAGCCGGCGGGTTCTTGCCGGTGCTGTTCAGCACGCGCAGGAGGCTCTGCTGGGGGATCGGCTGGCCCTCGACCGGGTCACCGCCGAAGCAGGCTGGCTGCGGGGAGTCGGCGGACTTGCCCTTCTGGGTGAGCTGGACCTTCCAGGTGCGGTCACCGTCGATCCTGGTGGCGATCTGCGGGCTGAGCAGCATCGCATCGGTCAACAGCGCGCTCGCGTCGGGTCCGGACGGTGAGCTGCTCGGACCCGACGGCACGGTGCTGCTCGCGGGCACGCTCGGCGCCACCCCGGGTGCCGCCGACTGCCGGGTGAGACTCAACACGGTGTAGCCGAGGGCGAGGCCGAGCACGATGACGGCGGCCACCGCCCCGATCAAGAGCCCGGTCCGGCTGCGCTTGGGCCCGGTGGGCTCGTCGTCGAGGAGGTCGTCCTCGTCCCGCCGGACCCGGGCTCCGGTGGCGGTCCGCGGGAGGATGGTGGTCTGGTCGTCGTCGCGGGCCCGGCGGACCGGCGGGCGTTGACCACTGCGCGCCCGGGCCCGCGCCCGGCTGAGGATCTGGGTCTGCTCGCTCGTCCGCTCGGCCGGGAGCTCCACCGTCGGCTCGCCGGCGCCGGGGCGCACCCGGGTCGCGTCGGCATCCGAGCCGCCCGGGAGCGCGACGGTCGGCTCGTTGCTGCCGTACACCTCGTCGCGGTACAGCGGCTTGGGTGCCTCGTCGTCGAAGTCCGCGGTGGAGCCGCCGGACGACGGTGCTGCTTCGGTGGGGCCGCCGGACGCCTCGGTCGCGGACCCCGCCGTTTCGTCGGGCTGCTCTACGTAGGCCCGTCGAGGGCGGTAGGGCCCCGGCTTCTCGTCGACCATCGGGCGGGCGCTCCTCGAGTTCACGGATGCCCAGACGCGACCGGGCGGGCACAGACGGTCTAAGACTTTACCTGCTCCTGGCGTGTCTCCACGATGCGAGCTTCGGCGCCGACGAGCATGGAGGCGTCATGGCCTCCCTGCTCTCGCCGCGCCCGTCGCGTACGTCCCTGTCCTTGAAGGCCACCGAACCGACCGAGGACCAGCCGGAGACCGGGAGCGAGAACCCCCAGCCGTCCTGGAGCTGGCTGGTGACGGCGGCCGGTGCCGCCGTGGCCACCGTGCTGGCCGGGTGGGTGCTGGTGGCCGGGATGACGGTCGTCGGCTGGGTGACCTCCGACCCCGGAACTCTGGGGGACGCCCTCACAGTGGGCACCGAGCTGTGGCTGCTCGCCAACGGTGGGGGAGCCGGCTTCGGTTCCCTGCAACTGACCCTGGTCCCGCTCGGCTACGTCGCCATCGTCGCCTATCTCATCAGCCGTGGTGCCGGGTACGCCGCCCGACAGTTCCCGGCCGCCAGTCCGGTCGGCGGTTCGACCGTGCTGAGCGCGGCCGTCGTGATGACGATCGCCTACCTCGCTCCGCTGATGGCGACGGCGCTGCTGCTCGGTCATCCGGGCGCCGCGGTCAGAGCCGCCGCCGTGATGAGCCCGGTGATCGCGCTCACCGCCGCCTGGGGGGCGGCCCGGACGCTCGATCACCGACCCACCGACCGGTGGCCGGGGTGGGCTCGCGCCCTGCCGCGGGCGGCTGTGGCGGCCCAGCTGGTGATGCTGACGGTGGGAGCGGCCGCGGTGGTCTTCGCGGCCGGACAGCAGCTCGGTCGGATCGAGCGCCTGGTGCAGTCACTCGACGCCGGCGTGGCCGGCAACATCGCGCTGCTCGCCCTGCAGCTGGCGTACGCACCCAACTTCATCGTGTGGGCGGCGAGCTACACCCTCGGGGCCGGCTTCACCCTCGGTACGGGCTCGGTGGTCGCAGCGACCGGGACCGAGCTGGGAATGCTGCCGGCGATACCGGTCTTCGGTGCCCTCACCGAGGGAGCTCCGCCGGAGGGCACCCAGCTGTGGTTGCTCGCGGGTGGCCTGCTCGCCGGCGCGGTCGCCGCCTTGGTCGTGGTCTTGGCCCGGCCGTCCGCCGGGCCGATCGAGACCACGCTGGTGGGTGGTGTGGCCGGGGCTCTCGGTGGGGTGGTCTTCACGGCGCTGGCCTGGCTGAGCGGCGGGGGCCTCGGGGTGGACCGGCTCGCCGACGTGGGACCGGCGTTGTGGCCCTTGCTGCTGCTCGCGGTGGCGACCCTGGGTCTCGGCGGCCTGGTGTCGGGCCTGCTGCTCGGTCTGATCCGGCTCGCCCGCCGGGCGATCCGACGCCACCGGTCACGCTGAGCCGGCCCCGAATCGTCAGCCGACATCGAGCGCCCGAATCGACAGGTAGCATGTTCACATCGCCGGAGTAGACAGGTTGCGTGTCGAATGGTTCGAGCCCTCCCGCGGTACGAAGGTCACGAGCGTCCCGCCAACACGGTGGTGCTGCTCCGCGAGGCGTACCTGGCGTTGAACGAGCTGGTCATCCACCGGCTGGCCGAGCTGGGGCACGGCGAGGTGCGGTCGGCCCACGGTGCGGTCTTCCAGTACCTCGACGACACCGGGACCACCGTCAGCGTGCTGGCCGAGCGGGCCCGGATGACCAAGCAGGCGATGGCCGAGCTCGTCGGCCACCTCGAGCAACGCGGCTACGTCGAGCGCGTCCCGGACCCCTCCGACCGGCGGGCGAAGCTGGTGCTCGCCACCGACAAGGGTCGCCAGATCTTCGCCATCGCCCGGGCCGGGGTGCCCGAGATCGAGGCCCGGATCGCCGAGGTCGTCGGTGCGGACCGGGTGGCGGCGCTGCGTGAGGATCTGGAGGCGCTCCGCCGGTCGGCCGGCTGACGAAACGACCGCGCCGGCCTGGATAGGGTGACCGGGTGCCCGAAGCCCCCGCTGCCAGCGCCTCGCCGCCGGCCCGGCTGGTGGTGCTCCTCTCCGGTACGGGGACCCTGCTGCAGGCGCTCCTGGATGCGGCCCGATCGCAGGACTACGGGGCGGAGGTCGTCGCGGTGGGATCGGACCGGGACGGTGTGCCCGGACTCGACCGGGCCCGGGCCGTCGGCGTGCCGACCTTCGTGCACCCGCTGGTCGACCGCGCCGACCGGGCCCGGTGGGACGCCGGGCTGACCGAAGCGGTAGCGGCGTACGAGCCGGACCTCGTGGTCTGCGCCGGATTCATGAAGCTGCTCGGGACCGAGTTCCTCGCCCGCTTCGGGGGGCGGACGATCAACAGCCATCCCGCCCTGCTGCCGGCGTTCCCGGGCATGCACGGACCGCGCGACGCACTCGGGTACGGGGTCAAGGTCACCGGCGCGACCGTCTTCCTGGTCGATCCCGGCGTCGACACCGGGGTGATCGTGGACCAGGTGGCCGTACCCGTGCTCGACGACGACACCGTCGAGGTGTTGCACGAACGGATCAAGATCGCCGAGCGCGAGCTGCTGGTCCACACCGTCCACCGCCTGGCCACGTCGCCGTGGCGGGTCACCGAACGAAAGGTCCAGTGGCAGCTGTGAGTGAACTCCCCGTGGCGGAGGACGACCGCCGACCCATCCGGCGCGCGCTGGTCTCGGTCTACGACAAGACCGGGCTCGCCGACGTCGGCGCCGCGCTCGTCGAGGCCGGCGTCGAGATCGTGTCCACCGGTTCCACGGCGCGGACGCTGACCGACGCCGGGTTCCCGGTCACCCCGGTCGAGCAGGTGACCGGGTTCCCCGAGTGCCTCGACGGTCGGGTCAAGACGCTGCACCCGCACGTCCACGCCGGTCTGTTGGCCGACCTCCGACTGGAACGGCACGCCGAACAGCTGCGGGAGTTCGGCATCGCGCCCTTCGAGGTGCTGATCAGCAACCTGTACCCGTTCACCCAGACCGTGACCTCCGGCGCGAGCTCGGAGGAGTGCATCGAGCAGATCGACATCGGCGGTCCGGCGATGGTGCGGGCCTCGGCGAAGAACCACGCCAACGTCGCGGTGATCACCTCCCCCGAGCAGTACGACCGGCTGCGGACGGCCCTGGGAGCCGGCGGATTCACCCTGGCCGAGCGCCAGGGCCTGGCGGCCGCGGCGTTCGTGCACACCGCCACGTACGACATCGCGGTCGCGTCGTGGATGGGCAACGTGGTCACCGACACCAGCGACGGCACCGGCTTCCCGCGCTGGGTCGGTGCCAGCTGGGACAAGGCGGCCGTGCTGCGGTACGGGGAGAACCCGCACCAGCGGGCCGCCCTGTACGTCGACGGTGCCTTCCCCGGCGGACTGGCGACGGCGGAGCAGCTGCACGGCAAGGAGATGTCCTACAACAACTTCGTCGACACCGACGCTGCACGGCGAGCCGCCTACGACTTCGACCAGCCGGCGGTGGCGATCATCAAGCACGCCAACCCGTGCGGCATCGCGATCGGTGCCGACGTGGCCCAGGCCCACGCCCGGGCGCACGCCTGCGACCCGGTGTCGGCGTTCGGCGGCGTGATCGCGACGAACCGGCCCGTCAGCGTCGCGATGGCCGAGCAGGTGGCCGAGGTCTTCACCGAGGTGATCGCGGCGCCCGGCTACGACGACGGTGCGGTCGAGGTGCTGTCCCGGAAGAAGAACATCCGGATCCTGCTGGTGGATCCCGCGCAGCGCGGCGGGATCGAGACCCGCCGCATCTCCGGTGGGCTGCTGATGCAGGCGGTCGATGCCGTCGACCAGCCCCACGACGAGGCGGCGCACTGGCGGCTGGTGGCCGGCGCCCCGGCTGAGGCCGAGGTGCTGGCCGATCTGGAGTTCGCCTGGCGTGCGTGCCGCGCGGTGAAGTCCAACGCGATCCTGCTGGCCCACGACGGCGCCGCGGTCGGCGTCGGCATGGGGCAGGTCAACCGGGTGGATTCGTGCCGGCTGGCGGTCGCGCGCGCCGGGGACCGGGCCGCAGCCGCGGTGGCGGCCTCGGACGCCTTCTTCCCGTTCCCGGACGGACCGCAGATCCTGATCGACGCCGGCGTGGCCGCCATCGTGCAACCGGGGGGCTCGGTGCGTGACGACGAGGTGATCGCCGCCGCCCAGGCCGCCGGCGTCACCATGTACCTCACCGGCGCCCGGCACTTCTACCACTGATCGAGAGCGAACCATGACGGCACAGCTGTTGGACGGCAAGGCCCTCGCGGCCGACATCAAGGCGGATCTCACCGAGCGGGTCCGGGCGCTGGCCGCGCAGGGGGTGACCCCCGGTCTCGGCACCGTCGTGGTGGGCGATGATCCGGGCAGCAAGGCGTACGTGGCCGGCAAGCACCGCGACTGCGCCCAGGTCGGGATCCGCTCGATCCAGGTCGAGCTGCCCGCTTCGGTCTCCCAGGCCGAGCTCGAGGCCGAGCTGGCCCGGCTGAACGCCGATCCGGACTGCACCGGCTACATCGTCCAGCTGCCGCTGCCGGGGGCGCTCGACGAGTTCCGTGCGCTCGGCCTGGTCGATCCGCTCAAGGACGCCGACGGCCTGCATCCGGTGAACCTCGGCAAGCTGGTGCTGGGGGAGCCTGCGCCGCTGCCGTGCACCCCCCGGGGGATCGTCGAGCTGCTCCGGCGGAACGGCGTCGAGCTGGCCGGCCGGGTCGTCTGCGTGATCGGCCGGGGGACCACGGTCGGTCGACCGCTCGGTCTGCTGCTGACCCGCAAGAGCGAGAACGCCACGGTGATCTTGTGCCACACCGGCACCGTCGACCTCCCCGCGCTCACCCGTCAGGCCGACGTGATCGTCGCCGCCGCCGGCCGGCCGGGTCTGGTCACCGGTGAGATGGTGCAGCCCGGAGCGGTGTGCGTTGACGTCGGCATCACCCGGACCGACCAGGGTCTGGTCGGCGACCTCGATCCGAGTGTTCGCGAGGTCGCCTCCCGGGTGGCGCCGGTGCCGGGCGGGGTGGGCCCGATGACCAGGGCGATGCTGCTGAGCAACGTCGTGGAGCGGGCCGAGGCGCTGATCGGGACGTGACCGATGGGCGGTAGGTGGTGGCCGGTGCTGGTCGTGGCCGCCGGCGTCGTGATCGGTCTGCTCATCGCAGTGGTCAGTCGCGACAGCTGGCGCTTCGGGACGGTCGTGATCGGCGCCGCCCTGCTCGTCGGCGCCGGTATCCGGATCGTGCTGCCGCCCCGGGAGGCGGGGCTGCTGCAGGTCCGCAGCCGAGGGTTCGACGTGGTGGTCCTTCTCGTCGCGGGACTGGCGATCGTCGTGCTGGCGCTGGTGATCCCCGGCCGCTGAGCCGCCCGTCCCGCTCGGAGCGATGCGGCCCGGCGACGATGCGGCCGGGACGACGCAGAGCCCTGTCGACGGCGACGTCGACAGGGCTCTGCGTACTCGCGGAGAGGGGTGGTCAGCCGCCGCTGTTGCTCATCGCAGCCGCGAAGACGACGATGAAGAAGATGATGCCGAACACCAAGGAGATGATGCCGAGGATGGTGAACACCATGCCGAGGATCCGGCCGATGTTGATGTTCTGCTCGTTGCTGTAGGTCTGGCCCGACGCGCGCATCTCCTTCATGGCCTTGTTGCCCATGTACCAGGCGAACGGCGCGCAGAGGGTGAAGAAGATGCCGACGATGCCGAGGACCAAGATCGTGGTCCCCTGCGGGTGCTCCACCGCGACCGGCGGATAGCTCTGCCCGTAGGGCATCGGTGGCCCGGGCTGGTTCTGCTGCGGCTGGTACGGATCGCCCGGCGGCTGATACGGATCGCCCGGCGGCTGGTACGGATCGCTCATGATCGTTCCTCGTCCTTCTGGGCCCCCGACCGTGTGTCGCAGGCACCGGACAGCAGCCTATCGGTCGAACGCGTCAACTCCCGGTGTCAACCCTCGACAACCGACGCGAGGATCGCGAAGACGATCAAGACCACGTAGAGCCCCAGCAGCACGACCGAGATGATGCCCATCACCCAACCGGCCGTGGCCAGGCCACGGCCCCCGACCTGACCGCCGCTGGCATCGATCTCGCGCCGGACCCGACCGCCCATCACGAGGCCGCCGATGCCGACCGGCGGACAGAGCACCAGGCCGAGCAGGCCGAGGATGAAGGAGGTGGTGGCCTGCGGGTGCTGGACGGGGGCGGCATAGGCCTGGTAGGCGCCGTAGGGCGAGGTCCCGGGATACGGCTGGTACGGGGTCGCCGCCTGATAGGGGCTGGTGTCGTACGGGTTGGCCGGGTTGGCGTCGTAGGGGTTCGCGTCGTACGGGTTGCTGCCGTAGCCACCACCGCTCCCGTTGCCGCCGGCATCCCGGGCGGTGCCCGAGCCGTAGTTCGGCATGGCCTGCGGGTCGTAGGGCTGGTAGCCCGGCTGGCCGGCGGTCGGCTGGTCGGCCGCGAAGGAACGGGTCGGCTCGGGTGCGGTCGGCGGCGGGGTGGTCGGCGGGGTGGTCGGCGGGTAGGTCGGCCACTCCGGGGCGGATGACTGGGACGAGGCGGACGAGGCTGACGACGAGGAGGGATGCGAGGTCGGCCGCTCCCAGCCGGTCGGCTGCGCATCGGGCCACCCCGACGGGGCCGGTCCCGGGTCCGGTTGTCCTTCGTCGGGTCGGCGCCAGGGGTCCGGTGGTTGCGCTCCCGATCCGCTGTTACTCATGGGCACAAGTGTGGTGCATGGGGGGTCGCGCTCAAGCGAACGGGAGGATCTCGAGAGCGGTGCCGTAGTCGGGGACCTGGGGACCCTGCCGCAGCAGCCAGGCCAGGGCCGCACTCGGCGTCTCCCCCTGCTCCTGACAGCGGCGGGCGAGGGCACCACTGATCTGGGGCGCGGCGAACGACGTGCCCGACCACACCGCCCAGGGATCCGGACCGGAGAACTCGTCGGGATCGACCTGGTCCATCTCGGCCGGTTCGCGGCCGCGGACGAAGGTGGACAACACGGCCTCACCCGTGGTCGAGCAGGTCACCCAGAAACCCTTGGAGGAGAAGTCGGCCGGCTCGTAGTCCACCGACAAGGCGGCGACCGAGACGACCGGCACCACGATGTGGGGCACGCCGCTGAAGGCACCCGGGAAGACGGGGCGCGAGCTGCTGTTGTTGCCGGCCGCCGCGACCACCACCACGTCGCGCTCCTCGGCGGCGCAGCGTTCGCCGATGATCTCCAGCGCGACCATCGTCGCGACGGGCGGCTGGTCGTTGGGCATCTCGGTGCCGAGGGAGAGGTTGAGGATGTCGGCACCGGCGTCGAACGCCTGCACCATCGCGATGGCGACGTCCACGTCGACGCCGATCCCGTCCCGCCCGACGGCGCGGCGGACCAGCACCGAGGCGTACGGCGCGACCTGGCGGAGGATGCCGGTCACGAACGTGCCGTGTCCGGCGCAGTAGTCCAAGACGCCGAGCTCGTCGCCCTCCGGCGCCTCCTCGTACAGCGGGTCGGCGTCGGCGTCGGTCACCGCGACCCCGTCGAACCACCCGTCGTCGCGGCCCTGGACGCTCAACCCGGTGTCGATCACCGCGACCGTGATGTCACGCCACTCGGCCGGCCGGGGGGACCGGGGGAAGCCGACCCGGCGCTCGGTCGGCTCCGGGCCGGTCTCGGCCGGGTCGGCCTTGGTGACGTATCCCAACGGCGTCACGTGGTTCATCGACGCCTGGTAACCCTCCAGCCGCAGACGTTCGACGATCGTGGCCAGCTCACCGGTGGTGAGCTCGGGGTTCGCGAGCAGGGTCACCCGGCTGTCGAGCTCCTCGACCGGGTCCTCGCGCAACGCGAACTCAGCCAGCAGCTCGCGCATCGGCTGGTCGCGGAAACCGTCGGCGCCACCGTCGAGGTCCCGGGTGCGGACGACGATCTCGTTCAGCGTCAGCAGCGGCTGTCCGGTCTCGTCGATCAGCTGCCGCAGCAGCGCGTCGGTCCGCTTCAGCAGTCCGGCCGGTTGTTCGCCACGTCGCCGGATCAACCGCCGGTGCAGCTCGAGGTGGTGTGCTCGGCGTCGGGTGCCGTCGGTCAGGCCGGTGCGCTGTCGAGCCGCTGCCGCCCGAGCCGACTGGTCGAGGGCGGGGTAGTCCGCGCCGCCGACCTCCGCGAACGGTCGACCGGGCGTGACGTTGGCCATGGCAGATCCTCCCCCGTTGAACTGGCTGAGCGTGGCGAACGTATCGGAGCCGAATTAAACCGGTCAAGAGCGTCCCCGGCTGGCTCACGCCGCGCCGTAGGCGTTGAAGGCGCACCAGTTGACGAACTCGAGTTGATCATCACGATCGAGTTCGGCCCGGGCGGCGAACAGGGCGGCCCCGAGGGAGTCCCCGGCGCGGAGCCGCTGGTGCAGTCCTCGCATCAACGGCACGGAGGCGGCGTCCGGGACGACCACCACGCTGGCGACCAGGCCGCAGGTGCCGCGGGCCAGCAGCGCGCTGACGAAGCCGAGGACCTCGTTGCCCTCGTACGTCGCCTCGACGGCGGAGTCGCACGAGGCCAGCACCATCCGGTACGGCGCGACCCCGCGGATGTCCATCTCGTGCAGGGTCAGCAGACCGTCGGTGAGCTGCAGGCCGGAGAAGGCCGGGTTGTCGGCGCGCAGCCGGCCGTGGCAGGCCAGGTGGGCCACGTCGGCGGTGGCCAACTTCGGCAGCACGGCGGCGATCGTCGAGTCCGGTGGTCGCAGCACGGTCGGGGACGGATAGAGATCCTGGAGCTGGTCGACCTCCGCGACGGCGCCCGGCAGGTGCGGGCCGGCCACCAGCAGCACCTCGTCGGTCCGAGCACGCGGCCGAGACGTCCGTTCCCAGAACGACGCGGCGGGCACCACGTACACCGGTGCCGAGTGCAGCGCCGACCACGGCACCCGGCGCAACCCCGTGACCGGACTGACCACCAGGGGCTGGTCGGCCGGCAGCTGCAGCGGATCCAGCAGCAGCGCCCGCAGCACCGCGAGGGCGTGCTCGACACCGGCCCGGGTCGCGGCGCCGGACGTCGCCGTCCGGGCCGGACGGGAGAGCCGTCGCAACCCGAACAACAGCAGGTCAGCGGTGCGGCGCACGTCGGTCAGCGCGGCCAGCGGAACGACGCGGATCCGGCGCTGGTCGGCCACCACGGCCAACACGGTGTCGCCGAGCACGGCGTACTCGACCAGCACCCGGTCACCGAGCTGGCGACGCAGCTCCGCGATCCCGAGCTGACGGTCCGCCGCCGACGGGCCGGAGCCGCTGCTCCAGGTGCGTCGCCGGATCTCGTCCTCCAGCCGGCGTTGGCGGCCGAGCAGGGCCCACGGTTCGCCTCCCGCCTGCTGGGCCTCCTCGATCTCCTCACCGACAGCGCGCAGCTCGGCCAAGACGTCGTCGACACCGAGGTCGCCGACCGGTTCCACCGCGACCAGCGCCGCCGCCCGGGTGCGTTCCAACCAGCGGAGGACCTGGCCGGCCGTGCCGTGCCGGATCAGCGACTGCAGACCCAGCTGACCGAGCTCCGCGCCGTGGGCCGAGGCCCGGACCCGCAGCTCCAGCGACGTGAACGCGGCCCGGTGCTGGTCCAGGTCGCGCAGGCCGGCCCGACAGTGCCGGAGTCGGGCCTGGTCGTCGGCAGTCGCCAGCGAACGGGCCAGGTGCCCCTTGAGCCGGTGCAACAGCGGTGCCCGGCGCCCCAGCACGGCGGCGCGCTGCAGGTGATCCTGCGCGGGTCCCGGTCGGCCGAGCTCAAGAGCGATCCGGCCCGCCGTCAGGTGGGCGTCGAGGGCGTAGGTCTGCAGTCGAAGTCGTTCCAGTGCCGTGGCCGCCCGTCGGACGCTGGCCAGCGTGGTCGTTGACGCGGCGCCGGACCCGAACCGCACCTCGGCCAAGATCACGTCGGTCCGGGCCCGCCACGGGATCCGGCGCTGCCGGGCGAAACGGGCCCGAGCTCGCTCGGCGGCCTCGGTGGCACCAGGGCTGTCGCCCTGCAACGCAGCGAGCCGCGCGAGCCGCAGCTGCCCCTCGCCGGTCATCAGATCCACCCCGTGCCGCTCGAGCTCGGCCACCGCCTGCACGGCCATGGCGTGGGCCTCCGGCAGCAGCCGGAGGTCGGTCAACGCGTCGACGTACTCCAGATAGTGCTCGGCGAGGGGCAGTCCGGCATCGGTGTGCAGCCGCGCCGCTTCGGCGAACTCGTCCAGGCCCTGCGTCAGTCGTCCGGTCTGGGTCGTGACCCAGGCCCGGGTGGAGGCGAGCACCGCGCGCAGGTGCGGTCCGACGTCCGGCAGCGTGCCGGCGTAGTCGATCAGCCGTTGCGCGGCGTCGGGCCGGCCGAACTGGGACTCGATGATCGCGAAGTTGTTCGCGGTCTTGGTCTTGGTCACCGCCGAGGCGGTCCGGTCGTCCAGGATGCGCCGGTACGCGGTGCCGGCCTGCCGCAGCTGACCGAGGTTCTGGTGCAGCACCGCCTGCTGGAACAACAGATCGGCGGCGCCGTCGGTCGAGGTCAGCAGCGCCGCCGCGTCGACGTCGTGCTGGGCCAGGGTGAGCCGACCGAGCTCGTGCTGGACCGCGGCCCGGGTGAGCAGGACCTCGCGGAGCTCGTCGGTCAGGCGGTGCCGCCGGGCGATCCGGACCGCCTCGTCGAGGAGCTCCTTGGCCTCCCGGTTGGCCAGCCGGGAGCGCTCCACCCAGGCCTGCGCGCGCAGCGCCGGGATCAGGGCGAGCGGCTGCCGGGTGGCCCGGGCCAGCGCCGCGATCGCCGCCGCCTCCGAGCCGTGCAGCTGGGGATCGGCGACGACGTCGTGGTAGATCGCCCGGGCTCGCTCGACCAGCTCGTCGTCCGGGCTGGCCGGAGCCGAGTTCACCGGCCGAGGTTACCGCAGCAGCGGGGTGGCCGCCGCGGGCTATCCGGCCGCGTTGATCCAGTCGGTGACGGTGGCGCCGGCGCCTCGGCTCAGGTGGAACCGCATCG
The DNA here is from genome assembly GCA_963727125.1 of uncultured Actinomycetota bacterium. GTDB lineage: Bacteria > Actinomycetota > Actinomycetes > Propionibacteriales > Propionibacteriaceae > Microlunatus. The sequence goes on from CAVSEZ010000002.1 coordinate 340,413, forward strand.
GCCCCGAGCCCGGTGAGCTCAGCGTGAACGAACCGAATTCGTCGGTGACCACCTCGGTCCGTCGGCCGTCGGCTCGTTCGGCCTCGACGGTGGCGGCTCCGGGCGGACTCACCTGCCCCACCACGCCGTCGGCGGTGACCTCGATCTCCAGCGAGAGGTCGCCGGACTCGAAGACGAGCGTGCGGATGCCCGTCAGAGCGCGGCTGGTCGTCTCCAGCTCGTCCTCCCAGAGGGAGTCGAAGACCAACGCGGCGAACTCGTCGTGGACGGCCAGGAACGAGAAGGCGTCCTGGGCGTCGGCGATGACCTGGCCGGGGTGCGGCTGGCCGCTCTGCCGCAGAGCCTGCTTGAGCTCCGCGAGGAGTGCCTCGTCGGCCTGCTCGGCCGTCATGTCGGTGGTCTCCACCTCGTTCACCTCCTCGGATTCGATCCGATCGTCGTGGTCGCTCATCTGGTCCTCGTTCAGAGCTCGTCGGTCAATGGGTTCACGGGGCGCTGTCGGCGTTGAGCAGGGCGGCCAGAGCCGGACTGCGGCGCAGCCGCTGCAGAGCACGGGCCCGGGTGGGTCCGATCGCCCCGATGGGGATGTCGAGCCGTTCGCTGATCTCCGCATAACTCACCGGTGGATCGGTGAGCAGCAAGGTCAGCAGCTCCCGATGCCGAGTGGAGAGCTCGGCGAAGGCACTCAGCAGTGCGACGTGTCGCTCGTCTCGCATCAGGTCCTCGTCGATGTCTCGTTGTTCGGCACCCGGCCCTTTGCTGCGGGGCGGATCGAGCAGCGGGTCGAACGTCGCCGTCCGCTGCCGGATCCGCAGTACCCGCAGGCACTCGTTCCGAGTCGTGGTCACGATCCACCCGGGCAGCGCGGCCGGTTCACGCAGCGCGGACAGATGCTGTACCAGACGCAGCCACACGGTCTGTGATACATCCGCAGCGTCCTGCTGACTCAGTCGGTAGCGCGAGGCCACCGAACCGACCAGCGGGTTGAAGCGGAGAACCAGCTCGTCCCAGGCGGCCTTGTCTCGTTGAGCTGCGGCCTGCACCAGCTCAGCGATGGTGTGCTCAGACGTCTCCACCACAGCGCAAGCATCTCCCCACCGGTCGAGGAACTGCCGTAGCTGTGTTCGCACTACGTCAGATGTCCCCGACGATTCCCTGATACATCTCGAAGTCGTCGCACCGGTTTGCCGGTGGAAGGGATGCTAGTGGTCGGGCCGGCTTCGCCGGTGGCAGCGTGCCGCGCCGCCGACGGCCGGCTGACCAGGGGAGTCAGCCGATCAACCCCAGCGACCGGACGGCTTCGCGCTCGTCGGCCAGCTCGGCGGTGCTCGCGTCGATCTTGGTGCGGGAGAAGTCGTCGATCTCCAGGCCCTGGACGATCTCGTACCCGCGGCCGGCGGTCGTGCACGGGAACGAGGAGATGAGCCCCTCCGGCACGCCGTAGGAGCCGTCGGACGGTACCGACATGGAGACCCAGTCTCCGTCGGGGGTGCCCAGCACCCAGTCCCTCATGTGATCGACGGTGGCGTTCGCGGCACTCGCGGCCGAGCTCGATCCGCGGGCCTCGATGATGGCCGCGCCGCGCTTCTGCACCGTGGGCAGGAACGTCGACTCCAGCCACTCCTGGTCGTCGATCAGCTCGGCGGCGTTCCGGCCGTTCACCTCGGCATGGAAGAGGTCGGGGTACTGGGTGGCGGAGTGGTTGCCCCAGATGGTCATGTGGGTGATGTCGTTGACGGAGCTGTCGGTCTTGGCGGCCAGCTGGGCGATGGCCCGGTTGTGGTCGAGCCGGGTCAAGGCGTTGAACCGCTCCGCGGGGATGTCCGGCGCGTTCTGCTGCGCGATCAAGGCGTTGGTGTTGGCGGGGTTACCGGTGATCAGCACCACGACGTCGTCGGCCGCGTGATCGTTCAACGCCCGACCCTGGGGCTTGAAGATGGCGCCGTTGGCCTCGAGCAGATCACCGCGCTCCATCCCCTTGCTGCGGGGGCGGGCGCCGACGAGCAGCGCGATGTTGACGCCGTCGAAGACCACCTCCGGGTCGTCGCCGGTCTCGACCTTGCTGAGCAACGGGAACGCACAGTCGTCCAGCTCCATCACGACGCCTTCGAGGGCCTTGAGCGCCGGCGTGATCTCGAGCAGTCGCAGCTCGACCGGGGTATCGGGGCCCAGCAGCGATCCGCTGGCGATCCGGAAGAGCAGGCTGTAGCCGATCTGGCCTGCCGCACCGGTGACGGCGACCTTGACGGGAGTGCTCACGTTGGTCCTTTCGCTGGGGCTGGCTGATCCGCTGCGTGCGTATGGTGACGCTAGCAACCGGCTCGGCCGGTGCGAATTCGGCTACGACCAGAGGAGGTGCGGGGTGGCGGCGCGGAGCGTGATCCGGCAGTGGTCCCTGCTGGCTGTGGCAGCGATCTTCGTGCTGCCGTTCGCGATGGGGCTGCTCTGGGTGGTCGGCGCGGCCGTCGACTTCCCCGGACTCCGCTCACCGGTGCTGGTGGGGCTCGGGTTGTTCCTGATGCTGCTGAGCGTGGCCGTCATCACTGCCTGCCTGCTGTCGCTCACCATTCGCGCCACGGCCGGACCGCCCGGGATCGCCAGCGGTGAGGTAGGGGCTCGGTGGTCGTTCGGCTGGGGCGAGATCGCCCATGTGTGGCTGGTGCGCTGGCGAGAGCAGCTGTATCTCGCCGTCCTGCCGGCGAGCGGCGCCGCGTCGGCCCGGAGTCGGACCTCGTGGCGGAGCCGCCGGATGCGACTGCCCGAGGACGCCCGGACGGTACGGGTCAGCCCGGACAGCGTCGAGCCGTTCGCCCGAGCCGTGGCGGCCCACCGCGGGGTGCCGCCCGAACCGCATGCCGGCTGAGCCGGCGGCAGAGACGGCGGCAGAGATGGAGGCTGGGACGGCGGCGGCGGCCGATCCGGTGCAGGCCGTGCGGGCCGCCCTCGACACGTTGTCCGGTACCCGGTGGGTCGGCATCGACGGCAAGGGTGCGGCGGGCAAGACGAGCTTGGCGGCCCGGATCACGGCGGCGTTGCCGGGCTCGGTCGTGATCCACATCGACGACTTCGCCCGGCCGGACGTGCCCGGCTGGGAGCGGTGCCGGTTCGTCGAGCAGGTGCTGGAGCCCCTGCAGGCGGGCCGCCCCGGCCGATACCAGCGCTGGGACTGGGTCCGCGACGTCGGGGCCGAGTGGCACGACGTCCCGGTCGGGATCCCCGTCGTGGTCGAGGGGGTGTCGGCGACCGACGTCCGGCTCGGCGTCCCCTGGGACTTCACCATCTGGGTCGAGGCGCCGTACGAGGTCCGGCTGGCCCGGGCCGTCGAACGGGACGGTCCAGCCATGCTCGACCGGTGGCTCACCGACTGGATGCCGAGCGAGGACGCCTACGAGGCGGCGCAACGACCGCAGCAGCGGGTCGACCTGGTCGTGGACGGCAGCGGTTAGCGGCGGACCGTTCCGGAATGGAGTCGGGTCGGTCCGCACCCGAGCCGGACGGTCATCAGGCCGACAGCCGGCCCAGCGCCCGGTTCAGGGTCGCGGACGGGGTCATCACGGCGGTGGTCAGGTCGTCGTCGGGACGGTAGTAGCCGCCGATGTCGACCGGCGATCCCTGCACGGCGATCAGCTCCTCGGTGATGGCCTGCTCCGCGCCGGCCAGCTCCTCGGCGAGCGGTGTGAACAACTCGGCCAGCCCGGCGTCGTCGGTCTGCTTCGCCAGCTCCTGAGCCCAGTACAGCGCCAGATAGAAGTGGCTGCCGCGGTTGTCGATCCCGCCGACCCGTCGGCTGGGTGACTTGTTCTCGTTGAGGAAGGTGCCGGTGGCCCGGTCCAACGTGTCGGCGAGGACCTGGGCCCTGCCGTTGTCGGTCTTCTCGGCCAGGTGCTCCAGGCTCACCGCCAGCGCCAGGAACTCACCGAGGCTGTCCCAGCGCAGGTAGTTCTCCTTGAGCAGCTGCTGGACGTGCTTGGGCGCCGACCCGCCGGCGCCGGTCTCGAACAGCCCCCCGCCGTTGATCAGCGGTACCACCGACAGCATCTTCGCCGAGGTGCCGAGCTCCAGGATGGGGAACAGGTCGGTCAGGTAGTCCCGCAACACGTTGCCGGTCACCGAGATGGTGTCCTCGCCGCGACGGATCCGCTCCAGCGAGTACGCGATGGCCGCCGTGGGGGCCAGGATCTGGATCTGCAGTCCGTCGGTGTCGTGCTCGGCGAGGTAGTCGCGGACCTTGGCGATCAGGTTCGCGTCGTGCGCGCGACCGTCGTCGAGCCAGAAGACCGCCGGGGAACCCGTGGCCCGGGCTCGACCGACCGCCAGCTTGACCCAGTCGCGGATCGCAGCGTCCTTCGTCTGGCACATCCGCCAGATGTCGCCGGCGGCGACCGGGGTGCTCAGCACCGTGGTGCCGACCTGGTCGACCACCCGCACCGTGCCGGCCGCCGGGATCTCGAACGTCTTGTCGTGCGAGCCGTACTCCTCGGCGGCCTGCGCCATCAGTCCCACGTTGGGGACCGAACCCATGGTCGTCGGGTCGTACGCGCCGTTGGCCTTGCAGTCGTCGATGACGACCTGGTAGATCCCGGCGTAGGAGGAGTCGGGGATGACCGCCAGCGTGTCCGCTTCCGCGCCGTCGGGGCCCCACATCCGACCGCCGATCCGGATCATCGCCGGCATCGACGCGTCGACGATGACGTCGCTCGGGACGTGCAGGTTGGTGATCCCACGATCGGAGTCGACCATCGCGAGCGCCGGGCCGTCGGCCAGGCCCTGCTCGATCGCGGCCCTGATCTCAGCGCCGTTCGGCATCGCGTCGAGGCCGGACAAGATGCTGCCGAGTCCGTTGTTCGCGCTGAGTCCGGCGGCGGCCAGGTCGTCGGAGTACTGCTCGAACACCGCCGGCAGGAAGACCCGCACCACGTGCCCGAAGACGATCGGGTCCGAGACCTTCATCATGGTGGCTTTGAGGTGGACCGAGAACAAGACGCCGGACTCCTTGGCCCGGCCGATCTGTTGCTGCAGGAACTCCTCGAGGGCGGCCACGTGCATCGCGGTCGCATCCACGACCTCGCCGGCGAGCACCGGGACGGCGTCCTTGAGCACCGTGGTGGTGCCGTCGTCGCCGACCAGCTCGATCCGCAGCGTGCCGGCGCTCTGGATCACCGCCGAGGTCTCGCTGCTGCGGAAGTCGTCGGCGGTCATGTGCGCGACCTCGGTCCGGGAGTCCGGTGACCAGGCACCCATCGAGTGCGGATGCGCCCGGGCGTACTGCTTGACCGAGGCCGGCGCCCGGCGGTCGGAGTTGCCCTCCCGCAGCACCGGATTGACCGCGCTGCCCTTGACCCGGTCGTAGCGGGTCCGGACGTCTCGCTCCGCGTCGGTCGTGGGATTGTCCGGGTAGGGCGGCAGGTCGTAGCCCTGCTGCTGCAGCTCGGCGATCGCGGCCTTCAGCTGCGGCACCGAGGCGGAGATGTTCGGCAGCTTGATGATGTTGGCCGCCGGCGTCTTCGCCAGCTCGCCCAGCTCGGCGAGGTCGTCGGCCTGCCGCTGGTCCTCGGTCAGCCGCTCCGGGAACTGGGCGATGATCCGCCCGGCGAGGGAGATGTCCCGGGTCTCGATCCGTACGCCCGCCGGTCCCGCGAACGCCTGGATGATGGGCAGGAACGAGTACGTCGCGAGCAGCGGCGCCTCGTCGGTCCGGGTGTAGATGATGGTGGCAGCGTCGGAATCGGTCACCTGAGGAACGTTAGCGTGCAGCAGTTCGCGCCGGTTTGCTGCATTCGCGCCGCGTGCAGAGGGCGCGAACCGCCGGCAGTGGGCGCGAACGCAGCGCCGGCCGGGTCAGAGCGTGCCGGCCCGGCCGATCTGGACCAGCTTCCAGCCGGCCTCCCGCCAGGCCGGGCCGTTCAGCTTCAACCGTCCGTCGATGATGATCTTGTGCCGGACCAGGGGACCGAGCTCGGCCGGATCGAGGTTCCGGAACTCCGGCCACTCGGTCAGGTGCAGCACGATGTCGGCGTCGGTGACGGCCTCGGCCACCGTCTCGACCTGGACGAAACCGTCCCGATGCGGGAGCTTGGCCTGCGGGTCGTAGACGTACACGTGGGCGCCGGCGGCGTGCAGCTGGTCGGCGACGGTCAGGGCGGGGGAGTTGCGGGTGTCGTCGGTGCCGGGCTTGAACGCCGCGCCGAGGACGGCGACCCGCTTGCCGGCCACGTCACCGCCGGTCTGGGCGATGGCCAGCTCGGTCAGTTCGGCCCGCTGGCCGTCGTTGATCGCCTCGACGGATTCGATGAAGTCGCTCAGCAGGTGCACGCCGAGCTCCTCGGCGCGGACGGCGAGCGCCCGGATGTCCTTCGGCAGGCAGCCGCCGCCGAAGCCGAGCCCGGCGTTGAGGAACTCCCGGCCGATCCGGTGGTCGTAGCCGAGGGCGTCGGCCAGCAGCGTCACGTCACCGCCGGCCGCCTGGCACATCTGGGCCATCGCGTTGATGAAGCTGATCTTGGTGGCCAGGAACGCGTTCGCCGCGGTCTTGATCAGCTCGGCGGTGGCCAGATCGCAACGCACCACCGGCGTCCCGTCGCTGAGCGGCAGCGAGTAGACCTGCTCCAGCGTGGCCAGGGCCTCCGGACTCTGCACCCCGAAGACCAGCCGGTCCGGTTGCAGCGTGTCGGCGACGGCGAATCCCTCCCGCAGGAACTCGGGGTTCCAGGCGATCTCCACCTGGTCGCCCGCCGGAGCGAGGTCACGGACCCGCTGCTGCAGCGCGGCCGCGGTGCCGACCGGAACGGTCGACTTGCCGACGATCAGCGTCGGCCGGGTGAGCAGCGGGGCCAGGGTGTCGACGGCGTGGTGCAACTGGCTCAGATCGGCACCGCCCCCGGGACGCGTCGGTGTCCCGACGGCCAGGAAGTGCACGTCGGCCCAGTCCGCGATCTGGCTGTAGTCGGTGGTGAACCGCAGCCGGCCGCTCACCGTGTGCTGGGCCAGCAGCGGTTCGAGTCCGAGCTCGAAGATGGGTGAGCGCCCGGCGGCCAGGGTGGAGATCCGTACCGGATCGATGTCCACCCCGATCACGTCGTGCCCGAACTCCGCCATCCCGGCCGCGTGCGTGGCCCCGAGGTAGCTGGTGCCGATCACACTGATCTTCAGCGTCACCCGGTGAGTGTGCCATGACTGCGACGTCAGCTCCGAAGTCGACCGCTTCTCCGGTGTGCCGAGGACCGGCGGACCACCAGCTCGGGGGTGAACTGGACGGCGCGGTGCTCGTGCGGCCGGTCGTCGCGCTGGGCCTCGATCTCCTCGAGCAGCAGCTCGGCGGCCCGCCGGCCCAGGCCCTGCCGCGGTTGCCGGACCGAGGACAGCGGGACCGCGGCCGAGGCGGCGAAGGAGATGTCGTCGTAGCCGATGATGGCCACGTCCCCGGGCACGGCCAGCCCGGAGCTGACGAACCCCTGCAGTACCCCGATGGCCAACAAGTCGTTGGCGGCGAAGACGGCGGTGGGACGCTCCGCGGCCGGCAGCGTGAGCAGCTCGCGTGCCGCCGACACGCCGCTGTCACTGTCCATGGCGGGGGTCGAGACGATGAGCAGCTGCGCCCCGGCCGTCGCCGCGCGGGCCAGCTCGGCACCCAGTCGCCGGTCGCGGACCTGCTGCAGGCTGCCTGGTCCGCCGACCACCGCGATCTGGCGGTGACCCTGGTCGAGCAGGTGCTGGACGGCCAGCCGGCCGCCCTCGACGTCGTCCACCGAGACCGAGCAGACGTCGGAACGGTTCCGGGCCCGGTCCAAGAGGATGACCGGGATGCCGCGGCGGCGCAGCTCCTCGACCCGGGCATCCAGCTCGCCGATCGGTGCGAGCAGCACCCCGCCGACCCGTTGCTGCTCGAGCAGGGCCAGATGGGCCGCCTCCCGGGCAGGTTGTTGGGCGCTGTTGCTGACCTGGACCGAGTAGCCGCGTTCGGTGACGTGGTCCTCGGCGGCCAGCACCAGGTCGGTGAAGAACGGGTTCGCGATGTCCAGCACCACCATGCCGATCGACCGGCTCCGACCGGCCCGCAGCTGGCGGGCCGATTCGTTGGGCACCCAACCCAGCTTGGCGATCGCCTGGGTGACCCGGTGCCGGGTCGGCTCGCTGACGATGTCCGGGCTGTTCACCACGTTGGACACCGTGCCGAGCGAGACCCCGGCCAGGGCGGCGACGTCCTTCATGCTGACCGACGCCGAACGGGTTGCCATCCATCCACTCCTCGCGCCGGCGGCCGGTTCTTGAATCGTTATGATATCTGCCGCGACCCGAATCCGTCCGCCGGAACGGAACGTGTTGCCGGAGCAGCACGTGTGGCCGCTGCTGCAAGCGCCGCCCGGGGGAGGGCCGGCCCTCAGCCCTTGACCGAACCCGCCGCCATGCCCTCGACGATCTTGCGGTTGAAGAAGATGAACATGATCAGCGGCGGGATGGTGACCAGCAAGATGGTGGCGAACAAGAGGTTGTACTGGGTGGTGAACTGACTCTGGAAGTTCAGCAGGGTCAGCTGGATGGTGGCGTTCTGGGTTCCGGGCAGGAAGTACAGCGGGTTCTGGAAGTCGTTGTAGATCAGCACCGACTGCAAGATGATCACGGTGAAGACCACCGACCGCAGGATCGGGAAGATCACCCGGAAGAAGATCTGGATGGGACCGGCACCGTCCACCACGGCGGCCTCGTCCAGCTCGCGCGGGACCGTCGTCATGAAGGCCCGGAACAACAGGATGCAGAACGGCAGTCCGTAGGCGACCTCGATCAGGATCAGGCCGGGCATGGTCTTGAAGAGGCCGACCGTCTGCAGCACCCAGATGGTGGGCACGATCGCCGGCGGCACGATCAGCCCGGCCAGGATCAGGGCGCTGATCAAGGGATTGAGTCGGCTGGCCCGCCGCTGCCAGACGTAGGCGACCATCGCGCTGAAGATGGTGAGGATGGCCACGCTCACCACCGTGAGGATGACGCTGTTGATGAAGGCGATGACCATCAGGTAGTCCCGGGCCGAGACCGCCTGCACCAGGTTGTCGAACAGGACGAAGCTGGACGGCCAGGAGAACTCCAGCAGGTTCGCCTCGACCAGCGGCTTGGACGCGATGACGAGGACGAACAGGAACGGCACCACGAAGAAGACGGCGGTCACGACGATCGCCGCCAGACCGATGACGACCCCGGCCGGCTTGGGTTTGGTGCTGGCGTCGGACCTGCGCCTGGTCCTGGGGGTCCGGACCTCGGGGCTGCTGGTTGTCGTTGCCATCAGACGTCCCCTCCGCGATTGAGCCACCGGGTCAGCGGCACGACGATGATCGTGACCACGAGGAACAGCACGACGCTGCCCGCGGTCGACAGGCCGTAGAACCCGGCCTGGTACTGCTTGTAGATGACCGAGGCGATGACGTCGGAGGCGAAGCCGGGTCCGCCCTTGGTCATCACCCAGATCAGGTCGAACGAACGCAGGCCGCCGATGAGGGACAAGGTGATGACCGTGGCGGTGGCGGGTCGGGCGAGCGGCAGCATGATGTTGCGGAAGATGTCCCACTTGCTGGCACCGTCCACCGCTGCCGCCTCGTAGTACTCGGTCGGGATCGAGACCAGGCCGGCGATGAAGATGACCGTCGCCAGTCCGACCCCTTTCCAGATGTCGACCAGGGCGATGGAGATGAGGGCCAGGTTGGGGTTGGTCAGCCAGCCGATGTCGGCACCGCCGAGGGCCTGGTTGATCAGCCCGCGTTCGGGGTTCATCAACACGGTGAAGGTCAGCGCCACACCGACCGCGCTGACCAGCACGGGGAAGAAGATGACCGACCGCAGGTACCCGCGGGCGATGATCTTGGACGTCAGCAGCAGGGCCAGAGCCATGCCGAGCACGACCTTGACCCCGGAGGTGATCACCGCGTAGATGAGCGTGTTCCGCAGGCCGATGACCAGCGCCTGCTCGGCGAAGAAGGTCTGGTAGTTGTCCAGCCCGATCCAGGTCGAGGTGAACAGGTCCCAGCGGGTGAAGGAGAAGTAGAACGACGCGATGGTCGGGACGATGAAGAAGATCGTGTAGACCAGGCCCGGGGCGACGTAGAACCAGTACGGATAGGGCCCGCGGCGCTTCGGGCCACCGCCCTTGAGGCCACGCCGGGCTGGGGCCAGCCGGGTCGTGTCGGATGTGCTCAATGTGCTCGCCATGACAGAGCCCTTTCCTGTGTGCCTGCCGCCGGTCCGGTCGGGACCGGCGGCAGGCCGATCAGAGTCCTTGCTGCTGCCCGTCGGGCTCGACGATCAGTCCCAGCCCGGCAGTCCGAGCTGCTGGGCCTGCTTCTTGACGTCCTGGTCGTAGAGCTCGGCGCCCTTCTTGCCGTCCACCTGGCTGGTGCCGACCTGGACACAGATCTGCTCCAGCGCCGGGCCCTTGATCGGGGACAGGAACTCCAGCGCCGGGCTGGCCTTGTCGGCGTCGAAGTAGGCCTGGGTGTCCTTGGCGACCTGGGAGACCTCGGCCGGCAGCTTGCAGGCCGTCGAGACGAACGGGCCCTGCGGCGGAGCACCCTCGGCGTAGGCGTCGCAGCCCTCCTGGGTCGCCGCGAAGGCGACGAACTTCTTGGCGGCCTCGAGCTTGGCGCCCTCCACCGACTTCGGGATGTACATCGCGGCCGTTCCGGGCCACACCGTCATGCCGTTGGTCGCCGCGTCCTCGCCGGGCAGGGCGAAGAAGCCCACGTCGTTCGTCTTGCCCGGTGCGACGTTCTCGATGTTGTTCGCGCTACCACCGAGCTGCGGGTAGTGCGCGGCGGTGCCGGTGGCGACCGCCTTCATGCCGTCGTTCAGCTTGGCCGAGGCGAAGTCCTTGTTGAAGTAGCCGGCGTCCTTGACCTGCTGGATGTGCTCGAACCCGGCCAGTGCGGCCGGCGTCGTCGCGTACTTGGCCTTGTTGGCCGTGTACTGCTCGGCGAAGCTCGGATCCGCAGCGGCGACGTTGTGGAAGTCGCCGAGCACGAACAGCTGCGAGGTCCAGGTCTCACCGTAGGTCTGCTCGACCGGGGCGGCGCTGCCGTCGGCCTTGATCTTCGCGTTGTTGGCCATGAACTCGTCCCACGTCTTCGGGACCTGCAGGCCCAGCTTCTTGTACAGCGGGATGTTGTAGAGCACGCCGCCCCCGAACGCGGTGCCGAACGGGCCGCCGTAGAGCTTGCCGTCGGACTTGGACGACTCGGCGAAGAGCGGATCCAGCTGGCTCGCCCACGGCTGATCGTCCAACGGGGTGAGGTTCTGGGCCGGTTTGAGCGCCTGCAGCAACGAGCCGTTGTTGTAGACGAAGACGTCGGACATGTCCCCGGTGGCCAATCGCGTCTTCGTCAGATTGTCACCCTCCGAACCTCCGGGGCGGGTCTCCTCCTTGACCGTGATGGTGGGGTTGGCCGCCGTGAAGGCTTTGACGAGGGCTTTCGCACTCGCCACGTCTGCGGTCTCGGCGCCGTGGAGCCAGCTGATCTCCACAGCGTCGCCGTCGCCGCCACCGCCGCCGCCGCTGCTGCTGCCGAGGCTGCCGGCGCTGCAACCGGCGAACAGCAGGGCTGCCGCCGTACCCGCAGCGACCAGCGCCACGCTGCGCCGGGCTGTCGTGGGGAATTTCATGGAACCTCCAGAACTGAGTGGGAGCGAGAAGGCCGAGTGCGAGCCCGTCTCTGAAGCGTTTCAAAGGGAAAGCTAGTGGATCTGGTGATGGGCGTCAACCTCCCCGCTGAATCGTTATAACCAGCCGCGTCCGCGGGCCGACCGGTGCTCACGCGGCCGCGGCCGAGTCGAAGTGGTGCCGGCCGGCGCCGACGCGTTCCTCGGCAGCGGCGCCGGGCACCCGCACCACGGCCGTGACCCCGTCCGGGACCTCGACGTCGAGGCTCACCGCACCCGAATCCGCCTGCTCCCAGGACACCGAGACGACACCGTGCCGGGTCTGCAGGGAACTGCGTGCCCAGGTGAGGCCGCCGCCGGGCCGGGGCGCGACCAGGACGGATGAGTATCCCGGCTCCAACGGTGCGATCCCGCCGATGACGCGGTGCATCCAGTCGGCCACCGCTCCTAGGGCGTAGTGGTTGAAGCTGGTCATCTGACCGGGGTTGATGCTCCCGTCGGGGAGCATGGAGTCCCACCGCTCCCAGACCGTCGTCGCCCCCATGGTCACCGGGTAGAGCCAGGAGGGGTTCTCGCGCTGCAGCAGCAGCCGGTAGGCGTCGTCGAGGTGCCCGGTGCTGGTCAGCGCGTCGGTGACGAACGGCGTGCCGGCGAAGCCGGTCTGGATGTGATAGCCGCCCTCGGCGACCAGCTCGGCCAGCCGATCCCCGGCCCGTCGCTGCTGTGCGTCGTCGAGCAGTCCGAACGTGATCGCCAACGCGTACACCGTCGCCGCGTCGCTGACGATGGTGCCGTCCGGTCGTAGGTAGTGCTCGAGGAACGCCCGTCGCGTCCGCTCGGCCACCTCGCCGAAGTACTCGGCCTCCTCGGGACGATGAAGAACCGCGGCGGCGTCCGCGACGATGCGGGCACTGCGATACAGGCACGCCGTCGCGACCACGCCCTTGTCGGCCTTGGCGTCGGCCGGTTTGTCCGGCGGTGCCGACGGATCGAGCCAGTCCCCGAACTGGAAGCCGGTGTCCCACAGTCCGGTGTCGGACAGCTTGGTCTCGACCCGGCGGACGTGGGCCGTCATGGAGTCGAACTGGTCGGCCAGCACGCTGGAGTCCCCGTAGGCCTGCCACAGCGCCCACGGCACCCAGACCGCCGCGTCACTCCAGACCGCCGTGCTGTCGGGGACACCGAAGGCGGAGCGCGTCTTGTTGTACTTCAGCACGTCCGGGATCACGTGCGCCACCATCCCGTCGGCCGCCGATTGCTCCGCGGCGAGGTCGCGGAGCCAGTCCCGCAGGAAACCCTCGACGTCGAACAGGTAGGAGGCGGTGGGGGCGAAGGCGGCGATGTCGCCGGTCCAGCCGAGTCGCTCGTCGCGTTGCGGGCAGTCGGTCGGCACGTCCAAGAAGTTGCCGCGGGTGCCCCAGACGACGTTGCGGTGCAACTGGTTGAGCAGCTCCTCGGAGCAGGCGAACTCCCCGGTCGGGCGCAGGTCCGAGGAGACGACGACGGCCCGCAGGGCGTCGGCCGACAACTCGCCGGGCCAGCCGTCGACCTCGACGTAGCGGAAGCCGTGGAAGGTGAAGGTCGGCTCGAAGGTGTCGGGACCACCACTGAGGATGAAGCGGTCGGTGGCCTCGGCGGTGCGCAGCGGGCGGACGCCGAGCTCGTCGTGCTCGAGCACCTCGGCGTGCCGCAGGGTGATCTCCGTCCCGGCCGGCCCGTTGACCGCGACCCGGACCCAGCCCACCAGGTTCTGGCCGAAGTCCACCAGCGTCCGGCCGGCCGGTGAGGTCCAGATCCGTACCGGTGACAGCTCCTCGTGGCGTCGCGCCGGCGGTCCGATGTAGGGCGTCAGGGTGTCCAGATCCAGCTTGCCGGGATGGACCCCGATCCAGTCGTCGCCGACGAAACCCGGTTCCAGCCAGTCGGTGGAGTGCAGTCGGGCGTCGATGCTCTGGCCGTCGTACAGGTCGTTCGCCGTCACGGCCGAGGGACCGGCCCGCCAGTTCTCGTCGGTGATCACCGTCTGCACGTGGCCGTCGTCGTACTCGATCTCGAGCTGGCCGAGAAAGCTCAGCTCGTCACCGTAGTGGGCCCGAGCGCCGCCCCAGCCCAGCCGACCGCGGAACCAGCCGTTGCCGAGCGCGGCCCCGAGCACCGATCGCGGCTGCAGCAGCGACGTGACGTCATAGCTGCGGTACCGCAACCGCCACTCGTAGCTGCTCCAACCGGGACTCAGCACGTCGGCGGAGACCGGTCGGCCGTTGAGGTACGCCTCGAACACACCTTGGGCGGTTGCGTGCAGGGTCGCGCGGGCGACCGGACCGTGACCCTCGTCGAGGTCGAACTCGGTGCGCACCAGCGGTGCACCGGCGAGATCTGAGTCGGGAGAAATGGGAACGGCGTGCCAGTCGGGCATCAGGTGGTCTCTCTGTCGGGGAGTCCCCGCGCGGCTGACCCGGCGCGGAAATGAAACGATACAGACGCCCTTCACGCAATCATCTGGACTCGCTGCTGTCAACCGTCGGGGTCGGAGCTTCAGCTCGGCGGGGAGGCGATGGAGCGGCCATCGGTGCTCTCCCGGAGCACGAGCCGGGGTTCCAGGACCACGACCTCGTGCGCGTGGCGCTGCGGACCCTGCTCGAGCTCGTCGAGGAGCAGTCGGACCGCGATCTCACCCATCCGCTCGCCCTCCATGGTCACCGAGGACAGGGGGATGGCCCCGCCCCAGGCGGCCGAGTTGTGGTCGCAGCCGATGACCGCCACGTCCTCGGGCACGGCGAGGCCGGCGCTCAGCAGCTGGTTGACGACGGTCATCGCGAGCAGGTCGGTCACCGCGATCACGCCGTCGGGTGGTCGCCGGCCACCGGCCAGCAGTCGCCGACCGGCGATCGCGCCGTCGGGCGCATCGAGTCCGTCGACCGTGACCTCGACCAGCTCGACCTCCTCGCCGAGGTCGGCCCGGGCTGCGGCGACCGCGCGGCGGATCCCGTCTCGCCGCAGTGCCACCGGTTGCAGGTCGTAACGGCCGGCCACGTACGCGAGCCGCCGCCGTCCCTGGTCGATCAGGTGTCGGGCGGCCAGGTAGCCGACCTGCTCGTTGTCGACCAGGACGGTGCAGACGCCGCCCGGTTGTGAGGCGTAGTTCAAGACGACGACGGGGCGCCCGTGCCGACGGAGTCGCTCGATGCTGGCGCCCGAGTCCTCCATCGGAGCCAGCAGCAGTCCCAGCACCCGGGCGGCGTCCAGGAACTCCAGCTGCGCATTCTGCTGGACCAGATCACTGTCGGCGCTGGCGAGCTGGAGGTTGAGGCCCCGGTCCCGCGCCGCGCGTTGGGCACCTTCGGCCACGTCGGTGAACAACGAGTTGCGCAGCGTCGGCACGACCAGCCCGACCGTGCGGGTGCTGCCCGACGCCAGGGCGCTCGCCATGGCGTTCCGGGAGAACCCGAGCTCGCTGATCGCCGACAAGACCTTGTCCCGGGTCGCCGGCGTCACCCGATGCGGGTGGTTGAGCACGTGGGAGACCGTGCCGATCGACACGCCCGCTCTGCTCGCCACGTCCGGCAGCGTCGGTCGGTCGGACGGCTTCCGCCCAGTTCCCTTGGGGCTCGGCACGGCTGAGACTCTACTGAGCCGAGCGCCGACGGCTCGGCACGGCTCGGATCGACGCCGGCTGACCGCGGCAACTGTCCGCCCGAGCTGCTTGACACTCCCGGCCCGGATGAACTACCTTCGGACTCTTAGAACGTTTCAACGCCGCTGCCCGACGGCTCGTGTCCGGCGGCCGTGTGAACGCCGTCATCTTCGAACCGAGAAAGCCACCGATGACAGATTTCGCCTCCATCACCGACTCGCTGGCCGAGCAGGCCATCGAGCTGCCGTCCTGGGCGTTCGGCAACTCCGGAACGCGGTTCAAGGTCTTCGGCACCCCCGGAACACCGCGGACGATCCAGGAGAAGCTGGCGGACGCGGCCAAGGTGAACGAGCTGACCGGCCTGGCGCCGAAAGTGGCCCTGCACATCCCGTGGGACAAGGTCGACGACTACGCCGCGCTGCGCTCCTTCGCCGGCGACCTCGGGGTCGAGCTCGGCACCATCAACTCCAACACCTTCCAAGACGACATCTACAAGTTCGGCAGCCTGACCCACGCCGACGACGCGGTCCGGCGGAAGGCGATCGAGCACCACCTCGAGTGCATCGAGATCATGCAGCTGACGGGCTCCCGGGACCTGAAGATCTGGTTGGCCGACGGCACGAACTACCCCGGCCAGGGCGACATCCGGGGCCGCCAGGACCGGTTGGCCGACAGCCTCCGGCAGATCTACGACCGGATCGGCCCCGACCAGCGGTTGGTGCTGGAGTACAAGTTCTTCGAGCCGGCGTTCTACCACACCGACGTCCCCGACTGGGGTACCGCCTACGCGCAGGTGAGCGCCCTCGGGGACCGCGCGTTGGTCTGCCTCGACACCGGGCACCACGCTCCCGGGACCAACATCGAGTTCATCGCGGCGCAGCTGCTGCGGCTCGGCAAGCTGGGGTCGTTCGACTTCAACTCCCGCTTCTACGCCGACGACGACCTGATCGTGGGCGCGGCGGACCCGTTCCAGCTGTTCCGGATCCTGTTCGAGGTCATCCGCGGCGGTGGCTTCGGCGGCGACTCCGACGTGGCGTTCATGCTCGACCAGTGCCACAACGTCGAGGAGAAGATCCCGGGCCAGATCCGCTCGGTGCTCAACGTCCAGGAGATGACGGCTCGGGCCCTGCTGGTCGATCGGCCGGCGCTCGCCGCCGCCCAGAACGCCGGTGACGTCCTCGGTGCCAACGCGATCGTGATGGACGCCTTCTACACCGACGTCCGGCCGGCTCTCGCGGACTGGCGGGAGTCGCGGGGGCTGCCCCGCGATCCGGTGCGGGCCTACGGCGAATCCGGCCACCAGCAACGGCTCAACGAGGAGCGACAGGGCGGAACCCAGGCGGGCTGGGGCGCCTGAGGTGCCCCGCTACTGCCTGCTCGGACGGGTCCGACCCGACCGCCTCGAGGAGTACCGGAGGCTGCACGAGGAGGTCTGGCCGGAGCTGCTGGTCGAGCTGACGCGGGCCGGCTGGCGGCACTACTCGCTGTTCCTGCGACCGGACGGCACCGTGATCGGCTTCGTCGAGGCCGATGATCTCGCAGCGGCGCAGGAGCGCGTCGCCCGCACCGAGGTCAACGCCCGCTGGCAGGCGGTCGCCGAGGGCCTGTTCGTCGCCGAGGGTCCACCGGACCAGGCCTGGGAGCTCGTACCCGAGGTCTTCCACCTGGAGACCCAGCTCGCCCGGCACCGGACCGCGGAGTCCGCCGAGGCAGCCGGCACACCGTGACCATCCCCAACTGGAGCAGGAACACCCGATGACGAACCAGACAGTCACTGAGCTGATCGGCCGGTCCAACCGGCTCGGCGCCGACCCCAAGAACACGAACTACGCCGGCGGCAACACCTCGGCCAAGGGGACGGCGACCGATCCCGTCACCGGCACCGAGATCGAGCTGCTCTGGGTCAAGGGGTCCGGTGGTGACCTCGGCACGCTGACCGAGCAGGGACTCGCGGTGCTCCGGCTCGATCGGCTGCAGCGCCTCGTCGACAGCTACCCCGGGGTCGAGCGCGAGGACGAGATGGTGGCCGCCTTCGACTTCTGCCTCCACGGGAAGGGCGGTGCGGCGCCCTCCATCGACACCGCCATGCACGGACTGGTCGATGCCGCGCACGTCGATCACCTGCATCCCGACTCCGGCATCGCCATCGCGACCGCCGTCGACGGCGAGGCGCTGACCTCGACGATCTTCGGTGATCGGGTGGTGTGGGTGCCGTGGCGCCGACCGGGATTCCAGCTGGGCCTGGACATCGCCGCGATCAAGCGTGATCATCCGGCGGCGATCGGCTGCATCCTGGGCGGGCACGGGATCACCGCCTGGGGCGAGACCTCCGAGGAGGCCGAAGCCCGGTCGGTGGAGATCATCGACACCGCCGCCCGTCACATCGCCGAGCACAGCCGCCCCGAGCCGTTCGGCCCGCCGTTGGACGGCTACGCCCCGCTGCCCGGCGACGAGCGGCGGGCCAAGGCCGCCGCCTTGGCGCCGACGCTGCGATCTCTCGCCTCACACGACCGGCCGATGGTCGGTCACTTCAGCGACGACCCGGCGGTGCTGGACTTCCTGGCTGCCACCGAGCACCCGCGACTCGCCGCCCTGGGCACCAGCTGCCCTGATCACTTCCTGCGGACGAAGGTCAATCCGCTGCTGCTGGACCTGCCGGCGGGCGCGCCGGTCGAGGACTCGATCAGCCGGTTGCGCGAGCTGCACGAGCTCTATCGCGACGACTACCAGGCCTACTACGACCGCCATGCCACGGCCGACTCGCCGGCGATCCGCGGTGCGGACCCGTTGATCATCCTGGTGCCCGGTGTCGGCATGTTCAGCTACGGCAAGGACAAGCAGACCGCCCGGGTGGCGGGGGAGTTCTACCTCAACGCGATCAACGTGATGCGCGGGGCGGAAGGGCTGTCCAGCTACGCGCCGATCGACGAGGCGGAGAAGTTCCGGATCGAGTACTGGGCGTTGGAGGAGGCGAAGCTGGCGCGGCTGCCGAAGCCGAAGCCGCTGGCCACCCGGATCGCCCTGGTCACCGGGGCTGCATCCGGCATCGGCAAGGCCATCGCCACCCGGTTGGCCGCCGAGGGTGCCTGCGTGGTGATCGCGGACCTCGACGCCGACAAGGCGGCTGCCGCGGCAGCGGAAATCGGTGGCACCGACGTCGCCATCGGCGTCGCCGCCGACGTCACGGCCCCGGCCGCGGTGCAGGGCGCGGTCGACGCCGCGCTGTTGGCCTTCGGTGGTCTCGACCTGGTCGTCAACAACGCCGGTCTGTCGCTGTCCAAGCCTTTGCTGGAGACCACCGAGGCCGACTGGGATCTCCAGCACAACGTGATGGCCAAGGGCTCGTTCCTGATCTCCAAGGCGGCGGCCAAGGTCTTGATCGAACAGGGCCTCGGTGGCGACATCGTCTACATCTCGTCGAAGAACTCGATCTTCGCCGGACCCAACAACATCGCCTACTCCGCCACCAAGGCCGACCAGGCGCACCAGGTGCGGTTGCTGGCCGCCGAGCTCGGGGAGCACGGTGTCAAGGTCAACGGCATCAACCCCGACGGCGTGGTACGCGGATCGGGCATCTTCGCCGGCGGTTGGGGCGCGAAACGGGCCGCGGTCTACGGCGTACCCGAGGAGGAGCTGGGCGCCTACTACGCGCAGCGCACCCTGCTCAAGCGCGAGGTGCTGCCCGAGCACGTCGCCAACGCGGTCTTCGTGCTCTGCTCCGCCGACCTGAGCCACACCACCGGCCTGCACATCCCGGTCGACGCCGGAGTGGCGGCGGCGTTCCTGCGTTGATGGACGTGAGCGTGCCGGAGGATCCGCCGACCGGTTCCGGACCCGTCTTCGCGGCGATCGACATCGGGGCGTCCGGCGGCCGGGTGATGGCGGGGCTGGTCCGACCCGACGGGGTGGAGCTGCGACCCGGTGCACCGATTCCCCAACGGCGCGATCGAGCGCGACGGACACCTGCGCTGGGACATGCCGCGACTGTTCGAGGAGGTCCTCGTCGGGCTCAGGGAGCTGGGCCGCCGCTTTCCCGCGGTGGTGAGCATCGGGATCGACACCTGGGCGGTCGACTACGGCCTGCTCGACGCCGAGGGCCGGCTGATCGAGCAGCCCATCGCCTATCGCGACGATCGCACCGACGCCGTGATCGACGAGGTCCATGCCCGGACCGATCCGGCGGAGCTGTACGCGGTCACCGGCCTGCAGTTCCTGCCCTTCAACACGCTCTACCAGCTGGCCGCCGAGCAGCACTCGGCCCGTTGGCCGCGAGTCGCCCAGGTGCTGCTGCTGCCCGACCTGCTCGGCTACTGGCTGACCGGTGAACGGCGGACGGAGTCCACCAACGCCTCGACCACCGGACTGCTCGACGCCCGCAGCCGCAGCTGGGCGACGGAGCTGCTGCAGCACAACGACCTGCCGGCGCGAACGGTTCGCCCCCCTGGTCGATCCGGGCGAGACGATCGGCCGGTTGTCGCCGGAGATCGCCGACCGGACCGGTCTGTCGCAGCAGGTGCGAGCTGGTCGCGGTCGGGTCGCACGACACCGCCTCGGCCGTGGTCGGCGGTGCCGGCCCGCGAACCGCGGTTTCGCCTACATCTCCGTCCGGCACCTGGTCACTGGTCGGAGTCGAGCTCGACGCAGCCGGTGCTCACCGAAGCCAGCCGGGCGGCGAACTTCACCAACGAGGGCGGCGTGGACGGCCGGGTGCGCTACCTGCGCAACGTCGGCGGCCTGTGGCTGCTGCAGGAGTCGATGCGGACCTGGCGGGAGCGACGGCGAGCCGCACGAGCTGGCCGCGCTGCTCGCGAGGCCGCCGAGCAGTGCCCGGCGGGTGGCCCGACGTTCGACGTCGACGCGGCCGAGCTCCTCGCCCCCGGCGACATGCCGGAGCGGATCGCGCGCATCGTGCCGCGACCGGGGGCGACCCGAGCCGGCGACGGCGGCCGCGCTCGTCCGCTGCATCCTCGACTCACTGGCCCTGGCGTACGCCGGACCGTGGCGACGGCCGAGGAGCTCTCGCGGTCAGCACGATCGAGGTCGTCCACATCGTCGGCGGCGGCTAGCCAGAACGCGCTGCTGTGCCAGCTGACCGCGGACCGCACCGGGCGGCCCGGTGCTGGCCGGGCCGGTGGAGGCCACCGCGCTGGGCAACGTGCTGGTCCAGGCCCGGGCCGCCGGCTGCCGCCCCGGCGACCTCGGCCGGGCTGCGCGCGCTGGTCGCCGCCAGACCTACGCGGCCGCAGCGGTACGAGCCGAGCGAGCTCGGCTCGATGAGGATCGCGCTGTTCATCACCTGCCTGGCCGACGCGCATGTTCCCCAGGTGGGTCGGGCGACCGTCCGGCTGCTGGAGCGGCTGGGCCACCAGGTGGTGTTCCCGCCCGGGCAGACCTGCTGCGGCCAGATGCACGTCAACACCGGTTACCAGCGGCAGGCGCTGCCGCTGGTGCGAGCGGTTCGCCGACGTCTTCGCGCCGTACGACGCGGTCGTCGCCCCGTCCGGGTCCTGCGTCGGGTCGGTCCGGCACCAGCACGAGATGATCGCCGGGCGGTTCGGCGACGCCGGCGCTGGTCGGCGCAGGTGGAGGCGGTGGCCGCGAAGACCTACGAGCTGTCGGAGCTGCTGGTCGACGTGCTGGGTGTGACCGACGTCGGGGCGTACTTCCCGCACCGGGTGACCTACCACCCGACCTGCCACTCGCTGCGGATGCTGCGGGTGGGGGACAAGCCCTGTGCAGCTGCTGCGGGCGGTCGAGGGGATCGAGCTGGTCGAGCTGCCGGCCGCCGACCAGTGCTGCGGCTTCGGCGGCACGTTCGCGATCAAGAACGCCGACACGTCGGCGGCGATGCTGGCCGACAAGATGCGCCACGTGCTCGACACCGGTGCCGAGCGTCTGCACGGCCGGCGACAGCTCCTGCCTGATGCACATCGGTGGCGGGCTTGTCCCGGGTCGCGCGTCCGGCACCCGGACGCTGCACCTGGCCGCAGATCCTCGCCTCGACCCGCAACGATCCGTTCGTGCTCGAGCTCGCCGGGGCTCGGCCGGTGAGTGAGCCGGTGCTGCTGGGCATGCCGGCGCTGCCGCCACCGTCGCCCCGTGGGGTCGGCAATCTGCGCGGGGACGAGTCGTTCCCGGCGGCGGCCCGCGACGCGCTCGCCGACGAGCAGCTGCGGCGCAACCTCGGCAACGCGCCACGAGCACCATCCGGGCCAAGCGGGCCGCAGGTGGTCGAGCGAGGTGCCCGACTGGGAGGAGCTGCGGGAGGCCGGGCGCCAGCTCAAGGTGCACACGATGGCGCACCTGCCGCGAGTATCTGGCCCAGCTCGAGGCGGCCGTCACGGCCCGGGGTGGGGTCGTGCACTGGGCGCGGGACGCGGCCGAGGCGAACCGGATCGCCATCGACCTGGTGCGGGCCACCGGCGCCGACGAGGTGGTCAAGGTCAAGTCGATGGCCACCCAGGAGATCGGCCTCAACGAGGCCCTGGAGGCCGCGGGGATCGCCGCGTTGGAGACCGATCTGGCCGAGCTGATCGTCCAGCTCGGGCACGACAAGCCGTCGCACATCCTGGTGCCGGCCATCCACCGCAACCGGGCCGAGATCCGCGAGATCTTCCTGCGCGAGATGGCCGACGTCGATCCGGACCTGACCGACGAGCCGGCCGTGCTGGCCGCCGCGGCCCGGCGGCACCTGCGGCGCAAGTTCCTCTCGGCGAAGGTGGCGATCAGCGGTGCGAACTTCGGGGTGGCCGAGACCGGCACCCTGGCGGTGGTGGAGTCGGAGGGCAACGGCCGGATGTGCCTGACCCTGCCCGAGACCTTGATCACGGTCATGGGGATCGAGAAGCTGGTGCCCGCGGCTCGCGCGATCTCGAGGTGTTCCTGCAGCTGCTGCCGCGGTCCTCGACCGGCGAGCGGATGAACCCGTACACGTCGATGTGGACCGGGGTGACGCCCGGCGACGGGCCGCAGGAGTTCCACCTGATCCTGCTCGACAACGGCCGGACGGCGGTGCTGGCCGACGCGCGACGGCCGGGACGCGTTGAACTGCATCCGCTGCAGCGCCTGCCTGAACGTCTGCCCGGTGTACGAGCGGGCCGGCGGGCACGCGTACGGGTCGGTCTACCCCGGCCCGATCGGCGCGATCTTGTCCCCGCAGCTGACCGGCATCGAGGACAACGCGTCGCTGCCGTACGCGTCGTCGCTGTGCGGCGCCTGCTACGACGTCTGCCCGGTCAAGATCAACATCCCGGACATCCTGGTGCACCTGCGGGCCGAGCACACCGAGACCTACGCGGCCGAGCACCGGCTGCCGAGCGCCGAGGCGGCGCGCGATGCGGGCGGCGGCCTGGGTGATGAGCAGACCCGAGTCGGTGGCGCCTGGCGCTGCGCAGCGGACGGCTCGGGCGGCTGCTCGGCCGCCGGCGCGGCGTGATCGGCGAGCTGCCGCTGCCGGTGGCCGGGCAGTGGACCGGGGCCCGGGACCTGCCCCGGCCGCCGCAGCAGACGTTCCGCGACTGGTGGGCCGCGGAGCACACCGACGACGGGACCGATCCGCCGGTGGGGTCCAGATGAGCGCCCGGGACGAGGTCCTGGCCCGGATCGCGACGGCGCACCGCGCGGCACCGCCGCCTGACCTCGCCGTACGAGCGAGGTCGCCCGGGACTACCGGCAGACGGCCGACGACCGATGGCGAGCAGCGCTGGTCGAACGGCTGGTGGACCGGCTGCTCGACTACAAGGCCCTGGTCCGGCGCTGCGGCCCGGACGACGTCGCGCCACGGATCGCCGGGCCGCCGCTGGCCGAGCGGGGCGATCACGTCACTGGTCGTGCCGGCCGGCCTGGACCCGGCGACTGGCTGGCCGGACTGGACGTCGAGCTGCTCGTCGACGACGCCCGGATCGACCGCTCACGGTCGACCGAGCTCGACGGCAGCGACGGGGTGATCACCGGCTGCGCGGTCGCGGTCGCCGAGACCGGCACCCTGGTCCTCGACGCCGGTCGCCGGGATGGGCCGCCGGGTGATCAGCCTGATCCCCGACTACCACCTGTGCGTCGTCGACTCGAGCCAGATCTGCGCCGACGTGCCCGCAAGCGCTCGCCGCGGCTCGACCGCGACCCGACCGCTGACCATGATCAGCGGGCCGAGCGCGACCAGCGACATCGAACTCAACCGGGTCGAAGGAGTGCACGGGCCGCGGACCCTCGAGGTCGTGATCGTGACCGGCGGTTCAGACGTCTCCGGCGGCGATCCCGACTGAATCCACCGGGTTGCGTGCCGTCGCGTGACCGACGGCGCTGACCGCCAAGGCGACGGCGGACGCCGCGACCAGGGCGAACCCGAGGTGCAGCTGCCAGCACGCGGCTCCGACCACCGCCCCGGCCAGGAGGCAGAGCACGCTCAGCACCCGACGAGCCACCGGCTGGGAGCGGCGGCCGGCCAGTCGCGAGTCGGCGGCGAGACCAGCCGTTGTCAAGGTGATCACCAGCGTGTTGAGCTCCTTGACGGCGACGTTGCGGGCCGTGGCCGCCTGGATCCCCATCGCCAGCCCGAGCACGGCCGTGACGGCCAGGGCGTGGCTGCCGTCGGGACTGCGATCGGTGATCAAGGTGCTGACCGCGATCGCGGCCAGCAACAGCCCGACCGTGGCGAACAACGACGTGGACCGCCCGGTCCAGCCGGCCGCCACCGGGCGCAGCACCCGGCCCGCGATGAGGGCACCGAGGATGAAGCTGATCACGGCGATGACCGGGCCGACCACCGGCAGGTCCTGGGCGCCGGTGAGCGCCATGCCCAGGATGGCCAGGCTCCCGGTGATGTTGCCGGTGAACACCCGATCCAGGCCCAGGAACCCAGCGGCGTCGACGATCCCGGTGTTGAGGGTCAGCGCCAGCATGAGCCCGAGGTGGATCCTGGCGGTGTCGTGGCGCGGTGGCGATGGCATCTCGGGTGACCCTTTCCTCGGGCGCGGGTGCCTCAGTGTCCCGCGTCTCGTGCCTGGGGCGGGGGAGCGGCAGGCCGTACGCTGTGGGTGGTGAACAGCTCATGAACGAGAACGTGCTCAATGCGTTCCTGATCCTCGTCTTCATCTGCATCGGCGGCGTCTTCGCCGCCGCCGAGATGGCTCTGGTGTCCCTCCGGGACAGCCAGGTCAAGCAGCTCGCGCACCGGGGCAAGCGCGGCCAGACGGTGGCCAAGCTGCAGGAGAACCCGAACCGATTCCTGTCCGCCGTGCAGATCGGCGTCACGCTCGCCGGGTTCTTGTCGGCGGCCTTCGGCGGCGCGACGCTCGCCGGCTCGCTGAGTCCGGTGCTGCAGCGCATCCTGCCGATCAGCCCGACCGTTGCCGACGCCATCGCCCTGGTCGTGATCACGGCGATCATCAGCTACGTCTCGATCGTGCTCGGCGAGCTCACGGCCAAGCGACTCGCGCTGCAGCGCTCCGAGTCCTTCGCCATGGCCCTCGCCCCGCTGGTGAGCTTCATCGCCACCTTGTGCCGGCCGGTGATCTGGCTGCTCGGAGCCTCCACCAACGTCGTGGTGCGGTTGCTCGGCGGTGACCCGAACGCGGGCCGCGAGGAGGTCACCGACGAAGAGATCCGGGCCCTCGTGAGTGGATCCACCACCTTGGGTGCGGAGGAGCGCCAGATCGTCGACGACGTCTTCGACGCCGGGGCCCGTGGCCTTCGCGAGGTCATGCTGCCGCGGACCGAGGTCGACTTCCTGCCCGGCGACATGCCCGCCTACCGCGCGGTCCGGGAGGTGCTGAAGGCGCCGCACTCGCGTTACCCGGTGATGGGGGAGTCCGCCGACGACATCATCGGCTTCGTGCACGTCCGGGATCTGCTCGATCCCGACGTGAGCAACCGGACCACGCCGGTGTCGGAGGTCGCCCGTCCGGTGATCAGCTTCCCCGACACGGTGCGGGTGCTCTGGGCCCTGAACGAGATGCGCCGCTCGGCGAACCACCTGGCCATCGTGCTCGACGAGTACGGCGGCACCGCCGGCATCGTCACCATGGAGGACCTGGTCGAGGAGCTGGTCGGCGACATCACCGACGAGTACGACGTGGTCGAGGAGGAACGCACCACCCTCCGTGGCGACCAGGTGATCGACGGACTGACCACCCTCGACGAGTTCGAGGACAAGACGGGTCTGGTGCTGCCGGAGGGCCCCTACGACACCTTGGCCGGCTACTTCATGGCCCAGTACGGACAGCTGCCGAATCTCAACGCCTCCGTCGAGGTGGAGGTCGCCCAGGCCGAGGACGACGAGGCACCGCCCGTCCGGCTCGAGCTGCGAGTGACCGAGCTCGACGGTCGCCGGGCCGCGTCGATCGCGGTCCGGCGGTTCGGTCGGGTGCCGGGCGCCGATCCCGGCGCACCGCACCCCGAGCCGACGCCCCAGCCGACGCCCCAGCCGGAGACGGCAGCCGACCCGGCAACCGAGCGGGCCGTCGGATCAGCCCCCGGAGCACCGCCGGAGCAGCCGGACCGATCGGCTCCGGCGGCCGATCAGCCCACCCGCGCATCGGCGGTCAGGAACTGATCTCCGTCGTCCCGCCGGAGCCGTTGACGCCGCTCGGCTGAGCCGGCAGCCGGTCGCAGAATGCGCGCACCCGGTGCCACCGCGGATGGTTGAATGGCGCGCATGCCTGCCAAACCCCGCGTGTTGTCGCTGGCCCAGCCGACAGCGGACTCGTTGCACCTCGGCAACTTCCTCGGGGCGCTGCGGCAGTGGGTTCCGTTGCAGGACAGCCACGACGCGTTCTACGGCGTCGCCGATCTGCACGGGCTCGACGCGAATCCCGACCCCGAGGACCTGCGCAACCGCACCCTGCGCAGCGCGGCCCAGATGCTGGCCGCGGGAATCGACCCGGACAAGGCCACGGTGTTCGTGCAGTCCCACGTACCCGAGCACGTGCAGCTCAGCTGGTTGTTGAGTGCCCAGACGGGCTTCGGCCAGGCCAGCCGGATGACCCAGTTCAAGGACAAGTCGGCCAAGCGCGGCACCGACAACGTCACGGTGGCGCTCTTCGCCTACCCGGTGCTGATGGCGGCCGACATCCTGCTGTACCAGACCGAGCGGGTGCCGGTCGGTGAGGACCAGCGGCAGCACCTGGAGCTCACCCGGGATCTGGCGAACCGGTTCAACCACCGGTTCGGACGCACGTTCGTGGTGCCGGAGCCCCACATCCTGCCGTCGGTCGGCCGGATCGCGGACCTGGCCGATCCGACGGCCAAGATGAGCAAGTCCGCCTCGTCACCGAGCGGCATCGTCGAGCTGTTGGACGAGCCGCGGGTCAACGTCAAGAAGATCAAGTCGGCGGTCACCGACTCCGGCCGTGAGATCTACTTCGACGAGGAGAACAAGCCCGGTGTCGCCAATCTGCTGACCATCCTGAGTGCCTTGACCGGCACCCCCATGGATGCGCTGGTGGCCACCTTCGCTGGCAAGGGGTACGGCGACCTCAAGGGTGCTGTCGCCGACGCCGTGACGACCTTCGCCACGCCGTACCGGGAGAAGACGCTGGCGCTGCTGGACGAGCGGACCGAGCTGGAGAAGGTGCTGGCCGACGGCGCCGACAAGGCCCGGTCGGTCGCCTCGGCCACCCTGGCCGACGCGAGTCGCAAGGTCGGGCTGCTGCCGCCGCTGCGCTGATCCACCCTCCCCGGGTCACGGCTGGGGGGTGGGCGGCTAGAGCTCGATCGAGGGCGTGAGCACCCGGGTCGGGCTGTCCGAGCCGGACCGCAGCAGCACGAAGCGGGCCAGCCCGGTGGGCAGGTCCTCGAAGACGAATCGGCCGTCCTCGTCGGTCGACGTCGCCCGGATGTCGTCGGCGAGCAGCACCTCGATCCGGACCCCGGCGCCGGGCGCCACCCAACCGTCCACCCGGACGGTGCCGTCCGGCTGGCTCGAGATGGTCACCATCGTGGTCAGGGACTCGCTGGAGAACGTGACGGTGCGGACCGCCTCCACGGACGCGCTGCGGATCCCGGCCGAGGCCAGATCCCACTGGGTCAAGGTGGCGATCTCGGCATGCAGTGCGTCGAGGGTGATCTGGAACTGCAGCCGCTCGACCAGTCCGTCGGGCACCGGGTCCGCCGACTCGTACGAGCTCCGGATGAGGCGCAGCAGGGCGAGGTCCTCGGCGTCCAGCGCCTCGGTGCTCGACTCCGGCTCGCGATCGGGCGCAGTCATCGGGCCGGCTCCCAGGTCGGGTCCGCGGCGAGTGCCACCCGGAGTTTGGCCAGGCACCGGCCACGGGTCGGACCGATGCTCCCCTGGGGCATGCCCAGTGACCGGGCCAGTTGCGCGTAGTCCGGCCGGTCGGCGAAGGCGATCACCCGGAGCAGCCGGCGGCAGCGCTCCGGCAGACCCTCCACGTGGCGCCAGAGCCGTCGGGAGGTGTCGTCTCGGACCACCTCGTCCTCGACCCGGTCGGCGGCCGCCTGGTCGGCGTACGGCTGCTCGAGATCCTCCGGACGCACCCGCGACTGCTGCCGCGACACCCGCCAGCTCTCCCGTTTGGTGGTGATGATCAGCCACTGCAGCACGGCGGCGGGATCGGTGATGCTGTCGGCCTTGCGGACCAGAGTGATCCAGGTCGTCTGCAGCACGTCCTCGGCGGCGGCCGCGTCGAGCCGGGCCGAACGTGCGGTGTGCCAGAGGATCGGGGTCAAGATCTTGACCAGCTCGGCCATGGTGGCTTCCTCGCCCCGCCGGTAGGCGTCGAAGAGGCGTCCGGCCCGGGTGGCCAGGCTCTCGGCGAGGACGCCGTCACCGGTCTCGGTCATCGCTGCTCCTCCGGGCGGTCACGCCGGCCCTGACTGCACGCAGGTGTCATGTCCGCATGGAGCACGACCCGCTCGATCTGATACGCCTCCGTCCAGGATCGACCCTGGCGGCCGGCGCGTCGAGCGTCGGCGGCGCCGCTCAGCCGATCCGTTCGTCGGCGTAGCACCAGCGCCAGTCCTCGCCGGGCTCGAACGAGCGCATCACGAGATGGCCGGACTGACGGAAGTGCCGTTCGGCGTGCCGACCGACCGAGGAGTCGCAGCACCCGACGTTCGCGCAGCTGATGCAGATCCGCAGGTGGACCGGCGACGTACCCTCCCGGACGCAGTCCTCGCACCGGGTTTCACCCTCGGCGTCGACGTCGCGGGGCGCCTCGTCGAGATGGAGGCAGGGGCCTTCGACGCTCGTCGGGGTCGCCACCGGTTGCTCGCTGAGCTCGTCGGAGTACTCGGTGGCGACGTCGAGCATGGACTCCTCGATGTCCAGCATGCCGAGCACCTGCTCGATCACGTCGGCTTCGGCGGTGCCGGAGCCGCGGATGCGGAGCACCTCGTCGCGTTCGGCCTGCAGGGTGAGCAGTCGCAGCCGCCGGTACTCCTCGGCGGGCGTCTCCCGGTCCTGGGCGCCGAGCTTCTCCCACATGGCCATCGGTCGGTCCAGGATCCGGCTCCGGACCGCCTGGACGGTCGGATCGTCGGAGTCGGGACCGGTCACCTCGTCGAGCTTGGTCAGCGCCACCCGAGTCGCGGACTCCAGCACGGTGGCCGCCTGCAGCGCATCGGCCCGGGGATCGGGGCCGCGCAGACCCAGCCGGCGGACGAACCAGGGCAACGTGCCGCCCTGGATGAGCAGGGTGCCGGCCACCACCACCAGCGCGGTCAGTTCCAGCACCTCGCGGTGCGGCGCCGATTCGGGGATCAGGAACACCGCGGCCAAGGTGACCACGCCCCGCAGCCCGGCCCAGCCGACGATGAAGACGTGCGACCACGGCGCGACGTTGCTGTTGGGGTCACGGTCCCGACGGAAGAGCATCACGCGGGACACGAACACCCAGAGCAGCCGCAGCGCCATCACCGTGACGAGGATGGCGACGCAGAACGCGGCCACCTGCAGACCGGTGAGCTCCTCGTCCCGGACGCCGGTGAAGATCCGCCGGGCCTGCAGGCCGATCAGCAGGAAGACCGCGTTCTCCAGCAGGAACGTGATGGTGGCCCAGTTGACCCGTTCGCTCAACCGGGACCGGCCGGACTGGAAGGACGGCGACTTGGTGCCGACGATCAGCCCGGCCACCACCACCGCGATCACCCCGGAGCCGTGCGAGCCGCCGAGGTTGATGGCTTCCGCCGGAACGTACGCTGCGAACGGCACCATGAAGGAGAGGGCGGTGTCGAATACCGGTTCCCGCAGTCGCTTGCGGACGGCGATGGTCAAGAACGCGACGGCGATCCCGACCAGGACGCCGCCGACGGCGGCCACCAGGAAGCTGACGGAGACCCCGACGACGGTGACGGCGCTCGACATGGCCACGATGGCCACTCGCAGGCAGGTGATCGCGGTGGCGTCGTTGACCAGCGACTCGCCCTCCAAGATGGTGACGAGCCGACGGGGCATGCCGACCCGGCGGGCGATGGAGGTCGCCGCCACGGCATCGGGCGGCGCGACCACGGCACCCAGCGCGAACGCGACCGCGAAGGGGATCGGGATCAGCAGCGACGCGACCAACGCCACCCCGAGTGCGGTGAAGACCACCAGTCCGATGGACAGGAAGCCGATCGATCGACGGTTGGCCTTGAAGTCGAGCACGGAGGTCCGCAACGCCGTCGAGTAGAGCAGCGGCGGCAGCAGCCCGAACAGCACCAGCTCCGGTTCCAGCTCCGGCTCGTGCACGAAGGGGACGAACGAGGCCGCCATCCCGACCAGGATCAACAGCAGCGGCGCCGAGACGTTGACCCGTTCGGCGAGGGCGGTGACGGCGATCACCGCTGCCGCGATGATGAGGATTCCGAAGGCCACGTCCACAGACCCATCGTTCCAGAGCGACGGTGGGCGTCGGTCCGTGTCCGCCGACACCTCGGATGCGAAGATGCTGGCTCGCCGGCAGCGGCGCGGCGGACCATCTCACGGAGCGCAGAGGAGGGCAGGCGTTGAGCAGTCCCGGCGGAGACTTCGGTGCTGTCGCGGACCCCGACGGCTCGGTGCTGTTGGCGTCACCGGAGGTGGCCGACCTGCTGCACGCGGCCGTCGACCACGGCGGCGGCACGCTGGTGTCGTGGCGGCTGGACCACATCGACGCCCAGCCCGGACACGCCACCACCGCCACCTACGCCGCCGTCGTCGACTGGCCCTTCGGTCGCCGGGAGGAGCTGCTCGGGGCCAGCGCCCGGGTGGGCGACCGGACCCGCACCGACGAACGTGCCGTGATCTTCGCCGACGGCGCCCGGGAGGTGGCGGTCTGGCTCTATCCGAACGATCCCGACCTGCCGGGTCTGCCGCGGACGGCATCCACGCCGGCCGTGGCCGCCCTGCTGAACGAGCACGCGGTGGTTCCGTACCGGGTCAGCGCCGAGCAGATCGACCTGGAGACGATCGGGTACCGGCCGCGGCGCCGGGCGGTGCTTCGGGTCGTCGTGCACGGGCCGCCGGGTCGGCTGGTGCTCTACGTCAAGGTGATGCGGCAGGCGGTCTTCGCCGCCACCGTCCGCCGGCACGAGCTGCTGCTCGGCGCCGGCGTCCCGGCCCCGCAGATCGCGGCGGCGACACCGGACTTTCTGTTGATCCTGCGGGAGCTGCCGGGTCGGCCGCTGGCCACGGCGATCTTCGACCCGGTGATCCCGTGCCGCGCCGAGGACCTGGTCACGCTGTTGGACGCGATGCCCCCCGAGATCGCCGCGTTGCCCCGGCGGCTGCCGTGGGTCGACGCCGTGGACCAGTACGCGGCGATGGTGGCCGCCGCCCTGCCCCCGGTCGCTGACCGGCTGGGCGCGCTCACCGCGGCCATCCACACCGGGCTGGCGTCGACACCCCCCGGGACCGAGCCGACGCACGGCGACTTCCACGAGGGACAGCTGCTGGTGACCAGCGGCGCCGTCAGCGGGGTCCTCGACGTGGACACCGCCGGACCGGGCCGACGGGTGGACGATCTCGCCTGTCTGATCGCGCACCTGTCGACGGTGCAGCGGATGAACACCAAGCAGGCGGCCCGGGTCCAGCGGCTGATCAGGACCTGGATGCCGGTCTTCGATGCGCGGGTGGACCCGGTGGAGCTGCGGCTGCGGGCCGCCGGGGTGATCATCTCGCTGGCCACCGGTCCGTACCGCGGTCAGGAACCGCACTGGGAAGCCGAGACGATCGCCATCATCGAGTCCGCCGAGCGGCTGGTCCGCAGCGCCGGCTGAGCCACGATTCGACCGGACACGTCTCGGCCGGTCCGGTCGAACTGCCGGCGGCAGCCGCCGGCACGGGCCTAGAGCCCTGCCTTCTCCAGCGCGTCGTCGTAGGCCTCGAGGGCATCGTCGGCCGACCGGCCGTCGGCGACGGCTGCGGTGTAGACGGTCTCGAGCTGGTCGGCGACGCGTTCGTAGCGACGCAGCCAGTCCTCCTGCTTCACCCGCCAGTAGCCGAGGATGGTGAACTGCTCGTTGCCCCAGCCGAGCTCGTGCCGCAGGTACTTGCGGATCGCGCGCGACTCGGCGGCCTCGCCGGCGTACCAGAGGTAGCCCGGCCCGTCGGGCAGCTCGAGATCCTGCAGGGCGCTGAGCAGCCTGCTCGGTCCGTAGCCGTTGCCGCTGTCGGTGATCCAGTGGACCCGGGTGTCCTCGGGTACGTCGAGCACCTGGCGGTCGGCGGTCTCCATGATCTCGGTGATCGCGATGGTGGGCAGCCGCCGCGGCTGCTCCTCGACGATCCGGCCGAGCGCGGGCAGCCCGGTCATGTCGGCCAGCAGCAGCTGCCAGCGCGCCTCGGCGGGCGGGGCGTACCAGCCACCGGCGACGGTCAGGTAGACCGTGTCACCGGGTAGCGCCTGCACGGCCCACGGGGCCGCCACACCGCCGTCGTGGACGACGAAGTCGATCACCATCTCGGCGGTGTCGTGGTCGAACCGCCGCACCGTGTAACTGCGCATGGGCGGACAGGTGGCGCGATCCGGGTAGTCCAGCGTCCCGTCGGGCATCCGTACCGGTGGCGGTGGCACAGTCTCCCCGGCGGGCGGGAACACCACGATCAGGCGCTCGTCCCCCACGCCGGTGCTGGTGAACCGGTGCAGGTCGCCACCCCCGAACACCACGCGGTGCATGTGCGGGGTCAACCGCTGCGTCGCACGCACCTCGGCGCGGAAGTAGTCCTGGTAGTACGCGGCCACGACGTCCTCTCGAATGTACTAAGGGCAGCCTACCCTACGTCTCTCTCGCCGCACCGGATCTGCGCTGCGGCGACCTCCGCGGGGTCCGCGAGCAGGCTGGACGTGCTCGCCGCCGGCCGAGCCGTGAGAAACTGGCGCGATGCTGGCCGGTACCGCGAACCCCCGTGCCGCCGTGATCACGGCGGAGGTCGATCGGCTCTTCGACCGGCTGGTGGGCCTGCGCCGAGAGCTCCACGCCCATCCCGAGATCGGGAACCAGGAGTTCCGCACCACCCAGCTGATCGTCGACACCCTGGCCGACGCCGGACTCAACGCGAAGATCCTCGACATCGGCACCGGCGCCAGCTGCGACGTCGTCCCCGACGAGTACGACCCGTCGCGCGGCATCGTCGGTCTGCGCGGCGACATCGACGGGCTGCCGATCCACGACGCCAAGGAAGTGCCCTACCGGTCGCAGCTCGACGGGTTCTGTCACGCCTGCGGCCACGACGTCCACACCACGATCGTGCTGGGCGCGGGACTCGTCCTGGCCCGGCTCCGCGAGCAGGGGCTGCTGCAGCACCCGGTCCGGTTGATCTTCCAACCAGCCGAGGAGCTCAGCCCCGGCGGTGCCGTCGACGCGATCGGCTGCGGGGTGCTGGAGGGCTTGAGCGAGGTGTACGCGGTGCACTGCGATCCCCGGACCGACGCCGGCCAGCTCGCCTTGAAGACCGGTGCCATCACCTCGGCGGTGAACAAGGTGCTGGTGACCGTGCGCGGGCCCGGCGGCCACACCTCCCGGCCCCAGCTGAGCGGCGACCTGATCGGCGCCCTCGGCGCGGTGGCCACCCAGGCGCAGCTCGTCTTGTCGCGCCGGGTCGACCCCCGCAGCGGGGTGTCGCTGATGTGGGGCCGCATCGCCGCCGGCTCGGTGGCCAATGCGATCCCGGGTGTCGGCAGCATCGAGGGCACGCTGCGGGCGCTGGACGAATCCGGCTGGCGCCGGGCCCAGGAGCTGCTGCCGGAGCTGTTGTCGCAGATCGTCTCGCCGTTCGGCGTCGAGGTGGACGTCGACCTCACCGAGGGTGTGCCGCCGGCGGTCAACCACGCGGTCGGGGTGGACCGGTTCTCCCGCGCGGTCCGCACGATGGTGGGCAGCGGCGGCTTGGGCAGCACCGAGCAGTCACTCGGCGGGGAGGACTTCGCCTGGATGCTGAAGCAGGTGCCCGGAGCGATGGCCCGGCTCGGGGTCCGGACGCCGGGGCAGCCGGTGGCGCCCGACATCCACCAACCGACCTTCGACGTCGACGAACGGTGCATCGCGGTCGGGGTCCAGGTGCTGACCGAGCTGGCGGCCAGCCGCCCCGCCTGAGCGCGACCGCCCGAGGATCTCATCCGACGGTGCTCAGATCCACGGTCCACAACGCCCGCCGACCGTCGGTCTGCACCACCAGGTAGAGCCGCCGGCCGACGACGACGGCCCGCCCCGCCAACCCCGGCGGTGTCGCGAACAGCCGCCAGCCGGAGGCGGTGTCGAGCAGCAACCGACCCTGGTTCGCCCCGCTGGTGAAGGCGAGCCCGGACCGGTCGCCCGTCGCGGCCCGGACCGCGAAGGCGCTCGCACCGGGATTGGTCAGCAGCGGTGCCGCAGGCAGGTCCGGGAGCTGTGCGGTCGCACCGCCCCCGAGCCGCCAACCGGCGACCGTGTCGTCGACGTGACCGAACACCGTGCAGCCCGACGTCGAGCAGGTCGCGGCCAGAACCTCGCTCCGGCGCCCGGTGCTCGGCAGCAGGCTCTGGGCCCAGGGCGCGCGCCGCGACGGCCAGCGCCACACCGCCGGCCGCTGCCGGAGGTCCGGGCCGAGCTCCAGCACCGACCCGACGGCGAGCACCTCGTCGCCCGACCCGATGGCGTCCCGGGGCGAGACCTGGTTGCGGTCCGTGCTGGCCAGCACCGTGCCCGCCGACGGCTGCCGGATCCAGCGGCGGCCGGCCGGGAGCCAGGCTGCTGCATCGAGTCCGTGCGGGCTGGACCAGGTGCCGACGATCACCGGCCCCGTCGAGGCCGGCACGATCCCGACCAGATCGCCGGCCTGCTGACCGCCGAAGGTGTTGAAGCCCTGCGGGTACTCCTGCAGCCCGCGTTCCGTGCCGAGCCAGACCGACCAGCGGACGTTGGAGTGCGCCCCGTCGCGGACCCCACCCAGGGCCGCGACCCGGCCGTCGCGGACGGCCAGGGAGACGATCTCGGCGTTCTGTGCGTACGGGCTGACGGGATCCAGCCGGAGAAGTCGCGGTAGGGCGCGCGCCCCGGTGCCCGGGTTCGTGGCCACGGCCAACCGAGGCTGTCGGACGCCGGCCGCGACCCCGCCGATCCACAGGGCGCCGCCGTCGACGGCCAACGTGCCGGGCTGGAAGTCCCCCGGGAGGGCGACCCGCGACCAGCCGGGAAGGGTTTCGACGGCCGCGGCTCGGCCGCTCGGCGAATCGGACGCCGTTGCGGCACCCGGCCTCTCGCCGAGATCGCCCGGTGCCGTGCACCCCGCCAGCAAGGCGGCGCAACCGAGCCAGCAGGTCGCCAGCACCAGCCGTCGCAGGCGCCTCACCCGCTGCACCCACCGCGAATCCGCACCGCCACCTCGTGCACTCCCCGACGATAAGCCGGAAGCCGCCAGCCGTACCCCGATCGTTACGCACCAGTAAGACGTGGCGCCAAATTGTGATTAGAGTGGCGGCCACCGGGCCAGGATCTGATCGTCCACGGGTTCCGGACGCGAAGAAATCGAACGCAGAACATGCAGCGTGCGCATGCAGTGCCGGAGGAGGCCGCAGGGTGAAGAAAGCGATGTGGGGATTGTCGGCAGCTATCGGTGCGACGGTGCTGGCCCTGGCCAGCTGCGCCGCCCCGCCCGGCAGCACCACCCCGTCGGGGGCAGCGCCGAGCGGCAGCGCGAGCAGCGGCGGCGGAGGCGGAGACTTCAAGGCCTGCATGGTGTCGGACTCCGGCGGCTTCGACGACAAGTCGTTCAACCAGACCTCGTACAAGGGTCTGACCGACGCCAAGGAGAAGCTGGGCATCGAGACCGGCGAGGTCGAGTCGGCCACCGCCGCCGACTTCGCGAAGAACATCCAGTCCATGGTCACTGCCAAGTGCAACATCATCGTGACGGTCGGCTTCCTGCTCAGCGACGACACCTTGGCCGCGGCCAAGAAGAACCCCGACATCAAGTTCGCGATCGTCGACAACAACGACCCGAAGGCCTACCCGGCGGCCAAGAACCTCAAGCCCCTGGTGTTCAACACCGCTCAGTCCAGCTTCATGGGCGGCTACCTGGCGGCCGGGATGTCGAAGTCCAAGAAGGTGGGTACCTTCGGCGGGCTGAAGATCCCCACGGTGACGATCTTCATGGACGGGTACGCCCAGGGCGTGCAGTACTACAACAAGCAGAAGAGCGCCTCGGTGCAGGTGCTCGGCTGGGATGCGGCGAAGCAGGACGGCCAGTTCGTGCCCGGTGACAACCCGTTCGAGAACGTCAAGGGTGGCCAGACCACCGCGCAGGGCCTGATCAGTCAGGGCGCCGACATCTTGTTCCCGGTCGCCGGTCCCGCCGGTCAGGGCGCACTGCAGGCGGCGAAGGCCAGCGGTGGCAAGGTGAACGCACTCTGGGTCGACACCGACGGCTGTGTGAGTGCTGAGGAGTACTGCCCGCAGATCGTCTCCAGCGTCACCAAGGGGCTGGACGTCGCGGTGTTCGATGCGATCACGGCGGCCAAGGACGGCAGCTTCAGCAACGAGCCGTTCGTGGGCACGCTCGAGAACGGTGGTACCGGACTGGCTCCGTTCCACGACTTCGAGTCGAAGGTCCCGGCGGAGCTGAAGACGGAGCTGGACACGATCAAGGCCGACATCATCGCGGGCAAGATCAAGATCGAGTCCAAGTCCCAGCCGAGCTCCTGACCGGCGGCCGATGAGTACCGCGCAGAGGGAGGCCCCGGGCCTCCCTCGGCCGGTTCGTCGATCGGTCTGCAGCTGCGCGGGATCACCAAGCGGTTCGGATCGCTGGTGGCCAACGACAGCATCGACCTCGACATCCGGCCCGGGGAGATCCACTGCCTGCTCGGTGAGAACGGGGCCGGCAAGTCGACCCTGATGAACGTCTTGTACGGGCTGTTGCAACCCGACGAGGGCGAGATCGTCATCGACGGCACGCCGCACAAGATCAGGAACCCGAAAGAGGCGATGGCCGCCGGCATCGGCATGGTCCATCAGCACTTCATGCTCGTCGACGTCTTCACCGTGGCCGAGAACCTCGTCCTGGGCCGGGAGAACACCACGGCCGGGGTCCTCGACATGCGGCAGGCCCGGCGCAGTGTGCGCGAGCTGTCGGACCGCTACCGGCTCGCCGTCGATCCGGACGCGCTGGTCGAGGACCTGCCGGTCGGGGTCCAGCAGCGGGTGGAGATCTTGAAGGCACTCGCCGGCGGCGCCACCTACCTGATCTTCGACGAGCCGACCGCGGTGCTGACGCCGCAGGAGATCGACGAGTTGATGCAGGTGATGCGGTCCCTGCGCGACGAGGGCAAGGCCATCGTCTTCATCACCCACAAGCTCCGCGAGGTGCGCGCGATCGCGGACAAGATCACGGTGATCCGCCGCGGCAAGGTCGTCGGCACCGCCCAGCCGACCGACTCGGAGTCACAGCTGGCGGAGCTGATGGTCGGTCGGGCGGTCAGCCTCGAGGTGGACAAGGCGCCGGCCGAGCCGAGCGCCGAGCCGCGGCTCGTGCTGCGCGACGTCGGCATCGCGAGCCCCTCCGGCGCCCTGGTGGTCGACGGCTGCAACCTGGAGGTGTTCGGCGGTGAGATCGTCTGCATCGCGGGGGTGCAGGGCAACGGTCAGACCGAGCTCGCCGAGGCGCTGCTCGGCGTCATCGCGATGACCCGGGGAACCGTGACGCTCGACGGCCGGCCGATAGCCGCCGCCTCGCCCAAGCAGACCATCGACGACGGACTGGGGTTCGTGCCGGAGGACCGCAAGCACGACGGCTTCGTCGGAACCTTCAGCGTCGCCGAGAACCTGGTCCTCAACAACTTCGACGGGCCTCCGTACGCGAAGGGGTTCGCGCTGGATCTCAAGGCCATCCGGCAGAACGCCGAGGACCGGGTCCAGGAGTTCGACATCCGGACCCAGTCCATCGACAGCACCGTCTCCTCCCTGTCGGGCGGCAACCAGCAGAAGGTCGTGCTGGCCCGGGAGCTGTCCCGGCCGCTGTCGGTGCTGATCGCCAGCCAGCCGACCCGTGGCGTCGACGTCGGCGCCATCGAGTTCCTGCACAAGCGGCTGGTCGACGAGCGCGACAAGGGCACGGCGGTGCTGATCGTGTCGACCGAGCTCGACGAGGTCGCCGCTCTCGCCGACCGGGTGGCGGTGATGTACCGCGGCCGCATCGTCGGTATCGTCCCGCCCGAGACCTCCCGGGAAGCGCTGGGCCTGATGATGGCCGGCGTACCCGCCGAGGAGGCGCTGGCCGCCGCACCGGCGTCCGACGGCCAGAGGGAGGGTGACCTGCCGTGACCGATGCGGCGCCCGCCAAGCCGAGCCGACGGAACACCAAGCCGTTCCCGTGGATCGACGTCGTGACCACGGTCGCGGCCATCGTGTTGGCCTTTCTGGTCGGGGCGCTGCTGATGATCGTGTCCGACACCGAGGTGCGGAACACCTTCAGCTACTTCTTCGCCCGACCCGGCGACGCCCTGAGCGCCTCCTGGGACAAGGTCAGCAGCGCCTACGCCGCCCTGATCTCGGGCTCCATCGGCGGCTGGGGCCCCATCTCGGAGACCACGGCACAGGCGGCGCCGCTGATCTGCGCCGGACTCGGTGTCGGCCTCGCCTTCCGTGCCGGCCTGTTCAACATCGGCGCCCAGGGGCAGGCGATCTGGGGTGCGATCCTCGCCGCCTACGTCGGGTTCGCCCTGCACCTGCCACCGGTGCTGCACCTGCTGGTCGCGGTCGTCGCCGGCGTGATCGGCGGCGCGATCTGGGGCGGCATCGTCGGCTGGCTCAAGGCCCGGACCGGCGCCCACGAAGTGATCGTGACGATCATGATGAACTACATCGCCGGTGGCATGCTGGCCTACTTCCTCACGACCACGGCGTTCCAGCGTCCGGGTCGGACCGATCCGATCTCGCCGATCGTCGACTGGAACGCCACCTTCCCGCGGGTGGAGGGCAGCCAGCTGCATCTCGGCTTCCTCATCGCGTTGGCGGCGGCCGGAGCGGTCTGGTGGATCCTGGACCGGTCCACGATCGGGTTCGCCATCCGGGCCGTCGGAGCCAATCCGCACGCCGCGGCGACCGCCGGCATGAGCGTGGCCCGGACGACCGTGATCAGCATGGTGCTGGCCGGCGGCCTGGCCGGTCTGGCGGGCGTCCAGGCCGCGCTCGGCCCGACCGCAGCCGGGGTTCCGGTGCCGCTGTCGCTGGGCATCGTCGGCTCGATCGGCTTCGACGCGATCACTGTCGCGCTGCTGGGTCGCTCGAAGCCACTGGGTACGGTCATGGCCGGGCTGCTGTTCGGGGCGCTGCACGCCGGCGGTCTGGCCATGCAGAGCGTCGCCCAGACCCCGCTGACGCTGACCACGGTGCTGCAGGCCCTGATCGTGTTGTTCGTGGCCGCGCCGGCGCTCGTCACCAAGATCATCCCGTTCGTCCGGACCCGCAAGGCACGTCCGGTCGGGCCCGTGGCGGCGGAAGGGGGACTGGCGTGAGCGAGCAGACCAGGGCCGCCACCGGCCGTGACGACGGTCCCGACCGACCGGGGCGGTCCGCGCCGGAGCGGTCCGCGCCGGAGTCGCAGGCCCAGAAGTTCGCCTACGTCGAGGCCGGCGAGAAGCGACGGCAGCGGATCTCGACCGGCGTCTTGATCGGCGTCGTGGGGGTCGTCCTGCTGGTGCTGTTGCCGACCACCAGCGGAGCCGCCCGGTTCGCGCTGTCGGACGCGTTCGACGAGATCCAGCTGCCGACGATCGCCCTGCCCGGCGTGGTGACGCTCGGGATCTGTGCGGTACTGAGTCTCGCCGCGGCCGTCGGTTTCCTCAGCGGCAAGGTCCGCGGCCGGACCGCCGCGCTGGCCGCGACCGTGGCCGGCATCTCGATCGTCATCGGCTTCTTGACCTGGGCGGCGGCCGGACGCGACCTCCCGTTCCCGGTCAGCAACCAGTTCGCGGGCACGCTGTCGCTGGCGACGCCGCTCGTCTTCGGAGCGCTCTGCGGCGTGCTCTGCGAGCGGGCCGGCGTGGTGAACGTCTCGATCGAGGGCCAGTTCCTGGCCGCCGCGTTCGCGGCCGCGGTGGCCGGCAGCGTCACCGACTCGATCCCCGTCGCGATCCTCGCCGCGATCGGCGCCGGCGTCGCGATGGCTGCCCTGCTCGCACTGTTCTCGATCAACTACCTGGTGAACCAGGTCGTGCTCGGCGTCGTGTTGAACCTGCTGGCGGTCGGCATCACCGGTTTCTTGTTCGACCAGCTCGTGCAGCCCAGTTCCCGGACCTACAACTCCGCTCCGGTGCTCGAACCGATCGCGATCCCGGGATTGTCGAAGATCCCGTTCTTCGGCACGGTGTTGTTCAACCAGAACATCCTGGCCTATTTCGCGGGGATCGCCGTCGTCGTGGTCTGGTTGTTGCTGTTCAAGACCTCGTGGGGACTGCGGATCCGGTCCGTCGGCGAGCATCCGCAAGCGGCCGACACCGTCGGGATCAGCGTCCGCGGTGTGCGCTGGTCGGCCGTGCTGGCCGGTGGGGTGCTCGGCGGTCTGGGTGGGTCGTTCTTCACCCTGGCCTCGACCGGGTCGTTCAGCAAGGAGTTCACGGTCGGCAACGGCTTCATCGCCCTGGCCGCGCTGATCATGGGGCGCTGGCACCCGGTCCTGTCGGCGGTGATGGCGCTGTTCTTCGGCTTCATCACCCAGATGGCCTCCCAGCTGCAGACACTGAGCACGCCGATGCCGAGCCAGTTCCTGTTGATCCTCCCGTACGTGGCGACGATCATCGCCGTCGCCGGACTGGTGGGAAGGGTCCGGGCGCCCGCCGCGGACGGGATCCCGTTCGAGAAGGAGTAGTGGTGGAGGTCGACTGGGATGGCCTGCGCCGACGGGCCCGCGAGCTGACCCGTCGGGCGTACGCGCCGTACTCGCGCTACCCGGTCGGCGCGGCCGCCCTCGTCGACGACGGCCGCGTCGTGTCGGGCTGCAACGTGGAGAACGCCGCGTACGGGGTGACGCTCTGCGCCGAGTGCGGCCTGATCTCCGAGCTCGTGGCGTCCGGCGGAGGCCGGTTGGTCGCCTTCAGCTGCGCCAACGCGCTCGGCGAGGTGATCATGCCGTGCGGCCGCTGCCGGCAGCTGCTCTGGGAGCACGGCGGGCCGGAGCTGCTGGTGGACACGCCGACCGGTCTGCAGGCCATGACCTCGGTGCTGCCGCAGGCGTTCGGTCCGGCAGACCTCGAGCACGTCACCCAGGTCGAGGAGCCGAGCGCATGAGTGTCGAGCTGGACGTGTTGCGCGCCGCGCCGAAGGTTTCGTTGCACGACCACCTCGACGGCGCCCTGCGACCGGCCACGATCATCGAGCTCGCCGAGCAGATCGGTCACGAGCTGCCCGCGAGCAGCACCGACGCGCTGGGGGACTGGTTCTTCGAGGCCGCGTCCTCCGGCTCGCTGGAGCGCTACCTGGAGACCTTCGACCACACGGTCTCGGTGATGCAGACGGCGGCGAACCTGCGGCGGGTGGCCCGTGAGTTCGTCGAGGATCTGGCCGCTGACGGAGTGGTGTACGGCGAGGCACGGTGGGCGCCGGAGCAGCACCTCGACGAGGGACTGACGCCGGCGGAGGCCGTCGAGGCCGTCCGGGACGGCCTGCAGGACGGGATGGACGCCGTCGCCGACTCCGGCGGTTCGATCGTCGTGCACCAGATCCTCACCGCCATGCGGCACACCAGCCCGTCGCGGGAGATCGCCGAGCTGGCCATCCACTACCGGTACAACGGCGTGGCCGGCTTCGACATCGCCGGCGCCGAGGCCGGCTACCCACCGACCCGGTACCTCGACGCGTTCGACTACCTCAAACGCAACAACGCGTACTTCACGATCCACGCCGGTGAGGCGTTCGGGCTGCCGTCGATCTGGGAGGCGTTGCAGATCTGCGGTGCGAACCGGCTCGGTCACGGCGTCCGCATCATCGACGACATCATGATCGGCGAGGACGGCAGACCGGCGCTGGGCGACCTGGCCGCCTACGTCCGCAACGAGCGGATCCCGCTCGAGATGTGTCCCACCTCCAACATCCAGACCGGGGCGGCGAGCTCGATCGAGCGGCATCCGATCGGCCTGCTCACAGACCTGCGGTTCCGGGTGACCGTGAACTGCGACAACCAGCTCATGAGCCGGACCACGCTGTCGAACGAGTTCTACCGACTGGCAGAGGCGTTCGACTACACCCTTCCCGACATCCGCTGGTTCACGATCAACGCGGCCAAGAGCGCCTTCTACCGCTTCGACGCCCGGCTGGCCATGATCGAGGACGTGATCAAACCCGGATTCGCCGCGCTCGGGGCGCGCTGACCGGCGTCGGAGCCGACTCGACCCCTAGGATTCGACAGTGGTCCCGGACGTGGTGTTCGAGGTGGACGCGGTCGGAGTCGCCGCGCTCGTGGTGACCGCGGTCCTCTTCCTCAACATCGCGCTGGCCATCGTCACCATGTTCCGGGAGCGGCGGGAGCCCTCCTCGCTGTGGGCGTGGATCCTGGTCATGTTCTTCATCCCGTTGCTGGGCTTCGTGCTCTGGATCTTCGTCGGCCGACGGTTGTCCACCAAGAAGATCTTCCGCCGGTTGCAGGGCTCGGCCACCAACTACGGCGAGCTGGCCGAGCAGCAGCTGAAGGCGATCGGGTCCGGCAGCTTCGAGTTCACCAATCCCGCCAGCGAAGAGCATCGCGACGTCGTCGAGCTGTTGATGAGTGACCAGGGCGCACTGCTGACCGAGGACAACGCGGTCCGGGTCTTCTCCGACGGCAAGGAGAAGTTCGACACGCTGTTGGCCGACATCGCGGCTGCTCAGGACCACGTGCACGTCTACTACTACATCTTCCGGGCCGACGGACTCGGTACGCGGATCCTCGACGCCCTGGTCGAGCGGGCGCGCGCGGGGGTCCAGGTGCGGTTGTTCTACGACGCGTTGGGTGGTCGACAGGTGCACCGACGGGACCTGAAGCCGCTGCGGGACGCCGGCGGCAAGGTGTACTCGTTCTTCCCCAGCAAGGTGCCGCTGATCAACTTGCGGGTCAACAACCGCACCCACCGCAAGCTCGTGGTGATCGACGGCGTCATCGGTTACATCGGCGGCTTCAACGTGGGCGATGAGTACCTCGGACTCGACCAGAAGTTCGGCTACTGGCGAGACACCCACCTGCGGGTCGAGGGCGGCGCCGTCACCTCGATCCAGCGGCGGTTGCTGACGGACTGGAACGCGGTGGCGCCGGCGGCCGACCGGGTGCGGTGGGAGGAACGGTTCTTCCCACCCGATGCGGCGAAGTCGGGCCGGGTCGGGCTGCAGATCGCCTCCAGCGGCCCCGACTCGTCCTGGGAGCGGATCAAGTTCGGCTACATCAAGATGATCAACTCGGCCAGCCGATCGGTGTGGATCCAGACGCCGTACTTCATGCCCGACGCGGCCGTGCTGGACGCGCTCAAGATCGCGGCCCGATCGGGTCTCGACGTGCGGATGATGATCCCGGACAAGCCCGACCACCTGCTGGTCTACCCGGCCACG
Source organism: uncultured Actinomycetota bacterium (assembly GCA_963727125.1). Classification (GTDB taxonomy): domain Bacteria; phylum Actinomycetota; class Actinomycetes; order Propionibacteriales; family Propionibacteriaceae; genus Microlunatus. Next base: position 383,647 of record CAVSEZ010000002.1, read on the forward strand.
TTGAGTTACGCCGACGAACTGTCGCAGTGCGGCGCCACCGTCTACATCTACCGGAACGGCTTCGTGCACGCGAAGACCGTGCTCGTCGACCACGAGCTCGGCTCTGTCGGCACGGCCAACATGGACATCCGCAGCTTCCGGCTCAACTTCGAGGTGAACGCCTTCTTCTACGACGCCGAGCTCGGTGCGCAGCTCCGTGACATCTACCTCGCCGACATCGAGAAGTCCACCGTGTTCGACCGGAGGACCTCCTTCGGCCGCGCATCGACGTGGCCGTGGCGAGAAGGCATCTCCCGGTTGGTGTCTCCGCTGCTGTGACCACGCCGACACAGGGCGGATCCGCTCCCGTCCCCCATCTCGTGCTCGTGCACTGGCACGACACCGGAACCCACCTGGCGCCGTACGGCCACGACTCGGTGCCCTCGCCGCGACTGAGCGCATTGGCCGAGGAGTCGGTCGTCTTCGACCGGGCGTTCGCCACGGCACCGCTGTGCTCGCCCGCGCGCGGGTCGATGTTCACCGGCCGCTACCCGCACAGCAACGGCCTGATGGGGTTGGCCCATCTGGGCTGGGAGTACCACGTGAACGAACGCACGCTGCCCATGCTGTTGGCGGAGGCCGGCTACCACAGCGTGCTCGTGGGGCTGCAGCACGAGAGCTCCGACCCGAGCACCCTCGGCTACGACGAGGTGGTCGATCTCAACGCCGATCACCAGTACGCACCGGTCGTCGCCGAGCTGGCCGTGGTCCGGCTGCGCGAGCTGGCCGCCCGGGACCGGCCGTTCTTCTTGACCGTGGGGATGTTCGAGCCGCATCGACCCTTCCCACCCGAGCTCTATCCGTCCGTACCGCCGGAGACCGTCGACGTGCCGGCGCACCTGCCCGACAACGCGCTGGTCCGGGCGGACCTGGCCGCCTTCTACGGCGCGATCGAGGTGGCGGACCGCGCCACCGGACGGATCCTGGACGCGATCGACGAGCTCGGCCTGCGCCACGACACCGTCGTCGTCTTCACCACCGACCACGGGATCCCCTTCCCCGGTGCGAAGAGCACCTTGCACGACGCCGGGGTCGGTGTCGCGTTGCTCGTCCGGACGCCGGCGGGATCCGCGGGTCGCAGCTCCCGGCTGGTCAGCCACGTGGATCTGGTGCCGACGCTGCTCGACCTGGTCGGCCTGCCCAAGCCCGATTCGCTGCAGGGGGAGAGCTTCGTCGACGAGCTCGCAGAGGCGGCCGGCGGATCACCGCGAACGGCCGTGTACTCGGAGAAGAACTGGCACGACCCCGACCAGTACGACCCGGTCCGCAGTGTGCGGACCGAGCGCTATCGGCTGATCGAGTCGTTCGAGCCGCGGCCCGCCTGGCCGATCCCCGGCGACATCGGCGCCAGCGACTCGGTGCGCGGCCTGCCGGCGGAGGCCCTGCAGGTGGTGCGGCCACGGGTGGAGCTCTACGACGTGACGGTCGATCCGGCAGAGCAGGACAACCTGGTCGGCGACCCCAGCCACGACGCCGTGCTGAACGCCCACCTGCAGTTGTTGCGGGACTGGCAGACCGACACGGCCGATCCGCTGCTGGACGGTCCGATCCGGTCGCCGCGGGTACCGGGATCGCTGCCGGCCGCCATCCGCGGCCGTGCGGACCCGGTGCCGCTGGCCTTCCGGCAGAAGGGCCGGACCCCGTCCCCGGACACCGGGCCGCCCTCCTAGGGTCGTCGGCATGAGCGAGGACTACGCCGCGCTGAACCGAGCCATGTGGGACGAGCGGGCCCCGGCCCACGCCGCGTCGCCGGACTACCAGATCGAGCGCTTCCTGACCGACCCCGACCACCTGTCCGAGGTGGTCACCTTCGACCTGCCCCGGCTGGGTCCGATCTCCGGGCTGCGCGGTGTCCACCTGCAGTGCCACATCGGTACCGACACGCTGTCCCTGGCCCGGCTCGGCGCGACGGTGAGCGGTCTGGACTTCTCCGCCGCCGCCATCGAGCAGGCGCGCTCCCTGGCGCGACAGACCGGAACCGAGATCGACTACCACGTCAGTGACGTGTACCGCGCGGTCGAGGTGCTGGGCGCCGATCGGTACGACTTCGTGTTCACCGGCATCGGTGCGCTCTGCTGGCTGCCCGACATCACCCGCTGGGCCGAGACGGTGGCGGGACTGCTGCGGCCCGGCGGCCGGCTGTTCCTCCGGGAGGGCCACCCGGTCCTCTGGGCCACCGACCTGGACCGGATGGACGGGTCGCTGGTGATCGACTTCCCGTACTTCGAGCGGACCGACCCGACGATCTGGGACGAACCGGGAACCTACGTCGACACCGAGACCGAGTTCGCCAACACCCGGTCGGCCGAGTGGAACCACGGCATCGGCGAGATCTTGACCGCCGTGCTGGGCGCCGGCTTGACGATCACCGCGTTCGAGGAGCACCGCAGCGTTCCGTGGCAGGCGATGCCGGGCATGGTCCAGGACGAGAACGGCGAGTACCGGCTGCCGGAGCGGCCCGACCGGTTGCCGCTCACCTACACCTTGCAGGCGGTGCGAACGCGCTGAGCCCGGTTCAGGCCGCGGCCTCGATGTCGATCGCGGCGATCGCGTCGACCGTCCAGATCCCTGCGGCGCCCGGGAAGCGGGCGAGGTAGCTCCCGATCTGCTCGCTCGACCAACCGTGCGATTCGGCCAGGCCGACCGCGATGGTGCGAAGGTAGCCCTCGCTGGGTGCGGTGGTCTCCAGGTCGTCGATGCGCCCGCTGGTGAAGGTGAGCATCGGCAGGCCGTCGCGGGTGCCGACGTTGGCCAGGGTCTGGTAGTGCCCGGGGCCGAAGCTGTGCCAACCGGTCTCGCGGACCGGAGCCAGGTCGATGTCCAGTCCCGGCTCGCGCCGGGTCTCCTGGGCCACGATGTCGACGAACTGCTCCGCGGTGATCAAGTAGGCGCGAGCCGCCACCTCGCCCTCGGCGGCCCGGTCGTAGACGGCCAGGCCGCCACCCCAGACCGACGATGTCCCGATGAAGCGGAGCCCACCCGGGATCACGACGGGCCCGTCCACCTCCGGCAGCTCCGGGTTGCGGCAGCCCGGATAGGTGCGGAGCGCCCGATCGGGACGGCCGCCACGCAGGTAGTACGCGAATCGGACACGGCTCAGGTTGCTGCCGTACGCGACGTACCAGAGCCGGTGCACAGTCCGCTTCCCGCCGGACGGGGCGGGACCTCCTACCCGGGCAGGATACCCTCCTGCCGCGCGGCCCGGGCCTCGGCGAGCAGGACCTGCTCGGCCCGGTCGTAGATCTCTCTCGCCTGTCCGGGGTCGTCCCCGATGGCCGTCATCCCGACCCGGCCGCACTCGGTGAGACTGCTGATCATGTGGAACACCACGCCGACCTGTCGGGTCTGGTCGAAGTGCAGCCCGTGCCGGGCCACCACGTCGAACAGGTCGTCCACCGACAGCGCCCGCAGCTCGTCGGCCTCGAGGTGATCGGTGGCGACCAGGTGCTTCTCGCGTCCGTCGCCGCTGAGGAACTTGCCGCTGTCGGCCTCGTAGTGGCCGTCGGTGAGGAACTGCAGCGTCAGGAACGGATGGGTGGTGCCGCCCTTGCGCAGGTTCAGCTCGATCGCGTACGCAGACCAGGCACCCGTCGGGTCCTTCACCACCACGAAGTCCACGGCGAACCGTCCCAGCGCGCCGGCCGCGGCCAGTCGCTCGCCGACCCGCTGTGCGGGTTCGCTGATGAGCCGCGAGTAGGCGGCGTCGGCTGGGAACAGGCAACCGAGATAGCTCTGTCCACTGGTGCCGCCGAGGAGCTGGTCATGGGTCGACAACAGCTCGACGCTGCCGTCGGGACGCGCCCTCAGCTGCACACTGGGGCTCAGCAGCTCCGTGCCGGAGATCCGTTCCTCGACGATCCCGCCGCCACGCTCGAAGGTGGCGGTGTAGGCGTCGCGCGGCACGGTGGCCGACTCGAGCTGCATGGTGTCGAGCCGCTCGGCCACCGCGGCCCGCCGTCGAGCTGGATCGAGCGCTGCGATCCCGCGCAGGTCGACCAGGGCGTTGCCGGATCCGGAGACGCCCTCGTTGGTCTTGACGATCACCTCCTCGATCGTCGGTCGGCTCGCCAGCATCTCGACGACGGCGTCGGCCACCTCCGCCATGCTGTGCAGGTCCTCCGCACCGAGGGGGTGCGGCACGTCGCACTCGGCGAAGAGCCGGCGGCAGCCCGTCTTGCTGCCCAGATCGGCCAGCCGGGGATCCGCGCCGTACATGGGGATGCCGAGAGTCAAGGCGATGTCGCGTTCCAGCGCGGTGGTGTTGTACGGGATGAGGTGACAACGGCGCCGGTTCGGGATGTGACCGGCGACCTCGGCGAGCAGCCGGGGGCGCTCGAGCAGCTTCTCACTGAGCGGCCGGCCCGTCGAGTCGCCGACGGCGATCATGGTGAGCCGCGACAGGGCGTGACTGGGGATGACACCCGGCAGCAAGGCGAGGTAGTACTCGATCACCCGCGGGTTGACCGGCATGGAGGTCAGATAGATCATCTTCAGTCGCGGTTGTCGCAGCAGCAACAAGAAGAACAGGAACCGCTCCTCGAAGGCCTGGTTCATCGCACCGCTGGTGGCCACGGCGCGCGACACGGTGACCGAGGGCAGCACGACGACGGACTCGTCCGCCAGGTCGAGTTTCATGTCGTCCCAGACGGCCTCCATCCGATCCTGGAGGGCACCGAACCGCGTTTCGCGCTCGGACGGGTCGAGCTCGGAGAGCCGGACGGCGTTCGGGTCGTCGCGCTCGACCAGCAGGGATTCGGTCATCTCGGCTCCTTCGCTCGCCCGTTCTCGACGATGTCGGCGACCTCGAACACCGCGGCCGCCCGGCTGAACCCCTTGAGCGGGAGCTCGCCGATCTGCTCGCCGACGGCACAGTCCTCGGCGGCGTGGAACACCCGCTGGGACACCAGGATCTGCCAGGCGCCGGCGGAATCGCAGAGTCGGGCAGCCAGGTTCGTCACGCTGCCGATCGCTGCGTAGTCGTAGCGGCCCTCGAACCCGATCCGACCGAGGGTCGCGTAGCCCTGGGCGATCCCGATGCCAAGACTCAGCTGGTGGCCGCGGCGGTGCCAGCCCTCCGCGAGCCCGCGGACCCGCTCCCGCATCGCCACCGCCATCCGGATCGAACGCTCGGGAGCGTCGGGGGTGGGCAGCGGATCGTTGAAGAACACCATCAGCCCGTCGCCGGTGAAGCGCTCGAGCGTGCCACCGAAGGTGAAGATGAGGTGCCCCAGGTGCTCGTGGTACTCGGCCAGGACGCCCATCACCTCCTCCGGCTCGCTCGACTCCGCAAAGGCCGTGAAGCCGCGAAGATCGCAGAAGACCACGACGATCTCCCGTCGATGGCTGGCCAGCAGGTCCTCGTCGCCAGAACTCAGCACCAGGTCGGCGAGCTGCGGAGACAGGAACCGTCGCAACCGGCCGACCCGCTGCAGCTCCTCGACCTGGTCTCGGACCCGCTGCTCCAGCTCGACGTTCCACCGGCGCAGCTCGTCGGCTTGCCGGCCGATGGTGTCGTGGAACCGCTTGATCCGTGCCAGTGAGGCGACGCGGGCCAGCAGCTCGGCCTGGTTGAACGGCTTGTTGACGAAGTCGTCGGCGCCGGCTTCGATCGCGTGGATCTTCTCCTGGTCACCGCTCGCGGTGATCATGACCACCGGCAGGTAGGCGGTCGCCGGGTTGCTGCGGATGCTGCGGCAGACCTCGTAGCCGTTGAGACCCGGCATCACGATGTCCAGCAGGACGAGGTCGACGTCGCCGGTCTCGAGTCGGCTCACCGCCTCGGCTCCCGAGTGGACGGGGACGACCCGGTACCCACGGGGGCTCAGCACGGCGTCGAGCAGCCGGAGGTTCTGCGGCTGGTCGTCGACCGCCATGATCGTGATCCGGTCGTCGGCGTCGCGGTCCTCACTCATCGGCGGCCTCCGCGGCCACGATGCTGGTCAGCTGCTCGGAGAGGCGACGCACGTCGATCGGCTTGGAGAGGTATCCGTCGAAGCCGGCGGCCAGCGCACGGTCGCGATCGTCCTTCATCGCGAAGGCGGTGACGGCGATGATGGCCATGGGTGCGGAGTGCGGCTCGGCCCGGAGCCGACGCATGGTCTGATAACCGTCGATACCGGGCAGCTGGAGGTCCATCAAGACGATGTCCGGCGCGTTCACCCGGGCGAGCTCGATCCCTTCCTCGCCACTGGGGGCCTCGACGACGTCGTACCCCTGGAAGATCAAGATGTCCCGGATGAGCTTGCGGTTCAGCGGGTTGTCCTCCACGATCAAGACGCGCGGCGTCATCGTGGTGACCACCGCGGGCTCGAGCCGGGCAACACGTTCACGTCCCGCAGGGCGTCGAGCAGGTCGGTGCGGGCGATCGGCTTGATCAGGTAGTCGGTCGCACCGGCGGACATACCCCGCGGTTTCTCGTCGAGGATGGATGCGATGATCACCGGCACCTGGTCGGTGTCCGGGTCGGACCGGATCTGCCGCAGCACTTCCCAGCCGTCGAGGCCGGGGAGCCGGATGTCCAGCAGCACCGCCGACGGCCGCACCTGACGGATCTTGTCGAGTCCCTCGGCGCCGTTCCTGGCCCGGACGACCCGGAGCCCGTGCCCGTCGAGATAGGCGCTCATCAAGTCGAGGGAGGCACGGTCGTCGTCGATCACGACGACGGTCGGATCCGGCGATCCGTCGGCGTCGGGAGTGGGGACGGGTTCGACGATCCGCGTGATCGGGACGGTGAATCCGAAGGTGCTGCCGACGCCGACCTGGGTCTCCAACGACATCTCGCCCCCCATCAAGGTGACGATGCGTCGACACAGCGTGAGCCCCAGTCCCGTGCCCTCCTCGCGAGCCGGGCCACGCCGGCCCTGCTGGAACGACTCGAAGATGCGCTCCCGGTCCTCCGGTGGGACGCCGATCCCGCTGTCGGTCACCCGCACCGTCATGGCACCTCCGCGGCGCGTGGCCGACACCTGCACGTGACCACCGTCGACGGTGAACTTGACCGCGTTGCTCAACAGGTTGAGCAGAACCTGCTTGAAGCGGAGCTCGTCGGACTCGATCAGGTCCAGTGACGCTTCGACCTCGACGACGAGATCGATGTCGTGGGCGCCGGCCCGTTCCCGGACCAGGGCGACGCTCTGCTCGATCGCGGCCCGCACCGAGAAGACGGTGAGCTCGAGCTCCATCCGACCGGCTTCGACCTTGGACAGGTCGAGGATCTCGTTCAGCAGCTCCAGCAGGTGCTTCCCGGACGTCAAGATGTCGCGCAGGTACTCCTCCTGCCGATCGTTGAGGTCGCCGAACATCCGCTCGAGCAGCACCTCGGAGAAGCCGATGACGGCGTTGAGCGGGGTTCGGAGCTCGTGGGACATGCTGGCGAGGAAGTCGGACTTGTGCTGGCTGGCAACCTCGAGCTCGGCCTTGTTCCGTTCGAGCTCGCGGAAGATCCGCGCGTTGAACACGGCGAGGGCGGACTGACTCGCGAAGGTCTCGATGTAGTCCAAGATCTCGTCGGAGAACTTCCCGACCGACTTCCGGCGGACGACCATCCCACCGATGATCTGGTTGTCGCGGAGGACGGGAACGGCGAGCACCGAGCGCCAGCCGTCGTCCCAGAGCAGCTGCAGGTGGACGTCACGCTCCACCACGGACAGATCCGGCAGGGCGATCGGGTGACCCTCCAGCGCGGCCCGGCCGACCAGGGTCTCGTTGAGATCGATCCTGAGCGTGCGGAGGGCGGCCAGCAGTGCCGGGTTCTCCGGATACGTCGTCCGGGCGAAGAAGCACTGCTCCTCCTCGACGAAGTCCATGATCGATCCGCCGTCGCACTCGGCGATCCGGACCGCGTTCTGGATGATCGTGAACAGCACCTCGTCCAGCACGAGACTCGAGCTGACGGTCTCCCCGACCTCCTTCAGGGCCTGGAGCTGTTCGACCTTGCGGGCGAGCTCGACCCGCCGACCCTCGAGGGCGCGAACGAGGTGGACGTTGCGGACGGCCGCCGCCGCTTGAGCGGCGAACGTCTCCAGGATGAGGATCGAGCGGTCGTCGAAGGGGTCGACCTTGGTCCGCCAGATGCTGATGGTGCCGACCACCTCGTCGTCGAGGATGAGGGGCACCGCGATCACCGTGCGGTAACCGCCGAGGGCCTGGACGTCGGGGCGGCCGTACTCGGGGTCGGTCAACACGTCGACCACCTGGTGAACGGTGCGGTCGATCGCGACCCGGCCCGACAGCGTCGCCCGATCCAATCGGAGCGGGTGTTCGTTCACGTAGGTCTGGAAGTCCTCGGCGAGACCGGCCGAGGCGGCGAGGACGAACTGCTCGCCGGTCACGAGATAGACCTGGACTCCCTGACTGCGGCAGAGGCGCAGGGCGGTCTCGGCCACGGTGGCGAGCACCGCATCGGGATCGGTGGAGGAGCGCCCGAGGGCGATCAGGACCTCGTTGGCGGCGGCGAGCTGGTCGATGACGTCGTCTCGATGGCGCCGGAGATCCAGATGATCATCAGTCTCCGCCTCGGGATCACTTCCGCTCATCCGCTCGCCTCTCCCCGTGCGGCGCCTGCTGGCGGGCAATTCATTGTCCTCCGCCGGGCAGACGCGGGGCAATCGCCGCCGGGTACGTAGGACTACGTAGCCGGCCCCGGAGATCGACGACTTCGAGGCAGCGGGCGGCGGGTTCGCGATGACTAGGGTGATGGCCATGCAGAGTGTGGACCCCACGACGCTGCTGCTGCAGCTCGGGATCCTGCTCGCGAGCGCTTTCCTGCTCGGCCGGCTGGCCGAACGGATCGGACTGCCCAGTACGACCGGCGAGCTGGCGGCGGGCCTGCTGCTGGGACCGTCGGTGCTGGGCGCCCTGGCCACGGCGCAGGGCCGAGAGTGGTTGTTCGTCCCGGCGGGCGGTCAGATCGAGTCGCTGCGCGCGGTGGCCGTCTTCTCCGGGGTCCTGCTCATCGGCGTGGCCGGGGCGACGCTCAACGTGACCTTCATCGCCTCCCGGGTCCGGACGATCCTGCTCGTCAGCGTCGGCGCCCTGGGATTCCCCCTGGTGGCCACGGTGATCCTGGCGCCGGTGGCCGACTCCCGGCTGCGGGGACCCGAGTCCGAGGTGTGGTCGTTCGCGCTCTTCGCCGGTCTGGCTCTGTCCGTCAGTGCCGTACCGGTGATCGTCAAGATCTTCGCCGACCTCCGGGTGCTGCATCGAGATCTGAGCCAGATGTCCCTCAGCGTCGCAGTGATCGACGACGCGACGGTCTGGGTCGGGTTGTCGATCATCGCGGCGGTCATCCACTTCCAACAAGGTGGTGGGCTGTCGGCGGTGACCGCCGACGTCGTGGTGGTGGTCGCCGCCGCGGCCGTGTTGGGCGTCTTGTTGGTGGTTGCCGGTCGCCTGCGCAGGAAAGCGGGTGAGCGGGACGGATCGAGCCGCGGCCCCGGGGTGTGGTGCCTGCTGGCTGCGTCCTTCATCACGCTCGGTGCCGTGATCACCGAGGGGATCGGCCTCGACTTCACGCTGGGCGCGTTCGTCTGCGGCGTGGTGGTCGCCTCCGACCGGGTGGTTCCCGTGACCATGGTGCGACCGTTGCGGCTGGTCGTGCTCAGTGTGTTGGCGCCGCTGTTCCTGGCGGTCAACGGACTGTCGGCCGATCTCACCGCCCTCGCCGACCCGAGTCTGGCGATCGCCGCGATCATCGCGATCGTCCTGGCCGTGGTGACCAAGACGGTCGGGGCGTACGGCGGCGGGCGGTTGGCTCGCCTCGATCACGACTCCGCCATGGTGCTCGGATCGGCGCTGAACGCTCGCGGCACGGTCCAGCTCGTCGTGGCCGCGGCCGGTCTCCGCCTCGGGCTGATCACCACCGAAGGCTTCACGATCCTCGTCCTGGTGGCCCTGGTCACCTCGGCGATGGCCGGCCCGCTGCTGCACCGCTACCTGCGACGCATCCCGGAGACGGCGGCCGAGCACGCGGCCCGGCTGCCGGACTGACCAACTCGTCGGGGGTTGTCCGCGGGAGTCCGGTGTCCCGCCGCACTAGGCTCCCCCCATGTCTTCGCACGTGCTGACCGCCGTCGCGTGGCCGTATGCCAACGGTCCCCGCCACATCGGTCACGTCTCCGGGTTCGGTGTTCCCTCCGACGTGTTCTCCCGCTACATGCGGATGAGCGGTCACGACGTGTTGATGGTCTCCGGCACCGACGAGCACGGCACGCCGATCCTGGTCCAGGCCGAACGGGAGGGCCTCAGCACGCGGGAGACCGCCGACAAGTACAACCGGATCATCGCCGGCGACCTGCAGGGCCTCGGGCTGTCGTACGACCTGTTCACCCGGACCATCACCCGCAACCACTACAAGGTCACCCAGGACCTCTTCCTCGGCCTGTACCGCAACGGGTACGTGGTGCCCAAGATCACCATGGGGGCGGTCAGTCCCAGCACCGGCCGGACGCTGCCGGATCGCTACATCGAGGGCACCTGCCCGATCTGCGGCTACGAGAGCGCCCGTGGCGACCAGTGCGACAACTGCGGCAACCAGCTGGATCCGGTGGATCTGATCAATCCGCGATCCCGGATCAACGGCGAGACGCCGGCTTTCGTGGAGACCGAGCACTTCTTCTTGGACCTGCCGGCGCTGTCGGGCTCCCTGGGCAGCTGGTTGTCGGCCCGGACGGACTGGCGCCCCAACGTGCTCCGATTCAGCCAGAACCTGCTGGCGGACCTGAAGCCGCGGCCGATCACCCGGGACCTGGACTGGGGTGTGCCGGTGCCGTTGGACGGCTGGCGCGACCAACCGATGAAGCGGCTGTACGTGTGGTTCGACGCGGTGATCGGCTACCTGTCGGCGTCGGTGGAATGGGCCGCCCGGACCGGTCAGCCGGAGGCGTGGCGGCAGTGGTGGGAGGACCCCGAGGCACTGGGGTACTACTTCATGGGCAAGGACAACATCGTCTTCCACTCGGTGATCTGGCCAGGCATGCTGCTCGGTCACAACGGCGAGGGCGATCACGGTGGTCAGGTCGGCCCGCTCGGCCGACTGCGGCTGCCGGACGAGGTGGTGTCGAGTGAGTTCCTCACCATGAGCGGCTCGAAGTTCTCCACCAGTCGTGGCCAGGTGATCTACGTCGGGGACTTCCTGCAGGAATTCGGGCCGGACGCGCTGCGCTACTTCATCACGGTGGCCGGGCCGGAGAACTCCGACTCCGACTTCACCTGGGACGAGTTCGTCCGCCGGACCAACTTCGAGCTGGCCAACGAGTGGGGCAACCTGGTCAACCGTTCCATCTCGATGGCGCACAAGAACAACGGGGCCATCCCGGCCGCCGGTGACCTGGAGCCGGCCGACCACGCGCTGCTCGACGTCACCCGGGAGGCGTTCGGGGTGGTGGGCGACCTGCTCCGCCGGAGCCGGTTCAAGCAGGCCATCTCGGAGGCGATGCGGGTCGTCGGGGCGGCGAACAAGTACCTGTCCGAGTCCGAGCCCTGGAAGCTCAGCCACGACCCGGCCCGCCGCGACACCGTGCTGCACGTCGCCCTGCAGGTCGTCCGCGACGTGAACACGCTGATGACGCCCTTCCTCCCGCACGCGGCCCAGAAGGTGCACGAGGCGCTGGGTGGCGAAGGGGTGTGGGCGGCCCAGCCCGAGATCCGCACCGTCAGCGAGGAGGGCGGCGCCGACTATCCGGTGCTGATGGGGGAGTACCGGTCCGAGCAGGCCCGGTGGGCGTCGATCCCGATCGTGGCCGGAACCCCGCTGGCGCGGCCGCGGCCGCTGTTTCCCAAGCTCGACGAGAAGCTCGGCCAGACCGGGCCCTCCTGGGCGCCCATCTGATCCCTAGAGTCGGCTCGTGCTCGCTCCGTCGGTCCAGACAGAGCCCGGCGCTCCGCTTACCGACGCTCGCCTGGTCTCTACGAGCTCGTGCTAGCGTTTACATAGACAAACTATGTAAAGGAGAGGTCGGGTGGTGTTGTCCAAGCAGCCGAAGGCGGTGTGGGCGGTCGCGTTCGCCTGTGTGATCGCGTTCATGGGGATCGGGCTGGTCGATCCGATCCTGCCGGCGATCAGCGCCGATCTCGGCGCCACCCCGGCGGAGGCGATGCTGCTCTTCACCAGCTACCTGTTGATCACCGGACTGGCGATGTTCGCCACCAGCTACGTCTCCAGCCGGATCGGCGCCAAGCGGACACTGATGATCGGGCTGGCGCTCATCGTCGTGTTCGCCGCCCTCGCGGGCGCCTCGAACAGCGTCGGCGCCGTGATCGGCTTCCGGGCCGGATGGGGCCTCGGCAACGCGCTCTTCATCTCGACCGCGCTGGCCACGATCGTGGGGTCGGCCACCGGCGGGGTCAGTCGGGCCATCGTGTTGTACGAGGCCGCGCTCGGACTGGGCATCGCCACCGGCCCGCTGCTGGGTGGCGCACTCGGCGCGATCTCGTGGCGCGGGCCGTTCTTCGGAACCGCCGTGCTGATGGCCATCGGACTGATCGCCATCACCGTGTTGTTGACCGGGACCGAAAGACCGGCGCAGCCGACCCGGATCTCCGACACCTTCCGCGCGCTGCGCCGGCCGGGGTTGCTCGCGCTGGCCGTGGCGGCGCTGTGCTACAACTTCGGTTTCTTCATTCTGCTGGCCTACAGCCCCTTCCCGCTCGAGACGGCGGCCAAGGCGGCGGGCATCGACACGTTCGGTGCCCACGAGCTCGGCCTGATCTTCTGCGGCTGGGGCGTTGCGGTGGCGGTCAGCTCGGTCTTCGTGGCGCCGCTGGCCACCCGGCAGCTGGGCCGGCGGCGCAGCCTGGTCATCGTGTTGCTCCTGCTCGCGGTCGTCGAGACCGTGATGGCGCTGCGGATCGCAGACCTTGCCGTGCTCGTCGGCTGCATCGTCGTGGCGGGTCTGCTGCTCGGTCTGCTCAACACGGTGCTCACCGAGTCCGCGATGGAGGTCACGGATCTGCCGAGGAGCGTCGCGTCGTCGACGTATTCCGGGGTCCGGTTCCTCGGCGGCGCGCTGGCCCCGGCGGTCGCCGGGGTGGCGGCCGTCCGCTGGGGTGCGCCGGTCCCGTACTGGCTCGGCGTCGGTGCCCTGATCATCGCCGCCGGAGTCGTGGTCGGTGCCTGGTCGCTGCTGCGCCGGATCGACGAGGTTCGGGCGGAGTCCTCGGCCGAACACGCCGCGGTGCTCACCGCGGCCGACGCCTGAGCGGTTCGCCACCTGGCCCCCGGCGTCTGACGAGGACAGCGCCGGGTCGTCGGTGACCCTGGTCAGCCGGCCCTGGTCTGCTTAAGGTGAGCGGATCGGAGTTCGTCCCCCAGGAGGTCTCGGTGTCTGCTGCCCCCCCGGCCGTATCTGCTCTCGGGTCCGTCCTCGACCGGGCGGCGGTGAGGCGGCCATGAAGGGTCGTCGGCTGCTCGCAGCCGGGATCGCGGTCGGGCTGGTGGTCACCATGGCGACCACGTCCAGCGCCACCGGGCCGCAGACCTCCTGGAGTGCCGGGATCGAGTCGTGGATCACCGACCTCGGCACCGACCAGAGGTTGGCCGGCCAGCCGCGGATCTCCTGGCAGGCCGGTCGCGGGGACGCCGAACGGAGCATCGTCGTCGACCCGACGCGCCGGTACCAACGCATGGTGGGCTTCGGCGCCTCGATGACCGACTCGTCGGCGTACGTGTTGAGCAAACTGCGGCCGGCGGACCGGCAGGAGGTCATGAGCGACCTCTTCTCGCCGTCGCAGGGGATCGGCATCTCGATGCTGCGTCAGCCGATGGGGGCCTCCGACTTCGCGGCCGGGCCGGCGTACTCCTACGACGACCAGCCCGGGAAGCGGACCGACCCCGATCTGTCGGACTTCAGCATCCGCCACGATCGCGCCTACATCCTGCCGCGGCTGCGGGAGGCGTACGCGTTGAATCGCAAGCTCACCTTCATGGCCACGCCGTGGAGTGCGCCGGGCTGGATGAAGACCAGCGGCTCCATGGTCACGGGCTCGCTGCTGCCGCGCTACCACCGGGCGTACGCGAACTACTTCGCGAAGTTCATCCAGGCCTACCGACGGGCCGGGATCCCCACCGACTACGTCTCGATGCAGAACGAACCGCTGTACGAACCGGCCGACTACCCCGGCATGGCCGTGATGCCAGATCAGGCGGCGACCTTCATCGGCCGGTATCTCGGGCCGACCCTGGCGCGTGCCGGACTCGATCGCACCCAGATCCTTGGCTACGACCACAACTGGGACGTGACCGAGTACCCCGAGGCCATGTATGCCGATCCGGCCGCCGATCGTCAGGTCGCCGGCACGGCGTGGCACTGCTACGCCGGCGATGTGGTGGCCCAGTCGATCTCGCACAACAACTATCCGCACGCACAGGCCTTCCAGACCGAGTGCTCGGGTGGTCTGTGGCAGACCGACGAGCAGGGTGACTACGACGTCGATGTCGCCTTCGACCAGACGATGGCCTCGATCATCGGCGTCCCGCGCAACTGGGGGCAGTCGGTCGTGTTCTGGAACCTCGCCCTGGACGAGCGCCACGGGCCCTACATCGGCGGCTGCGACGTGTGCCGCGGTGTGGTGACCGTGAACGACGACGGCTCGGTGACCAAGGAGATGGAGTACTGGGCCCTGGGCCACGCGACCCGGTTCGTGCGGCCGGGCTCGGTCCGGATCGGTTCGTCGGTCCACCCGACCGCGGCCGGCCCCGCCGCAGCGAACCGGGGGCTGACCAACGTCGCCTACCAGGCCCCGGACGGCTCGCAGGTGCTGATCGCGCACAACGCGACCGAGGCGGCGCAGACCTTCGACGTGCAGGTCGGCGACCGCCACTTCACCGCGACCCTGGCTGCGGGCGCGGCGGCGACCTACCGCTGGCGCGCTCCCGACCGGCTCCGCCCCGCCGACCTCGGCTGGGTGGATCTCGATTTCGGCCGCGGTCCGGCCGGCACCCCGACGGGACGGCTGACGGCCAGCGTCGGTCCGGAGGTGCTCGGGGCGTTGACCCAGGTGAAACTCGATGGTCAGTGGGTCGGCTACACCCAGCCGTACGGGGCCGAGCTGCGCCGCGGTGCCGCGCAGACCCTGACCCGGACGGGGTGGACCGTGTCGACCACCGGGATGAGCCCGGAGGACGAGGAACCGGTGGGGCAGCTGCTCGACGGGGACCCGAAGACCCGCTGGAGCAGCGGCACCGGGCAGACCGACAAGATGAGTGTGACGCTGGACCTCGGCGCGCCGACGACGTTCTCCGAGATCGCCCTCGACACGGCGGGGAGCTCGGGCGACTACCTGCGGCGGTACTCGGTCGAGGTGTCCGACGACGGCACCACCTGGAACGAGATCGCCCGCGGCACGGGGAAGCCCACCACGGCCGGCATCATGACCATCGCGTTGCCACCGACGACGGCCACGCAGCTGCGGCTGAAGAGCACCTCGACGTCGGGGAGCTGGTGGTCGATCCACGAGCTGAATCTGCGGTCGGCGCAGCCGGCCGCCGACAGCACGCCTGGTCGCGGGTTGATCACCGACACGGCGACGCTTCCCGACGGCACCGCGATCACCGGCTATCTCAACGCCGGGAAGCGGCCGGCGGTCGTGCCCTGGCCGGTGGCCGGCTTCGGGTACACGTACTGGTTGCCACCACGCGCCGCCGTGACGTTCGCCGTGATCGGCAGCGCGCCGGCGGAGCGGATCGAGCCCCGGCCGGATCGCCGGCTCGAGGTCACACCGGGCGGCTAGCGACCAGCACGCCGATCTTGTCGATCCGGTGCTCCGGGTTGCCGAAGCGGTCGGACCAGTCGTTGCCCTCGGCCCGATCCTCCGGGGTCCGACAGGTGGAGAGCGTGATCATCGCGCGGGTCGGGGCGAGCCCGGGCCGCCCGGGCACGGCTGCGGACTGCCGGCGCAGCGAGGCAGCCGAACGGAACGACGTGCGACGGGAGTCGATGATCCGGTACGTGTAGCGGCTGCCGCCGGCCTCGACGTGCACCAGCGACCCCACCCGGAGCCGGGGCAGGGCGGCGAACGGTCGGTTCGCCGACGTGCGATGCCCGGTGATCAGGTAGTTCCCGAGTCCGCCCGGACCGACCAGGCCACCGGTGCCGTACGGGCTGGCGGCCGAGCCGCGGTCCTGGATCTGGGTGCCCCGTGCGTCGTCCGGGGTCCCACGATGGGGGCGGACGCGGAGGTCCTGCAGGTCGAGCGCCGGGATGCTCAGCCGCGCCTGCCTCGGCCTGCCGTCTCCGGCCCGCAGGACCGGGGCGGGCGGCGGTGCCGGCCGACGGCTCTGCGCCGGTGCGGCGGGTGTCGGGCTCTGGGTCCGAGCCGCGGGCGTCGAGGGAGGCGATGGGGTCGCCGTCGCCGGCGCGGACGACTCTCGATCGGTGGTCGGTGGAGTCCCGGATGGGGTGGGTGGTGCGGCGGTCGGTGGAGAGGTGAGCGGGGTCGCCGGTGCGCCGGCCGGCACGGTCGCCGAGGGATCGCCCGGAGGAGTGCCGGGCACGGCACCGCAGCCGGCCAGCGCCAGTCCGGCCAGCACCAGTCCAGTCGGAACCCGACCCAGCCCGCGCCCGTGCATCGTCACTCACCGTAGACGCTGCGGTCGACGGGCTGCCCGGTCCGACGGTCTATGCGTATCAACCCCGTGTAGCCGCGCACCCGGCCGCCACGTTTCCCCGCCGAAGCGGAGTTCCCCGCCGAAGCGGAGTTCCGCACACCCGGCGGCCACGTTTCCCCGCCGAAGCGGAGTTCCGCACACCCGGCCGCCACGTTCTCCCGCCGAAGCGGAGTTCCGCACACCCGGCCGCCACGTTTCCCGCCGAAGCGGAGTTCCGCACACCCGGCGGCCACGTTTCCCGCCGAAGCGGAGTTCCGCACACCCGGCGGCCACGGTTGCCCGCCATAGGCTCAGCGCCTGCCATGCCGTAGGGTTAGTGATCTAGTCGATTAGATCTCGAGTCGAGGGGAACGTGATGGGTTTCAATCTGGGCGTGGTGGGGGCAGGTCAGTTCGCGGGCAGCTTCGCCAAGCTGTTCCAGCTGCATCCGGGAGTCGCCGAGGTGTCGGTGACCGACCTGCTGCCCGAGCGCGCCACGGAGCTGGCCGACCGGCTGGGTGGCGTCCGGATGCACGATTCGTTCGAGGAGATGATCGCCGACGCGTCCGTCGACGCCGTCGCCGTCTTCACCCAGCGCTGGACCCACGGGCCGCTGGTCGTCCAGGCCCTCCGAGCCGGCAAGCACGTCTACTCGGCCGTGCCGATGGCGATCGAGGAGCAGGAGATCCGTGCCATCGTCGATCTCGTCGCGGCCACCGGGCTGACGTACATGATGGGGGAGACCAGCTACTACAACCCCGCGACCGTGTTCGCCCGGGAGCGCCTGGCCGATTTCGGCCGGGTGTTCTACAGCGAGGGCGACTACGTCCACGACATGGATCTCGGTTTCTACGACGCGTACCGCTTCAGCGGCGGTGAGCGGTGGCGGGAGACCGCCAGCTACCCGCCCATGCTGTATCCGACCCACGCCATCGGCGGCGTGCTGGGCGCGTTGCCGACGCACGCGGTCTCGGTCAGCTGCATCGGCGTCAGCGACACCCGGGGCGATGGGGTGTTCGACCGCGAGGTCAGCATGTTCGGCAACGACTTCTCCAACGCGACCGCGCTGTTCGAGCTGGCCGACGGCGGGGTGATGCGAACCAACGAGATGCGCCGGGTCGGCTACCCCTCCCACATCAAGGAGTCGCGGTTCCGCTTCTTCGGCACCGAGGCCAGCCTCGAGCAGCTCGCGACCGTGTCCGTGTGGCAGACCAAGGAGGGCGTCGAGGACGTCACGGCGAAGCTCGTGACGCAGGCGAGTCTGTCGCTCGACGACCCGTCCCTCGCTGACCTGTCACCGGCGCTGCGGGATTCGTTCGTGTCGGGTCATGCCGCCGTGCACGACCGGTCCCGACTGCCCCGGGAGCTCGACGGACACCCGACCGGGCACGAGGGAAGTCACCACTTCCTGGTCGACGACTTCGTGACCGCGGTGAACGGGCGCTCGCTGCCACCGATCAACGCCTGGCTGTCGGCCCGCTTCACCCTGCCGGGCATCATCGCCCACCAGTCCGCGCTGCAGGGCGGCGAACGGCTGGTCGTTCCCGACCTCGGAGACGCACCCGCCGGCGCCGAGCCGGCCGTGAGCCCGGCGCAGGTCGCATCGCCACGATGACCGGGATGCGGCCCCGGGCCCGACCGTCCGGCACCACGGCGGTCACCCAGGCCGACGTCGCCAGACTCGCCGGCGTCAGCACCGCCGTGGTCAGTTACACGCTGAACAACGGGCCGCGCACGGTGGCACCGGAGACCGCGGAACGGGTGCGGAGGGCCATCGCCCAGCTGGGATACCGGCCCAATCTGGCCGCGCGGACGCTCCGGATGGGCTCCAGCCGCACCCTGGGGCTCGTGCTGCCCGACATCAGCAACCCGTTCTTCGGTGCGCTGGGCAAGGCGATCGAGCGGAACGCCCGGTCGCGCGGACTCGACGTGATCATGTGCAACACCGGCGGCACGTCCCCGCTCCTGTTGATCCAGCACCTCGATGCCCTGCAGGTCGCCGGCGTGGTCCTGGCGGGTGACGTCGCGGCGACGGAGGAACCCGAGATCCATCGCCTCGCCACCCCGATCGTGCAGCTGGACGCCTTCCGGGTGATCGCGGGCGGGATCTCGGTCGGGGCCGACCTCTACGAGGGCGCCCGGATCGCGGTGCGCCACCTGCTGGATCTCGGACACGAGACGGTGGCGTTCCTGGGACCGGTCGACCCTGCGCACCCGCGCTACGCCGGGTGGCTGGACGCGCTCCGGGCCGCAGGCGCGCCGCCGGGTCGGGCCGCCGCGACGGACTTCAGTCGCGAGGGCGGGTTCGCCGGGGCGACGCGACTCGTCGAGCAACAGCTCCCGACCGCGGTGTTCGCCAGTTCCGACCTGATCGCGATCGGCGCGCTGCTGGCCTTCCGGCGGGCCGGCGTGTCGGTGCCGGAGGAAGTTGTCGATCATCTCCTTCGACGACTCGCCGGAGACCGCGTACACCTCCCCGGCTCTGAGCGCCATCCGACAACCCATCGACGCCATGGCGGACCAGGCCCTCGCGGCCCTGCTGGATCCTGATCACCTGACGCCCGGCCGGCACCTGCTGGCGGTCGAGCTGGTCGAGCGCGACTCCACTGCCCCGCCCCGCAGCTGAGAGCATCAGCTCTCGAGCGCACCCGGACGGAGCAGCGTCAGCCTGCGGTCTGCCGCTGGCTCCGGGGAGTCGGACGACAGACGAGCACGGGGCACGGTGCCGAGTGCTGCACCCGGGCGGCCGTGCTGCCGAGCAGGATGGTGTGGGTGAGGCCCCGGCTGCCCGACGCCAACGAGATCAGGTCGGCCTCCAGGTCCTCGGCGGCGCGGATGATCTCCTGGGCGGGGGAGCCGGAGCGGACCTGCTTGTGGATGGTCGGTCCCCACCCGTCGAACTCGGCCGCGACCAGGTCGACGGCCGCCTGAGCCTCTTTGGTGAAGCTCAGCTCGGTGGGATCGGTGGCACGTTGCGGACCCAGCTCGTTGGCGAACGGCACCGCGGCGAAGGGACTCACCACCGCCACGACCGTCACGTCGGTGATGTCGCGGGAGTCCGCGATCCACTTGAACTGCCTGGCTCCGACCAAAGAGGCCTGGGAACCGTCGGTGGCGACGAGGCAATGCATGATCAGCGCTCCTTGTCCGCCGGCGGTGCGGCAGCGTCCTGGGTCCCCGGCGCGGCGCCGGGCGGCCGTTGCTGCTTCTTGCCGAAGAACCGTTCGGCAAGGTACAGCACCAGGCCGACGGCCAGCAGGCCGGCCACCCAGTAGAGCGCCTCGGGATCGTCGTACAGCGTGTAGACGAGCACGATCAGGTTGCCGGCGATGCCGATGATCAGCAGCGGGGTGTTGGCCCGGTAGGTCTCCGAAGTCTCGTCCTTGCCGCGCAGCTTGAGGCAGGCGACGATGACCAGGGCATAGATGAACAGCAGGAAGACCACGGTGATGGTGGCCAGCCGGTCGACGATGTCGAGCTGCTGGTCCTCGGGCAGGTTGACCTGACTGGACCGGATCGCCGCGCCGACGATCAGCAGCGCCGCCACCACGCCGGCGCCGAACAGCAACGCCACGTACGGACTGCGCCGGGTCGGGTGGATCTTCGAGAAGATCGAGGGAACCACGTCCTCGCGGGCCATCCCGTACAGGATCCGGGACTGGGCGACCACGGTGACCAGACAGGTGTTGCTGATCGCGACCATGGCGATCAACCCGAAGAGGACCAGCATGACCGACGCCGGGATGAAGAAGAGATCGGCGCGGATCACCTCGAGCAGGGTCTTGCCGGCCAGCGTCTCGATGGGCACGGCCAGGGCGGCGGAGACGGAGACCAGGACGTAGACCACGCCCGCGGTCAGCATGCCGCCGATCAGGGCCCGCGGGAAGGCGCGGGACGGGTCGATGGTCTCCTCGGCGACGTTGGCCGCGTTCTCGAACCCGGTCATGGCGAAGAAGGCCAGCGAGACGCCTGCGAGCACGGCGATGACCGGCGATCCCTCCGCACTGAACTGCAGCAGCACCGACGGGGAGTTGACCCCCTCGACCAGGGCGATGATCCCGATGATGATCACGATCACCAAGCCGCTGAGCTCGATGAACGTCATGATCACGTTCACCACCACCGACTCGGTGATCCCGATCAGGTTGATGATCGTGATCAGGCTGACGAACACCAGGGCCACGATGGTCGCGCCCCAGATCGAGGACTCCGGCAATCCGACCAGGCCGCTGAAGTAGCGCACGAAACCGGAGGCCAGCGACCCGACCGCGGCCATGTTGGCCGAGAGCATGCAGATGGTGATGAAGAACGTCAGCAGCGGACTGCGGAACGCCTTGTTGATGTAGAGCGAGGCGCCGGCGGCCTGCGGGTACTTGGTGACGAGCTCGGCGTACGCGAGGCCGGTGATGGCGGCGATCGCCACGCCGGCCAGAAAGGCCATCCAGAAGGCCCCTCCGACGGCCGCGGCGACCAGGCCGACGAGCACGTAGATGCCGGAGCCGAGGACGTCGCCGACCACGTAGAAGTAGAGTTGCCTGGCGGTGATCGAACGCTTGAGTTCACTGTGCTGGACGGTGTCCTCAGCGGCGGAGTGGGCCATACGCGGGACCATACCTGCATGCGTGTTACATGCAGGTGACGGGGGCGGCCGACGTCACCGACGCGATCCGACGGGCGTGCTCACACCGGGTTCCGGAACGGGTCCGCCGGGTACACCCCCATGATCTTCACGTCGGTGGTGAAGAACCGCAGCTCCTCGAGGGCCCGGGCCACCCCGATGTCGTCGGGATGACCGTCGACCTCGGCGAGGAACTGGGTGGCGGTGAACGCACCACCCACCATGTAGGACTCCAACTTCGTCATGTTCACGCCGTTGGTGGCGAACCCACCGAGCGCCTTGTAGAGCGCGGCCGGCAGGTTGCGGACGTGGAAGACGAAGGTGGTCACCACCGGGCCGTTGCCCGCCGGGGCCTGCACGAACTCCGGTGACAGCACCACGAACCGGGTGGTGTTGTGGTCCTCGTCCTCCACGTCGGTGGCGAGCACGTCGAGGCCGTAGATCTCCGCCGCGAGCGGAGGCGAGATCGCGCCCTGGGTGGGATCGCCCGCGTCGGCGATCTCCCGCGCCGCGCCGGCCGTGTCGCCGGCGATCAGCGGCAGCCAGCCGTGTTGCTTGATGATCTTGCGGCACTGACCGAGGGCGTGCACGTGGCTGTGCACGGTCTTGATCGACTCGATGCTCGCACCGGTCACACCCATCAGGTGGAAGCGGATCCGCAGGAAGTGCTCGGCGACGATGTGCAGGCCGGAGGTGGGCAGGAAGTGGTGGATGTCGGCGACGCGGCCGGCGATGGAGTTGTCGATGGGGATCATGGCCAGCTCGGCCTCGCCGTTCTCCACCGCGGCGAACACGTCCTCGAACGAGGCGCAGGGCACCGCCAGCCAGTCCGGGTAGTGCTGCTTGCACACCAGATGGGAGTTGGCGCCGGGCTCGCCCTGGTAGGCGATCCGTCGCTGATCACTGCCGTGCGTGGTCACGGGGCGAGTGTGTCATCCCGGGCGATGATCGCCAGTGCTTTCCGGAACGTGACCGGCCGGCAGCCCCGGGCCAGGGCGTACCGGCGGAGTGCCGGCTCGGCTCGCCACAGCGCCAGTCCCCGGCGGACCAGCACCCCGACCGGTTTGCGGTGCTCGGCGAGATCCCGGACGAACCGCAGCACGAGGCTGAGCGCACGGGGGCGTTCGAGGTAGAGCGCATCGCGGAGGAGTCCAGCCGTTCGGCACGCGGCGACCAGCTCCGGTGCGAACAGTCCCTCCGCCACGAAGCAACCGGCTCCGGTCACGTCGAGCTCGGCGCTGCCGGTGCGACGACTCGCGGAGATGTCGTAGACCGGGACCCGGGCCCGACCGACCCGACACAGCGCCGTGATGGCGGTCAGCGCCGCCGCCTCGTCCCAGGTCGCCGGGTCGTCCCAGTCGACGATCCCCAGGCGTCGTCCTGAGCCTGTCGAGGGGGTGCGTGGCAGCCCGGGATGGTCGGCATCGAGGTAGAAGTCGTCCAGGGCCAACCGGGGTCGCCCGGTGACCCGCGCAGCCCGGGACTTGCCGCTACCGGAGGGTCCGGCCAGCAGGACGACCTGGCGTGGCGGCGGATCGGGGACAGGTACCTCGGCCACCCCTCAGTACGCGCTGCCGCCGGCGAGGGAGAGTGCGCCCGTCGGGTGCCAGACCGTCTTCATCTCCAAAAAGGCACGCAACCGGGCGGTACCCGGTGCCCCGGCGTAGTCCGGCTCCCCGGCCGGCACGTACACCCGCTTCAGCGTGCCGGCGGCGCGCTGCTCGAGATCGAGCCGCAGCTCGGCGTCCGCACCGGTGAGGTCCAACGCGTTCACGTCGGCGTGGGACGCGAGATGCGGGCCGAGCTCGGTGGCGGACCCGGTCAGCACGTTGACCACCCCGGCGGGCACGTCGGAGGTCGCGAGCACCTCGGCGAACGTGATCGCCACGCAGGGATCGGCCTCGGCTGCAACGAGCACCGAGGCGTTGCCGCCGGCGAGCACCGGAGCCAGCACGGCGACGAGGCCCAGCAGCGGAGCTCCGGTGGGCGCGAACACCGCGACCACGCCCGTCGGTTCCGGCGCGGAGTAGGAGAAGTACGGTCCCGAGACCGGGTTCGAGCTGCCGAACACCGCGGCCAGCTTGTCGGTCCAACCTGCGTAGTGCACCAACCGGTCGACGGCGGCATCCACCTCCTCGGCGGCGGCCCGCTTCCCGGCTGCGGTGCTCGCCGCGAGCAGCTCGACGAACTGGGCCCGCCGCCCCTCCAGCATCTCCGCGACCCGGTAGATGACCTGGCCCGCGGTTGTACGGAGTCGCCTTGGCCCACGCCGAGGAGCCCTTGCGGGCCGCGGCGACCGCGTCCCGGGCGTCCTTGCGCGAAGCCAGCGCCGCGTTGGCCACGAAGCCGCCGTCGGCGTCGCGGACCGCGTACGTCCGGCCCGACTCCGAACGCGGGAACTTGCCACCGAGATAGAGCTTGTACGTCTTGGGCACCGCGAGGTGGGTCACGAGCGCACCGCCTCGTCGTCGGTCCGCAGATAGGCCGCCATCCCGGACGGCCCGCCCTCGCGGCCGTAACCGGATTCCTTGTAGCCGCCGAAGCTCGCCGCCGGATCGAACTGGTTGAAGGTGTTGTCCCAGATCACGCCGGCCCGCAATCCCGCGGCCATCCCCATGGCGCGGGACCCCTTCTCGGTCCACACCCCGGCCGACAACCCGTACGCGGAGTTGTTGGCCTTGGTGAGCGCCTCGTCCGGCGTGCGGAACGTCATCGACCGCGAGGACCGGTCCGAAGATCTCGTCCCGGGCGATCCGCATCGTCGGCGTGGCGTTGGTGAAGATCGTCGGAGCCACGTAGTAGCCGTGCTGCGGAAGCGGGCAGGACGACGTCCAGACCTCCGCACCCTCGTCCAGACCGGCGTCGCGCAGGGTCGGTGATCCGCTCCAGCTGGGCAGCCGAGTTGATCGCGCCGACGTCGGTGTTCTTGTCCAGCGGGTCGCCCACGCGGAGGGTCTCCACCCGGTCCTTCAGCTTGGTCGACGAACTCCTCGGCGATGGATTCCTGGACCAGCAGACGTGATCCGGCGCAGCAGACCTGGCCCTGGTTGAAGAAGATGCCGTTGACGATGCCTTCGATCGCCTGATCCTGGGCGGCGTCGTCGAAGACGATGTTGGCGCCCTTGCCGCCCAGCTCGAGCGTCAGCTTGCGACCGGTGCCGGCCAGCGACTTCGCGATGCCGCGGCCGACCGCCGTCGAGCCCGTGAACGCCACCTTGTCCAGTCCGGGGTGGTTGACCAGGCTGCGCCCGATCTCACCCGCACCGGGCACGATGTTCACCACTCCCGGTGGCAGACCGGCGTCGGCGATGATCTCGGCCAGCACCAGGATGGAGACCGAGGTGGTCTCGGCCGGTTTGATCACCACCGTGTTGCCCGCGGCCAGTGCCGGGGCGATCTTCCAGGCCGCCATCAGCAGCGGGAAGTTCCACGGGATGACCTGACCCGCGACACCGAGCGGGGCGGGTGCCGGACCGAGCCCGAGGTGCTGCAGCTTGTCCGCCCAGCCGGCGTGGTAGAAGAAGTGCTGCGCCGCGGTGGGTACGTCGAAGTCGCGGGTCTCCTTGATCGGTTTGCCGTTGTCGAGGGTCTCGATCACCGCGAGCTCGCGCGACCGCTCGGCGATGCCGCGGGCGATCCGGAACAGGTACTTCCCCCGTTCGGCGCCGCCCATCGACGACCAGGGGCCGTCGTAGGCCTTGCGGGCCGCCTTCACGGCACGGTCGAGGTCGGCGGCGTCCACCGTGGAGATGGTGGTCAGCTTCTCCCCGGTGCCGGGGTTGATGCTGTCCAGGTCATCACCGGCGCCCTCGACGAAGGTGCCGTCGATGTAGGGCAGGTACCGGTCCTTGAGCGCACCGATGGCGGCGGACTCGGGTGCGGGTGCGTACTCCCAGTCGATCATGATCCATCCTCTCAGCCGGCGGGACGACCCCGGGAACGCTCGCGGCGGCGCTCCGCTCGATCTCGCTAGTCGACGGTGACGTAGTCGGGGCCGGAGTAGTGACCGGCGAGCTGGGTGCGGCGCTGCATGATCAAGTCGTTCAGCACCGACGACGCCCCGAACCGGAAGTAGTAGGGGTCGAGCCAAGCCGGTCCGGCCACCTCGTGCACGGCGACCAGATAGCGGATGGCGTCCTTGCTGGTGCGGATGCCCCCGGCCGGTTTGACCGCCCGCTGCTCCCCGGTCTGGGTCTTCCAGTCCTTCACCGCCTGCAGCATCACGTGCGTCACCGGCAGGGTCGCCGCCGGGGACACCTTGCCGGTGGAGGTCTTGATGAAGTCCCCGCCGGCGAGCAACGCCAACCAGGAGGCCCGCCGGACGTTGTCGTAGGTGGCGAGCTCGCCGGTCTCCAGGATCACCTTGAGCCGGGCCGCTCCGCAGGCCGCCTTCACCTGCTGGATCTGGTCGAAGACCACGCCGTACCGGCCCGCCAAGAAGGCGCCCCGGTCGATCACCATGTCGATCTCGTCCGCCCCGGCGTCGACGGCCAGCTTCGTGTCGGCCAACTTGACCTCGATGCTGGAGCGGCCGGACGGGAAGGCGGTGGCCACTGCGGCGACCTTGACCGCGCTGCCCTGCACCTCCTGCTTGGCCACCGCGGCCATGTCCGGATAGACGCAGATCGCCGCGGTGGGCGGGGTGTCGGGGTTGTCGGGGTCGGGTCGCAGCGCCTTGCGGGCGAGGTTGCGCACCTTTCCCGGGGTGTCCGCGCCCTCGAGCGTGGTGAGGTCGACCATCGAGATCGCGAGATCGATCGCGGCGAGCTTGGCCGCCTTCTTGATCGACCGGGTGGCCAGACCGGCCGCGCGTTGTTCCACCCCGACCGGGTCGACGCCCGGGAGGCCGTGCAGGAACCGCTTCAGCGACGTCTCGGTCCGGGTCGCGTCCTCCAGGTGGGTGGGGAGCGGGACCGTCGTCGTCATGGGCGATGCCTCTCCGAGCGCGGAGCGCGACCATGCAACACCGTCATGCCCTTGATCCTAGGCCGGTTCACCGCCGGTCCGCATCGATGCCGGAACCGCACCGGCGCGATGACCTGTCGCCGCGGTCCGGCCCAGCTCGGTACGGTCCACGAGCGGGCGGGCGGCAACTCGTTCGGCGACCGTCAGAACTGATTGCCTATTGAGACACTGGGCAATGCCGGGGACTCCCGACTAAGTTGCGCTCATGAGCGATAGCTGGTCCTTCGAGACTCGTCAGATCCACGCCGGCCAGGAGCCTGATTCCGCGACCGGGGCCCGGGCGTTGCCGATCTACCAGACCACGTCGTACGTGTTCAACGATGCCGATCACGCCGCGAACCTGTTCGCGCTCAAGGAATTCGGCAACATCTACACGCGGATCATGAATCCCACCACCGACGTGGTGGAGAAGCGGATCGCGTCGCTCGAGGGCGGTGTCGGGGCACTGCTGACGGCGTCCGGGCAGTCGGCGGAGACGCTGGCGCTGCTCAACGTGGCGGAGGTGGGTTCGCACATCGTGGCCAGCCCGGCGCTGTACGGAGGCACGTACAACCTGCTGCACTACACGATGCCGAAGTTCGGCATCGAGGTCTCGTTCGTTGAAGACCCCGACGACATCGAGTCCTGGCGGGCAGCGGTCCAGCCCAACACGAAGGCCTTCTTCGCCGAAACCATCTCCAATCCCAAGCAGGACATCCTCGACATCGAGAAGGTCGCCGCGGCGGCTCACGAGGCGGGCGTGCCGCTGATCGTCGACAACACGGTGGCGACGCCCTACCTGATCCGGCCGCTGGAATGGGGCGCCGACGTCGTCGTGCACTCCGCGACCAAGTACCTCGGCGGTCACGGCACCGCCATCGGTGGCGCGATCGTCGACAGCGGCCGGTTCGACTACGCGGCCGACCCCGCCCGCTTCCCGCAGTTCAACGAGCCGGACCCGAGCTACCACGGCCTGCGCTACGCGCCGGATCTCGGTGTCGGCAGCGCCCTCGGGGCCAACCTGGCCTTCATCCTCAAGGCGCGCGTCCAGCTGCTCCGCGATCTCGGCCCGGCGGCCTCGCCGTTCAACGCCTTTCTGATCGCCCAGGGCCTGGAGACCCTCAGCCTGCGGATGGAGCGGCACGTCGCCAACGCCCAGCGGGTGGCGGAGTGGCTGACCGGCCGGGACGAGGTCGAGAGCGTCGCCTACGCCGGCCTGCCGAGCAGCCCGTGGCACGCGCTGGCCCAGAAGTACGCGCCCAAGGGCGCCGGAGCCGTGCTGGCGTTCGAGATCCAGGGTGGGATCGAGGCGGGGAAGCGGTTCGTCAACGGCTTGGAGCTGCACAGCCACGTGGCCAACATCGGGGACGTCCGTTCCCTGGTGATCCACCCGGCCTCGACCACGCACAGCCAGCTGACCGAGGCGGAGCAGGCCACCACCGGGGTGACGCCGGGTCTGGTCCGGCTGGCCGTGGGCATCGAGAACATCGACGACATCCTGGCCGATCTCGACGCCGGCTTCCGGGCAGCCAAGGAGGCCTGATCCCCGCCTGGCAACCAGGCGACCCGATCGGGAACCGGCAGTTCGCCGAGATCGGGTCGCTACCTCTGGAGTGGGCCCCGGAGCCGCTGCCCGAGGTGCGGTTGGCCTACGAGACCTGGGGCGAGCTGTCGCCCGCCCGGGACAACGCGGTGCTCGTGCTGCACGCGCTCACCGGCGACAGCCACGTGGTCGGGCCGGCGGGGCCGGGACATCCGACTCCGGGGTGGTGGGGCACGTTGATCGGGCCCGGCGGTTGGATCGACACCGACCGCTGGTTCGTGGTCGCGGCCAACATCCTCGGCGGCTGCCAGGGCTCCACCGGACCCGCGTCGGCGGCGCCGGACGGGCGACCGTGGGGATCCCGCTTCCCGCGGATCACGACCCGGGACCAGGTGGCCGCGGAGGTGCGGTTGGCCGATCTGCTGGGAATCGAGCGGTGGGGCGTGGTGCTCGGGGGTTCGGCCGGCGGCATGCGGGCCGTCGAGTGGGCGGTGAGCGCACCGGAACGGGTCCAGCGGATGCTGCTGCTCGCCACCACCGCGGCCGCCTCGGCCGACCAGATCGCCTGGTGCCGGCCCCAGCTGCAGGCCATCCGCTCCGATCCGGCCTGGCAGGGCGGCGACTACGACCGATCGGGACCGGGCCCGACCGGCGGTCTCGCCGTCGCGCGGCAGATCGCCCACGTCACGTACCGGTCGGGCGAGGAGCTGGCGATCCGGTTCGGCCGCGACGATCAGGCGGGTGAATCGGTGCCCGACGGCGGCCGCTACGCGGTCGAGAGCTACCTCGACCACCACGGTCACAAGCTCGTCGGGCGATTCGACGCCGGCTCCTACGTCACCTTGACCGAGGCGATGAACAGTCACGACGTCGGCCGTGGCCGCGGCGGGGTCGACGCGGCGCTGTCCCGGGTGACGGCACGGACCCTGGTGGCTGGCATCGACTCCGACCGGCTGTATCCGCTGGAGCAGAGCCGCCGGCTGGCCGCCGGCATCCCCACCGCAGGCCCGGTGCACGTGATCGACTCCACCTTCGGCCACGACGGGTTCCTGATCGAGGTCGACGCGGTCGGCAAGGCCGTGGCCGAGCTGCTGAGTGACTGACTGAACCAGCCGCAGCGGCTCGAGCGCTCAGGCGTGCGGACCGACCGCCACCGGTCCGACGACCAGGGTCGTGGCCGTCCCGGTGATCTCCCCGATCCGGTCGGCCTGGTCGGCCAGAGCGGCCCGATCGCCACGGCCGAAGCCGGCCAGCGGCTCGACGGTGAGGGTCGCGCGCCGACCAGCGGCCTTGCGGTGCCACACCCCCGCCACCTCGCCGTCGCGCAGCAGCACCGGGTAGTTGCCCGCCTGCCCGGTGCGGCTGAGGGCGCGCTCCGCCGCCCGACCCGGGAACAGCAGCTCTCGGGGTTGGCCGGCCACGACGTAGTTGTCGAAGTACGGCAGCAGCCGCAGTCCCGCCCCCGGTTCGGGTGCCGGAGCGTCTCGGTCGTCCGCGAGCATCCAGGCCGGCTCGCCCGCGAGCTCGACCTCGACGAGGTCGGCGGCGGCCCCGAACTGGTCGGCGGCCCAGCCCGGTGAGGTGGCGAGCCAGCGCGCGTAGTCCCGAGGGCGCGCGGGGCCGTACGCGTGCAGGTAACCACGCAGCAGCCACTGCAGGGCCGGTTCGGTGTTCGCGGGCGCGAAGCCGGGCAGCCAGGCGTCGGGACTGGCGTACGTCACGCTTCGGCCGCGGGGCGACCCGAACACCAGGCCGCCGCGGTGGGCGGCCGGATCGAGGGCCCGTCGCCACCGGGGCCAGGCGCCGGAGAACGCCGGGATGACCAGGTCGCCGGCCCACGGGCCGGTACGTGCCGTCACGGCGGCCCCGAGCTCGTCGGTCGTCAGCGGTTGGTCGGCATCGGCCAGGACCGACGCGATAGCGGCGACGACCTCGGTGGTCTGGTCGGCGGTCAACGACATGGCGGGCGGCTGAGTGGAGGCGGGCGGAACGGCGGCGAGCGCCCCGCACCACAGCGGCAGATCCGCCGTGGCCAGCAGGTGAACCGTGCCCCGGGGACCGTACGTCTTCACCAGCTCGTGCCGCTCCCACAACGCGGACCGCACGTCGGCGGCGGTGGTACCCGGTGTGCGCAGGGCCAGCGAGAGCTCCGCCGCCGACATCACCTGGGCGTGCGCGCCGCCGATCGCCGTGGCCGCCGCAACGAGGGAACCGAAACCACGTCCGGTCAGCCCGTGCCGCGCCAGCCGCCGAGCCCGGACCTCCGCCCAGTCGAGCCGCTCCACGCCGACCACGCTAACCCGCGCACTCACCCGGCCCGGCTCGCGCGAGAAGTAGGTTCCGCGGCCTCGGCAATCGATTTCGCGGCCGCGGAACCTACTTCTCGCGGAGAAGAGAGGCGAGGGTGGGGGTGAGGGGCGGGGCTCAGCTGAAGGCGGACTCGCCGGTCAGGGCCTGCCCGATCACCAGCTGGTGCACCTCGGAAGTGCCCTCGTAGGTCAGCACCGACTCCAGGTTGTTGGCGTGCCGCAGGACCGGGTACTCCAAGGTGATCCCGCTCGCGCCGAGGATCGTCCGGCACTCGCGGGCGATGGCCAGGGCCTCGCGGACGTTGTTGAGCTTGCCGAGACTGACCTGGTCGGGTCGCAGCTGGTGCGTCGTCCTTCAGCCGTCCGAGGTGCAGGGCCAGCAGGAATCCCTTCTGCAGCTCAAGACTCAGGTCGGCGAGCTTCGCCTGGGTGAGCTGGAACGACGCGAGCGGACGGTTGAACACCTCGCGCGTCGCGGCGTACTCGATCGTGGTGTCGAGGCAGTCGCGGGCGGCGCCGAGGGCGCCGAAGATGATGCCGAACCGGGCCTCGTTGAGGCAGGAGAGCGGGCCGCGCAGACCGACCACCTCGGGGAGCACGGCGTCGGCGGGCAGCCGGACGTCCTCCAGCACCAGCTCGGAGGTGATCGAGGCGCGCAGCGACAGCTTCCGGCCGATCTTGGGCGCCGAGAAACCCGGGGTGTCGGTCGGCACGACGAAGCCGCGGATGCCGGAGCTGCCCTCGGCCTCGTCGGTCCGGGCCCACACCACGGCGACATCGGCGACGGATCCGTTGGTGATCCACATCTTGCTGCCGTTGAGCACCCAGTCGTCGCCGTCGCGCTTGGCGCTGGTGCGCATCCCGGCCGGGTTGGAGCCGAAGTCGGCCTCGGTCAGGCCGAAGCAGCCGATCGCCTCACCGGCTGCCATCCGCGGCAGCCAGTGCTGCTTCTGCTCCTCGCTGCCGAACTTCCAGATGGCGAACATCGCCAGCGAGCCCTGTACCGAGACCAGGCTCCGGACGCCGGAGTCGCCCGCTTCGAGCTCGAGGCACGCGAGGCCGTAGGAGACCGCCCCGGTGCCGGCGCAGCCGTACCCGGTCGAGGTGCATGCCCAGCAGGCCCAGTTCACCGGCCTCACGGGCGAGCGCGAGGTCGATCTCACCCCGCTCGTACCAGTCGGCGATCCGGGGCCGGACCCGTTCGTCGACGAAGTCGCGGACCGCGAGCTGGATGTCACGTTCCTCGTCGGTGATCAGGTGGTCGACACCGAGCATCCCCAAGGGGCTCTGTCGCGGTCTACTCATCGGCGGTGGTCCTCTCTCGGGCCGCAAGCGTCATCGCGGCCTTCTCGATCTCGTTCTCACCCAGCAGGACGTGCGCGGTCGCCGGTCCCAGCGGGACGAAGGAGTCCGCACTGGCCACCCGGGCCATCGGGCCGGTGAACTGCCATTCCACCAGGCCGGCCAACACCCCTTCACCCACGCCGCCGGCGTGCCGGGTCTCGTCGACCACCAGCACCCGGCCGACCCGGCGGGCCGCAGCCGCGATCTCGTCGGTCGGCAGGGGGGCCAGCCAGCGCAGGTCCAGCACCTCCGCGTGGATCCCGTTGGCCGCCAGCCGACGTGCCACCCGCAGGCTCATCGGCACACCGTTGCCGAAGGTGACCAGCACCAGGTCGGGCCCGGCTGCGGCCGGATAGCTGCGGGTCCGGCCGATCGGCACGGGCTGATCATGGTCGGTGGCCAACCAGCCGTCGTCGCCGGGCGCGTGCAGATCACGGGTGTGGTAGAGCGCGATCGGTTCCAGGAACACCGACACCGAACCGTCCACGGCCGCGCTGGCCACGCAGGTCCGCAGCAACGCCGCGGCGTCGTCGGCGCGGGCCGGACACGCCACGACCAGCCCGGGGATGTCGCGCAGCACGGCGACGACCGTTGTCGTTGTGGAAGTGTCCGCCGAACCCACTCTGGTACGCGAGTCCGGGCAATCCGCACCACCATCGGATTGCGGTACCGGCCCGAGGAGAAGAAGGACAGTGTGGCGGCCTCGCCGCGGAGCTGGTCCTCGGCGTTGTGCAGGTAGGCGAGGTACTGGATCTCGGGGATCGGCACCAGCCCGGCGAGTCCGGCGCCGAGGGCCAGGCCCAGGATCGACTGCTCGTCGAGCAGGGTGTCGAACACCCGGGCGGCACCGAACCGGCGGGCCAGTCCGCCGGTGACCCCGTACACCCCGCCCTTCACCCCGACGTCCTCACCGAACACGAGCGCCCGGCGGCTCGGCGGCGAGGATCTCGGCCAGGGTGGCGTTGATCGACTCGGCCAGGGTGCGCGGCTTCGCTGCCGCCGCAGCCGCGCCGCCGCCGGACGCCAGTCGGCGGTCAGCGCAGCCACCCGGTCGGGGTGCCGCGGCGCGAGCGGTGCGACCACGCTCTCGGTCGAGGACAGCCGGTCGGCGCCGGCCAGGGCCGCCGCGGTCCGGTCCACCTCGTCCCGCAGGGCGTCGTAGCGGTCGAGCAGGTCGTCGACCCGGGTGCCTGCCGCGATCAGCGCCCGCGCGGTCGCCAGCAGCGGGTCACGGGCCTGGTCCGCCGCGATCTGCGGTCGGGGTCCGGTAGCTGATCTCGGCGTCGCTGCCGGCGTGGGCCAGGAACCGGACGGTCCGCAGGTGCAGGAAGCCGGGTCTCCGGGTTCGGCGGACCCGCTCGACAGCGCGACGACCGACGGCCACGCGGTGAGCGGATCGGCCCCGTCGACGAGCGGCGTAGTCGAGTCCCGGACGGCTCCCGTACGCAGTCTCGATCCAGCCCGTCGGGGTCGGCACCGAGATGCCGCAGCCCGTTGTCCTCGCAGACGAACAGCACCGGCACCGGCAGCCCCCGGAACGCGGTGTTCAGCGCGGTGTTGATCGCACCGGTCGCCGTCGAGTGGTTCGCCGAGGCGTCGCCGAACGAGCAGACGACGACCGCGTCCTCGGGCCACTCCGGCACCACTCCCGAGCCGCCCGGCGCGGGCGATCGCGATGGCGAGACCGACCGCCCGGGGCAGGTGGGAGGCGATCGTCGACGTCTGCGGGATGACCGCCAGGTCCGGGTGCCCGAACACCTTGTGCCGGCCGCCGGCGATCGGTTCATCCGCCAGCGCCATCAGACCCTGCAGCACGTCGCGGATCGGCGTGGAGCCGGGACCTGGCCGGCCCGGGCGCAGTAGAAGCCGCCGGAGCGGTAGTGCAGCAGCGCCGGATCCGACGGCCGCAGCGCCGCCGCCACCAGGGCGTTGCTCTCGTGCCCGGCCGACCCGATGGTGTAGAAGCCGACGACCGGCGGCCTGCAACCGCCGGGCCGCGAGATCGAGCTGCCGGCTCGTCGCCTGGGCGTCGAAGAGCGCGTGCAGATCCAGCGGCGGCACGCCCCGAGCTCGTCCGAGCATGCCGCTGCCGGGCGGTGCCACGGCTCAGCGTGCGAGCTGGTGGTCGGAGTTCGTCGCAGGGCCGTCCGGAAGGACGAGTCCAGCGTCTCGGCCGGAGATGCCGCCACGGTGCCGCTCAGGTCTCGAGGCGGAAGTCGCGATCGGGGACGAGCTCGGCCACGTCCATCTGCGCCTTCTGCAGCCGGCCGGAGTAGTCCCAGTTCATCGACTGCCAGCGGGTGAACTGGTCGAGCACCCAGATGCCCGACTGGCGCGAGCCGTTGCCGGACTTCCCGTTGCCGCCGAAGGGCAGGTGCGCCTCGGCGCCCGAGGTGGAGTTGTTGATCGACACCATGCCGGCGCCGATCCGGTCGCGGAAGGTGAACGCGTCCTTGGGGTCGGTGGTGTAGATCGACGACGACAGCCCGTAGCCGGGCAGGTTGGCCAGCTCGATCGCCTCGCTCGAGGGTGCGAGTACGTGGTCACGCCGACGATCGGGCCGAAGGTCTCCTCGCGGAAGAGCTGGTCGTCGGGGCGGACGCCGTCGACGATCACCGGGTGGTAGTACAGCCCCGCTGCGGGGTCGCCGACGAAGCCGGGTCGCGGGTTGTCGGCGGTGATCCGCCCGGTCGGCGCCGTGGACCGTGTGGTGCGGCTGGATCCAGTCCAGGTACTCCTCGTAGCGGTCGGCGAACTTCGCGATCCAGCATCGGGCCCATCAGCACCGGCTCCGCGTCGGGTCGCCGACCGCGGCGTCGGCCACGGCTGCGGTGAAGCGGGCCAGGAACTCGTCGTGCACCGACTCGTGCACGATAACCGTGCCCAGCGAGGTGCAGCGCTGGCCGGCGGTGCCGAACCCGGAGAACAGGGCGCCCTCGACGGCGAGGTCGAGGTCGGCGCTCGGCGTGACCACCAGCGGGTTCTTGCCGCCCAGCTCCAGGCAGGCGGTCTGCAGGTGCCGACCGGTCAGCGCGCCGATCTCGCGGCCGACCGCCGACGAGCCGGTGAAGCCGACCTTGTCGATCAGCCCGTGCTCCAGCGCCGCGCTCCAGCCCGTCGAAGGTGGCGGGGCCGTCGGCGTGGACGAGGTTCAGCACGCCGTCGGGCAGCCCGCCACCGCGGACGAACAGCTCGTGGACAGCGCCTGGGCCGACGCGGCGGCGTACTCGGCGGGCTTCCAGACCACGGTGTTGCCGGCGAGCAGCGCGGGCACGAGGTACCAGGACGGGACGGCGACCGGGAAGTTGCCGGCGGTGATCACCGCGACGGCGCCGACCGGCACCCGGAAGGTGAACAGCTGCTTGTCGGGCATCTCGCTCGGCACCGTCTGCCCGTACAGCCGCCGACCCTCGCCGAGGAAGAAGTCGCAGGTGTCGACGATCTCGCGCACCTCGCCGAGCGCCTCGGCGTACGGCTTGCCGATCTCCGCGGGTGACCAGCCGGGCCAGCGCCTCGGCGTTGTCCTCGACGAGCCGGCCGATGGTGCGCGATCGCCCGGCCGCGGACGGGAGCGGGGACCGCGGCCCAGTCCCGCTGCGCGCGCTTGGCGGCGGCGGCGGCCGCGACGAACGAGTCGGCGTCGGCCAGCTCGATCTCGGCCACCAGGTCGTCCAGCTGCGCCGGGTTGGTGCTGCGGTAGGTGTCGGCGGCGATGGCGCTCATCGATTCGTCCTGCACGGTGTCGGTGTTCATCCGACCAGCTCCCTGGTCTCGGAGTGGAGACGGGCGACCACGCGGCCCAGAGCCGCCACCGCCTCGTCGATGTCATCCTCCCGCACGGTCAGCGCCGGACGGAAGCGGAGGGACCGCTGACCGCAGCCGCAGCGCGAGGACGCTGCTCGGAGTCCCGCAGGTCCTCCAGCACCTCGTCGCGGACGGCGGTGCTCGGCAGGTCGCAGGCCACGAACAACCCACGCCCGCGCACGTTGCTGATCAGCTCGTGCTCGGCGGCCAGCTCGCTCAGCCGGCCGACGAAGTGCGCGCCCTTGGGGCCGGCCTGCTCGATCAGGCCCTCGGCCTCGATGACCTCCAGGATCCGGCGGGAGCGGACCATGTCGGTCAGGCCGCCGCCCCAGGTGGAGTTGATCCGGCCGGACACGGGCGAACACGTTGTCGGGCACCTCGTCGACCCGCCCGCCGGCCATCACCCCGCCGACCTGGACCTTCTTGGCGAAGGCCACCACGTCGGGGGTGACACCCAGCTGCTGGTACGCCCACGCGGTGCCGGTGGTACCGCCGCCGGTCTGCACCTCGTCGAAGATGAACAGCGCGTCGTTGGCGTGCACCAGCTGCTGCATCCGGGCGAAGAACTCCGGCCGGATGTGGTTGTCGCCACCTTCGCCCTGGATCGGCTCGGCGAAGAAGGCGGCGATGTCGTGCGGATGCCGCGGCGAACGCCTGCCGGGCCTGGTCGAGCGCCCGCTCCTCGGCGGCGACGACGTCGTCGAGGTGGTCGGCGAGCGGGAAGGTGATGGCCGGTACGTCGATCCGCGGCCAGTCGAACTTCGGGAACCGGGCCGTCTTGTTCGGCTCGGTGTTGGTCAGGGACAGCGTGTAGCCGCTGCGGCCGTGGAAGGCCCGGGTGAGGTGCAAGATCTTGCCGCCCAGCTCGGGACTGCGGCCCGCGCGCTCGTTCAGCTGGCTCTTCCAGTCGAACGCGACCTTCAAGGCGTTCTCCACCGCCAGCGCGCCGCCCTCGACGAAGAACAGGTGGGGCAGCGCGGGGTCACCCAGCACCCGGGCGAACGTCGCCACGAACTCGGCGTACGCGGTGCTGTAGACGTCGGGATTGGCCGGCTTGTTCACCGC
The DNA here is from genome assembly GCA_963727125.1 of uncultured Actinomycetota bacterium. GTDB lineage: Bacteria > Actinomycetota > Actinomycetes > Propionibacteriales > Propionibacteriaceae > Microlunatus. The sequence continues at coordinate 419,895 of CAVSEZ010000002.1, forward strand.
GATGTCGGCGATCTCGGCGAGGAACTCGGGGTCGTCGACCAGTGCCGGTGGGTTGAGCCCGAGTGGCGAGGAGGCGAAGAACGAGTACATGTCGAGGTAGCGGCGGCCGTCCCGCGCGTCGACCAGCCGGCAGCCGGAGCTGCGGCGCAGGTCGAGCACGAGTTTCATCCCGTCGGTCAGCACGTGCCGACTGAGCACGTCATGCACCTGGTCGGGTCGGACTCGCACAGTCGGAGCTGCTGGGGTCATGTCGCCTCCTCTGCTGCGCTGGTATGCGCGATAAATCGTCGTGCCGGAGCCTTGATGCCGCAGATCATAGCGTCTGAATGGCGATGATCGCGACAATTTGGCACCGTACGGTGATCTGGTCGTTGACCAGGGCGGGCGGGTACGCGAGGTCGGCACCCTGGCTGGCGGCGTTTCTCCGCTTTGGCGGAGTTACGCCGGGACTCGGGCGGGGTGGGTGCGTTTCTCCGCTTTGGTGGAGTTGCGTCGGTGTGGGGGCGGCGTTTCTCCGCTTTGGCGGACTTGCGTTGGTGTGGGGGCTGCGTTTCTCCGCTTTGGCGGACTTGCGTGGGGTTGGGCGGTGCGTTCCTCCGCTTTGGTGGAGAAACGCAGGCGTCGCCCGGCGGCCCGGTTCCACCGATCGGGGGACCGCGGGCTCCACCGGTGGATCCGCCGTCCGGCCGAGTCCGGAGGAGGTGCGCCGGTGTGACAGTGAAGGTGTCGCCGGCGAAGGGCCGACGCAGGACTTCGGAAGAAGATGAGCTCGATGAGCACCACCCCCCGCAACGACAACGGATCCACAACCCGCTACGCCGGCCCCGCCGCTGACAGCCCGACCCGGCCGGTCGCGGTCGACCCGTCACTGTTCCGGCCCGAGCCGGCGCCGGCCGCCGCCTCGCCGTACGCGATGAGCTACGGCCCGTCATACGCCGACGAGTTCACCGCGGCCCGACCGGCCGCCTCGCCGACCTCACCCACGGCCGTGGCGTCGGAGCCGACGTCCCCGACCGCCGCGTACCGGACCGGCATCGACCACGTGCGGTTCTGGGTGGGCGCCGGGCTGGCCGCCGCGATCGCCGCGATGGCCGCGCTGGTCGGTCTGCTGCTCGTCGGCGGCATCCTGCACGTGAGCGTCCCGGTGGGGGCCGGCACGTACGCGCTGATGGCCGCGGCGATCGTGATCGGCGCCTCCGCGCTGTACAACCTGATGCTGCACGTCGCTCCGCACCCGACCACCTACTACGGCGCGCTGGCCGCGGTCGGCATCGCCCTCGTGGTCCTGTTGCCGTTCACGGTGACGATGGTGCTCGCGTCGCAGATCGCCTTCGCGGCCCTGAACCTGGTCGTCGGTCTGCTGATCGCCTTCCTGGTGCCGATGGCCGCCGTCGCCGCCCGGCGGTGATCACAGGCCGAGAACGGCCGACATCTCCGAACGCAGGCGCTGCAACGAGGCCCGGGCATCCGCCCGGGCCTCGCCGACGTCCGGCGTCGCGGGTCGGCGGGCCTCGAGATAGCACTTCAGTTTCGGCTCGGTGCCCGAGGGCCGGACGACGACCTTGAGACTCGGACCGGTCAGCAGCACGGCGTCGGTGGCGGGCAGCACGCCGATCGCGCTGCCGGTGCCGTCGGCCAGGTCGTCGACGACGACCTGCTCCCCGGCCAGCTCCGTCGGCGGGGCGGCGCGCAGCCGCTGCATCGCAGCGGCGATGAGGGCGAGATCGGCCACCCGGACCGACAACTGGCTCGTCTCGAACACCCCGTAGCTGCGAGCGATCTCGTCCAGTCGATCACTGATCGTCTGCCCGGCCGCCCGCAGCGCCGCCGCGGTGGCGAGCACCCGGAGCAGCGCGGTGATGCCGTCCTTGTCGGGCACCGCCTCCGGATCGACGCAGTAGCCGATCGCCTCCTCGTACCCGAACGCCAGTCCGGGCACCCGGCCGATCCACTTGAAGCCGGTCAGGGTGTAGCGGAAGGGCTGCTGGTGCGCGGCGGCCATGGTCTGCAGCAGTGAGCTCGACACGACCGAGCAGGCGTAGGTGCCCCGTCGACCCGCTCGGAACGCGTCATCGGCCAGCAGCGCTCCCAGCTCGTCGCCGCTCAGCATCCGCCAGTCGCCGTCCACCACGGCTGCCACGGCGCACCGGTCGGCGTCCGGGTCGTTCGCGACCACCAGGTCCGCCCCCGACTCCCGCGCCACGGCCAGCGCCAGGTCGATCGCGCCCGGCTCCTCCGGGTTGGGGAACGCGACGGTGGGGAACCGGGGATCCGGCTCGGCCTGCTCGGCCACCACCCGGGACGGGCGGAAGCCGCTCCGCGCCACCGCGCGGTCGACGACCGCACGGCCGACGCCGTGCAGCGGGGTGTAGACCCAGTCAAGCGTCCGCGGGGCCTCCGGGGGCACCAGACCGGCGGCGCGCTCGAGGTAGGCCTCGGTCAGCTCGTCACCGAGGACCCGGTACGACGTCGAGCGGGAGATCTCGGCCAGGTCCCGCGCGGCCACCTCGAGGATGCGGGCGCTGATCTCGACGTCGGCCGGCGGCACGATCTGTGAGCCGTCACCGAGATAGACCTTGTACCCGTTGTCCTGCGGCGGGTTGTGCGAGGCGGTCACCACGACCCCTGCCACGCAGGCGAAGTGCCGGACGCCGAAGGCCACCACCGGAGTCGGCAGCGGCCCCGGAACCAGCAGCGGCTCGAATCCCGCCCCGCTCATGATCTCGGCGGTGTCGGCGGCGAACCGGTCGGACTTGTACCGGGCGTCGAACCCGACGATCACCCGACCGCCGCGCAGGCCCTGATCCACCAGGTACGCCGCCAGACCGGCGGCCGCCTGGGCGACCACCACCCGGTTCATCCGGTTCGGCCCCGGCCCGAGTGCTCCGCGGAGGCCGGCGGTGCCGAACTCCAGCCGGCCGGCGAAGGCGTCGGCGAGCTCGGCCCGGGCGGCCGGATCTCCGCTCTCGGCGCGGCCCAGCAGCTCGGCCAGCGTGGCTCGGGTGTCCGGGTCGGGATCCTGCGCGGACCAGGACCGGGCCGCCGCCTCGAGTCCGGCCGGCCAGTCGGCCGTCGCGGTCACAGGACGGCGGCCAGTCCGGTCAGCAGCGTCCGCAGCCGCGGCGCGGCGGCCCGGCCCGCCTCGATGACCTCGCCGTGCTCCAGCGGTGTCGCGGAGATGCCGGCGGCCAGGTTGGTGACCAGCGAGATGCCGAGGACCTCCATCCCCGCCTCGCGGGCAGCGATGGTCTCCAGGGCCGTCGACATGCCCACCAGGTCGGCGCCGAGGATGCCGGCCATCCGCACCTCGGCCGGGGTCTCGTAGGCGGGGCCGTGGAACTGGGCGTAGACACCCTCGGGCAGGTCGGGCTCCACCTGGTGGGCGAGGGCACGCAGCCGACGCGAGTACGCCTCGGTCAAGTCGATGAACGTCGGGCCGTGCAGCGGGGTGGCACCGGTCAGGTTCAGGTGATCGGCGATCAGCACCGGTGTGCCCGGGGCCCGGTCGCGGTCCAGTCCGCCGCAGCCGTTGGTCAGCACCAGAGTGGTCGCACCGGCCGCGGCCGCGGTACGGACCCCGTGGACCACGGCGTCGACGCCACGGCCCTCGTAGAGATGGGTCCGACCGGTGAAGACCGCCGCGGTCTTGCCGTTCTCGGTCGTGACCACGCGGAGCAGGCCCCCGTGCCCTGCCACCGTCGGCCGGCTGAATCCGGGCAGCTCCTCCAGCGGGCAGTCACCCAGCGGTGCGCCCAGCTCGTCGGCCGCGGCCGACCAGCCGGAGCCCAGCACGAAGGCGAGGTCCAGCCGGGCGATCGAGAAGCGTTGGCAGAGCGCGCGGGCGGCCTCGTGGGCGCGGTCGGTCGGATCGTCGGTCGGATCGTCGGTCGGATCGTCGGTCACGGTCCGCACTCTAAGCCCGGAACTGGGTAGTACTGGAGGGTGACGAAGCACAGCCGGCCCGCAGACCGGGCCGCGAAATACACCGACCCCGAGCTCCGGGCCCGGCTGAAGGACGAGGTGACCGCCGGCTCCAAGGGCGGCAAACCGGGCCAGTGGAGTGCACGCAAGGCCCAGCTGCTCAAGGCCGAGTACGAGAAGGCCGGCGGGGGGTACCTCGGTCCGAAGGACGATGCCCAGCAGCACCTGAGCGAGTGGACCGCGGAGGACTGGCAGACCTCCGACGGGAGCGCGACAGCTCGGACCGGCTCTGCGCGGGAGCGGGGCGGCGCGTCGAAGCGGTACCTGCCGAAGCGGGCCTGGGAGCAGCTGTCGAAGCAGGATCGGGAGGCGACCGACGCCGCCAAGGCGGAGGGCAGTGCCGAGGGCCGGCAGTTCGTCGCCAACCCGCCCGCCGCCGCCCGAGCCGGACGGCGGGCGCGCCACGACCAGGACCAGGAGCTGCCGATCGCCGACTACGACCAGCTGTCGGCGCGCGAGGCGGCCAAGGCGGTCGGTCGTCTCGACGACGTGGACCAGGTTCGGGCCGTGCGTGACCACGAGCGGAGGCACGCCGGCCGCAAGACGGTGCTGGATCGGGTGGAGAAGGTCATCGAGCGACTTCGCTGAGGCGTCGTCGAACGGCTTCGCCGAGCGGTTCGGTCCCCGCTACCAGCCACTGCTGCACGGTCGTGCCCGCAACTCGGCCACGTAGTCGGCGGGAGCGCCGGCGGCCTCGGCGGCATCGGCCAGGATGCCGAGGTTCCGGGCGCTCGGTACGCCGCCCTCGAAGTCGTTCAGCACGTAGACCCAGGCGGTCAGCTCGCCGTCCAGGGTGGCGACCCGGACCCGCACCTTGCGGTACAGGCCGGAGTCGGCGCTCTCCCAGCTGTCCAGCTGCGCCTCGTCGCCGTCGGTCACGTCGTACAGCGCCACGAACACCTGGTGCCCGAGTTCCTCGGCGAGCGTCGGCAGCGGGCCGTCCCACCCGTCGCCGCCGAAGGTGATCCGCCATCCGGTCAGCCAGCCGGTGCTGCGCAGTGGCGAGTGCGGGCAGCGCTGCGCCATCTGCTGGGGATCGAGATTGCTCCCGTACGCGGCGTACAGCACGGCAGGCAGGCTATCGAATCCGCGCCGGGAGGGCGGCTCGCGAAGCGAGTGGAAGAATGCCGAAGGTGTCCGACCCTCGACTGCGACCGCTGCTCCTCACGGCTGAGATGCCTCGCCGATGACCCGGGTGGTGATCATCGGCGGCGGGCCCGGTGGCTACGAAGCGGCGCTGGTCGGTCAGCAGCTGGGCGGCGACGTCACCTTGATCGACACCGAGGGGATCGGCGGCTCCGCGGTGCTGACCGACTGCGTTCCGTCCAAGACCCTGATCGCGACGGCCGAGGTCATGGCCGACACGCAGGACTCCGGTGAGCTGGGGCTGCAGGAAGCCGACGACGTCCGCGTCGACCTGGCCGCCGTCAACCGCCGGGTGCTCCGCCTCGCCCGGCTGCAGTCCGACGACATCGAAGCGCGGCTCCGCAAGAACGGCATCGACGTCGTCCGCGGTCGTGGCCGGCTGGACGGCCCGGAGCGGGTGATCGCCGAGACCGACGACGGCGAGCGGTCCTTCGACGCCGACCTGGTGCTGATCTCCACCGGCGCGCATCCCCGGGTGCTGCCCGACGCCCAGCCGGACGGGGAACGGATCCTCACCTGGACCCAGGTCTACGAGCTGAGCGAGCTGCCCGAGCGGTTGATCGTGATCGGCTCGGGGGTGACCGGAGCCGAGTTCGCCAGTGCCTACGACGCCCTGGGCGCCGAGGTGGTGCTGATCTCCTCGCGGGATCGGGTGCTCCCGGGCGAGGACGCCGACGCGGCGCAGGTGCTGGAGGACGTGTTCGCCCGCCGCGGCCTGACGGTGTTGGGGAAATCACGGGCCCAGGCGGTCCGCCGCGACGGCGACCAGGTCGTCGTGACCCTGACCGACGGCCGGACCGTCACCGGATCGCACTGCCTGCTGGCGGTGGGCTCGGTCCCGAACACCGCTGACATGGGCTTGGCCGAGGCCGGGATCGAGCTCGACGACGGTGGCTACGTCAAGGTCGACAAGGTCTCGCGGACCTCGGTGCGCAGCGTCTACGCCGCCGGCGACTGCACCGGGGTGTTCATGCTGGCCTCGGTCGCGGCGATGCAGGGCCGGATCGCGATGTGGCACGCCCTCGGGGATCGCGTCGAACCGCTCGATCTCAAGATCGTGAGCTCGAACGTGTTCACCGCACCCGAGATCGCGACCGTTGGGCTGAGCCAGGCGCAGGCCGACGTCGCCGTTCCGAAGGTGGCCACGGTGAACCTGCCGTTGGCGACCAACGCCCGGGCGAAGATGCAGGGCATCAAGCACGGCTTCGTGAAGGTGTTCTGCCTGCCGGTCACCGGGATCGTCGTCGGTGGCGTGGTGGTCGCTCCGCGGGCCAGCGAGCTGATCTTCCCGCTCGCCATCGCGGTGAAGCACCGGCTGACGGTCGACGACCTCGCCGGGTCGTTCACCGTCTACCCCTCGATCAGCGGCTCGGTGGCCGAGGCGGCCCGGCAGCTGCACCTGCACGGGGAGACCTTGCGGACCTGAGGCCCCACTAGGCTCGGGCCGAGCACCCGACCCGAGAGGTACGCATGCCCTACATCACCGTCGGCCAGGAGAACACCGCCGACATCGAGCTCTGCTACACCGATCAAGGCAGCGGCCGCCCGGTCGTCCTGATCCACGGCTATCCGCTCAGTGGGGCCTCCTGGGAGCACCAGACCGCTGCTCTCCTGGAGGCGGGCTACCGGGTCGTCACGTATGACCGGCGCGGCTTCGGCGCCTCGAGTCAGCCGAGCGTCGGATACGACTACGACACGTTCGCCGCCGACTGCAACGCGGTGCTGGAGGTGCTGGACCTGACCGACGTCACCCTGGTCGGCTTCTCCATGGGCGGGGGCGAGGTGGCCCGCTACCTCGGCCGGTACGGGTCGGATCGGATCCGGGCCGCCGGCTTCCTCGGGGCGATCACGCCCTGCCTGTTGAAGAGTGACGACAACCCGACCGGGGCCGGTCCGATGGAGTTCTTCACGGGCATCTCCGACGACGTCAAGCGGGACCGGTACGCGTTCTTCACCGGCTTCCTCAACACCTTCTACAACCTCGACGAGACGCTGGGGAAGCGGATCAGCGAGGAGACGGTGCGCGCGTCCTGGAACGTCGCCGCCGGCGGGGGAGCCGTGGCTGCTTCGGCCGCGCCGCTGACCTGGCCCACCGACTTCCGGGCCGACGTCGCCGGCATCACCGTGCCGACCTTGATCATCCACGGCACCGCCGACAACATCGTGCCGCTGGAGGCGAGCGGCAAGGTGCTGGCCGGGCTGCTGCCCGAGGCGACCTACGTCGAGCTCGACGGAGCACCGCACGGGTTCCTCGCCACCCACCCCAGCGAGGTGAACGCCGAGCTGCTCGGGTTCCTCGCCGCGACCTGAGTCGGGCAGCACCACTCGGGTCCGCGGGTACCCTTCCCAGCGTGTCCGCTCCCGCCCCGGTGCTCGATCCGTCGGTGACGGCGGCGGCGGCGCTGCTGGCGGGTCGGAGCTGGACGGTCCTGACCGGAGCGGGCCTCTCGACCGACAGCGGCATCCCGGACTATCGCGGTCCGACCTCGGTACGGGCGACGCCCATGCAGTACCGGGAGTTCGTCGGGTCGCACGCGGCCCAGCAGCGGTACTGGGCGCGCTCCTATCTCGGTTGGCGACGGATCGGACTCGCCTCACCCAACGCCGGTCACCGCGCGCTGGTCGAGCTGGAGGACGCGGGACTCGCCGGGGTGGTGACCCAGAACGTCGACGGGCTGCACGCCGCGGCCGGCAGCAGCATGCTGATCAACCTGCACGGCGAGATCGCCTGGGTGATCTGCCTGGGGTGCGGGGGCCGGACCCCTCGGACCGAGCTGCAGGAGCGGCTGGAGCGCCTCAACCCGAACGTCGCCGACCCACCGCCGCTCGAGCACGCCGAGCTGCGGCCCGACGGTGACGCCGTGGTGGACGACTGGCACGACTTCGTGCTCGCCGCCTGCCGGCGGTGCGGCGGCCGGCTGAAACCGGACGTGGTGTTCTTCGGCGAATCCGTGCCGCGGCCCCGCGTCGACGCTGCGTACGCGCTGGTCGAGGAGGGCGAGGTGCTGGTCGTGGCCGGCTCGTCGCTGACGGTGATGTCGGGGCTCCGCTTCGTCCGGCACTGCGCGAAGCGCGGCGTGCCGGTGGTGATCATCAACCGTGGCCCGACCCGCGGTGACGAGTTCGCCACCCTCAAGCTGGACGTCGGCTGCTCCGAGGCCCTCACCGCCCTCACCGCCGCCCTGACCCCCTAGCTCCCCTCGGGGCGCGGCTGGCCATAGGCACCAGTTCCTCGCATCGGCACCATCTGCAGGTGGTGCCGATGCGTCTAACTGGTGCCGATGCGAGCTGAGGATAGGAGCGAGCAGCTACAAGGGACAGCTGCGAGTGTCGGGTGTCTCAGGCGCGGCTGGCGACTGACGACGAGGAGTCGGCGCCCCCGAGAGCGGAAGGTGCACGCTACGACAAAGCGGGCGTCGACGATCGAGGAGGAAGACGCCAGTCTCGAGCGCCTGAGACGCGCGAGCAGCTACAAGAAGGGACGCAGCCCGCTACTCGCCGAAGCCGCCGAAGTCGAAGCCGCCCCAGTCGCCGCCGCCGGCGTCCCCACCACCGAGGTCGCCGCCACCGACGTCGCCGAGGCCGTCCGCGGCGCCGCCCATGTCGCCCATGCCGTCGAAGCCACCGCCGAACACGCTGCCCATGCCGCCGAACAGCAGACTGCCGATGAGGACGCCGGACAGCATGTCGCTACCGCTCCACCGGCTGTAGTAGCCCTGCGCCCACGGTGCGTACGCCTGGCCGCCCTCCCAGTACGGCACCCGCTGGGCGCCGACCTGGACGGTGCGGATGTAGGGATCGGCGCCGGCGAGCACCCGTTCGGCGTCAGCCGGGCAGGCCGGCACGTCCCGCCGCACGCCGCCCGGGGGCGCCCACTCCACGTTCTGCGATGAGGGGCCGTGTGCCGGATTGAAGAAGCAGGGCGGACGCTTGGCCGGCAGCGGTTCGCCCGCCACCCGGGCCTTCACGCAGGCGACCGCGTACCGGCCGTCCTCGAGGATCTCGGTGACGTGCTTGATCTCCTCGGGCTGCTTGACGGCATCCAGCGACGCCTTCGCGTTGTCGTACGCGTCGAGGGCCCGCTGGTAGTCCTGCTGCATCGGCTCGTCCAGCGGGTGACCGGCGACATCGGTGTCCAGTCGCTGCAGCTCCTCGCCGAACTTGGTGACGTCTTCCTCGGCGGCCCGCTTGGACGTGGTGAGTTGACTCTCGAGTTCGGCTCTCGCCGCAGCTTCGCGTTGGTTGACCGCTCGGCGCCGGTACAACGCGGCGCCGCCGATCACCGCGAGGACGACGAGGATGACGAGCAGTTCGGGCATGGACTCCAGTGTGTCCCCGATGCTCGGTGGATCACGATCCAGCCCCGGAGTTCTTACTCTCTTTTTGGGGGTGCGTCGGCCCGCTCCGTCTCGTCCCGTCGCTCCGGATCCGCCTCCGACTGCCGGGCGTCGTCCTCACTCGACGACGCGATGATGGGTGGCGCCTCGAGTCTCGGCCCGACGCCGGTGGTGCCGCCGTCCGCTCGAGCTTTTTCCGTGTTCGCCGTAGAAATCCGGGTCAGTCGACGATCTCGCAGAGGGTGGAACCGCTGGTCACGGTGGCGCCCACCTCCGCGACGAGTTCGGCCACCTTCCCGGATCGGTGGGCGGTGAGCGGCTGCTCCATCTTCATCGCCTCCAGCACCACCACGAGATCACCCGTCTCGACCAGGTCGCCGTCGGCGACGGCGACCTTGACGACCGTGCCCTGCATCGGTGAGGTCAAGGCGTTGCCCGAGGGTGCGCTGGTCCGGGCCCCGCCGACCGCCGCACTGCGGCGCGGGGGCTTCTGCGCCCGCGCCGGTCCACCGACGCCACCACCGGCTCCGAACCCGGCCGGCACGACCACCTCGAGGCGTTTGCCGTTGACCTCGACCCGCACCGTGGTCCGTTCCTCCGGCTCGGCGCCCGCCACCGTGGGTCCCGCGTACGGTTCGACGGGATTGTCGAACTCGGTCTCGATCCAGCGGGTGTGCACGCCGAAGTCACCGTCGACGGCGGTGAAGGCCGGATCGACCAGCACGGCCCGATGGAACGGCAGCACCGTCGGCATCCCCTCGATCACCAGCTCCCGCAGCGCCCGCCGCGACCGCGCGATGGCGGTCGCCCGGTCACGACCGGTGACGATGATCTTGGCGATCAGGGAATCGAAGGCGCCGGGCACGGTCATCCCCGCCAGATAGCCCTCGTCGACCCGCACGCCGGGACCGGTCGGCGGCCGCCACCGGGTCAAGGTCCCCGGCGCGGGCATGAAGTTGCGGCCCGCGTCCTCGGCGTTCAGCCGGAACTCGATCGAGTGGCCGGTCACCTCCGGGTCGGAGAACCCCAACGGCTCGCCCTCCGCGATCCGGAACATCTCCCGGACCAGGTCCAGCCCGGTGACCTCCTCCGAGACCGGGTGCTCCACCTGCAGCCGGGTGTTCACCTCGAGGAACGAGATCGTGCCGTCGGTGCCGACCAGGAACTCGCAGGTCCCCGCGCCGACGTAGCCGGCCTCGGTCAAGATGGCTTTCGAGGCGCCGTACAGCCGCTCGATCTGCTCGGCGGACAGGAACGGCGCCGGCGCTTCCTCCACGAGTTTCTGGTGCCGTCGTTGCAGCGAGCAGTCCCGGGTCGACACCACCACGACGTTGCCGTGCGAGTCGGCCAGGCACTGCGTCTCGACGTGCCGCGGCCGGTCGAGGTAGCGCTCCACGAAGCACTCGCCGCGACCGAACGCCGTGACGGCCTCCCGGGTGGCGGACTCGAACAGCTGGTCGATCTCCTCCATCTCCCGGACCACCTTGAGCCCCCGGCCGCCACCTCCGTACGCCGCCTTGATCGCGATCGGCAGCCCGTGCTCCGCCGCGAACGCGCGGACCTCGCCGGCGTCCGCGACCGGTTCGGACGTGCCGGGGACCAGCGGTGCTCCGACCCGCTGCGCGATGTGGCGGGCCTGCACCTTGTCGCCGAGGGCGTCGATGGCGGCCGGCGGTGGACCGATCCAGATCAGACCGGCGTCGATCACCGCCCGGGCGAAGCCGGCGTTCTCGGCCAGGAACCCGTACCCGGGATGGACGGCGTTGGCGCCGCTGCGCTCGGCGGCCGCCAAGATCTTGGGGATGTCGAGGTACGTCTCCGCGGGGGTGGCACCGCCCAGCGCGTACGCCTCGTCGGCGAGCTGGACGAACAAGGCATCGGCATCGGAGTCGGCGTAGACCGCGACACTGGGCAGTCCGGCGTCGGCGGCGGCCCGGATGATCCGGACGGCGATCTCACCGCGGTTGGCGATCAGTACCTTGCGGATCTCCACTCAGTCCTCCTCGACGGCCTACCGGAGCTGCTCCGACCGTGGCTGCGCGGTGGAGTCTAGACCTCGGTCCGTGGCCCTCCCGCACCTTCATCGCACCGGTCGACCCACCTGTTCTCGCACCCCTTCCCGGGACGGGGTGAAGCGCACCTGGTCACCGGGTCGGAGCTGGGCGGCGTGGTCGGCGTCGCGTTCGGTGAGCACCGCTATCACCGGGTAACCACCGGTGACGGGGTGGTCGGCGCCGAAGATCAGCGGCTGCCCGGCGGCGGGGACCTGGATGGCGCCGCGGATCAGTCCCTCCGACGGCAGCTCCGGTGGCGGTCCGGGGGACGGGCGGCGGCGGAGCCCTGGTCCCTCGAGTCGGACGGCCACCCGGTTCGAGTCCGGGCTGACGGTCCAGCCCTGGTCGAGCAGGGTCGTCCAGGCATCCTGGTCGAACCAGTCGAGGCGCGGCCCCGGGAGCACCCGCAGGGTCTTGCGCGGTTGGTGGGGCGGGACGAAACCGGTGTCGGGCAGTCGTCGCCGGGGCCGTCCGACGCGTAGCTGCTGGCCGTCGACGAGCGGCGGCGGTCCGAGCCCTGACAGCTGGTCGGTGGATCGGCTGCCCAGGACGCGGGGCGCCTTGAACCCCCCGCGGACGGCCAGGTAGTTCCGGATCCCGTGCGGGGGCGGCCGGACGGTCAGTCGGTCGCCGGGCCGCAGCAGGACGGACGCGTGGGAGCCGACGGCGGTGTCGTCGACGAGGACCTCGGTGGGCGCTCCGGTGACCACGACCCACAGCGGCGACTCCGAGCGAACGGTGAGTCCGCCGCCGAGGCACTCGATGGCGGCGGCGCGTTGCCGATTGCCGACCATCCGGTTGGCCAGGGCCAGCGCGGTCCGGTCCGCCGCCCCCGACGGTGAGACGCCCAGGTGGGCGAGCCCGGGCCGACCGAGATCCTGCAGCACGGCGAAGGGCCCGGTGCGTTCGACGGTGATCATGTCGCCGAGCCCGCCGATCCCGCCGATCGCGGCGAGTTGTACGGCCGGAACCGGACCACCGCGCCGGGTTGCAGGAGGCCGGGCGGGTCGCGATCGAGTTCCCACAGGGTGGCATCGGTACGGCCGATGAGCTGCCAGCCGCCCGGTCCGCTCCGGGGATAGATGCCCGACCAGCGGTCGGCGAGTCCGACCGCGCCGGCCGGCACCGCCCGTCGGGGGGTGTCCCGGCGCGGCACCGCGAGCCGGTCGGATTCACCGTGCAGGTAGGCGAACCCGGGCGCGAAGCCGCAGAACGCCACCGTCCACAGCTGGCCGGTGTGGCGGGCCACCACGTCGGCGGGTTCCAGGTCCAACCGGCTGGCGACCTCGTCGATATCCTCGCCGTCGTAGTGGACCTCGATCTCGATCGGGGCGGTCGTGGTCAGGTCGAGGCCCGGTGCGTCCAGCTCGGCGAGCTCGCGTCGTCGATGCGGGCCGAGCGGAGTGCGCAGCCGGAGCAGGACGGTCTGCGCCCCCGGGACGATCTCGTCGATCTCGGGCCAGCGTCGTTCGGTCAGCGCAGCTCGGACGGCCTGGGTGTCGGCCAGGTCGGCGCACTCGAGCAGGACCGCGCGCTCGCCGTACGGCAGCAGTCGGCGATTCATCTCGGTGCTGCGGCGAAGGAGGCGAGCTCGATGCCGGCCTCGACCAGCGCGGACCGCACCGCCCGGCCGAGCGCGACGGCGCCGGGGGTGTCGCCGTGGAGGCACATCGACTCGTACGAGCCGGACCGGGCCGCCGCGACGGCCCGGGCGCCGGCTTCGGCCGGGTCGGTCAGCAAGGCGTCAGGGCGGCGACGGTCGACCAGCCGCCCGTCGTCGGTGTAGCGCCGGTCCACGAAGTACTCCCGGATGCCGCGCAGCCCATGGGCGGCGGCCCGCTCGAGGAGCACGGAGTCGGGGAAACCCAGCACCGGCAGAGAGGGATCTACCGCCAGGACGGCGTCCAGCACCGCTTCGGCCTGTCCGGCGTGGTCGACGGTGGCGTGGTAGAGCGCTCCGTGCGGCTTGACGTAGCTGACGGTGCCGCCCTCGGCCTGCGCCAGGGCCTGCAGGGCGCCGATCTGGTAGATCACTCCGGCGCTCAGCTCGGCCGGAGCGATGTCGATGAACCGCCGGCCGAATCCCACCAGGTCCGGGTAGCCGACCTGCGCCCCGATGGTGACGCCGTGCTGCACCGCCGCCCGACAGGTGTTCCGCAGCGTCACCGGGTCGCCGGCGTGGAAGCCGCAGGCGACGTTGGCGCTGGTGACCAGCTCGCACATGGCCTCGTCGTCACCGAGCGTCCAGGCGCCGTACGACTCGCCGAGATCGGCGTTCAGGTCGATCCGGACACCCGCCACCCCGCCATTCTCGCGTTGCTTCGCCCGAGCCTGCGAGGGCCCCGAGCGAGCCCGAGCCTGCAAGGAGCGGACAAACCCGAGCGACTGGAAGGTTCGCCGGCGGCGGTCTGAGGATCGAGGAGGGCAACACGCTTTTCGTTGCCCGACGAGGACCGAAGGCCGTCGTCTGGAGGCGAACCTGTAAGGAGCGGACAAACACGGACAGAAATGGATGTGGGGCCCCTTCAAGTATGAGTTGAAGGGGCCCCACGGGTAGCCGGAGTGTGTGACGTCTCCAGCCGATCAGTTGATCCGGCAGATCCCAGCAGCCCGTCACCGGCTCCTGCGGCGAGTTTCCTCACCGGGTGGACCTTCGATTCATCCGATCCCGCTCTTCCCGGAGGAAGTGCGTAAGAGATTTCTATACCGTCCAGCGACCGCCCGCAAGCCCTTTGCCACAAAGAGTTTCGGCGATCTCACCGTCCACCGGTCCATCCACAGGACCGCGCTCGTCGTGCACCGAGTTGATCATGTTCTCCACAGTTCCACAGACGGCCTGTGGAGAACCGCGGTGGGCGAGGGAATTGCTCGACCGGCACTCGGTGCGAGGTGCTCTAGCCTGGGCTCCATGGAGCCGGACGCCAGCTTTGCCGACAGGCCCGTTGCCGACGGGCCCGCGAGTGACAGCGGCCCGCCCGAGACTCCGGTGCCGGACACCAAGGACTGGACCTGGACGCTGACCCGCCGGTGCGAGGACTGCGGTCTGGCGGCCGGCGAGGTGCCGCCCGAGACGATCGCCGACCGCGCCTTCGTGGCGGCCGAGGAGTGGGTGCAGATCCTGCGCTCGAGTCCGGCCGTCGGTTCCCGGCCGTCGCCGGCGGTGTGGTCACCGCTGGAGTACGGCTGCCACGTCCGGGACGTGTACGTGCTGTTCGACCGGCGGCTGGAGCAGCTGCTCGGCTCCGACGAGCCGACCTTCGCCAACTGGGACCAGGACGAGACCGCGGTCGCCGCCCGTTACGGCGAGTCCGATCCCGAGCAGGTGGCCGAGGAGCTGGAGACTGCCGCCCAGTCCTTCGTGGCTCGGCTCGCCTCGGTGAGCGGTGAGCAGTGGCAGCGCCGTGGTCGCCGATCCGACGGCGCCGAGTTCACGGTCACGACTTTCGCCCAGTACTTCCTGCACGACGTCGTGCACCACCTCTGGGACGTCACGGGTCAGCAGGACGCGACGACCTCGTTGCAGCTGGAGACCTAGGTCCGTTCTCGGATCGCTGGCGATCCGCCCTCGAGGGCGGCGAGATCGGCGCGGCAGCGGTTCTCGAGCTCGTCGAGCTCCCCGAGTGCCTCGTCCAGATCCCGCCGCTTGGCGAGCAGCCCCGCGCGTCGCCGTCCGATGTCGGCGATGAGGTACTCGAGCTGACCTGCTTCCCCGGGCGTCTCGTCGTACAGGCCGAGGACGTGGGCGATCTCGTCCAGGGTGAAGCCCAGCCGCTTGCCCCGCAGGATCAGTTGCAGTCGAACCCGGTCCCGCTCGTGGAACACCCGGCTGCTGCCGCGTCGTTCGGGGGCGAGCAGGCCGCGGTCCTCGTAGAACCGGATCGTGCGCAGGGTGGTGTCGTGTTCGGCCGCGAGCTCGCCGATCGTCCAGGTGCGCGCGGTCACGGCCGCGAGTATAGTGGCTGACGCTTACGTAAACGTAAGCATCTCGTGGATCGGAGTAACTCATGGCGAAGTCGGACTCGGGGACATTCGTGCTCGCGGAGGAGCACGAGGACTTCCGCGTGGCGGTCGCGGAGTTCGCCGCGGAGCAGCTCGCTCCGCACGTGGTGCGTTGGAACGCTGCGCACGAGCTCCCCATGGAGGCCGTCAAGCAGATGGGGGACTTCGGACTCTTCGGCCTGAACGGGCCGGAGGAGTACGGCGGCGCGGGCGACTTCACCAGTCTCTGTGTGGCGATCGAGGAGATCGGCCGGGTCGACCAGTCCCTGGGCATCACCTTGGAGGCCGCCGTCGGTCTGGGCAGCAACCCGATCGCCGCCTTCGGCACCACCGAGCAGAAGGAGCGCTGGCTGCCGGACCTGCTGGCCGGTCACGCGCTGGCGGCGTTCGGACTCACCGAACCCGAGGCCGGCTCGGATGCGTCGGCGACGGCGACCACCGGCGTGCAGCAACCGGACGGCAGCTGGTCGATCAACGGCGCGAAGCAGTTCATCACCAACTCCGGCACCGACATCACCTCGGTGATCACCGTCACCGCCCGCACCGGCACCCGCGACGACGGGCGGCCCGAGGTGAGCTCGTTGCTCGTACCGAGCGGTTCCCCGGGCCTGCAGGTCGAGCCGGCCTACGCGAAGCTCGGCTGGCACGCGTCCGACACGCACCCGCTGAGCCTCACCGAGGTGTCGGTTCCCGCCGATGCCCTGCTCGGGGAGCGGGGCCGGGGGTACGCCCAGTTCCTGTCCACGCTGGACGACGGTCGGGTGGCCATCGCGGCGCTCGCCCTCGGCTGCATCCGGGCCTGTCGTGACCTTGCTCGGGACTACGCACTGCAGCGCCAGTCCTTCGGCGGACCGATCGGCCGCAAGCAGGCGGTGGCTTTCGCGATCGCCGACCTCGACGTGATGGCGCACACCGCCGGCCTGCTGGTCTACGCCGCGGCGGCCGCCAAGGACCGCGGCGCGCCCGCCGCGGAGTTCAAGCGGGCGGCCTCCATCGCGAAGCTCTACTGCTCGGAGTCGGCGGTGACCGCGACCCGGGTCGCCACCCAGGTCTTCGGCGGCTACGGCTTCATGGAGGAGTACCCGATCGCCCGGTTCTACCGCGACGCCAAGGTGCTGGAGATCGGTGAGGGCACCTCGGAGGTGCAGCGGCTGCTGATCGCCCGCGGCCTGGGTCTGCCGGTCGAGTAGGTTCGCTCCCATCGTGGACGACAGCCGGCACCGCCTGTCCGCCGCCGACGGTCGGGCGCTCGCGCCGACCGAGGCCGGCGCGGCCAAGCTCGCCTCCCAGGGCAAGCTCTACGTGCGCGACCGGATCGCCGAGCTGTTCGACGAGGGCAGCTTCGTCGAGGACGGTCGGCTGGCCAACGCACTGAGTCCGAACCTGCCCGCCGACGGCGTGGTCACCGGCCGCGGTCTGGTCAACGGCCGGGCCGCCCTGGTGGTCGCCAACGACCCGACCGTGAAGGCCGGGTCGTGGGGCGCCCGGACGGTGGAGAAGATCATCCGGATCACGGAGGTGGCGCTGCGCGACGAGCTGCCGATCTTCTGGTTCATCGACTCGGCGGGCGCGCGGATCACCGATCAGGTGGATCTCTTCCCCGGCCGCCGCGGGGCCGGTCGGATCTTCGCCAACCAGGTGGCGCTGTCGGGGAAGGTGCCGCAGCTCTGCTGCCTGTTCGGTCCGAGTGCGGCCGGCGGCGCGTACATCCCCTCGTTCTGCGACGTCGTGATCATGGTCGAGGGGAATGCCTCGATGTACCTGGGGTCGCCGCGGATGGCGGAGATGGTGGTGGGGGAGCGGGTCAGCCTGGAGGAGATGGGTGGGGCCCGGATGCATGCCGAGGTGTCCGGTTGCGGTGATCAACTGGCGGTGGACGACCTCGACGCCATCGACCAGGCCAAGGCGATCTTCGGTTATCTGCCTGACAACTGGCGGGGTCGGCCCAACCGCTACGAGCCGACGGCGCCGGGGCGGGCCTTCGATGACGACCTGGTGCCGAGCGACGAGGCCCGCGGCTACGACATCACGACCGTGATCGAGGCGCTGGTCGACGACGGCAGCTTCTTCGAGCTCAAGCCCCTCTTCGCGCCGGAGCTGGTGACCGGGTTCGGTCTGCTCGACGGCAACCCGGTCGGCATCGTGGCGAACCAGCCGGCGGTCAAGGGCGGTGTGCTCTTCGTGGACTCCGCCGACAAGGCGGCCCGCTTCATCTGGCTCTGCGACGCGTTCAACGTGCCCCTGCTCTACCTCGCCGATGTGCCCGGCTTCATGATCGGCAGCGTGGTCGAGCGGCAGGGCATCATCCGGCACGGGGCGAAGATGATCACCGCGGTGGCGGAAGCCACGGTGCCGACCATCTCGGTGATCATCCGGAAGGCGTACGGCGCCGGGCTGTACGCGATGTCAGGACCCGGTTTCGGGCCGGACGCCTGCCTCGCCCTGCCGACGGCCAAGATCGCGGTGATGGGACCGGAGGCGGCGATCAACGCCGTCTACGCCAACAAGATCGCCGCGCTGCCCGAGTCGGAGCGGGCGGACTACGTGACCGGGCTGCGGGACGCGTACGAGGCCGACATCGACATCCTGCACCTGGCCAGCGAGCTGGTCGTCGATGCCGTGGTGGAGCCGGCGGAGCTGCGCGACCAGCTGATCGCGCGGTTCGCGGCCGCGGCCGGCAAGGACCGGCACTTCTCGACCCGCCGCCACGGGGTGCCGCCGGTCTGAGACTCGGTCAGCGGATCAGTTCGACCACGATCGGCGGAACACGAGCACGAGCGTGCGCAGCGACAGCATGCTGGCCACGAACAGCAGCCCGAAGCCCAGCAGGTCGTAGAAGCCGATCGTCGGCGTGAGCAGCGGGCCGCCGGGGGCGATGATCAGGGCCACCGCAGCCAGCGTCGCTGACGACGCCAGCACGGCCACCACCAGCTGGTGCATCAGCCCCAGCAGGAAGTGCCGGTCGCCGGCGTCGGACAGGAAGCGGAGGTTGACCGAGGTCCGGCCCTGTTCCAGGTCGGAGCTGATCCGGTCCAACCGGCGGGGCAGCCGGCGCAACAGCGGGAGCAGACTCAGCAGCTCGCCCTCGACGTGCTCGCGGATCGAGCCGGGCGTCAGCGCCGCGGAGAACAGCGCCTCGCCGTGCTTGCGCGAGGCGACCACCAGGTTGAGGCCCGGGTCGAGGAGTCGCAACGTGCCTTCGAGCGAGGCGAAGGTCCGGAACACCGCGGCGATCTGCGGTGGCACCCCGAATCCCCACTTGTTGACGAGGGCGAAGAGCGCCCCGAACATCCCGCCGGTGCTCCGGCTGCCGCCGCGGTAGCGCACCAGCAGCTGGCCGACCTCGCGCTCCAGCAGTCGCTCGTCGATCGTCTGCTGGGGCGGGTCCATCAAGGCGATCAGCGCATCGGTGGCGGACGCGCTGGAGCCGCGGTCGATCGCCATCACCAGGGACGTGAGCGCCTCCCGGGCGACGTCGTCCAACCGGCCGACCGAGCCGAAGTCGAGGAGCTCCAGCCGGCCGTCACGGGTGATCAAGACGTTGCCCGGATGCAGGTCGGCATGGAAGACCCCGCCCACCATCACCTGCTGCAGCACCCCGCCGAGCAGCTGGTCGGCCAGGGCCCGGCGTTGCTCGGTGCTGAACGTCTCGATCCGGTCACCCGCCTTGCCCAGCGGGATCCCCTCGAGACGCTCGATCACGAGCACCGAGGGGGAACAGAACTCGTCGTACACCCGAGGGATCTTGAGCGGGCTGTCCGGGCCGGCCGCGGTCGCCACGGCCAAGGTGTTGTCGACCTCGATCCGGTAGTCGAGCTCCTCGCGGAGCGACTCGGCGAAGCCGTCGGCCATGTTGACCACACCGAGCGACCGGCCCCACTCGGTGGACTTCTCCAGCCGTTCCGCCAACCGCATCACGATGTCGAGGTCGGCGGTCACCTGCGCCTGGGCCTTCGGCTTCTGGATCTTCACCACCACCGACTCGCCGGTGATGAGCACCGCGGTGTGCACCTGGGCGACCGAGGCGGTGGCGAGCGGTTCGGGATCGATCTCGGCGAAGATCTCGGCCAGCGGGCGCGACTGGGATGCCGCCAGGATCGGCTCGAGCTGCTGCCACGGCACCGGGGTCGAGGCCGCCTGCAGGTGGGACAGTTCCGCCGCGAACACCGGCCCCACCAGGTCCGGCCGGCTGGACAGCATCTGCCCGACCTTGATGAAGGTGACGCCGCCGTCGTTCAATGCGCCGCGCAGGGCGCGGGCGGTGCCCGAGCTGGCTGTCGGGGTCCGGCCGCCGCGGGCGTTCCTCGTCGTGGTCGAGCTGCCGAGGAAGCCGCCGAGTCCGTGCTTGGTCGCGATCGCGAGTACCTGCAGGTAGCGGCGGGTCCGGCGGTTGCGGTTGCGGACCGACTGCACCCAGCCCCAGGGCGTACCGAGACTGCCGGTGGGGATGATCAGCTCCAGCACCACCAGGGCGGCGATGCTGGCGAAGAACCCCCAGGCCAGGATCAGGACCAGCACCGAGGCGGCCACCACCACCTCGGTCACGCTGGTTGGGGTGTCCGGGTCGATCCCGGTCTGCTCGGCCACCCAGGGTGCGACGCCGCCGATGCTGCTGACCAAGATCATCCCGACGATGATCGACCGGGGCCAGCCGATCGGCACGCTCAGGGTGCGGCGGGCGATCAGCCCGAACAGGGCGCCCAGCAGCACCAGCAGGATGAACTCGAACAGACCCTCGAAGAACACCATCGTCGCCGACCCCGTTCAGCCCACGTCGTTGAAGTGCTCGACTCGCGGCGGGTTCGCGAAGTAGGGCCCGATCGCCGACCGCCAGGCGCGGAAGGTCTCGGTCTCGCGGAAGTTCTGCTCGTGCGCCTGCACCGAGTCCCACTCGACCAACAGCACGAAGCGGTGGGTGGACTCGATGCCGCGGGTCATCCGCACGCTCCGGCATCCCTCGGTGTCGACCAGCAGCTGCCGGGCGCCGCGGTACGCCGCTTCGAAGGCGTCGGGATCGGTGACGTCGATCAGGGCAACTTCGAGGACCACGGGACGATCCTAGGGGTTCCGACCCGAGCGCCGGCGGGAGCGAGCCAGGCTGGCCCGAGGCGAGCGTCGGGTAGCGAAGCGCCAGGCTGGCCCGAGGCGAGCGTCGGGTAGCGAAGCGCCAGGCTGTCTCGAGGCGAGCGTCGGGTAGCGAAGCGCCAGGCTGTCTCGAGGCGAGCGTCGGGTAGCGGAGCGCCGGCTCTGGCTGGACTGACGAGGGAGCACGACCCGGGTCGGAGACGGGTTGCGATCTGTGGACTCGTCGTGCGGACGAGGAGGGAAGCCAGAGTCTGAAGGCGCGCAGCGAGCGCGAGCCGGACTATTCCGAGGCGAGCGTCGGGTAGCGGAGCGCCGGCTCCGTCTGGACTGACGAGAGAGCACGACCCCGGTCGGGGACGGTAGCGATCCGTGGAGCCGTCGTGCGAACGAGGAGGGAAGGCGGAGTCTCAAGGCGCGCAGCGAGCGCGAGCCGGGCGAAGGGGCCGCGGAGCGAGCGCGAGCCGCGTTTAAAGCGGCAGTTTGCGGAACAGCGGGCGAGGTACGTGCCGCAGACCCGACATGACCACGCGCATCCGCGCGGGGACCCAGATCAGCTCCCGGCGCTGTCGCAGACCGTGCACCACCGCTTCGGCCACCTCGTCGGGCGTGACCGACATCGGGGCGGCGTCCAGGCCGTCGGTCATCTTCGAGCGCACGAATCCGGGCCGGGCGACCAGGACCTCGACCCCGGACCCACGCAGCGCCTCGCCGAGCCCGAGATAGAAACCGTCGAGGCCGGCCTTGGTGGAGCCGTAGACGAAGTTGGACCGTCGGACCCGTTCCCCGGCCACGCTGGAGAGGGCCACGATCCGGCCGTGTGCCTGGGCCCGCAGCTTGGCCGCCAGCAGCACCCCGAGGTGCGCCGGTGCGGTGTAGTTGACCTCGATCAGCTCCAGCAGGGTGTCCGGATCGGTCCAGGCCGCCTCCGGGTCGCCGAGCAGCCCGAAGGCGAGCACGGCCACGTCGATGTCACCGTCGGCGAACGCGGCGTCGATCGTGGCCCGGTGGGAGCTCGGGTCGCGGGCCTCCAGGTCGATCTCGGTCACGGTGCAGCCGGTCGCGGTGAGCATGGCGGCGGCGTCGCTACGCCGTTGCGTCGGCCGAGCGGCCAACACGACCCGGAGCGGCCGGTCGGCGGCGTACCGGCGGGCGATGGCGAGCCCGATGTCGGACGTACCGCCGAGCAGCAGCAACGACTGCGGGGCACCGAGGGCGTCGAGCATGCAGATCTCCTGAAGGGGTCTAGAGCTGGAGCCGACGGGCGAGGTCGGAGGTGAAGAGGTGCTGCGGATCGACCTGGCGGCGGACCCGCAGGAAGTCCTCCAGCCGGGGGTACATCTGGCGGAAGGTGTCGGCACCCAGCCGGGAGTCCTTCGCGAGGTACACCCGCCCGCCGGCCGCCACCACCAGCTCGTCGAGGGAGTTGCAGAGCCGTTCCAGCCCGGCCTCGATCGGCAGGTCGACCGTCAGTGTCCAACCCGGCATCGGGAACGACAACGGGGCGGGGTTGGACGGCCCGAACCGCTTCAGCACGTTGAGGCAGGACAGGTGTCCGGAGTTCACGATCAGCTGGACACAGGTCCGGAACGTCTCCGCCTCGCTGAAGGGGACCGCGAACTGGTACTGCAGGAAGCCGTTGGGTCCGTAGACCCGGTTCCACTCCGCGAAGCCGTCCAGCGGGTGGAAGAACTTGGTGATGTTCTGCAGCTCACCGACCCGGTGCTTCGGGGCCTTGCGGAACCAGAACTCGCTGAACGCCTTGGCGGTCGCGACGTTGACCATCCGGTTCGGGAAGATCTCGGGGAACGATCCGAACGACGGCGCCGTGAACGCCAGCGGGTCGCGCCGGAGCTTCGGCGTCAGATCCTGGCGGCGCGCCTTGTTGCCCCGGGTCAGCACCGCCCGGCCCAGGTGCTTGCCCCTGGTGACCGCGTCGAACCAGGCGACCGAGTAGGTGTAGTTCTCGTCCCCGGACGTCATGGTGGCCATCAGGTCGTCGAGGTCGCTGCAGCGCTCGGTGTCGACCAGGAAGTACGCCGACTCGGTTCGCTGCACCCGGATCCGGGCCGACAGCACCACACCGGTCAGCCCCATCCCGCCGATGGTGGCCCAGAACAGCGACGGATCCTCGTCGTCGGGCGTCACGGTCCGGATCGAGCCGTCGGCCAGCAGCAGCTCCATGGCCGCGACGTGATTGCCGAAGCTGCCCTCGGAGTGGTGGTTCTTGCCGTGCACGTCGGCCGCGATCGCGCCGCCGACGGTGACCTGGCGGGTGCCGGGCAGCACCGGTATCCACAGACCGAAGGGCAGCAGGGCCCGCATCAACGTGTCGATGCTGACCCCGGCCTGCGCCGTGACCGTCGGCGGATCACCCTCGGCGTCGACGTTCAGGATCCGGTCCAGGTGCGTGAGGTCGAGCGCGGTGCCGCCGGCGTTCTGCGCGGCGTCGCCGTAGCTGCGGCCGAGGCCGCGCGGCGTCACCCCGCGGTCCCCGGCCTGCCGCAGCGCGGAGACGGCGCCGGCCACCGACTCGATCGAGGTCAGGTGGGCACGGCTGCGACCGGCCCGGCCCCAACCGTGCAGCTCGACGAGCTGCTGCGGGATGGGAGCGGGCACCTCGGTGGTCGAGGGGGTGATGCTCGTCTCGGCCGGCGGGAAGTCGCTCACAGGTAGACCGCCACGGCGATCGTCGCCAACCAGACCACTCCAATCCCTTGCAGCACGTGATCGTGCAGCACGACGTCTTCCGGCTCCCCGGCCTGGCCCGCGTCCACCTCCAGCGCGTACTGCAGCAGACCGAGGGTGAACGGGGCGATCGAGATCGCCGTCCACGGTACGCCCAACGGCGGGCTGCCACGATTCTCGAAGGCCCAGAGGCTGTAGCAGGTGACCACCAGGACGGCCGCCAGCATCCAGGTGAAGCGCAGGTAGGACTCGGAGTAGCGGTCCAGGGAGCGACGGGTGCCGGCGGCCGCACCGAGCGCCTTGAGCTCGGAGTAGCGCTTGCCGGCGACCATGAACAGCGATCCGAAGGCGGCCACCAGCAGGAACCACTGGCTCAACGGGATGCCGCTCGCCACCCCGCCGGCGATGGCCCGGAGCAGGAAGCCCGCCGACACCATGGCGAGATCCACCACCGGCAGGTGCTTGAAGAACAGCGAGTACGCGACCTGCAGCACGACGTAGATCACGAGCACGACCCCGAGCGCCGGCGCGGTCCAGAACCCGATCGTGAGGCCCGCGGCCGCGAGCACCGCCGCCACCGCGAGCGCGACCGGGACGGAGAGCTCTCCGGCGGCGATCGGCCGCAGCCGCTTGCGCGGGTGCAGGCGGTCCTCCTCCACGTCGTGCACGTCGTTCACCAGGTAGACCGCGGAGCTGACCAGGCAGAAGCCGACGAAGGCGAGGGCGACGTCGGCGACCACGCCGCCCTCGAAGAGCCGACCGGCGGCCAGCGGTGCCGCCCCGACCAGCACGTTCTTGACCCACTGGCGGGGCCGGACCGCGCGGATCACCGCCGGCACCCGGCTCGGTCGCGGTGGGCCGGTCGGCAGGGCGGATCGGGAGGTGGTGGCGGGCTCGGACATGACGATCGCAGGGTACCGGCTGCAGACCCTCGGCCCGCCGCTCACGCGGCGGGTGCTCCGGCGTCCGGTCGATCGTCGATGACGCGGCGGGACTCCACAGGACGACTAGGGCGGACGACAGGGCGGACGACTAGGGCGGACGACTAGGTTGGCGGGTGTGGGCGCGCCGGTGGTGAGTCCGGCCGGCTGCACCGGGCCGGCCAGATCGCGGGCCGGATTGCTGGGGGGACTCGCTGCCGTGGTGCTGGTCGGGCTGCTGAGCGGATGTGGAAGTGGCACACCGCCGGACCTGCCGACGCCCAGCGCGACGTCGACACCGTCGATCCCGTCGACACCGGGATCGAGTCCGAGTCCTTCGGGAAGTCCCGCTCCCGTCCCGCCCGACGGTGTGACCTTGGCCCAGCTGGGCCTGGAGCACGGACCCACGACCTTCTCGCTGCCCCGGAACGCCGTGGTCGACAGTGTCGTGGATCAGCCGAACAACGTGGTGCTGGTGTTGCGCACCCCACCGGCCGAGATCGCCGGCTACCTGCGGCGGACCCTGCCCGGCGCCGGCTTCGAGGTCAGCGCCGCCGACCCGGCCGACGGTACCTTCACCTTCGAGGGGCAGGGTTGGCGCGGCAGCTTCACCACCGGCGACGGCGCCTGCGCGATCCTGCTCAGACCACGATGAGCGGTCCAGCCGGTTGGAACGCCGCCCCGGGGGGAAGGGCGACAGCATGAGCCATCCGGCCGACACGGCGCTGGACAGCAACGGGCGACCCACCCCGCCACGGGTGCAGACCATCCGGTTGCTGGGGCCGGCGTTCGTGGCGGCGATCGCGTACGTGGACCCGGGCAACGTCGCCACGAACATCTCCGGCGGCGCCCGGTACGGCTATCTGCTGCTCTGGGTGCTGGTGGCGGCCACGGCGATGGCGGCGCTGGTGCAGTACCTGTCGGCCAAGGTCGGCTGGCTGACGGGGGAGTCGCTGCCGGCGCTGGTCGGTCAGCGGGCCCGGCGCGGTACCCGGCTCGCGTACTGGGTCCAAGCCGAGCTGGTGGCTGTGGCGACCGACATCGCCGAGATCGTGGGTGGCGCGGTTGCGCTCTCGCTGCTCTTCGACCTGCCGTTGCTGATCGGTGCCGTGATCACCACCACGGTCTCCACCGCCTTGTTGTTCGTCCAGGATCGACGCAACCAGCGGACGTTCGAACGCGTCATCACCGGGCTGCTGGCGATCATCACCGTCGGCTTCCTGGCCGGACTGGTGCTCGCTCCGCCCGATCCGGCCGGCGTGGTCTCGGGGCTGGTGCCGCGGTTGGCGGGTGCCGACAGCGCACTGCTGGCCGTGGGCATGCTCGGGGCGACGGTGATGCCGCACGCGGTGTACCTGCACTCGGCGTTGGTCCGCGACCGCCACGGCACCGCCACGGTCGTGACGGCCCGCCCGGTGCTGCGCGCCATCCGCACCGACGTGGTGATCGCGATGTTGATCGCCGGCTCGGTGAACATCGGGATGCTGCTGCTCGCGGCGAGCACCCTGCTCGGCCTGCAGGTCGACAGCCTGACCTCGGCGTACGCCGCGATCGGGACCTCGCTCGGTCCCACGGTCGCGGTGGCGTTCGCGATCGCGCTGCTGGCCTCCGGCCTCGCCTCCACCTCGGTGGGCGGCTACGCCGGTGCGGTGATCATGGACGGCCTGCTGCACCGCCGGGTGCCGCTGATCTGGCGTCGGCTGGTCACCGCCGTGCCGGCCCTGATCCTGCTGGCGATCGGGCTGGAACCGACGCGCCTGCTCGTGCTCTCCCAGGTCGTGTTGTCCTTCGGCATCCCGTTCGCACTGGTGCCGTTGGTGCGCCTCGCGTCGGATCGGGAGCTGATGCGACTGGTTCCCACCCGGCGCCCGGTGCTCGCCCTGGCCTGGTTGGTGATCGCGCTGGTGATCAGCTTGAACGCCGTCTTGATCGTGCTCCTCGTCGCCGAGTTCGCCGGCTGATCAGCGCGACCACAGGTCGGGCCAGGCCAGTCCCAGATCGACCAGCATCACTCGCAGCAGCGGCAGCGAGACGCCGACGACGTTGTGGTGGTCACCCTCGATCCTGGTGACGAACGGTCCGCCGAGCCCGTCGACGGTGAAGGCTCCGGCGACCGACAGCGGCTCGCCGGTGCCCACGTACGCATCGATCTCCGCGTCGCTGAGGTCGGCGAACCAGACGACGGTGGACGCGGTCGCGGACCCGGCCCTCGTGCCGGCGCCCTGCCGGCGGATCAGGGCGTGGCCGGTGTGCAGCACGCCGCTGCGGCCGCGCATGACCCGCCAGCGCTCCCGGGCCGTCTCGGCATCGCCCGGTTTGCCGAGCGGTGCCCCGTCCAGCTCGAGCAATGAGTCGCAGCCGATGACCAGCCGGTCGGTGTCCTCCTCGATCGGCAGCGAGTCGGCGACGGCCCCGGCCTTGCGGCGGGCCAGCTCGGCGACCAGCTCGGGCACGGAGTCCGCCTCCACGCCGTCCTCGTCGACGCCGGAGACCATCACCTCGGGTCGGAGCCCGGCCGCCTGGAGCGTCCGGAGCCGAGCCGGGGACGCGGAAGCCAGGATCAGCTGCATGAGCTCAGCTGATCACACCCCAGACCCCGCCCGTTGTGCCAGAGTCGGTTCCCGACCAGGTGGCATGGTTCAGGAGGGCCGAGGATGACCGCACAGGACCTGCTCGTCGAGATGTTCGAGCGGATGGTGATCGCGAAGGACGCGTCCCGGATCGAGCACTACTACCATCCCGAGTTCCGGATGACCGCCAACGGGCACACCCAGGACTACGAGGAGTTCGCGGCGAGTCACCGCCGGATCTACGCGACTCCGATCAGCTACCAGGTCCGCTACGACGACGAGGCGTGGGTGGCGACGGCGGACCGGGTCGGCGGCCGGGTGTGGATCACCACCTCCCGGCCGGGCGAGGAACCGACCGAGCTCGAGGTCGTGCTGGTGGCCACGCTCCTCGACGGTCGGCTGCACCGGGTCTGGGAGCTCTCCTGGCCCGACTGGTCCGCGCTGCCGGCGTTCGAGACGTACGAGACCGCTTGACGCGGCGGCTGAGCCGCCCCCGCTCAGCCGGCCGCCCCTCCTCATCGCAGGCGCACCACTTCCTCGTTGTGGCACCACCAGCTAGTGGTGCCACAACGAGTTGGTGGTGCCGCTGTACGGGGGGAGGGTGCCGGCCGACCCGGAGTCAGCGGCGGCCGCCACCGAGCAGGCCGCCGAGCATGTCGAGGATGGAGCCGCCCCCGCCACCCGAGCCGGCTCCGGAGCCGCCGAGTCCACCCAGCACCGAGCCGAGCAGGTCCTCGACCCCGCCGCCTTGGGCGTTCCCGCCGCGCATCCGCTGCGCGAGGTAGCTCAACACGATCGGGGCGAGGATCGGCAGCAGCTTCTGCACCAGGTCGGCGCCGCCGCCGGAACCGCCGCCGACGTTGCCGCCCAGGGTCTGGATGACGCCGTCGGTCTGGTCGCCGAACACGTGACTGACGATCCGCTCACCGTCGTCGGTGTCCACCTGATCCAGATCGACCCCACCGGCGATCAGGTCGGGGGAGTGCTGCTCGATCGCGCCCGACAGCGAAGCCGCGCCGGCCGGGTCGGAGGCGTTGGCCTGCATGCCGCCCAGCAGGGCGGGCAGGGCCTCGCGGACCGCGGATTCCGCGGTGCCGGGGTCGACCCCGAGCTGCGCGGCGAGGGACTCCATCGGTAGGTCGGCGACGATCCGGTCGAGATCGTTGCCGGACTGGCTGTCGGTCATGCGGACTCCTTGGTGGGGTTGGGTGAAGCGGGAGGGGTGGGCGCTGCGGTCGTGGTCATCCCGGCGATGCTGAGCTTCGCCAGGCGCCGGGACCGGGCACGAGGGGGGCACCGATGTTGCGCCAGTAGGCCGACCAGCCGCTCGTGCCGGGGCGGGACGATCCGGTCTGCGGCGCCGGAGCCCGAGCCGCCAGCACGCTGAGTACGGCGGCGAGCTCCTCGGGCGTCGGATCGCCGCGCACCACCGTCAAGATCGGCTCCGGCGACGGTTCGCTGCTCACAGCGGGATGTTCCCATGCTTCTTGGGCGGCAGCGTCTGCCGCTTGGTCCGGAGCAGCCGCAACACCCGGGTGATCTCGATCCGGGTCTCGTGCGGGGCGATCACCGCGTCCACGTAGCCCCGTTCGGCGGCGAGGTAGGGATTGGCCAGCTCGTCGTCGTACTCGGTGATCAACTGGGCCCGCCGCTCGTCGGCGTTCTCGATCCCGGCCAGCTCCTTGCGGTAGAGGATGTTGACCGCCCCCTGGGCCCCCATCACGGCGATCTGGGCCGTCGGCCAGGCCAGGTTGAAGTCCGCACCGAGGTGCTTGGACCCCATCACGTCGTACGCGCCGCCGTACGCCTTGCGGGTGATCACGGTGACCAGCGGGACCGTCGCCTCGGCGTAGGCGTAGATCAACTTCGCGCCGCGCCGGATGATGCCGTTCCACTCCTGATCGGTGCCGGGCAGGAACCCCGGGACGTCGACGAAGGTGATCACCGGGATGTTGAAGGCGTCGCAGGTCCGCACGAACCGGGCGGCCTTCTCGGACGCGTCGATGTCGAGGCAGCCCGCGAAGTGCAGCGGCTGGTTGGCCACGACGCCGACGGGCCGACCATCGACTCTGCCGAAACCGACCACGATGTTGGGCGCGAAGAGCGCGTGCACCTCACAGAACTCACCGTCGTCGAGCACCCGGCTGATCACCTCGTGCATGTCGTACGGCTGGTTGGGCGAGTCCGGGATCAAGGTGTCGAGGGCGCGGTCCTCGTCGTGGGGTTCCAGGCTGCTGGTCGGGTCGAAGGCCGGCGGGTCCTCCAGGTTGTTCTGCGGCAGGTAGGACAGCAGGGCCTTCACGTAGGCGATGGCGTCTTCCTCGTCAGCCGCGAGGTAGTGCGCGTTGCCCGACCTGGTGTTGTGGGTCCGGCCGCCGCCGAGCTCCTCCATGCTGACGTCCTCGCCGGTCACCGTCTTGATCACGTCCGGGCCGGTGATGAACATCTGCGAGGTCTGGTCGACCATCACGACGAAGTCGGTCAGGGCGGGAGAGTAGACGTGGCCGCCGGCGGCCGCGCCCATGATCAACGAGATCTGCGGGATGACGCCCGAGGCGTGGGTGTTGCGCCGGAAGATCTCCCCGTACAGGCCGAGGGACACCACCCCTTCCTGGATCCGCGCCCCGCCACCCTCGTTCAGACCGATCAACGGACAGCCCGTCTTCAGGGCGAAGTCGATGATCTTGACGATCTTCTCCCCGTACACCTGACCGAGGCTGCCACCGAAGATCGTCACGTCCTGGCTGAAGACGCACACCGGCCGGTTGTCGACGGTGCCGAAGCCCGTCACCACGCCGTCCCCGTACGGGCGTCGCTTCTCCATCCCGAACGAGGTCGAACGGTGCCGGGCGAATTCGTCGAGCTCGATGAAGGAGTCCTTGTCGAGCAGCATCTCGATCCGCTCCCGGGCCGTCTTCTTGCCGCGCGCGTGCTGCTTCTCCACCGCGGCCTGGGAGCCGGCGTGCACGGCCTCGTCGACCCGGCGTCGGTGATCGGCCAGCTTCCCGGCCGTGGTGTGGAGGTCGGTCGGTTCGGCGTTCACGCCACCACCACTCGTCGACCCATAGCCGCACCTTAACCACTCCGGCCGCCGGGAGGCACCGCGAAGTAGATTGGCGGCGTGCGGACCCCGGACCCTCTGGATGCGGACCGGCTGCGGGCCGAGGTCGTTCGACCGGACGGACGCTGGCGCCGACTCGACGTGGTGTCGCAGACCGGTTCCACCAACGCCGACCTGGCTGAGCTGTTCCGGCGCGACGAGGCGTCCGGCGGCACGGTCCTGATCGCCGACTTCCAGTCGGCCGGTCGCGGCCGGCAGGGGCGCAGCTGGACGGCGCCGCCGGGCACGAGCATCGCCATGTCGGTGCTGATCACTCCGGAACGAACCGACTCCGGGTGGACCTGGCTGCCGTTGCTGGCCGGCCTGGCCGTGGCGGACGGACTGCGCGCGGTGGCCGAGGTGTCGACGGTGTTGAAGTGGCCGAACGACGTGCTCGTCGGGGAGGCGAAGATCTGCGGGGTGCTGGCCGAACGGGTCGTCGGCGGGGCCGGTGTCGGCTGCGTGCTGGGCATGGGCGTCAACGTGCACCTCAGCGCCGACGAGCTGCCGGTGCCGACCGCCACATCGCTGTCGCTGCTCCGCCCCGACCTCGGGTCCGCCCGCAACGAGGTGATCGCGACCGTCCTGGCGGTGCTGGAGCTCTGGCTCGGCCGCTGGGAGTCGGGGGAGGACGACGCGGGACTGCGGGATGCCTATCTGCGCCGTTGCGCGACCGTCGGGCGTCAGGTCGAGGTGCAGCTCCCCGACGCGCAGGTCCGAGGTGACGCCACCGGGATCGACGAGGACGGCAGGCTGATCGTGGCCACCGAGGCCGGGTCGCAGGTGTTCGGTGCGGGTGACGTGCTGCACCTGCGGTAGCTGGTTTCGTGGGAGCGGAGAGCTGAGCGGGGATTCGGCCTGCTGTGTCACCCTGGTCCGGTGGGAATGTCGGCCCGGCTGCTGGGAGCGGACGAGTACGTCGTGATGCACCTGCGTACCCACGGCAAGGTCTTGTTCTGGCCGGCGGTGGGTTTCATCGCGGTCGGCGGGTTGATCGGGATCGGATCGGCGCTGATCCCCCCGGCCTTCCGACCCGGCGGGCAGATCGCGGTCGCGCTGCTCGGGCTGGCGCTGGCGCTGTGGTGGGCGATCATCCCGTACCTGCGGTGGTCGACGAACACCTACACCCTGACGAACCGCCGTCTCATCACCCGCTGGGGCATCCTCAACAAGGCCGGCAAGGACTTCCCGTTGATCCGGGTGAACGACGTCGCGTACCAGCAGAGCGTGACCGACCGGATGCTCGGCTGCGGCACCCTGTACGTGCAGTCCGCCGCCGAGGGCGGCCCGATCGTGCTGGTCGACGTGCCGGACGTCGCTGAGGTGCACGTGACCATGAGCGAGCTGCTGTTCGGGCGGCGCCGGTGACGGGCGCCGGGGTCCGGATCGAGCGTCCCGGTGATCGGGTCGCCGAGCTGGTGCTGGACCGGCCCGAGGCGCTGAACGCGATCTCGACCGCCCAGGCGAAGGCGTTGGCCGCCGCCTGCGCCGAGCTGGAGTCCGACGACCGGCTGAGCGTGGTGGTGATCTCCAGCAGCTCGACCAAGGCGTTCTGCGTGGGGGCGGACCTGAAGGAGCGGCGCCACTTCAGCGACGAGGACCTGCGGCAGCAGCGGCCGTGGACCCACGCGGCGTACGCGGCGGTGCTGGGGCTGCCGATGCCGACGATCGCCGCCGTGGAGGGTTACGCGCTGGGCGGCGGCTGCGAGATCGCCTTGTCCTGCGACGTGATCGTGGCGAGCTCCACCGCCGTCTTCGGGCTGCCCGAGGTCTCCCTGGGGCTCGTTCCCGGCGGCGGCGGCACCCAGCTGCTGACCCGGCGGATCGGCTGGAACCGGGCGGCCGATCTCATCTTGACCGGGCGCCGGATCGAAGCCGCCGACGCCGATCGGCTGGGCCTGGTCGATCGCAGCACCGACCCCGGGCAGGCCCGGCCGCAGGCACTGGAGCTCGCCGACCAGATCGCCCGGAACTCACCCGTGGCCCTGCGCAGTGCCAAGTACGCGATGCGGCAGGGCTTCGACCTCGATCTCGCCTCGGCCCTGTTGATCGAGGAACAGGCCTGGGAGCGGGCTGCGTTCTCCGCCGACCGACGCGAGGGCGTGGCCGCGTTCAACGAGGGCCGGGAACCCCGGTGGCCGGATCCTCGTCCGGAGTCCGGTGAGCGCCGGTGAACACGAACCGGCGGTAGGACCAGAACCGGAACAAGGTGCCCAGTCCCAGTCCGATCACGTTGCCGGAGATGTTGTCGGCCAGCGGCGAGGTGAGGCCCAGGGCGTAGTGGCTGATCGCCAGGCAGCCGGCACCGATGCCGATGGCGATCGCGTTCAACAACAAGAAGATCGGCAGCTCCCGGGCCGGATTGCCGCGTTCACGATGGTGGTAGGTCCAGTACCGGTTGCCGAGGTACGTGACCACGGTGGCCAGCCCGATCGCGATCACCTGGGCGGAGATGGGCCGCGCTTCGAGGACGCCGACGCCGCCCGGACCGGCGTAGCGCAGCACGTTGAAGGTGATGAACTGCACCCCCACCCCCGTCAGCCCGACGATCCCGAACTTCGTCGCCTCGGAGACGGTGGGTTGCGAGCTGGCCATGGCGCTCCCACGGTACCGGCTCGGGTGGAGCTGCTGCGGGCGGACCGAACGGCGTCAGCGGAGGCGGCGGACCCAGAACCGGGGCGGGTCGGACCCGACGAGCTCGTGGCGGCGCATCCGGCACCAGGCAGCGAGGTCGGGGCCCGCCGCCGCGTCGTCGGCCACCACCTCGACGATCTCGCCGACGTGCACCTCGCCGATCCGCCGGGCCAGCTCGATGATCGGTCGGGGGCACTTCCAACCCAGGCAGTCCAGCACGAGGGCCACCGGGGGAACCGACTCCGTCACCGCGTCGCCTCCGTACACCGCGACGCCTCTGTCACCGCGTCGCCTCCGTACGTCGGGACGCCTCCAGCACCACAGGTCTCCAGCACCGCACGTCCGAAGCACCGCGAGACTCAGGCATGGGGCCGGATCCGGGCCCGGAGCTCGGCGACGACGCCGGGCAGCACCTCGAGGAATGCGTCGACCTCGTCCGCGCCGGTCGAGCGGGTCAGTCCGATCCGGACGTTCCCGTGGGTCAGGGCGCCCATCGCCGCCAACACGTGGGAGGGGGTCTCGGAGTCGGCGCTGCAGGCCGACCCGCTGGCCACGGCGAAACCCGCCCGGTCCAGCTCGAGGGTGAGGGTCTCGCCGTCCAGGTACAAGACGCTGAACGTGAGCAGGTGCGGCACCCGTCGGTCGGGATCGCCGACCACGTCCACGTCCGGTACCTCCGCGGCGATCCGGGACCGCATCCGCTCGATCAGCGCCCGCTGCCGGACTCCGATGTCCGGGCCCTCCCCGAGCCAGGTCTCCAGCGCGACCGCCGCGGCGAACACCGCGGGCACGTCGGGTGGACCGGGCCAGCGGCCGCCCTGGTAGTCATCGGTGGGGTACGGCGCGCGCCACCGCGACGAGCGACGCAGGACGAGGACGCCTACCGAGGTGGGGCCGCCGAAGGCCGACGCGGAGGCCAGCAGCGCCGACCACGGGCCGGCGTC
The DNA here is from genome assembly GCA_963727125.1 of uncultured Actinomycetota bacterium. Classification (GTDB taxonomy): domain Bacteria; phylum Actinomycetota; class Actinomycetes; order Propionibacteriales; family Propionibacteriaceae; genus Microlunatus. The sequence continues at coordinate 453,350 of CAVSEZ010000002.1, forward strand.
GCTGAGGTCGATCCGTCCCAGTGCGCTGGTGGCGTCGAGCAGCAGCGGCACCCCGGCGTCGGCACAGATCTCGCCCGCCTCGACGTACGGCTGCAGGGTCCCCACCTCGTGGTTCGCCACCTGCAGGCAGGCCAGGGCGACGCCGTCGGCCGTCACCGCCGCCCGCCACTCGGCCAGGTCGATCCGGCCCACCGCGTCGACCCCCGCGGTGACGTGCCCGCCGCCGGCCGCCCGATGTGCATCCGCTGCGGCCAGCACCGCGGAATGATCGATCGTGGACGTGACGACGGTGTGGCCGACGCGGCTACGACCGAGCAGGATCCCGCTCAGCGCCGCCTGCACCGACACCGGTCCGGCGGCGGCGAAGACGACCTCGTCCGCGCGGCTCCCGACCGCCGCGGCCACGACCTCCCGACTGCGATCCAGGGCCTGCGCCGCCAGCCGGCCGGGCCGGTGCAACCGGGCCGGATCGCCCCAGCCGGCCTGGACGGCGCCCAGCCAGGCTTCGCGTGCTTCGGGTAGCAACGGCTCCGCGGTCGAGGCGTCCAGATACGCGTACGGACTCGGCACGGATCCGAACCTACGCCCGCCGTCGCGGACCGGCCGTCACGTCAAAAGTCCGGCGCCTCCGGGAGTGGCAGTGCCGAGCTCCTACGTTAGGGTGATCGGGAACGGAACGACCCCCTGCGAGTCCCGGACGAAAGGCGCGATGTGAGTCGTCGGTTGGCAGCCACTCTCGCCGTCGGCGCGGGTGTCGGCACGCTGTTGCTGGCGGGCTGTTCGGCAAGCACCATGGGCGAGTTCTCCCGCCTCGGACTGCCCGAAGCCGCGAGCGACCGCTCACCGTTCACCTTCAACCTGTGGATCGGCAGCTGGATCGCCGCCGGGTTGGTCGGGGTGCTCACCTGGGGTCTGATCGCGTGGGCGGTGCTGCGCTATCGGCGTCGGGGCAGCAACCTGCCGAAGCAGAATCGGTACAACCTCCCGATGGAGATCATGTACACGATCGTGCCGTTCATCATCGTGGGCGTGCTCTTCTACTTCACCGTCGTGACGCAGAACAACGTGCTGCAGCGGACCGAGCCCGAGCACGTCGTCAACGTGGTGGGCCAGAAGTGGTCGTGGACGTTCAACTACAAGGAAGCCGACAACCCGGCCGTCGGCCAGGACGTCTGGGAAGCCGGCACGATCGAGCGGACCCCGGACCTGTACCTGCCGGTCGGCAAGAGCGTCGAGTTCCGGCTCCACTCACCGGACGTGATCCACTCCTTCTGGATCCCGGCCTTCTACCAGAAGCTCGACGTGGTGCCCGGACGGAACAACTCCTTCGAGGTCACCCCGACCAAGACGGGCGTGTTCCGCGGCAAGTGCAGCGAGCTGTGCGGCACCTACCACTCCGCCATGTTGTTCAACGTGCACGTCGTGTCCGAGGAGGAGTACACCGCCTACCTGAAGACCCTGGTCGCCAAGGGTCAGACCGGCGAGGCGCTGGGACCCGACGAAGCTGACCCGGCCAGGGAGGGTCGATGACCACACTCGAACGCTCCGGGGTCGCCCCCGCGGAGATCGCGCTGCCGCGACGCCAGATCGGCACCACGATCTGGAAGTGGATGACCACGACCGATCACAAGGTGATCGGCCACCTCTACTTCGTCACCTCGCTCGGCTTCTTCTTCATCGGCGGCATCCTCGCGCTCGCCATCCGGGCCGAGCTGGCCTTCCCGGGTCTGCAGTACCTCTCGTACGAGACGTACAACCAGTTCTTCACCATGCACGGCGCGATCATGTTGCTGCTGTTCGCGACCCCGCTGTTCGCCGGCTTCGCCAACGCGATCATGCCGCTGCAGATCGGTGCGCCGGACGTGGCGTTCCCGCGGCTCAACATGTTCTCCTACTGGACGTACCTGTTCGGCGGGATCATCGCCTGTTCCGGGTTCTTGACCCCCGACGGCGCCGCGAGCTTCGGTTGGTACGCCTACACCCCGCTCAGCGACGCGGTGAACTCCCCGAGCGTCGGCGCCGACCTCTGGATCATGGGCCTCTACCTCGCCGGTATCGGCACGCTGCTGGGTTCGGTCAACTTCATCACCACCATCGTCTGCATGCGGGCCCCGGGCATGACGATGTTCCGGATGCCGATCTTCACCTGGAACATCTTGGTGACGTCGATCCTGGTCCTGGTGGTCTTCCCGATCCTGGCCGCGGCGCTGCTGGTGCTGGAGGCCGACCGCGTGCTCGGCGCACACATCTTCGATGCCGCGACCGGCGGGGCGATGCTGTGGCAGCACCTGTTCTGGTTCTTCGGCCACCCCGAGGTCTACATCATCGCGCTGCCCTTCTTCGGCATCATCACCGAAGTGCTGCCGGTGTTCAGCAAGAAACCGATCTTCGGATACATCGGCCTCGTCGGTGCCACCATGCTGATCGCCGCCCTGTCGTTCGCGGTCTGGGCGCACCACATGTACACCACGGGCGCGGTGAGTCTGCCGTTCTTCTCGTTCATGACGTTCCTCATCGCCGTGCCGACCGGGGTGAAGTTCTTCAACTGGATCGGCACCATGTGGGGCGGCAACCTCACCATGGCCACGCCCATGCTCTGGGCCGTCGGCTTCTTGGTGACGTTCCTGTTCGGCGGCCTGACCGGCGTCATCTTGGCCTCGCCGCCGCTGGACTTCCACCTCTCCGACTCCTACTTCGTGGTGGCCCACTTCCACTACGTGGTGTTCGGCACCGTCGTCTTCGCCATGTTCGCCGGCTTCTACTTCTGGTGGCCCAAGTTCACCGGCCGGATGCTGGACGAGAAGATCGGCCGGATCCACTTCTGGATGCTGTTCATCGGCTTCCACACGACCTTCCTGGTGCAGCACTGGCTGGGGGTGGAAGGCATGCCGCGCCGGTACGCCGACTACCTCCCCAACGAGGGCTTCACGGTCTTGAACCAGATCTCCTCCGCCGGGGCGATCCTGCTCGGCGCCTCGATGCTGCCGTTCCTGTACAACGTCTGGAAGTCGCGCAAGTCGCCGCTGGTGACCACCGACGACCCGTGGGGTTGGGGACGCTCGCTCGAGTGGGCGACCAGCTGCCCGCCGCCGCGGCACAACTTCAGCTCGCTGCCCCGGATCCGCTCGGAGTCGCCGGCCTTCGACCTGCACCATCCGGAGGTCGCGCTGGCGGAGTACCCGGCCAACGAAGCCGAGGCGGACGGCCTCCTCGACGCCGGCGAGGACCAGGGCCGGGTCGGTGAGTTGCGGGCCCGGGTGCAAGGTGACTCCGAGGACGTCATCGGCGAGTCGACCGAGCAGACCAAGCACGGCGATCTGGACGGAGGCTCCCGGTGAAGGTCGAGGCGTGGATCTTCGGCATCCTGGTCATCTTCTTCGCCGTGGTGACCCCGATCTACTGGTTCATCAGCCACGAGATCACCGGCACGGCGGCCCTGATCCTGACCTTCTTCCTGGTGCTGATGATCACCGGCTACTTCGGTCTCATCGCGCGCCGGATCGACGCCCGGCCCGAGGATCGCAAGGAAGGCGAGATCGCCGAAGGCGCGGGGGAGCTCGGCTTCTTCCCGCCGAAGAGCATCTACCCGCTGCTGTGTGGTGCCACCTTCGCGCTGGCCGTACTCGGTCCGGTGTTCGGCTGGTGGCTCCTCTTCCTCTCCGTCGGCGTCGGCATCTTCACCATCACCGGTTGGATCTACGAGTTCTACCGCGGCGACTACGCGCACTGACTCATCGAGAGTCCGCTCGCGCACGGCGGCGCTCGAGACCGACTCGTCGTCGCTCCGGGGGCGAACGAAAAGCGTGTTCGCCTCCTCACTCCTCCTCGTCGGCCGCGTCGCCTAACGACGCTCGCAGACTGGTCGTCGGGTCCGCGGGTCGCCTTCCGTACAGCTGCTCGGGTACGACTGTTCGCGCATGGTGCTCCTGGCGCGGCGTGGTGGGCGAAAGTCCGCTTTGGCGGGGAAACGGCGCGGCTGGGTGGGCGGAACTCCGCTTCGGCGGGGAAACGGCGCGGCTGGGTGGGCGTAACTCCGCTTCGGCGGGGAAACGGCGCGGCTGGGTGGGCGTAACTCCGCTTCGGCGGGGAAACGGCGCGGCTGGGTGGGCGGAACTCCGCTTCGGCGGGGAAACGGCGCGGCTGGGTGGGCGGAACTCCGCTTCGGCGGGGAAACGGCGCGGCTGGGTGGGCGGAACTCCGCTTCGGCGGGGAAACGGCGCGGCTGCGTACCCGCGGAGTTAGCCTGACGATCATGGCGCGGGACTGGCAGAACAGGGCGAACGAGCTGGCGGCGCAGGCGTACGCGGCGGGGGAGCCGACGGCGTGGTTCGACCAGCTGTACGCCGAGGGGGCCGCGGGTACGACGGCGATGCCGTGGGACCGGGGCGGACCGATGCCGGTGCTCCGTGAGTGGGCCGAGACGGTCGGGCTCCGCGGCGAGGGCCGGCGAGCGGTGGTGGTCGGGTGCGGGCTGGGCGCCGACCCGGCATACGTCGCGGAGCTGGGCTTCTCCACCGCCGGCTTCGATCTGTCTCCGACCGCGATCGCGCACGCGCGGGATCGCTTCCCCGACTCCGGCGTGGACTTCCGGGCCGCGGACCTGCTCGACCTGCCCGTCGAGTGGCGGGGCGCGTTCGACCTCGTGGTGGAGATCTTCACCCTGCAGGCCGTCTCGGATCCGCCCCGCACGGAGATGGCCGCCGGGGTCCGATCGCTGGTCGCACCCGGTGGCACGCTGCTGCTGGTCGCGTTCCGGTACGACGGAACCACCCCGCCCGAGAGCGGGCCGCCGTTCCCGCTGAACGAGGACCTCGTTCGCGGGATGGCCACCGACGGTCTCGAGCTCGACGACCTCCAGCTCCTGGACGGACCGCTCTGGCGAGCGGTCTACCGGCGCCGAACCTGAACGGCGCCGGGTCGCCCGGCGGCGTTAGGCTCGACGCCATGTGCCGCAACATCCGACCTCTGCACAACTTCGAGCCGGCCGCGACCGGGTCCGAGGTGCACGACGCCGCCCTCCAGTACGTGCGCAAGATCGCCGGGACCACCAAGCCGTCCAAGGCCAACGAGGAGGCGTTCAACCACGCCGTCGAGGAGATCGCCCACGTCACCCAGCATCTGCTCCAGCACCTGACGACGACGGCGCCGCCGAAGAACCGCGAGGAGGAAGCCGCCAAGGCGCGCGCTCGGGCCGCCAAGCGGTACGCCTCCGTCTAGGACCGGGGGAGGTGCCCGCCCCGGAGGTCCTGCGCTACACCGCGTTCACCGCCGACGGCCGCGGTGGCAACCCGGCCGGAGTCGTCCTCGACGCCTCGGCGATGAGCGACGCCGAGATGCTGGCCGTCGCAGCCGAGCTCGGCTACTCCGAGACCGCCTTCGTGACCGAGCCGCTCGACGCCGCCGGCCGCGCCCGGGTCCGCTACTTCGCCCCGCTGCAGGAGGTGCCGTTCTGCGGTCACGCGACGGTCGCCACCGCGGCCGCACTGGCCGAACGCGGGGCGCCGCCCGAGATCGTCCTGCAGACCAACGCTGGGCCGGTACCGGTGCGCACCGAGGTCACCCCGGACGGCCCTCGCGCCGAGCTGACCAGCGTGCCGCCGACGACGGAGCCGGCCGACGTCGCCCTGGTCGATGCCGCGCTCGAGGCGCTGCACTGGGTGGTCGCCGACCTCGATCCGGGGTATCCGGCCGCCGTGGCGTACGCCGGCGCGCGGCACCTGGTGCTGGTCACCCGGACCCGGGAGCGACTGGCCGCGCTGGACTACGACTTCGACGCCCTGGCCGCTCTGATGCGGGCCCGCGACCTGATCACCCTGCAACTGGTCTGGCCCGAATCCACCGACCGGTACCACGCCCGGAACCCCTTCGCCGGCAGCGGAGTGGTGGAGGACCCGGCCACCGGCGCGGCCGCGGCCGCGCTGGGTGGCTACCTCCGCAGCCTCGGCGCGGTGCCCGCGGCGTACGAGTTCACGATCAGCCAGGGTGTGGACATGGGCCGTCCCAGCGAGCTGCAGGTCCGGCTGCTGGCCGATGAGCCCGGCGTCCGGGTCAGTGGGTACGCCTTCCCGATCGCAGCCGACTGACCAGCAGGGTCACCCCCGCCGCGAGCACCAGCAGCACCCCGGCGACCAGCGGCCAGAACCCGGGCCCGCCCGTCGGGGGCAACGGCGGGAACGGTGGCAGCGGTGGCAGCGGTGGCACCGGCGGGTTGGGTGGATTCGGCGGATCGTAGGAGTTGGTGATCACGCAGGTCACCGCGCCACCGATGGGGATCTCGATCTCACCGGCCGTCGTGATCGGGGTGTCGGTGCCGTTCTGGCAGTTCCACTCCGACGCCCGGTAGCCCGTCGGACCTCCGTACTCCGACAACTGGTAGCGGCCGGCGAGTACCGGCTGGCCGGTCACCTCGGGACTGCCGGTCGGTCCCGCGATGACTCTCGATCCTGCGGCGGACAGCGTCCAGTCGGTCGGCTGGGCGCTCCCGCCGCCGCTGTTGTCGACCACTTTGACCAGGGTGAGGCTGCCCAGCAGTGCCGGATCGACGTAGCTGTTGGTCACGATGCAACGCATCTCGGCACCCACGGGGATCTCGAGGTCGTCGCGGATCGTGAAGGGCTCCTCTGTTCTGTTCTGGCATGACCAGGCCGAGGCGTCGTAGCCCCCCGGACCGGTCTCACCCAACCGATAACGACCGATCGGCACCTCGACCCGGGTCACCTCCGGCGTGAGAGTGACGCCGGAGATGTTCAGGGGCCCGTCGGCGGACAGCGTCCAGTCCGCCGCGCCGCGGGTTCCACCGCCGGTGTTCACGACCTCCTTGACCAGGGTCAGTAAAGCCGGCCGGGCCCGGTTGACGATGGTGCACGTGACGTCCTGGCCGACGGCGAGGGTGACCTGGGTGACCACGACCTCGTTGTTGCTGCAGCGCCAGCCCTCGGACTCATAGCCCGCGGGCCCGGTCTCGGAGAGCTCGTAGGTGCCGGCCGGGACGGGACGGTCGGTGACCTCCGGAGTGTTGCCGCGGCCGGTCACGGTCGTGTCGTCCGCGGCTGCGGTCAAGGTCCAGTCCGCCGGAGCGAAGGTCGCGCCCGTGTTGCCGTTCTCGACCTCCTTCCGCAAGGTGAGCCGTGCGGGATCCGAGCGGTTGGTGACGGTGCACTGCCCGGTGTCGAGGGCGTGCAGGGTCACCTGGTCGACGGTCCGCGTCGGTTCGTCGGCATCCAGCACCTCGCACCGGACGTCGGCGGTGTAGTTGCCGGGGCCGGTCTCGCTGATCCGGTAGGTCACGTCCGGCCGGACGTTCAGCGTCTGGAACTCATCGCTTCCCGTGACGGTCTGCGCTTCGACGCCTGCCGGCGGATTCACCGGCGTCGCCCTCAGCTGCCAGTCAGCGGGTCCGGCCGTGCCGCCGTTGGCGTTGTCGACGAGCTTCTTCAGCTCCAGCACCGCGGTCTCGTTGTACGCCGTGCAGCTCACCCGGCTGCCGAGCGGCACCGTGACCCGTCCCTCGAGCCCGTCGATGAAGCCGAGCACGGTGCTCCGCGTCTCGCTGATCTCGGTGCACAACCACGGCCGGGTCGTGGGATCGGAGTCGATGTCACGCTGCACGTAGTTCGGGTTGCCGCCGGATTCAGTGAGCACGTACGGCACGTCGGGGGTCACCTCGACATCCGTGGTCTCCGGGGTGCCCGTGACCCCGTTCGGGCCCGGTTCGGAGCCGGCCGGACCCGCGCCGACCAGGGTCCAGGCCGTCGGTGCGGCCGAACCGTTGGCCACCTCCTTGACCAGGCTCAGCTCGGCACCGCAGGTGACGGTGTTGGTCACGGTGTAGCTGCTGTTCGGCTCCGGCAGCTCGGTGGCGTAGGGCAGGGCGGCGTCGACGGGGTCGCCGTTCGCCGTCGTCACCCGGGAGCTGGTCAGCACGCAGAGGTCGCCGGGCAGCTCGACCTGGCTCTCGTCGAAGGACGCCTCCTCGCCCACCACGTAGCCCTCGCGGGGAGCACCCCAGCTCTGCGGCGAGGTCGGGTCGTCACCAGGGCCCGACAGCTCCAGCTCGGTCTGGAACCCGTCCGGCTGTTCGCCGTTGTCGTACGCGGTGCCGTTGATCACCCAGCGCTTGTCGACCTGGATGCTCGCCTCCGGCTGCGGCGGCCGGTTGTAGACGTCGCAGGCGATCGGGTCGTCGTTCGGCACCGCGACCGTGAAGCCCGGTTGGTCGGGATCGGTATTCACGTTCGTCACGTCGACCGGGTCGCCGGTGATCAGATTGCGGCAGACCGCGTTCTGGTTGTCCGGGGTGACGAGGACGTATCCGTCCTGCTGGGTCTCCAGGACGGTCACGTCACCGCTGTCCACGCCGCCGGGGAAGGTCAGCGGGAAGTTGACCGTTCCGGTGTCGTCGTCGCCGGTGGTGCGGGTGGTCGGAGCGTCGACGGTGACCTCGGTGCTGCTGGCGCTGAACTCCCAGCCCTCGCCGGCGGGCTCGGCGCCGGAGATGTCGTTCCCGGTGTTGCCGGACGGGACCAGCTGCTTGGTGACCGAGATCGAGCCGGCGCAGTTGCCGAGCGCGAGGTTGCGCAAGGCGGTGCCGGCCGCGGCGTAGTCAGCGGTCTGGAAGTAGTCGGCGACGTCCTCGTTGCCAGCGGTGTAGGCGGTCGGTCCGGAGAGCGCCCGCAGGTTGAGGGCGCTCGTCGTACCGCTCGCGCCGGCGCCGACGCCGAACACCAGCAGCCGGCTGCCCTGGTCCTTGAGCTGGTTGGCGGAGAAGATGCCCGCCTCGGTCTCCTTGAAGCGGTTGAAGCTGCCCGGACCGGCAGGCGGGTTGTCCTCGCGGGTGGGATTGCCGTCGGTGATCATGACCGCCACGTCGAACGCGTCGGTGGCCGCACCGGCTTGGGCGATGCCCCGATCCCAGTTGGTGCCGCCGCCGGAGGTCCAGCCGTTCCAGCGGGCCTTGAAGGCGTCGGCCTGGGCCTGGGTGGAGACCGAGGTGAGGGACGGGAAGTTGTCACCGCCGGAGGCGGGGGAGTTGTCGGAGAAGGAGAACAGCGACATCCGAGACGGGGTGCCCACCAAGGCGTCGGTGAACGTGCCGGCGGCCTGCTTCAGGTCGGGCAGGGCGCCGGCCACCGATCCCGAGAGATCGAGGATCAGGGCGACGTCCAACCCGCAGGTGCTCGGTAGCGTGGGATTGGTCCGCGACTGCTGCCAGATCCCGCCCGAGGCGGTCCGGTTGGTGTCGCCGGTGCCGGCCATGAAGTCGAATCCGGAACGGTAGGTCCGACCGGCCTTCAGCGGTGGCGTCTGGAACTGGTACCGGGTGGCCTCGGTCTGGGCCGCCGACGACGACCCCGTGCGCAGCGTGGGATTCCCGTACCAACCCGCCGGCAGACTGCCCGCATCCTCGACGGCCCGGACCCAGAACCGCCGGTCCCGCAGCCCGCCGCCGGGCCCGGTGCCGGTGACCGCGAAGCTGCAGTCCCCGTCCGCGTCACTGGTGCAGGTGAGCACCCGATCCGGGCCGGTCTCCGACAGCGACAGCGCCAGGACCACACCGGCGAGCGGCTCGACGCCGTTGACCCCGGTCCGGTCGCTGCCGACCTTGACGGTGACGATCGCGGTCTCGAAATCCGGCGGCGGCACCTCCGCGCGGGCGGGAGCCGATCCGGTACCCAGCACACTCACCACCAGCCCGAGGACCGCGAGCAGCACGAGACCGCGGCGAGGCGCGACCAGTGATCGGGGACGTCCGAGACGGCTCACCTTGTCGCTCCTGGGCTGGTCGCACGGGGGAAGCGACACAGGCAGATCACAAGCTAGAGCACCCGATGCCCCGCTGGGAAGCCCCTAGTCATCGCCGTGTTCAACGATTCACCAGCTGGTGTGCAGCGGGCGGCCCTCCTCGTAACCCGTCGACGACTGCACGCCGACCACCGCGAACTCGTGGAACTGCTCCAGATCCTGGGCGCCGGCGTAGGTGCAGCTGCTCCGGACACCGGCCACGATCGAGTCGATCAGGTCCTCGACACTCGGCCGTTCCGGATCGAGGTACATCCGCGACGACGAGATGCCCTCCTCGAACAGCGCCGCCCGAGCCCGATCGAAGCCGCTGGCGTCCCTGGTCCGCAGCTTCACGGCCCGGGCCGAGGCCATGCCGAACGACTCCTTGTACATCCGTCCGTGCGGATCGGTCATCAAGTTGCCGGTGCTCTCGTACGTGCCGGCGAACCAGGAACCGATCATCACGCTGCCCGCGCCCGCCGCCAGGGCCAGCGCCACGTCCCGCGGATAGCGGACGCCGCCGTCGGCCCAGATCGCCTTGCCGAGCTCCCGGGCGGCGTGCGCACACTCGAGCACCGCGCTGAACTGGGGCCGGCCGACGCCGGTCATCATCCGGGTGGTGCACATGGCACCCGGTCCGACCCCGACCTTGACCACGTCGGCGCCGGCCGCGACCAGGTCGGCGACGCCGTCGGCGGAGACGACGTTGCCGGCCACCAACGGCACCCGGTGCCCGGTCGCCTCGGCATGCCGATCCCGGGCCTCGGAGACCGACTTCAAGGCCGAGAGCATCTTCTCCTGGTGCCCGTGGGCGGTGTCGACCACGAGGACGTCGATCTCGGCGGCCAGCAGGCGATCCGCCCGGCCGGTGACGTCACCGTTGATGCCGACGGCAGCGCCGGTGAGCAGCCGGCCCGATCCGTCCAGAGCGGGCCGGTAGAGGGTGGACCGGACGGCGTGCTTGCGGGTCATCACCCCGACCAGCTGGTCGCCGTCGACGACCAGCGCCACCTCGAGGTGCCGCCCGGCGAGCGCGTCGAACACCGCCGCCGGGGAGGTGTCGGGTGGGACGGTGAGCAGGTCGGAGGACATCACCTCGTGCACCTGGGCGAACCGGTCGACGCCGATGGTGTCGACCTCGCCGACCGTGCCGACCGGGCGGCCGTCCTCGACCACGACCACCAGCCCGTGGGCGCGCTTGGGCACCAGCGAGAGCGCCTCTCCGACGGTCGTGTGCGGCGTGACGGACACGGCCGTGTCGAAGACCGGGTGGGAGCTCTTGACCTTCGCCACCGTCTGGCCGACGACCTCGGTCGGGATGTCCTGCGGGATGATCGCCACCCCGCCGCGGCGGGCGACGGTCTCGGCCATCCGCCGGCCGGAGATCGCCGTCATGTTCGCCACCACGAGCGGCAGCGTGGTGCCGATCCCGTCGGTGCTGGTCAGGTCGACGTCGAGTCGGGAGGTGGCCGCGGAGCGGTTCGGCACCATGAACACGTCGGAGTAGGTGAGGTCGTATCCGGGATCCGAGGTCAAACGCACCCCCGTATTGTCCCGCTTTCCCGTCGGCTACGTACCCTGACCGGGTGTCGAGCGACAGATCGGACCAGACGTCGGGGAACGGGGCGTACGCCCGCGACACCGACTACATCCCGGATCGCATCACCCGGGACGGTCAAGACGGCTGGTTGGTGGAAGCCGGGCGGTACCGGCTGATCGCGGCCCGGGCCTGCCCCTGGGCCAGCCGCGCCGTCATCGCCCGGCGGCTGATGGGGCTGGAGGGGGTCATCTCGCTCGGCCTGTGCGGACCGACCCACGACAAGCGCAGCTGGCGCTTCGACCTCGATCCCGGCGGGGTCGACCCGGTGCTCGGATTCGAGCGCCTGCAGGAGGCGTTCTTCGCCCGGGATCCGCAGTACTCGCGCGGCATCACCGTGCCCGCGATGGTCGACATCTCGACCCGGGCGGTGGTCACCAACGACTTCCGGCCCATGGTGTTGGACCTGCTCACCGAGTGGACCGACTTCACCCGCCCGGGCGCGCCGGAGCTGTATCCCGAACGTCATCGAGACGAGATCGACGACCTGGCCCACGACCTGTACACCGACGTGAACAACGCCGTCTACCAGTGCGGGTTCGCCAGGTCGCAGGCGGCGTACGACCACTCGGTGCGCAAGCTGTTCCGGCGGCTCGACTGGCTGTCGGATCGGCTGTCGGATCGGCGGTACCTGCTCGGCGACCGCATCACCGAGGTGGACATCAACCTGTTCACCACCCTCGTCCGGTTCGACGCCGTCTACCACGGCCACTTCAAGTGCAACCGGCAGAAGCTGACCGAGCTGCCGGTGCTGTGGGCGTACGCGCGGGACCTGTTCCAGACGCCGGGCTTCGGTGACACGGTCGACTTCGTGCAGATCAAGGAGCACTACTACGTGGTGCACACCGACCTGAATCCGTCCGGCATCGTCCCCTTCGGACCCGACCTGACCAACTGGCGCACGCCGCACCATCGCGAGCAGCTCGGCGGCCGCCCGTTCGGGGACGGCACCCCGCCCGGCCCGCCGCCGGAGTCGGAGCGGGTCCCGGCCCACAACGGGGCCGGGGATCCGCGGGTGGCCGCCTGACCAGCCCGGCCTCCAGAGCCGTCGTCGGACTCCTGGTGGTCGTCCTCGCCGCCCTGGCCGGTTGGCTGGTGTGGCGGTCGGCGACCGGCTCGGATCCAGTCGCGGGTTCCGGTCCCGCGCCGGTGCCGGCGGATCCGGCCGTGCCCGCCCGCCCGGCCGACGCCCAGCAGCTCACCGTCCGGTACGTCTACGACGGCGACACCCTGCAGCTGCAGGCGAAGCAGCCCGGTCCGCACGTCGACACGACCGCGAAGATCCGGGTCCGGCTGATCGGCATCGACACCCCCGAGGTGCACCCGACGACGGAGTGCTTCGGCCCGGAAGCTGCCGATCGGATGCGGGCGCTCGCCCCGGTCGGCAGCTCGCTGTGGGTGGCGCCGGACCAGGACGGCTGGGATCGCTACGGGCGCCGGCTGTTCTTCGTCTGGACCCCGTCGGGTCGGCTCCTGAACTACGACCTGGTCGCGGAGGGGTACGCCGAGCCGGTCCGGATCCGGCCGAACGTCACTTTGTGGCCGCTGCTGCAACGGGCCGGCGCCCAGGCGAAGGCGGCGAAGCGCGGACTCTGGGCGGCCTGCTGAGCCGGCCCCGTGAAGTTGCTCGCGGGGCCGTCAGTCCTGGCCCAACCGGGCCGCCAGCTGGGGCCGGGTGGCGACGCCGAGCTTCGTGTAGATGTTGCGCAGGTGGTACTCCACCGTCTTCGGGCTGAGGAACAGGGTGCTCGCCGTCTCCCGGGTGGTCCGCCCCTCGGTCAGCAGCACCGCGATCTGCAGCTCCCGCGGGGTGAGCTGCGAGCGCGGACTCGCGCCGGGCCGGGCCACGACCGCGCCGGTGGCGGCCAGCTCGTCGGCGGCAGCCGTCGCCCACGGTGCGGCCCCCAGCCGGACGAAGGTGTCGAGAGCGGCCTGCAGCAGGGCGCGGGCGTCCACCCGGCGGCGGGCCCGCCGGAGCCGGCCGCCGTAGAGCAGCTGGGTCCGAGCCCGCTCGAAGACGTCCAGGGTGGCTTCGTGGTACCCGAGTGCGACTCCGAAGGCCTCGTCGAGATCATCGTCGTCGGTCAGCATCGCGCTCAGTCGAGCAGCCCGAGCGAGCGCCCAGGGCTGGCCCTTGGCTGCAGCTCGATCGCCGTAGCCGGCGGCGAGCTCTGCCAGTCCGGCGAGCTGTCCGCGGCGCAGCTCGCACTCGACCAGCTCGGGGACGGGGGACAGGTCGACGTCCCGCAGGCCCATCCGGGTCAGCTGCTCCTCGATCCCTGCGTAGCCCCGGAGCGCGTCCTCGATCGAGCCGAGGGCGTACGCGAGATCCGCCTGCGCCCAACGGGCCCAGACCTCCATCAGGTGGACGTGGTGCCGGCCGCAGAGCTCGAGCGCCTCGGCGGTGTGGGCCCGGGAGTCCGCCGCCCGACCCGAGCGCGCCTCCAACCAGGACAGCCCGGCCAGTGACGCGGCCAGCTCGGTGGTCTGCTCCAGCTCGCGGGCCAGGCTGATGGCCTCGAGATAATCCGCCTCCGCCCGGTCCCAGCGGTTCCCGGCCGCCTCGTCCCGGGCGATGTGGAACAGCAGATGGGGGAGCTCCCCGATGGCGGACCGGGCGCGCCGCGCTTGTACCGCCCGCCCCATCTGGGCCCGGCCGGTGCTGGAGTCGCGCAGGAACAACGGGCCGATCACCGCCCAGGTGGCCAGGGCGGGTTCACCTCCGGCGTCTGCGATCGCCAGCCGCTCCAGCCCCGTCCGGATCAGCGGGCCGCCGTCTTGTCCGGCGAGCACCCGCGCGCAGCCGGCGGCGATGGCGGCCCGGGCCCGGGCGTCCGGGTCGGACTCCGTCTCCGCCAGCAGTCGCTCGATGGTGTCGGCGGTGGCGACCGCCGCCGCGGCGTCGCCGAGGTAGTAGCAGGCGTCGACCGCCTCGGCCAGGCTGGCCAGGGCGTCCACCTGGTCGGTCGCCGCGGCCGCGGCCCGCAGCAGGATCTCGTAGGCCTCGTCCACCGCGCCGCATCGGGCCGCGATCACGCCCCGGACGTGGTCGGCCCGGGCCCGTACCGAACCGCTCCGGTCCTCGGCGGCCGCCTCGGCCAGCGACTGCCGGGCCCGGTTGGTCTCACCGGCCCGCCACGCCCAGACCCCGGCCGCGAGCAGCCGCGGCGGGCGTGCCGCCGCCGACGCCGACAGCGCGGCGGCCCGTTCGGCGGCCGACGCCGCCACGGCGTACGCGGACCGGTCGGCGGCCCGTGCGGCCAGTCCGTCGAGCTCGGCGGCAACGGAGTCGTCGGCACCGATGGTGGCCTCGCTGAGGTGCCAGACCCGCCGGTCGGGATCGACACCCGTCAGCGCCACCGCAGCGGCGGCGTGCAAGCGGCGGCGGACGGTCGGGGTGGCGGTCACCCACAGCGCGGACCGGATCAGCGGATGACCGAACCGCACCCGGTCGGACTCCAGCGTGAGCAGGCCCGCGTCCTCGGCCGCCGCCAGCGCACTCACCGGGACGCTCAGCGCCCGGCAGGCCCGGGTGATGACCGAGAGATCGTCGCCGGCGACCGCAGCACACCGGGCCGCGAGCAGCGCGTCCGGGGCGAGCTCGCGGGCCCGGCGCGCGTAGGCCCGCAGCAACGAGTCCGGCAGCGTCCGCGGGAGCAGACCCGTCGTGCCGAGCTCCCAGCGGTCGGCGCCCAGCCCTGTCGACAGCGCCGCGGGATCGTCGGCGAGCTCCAGGAGGGCGAGCGGGTTCCCCAGCGACAGCGCCACCACCTGGCGCACGGCCGGCTCCCCGAGGTGTGGATCGGCCGTCGACGCTCCGCGGGCCGTCCGGATCAGGTCGCGGGCCGCCGCCTCGTCGATGCCGCCCAGCCGGAGCCGCGGCAGCTCCGGATCGGCCAACCGGCAGGGCTCACCGTCACGGACCGCGATCACGAAGGCGATGGCGTCGGCCAGCAGCCGGCGGGCCACGAACAGCAGCGCATCCGCCGACGGCTGGTCCAGCAGGTGGGCGTCGTCGACGATCAGGCACACCGGCTCCGCCTCGCTGCGATGGGCGAGCAGCGTCAGCAGGCCGGCGCCGACGGCGAACCGGTCGACGTTGCCGCCGGGGCGCAGCGCGAGGGCCACCCCCAGCGCCGCGGCCTGGGGAGCCGGCAGGGTCTCGAGATCGGCGGCCGTGACCCGGAGCAGCTGCGACAGACCGGCGAAAGGCAGATCTCGCTCGGCGTCGGTGCCGGCCGTCGACAGCACCCGGATGTCCCGGGCTCGGGATCGGAGGTCGTCGAGCAGGGCGGTCTTGCCGATCCCGGCCTCACCGCTGAGCACCAGCACGCCGCTCTGGCCCAGCCGGGCGGCGGCCAGCAGCGCGTCCAGCCGCCGACGCTCCGTGTCGCGACCGACCAGCATCTGCGGGTACCCCCTTCGTCGCCGACGAGAATCTATCGCTCAGGAGCTCCTAGGGCACCCACCTGATGCGCTCACCCGGGCCCGCGGTCGAACCTGGCTTCACGGCGGCACAGGGCCGCCGCCACCTGCAGGAGGAACACCGCCATGACCACGTACGACCAGGCACCGGCCGCGCCCGAACAGGACCCGGCCCCCACGATCGACACCGAGAAGTTGATGGCCTTCGTCTTCCGCGCCGTCGACGAGGTCGGCGCCGCCCTCAACGCCGCCCTGGTGGTGATGGGAGACCAGCTCGGCTACTACCGGGCGCTGGCCGAGCAGGGGCCGCTGACCGCCTCCGAGCTGGCCCGGATCAGCTCGACCGGGGAGAAGTACGCCCGGGAGTGGTTGAACGCCCAGGCCGCGGGCGACTACTTGAGCTACGAGCCGGACACCGGCCGGTACACGCTCTGTCCGGAGTACGCCATCGCGCTCACCGACGAGTCGAGCCCGGCCTTCCTCCCCGGCCTGTTCCAGATCGCCCACGGCACCGTCGCCGACGCGTCCCGGATCATCGAGGCGGCCCGGACCGGGGACGGGGTCGGCTGGCACGACCACGGCAGTGACGTGCACCTGGGTTGTGAGCGGTTCTTCCGTCCGGGCTATCTGGCGAACCTGGTCGACGTCTGGCTGCCGGCTCTCGACGGGGTGGTGCCGAAGCTGCAGCGGGGCGCCCGGGTCGCCGACATCGGCTGCGGGCACGGCGCCTCGACGGTGTTGATGGCGCAGGCCTTCCCGGCCTCGACGTTCGTCGGCTCGGACTACCACCAGCCGTCGATCGCGACCGCGCGGGAGCGGGCGGCGGCGGCCGGCGTGGGGGACCAGCTCCGGTTCGAGGTGGCCGACTCGTCGGGGTTCAGCGGCGGCGGGTACGACCTGGTCACCACCTTCGACGCCCTGCACGACATGGGTGACCCGGTGGGCGCGGCCCGTTCGGTCCACGACGCGCTCGCCGAGGACGGCAGCTGGATGATCGTCGAGCCGATCGCCGGGGACCACGCCGAGGACAACTTCAACCCGGTGGGCCGGGTCTACTACGGCTTCTCCACCCTGCTCTGCACACCGGCGTCGCTCTCCCAGAGCCCGGGGACCGCGCTCGGCACCCAGGCCGGGCCGGCTCGGATCCGCGACGTCACGACCGCGGCCGGGTTCACCAGGTTCGCTACGGTGGCCAGCACCCCGTTCAACAACGTGTTCGAGGTGCGTAAGTGAGTTCTGGCGATTCCGGGTCGACGGCCCGTCCGGCGGGCCGTCACCATGGTCGCGCCCGACTCCCGGACGTCGAGGGCTGGGCGGTCCGGGACGGGGTCCGGCTGGCCTGGTGCTCGTACGGCTCGGGGCCGGCGACGGTGCTGCTGCTGCCGACCTGGCCCATCGTGGACTCGCGGATCTGGAAGGCGCAGGTTGGTCATCTGGCCCGGCATGCCCGGGTGGTGACCTTCGACCCGCGCGGTGGGGGCCGATCGGACCGACTGCTCCGGGCCACGGACTACACCGACGACCAGTTCGCCGCCGACGCGGTGGCGGTGCTCGACGCGGCCGAGGTGCCGCGGGCCGTGGTCGCCGGATTCTCCTGCGGGGTGACCTTCGCGATCCATCTCGCCGCCGGCTGGCCTGATCGGGTGGCCGGGCTCTTCGCGTTGGCCCCCTCGTGCGGCTTCGGGATCGAGCATCCGGAGCGCGAGCACGATCCCTGGGAGGACGTGGTCGGGTCGGATCCGCAGGGCTGGGACACGTACAACCGGCAGTACTGGGCCAACGGCGGGTACGAGGACTTCGTCCGGTTCTTCTTCGCCCAGATCTTCAACGAGCCGCACTCGACGAAGCAGATCGAGGACTGTGTCGACTGGGCGCTGGAGACGGGCTGGGAGGTCGCGGCGGCCAGCAAGGACGGCCGGGTCGGCTGCCGCGGTGCGGTGTGCGCCCCGGTCGAGCCGCTCGCGGGCAAGGTGCAGTGCCCGGTGCTGGTGCTGCACGGCACCGAGGACCGGCTGGACCCGATGGCCATCGCGGAACGGCTGGTCGAGCTCACCGACGGCGAGCTGGTACGGGTCGAGGGGGCCGGTCACGGCCTGCTGGCCCGCGAGCCGGTGCTGGTCAACACCGAGCTGCGGCGCTTCGTCGAGCGGGTCTGGCCGTCGACCCGGCCGCCACGACGCTGGGTCCGGCCGCTGGACCGGCCGCCCCGCGTGCTGTACCTGAGTTCGCCGATCGGACTCGGGCACGCCCGCCGGGACGTCGCGATCGCCGAGGCGCTGCGGACGCTGCGACCCGAGGTCCGGATCGACTGGCTCGCCCAGGATCCGGTCACCCGGGTGCTGGCCGATCGCGGCGAGCGGATCCATCCGGCCTCGGCCTGGCTGGCGAACGAGTCGGCGCACTTCGAGGCCGAGGCGGTGGATCACGAGCTGCACGCGTTCGGAGCGATCCGGCGGATGGACGAGATCCTGATCAACAACTTCGGAGTCTTCGACGACCTGGTGGCCGACGAGCCGTACGACCTGGTGATCGGGGACGAGGCCTGGGACGTCGACTACTTCCTGCACGAGAACCCGGAGCGGAAGCGGTTCGGCTACGCCTGGTTCACCGACTTCGTCGGCTGGCTGCCGATGCCCGACGGCGGTGCGGCGGAGGCGGTGCTGACCGCCGACTACAACGCGGAGATGCTGGAGCAGCGGGCCCGGTTCCGGCGCCTGCGAGATCGATCCATCTTCGTGGGCGAAGCCGCCGACGTGGGGCCCGAGTCGTTCGGGCCCGGACTGCCGGCGATCCGGGAGTGGACCGCGGCCAACTTCGACTTCGCCGGTTACGTCACCGGCTTCCCGCCGGTCGGCGCCGACGACCGGGCCCGGTTGCGCGCCGTACACGGGTACCGCGACGACGAGCGGGTCTGTGTCGTGTCCGTCGGCGGTTCCGGGGTCGGTGGGGCCCTGCTGCGTCGGGTGCTGGCCGCGGTCCCCCTGGTCCGCCGGGCGGCACCGGAGGTGCAGTTCCTCGTCGTCGCCGGCCCGCGGATCGACCCGGCGAGCCTGCCGCAGCCGCCCGGCGCCCGGGTCGTCGGCTACCTGCCGGATCTGCTCGAGCACCTGATCGCCTGCGATGTCGCCGTCGTGCAGGGTGGGCTCAGCACCTGCATGGAGCTCACCGCCGCCGGCCGTCCGTTCGTCTACGTCCCGTTGCAGCACCACTTCGAGCAGAACTTCCACGTCCGCCGCCGGCTGGAGCGCCATCGAGCGGGCCGCCACCTCTCCTACGGGTCGGCCTGCGACCCCGACCGGATGGCCGCCGAGATCCTCGCCGCCCTCGCCACCGACGTCGACTACCTGCCGGTCCCGAGCGACGGCGCCCAGCGGGCCGCCCGGTCACTGGCGGAGCTGCTCTAGTTCGGCGGAGGTCGGGATCTGCGCCCTGTCGAGTGATCTGCGCCCGTTGCACGTGGCGCGAACTCCTCGACGTGGCGCAGATTCGTGCACGGCACCGGTCGGCCGGGTGGCTCGTGCAACCTGGGCGAAACAATTGCTCGGTACGGTGACGCGGTGCACCTGGCGCCGTCGGACACCGAGAAGCTGCTGCTGGCCGTGGCCGGCATGGTGGCCCGGGACCGACTGGCGCGTGGGGTGAGGCTGAACTACCCCGAGGCGGTGGCCCTGCTCAGCACCTGGGTGATCGAACGGGCCCGGGACGGCGTGGGGGTCGAGGAGCTGATGCACTCGGGGCGCGAGGTGCTCGGCCGGGACCAGGTGATGGCCGGGGTGGCCGAGATGATCACCGACGTGCAGGTCGAGGCGACCTTTCCGGACGGCCGCAAGCTCGTGACGCTGCACGAGCCGATCCAGTGAGCGCGGCGAGCAGCACCGGACCCGGCGCGATCCGGGTGGCTCCCGGTGAGCTGGAGATCAACGCCGACCGGGGGCCCGACGAGCGTGCCGAGCTGACCGTCACCAACGTCGCCGACCGGCCGATCCAGATCGGATCCCACATCCACCTGCCCGACGTGAACGCCGGGCTCGATTTCGACCGCGCCGCCGCGGCCGGGTTCCGGCTGGACATCGCGGCCGGCACCAGCGTGCGGTTCGAGCCGGGGGTCTCCCGTACGGTCGCGATCGTCGCGCTGCGCGGCACCCGGACCGTCCCGGGCATCCAGATCCGGGAGCGCTGACGTGGCCAAGATCTCCCGAGCCGACTACGCGGCGATCTTCGGCCCGACCGCCGGTGACCAGATCCGGCTGGGCGACACGGACCTGTGGATCGAGATCGAGCAGGACCTGACGTTCGGCGGCGAGGAATCGGTGTTCGGCGGCGGAAAGTCCATCCGGGAGTCGATGAACCAGTCCGACGTCGTCTCCGCCGACGGCGCGCTGGACACCGTGATCACCAACGTCACCATCCTCGACCACTGGGGCATCGTCCGGGCCGACGTCGGGATCAGCGGCGGCCGGATCGTCGGGATCGGCCGCAGCGGCAACCCGCAGATCGCCGACGGCGTCGACCCGGCCCTGGTGATCGGACCGGGTACCGACGTCATCGCCGGGGAGGGCAAGATCCTCACCGCCGGCGGCTTCGACTCCCACGTGCACTTCCTGTCGCCGTCGCAGATCGTTGAGGCGCTGGCGGCCGGGCTGACGACCCTGGCCGGGGGCGGCACCGGACCGTCGGAGGGCTCCAAAGCGACGACCGTGACCCCGGGCGCCTGGCACCTGAAGCAGGCCCACCGGTCGCTGGACGGCTTCCCGGTCAACCTGCTGCTGCTCGGCAAGGGCAACACCATCGCCCCCGCCGCCTTCGCGGAACAGGCCCTCGCCGGTGCGGGCGGGTACAAGGTGCACGAGGACTGGGGCTCGACGCCGGCGGCGATCGACGCGGCGCTGACGGGAGCGGACGAGTGGGGACTGCAGGTCGCCCTGCACTCCGACTCACTGAACGAGGCCGGGTTCGTGGCCGGCACCATCGACGCGTTCCGGGGTCGGAGCATCTCCGCGTTCCACGTCGAGGGGGCCGGCGGCGGACACGCGCCGGACATCTTGACCATCGCCGGACTGCCCAACGTGCTGCCCGGTTCGACGAACCCGACCTTGCCGCACACCGTCAACACCGTCGCCGAGCACCTCGACATGCTGATGGTCTGCCACCACCTGAATCCCGCGGTGCCGGAGGACCTCGCCTTCGCCGAGTCCCGGATCCGGGCCACGACCATCGCCGCCGAGGACCACCTGCATGACCTCGGCGCGATCTCCATCACCTCCTCCGACGCCCAGGCCATGGGCCGGATCGGTGAGGTGATCACCCGGACCTGGCAGGTCGCGCACGTCATGAAGCAGGTCCGCGGCGAGCTGTCCGGGGGGCTACCGGCGGACAACTTCCGAGCCCGGCGGTACGTGGCGAAGTACACCATCAACCCCGCCGTCGCCCACGGGATCGATCACGAGATCGGCTCCGTCGAGGTGGGCAAGCTGGCCGACCTGGTGCTCTGGGACCCACGGTTCTTCGGTGTCAGCCCGAGCGTGGTGATCAAGGGCGGCGGCATCGTGGTCGGCGCCCTGGGCGATCCCAACGCCTCGATCCCGACTCCGCAGCCGGTGCTGCTGCGCCCGGCCCTGTACGCACCGGGCGCGGCGACCCTCTCCCAGACCTACGTGGCGCCCGCCGCCCTGGACGCCGGGCTGGCCGACGAGCTCGGCCTCGCTCGGACGCTGGTGGCGATCCGTCCCACCCGGGCGGTGACGAAGGCCGACATGGTCAACAACGACGCGCTGCCTGAGATCGACATCGACCCGGAGACCCACGCCATCACCGTCGACGGGGACCTGATCACTCCGGCCCCGGCCGAGCGGCTGCCGCTGGCCCAGCTGTACAAGCTGTTCTGAGGTGTCCGCGGCGTACCTGAGTCTGCTGCTGGCCGACGGCCGGCTGCCCTCGGGCGCCCACACCCAGTCGGCCGGCGTCGAGCCGGCTCTCCGGCACGGCCTGTCGCTCAGTCAGCTCCCGAGCTACCTGACGACCCGGCTGACCACGGTGACGGAAGTCGAGGCGGCGGCGGCGGTCGTCGCGCGATCCCGGTTCCGCGCGCTCGAGCAGGGGCCGGTCGAGGGGCTGCTCCCGGTCGACCGAGCGTGGCGGGTCCGGACGACGTCGGCGGCGCTGCGGGACGCCTCCGAGCTGCTGGCGCGAAGCTATCTGCGTCTGGCGGTGGCCGTCTGGCCCGACCTGACGCCACTCGCTGCTGCCGGCCACCGGTGGTGCCGCGCCGTCGTGGTCGGGGCCACCGCCGGTGCCGCCGGGCTGGATGCCGAGCAGACGGCGCGCCTGGTGGCCTACGAGGACGTGCAGACCGTGATCGCCGCCGCGATGAAGCTGCAACCGTTCGATCCGTCGCTGGCGGTGGCCTGGTCGGCGGCGGCCGCCGCCGAGGTCGAGGCGCTCGTCGCCCGGGTCGCCCCGCTGCTCGACCCGGCTGACATCCCGGCGTACGCGGCCCCGCAGATCGAGCACTGGGCCGAACAGCACACCCGCGAGGAGAGGAGACTGTTCCGTGCCTGAACACCGCAGCCCGAGGGCGCTTCGACTGGGGGTCGCCGGACCGGTCGGCACCGGCAAGAGCTCGTTGATCGCCCTGCTCTGCCGCGAGCTCGGCACCGAGCTGAGCCTGGCCGTGATCACCAACGACATCTACACCGACGAGGACGCCCGGTTCCTGCGCTCGGCCGGGGTGCTGGCGCCGGAACGGATCCGGGCCGTGGAGACCGGTGCCTGCCCCCACACCGCGATCCGGGACGACGTGAGCCAGAACCTGATCGCCGTCGAGGATCTCGAGCACGACTTCGCCCCGGTGGACATCGTGCTGGTCGAGTCCGGCGGCGACAACCTCACCGCCACCTTCTCCCCGGCCCTGGTCGACGCCCAGTTCTTCGTGCTCGACGTCGCCGGCGGCGGAGACGTGGCCCGCAAGGGCGGTCCCGGGATCGCCGGTGCGGACCTGCTGGTGGTGAACAAGACCGACCTGGCGCCCTACGTCGGGGTCGATGTGGCGCAGATGGTCGCGGACGCCGCTGCGGCCCGCGGCGGCCGGCCGGTGGTCGCCCTGTCCCGGACCGATCCCGTCGCGGTCGCGACCGTACGGCAGTGGGTGCTGGACACGTTGGCGGCTTTCCGCTCCGGCAGCCTGCGGCCCCGCGACCCCGGTCCGATGGCGCCGCACGCCCACGCCGACGGAACCGTGCACGCTCACCTCACCGGAGCCTCCGATCACGCTCACTGAGCGGCTCAGTGAGCAGCAGATCGAACAGCTGACCGAGCAGCAGATCGGGGCGCAGCTGGTGGGGGAGCAGGGCACCGGCACTCAGATAGTGGTCGCGGTGCGGAACGGGCGGCACGTCGTGCGGACTCGATCGGGCGCGCTGCGCGGTCAACGGCTGCACGGACCGCCGGACCGGGCCCGGGTCGCGTTGGTGGGGCAGACCGCGTTGCTGCTGGGCGGTGACGCGGTCGAGGTCGACATCGAGGTCGGCGCCGGCGCCCGGCTCGAGCTGGTCGACGTGGCCGCCACCGTGGCCTACCACGGCCGCGGCCGGCCGGCGACCTGGCGGACCCGGATCCGGCTCGGGTCCGGGGCCGGTCTGCTCTACGCGGGGCAGCCGCTGGTGGTCGGCGACGGCGCCGACGTCGTGCGCTCACTCGAGGTGGACTGCGCCGAGGGTGCGTCGGCGTACCTGCGGGAGTCGGTCGTCTACGGACGCAGCGGCGAGGCCGGCGGACGGCTCGACGTCACGACGAGCCTGCGGCGGGCGGGTACCGAGTTCTGCCGGGAGCGGCTGCGAAGCGATGCGTCCGCCCGGTCCCGACCCGGCCTGCTCACCGGCCTCCGGGTCGTCGACTCCGTCTTCGCGCTCGGGCTGCCGGCTCCGCTCGTCGCGGCGCACCCCCAGGTCGAGTGCTTCCAGCTGCTAGAGCCGGGCTGCACGCTGACCCGGTTCCTCGGCACCGGACTGGCCGACTCGCCGCTGTAGCCGTGCTTGCTCAGCCCACGTTCGGGTCGGTGTCGGCGCCCTCGGCGGCTGAATCGCCGCCGGCCGCACTGGGCTCCCTGGGCGCGGCCGAACCGGACGCGGTGCCCTCGTCGGTCGGGGTCTCGCTGGGCTGGTCGGACGCGCTGGGTGCCGCGCTCGGGGCCTCACTCGGGGCCTCGCTGCCGGGGTCGCTCGGCGCTTGGGACGGCTCGTCGCTGGGCGACTCGCTCGGCTCGTCGCTGGGGCTGGCGCTCGGGGATTCGGACGGCCGCTCCGACGGGGAGTCGGCGGCAGGCTGCCGGACCCGTTGGACGGTCGTGCCCTGGCCGCCGTCGAGCGACTGCCCGGAGACCAGCTCCAGTCCGGTGATGGCGGCGGCGGCCAGTGCGAACGACGCCACCGCGCCGATGGCGATCCGCTTCCAGAAGCGCCCGGTCCGCCACATCGGTGCGGCGGGGCCCTCGGCAGTGCCGTCGGTCCCGAGCGCCGGAGCCGAAGCGGCCGGCCGGGACGGCGTCGGCGTGGCTTCCCGCGTCACGACGACCTCGGTCGGCGTCGAGTTCGTCCGACCGGTCCACACCGATCGGACCTTCGCCCGGGTGTGGCGCAGCGACGCGGTGTACAGCGTCCCGGCCACCCCGGCCACCATGCTGGCGACCGCCGCACCGACCACGGTGCCGGCGACGCTCAGCCGCGATCCCAGGTAGGCGGCGGTCATGGCCGCCAGGGCGCCGCCGACGAGTTGCGTCAGCGACAGGTCGAACGGCTTCTTCTCGGTCTCGTTCTCGTTCTCCGTCTCAGGTGGTACGGGCGGCGTCGGTCTCATGTCGGGCGTAGCAGGCATAACAACCAGCCCCAACGCGGCCCCGCGCCACTTCGTTACCGCAGCGCCGGGTGATCATCCCCACACAGCTCCGCGGCGTGTCTTCGACGCGCCGCGGAGGTGTCGGCAGCGTCACTTGGCGGCGTGGGTCCGCCAGTCGTCGCCCGACTCGATCGCCGGGGTCTCGTGGTGACCGTTCCCGTTGCCGTTCCCGACCTCGTGACCGTTCCCGTGACCGTTGCCGTGACCGTTGCCGTGACCGTTGCCGTCGTCACCGTTGCCGTGGGCGGCGTGTGCGGCGGCCTCCTCCAGCTCGGCCCGCGTCGGCTTGCGCAGGTCGTCGATGAAGTAGAACCGGGTCGCCCGGCGACGCAGCTGCTCGACCTGGTACTGCCGGTCGGTCAACTCGTCCTGGTCGCCACCGGTGGCGAGCGGCAGGTGCTCCTTGTGCTGGGTCAGCGTGTACGCCTCGCCCTGGCTGATCGGCACGTGGGGCTCGGAGTACTCACCGGACGGTGCCCGGACGATGATTCCGGACTCCGAACCGTGCAGCAGTCGTTCCTCGTCAGCTCGCTGCAGCGCGACGCAGATGCGCTTCGTGATGAGGAAGGCCAGCACCGGTGCGACGAACACCGCCACCCGCAGGAAGTAGGTCACCGCGTTGAGCGACAGGTGGAACTGGGTGGCCACGATGTCGTTGCCGCCACCGATCCACAGCATCCCGAAGCAGGTGATGGCCGCGACGCCGAAGGCCGTCCGGGTCGGAGCGTTCCGCGGCCGGTCGAGGATGTGGTGCTCGGACTTGTCGCCGGTCACCCACTGCTCGACGAACGGGTAGATCGCCATCAGACCGAACAGCAGTCCCATGATGCCGAGGCCGGGGATCGCCACGTTCCAGGACCAGGTGGTGCCCCAGATGTGGGTCTCCCAGTTCGGCATGATCCGGATGCCGCCCTCGACGAAGCCCATGTACCAGTCGGGTTGGGAGCCGGCGGTGATCTGGGCCGGGTTGTACGGACCGTACGTCCAGACCGGGTTGATCTGCATGAACCCACCCATCAGGGTGATCACGCCGAACACGATGAAGAAGAAGCCGCCGGCCTTGGCCATGTAGACCGGGAAGACCGGGTAGCCGACGACGTTGCCCTCGTTGCGGCCCTGACCCGGGAACTGGGTGTGCTTGTGGTAGACCACCAGCGCCAGGTGGGCGGCGATCAGCCCGAGCAGGACGGCCGGGATCAACAAGATGTGGGCCATGTAGAGCCGGGGCACGATCAGGTCGCCGGGGAACTCACCGGCGAAGACGAAGAACTCCGCCCAGGTGCCGATGATCGGGATCGACCGGATCAGGCCGTCGACGAAACGCAGGCCGGTACCGGAGAGCAGGTCGTCGGGCAGCGAGTAGCCGGCGAAGCCCTCGATCACGCCGATGGCCAGCAGACCGACGCCGATCAACCAGTTGATCTCGCGCGGCTTGCGGAAGGCGCCGGTGAAGAAGATGCGGAGGCTGTGGGTGAGCATCGCCGCCACGAACAGCATGGCCGCCCAGTGATGCATCTGCCGCATCAGCAGGCCACCGCGGATGTCGAAGGACAACGACATCGTCGAGGCGAACGCCTCCGACATCGGAAGTCCACGGAGCAGCTGGTAGGTGCCCTCGTACTCGATCTCGGCCATCGACGGCTTGAACCAGATGGTGAGGAAGACCCCGGTCAGCAACAACGTGACGAAGGAGTAGAGCGCGACCTCGCCGAGCAGGAACGACCAGTGGTCGGGGAAGACCTTGCGCAGGTACTTCCGGCTGAGCGCGGCGGCGCCCGTCCGGTCGTCGGCCCACTGGGCCGGACCGGCGGCGAACTTGAAGACCGGTCCCAGCTCCTTCTTCGGCGTCTCCGCCGCGACCGCGGACTCGTCGGTCACCGTGGCGGCAGGTCTAGCCATCGGAAGCATCCATGACTGTGTCAC
The DNA here is from genome assembly GCA_963727125.1 of uncultured Actinomycetota bacterium. Taxonomy (GTDB): domain Bacteria; phylum Actinomycetota; class Actinomycetes; order Propionibacteriales; family Propionibacteriaceae; genus Microlunatus. The sequence continues at coordinate 479,964 of CAVSEZ010000002.1, forward strand.
CCATCAGTTGTCACCCTTTTGGAAGTCGTTGAAGGGGCGCTCGAAGTAGCTCGGACCGACCGGGACCGTGAACGGACCGCGGGCCACGAGATACCCCTCGGCGTCGACGGTGATCGGCAGCTGCGGCAGCGAGCGCGCCGCCGGCCCGAAGACCACGACCCCGGAGTCACCGAGGTCGAACGTCGACTGGTGGCAGGGGCACAGCAGGTGATGGGTCTGCTGTTCCCACAGGCTGATCGGGCACCCGACGTGGGTGCAGATCTTGGAGTAGCACAGGATCCCGCCGACCTGCCAGTCCCGCCGCGAGTCGGGGATCTTGATCTGATTGGGGTCCATCCGGACGATGATGATCGAGCACTTGGCCTTCTCGACCTGGTACTCCATGCCGTGGAACTCCTGCAGGTTCTCCGGCTGGCCGTTGACCAGCTGGCCGATCTGCATGTCGGAGGCCTTGATCGGCACGTAGGTCACGTCGTTGACCAGTCGGATGCCCTCGGCCCAGATGGTCTTGGCGATGGTCTCGTCGATCACCTTGCGGGTCGGCCACGGTCCGAGGTCCGCGAGCAGCACCACGGCCGGCAGCCCCACCAGACCGAGGGCGCCGAGCAGGCTGCGGCCCAGCACCTTGCGCCGGGTGATGCCGGACTCCTTGACCCCGTCCTCGATGATGCCGATGGTCGCGGCCCGGTCCTCGTCGCTGGAGGCGGCCGGGTGCCGGTAGTCGACGGCCTCGCCGTCGTACATCAGCTGGCGGGCCCACTGGACCGCGCCGAGGCCGATGAACAGCAGCGCCAGACCCAGGGTCAGTCCGAAGCCGACGTGCTGCGCGTTGGAGTGCAGCGGTCCGAAGTCGATGTACATCTCCTTCGGCACCGCGAAGTAGATGACCACGAATGCGATCGCCAGGATCGGCACCACCCCGAAGAAGGTGGCGACGATCCGGGCCTGCCGGTCGGCGGCCTTCTCGTCGACGTCGCTCAGTCGCGGCAGGTGCTCTTCCATGCCGGGGTCCGGGACGGGGTAGCGGCTGTCGTCCAGGGTGGCGAGCTCGCCGGCCTTGGGCGGGATCCGGTCCGGATCATCCGGTGCGCCGCGATCGCCGTGTGGTCCGCGCTCGCCGTGCGGCTCGATGTCAGTGCTCATCGCGCCTTCACTCCCTTCGCCGCGATCCAGGCCGCGATCCCCATCAGCACGGCGAGACCGGCGACCCAGGCCCACAGGCCCTCCGCCACCGGGCCGAGGCCACCGAAGGCCAGACCGCCACGGTTGGGTTGCTCGTGCAGCTCGTTGAGATACCCGATGATGGCCCGCTTGTCGTCGACCGTCAGCGTGGCGTCGGAGAAGACCGGCATCTGCTGCGGACCGGTCAACATGGCTTCGTACAGGTGCAGGTTGCTCACGTCACGCAGGGATGGTGCGTACTTGCCGCCCGGCAGGGCGCCACCGGCGCCCTCGAAGTTGTGGCAGGCCGAGCAGTTGGTCCGGAACAGCTCGCCACCGCGGGCGATGTCTTCCTCGGAGATCCCGGCCGGGTCGTACCTGGCCGGCTCGGGGATCGCCGGACCGGGTCCGAAGGTCTCGACGTACGAGGCGAGGGCCAAGACCTCCTCCTCGGTGAAGATCGGAGGCTTCTGCGGCGCCTGGACCGCCGGCTGGGCCATCGGCATCCGGCCGGTGGCCACCTGGAACTCGACCGCGGCCGCACCCACCCCGACCAGCGGGGGACCCTGGATGTTCTTGCTGACCTGGCCCTCACCGTTCAGTCCGTGGCAGGAGGCGCACTGGACCGCGAACAACGCCTTGCCCTCGGCGATCTGCTGGCTGGTGCCGGTCTCGGCGGAGGACTTGGAGGCGGGAGCCACCACCGTGTAGAGCGCGCCCATCACAAAGAGCCCGAACACCAGCAGCAGCACCTTGGCTGCCGGGTGCCGACGTCTTGCGGTCAGGAATCGCACGGGGGTCCCTCTCGGTGGGTCTTTCGGGAAGGTATTCAGTTGTGCCGGCCGGCATAGATGCACCTGCCGATGTGATGGCGGTGACAGAGCTAGCGGAGCAGGTAGATCACACCGAACAGGGCGATCCAGACGACGTCGACGAAGTGCCAGTAGTAGGACACTACAACGGCGTGAACGGCCTGCTCGTGGGTGAACGTCCGCGCCAGGAACGTCCGTCCCAACAAGATGACGAACGCGATGAGGCCTCCTGTGACATGGAGCCCGTGGAAGCCGGTGGCGAGGAAGAACGCCGACCAGTAGGCGTTGGTCGAGACGGTCGCACCCTCGTGGAACAGCTCGGCGTACTCGTAGACCTGCCCGCCGATGAAGAAGGCCCCCATCAAGAAGGTGAGCACGTACCACTCACGCAGACCCCAGGCGCGGAGATTGAACAGCCCGCCGGTCCGGGTGACCTGCCCGCGTTCCGCCGCGAAGACCCCCATCTGGCAGGTGAAGGAGCTGGCCACCAGCACGGTCGTGTTCAGGATCGCGAACGGGATGTTGATCATGGCCGACTGGCTCAGCCACATCGGTTCGGCGCCGCTCGTGGCTGCCTGGGCGTTGGTCACGTTGCGGATGGTGAAGTACGCGGCGAACAGCGCCGCGAAGAACATCAGCTCGGACGCGAGCCAGACGATGACGCCGACCGCGACCATGTCGGGCCGCCCCGTCCGGCCCCGCAGACGCGACTGCGGAACGCGATGCAAGGAGCCCGAAGGCTGGATCATCGATCCGCTGACCTCGTGCGTGTGTAGAGCCACGGGGTCATTATTGCCGTAAGCCCTCCGGCGGTCACCCTCGGGCGCGGCAACATTTCGACTTGCTCCGCCGCGACGGCTTCCACCCGGCAGCGCGACGAAGTCCGACGGCGACGCGGCGACGGGCGGAGTTCCTAGACTGTCGCTGTGTCCCGGACGTCCCAGCTCGAGCTGACGGGTCCGCGCGCGGCGGTGCCGGTGGTGGGCGCCTTCGGTGCGGCCGTCGTGGTGGCCGTCGCTGCGCTCGCGTTCAGCGGTCAGCTGGCGGCCGCCGGACCGTTCGACTCGGGGCCGCTGGTCAAGGTCGGGCTGCCGATCGCCCGCTCGGTGCACGACCTGGCCGCGGCGGTGACGATCGGACTGCTCGTGATCGGCGTCTGGTGCATCGCCCCGGACCGGGGGACCCGGGACGCCGACGTGCTCGACGGGGTCCGCGAACGGGCCGTCCGGTGGGGCGCCGTCGCCGCGGCGATCTGGCTGCTGGCGGCGACGGCCGTGCTGGCCCTGACGGCCGCCGACGTGTCGGGGGTGCCGTTCGGATCACCCGGGTTCAGCACCGTGCTGCTCTCGTTCGTCCAGCAGGTCGACCTGGGCCGCGAGCTCGGCGTGAGCGCGCTGCTGGTCGCCGTCACGGTCGCGCTCAGCCTGACCGCCACCAGGATCGTCAGCGCCGCCGTCGCCGCCGTGGTCGCGCTGCTCGCGGTGCTGCCACTAGCGCTGGGTGGGCACGCGGCCGGCGCGGCTCACCACATGAACGCCGTCGACAGCCTGGCGATGCACCTGGTCGGGGTCTGCCTGTGGGTCGGGGGCCTGGCCGCGGTGGTGCTGCTGGCGAGCCGGCTCCGAGATCAGCTGCCGACCGTCGTCGCCCGATACTCCCGGCTCGCCCTGGCGAGCTTCGCGCTGGTGGCGTTGTCCGGGGTCGTCAACGCCTTGCTGCGGCTGCCGTCGATCACCGACGTCGCCTCGACGTACGGGCTGCTGGTCCTCGCCAAGACCGGGGCCCTGCTGGTGCTGGGTGCCGTGGGGTTGTGGCACCGGCGGATCAGCATCGCCCAGCTGGGCACCCGGCCGCGGTTGTTCTGGCGGATCGCGGCGGTCGAGGTGGCCGTGCTGGGCGCCACCGTCGGCCTCGGAGTGGCCCTGTCCCGGACGCCACCGCCGGGTCCGGAGGAGGCGTTGGATCCGGCTACCGCGCTCCTCGGTTTCCCGGCGCCCGCACCGCTGACCTGGGAGCGGTACCTGACGGCCTTCTACCCGGAGCTGCTGTGGTGGCTGGTCGGCGCCGGTGGCGCCGTCCTCTATCTGGTGGCGGTGCTGCGGCTCGCCGGTCGGGGGGACCGCTGGCCCTGGTCGCGGACCCTGGCCTGGGTGGCCGGCTGCGTGCTGCTGCTCTACGCCACCAGCGGCGGCCCGGGCGTCTACGGCCGGCTGCACTTCTCCACCCACATGCTGCAGCACATGGTGTTGATGGTCGTGATCCCACTGCTGTGGGTGCTCGGCGCCCCGATCACGCTGGCCCTGCGCGCCCTCCGGCCCCGCCGGGACCGCAGCTTCGGCGCCCGGGAGACGTTGCTGCGGCTGGTCCACTCGGCGCCGCTGCGGCTGCTGGGTCAGCCGATCGTCGCGGCGGCCCTGTTCACCATCGGGCTGATCGTCTTCTACTACACCTCGCTGTTCGACCTGGCGCTGTTCACCCACGCCGGTCACATGCTGATGACCGCCCACTTCCTGGCGGCGGGCTACCTGCTGGTCTGGTCGCTGGTCGGGTTGGACCCGGGGCCGGCACGACCGGGGCATCCCTTCCGGCTGCTGATCTTGTTCATCGTGCTGGGGTTCCACGCATTCTTCGGGATCACGATGATGTCGTCGTCGGGCCTGCTGGCCCCGGACTGGTGGCACGCCCTCGGACAGACCGACGACGCGGCGCTGCTCGCCGATCAACAGACCGGTGGCGCCATCGCCTGGGCGGCCGGTGATCTGCCGGGCTTCCTGATCGGCGTGGCGCTGCTGGTCGCGTGGCTGCGCGACGACACGAGGCGGGCCCGCCAGCTGGACCGGCAGGCCGATCGCGACGGCGACGCCGAGCTGCGCGCGGCGAACGAACGGTTGGCGGCGCTGGCTCGGATGGACGAACGCGAATGAGTCGGCGGCGGCTCGGGACCACCGCTCCGGCCGGGCCCGTCCGGGCGCTGCGTCCCGGCTGGCGCGGCGTCCGGATCGCGGTCTTCGGCGGAGCGTCGCTCGCGCTGGCCGCCGGCGGCCCATGTCGCCGGCGGCGGCGGGCTGCCCGGACCGGGGGTGCTCGCCGTGCTGGCGTTGGTACTCGGTCTGGTCGCGGCGCCGCTCACCATGCGGCGGTGCCGACTGCGGCTGCTGCTGCCGGTGCTGGCGCTGGAGCAGGCCGCCCAGCACCTCGTCCTCGCCGCCGCGTCCGCCCAACCCGAGGTCACGCCCTGGGTGGCCGGTCACGCCTGCCCGACCCCGGCCGGAGCGCACCACGCCGTCCTCGGGGCCTGCGCCGCGGGCCACCCGATGTCGGCCGGGATCGGCCACGCCGTCGACCCGAGCTGGGCCATGTGGCTCGGTCACGCCGTCGCGCTGGTCGCCACGGCGTGGCTGCTGACCCGCGGCGAGAGCTTCCTGTGGCGGGTGGCCGACGGGATCGCCGCCGCGGCGGCGCCCGTCCGCACCCGCTTCGCGTACGTCGGGTCGCCGTTCGTCGTGGCGAGCGTCGTCAGCTGTCCCAGCCGGCACGGGTCGCCGCCGCCGGCGCGCGGTCCACCCGTTCCGGTCTGATCCGCCCTCGTCCCTCCGTCTCGTATCCCATCTCGTTTCGGAGTGGCCGACCGCACCGAGCCCGGCGCTGCATGCCCAGCTCCTCGAGCGCCGCCAGCTGACTCGACGACCCGGTCCGGCCGCCCCCGTTCACTCCACCGACAGGACCTTTGCGATGAACCCATCTCTGCCCGACCACCCCTCAGGCCGGTCGCCATCTCGATCCGGCCGCCGGATCCTGGTGGCCGCCGTCCTCACGGCCGGCCTCGCCGCCGTCCCGATCACCGCCACCGCCCACGTCCGGGTGCACGCCGACAGCACGGCCGCCGGTGGCTTCGCCCAGCTGACCTTCCGGGTGCCGACGGAATCCGACACCGCCAGCACGGTGAAGGTCGAGGTCCAGCTGCCGCAGGACCGCCCGCTGCTCTACGTCAGCACCAAACCCGTTCCCGGCTGGTCGGTCGAGGCGACCGAGGCGACCCTGCCGAAGCCGGTCGAGGTGTCGGGCACCACCATCACCAAGGCCGTCCAGACGGTGACCTGGACCGCCGACAGCGCGCAGTCGGCGATCCGCCCCGGCGAGTACCAGGAGTTCTCCGTCTCGGCGGGACCGTTGCCCGGTCCGGGGGATCTGCTGCTGCCCGCCGAACAGACCTACTCCGACGGCCAGGTCGTCGCCTGGGATCAGCCGCCCGGCACCAACGGTGAGGAGCCGGAGCACCCGGCTCCGGTGCTGACGGTCACCGCAGCCGATCCGGCCGCCGATCCATCCGCCGCTCCATCCGGCTCATCATCCGGCGGTCCGGCCGCCGGGGCTGCGGCGGGCGTCGCTGCCGGGGGCATCGACTGGGTCGCCCGGGGCCTCGGCATCGCCGGGCTGGTCGTCGGGGCGGTCGGCGTGGGTGCCGCGGTGCTGGCGGTCCGTCGTACGAGCGGTCGACCCGCCCCGTGAGTCGACCGACGCGCAGTGGCCGGTGGTGGCGGGCCGTCGGGTTCGCCGCCACCGTGCTGGTCGCCGGCGTGGCCCTCGTCGTCGTCGCCACGGACCCGGCCGTCGCTCACAACACGCTGCGTGCGACCGCTCCGGCGGCCGACGCCGCGGTCGCTGCGACGCCGTCGGAGATCGTGTTGACCTTCGACGAGCCGGCCATCGCGATGGGCACCCGGGTCGTCGTGACCGGTCCGGGCGGACCGGTGCAGACCGGGCCACCGCGACTCGTCGACGAGACCGTCCGGCAGTCGCTGCAACCGGGATCACCGCCCGGCCGTTACACGGTCGAGTGGCGGGTCACGTCGGCCGACGGACACCCCATCAGCGGCAGCTTCGGGTTCACCTCGAACGCCGCCGGGCCCAGCGGTCCGGCGGCGAGCGAGTCCGCACCACCGGCGGTATCGTCCGATCAGCCGCCGGAGGCGGGATCCGCGGGATGGACGCTGCTGGTGGCGCTGGTCGTCGTGCTGGTGGTCGTCACCGCGGCCGTCGTGATCAGGTTCCGCCGGTCCCGCGCCGCGGGTTCACAGAGCAGTTCGCAGAGCAGGTCGAAGGAGAAGCCGTGAGCACGTCCAGCAAGTCCTCGTCGAGCTCGAGGCGCGCGGCCGCCCGCGAGGCGCAACGACGGCAGGCCGAGGCCGCCAAACGTCGCCGGCTGCTGGTCCAGGTGGGCATCGTGGCGGCCGTGGCCCTGGTCGCGATCGGGATCGTGGTCACCGCGGTCGTGCTCGGCCGCGGCAGCTCGTCGAACGAGGCCCCCGCGGCGTCCGGCACCGTCTCGGTGGCCGGTGCCTCGGTGCCGTTCGCCGTGGACGGTACGGCCTTCCGGATCGGTCCGGCCGACGCCAAGGCGAAGGTCGACCTGTGGGTCGACTACTCCTGCCCGCACTGCCAGGAGTTCGAAGCGGCCAACAACGAGTCGCTGAACCAGCTGGTCGCCGCGGGGAACGTCGCGGTCAGCTACCACAACATCCAGATCGTCACCGAGTACGGCACCCGGGCCGGCAGCGCATCGGCGTGCGTCGCCGTCAACGACACCGCGAAGTGGCCGACGGTGAACGCCGGGCTGTACGCGAACCACAGCGCCACGACTGACGCCTGGACGCCGAGCCAGTTCGCCGACTGGGCGGGGTCCCAGGGAGTGAACAGCCAAGCCGCGGACTGCATCCGGGCGAACACGTACGCCGGCTGGATCGGCGGCAACACCCAGGCTGCTGCCCAGCAGGGCATCTCGTCGACGCCGACCATGCTGCTCAACGGCCAACCGAGCGAGCTGCTCTCCGGTCCGGCCCTGACCGAGGCGGTCACCAAGCTTGCCAACGGCTGAGGACGACGACGTCGACGTCGCCGAGCTCGACCGCGAACCCGGGGCAGCGGCTCGACGGAGCATCGCGCTGCCGCTGTTGCTCTGCATCGGTGGTGCCCTGGGGCTGCTGGGGGCGATGATCCTCACCATCGACCGGATCCGGTTGCTGCAGGATCCCGCCGCGAAGCTCGCCTGCGACCTCAGCCCGTTCGTGGCCTGCGGTCCCGTGATGGAGTCCCCGGCCGGGGCGCTGTTCGGTTTCCCCAACCCGCTGCTCGGCATCATCGGTTTCAGCGTGCTGGTGACCACCGGTGCGGTGCTGCTGGCCGGCGCCCGGCCGGCCCGGTGGTATCACCTCGGCTTGCAGGTCGGGGTCGTGCTGGCCGCCGTCTTCATCACCTGGTTGCAGACCCAGAGTCTCTACGTGATCGGCGCCCTCTGCCTGTGGTGCATGCTCATCTGGGCGGTCACGATCCCGATCGTCGTCGCCGTGACCGCGGACAACCTGGCGACCGGGCGCCTCGGATCCGGGCCGGTTCGCTTCGGTCGTTGGCTTCGGGACTTCACGCCCATGGTGGTCGGCATCTGGTACCTGATCGTGCTGACCGCCATCGGTCTGCGGTTCTACCGGGACTTCGCCCTGCTCTGGTTCGGCGTCGTCTGGTGAGTGTCGATCCGGCGACGCGGTCGAGCCCCGTCAGAGCCGGCGTCGTCAGATACGATCGCAGCGCGCCCGAGTCCCGGAGTTCGCGCACCCCGATCGAAGCGAGGACGACTCCCGATGAGTGACCAGCAGCCAGATCTCGCCGACGAGCAGGAGTTCGAGGCGGAGCGGGCGGCGGAGCATGCACACGATCGGCACGAGTCGTCCCAGCAGCAGGCGGAGCCGCTCCAGATCCTGTTGTACGCCTCCGATCGGACGGTCCGCGAACACGTCCGGTTGTCCCTCGGCCGCAAGGTGGCCACTGACCTGCCACCGGTGAAGGTGCTGGAGGTCGCGACCCAGCCGGCGGTGCTGACGGCGATGGACCGCGGCGGGATCGCGCTGGCGATCCTCGACGGTGAGGCGGTCCCGGGCGGGATGGGGCTGTGCCGGCAGCTGAAGGACGAGATCGCGAGCTGCCCACCGATCCTGGTGCTGACCGGCCGCCGGGACGACGCCTGGCTGGCGACCTGGTCCCGGGCCGAAGGCGTCCTGCCCCACCCGGTCGACCCGATCCGGCTGCCCGAGGTCGTCGCCCGGTTGCTGCGGCTGCGGTTGTCGATCACCGCCTGAATCCGGGGACCGATGAGTACGCACAGCTGGTCGTCGCTGCTCGGCGGACTGGTGGCCGGTGTCGACCAGGAGGCCGAGGCCACCTCGTGGGCGATGGAGCAGATCCTCGCCGGCAACACCACCCCCTCGCAGATGGCGGCGTTCGTGGTCGCCCTGCGCAGCAAGGGGGAGACCGTCGCGGAGATGAACGGGCTGGTCGAGGCCATGCTCACCTTCGCGACCCCGATCGAGATCGGCGGCCCGGCCGTCGACGTGGTCGGTTCCGGTGGCGACCGGGCGAACACGGTGAACATCTCGACCATGGCGGCGATCGTGGCCGCCGGCGCCGGCGCCCGGGTGCTCAAGCACGGCAACCGGGCCGCGTCGTCGGCGTGCGGTGCCGCGGACGTGCTGGAGGAGCTCGGGGTGGTGCTCCGGCTGACCCCGGAGCAGCAGCAGCAGGTGGTCGCCGAGGTCGGGATCGGCTTCTTGTTCGCGCCGCTCTACCACGCGGGTCTGCGGCACGCCGCCACCACCCGGAGCGAGCTGGGCATCCCGACCACGTTCAACTTCCTCGGTCCGCTGGCCAACCCGGCTCAGCCGATCGCCGCGGCGGTCGGCGTGGCCGACGCGCGGATGGCCGATCTGATGGCCGGGGTCTTCGCGGCCCGCGGCCAGCAGGCCCTGGTCGTGCACGGCGGGGACGGTCTGGACGAGCTGACCACGACCACCTCCTCCACCGTGTGGGTCTGTGCCGAGGGCCGGGTCGACCGGACCGAGCTGGATCCCCTCGAGCTGGGTCTGCCCCGGGCCGAGCCGCAGGACCTGGTCGGATCCGATGCGGTCGGCAACGCGCAGGTGGTGCGGGACCTGCTCGCCGCCACCCCGGGGCCCGTCCGCGACATCGTGCTGCTCAACGCGGCGGCGGCGCTGGTGGCCTACGAGGGACCGCAGACGCACCGGCTGAACGACCAGCTGGGCGACGGCCTGAGGCGGGCCGCCGCGGCGATCGACTCGGGCGCGGCGGCGGCGAAGCTCGCCCGCTGGGTGGCCGCGACGCAGGCCGCCGCCAGCTGATCGGTTCAGCTGATGGTCAGGGAGTCCAGTGAGTGCTCGGCCATCGTCGTCAACCGCTGGTCGGCGTCGTCGGGGATCGAGCTCAGTGCGGCCACGACCGTCCCGTCGTCCAGCTTGACCAGGATCGCCCGAACGGTGTCGTAGCGGCTCGGCAGCCGGTCGACGGCGTAGTGGATCTGGGCACTGAACTCGACCCCGGGGTAGCCGTCGACGGATCGGTCGGAGAGCTGCGCGTCGGTGACCTCGACCAGCTGCTCGCCGTACATCTGGGTCGCCAGCTTCGTCAACGCGGCCCGGCCCGAGTGCGCCAGGTCGAGTCCACGGGCGACCTTCGGACTCAGGGCGCCGAGCGCGACCATGGCGTACCAGTTGTTCTCGCCGTCGAAGCGATGATGCACCTCCGCCTCGGCCGAGAACGCGGCGTCGAGGACCCCGGGAACGGAGACGGGATCGGAACGCAGCTCGTACGGGTCGTCCGGTAGTTGCATCGAGGCGTCGCCGATCGTCGCGGTCCGGCTCGACTCGTCCAGCTGGCCCGGAGGCTCGGACGGATCGGCAGCGGTCGGGTTCCGGGCCGGGCTGGTCCGGCCACCGGCGTCGGCGTTGCCGCCCGACCGACCGCCCGCGTCCCACAACCACAGTCCGATCCCGACGCCCGCGCTGAGGAACAGCGCGATCACGACGATCAGGGCGACGGCGGCACGCCACGGCGATCGGCGGCGTGGCGGATCCGGCCCGTCCAGGTGCGGCGCGGGAGCGCTCGGGGTGTCACTCAGCTCATCGGTCCAGGACTGCCCGTCCCACCAGCGAAAGGCATCGGTTGCGCCAGCGGGGTCGGGATACCAGCCCGGCCGCGGCGCACTTGTCACGACTCGAGCCTAAACGGCTCCACAACGGCTGCCCGGGTTTCGGCCGCGGGGACATACTGGGCCGATGATCTCCCGTGACTTGGCCCAGCAGCTCTCGCCGCTGCTGGACTGGACCCCCCACAACGGCGACCAGTTCTACATCCCGCGGCCCGAGATCGGCGAATCGGTGTTCACGGTCAGCGACATGGTCGTCGAGCTGGTGAACCGCAACGGTGAGTCACGCTTCCACTTCAACGGCACGGTCGAGTGGGCCCTGGACTCCGTCGAGTCGTCCGAGGTCGTGTGGCTGCCCCGGGAGGACCAGTTGCGCGACCTGCTGGGCGACGCGTTCCTCTCCCTCGACCACACCTCCGACGGCTACGTGGTCAGCGGGCGCGCGGTCGACGGCGCCTTCCACACCGACAGCGAGCCGACCGCGGCCGAGGCGTACGGGCGCGCCCTCGCTCTACGTCCGGACCGCCGCACTCGCGACCAGCGCCAGATAGGCCCCGGCGAGGATCGCCGGCGCGTACGGGAAGGGCGACCGCCGCCGGCGGATGCAGCCGGACCAGACCGTAGCCGGCGCCCGCCAGGCTCCCCAGCACCAGCGCGGCGAGAAGCAGGGAGAAGGAGTGGGCGGCAGCGGCGGCGCCGACCAGCGGCGCGAACCGGACGTCGCCGAAGCCGAAGCCGCCGCGGCTGATCAGCCACACGCCGGCGTAGAGCGCGCCGACGATCACGGCACCGGCCACGATCCGCAGCACCTGCTGCACCGCGCCGTCGATTCCGACGGACAGCCAACTGAGCAGGCCGGCGACGACCGTGGCCGCAGCCATGCCGAGCCAGCCGATCCGGGTCAGCACGAGCGGCAGCCAGGTGGTGCGGGCGTCGATCGCGGCGAGCAGCACCGCCACCGTCCCGAGCACCAGCCACAGCGGTCGCGCCGCGACCGGGGCGAGGCCCCATCCCACAGCGCCGGCCGCCGCCGCCAGGCAGGCTGCAGCCGACGGCGAAGCGCCGATCCGCCAGCGCCGCGTACGGCAGCTTGACCTCGCCCGGCTCGACCACCGGCTCGGGTAGCCGGAGCAGCACCGGCCGGGTGCTGACCAGCACAGCCAGGCCGCTGCAGACCGCGGCCAGCACGATTGCGATCACGGGCCACCTCTCCGGGGACGCGGCACGCTGCTACGAGGCGAGGGGACAGCCCGAGTCCTCGCCGATCCCCACGGCATTCTGGACCGCCGCGACCCGAGCCGCGACCAGCGGGCTGCAGGTGTCGCGGCGCCGCTGCAGCAGCTCGAGCAGCACGTCGCCCGACACGCCACTGCGCGCCGCCGCCTCGGCGAGGGGCAGGCCGGCGGCCAGGATCTGGCGCAGCTGATGGACCGTGCCCCGGGCCGACACCGACCGACGGCGCACCGTGCGCGCATCCCAGCTGGTCACCCGGAGCAGCCGCCGGGCGGTGTCGGCGCTGATCCGGCGTACCGGCCGGCCACCGTGTCCGAAGAGCAGTCTGCGGGCTGCGCCGACGGGGACGCCGGTCATCGCGGCCACCTCGGCGACACTCATCCTGCCGACGGCCATGATGTGAGCCAGGTGCGCCCGGAACGGTACGGCGTCGACCCAGACCACGCCGTCGGGGTCGGCTGATGCCTCCGCTGCGGTCTCGACCATCTGCCGGACGGTGAACTCGGCCATCGACACACCTTCCTGATCGGCACTACCGATCAGGAAGGCTCCGACGGGGACCTCGTTGTGAACCCCAGGTGTTGACCGAACGGTCCAGATGTTGGCCGTTCGTCAGCGCCCGGACGTCGGGTGGGTGTTACCGCTGCGCGCGGATGAAGCCGGCTTCCTGCGCCGCCTCTTCGCTGTTGAACCAGACCTCGGTGTGGGTCCGCTGGTAGCCCGCGGATTCCGGCACGTGGTACTTCATGGACCGCTCGTTGGCCTTGATCACGAAGCCCTCGGGCGGCTCGGCACCCACGTAGACGTGCTCCCCGGAGTAGCGGGACCGGTCGGCGTCGGGCGCGACCCCGTCCTCGATCTCTCCTTCGTCGCTCGACGTCGATGCGTCCGTCGACTCCGACTCCGCCGAATCGACCCCGGAATCCACCGGCGCGTCGCCGGTGTCGGAGCTCGGCTGCGGCTCGCCCGGGGCGGCACCCTCGACCGGTGAGGCCTCGGGCGGCTCCTGCTCCGCGGTGTCGTCGGCGGCGACCGGAGCCGGATCGGCCTCGGCCGTCTCCGCCGGCTCGGCCGTGAGGTTGCTGGGGGGCGCCGTCGTGCCGGCCACACCCTGGCCGTTGCTCGGTGCGGTCGCCGGGGTCGGCGACTTCGCCGGGGCGTACGGGGCGGTCGGCCGGGCAGCCTGCCAGTCGGCGTCCTGGCCGGCGAGCAGCCTGCGCGCCACCACGACCACGACACCACCGATCGCCGCGACGATGAGGACCCGCTTGACCCAACGGCGCTTCTTCTTGGGCTCGGGCAGCGCCAACTCGCCCTTGGCAGCGGCCAAAGTGGCCTGGCCCCGCTTGCTGGCCTCCTGCACGACCGGCGCCGCTGCGGCGGCCTCCAGTGCGGCGATCAGCTTCGGCAGCAGCTCGTCGTTGATCCGTTCCCGGGCGGACTCGATGCTCGGTGAGACGCGTTCCATCGCCTCCTCCAGCGCCGGTCGCCAGCGCTCGATGATGTCGTGCGCCGACTGCGCGGCCCGCTGCCGGGCCAAGACGGCGTACGGTCCGACCGTCTCGCCCACCTGGGTGGCGTAGTCGCCCACCTGCTGGGCGTACGGCGCGACCCGGTCCGCGGCCTGCTGGGCGAGCGGGCTGACCCTGTCGGCGGCCTGCTGGGCGAACGGGGCGACCATGTCGGCAACGTTGTGCGCCAGCGGCTCGAGCCGGTCGGCGGTGTCGTGCGCCAGCGGCCCGACCCTGCCGGCCGCCGCCTCGAGCTTGTCTGCCGCAGCCTGCGCCAGCGGTCCCACCTTCTCGGCTGCGTTCTGCACCAGCTCCTCGGCGGTCGTGGCGATCGCGTCGGCGGTCTCGGACTTCTTGCGCTTCACATTTCCTCCTGGAACTCGCAGGCAGCCTCGGCTGCACAGACTCCTCCACCGTATCGTCGGAGAGCAGTCCCGGCGGTGGCGGGTTGATCGCCCGCGGACCGACCGGACGGCGGCACCGATCCCGGCCCGTCGTTGGCCGGACGTGACAGGATAGGTCGAGCTCCGCGGTCGCGACCCGGGGCGATCTGCGACGACGATCCCGACCGAGAGGTTTCTCAGACGTGCCCACGGCAACCCTGCACACCAACCACGGCGACATCGTGCTGAACCTGTTCGCCGACCAGGCGCCCAAGACGGTGGCGAACTTCGTCGGGCTGGCCGACGGCACCAAGGAGTACCAGGACCCGGAGACGGGCCAGCCGACCACGGGCAGGTACTACGACGGGCTCACGTTCCATCGGGTCATCGACGGCTTCATGATCCAGGGCGGCTGTCCGTTGGGCACCGGCACCGGTGGGCCGGGTTACAGCTTCGCCGACGAGTTCCATCCGGAGCTGGCGTTCAGCAAGCCGTACCTGTTGGCCATGGCGAATGCCGGGCCGGGCACCAACGGGTCGCAGTTCTTCATCACCCTCGGTCCGACGCCCCACCTGAACCGGCGGCACACCATCTTCGGCGAGGTCGCCGACCAGGCCAGTCGCGACGTCGTGGACGCCATCGGCGTGGTCCGTACCGGTCGCGCGGACCGCCCCACCGAGCCGGTCGTCATCAACTCGGTCGACATCGCCGAGTGACCGCGCGAGACGTCGCCGATGAGTGAGCCGCCGGCGGCCGGGCCGGGATTCACCGCACCTGGATTCGTCAGCTGCTACCGCCATCCGGAGCGGATGACGGGGATCAGCTGCCAACGCTGCTCGAAACCGATCTGCGGGGAGTGCATGCACACGGCCTCGGTGGGTTTCCAGTGCCCGAAGTGCGCCGGTGCGGGCCGCTCCGAGGCGCCGAGGCCGCAACGCAGCTTGTTCGGGGCCTCGCTGGCCCCGCGGGACGGCCGAGCGACGTACGTCTTGATGGGCGCGCTGGCCGGTGTCTTCGTGCTGGACCTGATCACCCGCGGACTCCTCACCCAGCTGCTGGCGATGATCAACTTCGCGGTGCTGCAGGGAGAGTTCTGGCGGCTGTTCAGCGCCGGCTTCGTGTCCGGCGGGCTGCTGGGCACGTTGATGAACCTGCTGGTGCTGTGGCTGGCCGGGCGGGCGATGGAGAGTGCTCTGGGTGGCTGGCGCTTCGTCCTGCTCTACCTGTGTGCCGGACTGGGCGGGATGACCCTGTTCTTCCTCATCGCCCCCTGGGACTCGGGCACGATCGGCGCCTCCGCCGCGATCGTCGGACTGCTCGCCGCCAACGCCATCGGCAAGGCCAAGACCGGCGAGGACATCCGCGGCGACATCAGCCTGCTGGTCATCCTGGTGGGGTACGCCGTGCTGGTCGGGTTCGCCAACTTCGGCTGGGTGGCACTGATCGGCGGGATCGCGGTCGGTGGTCTGAGCGGAGCGATCCTGGCCTACGCGCCCCGGCAGAACCGGTTCGTGATCCAGCTGGTCGGGATGCTCGTGGTGGCTCTGGTCTGCTTCGGTGCGGTCGTCACGAAGATCGCCCTGTTCTGACGGTTCGGACGACGCCGTGGTGGCGCCGGTGCGGCCAAGGCGTCACAGGGCGCTGGCCGAGGGCAGCGGGACGGGATCCATCGACGTCGGGCTGACCACCGCCATGGCGATCAGCACGGCCACCAGCAGCAAGACGGTCACGCCGATGGCCGCGGCCAGCCAGAACCGCTCCGAGCTCACGAGCCGAGGGAGAACGCGGCTTCGAGATCGTGGGTGGAGTAGGCCCGGAACGCGATGTGGGTCTCGGTGCTCAACACCCCGGGCACCTTGTTGAGCTGGTCGGCGACGACTTCGGCCACCTGTTCGTGGGACGTCACCCGCACGATCGCGATCAGGTCGATCTCACCGGTGACCGAGTACACCTCGCTGATCCCGGTCAGCTCGGCGATCTCCTCGGCGACCTCGGGGATGCGGGCTACCTCGGCGGAGACGAACACGATCGCTGTGATCATGGCGGTCATCCTAGGTCCCACCGGTCCGCCGCCGAGTGGAACGGGTGA
Source organism: uncultured Actinomycetota bacterium (assembly GCA_963727125.1). Lineage (GTDB taxonomy): Bacteria > Actinomycetota > Actinomycetes > Propionibacteriales > Propionibacteriaceae > Microlunatus. The sequence continues at coordinate 496,142 of CAVSEZ010000002.1, forward strand.
GAGCGTGCCGGTCAGGGCGTGCGCGGTGGGTCAGGCGTGCGGTCAGAGCGTGCGGGTCAGGACCGTCTTGGTGACCGGCGCGCGGAGGAACTCACCGATCGCGGCGGGGGCCTCGTCGAAGGAGGCCACCCGGGTGGTGACCAGCTCGGGCCGCAGGCGGCCGGCGGCGACCAGGTCGAGCACCTTCGGCAGCACCGTGCGGACGTGGCTGCGGGCGATCGACAAGGTGATGTTGCGGCCGAACATCAGCGCCGTCGGAACCCGCGCGCTGGCGTGCAGGGAACCCGCGCAGCTGCAGTGGCCGTCCGGGGCCGTGGCCCGCAGCGCCAGCCGAAGCCCCTGCGGGTCGGCGCTGCTGTCGATCACCAGGGAAGCCTGCCGGCGGCCGAGCCCGGCCGGCGGCACCGCGTCGATGCCGAGCCCCTCCGCCTCCGCCCGTACGCCTGGGCGGGCGTCCACGAGCAGCACCGGAACCCGCGGCGCCAGGGCGCGGGCGATCAAGGCGGCGTAGAGCGGCACGCTGGAGCCGAACAGCGTGCCGGCCCGGACCGACCCGACCACGATCAGCCGGCCGCGATCGGGGTGCTTGCGGATCCGTGCCAGGTGGGGTTCGACGTGCCGGTAGGCGTCGCTGAGGGTGTCGCCGACGCTGGCCACGGCGACCGGATCGACACCCGGCGGGAGTCGGACGAGCATCGCATCGGCGTACGGCACCGCGACCTGCTCGGCGAACGTGCCGCCCCAGGCTCCGCCCGCCGCACCGAACCCGTACATCGAGATCGGTGGCACCGTGCGGCAGTTCCCGGTGTGCCCGGCCTTGCACGCCCTGCAGCGGCCGCAGCTGATCTGGAACGGCACCGCCACCAGGTCCCCGGGTCGGACGTCCTTCACCGTGCTGCCGACGCTCAGCACCCGGCCGATGCACTCGTGGCCGAGGTGGAGGGGCAACGGGAACGGGGTGGTGCCCAAGCCGATCGGACGGTCGAGGTCGCAGGTGGCCATGGCGACAGGAGCGACCACCGCGGCGAGGGGGCCCGGCGCGGCCGGGGTGGCGGTGCTGCGCCAGTCGAGCCGGCCGCCGGGCTGCAGGACCAGCGACCGCATCCGGGGCCGACTCGGTCGGCGACGCTCGCGCCAGGCGTCCGTACCGACCTTGGCCAGTCGGCGGATCCGGGCGCCACGACCGCGCTCGAGGGCGACGGTGCCGGCCGCCCGGGCTGCAGGTGAGAGCAGCTGGAGCGGGGCGGCGAGGGCGGACCGGGGCCGGAACCCGGCCGCGGCGGTGGTGCGAGGCGCGGGGACGAGACGAGCGGGGGTCCGGCGGTCGGGAGTCGGCTCGAGAGGCGGCATCTCGTCATTGTGTCGCCCGACTGCTCAGCCGGTCGGGGCGAGGGCGTGCCGGACCAGTCCCTCGTGGTCGAGCACGGCGTGCAGCGGCCACATCCAGTCGCCGGTGATCTCCATGATCCGCGAACCCGGTTGCTCCAGCCAGGCGGCGATCCGTTCGGTCTCCTCGATCCCGGCGGCCGGCAGCGGCTCGGGCGGTGGCGCCACCGTCTCGGCGGTGGCGCGGACCGCGCGGGCGACGGCCTGGGGCACGTCGCGGGGGGTGGCGAGGCCGGCGGCGGCCAGCCGCCCGTAGCGGATCACGTGGATCTCCCAGTCCGCCCCGTTCCGGCGGGCCGCGACGATCTCCGGGCAGGCGGCGAGGCTGCGGACCCGATGGAACCGGAGCCCGGTCGAGGTCAGGGTGTCCAGCCGGCTCCGGATCGTCGCCGCCTCCTCGAACCGCTGCTGGTCGATCAGCCGGGCGAGGCGGGCCTGGACACCGGACACGGCCGGTCGGACATCGCTGGAGAGGGCCGAGCGGACCCGGCTCGACCACGGCGGCGTAGTCGTCGCGGGAGATCGAGCCGTCACAGGGGGCGGAGCAGCGGCCCATCCCGGCCAGGGCGCAGGCGGCGGTGAGCCGCGTCGGACTGAGCCGGGGGGTGCACTGCCGGATCGGGAAGCCGTCGTAGATGGCCAGCACCACGTCCTCGGCCGCCTGCCGCCGACGGAACGGTCCGAAGTAGGTGGCGTCGTCGTCGCGGACGTTCTGCACCACCGACAGCCGGGGGAACGCCTCGTCGGTGATCTTGATCCAGAGCGTCCGCTCGGGGAACTTCGAGCGCCGGTTGTAGCGCGGGGCATGGGCGGCGATCAGCCGCAGCTCGGTCACCTCGGCCTGCAGCGGGGTCACGCACGGGATGGCCTCGACGCCGGTCGCGAGCCGGACCATCTCGTCCATCCGCGGCCGCTTCTCGGCGGCGGTGAAGTAGCTGCGCACCCGGGTCCGGATGTTCGTCGACTTGCCGACGTAGAGGATCTGCCGCTGGTCGGTCGTGCTCGGCGACGAACAGGTAGACACCGGGTCCGGCGGGTAGCCTGCTCCGCCCAGGTGCGCTTGGCCCGCCGCTGCGGTGAGACCTTCCGGGCTGAACTCGCCCAGGTCCTCGATCGTTGCGACACCGAGGTTGCCCACCCGCTCGATCAGGCCGTGCAGCACGTCGACCGTCGCCTGGGCGTCGGTCAGGGCCCGGTGGTTGGGCGTGGTGGGGCAGCGGAAGTGCCGGGCCAGCGTCGCCAGCCGGCAGTTCGGCACCTCGTCGCGCAGCAGGATCTGTCCGGGCCAGGGCCGCGGTGTCGACCACCGGCCAGCGCGGGAACGGGTAGCCGAGCGAGGCGCAGGCCCGGCGCAGGAACCCGACGTCGAACGGGGCGTTGTGCGCCACGATGACCGTGCTGGTCGGCGAAGGCGAGGAACGCCGGCAGCACCTGCGGCAGGGTCGGGGCGCCGGCGACCATCGGGTTGGTGATGCCGGTGAGCACCGCGATCAGCGGCGGGATGGCGGTGTGCGGGTTGACCAGGGTCTGGAACTCGCCGAGCACCTCCCCGCCGCGCACCTTCACGGCGCCGAACTCGGTGATCATGTCGTTCTCGGCGCCGCCGGTGGTCTCCAGGTCGACCACGCAGAAGGTCACCTCCGACAGCGGCGTGCCGAGGTCCTCGAACGAGATCTGCCCCGGCGCCGCCACGGTTATCGAACATACTGGCGAACACTGACAGGAGCGACCCGGCTCGCCGACCGGACCCCCGGCACTGCCGCGAGAAGTAGGTTCCGCCGCGATGTCGCCCCCATCCGGGGGCGGAACCTACTTCTCGGCGGGTGACGGCAGGTGCGGAGCGGGGCGAGGCGCGGAACGGGCGCGGAATGGGCGCGGAGCGGCGCGAGGCCACGGTCGACGCGGATCGTTCGTTCGAGATTGCGGCCTCGTGCTGCCACGAGGAAGCCCGAACCGCGAGGCGCGGAACGGGCGCGAGGAGGACACCCCTCCGAGCGTCGGGTAGTGGAGCGCCGGCTCGGGCTGGACGAGGAGCGGCGCGAGGCCACGGTGGACGCGGATCGTTCGTTGGCGATTGCGGCCTCGCGCTGCGACGAGGAAGCCCGAACCGCGAGGCGCGGAACGGGCGCGAGGAGGACGGGACTGTCAGTGGGTCCGGGCAGAGTGCGGAACGCCGACGAGGAGGACGAGATGAACGAGAGCACACCATGAACGACCGCAGCCAACGCGGCGGGAACCGTCGCGAGACGCTGCACGTCGATTGCGACACCTGCGCAGTCCGCGATCTGGCGTGTGGGGACTGTGTCGTCTCCGTGCTGTTGGGCATGCCGGATTCCGGCGTCGAGATCGACTCCTCGGAGCAGGCGGCGCTGGAGGCGCTCGCCGACTCGGGGCTGGTGCCGCCGCTGCGATTGATCCCCGGTGCCCGCCGGGTCGAGCCTGTTCAGGGCGGATTTGAGTGGCCTGAGTTGGGCTGAGTGACTGGTGTTTCAGCTGTGACGGACAGGGGTCTCGCGATGTCCACCCACGTTTGGTCAGTGACCAAATCGTGACCTAATCTGTTGCCTGCTTTCCGCAAGCCGACCCACCGGTCGGAAACCGCGGGATAATCGAATCAACATGGGGGGTGCAGGAAGGGTGACGTCAGCCAAGGCGACCCGTAAAGCGCTGCTGGCCGTTTCCGCCCTTGCACTCGCCGCGAGTCTGGCCGCCGGTCCCGGCGTGCTGTCCGCCCAGGCGGACCCGCCGTTGAGCGTCGCCGAAGCCAAGACGCAGGTGCAGCAGCTGGAGGTCGAGGCCGAAGCCATCGACCAGCAGTACGTCCGGGTCCGCGAGGAGCTCCAGACCGGCGAGCAGCAACTGCGGACCAAGCAGACCGACGTCAAGGCCCAGACCACCAGGGTCGCCCGGATGCGCATCCAGGTCGGTCAGGTCGCGCTGGCGAAGTTCCAGAACCGCAGCCTCGACACCACCGCCCAGCTGTTCTTCACCCGGGACACCGACAACTTCCTCAGCCAGATCTCCACCGTCGACAAGGTCACCGAGAACCAGAACACCGCGCTGCAGGACTTCCAGTCGGCGCAGGCCAAGTTGGCGGATCTGGAGCGGTCCTCCGAGACCGACGTGGCCGAGCTCAAGGCCAAACGGGAAGAGCTGAAGCGGCTCCGCACCGCCTCGGACCAGAAGATCACCGACGCGAAGAAGATCCTGGCCAAGCTGACCAAGGAAGAGCAGGCGCGGATCGCCGAGGAGGAGCGCAAGGCTCGCGAGGAGGCGCTCGCCCAGGCCAAGGCGGCCAGTGCCGCTGCCGACACCGCGGCCACCGACTCCGACAGCACCGACTCCAACAGCACCGACGCGAACTCCGACGACGCCGACTCCGACGATGCCGGCACCGACGATGCGTCGAGCGCGGGCAACAGCCGCGGCGAGCGGGTCGTGGCCTACGCCCGCAAGCAACTGGGCAAGCCCTACCGCTTCGCCGCCGAAGGCCCGGACGCGTTCGACTGCTCGGGTCTGGTCCAGGCGGCCTACAAGTCGGTCGGCGTCAGCCTGCCGCGACTGGCCGACGACCAGCTCGAGGTGGGCCGCAAGATCTCCCGCTCGGAGCTCCGTCCCGGGGACCTGATCGGTTACTACTCGCCGGTGCACCACATCGCGATCTACATCGGGGACGGCAAGATCATCGACGCGCCGAATCCGCGCAAGTCGGTTCGGATCACCACGGTCAACTACATGCCGTACAACTTCGCCAGCCGTCCGGTCGGCTAGTCGTCGGCACGACTCCTGCGCACGTTCCTCGCCTTTCTCGCCCTGATCCTGATCGCCGGCTGCTCGGCTGCCCCGCCCGCGGCGCCGGGTGAGGCGCCACCTCAGGATCGGATCGCTGCGGTCGCCGGGCTGCTCGACCAGCTGCAGGCAGCAGCAGTCGCCGACGACCGGGCGGGCTTCGACCGGCTGGTGACGTCGAAGAACCCGGCGTTCGCCGCGCAGGCGGACATCTGGTTCGCCAATCTGGCGACCTTCGGCTCGACCTTGACCCTGCGCGCCACGACGAGGGAGTCCGTGCCCGGGGTCGGCACCCGGGCCCGGTTCCAGGATCGGGCGTGGCTGCACGAGATCACCGCATCGTGGCGCTCCGGCTCGGCGCCGGCCGGCCGGTTCGCGGCCCAGTGGCGCATCTGGTTGACCCTCGTGGACGACGGTGACCGGATCTCGCTCGCCGGCGACAGCGACGTGCCGGCGGCTGACCGGACCCGACCCCGGCCGCTCTGGTTGCAAACGGCGGTCCGGGTCGACCGACGCGGCCCGGTGACGGTACTGGCCGCAGTCGGCGTGGCGGTCGACTCCTGGCTGGTCCGCGGCCGAGCATCGGCCGCGGCCGTCCGACCTCGCATCACCGCGTTGCCCGGTCCGGGTTGGGACGGCACGGTGGTGATCGAGCTGCCGGCGAACCAGACCTCCTTCGAGCGCTCGATCGGGGCCGGTGCCGGCTCGTACGCCCGCATCGGCGCCGTCGCCTGGCCGCGGGGGGACCAGGCCGGTTCGGCGGCGGTGCACGTGGTCGTCAACCCGGCCGTGGCGGACCGGCAGCCCGCCGAAGGTCTCGCCGTGCTGCTGACCCACGAGATCGTCCACGTCGCCACCCGCTCCTTCGCCTCCGCCGCGCCGACCTGGCTCGTGGAGGGATTTGCCGACCGGGTGGCCTACGACGCCTACCCAACCACCCGCACGGCGGCCCTGCGTCCGCTCCGCGACGCGGTCCGCGCCGGCTGGCTACCCATCGGGCTTCCACCGGAGTCCGCGTTCGCCGCATCGGCACCCGACCTCGACCGGGCGTACGCCGAGGCCTGGTCGCTGTGTTCCCTGATCGCCGACCGGTACGGCGCCGATGCGCTGGCCCGGATCTACGCCGCCGCCGGGGCGGGCACCGCCATCGACACCACGTTGCGTGGCCTGGGCACCACCGAGGCGGGCCTGCTGCGGGACTGGCGGGCCGAGCTGCGCAGGCTGGGCCGATGACGGCCGGGCCGGGCTCCACGACCCTGGTCGTCACCAACGACTTCCCGCCGCGGATCGGCGGCATCGAGTCCTTCGTCGCCGCGGCCTGCAGCTTCCTCGACTGACGTCGTCGTACTGACCTCGCGGCCCCGGGATCGGCGGCGGTCGACGACGCCCTGCCGTACCCGGTGGTGCGGACTGCCCGGCCCGCTGCTGCCGACGCCGGGCGACCGCGCGGGTCGCGGCCGACCTGCTGCGGACCAGCGGGGCCACCGGGTGCTGTTCGGCGCCGCGGCGCCGCTGGGCCTGCTGGCCCCCGACTCCGTGCCGCCGGCGCGGAGCGGATCGTCGCGCTGACCCACGGCCACGAGATCTGGTGGGCCACGCTGCCCGGCGACCCGGAGCCTGCTGCGCCGGATCGGCGACGAGGTGGACGACCTGACCACCATCTCCGACTACATCGAAGCCGCGGATCGGCCCCGGCCCTGTCCGAGGCGGCCCGGACGAAGCTGCTCCGGCTGGCGCCGCCGGTCGATCTGAGCTTGTTCCGGCCGGCAGCCGGCCGCGCGGAGCCGGGGCGACCGCGGCGCTGCGTCGCGGTCGGCCGGTTCGTACCGCGCAAGGGCTTCGACGTGCTGCTGCGCAGCTGGGCGATCATGCTCGGCCGGTGGCCGGCGGCCCACCCCCAACCGGAGCTGGTCCTGGTCGGCGACGGTCCGCAGCGGCGCCGGCTGGACACGCTGACCGCGCAGCTCCGGATCGGCGGTCGGGTGCGGTTCACCGGCGCCCTGCCGCCGACCGGCGTCGCGGCGGAGCTGCAGGGCAGCGACGTGTTCGCGCTGCCGATCCGGACCCGGCTGGCCGGCTGGAACCCGAGGGCCTCGGGCTGGCGGCTCTGGAGGCGGCCGGCCTGCGGGCTGCCGGTCATGGTCGGCGATTCGGGCGGGGCGCCGGAGACCGTCCAGGACGGCCGCACCGGGTACGTCGTCGACCCTCGGGACGCCGACGCCCTCGCGACGCGGATCGCCGATCTGCTGCTCGACCCCGACCGGGCGACCGATCTGGGCCGGCGGGGCCGCGCGTTCGTGGCCGCCCGGTTCGCAGTGCCCGCAACCCGACGACAGCTGCGCGCCGCACTCCGGCTCGATCGGGTGCCGTTACGCTGGCCCGGTGGCCGACCAGACCAGCGCCAGCATCGACATCGCGGCCCCGCCCGAGCGAGGTCATGGCGGTCATCGCCGACTTCGCGTCGCTACCCGGAATGGGTGGACTCGATGAAGAGCGCCGAGGTGCTCGACCAAGGCGCCCGACGGCGGGCCGAGACCGTGCGGATGGTGCTCGACCACGCCCTGGTCAAGGACGACTACGTGCTGGCGTACGACTGGCAGCGCAACACGGTGAGCTGGAAGCTGGTCGAGGGCAACGCTGCTCAAGGCGATGGACGGCTCGTACGCGCTGCAGCCGACGGCCACCGGCACCACGGTGACCTACACGCTCACGGTCGACGTCAACATGCCGATGATCGGGATGTTCAAGCGCAAGGCGGAGAAGACGATCATCGACGGGGCGCTGAAGGGGCTGAAGAAGCGGGTCGAAGGCTGACCGCGACCGTGGCCGAGCTGCGAGTCGACCGGACCGCTATCCCGCGTCGCCGCCGAGCATCGGGATCGACATCGGCGGCACCAAGGTCGCCGCCGGCGTGGTCGACGACGCCGGCCGGATCCTGACCCGTCGACAGAGTCCCACCCCGTCGCACAGTCCCGCAGGCGGTCGAGGACGCCATCGTCGACCTGGTCGCCGAGCTGCGCACCGCGCCATCCCGAGGTCGACTCGGTCGGCATCGGCGCCGCCGGCTGGGTCGACAACAGCCAGGCGGTGGTCCGGTTCTCGCCGCACCTGGCCTGGCGCTACGAGCCGCTGAAGGCCCGGCTCAGCGATCGGATCGACCTGCCGCTGATCGTCGACAACGACGCGAACGCGGCCGCCTGGGCGGAGTACCGGTTCGGCGCCGGCCGCGGCTCCTCGGTGATGGTCTGCATCACGCTGGGCACCGGCATCGGCGGCGGCCTGGTGATCAACGGGCAGCTGTTCCGCGGCACCTACGGGATGGCCGGCGAGTGGGGCCACATGATCAGCGTGCCGGGCGGGCACCGGTGCGAGTGCGGCAACCGCGGCTGCTGGGAGCAGTACGCCTCCGGCAACGCCCTGGTCCGCGAGGCCCGCGAGCTGGCCCGGAGCAACTCGCCGATGGCCTACCGGCTGCTCGAGCTGGTCGGCGGCGATCCCGAGTCCATCACCGGGCCCGACGTGACCGCGGCGGCGCTGCAGGGTGAGCCGACCGCGATCGAGCTGCTCGCCGACGTCGGCACCTGGCTGGGCCAGGGGATCGCCAACCTGGCCGCGGCTCTGGATCCCGAGCTGTTCGTCATCGGCGGCGGCGTCAGTGCAGCGGGCGACCTGCTGCTGGAGCCGGCCCGGCACGCGTTCAGCCGGACGCTGACCGGGCGCGGGTTCCGCGAGGAGGCCCGGCTCGAGCTGGCCCACTTCCGCAACGACGCCGGGCTGATCGGGGCCGCCGACCTGGCCCGGCACGCGATCGTCGAGCCGCCGGATTCGGCGCGGTTGGCTTCTGGCCCCGCCGGGAGCCGCATCCCTCCCGACCCGTCCTGCCCTGAGGCCTCGAGCGAGTCGAGGAGGGCAGCGTCGTCAGAGGAGAGCAGCGTCGTCAGAGGACGGCGCCGTCGCCGGACCCGGCGGGCGGTCGCGGGGCAGCCGGGTGACCAGGATGCCGAAGCCGCCGACGAAGCCGACGACCGCGAGCCAGCCGGCCCAGGAGGGCAGCCGTACCCCGACACGACCGCGAGCAACATCAGGATGGCGTATCCCATCCCGATCCAGGCCAGCAGCACCGGCCAGGCCGGCTTGGGCAGCGGATCCGGCTCCGGGGGACGTAGCGCTCCTCGGGTTCTGGTTCCGGCTCCAGCACCGGTTCCGGCTCGTAACGGAACAGGGGATGGTCGTCGGCCCAGGTGCCGGTCGCCGATCCTTCGGGATCGACCTCGGCCCGTTCGAGGTCACGGCGTTCGAGCTCGCGGCGCTCGAGGTCACTGCGGTCGAGCGTCTCGGCCCGACCGGACTGCTCGGGCCGGTCAGCCGTCAGGTGGTAGCCGGCGACCAGGTCGGCGAAGGCACGGTCGATCGCCTCGCGGTCGTCCCGTCGTCGGCCGATCCGCGGAGCGGTCAGGCTCGTCTGCCGAAGCCATCTCATTCCTTCACCAGGCGCCGAAAGATCGCGACACTGCCGGCGAAGATCAGCTCGTCCTCGTAGTCCAGGGTGGCTACATGGTAGCTGCGTGGCAAACGATACGTCGATGTCGGTCGACCGCACCCGATCGTGATCAGCGGCACCGAGGACGGGTCGACCACGTGGTCGTGCTCGGACCGGTAGATCAGCAGCGGCTGGTCGACCCGGGCCAGATCGCCTCGCACCCGGCCCAGAGCCGGGTCTGGGAGTAGAGCGCGCGCAGCGGGTTCCGGTCGTAGGCGCCCTCGACGCTGCCCGGGCGGGCGATGTCGTTGGTGATCGCTCCGAGTGAGGGGGTGAGCCGTTTCAGCAGCGGCAGCATCTTGATCCGCGGGTCGGTGATGTTGATCACCGGGTTGACCAGCGGCGAGACCGGACACCGCGTCGCCGTGCTGCTCGGCCAGCCGCAGGCACAAGGCCGCCGCCCATCGACAGACCCGCCAGGAAGACCTGGTCGGTCTGGTCCGCGAGCCGGCGAAGGCGCGGTCGGCCGCCGGCGTACCAGTCCGTCCAGAGGGTCCGGTTCAGCTCCTGCCAGCTGGTGCCGTGACCGGGCAGCCGGGGCACCGAGACCCGGAACCCGTCGCGCTCCAGGCGTTCGCCCACGGGCGCATCGATTGCGGGTCAGGTGAACCCGTGCACGAGCAGCACGCCGTGCCGACCGTCGCCACCCTCGTACGGCTCGGCGTCCGTCGACGTCACGGGGGCGGGTGCGTCGGTCACCCGCGCATCCTGGCACACACTGGCACTAGGCTCGCCGGTGACTTCAGAGAGGGAGTTCGTTGGCCTACTGGTTCTTCAAGTGGCTGTTCTTCGTCTGGACCTTCCCGCTGCTGTTCCGGCCCCGGATCGAGGGCGAGGAGAACATTCCCGAGTCCGGCCCGGCGATCCTGGTGGCAACCACATCTCCGCCGGCGACACCTTACCCTGCCGGCCATGATCAGGCGGCGGCTGACCTTCCCGGCCAAGGCCGAGATGTTCGCGGGCGACGGATCTGAGGCCCGGTTCGTGGCCTGGTTCCTCACGCCGTCGGCCAGGTGCCGATGGACCGGTCCGGCGGCGGGCCAGCGCGAGCAGCATGGACGGCGTGCTCGGGGTGCTGCGCCGGGGCGAGCTGCTGGGCATCTACCCCGAAGGCACCCGCTCGCCGGACGGCCGGCTCTACAAGGGCAAGACCGGCGTCGCCCGGCTGGTGCTGCAGGCGGGGGTGCCGGTGATCCCGGTCGGGATGGTCGACACCCAGTGCGAGCGAGACCCGCCTATCGGGATCCCGTGGATGGTGCGGCCGCGGGTCCGGTCGGGGCGCCGCTGGACTTCAGCGACTACGCCGGCGGGGGCCGGGACCGTGAGGTGCTGCGCTGGGTCACCGACGAGATCATGGACGCGGTGCAGGAGCTGTCCGGCCAGGACTACGTCGACGCGTACGGCGCTCGGTCAAGGCGGCGCTGGCGCGAGGGCCGGGAGCTCGACGCCGCGGTGGTCGGCCGGCCCGGCGAGGGCCGGTCGAAGCCGCCGATGCCGCCGGCGCTGGTCCCGCCGGCCGCGACGGGTCTCGACCGGAGCGACCCGACCCTCGTCGCCGACGTGACGTCGGACGTGGCGTCTCGGACGTCGAAACCGTGAGCTCGAGCTCGTCACCATCGACCCGGGCGGCGAAACCGAGCGCCGGCGGCGGGATCTACTGGGTGTCCTCGAAGAACATGGTGCTGGGCCCGGCGGTCCGGCGGATCTTCCGGCCGGTGGTCGAGGAGGGCGCTGAGAACGTGCCGCCGAAGGGTGGCGCGATCCTGGCCAGCAACCACCTGTCGTTCGCCGACTGGCTGTTCATGCCGCTGGCGCTGGACCGCCGGGTGACCTTCGTGGCCAAGTCGGACTACTTCACCGGCGCGGGCATCAAGGGCTGGGCGCAGAGGCGGTTCTTCGCCGGTACCGGGCAGGTGCCGATCGACCGCAGCGGCGGCCGGGCGTCGGAGGGTGCGCTGCGGGCCGGGCTGAAGGTGCTGCAGCGCGGCGAGCTGTTCGGCATCTATCCCGAGGGCACCCGCAGCCACGACGGCCGGCTGTACAAGGGCCGGACCGGGGTGGCCCGGCTGGCGCTGCTGGCCGGCGTGCCGGTCGATCCCGTCGGCGGTGATCGGCACCGACGTGATCGCCCCGCCGGGCAAGATCGTGTCGCAAGATCGTCAGCCCGACCGTCAAGTTCGGCCGACCGCTGGACTTCTCCCGGTACGAGGGGATGAGCGAGGACCGGTTCATCCTGCGCTCGATCACCGACGAGATCATGTACGCGATCATGGAGCTCTCCGGCCAGGAGTACGTCGACCTCTACGCCCCCACGGCCAAGCAGCTCGCGGCGAGGCAGAAGCGCGAAGAAGAAGAGGACGAGGTCTCCCCGCAGGCCTGACGTCGCCCGCGCGCTCGTTGCCCTGCCCCATCCCCAGCTGCTCGGGTTGAACCCGAGCAGCTGCGCCGAACCCGGGCTCAGTCGAAGTGCAGCGAGTCCGTACGTTCGCGCTTGATCTCGAAGAAGTACGGGAACGCGGCCAAGGTGATGCTGGCGTCCCAGATCCGCCCGGCGTCCTCGCCGCGGGGGATGCGGGAGAGGACGGGGCCGAAGAACGCGGCACCGTTGAAGGAGATGGTGGGGGTGCCGACGTCCTTGCCGACCTGGCTCATCCCTGCTTCGTGGCTCTGCCGCACTGCCTCGTCGTAGTCGGTCGCCTCCGCCGCCGCGGCCAGCTCGGCCGGCAGCTCCAGCTCGGCCAGCGACTCCTCGATCACCCGGGGGATGTCCTTGATGTCCCAGTCGTGGATGCGCTTGCCCATGGCGGTGTACAGCGGCTCCAGCACGTCGCGACCGTGCTGCTGGGCCGCCGCCATCGCGACCCGGACCGGTCCCCAGGAGTTCTCCAGCCGCTTGCGGTAGTCGGCGGAGACGTCGGTGTCCTCGTTCAGCACCGCCAGGCTCATCACGTGGAACCGGACCTCGATGTTGCGCACCTTCTCGACCTCGAGGATCCAGCGCGAGGTGATCCAGCAGAAGGGGCAGAAGGCGTCGAACCAGAAGTCGACCCGGTCCCGCGCCGCCACGTCGGCCTCTTCGGTGTCCGGTGCCGACCAGAACGCGTCGCTCTCGGCCGGCTTGGCGTCGACCATCCGCAGATCCGTGATCTTGTCGTCGGCGCCGACCCCGACGAGGAAGGCCGCGAAGTTCTCCAGCACCCGTTCGCCGCGTTGCGCATGCACCTCCACCATGGCCAGCACCCGGTGGTCGTCGATGGGGACCGGTGGCTGGGTGAGGGCGACCGAGTACCGGGCGGAAGCCGGATCCATCGCCGCGACCGCCCCGATGTACCCGTCGGCGCCGATCGACACGCTCCGCCCGTCGGCTGCCGTGACGGCGGCGACCGCGTCGTCGGCGATCAGGGAGCGCATCGCGTCCAGATCGCCGGCGTTGAACGCGGTCAGGAAACGATCGAGTGTGGTGGTGGCAGTATCGGGACCCATTTCACGAAGCGTAATCCTCATCGGCAACGTCGCAGCGGCGTCTAGAGTTGCCGCGTGCCCGAACTGCCCGACATCCCGACGTTGGCGGAGCTGCACGCGCTCCAACCGCGGCAGCAGCCCGGGTACGACGACGTCGGCGAGGTCGCCGAGGTCGTCTCCCGACTCCGGACGCTGCCGCCGCTGGTGTTCGCGGGGGAGTGTGACGAGCTCCGCACGAAGCTCTCCAGCGTCGCCGCGGGCGAGGCGTTCCTGCTCCAGGGCGGCGACTGCGCCGAGACCTTCGACGGGGTGACCGCCGACAACATCCAGAACAAGCTCCGGACGTTGCTGTCGATGGCCGTCGTGCTGACCTACGCCGCTCAGGTGCCGATCGTCAAGGTCGGCCGGATGGCCGGCCAGTACGCCAAACCGCGGTCCTCGCCGATCGAGACCCGAGGCGACGTGACCCTGCCGACCTACCGCGGGGACGCCGTCAACGGGTTCGCCTTCACCGAGGCGTCCCGGCGTCCCGACCCGCAGCGACTGCTCGGCATCTACAACGCCTCCGCGGCAACGCTCAACCTGACCCGGGCCTTCGTCACCGGCGGTTTCGCCCACCTGCGCAGCGTGCACAGCTGGAACGCGAACTTCGTCAAGACCTCGGCCGCCGGGGTCCAGTACCAGACCCTCGCGGGAGAGATCGACCGCGCGTTGGCCTTCATGGTCGCCTGTGGCATCGACGACGGCGCGTTCCGGACCGTCGACTTCTACTCCAGTCACGAAGGTCTGATCTTGGAGTACGAGCACGCCATGACCCGGGTCGATTCCCGGACCCGGCAGCCGTACAACACCTCGGGCCACCTCGTCTGGATCGGCGAACGCACCCGGCAGCTGGACGGGGCCCACGTCGAGATGCTCCGCCACGTCCGCAACCCGCTGGCGGTCAAGTTGGGTCCCACCACGACGGCGGACGAGGCGCTGGAGCTGGCCGATCGCCTGGATCCCGATCATGAGCCGGGCCGGATCACCTTCATCACCCGGATGGGTGCGCACCGGATCCGCGACACCCTGCCCGACGTGGTCGCCAAGGTGACCAGCAGCGGACGACAGGTGGCGTGGGTCTGCGATCCGATGCACGGCAACACCTTCGAGGCGGTGAACGGCTACAAGACCCGCGCCTTCGCCGACGTGATGGAGGAGCTGAACGGCTTCTTCGACGTGCACGAGGAGCTGGGCACCTGGCCCGGCGGCGTGCACGTGGAGCTGACCGGCGACGACGTCACCGAGTGCGTCGGGGGGTCGGAGGACCTGGTCGAGGCCGACCTGGTGAACCGGTACGAGACCCTCTGCGATCCGCGGCTGAACCGCAACCAGTCGCTGGAGCTGGCCTTCCTGGTGGCCGAGCGGTTGACCACCGGACGAATCCGTCGAGCCAATCCGGTTCAGTCGTTCGTTCCGGTGAGCTTCTAAGCTCTGCACTCATGTTGGAGATCACGCCACTGGTATGGGCACTGACCATCGGCGGCATCATGGTGCTGCTCGCCCTCGATCTGGTCCTCGGCATCGTCCGGCCGCACAAGGTGGGATTCGGCGAGGCGGCGGGCTGGTCGGTGTTCTACATCGCCGTCGCGGTGATCTTCGGGGTCTGGTTCACCTTCGCGTACGGGGGCGATTTCGGCGTCCAGTACTTCACCGGCTACCTGGTGGAGAAGAGCCTCTCGGTGGACAACCTGTTCGTCTTCGTGATCATCATGACGACGTTCGCCGTGCCGGAGGAGCACCAGCAGAAGGTGCTGACCTTCGGCATCGTGCTGGCGCTGATCATGCGGGCGATCTTCATCGCCCTGGGCGCGACCCTGCTGTCGTTGTTCTCCGTCGTCTTCCTGCTGTTCGGGTTGCTGTTGATCTTCACCGCGATCCAGCTCTTCCGGCACCGCGACGAGGATCCCGACATCGAGGACAACGCCGTGGTCAAGGGCGCCCGCCGACTGCTGCCGATCACCGACGACTACGTCGGCGGAAAGCTGGTGGCCTCGGTCGACGGCCGGCGGATGTTCACGCCCTTGTTCCTGGTCCTGATCGCGATCGGCAGCATCGACCTGCTGTTCGCGCTCGACTCGATCCCGGCGGTGTTCGGGGTGACCCGGGAGGCCTACATCGTCTTCGCCGCCAACGCGTTCGCCCTGCTCGGCCTGCGCGCGCTCTTCTTCCTGGTCAAGGACCTGCTGGATCGTCTGGTCTACCTGTCCACCGGACTGGCGTTGATCCTGGCGTTCATCGGGGTGAAGTTGATCCTGCACTGGTTGCACGAGGACATCTCTGCCAGCGTGCCGGAGATCCCGACCCTGACCAGTCTGGCCGTGATCTTGGTGGTGCTGGCCGTCGTCACCGTCGCCAGTCTGATCAAGACCCGACAGGATCCGAGTGCCAAGGCCCACCCGGGATCCCTGCGGGCGCACAAGGCGAAGCCCGACGAAACCGGCACCTCCCGATGACGACCCCATGATCGATCTCCGCTCCGACACCGTGACCCGGCCGACGCCGGCCATGCGGGAGGCCATGTTGACCGCACCCGTCGGTGACGACGTGTACGGCGAGGACCCGACCGTGATCGACCTCGAGCGCAGGGTCGCCGACACCCTCGGGCACGAGGCCGGGCTGTTCTGCACCACCGGCTCGCTGGCGAACCTGCTCGGCGTCCGGCTGCTGGTGGAGCCGGGGCAGGAGGTCCTCTGCGACGTCGACGCGCACATCGCCCGGGCGGAGATGGGCGCCCACGCCGCCGTCCACGGGCTGACCATGCGTACGGTCCCGTCGACCAACGGCATCGTCGACGTGGCCGCGTTCGAGTCGGTGCTCAGCCCCGACGCCGGTCCGTACCTGGTGTCGACCGCGGCCGTGGCGATCGAGAACACCCACAACTTCGGGGGTGGCACCGTCCAGCCGTACGACCGGCTGGTCCACCTCGCACAGGTGTGCCGCGCGGCCGGAGTCGGTTACCACCTCGACGGGGCCCGGCTGTGGAACGCGCACGTGGCGTCGGGGATCTCGTTGACCGACTACGGTCGGCTGTTCGACACGGTCAGTGTCTGCTTCTCCAAGGGGCTCGGGGCACCGGTCGGATCCGTGCTCGTCGGTTCGGCGGCCGGCATCGCCCGGGCGCGGATCTGGCGCAAGCGACTCGGCGGCGGCTGGCGGCAGGCCGGCATCCTCGCGGCCGGCGCCCGGTACGCGCTGGACCACCACGTCGCCCGGCTGGCCGACGACCACGCGGCCGCCCGGGCGCTCGCCCAGGCAGTCGCCGACCAGGCCCCGACCGCGGTCGACCCCGAGGCGGTCGCGACCAACATCGTCGTGCTGCACACGGGTGAGCGAACCGCGGCGGAGGTGGCTCGGGCCGCGGCCGAGGACGACATCGCGGTCTCGATCCTCGGCCCGCGGATCGTGCGGGCGGTGACCCACCTCGATGTCACCTCCGAGCAGTGCGTCCGGGCCGGCGAGGCGCTCGGCCGGTTGCTCCGCAGCTGACCGAGCGACATACGGTGAAGGCATGCGGATCACTCACCTCGGCCACGCGGCCGTGCTCGTCCAGACCGACGGGGCTCGGGTGCTGATCGACCCGGGAAACTTCACCGACGACTGGCACGGCGAGACCGACCTCGACGCGGTGCTGATCACCCACGCCCACCCCGACCACATCGATCCCGCGCACCTGCCGGCCCTGATCGAGGCCAACCCGGGCGTCCGGATCCTGGTCGAGCCGTCGATCGCGGAGCAGATGCGCACCGGTGATCTGCCGGACCTGGGTGCGACGGCCATGCCGGCCGGTGAGCAGACCGCCGTCGGTGACCTGCTGGTGAGCGCCGTGGGTGGTCAGCACGCGGTCATCCACCGCGACCTGCCCCGGATCGGCAACGTCGGGTTCGTGTTCCGTTCCGAGGGGCAGCCGACCCTGTTCCATCCCGGCGACGCGTACGACACCGCCCCGGAGGGCATCGACATCGTGGCCATGCCGGCCTACGGACCGTGGGCGGCGATGAAGGAGACCGTCGACTTCATCCGGGCGGTCGGGGCGCTGGAGGGCTTCCCGATCCATGACGAGCTGCTGAACGACCGAGGTCGCAGCCTGGTGCTGAACCGGGTCGGCGAGATGACCGACACCCGGCTGATCGACCTCCGCGGTGGTACCCCCCATGAGTTCTGAGCCGAGCGGCACCGGCGCTGCCGAGCCGGGACCGGAGCGACCGCTGCGGGTGGCGGTCATCGGTGGACACGGCCAGATCGGCCGCCAGCTGATCCGGGGCCTGGCCGCGGCCGGGCACCGCGGACTCGGGGTCGTCCGGCGTGAGGACCAGGTGGCAGACGTCCGCGCCGACGGCGGTGAGCCGGTGCTGTTCGACCTGGAGTCCGAGACGGCGGCCGCCCTCGCGGCCCAGATCGGGGGCGCGGACGCCGTGGTGTTCGCGGCCGGTGCGGGACCGGGCAGCGGACCGGCGCGGAAGATGACCGTCGACCGGGACGGCGCCCTGCTGGCGGCCGACGCCGCGGAGCTGGCCGGCATCCGTCGCGTCGTCGTCGTCTCGGCTCTGGCCGCCGACGATTTCGAGGTGGGTTCGGACGACGTGTTCCAGATCTACCTGCGGGCCAAGAGCGAGGCCGACGAGCTGGTCCGGTCCCGAGATCTCGACTGGACCGTCGTGCGGCCCGGTGGTCTCCTCGACGACCCGCCGACCGGGTCGGTGCAGATCGCGGAGCGCACCGGTCAGGGCTCGATCCCACGGGCCGACGTGGCCGCGGTGCTGGTGCAGCTGCTGACCACCGGGAGCGGGATCCGGCGGCAGTTCGAGCTGATCTCCGGTGACGTCCCGATCGCGGCGGCCCTGGCTCGGCTGGGCTGAGCGGCTGGGCTGAGGTGCTGGACTGAGCGACTCAGTCCGGCGCCTGGCCCGTCACGCAGTACCGCATGCCGACGGGGTCGGTCATCACCACCCAGCCGCGCCCGGTGCCGACCCGTTCGGCACCCAGGCCGGCCAATCGGCGCACCTCGGCGTCGACGTCGTCGGTGGCCAGATCGAGGTGGGCGCGGGTCGCCGCTTCGGCCGTGTCGAGGCGCTGCAGCAGCAGCTGGATCGGGCTGCCGGGTGCTGGGAACAGCTTGCCGGCGAACTCGTCGCTCGGGCTCCGATCCCAGCGCCACCCGGTGGCCTCCCGCCAGAACCGCACCTCGGCCGCGAGCTGATCGGCCGGGCTGTCGATGCACACCTGGACCAGCCGGGACCGGTGCCCGCCTGGCCAGCGGGAGGGCCCCGGCCGGATGGCGCCGCGGCGGCGCAGCAGGCAGAACGGCAGCCCGCCGGGTGAGCTCATCGGGTACCAGTCCGCGGCCCGCCGTCCCGGCGTCGCGCCGAGGGCGGTGAGTCGGTCGGACTCACCGTCGAGGTCGTCGGCGTCGCCGGTCACCTCGAGGTCGAGGTGGGTCCGCGGGCCGTGATCACCGATCTGGCGATGTACGTAGCTCGTCCCGGCGGCTGCGCTGAAGCTCGCGAACTCGGGGTGTCCGGGCCACGGCGGACCCAGTGGCCAGCCGAGCGCGGCCGCCCAGAAGATGGCACTCGCGTCCGCTGCATCCGGGGGCACGTCGATGACCGCGTGCAGCCAGCGGCCGGCCCGAGAATCGTCTGGTCGGGGATCGTCGTCGATCACCTCGGGGTCATACCCGCGGCGGCCGGTGTCGAACGCCGGCACGCCATCGGCTCCCGGCTCGCTCAGTCGCCGGTCGGCGTCGGGGCTCGGCGCCGCAGCCGCGGCGCGAGCTCGACCAGGTACATGGCCGCGAGGATCGCGGCACCGCCGATGATCATCCGTACGGTGATCTGCTCCGAGCCGAACGCGACCGCGAAGCCGGCCGCCCAGACCGGCTCCATGGCCATGATCACCGCGGCCCGGGTGGCGTCGATGCGGGCCTGCGCCCAGGTCTGCAGCACCATGGTCAGCGCCCCGGCCACCACGGCCAGGTAGACCACGATCCACCAGTCGGTCGCGCCGGCCGGCAGGGTGATCCCGTCGGGCAGCGCGGCCAGCAGGCAGACCGCGGTGATCGTCACCAGCTGCACCAGACTGAGACTCAGTGCCGTGTCCGCCGAGCTGATCCGGCCCAGGGCCACGATGTGCCCGGCGTACACGATCGCCGACGCGAGCGTGAGCAGCTCGCCGTACCCGACGGTGAAGCCGTTCAGCGACAGCACGCCGAGTCCGACGGTGGCCAGCCCGACCGCGAGCCAGGTCGGGCCGGCGATCCTGGTGCGCAGGATCACCGCCGAGAGCAGTGGGGTGGCGACCACGTACAGGCCGGTGATGAACCCGGAGACGCTGGCCGAGGTGTGCGCCAGGCCGGCGGTCTGCAGCAGCTGGGCACCGCCGTAGAGGACGCCGAGCAGGACGCCGCGGCGCAGGATCACCCGGTCGATCCGCAGTCGGGGCCGGGCGAACACGGCCAACGCGACGCTCGCGATCGCGAACCGGACCGCCAGCAGGTCGCTGACCGGGATCCGGGTGACGACGTCCTTGATCAAGAAGAAGGTCGAGCCCCAGGCCGCGGTCATGGCGAGCAGGGCGCCGAACGCCAGCAGCTCGGTGCGCGGCGGGGTCCGGGGCATCGGTTCAGCTTAGGGGCCGCCGGATCGCCGTCTCAGCGGTCGGCGCTGGGCGCGTCAGGCGACCGTTCCGGCAGGTTGCTCGGGTTCAACTCGAGCAGCTGAGGCGAACCCGAGCAGCTGACTCTGGGCGGGGACGCCAGACCGCTGAAGCTCTCAGACCGCTGAAGCTCTCAGACCACGTAGATGGTGACCTTGGATCCCTTGGGGGCGCTGTTGCCGGCGTTGGGACGGCTGGTCACCACCAGCCCGGCGCCGATGTAGTTGACGGCGACCGGCCGGACGCTGACACCGAAGCCGAGCGCCTTCAGCTCCCGGGTCGCCTCGGCGGTGGTCTTCCCGCGCACGCTCGGCAGCTTCACCATCACCGGCCCGAGCGATCGTTCGAGCTTGATCGTGTCGCCCTTCTTCCCGGTGCCCTTGGCCGGGTCCTGGCTGATCACGTCGCCCTTGTCCACCTCGTCGGAGTGGGCGGTGCTGGCCTCGACCGTGAAGCCTGCCTTCTCCAGGTCCTGCTGGGCGTCCTCGGCGGACTTCCCGGTGTAGTTCCGGATCTTGATCGGCTTCGGGCCCTCGGAGACGGTCAGGTCGACCGCGCTGTCGCGTTTGAGCAGGGTGCCGGGCTTGGCGGAGGACGCGAGCACCACCCCGACGGCGATCTTGTCGGAGTAGTCCTGCTTGATCCGGCCGACCTTGAGATTCACCTCTCGCAGCGCGGTCAGGGCAGCGGCCTGTTGCAGGCCGGCGACCCGGGGCATGGCGAACCGTTCCGGGCCACGCGAGACCACCGCCGAGATGGTCCCCCCGCCGAGAACCTTGGCTCCGGCGGCGGGATCGGTCGAGATGACGACGCCCCGCGCCGCGTTCTCGCTGAAGGCCTCGGAGACCTCCAGCTTGAGTCCGGAGCGCTGCGCCACGGCCTCGGCCTCGCCCTTGGGCAGGGCCGTGAGGACGGGTGCACTGGTGAATCTGCCTTCGGTGAAGTACCAGCCGGTCAGCGCGGCCGCGGTGGTCAGCAAGAACACCAGCAACAAGATCAAGATGCCGCGTCGACGGCGCCGCGCCGCACGCTCGCGCTGCCGGTCGAGCCGCTGGGGGGAGAGCTGGCGCGGCGACGGCTGCGCGACCGGGGGAGCGGCGTCGCGGACCGTCGGGGGCGAGCCGGGCGTACTGGGGTAGCCGAAGTGGTCCGGTGAGCGGTACGAGGTCGGAGGCGACGCCTGGGACACCGGGCGCCGGGTCGGGACCACGGAGGTCGGCGGCACCAGCTGCGTCACCTCGTGGTCCGCGCGGTCGCCGTCGCCCCGCCACGGTCCGGGTGAGATGGGGGAGGAGCTGCGGCTCGGGCCGCGCAGCTCGGCGGTCAGTCCGGGGTCATCGGTCAGACCCTGCCGCAGGGCGGCCTGCACCCGGCGGAACTGGGCGAGGAACACCTTGGCGTCGGAGAACCGGGCGTTCGCGTCGCGGGCGGTGGCCCGGGCCACCAGCGCGTCGAGGTACGGCGGGATCGGCCGCGGCGGTCGGGAAGCTCGACGGCGCGGGCACGTCGTTGTGCACGTGGGCGTACGCGACCTGGATCGGGGTCTCCCCGGTGTGTGGCTTGCGACCGGTGAGCAGCTCGAACAGCACCACCCCGGTGCTGTAGACGTCGCTGCGCGCATCGGCCCGGCCGGAGACCACCAGCTCGGGCGGCAGGTAGGACACGGTCCCGATCAGCAGGCCCTGGGTGGCGGTCGAGGTCTGGGCGGAGATCGCCTTGGCCAATCCGAAGTCGGCCACCTTGACCTGACCGCGCGGGCTGATCAGCACGTTCTCGGGCTTGACGTCGCGGTGCACCAGTCCGGCGTCGTGGGCGCTGGCCAGGGCGCACAGCACCGGCTCGATCAGCTCCAGGGCCCGGATCGGCGGCACCGGCGCCTCGTTGTTGAGGACGTCGCGCAGCGTGTGGCCCTCGACGTACTCCATCACGATGTACGGCCGGCCGGCGTCGGTGGCCCTGGTCGAACACCGACACCACGTTGGGATGGGACAGCTGGGCCGCCGAGCGTGCCTCCCGGTCGAACTTGCGGGCGAACTCCGCGTCGTCGCCCAGCCCGACGTGCATCACCTTGAGGGCGACGGTCCGGGTCAGCCGGGTGTCGACGGCGGCGTAGACGGTCGCCATCCCGCCCCGGGCCAGTCGAGCGGTGATCTGGTAGCGACCGTCGACCAGCTGCCCCACGAGGGGGTCGCCGACTCCAGTCGTCATGTTGGCCGTCACATCTGCTCCGAACACGGTGGGGAAGTGGGTCGTGTTGGTGTTGCTCGGGAGCCTAGTTGTGCGGTCGTGGCTGCCAGGGGATGGCGCGCCGCGCACGGGGGAACCCGTGCGCGGGGGGTCAGTCGATCCGTCCGGCACTTCTCGAGGATGCCTCAGCGTAGCGACGGACCGGAATCCGACCGGCGCGACGCGCGAGCCGGCCGGCCTGCACCGCGGCCCGCATCGCCCACGCCATCCGCTCCGGGTGCTCGGCGCGGGTCACGGCAGAGGCCAGCAGGACGCCGTCGCAGCCGAGCTCCATGGCCTGCGCCGCCTCGGAGGCGGTGCCGATCCCGGCATCGAGGATGATCGGGACGGTGGCCGACTCCACGATCAGCTCGATGTTGTGCGGATTGCGGATCCCCAGCCCGGAACCGATCGGGGCCCCGAGCGGCATCACCGCGGCGCAGCCGGCGTCGGCGAGCTTGCGGGCCAGGATCGGGTCGTCGTTGGTGTACGGCAGCACGACGAACCCGTCGGCGACCAGCTGCTCGGCGGCGTCCAGCAGCTCGATCGGGTCCGGCAGCAGCGTCAGCTCGTCGGCGATCACCTCGAGCTTGACCCAGTTCGTCTCCAGCGCCTCCCGGGCCAGCTGCGCGGTCAGCACCGCCTCGGCGGTGGTGTAGCAGCCGGCCGTGTTGGGCAGCACCATGATCCCGTGCTGGTCCAGGACGTCCAGCACCGATCCAGGCGCACCGGGGTCGATCCGCCGCATCGCGACCGTGGTGAGCTCGGTGCCCGAGGCCAGCAGGGCGGCCTCCATCACGTCGAGACTCGGGGCACCGCCGGTGCCCATGATCAGCCGCGAACCGAAGCTGCGGCCGGCGATGACCAGCGGATCGTCGGCCGGCGACGGCGGCCGCGGGCCGGACTGGAGGTCAACCACCCTGCACCGCCGTGACGATCTCGATCCGGGCGCCGTCGTGCAGGACCGTGTCACCGTGTCGTGCCCGGGGCACGACCGTCCCGTCGACCGCGACCGCGATGCCTCGGCGGGCGGGTTCACCGTTCGGCCCGGCGACCACCTCGCTCAGTCGCGGGGCAGCCGCGACCTCGCGTCGCTCGCCGTTGACGAAGATGATCATGCGGGCACCTCACGCGGAACGTTCCGCCCGGAGAAGCGCTCCGGCCGGAACGGCTCGGCCCAGTCGGGCAACGGGCGGCCGGCGACCAGGCCGGCCACGAGGTCCGCGGTCACCGGCGTGAGCAGCACCCCGTTGCGGTAGTGGCCGGTGGCGACGACGAGACCGCTCGGTCCGTACGGGCCGATGATCGGGGCGTTGTCCGGTGTTCCCGGCCGCCAGCCGACCGAGACCTCGCTCAGCCCGTACTCCGCCGTCATGGGGAGCACCTGGCGGGCGTCGCGGAGCAGCTCGTAGACGCCGCCGGCGGTGGCCGTGCGCTCGAAGCCGCGCTCCTCGACGGTCGCGCCGACCACCACCTCGTGCCCGCTCTCGCGGGGCACCAGGTAGATCTCCGTACCACCGGTGAACGCGCGGACGGTCAGTCGGGGCGACGGTTGCCGGCCCGGATCGAGTCGCAGGATCTGGCCCTTCACCGGCCGGACCGGTACCGGCGGGACGCCGCGCACCTGGGCCGGCCCAGGCCCCGTTCGCCAGCACCACCAGGTCGCTCGCGATCACCGTGCCGTCGGCCAGCACGACGCCACGGACCCGGTCCTGCGGCTCCGTGCCGGCCGTGGCGACGGCGTGCACGTAGCCGGGCACCTCGCGCACGCCGACGCCGGCGGCCGCGGCGCGGACCGCCTGCCACAGCAGCCGGTTGTCGCAGCTCCAGTCTCCGTCCACCAGCAGGCCGGCTCGGATCGTGGGCGCCAGCAGCGGCTCGTGGACACGGCACTCCCGGCTGGTGAGCCGGGAGAACGACAGACCCGACCGGTCCAGGAAGTCGGCGAGCATCCCCAGCCGGGCAGCGTCGTCGGCGCTGGTGGCGACCGAGAGCGTGGCGTCGCGGCGCAGTCCCGACGGGCAGCCCGGTGTCGGACTCCAGCTCGACGGGCGAAGTCGTCGTAGCGATCCCGGGAGACCAGGCTGAGGTGGAGCAGGGCCTGCTCGGTGAAGGTGGTCTCGGTGACCGGGGCGAGCATGCCGGCGGCGACCTGGGACGCCGCAGCCGCCGGGTCTCCGGTCACCACGACCACCGAGCGTCCGGCCTGGCCGAGTCGCCAGCCGATGGCGGTGCCGATCAGCCCGCCGCCGATGACGACGACGTCGGCTCGATCGGCGGTGGTGGTCACCCAGCCAGTCTAGGAAGCGCTGGTCGGGCGCCGATCGGTCACCTCCCGACGTTAGCCTCGGCGCATGGCTGCCGCCCCCGGATCCGCGGACATCTGGTTGATCACCGGCGCCCAAGGGTCCGGCAAGACCACGGTGGCAGACCTGCTGGCGCGGGGGTTCGAGCGTGGCGTGCACGTCCGCGGCGGCCAGTTCTATCGGTGGGTGGTCACCGGCTGGGTCCACTTCGACGACCCCGACCGACCGGATGAGGCCCGGCGGCTGCTGGATCTTCGCTATCGGCTGTCCGCCCGCGCCGCGGTCGAGTACGCGGCGGCAGGCTTGTGCTGCGTGGTCCAGGACAACATCTACGGCGAGGACGTGCTGCGCTGGCTGCGGACGGCCGGCAGGTGGCGGCGCGGTGCTGCGGCTGGTGGTGCTCCGCCCGTCGGTGGTCGAGGTGACGCGGCGCGACGACGCCCGGCGGCTCGCGACGGGCAAGATCGCGTACGGCGGGTCGTTCACCCCCGAGGTCAACGACGCCCACGTCGCGGCCACCCCGCGGATCGGGCTCTGGCTGGACAGCTCGACCCAGACTCCCGCCGACACCGTCGCGGAGATCCGCGGCCGCTCCGCCGAAGCCGTGGTCGAGCGTCCCTCAGCCGGGTAGCGCGCCGGCGTAGCGCCGCGCAAGCTCGCGCAGGTGGCTGACCAGCTCCGGCGGTCCGCTCGCGTGGAAGTCGAGTCCGAGCATGCCGATCCAGACGGCGACGGTCTCCCAGCTGTCGGCGCCGGTGACCAGCACGCAGTGCCCGGCGTCGACGGACTCCACCACCCCGACCGCCGGGTTGATCCGCGCCAGCACCTGCTCCGCCGGTGCGTCCACCGAGATCCGGGCGTGCACCTGCCAGCCGGTGGACGCCACGTGCCGCAGCACGAAGGCTGCGTAGTCCCCGCCGTCGAGCGGCTGTGCGGAGAATCGACTAGCGCCCGGGACCCGCAACTCGATCCAGTCGATCCGGAACGCCTCCCACCTCCCGGTCGGACGGCGGCGGGCCACCACGTACCAGCGCTGCTGCCAGTTCACCAACCGGTACGGATCCGCCTCGACCCGTTCCTCGCCGCGGTAGCGGAACCGCAGTCCCTGTCGGTCCCGGATCGCGCTCGCGATCTCGACCAGCAGGCCGGCGTCGACCGTCGGGTCGTCGACGTTGGTGCCGGTGTTCGCCGGTCCGATGTCGGTGCTCTCGCGCAGCGCCTGGACCCGGCGACGAAGGCGATCGGGCAGCGTGCGTTCGAGCTTGGCCAACGCCGCCGAGCCGGTCTCGGCCAGCCCGGGGACCGAGATGTCGACCATGCTCAACCCGACCGCCACGGCCACGGCCTCGTCGTCGTCGAGGAGCAGGGGCGGCAGCCGACCCTGGCTGCCGAGTCGGTAGCCGCCGGCCCGGCCGCGTACGGCGTCGACCGGATAGCCCAGGTCGCGCAGCCGCTCGACGTCCTTGCGCACCGTGCGTTCGTCGACGCCCAGTCGGGTCGCCAGCTCGGGGCCGGTCCAGGTGGGCCTGCTCTGCAGCAGTCCGAGGAGGGCCAGGAGCCGGGCGGAGGTGCCGATCATCACGACTCCTGAACAGCGTTGGCGAAAGGTGAAGAATACAGGCCCGAAACAGACCTGTATGCACTCTAACGTGAAGTCATGACCAGCAACCAGAGCCTCCAGCCCCTGACCATCGTGCCGTTCCGGGTCGCCGTCCCCGACAGCGACCTCGAGGACCTCCGCCACCGTCTCGACCGCACCCGGTACGCCGACCAGCTGCCGGGCGACGGCTGGGAGCAGGGAACCCCGGTCGACCACCTTCGCGAGACCGTTGCCGCGTGGCGGGACTTCGACTGGCGGGCGGTCGAGGCCCGACTCAACGGGTACCCGCAGTTCCGGACCGAGATCGACGGGCAGACCATCCACTTCCTGCACGTCCGGTCGCAGGTCGAATCGGCCACGCCGTTGCTGCTCGGCCACACCTATCCCGGCTCGGTGCTCGACTTCCTCGACGTGATCGGACCACTGACCGATCCGGAGGCCTTCGGCGGGCGGGCCGAGGACGCCTTCCATCTCGTGATCCCGAGTCTGCCCGGGATGGGCTTCAGCACCCCGTTGGCCGACGGGAACTGGACCATGGGCCGGACCGCACTGGCGTACGACCGGTTGATGCGCGAGCTGGGCTACACCTCGTACGGGGCCCACGGCTCGGACGGCGGTGCGATGGTCTCCCGCGAGCTGGCGATGCTCGACGCGCCGGGGTTCCTCGGCGCACACGTGCTGCAGCTGTTCTCGTTCCCCTCCGGCGATCCGGCCGAGTTCGAGCGGATGGGCCCGAGCGACTACGCGGCCCTGGAGTTCGCCGGCTGGTTCCAGACCGTCAACGGGTACGCCGATCTGAACGCCAAGCGACCGCTCACCATCGCGGCCGCGCTGAGCGACTCCCCGGTCGGCCAGCTGGCGTACAACGAGCTGTTCTGGAACTTCGGCAACGGCACGAGTCTGGTCAGCCAGGAGCAGGTGCTGGCGCAGGCGAGCCTGATGTGGCTCACCAACACCTCCGCCGGCGCCACCCGCTTCCACTACACGGAGAAGAGCGTCGAGGCGCGGGTCAACCACGGAGCGATCGGGGTGGCGGTGTTCGCCGACGACTTCCGCACCATCCGGCCCTTCGCCGAACGCGACAACACCGACATCGTGTCCTGGACCGAGCACCCCCGCGGCGGCCACTTCGCCGCGATGGAGGTGCCGGAGGAGCTGACCTCGGCGATCCGCGACTTCTACCGGGAGCGTCGCGCGGTCTGACGCAGTATGTCGAGTTCCCCTCACGCTCCCTAGATTGGTGCCATGAGACTGTCCGTGACGGTGTCGCTGGGGCACGCCACCCGAGGTGAGCCTGTCGACGAGCGCCGTGGGGTGAATCGCCATCGGCCCTTCGACGAGCTCAGGGCACGAGCGGTTCGGGCGTGCTCTGAGCCTGTCGAAGAGCGCCGTGGGGTGAACCGCCATCGGCCCTTCGACGAGCTCAGGGCACGAACTGGTCGGGGTTCGTGCTCTGAGCCTGTCGAAGAGCGCCGTGGGGTAACTCGCCATTCGCCCTTCGACGAGCTCAGGGCACGAACGCGCTCCGAACCGCTCCGCACTCCCGAGAGGCTCCACCCATGACCGTGTTGGATGGTCGCGCTCCGCGCTCCGTGGTCCTGGGCTCCGCCCCATCTCGCTCGTCCGTCGCGTTTCGGAACGACGGAAAAGCGTGTCGTTCCGAAACGCTCCGCACTCCCGAGAGGCTCCACCCATGACCGTGTTGGATGGTCGCGCTCCGCGCTCCGTGGTCCTGGGCTCCGCCCCATCTCGCTCGTCCGTCGCTTTTCGGAACGACGGAAAAGCGTGTCGTTCCGAAACGCTCCGCACTCCCGAGAGGCTCCACCCATGACCGCGCTGATGGGACTGCACGCCCGGCTGCGACTCGCCAAGTTGTACCTGTGCACCGACACCCGGCAGCGGCAGGGGGACCTGGCCGAGTTCTTGGCCGCGGTGTTCGCCGGCGGAGTCGACATCGTGCAGATCCGGGAGAAGAAGCTCAGCCGGAAGGCGGAGCTGGAGGCGCTCGAGATCGCCCGGGCGGCGGCGGAGCCGCACCAGGGCATCGTCTGCGTCAACGACTCGGCTGAGCTGGCCGAGGACTTCGGTGCCGATCTGCTGCACCTGGGGCAGACCGACGGTTCCGCCCGGCGGGCGCGCCGTAAGTTGCACCGATGGGCGCTGATCGGCCGCTCGACGCACGCGACGAAGGAGCTGGACAAGGCGGTGGCCGACGCCGACGTCGACTACTTCTGCGCCGGGCCGGTGTACGCGACCCCGACCAAGCCCGACTACACCCCGGTCGGGCTGGACCTGGTCCGGTACGCCGCCCGGGTCGCACCGCCCGGGGAGGTGGCGAGCAAACCCTGGTTCGCCATCGGGGGCATCGACGCCACCAACCTCGACGAGGTCCTGGCTGCCGGCGCCCGCCGGATCTGCGTCGTCCGCGCCCTGACCGAAGCCGCGGATCCCGAGTCCGCCGCGCGGGTCCTCGGTGACCGGCTGCGCCTCGCCTGGCGGCGGGATCCGGCGATGGAGCGGTACTCACTCGCAGCCCTGTCGGCCCCGATCCGCGAAGGGTGAGCACGCCACCGGAGCCCCACGCGCCACAACCCGACTCACCGGTGTCGGTCCGGGTGGTGTCGGCCGCCGACGCCGGACCGCTCGCGCAGCTGCTGACCGAGCAGCGCCGGTTCCTGGCCGCCACCGACCCGGTCCGGCCCGCCGCGTACTACACCGAGGCCGGTCAACTCGCCGAGATCGAGGCGGCGTTGACCGGGTACGCCGAGCGCACGATCCTGCCGTGCGTGATCGAGGTGGACGGCGTCCTGGCCGGACGGATCACCGTGAGCCAGATCGTCTACCGCGCGTTCTGCTCGGGCACGCTGGGTTACTGGGTCCGGCAGGACCACAACGGACGTGGCGTCGCCTCGGCCGCGGCGGCACTGGCGATCGGGCACGTCTTCGGCGACTGGGGCCTGCACCGGCTGCAGGCCGGGACGCTGGTCGACAACATCGGCTCGCAGCGGGTGCTCGCCCGCAACGGCTTCACCGAGATCGGGCTCGCGCCGCGCTACCTGCGGATCAACGGCGCCTGGCGGGACCACATCCTGTACCAACGGCTCAACGAACCACCCACCGAAGAGGAGTGATCAGCGATGCGGACCGTGATCATCGGCGGCAGCGGGCACATCGGCAGCTACCTCGTGCCGCGGCTGGTCCGCGCCGGGCACGACGTGGTCAGCCTGAGCCGCGGAACGCGCGAACCGTACACACCCGATCCCGCCTGGTCGCAGGTCGAGCAGGTCGTGATCGACCGGGAGGCGGAGGACCGGGCCGGTACGTTCGGTGACCGGGTCGCCGCACTCGGCGCCGACGCCGTCGTCGACCTGATCTGCTTCACCCCCGACTCCGCCCGCGCACTGGTCGGGGCCCTGCGCGGCCGGACCGGGCATCTGGTGCACTGCGGTTCGATCTGGCGCTACGGCCCGAGTGTCAAGCAACCGATCCGTGAGGACGACCCGTCGCCTCCGTTCGGTGAGTACGGCATCGACAAGGCCGCGATCGCGGAGCTGCTGGCGGAAGAGACCCGGAGCGGGGGGCTGGCGACCACCGTGCTGCATCCCGGTCACATCAGCGGCCCGGGCTGGCAGCCGATCGGCCCGCTCGGCAACCTGGACCCCGGCGTCTGGTACCAGCTGTCCACCGGCGCGGAGATCGCCGTACCGGGTCTGGGTGCCGAACTGATGCACCACGTGCACGCCGACGACGTCGCCCAGGCGTTCCAGCTGGCGGTGGAGCGTCGCGACGCGGCCGCCGGCGAGGCCTTCAACGTCGTGGCGCCCTCGGCGCTGACGGCCCGCGGGCTGCTCAGCATCGCCGCCGGCTGGTTCGGGCAACCGAGCCGGATCCGATCGGTCAGCTGGGAGGAGTTCCGGGCCGCCACCGCGGCGGAGCACGCCGACGCGAGCTGGCAGCACCTGTCCCGCAGCCAGTTCGCCGCCATCGACAAGGCCCGCCGGCTACTCGGCTACGAACCGGCCTGGGAACCCGAGGCGGCGGTGCTCGACGCGTTGCGCTGGCTGATCGAGCATGATCAACTCGAGCTGGGCGGGCCGTTGGTGGTCTGAGCAGGCTCGGCGTGGACGGATGTGCCGGTCCCGCGCCCCCACGCAGGACCGGCATCGTCGGCGTCTGGCTGGACCCGCTCGTACGCGACGTACGTGGAGTTCACGCCACACAAGTGATCCAACTCGGGTCCGGGTCCGCGGCTCTCGACGCACGGGAGTTCGAACCGGATCCGATGATGTTGGAGTCGTTGCCCCCACCGGCGAGAACCACCTAACTCCGGTTGCACGCCGGGCGCCAGTGCGTAATTCCACGTAGCTGGTCGTCGTGATCTCGACGGCGGCAGGATGGGCCCGTGACGGTACCGCGGCCCCCAGTGGATGCGTCGGTCCGGCCGCCGGTCGGCGGCCGATTCGTCGTGCCGTACGTGCTGGCCACCGTCGCGATGTGGATGTCGTTCAACGCGCCGGCCCAGGTGCTGATCGGCTCTCAGCTGATCACCATCGACGAGGGTGCGAAGGAGGCCAACCTCGCCGTGGTGCTGGGCGTCGGGGCCGTGATCAGCCTGGTGGCGAATCCGCTCTTCGGGATGCTGAGCGATCGCTCGCGGAGCCGCCGCGGT
The DNA here is from genome assembly GCA_963727125.1 of uncultured Actinomycetota bacterium. Lineage (GTDB taxonomy): Bacteria > Actinomycetota > Actinomycetes > Propionibacteriales > Propionibacteriaceae > Microlunatus. Next base: position 526,813 of record CAVSEZ010000002.1, read on the forward strand.
CGGCGGCGGCCGTTTCTCCTCGGCGGCGCCGTCGGCGCCGTCGCCGGTCTGCTGGTGCTGGCCTTCGCGCCGTCCCTCGGCCTGCTCGTCCTGGGCTGGTCGATCGTCCAGGCGTCCCTGAACTGCTATCTGGCCGCCATCACGGCGATCATCCCGGACCGGGTGCCCACCACTCAGCGGGCCACCGTCAGTGGTCTGGCGGGGCTGTCGCAGATCATCGGCACCGTGGCCGGGGTCGGGCTCACCAACGTGCTGCCGACCTACATGGCGAAGTACGCGCTGCTCGCCGCCGTGCTGGGGTTGGCGATGCTGGGACTGTTCCTGAGCTATCGCGACGATCCGCGGCCGGCTCGGCGACCGGCGTGGCCGACGGTTCCGCAGTTCTTCGGCTCGTTGCGGCACCGCGACTTCGCCCTCGCCTGGGCCACCCGCGGGCTGGTGACCCTCGGTTACGCGCTCGGCACCACCTACCTGCTCTACTTCCTGCGCGACCGGGTCCGGATCGCGGATCCGGCCGGCGGGGTGTTCGTGGCCAATCTGGTGGCCGCGGGGGCCCTGCTCGTGACGGTGTTCCTGGGCGGGGTGGCGAGTGACCGGACCGGGCGACGGAAGATCTTCGTGATTCTCAGCACCGTCGTGATCGCCGCGGGCCTGACGACACTGGCCCTGGTCGCCAGCTGGCCGGGAACCCTGCTGGCGGCGGGCCTGCTGGGCGCCGGCTTCGGTGTCTACCTCGCGGTCGACCTGGCGCTGATCACCGAGGTGCTGCCCAGTGCCGACGACGCCGGCCGCGACCTCGGCATCGTCAACATCGCGCTCACGTTGCCGCAGACCTTCGCCCCGGCGGTGTCGGCGCTGTTCGTGACCCAGCTCGGCGGCTACCCACCGCTGTTCGGGACCGCCGCGGTGGTGACGCTGGTCAGCGCCGTGCTGGTGACGCGGATCAGGGGAGTGCGCTAGCCGACTCCGCGGCACCCCAGCACGACGCGTACGAAGCGTGTCCACAGAGCGTGATCAGCGGCGTCGGAGGGACCAGCCGGCCAACCCGGCCAGCAGGATCATCAAGCCGATCTGCACGAAGTCGAGGGCTCGGCCGTCGATGCCGACGAACTGCGAGACGGTCAGGGCCAGAAACGCGACCACGGCGGCGACCGGCGCGGCCCGACCGCGCAGCACGGCAACACCCAGCACGAGGGTGCCGACGGTGTAGAGCAGGAATCCCGCCATCGTGACGAGGAGTCCGTGCTCGGGATGCTCGACGGCGTAGCTGATCAGCGCCTTGCCGGACTCCGCCGGTAGCGCGGTGGAGGTCGCGTACCAGGCGAGGGACACGAAGGCGTAGCTACCCATCGCGAACAGCAGCGCCCCGACGCCGGCCAGCACCGCTCCGATCAGGGCCAGCACCCGACCCCGCTGCCGCACGAGTCCGAGGACGGTGAGGGCCAGGGTGAATCCGACGACCGCGAAGGCGATCCCGTCGGCGAGCAGGCCGGCCCAGGCGGCGTCGCGGACGGGGGCGACGGACTCGTACCCGGTCGCGTTGCGCTCGCCCCAGGGCGGGTTCACCAGCAGGCCTGCAACGGTCAGCGCGCCGAGACCGAGGGCTGTCGCGAGGACGACCCGGCGAGCTCGATCGGGTGGATTCGATCCGGCCGCGGCCGGCTCGGGGACGGCGACGTCGGGAACAGATGATGCGGTCACGGTGGCCTCCAGGGCTCGTCGTTGATGGTGTTCTCACGCTAGGAATGGGCGCCCCCCGGGGGCATCGTGAGAGGCACGGGTCCGAACCCCGTGCTGGTACGGAGCCCGAAGCGTGGCCGGGCTCCCTACAGTGCTGGCATGCGGTGGCCCCGGCTCGTCTCGATCGGGATCGCGGTGCTGACCGCCGGTCTGCTGGTGGCCGCTGTCGGATTCGCTGTCGCCGCACCCAGTCCCGCGTCGTGGGCCAATCTGGTCGTGGCCCTCGCGGTGGTGCCCGCGGCGACGGCGCTCGCGCTGCTGGTGGCCCGGCGTCCCGGGGGTGGGGTGGTCGGCGTCCTGCTGGGTCTGCTGGCCGCGGTGATCGCCTCGGTGGTGGTCAAGGAGGTCTGGCTCGGCTGGCTCGCGCAGGCGGATGATCCGGGACGGTGGGCACTGCTGGTCGCTGCGACCGCCGAGAACGCCTGGTGGGTGCTGGCGGTGTTCGGGTTGTTGTTGCTCTACTTCCCGGACGGTCGGCTGCCCTCCCCTCGGTGGCGGTGGGTACCACCGGTGCTGATCGGTTGCGTGGTGCTGGTGCAGGCCTACGGCGCGGTCGAGGCGGTGCCGTTCCGATCGCCGCTGGAGCAGCTCGCCCGGCCGCTGCCGGCGCCGCCGGGCTGGGTCGATGTGGTCGCACTGGTGCCGTTCGTGTTGATGCTGGCCCTGTTGCTGGCCTGCGCGGTCTCCCTCGTCCTCCGGTACCGGCGGGCCGGTCGGGTCCAGCGGTTGCAGATCACCTGGCTCGCGCTGGCGGGGGTGGGCATGCCGCTGTACCCCTTGTTGTGCCTGATCGAGATCGCCGTCTGGGGCCGACCGCTGTGGTTCAGTGCGGCCGTCGGCATCGCCTCGCTGGTCGCCACCCCGGTCGCGGTGGGGATCGCGGTGCTGCGCCACGACCTCTACGACGTCGACAAGGCCCTCGCCATCGCAGTCGGCTGGGGCCTGGTCACCGCCGCGCTGCTCGGGGTCTATGCCGTGACGTCGACGGTCACCGGCGCTCTGGTCGGCGGGGATTCCGCGATCCGGGTCGCCGTCGGCACCGCCGCGGTCGCGCTGGCGCTGCTGCCGCTGCGAACCCGGGTGCAGCGGCTGGTCGACGCTCGGATGTACCCGTTGCGACGTGCGGTCCGGCAGGCGCTGGACGCTTTCGACACCGAGTCGCGGGCGGGTCGGACCCGGCCGGAGCAGCTGCAGGAGGTGCTCCGTACGGCTCTCCGCGATCCCGCCCTGGTGGTCGGGTACCGGGTACCGGGGGCAGCCGGCTACCTCGATGCGGCGGGGGCTCCGGTTGATCGCCGGGGCAGTCGCCGGTGAGCTGGTGCCCGTGCGCGCGGACGGGGAGCAGATCGGACTGCTGGTGCCCGGGCGAGGGCCGGCCTCGGCCGAGCTCCTCAAGGAGGTCGCCGGCCGGATCACGACCCTGGTCGAGGTCGTCCGGCTGCGTTCGGAGGTCGCGGCGGCGTTGCGGGAGGTCGAGTCGAGTCGGACCCGGTTGGTCGAGATGGGATACGCGGAGCGGCGCCGGTTCGAGCGCGATCTGCACGACGGGGCCCAACAGCGGCTGGTCTCACTGGGGATGTCGCTGCGGCTGGCCCAGCGGCATCTCGGTGACGGCACCGTCGACGTCGACCAGCTGCTGGACGAGAGCGTCGCCGAGCTGGCCACCGCGGTCGCCGAGCTGCGCCAGATCGCCCACGGTCTGCGGCCCAGCAGTCTCGACGACGGACTGCCGGCGGCCCTGTCCAATCTGGTGCGTTCGCTGCCGGTGACAGTCGATCTCGACGTCGACGACAACCCGCTGCCCGATCCGGTGGCCACCACCGCGTACTTCGTGGCCAGCGAAGCCATCGCGAACGCGATCAAGCACGCCGAGGCCACCAGGATCGTGCTGCGGGTGCTGCGTCGCGACGGGCAGATCGTCGTCTGCGTGAGCGACGACGGGGTCGGCGGTGCCCGGCTCGGACTGCGGTCGGGACTCGCCGACCGGGTGGCGGCGTTGGGTGGATCGCTGGAGGTGGACAGTCCGGACGGCGGCGGCACCGCCGTGCGGGCGGCGCTGCCCGTCACCGACCGCGGCCCGATCTCCGAGGAGCACCGGTGCGCATCGTGATCGGGGAGGACTCGGCGCTGTTCCGCGAGGGTTTGGCGCGGCTGCTCGAGGACGGTGGCCACGAGGTGGTCGGTCGGGCCGCCGACGCACCCGGGCTGATCGAGATGGTGGAGCGCGAACGGCCCGATCTGGCGGTGATCGACGTGCGGATGCCACCGGAGAAGACCGACGACGGGGCCCGCGCCGCCGGCGAGCTGCGGGCCCGGCATCCGGAGCTCGCCATCGTGATGCTCAGCCAGCACGTCGAGACCCGGCACTCGATCGATCTGGTTCGCGGCGGTCACTTCGGTTACCTGCTGAAGGATCGGGTCTTCGACGTCGATGACTTCCTCGATGCGCTCCGCCGGGTGGCGGCGGGCGGGTCGGCCCTCGATCCCGAGGTCGTCGCGACGCTGCTCGGTCCCCGGCGGGAGTCCGATCCACTGGTCCGGCTCACGCCCCGCGAGCGCGAGGTGCTGGCCCTGATGGCCGAGGGCCGGACGAACGCGGGTATCGCCCGGCGGCTGTGGCTCACCGACCGTACGGTCGAGACGCACGTCAGCAACATCATGGGCAAGCTGGGTCTGGTGGAGACCGACGACGGACACCGCCGGGTGCTCGCGGTGCTCACCTGGCTCGGCGTGCGGCAGCAGACCCGCTAGCAGCGCGCTAGATTCCCGTCGTCGACCGCGAGCGGGCCGACTCTGCGACGAAGGGATGTGCTGCGTGACTTCGACCGAGCCCGACCAGGCCGCCGTACTGGACCGGCTGGCCACCATCGACTCCACCTCGCTGGCCGATGCCGGACCCACCCTGCGGGTGCTGTCGGGCGATCTGCGTCCCGTCCGTCGTGGGCTCCGGCTGCTCGGTCGGGCGGTGACGGTGGACGCGTCGGAGGACCTGATGCCGATGCTGGCCGGACTCGCCGCGGCCGGTCCCGGAGACGTGCTGATGGTGCGGGGCCACACCCAGCGGGCGGTCGCGGGTGAGTTGTTCGCCAGCGAGGCGCTGCGCCGCGGGCTGACCGGCATCGTGATCGACGGCTACTGCCGCGACACCGCCACCCTCGCGACACTCGACCTGCCGGTGTACGCCCGCGGCGCCGTCCCCTACGCCTGCCCGGCGCGCGCCGTACCCATCGTCCAGGTTCCCCTGTCGATCGGCGGGGTCACGGTGCACCCGGGCGATCTGGTGCTGGGCGACGACGACGGCCTGGTGGTGGGCTCGCCGGCAGAGGTGGCGGCGGCGCTCGATCAGGCCGAGGCGATCTCGACCCGCGAAGCTGCGCTGCGGGAGGCGATCGCGGCCGGGTCGTCGTTGTTCGATCACCTGAACTACGACGAGCACCTCGCGGCGCTCAGCGCCGGGCGGGACAGCAAGTTGATCTTCTCGTGACGATCCGGCCGGCCCGCCGGATCGCCGGGGTGCGGCCGTCGGCGATCCGGGAGCTGCTGCGCCTCGGCGCCGATCCGGACGTGATCTCCTTCGGCGGCGGCTATCCCGATCCGGCGTCCTTCCCGGTGGCGGAGCTGCGGCAGATCTATGCCGACCTGCTCGTGGCCGACCGCGCGGACACCTTGCAGTACACGGCGTCCAACGGACTGCCCGCCCTGCGCGAGCAGGTCGCCACACGCCTGGGCCGGGACGGGATGGCCTGCACCGCCGACGACGTGTTGATCATCCAGGGCGGGCAGCAGGGTCTCGACCTGGCCGCCAAGCTGGTGGTCGATCCGGGCGACGTGATCATCACCGAGAACCCGACGTTCCTCGGTGCCCTGATCGCCTTCGCGCCGACCGAGCCGCGGTACGCCCCCGTCCGCACCGACGAGGACGGGATGGATGTCGATCACCTGGCGGAGGTGCTGGCGGCCAACCCGGACGCGAAGATGATCTACACGGTGCCCGACTTCCAGAACCCGACCGGGGTGACCCTGACGCTGCCGCGTCGCCGGCGGCTGATCGAGCTGGCCAACGCCTACGGACTGTTGGTGGTCGAGGACACCCCGTACCGGGCCCTGCGTTACGAGGGGACGTCGCTGCCCACGTTGAAGAGCCTCGACACGGAGGGTCGGGTGCTCCACCTGGGCAGCTTCTCCAAGATCCTGGCGCCGTCCATGCGGTTGGGGTGGGCGGTCGCCGCGCCCGAGATCCTCGAGCCGCTGGCGCTGCTGAAGCTGGCCGCGGACACCCAGAACAGCACGTTGAACATGAACGCCACCTCGGAGTACCTGCGCCGCCACGACATCGACGCGCACCTGGCCCGGACCACTCCGGTGTACCGGGACAAGCGGGACCTGATGCTGGCCACCATGCGGGACTGCTTCCCCGACACCATCGCCCACACGGTGCCCCAGGGCGGCCTGTTCACCTGGCTCACCTTCCCGGTCGGGTTCGACGCGGCCCGGTTCATGAGCGAGACGCTGCTGCCGGAGGCCAAGGTGGCCTACGTCCCCGGCGCCACGTTCTTCCCGGGCCGGCAGGAACCCAACCACGCCCGGCTGAGCTATTCCGGGGTGGCCGACGACCGACTCGTCCACGGGGTGCGCGAGCTGGGCCGGCTGCTGCAGCGCGAGCTGCTCACGCGCTCCGGCTGATCGCTGCGGTGGCCAGGGCGGTCAACGCCGCCCGCCCGACCGGTGTGAACGCGGCCCGCTCCAGCGCGGTCAGCGCGATCCGGTGATCGGCGTCGATCATCTGCTCGACCGCTTCCCGGGCGCCGGTGGCGATGATCAACCGGCGGAGATCGCTCACGCCCGCCTCGTCCAGCTCCGGGTCCCCGAGGTGATGCCGGATCAGATCCCGGCCGCCGGCGTCGGCGGCGGCGTAGGCGTGCGCGACCAGCACCGTCCGCTTTCCCTCGCGCAGGTCGTCGCCCGCCGGCTTGCCGGTCACCTCCGGGTCACCGAAGACGCCGAGCAGATCGTCGCGGTACTGGAACGCCCGGCCCACGGCGACGCCGAACCCCGCCAGCACCGCCAGCTGATCCCCGTCGGCGCCGGCCAGCGCCGCCCCGAGCTGGCACGGCCGCTGCACCGAGTAGCGCGCCGACTTGAACTCCACGACGCGGGAGATCCGGGTCAGCGACTCCTCCAGCTCGTGCTCCGAACCGCCGGCAGCTCGCTCCAGCGGCTGCACCTGAGCGAGCACGTCCAGGTACTGGCCACCGGTCACCTCGGTCCGCATCGCCTCGGCGATCGGCGCCGCCGCGGCCAGCGAGGACGCCGGCAGGGGAGCGGCGCGCAGCATCTCGACCGACCACATGAGCAGCAGGTCACCGAGCAGGATCGCGCCCGCCCGGCCGAAGGCCTCCGGATCACCCGACCACCCGGCATCGCGGTGCCACCGCTCGAACTGGCGGTGGGCGGCGGGACGGCCGCGGCGGAGGTCGGAGCCGTCCATCACGTCATCGTGCACCAGGGCACTCACGTGCAGCAGCTCCAAGCTGGCGGCCGCCTCGAGCAGACCCGGTCGGACGTTTGCGTCGGGCTCACCGGCGACGGCGGCGAACCCGGCCGCGCAGAAGGCCGGCCGGAGCCGCTTGCCGCCGGTCAGCAGGTCCTCCGCCAGTTGCGCGACCGGCGTCAGACCCGGGCCCATGGGTTCCAGGGCGACGCGCTGCCGCCGCAGAAAGGCGGCGATCCGTTCGTCGACCTCGGCCCGGAAGAGCGCGGATCCGGGTACGACGGCGGCGACGGGATCCCCGATCAGGTCTTCGGCCACATGCCGAGCGTACGGAGCCGTTCCGGGGCGGGCAGCGCCTAGGGTTGCATCCGTGAGTGTGCGCAGCAGTTTCCTCCGCACTCGGCCGCCGACCATCGTCGAGCTGCTCGAGGCCGGTGGACGACCGTTGTTCTCCTTCGAGCTGTTCCCGCCGAAGGACGAGGACCAGAGCCGCCAGCTGTGGCGGACGGTGCGAGAACTCGAGTCGCTCGGTCCGGACTTCGTCTCGGTGACCTACGGCGCGAACGGGTCGTCCCGGGAACGCACCATCCTCGCCACCCAGGCGATCGCGGAGAACACGACACTGCGGACCATGGCCCACCTCACCTGCGCCAGCCAGTCGCGGGACCAGCTGCGGACGGTGATCGGCTCGTACGCGGCGTCGGGGATCCGGCACGTGCTGGCCATCCGGGGTGACATGCCCGGCGGACCGACCGCGCCGTGGGTGCAGCACGACGAGGGCCTCGCCAACGCCACCGAGCTCGTGGCGATGATCCGGGAGCTCGGCGACTTCTGCGTCGGCGTCGCAGCCTTCCCGGACCTGCACCCGGAGCGGCACGACCCCGAGCTGGACGCCCGGTTGCTCGTGGCCAAGGCGGACGCCGGGGCCGGTTTCGCCATCACCCAGCTCTTCTTCACGCCCGGCCGCTACTTCGAGCTCGTCGATCGGGTCCGCTCGCTGGGCTGCGACATCCCGATCATCCCGGGCATCATGCCGGTGACCCGGCTGTCCCAGATCCAGCGATTCGCCGAGCTCTCCGGCGCCGAGCTGCCGGCCGGTGTGGTGGACCGGCTCAACGCCGTCGGTACCGACGACGCCGCGGTGCGTCAGGTCGGGATCGACCTGGCCACCGAGTTGTCGGAGGAGCTGATGGCCGGCGGGGCCCCCGGCCTGCACTTCATCACGATGAACCGGTCCCTGGCGACCCGAGAAATCTTCGCCAGGATCCAACGGTCGATGAGCCGGGCCTGACCTCGTCGATCGTGGTCAGCCGCTGCGTGGGACGGGTCAGGGCGACGTAGAGGGTCCGTACTCCACCGGAGGACTCGGCCACGATGTCGTCGGGGGTGACCACCAGCACCCCGTCGTACTCGAGGCCCTTCGCCTGCAGCGCGGTCACCACGACCAGCCGGTCGTCGGTCACGCCGGCGGTCCGGAGCGCGGCCGCGGTCGCCTCCACCCGGGACGGCGGGCAGATCACCCCGACCGTGCCCTGGACCTGGTGCAGCAGCTCACGACTCGCGGTGACCACGCCGGCCGCCAGGTGGTGGGTCTCGGCGACCCGCAGCTCGGGCTGGTGGCCGGTGGTCCGCACCGCCTCGGGCAGGTCGGCGTCGGGAACGTCGGTGACCACGACCCGCGCCGCGAGATCGAACACCTCGGCCGGGCTGCGGTAGTTCGTGCTCATCCGGAAGCGGCGGACCGGAGCCGTGCCGATGAGCTCGGCCATGGCCCGGGCGGTTTCCTTGGGGTCCGGCCAGGAGCTCTGGGCCGGGTCGCCGACGACGGTCCAGCTGGCGCTCGGGCCGCGGCGGCGCAGCATCCGCCACTGCATCGGGGTGATGTCCTGGGCCTCGTCGACCAGCACGTGGGCGTACGTGTCGTGGATGGTGTGGAACGGGTCCACCTCGCGGACCGGGGCCAACCGCTCCATCGTGGTGACCAGCTCCTGCATCTCGCTGTCCTCGTCGAGGAACAACGAGACCTCACGGTCGTCCGGCTCCGGAACCGGTCCGAGCTGGTGGCTGAGCTCGTCGAGCAGGGCGGCGTCGGCGACGCTCCAGTCCGACGGGCCCGGACGCTGCTGGTAACTGGCGCTGAGCAGCTCCTGGTCGGCTGCACTCAGATCGGCACCGGCGACGCGGCGGAGGACGGCCGGTTCGGCGAGCCGGGCGAGGGCGTCGGGCGCACTCACCGCCGGCCACCAGGCGTTGGTGAACATCGCGAAGGCAGCCGTGTCGCCGGCCCGGTCCTCGAAGTCGTCGAGGTCCATCTCCAGGGTGTCCGGCGCCTTCCGCCACAACGCGTTGAGCAGCGCCTTCTCGGCGATCTCCCGACCCTGGTTCAGCTTGTGCCGGGCCAGCACGTCGGCGCGGATCCGAGCCAGCTCACCCGCGTCGAGGCGGAGGACGTTGCCGCCCATCGTGATCGAGAGCTCGAGCGGGACCTCCTGCCACGGCTCCTGCACCAGTCGCCTGAGCACCGGCACCATCCGCAGACTGCCCTTGATCGCCGCCACCGCGGCCGGGTCGACCCGTTCCCCGCTGATCTTCATCACGTCGGAGGCGACGGTCCCGATGGATCGCAGGGTGACGGCGTCCTCACCGAGTGAGGGCAGCACCCGTTCGATGTAGTTCATGAACACGCGGCTCGGTCCGACGACGAGGACGCCACCGGACTCGAACCGGCGCCGGTTGGAGTAGAGCAGAAAGGCGGCCCGGTGCAGCGCGACCACGGTCTTGCCGGTCCCGGGACCGCCGGAGATCAAGGTGAAGCCGGCCCACGGGGCGCGGATGGCCTCGTCCTGCTCGCTCTGGATGGTGGCCACGATGTCGCGCATGGTGTGGCCACGGGCGCGGGTCAGCGCGGCGAGCAGCGCACCCTCACCGACGACCACCAGCTCGGTGTCGGCGTCGGAGTCGAGCAGGTCGTCCTCGATCCCGATCACCCGGCTGCCCGAGCAGCGCAGCACCCGGCGCCGGACCACCTGCATCGGATTGGCGGGCGTGGCTCGGTAGAACGGTTCCGCGGCCCGAGCTCGCCAGTCGATCACCAGCGGCTCGTACTCGGCATCCCGGACGCCGATCCGGCCCACGTACCGGGTGTCGCCGTCGGTGCGATCGAGCCGGCCGAACACGAGCCCGTCGTGCTCGGCGTCGAGGACGGCCAGCCGCTTGGCGGCCTGGAAGGCGAACACGTCCCGCTCGTACAGTCCGGTGCCGTCCTCCTCCCGGACGAAGTCGGTCCGGTCGGACTGGAAGAGGGCGCGACCCTCGGAGGCGACGTGTTGAGCCGAGCGGGTGGCCTCCGCGAGTCGGGTGTACACGAGGTCGACGTGGGCCTGTTCGATCGCGAGCTCGCGATCCACGGTGCTGGCCGGTGACGACTGCGAACCGGCTTCCTGCGCCTGAGTCAAAGAGGGACGATCCTTTTCGGCGGAAACGGACAGCTGAGTCTACGTGTTCTCCCCGGACGCGGCGACTTCGGGAAAGTCCGCGCTCAGTCGTGCGCCGCATAGGAGGCCAGCGCTCCCGCCAGCACGGTGGCGGAGAGCCCGTTGCCGGCGGCGGTGTGCGGACCGGCGACGAGCAGCCCGGCCGATTCGGTCCGGATCGGCGGTCGCCGGAACCAGCTACCGAAGCCGTGCCAGGCCACGCCCGCCGCCGGGTCGGGCCGGCCGGCGCCGAAGTCGTGGACGCTCTCGAGCGGTCCGGCCGTCGAGGGGCGGGTGAAGACCAGGGTCGGGACGCCGTCGGCGGTGAGTCGGACGGTCTCGGTGACCGCTGGTGATCCGGGGCCGTCGAGGAGCCGGTGGGTGATCTTCGGAGCCGTCGCCGGGTCGAGCCGGCGCAGTCCGCGGGCGGTCCGGCGCAGCCCGAACCGGGGCACCAGCTCGGGCAGCCGCCATGGATCGGCGGCGTAGATCAACCGGTCCGGCCGGGCCTCGGTCCCGTCGGCGGCGTGGGCGACCAGGCGGCCGCCGTCGGTACGGATCGCCGTGAGCCGCCGACCGAGCTGGACCTCCACCCGGCGGGTGGCCACCCGATCGACCAACGCGTCGATCAGGGTCGACGTCCGACCGATGCGCTCGGCCGGATCGGCGTGCGGTGCCCGGATGGTCCAGCGGCCGAACCGGCGGTCGACCGACAGCAGCACCGTCGCCCAGGCGGGCGTCCGCTCGGGCCGGGAGCCCTGCCGGTACGCGCCGGCCCGCAGCATCGCCGCCACCGCCGGATGGTCGAACCGGTCGGCCAGGTCGGCGACGGTCAGCTTCGGCTGCAGCAGCTGCCGCACCGCCCGGCTCAGCTGGGCCTCGTCGGTGAGCTCCCGTTCCAGGCCGAGGGGCCGGACGGCTTGCCAGACGTCGTCCAACCAGTCGAGCAGGTCGCGCCACCGGTGGGCGACCGACGGACCGTACGCGGCGGTGAAGGTGGTGAGCTGCTCGCCCCGGTCACTGGACAGCTCGAGGGTGCTGCCGTCGGCGAACTCGTAGCGCGCCGGTCCGGCGGGTACCAGCTCGGCCTTGGTGCGGGCCAGCTCCGCCTCCAGGGTCCGGCCGCTCTTGCGGAACAGATCGCGCCACGGCGCCGGGAAGCCGATGATCGCCGGCGCTGCGTCGACCAGCACGCCGGCCGGTCCGGGTGTCGCCGCGAGGTGCCCGCCCAGCCGGTCGCCGGCCTCCCACAGCTGCACGGGATGCCCGGCCTTGGCCAGCCGGACGGCAGCGGCCAGCCCGGCCAGACTGCCGCCCACCACCAGCACCGAATGCACGAATCGGGAGGCTATCTCGTCACGACGGCGCCGCGCGGCTGCGGCCGCCGAGCCGCCGGGTCAGCGCATCGGCTGCGCGCGACGTCGCCGCCACCATCCGGCCCCGGTCCGTCTCGTCGATCTCGGCCGATGCGTAGGTCACGGAGATGGCGGCGACGGGATGCCCGGTGTGGTCGGTGACCGGCCAACCCACCGAGGCGAGACCGGGGGTGACCACGTCGACCTCCTCGGCGTACCCGTGGCGTCGGGTCCGCACCAGGAGCTCCCGCAGCTCGCCCGGCGTGCCCGGACCCTGCCCCTCCCGCTGCACCAACGCGGCCGCGGTCGGGAAGAGCACCCGGACCTGACGCGGCGGCAGTCGGGACAGCAGGGCCAGCCCGGATGCGGTCACCGTGGCCGGCAGCCGGACCCCGACGTCGGTGATCAGCGCCGGCCGACCCGGCGCCCGTTCCTCGATCACGTAGTAGACGTCCGGGCCGTGCAGCACGGCCAGGTGCGCGTGCTGGTGCACGGTGTCGACCAAGCGGCTGAGCACGGGCTGGGCGATCCGACGGAGCGGCATCTGGCGCGCGTAGGTCGAGCCGAGCTCGAAGGTCACCACGCCCAGCCCGTAGCGCCGCTCCTCCGGCAGGTAGCTCACGAACCCCCGCTCGACGAGCACGCCGAGCAGCCGGTACGTCGTGGAGCGGGGGAGACCCAGGCCGGTGCTGATCGCGGCGGCCGGCAGCGGTTCGACCTGGCGGGCGAGCAGCACGAGGATCTGCAGCACGCTGTCCGCGGCCGGTGACAGGGACACGACCCATTGTCTCAGATCTGAGACACGAACACCGGCGGAGCACTATCGCCGGCGCCGGGCGAGCGCGTGGAATGAACCATGGCCGTTCCCACCCGTCCGCGACGCGCAAGCACCGCCCCTGCAGCCGAGAACATCGTCGTGCCGGTGGGCATCGGCCCGGTCAGCGCCGAGCAGGTCGTGGCTGTGGCGCGCTACGACGCTCCGATCGAGATCACCGCCGATGCGCTCGACGAGATCGCCCGTACCCGGGCCGTCGTCGAGGCGCTCGCCGACGACCCGCGACCGCACTACGGCATCTCGACCGGTTTCGGTGCGCTCGCCACCCGGCACATCCCGGTCGAGCGCCGCACACAGCTGCAGCGCAGTCTGATCAGATCGCACGCCGCCGGCTCCGGCCCGGAGGTCGAGCGCGAGGTGGTCCGGGCGCTGATGCTGCTCCGGCTGTCCACCCTGGCCACCGGTCGGACCGGGGTCCGGCCCGAGACGGTGCTCGCGTACGCCGGGCTGCTGAACGCCGGCATCACCCCCGTCGTGCACGAGTACGGCAGTCTCGGCTGCTCGGGTGACCTCGCCCCGCTGGCGCATTGTGCGCTGGCGCTGCTCGGCGAGGGGATCGTCCGCGACCGGGCCGGCGAATCGGTGCCCGCCGCGGCGGCGCTCTCGGCGGCCGGGTTGGAGCCGGTCACCCTGGCCGAGAAGGAGGGCCTGGCCCTGATCAACGGCACCGACGGCATGCTCGGGATGCTCGTGTTGGCGTTGGCCGACCTCGACGTGCTGGTGACCACGGCGGACATCACGGCCGCGATGAGCGTCGAGGGACTGCTCGGCACCGACGACGTGTTCGCCGACGACCTCCACCGGCTCCGCCCGCATCCGGGCCAGCTCGCCTCCGCTGCCAACCTCCGGGCACTGTTGGCGGGCAGCGAGATCCGCGCGTCGCACCGCAACCCACCGGGATCACCAGGGGAGTGCACCCGGGTCCAGGACGCCTACTCGTTGCGCTGCTCGCCGCAAGTCGCGGGCGGCTGCCGGGACACGATGGCGCACGCCCGCCGGGTCGCCGAGGTCGAGCTCGGCTCCGCGGTCGACAACCCGGTGGTGACCGTCGACGGCCGGGTCGAGTCCAACGGGAACTTCCACGGGGCCCCGATCGCCTACGTGCTGGACTTTCTGGCCATCACCGCGGCCGACCTCGCCGGGATCGCGGAACGGCGGACGGACCGGTTCCTCGACCGCACCCGCAACCACGGCCTGAACGCCTTCTTGGCCGACGACCCCGGCGTCGACTCCGGTCAGATGATCGCCCAGTACACCCAGGCCGCCATCGTCTCGGAGCTGAAGCGGCTGGCGGTACCGGCGTCCGTCGACTCCATCCCGAGCTCGGCGATGCAGGAGGACCACGTGTCGATGGGTTGGGCTGCGGCCCGCAAGCTGCGGCGCGCCGTCGACGGCTTGACCCGGGTGCTGGCGATCGAGCTGCTCACCGCCGCCCGCGGCATCCAGCTCCGGGCTCCGCTGGCGCCGGCCGCGGCGACCGGCGCGGTGATCACCGCACTCCGAGCGGCCGGGGCGCCGCCTCCCGGCCCGGACCGGTGGCTGGCACCGGAGATCGAGACGGCCGTCCAGTTCGTCGCCGGTGGTGCCGCCGTCGCCGCCGCCGAGTCCGTCACCGGTTCCCTCAACTGAGTCCCCAGCAGAAAGCGAGAAGATCATGGAAGGCGCCCGCCCCGTCCGCGCTCCGCGTGGGACGACCCTGACCGCGAAGAGCTGGGCCACCGAGGCCCCGCTGCGGATGTTGATGAACAACCTCGACCCGGAGAACGCCGAGCGCCCCGACGATCTCGTCGTCTACGGCGGCACCGGCCGGGCGGCGCGGGACTGGCGTTCGTTCGACGCCATGGTGCGGACGCTGCGCGACCTGGAGGCCGACGAGACGATGCTCGTGCAGTCCGGCCGGCCGGTCGGGGTGATGCGCACCCACGAGTGGGCGCCCCGGGTGCTGATCGCCAACTCCAATCTGGTGCCGGACTGGGCGAACTGGCCCGAGTTCCGCCGGCTGGAGGCCCAGGGGTTGACCATGTACGGGCAGATGACCGCCGGGTCCTGGATCTACATCGGCACCCAGGGCATCGTGCAGGGCACCTACGAGACGTTCGCCGCGGTGGCGGAGAAGCGCTTCGGCGGCACCTTGGCCGGCACCTTGACCCTGACCGGCGGCTGCGGCGGGATGGGTGGCGCGCAGCCGCTCGCCGTCACGCTCAACGACGGCGTCTGCCTGATCGTTGACGTCGACGCCTCCCGGCTGCAGCGCCGACTCGAGCACCGCTACCTCGACGAGGTCGCCGACGATCTGGACGCCGCGGTCGAGAAGGCCTTGCAGGCCAAGGCTGATCGCCGGGCCTGGTCGATCGGCGTGGTGGGCAACTGCGCCACGGTCTTCCCCGAGCTGCTCCGCCGCGGCGTGGCGATCGACATCGTCACCGACCAGACGAGTGCGCACGACCCGTTGTCGTACCTGCCGGAAGGAGTCGGTGTCGACGACTGGCCGGACCTGGCCGCGAAGAAGCCGGAGGAGTTCACCGACCGGGCCCGTGCCTCGATGGCCAAGCAGGTGCAGGCGATGGTCGAGTTCCAAGACGGAGGTGCTGAGGTGTTCGACTACGGCAACTCCATCCGGGACGAGGCGCGGCAGGGTGGCTACGACCGGGCCTTCGACTTCCCCGGCTTCGTGCCGGCCTACATCCGACCCCTGTTCTGCGAAGGCAGGGGGCCGTTCCGCTGGGCCGCCCTGTCGGGTGACCCGGCCGACATCGCCGCCACCGACCGTGCCGTGATGGACCTGTTCCCCGACCACGACCGGTTGCAGAAGTGGATGCGCGGAGCTCAGGAGCGGATCGCCTTCCAGGGACTGCCGGCCCGGATCTGCTGGTTGGGGTACGGGGAGCGGGACCGGGCGGGACTGGCCTTCAACGACCTGGTGGCCTCCGGTGCGGTCCGGGCGCCGATCGTGATCGGGCGCGACCACCTGGACTGCGGGTCGGTGGCGAGTCCGTACCGGGAGACCGAGTCGATGGCCGACGGCTCCGACGCGATCGCGGACTGGCCGCTGCTGAACGCCATGATCAACACCGCCTCCGGTGCCAGCTGGGTGTCCATCCACCACGGTGGCGGGGTCGGCATCGGCCGATCCATCCACGCCGGCCAGGTCTCGGTGGCCGACGGCACCGCGTTGGCGGCGCAGAAACTCGAACGGGTGCTGACCAACGATCCCGGGATGGGTGTCATCCGGCACGTCGACGCCGGCTACGACAGCGCCGCCGAGGTGGCGGCCGAGCGCGGGGTGCGGGTGCCGATGCGGGAGGGTGAGTGACGTGGTGGCCACGACAGGCTCAGGCGGCGGTGGGTTCGCCAGCGAGCGGACCGTGGTCGAGAGCCGGACGATCGACGTCATCCCCGACAGCGAGCGGCACGGCACCCCGTTCAACCAGTTCACCTTGTGGTTCGGGGCGAACATGCAGATCACCGCCATCGTCGACGGCGCGCTGGCCGTGGTCTTCGGGGCCGACGCCCTCTGGGCGATCGTCGGACTGACGCTCGGCAACATCCTCGGTGGCGCCGTGATGGCGCTGCACTCCGCCCAGGGCCCCCGACTCGGACTGCCCCAGATGATCTCCAGTCGCGCCCAGTTCGGGGTCTTCGGGGCCGCCGTCCCGTTGCTGCTCGTGATCGTGATGTACCTCGGTTTCGCCGCCACCGGAACGGTGCTGTCCGGGCAGGCGATCAACAAGATCATCGGCGTCGAGGCGCCGTGGGTGGGCATCGTGATCTTCGGTGTCCTCACCGCGATCGTGGCGATCCTGGGCTATCGGTTCATCCACCACCTCGGCCGGATCGCCACCGTGGTCGGGGTGCTCGGTTTCACCTACCTGGGTATCAGGATGTTCGGCCAGCTGGACTTCCCGGCACTGGCGGCGGGACGGTTCGAGGTCGCCACGTTCCTGCTGGCGGTCTCCCTCGGGGCGGGCTGGCAGCTCACCTTCGGCCCGTACGTCGCCGACTACTCCCGCTACCTGCCCCGGGACACGCCGGCGCGCCAGACCTTCTGGGCCACCTTCGCCGGCTCGGTGATCGGCTCGTCGTGGGCCATGGCTCTCGGCGCGCTCGCGGCATCCCTGCCGGCCGCCGCCGGGGGCGGCTTCACCGCGAACCAGGTCGGGTTCCTCGGCGACCTGGCCGGTGGCGGCGTGATCGCGCTGGTGATCTACCTGGTGATCGTGATCGGCAAGCTGACGGTGAACAGCTTGAACGCGTACGGGGGCTTCATGTGCGCGCTGACCACGGTGTCGGCGTTCACCAGGACCGCGCAGGTGTCCAAGATCGTGCGTGCGCTGGCCATCTGCGCCTTCTTGGCCGTCTCGGTGATCATCGCGCTGGCGGCCAGCGCCGACTTCCTCGAGTACTTCAAGAACTTCGTGCTGCTGTTGTTGATGGTGTTCACGCCGTGGAGCGCGATCAACCTGGTCGACTACTACCTGATCTCGCGGGAGCGGTTCGACATCCCCGCGTTCTACGACCCCGCGGGACGTTACGGCGGGTGGAACGCCGTGGCGCTCGGCTCCTACGCCGCCGGCGTGCTGATCCAGATCCCGTTCCTGGCGCAGAAGCTCTACACCGGACCCGTCACCGAGCTGCTGGGTGGTGCCGACATCTCCTGGATCGTGGGTCTCCTCGGTACGGCAGCGATCTACTACCCCCTGGCCAAGCGGCGGGCGCGCCCGCCGGAGCAGATGATCTTCCCGGCCGACGTGCCGCAGCGCGTCGCGGCATGAGCGCGGACTTCGACCGGCTGTGGTCCGACCTCGCCGGCGTGGGCCGCAACTCCGGTACCGGCGGCTACCGGCGGTACGCGCTCACCCATGAAGATCATGAGCTGCGGGAGTGGTTCGCCGGTGAGGCGGTTGCCCGCGGACTGGATCTGACCACCGACCGGATGGGGAACCAGTGGGCGTGGTGGGGCGATCCGGACGCGAACCCCGGCGTCGTCACCGGGTCCCACCTGGACAGCGTCCCCGATGGTGGTGCCTTCGACGGCCCGCTCGGCGTGGTGAGCGCCTTCGCGGCGGTCGACCGGCTGCGTGCCGACGGGTTCCGGCCGGCCCGACCGATCGCCGTGGTGAACTTCGGCGACGAGGAGGGCGCCCGGTTCGGTGTGGCCTGCGCCGGATCCCGGGTGATCACCGGGGCGATGACTGCGGAGCGGGCACTCGGCCTGACCGACGAGGACGGCGTGAGCATGGCCG
The DNA here is from genome assembly GCA_963727125.1 of uncultured Actinomycetota bacterium. Lineage (GTDB taxonomy): Bacteria > Actinomycetota > Actinomycetes > Propionibacteriales > Propionibacteriaceae > Microlunatus. Next base: position 544,950 of record CAVSEZ010000002.1, read on the forward strand.
AGGCGTTGCGGGCCGCCGGTCGGGATCCGGGCGACGTCGGTCCCGACCCGGAGACGCTGCGACGGGTCGCCGCCTTCGTCGAGCTGCACGTCGAGCAGGGACGGGGACTCGTCGACCTCGGTCGGTCGGTGGCGATCGGCACCGACATCTGGCCGCACGGCCGCTGGCGACTCGACTTCCCCGGCGAGGCCAATCACGCCGGCACGACCCGGTTGGCGGATCGCCGCGACGCCATGATCGGACTGGCGTCGACGGTCCTCGCGGCCCGGTCGGCGGCGGCCGCGCACGGCTGCGTTGCCACCGTCGGCAAGACCCGACTCGTGCCGGGCGGTGTGAACGCGATCCCGTCGGCGGCAACCGGCTGGCTCGACGCGCGCGGGCCCGACGACACGGCCGTTCGGCACACGGTGGCCGACATCAGTGCGGCGGCGGCCACCTTCGGGGCGACGGTCACCGAGGAGTCCTGGACGCCGACGACCCGCTTCGACGGCGCGCTGACCGAGCGGCTGCGCCGACTGCTGCCCGAGTCGCCGTCGCTCGGCACCGGAGCCGGACACGACGCGGGCATCCTGGCCACCGCCGGCATCCCGACCGCGATGCTGTTCGTCCGCAATCCGACGGGGGTCTCGCACGCGCCGGCGGAGCATGCCGAACGCGACGACTGCCTGGCCGGTGTCGACGCGCTCACCACGGTGTTGGCCGATCTCGCGGGCGCCCGGGCATGACGGGATACCGGGTATGACGGAGCAGCCGGACCTGACGGCGTACTGGGCGGAGCACGCCTGGCTACCCGACGGGATCCGGGCGGGGGTGCGGTTCCGGGTGGTCGACGGCCGATTCGACTCCGTCGACCACGGACCGGCCGAGCCCGGTGACGAGCGGCTGGCGGGCGTGGTGCTCCCCGGATTCGCCAACGCCCACAGCCACGCCTTCCACCGGGCGCTGCGCGGCCGTACCCACGGGGGCGGCGGCACGTTCTGGACCTGGCGGGAGCAGATGTACGCGATCGCGGCCCGGCTCGATCCGGAGCGCTACTTCGTGCTGGCCCGGGCGGTGTACGCCGAGATGGTGTCGGCCGGCATGACGGCGGTGGGGGAGTTCCACTATCTGCACCACGACCGCGACGGCCGGCGGTACGCCGATCCGAACGCGATGAACAGCGCCCTGGCCGCTGCGGCGGCGGAGGCGGGCATCCGGCTCACCCTGCTCGACGCCTGCTACCTGAGCGGCGGGCTGACCGGGCGAGGGCACGAGCCGCTGACGCCGGTGCAGCGTCGGTTCAGCGACGGGGATGCGGCCGCCTGGGCGGACCGAGCGATGGCGTGGGACGCGCCGGCCGGCGTGGTCAGGGGGGTCGCGATCCACTCGGTCCGGGCGGTGCCCGCCGATCAGCTCGCCGACGTCGTGGCGGTGGCCGGTTCCGGACCGCTGCACGTCCACCTCAGCGAGCAGCCGGCCGAGAACGAGGCGACCCGGGCGCACTACGGCTGCACGCCGACCGAGCTGCTCGAGCGGCACCACGTGCTCGGCGCGCGGACGACAGCGGTCCACGCGACGCAGCTGGATTCCGCCGACGTCACACGGCTCGGTACCAGCGGCACCGGCGCCTGCTTCTGCCCGACGACCGAGCGTGACCTCGCGGACGGCATCGGACCGGCGCTCGCGTTGCTGCGGGCGGGCAGTCCGCTCTCGCTGGGTTCGGACCAGCATGCGGTGATCGACATGTTCGAGGAGATGCGCGGCCTCGAGATGCACGAACGGTTGAGCAGCCACGAGCGTGGTCGGTTGAGTCCGGCGGAGCTGCTGACGGCGGCGACCACCGCCGGCTCCGCGGCCCTCGGGCGACCCGAGGGCGGTCGGCTGGCGGCGGGCGCACCCGCCGACTTCCTCGTGGTGGATCCCTCGTCGATCCGCACGGTGGGCAGCCGACCGGAGCAGATCGGCTATGCGGCCACGGCCGCCGATGTACGCGACGTCGTGGTCGCCGGCGAGCGGATCGTGCGGGCCGGCCGGCATCGGCTGGGGTCGGTACCGCGGCTGTTGAGCACGGCGCTGGCCGACCTGGAGGAGACATGACCACCACTCTGGTCACCGGCATCGGTGAACTGGTCACCTGCGACGGCACCGGCGACGACGGGCTCGGGCGGCACGACCGGGCGGCCCTGGTGATCGAGGACGGGCTGATCGCGTGGTCCGGGTCGGCGACGGGGGCCCCGGCGGCGGATCGTCGGATCGACCTCGAGGGTCGGGCCCTGCTGCCCGGCTTCGTCGACTCCCACAGTCACCTGGTGTTCGCGGGCGACCGGGCCGGGGAGTTCGCGGCCCGGATGACCGGCGAGCCGTACGACGGGGGTGGCATCGCGTCGACGGTGGCCGCGACCCGGGCGACCGGCGACGACGAGCTGCGCCGGCTGGTGGCGGCGCGGGTCGCCGAGCTGCGCTCCCAGGGCACGACCACGGTGGAGATCAAGAGCGGCTACGGCCTCGACCTCGACCACGAGGTGCGCACGCTGCGGATCGCCGCCGAGTTCACCAGCGAGACCACCTTCCTCGGAGCCCACGTGGTGCCGCCCGAGTGGCGTGACCGGCGGGCGGGGTACCTGGAGCTGGTGGTGGGGGAGATGCTCGCCGCGGCCAGACCGTACGCGCGCTGGATCGACGTCTTCTGCGAGCCGGCGTCGCCGTACGCGTTCGACGGCGAGGAGGCGCGGGTCGTGCTCGAGGCGGGTCGGGCGGCCGGCCTGGGGCTGCGGGTGCACGGGAACCAGCTCGGCCCCGGCCCCGGGGTCGCGCTGGCGGTGGAGCTGGGAGCGGCCAGCGTCGACCACTGCACGTACCTCGCCGACGCCGACGTGGACGCGCTCGTCGATGCGGCGGACACGACCGTGGCGACGCTGCTCCCCGGGGTCGAGTTCAGCACCCGATCGCCCTATCCCGACGGGGCTCGGCTCCATGACGCCGGGGTGAGCGTCGCGCTCGCCACTGACTGCAACCCGGGCACCTGCTACTCGTCGTCGATGCCGTTCGTGATCGCGCTCGCGGTCCGGGAGATGGGTCTGACGCCGGCCCAGGCGCTGCTCGCCGCGACGGTGGGTGGGGCCCGCGCGCTGCGCCGCGAGGACATCGGCCGGATCGTGGTGGGCGGCCGCGCCGACCTCACCGTCTTGGACGCGCCGTCCTACCTGCACCTGTGTTATCGGCCCGGCGTGCCGATCGCCCGCGCGCTCGACGGCAGCAATCCGGCACCCTGACGTTAGGCTCAGCCGCGTGCAGATCGCTGTCACCGGCTCCATCGCCATGGACCATCTGATGACCTTCCCGGGTCGCTTCGCCGAATCTCTCGTGGTGGAGCACCTCGACAAGATCTCACTGAGCTTCTTGGTGGAGGATCTGCAGATCAAGCGGGGCGGGATCGCGCCCAACATCAGTTTCGGGCTGGCCGCGCTCGGCCTGAACCCGCTGCTGGTCGGGTCGGTGGGTGAGGACTTCGGCGAGTACCGGGCGTGGCTCGATCGCCATGGTGTCCTGACCTGGCCGATCCACATCTCCGAGACCAAGCACACCGCGCGCTTCGTCTGCACCACCGACGCCGACAACGCCCAGATCGGCTCGTTCTACACCGGAGCGATGGCCGAGGCGCGGCAGATCGAGCTGAAGCCGATCGCCGACAAGGTGGGCGGGCTGGATCTGGTGATCATCTCGCCGAACGACCCGGAGGCGATGCAGCGGCACACCGACGAGTGCCGCACCCGCAACTACCGGTTCATCGCCGACCCCTCACAGCAGATGGCGTGGCTGGACGGCCCCAACATCATCCGCTTGATCGACGGCGCGGACTTCTTGTTCTCCAACGACTACGAGGACACGCTCATCACCCAGAAGACCGGTTGGTCGCACGAGGAGATCGTGTCGCGGGTCGGCGTCCGGGTGATGACCCGGGGGCGGCGGGGCGCGCGGGTCGAGGTGGCCGGCGAGGAGCCGATCGACGTCTCGATCGCCCCGGAGACCGCCAAGCTCGATCCGACCGGGGTGGGCGACGCGTTCCGCGCCGGCTTCATCGCCGGACTGTCCTGGGAGCTGCCGCCCGAGCGGTGCGCGCAGCTGGGCTGCCTGCTCTCCAGCTACGTGATCGGTGTGGTCGGGACGCAGGAGTACCGGTTCGCCGGCTCGTTCGCCCGCCGCTTCGCCGAGGCGTACGGCGACGACGCCGCCGCCGAGGTCGAGCCGCATCTGTCCCACCTGCGGCTGTGACCGCAACCGTGCCGGGGCCGCGGGTGGTGATCACCTACTGCACCCAGTGCCGGTGGTTGCTCCGGGCCACCTGGGTGGCGCAGGAGCTGTTGACCAGCTTCACCACCGACATCGCCGAGCTGGGGCTGCGCCCCGGCACCGGCGGCGTCTTCACGGTCGCCGTCGACGACGAGGTCGTCTGGGATCGGAAGGTCGACGGCGGGTTCCCCGAGATCGGGACGCTCAAGAGACTGGTCCGCGACCGGGTGGCACCCGGCCGGGATCTCGGGCACATCGACCGGGCGGCCGACCGCTGATCGGTGCGATTGATCGGCTTCCTCTCAGCCGGCTCGGGCAGCCGGCTTGATCGGCCCGCCCGATCAGCCCGCTGTCAGGGCCGAGTAGACCTCGTCCAGCCGGCGGCCCGGTTCCCCGATCTCCATCGAACCGACGGTGCCGGCGACTCGTTCGGACCGGTAGTCGTAGGCGAGCAGATCCAACGCCGTCGCCACCAGCATCGCGTGGTGGTGCAGGATGACCGCCAGGCTGGCCCGCAGCTGATCGTCGGCGGGGTCGAGACAGCGCTCGGGCAGTCGGTCACGGAGCCGGAAGAACCGGTGGACCAGCGGACCGGCGACGGGTGCGACCTGACTCAGCGGCGCCCGGGCCCGGGCTCGGGTCAGCGCAGCCTCCGCCTGATCCTGCAGGATGACGGCCTCGGCGGCGATCCGCCGCAGCAGGGCCCGCTGCTCGGCCGCCGTGGTACCGGGGTCGAGGTCGACCAGGTCCGCGTCGGTCGGTCGGCCCGCACCTGTCAGGCCGCCCAGCCATCGGATGAACCCACCCGTCACGGCCAGATCCTACGTCGGGGATCCGCTTCGCCCGGCGGGTCTGTTGCCTCAGCCGGACGACGGGTCCAGCAGCCGATCGGTGTGCGGATCGGCTCGTCCCTCGAAGAAGCGATCGAGCACCTGTGAGAACACCGGTTCGTCCGGGTCGGCCCGGGCGAACAGCGTCATCGACGACCGCAGCTTCTGGGCGTCGATGCCGCCGAAGATCTTGACGGCGCTCCGTCCGGTCGTCGCGGCGACCACCCCGGCGCATTCGCGCAGACGCGGACCGAGCACCGGGTGGTCGAGGTACGCCCGGGCTTCGTCGAGGGAGGCGATGGCGAAGTGTCGCGAGGTGGGGCTCTGCCCGAGCCCGGCGATCTGCGGGAACACGAACCACATCCAGTGGCTCGTCTTGCGGCCGCGGCGTAACTCGGCGAGCGCCTGCTCGTACGTTCCGCCGGCGGACTGTGCCGTGACGAAGCGGTCGAGCTCGGGGTGGTCCAGGTCGGCCATGGACAGCGACGCTAGCGGGTGCGTTCGGTTCTACAGTGAGCACGTGTCGGAAGCGCCCGTGGAAGCGAAGCTGAAGCCGGATCCGGATCTTCAGCCGGTGAGTGAGACGTGGGAGCGCGCGCTGTGCGTCGTCGCGCACCCGGACGACCTGGAGTTCGGTGCCGCGGCTGCCATCGCGCGCTGGACCGACCAGGGCAAGACCGTCGTCTACGCGATGGTCACCAGCGGGGAGGCGGGCATCGACGGGATGGATCCCGCCGCGTCCCGCACCGTGCGCGAAGCCGAGCAGATCGATTCCGCTCGGATCGTCGGGGTCGACGTGGTCGATTTCCTCGGTCTGCCCGACGGGGTGCTGGAGTACGGAGTGCCGCTGCGGCGGGCCATCTGCGCTGCTGTGCGGCGGCATCGGCCGGAGATCGTGATCACCAACAACTTCCGCGACACCTGGGGTGGGAAGAACCTCAACCAGGCCGATCACATCGCCACCGGTCGGGCGACGCTGGACGCGGTACGCGACGCCGGCAACCGCTGGGTCTTCCCCGAGCAGCTGGCCGACGGGACCGAACCGTGGGGTGGGGTGCGGGAGGTGTGGGCGGCCAGTTCGCCGCTCGCGACGCACGCCGTCGACACCACGGAGACGTTCGACCGCGGTGTGGCCTCGCTCGAGGCGCACGCGGCGTACATCGATGGTCTGGGTTGGGAGTTCTTCGACCCGCGCGAGTTCCTCGAGGGTGGTGCACGTCCCACCGGGCAGCGACTCGGCGTCCCGATGGCGACCTCGTTCGAGGTGTTCCCGATGGGTTGGGGCGACTGACCTCTGTCGTCTGGGCTGCCGGCTGAGCGCCGGTAGTTGAGTCGGGCGGGCCGCCGGGCCGAGGGCGAGTAGTTGAGTCAGGTGGGTCGCCGGGCCGAGGGCCGGTAGCTGAGTCGGGTGGGCCGCGGGCTGAGCCGGGCGCTGATGCCGCCCGGTTCGAGCCCGCCCGTCGCGCACTCGTTGCCTGAGTCCCGCTTTGGCTGAGCGCGTCCGTTGACCGGCAGGTTTGGCCGGCCGGTGTGCGATCTCGCGTGATCAACCTCGGAGTCCGCCTGCCGACCCCTCGCGGAGCAGAGCCGCTCGCCGGCAGGCAGACCGGGATACGGCATGGAAGGGCGTCCGTGCACCGGCGAGGCCGCACGCGACACCGCCGTGTCGCGCTCGGCCGGCGCCGAACGTCCTGCACTCGCGGCGGGCTCAGCCGCTGGGTTTGTGTCGTTGGCGGATGCGGTGGTTGATGAGGGGTTGTCGGTTGGGTTGTCGGTTGGGGTGGTGTTGTTGCTGGGGTGGGTGCCATTGGGGGAGGCCGTCGGGGTTGAGGGTGGCGGTCCAGCCGGTGGTGGCGTAGTGGCTGTGGTGGTAGCTGCAGAGGAGGGTGAGGTTGTCGGTGTCGGTGGTGCCGCCGGCGGCCCAGGGGGTGAGGTGGTGTCGTTCGCACCATTCGGGGGGGATGGTGCAGCCGGGGAAGGAGCAGCCGCCGTCGCGGGCGATGAGGGCGTAGGTCTGGGTGGTGGTGGCGAGGCGGCGGGTCCGGCCCAGGTGCAGGGGTCGGCCGGCGGCGGTCATGACGGTGGGCACGATTTCGGCTTCGGCGGCGAGGCGGAGCGCTTCGGGCACCGACAGCACTTCCCCGGTCGAGCACTCGACGGTGCCGACCCCCATCCCGACCCCCGCACCGACCCCCATGCCGACTCCCGCACCGACTCCCGCACCGACTCCGTGCGCCGACTCCTGGGGCGGGTCTGGTGTTCACTCCCGTGCCGGTTCGGGTGCCGACTCCCGCACCGGATCCCCCGCCGAGTCTGGTGCGGGGTCGGGTGTTGAGGTGTGTGGTGAGTTGGTCGGTGGTGATGGTGAGGATGACGGTGGCGGGGGTGCCGCCGGTGGCGGGCAGGGTGCCGGTTCGCAGCAGTCGGGCGCAGGCGTCGTCGAGGGCGTCGTGGAGGCGTTGGCCGATGTTCCGTTCGTCGGGCACGACCCGTTCCGCCCCGTGCCGGTCGGGTTCTCGGCGGGTCTCGGCTGGGTCGGGGTGCGGCCAAGGGTTCGAGGACGGCGCGGACCCGGGCCCCGGTGGCGGGGGTCAACCGGCCCTCCACTTTCACCATCCCGTCGCGGCAGCGGGTCAAGTACAGGGCCCGCCGGTCGGCGTGGATCGCGTCCCGGGGCCGGGTGCCGTCGGGGTCGACGTGGTCGACGACCCGGTCACACACCCGCTGCAGCTCCGTCGGCCCGAACACCTGCCCGTAACCGACCAACACCTCCTCGGTCTCCGCCACCTCCGCCGGGGCGACCAGTTCCACCGTCGCCAACGCCCGCTCGATCAGATCCACCGCCACCGGACCGACCCGACCAGCCGCCTGTGCCGCCGCCAGCACCGGCCGCACCGCCGGTAACCGTTCCCCCGACATCCCGTATCGGGGACCCACCCCGGCTGCGGCGCGGACCCGCCGTTTCGCCTCACCCACCGAGATCTGCAGCACCTGCGCGATCAACTTCTCCGCCGACGACACACACTGCTGCTCAGCCAACCCGAACCGCTGCACCGCCGCCACCAACAGATGATCGACCTGACACAACGAGTTCCGGAACTCCTCCAACCGCCGCAACGCCGGCACCACCTCATCGGCACCCAGCCCGACCGCGAGCTCGCCGAGCAGGACCGCCTTCGCAGCCTCCAACTCCACGAACCCCCGCACCATCCACCCAGTATAACCGAACACATGTTCGAATACAAGCCTTCGAAGGTGACGAGATGGAGCTCGGCACAAGCATCCCCCTGGACCTCGATCGACGTGATCCGATCGGGACTTGACGGATTGTCAGTGGAGCGAGGTACAGTTCTTCTAGTTCGAAAGCGCGTTCGATTCGGCACTTGGGGAAGGGCCCGATACGCGACATTCGGACTTCGGCGCAGTGCTCGCGGCACGCGTCGCGAGTGCGCCTCGGTGCGGACGGACCTCGACCCCCTGTCCGCACCGGGGCGGCCCACCCGGGGTCGGGAACGAGGTCATCACGGCACGCCGACTCCTGGGGAGGAAATCATGCGTCGTTACGACGAGCCGATCGAGGTCAAAGCCGGGCTCGTAGCCGGTCAAGAAGGACCGGCCCAGTTCCTCTGGCGCAACCGTCTCTGGTCCGTCCGCGAGATCGAGAGTCGCTGGCTCGAGACCGGTGATTGGTGGGATGGCCCCGCAGCGCGCGCCGTCCGCGGTGAGCTCGACGACCCCACCGATTCCGAACCCTACGACAGCCATCGCCCGGGTCCCGATCGAGCCGGTCCCGATCGCCCCCGTGCCGATCACGCCGGTCCAGCCGGCGCCGGTCCAACTAGCGCCGGTTCCGATCGCGCCGCTCCCTATCGCCCCGGTCCCGATCGGGCGGGTCGCACGCGCCCTCGTCGATCCGGCCGAGACCGCCCCACCGACGACCCCGGCGGCGAGCATGAGGTCTGGCGCGTCGTCGCCGCCCCGGGCCGGTCCGCCGAGCAGGGGGTGTGCGAGCTGGCGTACGCCTCGAGCACCGGCCGGTGGCGCCTCCGTACCGTTCTCGACTGAGCCGACCTGCGGTCCCGGTGCCCGATCCCTTCGTCCACCTGCGAGTCGCCTCCGCCTATTCCATGCGTTACGGCGCGTCCCAGCCGCACACGCTGGTCGGAACGCGCCGCCGAGTACGAGATGGACCTTCTCGGGCTCACCGACCGCGACGGTCTCTACGGTGCGGTCCGCTTCCTCCAGGCCTGCCGCACGTTCCGGATCGGGGCGGTGATCGGCGTCGATCTCGCGCTCGCTCGCCCGGCCGAACCCTCCCGAACGAGGCCACGGACGCCCGTCCGCGGCGGTGCCAGTCGGGAGCCGGGCTCCCATCGGCTCTGCCTGCTGGCCCGAGACGGCCAGGGCTGGGCCGAGCTCTGCCGGCTGATCTCCGCCGCCCACCTGCACGGTGAACGTGGACAGCCGCGGGCGACCCCTGATCAGATCGCCGCCGCGGCAGCCACCGGCCACCTGCGGGTGGTGCTCGGAACCGACTCCGACGTGGGTGCCGCGGTGGTCCAGGACCGCCGCGACCTGGCCGAGGAGGCCCTGCAGAACTGGGTGTCCCTGATCGCGCCCGAGCACCTGGCCGTCGCCGTCACCCACCAACTGCGCGGGGGGATCGGACCAGGCTCACTGACCCACGGCGCCCGGATGCTTGCGCTCGCCGACCGGCGCGGCATCACCGCGATCCTCTCCAACCAGGTCCGGATGGCCGACCGCTGGTTGGCTCCCACCCTCGACGTCCTCGACGCGTCTCGTCGTCTGGTCGCTCTGGATCGGCGCCATGTCGATCGTGGCAACGCCGAGGGCTATCTCAAGTCGGGCAAGGAGATGGCGCTGCTCGCCGACGAGGTGGCGCACCGGGCCGGGCGGGGGGAGCGTGGCGGACGGCAGTTGATCGCCGCCACCCGGGCCGTCGCGTTGAGCTGCGTGCTCGACCCGGAGCGCGACCTCGGCCTCGGATCGCCGCACCTGCCCGAGCTGGTGGTCGCCGACGCCGATGGCCGGATGTTGTCCCAGTCGACCCGGAGCGGCCGGGCCGCGGCGATGACGGCCCTCGCCGGACGGTGTCGTTCCGGCCTGCAGGCGCGCTATCGGGAGCTGCGACCCGAGGCCGAGGATCGGCTCACCGCGGAGCTCGCCGTCGTCGACCAGATGGGGTACGCCTCGTACTTCCTCACCGTCGCCGACGTCGTCGACTTGATCAGTGCCCGCGGCATCCGTTGCGCCGCCCGCGGTTCCGGGGCCGGGAGCTTGATCAACTACGTGCTCGGCATCTCCGGGGTCGAACCGCTCGGACTCGGCCTGCTGATGGAGCGGTTCTTGTCCGTGCACCGCAAGAGCCTGCCCGACATCGATCTCGACGTGGAGTCCGAGCGCCGTACCGAGGTCTATGAGTTGATCTTGGAACGCTTCGGCGGCCGCCGGGTCGCCTGCGTCGCGATGCTGGACACGTACCGGATCCGGCATGCCGTCCGCGACGTCGGTGCGGCCCTGTCACTGCCTCCGCTGGAGATCGACGCGATCGCCAAGGCCTTTCCGCACCTGCGGGCCAAGGACGCCCGGGCCGCCCTTCGTGATCTTCCCGAGCTCCGCTCGCTCGGGCTGGCCGAACGACGGCTGGACCTGTTGTTCGAGCTGGTGGAGTCCCTCGACGGGTTGCCCCGGCACCTGGCGCTGCACCCGTGCGGAGTGCTGCTGAGCGACCTCACGCTGCTCGACCGGACGCCGGTCGAGGCGAGCTACGGCGGCTTCCCGGTCAGCCAGTTCGACAAGGACGACGTGGAGGAGATGGGGCTGCTCAAGCTGGACGTGCTCGGGATCCGGATGCAGTCCGCGATGGCGCACGCGCTCCTCGAGATCGAGCGCACCGACGAAACCCGGGTCGAGCTGGACGCCGTGCCCTGGCAGGACGAACGCACCTTCGACCTGATCCAACGAGCACAGACACTTGGCTGCTTCCAGATCGAGTCGCCCGGGCAGCGCGAGCTCGTGGGGAAGTTCGGTCCGGAGACGTTCAACGACCTGGTGATCGACATCTCGCTGTTCAGACCCGGGCCGGTGCAGAGCGACATGATCGTGCCGTTCCTGGAGTCCCGGCACGGCTGGAAGCCGCGCGAGCTGCTGCATCCGGCTCTCGACCCCCACCTCGCCGAGACCGCCGGGGTCGTGGTCTTCCACGAGCAGATCATCAAGATCATCGCCGAGCTGGCCGGCTGCGACCTGGCGGTGGCCGAGGAGCTGCGCCGCGGCTTCGGCCAGCACGATCTCGCCGACGACATCGCCGGCCGGATCCGGATCCGGGCGCTGGCTCGGGACTTCGCACCCGCAGTGGTCGAGCGCAGTCTCGGCATCCTGAGAGCTTTCGCCTCGTTCGGGTTCTGCAAGGCCCACGCCGCCGCGTTCGCCCTCACCACCTACCAGTCGGCCTGGTTGAAGGCCCACCACCCGGCGCACTTCCTGGCCGGCGTGCTCACCCACGACCCGGGGATGTACCCCAAGCGGTTGATCTTGGACGAGGCACGGCACTTCGGCGTCGCGGTGCTCGGGCTCGACGTCAACGCCAGCGGTGCGAGCTACCGGGTCGAGCGCTGTGCGGGGGACAGTGACACCGGGTACGGGATCCGGATCGCGCTCGCCGACGTGCGGGGCATCAACCAGACCGAGATCGAGCGGATCGTCGCCGGCCAGCCGTACCAGTCACTGCCCGACTTCTGGACCAGGGCCAGGGTGTCCCAGCCCGTGGTGGAGCGGCTGGTGCTGGCGGGCGGCTTCGACGCGCTCTACCGACTCCATCCCGACGACACGCTCGGGCGTCGCGGCCGGCTGACCACGCGGGACCTGCTGCTCGCGGTGGCCGACCTCGGCCGCGGCGACCGGGTCGACCGCCGGCGTCCGGCCCGTGGTCGCCGGGTGCCGGTGACCGCCGCGACGTCCGACCCGGCCGATGACCCGTACGAGCGGACCCGAGCCCAGGCGCGGACCCCGGAAGCCCCAGCCCCGCAGGAGATCCAGCTGCCGCTGGACCTCGGGCTGCTCGGCGACGGCGAGCTCGTCGCGACCGGGCTGCCGGAGCTGACCACCACCGAGCGGGTCCGCAACGAGCTCGACATCCTGGGTCTCGACGCCCGCGAGCACGTGGTCGGGGACTACCTGCCGCTGCTGAAGGCCCTCGGGGTCACCTTCTCCGCCGAGCTGCTCCGGCGCCACAGCGGTCGTGAGCTGCTGGTCGGCGGGGTCAAGGTCGCGACCCAGACCCCGCCGATCCGCTCCGGTCGTCGAGTCGTCTTCCTGACCCTCGACGACAGCACCGGTCCGGTCGACGCGACGTTCTTCGAGGATGCGCAGGGACCGTACGCCGAGGTGGTGTTCTCCCGCTGGCTGCTGCTGGTGCGCGGCGTGCTGCGCCGCACCGGACCGCGGGGGGTCTCGTTGCGCGCCACCGGAGCATGGGACCTCGCCGGGCTGCTCGAGATCTGGCGCCGGACCCTGGCCGAGACGGGGAGCACCGACGCGGCCGTCGCCGCCGTCCGCCGCGCCCTCACGACCCCGCCGGCTGATGCGGCGGGATCCGGTCCCGCCGGTGAGGTCACCGTGCACGCCAGCGGGTTCCGGCAGTCGCCGTACACCGACGTCCGACCCGCCGGCCCGACCGCGAAGCTGTGGCACAGCAGCCCCGGCAGCTCCGGTCGGTAGAGCTGGTGTCGCGCCGTGCGGGTCGGCCCCGGCGCAATAGGCTGCCGCCGTGACCACCACGACCCCGCGCTGGTCGGGCCCGCGCGGCCGGACGGCCGTCGCGCTCGGAGCAGCCGTCGTGATCGCCGCCGCGGGACTGGCCGGTTGTCACATGCCGACCGCGACCCAGGGCGAGCCGACCGCCGGCTCCTCGTCAGCCGGCTCGTCGGCCGGCTCGTCGGCCAGCTCGTCGGCCAGCTCGTCGGCCAGCTCCTCGGCCGGCCCGAGCGCGGATCCGACCTGGCCCGGTGGCGACACCAACCAGCAGCCAGAACCGGTCGACCCGATCGAGGCGAATCTCAGCGACATCAAGACCGAGCTGGAGGCCTACCACGACAGCGGGCAGTACCTGAAGGACGTGGCGGCGATGGCGGCCAAGGCCGAGACCTGCATGCTGCGCGCCCGTGTGGGCGTGGACAAGCCGGCCCTGGTGCTCGACATCGACGAGACGGCCTTGTCCAACTATGCGTGGATGCTCTCGGTCGACTTCCTGCGCAACAGCCCGATGCTGTCCACCCTGTTCGCCCAGCAGGCCGCCAAGGAGAACACCCCGGCGCTGGCCCCCACCCTCGAGCTGTACCGGGCGGCCCGGGCGGCCGACATCACCGTCTTCTTCATCACCGGCCGGTCCACCGCCCTGCAGCAGGTGACCGAAGCCAACCTCGAGAAGGCCGGGTACACCGAGTTCGGGCCGAGCATCTTCCATCCGCAGGGTGGGCCGGCCGCGCCCTCCGTGGTGCCGTTCAAGTCGGGCGCCCGAGGAGAGATCGAGCAGCAGGGGTACACCATCGTGGCCAACGTCGGTGACCAGAACTCCGATCTCGAGGGCGGCAACGGCGAGTGCCAGCACAAGCTGCCCAACCCGTACTACTACATCCCGTGACACCCTGTCAGCGCGAGCGGTACGACGATCGCGGACGCGGGAGGTGATGATGGCGGAGGCGCGACGGCGGCGTTCGGTCTCCGCCACCTTGCTCGGTGAGCTGCTCGAGCGACAGCTCGCCGAATTCGCCGGCGCGGGCCGACTCGACGTGATCGACGTCGGCGGTGGCACCGGAGCCCGGGCCATCGAGCTGGCCGCCCGGGGTCACCACGTGACGGTCGTCGATCCGAGCCCGGACGCCCTCGCCTCCCTGGAGCGACGCACCGCCGAGGCCACGTACGAGGGCCGCATCATCGCGGTCCAGGGCGAGGCCGCCGATCTCGGCGAGCTGGTCGGCAGCGGGATGGCCGACGTCGTCGTCTGCCACCGGGTGCTCGAGGTCGTCGATTCCGTACCGCTGGCGCTGGCCGGCATGGCCACGGTGCTCCGCCCGGGAGGACTGCTCAGCCTGCTGGTGCCGCAACCGGCCGCCTCCGTGCTGGCCCAGGCGCTGCTTGGGCACATCGACCAGGCCCGCCGGAACTACGCCCCTGACCGCCACGAGCAGGACAGCGCCACTCGGCAGCTGAACGAGGCGGGCTTCGATGTCCGGGAGCTGCACGGCATCGGTGCTGTGGCCGACCACGTGCCGGGAGCGGTTACCGACGACGCGCGGTCGTACGAGGAGCTGCTCGCCCTCGAGCACGAGATCAGCACCGACGCCGCCTTCCGCGCCATCGCGCCCCAGCTGCACATCCTCGCCGCCCGCTCCTGACGGAGCTATCGAACGTCTGTACGATTGAGCCATGTCGTCGACGCGCCCCGGGATCGTCATGCACGTCGACATGGACGCGTTCTACGTGTCGGTCGAGCTCCGCCACCGCCCCGACCTGCGAGGCACTCAGGTGATCGTCGGCGGGTCGCCCCGCGGCGTGGTGCTGTCGGCGAGCTACGAAGCTCGGGCCGCCGGGGTCCGGTCCGGCATCTCGTCGACCCAGGCCCGCCGACTCGCGCCCCGGGCCACCTTCCTGCGCCCGGATTTCGACTCCTACAGCGCGGTCTCCAAGGCCATCGTCGCCGTCTTCCGCTCGGTCTCCTCGGTGGTCGAGGCGGCCTCGATCGACGAGGCGTACCTCGACATCAGCGGCTCACTGCGCATGTTCGGTACGCCGACCGAGATCGGGGAGTACCTCCGAGCGGTCGTGGCGGACGAGCAGCAGATCACCTGTTCGGTCGGTATCGGCCCGAACAAGTTCATCGCCAAGATCGCCTCCCGCCAGGCCAAACCGGACGGCTTGCTCGAGGTGCCGCCCGACGGCGTGGTCGGTTTCCTCCACCCCCTTCCCGTGCAGGCCATGTGGGGAGTTGGGCCCGCCACGACCGAGAAGCTCAACCGTCTGGGGCTGTTCACCGTCGCCGACCTCGCCCACACGCCGCGCGGGACGCTGCGCCGAGCCTTCGGTCCGCACCTCGGAGCCGGCCTGCACCACCTGGCCTGGGGCCGCGACGGCCAGCGGGTGGTGGCCACCGAACCCGAGCACAGCGTCGGATCCCAGGAGACCTTCGGGCGCGACACCGACGACCCGGCTGTGGTTCGCCGCGAGCTGCTGCGGATGGCGGACCGGACGGCCAGCCGGATGCGCAAGGCCGGGTTCGTCGGGCGGACCGTGACGCTGTCGGTGCGGTTCGCCGACTTCAGTTCCCTGACCCGGTCCGGGACGCTGGTCACCGCCACCGACGTGACCGCCGACATCTACGACGAGGCCGTACGGCTCTACGAGCGACTCGGGCTCGATCGGGCCCGGGTCCGCCGGGTCGGTGTCCGGGTCGAGGGACTGACGCGTGCCGACCGGGCCTTCACCCAGCCGCGGCTCACGGATCCGGAGCGCGGCTGGCGCGAGGCGGAGCAGGCGATCGACGCCGCCGTGGTCCGCTTCGGACCCGCCGCGGTGCAACGCGCCGTACTCACCCGCCGGGGCTGAGCGTGTCGGCTTCACCGAACCGTGCGCGACCCGCAGAATGAACGCGGCGCATCCTGTGGATAACGAGTCGACGTTGTTTCAGCCCGCGGGTTTCATCTCGCCCTACCTCCGCCTAGACTGAGCGCAGATCGCCCAAACCAGGGCGAAACCAGTGGTCCACGGAACCACCTGTCAGGGACGACTCCGGTTCATCCCGGTTGCGTTCGAGCAGGCTGTGGATCGCCGGAGGGCAGATCGAGAAGCAGGGGAGGTGGCAGTGGCCCTCTCAGAGGAGGAGCAGCGGCTTCTAGAACAGATGGAAGCTGCGCTCGCCGCCGAGGATCCGAAGCTGGTCAACACGCTTCGTGGCACCGGCATCCGACGCGTCCACCGCCGCCGAGCAGCGATCGCCGGGGTCGGGTTCTTCGTCGGCTTGGCCTTGCTGATCATCGGCATGTCCACCCACATCGCACTCAGCATCCTGGGCTTCTTGATCATGGTCGCCGCTGCCGTGACCGCGATCTACTCCTGGCAGCACGTCGGATCCGGACCGGATCCGCGCAAGCACACCTCGCGCCCGCGCGCGCCGCAGTCCTCGGGGTCCGGTGACGGCCAGGGCTTCATGGACAAGATGGAAGAGCGCTGGAAGCGGCGCCGGGACGAATCAGGTTTCTGATCCGCACTGATCTCTGACCCGCGCTCAATGCGTGATCCCGCTCAGCGCGGGCTCACCCGATCGGACCGACCCACTCCCTGAACCTCGGACCTCTACGATTCGTCCGCACCCCACCGGGGCCCGTGCGAATCGTTGGGGTCCGATGTCTGTGGTGCCCGATGGCGTACCGCGGTGTCTGTCCCTGGTGGCTGAGCCCGATGTCTGATCCCGGTGTCTGATCCCGGTGTCCGTCCCGCGGTGTCTGTCCCGCGCTCCCGGTCCCGTGGGGCCCGTCGCGCTTCGGGTCCGCGACCGATCCCCGAACGTGGATCCGCTCAGCGCCGACCGAACGGGGACCGCAGCCACCGGGGGAACACCGAGCGCGGGAACAGCACCGCGAACGCTCGGCGCACCCGCGAGGTCGGGGCCGCGATCCCGCGCCTGATGTCGCTGGTCATCGCCGGCAGATCGGCCTGCTGGCCGTTCAGCTCGATCGAGCGGGCGTACCGAGACCTCTCCACCAAGGTGGCGATCTGACCCATCCGCTGCGACTCGGAGGGTTCGAGATGTTCGGCGACCTTGGTGCCGATCGCATGCGGGGAGCCGCTCGGCCAGGCGCCCCCGTGGTCGACGACGGTGTCACGGATCTCCGCCCACGCGGACTCCACCTGTTCCGCGGCGTCGCCTTCGCCGTTCAGCCGGCTCGTCCGCCGTCGGACCCGGATCATGGCCGGTGCCGCGAGCAGGACCAGCACGACGAATGCGGCGAGACCGAGGCCGGCGGTGCGCAGCCAGCCGTACCCGGAGCCACTGGTGACGTCGGTCGGGGCTGAGCTCGGCGCGGCCGGCTCGTCGCCGGAGGAACTCGGCACCGCCGCACTCGGATTCGCGGACGGGTCGGCCGACGGGTCGTCGGTGGGGTCGTCGCGGCTCGGCAGCGTCCACGGCGGTGCGGTACCGGTCACGCTCGACGGGGTCGGTTCGAAGCGCACCCAGCCGTACCCGGCGAAGTAGAGCTCCGGCCACGCGTGCATGTCACGGATCGACACCTCGTAGATGTCGCCGCGCTTGTCGCCCGGAAGGAAGCCGACGGCGACCCGGGACGGGATCTTCAGCACCCGGGCCATCGCAGCCATCGCGGCGGCGAACTGCTCGCAGTACCCGCGTCGGTCGCGCAGCAGGAAGTTCTCCAGCGCGCGGAAGCCGCTGCCGGGCAGTGGCTCCGTGCTGTAGGTGAACTGGTCGCTGCGCAAAAAGGCCTGGATCGCGGCCGCCTGGGCGCTGGGGGTGTCGGCGTTCGCCCGATCGACCACCCGGTTGGTCAAGGAGACGATCGACTCCGGGAAGTCCTGCGGGATCACGTTGGTGATCGCCTCGTCGACCGGGCTGCCGGAGACCGCGGTCGTGAGCTCGGCGGCGTCCGGCGTGATGTCGACGCTGTCCACCGAGTAGGTGAGATTGCGGATGGCCTCGGTCCGGCCGCGGCCGGCGCCCGCCAGCACGACCAGCGAGTTGGGGTCGTACGCCCACTCACCCGGTGCCTGGAAGTCCCGCGGCGCGTACGGCAACGGCAGGTACTCCGACCGGAAGTCCAGCACCCGGATGGTGCTGGAGCGACGCGCGCCGGGCTCGCCGCTGAGTCCCGGGATCGGTGGCAGGGTGCCGCCGCTGGAGAGCTGCATCGGGACGTTGTGCCACCCGGAGCCGTTCAGCTCCGGAAGCGACGCCATCCGCAGGTACATGCCGCCGGGTCGGTCGGTCTGGTACTGGATGACCACGGTGTCGGCGGGCTGGTTGAGGTTCCGTCGCAGATCCAGGGTCGGGTCGGTCAGCTGCAGTCGGCCGCCGCCACCGGTGCCCGCGCCGAAGCCGAATCCCGGCAGCGACAGGGTCGGGAGCATCAGGCCGAGCACGAGCGTGCCGATCACCGCCGGGGTACCGATCAGGCCCGCCGAGCGCCACACGACCGAGCTGCCCGATCCCGAGCCGCCGGTGTCCCGGGACAGCCCGCGGCTCCACCGGGCGGTCGAGTTCAGACCCTGAGCGACCAGGATGCCCAGGTAACCGAGAGCGATCAGCAGGAAGTTGAGCAGGCCGGTGTCCGTGCCGAGCCCGATCGCCGGCACCAGGAACAGGGTCAGCGGAGGGGCCAGTCCCCACATCGGCCGACTCAGCCCGGAGACCAGCAGGTCGGTGAGGATCCAGATCAGGCCGATCACGCTGACGAAGATCACGGTGATCCCGGCGTTCGCCGCCATCGGGGCCGACTGGGTCTGGATGTGCTCGATCCCGCTCATCCAGAGCGAGAAGTAGCGGGTCGGCAACCCGCCGGACGATGCCGGTGCCCCCAGGACGAGGACGGCGAGGAAGCCGATCAGGACCAGGGTCTGCACCGCGAACACCAAGCCGGAACCGATGCCGAAGCGGCGCAGTCCGAAGGTCAACCCGCCGAGCAACAGGATGAGCGCCCAGCTGATCGCCAGGAACGAGTTGTCGCTGGTCAACGACGACAGCGTGAAGGTGGCCAGGAAGACCGCGACGGTCTCGGCCACCACCAGTCGATCGGTCGGGCGCATCAGGCCGCCGCTCCCAGCTGCTCGAGTCCGGCCCAGGCCTCGGCCACGGACGTGCCGGAGCGGACCTCGATGACCCGCCACTGGTTGTCGCGGAGGATCTGGATGGCGAGCTCGTGCTGGGCGGCGACGCGGGGACCGGCCAGCGTCTCCGCGAACGTCTCGACGTCGAGCACCAGCGCCAGACCCTGGGCCCGATTGCGGCGGACCCGGAGCAGCGAGTTGGCGTCCTCCGGAGTCATCCGGCCCAGGATCGCCATCACCAGCTGACCGGGTCGGTCGATGGCCGCGGTCTCCACCGCGTAGTGCAGCGTCGTGGTGAGACGCGGCTTGAGGTCGGTCAGCCGGTTCATCACCAGCTCCGCCGAGGAGGAGCTGTGCTGACCGGAGGCGCTGCTGATGTGCATCGGTCCCTCCGCCTCGAAGATCTCGACGCTGAATCCGTCGTCGAGGAAGTGCAAGGCGATCGAGGCCGCGGCGGAGACCGCCCACTCGATCGAGTTGTGCATCCCGCGTCCGGCGTGCGCGCCGGCCCGCGAGTCCAAGATGATGCTCGCACTCGGATCCCAGGCCTGCTCCTCGCGGCGCACCATCAGGTCACCCATCCGGGCGGTGGACCGCCAGTGGATGCGCCGCCGGTCGTCGCCGCTGCGGTACTCCCGGACGAGCGCGTCGTCCTGCCCGACGACACCGATCCGGTGCGGCCGCGCTTCGCCGGTGCTGCCCGCGCCACCGGCGGAGCGCATCAGTGGCAGGGCCTCCACCCGGGGCGTGACCATCACCTCCGACGTGGCGACGAACCGACGATCCAGCCGGACCAGTCCGAACGGGTCGGCGGTCCGCACCATCAGCGGACCGGTCCGGAATCGGCCGCGGACCCGGCCGAGCAGCGGGTACTCGATCTCCCGCCGCCAGCTCATCCCGGTCCGGTCGACCACGAAGCGGGGCCGGTTGCCGAGCTCGCGCGGCACCGCGTCCTCCAACATCAAGATCGCGGCGGGCAGCAGCCCGTCCTGGCCGATGGTGATCCGTCCCCGCATCGGTGAACCCAGCGGTACCCGGGCCGGTTCGACGGCACGCTCGCACGTCATCCGCAGTCGCGCCCTGGCGACCAGAACCGCCGCGACGACGGGGAGCACGGCGAGCAGGATGCCGATCCGCATCACGTCCCGCTGGCCGGCGAGCATCGCCACCAGCACCACGGTGGTGCCGCCCAGCAGGAAGAACCGGCCGCGGCCGGTGAAGAGTCGCCAGATCGCCCGCACGGTGCTACCGGCGGTCGGGGATCTGGACCGAGTTGACCGCCGCGGTGATGATGTCGCTCACCGTGCGCCGAGCGAGCTGGGCGTCGGTGGACGGCAGCACCCGGTGGGCCAGGACGAAGGGGGACAGGCTCGACACGTCGTCGGGGCTGACGTAGTCGCGGCCCGCCAGGGCGGCGTGCGCCCGGCTGGCGCGCAGCAGCTGCAGGGTGGCCCGTGGCGAGGCGCCGAGGCGCAGGTCGCGGGAGTTACGGGTGGCGTTGACGATCTGCACCAGGTAGTGCTTGACGGCCGGGCTCACGTACACGGTTTTCACCGCCTCGATCAAGCCGCCGATGGTCGCACCGTCGGTGACCGGCTCGAGCGCGTTCAAGGGGTCGGTGGTTCCGTGCGACTCGAGCATGTCCAGCTCGGCGCTCGGGGTCGGGTAACCCATCTCGATCCGGGCCATGAAGCGGTCCCGCTGCGCCTCGGGCAGCGGGTAGGTGCCTTCCATCTCGATCGGGTTCTGGGTGGCGACCACCATGAACGGCGCCTCCAGCAGGTACGTGGTGCCGTCGACGCTGACCTGACGTTCCTCCATCGACTCCAACATGGCCGACTGGGTCTTGGGCGACGCGCGGTTGATCTCGTCGCCGACGACGATGTTGGCGAAGATCCCGCCGGGCTTGAAGTCGAAGTCGCGGGTCTCCTGGTTGAACACCGAGACGCCGGTGATGTCGGACGGCAGCAGGTCGGGCGTGAACTGCACCCGGCGCACCGAGCACGCGATCGAGCGGCCCAGCGCCTTGGCCAGCATGGTCTTGCCCACGCCGGGGACGTCCTCGACCAGCAGGTGGCCTTCGGCCAGCAGCACCGTCAGGGCGAGGTCGACCGAGTTGCGCTTGCCCTCGATGACGCTCTCCATCGCCTGGCGGACCTTGCCCATGGTCTGCACCACGTCGCCGAGCGAGAGGGTCGTGTCCACGCCGGCCTGATAGCTCAGACTCAACTGTTCCTCCGTCGTTAGAACGGTCACCCAACGAGCACACGCCCGACGGTCCTCAGGCGCACGACGAGCAGGAGTCCGGGCGCGCCCGGCTGGGATCACCTTACGTGCTCCGCTGGAACCGTACCGGGGCGAAGCAAGACCCGATCCCGCGGCGACCTGCGGCCACCGAGCGCCCGAGCCCGCAACCCGAGCTCGGTCGAGCGCCGCAGCTCCGGGCAGCTGTCGGTCGCCGCCGAACCCGTCTCCCGGTCGAGTGGTGCGGCCCAGCTGACGGCGGGTCACATCAGCCCTCTCCGCAGGGCCGGTCACTGGTCGGCCGGACCGTGATCGGCCGCCGCGACGAGCCCCCACGAAACACCGGCGTGGTGGGTCGGATGGGCCGGCCGGTGGGGGATTGTGGAGTAGAGTGGCGGAAAGTGGAGAGATCGGGGAGACTAGGGGTGATCGTGCAGCAGATGGGGAGGTGGTCCGGTGTTCTTGGGCACCCACACCCCTCGGCTGGACGAGAAGGGGCGGCTGATCCTGCCGGCGAAGTTCCGCGAGCAGCTGGCCTCCGGGCTGGTCATCACCCGCGGTCAGGATCGGTGCCTGGCCATCTGGCCGATGGATGCGTTCATCGCCCAGACCCAGACCCTCAGCAACTCCCCGTCGAGCAACAAGCAGGTCCGCGACTACCAGCGGATGCTCGCCTCCGGCGCCTCGGACGAGACGCCCGACAAGCAGGGGCGGATCACCATCCCGCCGCACCTGCGCGCGTACGCGGGACTGGACAAGGACTGCGTCGTGGTCGGGGCCATCAACCGGGTCGAGGTGTGGGACGCCACCTCCTGGCAGTCCTATGCCGACCGACAGGAGTCGGCGTTCGCCGAGATGAACGACGAGGGCTTCCCGGGCTTGTGAGTCGACGAGGACTCCGGTCGGGGCGGCCGGCAAGGCAGGCGCGGCTCGTGACGTGAGGCTTCAACCCGTGGTCCGGCTCCCTGACACACCTTCCCCGGTGCCAGGTGGCCGCAGGGATCTCGGGTTGAAACCTGGCGGCACGAGTCCGCGGGGAATCGAAGGGTCGAGATGAACTCCGGATCGAGCGACGCCGAGCACGCGGGGACCGCGTGACGGCGAACGGGCGGCACGTCCCGGTGATGCTCGACCGGATCGTCGCCGTGTTGGCGCCCGGCCCTCAGCCCATCGCCGGCCGGCCAGAGCGTGCTGGTGGACTGCACCCTCGGGTTGGGCGGTCACGCCGAGGCACTGCTCGAGGCCTGTCCCGGGATGCGGCTGATCGGACTCGATCGCGATCCGCAGGCGCTGGCGGCCGCCGCCGAACGGCTGGCCCGATTCGGCGACCGGGTGACGACGGTCGAGGCGGTCTACGACCGGCTACCCCAGGCCCTCGCCGATTCCGGCGTCTCCCGCGTCCAGGGCGTGCTGCTCGATCTCGGGCTGTCCTCGTTGCAGATCGACGACCGGGCCCGGGGCTTCGCCTACGCCGCCGACGCCCCGTTGGACATGCGGATGGACGGCAAGCAGGACCTGACGGCGGCCTCGGTCCTGAACACCTACTCCGCCGCCGACCTGGTCACGATCCTGCGGCGCTACGGCGAGGAGCGGTTCGCCGACCGGATCGCCCGGCGGATCGTGACCGAGCGGGAGCAGACCCCGTACGCCTCCTCGGCCCAGCTCGTGGCCACCCTGGAGCGCGCCATCCCGGCGGCCGCCCGGGCGACCGGCGGGCACCCCGCCAAGCGGACCTTCCAGGCCCTGCGGATCGAGGTGAACGCCGAGCTCGAGGCGCTCGAGGGCGTGCTGCCGGCGGCCGTCGCCGCACTCGCCGTCGGCGGCCGGATCGCCGTCCTCGCCTACCACTCGCTGGAGGACCGGCTGGTCAAGCAGGTGCTGGCGGCCGGTGCCCGGGACACCGCACCC
The DNA here is from genome assembly GCA_963727125.1 of uncultured Actinomycetota bacterium. GTDB lineage: Bacteria > Actinomycetota > Actinomycetes > Propionibacteriales > Propionibacteriaceae > Microlunatus. The sequence continues at coordinate 568,055 of CAVSEZ010000002.1, forward strand.
CGTGACCTGCCCGTGGTCCCGCCCGAGCACCGACCCCAGCTGCGGCTGATCACCCGAGGTGCGGAGCGACCCACGGCGGCCGAGGTGGCCGCCAATCGTCGCGCCGCGTCGGCCCGCTTCCGGGCCGCGGAACGGATCTTCGACCCGACCTACTCGACCGGAAAGGGAGTTGCGTGAGCGCACTCTTGGCGCCGTCCCGCGATGGGCAACCGGGCGGACCGCTCGACGACCGGAGCCGGGGCGCGCGCGCTTCGGGAGTCCCGGCTCAAGCCGTTGCCGCCGCCACCGGCCCGGATGGACCGGATCCCGTTCATCGCCGTCCTGATCGCCGTGTTCGGTCTCGGCATGGCCGGTCTGCTGATGCTGAACACCACGTTGCAGAACCAGGCGTTCGAGGGCCGGTCGCTGACCCGCGAGGCGAACGAGCTCGTCTACAGCCAGTCCGAGCTGGAGAGTGAGATCAGCCGGCGGGCGTCCCCGCAGGAGCTGGCTCGACGCGCCTCGGCGCTGGGGATGCGGCCGAACCCGTACCCGGCCTTCGTCCAGCTGCCGTCCGGCAAGGTGATCGGCAACCCGCAGCGGGTGACCGGCCACGAGATGCCCGTGCTGGTGATCAAGACCCCGGCCCAGGAGGCCGCCGAACGCGCGGCGGCCGAGGCGAAGCGGCGCGCCGCCGCGGTCGAGAAGGCGGCCCGCGCCCGGGCCGAGCAGCTGGCGGCAGCCCGTCGGGCGGCGGACCAGCGCGCCGCGGCCCAGGCCAAGGCGCAGGCCGAGGCCCGCGCCCGGGCCCTGGGGACGACCCAACGCGGTCCGTCGACGGCGGCCCGCCCCTCGGCCTCGACCCAACCGACCCCGAAGCCAACCGAAGGGAACCGCTGATGGCGGCCGGACAGAACGACGGCGGAACCCGTCCGGTACGCAACCCGCGGCCCGCGGCCGCGAGCCGCGCGACCAGCGGCCGGGGCACCGCCGGGGGCACCGGCGGGGGCACGCCGGCGGAGCTGCGGGCCGGCGCGAAGCCGCCGAAGCCGAAGGCGCCGCCGATGCCGCGATCGCCCGGGCCGCGATCGACCGGGCCGAGTCGACCGCGTCCCGCCGGGTCGTCGCGACGGCCGGCCCAGCGCCGACCGGGGTCCAAGCGGCGGCGCCCGATCCGCATCCCGTTGGCGCACACCGCCCGTCGACTGCACGTGGTGCTGATCGCCATCGCGATCATGCTGTCGCTGTGCGCCGGTCGGCTGATCCAGCTGCAGGGCTTCGACTCCTCGGCGTACGCGGCCATCTCGGCGGAGGCACTGGTTCGCAAGCTGCCGATCCTGCCGTCGCGCGGTGACCTGACCGACAGCGAGGGGATCGTGCTCGCCACCACCGAGCCCGCCGTCGCCGTCACCGCGGACCCGACCCTGACCAGGACGCGGGCCAACGAGTTCGCCGAGGTCATCGGCCGCCATCTCAAGGTCGCCCCGAGCACCCTGGTGCCGCTGCTGATCAAGCCCAACACCCGCTTCGTGTACCTGAAGAAGAAGGTGCCGGCCATGACGTACAGCCGGATGGCTGCTGAGCTGGCCGACCGCGACCTCTACGGCGTGTTCCGCGAGAGCGATCCGATCCGCACCTATCCCGGCGGCGAGGTCGCCGGGGCGGTGGTCGGCTTCATCGACGGTGAGGGCAAGGGCCAGGCCGGTGTGGAGCAGAAGCTCGACACCGAGCTCGCCGGGGTCGAGGGCAAGGAGGAGTACGAGAGCTCCCCCGCCGGCGGGCGGATCCCGCTGGGCACCAGCAGCATCACCCCGGCCCAGAACGGCCTCAACTACCAGCTGAGCATCGACTCCGAGCTGCAGTGGATGGCGGAACGGCGGCTGGCTCGCCAGGTCACCACGTCCAAGTCCGACTTCGGCTTCGCCATCACCATGAACGTCAAGAACGGACAGATCCTGGCCCTCGCCCAGGTGCCGTCGGTCGACTCGAACAAGCCGGGCTCCGCGAAACCGGAGGACCGGGTCGTCCGGGCGGTCAGCGCACCGTACGAGCCGGGCAGCGTGCAGAAGGTGCTCACCGCCGCGGCGCTGATCGACTCCGGCAACGCCGTGCCCGACACCCGGGTGATCGTTCCCAACCGGCTGCGCGGTGACGGGCGGGCCCTGAAGGACTCCTTCGAGCACGGCGACCTCAAGCTCAACCTGCGCGGTGTGGTGGCCCGTTCGTCCAACATCGGCATCGTGCTGCTCTCCCGGCAGATGCCCAAGGCCCAGCTGATCGACTACCTGAACAGGTTCGGACTCGGCGCCAAGACCGGCATCGAGCTGCCGGGGGAGTCGGCCGGCATCGTGCCCGGGCGACAGCTGAAGGACCTGACCCGCGACCAGCTGGCCTTCGGTCAGTCCATCGCGATGAGCGGTGTGCAGGAGGTGTCGGCGATCGCCGGGCTGATCAACGGCGGGATCTACAACCCGCCGACCCTGCTGAAGTCCGCCACGACCTCCGACGGCAAGCCGGTCGACCTGCCGGCCAAGACCCCGCGCCGGATCGTGAAGCCCCAGACCTCGGAGCACATCCGCGACATCATGGGCGCCGTCGTCGACACGACCAACGGTCAGCGCAACCTCGCCCTGGACGCCTACTCCAGCGGCGGCAAGACCGGTACGGCCCAGCGGGTCGACAGCCGCTGCCAGTGCTACAAGGGCTACGTCGTCTCCTACGTCGGCTACGCGCCGGCCAAGGATCCGCAGATCATCACCTACGTGGTCCTCAACAACCCCAAGAAGGGGGACACCGGCTCCAGCGTCGCGGCGCCGGTGTACCGCGACATCATGAAGGTCGCGCTGCCGCGCTACTCGGTGCTGCCGGGCAAGGACAAGCACGAGGTGAAGCCCATCAAGTGGGGCGAGACCAAGAAGAAGCGCTGATCGGTAGCCTCGCCAGATGTCCGAGATCGCCGATCGTTCGGGGCTACGTCCGCGGCAACCGCCGCGCACGCCGCTGACCGAGCTGCTGGGCGACCTGTCGGACGGGCTGCCGGGCGACGTCGCCGTCACGGGGATCACCCTCGACTCCCGGTTGGTGCAACCCGGCGACCTGTACGTGGCGCTGCCCGGCGCGAAGCGGCACGGTGCCGAGTTCGTCGGCGAGGCGGTGGCGGCGGGGGCGGTGGCCGTCCTGACGGACCGCTCCGGCGCCGACCGGCTGTCCGCGCCACCCGCCGCGGTTCCGGTGGTCGTCGCCCGCGACCCGCGGCTCGGACTGGGCGAGCTCGCCGCCCGCGTCTACGGCCACCCCAGTCGTGGCCGGCTGATGTTCGGCATCACCGGCACCAACGGCAAGACCACCACCTCGTTGCTGCTGGCGGCCATGCTGCGCAGCGCCGGACTGCGGACCGGAGTGGTCGGCACGCTGGGCTTCCAGGTCGACGACGAGCCGCTGACCGGACCGCGCACCACCATCACCACTCCGGAGGCCCCCGACCTGCAGGCGGTCCTGGCCGTCCTGGCCGAACGTGGCGCCGCGGCGGTCGTGATGGAGGTGTCGTCCCACGCGCTGGCTCTCGGCCGGGCCGACGCGATCGACTTCGACGTGGTCGCCTTCACCAACTTCGGCCGCGACCACCTGGACTTCCACGGCACGGTCGAGAGCTACTTCGAGGCCAAGGCCGCCCTGTTCAGCCCGCAGCGCGCCCGGCGCGCCGTGCTCAACGTCGACGACCCGCGCGGCCGGGAGCTGGTGCGGCGGATCGGCGCCTCGCTCGACGTCGTCACGGTGAGTCTCACCGACACCCGGGCCGACTACCACCTGGTCGACGCTGCTCCGGTCGGTGAGGGGCTGCGGCTGGTCACCGTCGGAACCCCGGTGCGCGAGCTGTCGTTCCGGCTCGCGCTGCCCGGCGACTTCAACATCCGCAACGCCGTGACCGCCCTGGCGATGGCCGATCTCGCCGGCGTGGATCTCGACCGCGCCGCGGCCGGACTGGCCGGGGCCGCCGTGCCGGGTCGGATGGAGCCGGTGGTGCTCGAGCCACCGGGGCCGGCCGTGGTGGTCGACTTCGCCCACACCCCGCAGGCGGTCAGCTCCGTCCTGCGCGCCCTCGCCGGGCGGCGCCGGATCGCCGTCCTCGGCAGCGGCGGCGACCGCGATCCGGAGAAGCGGGAGCCGATGGGTGCGGCCGCGGCGGCCGACGCCGAGGTCGTCGTGGTGACCGACGACAACCCACGGTCGGAGGACCCGGCCGCGATCCGGGCGGCGGTGCTGCGTGGTGCGTACGCCGAGCAGCGTCGGCAGCGAACCGTCTCGGACCGCGAGGTGGAGGTGCTGGACGGCGGCGACCGACGGTCCGCGATCGCCATCGGCCTGCAGCGCGCGACCCGGTCGGACGTGGTCGCGGTGCTCGGCAAGGGTCACGAGACCGGTCAGGAGGTCGGCGGCCGGATCGTGCCCTTCGACGACCGGCAGGTGCTGCGGTCGGTGTGGGCCGAGCTGGCTGCCCGGGCGGGGTCGGCGCCGTGATCGAGGTGACGGTCGCGGAGCTGGCTGCGCTGCTCGACGCCGACCTGATCGACGAGCAGGGCGTCGCCGCGGCCACGTCGATCGCCGGGCTGGTCGTGGACTCCCGACTGGCCGGGCCGGACGCGCTGTTCGTCGCGCTGCCCGGCGAACGGGTCGACGGGCACGACTACCTGCCCGCGGCGTTCGAAGCCGGAGCCGTGGCGGCGCTGACCGCGCGCCCGATGCCGACCGGACCGAGACCGTGCCTGGTGACGGCGGACCCCGTGGTGGCGCTGGGTCGGATCGCCCGGGACCAGGTGGACCGGGGGCTGGCCGGCGGCCTCCGGGTCGCCGCGATCACCGGGTCCCAGGGCAAGACGTCCACCAAGGACCTGCTCGCCCAGGTGCTCGAGTCGGTGGGCCCGACCGTGGCGCCGCACGGCAACTTCAACAACGAGATCGGGCTGCCGCTGACGGTGGCGCGGATCGACGCGGGCACCCGCTACCTGGTGGCGGAGATGGGGGCCCGCGGCGTCGGCCACATCGCGTACCTCTGCACGATCGCCCCGCCGGAGATCGGCGTCGTGCTGAACGTCGGCACCGCCCACGTCGGGGAGTTCGGGTCGGTCGAGGCGATCGCCGTCGCCAAGGGTGAGCTGGTCGAGTCGCTGCCGGAGACCGGCGTCGCCGTCCTCAACGCCGACGATCCGCGCGCCTGGGCGATGCGCTCCCGCACCCGGGCCGACGTGCTCGGGTTCAGCGTGCTCGGACCCCCACCCGGACCGGGCGTGTGGAGCAGCCACGTCCGGCTGCGCGGGGACGGTGGCGCCACCTTCCGGCTGCACACCAGCGCCGGACCTGACCGTCAGGTGGAGGTGCAGCTCCAGGTCGCCGGTCGGCACCAGGTCGGCAACGCGCTCGCCGCCGCGGCGGCAGGACAGGCGTTGGGCCTGGACCTCGAGACGCTGGGCCGGGCACTGAGCACCGCCCGGGCCCGGTCCCGGTGGCGGATGGAGATGCTCCGTCGCCCCGGCGGCGGGCTGGTGGTCAACGACGCCTACAACGCCAATCCCGAGTCCATGCGGGCCGCCCTCGACACGCTGGCCGAGCTGGGCCGGGCCGCCGGTCCGGCGCCCACCTGGGCGGTGCTGGGCGACATGCTCGAGCTCGGCGCCGGCGCCGAGGCGGAGCACCGGGCTCTCGGTCGCTACGCCGCCGGTTCCGGTCTGACCCACCTGGTGATCGTGGGGGAGTACGCCGCCGTCGTCGCCGCCGGAGCGGCCGAGGCCGCTGCCGGGGCCGGCCCGGGTGCCGCCCCGCAGATCCTCGTCGTCGGCGACCGCGATGAGGCGGTGGCGGTGGTCCGGCGAGCCCTCGGCCCGACCGACGTCGTCTTGGTCAAGGCCTCTCGTGGCTTAGCCTTGGAGACCGTGGCCGAAGAGCTCGGGGCCGCCGGTCCGGGCGAGTCGGCCACCGGCGAGCGGCCCGACGTCGGCCGACGAGACGACAACCGACCGAGTGGGGACTGCGCGTGAGGACGATCGTTTTCGCGGGCAGCATCGCGCTGCTCGGCACCCTGCTGGGCACCCGGGTGGCGATCCGGATGCTCGTCAAGCGGGGTTACGGGCAGCTGATCCGCGACGACGGACCGACCTCGCACCACGTCAAACGCGGCACCCCCACGATGGGCGGACTCGTCATCATCGTCGTGGTGGTGTTCGCCTACTTCGCCGCGCACCTGATCGTGATGACCCCGCCGTCGGCATCGGGCCTGCTCATCTTGTTCCTCTTCGTCGGGCTCGGGGCGGTCGGCTTCATCGACGACTACATCAAGATCCGCAACCAGCGGTCGCTCGGCCTGCGCAGCAAGGCCAAGATCGCCGGCCAGTCCATCGTGGCGATCGTGTTCGCGCTGCTGTCGCTGCAGTTCGCCGACGACCGTGGCATCACCCCGGCGTCGCAGTACATCTCCTTCCTCCGGGACGTGGAGTGGCTGCGGTTGCCGGTCGTGCTGGTCGTGATCTGGGTGATGTTCCTGATCGCCGCCGCCAGCAACGGGGTCAACCTCACCGACGGTCTGGACGGGCTGGCCACCGGGGCCTGCGTGATGATCTTCGGCGCGTACATGCTGGTCAACCTGTGGCAGTACAACCAGTCCTGCGCCTACATCTCCTCGGCCGGCCCGAAGTGCTACGAGGTCCGCGACCCGTACGACCTGGCGGTGGTGTCCGTCGCCTTGGCGGGCGCCTGTTTCGGCTTCCTGTGGTGGAACGCCGAGCCGGCCAAGATCTTCATGGGTGACACCGGGTCGCTGTCCCTCGGCGGCGCCCTGGCCGGGATGGCGATCTTCTCCCGGACCGAGATCCTGCTGGCGATCCTCGGCGGGCTGCTGGTCGTCGAGGTGATGTCGGTCGTGCTGCAGACCGGGTTCTTCAAGGCCACCAAGGGCAGACGTCTGTTCAAGATGTCACCGCTGCACCATCACTTCGAGATGCTGAACTGGGCCCAGGTGACGATCGTGATGCGGTTCTGGATCATCTGCGGTCTCTTCGTCGCGGCCGGTCTGGGCATCTTCTACGCCGAGTGGGTGAGCGGCCGGTGACGGTGAGACGCCGGTGAAGGTGGGTGGACGGTGAACGTGGCCTGGCTCGCGACTGCTGACGGCGCCTCGCCCTGGGAGCAGGCGCTGGTCGTGGTGGCGGGGCTCGGCGTCGCCGGCTTCGCCGCTGCCGACGGTCTGCTCGAGTTCGGTGCCCGGGTCGTGGTGCTCGACGACGCCGAGAACGAGCGCACCTCCGACCGGGCCCGACTGCTCGAGGCCCTCGGCGCCACGGTCCGTCTCGGAGCCGGGGCCAGCGCCGAGCTGCCGGCGGGAGCCGACCTCGTCGTCACCACCGGGTGGGGCCCTCGGCACCCGATGCTGGTCGAGGCCGCCGGCCGCGGGGTGCCGATCTGGAGCGAACCGGAGCTGGCCTGGCGGTTGTCCCGACCGCGCAAGGTGGTGCCCTGGTTGGGTGTCACCGGGACCAACGGCAAGACCACGACGACCCAGATGCTGGAGTCGATGCTGCGGGCGGCCGGGTTGCGCACGGCGGCCGTCGGCAACATCGGCCGGCCGTTGATGGAGACGGTGCTCGATCCGGAACCGTACGACGTGCTGGCGGTCGAGCTGTCCAGCCACCAGCTGCACTGGTCGAACTCACTCGCGCTGCACTCGGCCGTCGTGTTGAACCTGCAGGACGACCACCTCGAGTGGCACGGCGGATTCCTCGACTACGCGGCGGCCAAGGCGAAGATCTACGCCGGGGTCTCCCACGCCTGCGTCTACAACGTCGCCGACCCGGCCACCGAGCAGATGGTGGAGGACGCGGAGGTGATCGAGGGTGCCCGGGCCATCGGCTTCACCCTGGGTACCCCGCAGCCCTCCATGCTGGGGGTCGTCGACGACCTGCTGGTCGACCGGGCGTTCATCGAGCAGCGCCGCGACTCCGCCCTGGAGCTGGCGAAGCTGAGCGACGTCGCCGCGGGGCAGCAACCGGCGCCGCACGTCGTGGCCAACGCGCTCGCCGCCGCCGCCCTGGCCCGCTCCTACGGGGTGCCGGCCGCCGCGATCCGCGACGGGCTGCGCGGGGTACGGCTCGGCGCGCACAAGATCGAGCTCATCGGTGAGCGCGCCGGCATCCGGTTCGTCGACGACTCCAAGGCCACCAACCCGCATGCCGCCGATGCGGCGCTGCGGGCGTTCGACCGGGTGGTGTGGATCGCCGGCGGTCAGGCGAAGGGCACCGACTTCGACGACCTGGTGCGCCGGCACGCCGACCGGCTGCAGGGGGCGGTGCTGCTCGGTGCCGACCGTCGCCGGATCGCTGATTCGCTGGCCAGACACGCCCCCGATGTTCCGATGATCGTGGTGGACGACACCGAGACTGGAGCCATGGCTCAGGCCGTCGCCGCGGCCGTCTCGCTGGCCGCGCCCGGCGACGTCGTGCTGCTGGCGCCGGGGTGCGCCAGCTTGGACATGTTCAGTGACTACGCCGCTCGCGGAGACGCTTTCGTCGCGGCCGTCGCGGAGCTCCCGCTCGACGGGGGCACCGCGGGGCCCGACCCGAAGCGAGGGGCAGACGGAGAGGAGTGAGCCGGTGGCCACGGTGACCCCGAACCGGACCGGGAGCGACGGGCCCGGCGAGCGATCACCGAGGAAGCAGAAATCGGCTCCGGTCCCGACCGTCCACGAGACGCCGAAGAAGAGTCGCCGGCAGGCAGCGACCGAGCTCGCCGAGACGCCGGGAGCGGCGCGGATGGCCTGGATGCGGGCCGTGCTCGACCGGCCGATGACCAGCTACCAGCTGGTGCTCGCCGCGGCCGGCATGCTCGTCACCCTGGGTGTGTTGATGGTGCTGTCGGCGTCGAGTGTCGCCGCCTACATCGACTACGACGACTCGTACTGGTACTTCAAGCGGCAGATCGCCTTCCTCGTCGTCGGTCTGATCGGGGTCGTGGTGATGGTCCGGATCCCGGTCCGGGTGCTGCGGGTGCTCGGCTGGGTGGCACTCGGGGCGGCCGCGATCATGCTGATCTTGACCTACACGCCACTGGGATACGAGTTCCAGGGCAACCGGAACTGGCTCGATCTGGGCCCCACCCGGCTGCAGCCGTCGGAGTTCGCGAAGTTCGCGGTCGTGGTCTGGGGTGCGGACGTGCTGGCCAAGAAGCAGAAGCTGCTCGACCAGCCCAAGCACCTGCTGATCCCGTACCTGCCGGTCACGGCCCTGATCATCTTGTTGATCATCTTCCAGGGCGACGCCGGCACGGCCGCGGTGGTGATCGGGATGGTGGCCGGCGTGCTCTGGATGGTGGGCGCACCGCTGCGGGTGTTCGGCGCCCTGTTCCTCACCGGCGCGATCGGGTTCGCCTCGTTGGTGCTGACCAGCGCGAACCGGTTGAGCCGGTTCGAGGCCTTCCTCAACCCGACGGTCGACATCGAGGGCATCAACCGGCAGGCCACGATCGGCATGTACGCGATCGCCTCCGGCGGCTGGTGGGGTGTCGGCCTCGGCGCCAGCCGGCAGAAGTGGGGCACCCTGCCCGAGGCGCACTCCGACTTCATCTTCGCCGTGATCGGCGAGGAGCTGGGCCTGTTCGGCAGCTTGATGGTGCTGGTGCTGTTCTTGGTCCTGGCCTACTGCGGCATCCGGATCGCGCTGCGGTCCGACGACATGTTCTGCCGGTACACCGCTGCCGGCGTGACCGTCTGGCTGACCGCTCAGGCCATGATCAACCTCGGCTCGGTGCTGCGGCTGCTGCCGATCGCCGGGGTGCCGCTGCCGCTGGTCTCCTACGGTGGCTCGGCCCTGCTGTCCGCGCTCGCCGGGGTGGGTCTGCTGCTGGTCTGCGCCCGGAACGAACCGGCGGCCCGGGCCCTGCTCGCGGCCAGGAAGGCCCGGCCCAAACCGCGGATGACCACCGTGATCGGGTTCCGCCGTGAGCGCCGCTGACCCGACCCCGGACGGGCCGCTGCGGCGCGGCGCGAGGGGACCCAACGTCGTGCTGGCCGGAGGCGGCACCGCCGGTCACACCTCACCGCTCATCGCGACCGCCACGGAGCTGCAGCGGTTGTGCCCGGCCGTGTCGCTGACCGTGATCGGGACCTCGTACGGGTTGGAGAACACCGCGGTACCGGCGGCCGGGCTGCCGCTCGAGCACATCCCACGGGTGCCGATGCCACGTCGACCCGGCAAGGACCTGGTGGCGCTGCCGTTCCGGCTGGGTCGGGCGGTCGCGGCGTCCCGACGGATCCTGAGCACCCACCGGGCCGACGTGCTGCTCGGCTTCGGCGGCTACGTGTCGACCCCCGCCTACCTGGCGGGGCGTCGGGACAAGGTGCCGGTGGTGATCCACGAGCAGAACGTGCTGCCCGGCCTGGCCAACCGGTTGGGAGCCCGCTTCGCGGCCCGGGTCTACACCGCCTTCCCCGACACCCCGCTCCGCGGAGCGGACTGCATCGGGCTGCCGCTGCGCCGGGTCATCACCGAGCTCGACCGGCACGCCGCGGCGGCGGACGCCAGATCGGGGTTCGGGTTGCGGCCCGACCTGCCGACGTTGCTGGTGGGCGGTGGCTCCCAGGGGGCGCAGAGCATCAACGGTGCCGTCCGCGGTGCCCGCGCGCGACTGCTGGCGGCAGGCATCCAGGTGCTGCACATCCTCGGGCCGAAGAACATCGGCGACGAGATCGCCGAGACGGACCCGCAGACCGGGGCGGTCTACGCGCCCGTCGCCTACGTTGAACGCATGCAGGATGCGTACGCCGCCGCGGACCTGATGCTCGGCCGGTGCGGAGCCAGCACCGTCCTCGAGACCGCCGCCGTCGGTCTGCCGGCCATCTTCGTGCCGTACCCGCACGGGAACGGCGAGCAGGCCCGCAACGCCGCCCCGGTCGTGTCGGCCGGCGGCGGCCGACTGCTCGACGACGTCGACTGTCGACCCGATCGGGTGGTCCGCGACGTCATCGACCTGCTCGAACGGCCGGAGGTGCTGGCCGGCATGGAACGGTCGTTGCAGGGGATCGGCGTCCGCGACGCGGCGACCGTGCTCGCCCGGCAGACGCTGCTGGTCGCCGGGCACCAGGTCGAGGAGCACTGATGCCACTCATCCCCATCCTGCCGCTGACCGACATCCCCGAGGTCGACCAGCTCGGCAAAGTCCACTTCATCGGCATCGGCGGCTCGGGCATGAACAGCGTCGCGTCCGTCCTGCTCTCGCTGGGCGTCGAGGTGAGCGGCAGCGACCGGCAGGACTCCAAGTACCTCCAAGCGCTCGCGGCCCGCGGTGCCCGGGTCCACGTCGGCCATCGGGCCGAGCAGCTCGCCGACGCCGACACCCTGGTCACCACGCAGGCCATCCGCGACACCAACCCGGAGGTGGTCGAGGCCAGGAGGCGGGGGATGCCGATCCTGCACCGCAGCGCGGTCAGCGCCGCGGTGCTGCGGACCCGCCGCGGGGTCGCGGTCGCCGGCACCCACGGCAAGACCACGACCACCGCGATGATCTCCTCGGTGCTGGCCGGCGCCGGCTGGGACCCGTCCTACCTCATCGGCGGGGCGCTGACCGGGATGGACACCGGCGGCCACCTGGGGAGCGGCGACGTGCTGGTGGTGGAGGCCGACGAGAGCGACGGCACCTTCTTGCAGTACCCCCGGGAGGTCGCGGTCGTCACCAACGTCGATCCCGATCACCTGGTGAACTGGGGGACTCCGGAGAACTACGCCGACGGGTTCCTCCGGTTCGCGACCGAGGGCGGCGTCCGGGTCGTGGTGATCAGCGCCGACGATCCGGGAGCGGTCGCGCTGACCAAGCGCATCCGCGACCACGAGGCACCGCCGGCGATCATCACCTTCGGTGAGGCGCCGGGCTCCGACGTGCAGATCAGTGACGTCGACCTGTCCGGCATGGGTTCGAGCTTCCGGCTCACCGGCGCGGCCGACGCCGACGCTGGCGCAGACGCCGGCGCGGTGTCGCTGTCGGTGCCCGGGCGGTACAACGTCTGGAACGCAGCGGCCAGCTTCGCCGTGGCCCGCTGGCTCGGGCTGGACGACGACGCGATCCGGAGCAGCCTGACCGGCTACGTCGGCACCTATCGTCGCTTCCAGCTGGTCGGCACCGTGGCCGGCATCCGGGTCTTCGACGACTACGGACACCATCCGACGGAGGTGGCCAACACCGTCCGGGCAGCCCGGGTCGCGGCCGGCGACGGTCGGGTCGTGGTGTGCTTCCAACCGCATCTCTACACCCGCACCCGAGACTTCTGGCAGGAGCTGGCCGCGGCGTTGGAACCGGCCGACGAGGCCGTCGTGATGGACGTCTGCGGTGACCGGGAGGATCCACTTCCCGGCATCGACGGCAAGTTGGTCAGCGACGCGATCCGGCCGGGTACGGCGCACGTCACCTACGAGCCGGTGTGGGACGACGCGGCCCCCACCGTGGCCCGGATCGCCCGGCCCGGCGACCTGGTCATCACCGTGGGCTGCGGCGACGTCACCAAGGTCGCCCCGTTGATCGTGGCGGAGCTGGCGGCTTCGCGGGCCGCCGATGCCACCGCTGATGCCACCGAGAACCGAGAGGACGTCGATGCCGACCGGCACGCTCACTCGTAGTCCGGCCCCGCCTCGACCCGGCGACCGGCGTTCGGGCCGGTCCCGGACGGGCGACAGCCGATCCGGCGGCCGCCGCGACCGGACCCGGCGGCCGCGCCGCCGCCGCTGGCTGCGCTGGCTGGTGGCGGTACTGGTGCTGGCGCTGGTCGGCGGCGTCGTCTACCTGCTCGGGTTCTCGCCGGTGCTGGCCACCCAGCAGGTCACCGTGACCGGGGCGAAGGTGCTGACCAAGGACCAGGTCCGGGGCACCGCCGCCGTGCCGATGGGGCTGCCGTTGGCACGGCAGGACCTCGACGCGATCGCGGCCCGGGTCGCCCGACTCGCGCCGGTCGAACGGGTCACCGTCGACCGGACCTGGCCCGACGGGGTGGCCGTGCACGTCACGGAGCGGACTCCGCTGCTGGGCGTCAAGCAGCAATCGGGATACGCGCTGGTCGACCAGTACGGGGTGGCCTTCGACGAGTCGGCCGAGCTCCCGGCCGGGATCGCCGTGGCCGACGCGAACCTGAGCGAGACCGCACTGCTGGTCGAGATCGGCACCGTGGCCCGCTCGCTGCCCGAGGACGTCCGGCTGACCATCACCAAGATCGCCGCCAGCTCGCCGTCCCAGCTGACCGTGACCCTCGCCTCCGGCGTCACGGTGAACTGGGGATCGGCCGACCAGTCCAAGCTGAAGGCCGAGATCGTCACCGCGCTGCTGCCCCGCAAACCGAAGACCATCGACGTCTCCGCACCGCACAACCCCGCGATCCGCTGAGGCTGTGTTCTCCGCTTCGCTGCAGATTCGCCTCCAGCTGCCGAGCTTCGTCCTCGTCGGGCAACGAAGAACGTGTTGCCCTCCTCGGTCCTCAGCCCGCCACCGGCGAATCCTCCGCTCGCTCGGGATTCTGCGGGGCGGGTGTCTGCACATTCGCCGTTACCCGGTCGAGTCCGGCCGGCGCGAGGTCACGATTGTGTGAAGGTCAACTGCAGGTCCAGCAAACTGGCCGAATTCTCAGTTGGTGGGCGTGTCCCGATGGGCCTGGTGGACACTCCCTGACGAGCCTCATAACCTGACGTCGCAGTGTCGAACGCCTCGCCCTTCCCCCTTGACCTGAGGTTCAGACTCGGCAGCGCCCGCGCACTTCGCGTTCACGAGGAGAAGGTAGAAAACGTGGTTTCTGCGACACAGAACTACTTGGCCATCATCAAGGTCGTCGGTGTCGGCGGCGGCGGTGTCAACGCGGTCAACCGGATGATCGAGGCAGGGCTGCGGGGGGTCGAGTTCATCGCGGTCAACACCGATGCCCAGGCGTTGCTGATGAGCGACGCCGACGTGAAGCTCGACATCGGCCGCGAGCTGACCCGCGGACTCGGCGCCGGCGCGGATCCGGACAAGGGCCGGCAGGCCGCCGAGGACCACGCCCAGGACATCGAGGACGCGCTCAAGGGCGCCGACATGGTCTTCGTCACGGCGGGCGAGGGTGGCGGCACCGGTACCGGCGGCGCTCCCATCGTGGCCCGGATCGCCCGGGCCCTCGGCGCCTTGACGATCGGGGTGGTGACCCGCCCGTTCTCCTTCGAGGGCAAGCGGCGCGGTGGCCAGGCCGAGACCGGCATCGCGAACCTGCGCGAAGAGGTCGACACCCTCATCGTCATCCCCAACGACAAGTTGCTGCTCCAGCTGGCCGACCAGCACATCGCCATCCTGGACGCCTTCAAGCAGGCCGACCAGGTGCTGATGCAGGGCGTCTCCGGCATCACCGACCTGATCACCACCCCGGGTCTGATCAACCTGGACTTCGCGGACGTCAAGGCCGTCATGTCCAACGCCGGGTCGGCGCTGATGGGGATCGGCAGCGCCCGAGGAGAAGATCGGGCGCGGGCCGCGGCCGAGATGGCGGTCTCCTCGCCGCTGCTGGAGTCGAGCATCGAGGGTGCCCACGGGGTGCTGCTGTCGATCGCCGGGGGCTCCGACCTGGGTCTGTTCGAGGTGTCCGCCGCCGCCGACCTGATCCAGGTCTCGGCGCACGAGGACGCCAACATCATCTTCGGCACCGTCATCGACGACGCGCTGGGCGACGAGGTGCGGGTCACCGTCATCGCGGCCGGGTTCGAGGGCGGGCAGCCGCCACGCCGACAGCCGGGCATCAGCCGGTCCGCCGACCTGCGCCAGGGCTCGCCGCAGCGGGCGGCGTCGGCGCCCGGCGGTGCGCCGCAGAGTCCGGGCGGAACGACTCCACCTGGTGCCGCGCAGGGTGCTCCCGGACCGCAGGGGACACCTGCTCCTGGTGGCGTCCCGGCCGGGCCGGGTGGCCGGCCGAGCTCGGTACCGGGGGCCCCGTCGCAGCGACCGGCACCGCCGGACGACGACGACCTGGATGTGCCGGACTTCCTGAAGTAGAAGGCGTTCCGGGCACCAGCGGGGGCTCTCCACCAGTGCCGCGACACGCGAGCGAGAAGGCTTCGCCGCCGATCCGCGTGTCGCGGCTGACCCCGGCGTTCGGACGGTACTGTCTTGTCAAACGCACTGTGATCACTCGGGGCAGATCGAGGTCGGTCGAGGGATTCGCAGTCAATCAGCCGGTGCAGCGAGATGAGGGCATGTAAATGGCGGAACGACTGAAGCGTGCGGCGGCCTGGCTCGGCCTCGTCACCGACGATCGCTACGGCGAAGAGGACGACCGCAACCAGACGTTCGAGCAGACCGAGGGCATCAGCCGCGACGAGTTGATGGCTCAGTCACATGACACGGGGCCCGTCCATCACGGGAGCACGGCAGTGGCGCCGGCCAAGGTGACCACGCTGGAGAGCAAGCGCGCCCCGCAGGGCAGCCAGAACGGCGCGAGCCACTCCGCCGTCGTCACCCACCCACCCGTGAACAGCCCTCGGACGGCCGACATGTCGCGGATCATCACCGTTCACCCCCGGACCTACAACGAGGCGCGGACCATCGGCGAGCACTTCCGCGACGGCGTGCCGGTCATCATGAACCTGTCCGACATGGAGGACGTGGACGCCAAGCGGCTGGTGGACTTCGCTGCTGGCCTCATCTTTGGTCTGCGTGGCAGTATCGAACGTGTCACGAGCAAGGTGTTCTTGTTGTCCCCGAACAACGTGAGCGTCGCTGCGGAGGACAAAGAGCGCATCGCGGGTGGCTTCTTCAACCAGAGTTGACGTCGACCGGGCTCTGCGCCTGACGTAGTGCTGACGCAGTGGGCCAGAGCACGGGGAGAAGATGTTAGTCGTCGGAACGATCATCGATTGGGTCCTGTGGATCTTCTTGCTGGTCTTGTTCGCCCGGATGATCCTGTCGTGGATCCCGGTGCTGGTGCGCGAGTGGGAGCCACGTGGCCCGATGCTCGTCGTGGCCGAGCTCATCTACTCCATCACCGACCCGCCGCTGCGGGCGCTGCGTAAGGTCCTCAAGCCGGTGCGGATCGGCAACATCATGCTCGATCTGGCCTTCATCGGGCTCTTCATCGGAGTCAGCATCTTGATGCGGATCAACGCGGTGGTCCTGCTCCGGCCCATCGGCTGACGAGGTGGCACTGTCCCGTTCGATGTGAAACCACGTCGTCGATTGGGTACCGTACTGGACGGGCAGGACCGTTCCTGCCTGCACGCTGGTCACAGGATTCCCGAGGTGAACGATGACGCTGACGCTGGACGATGTGCGGAACAAGCGGTTCAGGATGGCCCGCAAGTCCGGCTACGAGGTGCTGGAGGTCGACGAGTTCGTCGACGAGGTCGAGGCTGCGTTCGAGCAGCTGACCGACGAGAACCAGAACCTCAAGAAGCAGATCGAGTCGCTGAAGGCGGGCGGCAACGCACCGGCAGCCGAGACCGGCCCGAGCGCGCCGGTCGCCCAGGCCGCGGCGCCGGCGCCGGAGTCGCAGCCGATCGTGGTGACCACCAGCAAGGAGGCCAGCACCGCTGTCGTCCGGTTGGTCGAGATGTCCACCGAGCACGCCGAGCAGCTGGTGATCGAGGCCACCGAGGACGCGACCCGCATCCGCGAAGAGGCCAACCGGACCGCGCACCAGGTGACCACCGAGGCCCGGACCCAGGCCGAACGCATCGAGTCCGAGGCCCGGGTGGAGGCCGACCGGGTCCAGGGTGACGCGATGAGCCGGGCCGAGGCGATGGATCGCGAGATCGAGAACCGCCGCCGCGAGCTCTTCGGCGACCTGGACAAGCAGCGCGAGGACCTGGTCATCACCGTCGACCAGCTCCGTACCTTCGAGGCGGCCTACCGGGAGAACCTGGCCACCGAGTTGCGCGAGCGTCTCGACAGCCTCACCAACGTCCAGGCCGAGCCCGCCGACGTCCCCGACGCCGCGAACGCGCCGATCCGACGGGACGAGACGGCCAACGGCGGGTCCCAGACCGGCTCGGGCGCGGCCGCCGACGACGATCCGCCCACCCTCGGCGGCGGCACCAGCAACACCCCGCGGTTGGACGCCCTGCTCGGCGAGCAGCGCTGAATCCTGCCGGCTCGAAGCGACCGGCCCCGATCGCGGGACCGGTCGCCCGGCTCGATCGCTGCATTACACAGCGAAATCTCAGCAGGGGTCGTTGAAGAACGATGCAATGCGTCCTAGTGTCTCTGCGTCACATCACTCGGTGCAGGGGGCCACATGACCACGACCAGAGCGGGAGCCGCTGAGCAAGGCAGCAAGCACGCGAGCTCGGCTGCCGTGGTCGACGTCGCATCCCTCCCGGTGCGCGAGGGTGAGGAGCCCTGGACCGAGGCGGAGCTGAACGAGGTCAAGGCGGTCCTCGACGAGGACGTCGTCCGGTTCGAGAGCCAGATCGAGATCTCGACCGCCGAGCTGGTCGGGCTGCTCCGGGACGGCAACGAGGGCGCAGGCCGGGACCCGGCGGACGTCGGTTCGGCGAACTTCGAGCGCGATGCCGAGATGTCGCTCGCCAACAACGCGCGCGAGATGCTCGACCAGTCCAAGTTGGCCCTGCGGCACATCGAGCTCGGCACCTACGGCAGCTGCGACAACTGCGGCAAGCCGATCGGCAAGTTCCGGCTGCAGGCCTTCCCGCGGGCCACCCTCTGCGTGGCCTGCAAGCAGCGCGAGGAACGCCGATAACCGATCCACCGGCGAGGACGACGCAGGAGCCGACGGCAAGGAACCGCCGTCGGCTCCGTTTGTTGTTCGCGGCGGTGGCGGTCGGCGGGCTGACGCTCGACGTCGTCACCAAGATCATCGCCGTGGCGCTGCTGGATCCGCAGCGTCCGGTCAGCCTGCTGAACGGGCTGCTCACCCTGCGGCTGATCCGCAACCCCGGGGCCGCGTTCAGCCTGGGGGAGCAGTTCACGTACGTGTTCGCTCTCCTCGCCGCCACGGTCGTGACGGTGGTGGTCGTCCGACTGGTGCCGAAGATCGGGCACCCGGCCTGGTCGGTGGCGCTGGGTCTGCTGGTCGCCGGGGTCACCGGCAACCTGGCGGATCGGATCTTCCGCAGCCCCGGCCCGCTCCGCGGCCACGTCGTCGACTTCCTGCAGCTGCCCTACTGGCCCATCTTCAACGTCGCCGACATGTGCATCACCGGTGCCGCGGTCTTGATCATGATCTTGGCGGTGGTCAAGGGCATCGGCCTCGGCGGCGAACGCTACGCGGCGCAGCGGACCGAGAGCGCCGCCACGTCGGAGACCGCCACGCCGGAGATCAGCCACAGCCGGAGACCAGCAAGCCGGTCGACGAGGACAAGTGAGCGAGCTCAAGGTCGTCCTCGTCCCCGACGGATTGGACGGGGAGCGGGTCGACACCGCCATCGCCCGGATGCTCGGCCTGTCGCGGCAACGGTCGGCGGACCTCATCGGCCGTGGGCAGGTCCGGCTCGACGGCCACGAGGTGGCCAAGTCCGACCGGGCTCAGGCCGGGGCGATGCTCGAGGTCCAGCTCGACGAGCCCCGGGTGGCGGTGGTGGTGCCGGCCGCGGTCGAGGGGTTGGCGATCTGCTACGACGACGACGACATCGTCGTGATCGACAAGCCGGTCGGCGTCGCGGCGCATCCGAGTGTCGGGTGGACCGGACCGTCGGTGCTCGGGCATCTGGTCGGGGCGGGATTCCGGATCTCGACGTCCGGGGTGCCGGAGCGACAGGGCATCGTGCAACGGCTGGATGTCGGGACCTCGGGGTTGATGGTCGTCGCGAAGAGTGAGATCGCCTACACCGTGCTCAAACGCGCCTTCCGATCCCGGACGGTGGACAAGACCTACCACGCCCTCGTCCAGGGGCACCCGGATCCGTTCTCGGGGACGATCGAGGCGCCGATCGGCCGGCATCCGTCCACCGACTACAAGATGGCCATCATCGCGGACGGACGGCACAGCGTCACCCACTACGAGACGCTGCAGGCGCACGTCGGGACGACCCTGTTGGAGATCTCGCTGGAGACCGGCCGGACGCACCAGATCCGGGTCCACATGGCCGCGATCAAGCACCCCTGCGTCGGCGACCCGATGTACGGCGCCGATCCCACGCTGGCCGCCCGACTGGGACTGAACCGGCAGTGGCTGCACGCCGTCCGACTGGGGTTCGTGCACCCGACGACGGGGGAGAGCATGGTGTTCGACTCGCCGTACCCGGCTGATCTGCAGCACGCGCTGGACGTGGTCGACCACGTCCGCTGATCCGCGGCCCCGGTGTCTCGGTCGTCGGCGGTTCGGTCGGCGGCGGACCGATTCTGCCGGTGTCGGTCGATGCCGCCGACTTCGCTAGTGTGCAAGGTGTGCGTAGAGCAAAGATCGTGTGCACGCTGGGACCCGCGTCCTCGGCGCCGGAGCGACTGATCGAGCTGGTGGCGGCGGGGATGGATGTCGCCCGACTCAACATGAGTCACGGGAACTACTCCGACCACCAGCAGAACCTCGACAACGTCCGGGCCGCCGCGGCGGCCACCGGACGGGCCGTCGGCGTGCTGGCCGATCTGCAGGGTCCGAAGATCCGGCTGGGCCGCTTCGGCGCCGGCAAGGAGGTGCTGGAGAACGGTGCCAGCTTCACGATCACGACCGACGACGTCTCCGGCACGGTCGAACGCTGCTCGACGACCTACAAGGGTCTGCCCGGCGACATCAACGTCGGCGATTCGATCTTGATCGATGACGGCCGGCTGCTGCTGGAGGCGACCGAGGTCACCGAGACCGACGTGGTGACCCGGGTGGTCGTGGGCGGTGACGTCAGCAACAACAAGGGCATCAACCTGCCCGGGGTCGCGGTCAGCGTGCCGGCCATGAGCGAGAAGGACATCGACGACCTCCGGTGGGCGCTGCAGGCCGGGGTCGACATGGTCGCCTTGTCGTTCGTCCGCAACGCGAGCGACGCCGATCTCGTCCACCAGGTCATGGACGAGGTGGGTCGCCGGGTCCCGGTCATCGCCAAGATCGAGAAGCCGCAGGCCGTGGACAATCTCGACGAGATCATCGACGCGTTCGACGGCTTCATGGTCGCCCGCGGCGATCTGGGAGTCGAGCTGCCGCTCGAAGAGGTCCCGCTCGTCCAGAAGCGGATCGTCACCGCGGCCCGCCGCTGGGCGAAGCCGGTGATCGTGGCGACCCAGATGCTCGAGTCGATGATCTCCGCCCCGCGGCCGACCCGGGCCGAGGCGTCCGACGTGGCGAACGCGATCCTCGACGGGGCCGACGCGGTGATGTTGTCGGGCGAGACCAGCGTCGGCCAGTACCCCGTCGTGACCGTGCAGACGATGGCGCGCATCGTCGACAACACCGAAGAGCACGGCCTGGATCAGATGCAGGACATCGAGTGGGACCCGCACACCACCAGCGGCGTGATCACCAAGGCGGCGGCGGAGGTGGGCGGCCGGGTCGATGCGAAGTTCCTGGTGGCCTTCACCAGCTCCGGTGACGCCGCGCGGCGCCTCTCCCGGCTGCGCTCACCGATCCCGGTGCTGGCCTTCACCCCGCACGAGAGCACCCGCTCGGCGCTCACGCTGACCTGGGGCGTGGAGTCGCACCTGGTGCCGATGGTCGGCCACACCGACGACATGATCCGCCAGGTGGACGAGGCCCTGCTGCAAAGTGGCCGGGTGGTCGAAGGCGACCGGGTCGTGATCGTCGCCGGTTCCCCGCCCGGGGTGGCCGGCCACACGAACATGATCCGGGTCCGCCGCCTGGGCCAGCCGCTCTGATGGCCGAGCTCACTCCGCTGCGCTCCGTTCGCCTCGGCTAGCGTCTCGGGGCTCTTGGCCGGCGCGATTCGTCGTCGCGGAGCAGACGGAAAAGCGTGTCTGCTCCGCTCCTCCTCATCCCACCGGCGCCCCGAGCCGGTGGTGGTTCCGTCATCGCCCGTGTGATGGCCGGGCTCAGTCCGCTGCGCTCTCCGTTAGACCCGGCGCTTCTCGGGGCGGCAGTGGTCGAGTTTGAGGACTCTGTCCGGCTCCGAGAACGTTCCCAGGTGACACGACCCGTTCTTCTTCGGGGAAGGGAGCGTGCCACCGCGCGAGCGGAGCGAGCCATGCAACACCGTTTTCTTCGGGGGCGCGCGGACCTCGGTGTCTGGACGACCGAGCGAGCAAACATGCTTTTCGTTTGCGAGGGAGGGAGGAAGACACCGGGGAAGGGAGCGTGCCACCGCGCGAGCGGAGCGAGCCATGCAACACCGTTTTCTTCGGGGGCGCGCGGACCTCGGTGTCTGGACGACCGAGCGAGCAAACATGCTTTTCGTTTGCGAGGGAGGGAGGAAGACACCGGGGAAGGGAGCGTGCCACCGCGCGAGCGGAGCGAGCCATGCAACACCGTTTTCTTCGGGGGCGCGCGGACCTCGGTGTCTGGACGACCGAGCGAGCAAACATGCTTTTCGTTTGCGAGGGAGGGAGGAAGACACCGGGGAAGGGAGCGTGCCACCGCGCGAGCGGAGCGAGCCATGCAACACAGTGCCGGGAAGGGGAGTCGAACCCCTATGTCCTTTCGGACAGACGGGTTTGAGCCGTCCGCGTATACCTTTCCGCCACCCCGGCCGGGGCCGCATCATTCTGCCACAAGCAGCGACGGTTCCGGGGTCGTGCCGGAGGAGCGACGACGGGCGACGAGGCGTCGCGCTCGGGGGTCGATCGCGACGATTTCGTGTCACGTGGGCTGGCTACAGTGTCCCCGTGAGCGAGACCGAAGGTGAGACCTCGAACCCGTCCCCGACCCCCGCATCCGGGTCAGCCGTCCGGGTGGTGGTGGCCGAGGACGAGGTCCTCATCCGCCTCGATCTGGTCGAGATGCTGACCGAGGAGGGGTACGACGTGGTCGGTCAGGCCGGCGACGGGCAGAGCGCGGTCGAGCTGGCCACCGAACTGAAACCGGATCTCGTCGTCCTCGACGTGAAGATGCCGAAGCTCGACGGCATCACCGCCGCCGAGCAGATCACCGCGCAACGGCTGGCGCCGGTGGTGATGCTGACCGCGTTCAGCCAGCGCGAGCTGGTGGAGCGGGCGAGCCAGGCGGGCGCGATGGCCTACGTCGTGAAGCCCTTCGGCAAGGGCGATCTGATCCCCGCGATCGAGGTCGCGCGGGCCCGGTACGCCGAGATCCAGGCGGTGGAGGCCGAGGTCAGCGACCTGACCGAGCGGCTGGAATCGCGCAAGGCGGTCGACCGGGCGAAGGGCATGTTGCAGGCCGGATTGGGCCTGTCCGAGCCCGAGGCATTTCGCTGGATCCAGAAGACGGCGATGGATCTTCGCAAGTCGATGCGCGAGGTGGCCGAAGGAGTCATCGAGCACGGCTCGGCCGGCAAGAAAAAGTAGCGTCGCGGACAACAGCCGACTTTCATTCGTGTAACGAACTGGCAACACGAGTCGAAACCTTGACGTTTCCCCAGAACCTGAACGTAGGGTGCGTGATGCTCGGGAACGCTGTTCAGGATCCTCCTTCCCCCTGATGCGCGCCTCAGCAACGACAGCAGTCCAATCAGGAGGAAGCACGTGCGAAACAAACGGCTTGTGATCGCAGGCGCGAGCCTGTTGGCCGCGACTCTCGCCTTCTCGGCTTGCGGGCAACGCAGCGGGGGCGGGGAGACCGGCGGCGGAGGCACCGGCGACGCCAAGGTCGCCAAGATCGGGGTCATCGCCCCACTGTCGGGTGATCTCTCCGCACTCGGCCTGGGCATCAAGAACTCCGTCGACCTCGCCATCAAGCAGGCGAACGAGTCGAACGCGATCCCGGGCTGGAAGCTCGAGATCGCCGCCGAGGACGACGAGGCCAAGCCCGACGTCGGCAAGAACGCCGCCACCAAGCTGGCCGGTGAGGAGGACGTCGTCGGCATCGTCGGCACGCTGAACTCCTCGGTCGCCCAGTCGGTGCAGCCCGTGCTGGCCAGCGCGAACATCACCCAGGTGTCGCCGGCCAACACCAACCCGACGCTGACCCGGGGTGCGAACCCCGACAGCCCGAAGCGGCCGTACAAGACGTACTTCCGGACCTGCACCACCGACGCGATCCAGGGTCCGTTCGCGGCTCGCTACCTCTTCACCACCGCAGGTGTGAAGAAGGTCGCCACCATCCACGACAAGAAGGCCTACGGCCAGGGCCTGGTCGAGGCCTTCACCGCCGAGTTCAAGAACCTGGGCGGCGAGGTCGTGGCGGCCGAGACGATCAACCCCGACGACAAGGACTACGGCTCCGTCATCACCCAGGTGAAGGCGGCCAACCCGGAAGCCGTGTACTACGGCGGCGAGTTCCCGCAGTCGGGTCCGTTGAGCCAGCAGGCCAAGGCCGCTGGTCTGACGGTCCCCCTGATGGGTGGCGACGGCATGTACTCGCCGAACTTCATCAAGCTGGCGGGCAAGACGGCCGAGGGTGACCTGGCCACGTCGGTGGGTGCTCCGACCGACACCCTGCCCAGTGCCAAGGCCTTCGTCGACGCTTACGCAGCGGCGAACTACCCCGAGCCGTACGAGGCGTACGGTGCGTACTCCTTCGACGCTGCGAACGCGATCATCAACGCGCTCAAGGTCTCGCTGAAGGACGCCTCGAGCGCCAAGGACGCGCGGCAGCCCACCGTGGACGCGATGGCCAGCGTCAGCTTCGACGGTGCGACCGGCAAGGTCGCCTTCGACGAGTACGGCGACACCACCACCAAGGTGCTGACCGTGTACAAGGTCGAGGGTGGCGAGTGGAAGCCTGCCAAGACGGAGGAGTTCAAGTAGGTCGAGGCACTGCCTCATCGGTAGCAACCTGAGGGCGGGGGGCAGATCTTTCGAGGTCTGCCCCCCGACTTCTCGCTCGGCGTCTGCACCACGCAAGAAGTCCGCTACATTCAGCTAGCCGAACTCGGCAGTCTCGTCAGAGAGGTGCCTGTGGATCTGTTCTTCCAGCAGTTGGTCAACGGTCTGTCACTCGGGGCCCTCTACGCGCTGATCGCGGTGGGCTACACCGTCGTCTACGGCATCGTCCAGCTGATCAACTTCGCCCACGGCGAGATCTTCATGATGGGCGCCTTCGGTGCCTTGTCCACCTGGCTGATCCTCGGCGCGAGCTCCGACTCGCTGTCGATCCTGCTGCTGTTGCCGATGCTGCTCGGCGGCATGGTCGTCTCGGTCGGCGTCGCACTGCTGACCGAGCGCTTCGCCTACCGACCGCTGCGCAACGCTCCGCGACTGGCGCCGTTGATCACCGCCATCGGCGTCTCGATCTTCCTGCAGGAAGCGGTCCGCCTCTTCTACGGGCGCATCCCCGGTTTCCCCGACGCGAAGCTCGCCATCCCGTTCCCGCAGATCGATTACGTGACCGGTCCGGCTTTCAACATCGGTGGCGTGCTGATCCAACGGGCGGCGCTGTTCACCCTGGTCGCGTTGGCGATCTGCACGGTCTTCATGTTCTTCTTCGTCAACCGGACCCGACTCGGCCGGGCGATGCAGGCCACCTCGCAGGACCCCGACACGTCACGGTTGATGGGTATCAACGTCGACCGGATCATCATGGTGGCCTTCGCCCTCGGTGCCGCGCTCGCCGCGGTCGCCGGTCTGGCGCACGGACTGCGCTACACCAACATCGACTTCCGGATGGGCTTCCTGGCCGGTCTCAAGGCGTTCACGGCCGCGGTGCTCGGGCGGTATCGGCAACATCAACGGCGCCGTGGTCGGCGGTCTGGTGCTCGGCGTGATGGAAGTGATGGCCACCACCTACATCCCGGGTCAGTTCGGCGGCTCGGCCTGGAAGGACGTCTGGGCCTTCGTGTTGTTGATCCTGGTTCTGGTGTTCAGACCGCAGGGCCTGCTGGGCGCAAGGGTGGTGGACCGAGCATGACGCGTTGGACTCCCGTCACTCCCGAGCTCCAGGCTCGCGCGCACAAGCCCGCCCGGATCGCGGCGCTCGTCGGCGGCGTGCTGCTCATCGTCGCGCCCTTCCTGCCGTGGGCCTACAGCTCCGAGGCGCTGGACGACATGGCCGTCGTCGGCTACCCGTCCCCGCTGCAGCTGCTCGCCCTCGTGCTCGGCGTCGTGCTCGTCCTGCTCCTGGTCGGCAGCATGCTCTCCGCACCGCGCAACTGGCGGCGCAAGCCGGCCTGGGTCCGTGGTGCGAAGGCGACCGGCACCGGGGCGATGGTGTTCATCGTGCTGATCGTCTTCTCGATCGCGGCTCGAGCTCGGCGGACTGGTCAACATCGAGTACGGCGGCTGGATCGTGCTCGTGGGCGCCCTGCTGGCCTGGATCGGCACCTGGCTGATGGTGCCGGATCGGCCGGCGACGCTGGAGCGCGGCAAGCTACCCGCACCCGTGGAGATCCTGGTGGTGGCGGTCACCATGCTGGGTGCCTTCATCGCCGCCGCCTACGCCCTCGACATCGACGACGGTGGTGCGTTCGTCGTCTTCCTCGCCTTCGTCGGCGCGGTCGTCGCCATCATCTACCGGACCGGGGTGATGGGCTACATCTCCGCCGTCTCGGCTCGGCACCGCAAGGTGTTGATCTTCTCGGCCTTCGTGGTGGCGTTCCTGTTCCCCTTCACCCAGGGCGGTTCGGACGCGAACATGTCGATCGCCACCCAGGTGATCATCTTCGCGGCCACCGCGATGGGCCTGAACATCGTGGTCGGTCTGGCCGGTCTGCTCGACCTCGGCTACATCGCCTTCCTCGGCGCCGGCGCCTTCACCGCGGCGATCTTGTCGGAGTCGGCGTTCTCCACCGTGGGTTGGCATCCGCCGTTCATCGTGGTCGTCCTCATCAGCGGAATGGTCTCGGCCACTCTCGGCCTGATCATCGGTTCGCCGACGCTGCGCGTCTCCGGTGACTACCTGGCCATCGTGACGCTCGCGTTCGGGGAGATCTTCCGGATCACCATGAACAACCTCGACGGCAGCGACGGCCCGCTGCTGACCAACGGATCCGACGGCATCCCGGCCATCCCCGACCTGAACCTCTTCGGGTTCGACTTCGGGGTCAGTCACGACGTGCTGGGCGTGGAGCTGGGCCGCTTCTCCAACTACTACTTCCTGCTGCTGGTCTTGATCGGGCTGATCATCTTGGTCTTCGTCCGGCTCAACAACAGCCGGATCGGGCGCGGCTGGGTGGCGATCCGCGAGGACGAGAAGGCCGCCGAGGCGATGGGCGTCAACGTCTTCGGGCTGAAGCTGTTCGCCTTCGCCGGCGGCGCCTTCCTGGCCGGTACGGCCGGCTCCATCAAAGCCCACGTCGACGTGTCGGTCACCCCCGACCAGTACGTGTTCCTCGAGTCCGCGTTCCTGCTGGCCGCCATCGTGCTCGGCGGCATGGGCAGCGTGCTCGGGGTGCTGATCGGCGCCACGTTGCTGAAGCTGATGCCGGAGAAGCTGCGCTTCGTCTCGGAGTACCGGCTGCTGATCTTCGGTCTGCTGCTGGTGATCATGATGCGGTTCCGGCCGGAGGGCCTGATCGCCAACCAGCGGCGCCAGCTGGAGTTCCACGAAGAGGACGAGGAGCTGGCCGCGAGCATGACCGAGCTCCATGAGGCCGGTTCCGTGGAGAGGGTGAAATGAGCGACAGCAAGGCGCTGCACGCCACCTCGGTGACGGGTGGCAACGCGATCCTCGAGGCCGAGAACGTCACCATGCGCTTCGGCGGTCTGACTGCCGTGGACTCGGTGAACTTCCGGGTCGAGCGCGGCGAGATCATGGGTCTGATCGGGCCCAACGGGGCCGGCAAGACGACCTTCTTCAACTGTCTGACCGGTCTCTACCTGCCCACCACCGGGCGGGTCGTCTTCGACGGGGCGGTGCTGCCGCCCAAGCCCGGCAAGGTGGTCAAGGCGGGGGTGGCGCGGACCTTCCAGAACATCCGGCTGTTCGGCAACATGACCGCCCTGGAGAACGTGATGGTCGGGCGGTACTGCCGGACCAGCGCCGGACCGTTCACCTCGATCATCCGCGGACCCAAGTTCCGGCGCGAGGAAGCGGCGGTCCGGGCCCGGTCCCAGGAGCTGCTCGAGTTCGTCGGCCTCGGTGAGGTCACCGACAACCTGGCGCGCAACCTGGCCTACGGTGACCAGCGGCGGCTGGAGATCGCCCGCGCCCTCGCGACCGACCCCAAGCTGATCCTGCTGGACGAGCCGACCGCCGGCATGAACCCGCAGGAGACCCGGCAGGCGGAGGAGCTGATCTTCCGGATCCGCGACCTCGGTCTCGCGGTGGTGGTGATCGAGCACGACATGCGATTCATCTTCAACCTCTGCGACCGGGTGCTGTGCCTGGTCCAGGGCAAGGCGTTGATCGAGGGCACACCGAACGAGGTGCAGTCCGACCCCCGGGTGATCGAGGCCTACATCGGCACCGGTCCGGAGGATGCCGCCAGTCTCGAGGCCGAGCTGGAGGGTGGCGAGTCGCATGCTTGAGGTCAAGGACCTGAAGGTCGCCTACGGTCGGGTCCGCGCCGTCAAAGGCATCAGCTTCACCGTCGAGCAGGGCCAGGTCGTCACCCTCGTCGGCACCAACGGCGCCGGCAAGACGACGACGTTGCGTACCATCTCGGGCCTGATCCGGCCGGAGTCCGGCGAGATCTGGTTCGAGGGCCAGCGGATCGACTCCACGCCCGCCCACGAGGTCACCATGCGGGGGCTCGCCCACTCCCCGGAGGGCCGGCGGATCTTCCCGCGGCTCACGGTCGAGGACAACCTGCGACTCGGCGCCTTCGCGCGCAAGGACAAGAACATCGAACTCCGACCTGGAGCGGGCCTTCACCCTCTTCCCGATCCTGAAGGACCGGCGGTCCCAGCCGGCCGGCACCTTCTCCGGCGGGGAGCAGCAGATGCTCGCCATCGGCCGGGCGATGATGAGCCGGCCCAAGTTGTTGATGCTGGACGAGCCCTCGATGGGTCTGTCGCCGTTGATGATGCAGAAGATCATGAGCACCATCGCGGAGCTGCAGTCCGAAGGCGTGACGATCCTGCTGGTGGAGCAGAACGCCCAGGCGGCGCTGTCCCTCGCCGACTACGGGTACGTGCTGGAGGTCGGCAAGATCGTGCTCGAGGACACCGGCAAGAAGCTGCTGACCGACGAGAACGTCCGCAAGGCGTACCTCGGCGAGGACTGACGCCGTCCTGCTTCGACAGGGCTCAGGAGAGCAGCAGGGCGATGAGGGTGAGCAGGGCGGGTACGGCCTGGGCGATCGCGCCGGTCACCCCGCATGCCGCGGGGGCGGCCGAGGGCCAGCCGGTCGGAGACGAACAGGACGAGACCGGCCAGGGTGATGAAACTCGCCAGGTAGGTGAGCAGGGTGCGGCCGACGGTCTCGGCGCCGTTGCTCCAGGCCACCACGCCGGCGATGAGCCCGGCGGCGAGGAACAGGTTGTAGAAGCCGACGTTGAAGGCCCAGAGCAGGACCGGGCGGACGTCCTCGGATGCGACGCCGAAGACGCCGTGGTGGATGCTCGGCCGGCGGAAGAGCACCGACTCCCAGACGAAGACCAGGACGTGGACGGCTGCGACCACGAGCGCGAGCACCCAGACGACGACGTTCACGGCTGTGACCCGTCGAAGCCGAGGACCTCGACCCCGTGCCGGGCCAGCACACCTTGCAGCTCGGCGGCGCTCTCGGCCAGCGGCCGGTCGTGAGAGACCGACGCGTCGAGATCGGCCTGGAAGCGTCCCATCGCGTCGGTGAGACTCAGCGCGAGGAAGCTCACCGTCGGGCTGAGCACGGTGAAGGTGTGCAGGGCCATGGCCGGGATGGTCACCACGGCACCGGGACCGACGTCGAATCCTTCGTCCCCGACCTGGACGATCATCCGGCCCCGGAGGACGTAGTAGGCCTTGTCCCAGTCGGTTCGGTGCAGCGGCGTGGCCGGACCCCGGGGGGCGTCGACCTCGAACAACTCGTAGCGACCGCCGGTGTCCCGGGCGTCGATCTTCACCGTCAGCACGGCGTCGGGTGCGTTGAGCTCACGGCCCTCGCCGGCCGGACTGTGGGTTGCTGGGTTCATGCCTCGACGTTAGGGCGTGCGCCGGGCGGCGACGATCCCAGAATCGTGGGGATGTCGCCCCGGTGGGGTCAGGTCCATACTGACCGCATGTGGGAGGAACGGGCCCACCTCGCCCGTCGCGACATCGCGGGCCTGGCTGCCTCAGGTCTGGGGATCGGCGACCTGTACGAGGCCGCCATCCAGCGGATCGACCGGGACGTGCGGACCGAGCTGACCTGCTGGGTGGTGCTCGATCCCGAGACCCTGGTCATCAGCACGGTGATCAGTGGAGAGGCCCGACTGCCGACCCGATACGAGCCGCTGCTGGCGGAGTCGGAGTACGCCGCCGACCAGCCGCACCGGTTCGCCGCGTTGGCCGGCCGGCGGCGAGACGGTGGCACGATCGTCCGACCTCACCGCGTCGGCGCGGGCGCACAGCATCCGGCTGCAGGAGATCTGGCGGCCGCTCGGCGTCGATCACGAGGTCCGGACCGTGTTCAGCTCCGACGGCACCACCTGGGGAGCCGCCGGCATGGTGCGGGGCGGGTCCGACTTCACCGATCGTGAGACCGACTTCCTGGCCGCGGTCGGTCCGGCGTTGGCCGCCGCGACGCGGCTGGCCGTGCGCACCGAGGCCGCGGGCCGGGGCGCGCAGCGCCAACCGGCGGTGGTGATCATCGACGACCGGGGGCGGATCCGCACGTTGACGGCCGCGGCGGCGGACTGGCAAGGACGCCTCGACGCGATGGCCCACAACCGGTTCTCGATCATGATGCAGGTCATGGCCGGTGGTGCCCGCGGGGCCGGAGCCGGGGGATTCCGGACCAGGATCCGTGACGCCGATGGGCACTGGGCGGTGCTGCGGGCGAGTCCGTTGACGGGCGTCGACGACGGCATCGCCGTCACCATCGAGCCGGCCGGCGGGGAGCAGCTGACGGCGCTCCTGCTGCGGGCCTACGAGCTGTCCGGGCGCGAGCGCGAGATCTGCGGGGAGGTGATGGCCGGGTACGCCACCGACGCGATCGCCGACCGGCTGTTCATCTCCGGGCACACGGTCCAGGACCACCTGAAGTCGATCTTCGCCAAGGTCGGCGTCCGCAGCCGGGGCGAGCTGGTGGCGCGGTTGCGTCCGGAGGTTCGCGGCTGAGGTGAAGCCGCCGGATGAGGATCAGACGCCGTCCGGACGGCGGAACGGGACACCGTTCAGGTTGGTGTCGAGAAAGGCGAAGACGGTCTCGTACCAGAGCCGGGCGTGCTGTGGCGTGAGGACCCAGTGGTTCTCGTCGGGGAAGTACAAGAACTTGTGCGGGAGGTCCTCCGGCGGGCCGTCGTGGTTCGAGACCAGGGACCACCAGAGGGCGAGACCCTCCGAGATCGGGACCCGGTAGTCCTTGTCCCCGTGGATGACGAGCATCGGGGTCCGGATCCGCTCGGCGTGCCGATGGGGTGAGTTCGCCCGCATCATCTCCACCGACATCTCCCGGCTCCAGTACCAGGCGGCGTCCGTGGTCGGGCCGAAGGTCTCCAGGTTCCACAGGCTCGCGTGGGTGACGATGGCACGGAATCGGTCGGTGTGCCCGGCCACCCAGTTCGCCATGTAGCCGCCGAACGAGCCACCCATGGCCACCGTCCGGGTCTCGTCGATGTCGGAGCGCCCGACGACCTCGTCGGTGATCGCCATCAGATCGGTGTACGGGGTGTCGCCCCACCGTCCCCAGCCGCGCTGCACGAACTCCAACCCGTAGCCGGTGGAGAGAGCCGGATCGGGCAGCAGCACGGCGTACCCCCGGCTCACCAGCAGCCAGGGACACCAGCGCCACGACCACGCGTTCCACGAGCTGAGCGGCCCGCCGTGGATCCACAGGGCCAGCGGCGCCGGCTGCTCGTCGGTCCGCTCGGGCAGCAGCAGCCAGCCGCGGACCGTGGTGCCGTCGGCGGCCGTGACGGAGACGTCCTCCCGCCGGCCCGGCAGCGGCGGATAGCGGACCGGGCTGTGCAGCTCCCGGACCGAACCGGTCGCGGTGTCCACCGCGATCAACGAACCCGGATCGACGTAGGAGCTGCGGACCGCGTAGAGCGTCGTGCCGTCGGGGCTCAGCACCGCGGCCGTGATCGCTCCGTCGTCGGTCAGTCGTCGGCGTTCGCCGCTGGCCACGTCGACGGCGTAGAGCGGCGCGTGGCCGCGTTCGTCGACCGTGACGTAGACCGTCCGGTTGTCGGCGGACAACGCCAGCGGACTCGGCCAGGCGTCCCAGTCCGCCGCCACCGGCCCGGCCGCGCCGGTCGTGCTGTCGACCAGCCAGAGCACCTGGTCGACAGCACGGTCCGCGGTCGAGGTCGTCTCCCGGACGCAGGCGACCAGACTGCCGTCCGGCGACAGCACCGCCCCGGAGAACTCGTCCACGTCGTCGCGCGCCACGACCTCGTAGCGACCGGAGTCGAGGTCGATCACGCCGACGACGGCCCGGCTGACCCCCCGCGGCTCGCTCTCGGTCCAGTCCACCAACGCGGTCCGGCCGTCGTCGCTCAGTCCGCGGATCTCCCCGGACGGGCAGCCGCGCGCCGGCGTGACGTCGCGGAACGCGTCCGGCTCCGGAGCGAAGTCACCCCGGTCATCGCGGGATCCGTCCAGGTCCGCCACGACCAACCGGACATCGGTCGCGCCCAGGTCGTGGTCCCAGAACCGGACCGGGTAGCCCTCGTGCAGGATCGCCGACACCTTGCGGTCTTCGCGGTCGCGCGCGATCCGGGCGTGCTCCGCCTCGTCGGCGGCCGAGACCTGGGCCGCGGCGCTGAGCAGCAGCCGGCCACCGGTACGGGCCGCGGCGATGCCCGACCAGCCGCCGAACCGGCGGGCCAGCGCGTACGCCTCGCCACCGTCGGCCGGCAGGCACCACAGCACCGCGGTGGAGGTCGACTCCTCCTTGTCGCCCGGCCGACCCGGAGGCGCCGGCCGCTTCGACGTGAAGAGCAGTCCGCCGTCGGCGAGGAACGCCGCCGCCGATTCACCCTCCACCGATCGGGTCCAGCGCCGGGCCGGCTGCCGGCCGTCGGGGTCGACCCGCCACCAGGCGGTGCTGTACTCGGTGACGTCACGGTTCGGTGCCGACACCGCGACCAGCAGGGTGCGGCCGTCGGCGGACAACCGCAGGCCGCCCAGCCGGGGCGTGCTGACGAAGGCCGGCAGGTCCGACCAGATCGAGTCGGGCGCCTCCGCGGCGGGGGTCGCGCCGCTCACGCCCCTGCCTCCGCCGGAGGAGCCGACAAGATGTCGGTCGGTGTCGGTCGAGGTGGGGTCACCTGGCAGGTGACGCGGGCCGTGCAGACCCGGCGCCCGGCGTCGTCGACCAGAACGATCTCGTACATGGCGACGGTGCGTCCCAGCCGCAGCGCGGTCGCGGTGCCGGTGACCCACCCGGACTCCACCGAGCGGTGGTGGGTCGCGTTGATGTCCACCCCGAACGCGAGCCGGTCGGGCAGCGCGTGCGCCATCGACCCGATCGAGGCGAGCGTCTCCGCCAGCACGCAGGAGGCGCCGCCGTGCCAGAGGCCCATCGGCTGGGTGTTGCCGTCGACCGGCATCCGGCCGACGACCCGCTCCGCCGTCAGCTCCAGCACCTGCAACCCCATCTTGGCGTCGAGCGCGCTGCTGCTCTCGGAGAACCACTCGGGCACACTCACCAGGTCAGCGTAGAGGGGGCCGGACCGGCGTCCCGAGCCGGTGATCGGTGTCGGTCACCAGCTATAGAGTCGGCACGTGCCAGGAGAAACGCGACCGAAGCTGCTGCTCATCGACGGTCACTCGGTGGCGTACCGGGCGTTCTTCGCGTTGCCCGTCGAGAACTTCTCCACCCAGACCGGTCAGCACACCAACGGCGTCTTCGGCTTCACCTCGATGCTGATCAACGTCCTCCGCGACGAGCAGCCGACCCACATCGGCGTCGCGTTCGACGTCTCCCGGCAGACCTTCCGCGCCGAGCTCTACACCGAGTACAAGGCGAACCGGTCCAAGACCCCCGACGAGTTCCGCGGCCAGCTCGACCTGGTCAAGGAGGTGCTCGACGCGCTGAACATCGTGCACGTGGAGAAGCCGGGGTACGAGGCGGACGACGTCATCGGCACCTTGACCACCCAGGCGGAGCAACAGGGCTTCGACGTACTGATCTGCACCGGCGATCGGGACGCCTTCCAGCTGGTCACCGACCGGGTGACCGTGCTCTACCCGCGTCGGGGAGTGTCCGATCTCTCCCGGATGACGCCCGCGCTGGTCGAGGAGCGCTACTTCGCGGCGCCCGCCCGTTATCCCGGAGCTGGCCGCCCTGGTGGGTGAGACCAGCGACAACCTGCCCGGAGTGCCCGGGGTGGGGCCCAAGACGGCGGCGAAGTGGCTGGAGACCTACGACGGCCTGGAGAACCTGGTGATGCACGCCGGCGAGCTGAAGGGCAAGGCGGCGGAGGCGTTCCAGCAGCGGACCGAGGACGTGCTGCGCAACCGTCAGATCAACGCGCTGGTCCGAGACCTCGATCTCGACGTGAGCATCGACGACCTGCTGCGGCAACCCTGGAACCGCGAAGCCACCCATCAGCTGTTCGACGGGCTGGAGTTCCGGGTGCTGCGCGACCGACTGCTGGAAGCGATCCCCAACGAGGAGCCGCTGCCGGAGGGCGGCTTCGAGCTGTCCGGTGAGGTGCTGGCGGAGGGGATGCTCGCCCCGTGGTTGATCGAGCACGCCGTCGGCGAGCGCACCGGGATCGACGTGATCGGGCACTGGGGCTCGGGCACCGGCGACATCACGGCCCTCGCGCTGGCGGCCGCCGACGGCGCGGCGGCCTACGTCGACGTCCTCGCGTTGACCCCGACGGACGATGCCGCTCTGGCAGCCTGGCTCGCCGACCCGGACCGGCACAAGGCGATGCACGACGCCAAGGGCCCGCTGCTCGCGATCTGGGCCCGCGGCTGGGAACTGAACGGCCTGACCTCCGACACCCAGCTCGCGGCCTATCTGGTCCGACCCGACCAGCGGACCTTCGATCTGGCTGACCTGACCATCCGCTACCTCAAGCGGGAGCTGAAGGTCGAGGCCGGTGACGTGTCGGCCGCGGCGGACACCGACCAGCTGGCCCTCGACTTCGGCGATGACGACTCCGGCGCCCAGCTGGCCGCCGAAGCGGCGATGGTCCGGGCCCGGGCGGTGATCGATCTCGCAGATGCCCTCGATGTCGAGATCGACCAGCGCGGCGGCAGCAGCCTGCTCTACGGCGTCGAGCTGCCGTTGCAGGGGACGCTGGCCCGGATGGAGAAGACCGGCGTCGCCGTCGACATCGAGCACCTGGAGGCCCTGGAGTCGGAGTTCGCCAGCACGGTCAACGCCGCCGCCGAGGAGGCCTACCGGGTGCTCGGCAAGCGGATCAACCTCGGTTCGCCCAAGCAGCTCCAGGTGGTCTTGTTCGACGAGCTGAAGATGCCGAAGACCCGGCGCACCCGGACCGGCTACACCACCGACGCGGACGCCCTGCAGTCGCTGTACGTCAAGACCGAGCACCCGTTCCTGGCCCAGATGCTGATCCACCGGGACGCGATCCGGCTCAAGCAGACCGTCGAGGGGCTGCTCAAATCCGTCGCCGACGACGGGCGCATCCACACCACGTACGGCCAGACCATCGCCGCGACCGGACGGCTGTCGAGCACGGACCCGAATCTGCAGAACATCCCGATCCGCACCAACGAGGGCCGGCGGATCCGGGAGGCGTTCGTGGTCGGCCCGGGGTACGAGTCGCTGATGTCGGCCGACTACTCCCAGATCGAGATGCGGATCATGGCCCACGTCAGCGAGGACGACGCCTTGATCGCCGCGTTCAAGTCGGGCATGGACTTCCACACGGTCACCGCATCACGGGTGTTCGGCGTCGCACCGGACGCGGTGTCACCGGCGGAGCGAGCCAAGATCAAGGCGATGAACTACGGCCTGGCGTACGGCCTGAGCGCCTTCGGGCTGAGTCAGCAGCTCACCATCGACACGTCCGAGGCCAAGGCGTTGATGGACGAGTACTTCGAGCGCTTCGGCGGCGTCCGGGACTACCTGCGGTCGCTGGTGGTCGAGGCCCGGCGGACCGAGTACACCTCGACCCTGCTGGGCCGCCGGCGCTACCTGCCCGATCTGATGAGCGACAACCGGCAGCGGCGTGAGATGGCGGAGCGGATGGCGCTCAACGCCCCGATCCAGGGCTCGGCGGCCGACATCATCAAGGTCGCGATGCTCGACGTCGAGAAGGCCCTGGATGCAGCCGCCATGCGCAGCCGGATGCTGCTGCAGGTGCACGACGAGCTGGTGTTCGAGGTCGCGACGGGGGAGGCGGAGGCCCTCGACCGGCTGGTGCGCGACAAGATGGGCCACGCGGTGGAGCTGGAGGTCCCGCTCGACGTGTCGGTCGGGATCGGGCGCTCCTGGCACGCTGCCGCGCACTGATCGACGGCGGTCGAATCCGAGAAACTTCGCGCCGGAAACCTCGCCGCAGCAGGAATACATAGCGTGCTGATGTGGTTTCTGAACGTGTGCTGAGTGAGCGCTGGGGTAGGCCAGTCATCGACCTCTGCCGGCTGGACACGGCGGGCGGGCCGGTCGCGACCAACGACCACACCCCCTCCCCCGCAAAGGCTCCCCACCGTGACTTCTCCCACCACCACTGATTCCGCTGCGCCCACCGACCAGGTCCGGCGCCGTTTCCCCTTCTGGGCGCAGGTCCTCGTCGGCCTCGCCGCAGGTCTGCTGCTGGGCTTCGTGGCCCGCAGTTTCTCGGTCGACTGGCTGGCCGGCCTGCTGAAGACCGTCGGCAGCACGTTCGTCTCGCTGCTCCAGGTCGTCGTCGTGCCTCTCGTGCTGACGGCGATCATCGTCAGCATCGCCAACCTCCGTCAGGTCACGAACGCGGCCCGGCTGGCCGTGCAGACCCTGGTCTGGTTCGCCATCACCGCCCTGATCGCGGTGGCGATCGGCATCACCATCGGTCTGCTCACCAATCCGGGCGCCAACGCCACCATCGCCACCGCCGGTGCCGAGGCACCCGAACGGACCGGTTCCTGGACCGACTTCCTGTCCTCGATCGTGCCGGCCAACATCCTCGGCCTGGAGAGCTCCGCCGACGGCTTGTCGTTCAACGTGTTGCAGCTGGTGGTCCTGGGCATCGTGCTCGGCGCAGCTGCGCTCGCCGTCGGGGAGGCCGCCGAACCGTTCCTCGGTGTGGTCCGCAGTGGCCTGACCATCTTCCAGAAGATCACCTGGTGGATCATCAAGCTCGCCCCGATCGGAACCGCCGGCCTGATCGGGCGTGCGGTGGCCGACTACGGCTGGGACCTGATCGCACCGCTCGCCGTCTTCACCGTCGACGTCTACGTCGGCTGCCTGATCGTGTTGTTCGTGGTCTACCCGCTGCTGGCGCGCGCCCACGGGCTGAAGCCGAGCCGGTTCTTCGCCGGCGCCTGGCCCGCGATCCAGTTCGCGTTCGTGTCCCGCAGCTCGGTCGGGACGCTGCCGCTGACCCAGCGGGTGGTGACCCGCAATCTCGGCGTCAACTCCGACTACGCGTCGTTCGCGGTCCCGATCGGCGCCACGACCAAGATGGACGGGTGCGCCGCCATCTACCCGGCCCTGGCCGCGATCACGGTGGCGCAGCTGTTCGGCATCCCGCTCGGCGTGACCGACTACCTGCTCATCGCCTTCGTCTCGGTGGTGGGTTCCGCGGCCACGGCCGGCATCACGGGCGCCGTGGTGATGCTGACCCTGACCCTGTCCACGCTCGGACTGCCGCTGGAGGGTGTCGGGCTGCTGCTGGCCATCGACCCGATCCTCGACATGATGCGGACCGCGACCAACGTGGCCGGCCAGGCGCTGGTCCCGACGATCGTCGCGAAGCGGAACGGCCTGCTCGACCAGGAGATCTACGACGCGGCCAACGTGGACTCGATCGAGGACGAGTCGGGTACGGTCGCCGACCGCCGCGAGCCGGCGCTGGCCACCCGCTGACCCTGCTACCGACTTCGCGCCGGATCCCGGTCTTCGCACCCGTTGCAACGGGCGCGGAGGCGGCGATCGGGCGCGAAGTCGGCTTCAGAGCGCGACCGGCTCCCAGCTGAACGCCTCCCGCCACCAGTCGTCGGCGGCGGCCCAGGACCGGAGGATGTCGAAGACGGCGTCGGTGTTCGCGGCCGTGGTGCCCAGCTGCACCTCACCACCACCGGGACGGACCTCGACCCGCCAGGACTCACCGTCGATCCGGGCCGCCTGGGCGAAGACGTCCGGGCCCAGCGCGGGGTTCTCGACGACCACGAACTCCGACGCCTCGGACAGCATCGACCGCAGCGACTCCGGGGTCAGGTCCTCGACCACCGCACCACCATCTGCCCGCCCGACGAATCCGGTCATGCCCGATATTGTCGTTCCCGGGGCCTCGGCGCAGCACCGGGTCCGGGGTGGGATCGGCGCCGAATTGACCTGATTTCTCGCACACCGATAAACTGGAGTGTCGCTGTGGCCTGCGCGACCTCAGACGGAGCAGGTCACGCTCGTACGGGTCGGATTGTCGTTAACGCAGCTATCCCCGTTGTACGGACCGGGCTGCAGCACACCACGACGAGTCATCCCCTATCGGAGCACCACTACATGACGTCCTCCCTCGAGGCACCACCCCAGGTCGCCGTCGACGACTTCGATTCACCTGAGGCCTTTCTGCAGGCCATCGACGACACCATCAAGTACTTCAACGACGGCGACATCGTCACCGGCATCGTCGTCAAGGTCGACCGGGACGAGGTCCTGCTCGACATCGGTTACAAGACCGAAGGGGTCATCCCCTCCAAAGAACTCTCCATCAAGCACGACGTCGACCCCTTCGAGGTGGTCACCGTCGGCGACGAGGTGGAGGCCCTGGTCCAGCAGAAAGAGGACAAAGAGGGCCGCCTCATCCTGTCCAAGAAGCGGGCTCAGTACGAGCGCGCCTGGGGCACGATCGAGAAGATCAAGGAAGAGGACGGCGTCGTCACCGGTCAGGTGATCGAGGTCGTCAAGGGCGGCCTCATCATCGACATCGGCCTGCGCGGCTTCCTGCCCGCGTCGCTGGTGGAGATGCGCCGGGTCCGCGACCTGCAGCCCTACGTCGGCCAGGAGCTCGAGGCGAAGATCATCGAGCTGGACAAGAACCGCAACAACGTGGTGCTGTCCCGCCGGGCGTGGTTGGAGCAGACCCAGTCCGAGGTGCGGCAGAACTTCCTCACCCAGCTGCAGAAGGGCCAGATCCGCAAGGGTGTCGTCAGCTCGATCGTCAACTTCGGCGCCTTCGTCGATCTGGGCGGCGTCGACGGCCTCGTGCACGTCTCCGAGCTCTCCTGGAAGCACATCGACCACCCCTCGCAGGTGGTCGAGGTGGGCCAGGAGGTCACGGTCGAGGTGCTGGACGTCGACATGGACCGCGAGCGCGTCTCGCTGTCGCTGAAGGCGACCCAGGAGGATCCGTGGCAGGCCTTCGCCCGGACCCACCAGATCGGCCAGATCGTGCCGGGCAAGGTCACCAAGCTGGTGCCGTTCGGTGCGTTCGTGCGGGTCGAGGAGGGCATCGAGGGTCTGGTGCACGTCTCCGAGCTCGCGGAACGTCACGTGGAGATCCCGGAGCAGGTCGTCCAGGTCAACGACGACGTGATGGTGAAGATCATCGACATCGACCTGGAGCGGCGCCGGATCTCGCTGTCGCTCAAGCAGGCGAACGAGGGTGTCGACGCCAACGCCGACGACTTCGATCCGACCCTGTACGGGATGGCGGCGTCCTACGACGACCAGGGCAACTACCTCTACCCCGAGGGTTTCGACCCGGAGACGGGCGAGTGGCTGCCGGGCTACGACGAGCAGCGGGCGGCCTGGGAGCAGCAGTACGCCGAGGCGCACGCGCGCTGGGAGGCGCACAAGAAGCAGGTCGAGGAGGCCGAGGAGTCCCACACCGCGGCCATCGGGTCCGGTGCGGGCGCGACCTCGTACTCGTCCAGCACGAGCACCCCGGTTCCGGCAAGCCGCGGTGCCGGAGGGTTCGCTCGCCTCCGACGAGGCGCTGCAGGCGCTCCGGGAGAAGTTGACCGGCGGGAACTGAGTCCGACCCGAAACGGCCCGTCGCCGGCGATCACCTCGCCGGCGGCGGGCCGTTCGGCGTCCCGGGCCGGGGCGCGCCTAGATTGCTCTCCGTGTTGCGAATCGGCCTGACGGGCGGCATCGCCTCGGGCAAGTCGCTGGTGGCGGCGGAGCTCGAGGCGCGCGGCGCGGTGATCGTTGACGCGGACGTGCTGGCCCGCGAGGTGGTGGAGCCCGGTACGCCGGGGCTGGCCGCCGTCGTGGCGCGGTTCGGCACCACGGTGCTGACCGATGAGGGCCGGCTCGACCGTCCGGCGCTGGGACGCATCGTGTTCGCCGACCCGGCCGCCCGGCGTGACCTGGAGGCCATCGTCCACCCCGCCGTCCGGGCCCGGGCCGCCGAGCTGGAGGCCGCCGCCGATTCCGGCGCCGTCGTCGTGCACGTCATCCCGCTGCTGGTGGAGACCGGGCAGCAGGACCAGTTCGACCTGTGCGTGGTGGTCGACGTCGAGCCGGCCATCCAGCGCCGGCGGCTGCGCTCGCGGGACCAGCTCGACGAGGCCGAGATCGACGCCCGGCTCGCCGCCCAGGCCACCCGGGAGCAGCGACTCGCCGCGGCGGACCGGGTGCTCGACAACTCCGGCTCCGTGACGGAACTGCGACCGCAGATCGATCGACTTTGGACCGATCTGACGACACCCGTGATGACATACTCTCTGTGCTCGCGCCATCGAGCAGGCCGGTAGACACCGGCTGGGGGACGCACAACAGGGGTCGGACGGAAGTCCGGAAACAACAGGAGGCTGGCGTTGAACTGTCCACGCTGTGGGGCTGAACTGCCGGAGGTGGCCCACTTCTGCCACGTCTGTGGCCAGGACCTTCGATCGGAGGACCAGGCTCGACGCCGGTCCTTCGCCGCCAAGCCGGACGAGCCCGTCGCGTCGTTCGCGTTGATCTCGACGATCATGCCGCGCGGTGCCGCGGCAGCACCCGCAGACCTACCGGATCGCGTTGACCATCGCGCTCGTGGCGGCCCTGGTCGCCGCGATCTTCGGAGCCCTGCCGATCGCGATCCTGGTCGCGGCGTTCGCGGTGCCGATCGTCTACATCGTCTACCTCTACGACGTGAACCTCTGGGAGGACGAGCCACTGGCCGTCACCGGGCTCGCGTTCGGGCTGACCGGTGTGCTGACGATCGTCTTCATGGTGATCGTCGAGCTGATCCGGGTCCCGTCGATGGCCACCTCGAGCCTCGACGGCAGCACGCTGGCCGCCCCGTCGGTGTGGATGTTCCTGCTGGTCGCCGTCGTCGTGCCGGTGGTCGGCGAGGCGATCCGGCAGATCGGGCCGCTGGTGCTGGCCAGCCGCCCGCAGTTCGACGACCTGATGGACGGCCTGACCTTCGGCGTCATCAGCGGCGTCGCCTACGCCTGCTTCGACACCATCGTCCGCTACTGGGATCTGCTCACCGGCGGGGTCGTCGACCAGGATCCGGGTCTGTGGGTGTCGTTGATCTTCCTGCACGGGTTCGTCAAGCCGCTGATGATCGGCACCGCGACGGGCATCGCCTGCGCCGAGTACTCCGGGCTCGGCCGCGGTTACGACGGCTTCACTCCGCGTTACTTCCAGGCGCTGGCCCTCGCGGTCGGCGCCAACATCGCCTTCCAGGCGGGCGTCTACCTGTTCGCCTTCGTCGGCGACGACACCCTCGGCGTGGTGCTGAGTCTGGCCTGGGGCCTGTTGATCCTCGCCGTGCTGATCCTGCGGATGCGCAACGTGCTGCACGTCGGGCTGATGGAGGCCGCGCTGGAGCGGACGGCCCGGGCCGGCGGCATCGGCACCGACGGCGACCTGGACGTTCTGCGCCCGCTGCGAGATGCCGCTGATGGAGCACGCCGCGTTCTGCAACGCGTGCGGCACGGCTGTCCGGGTGCAGGCCAAGGCGCACCGGGTCAAGACGCCCACCCCGGCGCGGGCCGCCGGTCCGGGCTGGCCGGCGGAGGAGCAGCAGCGGGCGCAGTGGCAGCCCGGCGCCGACAGCGGGGCGACCCGGTACCCGGCCGGGGAGTACCAGACCGAGGACACCGTCGCGGTCGAGAACACCGATCCGGCGGCCGCTCCGGCCGCTCGCCGCCCGGCCGCACCGGCCGCACCGGCGACCTCGGTCGATCAACCACCACCGGTGCCACCACCGTCGACGGAGACGCCACCCCCCGGAGCCGAGAACCGGCCGAGCGGTGACGACGGGACGGGGGCCGGGCATGAGCCAGAATCCTCCGAACCAGGGCTGGCCCCAGCAGGGCGGCGGGTACGGGCAGCAGCCGCCGGCCGGCGGCTACGGGCCGCAGCAACCGCAGCAGGGTGGGTATCCGCAGCAACCCCCGGGGGGCTACGGGCAGCCGCCGCAGGGCGGGTACCCGCCGCAACAACCTCAGGGCGGGTACGGCCAGCAGCCACCCGCACCGGGACAGGGCGGCTACGCCCAACAGCCCCCGGCGCCGGGTGGCTACGCACCCCAGCAGCCGCAGCCGCCGGCGGGTGGTTACGGCCAGCAGCCGCCGCAGGGCGGTTACCGGCAGCCCACGCCGGCCGGGTACCCCCAGGGACCGTCGGGTGTGCAGCCGCCACCCCGTAGCCCGGGCAAGAAGAGCCCGTTGCTCATCATCGGCATCGTCGTCGCAGCGGTCGTGCTGCTCGCCGCGGTCGGCGGCATCATCATCGCGCTGACCCGCGGGGGCGGTACCGAGCCCGTCACCACGGTGACGCCGTCGGCCCCGACCGCACCCCCGACGCCGGAACCGACGCCGGAGCCGACCGACCCGACGACTCCGCCGGCGACGCCAACTCCGGGGCCGAGCTCGCCCGGGCCGACCCCGACGCCGGCTCCGCCCGGTGCGGTGAGCCTCGGCAACGGCGTCACGCTGACCCCGGCCCCGGGCTGGTCGGTGCGCGCGAAGGAGGGGAGCGCCGCCCAGCTCAGCAACGGCCGGGAGATCTTCGTCGGCGTCGCCACCCCGGTGAAGGCGGGCAGCAACCCGGGCCAGACCTGCGACAGCTACCACCGCACCATCGCCGAGAAGTACACGAACGGCAAGTTCGAGGAACCCAAGGACGTCGACCTCAACACCACCAAGCTGAAGGCGGCCAGTTGCCTGGCGCAGGTGACGGTGGCCAACGGCGGCGGCTCGAGCAACGTCTTGATCTTCTCGCTGGTGTCGATCCGGACCGACGGTCTGGCCGTCGTCGGCACGATCTACTTCACCAAGGAGTCCGACATCGCACAGCTGAACAAGGACTTCACCACCATGGTCAACTCCATGCTCCGAGGCCAGGTCGCGGGAGGCTGAGTTTCCAAGCCGGACCGCCCGCCCTCGAATGGGACCGCCCTGCGAGCGGGACGCCCCTGCGAGCGTCGGTAAGCGGAGCGCCGGCTCGGGCCTGGACGAAACCCCTGCGAGCGTCGGTAAGCGGAGCGCCGGCTCGGGCCTGGACGACTGAGCGAGCAGACACGCTTTTCCGTCTGCGAGCGAAGGAGGAAGGCCCGAGCATCGCGGCGCGGAGCGAGCGCGAGCAGGAACAACACTGTCGGTGGGTGGACGTAGGCTCCGAGCATGCGTCCGATCGACGAACTCAAGCGCACGGTCGCCCCGTTCCGGGTCGAGAGCGACTTCTCGCCGTCCGGCGACCAGCCGACGGCGATCGCGGAGCTGAGCGTCGGGTCGGGGCCGGCGAGCAGGACATGGTGCTGCTCGGCGCGACCGGCACCGGCAAGACCGCCACGGTGGCCTGGCTGGCGGAGCGGATGCAGCGGCCGATGCTGGTGATGCAGCCGAACAAGACGCTGGCCGCGCAGTTCGCCAACGAGCTCCGGCAGTTCTTCCCCAAGAACGCGGTCGAGTACTTCGTCTCCTACTACGACTACTACCAACCCGAGGCGTACGTCCCGCAGACCGACACCTACATCGAGAAGGACTCCTCCCTGAACGAGGAGGTCGAGCGGCTGCGGCACTCGGCGACGAACTCGCTGCTGACCCGGCGCGACGTCATCGTCGTCGCCACGGTCTCGGCGATCTACGGCCTCGGCACCCCGACAGGAGTACGTGGATCGGATGGTCACGCTGCGGGTCGGCGACGAGATCGGAGCGGGACGCCTTGCTGCGCCGGCTCGTCGGCATCCAGTACGCGCGCAACGACCTGGCCGGCACCCGAGGCACGTTCCGGGTCCGGGGCGACACCCTCGAGGTCTTCCCGATGTACGAGGAGCTGGCCGTCCGGGTCGAGTTCTTCGGCGACGAGATCGAGAAGCTGAGCACCCTGCACCCGCTGACCGGCGAGGTCGTCACCGAGGACCAGGAGATCTACCTGTTCCCGGCCAGTCACTACGTCGCCGGCCCGGAGCGGATGGAGCGGGCGATCGCGCGGCATCGAGGTCGAGCTGGGCGAGCGGCTGGGCGAGCTGGAGCGGCAGCAGAAGCTGCTGGAGGCGCAGCGGTTGCGGATGCGGACCAGCTACGACATCGAGATGATGCGGCAGATCGGCACCTGCTCGGGCATCGAGAACTACTCCCGGCACATCGACGGTCGCGGTCCGGGCAGTCCGCCGAACTGTCTGCTCGACTACTTCCCCGAGGACTTCCTGCTGGTCATCGACGAGTCCCACGTGACCGTGCCGCAGATCGGCGGCATGTACGAGGGCGACATGTCGCGCAAGCGGACCCTGGTCGACCACGGTTTCCGGCTGCCGAGTGCGATGGACAACCGCCCGCTGCGGTTCGAGGAGTTCGTCGAGCGGATCGGTCAGACCGTCTACCTCTCGGCGACGCCCGGCAACTACGAGCTGGCCAAGTCGGACGGGTTCGTCGAGCAGCTGATCCGGCCGACCGGGTCTGGTCGACCCGCAGGTCATCATCAAGCCCACCCACGGCCAGATCGACGACCTGATGGGCGAGATCCGGCTCCGGGCCGAGCAGCAACGAGCGGGTGCTGGTCACCACCTTGACCAAGAAGATGGCCGAGGACCTGACCGACTACCTGCTGGAGAACCAGATCCGCACCCGGTACCTGCACTCCGAGGTCGACACGCTG
Source organism: uncultured Actinomycetota bacterium (assembly GCA_963727125.1). Taxonomy (GTDB): domain Bacteria; phylum Actinomycetota; class Actinomycetes; order Propionibacteriales; family Propionibacteriaceae; genus Microlunatus. The sequence continues at coordinate 612,247 of CAVSEZ010000002.1, forward strand.
CAGCGGATCCAGCTGCTGCGGGAGCTGCGGATGGGCAGTACGACGTGCTGGTCGGGATCAACCTGCTCCGGGAGGGTCTCGACCTGCCCGAGGTGTCCCTGGTCTCCATCCTGGACGCGGACAAGGAAGGCTTCCTGCGGAGCGCGAAGAGCCTCATCCAGACCATCGGGCGGGCGGCCCGGAACGTCTCCGGTGAGGTGCACATGTACGCCGACAAGATCACCGACTCGATGGCGGCGGCGATCGACGAGACCAACCGGCGGCGGGAGAAGCAGGTCGCCTACAACCTGGCGAACGGGATCGACCCGACCCCGTTGCTGAAGAAGATCGCCGACATCACCGACATGCTGGCCCGCGAGGACGCCGACACCGAGGAGCTCTTCTCGGGTCGGAACGGACGACGGCAGAAGACGACGCAGCGGAGCATGGTGCCCTCGCTCGGCCGCGACCAGGGCCCTGGCACCCGCCGGCTCGCCGGTATCCCGGCCGGCGACCTCGCCGACCTGATCCAGGACCTGACCACCCAGATGCATGCGGCTGCCGCCGACCTGCAGTTCGAGGTGGCCGCCCGGCTCCGCGACGAGATCTCCGACCTCAAGAAGGAGCTGCGGCAGATGGTGGAAGCCAACAAGTGAGCGGGCGGGAGCGGTAGTCCGGACGGCCCTGGACGGACGAACCAGGGATTTCGCCTCGTCGTCCGCGGCTGTCATACTTCGGGTTGGAGGGGAGTATTCCCCGCGTCGGCATCGTCAGCACGGCTGAGTGCTCCGCTCCCAGCTCGTCAGGGCTGCGGTGTGACTCGCCCGGTGTCACGGCTAGCGTGAGCGCTGGCGGAAGAGACCTCCGAGATCGGTCAGTTCTCGGATTCGTCCTCTCGAAAGGTGCGCGCTCCGTACATGGACATCCACCTGTACACCTGGGTCATCACGGTCGTCGTCATGGTGGCGATCCTCGGCTTCGACGTCTTCATCATCGGGCGGCGCCCGCACGAGCCGTCGATGAAGGAAGCCGGCATCTTCATCGGTGTCTTCGTCGCCCTGGCGATCGTCTTCGGTCTCGGGGTCTGGGCGACCTCGGGTCGCGCGCTACGCCGGGGAGTTCTTCGCCGGCTGGCTCACCGAGTACAGCCTCTCGATCGACAACCTCTTCATCTTCGTCATCATCATGGGCGCGCTGAAGGTGCCGCGGCATCTGCAGCAGTTCGCCCTGATGGTCGGCATCATCTTGGCCCTCATCTTCCGCGGCATCTTCATCGCCATCGGCGCGGCCGCTATCGCCCGGTTCTCCTGGGTGTTCTTCCTGTTCGGAGCGTTCCTGATCTACACGGCCGTCCGGTTGGTCATCGACTACAGGAACCACGACGACCACGACGACGAGGCGCCCGACAACCCGGCCCTGCGGTTCATCAAGAAGCGGTTCCCCTCCACCGAGGACTTCCGCGGCACGAAGCTCACCATCGTCGAGAACGGCAAGCGCCTCATCACCCCGATGTTCATCGTGATCGTTGCCCTGGGCAGCACGGACCTGCTGTTCGCCCTCGACTCGATCCCGGCCATCTACGGGCTGACGCAGGAGCCGTACCTGGTCTTCACGGCCAACGTCTTCGCCCTGATGGGCCTGCGGCAGCTCTACTTCCTCATCGGCGGGTTGCTGCGGCGGCTGGTCTACCTGTCCATCGGGCTGTCGGTCATCCTCGCCTTCATCGGCGTCAAGCTGATCCTCGAGGCGCTGCACGCCTACCACTGGGCGGACTGGGCCCCGTTCGACGGTGAGATCCCGATCTGGCTGTCCCTCACCGTCATCCTCGGGACACTCATCATCACCACCGTCGCCAGCCTGATCAAGAGCCGGTACGACGAGGACACGGCTGCCGCCAGGCAGGACGCCGACCAGCAGCGTTGAGCTGCCCGGCCGGTGTGAGCGAAGCCAGACCAGCATCTCGATGAGTTCAGCCGCGCCGAGCACCACCGCACTGCGTCCCCGGGCCATCCCGGTCCGTACCCCCACCCAGCTGGCGCTGACCGTCTCCGCCCTCGGGGTGGTTTTCGGGGACATCGGGACCAGCCCGATCTACACGATCCAGACGCTGTTCGACCCGCGGGACCCGCACCCGGTCCCGGTGGCGGCCGCCAACGTGTACGGGCTGATCTCACTGATCTTCTGGTCCGTGACGCTGATCGTCACCATCAAGTACGTCCTGCTGGTGCTCCGGGCGGACAACGACGGCGAGGGCGGCATCCTCTCCCTGATCACCCTGATCAACCGCAAGCAGGTCCGGGGCCGCACCCGCACCAAGCTGGTCCTGGCCGCCCTCGGGGTGCTCGGGGCGTCGCTGTTCTTCGGCGACAGCATGATCACGCCGGCGATCTCGGTGCTGTCGGCGGTCGAGGGGCTCCAGGTCGTCGAACCGGCGCTGACACCGCTGGTGGTGCCGATCACCGCCGTCGTCATCGTGATCCTGTTCACGGTCCAGCGGTTCGGCACGGCTCGGGTCGGGCGGCTGTTCGGGCCGGTGATGGTGCTCTGGTTCACCGCCATCGCGGCGTGCGGCGTGGCCGGGATCGTCCAGCACCCGGAGGTGCTGGCGGCGTTGTCGCCGACCTACGCGATCGGGTTCGTGTTCGGGAACTTCTCCATCGCGTTCTTCGCACTCGCCGGTGTCGTGCTGGCGATCACCGGCGCGGAGGCCCTGTACGCCGACCTCGGCCACTTCGGCCGGCCGCCGATCACCCGGGCCTGGCTCTTCCTGGTCTTCCCCGCCTGCATCCTGAGCTACCTGGGGCAGGGTGCCCTGGTGCTCGAGCAGCCGAGCATCGCCCTCAGCAACCCGTTCTTCCTGCTGGTGCCGGAGTGGGGCCGGCTGCCGATGGTGCTGCTCGCCACGGCGGCCACCGTGATCGCCTCCCAGGCGGTCATCTCCGGGGCGTTCTCGCTGGCCCACCAAGCCGTGCAGCTGGAGTACCTGCCCCGGTTGGAGATCCGGCACACCTCGGCGCAGGCCTTCGGCCAGATCTACGTGCCGTGGATCAACTGGGCCCTGATGATCGGCGTCCTCACGCTGGTCTTCGCCTTCCGTTCCTCCCACGCCCTGGCGTACGCGTTCGGGATGGCGGTGACCGTCACCATCACGATCACCACGATCCTGTTCTTCTACCTGGTGCGCCGGCAGTGGCACAAGCCGCGCTGGTTGGTCTTCGGCGGCGCCGCGATCTTCCTCACCCTGGAGGGGTTGTTCCTCGCCGCCAACCTCACGAAGTTCACCCACGGGGCGTACCTGCCGCTGATCATCGGGCTGGTGGTGTTCATCGTGATGCTCACCTGGCAGCGGGGTCGTCAGCTGGTGACCGAGCGCCGGGAACGCGACGAGGGGTCGCTCGACGACTTCATCGAGACGCTGCACACCCGGGCGCCGGCGCTGCGGCGGGTTCCCGGTGCCGCGGTGTTCCTGAACCGGACGAAGCGCACCACCCCGCTGGCGATGCGGGCCAACGTCGAGCACAACCACGTGCTGCACGACCGGGTGATCATCATCTCGGTGATCACGGTGCCGATGCCGTACCTGGCCGACCAGGACCGGCTGCAGCTGGACGACCTGGGCCGGCCGGACGACGGGATCGTGCACATCGCGGCGCGCTTCGGCTACATGGAGAAGCCGAACGTGCCGGCCGTGCTGCAGCTGGCGAGCGATGAGCACCTGGAGGCCCCGATCGACGTGGCGGACACCTCGTACTTCCTGTCGACGATCGACCTGCAGATCGCCGACGCGCCGGGGATGACCCGCTGGCGCAAGCACCTCTTCCTGGCCACCTCGCGGGTGACCGCCGACGCCGCCGAGTACTTCGAGCTGCCTCGCGACCGGACAGTGATCATGGGGTCGGTCATCAACCTCTGACCCGACGACGACACGGCGCGGGCCCCGATGGGACCCGCGCCGTGTCGTCGATCGGTGGACACTGATCGGTCAGGCGGCCAGCGTCTCCTGCTTCGCGTCCTCCAGGGCCAGCGAGACCAGCTCGGCCACGTCGGTCATCGGCCGGACGTCGATCGCAGCCAGCACCTCCGCCGGGACGTCGTCCAGGTCGGGCTCGTTGCGCTGCGGGATGAACACCGTCGTCAGACCGGCCCGTTGGGCGGCGAGCAACTTCTGCTTCACCCCGCCGATCGGCAGCACCCGGCCGTTCAACGTCACCTCGCCGGTCATCCCCACCTCGGAGCGAACCGGGCGACCGGTGGCCATCGAGGTCAGGGCCGTCACCATGGTGACGCCCGCGGACGGTCCGTCCTTGGGGATCGCACCGGCCGGCACGTGGATGTGGATCTGCCGGTCCAGCACCGACGGATCGGTGATCCCCAGCTGCGCGGCGTGGGCCCGGACGTAGGAGAGGGCGATCTGAGCCGACTCCTTCATCACGTCACCCAGCTGACCGGTGAGGGTCACGCCGGGCTTGCCGTCGACGGCTCCCGCCTCGATGAACAGCACGTCGCCGCCCATCCCGGTGACCGCCAGGCCGGTGGCCACACCGGGAACCGCGGTCCGCTCGTGCGCCTCCGGGGTGAACCGGGGACGGCCCAGGTACTCCTTCAGGTTCGCCACGTCGACCTCCAGCCGGGCCGGTGCGTCCGTCCGGGTGAGCTTGGTCGCGGCCTTGCGCAGGGCCTTGGCCAGCAGCCGCTCGAGCTGCCGGACACCGGGCTCCCGGGTGTAGTCGGCCGCGATCTCGCGCAGGGCGGCGTCGGAGAAGGTGATCTCCTCGGCCGTCAGGGCGGCCCGTTCGAGCTGGCGCGGCAGCAGGAAGTCCCGCGCGATGGCGATCTTGTCGTCCTCGGTGTAGCCGTCGAGGCTGACCAGCTCCATCCGGTCCAGCAGGGCCTGCGGGATGGTCTCCACCACGTTCGCGGTGGCCAGGAAGAGCACGTCGGACAGGTCGAGGTCCACCTCGAGGTAGTGGTCGCGGAACGTGTGGTTCTGCGCCGGGTCGAGCACCTCGAGCAGGGCTGCGGCCGGGTCGCCCCGGTAGTCAGCTCCCACCTTGTCGATCTCGTCCAGCAGCACGACCGGGTTCATGGATCCGGCCTCGGTGATGGCCCGCACGATCCGCCCGGGCAGCGCCCCGACGTACGTGCGGCGGTGGCCGCGGATCTCGGCCTCGTCCCGGACGCCACCGAGGGCGACCCGGACGAACTTGCGACCCAGGGCCCGCGCCACGGACTCACCGAGGGAGGTCTTGCCCACGCCGGGCGGACCGACCAGCGCCAGCACGGCGCCGGAGCCACGGCCGCCGACGATCTCCATCCCGCGCTGAGCGCGCCGGGCGCGGACGGCGAGATACTCCACCATCCGGTCCTTGACGTCGTCGAGGCCGTGGTGGTCGGCGTCGAGGATCTCCCGAGCCGCGTCGATGTCGGTCGAGTCCGTCGTCGTCTGGTGCCACGGCAGATCGAGGAGGGTGTCCAGCCAGGTCCGCAGATAGCCCGCTTCGGGGCTCTGGTCGCTGCCGCGCTCCAGCTTGCCGACCTCACGCAGGGCCGCCTTGCGGACATCCTCGGGCAGCTCGGCTTCCTCGACCCGGGTGCGGTAGTCCTGCGCACCCTCGGGCTCGTCCTCGCCGAGCTCCTTGCGGATGGCGTTGAGCTGCTGCCGCAGCAGGAACTCGCGCTGGTTCTTCTCCATCCCGTCGCGCACGTCCGAGGCGATCTTGTCGTTGACCTCGACCTCGGCGAGGTGGTCCTTGGCCCAGTCGACCAGGACGGTCAGCCGCTCGGTCACGCCGGGCGTCTCCAGCAGCTGCCGCTTCTGCTCGTCGGTCAGCCAGGAGGCGTAGCCGGCGAGGTCCGCCAGGGTGCTCGGGTCACTGACCCGGTTGACCTGGTCGATGACCTGCCAGGCGTCCCGGCGCTGCAGGGTGGCCACGACGAGTGACTTGTACTCGGCGGCCAGCTCGTTGACGGCGTCGGTGACGGGTTCGTCGGGCAGCTCTTCGGCCTCGACCCAGAGCGCGGCACCGGGGCCGGCGACTCCGGACCCGATCCGGACCCGGCGTTCGGCTCGGATGACGGCTGCGGCCTCACCGGTGGCGAGTCGGCCCACCTGCACGATGGAGGCGACCACGCCGAAAGCGGCGTACCGGTCCTCCAACCGGGGGGCGACGAGCAGCTCGGACTCGCTGCTGGAGCGCGCGGTGTCGATCGCCGCACGGGAAGAGTCGTCGAGCTCGATCGGCACCACCATGCCGGGCAGGACGACGAGGTCGTTCAAGAACAAGACCGGCAGCGAGATGGTGCTGCTCTGGGTATCGGTCACGGTTTGTGCCTCTCGCGTCAGGCGCCCGGTTTCACGTTGAGCGCACTAGGCTCAAGGCTCGTCCGCAACGATTTGTTCCCGGGACAACTACCGGAATTCGCCGTCGCCGGATGTCGGCGGTTCTCGCTACGGTGCAGTCATGGTCGAGAAGAGTTCCGGTCCGCATCGGTCGCGTCCCACGGTCCCGGACGGCTACGGAGTACCTGCGTCGAGCAAGGGCCTGCTGACCTGGGCCCAGGTGGAAGAGCGGTTGGTCGATTCCAAGCACTACTGGCTGGCCACCGTGCGACCGGACGGCCGGCCGCACGTGGTCCCGCGGTGGGGCGTGTGGGTGGATGGTCGCTTCTGGTACGACGGGGCCCCCACCACCCGGCACGCCCAGAATCTTGCTCAGAATCCGCATGTCACGCTCAATCTGGAGAACGGCTGGGAAGCCGTCATCGTGGAGGGGACGAGCGAGCCGACCCGGGCCGATCCCGACGGGCTGGGCGTCCGGTTGTCGGAGGCCTTCGGCAAGTACCGCGAGATGGGTTACGAACCGGGGCCGGACTCCTGGGCGGGGGAGGGCGGCGGCGGTCTCCGGGTGATCACGCCCGTGACGGCGCTGGCCTGGTTCTCGTTCCCGACGGACATGACCCGGTTCCGCTTCACCGACTGAGCGGTTCGAGCCCGATCAAGCCGGCCGCGGTCGAGCGGAAGCCGCAGCTCCGGTAGAACCGCTCGAGCTGCGGCTCGAAGTCGACGTGCAACCAGCTGCAACCGGCCGCGCGGACCTCTGCGGTCAGTCGGCGGACCAGCGCCTGCCCGATGCCACGCCCCTGATGCTCGGGCGCGACCACGGCGTCGAGCAGAAAGGCGTGCGCCCCGCCGTCCCAGCACGCGTGCACGAAGCCGATCAGCGGACCGTCCGCGGAGTCGACGGGGTCGGACCGGTCGGACGAGTCACCCGGATCGAGGGTGGTGGCGGAGGTGTCGAAGGCGCCGACCCAGCTCACGCTGTATCGCCGCAGCCGTCCCGCCCACGGTGACGTCTCGCCCGGCTCGTTGCCGAAGGCCCGGGCGTGCAGCTCGGTCAAGGCGGCGTCGTCGACGTCGAAGCCGACGACCAGCACCGGTTCAGCCACCGGACCATCTTCGCGCGGGCGCCCGGAAGCCGGTGAACGAGGGCGATCCGAGCGGACGACCGGGTGCCGAGCCGATCAGTCGACCAGGCCCTGCCACGACCAGCGCGGGATGGTCATGCCGTCCGGGACCTCGTCGCTCGACCCGTGGTAGCGCGACATCGTCGTGGTCGTGGCCCAGGAGAAGTAGTCCAGCAGCACCTGGTGCAGCCGCTCGTCCGCCGGGATCCCGACGTCGTCCAGCGCCTGGTCGAAGCAGGCGATGGCCCGGCGATCCATCTCCTCGTGCGGCCCGTTCCCGCTGTGCATCCGAACCACGCCGGTCTCGTCGCCGTACAGCTGGGAGTAGGTGGTCGGGCCGCCGAGAGCCTCGATCCAGTAGGCCGCGAGGCGCTCGGTGTGGTCGGGCCGGAAGCCGTGGCTGAACGCGTGGGCGACGACCTCGTCGGCCAGCACCCGGGCGTGCCAGGCGTCGGCCAGCCGGGTCAGCCCGGCGTCGCCGCCGGCCGCCTCGTACACCGTCATCATGGGCTTACCCTGACACGTCCGACTCTGTGCAGCGACGTCTCGGGGGTGGAAGTGGAGACCATGACCGGGCCGGGTGAACCGGCCGCCGGGCCCTGGCGGCCGATCGGGCTCGAGCGGCTGGCGAGCGATCTCGCCGGACCCGGTCCCGGACGCGCCGTCGTCGCGGTCGACGGCCGCAGCGGCGCCGGCAAGTCCACCCTCACTCGCCGGCTGCAAGCCGTGATCCCGCACGCGCACGGCTTGGCGGCCGACGACATCGCCTGGCACGCCCCGATGTTCGGCTGGTTCGACCTGCTGATCGAGGGAGTGCTGAACCCGTTCCGCGCCGGCGATCCCGTGCACTTGCGGCCCCCGGCCTGGGAGCAACGCGGCCGACCGGGCGCCATCGACGTGCCGGTCGGGACCCGGGTGCTGGTGGTGGAGGGGGTCGGCTGCTCGGCGCGCCAGCTGAGCGACCACATCGACAGCGCGGTCTGGGTCCAGTCGGACTACGCCGAGGCCGAACGCCAGGGGATCGCCCGTGACGTGGCCAGCGGGGTGAACGGCGACGAAGCGGCGTCGACGGCCTTCTGGCACGCGTGGATGGCGCGAGAGGACCCGTTCCTGGCGGCCGACCGACCCTGGGAACGGGCCACCGTGATCGTCGCCGGCACCGGCCTGGCACCGGCCGACCCCACGTCGGTGCTGCTCAGCACCTCGGTGCGCGAATCGGCGCGATAGCGTAGCGATGTGCACCGAGCGCGGTGCACTCCACACCATCGTCCCGCTCGCCGGCCCGGCGGCGGATGACACCAGCCGACCGGGGAGGCATCGCATGATCACGATCGACGTCAGCGACGCGGAGCGAGCAGCGGGACGCTTGTCCGCCGAGGGAATCGCCACCGCCGTCGAGGCGCTGCGGGTGGACGGATTCGTGGTGCTCGACGACGTCGTCGATCCGGCTCATCTCGATGTCCTGCACGAGAAGATGACGGCGGATCTGGCCGCCCTGCAGGCCAGGACCGACGCGCCGTACAACTGGAACGCCGGCAACCTGCAGCAGGATCCGCCGCCGTTCCCGCCGTACCTGTTCTCCGACGTGCTGCTGAACCCGTTCGCGATCTCCGTCACGTCCACGGTGCTCGGTCCGGGGATCAAGAACGTCATGTACGGCGGCAACACCGCGCTCCCCAGTGACCAGCGCCAACCGGTTCACGCCGACGTGGGCCATCTGTGGCCGCTCGGCACCTTGGAGGTCGCGCACCCGGCGGCTCAGCTGGTGGTCAACGTGCTCACGGTCGACGTCTCGCCCGAGAACGGCGCCACCGAGCTCTGGCCGGGAACCCACCGCGAGCTCGGGGTCGGGTCCGGCGACGACATCAAGATCGCCCCGGACGTCCTCGAGGCCCGGCGGGCGATCAGCCCGCCCATCCAACCGACCTTCCGGCGGGGCAGCATGCTGATCCGCGACATCCGGCTCTGGCACGCCGGGATGCCCAACCGCACCTCGCAACCGCGGCCGATGATCGCGATGATCCACACCACGCCGTGGCTCGCGACCGGTACCCCGCTGCTGTTCCCGAGCGGCACCGAGGACTTCTTCGATCACCCGGTGCTCAGCACCGCCGCGCGCTTCACCGACGAGCCGATCGACCACATCACCGCCCCGCACGGCTTCGAGTACCAGCCCGAACGGGTCTGAGCCGCGATCGGCGCCGCGCACTCACCCGAGCGTGTGCGCGCCGTTCACCGTGATCCGCTGGCCGGTCACGAAGCCGGCGGCGTCGGAGGCCAGGTAGCCGACGAGTCCCGCGACGTCGTCGGGGGTGCCCATCCGGCCCAGGGGGACGTCGCGCCGGTAGTCCTCGGTGTCGGCGCCGGCGTGCCGTTCCACCGGGATGAAGCCGGGCGCCACCAGGTTCACCGTGACGCCGTGCGGGCCGAGCTCGCGGGACCACACCTTGGTGAGGCCGAGCTGGGCCGCCTTCGCCGCGGTGTAGGCAGACCACTCGGGCTTGGCCCGGTCGACCATGTCGGAGCCGATGAAGATCACCCGGCCGAAGCCGTGCTGCTTCATCGTCGGCAGCGCCGCCTGGACCAGCAGGGTCGGGCTCTTCACGAAGTAGGTCAGCTGGTCCAGGTGCACCTGCCAACTCAGTTGCTCGATCGGCGTCGGCGGCTGCGGGCCCGTCGCGTTCGGCACCACGGCCAGGACGGGTCCGAGATCGGCGCCCGCCAGCTCGACCAGTGCGGCGACATCCGCCTCGTCGGTCGCATCGCCGCGGTAGGCCTGGGCGTGCCCACCTTGGCTGCGGATGTCGGCGACGACCGATTCCGCCGCCGCGTCGTCACTGCGGTAGCTCACCGCCACCCGCCAACCCGACGCGGCGAGGGCGCGGGCGATCACCGCCCCCAGTCCGCGGGAGGCTCCGGACACCACGGCGGTTCGGGTGCGCAGGGCGTCGGCCATGGACCACAGGGTACGGCCGGTCCGCCCCTGGTCCGGAACCTCCCGGACGGGGCCTCGGTGGCATGCTCAGCCCCATGCCGGATCCACCACGAGCATCGGACGATCCCCGCCCGGAGCGCTGGCCGACCTGGTCGGTGACCGAGGTGCTGACCGGACGGCCGGCCGTCCGGGTCAATCAGCGGGGGTACCTGCCCGATGCGCCGAAACGGGCCACCTGGGTGACCGACGTCGCCGACCCCGTCGACTTCACGGTGTTCGACCCGGCCGGGGTGGCCGCCTTCCGGGGCACGACCGAGCCGTGGGAGCGGGTCGACCCGAGTTCCGGTCGATCCGTCCAGCTGATCGACTTCTCCGGCTTCGAGGTCCCCGGCCCGCGGTACGTGATCCAGGTCGCCGACGAACGCAGTCACCCGTTCGCGATCGACGCGGCGCTCTACGACGAGCTGGCCCGGGATGCGCTCGAGGTCTTCTACCTGCTGCGCTCCGGCTGCCCGATCAGCGACCGGCGGGCACCGGGTTACGGCCGCCCCGCGGGCCACCCGGGTGACGCGGCGGTTCCGGGGTGGAGCGGCCCCGACGCCGAGCGGCTGTACCCCGGCTGGGTCTCGCCCGGGCCGTTCGACGTGTCCGGCGGGTGGTACGACGCCGGTGACTACGGCAAGTACGCGACCAGCGGCGCGATCGCTCTCTGGCAGTTGTTGGACACCGTCGTCCTGCTGGATTCCGGGGGGCGGCCGGCGCCGGTCGAGGTGGCGATGCTGATCGAGGAGTGCCGCTGGCAGCTCGACTGGCTGCTGCGGATGCAGGTGCCGTCGGGACATCCGTTGGCCGGCCTGGTGTTCCACCGGGTGCACGGCACCACCTGGTCGCCGCTGCCCGGCTGGCCGCACGAGGATCCGACCGCTCGCGTCCTGCACCGACCGTCGACGGCAGCCAGCCTGCAGCTCGCCGCGGTCGCTGCCCGGGCGGCACGAGTGCTCGGTCGGCGCGATCCCGGTTACGCCGACCGGCTGCTGGTCGCCGGCCGGACCGCGTACGCCGCCGCCCGCCGGCACCCCGACCTGATCGCACCGGACGACGAGGGTCGCTTCGGCGGGGGACCGTACGGTGACCCCGATCCGTCCGACGACTTCTACTGGGCGGCGGTCGAGCTCTGGCTGGCCACCGGGGATCCGTCTTTCGCCGATGCGTACGAGCGGTCACCGTGGCACCACCGGTCGGCGACGGAGGTGTTCGACCCGGGGGGCTTCGACTACGACCGGGTCGCCGGACCCGCCCGGCTCGACCTGGCCGCAGCCGGCGACGGGAACCGGCCGGCCGATCAGGACCGGATCGTGGCGGAGCTGATCGAGGCGGGTCGCGAGCTGGCCCGGCTGGCCGCTGCATCGCCCTGGGGACAGCCGTACGGTCCCGGAGAGGGCTGGGCCTGGGGTTCGAACGGTCGGATCCTCAACAACCTGGTCGTGATCGCCGCCGCGGCCCGGTTGTCCGGCGACCGAGAGCTGCGCGATGCGACCACCTCCGGCATGGACTATCTCCTCGGCCGCAACGCCCTCGGGCAGAGCTACGTCGTCGGCTACGGCACGGACCCGTCCCGGCATCCACGGACGAGGCAGTTCGGTCACGACCTCGACCCGGCTTTCCCACCCGCGCCGCCCGGCGCCCTGACCGGCGGCGCCAACTCGACTGTCACTCCCGGGTTCCCCGGTGACCCGCGACTGGCGGGCCTCCCGGCCCAGCTCTGCTACCTGGACGAGCCGACCTCGGAGACCACCAACGACATCTGCATCCGGTGGAACGCGCCCCTGGTCCACGTCGCCACCCAGTTGGCGCTCGGTTGGGATCGCGACGGGCACCCCCGCGGACCCGAAGGGGACCCGGACGGCGAGGATGACGTCACCCGCACCGGGGCGGGTCGGGCCGGTCTCGACCCGCCGTCGACCGGTGCCGGGATCGTCCTGAAGGAGCTTCGATGACCTCGACCTACGGCATCTGGCCGCTGCGCTTCTCGCCCCGCCCGGCCGCCATGATCGGCTTCGCTGCTGCGCTCGGCCTCCGGTTGGAGGAGCGAGGCGACGGCGGCACGTTCGCGAGCTTCGCCGGTCGCGGCGGACGGTTCGGCGTCCACGACGCGGCCACCGCTGCGGCCGGCCCGACGACGACCCGGACCACGCTGAACTTCGTGACCCCGGATCTGGCGACCGCGGCGGATGAGCTGAACGCCGCCGGACTCGCGGTCCAGGTGTGGGACGAGCCCTTCGGCCCGCAGGGTGTCGTGGTCACCCCCGGTGGCCTCGTGATCGGGCTGCTCGGCGACGACCGGGATCCGACCGAGCGGGCCGGGTGGGGTGAGCAGTCGGTGGCGGCGTCGATGGACGTGGTGGCCATCTGCACCGTCGCCGACGTCGAGCGCGAGGCGGACTTCTTCGGCCGGTTCGGTTTCGCCGCGCTCGAGCCCGGCCAGGGGTACCTACCGCTCACGGCCGGTCCGGACGCCGGGGTGCTGGGCCTGCGGAGCGGAGCCGGACCGGCGTCGGTGGCCGCCGGTTCCGACCGGTTCGGGCCGCCGTACCTCGTCCAGCTCGGGACCGAGACCAGCGAGCCGTTCGACGCCTTCGCGGGGCGGCTGGCGGCCGACGGGTACGAGGCGGAGACGGTCGAGGACGACTCGGGGATCTGGATCCGCGTGGTCGACCCGGACGGGATGCCGCTCGAGGTGCGTCCCACCCGCTGACCGCGCGGCTCGAGCCGGAGTCCGAGAAACAATCCACCTGCGCACCGGTGGTCCGACCGGCAGGATGTCGGAGTGAGCGACGAGATCCCCCGGGGCGAGCGGGTCCAGGTCGACGCCGAGACGGTGTCCGCGCTGATCGCGGACCAGTTCCCGCACTGGGCGGAGCTGCCCGTCCGTCCCGTCGAGCTGAGCGGCTGGGACAACCACACCTTCCGGCTCGGTCCCGAGATGAAGGTCCGGTTGCCGGCGTCGGCGGTCTACCTGCCGCAGGCGGCGAAGGAGAACACCTGGCTGCCGCGGCTGGCTCCCCAGCTGCCGTACCCGGTTCCGGTGCCACTCGGCGTCGGCCGGCCGGGGCACGGCTACCCGTTCCCGTGGTCGGTCTGGGGCTGGCTCGACGGCCGGCCGGCCACGCCGGATCAGCTGGACGACCTCTCCCGGTTCGCCACCGAGGTGGCCGGGTTCCTGCGCGCGCTGCAGCGCTGCTCCACCGACGGCGGACCGCTCGCCGGAGCCCACAGCTTCTACCGCGGCGGCGACCTGTCGGTGTACGACGGCGAGACGCGCGACTTCCTCGCCCGGGCGAGCCACCTCGTCGACGTCGCGACGATCGAGCGACTGTGGCGGACCGCGCTGGCCTCCCGCTGGGAACGTGATCCGGTCTGGGTGCACGGCGACATCGCGTACGGGAACCTGCTCGTCGACGACGGCCGGCTGTCGGCGGTGATCGACTTCGGTACCTCGGCGGTCGGCGACCCGGCCTGCGACCTGGTGATCAGCTGGACCTTGTTCGACGCCAGGTCCCGGGCCCGCTTCCGGGAGCTGCTCGATCTCGACGAGCAGACCTGGGACCGCGCTCGCGGCTGGTGCGTGTGGAAGTCGCTGCTGGTGCTGGCCGGCAATCTCGGTGATCACGAGGCGGAGCAGCGCGAGCTCGCCATCATCGAGGCGGCCTGCCGCGACTAACTCGATCCGGGCGTCGCGACGACGCGCAGGCGCGCACAATGGCGGGGTGGGTGATCAGCCGGTCGATGTGGTGCCGGCCGACCCGGCGGATCGACCGCGGCCGTCCTGGCTGCGCCGCTCGGCCCGGCGGACCAACGTCGGGCTGCTGGTGCTGCTGATCGGCGCCTTCGCGAGCGGCTGGTTCGCGTTCGCCGCCGGCGCCCCAACGACCGCGACCCTGACCACGGCGGTGCACGGCCTGTTCGGGGTGGCGGTGGTCGTGCTGCTGCCGTGGAAGTCCATGATCATCCGGCGCTCGACGCGATGGCGGCTCGTGGGTCTGGTGCTGTCGGTGCTCGTCGTCGGTTGCCTGCTCGCCGGCTTCGTGCAGTTCTTCGCGGGCTACGTCGTCGTGCTGGGACTGACTCCGATCCAGGTCCACGTCGGTGCGGCGGTCGGTGTGCTCCTGCTGCTGATCTGGCACGTGCTGCGGCACCGGCGGCAGGCCCCGCGCCGCAGCGACCTGTCCCGACGGTTGGTGCTGCAGGACGGCGCCCTCGGGTTGGGGGTCGCCGCGGGCTACGCCGTGCTCGGAGCGGCTGCAGTCGTCAGCCGGCCCGACCGGCCGCGATCACCGACCGGTTCGCGACCGCTGGAGCCCGCGGCCGTACCCGCGACGACGTGGCTGTTCGACCGGGTACCGGATCTGGATCCGTCGAGGCACCGGGTCGCCGTCGCCGGGACGTCTTTCTCGCTCGCCGAGCTCGAAGCGCGGGCCGAACCCGTGTCCGCCCGGCTGGACTGCACCAACGGGTGGTACGCGGACCTCGACTGGATCGGTGTCCGGCTGGTCGAAATCTCCTCCCGGCGGCGGAGCTGGCCGGCGGTCTGAGCCTGCGGGTGCGCAGCGTCACCGGCTACGAGCGGGCCTTTCCCGTCGACGATGCCGACCGGCTGTGGCTGGCGGTCGGCAGCGGCGGCCGAGCCCTGACGCCGGGTCGCGGTGCACCGGTCCGCCTCGTCGCCCCCGGCCGTCGCGGGTTCTGGTGGGTCAAGTGGGTCACCGCCGTCGAGGTGAGTGATCAGCCCGCCTGGCAGCAGCCGCCGTTCCCGCTGCAGTGAGCTGCCCCGAGCTGTTCCCGCCCGGCCGGCTCAGCCGCTCGGCGGCGGTACGCCGGCCAGCGCCCAACGGATCGTGCGCAGGGCGGTCCGGGTGACGCGCCTGGTCAGCAGCCGGTCGGTGATGGGCAGGCTCGGCAGTCCGAGCTCGGTCCGCACCCAGACCGGCAGCAACGAGACGGCACCGGCGGCGAGCATCGCGTACCCGATCCGCTCGATGCCGCCGATCGGCGGCTCGTGCAACAACAGATCGGTGGTCTCGCGGGCCGCTTCGGTGATGCGCAGCCGGGGCCGGACCTCGGCGAGCTGCTCCTCCAGCTCAGCGGTGCTGCGGGGTGGCCCGAGCACCCCGAGCCGATCGGCCACGAGCGAGCTCTGGGCGACGTACCGGTCGGCGGCGGCGTCGTCGAGGGGCACCGTCGCCAGCTCCTGGTAGCAGGTGAGGAAGCTGTCGACCTCGGCCAGGTGGATCCAGGCGAGCAGCTCGGGATCGTCGGCGCGATAGGCGACTCCGTCCGGGGTCGTGCCCTTGATCCGGCGGTGGATGGCGTTGACCCGCGCGATGCTCGCCTCGGCGTCGGCGATGGTGCCGTACGTCGTCGTGGCCAGGAAGTGACTCGTCCGGTGCAGCCGCCCCCAGGGGTCGCCGCGGAACCCCGAGTGGGCACTGACCGCGGCCATGGCGACCGGGTGCAGGGACTGCAGCAGCAGGGCCCGGATGCCGCCGACGAACATCGACACGTCGTTGTGGACCTGCCAGATCGGGTCGTCAGCCGTGAACCACCGCGGCCCCGGCGAGTGCCAGATCCGCTGGTGGTGCTGCTCGAAGTCGGAGCCGGCGATCCGGTGCCGGACCGAGGCCGCGAGGGCGGCCCGCGGCCGATCGAGGAGGAGCAACGCCATCAGCGGAGCCTAGGCGGCGGTGTCCAGGGGCAGTTCATGATCGACCAGACTTCGTCCGCGGGCCCGGCGGCAGATGCACTCGAGCGCGACGAGACCGAACGCTCGACGAGGGCCCAGGCGTCTCCCGCTCACCACCCGCGCTCGCGCCACTCCTGCAGGTGGGGCCGCTCGTCCCCGAGGGTGGTGTCGTCGCCGTGCCCGGGGTGGACGACGGTCCGGTCGTCGAAGCGGTCGAAGATCTTGACGTCGAGGTCGTGCAGCAGCGAGGTGAAGTCCTCCGGGCTGCGCGTTCGGCCGGGTCCGCCGGGAAAGAGGCTGTCCCCGGTGAAGAGGTGGCTGACCCCGTCGGCGCCGACGTAGCCGAGCGCGATGGAGCCGGGAGTGTGGCCGACGAGCCCGATGACCTCCAACGACTCCTCACCGAGTGCGATCGTGTCACCGTCCCAGACGCCGGCGAGGTTCTCCACCCAGGCGCCGGTGGCGATCGCGTCCAGGTCGGGGCGCCCGCAGACCAGCGCCGCCTGGGTGGCCTCGGCGACCGCGGGCAGACCCTGCCAGTGGTCGCCGTGCCGGTGGGTCGTGACGATCGTGGCCACCGGCCGGCCGCCGATCAGCTCCAGGATCCGATCGGGTTCGTCGGCCGCGTCGATCAACAGGGCAGCGGAACCGGTCGTCAGCAGGTAGGCGTTGTTGTCCATCCCACCCACCGACAGCTTGCTCATCGTGACCGACGGCGACAACGGCAGGGTGCGGGCCGGACCACCGGGCTCGACGTGATTGAGGCCGGCCATCAGACCCGGACCTCCCGCGAGGCCGCGGACGTGTCGCTGCTGCCGAGTGCGCTGCGCACCTGCTCGGCGGTCACCGGCACCGAGAACATCGGGTAGTCGAAGGTGATCGCGTTGTCGTGCTCGGCCTGCGACGTCGCCGCCACGCAGTCGGTCAAGGTGATCACCCGGTAGCCGTTCTCGTACCCGCTGCGCATCGTCGACTCGACGCAGCAGTTGGTCAGGAAGCCGCTCAGCACGATCGTGTCGATGCCCTTGCTGCGCAGGATGAAGTCGAGGTTGGTGCTGGCGAAGGTGTCGAGTCCGCGCTTGCCCTCGACCACGATGTCGCCCGGTTGCGGCGCCAGCACGTCGACGATCGCAGCACCCCAGGAGTCCTTGACGAAGGCGTTGCCGTCGACCACACCCTTCAAGATCCCGTACGGCGTCGCGGACAGCTCCGCGTACCCGGCGGCGAAGGTGATCGGGGCGTGCATGATCGTCGCGCCGGCAGCCCGGGCCGCAGTCACCAGCTCGACGGTCCGGTCGAGCATCCCGGTGGACTCCATCACGTCGGCGACGGCGCCATGCAGCACGCCGCCGTCGGAGGTGAAGTCGTTCTGGTACTCGATCAGCACCAGGGCCGTCTTCGTCGGGTCGAGGGTCAACGTCTGGTCGGACATGTCGGAACTGCCTCTCGGTCGGGCGCGGTCGGATCGGAGCTCGCGCGGCGTTCAGAACGGGGGGAGTCGCAGGGTGCTGGCGCCCTCGACCCCGGAGGGATGGAGCCGGCTCGTCAACCACCCGAGCAGCCGGGCGTTGCTGCCGCGCACGCGCCGCGGCTCGCCCGAGCTGCCGACCATGATCACGTGCCCGCTGGTCGAGGCCAGCTCGAGCCGGGGGAACTCGTCGCGCTGCTTCAGCCGGAACGCCGACCACTCCAGCAGCCAGGCGGCCGTGGTCTCGTCGATGTCGTCGACGTCGTACCCGACGTCGAGGTCGACGTGGTGCAGGGCCACCTCGGTCATCCGGGCCAGGGGCAGCAGTCGGGTCACCACCGTCAGCCCGCCGCGCATCTCGATCTCGGCATCCCAGGCCGCCGCGTCGGCGACCTGGTCGAACGCCTCCAGCAGCCGTCCCGAGGTCGTGTCCAGATCGATCTGGAGCTCCAGTCCGGGTCGGCCGGCCCCCGCCTCGATCTCGGTGTCACGGGCCTGGGGTGAGG
Source organism: uncultured Actinomycetota bacterium (assembly GCA_963727125.1). Classification (GTDB taxonomy): domain Bacteria; phylum Actinomycetota; class Actinomycetes; order Propionibacteriales; family Propionibacteriaceae; genus Microlunatus. The sequence goes on from CAVSEZ010000002.1 coordinate 630,339, forward strand.
CGTACATGGCCGCGCGCTCCCCGGTACGCGCCCAGCGGCACAACCGGATCAGGGCGTCGGCCTGACGGGCGATGTGGGTGGCGACGTGACCCCGGCTCCAGCCCGGCAGCCGGCTGGGCGCTCGCCAGTCGTCGTCGGAGACCGTGATCGTGTCGCCGAGCAGCCGGGCGGTGGCCGCACGCATCAGATCGAGCGACTCGGCCAGCTGATCGGCGGCGGTCCCGGTGTCCGGCTCCGTCTGCCCCATGTGCCGACCCTAGCCCTCGACGTCAGTCCGCGATCTGGGTCCTCTCCGCCGGCAGGTCGTCCCGCGTCATCCACGTTTCGCAGTACGCCAGACAGGCCGAGCGCGCGAACACGTCGTCGTGGTCGCGGATCTCCCCGGCGGCGGTGCGGCCGTCCACGCTGATGCTGCCGCCCTCGCAGGGCAGGATGACCGCCGTCGTCCGGTACTCGTACGGGAACGTCTCGGTCCAGATCGCCGGCCGCGGCCGGTACCAGGCCAGCTCGATCTCCGAGGTGCCGCGCTGGCAGTCGACGCGGACGTTCCCGGCCTCGTCGCGTCGGTGGCTGAAGCGGGCCGGTTCCGGCGGGAACTCCGCCAGGCCGTGGTCGAGCAGCGGTTCCCATCGGCGGTTGAAGGTGTCCCAGAGGCCGCGGGCCAGCGGCAGGTTGTCGGTGAAGATCCCGGTCGGAGCCTGCTCGCCCAGCCCGGTGCCGACCGGATCGGTCCAGATCAGCAGCGAGTGGCCGGAGCCCCACTCGGTGTACCGCGCGTGCCAGAGGCTCGCGACCCCGACCAGATCCTTCCCGCCCGGCCGGTACAGCATGATGAGCGGATTTTCGCCCGCGAACAAAACCTGAGCCATCGGGGAATCGTGTCAGATCGCCGCTGACCCGATCGCGCTTTCGTGTGTCGACTTCCGTCCGTAGTTGGACGGAAGTCGACACACGATCGTGGCAATGTCGTGGCAGAGGGTCGGGAGGAGCGGAGGGTGAGAGAGTCGGCAAATCCTGTCGGAGGCCGCGCATAGGGTGGTCGTCGTGACTGACCGTCTCGTCGTTCGTGGTGCCCGAGAGCACAATCTGCGCAACATCTCCCTCGACCTTCCGCGGGACGCCCTCATCGTCTTCACCGGCCTGTCGGGGTCGGGGAAATCGAGTCTGGCCTTCGACACGATCTTCGCCGAAGGGCAGCGGCGCTACGTCGAGTCCCTCTCGGCGTACGCGCGGCAGTTCCTCGGCCAGATGGACAAGCCCGACGTCGACTTCATCGAGGGACTCTCGCCGGCGGTCTCGATCGACCAGAAGTCCACCAGCCGCAATCCGCGCTCGACCGTCGGCACCATCACGGAGGTCTACGACTACCTCCGGCTGCTGTACGCGCGCGCCGGCCGGCCGCACTGCCCGATCTGCGGTGAGCCGATCAGCCGCCAGTCGCCGCAGCAGATCGTCGACCGGCTGCTGGGTCTCGAGCCGGGCACCCGGTTCCAGGTCCTGGCACCGGTGGTCCGGGGCCGCAAGGGGGAGTACGTCGACGTCTTCCGCCAGCTCGCCGGCGCCGGCTTCAGCCGAGCACGGGTGGACGGCGAGGTGGTGTCGCTGACCGAGCCGCCGACGCTGGACAAGAAGTACAAGCACAACATCGACGTGGTGGTCGATCGGCTCGCGGTGAAGCCGTCGTCGAAGCAGCGGCTGACCGACTCGGTCGAGACCGCGCTGGGTCTCGCCCAGGGGGTCGTCACCATCGACTTCGTCGACCTCGACCCCAAGGATCCGCTGCGGGAGCGGCGGTACTCCGAGAAGATGGCCTGTCCCAACGACCACGACATCGCGATCGAAGAGCTCGAGCCGCGGCAGTTCTCGTTCAACGGGCCGTGGGGCGCGTGCCCGGAGTGCTCCGGCATCGGGACCAGGATGGAGGTCGATCCCGACCTCGTGGTCCCGGACGACGAGAAGACCCTGGCCGCCGGGGCCATCGCGCCCTGGGCGTCGGCGCAGGTGGCCGACTACTTCTATCGGCTGATCGTGTCGCTGGCCGAGTCGTCGGGTTTCCGCACCGACGTGCCCTGGTACTCCCTGCCGGCCGCGGCGAAGAAGCTGCTGCTCTACGGCGTGCCGGGTCAGGTCCACGTCCGGTATCGCAACCGGTACGGCCGGGAGCGCAGCTACAACGCGAAGTACGAAGGCGTCGTCTCCTACATCGAGCGCCGGCACGCCGAGGCGGAGACCGACACGTCGCGCGAGCGGTTCGCGGGATACATGCGCGAGGTGCCGTGCACCGCCTGTCACGGAGCCAGGTTGAAGCCGACGTCGCTGGCGGTCACCATCGGCGACAAGAACATCGCCGAGGTCTCGGCCATGTCCATCGACGGAGCGGCGGACTTCCTCGGCAGCCTGGAGCTGACCGCACGGGAACGCCAGATCGCCGAACGGGTGCTCAAGGAGATCAACGAGCGGTTGCGCTTCCTGCTCGACGTCGGGCTGGACTACCTGTCGCTGAGCCGCCCGACCGCCAGCCTGTCCGGTGGCGAGGCGCAGCGGATCCGACTCGCCACCCAGATCGGTTCCGGTCTGGTGGGCGTGCTGTACGTCTTGGACGAGCCGAGCATCGGGCTGCACCAGCGGGACAACCGTCGGCTGATCGAGACCTTGATCCGGCTGCGGAATCTCGGCAACACCCTGATCGTCGTCGAGCACGACGAGGACACGATCCGGATGGCGGACTGGGCGGTGGACATCGGACCGGGTGCGGGGGAGCACGGCGGGCACGTGGTCGTCTCCGGACCGGTGCAGGAGCTGCTCGATCACCCGGACTCACTCACCGGGGCCTACCTGTCCGGCCGACGCAGCATCGCCCTGCCGGCGCGTCGGCGACCCCGGACCACGGGTCGGGAGGTGACGGTCCACCGGGCGGTCGAACACAACCTGCAGGACGTGACCGTGAGCTTCCCGCTCGGGCAGCTGATCGCCGTCACCGGCGTCTCCGGGTCGGGGAAGTCGACGCTGGTCAACTCGATCCTCTACACCGCGTTGGCCAAGCGCATCTACAACGCCCGGGACGTGCCGGGCCGGCACCGCTCGATCACCGGAGCCGACGAGATCGACAAGGTGATCCACGTCGACCAGTCACCGATCGGGCGCACCCCGCGGTCGAACCCGGCGACCTACACCGGCGTCTACGACCACGTCCGCCGGCTGTTCGCCGAGACCCCCGAGGCCAAGGTCCGGGGGTACCAACCGGGACGATTCTCGTTCAACGTCAAGGGTGGGCGCTGCGAGAACTGCGCCGGCGACGGCACCATCAAGATCGAGATGAACTTCCTGCCGGACGTCTACGTGCCGTGCGAGGTGTGCCACGGTGCCCGCTACAACCGCGAGACGCTCGAGGTCCACTACAAGGGCAAGACCATCGCCGACATCCTCGACATGCCGATCGAGGAGGCGTCGCAGTTCTTCGCCGCCATCCCGGCGATCGCCCGGCACCTGACCACGCTGGACGAGGTGGGTCTGGGGTACGTCCGCCTCGGGCAGCCGGCGCCGACCCTCTCCGGCGGTGAGGCGCAGCGGGTCAAGCTCGCCAGCGAGCTGCAGAAGCGGTCCACCGGCCGCACGCTCTACGTGCTGGACGAGCCGACCACCGGTCTGCACTTCGAGGACATCCGCAAGCTCCTCGGCGTGCTCGGCCGGCTGGTCGACGCCGGCAACACGGTGGTCGTGATCGAACACAACCTCGACGTGATCAAGACCGCCGACTGGTTGATCGACATGGGTCCTGAAGGCGGGTCCCGCGGCGGCACCGTGATCGCGGAGGGCACCCCGGAGCAGATCGCCGCGGACCCGCGGTCCTACACGGGGGAGTTCCTGCGCCCGCTGCTCGCGGGTCGTGAGGTGCCCGTCGGTGACACCCAGCCGGCGCTGGTTCCCGACCCGGCCGGCAACGGGTCGGGACCGGCGAAGAAGGGGGCGAAGCAGGCCGCCAAGACGTCCGCGAAGAAGGCCGCCAAGAAGGCCGCCGCCACGACCAGACCGGCGGAGCCGGCTGCCGTGAAGGCGGCTCCCCTGAAGAAGGCCGCCGCCAAGACGGCTCCGGTCAAGAAGGCCGCCGCGAAGTCGCTGGCGCGGAAGGTCGGGGCCAAGGCACCCACGAAGCGGATCACCGCCCGGGCCAGCTGACCGGCCGATCCGCTCAGTCGTCGTCGGCTCGTCGCGGCTCGTCGCCGGTCGTCGAGGTGAGCAGTTCTCGGCCATGACGGCGGGCCGCGGCGGCCATACCCACCGGCAGAGAAGCCCGTGCGGGGGCGCGTTCTCGACCAGATTCACAGGCTGGCCACAGGCTCCGATGGTTGAATCGTCAGCCATTGCTCGGGCCACCCGACGACCCCTGGAGTACCGATGACCAACCATGATGCAGCTGCACCCGACGCCCGCGTTCTGACCGAGGGACCGTCCGCGGAGCAGGCCATGCAGTCGCACCCCGACCAGCTCGTGAACGCCACGACCCGACTGCTGCTCGATCGCCGCAACCTGCTGCGGATCGCGGGCATGGTGTCGCTCGCCGGCGGCGGTGCGACGGTCCTCGCCGCCTGCGCACCCGCTCAGACCCCGGCCGCCACGCCCAGCTCGGCCGCACCGAGTTCGGCCGCCCCCAGCTCGGCGGCTCCCAGCTCGGCGGCCCCCAGCTCGGCAGCACCGTCCTCAGCGGCTCCGTCGAAGGCGGCGAGCAGCGCACCGGCCCCCACCGGTCCGAGCGTCAGCGCCAGCAAGGTCCCGGTGGGTAGCGGGTTGATCATGGATGAGCCGAACGACTACGTGGTCACCCAGCCGACCAAGGGTGAGTAAAGGCCTTCACCGCCATCTGCACCCACCAGAAGTGCCGGGTCACCGAGATGCGCGGCGACCGGATCCACTGCAACTGCCACCAGAGCGAGTTCTCCGTCAAGGACGGCTCGGTGCTGCAGGACCCGGCGACCGAACCGCTCGAGGAGTTCCCGGTGACCGTGACCGACGGCAAGGTCTACGTCCAGGCCTGAACCGTCGCAAACCTGCGGCACCCCCCGACCGGTTCCCGTCCGGTTCGTCCGGTTTCCGCATGACGTGCGTTCCGGCTCCGCGGTGTGTCCGGGGCCCCGCCTAGGCTGGGTCCCGTGCCGTCCGCCCTCGCGTATCGCCCCGCTTCGGGGTCGATTCCCGATCAGCCCGGCGTCTATCGATTCTCCGACGCCGGCGGTCGGGTCATCTACGTCGGCAAGGCGAAGAGCCTCCGGTCGCGGCTGAATTCCTACTTCGCCGACCCGTACACGCTGCACAGCCGGACCCGGTCGATGGTCGCAGACCGCGGCCAAGGTCGACTGGACGGTGGTGCAGAACGAGGTCGAGGCGCTCCAGCTGGAGTACTCCTGGATCAAGGAGTTCGACCCGCGGTTCAACGTGAAGTACCGCGACGACAAGTCCTACCCGTGGCTCTGCGTGACGCTGTCGGAGGAGTACCCGCGGGTGATGGTCGGTCGCGGGCCCAAGCGCAAGGGCAACCGGTACTTCGGTCCGTACTCCCACGCCTGGGCGATCCGGGAGACCGTCGACCTGGTGCTCCGGGTGTTCCCGATGCGGTCCTGCCGGCCCGGGGTGTTCAAGAACCACAAGCAGATCGGTCGTCCGTGCCTGCTCGGCTACATCGGCAAGTGCGTGGCCCCGTGCGTCGGCCGGGTGGACGCCGAGGAGCACCGGGCGATGGTCGAGGACTTCGTCCAGTTCGTCTCCGGTCACGCGGCGCCGCTCATCAAGCGCCTCGAGTCCGAGATGAAGCAGGCCAGCGACGAACAGGAGTACGAGAGGGCCGCCCGGTTGCGCGACGACCTCGGTGCCCTCGAGAAGGCGATGGCCAAGAACGCCGTCGTGCTGCCCGAAGGCACCGACGTCGACGTCATCGCCCTGGCCGAGGACCCGCTCGAGGTCGCGGTGCAGATCTTCCACGTCCGCGGCGGCCGGGTCCGCGGTGAACGCGGCTGGGTCGCGGACCGCGTCGACGAGGCGCGGACGAGTGAGCTGATCGAGCAGTTCCTGCTCCAGCTGTACGCCGACGTCGACCCCGCGGATCCGAACACGGGCACCGTGCCGCGGGAGATCCTGGTCCCGGTGCGACCCGCCCGACGGCGAGGCGTTGAGCACCCTGCTGTCGCGAGCTGCGCGGCGGTGGGGTCCGCATCCACGTGCCGCAGCGCGGGGACAAGCGGACGCTGCTGGAGACGGTGGGCCGCAACGCCGGCGAGACGCTCGATCCGGCACAAGACCACCCGCGCGGGCGACCTCTCGACCCGGAACCGGGCGCTGGAGGAGCTCCAGGAGGCGCTGGACCTGCCCACTGCACCGCTGCGGATGGAGTGCTACGACATCTCGAACCTGCAGGGCACCGAGGTGGTGGCCTCGATGGTGGTGTTCGAGGACGGGCTGCCCCGCAAGAGCGAGTACCGCCGGTTCGTCATCCGCGGGGTCGACGGCCAGAACGACGTCGCCGCGATGCACGAGGTGATCACCCGACGGTTCCGCCGGTTGATCGACGATCGACCCGCGGTGCCGCTCGAGAACGGTCGGGGGACGGGTCCGACCGCACCGACGACGGCCCGCTGCTGATCGACCCGACCACCGGCGCGCCCGAGAAGTTCGCCTACGCGCCGTCCCTGGTGGTGGTCGACGGTGGCCCGCCCCAGGTGGCGGCTGCCGCGCGCGCCCTGGACGAGCTGGGTATCGAGGACGTCGCGCTGTGCGGCCTGGCCAAGCGGCTCGAGGAGGTGTGGTTGCCGGACAGCGACGTGCCGGTGATCCTGCCGAGGTCCAGCGAAGGCCTCTACCTGCTGCAACGGCTCCGGGACGAGGCCCACCGCTTCGCCATCACCCACCACCGGTCCCGGCGGAGCAAGTCGATGGTGGAGTCCATGCTCGACTCCGTGCCGGGTCTCGGCGAAGTGCGACGCAAGGCGTTGATCCGCCACTTCGGGTCCCTGAAGAAGCTTCGCGCGGCCTCGGTCGACGAGATCTCGGCCGTGCCCGGGTTCGGCCGGGTCACCGCCACCGCCATCAAGGAGCAGCTCGACCGCGAGCCCGCCGGCGAGGCGATCAACACCGCGACCGGTGAGATCCTCAGTTGACATCCCCGCTCCGGGGCGCGCCGGTCACCCCGCCGGCCGAACCAGAGATAATCGTTCCTGTGAGTGAGCCGGTTCCGCAGCCAGACGTCCCGCAGCCAGACGTCTCCGCGCTGCCCGTCGCCGGCGCGGACCAGCCCCGCTGCGGCTCGTGGTGGTGACGGGCATGTCCGGTGCGGGCCGCTCGACGGCGGCCAACACCTTGGAGGACCTCGGCTGGTACGTGGTGGACAACCTGCCGCCGACGGTGCTGCCGGAGGTCTGCGAGCAGGCCCGGCAGATCCGGCATCACCCGGTTGGCGGTGGTCCTCGACGTCCGGACCCGGTCGTTCTTCGAGCAGCTGCCGACGATGTTCGCCGACCTGACCGCGGCCGGCACCATGCCCGAGATCTTGTTCCTGGAGGCGAGCCGACGACGTCATCGTGCGACGCCAGGAGTCGGTCCGCCGGCCGCACCCGCTGCAGGGCGACGGCCGGCTGCTGGACGGGATCACCGCCGAGCGGGCCACCCTGGCCACCCTGCGGGCCGCCGCCGACCTGGTCATCGACACGTCCTCGATCAACATCCACCAGCTGAGTTCGCGGGTCTCGCACGCGTACGGCGGTGAGACCAATGATCAACTCCGGGTGACGCTGGTCTCCTTCGGCTTCAAGAACGGCATCCCGGTCGACGCCGACCTCGTGGTCGACGTCCGCTTCCTGCCCAATCCGCACTGGGTCCCCGAGCTGCGGCCCCAGACCGGGCTCAGCAAGCCGGTTCGGGAGTACGTCCTCGCCCAGGACGGGGCGGAGGACTTCCTGCAGCGGCTCCAGGACCTGCTGCTGGTGATGGCGGCCGGGTACGTGCACGAGGGCAAGCGCTTCGTCACCATCGCGATCGGCTGCACCGGCGGCAAGCACCGGAGCACGGCGATCGCCGAGGAGTTCGGACGCCGGCTGCGCGAGCTGGGGATGCCGACCAAGGTGTTGCACCGCGACGTCGGCCGCGAATGAGCCTCGGAGCACGATCGGACCCGAACGGGAGGTGAGCAGCCATGGTGGCGCCCCGCACTGGCCAGCACCGGTTGCCGGCGGTGGTGGCGTTCGGTGGTGGGCACGGTTTGGCAGCTTCCCTCACCGCCCTGCGCCGGATCACCGACCGGCTGACCGCGGTGGTCACCGTCGCCGACGACGGAGGTTCGTCGGGCCGGCTCCGGGCTGAGCTCAACTGCCTGCCTCCCGGCGACCTGCGGATGGCGCTCGCCGCACTCTGCGGCGACGACGAGTCCGGCCGGACCTGGGCCGACGTGCTGCAGTACCGGTTCCCGGGTACGGGACCGTTGGCCGACCACGCCATCGGGAACCTGCTCATCGCCGGTCTGTGGGCCCGGCTGGGCGATCCCGTCGGCGGACTCGACATGGTGGCCCGGCTGCTGGGCGCCGAGGGCCGGGTGCTCCCGATGGCGGCGGTACCGCTGGAGATCGAGGCGGAGGTCATCGGTCTCGATCCGCTGAATCCCGACGAGGTCTCCTCGATCCGCGGCCAGGCGAACGTGGCGAAGACGACGGCCGAGGTGCGGGCGGTCAATCTGATCCCGACCGATCCGCCGGCGTGTCCGGAGTCGATCGAGGTGGTGCTCGACGCCGACTGGATCGTGCTGGGGCCCGGGTCGTGGTTCACCTCGGTGATCCCGCATCTGCTGGTACCGAAGCTGGCCCACGCGATCCACGCCACCTCGGCCCGCCGGGTGCTGACCCTCAATCTGGAACCCAAGTACGAGACCGCGGGCTTCACCGCCGCCCGGCACGTCGAGCTGCTCGCCGAGCACGCCCCGGACATCCGGCTCGACGCGGTGCTGGCCGACCAGCGCTTCGCGGCGGGCGACGCTCACCTGGCCGACTGGGCGGCCGCCCTCGGTGCGGAGCTGGTGGTGGCCGACCTCGCAGCCCGGGACGGCTCGCCGCGGCACGATCCGTTGCGGCTGGCGTCGGCGTACGCCGAGATCATGGGAATCTGACGTCGCGAGCGGGGCTCAGCCTCGCACACCTGCGGCCGGCCCGCACGCGGTCTCTCGGATTCCTGCCTGGACACAGATCCGGTCTTCCCCCGTGGCAAGATGCATCAATGGCGATGACGGCTCAGGTCAAAGCAGAACTGGCGAACATCAAGACGACCAAACCGTGTGATCGCAAGTCCGAGGTGGCAGCGACCTTGAGGTTCGCCGGCGGCCTGCACATCGTGAGCGGCCGGATCGTGATCGAGGCCGAGCTGGACACCGGGGCAGCGGCCCGACGGCTGCGGACCGAGATCAGCGAGGTCTTCGGCCACCCCAGCGAGATGGTGATCGTGAACGGATCCGGCATCCGGCGCGGGACCCGATACGTCGTCCGGGTCATCAAGGACGGGGAGGCCCTCGCCCGCCAGACGGGTCTGATCGACTCGCGTGGCCGACCGGCCCGTGGCCTCCCGGCGCAGGTCGTGAGCGGCGGTCTCTGTGACTGCGTGGCCGCCTGGCGCGGCGCGTTCCTGGCGCACGGCTCACTGACCGAGCCGGGCCGGTCGATGGCGCTGGAGATCACCTGTCCCGGTCCGGAGGCGGCGCTGGCCCTGGTGGGTGCCGCCCGGCGGCTCGGCATCTCGGCCAAGGCCCGCGAGGTCCGCAACATCGACCGGGTCGTGATCCGAGACGGCGACGCGATCGGAGCGCTGCTGACCCGGCTCGGGGCCCACGAGTCCGTGCTCGCCTGGGAGGAGCGGCGGATGCGCCGCGAGGTGCGCGCCTCGGCGAACAGGTTGGCCAACTTCGACGACGCCAATCTGCGCCGCTCGGCCCGCGCGGCGGTGGCCGCCGGGGCGCGGGTCGAACGCGCCCTGGAGATCCTCGGCGACGACGTGCCCGAGCACCTCAAGGCGGCCGGGCTGCTGCGGATCGAGAACAAGCAGGCGAGCCTGGAGGAGCTCGGTCAACTGCACTCGCCGCAACTCACCAAGGATGCGGTCGCCGGCCGGATCCGCCGGCTGCTCGCCACCGCCGACAAGCGCGCTGCCGAGCTCGGCATCCCCAGCACCGAAGCGAGTCTGACCGCCGAGCTGCTCGACGACCCGGAGTGAGGCTCCGCCTCCGGCTCTGAGCCCAGTCGGCCAGTGGTATCACGTGGCTGGTCGTCGGCAGCAATTGCGCACCGGTCGTTCGATCGCGTTCGTTAAGGTGTCCACTGGTTCCCCGTGCACGGGGTCGACACCACCGAGATTTCAGGCCAGAGGAGATTACTCAGCATGACCGTACGAGTTGGGATCAACGGGTTCGGCCGGATCGGCCGCAACTTCTACCGGGCTGCGCTGGCCGCTGGTGCAGACATCGAGGTGGTCGCCGTCAACGACCTGACCGACAACGCGAGCCTCGCCCACCTGCTGAAGTACGACTCGATCCTGGGCCGCCTGCAGGGTGACGTGGTCGCGTCCGAGAGCGACATCTCCGTCGGCGACAAGTCCATCAAGGTCTTCGAGGAGCGCGACCCGGCCGCCCTGCCGTGGGGCGACGTGGGCGCCGACGTGGTCATCGAGTCCACCGGCATCTTCACCGACGCGACCAAGGCCAAGGCCCACATCGACGGCGGCGCCAAGAAGGTCATCATCTCCGCCCCGGCGAAGAACGAGGACCTGACCATCGTGCTCGGGGTGAACGACTCGCTCTACGACCCGGCGACGCACCACATCATCTCCAACGCGTCCTGCACCACGAACTGCCTCGGCCCGATGGCCAAGGCGCTGAACGACTCGGTGGGCATCGTCAAGGGCCTGATGACCACGATCCACGCCTACACCCAGGACCAGAACCTGCAGGACGGCCCGCACAAGGACCTGCGTCGCGCCCGGGCCGCGGCGATCAACATGGTCCCGACCTCGACCGGTGCCGCGAAGGCCATCGGCCTCGTGCTGCCGGAGCTGAAGGGCAAGCTGGACGGCTTCGCCATCCGCGTCCCGGTGCCGACCGGTTCGGCCACCGACCTGACCTTCGAGGCCGGCCGCGAGACGTCGGTCGAGGAGGTCAACGCCGCCGTCAAGGCCGCGGCCGAGGGTGATCTGAAGCCCTACCTGCTCTACACCGAGGACCCGATCGTCTCCAGCGACATCGTCACCGACCCGCACTCGTGCATCTTCGACGCCGGGTTGACCAAGGTCATCGGCAACCAGGTGAAGGTCGTCGGCTGGTACGACAACGAGTGGGGCTACTCCAACCGGCTGGTCGACCTGGTCGCCCTCGTCGGCAAAGGTTTGTAATTCGTTCGCGCCCTGAGCTCGTCGAAGGGCCGATGGAGCCGTCTCGCTCTGCGCCCCTTCGACAGGCTCAGGGCACGTCTAGGAGTCTGCATGAAGTCGATCGCTGATCTCGGTGACCTGTCCGGCAAGCGGGTGCTGATCCGGTGTGACCTGAACGTGCCGCTCGATGGCGACCAGATCACCGACGACGGCCGGATCCGTGCCTCGCTGCCGACGTTGAACGCGTTGCGCGACGCCGGTGCGAAGGTCGTCGTGCTCGCTCACCTGGGTCGACCCAAGGGCGAGGTCAACCCGAAGTACTCGCTGGCGCCGGCGGCGCAGCGGCTCGGTGAGCTGCTGGGCACCGAGGTGCAGCTGGCCGCCGACGTCGTAGGTGAGTCCGCCCGCAGCATCGTCGACGGGCTCGGTGACGGTGACGTCGCGATGTTGGAGAACGTCCGGTACGAACCGGGCGAGGAGTCCAAGGACGAGGCCGAACGCGGCGCCCTGGCCGACCGGTACGCCTCCTTCGGCGACGTCTTCGTCTCCGACGGCTTCGGCGTGGTGCACCGCAAGCAGGCCTCGGTGTACGACCTCGCGTCTCGGCTGCCGAGTGCGGCCGGTCTGCTGGTCGAGGCCGAGGTGGAGGTGCTGAAGCGACTCACCACCGAACCGGAGCGCCCGTACGTCGTGGTCCTCGGTGGCGCCAAGGTGTCGGACAAGTTGGCGGTCATCGCCAACCTGCTCCGGACCGCCGACACCTTGGTGGTGGGCGGCGGGATGGTCTTCACCTTCTTGGCCGCGCAAGGGCTCGAGGTCGGCAAGAGTCTGCTCGAGGCCGACCAGATCGACACGGTCAAGGGGTACTACGACGAGGCGGCGGCCGGCGGCAAGGTGCTGGTGCTGCCCTCCGACATCGTGGTCGCGCCCGAGTTCAGCGAGGATGCGCCGCCGACCGTGGTGTCGGCGGACGCGATGCCGGCCGACCAGCTGGGACTGGACATCGGCCCCGATTCCGCCCGCGTGTTCGCCGCGGTCGTCTCCAGTGCCAAGACGGTGTTCTGGAACGGGCCGATGGGTGTCGCGGAGTGGGAGAACTTCGCCGGCGGCACCAAGGCCGTTGCCCAGGCCCTGACCGAGGTGGACGGGTTGTCGGTGGTCGGCGGCGGTGACTCCGCAGCCGCCGTTCGTGATCTCGGCTTCGCCGACGACGCGTTCGGTCACATCTCGACCGGTGGCGGCGCAAGTCTGGAGTACCTGGAAGGCAAGACCCTCCCCGGTCTCGCCGTGCTCGAGAGCGAGGGCTGAGAGATGGCACGCAAGCCGTTGATGGCAGGCAACTGGAAGATGAACCTGAACCACGTCGAGGCGGTCGGCCTGGTGCAGAAGCTGACCTGGACGTTGGAGGACAAGCGGCACGACCCGAACCGGTCGGAGGTCGTCGTGCTGCCGCCGTTCACCGACCTGCGGACCGTGCAGACCCTGGTCGAGGGGGACCGGCTGAATCTGGGCTACGGCGCCCAGGACGTGTCCCCGTTCGACAACGGGGCCTACACCGGCGACATCTCGGCGGAGATGCTGGTCAAGCTCGGCTGCCGGTACGTGCTGGTGGGGCACTCCGAACGCCGTCACATCCACGGTGAGGACGACAACACGGTCAACGCGAAGACCGTCAAGGCCGTTCAGCACGGACTGACGCCGATCGTCTGCGTGGGGGAGGGGCTCGAGGTCCGCCGGGCGGCCGAGCACGTCCCGTACACCCTCGCGCACGTCGAGAGCGCACTCGCCCAGCTGACCCCGGACCAGATCGGTGCCGCGGTGATCGCCTACGAACCCGTGTGGGCCATCGGTACCGGCGAGGTGGCCACCCCGGCCGACGCCCAGGAAGTGTGTGCGGCCATCCGGGGCTGGATCGCCGACCAGCACGGACCGACGATCGCCGACGAGATCCGCATCCTGTACGGCGGTTCGGTGAAGGCCAACAACGTGGCGGCCCTGATGGCGGAGGTCGACATCGACGGCGCCCTCGTCGGCGGTGCGAGCCTCGACGTCGACGAGTTCTCCGCCATCGCCCGCTTCTACGCGCTGCCCATTCTTTGAGGTCGGCTCGCGCTCGCTGCGCGCCCTGAGGACTCGGTCTTCCCTTGTCGCTCGCACGACCCTGGTCGCCCCTTCTTCAAGGTCGGCTCGCGCTCGCTGCGCGCCCTGAGGACTCGGTCTTCCCTCGTCGCTCGCACGACCCTGGTCCCTGCCCAGCTCGAGTCGTCGCAGCCGGGTCGTGCTCGTTCCTCAGTCCAGACCGAGTCCGGCGCTCCGCTTCCCGACGCTCGCCGACCGGAGCACCCGCGATCCGGCGCTTGTCTTCGCATGGCGGACATTACGGAAGTGTGAGTTAGGCTTTCCTGGTGATTTTGGCCCTCGTCCCGATGATGACCACACCGATCTTGATCTTCTCGATCGTGCTGTGCGTCACCAGCGTGGTGCTGGCCTTGTTCGTGCTGATGCACAAGGGTCGCGGCGGCGGCCTGTCGGATCTCTTCGGCGGGGGGATCTCCACTTCCATGGGTGGTTCATCGGTCGCCGAGCGGAACCTCGACCGTCTGACGATCATCATCGCCGTGGTGTGGCTGGCCTGCATCGTGGCGCTCGGCCTGCTCTACAAGCTGGGCGCCTGAATCGACGACTGGTGGCTGGAACCTGCTTCATCCGCGGCAACTGCGTAACTCGAGGAGATCAGCGTGACCGGTGGTAGTGCTATTCGGGGGAGTCGGGTCGGTGCCGGCCCGATGGGCGAGGCGGAGCGTGGTGACACGGCCCCACGGCTGTTCGTCTCCTACTTCTGCGCCCACGGGCACGAGACCCGGCCGGCGTTCGCGGCCGACGCGCCGGTCCCTGAGACCTGGGACTGCCCGCGCTGCGGGCTGCCGTCCAACCTGGACTCGACCAACCCGCCCCCGCCGCCGAAGATCGAGCCGTACAAGACCCACCTCGCGTACGTGAAGGAACGGCGCACCGACGCCGAGGCCGCCGACATCCTCTCCGAGGCGCTGCAGGCGCTGCGGGCCCGCCGGGATCGCGGCGAAGTCATCTACTGACCGGTCGAGCTGATCTTCACCGAGGCCGACGTACCTCCGCCGGCCCGGTGGATCAGATGACTCCCCGCTGGAGCAGGTCCGGCGGCAGCTGAGCCGCGGCAGCCTTGTCGACCAGCCAGATGGTCCGCTGCCGGCCGGAGACGCCGGCCGCGGGCACCTGGACCGGGCCGGTGCGCATCAGTGCCATCTTGGCGGCGGCGGCCTTGTCGTCGCCGCTCACCAGGAACCACACCTCGGTCGAGGCGTTGATCACCTCCAGGGTGAGACTGAGCCGGTCCGGCGGCGGTTTCGGGCTGTTCCGGACCCCGATCACCCGGCCCTGCGCGTACGAGGACGGGTGCTCGGGGAAGATCGAAGCCACGTGGCCGTCGGGACCCATGCCGAGCAGCGTGATGTCGAAGACCGTGTCGCCGAGCTCGGTGTCGTAGGCGTCGGCGGCCTCGTCCAGCCCCAGGCCCCCGTCGCTCGCCGGCATCGGGTGGATCCGAGTGCCGTCCAACGGCAGCGCCGGGGTGAGCACGTCCAGGGCCTGCTTGGCGTTCCGGTCGGCATCGGCGGCCGGGACGAATCGCTCGTCGCCCCACCACAGATCCACCCGGGTCCAGTCCACTGCCGAGTTGCGTCCTTCCGCGGCCAACCGCCCGTAGGCCCGATCCGCGATCCGGCCGCCGGTCAACGCGAGGTGGGGGACCTGGAAGTCGCGTTGCAGCTCCGAGATCCGCGCCGTCAGCCGGGCCGTCAGTGCCTCGGCCACGTCGTCCGGGCCGTTGTGGACCAGGATCTCCGGGCTACCCGCCATGGCTAGCTCGCTCTC
This sequence comes from uncultured Actinomycetota bacterium, assembly GCA_963727125.1. Classification (GTDB taxonomy): domain Bacteria; phylum Actinomycetota; class Actinomycetes; order Propionibacteriales; family Propionibacteriaceae; genus Microlunatus. Next base: position 645,630 of record CAVSEZ010000002.1, read on the forward strand.
TTCCGGGTGCCGCTCGTCTTCTTCGCGGTCTTCGCGGCCGTCTTCGTCGCGGCCGTCTTCTTCGCGGGTTCGCGGACTTCTTCGCGGGGGACTTCTTGGCAGGGGACTTCTTGGCGGCCGTCTTCGTCGCGGTCTTCGACGCCGCCGTCTTGCCGGCCGCAGCGGTCTTCTTCGCCGGTGCGCCTCCGTCGAGCAGCGACTTCACGGTCTGCTCGTAGATGGGGTCGTCGTCGAGCCGTCGCAGCTCCTCGCTGATCAGGTCGGTGATCTCGCGCCGCTTCAACGCCACGAGTCGCTCGGGTTGGGCCGGCACCGTGTAGGAGGCCAGCAGCCCGTCGGGCCGGGTGATGGCGATGTCACCGGTGTGGGTGGTCATCCGGACGGCGGTGATCCCGGGCCCTTCACTGGCCCGCATCCGCACGGGTGCCTTCAGCCGGCTCTCCAACCAGGCGCAGAGCAGGTCCGCCGAGGGGTTGCCCCGTTCGGCGTCGACCGTGACCGATTGGACCCGAGCCGGGTACTGGTCCAGGGCGGCCGCCAGCAAGCCGCGCCAGCGGGTCAGCCGGGTCCAGGCCAGGTCGGTGTCGCCGGGCTCGTAGGAGCGGGCCCGGGCCAGCAGGGCAGCGCGCGACCGGGGCACGGCGGCGGCGTCGGTGAGCCGGCGTACCGCCAGCTGCGCCAGCTCGTCGTTGGCCGTGCTCGTCGGGCAGGCGCCCGGCCACCAGATCACCACCGGTGAGTCCGGCAGCAGCAGCGGGCGGATCACCGAGGCCGGGTGCGTCGACACCGCGCCGCGCATCCGGATCACCACGACCTCGCCGGGCGTCCCTTCGCCCAATCGGACCTCGGCGTCGAGACCGGCCTGGCGTCCACCCGCGGTCACCACCAGCAGGATCCGGGCCGGGTGCTCCCGACCGGCCCTGGTGCCGGCCTCGAGCGCGCCCTCGTAGTCCTTCTCGTCCGCAACGATGATCAACGTCAGCACCATGCCCATCGAGGGGCTGCCGGCGTTGCGCCGCGCCTTCAGCAGGGCCGCCGAGATCTGCGCCGAGGTGGTGTCGGTCAAGACGATGCTGCTCATCGGCTGTTCTGCTCCCTCACGGCCGCCGCCAGACGAAGCCGTCGCGCGCCAGCATCGCGTCGGAGCCGGCCGGCCCCCACGAGCCCGGTTCGTACGGTTCCGGCATCGCCGGCAGGTCGGCCCAGTAGTCGAGGATCGGGTCGAGGATCTCCCAGGACAGCTCGACCTCTTCGTGCTGCGGGAACAGCGGGGGATCGCCGAGCAGCACGTCCAGGATCAACCGCTCGTACGCCTCGGGCGAGGACTCGGTGAACGATCCGCCGTAGGCGAAGTCCATGTTGACCTCGCGGATCTCCATCTGGGTGCCCGGCACCTTGGCGCCGAAGCGCAGGGTGACCCCCTCGTCGGGCTGGATCCGCAGCACCAGGGCGTTGTAGCCCAGTTCCTCGGTGTCGGTCGCCGTGAACGGCAGGTGCGGCGCCCGCTTGAAGCCGAGGGCGATCTCGGTCACCCGGCGCGGCAGTCGCTTCCCGGCGCGCAGGTAGAACGGCACCCCGGCCCAGCGTCGGTTGTCGATGTCCACCCGGAACGCGGCGTAGGTCTCGGTCTTGGAGTCGGCCGTGATGCCCGCCTCCGCGAGGTAGCCCTGGACCTTCTCACCGCCGGTCCAGCCACCGGTGTACTGGCCGCGCGCGGTGTGCAGATCCATCCGCTGCGGCGGACGGGCGGCGGCGAGCACCTTCTGCTTCTCGGCCCGCAGCTGAGCCGCCTCGAACGACGTGGGCTCCTCCATCGCCGTCAGGGCGAGCAGCTGCAGCAGGTGGTTCTGGATCACGTCCCGGGCGGCGCCGATCCCGTCGTAGTAGCCGGCCCGCCCGCCGATGCCGATGTCCTCGGCCATGGTGATCTGGACGTGATCGACGTAGTTGTTGTTCCACACCGGCTCGAACAGCTGATTGGCGAACCGCAGCGCCATCATGTTCTGCACGGTTTCCTTGCCCAGGTAGTGATCGATGCGGAACACCGACGAGGCCGGGAAGACGCTCGAGACGATCTGGTTCAGCTCCCGGGCACTGGCGAGGTCGTGGCCGAACGGCTTCTCGATCACCACCCGGCTCCAGCGTCCGGTCTGCTCGTCGGCCAGCCCCTGCTCGCGCAGCTGGTCGACCACCGTCTGGAACAGCCCGGGCGGGATGGACAGGTAGAAGGCGTGGTTCCCGCCGGTACCGCGCGCGTCGTCGAGCTCGGAGATCGTCTCGTTCAACCGCAGGAACGAATCGTGGTCACCGATCTGCCCGGGGACGAAGCGGATGCCCTCCGACAGCTGCCGCCACACCTCCTCACGGAACGGGGTCCGGGCGTGCTTCTTCACGGCGTCGTGGACGATCTTGGCGAAGTCCTGGTGCTCCCAGTCCCGGCGGGCGAACCCCACCAGGGCGAAACCGGGCGGCAACAGGCCCCGGTTGGCCAGGTCGTAGACAGCCGGCATCAACTTCTTGGTGGACAGGTCACCGGTGACGCCGAAGATCACCAGGACACAGGGACCGGCGATCCGCGGTAGCCGCCGGTCCTCGGGGTCGCGGAGCGGGTTGCTCCGCGACGGAGCGCCTGCGAGGCTCGCCACTCAGGCGCTCTCGGAGGCGGCCTTGGCCTCGTCCAGGGCGGTCTGCACGGTGCCGACCAGCTCGTCCCACGACTTCACGAACTTGTCGACCCCTTCGGTCTCCAGGACGGCGACGACGTCGGCCATGTCGATCCCCAGCCGGGCCAGGGAATCCATCACGTCCTGGGCTTCGGTCTCGGTGCCGCTGACCCGGTCGCCCTCGACCTCGCCGTGGTCGGCGAAGGCCTTCATCGTCTTCTCCGGCATCGTGTTCACCGTGTCGGCGACCACGAGCTCGCTCACGTAGAGGGTGTCGGGCAGGTTCGGGTCCTTGACGCCGGTCGAGGCCCACAGCGGGCGCTGCTTGTTCGCCCCCTGCTCCTCCAGCGCCTTCCAGCGGTCGGTGGCGAAGGCGCGCTCGAAGAGGGCGTAGGCGAGTCGGGCGTTGGCGATCGCCGCCTTGCCCTTGAGCGCTTTCGCCTCGTCGGTGCCGATCGCATCGAGTCGCTTGTCGACCTCGCTGTCGACCCTGGACACGAAGAAGGAGGCGACGCTGTGGATGTCGCTGAGCGCGTGGCCGTTCGCGGCGGCCTGCTCGAGTCCGGCCAGGTAGGCGTCGATGACCCCCTGGTAGCGCTCCAGGGCGAAGATCAAGGTGACGTTGACGCTGCTGCCCTCCGCGATGGTCGCGGTGATCGCCGGCAACCCCGGCTCGGTGGCCGGGATCTTGATCAAGACGTTGGCCCGGTCAACGGTCTTCCACAGGTCGGCGGCCTCGGCGATGGTGCCCTCGGTGTCCATGGCCAGACCCGGACTGACCTCGATGGAGACGCGGCCGTCGACCCCGTTGGTGCGGTTGTTGACGCTGGCCATCACGTCACACGCGCTGCGGACGTCGTCGGTGGTCAGCGCCCGGATGGCGTCGTGGACGTCGGCGCCCTGGGCGGCCAGCTGCTTCATCTGCATGTCGTACGCCTCGCCGTTGCTCAGGGCGGCGGCGAAGATCGTCGGGTTGGTGGTGACCCCGACGACCGAGGAGCTCTGCATCAGCTCGAGGAGGTTGCCGGTCACGATCCGCTCGCGGGACAGGTCGTCCAGCCAGATCGAGACCCCGGCGTCGGAGAGTTGCTTCAGTCGATCAGTCATGATCAGGTCCTTGTGGTGTCTCGGGTTGTGGTGTCTCGGGTTCACTCGGTTGCGGTGATGATCAGCTCAGCTGATCGTGACGCCCGGATCGTCCTCCAGGTCGGCGGTGGACTTCGGTCCACTCGCTGCCTGGTGCAACGGGGCGTCTTCTTGGCTCGCGGCCTGCAGGCTCTCCTTGGCGGCAGCCACCACGGTGTCGCCGCTGAAGCCGAACTCCTTGAACAGCAGCGCCCCCGATGCGCTGGCGCCGTAGTGGTTGATGCTGATGATCCGACCGGCGTCGCCGACCAGATCGCGCCAGCCGGCACTCACCCCGGCCTCGACGCTGACCCGCGCCTTCACGGCCGCCGGGATCACCGACTCGCGGTACTCGGCGTCCTGCTCGTCGAACCACTCGCGGCACGGCATCGAGACCACCCGGGCCTTGACCCCCTCGCCGGCCAGGATGTCGGCGGCCTCGACCGCGTACTGCACCTCGGATCCGGTACCGATCAAGATCACGTCCGGTCGACCACCCTCGGCGTCCTTCAACACGTACGCGCCCTTGGGCACGTTCGAGGTGTCGGCGAAGCCGTCGCTGCCCCGGGGCACGATCGGCAGGTTCTGCCGACTGAGGATGAGTCCGGCCGGCCGGTCGGTGTTGCGCAGGATCTGCGCCCAGCACGCCGCCGTCTCGTTGGCGTCGGCCGGCCGCACCACGTCCAGGCCGGGGATCGCGCGCAACGCCGCCACGTGCTCGATCGGCTGGTGGGTCGGACCGTCCTCGCCGAGCCCGATGGAGTCGTGGGTCCAGACGTAGGTGACCGGAACCCGCATCAGGGCCGAGAGCCGGACCGCGCCGCGCATGTAGTCACTGAAGGTGAGGAAGGTGCCGCCGTAGGGACGGGTGCCGCCGTGCACCTTGATGCCGTTCATGATCGCGCCCATGGCGTGCTCGCGGATGCCGAAGTGCAGCACCCGGCCGTAGGGACTGCCCTGGAACATCTTGGTCTGCCGGTCGGTGGGCAGGAAGCTGGGCTGACCTTCCGGAGTCGTGTTGTTGGACTCGGCCAGATCCGCGGAGCCGCCCCAGAGCTCGGGCAGCTTCGGCGCCAGCGCACCGAGGATCTTCCCCGACGCGGCCCGGGTGGCGATGCCCTTCGGATCGGCGTCCCAGCTCGGCAGCGCCTCCTCCCAGCCGGGCGTCAGCTCGTCGGCCACCATCCGGTCGTAGAGCGCCTTCGCGTCCGGGTTCGCCTCGGCCCAGGTGTCGAAGCCGCGCTGCCACTCCGCCATCGCCTCCGCACCCCGGTCGAGCAGCTTGCGGGTGTGGCCGATCACCTCGTCGGAGACGTCGAAGCTCTTCTCCGGGTCGAAGCCGAGGACCTCCTTGGTGGCGGCCACCTCGTCCTTGCCGAGCGCCGACCCGTGTGCGGAGCCGGTGCCCTGCTTGTTGGGTGCCGGCCACCCGATGATCGTCCGGATGGCGATGAAGCTCGGCCGGTCGGTCACGGCGCGGGCCGCCTCCAGCGCCTCCTCGAGGCCCTTGACGTCCTCGACGTACCGGGTGCCGCTGTTGGTCCAGTCCAGCGACTGCACGTGCCAGCCGTACGCCTCGTAGCGCAGCGCGGTGTCCTCGGTGAGGGCGATGTTGGTGTCGTCCTCGATCGAGATGTGGTTGTGGTCGTAGATCACCGTGAGGTTGCCGAGCCGCTGGGTGCCGGCGAGCGAGGAGGCCTCGGAGGTGATGCCCTCCTCGATGTCCCCGTCGGAGGCCACGCAGTAGATCTGGTGGTCGAACACCGACTGGCCCTCGGGGGCGTCCGGATCCAGCAGCCCCCGCTCCCGGCGGGCGGCCATGGCCATCCCGACCGCGTTGGCGATGCCCTGACCAAGAGGTCCGGTGGTGATCTCGACGCCCTTGGTGTGGCCGTACTCGGGGTGTCCCGGGGTCTTGGAGCCCCAGGTGCGCAGCGCCTCGATGTCCTCCAGCTCCAGACCGAACCCGCCCAGGTAGAGCTGGAGGTACAGGGTCAGGCTCGAGTGCCCACAGGAGAGCACGAACCGGTCGCGACCGGGCCAGTGGGGTTCGGCCGGGTTGTGCCGCATCACCTTCTGGAACAGCAGATAGGCCACCGGAGCCAGACTCATCGCGGTGCCGGGGTGACCGTTGCCGACCTTCTGCACGGCGTCGGCCGCGAGCACCCGGACGGTGTCGATGGCGCGCGCGTCGAGATCGGTCCAGCCGTCGGGGAGCACGTGGGAGGCGGAGTCTGTCACGTCGGGCATTCCTTCCGGTCGAGCACAGGTTGTCTCTCGAGGGCCGGAGCAGAGCTGGGGCCGATTCGAACCCTACCGGGGGCACGCGGGGCGCGACACGGCACCCGCACCGGGTGCCGGCGCGGGTCGATCGGCGGTTCCGGTGGCGTGTTGTGGTGCCGATATGGCATTCGTCGGAGCGGGCCATAGACTTCGGCGGGTGACGAGCATCGAGGTGACGGGCCGGGTCACGACCGACGACCCCACCAGCCTCGATTCCGTCGATCTGACCCGTACTCGGGTGCGGGTCCGCGACGTCGTGTCGGCCTACGTGGGACTGACCAAACCGCGCATCATCGAGCTCCTGCTGGTCACCACGGTGCCGGCCATGTTCCTGGCCGCCGGTGGGGTGCCGAGCCTCCGGCTGGTCGCGCTGACCATGATCGGCGGTTGCCTCGCGGCGGCCAGTGCGAACACGATCAACTGCGTGCTCGACCGCGACATCGACGAGCAGATGCGGCGCACCAGGCGGCGGCCGTTGCCCCGGCACGTGATCGACCCGCGCAGTGCGATGGTGTTCGGACTGATCCTCGGGGTGGCGGCGACCCTGTGGCTCGGCTTCTTCGTCAACTGGCTGTCCGCCGGGCTGGCGCTGGCCGCGAACGCCTTCTACGTCTTCGTCTACACCCTGTGGCTCAAGCGACGGACCTCCCAGAACATCGTCTGGGGTGGCATCGCCGGCTGCTTCCCGCCGTTGATCGGCTGGACCGCCGTCACCGGCTCGGTGGCCTGGGCTCCGATCGTGCTGTTCGCGATCGTCTTCTGCTGGACCCCACCGCACACCTGGGCGCTCGCGCTGCGGTACCGCGAGGACTACGCCGCGGCGGGTGTCCCGATGCTCCCGGTGGTCCGGTCCGCGCCCGCGGTGACGCTGCGGATCCTGATCTACTCGGTGATCACGGTGGCGGTGTCCTTGGCGCTGTGGCCGGTCGCCGACACCGGCTGGCTCTACCCGGCGGTCGCGGCCGTGGCCGGCGCCGCCTTGATCATCGAGGCAGCCGCGTTGTGGCGCCGCGCCCGGCAGGGTCTCGTGGACGCCGCCCTGCGGCCGATGCGACTGTTCCACTGGTCGAACTCGTACCTCGCCCTGGTGTTCGTCGCCGCGGCGGTCGACCCGCTGCTGTTCTGATCTCCGGTCGGGCGTGGCACAGTCGGTCGAGCTGCTGCTGGATGCCGATGCGGAGCTCGCCATCCGGCGCCAGTGGGACTCCCTCGCGGCGGCCGGTCTGCCCAGTGAGGACCGGTCGGGGCGCCCGTCTGCCCCTGGGTCGCAGCACCACCGACCCCACCTGACGCTGTACGCGGCTCCGCAGCTTCCCGACGAGCTGGACGAGAGGCTGGCCGCTGTGGTCGACCGGCTGGAGCTGCCGGTGCAGATCGGCTCCGTCCTGGTCTTCGGCCCACGGCGCGGACGAAGCATCCTGGTCCGCCTGGTGGTGCCGAGCGCGGCGTTGCTGCGCATCCAGTCCGAGGTGGCGGCGATCTGCGGGGCCGACCCAGCGCGGCCAGTTCGGGCCCGGCCGGTGGAGTCCGCACGTGACGCTCGCCCGCCGGGTGGCCACCGAGCAGGTCGGTGCCGTGCTTTCCGTCCTGGGGGAGGAACCCGTACCGGCACGACTCACCGAGTGCCGGCGGTGGGACGGAGACGCCAAGGTGGCCTGGCTGCTCTGATCGGTCGCGGACCCCCTGTCGGCCGTTCAGTCGGAGCCGTCGCCGAGCAGGCCGAGCCAGCCCGCCGGAGAATCCCCGAGTTCTGCGTAGCTGGCGGCATCGGCGCCGTCGAGGGCCCGGCGCCAGCTCTCGTGCCGGTTCAGCTTCGCCAGCTCCAACGCCGCGGGCACTGCCGCCCGGAGCTCTCGGGCCGGGGCCAGATCGGTGAAGTTCTCGAGGTAGGCGTCGACGACCCGGTCGACCGCGTCTGGGCCAGGACCGCCGTCGTCGCCCCGCCTCATCACCCGGAGCGGGACCAGCAGGGTGCCCATCGGGAAGCTCACGACGGAGTCGCTGAAGTCGAAGACGCGGAGCCGACCCGACACCGGATCGACGAACGCGTTGCCCAGATGCAGATCGGAATGGTCCAGGGTGAGCGGCAGTCCGGTCGCGGCCACGGTGTCGACCCAGCCGCGCAGGTCGGGCACCAGCGACCGCAGTCGGGCCGCGGTCCGGTCGTCCATCCGCCCGACGTCCTCGGCCGGCAGCTCCCGGAGCCGGGCCACGTGGGTGAGCAGGTAGTCGGCCGCGCGGGCCGGATCCATGGTGGTGACCCCGACGGCACCGAGATCCACGTCGGTCGACATGATCCTGCGCTGCAGGGCCCCGTACTCGGCCAGCAACCGCTCGTAGGTGCCCACGTCGTCGGCCAGACCGGCATCGCGCGCCGTCTCGCCCTGGTCGGGGGTGAGCAGCCAGCCCTGCGCCGCCTCGATCGCTGTCACCTCCACGACCAGGTCGCCGGCGATCTGCTGCAGCCGGTCGACCAGCCGGGCTTCGAACGCCTGCAGCGGGCAGTTCTCCTTGAACCAGAACCGGCCCGCATCGGTCGGCACCGTCAGGTGGACCGACCAGAACCGGCTCCGGACCCGCTCGACCGGGCCACGGACGGCGATGCCGCGTTCGGTCAGGGTGCTGTCGATCCAGGCCGCGGCCGCCTGCTGCCAGCCCGGCTCGTCCCAGCGGCGGATCCCGGACGACCGGCTCGGCTCAGCCGACACCGATCAGATCCGTCGCGTCCGTGGTCCGGCGCTCGGTCTGCACCGACAGGGCCAGGTTCGCCGCCGCCGCGATCGCCAGGGCCGCCCCCAGCAGGTGCAGCACCACCAGCGGCAGGGGCAGCCCCAGGTGGTACTGGGTGAGCCCGATCGAGGCCTGGACGATCTCGACGGCGAGCAGCAGCACGGCGGCCCGGCTGCGGAGCAGCCAGACGCAGGCCGCCGTGACGGCGACGGTGAGATAGACGGCACCGGCGTGGACGTGGGAGAGCAGGGCCGGGTCGAGTCCGGTGCGTACGGCATCCACGTCGCCGGCGTGCGGACCGCTGCCGGTGACGACGGTGCCCAGCCAGACCGCCAGCCACATCGATCCGTTGGCGACCCGGGTGAGCGCGTACGGCACGCGTCCGGCCGCGTCCGGGGCGGCGGACCAGGCGAGGCGCACCAGCCAGGTGGCCAGCGCGATCATGACCATCGACGCCAGGAAGTGCAACGCGACGACGTACGGGTTGAGATGGGTCCAGACGCTGAACCCACCGATCACGGCCTGCACCGGGACCGCCAGCGCCAGGCCCAGGGCGAGCAGGCGGATGTCGCGTCGCGATCCGGCCGAGTCGCGGTAACGGATCGCCGCGACCAGGGTGAGGATCGCGATCGCGACCAGCACGAAGGCGAGCAGGCGGTTGCCGAACTCGATCGCGCCGTGGATGCCGAGCTCGGGGTGGCTGACGTAGGAGGTCTCGGTGCAGCGGGGCCAGGTCGGGCAACCCATCCCGGAGCTGGTCAGCCGGACCACCCCACCGGTGATCACGATGCCGATGTTCGCCACCAGGGAGGCCACGGCCCCGAGCCGGAGGGCCCGGCCGCCGCGTCCCACCGTCGAGGTCGGCGGCGCGGTCAGGATGTCCATCGGAACCCCCGGGCGAGCAGGAAGCCCAGGCCGCTCCACGCGAGCAGCACGAGCAGGGTCCAGCCGGGCAGCCCACCCGACGCCGCGCCACGCAGGGCCTCGCCGAACGCACCGGTCGGCAGTCCCAGCACGAGCGGCTGCAACCAGCCGGGATAGCGGTCGACGGGGATGACGAGCCCGCCACCGACCGCCAGCACGAGGTAGACCAGGTTGGCCAGCGCGAGGGTGAGCTCGGCCCGGAGCCGCCCGGCCAACGCCAGCGCCAGCTCCGCGAAGGCGAACCCGGCCAGGACCAGGGCGGCGATCGCCAGCAGCAGACTCGGCGGCGTGAAAGCGGGGCGCCAGCCGAGCCCGAGCGCGAGCAGGGTCAGGACCACCAACTGACCCAGGGCGATCGCGGTGGTGGCCACTGCCTTCCCCGCCAGCAGCCCGCGCCGGCCCAGGGGAGTGCACGCCAGCCGCTCGAGCACCCCGTACCGGCGTTCGAAGCCGGTGCTGATGGCCAGGGAGGTGAAGGTCGAGGACCACACCGCCAGCGCCAGCACCGAGGGGGCCAGCTCGTTGAGCGGCGGCAGCCAGGATCCGGCGATCCGCCCGATGAGGAGGATGCCGGCGGGGATGACCAGGGCCAACAGCAGCTGCTCGCCGTTGCGCAGCAGCAGGGTGGCCTCGGTCCGGGCGTGGGACAGCACCCGGCGCGCTGGTGGCGCCGCGGCCGGGGCCGGGGCGAAGTCCAGCACGACCCCGCTCACGAGACGGCCCCGAGTCGGGTGTGGGCGAGGAAGACGTCCTCGAGGGACCGGCCGTCGCGGGTCAGCTCCGGTACGGTGCCGGCCACCGTGACCCGGCCCTGGTCGAGGATGAACACCTGGTCGGCCAACCGTTGGGCCTCGTCCATGGCGTGGGTGGTCAACACGATTCCGACGCCGGCGGCCTTGAGCTCGGTGAGCAGCTGCCAGCAGGACCGGCGGGCGTGGGGATCCATCCCGGCCGTCGGCTCGTCGAGGAAGACCAGCTCGGGTCGACCGATCAGCGCCCCCGCGAGGTTGACGGCCTGTTGCTGGCCACCGGACAGTCGGCGGTACGGGAGCTGGGCGAACTCGGTGATGCCGCAGCGGGCCATCAGGACCGCCACGTCGTGCGGTCGGGCGTAGAGCGTCGCGAGATAGCGCAGCAGCTCACCCGCGCGGATCCCGGACCAGGCGCCGGTCGACTGCGGCATCAGCCCGACGCGGGCGGCCGCCTCGGGCCGGCCCGGAGCCCCACCCAGGACGGTGACGGTGCCCGCCGTCGGACGCAGCAGACCGGTGCAGCAACGGAGCAGCGTCGTCTTCCCGGCGCCGTTCGGCCCGAGCACCGCGGTCAGTCGCCCACTCCGGGCCGTCAGGCTCAACCCGTCCAGGACCGGTCGGGAACCGAATCGCACGGAGATCGCGTCCACCTCGAGGGCGAGCGGCTCCGGCGAAATCACGGGAGCAGTCTAAGTGTCGAGTCGGAGCCGCCGATCCTCCACAATGGCGGCATGCAGCTGCCCGTGATGCCGCCCGTCGCTCCGATGCTGGCGAAGTCGGTCCCGCAGATCCCGGTGGGCGAGTACTCGTACGAGCCGAAGTGGGACGGTTTCCGCTCGATCGTGTTCCGCGACGGCGACGAGGTCGAGATCGGTTCTCGGAACGAGAAGCCGATGACCCGGTACTTCCCGGAGGTGGTGGAGGCGATCAAGGCGAACCTGCCCGAGCGCTGTGTGGTGGATGGCGAGATCGTCGTGGTGGTCGGCGACCGGCTCGAGTTCGAGGTGCTGCAGCAGCGCGTCCATCCGGCGGCGAGCCGGGTGAAGATGCTCTCCGAGCAGACCCCGGCCCGCTTCATCGCGTTCGATCTGCTGGCTCTGGGTGACGACGATCTGACCGCAGCGCCGTTCGCCGAACGTCGGGCCGCGCTGGAGCGGGCCCTCGCCGACGTCGCCGAACCGATCCACCTGACGCCGACCACGCTGGATCCCGAGCTCGCGGAGTCCTGGTTCTCCCAGTTCGAGGGCGCCGGTCTCGACGGGGTCGTCGCGAAGCCGCTGGGCGGCGGCTACCAGCCCGACAAGCGGGTGATGTTCAAGATCAAGCACCAGCGGACGGCCGATTGCGTGGTGGCCGGCTACCGGGTGCACAAGAGTGGTCCGGACAGCATCGGGTCGCTGCTGCTCGGGCTCTACAACGACGACGGCGAGCTGGCCAGCGTCGGCGTGATCGGGGCGTTCCCGGCGGCCCGGCGCAAGGAGCTGTTCACCGAGCTGCAGCCGCTGGTCACGGACTTCGATGATCATCCGTGGGCCTGGGCGAAGCAGGTCGAGGGTTCCCGGACGCCGCGCAACTCCGAGTTCAGCCGGTGGAACAACGGCAAGGACCTCTCGTTCGTCCCGCTGCGGCCCGAGCTCGTCGTCGAGGTCCGCTACGAGCACATGGAGGGGGTCCGGTTCCGGCACACCGCCCAGTTCAACCGCTGGCGGCCGGATCGCGAACCACGCTCGTGCACGTACGAGCAGCTCGAGGAGCCGGTGAAGTTCGACCTGGCCGAGATCTTGGCCCGGTGAGCGGCGGCTGAGATGAGCGCGGCTCGGTCGGCGGCTCCGCCGGCGCAGGGTTACCTGAGCTCGGTCGTCGCCCTGGTCCTCGGGATCGGGCTGGCGGTGGGTGTCAGCGCGCTCTTCGGGATCTTCGGCTGGGGCGGCGAGTTGGCTTCACAGACGGCGGGCGCCGCGTCCGGAGCTGCACCGCTGCTGATGGACGGCATCCGGCAGCGCCGCGACCGCGGTCGGCGGCAGGACCTGATGGCGCTGAGTCGCGGTCGGCAGGTCCGCCCGAAGATCCTGGTCGCCTCCTTGTTCGGGTTCGCGCTGCTGGCGGTGGACAGCGGCATCGGGTACGCGGTGGTCAAGGCCACCCAGTGGGCGATCCGGCTGGCCGACGGGGACCCGGCCAAGTGGGTGACCGCGAGTGCGATGCCCACGGCCGTCGTCGTGCTCCCGGTGGTCCTGGCCGCCACCGTGGGGTTGGGGCTGGCCGCCGGCCACCGGCTGGGGGAGCACCGGAAGCGCTGGATCGTCTTCGGGATGGCGATCTACGTCGTGGTCCGGCTCCTCCAGGTCGGCTTGGCCGAGCCCGTGGAGGGCTTCGTCCGGCCGGTCTGGATGGTGAGCGCGGTGTTCACCGCGGGGGTGTTGACCGGATTCGCCCTGCTCGGTGCCTGGTGGGCCAAGAAGACCCAACCGGTGTTCAACGCCACCTCGTTCTTCCGCCGGCTCCCCGACGAGGACCAGGAGGCCGCGCTGGCTCTGCTCGGCGAGGCGGTGCAGGCCCGGACGCCCGCGAGCTCCGGATCACCCGAGCACCCGGGTGTCGGCGGGGAGACCACCGCCGGCGTGGACGTGCTCGACGAGCGAGGCCAGGGCGGTCAGGGCCACCCGCAGTGACCAGGGCCCGTACGAGATGCGGGCCACGCCCAGTTCCTGCAGCCGGGCCGGTGCCACGCTGCCCGGGACCCCGATCACCGTGAGCCGCTGCGGGCCGAAGGCGTCGACGAGGTGGGCGATCTGGGCCTCGTCGAGCCGCCCGGGGACGAAGACCACCGGCGCGCCGGCGTCGAGGTAGGCCCGACCCCGCTCGGTGGCGTCGGCGAGCACCTCGGCCGGGTCCCGGTCTCCGGCGCGCAGGAACACGTCGGTCCGGGCGTTGAGCACGAAATCCGGTACGCCGGCGGCCGCGGCCGCCGCCACGATCGACTCGACCTGGGCGGCGGCGTCAGGCAGCGGCTTGAGCTGGTCCTCGATGTTGGCACCGACGGCGCCGACCCCGATCGCCTTGCGGACGGTCTCGGTCGCGTCGCCGTAGCCGCCCTCCAGATCAGCGGTCACGGGCAGGTCGACGGCCGCGACGATCCGGGCGACCTCGCCGATCATCTCGTCGACCCCGATGACCTCGCCGTCCTCGTAGCCACGGGCGGCGGCGATGGAGTGGCTGGCGGTGGCCAGCGCCTTCGTACCCTCGATCTCGGCGACGACCTTGGCCGAGCTCACGTCCCACACGTTGACGAGGGTGAGGAGCGCCGGGTCGGCGTGCAGGCGGAGCAGGTCGGTGGCGCGGGCGGCGGGATCAGGCACGGGTGCGAGCATGACAGCAGCCGCCGACACACCGGCCGACCTCCGTGCCGGTGCGGCGCAACCGGTAAGGCAGGCCTTATTTGAACCGGGTTGGCGAATAAGAGCACACTGGTGTTGTGAAAAACTCCGAGAGCGTAGCTTCGGCCACGCCCGGACGCGCGTCGGGCACCGAGTCCGACGCCTCGACCCGGCAGCGGGTGGCCCGCTCGATCCTCGAGCGCGGACCGTCCACCGCCGCCGAGCTGGCCGAGCGTCTGGGGCTGACGGCCGCCGGCGTCCGGCGCCACCTCGACGTGCTCGTCGAGCGTGGTCAGCTGACGGCCCGCGAGCAGCGCGTCTACGGAGCCCGCGGTCGCGGTCGTCCCGCGAAGGTCTTCGCGCTGACCGACGCCGGGCGGAGCACGTTCTACTCCGCGTACGACGAGCTGGCCGTGCGGGCCATCGAGTTCCTCGCCGCCGAGGGCGGCCCCGACGCCGTCGCCCGGTTCGCCGCCGCCCGGATCGAGGCCCTGGAGGCCCGGCTGCAAGCAGGCTCGACCGCCGCCGACCCCGCGACGACCCCCGCCGAGGCCCTGGCCATGGCGCTCACCGCCGAGGGCTACGCGGCCTCGGTCCGACCGTCGGCCGCCGGCGAGCAGCTGTGTCAGCACCACTGCCCGGTGGCCCACGTGGCCGAGCGGTTCCCCCAGTTGTGTGAGGCCGAGACCGAGGCGTTCTCCCGGCTGCTCGGCAAGCACGTGCAACGACTCGCCACCATCGCCCACGGCGACGGCGTGTGCACCACCCACATTCCCCGCGTGACCGTGAACACCAACCCGGAAGGGCCCCAGATATGACCCAGACGCAGCAACCGACTCCGTTGGTCGGCACCGGAGAGACCCAGGAGCAGCACCTGGCCGCGCTCGGCCGCTACAAGTTCGGCTGGTCCGACTCCGACGCCGCCGGGTCGATCGCCCAGCGTGGTCTCACGCCCGAGGTGGTGGCGAACATCTCCGCCCTCAAGGACGAGCCGCAGTGGATGCTGGATCTGCGACTGAAGGGTCACAAGCTCTTCGGTCGCAAGCCGATGCCCACCTGGGGCGCGGAGCTGAACGACATCGACTTCGACAACATCAAGTACTTCGTCCGCTCCACCGAGAAGCAGGCGACCAGCTGGGACGACCTGCCGGCCGACATCAAGAACACCTACGACAAGTTGGGCATCCCGGAGGCGGAGAAGGCCCGACTGGTCTCCGGCGTCGCCGCCCAGTACGAGTCCGAGGTGGTCTACCACAAGATCAACGAGGAGCTCGAGAAGCAGGGCGTCATCTTCCTCGACACCGACACGGGCCTGAAGGAGTACCCGGAGCTGTTCCAGGAGTACTTCGGCACCGTGATCCCGGTGGGCGACAACAAGTTCGCCGCATTGAACACCGCGGTCTGGTCGGGCGGCTCGTTCATCTACGTGCCGAAGGGCGTGCACGTGGAGATCCCGCTGCAGGCGTACTTCCGGATCAACACCGAGAACATGGGTCAGTTCGAGCGGACGCTGATCATCGTCGACGAGGGCGCCTACGTGCACTACGTCGAGGGCTGCACCGCCCCGATCTACAGCAGCGACTCGCTGCACAGCGCCGTGGTGGAGATCATCGTCAAGAAGAACGCCCGCTGCCGCTACACGACCATCCAGAACTGGTCGAACAACGTGTACAACCTGGTCACCAAGCGCGCCACCTGCGAGGAGGGCGCGACCATGGAGTGGATCGACGGCAACATCGGCTCCAAGGTGACCATGAAGTACCCGGCGGTCTACCTGATGGGTGAGCACGCGCGCGGCGAGACGCTGTCCATCGCGTTCGCCGGCGAGGGTCAGCACCAAGACGCCGGCTCCAAGATGGTGCACTGCGCCCCGCACACGTCGAGCTCGATCATCTCCAAGTCCGTGGCCCGCGGCGGCGGCCGGACCTCCTACCGCGGACTGGTCCAGGTCCAGGAGGGTGCAGCGCACTCCGCCTCGGTGGTGAAGTGCGACGCGCTGCTCGTGGACAACATCAGCCGCTCCGACACCTACCCGTACGTGGACGTGCGGGAGGACGACGTCTCCATGGCCCACGAGGCGACGGTCTCGAAGGTGAGTGACGACCAGCTCTTCTACCTGATGAGTCGCGGGATGGGCGAGGACGAGGCGATGGCGATGATCGTCCGCGGCTTCGTCGAGCCCATCGCCAAGGAGCTCCCGATGGAGTACGCGCTCGAGCTCAACCGGCTGATCGAGCTGCAGATGGAAGGAGCGGTCGGCTGACCGACCCCTCGGCCCGTCCCGCTCCCGCACTTCCCGAGTCCGCCCACCCCGATCCAGAAAGAGACCACGTGTCAGTCGACATCAGCCCGAGCCCGATCGAGGTCGGCGCGCCCAACGTCGCGGCCGCCCTCGAGCGGCCGGCGTCGCACCTGCATCCCGTCGCCTCGTACGCCCTCGCCGACCATCCCCGGCCCACGGGGCTGGAGGAGGTCTGGCGGTTCACCCCGCTCAAGCGTCTCCGCGGTCTGCTCGACGCGACTGAAGGCACCCCGTCCGGTCACCTGGACTGGGCCGTCAGCGCCCCCGACCAGGTGACCACCGCGACCATCAGCACCGTCGAAGCGGTCGCGCTCGGTGGCAGCCCGCCGGTCGACCGGATCGCCGCGCTCGCCGTGGCGAACAGCGGCGAGTCGGTCCGGGTCACCGTCCCGGCCGAGGCCGAGCTCGACCGGCCGGTGATCATCCAGTTGACCGGCACCGGCCTGGACGTACCCGTCTTCGGCCACCTCGTGATCACCGTCGGCGCCCACGCCCGCGCCACCGTGGTGCTGGAGCACCGCGGCTCGGCCCGCTACGCCAGCTCCGTGCAGGTGATCGTCGGCGACGGCGCGCACGTCGACCTGGTCGGGATGCAGCTGTGGGAGGACGACGCCGTGCACGCCGGCCACGTGGGCGTGAGCGTCGGCCGGGACGCACACGTGCGCACCGTGTCGGTGTCGCTCGGCGGCGACCTGGTCCGGATCAACGAGACCGCCGAGTACGCGGGCCCCGGCGGCAGCATCGAGCAGCTCGGGCTGTACTTCGTCGACGCCGGCCAGCACATCGAGCACCGGTTGTTCGTCGACCACAACGCGCCGAACACCCGCTCCAACGTGGACTACCGGGGTGCCCTGCAGGGGCGGGGCGCGCACGCGGTCTGGATCGGTGACGTGCTGATCCGCAAGGTCGCCGAGGGCATCGAGACCTACGAGTCGAACAAGAACCTGGTGCTCACCGACGGCTGTCGGGCCGACTCGGTCCCGAACCTGGAGATCGAGACCGGCGAGATCGCGGGTGCCGGGCACGCCTCGACCACCGGACGCTTCGACGACGAGCAGCTGTTCTACCTGCGCAGCCGTGGCATCGACGAGGCCGAAGCCCGGCGGCTGGTGGTGCACGGCTTCTTCGCCGGCATCATCCGCAAGATCGGCATCCCCGAGATCGAGCACACGCTGATGGCCGCCGTGGAGGCGGAGCTGGCCGTCACGGTGGGCGTCCCGGGCGGAGGTCCCGCGTGAGCGCGGCGACGGACCCGGGACCGGGCTTCGTGCCGGCCTGCACCGTCTCCGAGGTGCCTGCCGACACCGCCTTGGCGGTCGACGTCGACGGCACCGACGTGGCCGTCGTCAACTCCGGCGGCACCTTCTACGCGATCGCCGACGAGTGCTCGCACGCCGCCATCCCGCTGTCGGAAGGTGACGTGGGCGACGGCGAGATCGAGTGCTACTTCCACGGCTCACGGTTCGACCTGCGCACCGGCCGGCCGATCGGGCTGCCCGCGACCCAGCCGGTCGCGATCTTTCCCTGTCGGGTCGACGGCGACCAGGTGCTGGTCGACGTCACCACCTCTCTCAACAACGTTCAGGAGTTCTGAAAGCCATGTCTGACCTCGTCATCCGCGATCTGCACGTCTCGGTCAACACCGAGGCCGGTGAGAAGGAGATCCTGAAAGGCGTCGACCTCACCATCCGCAGCGGTGAGACGCACGCGATCATGGGACCCAACGGATCCGGTAAGTCGACGCTGGCGTACTCGATCGCCGGGCATCCGAAGTACACCATCACCTCGGGCACCGTCACGCTGGACGGCGAGGACCTGCTCGGCCTGAAGGTCGACGAGCGGGCGCGCGCCGGCCTGTTCCTGGCCATGCAGTACCCGGTCGAGGTG
This sequence comes from uncultured Actinomycetota bacterium, assembly GCA_963727125.1. Classification (GTDB taxonomy): domain Bacteria; phylum Actinomycetota; class Actinomycetes; order Propionibacteriales; family Propionibacteriaceae; genus Microlunatus. Next base: position 663,673 of record CAVSEZ010000002.1, read on the forward strand.
CCCGGCGTCTCGGTGTCCAACTTCCTGCGGACGGCCAAGACCGCCGTCGCCGGCGAGGCGCCCAAGCTGCGGACCTGGGTGAAGGACATGAACGCGGCCATGGAACGGGTCGGGATGAACGCCGAGTTCGCGCAGCGCAACGTCAACGAGGGGTTCTCCGGCGGTGAGAAGAAGCGCCACGAGATCGTCCAGCTGGAGCTGCTCAACCCGCGCTTCGCGATCTTGGACGAGACCGACTCCGGACTCGACATCGACGCCCTGCGGGTGGTCGCCGAGGGAGTCAACCGGTTCAGTGCCCAAGGCGACCGGGGGGTGCTGTTGATCACCCACTACACCCGGATCCTGCGCTACATCAAGCCCGACTTCGTCCACGTCTTCGTGGCCGGCCGGGTCGCCGAGGAAGGTGGATCCGAACTGGCCGAGCAGCTCGAGGCGGAGGGGTACGACCGTTACGTCAAGGCCGCCGCCGCGGCTGCCGCCGGAGCGGAGTAGCCAGATGTCCACCGAAGCGGAGACCGCTCGCCGGCTGCCGGAGTACCCGCTCCCGGTCGCGGTCGAGGACGCCCCGGACCCCGACTCGGCCAGTGCCGACGCGATCCCGTTCGACGTCGAGAACATCCGGGCCGACTTCCCGATCCTCGAACGCACGGTGTCCGGTCGGCCCCTGGTCTACCTCGACAGCGCGAACACCTCCCAGAAGCCGCGGTGCGTCGTGGAGGCGATCGAGGACCACTACCTGAATCACAACGCCAACGTGGCCCGGGCGATGCACGTGCTCGGTGCCGAGGCGACCGGGGCCTTCGAAGGTGCACGAGCCACGCTGGCCCAGTTCGTCGGAGCCACTCGCTCCGAGGAGATCGTCTTCACCAAGAACGCCTCCGAGGCGCTGAACCTGGCCGCGCACACGTTGGGCGCCGGGCTCCGTGCCGGTGACGAGATCGTGATCTCGGTGATGGAGCACCACTCCAACATCGTCCCCTGGCAGCTGCTCGCCGAGCGGACCGGCGCCACCCTGCGCTGGTTCGACGTGACCGAGGAGGGCCGGCTCGACCTCGACGTCGGGATCGAGCAGGGGCTGATCAACGAGCGCACCCGGGTCGTGTCGGTCGCGTACGTGTCCAACGTGCTCGGCACCGTCAACCCGATCACCCGGATCGCCGAGCTGGCCCACGCGGTCGGTGCGGTGCTGGTGGTGGACGCCTCCCAGGCGGTCCCGCAGATCCCCGTCGACGTCTCCACCCTCGGCGCCGACCTGGTCGCCTTCACGGGCCACAAGATGGTCGGACCGACCGGCATCGGGGTGCTCTGGGGCCGCTACGACCTGCTCGCGTCACTGCCGCCCTTCCTGGGCGGCGGCGAGATGATCGAGGTCGTCACGATGACCGGCTCGACCTTCGCACCACCGCCGCACCGGTTCGAGGCGGGCACGCCCCCCATCGCCCAGGCCGTCGGGCTCGCGGCCGCCGCCCAGTACCTCGGGGCCATCGGCCTGGAGACGGTGGCGGCGCACGAGCTGGACATCACCGGGTACGCCCTGCAGGGCCTGCAGACCGTCCCCGGCCTGCGGATCCTGGGTCCGACCGAAGCCGTGGACCGTGGCGGCGCGGTGGCGTTCACGCTGCCCGACATCCACCCGCACGACGTGAGCCAGCTGCTCGACTCCCGCGGGATCGCCGTCCGCGGCGGTCACCACTGCGCCCGGCCGTTGCACGAGCGCTTCGGGGTCCAGTCCTCGACCCGCGCTTCCTTCTACCTCTACACGACCCGGACCGAGATCGACGCCCTGGTCGACGGGCTGGGCTACGTCCAGCATTTCTTCGGAGCCGGCCGGTGAACGTCGAAGACCTCTACCAGGACATCATCCTCGACCACTACCGGGCCAAGCACCACAGCGGACTCCGGGAGCCGTACGCGGCCGAGGTCCACCACGTGAACCCCAGCTGCGGGGACGAGGTGACGCTGCGGGTCAGCCTCACCGGGGACAAGGTCTCCGACGTGTCCTACGAGGGTGTCGGCTGCTCGATCTCCCAGGCCTCCACCTCGGTCATGTCCGACCTGGTGATCGGTCACGACGTCGACCACGGACTCGAGCTGTACGAGGAGTTCCTCACCATGATGCAGGGCCAGGGCCGCGTCCAACCGGACGAGGACCGGCTGGAGGACGGCATCGCGTTCGCCGGGGTCGCGAAGTTCCCGGCCCGGGTGAAGTGCGCGCTGCTCGGTTGGGCGGCCTTCAAGGACGCCGCCCTGGTGGCGCGGACCCGCGAGAGCCCCACCGACCCGGACACATCCACACAGACCCCGGACCGACAGGAACCATGATCATGACTGATACGCACACCGACTCACTGACCCAGTCCGACGCCGCGCCGGAGCAGCGGCCGTCGGACCTGGTTCGCGACGAGCTGCCCGACGTCGACGCCGCGCCGCTGTCCGCCGCCCCGACCGAGGAGGACCTCTACGAGGCGCTCAAGGACGTGGTCGATCCCGAGCTCGGCATCAACGTGGTCGACCTGGGCCTGATCTACGGCCTCCACCTGGAGGACGACAGCTCGCTCACCATCGACATGACGCTGACCTCGGCCGCCTGCCCGCTGACCGACGTCATCGAGGACCAGACCAACACGGCGTTGCAGGGCCTGGTCACCGGGTTCGCCATCAACTGGGTCTGGATGCCACCGTGGGGACTGGAGATGATCACCGAGGACGGCCGGGAACAGCTCCGCGCCCTCGGCTTCAACGTTTAGCCTCCACCCGGTCCGCGCCGGGGTCTCCCTGTTCCTGCCGCGGGCAACCATCCGCCCTCGCAAGCTCGGGCTCCCGCCAGACCCATCCACGCCCGCGGCAGGAACAACGAGACCCCGCCGCTTGTTTCACCCTTTCGCTTCGGCAGGTGTCGTGGCGGGGCCGCCCTCGGCTGATCATCTGTCGAAGAAGCCGCTGGTACTGGTAGCTCTGGATTCGTAAGGACAACGCAATGCTGGTCGCTCGAGATCTCGAGGTGCGCGCGGGAGCGCGGCTGCTGCTCGAGCACGCCTCGTTCCAGGTCGCACCGGGGGACAAGATCGGGCTGGTCGGGCGGAACGGCGCCGGGAAGACCACGCTGACCAGGATCCTGGCCGGTGAGGCGCAGCCGGTGGCCGGCACCGTGAGTCGGAGTGGAGCCGTCGGCTACCTGCCGCAGGATCCGCGGACCGGCGACCTCGACGTGCTGGCCCGGGACCGGATCCTGTCGGCCCGCGGACTCGACCTCGTGATCGCGCGGCTGCGCAAGGCCGAGCACGGCATGGGCGCCGACGGGGAGGTCGAGCGCGACAAGGCCATGGCGTCGTACGCCCGGGCGGAGGCCGAGCTGGTCGCCGCCGGGGGCTACGCCGCCGAGGCGGAGGCGGCGCGGATCGCCAGCAACCTCGGTCTGGCGGACCGGGTCCTGCACCAGCCGCTGCGGACGTTGTCGGGTGGCCAGCGCCGACGGGTGGAGCTGTCGCGGATCTTGTTCTCGGGAGCGGAGACGCTGCTGCTGGACGAGCCGACGAACCACCTCGATGCGGACTCGATCGGGTGGCTGCGCAGCTTCCTGCAGTCCCATGCCGGTGGTCTGGTGGTGATCAGCCACGACTCCGGGCTGCTCGAGCACACCGTGAACAAGGTGCTCCACCTCGACGCCCAGCGGGGAGTGCTGGATCCGTACGCCATGAACTGGCGGCGGTACCTCGAGCAACGCGAGACCGACGAGAAGCGCCGCCGCCGCGAACGGCACAACGCCGAACGCAAGGCCGAGCGGCTGTTCAGCCAGGCCGACAAGATGCGGGCCAAGGCCACCAAGGCCACGGCGGCGCACAACATGGCGCGCCGGGCGGAGCGGCTGCTCGCCTCCACCGAGGCCGAGCGCAACGCGGATCGGGTCGCGAAGATCAGATTTCCCGAGCCCGCCCCGTGTGGCAAGACCCCGTTGACCGCCAACGAACTGAGCAAGTGCTACGGCTCGCTCGAGGTGTTCACCGACGTCGATCTCGCGATCGACCGCGGCAGCCAGGTGGTCGTGCTGGGTCTGAACGGAGCCGGCAAGACCACGCTGCTGCGGATCCTCGCCGGCCTGGAGGAGCCGGACACCGGCGCCGTGGCCGGCGGCCACGGACTGCGGCTCGGCTACTACGCGCAGGAGCACGAGACCCTCGACACCACTCGGACCGTGCTCGCCAACATGCGAACGGCGGCACCGGATCTGAACGACACCGACGTACGCAAGATCCTCGGCTCGTTTCTCTTCTCCGGTGACGATGTGGAGAAGCCGGCCGGGGTGCTGTCGGGTGGTGAGAAGACCCGGCTGGCGCTGGCCATGCTGGTCGTCTCGAGCGCCAACGTGCTGCTCCTGGACGAACCCACCAACAACCTCGATCCCGCCTCGCGGCAGGAGGTCCTGGCCGCGATCCGGCGCTACGCGGGCGCCGTCGTGTTGGTGACACACGACGAGGGCGCGGTCGCCGCCCTCGACCCGGATCGGGTGCTGCTGCTGCCCGACGGGGTCGAGGACCTGTGGACTCCGGACTACGCCGAGCTGATCGCGCTGGCCTGATCGACCAAGATCAACAACTGCCGGCCGCCTCCGCTGCAGCGGGGTCAATGGTTTGATCATTCCCGGGGGGGCAGAAATCCCAGCCGAAAAGTGCTACAAAGTGGAGTGATCAAGGTCGCTCCCCGCGGATCATGATCAGGCCCACCACACCGGACCGTCCAGCCGGTGATCGATCCTCGAGGAGGCGCGCCGTGGCCAAAGCACTGGCAAAGGGTTCTCGCATCACAGGGGCGCAGCGCGATGCGCTCGCCAGTACGTACGCGAAGCGATACGCGTCGGGTGAAAGCATCCGCAAGATCGCCGAGGACGGGGGCAGATCCTTCGGCTTCGTGCACGGCGTCTTGAAGGAAGCCAACATCGACCTCCGCGGCCGTGGTGGCGCCACCCGCGGAGCGCGCGCCGGAACGGCGGCGAAGAAGTCGGCGGTCAAGACGGCCAAGACCGCAGCGGCCAAGGCGACACCGGCGAAGACGACCACCGCCAAGTCGGCGCCGGCCAAGTCGACCACCACCAAGAGCGCCGCCGAGCCGGCGAAGAGAAGCTCGGCGAAGAAGGCCCCCGCGAAGACCGCCCCGGTCGCCGCCGCCGCCGCCGCCGCCAAGGCGGTCAAGGGCACCAAGACGGCAGCCAAGAGCACCGCGAAGAAGTCGCCGGCGAGCACCGCCAAGAAGTCGTCGGCATCGAAGTCCGCTCCGGCCCAGGTCGCCGACACCGCCAAGAAGGCCGCCAAGAAGGTGGCGAAGAAGGCGACCAAGGTGGTCGCCGACGTCGCCGGGGCGGTGGCGCCGACCAAGAAGGCGAGCTCGCCGGCCAAGAAGTCGACCGCCAAGACGGGTGCGGCCAAGACGACCGCGGCCAAGACCAGCGCGGTCAAGACCAGCGCAGCGAAGACCAGCGCGGCCAAGAAGGCGCCGGCGGGGACGACCAAGAAGTCGGCGACGAAGAAGGCCGCGACCACACCGTCAGCCACGAAGGCGCCCGCGAAGACGTCCCCGGCCAAGAAGTCGACCGTCAAGAAGTCGACCGTCAAGAAGGCCGCCGCCAAGAAGAGCTGACGCGCGGCAGGCCGCCCGGCGGATCGGCGCCGGGAGCTGACGGGCGCCCCTTGCCGGCCGGAGTACGGTCGGGCCGGAGTTGATGCAGGTCAGACGTCCTGCGGCGACGGCGAAACGAGGCGTGGTCACGATGTCGATGGGGCGAGGTACCGGCGCGCTGATGCGCCGGATGGGGCAGGACCCCGACGTCGCGTCCCATGCCCTGTCGAAGGGCGTGATCCGCCGGACGCTGCGCTTCGGCGGCCCGTACCGGGGCCTGATCGGCGTCTTCGTGGGACTGGTCGTGATCGCGGCCGCACTCGCCGTCGCGCCGCCACTGCTGTTCAAGGTGCTGATCGACGACGGCGTGCTGCAGGGCAACCGGAGCCTGGTGATCGAGATCGCGGTGGCGGTGGCCGCCCTGGCCGTTGCGCAGGCGCTGCTCGGACTGCTGCAACGGTGGTGCTCGGCGAAGATCGGCGAGGGCCTGATCTTCGACATGCGGACCCAGGTGTTCGATCACGTGCTGGCGATGCCGATCGCGTTCTTCACCCGCACCCAGACCGGCAAGCTGGTGTCACGGCTGAACTCGGACGTGATCGGCGCCCAGCAGGCGTTCACCTCGACGCTGTCCACCGTGTTGTCGAACCTGATCAGCCTGGTGCTGGTGCTGGTCGCGATGGTGCTGCTCAGCTGGCAGCTGACGCTCGCGGCGCTGATCATGCTGCCGGTGTTCTTGATCCCGGCCAAGGTGGTGGGTCGCCGGCTGGCCGAGCTGACCCGGGAGCAGATGCAGCTGAACGGTGAGATGTCGTCCACCATGACGGAGCGGTTCGGGATCAGCGGTGCCCTGCTGGTGAAGCTCTTCGGCCGACCGGAGGACGAGCACCGCCAGTTCGCCGACCGAGCCGGCGCCGTGCGTGACATCTCGGTGCGGATCGCGATGAACGGGCGGTTCTTCATCACCTCGCTCACCCTGGTCGCGGCGCTCGCCACCGCGTTGGTCTACGGCGTCGGCGGGCTGCTCTCGGTCGACGGGCTGCTCACCGTCGGCACCTTGACCGCACTGGCCGGTCTGCTCACCCAGCTGTACGGCCCCCTGACCCAGCTGACCAACCTCCGGATCGACGTGATGAACGCCCTGGTGAGCTTCGACCGGGTCTTCGAGGTGCTCGATCTGGTGCCCGCGATCGCCGATGCCCCGGACGCGACCCCGGAGATCGGTGACGCGTCCGTCGAGCTCGAGCACGTGTCGTTCACCTACCCGGCGGCGCGGGACGTGTCACTGGCCAGCCTGGAGTCGGTGGCCGCGCTGGACGCCCATCCCGACCAGCCCGTCCTGCACGACGTGACGTTCGCCGTCGCGGCCGGTCAGACGGTGGCCCTGGTCGGGCGGTCCGGCGCGGGCAAGACGACGATCACCCACCTGCTCGCCCGGCTCTACGACGTCAACAGCGGATCGGTCAGCATCGGGGGCGTCGACGTCCGCCGACTGCGCGCGACGGCGCTGCGGGCCGCTGTCGGGTACGTGACGCAGGACGCGCACATGTTCCACGACACGATCCGCTCCAACCTGCTCTACGCCCGGCCCGACGCCGACGAGGCGCAGCTCCTGGCTGCGCTCCGGGCCGCGCAGATCGCCGACCTGGTGGACCGGTTGCCGGACGGCCTCGACACCCTGGTGGGGGAGCGGGGCTACCGGCTGTCCGGCGGCGAACGCCAACGGCTCGCCATCGCCCGGCTGCTGCTGAAGGCGCCACCGATCGTGGTGCTCGACGAGGCGACGGCTCATCTGGATTCCGAGTCCGAGGCCGCCGTGCAGCGGGCGCTGGACCAGGCGATGCAGGGCCGGACGAGCATCGTCATCGCGCACCGGCTGTCGACCGTGCGCGCCGCCGATCTCATCCTCGTCGTCGACGGCGGACGGATCGTCCAGCGGGGCCGGCACCGCGAGCTGCTGGCCGACGGCGGGCTGTACGCCGAGTTGTACGCCACCCAGTTCGCCGAGGACCGCGTCAGCTGACCGTGCCGCTGACCGCACCCGGGCGGCCGGGCGTCCCTCGGCGACCTCAGCCCTGGCGAGCGGCGATGCCGTCGAGCCGGAGGATCAGCGACTCGTCGCGGTGGCTGCCGGTGGAACCGACGTGCTTCTCAGGCACCGTGGGACCGTTCTTCAGCACCCCGTAGAACGCCATCCCGTGACCGCGGCCGATGTCGTAGCTGTCCTTCAGCCAGGCCAGCACGTCGCCGGCCTTGGCGTCGGGTCCGAAGCCGCGCTCGGCGGCCTCGTCCAGCAGCTCCTGGGGCGTCTTGCCCGCCTTCTTCTCGATCGCGTCCAGATACGCCTGGTACGACATGTCTCCTCCGTCGTCTTGCGCCGTTGTCTGTGCCGTGCCCTGTCGTTCACCGGTGAGTCGTCCACCATCAGACCCGGGGGAGCGACCGTAGTCATCGGCTGCCCGGCCCCGTTTCGGCCTCGATGTGACAGGTTTCGTGCCTACCACGTACCGTTCCTTGGTGGACAGGCTCGGTTCGAAGATCGTCGGCACCATGACCGGTCTCGTGGCCGCCGCCGTGCTGGCTGCCTGCGGTGTGGTCCCGCCGTCGCCGGGCGGTCCGACCGGTGGACCGCCGAGTGACCTGCCCTCCCCGACGACGGTCATCCCGGACACGCCGTCGCCCGGCCCGGACAGTCCCTCGCCGGACGTCCCGACGCCGACCCCGACGCCGACCAAGCCACCGGAGCCGGTCGGGCCCAACTGCAACAAGCTGAAGTGCATCGCCTTGACCTACGACGACGGTCCCTTCCCGTACACGTCCCGGCTGGCCTCGATCATGCGCGAGCAGAAGGTCAAGGCGACGTTCTTCATGTTGGGGGAGAACGTCGTGCAGTACCCGCAGGCGGTCAAGGATGTGCAGGCGACCGGTTCCGAGCTGGCCAACCACTCCTGGAGCCATCCCTCCCTCCCCGGGTTGGGCAACAGCGCGATGCGCAGCCAGCTGCACCGCACCAACCAGGCCATCGAGAAGGCGGCCGGGGTGAAGGTGACGCTGATGCGGCCGCCGTACGGGGCGAACAACAAGCGGCTCGACGTCGTGTCCCGCGACCTCGGACTGGCCGAGATCTACTGGAACGTCGACACCTTGGACTGGCAGTACAAGGACACCGACCGCCTCGTGGACTACGTCCTCGAGAACGCGTCCCGCGATCAGGTGATCTTGATGCACGACATCCACGAGTCGACCGTCGACGGCGCCGAAGCGATCTTCAAGGGCCTGAAGAAGCAGGGCTTCACCCTGGTGACGGTGTCGGAGCTGTACCCGAAGGCGCGGCCGGGTGGCCACTACCCGCTCTACCAGGGCCGCGGATTCGCCAAGAAGTCCGACTACCCGAAGCGCTAGGCCCCCAACCGCCCCAGCAGCTCCCGCTCGTCCCGGTCGCTCAGCCCGGCTCGGCGCACCTCGGGCCGGGTCCGGCCGAGCTCCCAGGCCAAGGTGTCGGCGAGGGTGTCCTCGACCGGCCGGGTCCGGAGCCCGGCCGCCCGAGCCCGGTCACCGGGCCGGGCCGTCAGACCCACGAAGTCCGGCGGCAGCCACAGCGGCAGCGAGCGTTCGCCCATCCAGGGCTGGACGCCGTGACTGCTCAGCCAGTCCGCCGACGCGGGCACCGGCTCGCCGGCGTGACCGGCCACCTGGCGAGCGAGCCGCAGGTGCTGCTCGAGCGGCATCACCTCGCCGACGGCGTCGACGACACCGGAGATCCTCGCCCGGGCGGTCAGCAGCAGGAACGCGGCGAGGTCACGGACGTCGATCATCGACGTCGGCTGCCGCGGCAGGTCGGGCACCAGCACGGCGCCGTCGCGACCGGCCGGTCGGGCGAACCGCCAGGGCCAGTAGCCGGACCGGTCGAACTCGTCGTGCGGACCACCGATGAGACCGGATCGGGCGATCAGGCAGCGATCCGGGCCGATCGCGGTCAACACCGACTGCTCGCAGGCGACCTTGCCCGGGCCGTAGGTCTCCGGCGTCGGCGCCTCGTCGGCCGGCAGCGGCTCCAGCAGCGGCGCGGACTCGTCGGTGCCGAGGGTCTCCTGGTCGGCGTAGACGTTCCCGGTGGAGACGAAGACCCAGTGCCGGGTCCGGTCGCCCAGTGCCTGCACCGCCCCGGCGACGTGCCGGGGAACGCGGGAGACGTCGAGCACCGCATCCCAGTTCCGGTCGGCGACGGCGTCGTACGCGTCGGACCGGTCGCGGTCGGCCACCACGAAGGAGACTCCCGCCGGCACCGGACCCGACTCGCCCCGGGCCAGCGCGACCACCTCGTCACCGGCCGCGTGCGCCGCCGCAGCGACGGTGGAACCCAACCACGCCGTTCCGCCCAGGACCAGGAGCCGCATCGGCTCAGTCTCGGGTGCGGTCCACTCCGAGCGCGAGAGCTGTTCGCGCTCAGCGGAGGGCGAACCGGTCGACCCGGGCGGCGACGGTGACCGGACGCGGCCAGCCGAGCCGGTCGATCCGCTCGTCCAGCTCGGCGCGGGTGAGGTGGAAGGCGTTCGGCCCCATCAGCACCGCGTTCCGTGCGGTGGCGGCCGCCCAGTGCTGGTCGCTGCGGATCAGCTCCGAGTCCTCGGACCGGAACCACGGCGCCAGCGATCGGGCCAGGCGGTCGGCCTTGTCGGGCTGGTGGTCGAGCAACCCCAGCGCGGTCCGCAGCTCCTGCAGGTGGACCGGACTCGGGGTGACCGTGATCAGCCATCCCGGCCGCCCGAGCGACCGGGCGAATTCAGCCGGATTCCGGGGCGCGAAGACACTCAGCACGACATCGAACACTCCGCTCCGCACGGGCAGCTGCTGCCAGACGTCGCCGACCACGGCGGCCAGTCGGGGGTGCGCCCGGGCTGCCCGCCGGACCGCCGGGACGGACACGTCGACCGCGACCGCCCGCAGCTGCTCCCGAGCGGTCAGCAGCCGAGCGGCGTAGTAGCCGGTTCCCGCGCCGGCATCGAGCAGTGTCCGGGCCGGGTCGGGCAGCAGCCTGGCCACGGCGTCGGCGATCAGGTCGTAGTGGCCCGCGCCGAGGAGGTCCACCCGCGCGGCGATCATGTCCGCCGTGTCGGCGTTCCGCGGAGCAGCGCGGTCGTGCAGGTTGAGATAGCCCTGCCGGGCGACGTCGAAGGAGTGGCCGTTCCGACAGCCGGCCGAGCGCTCCAGCCGCAACGGCTCGCCACAGCGGGGACAGGCCAGCAGGTCGATCCCGGCCGCCAGCCCCATCAACCGCCCCGTTCGGACTAGAGGCTGCGGAGGGCGCCGCCCTCGACCGGGATCATGCAGCCGGTGAGGTAGGACGCGGCGGGGGACAGCAGGAAAGCGGCCACCCGGCCGAACTCGTCCGGCATGCCGTAGCGCCGCAACGGGATCGCGGCCTCGGCGCTCGCCCGGGCGGCGGCGGGGTCATCGGCGAGACCGTCGAGATGCTGCACCCGTTCGGTCTCGATCCGGCCCGGCAACAGCCCGAAGACGCGGGTGCCGCTGGGCCCCAGCTCGTCCGCAGACTGCTTGATCAGCATCCCGAGACCGGGTCGCAGACCGTTGGACGCGGCCAATCCACCGATGGGTGACTTCACCGATGTCGAGAGCACCCAGCCGATCGCGAGGTCGGCGGCGGTCCCGCGCTCCACCACCGCCTGCTGCACCCGGAGGCCGGCGAGGAAGACGGACTCGAAGGCGCTCCGCCACTGCTCCTCGGACGTGCCGGCCACCGATCCGGCCGGCGGGCCACCGACGCTGATCAGCGTCCCGTCCAGCCGGCCCCAGGTCTCCAGCGCGACGTCGACCGCGCTCGACGCCGTACCGGCGGCCGCCAGATCGCCGACGTGCCGGGCGGCATGATCGGGACCGAATCGCTCGACCAGCTGGTCCAGCTCGGTGCGCCGGCGAGCGACGAGAACCACCCGGGCCCCCTCACCGACCAGCGCTTCCGCCGTCGCCCGGCCGAGGCCGCTGCTGGCGGCCGTCACCACGAACACCCGTTGGCGAAGTCCGAGATCCATCCGACGATCCTGACAGCCCGCCGGCGTGAGCTCTCAGTCGGCCGGCTTCAGCGGATCGTGGCCGAGCGACATGAGCCGGTAGCGCCAGTGTGCTTCGCCGGCCACCGGCTCGAGGTCGTCTCGTCGTTGGGACAGCACGCGGTCGACGACGTGCCGCATCACCCGGGCGTCGTCAGCGGTCAGGTCGGTACGGCGCTTCCGCAGGATCGCGAGCACGTGCCGCCCGGTCTCGCTCCCCGCCTGATCGGGGAGCCCCTCGCTGTTCTCGTGGGCCTCGCGGGTCAGCAACCACTCCTGGAGCTCGCGCGAGCTCATGTTCACGACCCGGTGGAACTCGTTCCACAGGTCATCGTCGATGTCCGACTCGGCCATCGTTGGACTCCTTCTGCTCGGTCGGCGTAGCCGGCGATGTCGACGGCTCGGGTTGACGTGACGGTCCGGCTCGAGGCGGCGTCCGGCGGCCGTCGCGGCGGCGCGACGGTCCCGGAGATCGCCGCGGATGAACACCACGATGCCCAAGACGGCGATCCCGGTGAACATGAACCACTGCACGGCGTACCAGAAGTGCGGACCCTCGCTGAGATCCGGCGGCGGGATCGGCTCGAAGCCCCCCGACTGGGCCGGGTCGATGGTGACGACGCTCAGGTAGCCGTTCGCGACCGGATAGGGGAGGGCGGACTGCAGAGCGTCGGAGTTGATCAGTCGGACCTGCCCGGCCTCCGGCCGGACGGCGCCGTCGTTGCCCTGCTCGTTGCGCCGGACGTGCCCCTCGACAGTGACCTCGCCCGTCGGGGGCGGCGGCGCCACCGTGGGGATCGGCTGTCCGGAGCCCAGCGCGACGAAACCACGGTCGACGAGCACCGTGAGACCCCCGGCCGCGCTCAGTCGCAGCGGTGTCACCACCTGGTAACCGCTGTCGTCGCCGTTTTGTCGATAGCGCACGACGAACTGGTGCTGGGCGTCGAAGGTGCCCGTGGCGCGTACGTTCCGCCACTGGTCGGGCTCCTCGATCGTCCGGGTGAAGACGTCGGCCGCCGGCTCGACCGGGGACTGCTCGTTGTTCAGCGTGGACGCGTTGCGCTCCCGGCGCTGGTCCAGCCGGTCCAGCTGCCAGTCACCGAGCCGGACGAAGACGAATCCCAGCGCCACCACGAAGACGATGAGCAGGGCCCATCGCAGCCAGAGCCGGCGCACGGGCCCAGGCTAGTCGGCCGCCGGTATCCGCCTCGATCAGTCGCCGGTCTGCTCCGGGCCACCGGCCCGACCCTCGGCCGGCACGCCGCCGTCGGGGGCCGCCCCCTCGGCGTGCTCGCCGCTCGACGTGGGTGCTCGATGAAGGGCCAGCTCGGTCAGCTGGGCCGCAGCCGCCCCGAGGCTGGCGCCGCGACCGACGGCGATGCCCACCAGGTAGGCGGTCAGCGGTGCGGCGATCCGTTCGATCTCGTGCGCGGAGTCCCGGGCGAGGTCGAGCAGCGTGTGCATGGTGTCGTTGCTGAACTCGACGTCGTCCAAGCCGAGTTCCGCCGCCGCCGCTCGCAGCCAGTCGTCGAGCTCCATTGCTTCCGCCTCCGTCCGGCCGCCCACCGCCGACCCGTTCCCGTGCGCTGAAGAGGTTGGTGCCACCTGACAGGATGATGGCATGGGCCGTGTGACGCGTCGGCACACGGTGCTGAAGATCGGAGCCGGGGCCGCGGTCCGACGGCCCGATCGACTGGCGGTCGAGGAGCCGCTGGAGATCCGGTTGGGCGGTTCGGCCTTCACGGTCACCATGCGGACGCCGGGGCACGACATCGAGCTCGTCCACGGGCTGTTGCACAGCGAGGGAGTCATCCAGGCCGCGCGCGACGTCGTGCTGGCGCGCTACTGCGCCGGCCAGGGACCGGACGGTCTCAACACCTACAACGTCCTCGACGTGAGTCTCGCTGCCGACGTGCCCCCGCCGGATCCGGGTCTGCAGCGCAACGTGCTCACCAGCAGTGCCTGCGGGATCTGTGGGGCGACGTCGATCGAGGCGGTGTCGCAGCAGTCCCGCCACCGGTTGGACCCCACCTTCCGGCTGCCGGCGGCGCTGGTCGGGGCAGCGCAGGACCGGCTCCGGTCCGAGCAGCGGGTCTTCGAGCAGACCGGCGGCCTGCACGCGGCCGGGCTGTTGTCCGTCACCGCGGACGGCGCGGACCTGGTCTGCGTACGCGAGGACGTCGGCCGGCACAACGCCGTGGACAAGGTCATCGGGTGGGCCATCCAGGCCGATCTGCTGCCGTTGTCGGCGACCGTGCTGTGCGTGTCGGGCCGGGCTTCCTTCGAGCTGACCCAGAAGGCGGTGCTCGCCGGGATCCCGGTGCTGGCCGCGGTGTCCGCGCCGAGCTCGCTGGCGGTCGAGCTGGCCGAGGATGCGGGGCTGACTCTGCTCGGATTCGTCCGGGGTGATCGGATGAACGTCTACACCCATCCGGACCGGATCGTGCTCGACGGCGATTGAGCACCGGTGCCGTGGGTAGTGCACCATCGAGCCGGCCGACGTGAAAGGACCACCGATGTCGTCGAAGCGAGATCTCGGGCTGCTGCTCCTCCGGGTGGGTGTCGGAGCGGCGGTGGCCTCGCACGGGGCGCAGAAGCTGTTCGGCTGGTTCGGTGGCGGTGGGATCAAGGGCACGGCCGGGTTCTTGAAGTCGCAGGGATTCACCCCACCCCAGCGCAGTGCCGTGCTGGCGGGACTCGGTGAGTTCGGCGGCGGCACCCTGCTCGCCCTCGGTCTGGGCACCGGACCGGCGGCGGCGGCGGTGACGAGCACGATGATCACCGCGTCGTCGGTGCACGCGCCCAACGGGTTCTTCAACACCGCCGGCGGCTTCGAGCTCCCCGCCACGTACGCGTTGGTGGCCACCAGCTTCGCGGTCGCCGGCCCGGGTCGGTACTCCCTCGATGCAGCGACCGGGCACGTGCTGAGTCGACGTTGGATGACGGTGGTGGCCTACGCCGCCGGGATCGCGTCGGCCGCCTACCTCATCTGGACCGGTCCGGAGCCGGAGCGCGCCGACCCGGAGTCTGAAGACGACCCGGCCTGACCGTCGGCGGCAGCGTGTGCTCGATACTCCCTTTGGGACAGTAGAGCACAGCCAGGAGTTCGGTACCGGCTACGGATCAGTCTCGCGGCGGAAACGGCTCTGATGGGAGCCCGGGCAGTTCGCCCGGTGCCTCTTCGATCGGAACCCGTGATGGACCACCTGCACTCGTTCGCGCTGTTCGCCGGCTCGGCGGCCGCGGCCATCTTCATGCTCAGTCAACTGCCGATGCTGATCAAAGCTGCTCGGACCAAGGACCTCGGCTCGTACAGCTTCGCCAACATCGGCCTGGCCAACGTCGGCAACGTGCTCTACGCCGTGTACGTCTACCAGCTGCCGGTCGGTCCGATCTGGGCCATCCACGCCTTCTATCTGGCCGCCACGGCCTTGATGCTGGTCTGGTACCTGCGCTACGCCCGGCGGTCCAGGCGCGACACCTCGAGCGGCGCCGCGCAGGAACTCCTAGACTCAGAAGGTGACCGTCCTGCTGCCGATGCCGCGCCTCCGGGCTCCGAGCAGCGCCGACCCGTCGTCCTCGGCTGAGACGGTGCCCCACGACGGCCCCGTCTCCGGTCCGCTCCGCGACGGCTTCGGGCGGGTCGCCACCGACCTGCGGGTCTCGCTCACCGACCGCTGCAACCTGCGCTGCAGCTACTGCATGCCGGCCGAAGGGCTGGACTGGCTACCCCGCGACGAGCTGCTCGGCGACGACGAGCTGCTCCGGCTGATCGGGATCGCGGTCGGCCGCCTCGGCATCACGTCGGTGCGGCTCACCGGCGGCGAACCGCTGCTGCGGCGGGGCTTGGACGATCTCGTCGCCCGGCTGGCCGCCCTCGATCCGGCGCCGCGGATCGCCCTCACCACCAACGGCATCGGACTCGCCGGCCGCGCCGACCGGCTCGTCGGGGCCGGGCTGCAGCGGATCAACGTGTCCCTCGACACGCTGGACCGCGACACCTTCGCGCGACTGACCCGCAGGGACCGGTTGGCCGACGTGCTGGCCGGTGTCCGGGCCGCGAAGGCGGCCGGGCTGGAGCCGGTGAAGATCAACACCGTGCTGATGCGTGGCACCAACGACCACGAAGTGGTCGGCCTGGTGCGCTGGGCCATGACCGAGGGAGTCCAGCTCCGCTTCATCGAGCAGATGCCGTTGGATGCCCAGCACGCCTGGCGGCGGGACGAGATGGTCACCGCGGCGGAGATCAAGGCGTGGCTCGGCGCCGAGTTCGACCTGGTCGAGGACCCCGAGGACGCCCGCCGCCGCGGCAGCGCACCCGCCGAGCTCTTCCGGATCAGCGGCACCGAACACCGGGTCGGCATCATCGCCGCCGTGTCCCAACCGTTCTGCGGCGCCTGCGACCGGGTGCGGTTGACCGCCGACGGCCAGCTGCGGAACTGCCTGTTCTCGACCACCGAGTCGGATCTGCGGGGGCTGCTGCGCCGGGGCGCCGACGACGACGAGATCGCGGCCCAGTGGGTGCGGGCCGTGGCCGGCAAGCGCGCCGGGCACGGCATCGACGACCCCAGTTTCCTGCAGCCGGCCCGACCGATGTCGGCCATCGGGGGCTGACCAACCCGTTTCCGACGCAGAAGGGCTCGACGATGAGTAGCGGGACACGTGTCGACCGGGACTACCTCGACGCCGGCCGGTCGGTGACCGAACGCACCCAGTCGCTGCTGCGACAGATGACGGTGCCGGAGAAGGCCGGTCTGTTCTTCCACCGGATGCTTGGCATGGGGCCGGGCGGCACCCTGGCGGAGGCCGATCCGACGTTCGGCGCACCGGCGACCCGGGCGCTGGTCGAGGACCTGCACCTCACCCACTTCAACCTCTTCGGTGCGTTCACCGATCCCGGTGAGGTCGCGGTCTGGCACAACCGGCTGCAGGACCTCGCCGCGTCGACCCGGCTCGGCATCCCGGTGACCGTCTCGACCGATCCGCGTCACTCCTTCACCGACAACCCCGGCGCGGCGTTCGCGGCCGGCGCGTTCTCGGAGTGGCCCGAGTCGCTCGGTCTCGCCGCCATCGGCGACCCGGAGCTGGTGCGGCGGTTCGCCGACGTCGTCCGGCAGGAGTACCTGGCGGTCGGACTCCGGGTGGCCCTGCATCCGCAGGTGGATCTCGCCACCGAGCCGCGCTGGGCCCGACAGATCAACACCTTCGGCGAGGACGCCGCGTTGTCGTCCCGGTTGGGGGTGGCCTACGTCCGTGGACTGCAGGGCGAGACGGTCGGACCGGACTCGGTCGCCGCGATGCTCAAGCACTTCCCGGGTGGCGGCCCGCAGCTGGACGGGGAGGACCCGCACTTCGCGTACGGGCGGGAGCAGGTGTATCCGGGCGGCCGGTTCGACCTGCACCTGGAGCCGTTCGAGGCGGTGCTCGCGGCCGGCGTCAGTCAGGTGATGCCGTACTACGGGATGCCGGTCGGCACCGAGTACGAGGAGGTCGGCTTCGGCTTCAACCGCGGCGTGATCACCGGGTTGCTGCGCGAGCGGTACGGCTTCGACGGCATCGTCTGCACCGACTGGGGGCTGCTCACCGACCACACGATCATGGGTGATCCGTTCCCCGCCCGAGCCTGGGGGGTCGAGCACCTGTCACCCGCGGAACGGATCGTCAAGGCGCTGGATGCCGGCGTCGATCAGTTCGGCGGCGAGGCGGTGCCGGAGCTGTTGATCGAGCTGGTCGAGACCGGTGCCGTCAGCGAGGACCGACTCGACGTCTCCGCCCGACGGCTGCTCGCCGAGAAGTTCCGGCTCGGCTTGTTCGACCGGCGCCACGTCGACCCGGAACGGGCGCAGCAGGTCGTCGGTTCGCAGCCGTTCCGGCTCGCGGGTGAGTCGGCGCAGCGGGCCGCGATCACGGTCCTCGCCAACGGCGCGGCCGAGCGGCCGACGCTGCCGCTCACGCGCGGCGTCAGGCTGTACGTCGAGGGCATCCACCCCAGCATCGCGGCCGAGTACGGCGAGGTGGTCGAGCGGCCCGACGACGCCGAGATCGCCGTCGTCCGGCTCGCGGCGCCGTGGGAGCCGCGGGCCACCCGGTTCGAGAACTTCTTCCACGCCGGGTCGCTGGAGTTCGACCCGGAGGTCGTCACCCACCTCGGTGAGCTGGCGGCCACGGTCCCGCTCGTGCTCGACGTCTTCCTCGAACGGCCCGCCGTCCTGACTCCGCTGCTGCCGCTCGCAGCCGCGTTGCTCGGCAACTTCGGCGCCCACCCGCGGGCGTTGCTCGACGTCGTGTTCGGGATCGCCGAGCCGCGGGGTCGGTTGCCGTTCGATCTGCCCTCGAGCACGGCGGCGGTGGAAGCCAGCCGGCCGGACGTCCCGTTCGACACCGCGGACCCGCTGTTCGGCTTCGGCTACGGCCTCCGGCTCCGCTGATCCCGCGGCGAGCGGCCGCCGTCAGCCGTCCGGTTGCGCTCGAGCGGGCACCGGACGTGGTCGTTCCTTGCGCGGGGACGAGCTCACCAGCGCGTTGACCCAGCTGGCCGGCACCGAGTTGTCCAGCAGCACCGATTTCAAGAACAGCGTCGCCGGGATCGCGAGCAGCGCACCCAGCGTGCCCAGCAAGGACGCCCAGAAGATCAACGACACGAACGCCACGAATGCGCTGATGCCGACGGCGTCGCCGGTGAAGCGCGGCTGGATGATCGTCTGCACCACGATGTTGATCGCGGTGTAGACGGCGATCACCGCGATCGCCGGCCCCGGACCGCCGTCGAGCAGGGCGATCAGCGCGGGCGGCACCACCCCGATGACGAAACCGATGTTGGGGATGTAGTTGGTCACGAACGCCAGCACGCCCCAGGTGAAGGCCAGCGGCACCCCGATGATCAGGAGTCCGATGACGTCCAGCACGGCGACGATGAGACCGAAGACCGTGGTGACGATCCAGTACTTCCGGACCCGGTCGGCGAAGTTCGACCAGACCCTCGGCGATGTGCGGGCGGGTCTCCCGGATCACGGCGATGCGCTCGGGCATGGTCGCCGCGTCGAAGGCGACGAAGATCACCACCGTGACGATGAGCAGCAGCAGGGAGAGTCCGCCACCGACGCCGCTGGCCAGCGACTGCGCCGGCCCGGCCAGGCTGCTCAGCTGCACCGACTTCGACAGCTGGGTGATCTGGTCCTGGCCGAACCCCCACTGGTTGGCCAACCCGAGCAGCGAGTCGAAGATCTGGTTGAAGGCGTCGGCGTACTGCGGTAGCCGGTCGACCAGCCGAGCGACCGCGAAGGCCACCGAGCCGAGGATCAGGATCAACAGCCCGTAGATCGCCAGCAACGACACCGTGCTGGCCAACCAGGACGGCCAACGGTGCCGGACGAGGAACCCGCGCAGCGGTGCCACGGTGATCACGAGCGTGACGACCAGGAACACCGGGCCGACGATGTTCGCCGTCGCCTGGAGTCCGGCGCCGATCACGATCAGTCCGGCCAGTACGAGGATGGCGAAGAAGGGGGGACCCGGTCGTTGTCCGGCCTGCGGCATCGGATCGGGTTCGGTCTGCACGGGCACGTCTCTGGTCACCGCAACTCCTCGTCGCTTCGTTGGTTGCTCACGGTGTCGGCTCGATTCGGCTCGATTCGGCTCGGTCGGCACGCCGACGGCGGGCGACGTCGGGTCCGGCGGTCCCAGCTGCGACGCACCGGTCGGTTACCCAACTCCGCCGTCATCACACGGGAAACACCGCCGGTGACGGCTCAGCTCCAGTCGGCCGGCCCGTCGGACCCCGCCGGGTAGCTGTCCATCGGCGTCAGGTCGTCCCGCCAGGCGGCGAGGATCGGGTCGACGATCCGCCAGCACTCCACCGCCGTGTCGCCCCGGACGGCCAGCAGCGGATCACCGTCGAGCACCCCGGCGAGGACTTCACCGTACGGTGGCAACCGGCCCGGATTGAGGTCCTGGGTGAGGGCGACCCGGTCGAGGTGCATGGGATCGTCCGGGCTGTTGACGTTCAGCTCCAGCGACATCCGGTCGGGGTTGAGCACGAGCCGGAGCATGTCGGGCAGCTCCACCCCGCGCAATCCGCCCGGCAGGTGCGCCAGCTCCTTGAAGGTGACCAGGATCTCCTTGCGAGCCTGGCCGAGCGCCTTCCCCGAGCGGAGCCGGATCGGCACCCCGGCCCACCGGAGGTTGTCGATCTCGACGGTGATCTCGGCCAGCGTCTCGGTGTTGCGGGACGGGTCTACGCCCTGCTCGTCGACGTAGTCGGGCACCTGCTCGCCGTTGGCGACGCCGGCGGTGTAGCGGGCCCGTCGGCCCGCCGTGACCGGGTCGTTCTTCCACAGGCGGCAGGCCCGCAGCGCCGTCGCCTTGGCGTAGCGCAGGTCGATGGAGTTCACGTTCGCCGGCGGATCCATCGTGACCAGGGCCAGGATCTGCAGCAGGTGGCTCTGGATCATGTCGGTCAGGGCACCGGCGTGGTCGTAGTACCGGGCCCGGTCCTCCAGTGCGAGCATCTCGTCGTAGACGATGTCGATCCGCTGGATGTGCAGGTTGCTCCAGAGCGGCTCGAGGAACCGGTTCGCGAACCGGACGCCGAGCAGGTTCAGCACGCTCGACCGGCCGAGGAAGTGGTCGACCCGGTAGATCTGCTCCTCCGGGACCAGGTTGGACAGCAGGTCGTTCAACGCCGCCGCGCTCTTGGCGTCCGTGCCGAACGGCTTCTCCAGCACCAGCAGGGTGTTCGCGGGCAGCGAGAGCTGCTGCAGCTGCCGGCAGGCCAGCTCGGTGACCGCGGGCGGCAGCGCGAAGTACAGCGCCGGCGGACCCGGGGCGTCCTCGATCAACCCGCGCAGGTCCTCGGCCTTGGTGACGTCGGCCCGGGTGTACTTGGTGTGCGTCAGCACCTGCGAGATGGTGTCCTCGGAGACGTGCAGCGACTCGAACGAGGCCCGGACCCGGGCCTTCCAGGTGTCCTGGTCCCAGTCCTCGGCGCCGGCACCGTAGAGCACCAGATCACGGCGCTGGCTCTCGACGTCGAGCAGCTCGCCGAGCGCCGGCATCAACAACCGCGCGGCCAGATCTCCACTCGCACCCAGCAACAACAACGACCCGACCTTCGCCATGGGGTCAACCTATCGGCGCGGGCGCCCGAGTCGCCGACGGCCCGGCCTGAACCCGGCGGATCACGACAGCGGCACGGTGTCGCGCAGGAAGCCCCGGGCGGAGAGGAAAGCGCCCAGCGATTCCCGGTGCTCGGCACAGGCGAGCCAGTGCTTGCGGCGTTCAGGCGTGTGGATCTTCGGGTTGTTCCACTGCAGGTCGTACGCGGCGGCCTGCCGGCAGTCACGCGCCGAACAGGTCAGGGATCCGTCCTCGCCGGTGGGCAGCGGATCGACCCCGGTCACGTCAGGAGAACCGGGCGTCGCTCGGACCTGGCCGCCGGTCCCGATCCGGCCGCGGATCCGGCTCCGGGCCGGCGCCGGAGCCGAGGTCCGGACCGTCGCTCTCCACGTCGCCGCTGATCACGTCCTCGGGCCCGACCGTGAGCCGTCGGGCGTCGTCGGGCGCCGGCGGCGTCTCCACGGTGTTGGTCACGCCGCGCTGGTTGGCCTGGTTGGCGAGCACCACGGCGATGTAGGGCAGGAACACCGCGCCGGCGAACAGGACCCAGCGCCAGACCCCCGGCACGAAGATCATGGCGACGAAGCAGGCGGTCCGGAAACCCATGGTGATCGCGTAGCGGCGCACCCGGCCGGCCATCTCCTCGCTGGTCGAGACCCTGGCGTCGGTGATGACGGAGAAGTTCTGACGCGTGTAACCGGTGTGCCGCTCCGGTCCGGTCATCGCCTCTGCCACTTCCTCAGCGTACGCCGGGCGCCGCAGCCGCCACGCAATCGGTAGCGTGACCCCCGTGACCCAGAGCGCAGCGACGGAGAGCTCATCGGTGGCCCCGGCGACGGCCCGCACGGTGCTGGTCACCGGCGGCAGCAAGGGCATCGGTCGTGGCATCGCTCAGCGGCTCCAGGCGGCCGGGCACCGGGTGGCGGCCACCTACCGCAGCGGCGAGGTGCCCGAGGGCGTGCTCGGGGTCCAGTGCGACATCACCGACCCGGGCAGGTCGAAGCCGCGTTCAGCCAGGTCGAGGCAGCGCTCGGCCCGGTCGAGGTCCTGGTCGCCAACGCCGGGATCACCCGGGACACCTTGTTGATGCGGATGTCGCGACGACGACTGGGACGCGGTCATCGAGACCAACCTGACCGGGTCGTTCCGGGTGGCCAAGCGGGCGACCCGGCCGATGATCCGCGACCGGTTCGGTCGGATGATCTTCATCTCCTCGGTGGTGGGTCAGCTCGGCTCGGCCGGCCAGGTGAACTAC
Organism: uncultured Actinomycetota bacterium; assembly: GCA_963727125.1. Lineage (GTDB taxonomy): Bacteria > Actinomycetota > Actinomycetes > Propionibacteriales > Propionibacteriaceae > Microlunatus. Next base: position 685,720 of record CAVSEZ010000002.1, read on the forward strand.
GCGGCCTCCAAGTCCGGCCTGGTCGGACTGGCCCGGTCGCTGGCCCGGGAGCTCGGTTCCCGCGGGGTCACCGCCAACGTCGTGGCGCCCGGCTTCATCGAGACCGACATGACCGCCGAGCTCGGTGAGGAGCTGGTCGCCAAGTACGCCGACCAGATCCCGCTCGGCCGGCTGGGCAGCGTCGCCGACATCGCGGCGACGGTCGAGTTCCTGGCCGGCGACGCCGCCGGGTACATCACCGGAGCCTTGATCCCGGTGGACGGCGGGCTCGGGATGGGTCACTGATGGAGTTCGGACGGACCACGGCCGTGGATGCAGCCGGGTCGGATCCCGATCATCGAGTCGTCGGTAGCCACGGGAGCTGAAGGAGCGAGTGGGAATCCTCGAGGGCAAGAACATCCTGGTGGCCGGGGTGACGTTGGACACCTCGATCGGCTTCCACGTGGCCCGGATCGCCCAGGCCGAGGGCGCAACGTGCTCGTGTCCAACTTCGGCCGGGCCATGAGCCTGACCGGCCGGGTGATCAAGAAGCTGGACCCGGTGCCGCCGCTGCTGGAGGTCGACGTCACCAACGAGGAGCACCTGGCCGGTCTGGCCGACGCAGTTGGGCGAGCACGTCGACCGGCTGGACGGTCTGGTGCACTCGCTGGCCTTCGCCAACCCGGAGACGGCGCTGGGCGGCAAGTTCCTGACCACGCCGTGGGCCGACGTGAGCACCGCGCTGCAGGTGTCGGCGTACTCGCTGGCCTCGTTGACCATGGCGTGCAAGCCGCTGTTGGCGACACGGCCTCGGTGGTCGGGCTGACCTTCGACGCCCGGGTCTCCTGGCCGGTGTACGACTGGATGGGGGTCGCCAAGTCGGCGCTGGAGAGCACCAGCCGCTACCTGGCCCGCTACCTCGGTCCCGACGGCGTCCGGGTGAACCTGGTGGCCGCCGGACCGCTGGAGACGCTGGCCAAGAAGGCGATCGGCGGGGCCGACGAGTTCAACGACGTCTGGGCCGAACGGGCGCCGATCGGCTGGGACCCGAAGGACCTGGAGCCGACCGCCAAGGCCGTGGTCGCCCTGCTGAGCGACTGGTTCCCCAGCGACCACCGGGGAGATGATCCACGTCGACGGCGGCCTGCACGCCACCGGCGCCTGAGGCCGGGTGAGCGAGACCGGCGGCCCGTGGCCGCCGCCGGGCCGGGACCGGCGCTGGTCGAGGTGCGGCTGCTGGACGGTCCCAACCTGTACTTCCCGCGGCCGGCCGCCAAGGTCACCCTGGACATCGCGGCGCTGCTCGCGCTGAGTGTCGCTCAGGCGTCGCGGCTCGCCTCCGAGCTGGGGCTGCGCCGGGTCACCGGCCCGGCGAGCCCGAGCTCGGCGTTCCGGCAGCGGTTCGCCGTCCGGGTGGTGACCGCAGCTGGTCCGGCAGCTGGCGCTGGCCGGCGGGGTGCAGCGGCTCGCCGTCCGTCCCGGCCGGGCGCCGAGCGTCGAGCGAGCTGGTGGTGGCCTACCCGTGGCGGAACTCCCGCCGGGCCGAGGCGCTGGCCGACGGCCTGGCGGCGGCGATCGACGCGGTCGGCACCGGCGGAGCGTGACTGGCGGCCGTCGCACCGGGCCGCCGAGCGGCTGGCCGACCACGCCGGCCGGCTCGGCGCCCCAGCTGATCCGGCCGCGGATCCCGGTGGTGGCGGTGACCGGGACCAACGGCAAGACCACCACCTCGCGGATGCTCGGGCTTCATCGCCCAGCGGGCCGGTAGGTCGGTCGGCTGGTCGAGCACCGACGGGGTCTACCTCAACGGGGAGCTGGTCGAGGCCGGTGACTACTCCGGCCCGAGCGGGGCCGGTCAGGTGCTGCGGCAGCCGGGGGTGCAGCTGGCGGTCACCGAGACCGCCCGCGGCGGCATCCTGCGGCGCGGGGTCGGGGTGGCCTACAACGACGTCTCGGTGGTGACCAACATCAGCGCCGATCACCTCGGCCTCGGCGGCATCGACACCCTCGACCAGCTGGCCGAGGTCAAGGCGGTGATCACCAAGATCACCAAGCCGACCGGTTGGTGCGTGCTCAACGCCGACGATCCGCGGACCTTCGCCATGCGGCTCGGCACCAAGGCCCGGATCTGGGTCTTCACCCGGGACCCGGACTCACCGTCACGCCCGGTCCGTGCTCGACGCCGGCGGCCGGGTGACCACGGTGCTCGACGGCTGGGTCGCGGTGCTGCGGGCCGGGGCCGATCCGCTGCCGGTGGTGCAGGTGGCCGACGTGCCGATGACCCTGGCCGGGCTGAGCCGGGTCAACGTGGAGAACGTGCTCGCCGTGACCTCGGCCGCACTGGCCCTGGGCTTCAGCGCCGAGCAGGTGGCCGACGGGCTGACGCGCGTTCGCGCCGGGCGAGGACAATCCCGGCCGGATGAACATCTGGACCGTCCCGATCGACGGCCGCGACGCCGCTCAGCGTCGTCGATCGACCTGGCCCACAACGAGGCCGGTCTGGAGGCCCTGCTGGAGATCATGAACGGCATCCGACCCGCCGGCGCGCGGCTGCTGCTCGGCGTCGGCACCGCCGGGGACCGAAGCGACGAGGTGTTCGTCCGCCTGGGTGAGATGGCCGCCCTCGGCGCCGACGTGGTCGAGATCGCGCACAAGACCGAGTACCTGCGCGGTCGGCCGATGACCGAGCTCGGCGAGCTGATCCTGGAGGGGGCGGCGCACGCCGGGATGCAGCTGACCGCCGAGTGGTCGACGGAGCTGGAGTGTCTGGAGTCCCTCGTCGGGCAGGCCCGCGCCGGCGACGTGGTGGCGATGATGGCGCATCAGGACCGGCCCGAGATCGACGCGTGGTTGACGGCGCACGGAGGCACCCGGGACTCCGCGGACGAGCTGCGGGCCAAGGCCCGCCGAGCCCGAAGCGAGGGACTGAGCAGGTGGCGTACGACACCTCACTGGCCGAACGGCTCGCCGGAGCTGCTGGCCGACGAGCCGGACCTGACCGAGAAGCGGATGTTCGGCGGCCTGGCGTTCCTGCTCGGCGGGCACATGGCCGTGGCGGCCAGCAGCCACGGCGTCCTGATGGTGAGGATCGACCCCGGTCGGCGCGAGGAGCTGCTGGCCGACTCGCGGGCGGCACCGATGGAGATGCGGGGTCGCGAGCTGGCCGGCTGGCTCCTGGTGGACCTCGACTCGGCTGACGACGCGGAGCTGGCGAACTGGGTGGACGTCGGCGTCAGCTACGCACGGACGCTGCCGCCCAAGTAGGGGTTGGGCGCCAGCAGGGTCGCCCTACAGCGAATCTGCTCCACCTGCTGAAGTCTGCGGCGCGAGCACGTGGAGCAGACGTCAGAACGGGGAGCAGATTTGTCGAAGGGGACCAGATTCCCCTCGGGCAGTGGTCCGCGGGTCAGATCTGGGGGAGCGGCTCCTGCTGGGGCTGTTGGCCGTTGGCGTGGTAGTCGGGATCGCCGATGCCGCTGGTGCGGTCGTGCTCGTCCCGTCGGGCTCCGGGCTGGGCCTGCTTGCCGTACGACTCCAGCTCCGACATCACGGCCGGGTGCTGGTCGACGCAGATGACGATCAGGTCGCCGGGATTCGAGCGGACCATCGCGTGCCGGGTCGCGGCGAGCTCGTCCAGCACGATCTCGACCTGCTTGCAGCGGACGCCGTCGCCCATCGCCGAGCGCACCCCCTCGGCGATCAGACCGGCGACCTCGCCGGCCGCGCGGCCGCGGAGGTTGGTGTCCTCCCGGACGATCACCACGTCGAAGTGGTGGGCGGCGATCTCGCCGATCTCCCGCATGTCCTCGTCCCGCCGGTCGCCGGCGGTGGAGACCACGCCGATCCGGGAGATCTTGCCGAACTCGGTCCCGGCCTCCAGGGCGTCCCCGGTCTTGTCGACGAAGTCGCCGAGCATCCGTACCGACGGCGGGTTGTGGGCGTAGTCGACGATCACCGTCCGGCCCTCGACCGACACCTCGTTCAGCCGGCCCGGGGCGAGGTAGTAGTTGGTGGAGAAGCTGCGCAACCCACCGCGGATGTCGTGCAGCGACGCCCCCGCGGCGAACGCGGCCGCGGCCGCAGCCATCGCGTTCTGCACGTTCATCAGCGCTCGGCCCTGGAAGGTCGACGGGAGCAGGTGGGTCCAGGCCAGCTGCATGGACCGGCGGCCCTCCAGCACCGTGATCATGTCGCCGAGGTCACTGCGCTCGAGCACCACGGCCCGGCCGCCGCGTCGGCAGTGATCATCGACCGACTCGCGGATCTCCGTGCCCGGCTGGGCCATGGTGAACCACACGACCCGGCCGGAGCAACGACGGCGGAGTCCGCGCACCAGGGGATCGTCGGCGTTCAGCACGGCGTACCCGTTGCGGGGGACCGCTTCGACGATCACGCCCTTGACGTCGGCGAGCTGCTCGAGCGTGTCCACTCCACGCAGCCCGAGGTGGTCGGCCTGCACGTTGAGCACGACGCCGACGTCGTTGCGCTCATAGCCCAGCCCCTCGCGCAGGATGCCACCGCGGGCCACCTCGAACACGGCCATGTCGACGCGCGGGTTCTGCAGCACCATCTTCGCCGACCGCGGTCCGGACGCGTCGGCCCGGATCACGAGTCGTTCGTCGATCACCACGCCGTCGGTCGAGGTCATCCCGACCTTGCGCCCGATGCCCTTGAAGATGTGGGCGATCATCCGCGAGGTCGTGGTCTTGCCGTTGGTGCCGGTGACGGAGATGATCGGGATCCGGCTCGGCGTGCCGGGTGGGAACAGCATGTCCACCACGGGTTTGGCGATGTACTGCGGATCACCGACGGTCGGGTGGGTGTGCATCCGGAAGCCCGGCGCGGCGTTCACCTCGCAGATGGCGCCGCCGGTCTCGCGGACGGGCTGGGTGATGTCCGGGGCGATGAAGTCGATGCCGGCGATGTCCAGCCCGACCACCCGAGCCGCCTCCTCGGCGATCTCGATGTTCTCCGGGTGTGCCTCGAACGTCCGGTCGATCGAGATGCCGCCGGTGGACATGTTGCCGGTCAAGGTGAGTTTGATCAAGGTGTCGGCGGGCGGCACGTCGTCCATCTCGTAGCCCTGCTCGCGGACCAGCTCGATCGCGGCGGTGTCGATCTTGATCCGGGTCAGCACCTTCTCGTGGCCGACGCCGCGCCGGGGGTCGGCGTTGGTCCGCTCCACCAGCTCGGTGATGGTCGCGCTGCCGTCGCCCACCACGTGGGCCGGCACCCGCTCGGCGATCGCGGCGATCTTGCCGTCGATCACCAGGCACCGGTAGTCCTTGCCGGTGATGTAGGTCTCGACGATGATCCAGCCGTTGCGCGACTCCTCGTACGCCGCGTCGAAACCACGCCGGACTCCCTCGTCGTCGTGGACGTCCAAGATCACGCCACGGCCGTGGTTGCCGTCCAGCGGCTTCAGCACCACCGGGAAGCCGATCCGATTCGCCAGCCGGACGGCGTCCTCGACCCGGCGGACGGACTGGGACCGCGGCACCGGGAGCCCCGCGGCGGAGAGCAGATTGAGCGTGAGCTCCTTGTTGCTCGCGATGTCGACCGCCACCGAGGAGGTGTTGGACGTCATGGTCGCCCGGATCCGCTTCTGGTGCACGCCTTGACCGAGCTGCACCAGCGAGGAGCTGTTCAACCGGATGAACGGGATGTCGCGGCTCACCGCCTCGTCGACGATGGCCTGGGTGGACGGGCCGAACGCGGTCCGTTCGCCCCGGACGATGAACTCCTCCAGCTCGGCGTCGAAGTCGAACTCCGGGTCGTGCTCGATCAGGTCGTTGACGAGCTGGACGGCCAGCTTCCCGGCGGCCAACCCGACCCCTTCGTCGGAGTAGGCGTAGATCACGTTGTACCGGCCACGCTCGCCCTTCACCTGCCGGGTCTTGCCGCGCCGCATGTCGTGCCCGACCGCCTGCTGCAGCTGCAGCGCCACGTGCTCGGCGACGTGCCCCAGCCAGGTGCCCTCGTGCAGTCGCTCGACGAGCCCACCCCGCCGGCCGCGGCTGCAGCTGTGGTTCTGCAGCCCGGGCAGCCGCTCGACCAGTGCGTCGGCGAATCCGGGGATCAGGTTGGTGGGGAAGTCCTCCAGCATCCCGAGATCGACCACCAGCTGGATGGCCGGCTCGTAGTGCCACACGTTGGGACCGCGAAAGACCCGTTCGGACAGGATCTTCAGCTCCGGGCGGGGACGGCCGGCGCCGGCACGATCCGCTTCGGCGGGGGATCCGGCTGGGGCACTCTCGGACACCAGGTACTCCTCTGCGTTCGGCTTGCTGCCGATCCTCCCACCCGGTCCGGGAGCCCGCTCAGCGGTCCGCCGCCCGGCCCGCCGATCAGCGACCGGGGTGCCGCCGCAGTCGGCGCGCGTACGACGACGGCGAGACGCCCTCGGCGGCGATCTCCCGGGCCAGCGTCCGCAGGTCGTCCTCGGCCGCCTTCACCTCGGCGATCTCGGCGTCGGGCAGCTGCTCCTGGTGGGTGAGCAGGGTGCGGCCGGTGAGGTCGAAGCGGCTGCCGGCGGGCAGCACGTGCAGCACCGCACCCGAGACCAGCAGGGGCGCCGTCCGCTGCGCCTGGAACGCATTGCTGACCACCCGCTGGCCGTCGACGACGGTGACCGAACCGCGGCCGATCACCTCCAGCACGTGCCCGTCGTGGATCACGGCCGCGGTGTCCTCGTCGACGCCGATGCCGAGCAGCGACGGCGACTGGGCGACCAGCGACAGCAACCGGCCGTACCGGTTGCGTTGCTCGAAGTGCTGGTCGACGACGACCCCGGTCAGCAGTCCCAGGCCGGCGGAGAGCTGGCTCATCCGCTGCTTGGGGGTGCTGCCGCCACTGCCGAAGGCGATCATGTGGTCGGCCAGGATGCTGGCGCCGGCCGAGGTGCCCCCCACCACGACGCCGCGCCGGTGGGCGGCGTGGATCGCGGCCCCGAACGCGGTCCCGGTGATGAAGTTGCTGAGCTTCAGCTGGTTGCCGCCGGTCATGAAGATGCCCGTGACGTCGTCGAGCGCGGCGGCGAGCTTCCCGTTCGAGGCCTCGACGCGGCTCTCGGGCCGGACCTCGACGACCCGTCCGATCCCGAGCGAGCCGAACACCGCCCGGTACACCTCGACGACCTCCGAACCCAGCGAGGACGCGCTCGGCACGACCGCGATGGTGCCGTCACTGCCGCCGCACGCGTGGGCGAACGCCCGCAGCACACTGCGCCGGCGCAGCTTCGCCTCCGCGCCGCCGATCGCAAAAATCGTTCCGCGGGTGGCGGCGACGGGCTCCGGCATGCGCACAGGATACGTAGTGGCGACGCCGTCAGGGCGTCGAGCAACTCACCTCGGCCGGGTCGATTCGCCACCAGCGCCCGATTGTGCCGGCCGGGATCGCGATCCGCCGCTCAGCGCGGCCGGCGCCCCGACCAGGTCCCGTACACTCCGCGAGATGCGGGATCGCGCGCTGCTGTCCGCCATGATCGCGGCGCTGGGGATGCTCACCATCGACGTCACGGCGGTCCGGGTGGCACTGCCCGCGATCCAGCTCGAGCTGGGCGCCTCCGACGTCGAGCAGGCCTGGGTGATCAACGGCTACCTGCTCGCGCTCGGGGTGTTCGTCGTCGCCGGCGGCCGAGCCGGCGACCTGTTCGGTCGGCGCCCCGTCTTCCTCGTGGGGCTGACGGTGTTCACGGTCAGCTCGATGCTGTCGGGCCTGGCGCCCGGCGGTGGTTGGCTGGTCGCCGCCCGGGTGGTGCAGGGGATCGGGGCCGCCGTGATGACGCCGGGGGTGTACGCGATCGTGACCGACGCCTACGCCGGGCCCGGCCTGGGCAAGGCGATGGGAGCGCTGACCGGGACCGCCGCCGTCGGGTTGTCGTTGGGACCGTTGCTCGGCGGCCTGCTGGTCCAGCTCGTCGGCTGGCGCTGGATCTTCTTCCTCAACGTGCCGCTCGCCGTGTTCACCGCGGTGGCGGTGCTGCGATCCGTGCCCGGTGGCGGCCGGGGCACCGGGCCGCGGATCGACGTCCCGGGACTGGTGCTGTTGGCGCTGGCCCTCAGCCTGCTCGACATCGGGTTGCTGCAGGGTGGGCCGGCGGGCTGGTCGAATCCACTCAGCTGGGGGCTGATCGGCCTCGGGATCCTCGGGCTGGTGGCGTTCTGGCTGGTCGAGTCCCGGGTGCACGATCCGCTGGTCGATCCGCTCGTCCTCCGTCGCCGGGAGCTGGCGGCGGCCAACGGCGTCGGATTCAGCATGCAGTTCGTCTCCACCGCGGTGACGGTGCTGTTCGCGATCTGGCTGCAGGAGGGTCTGGGCGTGTCCGCGTTGCAGACGGGCCTGGCGCTGCTGCCGATGACGATTCCGGTGACCGTGGCGGCGCCGCTGGCCGGGCGATTCGTTCCGAGGTTCGGGGCTCGCCGGCTGGTCGTCGCCGGGACGGCGACCGTGGCCGTCGGGACGGTCGTGGTCGGTGCCGCAGCGCTCTCCGGCAGCTACTGGCCGGCCATCCCGGGGTTGGCCCTGTTCGGGTGCGGGTTCGCGGTGGTGCTCACCGCCTTGACGACGGCCCTGATGGCCGGGGCGGCGGAGCTCGATCGTGGCATGGTCTCCGGGATCTACAACACCGCCCGCAACGTCGGTGCCTCGGTCGGTGTCGGGGTCACCACTTCGCTGCTGCTCACCATGTCCGTCGGTCGCGGTATCGACCAGGCGTTCGCCATCACGATGTTCGTCACCGCTCTGGTCGCCGCGTTCGGCACGGCCGCGGCGTGGCAGCTGGCCCGGCCGACCGCGGTCCACGTGCCGGCGGTGGACGTCGGCCACCACCACCCCTGATTCAGGCGCCCGTCGCGCGGGCGGCGGTGACGATGTCGCGGGGCACGGCGGCGGCCGTCGGGACTCCGGCCAGCTGCATGGTGGTCCGCAGCTCGTCCACCATCAGCTCGAGCATCCTGCGGACGCCGGCCCCACCACCGGCGGCCAGCCCCCAGTAGATCGGGCGGCCGACCAGCACGCAGCGCGCGCCGAGGGCGAGGGCCTTGAGGACGTGCGGACCCTGCCGGATGCCGCCGTCCACCAGCACGTCGACCTCACCACCCACCTCGTCGACGACCTCGGTCAACACGTCCAGGGTCGCCGGTTCGCCATCGATCTGCCGACCGCCCTGGTTGGACACGACGACGGCGCGGCAGCCCGCGGTCACCGCGTTGCGGGCCTCGGCGGCGGTCATCACGCCCTTGGCGATCACCGGCAGCGACGTCTGCTCCACCAGCCAGGCGGCGTCCGCCCAGGTGACGTCCTGCGCCATCTCGCGCCACAGGTAGGCCATCAGGTCCTCGCCGGTGGTCTTGCTGGGCAGGTCGATGCGGTCGTCGAGATTGGCGATCCGCACCTCGCGCGGGAGCCGCAGGTGGCTGCGCTTGTCGGCCGGCCGGATGCCGTAGTTCGGTGCGTCGACGGTCAGCACCAACCCCTTGTACCCGGCCGCCTCGGCCCGCTGCTGCAGACTCGTGGTCAACCCACGGTCCTTGTGGATCTGCAGCTGCAGGAAGCACGGCAACCCGACAGCAGCCACCGCCTCCAAGGGCGTGCTGGACAGCGTCGACAGCACCATCCCCGTGCCGAGGGCGTGGGCGGCGCCGGCCGAGGCCAGCTCCCCATCGGGGTGGACGAGCTTGTGGAACGCCGAGGGCGCCAGCATGATCGGGACCTCCAGCCGCTGGCCGACCACCTCGACACTCAGGTCGACGGTCGAGACGTCGACCATCAGCCGCTTGCGGATCAGCCACCGGTCGTACGCGCGGCGGTTCTCGTCCCGGGTCCAGTTGCGACCGGCGCCGGCGTTGAGGTGGTTGAAGACCGGCGCGGCCAGGATCGACTCGGCGTGGGCCTCGAAGTCCTCGAACTCCTGGAAACCGTCGAGCTCACTGATCGGATCGCTCATCGGGTGTTCGCCTCCTGGATCTGGTCGAGCAGGCCGCGCAGCCCGGCGCCGGGCGGTTGGTGGGAGACGTAGGAGACGACCTGGCCGTCGCGGACCACGAAGTCGTCGGTGTGCGGCACCGTCTGGAGCACCCGACCGGTCGGGATCGGGAGGTCGATGCCCAACGCCGGGATCCGGACCGGACGATCGTTGGTCGCGGTGATGTAGGCGACCACCCGGACCTGTCCCGGCCCGGTCTCGGTGAGCTCGACGACGTGACGGCGCAGATCGGGCAGGGAGGCGTCCAGGCCATGATGCGACCGGAGGTAGCGGTCCCGGTCGATGGTGCTGCCGTCGACGTGGGCGACCGAGCTGAAGTCCTCGGCGACCAGGGTCGCGGCTGCGTCGTCGTCGCCGTCGTTGAACGCCTCCAACAGCGCCCGGACGGTGTCGGCCGCGCTCGCTGCCGCCATCATCTCGGCCCGAGCAGGAACACGGGTACGAGCGATCCGCCCGCGGTGAGGTTGGTGACCCCGGCCACCCCCAGCCGGGCGAGCAGGCCGCCCATCGTGCCGCGGAACGTGTAGGGGTCGTTGTCGACCACGAACCGCTGCTGGGGATGCCCCGGGGCGTCGAGGGCGAAGGCTTCCGTGTGCGGCTCGATCCGGCGCTGGACGATCGTGTCGATGCCCTGGTCGATGGCCTCGTCCACCGCCCCCGTCCAGGTGAGCGCGTCGCACTCGCGGCCGACGTGCACCCCGTGTCCGCCGTAGTCGTGGGCGGGCTTCAGCACCACCCGTTCCTGGTGCTCCAGCGCCCACTCCCGGGTGATGGAGTTCGCGTCGAGCGGGTCGCCGTCGGCCACCAGCCGCCTGGTCCACGGCACGTGGTTGAGGATGGCGGAACGCTCGGCGGCGGTCAGCCCGAATTCCGGAGCGCGGGTCGTGAGCAGGTCGAAGATCGACTTGTGGCCGAGCACGTCGGAGGCGAACGGGTTGACCAGACAGACCGCGTTGGCGCGGGCCGCGGCGACGAGGGCGGCGGTGTCGTCGGGGTGGGTCAGCACGTCTTGGATGAGCAACCGCCGGTAGACGAGATCGACGGCCTGGCCCCGAGCCCGGAGCCGGTCGCCGCTGAACGTCAGCTCGCGCGGATCGACGATGACGGTGTCGAGGCCGTGTGCGACGAGGTGATCGCGGATGATCTCGAACTCGCTCATCAGCGGTGCATCGCCCCAGTCGACGATCGCGATCACCGGATCGCCGGTGCCGCCCCAGTCCCGGTACGCGGCCCGCATCGCCTCGGTCAGGGCCGGCAGCACCCAGAGCGGTTCGAGCTCGAAGCTGTCGGCCAGCATCGGGTAGATGGCCGTCTCGGTGAACGCCCGCGCCATCGCATCGTGCAGTCCCATGCCGCCGGGCGAGGCGCCCTGCACCTCCACGAATCCCAGACGCTTGGAGAAGAAGGCGTCGTAGCGGTCGTTCACGTCGATGTTGGTGAAGCCCGGATCGATCGACACCAGATCCCGTTCGGCCGGGGAGAGTCCGAGCTCGTCCAGCAACGCGGGATCACTGTGCACGGCTGCGAGCGTCTTGGCCAGGGCCGATCCGATCAGCGACACGGCCAGTCGCTCCGACTCGAGCCGCGGCCGGGTCACGAGGAAGGGCCGGGCGACGGTGCAGACGCGGCGGTCGTGATAGCTGAGGGCTCTCAGTCGCTGCATCCCCGGGTCGTCGGGGTCGAGCCGGCGCAGCAGCCGGTGCCAGGTGTGGATCGCGTCGGCGGTCAGCACCGCTTCGTCACTGGGCATCGTCCGTCCTCCCGATCAGCCGAGCCCGCGCACCAGCGCGCCGCATCGGTCGAACAGCTCCTGGGCTTCGGCCCGGTCGGCGCCGATGGCGGTCACGCCGACCCGGCCGAGTGCCGGCAGCGCGGCCAGCATGTGCCAGACGACACCGAGCTGACGTTCGGGGTCCCACCCCAAGCCGGCGTCGGCGGCCGCGGTCAGGAACCGGTCGATCGACATGCCGACGGCGCTCGGGTCCTCCAGGTCGTCGGTCGCGACGTAGCAGCGTGGCTCACCGCGGGCGGTCCGGAAGTGGGCCCCTTCGGCGTCGCAACCACCGCCGGTCAGCAGGAAGAGGGTGCCGAACGGGTGGCTGGTGCCGCCTTCGCGGAGGTTGATCTCGACGGCGTACGGGTGCCAGCGACCCGCCCGCCGAGCGACGACGAAGTCGATGCCGAACCGACCCACCACTCCCTCGTGCTCCAGCCGGCGCCGGACCCGGTCGGCCTCGGCGACGATCAGACCCGCGTACTCCTCGCGGGCCGGGAAGCGGCAGCCGATGAAGGCCTGCCCGTTGTCGCCACCCATCAGCTGGTCGTGGGTGCAGACCAACCCGTCGGTACCGCCGGCCAGGATCCGCATCTGGACGCTGGGGCTGAAGATCTCCTCACCCGACACCATCTCCTCGACGATGCCCGGGTCGGCCGCCAGCCGGAGCAGGTACTGCTCGCTCAGTTGCTGGTGCAGCAGCCGGCGAAGAGCGTCCTCCTCGTGGGGATCCCCCGGTGCGGGCAGACCGGCCAAGGTGACCACGATGTTGCCGATGCCGTAGACGCTGTCACCCAGTTTGACCACGACGGAGACCAACGCGGGATCGGCGGACCGCATGGCGAGCAGCGCGCGGACCAGGTCGTCGACACTCGCGACGTGCTCCGCGCCCGCCGGGTGGGCGACACCCTCCTCGGCGAACAGCTCCCGGCCGCCGGACTTCGTGCCGTAGGAGTAGAACCGCACATCCGGGCCGTACAGCGGAACGCCGACGGCCAGCGCCAGATCACGCTCCGGCGGTCCAACGTTGAACGGCATCAGGAACGCCGCGTGCGGATCACCGATCAGCTCCCGCAACCGGTCCACCACCTCCGGGCGATCGAGCAGCTTGGTGGCCAACGGCCGTGGCGTCACGTCGTCGACGCTGAGGCAGCTGAGCCGCCGCCGGGCGGCCGCCGGATCGGGGAGCAGGCCGAGGTAGTAGTCGATCGTCTCGGCGGCGACCGGGGCGGAGGTGACCAGGACGACGCGCAGCTCGGGTCGCTGGAGCGCCAGCAGGAAGTACAGGGTGCGTTCCTCGTAGGCGGGCAGTGCCGCCGCGAGCTGGTCCAGCAGGGACGGGGCGATGTCGATCGAGGGCAGCAACACCATGGTGCGCAGCTCCGTGCTGCTGCCGGGATCACCCATCGGGCGGAGCGATGCCTGCAGGTCGGCCAGTCGTGCGTCCTCGATCACATCGACGCATCCTGCCAGCTGACGGCGGCGACCAGGGCGATCCGGGCCGCATCGCGAACCGCTTCCAGCTCCCGCCGCCTGGTCGCGATCTCGTACGAGCTGAGGCTGCCGCCGTCGCTGTCCAGTGCGTACTCGCTGGCGAGCAGCAACCGGACCGCGCGGTCGGCGGCGACCCGGCGGCGGGGCGGCTCACCGCGCGCCGGCCCGAGGTCGTACTCCCCGTCGTCGCGCGGACCGGGCCCGGCCGCCACCTCCAGTCCGGCCAGTGTCCGACCGGCGCTGAGGATCGTCTCGCCGAGGGCACGCTCGGCCTCGTACGACGACGGTGGCGCCGCCGGCGGCTCCGACCGCAGCACCCGCCACTGCACCGCGGGTCCGATCGCCATCGGGACCAGGGCGATCCCACCGGTCACCCCGACCACGACCGACCCGGCCTCGATGGCGGCCTGGTTCAACGCCGGCGGGCCGCGGAGTCCGCCGAGCTTGCCGGGCGCCGGCACCACCAGCACCCAACCCCGCGACTCCCGGCCGGCCAGGGCCGGCAGCGCATCGACCAGCGGCGTGGCGTGCAGCGGATCGAGCCCTGTCAGGCTCTCCGGATCGAGCAGGTGATGGGCCACGTCGGCGCCGATCACCGCCTGGGCTGCGCGGTGCGTCACAGCCGTGTCGGCGGCCGGCCCGGCGGTCAGGCCGTTGAGTTGGCGGACCATCCGGACGCTCGCGAGCAGCGTCACGGGGCGATGCTAACCGGCCTGTAAGTTGAGTCCATGGTGGCTGTCGTTGACCTCGCTGGCGTGACCATCGTGCGGGGTGGCGCCGTGCTGCTCGACGACATCACCCTGCGGGTCGACGAGGGTGACCGCTGGGTCGTGATCGGCCCGAACGGTGCGGGCAAGACCACGTTGCTGCAGGTGCTCGCGGCCCAGATCCACCCCAGCTCCGGGGTAGCCGGGCTGCTCGGCGAGGTCCTCGGCACGGTCGACGTGTTCGAGCTGCGGCCGCGGATCGGCATCACCTCCGCCGCGCTGGCGGAGCGGATCCCGCGGGGTGAACGGGTGCACGACGTGGTGGTGTCGGCCTCCTACGCGGTCGTGGGCCGGTGGCGCGAGGACTACGACGAGCTCGACCACGAGCGGGCCGACGAGCTGCTCAAGCAGCTGGAGATCGACCGGCTGGCCGACCGGACGTTCGGCACCTTGAGCGAGGGGGAGCGCAAGCGGGTCCAGATCGCCCGGGCGCTGATGACCGACCCGGAGCTGTTGCTGCTCGACGAGCCGGCCGCGGGACTCGATCTCGCCGGTCGCGAGGCGCTGGTGCACACGCTCGGTGAGCTGGCCCGGGACCCGTACGCTCCGGCTTCGCTGCTGGTGACCCATCACGTCGAGGAGATCCCGGCCGGGATCACCCACGCGCTGCTGCTGCGCGGCGGCCGGGTCGTTGCCGCCGGCCCGCTGACCGAGACCCTCACCGACGACAGGTTGTCGGAGACCTTCGGTCTCCGGCTCGAGCTGAGCCGCAGCGGCGGCCGATTCGCGGCCCGTGCTACCTGAGGGCTGGCACACTGGAAGTTCCACGACAGATCGAGAACTCCTGTGAACCTGACGGACTGGCTGGGTGACAACCCCTGGGCGATCTGGCTGACCCTGGCGATCTTGCTGGGCGTCGCCGAGGTGCTCTCGCTCGACCTCGTCTTGATCATGCTCGCGGTCGGCGCCCTGGCGGGCACGGGTGTGGCGTTGATCGCGCCGGGCCTGTGGTGGCTGCAGATCCTGGTCGCGTGTGCGGTCTCGGTGCTGATGCTGGCGCTGCTGCGGCCGACCCTGCTGGAGAAGGTGCGCAACCTGCCCGGGTACCGGTCCTCCACCGACAAGCTGGTCGGCAGCACCGGCATCGCGGTGTCGGCGATCTCGCGGGCCGGCGGCGAGATCAAGATCGACGGGCAGAGCTGGTCGGCCCGGCCGTTCGAGACGAGCCAGGTGATCGCGGAGGGGACCGAGGTCGAGGTGTACGAGATCGACGGCGCCACCGCCGTCGTCTACCCCAAGCACGAGGCACTGCCCTGACCGTCGGTCGGCGCACAGGCCTGAGCACAACCCAGAGCTAGGAGCTGATATCCGTGGACCCCACTGGCTTGATCGTCGGTTTGGTGATCTTCTTCTTCGTGGCCTTCTTCCTGACCAGCTCGGTCAAGGTGATCCGGCAGCGCCAGGTCGGGGTGGTGGAGCGACTCGGCAAGTTCAACCGGACCCTGGGACCGGGACCGCACCTCGTGGTGCCGATCGTGGACCGGGTGCGTTACAAGCTGGACATGCGGGAGGCCGTGGTGCCGTTCCCGCCCCAGGGAGTGATCACCGAGGACAACCTGATGGTCAGCATCGACTCCGTGATCTACTTCCAGATCCTCGACCCGGAGCGGGCGGCCTACGAGGCGCAGGACTACATCAAGGCCATCGAGCAGCTGACCCAGACCACGTTGCGCAACATCATCGGCGGGCTCGACCTGGAGCAGACCCTGACCAGCCGCGAGGAGATCAACCAGAAGCTCCGGGTGGTGCTGGACGAGGCCACCGGCAAGTGGGGCATCAAGGTCAACCGGGTCGAGCTGCGCGCGATCGATCCGCCCGCCACCATCCGGGACGCGATGGAGAAGGGTGCTCGCGCCGAGCGGGACAAGCGGGCCGCGATCCTGACCGCCGAAGGGCAGCGGCAGTCGTCGATCCTCAATGCGGGCGGCGACAAGGAGTCCTCGATCCTGCGGGCTCAGGGCGACCGGGAGGCCGCCGTGCTGCGCGCTCAGGCCGACCGGCAGGCGCAGATGCTCCGCGCCGAGGGTGAGGCCCAGGCCATCTCGACCGTGTTCAGCGCCATCCACGCCGGGCAGCCGGATCAAGCACTGTTGGCCTACCAGTACATGCAGATGCTGCCGGCCATCGCCCAAGGTGACGCCAACAAGGTCTGGGTGGTCCCGAGTGAGATCACCAAGGCGTTGGAGGGCCTCGGCAGCGCCGTGGGGTCGTTCAGCGCCGCGGTTCCCAACCAGGCCAAGGGTGAGTTCAAGGCCCCGGACAAGATCGACGTGCAGGCCGAGATCGAGGAGCTGAACGCGAAGGAGGCGGCCGCGGCCGATCGTACGGTCCAGGAGGCGATCGCCGCTGCGCAAGAGCTCGAGCGCACCGGCGGCTCGAGGCCGTCCTCGTTGCGGTTGCCGGAGCAGCAGCGGGGGATCGGCACGGGTGCGACCGGAGCGACCGATGCGGGCCCGCAGGTCGACGCCCCGGTCGTCGAGCGCGAGGGCGCCGCGGAGGCACTTCCCGACGGTGATCAGCTGAGGTGACCTGGTGGGAGCTGGTGCTCGTCGGTCTGGCGGGCGGCGGCGCCGGCTTGATCAACGCGGTCGTCGGCTCCGGCACGTTGATCACCTTCCCCACGCTGCTGGCCTTCGGCATGCCGCCGGTGCTGGCCAACGTCTCGAACAGCATCGGCTTGGCGCCGGGTTCGCTGTCGGCCGTGCTCGCGAGCCGGCCGGACCTGGCCGGGCAGCGGAAGCGGATCGTCCGGTACGGCATCGCCTCGCTGCTCGGCAGCGTGGTCGGCGCGTTGTTGCTGCTGCGGTTGCCGCCCGAGGCGTTCCGGACCATCGTGCCGATCCTGATCGGGCTGGGCTGCCTGCTGGTGATCATCGGGCCCTGGCTGAACCGCCGGGTCAACGCGCGCCGGGAGCGGCTGCAACTGGAGCACCCGGACGCGGCCGCGGCGGGTCCGCGGTGGCTGTTCCTCGCGATCATCGGCACCGGGATGTACGGCGGCTACTTCGGCGCCGCCCAGGGCGTGCTGGTGCTGGCGATCATGGGCGTCGCGCTCAGCGAGACGCTGCCGCGGATCAACGGGTTGAAGAACGTGCTGGTGATGATCGCCAACGCCGTCGCCGGGGTGGTCTTCGTGATCGTGTCCGAGGTCGACTGGTGGGTGGTGCTGGCGCTGGCGATCGGCTCGATCCTCGGGGCCCAGGTCGGAGCCCGGGTGGGTCGGAGGTTGCCGCCACTCGTGTATCGCGTCGTGATCGTCGCGGTCGGCGTCGCCGCGATCATCAGCCTGCTGCTCTAGTCGGTTGGGGTCGTCCCGATGGCGAGGTCGAGGACCTCGGCTCCCGGTAGCCGCCCGAGGTCGGGTCCGGCGACGGCGATCTTGCTGCGCCGCAGGCCGCTGCCGATGACGAGCCACGGCCGGTCGACCACCCGGGTGTCGACGAGGATCGGCCAACCCGACGGCAGCCCGATCGGGGTGATCCCGCCGTACTCCATCGACGTCGCCGCGACCGCCTCCGTCATCGCCGCGAACGAGATCTTGCGCACGTCGAGTCGTTTGCGGACGGTCTTGTTCACGTCGGCCCGATCGGTGGCGAGGACGAGGCAGGCCGCCAGCGTGGTCGTGTCGCCGCGCCGGCCCGCCACCACGACGCAGTTGGCGGAGGCGTCCAGGCCGACCTCGTACGTCGCGCAGAAGGCCGCGGTGTCGGCGAGCTCCGGGTCGATCTGCGCCACGAACAACCGCGCGGGCAGACCGGCGGCGGCGGTGCGGACCGGCTCCGCGAGCAGCTCCGGCCGCTCGTCGACCGGCTGCCAGGAGAGCGTGCCGAGCGCAGGTGGGGTGGTCACAGCGCGACCCTAACGCGGGCTTCCCGACAGTCGTTTCCCTACACTCGCCCCCATGCAGTCGGCGGGACGCGAGGCGGTCGTCGTGCTCTGCGCCACCGGCCGGGATCGCGGAGCCGAGGTCTGGGGTGCGCTGCCCCCGATGCCGGTGACCGCGCCGTGGTGGCCCGAGGCGTGGGACGTGGTCGCCGGGGTCCGGGAGCGGTACGGGATCGACGTCGCGGTGCTGCGGCTGCTGAACACGTCGCAGTCGCGGATGCCGGGCGGAACCGTGTGGTACCTGGCCGAGGTGAACCCCGGCGCGGAACCGACGACGCTGCCCCTCGGCCCGTGGACGGGGCCGGATCCGCTGGCGGCGCAACCGTTGCGGCAGCTCTGGGCGGAACCGGGGGGTCCCCACGAGCTGGTGGCCTGGGCCCGACACCGGCTGGCCGACGCCGGCATCGCGCTGACCGGCCCGCCCGAGCAACGCAAGTCCTGGAACCTGTCGACGTTGTGGCGGTTCCCGACCGAGCTCGGCCCGGTGTGGCTGAAGGCCGTACCGGATTTCTTCGCCCACGAGGGCGCACTGATGGAGCAGCTGGGTCCGGCCGTGACCCCGCAGGTGCACGCGGCCGAGCCAGGCCGGTTGCTCATCGCCGACGTACCCGGCGACAACATGGATTCCTCCGGGCCGATGCTCGAGCCGATGGTGGCGCTGCTGACCGGCGTGCAGGCGGAGTGGGGCGCGCGGGTGGAGGAGTTGTTCCGCCTCGGCCTGCCCGACCGGCGACTCGCCGCCGAGCTGCCGAAGATCGAGTCCGTGGTGGCCGAGCACGAGCGGGAGCTCACCGACCGGGATCGCGCCGACCTGGCGCGGCTGGTGGCGGGACTGCCGGCACGGGTGCGAGCGATCCACGACTGCGGCGTGCCGGAGACGCTCACCCACGGCGACTACCACCCGGGGAACGTCCGCGGCCTGGACGGCAACTTCTCGATCATGGACTGGGGTGACTCCTCGGTCTCCCACCCGCTGACCGACGAACTGGCCTTCACCCGGCGCCTCGATCGGGCCGACAAGGAGCGGGCGGCGAACTGGTTCACGGCGGCCTGGCAGCAACTCGTGCCGGGCTGCGATCCGGAGCGCGCCGCGGAGCTGCTGCGTCCGCTGTCAGCGTTGATCGGGGCGCTGACCTATGCCGAATTCCTCCGCCAGATCGAGCCCGACGAGCGGGTCTACCACGCTGACGACGTCTCCGAGCACCTCAGCCTGGCGATCGATCAGTTCCGTCGCACTGGTTAGATACGACCTTATACAGGAGCTCGAATATAAGGTCCGATAAGCTGGCGTCCGTGAGCAATCCAGGTGCGATGAACCCCTATGCTCCCGGCGCCGGTACCGAGCCGTTCCGACTCCCGGGACGAGCCGAGGCCCAGGTCTGGTGGCGGCGGTGCCTGACCGATCTCGAGGGTCTCGGGCACACCCCTCAGCGCGGGCGCGTGTTCACCGGCGTCCGCGGCGTCGGCAAGACGTCGCTGCTGCGCTACTTCGAACGGGAGGCGACCGACCGGAAGTTCGGCGTCGTGGCGGTGCAGGCCGGGGGTGCCGATCCGGTCCGGGCCTACCTGTCCGATGGCCTGCAGCGGCTGATCGGTGAGCAACCGAGCTTCACGGAGAAGTACGGCAAGATCACCGAGGTCGGGATCAAGGCCGGCCCGGTCGAGGTGGCCGCGGCTCGCGATCTGCCGGACGCCGCACCCCCGGGACCGGTGGAGGTCGCGTTCCTCGATCTGGTGGACCGCACGGCGCAGCAGTTCGCCCGGCGCCGCAGCGGCGTGATCCTGCTGGTCGACGAAGCGCAGGACTGTGACCTGCCCAGTCTGATCAGTCTGTGTCGGATCTCCCACCAGCTCCGCAAGCCGGCGTTCCAGCTGGTGCTGGCGGGGCTGCCGGAGCTCGAGGACCGGATCGACGAGGCGATCACCCACTCCGACCGGCTCTTCGAGTACCGCGAGCTGGGCAACCTCGACACCGACGCCACCCGGGAGGCGCTGCTCGAACCGGCGGCCGCTCAGGGGGTGCGGTGGACCGATGAGGCCGTCGACCACGTGATCGGGCTGACCGAGGGCTATCCCAGCTTCGTCCAGGAGTACGGCTACGCGGTCTGGGAGGCCAAGGGCCGGGCGCCGCTGATCGACCTCGACGTGGCCCGGTCGGGGGTGGAACAGGCCCGGATGAACGTGGCCCGGCAGTACCGGTCGGTGTGGCGGGGAGTCACGCCGGCGGGTCGGGAGTACCTCCAGGCCCTCGCCGAGCTGGGTGGGGAGGCCAAGACCGCCGAGGTGGCCCACGCGCTGGGCCGCAAGCCCAACGAGCTGACGATGACCTTGAAGATGCTCAAGGACCGTGGGGCGCTCCGCAGTCCCCGGCGTGGCACCGTCGCCTTGTCGCGGCCGGGGATGGCGGAGTGGATCGTGGCGGAGGCCAACCCGTGAGCGGATCCGAGGTCACCCGCCGCGCCGGTCGTGCGTCGTCGTCATCACGGTCGTCGTCGTCATCGTCATGGTCGTCGATGAGGGTCGAGGTCGGCGCCGCGGCCGACGAACGGCTGGCCGACTACGTACGGCTGCGGGACGCGTCGCTGCGCCGCTCCCTGGAGACTGAACGCGGACTGTTCATCGCCGAGGGCGCCAAGGTGATCCGGCGGGCGCTGGAGGCGGGATACCGGCCCCGGTCGTTGCTGTTGGCGGAACGTTGGTTGGCCGAGCTGGCCGACGTGGTGGCGGCGTGGCCGGAGGTTCCGGTCTACGTGGTGACCGAAGCCGTGGCCGAGGAGGTGACCGGATTCCACGTCCATCGTGGTGCCCTGGCCGCGCTGCACCGTGAGGAGCGGACGACCTGGTCCGACCTGTCGACGGCGGATCGGCTCGTGGTGCTCGAGGACGTGGTCGACCACACCAACGTCGGTGCGATCCTGCGCAACGCCGCGGCGCTGGGCTGGGACGGGGCGCTGCTGGCGCCGCGGGCCGCGGACCCGCTCTATCGGCGGGCCGTCAAGGTGAGCATGGGCGCGGTGTTCTCGCTGCCCTGGGCCCGGCTGCCGGAGTGGGCCGACGCCCCCGACCGGCTGCGACGGGCCGGATTCTGGGTGGTGGCGCTGGGGCTCGGCGCGGCTGCCGTACCGATCGAGGCGGTACGGGACGCGCTGCTCGCAGCACCCCGACGGGTCGCCGTGCTGCTCGGCACCGAGGGAGCCGGTTTGTCGGATCGATGGCTGGCCCAGGCGGACGTGACCGCGGCGATCCCGATGCATGCCGGGATCGACTCGCTGAACGTCGCCGCCGCGTCGGCCATCGCCTGCCACACCCTCGGCCCGTCCCCGGCCCGGCGGATCGGCTAGCTGCTCGACACCTCAGACGGTCCCGTCGCCGTCCAGGTCGTCGTCGTCGTCATCGTCGTCGCCGCCGATCTTCGCCGAGACCGGCCAGTCGTCGGGGTAGCGGTCGGCGCGCTCCTCGTGCAGGGCGTACAGCTTCTTGCGGGCCCGGTTGGCGAGCCGGTCGCCGAACACGATGCCGTTCAGGTGATCGGTCTCGTGCTGCAGGCAGCGGGCGAGCAGCCCGGTGCCGACGACCTCGACGTCGTCGCCGTTCTCGTCCTGACCGCGACAGACGGCGTAGTCGGGACGGGAGAGCTCCTGATAGGCGCCGGGAAGTGACAGACAACCCTCGTCGGCGGTGTCGAGCTTGCGGTCGCGGCCCTCCGGCAACGTCACCACCGGATTGCAGATCACCCCGGTGTGCCGGTTGTGGTCGTCGTCGGGGCAGTCGAACACGAAAACGGCGAGGCCGACGCCGACCTGGTTGGCGGCCAGACCGACCCCTTCGGCCGCGGCCATGGTGGCGAACATGTCCCGGACGAGCCGCCGCAGGTCGTCGTCGAAGTCGGTGACCGGGCGGGTCGGCGCGTGCATCACCGGCGTCCCCCAGCGGGTGATCGGCCGGATGGTGCCCCCGCCGGTCCGCTTGTCGGTGTCGGCTGTCATTCGTCCTGCGCGGGGGGCAGCAGGAGCAGGCAGGTCGGGCTCGGGCTCGGGATCTCGACCGCAGGATCCTCCGGCGGCAGCGGGCTGATCCCGAAGACGCTGATCTGGTGGCTGCGTTCGTTGCTGACCCAGAGCAACCCGTCCCTGATGGTCAGGTCGCGGGGCCAGTGCCCGCCGCAACCGAACTCGGTCACGCGGGTGATCCAGCCGGTGGCCTGTTCGACGTCGAACACCGAGATGGTGTCGACGCCCCGGTTGGCGACGAAGACCCGGTTGTCGAGCGCCACGATGCCGGACGGCTGGTTCAGCTCGCCGCCGGTCGCCGAGGTGGCGATCGTGCGCACGTGCTCGAAGCCGTCGTCGGTGCGTTTCGCGAACCACAGCTCGCCGCTCAGCTCACAGGTCACGGTGAGGTAGTCGCCGACCAGCACCAGGTGCCGGGGACCGGAGCCGGGCGGCAGCTTGATCGGCTCGCGCTGCTCACCGAAGGTCCCCTGGGTCGCGTCGAACTCCACCCGGTGGATCTGGTCCGAGCCGAGATCGCAGACCAGGAGATCGTCACCGTCGATCACGACCTGGTGCGCGTGCGCGGACTCCTGCCGATCGGTCACGGGACCGGACCCGGAGAACTGCAGCAGGTCGATCCGCTCCGTCAGGGCGCCGTCCTCCCGGATGGCGAAGCTGGCGATCGACCCGGACTTGTAGTGGGCGACGAAGACGAACCGACCGTCCCGGCTGAGTGCCACGTGGCAGGCGCCGTCGCCGCCGCTGGGCACCGTCGAGATGAGTCGCAGGTTGCCCTCCCAGTCGACTTCGAGGCTGTTGACGGTGGCCGGACTCGTCTCCGACACGACGAACACCCAGGGACCCTCGGGGTGGCCGATCAGATACGTCGGGGACGGCAGGCTCAGGTGCGGCCGTTCCGACAGATCGAGCCGGCCGTCACCCCCGGCCACGTTGAGCAGGGCGCGGACGCCGGTGGCCGTACCGTCTGACTCGGCGGTGTACCCGCCGATGACGAGCTGGCGGATCGCCGGAGCGGCTGATGCAGACACGCCGTCTTGGATATCACGTGTCGTGCCGACGCGGTGTGCCGCCTTGCGTACGAGCGGAACCGAATCGACAGTGGTCGAATGGTTGGACCGGCGATCCGCGACTCGGCGAGCAGCGTGGCGGCGGTCGCCGATGCCGGGTCGCAGGGGTCACAGGACGATCGTGCGGTTCCGGCGGGAGGCGCCCGGCTCGTGGAATCCGGCGCAGCGGCCGAGCCGGACAGCGCGGCATCTCGGCTCTCGCCGGGCTACCTGGCCCTGTTGGAGGACTACACCCGTCATCTCGAGTCACGGCGCGGACTCGCGGCGCACACGGTCCGGGCCTATCGGTCCGACCTGTTCGATCTCTTCACCCATCTGCAGCTGCTCGGCGTCGAGAGCCTCGATCAGGCCACGATCAAGTCGTTCCGGTCCTGGCTCGCGAAGCAGCAGACCATGGGCCGGGCTCGCAGCACCCTGCAGCGGCGGTCGGCGGCGGCCAGGACGTTGTGCGCGTGGGCGACCGAGACCGGCCGGATCCCGACCAACCCGGTGAGCGGCCTGCGGTCGCCGCGCCGTACCCGGGCGCTGCCGAAGGTCCTGGTCCAAGCCGATGCGGCCGCGATGTTGACCGAGCTGCGGCCCGCCGCGGGCGAGGAGACGCCCGCCGGGCTGCGCGACGTCGCGATGCTGGAGCTGCTGTACGCGGCCGGCTTGCGGGTCGCCGAGCTCTGCGGGCTCGACGTCCGCGACGTCGACGCGACGCGACGCACGGTTCGGGTGCTCGGCAAGGGCGACAAGGAGCGAGTCGTGCCCGTGGGGACGCCGGCTCTGGAGGCGGTGGATCGCTGGCTCGAGCGTGGTCGCGGCCGCCTGGCGGTCGCCGACTCCGGCGCGGCGCTCTTCCTCGGCGACCGCGGCGGCCGGATCGATCCGCGGGTGGTCCGTCGCACCGTCCACCGGGCCCTGTCGGCGGTCGAGGGAGCACCGGATCTGGGACCGCACGGTCTCCGGCACGCGATGGCCACCCACTTGCTCGAGGGTGGCGCCGATCTCCGCAGCGTCCAGGAGATGCTCGGTCACGCGTCGCTGGCGACGACGCAGATCTACACCCACGTGAGCAGCGAGCGGCTCCGGTCGGCCTTCGAACAGGCCCATCCCCGGGCCTGACCGGCCGACGGCGGCCCGGCTACCGGGCATTCAGAACACCCGCATCGGGTTGGTGCCGGCGCCGTCCAGCCACACCATCAGGTGCAGGTGACAGCCGGTGGCGTAGCCGGTGCGGCCGACGTACCCGATCACCTGGCCACGTCGCACGGCTTGGCCGACCCGCACCGTGTACCGGCTCGCGTGGTTGTAGCCGGTGACCAGACCGCGGCCGCCGAGAGTGCCGTGGTCGAGCATCAGCCGGTTGCCGTAGCCGCGGCTGGAGGAGCGGTTGACCACCCGGCCGGCCGCGGCGGCCCGGATCGGTGTCCCGCAGGAGGCGCCGAAGTCGGTGCCGTCGTGCAGCTTCCAGACGTGGAGCACGGGATGGAACCTCCGTCCGTACGGGGAGGTGATCCCGCCCGGAACCGGACGCAGCAGTCCGTGCCTCCCCACCGCGCCGTCGAAGGGTGCCGTCCGGCCGATCCCGCCCGGCGGCCGCCGCCCAGCGAGCCGCCACCGCGCGCGCCGCCGCTCGCCGTTGGGCCACCGCCCGTGCCGTGGCCGGCAGCAGCCGGATCGAGGCGTCCTCACCGGCGGTGATCAGGCTGAGGGGATCGAGGTACGTCTCGCCCTCCAGCAGGCCCCAGTGCAGGCAGCTCCGGCCGGCACAGTGACCGCCGCTCTCCAGTCGGCCGAGCATGCTGCCGATCCCGACCCGGTCACCGACCGCCACCGCGGCGCGCACCGGCTCGTAGGTCGTCCGCAGTCGGCCGTGGTCGACCACGACCACGCCCCGCCCGGCCAGCCGGCCCGCGTAGCTCACCCGGCCGGCTGCTGCGGCCAGCACCCGGTCTCCGACCGCGGCGGCCAGATCCAGTCCGCGGTGGCCGCGGCCCCACCGCTGCGCAGGCGGATCGAAGGCCCGCAGCACCGTGGGTGGACCTGCCACCGGCCAGTCGCCCGCCGGAGTCGTCTCGGCCGCGTCCGCCCGCGGCGCGGATAGGGCGACCGTCAGGGCCGGCACCAGCGCGAACAGCAGCAGCATCCGGGCGAGCTTCACGCCCGTACTCTGCGTACGTCGTCGCGTTTCGTTCGGCGGTGCGGGCGCGCTGTGGATGACCGCCACGGGGGCCGATGGGCCCTGTGGATGACCCCGGGGTCAGCCCCGGAAAGTGGCGACCGGAGCACCGGCGCCGTTCGGGTAGACTGCCGGATGCAGCCCTGCAGAGGGGCTGACTTCGCATGTCCACAGTCCCGGCGCGACCGGGGCGCCCCCCTCGGTCCCGACTCGTCGGGTCGGGTGGCGCGTGGACATCAGGCGGTGCCGAACCGCTCGGCGCCGGCACAACCGTACGCCGGGCCGTGGGGTCCGGTAAGGAAGGAATCCGGCCATGGCCGTCGTCACCACCCGCCAGCTCCTCGAGAGCGGCGTCCACTTCGGGCACCAGACCCGCCGGTGGAACCCCAAGATGAAGCGCTTCATCTTCACCGAGCGCAACGGCATCTACATCATCGACCTGCAGCAGTCGCTGACCTACATCGACCGCGCGTACGCCTTCGTCAAGGACACCGTGGCCCGCGGCGGCCAGGTGCTCTTCGTCGGCACCAAGAAGCAGGCCCAGGAAGCCATCGCCGAGCAGGCGACCCGGGTCGGGATGCCCTTCGTGAACCAGCGCTGGCTGGGCGGCATGCTCACCAACTTCCACACCGTGATCAAGCGGATCCAGCGGCTCAAGGAGCTCGAAGGCATGGACTTCGAGGACGTCGCCGCCTCCGGCCTGACCAAGAAGGAGCTGCTGGGCCTGCGCCGGGAGAAGGACAAGCTGGAGCGGACCCTCGGCGGCATCCGCGACATGACCCGCACCCCGCAGGCGGTCTGGATCGTCGACACCAAGAAGGAGCACCTCGCCGTCGACGAGGCGCGCAAGCTGAAGATCCCGGTGATCGGCATCCTGGACACCAACTGCGATCCCGACGAGGTCGACTTCGCCATCCCGGGCAACGACGACGCCATCCGCTCGGTCGCGCTGCTCACCCGGGTGCTGGCCGACGCCGTCGCCGACGGGCTGATGGCTCGGTCCGGTGGCGTGCAGACCGGCGAGGAGTCCGAGGTCGAGCCGATGCCCGACTGGGAGCGTGAGCTGCTGGGCGCCCAGGAGGAGGCCGCGGCTGCCGCAGCCGCCGCTCCGGCCGCCGAGGCGACCGACGAGGCGACCGACGAGGCGTCCGAGGCCGAGGCCGAGGTGTCCGCCGAGGTGTCCGATGCCGAGCCGACCGGAGCCGAGCCGACGGGTGAGCCCGAGGGCCTGCAGTCGCCGGCCGAGGAGATCGAGGCTGTCACCGCCGCCGACGCGGCCCCGGTGCCCGCCGACGAGGTTCCTGCGGTCGTGGCCGCCGAGGCCGACGACGAGGCCCTGCCGACCCTGGCCGCCGAGCACGCTCGGGCCCAGGAAGAGGATCGGCCCGCCGACCAGAACTGAATGACCAGAACCTCCGATCCGGATCAACCGATCCGGATCGGAGCCCCACGTCGAGTACGAGAACGAGGAAATCCACACTCATGGCCAGCTTCAGCGCTGCTGATGTGAAGAAGCTCCGCGACGCCACCGGCGCCGGGATGATGGACTGCAAGAAGGCCCTGACCGAGGCCGACGGCGACTTCGACAAGGCCAAGGAGCTGCTCCGGGTCTCCGGCCAGGCCAAGGCGGCGAAGCGCGGCGAGGAGCGCCAGGCCACCAACGGCCTGGTCGCCTTCACCGACGGCGCCTTGGTCCAGCTCGGGGCCGAGACCGACTTCGTGGCCAAGAACGCCGAGTTCCAGGCGCTCGCCGACGAGGCCGTCAAGGCCGTCGCCGCGGCGAAGGCCGACGGCGTCGAGGCCGCGAACGCCGCCAAGCTGCCCGTCGGGCAAGACGGTCGCGGAGGCGGTCGGCGAGCTCGCCGTCAAGATCGGCGAGAAGCTCGAGGTGAGCAACGCGGCGTACTTCGACGGCCCGACCGTCGTCTACCTGCACAAGCGGGCCTCCGACCTGCCGCCGCAGGTCGGCGTGGTGGTCGAGTACGAGGGTGCCGGACGAGACGGCGGCTCGCGCCGCGGCGATGCAGATCGCCGCGATGCGTCCGCAGTACCTGAGTCGCGACGAGGTCCCGGCCGAGCTGGTGGAGAACGAGCGCCGGATCGCCGAGGCCACGGCCCGCGAGGAGGGCAAGCCGGAGCAGGCCGTGCCGCGGATCGTCGAGGGCCGGGTGAACGCCTACTTCAAGGACGTCGCCCTGCTCGACCAGCCGTCGGTCACCGACAACAAGACCCCGGTCGGCAAGCTGCTGCGACGCCGCCGGGGTGACGGTCAAGCGGTTCGTCCGCTTCGAAGCCGCCGGCTGAGCCGCATCGATGAGTGAGCCGGCCGCCGACACCTCGGCTCCCGAACCGAAGCAGATCCGCGGTCCGTACAAGCGGGTGCTGCTCAAGCTGTCCGGTGAGGTGTTCGGCGGCGGCAAGGTCGGCGTCGACCCCGACGTGGTGTCGGCCTTGGCCCGGCAGATCGCCACCGTGAACGCGGGCGGTGTCCAGGTCGCCGTGGTCGTCGGCGGCGGCAACTTCTTCCGCGGCGCCGAGCTGCAGCAGCGCGGGATGGAGCGGGACCGCGCCGACTACATGGGCATGCTCGGCACGGTGATGAACTGCCTGGCCCTGCAGGACTTCCTGGAGAAGATCGGGCGTCCAGACCCGGGTGCAGACCGCCATCACCATGGGACAGGTCGCCGAGCCGTACATTCCGCGGCGGGCGGAGCGGCACCTGGAGAAGGGCCGGGTCGTCATCTTCGGCGCCGGCTCGGGGATGCCGTACTTCTCCACCGACACGGTCGCCGCCCAGCGGGCGCTGGAGATCAGCGCCGAGGTGCTGCTGATGGGCAAGCAGGGGGTCGACGGGGTCTACGACGCCGACCCGCACAAGCACCCGGACGCGGTCAAGTTCGACGATCTCACCTACGACGAGTACCTGGCCCGGGACCTCAAGGTCGCCGACGCCACCGCGATCAGCATGGCGCGGGACTACAAGCTGCCGATGATCTTCTTCAGCCTCGACACCGACGGCTCGATCGTGGCCGTCGTCGCGGGTGAGAAGATCGGTACGACCGTCCACGCCTAGCCCACCGGGTCGGGCACGTGCCTGATCGGATGAGGATCGCAGAAGGAGCTGAGCAGGCAGTGATCGCCGACATCATCTGACCGACGCCGAGACCAAGATGGCAGCTGGCGATCGAGTACGCCAAGGAGGAGTTCGCCGCGATCCGCACCGGCCGGGCCCATCCGGCGATGTTCGCCAAGCTGACCGCCGACTACTACGGCTCGCAGACGCCGCTGCAGCAGCTGGCCACCTTCCAGGTGCCCGACGCGCGGATGGTGCTGATCACGCCGTACGACAAGTCGTCGATGACCGCGATCGAGAAGTCGATCCGCGACTCCGATCTCGGCGTCAACCCCTCCAACGACGGCAACACGATCCGGGTGACGCTGCCCGAGCTGACCGAGGAACGTCGCAAGGAGTACATCAAGCTGGCCCGGCACAAGGCCGAGGACGCCCGGATCTCCGTCCGCGAGCCACCGGCGCACCGCCAAGGAGGCGCTGGACAAGATGGTC
Source organism: uncultured Actinomycetota bacterium (assembly GCA_963727125.1). GTDB lineage: Bacteria > Actinomycetota > Actinomycetes > Propionibacteriales > Propionibacteriaceae > Microlunatus. The sequence continues at coordinate 714,413 of CAVSEZ010000002.1, forward strand.
AAGGACAAGGAGGTCGGCGAGGACGAGGTGGCCCGGGCCGAGAAGCAGCTCGACGCCACCACCAAGAAGCACACCGACGCGATCGACGACGTGCTGAAGCACAAGGAAGCCGAGCTGCTCGAGGTCTGAGTTCGCCGAACGGGTGAACAGACCGCGAGTCGGTCGGAGTGGGGGACGCGATGAGTGAGGTACCCGCATCCGCGTCCGCCCCCACGCCGTCGGCGGCGCCGTCGCACGGTCGGGCCGGCCGCAACCTGCGGCTCGGCGATCGGCGTCGGACTCGGCCTGGGCGCCTACGTCGTCGTCAGCCTGATGTTCTTCAAGCCGGCGCTTCGTCGCCCTGGTCGCGGTGGCGCTGGCCCTGGGCTCGGTCGAGTTGTACCGGCGCTGCAAGCGGCACGGGATGACGGCCGCGATCGTGCCGATCGTGATCGGGATCGTGCCGATCCCGTCGGGCTCCTACCTGGCCGGGCAGCAGACACCGGTCGTCTTCTCCACCACCAGCGTGCTGCTGGCCTCGCTGGCGCTGACCGTGCTGGCCGCGCTGATCTGGCGGATGCCCCGCGGAGCCGAAGGGGTACGTCAAGGACACCGCCGCCAGCTTGATGATCATCGGGTACGTCCCGATGCTCGGCTCCTTCGCCGCGCTGATGCTGGCCGGTGAGAACGGGTCGGCGCGGCTGGTCACCTTCCTGCTCGTCGTGGTGATGAGCGACACCGGCGGCTACGTGCTCGGCGTGCTGTTCGGCAGGCACCCGATGGCGCCGACGATCAGCCCCAAGAAGTCCTGGGAGGGCTTCGCCGGCTCGGTGGTCTTCGCCATCGTCGGCGGCGGTGCTGATGACGGTCCTCGGTGCTGGACGGCCGTTCTGGGTCGGGCATCATCCTCGGGGTCTGCCTGGTGGCGGTCGGCACCTGCGGTGACCTGATCGAGTCGATGATCAAGCGCGATCTCGGGATCAAGGACATGAGCTCGTTCCTGCCCGGGCACGGCGGGGTGATGGACCGTTTGGACTCGTTGCTGGTCGCCGCGCCCGGTAGCCTGGCTGATCATGTACCTGCTGGTGCCCGGCGGATAGCAGCGCCGGACCCGGTCGCGACCCGTCCCGGGAATGCGACGCCGCCGCCGCGGGCCCGCGGTCCGGGTAGCCTGGCCGCATCATGCACCGATTGGTTCGCCGGCAGGATAGCGCGGGAACAGTGAATCTGCCCTTGGTCTTCGAAGCGCCCCGGCGCGGCCAGCCGCCGCGACACTGGGCCGACCTGACGCCGGCGCAGCGCCGCGAGTACGTCGAAGCCGCCGGTCAGCGGGCCTTCCGGGCCCGCCAGCTGTCGGCGCACTACTTCGAGGGGCTGCGCGACGACCCGGCGACTGGACCGACCTGCCGCCGGCGGTGGCGGGGGCGCTGGCCGAGACAGTTCCTGCCACCGCTGCTCCGCTCGGTCCGCGAACTGAGCTGCGACGACGACACCACGGTGAAGACGCTGTGGCGGCTGTTCGACGGCGCCACTGGTGGAGAGCGTGCTGATGCGCTATCCGGACCGGGTCACGCATGTGCGTCTCCAGCCAGGCCGGCTGCGGGATGGCCTGCCCCTTCTGCGCCACCGGGCAGGGCGGTCTGCAGCGCAACATGAGCATCGCCGAGATCGTCGAGCAGGTGATGGACGGTGCCCGCCGGCTCGCCCGCGGCGAGGTCCCCGGCGGTCCGGGCCGGGTCAACAACGTGGTGTTCATGGGCATGGGCGAGCCGCTGGCCAACTACAAGGCCGTGGTCGGCGCGATCCGGCAGCTGGTCACCCCGGCCCCCGACGGGCTGGGCATGAGCGCCCGCGGTGATCACCGTCTCCACCGTCGGACTGGTGCCGCGGATGCAGCAGCTGGCGACCGAGGGGCTGCCGGTCACGCTGGCGCTGTCGCTGCACGCTCCCGACGACGAGCTGCGCGACGAGCTGGTACCGATCAACACCCGGTGGAACGTCGCACGAGGTCGTCGACGCCGCCTGGGAGTACGCCGAAACAGACCCAGCGCCGGGTCTCGATCGAATACATCATGATCCGCGACGTGAACGACCAGGCGTTCCGGGCCGACCTGCTGGCCCGGGTGCTGCGCCGCCGCGGCAACTGGGGCTGGGTGCACGTCAACCTGATCCCGATGAACCCGACGCCGGGCTCGCAGCTGGACCGCCTCCCGCCGCCGGGACGAGGACGGAGTTCGTCCGCCGGCTGCAGGCCAAGGGGGTCCCGGTCACCGTGCGCGACACCCGGGGCCGGGAGATCGACGGCGCCTGCGGGCAGCTGGCGGCTCAGCTCACCGCGTCCCGGGACGGCAGCTGAGCTCCGCGCCGCACCGGTCCGGCCCTCAGCGACGCAGTCCCGGCACCACCTCGCGGTACTCACCGACGGGCACCAGCCGGATCGGGCTCTGGGAGGCAGCCGTGAGCAGCCGGGCCGCGGCCGCGTCGTCGGGTTCGCCGTCCCACCGCAACATCGTCCTGATGGCGGCGAGCAGGTCCTCCGCGTTGTCCAACCGGGTCCGGGCCGGGTCGACCAGGTCCGGACGGGCGTAGAGCAGCAGCAGCAGCAGTCCGTACACCGGCTGGAGCCCCGGCCCGAGCGAGGCCTGGTAGTAGGGCACGTCGATGATCCGGGCGTCGAAGCGGCTGAAGAAGCGCAGCCGGGCCAACGGATCACCGTGCCGCGGGTGCGGCTCGTGGTGATCGGGGTGGGCCACCTCGGCCAGCACCAGACTCGGTTGCTGTTCGGCGATGCCGGCCATCACCGACCGGTGCAGGTGGCTGCCGATGCCGGAGTCACGATGGCTGTCGCGGGTGGCCAGGTGGGTCAGCAGCACCGCATCCGACGGTGGCAGGTCGCGGGCGACCCGGACGGCGACGATCGGCCCCTCCGGGTCCTCGGCCAGCCGGGCCACCCAGAGCTGGCGACGGCCCTCGCTGACCTGCTCGGCGAACGAGTCGACGTCGGCCAGCTCGTCGGTGGGGAAGCTCGGCACGAGGATCTGCTCGTACGCCTCGGCGAAGTCGGCACTGTCGCTGTCCTGGACGCGCTGCACGGTGATCACGGGGACCCAGCCTTTCGAGGGGAGTTGCTGCGTCGGCAGCAGAGTATTGGGTCGTCGTGGCCGGTGTCCGGCAGGATGTCGTCGTGGCCGACCTCGACCCCGCTCTCGGCGAACTCGCCGCCGCTTTCGACATCGCGACCGAGTACTGGGACTGGCAGGGTCGACACGTCGCCGTGCCGGCCGACACGATCGTCTCGGTCCTGGCGGCTCTCGACGTCGACGCCGGCACTCCGGACGCCGCCGCGCGGGCGCTGGCCGACCACGCCCACCAGCCCTGGACCCGGATGCTGCCGGCCTGCCTGGCACTCCGGGAGCAGCGAACCGCGTCGGTCTGGGTGCACGTGAACCACGGCGATCCGGTCGAGATCTGGATCGAGCTCGAGACCGGGGAGAGTCGCGATCGACTCCGGCAGCTGGAGAACTGGACCCCACCCCGAGAGGTCGGCGGTCGCTGGGTCGGCGAGGCGTCGTTCGAGATCCCTGCCGATCTCCCGCTCGGGTACCACACGCTGCACGCCCGCAGCGGCCCCGACGTCGGGTCGATGCCGTTGATCATCACCCCGAGCTGGCTGGGGCTGCCGGCCCGGCTCGGCGAGCACCGCGTCTGGGGGCTGGCCGCGCAGCTCTACAGCGTGCGCTCGCACCAGTCGTGGGCGATGGGGGATCTGACCGACCTGGAGGACCTGCTCGTCTGGTCGGCCGCCGAACACCACGCCGACTACCTGTTGGTCAACCCGCTGCACGCCGCGGAGCCGGTGCCGCCGCTCGAGCCGTCGCCGTACCTGCCGAGCACCCGCCGGTTCGCCAACCCGATCTACCTGCGTCCCGAGCGGATCCCCGAGTACGCCGTCGCCACCGACGTGCAGCGCAGCGAGGTCCGCCGGCTGCGGGCCGAGCTGGACGACCGCCCCGAGCTCGTCGAGGCGATCGACCGGAACGCCAGCTGGACGGTCAAGCGGGCGGCGCTGCGGGTGATCTTCGCGGTGCCGCGGACGGCCGGCCGGGAGGAGTCGTTGCGTGGCTACCGGCGCCGCGAGGGCCAGGGTCTGCTCGACTTCGCGACCTGGTCGGTGCTGTACGAGATCCATGGCCCGGATCCCGCGCGCTGGCCCGACGGGCTGCGACACCCGGCCGGGACGGACATCGAGGCGTTCCGGGCCGAGCACGCCGACGAGATCGATTTCTGTTGCTGGTTGCAGTGGGTGCTGGACGAGCAGCTGGCCGCCGCCCACCAGGCGGGTCTGCGGGCCGGGATGGGGCTCGGCCTGATGGCCGATCTCGCGGTCGGCGTCAGCCGGGTCGGGGCCGACGCCTGGGCCCTGCAGGACAGCTTCGCCCAGGGCATCACCGTCGGTGCCCCGCCGGACCCGTACAACCAGAACGGGCAGAACTGGAACCAGCCGCCGTGGCGGCCGGACCGACTGGCCGAGACGGCGTACGAGCCGTTCCGCCGGTTGGTGGCCGGGGTGCTCCGGCACTCGGGCGGGATCCGGGTCGATCACGTCATCGGGCTCTTCCGGTTGTGGTGGATCCCCGACGGGGCCGGCCCGACGGAGGGCACCTACGTCCGCTACGACCACGAGGCGATGATCGGGATCCTCGCCCTCGAGGCGCACCGGGCCGGCGCGGTCGTGGTCGGTGAGGACCTCGGCACGGTCGAGCCGTGGGTCCGCCGCTATCTGCGCGAACGCGGCATCCTCGGCACCTCGATCCTGTGGTTCGAGTTCGACTTCGACGGGGACGGGTCGCCGCTGGCGCCGGATCGGTGGCGCGAGTACTGTCTCGCCTCCGTCACGACCCATGATCTGCCGCCGACCGCGGGCTACCTAGCCGGTGATCATGTCCGGTTGCGGGCCGAGCTGGGCGTGCTGACCCGGCCGGTGGCCGAGGAGCTGGCCGCCGACGACGCCGAACGGCAGGCCTGGCTGGACGAGCTGCGTCGTCGCGGCCTGCTCCCGCCCGCGACCGAGCCGGTGGCGGAGGAGGTGACGGTGCAGGCGCTGCACCAGTACCTGACCCTGACGCCGTCGCGGTTGCTCGGACTGGCGTTGACCGACGCGGTCGGCGACCGGCGGATCCAGAACCAACCCGGGACGATCGACGAGTACCCGAACTGGCGGGTCCCGTTGAGCGGCCCGGACGGCCGCCCGATGACGCTGGAAGCTGTCTTCAGCAGCGATCGGGCGGCCGCCCTCGCGAGCCTGTTCGGCGACGTCTGAGCCGAGCGGCTAGCGCGGGCCGCCGCCGATCACGCCCTTCTGGATGGCCTTGGTGACGGCATCGGCCTCGGCCTGGGTCAAGGTGCCGGCCTTGACGGCCGCATCGAGCCGGTCCTTGAGCGCAGCAGCCCGCTCGGCCTGGTGCGCCGATCGGATCTCGGCGAGCGCGGCCTTGACCTTGGCTTCGTCGACCCCGAGCTTCCCGGCCAGTGATGTGGCCAGCTCGGCGTCCCGCTCCGCGGGGTCGGGCCGGGTACTCGGATCCGGCGGCGTCGACGGCGTGGCGGACGGGTCGGCCCGGTCGGCCTTCTTCTCGTCCCGCAGCGCCTTCAACGCCTCGGTCACCTTCGCCTCGGTGACGCCGAGCTTGTCCGCGAGCTGCTTGGCGAGGTCGGCACCGAGCAGCCCGCCCCGTCCCGGTCCGTGGCCGTGGCGGCCTTCGGGTGGCGTCCCCGTCTTCGGGGCCCCCGACGCCGACGGCGTGCCGGGGGATGGCGTCGGTTCGGCCTGGGCGAGGCCGGCGACACCGACCCCGGCACCGAGGGCGAGGACCCCGGCGGCGATCGCGATACCGGTGGCTGTCTTGTTGACGGGCACTGTCTTCTCCTTCTCGCCGGGAACCGGCGCTGGTCCAGCTTTCGATCTCGAGCATCGGCCGCCGGCATGGGAGTGGGCTGGCAGGAACCTGGCAAGAAGCTGAGAATGGGTCGATGAGCGAGGTCCGCGAGTACCGGCAGGCGCCGCGCCTGCTCGGCTCGCTGGTGCCGGACACGGTGGGCTACGCCGCCACCGGGCTCTCCGAGCGGATCCACCGGGGTCTGCCCTCACCGTTCCTGACGTTCATCTTCTCCTTCGACGGTCCGGTGGTGACCGGAGAGAGCGCCGAGCAGGCGTACGGACCGCAGGCCCAGCGGCACGACATCCTCGTCGGCGGGCTGGTCACCCGTCCGGCGTACGTCGTGCAACCGCGGCGCGAAGCCGGCATCCAGCTCGCCGTCCACCCGTTGGCGGCGCGGTCGGTCTTCGGCCTGCCGGCCCGTGAGCTGGGGATGCTGGCCGCGGACGGTGCCGACGTCCTGGGCGCGGAGGCGATCCGGGTCTGGGACCGACTGCAGTCGATCGGCGGCTGGGACGGCCGCTTCGGGCTGCTGCAGGGCTTTCTCCGGGACCGGGTCGGTGACGCCCGCTGCGGCGCGCCACGGAGCGAGGTCGTTGAGGCGTGGACCTGGCTGGCCCGGTTCCGTGGCACCGGGTCGATGGACGGACTGGCACGGCACGTGCACCTCAGCGGCCGGCAGCTGCGGACCCTGTTCCAGCATGAGGTGGGGCTGAGCCCCAAGCAGGTCAACCGGTTGCTGCGGTTCCACCACGCCAAGCGGCTGATCGCTGCCGCGGCGACGGCGAACCGGTCCTTCGACCTCGCCGGCATCGCGGCGCAGTGCGGCTACTACGATCACGCCCACCTCGACCGTGACTTCACGGCGCTGGTCGGGATCAGTCCCACCGGCTGGTTGGCCGAGGAACGCCTCAACATCGCGGCCGGTGGCCACGGCGCCGCCGAGAGCGCCGAAATGTCCAAGCCGCGGGCCCGGGCCGGGCGCCAGAGTTGAAGGCATGAGCACCTCCGACCCGCTGCTGCCGGCGCCCACCGTCTGGCCGAGCCTGCAGGCGCGCGACGCCTCGGCCCTGATCGACTTCTACGTCACGGCCTTCGGCTTCGTCGCCACGGCCGTCTACGCCGACGGCGACGTCGTCTCCCACGCCCAGCTCGACTGGCCCGAAGGTGGGGGCATCATGCTCGGCTCGCACCGGCCCGGCGCGGAGTGGAGTCGCGAACCGGGCACCCTGGGGGCCTACGTCGTGACCGGCGACGTCGACCGGGTGCACGCCCGGGCGCAGGCGGCGGGGGCGACGATCGTGCGACCGCCGAACGACACCGACTACGGAGGTCGCGAGTTCGCCGTCGCGGACCCCGAGGGCAACCTCTGGTCCTTCGGCTCGTACCGGGGCGAGCCGCGTCAGGCCGACGACTCCTGACCACGCCGGCCCAGCCAACGACGCAAGGCGCGCCAGCCGCGTTTGATCCGGGACAGCGCGAACCAGGCCACCACGACCCCGACGACGAGCAGGATGGCCGCGATGATCGCGGCCGCGACCGGGAAGAGCACGGCGAGTGACGCCATCCCGGCGACCGACACGTCCTCGGCCAGCGAGACGCCGATGTTGGTCACCGGCTCCGGTGAGGTGTTGATCGCCAGCCGGAGTCCGCTCTTCACCAGGTGACTGACCAGCGCCGTGGTGCCGCCGACGGCGGCCAGGCCCAGGGTCAGCAGATCACCGTTGGCGCCGGCGATCAGCGCCCCGATCACCGCGCCGGCCACCGGGCGGACCACGGTGGACGCCACGTCCCAGATGGAGTCGACGTAAGGGATCTTGTCGGCGACGAACTCGATCAGGGCCAGCACGCCCGCCACGATCAGCACGTCGGTGCGCTGCAGGCCGGCCGGCACGTCCTCGAAGCCGGCGAACCGACCCAGCAGTCCGAGCACCAGCACGGTCAGGTAGGCGTTGATCCCGCTCGTCCAGCCGCTCGCGAACGTGAGCGGCAGCAGTTCCATGCCCAGCAGCGTAGGGCCAGCCCGGCGCCAGGCAGGATGGGACGGTGAGCGATGGGGCGCGGGACTTCGACCTGGTGCTGGTCGGCGCCACCGGATTCGTCGGCCGGTTGACCGCCGCCGAGTTGGCCGAGACCGCACCCGCGGGCGCCCGGATCGCGGTGGCGGGCCGGTCCGCGGAGCGACTGGACAGGCTCTGCACCGAGCTGGGCGGGCCCGCCCTGACCTGGCCGAGGCTGATCGTCGACCTGCTCGACGCCTCGTCGGTCCGGGAGCTGGCCGTCCGCACCCGGGTGGTGGTCACGACAGCCGGCCCGTACAGCACGTACGGCCGGGCCCTGGTCGAGGCCTGTGCGGCCGCAGGCACCTCCTACGCCGATCTGACCGGTGAGACGCTGTTCGTCCGGGACACCGTCGCCTCCTGCCACGAGCTCGCTGAACGGACCGGGGCACGGATCGTGCCGTCCTGCGGCTTCGACTCGATCCCGTCCGACCTGGGAGTCGGTCTGACCGCGCTGCGGGCGGCTGCGGAGGGCGACGAGCTGGTTCGGGCGGTGCTGCACGTCCGGTCGGCGCGCGGCGGCATCAGCGGCGGCACCATCGACTCGCTCCGGCAGCAGATCCTGGCCGCCCAGGCCGACACCGCCGAGGTCGCGGTGCTGACCGATCCCACCGCGTTGACCGGCGCGGCGCGGCCGCCCCGACCGCCGGCCGGCGCCCGTCGTCGACCGGTGGAGCGCGACGGCCGGACCGGTCGGTGGCAGGCGCCGTTCCTGATGGGCGGCTACAACGGGCAGATCGTGTGGCGCACCAACGCGCTCGGGGACTGGCCGTACGGAACGGACTTCGACTACCACGAGGTGGTCGACACCAGGGCGGGTCTCCCCGGACTCGCCCTCGCAGCCGGGATCGCCGTCGGCAGCACGGCGATGCTCGGGGGCATGTGGTTCCCGCCGACCCGCTGGCTGCTGGACCGGGTGCTGCCGGCCCCCGGCAGCGGCCCTGATCACAAGGCGCTGGAGGGCGGCCGGTTCCACGTCGAGATCGTGGGCGAGGCCGCCTCGGGTCGCACCTACCGGACGAGTTTCGGGGCCGATCTGGACCCCGGCTATCGCGGCACGGCGGTGATGCTGGTGCAATCAGGTCTCAGCTTGGGATTCGATCCGCTGCCGGACCGGGGCGGGGTGTTGACTCCCATGACGGCGATGGGAACGGCCCTGGCCGATCGGCTCCGAGCACGTGGCTTCACGATCGAGACGACCCGGCTCGACGAAAGGAGAACAGATGCCCAAGACGACGAAGGCGGGCAAGCCGAAGCAGAGTGAGCTGCCGAGCACGCTGCAGAACTCCGGCGGCAAGGCGCAGCGGACCTTCACCAAGGCTTACGACGCTGCCATCGGCCAGTACGGCGACGAACAACGGGCCCACCAGGTGGCGTACGCGGCCTTGAAGCACACCCACGAGCGGGTGGGGGACAAGTGGAAGAAGAAGGGCAAGGGGAAGAAGGGCCCGTCCGACTCCCAGGCCGAGGGTGGTCGAGACACCGACCGGCCCACCGCGGGGGGCGTCGATGCGAACGCCTCGAAGCAGCACCTCTACGACCTGGCCAAGCAGCTGCAGATCTCGGGCCGGTCCTCGATGTCGAAGCCGCAGCTGGTCGAGGCGTTGCAGAAGGCCAACAACCGCCAGACGGCGAAGTCGCGGGACAAGAAGCGGAAGAAGGGGTCGAAGAAGTCGAAATGAGCCGGCGCGGGTCCGGCCGGCTCAGCTGCCGGTCGGCATCCGCAGCCCGCTCAACGGCAGCGGATGCAACGGCACCGTCCGCCACCGCGCGGAGCAGGCCCCGGCGGCGCACTCGAGCTGGAGCCGGTGCGGCGTCTCCAGGAAGACGACGTCGGCCCGGAACCGATCGGCCGCCACCCACCCGCCGCTGACGGCCAGCGGCGGTGCGCTCGGGTCGCCGTCGGCGACCTGCCAGCTCTTGGCGCCGACCGACGCGGCCAGCTCGCCGTCGGTGGTCACCAGGGTCAGCACCCAACCCTCGTCGGTGCGATCGAGGCGGACACCCGTGAGCCCTTGCGGGCTCTCCGGCTGGACGCCGGCGACGGTCGATGTGCGGCCGTCCCACGCCGCGGCATCGAGGGGCTCGGCATCCCCCTCGATCGGGATCAGCTGCGCGTGCTCGAGCCGCTCGGCCAGCGCGGCGTCCGCGGTGTCGGCCGGTCCCGGTTCGGCAGCCGGTGCGCCGACCGCCGGCAGCACGTGCGCCCAGACGGCATCGAGGATGCCCTGCATGTTCGCTGTGTCGGCGGTGGTCGCGATGACCAGGTCCTGGTCCGGCAGCACGATGCAGAACTGGCCGTACGCCCCGTCGCCGCGGTAGCCGTGCCGGGACTGCCAGAACTGGAAGCCGTAGCCCTGCCGCCAGTCCGGATTCGGTTCGTCCGGGTTGGCGACGTGCTCCCGCGTCGCCTCGGCCACCCAGTCCTCGCTCAGCAGCTGCTGGTCGGCCCAGCGGCCGCGCTGCAGATACAGCAGACCCAGGTGGGCGATGGCCGCGGTGGTGGCGTGGAAGCCGGAGAAGCCGATGTCGCGTCCGGGCGGGGACTGGATCCAGCCGTACCGCTCGATCCCGAGTGGCTCGAACAACCGAGGCCGCAGGTACTCGGTGAGCGGCTGGCCGCTGAGCTTCTGGATGATCGCCGCGACCGAGTACGTGCACGGCTGGTTGTAGGCGAAGATCGTGCCCGGCTCCTCGTCGGGAGGGGTGAGCAGGAACCCCCGCACCGGCTCCTGCGGGTCCGCCGCCAACGCCCGGTCGAGCGTCTCGGTGCGGTGGCCGCTGGCCATGGCGAGCGCGTGCCGGACCAGGATCCGCCGGCTCCGCGGATCGGTGATGTCGTCGGCGAACTCGGGGAAGTACGACACGACCGGCGCGTCGAGGTCCAGCAGCCCTTCGGCCACGGCGAAGCCGGCGGCCGTCGAGGTGAAGCTCTTGCTCAACGAGTACAGCAGGTGCGCGCGGTCGGCCGCGTAGGGCGACCACCAGCCCTCGGCGATGACCCGGCCGTGCCGGATCACCATCAGCGAGTGCAGCTCGATGTCGGGTGCCGCATCCATCGCGTCGAGGAAAGCCGACAGGCCGGCCGGGTCGACGCCCTCGGCGCTGGGCGTGCTGCGGGGCAGGGTGGAGGTCACGATCGTCGAGCTTACGGTTCCGACGTCGCCGAATGAGAGACTGGGCCGCGTGCGCGACGTCGTGATCCTGGGCAGTACCGGCTCGATCGGAACCCAGGCGTTGGAGGTCGTCGCGGACCGACCCGGGGAGTACCGGGTGGTCGGACTCGCCGCGGGAGGCAGCTCGATCGAGCTGCTGGCCCGGCAGGTCCTCGACACCGGAGCCGCGGTGGTGGCGGTGACCAAGGCCAGCGCGGTCCAGGACCTCCAGCTGGCGCTGTACGCGGAGGCGAAGCAGCGGGGCTGGGCCCAGGGACGGACCCGGCTGCCGAAGATCCTGGCGGGCCCGGATGCAGCGACCCAGGTGGCGGGCCTGGCCTGCGACGTCGTCCTGAACGCCATCACCGGATCGGCGGGGCTGCCGGCCACCTTGGCGGCGTTGGCCGCAGGTAGCACGCTCGCCCTGGCCAACAAGGAGTCGCTGGTGATCGGCGGCCCGCTGGTGATGGGCGCCGCCCGGGAGGGACAGCTGGTCGCGGTGGACTCCGAGCACTCGGCCCTCGCCCAGTGCCTGCGGGCCGGCGCGGCGGCCGAGGTGGACCGGCTCGTCCTGACGGCCAGCGGCGGCCCGTTCCGCGGCTGGACCCGGGAGCAGATGCGCGACGTCTCGCCGCAGCAGGCACTGGCCCACCCGACCTGGGCGATGGGCCGGGTGATCACCACCAACTCCGCGACCCTGGTCAACAAGGGGCTGGAGCTGCTCGAGGCGCACCTGCTGTACGGGGTCGAGCTGGACCGGATCGACGTCGTGGTCCACCCCCAGTCGATCGTGCACTCGATGGTGCAGTTCGTCGACGGCTCGACCCTGGCGCAGTGTTCCCCGCCCGACATGAAGCTGCCGATCGCCCTCGGTCTCAGCTGGCCGGAGCGGATCCCCGGGGTGGCGCGGCCGTGCGACTGGAGTCGGGCGGCGAGCTGGACGTTCGAGCCGCTCGACGACGACGCCTTCCCGGCTGTCGAGCTGGCCCGCGAATCGGGTCGCCACGGCGGCACCGCACCGGCGGTCTACAACGCCGCCAACGAAGTCTGCGTCGATGCCTTCCACGACGGCGAGATCAGGTTCGGCGACATCGTGGACATCGTGGCGGCCGTACTCGCCGAGCACGTCGCCGGCCCGGGTGATCCGAGCGCAGCTCCCGCGGACGTTTCGGGTGGAGTCGTAGGCTCGTCCCTGGTCCGGACGGAGGATCTGGATCTCGACCGGCTGACCGCCGCCGACCGTTGGGCTCGGCAGCGCGCTCACGGGCTGGCGCAGAAGCTGGTGGCCGCAGAGGTCGCAGAGGAGTAGGGATCGGCGTGGACATCTTCGTCTACCTCTTCGGGGCGGTGCTGTTCTTCGCCCTGGTGATGGCGTCCATCGCCATGCACGAGATCGGCCACCTCGTCCCCGGCAAGCTCTTCGACGTCAAGACCACGCAGTACTTCGTCGGCTTCGGCAAGACCTTGTGGTCGCGCCGGGTCGGTGAGACCGAGTACGGCGTCAAGGCGATCCCGCTGGGCGGCTACGTCCGCTTCGTCGGGATGTACCCGCCGAGCAAGGAGCACCCCGGTCAGGTCCGGGCCGCCCGCACCGGCATCTTCCAGACCATGGCCGACAACGCCCGGGCCGCGGAGTGGGAGACGATCACGCCGGCCGACGACGGTCGGCTGTTCTACCAGAAGAAGACCTGGCAGAAGCTGATCATCATGGCCGGCGGGCCCACCATGAACATCCTGCTCGCCTTCGTGCTGCTCTGGGGCGTCACCGGGTTCTACGGCGTGTACCGCTCGCAGCTGACCGTGAACCGGGTCCAGGAGTGCATCGTGGCCGCCGACGCCACCGACACCTCCTGCGCCGGCAAGCCGAAGACGCCCGCGTACGAGTCCGGCATCCAGCCCGGCGACACGATCGTCGCCTTCAACGGGACCCCGATCCAGAACTGGGCGCAGATGTCGGAGGCGATCCGGGGCAACCTCGACCGGCCCGCGCAGGTCACCGTGGATCGCAACGGTCAGACCGTTCAGCTCAAGCCGGTCAACACGGTGATCAACGGGGTACCGGACCGCTGGGACCCGGGCAAGCGGGTCGCGGCCGGGTTCTTCGGCGTGGAGCCCGTGGTCGAGCGCGAGCGCGGTGGACCGCTGGTGGTGCTCGGCGACATGTGGGAGATGACCCAGCAGACCGTACGGGCGCTGGTGACGTTCCCGGTCAAGGTGTACAACACGGCGTACAACCTCGTCACCGGCCAACCGCGCGACGTCTACGGGCCGATGAGCATCGTCGGCGCCTCCCGGGCCGCCGGCGAGGTGGCCTCGACGGACCGGATCGAGAACTCGAACAAGATCGCGGTGATGGTCACCCTGCTCGGCTCGGTGAACCTCTTCGTGGCCCTGTTCAACTTCGTCCCGCTGCTGCCGCTGGACGGCGGCCACATCGCCGGTGCCCTGTACGAGGGGCTGAAGCGGTCGCTGGCCCGGGTGTTCAAGCGCCCCGACCCTGGCTACGTGGACACCGCGAAGATGCTGCCCGTGGCGTACGCCGTGGGCGGCTTGATCCTGATCTCCGGCGTGGTGTTGATCCTGGCCGACCTGATCGATCCGATCAGCCTCTTCTGATCCGGGCTCGCGTCGCGCTCCGAACGCGGTGGATGGATCGGCCGGAGATGGACTTCGCGACCTTGCGGGCTGGTCGCTGCGCCGCCTAGGTTGACTCCCACCCTCGCTCGCGCCTACCTCTCGGGAGTCTGCATGGCCCGCAAGCGCAACATCGCTCTCCCCGTCGCCGTGGCCTTTCTGACCGTCGTCGCCGGTGCCCTCGCACCCACGGCGACGGCGAAACCGACCGCCCCGACGGACTACCTGGTGCTCTTCAAGGGCACCGCGGCCGACGCCGGTGCGCGCGCGGCGATCACCAAGGCCGGCGGCACCATCACCAAGCAGAACACCAAGGTCGGTTACGCCTACGTCCGGACGACGAACGCAGCGTTCGCCGACACGGTCCGGGCCTCCGGCGCCGTGGCCGGTGCCGCCAAGGAGCGGGTCATCGGCTCCGCCCCGCAGGAGCGCCGGGCGCGCGCCGACGAGATCGAGAAGTTCACCGCCGAACGCGCCGCGGCCAAGGGCGAGCAGGGTCTGTCGGTGCGGTCGGACAAGGCCGCTGCCGCGACCACCCCGGAACCGCTGGCCGACCTGCAGTGGGACATGCGGATGATCGGGGCCACCTCCGCGGGCTCGTACGCGAAGAACCCGGGCAAGAAGGGCGTCCGGGTCGGCATCATCGACACCGGCATCGACGGCAGTCACCCCGACATCAAGCCCAACTTCAACGCCGCACTGAGCCGCAACTTCGTGGTCGACATGCCGGACATCGACGGCCCCTGTGAGGTGGCGACCTGCGTCGACCCGAACAACGTCGACGACGACGGACACGGCACCCATGTGGCGAGCACGATCGGCTCGCCGATCAATGGCCTGGGCGTCGCCGGCGTCGCGCCGAACGTCACGTTGATCAACATCCGGGCCGGCCAGGACTCCGGCTACTTCTTCCTCCGGGCCACCCTGGACGCGCTGACCTACGCCGGCGACATCGGCGTCGACGTGGTGAACATGAGCTACTACACCGACCCGTGGCTGTTCAACTGCCTGGACAACCCTGCCGATTCGCCCGCGGAGCAGCTCGAGCAGCGCACCGTCCGGCAGGCAACCCAACGCGCCCTCAACTACGCCCGCAACCACGGCGTGCTGCCGGTGGCGGCCATGGGGAACGAGGCCACCGATCTCAACGCCCCGACCGCCGACGACAGCAGCCCCGACTACCCCGCGAACGCGGCCAAGGACCGCAACATCGACAACTCCTGCATCACCGTGCCGACCGAGTCCAACGGGCGTCGTCGCCGTGAGCGCCATCGGGCCGAGCGGGCGCAAGGCGTACTACTCGAACTACGGCACGGAGCAGACCGACATCGCCGCGCCGGGCGGCGACGTCTACGACACGCCAACCAACACCCGGAACATCGCCGGAGCCTCCCTGGCCGCGTACCCGGAGGCGTTGGCCCGGGCCAACGGGCAGCTGAACCCGGACGGCACGCCGAACACCCCGTCGGTGGTCCGCAGCTGCCAGGGCACCGTCTGCGGTTACTACCAGTACCTGCAGGGCACCTCGATGGCCTCACCGCACGCCGCGGGGGTCGCCGCCCTGGTCGTCAGCCGGCACGGAGTGGCGGACCGCAGGAACGGTGGGCTGAAGCTCGACCCGAACGCAACGGAGTCCTGGCTGTATCGCTCGGCCCAGCCGCAGCGCTGCCCGCAACCGCGGCTGTTCCACTACACCCGGATCCTGCCGCCGCCCTCGACCACCATCGCCCAGGACGACCACCGCTGTGACGGACCGGTGGCCAAGAACGGGTTCTACGGTCGCGGGATCGTGAACGCGTACGCCGCCGTCGGGGGCGACCGGTCCTGACGGACCTCCCTCGGCGGGACCACGAGGGCGGCGGCCGGAGCCCGGTCGCCGGCCTCGGGCGCCGCAGTAGGCTGGGCCAGCCATGACTATCGATCTCGGCATCCCGCTGATGCCGCCGCCCACCCTGGCCGCCCGCCGGCCCACCCGTCAGATCAAGGTCGGCAAAGTGCTCGTCGGTGGCGACGCACCGGTCAGCGTGCAGTCGATGACCACCACGTTGACCTCCGACGTGAACTCCACCCTGCAGCAGATCGCCGAGCTGACCGCCACCGGCTGCGACATCGTCCGGGTCGCCGTACCCAGCCAGGACGACGCCGACGCCCTGCCGGCCATCGCGCAGAAGTCGCAGATCCCGGTGATCGCCGACATCCACTTCCAGCCGAAGTACGTGTTCGCCGCGATCGACGCCGGTTGTGCCGCGGTCCGGGTCAACCCGGGCAACATCCGGGCGTTCGACGACCAGGTGAAGGAGATCGCGAGGGCCGCCGGTGACCGCGGCACCTCGATCCGGATCGGGGTGAACGCCGGATCCCTGGACAAGCGGCTGCTGGCCAAGTACGGCAAGGCGACCCCGGAGGCGCTGGTCGAATCGGCCCTGTGGGAGGCCAGCCTGTTCGAGGAGCACGGCTTCCGCGACTTCAAGATCTCGGTCAAGCACAACGACCCGGTGGTGATGGTCCGGGCGTACGAGCTGCTCAGCGAGTCGTGTGACTACCCGTTGCACCTCGGTGTCACCGAGGCGGGACCCGCGTTCCAGGGCACCATCAAGTCGGCGGTGGCGTTCGGTGCGCTGCTGAGCAAGGGGATCGGCGACACGATCCGGGTCTCGCTGTCGGCGCCTCCGGTCGAGGAGGTCAAGGTCGGCATCCAGATCCTGCAGTCGTTGAACCTGCGGCCGCGCAAGCTCGAGATCGTCTCCTGCCCGTCCTGCGGCCGGGCGCAGGTCGACGTCTACAAGCTCGCCGACGCGGTCACGGCCGGACTCGACGGGCTCGAGGTCCCGCTCCGGGTGGCCGTGATGGGCTGCGTGGTGAACGGTCCGGGCGAGGCCCGCGAGGCCGACCTCGGCGTGGCCTCCGGCAACGGCAAGGGTCAGATCTTCGTCAAGGGTGAGGTGATCAAGACGGTCAAGGAGTCCGAGATCGTCGAGACCCTGATCGAGGAGGCGATGCGGCTCGCCGAGGAGATGCCCGCCGGTGAAGGTGCTCCCCAGGTGAGCGTGGGCTGAGACGGTCACCGGAAGCTGATGTCGATGCCTGAGGTCGTGCTCAACGCCCGTAGTGGGCGTCGCTCGTGACCCAGGGTCACCGGGTCGGGGCCTTCGCCCGGCGGCCCCCACCGGGGGTTCGGGTCCTCGACCGCGGTGACCTGCCGGCCGCCATGCGGGTCCTCGCGACCCATCCGGTGGAGAACGTGTTCGTCAGCTCCCGGATCCACAGCGCCGGCCTGGAGGCCGGCAGTCTCGGGTGTCCCGTGTGGGGTTTCGAACGGGACGGGATCCTGCGCTCGCTCTGCCACGCCGGCGCCAATCTGGTGCCGGTGAACGCCGACGCCGACGCCATCGAGGCGTGGGTGGAGTTCGCCGGCCCGGAGCGGATGTGCTTCTCGATCGTCGGGCCCGCCCAGGCGGCCATGTCGATGTGGCAGCGGCTGTCGGACCGCTGGGGTGCCCCGTGGTCGACCGTGCGCGACGTGCGACCCCGGCAACCGGTGATGGCGATGGAGACCGGGTCGTCGATCGCCCCCGATCCCCGGGTGCGCCGCGTCACCCTCGAGCACTGGGACGCCTACCACGAGGCGGCGGTGAAGATGTACACCGAGGAGGTCGGCGTCTCACCCGACCAGGGCAAACCCGCCGGTTACCGGTTCTACGTCCGTCAGCTCATCACCTCGGGTCGCGCGTTCGGGCTGATCGAGCACGGCCGGGTGCTGTTCAAGGCCGACATCGGATCCGTCGCCGGATCGGTCTGTCAGGTGCAGGGCGTCTGGCTCGACCCGGCGCTGCGCGGCCAGGGGATGGCGCCGGCGGCGATGGCGGCCGTCGTCGAGCTGGCCCGGCAGACCGCGCCGACGGTGTCCCTCTACGTCAACGACTACAACCTGCCTGCGGTGGCGACCTATCGCCGCGTCGGATTCGTGGATGTGGGAGAGTTCGCGACCATCCACTACTGAGCTTCCGAGGGACGTCCATGAGCGAGCTGGTGCAGGCCGTCGACGCGTTGTTGCCGGAGCTGATCGCCGATCTGAAGCGGCTGACGGCCATCCCGTCCATCGCCTTCGACGGCTTCGACCCGGTGCACGTGCACGAGGCGCACGACCTGATCGTCACGTTGCTGCGCGACGCCGGGGTGGAGCAGATCGAGCGGCTCGAGCTGCCCGACACCGCACCGATCATCGTGGCCACCGTGCCGGGGCCGGCGGGGGCACCGACGGTGCTGCTCTACTCCCACTACGACGTCCAGCCGGCCGGCGACGAGTCCTTGTGGCGGACGCCGCCGTTCACCCCGACCGAGATCGACGGCGCGGTGTACGGGCGGGGCGTCGCCGACGACAAGTCCAACCTGATCAGCCACCTGGGCGCCCTCCGGGCGCTGCGTGCCCTCGGGCGGCCGTCCCCGGTGACCCTCAAGATCGTCTTCGAGGGGCAGGAGGAGTGGGGCAGCGTCTTCGACGAGTACCCGGCGCAGCACCCCGAGCTCTTCGACGCCGACGCGATGGTGATCGCCGACATGGGCAACATCGAACCGGGCGTCCCGACCTTCACCACCGCCCTGCGCGGGATGGCCGTGGTGTACGTGTCGCTGCGCGACCCTCGCCGAACCCAAGCACAGCGGCGAGTACGGCGGACCGGCCCCGGACGCGCTGATCGCGATGATGCGCGCGCTGGACACCCTGCACGACGAGCGGGGCGACCTGGCGGTGGCGGGCCTGCGGGACGACAGCTGGGCCGGCGCCGATCCGATCGACGAGACGTCCTTCCGGCAGATGACCGGCATCGCGCCGGACACGCCGCTGATGGGAACCGGCAGCATCGCCGACCGGTTGTGGTCCGGGCCGGCCCTGACCGTGGTGGGGATGGACGTCCCGGCCGTCGACGGAGCGGTCAACGCGGTCGTGCCGTACGTCCGGGCCAAGATCAGCCTCCGGGTCCACCCGAAGCAGGACGCCGGCGAGGCCCAGGACGCGCTGGTCCGGCACCTGGAGGGGCTGCGCCCGTTCGGCCTGACGCTCAGCGTCGAGCGCGGCGACGTCGGCACCGGCTTCGAGGCGACGACCAGCGGACCCGGCTACGAGGCGGCCCGGCACGCGCTGGAGGTGGCCTGGGGCGCCGACGTCATCGAGATCGGCAGCGGCGGTGCGATCCCGCTGGTCAGCGGACTGCAGAAGGCCGTGCCACGGGCGGAGATGTTGTTGTTCGGCGCCGAGGACATGCAGTGCAACCTGCACGCCCCCAACGAACGGGTCGTGATCGACGAGATCCGGCGGACCGTGATCGCGATGGTGGAGTTCCTCGACCGCTTCGCCGCCACCCGGGTGGGCTGAGCCGGTCGAGATCCTCAGACCTCGGCTCGGTCGTCCGACCGCACCGCGGGACCGTCGCCCGCCGGTTCCGCATCCGTCGGCTCGTCCGGCTCGTCCGGCTCGACGGTCCGCTCGGGCACGGCGTGGTCCAGGGGGTTCGCGATCTCGTCGGACCGCATCCGGGCCACGACGATCGTGAGCACGGCGACGAACACCGGCACCAGACCCGCCAGCAGGAACGCGGGCATCAGCCCGATCTGTTCGGCGACCGGGCCGGCCAGCGCCATCGACACCGGCATCAGCGCCAGCGACACGAAGAAGTCCAGGCTGGAGACGCGGCCGAGCATCTCGTTCGGCACCCGGCGTTGCAGCAAGGTGCCCCAGAGCACCTGCGAGCTCGAGAAGAAGAAGCCCACCACGAACAAGGCGACGACCATCAGCCACAGCTGGTTGGTGAAACCGATCACGGCCAGGGGCAGCGACCCGGCTCCCCAGCCCAGCACCATCACCGTCAGATAGCGCCGCGGCAGCCGCAGCGAGGCCGTGATGAGAGAGCCGAGGGCGCCGCCGACTCCGAAGGCCCCGATGGCCAGGGCGAAGCTGCCCGCCCCGCCGCCGGTCTGGTCGCGCACCGCGAACGGGAGCAGCACCTCGATCGGACCCATGAGCACCAGCACGATCACGGTGGCGAACAACAAGGTGCCGAGCAGCCACGGCGTCCGCACCATGTACACCCAGCCGTCGCGCAGGTCGTGCAGGGCCGACCCGAGTGCCGACCGGTCGGGGTCCAGGTCGCGACGCAGCGGCGTCGTCCGGAACACGAGCAGTGCCGCCATGGCGAGCAGCTGGGAACCGGCGACGACGACCATGGCGATCCCCGGTGAGCCCGCGGCGATGATGGCGCTGGCCAGGGCCGGTCCGGCCGCCTGCATCACGGTGGGACGCAGCATGCCCTCGATGCCGTTGGCGGCCAGCAGCTGTTCGGGCGGCAGCACCGACGGCAGCAACGCCGAGTAGGCCGGGTAGAAGAAGCCGTCGGCGATGCCGAGCAGCAGCGACACCAGCGCCAGGTGCCAGATCTGCAGGTTCCCGGTCAGCGTGAGCGTCGCCGCCACCGCCACCGCGAGACCCTTGAGCAGCTCGGTCGCGACCAGGATGCGCTTCTGCGGGATCCGGTCGGCCGCGACCCCGCCGATCAGGACGGCCGCGACCAGTCCGAGACTGGCGCCGGTCGCGACGAAGGAGAGATCGGCCGGTCCGCCGCCCAGCTGGATGACCTGCCAGACCACCGCCACCAACCAGGTGCCGGCGCCCAGCAGCGACATGGTGACCGCCAGGGCCAGGATCCGGAACTGGGCGTGCCGCAACGGCTGCAGTGCTCGCACTCGCGCCATCTCGACCCCCTCTGCCGTTCAAGCTCTCACAGCCGGCAGACATTCCCGCTGCGTTTTCCGGGCTCGATCCAGGTCGGAGCCGGACCGCGCCGTACCGGTCGCCGGAGTCGGGTCGCGAGGCCGCGGTGCCCGGCCCCGGTCGGAAACGCGGTCGGGCGTTCCGGGCTTCGGCACTAGGATGGCCCGCTGTGATCACCCGAATGTCGGAACTGTTCGTGCGCACCCTGCGCGACGACCCGGCCGATGCCGAGGTGCCGTCCCACCGCTGGCTGGTGCGGGCGGGCTACATCCGCCGGGCCGCCCCTGGGATCTACAGCTGGCTGCCGCTCGGCTGGCGGGTGCTGCGCAACGTCGAGCGGATCGTCCGGGAGGAGATGGACGCGCATCGGCTCCCAGGAGGTGCACTTCCCGGCACTGCTGCCGAGGGAGCCGTACGAGGCGAGCGGCCGCTGGAAGACCTACGGCGACGGCATCTTCCGGCTCAAGGACCGCAAGGGCGGTGACTACCTGCTCGGTCCGACGCACGAGGAGATGTTCACCCTGCTGGTGAAGGACCTCTACTCCTCCTACAAGGACCTGCCGCTGTCGCTCTACCAGATCCAGACCAAGTACCGCGACGAGGCGCGGCCCCGGGCCGGGATCCTGCGCGGCCGCGAGTTCGTGATGAAGGACTCCTACTCCTTCGACGTCGACGACGAAGGTCTGCAGAAGTCCTACGACGCGCACCGCGACGCCTACATCAAGATCTTCGACCGGCTCGGCTTCGAGTACGCGATCGTGCACGCCTCGTCCGGGGCGATGGGCGGCTCGGCCAGCGAGGAGTTCCTCGCCGTCGCCGAGAACGGGGAGGACACCTTCGTCCGGTCCGACGGCGGGTACGCGGCCAACGTCGAGGCGGTCCGCGTGCATCCCCCGGAGCCGGTGCCCTACGACGACGCGCCGGCCGCCCACGTCGAGGACACTCCCGAGACCCCGACCATCCAGACCCTGGTCGACCACGCCAACGCGCAGGTGCCGCGGGCCGACCGCCCCTGGACCGCGGCCGACACGCTCAAGAACGTGCTGTTGATGATCAGGAAGCTGGACGGCGCGCGGGAGCCGCTCGCCATCGCCGTGCCCGGCGACCGCGAGGTCGACCTCAAGCGGCTGGCCGCCCAGCTCGAGCCGGACGAAGCCGAACCGTTCACCGACGGGGACTTCGCCGCCCACCCGAGCTTGATCAAGGGTTACATCGGGCCGGGGGTGCTGGGCGCGGACAACGAGTCCGGCATCCGCTACCTGGCCGACCCCCGGGTGGTCACCGGCACCCGCTGGGTGACGGGTGCGGACACCCCGGGCCGGCACGTCTTCGACCTGGTCTGCGGTCGCGACTTCACCCCGGACGGCGTGATCGACGTCGCGGAGGTGCGGGCGGGCGATCCGGCGCCGGACGGCTCCGGTCCGCTGCGACTGGCGCGTGGCATCGAGATGGGTCACATCTTCCAGCTCGGGCGCTGGTTCGCCGAGGCGCTCGGGCTGAAGGTGCTCGACGCGTCCGGGAAGCTGGTGACGGTGACCATGGGCTCGTACGGGGTCGGCGTGTCCCGGGCGGTGGCCGCCGTCGCGGAGAACACCTCGGACGAGAAGGGGCTGTGCTGGCCGCGGGAGCTGGCGCCGTTCGACGTGCACCTCGTCGCGGCCGGCAAGGGGGAGGCGATCGCGACCGCGGCCACCGACCTGGCCACCGAGCTCGACCAGGCCGGGATCTCTGTGCTGGTCGACGACCGCCCGGTCTCCCCGGGCGTGAAGTTCGCGGACGCCGAGATCCTCGGCATGCCCACCATCGTGGTGGTCGGTCGCGGTCTGGCCGACGGGGTGCTCGAGCTGCGGGACCGGCGGACCGGGGAACGCGAGGACATCGACGTGGCCGACGCGGTCGGTCGGGTGGTCGCGGCCGTGCACGGCCGGCCCGAGCTGGGCTAGGTGTCCGGGCTCGACCTCGCGCCCTGGGTCATCGCGCTGCTGGTGCTGGCCGCCTTCGCGGCCGGCTGGGTCGACGCGGTGGTCGGTGGCGGCGGCCTGATCCAGCTGCCGGCGCTGCTGATCGGGCTGCCGCCCGACACGCCGCCGGCGGCCATCCTGGGCACGAACAAGGTCTCCTCGGTCTGGGGCACCCTGACCAGCTCGATCACCTACGCGATCAAGATCAAACCCGATTGGCGGACCGTCGTCCCGCTCGTGATCAGCGCCGCCGCCGGCTCCGCGCTCGGCGCCCAGGCGGCCAAGTTCCTGCCGCGGGAGTACTTCACCCCGATCGTGCTCGTGGCCCTGATCGGCGTGGGGATCTACACCTGGCGCAAGCCGGAGCTCGGACTGGTGAGCCGGCGCAAGCACGACGGGAAGAAGCACTACGGCCTCACGGCCGCGATCGGGCTGGGGGTCGGCGCCTACGACGGGATCCTCGGCCCCGGCACCGGCTCGTTCTTCGTGATCTTGCTGGTCGGTCTGCTCGGCTACGGCTTCCTCGAGGCGAGCGCGAAGGCCAAGATGGCCAACCTCTGCACGAACCTGGCCGCGATCGCCGTCTTCGCGCACGCCGGTTCGATCCTCTGGGTGCTGGGACTGTCGATGGGGGCCGCCAATCTGGTCGGCGGCTTCATCGGGGCCCGGATGGCGATCTCCGGCGGCAACGTGTTCGTGCGCCGGGTGTTCCTCGTCGTCGTCGCGGCCCTGATCCTGCGCCTCTCCTACGACCTGGTGCGCCAGCTCGTGCCCTGACGCCGGCTCGTGCCCTGAGCCTGTCGAAGGGCCATCCCGTTCGTGCCCTGAGCCTGTCGAAGGGCCCAGGCGGATCAACCCCGCGAGGCCTCGACCTGCTCAGCCGGCGAACGCTCGACTCAGGCGATCCATCCGGGCCACCGGGGCAGCGGCGACCCCCAGCGGAGCGCGTTGGCGACGGTGGTGGAGAGCTCGTCGAAGGCCCGGGTCCGATCCGGCGCGGTCGAGACGGCGGCCAGCCAGAGACCGACGAACGGTGCCAGCCGGCTCTCCATGTCCTGCACCAGCTGGCCGGCAGTCGCGTTGGTCCGGGGATAGACCGACGGGACGTACGCCGGCTCGGCGATGGGGATCTCGGCCTTGCGGGCCTGCAGCCTCCCGACCAGAGCGTCCCGGAGGTCCCGGCGATGGCGCAGCTGGCGGATCGCGGCGTTGCGACGGCCGCCGTCGGCGAGCTGCCCGATGGCCATCGGGTAGCCGAAGTTGGCTGCATGCAGCTGCTCGACCAGTCGCTGCATCGCCTCCACGTCCGACAGCACCGGCATCGGTTGCGGCGCCCGGGGCTTGCGGAGCTGCACCGCGGCGGTGTCGCTGAGCGCGGTGGCGTAGCTGCCGGCGGCGACCGACATCGATGCCCACAACAGCGACCCGAGACCGGTGGTGGCGAGCGCGGCCGTTCGCCGCCGGGCGGCTGCGGTGTGCTCGGCGGCGACCAGCCGTTTGAGTGCGGCGGTCGCGGACTTCGCGGTGGCGTGCGGCTTGATCGCGGTGGTCGGGTGGTCCGTCGGCCGGGTGGTCGGCTCCGCGCCCAGCAGCGCGGTCGCATGCGCCAGGTGACCGTCGCGGATCGCGACCAGCAGCTCCGCCCGGTCGCCGAGCTCCTTGTGCCACCCGGTGATCGTCGCGACAGCCAGGCCGGCCAGCCGGCGTTCTGATTCGGCACCTTCAGCTGCGCCGGCGAACGTCGGTCGCGGCGGCGGCGGCTGGGGCGTTGCTCCGCCCGGACCGTTCGGACCGCCCCCGGCCTGGCCGGCCGGAGGTTCGATCCGGGGATCGCTGAGGCTGCAGCCCGCGGAGCCGAGGACGGCGGCCAGCCCGGCTCCCGCGCCCAGCGCGGCGCCCATCCGGAGGAAGCGGCGGCGATCCAGCCCGGCGGCCGGCGGGACAGCACCGACCGAGTCGCCGGGGTACCGCTGAGCCACGCGCCGAACGTACCTCACGGGCGTGGAAGAATGGCGGCACGCGCCGTCCGGCCCTGCTGGGCGGAGCGACAACTGCGGTACCCAACTGGATTCGAGGCAGGACATGCGGGACAGCCAGATCGCGGCGGAGCTGGAGCCGGTGCTGACCGCCTGCGCACTCGAGCTGGAGACCGTCGAGGTCATCCCCGCCGGCAAACGGCGGCTGCTGCGGATCGTGGTCGACGGTGACGGTCCCGAGGGCCGCGGACCGACCCTGGACGAGATCGCGGAAGCCACCAAGGCGATCTCGACCGCGTTGGACGGCTCACCGGCGGTGGGCAACGCCCCGTACACCCTGGAAGTCAGCTCGCGCGGGATCTCCCGACCGTTGGAGCTGCCCCGGCACTGGCGACGCAACCGGGGCCGCCTCGTCCAGCTGAGCACCCGTGGCGGTGAACAGCTCAGCGGCCGGATCGAGCGGGCCGACGACGACGGTGTCGACCTGGACGTCTCCGGGCAGCAACGCCGGATCGGCTTCGCCGACGTCGCGAAGGCGCTCGTGCAGATCGAGTTCAACCGGCCGAGCACCTCCGAAGACGAGGTCGACGAGATCGACGAGATCGACGAGAGCGAGGACTGATGGACATCGACATCTCGGTGCTCCGACTGCTGGAGCGGGAGAAGGATCTGCCGTTCGAGCTGTTGGCGAAGGCGATCGAGGACGCGCTGTTCACCGCGTACGAGAAGACCGACGGGGCCGAGGAGGGCGCCCGGGTCGCGCTCAACCGCAAGTCGGGACACGTGCTGGTGCTGGTCCCCGAGCGGGACGCCGAGGGCAATCAGGTCGGGGAGTACGACGCCACGCCGGAAGGATTCGGCCGGGTGGCCGCGTCGACCGCCCGGCAGGTGATCATGCAGCGCCTGCGGGAGGCCGAGGACGAGCAGAAGTACGGGCACTTCTCCGGCGTGGAGGGCGACATCGTCTCCGGCGTGGTGCAGCAGGGCCGCGACTCCCGGACGGTGCTGGTCGATCTCGGCAAGATCGAGGCGATCATGCCGCTGGCCGAGCAGGTGCCGGGGGAGCGGTACGCCCACGGCACCAGGATCAAGGTCTACGTGGTGGCCGTACGGCGGGAGCTGCGCGGCCCCCAGGTGATCGTGTCGCGCACCCACCCCGGTTTGGTGGAGAAGCTGTTCCGGCTGGAGGTGCCGGAGATCGAGGACGGCACCGTCGAGGTCAAGGCGGTCGCCCGTGAGGCAGGCCACCGCAGCAAGATCGCCGTGGTCAGTCACAACTCCGACGTCAGCGCCAAGGGTGCCTGCATCGGTCCGATGGGGCAGCGGGTGCGGGCGGTCATGCACGAGCTGAACGAGGAGAAGATCGACATCATCGACTGGTCCCCCGACCCGGCCCGATTCGTCGGTCAGGCGCTGTCACCGTCGAAGGTGACGTCGGTGACGGTGGTGGACGAGGCGATGCGGGCGGCCCGGGTCGTGGTGCCCGACTACCAGCTGTCGCTGGCGATCGGCCGGGAGGGTCAGAACGCCCGACTGGCCGCTCGGCTCACCGGGTGGCGGATCGACATCCGATCCGACACCGCTCCTGGCGACTGACCGGCCGCCGGTCCTCGGCCGCCGTCCCGACGACGATCACCGGGTCTCGTCGGGTCGCGGTGGCGACAACACCGTGACCACGCTGGAGTCGTCCGCGGCGCCCAGCCCGGCGGCCTCGGCGATCAGATAGAGCTGTTGCGCCGCGGCGGCCAGCGGCAACGGGACGTGCGCCGCCTTGCCGACTCCGGTGACGATGCCCATGTCCTTGACGAAGATGTCGACCCGGGACCGGACGTCGGCGCCACCCGTGTACGCCTGCAGCATCCGCGGGCCCCGGTCGGCGAACATGAACGAGCCGGCGGCACCCTGGGACAGGGCGTCGATGACCACCGCGGGGTCCAGGCCCACGCCGCGGGCCAGCGCGATGGCCTCCGCCGCGGCAGCGATGTGGACGCCGGCCAGCAGCTGGTTGATCGTCTTGAGGGCCTGGCCGTCACCGGGTCGGGCGCCGACGACGGTGAGCGTCGAGGCCAGCTGCTCCAGCACCGGTCTGGTCGCCGTCAGCGCCGCGTCGTCGGCTCCGACCA
The DNA here is from genome assembly GCA_963727125.1 of uncultured Actinomycetota bacterium. Taxonomy (GTDB): domain Bacteria; phylum Actinomycetota; class Actinomycetes; order Propionibacteriales; family Propionibacteriaceae; genus Microlunatus. Next base: position 741,000 of record CAVSEZ010000002.1, read on the forward strand.
CGATCAACAGGTCGCCCTCGCCGGCCCGCTTCGGTCCACCGCTGATCGGTGCGTCCACGAGGGGGAAGCCGAGCTCGGCCAGCCGGCCGGCCAGCGTCTGCGCCGCCTCCGGGCCGACGGTGCTCGTCAGGATGACCGGCGAGCCGGCCGCCAGCGACTGCACGACCCCGTCCGCGCCGAACAGCGCCTCCTCGGCCTGGGCCTGGTCGCGGACGGCCAGCAGCACGACGTCGGCCGAGCGGGCCGCACCGGCCGGAGTGTCCTCGACGGCGATCCCCTCCTGGTCGGCGAGGCCGCGCCGGGCGTCGAACGGATCGAAACCTGTGACGGGGAACGCGGCGGCCAGCCGGGTGGCCATCGGCAGGCCCATGGCCCCCAGGCCGATGACGGCGACGTGAGCAGCGGACATGTCGACTCCTTCGATCAGACGCGGCGCAGGGTGTCGACGACGTCGGCCAGTGCCTGGTCGTCGCCGACGTTGCCGGGGAACACGATGTAGGGGATACCGCGGGCGAGCCCGGCGACCGGCTCCCAGAGCGAGATGATGCCGGGCAGCATCGTGCCCCGGACCCAGGCTCGGCGGATCTCCAGCCCGTCGGTCGCGGTGTCGGATGAGGTGATGCCGCCCTTCGCCAGCACGAACGCGGGCCGGATCTGGGCGACGACACCGTGCACGGTCTGCACCAGCCCCGAGCTGACGCTGCGGGCGATCTCGAGACTGTGGCTCGGGTCCGTCCCCGTCACCAACGTCCGGCTGGTGCGGATCACCACATCGGCGTCGGCCTCGTTGCTCCGCAGCGCCTCGGCCACCCGGTCGGCGACCTCGCTCAGGTGCTCGTCGCGGCGCTGGTCGTCCAGCAGCAACGGCACCTGGAGCTCGACCTCGATGATGTCGTCCTGGTCCCGCAGCCGGTCCAGCTGGCGGGTCGTCAGGCCCACGTGGGAACCGATCACGATCAGGCCGTGCCGGGTGGCCGGCCGTTCGTCGTCGGGGTCCTGAGCCTGGTCGGCCACCAGCTCGCGCAGTCGGTCCGCCGTGATCGGCGGTGCGGCCCGCTGGCCGACGCGGGCCCGGACGAACGACGGACCGATCCGGTAGACGAAGTTCTGCCCGTCCGCCTCGGCCTCGAGCAGGGCCGCCACGAGCACCCGGAGGTCGGCGTCGGTGGCCGCGTCGACCACGGCGGGACGTCCGTCGCCCAGCTCGCCGAGCAGCTCGCGCACCCGGGGGACACCGCCGGTGCGGATGTCGGTCAACGTGATCCGGCCGACGTCGTCGCGTGCGATCCGACCCTCGGTCTTCTCCGCGACCCAGTCGCGGAGATCGGAGCTGACGTAGCCGAAGCTGGCGTCCCGGGCGAACTCGCTGTCCGCCACGGGGATCATGCCGTCCGCGGTTCGCGTCCAGTGCACGGAGTCGATGGTGAACCGGCCCGGCTCGATGTAGGCCGGGATGATCAGCACACCGTCGACCGGTTGCCCGCGTGCGGCGAGCTCAGCGGCCACCACATCGGTCTCCAGCGGGAAGTAGCCGCGAAGCGTCGAATCGCTGCGGCTGGCGACGGCGTAGGAGACCCCGGCTGCGGTCGCCGCCTCGTGCAGCGCGGCCATCACCTCCCGGTTGCGGGCAGCCGCGTCGGCGGCGGACAGGCTGCGGGTGTTGGTGAGCACGAAGAATCCGGCGGTCGGCTGCTCGAGCGCCCAGCTCAGGTCGGCGACCGACCAGCTCGTCAGCACCGGCAGGTCGACGGTGGTCTGGGTGCCGGTGGGGTCGTCGTCGAGGAACACCAGCCGCCGGCCGGCGCGTACCAGGTCAGGATCGAGATCGAGCTCCGGTTCCGGTGGGTGTGAGACGAGCAGCTCCTCCAGTGGTACGGCTCGACCGGCTTCGGTCACGGCGACCCCCTCGTTGGACGCTCAGGTCCTCCGGTGTTGGACAACCCGCAGTTAAGCACTGCGACGATCCTGGCCGGACCGGGGTGCGGCCCGTGCTCGCTCGGCTGCCGAGCTGAAGTCGCTACCGGGCCGCGTCGGCCACGGAGCGGTCGCGAACCGCCTCCAGGTGCGCCTGGAGCGCCGCCAGCACCGCCGCGTCGGCAGCGCCCTCCTCCAACGCCGTCAGCACCCGGCCGTGCTCGGAGCAGGCCTCGTGGGAGTCGGTGAGACCGACACCGACGGTCTGCCGCAGGCGGTGCACCTGGGCGCCGAGGGAGATGGAGAGCTGCTCGACGAACGGGTTGTCGGCGTGCAACATGATCGCCTGGTGGAAGCCCCAGTCCGCCTCGAAGTAGCGGCGGTAGCTGACGACCCGCGCGTGGTCGTCGAGGTCGGCGGGCAGCGCATCGACGTCGGCGATCACCTGGACGTGGCGCCGATGGGCCTCCTGCAGCAGGGGGATCAGCGACTCCCGATTCCGCAGGGCCAGCTCCAGCCCGCCCAGCTCGACGATGCTGCGGGCGTCGGCCAGCTGCCGGATCTGGTCGGCGGTGAACGGCGGTGCCACCCGGTATCCGCGGAGGGCGGTCCGGGTCACCAATCCGGTGTGTTCCAGGTGCACGAGTGCTTCGCGGATCGGGGTCGGGGAGACACCCAGCTCGCGGGCGAGCCCGTCGATGCTGAGACCGGCGCCGGCGGGCAGCGACCCCTCGAGCAGCCGGTCGAGCAGCAGGTCGTACGCGCTGTCGCGGAGGACGCGCCGGCCCAGAGTGGGGGGAGCGGAGAAGGCGCTCACGGCACCGATCATAGTTGACCCCTCTTTCGTAGATCCTATAGCCTCGACGATGGTTTCGGCTTGTTTCACGACACAGTGAGGTGGGAACGATCTCTCGGATGAATGAACTCGTTCAGCAGGTTGCGGTCGTCGGTGCCGGCTACATGGGTGGCGGCATCGCCCAGGTGTTCGCGATGGCCGGGTTGCCCGTGGTCATCTCCGACGCCGACCCGGACCGGACCGCCCAGCATCTGGAGCGGCTGCGCCGCGAGGCCGAGGAGTTCGAGGCCCAAGGACTGTTCCGCCCCGGTTCCGCCGAGCTCGTCCGGAACAACCTACGGGCCGCCGACTCACTCGCCGAAGCCGTGGCAGATGCCGACTTCATCGAAGAGGCGGTGCTGGAGCGGCCCGAGATCAAGGGACCGGTGCTGGCGGCCATCGAGGAAGCCGCCCGCCCCGACGCCGTCATCGGCAGCAACACCTCGACGCTGCCCATCAGCGAACTGGCCGCCAACCTCACCCATCCCGGCCGCTTCCTCGGCGTGCACTTCTCCAATCCGGCCCCGTTCATCCCCGGCGTGGAGCTGATCGCCCACGCGGACACCTCCGAAGACGTGGTGGCCCTCGTCGAGGCCCTCGTACCGCGAACGGGAAAGCTGACCGCCCGGGTCGCCGACAAGGCCGGCTTCGTCCTCAACCGACTCCAGTACGTCTTGCTGAAGGAAGCCGTCAACCTGGTCGAGGAAGGCGTGGCCACCCCCGAGGACGTCGACATCATCGTGCGCACGACCTTCGGCTACCGACTGCCGTTCTTCGGCCCGTTCGCGATCGCCGACATGGCCGGACTCGACACCTATGCCGGTGGCTTCGCGACCCTCCAGCGGCACTACGGCGACCGGCTGTCCGCGCCGGCCCGGTTGACCGAGCTGGTCGACAGCGGGAACTTCGGCGTCAAGCAGGGTGGCGGCTTCGTGACCCCGGCCGGGGACCAGCGGGCCCTGGTCGCCTATCGCAACACCGCGTACGCCCGGCTCGGTCAGCTGCTCGCCGAGCTCGGACCGGCCCCGCGGGGAGGAGACGAGCATGAGTGAGTACACGGCGCAGACCTGGCCGATCGCGGCCGCGATGCTGCCCTTCGGCAGCACCGACTCCACCGGCGGCCCGATCCACGACGCCAGCGCGGAGGAGTGGGCGAAGCACCTGCGACTCGTCCGCCGGATCGGGTTCACCGAGGTCGATCCCACCGACACGTGGGTCCGGGTCGGCGACCTGACCCCGGAGCGGCTCAGCGAGTTCCGGGACGTGCTGACCGACGTGGGGTTGACGATCCCGGCGATCTCCACGTCGCGGCGCAGCGTGATGGATCCCGAACGCGGCGAGGAGTACCTCGCCTACAGTCACCGGCTGCTCGACAAGGCCGCCGAGCTCGGCGTGCCGATGGTGAGCTTCGGCTTCTTCCAGGAGTTCACGCCCGCGCAGCGGGAGGCGCTCTGGTTCTGGCTGGCGGAGGGCTGGCAGGACGACGAGAGCCCCGAGGCGTTCGACCGGGCCGCCCGCTTGATCCGTGAGCTCGCCGAGCACGCCGCCGCGAACGGGCAGCAGATCAGCCTGGAGATGTACGAGGACACCTACGTCGGCACCTGCGACGGGGCCGTCCGGTTCCTGGAGGCGGTCGGGCACGAGGCCTGTGGCCTGAACCCCGACATCGGCAACTTCATCCGCCTGCACCGGCCGATCGAGCCGGTGCCGCAGATGTTCGACAAGGTGCTGCCGTACGCCAACTACTGGCACGTGAAGAACTACCTGCGCGACGAGGACCCGGCCACCGGGCAGGTGATGACCTTCCCGGTGCCGATGGACTTCGGCTTGATCAACTACCGCTCGGCGATCGCCCAGGCGCTCGACCTGGGCTTCCGCGGCGCCTTCTTGTGTGAGCACTACGGCAGCGACGCGATCACCGTGATCGGCCGCAACCATGCCTACATCCGCGACATCTTGTCCTCTCTGCTCGACGAAAGGAGCATCGGATGAGCGGCTTGCCCGCGAACCGAACCGCCGTGGTCACCGGGGCCGGTGGCCGGGCCGGCATCGGCCGGGTGACGGCCCGGGTGCTGGCCGAGCACGGCTGGCACGTGGCGCTCGTCGACGTCGACGCCGACGGCCTCGCGGTCGTCGAGCAAGAGCTGCGCGACGCCGGGCACGACGGTGTCATCTCGATCGCCGCCGACATCTCGTCGCCGGCCTCGGTGGCGGCCGCGTTCGCCCGCATCGACGCCGAGCTGCCGCCGGTCGTCGGACTGGTGAACCTGGCCGGCATCGCCTGCCAGACCGCGCTGGTGGACTGCGGTCTGGACGAGTTCAACCGGGTGATGGCGGTGAACGTCACCGGCTCGTTCCTGATGCTGCAGGCTGCCGCCGAGCGGATGATCCCGCAGGGTGTCGGCCGGATCGTCAACACCTCCTCGATCACCGCCTTCGACGGCGGTGGCACCTTCTCCAAGGGTGTCTACGCCACGGCGAAGGCCGCGGTCATCGGGATGTGCAAGGGCGGCGCCCGTGAGCTCGCCCCGCACGGCATCAGCGTCAACGTGATCGCACCCGGTCCGGTGGACACCGAGATCATGGGCGGCAAGCTCACCGACGAACGCAAGGCCTCGATGGCGGCCGGGATCCCGCTCGGCCGGGTGGGCCAGCCCGACGAGATCGCGGCCACGATCGACTTCCTGCTGTCCGAGGGTGGTGGCTACCTCAACGGCGCCACCATCCAGATCGACGGTGGCAAGCACATGCACTGAGGCCACCGCCTCGAGGACCACCCCGCTGATCAAGGAGACACCGATGTCTGACACCAGCCATGCCACCGCGGGACGGCGCGATTTCGCCCTGACCGAGCAGGCCACCAAGAAGGTCTTCCGGCGGCTGATCCCGTTCCTGCTCCTGATGTACGTGATCGCGTTCCTGGACCGCAGCAACGTCTCCTTCGCCCAGCAGGAGTTCGAGATCGACTTCGGCATCAGTGCCGCGTCGTACGCCTTCGGCGCCGGGTTGTTCTTCGTGGGCTATGCGATCTTCGAGATCCCGAGCAACATCTTGTTGCACAAGGTCGGTGCCCGCTGGTGGCTGGCCCGGATCATGGTGTCCTGGGGCATCGTGGCCGCGTGCTTCATGTTCGTCCAGGGACCCATCAGCTTCTACGTGCTGCGCTTCCTGCTCGGCATCACCGAAGCCGGCTTCTTCCCGGGCGTGATCTTGTTCCTCACCTACTGGGTACCCGCTCGGCACCTCAGCCGGGCCCGCGGCTACTTCTACATGGGCATCGCGCTGGCCGGCATCCTCGGCAACCCGCTCTCCGGTGGTCTGCTCGAGCTGAACGGTCTGGCGGGACTGCGCGGCATCCAGTGGATGTTCTTGATCGAGGGCCTGCTCGCGGTGGTCGTCGGGGTCTGGGCGTTCTTCTACCTGACCGACAAGCCGAAGGACGCGACCTGGCTGCCCGACGACGAGCGCGACGCACTGGTCGCCACCATCGACGCCGAGGACACCGCGAAGTCGGAGGGTCACGGACCCAAGAAGGTGCTGGCCGCCCTCGGGAACTGGCGGGTCTGGTACTTCGCGGCGATCTACTTCTGCATCCAGATCGCCGTCTACGGCGTCACGTTCTTCCTGCCGACCCAGGTCACCGCGATCACCGGTCAGAAACTCGGCTTCGCCGCCTCCTTGGTCACCGCGATCCCCTGGGTGTTCGGGTTGTTGTCGGTGGCGTTCTTCCCCGGCCTGGCCGACCGGACGCGCAAGCACCGGTTGATTGGCACGTCCCTGCTGCTGGTGACCGCGCTGGGCATCTTCATGTCCGGGGCGCTGGCCGGCACCCCCGTGCTCGCCATCGCCGGACTGTCCCTGGCGGCGATCGGGTTCGTCGCCATGCAGCCCATCTTCTGGACCCTGCCGACCGAGTACATGACCGGCTTCGCCGCCGCCGCCGGGATCGGGTTGATCAACTCCCTGGGCAACCTCGGCGGCTTCCTGGCCCCCAACATGCGCGACTACTTCAAGGAGACCATCGGCGGCAACGCCGGTCTCTACTCGCTGGCCTTCGGTGCCATCCTCGGCGCGATCCTGTTCGCCCTGACCGCGCTGTTCAAGAAGGCCAACGACGTGGAGGCCGGTCGTCTGGAGACCGTGGACGCCGGCGTGATCGGGTCGGCGTCGGCACCGGTCCGCCGCCCCCGCGGCTGAGGAGAGCGGACCTGATGAAGGTGGACCGATGACGGTGGATCGATGATGGGGGACCGGTGAAGGCGCTGGTGCTGCACGGCGACTACGACATCGCGGTGGAGGACCGGCCAGACCCCGAACCCGGTCCGGACGAGGTCGTGCTCGACGTCATCGCCACCGGCATCTGCGGCTCCGACTTCCACGGCTACTCCGGCGAGAACGGCCGCCGACACCCGGGTCAGGTCATGGGGCACGAGACGGTGGGCCGGATCGCCCGGGTCGGTCACGCCGTGACCGGGCTCCGGCCGGGGCAGCTCGCGACGGTGAACCCGGTCGTGTCGTGCGGCGACTGCGCGGCCTGTGCCGCCGGGCACGAGCAGTGGTGCCCAACCCGCGTGGTGATCGGGGTGGCGCCGCAGATCTCGGCGGCCTTCGCCGACCAGCTCGCTGCACCGGCCCGCAACGTCGTGCTGCTACCCGAGGACCTGCCGGCCGAGCTCGGTGCCCTGGTCGAGCCGCTCGCGGTCGGGTACCACGCCGTCCGCCGTGGCGACCCGGTGCCGTCCGACCGGGTCCTGGTCATCGGCGGCGGACCGATCGGGCAGGCCTGCCTGCTGGCGGCCCGACGCTGCGGCATCGAGGCGATCGCGGTCTCCGACGTGAGCCCCGGTCGACGCGAGCTCTGCGAGCGCCTCGGGGCCCGGGCGCTCGACCCGTCGGCGACGGGCCTGGCCGAGGCGGTCGCCGCCGAGCTGGGCGGGCCGGCGACCCTGGTGCTGGACGCCGTCGGCATCAGTGCCACGGTCGCCGACGCCGTGGCCGCCTCGCAGCTCGGTGCCCGGATCGTGCTCGTCGGGATGGGCTCACCCCGGCTGGACCTGGCGGCCTACGCCATCAGCACCGAAGAACGGATGCTGATCGGCTCGTTCTGCTACAGCGCCGGCGAGTTCGCCGAGACCGCCGCCTGGGTCGGTTCGGTCCCCGAGGGGATCGAGTCGCTGATCGACGGCCGGGTCGGTTGGGACGAGGCGCCGCAGAGCTTCGACGACCTCGCCCGGGGTCGCAGCCGGGCCAGCAAGATCCTGGTCTTTCCGCAGGGGGCCCCGGAGTGAGTCTTCGGCAACCCGGGCGGCCAGGCCACGTCGTTTATCCGCCATAGCGGAGTTCCGTCGTCAGCCGGTGTGCGTTTCCCCGCCAGGGCGGAGTTGCGGTGGGCCGGGGGCGTCGGATGTCCTCTTCGGCGGGATTCGCAGCGAAGAGTGAGAGGAGCAGCGGGTGAAGCACCGCATCAGGTCCGTCCGGGCGTACACCGTGCGCGGCGGTGGCGCGGACTACCACGATCAGCAGGGCTACCACTGGATCGACGACCACATCTCGACGCCGATGGCCCGGTACCCCGGCTACGCCGACAGCCGCCGGAGCTTCGGCCTCAACGTGCTCGGCACGCTGGTGGTCGAGATCGAGGCGGACGACGGGACAGTCGGATTCGGCGTGACCACGGCCGGTGAACCGGGCGCCTGGATCGTCGAGCGGCACCTCGCGCGGTTCCTGGAGGGTGCTCGGGTCCACGACGTCGAGCTCTTGTGGGACCAGATGTTCCGGTCGACGGTGTTCTACGGTCGCAAGGGGTTGGTGCTGAACGTCATCAGCGCCGTCGACCTCGCCCTCTGGGACCTGTTGGGGCGGATCCGGCAGGAGCCGGTGTACGCGTTGCTCGGAGGCGCCGTCCGCGACGAGCTGACCTGCTACGCCACCGGGGCCCGTCCGGACCTCGCCCAACAGCTGGGTTTCGTCGGCGGCAAGATGCCGCTGCACCACGGCCCGCACGAGGGGATCGACGGCCTGCGGGCGAATCTGGCGGAGCTGGCCGAGATGCGGGCCCGGGTCGGGGACGACTTCTGGCTGATGTGGGACTGCTGGATGTCGCTGGACCTCGACTACGCGGTGCGCCTCGCGACGGCCGCCCACGAGTACGGGCTGAAGTGGCTGGAGGAGGCGCTGCTGCCCGACGACTACTGGGGCTACCGGGATCTGCGGCGGCAGGTGCCGGCCGGGATGCTGGTCAGCACCGGCGAGCACGAGTCGACCCGGTACGGCTTCCGGATGCTGCTGGAGATGGGATGTGCCGACATCCTGCAACCCGACGTGGGCTGGTGCGGCGGGATCACCGAGCTGATCAAGATCTCGGCGCTCGCCGACGCCCACGGGGCGTTGGTGGTGCCGCACGGATCGAGCGTGTACTCCTACCACTTCGTCATCACCCGCACCAACAGCCCGTTCGCCGAGTTCTTGATGATGGCGCCCGAGGCCGACGAGGTGGTGCCGATGTTCACCCCGCTGCTGGTCGGTGAACCCGTACCGGTGAACGGCCGGCTGCGACTCCCCGAAACGCCTGGATTCGGCGTGGAGCTCAACCCGGAGATCGAGTTGATCCGTCCGGTGAGCCGGGACTGAGGCGCGGTCCGGGTCAGGACCGTCGCGTCGTCCACCCGGGTAGACTCCGACGACGTGAACGGACCGGTGCGAACCTGCATCGGCTGCCGCGACCGGGCGGGGAAAGCTCAGCTCGTCCGTCTCGTCTGGCGCGAGTCGCGGGTCGAGGTGGATGTCCGGCAGGACCAGCCCGGCCGGGGCGCCTATCTGCACCCGGTGACGCGGTGCTGGGATCTCGCCGTTCGACGTCGAGCCGTGGGACGCGCGCTGCGGGCCAGAGGTGCTGAGGCACGACTCCCGGTCCCCGACTTCACGGCGGCGACGGGGACGTAGCAGATCGGCTTTGGGCTTAACGGGCTCTGGGCATAGAGTTCATGGTTGGACCTGTCCTCGTTCGAGGGCCGGTCGGAGCAGCGACAAGAAGGTGGGCTGACGCTCATGACCTCTCGATGAGAACTTCTCAATGAGCATGCACAACAACTAACTGGTCCGCAGCGTCGCCAAGACACTCGGACCGCCAACAAGGAGAGCAGTGGCAAAGGTCCGAGTCTACGAGCTTGCGAAAGAGCTCGGAGTCGAGAGCAAGACCGTCCTCAGCATGCTGAAGGACATGGGGGAGTTCGTCCGATCGGCCTCCTCCACCGTGGAGGCGCCGGTCGAACGCCGGCTGAAAGAGAAGCTGGCGAGCGATCCGCCGCCGACGAAGAAGAGCGCAGCCCGGAAGCCGACGGCGCCACCGGCAGCAACCACGACCACCGGTCCCGCGCCCGGCACCCGGGCGGCGGATCCGTCCACCGCCCGTCCGGGACGGGTCGCCGAACCGCCGGCGACGAACGGCCGGACGGCCGAGCCGTCGCAGCAGCCGGCCGCCCCGCCGGTCGCCGAGGTGAGCGCACCGCCCGTTGCGGCGGCTGCACCTCCGGTCACCGAGACACCCGTCCAGCCGAGCGAGCCGAGCCGGCCGGAGCCGTCCGACACCCCACCGCCGTCGGCGGGTCCGAGCGGTGGAACCGAGACCTCGAGCCCGCGGCCGGCCCCTCGGCCCGGCATGGTGCCCCGAGCTCCGGGTCAGTCCAGCCCGCCGCCCGCGGCGCGCAGCGACCAGCGTCCGGACGCGAGTCGATCCGACCAGTCCCGCCCGGCCCCGGGTCAGCCCGGTCCCGCCGGTCCGCGTCCGCGTCCCGGGTCGACCGGCGGCCTGCCCGGTGTCGGACAGCCGCGGCGCAGCGGAACGCCGCGTCCCGGCAACAACCCGTTCGCCCCGTCGCAAGGCATGGGCACGTCACGGCCGTCGCGGCCGGTGGACCCGAACCGTCCCGGTGGCCCGCGGCCGCCGGTCGGCCGGACCCCCGGCGGCCCACCGGGACGTCCCGGCGGTGTGCCGGGCATGCCCCGGCCCAATCCCGCGATGATGCCGAAGCAGAGCTCCGGCCAGCTCGGTAGCACCGGCGGTCCCGCCGGCGCCCGTGGTGGCCGCGGAGCACCGACCCGCGGTCGCGGTGGCCCTCCCGGCCGCGGTGGTCCCGGCGGTAGCGGCGGCCCGCCGCCCAGTGGGCGTGGCGGCCGAGGCGGTCGTGGTGGCACCCAGGGTGCCTTCGGTCGGGCCGGCGGCCCGGTCCGTCGGGGCCGCAAGTCGAAGCGGCAGCGTCGCCAGGAGTTCGACCAGATGCAGGCGCCGGAGATCGGTGGCGTCCGGATCCGGCAGGGCGACGGGCAGACCATCCGGCTCGCCCGCGGTGCGTCGCTGACCGACCTGTCCGAGAAGATCAACGTCGACGTGTCGTCGCTGGTCCAGGTGCTGTTCAACCTGGGCGAGATGGTGACCGCCACCCAGACGGTGGCCGAGGACACCTTGCAGGTGCTCGCCGGCGAGCTCAACTACAAGATCGAGGTCGTCTCGCCCGAGGACGAGGACCGCGAGCTGTTGGAGAGCTTCGACATCGAGTTCGGTGAGAACGAAGGTGGCGAGGAGGATCTCGTCGCTCGACCGCCGGTGGTCACCGTGATGGGTCACGTCGACCACGGCAAGACGAAGCTGCTCGACGCGATCCGCAAGACCAACGTCGTGGCCGGTGAGGCCGGTGGCATCACCCAGGCCATCGGTGCCTACCAGGTGTCGACCGAGGTCGACGGTGACGAGCGCAAGATCACCTTCATCGACACCCCGGGTCACGAGGCGTTCACCGCCATGCGTGCTCGCGGTGCGAAGTCGACCGACATCGCGGTCCTCGTGGTGGCGGCCGACGACGGTGTGATGCCGCAGACCATCGAGGCGCTCAACCACGCCTTGGCGGCTGACGTCCCGATCGTGGTGGCGGTCAACAAGATCGACCGCGAAGGTGCCGATCCGACCAAGGTCCGCGGCCAGCTGACCGAGTACGGCCTGGTGCCGGAGGAGTACGGCGGCGACACCATGTTCGTCGACGTGTCAGCCATCACCGGTGTCGGCCTGGACGAGCTCCTGGAGGCGGTCATCCTGACCGCCGACGCGGCGCTCGACCTGCGGGCCAACCCGGACATGGAGAGCCAGGGTGTCGCCATCGAGGCGCACCTGGACAAGGGTCGTGGCCCGGTGGCCACGGTGCTGGTCCAGCGCGGCACGCTCCGGGTCGGCGACTCGATCGTGGCCGGCACCGGCTACGGACGGGTCCGCGCCCTGCTCGACGACCACGGCAACAACGTCGAGGACGCTCCGCCGTCGTTCCCGGTCCAGGTGCTCGGCCTGACCGCGGTACCGGGCGCCGGCGACAGCTTCATCGTGGTCGACGACGACCGGATGGCCCGGCAGATCGCCGAACGGCGTGGGGCTCGGCTCCGGATGGCGTCCCAGGCGGCGGGTACCCGGCGCAAGACCCTCGATCAGCTCTTCGACCAGCTCGAGAAGGGCGAGGACTCCGAGCTGCGGCTCATCCTCAAGGGCGACGGCGCCGGATCGGTCGAGGCCCTGGAAGACGCCTTGTCCAAGATCGACGTCGGCGACGAGGTCAGTCTGCGGGTCATCGACCGTGGCGTCGGTGCCATCACCGAGACCAACGTCAGCTTGGCGGCGGCCTCCAACGCGGTCATCGTCGGCTTCAACGTCCGCCCGCAGGGCAAGGCGACGGAGCTGGCGGATCGCGAGGGTGTCGACATCCGGTACTACTCGGTGATCTACGCCGCGATCGACGAGATCGAGGCGGCGCTGAAGGGCCTGCTGAAGCCGATCTACGAAGAGGCGATGCTGGGTCACGCGGAGATCCGGGAGATCTTCCGGTCTTCCCGGGCCGGCATCATCGCGGGTTGCATGGTGCTCGACGGCACCATCCGGCGCAACGCCAAGGCCCGGTTGCTCCGCGAGGGCGTCGTCATCGCCGACTCCAGCATCGCGTCGTTGCGGCGCGAGAAGGACGATGCGACCGAGGTGCGGGAGGGTTTCGAGTGCGGTATGACGCTCGCGAACTACTCCGACATCCGGGTCGGCGACATCATCGAGACGTACGAGATGCGGGAGAAGGCGCGCGTCTGAGCTGATCTCGTCCGAACCCCAGTCCGCCTCGGCGGGCTGGGGTTCGCTCGTTCCGTGGCCCGTCGGGTCCCGAGCTGCGGGTCCGCGGGTCAGGCGGGGAGGTTGCCGCGCCAGGTCGACAGCGCCCGCCGTTGCGCGTCGTCGAGGCCGGAGTGGTCGAGGAACGCGTCGAGGTCCAGACCGGCCAGGGCGTCGGTGAACGCCTGCTCGGTCGTGGTGCCCAGGGTCTGCAGGTGGGCGTCGATACGGGGCTCGTTGTCCTCCCGCCCCAGCGCCGCGGCCCGCGTCGCGCCGAGCCGTACGGTCTCCAGGTAGTCCGTGACGATCGACTCCGGCTCGACGTCCACCGCCGACAGCAGCAGCATCGCGATCAGCCCGGTGCGATCGCGTCCCGCGGCGCAGTGGAACAGCACTCCACCCGCCGGTGCGTCAACGATCGCGGCCAGGGCGGCCCCGGTGCGTTCCGGCATGGCGGCGAGGTGCGGCAGGTAGTACATCGCCGTGCCCGCCCGACCGCTGTCGATGTAGTCCGTCCAGAACTCGGTGTTCTCGTTGCCGTCGACCGCGACGGGGATGGTGGTCAGCCAGTCCGGCCGCCGACCCCGGTCACCGTCGCGTTCGTCGTCCTCCCGCAGATCGACGACCGAACGGATGCCGAGCCGCCACAGCGCCTCCCAACCGTCCGTCGTCGACCCGGTCGATGCTCTCGGAACGACAGAAGACCCCGGTGGGCGTCGTGCCGCCCTGTCGTCGCGGGAGCCCACCGAGATCACGGGCGTTGACCAGGCCGGGTACGTCGATGGCGCGTGGGCGGGACACGGGACCAACGATGTCATGGGGCAGAATCACAGGGTTGCTGTCGGGAGAAGGAGTCTGCACATGGCCTCGCCTCGGGTCCTGAAACTGGCCGATCAGATCAAGGTGATCGTGGCCGAGATGTTGGAACGGCGGATCAAGGATCCGCGGCTGGGCTTCATCACCGTCACCGATGTCCGACTCACCGGCGACGGTCAGGACGCCACCGTCTTCTACACGGTGCTCGGTTCGCCGGAGGACCAGGCCGGGACGGCTGCCGCCCTGAAGTCGGCCACGGGTCTGATCCGCTCCCAGGTCGGCAAGCAGCTCGGCATGCGGTTCACCCCGACCATCGCGTTCATCCCCGACGCCGTACCCGAGAACGCCCGGCAGATCGACGACCTGCTCGAGCAGGCTCGCGCCGAGGACGCCCGGGTGGCGGAGCAGGCGGCGTCGGCCACGTACGCCGGGGATGCCGACCCGTACAAGCGGGACGAGGACGAGTCCGACGCCTGAGTCGGTCGCGGCCGGGATCGTCGTCGTCGACAAGCCGGCCGGCTGGACGTCGCATCAGGTGGTCGGTCGGATGCGTCGGCTGCTCGGTACCCGCAAGGTCGGCCATGCCGGCACCCTCGATCCGATGGCCACCGGTGTGTTGCTGGTCGGGGTCGAACGGGCGACCCGGTTGCTCGGCTACCTGTCCCGGACCGACAAGAGCTACACCGCGACGATCCGGCTCGGGTTCGCGACGACCACCGACGACGCCGAGGGTGAGCCGATCGAGCTGCCCGCTGGCCACCTACATGGTGCCGACGGACTCGACGTAGACCCAACGGAGGCCGACGTCGAGTCGGCGATGGCCGCGCTCCGAGGTCCACTCCAGCAGGTCCCGTCGTCGGTGTCGGCGATCAAGGTCGACGGCGTCCGGTCCTACGCCCGGGTCCGAGCCGGGGACGAGGTGGACCTGCCCGCCCGGCCCGTGACCGTGCACCGTTTCGAGCTGCTCGACCGCCGCCAGATCACGGTGGGGGAGCTGCGCTGCCTCGATCTGGACGTGGTGGTGGACTGCTCGACCGGGACCTACGTCCGGGCACTGGCACGTGATCTCGGCACCAGGCTCGGGACCGGCGGGCACCTCGTGGCCCTGCGACGGACCCGGGTGGGCGACTACGACCTCGGCGACGCGATCGTGCTCGATCCCGCACCCGATCCGATCCCGGTGCTGCCGCTGTCGACGGTCGCGGGCCGGACCTTCGCGGTGCTCGAGCTCGACGACGGCCGGGCCGCGGCGGTCCGTCACGGCCGGCGGCTTCCGGACCTGACCCTGCCCGGCGACCCCACCGCTCTGTTCGACCAGGCAGGGACCTTCCTCGCCCTGTACCGGCCCGCGGCCGCGGATGCGGTTCCGGACGCTGTCTTCGTCGGCTGAGGCGATGAGCTCGACCGCCGAGCCGAGCCCTCTCGGCCGGACCGTCAGCGTCGCCCGGCCCGCCGACGGAACAACCAACCGGCCCACGCCGCGGCGGCGACCGTGATGCCCACGGTCCAGCCCACCGCCCAGAACGGCGCCGAACCGGGATCGGTACCGAGCAGCAGACTGCGGATCGACTCGATGATCGGGGTCAGCGGCTGGTGCTCCGCGAACCAGCGCAGACCCACCGGCAGCGTGTCCAGCGGCACGAAGGCGCTGGACAGGTAGGGCAGGAACAGCAGGGCGAAGCCGTAGTTGCCGGCCGCCTCGACGCCGCGGGCGAGCAGGCCGAGGGCGGCGAACAGCCAGGTGATCGCCAGGATCCAGAGCGTGACGAGACCGAGAGCGCCGAGCCAGGCACCCGCCGACGCGGTCGGCCGGAAGCCGATCAGCAGCGCGACCACGATCACCATCGCGGTGGCGAGCAGGTTGCGGACCAGACTGGCCACCACGTGCCCGGTGATCACTGCCGAGCTGGTGATCGGCATGGTGCGGAACCGGTCGATCACGCCGTTGGTCAGATCCGCGGCGACGCCCACGGCGGTACCGGCCGCCCCGAAACCGGCGCACAACAAGATGATGCCGGGCACGACGTAGTCGACGTAGCCACCTCCGGGTTCGATCGCGCCGCCGAAGACGAAGACGAAGAGCAGCATCAAGATCACCGGCAGTGCGATCGCCATGATCATCGCGTCGACGTTGCGGATCGAGTGCCGCAGACTGCGGCCGACGAAGAGCACCGAGGTGGTCCAGCGGTCCGGCGGGCGCCGGCGCTCGGTGACGGCTGCTGGTTGCGGCGCGGTCGTGGTGGTCATCTGCTGCCTCCGGTCAGGGTGAGGAACACGTCGTCGAGGGTGGGTTTGCGGAGCGTCACCGATGCCGTCGCGGTGCTGGTCTCCAACTCGGCCAGGGTCTGCCGCACCGACTCCACGCTGCCGTCGGTGGGAAATTCCGCGAGCAGGGCATGATCGCGGTCGCGGACCTCGAGCACCTCCTGGCCGACCTTGCCCTTGAGTTCTCGCGGGTCCCCGACGGCGACGACTCGACCTTCGTTCAGCACGGCCACCCGGTGGGCGAGCCGATCGGCTTCCTCCAGGTACTGCGTGGTCAGCAGCACCGTCACGCCCCGGGACGTGAGATCGCCGATGATCTCCCACAGCTGCTGGCGGCTGCGGGTGTCGAGCCCGGTGGTGGGTTCGTCGAGGAAGATGATCTCCGGCACCGTCACCAGGCTGAGCGCCAGATCGAGTCGCCGCCGCATC
Organism: uncultured Actinomycetota bacterium; assembly: GCA_963727125.1. Classification (GTDB taxonomy): domain Bacteria; phylum Actinomycetota; class Actinomycetes; order Propionibacteriales; family Propionibacteriaceae; genus Microlunatus. The sequence continues at coordinate 757,391 of CAVSEZ010000002.1, forward strand.
CCGCCGGAGAAGGTGGCGACCCGGCGGTCCGCGGCCTCGGCCAGCTCGAACTGCTCGATCATCGTGTCGGCCGTGGTCCGGGCCGAGCGCGACGACAGGCCGCCGAGTCGACCGATCAGGATCAGGTTCTCCCGAGCGGTCAGCACCTCGTCCACGCCGGTGTGCTGCCCGGTGACGCTGATGGCACGCCGTACTTCTTCCGGCTCCGTCGCGACGTCGTGTCCCGCCACCACCACCTGGCCGCGGTCGGCGGCGAGCAGCGTGGTGGCGATGTTGATCAGGGTGGTCTTGCCGGCTCCGTTCGGCCCCAGCAGGGCGAACACCGATCCGGTGTCCACGTTCAGATCCACCCCGTCCAGCACCCGGTGATCCCCGTACGACTTCGTCAGCCCGGTGATCTCGATCGCTCCCATGGCGGGCCCCCTCGCTTCCGTAACTGTGTATGAGTAAAACTGTTTATACAGTACAGAACGTGTAGGGCGTACGCAATTGGGTAGGATGAGTTCTGTCGACGAGAAGGGAACGGGTGTGGGTGACCTCGAGCTGCCGCGCGGCATCGCGCTGTCCTGGGGTATCGCCGCCGACCCGCAACGCGGTCCCAAGCGCGAGCTGAGCATCGAACGGATCGTCGACGTGGCGATGGAGATCGCCGACGCCGACGGCCTGGGTGCGGTGTCCATGAGCAGTCTCGCGGCGCGGCTGGGCTACACCACGATGTCGTTGTACCGCTACGTGTCGGCCAAGGACGACCTGATCCAGCTGATGTGTGACGAGGGCATCGGTGAGCCGCCCGACCACGAGGAGGCGGGAGAGGACTGGAAAGAGGGTCTACGACGCTGGTCCGGCTCGCTCGCGGTGCGCTACAGCCGGCACCCCTGGTTGCTGGACATCCCCATCGACGGCATCCCGATCATGCCCAACAACCTGCTCTGGTTGGACTGGGGACTGCGGATCCTCGAACCGGCGCGGATGTCGGCGAACGACGCGGTCGCCGCCGTGCTGATGCTCAGCGGGCTGACCCGCTGGCAGTCGATGATCGCGCGGTCACTGGAGTCGAGCGACTCGGCCGCGGCCGAGCAGACGGTGTTCACCGAGCTGGTCACCCCCGATCGCTATCCGGCCCTCAGTGCGGCGCTGGCCGCGGGCGGCATGAGCGACGAGGTTGCCGACGATCCGTTCCGGTTCGCGTTGGAGCGGGCGTTGGACGGCCTGGAACGCGCCGTGGGCACCGTCGACCACCCCGTCGAAGAGGTCGGGGTCGAGCCGGGCCAGCTGGACTACCCGCGCGACGCGCGCCTCAAGGCGGCCACCCGGGCGCGTCGAGAAGCTGAGGTCCGGTTGCGCGACACCCGGCAGAAGGAGTCCGACCTGATCGCGAAGGCCAGGCGCAGCGCGAGCGGCTGAATCGGCGGCCGGTGCGCCCGACACTAAGGTGGCGGTGGTCCTGACATCGGGCGGAGGAGGATCAGCGTGGGCGAGCGAGGTGGCGGTCGGCCGGTCGGCCCCGTCGTCGTGATCGGCAACTTCGACGGGGTCCACCGGGGCCACGTCGAGCTGCTGCGGATGGCGCGTGCGGCCGAGCCCGATGCACCGCTGCTGGTGGTCACCTTCTGGCCGCACCCGATGTCGGTGGTCCGGCCCGACCAGGTGCCACCGCTGCTCACGTCACTGCCGCGCCGGATCGAGCTGCTGGAAGCGGCCGGGGCCGACGACGTCGTCGTGGTGGACTTCACCGCGGAGGTGGCGCAGTGGAGCCCGACCGAGTTCGTCGACCGGGTGCTGCTGCCGCTGGAGCCCGTGCGCATCGTGGTCGGCGAGAACTTCCGGTTCGGGTTCCGGGCCGCCGGCGATCTGGAGACCCTGGCCGAGCTCGGCGCGGGCCGGTTCGCCGTCCAGGGCGTGCCGCTGGTCACCGACGGCTCGCAGCCGAGCTCCTCAACGCTCATCCGGCACGCCGTCGCCGAAGGGGACTTCGGCCGGGTCCGCGAGCTCAGTGACCAGGTGTTCCGCTTCAGCGGGGTGGTGGTGCGGGGTGATCAACGGGGCCGCCAGATGGGTTACCCGACGGCGAACGTGCCGGTCGAGCCCGGGATGGCGATCCCCGCCGACGGCGTCTACGCGGGCTGGGTGACTCGGATGGACCATCCCTCGCCCCGCTGGCCCGCGGCCATCTCGGTCGGCACCAACCCGACCTTCGACGGGCACGAGCGGCGGGTCGAGGCGTACGTGCTCGATCGGGACGATCTGGAGCTCTACGGCGTCGAGATCGCCATCGACTTCTACGCCCGGCTCCGGGGTCAGGTGAAGTACCGCGGCATGACCGCCCTGATCGAGCAGATGCACCACGACGTCGAAGACGTCAGGCACATTCTGATCTGAGTCTGCTCGCGCTCGCTACGCTGAATTCGATTGTCCTCGCTTCGCTCGGACGCGGCTCGGCGCTCTCGGGCGCCGCCCTTCGTCGTCGTTCGCGGACGGAAGAGCGTGTTCGCTCACTCGGTCGTCCAGACCGAGCCCGGCGCTCCGCTTACCGACGCTCGCAGACGGGTCTAGGTCTGGGTCTGTTCGCGGACGAGGTCGAGGTCGAAGATCGCCGGGCCCGGTTGTTGGGCGTTCGCGACCCCGGCGGCGGTGGCGAGCCGGAGGGCGGCGGCGAGGTCGTCGCCGCGGTCGAGGGCCGTGAGCAGGCCGCCGAGGAAGGAGTCGCCGCTGCCGACCGGGAACCGGCCGCGGAGCTGCGGCGGAGCCACCGGGTGCAACCGGCCGTCGGCGTCCCGGCCCAGCGAGCCCGCCGATCCGTCGGTGAGCACCACGAGCCCGCCCGTCCGAGCCTGCAGCGCGGCAGCCATCGCGGCCAGCGGTGACAAGGCGTCGACGCCGAGCACCTCCGCCGCCTCGCTCCGGTTGATCTTCACCAGCTCGGGCCGCGCGTCGAGCAGCGGCGGCAGCGAGCTCCCGTGGGTGTCGACCGCGACCCGGGCACCGGCCGCGTGGGCGAGGTCGGCCAGCTCCGCCAGCGCGCCCGGCTCCAGTCCGCGCGGAGGGCCACCCGAGATCGCGAACCAGCCGGAGCCGCCGCCGAGCGCTGCTGACAGCTCCTGCCGCAGCCGGTCCCAGACGTCGGCAGGGATCGGGTCGGCGAACTCGTACAACTCGGTCAGCTCGTCGGAGTCCCCCGAGCTGATCGAGACGCAGGTCCGGGTGAGGGCGGGCGTCAGCACCGGCACGACACCGATCCGGGCGCGGCTGAGCTCGGCACCGAGCCACTCCCCGGTCCAGCCACCCAGCACCGCCACCACCGCGACCTCCGCGCCGAGGGCGGCCGCGGCCCGGGCCAGGTTCAGGGGCTTGCCGCCGGCGCACCGCACCACCTGCGTCGGGCGGTGGATCCGGCCCAGCTCCAGCCGCTCGACGAGATAGGTGAGGTCCACCGAGGGAGTCAGACCGGCGACGGTGATCACCCGCCCAACCCTAGGGTGATCGACGGGCTAGCCTGCCGCCATGTGCCGCCTCTTCGGACTGCACGCGGGCCGCACCCCGGCCACCGCGACCCTGTGGCTGCTGAACGCACCCGACAGCCTCGCCGAACAGAGCCGGCGGAACCCGGACGGCAGCGGCATCGGCGTCTTCGGTCCGGACGGTCGGCCGGTGGTCGACAAGCAACCGATCGCGGCCTGGCAGGACCAGAGCTTCGCCACCGAGGCGCACCAGCTGCGCGGCACGACGTTCATCGCCCACGTCCGCTATGCCTCGACCGGGGGGCTGACCGACGCGAACACCCACCCGTTCCTGATCGACGGCCGACTCTTCGCCCACAACGGCGTCGTCGGTGGAATCGATCTGCTGGACGCGCGGGTCGCCGAGCTCGGTCTCTCCGACGTCGTGGGCGGACAGACCGACAGCGAGCGGGTGTTCGCCGTGATCAGCGGGACGATCCGCGCCAACGACGGCGATGTGCGGACCGGACTGGTCGACGCCGTGCACTGGCTCGCCGAGCACGTCCCGATCTTCGCGCTCAATCTGCTGCTGGCCACGCCCACCGACCTGTGGGCACTGCGCTATCCCGAGTCCCACTCGCTCTTCCTGCTCGACCGGCGCGATCCGCGGGCCCAGCCGGTGGATGTGGCCAGCACCCGGATCCGGACCCGGTCGGAGCACCTGGCCGGTCAGCCCAGTGTGGTCTTCGCCACCGAGCCCATGGACGGGGAAGCCGAGTGGCAGCCCCTCGAGGTCGGCGAGCTGGTCCACGTGGATGCGGATCTGACCATCGACCGGCGGGTGATCATCGACCGCCCGCCGACCCATCCGCTCACTCTCACCGAGCTGACGGACCGGGCGGCGGCCTCCCAACAGCCCGTCCGAGCGAGCTGACTCAGGCCGGTCGGGAGCCGAACTGCTCCATCGCGATCAACGGCCTGATCCGACGCGTGATCTCCCCGGCGCAGAAGGCCTTGCGGACGATCCCGCCGCCGATCACGTTGCCGATCGACCCCATCACCATGGCCTGGTCCAGGGAGAGGTAGCGCCGGGCGACCTTGCCCGAGGAGACGGCGACCGCGTCGTAGAAGCCGCCCTGGCCGTAGGAGTAATGACGGCGCTGCAGCTTCCGCAGGTTGTCGTACGCCTGGTGCGGCTCGTGGTGCATGGCCAGGAACAGGGCGTGCGGTGTGACCACGCCGTCGCCGAACTCGGGATTCGGAGACGTGTTGACCCGAGGGCCGTAGTCCCCGGCGTCGTAGTTGGTCCGCTGGACGTCGGAGAAGTAGCCGTCCGGGTTCATCCCGATCGCGTCCACGCCGTACTCGCGGTAGCCCGGGTCGAGGGTCGGGTCGCTGGCGGGGGAGAAGCCCCAGTAGCCGTACCGGGCCTCGAGCAGCCCGTGCTCACGTTGGGCGCGGACGGTCAGCGGGTGGTTCACCCCCCACGACTTCGGCGCCCAGCGCTCCTCGGGCACGAACATGTTCGGCATCAGCGCCTCGAACATCGATCCACCCCAGCCGCAGGCCAGGCGCATGCCGCGGTACTCGTACGTCCCCTCGTAGACGTCGATGCCGAGGTACTTCCGGGTCTCGCCGGTCGGCCGGCGCTCCTGGAAGTCGAGGTTCGGGGGGAAGGCGCGGTAGGTGCCGAAGTAGTGCTCGGGCGGGATCTGACCGCGGGCGATCGCGATGTAGGAGGCGATCCGGGTCTCCGACACGGTGGTGTCGTAGTGGAAGCCGGTGTAGCTGACGTCCGGGCTGCCGTCGCCGAGGTAGTTGTCGACGACCGGGGTCTGGTCCGGCGGCACGGCGCCGTCCCAGAAGCCACCCCGGAGGAGCCCGATCTGAGCGTCCGGACGCGGCTGCGGGTTGTAGTAGGCCTTGAAGTTCATCCCCCGGAGCAGCTGGTCGGCACGCCAGGCGTTCACGGGGTCGGCGTTGCGGACCACGATCAACGCAGCGGCCAACCAGCCGTTGTCGACGCTCGACAAGAAGGGGTAGACCCGGTTGCCGTCGGTGGGCCAGGTGGTGAGCACGGAGCCGTTGGTCTCGTCGTACCAGTTGTAGAACTGACCGCTCGGGTCGTGTCGATCCAGTCGGGCCAGGGTCTTCAGCGTCTGCCGGATCCGGGCGCTGCACTCGCGCGCACCGATCAGGCGCAGATCCCGGGCGACGATCGCGCTCCACAGGTAGCCGCCGATGTTGGTGGGGGAGGTGTAGCCGCTGCGGACGGGATTGCGTATCGACGCCTCGATGTTGTCGGCGGTCAGTCCGGTGCCTTCGTCGGTCATCGCGACCAGGGACGCCCAGGTGTCGGCGGCCCACCGCCGCACCGTCGAGGCGGCGAAGCGCTCCGTCGGAGCCGGACCGGCCCAGGCGGAGCCGGAGGAGCCGACCACACCGGCGGCGGCGATGCCGACACCACCGGCCAACAACCCGCGTCGGGACAGTCTCGTGACCACTGGGCGGCCTCCCACTTCATCGGCGATGTCGACGACGGTATGCGTCCGTGATCATCGCGGTCAACGCCGCGGGCGGGTCGATCCCCACGAGAACGCGCGGCGACCATTATGATGCGCCGCGGATGATCCGAGGGGGGACCGATGACGGCGTACGACCCGGAGCAGTGGCACGACCTGTTCGTGGCGATGGCCGGTGCGGCAGCGGCGCTGGCCGGTCTGCTGTTCGTCGCCGTGTCGATCAACCTGGCCGACATCTTGAAGTCGGCCCTGCTGACCCGGCGGGCGCTCGAGGCCTTGATCATCATGCTCGGCGTCGTCCTGGTCTCGATCTTCGTGCTGGTCCCGGGTCAGGGCACCCAGCTGCTCGGGCTCGAGGTGCTCGCCGCCGGGCTCGTGCTCGCGCTAATCAGCATGGTTCCCCGGCTCCGGACGGCGCGCCGGGAGACCCGCGCCGAGTTGTCGCACGCCGAGGAGCCGTCGAGCCGGCTCGTGCTGAAGCGGGTTCTCGTCCCGGTGCTGCAGCTGGTGTTCAGCTTCGGGCCCGTCATCGTCGCCGGGATCAGTCTGACCTTCGAGTCGGGTGGCGGCCTCTACTGGCTGATCCCCTCACTGGCCTTCAGTTTCATGGCGGCGATCACCAGCGCCTGGGTGTTGCTGGTCGAGATCCTGCGCTGATTCGGGCGGGGCCCGGCCGCGATGCGGCGGCATCGAGGTGGCGTCCACGGCGCAATTGGGGCCCACGGGGGTGCCGCTGGTAGGCTGGCGATGCCGTTCGAACGGCCGCGGACACCCAAGGGCTCCCTTCCACCCAGGTGGAACCTCGTGCAGAGGACGACGGGGGCGCCGCGCAACGGACCTCGAGAGGAGAACAGTGTCGATCGACGCTGCCGAGAAGAGCAAGATCATCGCCGAGTACGCGACCAATGAAGGTGACACGGGTTCTCCCGAGGTCCAGGTCGCGATCCTCACCAAGCGCATCGCGCACCTGACCGAGCACCTCAAGGAGCACAAGCACGACCATCACAGCCGTCGTGGCCTGATGCTCCTGGTCGGCCAACGGCGCCGGCTGTTGAACTACGTGGCCAAGACCGACATCGCGCGGTACCGGTCGCTCATCGAGCGCCTCGGCCTCCGCCGCTGAGCTCACCGGAGCGGTTCTCCGCCAGCCCGCCAGGGTCGAGGAGGGCCGCTCCGCTGCTTCACCCACAACTTCACAACCCACAACTTCATAAGAACCCAACCCAGCGGTGACTGCATCCCACACGTGCTCACGAGCGCCACGCTCGGTCTCCGGTAGTGGTCCTCGGAACTCCCGTGCTCTTCGCAGCCGACGGAGCCCCGCGGACCTCGATCGAAGACCGGCTCTCGCCTCGTCCGTACTCTCCTGGTGGAGAGCGCTCAGGCGATGACGCACGTCAGCCCAGGGTGTGGATGCAGTCACACGACGGCGCTCAGCCGAGCGCCAGAGTAGGAGCATCCCTGTGGAGGGACCCGACCTTCAGTTCACCGAAGCCGTGATCGACAACGGCACGTACGGCAAGCACGTCGTGCGCTTCGAGACGGGCCTGCTGGCCCGACAGGCCGCCGGTTCGGCGACCGTCTTCCTGGACGACGACACCATGTTGTTGTCCGCCACCACCGCGCAGAACAAGCCGCGTGAGGCGATCGACTTCTTCCCCCTCACCGTCGACGTCGAGGAGCGGATGTACGCCGCGGGCCGGATCCCCGGTTCGTTCTTCCGTCGCGAGGGCCGCCCGTCCGAGGGCGCGATCCTCACCTGCCGGCTGATCGACCGGCCGCTGCGACCCTGCTTCGTGAAGGGCCTGCGCAACGAGGTCCAGGTCGTCGTCACCGTGATGGCGCTGAACCCCAACAAGACCTACGACGTGGTCGCCATCAACGCGGCCTCGCTGTCCACCCAGCTGGCCGGGCTGCCGTTCACCGGCCCGATCGGCGGCGTCCGCGTCGCCCTCATCAACGACCAGTGGGTCGGCTTCCCCGACGTCGACCAGCTGCAGGACTCGACCTTCGACATGGTCGTGGCCGGCCGGGTGCTGTCCGACGGCGACGTCGCGATCATGATGGTCGAGGCCGAGTCCACGGATCAGACGTGGAACCTGGTCCGCGCCGGCAAGACGGCCCCGACCGAATCGGTCGTGGCCTCCGGGCTGGAGGCGGCGAAGCCGTTCATCAAGGCACTGTGCGATGCGCAGGCCGAGCTGGCCGCCAAGTTCCCGAAGACCACCGCCGAGTTCCCGATCTTCTTGGACTACCAAGACGACGTCTTCGACGCGGTGACCGAGACCGCGTCGGACGAGCTGGCGCAGGTCATGACCATCGCCGACAAGCAGCAGCGCGAGGAGTCGACCGAGAGCCTCAAGGCCAAGGTCGTCGAGCAGCTCGGCGGTCGCTTCGAGGGCCGCGAGAAGGAGATCACCGGCGCCTACCGGGCGCTGACCAAGAAGCTCGTGCGGCAGAAGATCCTGCGCGACAAGGTGCGGATCGACGGCCGGGGACTGAGCGACATCCGGACCCTGTCCGCCGAGGTCGCCGTGATCCCGCGGGTGCACGGCTCGGCGCTCTTCCAGCGCGGTGAGACCCAGATCCTGGGTGTGTCGACGCTGAACATGCTGGGGATGGAGCAGAAGCTCGACACCCTGGCGCCGGAGACCACCAAGCGCTACATGCACAACTACAACTTCCCGCCCTACTCGACCGGTGAGACCGGCCGGGTCGGATCGCCGAAGCGGCGCGAGATCGGCCACGGAGCGCTCGCCGAGCGCGCGCTGATCCCCGTGCTGCCGACCCGCGAGGAGTTCCCGTACGCCATCCGGCAGGTGTCGGAGGCGCTGGGCTCCAACGGCTCGACCTCGATGGGCTCGGTGTGCGCCTCGACCCTCTCGCTGCTCAACGCGGGAGTGCCGCTGCGGGCACCGGTGGCGGGCATCGCCATGGGCCTGGTGTCCGACACGGTCGACGGCCAGACCGAGTACGTCGCGCTGACCGACATCCTCGGCGCCGAGGACGCGTACGGCGACATGGACTTCAAGGTCGCCGGCACGAGCGAGTTCATCACGGCGTTGCAGCTGGACACCAAGCTGAGCGGGATCCCGGCCGCAGTGCTGGGGCAGGCGCTGGAGCAGGCCAAGGCCGCACGCACCACGCTGCTCGAGGTGATGAGCGAGGCGATCGACGGGCCCGACGAGATGAGCCTGTACGCACCGCGGATCATCACCATCACCATCCCGGTCGACAAGATCGGTGAGGTGATCGGGCCCAAGGGCAAGGTGATCAACCAGATCCAGGACGACACCGGCGCCCAGATCAGCATCGAGGACGACGGCACCATCTACGTCGGCGCCGACTCCGGCGACAAGGCCGAAGCGGCGCGGGTCATGATCAACGCGATCGCGAACCCGACCATGCCGGAGAAGGGCGAGCGGTACCTCGGCACCGTCGTCAAGATCACGGCCTTCGGCGCCTTCGTGTCGCTGTTGCCCGGCAAGGACGGACTGCTGCACATCTCCAAGCTGCGCCCGCTGGCCGGCGGTGCCCGGGTGGAGAACGTGGAAGACGTCGTCAGCGTCGGGCAGAAGATCCAGGTCGAGATCAACGAGATCGACGATCGCGGCAAGCTCTCCTTGATCCCGGTGGTCAACGAAGAGGTCCCGGTCTGAGCTCGAGCGATCGGAGAATCCGCGGCACGGGTCGGAGGACGATCGAGGCAAGAGCGCTTTTTTCTTGCCGAGGAGGACGACGGCCCGTGTCTGAAGCGGATTCGTAGTGAGCGGACGAAACCGCCGGGCCTCTTCCCGGCCACCCTTGGTGGCCGGGGAGGTCCGGCGTGAGCTGCTCCCGGGCGGGTTGCAGGTGTTCACCGAGCAGGTGCCGTCGAGCCGCACCTTCAGCGTCGGGTTCTTCATCCCGGTCGGTTCCCGGCACGAGACGCCGCGGCTGAACGGCGCCTCCCACTTCCTGGAGCACCTGCTGTTCAAGGGAACCCAGCTGCGCAGTGCCGAGGAGATCTCGAGCACGGTCGAGTCCGTGGGCGGTGACCTGAACGCCTACACCGCCAAGGAGCACACCTGCTTCTACGCCCGGGTGCTCGACGCCGACGCCCCGATGGCCACCGACGTCCTCACCGACATGATGACCTCCTCGCTGCTCAGGTCCGACGACATCGTCGCCGAACGAGCGGTGATCCTGGACGAGATCGCCATGCACGCCGACGATCCCGGCGAGGTCGCCCAGGAGCTGATCATGGCGGCGCTGTTCGGACCGCAGGGTCTGGGCGCACCGGTGATCGGCAGCGCGGCCTCCATCGAGGCACTGAGCCGCCCGCAGGTGGTGCGGCACTGGCGACGCCATTACCGGCCCGACGCCATGGTGGTCGCGGCCACCGGACGCGTCGACCACGAGCGACTGGTCGAACAACTGGCCGAGCTCGCTCCGGCGACCGGATCGGCGGACGACTCGCCCCGTCGACCGCCCCGGCCGAGCGCCGGCCCACCGACCGGCGGCGAGCTGATCACCGTCGGTCGACCGATGGAGCAGTCCACCGCCGTGCTGGCGTTCCCCGGCGGTGGCGTCTTCGATTCGCGACGCTATCCGCTCGGCTTGTTGTCGGTGATCGTCGGCGGGGGCATGTCCTCGCGGCTGTTCGTCGAGGTGCGGGAGCGGCGCGGCCTCACGTACGGCATCGACGCGGGCGAGTCGGCCTACACCGATGCGGGGCTGTGGAGCGTCGACTGGCAGTGCGCGCCCGAGCGGCTGCTGGAGATCACGGCTCTGGTGCGCTCGATCCTGCTCGAGGTCGCCGAGCACGGCGTCACCGACGAGGAGCTGAACCGCGCCAAGGGCCAGCTCCGGGGCCAGACCATGCTGGCCTACGAGGGCCCGGTCCACCGGATGAGCCGGCTCGGCGGCAACGCCTTGATCGGGGACGATCGGACGCTGGACGACGTGATCGAGGGCTATCAGGCGGTGACCGGTGAGCAGATCCGGGCGGTCGCGGCGGAGATCTTCGGTCGGCGGCCGGTGATGGCCGTGGTCGGCCCCCGGATGGCGACCCGCCGGCTCCGCCGGTTGTTGGCAGACTGGTAGGAGTCCGCTGAGCGAAAGGGCGTCCATGAAGGTCGCAGTGTTCGGGTCCCGGGGCAAGATGGGCGCCGAGGTGTGCCGGGCGGTCGAGGCGGCCGACGGGCTCGAGCTGGTCGCCGCGGTCGACGACGGCGACGACCGGGATCCTGCCGCTGCGGCCGATGTGGCCATCGACTTCACCCACCCCGACGCGGTGCTGGACAACCTCTCGTGGTGCATCGACCGCGACATCCACGTGGTCGTGGGAACCACCGGGTTCGACGACGCCAAGCTCGACCGGGTCCGGGCCCGGCTGTCCGACCACCCGCGGGTCGGCGTGATCATCGCGGCGAACTTCTCCATCGGCGCGGTGCTGATGATGCACTTCGCCGAGCAGGCCGCGAAGTTCTACGAGAGCGTGGAGATCATCGAGCTGCACCATCCCGGCAAGGCCGACGCGCCCTCGGGCACGGCCGCCACGACCGCCCGCCGGGTCGGGGCGGCCCGGGTCGCCGCCGGGCTGCCGGTGCCGCCCGACGCCACCGTGCACGAGCTCCCCGGCGCCCGGGGGGCGAAGGTGGCCGACATCGCGGTGCACGGGATCCGCCTGCGCGGCCTCGTCGCACACCAGGAGGTGCTGTTCGGCGCCGAGGGCGAGACGCTCACCATCCGGCACGACTCGTTCGACCGGGTCTCGTTCATGCCCGGCGTGATCGCGGCGGCGCGGGCCGTCGGCGACCGCCCGGGTCTGCAGCTCGGGATCGAGTCCCTGCTCGGGATCGAGCAACCGTGACCGCCGCCGCACCGCCGACTCCGCCGAGGTCGCGGGCGCCGCGGCGGCTGCTCATCGCGCTGGTGGTCGTCGTCGCGGTGCTGGCCCTCGTTTTCGGCGCCGACCGCGGCGTGCAGGCGCTGGTGGAGCGCCGGATCGCGACCGAGGTGCAGACCGCGCTGGGGACCTCCCAGCCGCCCTCGGTGTACCTCGGACCGTTCCCGTTCCTGACCGAGATCGCCACCGGCCGGGTCGGCACGGCCGACGTGCGGCTGGGCGAGGTCGTGCTGCCGAACACCGACGGCGCCACCGCGACCGACGTGGACGCCACGTTCTCCGACATCACGCTGTCGGACGGGTTCACCCGGGTGGTCGCCGGCGAAGGCCGGGCGACCGGACTGGTGTCCTACTCGAGTCTGAGCGTGCTGACCGGACTGGAGGTCGGCTACGCGTCCCCGGGACGGGTCTCGATGGGCTTCTCGGTGCCGATCGGGCGGCTGACCGTCTCCGGCACCGCCACCGGACGCCCCGTGCTCGACGTGGCCGCTCAGGCCCTGACGGTCGAGGACGCCGAGATCACCGTCCCGGGAGCCGAAGGTGACCCGGGGTTGCTGGACGCCGCCGGCCGGCTCGTGCTGCGCCGGCCGTACCCGCTGGGCGAGCTGCCGTACAACCTGCAGGTGACCGAGGTGACAGTCACCGAGGCCGGTGTCCGGTTCGGGGCCACCGGTCAGGACCTGCCGCTCCGAGGCTGACCTCGAGTCAGCTCTCCTCGGCGAGCGACACGTGCAGCCGGACCTGCTTGACCCGTACGGTCTCGTCCTCGGTGCCGATCTCGCGCGAGGCCCCGTCGGGCACCCACCCTGCGCCGGCCAGGAAGCTGCGGAGGTCGTCGTCGCGGCTCGGCACCCAGCAGACAGCCCGGGCGAACCGGTCGGCGCGGAGCGTGTCGGCGCACGCGTTCAGCAGCCGCGAGCCGTGGCCGATCCGGCGCCCGACGGGATCGATCGCCAGCTCCTCGATCGCTCCGTCCGCGGCGGGATCGGCGTCCGGATCTGACGCCGGAGCAGTGACGGCGTAGCCGAGCACCCGGGTGTCGCTGAGTGCGACCAGCACCCGGAAGCCGGCCGCAGGCGGCCGGCTGATCGCCCGTTCCCACGCCTGGGTCATCGCCTCGATGTCCACCGCATCCAACAGCGACGAGGCGGCCGAGTCCGCGGCGGCCGCCCAGACCCGGCGCTGGACCTCCGCGATCGGGCGCGCCTCACCCGACAACGCGAGGCGTACGTGGTCGTTGGTCTGCAGCTCCGGCGTCACGGGAGGACCCTAGCTCCGACCAGGTACCGGCGTTTCGGACGGAACTCGCCATCCAATTCGATTGCTGTGACGCACATCACATCGCAAGGTTTGCGAAGGGTGCTTCGGATCGGTCAAGATATCTACGAAGTCCGTGATTACCTGAACCCCCGAGCAGGCACTCACGGACTTCACTACGTCCGGGGCCCGACGGGTGCGTCGGGTCCCGGACGGCCACCTCAGTAGCCTGAGGGCGTGGCCGCCAACGCATTGAAGACCCCACCGAAATTGGCTCGGGGTACCCTCCGCATCACACCGCTGGGCGGTCTGGGCGACATCGGTCGCAACATGACCGTTTTCGAGTACGAGGGCCAGTTGCTGATCGTCGACTGCGGGGTGCTCTTCCCGGAGGACTCCCACCCGGGGGTGGATCTGATCCTGCCGGGCTTCGACGCCATCGCCGACCGGCTCGACGACATCGTGGCCCTGGTGCTGACCCACGGCCACGAGGACCACATCGGCGCGGTGCCGTACCTGCTGCGGCAGCGCGCGGACATCCCCTTGATCGGTTCCAAGCTCACCTTGGCCCTGCTCGCGGAGAAGATCCGCGAGCACCGGATCCGCGGCACCGACACCCGACAGGTCTCCGACGGGGAGCGACTCACCCTGGGCCCGTTCGCGCTGGAGTTCGTCGCGGTCAACCACTCGATCCCCGACGCCCTCGCGGTGGCGATCCGCACCCCCGCCGGCACCGTGCTGCACACCGGTGACTTCAAGATGGATCAGCTCCCGTTGGACGGCAGGCTGACCGACCTGCGGGCGTTCGCGCGGCTCGGCGAGGCGGGGGTCGACGCGTTCCTGGTGGACTCGACCAACGCGGAGGTGCCCGGGTTCACCACCCCGGAGCGCGACATCACCCCGGCGCTGGACCGGGTCTTCAGCCGCAGTCGGCAGCGGCTGATCGTGGCCTGTTTCGCGTCGCACGTGCACCGGGTCCAGCAGGTCCTCGATGCCGCGGTCGCCCACGGCCGCAAGGTGGTCTACGTCGGCCGCTCCATGGTCCGCAACATGGGCGTGGCCCGCGATCTCGGCTACCTCAAGGTGCCGGGCAACACCTTGATCGAGCTGCGGGACATCGAGAACTTCCGCCCCGACGAAGTCGTGATCATCAGCACCGGATCGCAGGGTGAACCGCTGTCGGCGCTGTCCCGGATGGCCGACCGCGAGCACCCGGTGATCACCTTGAAGGCCGGCGACACCGTGGTGCTGGCCAGTTCGCTCATCCCCGGCAACGAGAGCTCGGTCTACCGGGTGATCAACGGACTGACCCGGCTGGGCGCGACGGTGGTGCACAAGGGCAACGCGATGGTGCACGTGTCCGGACACGCCAGCGCCGGTGAGCTGCTCTACGCGTACAACATCGTCAAGCCCCGCAACGTCCTCCCGGTCCACGGGGAGGCTCGGCACCTGCGGGCCAACGCCGATCTCGCCGTGGCGACCGGCGTGCCACGCGAGCGGGCCCTGGTGGTCGAGGACGGCACGGTGATCGACCTGCGGAACGGCACCATGACCGCGGTCGGCAAGATCGACGCCGGCTACATCTTCGTGGACGGCGCATCGGTCGGCGACATCTCCGAGGCGGCCCTGACCGATCGCCGGATCCTCGGTGAAGAGGGCTTCATCTCGGTGGTGGTCGTGATCAACACCCACGCGGGAAAGATCGTCAGCGGTCCCGACATCCACGCCCGCGGGTTCAGCGACGCCGAGGCCTTCGACGCCATCCGGCCGGGCATCGTCAGCGCCCTCGAGGAGTCGCTGGCCGACGGGGTGGAGGACACCCACCGACTGCAGCAGGTGATCCGACGCCGGGTCGGCCGCTGGGTCAACGACACCCACCGCCGGCGGCCGATGATCGTGCCCGTGGTGATCTCGGCCTAGCCGGCATCCACCGGGGCGGAGCCGAGACAGAGCCGAGGCGGAGCTGCGGCGGGAGGTCAGTTCCCGGCCGCGTCCGCCCGGCGACCGGCCCTGGTCCGGGCCTGGTCGTACGCCAGCCGGAGGAGGTCGCGGACGGCGGCCTCGGTTCGCGGTCCGGGGTTCGTCACGGCGAGCCAGCCGAGACCGCCGTACACGGGATGGGCGATCACGGTGTCGTCGGCCGGCTCGAGCGGCCCGGCCGTGGACTGCCCGGCGGTCCAGCGGTCGAACTCGGCCCGGCCGGCGGCGATGTTGACCCGGAAGGTGCCGTCGCGGTCCAACCGGCACGAGGTGTCGTCGGGGTAGTCCTTGGTGACGATCGTCGCGAAGGGCTGGGTGTGCGGCACGGCGCCGTCGGGGGAGTAGTAGAAGAACAGGTCACCCCAGCTGATCTCGGGGCTGCCGTCGTCAGGTCCGGGTCGCAGAGTCAGCACGCCGCGGAAGCTCTCGAGCTGCTCGGCGATCTCCTCGATGGTCATCGTCCCTGCCTCACCGGTCCGGCGTCTCGATGGTCGGAAACACAAAAAGGGATCCGCGTCGAGGCGGATCCCCTTGAGAGGTGGTGGACGGACGTCAGCGGGTGACCTTGCCCGCCTTGAGGCAGGAGGTGCAGACGTTCAACCGCTTCGGGGTACCCGCCACCATGGCGCGGACGCGCTGGATGTTGGGATCCCAACGACGCTTGGTCCGCTTCTTCGACCAGGGGACGTTGTGGCCGAAACCCGGTCCCTTGGCGCAGACATCACAAACGGCAGCCACTGGAGTTCACTCCTGAAAACGTACGAGGACACACGAGGAAGCCCACGTAGGGCAACCGGTGAAGAATAGCCGAGGAGCGGCGCCCAACGCGAATCCGCAGGCTGTCGGCCAAGACGTCTAGGGTGATGCGCATGCCGGGTGCTCGCGTCGCCGACGAGACGGAGCGCGGTGCCGCGGTCGTGGCCACCCCAGCGACGTTGTACGCACGATTCCTGCAGCGGGCGCACGAGGTGATCGCCGCCTCGGCGGCCGTGTTGAACGCGATGAACGTCTTCCCGGTGTCCGACGCCGACACCGGCACCAACCTCGAGCTGACCCTCGCCGGAGTCCTGGAGGTCCTGCAGGATCCCGGCGGCGATGGGTCGAGCCCGCCGGGCGCGGAACGGCTGGCCCAGGCGGCGGTGCTGTCGGCCCACGGCAACTCGGGCGCGATCGTGGCCGAGATGGTGGTGAGCATCACCCGCGAGATCGCCGGCCGCGGGCTCGACGAGCTGCCGCCGGGACAGGGCCTGGCCCGGCTCCTGACCGTGGCGGCGACCGCAGCCACCCATGCCGTGGCTCATCCCGTGGCCGGAACCATCCTGACGGTGGCCGACGACGCGGCCGCCGCCGCCGAGCGGGCGGCGGGCGACCACCCCGATGACGTGCTGGCCGTGGTCGACGCGGCCCGCCGGGCGGCGGCCGAGAGCCTGGCGCGCACACCGAGTCTGCTGGACGTCCTCTCCGAAGCCGGCGTGGTCGATGCCGGCGCCCAGGGGTACGTGCTGCTGCTCGACGTCCTGGTCGAGACCCTGGGCGGGCCACCCGCCCGGGCCCTCGCAGAGCCCGCCGAACCACTGCTCCGGCGGGTGACCCAGCGGCACGGCACCGAGGGCCTCCGCTACGAGGTCATGTACGCGTTGCGCGGTGCCCGACCCGAGTCACTGGATGCGCTGCGGATCGAGCTGTCCCAACGGGGCGAGAGCGTGGTCGTGGTCGGGGACGAGATCGTCGCCCAGATCCACGTGCACCTGGCCGACGCCGGTGCGGCGGTGGAGGCGGGGCTGCCGCACGGGTCGATCAGCCAGCTGCGGATCGCGGCGCTGCCCGAGGAGTCGGTCAGCGCGGATCGTGCGGTGATCGCGGTGGTGGCCGGTCCCGGTCTGGCCGACGCGGTCCGCAGCCTCGGCGGGGTGCCGGTGCTGCCGGGCGGCCCCCGGATCACGGTGGAGGAGCTGAGCGAGGCGTTGGACGGCCATCCGGGCGACGTGGTGCTGCTGCCCAACGACATGGAGAGCCTCGAGCTCGCCACCCATCTCGCCGAGAGCCGGCGGAGTCGGGGCCGGCGGATCGCGGTGATCCCCAGTACGGCACAGGTGCAGGGGCTCACCGCGCTCGCGGTGCACGAACCGAGCAGCGACTTCGACTCGGCCGTGGTCGCGATGAGCACGACGTCGGGTCACACCCGGCACGGCGCTGTCACCGTCGCCGAGACCCGGGCGATGACGATGGCCGGCCGGTGCGAGGTGGGCGACGTCCTCGGCCTGCTCGACGGCGACTTCGTGGAGATCGGCGATTCCGTCACCGAGGTGGCGGAACGGGTCATCGCCCGGCTGACGGCGGTTGGTGGCGAGCTGCTCACCCTGGTCACGGGCGCCGAGGCCGAACCAGGTCTGGCCGAGTGGCTGCAGCAGCGTTTCCGGCATCCCGACCTGGAGATCGAGCTCGTCGCGGGCGGACAGCGTCGTTATCCGCTGCTGATCGGGCTGGACTAGTGCCGACGCCGTCGTCGACTCGCGCCGCGGAAGCCGCTCCGACACCCGGATCGGCACGCTGGCGGACGGAGCTGTACCGACGACTCGGTGAACGGCTGGACCGCAGCATCGGCGACAAGTCGGCCAAGGCGTTCGAGGCGCTGAAGGTGTACACCGCCGGCGACCTGCTCCAGCTGTTGCCGCGGCGCTACTTCTCCGGCACCGAGCTGAGCGACCTGCGCGAGCTGCGCCCGGGCGAAGAGGTCGCCGTGATGGCCGAGGTGGTGGAGTGCCGGACCGTGATCCCGCCCGGCAGCGAGCGGGGGCGGTCCCGCGGCGGCCGTCCGGCGCGGGTGCAGGCCACGATCACCGATCGCCGCGGCTACCTCAACCTGGCCTTCTTCGGGAACGCCCAGCTGGTGAAGTACTGGGCCAGTCAGCTCGCCAAGGGCCGGCGGGGGATCTTCGCGGGCAAGGTGGGGGAGTTCAACGGCGCCCTCCAGCTGGCCCATCCCGACTTCGTGATCCTCGACGACGACGGCCGGATCGTCGGCGGCGCCGAGCGGAACGCCGCGCTCGCCGAGGTCTCCCAGGCGATGCTCGTCGGGCTCTACCCGGGCACGGCCAAGCTGCGGACCTGGACGGTGGCGGCCTGCGTCGCGATGGTGCTCGACGGCCTCGACCAGCTGGGCGACCCGTTGCCGGAGTGGGTCCGGCACGAGGCCGGCCTCGCCGAGCTGCCGCAGGCCTGGCGCATGGTGCACCAGCCCGAGACCCGCGCCGACGTGGAACGCGGCCGGCACCGGCTGCGTTTCGACGAGGCCTTCGGCCTGCAGCTGGCGATGGCGTACCGCCGGGCCGACGCCGCCCGGCACGGGGCGATCGCGCGACCGAAGGTCACCGGTGGCCTGCTGGACGCCTTCGACGCCCGGTTGCCGTTCGAGCTGACGGCGGGTCAGCGCGCCGTCAGCGCAGAGATCATGGCGGAGCTGGCCGGCACGTCGCCGATGCAGCGGCTGCTCCAGGGCGAGGTCGGTTCCGGCAAGACGGTGGTCGCGTTGCGGGCGATGCTGGCGACGATCGACGCCGGTGGCCAGGCGGCGCTGCTCGCGCCGACCGAGGTGCTGGCGGGCCAGCACTTCGCCACGGTTCGACGGATGCTCGGTGACCTGGTCGGCGGGGGCATCTTCGGGGGCGACCACAGCACCGACGTGGTGTTGATCACCGGTTCCATGTCGGCCGCCGCGCGGCGCGCAGCGACGGCCCGGGCCGCTTCGGGTGAAGCCGGGATCGTGATCGGCACCCATGCGCTGCTCGGTGCCGGCGTCGAGTTCGCCGAGCTCGGGCTGGTCGTCGTCGACGAGCAGCACCGGTTCGGGGTGGAGCAACGGGCGGCGCTGAGTGCCAAGGCGCAGGCTCGACCGCACGTGCTCGTGATGACCGCGACCCCGATCCCGCGGTCGGTGGCCATGACCGTCTTCGGTGATCTGGAGGTGTCGACCCTCCGCGAGGTGCCCGCCGGGCGATCCGAGGTCAGCACGGTCGTGGTCGACAGCAGTCGGAACCCGGCGTGGGTGGAACGGGCCTGGAACCGGATCACCGAGGAGGTCGCCGCCGGCCGGCAGGCGTACGTCGTGGCCCCCCGGATCTCGAGCACCGAGGCGACGTCGAGCAAGGACCCGGCGTCGACCACCGAGGAGGTCGACGCCACGGCGGAGCTCGAGGGCCTGCCGCCGCCGACCTCGGTGGAGGACCTGTACGCCGAGCTGAGCTCCGGGCCGCTCGCCGAGCTCGAGGTCGAGATGCTGCACGGCAAGCTGGCGGGCGAGGAGAAGGACGCGGTGATGGGCCGGTTCGCCTCCGGTCAGACCGACGTGCTGGTCTCGACCACGGTGATCGAGGTCGGCGTGGACGTACCCAACGCGTCCATGATGGTCATCTGCGACGCGGACCGGTTCGGGATCTCCCAGCTGCACCAGCTCCGTGGCCGGATCGGCCGCGGGGAGCATCCCGGGGTCTGCCTGCTGCTGAGCGCCGCCGACCCGGACAGCCGAGCGCGGGAACGCCTCGCCGCCGTCGCCGCGACGCGGGACGGTTTCGAGCTCGCCGAGATCGACCTCGAACAGCGCCGCGAAGGTGACGTCCTGGGCGCGAGCCAGTCCGGGGTCCGTTCGAGCCTGCGGTTGCTCCGGGTGCTGACCGACGCCGATCTGATCGGACAGGCCCGGTCCTTCGCCGACCGGTGCGCGGCCGCCGATCCGGAGCTGGTCGATCCCGGGTTGGCGGACGCCGTCACCGCCGTCGAGCTGCGGGCCGCCGGGGAGTGGTTGGACCGGTCATGAGGTGCTGCCGGTGAGTCGGATCATCGCCGGGTCCCGACGGGGTCGCCGCCTCGCCGCGCCACCCGGCGATGGCACCCGGCCGACCACCGACCGCACCCGGGAAGCCCTGTTCTCGGCTCTCACCTCCTGGGCCGGCCGCGCCGCAGCGGCACCGGAGGAGGCGTTGACGGGTCTGGCCTTCGCCGACCTCTTCGCGGGATCGGGCGCGGTGGGGCTCGAGGCCGCCAGCCGTGGCGCCGGGCCGGTGCTGCTGGTCGAGTCCGACCGCCGCGCCGCCGCCCTGGCCGGGCGGAACGCCCGGACCGTCGACCTCGTCGTGCAGATCGCCGCGGTCCCGGTCGAGCGCTGGGTCACCGCGCCCGCCGACCAGCGGTACGACCTGATCTTCGCCGACCCGCCGTACGAACGGAGCACCGCCGACGTCGAGGACCTCGTCGCCGCCCTGCTCGACGGCGGCCGGCTGGCCGAGGGCGGGCTGGTCGTGCTCGAGCGGTCGGCTCGCAGCGAGCCGCCGACCTGGCCCGATGCGTTGGCCGACCACTGGGAGCGGAAGTACGGCGAGACCCTGCTCTGCTTCGCCCAGCGCTGAGCTGGAGGTGAATGGGCCCTGAGCTCGTCGAAGGGCAGCTGGCGAACCGCTCCGTCGGCCCTTCGACCGGGCTCAGGGCACGCCCGGTGGTGGCTCCACGATCGAGCAGCCTAGATTTCAGCCCGTGAGCCGAGCTGTCTGTCCCGGGTCGTTCGACCCGGTCACCCGTGGTCACCTCGACGTGATCGGTCGGGCGGCGGCGCTCTTCGACGAGGTGATCGTGGCGGTCGGCGCCAACGCCGCGAAGCAGCCGCTGTTCTCGGTCGAGGAGCGGATCGCGATGCTGACCGTCGCCTGTGCGGACTTCGCCGGGGTCCGGGTGCTGCCGTTCCGCGGACTGCTCGTCGAGTTCTGCCGCGAGCACGACGTGCAGACCATCGTCAAGGGGCTGCGGTTCGCGGCCGACTTCGACTACGAGCTGCCGATGGCGCAGATGAACCGCACCCTGACCGGGGTGGACACCGTCTTCGTCCCCACCGCCCCGCAGTGGTCGTTCGTGTCCAGCAGCCTGGTCCGCGAGGTGGCGACCCTCGGCGGGTCGGTGACGGAGTTCCTGCCGGACGGGGTGGCGGAGGCGACCGTACGTCGGATCGCCGAGCGCCGGACCTGAGTCCGGGGTTACCCTCGGACGTCGAGGAGCGTCGAGACCGTCCGTCGGGACGAGAAGTTGGAGAGCATGGCCGAGCGCACGAGCGCAGAGGAGAAGCTGGCTGCCCTGCGGGAGATGATCATCTCCGCCCGATCGATGCCCATGTCGGCGTCCTGCGTGATCAACCGCAACGACGTGCTGGCGGCCATCGATGACATCATCGACAACCTGCCGGACGAGATCGCCGAGGCGCAGAGCGTGATCGACGCCCGATCGGCGAAGGTCGCCGAGGGCGAGGATCAAGCCGCCCAGATCCTGGCCGACGCCCGGGACCAGGTCACCGGGCTCGCCAAGCACACCGAGGTGATCCGGGTGGCCGAGCTCGAGGCCGCGAAGATCAAGGCGGAGGCGGAGGTCGAGGCCGAGGCGCTGCGCCGCGAGGTCGACATCTACATCGACTCCCGGATGGCCAGCTTCGAATCCGTGCTGCACAAGACGACCAGTCAGGTGTCCACCGCGCGGCAGCGACTGGCCCAGCGGATGCAGCCCAACGGCTCGGAGAGCCCGGCCTCGGCATCGTCATGACCCCGACGGTTTGTTGCCGCCGGGGCCGCCCGGTAAGGTAGGGCGTCGGTCCCGGCGAAGCCGTGGCCGTCTGTGCTTGGAGGGTAGCGATGGGTTCGGCGCATCGCCCGCTCGATCCCCGGTCGGGGTTGGTCCTGGACACTCACGATCTGGGACGACGTGCGGGCAACCAGAGGACCGTACGTGCCACCGTCGAAGCACCGGCGGATCTCGGAACAGCCGTGATCGGAGTGCCACCCGGATCACCGGTCGAACTCGATCTGAGGCTCGAATCGGTGGTGGAGGGGGTACTGGTCACCGGGACGGCCGTGGTCTCGTTGAGCGGGGAGTGCGTGCGCTGCCTGGTCGGGATCTCCGACGAGTTGGAGATCGATGTCCAGGAGCTGTTCACCTACTCCGAGAGTGACGCCAGCGAGGACGAGGCCTCCCGGATGGAGGGCGAGCTGATCGACCTCGAGCCGGTACTCCGCGACCAGGTGGTGCTCGACCTGCCGTTCCAACCGGTGTGCAAGGCCGATTGTGCGGGTTTGTGCTCGATCTGTGGCGCCAACCTGAACGACGAGCCCGACCACACCCACGGCGACGAGCTCGACCCGCGATGGGCCGCGCTCGCCGGCCTGCGGAGCGGTACGGACGAGAGTCCGGGCAGTGAGAGTCGGTATCCGAGCGTGATCGAGGAAGGCAGCCGCGACGACGATCGTCGTGGCTAGAGGAAGAGAGAATCGAAGTGGCTGTTCCGAAGAGGCGGTTGTCGCGCAGCAACACCCGCCATCGCCGTTCCCAGTGGAAGGCGACTGCGCCGACCCTGGTGGTCTGCACCAATCCCGCCTGCCGCGCCAAGCACCTCCCGCACACCGCCTGCCCGTCCTGCGGCCAGTACGGTCCGCGCAACGGGCGCCGACAGGTCCTGGAGTCCTGAGCGACCCGGAGCCGGCGGCAGTGTCGCTGCCGGTGCAGGATCTGCTCGTCCAGCTCGGGATGGCAGTGGATCCCGAGCGGCTCAGTCACGCCCTGACGCACCGCTCGTACGCGTACGAACAGGGCGGACTTCCCACCAACGAACGGATGGAGTTCCTCGGCGACGCCGTGCTCCAGCTGGTCGTGACCGAACACCTCTTCCGAACCTATCCCGACCACTCCGAGGGCCAGCTCGCCAAGCTGCGGGCGGCCGTCGTCAACTCTCGGGCGCTGGCCGACGTGGCGCGCGCGCTCGATCTCGGCGCCCTGGTCCGGCTCGGCCGGGGTGAGGAAGCCACCGGCGGCCGCGACAAGTCCTCGATCCTGGCCGACACCATGGAGGCCGTGATCGGCTCCGTCTTCCTCGAGCACGGCATCGACTCGGCCCGGATCTTCGTGCACTACCTGTTCGACGACCTGATGGCCGAGGTCGCCACCCGGGGTGCCGGGCTGGACTGGAAGACCAGCCTGCAGGAGATGTCCTCCGTCGCCGGCCTCGGCGTGCCGCTCTACCAGATCATGGAATCGGGTCCCGATCACGCCAAGAGCTTCCAGGCCATGGTGGTGATCGGGCAGTCGACGTACGGGCCCGGCTCCGGCCGGAACAAGAAGGAAGCCGAGCAGAACGCCGCCGCGGTCGCGTTCGCCGCGTTGAAGCACGCGGACACCCCGGCCACCCCCGCCCGCTAGATGCCGGAGCTGCCCGAGGTCGAGGTCGTCCGGCGCGGACTCGCGACCGGGCTCGACCGGCGCACGATCGCCGCGGTCGAGGTCCTGCACCCGCGACCGGTCCGTCGGCACCTGCCGGGGGCGGACGACTTCTCCGCGGTGCTGGCCGGACGTACCTTCGCCGAGCCGAAGCGGCGCGGGAAGTACCTCTGGCTGCCACTCACCGACGGCGACGCCCTGCTGGCCCATCTCGGGATGAGCGGCCAGTTCCGCTTCGAGTCGGCCGGCACGCCGGACGCCCCGAACACCCGGATCCGGTTCCGGTTCACCGACGGGGACCCGGAGCTGCGCTTCGTCGACCAGCGGATGTTCGGTGGCCTGTCGTTGTCCCCGGGTGGCGCCGAGCTGCCCGCCGAGGTCGCCCACATCGGCCTCGACCCGTTCGACCCGGCGTACGACGTCGGCACGGCGGCCGCCCGGCTGCGGCGGAAGAGGACCGGCATCAAGCGCGCTCTGCTCGACCAGCAGCTGGTGTCGGGGATCGGCAACATCTACGCCGACGAGGCCCTGTGGCGCGCCCGGCTGCACTACGCCCGGGCCACCGACACCATGACCCGGGCGGCGGCGATCGCGGTGCTGCGGGCCGCGGCCGAGGTGATGGCGTCGGCACTGGGGGAGGGCGGCACGTCGTTCGACTCCCTCTACGTCAACGTGAACGGCTCCAGCGGCTACTTCGAGCGCTCGCTGGCCGTCTACGGGCGAGAGGGCGAGCCGTGCCCGCGCTGCGGCTCGGCCATCAGGCGGGAGCCGTTCATGAACCGCTCCTCCTACCGGTGCCCGCGCTGCCAGCGGGCTCCCCGGCACGCGCGCATCTGACGGGGCCGGCCGTCAGCCGGGCGGCTTGGTCCAGCTGAGCAGGTAGCGCCAGTAGAGGCCGCGACGGATCCGGGCTCCGGGCAGCAGCTCGGCGGCCGCCGCCCGCACCTCGGCGAGCGAGATCTCCGGGTCGTGGACGGGCATGCCGTCGTCGTCGTGCTTCCCGGCCCGGCCCTGCAAGGCCCGCGCGACGCCCACGGCGGCGTTGGCGGGCACGGCCGCCAACGCGAGGGCGACGTCGGCTGCCGTGCTCGGCCGGGCCAGACCGACGACCGCCAGCACACCGCCGGGTGCGAGCAGCTGGCCGATCCGCTGCAGCGCCGGCCGCACGGGCAGGTGGTGCAGGCTGGACACGGCGGTGACGGCGTCGTAGCGACCCGCCGGCGCCGTCGTCGGATCGAGCAGGTCGCCCTCGATCCAGTTGACCCCGGAGCACCGCCGTCGGGCTCGTTCGATCATGGCGGCGGAGCGGTCGAGCCCGTCGACCCGGCCGGCCCGGTCGGTGAGCAGGCAGGCCAGTCCACCGGCGCCGCAACCGACGTCGAGCACCCGGTCGGGCCGAGCGGGCAGCTGGCGCAGCAGCCACGGGTGGTAGTGCGCGTTGTGGTCCCAGTGGAGGGCGGCCGGCAGCGGGGGCAGATCCATGGCTCGAGCTCAGCGAGGGTTGAGGGCGAGCCAGTCGTCACGGTCCAGCCGGTACTGGCGGAAGGTGGTGCCGCCGTAGCTGACCTCCCCGTCGGGCACGAAGCCGTACCGCGCGACCACCCGGTCCGGTCGACGGCTGTACGGCAGGGCGATCAGCACCCGCTCCAGTCCCAGCTCGTCGAACCCGCGGGCCAGTGCCGCCCGGGTGACGTCGGCGCCGTGGCCCCAGTGCGTCGGTGCCAGCACCAGGCCGAAGTCGGCCCCGTTCTCCTCGTGCTGGAAGCCGCCCCAGCCGGCGAACTCGCCGTCGACCAGCACCGCCCACGGACCGTACCCGTGCTGCTCCCACTGACCGTCCTTGGCCGCCACCCACTCCCGCGCCGTGTCCACGGAGAACCGTTCGCCCGCCAGCGGCAGGTGCCGGCCGTTGCGCGGCTCGTTCAGCAGCGCGATCACGTCGCTCAGGTCGGCCTCGGGGAGGCGGACGAAATCGATCCGGGAGCCGGCCATGGCCACATCCTCGTACACGACCGGGGGATGCGGTTGACTTGTCGGGCGTCGAAGCTCCGTCCCGCGCTGTCGAGATCGAGTTTCCGGTTCCGACGTATCGCTGAGGGCAGGACAACCGTCCGGCCGACGACAGGAAGGAACCACCGTGAAGTACGTGATCTTGATCCACAGCAACCCCCAGCCGTGGGGGCACCCCACCGACCGGTTCACCGCCGAGGGCCGGGCGCAATCGGAGTCCTACCACGCCGAAGCCGAGAGCAGCTTCGAGCGGCTGATGACCGAGATCTCGGCCTCCGGCGAGCTGATCACCGGCGAGGCGCTCGGTGATCCGACCACCTCGACGCTCTGGGGCTGGACCCCGGAGGGCAGCGTGGTCACCGAGGGACCGTACGCAGAGACGAAGGAACAGCTGGCCGGCTTCTTCCTGATCGACACCGCGACCCGGGAACGGGCCGAGGAGATCGCGGCCACCTTCGCCCAGCCCGGCGGCACCATCGAGCTGCGGCCGGCGATGTGGCCGGGTGGGGACGATCAGTAGCGCGGCAGCCCCGCTCGACCTCGGCGACGTCTGGCGCCGGTGCGCGCCGGACGTCGTCGCGGCGCTGGTCCGGGCGTACGGCGACTTCGACGCCGCCGAGGACGCGACCCAGGAGGCCCTGGTGGCGGCCGCCCGGCAGTGGCCGGCCGACGGGGTGCCGGACAATCCGCGGGGCTGGCTGATCCGCGTCGCGTCGCGGCGGCTGATCGACCAGATCCGCAGCGAGCGGGCCCGTACGGACCGCGAGCAGCGCGCCGCCCGACGTGAACCCGCCGACGACGGTTACGGCGGGGGGACCGGTCTGGGGCCGGCGGTGCCGGACCACGACGACTCGCTCGCCCTGCTGGTGCTGTGCTGTCACCCCGTGCTGCCGCAGCCGTCCCAGGTCGCGCTCACCCTGCGCGCCGTCGCCGGACTCGGCACCGGCCAGATCGCCCGGGCCTTTCTGGTCCCGGAGTCGACGATGGCCCAACGGATCAGCCGGGCGAAGGCGCGGCTCCGGGAGGCGGGGGCGCGCTTCGCGGTCCCCCCGGTGCACGAGCTGCCGGCCCGGGTGGCTGCGGTCGACCAGGTGCTCTATCTGGTCTTCACCGAGGGACACACCAGCACCACCGGATCCGGTCTGCAGGACATCGCGCTGACCGCGGAGGCGATCCGGGTGACCCGCCGGCTGCACGCCTGCCTGCCGGACGACCCCGAGGTGGCGGGACTGCTGGCCCTGATGCTGCTGACCGACGCGCGCCGGGAGGCCCGAGTGGATCCCGACGGGGCACTCGTCCCGTTGCCGGACCAGGATCGGACCCGGTGGGACCGAACCGCCATCGCCGAGGGCGTCGCCCTGGTCGAGGCGGCGCTGCCACGGGGGCCGGTGGGGCCCTTCCAGCTGCAGGCGGCGATCGCCGCCGTGCACGCCGAGGCGCCGACGGCCGCCGACACCGACTGGGCCCAGATCGCGGCGATCTACGGGATGCTGGCCGAACTCGCCCCCAGTCCGGTGGTCACCCTCAACCGGGCGGTCTCGGTGGCCATGGTCGACGGACCCCAGGCCGCCCTGCAGCTCATCGCACCGCTCGCCGACGACCCGCAGCTGCGGCGCCAGCACCGGCTGCCGGCCGTCCGGGCGCACCTGCTGGAGCTCGCCGGGGACCTCGACGCCGCCCGCGCCGACTACGCCGAGGCGGCCCGACTGGCGACCAGCATCCCCGAACAGGCGTACCTGAACGCCAAGGCGAGCAGCCCAGGGCTGCGAGTGTCGGGTGTCTCGAACGCGGCCGCGCGGTGACGACGAGGAGTCGACGCCTCGTGGCGGTGGCTTGAGCGCGCCGGTGGACGGTGGCGTCGACGATCGAGGAGGAAGCGGGCGGCCTGGAGCGTTCGAGACCCCCGAGCACGCCCCTCTAAAGTGTCACCGTGTTGGTTGCTCCGGCGATGCCGTACCGGGCCTCCTACCTGGCGGCCCGGGCCGAGGACCCGCGGTTGCCGCAGTCGTGGGTGGCGGACGGGCTCGAGCTGACCCGGGAACCGGACTTCGCCGAGTTCGTGCGCCGGCTGCGGCTCGACGCCGAGCGCGACTTCCCGCGGCCCGCCGGCTGGGTGCCCTGCACCACGCTGTGGTGGGTCGAGGATGCGGAGTTCCTGGCCCGGGTCACGATCCGGCACGACCTGGTCGGGACGCTGAAGACGCTCGGTGGCCACATCGGCTACTGGGTGCGCCCGTCGGCTCGACGGCGGCACATCGGTACCCGGGCGTTCCTGGCCAGCCTGCCGTACGCGAACGACCTCGGTATCGATCCCGTCCTGGTCACCTGTGACCAGGACAACATCGGATCCCGGCGGATCATCGAGTCAGGCGGGGGACGGTTCGAGAACGTGATCGGGATCAAGCGGCGGTACTGGGTTCCCACCGGTTCCGAGCGGGTCGTCGAGGATGGCCGGCGGCCCCGGAACGAGTAGGCTCTCGCAATCGTGTTGCGTTCGCGCGGACAGGGCCTCCGCCACTATCTGTTCGTCCGGCACGGCCACAACTGGGTCCTCTTCTTCCGGTTCGGTCTGGTCGGGGGTTCCGGCGTCCTCGTCAACCTGTTGACGATCATCTTGTGCAACAAGATCGGCCCGAACGCGTACGGCGTGGCGATCGACCTGCCGTTCACCGATTTCAACATCCGCTGGTACCACGTCTTCTCCACCATCGCGTTCCTGGTGGCGAACCTGTGGAACTTCCAGCTGAACCGGCTGTGGACGTTCCGCAGCGCGGCGCACGCCTCCTGGATCCGGGAGTACCTACCGTTCCTGGCGGTGGGTCTGCTCGGACAGCTCGTCGGCCTGGCCATCTTGACGCTGCTGCTGCACCCCGGATCGATCTTCACGCTGTCGCCCACCTTCTTCGACAACTCCACCGGCTTCCGGACCCGGCTGTACTGGGCCCAGCTGATCACCATCGTGATCATCACCCCGTTGTCGTTCGTGCTGAACAAGCTGTGGACCTTCTCCGCGGTGCGCGGTCTGCCGGTGACGACGAAGCAGGACACGCCCGAAGACACCCCGGTACGTCCCGAGGCGGGTCGCCGACCCTAGCTACAGTGAGGCTGGCCGACCGACGAAAGGCGCTCGTTGTATCTCAAGAGCCTGGCCCTGCGCGGCTTCAAGTCCTTCGCCTCGGCCACCCATCTCAACTTCGAGCCCGGGATCACCTGCGTCGTCGGACCGAACGGGTCCGGCAAGTCCAACGTGGTGGATGCGCTCAGCTGGGTGATGGGTGAACAGGGCGCGAAGACGCTGCGCGGCGGCAAGATGGAGGACGTCATCTTCGCCGGCACGGCCCAACGGGCGCCGTTGGGCCGGGCCGAGGTCGTGCTCACCATCGACAACACCGACGGCGCGTTGCCGATCGACTACAGCGAGGTCACGATCTCGCGGACGATGTTCCGCAACGGCGGCTCCGAGTACGCGATCAACGGCCGCACCGTACGGCTGCTGGACATCCAGGAGCTGCTGAGCGACTCCGGCATCGGCCGGGAGATGCACGTCATCGTCGGGCAGGGGCAGCTGGACTCGATCCTGCAGGCCACCCCGGAAGGCCGCCGCGGCTTCATCGAGGAGGCGGCCGGGGTCCTCAAGCACCGCAAGCGCAAGGAGAAGGCGCTGCGGAAGCTGGAGGCGTGTGAGGGCAACCTGACCCGGCTCTCCGACCTCATCAACGAGCTCCGCCGCCAGCTGAAGCCGCTCGGCCGGCAGGCCGAGGTCGCCCGCAAGGCCGCAGTGATCCAGGCCAACCTGCGGGACGCGAAGGCGCGGCTGATCGCCGACGACCTGGTGCAGGCGACCCTGGCCCTCGAAGCCGACCTGGCCGGCGAGGCGGAGACGAAGCGTCGCCGGCAGGATCTCGAGGCGGGGCTGGAGCGGGCACGGGCCGCCGAGGTGCAGGCCGAGGAGGACGTACGTGCTTGCGTGCCGCGGCTGAACGCCGCCCAGGAGAACTGGTACGCGCTGGCCGCCCTGCGCGAGCGGGTGAACTCCACCTTGTCCATCGCCCGGGAGCGGGTGCGCAACGCCGACGATCAACCGAACGAGCACCGCGGTGGCCGCGATCCCCGTGAGCTCGACGCCGAGGCCGACACCGTCGCCGCCGAGGAGCAGCAGCTCGCGCTCCAGGTGATCGAGCTGGCCGAGGCGCTGGACGAGGCGAGCGACGCGCGGCAGACGGCCGAGCAGGCGCACCGGGCCGAGGAGGACCGGCTCGCGGCCGTGCTGCGGGCGGCCGCGGACCGGCGCGAGGGACTGGCCCGGCTGGTCGGGCAGGTCGAGTCGCTGCGCAGTCGGGTCGAGGCGGCCGACGCCGAGATCGGCCGGCTCTCGGCCGCCCACGCGCAGGCCACCGAGCGGGCCGATCGGGCCACCCGGGCCTTCACCAGCACCGAGTCCAAGGTGGCCGGGCTGGACGCCGGTGAGCTCGGGCTGGACACCGAGCACGAGGCGGCCGTGGACGTCTTGTCCGGACTCGACGCCGAGCTGACCGAGCTGCGCCGGCAGGAGCTGGCCGCCGCCCAGACCCGGGCCGCGTTGGCGGCCCGGGTCGAAGCACTGCACATGGGCCTGCAACGTCAGGACGCCTCGGCCGCGCTGCTGGCCGCCACCGATCAGCTGGACGGGCTGCTCGGGTCGGTGGCGACGCTGGTCTCGGTCGAGTCGGGGTACGAGACCGCGGTGGCGATTGCCTTCGGCTCCGCCGCCGACGCGATCGCCGTCGCCGGGATGGACGCGGCCCTGGAGGCCTTCGACCACCTCAAGACCGAGGATCTCGGCCGGGCGGGCATGCTGCTGGGAGCACCTCACGGCGACACCGACCCGGCCGCGCCCACGCAGGCGTGGCCGACGTTGCCGGCCGGCGCGCGGTACGCCGTCGACGTCGTCCAGGTTCAGCCCGCGTTGCGACCGGCGGTCCGGCGGGTGCTGCACCAGGTGGCACTGGTCGAGGACCTCGCCGCCGCCCAGGCCCTCGTCGATCAGGTGCCGGACGTCGTGGCGGTGACCCGGGACGGCGACGTGCTGAGCGCCCACTTCGCCTCGGGTGGTTCGTCGGCCCAGCCGAGTCTGATCGAGGTCCAGGCGGCCATCGACGACGCCGAGACCCGGTTGGCCGAGGCCAACCACGTCTGTGAGCGGCTCCGGTTCGCTCAGAACGAGCTGGAGGACCGACACCGCTCGGCCTCGCAGACGGTCGAGGTGACGCTGGCCCGGCTGCACGAGTCGGACGCCTCGATGGCGGCACTGGCCGAGGAGCTCGCGCAGCTGAGTGCCGCCGCGCACTCCGCGCGCGGTGAGGCCGACCGGTTGCTGGCCGCCCGGGCCGAGGCCGAGGAGGCCCGGCAGACCAATCTGGCCGGTCTGGCGGAGCTCGAGCACCGGCTGGAACGGGCCCAGGACTCCGACGAGGAGACCGAGCCGGACCCGAGTGAACGGGATCGGCTCGACGCGGCGGCTCGGACCGCCCGGGCGGCGGAGATGGATGCCCGGCTCGCGCTGCGCACCATGGAGGAACGGGTCCGGGCGTTGGCGGGCCGGGCCGAGTCCCTCCGCTCCGCCGCGGAACAGGAGCGGCAGGCCCGGGCGCGGGCGGTTGCTCGCTGGGAGCGGATGCGTCGGGAGGCGGCGACCGCCGCGGCCGTGGTGGCGGCAGGGACCTGGCTGGCGGCTCGGGTGGAGCGCTCCTTGGCCGCGGCCGGCGCCGAGCGGGCGGAGCGCGAGGCGGCGCGGGCCGAGGCCGACGGGGCCCTGGGCGCCGCGCGGGCCCGGGTCCGGACGCTGGCTCTCGACTTCGAGTCCCTGGTGGACACCGCGCACCGGGACGAGATGGCCCGCGCCGAGCAGCGGCTCCGGGTCGAGGCGCTGACCGAGAAGGCGCGCGAGGAGCTGGGTCTGGATCCGGAGTCGTTGATGGCGGACTACGGCCCTGACCAGGGCGTGCCGGTGCTGGTCGGGCCGGACGGCGCCGCGCTCACCGAGTCCGACGAGCAACCGGAGCCGGTTCCGTACGTCCGCGAGGAGCAGCAGAAGCGGCTGCGAACCGCTGAGCGCGAACTGGCGGTGCTCGGTCGGATCAACCCGCTCGCGCTGGAGGAGTTCGACGCGCTGGAGGAGCGGCACCGGTTCCTGTCCGAGCAGTTCGACGACCTCAAACGGACCCGCGCCGATCTGGCCGACATCATCGCCGACGTCGACGAGCGGGTGCAGCAGGTGTTCGCGGAGGCGTACGCGGACGTGGAGCAGGCGTTCGAGCGGGTGTTCGCGCGGCTCTTCCCGGGCGGTGAGGGTCGGCTGGTGCTGACCGACCCCGGCGACTGGCTGAACACGGGTATCGACGTCGAGGCCCGGCCGCCGGGCAAGAAGGTGAAGCGGTTGTCGCTGCTGTCCGGTGGGGAGCGGTCGCTGGTGGCGGTGGCGTTCCTGGTCGCGTTGTTCGTGGCGCGGCCGAGCCCGTTCTACATCCTGGACGAGGTCGAGGCGGCGCTGGACGACACCAACCTGGGCCGGCTGCTGGAGATCTACGAGGAGCTGCGGGCCAACAGCCAGCTGCTGGTCATCACCCACCAGAAGCGGACGATGGAGATCGCCGACGCGCTGTACGGGGTCACCATGCGCGGCGACGGGGTCACCGCCGTGATCTCCCAACGCCTCCGGGAGCCCTCCGAATCGGTCGCCTGACCCGCCCGCTCCAGGGTCCACGAGCTACCCGGTCGTCCTATCGGCACCACGTGCTCGTTCTCGCACCACCTACAGGTGGTGCGACGACGAGCAGGTGGTGCCGATGGAGCTGGGCGGATCGTGACCAAACCGAGAGCCGATCAGGATGCCAAATCCGGCGGTCGCTTGGTCACAGTGGTCACACTGGTCACATGCTTCCCGTGCTCGTTGCCACGCTCGTCGTCCTGGTCATCGGCGGGATCACCGTCGGAATGGTCGTGATGGGGATGGAGGGCCGCGGGCAGCGCCGGGCCCCCAAACTCGCCGGCACCATGGCCCGGGCCGCCCGGCACCTCAACGGCGAGAAGGTGCCGCAGAAGCTGCGCTCCTGACGGCTTCGAGCCGTGACGACGCCGTGACGACGCCGTGACGACGTCGTGAGGACGGGTCGGCGCCGCCCCTAGGATGACGGGCGTGGACGTCATGACCCTCTGGATCATCAGCGGCGTGATCCTGCTCGCGGCCTTTCTGGTCGTCGGGTTCCTCGCCGTCAACCGGCGGGCCCTGCGACGCGGGGACCGGACTCCGGAGCTGCCTGCCGACCGCTCGGGTACGGGATCGTCCAGGGCCGGCGACGACGGCTCCGTCGACGTCGCCGACCGACTGTCGGGTGCACCGCCGGACGCGGCGGAGCTGGACACGCTCCCCGAGGTCGTCGAACCCGAGCTCGAACGGCCGGAGCCGCCGGCGAACCGGATGGCACGGCTGCGGCGCCGGTTGGCCGCTTCCCAGTCCGCACTCAGCCGCGGCCTGTTGATGCTGATCTCCCGGGACCGGATCGACGAGGGGACCTGGGAGGACTTCGAGGACCTGCTGATCACCTCCGACCTCGGCGTGGGACCGACCACCGAGCTGGTCGACGCCCTGCGGAGTCGGCTCCGGGTGGACGGGGTCGGCGATCCGACCCGGGCCAAGGCGATCCTGCGCGAGGAGCTGCTGAAGCTCGTCGACCCGAACCTGAACCGTGAGCTCGCCACCACCCGGCTGGAGTACCCGGCCGTGATCATGGTCGTCGGGGTCAACGGCACCGGCAAGACCACCACGGTCGGCAAGCTGGCCCGGGTGCTGGTGGCGGAGGACAAGGACGTGCTGCTCGGAGCGGCGGACACGTTCCGTGCGGCCGCGGCGGACCAGCTGCAGACCTGGGGTGACCGGGTCGGGGTGCCGACCGTACGCGGCTCGGAGGGCGCCGACCCGGCCAGCGTGGCGTTCGAGGCCGTTCAGGCCGGCATCGAGCAGGAGGTCGACGTGGTCCTGGTCGACACCGCCGGCCGGCTGCACACCAAGACCGGCCTGATGGACGAGCTCGGCAAGGTCAAGCGGGTGATGGAGCGGCAGGCACCGGTCGGCGAGGTGCTGTTGGTGCTGGACGCGACCACCGGCCAGAACGGGCTCATCCAGGCCCGGATCTTCGCCGAGGTGGTGGCGATCACCGGGATCGTGCTGACCAAGCTGGACGGTTCGGCCAAGGGCGGCATCGTGGTCCAGGTCCAGCGGGAGCTCGGCGTACCGGTGAAGCTCGTCGGCCTCGGCGAAGGGGTGGACGATCTGGCCCCGTTCGATCCCGAGGCGTTCGTCGACGCGCTCCTGTCCGGGTAGGGCTCAGCCGACGCTCGCCGCGGGCCGGCCGACGTCAGCCCGTAGGGTCGAGGCGTGGAAGAGCGCATTCTCGGCCGTACGGAACGACCCGTCTCCGTCGTCGGACTCGGCACCTGGCAGCTCGGGGCCGACTGGGGCGACGTCACCGACGCCCAGGCGATCGGCGTCCTGGAGGCGGCGGTGGAGGCCGGGATCACGTTCTTCGACACCGCCGACGTGTACGGCGACGGGCGCAGCGAGTCACTGATCGGCCGCTTCCTCAACGACAACCCCGACCTGATCATCACGGTGGGCACCAAGATGGGTCGTCGGGTCGAACAGGTCCCGGAGAGCTACACGCTGGCCAACTTCCGGGCCTGGACCGACCGCTCCCGGCACAACCTCGGGGTGGACCGCCTCGACCTGGTGCAGCTGCACTGCCCGCCGTCGGAGGTCTACTCCCGCGACGAGGTGTACGACGCCCTGGACACCCTTGTGGCGGAGGGCGCCATCGCGGCGTACGGGGTGAGCGTCGAGACCTGTGACGAGGCGCTGACGGCGATCTCCCGCCGCGGCACCGCCACGGTGCAGATCATCGTGAACGCGTTCCGGCTGAAACCGCTCGACTTCGTGCTGCCGGCGGCGTCGGCGGCCGGGGTCGGCATCATCGCCCGGGTCCCGCTGGCCAGCGGCCTGCTCAGCGGCCGCTACAGCCAGTCCACGACCTTCGCCGACGACGACCACCGCTCCTACAACCGGCACGGCGATGCGTTCGACATCGGCGAGACGTTCTCCGGCGTCGAGTACGACACCGGGCTGACCGCGGCCCAGGAGTTCGCCGAGCTCGTCGCCGAGACGCTGCCGTCCGGGGTGACGCCGGCGCAGGCGGCCCTGGCCTGGGTCGTCCAGCAACCCGGAGTCAGCACTGTGATCCCCGGCGCGCGATCGACCGACCAGGTCCGCGCCAACGCGGCTGCGGGAGAGATCGGGCCGCTGCCGGCGGCCTTCACCCAGGGCGTGGCGGCGATCTACGACGAGCACCTGCGCGAGACGATCCATCCGCGCTGGTAGCGGTCAGCGGGGCGGCCCGTCGGGTGCCTCCACCGCGTCCAGGATCTCGACCTCGTCCCCGACGGCGATGGTCGCGCCCGGGGTGTCGGTGATCAGGTTCATGCCGAACCAGGTGTTGCCGTCCCAGCGCCGGTGCCGGGCCAAGGTGGCGATCGGTTCTCGACCCCGCTGCGCCGTGTCCGGGTCGACGGTGGTCATCACGCACCGGTCGCAGCCCTTCACGACGCGGAAGACCGCCGCGCCGACGCGGATCCGCCGCCAGCCGTCCTCCACCCAGGCCGGGCTGCCGTCGACCACCAGATTCGGCCGGAACCGGATCATCGGCAGCGGCGCCTGGTGCCCGTTCGGACCGTCGGCGATCCAGCCGTTGAGGGCGGCCAGGGAGGACTCGGTGGTCAGCAGCACCGGGTACGCGTCGGCGAAGTTGACCCGGTCCTCGGGACGGCTGAACGCGGGGTTGGTCGGTCGCACCGTCGGATCAGCGAGGTAGACCAGCTCAGCTGAGCGGCCCAGCACCTCAGCCAGCCACTCGGCCGCGTCGGCGGCGGCCGGCACCGCGACCAGCGGTCGCCCGTGCACGGTGACCGGTCGCGCCGCACCGGTCGGTCGACTCACCTCGAGGTCGGGGTGGCCGTCGGCGCTGAGCACCAGGCCACCGGCCCCGAGCCGCGGCCGGAGCAGCAGCATCCGATTGACCTCGCGGGCGGTGATCGCCTCACCGTCGGAGTCGACCACCATCCACCGGCGGTCACCGGCGAGCCCCCAGGGCTCGACGGCGGCGGAGGTCAGGGTCTCACCACGCAGGGACTTGACCGGGAACCGGTTGATCGCAGTCAGGATCGGCGGCACCCGCCAACCTTAGGGTTCAGGTGGCCGCTGCACTGCTCACGCCGTGCTGGATCGCCTCCAGCAGCGCACCGTTGAAGGCCGGGATGTCCCCGGGGTTGCGGCTGGTGATGAGGTTGCCGTCGACCACGACCTGCTCGTCCACCCAGGTCCCGCCGGCGTTGCGGATGTCGGTCTGCAGGCTCGGCCAGGACGCCAGCCGCTTGCCCCGGACCACGTCGGCCTCGATCAGCGTCCACGGCGCGTGACAGATGGCGGCGACCGGCTTGCCGGATGCCACGAACTCGGCCACGAACCGGACGGCGTCCGCGTCCATCCGCAGCGCGTCGGGATTGGCCACGCCGCCGGGCAGCACCAACGCGTCGTAGTCGTCGACCTTCGCGTCGGACACCGTCACGTCCACGGGCTGGGTGTCGGCCTTGTCCAGGTGCTCGAACAGCTGCACCTCACCGCTCTCCGGGCTCAGCAGCTGCGGCGTGTGACCGGCGTCGGAGACGGCTCCCCACGGCTCGACCAGTTCGGCCTTCTCGATCCCTTCGGCGGCGACCAGGAAGGCGATGCGCTTCGTCTCTTCGCTCATCACTGGACCGTACCCACGCCCCTATGCCGCAAACGGGCGCTCCTCCCGTGATCGAGAAGAGTTGGGGACGGTAGACGGGCCCTTTCTCTACTCGATCTCTATTCGAGCGTTCCGGCACCGATCGCATCGCCTCGGGACGCCGAACCAGCCTCGTCGCATCAAGACGTCGCCCACCTGGAACGCCATCGCGCACGGGCGGTCCGTCACGTCGTGCCAGCCGTAGCGCAGCGTGACGACGCCCTCGACGACCCCGGCGTTGTCGCGGTACATGTCGCGGAACCGGCCGATGCCGTCGTGGCCCAGCCGTCCGTCCAGCTCGACGACGAGCTGGTACTCCTCGTACCGCACGTCCTGCCAGTACGGTCCGTGCCCGGCGCGGTACTGGCGGTCCCCCCGAGGAAGCCCGTGCGGCCGCTCGACATCGTGCAGGAAGCGGAGCTCGAGGGTGCTCTGAGCGCCCTGGCCGATGTCGCCCAGCAGCTGGTTCAGCAGTCGGCGATGTCGGAGGCGGCGACGAGCGGCGGCACATCGTCCGAGGCGTTGGGCCGTGGTCCGCCGGCTCTGGACGGCTCGGGTGACCAGGTCGACCACCTCGCCCTCGGTGCACTGTTCGGTCAGATCGATCACGGTGTCCTCGATGGAGAGTCGTGCCGGGTCGCCCGGTGATCTCGACGACCGGACACCGGCACGCTCCTTGACGAAGTTCAACGGCCACGGACCCGTGCGCGGAGCGGACATGGGCACCATCACGTCGAGGGATCGAGGCGGATCGTTCAGGCCGTACAGGTGTCCGGCGGCCAGGCCTCCCAGTCGAGCCGACGGACCGCCGAGCAGCAGTCCGCCCCAGGCCCAGCTCAGCCAGGTCGGCTCCTGATCGTGGACTACGTACAGACCGCGGGCGAGTCGCTGCCAACGCGCAGCGTCGAGCAGCCGGGTCAGTGGTCGCTTGGTGAGGCCGAACGCTTCGACCTGCTCCGAGCTGACCACCCCGGCCTGGCGCCGGGCCAGATCGAGCAGCGCCGGTGGTGGGTCGATTCGTCGTCGCACACAACAGGTATGGCGATACCGGCGCCCTTCGGTCGGCCACCGGTGAGGCCTGGGGACGAGGGCGAATCGACGCCTCGCGGACCTGTTGAGGATTCGGGCCTACGCCGGCGCGGAACTCACCCGTGGGGCGGCCGGGTAGAACTGGGGGATGGCACACACGCACCAGCACAGCACTCACGAGGACTCCGGCGACCAGGTCATCCGAGGGGCCTGGTTCTACGATCTCCGCGCCGCGCTGTTGGGGCGGCGGGGGCGGCGGCTGTGGTGCGGGTTGGCCGACGAGCTCGACCTGAGCGACGGCGACCGGGTGCTGGACGTGGGCTCGGGGCCCGGCCGGTTGGCCCGGGTGCTGGCCGAGCGGGTCTTCCCGGGCGGGACGGTGGTCGGGGTCGACGCCGGCTCGGAGATGGTCCAGCGGGCTCGGGCCAAGGTCCGCGACAGCCGCCGGGCCGCGGATCGACTGGTCAGTTTCCGGGAGGCTCGGGCGCAGCAGCTGCCGTTCGCCGACGCCGAGTTCGACGCGGTCAGCTGCACCCTGGTGCTGCACCACGTCGCGGCACCGGATCGAGGCGTTGCGGTACGGGAGATGTTCCGGGTGCTGCGGCCCGGCGGCCGGATCGTGATCGCGGAGTTCGCGCCCGGTGAGCGCCCGCTGCTGCAACGACTGCCCTTTCTCCGCCGGCACCAGCACGGCCACCACGACCACGACACGCTCGCGGAAGCCCGTGAACTGGCCGAGTCGGCCGGGTTCGTCGATCTCACCCAGGGCCCGACGCCGGTCCGGTGGTGCGCTCAGCTGACCGGCCGCAAACCGGCCGGCGGCCCGTCCGGTGACCGCGGTTCGGCCGGCTGAACGACGGTCGCCGCCCACGGCTCCCGCTCGCGCGCCGGGCGAGCGTACGGTGAAGGCGTGCTGCGCACCCACCTGGCCGCCACCGGTACCGCCGTCGCCGCCACCGCCGTCGTGGGCTCGATCGCGAGCCGGGAGGTGACCGGCGCCTGGTACCGCCGGTTGGCGAAACCGCCGTTCCAACCACCGGGTCCGACGTTCGGGATCGTCTGGACGCTGCTCTACACCGACATCGCCGTCACCGCCGCGCTCGCCCTCGACCGGCTCGCCGAGTCCGACCCCGAGGCCGCCGCTCGCTACCGCTGGGCCCTCGCGGTCAACCTGGTGCTGAATGCATCCTGGAGCTGGGTCTTCTTCCGCGGCCACCGGCTGGGCTGGGCCGTCGTGGTGGCCAAGGTGCTGGCGCTCAGCAGCATCGACCTCGTGCGCCGGACGGCAGCCGCCGACGGGCGGGTCGCCGCCGCCCTCGCGCCGTACGCCGTCTGGTGCAGCTTCGCCACCGTGCTCAGCGCCGACATCTGGCGCCGCAACCGTGCCCGAGGGTGACACGGTCTACCAGCTGGCCCGGCGACTCGACCGCTCGCTGAAGGGCCGCACCCTGCGGCGCGCCGAGCTCCGGGTGCCGGCGCACGCGACGGCTGACCTGTCCGGCCGGACGATCCTGGGCCACGACACGTACGGCAAGCACCTGCTGACCCGGTTCAGCGACGGTCTCACGCTGCACACCCACCTGCAGATGGACGGCTCCTGGACGGTGACCGGGCCCGGCAAGCGGCTGCCGGGCCGGCTGCTGCCCGACGTGCGCGTGCTGCTGGCCTGCACCGACGGCAGCACCGGCTACGGCCTGCAGCTCCCCGTGGTCGAGCTCGTGGCCACCGCGGACGAGGCCTCGGTGATCGGCTACCTGGGACCCGATCCGTTGCGGCCCGACTGGGACGCCGCCGAGGCGGTCAGCCGGTTGAGCGCCGCTCCCGACCGCCCCCTGGTGGCTGCGCTGCTGGACCAGCGCAACCTCGCCGGACTGGGCAACCTCTGGGTGAACGAGATCGCCTTTCTGCGCGGCTACAGCCCGTGGACACCGATGGCGGACGTCGACGTCCCGGCCACGGTCGCACTGGCCGTCCGGGCGCTTCGGCACTCGGCTCTCACCCCCGGCGCGCTCCAGGTGACGACCGGCAACAGCCGTCGCGGGGCGGAGCACTGGGTGAGTGGCCGGGCGCACCAGCCGTGCCGTCGGTGCCGGACCCCGATCGAAGTCGTCGCCGAGGTACCGGGTGATGCCGAACGCCGGCGCACCTGGTGGTGCCCGCGTTGTCAGCCCGGACCGGACCCGGACCGGCCTCGGGAGCCGTAACATCTCACTCGTGGCCGAGATCGAGACCGCGGGGGTGGTCGGGATGATCCACCTGGCGAGCACCCGCCGATGACCGGATCCGAGGCGGAACGCGCCGTCCTCCGTCGGGCGCTGGAGGAGAGCCTCGGCTACCTCGATGACCTGGCTGATCGACCCGTCGCAGCCCGGACCGATGTGGACGGGGTGGCGGCAGCGCTGGCCGGCGACCCGGGGACGCTGCCCGACCGGGGAACCGATCCGATGACCGTGATCGAGGAGCTGATCGCCGGCGCCGAGCCGGGCGTGGTCGCGATGCCGTCCGGACGGTTCTTCGGCTGGGTGATCGGTGGGGCCCTGCCGGCGGCACTCGCGGCCGACTGGCTCACCTCGACCTGGGACCAGAACGCCGGCCTGCTCGCCTCCTCACCGGCCGCGGCGGGCGCCGAGCGGGTCGCGGCCGGCTGGCTGCTCGACCTCCTCGGCCTGCCGCCCGGCGCGGGGGTGGGATTCGTGACCGGCGCGATGATGGCGAACTTCACCTGTCTCGCCGCTGCCCGCTTCGCCACCCTGCGCCGGTTCGGCTGGGACGCCAACGCCGACGGCCTCTCCGGTGCTCCGGAGCTGCGGGTCCTGGTGGGGGAGGAGCGGCACGAGAGCATCGACTTGTCACTGCGCTATCTCGGCATCGGTGATCGACGCAGTCGGGCCGTCGCGGTCGATGACGAGGGTCGGCTGCAGCTCGCGGCCCTCGAGCAGGCTCTGGAGGCGCTCGAGCCCGGTCCGACCATCGTCTGCCTGCAGGCCGGCAACGTGCACAGCGGATCGTTCGATCCGCTGGCCGAGGCGATCGACCTGGCGCACCGGCACGACGCCTGGGTGCACGTTGACGGTGCGTTCGGTCTGTGGGCGGCGGCCAGTCCGACCCATCGTCGGTTGGTGGCCGGGGTCGAACGGGCCGACTCGTGGACCACCGACGCCCACAAGACCCTCAACGTGCCCTACGACAACGGCCTGGCGATCGTCGCCGACGCCGATGCGTTGTACGCCAGCATGGGCCTGCACGCGGCGTATCTGATCCAAGACGAGCGGCCCGACCCGTTCGCGAGCGTGCCGGAGTTCTCCCGCCGCGCTCGGGGCTTCACCGTGTGGGCCGCACTGCGCAGCCTCGGTCGCGACGGGGTGGCCGAGCTGGTCGACCGGTTCTGCCGGCACGCGCAGCGCTTCGCCCGGCTGCTGGCTCAGATCGAGGGGGTCGAGATCGTCAACGACGTCGTCTTCACCCAGGTCTGCGTGTCGTTCGGTTCCGACGAGCACACCCGGGAGACCGCGGCCCGGTTGCTGGCCGAGGGTACGGCCTGGATGACGCCGTCGACCTGGCACGGCCGCGCGGTGCTGCGGATCTCGGTCTCGAACTGGCGCACCACCGACGAGGACGTGGACCGTACGGTCGCGGCCGTCCGCCGGGTGCTGGCCGAGGTGCGCGGCGGCTGACTAGCGCGGGGGATAGCCCGGCATCTGACCGGGCGGCCCGGGCATCTGACCCGGCGCGGGACCCGGGTACGGCTGACCCGGCCCGTTCGGCACCGGCTGCCACCCGTAGTGGCCGACCATCGGGTCGGCACCGGGCAGCGGCTGCGGCGCCTGCAGGGCGGTTCGATCACGGTCCAGCCACCGGGCCCAGATGTAGAGCAGCACCATCGGCAAGAAGTTGATCACGATGCTCATCAAGATCATCGTGATCAACAGCGGGACGTCACGCAGGATCTCCGGGTCGGTGAAGCTGGTCGCCATCAGCACGGTGAAGAACAGCAGTCCCACCACCACGGTGATGTAGTAGAAGACGCGGACCACCTTGGCTCCGGTCCGATGCAGCGGGATCAGCAGGGCCCTCTTGATCACCCGGATCCAGGAGCCCGTGCTGTCGTTCTGGTAGTCGGCGTTCGCGGTGGCCATCATGGTCTGGTAGGCCACTTCGAGATCCCGCATGGCCCGCTCCCGGACGAATTCCTGCTCCGCCTTGGGGATCAGCTTGTCCTGGGCCGAGAGGTACGTCGCGATGAAGCTCACCGTCCGGGTGGCCACCTCCAGGTCCCGGGCCCGCGCGTTCTGCTCCCGGTGCCGCACCTGGATGCTCTTGAGCAGGATGCCGATGCCGGCGATCATCGCGGTGAACACCGGTCCGATGAACGCGGCGATGATCTCCGAATCCATGGTTCCTCCGCGGGGCGTGGTTGTGCCGAGGAGCCTAACCGTTCCGGACGGCGGTGGGTCGAGGTTCGCGTCGTTTCGTCAACCCAGTCGCAGGTCGAGCCAGACGAGGCGGTGGTCGCTGGTCGGGAACGGGAACTCCCCGGTGAGCCGGGACAGCGGGTCCGCGCGGACCGGCCAGAACACCCCGGTGTCCCGCACCCGGAGCCCGCGGGACGGCAGCACGTAGTCGGCACGCAGGTTGCCCGGCGCCGGGTTGTCGTTGAAGTCCGCCGTGTCGTAGGAGGGGTCGCTCCGGTGACTCGCGTTGGCGCCGCCCTGTAGCTGCGCGGCCTCCACCGCTCCGGCCGAGCGCGGCTGCGGGTCGCGGATCCAGCGACTGTCGAGCAGCTGGTCGATGGCACCGGGGACCGAGTCGCCGTCCAGCGGGTCGCTGTTCTGGTCACCCATGATCACAAAATCCGAACCCGGCCGCAGTCCTCCTCGGTGCCCCCGGTCGTCGTAGATCCACCGGTTCCGCCGGATGTTGTCGTACGGCTTGACGTATTCGGCCCAGAACCTGATCTCGTCGTGGTTCCGGGTCCCGTTGCGGTCCTCGGGTCCGTCGAAGGTCGGCGGGGTCGGGTGCGATGCCAGCACGTGCACCGTGCGGCGGCCGATCCGGATCGGTAGGTCCCAGTGGGACTTGCTCGACAACCGGAGGGTACGCAGCACCTCCGGTGCGTACCAGTCCGCCGGCGCCGCGGTGGCCGGGTCGTCCGGGAGCAGCGCGCCGGGCAGATCGGCCCAGCGGAAGTGCTGGAACGTCCGCGCCGACTTCCCATCGATCGGGTAGCGGGACAGCACGACCATGCCGTACTGGCCCGGGAAGTCCCCGAAGCCGTACGCGTCGTTGCCGCCGCCGACGGTGCCGTTGCGGTCGAGGTCGAAGCCGCTCGGGATGCCGGTGTTCGACGGGGCGGTGAACGCGTACCGGTAGCGGATCGGCTCCGCGCCCTGCTGGGACCGCTCGAGGTAGTTGCGGCGGAACAGGTCCACGGCGCGGTAGCCCGGCACGTAGTCGAACTCGTTCAGCAGCACGACATCGGGCCGGACGCGCTGCAGCACCTCGGCGATGTTGCCGGCCTGGACGTTGTCCGGCGTGCTCAGGTCACGAACCAGCTGCCCGGCCGCGCTCCGGTTGAGGCTGGCGTTGTAGGTGGCGAACCGGACGGTGCGGTCCGGCCCGGGCGCGTTCCCGTGACCGGGCCCGTTCCCGTGGCCGGATGCGACTGCGGGAGCGGGCACGATCGCAGCACCGGCCAGAGCCAGTGCGCAGCCGAGCAGGATCCGTCCGGGGAGACACAGCAGGTGGGTGGGCCGGGGGAGTCGCATCACAGCTCCTGTCGAGGGGGACGTCTGGCGACGCTATCGGTCCCCGCCGACGCTGGGAATGAACGTGACGTGAATCCTTCGGCCCACCGCTCCTGCCGCTGCAGGTGATACCGGCGCCCGCGGGCGGCGATCAGCTCGGGATCGAGACGGTGCTGCGGCTCGCGAGCTCCTCCAGCAGCCGTGCGGCCTCGTCCTCCCGGCCGGCGCCGGCGATCTCCGCCTGCAGCTCGTGAGCCCGGTGTCGGAACCGGTCGTCGCCGAGCACCTGACGGACGGCGGCGGTGATGAACTGCTGCTGCGGCCGCTGGGTGCGGAGGTTGATGCCCACCCCGGACCGGCCGACCCGGGCGCTGACCTCCACCTTGTCCTCGGTCGTGCCGGCCGCGACGATCGGCACTCCGGCGGCCAGCGCGAGCTGGACCGCCCCGAAGCCGGCGTTGGTGACCAGCACGTCGGCCTTCGGCAGCAGCCGGTCGAACGGGATGAACCGCTCCACCCGGGCGTTCGCCGGGATCGGGCCCAGTTCGTGTGGATCCCGGCCACCCGTGACGGCCACGACGAGGACGTCCTCGTCGGCCAGGGCGGCCAGCGCCGGCTTGAGCAGCTCGTCGGGATCCGTCGCGACGGTTCCCTGGTTGACCACGACCACGGGTCGCCCGGCGTCCAGCTCGGACCACCAGTCCGGTGCCGACCAGCTCCGGTCCGACCAGGGCCGGACGGGGCCGACGAACCGGACCTGGGCGGGCAGGTCGCTCTGCGGGTACTCGAAGCCCTCGGCCCCCAGCTGCAGGTAGAGCGAGCTGTGCAGCATGTACTCGAAGACGATCTCGTCCCGCGGTTCCAGGCCGTGGTCGGTCCGGATCGCGTTGACGGCCTTGGACATCCCGCCGAAGAGCACCCGCCGGACGAGGGTGTGCAACAGCTGGTTGCGCAGCCGGCCGAGCGGGTGGGTGGACGGTCCCAGGCCGAGCCCGAAGGGCGGGACGTCGCGACTGGGGAAGCCAACGACACTGATCCCGAAGGCGGCGAACGGCGGGCCGCCGAGCTCGGTGA
Organism: uncultured Actinomycetota bacterium; assembly: GCA_963727125.1. Taxonomy (GTDB): domain Bacteria; phylum Actinomycetota; class Actinomycetes; order Propionibacteriales; family Propionibacteriaceae; genus Microlunatus. Next base: position 801,428 of record CAVSEZ010000002.1, read on the forward strand.
GCATCGGACCGGCGATCATCCCGGTGTCGCCGACCACCAGGTCCGCGGGCTCCTCGGCCAGCAACGCCCCCAGGTCAGCCAGGTGGGTCCGGGCGGGTTCGGAGAACGCCACGGTCATGTCGAACTTGAGCTTGGCGACGCCGGACAGCTCCTGGCGGCGCGGGAAGAACGCGTCCAGCCCGACCTCGCTGTAGTCGTGGTCGCTCATCGGGGCGTACTCCGCGCCGACGGCGGCGATCCGGTCGGCGTACTTGCGGCCGGCGTACCAGCGGACCGTGTGGCCGCGCTCGACCAGGGCGCGGACGATGGGCAGGGCCGGGACGGTGTGGCCGTCCGCGGGCGTGGTGGCGAACAGGATGCGGGACATGACCACGAGTCTCGGCCCGCGGCCGTACCCCAGGCATCGGTAGCGAATACCGAACCGGACGGCCCGAACTGCGGAGTTGAGTAGGCTGAGGACGTGTTCGACACCCTGCAAGACCGCCTGTCCGCGACGTTCAAACGCCTCCGCGGCAAAGGCCGGATCACCGAGGCCGATCTCGACGAGACGACGCGGGAGATCCGGCGCGCCCTGCTCGAGGCCGACGTCAACCTCGCCGTGGTCAAGGACTTCATCGCCGCCGTCCGGGAACGGGCCGCGGGCGTCGAGCTCGGCGGGGCGCTGAACGCTCCGCAGCAGATCATCAAGATCGTCAACGACGAGCTGGTCACCATCCTGGGCGGGGAGACCCGGGTGCTGCGGTACGCGAAACGGCCGCCGACGGTCATCTTGCTGGCCGGCCTGCAGGGTGCCGGCAAGACGACGCTGGCCGGCAAGTTGGCGGTCTGGCTCAAGGGCCAGGGTCACTCGCCGCTGCTGGTCGCCGCCGACCTCCAGCGACCGAACGCCGTCAACCAGCTCCAGGTGGTCGGCCAACGGGCCGGCGTGCACGTGTTCGCCCCGGAGCCGGGCAACGCCTCCTCGGCGAACGACCTCGATCGGCCCGCCGGGGACCCGATCGCGGTGGCGAAGGCGTCGATCGCCGAGGCTGAGCGTCGGTTGTACGACGTGGTCATCGTCGACACCGCCGGCCGGCTGGGCATCGACGCGGCCCTGATGCAGCAGGCGGCCGACATCCGCGACGCCGTCGATCCCGACGAGGTCCTGTTCGTGGTGGACGCCATGATCGGCCAGTCCGCGGTGGAGACGGCGAACGCCTTCGCCGACGGGGTCGGCTTCGACGGCGTGGTGCTGACCAAGCTCGACGGCGACGCCCGGGGCGGTGCGGCGCTGTCCATCGCGCGGGTGACCGGCAAGCCGATCATGTTCGCCTCCAACGGCGAGCAGCTGCGGGACTTCGACGTCTTCCACCCGGACCGGATGGCCAGCCGGATCCTCGGCATGGGCGACATGCTGACCTTGATCGAGCAGGCGGAGAAGAGCTTCGACGCCGAGAAGTCGGCCGCGTCGGTGGCCAAGCTCACCGGTCAGGGCGGGGAGTTCGGACTGACCGACCTGCTGCAGCAGATGCAGATGGTGCGCAAGATGGGCCCGCTCTCCAAGATCTTCGGGATGCTGCCCGGGATGGGGGAGATGAAGGACCAGATCAACAACATCGACGAGAAGGAAGTCGACCGGATCGAGGCGATCATCCACTCGATGACCCCGACCGAGCGGGACAACCCCAAGATCATCGACGGCTCGCGGCGCGCCCGCATCGCCCGCGGTTCCGGCACCCAGGTGTCCGACGTGAACTCCCTGGTCAACCGGTTCTTCGAAGCCCGCAAGGCGATGACGGCGATGGCGTCGGGCAAGATGCCCGGGATGCCCGGCCTGCCCGGTGCATCCGGCCCTGCTCGGCGACCGGCGAAGTCGGGCAAGAAGAAGCAGGGTCGCGGCGTCTCGGGCAACCCGGCCAAGCGGAACGCGCCCCAGTCCCAGCCGGCCGCCGCCGATCCCGCGGCGGCGTTCGGCGCGACTCCCGAGCTCGACCCGGCCGCCCTGCAGAAGGCCATGGCCGACTTCGAGCTGCCCGCCTCGCTGCGCGGCCGGATCGGTCAGTAGGCCGCAACCGCTTTGAGCCTGTCGCCCCGCCCCCCATCACAGGCGCACCACTTCCTCGTTGTTGCACCACTAGCTAGTGGTGCAACAACGAGGAGGTGGTGCCGATGGAGCACCGGTGTGACCGCGGGATGAGACTGCATCTGCGGGGCACGGTGCTGCCCGAGGGCGAGGTCCGAGACCTGTGGGTGGTGGACGGGGTCGTCTCCACCGAGCCGGTACGCGACGCGGACACCATCACCACCGACGGCTGGATCCTGCCCGGCCTGGTGGACGCGCACTGCCACGTGGGACTGGAGTCGACCGGGGCGGTGGACGACCGGCGGGCCGAGGAGCATGCCGTCGCCGACCGGGACGCCGGCGCCTTGCTGCTGCGCGATGCGGGCAGCCCCGCCGACACCCGCTGGATGGATGCGCGCGGCGACCTGCCGGAGATCATCCGCGCCGGCCGGCACATCGCCCGGCCGATGCGCTACCTCCGCAACTACGCCGCCGAGGTCGAGCCGGACCTGCTGGTCGCCGAGGTCGAGCGCCAGGCCGCCCGGGGCGACGGCTGGGTGAAGCTGGTGGGGGACTGGATCGACCGGGAGGCGGGCGACCTGACGCCGCTGTGGCCGCGGGACGTGGCGGCCGCCGCGATCGACCGGGCGCACCAGCTCGGCGCCCGGGTCACCGCGCACGTGTTCGGTGAGCAGGCCCTGGTCGAGCTGGTCGAGGCCGGCATCGACGGCATCGAGCACGGCACCGGGATGACCGACCAGATCATCCCGTTGATGGCCGAGCGGCAGGTGGCACTGGTGCCGACGGCGCTGCAGCTGCGCAACTTCGAGTCCTACGCCGCAGCCGGCGAATCCCGCTTTCCGCGGTACGCGGCGCAGCTGCGGCACCTGGCCCGCCGGCAACGGACCGTCTTCGCGCAGGCGTACGAGGCCGGGGTCCCGCTGTACGCCGGTACCGATGCGGGTGGCTACCTGCCGCACGGGCTGATCGCTCAGGAGATCGCCGCCCTCGCGGAGTGGATGCCGGCGGAGTACGCCCTGGGCGGTGGCTCCTGGCGGGCCCGCCGCTGGCTGGGCCGCCCGGACGCACTCGTCGACGGCGCCCCCGCTGACCTGATCGTGGTCCGAGCCGACCCGCGGCGTGAGCTGAGTGTGCTCGCCTCGCCGGCCCGGATTGTGTTGCGCGGCAAGCTGGTCGGGTGATCGGCCGCCCCCGCGTCCCTCGACCACGGCGCGCGCGTCGGCTGCCGCTGCTGGTGGCCCTGGGAGTTCTGCTCAGTGCGTCCGTCGGCGTGGTCCCGGCGGCAGCCGAGAACGAATCGGTCATCGAGACCAGCTACGAGGTGGCCGCGACCCCCGAATCCGACCGCCGGCCGGTCGAGCTCGACGTCTCGCTGCTGACCACCGACCCCGGCGCCGCCCGGCCGACGATCGTGCTGGCCCACGGCTTCGGCGGCAGCAAGGCCGACAGCGCCGCCGTGGGGCGCACCCTGGCTCGGTCGGGGTACACGGTGATCACCTACACCGCCCGCGGCTTCGGCAGATCCGGTGGCCGGATCCATCTCGACGACCCGCGGTACGAGGGCGCCGACACCCAACGACTCGTCGACTTCGCCGCCGAGCGGCCGGAGGTTCTCCGCACCGGCGACGACCCGGTGATCGGCTTCGCCGGTGCTTCCTACGGTGGGGCGGCGGCGTTGCTGGCCGCCGGGCTGGACCGCCGCGTGGATGCGATCGTGCCGTCGTACACCTGGCACAGTCTCGTTCAGGCTCTGGTGCCGCAGTACGCGGTGAACGGCACCCAGAGCTCGGCGGCCGCGGTGAACCCGACCGGCACCGTCGGCACCTTCAAGGAGCGCTGGGCGGCCCTGTTCTTCGGGGCGGGACGCAGCGGCGACCGAAACGGTGACCTCTGTGGCCGGTTCGCTCCGGAGATCTGCCGGGCGTACGTCCAGACCGCCCAGCAGGGGCGACCGACCGCCGGCCTGATGGAGCTGCTCGAGCGGTCGGCGATGGCGCAGGTGCTGCCGCGGATCACGGTCCCGACCCTGATCGTGCACGGCGAGGACGACACGCTGTTCCCGCTCGACCAGGCCGACGCCAACTTCTCCGGGCTGCCGGTCCCGACCCCCAAGGCGATGGCGTGGGTGGTCGGCGGTCACGACGCCGAGATCGACCTCGATGCGCAGCTGCCCAAGCTGCAGAGCTGGTTCGCGCGCCACCTCAAGGGCGAGCCGGCGGCACCGGCCGTGCCGGCGTTCAGTGTGGAGATCGCCCAGACCCGCCTGGTCGGTCAGACGGCCGGTTCCCGACCACCACAGGTGCTGACCGCCGCCGAGTACCCGCTCGGGGACCGGCTCGTGCCGACCACCTTGGCCCTCACCGGTTCGCGGCAGTCGCTGGTCAACCCACCGGGCGGGGTGCCGACCGCCCTGACCAGCCTGCCCGGCTCGGGGACCGCGCTGGCCGCCGCGACCCGGGTCGGTGGATACCGACTGGCCGCCCTGCCCGGTCAGACCTCGACCTTCGGCACCGAGCCGTTGACCGCGCCGCTCACCGTGGTGGGCAGTGCCCGGATCGATCTGTCCGTGACCTCGACGACGCCCGAGGCGACCCTGTTCGCCTCCGTCTGGGATCTCGGCCCGGACGGCAGCTCCGGCGGCCAGCCGCAGACCGCGATCCTGCCGCAGCGGGCCGTCGCGCCCATCCACCTGACAGGTCTCAGACCGGGTCGCCCCGCCACGGTCCAGGTCGCCCTGCCCCCGATCGCGCACCAGGTGCCGGTGGGTCACCGGCTGCAGGTGGTGCTGGCCAGCACCGACCAGGCGTACGCGGTTCCGCCGCTGGCCGCCAGCTACTCCGTCGCCTTGTCGGGACCCCCAGTGCTCTCGATCCTGCCGCTGCCGCTGGCGGCCGAGCCGACGCCGCTGCAGGTTCCTTGGCCGCTGGCGGTGGTGGTTGCCGCGATGGCACTGGCCGTGCTGGTGGCCGCGCTGGTGCTGGCGGTCCGCCGGCGGACGGCGACGGCCCGGCCGGAGCTGGCCGGCGTCCCGCTGGTCGTCGACGGCCTGGTCAAGACGTACCGCGACGGTGTCCGGGCGGTCGACACGGTGTCGTTCCGAGCCGAAGCCGGCCAGGTCGTCGGTCTGCTCGGCCCCAACGGTGCGGGCAAGACCACCACGATGCGGATGCTCGTCGGGCTGATCCGACCCGACGCCGGTGAGGTCTACGTGACCGGCCAGCCGGTGCACGCCGGGGCCGACGTCCTCGGGTCGGTCGGCGCCTTCATCGAGGGTCCCGGGTTCCTGCCGCATCTCAGCGGGATCGAGAACCTCCGGGCCTACTGGTCGGCCACGGGGAGACCGCTCGCCGAAGCCCGGATGGACGAGGCGCTGGAGATCGCCGGACTGGGTCCGGCTCTGCAGCGGAAGGTGCGCGGCTACAGCCAGGGGATGCGGCAGCGGCTCGGGATCGCCCAGGCCATGCTGGGGTTCCCGCCGCTGTTGCTGCTCGACGAACCCACCAACGGCCTCGATCCGCCGCAGATCCGGGCCATGCGCCAGGTGCTGGCCGACTACGCCGCCACCGGACGCACCGTGGTGATCTCCTCCCACCTGCTGGCCGAGGTGGAGCTGACCTGCAGCCACGTCGTCGTGATGCACGGCGGCACCGTGATCCTGACCGGCGCGGTCGCCGACCTGACCGGGGTGGGGTCCTCCGAACGGCGACGGCTCGAGGACGTGTTCATGGGTCTGGTCGGCAGCGCCGGCCACGAGGTGGTGGAGGCCCGTGGCTGACACCGCCGTCCGCCCCCGGACCCGGTCCCTGCCGCTCGGGGCGGAGATCCGGCGCCAGCTGAAACGGCGCCGCACCATCGGCATCTTCGCCGTCCTGCTGGCGTTGCCGCTGATCCTGATCGCCGCGTTCGAGATCGGTCGGAGCTCGGAATCGGTCACCGGTCCGCCCACCTTCGTCGACCTGGCCCGGGAGAGTGGGGCCAACCTCACGGTGTTCGCGTTGTTCGCCTCGACGAGCTTCCTGCTGATCGTGGTGGTGGCGTTGTTCGCCGGCGACACCGTGCCGTCGGAGGCGAGCTGGTCGACGCTGCGCTACCTGCTCGCCGCTCCGGTACCGCGCGGTCGGCTGGTGCGGCAGAAGCTGCTGGTCGCGGGGCTGTTCTCGACGGTGGCGCTGGTGGTGCTGCCGGTCTGGTCGGCGCTCGTCGGTGGATTCGCGTACGGCTTCGGGCCCTTCGTCGGACTCACCGGGGACCAGATCGGCTGGCCCGCCTTCGCCGGCCGGCTCGCGATCATCGTCGGGTACCTGTTGATCAGCCTGCTGGTCGTCGCCGCGTTGGCGTTCGCCTTCGGGGTCTGGACCGACGCACCGCTCGGGGCGGTCGGTGGCGCCGTGCTGATCATGATCGTGTTCGCGATCCTGGACACCATCCCGGCCCTCGGTGAGCTGCGCCAGGCCCTGCCGGGGCACTACGCGTACGCCTGGGCCGACGCACTGCAGCCGACCGTCGACTTCTCCGACATGATCACCGGCGCACTCTGGTCGATCGGCTACGCCCTCGTCCTCACCACCGCCGCGGTCTGGCACTTCCTGCGCAAGGATGTTTTGTCTTGATTTAAAGCGCGACGAGCACGGGGACGACGGCGGCGGCCGACCAGGCCTGCGGGCGGCAGGCCGTCGGGTACGGCACCGGCCGGCCCTCGCCGGACCACAGCTCCGGCAGTCGACCGTCGAACGCCACCGCGGCCCGCGCCAGTCCCTCGGCCAGGCCGCGGGCGTACGAACCCAGTCCGGACCGCACCAGCCGACCGATCACCACGGCGGTGTCGTGCGGCCAGACCGAACCGCAGTGGTAGCTGAGCGGGGAGTAGGCCGCCTCGTCGGCCGCCAGCGTCCGCAGCCCGAAGCCGGAGTCGAGCTCGGGGCCGCTGACGAGCTCGGCGACCAGACGCTCCTCCGCGGCGTCCAACAGCCCGGTACCGACCAGGTGACCGATGTTGCTGGTCAACGAGTCGACCCGGCGACCGTGCCCGTCCAGCGCCAGCGCCGGGAAGCGGCGCCCGTCCCGCTCACACCAGAAGCGGTTCCGGAACCGGTCGGCCAACTCCGCCGCCCAGCCGCGCAACCGGTCCGCTCCCGGCTCGCCGAACGCCTCCAGCAGGGCCGCACCACCCACCGCCGCCTCGTGGTTGTAGCCCTGCACCTCGCACAACGCGATCGGACCCTCCGCGATCGACCCGTCGGCGAATCGGACCGAGTCCGATGAGTCCTTCCAGCCTTGGTTGGACAGCCCGTGGCCGGTCGGGTCGAGGTACGCGCAGAAACCGTCACCGTCGGCGTCACCGAGGTCGGTGATCCAACTCAGCGCCCCTTGCAGCGCCGGGAGCAGCTCCCGTACGGTCGCCTCGTCCAGGCCGGCCCGCCAGGCGTCGTGCAGCAGGCAGACGAACAACCCGGTCGCGTCGACCGTCCCGTAGTAGCGGGGCGGCAGGCTGATGTCGGCGAACTCGTAGCTGCCCCGGCGCAGCTCGTGGATGATCTTGCCGGGCTGTTCGGCGGACTCCGGGTCGGTTCGGCGTCCCTGGAGCCGGGCCAGGGTCCGCAGCGTCCCGACGGCGACCTCCGGGTCGACGGCCAGCATCAACTGGGCCGACAAGCAGCGAGTCCCGACCGAACAAGGTGAAGTACCAGGGTGCGCCCGCCGCGTAGAACGGCTGCTCGGGAGTGTCGGGGATGGCCATCCGGAGTCCGGCGAGGTCACCCATCGCCCGCTCCGTCCAGGGCCGCAACCGCCGGTCGGCAGTCGCCGCCGTGCCGGCGAGGGAGAGCGCCCGCTCCACCAGACCGTCCACCGAGGGACCGGGCGGCCCAGCCACGACGGCGCCGCCGGTGTCGGACAAGGCGAGCCGCCAACCCACGGTGACCTCGTCGTGCGCGGGCACCGTCAGCCTCCAGCTCACGTCGAGGCCGACCTCGTCGGCGCTCACCGCCGTCGGCACCGCGGTCGGCTCGAGCCGGAGTCGTGCCGTCACCCCACCGGTGCTGCCGTCGGTCCAGCTCCCGCCGTCGGGGCTCGCGGTCAACGGTCGCGGCTCGCCACGGCGGCCGACCTTGACCGCTTCGACCGGCACCAGGTCCGCGCCGAACGACAGCTCCAGCGTCATCCCACACGGTTCGCTGGACAACCGACGAGACGGTGAGCCGCTCACTCACCTCGCCGGGTCGGATCCGCCGCACCCGGTCCAGCCGGAGGACCGGATCCGGGGTCGGGGCGTTCGACAGGCCGCGCAGCAGATAGGTGAACCGCACCTCGTCGGACCCGGTGCCGGTGCTGGTTCCCTCGGTGTGATCTCGATCGGTGTGGATGTGCTCGGGGCGTCGACCGTCGTCCAGCCGGAGCTGCAGCGCGCTGAGCATCCGGACATCGGCGTGGAGGATCCCGTGGCCGCCGTGCCGGGGGTCGATCTCGCCGTCGGCGGCCGACCAGACCTGGGTGGGCGCCGCGACCTGGCTGGTCAGGTCGTGCAGGAACGGTTGACGAGGCTGCGGCATCTCAGCGCACCGGTCCGGCCGCGAGGTGGTCGGCGAAGAACGCCTCGATCCGTTGCCAGGCGCCGGCGGCCGCCACCGGATCGGGCCCGACGTGCGCCACCTTCATCAGCGGCTGCAGGATGCGCGGGCCGACCTGCTCGGGGTTGAGGAAACTGTGGCCCGCGGTTGGATAGGTCGCCAGATCGTACGGCGCCTGGTTCAGCTGCAGCGCCTGCTCCAGCCGGGGCACGGCCGCCCGGAGACGATCCCGGTCCCCGTAACTCGCCACCATCGGGCAGGAGCCGGCCAGCACCTCGTCGACGTTCTTCGGGATCATGCCGTAGTTGACCGCAGCGGCGTCGAAGCCGCGGGCGGCGGTCAGCAGGGCGAAACCGCCACCCATGCAGAAGCCGATCACGCCGACCCGACCGGTGCAGCCCGGGTCGGCTGTGAGGTTGCGGCGGACCGCCTCGATCAGCTCGAACGGGCGCCCCTGCTGGGCCTGCATGGACTGCATCACCCGGCGGACGCAGCCCAACCAGGTGCCGTCGCCGAGGAGATCCGGAGCCTGGACCAGGTAGCCGGCCGAGGCGAGTCGTTCCGCGAGGAGGCGCAGGTTGTCGTCGATGCCGAAGATCTCGTGCAGCATGACGACCCCCGGCCAGGGGCCGTCCGCCTCGGGTCGGACCACGAGCATCCGGCGGCCGTCGACATCGGCTTCTGCGGTTACGGTTCGCACAGGGCCACGCTAGTGACCGCGTGGGCGGCAGAGCTCGGTTCGCGCCATCGCCGCCCGATCTGGCAGACTATCGGGCGCGTCTGCACCGACGGTGCCCTCTACCACCCCGGCCGCGGACTCACCGAGGACCTGGTCGTGGCACCCCACCTTCGACCGAGCCTCACTCGCTCGTCCGGGAGTGTCCCGGCACCATTCAACAGGAGTACCCACACTCGTGGCTGTCAAGATCCGTCTGAAGCGACTGGGCAAGATCCGGTCGCCGCACTACCGCATCGTCGTCGCCGACTCGCGCACCAAGCGCGATGGTCGGGCGATCGAGGAGATCGGCAAGTACCACCCCAAGAACGACCCGTCGCTGATCGAGGTCGACTCCGAACGCGCGCAGTACTGGCTCTCCGTCGGCGCCCAGCCCAGCGAGGCCGTCGTCGCGCTGTTGAAGCGGACCGGCGACTGGCAGAAGTTCTCCGGCGACACCTCGCCGTCGGGCGTGCTGCCGCAGCGTGAGAAGAAGAACAAGCTCGACGCCTTCAACGCGGCGCTCGCGGAGGCCGGCGACGAGCCCCGGGGCAACGCGACCACCGGTCGGCGTTCGAACCGGAGCAGCGAGACCACCGACACGGCCACCGACACGACCGCCGGCACGACCGACAGCTCGGCTGACAGCACCGCCGACAGCACGGCCGACAGCTCGGTCGAAGGCACCGCGGGCGAGGCGCAGGCCGCGGCCGACGCCGGTGTGGCCGACTCCGGATCCTCCTCCGAGGCCTGATCGTGCTGTCTGACGCGCTGGAGCACCTGGTCCGCGGCATCGTCTCCAATCCCGACGACGTCGATGTCCGCGATCGTGATCTGCGGCGCGGTCGGATGCTGGAGGTACGGGTCCATCCCGACGACATCGGCAAGGTCATCGGCCGGTCGGGCCGGACGGCGACCGCGTTGCGGACCGTCGTCGGTGCGCTGGCAGGACGCGACCAGGTGCGGGTGGACTTCGTCGACGTCGACCGGCCGCGCTCGAACGGCGGCGGACGCGGTCCTCGTCGGCACTGAGGCCGCGGCCGGGGACAGCCCGAGATGACCGATGATCTCGTGGAGGTCGTCGTCGGCGTGCTCCGCCGACCGCACGGCGTGCAGGGCGAGCTGGCCCTCGAGCTCCGCACCGACGAACCCGAGCGCCGACTCGCCGTCGGCAACCGACTCCGATGCGAGCACACGACCCGACACCTCACCGTGGCCGCCACCCGGGAGGCTTCGGGCCGCTGGCTGGTGCGCTTCGTCGAGGTGGCGGACCGCACCGCGGCCGAGGCGTTGCGGAACACCACTCTGGTCGTCGACACCGCCGCCGACGAGCGGCCCGATGAGCCCGAAGAGTTCTACGACCGGCAATTGGTCGGTCTGACCGCCCGGAACGCCGACGGACACGAGGCCGGCCGGGTGACCGCGGTCCTGCACCTGCCCGGACAGGACCTGCTGGAGATCGCGACCGACAGCGGGGACACCCGACTGGTTCCGTTCGTGCAGGCCCTGGTCCCGGAGGTGGATCTGGCGGCCGGCCACCTCCGACTCGCCGACGTACCAGGGCTGCTGAACGACCTCGACGACGAGACGTGACGGGCGGCGACCGGTGAGGATCGACATCGTCACGATCTTCCCCGACTACCTCGACCCGCTCCGGCTGTCCCTGGTCGGTCGGGCGATCGAGACCGGGCTGGTCGACCTCGCCGTGCACGACCTGCGGCACTGGACCTCCGATCGTCACCGCACGGTCGACGACACCCCGTACGGGGGAGGTCCGGGGATGGTGATGCGGCCAGAGCCGTGGGGCGAGGCCTTGGACGACCTCACCGACGCCGACAGCCGGTTGCTCGTCTTCACACCGTCCGGACGACGCTTCGACCAGTCGCTGGCGTCCGAGCTCGCCGCCGAGGAGCACCTCGTGCTCGGCTGCGGTCGGTACGAGGGAATCGACGCCCGCGTGGTCGAGCACGCCCGGACCCGGCTGCGGGTGGACGAGGTCAGCATCGGCGACTACGTCCTGAACGGCGGCGAGGCGGCGGCACTCGTGGTCTGCGAGGCGGTGGTCCGACTGCTGCCCGGGGTGATCGGCAATCCGGAGTCCCTGGCCGAGGAGTCCCACGCGGCCGGCAACGACGGCCTGCTCGAGTACCCGATCTACACCAAGCCGGCGACCTGGCGAGGACTCGACGTACCGGAGATCTTGTTCTCCGGCCATCACGCCCAGATCGCTACCTGGCGGCGCGAGCAGGCCCTCGCCCGCACCCGGGAACGCCGACCGGATTCCTTTCTTGAGGCAGCCGTACCAGCGCCGTGTGCGCGGGATGACAGCGGGGCAGCCGATCCTCGAAGGGTGCCGCCACATCGGCGGCCGCTTCGAAGATTCGGAGAAGAACCATGTCGTACGCCATCGAGGCGACCGGACTGACCAAGCGCTTCGGGGAGACCCAGGCGCTGGCCGGGGTCGACCTCGTCGCCGAGACCGGCACCGTGCTGGGGGTGCTGGGTCCCAACGGGGCCGGCAAGACCACCGCCGTCCGGATCCTCGCCACGCTGTTGCAACCTGACGCCGGGACCGCCGTGATCGGCGGCTACGACGTCGCCACCCAAGCCCATCTGGTGCGGGCCACGGTCGGACTCACCGGGCAGTACGCCTCGGTCGACGAGGACCTGACGGGCACCCAGAACCTCGTGATGATCGGCCGGCTGCTCAACCTGAGCGGCCGGGAGGCCAAGGCCCGATCCCGGGAGCTGCTCGACTGGTTCGGCCTGGCCGACGCCGCCGACCGGATGGCGAAGAACTACTCCGGCGGGATGCGCCGCCGGCTCGATCTCGCCGCCAGTCTGGTCGGCCGCCCGTCGGTGATCTTCCTGGACGAGCCGACCACCGGTCTGGACCCGGCCAAGCGGGAGGACATGTGGGACGTCATCCGTAGTCTGGTCACCGAGGGATCCACGGTGCTGCTGACCACGCAGTACCTCGAGGAGGCCGACGCGCTGGCCGACCGGATCAGCGTGATCGACACCGGCCGGGTCATCGCCCACGACACCCCCGACGGCTTGAAGCGGGTCGTCGGCGGCTTCCGGATCGCGGTCCGGCCCAGCGACTCCGGGCAGCTGGGGAACGCCGCTGCGGTGCTGGCCCGGATCACCGGGACCGAACCCGAGGTGAGCGGCCGCGGTCGGCTGACCGTGCCCGTGAGCGGTGAGGAGATGCTGCCGGTGGTGGTCGAGCGCCTCGCGGCCGAGCAGATCTCGGTGCTCGAGCTGTCGCTGCACCTGCCGAGCCTGGACGAGGTCTTCTTGACCCTGACCGGCAAGCCGGCGGCCGAGGACGAGACCACGCCCCGCGCCGGTGCTGCGGAGGTGGCCGCATGAGCACGGCGACCGTCACCCAGACCGAGCGGCGGCCGATGCCGCCGCCGGCGGCCGCCGCGGCCGTCCATCCCGCGCTGGCCTTCCTCCGGCACGTGCTGGTGCTGGCCAAGCGCAGTCTGATCAAGACCTGGCGCACACCGGAGGCGTTGATCGACGTCACAGTGCAGCCGGTCATCTTCTTGCTGCTGTTCACCTACATCTTCGGTGGCGCGATCGCCAACGGGTCGCAGGCCGACTACCTGCAGTTCCTGTTGCCGGGCATCCTCGGCCAGTCGATCGCCATGGCCGGCATCGCCTTGGGCACCAACCTCAACACCGACATCGAGAAGGGCATCTTCGACCGGTTCCGGTCGCTGCCGATCGCCCGGTCGGCGCCCCTGGTCGGAGCGGTCGTCGCCGACTTCGCGCGTTACCTGGTGCTGTGCGTCTGCACCCTCGGCGCCGGGATGATCATGGGGTTCCGGGTCCAGACCGACCCGCTCGTCCGCCTTGGCAGCGGTGGCGCTCGCGATCGGGTTCGCGCTGTGCTTCTGCTGGATCTCGGTCTTCGTCGGCATGATGGCGCGCACCTCGGGTGCGGTGCAGGGCATCGGGTTCCTGCTGGTGCTGCCGCTGAGCTTCGGCAGCAACACGTTCGTCCCGACCGAGACGATGCCCGGCTGGCTGCAGGCGTTCGTCAACGTCAACCCGATCAGTCACCTCGTCTCGACGGTCCGGGCGCTGATGAACGGCGGCGCGTACGGCACCGACCTGATCTGGACGCTCGGCTGGATGGCCGTGCTCCTCGTCGTGTTCGTGCCGCTCGCGCTGTGGGCGTACCGCCGGCGCACCTGACCGGCCGGGATCAGTCGTCGGCCAGCAGCACCGGGTCGAGGCGAGCGATCGCCTCGGCCCGGTCGAGCTGTCGGCCGGCGGCGTAGCGCTCGGCGTAGCGCTCGGCACCCAGCACGGGTTCGATCTTGGCCTGCACCCAGGTGTGGACCAGATCGCCGGGATCGTCCGCGCCGCGGATCTGAGCGCACGCACCGAGGACCGTGGCGGCGTCGTCGGCCCGGCCGCGGGCGGCCGCGAGAGCGGCGACGTCCAGACCGACCGCCGCCAGCACCGGCATGTCCCGGGTGCCGACCCCGGCCCGGTAGGCGTGTTCGAGATCTGCCGCCGCGCGGTCGATGCCGCCGTTCGTGATCGCGATGAAGGCGGTGGTCGACAAGACGATCGCCACGGCGTGGCCGGCGAGGGGAGAGGGCTGCTCCCGCTCCAGCACCCGCCGGCGCAGTCCATCCGCCCGGGTCGCCAGGTCGGCATCCGGATCGGCCGGCCAGTCCAGCATCAGCAACGCGGCCTCGGCGAACAGCGCCCGATCGCCCGCGGGACTGCCGGGCGTCCCGTCCAGCAGCGACACCAGCTCGGCCCGAGCGGCCGCCCGGTCCCCGCTGCGCCCGAGCAGACCGGCCAGCTGCATCCGCAGGTAGAACAGGTCGTCCCGGGACCCGATCGACTCCACCAGCACCGCGGCCTGCCGGAAGTCGGCGACGGCGTCGTCCAGCCGCCCGTCGAGACTCGCGACCCGGGCACGGTTCGACAGGCTGGCCGACAGTCCCCACCGGTCCCCGATCTCGGCGAAACCCGCGTACGCCACCTCCGCCGCCCGACGGGTCTCCTCGGGGTCCCCGTCGTTCTCGGCCATGCTCGCCAAGGCGGCGTGGACGGCCGCTCGCAACCACGGGTCGGGCGATTCCAGGGACTCGCGGGCCGCCTGATCGGCCAGATCGAGTCGGCCGGCGAGCATGGCCACCACCGGTCGCAGTGCGGCCAGCCCGGGGAACTCCGGGGCCGGGGCCTCGACCAGCCGCTCGGCCAGCGCCGAGAGCTGCTCGACCATCCCGGACCACGGCTGCGGTGAATCGGCGACGTCACGCGAGAGCTCCGACAGGGTCAGCGCCGCCTGGGCCCAGACCAGCTGGGGTTCGTCCTGGGCGCCGTCCATCTCCACCACGGACGTCAACCAGCCGGCCGCCTCGGCCGTGACATCCCGGAGGGACCAGTACCAGGTCAGGGCCAGACACAGTTGCATCGCGTCGGCCACCTGCCCCGCATCCACCAGCTGCCGCAGGGCAGCGGCGATGTTGTCCCGTTCGGCGTCGAGTGCGGCGATCGCCTCGAGCTGGTCGGCGCGCCGCAGCCGCGGTTCCGCGGCCAGGACGAAGTCGAGCAGATACCGCGCATGGGCGGATCGGATCTCGTCGAGCTCGCCGCGATCGGCCAGCCGCTCGATGCCGTACTCCCGGATCGTCTCGAGCATCCGGAAGCGCACCGGACGGCGCGGATCGAGATCGGCGACGAGCAGGGACTTGTCGACCAGGGCGTTCAGCGTGTCGTCGACGTCCGCCGCCGCCACCGGCCCGCCGGAGCAGACTGCGGTCGCGCCGGCTCGATCGGTTCCGGCCGGGAAGACGGCGAGGCGTTCGGCCAGCAGCCGCTCCGCCTCGGTCAGCAGGTCCCAGCTCCACGCGACCACCGCACGCAGGGTCCGGTGGCGGGGCAGCGCGACCCGATTGCCGCCGGTGAGCAGCCGGAACCGGTCACCGAGACGGGCCGCGATCTCGGTCACCGGCAGCACCCGCAGCCGGGCGGCGGCCAGCTCGATCGCGAGCGGCAGACCGTCCAGTCGCCGGACGATCTCGACGACCGGTCCCACGGTGGCCTCGTCCAGCCGGAACCCCGGGTCGGTCGCGCGGGCCCGATCCAGCCAGAGCCGGACGGCGGGGCTGGCAGCCGCCTGGTCCACCGTCGCGGCGAGTTCCGGCGTGGGCAGCGGGCCGAGCGGGAAGAGGACCTCGCCGGTGATGGCCAGCGGCTCCCGACTGGTGGCCAGGACCCGGACTCCGGGAGCGTGGGCCAGCAGGTCGTCCAGGACCCGGGCCGTCTCCTCGAGGAGGTGCTCGCAGTTGTCCATCACGATCAGGCACTCCTGCGACCGGAGCCGGTCGAGGAGCCGGTCGCGGTCGTCGACCGGGATCCGCTCCCGATCGGTGATCCGGGCCTCCCGGCCACCGATGGCGGCCAGGACGACGGCGGTGACCTGCTCGTCCTGGGTGACGGGCGCCAGTTCCACCACCCAGGCGGGCGCGCGGGTCCGCGCCGACCACGTCGCCGCCCCCTCGGTCGCGATCCTCGTCTTGCCCGCACCGCCGGTGCCGACCACGGTGGTCAGCCGGCTGGCGGACAGCAGCTCGCCGAGCCGGGCCAGCTCGGCGTCCCGCCCGACGAAGCTGGTGAGAGCGACCCGGAGGTTGCCCGCCATCTCCTGCTGGGACGGCGGTGCGGCCCGGCCCTGCAGCAGGTCCAGGTGCAGGGCCTGGAGCTCGGGGCCCGGATCGGTACCGAGCTCGTCGGCCAGGAACCGCCGGGTGTCGGCGAATCGCTGCACGGCCTCCGGCTGCCGGCCGGCCGCGGTCAGGGCGCGCATCAGCAGGGCCACCACCGGCTCGGAGAACGGGTGGTCGGCGACGAGCTGCTCCAGCTCGGGTACGGCCTCGTCACCGCGTCCGAGGTCGACCAGCAGCGCGAGCCGCTCCCGCGCGACGGTGAGTCGTTGCTCTTCCCAGCGGGCGAGCAGGGGCTCGGTGAACCCGGCCGGCGCGGCGTCCACCAGGGCTGGGCCACGCCAGAGGCCGAGCGCCTCGGTCAGCCGGTCGAGCGCCTGCTGCGGGAGCTGCCGGTGCGCGAGCTCGGAGCCGTCGGCGGCCAATCGGGTGAATCGCGTGACGTCGAGTCCGGTGTCGTCGATCGCGAGGCGGTATCCCGCGGGGCCCTGGACCACGACGTCGGCCTGCCCGAGCACCCGGCGCAGCCGGGAGACCAACGACTGGAGGGCGTTGGCCGGATCGGCCGGCGGCTCGTCGCCCCACACGGCGTCGATCAGTGCTCCCGCCGACACCGATCTGCCGCCGGCGGTCGCGAGCCGGATCAGCAGCACCCGGAGTCGCAGTCCGGGAACCGGTACCGGGACGCCGTCGAGGACCACCTCGAGCGGGCCCAGCACGTTCACCTGCAAGACTCCCGGCACGGCGCCCAGCCTGTCACCGGTTGTGAAGTCCGGCACACTGCGAGCCCGAATCACGCTGAGCAGACCAGTGCCAAGGGTGGCCTTATTTCTGACTCGGTCCCGCTCGCTCTAGATTGGGTGCGTGACGGCAACCTCCTTGGCTCCACCGCGCAGTGCGGCGCGGTCGACCGTTGCGCTCAAGGTGATCATGGCGCTGTCTGGCCTGATCTTGATCGGGTACTTGATCGCGCACATGTACGGCAATCTCAAGGTGTTCGAGGGCCAGCAGGCGTTCGACAACTACGCCCACCACCTGCGGATCATCGGCGAGCCGGTGCTCCCGTACTCCGGCCTGCTCTGGGTGATCCGGGTCGTGCTGCTGGTCAGCGTGCTGGCTCACATCTTCGCCGCCGTGTCGCTGTGGCGACGGGACCGCCGGGCCCGCGGCGGCACGAAGCGGTACTACAGCAACAAGGCCCGGCGCGGCGTCCAACGCAGCTACTCCTCGTTCACCCTGCGGTGGGGTGGGCTGACGATAGCGGTCTTCGTCGTCTACCACCTGCTGCACCTGACCGCCAACGTGGTCGCCCCGGGGGGCGCCTCCGACAGCCCGTACCAACGGCTGGTGAACGGCTTCCAGATCTGGTACGTGGTGTTGATCTACCTGGTCGCGATGATCGCCATCTGCTTCCATCTGCGGCACGGCACCTACAGCGCGTTGACCACACTCGGGGCCAACTCCAGCCCCGCGATGCGGGCGCGGCTCAACATCCTCGGCTACATCGTCGCGGCGGTGATCTTCGTCGGCTTCATGCTGCCGCCGTTGGCGATCTTCTCCGGATTGGTGGCTTCATGAGTATCTACGAGGGTTCGGTCGACGCCGACGCCGTCTACGACGAGGGTCCCGACATCGCCGACACCAAGGCGCCGCAGGTGCCGATCACCGAGCGCTGGGACACCCGCAAGTTCGAGGCGAAGCTGGTCAACCCGGCCAACCGGCGCAAGTTGTCGGTGATCATCGTCGGTACCGGCCTCGCCGGCGCCTCGGCGGCGGCGACGTTGGGTGAGGCCGGTTATCAGGTCACCAGCTTCTGCTACCAGGACTCGCCGCGTCGGGCCCACTCGATCGCCGCCCAGGGCGGCATCAACGCGGCGAAGAACTACCGCAACGACGGCGACTCGATCTACCGGCTCTTCTACGACACCGTCAAGGGCGGCGACTTCCGGGCCCGGGAGTCCAACGTCTACCGGTTGGCCCAGGTGAGCGTCCAGATCATCGACCAGTGCGTGGCGCAGGGGGTGCCGTTCGCCCGGGAGTACGGCGGTCTGCTCGACAACCGGTCCTTCGGCGGGGTGCAGGTCTCGCGGACGTTCTACGCGCGGGGGCAGACCGGACAGCAGCTGCTGATCGGGGCCTACCAGGCGCTGGAGCGGCAGATCGCGGCCGGCACCGTCGAGATGAACACCCGGCACGAGATGCTCGAGCTGATCGTCGTCGACGACCGGGCCCGCGGTGTCGTCATCCGCGACATGGTGACCGGGGAGATCAAGCCGTACTTCGCGGACGCGGTGGTGTTGGCCACCGGCGGCTACGGGAACGTCTTCTTCCTGTCCACCAACGCGATGGGCTGCAACGTGACCGCCACCTGGCGGGCGCACCGCCAGGGTGCCTACTTCGCGAATCCCTGCTACACCCAGATCCACCCGACCTGCATCCCCGTGTCCGGCGACCACCAGTCGAAGCTGACGCTGATGAGCGAGTCGCTCCGCAACGACGGCCGGATCTGGGTCCCGAAGTCGGGTGAGGACAAGCGCGATCCGCGCGACATCCCCGAGTCGGAGCGGGACTACTACCTGGAGCGGATCTACCCGGCGTTCGGCAACCTGGTGCCCCGTGACATCGCCTCCCGTGCCGCCAAGAACGTCTGTGACGAGGGCCGCGGGGTCGGCCCCGGCGGGCTCGGGGTCTATCTCGACTTCGCCGACGCCATCAAGCGGTTGAGTCGCAAGACGGTGGAGGCCAAGTACGGCAACCTCTTCGACATGTACGCCCAGATCACCGGCGAGAACCCGTACGAGACGCCGATGCGGATCTACCCGGCGGTGCACTACACGATGGGTGGACTGTGGGTGGACTACGACCTGCAGTCGACGATCCCGGGCCTGTTCGTGACGGGGGAGGCGAACTTCTCCGATCACGGCGCGAACCGGCTCGGCGCCAGTGCGTTGATGCAGGGTCTCGCCGACGGCTACTTCGTGCTGCCGAACACGATCAACGACTACCTGGCCGCCGGCCCGTTCGAGAAGGTCGACGCGTCGCACCCGAACGCGGCCGAGGCGGTGCAGTCGGTGCGACAGCGGATCGACAAGCTGCTGACGATCAAGGGCACCCGGACCGTCGACTCCTTCCACCGCGAGCTGGGTCACCTGATGTGGGACTACTGCGGGATGGAGCGGACCGAAGAGGGACTGCGCAAGGCGATCACCCGGATCCGGGAGCTGAAGGCGGAGTTCTGGTCGGATGTGAACGTCCTCGGCACCAACGAGGAGCTCAACCAGGCGTTGGAACGCGCGGGCCGGGTGGCCGATTTCTTCGAACTGGGCGAGCTGATGTGCATCGATGCCCTGGTCCGGAGGGAATCATGTGGTGGACACTTCCGGGCCGAGTCGCAGACCGAGGACGGTGAAGCGCTGCGGCACGACGACGAGTTCGCCTACGTCTCGGCGTGGGAGTTCGGCGGTGACCACGGCAAGCCGATCCTGCACAAGGAGCCCCTGGTGTACGAGTACGTCGAGATGAAGCAACGGTCCTACAAGTGAGCAGGACGACCATGGTGATGGGCAGGTCGGTGAGCGTCGGCAAGCGGAGCGCCGATTCTGTCTGGACGACCGAACGAGCGAACACGCTCTTCCGTTCGCGAGTGAGAGAGGAAGACCGAATCATGAGGCGCGAAGCGAGCGCGAACCGACAGGCCGGAGAAAAGTGAACATCACCGTTCGGGTCTGGCGGCAGCCGGCCGCAGACGCACCGGGTCGGATGGTCGCCTACCGGGTGGCCGACGTCGACGAGCACATGTCGTTCCTGGAGATGCTGGACATCTTGAACGAGCGGTTGACGATGGACGGTCAGGACCCGGTCGCCTTCGACAGCGACTGCCGCGAAGGCATCTGCGGGCAGTGCGGATTGGTGATCAACGGCGTGCCGCACGGCCCGCAGCAGACGACGACCTGCCAGCTGCACATGCGGTCGTTCTCCGACGGCGACGTGATCGACATCGAGCCGTGGCGGGCGGAGCCGTTCCCGGTGATCAAGGACCTCGTGGTCAACCGCGGTGCGTTCGACCGGATCATCCAGGCCGGTGGCTACATCTCCGCGCCGACCGGGACCGCACCGGATGCGCACGCCACCCCGGTTCCCAAGCGGGATGCCGACCACGCCTTCGACGCGGCGACCTGCATCGGTTGTGGCGCGTGCGTCGCAGCCTGCCCGAACGGTTCCGCGATGCTCTTCACCGCGGCCAAGGTGACCCATCTCGGACTCCTGCCGCAGGGGCAGCCGGAGCGCCATGCCCGGGTTCGCGGCATGGTGACCCAGCACGACGCCGAGGGGTTCGGTGGGTGCACGAACATCGGCGAGTGCGTCGCGGTCTGCCCCAAGGGCATCCCGATGGACACCATCAACCGGCTGAACCGCGACATGCTCGGCGCGATGGTGCACCCGCACGACTGACGCCGGGCTCGAACACCACCCTTGACCACCATTTCTTGAACACCACCCCTTGAACACCACCGCCGAGCCCGCGACCGAGGGCCGCGTCCGACTGTTCCTGCGGGTGCGGTTCGCGTCGCCTTCCGCCGTCTACGGGCTCATCCTGTTCACCGTGTTGATCGCCGTCGCCTCCGATGAGAACTCCCACATCGGCACGGTCTTCACCCTCAGCGTGTCGTCGCTGATCGTCTTCTTCCTCGCCCACGTCTTCGCCCACACCCTCGGTGACCACGGGGAGCTGGGGCTGCGCCGGGCCACCGTGCAGGCGGTGCACCATTCGTCCGGCATGCTCTACGCCTCGATCCCTCCGGCCGTGGTGCTCGGCATCGGTGCCCTGGCGGGGATCCATGCCGAGACCGCCGCCGACTACGCCTTGTTGATGGCGGTGCTGGTCCTCGGCCTGCTCGGCTACTTCGCGTACTCCAGGCGCACCAGCAGCATCGGCACCCGGATCATCGGTGCGCTCGGCACCGCCTTTCTGGGTGCGGTGATCATGGCGCTGGACTACCTGGTCCACTGAAGCGAGCTGAGCCCTGGCCCGACCCTCGAGCCCGGGCGAGTGGGTCAGGCGCCGAGCCGGACCGACGCCGAGTCGACCAGCCCCACCTGCGGATGCAGCAGATCACCCTCGGCGGAATCGATGGTGACCTCCCAGTCCATGCCCCAGTGCAGGTAGACGGTGACCATCATCCGGTCGCCGAGCACGGTGAGACCCACGCTCTCCCAGATGCCGTTCTCCTCGTCGACGCCACCGGGACGTCGGTACGCCAGCTCACTGACCGTCGCCGACCCGCGCTCCACCTGGACCTTCGTGTTGTCGAAGCCGAGCTCGGGGAGCGGCTGGTAGCCCTTGGCCTCCAACCGGTCCGGGCAGTCCTTCAGCCACGAGCGGTACCGGTCCCGGGCGGCCTTCGCCGCCGCCGCGTCCCGGAACTGCAGGGCGGTCGTGTAGAGCACCGGCTGGTTCCGGAACGGATCGTCGGGATCGGGTTTGCCGTCGACCAGCACGTACCGGAAGTTGCGATGCAGCTCCTGGGTGGCCGCGAGATCCTGGAGGCCGTTCGGGGGAAGGCAGACCGAGCTCTCGGGTCCGGGCCGGCCGAGGCCCTCCTTGGCGACGACAACCTGCTGGGTGTCGTAGTCCTCCAACGGGATGTCCTCGACGGTCAGCAGGTTCTTGGCGCTCAGGGCCCGCGGCGCCGTGGTGGCCGGACTCGAGCCGGCCGACGAAGCCGATGCTCCCTTGGTCGGGCCGACGGCGCTCGGGGAGCCCGCGACCGGTGGACCGGCCGTCGAGCCGGATCCCCGGAAGAGCGTGAGCCCGGCGAACGCCGCGCCGCCGATCACCAGCACGGTGAGCAGCGTGATGCCGGCGGTGAGCAGGTGCCGACGTCCCCGGCGGCGATCGCCGAGGGTGCGGACCTGGGCCGCCGGCAACGGCTGGGCCGCGGACTCCGCCAGCTCCGCCATCCGGTGCAGCTCCGGTAGGTCGTCGTGGTCAGCCACGGTTGGTCTCCTCCGGCGTGGATGATCGGTCGGCCAGCAGGGTGGCGAGGGTGGCGCGCCCCCGCGACAACCGGGCCTTGACGGTGTTGGCCGGTGCGCCGACCTCGCGCGCGACCTCGTCCACCGAGAGGTCGCACAGGTGGTGCAGCACGATGGCGCGACGCTGGTCGGGAGGGATCTGCGTCAGCGCCCGGACGAGGGCGATCCGGTCCAGCTGGGGTTCGGGGCTCACCGGCGACAGCTGTGTGCGGTTCCGCGGATCGTAGGACCGGCGGCTGCGCCGCCAGTGACTGATCGCGAGCCGGTAGGCCACCGTCCGGACCCAGGCCTCGGGGTTCGCGCCGCTGTCGAGGTCGCGGCTGCGGTCCCAGGCCCGGATGAAGGCCTCCTGGACGCAGTCGTTGGCCTCGGCGAGGTCCCCGCACATCGCATAGATCTGTCCGACGAGGCGCGCGAACGACCCGGCGTAGAAGGCGTCGAACTCGTCGGCGGTCATCTCGGTCCTGGTGGTTGCGGTCCTGGTCGATCCTCGGTCGATGATCACCGGCGGCAGCGAGCCCGACCCGGCGGTCGATCCGAACACCTGTGATCTTGCCCGGCCCGGGCCGGTCGACGTGGCAACCCGCGGCTCGACGGTGTGTCTCACGACCGGAATACGCCTGGGCGGGCCGTTCGGTTGCATCCAGCCGGGAGGAATCGGGGTGTTGAGCGCGTGTTGAGCGGTCGTTGAGTGCGCGTCGCACGGCCGCGACGGGCAATGAGCCGGCAATGAGCCGGCAATGAGCGCCGTCGGGATGCTGTGCGCTGGAGGGGCGAGCGAACAGGGGAGCACGAACCAGATGAACAATGCGATTCCGACCTACGTCGAGGGAAGCGACCCGATCTCCCAGGCCGGCGTGGTGAGTCAGCTCAAGAGCAGGCCGGAGATCCGGGTCGTCGATCGGGTCGAGCAGGCCGACGTGGCCGTGGTCATCGCCGATCACGTCGACGCCAACACCGCCCGGCAGCTGCGCGGGCTGCGCAAGGACGGGCGGCCCCAGCTCATGCTGGTGGCCACTGCGGTCGACGACGCGGCCCTCGTGCTGGCGGCGGAGGCCGGGGTCGCCGGACTGCTGCGTCGGGAGGACGCGACGCCGGACACGCTGGCCCGCACCATCCGCCGGGTGGCCGCGGGACACGGGGAGGTGCCGCCGGATCTGCTGGGCCGGTTGCTCGAGCAGGTGGGCCGGCTGCAGCGCCAGGTGCTGGCGCCCCGCGGGCTGACCTTCACCGGACTGACGCCCCGCGAGACCGAGGTGCTGCGACTCGTCGCCGACGGCCACGACACCTCCGAGATCGCGCTCCGGATGTGCTACAGCGAACGCACCGTGAAGAACGTGCTGCACGACCTGACCACCCGGCTGCAGCTGCGGAACCGGACCCATGCGGTCGCCTACGCGGTGCGGGAGGGTCTGATCTAGTGATCCACGAGGTGGACTCGGCGCTGCGGGCGTTGATCGAGCGCGACGCGGTCGGAACCCGCGACGTGGAGGTCGTGTTCGACGCGCCGACCCGGGACTGGGCCGGACGGCGGAACGCGCCGACCATCGACGTCTACCTGTACGACATCCGCGAGGACCTGCGCCGCCGAGAACGTGGACTCCTCAACGAGTACGACGACGACGTCCGGGTGATCGCCCGGCACCTCCCACCGCGGCACTTCAAGCTCTCGTACCTGGTGACGGCCTGGACCCAGCGGCCCGAGGACGAACACCGGTTGTTGTCGTCGCTGCTCAGCTGCTTCCTCCGCTACGACGCGTTGCCCGTCGAGCTGCTGAGCGGTCCGTTGGCCGAGCTGGAGCGGCCGGTACCGATGACGGTGGCCCTGCCGCCGCCGGAGGACCGGGCCTTCGCCGACGTCTGGTCCGCGCTCGGCGGGGAGCTGAAGCCGTCGATCGACGTCGTCGTGAGCACCCCGGTCGAGACCGGACAGCGGTACGAGACCGGGCCGCCGGTGACCGGGATGCCGCTGGTGGATCTCAGCGGGCGGACCGGCTGGCCGTCGGTGGAACGGGTCGGCGGGGATCGCCAGCTCGGGGTCCGGGCGTCCTCGGGCTCGGCCGCCGGCGGGTCGGGTGCAGCTGCCGCGCGGTCGGCGGAGTCCGGTGCGGCGAGCGGGGAGGATGGCGAGCCGGGCAGCGGCGGTGCGGCCGGCCCGAAGATCACCATGCGGCGGCAACGCCGGCCGCGGAAGTCTTCGTGACCGACGCCAACCTGGCCTACCTGCTCGACCGCGCGGGTCTGGTCGAGGCCCGGGTCCGCGCGCTGGTGGCGGAGCGGCGGGCCGACGACCCGGCCCCGGACGACCCGTTCCGCGGCCTCTACCTGAGCGATGAGACGGTCGACCGGTTGCTGGCCGACCGCACCAGCGGCATCGGCTCGCCCGCGGTCGAGGAGCTGGAGGCCCGGCGCCGCTCCATCGAGGTGGCGGCGGACGAGCGGGAGGCCGATGGGGCGCAGCTGCGGCTGCGCCGACTGGCCCGTACGGCGAACCTGAGTGACGTCGACGTCGAGCTGCTGGTCATCGCCCTGCTGCCGGATCTGGACGTCCGGTTCGAGCGCCTCTACGCCTACCTGAACGATGACGTCACCCGACGCCGGGCCTCCGTGGGGCTTGCGCTGCAGCTGGCGGGTCAGTCGCCCATGGCGGCCGCCGCCCGCGGCCGACTGGAGCCCAGCCGGCCGCTGTCGCGGGAGAACCTGGTCGCGGTCGAGGACGGCGACCGCCCGTTGCTCACCCGCGGACTACGGGTGCCCGACCGGGTCACGGCGCACCTGCTGGGCGACGACGCGCCCGATCCGCTGGTCGATCCGCTGCTCGAGCCGGTCGCGCCCTGGGCCGACCCGCTCGCGAGCCAGCTGGCCCGGGCCCTGAGTTCCGGGGTCCGCTTCCACTACCTGCACGAGCGCGTTGCGGGCACCGGGAGCGCGATCGCGGTGGCCGCCCTCGAGCAGGCGGGTCGCACCGCGGTCGCCGTCGACCTGCGCCGGCTCGGCGACGGCGCCGACATGCTCGCGCTGGTGGCCGGCGCGGTCCGGGAGGCGCTGCTGCAGGGCGCCGGACTGGTGGTCGGTTCGGTCGGGCAGCTGAGCGAGGGAGCGGCCGAGGCGATCCAACGGCTCGAGCAGGCCTCGGTACCGGTGTTGCTGGCCGGGTCGGCCACCTGGGATCCCCAGTGGGCGACCAGCACCCCGCTGGTGGCGGAGGCGCCCAGTCCCGGCGGACGGGAGCGGCTGGCCCTGTGGCACCGCGAGCTCGGGGACTCGGCCGCCGACTTCGGCGCCGACGACCTCGCCGGCCATCTGGCGCTGGGACCGACCCAGATCCGCCGAGCCGTCCGCGCGGCGGAGGCGTCCGCGCGCTTGAACGGCGGACCGGTCCGCGCCGAGGATCTCCGCCGCGGCGTCCGTGCCCAGAACGCCGCCGGTCTGGAGCGGCTGGCCCGGCGGATCGAACCGGAGGTGGACTGGGGCGATCTGGTGCTCGCGCCGTCGGTGTTGCGGGGGCTGCGCGAGGTCGCGGACCGGGCCCGGCACCGCGACACGGTGCTCACCGACTGGCGGATGCGCCGCGGCGGCGGTCGCGGTCACGGTGTCACCGCGCTCTTCGCGGGCGACTCCGGGACCGGCAAGACCATGTCGGCCGAGGTGATCGCGACCGACCTGCGCCTCGACCTCTACACGGTGAACCTGGCCACGGTGGTGGACAAGTACATGGGGGAGACCGAGAAGAACCTCGAACGGATCTTCGTCGAAGCCGCCGGTGTGAACGCCGTGCTGTTCTTCGACGAGGCGGACGCGATCTTCGGCAAGCGCAGCGACGTCCGCGACGCCCATGACCGATACGCCAACATCGAGAGCGCCTACCTGCTGCAGCGGCTGGAGACCTTCGACGGGTTGGCCGTGCTGGCGACGAACCTGCGGGCCAACATCGACGAGGCCTTCACCCGCCGGCTGGACGCGATCATCGACTTCCCCGCCCCGACGCCGGAGCTGCGCCGGACGCTGTGGGCCCATTGCCTGGTGCCCCCGCTACCGGTCGCCGACGACGTCGATCTGGAGTTCCTGGCTGACTCGTTCGAGTTCGCCGGCGGCAACATCCGGTCGGCATCGACCACGGCGGCCTACCTGGCCGCCGCCGCGGGCACACCGGTGACCATGGGGCATCTCGTGGCGGCCGTCGAGCAGGAGTACCGCAAGCTCGGCCGGCTGGTCCTGGAACGGGAGTTCGGCCGGTACTACGCGATGATCGGCTGACGGGCGGTCAACTCTGCCCCATCGGGCAGCGGTTCCCGGCGGTTGGGACCTGCCCAAGGCGCGCCATCAGTGCCACAGTGGGTAGCGGCAACATGCGGAGGTCTGACCATGCACGAGCATCTGTCCGAGTCCCGACGAGATCCGTACCGCCCCAAGGGCGATCGGATCGAGGACCAGCTCCAAGAACATGCTGGGCGCGCTGCGGCCGAGGGTCGCCCCGACGTGCTCGGCGCCCGCGGCCTGCTCGGCCTGCAACGGGTCGCCGGCAACGCCGGGGTCTCGGCGATGCTGGAAGAGGAGCGATCGCCGGTCCACGACGTCGTCTCCTCGGGCGGCAAGGCCCTGGATCCCGAGGTCCGCAACGACATGGAGGGCCGGTTGGGTGCGCGACTTCGGCGACGTCCGGGTGCACGACGACACGGCCGCGGCCTCGTCGGCCCAGTCGGTCAACGCCCACGCCTACACGGTCGGCTCCAACATCGTGTTCCAACGCGACGTCTACGACCCGTCCAGCGAAGCCGGCCGCACCACGCTGGCGCACGAACTGACCCACGTCATCCAGCAGCGCTGCGGACCGGTGGACGGGACGGCCGCGGCCGGGGGCATCAAGGTCAGCGACCCCGGTGACCGGTTCGAGCGGGAAGCCGCCGCCAACGCGGAGCGGGTCATGTCCGGCCCGGGTCCGGCACCCTCGGTGTCCTCGGCCGGAGCCGCGGTGCAACGGCACAGCGAGGACGAGGAGACCGTCCAGGGGAGTTTCGCCGGCGTCCCCGACCTGCAGCGCCAAGAAGGCGACGAGGAGGAAGAGGAACCCGTGCAGGGACTCTTCGTCCAGCGCGAGGGTGAGGAAGAGGAAGAGGAGCTGCCCGCCTAGCTCGGGCGGTCCTGACCAGTTCACGTGTCGAGTTGCGTCCGTCGACGGACGCAACTCGACACGACAACGCCCGCCGCGCGACCGAGTGCCCTTAGGGGCACAACCGACTGCCCGTCAGTGAGTCCGCGCGGTCCTGCCGCCGGCGAGCCGGGGACGCGCACGCTTCTCCTAGACACATTCCGCACCCCCGCAAGGAGCCAGCATGCCGACCTACCAGTCACCCGGGGTCTACGTCGAGGAAGTCGCCGCGGGCGCCCGCCCGCTGGAAGGGGTGGGCACCGCCATCGCCGCCTTCGTCGGCCTGGCCGAGAGCGGGCCCGTTCAACGCGCCCACCCTGGTCAGCAACTGGACCCAGTTCACCACCACCTTCGGCGGCTTCGTCGCCGGCTCCTACCTGGCCCAGTCGGTCTACGGCTACTTCATGAACGGCGGCGGCAACTGCTACGTCGTCCGGATCGGGCAGAACGGGACCGACAGCGGATCCGGCACCGCGCAGTGCCCGGGCCAAGGAGCTGGCCGCCGCACCGCAGGCCCAGATCGGCCGACTGAAGGTCAACGTGCATCGACCCGGCCGTGCAGCCGGGCGAGGTCAGCGTGCAGATCGCCGACCGGCCGGTGGCGACAGCCCGACCGAGGACATGTTCCGGGTCGTGGTCAAGCGCAACGGCGAGCAGGTGGAGGAGTTCGACCGGGCGACCTTCGGCCGGGGCAAGCAGAACGTGGTGACCATGGTCAACGCCGCCTCGCAAGCTGATCAGCTCGAGGACACGGGCAGCGGCGCCGTCGAGCGGCTGGCCGACGGCGAGACCGCGCTGGTCGCTCCGGTGCCGGCGGCGGCCGTGCCGTCGACCCGGCTCAGCGCCGACGACTACGTCGGTGACGTCGCCGAGCGGACCGGCTTCGGCGGCCTGGAGGCGGTCGAAGAGGTCACGATGCTCTGCGTGCCGGACCTGATGAGCGCCTACCAGCAGGGCGCCATCGACCTGGACACCGTGCAGGCGGTGCAGACGTCGATGATCGCCCACTGCGAGCTGATGGGCGACCGGGTCGCGATCCTGGACCCGCCGCCCGGGCTTCAACGCCCAGCAGATCAAGGAGTGGCGGGTCGACAAGGCCCGCTACGACTCGATGTACGCCGCGCTCTACTGGCCCTGGGTGCAGACCATGAACCCGGCCACCGGGCTGCTGTCCTACATGCCGCCCTCGGGTCACATCGCCGGCATCTGGGGTCGCAACGACGACACCCGCGGCGTGCACAAGGCGCCGGCCAACGAGATCGTCCGCGGCGCGATCGACCTCGAGATCAACATCACCCGCAACGAGCACGACCTGCTCAATCCCGAGGGGATCAACGTGCATCCGGGCCTTCCCGGGCCGCGGCATCCGGGTCTGGGGCGCCCGCACCCTCTCCTCGGATCCGGCCTGGCGCTACCTCAACGTCCGCCGGCTGTTCAACTACCTCGAGGAGTCGATCCTGAGCGGCACCAACTGGGTGGTCTTCGAGCCCAACGACCAGGCGCTGTGGGCGAAGATCCGGCGCACCATCGCCGCCTTCTTGGTGATGGAGTGGCGGGCCGGAGCCCTGTTCGGCGCGACCCCGGACGAGGCCTTCTACGTCAAGTGCGACTCCGAGACCAACCCGGCCGAGGGCATCGACGCCGGCCAGGTGGTCTGCGAGATCGGCGTCGCACCCGGTCAAGCCGGCCGAGTTCGTGATCTTCCGCCTGGCGCAGTTCTCCGGCGGCACCAGCCTCGTCAGCGAGTAGTCCCGCCCCCTCCGATGAGCCACAGCAGCGGCACGAAAGGTAGTGATCATGGCACTTCCCACGGCGACAGGGCAGTCGGCCACTCCTTCGGACTGGAGTTCGACGGCATCACGATCAAGGCGATCACCGAGGTCAGCGGCCTCAAGATCGAGCAGGACGTGGTGGAGTACAAGGAGAACGGCCCCGACGGCAAGTACCAGTCATCCGCCGGCTGCCCGGCCGGCCCAAGGCGCCCGACATCACCTTGACCCGCGGCCTCACCGAGGACAAGAGCTTCGAGAAGTGGGTCGAAGGACAGCCGGTTCGGCAAGATGGCCGACGTCCGCAAGGGCGGCGCGATCATCGTCTTCGACTACGAGGGGAAGCCGGTCAAGCGCTACAAGCTGACCAACGCCTGGCCGAAGAGCCTGGAGATCGGCATCGCTGAAGGCCGGTGACACCTCCTACCTGTCGGAGAAGCTCGTCCTCACCTGCGAGATCGATCGAGGTCGAGTAATGCGGCGCGGGTCGCTGACGCTGCCCGAGCCGCGCCGCCGACACCTCGGCGAGGGAGAGCCGACCGACAGCGCCGCCCCGGCGGAGCAGCTGCGGACCGAGTTCGCGTTCCTGCTGCCCGCGCGGTTACGTCGACGCGTCCGGCACGGTGCATCGCGACGGGGTGATGCGGCTGGCGACGGCGCGGGACGAGCTGGTGCCGCTGCGCGACGACCGGGTGCGGGAGAACTCCGCCTACCTGACCGTCGTGCTGCTCGCCCGGGTGATCACCCGGATCGGCACCATCGACGACATCCACGCCGGCGTCGTCGAGAACCTGTTCGCCGCCGACCTGGCCTTCCTGCAGGACCTCTACCGCCGGGTCAACACCGAGGGACACACCCGGGCCGCGGTCACCTGCCCGGCCTGCGAGCACCGGTTCGCTGTCGACGTCTCGGGTGGGCGCCTGGGGGAATCGTGACGTACGCGACCGACCGGCTCTACGCCGAGATCGCGTACGTCGCCTACTACCTGCACTGGTCTCGCGACGAGATCCTCGACCTCGAGCACGCCGAGCGGCAGCGGTTCGTGACCGAGATCGGCGCGCTCAACACCCGGATCTCCGAGGGCTAGGGCGGCGGTGGGTCTGGTGCCGTGGTGGACAGGGGTACGCGACGCTGTGCGGGATGGCCTGCGTCGACGGACGGAGCCGGGATCGCGACCCGAACCGTCGCAGCCGGGTTCCGCCGCTGTCGTCGGCACCGTCGCGTCCGGTGTCGCCGGAGGCGTGGGCGGTGCTGCCCCCGGTGCAGCGCGCCCTTCGCGAGCCGCTTCGACCGACCGCGCCCCTCGACGCCTTCACCGCCGACCTCGCGTCGCACCACGATCCGAGCTTCCTGGGGCCGTTGAGTCACGCCGTCGATGCCGATGCCGGCAGCGGGATCGTCAACGGGCTGGCCGATCTGGCGCCGGGTCATCCGCACCCCGTCCGCGGTACGGCGGAGCTGTCCGTCCGGACCGCTCCCGCCGCGTCCCGGCGGGAACCGACGGTGCAGCGGGCCGGGCCGGGAACGGTCACCTGGACAGGATCGGGCGACGGACTCCCGGAGTCGACGGAGGAGCCCGTGCCCACCGTGCGCTGGGAGCATCCGAGCGCACCCGCGGCGCAGGCATCGCTCACCCCGACCCTGACCGGTACGGGCGCGCCGGACGCACCGCTGACCGTTGCCGTCACCGACCGGACCGTCGGCGAGCGACCGGCTCCGGCAGGATCTTCGAGCGGCGAGGCCGCTGCGCCGGCGATCCAGCGACTGGCGTCGTCGGCTCCGATCGGGTCCGCCCCGATCACCGTCTCGACGCCGGCCGCCGGGCCTGAGCCCAGCGACGGTCTCGACGCTGCGCCTGGCGCGACGACCGGCCCTGCGGTGAGATCCGACGACCCAGTCGTCGCCGACGAGCCCGGCTCCGCAGGTCCGGTGCTGGCGCCGCTGATCGTGGCGCGGACCGTCGCCGGACCGACAGCGACCTCGGCCCGGCGACACCCACCTGCGTCGGAGCTGCCCGTTCGAGAGCTGCCCGCGCTACCGACGCCGGCCTCGCCGTCCGTCCAGCGCGAGACCGTCCGAACGGCGGCGGCGCCGATCGCCGATGCACCGCTGAGCAGCTTCGCCGCCGCGATCGCGACGCTGCCGGACGACGACGCCACGGCTGCGAGCGGGCTTTCACCGGCCGGGACTCCAGCGCAGGAGGAGTCGCGTACTGAACCCGGGGCGCTGCCCGTCGTGAGCGGCCCCGCCTCCGCCGGTCGGGTCCCCGCCGCCGCGCAGCCTGATCTGGCATCCGCTCTCGTCGGCGGAACCGCCGCTTCGAGTGCCGACGGTGGCGCCATCGGCGCCGAGATCGGGTTGCTCGGCAGCCGGGGCCTGACGACGCGGCTCGAGTCGTTGAGCTCCGCTCGACCGGCGCCGCCGCCGGTCCAACGCATCAGCTACGTCGACGTCACCCCGCGCACGGCGGCCCCGAGCCCGGTCGGGCAGGGCCGGGCGATGGTCACCGGGAACAACGCGACGACGCCGGCTGGTGGGTCGAGTCCGCGGTCGGCCGCCCCGCGAACCGGCCGTATCGGGTCGGTCGACGAAGCGCCGGCAGGACTGGTGATCCCGACCCCGGTGACGGCCGCGGCCGGCGAGCCGTTCGGTGCGGAGCCGGCGACCGCCGTCCCGGTGGTCAACCGGATCGAGGCCTCGTCGGCGTCACGATCCGAGGCGGCGGCGGCACGACCCGAGTCGGTGCCCGCGGAGCCGTTCCCGGCTCGAATCGGGAGGGAGATCGCGCGCCGTTTCGGGAGCGAGGACCGGTCGCCGGAGCCGGAGTCGGCGGCCGTTTCGGTCCAGACCCGAGCTGGAAGCGCGGTGGTACCAGACACCGTGGTCCGATCGGAGTCACGGCCCTCCTCATCCCACACCGCGGCCCCTCCGGTCGCGCCGTCACCCCTGGCGATCGTCCAGCGCCAGCAGGCGGGTCAGCTGCCGCCGTCGAGCTTCGAGCCCGGTCCGGCGGTGTCGTTCGCGACGATGTTCGCCGAACCGGGGCCGGCCGAGCTCGGTTACACCAGCGTCGAGCTCCCCGGCGTCGAGCTCCCCGGCGTCGAGCGCCCCGCCGTCGAGCGTCCCGGATCAGAACCGGCCACCCCCGTACAGCGGTTCTCCCTGCCCGGGGCGCCCAAGCTGCCGAGCATGCCGACCGCGCCGACCATGCCGTCGGTCCCCAGCATGCCGAGTGTCCCGAGCATGCCCGGGATGCCGAGCGTCCCGGACCTGCCGGGCGTGCCCGAGATGCCGGCGGTGCCCGGGCTGCCGCAGGCACCGGAGCTGCCCGACCTGGCCGGGGCGGCCGCCGGTGTCGCCGATCGCGCCCGGGCCACCTCCGACGCGGTGGTCGGCGGGGCCTCGGATGCTGTCAGCGGAGTCATGGACGCGGGAGCCGCTGCGGTCGACCAGGCGACGGGCGCTGTGACCGGCGCCGCCGGAGCCGCCGGAGCCGCCGCGGCCGGGGGAGCCGACCTGGATGAGATGGCCCGCCGGCTGTTCGAGCCGCTGTCGGCCCGACTGCGGGCCGAGCTCTGGCTGGACCGCGAACGTGCCGGGATGGTGACCGATGCCCGACCGTGACTCGGACGCGAAGGAGGGGCGCCATGGCTGACCGCGGCGATCCGGCGATCAGTGTCTGCTACACCGTCAAGATCGACGGTGACGATCTCGGCGAGTTCACCACCTGCGAAGGCCTCGGGGTCGAGATCGTCCTCGAGCAACGCGAAGAAGGCGGCAACAACGGCTTCGTCTGGCAGCTGCCGACGCGGATCAAGTACAGCAACGTCAAGCTGACCAGAGCGATCTGCAAGGACAGCGCCAACTTGACCAAGTGGCTCGCCGGATTCGCCAGCGGCGTCAAGTTGCGTACGGCCACGATCGAAGCCCGGAGCGCGGACGGCACGATCGTCACCTCCTGGAGCCTCGACGGGGCGCTCCCGGTCCGCTGGACCGGACCCAGCCTGAACCCGGATTCGCCGAAAGCCGCGATGGAGACGATCGAGCTGGCCCACCACGGGTTCCTGCCCGGTCGGGTGGCCGGCGGCGACAGTCCGAAACCCAAGCCGGGAGGTCAGAATTGACCAGGTCTGACGTCGCGGTCCTCAGTCCCGAGAGGCTCCACTCGGTCCTCACTCCCGAGAGGCTCCGCTCGTGACCAAGCCGATCGCCCTGCTGACGGCCGAACCGGGGAAGCTGCTGAAGCCGGGGGAGCCGCACGAACGCTCCGCCCAGGGTCGGGTCACCATGCAGAAGGCGACCCTGAAGATCTACGCGCCCGAGCCGGCGCCGGGGGGCAGCAAGCCGGGTGCGGACCTGGGGTTCCTGGAGTTCCAGTTCAATCCCAAAGAGGTCACCATCGCCAAGACGGCCAAGTGGGAACGCAAACCGGCCAAGGGATCCAAGACGGCCGGACCGCCGGAGTTCAGTGGTTCCGACCCGTGCAAGCTCACGGTCGAGATGTTCTTCGATGCGACGGCGAAGCAGGACGGGGCCGTCGTGACCGCCGTCGAGAAGCTGTTCTCCTGCACCGTCCCCACCGAGCAGAGCCAGGGCCAGAAGAAGCCGAGCCCGCCGCTGGTCGTGCTGCACTGGGGCAAGGTCAGCAGCTTCGCGTCGTTCATCACCTCCGTCAGCGCCAAGTACACGCTGTTCAGCGCCGACGGGATGCCGATCCGCGCCGTCTGCAGCGTCTCGATGGAGGAGATGCCCGGCGAACCGTTCAAGCAGAATCCGACCTCCGGCGGCTTCGACGTCCGGCGGGTCCGGCGAACCGTGGCGGGGGACACGCTGGCCTCGCTGGCCTGGTCGGAGTACGGCGACGCCACCCAGTGGCGCGCGCTCGCCGCCTACAACGCCATCGACGACCCGATGCGGCTGCCGGTCGGCATGGTGCTCATGCTGCCGACGCCCGAGGAGCTGGCCCGATGAGTTTTTCCAGCATGTGCCTGGTGCAGATCGATGGTCAGGATCTGCCCGCCGACGTGGTGCCGTTGTTGACCTCCGCCTTCGTGGACGACAGCCAGCGGCTGCCCGACATGTTCGCGCTCCGGTTCCGCGATCCGGGCCGGATCGTGATCAGCAAGTCCGGGGCCAAGGTGGGGGCGCAGATCAAGGTCATGGTCCAGGTGGCCGGGGCCCAGGCGCCCGAGCCGCTGATCACCGGTGAGATCACGGCGCTGGAGGCGGAGTTCGACGGCGGCGGCACCTTCACCGTGCTCCGGGGGTACGACCAGACCCACCGGCTGCTCCGCCGTCGACACACCCAGAGCTTCGTCCAGATGACGGCGTCCGACGTCGCGACCCAGATCGCCCGGGACGCGGGACTCAAGGTGGGCGAGGTGACCTCGACGACCACGGTCTACCCGCACCTCAGCCAGGCGGCGCAGAGCGACTGGGACATGCTCGCCATGCTGTGCCGGGACACCGGTTTCGAGGTGGCGGTCCGGGACGGGTCGTTCTCGTTCACCGAGCCGACCACGGCGGCGAAGGCCCCGGCCGCGGGCGGCAGCGCCGACGCGGCGAATCCGTTGGTGCTGGAGCTGGGCAAGGACCTGACGCGGTTCCGTTCGATCCTGACCTCGGCACAGCAGTCGAAGAACGTCGAGGTACGGGGCTGGGACATCGCCACCAAGCAGGCACTGACCGCCACCGCCCCGGCCGTGACCCGCAGTGCGGAGCTGCCGACCGTCACGCCGGTGCAGCTGGCCGAGAAGTTCGGCGACCAGACGTACGTGTCGGCGGACGTGCCGTACCGCAGTCAGGCCGAGGTCGACGAGGCGGCGAAGTCTCTCGCCGACGAACGGGCCGCCGCGTTCGCCGAGTTCGAAGGGGTGGCGCGCGGCAACCCCAAGATCAGAGCGGGAGCGGCGGTCAGCATCGCCGGCCTCGGTGAACCGTTCGACGGCAAGTACACCGTCACGACGTCCCGGCACCGGATCGAACCGGGCACCGGTTACACGACGTCCTTCGCCGTCACCGGCCGACACGATCGCAGCATGCTGGGGCTGACCTCAGGCGGTCACCGCCCCGGGAACCGTCAACCGGGGGTGGTGATCGCTCAGATCAGCGACACCCAGGACCCGGAGCAGGCCGGCCGGGTCAAGCTGACGTTCCCGTGGTTGTCCGACGACTACGTCAGTGACTGGGCGCGCACCGTCCAGCTGGGGGCGGGCAAGAATCGTGGCTGGACCGTGCTGCCCGAGGTGGGCGACGAGGTCCTGGTCGCCTTCGAGCAGGGCGACTTCAGCCGACCGACCGTGCTCGGTGGCCTCTACAACGGAGTCGACACGATGGCCTCGGGACCCACCGACGTCATCGACTCCAGCTCCGGCGCGGTCAACCGGCGTTCGATGGTGTCCCGCAACGGGCACCGGATCGATCTGCTGGACGCGAACGGCAAGACCGAGGGCATCTCGCTCGTGACCGCGGGCGACAAGTTGTTCCTCAAGATGGACCAGGTGGGCACGACGATCACGGTGCACTCCGACGGCAAGGTCGTGGTCGAGGGGACCCAGGGGATCACCCTCGATGCCGCCAGCGCGCCGCTGGACCTCAAGGCCGGGAAGATCTCGCTGCAGGCCACCCAGGGCGTCACGGTCGACGGCGGGGGCGGCGCGGTCTCGGTGACGGCCGGCAGCTCGCTCAGCCTCACCGGCGTCACCACCAAGCTCGAGGGCAGCGGCAACTGCGAGGTCAAGGGCGGCGGCATGTGCACCGTCTCGGCCGCCATGGTGAAGATCAACTGACGAGTTCGACCGCGGACCGGCGATCTCGGATCGACGGGCGACGACGAGAGGAGGGGACATGCCGATGGCAGCACGGGTCGGTGATCCGACCGGGCACCCGGGCGTGATCTTGCCGCCGGGGGTACCGAACGTCCTGATCGGTGGCATGCCGGCGGCCGTGGTCGGGACGCTGCATGCGTGCTCGTTCCCGCCGCCGGCGGTGCACCCGCCGTCGGCGATCATCCCGCCGGGCTGCCCCACGGTGCTGATCGGCGGTCTGCCGGCGGCCCGCCAGGGAGACATGGCGGCCTGCGGCGCACCGGTCGTGATGGGCTGCCCGACCGTGATGATCGGCGGTTGAGATGGGCTTGGACTTCATCGGTGCGGGCTGGTCGTACCCGCTGGGCACCGACGCCACCGGCGGCATCGCGCTGGTGACCAGAGAGCGGGAGATCGAACAGGCCATGCGGTTGATCTTGGGAACCGCCTGCGGTGAACGGCCGATGCGGCCCGACTTCGGCTGCCGGATCCATGATCACGTGTTCGGTCCGGCGAACTCCGCCACCGCCGGTCAGATCGCCTACGACGTCCGCGAAGCCCTGGAGCGCTGGGAACCGCGGATCGAGGTGATCGACATCCTGGTCTCCTTCGACGAGATCGATGCCGGCCGGCTGCTGGTCGACGTCGGCTACGAGATCCGCGGGCTGAACGACCCGCGCAACCTCGTCTTCCCCTTCTACGTCATCCCCGAAGAGCCGGACAGCGTCCAGCTGGCCCTGCCGGCCGGGAACGGAGCCTGAACCATGTTGCCCGCACCCAATCTCGACGACCGGCACTTCCAGGACCTGGTGGACGACGCGAAGCGGCTGGTCCAGCAACGTTGCCCCACCTGGACCGATCACAACGTGTCCGACCCGGGGGTGACGCTGATCGAGGCCTTCGCCCAGATGGTCGACCAGCTGATCTTCCGGCTGAACCGGGTGCCCGACCTGCACTACATCAAGTTCCTGGAGCTGATCGGGGTGGAGCTGCGGCCACCGGCCGCCGCGCAGGGCTCGGCGACCTTCTGGCTCTCGGCACCGCAACCGCAGCCGGTGGTGGTGCGGGCCGAGTCGTTGGCGGCGACACCGCGGACCGACGTCAGCGACCCGGTGGTGTTCAGCACCACCCGCGAGCTGGAGATCCTGCCTTGTGAGTTCGCCCACGCCGGCAGCCAGGCGGCGGGCGGCACTCCCATCGACACGACGGGTTCGCTCGGCGCGGGCGGATTCCGCTGCTTCTCCTCCCCACCGACGCCCGGCGACGCGCTGCTCATCGGCTTGTCCGAGGCCGTACCCAGCTGCGCCGTGCTGCTGCGGATGGACTGCCGGGTCTCCGGTCGCGGCGTCGATCCCGCGCCGGCCACCGGTGGTCTGGGAGGCCTGGACCGACTCCGGGTGGGAGCGCTGCGATCTCGGCTCCGACGAGACCGGCGGCCTCAACAAGCCCGGTGACGTCATGTTGCACCTGCCCGAGACCCATCAGGCCTCGATCGTGGCGCGGCAGCGCGCCGGTTGGATCCGCTGCCGGTTGATCGAGGCCCAGCCCGATCAGCCGACCTACAACGCGTCTCCCACGGTGGTGTCGATCGAGGCCATGACCATCGGCGGCACGGTTCCCACCGTGCATGCGGAGGTGGTGCACGACGAGGTCATCGGCCGCTCCGACGGCACGCCGGGACAGCGGTTCGCGTTGCAGCGACGCCCGGTGGTCGCCTCCGACGAGGCCACCACGCTGACCGCCGTCCTCGGTAGCTCCGAGGAGGTGTGGCGCCCCGCCTCGGCCGGTCACTTCGCCCAGTCCGGTCCCGACGACCGGCACTTCCGGATCGACACCTTCGCCGGCGAGGTGCAGTTCGGTCCTGCCGTCCGATCGCCCGACGGTGGCGTCCGCAACTACGGTGCGATCCCGCCCGCCGGCGCGGTGCTGCGGATGGACCGCTACCGGACCGGCGGGGGTCGCCGCGGCAACGTGGCCCGCGGGCAGGTCCGGGTGCTGAAGACCTCGATCCCGTACGTGTCCCGGGTCGAGAACCGGATGCCGGCCGTGGGTGGCGCCGAGGCGGAGTCCCTCGCCGACGCCAAGCTCCGCGGGCCGTTGCTGCTCCGTTCCCGAGGTCGGGCGGTGACCGCGGAGGACTTCGAGCAGCTCGCCCACGACGTCGCGCCCGAGGCGGCTCGGGTCCGGTGCGTGCCCGACGCCGAGCAGGCCGCGGGGGTGCGGGTGCTGGTGGTGCCGCACGTCGCCGGCGACGACGTCGGCCGGATCAACCGTGAGGACCTCAATCCCCACCCCGACACCCTGGAGCGGATCAGCGACAGCCTGGACAGTCGTCGGCTCGTCGGAACCCGGTTGCTGGTCCAACCACCCGACTACACGTGGTTGACCGCCGTGGTGAGCCTGAGCGCGCGGCCCGGCTTCGAGCGCGCATCGGTACGGACCCAGGTGCTGCGGGCGCTGTACCGGTTGTACGACCCGCTGGTCGGCGGGCCGGACGGGACCGGCTGGCCGTTCGGGCGGTCGGTCCAGTCCCACGAGGTGCATGCGGCGCTGGCCCGGATCCCCGGCGTGGACATGTCCCGGGAGGTCCGGGTGTCGATCTTCCCGGCGGAAGCCGACAGCGGTCGTCGCGGGGACGCGGTGCAACGGCTCGACCTGCCGGACACCGGACTCGTCTACTCCTTCGAGCACCAGGTCCGGGTGAACTCGTGAGAGGGCTGATCGAGGAGCTGCCGACGCCGGCCCCGCTGGTCTCGATCCTGCCGTCGATGCTCCGCGAGGACGTGTTCGCGCGCCAGCTGTGCGGTGGACTCGACGAGGTGCTGGCCCCGGTGCTGCTCAGCCTCGACTCGTTCCCGGCGTACCTGGACGTCGACACCACCCCGGAGGACATGCTGCCCTGGTTGGCGCAGTGGCTGGGCGTCTCGGTGGACCCGTCCCGCGACACCGAGGGGCAGCGCGAGCTGGTCGGGATGGCGGGGGATCTGCACGCCGTCCGCGGTACCCGGGCGGGTCTTGCCCTGGCGGTTCGGACCGCCCTCGGGATCGAGGTGACGGTGAGCGAGACCGGTGCCTCGGGCTGGTCGACCGAGTCCGGTGGCACGCTGCCGGGCGAGGCGATGCCCCGGGTGGTCGTCACGGTGCCCGAGGGGGCCGCGGCGGGACTCGACCCGGAGCGGCTCGAGGTCGTCATCCGGTCCGCGGTGCCGGCCCACGTCCGCTATCGCGTCCAGCTCTCCGACAGCTGAGCCTGCGGCCACCCACCACGATGCCAGCGCCGCTGCCGGGCCGACGCGGTCCGCCCGCTCGACCGTCGGGTGCCCCGCCGGTCCTGGTATCAGGACGCCGTCTCGTCGCTCCGTGGGGCGACACCACAGCAGGAACGACCTCCGGTGTCGCGATTGGGTGATCACAGATGACGGAACGGTCGACAATGAGAGAAACTGCGGCGGGACGGGGCCCGCTGAACCCCGAACGCGCCGGGTCGGTGCGGCGAGAGGCCGAGGCTCGAGGAGGCCGTGCGATGGTGACCTGCACCGAATGCGGGGAGCAGAACCCCGTCGGCACCGAATTCTGCCTGTACTGCCACGCCTTCCTCGCCTGGGAGGAGTCCGAAACCCCTCCGGCTCGGCCCGCGCCGAAGCCCGTTCCGCGTCCCGAGCCGAAGCCGGCACCGGGACCGGGACCGACGACCGGGCGGCCGCCCGGTCCCGGCACCAAGCCGCTGACGGAGGCCGCCGTCGAGACGCGGATGATGCCGCGGCTCGTGCTGCCCGACGAGCCCGGTTCCGGTCCGTCGCCGGTGTCGCAGCCGGTGCCGCCGCCGGCCGCCGAGATCGTTCCTGATCATGATCTGTTCCGGGTCACGACCGAGCAGAACACCATCACCGTCCCGGCCGGCGGCGAGCCGGCCACGCTGGTGCTCCGGATCGCCAACACGTCGGGGATCGTCGACGGGTACTCGATCGAGACCCCGGGGGCGCCGGGCTGGTTGATCTGCGAACCGGCCCAGCTCAGCCTGCTGCCCGGGGCCGAGGACGCGATGATGATCAGACTGCGGGTCGTGTCGCCGACGATGGTCCCGGCACAGCAGCTCGAGCTCAAGCTCAGGGTCAAGTCGCTGAGCCAGTCACCGGCCGGCACCGATCTGCCGATCATGGTGACCGTGCCGGTCGTCGACGCTCCGGTGCGGCTGCGGGCCGAGCCCCGGCTGCTGCGGATCAAGGACACCGACGAGGCCGAGTTCACGATCTTCGTCGACAACGCCGGCAGCAACCGCACCGCCCGGCTCACCCTGACCGGCTCCGACCCCGAGCTGGCGGTGCAGTTCCGGTTCGACCCACCGCTGGTGGAGGTCGGTCCCGGCGCATCCGGATCGGCGAAGGTGTCCGCACGCGCCGCGCGTCCGGAGCCCGGTCAGGAGGTGTCACGGGCGCTCACGGTCGCCGCGGTCGAGGGCGCGCGCAGTGTCGAGACCCTGATCACGCTGCAACAGGGCACCAGCGTCGAGGTCGAGGACCCGATGGTCACCCTCGAGGTGGTGCCGAGCGTGGTCCGGGTACGCGACCGCGTCGATGCGGTCGCCCGGGTGGTGGTCGACAACTCCGGTGGTCGGGAGTGGGCGCACGTACGGATGGAGGCCAGTGATCCCGAACGCGTGGTGACGGTGGCCTGGGAGCAGCCGATGCTGCACGTGCCCCCGGGTCGCACCGCGCAGACCGAGGTCCGGTTCGAGGCCCGGCTGCCCGCCGCTGGATCGGAGACCAGTCGGATGATCACGGTCGCGGCCAACGACGGCCGCCGCCGGGCCACCTCGACGGCGACCTTCGTCCAGTCGGCCAGCGACTCGCCGATGACGACCCTGGCGGTCCGGTTGGAGCCGAGCGTGCTGCGGGTGCAGGACGCCGACGGGGCGAACGGACAGGTGGTGCTGGACAACCGACGCGGGGCGGCCGGGGTCCGGATCTACCTGCAGGGCAGCGATCCCGAGGCCGCGATGCGATTCAGCTTCGCCGAACCGGTGCTCGACCTCGGCCCTGGGCAGACCCGGGCCGTGGCGCTGCGCATCGACGCGTGGCGACCGCCGCCCGGCGAGCAGTCGAACCGGCCGTTCACCATCGCGGCGACCGACGGCCTGACCGCGGTGGAGGCCGCCGGATCGCTCAACCAGGTCTCGTCCCGCAATCCGATCGAGACCCTGACGGTGAAGCTCGATCCCAGTGTGCTGCACCTGGCCACCGGGCGACGGGGACAACTGACCGCCGTCTTGGACAACCGGGCCGGCACCCAGCCGGTCCGGGTGTCGCTCCGCGGCGACGATCCGATGAACATCGTGCGGTTCGGCTTCGCACCCGCCGTGTTGGACGTGCCGCCGGGAGCGGTCACCACCGCCGTCGTCACGGTCGAGGCGCCGAAGGCGCCCAACGGGCAGGAGCTGACCCGGCCGTTCACGGTGGTCGCGACCGACGGGCGAGCGGAGACCAAGCCGGCCGAGGGCAGCCTGACCCAGGCCACGCCCGTCCGCACCTCCTACGCCCGGCAGATCTGGCGGGTGCTGCTCACCCTGCTCGGCGGGCTGATGATCATCATCGGCAGCGTCCTGCTGCCGTTCAGGTTCGACGACGATCCGGGTACGGCCCTGGGCTTCGATGCCGATGACGTCTCCGACGAGTTCCAGTTGGTGCGACTGGGCGACATCCTGAATTTCGACCTCGCGTTTCTCTCGGTTGGTCTCGTGCTGGCGATCCTGGCAGCGATCATGATGTTCGGTCTGACCGGACCGAAGGGCCGATTGACCCGGTTGATGGCCTTCGTGACGGCCCTCCTCGTGGTGGCCATTCCGGTGGCGTTCGGCATCTTCAGCAGCGGCATCCAGTTGGACATCGGATTCTTCGTGATCTTGGTCGGCTGCGTGCTGGGCTACGTCGGCGGGCTGCTGGTCAAGCGCTGATCGACGGACCGTCACAAACCCAGGGCGGAGCACATCCGCTCGTGATCACGGCGGGCGACGGCGGCCGCGGTGTGATCACCGGAGCGCTCGCAGAGGTCGGCCAGCAGCTGCCAGGACTGGTCGTGGTACGGGTCCAGCTCCAGGGAGCGGTGCGCGGCCCAGAGCCCGCTGGGCAGCTCGTCCAGGGCCAGCGCGAGCCGGGCCGCGTCGGCGCCGGTCCGGGCCGCCAGCGCCCGTAGTCGCTCCCGTTCGGGCACCACCCACTCGGCCGGGCCGGTCTCGGGCAGCAGGTCGCCGGCGTAGAGATCGAGAGCGTCCATCCGTTGCCGCAGCGCGACGTGCA
This sequence comes from uncultured Actinomycetota bacterium, assembly GCA_963727125.1. Lineage (GTDB taxonomy): Bacteria > Actinomycetota > Actinomycetes > Propionibacteriales > Propionibacteriaceae > Microlunatus. The sequence goes on from CAVSEZ010000002.1 coordinate 843,525, forward strand.
GTTCTCCACTCGCCTCCGCCCGGGCGGCGGTCCGGACCGTGTGCTCGAAGTCGTCGAGCTCCACCTGGGCCCCGGGCAGACTGAGGGCGTACGCATCCCCTTGCCGCAGCACGGAGTCCTCGGCCAGTCCCGCGCTGGCCAGGCACAGGCGCACGCTTGAGATGGCGACCTGCAGACTGCGCAGCCCGGAGGCCAGCGTCGCGTCCGGCCAGAGATCGGCGATCAAGGTCTCCCGGTGCCGGTTCCGACCCTGGTGCAGTGCCAGCAGCATCAGCAGCGATCTCGACCGGGGGCGGAGCCCACGCCAGGGGACGGCCCGCCCGTCGACGGTGAGGTCGAAGCGGCCCAGGCAACTGACCCGGATCCCGCGCTTCCCGGGTTCCCGCGGCGCCGCGGGTGGCAGCGCCGGACGGTTGGTCGCCGGGGTGGTCGGGGATGCGAAGCCCGCCAGATCGTCGAGCCGGACGCCGAGCTGATCGGCACGGCCCATCGATCCCGACCGGTCCCGCACCGGCTCGGCCGGAGCCGCGACCGCCAGCAGCTCCGCCGCCCAGACGCCCAGCACCGGAGCACCCAGCTCCTCGGCCCGGGCCAGCGCGAGCCGGAGCAGTCGGACGGCGACGGCGTGGTCGGGGACGAACTCACTGCGCTCGGGGCGGGGACGTACCAGGGACGCGCCGAACGCCAGGGCGAGCAGTGCAGCGCCCCAGTGATCCGCCTGCCGGTCGCAGGCTTCGACCAGGTCGAGCGCGGACGCGACGCGACTGTCGGTCGGCTCCGCCCGCAGCAGGGCAGCCGCCTGCCACCCGCGGGCGAGTCGGGCCAGCCAGGGAAGTCCCTCGAGGTCGGCTCCGAGCACGATCTGCTCGAACGCAGCGGAGGGGTCGGGGGTCTCGTCGACGTCGGCGACCTGGGCCGCCAGGGTGACCGCGAGGCGTTCCCAGCCGCTCGCCTGGGCGTCGGGCTCCCGCAGCTGGGCCGATGCGGCTCGGCGGTCCCCCGCGAGCAACAGCCCGACCCCTCGGGCCAGGGCGCTCGTCGCCCAGCGCGGATCGCGGACGCTCCGGGTCATCAGGCGCAGCTCCTGGGAGAGCCGGACCGTCCGATCGGAGGGGACCGGCTGCCGCCGATCCGGTTCGGGCGCCGTCGCCAACCACTGAGCCGCAACGGCCCGTTCGCGCTGGCAGCGGGCCTGGAAGTCGGGGTCGTCGAGGAGCGACTCCGCGGTCCGGAAGCCCTCGACGGCGTCCGCCACCCGTCCCGACCGCAGCATCCGGCGAGCGTTGGCCAGCACCAGCCCCGGGTCGTCGTGGGCAACGCCCGGGAGCCGGGAGAGCCAGAACCGGTCGTCGACCGGCAGGGCCGACGACGTGTGCTGCAGCAGCCGGGCCACCGCGCCCCAGTCCTCGGCCCGGGCATGCGCGCGCAACGCCGAGGAGAACAAGCCAGCCGCCTCCAGCAGCTCAGCACTGCGGGCGTAGAGCCGCCGCGCCGGGGCGGTGCCGCACTCGTCGGCCAACAGCACCTCCAGATGGGTCTGCAGCACCTGGTGGTAGCGGTAGGTCGCGCCGTGGTCGGAGGTGCTGGTGAAGAACTGCAGCTGTTCCAGGTCCGCCAGCACGACCGCACTGTCGGAGCGGTCGAGCAGCTGGTCGCACAACGTCGCGCTCAGCACGCCGAGGGTGCAGCTCTGCAGCAGGAACGAGCGGCGATCGGGATCCAGACCGTCGAGAACGTTGCGGGTCAGGTAGGACCGGATCAGCCGGGACCGGCCGCTCAGCTCGTCCACGGCGCGTTCCCGTTCCAACCGCGACACCCCCGAGGTCGCGAGGTGGAACAACTGCAACCCGGCCGCCCAGCCGCTGGTCCGCCGGGTCAACGCCGCGGCGGCCTCGGGGGATAGCGGTTGTGCGTACACCGATCGGAACAGGTCCTCGACCTCCCACGAGCGGAAGCGCAGGTCCTCGGCGTCGAGCTGTCCGAGCTCACCGGACACCAACCACCGGGACGTGTCGAAGCCGGGCGGCCGGCGGCTGGCCAGCAGCAGCTGGATGTGCCGCGGACGCCAGCGGCAGAACTGCTCGAGGGCGGACTCGGCTTCACTGCCGATGAGCTCGTGCAGGTCGTCGACGACCAGCTGCACCGCCGTCGCGGGGCCCTCCTCGAGCGCCGTCACCAAAGCCGTGACGGTCCCCAGGCCGCCGGCGGCCACGACGGCCGGATCGTCCAGGACCGTACCCAGGGCGTGGCCGAGATGCGCCACCAGAGCGGCTTCGTCGTTGTCCTCGACGCCGGCGCGGTACCAGGCCGACGGCCGGACGTTCTGCGCCGCGACCCTGGTCACCAGGGTGGTCTTGCCGCTCCCGGCCGGGCCGAGCACGAGTCCGACCGACGGGGCAGCGGGTCCGACCAACCGTGCTTCCAGGCGTGGTCGGGGGAGGCCCGAGGGGTCGGGTCGTCGCATCTTTTCCGTAAAGACGATCGACCCCATTGCACACTGACTTCCGCCGGTTCAGGCCTGACAGGCTAGACCTAGAGGATCAGCGCTGTCACCGTTTGATACGAACCCGGCCGAAAACTCCGGCGGACTCAGTCGCCGGCGCGCAGCGTCCGTTCCAGCGGGGTGGGGAACGACGGTACGACCGCAGCACCGCCGAGTCGCTGCTGCAGGCGTTCCGCCTCGTCCCGCACGGCAGCCCCCACGGCGCTGCCACGGTCGACCACGAGCCGGGTCGCGACCGTGCCGTCGGGGCGGACCGCCCAGCCCCCGACCACCTCACCGCCCCACCAGATCGTGGGCCCGATGTTGCCGTTGCGGTCGTAGAGCGCCTGCGCGCCCAGCGTCGAGTAGCCCTCCGGCAGGAACCAGTCCCGTTGCTTCCAGCCCATCGGCGTCGGATCGAGTGCGGGCAGCAGCGCCACCGGGCCGACCCGGCCCGCGGACGGTCCGCCGCCGACCTCGTCCCCGCGCACGACCAGCCCGATGCCGTTCTCCAGCTGCACCGCCGTGGTGTCGGCGGCGGCGAGAGCGGCCCGGGTCTGCCGCAGTGACCACCCGGTCCACCAGGCGACGTCGGTCTCGGTGGCCGGTCCGAACCGACCCAGGTACGCCTCGACGAGCGCGGTCCGGGCCGCCGCCGGCGTCAGCTCACCGATGCCCGCGGGCCACCAGGTCGTGGCCGGTTCCCAGGTGTGCTGCCGCGAGGTCCACGATCCCCGCGGTCGGGCACGGACCATCCGACCCTGGGCGCCGAGGGTGGTCAGCACCTGGCTGGTGATGTTGCGTTTCACGTCGTAGCCCTTGTCGGTCGTCGGCAGCAGGGCGGTACGCAGCCCCGGTACCGCCGCCGCCAGCTGGGCTCCGGTCGCGACGCCCAGCTGCGACAGCGCGGCGACGGTGGCGTCCTCGACCTCGGTCAGCCACGGCTCGGGCTCGGCCGGCACCGGGGGATCGGTCGGCAGGTCGGTGAGCATGCCCAGCAGTCGTCTGCGGGTCAAGGCGGCGATCTCCAGGGCCGCTCCGTGGTGGACCACCGGAACGAGCGCCGCCGGTACCACGAACAGCGTGCGGCGCATCCCCATCAGTCGCACCAGGCTGCGGTCCGCGTACAGGCTGCGGGCCACGTCGTCCAGGCCGGCGCTGCGACAGCGGGCCAGCACGGAGAGGTAGACCGTCGCCGGATCGGTGGCGTGCAGCACCACCAGGTCGGCCGCCGCCTGCTCGGGTCCCGCGGCGTCCCCGGCGAGATGCGCACGCACCACCAGCCGATCTCGCCGCTCGGCGTCGGTGATCATGGTCTGGGGCACAAACCCATTGCTATCAGGCGCTGCCGACGACTAGCGTTGGACGCTCGATCGCCGACTCCCGAGGAATCCCGTGTCGCTGCTCTGACGTCGTTCACACCCGACCCGCTGGTGGGTCGGTCCCGTCGACCTCGGAGCACCGCATGCCTTCTCTCGTACTCTCCCGCCTCGGTTTCAGCTGGCCCTCCGGCGAGATCGTCTTCACCGATCTGGACGCGGTCTTCGGTGACGCGCGCACCGGTCTGGTCGGTCGCAACGGAGCCGGCAAGTCGACCCTGCTGCAGATCCTCGCCGGTCGGCTGCGCCCCACCGCCGGCTCGCTCAGCGGGCCGGACCGGGTCGGCTACCTGCCGCAGGCGCTGCTGCTGGAGCGACAGCTCCGGGTGGCCGAGCTGCTCGGCGTCGCGGCGCCGCTGGCCGCTCTCGGACGGGTGGAGGCCGGCGACGGGACGGCGGCGGACTTCGACCTGATCGGTGACCGCTGGGATCTCGAGGACCGGATCGACGCCGAGGTGGATCGGCTCGGATTCACCGACCTCGACCTGCAGCGTCCGGCGCACTCGCTGTCCGGTGGCGAGGGCGTGCTGCTGGCGCTCGCCGGGTTGATGTTGGCCGAACCGGACGTGCTGATCCTCGACGAGCCGACCAACAACCTGGACCGACGAGCGCGGGGTCGGCTCTACGATGCGCTGCTGCGCTGGCGGAAGCCGGCGATCGTGGTCAGCCACGACCGCGAGCTGCTCGACCTGGTCGACGAGATCGCGGAGCTCCGCGACGGTGGCCTGCGCTTCTTCGGCGGCAACTTCACCGCGTTCACCGAGGCGCTGGCCGTCGAGCAGGACGCGGCCGCCCGGGCCGTCCGGGCGGCTCAGGGCGATCTGCGCCGGCAGCGCCGCGAGCTCGCCGAGATGCGGATCAAGCTGGACCGGCGCCAGCGGTACGCGCGCAGCCAGGCCGAGAACGTGCCGAAGATCGTGGCGGGTGCCAAGAAGCGGGCCGCGCAGGTGTCGGCGGGCAAGCTGCGCGGCACCCACGAGGGCGCCGTCGCCGAGGCCCGGCAGGGACTGGACGCCGCCGAGGACCGGGTTCGCGACGACGAGGTGATCAGGATCGACCTGAGCGCGACGGCCGTTCCGGAGGGCCGTGACGTGCTGCTCACCGCCGGACTGCGGCTGCGCGGCGCGACCTCTCCTGGTCGGACCATCGAGGTGCATCTGCGCGGACCGGAACGGGTCGGGTTGATCGGCGCCAACGGGTCCGGCAAGACCACCTTCATCGAGACCGTCCTCGGTCACGTGCCGCCCGTGGCCGGGACGGTCGACGTCCGGGTCCCGGTGCGGCGGTTGCCGCAGCGGCTCCAGCTGTTGCCCGAGGACGTCACGGTCCTCGAGGCGGTGCGGCAGGCGGGCGATGCCGACGACAACGCCCTGCGGGCCCAGCTGGCGCGTTTCCTCCTGGATGCCGACACGGTCACCCGGCCGGTCCGCACGCTGTCCGGCGGCGAACGGTTCCGCGCCACCGTGGCGGCGCTGCTGCTGGGCGATCCGCCGCCGCAGCTGCTGATCCTCGACGAGCCGACCAACAGCCTCGACCTGGACAGCGTCGCACAGCTGACGGCGGCGCTGCGGGCCTACCGCGGAGCGCTCCTGGTGGCCAGTCATGATCAGCCGTTCCTCGCGGAGATCGGTCTGACCGGTGTCCTCGACCTGGATTCCGCGCTCGACGAGGTGCGGGTGACGCCCGTCGGCTGATATGTTGAACGCGTTCAATGAACGTGTTCAGTGAGGTGGACGTGGTCAGTCGCAGTGAGGGCCGGCAAGTGCGTCTCGACGCCGTGCAGCGGGCCGCCGGCGAGCTCTTCGCCCGGCAGGGGTACGAAGCGACCACCATCCGGCAGATCGCCGAACGGGCCGGGGTGTCGACCGGCACCGTGATGAACGTCGGTGACAAGGCCGGGCTGCTGCTGGGCATCATCACCTCCGCGATCGACGCGATGCTGCCCACCGAGGTCGGTTCGGACGCGCCGGTCCGGGAGCTGATCTGGGCCTGCTACGAGCCGTACTTCCGCTTCTACGCGGACAACCCGGAGCTGTCCCGGCCCTACGCCGGCATCCTGCTCGGCTCGCCGGACCGAGACTTCCCGGCCCTCGGTGAGCAGGCGGCCCGATTCAACGCCGAGGTCGCGGCCCGGATCCGGGCCGGACTGCCCGGCGTCGACCAGGCCGCGGCGGACGCGACCGCCCAGACGCTGTTCGCCGTCTACATCTTCAGTCTCGTGCTGTGGGGGAGCGGCTCGGCGGACCTCCCGACCGCGACGGCGCTCCTGCGGCGCCAGATCGACTGGCAGCTGTCCCGATTCGACCGGAGTGAGCCGTGACCGCGCTGCCCGATCCCGTCTGGCCCGTCCTCGTCCTGGCGGCGATCTCGCTGCTGGACGGACTCGCCTGCCTCAAACCGATCGCCCCCATCGCCCAGTGCTTCACCGACGTCGCGTTCCCCCGGCGGCTGTGGTGGATCTTCCCCGTGATCAAGTTCGCCGCCGTGCTGGGACTGGTCGCCGGGGTCTGGGTCCCCTGGCTCGGGATGGCGACCAGCGGGGCCCTCGTGGTGTACTTCGTGCTCGCCGTCGCCGCCCACCTCCGGGTCCGCGACCTCGGCCGCAACCTGTTCCTCAACGCCACGGGCATGCTGGTGATCTGCGTCGCGGTGCTGGTGGTCAGCTTCCTCGCCTAGCGGGAGATTTCAGGCCGTCGGTGCCGATGTGGCAGACTTGGTCGCTGTTGCCCGTACGCGTCCGCGGCACCTGCCACAGGGGGCGAGCCGCGTCGTACGGACAGATCGAAACCGTCGCGAACGACACGAGATCGGTGACCTGTGGCACTCGAAGGACAGTCATGAACAAGCTCATCACCGAGCTGGACTCGGCTTCGCTGCGCAGCGACGTCCCGAACTTCCGACCCGGCGACACCGTCAAGGTGCACGTGAAGGTCGTCGAGGGCAACCGGGCCCGGATCCAGGTCTTCACCGGCGTCGTCATCTCCCGCGCCGGCGACGGACTGCGCGAGGCCTTCACGGTCCGCAAGGTCAGCTTCGGTGTCGGGGTGGAGCGGACCTTCCCGGTGCACAGCCCGATCATCGACAAGATCGAGGTCGACCGCCGCGGCGACGTCCGCCGCGCCAAGCTCTACTACCTGCGCGGCCTGCGCGGCAAGGCCGCCAAGATCAAGGAAAAGCGCGACTCCCACTGAGTCGCCGACCCCGCCGAGTCCAGTCATTCGCGACCCCATCGACGGCCCTCTCGCCGACCGCGACAGCGATCCCGCGGAGGATGCCGACGGCTCCGAGCGACGGCCCGCCAAGCTGACTGCGGGCCAGCACACCTGGGCGTTCCTGAAGGAACTCACCGCGGTCGTGATCGGTGCGATCATCGTGTCCTCGCTGCTGCGCGCCTTCGTGGGACAGATGTTCTTGATCCCGTCGGTGTCGATGGAGAACACCCTCAAGGTCAACGACCGGGTCGTGGTGGAGAAGCTCAGCTCGGTGCAACGGGGTCAGGTCGTGGTCTTCGAGGACCCCGGGGGGTGGCTCGCCGGGATCCCGCTCCAGCAGCGCGGGCCGCTGGGGTCGGCCCTGGAGTTCATCGGCATCCTGCCCGACACCGGCACCGAGCACCTGATCAAGCGACTGGTCGGGATGCCGGGTGATCGCGTGATCTGCTGCGACAAGCAGGGACGGATCACCGTCAACGGGCGGGCGCTGGACGAGACCGGCTACCTCTATCGGCACCGCGACGGAGAACAGGTCGAACCGTCCCAGATCCGCTTCGATGTCACCGTGCCGGCCGACCGGGTCTTCGTGCTCGGCGACAACCGCAGCTCCAGCCGCGACTCGCGCTGCCACCTCAACGATGTACAGCCCGGTGGAGTTCGGGGGGAGAATGCTTTCGTGTCCCTTGATCTCGTGGTCGGCCGCGCCGTCGCGGTGGCCTGGCCGGTCTCCGACCTCGCCACCTTGCCGACACCCGAGACCTACGACGGGCTGCCACCCGGCGGACCGCCGCCGGTGGCGCCGGTGATCCACGCCGGACCCGAGGCCAGCTGTTGACCCGCATCGAACCGGAGCGGGAGGCACCGGTCGAGGACAGGTCCTCGCCGGGCTGGCGTCGGTTGACCTCGTTCGCCAAGGAACTCGCCTTCGTCGTCATCGGCGCCCTGATCGTCTCGTCGCTGCTGCGCGCCTTCGTCGGTCAGATGTTCATCATCCCGTCGGAGTCGATGGAGAACACGTTGCTGATCGGCGACCGCGTCGTCGTGCAGAAGATCACCGACTTCCAGCGCGGTGACGTCGTGGTGTTCAGCGACCCGACGGACTGGCTCGGCGCCGAACCGGTGGGGGAGCGCGGACCGCTGGACTCCGTGCTCGACTTCATCGGCTTTCCCACCGCCAGCAGCCCGGGTCACCTGATCAAACGGGTGATCGGCATGCCGGGGGACAAGGTCAAGTGCTGCGACGCCGACGGTCGGCTGACCGTCAACGGTGCGGCCCTGAACGAGACCAGCTATCTCTACACCGCCCCCGACGGCGTCCAGGTCGAGCCGTCGGCCGTCCGGTTCGAGGTGGTGGTGCCGGCCGGGCGGATCTTCGTCATGGGTGATCACCGTGACGTCAGCGCCGACTCGCGATGTCATCTGTCGGACCAGTCGTTGCAGTACCGCGGGGCGCCCGCGTTCGTGCCGGAGAACCTCGTCGTCGGACCGGCGTTCGCCATCGCGGCGCCGTTCAACCGGGCCCAGCTGCTCAAGCGGCCCACCACCTTCGACACCGTGCCGGCCCCCACCGCTCCCGCCCCGGCTGAAGCGGTGATCATCCCCGCGAACGTGAGTTGTTGATGAGCACCGAGACCGCCGCCGAACTCAGTGTGGCCGTTGGCCAGGTGCAGGTCCGGCGCAACAGCGGCATCTACGGGTACGAACGGGCGCTCAAGCGCGTCGGCCTCGACCCGGTGGCCGGTGCCGACGAAGCCGGTCGGGGCGCCTGTGCCGGGCCACTGGTGGCGGCGGCGACGGTGCTGTCGGACGCCAAGTCGCGGCAGATCACTTTGCTCCGCGACTCCAAGTTGTTGTCGGCCGCGCAGCGGGAGCGGGCCTATGCGGAGATCGTCGTCAAGGCCGTGGCCTGGTCGGTGGTGGTGATCGAGCCCGAGGAGTGCGACCGGCTCGGCATGCACGTGGCCAACGTGTTGGCGCTGCGCCGGGCGCTGCTGCGGCTGGAGGTGCCGCCGACGTACGTGCTCACAGACGGTTTCGGGGTGGACGGACTGGGCGTGCCGGGTCTGGCCATCTGGAAGGGCGATCGGGTGGCCGCCTGCGTCGCCGCGGCGTCCATCATCGCCAAGGTCACCCGGGACCGGATCATGGCCGAGCTCGACGAACGCCATCCCGAGTACGGGTTCGCGATCCACAAGGGCTACTGCACCGAGCTGCACCAGGAGCGGCTGGACCGGTACGGGCCCTCGGCCACGCACCGGATGCGGTTCGTGAACGTGTCCCGAACGGCTAGAGTCGACACGCTATGAGCGCGGAGGATCTGGAGCAGTACGAGAGCGAGCTGGAGCTCCAGCTCTACCGGGAGTACAAGGACGTGGTCGGCATCTTCACCTACGCGGTGGAGACGGAGCGCCGGTTCTACCTCTGCAACGCGGTGGACCTGAAGGTGCGCACCGAGGGCGGTGACGTCTACTACGAGGTCTCGATGGCCGACGCCTGGGTCTGGGACATGTACCGGCCCGCCCGGTTCGTGAAGAGTGCCAAGGTGCTGACCTTTCGGGACGTCTCGATCGAGGAGATCGCGCACAGCGACCTCGAGGTGCCCAAGAGCGTCGAGTGACGCCACGCCGGCGCGATCCGGCGGTTTCCACAGACCCGATCCAGGCCATTCGGCGCTGATCCACAGGCCGGCCGGCGGCCGGACGATTTCGCGGAGACGCCACAGACTCCCCTCGAGAGAGGTGAGACATGGCACCAGCACGGAACGCCGACGCGAACCGGGACGTCGGTCGGCGGGGCGAGGACCAGGCGGCCGCAGAGCTCGAACGGCGCGGCATGACGATCCTGGCGCGCAACTGGCAGTGCGGCGTCGGCGAGATCGACGTGATCGCCGAGGAGGTGGTCGACGGCCGGCGGACCGTCGTCTTCTGCGAGGTGAAGTGCCGCACCGGTCTCGGTTTCGGTGATCCGCTGGAGGCGATCACCTACGCCAAGGTGCGCAAGCTGCGGCAACTGGCCGCGGAGTGGCTCGCCGCGGCAACCGTGCCGCCGGATGCGGCGCGGATCGACGCGATCGGCATCGTGGCCGAACGCGGCCGGAGACCGCAGCTGACCTACGTCCGGGACATCGGGTGAGTCTGGCGACGAGCTGGTCGGTGGCGCTGGTCGGCATGCAGGGCAGCGTGGTCGAGGTGGAAGCCCACATCGGGGGAGGGCTGCCCCGAACCGTGCTGGTCGGCCTGCCGGATGCGTCGCTGTACGAGGCGCGGGACCGGTGCAAGGCTGCGGTGGCGAACTCCGGGGCGAGCTGGCCGTCGGCGCTGCTGACCATCAACCTGTCGCCGGCGACGCTGCCCAAGACCGGATCGGGATACGACCTGGCGATCGTCGCCGCGGTGCTCGCGGCCGGCGACACCTTCCCCGCCGACCAGCTGGCTCGCAGCGTGCTGCTCGGTGAGCTCGGCCTGGACGGTCGGGTCCGTCCGATCCGCGGTGTGCTGCCGGCCGTCCTGGCCGCGTCCCGGGCCGGGTTCCGGCGTGCGATCGTGCCGCGTCGGCAAGCCGCCGAGGCGGGCCTGGTGGACGGCATCGAGATCGTCGGGGTCCGGTCCCTCCGACATCTGGTCGCGCTGCTCCGCGAGGAGGACGTCGCCGACGAGCTGATCGAGGATCCGGCCCCCGATGCCGTCGCCACCACAGCCGCCCCGGCGCGCCGACTCGATCTGGCCGACGTGGTGGGCCAGCTCGAGGCGAAGTGGGCGCTCGAGGTCGCGGCCGCCGGCCGGCACCACGTGTTGTTCACCGGACCGCCGGGCGTCGGCAAGACGATGCTGGCGGAGCGACTGCCGGGTCTGTTGCCCGCGCTCACCCTGGACGAGTCGTTGGAGGTGTCGGCGGTGCACTCACTCGCCGGCACCGATCTGTCCGAGGGGCTGATCACCCGGCCGCCGTACGCCGATCCGCACCACTCGGCGTCGCCGGCCAGTGTGGTCGGCGGCGGACCGCGGGTGGCGCGGCCGGGCGCGATCTCCTGTGCCCACCGCGGCGTGCTCTTTTTGGACGAGGCGCCCGAGTTCCCCGCCAAGGTGCTGGACGCGCTGCGGACGCCGTTGGAGTCCGGGGTGATCACGCTGGGTCGGAGCCAGTCCCAGGCCCGGTACCCGGCCCGCTTCCAGCTCGTTCTGGCCGCGAATCCCTGCCCGTGCGGCATGGCTGCCACCCCGGGTCGGGAGTGCACCTGTCCGCCGATGGCCATCCGCCGGTACGCGGACCGGATCTCCGCGCCCATCCGGGACCGGATCGACATAGTCCAGACCTTCCGGCCGCTCCGAAAGGCCTTCCTCAGCGACCAGAGCCGGGCCGAGTCGACCGCGGACGTGGCCGCTCGGGTGGCCGAAGCGCGGGCCCGGCAGGCGCGGAGGTTGCTCGGCACCGGCTGGTTGACCAACGGCGAAGTGCCGGGTCCGTATCTGCGTCGGGTGCTGCCCCTGCCGAGCGGGGCGCCGATGATCGACGAGGCGGTCCGGCGCGGCCAGTTGAGTTCCCGCGGCGTCGACAAGGTGCTGCGCCTGTCCTGGTCCCTCGCCGATCTCGCCGGTCGGGCCCGCCCGACGGCCGACGACGTGGGCGCAGCGGTGGCGATGCGGCGCGGTGACGTGGCGACCGGTCCGGTGCGGGTCGTTTCGTGACGGCGGGACGAGCGATGGCTGAGTGGTCGGAACGGTCGAGTCGGATGGCGCTCAGCTGGGCCGTCGAAGGCGGCGAACCGGCGGTGGCCGAGGCGGTCTCGGCGCAGGGCGGCCGGATGGCGTGGCGCCGGGTGGTCGCCGGGGAGTTCGGGGACGCGGCCGCGGAGCGGGCGGAGACGGCGGACGTGGCCCTCCTGCTGGCCGCCACCGAGACGTCCGGGGCGCGCTACGTGATGCCGGGCGACGACGAGTGGCCCGACGGGCTGTCGGCGCTGCGTTACTGCGACGCGGTCAACCGACGCGGCGGTGTCCCGTTCGGGTTGTGGCTCCGCGGCCCGGGGCACCTCGCCGAGCAGCTGCAACGCTCGGTCTCGATCGTCGGCGCCCGGGCCTGCACCGAGTACGGCGGGGTTCTAGCCGCCGAGCTGGCGGCCGACCTCGGCGAGGCCGGAGTCACGGTGGTCTCGGGCGGCGCGTACGGGATCGACGTCGCCGCCCACCGCGGCGCGTTGGCGGTGGGGCGGCCGACGATCGCCGTGCTGGCCAACGGGATCGAGATCGGCTACCCGCGGGGGAACGCGGCGGTGCTCGAACGCATCGCCACCGAGGGGCTGCTCGTCTCGGAGCTGCCCCCGGGAACGAACCCGTCACGGATGCGCTTCCTGGCCCGGAACCGGTTGATCGCGGCACTGTCGCGCGGCACCGTCGTCGTCGAGGCCGCGCTCCGCTCCGGCGCCCGGAACACCGCGAGCTGGGCGCTGGAGTGCCAACGGCCGCTGATGGCGGTGCCGGGACCGGTCAGCTCCGCCCTGTCGGAGGCGCCGCACCTGCTGATCCGCAACAGCCAGGCCAGCCTGGTCACCGGCGCCGAGGACGTGCTGGAGCTCATCTCACCCGTCGGGGAACACACCGTCCAGCCGCGGACCGGCACCCAGCGACCCACCGACGACTTCGATCCGATCCGGATGGCGATCTACGAAGCGGTGCCGGCCCGTCGACCGGCCGGTGCCGGCGAGATCGCCCTCGTCGCCGGCGTCACGATGCCGATCTGTCTGGCCCAGTTGGCCGAGCTCGAACGGCTCGGCTTCGTCGAGGGCGGGGCACAGGGCTGGCGGGTTCGAGTGAGCCGGGAGGCGGTGTGAAGACCGGCGACCGGCCGGAACGGCCGGAGGCAGAACGGCAGCGCAGGCTCAGCCGGCTGCGGCCGCGATCTCGTCGACCGGTCGTGGCGGCGCCACGAACTCGGCGATCTGCGGCTGCACGCGACGTTCGTGGCGGGCCAGGTCGTCGAGATGGATCGCGATCCACACCCCGGCCGGAGCGGTCTGCAAGGCCCTCGCCTCGTCCGGGTGGCGGTTGGCGTCGGCGAGAACACCGGCGACGGTGTCGGCCGGCGGCGCCGGCGGCAGACCGGTCACGTCGTCGCTGAGCTCCTGCGCCGCGGTGTCGAGCCATTGCGCCTGCTGCTCGCTGCGGTGCGCGAAGTCGGCGGCGAGCACCGGGCCGACCGAGATCTGGGCCGGCCCTCCGGGGCGATCAGCCAGATCGGTCAACGCGTCCGCGGTGAGCCGGATCCGCTCGACACCGGTGCACACGGCCAGCAGATTCACCATGTCCGCGGACTTGGCTCCCCGGTCGGCCAGGTACTGGCGCAGCGCGTCATCGAGCCGGAAGGCGGCGCCGAGCACGGCGAGCCGATCGACCGCGGCCGGTGCGGGCTTCGCGGTGAGCCGAGCCACCGAGTTCTCCAGCAGCCGGGCGTTCCATCGGAACGAATCCGCCAGCGCGCGTCGGATGGCCCCACCGGCGCCACGGGGCCACAACAGCAGACCGACCACCACCCCGGCCCCGGCCCCGATGGCGACATCCTCCAACCGGACCAGTCCGACCTCCCAGCCGATCGGGCTGAGGATGCTGAACATGATCAACACGGCGAGGGAGAAGGCGGCTTGACCGGCGGCGAACCCGATCGCGTCCCCGGCGAATCCGGCCAGGAACATCACGATCGGCAACAGCGCCCAGGCCACCGGGCTGTTGTCGAGGAGCATGAGGGCGCACGCTCCGACCACGACGCCGACGACGGTGCCGCCGATGGCCCGGAAGGCGGTGGCGCCGGTGTTCAGGGCACTGGACCGCAGCACCGACATGGCACCCAGGGCCACCCAGAAGCCGTGCGAGACCCCGGTGACCTGGGCCAACAAGACGGCGAGCGCCATGCCCAGTCCACCGCGCAGGCTGTTGTGCAGCCAGACCGACTGCCAGGAGAGGTGGTGGCGGGCGAGTCGGGTACCGGCTTGCACCGATCCGGGAACCGGTCCCGCCGACGTCACCAGATCCGCGCCGCGGCCCAGCACCTTGTCGAGGGGTCGGCGGGCGTCCGCCGCCACCGCGGCGGCGATGTGGCGACCCGCGAGGTCGGTGGCGTAGGCGAGCGAGTGCAGTCGCTCGACCGCCGGGAGATCGGCCGGCGGGTGCTTCGAGAGCGCCTCGGTGAGCCAGTCCTGCAGGGCCGCGGTGCGGGTCGACGTCAGGGTCGCCAAACGGCGGTCCAATTCGTCCCGAGCCGCCTCGGTGGGTGTGGTCAACGCGGTGGCCGCAGCATCCAGCACGCCTCCACAGGCCGCCAGCACCGGCGGTGCCAGGTTCGCCGGCAGGGTGTGGCCGATGATCGTCAGTCCTCGCGCCTCGACGTAGAGCCAGTCCAGGTCGCCTCTGACCCGAGCGAGCAACCGCCCGCCCGCCGACAACCCGATCGGCCGCGACACCGAGGCGCGGAAGTTGCGCCGGAGCTCCGACAGCGCATCGGTGACCGACTGCTCGTCGTCGGGATCGCCGGAGCCGGCGAGGAAGCGGGCCAGGCAACGGCAGCTCCGGCTGACCCCGATCCGCAGGTCGTCGTGCTCGCGAGGCGGCCACAAGAAGAGCGCCAGCGGGATGGCGATCGCCATCCCCAGACCCCAGCCGCCGAGCCGGGGGAGGATCTCACCGACCGGGACCGGAACCGTGACCGGCAACACGAAGGCCAGCAGCAGGGCCCGGCTGGCCGCGGCGGCCGCGGCACTCAGCACCCCGAAGAACAACACGACGAAGCCCACCACGGCCATCGTCAGGACCGCGACCCAACCGAGCCGGGAGGTCAAGGTGCCGATGGCGATCAGGGCCATGCCGACGAACCCCAGCAGCAGGTACGCGAACGCCCGGACGTTCCGGTTCCCCGGGAAGTCGACGAAGATGACCAACGCCAGGCTGCCGAACGCCGCAAAGAGGGTGAATTGTGGGTTGCCGAACACCAGCATCGAGATCGGCAGGGCGACCGAGACGGCGACGGCGGCCCGAACGCCCCGGTGCACGCCGTAGCGGGTCGGATCGTGCCGGTCCAGCCACCCCCGCAGTCCGCGGGCCGGTGCGCGCGTCCCCCGTGGATCCACCCCGTCAGCGGGATCGGCGTCGGCCCCGACCGTGCCCCCACCACCCGGCTGCTCGCTCACGGCGGACTCAGCGGGCCCCGGCGAGGAAGGACCGCAGCAGCGGTCCCGCCGTCTTCGATCCGGACTCGCCGTCCTGGACGAACACCGCCACCGCGAGGTCCCCCTGGGCACCGATCATCCAGGCGTGAGTCGCTCGCGGCTCGTCGTTGCCGTACTCGGCGGTCCCGGTCTTGGCGATCGCCGGCGGGCCCGGCAGGTCGGCGAGCAGCCGGCCCGAGCCCTCGGTCACCACAGCACGCATCATGGTTCGTAATTGTCGCGCCTCCGCCGCCGTGAGTGGCGGCGCCTTCGACGTGGCCCGGTGACCGTCGACCAGTTGCGGCAACACGGTCTTGCCGCCGACGACCGACGCGACGACCGACGCCATGGCCAGCGGCGATGCCAAGACCTCGCCCTGACCGATCAGGGCGGCGGCGCCGGCCGGGCCGGAGTTCTTCGTGGGCACGGATCCGAAGTAGGAGCTGAAGCCGACGTCGTAGTCGGTTCCGACGCCGAGCGAGCCGGCCGCCGAGCTGAGCGCGCCGGGTTCGATCTCGGATCGCTGGCCGATGAACGCGGTGTTGCAGGACTGCGCGACCGCAGTCTCGAGCGTGATCGTGCCGAGCGAGCCGCTCGGGTAGTCGCTGTAGTTGACGAACGGCTTCCCGTCGACCGACACGCGAGCGGGACAACTGATCCGCGAGGCCGGAGTCAACCCGGCTCGCAACAGGGCCAACGAGGAGGCGATCTTGAACGTGGATCCCGGTGGTGCCTGACCGACGGTCGCGACGGAGTAGCCGTCGGTGCCGGGCCCGTTCGCGGCAGCGACGACCGCACCCGTGGAGGGCCGGATGGCGACCAGTGCCGCCGCCGGCTTGGTTGCGGAGAGGACCCGTTCCGCCAGGTTCTGCAGCGGGACGCTCAACGTGATGGTCAGGTCCTTGCCCGCCACCGGCTTGACCTCGAACACGGTGACCGGCTCGAACGGCGTCGGACTGCCGGACGGCCCGCCGGCCGTCGACGGCGAGGTCGGAGGTGCTGACGGTGCGGTCGAGGGTGCGGTCGAGGAGGGTGCCGGGGATACCGACGGTGACGTCGAGGGTGATGCCGACGGTGAGGACTTGCGCGGCGGCACGAGCCGCACCTCGACGCCCGGTGTCCCACGCAGCGACGGGTCGTAGCGCTTCTGCAGCCCGGCCAGTCCCACCTGGTCGCCGGTCACGATCGCCCCACCGGATGCGTCCACGATCTCCTTGGAGGCCTCGCCGACCGTCCCGATGATCGGCCGGGCGAACTCCCGGCTGGGTGCGAGCACCTGCTCGTCGATGATGGGCAGCGCGCCCGGGATGGCCCGTACCGCTTTGTCGTCCGGCCGCTCGTTCGAATCGGCGCGCAGCACGAGCGCCTCGACGAAGGCCTCCGGTCCGGCGTCGGTGACTTCCTGCACGTACCGCTTCGGGTCGATCTCGACCAGGCGGGCCAGCCGGGTGGCGGAGCCGGCCAGCTGAGCCGACTCGAGCGCGCTCTTGTCGATACCGATCCGGACCACCGGCCGCGGGATCATGATCGCCTCGCCGCGGTCGCCGAGCAGCTCACCCCGCGGTGCCGCCAGCCGGCGTTGGGTCAGCCGGTTGCTGCCGTTCAGCTGCGGGTGCAGCACCGACGGCGCCCAGACGCTGCGCCAGCGACCGTCCTGCTGCCGCAGCGTGGCGGTGCTCTCGTACGTCCAGCGCGCCGGCACGCCGGGGAAGGTCCACACGTAATCCAGGCTGACGGTGGCCGCATCGCCCAGCACGTCGACCCCGGCGACGCGTACCGCCGGCTTGATCTTGGCCATGCCGTCGACCAGTGGCTGGAACTCGCTGTTGATCGCCGTCCCGGTGGCACCGGCGAACTCGACCTTCGTCAGATCACGCTGGGTGAGGCCGGTGGCGAGCTCGGCCGCCGCCCGGTTCGGGTCGTCCGTGGGGTCGGGGGTGGGCAAGGTGCCGTCCCAGCTGCAGCCGGCCACGACGAGCGCACACACGACGCTGGTCACGACCGCTACCACGGACCGGCGCCGCGGGCGCGATCGAGCGCGCGGTCGGATGGGTGGTTGCATCTGCCCCATCCTGTCACGCCCTGCACCGATTCCTCGGGCTCTGGACTGGCAGAGTGACGTGCATGCCGACCGGCCCCGGAAGCCCTGCCGAGTTCGCCCGCTGCGGGGTGATCGGGGGCGGCACCATGGGGACCGGCATCGCGTACGTGCTCGCCGCCGCCGGGGCCAGCGTCGTCGTGGTCGAGCCCGGACCCGACCAGGTGAGCAGGTCGCGCGCCGCGGTGCGCGACCGGATCACCAAGGAGCAGGGGCGCGACCGCGACCCGGTCCGATCCGCCGCCCGCGCGCGCCTGCCGGACCGGATCCGCTTCGTGTCCGAGGTCGAGGCGCTGCCCGATGGGTTGGACCTGGTGGTGGAATCGGTACCGGAACAGGTCCGGCTCAAGCAGGCCGTGCTGAGGGCCGCGGAGCAACGGCGGCCGCGGCTGTTGGGCAGCAACACCAGCGGCATCTCGATCACCGAGCTCGCCACCGGGCTCGAGCAGCCTCAGCGTCTCGTGGGACTGCACTTCTTCAACCCGGTGTGGTCGACACCGCTGCTGGAGATCATCCGGCCCGACGCGGTGTCCCCGGACACCGTCGAGGCAGCCGGGCGGTTGGCGGCGCTGCTAGACAAGCAGGCCATCGTGGTCGCCGACCGGCCCGGCTTCGCCACCACGAGACTGGGGGTGCTGCTCGGCCTCGAGGCGATGCGGATGCTCGAGGACGGCGTGGCCAGTGCGGAGGACCTGGACCGGGCGATGGTGTTGGGCTACCGGCACCCGATGGGACCGCTCCGACTCAGCGACCTGATCGGGCTGGACGTCCGGCTCGACATCGCCCGACATCTCGAACGCAGCTACGGGGATCGGTTCGCGCCGCCGCAGATCCTGATCGACAAGGTCGGCCGAGGAGAGCTCGGCCGCAAGAGCGGTCGCGGCTTCTACGACTGGAGCGACCCCGGCGCGGACGGCTAGCCGCGGTTCGGCCGGAGAACGGGCGGCCGGCTCATTACTGTCAGCCAATGAGTACGCCGAATGTGTCGCCGAGCTCCCAGCCGTCCGGGGCCGGCGCCCGGATGCGGTCCGCCATCAAGATCCCCACCGACTTCTACGCCCAGCGCCGGACCCGGATGCTCGGCCAGCTCGCGGTGGACGCCTTCATGGTCGGCTGGGTGGTGCTGTGGTGGTATCTCGGACGGGCGACCGAGCGCACGGTGGGTGCCATCGCGAATCCGGCCCGGTCCTCCGGGGACGCCGCCCGACAGCTGGCCGACCAGGTCCGGCAGGGCGCCGACCAGACCGGCACCATCCCGGGCATCGGCGGCGAGCTCCGGAAGCCGTTCGACGCGGTGGCCGGATCGTTGCAGGGATTCATCGATTCCGCTGCGGCCCAGGTGACCTCGATCGAACGGGCAGGTCTGCTGCTCGGGTGGCTCGTGTTCTTGATCCCGGTCGTGTTGCTGGTGGTGATCTGGCTGCCGGCCCGGATCCGCTTCTTCCTCCGGGCCCGGGCGGCGCGGGAGTTCCTCGACTCCGAGGCCGATCTGGACCTGTTCGCGCTGCGGGCGATGGTCGCCCAGCCGATGCACGTGATCGCCCGGATCAGCGACGACCCGGTCGCCGCGTGGCGACGGGGTGATCGACAGGTCATCCACGCGCTGGCCGCGGTGGAACTGCGCCGCAGCGGGCTGCGCCCACCACCGTTGGCCGTCCAGCCCTTGCACCTCCTCGACGCCGGGCCCGAGGATGGCCACGACAGTCGGCCGATACCGTGACTGCTGACCACGACGACAGACAGCCACGTGGCGTCCGGACAGGTGTGAGGGGGAAGCGGTGAGGCGGCACCAGATCGAACTGCCCCTGGGGAGCGGGATCGACCGCAGCATGACCGTCGTCAGCTACGGGTACTACGGCCGGCCGGTGCTGGTCTTCCCGAGTGAGGCGGGCCGGGCCTGGGACTTCGAGAACAACGGCATGGTGGACGCCGTCGCGAGCTTGATCAACGACGGCCGGGTCAAGCTGTACTGCGTCGACTCGCTCGACGCCGAGACCTGGTCCGACAAGGGATCGCCGATCGAGGAGCGGGCCCTGCGGCACGAGGTCTACACCCGCTGGCTCACCCACCACGTCGTCCCCCACATCCACGACGACACCGCTCCGGGCACCGAGTTGATCACCGTCGGGTGCTCGATGGGCGCCTACCACGCGGTGCACTTCAGCCTGCAGCGAGCCGATCTCGCCCCGCTCGCCATCGGCCTGTCCGGCAACTACGACGTGAACACCTGGGGGTCGTGGGGTGATCGCGGCGACGCGACCTACTTCGCGAACCCCACCGACTACGTCCCCAATCTGCACGGTGATCACCTCGACTGGCTCCGCCGCCAGGTGTCGATCTTGCTCGTGGTCGGCCAGGGCGCCTGGGAGACGCACCCCACCGGATCGCTGCCGTCGACGATCAAACTCGGCGGGATGCTGCAGGAGAAGGGCATCCGCTGCGAGCTGGACCTGTGGGGATTCGACGTAGCCCACGACTGGCCCTGGTGGCAGCGCCAGCTCGCCCATCACCTCGCCCGTTTCTGCTGACCGCTCGAATAGTCGCCAACAGCCACGAGAAAGGGGCAAGGCCCGTGTCGGACGAACGTCACCTGGTCGGTCTACTGCTGGGAGCGGAAGAGGACTGGCCGCGAGCCTTCGAGGCGATCGCGCGCCGCATCGGTGCCTTCAACTACGACGGCAACGCCCACGTTCTCGACACCGAACGGGTGCACATCTCCCCGTTCAACCTCCGTGACAAAGCGCGGCACGAGATCGTGATCGACCGGCTCGCGTACTGGTACTACCACCCGCGGGAGTGGTTGAAGAAGGTCGCCTTGATGGACGACGTCTATCTGCTGAACTCCCCGTTCACGTTCCAGTCGATGGAGAAGCACTCCGCGTACTGCGCGTTGATGCGGTTGGGCATGCACATCCCCGACACGGTGCTGGTGCCGTACAAGAACCCGGTCGACAACAGCCGCTGGGTGTACACCTCGACCAACTACAACGACTCCTTCGACCTGCCAACCATCGCCGCCGAGATGGGCTATCCGCTGTTCATGAAGCCGTTCGACGGCGGCGGCTGGCGGGGCGTGTCCCGGATCAAGGACGAGGCCGCGTTGATGTCGGCCTACGACGACTCGGGCGAGATGCTGATGCACCTGCAGAAGGCCGTCGAGCCGTTCGACGTCTTCGCCCGCGCCCTCACCATCGGGCCCGAGTCGATGGTGATGCACTTCCAACCGGACGAGCCGATGCACGACCGCTACGCGGTCGACCACGACTTCTTGTCCCCGTCGGCCGGGTTGGAGGCGATCACGATCGCCCAGACGGTCAACGCGTTCTTCCGCTGGGAGTTCAACTCCTGCGAGATGCTGGTCCAGGGCAACACGGTGCTACCCATCGACTACGCCAACGCCTGCCCGGACGTCGCCGTCACCTCCCTGCACTACTACTTCCCGTGGGCGATGCGCACCCTGGTCAAGTGGACCGCGTTCTGCGCGGCGACCCGTCGGCGCTCTCGGCTGCACGTCGACCCGGCGCCGTGGTTCTCGATCGCCGACGATCCCGGACTCGACTACGGGGAGAAGCTGCAGCACTACCAGCGGCTGGCCGACGAGCACTTCGAGAAGGACCACTACGAGGAGTTCTGCGCCGCGGCGCTGCCCGACATCGACGAGATCGTGCTCGACTGGGTCTCCTCGCCCGAGTTCGAGAAGATGCTGGACGACACCATCGTGGCCACCTATCCCGAAGCCGAGCACGATCGGTTCCGGGGCCACTTCCGAGGGCTGCTCGATCTGTGGAAGACCGACGAGGCGGGTCGGCTGAGCCGCGACGAGGCCACTCCGACCAGCTAGCCCCGGCTGGGGCTACACCGGCAGCTGAGCGACGACGAAGATCCGGCGGAAGGGCAGCACGGTTCCGTAGGACTGGCTCGGGTACGCCGTGCGCAGGGCGGCCTTGTACTCGGTCTCGAACTCGGTGCGGAGCTCGTCGGGCAGCGCCTGCAGCACCGGCCGGGCCCCGGTGCTGGAGATCCAGCCGAACACCGGGTCGGGGCCGTCGAGCACGTGCAGATACGTGGTCTCCCAGGCGTCGACCTCGCAGCCGAGCCGCGACAACTCGGCCAGGTACTGCTGCGGCTCATCCGATGCCGGCCAGGCCACATCGGCGGTGAACGCTGCGAAGCGTGGATCGCGGGCGAGCTCGCGCAGCAGGGTGTGACTCGGCGCGCCGAAGTTCCCGGGCACCCCCATCGCGAACCAACCGCCGGGCCGCAGCGCGGCGACGAATCCCGGGAAGAGCGCTCGATGACCGGGGACCCACTGCAGCATCGCGTTGGTGACCAAGACGTCCACCGGCTCGGCCGGCTGCCAGGCGCGGACGTCGACGAGTCCGAAGGAGACCCGCGGATGCGACTGGCTCGCCTCGGCCTTCTCGATCATGGCGGCCGAGGAATCGAGACCGATCACGGTCGCCGTCGGCCAGCGTTCCGCCAGCGCCACCGGCAGCTGACCGGGACCGCAGCCGAGGTCGATCACCCGTTCGGGTACCCGGGCCCCGATGCGGGACACGAGATCGAAGAACGGCCGGGACCGCTCGTCGGAGAATCGCAGGTATCGATCCGGTTCCCAGTCCGAGCCAGCGCCAGCCATGCCGCCAGCCAACCACGGGCCGGGCGGCCGCGGGACCGTCGGGCGGTCGCGGCCACCGCCCGGTCCGATCCGGCGCCGACGGTGTTGGATGGAAACCGGTGTTGGATGGGAACCGATCGGCTTCCCCCGGGGGCACCTCCCAGAAAGGCACACCGGTGATCGAGTCCGCTCCGGGTCCGGCGACGCTGGCCACCATCGACCGCTGGCTCGCGTACCGGGTGTGGCACAGCCGGGTTCCCGGAGCCCAGGTTGCGATCGCCCTCGGCGGCGAACCGGTCTTCAGCCGCGGCTACGGCTTCGCCGATCTCGAGCAGCAGACGCCGATGGGGCCCGGGCACCTCTTCCGGATCGCCTCGCATTCCAAGACCTTCACCGCCACAGTGGTGATGCAGCTGGTGGAGGAGTCCCGGCTGGGCTTGGAGGACCGGTTGGCCGATCACCTGCCGGAGCTGGCCGAGCACGAGATCGGCGCGGCGGCGATCAGGGAGCTGCTGGAGCACACCAGCGGGGTGCTGCGCGACGGCGTCGACGGTGACTTCTGGCAGCTGTACCGGCCGTTCCCCGACCGCGCCGAGTTGATCACCATGGCCCGAGCGCCGGTCAAGGGATCGCCGGGTGAGCGATTCGCGTACAGCAACATCGGCTACGGACTGCTCGGACAGGTGATCGAGTCGGTGACCGGGGAGTCGTACGCGGCAGCGATCCGCCGTCGGATCGTGGAGCCGCTCGACCTGACCGACACCTCGGCGGACTATCGCCTCGACCGAGCCGCCGACTACGCCGTCGGATACAGCGGGATGATCACCAGCAGGCGGCGGGAGCGGATCGAGCACCTGGACACGAGTGCCCTGGACGCCGCCACCGGGTTCAGCTCGACCGCGACGGATCTGGCCCGCTACTTCGGCGCCCACGCGCTGGGGAACGAGAAGCTGATCACCGACCGGTCCAAGCGGTTGATGCAGCGCCGGGCCAATGCCGTCGACCGGCTCAAGGCGAGCTCCGGCTCGTACGGGCTCGGACTGGCCGAGGAGAGCATCGGCGACCACCGCCTGATCGGCCACGGCGGCGGGTACCCGGGTCACATCACGAAGACCCTGCTCGATCCGGGCGACGGGCTGGTGGTCTCGGTGCTGACCAACGCCATCGACGGACCGGCGTCGGCGCTGGCGGCCGGGGTGATCGCGCTGATCGACGCCGCCCGCGAGCAGGAGCCGGAATCCGCCGAGTTCGCCAGCCGGGTCGCCGACGTCGCCGGACGCTGGAGCAGCGTCTGGTCGGCGATCGACATCGGAGTCGTGGGCAGCGGGCTGCGAACCATCCCGTTGGCGGGCTGGGATCCCCTCGACGGGATCGACCGGCTCGAACCCGTGGAGCCGGACGGCTATCGGATCGAGGCGGCGAGCGGCTACGGCTCGCTGGGGGAGCAGGTGCGGCTCGGCGTCGACGGCGTCCTGCGCTACGGCAGCTTCTCGTTCCAGCGTTTCGACGAGCTGCCGGAACGGAGCGATGAGCTCGGCGGTTGAACCGGTCTGCGTGCCCGCATCGGGCGGTCGAAGCCGAGACGTCTGAGGACCGACTCCGCCGCGCCTGGCAGAGTGAGCCGGTGACCCCTGAGCGATCCGGACCGTCGCGACGCCGTTCCATCGTGGTGCTCGGGATGCTGTCGACCTTCGGTCCCATCTCGCTCGATCTCTACCTGCCGGCGCTGCCACAGCTGGCCGCGGATCTGGAAGCCAGTCCGTCGGGAGCACAACTCACCATCACCGCCTGCCTGCTGGGCCTGGCCGTCGGACAGCTGGTCGCGGGCCCTCTGTCGGACCGGTTCGGCCGGCGGCCGCCGTTGCTGATCGGGCTCGTGATCTATCTGGTCACCTCACTCGCGTGCGCCTTCGCGCCGTCCATCGAGGTGCTCCTCGGGATGCGCCTGGTGCAGGGGCTGTCCGGAGCGGCGGGACTGGTGATCGCGCGGGCCGTGGCGCGTGACCTCTACTCGGGCCGGGAGTTGTTGATCTTCTTCTCCCGGCTGATCCTCATCTCCGGCCTGGCACCGGTGATCGCGCCGGTGCTGGGCGGCCAGCTCAACCGGGTGATGGACTGGCGCGGCATCTTCGGCGTGCTGGCCGCGTTCGGTCTCGTCCTGCTGGCGGCCGGCCTGTTCGGCGTGCCGGAGACGTTGCCGGTCGAGCGTCGACGGGTCGGCGGGCTGAGCGAGACGGTGGCGGGTTTCCGTGAGCTGCTCAGCGACCGGCTCTTCGTCGGCTGCGCCTTGGCGTCCGGGCTGGCCGGTGCCTCCATGTTCGCCTACATCGCCGGAGCCACCTTCGTGCTGCAGGAGATCCACGGGCTGTCGCCCCAGGGCTTCTCGTTCGTGTTCGGCATCAACTCGCTGGGCATCATGGCGATGTCCCAGCTGGGTGGGCGACTGGCCCTGCGCTGGCGGCCGCGGTCCGTGCTGGCGCTGGGCCTCGGCCTCAACCTGCTCGGTGCGGCAGGAGTCGCGGTGAGCACCCTGGCCGGTTTGTCGCTGCCGATCTTGGTCGGGTCCCTGTTCGTGATGGTCGCGCCGGTGGGTCTGATCTTCCCGACGGCGATGTCACTGGCCCTCTCGGGCTATCCGCACCAGGCCGGTGCCGCCTCGTCGCTGATCGGCCTCGGCCAGTACGTGGTGGGCGCCGTCGCCGCCCCGCTGGTCGGCATCGCCGGCGAACAGAGCGCCGGTCCGCTCGGCATCGTCACCCTGACGGCGAGTCTCGGTGCGATGGCGGTGTTCATGCTCCTGGTGGTGCCGGCTTTGCGGGACTTCGGTCCCGGCGCGCCTGGATGATCAGGTTGACGACGATCCCGACCAGGAGCGCGATCGACAGGTACCAGGAGTACTGCGCGATCACCTCGACCACGTCGATGGCCGGTTGACCGATGGCGAAGCCCAGCCAGATGAACAGCGCCCGGGTGACCGCCGCGCTGCCGATGTCCCAGAGGAGGAAGCGGGTCAGGCTCATGCCGGTGGCGCCGAGCGTGGCGTAGATCACCGGTCCGGGCAGCGGGATCACGTAGGTGCTGAAGATCGCCAGGGGCCCGAACCGGACCGCGAGCTTCTCGCCCCGGGCCGCGTTCCGCGCGGAGCGCGCCGATCGGCCGGCGATGATCTCGATCAGGCCCCGTCCCCACAGCTTGCCCGCCCACCAGTAGAGCGGGTCGAACTTGACCGATCCGAACACGCCGAGCAGCAGCCCCAGGGGCCACCAGCCGTGTCCGGTGGCGGCCAGGGCGCCGATGGTCACCGCCGTGGTCCGCGATCCGCCCAGCGCCGCCAGGAGGTACGGGTTGAGTCCCAGCAGCACAGGTCGAAGCGGGAGGAGGACCAGAGCGTAGATCCCCGTCAGGCTGAAGCCCACCCAGCACAGGATGTCGTTGCGACCGGGCTTTCCCTTCCACGGCAGTCGGGGGTCGTCCCACCACTCCCGCTCCGCCTCCTCAACCGTGTCCTCTGCCGAGCTCGGATCCGGCCGGATCCGAGTCCGGATCCGGGTCGCGAGGCCGGTCCGGTCGGGGCTCCGGCGGCGGGGCGGGGGAAGACACCCGGCTACCGTACGCGGCGTCGGGACCCGCAGTCGGACGCGTGGTGGATCGATCTGTGTCGTTGCGACCGGTTGACGCGATCGAACAAAAGTTCGATTATTGGATGGTGACGACCACCTCCCTCGAACGAGTGCGCGAGCTGCAGCAGCGGGTCCGCCGGATGGAGAACGTGGGGAACAGCTCCCCGGTCGACCTGCTGCCGGCGTTGGCGGACGTGATGACCCTGCGGACCGGAACCGTGTGCTCGGTCGACTCACCGGGGCTGGCGCTGGCCATGGCGGCGGGGGCCGCCCGGGCGGGTGCCTGGATCGGCTTCGCCGGGTTGCCCGAGGTCGGGTGGGAGGCGGCCGCGGATCTCGGCATCGATCTCGAGCGGACGGTCGCGGTGCCTTTCCCCGGAGAGCACTGGCTCAGTGTCACCGCGGCCCTGGTGGACGTGATCGGGGTGGTCGTGGCCCGGCCACCCGGTCAGGTACGGGAAGCAGAGGCCGGTCGGTTGGCGGCTCGCCTGCGTCAGCGCGGCGCGACCCTGATCGTCGACGGAGCCTGGCCGCGAGCGGCCCTGCGGCTCACCACGGTGACCAACAACTGGCAGGGACTCGGGTCGGGGCACGGGCACCTGCGAGGACGGCAGGTGCAGGTGGAAATCAGCACTCCCGCCGGAGTTCCGCGGCTGGTGACCGTGGAACTACCCGCGGCCGACGGGACCGTCACCAGCCGGGTCGACCGGCCGGCCGCGACGGAGATCTTCGAACCCGCCTCGGCGATGGTGGGCTGATCGATGGTCGACACCATCTCCGTCCTCGATCCCACCGCAGCGGAACTCCGTCCCGCTCCGACCGCTCCCGCCCAGACCGTTCCCGCCGAGACCGTTCCCAGCCAGACCGGTGCCGGCGAACGGTCGTCCGGCACCAGGGTCATGGTCGTCTGGATCCCCGACTGGCCGGTCGTGGCGGCCGGCACTCAACTGGGGTTGTCCGAACACGCCCCCGTCGCCGTGGTGCAGGCGGGACAGGTGCAAGCCTGTTCGGCCGCCGCCCGGGTGGAGGGCGTGCGGCGTGGCATGCGCCGGCGCGACGCGGCCGCCCACTGTCCCGAGCTCGTCGTGGTCGAGGCGGACGACGGTCGCGACGTCCGGGCATTCGAAGCCGTGTTGAGCTCGATCGAGGACGTCAGCGCATCGGTGACCCCGATCCGGCCCGGTCTGTGTGCCTTGTCCGCGCCGAGTCGCTTCTACGGAGGTGAGGCCCCGGCGGCCGCCGTCGTGGCACAGCGGCTGGTCGAGGCCGGCGTGTGGGACAGCCGACTCGGGATCGCCGAAGGCATGTTCGCAGCGGAACAGGCCGCCAAGCACGCGGCTCCGCAGGACTGTCTCATCGTGCCCGAGGGCGGCTCGGCGCAGTTCCTGGCCGGCTTGCCCATCACGGTCCTGGACGACGCCGAGCTGGTGAGTCTGCTCCGCCGGCTCGGCCTCCGCCGGTTGGCCGACTTCGCGGCCCTGTCGATCACCGACGTGACCACCCGGTTCGGTACCCGCGGTGCGTGGTTGCATCGCCTGGCGCGGGGTGGGGACGTCCGACTGGCCGCTGGACGCGCAGCGCCGGAGGACCTGACCGTGTCCGTCGACTTCGAACCGCCGCTGGGCTCGATCGAACCGATCGTGTTCAGCACCCGGCGCACGGCCGATCGATGCGTCGCCGAGCTCGACCGCCACGGACTGGTGACCACCACCATCCGGATCGAGGTGGTCGGCGATGCGGGCGCCACGTCGACGCGTACCTGGGGACACTCGCGCTGGTTCTCCGCCGGAGACATCCTCGATCGGCTCTTCTGGCAGCTCCAGGCTGATCCGCTGCCGGAACCGGCGGCAACGGTCCGGCTCGTGCCGGAGACGGTGGAGTCGCTGGCCGACCACGGCGAAGGGCTGTGGGGAACCGCTCGGGACCAACGGATCGAACGGAGCGTGGCTCGACTGCAGGGGATGCTCGGACCGGAAGCGGTGGTCGCACCAGGTGTTCAAGGCGGCCGCAGCCCGCGCGAACGGCAGGTCGCCGTGCCGTGGGGGGATCGCACCGAGGTCCGCCGGAAGCGGGGACTGCCCTGGCCGGGCAGCATCCCGCCACCGGCTCCGACCCGGGTGTACGCCGAGCCCCGCCGTGCCGCAGTCCTCGGCCCGGACCGGCGACGCGTCGCCATCTCCCCGCGCGGCGCGATCACCGCGGAACCCACCTGGGTGCAGACCGGCCCCGACGAGACGCCCCTGGCCGTCCAGGCGTGGGCGGGACCCTGGCCGATCGACGAGTTGTGGTGGGACCCCGCCGGTGCCCGTCAGGTCGCCCGGTTCCAGATCGTCGCGATCGACGGCAGCGCCTGGCTGCTGGTGGTGGAGAACGGATCCTGGTGGACCGAAGCGCGCTACGACTGAATTGTGGTGTCGTCCGCAAACCTGCGCATCCGCTCGGGTCGGCGGCGTCGTCGGTCTTCGCGAACGGAGAAGCGTGTTCGCTCATCCCTCCTCCTTCGCCGACGCGGATGCTCCGGTTCGCTCGGGAAGAACTGATGCCCCGTTGGGCCTTCTCCTTCGTCGAAATGAGAAACCGTGAACTGGCATAACCCGGCGGTCTCGTGGGGTGAGCTCGAGGCTCGGATGTCGGGCAAGGCGCAGCCACCGCTGGACCGCAACGGCGACCCGGTCTATCCGTGGATGCGACGCGCGGACTCCAGCACACCCCGGGTGAATCGGCCGGTCGAGCCGGTGGTGCCGTACGCGGAACTCCACTGCCACAGCAACTTCAGCTTCCTCGACGGAGCCAGTGATCCCGAGCGGTTGATCGACGAGGCGGTGCAGCTGGGGCTGACGGCCCTGGCCGTCACCGATCACGACGGGCTGTACGCGGCTTCGCGACTGGCTGAGGCCGCGCTGACGTACGACCTGGACACCGTCTACGGCGCCGAGCTCTCTTTGGGACTGACCACGCCGCAGAACGGGGTGCCCGATCCCGAGGGCAGTCACCTGCTGGTTCTGGCGCGCGGGGTCGAGGGCTACCACCGGCTGGCCACCGCCATCACCGAAGGACAGTTGCGCGGGAACGAGAAAGGACGGCCGCTCTACCGGCTGGAGGAACTGGCGGAGCAGGCGGCCGGCCACTGGACCGTCCTCACCGGATGCCGCAAGGGCGCGGTCCGCTCCGCCCTGGCCCGGGGTGGTCCGGCGGCGGCCGCCGCTGCCCTGGACGAGCTGACGGCCCTCTTCGGACTGGACCGTGTGGTGGTCGAATTGATCGACCACGGACTGCCCACCGACAGCGAGGTCAACGACGAGCTGCAACGGCTGGCCGATGATCACGACCTGCGGCGGATCGCCTCCAACAACGTGCATTACGCGACTCCGGCGGACAGCCGGTTGGCGTCGGTGATGGCCGCGGTCCGGGCCCGACGCAGTCTGGTCGAGCTCGACGGCTGGCTACCACCGCCTGCGGCGCACCTGCGTTCGGGGGCGGAGATGGCGCAGCGTTTCCGGCGGTACCCGGGAGCCGTGGCCGAGACCGTTGCCGTGGCGGCGGAGTGCTCGTTCAATCTCCGACTGGCCAAGCCGCGGCTGCCGAAGCTCGACGTGCCCGACGGCCACACGCCGATGACCTGGCTGCGGGAGCTGGTGCGCCGAGGTGCCGACGAGCTCTACCCAGACATCCGGCAGCAGGCCGAGGACCGGATCCAGCGCGAGCTGGCCGTCATCGAGGACAAGGACTTCAGCGGCTACTTCCTCATCGTGGCCGACATGGTGACGTTCGCCCGGAACCGCGGCATCCTCTGTCAGGGCCGTGGCTCGGCGGCCAACTCGGTGGTCTGCTACGTACTGGGGATCACGGCCGTCGATCCCATCGGTTACGACCTGCCCTTCGAACGGTTCCTCTCCGCCTCCCGCGACGAGGAGCCCGACATCGATGTCGACTTCGACTCCGACCGGCGCGAGGAGGTCATCCAGGAGGTCTATCGCCGCTACGGCCGCCGCAACGCCGCCCAGGTGGCGAACGTGATCAGCTACCGGCCACGCTCCGCCGTCCGGGACGTGGCCAAGGCGCTGGGCTACTCGACCGGGCAGCAGGACGCCTGGTCGAAGCAGATCGATGCCTGGGGCACCCTGCCGATCGACTCCGAGAACGAGTCCGGGCACGACCTGCCCGAACAGGTCGTGCAGCTCGCCGATCAGCTGCTCGGTGCGCCCCGGCACCTGGGCATCCACTCCGGGGGGATGGTGCTGACCGAACGCCCGGTGGGAGAGGTGTGCCCGATCGAACGGGGCCGGATGGACGATCGGACGGTGCTGCAGTGGGACAAGGACAGTTGCGCCTGGATGGGCCTGGTCAAGTTCGACTTCCTGGGCTTGGGCATCCTCAGCGCCATCCAGTACACGCTGGACCTGGCCGCGGACACGCTCGGGGAGCGGTGGACGCTGCAGTCGCTGCCGAAGGAGGAGGCGGGGGTCTACGACATGTTGTGCCGGGCCGACTCGATCGGGGTCTTCCAGGTCGAGAGCCGCGCGCAGGTGGGCACCCTGCCGCGGTTGCTGCCGCGTCGGTTCTACGACCTGGTGATCGAGATAGCCCTGATCCGTCCGGGTCCGATCCAAGGTGGCGCCGTGCACCCCTACATCCGACGCGCCACCGGTCGCGAGGAGATCACCTACCTGCACGAGGCCTTGATCCCGGTGCTGGAACGGACCAAGGGGGTACCGCTGTTCCAGGAGCAGCTGATGCAGATCGCCATGACCCTGGGTGGTTGCACTGGCGACGAGGCGGATCTGCTTCGCCGCGCCATGGGTTCGAAGCGGGGGATCGAGAAGATCGAACGACTCCGCGACACGCTCTACACGGGCATGGCGCGGCACGGGATCACCGGTGCTCTCGCCGACGACATCTACGCACGCATCCAGGCCTTCGCCAACTTCGGGTTCGCCGAGAGCCACGCGATCAGCTTCGCCCTGCTCGTCTACGCCAGCTCGTGGTTGAAGCTGCACTATCCGGGAGCGTTCCTCGCCGGCTTGCTACGCGCCCAGCCGATGGGGTTCTACTCCCCGCAGTCGTTGGTGGCCGACGCCCGACGGCACGGCGTCGAGGTCCGGCGGCCCGACATCGCCCTCTCCGCGGTCGACGCGGGGCTGGAGGCGCTGGCCGGCGAGGATCTGGTCCCCACGGGGATGGATTCCTGCGCCCACCGACAGCAGCCGCCCGTGCCGCAGTTCCACCGATCCGATCCGGATCGAACCGGTGAGCACCGGCGCGACGGACGCTGCGCGGTCCGCCTCGGTCTCACCTCGGTGCAGGGTCTCGGCCGGGACCTCGCCGAACGCATCGTCGCCGAGCGGCGGCTGGCCCCTTTCAGCTCCATCAACGACGTGGTGCGACGCACCGGGATGACCGTTCCCCAGACCGAGGCGCTGGCCACTGCGGGCGCGTTCGACGGTTTCGGGCTGAGCCGTCGGCAGGCGCTGTGGAACGCCGGGTACTCCGACAACGCCGACACCCTGCCGGGCAGCGCCATCGACGCCGTACCGCCGACGCTGCCCGGTATGAGTGAGGCCGAGATCACCCTGGCCGACCTGTGGGCCACGAAGATCTCACCGGCCGATCACCCGGTGGGTCACCTGCGTCCCCGACTCGACGAGCAGGGCGTGACCCGCATCGCCGACCTCGGACCGCGGCACGACGGCCGGCGGCTCCGGGTGGCCGGACTGATCACCCACCGACAGCGGCCCGGGACCGCCGGTGGGGTCACGTTCTTGAACCTCGAGGACGAGACCGGGATGTTGAACATCGTCTGCAGCGAGGCGATGTGGCGTCGCCATCGCCGGGTGGGTCGGCAGGCCTCGGGCATGATCATCCGCGGCAAGGTCGAGCACGCCGACGGTGTCACCAACCTGGTGGCCGACCAGCTGGTTCCGCTGTCCGCCGTCGTACCGCAGGCTGTCGGCACGCTCCCGGCCCGGCACGCCTCCCGGGATTTCCGCTGAGACCGCCGCCACCGAGCCGGATCAGTCCAGCTGGAGGAACCGACGCAGTCCGCTCGCCCCGACGACGCGCACCTCGGGTCCGCGCACGAGCGTGTCGGGGGTGAGGACGAGGCGTTGGTTGATCGCCAGCTCACCGTCACGCCGCTGCCGGCGGTCCCGGCCGTTGGGGCGGTAGCCCACCTTCCTGCTGACGGCCAGGGACGCCGGATTGTCCACGAACGCGCCGGAGGTGATCTCGGCGGCGCGGAGCTCGTCGAAGGCGAAGGCACACACCGCCTGCCGCATCCGGGTCCCGACGCCCCGGCCCTGGAACCGCCGACCCAACCAGGAGCCGGTCTCTGCGGTCCGGGTCACCCGGTAGTCGGTGGTGTGCAGCGCCTGGACCCCGACCAGCTCCCCACCGACGCGCACCGCGAAGACCAGGTCGAACTTCGCCGGTGTGAACCCCGCCTGACACCCGGCGTGCCAGCGCACCATGTTGGCCGGCAACTCCTCCCGCGGCACCGTCGTCCAGGGCTGCGCGAACGGCATCTGCTCCGGGTCGTGCACGCCGGCCAGCACCAGCTCGACCGTCTCCGCCAGGTCCGACTCGGTCATCACCGCGAGTTCCAGGTCAGCTTCGCTGATCCGTACGGCGTAGGGCGGCCAGACCTCGTGCATCGTCACCATGGTGGCTCCAGCATCGCGTCCGGAAGCGGATCCGGCCACTGCTTTCGGCGGACTTCCGATCACCCGGACAGTACAGTTCAGCCATGACCGTGCCGGACCGTCGCCCGCTGGAACATGACGTCGACTGACGAGCTGACTCCGGCGCCGCCCAGCCAGCCCGAACCGGCGGCGAAGAAGGACAAACCGGTCGGCGCCTTCCGGGCCCTGGGCACCGCCTTGATCACGACCTGGCGCGACCCCTTCTTCTTCATCCTCACGGTGGTGGCCATCCAGCTCGTGCTGGTGCTGCTGGCGGTCCCGTTGCTGCGGATGCTCTACGGGCTCGTGCTGGTCGAGACCGGACTGGGCAGCGTCGCGTACGACCGGATCGCGCACGTCTTGACCAACCCGCTGGCCGATCTGACCTTGATCGTGCTCGGCGCGATCGCCGTGCTGGCCGTCTTCTGCGAATTCACCTTGCTGTTCGTGCTCGCCTCCCAGACCCAGGCGGGCGAGACGCCCTCGCTGCGCTCGGTCTTCGGTCAGGTGTGGCGCACGTTGCGGAAGCTCTTCGGTCCGCAGGGACTGCTCATCGTCGTCTACCTGCTGCTGCTGTTGCCACTCGGTCAGTTCGGTCTCAGCTCCACCCTGACCAAGAAGATCGCGGTGCCCCCCTTCGTGTCGGGGGAGTTGATGAAGAGCACGTCCACCAGCTTGATGTACAGCGGCGTGCTCCTCGTGCTCTTCTACCTCAACCTGCGGCTGGTGATGACGCTGCCGTTGCTGGCCACCACCTCGGCCACCGTCTGGCAGGCGTTCGTCACCAGCTGGCGGATGACCCGATGGCGGACGTTCCGGATCATCGGGATGTTGATCATGCTCGCGCTGATGGTGGTCTGGCCGGCGTTGCTGCTGCTGCTGATCTCGATGCTGCCGACGGTGCTGACCGACCAGTTCAACCCGGATCTGTCGCCCGCCGCCGCCACGGTCGGGCTCAGTCTGTGGCAGATCGGCGGCTTCGTCATGGCCGCCTTGCTGACCGTGACGCTGGTCCAGGCCCTGATGGCGATGAAGCGCGACTGGCTGCCGCGGCTGCCGGCCCGGGTGCAGCCGGCCGTTCCCGAGATCCCTGCGTCCGCGGACACGACGGTGACCCGCTCGCGGAAGCGCAAGATCTGGATCGTCGCCGCGGTGTTGGCGGTGGTCGCCTTCGGCGGTGCGTCCGCCCTCAACTACGGCGCGATGACCCGACTCGCCTCGTCCAACGAGACCGAGATCATCGGGCACCGTGGCTGGGTCGACGGCGGGGTGGAGAACACGATCCCGGCCCTGGTCGCCGCCGCGGAGGCGGGGGCGGACCGCAACGAGTTCGACGTCCTGCAGACCAAGGACCTGAAGTTCGTCGTCATGCACGACTCCAACTTGCAACGACTGGCCGGCATCAACGCCAACGTCAAGGACCTGACCCAGGCCGAGTTGATGGACATCACCGTGCGGGCCGACGGGATGGAGGCGAAGATCCCCTCGCTCGAGCAGTGGATCGCGGAGTCGAAGCGGCTCGACCTGCCCGGCCTGCTCGAGGTCAAGCTGCATGGTGGCGAGAGTCCCGACATGTTGCCTCGGCTGCTGACCCTGTTGGACCAGACCAAGGTGACGAGCTGGTTCACCTACCACTCGATCAGCCGCCAGGTCGTCGAGGACCTGAAGCGGCTGCGTCCAGAACTCGTGGTGGGTTTCATCGTCCCGATCAACTTCGGCGGGGTGCCGAAGGTGAACTGCGACTTCCTGGTGATCGAGCAGGCCTCCTACAGCGACGACTTCCGGAACGAAGCCTGGGGCAAGGGCTACAAGGTCGTGGTGTGGACCGTGGACGAGGAGGACCAGATCCGGGGTCTGGTGATCGACAACATCAACGGCATCATCACCGACCAACCGAAGATCGCGGTCAAAGCCCGGGACGACATCGAGAACGAGCAGGGGCTGACCGGTCGGCTCAGCGACATGTTGACCAGATCGACGTCGTTCTGAGCGAACGGGGTATCTGACCGGCGGCAGTGGTCTCTGATTGGCCGAAGACGCACCCAGAGCTGCGCAACTAGCGTGGAGGTGCGTGATCGGGCAGCCGGAGGCTGTCGGGAGGAGTTCCTCATGAAGCGTTGGTCGACTGCGCTCGTCGCGTTGGTGACAGGGATGCTGCTGTTGGGTGGGGTGACCGCTGCGGTGGCCGCGCCGCCGAAGATCCCCGACCTGCAAGGACGGGCGTCCGCCAAGGCCCCGCCCATCGGCCGGCAACCGAAGCTCGAAGCGGTGTTCGTACCCATCAAGCCGTGCCGGATCGTCGACACGCGTTCCTCCTCGGCCGGAGAGATCACCCCGAACAGCGTCCGGAACTTCCGCGTCCGTGGTACGACGAGCATGGCCGGCCAAGGCGGCTCCACCACCGGGTGCGGGGTGCCGAACACCGCGACGGGCGTCACCGCCAACACGACGATGACCATGATCAACACCGGCGGGTTCCTCTCGAACTATCCCGCGGGCGGTGTCGCGTCGACCACCAACTTCACCTCGTTCGTGCCCGGTCCCAACGTGACCTCCAACCCGACGTTCGCGCTCGCTCCGGCCGGAGTCGAACCGTCGCTCGCGATCAAGGCGAGTGGCTCGGCGCGGCTCGATCTGATCATCGACGTGACCGGGTACTACGCCCCTCAGATCGAAGGCATGATCAACGCCAGCGGCGGCCTCTACTCGGGCAGCCCGTCGCTGCTCACCGCCACCCGCTCCGCCGTCGGCACCTACTCCCTGACGGTGGACCGGGACGTCAGCAACTGCTCGGTCGCCGTCCAGGCGTACAGCTATGGACTCGACGCGCAGGCCTACCTGTTCAACGGAACCAACGTCTCGGTGTACTCCTACAGCCGTAACGGGGGCACGGTCACGCCGGCGGACGACTACGTGTACGTCAACATCTCCTGCTGACCGGGTTCGAGGCGGCCTGCCGCTGACCACCTGCCGCTGACCACCCGAGCCCCGATGGCGCCCCCGGTTCACCCGGGCCGCCGTCGGGGCTCTGTCGTGCCGGACGTGGACGGAGGTTCCGCGGTCGCCGACGAGAGGGCTCGCTCCCGGCCGCACCGGCTGCTAGGTTGCGGCTATCGATCTCGGGTGACCAGGAGGTCCCTTCCCCATGGACGCTTCGGATCCCGTCGCCCCGGCTCCCGGCGGTACCCGACGTCACCGACGGTTCGCCCGCGGCGCGCTGGTGCTGCTCATCGGTCTGCTCGTCGCCCTCGTCCCGGGACCGGCCCGCGCCGAGGAGCCCACCCCGGCACCGGACGCCACGGCCGGCGCCACCTCGACACCCTCCTCGACTGCGCCGACGAGTGAGTCCCCGACGAGTAGGCACCGACGAGTACGGCACCGGCGAGCACGGCACCGGCGAGCACGGCACCGGCGAGCACGGCACCGACAGCGGAGACGACCCCGACCCTGACGCCGAGCAGCCCGTCCACCGCGTCAGCTGATCCTGGCCCGCGTGCGGGCTCCTCGGCAGATCCCACGGCAGCGGCGCCGGACCCGGCACTGCAGAGCGGCTCGCCGCGATCCAGCAGTCAGTCCCGTGCCGAGGCGTCCGGGATCAGCCTGGTGATCACCCCGAACGGAAGTCCCGTGGCGGGCCAGTTCTTCGAGGACATCGGGTCCTATCTCCTCAGCGGTGTCCTCAGCCCGGCGGCCGCAGGACAGCCGGTGAACGTGTACTGGTTCAACACCGCAGCCCAGAAGTGGATCCGGTCGGCGACGGCGACGACCGACGCCGAGGGCCGCTACGCCGCCACGCAGCCGGTCGGTCACACCGGCGTCGTCACCTTCATGGCGACGGCCCGCGATCCGCTGGACCCGGCTGTGGTGCTCTCCAGCCCTGAGGTCGCGGTCACCGTGCGCGACGCGGTGGTGCAGCTGACCCGACCGGCCAGCTCGCTCGACTCCCTGGTCGACCCGATCCTGACCGGGTCGGTCTCGCCGGCCCGGAGCGGGGTGCGGGTCTCCCTCGATCTCGTCGTCTCCGGGCGCTGGAGCCCCGCCGTCACCGCCGTCACCGGGGCTGACGGCCGGTTCCGGGCGGTGCTCGGCTACGGCCGCGGTCGGCTCGCCACGTACACGGTGCGGGCCAGTTACGTCGCGGCCAACCGGGCCCGGACGGAGGTGAGCGCGTCCTACCAGCTCACTCGCAGCAAGGTCCTGAACGCGGTGATCCGGGCCACCACGGCCGCCGACGTGGCCAAGACGTACCGGAGTGGTTGCCCGGTGGGACCGTCGAAGCTGCGCACGGTCTCGATGAACTTCTACGGCTACGACGGCCAGATGCACCGCGGCGTGATGATCGTGCGCAGCGATCTCACCGACGACACCGTCCGGGGCTTCGACGCCGCCCTCAAGGCTGGTTTCCCGATCGCCAGGATGAACAACCCGAACGTGTACGGCGGCAACGACCCGAAGCAGATGGAAGCCAACAACACCAGTGGCTTCAACTGCCGGAAGGTGGTGGGCAACCCGCTGCGGCAGTCCCCGCACAGCTACGGCATCGCCGTCGACGTGAACACCGTGCAGAACCCCTATCGCGATGCGAGCGGGAAGTGGTGGCCGTCGAACGGCTTGCAGTACCGCGACCGGTCTCCGCTGAGGGGCGGCATGCTCGCCGAAAGCTCGGCGTTGACCAAGCAGCTGAAGAAGGACCACTACTTCTGGGGTGGGCTCTGGAATCCCGGCCGGGACTACCAGCACTACGAGAAGCGGTGACGGGCCGGTCGGCCCTCGGTCGGCCGGCTGCGATCGCCGCGGTGGTCGCCGCGGTGGTCGCCTTGCTGCTCAGCGCGTGCTCGGCGCCCTCCGGACCCGGGCCGACGCCGACGGTCCCCGCACCCAGCGCCGCGACCGGGCCGGCTGATCCCGCGACGACCACATCGGGGCGAGCGCCGACCGCCACCTCGACCCCGGTCCCCGAACCGACGACGACCAACACGCTGCCACCGCCCCCGCCGCCGAGTGGGCCGGCGCCCCGCCGCGCGGGTCCGCTGACCGCGCGGTCACTGCCCATCCCCGACGGGTGGCGCACCGCGGTCGAAGAAGGCGGAGCGGAGCAGGGATACGAGGGCAACGGAACCTGGGTCCACGGCCGGGATCCGCGCTACGCCGCGTTCGACGCGATCACCCTCGGGTGTGCACCCGTCACCCGGGACGACTACCCCGATCCGGTCGCCGCCCTCGAGGGGACCTACCGGCGAGACGGCGAGCCGGGTGTCAGCCTGGCGCTGCAGTTCGCCGACAGCGCCCGGGCCGGTAGGTATCTGCGCGTCTACCGCGATCAACTCGCTCGGTGCGGCGATCCGGACCAGTTGCGGGTCTCGACGACCGCGTCGGCCCTGGGGCTGATCGCCCGCCGGGACTATCCGGACGGTTCCTGGAGCGAGGTGGTCAGGCAGACCGGAGCCCGGCTGACCATCGTGTTGCTGTCCGACCCGGATCGCCGGATCACCCCCGCCCGGTCCGAGGCGCTGCTGGAGCAGATCGGTCGCACCGGGCGGCGTTGATCGAGAGCCGCAGGCCGGCCCGTCCTGTTGTGTCCGAGGGGGGACTTGAACCCCCATGCCCATTACTGGGCACTAGCACCTCAAGCTAGCGCGTCTACCTATTCCGCCACCCGGACCGATCGGCCCCCGAACCGGGTGGCCGAACGACCCCGAACTATAGCAACCGGTCGGTGGGGGTGACGGTCCCTGGCCTCAGGCACCGGCGGGCGACTCGGCCGCGGGCCGGGTCGAGCTGACCGCGTACTGGGCACTCAGTTGGCGGTAGTACTTGCTGCCGAGAGCCAGCAGGGTGACGACCAGCCCGATCACGCCGCAGAGCACGAAGACGAGGGCGATGCCGCGGTCGGGACCGGTGCCGAACCACGGCCCGATCAGGTCCACGCCGGCGCCGTCGGTCATGAACGGGATGAACACCAGCTGCGTGATCGGGCCGATCAGGAACGCCGTCAGCGGGGAGGCGGCGAGCTCGACGCTCTGCGCGAAGCCGAACACCCGGCCCTGCCGCTCGTACGGCACCACCCGCTGCAGGATCGTCTGCTCGGCCGCCTCGGCGTAGGGCACCAGCAGCATGTAGATCGCCATGCCGATGGTGAGGATGACGATGGAGGACCGGATCGGGAACAGCATCGTGACGGTCCAGAAGACCAGGTTGACCAGCAGCAGCAGTCGCAGCGGGTTGCGGCTCAATCCGGTCTTGGCCACGGCGATGCCGCCGATGATGAAGCCGGCACTCAGCGCTCCCCAGAGCAGACCCCAGGCCTGGACCGACATCAACGACAGTCCGTACGCGTCCATCAACGCCATGAACGCGCCGTTGAGCAGGTTGTTGAAGCAGGAGAAACCGATCAGCGCCATCAGTCCCGGCACTCCCCGAACCAGCCGCACCGTGCCGCGCAGGTCGACCTTGTTCGCACTCGGATCGACGGCCGCGACCGGCCGTCCGCGGTCGCATCCGTGGGCGGCTGCCGATGCGGGAGATCGACCCGACTCAGGTGCAGCACGGCGAGGGCCAGCACCACCAGCGCCAGCATCAGCACGTACAACATGCCGCCGGCCGCGACGAGCAGACCACTGATCACCGACGTCACCAGGAACGAGACGCCCGCGGTGGTGCCCACCAACCCGTTGGCCCGGTCGCGGCGCTCGGCCGGGATCAACACCGTCACCAGGGTGGACAAGGCGATCG
Organism: uncultured Actinomycetota bacterium; assembly: GCA_963727125.1. Classification (GTDB taxonomy): domain Bacteria; phylum Actinomycetota; class Actinomycetes; order Propionibacteriales; family Propionibacteriaceae; genus Microlunatus. The sequence goes on from CAVSEZ010000002.1 coordinate 882,534, forward strand.
TCCGCGGGTTACCGGCGATGACGCCGAGCATGGAGAGCACCACGAAGACCCAGAGCCAGACGCTGGCCGGATCGCGGAAGGTCCCCTCCGGCGCGACCAGGTAGATCCCGAGGCTCACCGCGAACAGGGCGAAGGAGCACACGGCCGACACCTGCAGGACCGTCTTCTTGCGGAAGCGGTCCACCAGGCTGCCGAACCAGATCCCGCTGAGCGAGGTGGCGACCAGGAAGATGCCGGCCACCATGCCGGTCGCCAGCACGGACCGGGTCTCGATGAAGATCCAGAAGGTGATCGCGAACCAGACGGTGAAGTTGATCACCGAGACCAGCAAGGTGTTGAGCAGCAGGTGCAGGAACTGCCGGTCGCCCGGCTCGCGCAGGTCGATGGCCTTCGTCGCCTTGGGCTCGCTCGGCTCCAGCGGCGGCTCAGGTGTGGCCGTCTCGGCTGATCCGGTCATCGACTCGACTTCGGAGCTCATGTCAGTTCGACTACCTCGGCGGGCCGAACTGATCGGGTGGACTGGTCCGTCGAGTGTGCCAGCCGACCCCGACAGTCGCGACCCAGCGAGTCGTGAGCGGCCAGGTGACAAGATGACGGGCATGCCGGAGCCCGCCGCTGGTCGGAACTACACCGCCGATGCCGAGGTCGTCGACCTGTGCCGGGACCTGATCCGGATCGACACGTCCAACTTCGGGCCCGATCCGGGTCCGGGGGAGCGGGAGGCCGCCGAGTACGTGGCCACCGCACTGGACGAGGTCGGGATCGCCTCCGAGTTGTTCGAGTCGGCCCCGGGTCGCACGACCCTGGTCGCCCGCTGGGAGCCCGACGGCGTGGACACGTCGCTCAGCCCGCTGCTGCTGCACGGCCATCTCGACGTGGTCCCGGCGAACGCCGACGACTGGACGCTGCCTCCGTTCGCCGGCGAGGTCGCCGACGGCTGCCTGTGGGGGCGCGGTGCGGTCGACATGAAGGACTTCGATGCGATGGTGCTGAGCGTGGTGCGGGCCCGGGCCCGCGCGGGCGCCGCGCCGCGCCGGCCGATCCGGTTGGTGTTCACCGCCGACGAGGAGGCCGGTGGCGACCTGGGCGCGGGATGGCTGGTGGAGAACCACCCGGAGACCCTCGAGGGATGCGAGGAGGCCGTCGGCGAGGTCGGTGGCTTCTCGTTGACCGTCAACGACGACCTGCGGCTCTATCTGGTGCAGACCGCGGAGAAGGGCATGGCCTGGCTGAAGCTCATCGCCGACGGCAGCCCGGGCCACGGGTCGTTCCGGAACTCCGACAACGCGGTGACCGAGCTCGCCGCCGCCGTCGCCCGGATCGGCCGCCACGAGTGGCCGCACAAGATCACCGAAGCCCAGCAGGCCTTCCTCGATGCCATCTCCGAAGCCTTCGACATCGAGTTCGACCCGGACCGGGCCGAGGAGACGCTGGCGAAGCTGGGCTCCATCGCGCGGATGATCGGGGCCACCATGTCGAACACGGCGAACCCGACGATGCTGCAGGCCGGTTACAAGCAGAACGTCATCCCGGGCCGCGCCACGGCGGCGATCGACGGTCGCTTCGTACCCGGTGGGGAGGACGAGTTCTTCGCCACGATCGACGAGCTGATCGGGGACCGGGTGCGTTACGAGGTGATCGCGCACCACCCGTCGGTGGAGACCGAGTTCGCCGGCGCCCTGGTGGAGGCGATGCAGACCAGCCTCGCCGCAGAGGACCCGGGTGCGCGCACCGTGCCGTACCTGATGAGCGGCGGCACCGATGCGAAGGCCTGGAGCCGGCTGGGGATCCGCAGCTTCGGCTTCGCCCCGCTGCGACTGCCCCCGGATCTGGACTTCGTCAGTCTCTTCCACGGCAACGACGAGCGGGTCCCGACCGACGCGCTGGAGTTCGGCGCCCGGGTCTTCGACCGCTTCCTGGACCAGGCATAAGCTGGACGGCGATGAGAAGGAGTGTCGAGTACGAGGTCGAACGGGTTCGCCTCGGCTACCAGATGCCGCGTAGTGCCGTACGTCAGCTCCTCACCGAACACGCCGAGTACGGCGGCTGGGAACTGACCCGGCTGCGGCGCTACCGCGACGGCAGCCGGGACGTGTGGATCCGGCGCAAGATCATCCGAGTACCCCTCACGGTCTGACCTCCTGCTGGCGAGCATCGGGTAGCGGAGCGCCGGCTCGGCCTGGACGACTGAGGGAGCGGACGCCGTCAAGTCGCAACAACCTCTGAATCACGTCCGTCCGCGAGCGAGGGAGGAAGGCCGAGTCTCAAGGCGCGGAGCGGGTGCGAGCCAGCCTCATAGAGCGGCCCGAGCCAGGTTGGGCCCCCCCGACACGTCGTCGAGGGCGGAGACGATCTCGGCCGGCAGCGTCATCTCCTCGGTGGCCAGGGCCGGGGCCAGCTGACCGGCGGTCCGGGCGCCCAGCAGCGGAGCCGTGACGCCCGGTGCGTCGCGGACCCAGAGCAGCGCCACCTGCAGCGGGGTCAGATCGAGACCGTCCGCTGCGCGGGCCACGGCTTCGACCACGCCCCGGCTGCGCTGGGACAGATACGGCTCGACGAACCATGCGAAGTGCTCGCTCGCGGCTCGGGAGCCGCGGGGCACCCGGTTCCGGTACTGGCCGGTCAACACCCCCCGACCCAGCGGCGACCAGGGGAAACAGCCCAGCCCGAAGGCGTTGGCGGCCGGCAGCACCTCCACCTCGGCCCGGCGGGCCAACAGCGAGTACTCGACCTGGACGCTGACGATCGGGGTCCGGCCGGCCACCGCCTGCTGCCAGGTGGCCGCCTGTGCGGTCTGCCAGCCGACGAAGTTCGAGACCCCGGCGTAGCGCACCATGCCGGACTGGACCGCCTGGTCGACCGCACTCAGCGACTCCTCCAGCGGCGCCTCGCCCCAGGCGTGCAGCTGCCACAGGTCGACGTAGTCAGTGCCGAGCCGGCGCAGCGATCCGGCCAGATCGCGCAGCAGCGCGCGTTTCGAGGTGTCCACGACCCGTTGCCCGTCGCGGATGACGAATCCGGCCTTCGTCGCGATCACCACGTCGTCGCGGTCAGCGGTCTCACTCAGCAACCGGCCGATCAACCGTTCCGCGTCACCGGCCCCGTACGCCGCCGCGGTGTCGATCAAGGTGCCACCGGCCTCACGGAAGAGGGTCATCAGCTCCCGGGCCTGGTCGGTGCCGGTGTCTCGACCCCAGGTCATGGTGCCCAGCCCCAGTCGGGTGGTGCGCAGCCCACTGCGGCCCACCGCCCGGGTTTTCATGCCCTTGACCTTAATGAGCGGGGCGCCGGAGTCGCCGCACTAGGGTGGCCCGCATGCGGCTCGGGCTGAACCTGTCCTACCTGGTCGGCGCGGACGACGTGGCGGGGCAGCTGCGTCTGGTCCGACGCGCGGAGCAACTCGGTTTCGACACGGTGTGGGCGGCGGAGGCGTACGGCTCGGACAGCCCGACGCTGCTGGCCTGGATCGCCGCCCAGACGGAGCGGATCGGGATCGGTTCGGCGGTGATGCAGATCCCGGCCCGGACGCCGGCCATGACGGCGATGACCGCGGCCACCCTCGATCTGCTCAGTGCAGGCCGGTTCCGGCTGGGTCTCGGGATCTCGGGTCCGCAGGTGTCCGAGGGCTGGCACGGGGTCCGCTTCGCTGCGCCGCTGGAGCGGACCCGCGAGTACGTGGCGATCGTGCGGTCCGCGCTGGCCCGCGAGACGGTCGCCCACGACGGCCGGCACTACCCGCTGCCGCTGCCGGACGGGCCCGGCAAGGCGTTGAAGCTGACCGTGGCCCCGTTCCGAGCGGACCTGCCCGTCTACCTCGCCGCGGTCGGCCCCCGGAACCTCCAGCTGGCCGGGGAGATCGCCGACGGCTGGCTGGCGGTGTTCTTCGCGCCGGAGTTCGCCGCCGATCAACTGGCCGAGCTCGAACGCGGCCGCGCCCGGGCCACCGATCCGCGAACCGACTTCGACGTGGTCGCGAGCGTCCCGCTGAGCGTCGGAACCGACCCGCGGGCCTGCGCGGACCCGATCCGACCGCAGGCTGCGCTCTACGTCGGCGGGATGGGCAGCCGCGAGCAGAACTTCTACAACGCCCTGGCCGTCCGGATGGGGTTCGGCGAGGCCGCCGCGACGGTCCAGGACCTGTATCTGGCCCGGCGGCACCGAGACGCCATGGCGGCGGTCCCGTACGAGTTCATCGACGCCACCTCGCTGTTGGGGCCGCGGGAGCGGCTGGCCGAGAAGCTCGCCGCACTCGCCGCGGCGGGCGTGACCACCTGCGCCGTCGCGCCGGTGGGTCGCAGCGTGGAGGAGAAGCTGCACGCCCTGGAGACGGTCGCGGCCGCACACGCCGGTTAGCCGGTCGGCAGCGGGTCCAGCACCCCGGTGAGCAGCAAGATCGCCACCAGCGCGGCGAGTGCGAGCCGGTAGACCACGAACGGGAAGAAGTTGTGGGTGCTGACGTAGCGCAGCAGCCAGTGGATCACCGCCAGGCCGACGAAGAACGCGACCACGGTGGCCAAGATGATCGGGCCCCAGGCCGGCTCCACCGCGTCGGAGGAGACATCGGCCAGCTTGAAGAAGCCTGATCCGACCACGGCCGGGATGGCGAGCAGAAAGGCGTACTTGGCCGCGGCCTCCCGCTTGTAGCCCAACGCCAATCCGGCCGCGATGGTGGCGCCCGACCGCGAGACGCCGGGGATGAGGGCCAGCGACTGGGCCAGGCCGTAGAGGATGCCGTGCTTCCAGGTCAGCTGGGTCAGCTCGCGCTGGTTGCGGGCGAAGTGGTCGGCGATCCCGATCAGGATGCCGAACCCCGCCAGCATGGCCGTGGTGATCCACAGGTTCCGCAACGCGGAGTCGATCTCGTCCTGGAACAGCAGGCCGAGCACCACGATCGGGACGGAGCCGATGATGACCAGCCAACCCATCCGGGCCGACGGGTCGTCCCGCGGGATCTTGCCCACCAGGGCGAGGCACCAGTTCTTGATGATGGCCCAGATGTCGCGCCGGAAGTAGATGATCACCGCTGCCTCGGTGCCGAGCTGGCTGATCGCGGTGAACGCCGACCCGGGGTCGATGCCGCCCATCAGCTGACCCACGATCGAGAGGTGGGCACTGGAGGAGATGGGAAGGAACTCGGTCAGCCCCTGCACCAGCCCCAAGATCAGGGCCTGTAGCCAGTCCATGCGTCAACTCCCGAGCCGTCGGAACACCCGGACCACCGTAGACGTGTTCCCGCCGGCACGGGCGAATTGGCGATGGGTGTTGGATCACAGGGTGACGATCCACTCCGAGCACCCGTTCCTGCCGCCGGAGGGGCAGCGGGATCCCCTTCGTCGGTTCCGCGGACGGATGCTGCAGCCGGTGACCGTCTGGACCGCCGCGCGGGACCGACGTCGGGTGGGCTGGACGGTTTCGTCCGTGCTGGTGGCCGACGGTGCGCCCGCGGAGGTCATCGGCCTGCTCGACGAGGACTCCGGTCTGGCCGACGCACTCGAGCACGGGGGACCTCTCGCGATCAGCCTGCTCGGTGCCTCGCACCGGGGGCTGGCCGACGCGTTCGCCGAGCTGGCCCCCGCGCCGGGTGGACCGTTTCGACTCGGCAGCTGGATCGAGACGGACTGGGGACCGGTGCTGGCCGATGCGCCGGGCTGGCTCGGCGCCCGGCTCAGCTCCGGTCCCGTCGATCACGCGGGTTGGGCACTGCTGGTCCGGGCGGAGATCGAGCACGTCGAGGTGGCCGACGGCGACGGCGAGCTGCTCGGCTCCTTCCGCGGTCGGTACCGCTCCCTCGGCCCTTCCTGACCCCCCATCGGTGGCCACCCTCCATCGGCACCACCTCCTCGCATCGGCACCACCTGTAGCTGGTGCCGATGCGAGAACGTGGTGCCGCTGCGGTACGCGGCGGCGGGAGGGCCCGACTAGGGTCGAGGTATGACGACGGTGCTGCTGATCCGGCATGGGCGTACGCCGGCCAACACCGCCGGCGTGCTCGCCGGACGGACGCCCGGGGTCGAGCTCGACCCGGTGGGCCAGGGCCAGGTGGGTGAACTCGGCCGCAGGCTGGCCGGGGTACCGCTCCGGGCGGTCGTCAGCTCGCCGCTGCGTCGCTGCCGGCAGACGGCACACGCCGTGGTCAGCGGCCGCCCCGAACCGCTGCCGGTCGCCACCGACCAGGGTCTGGTCGAGTGCGGCTACGGCGACTGGACCGGTCGGACCCTCAAGGAGCTGAGCAAGGAGAAGCTCTGGTCGACCGTGCAGACCCAGCCGTCCGCCGTCCGCTTCCCCGGCGGGGAGTCGATGACCGAGATGTCGGCCCGCGCCGTCGGCGCCATCCGTTCCTGGGACGCCAAGCTGACGGCCGAGCACGGACCCGACGCGGTCTGGGCGGCGGTGTCGCACGGCGACGTGATCAAGGCCATCCTCGCCGACGCGCTCGGCATCCACCTCGACGGATTCCAGCGCATCCTGGTCGACCCGGCTTCGGTGTCGATCATCCGGTACACCAGCTCGCGGCCGTACGTGGTGACCATGAACTCCGCCACCGGCGATCTTGCGAGCATGTTCCGCACCCCGCCCAAGAAGACCCGCGGACGGAGTACGAAAGCGGCCGATGGCGGAGCGGGCGACGCCCCGGTCGGCGGTGGTCTCGGCTCCGGCGACGTGGTCGATCCGCAGAGTTAGGCTGTCGGCATGTCCATCCTGGTTCACCGCTACGACGCACCGGACCGGTTCGTTGCCGGTACCGTCGGTCAGCCCGGCGAGCGAACCTTCTTCCTGCAGGCACGCGAGGGCAACCGGATCACGTCGGTGGTGTGTGAGAAGCAGCAGGTGTCGGTGCTCGCCGAGCACCTGGACCGGGTGCTGGACGAGGTGCTGCGGCGCAGCGGCGGCGGCGCCGACGTCCCGCCCGCCCAGCAGGCCCCGACCGACACCGATCCGCTCGACGCCCCGATCACCGAGGAGTTCCGGGTCGGCACGATGACCATCGCCTGGGACCCGAGCATCGACCGGATCGTCATCGAGTTGTTCTCCAACGTCGACAGCGATTCCGAGGACGACGACCCGGACGTCGCGCTCGGCGAGGCGCTGGCCGAATCCGTCCTGGCCGAGTCCCCGGTGGCGGAGACCGCTCCGGCCGAGGACGACGAGCTGCAGGCCGACGAGGTGTTCGTGGTCAAGATCACCGCCTCCTACGCCCGCGACTTCGTCGCCCGCGCCCAGGCGCTGGTATCGGCCGGTCGGCCGCCGTGCCCGTTCTGCCTGCAGCCGCTGGACCCGAGCGGTCACATCTGCCCACGCGCGAACGGTTATCGTCGACCGGTGATCGGCTGACCCGGCGTCGCGGCCGCCGCCGGAAGCCGCCTTCGCCCGAAACGCCCGTCCCGAGAACCGACCCCCCGAAGACCACCGTGTCCACTGATCGTCGTCCCGATTCGCACCCGGCGCTGGCCGCCGAGCTCACGACCGAACTGGCCGCGGGTGATCTGCAGCTCGCCGGCCGGCTGGTGCAGGCGTCGAACGCGACGTTCCTCGCCACCTCCTCGGTCGGGGACCGCCAGATCGAGTGCGTCTACAAACCCATCCGCGGCGAACGGCCGTTGTGGGACTTCCCCAGCGGCACCCTGGGTCTGCGCGAGGTCGCCGCGTACGAGGTGTCCCGGATCGCCGGCTTCGACGTCGTTCCCGTCACCGTGCTGGCCGAGGGGCCGCTCGGCCTCGGTTCGGTACAGGCCTGGGTGGACGCCGACGAGATCGAGACCGCCGGTCTGGTCGACCTCGTCTCCTCGGAGCGGTTGCCGCTGCCGGGGTGGTTCGACGTCGTCGAGGGACTGGACCGGACGGATCAGGCCGTCTCGGTCGTCCACGCCGACGACGGCCAGCTGCGCCGGTTGGCGGTGTTCGACGTCGTGATCAACAACGCCGACCGCAAGGGTGGTCACATCCTGGGCAGCGGCGGACGGGTGTTCGGAGTCGATCACGGCATCAGCTTCCACACCGACCCGAAGCTGCGGACCCTGCTCTGGGGTTGGGCGGGGGAGGAGCTCACCCCCGAGGAGCTCGCCGCGGTCCGCCGGGTCCACGACGACGTCCCCGGGCAGCTCGGCAACCTGCTGGCCGAGATGGAAGTCGAGGCCCTCGTCCGGCGGGCCGACGCGCTGCTGCGCCGCGGCCGCTTCCCACGCCCCCGCGGATCCGGTCCGGCGATCCCGTGGCCGCCCTTTTGAATTAGAGGGCCGCTCGTGCATCTCGAACGCTCGAGACCGGTTCCTTCCTCCTCGGTCGTCGACGCCGGACTCCCCGGTCAGCTCGAGTCTCCGATCCGAGGCGTCGACTCCTCGTCGTCAGGAACCGGCCGCGTTCGAGATACCCGACACTCGCGGCCGCCCTTCCCGGGCCGCTCGTGCATCTCGAACGCTCGAGACCGGTTCCTTCCTCCTCGGTCGTCGACGCCGGACCTCCCAGACATCTCCAGTCTCCGAACCGAGGCGTCGACTCCTCGTCGTCAGGAACCGGCCGCGTTCGAGATACCCGACACTCGCGGCCGCCCTTCCTGGGCCACTCGTGCATCTCGAACGCTCGAGACCGGTTTCTGATACCCGACACTCGCGGCCCGATACCGTCGCCGGACGCCGCTCGCTGCCAACTACAGTCACCCTCATGCAGGCCTGGACTCCGCCCGTGGTGACCCGACTACCGGCGCCGACCACGCCGCTGCAGGTGCAGGCCTTCGACACCGCCAGCCGGCAGGTCGAGCCGTTGGCTCGGCCGGGGGGCACCGCCCGGATGTACGTCTGCGGGATCACCCCGTACGACGCAACGCACATCGGCCACGCCAACACCTACGTCGCGTTCGACCTGTTGAACCGGATCTGGCGCGACACCGGCTCGGTGGTCGAGTACGTGCAGAACGTCACCGACGTCGACGATCCGCTGCTCGAGCGGGCCGCGGCCACCGGCGTCGACTGGCAGCAGCTGGCCCAGCAGCAGGTCGAGCTGTACCGGTCCGACATGGAGGCGCTCAACGTGCTGCCGCCTGAGCACTTCGTCGGCGCGGTCGAGTCCATCGGCCTGGTGATCCGGGAGATCACCACCCTCCAGGCCCGGGGCGCGATCTACGCCGTTGACGATGCCGAGTACCCCGACCTCTACTTCTCCCGGGCGGCCGACGCCGACTTCGGTTCGCTGTCGAGACTGGGAGGCGACGAGGCGATCGCGGTGTTCGCCGAACGCGGTGGGGACCCCGACCGGCCCGGCAAGCGGGATCCGCTGGACTGTCTGGTCTGGCGGCAGCAGCGACCGGGTGAGCCCGGCTGGGACTCGCCGTTCGGTCGCGGTCGCCCGGGGTGGCACATCGAGTGCACCGCCTTGGCCCTGGAGCTGCTGGGTTCGGAGTTCGACGTCCAAGGCGGCGGCCGGGACCTGATCTTCCCCCACCACGAGATGTGCGCCTCGGAAGCCCGAGCCGCGACCGGACGGGAATTCGCCCTGGCGTACCTGCACGCGGGCCTGGTCGGGCTCGACGGGGAGAAGATGTCGAAGTCCCGCGGCAACCTGGTCTTCGTCTCAGAGCTGCGCCGCGGCGGGGTGGACCCGATGGCGATCCGGCTCGCGCTGCTGGCCCAGCACTACCGCGAGGACTGGATGTGGACCGAGGCCGAGCTGGATCGCGCGGTCGATCGGCTCGACCGCTGGCGGGAGGCCGTACGCCTCGACGCCGGGGTGAACGCCGACGAGGTGCTGGTCCAGGTCCGGGCGGCGCTGGCCTACGACCTCGACGCACCCACGGCGCTGGCCGCGGTGGATGCCTGGGCCGGGGCGTCGACCTCCATCGACGGCGACGACACCGAGGCCCCCGGTCTGGTCGCCCGGATCTGCGACAGCCTGCTCGGAGTCAGGCTCCACTGAAGCCGGCTCGGCTCGGCTCGGCTCGGCTGAGCCCGGGTCCGAGTGTTCGGCTCGTGAACCGCACCGGCGCCGCTGGGGAAGAGCGCTACGATCTGCCTCGACGAGTAAACACTCGCGCGTGTTCCGGGGTCGGTGCAATTCCGAACCGGCGGTGACAGTCCGCGACCCGTGATCGGTGCCACGACCCTGTGGCCCGGGACCGGTTGACGTGGTGGAATTCCACGACCGACGGTGAAAGTCCGGATGGGAGGTTCACGCGAGCGTGGTCGTCGACGCATGCCGATCATGCGCGACGCGGCCGCGTCTCTGTTCCCCGGCATTCGTGCGACCGACGCGGTGGAAGGGGAATCCGACATGGACTTCTCAGATCTCCTGGTGCGGTTGCTGAACGCCAAACTCGACATCGGTCCCGGCATCTTGTGGCGGGAGATCATCGGTAACGGGTTCGGCTTGGCCAGCGCCATCCTCGGCATGCAACGCAAGGTGCTTGCATGGCCGATCGGCATCGTGGGCAACGTCTTGTTGTTCACGGTCTTCCTCGGTGGCGTGTTCCACACGCCCCAGGACCTCGACCTGTACGGCCAGGCGGCCCGACAGGTCTTCTTCTTGATCGTCAGCATCTACGGCTGGATCCGCTGGTTGTCCTACCAGCGTTCCAGCACCGACGGCTCGAAGGTCGGCGTCGCTCCGGCCTGGGCCGGTTGGAAGGGACGCATCCAGCTGCTCGTGGCCGCTGTCGTCCTCTGGACGGTCTTCTACTTCGCGCTCAAGGCCCTGCACTCGTGGGGGCCGGCGGCCGACGCCTGGATCTTGACCGGGTCCATCCTCGCGACGTACGGGATGGCGCGGGGCTACGTCGAGTTCTGGCTGATCTGGGTCGCGGTGGACGCGGTGGGCGTACCGCTGCTGCTCCGGGCCGGCTACTACCCGTCGGCCCTGATGTACGTCATCTACGGCGTCTTCTGCGTGATCGGCTTCGTCTCCTGGTGGCGGATCGAGCGTCGGCAGCGCGACGACGCCCGACCGACGGGACTCGACGATCCAGCGATCGAGACGGTGGGCTGACCGACCGGCGAGTGTCGGCGAGCGCATCGACCGGGCCGCTGGTGGATCGAGCCGGTCACGGAGCACCTAGGCTGTGCGCCGTGACCGGCAAGACCTTCGACGACCTGTTCGCCGAGCTCGCGGCGAAGGCCGCGCAGCGCGAGGAGGGCTCCTCGACCGTTGCGCGTCTCGACGCCGGCGTCCACGAGATCGGCAAGAAGATCGTCGAGGAGGCCGCCGAGGTGTGGATGGCGGCCGAGCACGAGTCGTCGCAGCGGGCGGCGGAGGAGATCAGTCAGTTGCTGTACCACCTCCAGGTGCTGATGCTGGCTCTCGATCTCGATCTCGACGACGTCTACGCCCATCTCTGAACCACCTAGGATGAGGCCGTGTCCGGCTCCGACTCGCGCCCGCTGATCAAGGTCGCGGTCCCCAACAAGGGATCGTTGGCCGAGCCCGCCGCGCAGATGCTCCGGGAAGCCGGCTACGCCCAGCGCAACGACGCCAAGGAGCTGGTCCTGCTCGACGAGGCCAACGGGGTCGAGTTCTTCTACCTGCGACCGCGCGACATCGCGGTCTACGTCGGCGAGGGCACCCTCGACGTCGGCGTGACGGGCCGGGACATGCTGCTGGACTCCGGTGCGCGCGCCAGCGAGGTCATGCCGCTCGGCTTCGGCCGGAGCCGGTTCCGGTTCGCGGCTCCGTCGGGCCAGGAGATGACCGTCGAGGGCCTGCAGGACCTGCGACTCGCCACCTCCTACCCCGGGCTGGTGGCCAAGTACCTCGCCGACCGCGGCGTGACGACCCGGTTGATCGCCTTGGACGGCGCCGTCGAAACCGCGATCCGGCTCGGCGTGGCCGACGCGATCGCCGACGTGGTGGAGACCGGGACCACCTTGCGACAGGCCGGGCTCGAGCTGTTCGGCGAGCCGATCCTGACCTCGGAAGCCATCCTGATCCGCCGGACCGTCGCCGACAACCCGCCCGCCCTGGATCAGCTGGAGCGGCGGCTGAACGGCGTGCTGGTCGCCCGCAACTACGTGATGATGGATTACGACGTGAGCGACGAGCACGTCGAGACGGCCTGCTCGATCACGCCTGGTCTGGAGTCGCCGACGGTGTCCCCGCTGGCGCGGCAGGGCTGGCACGCGGTCCGGGCCATGGTGCCCCGGCAGCACGCGCAGCAGATCATGGACGACCTGTGGGCGGTGGGTGCCCGCGCGATCTTGGTGACCGACATCGCGGCCTGCCGGATCTGAGCGTGACCGACCTCCCCGGCCCCGCGGCCGTACCCCAGTCCGACGGTCGGCCCGCCGTTTTCCGGCCGCGTCGGTTGATCGTGTTGTCGACCGTCGCGTCGCTCTGCCTGCTCGGGCTGTGCCTGTTCGGGTGGTTCGCGCTGCCCGAGCGGCTGCGGGAGGCCTTCAGCGTGTCGCAGATCGTGACCCTGCTGTTGATCCTGTTCGGGCTGATCGCCGGCCTGGTGGTGATCGCGTCGAGCAACGTCAAGGTCGATGCCGAGGGGCTGCGGATCCGCAACGGTCTGGCCCGGCACGACGTGGGCTGGACCCAGGTGCACAAGTTCCTGCTGCGACCGGGCGATCCGTGGGCGATCGTGTTGATCAAGCCCTACGACCGGCCGTTCGAGGTCGATCTGGACGCCGAGAAGTACCAGCTGATGGGGATCCAGGCCGGAGCGGGTGCGGCCGAGGCGGTCGCGACGCTCACCGAGCTGCAGCGCCGGCACCGCTGATCCGACGGCACCTCGGGCGAGGCGTCAGTCGATGCCGCGGCTCTTCAAGATGGCTTCGATCTCGGCCATGTCCTCGTCGACGGGAGCGGCCTGCTTCGGCTGCGCCCGACCACGCCGGGTCGGCTGACCCTGTTGCGCCTTCGCGCCGGCGGGCAGGCCCGGCTGTGACTTCGCCCGCGCCGAGACCTCCGGTGCCCGGCCCGCGCTGCGGCGGACCAGCATCCCGCCCACCACCCACAACACCACGCAGACGGCCAGCAGGGACACCCCGAACCAAACCGTGGGAGTGAAGAGGATCCGCGACGCCCACCCCACGGTCGCCACCACCCCGTTCCAGAGCAACGTCAGCAGGCCGGTGAAGTAGAGAGCAGTGGGCGCCAGGGCCAGGCCGACACCCTGGACGACGCGACCACGCTTGCCACGCCGCCAGGCGAACGCGATCACGAGAACACCGAGCAGGGAAAGACCGATACACAAGGGCAGGAGGACCACGTCAGCGGCGGGCATCAGTCCACAGTGCCACACCGATCCAGTCGGGGGATCGGGGAAGCCACCCAGCTTCACCTACGGTTGGGTTCGTGGTCCCACCCGATCCGCACGAACGCCGGCTGGCCGATTCGTCGTTCCCGGGCGACGACGGTTCGGCCTCCGATCTCCTCCGCAGCCGCCTGCGCGCGGCTGCAGACGGTAGCGCCGCGAGCTACCTGTCGGCGGTCGCCGCCCTCGGCGCGGCTCGGCTGCTGGTGCCCGTCGTCGCGGAGGTGACGAGGTCGGGAGCCGGCGTCGGAGGCCTGGCGTCCGACAAGGAGGCCGAGATGGCCGTGGTGGGTCTGCAGACCCCGGACGGGCGGCGTGCCGCCGTCGCGTTCACCGGCCTGGATTCCCTCGCCAGCTGGCATCCGCAGGCGCGGCCGGTACCGATCACGATCGACAAGGTGGCCGCGGCTGCGCTCGACGACCAGGCGGTGGCCCTGATCATCGATCCGGCCGGACCGGCCTCGCTGGCGCTGGAGGCGGAGCTGTTGACCCAGTTCGCCGACGGCCACCGGCTGGTGATCCTCGACGACGGCGGCTTCGGCTGGCTCCGTCCGGCGCCGGACGATCAGATCCCCGACGATCCGACTCCGGACGATCCCGAGAAGGAGCGGGCGCGGCCGGAATAGACGACCGGCGCGGCGGCGTTGGGGAGAAGTCGGCGAATGTGCCCCCGGCAGCTGCCGGTGGTATTCTCAGGCCGACCGATTCGGCGTTCACGTCGGATCTGCCAAGCGGAGACCCGATCTCCCACCCGTACGACGTCCTCGGACAGTTGGCGGGTCCGGTCCGGTTCGTGTGGGCTTCTGCCTGCACGGAGGACGGTGAGGGTCTTCGCGTTCGCGGAGGCCCTTTTGTCGTTGCCCCGACAAGGTGGTGCCGAAGCAGGGCAGATCCCCCGCGTACTCCGATGGCATCGAAGCAACATCGGACAACCCTGGAGGACATATCAGCACCGAACCGCGAATCAACGATCGCATTCGCGTCCCCGAGGTCCGTTTGGTCGGACCGGCGGGAGAGCAAGTCGGGATCGTACGGATCGAGATGGCTCTGCAACTCGCCCGCGAGAGCGAGCTCGATCTGGTGGAAGTCGCACCCATGGCTCGGCCACCGGTGGCCAAACTCATGGACTACGGCAAGTTCAAGTACGAGAACGCGCAGAAGGCTCGGGAGAGCCGTCGCAACCAGACCAACACCGTCATCAAGGAGATGAAGCTCCGCCCCAAGATCGACAGCCACGACTACGAGACCAAGAAGGGTCACGTGGTGCGGTTCCTGAAGGCGGGGGACAAGGTCAAGATCACCATCATGTTCCGTGGCCGCGAGCAGTCGCGGCCCGAGCTGGGCTACAACCTGCTCCGCAAACTCGCTTCCGAGGTCGATGAGTTCGGATTCGTCGAGTCGGCCCCGAAGCAGGATGGCCGCAACATGTTGATGGTGCTCGGACCGCACAAGAAGAAGACCGAGGCGCGGGCCGATGTCCGAGCCGAGCGAGATCGACGGGCCGAAGAACGCCGGGCGGTCGCCGATGAGGAGCATCGCGAACTGGCCGAACGGCGAGCCCAGGCAGCCGCGGAGCCGTCCGCCCCACGGCGACGGGGACCGGCGGACAACCTGGACCCCGACGTCGATCTCAACTGATCCGGTCGAGTCGGACGACTCGACCACGGCGATCCGTCCGACCCGGGCGGATCGCCAGCACCACGACGTAGCGAACGAGGAACGGAGCGGCAGTCATGCCGAAGATGAAGACGCATTCGGGCGCCAAGAAGCGGTTCAGCACGACCGGAACGGGCAAGATCCGGCACCGCAAGGCCGGCAAGATGCACCTCAACGAGCACAAGCCGAGCACCCGCACGCGCCGACTCGCCGGCACCAAGGTGCTGGCCAAGGGCGATGCGCGCAAGGCGCGCAAACTGCTCGGCCAGTGACCGGCTGACCCACCACCGACACCGCAGAATTCAAAGGAGTACACGCAATGGCACGCGTCAAGCGTTCGGTCAATGCGCAGAAGAAGCGCCGGGAAGTCCTGGAACAGGCCTCCGGCTACCGGGGTCAGCGTTCGCGGCTCTACCGCAAGGCCAAGGAACAGGTCACCCACTCGCTGGTCTACGCCTACCGGGACCGCCGGGATCGCAAGGGCGATTTCCGCCGGCTCTGGATCCAGCGGATCAACGCCGCGGCCCGCGCCGAGGGGATGACCTACAACCGCTTCATCGCGGGTCTCAAGACGGCCGGGGTCGAGGTGGATCGCAAGATCCTCGCCGATCTCGCGGTCACGGACCCGGCGACGTTCACGGCGCTGGTCGAGGTCGCCAAGGCCAACACCCCGGCTGCCGCAGCCGCGGCCTGAGCGGGTCGGGCCTGACGGCACTGCCCGAACTGGAACCAGCATCGGCGAGTCGACTTCGGTCGGCTCGCCGATTGCTGCGTCGCAAGGACCGCGAGCAGGCCCGGGAGTTCCTCGCCGAGGGCCCTCAGGCCGTCCGCGAGGCGCTCAGATCCGGGTCGGCGACGCAGGTGCTGGTCGATCTCGATCATCTCGACCGGCATGCCGAGCTCATCGAGGCGGCCATGGCCGGTGAGGTGCCGGTGCGATCCGCCGACACCGGCCAGCTCGCCACGTTGAGCGACACGGTTTCTCCGCAGGGCATCCTGGCGATCTGCGGCTTCCTCGACACCACCGTCGATGCCGTGGTCACGGCTTCGGCCCGGTTGCTGGTGTGCTGCGCCGACGTCCGCGACCCCGGGAACGCCGGCACCGTGATCCGCTCGGCCGATGCGTTCGGAGCCGACGGGGTGCTGCTGTCGGCCGGATCGGTCGATGCGTACAACCCGAAGACGGTGCGATCGAGCGTCGGCAGCCTGTTCCACCTGCCGTTGGTGGTGGCGGCCGATCTCGCCCTGGTCACCGCCACGGCCCGGCGCGTCGGACTCCAGGTGCTCGCAGCCGATGGCACCGGACAGGCGGAGCTGCCGCAGCTCGTCGGGGACGGATCGTTGGCGCGACCCACTCTCTGGCTGTTCGGGAACGAGGCGTGGGGTCTGCCCGACGAGATCGCCGAACTGGCCGATCGTCGGGTACGGGTGCCGATCCACAGCCGGGCCGAGAGCCTCAACCTGGCCAGCGCCGCCGCCGTCTGCCTCTTCGCCAGCGCCTCGGCGCAGCGTTCCTGAGGCTCGTGCCACCAGTCGAAAGAAGTCGCTGACACCTGTCGGGGTTCGTAGACTGACTGCCGCCCGGCAGCCGCCGCGCCAGATCGATCAGACGGGAAGTCATGTCCGCGCCGAACAAGAGCTACGACCCGGTCGAGGTCACGACGTTGAGCGCTGAGCAGCTCGACGCGATGGTCGCCGAGGCTCGGGCCGCCTTCGCCGCGGCGACGTCCGTCGCCGAGCTCAAGCAGGCGCGGCTGGCCCACGCCGGCGACCGGTCGCCGGTCGGACTGGCGAACCGGGAGATCGGTGCGCTGCCGCCGCAGGCTCGCAAGGACGCCGGCATCCGGATCGGCCGCGCCCGTGGTCAGATCAACGCCGACCTGCAGCGGCGGGAGGCGGAGATCTCGGCGGCCGAGCTCACCCGGCAGCTCGCAGCGGAACGGGTCGACGTGACCCTGCCGGTCAGTCTGGGGCCCGAGGGCGCGGTGCACCCGATCACCGCACTGATGGACCTGATGTGCGACGTGTTCACCGCGATGGGTTGGGAGGTGGCCGAGGGGCCGGAGCTCGAAGCGGAGTGGATGAACTTCGATGCCCTCAACTTCATCCCCGACCACCCGGCCCGCACCATGCAGGACACCTTGTTCGTCGATCCGCAGGACGCCGGGCTGGTGCTGCGCACCCACACCTCGCCGGTGCAGATCCGGGCGCTGCTGGAGCGGGAGCTGCCGGTCTACGTCGTATGTCCCGGGAAGGTGTACCGGGCCGACGAGTACGACGCCACCCACCTTCCGGTGTTCCACCAGATCGAAGGTCTGTGCGTCGACAAGGGCATCACCCTGGGGCATCTGCGCGGCACCCTCGACCACTTCGCGCGGGAGATGTTCGGCGACACCCGGACCCGGCTGCGGCCCAACTACTTCCCCTTCACCGAGCCGTCGGCCGAGATGGACCTGCAGTGCTTCGTCTGCCACGGCGACTCCGTCGGCAACCCCGACCGGCCCTGCCGGACCTGCAAGAGCGAGGGCTGGATCGAGTGGGGCGGGTGCGGCATGGTGAACCCGCGGGTGCTGCGCGCGTGCGGGGTCGATCCCGACGTCTACACCGGCTTCGCGTTCGGGATGGGTGTTGACCGCACCTTGATGTTCCGCAACAACGCCGAGGACATGCGCGACATGGTCGAAGGCGACGTCCGCTTCAGCCGTTCCCTGCGCGGGGGGGCCCGATGAGGGCCCCGCTGAGCTGGCTGCGCGAGTACGCGGCCCTGCCCGATCACCTGACGGGCCGCGACCTCGGTGAGGCGCTGATCCGGGTCGGCCTCGAGGTCGAGACCGTCGAGGCGGCCGGCGCCGACGTGACCGGTCCGTTGGTCGTCGGCCGGGTCCTGGCGTACGAGGTCGAGGAGCACTCCAACGGCAAGTCGATCCGGTGGTGCCAGGTCGATGTCGGCGAGGCTGCGCCCCGAGGCATCGTCTGCGGTGCGCACAACTTCGCCGTGGACGATCTCGTCGTCGTGGCCCTGCCCGGGGCCGTGCTGCCCGGAGGATTCGCCATCGCGGCCCGCAAGACCTACGGACACGTCTCCGACGGGATGATCTGCTCCGCCCGTGAGCTCGGACTCGGCGACGACCACAGCGGCATCATCGTGCTCGCGGACGCCCCTGGGGCAGTGCTCCCGGTGCCCGGCGCCGACGCCGGCGAGGTGCTGCACCTGCGGGACGAGGTGCTCGACATCGCCGTCACGCCGGACCGTGGTTACTGCCTCTCCGTGCGCGGACTCGCCCGGGAGGCCGCCGAGGCACTCGAGGTCGAGTTCCGCGATCCGGTCGCCAAGGCGGTGCCGGATCCGGTCTCCGACGGCTACCCCGTGCGCCTGGAGTCGTCGGCCTGCCCGGTCTTCGCGGCGGTCACGGTCACACGCGTCGACGCGAACCGGCCGAGTCCGCGCTGGCTGCAGCGTCGGGTGCAGCTCGCCGGAATGCGCCCGATCTCGCTCGCGGTCGACATCACCAACTACGTCATGCTGGAGACCGGGCAGCCGATCCACGCCTACGACGGGGATCGACTCTCCGGGACCATCGTGGTGCGATCTGCAGCTGTGGGGGAGACCCTCACGACCCTGGACGACGTGACCCGGACCCTGTCCCGCGACGATCTGTTGATCACCGACGACTCGGGTCCGATCGGTCTCGCGGGCGTGATGGGCGGCGCCAGCACCGAGCTCACCGCCGACACCCGGACCGTGGTGATCGAGGCGGCGCACTTCGACGCGATGACCATCGCGCGCGCGTCCCGCCGGCACAAGCTCTCCTCGGAGGCCTCCCGCCGGTTCGAGCGTGGGGTCGATCCGGCCGCCACCTACAGCGCCGCGCACCGGGTGGCCGACCTGCTGGTGGAGCTGGCCGGCGGGGAGCTGGCCGCAGCCGAGACGCTGGTGGGCCGGGTGCCGGCGATGTCGTCGACCGTGCTCGACGCCGACCTGTCGAGCCGGGTGCTCGGAGCCGAGATCGCGGCCGACCAGGTCGTTGGCTACCTCGCCGCTGTCGGTGTCGGCGTCGAGGCCGACGGCGCGCGGCTCACCGTGACCCCGCCGAGCTGGCGACCCGACCTGCGCGACCCGTACGACTACGTCGAAGAGGTCGGCCGGCTGTACGGCTTCGAGCAGATCCCACCCGTCGTGCCGCGCGCCCCGGTCGGCCGCGGGCTGACCCGGGCCCAACGGAACCGCCGCGCCATCACCGCCGCGACCGTGGCCGCCGGCTTCGTCGAGGTGCTCTCGCTGCCGTTCATCGCCGACTCCGAGCTCGATCTGCTCGGTCTGCCGGCGGCGGACCAGCGACGCAATCTCGTCCGGATCGCGAACCCGCTGGCCGACACCGCCCCGTTCCTGCGGAGCACGTTGCTGCCGGGGCTCTTCGCCGCCGTCACCCGCAACACCAGCCGCAGCAACGACGATCTCGCCCTCTTCGAGACCGGAGCGGTGTTCTTCGCTGCGCAGCCGGCCCTACCGGCGCCACGGCCGGGCGCCGAGCACCGCCCCGACAGCGCCGCTCTGGAGGCGATGGACGCCGCCCTGGCCCGCCAACCGCGGCACCTGGGGGCGGTGTTGACCGGCGCCTGGACCGAGCGCAACTGGCGCGGCCCGCGCACGGATGCGAGCTGGCAGCAGGCCATCGCGCTCGTCGACGTGGTCGCCGCCGCGGTCGGGCTCACTGTGGATCGATCCGCGGCGGAGCAGGCGCCGTGGCACCCCGGTCGCTGCGCCCGCCTCGAGCTGCCCGGCGAGCCGAACGCGCTGGGGTACGCCGGTGAGCTCCATCCGGAGGTCTGCCGGGCCCACGGGCTGCCCGCCCGCACCGCGGCGGTCGAGATCGACCTCGACGCACTGCTCGCGGCCGCACCGCGTTCCGGCGACGTCGTCGCGGTGTCGCCGTACCCGGTCGCGAAGGAGGACGTGGCCCTGATCGTGGACGAGCAGGTGCCCGCGGGCGAGGTCGCCCGGGCGCTCTCCGCGGGCGGCGGCGCCCTGCTCGAATCGGTCCGGCTGTTCGACGTGTACCGCGGCCCGCAGATCGGCGAGGGCCGCAAGTCGTTGGCCTACGCGCTCCGGTTCCGAGCCGGTGACCGGACGCTGACCGAAGCAGAGGCGGGCGCGGCCCGGGACTCGGCCGTGACCGCCGCGGCGGCGTTGGGCGCCGTGCAACGCGTGGAGTGACGGCAGCCGTCAATCGGCTTGCATGAAGTTGCGTGAGATGGCATATTCATGCCAGTGATCACTGCTGCTGTCGCCGGCGCGACCGGGTACGCCGGTGGCGAGGTGCTGCGCCTGCTGCTCGGCCATCCCGAGGTGCAGATCGGGACGCTCACCGCGAACGCGAGCGCCGGCAGCCGGCTGGGTGGGCACCAGCCGCACCTGCTGCCGCTGGCGGACCGGGTGGTCGAGCGGACCGATCCGGACACGTTGTCGGGCCACGACGTCGTCTTCCTGGCGCTGCCGCACGGAGCATCGGCCGAGGTCGCTGCGGCCCTCGGTCCGGACACCGTGGTCATCGACTGCGGTGCCGACTTCCGGCTGACCGATGCCGCTGCCTGGGACACGTTCTACGGGACGCCGTACGCGGGCAGCTGGCCGTACGGGCTGCCGGAGCTGCCCGGTCAGCGCGAGAAGCTGGCCGGCGCCCGCCGGATCGCGGTGCCCGGCTGCTATCCGACCACGGCGACGCTGGCCCTGCTGCCGGCGCTCAGCGGCGGACTCAGCGACGCCTCGGACGTGGTGATCGTGGCCGCCAGCGGTCCCTCGGGCGCCGGCCGATCGCTGAAGCCGCACCTGCTCGGCTCGGAGCTGATGGGGTCGGCCAGCGCGTACGGCGTCGGCGGCGGACACCGGCACACCCCGGAGCTGCTGCAGAACTTCGTGCGGTGCGGCGCCGCCGCACCGCGGGTCTCCTTCACCCCGGTCCTGGTCCCGATGTCGCGGGGCATCCTCGCGACCTGCACCACACCGCTCGCCGATCCCTCGCTCAGCACCGATCAGGCGCGCGACCGGTACGCCGAGGCCTACGCGGACGAACCGTTCGTGCACCTGCTCCCCGACGGCCAGTGGCCGCAGACCCAGGCCGTGCTGGGCAGCAACGCTGTCCACGTCCAGGTCGTCGTCGATCGAGCCGCCCGTCGGCTGATCGCCGTGGCGGCCCTGGACAACCTGACCAAGGGCACCGCGGGCGGGGCGGTTCAGTGCCTCAATCTCGCCGTCGGGCTGCCGGAGGTCACCGGTCTCAGCACCGTCGGGGTGGCGCCGTGACGAATCCGAACCGGACCGAGATCAGGAGCACCCGATGAGCTGGGAGCTGACCCGGCACGCGGGTGGGGTCGGGGTGGCCCGCCTCGGACCGAACGACTCGGTGCCCCGGTGGGCGCTCGATGATGATCACGAAACCCCCTTCTGGAGCGTCCAGCGGACCGCCGACGAGCTCACGGTGATCTGCGCGTACGCAGCGTTGCCCGGCACGATCACCGCCGTCGGCCCGTTCGCCGCCTTCAGCATCGACGGCCCACTCGATCACTCCCTGATCGGGGTGCTGGCCGGACTGGCGGCACCGCTGGCGGAAGCCGGCATCTCGATCCTGGCCGAGTCGACGTTCGACACGGACTGGATCCTGGTCCCGCTCGACCAGGCCGACCACGCGATCGAGGTGTGGGAGTCGGCGGGGCACACCGTCGAGGTCGAGGAAGAGGACGAGTCATGAGCGTGACGTCCGCGCGGGGCTTCGTGGCCGCCGGCATCGCCGCCGGGTTGAAGGACAGCGGCAAGCCGGATCTCGCCCTGGTGGTCAACTCCGGCCCCGAGTTCGCCGCCGCGGGTGTCTTCACCACCAACCGGGTGAAGGCGGCCCCGGTGCTGTGGTCGGAGCAGGTGCTGACGGACGGCCGGCTCCGCGCTGTGATCTTGAACTCCGGCGGTGCCAACGCCTGCACCGGTCCGGACGGTTTCGCCGACACGCACCGGACCGCCGAGCAGGTGGCTGCCGCGTTGGACGTCGGCGCCGTCGACGTCGGGGTCTGCTCCACCGGACTGATCGGGGTCCCGTTGCCGATGGACAAGATCAGCGCCGGCGTCGACCGGCTGGTGCCGCTGCTGGCCGACGACGGCGGTGCCGCGGCGGCCCGGGCCATCATGACCACCGACACCGTGCCCAAGGAGGCGGTGGTGTCGGCGGACGGCTGGACCGTGGGCGGGATGGCCAAGGGCGCCGCCATGCTCGCTCCCGGGCTGGCCACCATGCTGGTGGTGATCACCACCGACGCGGTGCTGGACGGCGACGGCCTGGCGCTCCCGCTGGCGCAGGCCTGCCGGCACAGCTTCGAACGGGTGGACAGCGACGGCTGCATGTCCACCAACGACACGGTGCTGCTGCTGAGCAGCGGGGCTTCGGGCGTCGTTCCCGACCCGGACCGGTTCGCCGCTGCGCTGACCGACGTCTGCCGAGATCTCGCCCTCCAGCTGATCGCCGACGCCGAGGGTGCCGCGCACCGGATCGCGATCACCGTGCGCCGTGCGGCCACCGAGGCCGACGCCGTCGAGGTCGCCAAGTCGGTGGCCCGCAACAACCTCTTCAAGTGCGCGGTGTTCGGGCGGGATCCCAACTGGGGCCGGGTGCT
The DNA here is from genome assembly GCA_963727125.1 of uncultured Actinomycetota bacterium. Taxonomy (GTDB): domain Bacteria; phylum Actinomycetota; class Actinomycetes; order Propionibacteriales; family Propionibacteriaceae; genus Microlunatus. Next base: position 905,089 of record CAVSEZ010000002.1, read on the forward strand.
GGCCGCGGTCGGGACGACGTCTGCCGCCTTCGAGGTCGACGAGATCGACGTCGCCTTCAACGGCATCCAGGTCTGCCGCGCGGGATCGATCGGCGAGCCGCGGGAGCTCGTCGACCTCACCCCCCGCGAGGTCGCGATCGACATCGACCTGCGGGCCGGATCCGCGACGGCGACGGTCTGGACCACCGACCTCACCTACGACTACGTCAAAGAGAACGCCGAGTACTCCACATGAGCGAGAACGAGACCCTGAGCCTGGTCGAGAAGGCTTCGATCCTGACCGAGGCCCTGCCCTGGTTGGAGACCTACGCCGGCAAGACCGTGGTGATCAAGTACGGCGGCAACGCGATGGTCGACGACGAGCTGAAGGCGGCGTTCGCTCAGGACATCGTGTTCATGAAGCGGTGCGGGGTCCATCCGGTCGTCGTGCACGGCGGCGGACCGCAGATCTCGGACATGCTCGATCGGTTGGGCATCCCCTCGGAGTTCCGGGGCGGACTGCGGGTGACGAGCCCCGAGGCCATGGACGTGGTCCGGATGGTGCTGATGGGCCAGGTCGGACGCGAGCTGGTCAACCTGATCAACCGGCACAGCTCGGTCGCGGTGGGGATGTCCGGGGAGGACGGCGGCCTCTTCGTGGCCGAGCGCCGCGGCACCGTTGTCGACGGTCAGGAGGTCGATCTCGGGCTCGTCGGTGATGTGGTGGCGGTGAACACCGAGGCGATCGAGGGCTTGATCGCCGCGGGCCGGGTGCCGGTCGTGGCCGGCATCGCCCCGGACCTCGCCGGCGTGGTGCACAACGTCAACGCCGACACCGCGGCCGCCGCACTCGCGATCGCCCTGGGGGCGGAGCGGCTGGTGGTACTGACCGACGTCGAGGGTCTGTACCGGGACTGGCCGGCGAGCGGGGAGATCATCGCCGAGCTGTCCGCCTCCGAGCTGGAGGAGCTGATGCCGGGGCTCTCCGCGGGGATGGTGCCGAAGATGGAGGCCTGCTTGCGGGCCGTCCGCGGCGGACTGACCCGGGCGACCGTCACCGACGGCCGGGTGCCGCACGCGCTGCTGCTGGAGATCTTCACCAACACCGGGATCGGCACCATGGTCACCCAGGACGGCCTCGTTCGACTCGGCAGCCGGGTGTTCTCCGCCGAACACGGGATTCCACCGCACGAGTTCGCCAACGGGGACTCCGGCGGGCAACTTCCGCCGCTCGAGTCCGCCGGCCGGAAGGACGATCATGAGTGACGCCGCCACCTTGAGCCGGGAACTCGCCGGCTCGCCCGCGAGTCGCGGCTCCGCCGCCGTACTGGCCGATTACCAGCAGAGCGTGATGAACACCTTCGGCCCGCCCAAGCGGGTGTTCGTGCGCGGTGAGGGCTGCTTCGTCTGGGACGCCGACGGTCGCCGGCACCTGGATCTGCTGTCGGGGCTCGCCGTCAACGCGCTCGGGCACGCTCATCCGACGGTGTTGTCGGCGATCACCGGCCAGATCGCCACCCTGGGGCACGTCTCGAACTTCTTCGCCACCCCGGCCCAGGTGAGTCTGGCCGAACGACTGACCGCGCTGGTCGATCCGGGCCGCGAGCACGAACCTCGCGTGTTCTTCACCAACTCCGGCACCGAGGCGAACGAGGCCGCCTTCAAGATCACCCGGATGACCGGCCGCACCAAGATCATCTCCACCGAAGGCGCCTTCCACGGGCGCTCGCTCGGCGCCTTGGCGGTGACTCACAACCCGAAGTACCGGGAGCCGTTCGCCCCGCTGCCGGGCGACGTCGTGTTCGTCCCGTACGGCGACCCGGACGCCCTGAGCGCGGCCGTCGACGAGCAGACCGCGGCGGTGGTGCTGGAGCCCATCCAGGGCGAGAACGGGGTGGTGCTGCCGCCGGCGGACTACCTGGCTCGGGCCCGGCAGATCTGTGACCGGCACGGTGCGTTGCTGTGGATCGACGAGGTGCAGACGGGAATGGGCCGGACCGGCGACTGGCTCGTCCACGTCGCCCAGGGAGTCCGGGCCGACGTCGTCACCCTGGCCAAAGGGCTGGGCAACGGCTTCCCGATCGGCGCCTGCGTCGCGCTCGGCCGAGCGGCCGGGTTGCTCGGTCCGGGCAGTCACGGCAGCACGTTCGGCGGCAACCCGGTCGCCGCGATCGCCGGGCTCGCCGTGCTCGCCGTGATCGAACGCGACGGGCTGCTGGCCAATGCCCGCGCGCGGGGTCAGCAGCTGCAGGACGGAGTGCTGGCCCTGGATCACGACCTGGTCGTCGGAGTCCGTGGCCGTGGTCTTCTGCAGGCGGTGCTGCTGTCCGAGCCGGTCGCCGGAGCCGTGGCCGATGCCGCCCTGGACGCGGGGTTCATCATCAACGCGCCCAAACCCGACGTGCTGCGGCTGGCGCCGCCACTGATCATCTCCGCGGAGCAGCTCGACTCCTTCCTCAGCGTGCTGCCGGAGCTGCTCGACCAGACCCGGGGGAGTGCGACGTGATCCGCCACTTCCTCCGGGACGACGACCTCACCGGCGCGGAGCAGACGGCGATCCTGGACCTGGCCGACCAGCTCGCCGCCCAGCCACACCTGCGGCAACCGTTCTCCGGTCCGCGCACGGTCGCGGTGCTGTTCGACAAGGCCTCGACCCGGACCCGGATCTCCTTCGAGGTCGGTATCGCCGAGCTCGGCGGACACCCGATGATCATGGACTCGGCCCTGTCGCACCTCGGCCGCGGGGAGCCCATCGCCGACACGGCGCGGGTCCTCGGCCGGCATGCCGCCGCGATCGTCTGGCGGACCTCGGGTCAGGAGCGGCTGGAGGAGATGGCTGCGTACGCGGGCGTACCGGTGATCAACGGCCTGACGGATTCGTTCCACCCGTGCCAGGTGCTGGCGGACCTGCAGACCGTGCGCCGGCACCAGGGTCGATTGGCGGGTGCCACCCTCAGCTACCTCGGAGACGGCGCGAACAACATGGCCCACTCCTACCTGCTGGGCGGCACCCTGGCCGGTCTCCACGTCCGGATCGCTGCACCGCCGGATTTCCAGCCGGATCCGGCCGTGGTCGCTCGGGCCGAGGAGCTGGCCGCCCGGTCCGGCGGCAGCGTCGTGATCACCGATTCCGCCGACGAGGCGGCGGCGGGTAGCGACGTGCTGGCCACCGACACCTGGGTCTCGATGGGCCAGGAGGACGACGGATTCGACCGGGAGACGATCTTCGCCCCCTACCGGCTGACGAGCGCCCGGCTCGCCACGGCCGCCGCGCACGCCGTGGTGCTGCACTGCCTTCCCGCCTACCGGGGCAAGGAGATCGACGCCGAGGTGCTCGACGGGCCGCAGTCGGTGGTCTGGGACGAGGCGGAGAACCGGCGGCACGTGCAGAAGGCGATGCTCGTCTTCCTCGACGAGCAGCGGGGAGCGTGACCGTGAGCAGTCAGGCCCGGGCGCCGCTGACCAAGGCCGCCCGCCAGGCCAAGATCATCAGCCTGCTCGAGCAACGCCACGTCCGCTCCCAGGTCGAGCTCGCCGAGTTCCTGGCCGGCGACGGGGTGCAGGTCAACCAGGGCACGCTGTCGCGCGATCTGGTCGAGGTCGGGGCGCTGCGGGTCCGCGACCAGTCGGGACACCTCGTCTATGCGGTACCCGGGGACGGCGGAGATCGCACGCCGTTGGGCGAGTTCGCCACCTTCGAGACGAGGCTGACCCGGCTGTGCGGAGAGGTGCTGGTGTCGGCGGAAGCCTCCGCCAACCTCGTGGTGCTGCGGACACCTCCCGGTGCGGCGCAGTACTTCGCGTCGGCGATCGACCGGGTCGGCTGGGAGGCGATCCTCGGCACCATCGCCGGCGACGACACCATCTTGTTGATCACCAGGGATCCGGACGGTGGCACCACCATCGCCGACCGGTTCCTGGCCATGAGCAGAAACTCCAGAGAAGAAGGAACAGCGAAGTGAGTGATCGGATCGTTCTGGCCTATTCCGGCGGCCTCGACACCTCCGTCTGCATCGGTTGGTTGACCGAGCAGACCGGTCAGGAAGTCGTCGCCGTCGCCCTCGACGTCGGCCAGGGAGGTGAGGATCTCGAGCAGATCCGGCAGCGCGCACTCGACTGCGGCGCGGTCGAAGCGGTCGTGATCGACGCCCGGGACGAGTTCGCCGAGGACTTCTGCCTGCCCGCCCTGCGGGCCAACGCCCTCTACATGGATCGCTACCCCCTTGTCAGCGCCCTGTCCCGACCGCTGATCGTCCGGCACCTGGTGTCCGCGGCGAGGGCCCACGGCGCCACGGTGGTCAGCCACGGGTGCACGGGCAAGGGCAACGACCAGGTGCGCTTCGAGGTCGGCGTGGCCAACCTGGCGCCGCAGCTCAAGGTGATCGCACCCGTGCGGGACTACGCCTGGACCCGGGAGAAGGCCATCAGCTACGCCGAGGAGCGCGGGCTGCCGATCGCCGCGAACAAGAAGTCCCCGTACTCCATCGACCAGAACGTCTGGGGTCGCGCGGTCGAGACGGGTTTCCTGGAGGACATCTGGAACGCTCCGATCGAGGACGTCTACTCCTACACCGCCGATCCGTCGGTGGCGCGGGAACCCGACGAGGTGGTGATCACCTTCGAGGCGGGTGTCCCGGTCGCCCTGGACGGCGAGAAGGTCTCGATGCTGCAGGCCATCACGCAGCTGAACGAGCGTGCCGGCGCCCACGGGGTCGGCCGGCTGGACCTGGTCGAGGACCGGCTGGTCGGCATCAAGAGCCGCGAGGTCTACGAGGCGCCGGGCGCCATCGCGTTGATCACCGCGCACATGGAGCTGGAGAACGTCACCGTCGAGCGGGAGCTCGCGCGGTACAAGCGTGGTGTCGACCAGCGCTGGGGTGAGCTCGTCTACGACGGGCAGTGGTTCTCGCCGCTGAAGCGGGCGCTCGACAAGTTGATCGACGAGGCTCAGGGAGCGGTGTCGGGTGACGTCCGGATGGTGCTGCACGGTGGTCGCGCCACGGTGACGGGACGGCAGAGCGATCAGAGCCTGTACGACTTCAACCTCGCCACCTACGACGAGGGCGACACGTTCGACCAGTCCCAGGCGCGGGGCTTCATCGAGCTGTACGGGCTGTCGAGCAAGATCGCGGCGCGGCGCGACGCCGGCGTACTGGAGTGACCGGCGAGCCGCCGGAGTCGAGTCCCGAGACGAGTCCCGAGTCGAGCCCTGAGACGAGCACCGACGGGCACTCGGGGCGACTGTGGGGTGGTCGGTTCAGCGGTGGCCCGGCCGAGGCCTTGTTCGCGCTCAGCAAGTCGACCCAGTTCGACTGGCGACTGGCGCGGTACGACCTGGCCGGCTCCCGCGCCCATGCCGACGCCTTGCGGCGGGCGGACCTGCTGACCGACGACGAGCTCGCCGGACTGCTCGACGGGCTCGATCGACTGGACGAGGCGGTGGCCGACGGATCGTTCGGTCCGGCACCCACCGACGAGGACGTGCACGGCGCCCTCGAGCGCGGACTGGTGGAGATCGTCGGGCCAGAACTCGGTGGTCGACTGCGGGCGGGCCGGTCCCGAAACGACCAGATCGCCACCCTGCTGCGGATGTACCTCCGGGATTCGCTGCGCGGCGTCGCCGAGGACGTCGCCGACCTGATCACCGCCCTCCGTGATCAAGCCGAACGCCATCTCGGAGTCGCCATGCCGGGGCGCACCCATCTGCAGCACGCGCAGCCGGTGCTGTTGTCGCACCACCTGCTGGCCCACGCCTGGGCCCTGGTCCGCGACCTGGACCGGATCGGCGACCTGGACGGACGGCTGGCGATCAGCCCGTACGGCTCTGCGGCGTTGGCCGGGACGTCGCTGGGCTTGGACCCCCGGCCGGTCGCGGTGGCACTCGGGTTCCGTGACAGCGTGGCGAACTCGATCGATGGCACCGCGGCCCGGGACCTGGCCGCCGAAGCCGGATACGTCCTGGCTCAGATCGCGGTCGACTTGTCGCGGCTCAGTGAGGAGATCGTGCTCTGGGCGACCCGGGAGTTCGGGTTCGTCACGCTGGCCGACGCCTGGTCGACCGGATCGAGCATCATGCCGCAGAAGAAGAACCCGGATGTGGCCGAGCTCGCCCGCGGGAAGGCCGGACGGCTGATCGGCAACCTCACCGGCCTGCTGGCGACGCTCAAGGGACTGCCGCTGGCATACAACCGGGATCTGCAGGAGGACAAGGAGCCGCTCTTCGACTCGACCGACCAGTTGCGGGTGCTGTTGCCCGCGCTGACCGGGATGATCACGACCCTGGTGTTCCACCCGATTCGACTCGAGGCGCTCGCCCCGGAGGGTTTCTCACTCGCGACCGACGTCGCCGACTGGCTGGTGCGTCAGCGGGTTCCGTTCGCCGAGGCGCACGAGATCGCCGGGGCTTGTGTCCGCTACTGCGAGCAGCGCGGCCTCGAGCTCACCGACCTCACGGCAGAGCAGCTGCCGGAGATCTCCCCGCTGCTGACCTCCGGGGTGCTCGACGTGTTGACGGTGGCGGGATCGATCGAGTCGAGGTCTCAGCGAGGCGGCACGTCGGGGCAGCAGGTGCGCGGGCAGCTACCGGAGCTGGCCGCCGAGGTCGACCGGATGCTGGCCCGGCTGAACGTCGCGTGATCTCCGGGCGGCCGCTAGGGTCGGTCGTCGACCGCCGAGCAGGAGGGATCGTTTGATGGGCCAGCTGCGGGTGCAGGGTTTCACGGTGTCGTTGGACGGTTACGGGGCCGGTCCCGAGCAGAGTCAAGACGAACCGTTGGGAGTGGGCGGTGAGGACCTGCACGCCTGGCTCCACCGACAGTTCGACGACCGACCCGAGGCGATCAAGGACCCGGTCGACACCGGCTTCTTCGCCGAGATGACCGACAACATCGGTGCGGTGATCATGGGCCGGAACATGTTCGGTCCCGTCCGCGGCGACTGGCCCGACGAGGAATGGCGGGGCTGGTGGGGCGACGACCCGCCGTACCACTGCGATGTCTTCGTGCTGACCCATCACGACCGGCCGTCGGTGCCGATGGACGGCGGCACGACGTTCCACTTCGTCACCGGGGGGATCGACGACGCGAACCGGCGTGCGCAGGCGGCGGCCGGGGAGCGAGACGTGCTCGTGGCCGGTGGCGCCTCGGTCGTCCAGCAGTTCCTGCGGGCCGGACTGATCGATCGGATGCACCTGGCGTTCACCCCGATCCTGCTCGGTCGTGGAGAGCGGCTGTTCGCCTTCGAGGACGCACCCATCGGCTATCGGTGCACCGGATTCGTCCCCTCGCCCCACGCGGTGCACGCGCGATTCGTTCGGTCCGACTGACTGACCGGTCGGCCGCGCTGATCGATCGGGACGAAATTGCGGCGGCTCCACCCGCGCCGCTGAGTAATCTGGTCGCCCGTGAGCGACGTACTCGACGAACTGGAGTGGCGCGGCCTGCTGGCCGAGTCGACCGACCGGGACGCACTGCGCGCCCACCTGGACGCGGGACCGGTCACGTTCTACGTCGGCTTCGATCCCACGGCGCCCAGCCTCCACTTCGGCAACCTGGTCCAGCTGATGGTGGCCAGGGCGCTGCAACGCGCCGGCCACCGTCCGCTGATCCTGGTCGGCGGGTCGACGGGATTGATCGGGGATCCCAAGAACACCGGCGAACGGGTGCTGAACCCGGTGGAGGTGGTCGCCGCTTGGGTGGAACGGATCCGGAGCCAGGTCGCGCACTTCCTGCGTTTCGACGGCGACGATCCGGCGCGGATCGTCAACAACCTCGACTGGACCTCCGGCCTGGGTGCGCTCGACTTCCTGCGTGACATCGGCAAGCACTTCCCGGTCAACCGGATGCTGGCGCGGGAGGTCGTGCGGACGCGACTGGAGGAGGGCATCTCCTACACCGAGTTCTCCTACGTGCTGCTGCAGTCGTTGGACTACCTCGAGCTGTACCGCCAGCACGACTGCACGCTGCAGTTCGGCGGCAGCGACCAGTGGGGCAACATCACCGCCGGCGTCGAGCTGATCCGTCGCGTCACCGGTGATCGCGTGCACGCGCTCGCGACGCCGTTGCTGACGAAGGCGGACGGCAGCAAGTTCGGCAAGACCGAGGGTGGATCGGTCTGGCTGGATCCGACGATGACGTCCCCGTACGCGTTCCACCAGTTCTTCCTCCAGTCCGAGGACAGCAAGGTGATCGAGTACCTGAAGGTGTTCAGCGAACGGCCCCGGGCCGAGATCGAGGAGCTGGCAGAGCTGACCGAGCGCGAGCCGCACCGTCGGGCCGCGCAGCGCGCACTGGCCGACGACGTCACCGCCCTGGTGCACTCGCCGGAGGCGCGGGACGCCGCGGTGCAGGCCGCCGCGGCCCTCTTCGGCCAGGCCGACCTGGGGGCCCTGTCCGCCGACGTCCTCGCCGCGGTGATGTCGGAGGTCGGTGCGAGCGAGCTGACGACGGCGGGTGAGCTGCCCGGGGTGGTGGACGTGCTGGCGACCAGTGGTGTCGTGGCGAGCCGCTCAGCGGCTCGGCGTGCCATCACCGAGGGGGGCGCGTACCTGAACAACGTCCGGGTCGGCGATCCGGAGGCTCGACTGCAGCCGACCGATGTGCTGCACGAGCGATGGGTGGTGGCCCGCCGCGGCAAGCGCACGGTGGGAGGGGTCGAGCTCGTCGGTTGAGCCCAGGGCGGCCGGCCCCGGTGACGCGTGTACGGTGGGCGACGACCGATCCGAGCCGCCGGCAGCGCCGATTTGACCCGGGTCGGTGGGCCACGTAATGTAGTCCAGGCCCGAGACGCGGGACGCACCAGTCGAGAGACCGGAGCGGCCGGTCCGGACCATCCCAACTCGACACTTCCCAGCCTCCGGTCGACGCCTCGGCGCCGACCGAACGGGTGGAGTCGCAGCGGGGAGGCCAAGATCTCCGATTTGACTCGGAATCAAGGCCTCACTAAAGTAGGTCAGGTTGCCCCGGAGCCGGAAACGAGAGTTCCCAGCTACGGTGTGCGCCCGAAACTTGAGAACTCAACAGCGTGCTTAAAAGTCAATGCCAAATAATGCACAAAAACCCCGTGCCCTGGTATGACAGCGGACTCGTCCGCTGTGATCGATGGGTTCGGATTCCTTTGATTGATTGACAGATAGATCCAGCAATGGATCCTTGTCAGCGATTGAATTCAGTTGAACGCCAAACGCACCTCGGTGCGCTGAAGCGATAGATTTCAACGGAGAGTTTGATCCTGGCTCAGGACGAACGCTGGCGGCGTGCTTAACACATGCAAGTCGAACGGTAAGGCCCCTTCGGGGGTACACGAGTGGCGAACGGGTGAGTAACACGTGAGCAACCTGCCCTTGACACTGGAATAACAGCTGGAAACAGCTGCTAATACCGGATATGACCTCGATCGACATCAATCGAGGTGGAAAGCTCCGGCGGTCAAGGATGGGCTCGCGGCCTATCAGCTTGTTGGTGAGGTAACGGCTCACCAAGGCTTCGACGGGTAGCCGGCCTGAGAGGGCGACCGGCCACACTGGGACTGAGATACGGCCCAGACTCCTACGGGAGGCAGCAGTGGGGAATATTGCACAATGGGCGAAAGCCTGATGCAGCAACGCCGCGTGCGGGACGACGGCCTTCGGGTTGTAAACCGCTTTCAGCTTCGACGAAGCGCAAGTGACGGTAGAAGCAGAAGAAGGACCGGCCAACTACGTGCCAGCAGCCGCGGTGATACGTAGGGTCCGAGCGTTGTCCGGAATTATTGGGCGTAAAGGGCTTGTAGGCGGTTTGTCACGTCGGAAGTGAAAACTCAGGGCTTAACCCTGAGCCTGCTTCCGATACGGGCAAACTAGAGGGATGCAGGGGAGAACGGAATTCCTGGTGGAGCGGTGGAATGCGCAGATATCAGGAGGAACACCGGTGGCGAAGGCGGTTCTCTGGGCATTTCCTGACGCTGAGAAGCGAAAGCGTGGGGAGCAAACAGGCTTAGATACCCTGGTAGTCCACGCCGTAAACGGTGGGCACTAGGTGTGGGGAACATTCCACGTTCTCCGTGCCGAAGCTAACGCATTAAGTGCCCCGCCTGGGGAGTACGGCCGCAAGGCTAAAACTCAAAGGAATTGACGGGGGCCCGCACAAGCGGCGGAGCATGCGGATTAATTCGATGCAACGCGAAGAACCTTACCTGGGTTTGACATATGCCGGAAAGCTGCAGAGATGTAGCCCCCGCAAGGTCGGTATACAGGTGGTGCATGGCTGTCGTCAGCTCGTGTCGTGAGATGTTGGGTTAAGTCCCGCAACGAGCGCAACCCTCGTCCTATGTTGCCAGCGGATAATGCCGGGGACTCATAGGAGACTGCCGGGGTCAACTCGGAGGAAGGTGGGGATGAGGTCAAGTCATCATGCCCCTTAAGTCCAGGGCTTCACGCATGCTACAATGGCTGGTACAAAGGGCTGCAATACCGCAAGGTTGAGCGAATCCCAAAAAGCCAGTCTCAGTTCGGATTGGGGTCTGCAACTCGACCCCATGAAGTCGGAGTCGCTAGTAATCGCAGATCAGCAACGCTGCGGTGAATACGTTCCCGGGCCTTGTACACACCGCCCGTCAAGTCATGAAAGTCGGTAACACCCGAAGCCGGTGGCCCAACCCTTGTGGAGGGAGCCGTCGAAGGTGGGACTGGCGATTAGGACTAAGTCGTAACAAGGTAGCCGTACCGGAAGGTGCGGCTGGATCACCTCCTTTCTAAGGAGCTTGTGGCGAGTTCGCTCGTCCAATGCTCGGTTCCTCGGCGTTCGTTCGAGGTCGAGCAGCTCTGGAATGTGGAACATTGACCATTAAGCCGAACGGATCAGCGTCTCGTCAGTACAACCTGCTTGCAGGAGTGGAACACCGAGGAACTGAGCCGGTCGGCCCGAGCACGCTGTTGGGTCCTGAAGGTTCGGTCGCACTCCACCTCGTGGTGGGCGCCGGCACTTCACGCGGACCGATGCCTGACCGTCTACGGACGATCGGGGTCGAGTAGCCGCCCGTATATTGAGAACTTCACAGTGGACGCGAGCATCTTTGTAGTAACAACAAGCTACTAAGGGCAATCGGTGGATGCCTAGGCACCAAGAGCCGATGAAGGACGTTGTAACCTGCGATAAGCCCCGGGGAGCTGGTAAACGAGCTTCGATCCGGGGATCTCCGAATAGGGAAACCTCGAAAGAAACCGGAGTAATGTCCGGCGACCTCTGCCTGAACACATAGGGCAGTTGGAGGGAACGTGGGGAAGTGAAACATCTCAGTACCCACAGGAAAAGAAAACAAAAGTGATTCCGTAAGTAGTGGCGAGCGAACGCGGAACAGGCCAAACCTCACGTGTGTGATAGCTGACAGGCGTTGCACGTGCGGTGTTGTGGGGCCACTCTGACTGGGCTGTCATCCAGTCGAACAGTAAGAAATGATCGATGAAGTCGAAGCACTTTGGGAAAGTGCGGCACAGAAGGTAATACCCCTGTAGACGTAAGTCGATCACTGTTGAGTGTCACCCCAAGTAACAGCGAACCCGTGAAATTCGCTGTGAATCCGGCGGGACCACCCGCTAAGCCTAAATACTCCTTGGTGACCGATAGCGGACAAGTACCGTGAGGGAAAGGTGAAAAGTACCCCGGGAGGGGAGTGAAATAGTACCTGAAACCGATTGCCTACAATCCGTCGGAGCAAAGCCTTCGGGCGATGTGACGGCGTGCCTTTTGAAGAATGAGCCTGCGAGTTAGTGGTACGTGGCGAGGTTAACCCGTGTGGGGAAGCCGTAGCGAAAGCGAGTCCGAATAGGGCGATTCAGTCGCGTGCTCTAGACCCGAAGCGGAGTGATCTATCCATGGCCAGGGTGAAGCGACGGTAAGACGTCGTGGAGGCCCGAACCCACCAGGGTTGAAAACCTGGGGGATGAGCTGTGGATAGGGGTGAAAGGCCAATCAAACTCCGTGATAGCTGGTTCTCCCCGAAATGCATATAGGTGCAGCGTCGCGTGTTTCTTGCCGGAGGTAGAGCACTGGATAGTCTAGGGGGCCCACAAGCTTACCAAAATTAGCCAAACTCCGAATACCGGTAAGTGAGAGCGCGGCAGTGAGACTGCGGGCGATAAGGTTCGTAGTCGAGAGGGAAACAGCCCAGAACACCAGCTAAGGCCCCCAAGAGATTGCTAAGTGGAAAAGGATGTGGAGTTGCGGAGACAACCAGGAGGTTGGCTTGGAAGCAGCCACCCTTGAAAGAGTGCGTAATAGCTCACTGGTCAAGTGATTCTGCGCCGACAATTTAGCGGGGCTCAAGCAATCCGCCGAAGCTGTGTCATTCACACATTGACCTTGGTTTCGATCCAGGGGTGTGGATGGGTAGGGGAGCGTCGTGTGCGCGATGAAGCGGCAGGGTGACCTAGCCGTGGAGAGCACACGAGTGAGAATGCAGGCATGAGTAGCGAATGAGGAGTGAGAAACTCCTCCACCGAAAGACCAAGGGTTCCAGGGTCAAGCTAATCTGCCCTGGGTAAGTCGGGACCTAAGGCGAGGCCGACAGGCGTAGTCGATGGACAACGGGTTGATATTCCCGTACCGGCGCTAGAACGACCGTGTCGAATCGAGCGATGCTAAGCACGCGAGGCTGCCGGCGACCTTCGGGTCAATGGGAGCTGAGTCTGCGATCCAGACTTGTAGTAGGCAAGCTGCGGAGTGACGCAGGAAGGTAGCCCATCCCGGGCGATGGTTGTCCCGGGCTAAGTGCGTAGGGCGAGGTGTAGGCAAATCCGCACCTCACGAGCCTGAGACATGACGGCTGGTTCGGATACGTCCGAACGAGTGGGTGATCCTATGCTGCCTAGAAAACCTTCGTGAGCGAGTACTAGAGCCGCCCGTACCCTAAACCGACTCAGGTGGTCAGGTAGAGAATACCAAGGTGATCGAGATAACCGTGGTTAAGGAACTCGGCAAAATGCCCCCGTAACTTCGGGAGAAGGGGGGCCGAGTCTGTCTAAGGATTCACTCCGGACGGCAGATGAGGCCGCAGAGACCAGGCCCAAGCGACTGTTTACTAAAAACACAGGTCCGTGCTAAGTCGCAAGACGCTGTATACGGACTGACGCCTGCCCGGTGCTGGAACGTTAAGGG
>CAVSEZ010000003.1:0-2563094 GCA_963727125.1 uncultured Actinomycetota bacterium
TATGGGTGTTTTAGCGTGTCGCTAGCTCTCAATTCGTCGTCACGTCGGCCGACGTGGTTTCGGAATTCATCAGCGTCTCCAGAGTTCGCCGGGACCCGACTCGGTGCAACGAGTCGAGGGCGAACAGATAGGGCTCGGTGAACGCCACTTCGTCGGCCAGGTCGCCGAACAGCTCCTGGTTCCGGACGAAAGCCAGCGGGTCCTGATCCTGGCGGCGGGCTCGTTCGGTGAGGGAAGCTGCGAGCCGATCGACCACCTCGATCGGTTCGCCCTGCTCGTCGACGGCTTCGGCGTAGCGAGCCCAGCTGGCCACCACGGCCGCCGACAGCGGCACCGCTCGGCCGGCGGTGATGTTCTCCCGGATCACCGGCAGGAGCCACTTCGGGATCCGGTCGGAGCTCTCGCCGCACAGTCGCGCCACCGTGTCGCGGACGGCGGAGTTCGAGAATCTCCTGATCAGCTCCTGCTTGTACTCGTCGAGGTCGATTCCCGGCACCTCCGCGAGCGTCGGAGTTGCCTCGCGGTCCATGTAGGCCAGCAGGAAGCGGGCGAACAGCTCGTCCTGTGCGACGTCGTGCACCAGCCGGTAGCCGGCCAGATAGCCGAAGTAGCACAACGCCTGGTGACTGGCGTTCAGCAGTCTCAGCTTCATCAGCTCGTACGGCTCGACATCCGGGACGACCTGGACGCCGACCTCCTCCAACGGCGGTCGGCCGAGGGAGAACGCGTCCTCCAGGGCCCACTGGCTGAACGGCTCGCACACCACCGGCCAGGCGTCGTCCACCGCGAACCGTTCGCGCACCTGCGCGCGGTCGTCGTCGGTGGTGCCCGGGGTGATCCGATCGACCATGGAGTTGGGGAACGAGACGTTCTCCGACACCCAGTCACCCAGCTCGGGGTCTTTCAGGTGGGCGAACGCCGTGAAGACCTCTTGGGCCATGTGGCCGTTGCCTTGGATGTTGTCGCAGGACATGACCGTGAACGGTGCGATCCCGCGTTCCCGTCGCCGCCGCAGCGCCTCGGTGACCAGGGCGAAAACCGTGGTCGGCGTCGCGTCGGGCTGCAGGTCGGCTTGGACGGCCGGATTGGTCTCGTCGAAGCGGCCGGTCACCGGAGAGAAGTTGTAGCCGCCTTCGGTGACGGTCAGGGAGACGATCCGGGTCGCGGGATCGGCCATCATCTCGATCACGGCATCCGGGTCGTCGGGGGCGTAGAGGTACTCGCGGATCGAGCCGATGACCTTGGGGCTCCAGCCGCCGTCCGGGTCCTTGAGGACGAGGGTGTAGAGGCAGTCCTGGCCGGCCATCGCCTCCTTCATCCGCAGGTCGGCCGGCATCACCCCCACACCGCAGATGGCCCAGTCCAGGGCGAGTCCGCGCTCCATCAAGGCGTCCAGGTACATGGCCTCGTGGGCCCGGTGGAAGCCACCGACCCCGAAGTGCACGATGCCCGTGGACAGGGCCGTCCGGTCGTATCCGGGTACCGGGATGGAGAGCTGCGACAGCGTCGCGTCACTGAGCGCGGTCATGGATGAACTCTCCTACCGGTCGCGGTTCGTCGGTCGTCCCGGGAAGTCTGTCATCGGCCGAAGTGCTCCGACAGCGTGGTCCGGTAGCGGTCGCCGATCTCGGCGGCGGCGGCGACGTCGTGGCGGCTCGGCTCGAACTCGCCCCGCACCGGCACCGGCCAGTCGGGCAGCTCTCCGGTCAGCGCCCAGGCCGCCTGCCGGGCGGCGCCGATCGCGACGCTCTCGAACTCCTCGGTGGCCACGATGGGTAGCCCGAAGACCGCCATCGCGATCTGTCGGACCGCCTCGGACTGTGACGCGCCGCCGGTCAGCACCACCCGTTTGATGGGGCCGGTCTGCTCCTGCAGCACCTGCAAGCCGTAGGCCAGACTCCACAGCACGCCCTCGATCGCCGCTCGGGCCAGATTCGCCGGCGTCATGTTGTCCAGCGTCAGCCCGATCAGCTGCCCCTTCGCGTCGGGCAGCGGCGGCGTCCGCTCGCCCTCGAGGTAGGGCATGAAGACCAGACCACCGCTGCCGGCGGGTGCGCTCAGCGCGAGCCGGCTGAGCTCGTCCAGTCCGACCCCGAGGATGTCGGCCGTCGCCACCAGGTTGCGAGCGCCGTTCAAGGTGCACACCAGCGGCAGGAACCGGCCGGTGGCGTCGGCGAAGCCGGCCACGGTGCCCGTCGGCTCGTGGGTCTGGTGCGCACAGACGGTGTAGGCGGTGCCGCTGGTACCGAGCGAGACGGCCGCGTCGCCCGGCTCCAGGCCGAGCGCCAGGCCGGCCGCCATGTTGTCGCCGGTACCCGGCGCGATGGCGATCCCGTCCGGCGACCGGCCGATGATCTCCTCCGGTGCGGCGACGCGGGGGAGGACGAGGTCGTGGCCGATCGCGCGCCGCACCAGATCCATCCGGTACTCGTTGGACTCCGCGTCGAAGTAGCAGGTGCCGGAGGCGTCACCTCGATCGGTGGTGAGCGGGAAGGTCTCGCCGCCGATCTTCCAGCTGAGCCAGTCGTGCGGCAGGGCCACCGCGTGCGTCCGGGCCGCGTTCTCCGGCTCCTCGCGACGCAGCCAACGGACCTTGGACACCGTCATCGACGCCACCGGCACCGTCCCGACCGCATCCGCCCAGGCCTGCGGTCCGCCGAGCTCCGCGATCAGGTCGTCGGCGTCGCCGGCCGACCGGTTGTCGTTCCAGAGCAGGGCGTCGCGGACCAAGCTGCCGGACTCGTCCATGGTGACCATGCCGTGCTGTTGGCCACCGACGGCGAGGGCCTCGACCTCGCGCAGCAGCTCGGGGTCCTCGGTCGCGTCCCGGTAGGCGTCCCACCAGGCATCGGCGCTCACCTCCGTACCCCGCGGGTGCGCGGCGCGCGCCGTGCGGATCACCCGGCCCGATTCGGCGTCGCAGATCACCACCTTCACCGACTGGGTCGAAGAATCCACTCCAGCGACGAAACTCATCCAACTCCTTCGATCGATCTCGAGCGCGGCTCCGGCTCGTCGTCGGCCTCGACCACGACGACATCCACTCCGCGTTCGCGAAACGGCGCCGACACCGCTTCGTCGGGACGACCGGACACCATCAGCCGGTCGATCTCCCGCCACGATGCGAACTGGACGAACGCCGGGCGACCCAGCTGCTCCGCCCGAACCAGGACGACAACATTCTGCCCGCAGCCGACTTCGGCCTGGGAGACGGCTGCCGCTGCCGGAGTCCGCTGACCGAGGCCGTGGTCCACGTCGACGCCCGCCGGGCAGATCAAGCTGACATCGACCTGCAGCCGGGCCAGCTCCTGCAGCGCCCAGTCGCCCTCCTGCGCCCGGGTGGTCGGCGACACCGCCCCGCCGATGTTGTAGACGGCCACGTTGCGGATCCGGGCGCTGGCGATGGCCGCGTCCAGCGAGTTGGACACGATGGTCAGGCCCTCGGCCGGCGGCGGGTCGTCGGCGATCTCCGCGACCAGCGCCAGGGTGAGCGGACCGGCGCCGAGCAGCAGCGATCCCGTCCGGGGGAGCTCGGCCCACAGCCGTCGGGCCAACGCGGCATCGTGCGGTCTGGCCACCGAGACCGGCGCGGCGACCGGGAAGGGATGGGCTTCCACCGGAACGGCACCGCCGTGCACGCGCTGCAGGTGGCCCTGGGACTCCAGCGCCCGCAGGTCCCGACGCACCGTCTCCTGGGCCACGCCGAGCCGGGCGGCGGCGTGCAGCACGTCGAGCCGGCCCTCGTCGGCGAGCCACTGCACGATCAAGGTGTGCCGGGCGGTCACCGCGGTCGGCAGCTCCTTCATGGCTCCCCTCGGGCCGTCAACCGTGGCGTGCGCTCCGGCAGCCGATCACAAGAGCTCGACCGAGTCCGACGTCTGAGGCCGGATCTGCAGCTTGCGCCCCTGGCCACCGCGGAACATCTCCAGCGCGGCTCCGTAGTCCGCCAGCGAGAAGGCGTGACTGACCATCCGATCGGCGGCCAACGCACCGGCGGCGAACATCTCGACCGCGCGGGCGTAGCTGTTCAGTACCGCCATCGAACCGACGATGGTGAGCTCGTCGTTGTAGACCCGGAACGGCGAGAACGTCGCGGCGGCATCGGTGGCCGCGACGCCGAACTGCTGGAAGGTGCCGCCGCGGCGGACCCGGGTGAGTCCGTCCTCGATCGCCGGCACTGCACCGGTGCAGTCGATCACCACGTCCCAGCCGCCCTTCACCGCGACGTCGTCCGCGGACAGGCCGCGGATGTCGACTCCGACCTCCCGGGCCACCTCCAGCCGATCGGGGTTGCGGTCGACGACGGTGACCGACGCCGCACCCGCACGTGGCGCGAGCTGAGCCATCATCAGGCCCATGGTGCCGGCGCCGTAGATCAGATAGTGCTCGCCCATCCGCCGAGGCAACAGGTCGAACCCGCGGATCGCGCACGACAGCGGCTCGATCAGGGCTGCCAGCTGCAGATCGACCTCGTCGGCGAGGCGGTGCACGTTCGCGGCCGGTGCGACCGTGAGCTCGGCCGTCGAGCCGTCGGTGCGCGCCACCCCGGACCCGTTCCAGTTCTCACAGAGGTTGGAGCGCCCTTCGGTGCAGAACCGGCAGTGTCCGCAGGTGAGGGTCGGGTCGACCGACACCCGGTCGCCGGGGGAGAAGGTCGTGACCTCCTCGCCCACGGCCTCGACCACGCCGGAGGTCTCGTGGCCCGGGATGATCGGGAAGACGGTCGGGGCGAACTCACCGTCCAGGACGTGCAGATCGGTTCCGCACAGTCCGACCGCCTCCACCCGGACCAGCACCTCGGTGGGTCCGACCTGCGGGTCGGGCACCTCCTCGAGGGAGAACTCTCCCGGTCCGGCGAAGACGATCGCCTGCAACTACTTCACCGCCCCCATCGCCAGGCCACGCACCAGACGCTTCTGCGCCAGCCAGCCGGCGATGATCACCGGCAGTACGGCGAGCGTACAGGCAGCCGACAGGACGGCGAGGAACTGGCCGCGGCCGTCGACGAAGCTGCCCAGGAACGGCGGCGTGGTGCGAGCCACGACGGCGGTGAGCAGGTTGGCCAGGAAGTACTCGTTCCAGGCGAAGATGAAGCAGATCAGCGCGGCGGCCGCGGCCCCCGGCGCCACGATCGGCAGCGAGACCTGCCACAGCTCGCGGTTGTAACCCGCGCCGTCGATCTGCGCGGCCTCCACCACCGCTCGAGGCACCTCGGAGAAGAAGGAGCGCATCATCCACACCGCCAGCGGCAGGTTGATACCGATGTAGAGCACGCCGAGCGACCACAGGTTGTCCAGCAGGCCGAGCGTGCGCAGCAGCAGGAAGACCGGGATGATCGACGCCGCGACCGGCATGAACTTGGTGGAGATGAAGAAGAACAAGGCGTCCTGCCACTTCCCGATCGGCCGGACCGAGAGCGCGTACGCCGCCGGGATGGCCAGTGCCATGACCGCCACCGTCGACAGCACGGAGACGAACAAGGAGTTCAGCAGGTAGAGGCCCATGTTGCGCCGGAACACCTCGGCGTACCGATCAAGGGTCGCCTCGAAGAAGAACGGTGGGGGGAACTGGGCCGCCACCGCCTCGGTCTTGAAGCTGTTGATCAGCATCCACAGCACCGGGAAGAAGAAGAGGAACACCAGGAACCAGGTGAGGGCCGTGACCAGGTAGCCGACGACCTTCCGACTGGTGAACTTGCTGGAGCCACCGGTCCGCCGCACGGTCGTCGGGGACGTGGTCGGGGTCGCGGTCGGGTTGTCGATCGTGCTGGCCATCAGTCCTTCGCCTCCTCGGTGAAGACCTTGAACAAGGTTCGGAGCGCCAACGTGGCGAGCACGATCGTGACCACGACCGTCACCACGCCGTACGCGGCGGCCTCACCGATCTGCTGACCGATGAAGGCGCGTTCGTAGAGCAGGTAGGGCAGCGTCTTGGTGCCACCCGCCCCCTTGGTCATGATGTTGACCGGGTCGAACACCTGCACCATCAAGACCGTGCCGAGCAGGGTGGCCAGCTCCGCATAGGTCCTCAGGTGCGGCAAGGTCATGTAGCGGAACGTCTGCAGGGCGTTGGAGCCGTCGACGTCGGCCGCCTCCAGGATGTCCCCGGACTGGGACTGCAGCCCGGCCAGCAGGATCAACATCATGAACGGCGTGTACTGCCAGGTCAGGGTGAACACGATGGTGAGCCCCGGATGATCGGTCGTCCAGGCGACCCCGGGAAGACCCAGCCAGGACAACACCAAGGTGACGATCCCGCTGTCGGTGTCGAGGATCGAGTACTTCCAGAGCAACGCGGCCGCCGCCGGCATGATCAGGAACGGCGTGATCAACAGCGTCCGGGCCACCGACTGCCCCGGGAACTTGCGGTCCAGCAGGATGGCGAACATCAGACCCAGCAGCAGCGAGAGGATCATCGACAACCCGACGATCCAGATCGTCGCCCACAGCGACGGCAGGAACTGGCCACCCGTCACCACGGCGATGTAGTTGTCGAAGCCGGCGAAGGACCGTTCCTCCGGTCGGGCCAGGTTCCAGTTCTGGAACGAGTAGTAGATCGTCACCAGGAAAGGAACCTGGGTGATCAAGATCGCCACGATCAGTCCCGGCAGGATCAGCTTCCGGGCGAACTTCCGTTCGGCCAGGTCCTGGCCCTTGAGCTCACCGAGCGCCGGTTCGGGAACCCGCCCGGGCGCCTTGACCGTGGTGCTCTCGGTCTCCGGAGTCGCGGTGGACATCAGCCCTCCTTCTGTTCTTCGCCGGCGCGTTGCGCGATCCGTTGCCCTGCCTCGAGCGCCTGGTCGACCGTTTGTCGACCGGCGATGGCGTTGACGATCTCCTGCGAGACCTGGTTGCCGACGTCTTGGAACTCCGGGATGGAGACGTACTGGATGCCGGTCCACGGTTGCGGGTCGACGCCGGGCTTCTTCGGATCGACCTCTGACATGATCTCCGCGGTCAGCGGGGCGAACTCGCCGCCGGCTTCTTGGTATTCGGGGATCTCGTAGGTCGATTGCCGGGTGCCGGGCGGGGTCTTCGCCCAACCAAGCGTCGAGCCGACCAGCTTCAGGTACTCCTTGGAGGTCGCCCACTTCACGAACTCCCAGGCCGCGTCCTGGTCCTGGCTCTCGGCGTTGATGCCGAGGTTCCACGACCAGAGCCAGCCGGAGTCGGCCGTCTTCTCGATCGGCGCCCGGACGTAGCCGACCTTGCCCTTGACCGGCGAGCTCTCCACCGAACCGGCCGCCGAGGTCGCGTCGTACCACATGGCGGCGCGATCGGTGCTGAACAGGTCGAGACACTCGGTGAAGCTGAACGCAGCCGGGTCGGCCTGCCCGGATTCAGCGAGGGTGTTCAGGTAGAACGACACCGCCTCTTTCCACTGCGGCGAGGTCAGCATGGCCTGCCAGTCCATGTTGTACCACTGGCCGCCGAAGGTGTTGACCACCGTGGTCAGCGATGCGAAGAGATCGCCCCAGCCGGGCTTGCCGCGCAGGCAGATGCCGGCCCGGTCGTCGGTCTTCAGCTGTCGGGCGAAGTCGGCGACCTGGGTCCAGGTCGGTCGGGCGGGCATCTCGATCCCGGCCTGCTCGAAGATGTCCTTGCGGTACATGAGGAACGACGACTCGCCGTAGAACGGTGCCGCGAAGACCCGGTCGTTGTACGAGATCCCCTCCCGGACCGGCTTGAACAAGTCGTCGAGGTCGTAGGACGGGTCCTGGTTGGCGCGATCGGTGAGATCGACGAGCCACTTGTTCTTCGCCCAGATCGGCACCTCGTACATGCCGACGGTCATGATGTCGTACTGCCCACCGCCGGTGGCCACGTCCTGGGTGATGGCGTTCCGCAGATCGCCCTCCTCCAAGAAGATGATGTTGACCTTGATGTCGGGGTGCAGCTTGTTGAACTCCGGCAGCAGCCGGTTCATGTCCTGCATCTGCGGGTTGTTGACGCTGGCCAGGGTGATGGTGGTGACCCCCGGCGGGTTCCCCAGCTCCCCGAAGCCTGCGCAGCCGGAGATGGCCAGCGAGAGGCTGAGTCCGATCCCGGCAACCGCCAGGCGACGCTGCTTGGTTGCGGTCATGCACCAGGCCCTTCTGATGGTGGCCGATTGTCTGCGTTGTGCAGCCGAATGGTTGGTATGAGCACCGTATCCTAAGAAAATCCTCAGAGTCCAGGGCTGATCTGCGGGTTTGACTGTGGTTTCGTGCCCGAATGCCTTCCCAAATCGATTGCTACTCCCGAACCGCGCAGCGTTCTGATTGACTGGATCCCCGGCGAGCCGCGAACGAAGGTGATGACCATGACGCGATATCCACCGGAGCGGCAGCGGGCGATCACCGATCTGCTGGTGGGACTCGAGGGTCAACGGGCGAGCGTCGGGCTGATCAGCGAGCACCTCGGGGTGACGACCGAGACCGTCCGCCGCGATCTGGACGTGCTGGAGCGCCGCGGCCTGCTCCGGCGGGTCCGGGGTGGGGCCGAGCTGATGACGTCGACACCCTTCGAGACCGCGCTGGCCGCCCGGCATGCCGAGCAGTTCGAGGACAAGCTCGCGATCGCGCGCCGGGTCGCGGCCGAGCTGCCCGAGGACGGTGTGGTGATCGTCGACTCGGGATCACTGACGCTGTTCTGTGCTCAGCACATCCCGCCGGATCGAACCTTCACGGTGGTGACCAACAACCTGCCTGCGGCCCAGTTCCTGGCTGAGAACACGAAACTCGCGATCATGACGCTGCCGGGGATGATCCGCGGCCTCACCTCCGCGGCGGTCGACAGCCGGACGCAGCATCGGCTCGGCACGTTGAGCGCCGATCTGGCCATCGTCGGGGTGAACGGCCTGAGTCCGACCCACGGGTTGACCACGACCAATCCCGAGGAGGCGGCGGCGAAGCGGGCGATGGTGCTCGCGGCGCGACGCCGGATCGTGCCGGTGATCTCGGGGAAGCTGGGCCGGAACTCGTTCTGCGCCTTCGCCGCGGTGTCGGAGGTGGACCTGATCGTCACCGACGAGCACGCCAACACCGAGCTGGTGGCGGAACTGGTGGCGGCGGGACCCGAGGTGGTCATCGCCTGACCGCGGCTCGCGCCGGCCGCCGTTTTGCAGGCCATCCCGGCAGCGGGAGGATGGGGGCGTGGCGGACGAGCGGCGAGACCGGCGGCAGGGACAACCGGATGGACGACGCCCCAAGCCGGCCTCGTCGGGCAAGCGCGGGAAGCCGTCGGCGGCGGCGGGCTCCGGCGGTGGCCGTACGCGCGACGACCGTTTCGACCGGACCAAGCGGCCCGCGCGGCCAGCGCAGGGCGAGGGCAAGGACCAGCGGCGGCCCGATCGGTCCGAGCGCCCGTCGGGCGGCGACAAGCCCTGGACCCGGAACGAGGGCCAACGCAAGCAGGGGGACCGAACGCAGGGGTCCCGTGAGCCGGGGTCCCGTGAGCAGGGGGAGCGACGGCCGTCAGCGGACCGTTCACCGTCTGGTCGATCAGGGTCCGACCGATCAGGGTCCGACCGATCGGGGTCCGACCGATCGGGGTCGAACCGATCGGGGTCGAACCGAGCGGGGTCGGATCGAGCGGACCGCGGTGACAGACCGCAACCCCCGCCCGGACTGGCCAAGAGAGACAACGAGCCCCGACTGCCACCGGACCTGGACACCTCGAAGCTGCATCGCGCCGTCCGGGCGGAGCTGCGGGGGCTGCCGAAGGACCTGGCCGAGGTGGTCGCCGGTCACCTGCTGCTGGCCGGCCAGCTGATCGACGATGATCCGGAGGCGGCGTACGGTCACGCGGAGGCGGCCCGGCGGCGGGCGGCCCGGCTGCCCATCGTTCGCGAGGCGACCGCCGAGACGGCGTACGCCGCCGGCCACTACGACGTGGCACTGAGCGAGTTCCGAGCGTTGCGCCGGATGACCGGGATGTCGGACTACCTGCCGGTGATGGCCGATTGCGAACGGGCGCTCGGCCGTCCGCAGGCAGCGATCAAGCTGGCCAAGGAGTCCCGCCGGCTGACCCTCGAACCGGCCCTCCAGATCGAGATGATCATCGTCGAGTCCGGCGCCCGGGCCGATCTCGACCAGCCCGCCGAGGGACTCCGTCTGCTTGCGCAGGCGGTGAGCCGAACCGGGGGCCGGGCGGCAGCGCCGTCGACCCCGCTCGCCCGGTTGCACTACGCCTACGCCGACGCCCTGCTCCACGACGGTCAGGAGCTCGAGGCTCGGCAGTGGTTCGCCTCGGCGGCCGACCTGGACGCCGAACAGGCCACCGACGCGACCGAACGGCGTGACGCGCTCGACGGTCTCATGATCGACTTCGACGAGAGCGAGCCGGACGAGAGCGAGCCCGACAGGAACGAGCTCGACGTGACGGAGCCCGACGGGACGGGCAGCAGCGGCCCGGACGACGCCCGTTGACTGCGCTGATCGAGGGGTACGACGCGGCGCTGTTCGACCTGGACGGCGTGGTGTACCTCGGACCGGTGGCCGTGCCGGGCGCGGCCGAGGGCATCGCCGCGCTGCGGGCCCGTTCCACCCGGGTCGGGTTCGTGACGAACAACGCCAACCGACCACCGGCCGCGGTGGCCGAGCATCTGCGGCAGCTGGACATCCCCGCCGACGTGTCGGACGTCGTCACCTCGGCCCAGGCGGCGGCGCAGCTGCTGCTGGCCCGGTTCGGGCCCGGCGCGCGGGTGCTCGCGGTGGGCGGGGCCGGGGTGTGGGCGGCGCTGACGGAGACCGGACTGACCGGGGTGCGGTCGGTCCGCGACGAGCCGGTCGCCGTGATCCAGGGCTGGGGGGAGGACCTCACCTGGAACGACTTGAACGAGGCCGCGATCGCCATCCACACGGGCGCGCACTGGGTGGCCACCAACACCGATCCGACCCGGCCGACCGATCGGGGCCTGGTGCCGGGCAACGGGGCCGCCGTGGCCGCCGTCCAGATGGCGGTCGACCGACAGCCGGAGGTGGCCGGCAAACCGTACCGTCCGCTCCTCGATGCGACGGTCCAGCGGCTCGGTGCGACCCGACCGATCTTCGTCGGCGACCGGCTCGACACCGACATCGCGGGCGCGGTGACCGCCGGTCTGGACAGCATGCTGGTACTGACCGGCTCGCACACCGTGGCGGATCTGGTCGCCGCGGTGCCGGGTAGTCGGCCGACCCATCTCGGCTTCGACCTGCGCGCCCTGCTGGACCCGGCCCGGACGGTTTCCGTGCGCACCGATGACGACGGCGAACCGAACGAGTCGCGCTGCGGTGAGCAGATAGTCGCCTTGCACGCCGAGTCGCTGGACTGGGCCGGAACGCCGCCGACCGACCGGTCCGCGGCGGTCGACGCCGCCTGGGCGGCGGCCCAGCTGGCCTGGGCCGCGGCGGACCACGGACGGCAGGTCGACAGCAGCCGGGTGCTCGGCCACCTCGACCCCCTGCTCCGCCTCGACGCCGTCAGCTAGCGTTGGGCTCGACTCGAGGTGTAGGGAAAGGCGGCACGAGATGGTCGGTGAAGGCATCCAGAGCTACGTGGACATGGCAGCCGGATTGAGCAAGGCCACCAAGGCGAAAGCCCGCGCGGCGGCGAAGAACCTGCTCGCCACGGCCGGACTCGAGGAGGTGGCTGCGGATGCCACCGATCGGGTGACGAAACTCACCGAGGAAGTGATCGCGGCGAGCCGGGCGAACCGGGAGCTGATGAACAAGCTCGTGGCGACCGAGGTCGACAAGGCGGCCGGACGACTCGGATTCGTCCGCTCCGATGAGATCGAGGATCTGCGGCGCGAACTCGCCGAGCTGCGGATGAGCATGGCCCACTCCGCCGCCCACGAATCGGACCTGGCCGAGCCTCCCGCCCCCGCGCCGTTCGCCGCTGATCTCGGCATCCCGGACCCGCCGGCCCCGGTCGACGCGTTGACCGAACCCGACGACGCGCCACCGATCGAGACGATCGTCGAACCGGTCGTACCGCCGGCGAAGCGGGCGGCGAAGAAGGCCTCGGCGAAGAAGGCGCCAGCTGCGAAGTCCCCGGCTGTGACGTCTCCGACGGCCCCGGCGAAGAAGTCAGCGGCCAAGAAGGCACCGGCCAAGAAGACCCAGGTGCGAGCGCCGAGTGCCAAGGTGGCCGCGTCGGCGCCGGCGAAGAAGACCCCCGCCGCCAAGGCGACGCCGGCGGCCAAGAAAGCGGCGAAGAAGACGCCGGCCACGAGCGCCGGAACCGGGGTCGGATGACCGACGACCGACCAGGGGATCCCGAGCAGCCGGACGGCTCGGTCGCGCCACCGGTCACCGGCGATCGGGAGATCGACGACGCGATGGACGACGTCAAGCAGCTGGAGGACCTGCCGGTCGCCGACCACCACGACGCGTTGTCGCCGGCCCACGACCAGCTCCAGCAGGCACTCCGTCGTGACCACTCGACGCCGACCGATGGGGCCGGCTGAGCTCTCGCACACCCAGTTCGTGCCCTGAGCTTGTCGAAGGGCCGGTGGAGAGAGGGCACATGCGGGCTTCGACGAGCTCAGCCCACGAACGGGAGGGCAGATGCGGCTTCGACGAGCTCTGCCCACGGACGGGGTTCCACGTTGGTCGGGGAGCCGGTGGGAACGAGTGACCAGGGGCTCCGACCCGGTTCGCGCACGGCGATGAGGCTCGACCTGGCCCTCGTCCGACGCGGTCTGGCGACGTCGCGCACCCAGGCGCAGGCCCTGATCGCCGCCCGAGCGGTCGCGGTCAACGGAGTGATCATCACCCGTCCCGCCGAGCGGGTGAGCGACACCGATGTGGTGGCCGCCGAGCCCGAACCGTACGTCTCCCGGGGTGCGTACAAGCTGATCGGTGCGCTCGACGACCTGGCCCTGGACGTCACCGGGCGCCGCGCGCTGGACGCAGGGGCCTCCACCGGCGGATTCACCCAGGTGCTGCTCGAGCGGGGCTGTCTGGAGGTGACGGCCGTCGACGTCGGCAGCGGACAGCTCGACCCCCGGATCCGCGCCGACGAGCGGGTGCGGGTCTGGGAACGGACGAATCTGCGCGGCCTCACCCTGGAGCACGTCGGGCAGCGT
Source organism: uncultured Actinomycetota bacterium (assembly GCA_963727125.1). GTDB lineage: Bacteria > Actinomycetota > Actinomycetes > Propionibacteriales > Propionibacteriaceae > Microlunatus. The sequence continues at coordinate 13,051 of CAVSEZ010000003.1, forward strand.
CGGGTCGACCTCGTGGTGGCGGACGTGTCGTTCATCTCGCTCACGTTGTTGATCGAGCCGCTGTCGGCGGTGCTGTCGGCCGAGGGTGAGCTGCTGGTGATGATCAAGCCCCAGTTCGAGGTCGGTCGGGAACACCTGGGTCGCGGCGGCGTGGTGCGTTCGCGTGAGCTGCAGCTGCAGGCCGTGAGCGCCGTGCTCGCTGCGGCGGGCGCCAACAACTGGCATCTCCACGGGCTGGTGCCGAGCCGGCTGCCGGGTGCCACCGGCAACCGTGAGTTCTTCGCCCTGCTCCGGCGTACGGTCCCGGCGGAGCCCGTCGACCCGGCGGTCGCGCTCTGAGCGCCGGAGCCGCGGGGAAATGATCGAGACGCGCGGGCACCCGAGCGCGGACAATGGTGATCATGTCATCGGATCTGCGCCAACCGTTCCGGGCTCGGCTGTCGGTCGCCCTCCGGGCCCGCGACCGGACCGCCGCGGCCGCGATCCGTACGGTGCTCGCAGCCCTGGACAACGCGGAGGCGGTGCCGGTCCCGGCGAAACAGCCGCCCTCCGGCGCGACCAGCCCGCACGTGGCCGGCGGGGTGGCCGGGCTCGGTGCCGCGGAAGCACGACGCCGAGAGCTGACGCCGGCCGAGCAGCAGACTCTGGTCGGGCGGGAGATCGATGACCGGCTGGCCGCCGCCGACGGCTACGAGAGCCGGGAGCAGCACGAACGGGCCAGCCGGTTGCGGCTGGAGGCGGAGATCCTGCGTTCGGTGCTGCGGGAATCCTGACGGGCAGCACGGCGCGGCGGCGGCCGCGATGTAGCGCCGGCGTCGGATCCGACACCTATGCTGGGGCAGGTGATGCCCGCCGACCCCGCCGGCTCCGGCCAGCGCCGGGTCGCCGTGTTGACCCACCTGGGGCGAGAGCAGGCCATCGACACCGCCGTCCGACTCGTCGAGGGACTCTCGGCCGCCGACATCACGTGCTTCGTACCGGCTGATGATCTGGAGGTCTTCGCCGCGCGGGTGGGCGCCGACGTGCACCCGATGCATCGCAGCGACTTCGACCGGGCCGGGTACTTCGAGCTGATGGTCGTGCTGGGTGGCGACGGCACCATCCTGCGCGGAGCCGAGTGGGTGCTCGCCTCCGACACTCCCTTGCTGGGTGTGAATCTGGGGCACGTCGGCTTCCTGGCCGAGGCGGAGTCATCGGAGATCGACAAGCTCGTCCGGCACGTCGTGGACTGCAGCTACACCGTCGAGGAACGGTTCACCATCGACGTCTCGGTGTCGGAGGACGGCGAAGAGAAGTGGTCGTCGTTCGCGATCAACGAGGCGTCGATCGACAAGGCCGCACGGGAACGGATGCTCGAGATCGCCGTCGAGGTCGACCACCGGCCGTTGTCCCGCTGGGCCTGCGACGGGTTGCTGCTCTCCACCCCCACCGGATCGACGGCCTACGCCTTCTCGGCCGGCGGGCCGGTGATCTGGCCCGAGGTCGATGCGTTGTTGATCATGCCGCTGAGTGCGCACGCGTTGTTCGCTCGGCCGCTCGTGGTGGGCCCGGACTCCGAGGTCGGCGTGACGCTGGTGCCGGGCTCGCCGACCCACGGTCTGGTCTGGTGCGACGGTTCCCGCTCGACCGAGTTCCACGCCGGGATGGAGATCTCGGTGGTGCGCGGCCGGCATCGGCTGCGGTTGGCGCGGCTCTCGGAGTCGCCGTTCACCAACCGCCTCGTCAACAAGTTCCGACTGCCCGTGGACGGCTGGCGGGGCAGCGCCGAACGGGAACGGCTGCTCGAACCCGTACCCGATCTCGGAGCCGATTCCGAGGGTGGTCCGGACCGGCCGTGATCGAGGAGCTGCGGATCGCGGACCTGGGCGTGATCGAGGAGGCGGCGCTGGATCTCGCTCCCGGCCTGACCGTGGTCACCGGCGAGACCGGTGCCGGCAAGACGATGATCGTCAGCGGGCTGCAGCTGCTGCTCGGCGAGCGTGCCGACGCCAAAACCGTACGGGCCCAGGCCGACCGGGCCCGGGTCGAGGGCCGATTCTTGCTGGACGATCACCCGGTCTCGGTCGAGGTGCGGCGGCAGGTGAGCGACGTCGGCGGCGTCCTCGACGACGACGAGCTGCTCGTCACCCGCCAGCTGACGTCGGCCGGCCGCTCCCGGGCCTTCCTCGGCGGCGCCCAGGTGCCCGCCGGTCGCTGCGCCGACGTGATCAGTGCGCTGGTCACCATCCACGGCCAGTCCGACCAGATCCGCCTCTCCGACCGGTCCCGGCAGCGGGAGATGCTCGACCGCTACGCGGGCTCCGACCACCTGGCCCTGCTCGCGAGCTACGCGGAGCTCTACCGGTCCCACCGGGACGCGGTCGCCGAACTGAGTCGGTTGCAGGCCGAGGCGCAGGAGCGGGATCGGGAGATCGAGCTGCTCCGGTTCGGGCTGGACGAGATCGCCGGCGTGGCGCCGGGTCCGGGGGAGGACACCGACCTGGCCGCCGAGACCGCCCGGCTGCAATCGACCGACGACCTGGCCGGCGCCGCGCGCGATGCCACCGCGGCCCTGGCGGGCGCCGACGACGAAGCGGGTGGCGCGTTGTCCGGGCTGGCCGCGGCTCGCAGCGCCGTCGACCGGCTGGTCGATATCGACCCGAGCGCGAAACCGTTGGCCGACCGGGTGGCCGAAGCCGGCTACCTGGTCACCGAGCTCACCGGCGACCTGGCCCGCTACCTCGACGACCTCGAGGTCGAGCCCGGCCGGCTGGAGCAGATCGCCGAGCGCCGCTACCAGCTGGCCGGGCTGACCCGGCGCTACGGCGCCAACTGCGACGAGGTCCTGGCCTGGGCCGAGAAGTCGGCCGCACGACTCGGCGTCCTGGAGTCAGCCGACGACCGGATCGCCGAGCTGGGCACCCACATCGTCGAGCTGGCCGGACGGCTGGAGACGATGGCGGGCGAGCTGCGGTCCGGACGGCGGACGGCCGCCGAGCGGATCGGGGCCCAGGTCGGTCCGGAGCTCACCGCACTGGCCCTGCCCCACGCCCGGCTGGCGTTCGAGCTGACCGCCGTCGAGCCGGGTCCCGACGGTGCGGACCAGGTCGAGCTCGTCTTCAGCGCCAATCCGGGCGGTGCCCTGCGGCCGTTGGGGCGGGCGGCCTCGGGCGGGGAGCTGTCCCGGGTCCGGCTCGCGCTGGAGGTCGTCCTGGCCGACGGCCAGAACTCGGCCACCTTGGTGTTCGACGAGGTCGACGCCGGCGTCGGTGGACAGGTCGCGGTCGAGGTGGGGCGCCGGCTGGCGGCGCTCGCCCGACACCAGCAGGTGATCGTGGTGACGCACCTCGCCCAGGTCGCCGCCTTCGCCGACCGGCACTTCGTGGTGCACAAGTCCGACGACGGCCACGTCACGACCAGTGGCGTCCGGCGGCTCGCCGACGAGGACCGGACGACCGAGCTCGCCCGGATGATGGCCGGGCTCGACGCCACCGAGGTCGCGCTCGCGCATGCCGGCGAGCTGCTGGAGCTGGCCGCCGCCAGCCGCTGAACGAGCTCGCGGGACGTGCTGGCGCGTCAGGCGCGCGAACGTGCGGGAACGGTTGGTAGGCTGGAATCCCGTGGGAGCCCGCGCAGGAATCACGAAGCATCTGTTCGTCACCGGCGGGGTCGCCTCCTCGCTCGGCAAGGGTCTGACCGCCTCGAGTCTCGGCAGCCTGCTGATCGCCCGTGGCCTCAAGGTCACCATGCAGAAGCTCGATCCGTACCTCAATGTGGATCCGGGCACGATGAACCCGTTCCAACACGGCGAGGTCTTCGTCACCGAGGACGGCGCCGAGACCGATCTCGACATCGGCCACTACGAGCGGTTCCTCAACGTGAACCTCGCCGCCGACGCGAACGTGACCACCGGCAAGGTGTATTCGACGGTGATCGCCAAGGAGCGCCGCGGCGACTACCTCGGCGACACGGTGCAGGTCATCCCGCACATCACCAACGAGATCAAGGACCTGATGCTCGGGATGGGCGGTTCGGGCGTCGACGTGGTGATCCACGAGATCGGCGGCACCGTCGGCGACATCGAGTCGCTGCCGTTCCTGGAGGCGGCGCGTCAGGTGCGGCACGACGTCGGCCGGGAGAACTGCTTCTTCCTGCACGTCTCGTTGGTGCCCTACATCGGGCCGAGCGGTGAGCTGAAGACCAAGCCGACGCAGCACTCGGTGGCGGCCCTGCGCCAGGTCGGCATCCAGCCCGACGCGATCGTCTGCCGCTGCGACCGAGAGATCCCGGACTCGGTGAAGCGCAAGATCTCGCTGATGTGCGACGTCGACGTCGAGGCCGTGGTGGAGAACACCGACGTGCCGAGCATCTACGACCTGCCCAAGGTGCTGCACGCCGAAGGTCTGGACGCGTACGTGATCCGCCGGCTCGACCTCCGGTTCCGCGACGTCGACTGGACCGCGTGGAACGACCTCCTGGATCGGGTGCACAAGCCCAAGGAGGAGGTCGTCATCGCCCTGGTCGGCAAGTACGTCGATCTCCCGGACGCGTACCTGTCGGTCTGCGAGGCGCTGCGGGCCGGCGGCTTCGCCAACCGGGCCCGGGTCGTGGTCCGCTGGGTTCCCAGCGACAGCTGCGACACCGCCGAGGGTGCGGCGCGGGCCCTGGCCGACGTCGACGGGATCTGCATCCCCGGCGGGTTCGGCATCCGCGGGGTCGAGGGGAAGGTCGAAGCCGTCCGCTACGCCCGGGAGAACTCGGTCCCGATCCTGGGTCTGTGCCTCGGTCTGCAGTGCATGACCATCGAGGTCGCCCGGCACCTGGCCGGCATCGACGGCGCCGACTCCTCGGAGTTCAGCCCGGATGCGCCGCACCACGTGATCGCCACGATGGCCGAGCAGCTGGCCATCGTCGGCGGCGCCGGGGACCTGGGCGGGTCGATGCGACTCGGCTCGTACCCGGCCGAGCTGCAGCCCGGATCACTGGTCGCCAAGCTGTACGGCCAGACCGAGGTCGCCGAGCGGCACCGGCACCGCTACGAGGTCAACAACGCGTACCGCGCCCAGCTCGAGGAGGCCGGACTGGTGATCAGCGGCACCTCGCCGGACTCCCAGCTGGTCGAGTTCATCGAGCTGCCGACCGAGGTCCACCCGTACTTCGTCGCCACCCAGGCGCATCCGGAGCTGAAGTCGCGGCCCACGGCGCCGCACCCGCTGTTCGTCGGACTGGTCGAGGCCGCGATCGATCGCCGGGTGGCCACCCGGCTCCCGGTCGAGTCTCGTCCCTGAGATGCCGCCCGCAGCCGCGCAGGTGCTGAACCGCGCCGACCTGGTCGACCTGGCCGTCGACTGGCCCGTCCGCTCGACCCGGGTGCTGGCCGACGGCGCCATCGCCCGCTTCGTCGAGGACGAGGTGGAGACGCCGGACGGCAGCACCATGCACCGGGAGTACCTGCAGCACCCCGGAGCGGTCGGCATCATTGCCCTCGACGACAACGATCGGGTCGCCCTGGTGCGGCAGTACCGGCACGCCGTCCGGCGGCGGCTGATCGAACCGCCCGCCGGGCTGCTGGACGTGCGAGGCGAGGATCCGCTGCGGGCGGCTCAGCGGGAGCTGGCCGAGGAGGTCGGACTGGCCGCCGGCCGTTGGCACGTGCTGGTCGACCTCTTCACCACCCCGGGCATCGTCGCCGAACGGCTGCGCATCTTCTTGGCCCGCGACCTCATCGACGTCGACGCCCCGGAAGGCTTCGTCCGCAGCGGCGAGGAGGCGCACATGGACACCGTGTGGGCCGCCCTGCCGGATCTGGTCGACGCGGTCCTGGCCGGCGATCTGCACAATCCCACCCTGGTCGGCGGCGTCCTGGCGACCTGGGCCGCCCGGCAGCGCGACTACGCCGGGTTGCGTCCCGGCGACGCTGCCTGATCCAGCGCCCTCCTCTCCGTCCGTCCCACCCCGCCCGCCCACCTGACCCGGCCCCGCGAAAAGTAGGTTGCGCGCGGTTGGAACGATCGAAATGCGGCGGGCCCTACTTTCGGCGATGAGATGGGTCGGGAAAGTGGGGGCAGGGGCAAGAGGTGTGATTCGGCGCACTTCGCGTATCCGGCCGGGCGAAATCGGAGCAGAGTGAAGACGTGAGTCTGCTGCTGGATTTCACCGACCTGGGGCGTGGCGATCTGGCCCTGGCCGGCGGCAAGGGTGCGAATCTCGGTGAGCTGCTCCGCGCGGGACTTCCGGTCCCGCCGGGCTTCGTCCTCACCACCGACGCCTACCGGCGTTTCCTGACGTCCAACGAGCTGGACGAGACGCTGCTGACCCTCGCGCGCGGGGCCGGCGACGGTGGTGCGGACAACGAGACGCTGGCCGGGCAGATCCACGCGCTGTTCGTCGGCGGCGAGCTGCCCGACGACATCCGCGGTCCGCTGCTCGACGCCTACACCGCCCTCGGCGCCGGACCGATCGCCGTACGGTCCTCGGCGACCGCCGAGGACCTCGCCGACGCCAGCTTCGCCGGCCAGCAGGAGAGCTACCTGAACGTCCGCGGCCCGGACGAGCTGCTGAGTGCGGTCCGGGAGTGCTGGGCGTCCCTGTGGACCCCGCGAGCGATCGACTACCGCAACCGGCACGGGGTCGACCCCGACTCGGTCGCCCTGGCGGTGGTCGTCCAGCAGATGGTGCCGGCCGACAGCTCGGGGGTGATGTTCACCGTGAACCCCGAGACCGGGCAGCGCGACGAGGTGATGATCGCCGCGGCCTGGGGACTGGGCGAGTCGGTGGTCGGCGGAACGGTCGACGCCGATCAGCTGGTCGTCGGTGCCTCCGACTGCGCCGTACGGAGCCGCCGGATCGGCGACAAGGCGGTGATGACGGTGTACGCGGGCCGAGGCGCCGAGGAGATCCCCGTGCCGCCCGAGCGTCGACGGCTGCCGGTGCTCGACGACTCCGCGGCGGCAGAGCTGACCCGGCTCGGACTGCGGGCCGCAGCCCACTTCGGGACACCGCAGGATCTGGAGTGGGCCCGTCGCGGCGAGACGTTCTCTCTCGTGCAGTCGAGGCCGATCACCGCGCTGCCGGAACCAGTCGGACCGGTGCCGACCGAGTGGCCGCTGCCCGACCCCAGCTCGCTCTACTTCCGGGCCAGCATCGTCGAGCAGCTCCCCGACCCGTTGTCTCCGCTGTTCGCCGACCTCGCGAGCTGGGCCGTCCCGCACTCGCTGCAGCTGCTGATGATCGAGGTCGCCGGTCGGGAGCTCATCCGCGAAGGCGACGTCGGCTTCCCGACGATCAACGGGTACGCCTACTACCGCTACGGCAAGCAGTCGATCGCGAAGATGATGGCCGCGGTGCCGTACCTGCTGGCGGGGCTGCCCGCGAACGGGGCGGACAGCTTCATCCTCCGCTGGCGCGATCAGGCCCATCCGCGTTACGTCGAGCTCGTGGAGCGTTGGCGCGACCGCTCGTTGACCGACGCGAACCCCGACGAGCTGCTGACCGGGATGGCCGACCTGTTGGCGGGCGGCGCCGGCTACTACACCTCGGTCCAGACGATCATCCCGCTGGCGGCGACCAGCGAGATCTTCTTCTCCCGGTTCTACGACGGGGTCGTTCGGCGCGACGGTGAACCGGCCCCCGCGACGTTCCTGCTCGGTTTCGACAGCGAACCGATCCGGGCCGAGAAGTCGCTCTACGACCTCGCCGGCTGGACCCGGGACCGTCCCGCACTGGCCGCGGTCCTGGCGGAGCTGCCGGCCGCGGAGTCCGCCGCCGCCCTGGCGTCGGGGTCCGCTCCCGACGGGGTGGAGGAGGGCGACTGGACGGCCTGGCGAGCGCGGTTCGACGATCATCTGCGCCGTTACGGTCACGCCGTGTTCAACCTCGACTTCGTCAACTCGGTACCGGCCGACGACCCCCGGCCGCTGTTGGACACGCTGCGCTTCTATCTCCGGGGCGCGGGCGGCGACCCCTATGCGCGGCAGGCGAAGTCGGCCGCCCGACGCGAGGATCTCACCGACACCGTGCTGGCCCGATTGGATCCGCTGCGGGGATACGTGTTCCAGCGGCTGCTGAGGTGGGCGCAGCGGATCGCACCTGCGCGGGAGGACGCGCTCGCCGACGTCGGGTTGGCCTGGCCGCAGCTGCGAGCCATCGCGCGGGAGCTTGGTCGGCGGCTGGTGGAGCGGGGACTCGTCGCGGACGCCGACGACGTCTTCTGGCTGGAGAGCACGGAGATCCGGCGCGGTCTGAGCGGCAGCGGCAGCCCCGAACCGTACCTGGCGACCGTCGCCGAGCGCCGGGAGCGTTGGCGTGGTCAACGCCGCGCGAACCCGCCGCAGATGCTGCCGGCCGGAACCTGGCTCGACCGGTTCGACGCCATGATGCCGGCGGTGTCGATCGAGCAGACCGGAGCGGAGATCCGCGGGGTGCCGGGCAGCGCGGGCCAGGTCACCGGCGTGGCGCGGGTGCTGGCGGGACCGCAGGACTTCGGGCGGCTGCAGCCGGGGGAGATCCTGGTGGCGAGCATCACCACCCCGGCCTGGACCCCGCTGTTCGCGCTGGCGGCCGGAGTCGTCACCGACATCGGTGGCCCGCTCAGCCACAGCTCTATCGTCGCCCGGGAGTACGGCATCCCGGCGGTGCTCGGCACCGGCGTGGCCACCCGGCAGATCCCCGACGGAGCCCGGGTCCGGGTGGACGGCGACCTGGGTCGGATCCGGTTGCTCGACGTCGACGACTCGTCCGCCGTCGCCGAGCAGAGCGAGGTACCGGCCCGGCGCCGCCACCCGGCGCTCGTGATCGGTGTCGCCGTCGCCGTCGCGGTGACCGCGGTGGTGCTGCGCCGGTTGTCGGTCCGGCGCCGGGCGGCGCGTGGTCGCGGCCGGGTGCTCGACTGATCTCCTGCGAAAATCGGCCCCTCGATCGCCGTCCCCGGTGAATTTCGCGGCGTGTCGCGCATTTCCTCTGATCGAGTGTCCGATTTTCAGGGTTCGCTCCACCCATGACCGCCGTGGCCGAGCTCGCCGGCTCCTACCTGGACCACCTCCGGGTCGAGCGCGGCGTCTCCCCGCACACGGCGGCGGCCTACCGCCGGGATCTGCAGCGTTACGCCGACTTCCTGGCCGGCCGGGGGATCACGGACGCGGAGCAGGTCACCTCCGCGCTGGTCACCGACTTCGCCATGTCGCTGCCCGAAGGTGAGCCCGAGCCCGGTGGGACGGGCTTCCGGCGGCCACCGCTGGCGCCGGCGAGCGCCGCCCGGACGCTGGTCGCCGTGCGCAGCCTGCACCGGTTCGCCGTCGACGAAGGCGTCCTCGCCAACGACCCGGCGCACGCGGTGTCCCCGCCGCGGGCACCCCGACGGCTGCCGAAGGCCCTGAGTCTGGCGCAGGTCCAAGCGATGCTCGACTCCCCGGACCCCGACAGCCTGCTCGGGTTGCGCGATCTCGCCCTGCTCGAGCTGCTGTACGGGACCGGTGCCCGGATCTCCGAGGTGGTCGGGCTCGACGTGGACGACGTGCACGCCGGCGGCTGTCGGCGACGGCCGAGGTCACCCCGGGGCTGCGGTTGTTCGGCAAGGGTCGCAAGGAACGCGTGGTCCCGCTCGGTCGCTACGCCCGCAAGGCGACCGCCGACTACCTGGTCCGGGCTCGACCGGAGCTGGTGTCACGAGGTCGCGGCACCCCGGCCCTGTTGCTCAACGCCCGGGGTGGGCGGCTCTCGCGGCAGAGTGCCTGGACCGTGCTCCGGGCGGCCGCCGAACGCGCCGGGATCACCGTCGAGGTGTCGCCGCACACCCTGCGACACTCCTACGCCACCCACCTGCTCGACGGCGGCGCCGACGTACGGGTGGTGCAGGAGTTGCTCGGGCACGCCTCGGTGACCACGACCCAGATCTACACCCTGGTGACCGTCGACCACTTGCGCGAGGTGTACCTGACCGCCCACCCTCGTGCGCGTTAGGCTTCCGCGAGACAGCCCGCAGGATCGGTCGGCTCGGGCAAGGAATCGGCGGTGGAACATTCCTACAACGAGGGAGCAGGTTCGTCACCCGAATCGACCCTCGCGACGGAGCCCGCACCGCGATCGGCTCGACCAGCCGGCCCTGGAGCTGCCCGCCGACGACGGGCCGCCCGTGACCGCCGAGCGGCCCGCTCGAGCTCGGACCGACCGGTCGTCCCTGGCCGGAGCTGCCCGATCCCGGCACCGGTCACCTCGCACGGGCCGGCGGTGATCATCGCCCTGTGCAACCAGAAGGGCGGGGTCGGCAAGACCACCACCACCATCAACCTGGGCGCCGCACTGGCCGAGATCGGCCGCAAGGTGCTGCTGGTCGACTTCGACCCGCAGGGTTCGCTGTCGGTCGGGCTCGGGGTCAACCCGCACACCCTCGACACCAGCATCTACAACCTGCTGCTCGGCCGCGACCGTCGGCATCGACGAGGTGATCTCCTCCGACCGGCGTGGAGGACCTGGACATGCTGCCCAGCAACATCGACCTGTCCGCGGCCGAGGTCCAGCTGGTCTCCGAGGTGGCGCGGGAGCAGACCCTGCTGCGGGTGCTGGAAAAGGTCACGCGACCGCTACGACGTGATCCTGATCGACTGCGCTCCCTCGCTGGGCCTGCTGACCATCAACGCGCTGACCGCCGCCGACAAGGTGATCATGCCGCTGGAGTGCGAGTTCTTCGCGCTGCGCGGGATCGCGCTGCTGACCGACACCATCGCCAAGGTGCAGGACCGGCTGAACCCCCGACTGGAGATCCTCGGCATCCTCGGCACCATGTACGACCCGCGCACGCTGCACAGCCGCGAGGTGCTGGAGCGGGTGGTGCAGGCCTTCGGCGACACGGTCTTCCACACCGTGATCCGGCGGACGGTGAAGTTCCCGGAGACCACGGTGGCCGGCGAGCCGATCACCACCTACGCCTCCACCTCGCCCGGCGCGGCGTCGTACCGGACCCTGGCCACGCGAGGTGCTGCCCGGTGCCACGCCGCGTGAGCCTGCCCGGGGCCTCGGAGCTGTTCCGAGCCACCGGCGAGGTCGCCGCACCCGTCGCGGCCGAGGCGCCGTGGCCGGTCCGGGACGGGTCCGGCACGACGAGAAGATCACCGTGTACGTGAGCAGCGACGAGCTGCTCGCCCTCGAGCAGGCCCGGCTGACCCTGCGCGCCCAGCACGGGATGGCGGTCGACCGCGGCCGGATCGTCCGGGAGGCGATCGCCGCCACGCTGGCCGACCTCGAGTCCGCGGCGCGGACTCCGAGCTGGTCCGCCGGCTCTCGCAGCCGTGAGCGTGACGTCGGACGATCGACCCGGACGCGAAGTGCCGGAGATGCCGTCCGCGACAGCGCCTTCCGCGTCCACCTGGCCAACTTCACCGGCCCGTTCGACCTGCTGCTGCAGCTGATCTCCCGGCACAAGCTGGACGTCACCGAGGTCGCCCTGTCGAAGGTCACCGACGAGTTCATCGCGTCACATCAAGGCGGCCGGCAAGCGACTGGGACCTGGACCAGACCAGCCAGTTCATCGTGGTCGCCGCCACGCTGCTCGACCTCAAGGCCGCCCGGCTGCTGCCCTCGGGTGAGATCGAGGACCCCGAGGACCTGGCCCTGCTGGAGGCCCGGGACCTGCTGTTCGCCCGGCTGCTGCAGTACCGCGCGTACAAGCAGGTGGCCGGCCTACCTCGGCCGCGACGCTGGCCGCGCAGGCCCGCCGGCTGCCCCGCGACGTCGGGCTCGAGCCGCGGTTCGCCCGGCTGCTGCCCGAGGTCGCAGTTCGACCATCACCCCGGAGCGGTTCGCCGCGCTGGCCGCCAAGGCGCTGGCGCCGCAAGCAGGCCGACGTGATCTCGCTGGCCCACCTGCACGCACCGGCGGTCAGCGTCCGCGAGCAGGCGGCGCTGGTCGTGGACCGGCTGCGCCGGGCCGGGACCCTGACGTTCCGCGCGCTGACCGGCGACGCGCCGGACCTGGTCACCACCGTGGCCCGCTTCCTGGCCCTGCTGGAGCTGTTCCGGGAGCGGGCGGTGGCCTTCGAGCAGCTGACCCCGCTGGGCGAGCTGACCATCCGCTGGACCGGCTCCGACGCCGGCGAGCTGGACATCTCCGACGAGTTCGACGGAGCCGGCCGACCCGCGGCGGACGAGAGCCGACCTGATCGAGTGAGACCAGCGGCGACGGCGGACGGCCGCGGACGGTGGCCCTCCGACGCTGCCGGCCGACGATCTCGGCGCCGGTGGAGGCGTTGCTGCTGCTGGCCGACGAGCCGATCAGCGAGACCGAGCTGGCCCAGGCGCTCGGCGTGCCGACCGTCGACGGTCGACGACTGCCTGGCCGAGCTGGTCGCGTTCTACGACGAGACCGGCCGTGGCTTCGAGCTGCGCGGCTCGGCGGCGGCTGGCGCTACTACACCCGCGAGGAGCACGCCGACCTGATCGCCGCGTACGTGCTGGAGGGCCAGCAGGCGAAGCTGTCCCAGGCGGCGCTGGAGACCCTGGCCGTGGTCGCCTACCAGCCAGCCGATCTCGCGGGCCCGGATCTCCGCCGTCCGCGGGGTGAACGTCGACGGGGTGATGCGGACCCTGCTGACCCGCGGGCTGATCAGCGAGGCCGGGCCACGACCAGGAGTCCGGGGCGGTCGTCTTCGCCACCACCGAGCTACTTCCTCGAGCGGATGGGGCTGCGTCGGCTGGACGACCTGCCGCCGCTCGCGCCGCACCTGCCCGAGGTCGAGGAGCTGGAGGCCGAGCTGTGCCAGCTGGCCGATGCCGGCGGAGAGCCTGCGACGCCGGCCGACGTCGGAGCCGCGAGACCGGAGGGCACCACGATGGCTGAGCCGAAGGCGTCCGGCTGCAGAAGGTGCTGGCCGCCGCCGGGGTCGCCTCCCGGCGGGCGGCGAGAGCAGTGATCGAGCGAGGGCCGGGTCGAGGTGAACGGCCGGATGGTCACCGAGCAGGGGCTGCGGGTCGATCCGGAGCAGCGACGTCGTCCGGGTCGACGGCTCCCGGATCCCGCCGCCGCGGCGGCACCTCTACCTGGTGCTGAACAAGCCGCGCGGCGTGGTCTCGACGATGGACGACCCCGAGGGCCGGCGCGACCTGAACGACGTTCGTGGCACCGGTCGGGTAGCGGCTGTTCCACGTCGGCCGGCTGGACACCGACACCGAGGGTCTGCTGATCCTGACCAACGACGGGGACTTCGCGCACCGGCTCGCCCACCCCTCGTACGAGGTGCCGAAGACCTACCTGGCCGAGGTGGAGGGCGTGGTGCAGCCAGCGCACGCTGCAAGCGGCTGCGCCAGGGGATCACCCTCGACGACGGTCCGGTGCGACCCGACGTCGGTCAAGCTGGTGTCGAGCCACCGGCGAGAAATCTCTGGTGCGGATCACCTTGCACGAGGGCCGGAACCGGATCGTGCGCCGTACGATGGACGCGGTCGGGCACCCGGTACGGCGACTGTCCCGGACCGCCATCGGTCCGCGTCCGGCTGGGCAATCTGGAGGTCGGGAACGATCGCGGGACCTGACCCGCGACGAGCTGGGCGCAACTGCTGGACCTGACCAGCCGACCCCTGGATCGCATCGATGACCAGCCCCGACGACAGCGAGGACTAGCCGTGGACCGCCGTATCTACGGTCTGGAGACCGAGTACGGCGTCGCCTGCACCTCCGGCGGCGCCCGGCGGCTGACCCCGGACGAGGTGGCGCGCTACCTGTTCCGGCGGGTGGTCACCTGGGGTCGCAGCAGCAACGTCTTCCTGCGCAACGGATCCCGGATCTATCTCGACGTCGGCTCGCACCCGGAGTACGCGACCGCCGAGTGCGACGACCTGGTCCAGCTGATCAACCACGACCGGGCCGGCGAGCGGATCCTCGAGGACCTGATCGTCGACGCCGAGCAGCGGCTGGCCAGCGAGGGCATCAGCGGCGACATCTACCTGTTCAAGAACAACACCGACAGCCACGGCAACTCCTACGGCTGCCACGAGAACTACCTGATCTCCCGGGTCGGTGACTTCTCCAAGATCACCGACGTGCTGGTGCCGTTCCTGGTGTCCCGGCAGCTGATCTGCGGGGCCGGCAAGGTGCTGCACACGGCTCGGGGTGCGGAGTACAGCGTCAGCCAGCGGGCCGAGCACATCTGGGAGTCGGTGTCCTCGGCGACCACCCGCAGCCGGCCGATCATCAACACCCGGGACGAGCCGCACGCCGACCCGGAGCGCTACCGCCGGCTGCACGTGATCGTCGGCGACTCGAACATGAGCGAGACCACCACGCTGCTCAAGGTCGGCAGCGCCGAGCTGGTGCTGCGGCTGATCGAGGCCGGGGTGCCGATGCGCGACTTCACCCTGGAGAACCCGATCCGGGCCATCCGCGACCTGAGCCGGGACCCGACCGGGCAGGTCACCGTGGCGCTGTCCAACGGCCGGCGGATCTCGGCGCTGGAGCTGCAGACCGAGTACTACGAGAAGGTCACCGAGTTCGTCCGCCGGGAAGGGCTCGGCACGCCGACCATCGACCGGGTGCTCGACCTGTGGGAGCGGACGCTGCGCGCCGTGGCGGAGGACAAGCTGGCCCTGGTCGACACCGAGATCGACTGGGTGATCAAGCAGAAGCTGCTGGACCGGTACGCCGCCAAGCACGGACTCGCCCTGGCCGATCCGCGGATCGCGCAGCTCGACCTGGCCTACCACGACATCCGTCGCGGGCCGCGGGCTGTTCACGCTGCTGGAGCGACGCGGGCTGGCCGCCCGGGTCACCACCGACCCGGCGATCTTCCGGGCCAAGTCGGTGCCGCCGCAGACCACCCGGGCCAAGCTGCGCGGCGACTTCATCCGGGCCGCCCAGGAGGGCCGCAACGACTACACCGTCGACTGGGTGCACCTGAAGCTGAACGACCAGGCCCAGCGCACCGTGCTCTGCAAGGACCCGTTCGTGGCCGTCGACGAGCGGGTCGACCGGCTGATCGCCTCCATGCGGCGACCCGGTCAGGTCTAGCCGCCCCCGATCCGCACCAGTCGTCAGCGCAGGGCCGCGGACGGTCCGGGGGCCGGGACGGGCACGATCCGGCCCGGTCGAGACGTTGAGCAGTCGGGCCCCCGGCCAGTTCGGCCGCACGATTCGCGAGCACGGGCCCGCACGTGATCGACAGGTAAGGTTCTCCGGTGCTTCTTTGTGGTCCCACGTCCCTCTCATCAGCCAGGCCCAGATCGGTGGTGGCTGCCGGTCTGGCGGCCTCGTTCACCGTCTTGGCGCTGCTGGCCGGATGCGGGGGCGGTGGTGCGGCCGCACCCAGCTCGTCGGCCTCGGCACCGAGCTCTGCGGCTCCGTCCGGCTCACCCAGCCCGTCGGCGAGCAAGACGAAGGTCACGCCGTCGAACAACCTCGACGCGATCACGGTCGACGGCGGCTACGGCAAGGCGCCGAAGGTCACCTTCAAGACGCCCTGGGCGATCGACAAGACCCAGACCAAGGTGCTGCAGCCGGGCAAGGGCGCCGAGGTCAAGGCCGGCGGCAGCGTCACGGTCAACTACTACGGGGTGAACGGCCGCACCGGCAAGAAGTTCGACGAGTCCTTCAGCCGCGGCGCGCCCGTCACCTTCAACCTGGCCCAGGTGGTGCCCGGCTTCTCCAAGGGCCTGATCGGCCAGCAGCAGGGCAGCCGGGTGCTGATCGCCATGCCGGGTTCGGACGGCTACGACGCCTCCGGCGGCAACCCGCAGGCGGGCATCGAGGTCGGCGACACCCTGGTCTTCGTGGTCGACATCGAGGCCACGCACGCTCACCGGTCCCGAGGGCGACACGGTCGCGCCCAA
The DNA here is from genome assembly GCA_963727125.1 of uncultured Actinomycetota bacterium. Lineage (GTDB taxonomy): Bacteria > Actinomycetota > Actinomycetes > Propionibacteriales > Propionibacteriaceae > Microlunatus. The sequence goes on from CAVSEZ010000003.1 coordinate 28,839, forward strand.
GGCGGGTCTGCCGACCGTCAAGGACAACAGCAAGGGCGTACCCGAGGTCACCGTGCCGAAGACGGCGCCGCCGACCTCGCTGGTCGTGCAGCCGCTGATCAAGGGCAGCGGTCCGAAGGTCGGCGCCAACGACCTGGTCACCTTCAACTACCCCTGGTACACGTGGGACGGCAAGCTGGTCGAGACCTCGTACGGCGCCCAGCCGGGGTCGATCGAGCTGGCCAGGCTGCTGCCGGGGCTGCGCAAGGGCCTGCTCGGCCAGACCGTCGGCAGCCGGGTGCTGCTGATCGTGCCGCCGGCCGACGGCTACCCCGACGGCAACGCTTCCCCGAAGATCGAGAAGAACGCCACCTTGGTGTTCGTGGTGGACGTCTTGTTCAGCCAGCAAGGCCAGTGATCCAGGGCTCCACCACCCACGGCTCGCGCGGCAACCGGGCGGGATCGAAGCGCGACGACAGCTCCGCCACCGTGACGGGCTCCCCGGCCGCGGCGAGCCCGAGCGACACCGCCAGCCGGCCCAGCACCTCCGCCGGTGGGTGACCGAGGGCGCTCAACTCCCTCAGGGTGACCGGGCCGTCCCGTTTGGCCAGCCGGACGCCGGCCGCGTTCACGGCCAGCGGTACGTGGGCGTACGTCGGCACCGCCCGACCGAGTCGACGGGCCAGCCAGGCCTGGTTGATCGCCGACGGCAGCAGGTCGTCGCCGCGGACCACCTGGTCCACCCCGGAGTCGGCGTCGTCCACCACCACGGCGAGGTTGTACGCGTGGCCCCCGTCACCGCGGCGGACCACGAAGTCGTCGACCACGGCGGTGACCGTCCCGTGCAGCAGATCCTGCACCGACTCCACCGCCGCGTCGGCCCGGACCCGGAGCGCGGCCGGTCGCCGGCGGCGTCGTTCCGCGCGTTCCGCGTCGGTCAGCTCGCGACAGGTGCCGGGGTAGCGGGCCGGCTCCTGGCCCGGCACCGGGTGCGGCGCCGACGCGGCCTCGGCGATCTCCCGCCGGGTGCAGAAGCACTCGTAGGTCGAGCCGGACAGCGCCGCCACGGCGGCGGCGTAGGCGGGTCCGCGGCGGGACTGCCACACCGGAGCGCCGTCGAAGGTGATCCCCAGCGCCGCCAGGTCGGCCTGCTGCTGCTCGGCGAAGCCGGGCCGGACCCGACCGCGGTCGAGGTCCTCGATCCGCAGCAGGAGATCGCGGCCGGACCAGCGGGCGAACAGCCAGGCGAGCAGCGCGGTCCGCAGGTTCCCCAGATGCAGGTCACCGGTCGGGCTCGGTGCGTACCGACCTGCGCCGACAGCCATCTGCCGCTCCGTTCTGCTCGGGCGTTGTTGCCCGGCAAACAGGATGCCCGGCTGGTAGCGTGAACGGTCGAGCAGCACCCGACACGCACTCTTTCTGGGGGGACCCGAGCAGGTATGGCGACCCGCAAGACCGAGCGCATCCTCAACCTCACCATCTGCTTGCTGGTATCGGGGCGCTACCTGCCCAAGAGCCGCATCCGCGAGGCGGTCGAGGGCTACCACGACCTCAGCGACGCGGCGTTCGAGCGGACCTTCGAACGGGACAAGGACGAGCTGCGCAGCCTCGGGGTGCCGATCGAGGTGGGCAGCTTCGACCCGTTGTTCGACGACGAGCCCGGCTACCGGATCCGGCCGTCGGAGTTCGAGCTGCCCTCCATCGATCTGGACGCCGAGGAGGCCGCTGTCGTCGGGGTGGCGGCCCGGGTCTGGCAGCACGCCAGCATGGCCGAGTCCACCCTCAGTGCGTTGGCCAAGCTGCGGGCCGCCGGGGTCGAGCCGGACGCCTCCCAGCTGGCTTCGCTGGAGCCATCGGTCCAGGCCACCGAGCCCGCGTTCGAGCCGTTGTGGACGGCGGTGCTGGAGCGTGCCCGGGTCAGTTTCACCTATCGCGACCAGGCGCTGCGGACGTTGGAGCCGTGGGGGCTGACGTCGGCGAAGGGTCGCTGGTACGTGGTCGGGCGGGACACCGACCGGCGGGCGACCCGGATGTTCAAGCTTTCACGGATCAGTGACACGCCGCGGCGCGTGTCCCGACCGGGGGCGTACGAGGTGCCGGCCGACCTCGATCTGCGCTCGCTGGCCCGCTCGCTGGCCCCGGCCGAGCCCACCCACGACCGCACTGCTCGCGGTCCGGGCGGGCCGGGGTCCGAGTCTGCGCCGACGGGGTGAGCCGGCCGGCAGCGAGGTCGAGGTCCCGGCCGGCTTCGAGGTGTTCGCCGTGCCGTACGCCGACCGCTGGTCGATGACCGAGGAGGTCGCCCGGTTCGCGGCCGACGTGATCGTGTTGCAGCCGGCCGACCTCCGGGAGGCCGTCGTGGCGTCCCTGTCGCGCGTCGCGAGCCTCGATGCCCGGGCCGAGGCGGTGGTCTGATGCAGACAGCCGGAACGCGATGACCTCCCAGTCCCAGGTGCGACGGCTGCTGAGTCTCGTGCCGTACCTCCGCGAGCACGACGGCGTGAAGCTCACCGACGTCGCCGCTGCCTTCGGGATCAGCGTCAAGACCCTGCGGGACGACCTGAGCGTGCTCTGGATGTGCGGCATGCCGGGACTGACCCCCGGTGACCTCATCGACATCGACATGGACGCGGTCGACGGCAAGGGCGTCATCCACCTGAGCAACGCCGACTACCTCACCCGTCCGCTCCGGTTGGCGGCCGACGAGGCACTGGCCCTCATCCTGGCGCTGCGCACCCTCCGCGAGATCGCCGGTCCCGGGCGGCGGGCGGCGATCGACTCCGCGCTCGCGAAGCTCGACGCGGTGGCCGGGAACGCCGCGCACGGCGAGCAGGCGGCCGTCGCGGTGACCACGGCCCAGGAAGAGATCCAGGCCCGGGTGAACGACGGGCTGCAGCGCGGCAAGCGACTCGACCTGACCTACGACGTCGCCACCCGGGCCGAGACCACGCGCCGGTACGTGGATCCGCTCCGGGTCTTCGTGCTGGAGGGGTACGGCTATCTGGAGGCGTGGTGCTACTCGGCGCAGGCGCTGCGGACGTTCCGGTTGGACCGGATCGCCGCCGTCGAGGTGACCGACCTCGATGTCGAGTCGCACGACGTCGCTCTCCGGGATCTGTCCAGCGGATGGTCCGAGGCGCTGCGGGACGCGCCGCTGGTGACCCTGGCGCTCGCTCCGACGGCGAGCTGGGTGGTCGAGTACTACCCGCACGAACGGGTCGGCTACGCCGAGGACGGCAGCGCCGAGGTGACGATGCGCGTGATCGACCCGGCGTGGTTGAGCGGATTGCTGCTGCGGCTGGGTGGTGCCGCCCGGGTCGTCGACCCGCCGGGAGCCGGCGATGCGGCGGTGGCGGCCGCCCGAGAGGCGCTGGACCAGTACGCCGCCGTCTTCCCCGGCGCGGGCTAGGCTGCCACGGTGGTCTGGATCTACGTCGTGCTGGGGATCGCGGTCCTCGGTCTGGCGCTGATCGGTTGGTACGTGTACGTGCTGTACCGCAAGCTCGCCGGCGTGCTGACCGAACTGGCCGTGGTGGCCGACCGGGCCGAGCAGGCGCTGGAGCTGCTGGCCCGGATCGAGATCCCGGACCAGCTCGGTGACCGCTACGACGCCACCTTCCCGGGTGGGGATCTCGACGACGAGGACGACTGGCGCTTCGAGGCCCGATTCGAGTCGGGCGGAAGTACGGCGCGGCAGACGTAGGATGAACGAAGCGACGCCCGCTGACAGTCAGAACTGACAGTGAGAAATGGAGACATCATGACCCCGTTGGCCATTTTCGGACTCGGCGTGCCGGAGCTGCTGATCATCTTGGCCGTGGTCCTGCTGCTCTTCGGCGGCGCCCGGCTGGCGGGCCTCGGCAAGAGCACCGGTCGGGCCCTCCGGGAGTTCAAGGAAGAGACCAAGGATCTCAAGGCCAAGGAGGGCGAGGATCCTCGCGCGCTGGACACTCCCCAGATCGCACCGCAGCAGCCCGTCCAGCAGCCCATGCAGCAGCCGGCCCAGCAGCCGTACGCTCAGCAGCAGCCGGCCCAGCAGCCGTACGCTCAGCAGCAGCAGCCCTACAACCAGCCGTACAGCCCACAGCAGCCCGCGGCCGAACAGTGGCAGCAGCAGCCGCCGGCCGGCAACGTCCAGGACCCGAGCACCGAGGTCCGTCGGGACTCCTGAACTCCGGCGCCGGGCCGGGCGGGTTCTCCCGTCGGCGCCCGGCTCGGGGTGACGTTGACCCGGCACTTCCATGGCACTGACCCTTCGCGGCCGGCCGATCAAGTTCAGCCTCGCCTGGCTGAAGCCGCCGCCCGTTCCCGCCGACGGCTCGATGACCCTGTTCGAGCACCTGCGCGAGCTGCGCTACCGGCTCGTCGTGGCCTGCGCGGCCATCATCATCGGGATGATCGTCTCCTCGTTCTTCTACCCGACGCTGTTCTGGTTGCTGACCCAGCCGTACTACGCGGCCATCGCCGATCTCAAGGCGAGCCGACCCGACGCCGTCACCGAGCTCGTCAACCAGGGCATCACCTCGCCGTTCACCCTGGCGCTGAAGATCACCGCCGTCTCCGCGCTGGTGCTCACCGGACCGATCTGGCTCTACCAGCTGTGGGCGTTCATCGTCCCCGGCCTGCTGGCCAAGGAGAAGAAGTGGGCCCTCATCTTCATCGGCACGGCGAGTCCCTTGTTCGCCGCCGGGGTCCTGGTCGGCTACGTCGTGCTGCCGAAGGGCATCACCGTGCTGCTGAGCTTCACCCAGTCCGGCATCACCAACCTGCAGGACATCAACCTCTACCTGTCGTTCCTGCTCCGGATCATGATCGTCTTCGGGATCGCGTTCCTCATCCCGCTGGTCGTGTTGATGCTCAACATCGTCGGTGTGATCAAGGCGAAGATGTTGTCGAAGTACCGGGTGTACGTCATCTTCGGCACGTTCGTCTTCGGCGCGGTCGCCACCCCCTCCACGGATCCGTTCTCCATGCTGGCGCTGGCCGTGCCGATGTCGGCACTGTTCCTCGCGGCCGAGGTGATCGCGCACATCCTCGACCGGCGGAAAGCCAAGCGAGCCGCCGCCGGTGAGATCGTCCTCGCCGAGTGAGTGAGCTGCTGAGCCTGGTCGTCAACCCGACCGCGGGCAAGGGCCGGGCTCAGACGCTGTTGCCGCAGGTGGCCGGCACCCTCCGGGATGCCGGGATGGAGGTCCGGATCCTGCTCAGCCGGGACTTCGCCGAGGCGCGCCGGCTGGCCACCGAGGCCGTGCTGGCCGGCCGCGGGCCGCTCGCCGTGATGGGCGGCGACGGGATGATGCATCTCGGCATCAACACGGCGGCGCGGGTGGGGGACGGGCAGGTCGTGCTCGGCCTCATCCCGGCCGGGACCGGCAACGACCTGTGCCGTGGACTCGGACTCGATGCCGCCGATCCGGTGACCGCGGCGCAGGTGATCGCCGCCGGGGGCCGACGGGTCGTGGATCTGATGCAGGTCAACGGGCACGTCGTCGGCGGGGTGCTGGCGACCGGGTTCGACGCCATGGTGAACGCCCGCGCGAACGCGATGCCCTGGCCCAAAGGGGAGCTGCGGTACCCGTTGGCCGCCCTGGCCGAGCTGCGCGTCTTCAGCCCGCTGGAGTACCGGTTGACCATCGACGGCGACACCCGCGATCTGCACGCGATGCTCGTGGCTGTCGGCAACACCAGCTCCTACGGCGGGGGGATGCAGATCTGCCCGGACGCCGACCCGACCGACGGGCTGCTCGACGTGACGATCATCCACCCGGCGGGACGGCTGCGGCTGTTGCGGCTGCTGCCGGAGATGTACTCGGGCAAGTTCGTCCGCGACCGCACCGTCGAACGCCTCCGCGTCCGCTCGATCTGCGTCGACGGCCCCGGGTTGGTCGGCTACGGCGACGGCGAGCTGATCGGACCCACCCCGCTGGACGTCCGCGTCCTGCCCGAGGCCCTGACGGTGTTCGCGCCGGTCTGAGTTCTGTCCCGCCGCACCGAGAGTGTCGGCGATCATGCCTAGATTGAGCCGGGTGTCCCTCACCGCACCGGAACCGCAGCCGCACGCCGCCGACAGCCACAACCTCATCCGGGTCCGCGGCGCCCGGGAGAACAACCTGCAGGACGTGGACCTCGACATCCCGAAGCGCAGGCTCACCGTCTTCACCGGTGTCTCCGGATCGGGCAAGAGCTCCCTGGTCTTCAGCACCATCGCCGCCGAGTCGCAGCGCCTGATCAACGAGACCTACAGCGCCTTCGTGCAGGGTTTCATGCCCAGCCTCGCCCGGCCGGACGTCGACCTGCTGGACGGGCTCAGTGCGGCGATCATCGTCGACCAGGAGCGGATGGGGGCCAACTCCCGCTCGACCGTCGGAACCGCGACCGACGCGCACGCCCTGCTCCGGATCGTCTTCAGCCGACTCGGCCGGCCGTCGGCGGGACCGTCGTTCCACTACAGCTTCAACCTCCCGGCCGGAGCCTGTCCCGGTTGCGAGGGCCGCGGCTCGGTCACCGACATCGACCTCGCCGAGCTGGTCGACGAGGACAAGACGCTGGCCGAGGGCGCCATCACGATCCCCGGCTACACCCCCGACGGGTGGCAGGTCCGCATCTACAGCGAGTCCGGCTTCTTCGACGCCGGCAAACGGATCCGGGACTTCACACCACAGGAGCGGCAGCAGTTCCTCTACGCCGAGCCGACCAAGGTCAAGATCGCCACCATCAACATGTCGTACGAGGGCCTGGTGCCGAGGATCCGCAAGTCGTTCCTGCAGAAGGATCCCGACGCGCTCCAACCGCACCTGCGGGCCTTCGTCGACCGGGCGGTGACCTTCACCGCGTGTCCGGATTGCGGCGGGTCCCGGCTGAACGCTGCGGCGCTCGCGTCGAAGATCGACGGCGTGAACATCGCCGACGCTGCGGCGATGCAGATCAGCGACCTGGCGGCGTGGGTGCGCACGCTCGACCAGCCGTCGGTGGCCCCGCTCGTCGCCACGTTGCAGCAGACCCTCGACTCGTTCGTCGAGATCGGACTCGGCTATCTCAGCCTGGACCGCCCGGCCGGCACCCTCTCCGGTGGCGAGGCGCAGCGGACCCGGATGATCCGGCACCTCGGCTCCAGCCTGACCGACGTCAGCTACGTGTTCGACGAGCCGACCATCGGGCTCCATCCGCACGACATCCAGCGGATGAACGAGCTGCTGCTGCGGCTCCGGGACAAGGGCAACACGGTGCTGGTGGTGGAGCACAAACCGGAGACGATCGGCATCGCCGACCACGTCGTCGACATCGGACCCGGAGCCGGCACCAACGGGGGCAGCATCCAGTACGTCGGCACCGTCGCCGGACTGCGCGCCAGCGGCACCCTGACCGGGCGGCACCTCGACGACAAGGTGTCGCTCAAGCAGGAGCTGCGGACCCCGACCGGGCGACTCGAGATCCGCAACGCCGGCGCCCACAACCTCCGCGACGTCGACGTCGACATCCCCCTCGGGGTGCTGACGGTCGTCACCGGCGTGGCGGGGTCGGGCAAGAGCTCGCTCATCCACGGTTCGATGCCGAAACGCGCCGGGGTGGTCGCGGTCGACCAGTCGGCGATCCGCGGCTCCCGGCGCAGCAACCCGGCCACCTACACCGGCCTGCTCGATCCGGTCCGGACCGCCTTCGCCAAGGCGAACAAGGTCAAGCCGGCCCTCTTCAGCGCCAACTCGGCCGGTGCCTGCAAGAACTGCCAGGGACTCGGCGTGATCTACACCGACCTCGCGATGATGGCCGGGGTCGCGACCGTGTGCGAGGAGTGCGGTGGTCGCCGCTTCGACGAGTCCGTGCTGCAGTACACCCTGCGCGGTCGAAACATCGCCGACGTGTTCGCCATGTCGGTCGAGACGGCCCACGACTACTTCACCGAGAAGCCGGTGCACGCGATCCTCAGCCGGCTGCGCGACGTGGGCCTCGGTTACCTGAGCCTCGGTCAACCCCTCAGCACCTTGTCCGGCGGCGAGCGGCAGCGGATCAAGCTGGCCATCACCATGGCCCAGCAGGGCGGCACCTACGTCCTCGACGAACCGACCACCGGCCTGCACCTCGCCGACGTCCAGCAGCTGCTGCGGCTGCTGGACCGACTCGTGGACTCGGGCAAGACCGTGATCGTGATCGAGCACCACCAGGCCGTGATGGCGCACGCGGACTGGATCATCGACCTCGGCCCCGGCGCAGGACACGACGGCGGCCGGGTGGTGTTCACCGGCACCCCGGCCGATCTCGTCGCGAGTCGGGCGGGTCTCACCGGGCAGCATCTCGCCGACTACGTCGCGGCCGGGTGACACCGCCCGGAGCTCGGGGCGCTGATCGGCCGGGATCGGATCAGTAGCGCGGGCGGTTCGCCCCCGGCCGGTACGTTGGGCCCATCATGGCCGCATCGACCCCCGATCCCGTGCCGGATCCCGAGGACGCGCCCGCCCTGGCGTACGTCCGGTTCCGGGCCCAGCAGGCGTATCCGGAGCTGACCGGCTTCGCCGCCGGGTACGCCTTCGACTTCGACGACTACCAGATCGAGGCCTGCCAGCGACTCGAGCAGGGCGCGGGGGTGCTGGTCGCCGCCCCGACCGGTGCAGGCAAGACGATCGTCGGCGAGTTCGCGGTCTACCTGGCGCTGCAGCGCGGCCAGAAGTGCTTCTACACGACCCCGATCAAGGCGCTCTCGAACCAGAAGTACGCCGACCTGGTCCGCCGGTACGGTCCCGAACAGGTCGGGCTGCTGACCGGCGACTCCTCGATCAACTCCGAGGCGCCGGTCGTCGTGATGACCACCGAGGTCCTCCGCAACATGATCTACGCCGGGTCGCGCACCCTGGACAATCTCGGTTTCGTGGTGATGGACGAGGTGCACTATCTCGCCGACCGATTCCGCGGCGCCGTGTGGGAAGAGGTCATCATCGGGCTGGCGGAGTCCATCTCCGTGGTGGCGCTGTCGGCGACGGTGAGCAACGCCGAGGAATTCGGCGACTGGCTCGGCGAGGTCCGCGGGGAGCTGGCCGTCGTCGTGTCCGAGCGCCGACCGGTGCCGCTGTTCCAGCACGTGCTTGTCGGCCGGAAGCTCTACGACCTGTTCTCCGGTGATGCACCGACCGCGACCGCACTGCCCGGTACCAGCGGGTCCGAGGTGAACCCGGCGCTGATCCAGGTCGCGAAGGCCGAGACCCGGTACGTCCGCGACGACTCCCGGCGGCCGCGAGGTCGCTCCGGCCGGGGCAAACGCACCGTCGGGTACGGCAGCGGCAACTACGGCGGAGCGGCCCACCGTTCCCGCTACGAGGGCGAGACGGGCCGGCCCCGGTCGCTCGGGTTCCACTCACGGCCCGACCTGATCGAGAGTCTGGACGCGGCCGCCCTGCTGCCCGCCATCGTCTTCATCTTCTCCCGGGTCGGCTGTGACGCGGCGGTCCGCCAGGTGACCTCGTCGGCGATCCGGTTGACCAGCCCCGCCGAGCAGGACCAGATCATCGAGATCGCCGAACGCCATGTGGCTGGGTTGTCGCCGGCCGATCTGCGCGCCCTCGACTACGCCGGCTTCCTCGAGGCCTTGACCCGCGGAGTGGCGGCGCACCACGCGGGGTTGTTGCCGGCGTTCAAGGAGTGCGTCGAGGAGACGTTCGTCCGCGGGTTGACCAAGGTCGTCTTCGCCACCGAGACGCTGGCCCTGGGCATCAACATGCCGGCCCGCAGCGTCGTGCTGGAGAAGTTGGTGAAGTACAACGGCGAGACCCACGCCGACATCACCCCGGGGGAGTACACCCAGCTGACCGGCCGGGCCGGTCGCCGGGGCATCGACGTCGAGGGGCATGCGGTCGTGCTCTGGCAGCCCGGCCTCGATCCGCGGGCGGTGGCGGGTCTCGCGTCACGCCGTACCTATCCGCTCCGGTCCTCGTTCGCACCCACCTACAACATGGCGGTGAATCTGGTCGGGCGGGTGGGCAAGGACCGGGCCCGGACCCTGCTCGAGCAGTCGTTCGCGCAGTTCCAGTCGGATCGGTCGGTGGTCGGCAGTGCCCGGTCGCTGGCCCGCAACGCCGACGCGATCGCGGAGAACTGGGCGGCCGCGAGCTGCGATCGGGGTGACTTCGAGTCCTACGCCCGGCTGCGTGCCGAGATCGGGGCACTGGAGTCGCAGGCGGCCCGGGAACGTCGCAGCGACCGGCGGGCAGAGGCCCTGCAACGCCTGCTCGACCTCAAACCGGGCGACGTCGTCCGGGTCCCGGCCGGCAAGCACACCGGCTGGGCCGTGGTGGTCGACCCGGACACGCGGACCGGGGATCGTGACAACCCGCGACCGCTGGTCCTCACCGAGGATCGCCAGGTCCGGCGGCTCTCCCTGACCGACTTCCCGGTGCCACCACGGGTGGCCGGTCGGATGCGGATCCCGAAGCACTTCCACCCCAAGGACACGGCGGCTCGCCGGAGCCTCGGCGCGGCGCTGCGATCTCGGCTGGCGGAGTTCGATCCCGACGACGTACGGGTCCGGTCCGCCCCGGCCAACGAGGAGCTGACGGCGGAGATCGCGTTCGCGGCGGGAGGCGCTGGCCCGGCACCCGTGCCACGCCTGCCCGGACCGCGAGCGGCACGCCCGGCGGGCCGAGAAGGCGCTGCTGCTGGAGCGGGAGAACGAACGGGCCCAGCAACGGATGTCCTCCCGGACCAACACCATCGCCAACCAGTTCGACAAGATCTGCCTGGTACTCAGCTCGCTCGGCTACCTGGCCGACGACGAGGAGGGGCAGACGAGGGTCACCGACGCGGGCCGGATGTTGAGCCGGATCTATGCCGAGCTGGACCTGGTCGCCGCCGAGTGCGCCCGCGAGGGGATCTTCGACGGGCTGAGCGCGCCGCAGCTGACGGCCGTTCTCGCATCGTTGATCTTCGAGGCGCGCCGTTCCGACGACGGGTACCGCAAACCCCGGATGCCGGACAGCCGGACCGAGGCGGCGATGCTGCAGGTGCGACGGCTGCACCGGGAGGTGTCGCTGGTGGAGCGCGACGCCCGGCTGACCCGTGGCCCGGATCTCGACATCGGGTTCAGCGCGGCGGCCTTCGCCTGGACGGCCGGCGAGCCGCTGAGCGTGGTGTTGTCCGACAGCGGTCTGACCGCCGGCGACTTCGTCCGCTGGGTCCGGCAGGTGATCGACTTCACCGGCCAGATCGGTGACGCCGCCGGGCCGGGGGAGCTGCGCCAGGTCGCGCGGGAGGCCGTCCGCCGGATGCGGCGCGGGGTGGTCGCCTACGCCCCGAACGAGGACCTCTGACCCGACGTCCGCTGCTGCGTCCGATGCTGACGTCCGGCGCCGGACCCCGGTGCGGGGCCCGGCGCCTCCCGATCCGGCCCGAGCGGGTTCGCCGGGACTCAGTCGTCGTAGCCGTAACGGTTCTCCCAGCGGTCCTCGACCCGATCGGAGGCGTGGCCCTGCCGCTTGACGTCGGAGTTCTTGCCGCCGTTCAGGTGGTCGGAGCCGCGGCCGCCCTCGAGCAGGTCGTGGCCGGACCGGCCGTACAGCCGGTCGTTGCCGGACTCGCCCTCGAGGTGGTCGTTGCCGCTGCCGCCGTCGATCCAGTCGTTGCCGGATCCGCCGTCGACCGTGTCGTGACCGGTGCCGGCGCAGATGACGTCGTTGCCGCCGTTGCCGTCGATCTCGTCGTGGCCACCGAGGGCGACGATCACGTCGCGGCCCCGGGTGCCCTCGATGTCGTTGTTGCCGTTGGTGCCGACGATCGTGGCCCGGAGGCCGTTGCAGGTGTGGCCGGCCGCACTCGCGGAGGTGGTGGTGCCGACGAGCAGGCCGGTGGTGGCCAGCGCCGTGACGCCGCCCAGGGCGAGCCAGCGGCGCAGTCGGAGGGCACGGGGCGCGGACTGGGAACGGGTGGGATGCGACATGACAGGGTCTCTCGGAGACGGGAACGAGCCTGAGCTCGATGTGGCATCAGTCCACCGGTCGGCGGTGAGGGAGCTGTGAGACGGCGATGAGAGCCCTGTCATCTTCGGTGCCGGGTGCGCCCGGTTTGGCATGCTTGACACCATGGCCCGCCCGCGACGCGCGATCTCGGTCCGCGTCCGCATCCTCGCGGCCGTGTTGCTGACCACGACCCTCGGCATGATCGGCGGCGGGTGTCACCTCGTACCTGATCGCCCGGCAGGCGACGTACGACAACATCCGGCGCGCGCTCGCGCAGGAGAACGAGGAGATCAAGACCGTCGCCGCCGTGGCGGAACAGGGCCGGGCGACGCGGCCGGTCCGGCGGCCGAGCGACCTGCTCTACCTGGCGATCAAGAGCTCGGTGCCGGACCCCGACGAGGCCATCCTCGGACTCGTCAACGGCAAGGTGGCGTTGGTGCCGGACAGCGCCGATCCGTTCCAGCAGACCCTGGCGCAGGACGGGGAGCTGGTCGCGGCCGCGGCGGCGATCGGTCAGGAGCAGACCGTCGAGGTGCACCGGATCCACACCACCCAACACAACGCCTTGGCCTTCGTGTCCATCCCGATCACGGTGACCGGGTCGCCGGACCGCGGTCACTACGTCGCGGTGGTCGACGTGGACGCCGCCTTCGCCACGGTGAATCGCACCCACCTCACCTATGCCGCGCTCTGCCTGGTCGCGTTGGTGCTGGTCGGGATGGTGGGCTACTCCGTCTCCGGCCGGTTGCTCGCCCCGCTCCGGTCGTTGCAGCGGACGGCGCAACGCATCAACGAGACCGATCTGAGCGACCGGATCCCCGACGACCAGCTCGCCAGCAACGACGAGGTGGCCGATCTGGGCCGCACGATGAACGCGATGCTGGACCGGCTGTCGACCTCGTTCGACAACCAGCGCCAGACGCTGGACGACGCCGGCCACGAGCTGCGGACCCCGATCACGATCGTGCGTGGCCACCTCGAGCTCGTCGATGCCGACGACCCGACCGATGTGGCCCGGACCCGCGACCTCGCCATCTCGGAGCTGGACCGGATGCAGCGGATCGTCGAGGAGATCACCTTGTTGGCGAAGTCCCGGCACCCGGACTTCGTCCGGCCGGAGCCCGTTCAGATCTCCGACCTGCTCGACTCGGTGCTGGAGAAGGTCAACCCCCTGGCCCCACGGTCGTGGCGGATCGACGCCCTGCCGGAGGGGACGGCGTCACTCGACGCGCAGCGGATCACCCAGGCGCTGGTGCAGCTGGTGGCCAACGCGATCCGGTTCACCGAACCCGGCGCGGTGATCGCACTCGGCGCCGAGCAGCGGCCGGGCGAGGTCCGGTTCTGGGTCCGCGACGAGGGGACCGGCATCGTCGACGCGGATCGGGATCGGATCTTCGACCGCTTCCGCCGTGGCGCCGGGACCGAACCGGTCGACGGGCAGCCCGACACCGGTGCGGGCCTCGGACTCGCCATCGTCCTCGCGATCGCCGATGCCCACCACGGTCGCGTCGATCTCGACACCCGGCCGGGACAGGGGTCCTGCTTCACCCTCGTGCTGCCGCAGCCGTCGCAGTCGATCGCTCGTACTGCCGGTGCCGAGGCACTGGACTCCCAGCTCATCGAACGAGAGGAAGAACCGGCGTGGCCGCGATCTTGATCGCCGAGGACGAGCCGCGGATCTCCGCCTTCGTCGAGAAGGGGCTCCGCGCCGCCGGGTTCGCGACCTCGGTGGCCCGGGACGGCCGCGGTGCGCTCGAGCACGCCGCGAGTGGCGAGTTCGACCTGATGATCTTGGATCTCGGACTGCCGGGGCTGGACGGACTCGGCGTCCTGGAGGCGCTGCGCGGTCAGGGATCGATCCTGCCGGTGATCATCTTGACCGCTCGGGACTCGGTCACCGACACGGTCGCCGGCCTGGAAGGTGGTGCGGACGACTACATGGCGAAGCCGTTCCGGTTCGAGGAGCTGTTGGCCCGGGTGCGGCTCCGGTTGCGCGATCGGACCCAGGAGAGCCCTGCGGTGCTGGCCGTCAACGGTCTCTCGCTCGACGTCCGGACCCGGATGGCGACCGTCGACGGGGTTCCCGTGGAGTTGTCCAACCGGGAGTTCACGCTGCTGGAGACGTTTCTCGCGGCACCCGGGCCAGGTACTCAGCCGGGAGCAGCTGCTGTCGCGGGTCTGGGGGTTCGACTTCGACCCGGGCTCGAACGTCGTCGACGTGTACGTGCGCTATCTGCGCAACAAGATCGGCAGCGACCGGATCGCCACCGTCCGGGGCGCCGGGTACCGCTTCACGCCTTAACGCCCGAGCACCGATCGATGGTCCACCGCCGGATCAGCATCCCGGGTGGTGACCCGGTCGCTGATCCGGCGGTGTGCGGGTCATCGGGGCGTACGCGGTGAGTTGGGGCTGTTCGGGGTGGCGGGCGACTTCGGGTGCTCTGAGCCGTGACCGGTGACTTGGGGCTGACCGGCGACGCGGCCGTCCTCGGGCTGTTGGGTGTGTTCGGGGTCTGGGCGGTGTTCGGGGTCTGGGCTGTCTGGGCGGCCTGCTGGTTCGGCTGGGCGGATGACCCCGGGCTGGCGGTCGGCGTGTTCGGGCTGGCTGCGGTCTGGGTGGGGACGCCCTGCGGAGCCGAGGCCCCCGTCACTGCGGCCTGGGCCAGACCGGCCGGTGCGGACACGGCCGCACCGGGAGCGGCAGAAGCGGTGGCGAGGTTGGCAACGGGGACGGCGGCGATGGCAGCGGCGGTTCCCCCGACGATGAGCCACTTGGCGGTGTTCTTGATCATGGACCCGAGTCAACCCGGCTCCGATGAGACGGCCAGGAGATCGCGATGAGAGTGATCTCATCCTCACCGGGACGTGACTCCTCGAGCAGCTCGAACCGGCCACTGATACAGACCGGCCGCCGATGTACGAACAACCGCCGACGCACGGCGTCGGCGGCTGGGGGCTCGGGTCAGGGAGTCCGCGGAGAGGACGGGCTGTTCGCGGTCGGCGGCGACGGCGGGCTGGCGGGGGTCTTCGCCGAGACCGGGGTCTTGGCGGTGACGGCGCTCCGAGGGGTGACCGGGCTCGGCGGCGTGGTTGCGGTGGGCCCGGCCTGCTGGGTGGTCGACTGCGCCGAGTTCGGGGTGACCGGACTGGCGGCGGTGACCGACTGCGCCCCGTCCAGGGTCGGCTGACCGGCCGGGTCGGCCAACCGGCCGCCGACGGCCCCTTCCGTGATGCTGATGCCGGCGCCGGTCATCGGCGGCGCGGAGGAGGAAGCGAGGGCGGCCCCGGCGACGGGGACGATGGCCAGCGCGGCGGCCGTACCGCCGACGATGAGCCAGGGCACCTTCTTCTTGATCATGCGACGAGTTCACCCCACGCCGATGAGACCTCGAGGAGACCGAGATGAGAAAGCTCTCATCTCCGCAGCCGCGTACCCGAGATCGAGCCGACCGTTCGGATCCGGCCCGTTCAGCGCGCCGCCAGCTCCTCCAGCCGCGGTACGACCTCCGCCGGGGCCGGCTGCGCCGCGATCTCGGCGGCGATCCGCTGCGCCACCGCACGCTCCGAGGAGTCGCCGAGCATCGCCTGCACCGCGGCGGTGACGTCGCCGGGTTCGGTGTCGTCGTTCAGCAGGGTGCGTGCGGCCCCGAGACCGCTCAGCATCTCGCCGTTGATGAACTGGTCCGCGCCCTGGGGCATGATCACCTGCGGCACGCCGGCCGCCAGCGCTCCCAGCACCGATCCGGTGCCGCCGTGGTGGACCAGGACATCGAGCTGCGGCAGCACCCGGGACTGCGCCACGAACCGCTCCACCGTGATCGTGCCGGAGCCCGACCCACCGAGCCCGTCGAGAACGGCGGGGTCCCCTTCGGGTCCGACCGCCACCAGCAGATCAACGTCCAGCGCCACGATGTCCGCTGCGGCCCGGCGCAGGACCTCGACGGCCCCGAACGAGACGGTGCCGAGGGTCAGGAACACCCGGGGGCGCGACGCGGGCCGCCGCCAGGTGTCCGGCAGCGGGGCGTCGTCCGCGCTGTAGGCAACGGACCGGATCGGGATCACCGGGGCGTCGGTGAACGGCCCGAACGACGGCGGAGCCGGATCGATCAGCGCGTCGGCCAGCACCGGTCCGGTCGGTTGCGGTCGGCCGCGCCGTGCCCACTCGGCCGCCCGGTACGTCTTCGTCGCGCCGTGCAGCATCGGGTACACGATGCGGGCCAGCCCGATGGCGAACGCCGCCGTCGGGATGTCCAGCACGCTGCCGGCCACCCCGGAACCGGTCATCATCCCCTCGTACACGACGAGGTCCGGTTCGAACCGTTCGCAGGCCTGGAGCATCCCGGGCAGGACCGACTCGGACCCGATGTCGGCGAACATCGCCACGCTGAGGTCCACCCCGGCCTTGTCCGGATACCGCCGCTTGGTCTCCTCCACCGCGTCCGCGAGGTCGAGGCCCGTGTAGGCCGCCACCGTCGGCAGCGGCAACCCGGTCAGGAACGGCTCGCCGGTGGCGATCTGGACCTGATGTCCCGCCCGGGCCGCCGCGAGGGCGAGCGGCAGCATCGGGTACAGGTGTCCGTACGCGCCGAGCGACGCGAACATGATCTTCATGGCCTCACCTTCCCCGGGGGCGGCCTCAGCTGGCCGGACTGACGGTCGACATGTTGAAGTCCGGCACCCGAACCGCGGGCATCGCCGTCCGGTTGAAGAAGTCGTTCCACTCCCGGCACAGCACCCGCTCGGTCACCCCGATCTCACTGATCCGCCCGAGCAGGTCGATCGGCGACTCGTTGAACCGGAAGTTGTTCACCGCGGCGACGACCTCACCACCCTCGACGAGGTACACCCCGTCGCGGGTGAGACCGGTGAGCAGCAGCCGCTCCGGATCCACCTCGCGGATGTACCACATGCAGGTGAGGAGCAGGCCGCGTTCGGTCCGGGCGATCATCTCGGGCAAGGTGGCGGTTGCGCCGCTCGATTCCATGATCAAGTTGTCCGGTGGTGGAGTGGGCCGCTGACCCGTCCGTTCCGCTCGGGCCCGGTTGCGGATCAGCTCGGTGTGCACACCGTCGGTGATCCAGGACACCGGCTCGATCGGCGCCCCGACGTCGAAGGCCCAGCTGCTGCCGTCGGCCGACGCCGCGAAATCCACGTACGGCAGGCACTCCAGACCCGGATAGCCCGGATCGGACCGCAGCGTGATCGGCTGGTCACTGAGCCGGCTCCCGATCGTCGTGCCCCCGCCCGGAGCCGCGAACACGTTGCGACCCTCCTCGGCGTCCTGCGCGTTGGCGGTCCAGTAGGCGTAGATCATCAGATCCGCGACCGGCCCCGGCGGCAGCAGCGTCTCGTACCGGCCGGCGGGCAGGTCGATGCGCCGCCGGCCCCAGTCCAGGCGGGTGAAGAGCTCGTCGAGCAGCGAGGGCACCCCGACGTCGCGGAACGTCCGGGTCGGCCGGCCGATCCAGGCCGACCCTCCAGCGGCGGACTTGGCGTTGAACTCGAACCGGCCCGTGGGTTGCACGCCCCGCCGCCGCAGCCCGGTGCTGCTGCCCAGGTAGCCGGTGGTGACGGTGTGCTCGGCGAATCCGTACAGCGCGACGCCGCGACTCTCCGCCTCGCCGAAGGCCGAACCCAGCTCGGCGGCGACGTCGGCCAGCACCTCGATCGACGTGCCCTCCGGTGGGGCGTCCCAGTCGGCCTGCGCGTCGCCCTCGACGGCAGCCGCGGCGTCGACCGAGGGCGGGCCCGAGCGGGCCGCGGCCTCCGCGGCGGCGACCAGACCGGGCACCTCGTCCAGACCGGCCACCTGCTGGCTGACGGTTCCCGCCGCCCGGCCGCCGGTGACGTCTGCGGTCACGGTCACCGTCAGGGTCCGACTGCTCATCTCCCCGTTGGTGGTGAGGGCGTTGCCGGCCCAGCGGAGGTTGGCCTCGGTCGTCTCGTGCAGATACGCCACGCACGGCGACGTGGCGGCGGCCAGGGCCCGTTCGACGAACTCCGACGACCGCGGGTCGGTCGGCATCAGTGACCTCCCTCGGCCTGGGTGTTCAAGATGTTGACGCCGCGGAACAACGCCGACGGGCAGCCGTGCGAGACGGGGGCGGCCTGGCCCGGCTGGCCCTTGCCGCAGTTGAAGGCGCCGCCGAGGTGGTAGGTCTGCGGCCCGCCCAGGCCGTCCAGGGATCGCCAGAAGTCCGTGGTCGTCGCCTGGTAGGCCACGTCGCGGAGCTGACCGGCCAGCCGGCCGTTCTCGATCCGGAAGAAGCGTTGGCCGGTGAACTGGAAGTTGTACCGCTGCATGTCGATCGACCACGAGTTGTCGCCGAGCACGTAGATCCCGCGCTCGACCCCCGAGATCAGCTCGGCGGTGTCGGGGCCGTCGGGGTCCGGGCGGACCGACACGTTCGGCATCCGCTGCAGGGGGATGTGGCCGGGGGAGTCGGCGAAGGCGCAGCCGTTGGAGCGGTCCGCCGCCACGTGGGTCGCCATCTGGCGGTCCAGCTGGTATCCGACGAGCGTCCCGCCGTCGATGATGTCGAACTGCTGCGCGGCCACCCCCTCGTCGTCCCAGCCGACGGTTGACAGCCCGTGCTCGGTGACCCGGTCGCCGGTGACGTGCAGCAGCTCGCTGCCGTAGCGCAGCGATCCGAGCTGGTCCAGGGTGGCGAAGGTCGTACCGGCGTACGCGGCTTCGTAGCCGAGGGCGCGGTCCAGCTCCGTGGCGTGCGCGATGGACTCGTGGACCGTCAGCCAGAGATTCGTCGGGTCGACGACCAGGTCGTATCGACCGGGTTCGACCGACGGTGCCGTCACGTGCTCGGCCAGCAGCTCGGGCAGCTCGGCGATCTCGCGGTCGAAGTCCCATCCCGAACCGGTCAGGTACTCCCAGCCGCGCGCGGCAGGGGCCGCGAGCGTCCGCATGGTCGAGAAGCCGTCGTCCCCGACGTGCACCGCCGTGAACTGCGGTTGGATCCGCACCCGTTGCTGGGTCGTGGTCGTGCCGGCCAGATCGGCGAAGAACTTGTTCTCCTGCACCCACGACACATCAGCGCTGGTGTGGGTCACGGAGTCAGCGGCGAGCAGGGCCGCGATCAGCTCGCTCAGCCGCGCCTGCCGGTCGGCTTCGGGGACGTCGAAGGGGTTGACCTCGTACGCGGAGATCCACTGGGCGTCCTCGTACACCGGTTCGGGGGCCAGCTCGACCGGTCGGCGGGTCAGCGGCTTGGCCACCCTGGCCGTGGCGACCGCGCGCTCGGCGAGCCCGGCCGCCGCCTCCGCGGTCAGGCTGATGCCGGCCGCGAAACCCCAGACACCGTCGTGCAGCACCCGGACGGAGAGCCCGAGCAGCTCGGCATCCTGGCTGGTCTGCAGCTCGAGGTCGCGATAGCCGCGGAAGCCGGAGCGGATCCGCTCGATCCGGAGTGCGGCGGAGCTGCAACCCAGTTCCCGGGCCCGGCTGAGGGCCGCATCGGCGAGCCGGTGCAGCGGCAGCGCGGTGAAGCCGGCGTCCATCCCGGCGGGCCGACTCGATGTCACGAAGACGACCTTAGGGGACAGCCGGGACAGCCGCCGCTGAACCGGTCTGCCGGCGTCCGTCCCGTCCGTCGTCCAGCGGTCCCGGACGGCGGTTGGCCCGGGATTCATCGGCTGTTCACCGGCCGCCGCACATCGGCGACACCGGCTGTTGACCCGGATCGCGATGATCGAGACATGAGTTCCACCGGGCCCCGGACGGCCCTTTTCGTGGCGGCGTTCGACTCCCAGCTCACGTGGTGTGCTCGACTGCGTGACGAGCTCCGGCGGCGCGGCTTCGGCTGGCAGGTCGTGGTCCCCGACGCGCGCTCCGCACTGTCTCGTGATCATCTCGGCGCCGCCGGCTTCGAGGAGATCCGGTCGTCGAGCTGGGCCGAGATCCTCAGCTCGGCACGGGCGGCCGACGTCGTGGTGTCGGGACTGTCGGGAACGACCAACGAGTCCTTCCTCGCCGACCTGGGCGAGCAGCGCGACGGCCGGACCGGACCGGTGCTGGTCACCGGCTGGGTCGGGGTGATCGCCGAGAGCCGGACCGCCGGGTACCTGGATCGCTACGAGGCCGATGTCGTGGCCGTGAACTCGCGCAGCACCCTCGCGCACTTCGCCGGGGTGGCGGACCGGCTGGAGATTCCGTCGGACAACCTGTTGCTCACCGGGCAGCCGATCGCGGCCGGCCCGGCCCGGCCGGCGCGCAGCGGAGCGATCCGCCGGGTGCTGTTCGCCGACCAGCCGACCGTTCCGCAGCGTGCGGAGGACCGGGCGTACCTCTACGGGAGGCTCCTGGACTACGCCCGCGCCCATCCGGACCGTCAGGTCCGACTCCGGCCGCGCCACCGGTTGGGCGCGGACACGCTGCACCGGATGCGGCACCACCCCGAGTCACTGCTCGCCGACGTCGATCTGCCGCCGAACTTCGGGATCAGCCACACGCCCGTCTCGAGCCAGCTGCCGACCACCGATCTGCTGCTGACCATGTCGTCGACGGTGTGCCTGGAGGCTCTGGAAGCCGGCTGCCGGGTCGCCCTGCCCCTGGATCTCGGGGTGCACGAGGAGCTCGGCAATCGCGCGTTCCTGGGCAGCGGGTTGCTGCGCACCTTCGACCAGATCACCGCCGACGACCTCGGAACCCCCGATCCGGCCTGGCAGGCGGACTACGAGCCGGCCGAGTCGGCTGAGCCGGCGGCGATCATCGGCGACCGGATCGAGCAGCTGCTCGGCAGCGGGTTGCGCCCCGCTGATGCGGTCCGGCGGTCTCGCCACCGTCGCACCGGCTCGAGGTCGAGTGGTGCCGCGGTCGCCCGGTCGCGGCGCACCAACCGCGGCGGCGCCCTGACCGGCTGGCGCCATCGCATGCTGGAGGTCGGTCACGCCGTCCTGCCGCCGAGGCTCGTCCGCCCGGTCCGTCGACTGGCCGACGGCAGCGGCCTGCTGCGCTGACGGAGGTGAGCGGACCGCGACCACCTGCGATGCTGGCCGGGTGAGCGACCCGATCGCGGCCCGTCCGACCCTGGTGCTGGTCACCGGCCCCGGCGGCGCCGGCAAGACGACGCTCGCCCACCGGCTCGCTCGCGAGATCGGCTGTCCGGTGATCAGCCGCGACGAGATCAAGGAGGGGATGGTGGCGGCGACGCCCGGCTTCGTTCCGGCGGCCTCCGATCCGCTGACGATCCGGACGTACTCCCTGTTCTTCCAGGTGCTGGGGCTGCTCGTGGAGAACGGGGTCACCCTCGTCGCCGAGGCGGCGTTCCAGCACCACAACTGGGTCGGCCCGCTGGAACCACTCCGCCCGCTCGTGGAGCTGCGGATCGTGCGCTGCCAGGTGAGTGACGACATCCGTCGCGAACGCGCGGAGCGCCGCCGGTTGGAGTCGGCGACCCGAGCCGCGCACGACGACACCGGCTACTTCGCCGCGGTCGCGGCTGCACCGTACGGGGGGACGTTCGAGCCGATCGCCATCGACGCACCGACCCTCGACGTCGAGACCACCGACGACTACCGGCCCGCGCTGGCGGAGATCCTCGCGTTCGTCCGGGACCCCGGCCCGCGTTGACCGTGCTGCGGTCAGGCAGTGACCGGGCTCGGCGGCACCCGGTGCCGGGCGGTCTACGATCGTGCGCATGCTGGCTGCGTACCTCCCCGGCGGCAGCCGGGTCGAACTCCGTCAGGTGGCCGACCCGGAGCCGGGACCGGGTCAGGTGGTGCTGGCGATGCGGGCGTCGACGATCTGCGGCAGTGATCTGCGGGCCATCTACCGAGAGCATCTCGGGGAAGGTCCCGAGGCCTACCAGGGCGTGGTCGGCGGCCACGAGCCCGCCGGCCGGGTGGTGGCCATCGGGACCGACGTGGAGCGGATCACGGTCGGGGACCGGGTCGTGGTCTACCACATCAGCGGCTGCGGTCAGTGCGACGACTGCCGACGCGGCTACCAGATCAGCTGCTCGTCGGCGACCCGGGCCGCGTACGGCTGGCAGCGCGACGGTGGTCATGCCGACCGGCTGCTGGCCGAGGAACGCGACCTGCTCGTCCTGCCGGACGAGCTGACCTTCCTCGACGGAGCCTGCGTCGCCTGCGGATTCGGGACTGCGTACGAGGCGTTGTGCCGACTCGACATCTCGGGCCGGGACCAGGTGCTGGTGGTGGGTCTCGGACCGGTCGGTCTGGCGGCTGGACTGCTCGCCCAGGCGCTCGGTGCCCGAACCGTGGTCGGGGTGGACCCCAGCCCGGAGCGGAGTGGGCTCGCCCTCGAGCTCGGCGCCGTCACCCATCTCGGGGACTCGGCCGAGCCGGGGCTGTCGGCCGTCCTCGGCGACGGCGCGGACGCCTCGATCGACTGCTCCGGCGCCGGCGCAGGTCAGCTCACCGCCATCCAGCACACTCGTCGCTGGGGCCGGGTCGCCCTCGTCGGTGAGGGGGGCCGACTCACCGTTGACGTGAGCGAGGCGATCATCCACAAGCAGCTGGTGATCCACGGGTCCTGGGTCACCTCGACGGTCCGGATGGCCGAGCTCCTGCAGCTGCTCGTCCGGACCGGTCTGCACCCGGAGAAGATCGTGACCGAGACCCGGGCCCTGGCCGACGCGGCCGAGGCCTACCGGGTCGCCGACTCCGGGGCATCCGGCAAGGTGGGCATCGTCTGGGCCGATGCCGGATGAGAACCCGGCCCAGCAACTCACGCGGAGGAGACCGATGAAGTTCGCTCGCATCAGGACCGGCACCACGATCCAGGCCGGTGGTGGTGGACGACGGCAGGGCCTACGCCCTGGGGGATCGGATCCCTGATCTCACCCGAGCCACCCTCGGCCGGCTCCCCGAGGTGGCTGGCTGGCTCGCCGACGGGGCGCTGACCGAGCTCGGACCCGAACCGGCTGACGCCGAGTTCGCCGCACCGATCGCCGACCCCGGCGCGGTGCTCGCGATCGGCATGAACTACGCGGCTCACGCAGCGGAATCGGGCGCGCAGCCGCCGGAACGCCCCGTCTTGTTCCTCAAGACGCCGAACACGATCGGAGCGCCGAACGACCCGGTCCGGATCCCGCCGCGGAGCAAGAAGACCGACTGGGAGGTGGAGCTCGCCCTCGTCATCGGGCGCCGTCTGTACGAGCTGGGCGACGCGGAGGATCCGCTGGACTACGTGGCGGGCTTCACCGTGGCCAACGACCTGTCGGAGCGGACGTTCCAGATCGAGGAGTCCGGCGGCCAGTGGAGCAAGGGCAAGTGCCTGCCGGGCTACACGCCGCTCGGTCCGTGGCTGGTCACTCCCGACGAGGTCGACCCGGCCTCGTTGCGGCTGCGGAGCTTCGTGAACGACGAGCCGCGGCAGGACTCCTCGACGACGGACATGATCTTCGACGTGGCGACCATCCTCCGCCACCTGAGTGGCTACCTGGCGCTCGAGGTGGGCGACGTGGTGCTCACGGGTACGCCGGAAGGGGTCGGGCTGTCCGGCCGGTTCCCGTACCTCAGCCCCGGGGACGTGGTGCGGGTGGAGATCGACGGCCTCGGCCGGCAGACGCAGCAGCTGGTCGGCGACGAAGGGCAGGAGGGTTCCGGTGCCCGGTGAGTTCGACGGCCTGGTGGCCGTGGTCACGGGCGGCGCCTCGGGGATCGGGGCTGCGATCGCGGCGGCCCTCGCCGCCGAGGGCGCCCGGGTCGCGGCGCTGGATCTGGAGCCCGGCACCGTGCCGGCGCCGCTGCTGGGAGTCTCGTGCGACGTCACCGACGACGCGTCCTGTCGGGCCGCGATCAAGACCGTCGTCGACCGTTGGGGCGGCCTCGACATCGTGATCAACAACGCCGGGATCGGTGCGCAGGGCGACGTCGCGGCCAACGACGACGCCGAGTGGCACCGGGTCTGGGACGTGAACGTGGTCGGCATGGTGCGGATCAGCCGGGCGGCCCTGCCGCACCTGCGCGAATCCGCCGCGGCGGCCATCGTCAACACCTGCTCCATCGCCGCCACCGCGGGCCTGCCCCAGCGGGCCCTGTACAGCGCGAGCAAGGGTGCGGTGCTGGCCCTCACCAAGGCCATGGCGGCCGATCACCTCCGGGAGGGGATCCGGGTCAACTGCGTCAATCCGGGCACGGCCGACACGCCCTGGATCGGCCGGCTGCTCCAGGCGGCTTCCGATCCGGACGCCGAGCGAGCGGCACTGGAGGCCCGCCAGCCGCACGGGCGGTTGGTCCGGGCGGAGGAGGTCGCCGGCGCGGTGCTCTACCTCGCCGGCCCGCGCTCGTTGTCCACCACCGGCGTCGACCTGGCGGTCGACGGTGGCATGCAGGCACTCCGGCTGCGACCGGCCCAACCGGCAGCCGGGTCCGACGAGCTGACCGAACCGGCCCGGGCGTCGCTCTAGGACGCGGGCCCCGACGGTGGCGAGGAACTCCGTGTCGAGGTCGGCTCCGAGGTCGGTTCCGAGGTCGGTTCCGAGGTCGGTTCCGAGGTCGGCTCGGAGGTCGGTTCGGAGGTCGGCTTCGAGGTCGGCTCCGAGGGGTCCTCGGGGTCCGACGTGGGTGCGTGCGTGGCGTCGGCCGGCTGGGCCGCCCGGGCCAGCGCCCGGGCGTGTTTCTTCACGTCCATCCGCCACAGCACCAGCCAGATCAGGCCCACGACCACCCAGAGGCCCGTGACCACCCAGCGCTCGAAGTCCACGCCGGCCCGCGAGCCGAAGAAGCTGGCGCCGAGGAACGACACCAGGGCCACGCCCAGCTGCCAGCGAGGCGGGCGGACCGAGACCGGGCGCGGTGTGGACACCTGGGCATCTTCCCGCACCCGGCGACCGTTGCGGTGGAGGTGCACGCCGGAGACGACGCGATCCTGCCGGCCGGCGAGCCGGCGGCGGCACCGGACGAGCCCACTAGGCTGGCGGGCATGCCGGTCTCCGTCCGGGTGATCCCCTGCCTCGACGTCCACGGGGGACGGGTGGTCAAGGGCGTGAACTTCCTGGATCTGCGTGACGCCGGGGATCCGGTCGAGCTGGGGTCGGTCTACGACGCCGAGGGAGCCGACGAGCTGACCTTCCTCGACATCTCGGCTTCGCACGAAGGACGGGAGACCACCCTCGAGGTGGTGCGGCGGACGGCGGAGACGGTGTTCATCCCGCTGACCGTCGGCGGCGGCATCGGCACAGTCGCCGACGTCGACCAGTTGCTCCGGGCGGGAGCGGACAAGGTCGCCATCAACACCGGTGCCATCCGCCGGCCGGAGGTGATCGGTGAGATCACCACCCGGTTCGGCAACCAGGTGCTGGTGTTGTCGGTGGATGCCCGCCGCGACCCGGAGCAGAAGTCCGGATTCGGGGTCACGACCCACGGCGGCCGGCGGGACGCGGGCCTGGACGCCGTGGACTGGGCCCGCCGCGGCGTGTCCGAGGGGGTCGGTGAGATCCTGCTCAACTCGATGGATGCGGACGGCACGACCGGCGGCTTCGATCTCGAGATGATCGCGGCCGTCCGGCAGGTCGTCGACGTGCCGCTGATCGCCTCCGGAGGGGCCGGGCAGCTGTCGGACTTCCCGCCGGCGGTCGCGGCCGGTGCCGATGCGGTCCTCGCGGCCACCGTCTTCCACTTCGGTACGCTGCGGATCGCCGACGTGAAGGCCGAACTCGCCGCGGCCGGGTACCCGGTCCGGCTTCCGACCCGCACGTCGGGTCACCGCTGACGTCCGTCGCGGGATCCCGACGATCGAGAGGCCGTGCAGATCGTGAATGACCCGGTCGTCTGGCTGCCGTACGCCGACCCGGAGGAGGCCGCGCGCCGGCTCGGCGGCCTGCCCGACGGCATCCGCGTCGACTGCTACCGCGCCGACGGTGACGACTACCCGGACTCGATCGCCGAGGTCGAGCTCTACGTGCTGCCGTACATGAAGGGCGCGGAGGTACTGGAACGCACCGGGGAGATGGCGAAGCTCCGCGTCATCCAGACGCTGACCGCCGGGGTCGAGAACTTCCTGCCGTACGTGCCGGACGGGGTGACCTTGTGCAACGCCGCCGGTGTGCACGACGCGAGCACCGCCGAGCTGGCCGTGGCGCTGACCCTGGCCAGCGGGCGGCACCTGGACGACTTCGCCCGCAGTCAACCCGACGGCCGCTGGCAGCCGAGATTCGGTCGGGCGCTGGCCGACCAGCGGGTGCTGATCATCGGCTACGGCCGGATCGGTCGGGCCATCGAACGCCGGCTGGCCGGTTTCGAGGTCGCGTCGGTGACCCGGGTCGCGCGCCGACCCCGTCCGGGCGGGGACGGGGATCCACCGGTGCACGCCATCACCGAGCTGCCGCAGCTGCTGCCCGACGCCGACGTCGCCATCGTGATCGCGCCGGCGACCCCGGAGACCGAGGGGCTGATCGGCGCCGACGAGCTGGCGTTGCTCCCCGACGACGCCCTGCTGGTCAACGTGGCTCGCGGGGTGCTGGTCGACACCGACGCGCTCGTCGCCGAGACCCGCAGCGGCCGGTTGCGAGCGGCCCTGGACGTCACCGACCCCGAGCCGCTGCCCGCGGAGCACCCGCTGTGGCAGATCCCGAACGTGCTCATCTCGCCGCACGTGGGCGGGGCCAGCACGGCCTTCTTCCCACGCGCCGACCGGTTGGTGGCGGCACAGCTGCGCCGCTTCGCTGCCGGCGCCGACCTGGACAACGTGATCGCGATGAGCTCCGACGTCGCGGCCCGCGATCCCGACTGCATCTTCTGCAAGATCGTGGTCGGCGAGATCCCGTCCCGGCAGGTCTACGCCGACGACGCCGCGATCGCCTTCCTGGACGTGTCGCCGTGGCAGCGGGGGCACACCCTGGTGGTGCCGCGGCGAGCACGTCGCCGACCTGCTGTCCGAGCCGCCGATGCTGGCCCGGATCGGCCCGGCCATCGACGCCACCGCCCGGCTGCTGGTCGACCGGCTGGCCGCCGACGGCCTCAACCTGGTGTCGTCGGCCCGCTCGGTCGCCGGCCAGGAGGTCTTCCACCTCCACGTGCACCTGGTGCCGCGCTACGCCGACAAGCCCGGGCTGGCCAACCTCGTCGGGCCCGATCGCGACGACGCGCGAGCTCGCCGAGCAGGACCCCGACGAGCTGCTGCGGCTGCTCACGGGATGACCTGGTCCACGCGACTGCTCCGGGGTGCGGTCGAGCTCGGTCCGCCGTTCGTGCGTGGCGGTGGTGATGCTGCCGCTACATCATCGCCAAGGGTCAGGCCTGGCCCTGGCTGCCGTCGACGATCGACCTCCAGGTCTACGTGTACGCGGTGCAGGACATGATCGCCGGTGGCGACATCTACGCCACCACCACGCCGGATTGGAACCTGTACTTCATCTACCCGCCGATCGCGGCGGTGCTGATGGTCCCGCTCGCGGTCGGTCCGTACGTGTTCTGGCAGCTGGTCTGGACCTTCGGCCTGATCTGGGCCCAGCAGTCGGTGCTGAAGCGATGCGGCGTGCCGCGCGGGTGGAAGCTCGCCCTGGTCGGGGACCGCGGTGGTGATCGCGATGGAGCCGATCCGCACCACCTTGGGGTACGGCCAGGTGAACACCGTGCTGATGGCACTCGTGGTGGCCGATCTGCTGCCCGTCCCGGACCGACCCGCCCGGCCGAGGACGCCCGGCGGTTCGTCCCGGCCGGGACCCTGATCGGGTTGGCCGCCGCGATCAAGCTGACCCCCGCGCTGTTCGTGATCTTCGCTTTCGCGGTCGGCCGACGCCGGACGGCGCTGGTGGCGATCGCCAGCTTCCTCGGCTTCACCGTGCTGGGGGCGGTCTTCCAGTGGTCGCAGACCCTGGCCTTCTGGTCCGGTCTCGCCGGCGGACAGACCCGAACGGCGCCGCCGCTGTATGCCGGCAACCAGTCCCTGCTCGGTGTCTTCCACCGGCTCGGGGACGACAGCTCGACGCTCACCACGCTCGTCGGCCTGGCGTTCGCCGGACTGGTCGCCCTGCTGGGCACCTTCGTCGCCGCCCAGTGGTGGGCCGACGGGCAGCGGGTGTTCGCCGTGGCGCTGGTGGGCCTGTGCACCTGTCTGGCGTCGCCGTTGTCCTGGACCCACCACTACGTCTGGATCCTGCCGATGGGTGCGGCCGTGCTGCTCGGCCGCGGACTGCCGCGCTGGGTGCGGATCCTCGCCGGCGCCTGGGTGGGGTGGGTCTCGTTGTGCCTGCCGCTCGCGGTGCTCCCGTACGGCTACGACAACGAGCGCAGCTACACCGCGCTGCAGGAGACGGTGGTCAATCTGGGACCCGTGCTCGGCGTGGTGTTGATCATCGGACTGGCCTGGCGGATGGTCCGGTCGAAGCGGTCGACGCCCGTCCGGGTGCCGTCCTAGTCGGTCTCAAGAGCTGCGGTACACCTCGATCAGGGCCGCGGTGTCGGCCGGTCCGAGTCCCGCCGCGAGTCCGGAGCGCAGCAGCTCCAGCACGACGCCGGAGACCGGTGCATCGCGGCCGAGCTGGCGGGCCAACCGGTGCGCGAGCCCCAGGTCCTTGGCCAGCAGCTCGAGCCGGAACGTCGGTTCGTAGGAGCGGCTCACCATCCGGGGCGCGACGTCGGTGAACAGCGGGGAGACCGTCGCCGCCCCGGAGCCCGACACCACCTCGACGAAGATCTCGGCGTCCATGCCGGCCGCCTCGACCAGGTCGATCGCCTCGGCCGTCGCGGCGTTGATGGCGGCGAACATCAGGTTGTTGGCGATCTTCAGTGTCGAACCGGCACCGATCTCGCCCACCCGCCGGACGGCCCGGGCGATGGTGCCGGTCGCCACCCGATCGAGGGTGTCCACGTCCGCGGCGGCACCGCCGGCGGGCAGCACCCAGCGGCCGCAGGCGTCGGGTCGGCCGAGGACCGGGGCATCCACGTACCGGGCGCCGAACCGGCCGAGCCGCTCCGCGGCGGCTCGAGCGTCCGCGGGACCGACGGTCGACAGATCCGCGACGAGCTTCGACGCCCACCCCCTGCCGACGTCGTCGACGGCGGCGACGACGTGCTCGGGGGTCGGCAGCGAGAGCAGGACGACGTCGGCGGATGCGACCGCCGCCGCAGCGGTCGCGGCCACGGACACCCCGTTCGCGTGGGCGCGCTGCTGCGCCTCGGGCAGGGGATCGAAGCCGGACACGGGGTTGGTCTGTGCCAGTCGGGCGGCGGCCCGCCCGCCCATCGCGCCCAGTCCCAGCACGGCCACGGCCGGCGGCTGATCGTGCGTGGTCATGCCACTCCTCGGTTCGGTGACGTCGCCGACGCCATAAGTTACCGGTGACCGAACCGACGGAGGGCCGATGCAGACCGTGCGACTCGAGTACGGGGACTCGTTCGTCGACGCCCGGCTGCCTGCCGCCGCCCGGGTGCTGGAGGCCGGTCGGTCCCAGCCCGAGCCGCCGCCGCTGGCCGACCCCGAGACCGCGACCCGGGACGCGGTGCGGCAGCCGCTCGGCACGGCGCCGCTCGTCGAGCAGGTGCGACCGGGATCGACGGTGACGATCGCTTTTCCCGACCGGGTGAAGGGCGGGATGCACGACACGGCCCATCGACGGGTGGCGATGCGGGTGCTGCTCGACGAGCTCGAGCGGGCCGGTGTCCGCTCCGGCGACATCCGCCTCGTCTGCGCCATCGGGTTGCACCGCAAGAACCACCTGGCCGAGCTCGAGTCGATGCTGGGACCCGAGACCCTGCACCGGGTAGCCGCCGCACACGTCGTCAACCACGACGCCGAAGACCCGGACCAGATCGTCGACCTCGGCCCGTCGCGGCACGGCGACCCCGTGCAGTGCCATCGGCTGCTCGTGGAGTCGGACCTGACCATCCTCATCGGGCACGCGTCGGGTAATCCGTACGGCGGGTTCAGCGGCGGGTACAAGATGCCGGCCACCGGCCTCACCACCTGGCGCTCGATCCGCTCGCACCACTCGCCCGGCACCATGGGTCGTCCCGACTTCGTCCCCGCCACCACCGGCAGCCACTTCCGCGAGCAGCTGCGCGCCATCGGTCAGCAGATGGAGGCGGTCATGCCGGCGCCCTTCTTCGCGGTCGACGCGGTGCTCGACTCCCGGTCGCGCCAGATCAGCGTCGCGGCGGGCGCGATCCCGGCGGTCGAGGCCGCCACCTGGCCGGCCGCGCACCGGCGCACCGATCTGGCGGTCGACGAGGCGGCCGACGTCTTGATCATCGGTCTGCCGCGGCGGTTCCACTACGGCGACGGGATGGGTTCCAACCCGGTGCTGGTGATGCAGGCGGTCGGCGCCGCACTCACCCGGTCCGCGGCGGCGCTGCGCCCCGACCCGGTGGTGATCGCCGCCTCGGTGTGCGACGGCTACGTCAACGAGGCGGAGTTCCCGGCCACCGTGGCGGTCTACGACGCGCTGCAGACCGTGCCCTCGGCGATGGAGCTCACCCGGTTCGAGGAGGAGTTCTCGACCCGGGAGGACTGGGTGGCGCGCTATCGCCACGGGTTCGCCTACCACCCGTTCCACGCCTTCTCGATGGCCTACATGGGTGGTCTCGCCCGACTGCGCACCTCGGCGGTCTATCTCGCCGGAGCCGTCCGACCCGACCTGGCCCGCGGCGTGGGGGCGGTGCCCACCGCCACCGTCGAGGACGCCCTCGCCGACGCGGCGAGCCTCGTCGGCGGCGACCCGCGGGTCTTGGTGATCCCGCGACTGTCCGAGCCTGCGTACCACCTCTCGACCGCCGGCGCCGGGAACTAGATTGCTCTCATGACCGCCGATCCGGACAACATCACCACCCCCGATATGAAGCCCCGATCCCGGGTGGTCACCGACGGGCTCGAGGCGACCGCGGCCCGTGGGATGCTCCGCGCCGTCGGGATGGGCGACGAGGACTTCGCGAAGCCGCAGATCGGGGTGGCGTCGTCGTGGAACGAGATCACGCCGTGCAACCTGTCGCTGGACCGGTTGGCCAAGGCGGTCAAGGACGGCGTGCACGCCGCCGGCGGCTACCCGCTCGAGTTCGGCACCATCTCGGTCTCGGACGGGATCTCCATGGGACACGAGGGGATGCACTTCTCGCTGGTCAGCCGGGAGGTGATCGCCGACTCCGTCGAGACCGTGATGTCGGCCGAGCGGCTCGACGGCTCGGTGCTGCTGGCGGGCTGCGACAAGTCGCTGCCGGGCATGCTGATGGCTGCGGCCCGGCTCGACCTGGCGTCGGTGTTCCTCTACGCGGGTTCGATCATGCCCGGTCGGGTGGGGGACAAGGACGTCACGATCATCGACGCGTTCGAGGCGGTCGGTGCCTGCGTCCGGGGTCTCATCACCCGGGAACAGGTCACGGAGATCGAGAAGGCCATCTGTCCGGGGGAGGGTGCCTGCGGCGGCATGTACACCGCCAACACGATGGCCAGCGCCGCCGAGGCGCTCGGCATGTCGCTGCCGGGATCGGCGGCCCCGCCGGCGGTGGACCGTCGTCGGGACGGTTTCGCCCGGCGCAGTGGGATGGCCGTGGTCGAGCTGCTGCGGCGCGGCATCACCGCCCGGGACATCTTGACCAAGGAGGCGTTCGAGAACGCCATCGCCGTGGTGATGGCCTTCGGTGGCTCGACCAACGCCGTGCTCCACCTGCTCGCCATCGCCAACGAGGCCGAGGTGCCGCTGACCCTCGACGACTTCGTCGCCGTGGGCAAGAAGGTGCCGCACCTGGGCGACCTCAAGCCCTTCGGCCGGTACGTGATGAACGACGTCGACCGGGTCGGCGGGGTGCCGGTGGTGATGAAGGCGTTGCTGGACGCGGGCTTGCTGCACGGCGACTGCCTCACCGTTACCGGCAAGACGATGGCGGAGAACCTGGCCGACATCGCACCGCCGGACCTCGACGGCGTGATCGTGCGCGCCCTCGACAACCCGATGCACCCCACCGGCGGGATCACGATCCTGCGTGGCTCACTGGCACCGGAGGGTGCGGTGGTGAAGAGCGCCGGCTTCGACACCGACGTGTGGCGGGGCACCGCCCGGGTCTTCGACGGCGAACGCGCGGCGATGAACGCGCTCGAGGACGGCACCGTGGTCGCCGGTGACGTCGTCGTCATCCGGTACGAGGGCCCGAAGGGCGGCCCCGGCATGCGGGAGATGCTCGCCATCACCGGAGCCATCAAGGGCGCCGGGCTGGGCAAGGACGTCATGCTCATCACCGACGGCCGGTTCTCGGGAGGGACCACGGGGCTCTGCGTCGGACACATCGCCCCCGAAGCCACCGAGGGCGGCCCGATCGCCCTGATCGAGGACGGCGACGAGATCAGCCTCGACGTCGCCAACGGTCTGTTGGACCTGCACGTCGGTGCCGAGGAGCTGCAGCGGCGCCGAGCGGCCTGGAACCCGGCTCCGCGGCCGGTGCACCGCGGTGTGCTGGGGAAGTACACGAAGCTGGTCCAGTCCGCCCAGGTCGGCGCCGTCTGCGGCTGACCGACGCCTCGCGACGGCCCCCAGCCGTCCCTGAGCGTGCCCTGAGAGTGCTCGCCGCGGCCCGGCCGGATCGCCTAGCCTGACGACGAGCGCCCGACGGGCACCGATCCGAGGAGATCTCGATTCGACTACGGCAGGCCGCGGAGGCCGGCCGGTGTCGATGACGGAGGTATCAGTTCGGGAACGGTTCACTCCGAGGTGCGTGAGTTTGCTCACCCGGCCCGCGTGCCGGGTAGAAACGAATGAGCTTGTATCACACCTGGTCCGATAAGGTAAGGGTGGTCCGCTAGGCGGTCGGCGGGCCGACTGCGCTCCGGGCCGTCTTGGACCTGAGTCGCAGCACCTGTCAGCCGAACCGAGTTCCACACCGAAAGGGCACCTCCATCACCGAGTCAGTGCTGGCCCCCGGCTTCCACACGAGCGCGGAGACCCCCCGGTTGACCCGGGCGGCGTATGGCTATCAGCGCTTCATGGAGTGTGTCCCGGCCCTGCTGCTCGCCGTGGCCGTGCTCGTGCCGATCATCCTGCTGCTGATCTCGCCGGTGCTGGCGTTCGTCGCCTTCGGCGGCTACCTCTTCTTCTGGGGCTGCCAGTCCATCCACCTGGCCATCCGGCAGCTGCGCGAGTACCAGGTGATGCGGCGTTACAAGCTGACCGACTGGAACGAGCGGCTGGGGCACCTGACGGACCCGTACAACCGGATGCACGACCTCGCGGCCAAGGCCCGGTTGTCCGAGGGTGAGGCCGAGGAGCTCGTCGCCCTCAATCACTGGGTCCACACCGGCCCGGAGGTGCCCGCACCGGACGAGATGCGGCACCTGGTCGTGATGCCGGTCGCGAACGAGGACTACTCGATCATCACGGAGTCGCTGGACGAGATCCTCGCCACCGACTACCGGATGGACCGGGTGATGCTCTGCCTGACTTTCGAAGAGCGCTCGAAGGTGTGGACGAAGCCGTTGATCTCGCGGCTCGAGGCGGCCTACCGGGACAAGTTCGCCATGGTGATGACCACCCGGCACCCCGACGGACTGCCCGGTGAGGGCCGGGTCAAGGGCGCCAACATCAGCTGGGGCGCGCAGCTGGCCCGGCAGGAGCTGCACCGTCGGGGCCTGACCGACGAGCACGTCATCGTGTCCGCCTTCGACGCCGACACCCGGCCGAGCCACAACTACTTCCAGGTGCTGACCTACAAGTACCTCACCAACCCGGACCGCGACATCGACAGCTACCAGCCGGTGCTGCTGTTCCACAACAACGTCTGGGACGTCACCACCGCCTCGCGCCTGGTGGGCTACATCGCGAGCATGTGGACCCTGGTCGACTCCACCCGGCCCGAACGGCTGCGGATCTTCTCCTCCCACGCCATGGGGATGAAGGCCCTGGTCGGGGTCAACTTCTGGTCCCGCAACGTGATCCCCGACGACTCCCGCCAGTTCTGGCGGATGTTCTACGGCACCCAGGGCCGGGCCAAGACCGTCCCGCTGCACGTCTCGGTCTACCTCGACGGGGTGGACGCCGACGGCTGGCGGAAGACCATGCGGGAGCAGTACCGGCAGATCCGGCGTTGGGCGTACGGGATCATCGACTTCCCCTACATCATGGAGCAGAACGCGATCAGCCCGACGATCCCGTTGGGCACCCGGATCGCGCAGACCTACCGCCAGATCTCGCAGTTCCACCTCTGGGCGGTCGTGCCGCTGCTGCTGATGACCCTGCGGCCGATCACCACCCTGCTCGAGCCGACTGCCGTGCACTCTTCCTGGATGATCACCGACCTGGCCGCCCTGGCCATCGTCGTCTCCGGTGTGCTGAGCCCGCTCGGGCTCGGTGTTTCGGCGTTCGTGGCGCTGAAGCTGCTGCCCGAGCGGCCGAGTCACCGGCCGAAGAAGTTCTGGATCCGGATGGTCGCGGAGTGGCTGGCGCTCCCACTTGTGGCACCGATCTTCTTCTGCGCCCCAGCGATCGACGCGCAGCTTCGACTGAT
The DNA here is from genome assembly GCA_963727125.1 of uncultured Actinomycetota bacterium. Taxonomy (GTDB): domain Bacteria; phylum Actinomycetota; class Actinomycetes; order Propionibacteriales; family Propionibacteriaceae; genus Microlunatus. Next base: position 63,161 of record CAVSEZ010000003.1, read on the forward strand.
GGCGCGCCGCTACCTGGGCTTCCGGGTGACGGTGAAGCACCGTACGCACGTCGCGCACACGATGCGCTGACGCGAGCTGAGTTCCTCGCGACCTCGGCTGCAGCCCCTCACCCGGGCGCGGCTGACGACCATGGGCTCGGTCGGGACCGACTGGGAGGCGGCCCTGCCCGAGCTCCTGGTCGAACTCAGCACCGCGTGGCGACTGACCCTGGGCCGGCCGCTGCCGGGCGGCAGCGCCAGCTACGTGACCCGGGTGACGCAGACCGACGGGTCTCCGGCCGTGCTCAAGCTCGCGGTCGACGACGCCGGACTGGCGGCCCAGATCGCCACCCTGCGGCGGGCCGACGGCCGCGGCTACGCCCGGCTGCTGCGATCCGATCTCGACCGCGGAGCGTTGCTGCTCGAGGCGCTGGGCCCGGCGCTGAGCGCTTCCCGGATGGCGCCTGAGGCACAGCTCGTCGTGCTGGCCGACACGCTGCGGGCCGCCTGGCAACCGGCCGCGACCAGGCCGACGCTCGAGGATGACAAGGCCACCGGACTGCGCCGGCTGATCGAGCGCTGCCGGTCCGGCGTCGGCGCCGACTGGCCCGATGCCGTCTACGACCAGGCATTGGGCTACGCCGACTCCCTGCAGGCCGCGGACCCGGCCGAGCTCGTCGTCGTGCACGGGGATCCCCACCCGGGGAACGCCCTGCGGGCCGCACCCGGCCGGTCGGACTCCGGATACTGCTTCGTCGACCCGGACGGCTTCGTGGCGGACCGGGCCTACGACCTCGGCGTCACGCTGCGCGACTGGTGCGCACGCCTGCACGGCTCCGACGCCCGCGGCACGCTCGAGCGCTACTGCAGGGTGGTAGCCGACCACGCGGGCGTCGACGCCGGGCGGGTTTGGCGCTGGGCCTATCTGGAGCGCGTCACCACCGGGCTGTACGTCCTCGACCTCGGCGCCGCCGCCGTCGGCCGGCCGTACCTCGACACGGCGGCACTCCTGCTCGACTGACGCGGCCGAGGCCCGGGGCGGGCTGGAGCGAGCCGCCTACGCTGGCCGGGTGGCGGGCGGACGGCGGGTGGGCACCACGGGACGGGTCGGGGTTCTGCTCGCGGCGGTGCTGCTGCCGGCCTGCTCGGCGCCCGGACCGGAGCCGACTCGGCCGGGAACCACACCGGCGACCGACGCCGCGACTCCGTCCCCGTCGGCGACACCCCCTCCGACAGACCCCCCGAGCGCAACGCCCACCCCCACGCCCAGTCCCACACCCAGTCCCGCGCCCAGCCGGTCGACGACCTACCTGATGCCGTTGGCCTTGGCGGTGCACGCGACCCGACCGGTCGCCGACGTGACGCCGGCGCAGGCGCGGGCGGTGGCCGGTGGCCGGGGTGCGCGCTGGTCCGACCTCGGCCAGACCGGCGGCACCGTGCGGGTGCTCACCAGTCGGAACGGCACCGCCGCCGAGCTGCTGAACCAGGTCCGATCCCGGACCGACACCGTCGCGGTGATCCCGGCCGACCGGGTCGATCCGACCGTCCGGGTCCTGACGGTGGCCGGCCGGCACCCGTTGCGCGACCCGGAGAGCTATCCGCTCCGAGTGCGCAGCACGACCCGGGTACCCGAGGTGACGACGCTGACCGCGGTCGGGGACGTCATGCTCGCCCGCCGGGTCGGCGCGAGGATCCGGGCCGAGGACGACTGGTCGTACCCGCTGCGGCCGCTCGCCAGGCGTCTGGCCGCCGCCGAGATCACCCTCGGCAATGTCGAGTCGACCCTCTCCCGCGACGGCACGCCCACCCAGGGCACCGACTCCTTCGGCGCCGACCGACAGGTGACCCAGGGTCTGGAGCTGGCCGGTTTCGATCTGATCTCCCTCGCCAACAACCACGTCGGCGACTACGGCCAGCGGGCGCTGCGGCAGACCCTGGAGCGGTTCGCGGCCGATCGGATCCCCTACGTCGGGGCCGGGCGGAACCTGACCGAGGCCCGCCGCCCCGTGGTGCTCGAGCGTGACGGCGTCCGGATCGGGTTCCTGGCCACCGACTCGATCGGCGAGACGCCGGCCGCCGGGGCCGAGCGCGCCGGCACGAACCGGTTGGACATGCCGCCCCGCACCGGGCCGCTGGACCGGTCCCAGCTGGACCGGATCAGCCGCGACATCACCGCCTTGAAGCGGTCGGTGGACACCGTGGTCGTGATGACCCACTGGGGCACCCAGTACACCCACGTGCCGGAGCAGAGTCAGCGCATCGCGGCCCGGGCGTTCGCAGCCGCGGGTGCCGATCTCGTGCTCGGAGGACACCCGCACTGGGTCCAGGGTTGGGAGAAGTTCGGTTCGACCGTGGTGGTGCACTCGCTGGGCAACTTCGTGTTCGACATGGACTTCCAGACCAAGACCCGCGAGGGCGTCTTCGTCGAGGTGGTGCTCTGGGACGGGGCCGTGAAGGCGATCGAGCCGGTGCCGTACGTCATCGACGACCAGTTCCGGCCGCGGCTGGTCGCCGGGACCCGGGCAGCGGGCATCCTCGCCGACGTCTGGTCCACCAGTCGAGGTGCCTTCGCCCGCCCCTGACCTCAGGGCGTCGGACAGCGACGAGTGCCGCGGGGTGCTCCCGGCTACCCGGTCGTGAGCCAGGACCACATCACGGTGCCGACCCGGTCGAGCTGTCGGCGGTCGACGACTCGGAAGGTGTCGCGGCGTGAGTGGTACTCCTCGTACTCGACGCTGCCGAGTCGGACCGCGGGCACGCCGGCCTTGGCGTAGGACCAGTGGTCGCTGGTGGTCAGCTCGCAGGACCGGGTGGGGACGTCGACCCGACGGGCGGCCGCCCGGACCTCGCTGCGGAGCTGCTGGCCGCCGATGGGGGAGCGACAGACCGGGACGAATTCCGCCCGGACGCCGACCCGGTCCAGAGCCACCATGCCGACGATCGCGTCGAGCTCGGCCTTCGACAGGTCCGCCACGTACTGCTGGGAGCCGAAGTGGTGCAGGTCGTCGCCGTCGCCCCGGGGCTCCTCGGCACCGAAGGCGATGAACTGGACCGGCAGCCGCGGCGGCGTTGCGCGGGCCATCCGCGCCAGCTCCAACAGCACCGAGATGCCCGAGGCGTTGTCCTCTGCTCCGGGCGCGACCGGGATGGTGTCCAGGTGGGCGCCGACCACCAGGTGCGGCCGGCGGGCGTCGAAGCCGTCCGACTCGGCGATGATGTTCTGCGACGTGCCCCGGCGGACGGGAGTCCCCCAGGAGTTCCCGGCGGGTACCCGGATCGAGGTGCGGCGCACCTGGTAGCCGAGCTGCGTGAACCGTCGGTCGACCAGATCCGCGGCCTTCGCGAAGTTCTTCGAGGTGGCCTCCCGCGGCCCGATGTCGGTGGCCAGGCGCCGGATGTCGGCCAGCGCCGCGTCCGGTGCGAATCGCACCGTGAACGGCGTGACCGGAGGTCTACGGCTCGGGCTGGGGTCGGCAGGAGCGGACGGAGTCGGGCTCGGTCGCGTGCTCGCGCTCGAGGTCGGGGTAGGCGTATCGGGGGGCGTGCCGGTGGTCGCGCCGTCGGTTGCTGCGGGCGAGCTCGGCCCGGTCGCCGTCGACGTCGGGGTCGGTTCCGGATCGCCGCTTCCGTCGGGTGCTGATCCGCAGCCGGCCAGGGCGAGCACGAGGGCGGAGGCGGCCACGGCGGGGCGGCAACGTGCGGTCACCCGTCCGACTGTATGCGGCGGTCCTAGGACACCCGACTACTTTTCAACCAGCACAGGAAATAGTGAGGTGTCCGAGCATCCTTCCGGATGCCAAGACGGCCCGGGTGGCGCGTTGACCCGCGGCGACATCTGAGTAACAGTTGCATCATGCGTGGCGCATCCCTTCTCCTCGTAGTCAGCAGGCGTGTCGGCTGAGCCCAGCTCACGACACGCTCCCTCGTCTGCCAGCCGGCGGCGGGGGTTTTTTGTTGACCGGGGGCGCCGAGGCGCGCTACGTACGTGAGCGGAACCGTTCCGCGAGCTGTGCAGGACCGCAAGGAGATCCAGATGTCCAACCGAGAGACCACCGGTGAGGAACTCACCGGTGCTCAGTCGCTGGTGAGATCACTGGAGCAGGCCGGTGCCGATACCGTCTTCGGCATCCCGGGCGGGGCCATCCTGCCCGCCTACGACCCGCTCTACGACTCCCAGTCGGTGCGGCACATCCTCGTCCGCCACGAGCAGGGCGCGGGACATGCCGCCGAGGGTTATGCGATGGCCACCGGCAGGGTCGGGGTCTGCATGGCCACGTCGGGACCGGGAGCGACCAACCTCGTCACCCCGATCGCGGACGCGTACATGGACTCGGTGCCGATGGTGGCGATCACCGGGCAGGTGGCGGGTCCGTCGATCGGTACCGATGCCTTCCAGGAAGCCGACATCCGCGGCATCACCATGCCGATCACCAAGCACAGCTTCCTGGTCACCCGGACCGAGGACATCCCCGGGGCGGTCGCGTCGGCGTTCCACATCGCCGGTACCGGCCGGCCGGGACCGGTGCTGGTCGACATCACGAAGGACGCGCTGCAGGCTCGGGCGCCGTTCGCGTGGCCGAAGCAGCTGGATCTGCCGGGCTACCGCCCGGTGACCAAGCCGCACGGCAAGCAGGTCAAGGAGGCGGTGAAGCTGATCCTCGCCTCGAGCCGACCCGGTGCTCTACGTCGGCGGCGGGGTGCTGAAGGCGCGCGCCTGGGACGAGCTGCGGGCGCTGGCGGAGCTGACCGGCATCCCGGTCGTGACGACGCTGATGGCGCGCGGTCTGTTCCCCGACAGCCATCCGCTGAACATGGGGATGCCGGGCATGCACGGGACGGTCGCCGCGGTCGGCGCCCTGCAACGCAGCGATCTGCTGATCTCCCTCGGCGCCCGGTTCGACGACCGGGTGACCGGGCAGCTGGCCACCTTCGCCCCGTTGGCGAAGGTGATCCACGCCGACATCGACCCGGCGGAGATCAGCAAGAACCGGACTGCGGACGTGCCGATCGTCGGTGACGCGAAGGAGGTCATCGCCGAGCTCGTCGGACTGCTCCGCGAGGTCGACCGGATGCCGAGCTACGACGAGTGGTTCAGCTACCTGAAGGACCTGAAGCGCCGGTACCCCACCGGGTACGACGAGCCCGACGACGGCAGCCTCTCCCCGCAGCACGTGATCCAGCGGATCGGCGAGCTGACCGGGCCGGACGCGTACTACGCCGCCGGTGTCGGTCAGCACCAGATGTGGGCCGCGCACTTCCTGCCCTGGGAGCTACCGGGCCGCTGGCTCAACTCCGGTGGTCTCGGCACGATGGGCTACTGCGTCCCGGCGGCCATGGGCGCGAAGGTCGGCGTCCCGGACACGATCGTCTGGGGCATCGACGGGGACGGCTGCTTCCAGATGACCAACCAGGAGCTGGTCACCTGTGCCCTGGAAGGGATCCCGATCAAGATCGCCGTGATCAACAACCAGAGCCTGGGGATGGTCCGGCAGTGGCAGACGCTGTTCTACCAGAGCCGCTACTCCAACACCGACCTGAAGACCAACCGGATCCCCGACTTCCCCAAGCTGGCCGAGGCGATGGGTTGCGTTGGGCTGCGGGCCGAACAGCCCGAGGAGGTCGACGCGGTGATCGACAAGGCGCTGTCGATCAACGACGCGCCGGTCGTGGTGGAGTTCGTGGTGCACAAGGACGCGATGGTGTGGCCGATGGTGGCCGCCGGCACCAGCAACGACGAGATCAAAGTCGCCCGGGACATGGCCCCCGCATGGGATTCGGAGACCCTGTGATGCCTTCGCCGTCGACGACCGAACCGCACACGCACACGCTGAGCGTGCTGGTCGAGAACAAGCCGGGCGTGCTGGCCCGGGTCTCGGGACTGATCTCGCGCCGGGGGTTCAACATCGAGTCCCTCGCCGTCGGTCCGACCGAGTACCCGCAGATGTCCCGGATCACCCTGGTGGTGACCGTGGATGACGAGGTGCTGGAGCAGATCACCAAGCAGCTCAACAAGCTGATCGAGGTGCTCAAGATCGTCGAGCTCGATCCGGGGGCGGTCCGCCGCGAACTGATCTTGATCAAGGTGCGGGCCGAGGCCGAGCAGCGGGCCCGGGTGCTGGAGATCCTGCAGCTGTTCCAGGGCGCCAAAGCCGTCGACATCTCACCCGACACGATCACGATCGAGGCGGTCGGCAGCCCGATCAAGCTCGACGCCATGATGCAGCTGCTCGAGCCGTTCGGCATCCGCGAGCTGGTGCAGTCCGGACTGGTGGGGATGGGTCGCGGCGGCCGCTCGATCACCGATCGGGCCGCGCGGAGCGAGCGGAAGCCGCTGCGCGCGATCTGACGCGGTCCGGCAGGACGAGCGCAGCCGGCCGGTTGCGCGCACGCTAGGTTGGTCCGGTTGCCGCCGGGCCGAGACGAACACGCGAGGAGACACCGAAGTGCCAGCAGAGATGTTCTACGACGCGAACGCCGATATGTCGCTGATCCAGAACCGCAGCGTCGCCGTCCTCGGCTTCGGCAGCCAGGGCCACGCCCACGCACTGTCGTTGCGTGATTCCGGTGTCGACGTCCGGGTCGGTCTCAAGGAGGGCAGCCGGAGTCGGGAGAAGGCCGAGGCGCAGGGGCTGCGGGTGCTCACCCCGTACGAGGCCTGCGAGGAAGCCGATCTGATCATGGTGCTCACCCCGGACCCGGCGCAGCGCAAGGTGTACGCCGACGCGATCGAGCCCAACCTGGTGCCCGGCGACGCGCTGTTCTTCAGCCACGGCTTCAACATCCGGTACGGGTTCATCAAGCCGCCGGAGGGTGTCGACGTCGCCCTGGTGGCGCCCAAGGGCCCCGGCCACCTGGTCCGTCGGGAGTACTCCGAGGGCCGTGGGGTACCGGTCCTGGTCGCCGTGGAGCAGGACGCCAGCGGCAACGCCTGGGATCTGGCGCTCTCGTACGCGAAGGCGATCGGTGGCCTGCGGGCCGGCGGGATCAAGACGACCTTCACCGAGGAGACCGAGACCGATCTGTTCGGCGAGCAGGCCGTGCTCTGCGGCGGCGCCAGCGCACTCGTGATGGCGGGTTTCGAGACCTTGATCGAGGCGGGGTACCAGCCCGAGGTCGCCTACTTCGAGTGCCTGCACGAGCTGAAGCTGATCGTCGACCTGATGTATGAGGGCGGGATCGCCAAGCAGCGCTGGAGCGTCTCGGACACCGCCGAGTACGGCGACTACGTCTCCGGCCCGCGGGTGATCGACGCCCGGGTCAAGGAGAACATGAAGGCCGTCCTCACCGACGTCCAGAACGGGTCTTTCGCGCAACGGTTCATCGACGACCAGGACAACGGCGGCGCCGAGTTCCTCCGGCTGCGCAAGGAGGGCGAGACCCACCCGATCGAGGAGGTCGGTCACCGCCTGCGTGACCTGATGTCGTGGGTCAAGAGCCACGACGACGACTACGTCGAGGGCACCGCCGCCCGCTGACTCAGCGCGGCGGTTCCTGCTCCAGCAGCGGCGCGGTCAGGCTGCTCAACGAGCTCCGCTGCCGGCCCTGGTCGAAGTTGGCCGGGTCCAGCCAGCGTTCGTGCGCCGTCCGGACCGCGGGCCACTCCTCGGCCGTCACCGAGAACCAGTCGGTGTCCCGGTTGCGGCCCTTGGTGATCATGTGGTTGCGGAACCGGCCCTCGTAGCGGAAGCCGAGTCGGCGCGCCGCCCGCCGGGAGGGCTCGTTCAAGCTGTCGCACTTCCACTCGAAGCGTCGGTAGCCGAGATCGTCGAAGGCGTGCCGCATCGTGAGGTGGATGGCCTCGGTCGCGGCGGCCGTGCGCTGCAGGCTGCGGGCGAACAGGACTCCGGCGATCTCGACCTGGCCGGTGGTGGGCTCGATCCGCAGGTAGCTCGCGATCCCGGCCGCCGCGCGACGGTGCGGTCGGAGCGCGAAGGTGAGGCACTGCGGGGTCGACAGCGTGGCCTCGATGAAGTCGACCATCGCTGACACGGAGGCCGGGGGCTCCGTGGGGCGATAGGTCCACAGCGACCGGTCCTCGCCGCCGCAGAGTGCCGCGTGCAGCTCGGCGGCGTGCTCCACCGCGAGCGGTTCGACGGTGACGTGACGTCCGGTCAGCGTCACCGGCTGCGGGCTCGGCCGGGGCTGCCAACCCGGCACCTCGCGGCCGATCCGTTGCCCGTACTCGTTGGTCGTCGTCACGGGACCAGTCCATCACCGTCCCGTCCGGAAAGCTCGATCATTGCGTCGAGTGCGGTCGGTCCGGAGAGCGTCGGAGCAGATAGGCGCCGGTCACCACCACCGCGACGCACAGCAACAGCAGCAGCCAGTTCACGGCGTAGTTCTGCAGCAGCATCGCCTTCGCCGGCGGCCGGCTGCCCTGCCGCAGCATCAACGGCAGGGCGATCACGGTGAACATGGCGGCCACGATCAACCCGGCCTGCAGGTAGCGGCGGCCGCGCGGGGGCACCCGACTCCCGATCACCCAGCCCAGCCCGACGACCCCCGGCGCCAGCACGAGGTCGTGCACCAGCAGCGCCGCGACGAGCCAGACCAGCACCCAGACCAGGATCGCCGGCGGGACGTGGGTGAGCAGCTCGAACGCCCCGTACAGCAGCAGGCCGATGCCGATCACCGCGAGCGTGATCCGAGCCGCGAGCATCAGCGCACCTCGATCCGGCCGAGCCACTTGGCGTCGAGGGTCTCGGTCCGATCGGGCGCGACCAGCCGGACGGGGAAGCCGTGGTCCAGACTCAGGCGCTCGCCGTTCAGATGGGTGGCCAGGAGTGCAGCCGGCAGCTGCGGCCCGACCACCTCGACGGTACGGAACGGGCCGCTCGTCGCGAGCGATCTCAGCGAGACCCGGGAACCGGCGTCGCCACCGGCCCGTTCGACGAGGCTGAGCAGACTCACCCCGCGCCACTCCGGGTTCGTGCTCCAACCTTCACCGGCCGCCAGCGGGATCCGGGCCTGCTGCGTGGGCAGCGCCTCGAGCTCGGCCAGACTCAACCGGAAGGGTCGCGGTCCGACGACCTCCAGCGCCCAGTCCGGTGCGTCCGCGATGCCGACCACTCCGGCCTCGGCTGCGGTCCGGTTCACCGGTACGCCCTGGGGACCTCGGCTCGGTTGGCGCACCGCGAGCAGGCCGACCGGAGCGAGTGGCGTCAGGGTCTGACCGACGCTGGTGACGACCACGATCCCGATCCCGACGCTCGCCGCGGTGAGCATGCCGCGGCGGGAGATCCCCGGGGTGGTCGGGGCCGGCAGCGCACCCGCGTTGCTGTGCGACTCCGGGTTCTCGTACCACGCCAGCTCGGTCAGCACGTCACCGTCGGCGACCGGCTTGGTCCGCAGACCGTAGGCGATGTCGGGCAGCTTGACCGCGATGTGCAGCAACACCGAGCCGATCACGACGAAGGCGAGGTAGTAGTGCACGGTGAGGAAGTCCCAGGGGAACGGACGCCAGTCGAGGACGTTCAGCAAACCGGTGATCACCTGCAGCAGTGCGGACGACACGAGGATCGCCGTGGTCAACCGGACCAGCGCGTGTCGCCAGCTGCGGAGCGGCGGGAACCGGAACTTGTTCGGGTAGACCGACCACAGCTTGAACAACAGCAGGGGGATCGTGGCGAACCCCGTGGTCACGTGAATGCCCTGCGTGAGCCGGTAACCCCACGCCGGCACGGCCGGCACCGGGATCAGCCACGGCGAGTACTGGTAGTAGCTCAGCAGACCGGTCAGGAAGCACAGCCCGACGGCGATGCCCAGGGCGCGACCGATGCGGGCCGTGACCGCGGTCGACCGCAGGGTGCTGCTGAAGTGCGGCCACCAGGACGGTCGCGCGCGAGGCGTCGCGGCGGGCTCGCTGAGCGGACCGGGGTCCATGGGGCCAGTCTGGCGGACGATCGCCGCCTCGGACAGATCCGATCGGGCAGAAGGGCCACGTCGCCGGGGGATCAGGGGGAGTTCAGCGGGAGCGGATGGTGATGCTCACGACCCGGGTGCCGTTCTTGGCGACGCCGGTGCCGACCACGTAGAGGCTGCCGGGTGGCTCCCCGGTGCGGAGCGCACCGTTGTCGTTGGCCAGCACGCAGAACGCGCTGAGGCCGGTCGTGCTGATGGGTGGGGGATGATCGCGCTGACAGCCGCCGAACTCCTGCTGCAGCGCCTTCAGTCCGGCGGCCTGCGACTTCGCGCTCATCCGCAGGGACGCGAGCAGCGTGTAGTCGTGGGTCGCGGTGTAGCTCCCCTGGACGACCCGGGTGTCACCCGGCAGGTCGACCCCGGTGTAGAACTCGACGTCGGCCAGGGTCAGGGGATCGCAGGTGTATCCCGTCATGGTGTTGGTGCAGGTGGACCCGCGTTCGGAGGTGTAGGAGAAGAACGGCACTCCCCAGCTGCCGGCGTACCGGGTGATCAGGCCGAAGGTGATGAGGAAGAACGCCGCCATCAACATCACCCCGACGATGATCCGCATCGCCTTGGGTTGCCGGTCTGCCACCCGGCCAGGATGCCTGACCGACTCCTCAGATTCCACCGCCGGCGGGGCCGGGGAGATCACGATCGCAACACCTCGCGCTGCCGGTGGTTCACCGTCGGACGGCGATGATCACCGACGTGTCCTCGGCGACCATCACGTCGACGCTGGTGAAACGCTCGTCCGACAGCCACTCCTGGCGCAGGGTGTCGACCCGGCCACCGGACAGCGGCGGCCAGCTCGGCGAGGGCACGAAGTCGTCCAGCACGATCATGCCGCCCTCGGTGACCAGGTCGATGATCTCCTCCCGCGGGGCGGACTTGGCGCTGCCGGCGTCGAGGAAGATCAACGAGAACGGGCCGTGCTCGGCGAGACTGGTCCAGTCCGCGTGCATCACGTCGATGTCGTCCTGGGCGAACATGTCCATCACGCCGTGCGCGAGCTCGGGGTCGAGCTCGGCGGTGATCACCCGGGTGGTCTTGGGCGCTCCGCTGCGAAGCCAGGCCGCCCCGACGCCGCAGCCCGTACCGCACTCGGCGATGGTGCCGGTCCGGGTCGCGGCGAGGGTGGCGAGCAGTCGACCGGTCTCGGTCCGCGAAGCCTGCACGTAGCCGCGGTGCAGTGACATCCGCAGCGCGCGCATGACCAGCTCGGGCAGCTCCGGCGGTGCGCTCACCGACAACAGTATGACGGACAGCCCGCTCGCCCCTGGCGGCCCTGGATTCTGGTCCATCATGTGGAAAGTGTCCGAAAGGCCGGCGGGGAAATAGTCGGGCGTCCTAGTATTTCGGTGTCCAGCAGACCCCGGGCGGCCGATGGGTGACCGCCCCGAACCGGGAAGTCGATCATGTACGAGATGTATCCCGACGCCTGGCCGACCACGGTCGATCAGCGCCCGCAGACCGGCTCCGGCGACAAGCCGCGCCGCCGGGCACGCAAGGAGCACTCGGTGATACCCCCGGTACTCGCCCAGTCGGAGACGGCACCGCGCACCGCTGACCGCTGACCGACGCCGACTCGTGCCCTGAGCCTGTCGAAGGGTCGTTCAGTTCGTGCCCTGAGCCTGTCGAAGGGTCGTGCCCTGAGCTTGTCGAAGGGTCGTTCAGTTCGTGCCCTGAGCTTGTCGAAGGGTCGTTCAGCCTCGCCGCCGGTCACTCGGCAGCGGCGACCGAGGCAGCGATCGCGTCGCCGATCTCGGCCGTCGTGCGACGCACCTCGGCGTCCGGGCGGCGATGTCGGCCACCACCGCCTTCTCGATCCGGGCGCGCTTCTTCGGAGAGACCGAGATGATCAAGCAGCAGCGCCACCGACAAGATGGTGGCCGTCGGGTCGGCGATGCCCTGGCCGGCGATGTCGGGTGCCGAGCCGTGCACCGGCTCGAACATCGACGGGAAGGTGCGCTCCGGGTTGATGTTGCCGCTCGCCGCCAGCCCGATGCCGCCGGTGACGGCCGCGGCGAGGTCGGTCAGGATGTCGCCGAACAGGTTGTCGGTGACGATCACGTCGAACCGAGCCGGATCGGTCACCAGGAAGATCGTGGCGGCGTCGACGTGCAGGTAGTCGGTCTGGACGTCCGGGTACTCCGCGGCCACCGCGCTCGAAGATCCGTCGCCACAGTCCGCCCGCGTTCACCAGCACGTTGTGCTTGTGCACCAGGGTCAGCTTGCCTGCGGCGTCGCATGGCGCGCTCGAAGGCGTCCCGGACGACCCGTTCCACGCCGAACGCGGTGTTGATGCTGACCTCGGTGGCGATCTCGGCCGGGGTGCCGGTGCGGACGACGCCGCCGTTGCCGCCGTACAGGCCCTCGGTGCCCTCGCGGACCACCACGAAGTCGATCTCGATGCCGTCGGTGACCGAGGCCGCGAGGGGGGTCGGTACGCCGGGGAAGAGCCGGCTGGGTCGCAGGTTGACGTAGTGGTCGAAGGCGAACCGCAGCTTCAGCAGCAGGCCGCGCTCGAGCAGCCCGCTGGGTACGTCGGTGGCGCCCGGAGCGGCACCGACGGCGCCGAGCAGGATCGCGTCGGCCTGGGCCAGCTCGGCCATGGTGGACTCGGTCGAGCACCTCGCCGGTCTGCTGCCAGTGCTCGATGCCGAGGTCGTAGGGCGTGATCGTGACGGCGTTCCCGACCACCGCCTCGAGCACCTTCAGACCCTCGGCCACCACCTCCGGGCCGATGCCGTCACCGCCGATGACCGCCAGCTCGAAGGGTCGTACGGCGGGTGCGGCGGGAGTCGTCATCGCAGGATCGTATCGACGGCCCTCAGGCCCGACTTCGTCGTCTCAGACCCGCACAGAAAGTGAGCTAGCGTGACCATCATGACCACCCGATCGCTCGAGTTCGAGGCTCGTCCGCACCCGGGCCGCCGCACCAGATCCGAACGCGAGTCGATCCTGGAGGACCCCGGGTTCGGGCTGAACTTCACCGACCACATGGCCGTCGCCACCTGGACCGCGGCCGACGGATGGCACGACTCGGCCATCGTCCCGTACGGCCCGTTCGCCCTCGACCCGGCCACCGCGGTGCTGCACTACGCTCAGGAGGTCTTCGAGGGTCTCAAGGCCTATCGGCACGCCGACGGCAGCATCTGGTTGTTCCGGCCGGAGAAGAACGCCCAGCGGTTCGCCCGGTCGGCCCACCGGCTCGCGCTGCCGGAGCTGTCCGCCGACGACTTCATGGCGAGTATCGAGGCGTTGGTCGGCACCGACCAGGGTTGGGTGCCCGAAGGCGGCGAGAAGAGCCTCTACCTGCGACCGTTCATGTTCGCCTCGGAGGCCTTCCTGGGCGTGCGGCCGGCGCACCGGGTGACGTACTGCTGCATCGCCAGCCCGGCCGGGGCCTACTTCGCCTCCGGGGTGCACCCGGTGAAGATCTGGGTCTCCACGACCTACACCCGGGCCGCGATCGGTGGCACCGGTGCGGCCAAGTGCGGTGGCAACTACGCGGCCAGCCTCATCGCGCAGCAGGAGGCGGCCGAGCACGGCTGCGACCAGGTGATGTTCGCCGACGCGGCCGAGCGGCAGTGGCTCGAGGAGCTCGGCGGCATGAACGTCTACCTCGTCACCCGCGACAACGAGCTCGTCACCCCCGAACTCAGCGGATCCATCCTCGAGGGGGTGACCCGGGACTCGATCCTGACTCTGGCCACCGAGTTCGGGCTCACGCCGGTCGAGCGCCGGATCAAGTTGTCCGAGACCCTCGAGGGCATCGGTTCCGGCTCGATCACCGAGATGTTCGCCTGCGGCACCGCCGCCGTCATCACCCCGATCGGTCAGCTCAAGGACCACAACGAGACCTACACCGTCGGTAGCGGCGAGACCGGTGAGTTGACCGCGGCGCTCCGCAAGACCCTCCTCGACATCCAGTACGGCCGAGCCGCTGACCCGTACGGCTGGATGCAGCGCGTCGTCTGAAGCTGCTCGGGTTGGGCGTAGCTGCTCGGGGCGCGGCGAACTCGAGCAGCTGTGGTCGCGGGCGGCGAACCCGAGCAGCTGCCACCGCGGCCACAGGATGGTCGGTGCTGGCCAAATGAGCGAGGGTGCGTAATGATGGGCAGGTGCAGCACCAGGTGGTGATTATCCGATAGCGCGCTGAGACCCTCAGCGCGCGAACCTCTCGTACCCACGGGAGGTTTTTTTTTGCCCGACTCGGGTAACGCTGCCATGAACCGCAACCGTGAGGAAGCAGATGTCCACACTGCCCCAGCCGTCGGCGACGACGAGGCTGCCGATGCCGGCCGAGTTCCACGTCTTCGACACGACCCTGCGGGACGGCTCCCAGCAGGAGGGCCTCAGCCTGTCGGTCGCCGACAAGCTGGCCATCGCCGATCTGCTCGACGAGCTGGGCGTGCACTACATCGAGGGGGGCTGGCCCGGGGCCAACCCGGGCGACACGACCTTCTTCTCGGCGATGGCCGACGGAGCCCTGATGCTGCGTCGGGCGACCTTGGTGGCGTTCGGCTTCACCCGGCGGGTGGGGGTACGCGCCGCGGACGATCCGTTGACGGCGGCGCTGCGCGATTCCCGGGCTCCGGTCGCCTGCATCGTGGCGAAGAGTCACGACCGCCACGTCACCCACGCGCTGCGCACCACGCTGGACGAGAACCTCGCCATGATCACCGACACGGTGAGTCACCTGCGTGCCGAGGGCCAGCGGGTGTTCGTCGACTGCGAGCACTTCTTCGACGGCTACCGCGAGAACCCGAGCTACGCCACCGAGGTGGTCCGGGCCGCGTCCGAAGCCGGCGCCGAGGTCGTCGTGCTCTGCGACACCAACGGCGGCATGTTGCCGCCCTGGGTGGGCGAGATCGTCGGCGCGACCGCGGCGGCGACCGGCGCCCAGCTGGGCATCCACTGCCACAACGACACCGGCTGCGCGGTGGCCAACACCTTGGCCGCCGTGGACGCCGGCGTGATGCACGTCCAGGGGACCGTCAACGGCTACGGGGAGCGGACGGGCAACGCCGACCTCGTCTCCGTGGTGGCGAACCTGGAACTGAAATACGGCTGGCCGCTGTTGCCGGCCGGCTCCTTGGCCGAGGCGACGCGCCTATCCCATGCGATCGCCGAGGTGACGAACGTTCCACCGAGCGCTCGTCAGCCCTACGTTGGTCTGTCGGCCTTCGCCCACAAGGCGGGCCTGCACGCCAGCGCCATCAAGGTCGATGCGAATCTCTACCAGCACATCGATCCGGCCGTCGTCGGGAACGACATGAGGATGCTCGTCTCCGACATGGCCGGCCGGGCCAACATCCAGATCAAGGGTGAAGAGCTGGGCTTCGACCTCTCCGACCGGCAGCTGGCCGCCGACATCACCGAGCACGTGAAGGAGGCGGAGGCCCGGGGCTACACCTACGAAGCGGCCGACGCCAGCTTCGAGCTGCTGCTCCGGCGACATCTCGGCCAGCTGTCGGAGTACTTCCAGGTCCACTCCTGGCGGATGTTCACCCAGTCGCACCTGTCGACCGGCGGCGGCGAGCAGACCGACACCGAGTGCACCGTACGCCTCACCGCGAAGGGGATCGCGCACCGCGTCGTCGGCGAAGGAAACGGCCCGGTGAACGCTCTGGACCATGCGCTGCGGAACGCGTTGCTGCCCGCGTACCCGATGATCGAGCGGTTCGAGCTCGTCGACTACCGGGTCCGCATCCTCGATCAGGGCCACGGCACCGACGCCACGGTACGGGTGCTGATCACCACCACCGACGGGCGCCGGGCCTGGACCACGGTCGGGGTCGGGCAGAACATCATCGAGGCCTCCTGGGAGGCGCTCTGCGATGCGTACCTCTACGGACTGATCCACTCCGCTCAGGCCCGCCCGGGTGTGGAGGCGAACCACGACCACGTCGAACCGGCCGTCCCCGCGACGGTCTGACCGCAGGTTTGACTGCGGCGGTCTGACAGCGGCGACCGGTAGCGGCTCCGACCGATCGGGCGCGAACGTCCCCCGGCGCAGCATTACGCTCGCCGGATGGTGGCCCTCCCAGCTCGACCCCCGAGACCTCGGCGGCAGCGCATCCTCATCACCGGCGCCTCGTCGGGCATCGGTGCGCAGATGGCCCGGGTCTGGGCCGCGGACGGGCGGGACCTCGTGCTGTGTGCCCGGCGGCTGGACCAGCTCGGGGTGCTCCGCGACGAGCTGCTGGCCGCCCACCCGGGCCGGACGATCCTGGTCAAGCGCCTCGACGTGAACGACCGCGTCGCCGTCCGGACCGTGTTCGAGGAGAGCGTCGAGGAACTCGGCGGACTCGACCGGGTCGTGGTCAACGCCGGGGTCGGCTTCGGCCGACCGGTCGGCGTCGGTTCCGGCGACGCGAACCACCTCACCGCCCAGACCAACTTCGTCGGAGCGCTGAACCAGGCCGAGGCGGCGCTGGCGCACTTCCGCGCGGTCGACGCCGGTCACCTGGTCATCGTGGCCTCCATGGCTTCGCTGCGTGGATTGAGTGGGAGCGTCACGGTGTACGCGGCGACCAAGGCGGCGGTGGCCAGTCTCGGCGAGGGTCTGCGCTCTGATCTGTGGAACACCCGGATCGCCGTCAGCACGGTGTTCCCGGGCTACATCAAGACGGCGATCACCGATGCAGATCCGAGCATCCGGCGGCCCGCACCCCTGGCTCCGGCCACGGCTCAACTCGTCCGGGCCGTCGACGCCGAACGCCCGAAGGCGTACGTCCCGACGCTGCCGTGGGCCGTGCTGAGCGTGCCCATGCGGTTCCTGCCGCTGTCGGTGATCAGGCGTTTCGGCGGCTGACCGAGTCCGAGCCGGCCTCGTCGTTTCGACGTGTTACCCACTTGTGACCGACACGCGGGTGTAGTTCCTTGCCCGATTGGTCGCTCGAGCTGAAGCCCGTCGCTACCGTGTTCCCGAGTCACATCCGTTCCAGGTCAGGAGTCGATCGTGTCCATCAGTCCTCTTCCCCGTCCAGGCTCCGTCACCGTCGTCGTGGTGCTCACCTGGATCTCAGCCATCCTGCACCTGCTGCTCGGGGTGCTGCTGCTGATCGCCGGAGTGGCGATCGGCGCTGCCGCCACTGGGTCCGGCCGGGTCATCGGCACCGGTCTGGCCGTCACCCTCGCCATCGTCTACCTGATCATCGGATTGGTCACGGTGTTCGTCGCGGTCCGACTCGGTCAGGGCGGTCGCGGCTCGCGAATGCTGCTCACGATCATCGAGGTGATCGCCATCATCACCAACATCGTGACCTGGATCGCCACCAACAGCAACCAGCAGGCCATCAGCTCGGTCTTCGCCATCGCCTTCGCCGTGGTCATCCTGGTCCTGCTCTGGAACCGGACCGCGAACGACTTCTTCAACGCCACGGCCTGACGACGTCGGGACTGGGGCCGCGGTCGCGCCGGTCGACCACTCGGCCGCGCGCTCCGCGAGCTGCGCGGCGAGCTCGTTCACGACTTCGTGAAAGGGAAACGAACAGCGTCCCGGAGGTGGAACTCAGGCGATCCGGTCCAGGATCAGCGGTGCTCGGTCCGGTTGAGCGTCCGCTGCGATCTGGACTCCTCCGGCCAGCGCCTCCTGGGCGCGGGCGAACCGCTCCGGCGTGTCGGTGTAGAGGGTGAGCAGCGGATCGCCGGTCCGGACCTGATCGCCGGGCTTGGCGTGCAGTCGGACACCGGCGCCGGCCTGGACGGCGGCACCCTGCTTGGCGCGTCCGGCTCCGAGCCGCCAGGCCGCGATCCCGACGGCTCGGGCATCCAACCGCTGCAGGACGCCGTCGGCGTCGGCCCGTACGATCTCGGACTCCTTGGCGACCGGGAGCGGGGCGTCCGGGTCACCGCCCTGGGCGGTGATCATCTCCCGCCACTTGTCCATCGCCCGGCCGTCGGCCAGTGCATCGGCAGGGTCGCGGCCGTCGAGACCCGCGGCGGCGAGCATCTCCCGGGCCAAGGCGAGCGTGAGCTCGACGACATCGGCCGGTCCACCACCCTGCAACACCTCGAGTGACTCCTCGACCTCGATGGCGTTGCCCGCCGTTCGGCCGAGCGGCGTGGACATGTCGGTCAGCAGCGCGACCGTCGTGACCCCCGCCCGCTTGCCGATGCGCACCATGGTCTGCGCCAGCTCGGTGGCACTCGCCCGATCCCTCATGAAGGCGCCGGTACCGACTTTGACGTCCAGCACCAGCGCCGACGTGCCCTCGGCGATCTTCTTGCTCATGATCGAGGACGCGATCAACGGGATCGCCTCCACGGTGCCGGTGACGTCACGCAGCGCGTACAGCCGCTTGTCCGCGGGAGCGAGCCCGGAGTGCGCGGCGCAGATCACCGCGCCGACCTGTTCGAGCTGCTGCAGCATCTCGGCGTTGCTCAGCTCGGCGCGCCAGCCCGGGATCGACTCGAGCTTGTCCAGCGTGCCGCCGGTGTGACCGAGACCGCGACCCGACAACTGGGGTACCGCGACGCCGCACGCCGCGACCAGCGGGGCCAACGGCAGGGTGATCTTGTCGCCCACGCCGCCGGTGGAGTGCTTGTCGGTCGTCGGCCGGGACAGGCCCGAGAAGTCCATCCGGTCCCCGCTGGCGATCATCGCCTCGGTCCAGCGATGCAGCTCGTTGTCGGTGAGACCGCGGAAGAACATCGCCATGGCCAGGGCCGACATCTGCTCGTCGGCGACACCACCGGTGGCGATGGCCGAGATCACCCAGCTGATCTGGTCGTCGGTCAACTCACGGCCGTCCCGCTTGGCGATGATCAGGTCCACGATGTCGTGCGGCGCCGGTGCCGCGTCAGGTCCAGTGCCGGTGCTCATGCGGCGAAGTATTCGCACGGGTCGAGCGCCGCGCCGCTGCTGGGGACACCACTAGGCTGACCCAATGCGTATCGCGCGCTTCGCCGCCGGTGGGGATCCCCAGTACGGCATCGTCGAGCTGGCCGCCGACGGTGGGAAGCACCCCGACACCGTCTCGGCGCTGACCGGTGATCCCATCGCCATGCCGGTCCAGCTGACCGGCGAGCGGTACGAGCTCGACGCCGTCCGGCTGCTCGCGCCGGTGATCCCCCGGAGCAAGGTCGTGGCCATCGGTCGCAACTACGCGGCCCACGCCGCCGAACTCGGCAACGAGGTGCCCGAGGTCCCACTCATCTTCTTCAAGCCGAACACCTCGGTGATCGGGCCGGGCGAGTCGATCATCTATCCCGCCACGACCAGCGAGCTGGCCTACGAGGGCGAGCTGGCCGTGGTGATCGGACGGATCTGCCGCGACGTGCCGCCGGAGCGGGTGCCGGAGGTGATCTTCGGCTACACCTGCGCCAACGACGTCACCGCTCGCGACCTGCAACGCTCCGACGGTCAGTGGGCCCGGGCCAAGGGCTACGACACGTTCTGTCCGCTCGGGCCCTGGATCACCACCCACCAGACCGTGGAGGAGATGTCCGACGTGATGATCCGGACCACGGTCGACGGCGAGGAGCGCCAGCACGGTTCGACGGCGCTGATGGTCCGGGGCATCGTCGAGCAGATCGTCTACATCAGTTCGTTCACCACGCTGTTGCCCGGTGACGTCATGTTGACCGGAACGCCCGCCGGCGTCGGTCCCTTGCTGCCGGGCCAGGAGTGCAGTGTGGACATCGACGGGATCGGCACCCTGACCAACCCCGTGAGCAAGGCATGAGCGAGATCTCCCCGAGCGGCGCCACCACCGTCGATGACGTCTTGTCCGGGATCGAACCAGAACAGGTGCGGGTCCGGTTCCCACCCTCGCCGACCGGCAACCTGCACGTCGGCGCTGTTCGCAGCGCGTTGTTCAACTGGGTCTTCGCCCGCCACTTCGGCGGCACCTTCGTGCTGCGGATCGAGGACACCGACACGGGTCGCAACCTCGCCGACTCCGCCCAGGGGGTGATCGACTCCCTCCGCTGGCTGGGTCTGGACTGGGACGAAGGGCCCGGGGTCGGCGGGCCGTACGGCCCTTACGTCCAGTCCGAGCGCTTCGACATCTACCGCAGCGTGGTCCCGAAGCTGCTGGACGCCGGGCTCGCATACCGCTGCTACTGCACCCGCGAGGAGATCGAGGCGCGGGAGGCTCAGCGGCCGCGTGGCGCACCGTCGGGGTACGACGGATTCTGCCGTGACCTCTCCGCAGACCGGCGGGCCGAGCTGGAGGCCGCCGGGGTCGCGTCGGTCGTGCGGATGCGGGTGCCGGAGGGTGAGTTCGGCTTCGACGACCTCGTCCGCGGACCCGTCACGTTCGTCGGCGAGCACGTGCCCGACTACGTCATCGTGCGGGCGAACGGGGATCCGCTCTACACCCTGGTCAACCCGATCGACGACTCCCTGATGGAGATCACCCACGTGCTCCGCGGGGAGGATCTGCTGCCGTCGACGCCGCGGCAGATCGTGTTGTACCGCGCCCTGCAGCAGATCGGAGTGGGCAGCGGCCGGACACCGCGATTCGGGCACCTGCCGAGCGTGCTGGGGGAGGGGAACCGGAAGCTGTCCAAGCGGGACCAGGGGTCCGGGCTCGCGGAGTACCAGCGGCTCGGCTATCTGCCGGAGGGTTTGGCCAACTACCTGGCCCTGCTGGGTTGGGCGATCGCGGACGACCGGGACGTGTTCAGCCTGCCTGAGATGGTCGAGGCCTTCGACATCCGGCGGGTCAACGCCAATCCGGCCCGCTTCGACGGCAAGAAGTGCGAGGCCATCAACGCCGCTCACATCCGACTGCTGCCGGTGGCCGAGCTGAGTGACCGGCTGGTGCCGTTCCTGGTCGGCGCCGGTTTGGTGACCGATCCGCCGCAGCCGGATGAGCGGGCCCGGCTGGATGCGGCCACGCCGCTGGTGCAGGAGCGGATGAACACCTTGTCCGAGGCCGTGTCGTTGCTCGCGTTCCTGTTCACCGCCGACGACGCCCTCGAGATCGAGGAGTCGGCCGGACTGAATCCGGGAGCCGCACCCGTCCTGGAAGCCGCCGAGGCTGCCTTGCAGAACCTCCCGACCTTCGACGCCGCCGCCATCGAGGGAGCCCTTCGGCAGGCCCTGATCACCGATCTCGGCCTCAAGCCCAAGCTGGCCTTCGGTCCGGTTCGGGCTGCGGTGACCGGACGACGGATCTCGCCTCCGTTGTTCGAGTCGATGGAGCTGCTCGGCCGGGACTCCTCGCTGCGGCGGTTGGCGACCGCACGGGCCTCCCTCGAACCGAGTTAGCGGACAGATGGCCAACCGGAAGTCCAGGAGTTCCCGCACGCGCCGATCCGGCCGGTCGGCGCCGGCGACCCGACCCCGCTCCGAGGCGCGGCCGCCGGCGAGGAAGCCGGGTGCCGACCTCGAACCGGCGCACGGTGCGCTGACCGGCGAGCTCGGCGTGCTGCCGCCCGACGGCGCCTTGTACCCGCAGATGCTGCGCGGCGAGAACTACCGGTGGTGGAGGTCGGTGCTCGGGGTCGTCTTCGGGTTGTCCCTGTTCCTGCTGTTGACCACTGTGGTGAGCCAGGCCGTGATCGGTCTGAGCTGGGCCCTGACCGGCGGCCCAGCGCCGTATCCCGAGTACTACAGCGCTGCCTTCCGGTTCGAGAACCCGATCGGGATGGCCGCGGTGAATCTCGGGATCGCGGTGCTGATCCCGATCAGCTGGTTGATGATGGCGATCCTGCACCAGGTCCGTCCGCGCTGGCTGTGGTCGGTGCAGGCGCGGTTCCGCTGGCGCTACTTCTGGCTCTGCCTGGCGCTGGCCGCGGTGGTGCTGAACGGCGTGGTGCTGTTGTCGGCCCTGGTCGATGCGCCGACCTGGTCGATGCAGCCGGGGTTCTGGGGGTTCCTGCTGGTGATCCTGCTCACGTCGCCGTTGCAGGCGGCGGCGGAGGAGGTCTTCTTCCGTGGCTACCTGATGCAGGCACTCGGGAGCCTGGTGGCTCGACCGTGGTTCGGCGTGGTGGTCTCGGCGCTGGTGTTCGCGCTGCTGCACGGCACCCAGAACCTGCCGCTGTTCCTGGACCGGTTGGGCTTCGGGTTGCTCGCGGCGGTGCTGGTGCTCCGGACCGGCGGGATCGAGGCCGGCATCGCCGCGCACGTGGTCAACAACGTCTTCGCGTACGTGCTCGCCGGCCTCACCACGTCGATCGCCGAGATCCGCGGCATCTCCGAGATCGGCTGGGTCGACGCGGCGTTCGACGTCGGCGGCTTCGCGTTGTTCGCCGGCCTGGCGTATCTGATCGCCCGGCGGCAGCAGGTCCGGATCACCGTCGACCTCACCGACTCCAGCAGCGCGGCCGCGAAGGTGTAAAGTCTTCCCTCGTGCTCGGTCCCGACCAGGGGCGGGCACGATGGGGTATGGGGTAATTGGCAGCCCGGCTGATTCTGGTTCAGTTAGTCTAGGTTCGAGTCCTAGTACCCCAGCGAGTGCGCTGGATTGGCCTGGCTCGACTCCGAGTTGGTAGGCTTCCGCGTCGGTGCGGATCGACTTCGCTCGATCAGCACTCAGCTAGGGCCCCGTTGTGTAGCGGCCTAGCACGCCGCCCTCTCAAGGCGGTAGCGCGGGTTCGAATCCCGTCGGGGCTACCAGTTCAAACCTATCCTGACTAGGGCAAACGTCAACACGTCGGCTGTGACCAAGCCACGGCAGCACCGCCCGGGTCGCATCAGGGACGCACGCCGTTCCGATTCGGTAGGTGATCGAGCCGCTCGACGGCCGCGGTCCGTATCATCCTCGAAGAGGCCGCCGTAGCGGGTGAGGGTGAAGGCGACACTGTTGTGCCCGGCCCATTCCGACACCTCCCGGACGTTGCAGCCGGCGGCGACAAGGATGGCGACGAAGCTGTGGCGCAGGGTGTGGAACGTGACGCCCGGTAGTTGTGCTTCCGTGGCCGCCGGCTGCCAGACCTGCTGTGAGAAGGTGGCGCAGAACATCGGGCCGCCACGCGCACCGGTGAAGACGAGTGCGTCGCCCTCAGGGCCGACGTGAACACCCGGTATTGGTCCGGCATCGCTTCAACCAGCCGGGCCACCTCGAGCTGGGACAGGAAGCGCGGGGGTTAGCCCGCTCGGTTGGGAGCGGCACCTTCGTCGCGGGATTCGTCGGGAGTCGTCCGTCGGCACTGCGGCTTCCAGGCAGCTGCGGAGTGCGAAGACCGCCTTTCGGGTGCTGGCAGCGGAAAGATTGGACGCCAGCATCTCCGCCACCCAAGCACGAACAGCAGCGTTGCTGATCCTGATGAGGGGGAGCTTTCCGAACTTCGGGAGCACCTGAACGCGCATCGTGGTTTCGAGTCGCGCCCTGGTCGTTGCTCGCGCAAAAGGTGCCCCTATCGGGTGGGCGGACGAGTCCAACGGCAACTCCTGCTCGCATTGAGTCTGTAGGCGCCTATCCACGTCTGCTGAGCCTGGGTCGGGGAAGCGGAGGCGACCCGGCTCATCCAGCTGCCGCGGGCGCCAACGTGGGAGTTGGCGTCGAGGCGGGCCGGGTGGCTGAGCTCAGGGTTTGGTCCCCGAAACCACCAGCATCTCGCAGGGGCCGGTGAAGCCGTCAGCCCCCTCGAACTGCGTCAGGGTGTCCTCGATCTCTTGCCACGCTGCCGCGCGCTCGTCGTCAGTCACGCCCGACAGCATCTGGTGCAGGGCACCGAAGGAGTCGCGCTCGAACTGCGCGCACTCCGCCGCACTGGTCATGCGGACGGGCGAGAGGATCGTGGTAGCCCTTACGTCCACCAGCCCAGCCTTCTCGTACGCCGCCTCGGCCACACCCGGCTGCGCCCAGGCTGAAGGGGCCCGGCATCCCGGGGCTCGGCGCCGGGAGGTCGGCGATGCGCCGGATGATGCCCACGGGGAGCGCGAAGAAGCCATTGCGATCCGGTGTGGAGTAGACGACCGAGCTGAGTCGGCCACCGCGCCGCAGAGTGCGGCAGATCTCGGCGAGCGCGCCGTGCCGGTCGGGGAAGTAGATCAGTCCGACGCGCGAGATAGCGGCGTCGATGCTCTCGTCGGGCACGGCCGACAGGTCCTCGCCGTCGGCCTCGAGAGTCGAGACGTTGGCCAGTCCGACGTCGGCGGCCGCTTGGGCGGCGTACTCGAGGATGGCCGGCGAGATGTCGGTGGCGAGGACGTGGCCGGTTGCGCCGACTCGTCGTGCGGCGGCTAGGGTCTGGCCGCCCGCTCCGGCGGCGACGTCGAGGACACGCGAGCCCTCGCCGATGCTGGTGTCGTCGAGCATGCGTCGAGTGGCGTCGCCGAGCCAGTCCTCGATCTGCGGACCCCAGCGGTGCCAGGCCTCCGCTGCTTGCTCCCACTGGGCGCGAGTGGTCTTCTTGAACTCGACGGGGTCGAAGGTGGTGGTCATGTCGGTGCTCCGGTCTGAAGTGGCTGACCTCCAGCGTTCCCGCGGGCCGCAGTCGCGCATAGGAGTACTTCTGGACCTGGCCGGGACAACTTCTGGACCTACATCCGGTGCGGTCCGACAATGATGGGATGAGGGACTACGCGCAGTACTGCCCCGTCGCGCTGGCCAGTTCGGTCATCGCAGAGAGGTGGACGCCTCTGATCATCCGCGAGCTCGTCATCGGTGGACGCCGCTTCAACGAGATCGACCGGGGTCTCCCGGGCATCTCCCGGTCACTCCTGAAGCAGCGCCTCGACCACCTCGAGCGCAAGGGAGTGGTGGAGCGAGTGGAGCTGACGCACGGTCGCGGCCATGAGTACCGCCTGACGCCAGCAGGCCGCGACCTCGAGAGCGTCATCATGGCCATCGGCGAGTGGGCGGTGCGCTGGATGTTCAGCGAACCGGAGCCCCGCGACGTCGATCCGGTGACTCTTACCTGGTGGATGTCGCGCCGAACGGTCGCGGAGAGACTTCCGGAGGACCGGACCGTCGTCCAGTTCGACTACTCCGGCGAGGATCCGACCCGGATCTGGATCGTGCTCGAGCGGCGGGAGGCATCGGTGTGCACCGAGCCACCCGGCTTCGACAGCGACGTGGTGGTCACGACCGACCCCGTCGCCCTGATGCGGGTCTTCTCGGGTATCACGTCCTTCGCCCAGGCCCTCGACAACGAGACCATCAGCCTGGTCGGACCACCCCGTCTGACTCGGGCTCTGCCCACCTGGTTCGCCTGGAGCCCCTTCGCTCCCGCGGTCCGAGAGCGGCTGGGAACTGGACCCAACCGCTGACGGTTCATCAGCCATACCCGTTGGTGGTCCAGCTCGTGGCCGTTCACGCCGTCCCGTTGATAGTCGCTACGTGCCAACGGCGACAGAATCAGTCACGCATCGGGACGGTTTCACGGAACCCACAAGCCCTACTTAGACACGGTTGGAACCCAGAAGCGGAGCTTTATTCCTCGCCGGTTCTCAAGGACCCCGCCGTTGCCCTCGATGACGCGTTGGGAGCCAACGTTGTCGGCGTCGCACGTGATGAGTGCCGAGGCGATGCCGAGACGGCAAGCAACGGTCAAGCCGGCGCGAAGCATGGCCGTCGCGTGACCCTGCCGGCGTGCCGTGGGTCTGACGGCGTAGCCAATGTGACCACCCACTTCGAGCAGTTCAGGTGTGAGTCGGTGCCGGATGCCGATGCGTCCGAGGTAGTCGAGGCCGCGAGTCCACCACAAGTTTGTCTGGGGGACTTTCCAAGCCGGCCGCGTCGTCTGTTCCCACGCCTCAGCTCGTAGCGAAGCGACGAAGGCTTCGAACCCGGATGGTGTAGTCCAGCCGTCGCCGTAGGCCGCGAAATCGCGATCTTCCAGCGTCCGGTCATTCCCGTCTTCTGCCCGGAACTCTGCCACGGCCGTCAGGAAGGATCGCCGCACTCGTGAGGAGGGCGGTGTAAGACGAGGGGACTCGTACTGCATCCGCCTATCGTCGCGGCCACGCTGTGTAACGGCGACTCGATTTCGTTGCCAATCAACGCCAGCGCCCCGAGATCCCGCACAGGCTGAATCAGGCGCCTCCGGTACCGCAGGAGGACCCGCTGCCGGCACCGGCCTGCTAGCTCATTCATCGCCTGCATTGGGTGGAGATGATCCAGGGTCGGAGACTGAGGTTGGTGCTGCCTGAAGCAAGCAGAGCAGGAACATGGAGGGGTGATGACCGGGAGAAGCGATGTCCGCATGCTGTCGTTGAACTTGTACGCGCAGCACGGCGATTGGCCGCGGCGACGAGCAGCTCTGCGTAGCTCATTGCATGCCTTGAAGCCCGATTTGGTGGCTTTGCAGGAGGTCGTCACTCGGAACGGCTATGACGAGGCGCGTGATGTCCTCGGTCCTGAGTACCACATCGTTCACCAAGAGCGGGGGCTGGTCGGGGACGGTCATCATCATGGTGCCTCGATTGCCAGCCGTTGGCCGATCCGAGCGTCGCACGAGGTCGACTTGCATTTAACGCCGCGGACCGCTGACTACAGTTGTGCAGCGGTGATCGCCGACGTTGAGGGGCCGCCGCAGATCGGTCGGCTGCTCCTGGGCAGTCACGGTAACTATTGGCCGTGGTGGGCGGAGCGAGAGCGGGAGCTTCAGGCGGTGGCCGTTGTACGCCGCCTGCAGGAGCTCGTGGCGGATGAACCTGCGCATGTGGTGGTTGGCGGCGATATGAATGCCGAGCCGACCGCGTCCAGCATGCAATTTTGGACGGGCCGGCGATCGCTGGAGGGGACGAGCACGGCGTACCGCGACTGCTGGGAAAGCGTCCACGGTGAGGCGCCCGGTGTGACACTTGATCCCGCGAACCCTCTGACTCACTCTGAGGAGCGGGATCTCAACCGTGGCCGCCGTATCGACTACGTGCTCGTCGGCTGCCACGCTCACGGGCCGACCTTGCGCATCCTCAACTGCTCGGTCGTGCTGGCAGAGCCCGTCGAGGGAATACACCCCAGCGACCACTATGGGGTCGTCGCTGACCTTGCCCCGCACGAGGTCAGTACCGGTCCTCGACCTGCCACGAGGTAGTTCCGCGAACTGCGCGGGCAGATAGCCCCGCCCCGCCCCGCCCCGCCCCGCCCCGAAGGCTTCCACCGCGGCCCATCTGGTGGCCACAAGCCGTCCGTCTTGCGAACCGGAGGCGCATCGTCGCCCGACCATCGGTGCGATCGTGTCACTGAGCGGTCTGTGGCGGCTCTCCGGCGCGGCGGCCGCGCCGGCGGGACCCCTGCGGCGCGATGGCGCGGGACGTGCCCGGGCGCCGCGTTGCGTTGTATCAGTCGGCAGTGTGGCGGGCGCTGAGGCAGACCGTGTAGGAGTGATCCGCAGATGCCAGGGTCGCGTCAGGGCCTCATGCCATCGAGAACTGACGGCGGTTGCCAATCACTGCTGCCAAGAGCGGCTGGGTGTGTTTTCCCTAGTCAAAGGCAATTTCGACAGAACCCTGTAGACGTCAGAAGAACGGCAGATAAGCCGAAATGCCTTCTCAAGGCGTTTGCGCCGGCCGAGTTCGTGTGCGGCCCTAAAGTCTGACGCTGGATCCGAGATGCTTCGACGGCGTACCGCGTCCGGCGCAGTGTCATGGGGATCACCTTCAGTGATCGCCGGCAGCAGCCGGGTGGCGCGGAACTCGACCAACACCTTCGCGCGGCAGGCGAACCCCAGGCAGGTCGCCACTGATCCGCACGACGAATTGTTATCTGCTTCGCTTCGAGGCGCGCATCGCTCATAGTGCGCTCGTGATCATCTTCAAAACCGACTGCGATTTCGAGTAATCGAATGCAACTTGCCCAGGACTCGGTACCGGACAGACGCTCCGCAACTGGCCCTACTCACCCCCAGCCTCGGTAGCTCCCGTTTCGAATTTGTGTAGCGTAAACGTGAACCGTCGCCGCCGTTACGTGCGGAAAGTGGGTCACGATAGATCGGGCTTGCTCGTATGGCGACATCGTGAAGACGCTGCCGGGGTCATTGCCGCGCGAGAAGAAGGGCCGCGCCCAAGCGTGGCCGTACCAGAATTGAACGAGGCCGCCGTTGACCATTCCCTGATTGGTACGTCCAGACACCTTTCTAGGGTCCCAGCCGCTTTCTTGCTGGACCCAAAGACGGAAATCACGACCCGGGACGGCGGAGGCTAGTCCTGTACGCCCGAGGGATCGAAAGCCAGCGGCGAGCTGCGCTTGAATTCCGCTGGCTGCGAACTCCACAGCTTCAGCGCCCGGCTCGATACCAGCGGTTTCCTTCTCAGGCATAACATGTCCCTTCGCGTGGGATGCCCTGCAGTCGTCACTCAGAGAGGTCATATCAGACTGTATTGAACGTGCTGCGGTCGTGAGCAATCGCCTTGGCAACACGACAAGAATCTTTCCTTGCGTTCAACCATCTCTTGAGGCTTCGACGCTGCCTCCGGGTGCCTGGCTGGTCCAGTGCGGTCCCTAGACGCGGTTCATCGGCGTAGACCTGTGCGGAGCAGCAAGTGGAGGGCGGGCTTCGCCCCGGCCATGGTCCGTTTTGTGGACGTCGAGTTGGCGGGAATGTCGTGTCCGCAAACCGGCGGCGACTCGGCTTCGGGGCCCGATCCCAAGAGCCGCCGCGTGCGCCCTGCTGAGTGCTGTGGTTCCACCGTCCTGATCAGTGTTGTTGATCACCCCGTGGTGCGGCTGGTTTGGCTACCTCCTCGGATTGGGTGATGAGTTTCATGCTGGCTTCGGAGAGGTACAGGTGTCGCTGGGACGGCCTATTCGTCGTGGATCTCGACTAGGACGGCACACCGGCCAGCTGCAGAAGGGCGGCCGGGTTGGGATGACATCGACGCCCTCGGTGCGGCATTTCACTTCCTGGTCGACCCGCTCCAATGGGGCTGAGCGTCATGGCGATGGTTTCGAATTGCACGTGGACGTGCGCGGCGTTGGGTTGAGCGAACATGGTCCGGATGGTGGCGGCGACCATGTCGGCCGACCCGAGCGGAACCAGGGCTGCCACGTTCCGCAGGATGTGAGCCGGCACCGCTGCCAGCCGGTGCCGAGCATCACCGCCGCAATGGCCTGCTCGAGCCAGGTGTGCACATGTCGCAGCGGAGGGGAGATGACCAGCTGCGCCCGCGCCCCGCACGCGGGCCTTCACGGCTGCAGGGACGCGGTCCCGAACCTGCCGTCCTCCGAGTCGCCGACGTCGAACGCGAGCACTTCACAGCGGCCGTCGGCGGTCACGCCGGTGGCGATCACGAC
Organism: uncultured Actinomycetota bacterium; assembly: GCA_963727125.1. GTDB lineage: Bacteria > Actinomycetota > Actinomycetes > Propionibacteriales > Propionibacteriaceae > Microlunatus. Next base: position 92,191 of record CAVSEZ010000003.1, read on the forward strand.
CACCTGGACGCCACCTGGTGGTTCACTTGGGCCTTGCAATAGGTGGCATCGAGGAACACGCACGTTTAGGTCGTTTCGGCGAGACAGCGGTCGTGGAACGTGCCGACCTCGACGTCGAGATCTGCACAAATCCGGCTGACCTCCGTCTTCGAGAGATACCGGAGTCGGTGCCGAGCGCTACCAGCGTTGACCTTGCGGGTCGACACCCCCTGCAGGTACACCTCCATCCCCGCAAATAGCGCTTGGTCGACCAGACGACGCCATTCAAGAAGCACTGGGAAGAGTGACCCGGTCCGCAGCTTCGGGATCGACAACTGCAGATCCCGCCGCCGTCGACAACACCTGCGGCCGCGACCCGTTCCGCTGAGCTGTCCAAGCATCGCTGCGTTCCCACGGGCCGGCGCCGATCAATCAGCTCGGCGTCGATCAACGCCTCTTAGATCGTCTCCGTCGCCACCGTGATCCGCTCATTCACCGCCGGGACTTCATCGCCTCCAACACCTCGAGTTCGTCAGCTTGGTCCAAGGCCACGTGCATCGTCGCCTAACTGTGAGTCCTTAGTCCGGTCTCAGTGACAGTTGCACGTTGGCCGCCCGATTCGTGGTGAACACGCTGCCGAAGACCTTCAGGGAACTACACACGCGAGTGGACGCATCCGACCCGGCCCTGCGAACGTGTCCGGTGGACGGGGCGGCGAATTAACTCGACGCAGCACGCCGAGTGACGTTGGGGCGCAGGTTGCGCCCGTCTCGGCCAGGCAATCCGAGCTGATGATGCAGGCGAACAAGACGTTCCCCGTGAGACTACGGGCCTGGCGCGGCCAGCGTTTTGCGTCGGTGACCCGGGACCCCGGCTTTCCGATTCGCTGCCAAGCCCGCTCGACCAGATCGGCAGCGATGGCCAGATCGCCATGTCGATCCCAACCGCCACCACCGATGCAAAGATCACGACGCGATCGGTACGCCGAACGGACGATTCCGCCTCCAACAAAATGATCATGTAAAGCAGCTATCGGAACATGTTGGTCAACGGGTACCTGAACTTGACGATCTTCGGCGGAGACGTTCGTTTCGCCCTAGAGTGGACTTCAAATTCACGCCCGTAGCCACAGTCACCAGCCGGTCGGCCGCCATGATGGGTCTCTGGACCAAGCTAGGTGCCGCCGGTGAATACAACTCGGGACGTGTGGCTTCTTGGAAGGGGAGCGCATGACCGAGAACGCGATCGGGAACGCTGTTGAAGACGATGAGTCGCTGGGGTTGGATGGCTTCGGCGCGCCGGTCGGGCTCGACGAGCTTCGCGAGACCGAGCTGCCGTCAGACCCGGACGTGGGTGACCTGCCGCAGGAGTTCGTCCTTGCGTCCCTGCTGGTGCGCAGTTGCTTCTTCGCCGAGACGCACTTCGGCCTCCGAGTTGGGGAGTGCGATGCGCCGGGAGCGCCGGCCCGCTGGGGTCCCGTCCACCGCGTGCATGCGCCGGGCTCGCTGCACTACGCGCACCGCGCGGCCGACATCTCTGGCAGCGAGCAGGCGATGCGGCGCTTTTGCGAATGGGCGCTGCGCACTCACACCGGCGATATGGCTGAACTTATCCACAACCCCGGTGCCTCGGTGAAGAACGGCCGTGTCGTGCCGTCGTCGTTCTGGGGTTCGGCGACATGGGCAGCTCACCGCAACCACATCCACTTCGCGATCTGAGGGCTGGCAGATGGCTGGCTTTGACTCTCGGGTTTGCAGCGGATTCATCGGCTTGGGGTACGACTTCTTCCCGTTCCAGTCCTTCAGTCAGATGGGGCAGTTGATCATCCCGAACTCGGTCAACTATCCGACTCACATCAAGGAGGGCGTGGGCCGAGTCGTCCAGGCACCGATCTGGGAAGCGATGTACCGGACAATCTCAGTCCTCGACGACCCCAATGGAACGTCTACAGCGCCGGAATCGGCTTTAGTGGTCGTACCGTCAACATCGCGATCTTCAAGAGCTTGGGGTCCGTGCGCAACGTCCAAGAGGCTCACCAGTGGATGGTCTCCTACTCGACTGTGGTGGCACGTACAATTCGCCAGTTTGCAGGCCAGCAGTACCTCATTGATCCGGCCTGGGTCTCTGCGGCCAACACAGCACTAGCCAACCTACCTGCCAGTGAAAGGCAGAACGACCCGGCGAAGGGCGGGAAGGCTGGGGGAGGCAACGGCAACCAGGGCGGCCAAGGAAAGCGGGGGAGCCCGCTTCCAATTAGCTCCGACATCGAGGGAGATCCGGCGCTCGTGGCCAGCTTCATTCCGTGGCTGATGATGGGTCTTAAGTCGATCCTTGGCCTTCTCGAGAAGTACGCCCCTAAGCCGGAAGTCCGCACGACGGTGTGGTGGTTCCCTCCCTCTACCCAGCAGATGACGCTCGACTACCGGCAGCACTTCTATCCGATGCACACCGACTATATGTACGACGGTGTGATCCGCTCGCTGGCAGGCATTTGGGACTACCGCAACCTTCGCTTCCACTATTCGTCAAATGTCGACTGGACCAAGTGGCTCTGGAGGATGCCGCATGAGCCGTGGCAGTGGTGCCGCGCTTTTAACCCAGTCGGCAACTGCGGCGGGCCAGGCCTGTCGCCGGACGGCGAGGAACTCGTCGAGATGGTCGACCCGGCGCCGGAGTTCATGGCGCCGGACAACGCCACAGATGGGGTCGAGTGGAGAAGTGCGGTAGAACTCGCCGGCCGCGGCGGCGCGGGCTGACCGTGGCAGTACCCAGGTCGCAGCGATGGATTTCGAAGGCGCACCTGATCTTCGTGTCACTTGCTGCGTTTTTGTAATGGCGGTCACGTTCGTTGTGTTCCTTTCAGAGTTGGGCTTACTGTCGTAAACCACGGCCCGGGCAACAACCGACAAGATCTTCTGATTTGAGGCACATAGAAGTCTCATCACTGCTCGAGCTGATGATGCAACGCTGTGCGGCGCGCGTCATCAGCCAGGCAGGGGAACTTGGCGTAGCCGTAGGCGAGTGAGGCCAACAGATGGCGTTGGTCGCCGGCGTAGCGAGCGGCCAGCTGAGAGAACTCGTAGGGGCGGCTGGGGTGGCTCTGGGCAGCCACGGGAGTCTCCTCGGTGGTTGGTAGCTGACGCCGATCAGCGGGCCGAGGACCGCTTCAACTCTGCTTTCACGCGTGCGCCCCGGAAATCGAAGGCGACATGGAAGTGGGGCCTAGCCATCCCTCCTTCGGCGACGGTCCGAGTCGGAGTCACTGGTGCCGGGTGCGACGCGGCTCAACCCGGCGCATACAGGTCCAACTGGCTGCGCGGAGCTCAGCGCGGTAAGTGATGCAATTGCTGCGTGCGGAACGGCTCGACTGGCTGGTGGTCAGCAGCGATCGGCAGTCTTCGGCCGGCGCCCGTGTCGTGGGCGGTGATGCCTGCCGTGCGCGCGGCGGCGACAGCAGCGGCGGTGCTGGCTGCCGTGCTGCTCTGGGGGGATCCGGTGTCTGCCGGGATCGCCTATTTCGGTGTCGCCTGCGCTGCGGTATTCGTTCATGGCGGTGAATATCGGATCCGGGCTGCGATGGTGCTGGCTCAGGCGGCTGGCGCCAGCGGCGGGATGATCATCGGTGCCGCCCTTCCTTCCAGTGAGGTAGCGGTGGTCGCCGCGGCGATGGTGGTCGGTGCAGTGGCCGGCGCCGTAGGGAGGGTCGGGCCCGCGGCGACCGGTTTCGGCATGATGGCCGTGATCGGCGTCGCCTACACGCAGTTCGGCCGGCTCGAGATGGCGTGGTGGCAGCCGGTGGTTCTGTACCTGGCCGGTAGCGCTCTGCTTCTCGTCGTCAGTCTGGTCGGTGCACTGGCGCACCCGGACCGATACCGCCGTCGGGCTCTGTCGGAGGTCTTCACTGCAGCAGCAGCGTCGGTCCGCGCGTCGCAGGCCGCGGCCGGCGTCGAGGCTGCGCGTCATCGGCTCGCGCTCGCTTCGGCCTCAGCAAGGCAAGCCATGTTGGCGTACCGAATCGGGCGACCACAGCACCTCGATGCGGTATTCGCCGAGGCACAGGCCGCTGCCGGGCAGGCAGCGACGGTGAGCGCGGACCCCGATGATTTCGATCCGGCTGATGCCGATGACCTCGTCCGCGATTGGGAGGCCGCCGCTGCAGCGCTTCGCCACGACGCGCGAGAAGGGCCGAAGCCAGCTCGGCGACCTGAGAAGCGCGCAGCTCGGTGTGGACCGCGTCGGAGTCATCCAGCATCCCTCGCCGGGTCCGGTCTGGGGTCTTGGTGGCGACGAGCCGTGAGTCGCTGATCGCAGGTGCCCGGCTGGCGGTGTGCGTCGGGGCTGCGACGATTCTCGCGCTGCTGCTGCATTCACCTCAGCACGCTTACTGGATTCCATTGACGGTCGCCACCGTGGTCCGTCCGGAGTACGCACCGGTGCTGGTTCGGGTGCTGCACCGGCTCGTGGGAACAGTGTTGGGGGTCGTCCTCGTCGCTGGTGTCATTGCTCTGGCGCCCGGATCGGCCGTGATCGCTGCATGCGCCGCCGCAGCGCTTGGCCTGGCTGTTCTCGCGGGACCGCGGTTGTACGGGCTGGCTGTGGTGGGCGTCACCGGTTCGGCGCTGTTCAGCATTGCTGTCGGTGCTCCGGATGAGCTGCAGCCGTGGACCCGGCTCGGCGACACCGTCCTGGGATGCGCTCTGGCCCTTGTGATCGGAGTGGTCGCGTGGCCGGCCCACGGACTTCCCGACCAGCGCCGCACGCTCGCGGTCGCTCTCGCTGCGGTTGCTCGACAGATCCCTCTCGAACTGGAGCCGACTTCCCAGCCGGCCCCCCGCTCCGCCGCCCGGTCGCGGTCCTATCAGCTGGCTCACGAGTGGCGGGCCGAACTGGAACGCGACCAGGCCGAGCTCGACCCGACCAGAGCCGCGACGGAGTGGCTGCCGGTCGCCCTGGGACTGGAACGCCTCGTCGACGAGATCTGCGCAGCTTCAGACCGGGTGCGATCCGGGGCACCAGCGCCCTCCACGACACACCTGTCAGAGATCGTCACCGGGCTTCAGCCGCAACGACCGACGGCAGAGGCTGCACGAAGTACCTTGAACGATACGACGACCGCCGTGGGCCGCTTGGGCCGAGATGAGTCTGCAGCCTGAGCGCCAAGAGCTCGCAGAACGACGTACACGTAGGGCTCTGGCGTCGCCCTTGTGCGTGCCGTCACCGAGCAGTGGTGGACCGACCCGCACTTCCCGATCGGGCGGGTGCGTAGGGTCGGCCCCCTTCCTGCCCGAGCCACCAGTCGGGTGACCGGCCGCCCACTCGTTCTTGCACTAGGTGGTCGCTTGCGTGTCCGCGGCCGCCGTCGTCGCTTCGAGGATGTCGTGCGTGGTGAGTCTGCCGCCTCGGATCCTGTGATCGGCGCAGACGGATCGTCCGGGCGTCCCAGCTGAGCGCGCGAGCGGATGAATCTGAGGGCCAGGACTCTGTTACTCATGGGATCCCTTATAGGGGTGTCGCAGCAGTGCTGCCGTGTTGCACTGGTGGGGATTCGTTGGCTACCGGTCACGCACCACACCTGGGCTGAGTGAGAACGATCCGGCTGGCACGAGGCCAGCCGGATCGAGCCCGGTGACTATGGGGTCGCTGCCATGGGGGAGCTTGTCCCGTGGACAGAGGGGGTGTCGGGGCAGGTGGGGCGACAGCCCCACTCGGCTCGGCGACGATCGGGTCAGGTAGCCGGAACCATCTGAGGCACCGAGGTGAGCAGGGTCTGGCTCCTGCGATACACGATCTCGGCCTGGACGGCGATCATGATCGCGATCATGACCATGATCTCGCCGAAGCCGGCACCGTCGGTGACGTGGGCGAAGTAGGCCAGGGTGCCGAGGGCGAACTTGGCAGCGATCAAGCCGAGGAACAAGGAGATCGTCACGGCGTTGCCCTTGCGCACAACGCGGCCGTCAGGCTGCATCCACACATCGGTCCGACGGCCACGGATGACGCCGACCACTGCGGACAGTGCCAAGCTCAGGAACAACAACCCCCACCCGAGTGCGCCGGCCGGAAGCATGAAACCGCCGACGACGACGCCGATGACGGCGTAGATGATGGCCATCTTGAAGCGACCCTTGGCGGTCACCTCGCGGGTGATGGTCTGCTGGTAGATGGCGTACGCGGTCATCGCCAGAATGGCAGCGATCTCGATCGGGGACATGGTCGTTCTCCTGTGAGGTGTTCGAGGATCCCGGTTGGATCCGATGAGCCAACTCTCGTCCGCGGGCCGTCGGAGAACATCCGCCATCATGCGTAGATTCGGGATGGATCCACGCCGCGGACCAGCATCGCTTCCACGGATGGCTGTCGGAGGTCGTGGGATGCTGGCGCGGTGCGGACAGCAGCGGGGTTGCGCCTGCGCATCCAATCGGGGGATGTCGGCGGCCTGCTGACGATGTTGGAGGCCCGGTCGTCGATCACGACGGGCGCGGTCTTGCTGCTCACCGGATCGCCGGGGATCGGAAAGTCGACCACGATCGACGCTCTGGTACACGGTGTGGGGCCCCGGATGTCGAGGGCGTTCCGGGTGTCGGCCGACGAACCGAGCCGGCGGCAGCCGTTCGGCTTGATCTCCGCCCTTGTCGGCTTGATTCCCGACTACCCACCACGGCCCGACGCCGGAGATCGGGTTCTGGCCGCCGTGGAGGACCTGTGCGCTCGGGGGCCACTCGTCCTGTGTGCCGACGACCTGCATCACGCGGACGGCGACTCGCTGCGCGTGTTGACCCAGCTCGTGGAGTCCACCCGCGATCTGCCGCTGACCCTGATCATGGCTCGGCGACCGCTTCCGGTTCGGGACCAGCTGGTGAGCCTGGCCAGCCGACCGGAGGTTCTGGCCGTGGAGGTCGTGCCGATGGACCGCGCCGGTCTGGCCGACCTTGTCCGACGGGCCTGGGGTACGGCGGCCGACGCTGGCTTGCTCGATCAGCTCGCGGTCACCGGCGGCAACCCTTTCCACGCCGGGGCGCTGCTGGAGCAGCTCCGGCGCAGGGGCTCTCCCGCCGGTCGAGCCGAAACGGAGCGGGACCCCTCAGATCCTGCCGAGAGGACGATCGAGGTGGCGATCCGCAGCCAGCTCGCCCTGCTGGACGACACGACGCGTGACCTGCTCCAGATCCTCGCCGTGTGGGGCCGACCGGCCGATGTCCTCGACCTGGCTGCGATCGCCGGTACGCCGACCGGCACCACCCTGCGGGCCGTACAGGCCGCCGTCGGCTCCAGCGTCGCCGTCTGGACGACCGATGAGCATCTCGGCTTCTCCCACGACCTGTACGCCGAGGCGATCATGGCCGACCTCGCCCCAGGACTGCGCCGACTCCTGCACGCCGCTTGTGCGCAACGGTTGGGATCCACCGGAGGCATGGCCACCGAGATCGCTGGACACGAAAGCGATGCCGACTCCGCAGGCCTCGGGGTCGAGTCCGCGATCCGGATCGCCACCACCGACCTGGTCTTCGCTCCCGAGCAGGCGGCCGACCTGCTCGCTGGCGTCACCGCCGTACCGGGCTCGATCCAGGACGGTGCCCTCGCCATCGCTCGCGCGGGTGCTTTGGCAGCGGCAGGGCGGATGGCCGAGAGCAAGCAGGTGGCCCTGGATGCCTTGACGACCGTCCGGGACGTCCCGACCCGGCAGACGTTGACCCGGCTGCTCTTGCACACCACCGTCTCGGACGCCGATACCGCGACCGCGCTCCAGCACCTGGACGATGCCTTGCTCGACCCGACCCTGACCGGTGGAGCCGCGAACGAGCCCTCCACCACCCCGCCGGAAGAAGTTGCCGGGACGGAGTCGACCGCCATCGATCCAGCTGCCGACTTCCGACACGCCCTGATCCACCTGCGTCGGTGGGTGTTGGTGCTCGACGGCCGTGAACCCGTCCCGCTGCACCCGGACCCCGGTCCGGTGCGGTCCGGCGCAGCTCTGGTCCCGACGGCCATGCAGCTGTTCCAGCGGGCCCGCTGCGGCGAGGCGCTCGACATGGTGCAGGAGGCCCAGCGGGCCCGACTGGCTCGCGGCGTTCCCGTCTGGGGTGACGGCGTGACCGCTCCCGTGTGGCCCGCCTGGTTCGCCTTGTTCGCACGCGGGCCCGAAGCGGCGTCGGCGTTGTCGGTCGAGGCCAGGCGGGAGGCCCAGCAACAGGGCCGGGGTTGGCTGTGGCCGTACCACCTGAGCATCGCCGGCACGATCGACAGCTTCGCTGGTCGATGGGACGACGCGTCCGCCGTGTTCGCGGAGAGTGCCGATGCGGCGAGCGGCACGGGTACCGGGTGGGTGAGCCGGGGCATCGGAGGGCAGTTGGTCATTCTGGTTCAGCGCGGACAGCTCGAGGAGGCAGCGGCACTCTGGACCGCCTGGCGGCGGAGCGGACGGCGCAACGAGCAAGGGCTGCCGTACTCGACACTGGGTGGGATGTTGCTGGCCGAAGCCACCGGTCGTCTGAGCGAGGCCGTCGGACTCGCAACCCAGGTGTGGAGCAGACCGCACGTCATGGGCCGCCTTCTCTGGGCGTTGCTCGCCGCCCCGGATGTGCTGCGAGTGGCCCGAGCGGCCGGCGACTTCGATCTTGCGGACCAGGTCGTTGAGGATGTGTCGACGATCCCCACCGACCAGGTGCCGACCCTCGACGGAGTACGGCCGTTGATCCGAGCCGTCGCGGCCGGGGACAGTGCGCTCGCCGCGCGAGCCGCCAGCAGCAGCAACCACGCGGGGCATGTGTCGGGGGAGCTCTACGCCTGGGAGGAGGCCGCCGTCGCCGCTGCCGCAGCCGGGGATCGTGACCTCGCTCGTACCTGGGCTCGGCGGGCCCTGGACGTCTCGGACGCCCTGGGCGCCCGAACCGTCGAGCGCCGTCTCGCCGCGCGGCTGCGGGATCACCGGGTCCGGTTAGGGGCGACGGGTTCAAGGAAACGGCCGAGTACGGGTTGGGCGTCGCTGACTCCGACCGAGTTGCGCGTCGCCGAGCAGGTGGCTGCCGGTCTCACAAGTCCGCAGATCGCCGCCCAGTTGTACCTGTCTCCTCGAACGGTGCAGACCCACATCACCCACATCCTGCGCAAGCTCCAGCTCCGGTCCCGGGTCGAGCTGGCCACCGCATGGGCGGGTCGCCGGTGACGTCAGACGCCGAGGACGCGCGCGACGGGTCCGAACCGTCGACTCGTCCCGCCCAGACCGGAAGGATGGATCCCACCGCACGGGCGTCGTTGCGGTCCGGCATGTTCGCTTTCTACGTCGACCAGTTCGACATCTATCTGCCGGTGTTGGTGCTGGCCTCAGTCGGCACGTACTTCCAACCCGCGGGAGTCAGTCCCACGACAGCAGCTGTGCTGTCCGCGATGGTGTTCGCGTCCACGCTCGTCGGCCGGCCGATCGGTGCAGCGTTGTTCGGCGACATGGCCGACACGAGGGGCCGCAAACACACCACGATCGTCGCCACCACCGGGTTCGGGTGCATCACGCTGCTCATCGCCATGTTGCCGGGCAGCTCGCTCATCGGTGGCTGGTCGATCGGACTCCTGATCACTCTCCGGTTCATCAACGGCATCTTCCTCGGCGGCGCCTACACCTCTGCGGTCCCGCTTGCCATGGAATGGACACCACCTCAGCGACGCGGTCTGGTCGCGGGCCGGATCCTGTCGGCATCACCAGCCGCATACGCGACCCTCGGTCTGTTGACCCTGCTGCTCCACCGGGTGATGCCGACGGAGACCACCTACGCACAATTCGGTTGGCGCATCCCGTTCCTCATCGGAGCAGCGCTCGCCTTCAGTGTGGTGATCATCTACCGGCGCGCGGCAACCGAACCCCGGACGCGCCGCTCCCGGACCGAGGATCGCCGCCCGTTGGCTGACCTCCTTTTCGGCTCACACCGCCGCGACCTGCTCCAAGTCCTGATCCTCATGACGGGAATCTGGCTGGCCAACAACATGGTTTCCGCGGTGTTGCCGCAGCTCATGGGCAGACGGTTGGGTCTTTCGCCGGTCTGGGTGTCGATCGTGGCCACCGCCAACTCCCTCGGACTCGTGATCGCGTTCCAGCTCTACGGAGCGCTGTCACAGCGGACCGGCCGACGCCGGTTCTACCTGGTCTACGGGGCGGTGATGGCCGTGGTGGGCGGCTCGTTCTACGCCGCGCTGATGATCACCACACCGGAGCTCCCCATCGTCGTGCCGCTCGCCGTAGCCATCGGTTTCGCCACCAACGCCGGTTTCGGCCCGATCGCGGCGTACCTCACCGAACGATTTCCCTCCCGGATCCGCGCCAGCGGCTTCGGCGTGGGATACAGCCTGGCCCTGGTCCTGCCGGCGTTCTACTCGTTCTACCTCGCGGGACTCGAGACCGTGATGCCCTACTACCTGGCGCCCGTGGTGTTGGTCGTGGTCGCTGGTGCGATGGTGTCGCTCGGCGGCGCAATCGGGCCGGAGACGAAAGAGGCAGACCTGCGGCGCTGAGGCCGGGCATGGTCTCGACACCATCGATCGCCTCAAGTGCGGACTGAGACGACGCGAGACCAGCTGCCCAACGGCCGCGTCGTCTGAGGTGGCCTCGACAGGCTTACCTGCGAACAGGGTGTCGAACTGCTCTGCCAGTGTTAAGTGACGCTGAGGCCCAGTTCAGCAGCTGGCAACAAGTCGATGATCGTTAGGTTCTTCGCGTGGACGATGACGCTTCGCGTGCGGGACTAGCTCGAGGTACTCATGCAGCACACCTGCTGCCCCTGATCAACGGCACAGTGGCTACGCGTCCGCAAGGTCGTTGACCAGTGCGCGCGAGCCTCAGGCCTTCGCGGGCCGAACCGTCGGGGCCGAGATGCGCGGCGCTCGTGTAGGCGCCGTCCACCAGCACAGCGAGTTCACGTTCGAGCCGGCGACCGTCGGCGTCGTGCTCGGTCAACCGCATCGCAGTGGCCTGCAGCCGGTCCGCGAGGTCTTGATAGACAGGGCGGCATGCCCGTTCACGACTGGAGCCACGACGAGTTCCCCGAGTCGGCCGCCACCGCCGAGAGCGTCCGGGAGATCGACGGCGGACCGGCAGGCGGGCGGCATCTGTTCGTCCAGCTCGATCTGACGTATGCGGTCAAGGACGGCCGGCCGCTGCGGGTGGCGCTCATCGGATCGGGATTGGACTGGGCGACCACCTATCCCGACACCTCCGACTCCGAGACCTACCCCCTGGTGGTGTTCGTCCAGGGCTCCGGCTGGCAGGAGCAGCAGCTCGGGGTCAACCTGCTCCCGCTCACCGAGATCGCCCGACGTGGCTACCTGATCGCTCTCGTCGAACACCGGCCATCGTCGGTGGCGGCCTTCCCCGCCCAGGTCGCCGACGTCCTCACCGCGACCCGCTGGCTGCTGGACCGCGCCGCCGAGCTCCACATCGACCCGGAGCGGGTGGCCCTGTGGGGCGACTCCTCCGGCGGCCACACCACTGCCCTGATCGCCGTCACGGGGCACGACCCGTCGTTCTCCGACGAGCCGGACCGACCACCGGTGCCGTTCCGCTGCTTCGTCGACTTCTACGGCCCGACCGACCTCGGCGCGATGGACGACGAGCCCACGACCGCAGTGCACAACGCCGACGGGTCGGCGGAGAGTGCCCTGCTCGGTGGCGGAGCGCTGCCCGACCTCGTCGAACTGGTCCGGCGGGCCGACCCGCGGACCCACGTGAGTCGCGACCGCCCGCTGGCGCCGATGCTCATCGCCCACGGCACCAAGGACCGGTTGGTGCCCTACGCCCAGAGCGTCCTGCTCTACGACACCTTGCGTGGGGCCGGCCAGCCGGTAGAGCTGATCAAGGTCCGCGGGGCGGCCCACGGCGGCCCGACCTTCTGGACCGAGGAGCTGCTGGAACTCGTCGCGGAGTTCCTCGCCCGCCACCTCCGCGGGTAGCTGTACCGCCTCAGGGACGAGGACGGGTCGGTTCAGCGGGACAGATCGTCGCCACGAGAGGACGGTTGATAGCCCAGACAGGGTGGCGTGATCGAAGGGGACAATGTCACAGATGAGCAGCGAGTGGGACATCGAGGTGCTCGATCGCGATGCCTACCTGGACCGGGTGGGCCGTCCGGTCAGTTCCGTGGCGGCGGCCGATGCGGCGACTCTGGCCGCACTGCATCGAGCTCATCTGCGGCACATTCCTTTTGAGAACGTCGATGTCTTGCTCGGCCGCACTGTCTCTGTGGAACTCGTCGACGTGCAAGCGAAACTGGTCACCGCGGGCCGAGGCGGCTACTGCTACGAGCACGGGATCTTGTTCGCCGCCGTCCTCGAACGCTTCGGGTTCCAGGTGGATCGGCGGCTGGCCCGCATTGGCGGTGATCTTGACCGACCTCGCGCCCGGACGCACATGATGCTCGACGTCACCGACCTCGACGGCCAGCGGTGGCTCGCCGATGTCGGGTTCGGTTCTGGGTTGTTGCAGCCGATGCCCCTCGTCTCTGGCGCCAGATCGCGGCAGGGTGTCTGGCAGTATCGCCTGCGCGGAGACGACACCATCGGGTGGCAGCTGCAGCTGGCGGAGGACGATGGAAGCTGGACGGCCCAGTACGGTTTCGACACCGTGCAACAGCACCTCGCCGATATCGCGATGTCCAACCACTACACCCAGACCTGGCCGTCCTCGCCGTTCGTGCAGCGACTCGTCGTGGTTCGCAAAGACGAGGCCAGCATCGTGCGCCTGCTTGGACGCGAACTGCAGATCGCCCGGCCTGGTCAGCCTGACCAGGTCCGGGTCCTGCACGACGATGAGATGGCACCGACGCTGCTCGACTTCGGCCTGCGTCTGAGTGAGGATCTCGTGTACGCGATCCTGGAGTCCCAACCGACCATCGGCACCACCGGCTCGGTCGCCCGACCGTGAAACGCCGGGTGTAGGAACCTGGCCAACTCGATTCAGGAGCCTCCCTTCCGCGGAGCAGGGGAGTGCCCGCAGGCCGACCATCCAGTGCATTCGCGAGCATGGTCGCGGACGCTGAGGCATTGTCGTGCGCGAGAGACAGGTGTGGGCATTGCGGCACGCACGAATTGGGCTGTCGAGGACTGAGCTTCGTTGGTGAGCATCGACGAGGTGCTCGATGCGAAGATGGCGAAACCCTCGCGGACGCGTAATCATCGTGACCCCTCCCGAGTTGCGGCACACGAGTCGCATCCTCTGGGGTCTGGATGAGCACCATCCTGCCAATGTCGCAACCCCATTGGCTTCGCTCCGAAGTCTGCCCAAGTCCACCGTGCGGGCTTGGACGGACGGTCCCCGAGTGTGGCCACCGGCGCCGTGTGATCGACGAGGGCGCCACCACGCTGTGGTCGAGGCGGGCGCCACAACGCTGTGATTCGGGAGAGCGGATGTTTCGTCGTGGCCGTGCCGAAGGCCAATTTCGTGCAAGATGATGCGCGTCGACGTGCCGGGGTTCCAGCAACGCCGACTGTGAGGCTTGCTGCACCCGGGGGAGCGGATCGTATTGAAGCCATTGAGTTGGATGATGTCGCTTGTGTTGACGGTGCTCGTCGGATCGGTCGCGGTCGCCGTTAGCGCAGCACCAGCAGCGGCAGCCACCCGGTATGTGCAGCACGGTGAAGGTTTCGTCTCGGTAGCCCCTGTGCGGTTGGTCGACACCAGAACCGGGCTCGGTGGCGCTGCCGGGGTGGTCATGGCCGGCAGATCCATCGACGTTGTTGTCACCGGCAGAGCGGGCATTCCGACGACAGGCGTAGGGGCGGTGGCGCTCAATGTCACCATCACAAGTGCCGCGGGCTCGGGATTTGTGACGGTTTACCCGTCCGGAACCGCCCGTCCGGTCGCCTCCAACCTCAACTTCGTCGTAGGCGCCACTGTGGCCAACCAGGCCCTCATCAAGGTCGGCTCCCAAGGCCGGGTGACCGTGTACTCCTCCCAACGGACCCACGTCGTCATCGATGTGGCCGGCTACTATCCGACGGCCGGCCAGAACTACAGTGCGCTGAACCCGAGTCGCATCCTCGACACGCGCTCGGGTCTTGGCGCCTCAACTGGGCCTGTCGCCGCCGGCGGCCGGATCGACCTCCAGGTCAGCGGCCGCGGCGGCGTTCCAGCAGATTCGGTGGGCACTGTCATTCTCAATCTCACTGCCACCGGTCCACAATCGAGCGGCTACGCCACCACCTTCCCCACCGGGGTCCCTCGACCTACCGCCTCAAACCTGAACTACGTCCGGGGCCAGACTGTGGCAGCTCTGGTTTTCGCCAAGCTCGGCGCCGGCGGCAAGGTCTCGGTGTACACGTCAGGATCCGCGCATCTGGTCGCCGACGTGGCGGGATACATGCCCACCGAGGCCGACTACACCGGGATCACGCCGGCCCGGCTCGTCGATACCCGATCGGGTCTGGGTGCACCCCGCGGTGCCCTCCCGGCAGGCAAGGTGCTGACGGTGAAGCTCGCCGGCGCCGCAGGCATCCCGACCGACCAAGTAACGGCAGTCTCACTGAACATCACGGTCACCCAATCGAGCGGAGGGGGCTTCGTCACCGTGTTCCCGGTGGGTCAGACCCGTCCCACCGCTTCCATGCTGAACTTCCGTCGCGGACAGACCATCGCCAACTCGATGCTCGCCAAACCGGGCACCGACGGCAGCATCGCGCTATACGCGAGTGCTACTGCCCATATCGTCGTGGACGCCGCCGGCTACATCTCGGCGCCCCTCAACGTCGACATGGAGCAGCCGGCCAGCACCCATCTCGAAGAACCTGGCACCGTTACAGCCGTTGATGCGCCGTCCGCCGTGGGGGAGCACGGGTCCTACATCCTCGACGCCGGCCAGACAGCACCACCGGTCGGAGACCACGTCTTCCTGCCGCCGGGCGGCGACAACGGCGACGGGCTCATCGGAAAGGTGACGGGATCAACGGGCAACTCGGTTGACGTGGTCGGCGTGCCGCTGGAAGCAGCCTTCCCGGAAGGTCACATCGAGGGAACCGGCAGTCAAGACAATGCGTTGATCGAAGCGGCCACCGCCCGGGTGCATGAGAAGCAGAGGTCCGCCAAACCCCTGGATTGTAAGGGTTCCGGCGGAGGGCCGGCCGTAGCGGTGAACTTCGAACAGGCGCTACGATTCGCCGTCGACGCCGACTGGGGCGCGGGAAAGCGAAGCCACATCCGGGTCTTGATGACCACCAGCGCCGCAGTCGAATTCAGCGTCGACGTCTCCGCCAAGGTCAGCTGCTCCCTCGAACTGCCGTCCGCGAAGGGCCCGATGGTAGGGCCATTCACGACCAGCATCGGACCCAAACTTGCCTTCGAGGTCAGCGCTGGCATCAAAGCCGGCGCACGCTGGGAAGGCATCACCCATTCGGCCGGGTTCGACTGGTACATCGGCTCCACGCCCACCACCTTGTCCAGCTTCTCCAAGGGCGGCTGGACCGTCACCGCACCGAACATCAGGTCGGTGAACGTCCGCGCTGAACTAAGCGCAGGACCGGCCGTGGAGATGAAGCTGCTTGGCATGGCCGGCCCCGAATTCTTCATCGCCGTGTTCGCGGCGGAGACCTTCACGCCAGCAGCTAACCCGTGGTGGAGCATCACCGGAGGACTCAAATTCAAAGCCTCACTAGAAATTGATGTGCTGTTCTTGCTGCACGCCGAATACGAGATCGCCGAAAAGCCGTTGGTTGAGCTCACCTTGGCGACCTCGACCGGGCCCTATCTAGGCCCGCAGCCACCGATCCCGACACAGTTGAGCATTCTCACCACCGCTGTCCCGGCGGGCGCAGAGGACCTCCCCTACACGGCAAGCCTGAGCGCTATCGGCGGCACTCCTCCCTACTCCTGGTCCAGCACCGGCCTGCCCGCCGGGCTGCACCTTGACGAGGAGTCGGGGATCATGAGCGGTACCCCGACGACACGCGGCAACTACAGCCCAACAATGACGGTGACCGACTCCGACGGCGACCGCATCAGTCGCACTCTGTCGCTCACCATCGCTGCTGCTGTGCCCCCGCTGACCGTTCAGGACTTTGCGCTGAAGCCGGGTACGGTCGGCGTCACCCAGCAGTGGTATCTACCCAGCTGGGCCTATGGAGAGGGAGGCGGCACCGTCACCTCCTGGACGGTGCGAGCTTCGTCCTTGCCCCCCGGACTGACGTTGGCCTCCGGCGAAGAGCTCTGCGGCAGCCCGGACTGCGGATGGGCCCTGGTCGGAACCCCGACACAGCCAGGAACCTCCGAAATCGACTTGACGGCCAACGGCGAGAAGGGCAACAGTGCCACCCTCACTCGCAGACTAATCGTCAGCGGACAACCCGGACCAACCTCCTTCCAACGTGTTGATCAGCTCCCGGCCACCTTCGACATCTACCGCGACGTCAACGACCAGGACCACTACACAATCATCCGGCGGAGCCGCGCCACGGGCGAAACGGTCGACGTCCTCCAACAAGCGAACGCACCCACCGCCTGCCGCACCGGCGGAATCACGTTCGACAGCAGGATTATCTCCAGCGCAAATGGGCGCTTCACCATGTTTTCCTGCGTCGATGAACGCTGGCACCTCTACCTGGCCGACGTCGGTGACGCCGCCACAGCTGGCAGTACCCGCCGTCTCGATGTCGCCCAGGACGGCTACACACCGAAGGTGTCGGCCGGCAGCAGCTTCCAAGGGGACGTCAACGACGACGGTGATGCCGTCTTTGTCACGCAGGCAGATCTCACCGCCCCCGCTGCCGCCGAGGCCAGCTCCCGGACCCAGGAACACGCCTACGTGATCGACCCCCGCAGCGACAAGATTCAGTTCCTTCCAATGACCGGATTCCGGTGGCAAGCATTTCGCTCGGCAAAGATCTCCAGAAACGGCAACTACGTCGCCCAACTCGGCCTCGAGTGCAGCGGACCCACCGGCGGATTCTGCGGCGAGGGCCAGGTCTTGGCGCAGGCCAACCCGTTCCATCCCGATGCCGTCACATGCACCTTCGGATGCACCTTCGTGGGCACGTACTGGGGTGTCGACCTGCTCACCATGTCCGACGACGGCTTGACCATGCTCCTTCGCGAAGACGTTCCCGACGTGAAGGCCAACCACACCTACACCAACGGCGACCAGCTCGCCGTCTGGCATGTTGGCGGACAGATCACACGGCTCCCGCGGTGGGACACCGGCAACGGCAGCATGGGCTACCCCTGGGTGTCAGGTGCACTCAGCCCTGACGGCAGCCGGATCTACTACACCGACAACTTGAAACCGTTCACCTGCGACGTCATGAGGGCAGATGTCCTTCCCACGTCGCTCGGTGCGCCGACCCCCGTCGACACCCCACCGAACGGTTTGCCGCGTACTGGATGCTCCCGCCCCCTCCGGGTCGAACTAAATGGTGACGTGTACTTCGACAGCACAAACACCAACCTGTTCCCCTCGGCGTTCGGTACCCCAACCGAAGACGTGGAAGGTATTCTCCGCCTCCCAGCACGATGAATGGATGACGGGTTGTTGTCCATCTAGGTTGATTCTGCAGCTCGAGCTCGACCTGGACGCGCTAGGCGAGCCCTGTCGACACATTGGCAGGTCAACTTGGCGGCAGGAGCGCCCGAAAGCGGACCGCTGATCGATAACGCGTCGAGTTCTGTGAACTTTCGACCAAGTGGGGCTCAAGGGCAGGTCGACCATGCCGCGTGTGAAATCCGCCCGGCTCAGTTGACGTTCGGTGGCCCTTTGACCAGATGTCCGTCTTTGACGATGGCGAGGAAGTTGCGGTCAGGGTCGGAGATGAGCGAGATGTCGGCAACGGGATCGCCGTCAACGAGGATGAGGTCGGCGATTGCGCCGGCCTCGACCACCCCGAGTCGCGCCGGGTAGGGGTTCCGGGGGCCGGACAGTGCCAGCAGTTCGGCGTTGCCGCGAGTCGCCTGCCGAAGGATGTCGGCAGGCTCGTACCAGTGGCTCAGTTTGGTGAGCAGGGCCCCCCTGCCGGGCAGCGAGCTTCGGATCGAACAAGATGTCGGTCCCGAATCCCACCCGAACGCCATGCTTGGTGGCCAGCCTGTAGGCGTTGTCGGTGCCAGCCACCATTCGGAGGAACTTCCCTCGGTTCGCCGGCGCCAGCGACGGGGCGTCCCCGTCGTCGAGGAACGGTTGCAGGCACCACCAGATACCGTGTTCGGCCATCAGTGCGATCGTTTCCTCGTCGAGCAGTTGGCCGTGCTCGACACAGCGCACTCCAGCGGCGATCGCAGTTCGGACGGCCCGTGGTGTGTAGGCGTGCACCGTCACGTACGTGCCCCAATTCTCGGCCGCCTCGACAGCGGCCCGGATTTCTCGTTCTGTGTACTGACTCACGTCGATGGGGTCGTAGTCGGAGGCGACGCCACCGCCGGCCATCAGCTTGACCTGGGACGCCCCGCGGCGCAGGACGGTCAAGGCGACCAATGGAACGCTGGAGGCTGGGAGTGGTTGATGTGGTAGTTGACGACGCGCTCCGATTCGGCGACGTCAAGGTCGTCGACAGCATGGCTGGCGAAGTCGGCGGCCCGTACGACGTAACAAGTCCGCAACGGCTTGATCGAGTCGGTCGTCGCCTCCGGAAACGGGACGGGCGCCGACATCGTCGGCGGTGTCAGCATCGACGGCTCAGGCAAGACGCTGATGCCGGGTCTTCACGACGGTCCGCGACCTCGGCGGACCTTGCGTTCGGGATCAAGCGCGCGATCGACGAGGGCTCGATCCCCGGACCAAGGATCTACCCTTCCGGGGCGTTCATCTCCCAGACCGGCGGACATGGCGACTTCCGGTTCCCCAACGAGATCCCGCGCGGGATCGCTGGCCATCTGAGCTACAGCGAGTTCCCGCGACCGCTGCCCTTGACGACGGCTGCTCGCCGACGGACGGTGTTGGGATATCGATGGTCCTTTCGTTCGGCGTCGAGCTCGGCGTCGAGCTCGGCGTCGAGCTCGGCGTCGAATTCGGCGTCAATCAGACGCCGTCCGCTGGTGCGTCGGATCGTATGCTCGGCAGATGGCGCTGGACGTGCAGTTGCTGGGGGAGCCGGGCATCAGACGTGACGGTGTCGCCGCCGTTCTGAGCGGGCGCAAACCTTGGGGATTGCTCGTTTACCTGTTGCTGGAGCCTCATCCGACGCGACGCGAGATTGCCCTGCGGCTGGCGCCGGAGGCGAACGACCCGCTCGCCGCGGTCCGGTGGCTGCTGCATCAGCTCCGGCGGGCTCTCGAGCCTGAGGGAACGGTCGTGGAACGAAACGGTGGTTTGGAACTCCACTTGACCGACGCCGTGGACGTCGATCTGCTCGAACTCCTCGGCGTACCCGATGACGTCGACAGCATCGAGCGGCTCGTTCGCGGCGAGCTCTTAGAGGGTATGGACTTCAACGACGCCCCGGCGTTCGACCTGTGGCTGTCGCTGCAGCGCACCCGTGTACACGACGTGATCGCCGAAGCGTTGTGGTGGATCGGCAGTCGACTCGGCACCAAGGACCCAGCTCGTGCCTTGCGGATCACCGAGCGGGCGTTGCTGTTCGATCCGTTCTGCGAGACAACCAACGAGTTGTTGCTCGATCTGCTCGTTCAGAGCGGCAACGGTCCAGTGGCTTGGCAACGCTACGCCGCCATCGAGCAGCGTTTCCGTGACGAGCTGGGGGTCCTGCCGGCCGACACGGTGCGGCGCCCGCTGCAACGACCCCGAGCCGCATCGTCGGTACCACCGAGCGTCTCTGCACCAGCGCTGCTGGATTCGGCGGCCGCACGCCTGCGCGCCGGCGAGCTCGACCGGGCGGTGGAAACCTCCCAGCGCGCTGCCGATGCCGCCTTGGCCCACGGAGACCCACGGATCGAGCTGGCGGCACTCTTGATGCTCGCCAGAACATTGATCCACAGCCATCGGGGCCGGGATCAGGAGGCCAAGGGACTTCTGAGCCGTGCCGTGCAGCTCGCGGGAGATCTCGACGACCTCGCGGGTCTGGCGGAGGCGGAGCGTGAGATGGGCTTCGTATTCGCGATGGAGGGAACCGGTGCGTTGGCCGAGCCGGTACTCGCCCGATCGATCGAGCACGCCCGCGCCGTCGGGGATGAGAGCCGCGCGGCCATGGCCCAGACCTACCTCGGCATGTGTCTCTCGGATCGCTGTGACTACGGGTCGGCGATGACGACGCTGGCCGCTGCGGTCGCCACCTTCGAGGCGGCGAAGAAGCGCGGTTGGCAGGGCTACGCCGAGGCGATGCTGGCTCGCGCCGCCGAACGCTCCGGTGATCCCGAGCGCGGCATCATGCTGGCCGAGGTCGGTTTGAGGCACGTACGCCAAGGAGGTTGGCGGGCCGTCCTGCCCTGGCCGATGCTCGTTCGGTCCTCCTGCGCTTTCGCCCTGGGTGATCGGCGCGCCGCATCGGAGGGATTTGCCGAAGCGCTCACCTTCGCCAGCGAGATCGGCGATCCGTGTTACGAAGCGCTCGCCATGCGGGGGCTGGGTTTGCTGCAATCGCCCACCGACGTCGACGCTGCTGTCCAGTTGCTGTCCGATGGGTTGGCGTGCAGCCGTCGACATCGGGATGTCTACCCCTGGGTGCGGGCCGTCATTCTGACGGACCTGGTGGAGCTTCAGCACGGAGTCGACGGTGGCGTCCTCGACGAGGCGGAAGCGCTGGCCGCCCTGGGTCCACTGCCCGACTTGGCAGAACGGCTTGCGTCGTTTCGTCGCCACCCAGATCATCAGCGTGGAGACGGTGGGCTCCGGCAAACGCCCTTGCAAACGCCTGCCACCTAGCGTTCGTGACGTCCGGACGACAGGCGCCCGGACGTGACGGAAAGAGGCGATCATGCCGCTGTTCATGGATGTCCACCATCAACTCCCGGAGGGTGCGACCTTCGACGACGTAGCCGGGGCTCACGAAGCTGATCTGAGGACGCAGGGTCGATACGGCGTCGACTATCAGCGCTACTGGGTCGACGAGGTCGCAGGAAAGGTTTTCTGTCTGGTCGAGGCGCCGGACGCCGAGACCGCCGCCACCGTGCACCGCGAAGCTCACGGACTGGTCGCCGACGAGATCCATCCCGTCCGCGAAGGCCAGTAGCAGATCCCAGGACCGCATGCTGTTCGAGCATGCGGTCCTGGCGTTCCCTGTCGACTTCGGAACCTCGCGGGAAGCGCGTCTCGAGGCCGCGACCCTAGCCGCCGCTGTGGGGTTGACCCGCGGGTAGGGATGGGGGAGCCGATGTTAGCCGGCGCATTTCTTGATGTCGCCGGGGCTCATCCCGTCGGCCGGGGTTCGTGGCGGCTTCGGTAGCAACTGCTACCTCAGCCTGCCGTCACCGACCGCGCCATCAGCAGGACTTGTCAACAGCTCTGACAAGTCCAGACGTGCTTGCTGCGCGGCCGTGAATCAGTAGCTTGAGTTCCGGCGGCTCAGTTTCACGAGGAGGTGCTGTCGTGGATGAATCGACAGTCGCTCGTCGGAGGATCCTGCTGGGTGCCGGGGTGGCCGCCGCCGCCGCCGCGGCCGGTCTACCGGCGACCGATGCGACGGCAGCGAAGCCGCGCAAGGGGCTCGGAGATTGGCTCGAGGATCGGCGCCAGCGGTCCGCGATGGCGGCGGTCCAAGCGTCGAGTCCGATCACGGGCTATGTCTATCGGTCCGCCAGCTACTTCGACTTCCACACCGTCGAGTCCGGCAGTGAGCGAAGCGTCGGGAACGTGGGCATGTACGAGAACATCGCGTTCGCGATGTGCGCGACGATGGACATCCCGATCGGGGCGATCGTCCGTGACATCGAGTTCTACTACTCCAGCACCGAACCGGGCCAGACCGTAGGGCTCGGTGCACAAGTATGGAGTCCCGGTGTCGCCTCTTTCGGGGAGCAGGATCTCGTCTTCGCCGAGTACGGAGCCAGCTCCGGGATCCAGGTTCGCCGCCTCGTGGTGCCGGTGGCGCTCCAGGGACCCTTCCCGGCCGGCGCCAAGTTGGAGCTCTTCTTCGCCGGACGCGGATCCTCGTCGCAGCAGATCAGCGGAGCCCGGGTTGGGTTCAACGGGGGCGGCGCCGTCCACATGCGTTCCGAGCCGGCCCGGATCTACGACACCCGTGTCCAGGGCGGGATCCTCACCGGGGGTACAACACGGGCGGTCACCTTCTCGATCGCCCAGGCGCCGCGGGGCACCGTTGCTGCCATCATCAATCTGACGGCACTCGGATCTTCGACGGGCGGCTTCCTGAAGGCCTACACGACAGGCTTCCCGGTGCCGGCGATCTCCTCGATCAACTACGCGGCGGGCGGATCGGCCATCGCCAATGGACTTTTTGTGGGTGTCTCTGCCGGACGCCAGCTCACGGTCTACGCCAGCACGACGTCCCACTTCGTCGTCGACCTCCTGGGAACCGTCTCCTGACAGTCTCCGCTGACCGGATGGCTGGCGACGAGAACCATACGTCCCGCACAAGCTGCGCTGAACCCAACCGTGATCAAGGTCGTTCTACGCCTCTACCGTCAGGCGACCCTGCAATGCGCATCGGTGCCTCGACCTGATTGACGACCTCACCTTGTCCGGCGCCTACGGTCTCGAGGATGCTGTTGCCGAAACGGGCTGAACGTAGTGAAGCATTTCGTGGTTCGCGACGGTCGACGTGCCTGAGCCGGGATCGGGCCGCTGAAGCTGGCGGCTCGGTGACGATTGCGTCCGATCGTGGAGGTCAGGGTGCTGTCGCGAAGGCCGGCGAGTTCAGGTCGATGAAGGTGATCTCTGTGGTGTTCGCCTGACTTTGTTCCATCATGTCTCGCATCTCCGGCGGCATGGGTTTCTGCTCGCCCTCCCGCGCATCTGCCTCGGAGGTGAAGTAGATCGCTTGCACGAAGGCTCCGTCGTCGCGGATCGCTGCGACGCCGCCGAGGATGTCGGGACGGAAATCCATCGGACGTTGAGCGAAATCGCGTGTCATCGTACGTTCGCGGTCGGCGTCAGCGACCCGTCCCTGCATGATCTGGACGAATCCGGCGTCGTCGGACCCCCCGGGACCGAGCACGATGACGTCGTCGTAGTCGGTGAAGCGGGCTTCGCCCTCGACTGACGCCGCCGCTTCGGCCCACCATGAGCCCTGTTCGGGCCGATCGCTGTTCCGCTTCGCAGCGTCCACCGAATCGAATCGGGCGAGCGCGATGAACGAGTTGTCGCCGTACATGCCCCACGTCGTGCCGAGCCACCCGTCGGCACCTGGCCCGAGATCCTCTGTCCACCGGTCGAGGCTCCGCCTCAAGCCGTCCGGATCCTTGACTGCTCCTTGGATCACCTGTAGGAACATGGCGCCTCCCCATCGAGACCGGCGTCGGCCAGACGCTGATGACACCATGATGCTCTCGCTGTACACGGATCGACAAGGTCTCCTGCAGCAACGCGACTGCGATGTGCCGGCTCATCCATGACCGAGGGTCGGGACCGAAGCCGATGCGAGCCGTCGCCGCGAACGCCGAGGTCGGGTTTCCTGACTCCCGGACCACCCGTGCGCAGACTCGCCACGCGCCGGAGTTCGCCGCGCAGCTCTTCATCGATGTATTGCCGCACGACCCAACGCGGAAACCTTGTGCGATGTCGGAGCGGTACAAGTGATGCCGTGCTACACAAGCGTCCATCTCGACCGACGAACGCACGCGCGGGAACTGCAGCTGACAGACGAGAGTCGGAGATCAGCCGCGAATCCCGATGCTTTCAGTCCTTCGATTTTGTGTTGCCCGCATGCCGATCGCTGTCTTCGATTTCGGCGAACACGATCCGTACTCCACCGGATGCCAGTTGGTAGACGTGGGGGAAGAAGTCAGCGGCCTCGTCAGTGCTGACGGCTGCGGATGCGGCGTCGTAGTCAGCGAAGTACATGTCGAGCATCCGGTAGGCGGGTGTGGGGCTGCCGTCCTCCTTGGGCCAGACCTTGGACGACTCGAGCATTGTGATTCCCGGGATCTTCCTGGCCAGCGCCAGCTGCTCGAGGTAGCCGGCCTCGAACGCCTGAGGATCTGTTGGATTGTCGTAGATCACTGTGACCTTGGTGTTCATGACCTCAACTCCGTTCCGTTGTCGGTTGAGTCCAACGGTGGCGTATTCGACGCAGCGGTCGCGCCTGTGGAACGCCCTGGCAAGGGTGACCAGGGCCTTTCACGGGTTCGACCGACTCCTTCGGCTGAGAGACTGCTGGTGTGGCCCGGCGCCACTCGGCTCGACGGAAGGAGGAGGGACGCGTCATGGACATGAAGTTGGAAGTCGTCGTGGTGCCCGTCGCCGACGTTGAGAGAGCCAAGCATTTCTACAAGACATTGGGGTTCCGGGAAGACATCGACTACGTCACCGGCACCGACTTCCGTGTGGCGCAATTGACCCCGCCGGGATCGGGCTGTTCGATCGTGATCGGCGAGGGAATCACCACGGCTGTACCTGGCTCATCGCAGGGCCTGCTCCTGGTCGTCATCGACATCGAGATGGCCGGCGACGAGTTGACCGGACGAGGCGTGGACGTGAGCGATGTCTTCCACGACCAGGGCGGCGTCTTCCGTCACGCCGGAAACGTCGGCCGGGTGCGAGGCCCGGATCCGGATCGCCGCACCTACGGGTCGTTCGCCTCGTTCAGCGATCCCGACGGCAACGGCTGGATCCTCCAAGAGGTGACGCTACGGGCGCCGGGTCGGTGATGGACCCGGTTTCGACGGCCTCGCGAAGAACGTGGGATCGGATGCGGAGCCACCCAGGTAGGACGCCGCCGAAATCCGCGCAGCGGAGGGCTCTACACAGCAACCCAGAAGGTGGAAAGCAAATGACCAGACCGATGATCGAACGTGCGGCTCGGTTCGAGCAACGAGGAACGCTTGCCTTGACGCTGATGCGACTGTTGAGGGCGATATGAGGTGGCGCGAACGTCGCGCTCAGCTCGTGGCTTCCAAAGGCGCTGCCGAGGAGGACGTAACTCTCTATGGCGAAGATCTGCAACGCCTTGACCTTCATGTGGATGGCCGTACTCTCGACGAGGCGACGCAGCAGGACTACCGCCAGGCCCTGAATGCCTATGACGACGCCAAGCAGTGATTGAGAGCCGTCAAGAAGGCTGGTGAGATTCGACACGTCACCGAGATCCTCGACGAAGGCCGGTACGCCGTGGCGAGCGTGAAGGCGCGCGTCGCGGGCGAGCCGCTCCCGGTCAGACGGCCACCGTGCTTCTTCGACCCGGCGCACGGACCTTCAGAGCAGGATGTCGACTGGGCCCTCATGGTGGAAGCAAAGGCACGTTGCTGGTTGTGCCGCAGATTCTCAGAGAGTTCCCGATGGTGTCGATCCCTCCATCGGACAGTCCTGGACGGCACCCAGCGGGTGCCGTACTGGCAAGGCGGGCCGGCTTATGCGCCCTGGGCGCTCGGCTACTACGGCAGCTGGGGTGGTCTTGATCTCCTGACTGGCTACCTCATCGGAAGCAGACTGGCCGACGGCGACCACCACCACGATGACGATGGTGGCGACGGCGATGGCGATGGTGGCGGCTTCATCACCACTCCTGACGATGGCGCGGGCGGAGCGTTCGGCGGCGACGGCAGCTTCGAATGACCCTAGGTGTCGCCTTGCTCCAGCCACGTAGAGATTCACCGACGATGGAGACCCAGGTTCGAAGGTCTGCAGAACTGGGCCGATCATCGGCGTCGTGAGTGAGCAACTTACGCGGTAAGAAGGCGTTGACCTCGGCGGCGAACTCGTGCGGGAACTGGAAGAGGAAGCCGTGGTTGGCGTCGGGGTAGATCGACGAGCTTGGCGTTCGGGAGGTGCCGGCGAGGAGGTACGAGTTGACGGTCGGCACCATGATGTCGTTGTCGCCGTTGGCGACGAGGGTCGGCGCCGTGATGCTCGGCAAGGCGGGCGAGCTTGCTCGACGTCGCGGATGCCCCAGTCGATGATCGCCGCGGCCTGCGCGTCGCGGGCGGCGAGGGATACGTCGGTGTCGCGTTCCTCGGTGCGGGTGAAGATCCGGCCGACGAACTCCGCGCCCTTGTGCCTGGCTGGCAGCGGACGGTGCTGAAGAAGAGGTAGAGCACGTCTTCGGCGCCCTGCACGTCCCTCATGGCGTGGGCATCGAGGCTTGTCGTTCCAGCCGTGCATGTCCCGGCCGCCCTGCGGGCCGGTGCCGGCGAGGATCAGCCGACGGACCAGCTGCGGCCGCTGCAGCGCGACTTCCTGGGCGACGAACCCGCCGATGGAGAAACCGAACAGGTCAACCTCGGTGAGGCCGAGCGCGTCGATGAAGGCGAGCGCGTCGCGGCCGAAGTCGTGGAAGGAGGTGCGGCACGGCGCCGGTGGAACCGCCGACGCCGCTGGCGTCGAACAGGATGACCTCGCGCTCGGCGGCGATGTCATCGACGAGGGCAGGGTCCCAGTTGTCGAGGTTGCCGCGGAAGTGCTGGATGAAGACGACCGGGACTGCCGCCCGCCTTGCCGAAGCGGCGGTAGGCGTAGGTGAGTGCCGTTGGCGGCATCGAGGGTGCAGGTTGGGTGTCGTGTACTGGGACATGTGCTGTCCTTTCGCGTGCTGCTGGTAGTGATGGCGGGGTTGCCGAACGGCCCTACTTGTTGAGCTGAACGTCGTCGAGGTCGAGGAGGGGCGGCGAAGCCGTGGTTGGCCGTGCCGTCTGAAGATCTCCGTAAGAGCCGCGTGCGAGTGGGGACGATCAGGCCGTCGAAGTCTTTGTGCTCGGATGTGTAGTGCGCCACCTCGGAGTTGCCGTTGACCTCGACGTCGTAGTCCATGCGGCGTTGGAGTCTGGTGGCAGCGTCGAAGTAGTAACTGATCCGTTGACGTTGAGGGTCTGCTGTCACCGTCTCTGAACCGAGCAGGTCGGGCTGACCGTTGTACGGCCAGAAGCCGCCGTCGATTAGGTCTGACATGTCGCTCCTGGTACTGCTCTGGATGGTCGATTGTGCTGAACTCGACCTCCAGCCGAACGGTGCCCCTTCGCGCCCGTGAGAACTCTGGTCGGCGGCCCTGGTCGCCGGCCGGCCCGATCCGAGGTCCGTCTTGGGTCCCGCCGTACGGGCACCGAGGAGGGGTTCAGTGCGGGCGTGGCTCATCGGCGTAGGCTGGCTCCCGCGCACGATCCCGTCCGCTGGCTGCCGATTGAGGGGTGTGCTTCCGGCCCAATGGGTGTTAGGCGGGGGTTGTGGCGGGCGTAGCCGCCAGGTTGTCGCGAATCTGTCGCGAGAGGTGATGTTGAGTTTGGTGAAGATCTTCCGCAGATGCCATTCGACCGTGCGCGCGCTGATGAAGAGCTCGGCGCCGATCTCGGGATTGGCATGGCGTCGGTGGCATCCGGGCGATTTGCTCCTCTTGAGCGGTCAAGTCCGCCGAGTCTCCTCAGTCCTCTTGCGGGCGGTTTCTCCGCTGGCGACGAGTTCCCGGCGGGCGCGCTCGGCGACTTTCGACACCATAGCTGTCAACATCTTGTACGCGGTGCGCAGATGTCCGCGCGCATCCAGGCGCCGACTCTCGCGCCGAAGCATCTAGAGCGGTGGGCGCGAGCAGAGCGAGGCGGATCTGGGTACGCCCAGCGATCGATCGCTCCCGATGCAACTGATGGCCATCTCCCCGTCACTGAGCAGCGCCGCAGACTGGCTGGAGGCCAGGCCAGTCGGTTCGGCGGCGTTGGTGGTTCGCTGAACGGGCAGCGCGTCGAACACGTTCGGTTGCTGGCTGTGGTGAGCAGCTTCGACAGCTCGGCCAGAGCCATTGGTTTCGCCAGGTCCTGGATAGCACGGTGGCCGCTCGCGGCATCATCGCTCGGGTATCGCGAAGCGTTGAAGAGAATGGCGCGGCGTAGTTGACGATCATGACGCCATACTTGGCGTGTTCTCGACTTCGGCGTGCACTGCGGGCTGAGGGCGCTGCTCGTTGCTGGGTGGCGGCGAAGTTGAGTTCGGCGTACGGGCGAGCTGTGCGAGGAGCTCGGTGATCGGACGCCTCATCGTTGAGTGTGGCTGCTCGCGCATTCGGCACAGAGTGGATGGCCTGCGGGTGCTCAGGGCGAGTGGAAGCAACGGAGAACGGTGAAGCGCAGTGAGTAGCAGTAGGGTGTGTAGATCCAGAGCCGCCATGCGGCACCGCGCACTGGACCTCGCGATGGCCTGGGTCGGCGACGCTCCGGCGTTTCAGCGGGGCCTCTCGGACGTGGGTGATTGGCATGCGAGAGAGATGTGGTGTGTGGGAGGCGCGGGGTGCCGTCGATGCGGCGTGTGAGGAGGCAGCGATGTGCGCCATCGCTCCAAGTAGGTGTGCGGCAGGGGAAGGTCATCGGCCGAGCTCGCGGCGCTTCATAGAAGCGGCGGCGCTTCCGCACCGAAGTGGAGGCGAACCGATCTGTGCCCGAAGAAGCTCCGACGCGCGCCCTCCGACGGTTAGCGCCCGGCTCCGCTGCGCGATGGTCAGGGCCGATGTAGTCGGCGCGAACGCCTTGAGTGGGGGGCTTGTGAACCTTGAGAACCGACGATTCGCGAAGGCCCCGGGCGCACGCGAGAGGCTGTGGGCCGTGAGCGGCAGTTGCTGAGTTATGCCGCTCGAGTTGAGCTGGTGGTGGAGGTTTAGGTGTTGATATGATGTTAGGGTTGTGATGGGTGTGGTAGTGATAGGGATGTGAGTTGTGAGTGTGTGGTTAGGTGGTGGATGGTGGTTGCTTGCTCTGAGGTGATTAGATAGATGCGGATGTAATAGGGGGTGATTGAAATGGATTATATGTCTAAGTTCGATAATTCGGCGTTACCGCACTTGTTGGGGCCGCGTGCCTATTCGGCCGAGGAAGACACCGCGAGTGCGCTGCAGCAGCGGCAGTTGCTGGTTGGATGCCGCAGGCTCGACCGACGGAGAAACTGTCGAGTAGGCACCGCCATGGATGGCACCCGAAGTTATTGTGGTAATGGGAAGTGAGGAAGATTGTGTTTGATAGATGATGGATTGTTTTTGGTGATGATAGATGAAGAGAGTGGTTGATTTCTGATTGATGCGATTGTAGGGAAATTGAGTTCTTGGAGGGAAAGAGATGTTTGCATAAGCGGAGAAGTAGTGTTTGTGAAGATAACTGAGCTGTGATGATGCAGAGCGCGTTGCGATCGTGAGGAGTAGATGGAAATGAACGTGGAATGATCTTAGGAAGGGTGTAGGGTTGTGAGGAGGTTGCAGTGGAAGGGGGAAGATGTGGAGTGGTGCTTATTCTGACTCGATCCCGAGAACGTGCGAGCACAAGGTGAAGTATGAGATTGTATGTGCTTTATGGAGCATGATGCGAGGGGGGCGAAGATTTGAGAATTTGGTTGAGATGCAAAGCATGATGGGTGTGTGCGAGAGAGCAGAAAAGCTGAACAGCTGCTGGCACGGCACTGGCTGATCTCGCGGTACGTGACAGAGGCTCGGCGACTTTGGCTCTTTTGATATACGCGTAAGCGAGATAGTACGGAGGCATGTGTTGATTAAAGCTTGTTTGAGAGGTTGATTGGGTGGCTGTTGATTAGTGGAGGAAAGCAGGGATTGGTGCGATGCACGGTAGGGGAGATGATACCTAGCAAGATGCTTGAGTGATGATATGCGAGCGAAGAGCATGAAGCTGCACTGATTTGAAGTTGATTGTTTTGCGAGTTGATGCGCTAAGAATTTACGTGATTCGATGGAGATTGATGCTGATTTGTTGATACGCTTTGTTGTATACCGCTGATACTCTCGTGCATTCGCCACTCCACACGAGCTGCTCTGCCAGCTTACTGATGTCGCTGATGTGCGCGCTGCGATCAACTCGCTATCTGAGCGCTGCTGCAGCGCGTTTTCCACCAGGACGCTCGCGTTCATTCTAACGAAGGATTGACGCGCCAGCGATGCTGCCGATCACGCTACTACACTCGTTGCTACTTCAACGATCTGACGCACCTGGCTTCTCTAGAATACCACTGCAGTAGAATCGACTCCACGAACGACTTGCTCGACCCGACTGCTGGCGCTCGGCGAGCGCTCGCCATGGCGAACACGAGCCCCGGACCGGCAGCCGACGAGATCTGGCCGGACTGGTACGCCGCCTACATGGTGACGGAGCAGACCGGGGCCGACCTGCCGACGTGACCACGACGACGCGATGCCCAGGCGTGAGCGATGCGGCAGCGTCGGCTGATCTGGACGTCCAGAAGGCGCTTGGCTGGCGCGACTTCAGGTGACGAAGAACGTGGAGTTGCTGCAACACGCTCGACCGCCTGCGAGGCACGCGATGGCCCCCGGCCGTCGAGGTGAACGCCCTTGAGCCACGATGACGAGCGGAGAAGCGTTCCAGAAGACACGCTGAGTAGAAGCCAGAGAGGTCGCGTGCCTGGTACTTCTCGTACTGGGCGACTGCGCTTGCGCTGCCACGTCCACGGAGCGCTCGGCTCGCCCGGATGGAGGACGGCAGAGAGCTACGCCGAACGAGATCTCCGCGCAGACCTCTGCACAGCAGAACGCCTTGTCGTCATCCCGTCGATCTAGAAGGGGGTACGCATGCGCACTGATTGGACGATGGGGGGGGGTTGATGAGAGAGTGAGCGGAGGTGGGCGGTGGGATGGGTGGTGGTGCAGAGTGGTGGGGGGATGGAGAAGCTAGGGTGATGGGTGCGGAGAGGAAGATGGGTGGAGAGCGGGGAGTGGAGGGTGAGGAGAGCGCGCTGATTGGACCTGGCACAGATGGCTTGTCGGCGTGGTTTTTTTTTTTTTTTTTTTTTTTTTTTTTTTTTTTTTTTTTTTTTTTTTTTTTTTTTTTTTTTTTTTTTTTAAAAAAAAAAAAAAAAAAAAAAAAAAAAAAAAAAAAAAAAGTCGCGGCGGCCCGGCGCATGGTCAGACCCCGACGCCGGCACTGGTCGGCTGGGCTTCCTCCGCGGGGCGAGTTGGCTTGGCGTTGCCGAACCATCGCCATCGAAGCCAGACCGCCACCAGCACCGTGCCCGCGAGAATGAGGATTCCGTTGTCGCCAACGAGATACTCGTCGACCACCACGGGGCTGGTGCTTGCGGTGAACAAGGCCAGTGTTCCCCAACTGACGTTGTGGACGGTGTGGGCGATGGCCGCGGGCCAGACACTCCCCGTCCGCAAGCGTAGGTAGCCGAAGACAAAGCTTCCGGCCACGATCGTCGCGACGAACAGCGGGAGAACGATCCACCGGTTCCCGTCGGCGTGGTAGAGCGGGGTCAGCAAGATCATCGGTAGATGCCACGCGGCCCACACCAGACCGACGAGAACGAGGGCTCGAGTCGCGACCCAGGTGGATGAGGCGGGGCAGGAGGTACCCCCGCCAACCCAGCTCCTCGCCCAGGGAGTAAGTCACCGTGTACACCACCACCTGGACGAGCAGGGCGATCACGACACCGCCCATCGGCGGAGGCGCAACGAAGGTGGCGAGCGGCGTCGCCCAGACGATCGCCGTTCCGACCACGCCCACCAACAAGGGAGCGAGCAGGGCCACCCCCCACACCTTGAGACCGGCCCGGTGCAGCCCGAGCGATTTCCAGCCGGCCTTGGAATACCCGTCCTGGGTGATCACCAGCAGCATGATCAACGTGGCGACGGCCGGCACGAACATGTAGATGGCTGCGGGGACCGGCCCCGCCGGCATCTGCAGCACCCGGATGAACAGTGCCGCGGCTGTCGCCATGACCAGCACCAGGGCCGTGAAGATGCCGGCCTTCCTGATGTCGCTGAGTTCTGAGAACACGTTGCCTCCTTCTGATAGAGCCGGCCTCGTATTGGGTGGTCGATGCGCACCGAGATCGAGCACGTCGCCAGATCGGCGGCGATCGTCGTGTGCTGTGAGTCGGTCTGATCGGTGATGAGCGACATGTGATCGGCGCCGGCCACGATGTTGTGGCGGCTGTTGGTCGAGAGCGCGGCCAGCTCACGTTGAAGGCCGAGGGTGTAGGACTCGAGTTCGGGCTCCATGCCGTGCTCGGTGGCGCTGACCACTCGGACGGGAAGGTTGCCCAAGGCACCGCCGACCGGCAACTGTTCGCGGTTGGTCGGAACGGCCAACTGCTCGGCCCGCAGGGCCGTGACGAGGTCGGTCCGGTCCACCGCCTGATTCAGGGCCACCTGGGATGCGGCCGGAAGCCGCTGGTCGGCCGGCGCCATGCTGAAGAGACGAACGATCCCGAGGCGGGACAGGACCGACGAACAGGTTGACCTGGCGCTGCTGCGCTCGTGCGGCATCCTGGGCCGCGGGCGTACGGAACAGCGTGTCGGGGTGCTGGGCTTCGATCAGCACCAGACCGGCCGTGTCCTCGGCGTAGAGCTCGGCGAACATCAGCGCGTACTGGCCGCCGAGGGAATGGCCGGCGAGTACGAAGGGGCCGGTCTCACCGGCCCGCAGCAGCAGGGTGTGGAGCTCCCGGGCAATGCTCGCGGCATCACGCGGGCTGGGTGCCGGCGTCGCTCCAGCCGAGTCCGGCCCGGTCATAGGAACACACGCGGGTCTGCTGCGCGACGGCCGGCTGCACCCAGGCCCAGATCGACGACGGGGCTCCCGCGCCCGCCTCGAGCACCACCGTGGGGCTGCCACGTGCCCGTGCAGTGGAGGTGCATGGCGTAGCCACCGACATCGACCAGGGAGCCCTCCGGCGTGAATCTGCTGCCGGTCGATCGCCGTGGCGACCGTTTGGTACAGCATCCCGGTACCGGCGAGCCCCACCAACCCCGCCAGCGCGAGCAGGGCCCAACGCGCGAGCCTGGCCCGCCGGCGTCGCCGCGGGGGCGCGCTCGGATCGGTGCGCGGGTCTGATCTCATCTCAACTACTTCGGCCACAGCTCGCCCTCACTTTGTCGTGAAGCACAGCGCTGCTAGGCCCCCGGTGATGGCGCACCACCCGTCTGCCGGACCACCCGGGTGGACCTGCGGTGTTTGCATCTGGGCCGGCCAGGTGTCACGGTGGACGGAAGCCTTGGGGAGCGGATATGGCGCAGATTGGCGCGGCACCGTTGATTGCCGCGAAATTGTCGGTACCGCCGCTACGTCCGGCCGGTGTGGCCCGCCCCCGACTGCACGCCCCGGCGCTTGATCGGGAGGGCGCTCGCCTGACGGTGGTCACCGCTCCGGCGGGCTGGGGCAAAGACCACGTTGTTGTCTCAATGGGCTCACGCATCCGGTGGCGTACAGGGCGTCGCCTGGGTCTCGTTGGACGAGAGCGACGATGACCCGACCCGCTTCTGGTCCTACGTGCTGACGGCGTTGCAGGGAATCAGGGGAATCACCGCGGCCCCGCTCGGCGCGCTGTTGACCCCCGGCCTGAGCCCCGCTCGATCGAGCGGTGCCGATGCTGCTCAACGAGCTGGGCCGGCTCGAGGGGAACAACGTGCTGGTCCTCGACGACTACCACGTGGTCAACAGCCCGGACATCCACGAGAGCGTGGAGTTCTTCCTGGCCTACGTGCCTCCGGCGATGCGGGTGGTGATCGCGACCCGGGTGGACCCCCCGCTGCCGCTGGCCCGGATGCGGGCCAGGGGAGAGCTCGCCGAGGTGCGGGTGGCGGACCTCAGATTCAGCGTCGATGAGGCGACAACGCTGCTCCGGGCGGTCGGCGATGCGCGGGTGGACGACCTGGCGACTTCCTTGCTGTGGGAACGCACCGAAGGTTGGGCCGCTGGGCTGCAGCTTGCCGCCCTGAGCATTCGTGGCAGCTGCCGCACCATCGGCGGCGGCGAGGGCGATCCACGGCGATGATCGGCACATCTTGGACTACCTGTCGGCTGAGGTGCTTGACCGGCTGTCACCGGACCAGCGTGACCTGCTGGTGCGGACCTCCGTTCTGGAACGGCTGTCCGGCCCGCTGTGCGATGAAGTTCTCGGTCGGGAAGGGTCGGCCGCGATGCTGGACCAGCTCGACCGAGCCGACCTGTTCGTCGTCCCGCTCGACTCGCGGCGTGAGTGGTTCCGCTGCCACCGGCTGTTTCGGGACGTGCTCCGCCGAGAGCTGACCGACGGCGCGGAGTCCGGGCGGATCCGGCTTCGGGCGGCGGAATGGTTCCTCGCCCGTGATCATGTGGCCGAGGCGGTCGAGCTGCGCCTCGATGCCGGGGACGAGGTGGGGGCCGCCGAGCTCCTTCGCTCCAGAGTTCCGTGGTTCCTCGAGAAAGGTGCTCTGGCCCTCCATCTGCAGCTCGGCGAACGGCTTCCGTCGAGCATGCTTCACCGTGATCCTGCGCTCTGTGTGTCCCTGGCCTGGGCCACTGCCTTGGGCGCCCGCTACGACTCGATGAGCCGATGGCTGGACGCGGCGGAGAAGTCGATCACTGACCAGAGCCCACCACTGCCCGGGTGGCACACCCTGCGGGGCCCGGTCGCGATGCTGCGGGCGGTCGAGATCACCAGCACGGGCAGCACGGATCTCGACCTGGGCGACGCGATTCGCGCCGCAGCGCAAGCGGTGGAGCTGGAATCTGATCCCGACGTTCTCGGCTACATGGCGACGCGATCGATCCTCGGCGCGATGCTGAGCTTCGCCGGCCGATCGGAGGAGGCGCTGCCGCTGCTCGAGGACGCGTGGGACCGGGCTCGGATGCTCGACCTGCCGCCGCTGCTGGGTCTGCAGGCCGCGGCCATCTTGTCCCTGGTCTTGTCGGAGACGGGACGGGACCGTCAGCTCCGCCAGCTCCTGGTCGAGGTGGCGCCGGCCGTTGCGGCCGCCGAGGAACAGTGGGGTGCCGCGATGGCGCCGGGGATCTCCAGGCTCCGAACCGTGGCGGGAAGGGTGGCCCACAGCGGCGGTGATCTCGCGTCGGCCCGCTCACTCCTGCAGCGTGGCGTCGAGGTCGCCCGGGACTACGGCCAGCCGTCGGAGCTGGTCACCGCCCTGACGAGCCTCGCCGAGGTCGAGCTCGACGACCACCACAAGGCAGCGGCGCGGGCGGCCCTGGCCGAGGCGCGAGAGGTTGTGGCCGGGGAGCCGGTGCTGCCGATCTTTGTCGACCGACTGATCGAGGTGGAGCGGCGCGCCGGGCGCGGCGCCGTGCAGGACGCCCGTCGCACAGGCGATCTGGTCGAAGACCTGACCGACCGCGAGCAGTCGGTGCTGCAGGCGCTCACCACCGACGCCACCCAGCGGCAGATCGGCGCATCGCTCTACCTCTCGATCAACACCGTCAAGGGCTACACGAAGGCGCTGTACCGCAAGCTGGGCGTCGTGACCCGTCAGGATGCGGTCGGCCGCGCCCAGAGCCTCGGCCTGATCTGAGTCTGGCCGACTCGCTGCGACGTCGCGGGTTCGGCGCTGGGGTCGGCGGAGCGCGGCGTAGACCAGAACGGTGCGCAGGAGTCCCCAGGTGAGGGCGATCGCAGCACTGGCGGCAACCAGGTAGCCGAGGTCGGGCACGATGAGCATGGTGGGGCGCAGCGGGTAGGTGATCTGGGGAAGGGCCGAGCAGCAGGAACAGCCCCCAGCCCAGGTTGGTGACCAGCGGCAGCCCCACCCGGCGGACCATGGCTCGGGCGCCTCGGGGCCGGCTGTCGGGGTGGCTGCGCCAGCGGCGCAGCAGCACGATCGGTGCGGAGGATGCCGATCATCATCGCGATGGTGACGATCGCGACGAGGAGCATGGCGGCAGCCGAGCAGCGGATGGTGGGGCATCGGCTCGACCTCCGGCTGTTCGCCATGCAGCAGGCTGAGCACCCACGGCTCAGACCCTGCAGACGGCCGCCGTTGAGGTTGAGCGAGTCGAAGTTGGTCAAGATGACCACGCCCCACCGGTCCCGCGGGTCGAGCAGCATGTCGGCGTAGAAGTTGGCGTTGGTGCCGTCGTGACGCACGACGGGCACCCCGCTCAGCTCCCGGGACTCCCACCCCATGCCGTAGAAGATGTCCCGGTCTCCTTGCTTGATCGCCGGCTTGTGCATGGCGGCGACTCCCTCGGGCGAGACCACGGAGGTGGCCGCGTACCGACCGCCGTTGAGCTGCATGGTCAAGAAGTGGGCGACGTCTTCCGCGCTGGAGATCAGGTAGCTGCTGGGCATCGCGGCGCGGGAGTACGGCGCCTGGAACGGCCGGGGATAGCCGAACCAGGAGCGGTGACCGGTGGCCAAACCGTCGGTACGCGCGTCCGTCTGGTCGGTGTAGGAGTGGCGCATGTCCAGGGGCTCGAAGACGTTCTCGGCGATGTAGGACTCGAAGGACTGTCCGCTGACGGTCTGCACGAGGAGCCCGAGCGCGTCGTAGTTGGCGTCGGTGTACTCGAACACCGTCCCGACCTCGTGGCGAAGCTCCACCTCGCCCAGCTCGGCCGACCCGGTCGCGGAGCGCTTCGTCGCGCAGGTCGGTGCTGAGCATCGGCTCGTACGCGGTCTCCTCCGGCAGCCCGCTGGTGTGGTTCAGCAGATGGCGCACGGTGATCCGGGCGGAGCGGCCTCGTCCTGCACCCGGAAGTCGGGCAGGTAGCGCTGCACCGGCGCGTCGAGATCGACCCGGCCCGACTCGACCAGCTGCATGATCGCCAACGCGGTGAACGACTTGGACGCCGAAGCCAGGATGAACGGGGTCTGCGGGGTTACCGGCCGGCCCTCGCCGGCGTCGCCGAAGCCGCGAAGGTGCACGAGCTCGTCGTTGTGCACGATGCCGAGCGCCAGGCCCGGGATGTGCACCTCCCGCATCTCCTTCTCGATGTAGGCGTCGATGCTGGTCAGGTCCGGATCGGGCTGCGCCGATGCGGGCACCGAAGCGGTGGCCGCGACAACGCATCCCGCCAGCGAGGACGGCGATGAGTCCCCGGATGAGGTGTCTGGGCCAGAAATTGCCTTTGTCTGCCATGTCAGTCTCCATTGGCTGGTCGATCGGAAGGTCGTTGCATAGTGGCGACACCGGTCACGACGGACCTGCAGCGATGAGCGCGAAAGGAGCGGATCTCGCTCCCGACGTTCCACAGCAGGTTCAGCAGGGCACGAGCGGCCGACTGGTCGGCAACGCGGCATTCCAGCACCGTTCCCGGCGGCACCGGTCCGCAGCGTGACGTCGTCGAACCGGCTCTGGATCAGGTCGAGCTGTGCCGCCGGGATCGGGCCGGCCAGGTCCACTCGGCAGATCGACGCCATCGTGCCCTCCGTTCGTTTGTCCTTCGACTCTGGTCGGGCCGAGGGCTCGGCGCACCACCTGAACCGTCAACCACCCGGGTGGTCTGTCCGCGGGGTGGTGCGGGGTCGCTATGCGGCGTAGCACCGTGGTGTCCACGGCCACGACTCCGAGTCTGAGTGCGTTGACCGCCGGATTTCTTCAGAGAGGGACTGCTATGTCTTCAAACACGTTGTCGTCAAGCGCCACGAGACGTGGCGGGGTAGCCGGCGTGCTGGCTGCGGCACTCTTCGTGCTCAGCACCATCCTCACGCAGGTCGCACCGACCGGGGCCCGCTACGAGTCCGCCGACCGACTACGTCCAGGAGTTCCTGGTCATCGGCGCATTTGTGGCCGCCATGGTCGCCATCTTCGGCCTGCACGCCTTGCACCGCTCGACCCCCCGATACGGGCGGGTCGGGATGATCGGGACCGTGCTGGCCATCATTGGCTACGGGATCGTGGCCTGGTGATCGCGGCCGGCATGGCAACGGGTGGCCCTACCCTCGTCGAGGTACGCATCGCCGGTGCCATCACCGTCCTGATCGGCTCAGCTCTGCTGGGGATGGCGATCTTGATGGCCCGGCTCGTGCCCTGGTGGTGCGGCGTGTTGTTGATCATCGCCTTCCCGCTGGGCGACGTCGCCGACGAGATCTTCAGCGGAGGCGAGGGACTGCTCCTCGGACTGCTGTGGGGCTCCGTCGGCGTCGCCCTGCTGAAGCAGGCCGGCTCGCGTGACCGAACCGGTCGTTCCGCAGCCGCGGCAGCGCGCTAGAGCCGAGGATCCGAGACATGACGCGTTCCGCCACGTTCCAGCCGCGACCGCAGCTCCTGCTCGCAGCCGTCAGCCTTCTCGCCGCCAGCCTGATGCTGACGACAGTCAGCGGGGCAGCCGCCGACCCACGGCGCCCGAGTCGCGCACCTCCGGGGGCCGAGGGACACCCCGGGTTGGCCGCTTCACCGCTGGCAAAGCCGCACCCAGTGGTCGGGGCGGATGGTACGGCGCCACCTGGTCTACGAGCTGCGGCTGATCAACTCGACAGCAGCCGCGATCACCGTCACCAAGGTGGAGACCGTTGATCCGTCCACCGGCAGAGATCCTCGGCACCATGGACGCGGTAGAGCTGGCGGCGCTGATCGTCCCACTCGGTGGGCCGCCCGGACCGACGCTGGGCGCTGGCCAAGCCGGCTTCATGCTGATGGAGGTAACGCTGCCGCTGTCCGGCAGGCTGCCGGCCAAGCTCGATCCACGACTTCAGCTTCACCTCCGATCCTGACCTGGGCCTGCCCACCCGGCAGCGCAGCGGGCTGACCGACGTTGCCAGAGACCACGCACCGGTCATCGGCGCTCCTCTCGAAGGCCCACGGTGGGTCGTGGTCAACGGCTGCTGCACCGGTCCGAACAGCCACCGCCAGGCGGTCATCCCGGCCGACGGAGGCTTCTACGTCTCCGAGCGGTTCGCGATCGACTTCGCCAAGCTCACGGCCGACCGGCGCGTCTACCAGGGTGATCCCGGCCAGCTCGCCAGCTTCCCGTCGTACGGGGCCAAGATCTTGTCGGTCGGCCGCGGCGTCGTGGTCGGCACCCAGGACGGGATCGCGGACAACGTCCCGGTGGGTAGCCTGCCACCGTTCTCCCTCGAGACGGTCGGCGGCAACTTCGTGGTCGTCGACATCGGCAAGGGCAGCTTCGCGTTCTACGCGCACCTGCAGCCGGGCAGTCTCACCGTCAAGTTGGCGACCGGGTCAAGCAGGGGCAGGTTCTGGGCTTGCTGGGCAACAGCGGCAACTCCGACTTCCCGCACCTGCATTTCCACGTGATGGACAGGCCGTCCCCGCTCGAATCCGACGGGCTCCCTACGAGTTCACCTCCTTCTCGAGCGAGGGGACTCTGGCGAACGGATGAGGACGTGCTGAGCGGGGAAGGTGGCGATATTCGATCCCACGCTCGGTGGACCGCACTCTCGACAACTGCCGATGGAGCTCCAAGTCATCGGCTTCCCACCACGCCCGCACGGCGGTCGCTAGACGGTGGGCGCGGAATTCAGCCGGGGCTGATGACCATTCGGTGGCGGGTTCGAGCCATTGCAGTCGCGCCGGACCGAGGTGGTCAGCATCTTTGTCAGGGAGACCACCGCCAACACCGTTCGGCTGGCGGTCACAGTCCACATACAGGGACTCAGCCGTCGGTGTCCTGGCCCCCGGCGTCCTCGTCGCACTCGATCTGCGGCGGTTCCTCGCCGGGAAAGACCATGAAGTTGTAAGCCGGCGCCCGCGCTCCAACATCGAAGGCCAAGGCGTCCCGCCGGCTCTTCACTGCACCCTCGGTGTACTCGTAGCCCACATTCGCGTCTCCGGACGACGAGGCCCCGATCGTGTACATACAGCCGTCGAAGAGTTCGAAATTCTGCACCGGGTCGACGAGGTCCTCCACGCCTTCCTCGAAGTCGTCGACCTGGTTGCCCAGATCCTCGATCGCGCTCGCGATCGTGACAGGGGTGGCCGGGCTGGAGCCCGCTCTCCTGACCCGGTCAGCTCCTCGCGGGGGGACGCGCAGCGCACGGTCTGTACCTTCGCCGGGTTCACTGCTGCACTCGACCGAGGTGAATGGTCGGTCGGCACCCTTGAAGACCAACAGCTCGTAGTCCGGATCGTCCCAGGCGCTCCGGTCGACGCTGATCGCGGACCGGTACGGCGCCGAGCCCGGGTCGCCACCACCCTGGGAGTAGCCGAATGCGCCGTCGGGGTTGCCGTACTCGGTCACCGGGAGCCAACTGGTGCACGACTCCCACTCGTCGAAGGTGGCGACCGCGTCCGCCGCCAGTGACATTCGCTGATCCAACTGCACCGCCATCGTGTTCAAGACCTTGATCTTGACCCACGGCGACAACCTCCGGAAGTAGACCGGCGCCATGGTCGCGCCGGCCACGGGGGGTGGTGGAGTCGAGCCCTCCTGCGGCGCGAGCCGGCTCTGGCAGCCGTCGTCGGACGAGAAATCGAGGAGGGTGTATTCGGGCGCGAGCTTGCTTGCTGCGTGTAGAGCCAAGGCACTTGTCCAGCCGGGCACCGTCCCGTCCCGGTCGTCGTAGTGGTATCCCTGCGCACCGTCGAAGTTGCCGGCCTCATCGACCCCGACCATGCTGATGCAGTTCAACCACGGCGAGATCCTCGTGGTCGCCTCCTCCAGCGGCTGCAACGATCGGCTGACGTTCGTCAGCCGGACCTGTAGCCGGTTCAATTGGGCCGATTCCGACACCGCGGCTGAGCTCTCCTCTGGATCGATGATCGGTGCGACGTTCAGGGTCGCCGTCAGCAGCGCGACCGTCGCGAGACGGGCCGCCAGACGCAAGACCCCCGCTCGTCTTCCGTGGGCTGGTTGCGTCCGCGGCCCCCCCGCCCCGCTCATCGGGTCGTCCGCATCTCGACGGCTCCCGCGTCGCACATCTGACCGGCGGGCCGTTGGTCACCGCGGCCATCCTGGATCAGCAGCTCTGGCAGGTCGACTATTCCTTCGAGGTGTTGCTTACCTTCGTTCACCCGAGCCGTTGCGTTCCGTACGCACTCAACCACCGGCACAGCATCGACGGCGGGGCTGCCTGGAGCGGGGGACCGCGTCTGTCCGATGCCGCCGTTGTCACTCAACTCATCGAGCATCAGATCGTGCGGGGCGACCTGGTCAGTCACGCCTGCCAGGCCGCAGGAGCTGTCGGCGACGAGGTTGTAGCCAGCGCTACGACCTGCGCCTACGCGGCAGGCGCTGATGACTTCGCCCCGGTCGCCGCGACCACTCGAGTACCCGGGCCCGATGATCGAGCCGAAGGAGGTGAACAGCCCCCCCGATCCGATGTTGGGTGCCATCGTCGCCTCGTTGTCGATCACCGTCGACATCGACAAGTTCAGGGTGCCGGCAGCGAGGAGGCCACCCCCTTGTCCCTCGGCGAAGTTGTGTGCCACGGTCGACCCCATCGCGACGAGGTTCCCCCGGGCCCAGACGCCACCTCCGACGTGCGCGTCCGCTGAATTGTGGGTGATCGTTGAGTTGAAGAGGAACACGTCCGCTTCACCTGCGATGGCACCCCCGCGGTCATCGGCCCGGTTGCCGTTGAGGGTCGACCGGACGACTGTGACGTCACCGTCGAGGGTGAAGACCGCGCCGCCGGGCCCGTCGGCGGTGTTGCCGTCAACAGTTGAGTCGACGATGGTCACGTCCCCGTCCTCGTCAGCGTAGAGCGCGCCGCCGTCACCGTCGGTCGTGTTGCCGTCGACGTGGGACCGCACCAGCAGGATGTCGCCCGTGGTGCCGATCGCTCCGCCCGACCCGTCCACCAAGTTGTTGCTCAGCACAGAGTCGTAGACCTGAACTCCGCCACGTCGTGCGTACACCCCGCCGCCGTCGTCGTTGGCCAGGTTGCCCGAGATGACCGAACGGACGATCGTTGCCCGCCGCATCGAGAAGATGCCGCCGCCCGGTTCCTCGGCAAGGTTCTGCTGGATGGTGGAGTCGACTACCGTGATCTCCCCCCGCGTCGTCACCGCACCGCCCGGCCCGTCGGAGCCTCCTCGGGTCAGTTTGATGTTTCGGAGCTGCACGTGGCCGGTCCCGTCCTGGCGGAACAGTCGGTGCTCGAAGCAGGACTGCCGCAGGGTGTGGCCAGCACCGTCCACGACGATGGGCACCGCTGATTCACGCTGCGGGTCGCCGGCGGCGCACGCCCTGAGGACGAGGTCGGCCTCAACCACGATGGCGCGCGTGCGGGGGTCGCTCCAGGCCTCCCGCAGCTCCGCCTCCGTATGCACCGACCTGCTCTCCTCGGTGGCCGACCGACTCGGCCTCGAAGCGACAGCCACGGGATTCCCGACGCCGGCCGCAAAACAGGTGAACTTACGCGTCCGCGCATCACGGACCTTCACCGTGCCCACCGCACACGTCAGCTGGTTCGTCCGGGGTTCGGCGTTGCCGGCCTCGAGCCCGTCGGGCGGAACGACCACGAAAACGCAGACCAAGATCAGCACGGCCAGACCGTCGAGTAGTCGGCACCTCATCGGAGCGATCGTCGCACTGGACATTCTTGGGCTCTCCCTCGCTCGACGGTTCAGCCGGCTCCCTGGTGGGCTGACTCGGCGCACCGCTCGCGCTGGATCAATCGGGACTACGGCGACCACCCGGAGCACGCGCTCTGAGTGTTGCAGAGGCTGGCGATGGCCACCATCGGTCAAGCCCTGCCACGAGTAGGAGCATCAGTCGACGTCGACGTCGACGTCGACGTACTACGGTGAAGCGCTCACAGGTCGAGCACGATCGGACCGGCGGGTCGCGAACAGCAGATCAAGATATTGCCGTCAGCAGGCGCTTCGAGGGGTTCGGGGTCGTAGCTGACAGAGCCGGACAGCATTGCCGTCTCGCAGTTGTGACACACGCCGGTGCGGCACGACCAGCGGGTCGCAACGTCGCAGGTTTCGGCGAACTCGAGCAGGGAGGTGCTCGGTGGTCCCCACGGCAC
This sequence comes from uncultured Actinomycetota bacterium, assembly GCA_963727125.1. Lineage (GTDB taxonomy): Bacteria > Actinomycetota > Actinomycetes > Propionibacteriales > Propionibacteriaceae > Microlunatus. The sequence continues at coordinate 134,775 of CAVSEZ010000003.1, forward strand.
GGAAAGGCCGCTCCGGGCGAACTGCACCTCCGGCCCAGGGCCGGGTAGTCCGTCGGGTGGGTGTGGGGGGATGGTCGCGGTAGCTATGCCGGGTGTGAGTGCGGCTGCGGCACCGAAGGTTTCACTGTGGATATGGCCGGCATCAAGGCCGAGTGTCGCGAGTCCCGGGGTGAGTTGTTCCATGAATGACGTCGGTCCACACAGGTAGGCGTCGCCATCGCGCGGCGGATCGAGCTTGCTGATCGCCTCGATCGAGAGCCGGCCTCGCTCGGTGAAGTCGATCCCTTGCCGATCGGTCGGCGTCGGGTGGCTGTAGAAGATGTGGAACTGACTGTGCGGCAATTCTTGGAGGAGGGCACGGCTCTCGGCGGCAAAGGGATGCTCCGATCCGTCACGGGCCCCGTGCAGCCACCACACTCGACGAGTCGCCCCTGCCCTGACGAGGGAGCACAGCATCGAGAGCACGGGTGTGGCGCCGATGCCTGCGGAGATGAGGACGACCGGTGCGTCGCCGTCGGTGAGGAAGAACGTTCCGCGTGGAGCTGCGACGTCGATGGAGTCACCGATCGTGACGTGGGCGTGAAGGTGTTGGCTGGCGAGGCCGTGATCTTCGCGCTTGACGCTGATCCGGTAGCCGTCGGAGCCTGGCCGGTTCGACAGAGAATAGTTGCGGATGAGCGTGTCGTGGTGCTCGTCGCGGGCCAGACGCAACGTGATCGACTGACCAGCTCGCCACTGGGGGAGCGGCGCCCCTTCCGGGTCGGTGAGGATCAGGGAGCGTACGTGGCGACTTTCGTCGTGGGCGGCACTCACCAGAAGGGGTCGGAATCCGGGCCAGGCTGGAGGCGGACTGAGTGCGGCTGCCGTCAGCCCTGGGTTTCCTGCTCCGGACAGATCATCGGTCTGATCGGTCAGACTCTGGAGCGACGTCTTCCAACCCGGGCTGAGGGCGGGGATGCGGAGCCCTCGCTCCAGTACGTCGCGCGGATGGCCGGGCAGATAGAGCAGCGCATCGATCTCGGCGACACTGACATGCTCTGGTCCGGATGCGATTTTCACGATGTCCTGGCCGGCTTCGATCTCGCCTTCGGTGAGGACTCGGCAGTAGAAGCCGGGCCGTCGGTGGGAGACGAGCAATGCGGCCATGCGAGGTTCTCCGATGCGCATCCCGGCGCGGTAGCAGGTGACCCGCGGCTGGGTGATTTCGAAGACTGCTTGGCCGATCTGGAACCGGTCCCCGATGCACACCTCGTCATCGGGTAAGCCGTCGACGGTCAGATTCTCGCCGAAGTACCCCGGCAGGAGGTCCTCGCGATCGAACTCTCCTGCCCAATGCTCGTAAGAGGCTCGTTGATAGACCAGCACCGCGCGATTCTCCCCGCCATGTCCGCCGAGATCGCCCTGTCCGTCCCCGTCGATGTTGAGTCGACGGACCATCCGCGGCCCGATCACGGGGTCCTTCCACGCGCCGGTGTGGACGGTTCGGTTGTTCCAGCTGACGTTCTTCGGCAGGCCGACGTTCACCGAGAGCAGTTTCGCCATCAAGATCTCCCTGCGCATGATCGGTTGCCGATGACTCTGCCGAGTCTGGCAACGGCGACGATCGTCGTCCCGTCCTCGATGTGAGGTTTCAACTCGGCGAGCCAGTCGGCCCCGGATCCGGTGAACCCGGCCAGCGTCTTCCCCGCTCGGCTCAAGACGTCGTTCTGCGATTCGATGACGACCACGCCGGTGTCGCTGCTGAATCTCACGGGGTGACCTGTTCTCGAGTGACGAGCGCTACCGGAGGGCTGAGGAGTGGCTAGGCGTGAAGAAAGCTCAGCAGGTCGGCGTTGATGATATCGGCGTGCGTGGTGGGCATGCCGTGCGGGAGATCTTCGTAGGTGATCAGCGTTGCGTTCTGCAGCAGGTCGGCCGACTTGGGCCCGGCGGCGACGTAGGGCACGATCTGGTCGTCTCGACTGTGCATGACGAGGACGGGGAGGGTGATCTTCTTCAGGTCTTCGGTGAAGTCGGTCTGGGAAAAGGCGACGATGCCGTCGTAGTGGGCTTTGGCGCCGCCGTTCATGCCCTGGCGCCACCAGTTGGCGATGAGGGCTTCGGATGCTTGCGCGCCGGGTCGGTTGAATCCGTAGAATGGTCCTTCGGGCAGGGCGCGGTAGAACACCGACCGGTTCGCGGCGAGTTGAGCCTGCAGGTCGTCGAACACCGATTTCGGTAGGCCCTCGGGGTTGGCGTCGGTCTGCACCATCAAGGGCGGGACGGCGCTGATGATGGCGGCTCTGGACGCGCGACGCTGCCCGTGGCGGGCGAGGTAGTGGATCACTTCGCCGCCGCCGGTGGAGTGGCCGACGTGGATGGCGTCGTGGAGGTCGAGATGTTCGATGACGGCGTGCAGATCATCGGCATAGTGGTCCATGTCGTGCCCGTCGCTGGTCTGGGTGGAGCGTCCGTGGCCGCGGCGATCAGCGGCGATCACGCGGTAGCCGTGGTCGAGGAAGAACAGCAGCTGATTGTCCCAGTCGTCAGACGACAGCGGCCAGCCATGGCTGAACACGATCGGCTGACCGGTGCCCCAATCCTTGTAGAAGATCTCGATGCCATCTGCAGTGGTGATGGTCGTCATCTCACACCCTTCTCCGTTGGGTTTCCCGAGGCACGCGCGATGTCAACCCGGACTCGTCCGCGTGGGCTGTGTCCATCGCCACCACTTCGCGCATTGTCCCACCAAGCCGAGTTGATCAACAACGTAGTGCAGGGCCTTGTGGTGTGTCCTCAGATCTGCGGCCCGGGTGGTCTGCCTCGTCAAGCTGCGCTGTCGGCATCCTCGTGCTCGGCACGGAGCACCGCCGGATCCGTTGGGCCCACCGGGTTCCACAGCTGTTGGCGCCGTGCGATCTGGTCCTGGACACGACGGCCTGCCGGCCGACGTTGGCGGATCGGAGGCCGGACCCGCATCGTCAGCACCATTCGGAGCATCTGCAGGCCGAGGCGGATGGCGGTGCCGGTGTCTCCGGTGACGGCCGATACGCCTACCCGCGGGTGGTAGTTCACCGGAACCTGGACGACGGTGTCGCGTGCTATCAGAGCCAGCATCAGCATCTCGAGCCCGAACGCGGATCCGTAGCTGCGGGAGTCGCGCAGCAGGCCGGGGACCAATTCTCTGGAGACGACACGAAAAGTGCAGCCGACGTCGCTGAGGTAGGAGGTGTTGAACAACACCTCGATGGTCTTGGCGACTGCCCAGTTGCCCCACTGCAGGAAGCGGCCCATGTTGGCGCCGTCCCAGATGAAGTTCGACACCGTGCGGGAGCCGACCACGAGATCGCAATCCTCGGTGAAGGGCAGCAGCTTCGTCAGGTCCCTCGGGTTGAAGGTGCCGTCGGGTTCGCAGATGCAGATCAGATCGGTGTCGACCTCGGCGAGCCCTCGACGGATCGCCGCGCCATAGCCCTGACGGGGCTCCAACACCTCGCGGGCATTGGTCGTGGCGACCTCGTCGGAGGTTCCCTCCGTCGCGTTGTTGTTGACCACCAGGATGTCGTCAACGACACCGAGTTGGTCGAAGGCCCTGACCGTCTCGGCGATGCTGTCCTTCTCGTTGTAGGTCGGCAGTACCACCGACACGGTCTTACCGTTCCACACGGTCGTACTCCGGCGTGGCGATCAGGAGCATTTGGCCGGCAAGTGGCTTGATGGGGGACCGCAAGTACCAGGGCACCAGGAAAGTCAACGCGGAGCCTTTGCTGTTCAACGTCAGAGGGAGGAACCGTGGGAACACCTCTACCATTTGCCAGCCCTCTGAACGCAGATAGTCGGCCAAGGAGCGGTCGGTGTAGATCGCGACATGCGTGTAGTCGTCGAAGTAGCCGCCGGGGTTCAGCCGGAAGTTCGGTTGCAGCAGCATGAGGATTCCGCCGGCCCGCAGCACCCGGGCCGACTCGGCGAGCAGCAAAGCGGTCGCCGGCCGCTCCAGGTGTTCAAGCAGGTTGGAGGCGAACACCACGTCGAACGAGCCGGAATCGAAGCGCGACAAGTCAGTGCAGTCGCCCACCTCGGCCTGAACGTGCCGGGCGGCGGCGCGCCGTACGGTGGAGTCCAGGTCCATGGCCACAACTCGCCGCGCTGTGACCGTGTTGGCGAAGTCGCACCACCCAGCGCCCAGCTCCAGAACGTCGGAGTCTGCGGGGATCCAGCGCTGCAGGTAGGCGACCAGGTGCTTCCAGACGGCGGAGCGATGGTTGTTCGGCGCGAGCCGGGTACGAAAGTAGGCGGATACCGGACCGTCGGTGGGCGGTGAACCCGGGGCTGACGCACGGTCTGCCACCTGGCTTCTCCTGAACGATCTGGTCGGGGCGTGGTCGACTGTCGGTCCTGCCGGTCGGCGTCGCTGCGACTAGCCTGATGCCGTCAAACCCTACCCGAAGGAACAGTGGATGTCTGTGATCGCCGACCTCGAGTCGGACCGCCGGGCCGGGGTGTCGACCCAGACGCTGCTGATCGCATGCGTCCCGGCGGTGGCGATCGGGCTCTTGATCAGGGCATGGTTGATGCACACGAAGCTGGCTGAGTTCAACGCCGATGAGGGCGTCACGGGCCTGCAGGCGTACGGAGTGCTGCAGGGTGACTTCCGCCTCATGGTGGCCGGGAACGACTACGGCTCGTCGACCGAGACCTATCTGTTCGCACCGTTCCTCACGTTCTGGAGCGGGGTGTGGCCGCTGCGGATCCTGCCGATCGCACTGTCCGCGCTCGCCGGCTACGCGCTCTACCGGCTCGCGCGGCCGATCCTCGGTCGGGTGCCGGGGGCGGTGGTGGCCCTGATCGGGTGGACCACCTCAGGCGCGGTGGCGTTGCTCTTCCTGCGCGCCTACATGGGCTACATCACCGGATTCATCGCGCTGGTGGTCGCGCTGGCGTTGGCCTGTCGGGCGATGCGTACGGAACGTCTGGCCGCCACCGCGGCCTGGGCCGGCTTCGCCGCAGGGTTCGCGATGTGGAGCCATCCGATCTTCGGCACCGTCGCGTTACTGGCCTTGATCGCGCCGACGTGGTATCGACGGCGTGCGTTGAGTCGCTGGTGGCTGCCGCTCGCCGCCGGCGGCGTGCTCGGAGTCAGCCCCTGGCTCCTGTACATGGCGCAGACCGGCTGGCCGACATCGGCCGCGCCGGTGGTGGACACCACGTACCCAGAGCGCTTGATCGGGTTCGTCACGGGGTTGCTCCCGCGGGCCTTCGGCCTACGGACCCAGGACGGCGACTGGGTCGGACCGGACGCCGCTGGCCGTCCTGGTCGCGGGACTGCTGGTCGTCGCCGCCGATGGTCGGCATGGTGCTGCTGGTGGTCCGCCAGGGCCGTCAGGCCCTGCCGATCCTGGTGGCCGGCGTGCTCGCCTTTCCGTGCCTCGCGCTGTACGCCCCGCTCGGATCCATCAATGACGCGAGGTACGCGCTGCCGTTCCTGCCGATGGTGCTGATGGGTTGGGGGGCGTGGCTGCTGCTGATCCCCCAGCGCATCCGCGACTCGCCGTGGCTGCTGGTGGCTGTGCCGACGGTATGGGCTCTCGCGCTGTCTGTGCCTGTGGTGCAGCACCAGGTCGGGTGGACGTGGGCCGATCCCAACGTGGCGGCCAATCAGATGGTCAGCGAGTTGAACACCCGACAGATCCACTACGTCGCTGGAGACTACTGGGGCGCGTACCTGGTGGGCTACCTCGGCGCGGGGCGGTTCCAGGCGGCGGCACACGTCCCCGTCCGGTTCGAGAAGGAGCAGGCCGCCGTTGAGGCCGCCGACCCTCGGCAGGTCGCGTTCGTCTATCAGGACGGTCAGAAGCCGTACCTGCGGATGCCTGCGGACCGTTACGAGATGATGAACATCGGGCCCTTCGACCTCTACGTGCCGGTCGGGTCGTGAGAAGGTGCGGTTGTTGAGGCGGGTTGGAACCACAGCCACGGAGAGGGACATGCCTGACCCCGGAGGCGCTATCCGACCCATGCACAGCCGGTCGACATCAGCGCCCCCGCTGCGGTGGCAGCGTCAGCTGTTCTATTACCTGGTCGTCGGCGGGCTCACCGTGGTTGTCGACATCGGGCTGCTGGCCCTGCTCCGGGAGGTTTTCGGCCTTCCGCTCGGCGTCGCCACAACGGTGGCCTACTGCACCGCCGTGCTCGTGAACTTTCTGCTCAATCGGACCCTGATGTCATCCCCCGGCTCGAGGGGGCTGACGCGGCACGCGTTCCGCTACGGCGGGCTGGTCGTGGCCAACTACGTGATCACCCTTGCGGTGGTGACGACCGTGGGGCACGTGAGCGATTGGTACCTGGTGGCAAAGGCTGCGGTCGTCGCAGGATCGACCACCTGGAACTTCCTTCTCTATCGCTACTGGGTGTTCACCCCGCCCCGTCACAGGCCCATCGCCGAAGACATCCACCTCGTTCGTGAGGGAAGCTAGGCGTTGGACGTGCGGGCTCTGCTGCCACATCGCGTGGTCTTGTCAGCTCAGACCACACAGTGACAGTCTGGATCTTCCATGTCGAGTTCGAGAGTTCGAGTCGGAGCTGAGCGGACCGCTGGTGCACCGGCCCGGGCGGCGTCCCTGTCCCGAAGCACGCAGAACCAGACTGGGTGGCGGCCGATGCGTACGCCCACCGAACTGCTCAGGCTGCAGCGGGCGGCCGGCAATCTCGCTGTTCAACGTGTTGTCGGCGGATGGTTGCGTGACTACCGCGGCAAGAAGCGCTCGGCCGACGACATCCGCAAGACACGCGAGTATCTCGCGTACCTGGATCCGACACTGATCTGGCAGTGGAAATACCGCGCAACCCCTGACGAGGCGTTGCAGGCGTGTTGGTCGATTCTCTACCACCTCGAGCAAGGCGAACGGGTCGAGTGGCCGACCCGCGCCCGTGAGTTCCTGCTGAACGCTCGGGCGCTGCTCAAGCCGGAGATGATCGACAAGCCACCACCCAAGCTCTCTGCGAAACACCATTACCGGGTTGAGCTCAAGGCGTGGATCCCGCACCGCAGGGTTGTCGACCCGATTCCTGGATTGACCAACTCGCATTACCGGGGCGACGACCACGCCGGCTATGCGGGGACGTGGCGCGTCTTGAACTGGGTCGAGTTCGACTGGGACGGCAAGAAGATCGCCGGCTTCACCGGTGGTGACAGCTACGGCGCGAGCCATCGCGACTGGTCACGCGGACCGCTGTCGGGTACCGAGACCGAGACCGCCACCGGCTACACCGGTCGCGAGCTCCGCACCGAGTCCTACTTCACGATGTGGATCACGTCCAAGAACCCCATTCCCTTGGCGCCCGCGCCAGCGATCAACTCGACGGTTGACGTGTTCGCAACCTGCAGCAACATCACGCTCGTCTACACCACCGATGAGTTCCCGAGCCACGGGATCCAGGTTTCCCAGGACGGCAAGCCGGTTCAGACGAAGGTTGTCTTCGACGCCTCGACTCTGGATGGAACCGATCCCTCGGTCATCTTCTTGGGGTTGACCGAGTTCACCAACGAAGGCGACTTCGAGGTCGCGGTTCCCCCCGACCTGGCGAGTTGTCAGCCGGCAGGTCAGCCGCCGACCACGGTGCCACCCTGACCACCCGCCTGGGTCGCCGGCTCGTGAGTCGTCAGGGGGCGCTTCGCGGCTCGGTCAGCCGACGAACGAGCGCGACCCGCTCGAAGTCGCCGACGGCCAAACCCCACCGTCGGTCACCGGCGAAGCGGAGCACTGCAGTGTGGGTGATCGACACGGTGTGCGCGGCCAGGCGCTCCAGGACGACCCGGTCGCCTGCCGCGATGTCATCGGGCAGCGGGCCCACCCGGAGAGCGAATCGGATCTGTTCGTCCTCGGCCGGCGTCGGCACCGAGAGTTCCGGACGTTCGTTCAGGTAGGCCACATCCGTGCCGAGCAACTGCGCCGGGTCTGATTCGGCCGCGCCGAGAAGTTCAGCGACGCCGCGCCCGACGATCTCGAGGCGGTCGGTGGGGTCGACCTCAGCGGCAGCGCGCACGAGCCGGCCCGCCCCACTGACCGGCCAGTCGATCAGGCCGGCGACGGCGGCCGGCTGGGTGGCGGCGGCCGCCTTGATCTGCTCGAAAGCCGGAATCACGGCGCCGGCGGGCTGGACGGAAGGTTGCTCGCCGGGGACCAGACCTGTTGCTTCGACACTCCCGGACTGGTGACGGCGATATCGACGTACCGGAACTCCTTGGTGGCCGAAGACCCGATCTCGCCGCTCGGAGTCTGGAGCATCGTGTTGTTGTCGACGTCGGCGCTGGCGCGGAACAAGAAGAACTCCACCAGGTCCCCGCGCGCGACGGCCAGGTTGTCGTTGTGGTACTCCGGTCCCTCGGTCGAGGCGTGGCCCTCCAGCCGGATCACCGCGTTACGGACCGAGCGGGTCCACTCCGCGAGTCGGAGCAGCGGTGCCAGGTCCTGGTCGCGCCGAACCGCGTCCGCCAGCTCCGTCGGCCCGTCGGGCTTGTCGAGCCGGAAGAACAGGCGCATCGGGAACTCAACGGGTGGCGGCGTCGCCGGCGCGTGGTCCGGCGGCGGCTGGGTGTCGGTGCCGACGCCCGGTTGGGTCTGCCAGTCGTAGTCGGCGACGTTCGTGTCGTCGACCTCGAACGGATCGGCGTTCGGATGCGCCGTTCCCAGGTATGAACGCATTCTCGATTCGAGGGCCGGGAGCGGCATCCCGGTACCCTTCGAGATCATCTCGGCCTTCTCCCACGCATGTTCGCGTTCGAGGCCGACCGCGAAGAGGAACGGGAAACCCAGGTCGCCGACCCAGCCCCAGTTCGTCGGGTTGAAGTCTGTGCCCTCTTCGTCGATCTCGGGCGCGAGTGCGTCGTTGGCCTGGTCGAACACCGGCCCCATCGCGAAGAAGTCGGGCCGGAAGTCGTCCAGCGAGCTGTGCGGGATACCCGAGTAGTGATTGTTGTAAGCGGCGGCGAGGGCACGCGGCAGATCGAAGCGGATGTGTGCCTCCATGCTCGGCAACAGCGCGTTCTTGATCGCCATCGATTCACTCAGGAACTGCTGGACCCCGCTCTGCGAACCCTCTGCCGCAGCGAAGGCGGCCTTCCAGTTCCCTTCGACTTTGGCAAGATCGCCGGCTTGCCAGGCGGCGAGGTTGGCGGCATAGGTCGCGTGGAACAGTTCGACCTCTTGGAGCTTCATGTGCGGGTACAGGTAGGTACCGTGATCGATCGACTCGAGCTCGAACTTGGTGACGAAGTGATAGACCTTCGCGAACCAGTACTTCGGGTCGCCTTTGAGAGTTTTCGCCGTCTCGAGCTGAGCGTCGCGGATCGCCTCGACGTTGGCATGGAGCCGGGCGTAGGCCGCGTTCGGATTGGGCGGCAGCAGTTGCACCTTGTATCCGGACTTGATCGGGAAGGCGAGTCGCGGCGTCGCTGTCTCGGCAAGATGCCAGCGCCCGCCGACCTCCGCCACCTCGTTGCCCTCGGCATCGGTCCGTACGCCGGTCGGCGGTGCATCCCCCGGCACGGCACGTGGCGGGAAGGCGGGGGTCGGGACCCGCGCAGGCACGCGAGCGACCACGGGAAGCTGGGGACCGCCTTCGAGGTGCGTGTCCCGCATCAACCCGGCGACCGCGCGATTACCCGCTGGTGCGAGTTGCGCCCAGCCGGGCGGCGATCCGGGGACGACGGACGCCGCTGCGGCGTCGCTGGACGTGACACCTTCGCCCGACCTTGCCGAGCTGCGCCGCAACCGGGGCGACCGGGTCGATCGAGAGGCAGGCTGAGAGTCGAGGCCAACCTCGCGCGTGTGACGCCCAGTGCCGGACACGGCTCGACGCTACGCTCGGCGCCGCAACTTGGCCACCTCCTGAGCCTCGATCTGCTCGATCGGGAAAGGCCTGGCTCCGGGTCTGAACCAGGGGGGATGCTGGGAGGGCTCTGGCCGCTCAAGCACCTGGATGATCACGCGGAGCGGGCACGGGTCTGGATCGCAGCCCGGGCCCCGGAAGACTGGTGCCGGCAGGCGACCCTCCTACGACGCCGATGCCGCTGCGGTCGTGTGCAGGGTCGCGAAGGGGCTGCGGAGTCGTGCAGCGAGAGCCGGGTCGAGGTGTTCGGCTTCGTCGGCGAGGAGCTCGAGGGCTGTGGCATACGTCGCCGCCAATGCTGCGGAGCTGAGCTCAGTGGGCAAGGTGCTGGCGAGCTTGGCGAGGATCGAGGTAGGCAACCGATCGACCCCGCGGCCGTGTTGGCTTTCGAGCCCGTGGCGCCCGCAGCTGAGGATGACGACTTGGTTACGCAGTCCTTCGAGCATCTGCACGGCCTGCCAGAAGCGTCCTCTGACGATCGCCGAGCGGACATGCAAGGCGTACAGCCACCCCCAGCCGAGGGCGGCGTTCCAGTCGGGGGACGCGGGCGGCGTCGGAGCCGCTACTTCGCCGAAGATGGTGACGAGTGGCTCGGATCCGTTCGGGGCAAGAGTCCCGGCCGGCCAGAACGACACGTCGACTTGGAGCGAATCGCGCAGGAGGAACACCCGGTACAGGACTGAGCCGGCCCAGAGGTCGAGGGTGTCGGCCACGGGAACCGACCCGGCGAGCTCAGCGGTCCAACGGTCAGCAACCTCAACGAGGTCGGCCGCGTCGACCAATCCGAGTGCGAGGTCGATGTCGGACCACCGGTCGACGGCTCCTCGGGCGGCCGAGCCAACCAGTGCGGCGGCAGTGACTTGCGGATCGGCGCGGGCCCGCTCGACCAGATCGTCCAAGAGCCGGACGCGGTCATCCTCAGTGAACACACCACGACCCTAAGAGCCGCAGCCGGCGTCACAGCCGACCGTTGAGCGGAAGGAGTGTGTCCCCACGAGGATCTGGCAGCAACGTTCGATGAAACGCGCTTCGCCCAGCACGCCACAATGGCTGATGACGACTCGGGCGGGAAGGCTGACAGTGTCTGAAGAAGAGCGTCGATGGGATGTGCTGGTGATCGGTGGTGCCTCCGGCACCGGAAAGTCCAGCATCAGCTACCGCCTGGCGCACCAGTACGGCATCGGGATCACCGAGTTCGACGATGTCGTCGAAGGCATCAAGGCGATGACCACCGCTGATCAGCAGCCGAGGCTGCACTATTGGGACACCCATCCCGAGGCCATGTCGTGGACGCCGCAGCAGATCGTCCACCTCACTCAGGGTGTTTGGCAGGACCTGCATCCCGCCGCCGAAGCAGTCGTGGCGAATCACCTCGAAACCGGCGTGCCGGTTGTCTTGGAGGGCGACTATCTGCTGCCGCGACTGGTGACCCAAGCCCGGTTCAACGACATCCCGGCTGCCGGGCGGGTCCGTGGAGTCTTCCTCTTCGAGCCCGATGAAGAGCAGATCTCCGCCAACCTGAGCCGGCGCGAGCCGGCCGGCGGCGACATGACCAGACGAGCGCATGTCAGCTGGTTGCTCAACGAGACGCAACGGGCCGAGTGCGAACGAGTCGGCGCGCCCGCCATCCCCGCACGTCCCTGGCCGACCCTGCTGGACCGGGTGCGTGCGGCTGTCTCGTGAGCTCAGCAACCGCCCCGATCGAGGACGATCGCCCGGCACGCACGTCGGCGCCCGGCGCTGCGTTGACCGTGCCCGGATCGCAGGCTGGTGGAGTCGGGGCGCTGCATACTGCTGTGGATGCCCATTGAGCTGGCTGGTGGGGGACGCCCTCCTCAGCACACTGCCGGCGCCGCCTGTGCGGTGCTTCCTCGGCTGCCGGGGGTCTACCGGTTCCGCGACGCTGCAGGCCGCGTGATGTACGTGGGGCGGGCGACTGATCTGCGGAGCCGGACTCGTTCGTATTGGGGGGATCTGACTGGTCGACGTCATCTGCGTGGGATGGTGCGTCAGATCGCGAAGATCGAGGCTGTGGCTTGTGCGTCGGTCCACGAGGCGGCTTGGCTTGAACGCAACCTGTTGGAGCGGTCCAAGCCCCGGTGGAATCGGTCGATGGGTGGGGAGGAGGTACCTCGTTGGCTGGTGCTGGACCCGAGCGCGGATCGGCCAGGGATCCGACTCACCCACGAGCCCGCAACTGACCTTCCGAGCTTCGGGCCGTATCTGGGGGGCGACCGTTCGCGGGTGGCCCTGCGGGGGATCTTGCGGGTGTGGCCGGTGCATCTGACCGGGAGGAGGATCTCGGGCACGGAGCGGGCGATCGCTGAGGCGCGTGGTGTCGGCATCGGCGACCGAGATCGGATCCTCGCCGATGTCGTTCGGCTCCTGGATCGCGATCCAGGCACTCTGGACAGATTCACCGCTCGGCTGCTGGCCGCTCGTGATCAGGCGATCACCGGACTGATGTTCGAGACCGCCCAGCAGATTCAAGATGAGTTGGGCGCAGTCGCGTGGTTGGTGTCGCCGCAGCGTGTGGCCGCTCCGCATCCGGCCGACCTGATCGTTCACGGGTGGGCGGCCGGCACTCTCGTGAGCTTCTCCGGTACCACGACACGGCTCGATCGGTGGGACGTCCGTCAGGTCAGCGAGCGTCGAGGCCGCGTGCTCGATCAGTCGACTCCGCCCGCGTGGCGCGACTTCGCGACCGTCAACGCGGAGCTTGCGGCTGAGCTGGTCCGGGTGCAGCGGTCGTAGTCCAGCCTCCTTCCCGTCCGACGAACCGGCCGGAGGCTTTGGGAGGGCACTGCGAGGTCTCACCCGTGTTGGGTGGCGACAAGCCTCCGAGGGTTCCTCGTGGGCCCTGGGGCGGCGGTCAGATGGGTGGCTTCATGCGCCAGCGTCCGTGCTCGTCTTGTTCGTAGCGGATGAAGGGGTCGTCCAGCATCGGCGCGAGGTTCGGTGGCCGGCAGCCTTCGCGGATCCAGGCGAGGCGGGCGATCGTGAGCAGCATGTCGTGTTCGGAGTGGTTGAGCGGCCGGACCGTCTGGTATCCGTCGAGAAATGGTTGGCGGTGCGGCGGTGGGATGCGGGTGTAGTACTCGGCGATGTCGGCAGTCCGCCAACCCCAGGCGCACAGGTCGAAGTCGAAAAACGTCAGTGCACCGTCGTCGATGTGGAAGTTGAGTTCTTGCACGTCGCCGTGGATCACTCCCCAGCCGTGTGGGCCGGGATCGAAGTCACGAAGTTGTTGAGCGATCCTGGCGATGTGGGCGCGGATGGCTGCGGCGTTCCGTGGTGTCTCGGCGGCAAGGTCGTCCTCGATGGCTGGCAGCTGGCGGTCGAGGATGGTGGACTCGTCGAGCCGGTAGCGGTGGTGGCTGCTACGAAAGGCGTCGGAGCTGAGGTGGATGCGCGCCAGCGTCGTCCCGACCAAGCGCGCTCCCGACGGGGTGCGAGCACCTGGCCGGCCCGGCGCCCAGGTGAACAGCGAATAGGTCCGTCGCTGGCTGCCGTCGTCGAGGACGCCGATGCGGTCACCGTCACGTTGGGGCACGGCGGTGGAGACGTTGAGGCCGTCGGCGGCGAGGTGGTCGAGGAGCTCGAGCTCGAAGTTCAGCTCCGACTCATCGCCGATCCACCAGGCGTCGCCGCGGATCCGCAGTGCGTAGCGCGTCTCCTCCGTGACGACGGCCAGGGTGTGGTTCCGGGTGGCTTGCCGGCTCCGCACCTCGATCGGTCGACCGAAGCCGTAGCGGTCTGCGATGAGATCGACCAGGTCGCGCTCAAGATTCCTGTTGTCCGACACGGTGCGTCCCTCCTGTCTGGAGAGCCGAGTTCGGCTCTCGGGAAGGGAGGTCGCTGCTAGAGGAACCTCGCAGCACGCTACCCGGTGCGGGCCAGCAGCCGCGCGACGGCGGCGGTGCGGGCGTTGCGGCCCTGCAGACCGAGCTTCGCGTACACGTTCTGGAGGTGCCGTTCGATCGTACGGACCGACAGCACCAGCTCGGCAGCGATCGCGTCGTTGTCGCGGCCTTCGGCGGCCAGCCGGAGGACGTCCATTTCCCGCGGCGACAGCAAGGAGGCCACGTCGTCAGCCGGCGCCGGCGGCGCGCTCGCCCGGTCCGGTGCCAGGAACTGGGTCACCTCGTGCAGGAAGACCGGCCAGGCTGGTTCGTCGTCCAGCACGATGTGGTTGATGCTCTCCAAGGTGACGAGGCGAGCCCCGCGGATGCGCGCCGCGAGGTCCCGGCCGCGCTGGTAGGGCTGTGCTCTGTCACCGCGACTGTGCAGCACCAAGGTCGGTAGCTCGAGCTCGCTCAACCGGGCGCTGGAGTCGGTCACCAGGCGATGGGATCGGGCCAGCATGGCCGTGTCCGCGTCCACCGCCACTCGTTGCAGGTCGTCGATCCAGCGCATCTGCTCTTCGGTTCCGCCGGGGATCATCATGCTGGTGAAGACGCGACGGAACTCCGGCGTCGGCCGGGACCAACCGGCCCGGATGATCGCCCCCATGGTTTCGTAGAGCTCGACGTCTTCCGGCTCCGTCGCGAGCTGGTCGCCCGCGAAACTGCCGTAGAAGATCAGCCTCGTGAGACGCTCGGGATGCCGGGCGGCGTACTCGATCGCCACCGGCCCACCCTGCGCCATCGCCAGCAAGGCGAAGCGTTCGATTCCGGCGTCGTCGGCTACGGCTTCGAGGTCGGCGACCCTTGCTTGCAGGCTGTGATCGGTCACGTTCCGGTCTGACAGTCCGTAGCCCCGCTCGTCGTAACGGATCACCGTCGCGATCCGCCCCAGCTCGACCAGATAGTGCCGCCAGACGGGACTCTGCCAGTCGAACTGCAAGTGACTCAGCCAGCTCTTGTCGATGAGCAGCGGCGGACCACTGCCGTGGACGGCGTAAGCGATACCGACACCGTCGGCCGATCGCGCGAAGCGAATGTCCTGCACGGAGGCCGCACCGCCCGAGGTCACGTCATGATCGTAACGGCGGACCCGTGTTGCGTCCGGGGTGCCGCGTCGCCGTAAGCCGACCCCGCAACAGCACGACAGGGCCACTACGGTTGCCGGGGAGGTTGCATGAGTTCACCGGCCGCGGAAGTCGACATCGACGTCGCGCTCATCGGTGCGCTGGTCAGGGACCAATTCCCCGATCTCGTGGGCGAGGTGCGAATCGTTGCCAACGGGTGGGACAACGTCATCGCGCGGCTCGGTAGGCAGTTGTGTGTGCGGCTGCCTCGGCGGTCGTTGTCGGCACCGCTCGTGCAGCGCGAGGCTATCTGGTTACCGCATCTCGCGGCGTTCCTTCCCATCGCGGTCCCGGCTCCCGTAGCGGTCGGCGAGCCCGGGGCCGGCTATCCGTGGACCTGGCTTGTCTGCCCATGGTTCGAGGGTCGCCCGCTGGTGGAGGTCCCGATCGCGAATCGCAATGGCGTCGCCAGACAGCTCGGTGACTTCGTCGCGGCCCTGCACCGCCCATCACCACGGGATGCCCCGGCGAGTCCATGGCGTGGCATCACACTCGCCGACTTGGAGCCGACCGTGATGGAACGGCTCCGGCAGATCCCACCCGCCACCGCCGCGCTTCTCTCACCGGTGTGGGATCGCTGCCTGGGTGCGGCACCACATGCCGGGCCGCCGATGTGGTTGCACGGTGACCTCCATCCGCTGAATGTGTTGGCAGCCTCGGCTGCGTCGCTGTCGCCGGCTCCGTCGCTTCGTGCCGTGATCGATTGGGGCGACCTCTGCTGTGGTGATCCGGCGACCGACTTGGCGATCGCGTGGCTAGGGTTCGACGAGTCAGGACGCGCCGCCTTCCGAGCGGCGGCCTCGAAGCGTCACCCACTCGACGACCCGGTCTGGAGCAGAGCTCGTGCGTGGGCTCTTGCGCTCGGGATGCTGTTCATGCTCGACGCCGAGCCGGAGTCGACACTGCACAAGATCGGCGATCATCTCCTCACTCAGCTCCAGCCGTCGTCATGAGCGGACCGCTGAGCGACACTGATCTTCGAATCGTCGTCCTCGGCCGCCTTCAATGATCGGCTTGCTGGAACGGCGGGGACCACGGCGGAACGATCTCTGCTCGTAGGTCGGGGTCGCCGGGGTTGTCCCATGGGTACAGGGGTCGACTGAGCCGGTGGTATTCGAGCCGGTCGTGTTCGAGGTCGGTGCCCCCAGGGGTGAGTGCCATGAAAGCGGCGCCGGCGTCGTCGGCTTGGCTGGGAAAGAGGTAGCCGTTCTTGACCACGACGGCGTTGTAGGCGGCGGTGTCGATGAGGTCGGGTGCGATGTCTCCGCTTGCCGCCTGGTCGTCGGGACCGATGAAGGCTTTCCGGTCGGCCCGCACGATCACGTCGACGTTGTCGTGGCGGAGCAGCGCCTCGACGGTCCGCCCGTCGGGGTCGGTGGTGAGACACGCGACCTGCCAGGGACCGGCGACCGGTTGGCCGTAGCGGTCGTCGTACCGGGCGCCGATTGCGCGGTGGAGGAGGCCGCCGACCCCAGCGTCGGCGGCTACGGCCAAGGTCTCGGGATCCCACATCCCGGCGAACAGAAACCGGAGTCCGGCCTCGACCACACGGGCATCGTCGACGGTGCGCTCGAGGGCATGGGTGATGTCGCCCGTTCCTCCGGCGGTGACGTTGTCTCCGGAGTCGCTGATGTAGAGGGGTCGGTCGTGACAGCCGAGAGCGAAGTCGAGGGCCTGGTCCCAGTCGCCGTAGTACTCGGAGACGATCTGGAACTCCCGATGCTGTGCCCAGAATCCGTGGGCCAGTTCCTCAGCCGCCGCGGCTGCGGCGGAGCTGTCCCACGCGGTGGTGAGGACGGCGGCCGCATTTCGGGGTTCGTCGGCCCAGAAGAAGCCGACACACACGGCAGCGTCGAGCAGCCGGTGCTTCTCGATGGTGGAAAGCTGCGCACCGAAGACGGAGCGCCCAGGTTCGACGACGGTCGACGTCCGCTCGCCGGGCAGCAGCGCGGGGATCCGCACCCAAGCCTTGGTCGGCTTCTCGCCCCGGTGCAGCACGTCGACGAGGTTGCGGACGGCCCGCTCGCGGGTGGCGGCGTTGTCGATGTGGGGCGAGTGTCGGTGGAACGCGGCCAGATCGACCAGCTCGGCGAGCTCACGGGAGATGTTGCCGTGCGGGTCGAAGGAGCCCGACACCACCGCGTCCGGGCCGACGACGTCGCGGACCCGGCGGATCCAAGCTTCTTCGGCGTTCTCGCGGCCGAGGACGTTCATGGCGCCGTGCATGTCGAGCCAGACGCCGTCCACCGGGCCGAGGGCTCGAAGCCGGTCGGCCATCTCGTTCTCCAGGGCGTCGTAGACGTGCGGCTCGATGGGTCCGGCGGGCCGGCTGTGGGCGGTCAGGGTTCCG
Source organism: uncultured Actinomycetota bacterium (assembly GCA_963727125.1). GTDB lineage: Bacteria > Actinomycetota > Actinomycetes > Propionibacteriales > Propionibacteriaceae > Microlunatus. The sequence goes on from CAVSEZ010000003.1 coordinate 152,021, forward strand.
AAGAACTCGACCTCGGGTGCCCACGCCTGCACCGAGTGTCGGGCGACGATCTCCGGCCCGCGGCGGACGTCGAAGTCGCGCAGGGTGGTGATGTGCTTGGTGAAGGTGCTGCTCTCGATGCTGATGCCGCAGATGGCGATCTTCACTGAAGTCCCTTCGAAGGTGTCGGCCAGCGGCCCGAGAAGTTCCAGTCGGACTCAATCCTGCTGCGGCGGCCTGGTCAAGCCGCAAGCGATCATGGCTGCTACCGATAGCCGTCCCTCGTGTGGTGCAGGGTGATCGGATCTGGCCCGCCCGCGTTTGTTCGCGCGCCTGCACCAGCATAAATTGGGACCTGAGGGAAAACCGCCCCCCGTCTGCTGAGGCGATTGGGCGCATACACGCGGCATCGGATGAGTCGTCACTTCTTCACATCGAAGGAGTGCACAGTGTCCAGCCGTTCCTCATCAGCGCAAGTGCCGACCCGGCTCCGGGACGCGTGGATCGCCTTGACCGGTCTGTCCGCCGTCTTCCTGTTCGAGATGCTCGACAACTCGGTGCTCAACGTCGCGTTGTCGACCATCGGCCGAGAGCTGCACGCCTCAACGCTCGAACTGCAGTGGGTCACCGGCGCCTATTCGGTCGCCTTCGGCGCGCTCATGCTCCTCTTCGGAGCGGTGGCCGATCGGTTCGGCCGGCGTCGCGTGATGCTGCTGGGCCTGGTACTGCTCGGACTTTCGAGCCTTGCGATCGGCGTCGTCACCACCCCCGGTGAGCTCATCGCCGTTCGCGCCTTGATGGGGGTCGCCGCAGCCATGACCACCCCTGGGTCGATGGCCCTCGCATTCCGGCTCTTCGATGATCAGGGACTGCGAATCCGCGCGATGACCGTGATCTCGACCGCTGGTCTCGTCGGCCTTGCCATCGGACCCGCAGCGGGCGGCTTCGCGCTGGCGGTCGTGCCCTGGCAGGCTCTGCTGCTCAGCAACGTGCCGATCGCCGTGCTCGCGATCATCGCCATCCGCGCAGGGATTCCGGCGGACCGAGCCGAGGACCGCCGTCCTGATCGCATCGACGTCGCAGGTGCAGTCCTCGGCACAGCAACCCTGGTCGGCGCACTCGTGACGCCCGCGCTCTTCGTGGGGAGGAGCGCGGTGGCCGGGCAGGGGTCGGTCGGTCTCGCCACCACACTCCTGACCGCAGCACTGTTCGCGTGGAGGGAGCGGACCGCGGCGCAGCCGATGCTCGACCTCCGACTGCTCGCCCGTCCGCTCGTTGCGAGCGGACTGCTCTACAAGGCGGCCTCCGGCCTGGCGGTCTCGGGACTGTCGTACCTGACGACCCTGCAGCTCCAGTTCGTGTGGAAGTGGCCACCTTCACTCGCCGCGATCGCGATGTTGCCGCAGGTGATCGTGCTCCTTGCCAGTGGTCGGTTCGTCGGCCCGTTCGTCCAGCGCGTCGGTCTCGTTCGGGCCGCACGGACGAGTGCCGCAGCAGTGGTGGTCGGGCTGGCGGTCTTCGCCGTGGGCGGTCGCGCCGGGTACGTCTGGGTCTTTGTCGCGCTCATCCTCGTCGCTGCCGGCATCCGGGTCGTCGGCGTCGTCGCAGGCAACAACGTCCTGCATGGACTCCCGTCGAACCGGACGTCCATCGGCTCGGCACTGGTCGACACATCGAGCGAGGTAGCCAACGGCGTCGGAATCGTCGTGATCGGTACCGTCCTGGCGGTTCGCGTGCCGGGCAGCATCGCGACGAGCTCGTCAACCCCGGGACAGCTGTTGCAGCTCCAGCACGGAATCTCAGCCGCCGGCGTCATCCTGAGCGTCCTGGCCGGGCTGCTCGTCGGTGTCGGCATCCTCCGATCGCGTTCGCGAGGTGGCCATCCCGGCTGATCATGCGCTCTGCTCCGTGCCCAGAAGTCGGTCGGGTCGGCTCCTCTGCTGAAGCCGACGACCGTGACGGACCCGGACACCTCCCGGAGGCGCGACCCCACGTCGCTGGGGACGTGTGCGTCGCTAGGAGAACTGCGAATGCGAGTGGTCGTCAGGCGGCAACGTGGCAAGGGACGCCGTCATGGCCCTCACCGTCTCATCTCGCTGTGCGCCGATGGTCGCTCCGGTTGACGCGCGGGCCGATCGGCCGGACCAGTGGAACTGTCGGCGTCGTGTGGTCGGATCGTCAGATGGAGTACGCACGGTCTGCCGATGGAACTCAACTCGCCTACCACCAGATCGGCTCGGGACGACCGGTGGTCGTCGTCGGCGGTGCCCTGTCGACCGCGGTCAGCGCGCGGCCGCTCGCCGAGGCATTCGCCGCCGCCGGTCTGCAGGGCGTCTGTTGGGACCGGCGTGGACGGGGCGACAGCAGCGACACCGCTCCGTATGCACCGGCTCGAGAGGTCGAGGACCTCCGAGCTGTCATCGACGCCGTCGGCGGCGACGCGCTGGTGCTGGGGCACTCCGCCGGAGCCGTGCTCGCCCTCCTCGCTGCCGGTGCGGGAGTATCTATGACTCACCTGTTCGTGTCCGAACCGCCGCTGCGCTTCGGTGATGACGAGCCGCCCGCCGACCTCGCTGAACGGCTGCAGGATCTCGTGGACGAGGGACACCATTCCGAAGCGGTGGTGACCTTCCAGCGGGAGAACGTACGCCTCCCCGAGCCGATCATCGAGCAGCTCCGGACGAGCCCGGTCTTCGCCGACCTCGTCCCGCTGGCTCAGACGACGGTGTATGACACGCTGCTCGTCGCCTCCGTCTCCACGCCGACACCCGCCATGCTCGGCACCAGCGTCCCGACGACCATCCTCCGCGGCGAGCCGACCGTCCCGGTCCTGGTCACCGCCTGCGATCGGTTGGCGGCGGCCATGCCTGGAGCGAAGCTGATCGTCGTGCCGGAGTCACACGACCACATCGTCGATCCGGTCGGTACCGTCCGAGTGGTGCTCGCCCAACTCAACTGAACTCGAACCCGTTGTGTGAGAGCCGGCCCTCCCGAGAGCTGGACTGGACCAGCCTTGGCTCTTCGGCCCATCGAGGGCACTCGAAGCCGATCATCCGGAGGAGTCCGCCTGGAAGGCGGCGGCCAGTCGATCCCGAGCGAGCCGGTGGATCTCGTCCGGCGTGGCCGTCGCCTCGGCCGCAGCCGCGTCATTCAGGTCGGCCAGCAGCGCGCCGGTTCGGTGCCCGAGTCGGCCTTGCTCAGCGGCCAGGACCAATGTGTCCCGTGCGAGCAGCGTCTCTATCGCCAGCAGGTCGTGCAGCAGTTCCAGAGACCGGTCGGTGAGCCGGAGACTGACTGGAGCGCCGCTGGCGTGGTCCTCGACGTTCAGGTCCAGCGTCGGAGTGTTCAGCGTCGCCGGCGCGGCCACATGCTTCAGCTCGGCGAACACGGCGGCCGCCGGGTAGCGCAGAGCCACCCCGATCGGCTGTGCCGATGCTTCGCCGCCCAGTTGCGGATAGAAGCCTTCCCACAGATGCGCCATCCTCCGTTCGCTCAACTGGCCGACGTGGGCCACTGCGAGCCGCAGCGCATCCGCGGCGATGGCGAGGACCATCGGATGGAAGTTCCCGTTGCTGATCATCATCTGTTCGGTGGGGGAGGCCAGCGGATTGTCCGCGGCCGCGTTCAGTTCCTCGCTGACGGCGGCCTCCAGGGCAGTCAGGTAGTGCCGCAGCGCGCCATGCACCTGCGGCACCACCCGGAACGAGAGCGCATCCTGCACCGAGTGCGGCGCGCCCGGCTCCAGCAACCGGCTGCCATCCAGCAGACTGCGCAGGTGATCGGCAGCGTGCTGCTGGCCCAGGTTCCCCTTGGCCGCAGCGACGGCGGGATGCAGGATCGATGCGTTGGCCCCGATCGCCTCCATGGAGAGGGCCGCAGCCAAGTCGGACATCTGGGCGATCCGACGACCGCGCTCGACGACCAAGGCGGCCTGGCCGATCAACATGGCGTTGGACGAAAACAGTGCCAGGCCATCCTTGCCGCTCGGTACCAACGGTTCGATGCCGGCCCGAGCGAGCGCCTCGGCGCCCGGCAGCTCCTCGCCGCGGTACTCCGCCCGGCCGTGACCGACCGCGACCTGCGCGATCGACGCCAGCTGCCCGAGGTCGCCCGCACCGACCGACCCCATGCTCGGGACCCGAGGGTGAACACCGTGGTTGAGCATGGCGATCAACACCTCCGCCACCTCGACCGAAGCCCCGGAAGCACCGCGGGCGATGCCGTTCAGCCGGGCGGTGATGGCGGCCCGTACTTCCCGTGCGGTCAACGGGTCGCCGACGCCGCCGGCGTGGGACATGATCAAGGCCAGTTGTTCCCCGCGGAGCTGATCATCGGTCAGCCGGGTGTCCTTGCCGTGCCCGACCTGCGTGGTCAACCCGTACACGGCCTCGTCCGCGGCGAGGGCGCGGTCCACCACCGCCCGGGAGTCGGCAATACGGACCCGAACCGGGGCGGCGAGCTCCACCCGAGCCCCGTCGGCGACCTAGAGCAGTGCCGCAAGGGGAAGGGGTTCCTCGGTGATCAGCACGGTCATGATCACAGGGTGGTGGATCGTGAACCGTGACACCGCGCAGCGCAGGTTCTCGGGCGTGTTCGACGCCGGGGAATCTGCTCGCTAGCTGTCGATGACCGGCGAGTGCGAGCCAAGGGAATCAGTTGATCACCGAAGTCGACGGCGTCGGCCACGGTTGCTGCTTCACAGCTGACGGGGCACGGGTCCTCTCGTCGTCGGTGGAACCAACCTAGCGGCGGTAGCGCTCCTGGAACACGACGTCGTCGAGTGGGCGTCGCTTCGGTTGAGCCCAGCGCCCACGCTCCGGATAGCCGAGCGGAATCAGCGCCATCGTCAAGGCGTCGTCTGGCAGGTTCAGCAGGCTGCGCACCTCGGCCTCGTGCCCGGAGTAGAGGGTGGTCAAGGTCGAGCCGATGTCGTATGCGCGGGCAGCCAGCATCAGTTGTTGGACGGCGCCGTAGATGGAGGAGCCCAACCGAGGATTCGTCGAATGGGCTGCCCCGAGCAACACCGGGAAGATCCAGACGGGTGCGTCCTCGATGTGGTTGGCCAGGTGGTCGGCAGCGTGGAAGCTCGCGGGCGACATGGCGCCGCGAGTCGAGAGGATCTCTTCGCGGCGGGAGCCGTAGCTCGCCTCCCAGCCCTCCCGATAGAACGTGGCGATCCGTGCTTTCGTGGTTGGATCTCGGACCACGATCCACGCCCAGTGTTGACTGTTGCCGCCGCTCGGACCACGGATCGCCGCATCGAGCAGGGCACGGATGATCTCGTCGGGGATCGGCCTGGTCGAGAGGTAGCGACGGGCCGGTGTGGAATGCAGAGCTTCCAGCACCGGGATCGAGTTCGGCATGCCGGCGACACTATCCGGCAGATCTGGCCGTTCGGTACGCAAGCCCTCGATGGCGGTGAGACGGCACGGGGATTGGACGAGTCGCTGCGAGGCTGGTTCTCGCCTTGTCAGACCGCATGCTGATCGGGTCGCAGGATGCAGAATTCATTGCCCTCGACATCGGCGAGCAGGAGATGATCGCTGTACTCGGTGAGGACCCGGGCTCCGAGGCCGGTCAGTCTCGTCACCTCGCTCGGCACGTCGGCAACGGCGAGGTCGAGGTGGAGACGATTCTTGACGATCTTCGTTTCGGGAACGAGTTGGAAGAAGAGTCGTGGACCGATACCGGTGATCGGTTCAACCAGAACCGACGGGTCATCAGCGACATCCGTGATGCCCAGCTGCCGAAGGCGCTCGAGATCAGCCGCGTCGTAGGGCGCGATCCGGTAGTCATCGAGTGCCTCGGCCCAAAACTGCGCGACTGCCGACGGCCGCTCGGAGTCGACGACGATGTCTCGGAGAGATGCCATGGCCGAAGTCTCAGTCTCCGTGGACCTCAGGACAAGGTGGCAGCTGACGGCCGCTCGGTTGTGCTGAGCTGGTTACCGCGTGCAATCCGGTCGCGGCACCGCGGTCTGGATGACGGTGACCGGCTATCGATTTAGCATCGATTCTCCGAAGCCCGTCGTCGCAAACCTCGCCACGACGCAGACTGAAACTGATGGCTCCGCTGTTGGCTCGCACGATGGCGAACGTTTGTGGGAGGTCTGCGTGGCGCGATGGCACGTGTGGGCCATCGCCGGATGTGTGCTCATCGCTGCTGGCGGCTGCGGCCGTGCCGTTGAAGCGACGTTGCCGCCGGCGGGAGACCCGCCGCCACCGAGCACGCTCGAGGTGACCTGTGAGGCGACCAAGACCGCGGTGTCCGCCACGACTGTCGCCGCCCAACGCGACGGCGTGCACCTGCGTGTCACGGATGCATCCGGGCGGAACGGTGCCTATCTGAACTTCGAATCCGACAGCGACGGTGACCTCAGCGTCGGCGGCGGAGATCCCGTGCGTGCGGGCACCAGCTCGCGTGTACTCGTCACTCCACCAGGCAAGATCTTGCTGAACTGCTCGTACGACACCGGCACGACCGAGACAACGGCGGTGGCGGTCGAGGTGCAGGATCCCGAACACCACTTCCGGGCGACCACCCTGGCCGAGCTGGGGTGCAACCCCATCGGCACTCCGACGTGGGCCTTCGGGCCAAGTGAGGGGAAGACCCCTGATGCAGCCATCCGTGCGCTGCTCGACGAGGCTGACTCTGTCAGACATCTTCAGCCCCGCCGAGCGCCTACCGGCTACATCGGCGCGGCAGCAGTCACGTATCTCCTCGACCAAGATGGCCGACCGTGGGGCACCGCCGTCGTCATTCATGATCGAGACCGGTTCAGCGCCAACATGGACCAGCTGTGCGGGCCCTGACTCACTCCCCGGTTCGGATGATGGGTGCCGCCCATCTTGTCAGCCGACCGGCTCGATCAGGACGCGTGTCGTGGGTTCGCCGAGCAGTGCCGGCGCGTTCCCGGTCTCCCAGACCCGCTCGTGGAGGAACAACGAGAACGCGTGGGCCGATGGGGGTGCGTCGAAGTCGAGGTCGATGACGATCTGACACGGGTCATCCTCGAGCAGTCGGATGCGATGGGCTGTGACACCGGCCTGGGTACGGGCGTCGGCGAAGCGGTCGAAGGCCGCCTTCCAAGTCGGGTAGTCGGTGATGGCGTGTTCGATGTGCAGAGTTGCGCTCATGGCTCGAGGGTGGCCTGCACGCCTGGGGTCGAACATCCCAGGTTGTTGGGGTTCTGGCTCGAGTCGGCTGTGCCTACGCTGATCGGGTGTCCCGTGACACCTTTCTGGTCGGCGTGCACCGCTCGCTCGCCGGCGTCGACGATGATCGGACCCTGCGTCGCGCCGTCGTGGAGCAGGTACGTCGCACCGTCCCCTTCGATGCGTTCGCCTGGTTGCTGACCGATCCGGACACGACGGTCGGCACTGCGCCGCTCGCGGAGGTGCCGTGCCTGGACCAGCTCTCACGTCTGGTGGCACTTCGCTACACGTCAGCACGTCGCTGGACCGCGGCAGTACCGGGAGTTCCGTATCACCCGGTGCCACCCGGATCGGAGCTGGCGCAGTTCCTTGCGGGCTACGGGACGTACGACGTGGTGTCGCTCGTGTTCGCCGACCGGTTCGGTTGGTGGGGGTTCCTCGACCTGTGGCGAGAGAACGGACGATTCGACCCCCAGGAACTCGATCTCCTCGAGCTCCTCGGTCAGCCGGTGACCGCAGCGCTTCGCACGTCACGTGCGGCCACCTTCGTCCTGCCTGACGGAGTGACGCGGCGCGCTTCGGGTCAAGCGGTTCTCCTGCTCGGACCCGACCTCTCCGTCCGTCGGCAGACCACCGAAGCGGAGGCAGGGCTTCGGACCCTGCTGCCGACCGAGGAGAGTCGTCGTCCGGTCCCGGCCGCGGCGTACAACGTTGCTGCCCAGCTGCTCGCGGTCGAGGCAGCAATCGACGCCCATCGGCCGCTGGCGAGGGCCGCGGTGGCGCCTGGTGAGTGGATCTGCGTGCAGGCAGCGCGGCTGGGAGAGGACATCGCCGTGACGATCGGACCGGTGGAGCAGCGCGAACGCTGGAACCTGTTCTGCCGCACCCACGGGCTGAGCGATCGGGAGACCGACGTGGTCACCTACCTGGCGGAAGGCGACGACACCCGCGCCCTGGCCGCCCGCCTGCACCTCTCCGAGCACACGGTCCAAGACCACCTGAAGTCGGCGTTCGCCAAGAGCGGCGTTCGCAGCCGCCGAGAGCTCCTCGCACTGGCGAGGGGGGCCTGAGGCAGGCCAGAGCCACTGGCCCCACATCTTGAGTCGCTGCCATCGGGAGGGATCATGGACGAACGACACACGATCGAGACGACGGTCGGCAGGCTCGCTGTCCGGGTGGTCGGCGACGGCCCGACGGCTGTGCTGTGGCCGAGCTTGTTCATGGACGAGCGGTCCTGGGACCGGCTGCTACCCACCCTCACCCAGGACCGCCGCCTGGTGATCATCAACGGCCCCGGCCACGGCGCCAGCGGCGATCCGGCGCACCGCTACACCCTCCACGACTGCGTGACCGCCGCCGGTCAGGTGCTGGATCGGCTGGCGACAGGCGGTGCCGTCGACTGGGTGGGAAACGCCTGGGGTGGCCACGTCGGCCTGCGGTTCGCTGCCGACCGGCCCGCGCAGTGTCGCAGCCTGATCACGCTCGGTACACCGGTGGCCGCCCTGTCCCGGGCCGAACGGCGCCGGACGTATCCCCTCCTGGTGGTGCACGCCGTGTTCGGCGCCATCGAGCCGGTGGTTTCGGGGGTCACCGAGGCGTTGCTCTCCGCTCACACCCGAGCGCACGACCCCGAGGCCGTCGAACTCGTCCGCGACAGCCTGCAGCACGCCAACCGCCGGATGCTCCGCAACGCCGTCATCTCGATCTCACTGAACCGAGAAGACTTGACCGATTCGTTGCCAGAGATAGCGGCTCCGACCTTGCTGGTCACCGGCAGCGACCACTCCGGGTTCACCGCTGAACAAGCTGAGGCAGCCGCTCACCTTCTCCGCAAGGGACGAACCGCTGCCGTGCCCGACGCTGCGTACCTCGTCCCACTCGAGGCGCCGACAACCACATCGAACCTCATCCGCGAGTTCTGGGTCGAGTGTGCGGCTGACGGATCAGCAACCTGACCGAACGTGAAGCACCGTCCAGCGCACATCGCGCCGGGACGGTGTGACCGAACCATGACGCGACCGTGACAGCCATCGGGATCGTTGACAGCACCGGCGAAGAACGCCGGCAGGGGCGCAGAAAGCGTTCCCTGGAACGGCAACAAAGGAGTAGACATGTCAACCGCTTCCACACCCGACGGCAGATCAAGCACATCGCGTGGACGGGTCCCCACGAGTCGGGGACTGGCTCCCCGGCTCGCTGTCGCAGCGCTCGTGGCGACGCTGGTCGCTGTCGCAACCGTCACCGCGCTTCCAGCACCAGCGTCGGCTGCCGTCCCAGCGTTGGAGATCGTCACAGTCAGCAGTGCCAACGACTCCAACGACCACAAGAGCGCGAGGGCGGAGTGTCCCGACGACACGGTGGCGATCGGCTCGGGAGCGACCATCGAGGGCGGGCTCGGCGACGTGAACATCGAGTCCGTCGTCCCGTCGGGAGACAGCGTCAGCGCGCTGGCGTACGAGGACGCCAACGGCACCAGCAACCTCTGGAAGGTCACCGCTCAAGCGATCTGTGCCAATCCACCCCCGGGCCACACGATCGTCTACGCAGCCAGCCCTCAGACCGCGGTGAACAAGTCCGTGACCGCCTCGTGCCCGGGTAACACTGTGGTGATCGGCTCGGGGGCCCTGCTCAGCGGGAGCTTCGGCGACGTCGAACTCGAGGAGATCCGACCGCAGCTGGCCAGCGTGACCGTGACCGGGAACGAGATCGGTGCCGGGACCGCGACGCCGTGGTCGGTGTACGCCTACGCGAGCTGCGCCGACCCACTCCCCGGCCAGGTGACCGTTTCCGCGATCGGCGGGAACACCGCGGCAGACAAGAGTGTTGTCGCCACTTGCCCCGCTGGCACAGAGGTGCTCAACGCTGCGGGCAGGCTCAACAACGGGAACGGTCGAGTGCTCCTCGACGACCTGTTCGCCGACACCACGACCGTGACTGCGACCGGGAACGAGACCGGCACCGGGACCGGTACCCCCTGGAGAGTGGAGGCCATCGCCATCTGCGCCACGCCGTGACGTGGACGGGAACTCGTCGGCGAACAACGCCTGCAGTGGGGCGGTCGCAATCCAGCGGCCGCCCTGGTCGTTCCCATGAACAACTCCGCCGGTCCGGCGGACACTGATGTCGTCAGCATCCGATCGCCGCGATCGAACCCGGCGCTCGGATCAGACGAGATGGTGCTGGTAGGCGTAGGCCGCCGCGGCCGTACGGGAGCCGACGTCCAGCTTGGTGAAGATGTTCGAGAGGTGCCGAGCAACCGTCTTCTCACTCAGCACCAGCTGCTCCGCGATCTGCATGTTGCTCCGGCCTGACGCGACCAGGCGCAGCACCTCGACCTCTCGGTCGGTCAGCCCGGCTGGGTGGCCGGACGGGCGCAGCAGACGCTCGGCCGTCTCGGCGGCAGGTGTCGCAGACAGCTCGCGGAAGGTGGCGCACGCCACCTCGAGCTCCCGACGAGCCGACTCCTGGTCGCCGACCGCGGTGAGGGCGCGTGCCGTCAGGAGGCGGACGCGCGCACCTTCGTACGGACGCTGGGCACGGGCCCAGAGCTGGCGCGCCTTGCGCAGGTAGGGGAGCGCACCGGCCGCGTCTCCGGCCGCGAGCTCCACCGTGCCGGCCGCGAGGGCCGCGAAGGCGTGCAGCGTCTCCGTGCCGACGTACCCGGCGACCAGATCCAGCCGGGCCGAGACATCCCGGGCCTCGTCGAGGGCACCCGCCGCCACCAGGATGTCGACCGCGGCCGGCAACAACCGGCACTGGGCGACCGGGTCGGAGGCGTCGGCGACCAGCCGTCGGACGGCGGCCACGGCGGACTCGATCTGACCACGTGCGAGCCACAGCAGGGCCAACCCGGGCTGCGGGTCGAAGCCGTGCTCGCTCGATCTCTGGTACGCCGACTCGGCCGCGTCGAACTCGCCGCGCTGGCGCAGCACGTCGCCCCGCTCGCATTCCGCCAATCCCACCGCGGCGATCGAATCGGCCAAGCGATAGCGCTCGATCGCGCCGGCGAACTCCTCCAGCGCCTCCGACCAGGCACCGTGCACCTGCATCAGCTGACCACGGTGCACCGAGCACTGCCCACTGAACGCCACCAGGCCCGGGTGGGCGAGACACCAGCGGTGCAGCGCCGACGTCCATTCGCCGACCCGGCCGAACTCGCCGATCTCTTGGCAGCCTTCGATCGCGGCGCAATAGACGTCACCGAAGACGATCGGTGTCACCTCGCCCGCCGCCACGCCGACCATCGCCTCGTCCAGGAGTCGCAGACCGTCCGCGATCCGACCCGCATACATCGCGAGCCGGCCCTGCGCGCACAACCCCAGGGCGAGCAGATCCTGGTCACGGTGCTCTCTGGCCACTGCCGTCGCCCGCTCCGCCGCCACCGACGCAGCCGGTAGGTCGACAGCGGCCAGATGTTCGTACATGTGCAACACCGAGACGTATCCGCGTTCGACCGCTTCGTCGTCCAGTTCGTCGAGAAGTCGGTCCGCTCGCGCGGTCCAGCCCTGGGCCAGCGCCGCCTCGCCGTTGGTGCCGAAGACCATCGCGAGGTGGAAGCACGAGCGGACCGCCCCGGCCGGGTCGCCCGCCTCCTGGCGCTCGGCGAAGGCCCGCCCCTCGAAGTCGACGGATGCGTCTCGGCGTCCCAGCAGATATGCCGCCGAGGCGGCGGCGTGCAGGTCGTCGGCGCTCATGTCGGCCGGATCGACGCCGGACCAGACGTCGAGCGCACCGGACCAGTCGCCCGTCTCGTACTCCGTCCGAGCCTGCATCAGGTCCTCGACCATGCCCACCGGGCACACCTCCAGCCCGGACGATACTCCCGGCGAGAGGAACGGGGCGTCGACCTGTTCAGGCCGCCCGGCGGTCACGAGAGGGGCTGTTCTGATGGGTGAGGTGGCGGACGACATGCTCTGCGTCCCGGCCGGCGCCTGCCAGCAACATCGAGGAGAACGAGTACTGGAACGACAGGCCGCAGAAGTAGATCCCGGGGACGTCGTCGGCCACCCCGCGGTGTTCGCGTGGCCACCCGTCGGCACCCAGGACCGGCAGGTCGATCCAGTCGAAGTTCTGACGGAAACCCGTCGACCAGATCACGTTGGTCACCGCCACCGTCGTTCCGTCGGCCAGACAGGGAAGTCCGTCCCGGACGCCCTCGACCCGCGTCTCGTTGCGGGCTACTCCGCGCTCGGCGAGGTCGGCGCGCTTGACGCGCAGCATCGGCCCGCCGTGGAAGCGGACCGCGGCCATCTCCTTGCGTCCCATCGGTGTGCGGCGCGTCAGGACGTGGCGCCACGCGAAGATCAACAGAGGATAGACGACCGGGATGAGTCTCGACTCCAGCCGGATCGGGATCTCACCGCAGTCTGCTCCGACGAGAGTGATCGGCCGCGTGGCCGCGAGCTCGAAGGCGATGTCGGTGCCGGAGTGCGAGGCGCCGACCACCAGGACCGGCCCGTCCCGGAGCTGTCCGGGACGCCGGTACTCGCTGGAGTGCAGCTGCAGGATCGAGGGATCCAGGTCCTGGGCGTAGTCGGGAATCGAAGGCGTCCGCCCGAAGGTGCCGGTTGCGATCACGACGTTGTTGCAGTGGATCCGTCCGGCATCGGTGCGTACGGCGAAACGACCACCGGCCGCACGGGTGAGGCGCTCGACCCGAATGCCGAGCCGAACCGGCAAGTCCCAGTGACCGGCGTAGGACTCGAGGTAGGCGGCCACCTCGTCCTTGGTCGGGAAGGACCACGGGTCCCCGGGGAACTCCAGTCCTGGCAGCTTGTCGAACTTCGCCGGGGAGAAGAGCCGCAGGCTGTCCCACTGCTGGCGCCAGCCGTCCCCGACCCGCGGGTGGCGGTCGAGGACCAGGCAATCCCGGCCGCGCTTCTGCAGGCTGCGGGCGGTGGCCAATCCGGCCTGCCCGGCGCCGATGACGACGGTTTCGACGTCCTGCATCTCTCCTCCTGATGGGCTGGAGGCCATCACGCTAGGAGTCGGGGCCGTGACGTCGCGTCGAGCGAATCACCCATCCTGATGCGGCTCGTTGATGGGTGGTTCTTCCGATGCGGGGGCGCCGGTCCGCTTCCTAGAGTCGCTGCCAACCACCAGAGAGAAGGTCCACCCCATGGTCATCATCGAGCACGAGTCATCGCCGGACGGGCATCCGGATCACGCTCCGGCCGAGGCGTGGGACGCCATCGCGGCCGGGTACGCCGAGCACGTCGCGCCCGGCGAGCAGCGGGTCTCGGCACTGGCCCTCGACCTGGTCGGCCTTCGGGAAGACGAATCCTTTCTCGACGTGGCCGCGGGCCCTGGCGGCCTGGGACTCGCCGCGGCCCGACGGGGCGCCACCGTCTTGGCGACGGACTGGTCGCCGGCGATGCTGGCGCAGTTCGAGGCGGCGGTTCGCTCCGAAGGCTTGGCCAACGCATCCGGTCGGGTCATGGACGCCCATGCACTCGCTCTCGAGCACGACAGCTTCGACGTGACCGGATCCCAGTTCGGGGTGATGCTCGTGCCCGACCAGGCCGTCGCACTGCAGGAGATGGTGCGCGTGACCAAACCCGGCGGCCGCGTGCTGCTCATCGCCTACGGCTCGCCCGCGGAGTTCGACGCGCTCCAGCTGTTCGTCGCCGCTCTCCAGACCGTCGTACCCGATTTCGAGGGCTTGCCGGACCCGCCCCCGCTGGAGTTCCAGGTCTCGGATCCTGCCGTGCTGCGCGCGCGTCTGGTTGCCGCGGGGCTGAGCGGGGTGCAGGTGATCACGACAGAGCAGGAACGGATCGAGGTGTCCACGGGCCAGCAGGCCTGGGACTGGATGCTGTACAGCAACCCGATCACGGGCATGATCATCGAGGATGTCGGCGAGCGCCGATCGGGCGAAGATCCGCGTGGCGCTCGACGCGCTGATCCGCGACCGCGCGGACACCGCGGGGGTCGCCGTCCTCACCGCGCCGCTCAACATCGGTTGGGGCCGGAAACCCGGCGGTCGGTGACTGCTTCGGTCCTGGTGGTCGGGGGCGGGATCGCCGGGCGAGCCGTCGCGCGGGTGCTGGCTCGGCAGGGGTTGGCTTGCACGGTGCTCGAGCGGAGCAGGTCCATCGCTCGTGGCATGGGAGTCAACCTGCCCGGCAACGCGGTGCGGGCGCTGGGCGAGGTGGGAGTCCACGCCGAGGCACTGGTCGGCGGGATGCCCGTACAGCGGCGGGAGTACCGCAACGCCCGTGGTCGCTTGCTCTTCGCCATCGACGAGCATCGCTTCTGGCGCGGGGTCGACCCATCGGTCTGCCTGCGCCACGGTGATCTACTGGCGGCATTGGACTTCTCTGATGGAGTCCGGGTCGAGCAGGCGTGCGCCGTCGGCGCCCGCTCGACATCCTCGGGCGTCGAGGTGGAGGTGGAGGGCGCCCCGTTGCCTCGCCGGGTCGACTTCCTGATCGGCGCCGACGGGGTCGGTTCAGCCGTGAGAGAGGCGCTGGCCGTGGACGGCCGGCGGTCGTCGGCGATGACCGGCTCGAGCTGGCGGTTCGTGGCCGCCAACCCTGGTGCCGATTGCTGGACGGCGTGGTCCGGGGCGGATCACACCTTCTTGTTGATCCCGGTCGAGGAGGGCCTCGTCTACGGGTACGCCGCTCGCACCCGAGGTGGGGACGTCGGGGCCGACCGCTCCTGGTTGGTCCAGGCGGCCACAGGTTTCCCTGCGGTGGTGCGGGACGCCGTCGCCCGGGCATTGGACGGCGGTGAGCTGCACCACGCCGCCGTCGACGAGGTGCGGCTCACCCACTGGCACCACGGGAGGCTCGTTCTCATCGGCGACGCCGCGCACGCGACCGGCCCCGTGTGGGCGCAGGGCGTGGCGATGGCCCTCGAGGACGCCATCGTCCTCGGGGGGCTCCTGGCCTCCACTCCGACGGACGGCTGGGCGAGCGTCGGTGCTGAGTTCGAGCGGCTCAGGCGACCGAGGGTCGAGCACGTACAAGCCTCGACGGCCCGCATGTCTCGACTGGCCGCGATGCCCGGGGTTCTGCGCGACCTGCTCGCGCCCGTGCTCGGACCCAGAAACTATCGGCGGGCCTACGGTCCGCTGCGCGCTCCTTTGGCGTCGTGACGGCGATCATCGATCAGGTCATCGCTGTCCGCACCACTGGTGGGGGTCACGGCGACGGCGCGACGGCGATGGCGTCGATCGAGATCAGCAGACCCCGAGGCAGCCGTACGTTGGCGGGTGCCGACCGTGCCGGCGCCGGGTCGGGCATGTGGCGCGCGTAGACCTCGTTGAGTCGCCCGAAGTCGTCGACGTCGGCATAGAAGATCGTCGTCTTGACCACGTCGCTCATGGATGCCCCTGCCGCCTCGAGCACTGCCGCGAGGTTGATCAACGCCTGTTCGGTCTGCGCTTCGATACCTTCGGGAGCGGTGCCGGTGGCAGGGTCGATTCCGGCCATGCCGGAACAGAAGATCAGACCGTTGGCGACCACTGCCTGGCTGTAGGGGCCGAGGGCGGCCGGGGCTCGATCGGTGGAGATGGCTTGTCGGGTCATGTCGGTTCCCTTCGCTGGTTGTGGCCACAGCGGCGCCGAGGGCGGACTGGTGGTCCTCTCGAAGCATCCTGCTGGAGCCGCTCGGCTACCGCCAGACTGACCTGATGAGTCGCACACCGGCTGGCTTGCGTCAGGTGGGACCTTCGGTGCGCAGTCGAGTCCCGCGAGCCCGCCTGGTTCCGACAGCGAACCGTTGTCGTCGGGAGCCGTCCCGCCGCGACGTGGCTGCGACGTAGGTTGGTGTCATGGCCGCGGCCACCATGCGTCGCTTCAGCGATCAACGTTGCGGCGGGGTGGACACTGAGTGCGCTCCGCTGGGGGTTCTGCTCGTCGCAGCCGTCGGTGACTCGTATCGGGTAGGCGTCGCAGGTCAGTCAACCCAGGCCATGGTCGGCGGGTTCGTGATCGGACCTCAATCTCGGTATGGATCCTCGGCTCTGGTAGGTGTGGCCGAGGGCGTGCAGGTTGACCTGCCGTGGTCCTCCGCTGTTTCCGTTTTCGGCGCTGACTTGCCTGATCTGGCAGACCAAGCGGTCGCTCTCACGGCATTACCCGGCGGGGCCCGCGTCGTCGAGCGGCTGAGCGAGACCGCTGCCGGCGGGCAGGTTGCGGTGGTCGGCGCGTGGTTGCACGAGCAGAGGCTCGCGCACCGTGCACCGTCACCGCTCGCCGTCCGTGCTCTGCATCGCATCGAGGAGGGAGTGTGTTCGGTCGCCGACCTCGCAGCCGAGCTCGGCTGCAGCCGCGGGTACCTGCATCGAACGGTTCACGCAGCCACCGGTCAGCCACCGCGGACCCTCATCCGGATTGCGCGCCTGCATCGGATGCTCGGTTGGCGTGGACCGGGGAGCCTGGCCGATGGGGCCGCAGCCGCCGGGTACAGCGATCATGCCCACCTGTGCCATGAAGCGCACCGATTCGCCGGCCGGACCCCGCGCCAGTTGTTCGGACGGTAGGTGACCTGACGACAAGCCGCTCCGATCCGGAGGCTCTAGCGTCGGTGGCCGGTGCCCACGGAGGTCACCCTGGTTGGAAGAAGGAGAATGGTTGTGTCGGAGCCCATCGAGATCTTGCTCGCGGTTCGTCACGTCGTGGTTCAGGACTTTCCGAGCCGCGACGCTCCCGACGCCTTGGCCAAGGCCGGGTTGGTCGTGACGATCTACGGTGGCCCGGGTGAGGATGACGTGACGGTCAGCAACGTGGTCGACGGCGAGGTCGTGCACCGACGGGTCGGTCGCTACCCGGACTCCGCGGACCTGCTCTGCACCTACCGTCCCCGTGACGAGCTCGACTCGATCATCGCCGAGGCGCGGCGGCTCGGCGCACGCACGGTGTGGCGCCAACTCGGACCGGGGGAGCAGGTTGCAGCCGACAGCGATCTCTGGCGCGAACGGATCGAGCGAGCTGGGCTGACATACGTCGACACGCCGCCGATCGCGGAGGTAGCCCGAGCCTTGGGGCGCTGAGCTGGACCGTCCACCCGAGGGCTCCTGTGCCGATACCGTCCGTCGAGAAGTAGCTGGCTGACCGTCACGCTCAACCGCCGCCCTCCGCGGCCGTAGCTGCACGGGCGCTGCCGTGGCCGCGTCTCGAAGTCAAACCAAGCTGACAAGAATCGATGAGTTCGACGCGTCAGCCAGGTCGCAATCACCAGACCACGTTGCACAGGCCTAGGAGCAGATCGCGAATGAGTCGGGTTGTCGTCGTGAACTTCGTCAGCATCGACGGGGTCATCCAGGCACCACTGTCACCTGCTGAGGATCGCGATGGCGACTTCGAACACGGCGGTTGGGTCCTGCCGTTCAGTGACCGAACCGTCGAGGCGTTCATGCAGACTGCAACGTGTTCTGCTGCCGGCATGCTGTTGGGCCGCCGGTCGTACGAGATCCTGACCGACACGTGGTCCCAGGCCGACGACTCCGAGCCGGCGGTCGCGGCGATGAACCGGATGCCGAAGTACGTGGTGTCGTCCGCCGACGGTGATCTGAGGTGGCAGAACTCCCACTGGGTCGGGGGTGATCTGGATCGTGCCGTGACGGAGTTGAAGGACCGTACGGACGGCGACCTTGTCGTCTTCGGTGCAGGCACCCTCGTTCGCGGTCTCGCTGAACACGATCTGGTCGATGAGTACCGCCTGTTGCTGTTCCCAGTCGTTCTCGGTGCCGGGAAGCGCATGTTCGACGACCGCGGGCAGCTGGCCCGGTTCAGCCTGACCGACAGCGTCGCCACGTCCAGAGGTGTGGTCATCCTCAGCTACACGCGTGACCGGTCCCGCTGATCTTCGCGCCTCGAACCACCACGAGCTGGCGATTGCTGCTGGCAGAGGTCATGGCTCAACGATGAGTGCTCACGCTGCGTCCGACTGACACACTCAGCTCATGAGTGACTACGGCCCACTTCTCGCGGTGGTGATCGTTTCTGCTATCACGCCGATCATCGTCGGCCTGTTGCCTGAGCGTGCACGCTTTCCGCAAGTGGTGATCCTGTTGATCGGCGGAGTTGTCATCGGGCCCCAGGTTCTGGGTTGGGCTGAACCGCTCGACGTTGCACTCCTCTCCGACTTGGGGCTCGGGTTCCTCTTCCTCCTTGCCGGATATGAGCTGGACCCGCACGTCGTGCGGGAACGGGCTGGACGGTTGGCGATGGTCAGTTGGTTCACGTCACTTGTCATCGCAGGCACGCTCGCCTTCGCCTTGTCCGCCGCCGGGCTGTTGAGCTCCGTGGCCGCGATCGCCATCGCCGTCACCACCACCGCCCTCGGGGTTCTCCTACCGATCCTCAAAGATCGGGGCCTTCTTGACACTGCGCTGGGCCGGCAGGTCTTCGCTGCGGGCGCCGTCGGCGAGCTCGCACCTATCGTTGCCATGGCGTTGTTCCTCGGCAGTCGCCGGCCCGGCGTTGCGCTGATCCTCCTCGTCCTCTTCGCGGTGGCCGTGGTGGCCCTTGCAGTGATTCCGGGACGGTTGCGACTGACCCGGGTGAGCGGCGTCCTGCTCCAGTCCGAGCACGGGACCGGGCAGAGCACGCTCCGGCTCACTGTGGCCCTGTTGGTGGCCCTGTTGGCGCTGGCTTCGGCGCTCGGCTTCGACGCGGTGTTCGGTGCGTTCCTGGCTGGCATGGTCTTGCGCCGATGGGCTCCTGGTGACGTCGGTGCTCTGGAGCGCAAGCTCGATGTCGTCGGGTGGGGTGTTTTCATCCCGGTCTTCTTCGTGAGTTCTGGCATGGGCCTGGACATCGCGTCGCTCGCCGCGCGCCCGATCCTGCCGATTCTGTTCCTGCTCATCATGTTGGTCGTGAGAGGCGGTCCGGCGTTGCTCTGGTACCGCCGTTCCCTACCGCTCAAGGGCCGGATCCAGCTGGCGATCTTCACGGCGACGTCACTGCCGTTGCTCGTTGCGTTGACGGAGCTCGCCGTCGACGACGGAACCATGGCAACTGACAGCGCAGCCGCGCTCGTGGGGGCCGGTGCTGTATCGGTGCTCGTGTTCCCCCTCCTGGCTCTCTCATTGGGGCGGGCCGAATCCGAGCCGAAGGCCAGTTGACCGAAATGCGGCCGACCTGATCACGACTCGACCTGATCACGACTCAGACCTGAATGTTTGCGGGAAGGCAGTCTGAATCTCGTCCGTCCTGCCTGTCGATTTCGTCCTGACCGCGACGTAGTAGGGGTGACGGCACACATCCTCGACCGACAGACGGTCGACCCAACAGAAGGAGACATCATGCCGAAGTTCGTGTTGTTGTACAGCGGTGGTCAGATGGCAGAGGCGCCCGAGGACCAGGAGGCCGCCGCGCAAGCGTGGGGAGCCTGGTTCGGCGCTCTCGGTGACTCGGTGGTCGACATCGGTAACCCGTTCGGGTCGAGCTCGACGATCACCACCGACGGTGGTGCGTCAGGTGGCTCGTCGGAGTTGAGCGGATTCTCGATCCTCTCGGCCGGTTCCCTGGAGGATGCCGCGGCCAAGGTCGAGGGGTGCCCC
The DNA here is from genome assembly GCA_963727125.1 of uncultured Actinomycetota bacterium. Lineage (GTDB taxonomy): Bacteria > Actinomycetota > Actinomycetes > Propionibacteriales > Propionibacteriaceae > Microlunatus. Next base: position 171,668 of record CAVSEZ010000003.1, read on the forward strand.
GTACTGAAGTCCGGCGGCCGGGTCGAGGTCTACGACGCCCTTCCCATGTGATTCCTGACCAGGACGACGGCCACCAGGTGCGCGGCCGTCGGCCTGGTCTCATCAGACCGACGTGGCCGGGGCGGCTGGCTCCCGACGTTCCCCGCCAACTCCCGGGTGCCGCCGCTGCTGCCCATCGACCACGTGTTGATCAACGACCGGCTCACCGCCACCGAGATCGGCACCTTCCGGCTGCGCGGTACCGACCACCTCGGCCTCCGGTGGTGCTGGCCGGTACGAGCGGAGCCGCGCAGGATCCGCTCGCCGCGGCTATCTGTTCCGGCCGACAAACCCAAGCAGGTACGCCGTCGATTGGCAATCCGAAGCCGGGCACGCGCCATTGACCCTTCGACAGGCTCAGGGCACGAGCGCCATTGACCTTTCACAAGTTGAGGGCACGTGCCATTGGCCCTTCGACAGGCTCAGGGCACGCGCCATTGGCCCTTCGACAGGCTCAGAGCCCGATGGGTCCGAAGCCCGCCACGAACTGGGACGTCCATGATCACGATCCTAGGTTCCGGCGACGTGAGTTTCGATGATCAAGGTCGCCTGCTCGACCACGAACACTGTCCGTGAGACTCCATCCGACGGCGCGGGGGAGTAACCGGTGGCCGACCGTAGTGCGGGGACGCAGGTATGCAGACCCGTCTGCCGGACAGGCTCCGTCCGGGCGTTAGGGTCCGCAAGGTGATCACCTGCGTCGTGCACTACACCATTGACCCCGCACAGATCGAGGCGTTCGAGCAGTTCGCTCGTGAGTGGATCCGTCTCGTGAACAAGCATGGCGGCACTCATCACGGGTACTTCTTGCCTGCCGAGGGCGCCAGCGACAAGGCAGAGGCGATGTTCAGCTTCGACAGCCTCGCGGCATATGAGGAGTATCGCCAACTGTTCGGCGTCGACCCCGAGTTCATCGCCGCAGATCGGATCCGGGACGAAACCAACTGCGTCGTGCGCTACGACCGCACCTTCATGCGTCCGGTGCTGGTCTGAGCTGCGTGATTCCGCCCACGGCAGCGCGCTGCAAGCGGACCGTGCAGCCGGTGGCGGTCGCCCATCGCGGCGAAGTTCAGCGACGTGCGTTCAGCTCGTCGATGGCCCGATGGCCGCGTTCGACCACCCCGGGAACGAGATCGTGGCGAGCGTCACGGATCGGAAGCTCGAGCATGTGGAGGATCTGTGCCGCTACGAGCACCGTCGCTCCCTCCCAGCCGACCAGGTCGAGAATTCTCGCCCACAGCCGCCTTCGGACACCGTCCAGCAATTGATCCTGGAAGGTGTACCACACGAGGGTGGTGAGATCGGTCGCCCGCGTGCCGCTTCCTGCGTTCCCGATGTCCACGACCGCAACCACCGCTCCGTCACGGACCAGGACGTTGCTGGGGGTTGCGAGATCGGCATGGACCATGTCCGGTGCCTCTCGTGGTGGTGGGACGCCGACACACACCGCCCGCAGGCGCTCGACCAAGGCCGACACCGCAGAGGAGTACTCCGGAAGCGTGGCCACGGACCGGCGGAGACGCGATTGCTCGAGCGTCTCGTCGGGATCCAGCCCGGCGACAGCCGACTCCTGACCGGTGGCGATTCTCCAGGCGTACGACCAGTGGTCGTAGGGCTCGGAGGCTTGGCCGGCCTGGAGCTCGATGATCTCCATCAGCTGCTCGACGAGGGACGGGGACAGCTCTGGCACCGGAGCCGCGTCGACGAAGTCCATCAGATGCCAGACATGAGTGGCTGTCGCCCCCACTCCGAGCCATGCCGGGGTGGGATAGCCGTGCGTACGCATGTGCTCGACGATCCTCTGGGCCCGCAACGTCTCGTCCAGGTGTTCGGGGTGTAGCCGGGGCACTGCTTTGAGCACTGCAACTGATCTTCCGGCCAACTGGACGCGCACGGCACCCCCGTTGACGCCGCCGAAAAGGCGACTGAGAAGAGTGACCTCTGCCCCGACCACGCTGGCGACATCATCCAGCACGTCGACCGGCACCTCGTCATGATCGGTGCGCTGGTTCATCGACTCGAGGGGCCGATCATTGGGGTTCCACTGGCTTCGAGTTCACAGAGCCGAGTGTGCGCCGATCGAGCCTTCGACAGCAACGACCACGAAGACCTGACCAAACCATCCCTGGTTTGCTTGGTGTCGTGCAAGAACAGCGGCCGCCGCTCACTTCGTCTCTGACAGGGTCAGAACTACGACGCTGGTACTGGTTGCGCTCAGAACTCGCGACTCTCGCGCGTCGTCTGGGTGTCTCAACGGCCGGCGGCAAGCTCGAGCTCACCGATCGCCTCGCCGCCGTGCTCGATGGCGATGAGCCGCCACCGAAGCCGCCGAAGCCATCGCCTGCCCCACCGCTGCCCACGCCGTTGACCGGGTCAACGGTCTTGCCACCCGGTCAGCGAGCCACCCAGGGCCTGCGTGCTTGGTTCGTCGAACACATCGGTGTCGGGTTCCGCTTCGACGCCGCGATGCGGTCCTACATCGCCGAGGGAGGACATACCTTGGACGATGCGGCAGCTCATTGGGACACGACCCGCTCGGCTCGATCACCGGAGATCGGTCCGCAGTTCGAGCTGAACCGCTTCTCACGTCAGTGGCATCTCATGCACCCGGGTGGGTCGCACCGCGAGATGTTGACCGCATGGCGCAAACAACGCTCGCAACCCCGCAGACCCTCGGCGTAGCAGGCCTTGCTGTGCAGCAGGCCTTGCTGTGCAGCCGGCCGAGCGCCGCAGGCGTCCGTCCTTCGACGATCTGTTGCGAGAGTCTGCGGATGCGCACCTCAGCGCCGACGTGCCGCTGGGGCGAGCGCGGGGTTGTCGAAGGAGTTGTCGACAGGGTTGATGGTGGTACCGGGTGCGACGATCTCGTCGATCCGGTCCAAGACGTCGGGTCCCAAGACGACGTCGGTAGCGGCGAGCTGCCCCTCGAGCTGGTCCATGGTTCGTGGGCCGATGATGGCTGAGGTGATTGCTGGGTGGTTGAGGACGAAGGCGATGGCCAGCTGAATGAGACTGATGCCGGTGTCGTCCGCGAGTTGGGCAAGGGCCTCGACGGCATCGAGCTTGCGCTGGTTGGCGGGCAGGGACAGATCGAATCGTTCGGGCAGCCTGTCGGCGCGGGAGGATGCCTGCTGGCCGCCGTCTTTACGCCAGCGGCCCGACAGCCAGCCGCCGGTCAGCGGGCTGTAGGACAGTACGCCCATGCCGTGGCGCTGGCAGGTGGGCAGGATGTCGTCCTCGACGCGGCGGACGAGCATGGAGTAGGCCGGTTGCTCGGTGACGAAGCGTTGGTAGCCGCGGTCGCGGGCCACCCACTGGGCTTCGACGATCTGACTGGCGGGGAAGGTCGAGGCACCGATGTAGCGGATCTTGCCCTGGCGGACCAGGTCGGTGAGGGCGCTGAGAGTCTCCTCGATGTCGGTGTCGGTGCGAGGGCGATGGACCTGGTAGAGGTCGATCCAATCGGTGCCGAGGCGGCGCAATGAGTCCTCGACGGCCCGGAAGATCCAGCGTCGGGAGCTGCCTTGGCGGTTCGGGTCGTCGCCCATGGCGCCGTGGAACTTGGTGGCCAGGATGATGTCGTCGCGGCGGCCTTTGATGGCCTTGCCGACGATCTGTTCCGATTCGCCCTGGGCATAGACGTCGGCGGTGTCGATGAAATTGATCCCGGCGTCGAGGGCGGTGTGGATGATCCGGATCGACTCGTCGTGGTCCGGATTGCCCCAGGCGCCGAACATCATGGCGCCGAGGCACAGCTGACTGACGGAGACGCCGGTGCGTCCCAGCAGGTGATGATTCACGGTTGCTCCTGTTTCTTCGACCGGTCACGCCGAAGCGTGCCGCAGGTCGGTTGGTCGGTCAGTGGGCAGGTCGGTGCCAGGACTGGTCTCGGCATGGATTCTCCTCCGCGTGCGGGCGTGTCTGCTCGGCGATCAGGCCACGGCGTCAGTGCGGGGTCGGATGCGGAGGCTGCTGAGGGCGGCGAGGAAGAGGAGGGTGGCGGCGATGCCGAGGCTGAGGCGCAACCCGGGGACGACGTGGTCCGGGTTGGCGATGAGAGCACCGAAGACGGCGATGGCGACGGCTCCGCCGACCTGGCGGAAGGTGTTGAACACCGCCGACGCTGTGCCGGCTTGCCGGGCGGGGACGCCGTCGAGGACGACTCCAGTCACGGATGGCATGGCCAGCGCGCCACCGGCTCCGATCGGGATGACACAGGCAGCGATCAGGGCCGGATGGCCCAGCGGAGCGATGAGCAGCGTGGCCGTGAGGCCGGCGGCCATCGATGTCAGGCCGGCCACGACGGGAAGGCGGGCACCGTAGCGGTTGGTGATCGGTCCCGAGGCCAGGTTGGCAGCGATGGCGAAGACCGCCGACGGCAGGAAGACCAGACCGGCGTGCAGCGGTGACAGCTGGAGCTCCTGCTGCAGGAAGAGACTGACCACGAACACGTTGCCGTAGTTGCCGACCATGAACGCGAACCCCACCGGAAGAGCCAGCCGGAATCCGCGGGCCCGGAACAGGTCGAGCGGCATCATCGGGTGCCGGACCCGGGTCTGGACGAGCACGAAGCCGACCAGGGCGAGGACCGCGATCGTCAGCGCCACGACAACCGGCACAGAGCCGAACCCGGCATGCCCGCCCTCGATCAGGCCGTAGACCAACGTGGACAAGCCGATAACGGCGAGGATCTGACCGGCCCAGTCGAACGGGGCCGGCTGGGTCGGCGACCGGGTGACCACAACGAGGAAGATGAGCATGCCGGCACAGACCGGCAGGTTGATGGTGAAGATCCACCGCCAGTCGAAGGTGGTCAGTAACCCGCCCAGCGGCTGGCCGACCAGGGCGGCCACCGCGCCGCCGACCGCCCACACCCCGAGAGCTTTGGCCCGGCGGGCCGGGTCGGGGAACGCTTCGCGGACCAGGGCCATGGAGGCGGGCAGCATGATCGCCGCCCCGGCGCCCTGGGCACAGCGGGCGGCGATCAGCAGAGCCGCGCTGGGGGCGAACGCGCAGGCCGCCGAGGTCACCCCGAAGAGGGCGATGCCGAGGGCCATCGCCTTCTTGGCGCCGATCCGGTCGGACAGGTTGCCGGCGAACAGCAACAGTGCGGCGAACAGCAGGGTGTAGCCGTCGATGATCCACTGCTGCCCGACGGTGCCGCCACCCAGCTCGGCCCGGATCTGCGCCAGCGCGACGTTCACGATGGAGATGTCCAGCGTGATCAGGAAGAAGCCCATCGAGGCGACCGTGATCACGATCCGGGCATGCGGTCCGTTCGGCTGACCGATGGCGGGATGGGCCGGCCGGCTCCCTGTGCTGACTGACATCGGTCGCGTTCGCCTCTTCCTTAAACGGAGTGTTCGTCTCCGGATAGTCGAATACTAGCACTTGATCCGGAGATTGCTCTCCGCATCGCTAGGATGGGCGGATGACCGAGATGGCTCCAACGAGGAAGCCGCGGGCCCTGCGCCGGGATGCCGTGGAGAACCGGGAGCGGCTGCTGGCCGCTGCTCGCGAGCTCTTCGCTGAGCAAGGCTTCGAGGTCACTCTGGACGACATCGCTCGACACGCTGGTGTCGGCGTCGGTACGGCGTACCGAAGGTTCGCGAACAAAGGCGAGCTGCTCGATGCGCTGTTCGCCGAGCAGACCGTCGAGCTGGCCGCTGCCGCCGATGCCGGTCTGGCCGACCCCGACCCCTGGCACGGACTGGTGGGCTATCTGGAGAGCTCGCTGGCCCTGCAGCTCCGCGACAGAGGGCTGGCGCAGATCGTCAGCGGCGACCGGATCAGCGTCGGAACAGCACGACTGGAACCGCGAGGTGATCGCCCCCAAGAACCGTGCCCTCGTCGCCCGCGCCTGCGACGCCGGCAGGTTGCGAGCCGATGTCACCGGCACCGACCTGACCTTCATCCAGGTCGGCTTGAACGCCATCATGACCCGTTCCCGGCACGCGCATCCCGATTTGTACCGCCGCTACCTCTTCCTGCTGCTGGACGGCCTCCGCGCGGAGCCCGGCAACCCGACACCGCTGCCGGTCGCCGCCTTGACCAGTGACCAGACCCATGCCGTGATGGCCGCCACCACGACCCCGAAGCCTGGTGAGAACGACGGCGCGAGCGCCGATCACAGCAACTGATGCGCCGCTGGGCTCGTTCCGGGACGTTGCGGAGCTCCGCTGCCCGGCGACGGGTGTCAGCATCGCCTGCGATGATGGGGTATGCCGATCGAACCCCGGATGATCGCCTTGGGCTTCGGCAAGTTCGTCAGGGCGGACCGAATCTACGCACTGGAGCCGCTGCTCGGCGATGAGCGTGGTGACGGTCGCCGAACCCGAGTCTGGGTTGAGGGAATCGTTGGCCCGATGATTGCTTCGAGAACGGAGACCACCTTGCTCCGGGACATGGGTCAGCAGGCGGCGGTGGACGCTCCGCTGCTGGATGAGGCTGTTGACCTTGCGGCGCGCTTGGCTGCGGCGGCTGACGCGGGTCGAGTCGATCTCAGCGATCTCGGTCGGCGGGCGCGGCGTCTGCTCGCGGGAACGACCTCTGCAGGCGGATCTTGACCGACTCCATGCGGGTCCACGGACAGCGTCAACGGGCAGCTGCAGGTCTCGGCTGACGATTCCCTGTTGGCAGGCTCCCATGCGTGAAGGGAGTTTGCAGGTCGCTCGTGCGGTCGAATGTGACCTCGACACCGTGTGTCAGACCGGCTCGGCGTCGAGCTCCCGCCGGCCGGCACTCCACGCCGACCAGAGACGGTGATACGATGCCGCGGCGGGCGAGCAGCTGGTCGTGGGTGCCGCGTTCGACGACCTCGCCGCCGTCCATCACGAGGATGTTGTCGGCCTGGGAGGCCTGGTCGAGGCGGTGCGCCACCACCAGCGCCGATCGGCCGTGAGTCACCTCATCGGCAGCATCCTCCAGCGCTCCGGCTCCTGCCGAGCCCGCCTCGGCGGTGGCTTCGTCCATGACGACGATGGCCGGGTCGAGGAGCAGGATGCGGGCCAGCGCCAGCTGCTGTGCGGCGACCGGTTCCAGCTGGAGACCGCGGGAGCCGACCACGGTGTCGAGACCCGACGTGCAGGCGGTCGAACCAGGAGTGGGCGTGGACGCGGTCGAGTGCCTCGAACGAGCTCCGCGTCGGTGGCGTCTGGCTTGGCGAGCGTCATGTCCTGGCGCAGGGTTCCGGAGAAGACATGCACCTCCTGACTGACCGTGGCGAGCCGGGCGATGCGTTCGCGGTCGGAGAGCTGGGACACCGGATACCCGTCGACGAGCACCTCGCCCGCGTCGGGCACCCGCAGACCCGCCAACAACGCTGCCACGGTGGTCTTTCCGGCACCTGAAGCGCCGACGATGGCGACGGTCTCGCCCGGGTCGATGGTGAGGTCGACGTTGCGGACGGCCCAGCCGCCACCGTAGCTGAAGCTGACATTGCGCAGCTCGACGCGTCCCCGTGGTGCGTCGGCACCGCTGTCGGGCACCGGCACGGGCGGGTCGGAGACCACGCCGACGATGCGGGCGAGCGAGGCGTACCCGGACTGGACGACGTCGAGCACCCGCATCAGCGTGTTCATCGGCCCGCGCAGCCGGATGATCATCAGCACCGCACCGGTCACCGCACCGACCGTGAGGACATCGGTGGACACCAGGTAGTACCCCACCGACAGGGCCATGGTGAGCATGAGGAACTCGATGCCGAGCATCCAGGTGTTGAGCACGAGCATCGTGGTGCGGGCCGTGATCCCCTTGCGGACCACGCTCCACGAGGCGTTCTCGATCTCGGTGTGCATCCGCTCCTCCATCGAGAACGCCCGTACGGTCGCACGACCGCGGATGGCTTCCAGCACACGGCGGGCGCGTTCCGCCATCGCGGCACGCTCGGCGGCATAGCGCTTCGGCGCCCGGGCCAGGTACATGCGCGCGGCGACGTAGTACACCGGCGCGACCACGACCGGGATGAGGACGAAGTGCCAGTCCAGGGCGAGCAGCGCAATCGACGGTGGCGACGATCGAGAACAGCGAGGTGGACAGTGTGGGCAGGGTCTCGGTGACCGCGGCGGAGAGCTCCGCGACGTCATCGGTGGACCGGCTGACCAAGTCACCGGTGCCGGCGTCCTCGACCTGGTGCGTGGGAAGTCCCAGTGCTGTCCCGACCATGTCCTGGCGCAGGTTGGCGATCACGCGCTCGGACAGCCGCGCCACCAGATAGAAGCCTGCGGCGCTCATGGCCGCGCCGGCGACGGACAGGACGATCAGCTCGGCTGCCGATCAGCCACATCGGTTGGGCGGCCCTGTCGCCCGTGACCAGGTCCACGATCTGGCCCATCAGCTGAGGCACCAGCACGGTGGCGTACGAGCCCACGCCCAGCAGCACCACCGCCAGCAGGAACCACCATCTCGCATGGGGGACCGTGCCCAGCTGGCGCGCCACTTCGCGTCGGACCTGCCCCGCGGTGGCCAGGGGGAACCGCAACGCCGAGTGCGGCTTGGCCGGAGGGGTGACGTCGGTGGTCGTCTCACTCATCCGGCGTCCTCCTCGGCTCAGCTCGTCGGTGCGGGTGAGCAGGTCCGCCACGCTCAGGTGGTTGGCCGCGACGGCGTGCCACGCCGGAGCTTCGCTGAACACGAGCGTGATCTTGTCGGCCCGTTGGCGCGACAGCCGATCAGCGATGTTCTGCTCGGTCACCGAGTCCACTGCCGTGGTCGGATCCTGAAGGACGAGGACCTCGGGGTCGAACGCGACGGCGCGCGCCAGTGCCACGCGCTGGCGCTGGCCGCCGGAGAGCATCCGTCCACCTTCGCCCACACGCTTGTGCGGAACCCTCGGGGATGTCGTCGCAGCAGGCGACTCGGAGAGCCTGCTCGGCGACGGCCGGATCGGGATACACGTTGTCTGCGACGCTTCCGTCGAAGAGGTCGGCGGCGTGCGGGGCAACGATCACCCGGGTCCGGGGCAGTGACTCGAGCCGCGCCATGAGTTCCGGATCGGCGCCGCGGATCGACGGTGACGCCGGTGGGCAGCGCGTCGATGAAGCGGGTGGTCCGGGCAGCGTTCGCCTCGTGGCTGCGTTCGAAGCCCGCGGCAAGGACTTCTCGGATCCGCTGTCCAGACGCCTCCGCCGATGCCCATCGCGAGGCGAGGTTCCGGCCGAGCATCGTCATCGGGAGTGATCAAGAACTGGGTGAGACCCACGACAGTGATGAGCTGACCGATCGTCACGAGCCCGTGGAGAGCGAGCACACCGGCGGCGATGCCAAGACTCGAGACGAAGATCGCACCGGTGGCATCGGTGACGCCGTTGAGACGTGCCTCGGCCGCGTTGGCCTGGACCGTCTTGTCGTACGCGATCCCGGACTCTTCGTCGTAGCGACCTCGGACGGTGATGATCGCGCCCAGTCCCTTGAGGATGCGCAGTCCCTGAACCACATCCGCAGCGGTGGCGGCAGCCTGGGCGACGGCCTGCTGACGGGCGATCGATCGGCGCTGCAGCGGGACGGCCGACACGCAAGGCGACGACCACGAGGACTGGCCCGCCGACGAGGGTCGCGAGACTGAGCCAGGGGTTGATGGTGAACATCACGATCGCGCCGTAGGTGATCGAGGCCGCCTCCGCGACCGGCATGACCGTCATCATCACGATCTCGCCCACCCGTTGGGTGTCGGCGGAGGCGATCAGCAGCAGACCGCCGGGGGTGCGCTCGCGACCGGCGAACCCGCGCGGATCCTGGATCCGATCGGTGACCATGCGTGCGCAGGTCGTGGCTGACCAGCTGTTGGCTGCGGACCAGCATGAAGCGCGCAACCCAGTTCACGCCGATGGCGACCAGGTACAGGCCCGCCAGCACGACGATCCAGAATCCGAGCCGCTGCAGCGACGACGTCGCGATGGCTTCGTCCACGGCCTGGCCCACGACCACCGGCGTCAGGCCGTTGCACACGAAGGCTGCCGCCATGGCGATCGAGGCGACGAAGCTCCACGGACGCTGCGAGAGCGCCACCCCGAGCGTCCATCTCTTGGCGTCCAACGCGGGCAAGCGTGGATCTTCGTCCGCCAGGACCGGGCAACGCCGCATAGTCGGCGACACTCTCTGGCACCGATGCCGAGGCGATACCTGTCACGAGCCGTCATCCCACCCAGGGGTTGTTCTCGGCCCGGCCGTCGAGAGCGGCGGACACAGACCTCGTGCCATCGGTGACGAAGTCGCGGCAGCAGCGACTGTCGGCGTTGTCCGCGACGATCAGTGTCACAGAGGTCATGAAGTGATCCTTGACGAGGTCCGGTGGTTGCTGGAGTGAAGCAGGTCGGCGAGTCGGCGCAGTGCAGGCGTGGCCGCAGAAAGGGCGGTGCGGTCGCCTTGGTCGAGCTCAGCCCAGGCGGCTGAAAGGAGCTCGGTGCGTCCACGCTGGAAGGCATCCTGCACCTGGCAGGCCCGCTCCGTGATCCTCAGCTGGACCGAACGCCGGTCGGACTCTGACCGATCCCGAGCCACGAGACCCGCTGCCTCCAGATCGCGCAGCAAGTTGCTCACGGTCGGCCGCGCCAAACCCAGCCGCAGGGCGAGCTCGGCCGGTGTGATCAACGGGTGAGCACGGAGGGTGTGCAACACGGCGACTTGCGCCTCCGGCAAAGCCGGCAACTTCTGGCGCGCTCGCGTGGCCGAAACGGTCGCTCTGTTCACCGTACGCACAGCGTCGGCCACCGCGAGGGCTGGCTCGGCAGTCCTGGACATATCCTGAAGTATGGTAGTTTTGTTACAAAACTACAACTGGGTGGGGCGAGCCGCTCCAGGGTGGAAGCGCGCCAACGTGCATCGTTCTGGCGATCTGACCGACGGGTACTTCGCTGGAGCGTCATCAACTGCACGAGGGTGCGCCGAGGTTGGCCGGCTCGCCAACCTATCGTCACTGCTCAGGGCTGGTCACCGTGTCGGTCCTCGACTGTTCGGCGCGATCCGACGCGAGCTGGGCCGTGGCGGCCCAGGTGGCGAGCAGCTGGAGCCCGTCGCTGCTGGGTGAGCCGGGTGCGGCGTGGAAGGCGAGCAGCTGCAGGCCAGGTTCGGAGGTGAGGTCCATGGCCTCGAAGGTGAGGTCGAGATCGCCGGCGACGGGGTGGTGGACCTGCTTGGCTCCAGTGCGGTGCACGCGGACGTCGTGGGACGCCCAGAGGGTGCGGAACAGGTCGCTGCGGGTGGCGAGCTCGCCGACGAGGTCGGTGAGGATGCGGTCGTAGGGTGACCGCCCGGCCTCGGCTCGCAGCAGCGCGACTATCTGGTGGGCGTTGGCCGGCCAGTCCCGGTAGAAGGTCTGGGCGCGGGGGTCGAGGAAGGTGAAGCGGGCCGCGTTCATCGGCCGTTGAGGCATGAGGAACATCTCGGAGAACAGCGCTGCGCCGAGCCGGTTGGTGGCGACCGCGTCGAGGCGGCCGTTCTGGACGAACACCGGCACGGTCGTCATCGCGTCGATCAGCTGTTGCACCGCCGGGCGGATCTGCTGCGGGCGCGCTGGGCCGCGCCGGCGGGCGGGATGAGCGCCCTGGTTCGCCGCCCGGACGAGGTCGTAGAGGTGGGCGTGTTCGGCCTCGTCGAGCTGCAGGGCCCGGCTGATGCCGTCGAGGACGGCTTCAGAAACCCCGGTTGCGTTCCCGCGTTCGAGCCGAACGTAGTACTCGGTGCTCATGCCGGCGAGCAGGGCGACCTCTTCGCGGCGTAGGCCTTTGACCCGGCGGCGTCCGCCGAAGTCGGGCAGACCCGCTTCGGCAGGGGTGAGGCGTTCGCGTCGGGAGGTCAGGAACTCACGGATGTCGTCCCTGGTGTCCATGGCTGTGAATCTAGGTGCCGCATCGCGATCCAGGGAGTCTCTGGCATTGACCCCATGGCCAGGAACTCCCTGGGCCGTTGTCGTTCGCCTTGACTGGGGCGCATCACTCCAGAAGGGCACGGACTCATGACTGAGCCTGAGGGCACGGAATTCTCCGCGGCCGACCTCGTCGCCTGAACCGCATCCCACCCCAGTCACCCCCACAACCGGCGCACAGCGCCGACCCTCACACCTTGGAGACAGACCGTGAAGTACCACACCCTGGCCGACGCCGGCTCCGTCGCCTCCGCCGATCACGATTCGTGAAAGCGACCGACTCACCCCTGCGCAGCCTCGACGACACCACGCCGACCGCGTACCACCCGTCGACATCGGCTTGAATCTTCGGAGACATCTACTGCTCAGGAGAACCCATGACCGAGGCTGCACCAGAACTGGACCACTTCACCCATGACGACGCCTGGGAGGTCGGCAGCGCGCTGGTCGCCCGCTGCCGTGCCGAGAATCTGCCGGTGACGATCACCATCTGGCTCGGTCAGCAACGAGTTTTCCATGCCGCCCTGCCGGGAACCAGTGCCGACAACGACGCCTGGGTGGAGAAGAAGGCCAATGTCGTACGCCGCTTCGGCCGGTCGTCGCTCGAGGTCTTCGAGCACTACGACGTCGGCTCCCATCCCGAGTTCCTCGCGGCCTTCGGCCTGTCCCGCTCCGAGTACGCTCCCGGCGAGGGCGCTGTCCCGATCCGAGTCCGGGGCAGCCTGGTCGGCGTCCTTGCCGTCTCCGGCCTGGAGGCCGGCGGTGATCACGAACTGGCGCTCTCCGCGCTTCGCCACGTTGCCGACTGAGCTCGGTACGAGAGCCACCTTGGCCACTCCGTTCTGGCGGCGGCGGCCGCCGGGCCGGGCCGGCCCACATGCTGAGCCCGCTGGACCCTCACCGCAAGCCCTCACGCAGCAACTCGACCTCACCCGACGTCTCAAGGAGACCCATGACCGACCACACCGACCAGCCGCTGCTGCCGACCCGCTCCCTCTCGCCGGGCCAGACGACGCAGGTATGGGTCGTCGACGTCGACAACGGCGTTCCCGAGCTCGTCTACAGCAGCGACGAGCTGCTGCTCGAGGCGCCGAACTGGGCTCCGGACGGCGCCGGCCTGCTGCTCAACGGCGACGGCTTGCTGTGGCGGCTGGACCTGGAGCCCACCGTGGCGCTGGCACCGGTGCCGATCGAGGATCTACCGCCGATCAACAACGACCATGTCGTCGATGGTCCCCGAGGGCTGATCTACCTGTCCGCCACCGATGGTCATCTCTACGTCGCCCCGATCGCCGGCGGAACCGCCACCCAGATCAGCCACGACTCGACCCGCCATCACTATCTGCACGGCGTCAGCCCCGATGGGGGCACGCTGGCGTTCGTTGATCTTCCTCGGGGCGACTTCTCCGCCGTGGGTCGATTGGCGCTGATCGCCGCCGCTGGGGGAGAGACGGCCTATCCCGCGGCTGGCAGCCGCCACATCGACGGCCCTGAGTACTCCGCCGACGGCGCTTGGATCTACCTGAACACCGAGGAGTTCGCGACGCGGCCCGGCCACGCCCAACTTGCCCGTGTTCCCGCCACTGGCGGTGACCTCGAGCGGCTCGTTGTCTCCGACACCGTCGACTGGTTCCCACACCTATCACCTGACGGGACCCGTGCCACCTACATCAGCTTCCCGACCGGCACCCTGGGACACCCTGCCGACCTCGCTGTCACGATCCACGTCGTCAACACCAGCGACTGGACCCAACCGCTGCAGTCGATCCCGCTGTTCGGCGGCCAGGGCACCCTCAACGTCAACAGCTGGTCGCCCGACGGACGCCGATTCGCCTACGTCGCCTATCCCATCAGCTCGAGCAGAATGCAGCGGTGAACGTCGATGAAGTGGTCGATGCTGCGGTCGTGCTGTGGAACATCGACCACGCCGGTTGGTCAGTGATCGTCGACGTCGACGGCCTGAACACGACCATCCGCTTCCCCGCCGCCGATGCGGCGCTGCACATCTATCGGGCAGGAACCACCCGTGCTCGGATGCGTGCCCTGCACGTCGCCCGCGGCCGGCTCGCCGACGAAGGCATTCCTGTCGTCGGTCTCCTTCCCTCGGTAGCAGGGAGAACCTGGGAACAGGTGGGGGACCGCATGCTGGAGGTCGAGAACTGGGTCCACCATGACGGCCAGATGAACACCTGGCAGCGGCTGCGCCAGGGCTGCCTCCTCCTTGCCGCGGTGCACAGCGCCTGGGCCGACCTCGATCTTGGATCCGATGGCGAAGCGTGCGCCTGGGCCAACTGGATCGCGCCGTCGCAGATCGCGGCCCATGCGGCCGCCGCCGTGGACACACTGAACCGGTGGCGGCTCCGCGGCCTCGCCCGCGAGGTCGAGCGGCTCGCCGAACTCACGAGCGTCGAGTTCGCAGCCTTACCTGAGCAAGTGGTGCACGGCGACTTCTGGGACAACAACATCTACCTCCGCGGCGAGGACATCGTTGCGGTGACCGACTTCGACTTCCTCGGTCGTCGGCCGCGGATCGACGACTTGGCTTTGACGCTCTACTTCGCCGACGAGCAGCCGTACTTCGCCGGCAGCGGCGATCGCAGCGCTGCAGTACGCAGGTCTGATCTGACACCCCTGGTCACGGCCTACACCCACCGGTTGGATGAGCCTCTCACCGACGTCGAGCTGACGGCGCTGCCCTTTGCACTGGCCCGGCAGCCGATGTGGACCTTCGCCAAGAACGTTCTCGAGCATCCCGATCAGGACCGTGCTCGCGAAGACGCCATCGCCACCGCTGCCGCGGTCGGGAGAGCACTCGAGATCCTCGACGAACCCGAGGCCTGGTCGCACGCATTCTCGTCAGGCGGCTGAGCTCCATCTTCCGGCCGCTCGCGAAGGTCGGTTCCGTGCTGCCCAGAAATGAGGTCGATCCGTTCCTCGTGGTTTCCTCGCCGGCCGATCGTCACCGGACGCCGGCGAAGAACGTGGCAACTTCTTCGGCGAACACCACGGGTTGCTCCCACGCCGCGAAGTGGCCGCCGATGTCGGGTTCACCCCAGTAGCGGATGTCGGTGAACCGTTGCTCGGCCTCCCGTCGGGACGGTCGCTGCAACTCGTAGGGAAAGATGCTGCAGCCGGTCGCCACGTGAACGAGGTCTTGGTCTCGCAGTGGCCCCTCGATCCAGCGCGAGACGTCGTCGAGGCTTTCCCAGTACAGCCGAGCGGCGGAGGCGCCGGTTCGGGGTAGGTAGTAGTGCATGAGGTTGTCGATGATGGTGTCCGGCGACAAGTGACTTCGGGGGTCGGCCCAGGCGTGGACCTTCTCCAAGATCCAGGCCGCCAATCCGGCCGGCGAATCAGTGAGTGCGTACCCGATCGTCTGCGGTCGGGTCCGCTGCTGGGTCGAGTAGCCGGCCTCGTCGGGTCGATCTTCCCGACTGGACGCGGTGCCGGGCAGCGGCGGGGCCAGCGGGGGCAGCAGGTGGATGCCGGCTACATGGCCGGGATCTTGCTGCCCGAGGCTCGCGCTGACGCTGGTCCCCCAATCGCTACCGACCGCGCCGTAGCGCACATAGCCCAGTTCAGCCATCAAGGACGCCCAGGTGCGGGCGATCCGATGGACCCCCCAGCCAGGGGTTGATGGTTGTCCGCTCCAGCCGTAGCCAGGCAGGGACGGGATGACGCAGCTGAAGCCTGCCTCCGTCAGCGGCTCGATGGCGGAGACGAACTCGATGATCGATCCCGGCCAGCCGTGAGTGAGGACCAGGGGAAATGCGTCGGATCGTGGTGACGGCGCATGCAAGAACGTGACGGTGAGCCCGTCGATCCTGGTGTGGAACAGCCCGATGTCGGTCAGCCGCTGCACGCAACGCCGCCAGTCGTAGCCGTCGGCCCAGTAGCTGCAGAGCTCCTTCATGGTGTCCAAGGCGACGCCCTGCCGGGGATCCGTCGCGTCCGCGGGCCATCTGGTCTCCCGGAGTCGACGGCGAAGTTCGGCCAGCTCACTGTCTGAAACGGGTAGCGCGAACACGGCTGACACACCGCCATCATGCCGTTCGCACGAGCCCAGACAACACATTCAGCAACACACGTCGTGACCATCCGCCGGCACCGTCGTCACCGTCCGCATCACCGGCTTCGGTGGTGAGACACCAGCGGCGATTGCCGCGAGTCGATGTCAGCCTTCACCGTTGTGCTCGCGTCACCGCGTGGTCGTGAGCAGGTCGTTGATCGTGACCAGCTCATAGCCCCGGGCGTGCAGTTGGTCGATCAGGAGGGGAATCGCCGCTCGGGTCTCGCTGCCCTGGGCGTTCCAAGGGTGGAGGAGCACGATGGATCCTGGCTGGATCCGCTCGATGACCTCATCCACGAGCTGCTGAGCAGTGGGGCGTTTTCCGGAGTCAGGCTCCACGTTCCACGTGATCGTGGTCCGATCGTGCTGGGCGAGGTAGCAGGGGAGAGCGACAAGTTTCTTGCCGTTGGGCGGGCGGAAGTAGATAGGGCCGGTGTGACCGGCCGCACGAATCTCGGCGTCGGTACGTGTGACCTGATCAGCGACCGTCGCCGGCGAAACGAACACCATGCGCCTGTGGTCCCAGGTGTGGTTGCCGAGTTCGTGCCCGGCGGCCACCAGCGCTCGGCCGTCCTCGGACCGCCGATGCAGCTCTGAGCCGATCACGAAGAACGTGGCACGAACCTGCTTCTCTCGAAGGATCGCCATGATCTTCGCCGTCTCCTGGCCCGGCCCGTCGTCGAAGGTCAGTGCGGCGACCTTCTGTGACGTGAACACCTGATTCACCAGGTGTCCACAGATCTGGAAGTCACGCGCATTCATGAGCCGGTAGGTCGCCCCGACTGCCAGTAAGACCAACGCCACAGCTACGGTCGCCCCGGCGGCTGCCTGCCTCGCGCGGATCCGTGACGGCACAGCCACGACGCTACCTGTCCTACGAGAACGGAGAGCGGGACTGTCCGAGGAACGGTGTAAGTGGCCTAACCGGCTGAGGTAGCTCAGCGGAAGGGGGTCACGATGACCGACACACTGGTGGCTGTGAGTCCACCACGGGAGCCGGCGGAGCAGCCGTCGGCTGAGGAGCTGGCTGCGGCCCGTGAGCTGGTCCGTCAGGCTCGCGCTGAGGGCGTGGCTTTGACTGGTCCGGGCGGGTTGTTGAAGGCGTTGACCAAGACGGTGATCGAGACCGCCCTGGATGAGGAGATGGCCGAGCACCTCGGCTACGACAAACACGATCCGGCCGGCCGGAACCGGGGCAACTCCCGCAACGGGCGCCGGGCGAAGACGGTGTTCACCGATTCCGGTGAGGTCGAGATCGAGGTGCCCCGGGATCGGGACGGCAGCTTCGAACCGCAGTTGGTGCGGAAGCGGCAACGACGGCTGTCCAGCATCGATGAGATCGTCCTCTCGTTGTATGCGAAGGGGCTGACCACGGGCGACATCGCCGCCCACTTCGCCGACATCTACGACGCCCACGTCTCCAAAGACACCATCTCGCGGATCACCGATCGGGTGATCGAGGAGATGCAGACCTGGACCAGCCGGCCACTGGAGCCGATCTACGCGGCGGTGTTCCTCGACGCCATCATGGTGAAGGTCCGCGACGGGCAGGTCGCGAACCGGCCCGTCTATGCCGCGATCGGGGTCGACCTCGAGGGCCACAAGGACATCTTGGGGATGTGGTTCGGCGACGGCGGCGGTGAGTCGGCGAAGTTCTGGATGGCGGTGCTCACCGAACTCCGCAACCGCGGCGTCACCGACGTGTTCTTCCTGGTCTGCGACGGGTTGAAGGGTTTGCCGGACTCGGTGAACGCGGTCTGGCCGGCCACGATCGTGCAGACCTCATCTGTTCACCATGAGGGTGGCGGGATGGTCCCGTCGGTCACCTGCGCCGTCTCGGTCAGGACCTGTGCAGACGTGTTGCCTTCGAGGTCCAGATGCAGACCTGTCCGGCCGGGGCGGTGGCGGGCCTTGCATCTGCCAGCGGGAGCAGCGCCAGCGCAAGCCGGCTGAGCGCCGAGATGAGGTTCCGACGAGGCCGGCCGCGCGAGGGTGACGTTGCCTCGAGGAGGGATGGCTCATGGTGTCGGATCAAGATCATCGCGGTGGGGATCGATGGGAGTCCCCGCAGTTGTTCGCCGGTATCGATTGGGGTGGGTCGTTCCACCAGTTATGTGTCGTTGATGACGGCGGCCGGGTGGTGTTGCAGCAACGGATCACTCACGACGTTGCCGGACTGGCGGCGCTGGGCGATCGGCTCGCCGGGTTCGGTTGCGACGTGTTGCTCGCGATTGAACGTGCGGAGGGTCTGTTGGTGGAGTTCCTGCAGACCCTGCCGGCGGTGAAGCTGTTCTGCGTGTCGCCGAAGATCTCGGCCCGGGCCAGAGAACGGTATCGACTGTCGGCGACCAAGTCGGATGCTTTCGATGCGTTCGTACTGGCCGACACGTTGCGCCACGAACACCGCCGCTGGCGGCCGATCAGCAAGCCATCACCGTTGACTGCGGAATTGCAGGCGGTGTCACGGGACCGGCAGCGGGTGTTGCACGCGAAGCTGGCGTGTGAGTCACGACTGCGGGCGGTGCTGGACACTTACCATCCGGCGCCTCTGCATTTGTTCTCCGATTTGGATCGCGACATCAGTTTGGAGTTCATCCGCCGCTATCCCACCCCGGACCAAGCCAAACGGGTCGGACCGGCGCGGATGGAAGGGTTCTGCCGCCGCCAGCATTACACCGGCCGGGTGGACCCGCATGTTCTGGTCGACCGGCTCCAGCCGCACCTGTTGACGGCCAGCCCGGGCACCACGGCCGGCAAGTCGTTCGCCGCGAAGCTGTTCGCTGAGGAGCTGCGGATGCACACCCTGCATCTCCGCGCCTTCGACGCCAAGATCGCCGAGTTGCTCGACCAGCACCCGGATGCGCCGATCTTCCTCTCCTTCACCGGGATCGGCCCGATCGTGGCCGCTGCCTTGATCGCGGAGATGGGTGATGACCGCAGCCGATTCCCCGCCCCCGAGGTGTTGCTCGCCGAGACTGGGCTGGCCCCGGTCACCAAAGCGTCCGGGCGGACCCGGCAAGTCCGGTTCCGCTACGCCGCGAACCGGCGGATGCGGCACGTCATCGACTGGTGGATGTTCATCGCCGCCCGCGAAGACCCCTGGTCGAAATCAATCTACGAGGCCGGGCGGGCCCGCGGCCAAGGCAAGTACCGGGCCCTACGCGGACTCGGCGCTCGCTGGGTCCGGATCATGTGGCGCTGCTGGAGCGACCAAGCCTGCTACGACCCGACCCGGCACCACCCACCGGAACTGACCGCCGCGTAACCACGCGACACCAAATCGGTTCGGGCACCGCTGCCCACCGGCGGCACCCGCAGCCGAGGTCAAGGCTGGCCGCAGGCCACCCGAAGGGCCCCGGCCTTGATCATGGCGAGGACGCCGCCACACTTCGGCATGCCTGAAGATCATCAATCGACGACGTTCTGAGCAACGCTTCAACACCGGCTGGTTGACAGCGGGAGTCTGCATCATCCATCTGATCCGCAACACGTTCCGGTATGCCTCCCGCAAGTACTGGGATGAGCTGTCGCGGGACCTGAAGCCGATCTACCAGGCCGCCACCGCTGACACCGCCGCGGCGGCACTGGGCGCTCTGGACGAGAAGTGGGGTGTCCGGTATCCGGCGATCATCCGGCTCTGGCGCCACGCGTGGGAGGAGTTCATCCCGTTCCTCGACTACGACCTGGAGATCCGCCGGGTGCTGTGCTCGACGAACGCGATCGAGTCGTTGAACGCCCGCTACCGCCGGGCGGTGAAAGCGCGCGGCCACTTCCCGACCGAGCAGGCCGCCACTGAAGTGCCTGTATCTAGTCACCCGATCCCTGGACCCGAAAGGGACCGGTCAGACACGATGGGCCATGCGGTGGAAGCCGGCCCTGAACGCATTCGCCATCACCTTCGCCGACCGGATGCCGACGAAGGACAACTGATCATGAACCGCTACTTACACCGTTGATCGAGAACGGAAGAGCGGGTCCGGCGTGAGGGCGTGTCGGTGGGGTGAGGTAAATGGCGAGTCGATCGAGTGCTTGAGTCCAGCCGCCTCTGCGTTGGTTCGGCGTTTCGGTGCCGAGGTAGAGAGATTGGTCGATGAGTTTGAGGCGGGTTCCAGTGGGGTGGGCGGTGATGTCGATGGTGCACAGGCTCGCAGTGATCGGGACGTCGTTGTGGTGCATCACGCCGCTGCTGATGATGAGCCGGTCGACCTCGATGTGCAGGTAGTGACCAAAGGTGTGGAAGGTTGCCGCGTCGGGCGGTCCGAAACGCCGCTGTTCTGTTCCTCCCACCCGGAAGTCCTGGTGGTGGTCGGTGACGATCCAGCCGTCTTCTGGTACGTCCCAGATACGGCGTTGCCGGGAGTCGGCGAAGGCTCGGAAGATCCGGGTCGGAGGGGACGGTAGGACTCGTTCGATGGTGACGGTGTGCGGTTGAACGTCTGCTTCAGGCATCGTCGTCTCCTCCGGCCTGGCGAGTGTCGGGTCCAGGTGCGGCAAGGAAGGCCTCCAGGTTGTCCAGCCGGTTGTTGAGTTGGCGTCGATGCCGGCGTACCCAGAGCTCCATCTCGTCGAGCGCATCAGCATCGACCCAGCAGGAGCGGATCCGGCCGCTCTTGCGGGAGTGGACCAGTCCGCTGCGTTCGAGGATCCGGACGTGTTGCAGCACGCCCGACATCGACATCGAGTACTGCTCGGCCAGCTCGGTCACTGTTGCCGGGTGCACGGTGAGTCGTTCGACGATGTCGAGTCGGCTGGGGTCACTGAGTGCCTTGAACAGGTCAACCGTTGCCATACGCTGAAGTATATGCTTCAGTATTACTACGAGAGGCGCGACGCACGATCAGGAGGGCAGGAGATGGCAACCTTTGTCACGATCGGTTACGGGGACGAGGCCGGGTACGCGGCGACCGATCCGGCGGTCAGGGACGCCGCGCACGCCCACGATGCACAGATGCAGGCCGACCAGGCCGGTGCGAGCGGCATCGCCGGTTCACCGGTGCAGGTACGCAACCACGGTGGCAAGGGCATCCAGACCATGGATGGATCGTTCCTGAGCGCTGACCTCCCCGTCGCGGGTTTCGCAATCATCGAAGCCGCCGACCTGGACGAAGCCATCCAGTTGGCGGCGAAGAGCCCGTGCGCTGTCGCCCATGGGGTGGTCGAAGTCTGGCCGTTGCAAACCTGAGCGAGATCGCCCGTCATCGACAGCCTGTTCGCGCCGCATCAGGGCCGGCTCGCCACTACCTCAATCGGTGGGCAGCTCGGTCGACCGCAACAGCTGCGTCTCGGGCCAACTCGAGCACCAGCTGTCCCGCCGGCACGACCCTGGTGAGCTCGTGCGCCTGACCCGCCCACAAATTCATCAGCTCGGCGTCACCGTCCTCGCGGACACGGGCGCGCAGCGGCGCGGTCAGGTGGTGCAGCCCGGGGTAGGCGATGGGGGCGGCCGCAGTGTGCTGAGCAGAGGGCCATGACGGAGCGTCTGGCCCCCAGATGTCGACCGGTCAGGGGCCGGCTTCGATCCGAGCACGCATGGCGGACAAGGGCCATGGGGCACCCTCGATCCATCCGTAACGCCAGGGATCGAGCGCCTCGATCCACCAGGTGGCTCCTGCTGCGGCGTGCTCGGCGGCGACCTCGTGCCTGGTGTCGTCGTTGGGATCGCTGACGCCCGGTACCGCCACGTCGAACGGCGCATCGCTCGACCGGAGCTCCTCGATACGGCCGACCAGACTCATGGTGTCGTCGAGGGTCCATGACCCGTTGACAGGTATCGGCGCCACCCCGTCCCACTGGGCCGCCCGGCGGAAGGGGCGGCCGCCGGGCCAGGCGCCCCCGACCCAGATGGGCACTCGCGGCAGCTGCAGGGGTGGCGGATGACAGATGCCGGACCAGTCGGGTCCAGCTACCCGGTAGTGGACGCCCTCGAAATGCACCGGGTCACCCGTCCAGAGCCGGGTCAACAGCTCGAGATGCTCGTCGAGCATGTCTCCGCGTACCTGCGGGTCGGGCTGTTCACCGCAGTAGTCCCATTCGAACGGGCCTCCACCCGTTCCGACACCCAAGATCAGCCGACCACCTGACAACCGGTCCAGGGAGGCGGTCTGCCGCGCCACGACGAGCGGGCGACGGCGCGGCAACGGCGTGACCAGGGTTCCCAACCGGATGCTGCCCGTGCCGCAGGCTGCTGCGGTGAGACCGATCCACGGATCGACCACGTCAACGGCACCCGGGGCGAAAGCGAACATGTGATCCCAGATGAAGAACCCGTCCCAGCCTGCCCGCTCGGCCTCGGCGGCCCAATCGCTGATCAATCGTGCGTCCACCCCGACGCCGAAGCACGGCACTGAAATCCCGAAGCGCACCACAGACAGGTTAGGAGGGACGTGGTCGGCTGTCACGTTTCTCTTCGGCGCCGCGGCGACTCGCGCCGTGCAAGCAGGTGTCGGAAGTGCACCGACTCACGACAGTGGCGCTGCGAGAGCCCGCTTGAAGTAGGTGGCTGACGGTTCGTAGCCCAGAGCTTCGTAGAAGCTCGCGGCGCGTCGTGTCGCCAAGGCGACGTAGGCCGCGCCACGGCTCTCGCCCCAATCCTGGATCTGGTTCATGAGAGCACGGCCGACGCCGGCGCCTCGATGTGGAGCTTCGACCATGATCTCTTCCACCCACACGACAGGGCCGTTGGCGTGGAAGGTGTGGTGCAGCTGGGCCAGGGCGTAGCCGACGATGTCTGGCAGCTCCTCGGCGACGAGCACCAGACTGGTCGGTGCAGCGAGCTGAGCCTTCAGGGCCCTGGTGAAGGCGATGGCCTCCACTTCGTACGACGTCGCCAGCGCTCGCGCCAGCGGAAGAAGTTGCGTGTGGTCTTCCGCAACGGCGGTCCGGATGTGGACCTGTGTGGTCATGAGGACACTGCGGTTCACGTCCGGGGACGCAGCGGTACGTGCATGCCGATGAGTATTGCTGAGGGAGTACCGCCTTCTGAGATCCGCGAGCGAATGGTTGGCGGTACCTCGGTCGTCATGCGGGTTCTGCCGGAGCTCTCACCGGTGGGCGGGCAGGAACATGCGAGTGGTCGCACCGGTACGCCAGGTGGGGCGCATCGTCAGCTCGCTGAGTCGCCATCCGTCTGCAGTCAAGGCGGCAGCCGCCCGCAGGACGCCCCCGGCGACGAAGTGGGTCTGCAGTTCGGCTGAGTTGCCGGCGTCGTTCCACAAGTGCATGGCCTGCATGTTCGCCCGTACTTGCGCGGTGTCGCCGGACCGGGTGACCACGTGATCGGTGAGCATGTGGTGGGTGGCCCGGAATCGGCTGAAGCTGTTGTTCTGCTCAGCGAGGATCTCATCCGGGCCGGTGAGTGCGACTCCGTCGGGTCGTACTACTCGGCCGTCGGGCAGGAACGTCGCAGTGACGATGGCGGCATCGAGGCACTTGTCGTCAATGGCTGCGAAGTAGGCACTGAGCAGCATGGGAATCTCCATGGCCACAGCGTAGCCGTGTTGGCTACAGTGTAGCCAAACTGCTCGATACGCTGTCTGTCGTGATGATCTGGGGCAGAGAGCGTCCGCCGCGCCGCGGCGGCGCCCCCGATCTGTCGACGATCGTCGAGGCCGCGGTCGGCCTGGCCGATCGGGACGGCCTTGAGCGGGTGTCATTGCGGCGGGTGGCCACCACGCTCGGGTCGGGCACAGCCTCCTTCTACCGGGTGCTCGACAGCAGGGACGAGTTGCTCGAGCGGATGGTCGATGCAGTCCTCGGCCGGTACCTCCCGCCCGAACCCTCGGGCGCGTGGCGCGCGGACCTGCTCGCCGTGGCTCGCAACCGGCGCGCCATGCTCAAGGCGCATCCCTGGCTGGGCCTCGAGCTGGCTGGACGCCCGGCCATCGGTCCGAGCGCCTTGATCCACCACGAGCGGGCCCTGGCAGCGGCGGCCGACTTTGCGGATGACCCGAGTGCCGCCAGTAGCGCTGTGGAAACCGTCCTCGGGTTCGTCCTGGGTGCAACCGCCAGGGAGCTGGCCGAAACCCGGATCCTGCTTCGATCCGGCCTGACCACAGAGCAATGGCGCAACTCGGTGACCCCATATCTGACAGAGGCTCTCGACAGTGGCGGCTATCCCCATCTGAAGCGGATGGTGCACGAAGCCAGGGACCTCGACCCCGACGAGCGGTTCGAGCACGGCCTGGCCTGCGTCATGGCCGGGCTCGCCACCCGGACGCCATGAGCACGCTCGAATGGCGGGTCGGGGACGCGACGATCCTCCGGATCCTCGAGGTCGACGCGTCCGATGTCATGGTGGGGCTGGTCGACGGGCTTGACGCCGCGGCGGTGGCGGAGGCCGCCTGGCTGCACCCGAGCTTCGTCTCGCACGGGGGACGACTTCGGGCCGCGGTCCAGGTCTTCGTGGTCGTTCTACCGACTGCCACGATCGTGATCGACCCCGGCGTGGGTAACGGGAAGCGGCGTACCGTCGTCTCGGATTGGAATGACCTGCACACCACCGTGTTGGACCAGATGCTCGCCGCCGGTGTTGATCCGGCTGCTGTTGACTACGTGATCAACACGCATCTGCACTTCGACCACGTCGGTGGGAACACGCGATTGATCGACGGCCGTTGGGAACCCACCTACCCTGGGGCGCGCTACGTCCTGTCGGCGGCCGAGTTCGCCTATTGGGAGGGAGGGCCGGCTGCCCAGATGGCGGATCAACATGCCGGTTTCGCCGACTCGGTGCTGCCGGTCGCGGAGGCGGGACTGGTCGATCTTGTCGCCGATGATCACGTGATCAACGAATCGGTGCGGTTCGTGCCCTCGCCAGGGCACACGCCGCATCACGTCAGCGTGTTGATCGAGTCGGCCGAGGAGTCGGCGATCTTCCTCGGTGACCTCATGCACCACCCGTGCCAGATCGCTCACCCGGAGTGGAGTGCAGTATCCGACTTCGACGCTGACCAAGCCCGCGTGTCGAGGACGTCGCTTGTCGACCGGTACGCCGACACCAACACCGTGGTCATCGGCGCTCACTTCGCCGACCCGGTTGTGGGCCGGATCCGACACCGGGGTGAGGACACCTACCTGGATACCGACCTCAGGACGGACATGTCCGCCTGAGACCCGGCGGCGACACAAAGGCAGGCGCCGTCGGCCGGACTATCCCGTCGGCGTGTTCGCGAGTTCGACGGCCCGACGCAACGTCTCGCGATCGACGATGTCGGCGGCATTCATCGGCTTGGTCAGCACGCCCGACTCGGTCGCCATGTCGATCATGAACGTCACGCTCTCGTCGGAGAGTCCGCCGTCTTCGGTCCAGAACGGATACTTCTGGATGAGGTCGAACAGCTCTTTCAGCGATTCTTCCGAGGGGGGCTCGTCGACGTACTCATCGACCGCGGCCTTGAACACGGCGAAGTCGCTCTTCAGTGCCTTCATCGCACGCAGTGTGGTGGCGCAGTACTTGGCGGCGACTTCTCGGTTCTCGTCGAGCCAATCCGCCCGCGCGGACTGGGCTACCTTGATGAATCCGGGTGCGTTCTCATAGAGGGTGGCGATCAGCACCGGTTGTTTCACCGTCCCTCGGGCACTGTCGTACTGCGTGTCGTGAATCACGGTTGCGTCCAGCTGGCCGGCGGCCCACGCGTCCGTTCGAGCGCTCGAGCTCTCGATGATCTTCTGATTCGGGATCTCGTCGACGTCACGGGACTCGCCGATGCCACTCAACAAAGCGTTGAGGACGATGGCTCCGGCGCCACCGGGGCTGTCGACGCCCACCCGGGTCGACGGTTCGAACAGCTGACCGGCGGTCTTCACACCGTTGGCGCCGGCCAGGACGAAGTCGTCCTGGCTGACGTACGGGCAGAAGAGCTTGACGTTCTCGCCCTGCTCACGCGCATCCAGGATCGCGGAGACCGAGGTCGCCAGGACCTGGGCCTTGCCGTCGAGCAGGGTCTTCACCGGGTCGATGTGGGAATCGAAGATCGTGATGTTCTGCTCGACGTTGAGGTCCAGTCCGAAGTCACCCGCGTTGTGCCCTACGCCGTAGACCAACGGGATCTGCGAGGCCTGTGGATGTGAACCCAGCACGATGTGCAGCGACTTCCCGCCGCCTGGATCGGTTGGCTGGGAGCAAGCTGAACCGGCGAGCGCCAGAGCACTGATCGCGGCGATCACGCACGTCGCACGTCTCCGACGACTACTTGATGACATCTGGTCCCTTTTGTTCGCACTGTTCGGTCGCCTGGGCAGGTGAGCGTTTGCTGCGGACTCGCACGTGCTGAGACCGGATTCGTTCGGCCTTCGTTCCAGTTCACCATACGCCAGTTGACCAGGCGAAATAGGGACGCGACGGAGACGGGCCGACTGAACGTCCGCCGCTGCTGTCCGGGCGTTTCGCGATCGCTCCTCGACGATCGCAGCCATCCGACCGACCTGTTTCTTCACCGCTGCATGCCGCCGAACTCCACAGCATCCCCTCACGGCGGGCGGACTTCGGGGAGGCGGCCGGTGCTCGGTGAGGTGAGGACGGCCCTGAGATCACCCCGGAGCCGGTCGACGGCGTCGTCGCCGAGAAGCGTGCACCATCGCCGTTCGAGTGTCGCGTAGATGTCTTCCACCTCGTCGAGCAGGGCCGCCCCACGGTCGGTCAGCTCAACCGGTCGGCGGCGGCCGTCGGGAGCATCGGCCGACCGCAGGTACCCGGCGGCCTGCATGGACTCGATCAGCTTCGAGGTGGCCTGTTTGCTGGTCTCGAGGACGGCCGCGAGGTCGGTCGCGGTGCGCGGTCCGTTCCGGACCGCGAGAAGCAGGAAGCCGAAGGCAGGACGCACGTCGGTCCAGCCGCGCCGTCGCAGCTCGTCGTGCAGATCGTCGACGAGTCGCCGGTACGCGATGGCGAACAGCCTGGCCAGCGGGACCGGGTGGTCGGTGGGCGTCACTCGGCCCACGGTGGCGTGAAGGTCGTCCCGTCGGCGAGCCGTGCCTGGCCTCCGACCGGCATGCAGCAGAGCAGCCGCAGCGGCTCCGATCCGCCGTTCGAGAGCGCGAACCGTACGTCGGCCGGTACGACGATGGCGTCGCCGGTGGTCGCGACCTGGTGTTCGCCGTCGAGGTCGACCGACGCCGTGCCGGTCAGCACGACGAACACCTCCTCGCAGGTGAGCGAATGTGGAGTCGCCGGCCCTCCGGGTGCGATCTCGACCTGCCAGACAGCCGTCGTGGTCGTACCGCGGCTGGGGGTGGCGAGCGAGGTGAAGTGCGTGTCACCGACAGTGTGGGTGGGCCCTGTGGGCGCTGCGAGCGTTGGCATCTCTCTCCGATCGTCAATCTAATTGACTATCAATCTAGTTGACCAAATCTTAGAGGTCAAGTATCCCCTCGCCCGACTCCATCGGGTACCACGAGTGATCCGGACGCCAGCTCCACCGCGTTCTGACGTCAGGTCCCGGTGGCGGTTGGGCTGGGTAGCCTTCGCAGCATGCCTCTGCGCAACGGCGAGCACGGCTACGGTTCGGTGACCAAGCTGCTGCACTGGTCGACGGTCGCTGCGCTCGGCGCCCAGGTCGTCGTCGGTTTGACGATGGAGGCCGATGCCGCGGCGGAGCGGGCCGAGGACGCCGCCGAGGCGGAAGAGGAGGCGGCGGAGGAGGCCGCTGACGCTGCTGAGGATGCGGCGAGCTCAGACGCTGACGAGGAGGCGGCCGAAGAAGCCGGTGAGCGAGCGGAGGAGGCTGCCGATGCCCGTGCGGATCTCGCGGCCGACACCGAGTACGTGATCGGGCCTCAAGACGGTGTCGACCTACTGGATGTGCACGTGCTTCTTGGTGGGTGTGTTCTGCTGCTCGGAGTCGTCCGGGTGCTGTGGCGTCGTGTTGGGGGCCTGCCGCCCTGGGCCGCTGCGTTGTCTGCGCGGGAGCGGTCGATGGCCAGTTGGATCGAGAAGGCGTTGCTCGTCTCACTGTTCCTCGTGCCGGGCAGCGGATTGATCTTGGTGCTGACTCAGGACGACGTGCTGGTGCCGATCCATGTCGCCGCGCAGATACTGCTGGGAGTGGCGGTCGTGGCGCATGTCACCCTCGTGCTGCGGCACACGGTTGTCCGGCCGGATCGACTGCTGCAACGGATGCTGCCTGGCCGGTGACCGTCGATCCGTCTGGTCGGTCGCCAGCAGGTGGGGGCAAGAGGAGGCCACGGCGATCGGTGCGGATCCGGACCCGGGAGTGCACTGTCACAATGCAGTGGTGGAAGCGTTGCTGATCGGACGCGACCGCGAAATGGCTCAGTTGGCCGAGGCGCTGGCGGGCACCCGCGCGGGGCGGGGCAGTGTCGTGATCTTCTCCGGCCCCGCCGGGATCGGGAAGTCGTGGCTGCTCGACCAGGCGGCTGATCTTGCGAGCTCGGCGGGCGTTCCGGTCCTGCGTGGCTCGGCGATCTCGGACGCCGGGATGCCCGACCTGTGGGTGTGGCGATCCGTGCTCTCCAAGGGCCGGCGGCTGGGTCTCGACCCGGGTGTTCTCGACCAGCTCCCGGGAAGTCCGGCGCAGGCGGAGTTCCTGGCGAACGCCGCTGTCTGCGGCCAGCTACGCAGCGCCGCCGAACCGCACGCCCTGGTCGTGCTGCTGGACGACCTCCAGTGGGCGGACGGACCGACGATCCGCCTGATGGGGCACCTGGCTCGAGACCTGCCGGAGTCGAAGGTGCTGGTGGTAGCTGGGACCCGCGATCCGTCGTCCCCGGCGACCCTCGCGGGTCTGGCTGACGTGCGCCGGCTCTCGGTCCGCGGGTGGGAGACGGCTGATGTCGCCACCTATCTGTCGGCCGTGGTGGGGATTCCGTTCGACCAGGCCTGGGTCGGTCATCTGCACACCGTTGCAGCGGGGAATCCGCTCTACATCCGTGAGCTGGTCGAGCTGGTGCGGCGAACCGGCGGATTGACCCACCCGCCGTCCGGGGTGGTGTTGCCCGACTCCTTGCGAGCAGCGCTCGAACACCGGTTGGAAGTCCTCAGCGAGCGAGGCCGTGCGGTCGTCGAGGCCGCAAGCATCGTCGGCGACGAGCTGACGGTGCCCTTGCTGGCAGCCGTCCTCGGCTGGGGGATCGACGAACTCACGGTCGAACTGGCCGAGGTCGTGGACGCCGGGGTCCTCACCGTGACGACGACCCGAACACTGCGTTTCGACCATCCACTGCTCCGCCGCGCCACCTACGACGTCGTCGCAGAGCCCCGACGACGGGCGTTGCACCAGGTGGCCGCCGAAGCGCTCGCGGACCGGCCCACGGCCCTCGAACGAGTCGGGCCAATCGCCTCGCATCTGGTCCGCGCCGCCGCCGACACGGCGGGTGCCCGACGCGCCGTACACGCCTGTGAGCGGGCGGCCGCCGCTGCCGTGGCGGGAGGCAGGAGCGCCGAGGCCGCCGGCTGGTACCGCCGGGCGGCTGAACTGGGCTCCATGGCCCAGCTCGACGTGGGGAGGCAGGCGGAACTGCTCCTCGGACTTGCCGAAGCAGAGTTCGGAGCACTCGCGCTCGACGAAGCGGTACGCCACAGCGAGGCCTGCGCCGACCTCGCGGACGAGGCGGACCGCCCGGACCTGCAGGCCCGGGCGGCGCTGGTCGTTCGGGGCGTGGGCGGCGCCGCGATCAACCGCCGGGTGGTGACGCTGTGTCGCCGAGCGCTCGGGCGACTCGACGCTGATCCGTCGCTCCAGGTCCGCCTGTGGGCGCAGCTAGCCATGGCCCTGATCGAGGTCAGCGACGAGATCCCCGACGAGGGGGCACGGGTGGAGGCAGCGGAGCTGGTCCGGCGGGTCACCGAGGCGTCCCTGATCACGGAGGATCGCGCTGCCATGGTGGACGTCTGCCACGCTCAGGAGCGGCTGGCCTCGGGTCCTGGGTCCGGCGGAGTGCGGATCGAGCTGGGATCGCGACTCAAGGGTCTGGAGGCCATCGCCGAGCGCCCCGAGTCAGCGGTCTGGGCACATCTGTGGCGGATCGACGGCTTCCTCCAGACCGGGGAGATCACGAGAGCCGATGCCGAGATCGCCGGGCTCGCGGCGGTCGCCTCCCGTCTGGGTTCACCGATGGCGCAGTGGCAGCTGTTGAGGGCGCGTGCGGCCCGCACGATGCTGTCCGGAGACTTCGAAGCTGCCGAGGCCCTTGCCCGGGAAGGAAAAGAGCTCGCCGAGCGCTACGGCGATCCCTCCATGCTCGGTCAGTTCTATGCGTACCGACTCGAACGGCAACGCAAGCTCGGAACGTTCGACGCGGACGATCGCAGCAGCATCGCCGCGTTGGCCGACGCCGATCCTCGGCCACTCGTGCTCGCCGTTGCCGCGGAGTACCTGCTGGCGGCAGGTGACGAGCAGCTCGCGGGAGTCCTGTTCGCCCGGCTCGCGCTGACCGTCACGACGCTCCCGGGGAACCTCCAACAGCCTGCCATCTGGTCGATCGCCGGCGAACTCGCCGCGCACTTCGACGATCCGGTGACAGCCGCCGCGTGCCTGGATCTTCTCGGCCCGTACGAGGACGAGTACAACGCGTCCAGTAACGGGTACCGCGGCTCCTTCGCGCGTCCACTCGCCATCCTGACCGCGTATCTGCACGGACCCGCGCACGCCGAGCGGCTATTCGCCCTGTCGGAGCGCCTGGAGCGTCGAGTCGGTGCACCAGCCGGGCTCGCGTCGGCCCAGCTGGCGCATGCGCAGGCCCTGCACACATCTGATGACGACCAGAGCGGTGCGGTTCGGAGCCTGGTATCCGACGTCATCCGCACCGGCAGCCGATGTCGCATGGCACCGACCATCGCGGCGGCTACCCGGTTGTTGGCCGAACTCGACCAGGCCGAGTCCGTCTCAGCCGCCCAGCTCACCCCGCGTGAGCACCAGATCGTCGCACTGGTCGCCGACGGGTTGACCAATCGGTCGATCGCCAACCGCTTGGTGATCTCCGAACGCACCGTCGAGTCTCATGTTCAACACATCACGACCAAGCTCGGACTCGCCAACCGCACTCAGGTGGCGGCGTGGAGGCTCCACAGTGGTCGGGGTCGGTAGCTCTTTACGTGTTTCCACCGATGCGAACTCGAGCATCGACGGCAGACGATCGGGACATGACCACCACCGCGGAACAGATCAAGATCTTCGGACGCCTCCAGAGCCATCCGACGAACCCTCGCACACCCGAGTCGACCTCGACGCCCTCGCTCTCCGACCTGCCGGGCTTCGGCGGCCTCATCCAGCTGTCCGATCAGCACGGGGGGAGCGTGACCCTGAGTCTGTGGCGGAGCCGTGAGGATGCCGAGCTGGTCGACGAACGGCGTACCACGGAGATGCCGCCGATGGTCGAAGATCAGATCTACGAAGTGGACGACACCCTCGCCGGCCCGGCCGCCGGCCTGCCCACCGCGGCGTTCCTCGGACGCTTCGACGGCCCGCTGAGCACCGCGCAGCACTCGGCCGCAAGGCGTCGCGGCAACAAGCGCCTCGGGCCGCTCCTCGCTCAGCTGCCGGGCTTCGTGCGTGTCCTCATCCTCTGGCACCCCATCGACCGCAGCATGGTGGTCATTCACCTGGCCGAGACCCCAGAAGCTCTCCGAGGGATCAGCAAGGTGGTCGCAGGTACGCCACTCGACCCCGAGGACGATCCCGCGCTGCTGCCTGGTCCCGACCGGATCGGGCTCAACACCGTCGATCACTACACCTGGTTGCTCACCGATCCGGCGCGAGCTCAGGCTCGCGCCAGCTGAGATGTTGATCATGAACTAGCGGACGGGCGGAGGTTCGGGTCGGGGTCGGAGGCGTCTGATGATCACCCGAGCAGCAACGACAGCGGCGACGGCGGCAGCCGCAGCAATGATCACCACCGCCCGGTCGGGATACCAACGACCCGGCTGGTCGGTGTTGCCGGGACATTCGCCCCATCCGTACCCGGCGGGGATGGAGATCAGGTTGGTCAACGCTGCGCTGACGTAACGATTACTTCTCGGGCCCAGATTTCCGGGAGGTGCGTCTGCGTCGATGTCTGTCCCAGTCGGCAGCTTGTACCAGAGGCCGTTCGGCCGCCGCAGTTCGCAGATGACATTGCCGCCGGTGAAGTGGCCGACGAGGGAATGGGCCCCGTTCCAGACGGCAGTCCCATCTCGGTTCTTGGATTGCGCGTAAGGGAGGTATGCGACTGCGCCCATTCCTCCAAGTTACGGGCGGCGACCCCGGGCGGCAACCGTCGCGCAGATCTGGTCGTATTCGTCGATGTTGATTCGCTGGCCGGATAGCAGACGTCCAGCACGATCGATCGGTGCAGCTGGAAGAGGATCGAGATAGATCGCGGCTGGAGCGTTCCTGATCGCCTTTGCGATTCCGATCCTCTTCCCGACTGCACCGATCGACGTGCTGGACGTCTGCTACCTGGTGACCTGGGTGACCTGGGCGTTGTTCACTGTGGATCTGGTGGTGCGCGTGGCGATGGCCAAGCAGCGCTGGAGATATCTGCTCCGCCACTGGCTGGACCTACTGATAATAGTGTTGCCCCTGCTCCGGCCTCTACGGCTGCTGCGGCTGGTCACCCTGCTCGGTGTGGTCAACCGGCGGGCGGGCAGCAGGCTGCGTGGACGCATCGCGGTCTATGTCGCTGGTGGTTCGACGCTGCTCGCCTTCTGCGCCGCGTTGGCGGTGCTCGACGCCGAGCGCGCTTCGACCGAAGCCAACATCACCACGTTCGGGGACGCGATCTGGTGGGCGATGACGACCATGACCACCGTTGGCTACGGCGATCAGTTTCCGGTGACGCCGACAGGCCGGTTCGTGGCCGTAGCGCTGATGGTTGGCGGAATAGCGTTGCTGGGCGTGGTCACCGCGACGTTCGCGTCGTGGCTCCTCGATGCGGTGAGAGCCGAGCAGGAGGTCGGCCAGGATCAGACCGAGGACCTGCGCGCCGAGGTGCGCGAGCTGCACGCGAAGATCGACCGGTTGCTGGATCGAGCCGCCTGAACTGACCGGCAGCGTTCCGGAAATCTGGTGCTGATCAACGGGTTGCACGACAGCTTGTAGAGGGTTCAAGGGACCAGCGGGACGCTTGAGCGCGCTCCCGGCGGCCAGCGCGGCGTTCACTTCGGCAGACTGGGATCGTGAGCAGCGCGCCGCGACCCGTCGAAGAGTCCGTCTTGAACGACCTGAAGGGCCGGTTGCGCGACTTCCGCCGGGTCCCGCTGGCCGACGGCATCGGCTGGGACCGGGGCACCGACGCGAACTACCTGGCCGAGCTGGTCGATCACTGGGCGGGCAGCTACGACTGGCGCAGACACGAAGAGCGGATCCTCAGCTACCCCTGGGTGCTGACCGAGGTCGGTGGTACGGCCCTGCGGTCGATTCACCAGACCGCAGACGCCGCAGCGCCGACGGTGGTGCTGCTGCACGGCTGGCCGGACTCGTTCCTGCGCTTCGAGCGCGTGCTGCCGCTGCTCACCGACGTCAACGTGGTCGTCCCCTGCCTGCCCGGCTACCCGTACGCCGATCCGTCTCCGAGCACCGGCCTATCGGCCACCGCCATGGCCGACGTCATCGCCGGGTCGCTGGCCGAGCTGGGCGTCGACCGTTACGTGGTCTCGGGGGGCGACATCGGCAGCGTGGTCGCGGAGGCGATGGCGCGCCAGCACGCCGGGCACGTCGAGGCACTGCACCTGACCGACCTCCCGTACCTCCATCTGTTCTCGGTGGACGCTGACGACCTGAGTACGGCGGAGCAGAAGTACCTCGCCGACGGGCAGGCGTGGCAGCGGAGCGAGGGAGCGTACGCACTTGCTGCAGTCGACCAAGCCGCACACGCTCGCGGCCGGACTGGGTGATTCGCCGGCCGGTCTGGCCGCCTGGATCGTGGAGAAGCTGCGCAGCTGGAGCGACTGCGGCGGGGACGTGGAGTCGGTGTTCCCGCGCGACGACATCTTGACCTGGATCACCGCCTACTGGGTCACCGGAACCATCGGGTCGTCGTTCGTGCCCTACGTCGAACGCGGCGAGCTGATCGAGAGCCGGGTCGAGATTCCGACGGCCGTGACGATCTTCCCGAAGGACCTGGTGACGGCGCCACGCGAGTTCGGTGACCGGCTCTTCGACATCCGGGTGTGGGACGAGGAGGCGTCCGGCGGGCACTTCGGCGCCTGGGAGCGCCCTGACGTGTACGTCGCCGAGCTTCGCAAGGCGATCGCCTTGGCGAACTGACGTCTTTGCGGCACGTCGTCCTTCGGTTCCCGAGCTTCATTCCCGCTGTAGCGAGGGGGAGCGCGTGTCAGGAGCGGATGGAAGACGGGGTAGCGGTTCCCGGAGCCCGCCTCGGGCCTAGGCGCGGGTGTAGGTGACGTCGAAGTCGTGGATCCACTCGCCGTCCTCGACGAGGTAGCAGGAGCTGTCGATCGTCGTACCGTCTGCTGAGAGCGTGCCTTCGAAGCGCTGATCGAAATCGTCAGGGCCGCTCGCATGGCGCCACCACTTCCAGACGCCGTCCTGGAAGCTCATCTGGAGCGTGCGCGAGACCGCGCGGGAGTCGAAGTAGTGTCCGATGAAATCGCCCTCGGCGTCTTCGTCGGCGGCCATGATCAACACGACGCCCTCGGGGAACATCGGGTTATCGGCGATTGAGCGCTGCAAGATCACCTTCTCGTCGCGGAGCCACTCCAGCGTCATGTCGCCCTCGACCTTCTCCGCGACGTGCCGGGGCGCGTCGACGACCTGGCGCCAACGACCGATCAGCGGCTCGAGGTCCTTGATGTCCGGCACAGGGCCGAGCCTACCGCCGCACCCAGTGGCCCTGGCCGGCGATTCGGCCCGGCAACGATGCCGCCCCGGCGGGAGGGGAGAGCCTCACTCGCCCCAGTCGATCTGGTGCTCTGGAACGCCGACGTCTCGGGCATGTTGAACGGCCTCACGGTGGGCGGCGCGGTCCCCCCTCGCATATCGGAACACCTTGCCGGCGAACACCACCACGAGCTCGCTTCCGACCTCGAAACTGGCGTACCAGCCACCCTCGCGTAGCAGCGTGCCGGCAAGAGCATCGGCCAGTTCAGCCGCGCGATCGTCTGGAACGTCGAAGTCCAGGTAACCCCAGACTTCGGGTTGGCTCGGTGTCGCCGAGGCCGCGACCTGTTGCCGGCCCAACCTCCGCACGATGAAATCTGGTACCGACAACTCGGCGCCGATCTGAAGACTCTCCATCAACAACCGCCCGCTGGCCATGAAGCTGATGATCCTGGTCGGCTCCCCTGGTGATCGACGAGGGTCACCACACGGGCTGAAACGCGGATGCAGCCGCGCACCTGGCGCACCAAGACCACCGCCCAGCAGAGTGCGCGTGTCTTGTCCTCAGCTCCGCTTGCCTGCGAGCCGGGTGCGGCGGTCCTCCTCCCGCTTGGAGTACGCGGCTGCTCGGATCGCCTCGTCGGACTCGAGGCCGGTGCCGAGTCCGCCTCCGACCGTGGCCGCCGATGCGACGAACCAGGCCAGCACGAAGACGTCGTCGTAGCCCACTGGAGCGTTCAGATATCCGCCCATGACTGCAGGGTCGAGGACGAACAAGGCCCAGACCAGATTCACCGCGTAGAGCGCGAGATAGCAGATGAGCACCCCGGTGGTCAGGGTGATCAGTGTCGAGATGTTGTAGAGACGCGATCGCTCTCGGGCACTGGCGGAGTTGTCGTCCGGGCGGTCCCACAGGTCACCGTCGATCACGAGCCAGGCAACCACGAGCACGATGGAGGCGACGGTCGCGATCGTCAGGCGCCACCACGACAACGAGCCGGCCAGCAGCCAGACCGTGGAGTTGATCGTGGCGACGGCTCCGGTGGCCAGAGCCGCGACGAGCGCCGACTTCAGTCCGGGCACCAGGAGCCACGGACGGTTGGCGAGGACCATGCCCACCAGGAGTCGCCATCGGCCTGTGGCGCGGGGGAGCGGCACGCGATGCTCGTCCTCCGAGGCGGGGTCCGCCATGCCTCTCAGAAGGGCGCGCAGTGCATGACGGGTGCGTGCGTGCAGCCGGAGGCCGCCGATCGCGGGCAGCGACATGATCGCCGTCCGTCCTTCGGGTTCCGTCTCCACCAGGAGGTAGCGGCCGTCGTCGTCGCGCAGCGGAAGTTCGGTGAGGCCGACCACCAGGTCCCATCCGTGCTGGCGGGCCTGCTCTCCCAGCCGCGCGACCGCCGTGTCGACGTCCTCGCAACCCATGGTGAACGGCTCACTCACCACCTCGATGTTCCAGGCGTCGCGGCCCTCGCCGCCGGGCGATTCGAGGTCGCTCAATCGGCGGGCGATCTCCGTGGGCGCTTCCGGGTCGGCCACCAACCCGATGCGGACGGCTCCCACGTCAGTGACGCTTTCCGCAGTGGACGAGCGGCCGGGCAACCAATGCACCAGTTGCGCTACCTTCCAGTTTTCCCCAATCAGCGGTCGTGGTCGTCGGCGTCAGCGAGAAGGTGCGCATCATTCCTTGGTTTCTGTTCTTGCAGGTCAGCCCTGCCCGAGGTTGGTGACGAGGTTGATCGCCACGGCGATGAGGATCGTCCCGAAGAGATACGACAAGAGAGCGTGCGGGAGAGCTTTACGGCGAGTGTCGCTGCTGGTCGGTTCGATGTCGGAGACGGCGAAGGACATCCCGATGGTGAAGGCGAAATAGGCGAAGTCGCTGTAGGTGGGTTGAGCGTCCTGGTTGAACTCAAAGCCACCTTCATGGTGGTCGACGAAGTACATCCGGGCGTACTTGACGGCATACACGGTGTGAACCAGTGCCCAGGCCACGATGGTGCCCAGAACGCCGAGGATGACCAACGCCACCGAGATCGCGTCTCCACTCTGGTTGTCGGTCTGGATCAAGGCAAGGACGACGGCGCCGATGCTGGCCAGGCAGGCTGCGATGATCGCATCGTCAGTCACCCGCGAGGTTGGTTCCTCGCGGGCCAGGCGCTCGGTGCCGGCGGCATCTTGCGGCCAGCAGATACGCCACACCCAGACCAGAGCAACGACACCTGCCGCGCACCAACCGACGAGAGGCCCGAGTCGGGGCGCCACGGCTACTGCTGTGACAGTGCCGACGATCACCCCGACCACAACGCAGAGCAAGGCACGTCGAACGGACAAGATGCGATCGGCCATGCACGCTCCTTCTCAGCATTGTCGAGGTCATGGTGTGAGCCTTTCGGCATGGACCAGTGCAGTCAGGTCCACCACCCGCCGGCCCTGGAGACCTCGTCGGCGATGTGCTGTCAGCACTGACTTAGGCCGATTGGGTTGCCGTGGCGAACTCCTCGACGATGCGTTCGCAGAAGGCCGGGAGGTCGTCGGGGGAGCGGCTCGTGGTGATGGTGCCGTCGGTGACGACCTGTTCGTCGACAACGTCGGCCCCGGCGTTGCGCAGGTCGGTGCGCAGACTGGGCCAGGACGTCACTCGTCGGCCGCGGACCCGGTCGGCTTCGATCAGGGTCCACGGCCCGTGGCAGATCGCTGCGACGGGCTTGCCCGAATCGACGAAGGCCTGCACGAAGGAGACTGCGGAGTCCTCCATTCTCAACTTGTCGGGGTTGACGGTGCCGCCGGGCAGCAGCAGCGCGTCGAACTCATCCGGCGTGGCGTCTTGCACCTGGCGGTCAACGGAGAAGGTGCCGGCGTCCTCCAGGTCGTGATCGCGTGCCGCGATCTGCCCGTTCTTGATCGACAGCAGGATCGTGTCTGCCCCAGCCTCGTCGAGAGCCTGCCGCGGCTGTTCGAGCTCCACCCGCTCCACGCCGTCGGCCGCCAGAATCGCGACCCGCCGCCCTTTCAGCTCGCCGGCCACGTCAGGACCTCACCGGTGTGCCCGTGGGATGCAGAACGACCTTCGTCCATCCTTGATCACGGTTGTCGAAGTGCTCGTAGCCTTCAGGCGCCTCATCCAAGGCCAATTCGTGGCTGACGATCCAGGACGGTGTCGCCTTGCCGCCGGCGATGAGGTCGCGCAGTCGCCGGTTGTACCGCTTCACCGGGCACTGTCCGCTGCCCATCTTCTGACCGCGGAACCAGAACTCGCCGTAGTCGAAGGCGACCGCACCACGTTTGGCCAGCTCGTCCGGGCCGCCCGGATCCTGTGGGATGAACACGCCGACCACACCGATGTCCCCCGTGAACCGGACCGACTTCACCAGCCGGTTCAATGTCATGTTCGGATGCTCGTGGCCCTCGACGTCGTGCGCCTGGTAGCCGACGCACTCGCAGCCGTTGTCTGCGCCCAGGCCCATGGTCAGCTCGTTGACCGCCTCGACGGGGTCGACCGCGGAATCGTCGATCGGGATCGCCCCGATCTCCTCCGCCTTTCTCAGCCGGTCAGGGTGCCGGTCGACGACCATCACCTTGCTCGCACCCTTGAGGACCGCGGAGTAGGCAGCCATGCAGCCGACGGGTCCGGCGCCGTAGATGACCGTCTGGTCTCCCGGCTTGACGTTGGCCAGTTCGGTGGCGTGGTAGCCGGTCGGGAAGATGTCGGCCAGCATCACGTAATCGGTTTGCTTGTCCTCGGCGTCCTCTCCCAGTCGTAGGCAGTTGAAGTCGCCCCAGGGCACCCGGAGCAGCTCGGCTTGACCGCCGGCCCAGGGGCCCATGTCGGCGAAGCCGTAGGCGGCCCCAGCCCACTCCTCTTTGGGCTGGGCGGTCAGGCAGTAGTTGGTGAAGCCGCGTTCACAGTTCTTGCAGTGCCCACAGGCCACGTTGAACGGAAGGACGACGTAGTCACCCACCGCGACCTTGTCGACGCCGTCGCCGACCTCGATGACTCGACCCAGGTTCTCGTGGCCGAACCAGCGGCCGGTTTCGAAGTCCGTCCTGCCCTCGTACATGTGCAGGTCAGATCCGCAGATGTTCGTCGTGGTGATCTGCACCAGGACGTCGGTCGGCCGTTCGATCCGCGCATCCGGTACGTCCTTGACACTGACCTTCCGCGGACCTTCGTATACCACTGCTTTCATGTTGTGCCTCCTGTCGATGGAGTCGAGCGATGCTGCCGGATCAGGCTCACCGGCTGGGATCGAAGACGGCACGAACGCAACCGTCGTCCTTGTTCTTGAACATCGTGTAGCCCTGAGGTCCCTGGTCGAGGGGAAGGACGTGGGTGGCGAGGTGCTCGGTGCTGATGTCGCCGGCCGCGATCCGGTCCAAGATCATCGGGATGTAGCGGTGCCCATGCTGTTGCGCCCCGCGGACGGTCATGCCCTTGTTCATGATCGCTCCGAAGGGGAACTTGTCGATCAGCCCGCCGAACACGCCCAGCGCGAACAGGCTGCCGCCCTTGCGGCAGGCGTAGATCGCCTCTCGCAGCGCGGTGGGTCGATCGGATTGCAGCCGCAGCTGCTGCTTGACCTGGTCGTACAGGTACTGCGGACCGGTGCCGTGGGCCTCCATCCCGACAGCCTCGATGCACACGTCGGGTCCACGGCCGCCGGTGCGTTCCTTGAGCTCGGCGACGACGTTGTTGTCGGTGTAGTCGAGGGTCTCGGCTCCGATGTGTTGACGCACCTGGTTCAGCCGCTTGGGAATCCGGTCGATGACGATGACCTGCTCCGCGCCGAGCAGCATCGCCGCTCGAGCGGCCATCTGGCCCACTCCGCCGGCTCCCCAGACGGCGACGGTGTCGCCGGGTGTGATGCCGGCCAGGTCGGCTCCGGTCCACCCGGTGGGTGCGGCGTCGGAGGCGAACAGCGCCGAGAGATCCGACACCCCGTCGGGGACGGGGAACGCGCCCTGATCGGCGTAGGGGACGCGGATGTATTCGGCGTGGCTGCCGGCGAATCCACCCAGTGCGTGACTGTAGGCGAAGCAGCCCCCGATCGCCGACCCCCACATCGTCTCGGTCAACGCCGGATTGGGGTTGCCGTTGTCGCACAACGAGTAGAGCTCGTGGGTGCAGTACCAGCACTGTCCGCAGGAGACGAACGAGCACACGACCACCCGCTCGCCCACCCGGCGCTGCTGTACAGCAGGCCCGACTTCGACCACTTCGCCCATGAACTCGTGACCCAGCACGTCCCCGGCGCGCATGGTCGGGATGTAGCCACCCAGCAGGTGCAGATCGGACCCGCACGTGGTCGTCAGCCGCACCTTCAGGATGACGTCGTGGTCGTTGAGGATCTTCGGGTCCTCCACCGTCTCGACCGCGGTCTCGTTGACCCCGGTCCAACACAGAGCCTTCACAGCAGACCCTCCCCACCGGCACGCTTGGTGGCCGCCTCCACCACCGCACCTGTCGGGGTGGCGGACCGTCGGCCGTGCGGAGTCGGGTCGACGCGCAACACCTCTCCCACCTCGATCAACTGCTTGGCTTCGCGCAGGGCGGCTCGGACGCGTTGACGTGGGTCCTTCCCCGACAGCCGGGCGGCCGCTGACGTGACTCCAGTGGGCTCGGGACTCTTCAGTCGGGCGCGGAGCTCGGTTCCCTTCCCGCCCGGCGCGGCGCGAACCTCCACGTCGACGAGATCGCCCAGTTCGGCCAGCGGGCCGGGCCTGCGGTTGTCAGGCATCACCTCGTCGGGGGCCCGGTTGATGGTGACCGCCCGCCACCGGGACCGCGGTTCGGCTGCCTCGCCGGAGCCTCCTCCCGCCCGACGTTGCAGCTGTCGGACCAGCACCACCGCGCCGCCTCCGACGGCCAAGGCTGCCGTGCCGATCGCGCGAGCGGTCATCGGGCACCACCACCACAGGCCGATGTCCTCCTGGACCCCGTCAGCGCTTCCGTGGCACACCCGGCGTCTGAGACACCAGTCACGCCGGCCGTGCGCCGTCTCCTCTGCAAGACGAATCTCATCTCGGTCTCCTCGAGCTCGACAACCAGGACGCGAGGGCGATGGTGAGACGGTGTTGATCGGCACCCGACTCATCTCGGCCTCGCGGTGGCACTACCCCCTGTGATGGAGGAGATGCATTCCGAAACGTCTAGATCTTGTTGCCTTGTGAGTACAGGACTAACGTGCCTGGTCATGGAGCTACGCCAGCTCCGCTATTACGTGGCGGTCGCGGAGGAACGCCATTTCGGTCGCGCCGCGCACCGGTTGAAGATCGCCACGCCCACCCTGTCGCAACAGCTCCGCGTGCTGGAGCGGAGCCTGGGCGTGACGCTGGTCGACCGCAGCCGGTCAGGTTTGGTGGCCCTGACCCCGAGCGGCGAGGTGATGTTGCGGCATGCCCGGGCGCTGCTCACCCGTGCGGACCGCGCTCGTGACGAAGTACGCGTTGTAGCGGGACAGCCGGAGCAGATCCTCCTGCGGGTGGCGCCCGGTGCCGATCTCCTGCTCGCGCCGCAGCTGCGGCGACTGACCGACGACGCCACCCTCGGCGTCGTCACCATGACCAGCTCGACCAGTGACGCACTGGTGGCCGTGCGGGAGGAGAGGGGGGACATCGCCATCATGTGGGACGGGCGAGGGGACAGACAGGGCCTGGCCACGGTAGTTCTGCGGGAAGTTGCCGTTCACCTTGCTCTACCTACCGGACATCGGCTCGCCGGTTCAGACTGGGTCGATGTGGCCGACGTGGCCGACGAACCGATCGTGATGTTCCCCCGACCGCTTTCCCCCCACGCCTGGGACACGATGCAACGCCACCTGCTCCCTGACGGGATGAGCAGTCCCGGTCAGGTCATCACCGCGTCGAACTCCACCG
This sequence comes from uncultured Actinomycetota bacterium, assembly GCA_963727125.1. Lineage (GTDB taxonomy): Bacteria > Actinomycetota > Actinomycetes > Propionibacteriales > Propionibacteriaceae > Microlunatus. Next base: position 213,285 of record CAVSEZ010000003.1, read on the forward strand.
GGCCGGTGGCCGTCCTCCGTGAGGTCGCGGCCGGCCAGGGAGTAGCACCTGTGGTCGGCATCCTCGCTGATCGCGCACGCCGGGTTGGCGTGGTACTCCGTCCCCTCACCCCCTCGCTCACTCTGCCTCTCGAGCTGGCCTGGCGAGAACCGTTGGGCGGCACCCTCCAGAGCGTCGTCGCGTTCCTGCGGTCAGAGTGCGGCCCGGACTCAGCCCTCGATCCATAGACAGGATTGCGACGAACGCGTCAGCCCACAGGTCTCCCGACCCTCAGCTCCGCTGGCTCGATCTGCTGGCAGTCGAGTCGTTCATCGTGGAGTTCACTGCGCCTCAGCGGGCAGCGCGGCGATCGCCTCCACCTCCACGAGCTGGTCCGAATAGCCCAGCACGGTGACACCGACCAAGGTGCTCGGCACATCATGCGCGCCGAAACGGTCCGCCACGACGGTCCACACCGTGCCCAGCTCGGCCCGGTCCATGGTGGCCACCAGCACCCGGGTGGCCAGCACGTCAGTCAACGACAGTCCAACGTCCACCAGAGCGACTTCGAGGTTGTCGAGCACCATGGTCGCTTGAGCGGCGTAGTCGCCGATGGCCTGAACCGATCCAGATGAGTCGAGTGGACAGGCACCCGCAAAGACGACGAGCTGACTGCCCGGAGGCGCGACGGCTGCGTAGGCGTACGGCGTACTCGCCAGACTCGGCGACCTGACCAACCTGATGCGCTCGGACACCCACCGAGCATCTCAGCGAAGCAGGCGGCTGCGAAGCCAGCGACACAGCTCGAGCGCAGCGCTTCGGCGACGCCGAGTGCCGCGCGGGGCCGCTAGAAGCCGAGGATCGAAGGGAGGAACAACAGGGCCGACGCGATGAAGTCGAGCGCGATCGGGGTCCCGATCGGGATGATGTTGAGCGCGATGAGTGACATGGCGGTGGATCTCCCTCTGAGTGGCGAAGAACTCGATGCGATGACTCCACTCTGCTCGACGGATCAGCCCCGGTCAGTCCTCTGATCGACCCTCTGCGCGGAGGACCAGCTTCCCCCGATCGAGGGACACAGGGAAACAACCCGACCGAGCTCGACCCGGGTCCATCGGTCGCCAGCCGAATCTTCGGGCGCCTGGATCAGCGGCCGGTGCCGGTGCGGCGCCTGCGATCAACTGACGATGGTGATCAGGAAGGTATCGGAGTCAGCGGTCACGGGTTGGCCCGTCCACGGTCTCTCCAGGTGGGCGTCGTCGTGCTCGTCGAAGCCGCGCAGCGCCCGGCCACTGGGCAGACGCTCCAGAATCTCGGTCGAGCCGTCGGCGTGCAGGATCGAGATGTCGACAACGCGTCCACGGACCGTGACGAGTTCCTGCGCTGCGTCGATGTCGTGGTGCGTTTCGATGAGGCGGGCGCCGCGGTGGCTGCCTTGCGAGTTGCTGAAGCAGCGGAGCTCGACGATCTCGTTCCGCTCGAAGGCCGGTCCGCAGCACTCGTGCTCCCAGCCTCCGATCTGGACGGTCGTCTCCACTCGCGCATCGTAGGCAGCCACCCCTGTCATCACGCGCCGACCCCTGTGCCACCGCATGTCACAGCGATGGCACGCCCGTTCTGAAAGACCGAAAGGAAAGGACGGCAGATCTGGCGACAGCCGAACCCACCAGGGGACACGTCGACAGCAGCGCTCGACAGACAGCCAACGGCCATCACTCACCAGAATCGGGAAGCATCGTGATCACTCGCACCAGGGCATTGACAATGCCCGCCATCTGCATCGCCACCGCAATCGCACTGACCTCGGTAACCGCCCCGGCAGCGTCCGCGGTCACCAGCTCGGTCGTCAGCACAGTGACGCCCACCCGCCTCGTTCAATCCTCCGGCAATCTCTACTGGACCTCCAACCAGACCGGTCCTGCCGGAACTGTCGTGAGCCGGATCCACCGGACCTCCAAGGCGGCCATCGCCGGTAGCGAACGTGTCCTGTACGAGACCAAGCACACCGGCGGCATCCAGTTCGCCGGCATCACCTGGTCCAAGGTCGGCCAGACCTGGTGGGGTTTCGTCGTGATCAACAACCCGGTCAGCAAGACGACTCAGATCAAACGCTTCTCCCTGGCGGCCGACGAGGACCACCTCGCGATGAAGACCCTGGCGAACTCGCCCGCCTATGCCGGCACCCGCGACATCGCTGCCGACAACAACTTCGTCTACTGGGCCGACGCCGGCGGCATCCACCGGGTCTCCGTCAACGGCGGTCCCCGCACCACCATCGTCACCGGCACCGGGATCTCCATGCTGACTCTCGACAGTGGATATCTCTACTACGTGGCGGCCGAGCGACAGGTCCGGCGTGTCGCTCCCGCCGCTACCCCGGTCAACGCCCCGGTCACCGTCATCGCCGCCGCGGCACCGATCCTCGGCCTCGACGTCCACAACTCCAAGGTGTTCTGGAGTGAGTCGAACGCAACAGTGCGGAGCCAGGTCGTCTTCTCCACCTACACCCGGACGACCTACGTCACCGGACTGCCGCAGTTCCGCGGCGGGAGCGTGTTCACCGACGGGACCCGGCTGCTCTACACCACCTGCAACACCCAGGTCGCGAATGCGTGTTCGGTGAGTGTCCACACCGCGAGCAGCACCCACATCTTCGGTGGGCTCTCCGCTGTTCGCGACCTCCAAGGTGACACCGTGGCTGCCTTCTGGGGAGGGCCGCAAGGGACGATTCGCCTCACCTACTGACCGTGCCTCACAACAGGGGCTGTCTCGGTGACACAGTTGCCGAGACAGTCCCGTCGACCCGCCCCAGCCCGAGAGGCATTACATCGCGGCGGCGCGACCGGGGAAGTACTCGATGGGCTCCGATGGCCGTTGGACTTCGTTCTCCCCAGCGGCAGTCCTCAGGTGAACGGGATGACACCGGCTTTGCAGGTAGCTCCCCGTGGCGGCAGGGTCCGGTCGATCAGGTACCGCTCCCGATGATCGGTCATGCACGGACTGCTGTTGAAGAGAGTCGTGTGGCCGTACCCCGAGGAGATCACGACGCGGCTCCCGACGATCAGGCGAGCCATCGTGCGGGCGTTGCTGATCGGTGTGATCGGGTCGTACCGGTTGTTCAGCACGAGCGCGGGGTACGCCGTTCTCGTGCGGAAGGATCCGGTGAAGCGGTCGGCGTCCCGGGCGGTCCAGTACGTGCAGCCGAACGTCCACCAGGTGAGCCAGGTGCCGGCGTAAGGCGACGTCCGGTCGGCCCGCTTGGCGATCCGGCGGTAACGGCTCGGCTGGTGCCGGTTGGTCGTCTCAGAACACACACTGGCTTGCTGACCGTCCTGCTGGTTGTCGTACGAGGCGGCTGGGGTCGGGGTGGACGCCCGAGGCCGCGGTGCTGTTCTGGTCGGCCGAGCGGTGTAGAGATCTTGCAGGAACTGTGCCCTCGCCGACCACTCACTCGCCACGTAGAGACCGACCAGCGTGGTGAGGATGAGTGATCCGTATTCGACCCGATCACCGTTGGGGAGGGTGATCGGCTCTCGGCGGACCCGCGCCACGAGCCGAGCGAACTTCTTCTTCGGGTCGCCGCCGGCGGCGAAGGCGCAGCGAGTCGGCCCGGCAGCAGCACACAGCCGGAAGAACTCACGCAGCGTCCTCCAGCCGGCTTCGGCACCGTGGGAACGGAGGAACGGTGTCCGCCAGCCGGCGCGATATGCCGGCGCGTCGAAGTTGCCGTCCAGCACCAACGCGCGGACCTTCCCCGGGAACATCGCGGCGTAGGTGGCCCCCAGGTAGGTGCCGTAGGAGATGCCGTCGTAGGTCAGGCGTCGGTCGCCGACGGCCCGGCGCAGCAGGTCGAGGTCGCGGGCGACGTTCGCGGTCGACAGGTGCCGGAGCAGGTCGCCGTTGCGCCGCGCGCAGCGCCGGGCGAAGTCGCGGGCCGCCGCCGCCCGCTGACGAAACTGCCGGCGATCGTCGGGCGCCGTCCGGAGGAGGGTGCCGGCCTCGACCGACTGCTCGATGGTGTCGAAGCAGCGCACGGGGGTGCTCTGGCCGATTCCGCGCGGGTCCATCGCGACGATGTCGAAACGTGCCCGGACCGCCGGCGAGTAGAGGGTCTTGCCCAGATTCCGTACGAACCCGATGGCAGCTGCGCCAGGACCGCCGGGATTGATGAAGAGGGACCCGATCCGGCGGGAGGGTTCGGACGCCGGCAACCGGAGCAACGCCAGTCGGATGGTTCGGCCCCGCGGCCGGTCGTAGTCGAGTGGGACCCGCGCCGTTGCGCACTCGAAGCCACCCTCACAGTTGCGCCACTGCAACCGCGGGACGGGCGCATCGCCGACGCCTCGATGCGTGGCCGCGGCGGCAGCTGCGACGACAGTCGTGACGACGGCCTCGGGCCGAGCCGGGACCGGCAGCGCGGCCGCCGGATCGGCAGCCACCGTCGTGCCGAGCAGGACCGCAGTCAGCGCTGCTCCGAGGAATCGTGTGCGAAGGGGCGACATGGGACTCCCGTCGTGGGGTCCGGGCCGGGTGACCCGACTGGCTCGTCCACAGTTGCAAGGCGCGACGTCATCGTCCATGGACCTGGGTCCATGGCCGCGCTGCACCTCCGATCCGCCTCGACGCCCGATTGCGGGTCATGGACCTGAACCCATATCCGGGGTCCCGATCTTCTGCGACTCTGAACAGGTGCAGGGGAGTACCAGCGGTCGACCAGGTGACTCACGTCAGCTGTCGACGGCTCTGGTGCTGTTCGCTGTGGCCATCGGCGCCATCGTCGTGGGCGAGATCACGCTGCTCGCCGCGTACGGCAGCGGCGCCCCCTTCGGGTTGCTGGTGCTGGTTCCGCTTGTGGGCTGCGTCTACACGGCGGCCGGAATCCTCGCGTGGCTCCGTCGGCCGGCGAATCGGATGGGCCCGCTGCTGTGTGTCGGCGGCCTTGTGTGGTTGGCCGCGAGCACGATCAACATCACGATCCCGGCATTCATCGCCGTCGGATCAGTGACCCAGACCCTGCCGACCGCGCTCGCGGTGCACGCACTGCTGGCCTATCCCTCGGGGCGGCTGCGGACGCCGGCGTCCCGGGTGCTGACGATCGCCGTTTACGTTGCGACGTCGGCGCTCCAAGCCCCGCTGTACCTGTTCGGCGCGTCGTGGTCGGATCCGCCGGTGCTGCTGGTGGCCGACCGTCCCGACCTGGTCGCGCTCGGGCACCAGGTCCAAGGTCTTGCCGGCCTCGTGATCTTGGTGGTGACCGGCGCGGTCCTGATCGCGCGGCTGGTCGCCACTGACCGTCGGCATCGGCGGGTGCTGCTGCCCGTGTACGGCTGCGGTGCCTTGGTGCTGGTGGGGATGACGTCCAGCGCGACTCTGGCGCGGCTGTTCAGCATCGATCTGCTGACCCTCGGAACCTTCCAGCTCTTCCTCAACATGGTGCTCCCGGTCGCCTTCGTCCTCGGCCTCCTGATGGGCGGCTTCGAGCGCACCAGCGAGCTCGAACAGCTCGGCCTGTGGCTCGGTGCACCGGATGATCAGCGGCCCAGTCTGCGAGCCGCCTTGTCTCAAACAGTAGGCGATCCGACCCTGACCCTGGCCTACCGCGTCGGCCAGGGGTGGGTCGATGCGGACGGCGTCTCGGTCGGTCTCCCCGAGCCCGGTTCGGATCGCCGGGCGGAGTTGATCGAGCTCGATGGCCGTCCGGTCGCGGCGATCGCCTATGACGCGACCCTGATCGCCGCACCCGAGCCCGTTCGCGCCGCTGGACGGGTCGCTGCGATCGCGCTGGACCGCGAGCGTCTGACCGCACAGTTGCTGGCCAGCCAAGAAGAGTTGCGCGACTCCCGCACCCGCCTCGTGGAGGCCGGTGATCGGGAGCGTCGACGGTTGGCCCAGGACCTGCACGATCGGCTGCAGGGGCGCCTGACCCTCCTCGCGTTGAGGGTGGGCAGTGCGGCGCCGGGTAGCGACCTGACCGAGATCCGCCGAGGTCTCGACGAGTCGATCACCGAGCTGCGGTGGCTCGTGCAGGGCGTGATGCCGGCCCTGCTGGTCGAGCGCGGGCTCCGAGCCGCGGTCGAAGACATGACAGACCGGCTACCTCTGCGTACCGTGCTGGACTTCGATGTGGAGAGCCCGCCCGACGTCGACGGGCGCGACAGCGACAGCGCCGTCGGTGCCCCCGGCGGTGAGGTCGATGGTCGTGGACCAGGCGTTGACGGCCGGCTGCCCTCCTCGGTCGAGGGGACGGCGTACGCCGTGATCGCCGAGGCCCTGACCAACGCGGTCAAGCACGCGGCGGCGACCACCCTGACGGTCGTCATTCGGCGTGACTGCGGCCGGTTGCGCCTCGAGGTGATCGACGACGGTGTCGGCGGGGCTGGACCCCGGGGAGGCTCGGGGCTGCACGGCATGACCGACCGGGTGCACGCGCTCGGCGGCACGATCGTCATCGACAGTCCGCCGGGCGCCGGCACTGCAGTTCGGGTGGACATCCCGTGCGCATCCTGATCGGTGAGGACGAGACGCTGCTTCGGGAGGGACTGAGCCTCGTTCTGTCGCAGCAGGGCATGGAGGTCGTCGGCGCTGTGGCTGACGCTGATGCGCTCGTGGCCCTGGCCGACGTCGAGCAACCTGATCTGGTGCTCACCGACATCCGGATGCCACCCACCGGCACTGACGACGGGCTTCGGGCGGCGCTGCGCATCCGCGCCCGTCGACCCGGTACCCCGGTGGTGGTGCTCTCGCAGTTCGTCCAGCGCCGCTACGCCATGGAACTGCTCGCCGACCACGCGGCCGGCATCGGCTACCTGCTCAAGCAGCGAATCCTCGACGTCCCGGCCTTCTGCCGAGACCTGCGGCGGGTGGCCGGCGGCGGAACGGCCCTCGACCGTGAGGTGGTGGCGCTGATGATGAGCCGCAGCCTGCGCGACGACGAGGCCCTCGACTCGTTGACGCCCCGCCGCCGCGAAGTCCTCGCCCTCATCGCCGAGGGCCTCAACAACGCGGCGATCGCGCGCCGGCTCCGCATCTCGGACAAGGCCGTCGTCGTGCACACCTCAGGCATCTACGACGCTCTCGGCATCCCCGTGGACGGGGACGAGCACCGCCGGGTCCTGGCTGTCGTCCGTTATCTGGGGCGCTGACTCTCCGGGGTCGGGCGGGACCCGATGATCAACTCACCGACCGAGGTCTCCTCGTAGTAGTTCGTACCGGCGGCTGCTGCGAAGGCCTCGGAATCGCCTCCGCCCAACGGGCAGGCGGCGAGACCCATGGCGGTCGCCGTCAGGCAGAACGTCTGCATGAGGACGCCGACGTTCTTCAACGTGCTGGCGTGTGCGATGGATGAGTAACGCCACGAGACGCGGCCGAAGCGGGAGGCGAGGATGATCAACACCTGCGGGAACTCTTCGAGCAGCGCCGATCGCGTTGCGTCCGACAGCAGGACTTCCAGCTCCGGCGAGGTTTCACGCACCAGCCGAAGCTCGTGGGCCCGCGGATCGTAGTGGTAGAGACCCGAGCCGAGTCCCTCACAGGCGTGCACGGTCAGATAGACCTCGAGGTCGTAGGTTGCTCCACCGCTGGGGTACGGCCGGTCGGTCACCTGCAACGACGTGGGCTCGTCCGCGGTCGCTTCCGCCACGTGCCGGACGCGTGCCACCCGGAACAGCAGCTCGCCGAGCTGCTGGAGACGGATCGGCACCGAGCCGTGCCGGCGATCGGACTTCCGTTCCTCGACAACGATGCCGAACGGCGGGTCGTGCGCGATGCGGTGGTTCAGGTCCGGGACGGGCAAGGAGACCACAGGTCCTGGGCCGGCGGGTCGCAGCGCCGGCGGTGGCGGCTGCAGGTCGCGACCCGGCGACGTCGCGCCGTACGGGTGGATGTGGCGACCGCGCCGGGAACGACTGAGGAACAACAGGTCGTGGAACTCCCACAGCCGGGTGGCCGCGTCGGTGTCCGGGGCGCTGACTCCGGGGTGCTGTTCGGCTGCGACCTCGAGCGGGGTGGGGGTCACCAATCCAGCGGCGGCCAGCAGGTGGAGCAGCTGCCGCGCCTCGGTCCGGCTCGTGGGCGGGCAGGCGGCGGCCAGCCCATCGGCCGTGCGTGGCTCGGCCAGCGCCGCCACCAGCGCGGAGCCCGTCGGGGTCGGCAGTTCCACCTCGACCGGACTGATCGGCGTCTCCAGCAGCATCTGACACCCGACCCGGCGGAGCAGGGCGAAGCGGGAGAGTTGGTAGCTGGTGGTGTCGGGGAGCTGGCGCAGCGGGAACGCAGCGCCGGTGGTCGACGTGGCGATCGCCAGTGGACCGGCCGCCGACAGGACCCCGTAGCGAAGAAGCGCTCGGCGTTCCGCGGCTTCCAGGCAGTAGTACAGGGTTGCGGTTGCCCCGGGTCCGTCGGTCGCAGCGATCGCGGCCAGGTCGGCCGGTGCGCCGCCGACGCCGCGGAGTCGGGTCAGCGCCCGGTGGAGTCCAGGGCCGACAACTCCGAGATCGACCCGCGCCCACGCGCAACGCAACGTCGCTCGGCGATCCGAGGACACGTGGACCTCGACCTGCGGTCGAAGCGACAGTGCGAGGTCCAGACCAGGAGCGCTCACAGGAACATCGGGATCGGGTTGAGCTTCGACTCGGGCGTCGGCTGGTCCAACCATCCGAGTTGCACGGGGACGTCGTAGAGGCGGCCCGGCGCCAGCCGGGCCCAGAAGTGACGGAGTCCCGGCACGAAGACCTTCGCGACGGGAAGGCCGACGTCTCGGCGGGTCTGATCGAGGACGAGCATCTCCATGCCTCGGGCTTCGACGATCGTGCGGCAGTGGTCGACGGACTCGATCAGGTCCCTCGGCGCACTGCGGGTGCCGAAATCATCGCGCCGCCGCAGCTTCACCTCCGGATCGGGAAGCAGGTACGGCAGTCGGCTTACGGCAGCGTTGCGTGCCCAGTCCACCTCGACGGCGTCGAAGGCGTCGACGTGATCCAGCACCGGAGCCCGGCACACCATCTGGTTGAGCTCGGTGACGGCACGCAGCACGGCGATGCGTGCGTCGAGATGGGCGCCGAAGCCCATCATGCACCTGCTCGGGATCCTGGCCCGGTCGCCGGGAGATGGCGACGAAGACGGGAATGCCGAGGTCGTGGGTGAGGTCGAGCACCCACAGCTCCCGGTTCAAGCGCTCGTACTGGCCCGGCAGGCGTTGCAGGTACGGCTCGTCGAAGCTGTTCAGATCGACTCCGGGACGGGTCAGTCGGTGGTACCACCAGATGGCGACGCTGTCCCGCTCGACGAGTTCGAGGAACCCCTGGAGGACTGCCTCGGTCAGCGTGCTGCCGGCCGCGCAGCCGTTCGAGTCCGCGAGGTAGTACGCCGCGTCGGGCGCGTCGATCGGGCCGTAGTAGCAGTACGCGGTCGGCAGCAAGCGGGCCGAGTTCGAGGTGAGCGACCACACCGGAGTCCATTCGACCTCGACCTCCTCGTCGAACGGCTCCGGCACCCGCGCGTACACCGAACCTCGGGCGTTCCAGGTCCCGGCGTTCGCGTACTGCTCGTCGCTGTAGAGCATGCAGGCGTTGGGATGGATGGCTTCCGACCCGAGGTCGCGGAAGCTGCTCCGGATGGCGAATTCGGTCCCTCGGCGCTGGCCCGAGAAGCGCTCCAGGGCTTCGCACAACGCGCTGGCACGGGCCTGCGCATCGGAGATCCCCTTTCCTGCGCTGACACTCCGCAAGCTGTGCCGGAGCCGATCCAGGGTCCGAGCGGGCATGGCCAGGTTCTGTCCCGCCACGTAGACGCGGAGCAGGTCGGCGCCGGCCAGCGGCACCCGAGTGAGTGCCGGAACGGCTCCGGTGATCGGGCTGACGTGGTGTTGGTACCGGGTGAGAACCTCCTCGGCCGACGTCGCGCGGAAACCGCCGTCGGTCGCGTCGAGCACGGGCGATGAGGGCAAGATCACCGGCGCGGTTGCGGTCGCCGGGGTCTGATCGCCGCAGGCCGGGCAGTCGTGGCGCCGGACCAACGTGTGTTGCTCTCGGGCTCCGGTGATGGTGTCGATCGAGCTCAATCCGACTGATGCGTCGTGATCGGCGGAGTTATCGGCGGAGTGCTCGGCGGTCAGGGCGCGCAGCACGGTCAGTGCGGCCAGGTCAGCGGCGATGGCGCGAGTCGCGGGGAGATGCATCGCAGCAATGGAAACCGGCGCCGGCCAACCTGCCCGTTCGGCCAGATATCGCGCCACATCCCGATTGCCCCGCAGTCGCTGGGCGAGACATTCCCAGCATCCGGTGTCACCGCGGCGGAACAGCGGCCCCACCCACACCTGCCGCCCGACCGGCTTGACGAGCAGCCACGAACGCCCGCTGCGCAGAGCCGACGCGTTGATCGCGACCAGCTCCGGCTGAAGATAGTCACGGACGAGGACAACGCTCAGGGCGGCAGGGTGGTCACCCGACGTGTCGAGGTCGAGGTCGAGGTCGAGCGATCCGACAGTGTGGGAACGGGTCGCCACGCCGCAGCGTGACAGCGCAGCGCACAACTGATCGACGCTGGCGGCGGATTGCTGATCACGAACGCCATCAGCAGCCTCGTCGGACAGGTCGAGCACGTCGACCTCGGCTTCCGACAGCCGTCTCTCGGTGAGTGCGGCATCGAGCCCGAGCTCGCGCCAGAAGGCGATGCGAGGAGGGGGGACATCGGGCACGGCCTCCATGACCACCCCGACCTTGGTGAGTCGGGCGACGGCGTAGCGCACATGCACCGGATCGATGGTCGTACTCAAGGCATCGACCAGCCACGACAGACCGTGCCGCCCATCCAACCTGGGGATCAGCTGCTCGTACACCTCGCCGCGGAGCAAGGTCGCCGATGTCTCGGAGACGACCAGGACACCTTCGCCCGGGATCACCTGGGTCCGAAACCTAGGGTCGATGACCAGACCACTCGGTGCCGGACCCGCGCGCCGGCTCGCAGCTGCGGAGGCGCACACACCAGGTCTCCCGTCTGGTGCGGCGGGGTTAGCGGGGATTGAAGCAGGTGGCCGTGCCGTACATGGTCAGCACGAAGCTGAGGCCGCCGGCCACCGAATCGAGTTGCTCGTCGGACAACTCGTCCGGTTTCGAAGGCAGCATGAGCGTGATCTCCTTGGGCGACGCCGCGGGATCGACGATCTTGACGGTCGCATCGGCCGGCACGTCCCAGCCTTCCGACCGCAAAGTGTCGGCAGGGTCGGCGAGGAGGCGGGTCTTGAAGTCCTCGTCGGCCCAGGTCTTCGCGACCAGAGCGCTGTACTGGTTGAGCTGATTTTCCGGCACGTGAACCTCCTAGGGACTTGCTGTCCGCGAGATCTGCGGTCAGCATCGGACCCTACGGATCTGCTGTGGACCAACGCCATAGACCTGGGCCCATGGTCGTTCACGAAGTCAGGTAGGAGAATCGACCGACCGGGGTGTCGTCGGCACCTTGCTCACGGTGCCCTGCTGTCAGCCCGCTGATCCGGCCTAACCCTCGGGGAGTGCGCCGGTCGCTCCGCTGTTCAGATCGTCTTCGGCGCCGAGTTCCGGGGTGTCCGCGTCGTCGGTGCTGTCATCGGTCGACCCGTCCGGTTCGGCGCCGTACAGACTCGTGGTGTCGGTGTCACCGGTCTCGGGGCTGTCCGGGGCGCCGCCGTTGTCGAGGTCGCTCACGTTGGTCCTCCTGTCGTACGGGTGTCGTCGCCTTGTCTTACCCGCCGACGGTCGGTCCACACCCGCGGTCGTCGGATCCGGAACCGACGTGGCTGGTGGACCCCTACGTCGCCGGCGTCGCAGCATCGGTCGAACGGCGCGCCTGGAAGCGGCCGGCGGCGACCGGTGCCACCGGCCCGCCGACCCAGAGGTGACCGTTCGCTTCGCGCCGGACCTCGATGATGCTCGGCCGGCCGGTGAACCGGCCTTGGGCGAGCCGTACCGGCGAGTGGCCGGGATGGAGGCCGTGCTCGATGAGGTAGCCGGCGGCCGGACCGGCCGCGCTGCCCGTCGCGACATCCTCGATCCGTCCGGCGTTGTCCCAGGTCCGCCCCTCGAGGTTCGCCGGATCCAGGACGTAGACGAACTTCGCCCCGCACTCGGCCAGCAGGGCTTCGAAGCGATCGACACCGATCGCGGCGGTCGCGAGTCCCTGCGGTTGCACCGGCACGATCAGGTAGGGCAGGCCGGTGCTGACCACCTGCAGCGGGAGATCGTCTCTGCCGCCCCCGGCCGGCAGGCCGAGGGCCTCCCGGCAGCGATGCGCCAGCTCTGACGTCACGAGCCGACCGAACTGCGCGGGCCCCTGGTCCATGGACGCATCCACCCACCCGTCCCGGCCGCGGGTCAGCACCGTGATGCGGCGGTCTGCGAGCTCGAGCGTCCAGGTCTGCATGCCGCTCTGCTCGGCGAGAAGTGTGTGGAGCACGGCGGCGGCCCCCAGTACCGGGTGGCCGGCGAACGCCAGCTCCTCGTCCTCGGTGAACACCCGCAGCCGGGCGGCGCGACTCTCCAACCTCAGATCGGCCACGAAGGCGGTCTCGAACTGACGGACCTCACGCGTCACCCGCTGCTGCAGATCGGTGCTGAGTCCGTCGGCGTCGAGCACGACGACCAGGCCGTTGCCCGCGAAGGCGAACCGGCTGAAGACGTCGACGTGCCGGTATTCGAGCGCCTCCATCACGCCACCGGTGCCTGGCTCGACGCAGCCCGGGTGGCCGGCTCGAGGTCATCTTTCTCCCGGAGGGGCGACCGCCACCAGGTGATCCCCACCCGGCCGACGACGACGGCGGTGATCAGGAGCAGGACGACGGCGCGGGCCTGCCAGACCCAGGCGGCATCCAGACCCCAGGTCAGCGGCACCGTCGCGTTGAAGGCGGCGTGCATCAGTCCGGTCACGAGCACGCTGCGGGTTCGGAGATACACCCAGCTGAGCAGCACCGAGGACGTCAGCAGGATGATCGGCAGCGGCCAGTAGGGCAGTCCCGCGTAGAGGTGCCCCGGGAGGTAGAGGGGGACGTGCAGGGCCAAGAAGACGGTTCCCACGACCAGCGCCGCCCAGGCCGGTGATCGCCCCTGTTCCACCGCGGTCTGCACGCCGAAGCCGCGCCAACCGAACTCCTCGATCACGGCCGGCAGCACGACGACGAGCGGGACCACCATGGCCGAGACGGTGATCGCACCGGCCAAGCGGGCCGGCGTGGACGCGCCGAGCACAACTCCGGCGACGTCGACGGTCAGCTTCTCCACGATCGGGATGCCGAGGGCCACGACGTACCAACGGACGCCGACGCGGACCCTGCCCAGACGACGGGTCAGTCGGACGATGGCGCGGCGACCACCCGTGATCGCCGAGACTCCCAGCGCGCTGACCGCAGGGACGAGGACGAGGACGAAGGGAGTGACAGTGGCACCGAGGTTCGCGGCGAAGGTGATGATCTCCAACGCGATGACCAGGACGACGAAGATCGGGAGGCGCGCTGCGACCGGTATCGCCCGGGGAGTCGTCATCAGGGTGTCCTCTTCCAGGTCGTGGCGTCCTCGGAAGTACCGCGATGTCTGGTCGCGCGAGCGCTCGGGATCGCCTGCGGCAAGAAGTCGAGCACCTCGTCCTGCAGCTCGAGGGCATGCTGCTTGGCGAAGCCTCGTTGATCAGACGGATGGATGATCAAGGTGGAGCGTGGGATGGCACCGGCCAGTTCGCGCAGGGCGGCCTCCGGGTAGAACACGTCCTGGGTGCTGCCGACGACGAGGGTCCGCGGCACGAGATTCGGCAGTCGAAGGGTGGTGTCTTGCTGGAGCAGGGAGGTCAGAACTGTCACGAAGTCCTGCGCATCAACGGGATCCGGCGGCCGGTCCTCACCCGGTAGCAGCCGATAGGCCCGACCGAGGCGTTCCGATGTGTCGCCGTCGAGGGCGGAGCGGAACAGCTCCTCCCTCAGCAGAGCCCACTCACCGGTCTGGGCCAGTCCCAGCCAGCGCAGACCGATGTCGCGGCCGGCTGCCCCGACCTTGGCGCCGCTCATCACCAAGATCAGCGACCGGACCGAGTCCGGATGGTCCAAGCACAGGTACTGGGCGATCGCGCCGCCGATCGAGAGCCCGATCAGGTCGACCTGACCCCATTCCTCGCGGATCAATCTGGCGTACTCATCCGCCAGGTCCCGAAGAGTGACGTCGGGTCGGAGCCCGCGCCGGCGTTGCACGACGAACACCGTTCGAGCCGTCGACAACCGGTGGAAGCCGATCGCGTACGAGCTCATCACCCACCAGCTCGGGGGCCGGTAATCGAGGGTGAGGCCGGGCAGCACGACGAGGGGCGGCCGGTACTTGCCCACCCGCACGAACGGATGCCTCCCACCCAGGACCCCGATCTCGAAACCGTACTGGTTGATCATCTGGACACCCCGCGACGACGGGTGGTCGATCGGCCGGGGTTTCTGGCCGTCGACCAGGTTCGCGGATCGGGGATCATGAACTGCCCTTCTGCTCGGGCCGGAGGCGGCCCAGTCCCACTGTGATCGCGTCAGCGTCCGTCTGCAGTAGTACGTTCTCGTGCATCCGAGGTTCGGGTTTCTGGCCTGTCCGCCGCAGCCGCAGGGCGATACTGTGACCTGAGCGGAGAGCGGCTGACCGCCGAAGCCGCGCGGAGGCACGCTGGTGTCTGATTTCGAAAGACCGTTCGCGGTGCTCGATGCGGCTCCGCGGCGTCCGGTCCCTCCCAGGACCCGAACTCTCCTGCTGATCGCGCTGCTGGGAGTCGCGTTCATCGGCGGGATCAGCGCCGTCGCCGCGACCGGGGAGCACCTGCCGCACCCGGTGGTCGCCGTCCTGGTCGTCAGCTGGATCGCTGTTCCCTATCTGGTGAGCGGGTTGATCGCGTGGTGGCGTCGGCCGATGAGCCGGCTCGGTCCGTTGATGCTGGCCGCGGGTTTCGTCACTCCGCTCTCGCTGCTGCCGTTCGCCGGCAACGCGATCTGGGCCTCGGTCGGTGAGTTGTTCGAGGTGTTGCCGGCCGCCATCTACCTGCACGTCTTCCTGGCTTATCCCACCGGCCGGCTGCGCGGGCCGGCTGAACGGATCGTGGTCGTGGCGTGCTATCTCACGACGTCGGTGCTGAGCGCGGTGAAGGTCATGCTCGGTCTGAATCCGAGCAACGTCTTCGTCGTGGCCGTCCAACCGACGGCGGCCGAGTGGGTCGAGCGGGTGCAGTTCGCGGCGCTGGCCGCGCTGCTGATCTGCGGGGCCGTGCTGCTTCACCTGCGACGTCGTGTCTCGGGCCGGTCCAAGCGCCGGATCGCCGCCCTGCTGGTCGACACGTTCGGATTGACCCTGGTGTCCCTGGCGGTGCTCAGTCTCGGCGGCATCCGGCCCTGGCCCGGTATCGCTGTCGTCCAGGCCATCACGTCATTGGCCATGGGTCTGGCACCCGTGGTCTTCCTGCTCGGTCTGCTCGATCTGCGACTCGCCCGTGCCGACGTCGGCGGCCTCCTCGTGGAACTCGACCGCGACCCGACACTGGACCTCAAGGCCCCGCTCGCGCGCGCCCTGCACGACCCGTCGTTGGAGCTCGCGTACTGGCTGGCCGATCAAGGCACCTGGGCCGACCAGGACGGCCGCCCGCTCGTGCTGCCGGACGCGGACCGGCGACGATCCGTTCGATTGATCTACCGGGACCACGAGCCCGTCGCCGCGCTCTTCTTCGACCCGGCCCTCGATGACCAGGAAGAGCTGCTCAACGAGGTCTCGGCCGCCGCCGGCATCGCCTTGGACAACGGCCGGCTGAGGGCCGAGCTCCGGGCCAGGGTGCAGGAGCTGAAGTCGTCGCAGGTCCGGGCTCTGGAAGCCGGGCGGCGGGAACGACAGCTGTTGGAGCGGAATCTGCACGACGGCGCCCAACAACGGCTGGTCGGCATCTCGATCGAACTGGGCTCTCTCGAGAGCCAGGCCACGACCGATCCCGAACTCAGACAGCGGCTGACCAGAACCCGAGCAGAGGTGTCCGCCTCGCTGGCCCAGCTACGCGACATCGCCCACGGCATCTACCCGGCGGTGCTGAGTGGGCACGGCTTGGCCGTCGCCTTGGAGTCGCTGACAGCGGGCGCGCCGATCCCGGTCCGCCTCCGTGTCGACCTCTCCGGGCGACTGCCGGAAGCGGTCGAGGTGGCCGCCTACTACATCGTCAGCGAAGCGCTGACGAACGTCGCGAAGCACGCGCGCGCTGACAGCGCGACCGTCCACGTCGACCGAGACGGCGACCTGCTGGTCGTCGAGGTCGTCGACGACGGTGTCGGCGGCGCGACGGTCTTCGGCGCGTCGGGTCTGCGTGGTCTCCGAGACCGCGCCGAGGTGCTCGGCGGGAGACTGTTGATCACGAACCCGGCCGGCGGGGGTAGCACCGTCCGAGCGGAGATCCCGTGCGAATGGCCTTCACCGACGACAGCAGGCTCCTTCGAATAGGGGACCGGCCGGCCAGGGGCTCACGACCGGATCGCGCCGGGCCGGCGATAACCGATCGCACGTCGGCGTAGCGTCTGGCACCCTCCAGTGATGAGCTACGGCGCCGAGCTTCAGGCCTACTACGACCGGGGCGATGAGCGCGACCGGCTCACGTCGGCCAAGGGCGCCCTCGAGCTGGAGCGCACCCAGGAGATCGTGCTCCGGGCGCTGCCCCCGGCGCCGGCGGTGATCGCGGATGTCGGTGGCGGGCCCGGCCGTTATGCGATCTGGCTGGCCGACCTCGGCTACACCGTGCGGCACCGGGATCTGATGACGTCGCACGTGGGGCAGCTGGCGGCCCTTGCTCGCTCGGGGATCGAGACGGCCGTCGGCGACGCGCGCAGTCTGGACCTCGCCGACGACGCGGTGGACGCTGCGCTGCTGCTCGGGCCGCTCTACCACCTGCGTGAGCGAGCTGATCGGATCCAGGCGCTGCGGGAGACCGCTCGGATCGTCCGGCCCGGCGGCGTCGTGTTCGCTGCGGTCATCTCCCGCTGGGCACCTCGTCTCGACGGGCTGCTGGCGCTCCGCTTGTACGCCGAGCTGCCGCACCTGATCGATCTGGTGGTCCACTGCGAGGCCACCGGTGATCTGCAGCCGGCCCATGTCGGCGGCTTCTCGGCCTACACCCACCGGCCGGAGGAACTGCTGTCCGAGCTCGCCGACGCCGGGCTGGAGCCGGTCGATCTCGTCGGGGTGGAAGGGATGCCGCTGTCCTCGGCCGACACCGAAGCGCGCCGGGGCGATCCGACCGACTGGTCCGTGCTCCTCGACTCGGCGCGCGCCCTCGAACGCGTCCCAGAAGTGATGGGCCTGAGTTCGCACCTCATCGCCACGGCCCGAGTCCGTCGGTCCGTGTCGCCCGAACATCTGTTGGCGCCCGGAACAATCGCTGACGCATCCATCCCCGGAACCTGGCCCGAAGGAGCTTGCAACACGTGACCACGAGGGTCGCGCGCAAGATCAAGGAGGATCATCGTGCGACTTCGTCGCCTCATCGCCGCGGGTGCCGCTGTTCTGCTTTCGGGCACCATGGCCGCGACCGCGGTCACACCTGCCCAGGCCCAGTCGTCGAAGAACGGAACCCGCAGTCTGGCCACGGTGCTGGCCAAGGACGGTAGCGGGTTCGATCACAACTGGTACGACTACGACATCGTCGACAACGCCGTCAAGGCCGTGCTGGCAGCCAAGCCCACCAGCGCGGTCGGCGTGCTGGCCGACGGCAAGACGTCCCTGACGGCGTTCCTGCCCGATGATCGTGCCTTCCGGATCCTGGTCCAGGACCTGACGGGCAAGAAGCCGAAGACGGAGAAGCAGACGTTCCAAGCAGTCGCGTCGCTCGGGATCGGGACGGTCGAGACCGTGCTGCTCTACCACGTCGTCCCGGGCACGAGGATCAACTACCGGCAGGCGCTCAAAGCTGACGGCGCCCGGCTCACCATGGCCTCCGGCGGCATCGTGCGGGTCGATGTCCGCAAGGGGAATCGCATCAAGCTGCTCGACGCGGACCGCAACGATGACAATCCGCGCATCGTGAAGCGGGACATCAACAAGGGCAACCGGCAGATCGCGCACGGGATCAACCGGGTGCTGCGGCCCGTCAACCTCTGAGTCGGAGCGCGCCGTCCGTCTCGAGTGATCGTGCTCGACGACGGGCGGCGCGCGTTCGGCAGAGACGCGGCTCAGCAGCCGGCCCGCCGGTGCTCACGCGGTGGTTCGTCAGTCGTGGAGGAGCGCGTCCATCTGGGCGATGGCCTGGACCAGACCCTCGCGGGTGCCGGTGCCCAACCACCTGTCGAGGTGCTCGCGAGATGCGAACTCCGTACGCAAGATCATCCGCGTACCCCCGTCCCGCTCGATCAACCGGATCTCAACCCGGGTGACCGGTAGGTCGGTGATCGGCTGTCCGTCCGCGTCGACGAAGACGTCATCGAACTGGAGCGACACCGGCGGCTCGACGGCGGCGACCCGCCACATGCCGGCATGCCGTCGGCCTTCCGGGCTCGTCATGAAGTACCTGACCTCACCGGCCGGCACCAGCTCGTAGGGCGCGAACGTGGCCGGGTAGGACGGCGGACCCCACCAGCGCTCGAGTTTGCGCCGATCGGTCCAGAGCTCCCACACCCGCTCCACCGGCGCTTCGAAATCGGAGATCACGGTGACACTCAGGTCGTCGTGATCGGTATCGACGCTGATGATCGTCATCCTCGTCCGTCCCCGTCCGCCAGCACATCCGACATCCGCTCGATCCGGCCGCGCCAGGTCGCCTCGAGCTCGTCCAGCACCTGCCGTGCACGGGTGACCGCCGCGGCGTCGCTGCGTACGAGCTGCTCGCGTCCACGGCGCTCTTTGGTGATCAACCCGGCGCGTTCCAGGACGGTGACGTGCTTGTGCACGGCCGCGAAGCTCATCGGGTAGGTCGCCGCGAGACGCGTGACCGAGGACTCACCCCCCGCACAGCGGCGCAGGATGTCGCGACGGGTCGGATCGGCAAGAGCGTGGAACAGCTCGTCGATCTGCTCTTCCGTTGCCTGAGCTATAACCATATGGTTGCAGGATACCGGATCGACCGGACGAGCACGGAGGAGACACGCCGATGAACGTCACGACCACCACGTGGGTCTCTCTCGACGGTGTCATGCAGGGACTCGGTGACGTCGACGAGGACCGCAGAGGCGGGTTCGAGCGGGGCGGCTGGGCGATGCCCCTCGCTGATCCCGAGGTCGAAGCGGCGTTGAACGAGGTCTACGCCCGCGCCGATGCGTTTCTGTTCGGTCGCTGGACGTACGAGGTCTTCGCGCAGTCGTGGGGATCGATCCCCGAGATGCAGAACTCCGCGGTCGGGTCAGCGCTGAACTCGAAGCCCAAGTACGTCGCATCGAGTACTCTCGGCGGTCCCCGGTGGGCCGATACCACCGTCATCTCCGGTGATCTCCGAACGGCTGTCGAGGAACTGAAGGAGAAGCCCGGCGGCAGATTGCTGGTACCCGGCGGAGGCACCTTGATCCGGTGGCTGCTCGCGCACGACCTGGTCGACGAGATCAACCTGTTCCTCGCCCCGGTGATCATCGGCCAGGGCACCCGGCTCTTTCCGGAGACGGGACCGGACAGCTCGCTCGAGCTGGCGGAATCGACAGTCATGTCCAACGGGGTGAGCGTCTTGTGGTATCGACCGAACGGTCGCCCCCAGTACGGGCCCACCACGGCGACGACGACCGCATGGAGCGGGTGACCCACGACCTGCAGGCCGACCCGACAACGGAAGGACGAACCTTGACCCGCCAGATCATCCTCTGGATCAACAGCAGTGTGAACAGCATCATCACCGGCGACCCGGACGGCGACCGAACCGACTTCGGCGTCTGGACCCGGCAGGGGAACATCCTCTCCGGCTCCGAGGCCGCCTTGGTCTTGTTCGACCGCGTCGACACGCTGCTGCTCGGACACGGCACCTACGACGACCTGGTCCGGAACTGGCCGAACATGCAGGGTCCGGCTGATGCTGACGACGTCGGGTCACGGCTGGCGGCCAAGATCAACGGCGCGCACAAGCTGGTCGTGACGCGGGACCAGCAGCTGCGAGATCTGCCGTGGGGTGAGTTCAGGGCCGCCGAGCCGCTCGCCGTCACCGACGTCGTCGTCCAGCTCCAGGAGTTCAAGTCCGGCGAGGGTGGCGACGCGGTGATCTTCGGCAGTCCGACGCTCGTGCGGTCGTTGGTCGACGCCGACCTGATCGACGAGTACCACGTCGTCGTGCACCCGGTTCTCGTCGAGGTGGGTGATCACCTGGGCGAGGGGATCACCGTGCGCAGAGATCTGCGGCTCAAGACGGTGATCACTCTCGACGACAGCGGTGTGGTACTGGTCTACAGCCCAGTCAGGTCCTGACTCGTCCGGGTGACGACCAGCTCGCGGCGGAAACCTCCGAGTCAGGTTCGCGAGCCTGATCTCGTCACCTCCGCGACCTCCTCGTCCTGGAGCGAGCGCGACAACAGCGGTGAGCCGATTCGGCGTCGATGGCGGAGGCAGCAGGAAATCTGCCCCGTACCGGTGGCCGATGGCAATCGTCGAGGCGCCCGTAGCATCACGAGCGTGACGGATTTCGAGCCGGTGATGGACATGCGCTATTACGACTCCGAGGCCGAGGCGTACGACGAGTCCCGTGGCGGGGTGGAGCGGGCGAGAGTCGCGGCTGCGGCCATCGCCTCGCTGGTCCCGGCCGGCGGCCGCTGCCTCGATGTGGCCGGAGGTACCGGTGTGGTGTCCGCAGAGCTCGCGGCTCAGGGACGTGCGGTGTTCGTCGTCGACGTATCGGCGGGAATGCTGGCGGTGGCCGCTGTCCGGTTGCCGGGTCGGGTGGTGCGGGCGAGTGCGACGCGGCTGCCGGTCGCCGACGCGGCGGTCGACCTGGTCACCGTGATCTGGATGCTGAACGTCGTCTCGGCGGCCACGGTGGACGCGACGTTGGCCGAGGCGGCGCGGGTGATCACGCCCGGCGGCCACCTGGTCGTCACCGTCGACAAGGAACTCGCCCACAGTCAGGCCCGAACCCACGACAACGACGCCGAGGATCGGGTCACCTCCGTCCTGGCCACGCACGGTCTCGAGCGCGTGGCCGGCACCAGCTTCTCCGCCCCGAGCCCGTGGGGATCCAGCAGCGGTGGGGATCCCGTCTTCCGACTGGCCGCGTTCCGAAAGACATCCTGAGTCTGACAAGGAGCGCACTCGCGGGCGACCGGAGGACGAACGGCAGAATGACCCCAGTCGAAGATCTGGAGGAATGATGGCCGTGCACCCTGCGGTGGACCCGGCGTCGGTCGGTATGAGCGCGGAACGACTGGAGCGCATCGCTCCGGCGATGCGGGGCTACATCGAGCGAGGTGTCGTACGCGGAATCAGCACGCTCGTGGCCCGACACGGTGAGGTGGTGCACCGCGGGCTGTACGGCCATCGCGACGCCGAAGCAGCCGCCGAGATGACCGACGACACGATCTTCCGCATCTACTCGATGACGAAACCGATCGTCTCGACCGGGCTGATGCTGCTCCATGAGGAAGGTCGGTTCCAGCTCGGTCAACCGGTCAGCGACTTCTTGCCGGCGTTCTCGGAACCGAAGGTGATCACGGCCGACGGGTCGCTCGTCGACGCTGCGCTCCCGATCACCATCGCCGACCTGCTCGGCCACACCAGCGGTCTCACCTACGACTTCATGATCGACAACGCCGCTGCCCGGCTCTATCGCGACCATCGCGTCATGCACGACGCGACCCGCACGCTCGAGGAGTGCGTCGACCTGATCGGATCGCTTCCCCTGGGCTTCCAGCCCGGCGAACGGTTCCACTACTCGGTCGGGATCGATGTCGCCGCCCGGCTCATCGAGGTGATCGCCGACCAGGCGCTCGGGGACTTCCTCGCCGAGCGGATCTTCGGCCCGGTCGGCATGACCGACACCGCATTCGGGGTGCCCGACGACCAGCTGACCCGACTCGCCGCGATGTACGGTCTGCCGGACCTCGTGGGCGAGAACTACGACGCCGCCGACATCGCGGCCGCGGAACTCGCCGGCTTCAACGAGCGCATCGACGTGTCGACCACCTACCCGACGTCGACGCCGGAGGTGTTCGTCCGTGGTGGACATCGGTCTGTTCTCGACGATCGACGACTACTTCCGCTTCGCACAGACCCTTGCCGGCGGCGGAGAGATCGACGGCAACCGGGTCGTCGGCCGCAAGACCCTCGAGCTCATGCACGCCAATCGACTCCCTCCGGCGCTGCTCCCGTGGGAGATCATGGGTGATCCGACGCCGGGATACGGTTTCGGCCTCGGTTCCCGGGTGCTGCTCGACGTCGGCGCCAGCCAGGGTGTCGGTTCGATCGGTGAATACGGCTGGGCCGGGGCGGCCACGACCTACTACTGGGTCGACCCGGCCGAGGATCTCGTCGGCCTGTTCATGGCCCAGTACATGACCGGACCCGAACAACCGGATCGCAACTTCCGGTCCGTGGTCTACCAGGCCATCGCCGACTGAGCTGCAGCCGGACCTGACCGCACGAAGACCGGGCGTTCGAGCTGGGCCTGACAGCTCAGGCCGCGGATCGTAGCTGGCTGAGCACTCCGGTCATCTTCTGGATCTCGTCGAGCATGGCGGTGCCGCTGGCCTCGAGGGCGTCGTTGGGCCCGAAGACGCCGTCCTCGGTCAGGAACTGGGTGAAGAACGGGATGGCGACCGCGTCGACGACCGGGATCATGCGGAGCGCGGTGAGCACCGGCTTGAGGGCAGTCGCAGCGCGCAATCCGGCCGATACTCCTCCGTACGACACGAGCCCCACCGGCTTGTCCGCCCATTCTTGCGACAGATGGTCGAGCGCGTTCTTCAGCGAACCCGGGAACGAGTGGTTGTACTCGGGCGTGACGATGACGAATGCGTCGGCTCTGGAGACCGAGGCACTCCAGTCCTTGGTGTGTTGGTGCAGGTACTGCCCGAGTCGCGGGTGATTCGGTTCGTCGAACATCGGCAGGTCGACCCTCGCCAGATCCACCAGCTCGGCGTCGAAGCGTGCGTGGTCCTGCGCGAGCCGCTCCACCCACTGCGCGACAGCCAGGCCTTTTCGGTCCTGCCGGGTGCTGGCGACGATGATCTGCAGATGGGGACGGGACACGAGCGCTCCTGGAAGCTGGATGGATAGTGCGGCTATGGGTTGCAACCGGCGCAGCACACGCGCTGTTCCGTGACCTGCATCACCGCGAGTTCGGAGCCCAGGTACTCACGGGCGTCGGACGCGGTATCGCATGTGAGTGACGTGCTGGGCGGGCTCGACATCGGCAGGAGTCAAGGCTCGAACCAATTCCAGCTCGACGTATTTCGGCGGCAGATTGTCGAACAGTCGTCGTCCCTGCCCAAGCAGAACCGGGACGACGTGGAGTTCGAGTTCGTCGAGTTGCCCGGCCCGCAGCAGCGATTGCGCCACTCCGGCTCCCATCACCACGACGTCAGCGTCACCGGCGGCGGCCCGGGCTCGGGCTGCGCCCTCGCGCACGTCGGTGACGTAGCTGACATCTCCCGGCGGCGGCGGGCCGTCCGGGGGCCGATGGGTCAAGACGAAGATCGGAACACCGTCGTGATGATCACCTTGCCAGCGTCCGGCGTGCTCATAGGTGCGGCGGCCCGACAGGACAGCGCGGGTGGCTCGCAGCTCGCTGACAACCAGGCCGTTCGGACCCGGGTCGTCGCTCCGGTCCAACCAGTTGAACAGGCGGAACCCACCCAGGCCCATCGGTTCGTCGACGCTGTCATCGGGGCCGGCGACGTATCCGTCCAAGGAGATCGTGATGTCCAGCCGGATTGCCCCCGTCATCGCGGGCTCCCGTCTCCGAGGCCAGGGCCAGAACCGGGATCCGGGCCGGTGACGAAGCTGCCGGTCGACGTTGACATCGCCATCTGAACTGTGGTCATCGTGTACCTTCCGCCGTACGGGGTCAGACTGCTTGAGGGAAGTCGAAGAACCGACTGGGGTCGTAGGTTCGCTTGATCTGGACCAAGCGAGCGTGGTTGTCGCCGTGATAGGCCTGCGCCGGGTGCTCGAGCGACGGGTCGGGAAAGTTCGTGTACACGTGGCCGGTTCCGTACTGGTGCGCCAGATCCCAGGATCGGTCCACCCAGCCATCTGCCTCCTGCCCGACGTGCTCGATCAGGAATCGCTGACCGCGATGGGCATAGGCCGTCTCGTCCTGGCCCATCGCGTCGTAGCAGCCCCCGAGGGCCGTCAGGCCCAGCTCTCGCCGAGCATCGAGCGTCAGGTCGGTGCAGATCTCGTCGACCAGGTCCGTCGCCGCCCGCCCGGGAAGAGGTTCGGTGAAGAACTCCGAGCGGGTACGGGTGGTGAGAGTCGCCCCCGCGAGTTCGTCGGCCGAGGCGAACGACCGCTTCAGGTCCCTGACCGACCACCCGTCGGTGAGCTGCACCACGGGACGTGCGTCGACGCAATCGAGTAGTTCGTCGAGGAGCCGGGCTGCGCCACGGCCGTCGCGCAGGGCGGCGCCGAACGCCCGCACCACCAGGGACTGCCCGGGCTCGGCGCAGATGGAGAGGCTGACGGTGATGTCGGGGTGGGCGCTCGGCGCCCAGACCTGCCATGCGGTGAGAACCGCTGCCGTCGATGCTTCGGGCCAGACCACCTCGAACCTCGTCGTCCGCGGCTCGGGCGCCGTCGCGAAGGTCAGCGAGGTGACAACCCCGAACTGCCCGCCGCCAGCCCCGCGCAGCGCCCAGTACAGCTCGGGCTCGCGGTCGACGTCGCACTCGACGAAGCGTCCGTCCGCCAGGACCACGCGGCCGCCGACCAGCGAGTCGCAGGTCAGCCCGAACCGACGCCCGAGCAGCCCGAGGCCGCCGCCGAGCGCCAACCCGGCGATCCCGACGGTGGGTCCGCACCCGGCCGGAAGGATGCGCCCGCAGTCGTGCAGGGCGTCATACACCTGAGCCAGGCGCGCACCGGCTTCGATGGTCGCGTAACCCCGGGCGTCGATCTCGACCCCGCGTAAACCGCCGAGGTCGAGGACGACGCCGTCGGTGCTGGAACGACCGGCGAAGCAGTGCCCGCCACCTCGCGGCACCAGCCGCGTTCCGGATTTGCGGGCGAAGTCGATCGTGCGGATGACGTCCGAGGGCGAAGCGCATTCGACAACGGCGCGAGGACGCAGCTGGCTGTGGCGGGCGAATTTCGAGCGGCGCGCCGCCTCGTAGCCCGCCCTTCCCGCTGCGACGAGTCGACCGTCGAGGATGGAGTCGAGCAGCGCCAGGTCGTCCATGGCACGAAGGTAGAGGACGGGTCTGGTGGCGGGCTTGATCAGATCGTGCGCCGTCAACGGCTACGCGCTGCACCTCGACCCGCGAGAAACGGTCCGTACGACGCGGCATGGTCATGATCGCAGCCGCAACGATCCACCCGGCCGCGAAGCAGTTGAGTCGGGGTCAGCCCGGTCAGCCGATGACATTCCCGGGCCAGATGAGGATGATCGGCGTACCCGGCCTCGGCGGCGATGTCGGTAACTGTCGGCGGTCGGATCGTTCCGACCGGGGCGCCTGCCGCCTGCGCCAGGGCCAGATAACCCTGAAATCGCAGCGTCCGCTGCAACGGCTTGGGTGCCAAGCCCACCGACTGCAGAAAGCGGCGCCGCAACTGGCTGGACGAGATGGAGAACTCGGCGGGTACTGCGCTCACTTTCAGCGGCTGCCAGGGCATGAGGCGTCGGACGGCGGCGGCGACCAGCGGATCGGGTTGTCGTTCGCCCACCAACATGGTGGCGAGGTGTGCTTGCAACGCCTGAAGTGCGACAGCCGGGGTGGCGTCGGCGAGTACATCGCCCAGCCGCGATGCCTCGGCACCCCACAGGTCGAGCAGCGGAACCGTCTGGTCCACCAGCTCATCGGCCGGGACGCCGAGCAGCGACGTCGCTGCACCCGGCCAGAACCGCGCTCCGACAATTGTTGTGTCGGCCGGCAAGACCTCCACGGCGGCCTGGGTGAGCGGTCCGACGAGCTGAGGCGCCCCACCCAGACGGCAATGCAGCTCGACTCCGCCCGTCGGTAGGTTGCGTTGCACATAGGGGTCGGATGCGGTCGACTGACTCCAGACGGTGCGCACACGCGACGCCAGAGTCGGCCATGGAGCCTGCTCGACGTAGGTCTGTGACCTCATCACTCCGGCAGTCTAGGGATGGCGGCTCGGCCGGTGCGGAGCTTGCAGCTCGTCAGCCGAACTCACCGACGACCAGCCTGGTACTCAGTCTCTCTTCAGTGCCGAGACCGCCAGTCCGAACAGGCCGGTCGACGCCAGCAGGGTCACCCCGAGCATCGCCGACCACCGCGGCCGGCTCAGCTGCTCTTGGCCGGCGATCACCGGGAGGGCCGCACCGGTGGGTGTGCTGCGAGCCCAGACGAGGAACGCGTCGCCGATCGGCAGCAACCCCAACCCGTACGATCGGCGTCCGAGCCAATCGAGAGGCAGACCCAGTAGCTCCGCCTCCCGTTCCAAGTCGGTGGCGAGCTGCAGGTCACCGACGGCCCGGGCGGCTGCCAACGTGACCGCACTGGCGCTGACGCTCACCCCCAACACCAGCGGTCCCGAGTCGACGTCGCCCACGCCGCTGTCACCTCGCGGATGCTCGAGCACACCGAGCAGCCCGACGCGCTCGACCACGAACGCCTCCCGGAAGCGGACCCAGGTGGTCACGTCGACCACCTCGTCGAGGGCGATCCCCAGGGCCGGCCAGAACGTCTGGATGATCGCCTGGGAGGTGCCGCGCGGACCTTCGAGGGACCGCCCGTCGGCGTCGACGCGGTGCGGCAGCAGCTGCAGTCCGACGTCCGCCGCCGCGAGTGCGCGATCCCGCCACGAGCGCAGCGTGGTCAACCAGCCCGGCTCGTCGAGCAGCATCGCCGCCCGTGCCAGCGCACCAGCCGCCACCACGGTGTCGCACGGCCAGTACTGGTTCGGGTAGCTCGGCAGGAATCCGGAGTCGCTCTCGCGCAGCGCAGACTCCACGACCACTGCCCGACGGCGGACGTCGGCCCGATCTGCGGCGGCACCACTGACCTCCGCCACGTCGACCGCCACCGCCAACGCCCAGCCCGCCTGGAAGATGCCGTGCTCGGGAACCATGCCGGATCCGAAGATCGCGACCGATTCGGGGTCATCGAGCCCGTCCCGCAGAGCTCGGACCGCAGCCAAGTCGGGAGCTGTGGCCCGAGTGGCGGCCATCGCCGTCAGTGCGCGGAGGAAGTACGAGCCCTCCGGGAAGAGCTGCTGCATGTCGGAGTCAGCGCCCCGCGCCAGCGTCCCGCGAAGATGAGCGAGCTGGGCGTCGACGGTCGACGGTCCGCCGACCGGCCCGAAGCCGATGACGGCCAGCCGGGCAGCTGTCGAGACGCCGATCGCCGCCGCGACTGCCAACAGCACCCCGAGCAGCCGCACCAGCACCTCGCGAGTCTAAGCAGGCACGGGTGCGCATCAGGTCGCTCAGCGCACGACGGCGAGCCGGGAGACGTAGACGGCACGCTCAGCTGCATCCGGCCACAGAGCCGTCTCGGCGTCGGATGCGGCGAAGGTGGCGACGACAGAGGTGGTGTCCTCGACGAGGAATGCTTCTGCTGCTGCGATCTGCGCGGTCACCGACTCCACCGGGAACCGCGCCGGCCACTGCCGGATCCCTCGGCTGCGTAGCCACCCGGCGGCCTCGGCGAGCACATCGAGAACGACCGCCTCCTCGCCCGCGTCGACCGGTCTCACCCAGAGCCGTTCCTCGATCTGGGTGCGTCGGCTGATGAGAACCACAGCTTCATGCAACCATCCGACGGCCTCCGTCGGGAGGTGCCGCGACGCCACCGCCTGGTAACGTGATCACACCAGATGACCCCTTCCGTTCGATCGGACGTGTCGATCACACGATGGAAGGAGAGGTCGATGACCCGTCACTACGGACCGCCGCACTTCACGGAAGATCCCTACTCACAGCTGGTTTCGCCGCACGGGATACCGGTGGACCTGTTGGTGTCCGTGCTGCAGAAGGACATCCGGCGCGGCGAGGTCGAGAACGCTGTCCTCGCCGCCTACGAGATGTACCGGACGTCACCGGACGTCGCCGAGCACCTGTGGCGCAGGTTGGCGTTGATCGCGGTCGAGGATGTCGGCATGGGTCTACCCGCGGGCCCGCTGCTGATCGACACCCTGCACCGCTTCTTCGCAGCGACCCCCGGCGGAGACTGGATGATGGCCTGCCACGCCGTGCGGTTGCTGGCGACGGCACCGAAGGACCGAACGTCCTCCGAGCACGCGGATTGGGCGGCGACCATGGTGGACAGTGGTCAGGCGCTGGTGGCGATCCCCGACTACGCGCACTGTGTGCACACGCGATCGGGGCAGGAGCGTGGGCGCGGTCTCCTGCAGTGGTGGGAGAACGGCGCTCGCGTCGAGGACGAGCTGGCAACCGCCGATCACCGCTTTCGCGACGCGCTGATCGAGCTGCACCGACAAGACGAGCAGGCCCATGGTGTCGAGGCCCCACCTTCGCGATGGCGGCGAGCCGGCGACTGAGCCGTCAGGTCCGGGCCGTTTCTCGTCCCGACGTGGCCCCCCGGCCGAGAGCACGGTCCGGCAGCGATCGACATCGATCGTGGCTTCCGAGATGAATCCGGCGCCCCTGCGTGGTCACAACCAGCAGCGGCACACCCGGGTGCGGCGAGATCCGGAAGGATGCACGGCATGGCTGACGAGACGTTGATCGATTCGGTGCGGGAGCAGACGCGGCTGTTCGGCTCGTGGGTTGGCGACGCCGACCCGGGTCTGCCGGTCCCGAGCTGTCCGGACTGGAAGCTGGCCGACCTCGTCGAGCACGTCGGGGCCACCCAGCAGTGGGTCGCCGCGCTCACCGAGGGAAAGATCACCGACCCGCAAGCGGCCTTCGCCCTGACCTGGGAGAAGGCCCCGACGCAGCCCACCGCGTGGCCGGAATGGCTCCAGGGAAGTGCCGAGCGGGCGGCGGCAGCGTTCGCCGGCGCCTCCTCGGGCGCAGACGTCTTCGATCCGTCCGGCGGCAACGACGGGGTCACGTTCTGGACGCGCCGCCTCTTCGGTGAGATGTCGGTCCACCGGATCGACGCGGCCCTCACTCTCGGGCGTCCGTATCTGCTCGCCGCACCGCTGGCCGGCGTCGCCATCGACGACTGGCTCGACACGACCTCCTCGGCCGCGTGGGCGGCGAACGTCCCCGGTTTCGCCGACGCGATGCGCGGCGACGGGCAGATCATCGCCTGGGTGGCCGACGACATCGACCGGGCCTGGGTCCTGCGCCGCGGCGACGAACCGTTGACCCTGACTTGGGGCGACGGGTCGGCAGGGGCCGACGCCGACGTCAGGGTGCAGGGTCCGGCGGTGGACCTGCTGCAAATTCTCAGCCGGCGGCGGCCGCTGGGGGAGGACGCCACCTGCCGGGTCACCGGCGACCGGGCGGAGCTGGTCCACTTCCTCGACCACATGACCTGGATCGGCGGCTGATACCCGCCGAGGGCTCGACGACGACGTCAGCCGGTGAATGGCCAGGTGTGGCGCAGCGCCCCGATGACGCAGAACAGGGCGGCGCCGATGGCGCTGTTGATGATCGGGAAGGACCGGTAGAGCAGGAAGAGTCTGGCCGGACTCCGGACGAGCAGGGACAGCGTGATCATGACGACGTAGACCACGCCGCCGAGCAGCGCGAAGGTGCCGACGCTGGAGTACGCGAGTATCGCGGCCGTGGCGTAGGCCGCGCCGCAGAACACGAGGGTGCGATTGGCGCCGAGCATCGTCGCGATCGTCGGGACCCCGGCGGCCTGATCGGCCGCGATGTCGGGAACGGCGGAGTACGCGTGCATCGCCATGCACCACAGGAGGGCTGCCACGACGACCGTGATCGGAGGCTGCCGGCCGCTCAAGGTGGCGTACGCCGCGAACGCCGGCGCGACGTAGAGCAGGTTGAACGCGCTGTCGACGATCGGGCGTCCTTTGGCCCGCAGCGGCGGCATCGAGTACCCGACTCCGGTGATGACGAAGATCATCAACCACGGCCAGGCGTGCGGCAAGAACGGCACCAGGGCGATGAAGGGCAGGTTCAGCAGCAGGATGGCTCTGGTCAGGCCTTGCCGCTCCGATGACCTGAGTAGGTGCTCGTAGGTCTGCTTCTTCGGGTTGAGACGGTCGGTCTCGGCGTCGTAGAGATCATTGACGCCGTAGATCAGCAGATTCGCCGGCAGCGTGAGATACAGCCCGAGGAGCCACACCTCCACCGGCGGGCGGAGACTGGTGGCGGCCAACGCCACCATGAACGGCCCGAGCAGATAGATCCAGAACCGGGGCCGGGACACCCGGAGCAGGTCGCGCAGCACCGACGACACTGGACGGGTGGACGCGCTGCTGCTGCGGTATCGCTGGCCTCTGGCGGCGTTGCTGGTCATCGCCGGACTCGGCTTGTCGCGAGCCCCGCTACGGCCGGAGGTGTGGTGGATTTCGGCACTGGCGATCCTCCTGTTCTCCGCGCCGGTGATCGGCGGGGCGATCGCCTGGCTGGGGCGTTGGCACGGGATCCTGCTCCTGGCGGCTGTCGGGTCGTATGCGTTGGTGGTGGAGTCGATCGCGGTCGCCACGGGCGTGCCGTACGGCCGCTTCGGCTACAGCCTCGTGCTCGGGCCGCCGCTGTTCGGGCTCGCACCGCCGACGGTTCTGCTGGCGTGGACGCCGCTGATCCTGGGGTGCGTTGCGGCGACTCGGCGGGCGTGGCTGGCGGTCGCGTTGCTGGTTGCCGTCGATCTCGTCTTGGACCCGGCCGCGGTTCGACTGGGGTTCTGGTCGTGGGATGTCCCCGGGCTCTACTACGGAGTTCCACTTCTCAACTTCTGTGGCTGGGTCGTGACTGGATGCATCGCCGTGCTGGCATTGCGCCGGCTACCTCGACCGGTACCCCGGATCCTGGCTCGGAACCTGTGGCTCGTCCTCGTTTTCTGGAGCGCGGTCAACGCCTGGAGTGGCCAGTGGATCCCTGCCGCCGTCGGTCTGATCCTCGTGGTGATTGTGGGGCGGGACTACGGTCGTCCCTGATGAGTACGGTGATCGTGGTCGGCGGTGGCGTCGGCGGGCTGGCGGTGGCCGCCCTGTTGGGCCGGCGCGGCGACACCGTCACCGTGCTGGAGAAGAACGAGCTGCTGGGTGGCCGGGCCAACTACTTCGAGGCGGACGGCTTCAGCTTCGACATGGGGCCGTCGTGGTACCTGATGCCGGACGTCTTCGAGCACTTCTTCGCCCTGCTGGGTGAGCGGGTGAGCGATCACCTGGAGCTGCAGCGGCTCGATCCGTCCTACCGCATCACCTTCCGCGGCAGTGACCTCACCGTCGACATGACCTCCGACCTCGACCGGGACGCGGCCACCTTCGAGAACCTGGAGCCGGGGAGCGGCGAAGCACTCCGCGACTACCTGGCCAAGGCCGAGACGCAGTACGGCATCGCCATCGAGAACTTCATGTATCGCAACCGGGACGGGCTGTCCGGGTTCCTGAATCGCAAGACCGCGTCCCAGGGTCGGCAACTGCACGTCTTCGAGAACATGCATCGGTACGTGAGTCGCTGGTTCTCCACCGACATCGTGCGCAAGATCATGGAGTACCAGCTGGTGTTCCTGGGGTCGTCGCCGTACACCACTCCGGCGCTGTACAACATCATGAGCCACATCGACTTCAACCTCGGCGTGTTCTATCCGCGCGGGGGCATCTACTCCATCGTGCGGGCGCTGACCGCCATCGGCGCCAAGCACGGCGTGCGGCACCATACCCAGGCTCCGGTCGCCGAGATCGTGGTGGAGGACGGCCGGGCCAGCGGGGTTCGCCTGGAGAGCGGGGAGGTGCTCCGGGCCGACACGGTGATCTCCAACGCCGACATGCACCACACCGAGACGGTGCTGTTGCCGCGGGCGGCCCGCAGCCACTCCGATCGGTACTGGGCCCGCCGCACCCTCGCGCCCAGCGCGTTCATCATCTACCTGGGGGTGCGGGGCCGGCTGCCGAGCCTGACCCATCACAACCTCGCCTTCGGCCAGGACTGGCGTCGCGGGTTCGCGCAGATCTTCGACACCCCTGCGTGGCCCGACGACCCCTCCTACTACGTCTGCGCTCCGAGCCGGACCGACCCGGGCACCGCACCCGCCGAGCACGAGAACCTGTTCGTCCTGGTGCCGGTGGCGCCCGAGTCTGCCGATGCGTCCGGTCGACATCGCCCGCTACCGTCGCCTGACCCTCGATCTGGTGGCCGCGGACTTCGATCTCCCCGACCTCGAGCAGCGCATCGTCTTCGAGCGCACCTACACCTCACGCGACTTCGTCGCCGACTACCACGCGCTCGGTGGCTCGGCCCTCGGGCTGGCGCACACGATGCAACAGACCGCCCTGCGGCCCAACAACGTCAGCCGGAAGCTGCCGAACCTCCTCTACGTCGGTGCCGGGACCAACCCGGGGATCGGCGTGCCGATCTGCCTCATCTCCGCTGAGCTGGCCTACAAACGGCTCATCGGCGATCGGACCTCTGGGCCGCTGCCGACCTGACGCGGCCCTCGTCGATCAGCGCACCAGCAGGCCGCGGGCTCGGCGGAGCAGCGTGTGCCGGCTGTCGATCGGGACCGTCCAGACGTCGTGTCCCACCAGGCCCGCTCGACTCAGCAGGCGGTTGGCCGCCAGCCACCCGGTGGTCGCGGCTCGTTCCATCAGGGCGACCGGGTAGTCACACCGGATGCCGTCGCCCGCCAGCACCAAGCGCTCGTCGGGGGTGGTCACTTCGGGCCGGCGCGCCCACGGCTCGGTTCCGATCAGCGGGCAGTCGTCCGCGGCCAGCCACTCCTGCGCGACGATCTGGGCCGAGGCGGTCTCCGGGTACACGCGCCGCAGCTCGGCGAGCAGCGACCGACGGACGGGTTCGTCCGTCCCGGGCGGCAGGGCATAGGCGTGGACCTCGACCACCGAGCCGCCGTGCGCCTCGGACCAGCGCCGGGCACCGGCCTCGAACCGGTCGAGGACGCTGACGTTGTCCAGCACACCGAAGCCGCTGGTGCCGAGGAAGGCCGGACGGTCGACCGCCACCGGTCGATCCAGCCACAGTCGCCCGACCACGAATCGCGGCGCGTTGCGGGTCTCGGCCACCCGAGTCAGCCAGTCGTCGTCGTGGAGACCGCCCGCGGTAGCCACCAGCTCCCGCGTGGCGCGCAGGTCGGTGGCCAGCACCACGCCGTCGGCCACCAGCCGGTCGCCGACGAGCTCGACCCCGACCCGGTCACCGGCGAAGTCCAGCCGTTCCACCGTCGTCGAGGTGTGGACCTGCGCGCCGAGCGCCTCGAGGTAGCGACGCAGCGGCGCCCAGAACACAGTGTCGTAGTCGTCGACCGGGACGTCGAACAAGAGCCCCTCGCGCGAACCGAGGAAGTAGCTGTGGAACATCCCGACGAGCTCCCCGGCGGAGAACTCGTCCGGGCGGGCGAAGAAGCTCCGGGCGAACACCTCCAGCGCCAGGTGCCGGGCGTCATCGGGGAAGCAGAGGCGGTCCAGGAACGCCGCAGCACTCTCACCGTCGTACGCGGAGAACGTGGCCGGGAAATCGACGTCGAACAACTCCCAGGCCGCATCAGGGTCGACGGCGGCCAGATCGGCCAGACCGAAGCTGGGACTTCGCGCGACGAAGGCCACCATGTTCAACGGCGGGGTCCGGGGGATCCGGGCGAACGAGTCGCGATGCCCACGTGCGTGGACCAACGGGTAGTCCGCAACCGGGACCAGGCTCTTCAACGCCGGATCGACCCGCCGCAGCAGCGAGCGCAAGTTGTAGTACTGCCGGAAGAAGGCGTGGAAGCCCCGGCTCATCGTCCGCCGGGGTCCGTCGTCGACGCCGGATTGCCCTGGTTCAACGGGCCAGGATCGGACCCGGCCGCCCAATTGAGGCTCCCGCTCGATCAGCGTGACCCGCACTCCACGCTCCGCCAGGCCCACTGCCGCGGCGATGCCTGCGATCCCACCGCCCACCACGACCACTTCCGCGGCTGCCTGCGGACGAGACGCGGTCCGGCCGCCTGCGGCGACGTGGCGAACGGCGTGGCGGTCACGGCCGGGCTGCCAACGGCGGCTCACCGGGCACCGGCCGCTGCGCCCGCCGACCTCGGGACCGACACCGTCACCGACCTCCTCAGCCCGAACACTCGACCCGGGACATCGCAACCTGCGTCATTGCCCGGCACTCGCGGGCTGCAGCCGGAACCAGTCAATCAAGCCACACCTCTCCAACTTCGCCGTCGGGGCGCCGCTGGATTCACCGTGGCTGGATTCACGGTGGCTGGATCGTCAAGCGCGGCGCCGAGGACGACGATGCCGACGTGGCTGACTCCCTCAGGGCTGCGGCAGGGCCGGTGCGCCGGGATCGGGTGGATCGAGTACGCCCTCGGGAAACGCGGCGCCCCTGCTCCGCAACGCGGCCTTGTGCTCCAGCGCGGCGCGGAGGTCGTGTTCGCGGCCTCGCCGAGATCACCGCCGTGCACCAGCTCCACCAACGCCCGGTGATACGGCGTGCTGCGGTTGAACAGGTTGACCCCGACGACGAGCTCGCCGGCCTCGATGTCGTCCAGCAGTGCGAGCTCCTCCGCGACCGTGCCGGCCAGTGGTTTCTCGGCCAGCACGGGCAGGCCGCGCGACAGCGCCGACCGCACCAGCGCCGGCCGCGCGTCGGCCGACGTGGCCAGCAGCACCGCATCGACGTCGCCGTAGTCCAGGGCCGCGATGGCGTCGCCCGCGTAGCGGACGTCGGGAACGAGGCGTCGTGCCGCCGCTCGTGCCTCCGCGTCCCGATCGACCGCCCACACCGCGTCCCATCGATCGCTGTCGGCGACGGCTTCCAGGTGGCGTCGCCCCATCAGCCCCAGTCCCACGACACCCATCCGGTACCGCTCCCGGTTCGTCGTCACGGGCACCGGGCAGCCCTCATGTCGCGGCCGGGTCTCATCGCCCGACGGCGTAGCCCTGGTTGCCGCGTGGATTCGCCGCCCCGGACAGCTCGTGGGTGACGGGGTCGCGGCTCACCGCCGACAACCGACCCAGGGACCAGTTCCCAGCCCGGGTGATGTCGTGACCCCGGGCCGCGAGGCCCCGGATCACGTCCTCTCCGAGACGGTCCTCGACCACCGCACCAGCCGGCGTCCAGGTCCGGGGCCAGAAGGACCCGACCATCGACGTGGTGTGCAGCGACGGCGCGTCGATCGCCTGCTGAGGGGTGTAGCCGCCGACCAGGGTGCGCAGCAGGTACACCAGCTGCCACTGGTCCTGCTGGTCGCCACCGGGAGTGCCCAGGGCAGAGACCGGGACGCCGTCACGGAGCAGGAGCGTCGGCGAGAGCGTGGTGCGCGGCCGGCGGCCCGCGCGCAGGGCTGACGGTGCGGCCGGGTCCAACCACGTCATCTGCAGCCGCGAGCCGAGACAGAAGCCGAGCTCGGGAACGTGTGGTGAGGACTGCAGCCAGCCCCCCGACGGCGTGGCGGAGATCATGTTGCCCCAGCGGTCGACCACGTCGAGGTGACACGTATCGCCGCGGGTCTCGCCGGCACGCGAGACCGTGGGCTCGCCGACCCCAGCGGCCGGTGGGCCGGACGACTCCTCGACCAGTGGGGGCAGGTACGGGTGGTGACCCTCGACCGTCCCGGGCCGGATCTCGGCGGACGCGCGGTCGGTGATCAACTTCCGCCGCAGCGCGGCGTAGTCGGCGGACAACAGCTGCTCGAGCGGCACGGGCGGTCGGTCGCCGTCCGGGTCCCCGTAGTAGGCGTCCCGGTCGGCGAGGGCGAGCTTGAGGGCCTCGAGGACGTGATGGGCGCCCAGCTCGGACTGCGGATCGAGCTCGTCGTCGGGGTACCCCTCGAGGATCTTCAGGGCCTGCAGCAGCACGGGCCCCTGACTCCACGGGCCGACCTTGGCAACGGTCCACCCACGGAACTCGGCAGTGACCGCCGGCTCCCACCCGGCCGAGAAGGCGGCGAAGTCGGCCACGGTGATCACGGCGGCATGATCAGTGCCCGAGGAGTGCCGGTGCCGCTCGGTCAGGAAGTCGACGGCGCTGGTGGCGACGAAGCCCGTGCTCCATTCCCGCCGGGCACGGTCGATGCGCGCCTCCCGCGTCGTCGCACCCTCGCCGGCGGCCAGCATCCGGCGCAGCACGCCTGCGTAGGCGGGGTTGGTCATCAGAGCGCCACCGGACCCGGTTCGACCGTGGAGCCAGAAGTCCGCAGAGCTGGTCCAGTGGTCGGTGAAGAGCCCGTGCACCGAATCCACGGTGGCGGTGACCCTCGATACCAGCGGATAGCCGTGCTCGGCGTAGTCCACGGCGTACGCCCACACGTCGGCGAGCTCGAGCGTCCCATGATCTCGCTGCAGCAGCAGCCAGGCGTCGACCGCGCCCGGCACGGCCGCGGCCAGACCTCCGGCGCCCGGCACGAGATCGAGGCCCTCGGCGCGGAAGTGCTCGATCGTCGCCCCGGCGGGTGCCGGGCCCTGGCCCACCAGCACCATGGGAGACGGATGGTCGGCGGTGGCGATCAGCGCAGTGAGGTCCCCGCCGGGACCGTTGAGGTGCGGCTCCACCAGGTGCAGGACGAAGGCTGCCGCCACGGCGGCGTCGAAGGCGTTGCCGCCTTTCTCGAGCACCGCTTGGGCGGTTGCGCTCGCGCTCCAGTGGGTGGTCGCAGCCATGCCGAACGTGCCGCGCAGGTCGGGCCGGGTGAGGAAGCTCGGAGGTGCCGTGAACATCGACTCCAGTGTCTCAGCCTCGGGTGTCGAGCACAGCAGCCCAGCTGCGCCGATCGAGCGGGCGCCCCACCCGTGATCATGAACGGCGAGCCGCAGCACCATTCGCGAGAACACGGCTGCGCGACGATAGCCTCCACGACCATGACGACCTGCGCGGCGAGCTCGGTGACCGACCTCCGGGTGGATGCCGGCACGGGCGCCGCTGGGCGAAGTGACTTCGTCGATGAGTGACGACCCGCCCGGGTGGCACCGTCCCGATCCCGAGCCGGTCGGGTCGTCTTCCGGCTACTCGTCACCCGTACCCGCGCAGCGGTTCCTGCCGCAGCCGCCGTCACTGCTGCCGACCGAGCCGGTCGATTACGTCCAGCTGCTGCGTGGTCCGAGGAGGCGGTGGTGGAAGCCGTTGGTCAGCCTGGTCCTTCTGATCGGGTTGCTCGTGCCGCTCTGGTTGCTGGCGGTGACGCTGACTGTCGGCTACGGCGTGCTGAGCGGCGTCTCCGACCTGGACCTGTGGCTGGACGAGCAGTTCTCGGCGGAGGCCATCGGCCCGGGTTCCTACCTGTTCGGCGATCTGACCCTCATCGCCTTCATCCCTGCGGTGCTGCTCTCCACCTGGATCGTGCACCGCGTCCGGCCCGGCTTCGTCTCCTCGGTGCTGGGCCGGATCCGCTGGCGGTGGTTGTTCCGCAGCGCCGCGGTGCTCGCGCCGCTGCTGCTGATCTACCTGACGATCTCCCTTCTGCTCGACCCGCCACAAAGCGTCCGGCCGGCGGAGTGGGTGGTGCTCCTGATCATGGTGCTGGTCCTGACGCCGTTCCAGGCCGCCGCCGAGGAGTACCTGTTCCGCGGCTGGGTGTCTCAGCAGATCGGGGCGTGGTTGCCATCGCCGCGGGTGGCATTCGTGGTCGCCACCGCCGTCTCCGCGGCGAGCTTCGCGGTCCTGCACGGCAGCGCCGACCCGTGGGTGCTGATCGACCTGGTGTCCTTCGCCGTGGCCGCCAGCGTGATCACGTGGCGCACCGGTGGCTTGGAGTCCGCGATCGCGCTGCATGCGATCAACAACCTGGCCATCGGGATGCTGGTGCTGACCTTCGGCGGTTGGGAGGAATCGTTCGTCAGCGCCGGGACCGCCGGAAACCCGGTGGGCGCCCTGGCCGCGGTGGTCGTGCAGGTCGCCGCGGTCGCGTTGATCTGGTGGCAGGCGCGACGCGCCCGGCTTCCGCGACGCTACCGACCCTCGCCGCCGAGCCCCACGACGGCGCTCGACGTCGATTGACACCACCCGGGTGCTGCCCGGCGTCGGCGGAGCTGCACCCGCCGTTGGGGGCTGAGTGGACGGGGAGGACGAATGCGGCTCGTGCGCCGAGGACACCCGCCCGGCGCATCAGTACGCCAGGTTGACGTGAGCCCGGTGGTGATTCGCCTGTTCGATCAGGTCGACGAGGCCGAGCGCGTAGTCGGCGCCGGAGATCTCGCCGCCGCCTTCGGGCTGGACAGCGACGTCGCCGCCGAGCCGGTACTCGCCCCGCCGCTCCCCGGGCGCGAAGGAACCGAAACCGCCTGCGGGGCTCACGAACACCCAGTCGAGCGTCTCCGCAGTGGCAGGAAGGTCATCGGTGACCAGTGCCGCACCGGCGCGGATCTCGTCGTGGAACGCGGCGGGGGAGTGGCTCAGGTCCTCGACGAAGCGCGGCGCGCCGGCCGTCGGACGCAGCGACGAGAAGCCACCGACGACGTACAACGGAACCTTCTCGGCCTCGGCCAGACGCGCGATGGTGCGGTACACCTCACGGAAGGGACCTGCGAGCGGACCGCGCGGCGCGAGTGCGCCGACCACGACGTCGGAGCCGGAGATGACAGACGCCAACGACGCCTCGTCGGTGGCGTCGCCTTGGACGTAGTTCACCCCCGCAACCGGATCGGCGGGAAGCGACCGACTGAACGACGGTGACCTCGTGACCTCGCGCTGCGGCCTCTGCGGCGATGGCCGATCCGGCGTAGCCGGTGCCGCCGATGACGGTGATGCGGGACATGGGTGGTGCCTTTCGTCGACGTCCGAGACCCGTCGTCGGGTCGCAGAGGTTACCGTAAGGGAGTAGCTCTCCATCGGGAAGAAGGCACTTTGTGGTAACCACCCCCTCACCCCCGGTGCTCCGGGGTGATCCCTATCAAGCCGGCTGCGCGACTCGTCGCATCCTCGACCGCATCGGTGACAGGTGGACCGTCTTGGTGATCGGCGTCCTGGGCGAGGGTGACGCCCGCTTCTCCGAGCTCCGGCGGCGCATCGAGGGTGTCTCGCAGAAGATGCTGACCCAGACCCTGCGCGCGCTGGAACGCGACGGACTGGTGCGCCGCACGGTCCATCCCGAGGTGCCGGTCCGCGTCGTGTACGCCCTCACCGACGCCGGGAGGACGTTGCTCGAGCCCCTCCGCGCCCTCCAGCAGTGGTCCATCGAGAATCTCGGCGACGTGTCGGCATCGCAGGCCGCGTACGACCGCGCACGATGAAGCGTCCATTTGCCCGGGTGCGGGGCGGCATTGCCGGGTCTGTCGTCCTCGCAGGGCGCGGCGAGCCATCGGCACCGCACCATAGAGTCGGATCATGACCGCTGATCAAGACAGCGATACGAGCTCGGACGCCGTCCTGGCCGAGTCGCTGGCCGAGCTCTACGAGGACGGGATCACGTCCTGTCGGCAAGGGTTCAGCCGTGACTGGGTGGCCCGGATGCACGACGACATCATGGCTGCGTTCGAGGATGCCGTCAGCCGTGAGGGCGGGGCCGTCGGCCGCGGTCCTCAGCGGTACTACGTGGAGATCCACCCGCAGCAGCTCAGCGGCTTCGTCGAGCTCGCCACGCACCCCTGGATCACCGCCGTGTCGGAGGCCGTCCTGGGACCGGACTACGAGATCGTCGAGATCGGGTTCGACGTCCCGTTCCCGGGTGCGCAAGATCAGCCGTGGCACCGCGACTTCCCAGCGCCTGCGGCTACCTACGAACACCGTCGACTGACGTCGTTGGCCTTCAACCTCACCGCGGTCGACACCACCGCCGAGATGGGACCCTTCCACATCGCCCTCGGCACCCAGTACGAGGACGGGCTGGGTTTCGAGCACGGCATGTTCCCGGCCAGATCTGAATGGTCGCGGTTCGAGCAGACGGGCCAGCTCAAGTACCCCCGGATGGGTGACATCTCCGCCCGGTCGGCCCTCACCATCCATCGAGGCACCGCGAACCGCTCAGCTGTGCCGCGGCCCGTCCTGGTCCTCGGCGTCGATGCTCCCGGCGCCGGGCACGACGAGCTCCACGACTTGATGGTCACCCACGACTTCCATGCCACGCTGCCCACCGAGCTGCGGCGCCATCTCCACGCCCGCGTCGTCGACGAGCTCGTGCCGATCGTGCAGAAGCACACCATCGAAGGGCTGGTGATGGGCGCCTCCTGATCGTCGGCTCCGACCGGCGGCCTCGGGGTTCCCCAAGCCTTCTCTCGCCGGGGCCGTCAGCGGAGGGCGGTGGTGAACGCCCGCACGGCGGACATCAGCTGAGAGGGTCGGGACGCCGGCGAAGCCCACGAGCCACCCTTGCATGGGTGGACTGGACGCGTAGGTGACGGCGAGCGAGGAGACGAGCACGCTCTGCTGCGACAGCCGAGTTTCGTAATGCGCCTCGACGGTGTCCTCCGGTGCTCGGACGGCCACGTGAAGGCCCGCTTCGGCGGCCAGCGGCTGAAAGCCCGGCGGCAGCCGGCGATGAAGACCGTCTCGGATCAGCCGATGTCGTTCGCTGTAGACGCGGCGGGTCCGACGCAGATGCCGGTCGAGGTGACCGCTGGTGATGAACTCGGTGAACGCAGCCTGGGTAGCCGGCGGTGGGCACCAGTCGACGGCCTGACGGACCGCCCGCAATGCGGGCAGCAGCGAAACCGGGGTGACCAGGAACCCGATCCGCAGACTCGGTGAGAGGGACTTGCTGAACGTGCCGATGTAGATCACCAGACCTTCCCGATCCAACAACTGGAGCGGCTCCAACGGGCGGGCGGTGTGGCGGAACTCGCTGTCGTAGTCGTCTTCGACGATCGCGGCGCCGGAGGCGGTGGCGCGCTGCAGCAGCTCCAGTCGTCGCTGTCGCGCCATCACCGTCCCGAGCGGGAACTGGTGCGAGGGGGTGACGTAGATCAGTCGGGCCGCCGATGGGATGGCCTCGACGACGATGCCGTGATCGTCGACAGGAACCCCGACCACCTGCAGGCCCTGACTGCGGAGCAGTGCGACCACCGGTGGATATCCAGGTTCCTCGACGGCGACCACATCGCCGGGAGCGGT
The DNA here is from genome assembly GCA_963727125.1 of uncultured Actinomycetota bacterium. Taxonomy (GTDB): domain Bacteria; phylum Actinomycetota; class Actinomycetes; order Propionibacteriales; family Propionibacteriaceae; genus Microlunatus. The sequence continues at coordinate 254,430 of CAVSEZ010000003.1, forward strand.
CAGCACTCGGGCGATCAGATCGACGGCGTGCCCGGCACCGGAGGTGACGAAGACGGTCTGGGCGGTGGCTGCGACACCTCGGGAGCGGGTCACCCAGCCGGCCAGGGCGGCACGAAGCTCGGGCGTCCCGGCGGGCTCGCCGTAGCCGGAGGTGCTTCGGTGCACCGTGCGCCCGAGGCAGCGTCGCCAGGTGATGGCGGGAAACAACGCGGGGTCCAGCCGGCCGGGCCGGAAGTCGAACCGGGCACTGGCAGCGGAATCGGGATCCCAGAGGGTGATCCCGGCAGCTCGGGCCGTGGGCCGCAGGCCGACGCTGCTCGGTCGGATCAGGGGCGGGGCCGGCGCACCGCTGACGACGCTCCCACCGCCGGCTCGCCCCTCGATGTACCCCTCGGCGGCCAGCCGGCCGTATGCCTCGGTCACGGTCGAGCGGGAGACACCGAGCTGCGCGGACACGGCTCGCGATGGGCTGAGCCGGTCGCCCTGGGTCAGCCGGCCCTCACCGATGGCGTCTCGGAGCTGGTCGTACAGCTGCACGACGCGCGGCCGGCGGTCGTCGGGGTCGAGGAACAGCTCCACGCGGCGATCCTGTTCGACTTGGTCTGGTCGTCTTGGCCCCGTTTGGACCTGTGACGGCGATCCATTCGCCCCTACGGTAGCAATCTCGAGGCCGCCGGACGGGCGTCGATCACGGGCGGATCCCGGCCGACCGCGAACTTCGCGTCCGTGCAATCACGTCAGAAACACAGCTCGAAAGGAGCGAACCGTTGGATCCAGCCGCCCTGCTCGCCGCCTACCACGACTTCCTGACCATGGCTCGGACCGTGGACGAGAGCGGCCACGAGACGACACCGCCACCCGGACAGTGGAACGCCGACCAGATCCTGGCTCATGTCACCTTGGTCAACGCGGCCACCGTCGTGGCCGTGTCGACGGTCGCCTCCGGCGCGATCGTGACCGATGACAACCGTCTGGCGCTGGACGCCTGGACCATCGAGCGGGTGCGCGCCCTCGCCGGCGGCAGCGTGGGCCTGCGGACGCGGATCAGGCTCCAGGGCGACGCCCTGTGCGCCATCATCTCCACGCTGAGCTCGACCGAGTTGGACACCGAGCTGCCCACGCTGCTGCTGTCCAACGACACCGTTCTCGTCCACGCCCAGGTGCCGCTCCGCGACCTGATCACCGGCCTCACCTCCACCGAGCTGCCTGCACACACCGAGCAGTTGCAGTCCCTGACCGCCGGAACCGGGCCGGCCTGAGCGACGTCCCTCTCGTCGGATCCGATCGCCGGTGCTCGGCGCGAGACGCCGACGAGAACGGCATCCCGATGTTCTCCGCTGGGCCACCGATCCCGTCACCTGACCGACCCACCCGATCACCACCTGCGAAGGAATTCTCATGTTCGACCACGACCACGACCGTCACGCCGACAGCAGCCGATCCCGCACCGAGGAACCGATGGCGCCTCCGCCCGTCGACCGAGCCACCTTCCAGGCGGCGGTCGATCGGCTCCGACTCCGGGAGAAGGCCCACACCCATGAAGGCGACGCCATCGCCGCGGCCCGCCGGCGGCTGCCGATGGTCGAGGTGGACGCCAACCTCGAGCTGACCGGGCCCGACGGGCCGACCACGCTGCTGGAGGCGTTCGAAGGGCGCCGGCAGCTCATCGCCTACTACTTCATGTGGCACCCCGGCCAACCCGCGCGCCGAGCAGTGCGAAGGCTGCACGTGGTGCACCACCCAGGTCGCCGAGCTGTCCTACCTGCATTCCCGCGACATCACGCTACGCGGTGTTCTGCCAGGGTCCGTACGACGGAAAGCATCCGCTACCGCGACTTCATGGACTGGGACATGCCGTGGTACTCGGCACGAGCCTTCGCTCGACGCACTCCTGCGTCGGTGCGCGCGACATCGGCATGATGCACCTCGTGTGCTACCTGCGGGACGGCGACCGGGTCTTCGAGACCTACTGGACGACCCGCCGCGGCGTCGAGGCCATGGACTACAGCTACGCGCTGATGGACCTCACCGTGTACGGGCGCCAGGAGCCGTGGGAGGACTCGCCGCGCCGGCTGGCCGCAGCGGTGGCAGGTCGACGGCTCCAACACCCGCATCAACGGCCGCCCCATCGCCCAGTGGTCACGACTGGAAGCCGGAGCATCGCGACGACCTCAGCATCGCCCGCTGACCCCGCTGGGATCTCGACCCATGACCTCGGAGGAATCGCAGCTGGACACAGCTGCCGAGCGCGAACGTCGCGGTCTGGCGGGCCATGCGGTGCTTCGGCACTGGCCGGTGCTGCTGGGCGTTGCCACGGCAGTCTTGATCGCGCTCGACCTGTCGGCCGGCGTGGAACTCGCCAAGGTGCTGGCCGGTTCGGCGGTGGTTTATCTCGGCGCCGCCGCCGTGGGCAGCCGCCGCGCCGCGTGGCCGATGTTCGCGCTCACCATCGTGGTGATCTTCGCCGCTGAACTCATCGACCCCGATTTCGAGGCCACCTGGGCGGTCCTCGTGCTCGCGTTGCTGTCGGGGATCGGGGGGCTCATCCGCACCAGCCGGAAAGACTCCGGGCACGACCGTGGGGCAGGGGGACGGCGACCGCTCGCCGTCCAGGCTGGGGCGATGGTCGCGTTCGCGGTCATAGCGATCGTCGCGTTGGTCGCCGACACGACGGTCGGGAGCTTCCTGATCGCCTTCGGGCTGTTGGGACACGCCGCTTGGGACGTCCGACATCTCAGGGCCAGGGCAGTCGTCGCCCCGTCACTCGCTGAGTACTGCATGGTGCTCGACACGTGCCTGGCGGTGGTGATCATGGTGTTCGCCGTGCGGTGACGAGGATCGACGCCGATCACGCTCGTGCCGCTCATTGATCGGGTACGGCGACGGTAGGTGATCGATCGGTCAGAGGTCGTCCTCGGCGAAGACCCGGTCGAGGATGTCATCGGTGTCCGGTTCGGTGGCAGCCGTGGTGCAGGAAAGGGTCAGCTGGCGACTCCCGTCTGCGGAATGGTAGCTGGCGGTGCGGTAGCCGTAGATCCCGCCGGAGTGACCCCACAGGACCGAGCCGCTGGCGAGCTCGACCCGGCGGATCCCCAAGCCGTAGTCGCTGGAGGTCGCGACCGTGAGCATCTGCTCGAGCTCGGCCGGGCCGAGAAGTGCGCCGGACAGCAGGCCGGCGTAGAACTGGTCGAGATCAGCCGCCGTCGCGACGAGCGCACCAGCGGCCCACGCCTGTGAGGCGTTGAGGTCCGTCATGTCGACGAGCTCGCCGTCGGCCGGGAAGTACCCGTGTGCGTGCGGATCGGGCATCGTGACCTGATCACCCGGGGCGAGCGTTCGGCGCAGTGTGAGTGGTCGGAGCACCCTGGCCTCCAACTCGGTGGCGTAGCGGTTGCCGGTCGCTGCTTCGATGAGGAGCCCGAGCAGGACGTAGTTGGTGTTGGAGTACTCCCAGGACGTGCCGGGGGAGAAGGAAGGGTCGTGAGTCCTTGCCATCTCGATCGCTCGCTCGGGATCCCAGTGCTCGTACCGGTCCTGCACGATCCGCTTCGCGTCCGGAAGATCCTCGGTGTAGTTGTGGAGACCGCTCGTGTGGTTCAGCAGCTGCCGGACCGTGATGTCGTCGCCGCCGGGAATCAGGCCGGGTAGCCACTGCTCGCACGTGTCGTCGAGCGTCACGAGTCCGTCGTGCACCATCGAGAGCACCACAGCTGCGGTGAAGGTCTTCGTGACGCTGCCGATCCGGAACCAACCGTCCGGGTCGACGGGTCGGTCCGTGCCCAGCTCGGCGACCCCGCTGGAACCGTGCCACTGACCATCTCGGCCGCGGTAGCGCAGCAGCGCACCTGCCACACCTGAGGCGACGAGGTCATCGAGGAGCTGCTGCAGGCGCTGCATCAGGTCACTCTAGGGACCTCGACAGGGGAAGGTCCGGGTGCGCGGCGGTTCGTCGTGCTCCGGCGAGCCTCAGTCGACCGTGAGCACGATGAGCGGGCTGTGCCGGAGCATGTTCGCGACGTCGGTGCGACCCCAGCGCCTGGCCGCCGACGCGATCAGCGGCAGGCGCTCGTCCGGATCGGTGATGATGCGTGCGGTTGCCGGGACGTCCGCCACGACGGCCTGTTTCAGGTGCACGACGACACGGGGATCGGCACCGATGTTGTGGATCCAGTCGCGGGTACGGTCGGCGCGGGGCAGTCCGGTGATGAACAGCTGATCGTCGTCGTGGTGCAGGAAGATCTCGATCCGCCGCCGCTGACCCGTGCGGCGTCCGGTCGTCGTCAGATCGATGACCTGGCTGTCGTGCAGGGCGGTGCGGATCGTGTCATCCATGCGGGACTCCTGAGGTCGACGGGTCGGTTCGGTCGATGCGATCGAGTCCGTGCCCCCTCGTCGGTTCCGGACCGTCAGCTCACCCGTTCCGGGCTGTGCTGTCGTACGGATGTAGCGCTCCCGTCAGCCCGAATAGTCCCGGCTCGAGGATGGGGATGACTCCGGCAGCCGGACGGGCATCGCCGTTCGCACGGGAGCGATGACCGCGAGCTCCCCGTCGCGACCGAGTGAACCATTTGCTGCCCGATCGGGCAGAGCGGTGGGCGCGCAGCTGTCTAGCGTTGGTTCGGTGGGTGAGGTGCAGGACCGCGCTGAGGCGACGCCGACCGGGCGGCAGAAGCCCGTGGTCGAACCTGCGCAACCTTCCGTACCGGTGATGGGGCGCACTGGTCGGCCGAGCGCCTCCCGGGCGAACCTGCTGGCGCTGCAGCGGGCGGCCGGCAACGGTGCCGTCACGCAGCTGCTCGGGACCCGCACGGTGCAGCGGAAGCCGGGTGACAAGGACGCCGTGTCACTGGGGATCGCGGTGCTGAAGGCGATCATGAACCCGGAGAAGCCGGTTCGTGACGGCGAGGCGATCGTCTTCCGAGGCTACCGATTCACCAGCGATCAGGCCCAGGTCAAGGACGAGTTGCTGAAGGTGTTCGCGAAGTCGATGCCGGTGGCCCAGTCGCGCAGCGACATGGTGGACACCTTCGTTCGCGTCTTCGGCGAGCGGGCCGTCCCGGCCCAGATCGCGGATCCCCGTCCGAAGGATCAGCAGTCGAGCGGGACACCGACCGAGAAGCTCGTCACCGATGTGAAGGCAGCCATGGAAGCCGGCCGCGGTGCCGTCCGGTCGTGGCGGAACGCCTTCGCCGGAGAGTTCGTCATCGACGCGGTGAAGGCCGCCGACGACGTGTTGGACAAGAGCAAGGAGCAGGTCGAGAAAGAACGAGATCGGTACGGCATCAAGGTGGAGAAGAAAAAGATCGCCTTCATCACCTACAGCGAGAAACGGACAATGGCCGAGGGCGGTGACGCGTCGGCGATCTTGATGGCGGTGCGGGATCTACACAGCAAGTTCGCCATCTACGCCGCATTCGCCGGCCTGCGTCAAGGCGGGCTCTCGCGGCCCGACATGTCGGACGAGAACGTCCGGACCACCGCTGGCAGCTACAACGCGGCCCGAGGGGTCGCGGAGCGCCGGTTCCCGATCATCGCGGCCTTCGAGCTCGATCTGACCAAGGGCCCGGAGCTCGAGGCGAAGTTCAAGAACATCGAGAACGAGCCGGCCCAGGTTCTCGGCGAGCAAGTGGAGCAGAAGCTCGACAACATCTCGAAGTCACGGCAAGCCCTGTGGGAGGAGGGATCACGGATCTGGCTGCTGCCGAGCTTGGTGACGATGACCCGGTCCCGAAAGCAGATCACCGACGGCAGCCACCAGGCTGCCGCGGTCGACGAGCAGGTCACCACGGCCACCGTGCACAAGCAGAACGTCGACTTCATCAAGGGAGCGTTGGCCATCGGCGTGGGACTGCTCGCCTCACCGTTGGGACCGGCTGCCTCCGCGGCGGCCGGCGCCATCACGGGGGCGCTGGTCGCCATCGACAGCGCGCAGGAAGCGATGATCCAGGACGCCATGAACGGCACCTCGTTCCAGAAGGCGCAGGCCATCTCCCAGCAGGCGCCCGACTGGTTCTGGGTGGCGGCTGACCTCGTGCTGTCGGCACTGGATCTGGCAGCAGCCGCGAAGGAGTTCGTCGCCTTCGTGAAACTCCGCAAGGAGGTCACGCTGGCCAGGGGTGGAGCCGGCGCGGCCCGGGACGAGAACGCGTTCAACAAAGCCCGCTCCAGCCTCGCCGAGCGAGGAAACAAGTACGGTCATCAACTCGGCGACCGGATGGCCGAGGACGCCGTGAAGCACGTCCCCACCCCCGAGGAGCTGGCCCGCGCCGCGCTGGAGCAGAAGGCTGCCGTCGACATCAAGGGACAACTCGCCGAGCTCCGCGGCGGGAAGCTGGCCCGCCCCCAGGCTGTCGCCGCACTCGACCAGGCGGTGGAGTTCCTGCCACCGCAGACCGTGTTGCAAGAATCCGGCGGCTGGAAACAGCTCGTCGCCGGCGTCGGCGAGGACGCGAGCGGCTTGCAACGTCTCGACGCCTACCGCAGCAACCTCAGCCGCGAGGCCGAAGAAGCGCTCAACAGCGCCAAGAACGTGACCGGCGGCGACAGCGCCAGGCAGACCCTGGAGACCACGTTGGCGTCGAAGAGCGGCCTCGCCGCCGACCACATCACCGACATCTTGGGGCTCGAGATCCAAGCGCTCGGGCAGCTCCTGGACAAGGACGACAGCGGCCTCGTCGTGATGGGATCCGGGGTCTTCGACGACCTCTCCCGGGTGACCGCCGAAGACGCCGGCGAACCGTCACCGCAGGTGCAACCCGTGCAACGCGAGCTCACGGCAGCCGAGAAGGCGCTGCAGGGCTACACCGGCTCCACCTTTGAGATGATCGGATCCGGGGCGCTCGAGGTCGGCACGTTCGCCTCGTTCGGGGTGCCCCGGATGGACATCGTGGTGCCCGGCCAACACAACCTGTCCGGTTGGGGCGTGGATCGGATCGGCATCGCCGTCGACGGTCCCCGCATCCGCGTGTACCAGATCGAGTTCAAGTACGTGTCGTCGAATTCGTCCCACATCCCCGAACTGGGCCTGACCTCCCACGGCACCCAGACGGGCCTCGGCTGGACACAGGACGCCGGCAAAGCCCTGCTCAACAACAACAACCCGGTGGCGGCGAAGGCTCGCGGCGAGCTCGAGGCCGCACTTCGGCGGGCCGGACTCAAACCCGACGCCGCGATGATGGAACGGGTGCTTCTCAAACGTCTGCCCAAGGCTCAGGTCATCGTCGTGACACCCTTCTACGCACCCCTGCATGTCCTCCAGGCGCAGATCCGTGGACTCATCCGCCAGGGCCGCTCCATGATCTTGGTACCGGCAGCACCTCATTTCGGTCCTCGCGGCGGCCGGATCCGGCTCTGATCGAGGATCATCCCGTCGCCTCGCGTCCACCCTTCCTGCGGACTGAGCGGGGGCGTGACGCTCACCCGCCTCAGGCGTTGACGGCCTGTTGCCTGCTCTCGTCGCTGGTGATCGAGATCTTGCGTGGCTTGGCCCGCTCAGCCACCGGGACGCGCTGGTTTCGGTGCGGCTGCAGGGAGTGGTCGGGGCAGATCTAGGCTGACGATCGTGTTCTCGAACTTGAGTCTCGGAGCCCTGGGGTTGTCCGCCGATCTGCCCACCGCCGTCGATCTCGCTGCCAAGCACGGGTTCGGCGGTCTCGATGCCGACGTCGCCTATCTGAGGGGGCTGGGCAGCGAGGGCGCGATCCGCGAGTTCGCCGCCGCGGTCACCGATCGCGGGCTGCGATGGGGGATATCTGGACTGCCCGTCGATCTCACCGCTCGCGCGGCAGATTTCACGGCTCAGCTGGCTGACCTGCCGGAGACCGTCGGCGTGCTGACCGCCGCCGGCGTCGATGCCGTCGGCACCTGGCTGCGGCCAACCCACGACGACTTGACCTACCGCCGTAACTGGGTGCTCCACCTCACCCGGCTGAGCCTGGTCGCCGAGCTGCTGGCGGACGCCGGCATCCGCTTGGGCCTGGAGTACGTCGGTCCCAAGACCTTCTGGTCGACCGAGCGGTATCCGTTCATCCACTCGCTGTCGGAGACCCGGGACCTGATCACGGAGTCCGGCGCCTCCAACGTCGGTCTCATCCTCGACTCCTACCACTGGTACACCGCTGGTGAGAGTGCTGCGGATCTCGTCGGTCTCACCGATGCCGACATCGTCTCGGTCGACATCAACGACGCTCGCGATGATCGAGAGCGGGACGAGCAGATGGACCTCGACCGGCGACTCCCGGGTTCGACCGGCGTGATCGACTTGGACGGTTTCGTGGCGGGCGTCCGGGCGGCCGGATACACCGGTCCGGTCAAGGTCGAGCCGTTCATGAAGTCGCTCGCCGAGCAGCCGATCGACGACGTGCTCGCCGACGTGTCGCGACGGCTCACGGCCGCCATCGGCTGAACCTGCCGGCACGGGCACCCGTCCCACCCCGAGAACCGGACGAGGTGGGATACACCGCGCCGTCCGCAGTCGGCTGGGACTTCTCCTCGACCTGTTGAGGTTGACAGGTCTCCGCGCCCAGTCCGACGCTGAGAGCAGCGAACACACCGGGTCTCCGGATCCCGCGCCCTCGGCGTCGCGTTGAGCGACACGTGACGCGACCGGAGATTCTCCGACTGTGCTGCGAGCGCCGCCCAAGCGACGGCGCTCTTCGCCATGCTGCCCCACTTCGCCTGTCCGCAGTTCGCCTCATTCGTCGGGAGGAATGCCATGAATCGGGATCGACGCCCGGTGCGCAGTGAGCACCGGTTCGTCCGCGCAGTGATGATGTTGCGCAGCAGCGCGCGCCTCGTCGTCGTCGCTGTTTTGGCCGTCACCGTCGGCCTGACCGCGGCGGCCGCAAATCCGGCCGCGGCGCAGTCCGGGCGAGTTGCCGCAGCCGGACAGCCGGGCGGCTGGGAACGAGTTGTCGCTGCACCCTTCACCTCTCCCGCCGGAGATCTGTGCCCGTTCGAGCTGCGGTCGGAGCCGTTGTTCGACCAGGTCTACGTCCGCACGACCGCTCGCTTCGCCGACGGCAGTCCACGCCGCCAGGAGTATGCGGGCCCGCTGGTCGTACGGCTCACCAACACCGCCACCGGCACGTCCATCGTCCGCGACCTCAGTGGCCGCGCCGTTGCCCGCTACCGCCCCGACGGCGGCTACACCTTCCGGATCCAGGGCCCCGCCGCGGTCGGCTTCCGGGCCTATCGCGGTGACAACCTCGCCACCGGCTACTACGTGCTCCGCGGCGACCACACCGTCCGCTTCGCCGCAGCCGACGGCCCTCGTACGCTCATCCGGGACCGAGGCAGCGAGGAGAACGTGTGCCGCACCCTGCGCGCGACGACCTGACGGATCCGAGTCGGCCGGCGGTCGGAGAGCCGCAACCCCGGAGATCGCTGCTGAGTCGACCAGCCCTCACGGGCGATCGTCGGTGAGCTGCAGGCGCACGATCGGCCTCTCGGGTGATCGACGCGCGACCTCGGTGAATCCGAGCCTGGTGAAGGTCGAGAAGTAGCCGCTCGCCGTGGCGCTGGGAGACACGGTGCCGTCGAGTGGGTACGCCTCGAGCGCGGGCGCTCCGGCGGCGCGGGCGTAGTCCACGGCTGCCGCGATCAGCGCGGTCGTGATCCCACTCCGGCGGTGCCCCTTCCTGACGTAGAAACAGCTGATCGACCACACCGCGACCTCGTCGACCCGTCTGGTCCGGAACGGTCGATCCAGACCGGGAACGGCCTCGCGGGGAGTGACGCGGCACCACCCGACGGCGAGGTCGTCGCGGAGCGCGAGGATCCCGGGCGGCGGTCCGTTCTTGACCACCTTCCGCAGGGTCGCGCGATTAGTGGCCGGCGCGCGGCGGCGGTAGTCGATGCCCATCGGTGCGACACACCAACATCGCCCGGCGGGCCCGCCCTGGGCGAGCAACTCGGTGAACGCTGGCCAGTTCGACGGAGTCAGCGGTTCGATCACCAGCTCCACGGAGGTCGACGACGATCCCACCCCTCCACCCAAGCACAGCAGGTCCGACTCGGTAAGGCACGCCGTCAGCGACGATCGCAGGTGGCGCCGGAACCGAATCTGCCGCCGCGGACCGAGCCGGTCGCTCGATGTCGTCGAAGTGGGTACTCCACCAGTTGTGAGCGTCGAGTCGAATCGCACGGTGTTGGTGACGGGTGCGTCCGGCGGGATCGGCTCGGCGACGGTGACCGTCCTGGTGCAGCACGGGTTCGCGGTCTGGGCGGCAACCAGAACCGAAGAGGCGGCCGCCGAGCTGCGCCGAAGATGTCCCACGGGTGTCCGTACCGTCGCGTTCGACATCACCGACGGGGACCAGGTTCAGCGAGCGGCGGATCGGGTAGCCGAGGCAGGCCCGCTGTACGGGTTGATCAACAACGCCGGAGCCGCTCTGCCCGGCCCACTGGAGTACGTGTCGATCGAGCAGTTCCGCCGCCAGATCGAGGTCAACCTCACCGGGCAGCTGCGCACCACGCAGGCCTTCCTGCCCGCCCTCCGAGCCGGGGTCGCCCGATGGGGTGATCCGCGCATCGTCATGATGGGGTCACTCGACGGGCGGATCGTGGGGCCCCTCTTCGGCCCGTACGCGGCATCGAAGCACGCGCTGGTGGGATTGAGTGACGCGCTGCGCTCTGAGCTCTACCCGGCCGGCATCAAGGTCGTGCTGCTCGAGCCCGGCGTGATCGCCACCCAGATCTGGCGCCGTGGGCTGACCGTGCTCTCGGAGGTCCAGGGACTCTTCCCGATCGAGGTGGCCCGTACCGTTCGATCATGAACTTCGCGCAGCGCCACGTGCTGCGCATCACGAGTCGCGGCGCCTCCCCCGATCGGGTCGCCCGGGCAGTCCTTCGGGCCCTGGTGGATCCACACCCCGGTCCGCGACGGGTGGTGGGAACCGACGCGGCGTTGACGGCAGTCGCCTTGCACCTCCTGCCGCCTCGCGTCATCTATCGGCTGACCGCCCTCCCACGGGTCGGCTCCGGACGCACCGCCAACCCCCGCTGACGCGGACCCCGCCTGCCGAGCCGGCGCTCGTCTGCAGAGGCGGAGGGCTGCTGGTTCCCGAGCGCAGCGAGAGTGGCCGCGCTGTGAGCTGCGAGCCGGATGCGGGATCCGGCGTAGGGGATGCCGCCCCGGAGGCGGTACCCGATGGCGATCCAGATGGTGAGCGTGCGCTCGGCCAGCCAGGCGGGTGCCCAGAGGGCAGCCGTGGGTCGGTAGACGGCTCTGCCGCCATCGATCCGGCGACCGAGCTCCGCCACGGCCACCGATCCGGTCAGCAGCGCCCCGATGATCACGGCGACGTATCGCCGGGTGCCGGTTCGCCGCGAGAGGTGATGGGCGAGGGCCAGCACGGGCAGGACGCTCGCCTCGACGACGAGCTTGCCGGGTTGCGCGAAGTCGTCGTAGGCCTGCCGCACCCGCTGCCCGAGGAAGTGTCGAGTCGTCGGCGGTCGCCGGTCACGAACAGCGAGCTGGCCACGACCTCGGTGCCGCCGTGGGCGATGACGGTTCGGGCCAGCTCGAGGTTCTCGAACAGAACATCGCCGGCGTACCCGCCCATCCGAACGAAAGTGCTGCGGCGCACCGCGTACGTCCCGGGATAGTCACCTCCGACCGCACGGTTGACGAGGCTGCGACCGGTGTCCCACTTGGCGTGCCATGGCGTCGGTCGGAAGACGTTCTGCGGACGGACCAGATCTCCTCGATCGAGCAGCTCGATGGCACGTTCGAGGGCTGCTCGATCCCACCGGACGTCATCGTCGGCGATGATGACCGCCTCGTGCCTGGCCGCGCAGACACCGGAGATCACGCGGGCGACCTTGCCGTTGCCGCGAACGGGAACCGTCGGGGCGAGATGCCGAACTCGCCCGCCCCAGGCGGCTGCATGCCGTTCGAAGATCGGTGGCGGACTGCCGTCGACGACGGTGACATCGAGCTGTCCGGCGAGCCAGCCGAGATACTGCGTCAGGTCGTCGAACTCGCGATCGTCGGCCCAGCGCAACGGAAGCACGTACTCGGCGGCCAGCCGGGAATTGACTGAGCCGCTCACCGGGAGCGGCTGTTCACGAGGTCGTGGACGACGCCGTCGGTTGTGGTCGGGAACTGCCGCAACGACGAGCGACCGTCGGCCCACGCTTCCAGCAGGTGCGCTGCCACGTCGTTGTCGGTGGCGATGGCAGCCGCTGCTCCGAACACGATGTCGCCGGTCAGCTCCGGCTCGGCGACACTCGTGGCCACCGCGAGGTCGTAGAGCGCGATCTGCTCGTGAACGGCGTCCGCCTCGACGTGCTCATCGAAGAAGTCGGTGGTGACGCTGTCGAAGCCGAGTCGACGCAGGCCGTTGCCGTATCGACGGTTGGGTAGTGAAGAGGTCATCTCCAGCGCCGCCAAGTGCCCGATCGCCGCGCCCCGGAGCCGGCGATGCAGACCGAACAAGGTCATGGTGTTGGCCCACCGGAGCGTCACCGCCGGAACGCAGTTGAGGTAGGCGCCGTAGGACCGTCGAGTCCGAGGCCGTGCATCATCGTGGCGAAGAGGTGGGCGTGCATCCGGTCGGGGCGGCCGCCGCCGTACTCGTCGGATTGGATCTCCACCAGCGCGGCCTTCGCCGGGCCGCTCAACCGGGGAATGGCCCAGCTGTGGGGATCCGCCTCCTTCAGGTGGTACAGCGAGCGGTGGATGACGAACTCGCGGAACTGGTTCGCGGTGGCGTTGCGGGCCAGCTGACTCGACAGCTGGGGCCCGTCGTCAGCGGAGGCGAGGTGCAGCAGCGCAGCGGCGACGTCGGATAGGTCGGAGGCGGCCGGCAGATCCGGCTCACCGCCGTGCGGAGTTCTTGTTCGAGAGCGGTCTCGAGGACGTGGGCGAGCCTCAGCACGGTGGGGTCCCATTCCCAGCGCTCGTCGACACCGCCGATGCCCCGATAGTGCAGCTCGTACAGCAACCACAGCGTCAACTGGGCGTCGTCGTGCTCCTTCAGGTACTCCTCGGCCGCAGACACGTTCGCAGGTCCGGTGCAAGATCTGGAGTCGGAACCGGCTCGGCCAGCAGCTGCAGGACTTGACGACTCATCGGGCCTCGCGGCTCGATGGCTCCACGTCCGAGTCGTTCGATCATGTCCGCCCCTCGTCATCCCGACGACTAGGTCGATACCCCGGCCGATTTCAGACAAACGGTGAGGGTGTCCGCGGCGCTGTAGAACGGGAACACGGGGTGTGCCCAGCTCGAAGGGGGTAAGAGACAGACGTGGACAGATCTGCTGGACCACCACTCCTCGGGGAACGTCCGGGAGCTGCGCGTTTACCCGAACGGGCCGATCCTGGTTCGCGGCGACGTCGAGATCGTCGACCAGGAGGGCTTTCCGGTACCACGCCGGCGCCGAGTCGTGGCGCTGTGTCGTTGCGGGCACAGTGGCATCGCGCCGTTCTGCGACGGCACCGACAAACTCGTGGCAGGCTTCGGCAAGCGGCGTCGATCCACCAAGGCGCCCGGGGCCGAGCCGGCGCGTAGGCCGTGATCATGGCGAGTCGCGGGTCGTCGTCGGGATTGCGCGTTGATTATCGTGTGTCGGGTGTCTGTTGCGCCCTCCCGTGCGGTCGTGCTCGATTCCCGCTTCGCCCGCGATCTCCCGGAGATGGCTGTGCCGTGGCGCGCCGAACAGGTCGAGGATCCGCAGCTGCTCGTGATCAACGAAGCCCTGGCCGACGAAGTGGGCCTCGAGGTCGCCTGGCTGCGCAGCCCCGACGGCGTGCGGCTGCTGGTCGGGAACCTCGTACCCGGAGGAGCTGTACCCGTCGCTCAGGCCTATGCCGGACACCAGTTCGGTGGATACGCTCCTCGTCTCGGTGACGGTCGGGCGCTGCTCCTCGGCGAGCTGCGCGACCACGAGGACCGTCCACGGGACCTTCATCTGAAGGGCTCCGGCCGAACACCGTTCGCTCGTGGCGGCGACGGCCTGGCGGCGGTCGGGCCCATGCTGCGCGAGTACCTGGTGAGCGAGGCGATGCATGCCCTCGGCATCGCGACCACGCGTTCGCTGGCGGTGGTCGCCACCGGGCGGTCGGTGCGCCGAGAGACGGTGCTACCGGGCGCGGTGCTGGCCCGGGTCGCGAGCAGTCACCTCCGAGTCGGCAGCTTCCAGTACGCCGCGGGTACGGGGAACGTGGAGCTGGTGCGACGCTTGGCCGATCACGCGATCGCTCGACACCACCCGACTGCGGCTGAGTCCGACCGGCCGTACCTTGCGCTGTTGGAGGCCGTGGTGGCGGTCCAGGCTGCGCTCGTAGCCCGCTGGATGCTGGTGGGCTTCATCCACGGTGTGATGAACACCGACAACATGACCGTTTCCGGCGAGACCATCGACTATGGACCCTGCGCGTTCATGGAGGTCTACGACCCCGCCACCGTCTTCAGCTCGATCGACACCGGTGGCCGCTACGCCTACGGGAACCAGCCCGCGATCGCCCAGTGGAATCTGACTCGGCTAGCCGAAACGCTGCTGCCGTTGATCCATCGCGACGAGGAGCAGGCCGTCGCCTTGGCCGTGGCAGCTCTGGAGGCCTTTCCGCGTCGCTACGACGACGCTTGGCTCGCTGGAATGCAAGCCAAGTTGGGCGTGGGTCCCGGATCCGGGATCCAGGGGGCGGCACTGGTCACTGAGTTGCTCGAGCTTCTGCAGCACGATGCCGTCGACTACACGTCCTTCTTCCGCACCCTGAGTGCAGCCGCACGTGGCGACGCGGAACCCTCTTGGACCTGGTTCCCGACCCGGCGGTCTACCGGGACTGGCTGCAGCGCTGGTATCGGCTCGACCCGAACCCGGAGGTGATGGATCGGGTGAACCCGATCTACATCCCTCGCAACCACCTCGTCGAGGAGGCTCTCGCGGCCGCAACCACGGGAGATCTGCACCCGCTCCAGCAGCTGCTACGAGTGGTGACGACACCGTTCGACCAGCAGCCGGGCCGGGAACGCTACGCCGAGCCCGCGCCGTTGGACTTCGGTGCCTACCGGACCTTCTGCGGCACCTGAACGACCACCAGTTGTCTGGGTGATGCTGGCGACAGGTGTTCGGCCAGTCGCTGCGTTCAGAGCGTTCTGGTGTCGCTGAGAACGCTCGCGGGCTCGAGGTCGTGGCTGATCATGGCAGCGGCGACGTCGTCCAAGGTGTTGTCGTGACTGAAGGCGTAGGCCCTCAAGGTGGCCAACGCGTCGGAACTCGCCAAGCCGGCATGGCCGAGAAGCATGCCCACGGCGATCCAGACGTTCATCCGACCGGTCGCCGACTGATTGCCCATCCACACCGGGATCGGCGCGCCGTATCGATCGGTGAGCGGCGGCGCATCGAACAAGAGGGCTGCGATGGGTTCGGCGACTGCCTCGTTGAGCAGGTCCAGCGGCGGAAGCTGCACCGTCGAGTCCGTGAGATAGAGATCCAAGGCGCCCGCCCGGTGTCGCCGGGGTGCCGGGAGCAGCAACGGCAGCGACACGACGGCCCGATACGGCGTGAGATCGACGAGCTTCTCGGTGAACATCGGCCACCGGGCGGCCATCTCGTCGAGTTCGACTCCGAGCGGATGATCGAGCTCTGTGGCGGCCAGACAGGGGCCCTCGCCCAGCGTGGTCTGCAGGCGTTCTGCGGTCGCGGCGGTGTCGTCGCTGGACGCCAAAGGCACCCGCAGGTCGTCCGTCACACTCAGCCCCGCACCGGCAGCCGGCAGCACGTCGAGGCACGCTCGGACCAAGATGCTGGGCAGCAACTCGGCCCGGTCGACCAGTTCAGGGCCGGCTGCGCCGACCGCC
The DNA here is from genome assembly GCA_963727125.1 of uncultured Actinomycetota bacterium. Taxonomy (GTDB): domain Bacteria; phylum Actinomycetota; class Actinomycetes; order Propionibacteriales; family Propionibacteriaceae; genus Microlunatus. The sequence goes on from CAVSEZ010000003.1 coordinate 270,235, forward strand.
GTCTGGAAGTCGTCGATCAAGCTCACGCCTCAGAACCTACCTGCCACCGGATGCCGGTACGTCGCCTGCAGCAACGGCCCTGGTCCGCGACCTGAGCCCTCAGGTCACCGGCCGCGTGCTTCGGCGGGAACACCGGCCCGGCTGCGTGAGAGCACGATTCCGGCGCCGATCATCACCACGGCGAGGGCGATGTGCAGCACGTTGTCGGCGGAGTTGAGCGGCACGAAGTTGGCGGCTGAGTCGTGCGGCACCACCAACCCGTAGATGAACAACAGCAGGTAGATCAGGCCCCCGACGACGAGGTAGAGCCTGGCCGACCGTGCGGTCCGGGCGGCCAGCAGACCGGCCACTCCGAACAGCAGGTGCACGATGTTGTGCAGCACGGACACCTGGAACAGTCCGAAGATCGCGGCGCTCGAGTGGTGACTGGCGAACTGCAGCTGGTCGAAGTTCGTGGTGACCCCGGGGATGAATCCCATCAGGCCGACCAGCAAGAAGACGATCCCCATGATCAGCGCAACGGTCTGGATCGTGGTTCTCGCGCCTCGGGCGGCCGGACGGGCCGCGGCTGGGTTGGACATGATTCTCCTTCTGAGCGGTTGTGGGTGGCGTGCGGGCTAGTCGTCCGTGACGTCTTTGATCTTGGCGGTCGCCATCTCGATCAGATTCGGCATCGGTGTCGTGCCGGGGGGGGGTGGGGGGGGTGGGGGGGGGTGTGTTGGGTGGGGGTGGGGGTGGGGTGGTGTGGGGGGGGTGGTGGGGTTGAGGTTGGTGGGTGTGTTGTGGGGGGGGTTGTGGGGAATTCGTGGGGCTGGAGCGGGCGATGGTTTGGTGCATGTGTGCGGGCAGAAGGAAGGACAGCAGCTCCTTGAGCGTGGTGTGGTATGTGGTACAGCCGGGCGACTGGACGGCCTGCATCTCGGCGTTGGGTTGCCGGAGTCGGCGAGCAGGTTGCCGCTGGCGGTGATGTAGCTGCCTGCCAGGGTTGCCGTTGCTGTCGACGGCACGGGCGCCGGCGCCGGCGACGATCGCGTGCTGCACGTCGGTCTGGCCGATCACCGCCGCCATCACCGGGTCGGAGTCGACGGCGGCCTCGGTCTGGTCGCGGGCGCCTTCTCCAGCAGCTGGGCGATCATGATCGCCAGCATCTCGACGTGGCCGACTCCTCGGATCCGATGCCGAACAACAAGTCGCGCCACTTGCCGGGGATGTGGGTGTTCCAGGCCTGGAACCGTATTGCATGGCGACGGTGATCTCACCGTACTGGCCGCCGAGAACCTCTTGAAGTTTCCTGGCGTAGACCCTGGTCGGTCGGGCTCGGTTTGAACTGTAGCTCTGCTTGTGGAAGAACATGGTTCATCTCCTGGTTCGGGTGATGCTCTCGCCACCGGTCGGCCGAGGTGCTGCCGTGCGGCGCCGTATCGGCGTCACGCTCGTGGTGTCGGTTCTGACGCGGAACCCGGTAGGGATCCGACGGGTGACGATAGAGTAGTCGGATCAAGCGGCTCCTCTGATCACAGGCGGCTCGTGGTGGGACTCGGCGTTGCTGCTCGTCTGGAGAGGAGCAGCGTCGGGTTGGCAGTCGCAGACGCCACCTCGCGTGGTCAGAGCGCAGTTGAAATGGTGCACGGCGATCAAGCTCGTCAGGGGTGGTTCGTTGAACTCAGACATGGTTCTCCTGTTGTGATGGTGTTTCCGACGCTCCGTCAGGCTGCGGTGCGTCGGGGGGCGTCGTCTGCGAAGCCGACGGATTCGGCCACTCGACCGAGTTCCTCCAGCTCCCGACTCGTCCACAGGGCGACGGCGACCTGGGCCAGCGGGTTCGACATCAACTTCGAGCGTCGGTCGGCCGGGACGGCGCTGAGGTGGGCGAGGACACCGTTGGCGCCCTGCTCGATCTCCAGGCAGCACTGCAACCGAGGGCCGCCGGGAAGACGCTGTTGCCAGATCAGCCGAGGCGGCCGCCGTCGGCTGGTCACCGGAACGGCACTGCTCGGTCGCGGAGGATCTCGCAGATCGGGGTTCGTCCGAGCAGGGGGGTGTCGGCGACGAACGACCTCCACGAGTTGGTCGACGCGACAACGGATCAGGCGGTGGCGAGTCATCGAAGCTGTCCTCAATGCGGCTGCGGAAAGCGTGACTCTCTGCTGAATCGCCTGGGGACTACCCAGAGGATTCAGCAGTGAATCACGCCTCCGGCAATTTCTTCGTCGGCGTTCGTCTGCCGCCTCCACAGCCGTTCGCGGCCAGATATGCGAATGCGTGCGTGTCGCCACGCCGGTAGGCCCTGAAGCGCAGCCGCCGGGCGCTTGGTTCCGGGTGTAATGGGTAGGTCGAGGTCATGAGCCAACAGCGTGGGTTTGCTGTCGTGACCGGCGCCGTCCCCGATGCGGTCACCGCGAAGCTGCACCGCCAGATGGCCGAATCACGCGGCGTCGACACCTGACAACAGGGTCGACCATGGCCGCGCGCCTCCCGTGTCCCATACCGCTCGGGGGATAGGAAGATGAATGTGCGCCCGCTGTTGGTGACCGCCGCGTTCGGGGCCCTGCTGCTGACCGCCTGTACGCCGGCGGCCGAGCCCGATGCGCGCGCGGCGGCCGAGCAGTTCCAGAGCGCCGTGGCCGGCCGCGATCTCGCGTCGGCCTGCGGGATGTTGTCCGATCGAGCTCGCCGACAGCTCGAAGGCACCACCGCCGGCACGTGTGTCCGGGCCCTGTCCAGACTGCGACTGTCGAACGAAGCTGTCATGTCGATGAGCGTCTGGGGCGATGATGCCCAGGCGCGGTTGGCGGATGGCGCGCTGTTCCTCGCGGAGTTCCGCGACGGCTGGAAGGTGACGGCGGCCGACTGCACGTTCATCACCGACGACCTGCCCTACGACTGCAACGTGGAGGGCTGAGCGTTGAAGGTGACCTTCTACGCGACCCTGCTGTTCATCCTGCTCGGACTCGCCTACATGATCACCATCGGGCTGCTGCAGCGATGAGACGGTTTCTCTTCGAGAACGGGTTGACCCTGTTCTTCCTCGCCATCTTGTTGCTGGCGCTGGTCGGTCAGTCGTTCGCGGGACTGGCCGAGTTCAACAACCAGCAGATCGCAGCCGGACTGGAGACACTGTCGTACGGGCGGTATCTGTTGTCCTCCGATTTCGCGGTCGACGTCGCCGAGAACTGGCAATCGGAGTTCCTGCAGTTCACCCTCTATGTCTTCGCCACCGTCTGGTTGGTGCAGCGAGGTTCGAGTGAGTCCAAGGAGCTCGACAAGGTCGGGCCCGAGTCCGACGAGGACCAGTTGGTCGGTCCGCACACCGAGCCGGACTCGCCGGCCTGGGCCGGTGCCGGCGGCTTCCGCCAGGCGCTCTACTCCCGGTCTCTCGGGATCACCATGGGGAGCATCTTCGCGTTGTCGTGGCTGGCCCAGTCCATCGCCGGCCGAGCGGCCTACAACGGACAACAACTCAGTCAGCGGCAGGATCCGGTGACCTGGTTCGGATACATCACGTCCGCAGATTTCTGGAGCCGGACCCTGCAGAATTGGCAGTCGGAGTTCCTGGCCGTCGCCGCGATGGCGATCTTCGGCGTCTACCTGCGCCAGCGGGGGTCTCCGGAATCCAAGCCGGTCGGGGCAGCCCACAGCACCACCGGTCAGGAAGGTTGAAACCCGTCGAGGCGGGTCAGGGCAGCTCGAGGGGAGTGAGGACGGCGATCTGTGGCCCGGCGGGGCCGTCGATCAGCTGGTAGCAGAACCGCTCTCGAGCTCGTCCGTCGTAGCTCCAGGTGACGTCGACCCAGACGCTGTGCCCCGCCTTCAGAGCGGTCGACTGCGTGTGCTCGACCGCGGTCACGCCTTCGTACTGGCCGAAGGAGGAGGCGAAGAACTGCTCGGTCTGAACCGGGTCCGTCACGGACACGGACGATCCCGGGAACAAGATCAAGCCGGGGACGGCGTACATCGTGGCGATCGTCGCGGCATCTCGGTCGAGGAGAGCGGTCTGATAGCGGTGGAAGAAGGCGACGGTGTCGGTATCGGTATCGGACATGATTCCACCGTAGTGAGAAACCCCGCCACGCTCGTGTCAGCGTTTACGGTGAGCTCGTGGACGACCGTTCCCGACTGGCCGCCGACTCCCGGGACGGTCACCTCGCGCTGCGGCGCGTCGAGCGGCAGCAGGTGCTGATCGAACGCCTCGTCGCCGCTCGAGGCCGCAGGTTGACCGGATCGGTGCTGGCCGCCGAGCTCGGGGTGTCGATCCGTACCGTCTCCCGCGATGTCGAGCGACTGGCGTCGAGCGGAGTCCCGATCCGAACCTGGCCCGGACGTTCCGGTGGGATCAGCCTCCCCGTGCAGGCTCCACCGGCCCCGGTCAGCTTCGATCTGGCCGAGGCAGCCGCAATCCTGTCGAGTCTGACCGTGTTGGGACCGACCGCGACCGGAAGCGCGGGGTCGGCGATGCGGAAACTGACCGCCGCCCTGACCGTCGACGCGGAAACCGCCGGTGGCCACACGGTGCCGGTTTGGGACCCCGGGCAGTCGGATACTGCGAGGTCATGATCTGTGGCGGCGACTCCAGTCCGGGTACCCCGATCGTGTTCTCGCTCTCCGGCTACGGCGACGGGTGGCGGAGCTCATGACCCGCGGGATGAGGCTCGACCAGCTCTCCGACCTCTACGCCCAGCGCGGTCCCTTCGCCTCGGCGTACGTCGAGGTGAGTCGGGACAAGCAGAACGGTGACGAGATCGCCGAGCTCGGCGCGCGTGAGGCGGTCGACGCGCTGGTGGAAGCCGGTGCCCCGGCTACGGTGGCGGCCCAGGTCGGAGAACGGCTGTCGGCCAGCACCCACCAGCCGGCGCCGATCAGCCGCATCGTCGTGGCGACCGAGGCTGGGGTGCTGCTCGATCGTCTGACGCGTGTGCACCGGGCCCGGTCGACGGTCAACTGGGCACCGCTGCCTGACGTCGCGGCCTGGCTCGGTGACCTCCAACAGGCGCGGCCCTTCGTGCTCGCGCTCGTCGACCGCGAGGGCGGCGACGTGACGTCCTACTCGGCGGACTCGCTGGGCGTGACCCAGGAGAGCACCGTGGGTGAGCCGTCGCCGTACGTGCACAAAGTTCGCAGCGGTGGCTGGTCCCAGCTGCGCTACCAGCACACCACCGAGAACGTGTGGCGGAACAACGCCCAGGAGGTCGCCGAGGAGATCGGACGCCAGTTGCAGGGACCGGAGCTGGTGGTGCTCGCCGGCGACGTGAAGGCACGGACGGCCGTACGCGGGATGCTGTCCGAATCGAGGGCGGCCGACATCGTGGAGCTCGAGCACGGCGGCCGAGCGGTCGACGGTGGGGACGACGCCCTGGCCGCCGAGGTCGACGCCGCGGTGCAGAGCCGCGTGGTGGCAGCCACCCTGGCTGCGGTCCACGAGCTGCGGGACCGGATGGGACAAGGCCGGTCGATGGCGGTGGGGGTGCAGGACGTTGCGGATGCGATCGTCCGCGGCCAGGTCGACACGCTGCTGCTCGACCCCGATGCCGCTCGGGACTTCGAGGTGCGACCTGCAGATCATCCAGGTCTGGTTCTGGGCCCGGCACCGCTGGACGCACCGATCAGGGCGGATCTCGCCCTGGTGGCCGGGGCCTGCCTGACCGGAGCCGAACTCGTCGTCAGTCCCCGGCGAACTCTCGGCGGTGCGCCGGCAGCAGCGCTGTTGCGGTGGGCCGGCTAGGAGGCCCGATCTCGATGTTCCGGCCCTGCCTCCATCGGCAGTCGGCCCGACGACCTGCAGCGGACGCGGTGAACAGGCGACGCGGGTGACGGTCCCGTCGACCGTGCTGCTGCCGCCGACGCGCCGGCAGAAGCTGTGGGGTTGGCTTGTCGACTACGCCTACGTCATCGTCTGGATGGTCCGTGCCGTCCTCGGGCGGGGTAGACCGGAGGGGCGGTTGCACCCCGCGTCGCAGCCGCTGTCGCCCGTCCTGTTGATTCCGGGGGTGTTCGAGAGCTGGCGGTTCATGCAGCCGGTCGCTGAGCACCTCTACCGGCAGGGGCATCCCGTGCACGTGCTGGACCAGCTCGGCTACAACACCGGGGCGATCTCCGAGATGGCCGGGATCGTCTCGCGCTACCTGCAACGGGAGGATCTGGACGACGTGACGATCGTCGCGCACAGCAAGGGTGGGTTGATCGCCAAGCAGGCCCTCGCGGACCCCGACTCGTTCTCCCGGATCCGCCATGTCATCGCCGTCAACACGCCGTTCTCCGGGTCGCGGTACGCAGCCGTGTTCCTGTTGCCGAGCGTTCGGATGTTCGCCCCGAACGGTCCGGTCATTCGTGCCCTGAGCGTCGACATCGCCGTCAATCGCCGCATCACGTCCCTGTTCAGCGTGTTCGATCCGCACATCCCTGAGACCAGCCGACTCGAGGGCGCGGAGAACATCGTCCTCCCCACCATCGGGCACTTCCGCCCCCTCGGTGTCCCGAACACCTTGCGGTTGATCAGCACCATCCTCCAGCGGTCCACGAACGGGCTCGGGTGAAGGTCTTGACACCGCCCGAGCTCGATCCGGCAGCTTCCCGACGTAGGGGAAGGCGAGCGTCATCGACGACGAGCGAAACGATGGGTGACGGCACGCCCAAGCGTTCGAACCAGCCGATCCGGTTGCACACGACGGTTGCGGAGCGGTCCCTTGAGCTGGTGGTGGCGGGGACACCGACGTCGAATCCACCGATTGCCATGCTCCCGGGTCTCGGCTATCCGGGGATGTTGCATCCTTTGCTGGCCGAACTGTCGGCGTGGACGACCGTGACGCTACTCAGTCTGCCCGGTTGGCGGCGACGACGAGCGACCTCGAGTGTGCCGACCGTCGCCGGCATCGCCGAGGCGGCTGCTGACTGGCTGCGGCAGAGCGGTGGACCGCCCCCGGTGCTGCTCGGTCACTCCACCGGGGCCCAGGCCGCCCTGCAGACCGCGATGATCGTGCCCGACCGGGTCGCAGCGCTGGTGTTGGCGGGTCCGACCGTCGAGCCGGCCGCTCGAAGATGGCCCCGCTTGGTGACTCGCTATTGCCGAACCCTGTGGCGGGAGTCTCCGGCCGAGTTGGTGTCCGTCCGGCGTTCACTCGTCGCCGGCGGGGTATCTCGGGTCGTTCGTCTGATCGAGTCTGCAATTGCCGATCGCCCGGAGCAGCTGATCGCTCAGTCGCCCGTACCCATCATGATCTTGGCCGGAAAGCATGATCGGGTGGCGTCGCCGACCTGGTGTCGACAGCTGGCCGACCTCGGTGGGGCACGGTTCCGAACCCTCCCGGGTGGACACAACTTCCTGTATCCGTACGCGGCGATGGTTGATCAAGCAATCCGCGATGCGGTGAGGTGCTGGTGCGAACAGGAGCTCGTCACCCGGTGAAGGCGTGGCGGCAAGGTGGCGATCGGAACCCACCGACAGCGGAGGTTGTGCGCTCGTCAGTACCGCTGAATCGTCTGGCTGGCCATCCAGCCGACACCGTCGGTGGCGGCCTGAGTGTAGACGGGGATGTACAGCCGAGGACTGTGCGGATCGCGCACCGAGGGTGAACACGGTCCGGTGACCGTGTCGAAGACCCGCTTGTACTTGCGCACCACGGAGTGGGAGCTGGGGTTCTCGCGTACCGGCGCCGGCACCTGGTTCACCCAGTAGTAACGGACACAGGGGGCGGCGCTGGCCGACTCGGTCGACATCGAGATGACGCCGAGTGCCATGGCGATGCTCAGCCCTGCTGTTGCTGCAACCTTGATCCATCGAGTCATGCCGCCACTGTAAGAACCGTACGGGTCACGGCGACTCGGCTCGTACCGCGGGTTCCCCACTCCACCGACGGTGTCTGTCACGCGGGAGAGTCGGCATTGCCATCAAGGACCGGATGTCAGAACAAATACTCGGATTTCGAGGTGCCGAAGGCCGGCGATGTGCAGTCATTCGACTCCGGAAGGACGCGTCGTATTTCGAGTCGAGCCGACGGTTCCGTTGTGCCGAATTGTGATTAGACTCGGTTGTGGTTGGGGACACAGCCGGCGAATATGTTTGCGCACCCGTACCCATCACGGAGGTATCCGTGTCCGCTCGTGACCGGGCCCAGACCCCGCAGCTCGAACAGAGCCACCGGTCGTCATCGACCACGACCACGCCCGCAACGACCTGTGACCTGACCGACCACAGTGCGGCCATGAGTCCGACGTGGTCACTGCGCCCGCCGGTCGGCCACGACGGTGCCGGACGCCGCGTCGAGCTCGAGGTCGACGGATCGCAGCGGCCGCAGTGCCCCCAGGCGGAGGTCGCTCGTCCTTCCGCGAGCGCCCGGGATGGCAACCAGGCCACCCAACTCGTCGACTGGGTCCGCGCCGACGACGAGTGGGTCGCCGCTGAGTCCGACACCGCCCAGCTGGCTCAGATGCTGCTCGACGAGAACGAAGGTCTGCGCGCGCGGCTGGAGACCCTGCCGGTCATCGAGCAGGCCAAAGGGATGTTGATCGCCCGATACCACGTCGACGCCGACACCGCGTTCCTCATGCTCCGCAACTGGTCGTCTCACACCAACATCAAGCTTCGCCACATCTGTCGGCTGCTCGTCACGGCCGGCGCTCGACCCGCCGGCGATCAGAGCGGCAACGGCGTCAGGGTCTCACCGGGTCCCACCTTCGAGGAAGTCCTCCAGTGGCTGCAGGAGGGCCGCTGCCAAGTGCACTAGTCGGTCTCGATGCGGAGCTGTGCGCAACGTCGGTGTGCGATCCGTCGGCAGAGTCCGCTTCGGTCGAATCGTGTCGGCCGGGACTCGATCACAGGATCGGCCGGCCACCCGTGACCGCGATGCGAGCGCCGGAGATGTAGCTGCCCTCCTCACTTGCCAGCAGAACGTAGACGGGGGCCAGTTCGGCGGGCTGGCCGGGGCGGCCCAGCGGTGTGTCACCGCCGAAGTTGGCAACCTTCTCCGGCGGCATGGTGGCCGGGATCAGTGGGGTCCAGATCGGTCCCGGAGCAACACTGTTCACGCGGATGCCTTGTTCGCCGAGCATTTGTGCGAGGCTCGCGCAGAAGTTCGCGATCGCAGCCTTCGTGGCCGCATAGGGCGCCAGCTGCGGGGACGGCATGTCGGAGTTGACCGAGGAGCTGCCGATGATCGACGATCCCGGCTTCATGTGCGGCACGGCGGCCTTGCACAGGTGGAACATGGCCCGGACGTTGGTGTCGAACGTGCGGTCCCATTCCTCGTCGGGGATGTCGAGCAGCGAGGTGCGGTTCATCTGAAAGGCGGCGTTGCTGACGAGGATGTCCACTCCGCCGAGTTCGTCCACGGCCGCGGCGACGATGTCACGGCAGTGTTGGGCATCGGCCAGGTCGCCCCGCATCAGGACGGCTCTGCGGCCGGCCTGTTCGACGTGCTGCTTCACCTCGGCAGCGTCGGAGTCCTCATCGAGGTAGCTGATGACCACGTCAGCTCCCTCGCGGGCATAGGCGATGGCCACTGCGCGACCGATCCCGGAGTCGGCGCCGGTCACGACCGCCACCTTGTCGGTCAGCTTGCCGGTGCCGACGTAGCTGTCCTCGCCGCAATCCGGTACGGGATCCATCGCCGACTGGAGGCCGGGAACGTCTTGCTGCTGCGCCGGTTGGTTCATGACTCCACCTTCGTTCGTCGGGTCGCTCACCGGGGAGCTACCCGGACCCGATGGGCCCAAACCGCGTCTCGGTCCCTCAGCGCCGCACCCGGTAGTGCAGGTGGTTGACGCCGCCTTCCCCTTGCAGCAGGCGGGTGCGCTCGAGTTCGATGTGGCTGGCATCGAGGTCGTCGAACAGTCGTCGCCCTCGACCGAACAGCACCGGCACCACGTGCAGCTCGAGCTCGTCGAGAACCCCTGCGGTCAGCGCACGCTGCGCGGTCGCCGCCCCGTGTACCAACACGTCCTTGTCGCCGGCCGCCGCTCGCGCGCGGCTGATCGCGACCTCCACGTCGTCGACGTAGCTGACCAGTGGCCAGGCCGTGATGTCGATGGCGGGCTCGCTGCGGCTGAAGATGAAGATCGGCACGCCGTCGTGGTGGTCGCCGCCCCAACCGCCCGCCGGCTCGAACGTCCCGCGTCCGGCCACGACCGCGCCCGTCGCCATGAACTCGCGGACGATCTGTCCGTTGACACCGCCCGACACCGTGGCGGGTACGCCGCTGCCGGTGTGTTCGGCTCCGGTGAGCACCCATTCGTGCAAGCGTTCGCCACCATCACCCAGACCGTTGCCCGGCCCCGCGTTCGGTCCGGCGATGAAGCCGTCCAGGGACATGGACATGTAGAGAACGGTCGAACCCATGACTGACTCCTCGTGATCCGTTTGCCCGGTCACAGCGGTAGACCGCTGCTCCAGCACGAACTCATCGGCTTTCCGCTCACAGTCACGTGCCGCGAACTCAGCGGAACGGGGGACCGATCGCCGGCCCGGCGGACAGGTGGAGTCCGGTGCAAGTGCTGCCGATGACGGTTCGCCGGCAGGCTCAGTGACTGGTGCTTCCCCGTCTCGACTCCAGCACCGGCTTGATCAGTCCGTCGGCGACCAGGCCGGTGACGACCGAGTACACCGCCTTGTGCACCACGTCGATGACCTGTTCCTGGATCGGCCACGTCGCCGGCGGCGCACCGACGCCGGTGGCGTTCTCGACGGTCTGGTCGAAGGCCAGCCGAGTCGTCGTGTGCCAGAGGTGAGCGATGGGTCCGCGGATCCCGGTCACCGACCACACTCCCCGGACGGCTCCGAGCATGGCGCCGGTGCCCCAGTGCATGACGTGGTTCCAGACCGGCGGTCGGTCCCCGTCGGCGGGACGGCGGCGGAGGAGTGTCAGCAAGGCCCGCGCCGGCACGTAGGAATCGGGCCGACGGGTGATCGTCTGCTCGAGTTTCTCGCCGGCTGTCATGGCCGCGACGCCGGCTAGGCCGGCGACGGCACCGAGAGCGGCGCCGCGGGCCAGCTCTGTGCCCCTTGATCGGGACGTCTTCATCGTCGTGCTCACCTTCCATTCGAGGTCGCGGTGATCGTTCGAGCGTCGATCCGCCGGAGCCGCACACGGCGAGCGTCCGACCCCTCTCCCGTACCCGGCTCGGGACGACATCACGCAGGCCGGGCGTCGGCACCGACCCGATGAGGGATCGCGCCCCGACTCGGGCGTCAGCGTTGCGGCGCCTCCGGTTCGGCATTGCGCAACCGGATGCTGCTGAAGCGGACGGTCGTGGTGATGGCTTCACGCCACCAAGGCCACACGTTGGATGTGAGGCGCAGCTCGATGCCTGCCTGCTCGTGCATGGTCAACACGTCGCCGATCGGTTCGGCGGGTCCGAGTGGCCGTACGGGTTCGTGGGCGACGAAGGCATGTGGCTCGTTCTCGGCGCCGTAGGCCGTGAACTGGGCGGCGTCGAAGCGGCAGGCGAAGACCTCGGCCGACTGCACCTTCTCGAGCCAGCGGTACTCGATCACCTGGACCCGCTGCCGCGCCGGCACAGCTGCTCACGGTCACCCAGACGGTCGGGAACCCGCTGGTGCCGCCGGATCAGTCGCGGGTGGGGCCGAAGATGTCAGTCGGTTGAGGACGAGGCGCAGCGGCGACCAGTTCGTTCGACCCTTGCGGGTCGCCGCGAACGCTCGCAGGACCACCTCGGGGTCGTCGAGGGGGAGGACGCGGACACCGTTCCGCGGTGTCAGCCAGGTCGGCAGCAGTCCGACCCCCATGCCGGACAGGATGAGGTCCTGCACCAGATCGAGGCTGTCGATCTTGTGCACGATCGACGGCGTGAACCCGGCCAACGACGCGAGAGTGCGAACAGCTTCCTCGTCGGCGGTGTTGCGCGAGTTCACGATCCAGGGGTACGCGGCGTAGGTGCGGACCACGTCGAGTCCTCTGTCGGTCGCGGTGCTGCGCACCGACTCCGTGGGCACACCCAGTCCCCACCGGAGCGACCACAGCCGCGTCAGCTGCAGGAGCGATCCTGGTCTGGCCGGGGCGAGGTTGTAGTCGTAGGTCAGGGCGAGATCGAGCTCGTCGATCTGGAGCAGCTCGAAGGCCTCCATCGGTTCGTACTCGTGGATCTGCACCTGGACCTCAGGATTCGTGGTGGCGAGCTCGGCGATCACGGGTAGCAGGAGGTGCCGCACCGCGGTGGCGAACCCGCCGACCCGAACGGTTCCGACGGGTCGGCTGTTCGGATCGAGGTCGCGCCGAGCGGTGTCGACGGCGGCCACGATGGTGACGGCATGATCGACGAGTCGACGGCCGGCGGGGGTGAGGCGGACCCTCCTGCCATCGGGTTCCAGGAGCGCGGTGCCCGCCTCGCGGGCCAGTCGGGCGAGCTGGTGCGAGACGGTCGAGGTGGTCAGTCCCAGTTCGTCGGCGACCTCTCGCATCGACCCGAGGCGAGAGAACTCGACGAGCAGGCGGAGGCGGTCGACATCCATTCCCTCATTGTGCCGGTTCATCGAAGAATGTGTTGCAGATCGTGACGTGGACGCGGACGATCGAAGCCGGTTCACTGGTCGAGTGCTGATGTCGAAAGGTTGGTCGAGTGCTCGGTCGGGCGCAGCCATGGCCGTCGCGTCGATGCTGTGTGTCCAGCTCGGGTTGGCGATCTCGGTCGGTCTGATCGATCAGCTCGGTGCCGCCGGCGCCGGCTGGCTGCGACTGGCCTGGGCCGGCGTCCTCCTCTTGGTACTGGTCCGCCCGCGGCCATCACACTTCACCCGGACGGCACTGCTGACCTGCGTATCTCTCGGGGTCGTCACGGCCGGGGTGACGTTGTTGTTCATGGCCGCCTTGGAACGGTTGCCGCTCGGGACGGCAGCGGCGCTGGAGTTCCTCGGCCCGCTGGGGGTCGCGGTGGTCCGCGGAGGTGGTCGGCGGTGGATCTGGCCGGTGGTTGCCGGCGTCGGCGTGCTGCTGCTCACCCAACCGTGGCACGGTGAGGTCGACCTCGTCGGGGTGGGGTTCGCACTGGCCGCGGCCTGCTGCTGGGCCGCCTACATCCTGCTCACCCAGCGCGCCGGCGCCGAGGTGCAGGGCGTCCGGGCGCTCGCGGTCTCCATGCCTGTGGCGGCCCTGGTCGCCACCGCAGTCGCCGGCCCGTCGACGGTGCCGCTGCTGACCTGGGAGCTCGTCGTGGTCGGACTGGGACTCGCAGTGCTACTGCCGGTCGGCCCGTTCATGCTCGAGCTGGTGGCTCTTCGGCGGCTGTCGGTGACGACGTTCGGCACTCTGATGGCGTTGGAGCCGGCGTTCGCCGCCCTCGTCGGCCTGGTGATCCTCGGTCAGGTGCCTGGCGTCGCCGCAGCGGTGGGGGTGGGGTGCGTGGTTCTCGCCGGCATCGGCGCCGAACGGACGGAGAGGGCCGGCAGCCCTGAACCTGTTGGTACGACTCTCACCTGAGCACCGCACCCGGACCACCCACGGGCGAGGCGGCGGCGTCGCAGAGTTCGACCTCCTCGATGGCGGTGGCGACCGCGGAGTCGGGGTATCAGTCAGCTGAGTCGGGCGACAGGAGGCTGGCATGAGCGATCGGGTACGGGACATCTGGGGACAGCGGACCCCGCACGCGAAGGGAACGACCTGGCCGGCGCGAGTCGACCAGCATCTCGACGCCGGAGTCGACGAGCGCGAGGTCGAGCGCTGGGTGCCGAGCGCCTGCGTGCTGTGCAGCAACGGGTGCGGGTGCGAGATCGCCGTGAAGGACGGAGCCATGGTCGGCATCCGCGGCGTCGCGACGGATGTGGTCAATCATGGTCGACTCGGGCCGAAGGGGCTCTACGGCAGCACGCAGTGGAGTGGCAGTCGTGATCGACTGACCACGCCGCTGGTGCGCCGGCGCGGGCGGCTGGTCGAGACCGACTGGGCGACGGCGATGGACCGGCTGGTCGAGGTCAGTCAGCGGCTGTTGGCCCAGAAGGGTCCGTTGTCGCACGGCTTCTACACCAGCGGCCAACTGTTCCTGGAGGAGTACTACACCCTCGGCGTCATCGGTAAAGCGGGCTTGGGTACCCCGCACATGGACGGCAACACCCGGCTCTGCACGGCGACGGCCGCGGCGGCGTTGAAGGAGTCGTTCGGCTGCGACGGCCAGCCCGGCTCCTACACCGACATCGATCACGCCGACGCGATCTTCCTGTTCGGCCACAACATGGCCGAGACGCAGACGGTGTTGTGGTCGCGGATCCTGGACCGCACCCGTGGTGTGGATCCACCGGTGGTGGTGTGTGTCGACCCGCGGCGGACGGAGGTGGCCCGAGAAGCCGAACGTACCGGGGGAGTGCACCTGGCTCCCCGGGTCGGGACCAATCTCGCGCTGATGAACGGGCTCACCCGGGAGCTGTTCGCGCACGGCTGGGTGGATGAGGCGTGGACGGGGGAGCACACGCTCGGAGCCGATGATCTTCGAGCGACCGTCGAGCCGTACCCGGCCGAGGTGGTCGGGCGGATCTGCGAGGTGGATCCAACCGACCTCCGTCGCGCGGCCAGGATCTTCGGTACCAGCGGTGCCGTCGTGTCGACGGTGCTGCAGGGCTTCTACCAGTCTCACCAGGCGACCGCAGCGGCGGTGGCGGTCAACAACCTGCATCTGCTTCGCGGCATGATCGGCCGGCCAGGCGCAGGAATACTGCAGATGAACGGCCAGCCGACAGCGCAGAACACGCGTGAGTGCGGCGCCGACGGCGATCTGCCCGGCTTCAGAAACTGGGACAACCCCGACCACGTCGCGGAGCTGGCCCGGTTGTGGAACGTCGATGAGTTGATCATCCCGCACTGGGCACCGCCGACCCATGCGATGCAGATCTTTCGGTACGCCGAGCAGGGCAGCATCGGCTGGCTGTGGATCACGGCGACCAATCCGGCCGTGTCGATGCCGGAGTCGGCGCGGATCCGCCGGATCCTCGGCGGTGACCAGTGTTTCGTCGTGGTGTCCGACCTGTTCCTGACCGAGACCGCCGAGCTGGCCGACGTGGTGCTGCCGAGCGCCGGCTGGGGTGAGAAGACAGGGACCTACACCAACGTCAACCGGACCGTGCACCTCTCCGAACAGGCTGTTGCTCCCCCAGGAGAGGCCAAGTCGGATCTCGAGGCGTTCCTGCTGTACGCCGATGCCATGGGTTTCCGGGACGCGGACGGGGCACCGTTGATCACATGGCGGACGCCGGCCGAGGCGTTCGACGCCTGGCGGGAGTGCAGCCGGGGCCGACCCTGCGACTACACCGGACTGAGCTACGCCAAGCTGCGCGGCGGCACCGGGATCCCGTGGCCGTGCACCGACAGTGCACCCCACGGCACCGATCGCCTCTATACCGAGGCCCTCTTTCCCACCGCTGCGGAGATCTGCGAGGACTTCGGCCACGACCTGCTGACCGGTGCCACCGTCACCCCGACGGAGTACCGGGCGAAGCGACCGGCGGGGCGGGCCATGATCAAGGGAGCCGACTTCACACCGTCCCACGAGGAACCGAACGCCGAGTTTCCCCTGCTCTTCACCACCGGCCGCAGCGTCTACCAGTTCCACACCCGGACCAAGACCGGCCGGAGTCGATCACTGAACGACGCGGCACCCGACGCCTGGGTGGAACTCAACGCGGCCGACGCCGCCCAGTACGGCATCGAGGATGGCGACCTCGTGCGGGTCGAGTCGCCCCGCGGTGCGATCGAGGTGCGAGCGCGCCTCGGCGGTGTGCGCGAGGGCTGTGTCTTCGCCCCGTTCCACTACGGCAGCTGGGACCTCGACGATCTCGATCCGCGAGGGTCGTCCCGGCAGGCCAACGAGTTGACCATGACCGTCTGGGATCCGGTGTCGAAGCAGCCGCAGTTCAAGAGCGCCAGCTGCCGGGTCTCGCGCGTGCGGGGTGGGGGTGAGCCGCCGACGCCACCATCGGGAGGCGACCCGACGACCAGCAGCCAACCGGCGACGCCGCGCTACCCGAACGACCCGGCGATCGTGCAGGAGGCGTGATGACTCACCTCGCGACCTATGTCGGCATGCTGCATCGGGCCGAGCAGACCTTGATCGACTCTCTCGAGACAGTCGGCTCGGCGCACGCTGCGGAAGCCGATGTGCTGCACACCTGCGCGACCCTGGCCGAGATGAGCCGCGCACACGTGCGCCTGCTGGCTCCGATCGCCGAGCGCTACGGAGAAGAGTCCTCAGGTGACGACGTCGAGGAGCCGGAACGCCTGCACGCCGACGGGCTGGCCTCAGGGCGAGAGGGAGCGCTGGGACTACTGCGAGACCTGCAGGATCTCTACGCCCTGGCGGCACTGGTGCAGACCACCTGGACGGTCGTCTACCAAGCGGCTCAAGGCGCTCGGGATCGCGACCTCATCGAAGCGGCAGAGACGGCGAACCTCAGCACCTCGCGGCAGCTGGCCTGGTTGAACACCCGGATGAAGGCGGCCGCTCCGCAGGCGCTGCTGGTGGCCTCGTGAGCCGGCCGGTGTCCGACGCCAAGACCGACACCGTCCCGTGGCGGGTCGGCGGTTGGGGCGCGGTGACGTCGATCGTGGCGCTCGGCCTCGCCGGCACCGTCGGGCTCGTGCTCGCGCAGCCCTGGATCTTCCCGAGCCTGGGACCCACGATCATGGTGCTCGCCGAGACTCCACGACAGGCCGCAGCGCGTCCGCGCAACGTCCTGGTCGGACACCTCGTCGGGATCGGTGCGGGATATCTCGCGTTGCTGTGCACCGGTCTGACCCAGGCACCTCCTGTGATCGAACAGGGAATCACGGCCCCGCGCATCGTGGCTGCCTGCCTCTCCCTCGCGGTGACGGCGTTCGTGCTGCAGGTTCTCCGGACGCCGCATCCACCGGCCGGCGCGACCACCTTGCTGGTCAGTCTCGGCATCCTCACCGCTGCGACCGAGCTCCTCACGGTGATGTTGTCCGTGGCCTTGATCACCGTCGTGGTCGTGGGGATGAACCGCATCGTCGGCGTACGCCAGGCCGGGGTCGGCAACCCTGACGGGCAGTGATGCCGGCCGTCGAACCGATCGACCGACCGGCTGGTCAGACCTGCTCGTGGGTCCTGGCGGTCGCCGCGGGGCGCAGGTCGGGCGCCGTGCCGCACGCAAATCTCGGCCGCGTGCTACCCGCCGAAAAGGCTCCTGCAGGGCTCGAAGCCGGTGATCATGGTGGACGTGGCCCGACCACTCGCCAGCCAATCCGCCCGGGACAAGCGCAGCTGCACCATCGTGTCCGCGCCCTCGTCGGTGTCGGATCGGTGCAGGCTCTCGCCGTTGGGCCGATAGCCCAGGGCGCGGCTCACGCCGAGGGACGCAGCGTTGTCCTGCCACGCCGAGCTGATCGCATAGGCGGCCCCGAGAGGCCCGAACGCAAGCGCGAGGGCTGCGCTCCGAGCCTGCTTGCCCCAACCTCGACCACGGACCTCAGGAGCGAGGTGGGAGGCACTGTCGACCGTTCGCAGCACCCGGAAATCCTGTCCCTCGAGCGACTGCACCCCGACGATCCGACCGGCCGCCACGACGACCAGATCGAGCCGCCAATCATCGACCGACCAGTTGCCAACGGATTGCCAGTACGACTGGTACGCCGACACCGCGCGGCTCGTCGTGGGATCCAGGCCCGGAAATCGAGGCAGGTGAGGGTTGGGGTGCAGATCCGGGGACAAGGTGGCCACGACGGCGGGCAGATCGGCTTCGGTGGTCGGACGCAGGACCAGGTCCGACGTCTCCAGCCTCAGCCCAGGTAGCGGCCAGCAAGACGGTTCCATGGACGGCGACACTACCCAGCGGCTCCGGTCAGCGGCTCTGTTCGCCATGGGTCTTGCTGCTGACGGCGACGGATCTGCCCCACCAGGCCCACGCCACACCGTTGAGGACGGCGACGGCGACGGCGAAGTAGAGGCCGATCGCAGACTGCGTGCCACTGGCCAGGATCGCGGTGATCATCGCGACCGTCGCGAGTGCCAGGGCAGCGGGCAGGGCGACGGACCGAGTGATCGAGTGTCGCGCTCGCCAGCTCACCACGACGGCGAAGATCAGGCTCGCCGCCAGGACGACCGTTGCGGCGTTCAACAGGTTTGTCATCAGCCCCAGCGCCGGCGCCTGGACTGCCGGGATCAGCGCGACGGCGATGGCGAGCGTTGCCGCGGCGGCCAGTGCTCCGGCGAGGACGGCGAGGACGACGGCGGTCGATCGCAGTCGCGATTTCGGCACCCCCAACTGGGCCGGCAGCCGGATGGCGGCAGCGGCGGAGAACGCGACGGCACCGGCGATCGACAGCCAGAACAGGGCGAACAGGACGGGGTTGGTGATGGTGTACGGAGCGGACTGTTCCTGAACCTTCGGGGCGGCGATCCAGATGACTGCCTGGAGCGCCCACAGCGGTGCGGCCAGGTACGCCACGTTGACACCGGGCGAGACGTTCGCATGGGTAGGGCCGCGGTGGACTTCGGTGGAGACAGGCGGAGCGACGTGTTCAGACACGAGGTGTCCTTCCGTTGTTGATGTCTGACCAGACTCGCTGTCGGCCGGAACGACCGACATGGGGCTCGCCCGTCGTCACGGGGGGCGGGTTTCTGGCCCTTCGGCCCCTGATTCGAGCCGCTTCGCCGGGGCCGCGGCTCCAGTTCGCTCAGGTCAGCGTGACGCTGCTCCGCCTTCGACCGTCACGATGCGGTGATCGTCGTCATGGCTGAGCTCGGTCTGGAGGAAGTGGTCGTCCGTCGGCAGCCGGAGCTCGAACCGGGAGTAGGCCGCGAGGGACATCGACGCCGATCCGACGGTCGCGTCGAGGACATGTCCACCGACACTGCGGTCTTCGGCGATGAAGTGCAGGTGCAGCCCCGCAACCGCGATGCCTTGATAGATCGCCGGAGACCAGAATCCGGCCAAGGTGCCGTCTACGTCCACGATCACGGTCTCGATCTGTTCGCCGGCCACCTCGGCCAAGGGGCGTGCCGGATGTCCCTGTCGTTGGGTCACGCGGACGCGCACCGACACCAAGCGACCGTCGACGCGGACCGCGTGGAACAGATTGCGGCTCACCAGGCCGGCCTCCACCTTCCGGGTGAGGCCGCTGAAGTCACAGTGCGCGACGTGCTCGACGCCGACAGCGGGGAGGTGGCAGACGTCGACGAACGGCAAGATCTGATCTCCCGCCATCCGATCGGGAGGACCGTCCAGCGTGCACTCGAACACGTCTCCGTCGACGATCACCACTTCGCCACCCAGGTGCTCGCAGCATCCGATCCCGAAGTTGCCGGCGGACCGTACCTCGTCGACCGTGATGCCGGACTCGTAGGCTCCTGCCAGCAGCGCATCCAGGACGGCGAACTGGGTCACGGCAGCCGAGGGCTGGAGTCGTTCGTTGAACACGCAGTGACGTTACCGGTCGACACCTCGGGTAGCTGCACGCGCTGCAGAGCCGCCTCGGCCACGGCGTAGCGTGAGAGGCATCGCTGATCAAGGAGCCGCCGGTGGTTGACGTCTTGTTGTTCCACCACGCCCAGGGTCTGACCCGCGGCGTGGTCTCGTTCGCCGATGAGCTACGAGCAGCCGGTCACACGGTGTCGACTCCAGACTTCTACGACGGCCGCATCTTCGACACGCTCGAGGAAGGAATGGCGTACGCAGCAGAGGTCGGCTTCGAGCAGATCCTGGAGCGGAACGTCAGCTACGCGGCCGAGTTGCCCACGAACCTGGTGTACGCCGGATTCTCCCTCGGCGAGATGTCGGCGCAGAAGCTCGCTCAGACCCGACCCGGAGCCCGAGGAGCCTTGCTGTTCTACTCCTGCATCCCCGTCACCGGCGACTGGGCTTTCGGACCGTGGCCGCCGGGGGTTCCGGTTCAGATCCACGGCATGGACGCAGATCCGATCTTCGTCGGAGAGGGGGACGTCGACGCAGCCCGTGAGATCGTCGCGGTCGCCGACGACGCCGAGCTCTTCCTCTACCCGGGCGACCAGCACTACTTCGCGGACAGTTCGTTGCCGTCCTACGACGCCGAGGCGACGGGCCTCCTCACCCGCCGGGTGCTGGACTTCCTGAATCGCTTGCCAGACATCCGGGCGTAGCGGGCGCTGCGCACCAGTTCTCCGGCATCACGAGGCGACGTCACGCGCCTCTCGTCGACCGTGGGATGGTGGGTTGCTGCGCCGAGGGACGGAGGATGCGATGGTCGGGTCGAGTCGAGGGACGGTGTTGGTGACCGGGGTCGGTCGGCGCCAGTCGATCGCCGCCGCGTTGGCGGTGGGCCTGGCTGAGGACGGCTGGGATCTGGCGCTCAACTACTGGTCGCCCTACGACGACCGAGTGTGGATCCACCACGGGTCCGGCGATCCAGAGGAGATCGCCGAGGAGTGCCGCGATCGGGGCGGGGCGGTTGACCTTCTGCCCGGTGACCTGTCGGATCCGGCGGTCCCCGGCGCGCTGGTGACAGCGGCGGCCACCCGGGGCCACCTGGCCGGGCTGGTGATGTCGCACTGCGAATCGGTGCCCAGCTCGATCTTGACCACGTCGGTGGAGAGCTGGGATCGGCATTTCGCCGTCAACGCCCGCGCGACCTGGCTGCTCATCAAGGAGTTCGCGAGTCGGCTGCCGGTCGGGGACTTCGGCGGAGAGCCGCAAGCGAAGATCATCGCGCTGACCAGCGACCACACGGTGCACAACACCCCGTACGGCGCCAGCAAAGGTGCCCTGGATCGGCTCGTCATCGCTGCCACGGCCGAGCTCGCCGACCGCGGCGTCCGAGCGAACGTGATCAACCCCGGCCCGGTCGACACCGGCTGGATGAACGACGAGATCCGAGCGTCGGCAATCGCCGAGACCCCGGCCGGACGGATCGGCACGCCAGCTGAGACCGCCCGCCTGGTGCGCTTCTTGATGTCGGACGAGGGATCGTGGATCAACGGCCAGCTGCTCTACAGCAACGGCGGCTTCGGCATCGGCTGAGCAGCTGACCGGGGAGCGAGACCGTCCATCGCCGGTCCGCGCCGACACCCGGTGCCCGGTCAGGCAACAAGTTCCTGGCTGAAGATCACCGGCGCCGTCTCGTCGTCGACCGGCATGGTGATCGTCAGCTGCGAACCGTCGCGAATCACCTGCATGGTGGGGAAGACGCGGCGCAGCGCCGCGTAAGCGGCAGCGTTCACCGCGAGCAGCTCTGCGATGAGGGCCCGGTAGCCCAGGTCGGCGGCGTGATCCCGAGCGGCCTGCAACAGCCGAGTGCCGACGCCACAGCCGTGCCAGCGATCGACGACTTCGACGGCGAGCTCGCCGCATCCGTCATCGAGGTCGATGATCCGCACGATGCCGATCGGGCGGTCGTCGACGAACGCCGCCAGTGCGACGTGGAAGCGGCCGTCCAGCTCAGTCAGACTCGCCCGGGTGGCAGCCGAGAGCTCGGTGACCGGGGACTGGAAGCGGAGACAGCGGCTACGCGGGGACAGGCCGGCGAAGACGACGTCGACGACGTCGCCATCGCCGGCGCCGAGCTGGCGGATGCGGACCAGGCTCCTCGCCGTCGCGTCAGCGCGCTCGGCCCCGGTGCCGGCCGTCGTCCTTACCGTCGTCCTGATCGACGGCCTGACGGCGGTGAAGGCCTGGGCGAGGCTCATCGGATCCCCCTTCGGTGTCCTCAGGGTGCATCCCCGATACCTGAAGGGTGCCCGCCACCGTGCCCTCGGGCGACCGGCCGATCGGGCCATCAGCCGGATGTTTCGATGTCCCCCGATCGATGGATCTGGTTCGAGCGGGCGTCGCTGGACGGCGCTGCATGCCGAACCTCGACGAGGCCGGTGTCGGATGTGGTCTGGTCGCGGCTGTCGGCTCTGCAGCGCCCCCCGCGGCGCATCGGTGCTCGCGCCGGTCCTGCCGCGCCGACAGCCACGACGATGATCAGATCGTAGGCGATCCGGACCACCGACGCGTCACCCTGAAGGGTGATTGCACGGTTCCTCTCAGCGGTGCCGCGGCCGGGGTAGGGGAATCGTTCGCCAGTCGACATCCGACCCCAGGTAGAAGCCCGGATAGGAGGGCTGGTTGTAGGTGGTGTTCTGACGCGCCACCTCCGCGCGGTACTGCGGATCGTGCATCAGGGTGTACATCTTGCGATGGCTCACCTCGGTGCTCAGATAGATCCGGATCGCCGCGCTGTCAGCGGTGCGAACCAGCAGCTCTTCGCGCCAGTCGCCGAAGACGTCGGCCACCAGCGAGGGGTTGCCCTTGGTCCCGTTGTTGGCCCGGGTGCCTGCGGCAGTGAGCAGCCGACCCCGCTGCCAGTCGTCGATGGTCACGTCGGCATCGCCCGATCCGTTGACGATCTGGGTCGTGCCGTCCGCGGCCCAGCGGATGCTCTGATTGGTGCCCGGGATCGCGGTGGAGATCCGCTCACCGGTCGGGGTGAGCAGCCCGAGCGCGTCGGAGCCGCCGGGCAGACTCGCCCACGACTCCAGACCAGGTGACCCCGGCACGACATCACCGATCATCCCGCGCCCGGTGTCGCGACCCGAGTACGCACCGAAGATCACGTCGCCGTCCTCGGCCTCTCGCATCGCCATCCCGTACGGAGCCGAGGTGGCCCCCTCGTGCACCGTGAAGATCTCCAGACCAGGGCGGTCGGGATCGATGTCGGTCACGTGCATGGCGTCGCCGTGTCCGAGCCGTGCGGAGGTGCCGGGTGCGGCGCTGCCAGGTGGCAGCGTGGCGAACGAGCTGTAGAGCAGATCGCCGTCGTGATCGATCGTCGCTGCGCCGTACACGATCTCGTGTTTGCCGTCCCCGTCGACGTCCGCAGCGCTCAGCGAATGGAAACCTTGGGTGGTGAGCTCGGCGAACTCCGGATTGCTGCCGTTCCGGCCGTGCGGGGTGTCGTTGAACGGGTTGGTCATCGGTACATGACCACTGTCGACGTACCAGCGCTCGTGCAACCGCCGGCCGTCCCAGTCGTAGGCGACCAGCGTGGCCCGGGTGTAGTAGCCGCGGGCGAACACCGCCGACGGACGCCGACCGTCGAGATACGCCACCCCGGCTAGGAACCGGTCGACCCGGTTGCCCGGTTCGATCCGCGACAGGGCGTAGTCGCCCCACTGCAGACCGTCGTCGCCGCGGCCGGGCTTGTAGTCGATCGTCTGCAACTCGCGTCCGGTGCGACCGTCGAAGACGGTGAGGTACTCGGGCCCGTCGACGATGAAGCCCTCGAATTCGCGCAGTCGGTTGTTGGCGCTCCGACTGGGCGCGTAGACGTCGATGAAATAGGTCGCGAGCGACTCGGCGTCGGCGCGGGAGAGCGGGTAGGCGTAGCGCGGCGCGATGCCGAATGCCTCTTCCAGCGTCGCCGGCCAGCGGCCCGAGACCACTTCCGGGTGCGCCCGCCAATTGCGGAACATCTCCACGACGTGCTGGTAGTAGCCGGCGGCGCTCAACCGGTAGTCATCGGTGTGTCGGTAGCCGGCCCGCAGGTCCCGCCGCGGCATGGTGATGAAGCGCTCCGAAGTCACGTCCCCGAAGCTGTTGTAGCGGGTCGTCTTGGTGCCTGGAGCGGTCTTGAGCATCATCTCTGAACGGCCGTCACCGTTGAAGTCGTAGACCATGAACTGCGTGTAGTGTGCGCCGGCGCGGATGTTGACCCCGAGGTCGATGCGGTGCAGCAACGTGCCGTCGGCGCGGTAGGTGTCGATGTAGACCGGGCCGGTGTATCCGCGCTGGGAGACGTCCTTGGAGTTCGACGGGTCCCACTTGACCACGTACTCGTAGCTCCCGTCGCCGTCGACATCACCGACGCTCATGTCATTCGCCGAATAGGTGTACGTCTCGCCCTTCGGCGTGACTCCGCCGGCCGGTCGTCGCAGCGGGAGCTCGACGTAGTCCTGGGTCTGCGGAGCGACCGCCGCGCTCTTGGACAGCTCGCGACCCTTCACCACCGGTGCCACCCGATAGGTCGCCGTACCGGTCCCGGTGGCATCGAGGAAGTTGGTGCTGTCGGTGACCGTGGCGATCAGCTTCCGATCTCGGTAGACCCGGAAGTTCGGTGCCTTCAGACCGTGCGCGGTGGCACCCGTCACCTCGTCGCCCAGCAGTCGCCAGCTGAGGAACACGCCCTGCCCGGTGACCGCCGCCACCAGGCCGCGGTCCAGGCGCTCCAGCTGTGTCCTGTTGGAACTCGTCGGACGGGTATCGGCGGGCTCGGCCGCGGCGGTGCTGGTCCACCCGGCGAGCACGAGACTGATGCTGACTGTTGTGGTGACGAACGCCCGCTTCCGGGCCGACCGGAGGTGCATCATCGCGAAGCTCCTTAGGAAAGCGTTTACCGCCGTGACGCTACGTCGACCGTTGTAACGTGTCAACCCCCGACTGGAGGTCATTTCACGTGCGTGAACCCGTCAGGCGCTGATCGCCCGATCGACCCCGTCGACCGCTCCGATCCCGGTGCTGCGGGGGAGAGGGGGTACCGGCGGGGCTGGTCCAGGAGGCGAGGAGCTCGAGCGCCTCAGCGGTGGGTTACCCGGGTTCGGCGGCGTAGAGGGTGAGCGTGAGCCGTCTCGGTGATCTCCGTCGCGGCTGTCCACGACACCCGACGCGACGACGGCGGGTCGAGAACGTGGGATGTCCTGTCGGTACATCCCACAGCAGGGACTCCCAGCCGACTGTGGTGGTGGGGTTGACTGACCATCGGGTCAGCCGGTGCGACCGCGCCTGCGACCTGACGTTCGACGAAGGTGGTTCAGATGCAAGGTGTTGTGATGCGAGGTTTTGTGGTGCGAGGTGTCGTGGTGCGAGGTCGGCGACCAGGAACCACCCATGGCTGACCCCGGGTCCACGAGCGGCGTCGACGGTCGATTCGCCGGAAAGGTCGCTTTCGTCACCGGCGCTGCCGGCGGAATCGGCCGGGCGACGGCGCTCGCCTTCGCCCGCGCAGGAGCACAGGTGGTCGTGACCGACGCTGACCAGGAGGCCAACGCCGAGACGGCCCGACTTCTCGAGGAAGCCGGCGGTCAGGTGGCCGCCATCCGGTGCGACGTGACCGTCGCTGACGAGGTGCAGGCCGCTCTCGCCTTCGCCGTCGAACAGTTCGGTGGACTCGATGTCGCGTTCAACAACGCGGGCATCGAGCAGCGGGGTGGCGAAGGCCTCGCCGACATCGCGGATGATCACTGGGACAAGATCATCTCGGTCAATCTGCGCGGGGTCTTCTTGTCGATGAAGCACGAGATCCCGCTGCTGCTGGAGCGCGGGGGCGGAGCCATCGTCAACACCGCCTCCGGGGCCGGTCTGAAAGGCTTTGCCGGCGGCGCCGCCTACGGGGCATCGAAGTTCGCTGTCATCGGCGCGACCAAGTGCGCGGCGCTCGACTACGCCGGCCACGGTATCCGGGTCAACGCCATCTGCCCCGGCATCATCGACACCGTCATGATCAAACGTGTCTTCGGCGACACGCCGGCAGGGCGTCGAGCGGTGCTCGACCAAGAACCCATCGGGCGCATGGGTCGCCCGGAGGAGATCGCCGACGCCGTACTGTGGCTCTGCTCCGACGAATCCACGTTCGCCGTCGGGCATGCCCTGGTCGTCGACGGCGGCCAGACCGTCTGAGCCGACTGCCCGATGGAGTCGGCGGCCGACCCGATGACCGCCGGACCGAGCAGACCACGTGTGCAAAGAGCACTGAGGAGGCAGAAGTGAAGATCACCCCGAGCGGTGGCCAGACCGGACCCGGACCGGCCGACTGGTTCACCGGTGACGTCTACATCGAC
Source organism: uncultured Actinomycetota bacterium (assembly GCA_963727125.1). Lineage (GTDB taxonomy): Bacteria > Actinomycetota > Actinomycetes > Propionibacteriales > Propionibacteriaceae > Microlunatus. Next base: position 295,969 of record CAVSEZ010000003.1, read on the forward strand.
ACGGTTCGAACGCCGGACGACGAGTCGGCCATCGGCTGTGCCCACGTCCGCTTCACGCCCGGCGCTCGCACCGCGTGGCACTCACATCCCAAGGGTCAAACGCTCTACGTCACCGACGGCATCGGGCAGGTGTGCTCGCGCGGTGGAGAGATCGTCGAGATCCGGCCCGGCGATGTGGTCTACATCGAACCGAACGAGGAGCACTGGCACGGAGCCACCGCCCAACGCTTCATGGCTCACGTCGCGATGCAGGAAGCCGATGCAACGGGCCAGGTGGTGACGTGGCTCGAGCACGTCTCCGATCAGGAGTACGGCAGCACGACCTAGCCGTCCCGGCCGGCGACGCGCCTCACCGTCGTCGCGCGGCCGACGCAGCCGGCACCCGAGTACGTGCCGGCGCTTCTTCGGGTGGTGCCTCGTCCGTGGGTGTGGTGTCCCACCTCGGCGGTCGATATCGTGTTTCCGCGAGGCGGATGACCTCGCTGCGGAGGGCCGCGTCATGCGCCGATCTGTCGCCACCACGGTGACCGCGATCGTGCTGGGAGTGGTCGTCGCTCTCCTGGTCCTGACCGCCTGTGTCGTGCCTGGGCCTTCGGTGAAGGCGGATCCGACGAGCAGCTCGGCCTCGGTTGACCCGGTCACATCGACGGAGCCGTCCACTCCGGATCCATCCGTCCATGACCCAGCCGGCCAGGGCTGCCCCGTAGGTCAACAGCAGAACCCTTCCGGCGGTTGCGCACCGTGCGAGGATTTCGAGGGGTGTTTCGACCGGCCGTCGAACATGCACTACTTCTTCGACCGGGTCGTGGAACTGATCCAGAAGTACTCGGGCGAAACCTTCTTCGAGAGCATGCCGGATCCCACCTGGACCTACGTCGCGGAGGGCGACAGCGGACCGGAGGGGTGCACGGACGCCGACGGAGCTCAGGCCTCGTACAGCGACCAGTCGTACGAGTACTGCCCCCTCGACAAGACCGTCTACGTCGGAGAGCTGCAGATGTGGGACTACTACGCCCGCCTCGGTGACGCCGCACCGGCCGTCGGCATGGCCCACGAGTGGGGACACCACCTCCAAGCCGAAGCGGGCATCACGACCACGACACCCGAGGAAACCGTCGTCACGGAGAACCAAGCCGACTGCGTCGCCGGAGCGTGGTCCGCGTGGTTGGTCGACCAGGAGATCATGAACGACGACGACTTCGACGACATCGGGGCGCTGCTGCTCGAGATCGGGTCGGCAGAGGGTCCCGGGCGCGATCACGGCACGGCCGAGGAGCGCGAGGGCTCCTTCGTGCACGGCTTCGAGGGCGGCATGAAGGCCTGCAACGAATTCGTTCCTGACAAGCCCTTGATCCGCTGACCGGGCGCCGTCGATTCGCGCCCCGGGGGACCCCGAGACCGGCTCCGGCTGCGGGTCGATGCCAGGACGCCGGCCCCGGCTGACCAAGATCAGCGCAACAGCACGACAGCCAGCGCCCCGATGGTCAGGTTGGCCGTCACGTGCAGCAGGTATGGGAGGACGAGGCCCCCGGTGCGTCTGCGGATCACTCCCAGCCCGAATCCCCACGTCGCGGCCATGGCGACTCCCATCCAACCGGAGGGGAAGCCGTACAGGTGGGACAGCCCGAACAGGAGTGCCTGGACCACGACAGCGGGCCACGACCCGATGGTCGACGACAACTCACCCTGCAGCACGCCGCGGTAGAGCACTTCTTCCCAGATCGGATTCACCACGGCGAACCCGACGACTCCGATGACGGCCAGCCACGGTGGCATCGAGCGCAGCGCCATCAGATAATCCGAGACCTCTGGCCGCACCAGCACCGCGAACAGCGTCAGCGCGGCCACGGCGCCGAGCACCGTCGCCGCCGCCAGGGTCCAGACCAACGGATCGAGCCGGCCCACCCGCAGCCAGGGGAGCGCCGGCCGCCACGCCTCGTGTTGTTGCACCAGCACCAGCACGAGCAGCGGGAGGGTGCTGACCGCGATCGCGGTGACCACGGGCCCGACCCCCAGCCAGGCACCGCCGGTGAAGATCACGAAGACGATCGACACGACCACCGACGCCCGGAACACGGGAGCCGATCGCTGTACCACCGCGGTCACGACCAGAGCAGCGGCGAGCACGGCCAAGACCAGCGTCCGCACCGACGACGTCGGGCCGGGCGGGGTCACGACCGTGGCGCAGGCCAACGCGCCGGCGGCCAACACCAACATCCCGTCGCCGACTCGACGGTCGCTCTGCGCGCTCATCACCCGGACATCATGTCGACTGCCGGCCAGGTCCGAGTCTCAGCGTGATCGCCTCGTCATCGCCGTCTCGTCGAGGGCGCAGAGGGTGCAGCGGTTCTCCTGGATTCCGCTCCCTTGACCAATCGACTGCGCAGGTCAATACTCCTAACTATGTTAGCTGAGCCTAAACGTAATAGGCTAGCCGAACGAAAATCGGCGGCCCGTGCGGAGATCCTCGCCGCGGCTTGGGACAGCGCCCACGAGCACGGCCTTGCCGGACTGACGCTGCGCGACATCGCCGACCGGGTGGGCATGCAGCCACCGTCGCTCTACTCCCACTTCGCCTCCAAGAACGACATCTACGACGCCATGTTCGCGCAGGCCTGGGACACCTACTACGAAGCCGCTCAGAGGTCGGTCGCCCTGCTGCCCGAGGACCGACGAGATCGCCTGCACTTCGTTGCCGAGCACTACTTCGACTTCGCAGTGGCTGACCTGGCTCGGCACCAGCTGATGGATGTTCGCGCCGTGCCGGATTACAAGCCCAGCGCCGCGGCCTACGAGGCGTCACTTCGCGTGTACGAGCTGGGGCGGCAGCGGCTCGACTTCATGCAGCAGGACGATTTCGACGTCTACACCGCGTTGATCGCCGGTCTGGTCGCGCAACAGCTCGCCAACGATCCGGGAGGGGCGCGGTGGCGCCGACTGCTCCCTCGTGTCATCGGCATGTTCGCCGACGATCTCGGCAAGTCCCTGACATCCACCCGAAAGGCAGCCCGATCATGAAGCCACGCACTGCTGCGCTCGACCACGCCACCGCTGACCGGCTCGCCGCCACCGAATACCGGCGCTGCCTCGATCTCCTGCGTACCCTCGCGCCGCAGGACTGGGGCACCATCACCGACTGCCCGGAATGGGACGTCCGCCAGCTCGCTGCGCACCTGCTGGGCATGGTCGAGATGGCCGCGTCGATGCGGGAGATGATGCGGACGCAACGCCTGGCCGACCGGGCCGCCGTCCGATCTGGTCGCGCCTCCGTCGACGAGCTGACGAAATTGCAGGTGGCCGAGCGGGCGACCTGGACACCGAGCAGGATCATCGAGAAGTTCGCGACGCAGGCACCGCGAGCGGTCGCCGGCCGGCATCGGATCCCAGGAGTGTTGCGGGGCATCCGGATGCCAGGCACCCAGCACGTGAACGGCGCCGACGAGCCGTGGACCATCGGCTACCTGACTGACGTGATCTTGACCCGCGACCCGTGGATGCACCGCATCGACATCAGTCGCGCGACCGGTGCTGCACTGGTGCTGAGCGCGGACCACGACGGCGTCATCGTGGCCGACGTCGTCGCCGAGTGGAGTGACCGACACGGCAAGGATTTCATTCTCGACCTCGACGGTCCCGCGGGCGGGACCTGGACCGTCGGCGACAACGGCCCGCGGCTGCGCACCGACGCGATCGAGTTCGCGCGGGCTGTCTCCGGCCGACCGAGTGACCTGAGCTCCGATCACCTGCTCAGCACGAACGTGCCCTTCTGACGATCCCTGATTGCATGGCCGGCGAGCAGTCCGGGGCGACGGCGGAATCAGCAGTCGGACTGTCGCTCGACGTACCGTCGCAGCTCAGTAGCCGGCGTCGAGGTCGACGACGTTGCGTAGCGGCTCACCGGCGATGAAACGCCGGACGTTGTCGGCGAAGAGATCCAGGCCCCGACCCTGGCCGGCCGACGACGAACCCGAACGGTGTGGTGAGACGATCACGTTGGGGATGTCCCACGCTCGATGATCGGCGGGTAGCGGCTCGGTGACCCAGGTGTCCAAGGCGGCGCCACCGATGCGGCCGTCGGCGGCGGCGTCGAGTACGGCGTCCTCGTCCAGCGTCGCACCCCTCCCGACATTGAGCAGCCAGGCGTCGGATCGCAGCCGCGCGATCTCGTCTCTTCCGAACAGTCCGCGGGTGTCGTCGGTCAGCGGGAGCGTGACCACGATGAAGTGGGCCTCACTCAGCAGGTCGCGCCACGCATCGCCGGCGACGGTGCGTTCGGCGTGAGGAACCGGGCGTCCGCTCCGATTGGTCGCCCAGATCCGCATGCCGAAGGCTGCGGCACGGTCGATGATCTCCTGTCCGATCCCGCCACCGCCCAGCACGAGCAGGGTGCGGCCGTAGAGCTCGTCGCTCTCCAGGTCGCCGGCCCAGCGGTGCTCCCGCTCTGCAGCGTCGATCTCCCGACCTCGCTTGGCGGCGGTCAGCATCGCCGACAGCACCCACTCCGCGATGGGGATGGCGAAGATCCCCGCCGCGTTCGTCAAGGTGATGCCGCGCCGCCGGAGCTCGTCCAACGGCCAGCCTTCGACCCCGGCGCCCGGGCTGTGCAGCCAGCGCACGTTCGGCGCCCGGTCCAGGAGGGCGTCGAACGCGTCGGCGTCCATCCCCCAGCGGAGCGCGGCGTCGACTCGGCTCAAGTCGGTGCTGTCACTGTCGACCGGCACCAGCACCACCTCAGCCGACACGTCCGGGGGTGTGGTCAGCCGGTCGCGGAGGCCGTCGAGAACATCGGAGCCGGCCGCAATCGTCACCATGATCACCGCATGCTATCGGCGACCCGGTCGGGCCGGCCCGGCCAGGTGCGGCCTGCCTGGCCGGCTGCTCAGCGACATCCTCGACGAGCTTCTGAGCTCGGCGGTTCCCGCCACGTCGGCTGTGTTCCGCTGGATCCGTCGCGGTCAGCTGACGCAGCGGAGGACCGTCCGCGCGTGAGTGTGGACCGCCGGGAGCAGCTCGGGCAGCATGTGATCCATGATCCAGAGAAGGGCTCGCGCTCCACGCGAACCAGATGCCCCGAGCGGGCCCTCCGCCGCCGACTCTGTTGCATCGGCCGGGAGCGTCGCGACCGCCGAGAGCGTCGCCGTCGCGGGCAGCGTGGCGACGTCTGGCAGCGTCGCGGTGGCCGGAAGTGTGGCGACCGTCGGCAGCATCGGCGTCGTCCGAAGTGCGGCGACAGCCGGCAGCGTTGCGGTGGCGGGGAGCGTGGCGACAGCCGGCAGCGTCGCGGTGGCCGGTAGTGCGGCCACGGCGGGGAGTGTTGCGGTCGCCGGCAGCGCCGCCACCGGTGGGAGCCTCGGGATCATCGCCAGCGTGTTGACCTTCCTCGGCGTGGGTCTTCAGCGGTGCGTGGGCACACTGGCGTGCGTCAACTGCACCCGGTGCGTCGGCTGCGTCGCGTGTGTCGACTGCGTGGACTGTGTCGGCTGCGTCGGCTGTGTCGGCCTCCGCGGCGCGGTCGGGCAGCGAGCTGTTCACGCCTGACCGGCAGGAGCGGTGATCAGCACCCGTACGGTGGGCCGCGGAAAGCCCCGGACAGAGGAGACACGAGGATGCCGCGGTACTTGATCTCGTTCGACGACGGCTCCATGGACCACATCCCGGCCGACGAGTGGCCTGCGGTCGCTGAGATCTCCCATGCGGTGGTCCAGGAGGCCAGAGACGCTGGGGTCTGGATCTTCGGCGGCGGCATCGAGCGGCAGCGGGCGAGCATCGTCGGCACCGACGGGACAGTCGAGGACGGCCCGGTACCCGAGCCGAAGGCGGTCATCGGCGGCTTCGCGATCATCGAGGTGCCGTCGCGCGCGGAGGCGTTGGGGTGGGCCGCTCGCATCGCTCGCGGCTGCCGTTGCGCCCAAGAGGTGCGAGAGATCATGTACGACCCGACGTCCTAGCCGGGACGGGGAGCAGCTCGCCGGCCCCGGGGCGGCCGCACGACGGGTGCGGCGATGGCGGCGGCAGCCACGGCGAAAGCCGGTAGCAGCAGAGCGGTCGGCAAGCTGGTCTGGGACGCGAGACAGCCGATGAGCGCGGGCGCGGTGAATGATCCGAAGTAGCCGAGGGTGGAGATCCGGGCGACGGCGACCGGCACGGGGAGGTTCCCGCTGGAGCCGGCGGCGCTGATGCTGATCGGGAGGAGGGTGGCGAGGCCGAGACCGAGGAGCGCGAGGCCAGCGACGGCGGCGGCTGCCGATCCCAGCAGCAGCCCTGCGGTGAGCCCGGCACCGGCGAGCAGCGCGCCGGCGGCGAAGACCCGTACCGGCCCGACCCGATCGACGATGCGGTCACCGAGGAGCCGGCCGAGGGTGACGGCGGCCAGGAAGACGGAGAGCCCGGCTGCCGCCATCGCCGGGCTGGCGCCGCGGTGCTCGGCGAGCAGGACCGAGCCCCAGTTGAGGCCGACCGATTCACCGAAGGCGACGACGAAGGCGACGGCGCCGAGGATCACGAGCCGCCCCGTCCAGCCGGCGTGCAGGGGTGTCGATCGCGCTCCGCGCCGCTGGCCGCCATGGAGCTCCGCGGACGTCAGGAGCGCCCGGGTCACCGGTATCGACACGGCCGCGACTCCCAGAGACACGACGGTGAAGTGAACGGTCACAGCGATCTGGAGCAGAGCGGCGGCCGCGCCGGCGCCGGCTCCGAGCATCCCACCCAGGCTGTGCATGGCATGCATGCCCGACAGCAGCGACCGGCCGTACCTGTGCTGCACGCCGACCCCTTGGTCGTTCATCGCCACGTCGACCACGCTGTTGGCCGCCGCCGACAAGCCGGCAGCCACGGCCAAGGTGACCAGGTTCCAGGCGTAGCCCAGCGGCACCAGCAAGACCGCGAAGGCCGGCAGGGCGACCAGCAGCGCCCGCCGGCTGCCGATCCGGGTCACCACGACGGCTCCGAGCTGCAACCCGAGCACCGCGCCGGCCTCCAGCCCGATCAGTGCGATGGCCAACTGCCCGTCGCCCAACCGGAGCTGCTCCTTGAGAGCCGGGATGCGGGCCGCCCAGCTCGCGAAGAGGAACCCGGTCAGCAAGAACACCGCTGACGTGGCGAACCGGGCCCGGCGCAACCGCGGGCCGGGTTCCCGACCGGCACCGATCGAGCTCGGCTCCGCCTGGTCCATGTGTCCAGCGTCTGACCGCTCTCGGTCGAACGCAAAGCATAGTTGCGCATAGATCGATAACCTGGAGTCATGCTCGACGTGGTCCGCTTGCAGACGTTGATCACGGTGCTGGAAACCGGGTCGTTCTCGGCGGCGGCGCGTGCCTTGCACATCAGCCAGCCGGCCGTGTCGCGCCAGATCGCGCTGCTCGAGCGGCAAATCGGGTCTACGTTGTTGGTCAGGAGTCGCGGCGGGGTGCAGGCCACGCGGGCCGGCCGGCTGCTGGTCGACCATGCGATGTCGGTCGTGGACCGGCTGACCCTGGCCGAGCGACAGGTACGTGCACTGGCTGCCGAACACCAGGGAACCGTGCGACTCGGGTCGTTCTTCAGCGCTTTGATCTATATGTCAGCCGAGGTCGCCGCCCTGATCGGCGAGCAGCACCCCGACCTGGTGATCATCGACGATCTGGTCGACCCGGGCACCGCGCACACCAAGCTCAGCCGCGGCGAACTCGACCTGGCCATCACCTTCGAGCACGACTTCGCCCCGCGAGCCGTTCCGGATTCGCTGACCGTCCGACGACTCTTCGAGGACCCGGTCGAGATCCTGCTGCCGACCACCCACCCCCTCGCTTCGTCCCCAGTGATCAAGCCGGCTGACCTGGCCGGCGAGACGTGGATCCGGGCACACGACGGCAGTGCCGCCGACCTGGCCGAGCACGTCCTCGCACGACACGGGCTGGACCCGCCGCGGCTGCTGGCCGGCCACGGCGACGAGCCGGTGGAAGCCCAGGCACTGGTCGCCGCCGGCCGCGGTGTCACCCTCATCCACGGCCTCACGGTGATCATCGATCGCGAGAACCTCTTGACCCGCCCCCTCGACGGTGAACGATTCGCCCGGCGGGTGTCCGTCGCACACGCCACCGGACCGCTCGCGCCAGCCGTTCGAGCTGTGCTCGACGCGATCCGCCGGGTCGGCCGACAACGCCGGTCCTGAGATCGTTCGGGCCACCGGTCACGCAGCGAGGTCAGCGCCAGAACCTGCTGAGCTCTCCGGCCAACGCCTCCCCTTGGCCGTGACCGGCTCGGGCGGCGGACGGACGGAGCGACAGATCCATCGCGTTGGCGCCGAACAGGTGCTCGGTGTTGCTGTCGGGGACGATCGTCTCGACTCTGCTGCCACCTGCGCGTAGCTCGTCGACCTGGGTCGACAGCTGCATGCCCCAGTCACGGGGATGTCGCGACCTGCCGCCGAACGGCGACAGCACCAGCACGCGTGCACAGCCGGCGGCCAGATCGGCGTTCTCGTTGCGTCGGTAACCGCCGTCGATGTACCGGTCGTCGCCGATGCCGTGCGGGGAGCCGCTGGCGCAGCTGGCCGCGATGGCGTCGGCCAGGTCCACTCCGCTGTGGCGGTCGAAGACGATCGCATCACCGGTATGGGCATCCACGGCCGTGATGATCACCGTCCCTGTCGGCCAGTGCCGGCGCGGCAGCCGAGCGGCGACGGTGGCCTTCCACCGCTCGTGCCCAGAGCCGTCCGCGGCGGTCTCGAGTTCGAGCGCCGCCGCACCCATGCGGCGACGCATGTCGGCGGCATCCTCGGCAGCTTCGATGATGGCTCTCGTTCTCTCCATCTGTGCCGCCACCGGCCCGGGACCCGGTCCACCGTGGGCCCGGGCCGGACCGGTCCCGGGCCGAGGCGCAGCAGCGAGGATGTCGGCCAGCAGCTCGACCGGGGGTGCGCTGGTGATCTGGGCTGCAGCAGTTGATCCGGCCGACGTTCCGATGATCAGATCGGCGTCGGTCACATCCAGGCCACCCTCGAGCAGGCCGGCGATGACGCCGATCAACCAGGCGTTGCCCGTGGATCCGCCGCCACCGAGGACCAGGGCACGATCACTGGCGCCCTCGGCGCGCCGAGTCGGCTCGAGCCGGCGACGATCGTGCTCGGAATCCGGTCGGCCGGAGACCGTCGTCGAGGTGACATGCAGCGTTCGGAATGGTGGTGTGCTCATGGGAGGCGCCTTTCGCGAGATTGCTCTACGGGCGCTCCTGCGGACGACTACGAAAGTCTCGTGATCCTGCCTCGCAGCGGTGCACCCACTGATCCTGCGTTCATGGGTCCCACCTCCTGTCGACGAATCGCGGACCTACTCAACGCGCGGCCACGCGCTGTGGACTCCACACCACCCGGTGTCGAGGTGTCGTACGGGTGGGTGTCGTTCGGTGTTGAACGCTACACCTTTCAGCCAGGCGGACGGATCCGACGCCTGACACCGAAGACCGACCGGTCGTCGGCCCGGACACCGTGCTCGGCGCGATCTTTCAGTCGGCCAGCGCCGCCGTCCCGGTCATCCGAGTGGGGGTGAGCCGGCCCAGCAGGTCGTCCGGGAAGTTGTCGCCGTAGGCGTAGGCGTCGGCCGCCTCGGCTCCGATGTAGCGGGCTGCGCCGAGCTTTCCCCAGTGTCGGACCTGCTCCATGTCGTCGATGAGGGTCACCGGACCCTCGACCGAGACGAAGGAGAACGGTGGCCGCGGGTCGTCGACCGAGGCCGCGGCGTACTCGGTCCGGCGCAGGTTGCGGGCCTTCACCGACGAGGAGTGGGTCACGAAGACCAGATCGCCGCCGTCCACCACGAACCAGATCGGCACCACGTGTGGGCGCCCGTCCGGCCGCATCGTCGCCAGGTGCGCGGTCGGCGCGCCCGCGGCCAGAAAGGCCACGATCTGCTCGTCGTTCATGGGGGTCGGCACTGATCGATCTCCTTCGGTCCGGTCGCGCCCTCGATCGGCGAGGGCCTGCGCACCAACGTAGATGAAGATCACGGTCGTGGTTCGACGGTGTGCTCAACCGAGCGGATCGGCCGTGACCACGTCGGATGGCATGCTGATCTCGATGACGATGACGGCGCCCGACCGGCCCGGGTCCGGGCGTCGGCTTCGGCTGGCCACGGCGGCGGGCACGGCCGCTCCGGTGCTCTTCGTGGCGGTCTTCGTGACCGAGGGGTGGCTGCGCCCGGACTACCAGCCACTGAGCATGTTCGTCAGCGAGTTGTCCCTCGGTCCTCGAGGCTGGGTGCAGATCGCCAACTTCCTCGTCTCCGGCGCCCTGCTGATCGTGTTCGCCCGGGCCGCAGCCCCCTACCTGCGCGGTGGTCGTGCTGGCGCTGTCGGGCCGATCCTGCTGCAGATCATCGGGCTGAGCCTCATGGCCTCCGGCCCGTTCGTCACGGACCCATCCGCGCTGATCACCCGGCCCAGCGTGCACGGCCTGATCCATGGTGTCTTCGGCGCTGTCGTCTTCTCCCTGGCGCCGGTGAGCTGCTTCGTGTTCTATCGCCGGTTCCGGCGCGACCCGGCCTGGCACCGGCTGGCTGCGTGGAGTCTCGTGGCCGCGGTCTCGCTGGTCGTCGGGATCGTGCTGTTGAGACTGGCGCAGCAACCCGGGGGCGCCCTGTTCGCGTGGCGGGGCCTGGTGCAGCGTGCCGTCTTGATCACGTTCATGGGCTGGTTGTTCGCCGTGGCCGCCTACCTGCCGCATGCGATCCGAGCCGGATCCTCCCGGCGGTCGGCGCCGAACCTCCCATGATCAGGTCAAGAGGCCGTTGGCTGGTTGCCATTCGGCGGTGCTTCGAGGTTCCAGCCGATTAGCGCGATGACCTCGCTGGCAACCTCGAGGGGCGTGCGCAACTCGGTGGCGACGCCGGCATCTGCCACACCTGCGGCGTCGAGGATCGCGTCGAGTTCGGGGGCTCGGTCCAGGTGCCAGGCCAGCTCGGTGGGCTCGTCGCGGTGTCGATCGCGTAGCCGAGCGGTGAGGGCGTCCGGGGGCGCGTGCAGCCGGCAGACCACCAGCGGAACCGCCACGGCGGACTCGTACCTCCGGCGCTGGGTCCAGGTCTCGCAGACGCCGGCCAGCACCAGCCGGTCCGCACCGGCCGCGAGGTAGTTCGAGGCCAGAGACTCGACGTTGCGGAGCTCTACCTCGCTCGCGAACGGATCCGAAGGCGGCTTTGGCCACAGCCGACGGATCTCGTCGAGGTCGATGATCGCGTGGGGGACCGAGGCCGCTTCCAGGAGCAGACCCACGGCATCGGCGGTCGTGGTCTTCCCGGCGCCCACGGTGCCGGTCAGCAACAGGGCACTCGGCATGGCCTGAGGCTAACGCGGGAGCCGCCAGGCCGTTGGTCGAGATCACGGTGCAACCGACACCTGCGACGGCGTCTCGGAGCACCGCCTTCGAACGGGTCGAGTCGTACCGGGCGGATCCTGCCAGGATGGCCGGATGGTGCAGACGATGGCCAACCGGTTCGACGGGATCTCGGCGATGGTGACCGGAGCCGGAAACGGGATCGGACGAGCATGTGCGCATCGCCTGGCCGCCGAGGGCGCTCAGGTCGCAGTCGCCGACCTGGAACCTGCGAGTGCCACGGCTGTGGCCGCCGAGCTTGCGACCCGAGCCGGCCCGGCGCACCAGGCTGTCGCCATCGACATCACCAGCAAGGCCGCCGTGGAGGCAGCTGTGACTGATGTCGTCCAGCACTTCGGCGGCCTCGATGTCCTGGTCAACGTCGCCGGCGGCGACCGGGCACACGGCGCCTTCGAAGAAACCGACGACGACGTCTGGATGACCATGCTCGACCTCAACCTGGTGGGTGTCGTGCGTTGCTGCCGAGCCGCTCTTCCGCACCTTCGGATGAGCCGGAACCAGCCGGCGATCGTGTCGGTGAGTTCGGTCAACGCCTTCGCGGCACTCGGCAGCGAGCCGTACTCAGCGGCGAAGCTGGGCGTGGTCGCGTTGACCCGAAACCTTGCCGCCGACCTCGGACCGGCGGGCATCCGCGTCAACGCCGTCGCCCCCGGGACCGTGCGGACCCGAGTGTGGGAGAACCAGGACGGCGGTGCCGACCGTCTCGCCGGCATGTACCCGTTGGGCAGGGTGGGGGAGCCCGAAGACGTCGCCGCTGCGGTCGCCTTCCTCGCCTCGGCCGACGCCGGGTGGATCACCGGTCACACGCTGCCGGTCGACGGCGGTCTGTTGACTGGTCACCGGCCGATGTAGCTCCGAGTACGGCCCAGTGGCCTGCTCGACCTCGGGCCTCACTCACCGCCGGATCGAAAGGAGCGCGACCGTGGAGAATCTGCGCGACATCGTTTCTTCCCTTGCGCGCTGGGGGAAGCAGCTGATGCCCGATCCAGACCGCGCCGAGCGATTGCACGGCGACCTGCTGGCGTTGGGAGATGAGGCATCCGACCCCACCGTGCCGGTGTCCCCTGAGCTCCTGGCGCTGGTCGAGGAGACCTGCCACCGCACTGCACGCCACCTCACTCTCGAGCTGCACGACGACGCCCGCCCGCCGGACGAGACAGCGCCGGGCTGGCCTCCGGTCTCGCGAATCGAAGTCGCTCGGCGAGCGGCCAACGTGCGAACGGTCCGCCGCCACGGTGGAATCGGCGAGCTGCGACTGGACGGCTTCGACGACCTCCGGTACGCCGCGCCGTACCTCCGGTCGGCCTTCACCATCCTGCAGGACTGCGAGGGCCTCACGCTGGACCTCCGCTCCAACGGTGGCGGAGCACTGTCGTCGCTCGCAGTCGTGGCGGAGTTCGTGCTGGGACCCGAACCGACGCACCTCGCCACCGTGCACCACCACGAACGACCCCCACGTCAGTGGTGGACCTCCGAGTGCCTGGGCGACCTGACACTCGCCCCCGATGTCCGCGTGGCGGTACTGATCGGACCGGGAACGTATTCCAGCGGTGAGGCCCTGGCCTACCACCTCCGACACCGCGGACGCGTCCGGACCTTCGGCAGCCGTACGCCCGGTGCGGCTGACCACGTCACGCCGGTTCGGATCACGCCCAGGGTCACCGCACTCGTGCCCGAGGCCACACCCATCGACCCGGTCACCGGAACCAATTGGGAAGGCGACGGAGTCTCACCCGATGTGGAGTGCGATCCCGAGTCTGCTGGATCGATCGTCCGGGAGTGGCTGAGGTCATCCAGGAGCTGACCCTTCGGCTCCGCCGACTCGTCGGTGCTGCGCCCCGTCAAGCGTGCAGAGCGCTCCTGGCGATGGTGGTGTCCCGGGCGGCCCGGACGGTGACTCCGGCGCGAGCCCTGGTCACCCACCAAGCGTGGCCGGCTCCGGCGATCGTCACCGAGGTGTCGTCGACGATGCACACCGTGCTCTCGTCGATCGCCACCGCCCGGTCGATGTCGCCACGGCTCACCGCGGTGATCACCCTCGTGAGGGTGCCCCACTGCGCGGCATGGACGTCGACGGCGAAGTCGACGAGGCCGAGTCCGGGCAGGCTCGTCACCTGATCAAGATCCTCGGCGCAGTCCTCAGGCGCGATCGCCACCTCGCCGTCCCTCCAGCCACCGATGACCGCCGTCGTGGCCGCGACCGCGGCGCCGGCCGAGAACCCGAGATACGGCACGCCACGAGCGACGAGCTCCCGGATCTCCTCGGCAACAGGAGCCAGGGCCGCTTGATACGCCGGGGTCAACCCGCCGGCGACCAGCAGTCCGTCGACGTCGCCGATCACCCCCGGCGGCACGGACTCTCCTTCGGCCACCAGGAAAGGAACGGCGCGGCAGGGGCCCAGTCGGGTGAGGATGTCCGCGAACTGCCCGAACTTCGCCTCACCGTCCTCGACCGATCGGTCGAAGAGCTGGAGAACACCCACGCGGGCAGTTGAGCTCGGATCGGTGGCCGTCGTCACCGACTCGCGGACGAACGCGCCGTAGACGCTCCGGTGGTGCTCCGCGGACCAACCACCGCCCACCAGGTGCACACTCACCCGCAGCAGCGTAATGCTTCTGACCGGTTCGGATTTCCCACGTGATCAAGATCAGAATCCTTCCGCCACCCACCTTGGCGAGCAGACGTCCGAGCGCAACGGCGCAGAATGATCAACGATTCCCCGATCAGTCCGGTGGCGGCTCCGAGTCTGAGGGGTGTCCGAAGCCGACACGAAGAAGGGGAACGTGATGGAAGACAAGCAGGACATCGACGAACACGGGGTGGACCAGCCGCCGACACCTAACCCCGACCTGCGCAGCCTGGACAAGTTGATCGGTACCTGGCAGGTCTCCGGTGAAGCGGAGGGGACCACGACCTACGAATGGGCGGAAGGCGGGTTCTTCTTGTTCCAGCACGTAGAGCTGGGTGGTACCAAGGGACTCGAGGTCATCGGCCACGCGCACAGCTATGGTGAGCAACCCAGCGAAGACATCAGGTCCCGCTACTACGGTTTCGGCGAGGGCGAGACCCTCGATTACACCTACGAGCTGGTGGGCGACACCTTGACGATCTGGATGGGTGAGCGCAACTCCCCGGCCTACTACGAAGGCACCTTCGATGAGAGTGGCACCGTCCTCTCCGGCGCCTGGCACTACCCGGGCGGTGGCGGCTACTCGACTGTGTCGACCAAGGTGACGGATCAGCGTTAGCCCCTCGCGCCGCGAGCCGGCTACCTCTTCAGCTCCTCGGCGAACATGACGAGGATGCCGCTGGGGCCCCGGACGTAACTGAGTTTGTAGACGTCGCCGTAGGTGCCGACACCGCGCAGGGGGTGGCATCCGTGCCGAGCGGCGATCGCGAGGGCCTCGTCGATGTCGTCGACCGAGAAGGCGATGCGGTGCATGCCGATCTCATTGGGCAGGGTGGGGCTCGTCTCGATCGCATCTGGGTGGATGTACTCGAACAGCTCGAGGTGTCCGAGGCCGTCCGCGGTCTGGAGCATGGCGATCTTGGCGTGGTTGCCGTCCAGACCGACGGCGGTGTCGGTCCATTCGCCACTGACCGTGTCCCGGCCGAGGACCGTCAGACCGAGATCGGAGAAAAAGGCGATGGCTGCTTCGAGGTCGCGAACGGCGATGCCGACGTTCTCGAGTTTGGTGGGCATGCGAGCACGTTACCGAGACCTCTTCCGGATCCCAGAAACGCGGCCGCAGATCCTCGGGACATCGCCGGGTCCCGATCAGATGTCGAACACGACGACGCGCTCCGCAGCCGCGTCGATCGCCTCGGCCACCGGCCGGTGGACGGGGTGGTCGAGATAGGCGTCCCGTGCCTGCGCGGAGGCGAAGGTGACGACGAAGCCGTAATCGAAGCCGTCCCCCAAACCTTCGGAACTCGAGGAGTGCCCTTCCACGACGGACGAGACGTCGGCGATGGTGTCGACGAAACCCCGGATGGCCGGCCGGACGAGATCCTCGGCCGCAGCCTGGCTCTCACTCTTCCAGGACACCAGGACGACATGGCTGACGGCAGTCACCCGGCCGAGCGTACGGGAGAGCGGTCCACGACGAGCGTGTCGCCACCGGGATCAGTGAGTGGCGGGCGCCGGTAGCGCGGCCGGTGTCGCTATCGCGATGGCGTCGGCGACGACCGCATCGAGGTCGCGGTCCCGGCCCTTGGCGATGGCTCGCCGTCGTTCGTCGTCGGTGAGGGCGGCCGCCGGTTCGGCGAGGGCCGCCAGCAGCACCCGGCGTTCAGGTTCGGGCAGGATCCATCCCCCGGCGTCACGGATCCGTTGTGCGGCCGCGACGAACTCCAGGGCCGTCCGGGCTCGTCCGCGGGCGGCTTCGACCGTGGCGCAGCCCTCCAGTCCGTACGCGACGCCGCGATAGGTCCGCGTCTGGATGTGCAGCCGGAGTCCGGCCACCCAGTGATCCGCGGACTCGTCGAGATCGCCGGCGCGGTAGGACAGTTCCGCGAGGCTGCCGATCACGGCGCCGAGTACGTCGGCGTCACCCGAGATCTCGAAGTCGGACATGCTGGCCAGCAGAGCCGTCCGGGCTTCGGTGAAGCGGCCGAGCCGGGTGTAGCCCTGGCCGAGCATGTTCAACGCGTCGCCGGTGAGGCCCGGGTCGTCGGTGCGGCGGGCGAATTCGAGCTGCTGGTGGAAATGGGCCATGGCGTCGTCGAGATCATCGGCCGCCAAGGCGACCTCACCGAGCAACCGGTGTGCCCGGGTCGCGGCGCGCGGATCGTCGATCTCTTCGCACAGGCCGAGGGCCTCGCCGGCGAGTTCCCTGGTGCGGGTGATGTCGTTGCTCATGCAGCTGAAGGCCGCGCCCAGCACCAAGGCGGCGGCTCTGAGCTCCGGCGGGGCGCTGCGACTGCGCGCCTCGATGTCGAGGAGCCGGCGGAGGAAGACCATGCCTTCGGCCAGGAGGGACCGGCGGCTCCACATGCGGCCACATGCCGTGACCAGCCGGAGCCCGTCCAACAGGCACTGACGATCGACGACGGCCTGAGCGGTGGCCCAGTCGAGGGCTGCTCTGATGTTGGCCTGGTCCAGGAACAACCGATACAGCTCCGGGTCGGCGTCGGCCCCGGGACGCGGCGGCCCCATCGCCTGTGCGGCTCGGCGGTAGTGGCGCAGGTGCGCTCGTCGGACGGCGTCGACGTCAGCCACCTCTCGCAAGCGTTCCACCGCGTACTCCCGGATCGGTTCGAGCAGCCGGAACCTCGGCTCGGTGATCGCACCGGCGGCGTCGGCCAGCTCGAGCAGACTGTGCTCCTCCAACTCGATCAGCAGGTCGAGCACCTGATCGGTCGGCTGGTCGACGACCGCCGCTGGACCGTGGGCGTCGAACGACCCGGCGAAGACGCCGAGGTGGATGAAGAGGCGGCGTTGCTCGGGGGAGAGCAGTGCTTCGCTCCAGGCCAGTGCGGACGCCAGGCTCTGCTGGCGCCGCGGTCGGTCACGCGCACCGGTCCCGAGCCAGCTGTGCTGGTCCTGGAGCCGTTCGAGAACGACCAGCGGTGAGAAAGTCCGAATCCGCGCGGCGGCCAGCTCGAGAGCGAGTGGGAGCCCGCCGAGCAGTCGGCAGATGTCGGCGACCGCGGTCAGCTCGGCACCGACCGGATCGAATTGCGGCCGAACCGCTCGGGCCCGCTGGCAGAACAGCTCGATCGCATCGCTGGCCCTGATCGCGGCCGGACTGGTGACGCTGATGTCGTCGGGTAGGGGAAGCGGCCAGACCCGGAACTGCTGCTCACCGTAGAGGCGGAGGACCACCCGACTCGTGACGAGCAGGTGCAGGTGTGGTGAGGCGGACAGCAGCTCACCGAGCAACCCCGCTCCGGCCGCCAGGTGCTCGATGTTGTCCACCACGATCAGCAGCCGGGCGTGCCGCAGCGCGGCCAGCAGCTGCTGATCGGCGGCACCACCCGCGTCGGGTGCGAGTCCGAGGGATCGCAGGATGGTCTCGGCGATGAGCTCCGGGCTCGTCAGGGGCGCGAGGTCGGCGAACGCGACCCCGTCGGGAAAGTCCTCGGCCGCGAGCTCGGCCACCCGCAGCGCCAGTCGGGTTTTGCCGGTGCCGCCCGCGCCCAGGAGGGTCAGCAGCCGATTCCGGCGCAGCAGGCCGAGCACCGTCTCGAGTTCTTCGGTCCGTCCGATCAACGGTGTGGTCGGTTGCGGCATGGGGCCGGGACGCAACGTGGGTACGTGCTCGTCGGTCCACCACAGCCCGCTACCAGCAGGTGTCGCGGCAGGTGTTGCGGCAGGTTCCTCGGCAGGTGTCCCGGCAGGTGGATCCGCCGGCGACGCCTTCGTCCTGAGGTCACCGAGCGGCGACTTCTCCCACGCCTGAGCCGCAACCACGGCAGGAGACACCGCGGCCAGGTCGAGCAGATCCTCGGCGTCGCGGCGGCTGTCGATTCCACCCCAGCCGGCGAGCGTCGTCACGATCGCGAGCGCCTCGCGGCTGTTGAGGACCGTGCCGGCCGAGCCGTTCAGCTTGTGACTCAGCACATTCGGATGCAGACCGATCTCGCGTGCCAGCTGCTGTTGGGTACGGCCCACGGAGCGTCGCGCCGAGCGGACACGGTCACGAAAGGCACTCAAGTCACCCAAGGATCGCCTCCCGCCCCCTGCTCCACGGTTTGAGCCCGCCCGGGCCTGTGCCAGGCGTCGGTGCCAGGTCGGCAGAATACCGTTCGGTTCGGACGTGATCACCGATCCGGCAGCGATGGCCAACGTTCCGACGCCCACAACGGCCAGGTCGCATGGCCCGCCGGGACCGCTGGGATCCGACCGCCACGCAGTTCCTCCTCGTCGGGCGCGTCGAACTGGAGGTGCCACTGCTTCAGCTCGGCATCGCTCAGCTGGAACTGGCCGGTCTCGGTCTCGTAGCGCTCTGCGATGCGTCGGCGCTGCTCCTGGTAGTCGATCGGCAGGTAGACGACCTCGGCGCGGACACCCATCGACGCTGCGATCCAACGGAGCGCGGAGCGTTCGTCCTTGCCCCAGAAGCCGAAGTCGAACACGACGTCGGTGCCCAGCTGGGCGGCCCGCATGCCGACCTCCACCAGCTTGCCCTCGATCCGGTCGCGCTGATCGGCGCGCTCCTTCGAACGCCACTGGTCCGGACCGTCCTCGTGGAACACCGCCATCTGCCAGTCGTCCGGCGTCAGACGAAGGGCTGGTCGGCTGACCTCCAGCTCCTTGGCTCGCGTGGTCTTCCCGGCTCCGGGCAGGCCGACGATCAGGTAGATGGTCACCTGGCGACGCTATCCACCTGCCCGTCACGACTCTCGATGCGCCATCGTCAACGCTCCCAGCGCGCACGCGGACCTGGCCATCGGATCAGCGGACTCGACGAACGGCCATGACTGCCACTGCGCCGGCGGCGAGGTAGGCGGTTGCCTCGATGTTGATGGCCAGCGGGCCGACGAGTGAGGCGGCCGGGCCGGCGAGACCGATGCCGACAAGTTGGGCGACGCCCTGCACACCGAAGGTGAGACTGACGACGCGGCCCCGGAGACCGTCGGGGGAGTGGCTCTGCACGGCTATCGACTGGGCGGTGCCGTACACCGCGAAGGGCACACCGGCGACCGCCGTCAGCATGATCGCCGGCCAGGGTCCGACTGGGGCGACGAGCGGGTAGTTGAGGATGACGACGAGGAAGAGGCCGCTGAGGATCGCGCCGACGGCGAGCAGGGACAGGCTGCGCCATCGCTCGCCCCACCGAATGACCAGGACACCGCCGACGATCCCACCGAGAGCTTGCAACGACAGCATCAGACCGAGCTCGGCGCCGCCACCACCGGCGACTTCGGTCATCCAGGGCGCCAGCAGCGCGGAGACGAATCCTTCCCCGAACCCGACGAGGGCCATGACGGCGACCATCGGACGCAGCACCGGGTGCTGCTGTACGGTCGACCAGCCCTCTCGCCAGGATCGGACGAGCCCGCCCGGGTGCGCTCGACCAGCAGACGCCAGACGACGCACACCGCTGGTCAGCCCGGCAGCGGCGACGAAGCTGGCGGCATCAGCGAGCACCACGGTGTGCAGCCCACCGATCCCGACCAGCACGCCGCCGAGGGCTGGGCCGGCAAGGCGAGCGATGTTCCCTCCGATCGCGATCAGGGCATTGACCTCGGCCAGTCGCCCCGGTGGGGCGACAGTCGGCACGAGGGTGTGCGTCGCCGGCGGACCGAATTGAGCCACGCCGGACCGGACGAAGGCGATCACCGCCAGCCACCACCAGTCCTCGTGCAGGAGATACGCCAGCGTGCAGGTTGCCAGCGCGAGGTTGACGGCGATGAGGGTGCTACGGGGATCCCAACGGTCGGCCACCACACCCGCGAACTGTGCGATTCCCACCGTCGGTGCGTATTCGGCCAACGTGACCAGCGCCGTCGCGACGACGGAACCGGTGGCGATGAAGATGTGGTACGGCAGAGCTACGAA
Source organism: uncultured Actinomycetota bacterium (assembly GCA_963727125.1). Classification (GTDB taxonomy): domain Bacteria; phylum Actinomycetota; class Actinomycetes; order Propionibacteriales; family Propionibacteriaceae; genus Microlunatus. The sequence continues at coordinate 315,841 of CAVSEZ010000003.1, forward strand.
CATCGCGCCGGTGCCGACCGCGGAGATGACGCTGCTCGACCACATCAATGCGACATCGCGGTCGCGGAGCACCGTCGCCGAGCCGGACATGGGGTGCACGCTAGGAACTAGGCTGCTACGAATGACAGAGCGGATTCGTAGTAGGGCTTCGGTGGTCACCGATCACCGGCAGGCCCGGCTGCTCACCGACCCGCGCAGTGCTGCGTTCATCCACCCGTTCCTGTCCCGCGAGCGGTCGACAGCCGAAGCCGCCGGGGACGTGGGGTGTGCGATCACCACCATGGCCTACCGCGTTCGGGTGCTCCTCGAAGCCGGTCTCCTGCAGGTGACGCGGACGAGGTCGCGGGCCGGGCGTCCGATCACCTGCTACCGATCCAGTCACGACACCTACCGGGTACCGCTGGCCAGCACCGGCTTCACCGACCACAGTGATCAGGCCCGCCGCATCGGTGCACCCATCTATCGCCGGATCACCGACGCGTACAGCAGCGCGCTGCTGCGCAGTGGAACCGTGACCCGGCTTCTCACCCGCGACGACCAGGGCGGCGTCTACTCCACCGATCTGCCGCCGCACCGGACACCGAAGCGGCACCCTCTCCTGTTCGAGGACCGTGTGGTCCGGCTGACCGTTCAGCAGGCCGAGTGGCTGGTCGACCAGCTCGACCGGACGCTGCGCGAGCTCACCGAGAACGACGACACCGACGGGGGCGTTCGCCAGGACTACGCCGTCATGGTCGCCGCCGTTCCCCTCGAGGACTAGGTGGTCGGCCTCGTGGGGGGCGAGCCAGGTCTTCGACCGGCCGCCGCGCCGCTGACCGCGTTTCGAGTCAGGGCCGCGCAGCTCCCGTTCCGAGCAGTGGCCGGGTGAAGGCGCTGATGAGCTCTGCGAGTTGGCGCGGGTTCGACTGGTTGGCGCCGTGACCCGTCCGGGGAAGCGTCACCAGATCGGCATGTGGCAGCGCCGCCGTCAGTCGTCGACAGCGTTCTCGAAGGTGGTTCGGACTCCTCTCGCCGGTCAGGAACCACACCGGTCGGTCGATGTGCTGATAGGTCTGCGACCGGACCCCGAGCTCGACGATGGACTCGAGGTCGTCGATCTGGCGAGCCACGTACTTGCGCACCTCAGGAAGCCACGCCATGGCTGGTGCGATCGCGCTCATCCACGTCGGCACCTCGACACCTTCCCGGAGGAAGATCTCCAACGCGCGCCCGACCTGTCCGCGGGTGAGGGCGGCTCGGGCGCGGGGCACCGTGGTCCGCTCACCGAGCGGGAGCTGGTCGAGCGGCGCCGGCGGTTCATAGAGCACTGCACCGGCGAAGGGACGGGGATCGGCGACCAGCGCTTCGAGCGCGACGATCGCGCCGGAGGAGTGCCCGACGATCACACACGGCTCGCCGAGTCCGGCCGCCACGGCCAACACCTCTGACACCTGGTCGGACATCACTGTCGAGACCCGAACCGGCAGATCCAGTCGGTACAGGCACCGACGGAGCAGGACCACTCGATGGTGAACGATCATGGAGTCGGCAACCCGTTTCCAGGGCGACTCGTCGCTCATCCCACCGTGGATGATCAGGACCGGGTGCCCCTGACCGAGATCCCGGACCATGGGCCGCTGCGCGTCAACCACCTCGCCAGTATGGCCCGGTGACTCCTCGGAGGGTCTGCTCAGCGACCCGAGCCGACTCACCTCCAGAGCCGGGTTCGTCGTGCGGCCGCCGCCATCGATCCCGACCACCGCGGCCGATCCTCAGTTGACGGACCTGGCTTCCCAGACGTCGAGCAGCTCGTCCAGGAACCGATTCTCGAAGTTTCGAGGTAGAGCCCCGGCCCACTGCCAGGCGACGGTGATGGCGCTTCGTTCCGCGTGGCACTGCTCGATGACCCGACGAGGCGACCAGTAGTCGATGAAAAGCTCTTGCGCTTCGCTGAGGCCGGAGTCCGGCGCGATGTCCGCCCAGCCGAGGGAGTTCCTGGTCTTCGGCAGGGAGGCGATCGCCAATGCTTCGCGGCTGTCGATGGCATCGAGCAGGCTCTGAACTCGAACATATCGATCATCGGACCGGGGTGTGGGCATCACCTGCTCGGTCGTGACGCTCTCACCGTTCATCGGACTCTCGTCGTACACGTGATTCTCCTATGGCGACGTGCCTTCAGGTGTGGTTCAACCGACTGGTCGCCGAATCCCCCCAGGTCGCGGCGACCAGTCGGTCCTCGTCGATGTGCGTCGGCAGCTCGCTGGTGGGTCCAGCAGTCGTCGAGATGGGCCTCGGACGGAGCCGACGGAGGTGACATCGACGTGGTTCGTTGGCTGAGTGAGCGCGATGACGTGCAGAGGATGGTTTCTCGGCGCCAGCACCACTTCAAGCCCTTCGCGGAACAGAACCAGTTCGACGCCAGGGTCTGGGGCGCTGACCAAGACCGTACCGGACCCCGCCGGAATACCGCAACGACGTGTAGCTCCCGGCACAAGGTCCCGGTCAGTGACCTCACCGACCAGGTGTAGGGCGCCTGGTCCGGCTGTTGATCGCCCCGCGGGCGGTGCCGGTGAGAGTGCAGCGGAGGGGTGCTGGACCACCGCAGTCACCAGGCTCAAGGAGCGGTGGGTTCTCGGTCGACCATCGGACGGTGGAGACCATGCTGCGCCTGCGAGCGTAAGCTCTGGCGCACGACCGCAGGCTGGTGGATGTCGCCGACGCGGTGCTCGCAGGCCGCCTCCGACTCAGTGACGACGAATCAGAAGTCTGCGGAGATCTTGAGGTGTCGAGTGGAACCCGGAGCATTGGACGTGAGCACAGTTTCCGCCGAGCAGTTCGCTGCTGTGATCGTGGACGTGGCCGACACGTTGGTGGACGATTTCGACATCATCGACTTCCTCCATTCGGTGAGCGTCCACACGGCGACCCTCGTCGACGCGGCGGCGGTCGGCATGATGCTGGCCGACGTCGACGGCAACCTGCAGTTCGTCACGGCAACGCAGGAAGCGGCGGCCATGCTCGAGCTGTTCCAGCTGCAAGAGCGGGAGGGTCCGTGTCTCGACGCATTCACCTCGGGCAAGCCGGTCGCCACGTCGCAACTGGACACGGCGGGTGATCGATGGCCGCGCTTCGCGCCGCGAGCCGCAGCCGCGGGTTTCACCTCGGTCCATGCGCTGCCCATGCGTCGGCGGGACAAGGTGATCGGTGCCCTCAACGTCTTCTCCGCCCACGAGCGACAGCTCACGGCGGCAGATCTCGCCGTATCACAGGCGCTCGCCGACGTGGCGACGATCGGCCTCCTTCAGGAGCGCGCCATTCAGCGTGGGGCCTTGCTGGCCGAACAGCTCCAGAAGGCTCTCACGAGTCGGATCATCATCGAGCAGGCGAAGGGAGCGCTGGCCAACATGCAGCAGGTCAGCGTCGACGAGGCGTTCAAGCGGCTTCGGTCGTACGCCCGGCAGCACCGACTGAGCCTCACCGCGCTGGCCACGAGCTGGATGAACGCGCCGGACGAGTACCCGGAGCTGACGCGCCCGAGTTGAGCCCGACCATCAGGGGTCGTCGTCGGGGTGGCCCGATTCGACCTCGCGCCGGATCCACTCGAGGCGGCGGTGGGCCCTCGATCACGTCTCAGGTCAAGGCTTGGTGCGAGCTCGATCCACCTTGTTCGCGGGCTGGACGGCGAGGATGCTCAGGGCTTTGACCATGACGTCGAGTCCTTCCCGGGTCACCGTCGGGTTTCCGCCCGCGAGCGACCCGGGATTCGCGCACGCCGCGTCCCACTGGAGGCCCGCCTTGGCCGCGATGGCACTGCCGACCTTGGACATGGTGCCGTGGCGAACCTTGGCCCGGGTGGCAGCGGCCCGGAAGATCCGTGGCGGGAGGGTGCTGCCGGGGCCCAGGTTGTGCCGGGCAACGCCGAGGACGTCGCACAGGTCGTCGACGAGATTCTGCTTGGAGCGGTTCCCTCCACTGGGCTTGTCCACCGGCGGAGCAGCGGCTCGGCGGCGCTCTGCGCAGTTCGCGCACCACATCGGATTCATTCCATGGATGCACTCGTCGTCTGACATTGTGCGCAACACCGCCTCGCTCGCCTTCATTCTAGTCCAAGCCGACACCTCGGCTCGACGTCGAGTGATCAGCGCCCGTCCTCGACGCTGGCTTGCGCGCAGCTCCAGCCCGCCGAGTAGATTCCGCGCATGAGGGCAGTGGTGCTGACCCGGATCGGTGGTCCCGACGTCCTGGAGGTCCGGGATCGGCCGGTCCCCACGCCGGGGGCCGGCGAGGTGCGGATCGCGGTGCGAGCGGCCGGCCTCAACTTCGCCGACATCATGGCCCGGACCGGCCTGTACCCGGCCGCGCCGAAACCACCGACGGTCCTGGGGTACGAAGTGGCCGGTGAGATCGAGTCCCTGGGAGACGGGGTGACCGGTCTGGTCGTCGGCCAGCGGGTGATGGCGGGCGTGCGCTTCGGGGGACAAGCGGAGCTGGCCACGGCGCACCAGCGGGACGTCATGCCCCTTCCCGAGCGGCTCAGCTTCGAGCAGGGCGCCGCCTTCTGCGTCAACTACGCAACGGCCTATGCGGCCTTGATCATCATGGGTGGTCTGCGGGCCCAGGACCGAGTGCTCATCCACTCCGCGGCGGGTGGGGTCGGACTCGCTGCCGTCCAAGTCGCACGCAACATCGGCGCCGAGATCTTCGGGACGGCCTCAGCGGCCAAGCACGAGACCCTCCGCACCCATGGCCTGGACCACCCGATCGACTACCGCACGCAGGATTTCAGTACCGAGATCCGACGGCTGACCGACGGCGAGGGCGTCGATGTCGTGATCGACGCCATGGGACCGACGTCCTTCCGCAAGGACTACCGGATCCTGCGGCCGGGCGGCCGCCTGATCATGTGTGGTCTCTCCGAAGCATTCAACGAGAAGGGACGCAGCCTCCGTGCCGCGGCTTCGGCCCTCATCCGCTTGCCGACTTCCACCATGCCGTGGTGGAACTCCGGCCGGATGCTCAACCAGAACCGCGGAGTGTTCGGGCTCAACCTGCTGAGCTGGTGGCGTCGCGAAGGCGGGATGGATCGGATCACCCACCCGCTCCTCGCCGACCTCGACGCGGGACGCCTCAGTCCTGTTGTCGCCGCTTCCTTCCCCTTCACCCAGGCCGGTGACGCCCACCGCTACCTGGCCGAGCGGCGCAACATCGGCAAGGTCGTGCTGACGCCGACCTGAGGTCGCTGGATCTGTTGGCTCGCAGAAACCCACGTCGCCGACGGTGGTCGGCAGGCTGCAGGACGGGGCGGCTCCGAACGACTCCGAACGACCCGAACGACTCCGAACGACCCGAACGACTCCGAATCAGCCCGTCAGCTGCGCGTACCACAGCGTGAGGTTGCTCTCCACGGGCACGACGATCCCGTCATCGAGTCGAAGCTGGATCTTGGCGTCTGGGAAACTCAAGAACAGCTTCCCTCCGCCGGTGTTCTGGAGGTGCACGCAGACCTCGCTGCTCCGGCTACGAACCGGTCTGCTGAGCGGCGCCCGGGCGCCACGGCTCGTGCTCGTGACTGAGCCAGACCTGCTGCGGGTCGAGTGCACGCACCAGGAGCTGCCCTTCGGTCTTCGGCTCGTCGAGCTCACCGAACCACACCGCCACGTCCCCGGCGATCACGATCGGGCGATCTCCCGTTTCCACGACGACGACCTGGATGCCGCGCGTGTGGCCCGGTGCCGGGAGAAGCCGCAGCCCGGGGAGCAGCTCCAGTTCTCCGTCGACGGGCACGTACCGGACCCCGGGAGCGTCGACCCACTCACGGATCGTGTAGTCGTCCTTGGTGCGAGCGTCGTCGAGTTCTTGACGCTGGACGTAGATCGGCTTGCCGGCGAAGAGATGGTTCCCGCCGCAGTGATCGAAGTGCAGGTGTGTGTTGACGACGATGTCGATGTCATCGGGGTCGAAATCCAGCTCGTTCCGCGGGCGGAGGCGGGGATCGAGGTCGGCCACCGCTGGGTGCAGCTCTGTCAGGCCGGTGTCCACCAGCACGCGCGCATCGGGGTGGTCGATGACGTGCATGTACACCGGCATCCGCTCTCCCTCGGCGAGCAGGTCGGCGACGAGGACCGGTGTGATGGTGACCGGGGCGGGGACGTTCATCGTGTTCCTCCGTTGGGATGTCTGATGTTGCCGGCAGGTGCCTCGATGACCAAGCCTGCTGTTTCGCGGTGGGGGCGACCTGTGCGGGGGAGTCCTTCTGCTGAGAGCTCCCTCGTCGACGCTGACGGATCGGGCCGTCGCCGTTCGGTCGTCGCCATCGTGGCTGCCGACGATCGCTCGATCATCCTGTCGACCTCGACGGCAGACTCCGGGTCACGAGACTGGTGCACATCACGCGGGCCACGCCGAGCGTGTTCGGCGCGATCGCGTGGAAGCAGTCCGAGTTCATGACGTACACATCGCCTGAGTCGCCGGTGACCTCGGTGACGCGGAGCTCCACGCCGTCGATCACGGCTGGAACGCCGAGGAGGCCGGCCGCCCGATCGCCCGCTCCATCAGGCCCGTTTCGTCGGCGGCCCCAGAGCTCGCTCAGCCAGGGGTGGCGCCCGCTCAGGTCACCACGAATCAGCTTGGGCTTCGGCGTCTGCTTCGTGCGGGCGACGTATCGCGACACCAGCTGGTGCGATCCGGAGAGGACCAGCGTGCCGCCGCCTTGGGGGTGTACGTCGCTGAGAAGTACGAACACCTGGACCGCCCGCAGCCCGGGTCGCTCCTGCAGAGGTGTGAAGTCGAAGTGCCAAGCGTCCGACGGCACGTCCCAGGTCCGGTTCGGCTCAGGGAACGTCATCAGAACTCTGGGACGCTCACGGCGCTGGTGATCTTCACCGATCAGATCCGCGAGCACACCCTGAACCGTCGGACTCCACACGCGATCCAGGCTGCCGCGGCGAGACAGCGAGTTGAAGCCGGTCGGCCGAGCGTCCGTCCACGTCGACGAGTCGTCGCGGCTGATTCCCTGCTCGGCGGTAAGGAATGCCCACACCTCGTCGCACATCTGTCGAGCGTGGTCCGGGTCGACAGCTGCGGGCAGCTTCACCAGTCCATTGACGGCGAACGACGCACGCTGGTCAGCGGTGAGCACCTCTCCATGCTCGCAAACACCTTCGCTCAACCCGGTCCGCCGCTGATGCCCGCCGCCGATCGACGGGTCGATCGGCGGTGCCGAGTAGCCAGGGCTGTTGTAGCGGGATCCGTCGTCTGGGTATCGGTATCGGCCGTACCCAGGCTGGGTGCATTTCTCGAAGGGTTGTCCCTCGGAGTTGATGCCCGACTGCCAGGTGTGCCTTGCCACCAAGCACCGCAATCGCCGCATGGCCGCCTCCTACCAGATCACTATCGAGCACCGCCCAGGCGCCGTCAATCACGTTGCCTTGCGCCGACGGGTGTGTGTGACGACCCTCCGTCCTTCTCAACGAGGCGCTGAGGCTACGAGTGCCTGTGCGCTCACCGACGGTGGTCGTCACCGAACCGGTGGAAACTGTGGTGCTCCTCGGCCAGGCGTCGCAGAGTGGCCAGCAGCTGTCCGAAGACCACCTGTCCGACCACCATCTCTTCGAGCAGTCCCTGCCGGTCTTTCGTGTCGTCGAGGTGCTCGAGCTCGTATCGGGCGATCTCGTCCGCGAGACGGATGTACGGAGCGACCTCTTCCGGATCTCGCGGATGCGTGTCGTACGACCCGATCTGTTCGAGTACGGCGGCGAGGTTGGCTCGGTCCGGGCTCGCGGACCGGATGTTCGACCACCCGGCCGTCTTGATCATCTGGTCGGCGAGAGCCTCGGCTCGGCGACGGCCCGGGCCTGCCGGCGACGCCTCTGGACACAAGGCGTCTGCGGCGGCCATGAACATCTCGTGGATGGAGCGTCGAGTTCCCGTCGCCACGCCGACCAGTTGTCTGAGCGCCTGAACTGGTACGTGTCCCGCCTCGCGCAGCAACCGCAACAGGTGAAGACGGCGGACGTGCCGTGCGTCGTACTCGACGAGTCGTTGCGTCAGTTTTCGTCCTTCCGGCAACAGTCCTTCGCGCAGGTAGTACTTGATCGTCGCCGCCGAGACGCCGGTGGCGTCGGAAAGCTCTGAGATGCGCACGACACTCCTCTTGACGGTCTTGGTAGATAGTGTCACTCTCTTCTAAGAGAGTGCTGCTATCCAGGGGGTGTCGCCATGAAATCGACAGTGCCGCGGGCGTACGTCGGTGCCGGTCATCACGCTCCGGCAACCGTCATGGCGGGGCAGCGCGTGGCCGAGGTTGTCGCAACGGAGACTGTTGTCTTCCTCATCGGGATGCGGGTCAATCGCTGGCGGAAGCTGCGCTCCTGGTGGCCGGTCTTCGTCGCGATGCCGCGGATGCTGAAGGAGCTCGGATCCATCGACGCCGGGCTGCTCGATGCGCGTACGTTCTGGTCCGGCCGCATGTTCGTCGTCGTGCAGCACTGGCGCAGCCCTGAAGAACTCGGCGCATATGCGCGCGACTCTCAGCTGCAGCATGCGCCGGCCTGGAAGGCATTCAACGAACGAGCGGCCGGAACCGGCGACGTCGGCATCTTCCACGAAACCTATGTCGTCAGGGCGGATGCGATCGAGACGCTCTACGGCAACATGCCTCGAGTCGGTTTGGCGGCAGCGCACCGCTGGATCAACCGCGCTGACCAACACCGGGGGACCGGCGCGAACACCCGGATGCAGACGACAGCCTCTGATCCCGCAGCGGACTTACCGCCGGCAGGTTCGCCGGGATCGTAAGCCACGGCTACCACGCCCGCTGATGCCAGAGCTGCCTCGTCATAGAGTCCAGCCATGCAGCAGGCTTCGTGGGTCTTCGGTGGTGGCGGCGTCGCCGCGATCGCCTGGGAGATCGGCGTGCTCGCCGGCCTGAACGACGAGGGGATCGAGGTGAGCTCCGACGATTCGTTGCTCGGCACCAGCGCGGGCGCGGTTGTCGCGGCTCAGCTGGCCAGCGAGCTGCCGATCGACGAGTTGTTCGAGCGTCAGCGCCAGGGTGTGCCGTACGAGGTCCCCAAGGGTGTGACGTTTCGGATGGTGTGGGCCATGACGCGGCTCGGATTGCGGTCCACGTCTGCCCACCAGTTCGGTCGCCGAATCGGCTCGCTCGCCAACGACTTCAACCGCGACGAGGCGCAGATTCGTCGCCGGGTCATCGAACAACGCTTGCCATCCCACGCCTGGGGTGCCCGCGACGTGCACCTCGCCGCGGTCGATGCGGACTCGGGAGAGCATCGACTCTTCAGCCGGGGTGATGATGTGCCCCTCGTCGACGCGGTGATGGCCAGTTGCGCCATCCCGCTGATCTGGCCGACGGTGCCCATCGAGGGACACCGGTACGTCGACGGCGGCATGCGGTCTCCGGTCAATCTCGATCTTGCCCCGGGCACGGGGTCGGTGATCGCGTTGGCAGCCACCACACGGTGGCACCGCTGGGCGCAGTTCTCCGCCCAGAGTCGAGCCGTAGCGGCCAGTCGCTCGCTGACGGTCGTGACGATGTCGAAGGACAGTCGGCGGGCTCAGGGACGTAACCCGCTCAACATCGATGCCGTCCCTGCTGTTGCGGCCGCCGGCCGCGAACAGGGTCGGCAGGAAGCCGCCCGGATCCGGGACTCCCGCACACGCTGACGTGATGGGTGGACATCGTCGCGCGCCGATGCTCGAGAGCAGGACGTTGGCGATCTGACGCTGCGTCGATCCAGAATCCGGTGTGGCCGTCCAGGACCTGGGCCATGGTGAGAGTCTGATCTGTCGTGGATGTGATTGCGGACGGCATCGTGTTCGGTGAGTCCCCGCGCTGGCGGGCCGGGAAGCTCTGGTTCTCCGATTGGGGCGCCGGCCGAGTCCTCTCCATCGCGCCCGGTGACACCCCGACGGTCGAAGCGGAGGTCGCCTCGTTTCCGATGTGCATCGACTTCCTGCCCGACGGCCGGCTGTTGGTTGTGTCCTCGGCGGACCGTCAGGTGCTTCGGCGCGAGCCGGACGGCTCTCTGGTACCGCACGCTGATCTTGCTCCGGTGTCCACGAAGCCATGGAACGACATCGTGGTGGACGGGCAGGGCAATGCCTATGTCAACAGCATCGGCTTCGACTTCCCCGGAGGGGAGTATGCGCCGGGGATCCTTGCCCTGGTCACTCCCGACGGCGGCGTCACGACTGTCGCAACAGACCTTGCGTTTCCGAACGGCATGGCGATCACGGCGGACGACTCCACATTGATCGTTGCCGAGTCCTATGCCGAGCAGCTCACGGCGTACGACCTCGCCGATGACGGAACCCTCTCCGGCCGACGGGTGTGGGCCGCCACTCCAGGCGATCATCCCGACGGGATCTGCATCGACGCGACGGGGGCAGTGTGGTACGCCGACGTCGGCCGTCGTCACTGCGTGCGGGTGATCGAAGGTGGCGAGGTGCTTGCCACCGTTGAGCTCGACCGAGGCGCGTTCGCGTGTGCGCTCAGCCGTGGAAGCGATCCCACGCTGTTCGTCGTCGCCCAGGACTGGGGCGGCCCTGAAGCCGTCGGCGGCACGACCGGTCAGGTCCTCGCGCTGGCAGCGCCTGCACCCGGCGCGGGTCACCCATGATCAGCTCCTGGGCCCTACGGCCATGCTGGGGTGACCGCAGACGTCAATCGTCTGACAACCCTGTCCGATTACTCGAGGGCTGACTTCAGCTCGGACGCGGTCGGATTTCGAAGCACTCGGGTTCCCACCAGAGCCGTGGGGGTGAACTCATCGCCGGCGTTGTGTCGGCGAACTTCTCGATTGGCAGCTGGATCGGCCCACACGTTCACCCACAACATCCGGTCGTCGTCGCGGAGAGTTCTCAGCAGCCGGGTGCAGTACGTGCAGGTGGGTTTCCAGAACACCACCGCTCGTCCTTCGGACACCCGTGCATGCGCTTGATCCCACGGCAGATGCGGCTCCCGGCGCAGGGTTGCTGCGACCATCGCGACTCCCGTCACGATCCCGATGACCAGCGTGACGAGTGCAGCCGCTTCGGAGCTCGGCCAAGCCACGACGGCGATCACAACCGCGGCGAGCACGCAGCCAACGGCCGCCCAGATGTTCTGCCTCACCGCACGACCTCGACCGGCCACCGCCGTTTCCCAAGAGGTGTGAGCATCCATCGACTGTAATCCGGCGGAGTCGATGCGACCGCGGCGAGCCGGGTCTCGGGCCGCGTCTCGTTGAACGACATCGATCGCTGACAGAAATGCGCAGCGGGGTTCTCATCGACGGAATGTCCGGTTTAGGACATGTCCTAAACCGGACCTGCTCAGCTATTTTCGGACCATCCGGCAGCGACTAGCGTTACCCGCGTGTCGGAAGGGATGGACCCCCGAACATCCTTTCCGATACGTGTTCCCGAAGGGTGCCGCGGCCTTCACGTGCGCCGGCCATCGGAGGTACGAGCGGCGACAGCGACTCGATCTCCGCTTCGGGCGGGAGTTGACCCGCAGGGCCGGGGGTCGCAAGGCATCCGCTTGCGGGTGCCCCGAACCCCCGGCCTCCGGGCAAATCAGCCGGAGGCTCCCCCGAACCCCCCGAACCGGCTGATCGTCGCAACTGCTGCGACGGCTTGCCGTTTCTCAGCTACCCACCGCATCCGGATTCAACCTGTGCGGGACGACCGCTGTCGCCTCTGACGGTCCGGCGAGCCACTAGACCGATCCCTCCTGGAGGAGCGTGGAGGCCGGCTCGGGTCGGCGACGGGAGCGGCGCGCATTCACAACGGGCGGGAACCGAAGCGGCTCATCGTCGGTGTTTCCGGGCTGGCTGGGTATGGATGCGATGCATCGCAAGGGCCGAATGTGGGGGAGCAGAACCCAGGGAAGGATCCATCGTGTCGAGAAGTTCTGTTGTGTCCGATGAGGCTCTGTCGCGCGCGCTCGCGGTGTACGCGGGCTTGGTGAGCAGGGTTCTGGACAATCCGCAGCGGTGGCTGGGAGTCGATGAGGATCCGCCGCTGACGGCAGGATGGCCGATCCGCTTGGTCGATGCTGTGCGGGATCAGGCGTTGGGCGATGTCACGCCGGCGTCGGCAGAGTGGAGCAAGCAGCCAGAAGCTACCCGGATCAGGTGGTGGCTCCGGCGGATCGCCGTGGGTGGGGCGTTGGCCGCCGCGGCGCCGCGTTTCGTGGGCGCACTGGCCGACCGCATCCCGTTGCAGGCGGCCCTCGGCGCGTCCGCGGCAGGACTCGCCGTGTGCGTGGTCGCACGCGAGCGGGGCATCGTCGATGCGTCCGCTTGGGTGCCGCTGCTGTCGAGGGTGTTGTTCGATCGGGAACTGGGCACCTCGGCTCGCGACTTCGTCCCCAGCCCGGAGAAGTCGGGGGAGCAGTTGGAGACGGTCGCCGGCGACACGAGTGAGCCACCGAGTGGGATGTCGATGCTGGCGGTGGGAGCGCAACGGGTGGTGCGGACGCTGTGGGGCTTGGCCCGGGTCTTTCTGGAGCTCCAGGGCTTGTTCGACAGGCGGCCCCGCGGCAGCATGCCGGCCCGTCTGCTGGCCAAGCTGCCTGTGGTCGGCGTGGCCGGCGGATGGCTCGACGAGCGAGGGGCGATCCACAAGGCGGCGAGGCGGACACATCAGCTGGTCAGCTGACGCGATCATCCGGTCCCGTTCTCGGATGGCGCGGAGAACCGGCGCAGATTGAAGGCGGTCAGCATCGGGTGAGCGGAGTCGTCGATGATCTCGTGAGCCAGCAGCTCGCCGACGATCAGCGCAAGAGTTGCGCCGCTGTGGGTGAAAGCCAGCCACAGGCCGGGAATCATGTCGACTCGGCCCAGAACCGGGTCGCCGTCTGCGGGAATGGGTTTCGGGCCGATGGCGACCCTGCTCGATCGGAGCCGGGGATGTCCGGCCAGCACCCGCGACGCCTCGTCCAGCAGCGTCTCGATCACCCCGGCAGGCACGCGAAATCCGGACTCCGGGCCGCCGGAGATGCTCGCAGTGGGCCAGTCGGCGTCCACGGCCAGTGCCCCGTTCGGGGAGGGCCGGAGAGATACCCGCGGGGTGTTGAGGACCGCGGTGAGCGGATGGGGCAACGGCTCGCTGTTCACCAGCAGCGCGTTCGGTGTCGCTTCCGGCACGATGACGCCGAGTTGTGCTGCCATCGCCGGGACGGCGGACCCGGTCGCCAGCACCGCCGCATCCACTTCGTGACGATGGCCGTCGGCGGTCGTGACCGCTGCGACCGCGCCGCCATCGAGCTCGACCGATGCGGGCCCGGCGTGCGGGATCAACCGTCCACCGAGGTCGGCGAAGTCGGCAGCGAGGTGCTGGATCAGGCTCGGTAGGTCGACCCATCCTTCGCCCGGGTTCCAGACGGCGCCGCTGGGTGGGATGGCGCTCGGGTCGACGCCCGGGATGCGGGCGGCCACCTGGTCGGGGCTCAACCAGATGCTGGCGTATCCGTGGTCGACCTCGGCGCGGTGACGCGACCGGAGGAGCTCCGCCTGCTCCTCGGATCGCCACGTGAGACCACCGTCGAACCGTAGCCAGGCGGCCAGCGGATGCTGGCTGGCAAGGGTTCGATATCGGTCGATCCCTGCCATCCGAAGACGGTGGTAGGTCTCGTGTCGATCACCGGCAGAGTTCAACCAGGACAACGACCTCCCAGAAGCGTTGCTGGCCAAGGGGCCCTCGGTCAGCAGGATGACCTCGGCTCCAGCTCCTCTCAACTGGTGTGCGGTGGCCATCCCGAGGGCGCCACCGCCCAGCACACCGACGCGGATCGAGGGTCCGTTCACTGCTGCTCCTCCTGCCACCCGACCAGCTGCCGGACGAGGGGTGCCGATGACCGGTCTCGGGGCTGGTGGTCGCAAGCATCGTGCCTCGGGCGCGACGCGACCCGCGCGAGCGATGCAGCCGATGGCATCACGATTCCCTCTTCAGCGGCTGGGTCGCCGGCCCTTCCAGCTGGGTCCCGTCAGCGGTGAAGCGAGAGCCGTGCAGAGGGCAGTCCCATGATCGTTCGAGATCGTTCCAGCGCACGATGCCACCGAGGTGGGTGCACACGGCAGACACTTCACAGACCTGTCCGTCGACTCTGGCGACGCCGACCGGGCGACCGCCACGGGCACCGACTCGTCCCTCTCCGTCGGCGAGATCAGTCCCGTCGGTCAGCGGAGTCAGTTCGGCGGCCACCCAGCCGCGGGTCGCTTCCAAGCCCGTGGCTGCGTTGAACCGGATGACCTCGAGGGCGGCGGCCGGCTTGCTGATCCGGCTTCCGAGGGTCTTCATCCAGTCCGGCTCATCTGCGCCGAGGATCTTGGTCGTGATCATCAGCGCGGCCATCGGCGCGTTCGACATGCCCCATTTCCCGTAGCCGGTGGCGATGTGGACGCGTCCGCCGCCGCGCGGGAGTTCTCCGGCGAAGGGTACGAAGTTGGGTGACTGGTAGTCCTGCGCTGACCAGGTGTGGGTGACCTCCGCGCCCGGAAGGCGCTCGGTCGTCCACTCGATCAGATCAGCGGCCAGCTCCGACGTCGGCTGGGAGTGCCGGCCGACCTCGTGCCCGTTGCCACCGACGATCAGCAACTCGGCCTCACCGTGCCGCGCCGTGCGCAGCGACCGAGTCGGTGAGTCAGCCGACAGATACATGCCCCGTGGGATCGGCCCGGGGACGCGGAACGCGGCAGCGTAGGACCGTTGCGGGGTCAGCTTGGCGAAGTACAGGCCGCGATCGAGGAACGGGATGCCGCTCGCCAGAACCACCTGGCTGGCAGTGACAGAGCCACTGTCTGTGATGATCGAAGCCCGCTCCTTGCCGGGGCGCACCTCGAGCACCCGACAGGCCTGCACCAGCACCCCGCCGGCTCGGCGAAACTCCTCGGCCAGGGCGGCGAGGAGCAGCTGCGGATACAGCTGGGCCTGATTGAGCAGTCGGATTGCCCCGTGGGTCTCGAACGGCACCTCGGTGGCGTCCTGCTTCAAGATCGGAAGGCCGAGCCGTCGTGCCGCGTCGTACTCCTCGTCGACCGACTTGCGGCCCTTCGCGGTGCCGGCGTAGGTCCAGGCGTCCCTGCGGTCGACGGGAACGGAGTGCTCCTCGCAGTACCGCAGTACCCAGGCCATGCCGGCGCGGTTGCCTTGGAGGTAGGCGGCGGCGACGCGCTCGCTGTGGGCGGACAGGATCGACGACAGTCGGGTGCCCTGGAGCAAGGTGAGTTTGCCGGTGGTGTTTCCGGTTGTCACGCTGCCCACCCCCCGGGCCTCGAGCACCGCCACCCGCCGGCCGGCTCGTGCCAACAGCACCGCGGTCACCAAGCCGGTCAATCCGGCGCCGACCACGACATCGTCGTAACCGACATCGGGTACGAACGGATCGCTGTCCACCTCATCGGCCCCATCGAGCCACAAGGACGTCATCTGCCACCCTCCCGTCACTCCACCTCTTCCGCCGGTGTTCGCCGGACGGACGCAGCACGCCGTGTTCACCGAACACGGCCGAGACCTGCCGTCGGGGTATAGCCCGCGATCGGGCCGGGGAAACATGGATGACGGCGCCGCCGCGTCGGCGACTCGTGGACGATGTCTCGTGATGTCATCGCCAGCGCAGGTTCCGAGGTGGATCGAGTCGGAGACGACTGTGGTCTGGGCGTGCCGACGCTTCTTCTCGATGCCGACTCTGGAGTCGTACCGCGGCTGGGTGCGAGACGCTGACCCGCGACTGATGCTGCTCGCCTGGCAGGGTGCGACGCTGATCGGATACGTCGCCGCACGGGAGGACCCGGCCGGGGTGGAGGTCGTCGACGTCCAGGTACACCCACGCCACCAGCGCCTGGGGGTTGCCACAGCTTTGCTGGCGCGCGTGGTGGACGAAGCCGGGCGTCGGGGACGTACGCGCGTGTGGCTGGAGACGGAGGGCGACGACCCGGTCGGCGCCAGGCGGTTCTACGAAGGACTCGGCTTCCGACTTTCGGTGGAGCATCTGCGGTTCCGCAAACCTGCCCACGTCACCTGAGCTGCTTCGCGATCGGCAGGATCAGCGCCTTGCCCGCAGCTCCTCCAGCAACGCGATGTCGGCAAGGTCGTGCGGCCGCGGCGGATACCCGCTGTGGAAGAGCAGTTGTTGGTCGACCGACAAGCACCTCACCGCTGATCCGCTGATGAACCCGGTGGTGAACGCACGGGGCGGATAACGAAACGGTGGCAGATCGTCGACGTTGGCCTGCCACCCGGTGCCTTGACCATCGAAGACCACCGGATGGAGGTCCACCCACCGCGCGGACGGAGCAGCCAGCTCCAGCCGAGTCGGCCACCAGTCGGTCTCGACGCGGTAGTCCAGGCTCTGCAGAGCACTCAGAGCCAGGTCGAGCGCGGCGGATGTGAGATCGACGACCAGGTCGAGGTCGCGGTGGATCCTCGTCTGTCCTCCGAGGAGAGCGTCGACCCCCCAGCCCCCTGCGACCCAGGTCCGCAAACCGGCGGCATCCACGGCGGCGAGCACCCGGAGCACCTCCGCAGCGGTCAGTCCTTCCTCAGGCGCGAGCGGCACGTCGTCTGCCTACCAGCAACACCACGTCCCGAGGAGCGGCGGGCGTCTGCAAGCCGCTCCTGCAGCGTTGCTCCACCGACTGTCGCGTCGACGGCGTGCTCAGCCGGCGGCCACCGGCTCGATGCGGCGGGCACGGAGACGTCGCTGCCGGCGTCTCCGCAGTGCTGCCGGCGCGGTCAGGATCAGCGCGATGAGGACGCCGATGAGGGCACCCATGCCATTCGCGAGCAGGTCGCGTTCGTCCGAGACCCGGCCGGGGATGGCACGCTGGGCGGTCTCGATCGCCATGGTCATCGCGAACGAGGACGCCACAGCGACCCACCACAGCCGGTTGCCGAACAGCAACAGCAGGAACATCCCGATCGGCACGAACAAGGCGATGTTGGCCAGGAACTCGAGGCGGTTGTCGTCGATGGCGAGCAGGTAGCCGCGCCGGTGCAGCGCATCGAGCACCCGGTAGATGATCGAGATGTGCTCGGCCGCGTACGCCTGCGGGGTCAGGGTGATCCAGGCGACGAGCGCGAGGTACCCGCCGGTCAGGAGGCTGAGCACGGGATGGCGGTGGAGCATCCTCCTAGTATCACGAGGACACCAAGCCGATGCTGACGGTGCCGCACCACCCGTCACGTGGTGTGGGTCGACTGTCAGGATCAAAGGGTGAAGGAGCCTCGACGGTGGTCGGTGCCGGGGGTGCCGGGGCGGCCGAACGAGGATGCCGTGTTCGTGTCGGACCGTGTCGCCGTCGTCGTCGACGGTGCGGGCTTGCCGCAACACATGAGGGCCGGCTGCCACCACTCGGTGGACTGGTACAGCAACGAGCTCGCACTCAGCTTCGGTGCTGCTCTGCACGACTCGACCCTGACGATGCCGCGGGCCTTGAGCCGGGCGATCTCGGAGGTCTCTCGCCGCCACGACGGTTGTTCCTTGATCGAAGGGTCGCCGAGTGCGACCGTCGCCGCGTGGCGGTTGCGCCCGCCGATGGTGGAGTACCTGGTGCTGTGTGATGCCTCCGTCGTCGTGGCCATGATCGATGACGTCGTCGAGATCACCGATCAGCGCCTGTCCGATCTCATGGCGGAGCAACTGGACCAGGTCACCGTCGTCGACGGGCAAGGGGTGCTCGCCGGGTCGGCGATCCTGGCAGCGCGGGCCGCCGTCCTCGAGCGGGGCCGCAACGTCGAGGGCGGGTTCTGGTGCTGTCAGATCGACCCGGCCGCCGCTGACCATGCCCTGATCGGGTCATGTCCGCTCTCGGACACGACCGGCATCGTGATCGCGACCGACGGCGCCACCCGGGGCTTCCAAACCCTCCGTGCTCACACCGTGGCCGAGTTCGCGAGCAGAGCGCTCGCCGGCGACGGCGCCGCCCTCGTGGACGACATCCGGTCCGCCGAGACCGCCCATCGACGGCAACTGCTCGACAACGCGATCAAGGTCCACGACGACGCCACTCTGGTGGCGCTCGACCTGCCTGGACCCCCATCGCTGCGGTGAGCCGGCCCGTTGAGTGAAGTGACGCGCCGGCGTGCGATGAGTTCGGACGCGAGCCGCGGTCAAGAGGTTCGTGGCCCCGAGAAGGGCCGTGCCCACAGCAGAAGGAGCAGAAGGTGAACGCGACCGCACGTCGGATGTTCGAGCTGGTCGAGCCGATCGGCGTCATCCCGTACTCAGCTGATGAGCCCAACGAGACGATGTTCGCCCTGGGGTTCACCAACTACTGGGACATCTACTTCGCCGGACGGGCGGCGCCGCTGGGGCAGCCCACGGCCGAGGTGGTGGACGCGCTCTTCTACAACTTCGCGCCGGGGGAGGTGGCTCGCCACATCCCGAAGGTGTGGCGCACCACCACGCCCGAAGCGGCGATCGCCGCACGACGATCGGGTTGTGTTCAGGCGCTGCGGCGGGTCCTGGGCGATCACGTCAGCTCACCCGCCTTCGCCCGTGCCACCGAGCTGTTGATCAAGGCGGCGACCAGTGCACCGTACGAGGGCCGACCCATGTATGCCGCCCTGCGCGCGCTCCCGATCCCGGATGAGGTGGTGGCCCGCCTCTTCCATGCCGCGTCCTTGCTCCGCGAGCATCGTGGCGACGGGCACATCGCCGCTCTGATGGTCGAGGGTGTCGGCGGCCTCGAGGCCCACGTCCTCCTCGCCCTCGACATGTCCATGCCGGCGGCGAAGTTCGGGCGCATCCACCACCTCCCGGCAGCCCAGCTCGACGCCGTGATCGACGGGATGCGCGATCGCGGCCTGATCGGGGACGACGGATGGCTGAGCGAACGCGGTCACGCCGTCAAGCAGCGGGTCGAGGCGCTCACCGACGACCTCGCGGCCAAGCCGTACGAGTCACTGGCGGCCCACGAGCTCGACGAGCTGATGACCATCCTCGAGCCGCTCGCCGCCCTGCTCGTGGCAGCCCAGGAGTGACCCGCCGGCGCACGAACGATCCGCATCCGGAAGCCGGAGCAGGTGGCGCCAAGGACCTCACGTGATCATTGACCGCTGCGCGTCGGCCCCGGTAACGTCCGAAGACCGCGAGGACCACCGACCCCTGAAGGAGTTCACTCGTGGCCACAGTCGAGTCCAGTCCTGAGCACGCTTCTGAGCAGATTCCTGAGCACGATTCCGGACAGCACCCGACCCCGCCGGCCGCCGCGCCGTCGATCTCACGCCGCGTCTTCGGCGCGGGGATCGTCGGAACCGCCGCCCTGGTACCCCTGAGCAGGTCCGCCTTCGCATCGGGGGCCGGCGCGTCAGGGGAGCGGTGGACTGAGCGAGCGGAGCGGACCTACGCGGCCCTGCGTGCCTACTTCGCCACCGACCACGGGCTCTACCGCGAGCAGTATCCGGTCGCCGCCGACGACCGGGCGTACTCGTTCGAGTGGCCGTTCTCGCAGGCGCACGTCGCAGCACTCGACCTGACCGGGATGGCAGGGGTCGGCCGCCGCTTCCGCGGGGCGCTGGCCGCTCACCGTCGGGCCCAACAGCTCTACTGGGACTCGGCAGGCAGCACGGGTCTGCCGGGCTTCGCCTCGTACGTGACGCCGCCCTACGGCGACGGCGGCGACTTCTTCTACGACGACAACGAGTGGGTGGCGCTGGCCGACCTGCAGCACCACTCGATGTACGGGGACCGGACCTCGCTTCGGGAGGCGAGCCGGTTGTTCGATCTCGTCGTCTCCGGTTGGGACGATGACCGGAGCCATGCTGCCCCGGGCGGCGTGTTCTGGACCCAGGCGCCCTGGAGCCAGGACCGCAACACCGTGTCCAACATGCCGGGCGCTCAGGTCGGTCTGCGACTCCACGAGCTGACCGGGCGCCGGTCCTACCTCAGCTGGTCGCTGCGGATGTACGAGTGGACGAACCGTCATCTGCAGCGCCCCGACGGCCTCTACCACGATCATCTCGATCTCGAGGGCACGGTGGAGAAGACGATCTGGAGCTACAACCAGGGCGTCCCGGTCAGCGTCAACGCGCTGCTGTACTCGATCACCCGCAGGCGTCGCTACCTCGACGAGGCCGTACGCATCGCCGACGCGGCGACGGCGTTCTACAACGAGGTCGACGGTGCCGGGCTCCCGCTCGATCGCCAGCCTCCCTTCTTCAACTCGATCTTCTTCAAGAACCTGCTGCGCCTCGAGTCGCTCACCGGCGGCCGCAGCCGTCAGCGCGCGATGGCGGACTACGCCGAGCGGATGTGGGACACCAAACGCGATCCGAAGACCGGCCTGTTCCACTTCGGCGAGGACGCCGAGGTGGCCGGCCGCACCCAGATGATCGAGCAGGCGGCGATGGTGCAGATCTTCGCCGTGCTGGCCTGGCCGCGGGTCCGACACCGCCTGCTGTACTGAGTCAGGGAACGTTTGCCGGAGACGCGGCGTCGTCAGACCTGCGGGCCGGCGGACAGCTCGATCCCGACCCCGACGCCACCCGGTACTGACGGTCAGCGATGTGCTCGGATTCCTCCCCGGCCCCGGCCACATCCTTCCCACGCTGCCGCCCGCCCGGCCCGATCTGTCCGCTCCGGCGATCCGGACCCGACTGGAGGGTCTGCTCGCGGCCACGCTCGGCCGGGGAGACCGACCTGCACCCACCGGCCCGAAATGATCTGCGGGCTGTCAGCGGCAGCCGCCAGGATGGGGGCTCGCACCGTCTGCTGGATAGGGAGCCATGCCTGCGTCGATCACCGTGACCGATCTGGGAAAGACCTACGTCGTGCCCGAGCGGGAGAGTGGCGTCCGTGCAGCGCTCAGTGCCCTGGTGCGCCGGAAGACCCGACAGGTGCGGGCCGTCGCCGGGGTCAGCTTCACGATCGAGCCGGGCGAGATCGTCGGCTTCCTGGGCCCGAACGGTGCGGGCAAGACGACGACGTTGAAGATGCTGGCCGGGCTGCTGCACCCGACCACGGGCACCGCGGACGTGCTCGGCTTCACCCCCTGGCGGCGGGACCGGAACTTCCTCGGCCGGATGTCACTGATCATGGGCCAGCGCAATCAGTTGCACTGGGACATCCCGGTCCTGGACTCCTATCGGCTCAACCAAGCGGTGTTCCGCATCGCACCCGAGGACTTCCGCAGCCGGCTGGACGAGCTGGTCACCCTGCTGGACCTGGCCGAGCTGCTGCGCAAGCCCGTCCGCAACCTCAGCCTGGGGGAGCGGATGAAGTGCGAGATCGCCGGGTCGCTGCTGCACGCGCCGGCCGTGCTGTTCCTGGACGAGCCGACGATCGGCCTCGACGTGGCCATGCAACGCCGGATCCGTTCCTTCATCGCCGAGTACAACGCCCGCACCGGAGCGTGCGTGATGCTGACCAGCCACTACATGGCCGACGTCGAGGCGCTGTGCCGTCGGGTCATCGTCATCCACCGGGGTCGGCTGCTCTTCGACGGCGACCTCACCGGACTGGTGCAGCGGTTCGCCCCGCACAAGACCATCACGGTGGAGCTGGAAGAGGGCGCAACTCCGCCGGACCGGCTGCCGGCCGAGATCGTCAACGGAGCCGACGTGGCTCGGACTGCGACGGGTTTCGCCGTCCGGGTGCCCCGGGTGGACACGCCGGCCGTGGCGGCCCGGCTGCTGGCTGCCCTCCCGGTGGCCGACCTGACCATCGAGGAGCCGCCGGTCGACGAGGTGATCGAGCAGGTCTTCGCCAGCACGGCGGACGGGGAGGCGGGCGATGACTGAGACCAGCAGCCGGCCCGGCCCGGTGGGAGCGGGAGCGTCGACGAGGGCGACCGGTGAGGGGCGGCCGAGCCTGGGCCGGTTCTCCCTCCGAACCCTGGGGCACTTCTACCGGGAGCGGTTCGCCGTCGCGATCTCGGCCAACCTCGCCTACCGGGGCGCGGTCGCGATCTGGATCTTCACCACGGTGATCCAGCCGTTGGTGTTCATCGTGGTGTGGCGCACCGTGGCCGGGTCAGGGGAGACGGGCGGCTACACCGCCGACCAGTTCGTGGCGTACTTCTTGATCATGATGTTGGTCGACCACCTGACCTTCATCTGGGTCATGTGGGAGTTCGAGTGGCGCATCCGGACCGGCGCGTTCTCCCCGCTGTTGATGCGACCGATCCACCCGATCCACAGCGACATCTGCGAGAACCTGGCCTACAAGGCCGTGGGCCTGGTCGGGGTGCTGCCGGCCGCGGTGCTGCTCGGAATCGCGTTCCACGCGGATCTGACCGGGGTCGGGGTGCTCACGGTGCTCCCGTTCCTGATCAGCCTGGTGCTGGCGATGGTGCTCCGCTTCCTGATCGAGTGGACCCTGGCGTTGGCGGCGTTCTGGCTGACCAAGGTGAACGCCATCAACTCGTTGTTCTTCGCCCTGACGTCCTTCTTCGGCGGTGTGTTCGCGCCGCTGGCGGTGCTGCCGCTGTGGATGCAGACCGCGGCGGCCTGGACGCCGTTCCCGTGGAGCCTGGCCTTCCCGGTCGAGGTGTTCCTGGGCCGGCGTACCGGGACGGACATCTGGATCGGGTACGCGATCCAGATCGGCTGGATCGCGCTGGCCCTCGGCGCGCTCGCCCTGTTGTGGCGGCGGGCCACCCGGCACTACTCGGCGGTCGGCGCATGAGGCACAGCCTGCGCGTGCTGCGGGCGTACCTGTCCCTGGGCGTGCTCAACTTCCTCCAGTACCGCACCGACTTCCTCATCTCGCTGCTGAATGCGGTGATCAGCCTGATCACCCAGGTGCTGGCCCTGTCGGTGGTCTTCTCCGCCACTGCCGACCTGGGCGGTTGGGGACCCTTCGACCTGTTGATCTTGATCGGGATCCACTTCTTCCTCTCCGGTCTGATCGGCATCGTCATGCGCCCGTCGATGGAGGCGCTGATGGAGGGCATCCGGCTCGGCACGTTCGACTTCCTCCTGCTCAAGCCGGCCGACTCCCAGCTGCTGGCGAGCACGCAGGTGGTCGCACCGCAGGCGGCCACCGACGTGGTGGTCGGCGTCGGGGTGATCGCGTTCGGGATGTCCCGGCTCGGGATCAGGCTCGGCCCGCTCGAGGTCGTGCTGTTCCTGGTGATGCTGCTGGCCGGACTGGTGATCGTCTACAGCTTCTTGCTGCTGCTCGCCACCTGCGCCTTCTGGTTCGTCAAGCTGGAGAACGTGCTGGTCATCTTCCAGGCCCTGTTCGGTAACGCCGGTCGCTGGCCGGTCACCATCTTCCCGCCCTGGCTCCGGGGGTTCCTCACCTTCGTGGTCCCGGTGGCCTTTGCCGTGACGGTGCCCGCTCAGGCGCTGACCGGCCAACTCGATCCGGGCACGGCCGTGGTGGCAGTTGGCGTCGCCACCGTCTTCCTCCTCGGCTCCCGCCTGTTCTGGAAGTTCGCCTTACGCCATTACACCGGCGCCTCGGCCTAGCGGACTGGAAGGTGCGCGGGGGAGGGAAGGTGCCCGCGTGGCCCGCTCGTGATCATCCGAGCCCGGCCGTCGTGACGGGACGCCACCCCGGTCGGAAGCACCGCCTCACGCCCCCACCGGTGGCAGCACGCCGACCAGCGCCTTCCAGCGGTCGATCTCGCAGCCGTTGACCAGGGAGAACCGGCTGCTCAAGGGTCGGTCGTCCCAGGTGCCGTTGACGGCCGCCGTCTGCGCGCCACCGTAGACCTGGGTGCAGGCGCGATCCTCGGCCACCGGCGGCAGGGCCCGAGCTCCGTTCGTCGCGAGTACGGCACAGGCGACCGTCGGATCGGGATGGTCGCCGCCGGGAGGATCGCAGGTCAGCCGCCAGGTGGTCGTGCTGCCGTGTCCGTCGTCGACGACGATCGCGAGCTGCGAAGGGCTGGGTGCGGGGGAGGTCGTGGCTGTTGGTGCCGGGCCGCTCGGGCTTGCCGACGGCTGCTCGGGCGAGCCGGGAGCGCCGCAGCTCGACATGGCTCCCACCAGGAGCAGGGTGCCGATGGCGAGCGGCAGACGCATGGTCCCTCTTCGGATCGCCCTCGCGACGCCTGTCGTCCACGGGTGTCACCGTCCAACGTTCGTGACTGAGCCTGGGTTCCAGCAGGGTCTTCGCGGCTGTCGGGACCCCGGGCCTACAGCTCCTGGAACTCCTCGATCAGGGGCCCCAGCTCTTCGCCGAGCTCGACCTGGGTGAGCAGGAGCCCCATCCGGCCGTCCTGATCGACGAAGAAGTCGGTGCCCTGGCCGCCGGCCCAGCCGTAGCGGCCGACGTGCGTTCCCGATGTCACGACGCCCACCCCGAAGCCCCAACCGGAGGAGTCCCAGAAGCCAGGGAAGAAGTCGTCCGGTGTCTTCGCCGAGTTCGGGACCTGATCGGTGGTCATCGCGTGCAGGTGATCAGCGGCGATCAGCGGCGGAGCAGCGTCGGCCGCCGGGGTGAGCGCACGAAGAAACCGGTGGTAGTCCGCGGCCGTCGAGACCAGCTCGCCGTGGCTCACGTCGAACGGCGGCGCACCCGCGTAGAAGCCGCCCCCGGCGGGCTCGATCTCGACCAGCTCACCGTCGCTGTGCCGGAAGGCGGCAGGTAGTCGGTCGAGCTTGTCCGTCGGCACGTACATCCCGGTGTCGATCATGCCGAGGGTCCCGAACACGTCGTCGACGAGGTGGTCGTGCAGCGGGCGGCCGACGATCCGGGCGATCAGGATGCCGAGTACGGAGAACGAGTGGTGGTAGCGCCAGCCGGCACCGGGCTGGAAGGTCAGCGGCAGCTCAGCCAGCCTGGCGAGCCACTCGTCGGCGCCCAATGAGGGCGGCTCCGGACCGGCTTCGGTACCGTTCGCCCGCATCGCGTCCTGCAGCGGTGACGCCGCGAGGGCCATCCCGTAGCCCGAGGTGTTGGTCAGCAGATGGCGCAACGTGATCGGCCGGATCGACGGCTCGGTGTCGTCGAGCGCCGCATCCGGCCGAACGAGGACGGGCCGGTCCGCGAGCTCAGGCAGCCACCGGTCGATCGGGTCGTCGAGCGTCAGCTGACCCGCTTCGACGAGTCTCAGCGCTGCGACGGCGCTGATCGCCTTGGTCATGGACTGGATCCGGACGATCGCGTCCGGTCGGAGGGGCGGGCCGCCGATCGCGGCGGATCCCGCCGCGACGAGCTCGACCTCCTCGCCGGCACCGAGCAACGCGACCGCACCGGGGATGGTGCCGTCCTCGATCCGACGGGTGAGCAGATCCTCCAGAGCTGACGCCATGGAGTGAATGTACTCATTTGATCTTTGGTCACCCGCCCTGCCACGCTCCCGCAACGCGACAGGGCGGCCGTCCACGCTCGCGACTCGATCAGCTCCGGTGATCACCGATGCACCTGTCGGGCGGTGATCCGAAGACGATCACCATCGGCCCCACCATCGATGCCTGCGGCTCGGCGACGCCCCCGGGCCTCCGGCCGGCTCGAGCCCGCGTCTGGCGGCCCCGATCCGGTACAGCAACGCCGGTTGTGCCTTCGGCACCAACCTGCTGCATCAGGGATGAACCAGCGCCATACTTCGAGCCCGGTCGATCGCCGCGGGGACCGTCAGCCGGAGCACCTCGCCAGTCTGCTTGACGACCAGACGCGGCCCGTTGGAGATGGGCGCATCACCGTCGTACTTGCCGTTGCTGGTGTCGAGGACCAGCAGCAGGAACGTCTCCGAATCTTCGCGTGCCAGCCGCCGGTCGACACGCAGCGGTGCGTTGCCCAAGGTCGCTTCGACGGCCGCGATGGCCTCCTCGAGGGTCACGGGTGGGTGAACGCCACCAGGTGGAGGTGTGTTCCCGGAGGACCGTACTGCGGCGGCCGCCGATCAGGCGAGATGCGCTGTTGCGCTGCCTGACCAACTCGGCGACAGGAGTTCATCGTCGGCGGTCAGATCGCGCGGACGGCGATCATGTTGAATGGGCGCAGCTGGCGACGGCCCGTCACGTCGTGCGCGCCCGAGCGTCAGCATCCTGAGCGGGAGGACTGCGATGTGGGAGGCGCTGGGCTGGGGTGCCCTGGCGGCCTCGTCGTTGTTGATCGGCGCCGTGCTGGGTGTCGCTCGGCGGTGGCCCCGGAGATCGATCGGTGTCGTGCTGGGCTTCGGAGCCGGCGCCCTGATCTCGAGCATCTCCTTCGAGCTCGCCGAGGAGGGCTTCACCGCAGGTGGGCCCCTACCGCTGGCTCTTGGTCTGGCCGCGGGCGCGATCGTGTTCCACCTCGCCGACGGCCTGGTCGAGCGACTGGGAAGCCGGTTGGGCGCCGGTTCGGCGGGGCTGCCGCTCGCATTGGGCGCTCTGCTCGACGGTGTCCCGGAGCAGGCGGTGCTCGGCCTCGGCTTCGCTCAGGGGGAGGGCATCAGCATCGCGTTGCTGGTCGCGATCTTCGTCTCGAATCTACCGGAGTCGATCGGCTCCTCGACCGACATGAAAGCCGCCGGTGAGCACTCGCGCCGCATCATCGGCTTGTGGGCGGTGGTGGCGGCGGCCTGCACTCTCGCCACTGTGGGCGGGTACGCGGTCGCCAGCATCACCGCGGAGCGCTTCGAGGCCGCCGTCGACGGCTTCGCCGCCGGGGCGCTGCTCGTCATGCTGGTCGGCTCGATGATCCCGGAGGCCACGGACAAGGCGAAGAGCAGGGCCGGTCTCGCGGCCGTACTCGGGTTCGCAGTCGCCGCCGGGCTGTCGGCACTGTCCTGACTCGTGCACCGCGGCTGACCTTGGTTGCGATCCGATCACTGGTTGCGGTCCGAGCAGGGCGTGCGGTCTCATCAGGGCGCGCGGTGGACCCGATAACGCAGGTGGGTGGCGTCGCGTCCTTCGACCGTGCGAACCAGTTCCAGCTCGACGGCCTGCTCGAGGTCATCGAGGTGCTCGAAGAGCCGGCGCCCGGCGCCGAGCAGGACCGGCACCAGATGGATCTCGAGCTCGTCGAGCTCCCCGGCTCGAATCAGTGCCTGCGCGGCGCCGGCGCCGTGGACCATCACGTCCTGGTCGCCCGCACCTGCCCTGGCATCGGCGGCGCAGGCCGTGACGTCGGTGTAGAACCGGGCGCGCCGGGGGGTTCGTCACCGTCGTCGACGTGGGTGGTCAGAACCAGGATGGGGACGCCGTCGTGGTGGTCACCGTTCCAGCGGCCGGCCAGCTCGAACGTTCGACGGCCGGCGATGATGGCGCCGGTGGCCAGGCTGTCGGCGTAGACGGTGCCGTTCGGGCCGGGTTCGTCGCGGTCGTCGAGCCAGTTGAACAGTCGGAAGCCACCTCGTCCCATCTCCTGTCCGGGACGGTCGTCGGGTCCGGCGATGAAGCCGTCGAGCGACATGGTCATGTCGAGGCGGATCGAGCTCGTCACGGGGTTCCCTTCTCTTCGGGTGGACACTGCGTCGGGGACGCCGACACTGGGGTCGTGGTCCATGGCAGCGTCAGGGCGATGACACGGCAGCACACACCTCCGCGTCACCCTGTGACACGATCCCACGGGTCCGGCCGGCGAGGTTCCTGGGCGCCCGGTGGTGCCGGCGGGACGTTCAGTCGGGAGCCGGTGCGGCCGGCGTCGGCCGCCGCCGCCACCTCCCAGCGGGCTGCGACCTTGGCGCACATCTCTCCCGTACCTGCCATTCAACGCACCTGCTCACGAGCCGCACGGCGGACGCATGCCGGGGCGGCGCCCTAGGGTTGAGCGGTGGAAGCCAACACGGAGGCGATTGTTCGGCTGGCGTGGGCTCGGGTGTTGGGGCTGCCGGATGATGCCTTGACGGAGCCGGCGGACGGGCTGCTCACCCGCCACAGTGATGAGCTGATCATGTTCGTACGTCTCTGGCAGCATGAGGTGCTGATCGGTCCGAGGAGCTTCGTGGAGGGCCGGTGCGGCTTCGATGGCGCCGACCTCGTTGACGGGGCCCAGCTCCTGGCCCTGAGCACCAGGTGGGGAGGGCGGTTGCTGGGTCAGGCGACCCTGGCCTTCCGAGACGAGTACCTGGCTCTCGAAGGGCTGGACGCCGCCACGGTGACCGACGATCCGGCGGCGGTGCTGGATCTGGAGAAGGCTTGTCCGCCGGACGATGTGGTCGAGGTGGGGCTGGCTGAGATGACCCAGGCCATGGTGACGCTGGACGAGCTCGACCAGCCGACCGCCGGGGCCGGCTTCGCCGAGTGGGAACAGATTCTCGGGCATCTGGGAGTCCTGACGCCGCCGGCGTTCCGCCGCCGGGGCTTCGGTCTGCTCGCGGCCGCCCTGGCCACCAACGAGGCGCTCGACGTCGGCCTGGTGCCGCAGTGGCGGGCTCGAATCGAGAACGAGGCCTCCCGAAAGCTGGCGGCCCGCCTCGGGTTCGTCGAAGTCGGTTCGCAGACCACGGTCGTGTTGGCGGCTGCTCCGGGCTGAAGCTCCGCGATGCACTGAACTCCGGTCGGTGACCATACTGAGCACGTGACGGCACAGCACGACAATGCGCCCGCCGCGATGACTTTCGACGACGTGGTTCTCGATGACCTGCGTGGGCTGCTCGACCGCGTGGGTGACCCCGCGCCGGGCGACGACACGATGCTGGACGCCGTCGTGGCTGCGGGTTCGCCCTCGGACGGGTCAGCCGAGGTCGGGTCGGCCGGCCCGGAGGTGGGAACTGTTGATCATGATCGCATCCGGGCGGCGGACCCCCTCGCGCTCGACGAGACGTTCCGTACGCTGGTGGCGGTCGACCTGGCGGGAGATGTCGACACCGTCCGGTCCTGGTTGCTCGCGGCGGCCGCCCGGGGTCGTCCCGACCTGGGTGTCGAAGAGGCCACCGCAGCGTTGCGTGACGCCGGCATGCTGCTGGCCGCTCTGCGCCGGGCAGGTCTCGAGCCGGTTGCCGAGGTCCCGCAGATGGAGCCACTGTTGGTCGCCTGGGGTCGGACGACCGGCATGGTGCCGCGCGACACCGTCGTGCACTACGGCTTGTGGAACCCGACCGGGGAGCGGGAGCGCCGCTTCGTCGACGAAGGACCGCAGGAGTCGGCCCTCATCGACAGCGTGCGGCGGAGTTGCCGACTCCTCCCGCTGGCCGGTGCGGCCCTGGATCTCGCCTGGCACCACGACCTGACCAGCGCGATCGGCCTGGCCGCGCTGCGGGTCATGAGCGACGCCGTGACGGAGTTCGCGGCGGTGTTCCGGCGTACCCGTGACATCGTGACTCCGCAGTTCTTCGCCCAGCAGCTGCGACCGTTCTTCGACCCCTTCACCGTCGCCGGGGGGACCTACGACGGGCCTGCGGCCGCGTTCATCCCGCTGTACCTCGTCGACGAGCTGTTGTGGGGCGGCGGAGAGGAACTCGCCGTCGTGCACCGCGAGGCCCTCACCTACGCGAGGCCGCTCTGGCGGCGAGCCCGGACGAGGATCACCGACCACGAGCCCGTTGCGGTGGAGCTCGAACGACGCGCGGGCGCGGGCGAGGACGTGGGGGAGGCGTTGGAGGTGACCGAAGGTGCGGTGCGCGCCCTGCTGCGCTTCCGTGGCCAGCACGTCACCACGGCTCGGCGGGCCTATGCGTACGAGCTGACCCGCTACCGGCAGGGCAGCGGAGGGTTCGCTCCCGACGAGCTGAAGACCGTTGCCGACGAGGAGCGGGACGCGGCCACGGTCCTCGGGGAGGCTCGGCGGCAGGCGTCGGACCGGCGTTCGGGAGGGTGGGCGACGTGAGCGAGGTGCGGTACGACCCGGAGAGCCTGCACGGCGACAAGGGTGCAGCCCGGTGCCTGAATGCGCTGTTGGAGATGTATGCGCATCGAGGTCCAGCCGCCGTCGAGGCCGTGCGGCCCGTGCTGGACGAGTCCTTCACCTTCACGCCGGCGGGATCGGCGGCGTCCGCACTGCAGGAGACCTACGTCGGCCCGGACGGGTTCGCGCGATTCCTGGCCCGGCAGGCGGCGCTGACCGGGGACACGTGGTGGCCGGAGCTGCTGTCGGTCTCGGTCCGACCCGAGGTGATCGTGGCCGAGGTGGTGGCCCGCCCGCGACGGATCGACGGTGTGCGGGCGGAGTTCCTCATCGAGCACCGCTGGGGTTGGCGAGGGAACACGGTGACCAGCTTCGCCAGCCAGACCGCGCAACAGGACGAGTACGACCGGTTCCACGCCCGCGTCGCTGATGAGCTCAGTACCGACTGACGACTACTCCGGCGATGGAACCTCCCCGCCGATACCCGTCTCGTTCCCGTCGGCGTCGTGGAAGACGTACTTCCACACCCCGTCGTGCTTCTCGACGTCGACCGGCTCCACGCCCTGCTCAGCGATCCTGGCCACCTCGGAGACGGGATCGTCGACCCAGATCATGCTGACTGCGCCGCCTGCTCGGTCAGCGTCTTGGATGATGTAGACGTAACGATCTTCGGCCAACTGCCAGACGGCCTCGGTGTCGTGGGGAAAGAATGCCGGCTCGGCACCGAGCAGCCGCTGGTACCACTGCAAGGCCTGATGGAAGTCGTTGACCGGGATGCCGGCGAAGATGCCTGTCGCCATCTGTCGTCCCCTCCTCGTGCTCGATGATCACGCGAACTCTTGTACTGAGACCTGATCCACAACGAGGATTCATCGGCCTCCAGCAGTCCAGACGGCATGGATAGATTGCGGTCCGTGGCCGTCGTCCTCGCCTTGTTCGCCGCGCTGGGCTACGGCGTCGGTGACTTCGTCGGTGGCATGGCTGGTCGGCGTTCGCACCCGGCGCTGATCCCGATCGCGATCCAGATCATCGGCATCGTCGTTGCCGTGCTCGCCGTGTTGTTCGGGCTGGGAGGTTCGCCGACGGGGTCGGTTCTGCTCTGGGGGGCGGTGAGCGGTATCGGTAGTGGTATCGGCAACGGTGCGCTGCTCCGAGGGCTCGGCCGCGGCGAGATGAGCGTGGTAGCCCCCGTCTCGGCGGTCATCACGGCGGCGCTGCCGGTCCTGGTCAGCGCGGTGCTGGGCGATCGGCTGCCGGTCCTCGGGTGGGTCGGTGTCGGTTTGGCCCTGCCTGCCGTAGCTCTGGCGTCCTGGTCGGGCTCTGCAGCTGGCTTCCGGTGGGCCGACGTGGTCTACGGTGCTGTCGCCGGCGGTGGTTTCGGCCTGTTGTTCATCGCCTTGGATCAGGCCGGTGCGGAGGCCGGCGCCTGGCCGCTGGTCCCAGGACAGGTCGTCGCCTTGATCGTCGTCGCGGTGGCCGCGCTGCCGGAATTGATGAGGCTGCGCCGCGCCGGTTCACCGATCCAGACCGGGGTGATCCTTCGCTGGGGCGGTGCGGCCGGCCTGCTCGGAGCCGCGGCGAACATCCTCTTCCTGCTCGCCACCGGCACCGGGACGCTGGCCATCGTCGCCGTTCTCGCCGGGCTGTACCCGGCCGTGACGGTCGTCCTCGCCGCGGTCTTCCTGCACGAGCGGCCACGACCCGTTCAGATCCTCGGGCTGGCGGCGGCGGCCGCTTCGGTCGTACTCATCGTCACCAGCTGAAGGCGGGTGTGGAGGATGACCTGTGGCCTTGGCGGGGCACGACCACGACGGCCCGCTGGGGCTGATGACGCGGACGTGCTTGGCTGGTCGAACGGATGTGGGACAACGAGGAGCGGGCACAGCATGGGTGATCAGGCACAGCATGGGTGATCACGCAGGCGTAGGTGCCGACGATCTCGGAGCCGTGCCGGAACCGGCACGGGTCGATCCGATAGCCGGAGAGCTGGTCACCAGGACGTTCGAGTACGACGGTGGACGGCAGGTCACGGTCTACGTGCCACCACGACCGGCGCAGACGGTTGTGTACGCCGGGGACGGTCAGCTGATCTCGCAGTGGGGCGGGTACCTCGAGGCGGCGGATCTGGCGTCGACGATGATCGTCGGCGCTCACCGCACCGACGATGCGGATGAGATGGTGCGCATCGCCGAGTACTCACCGTCGTTCGACGCAGAACGCTTCGACGCGCACGAACGCTTCTTCGTCGACGACGTCCGCCGGTGGGTCGACGCGGAGTTCGGTCTCGGGCTCCCCGCCGAACGCACCGCCGTGTGTGGCGTATCAGCGAGCGGTGAGCTTTCACTGGCGCTGGGCCTCCGCCATCCTGATCTGTACGGGGCGGTCTTTTCCGCCTCGCCGGGTGGCGGCTACCGACCGCCACCTGTGTTGCCGAGTGAACTTCCGCGCACCTATCTCAGCGCCGGCACTCTGGAGCCCTTCTTCCTGGAGAACGCCACCCGGTGGGCGGATGCGCTGCGCGGCGCGGGCGCCGACGTCGTGATGACCGAGCGATTGGGCGACCATGGCGACCCGTTCTGGCAGGCCGAGTTCGTGCTCATGGTCGGCTGGGCCTTCGGGCGCTAGCGGTTGTCTTGGGTGGAGCGCGGAACGACACGACGACCGCCTACTCGAGGCGGCCCGTCGGCAGTTGTGCGACCAGGGCAGCGGCCACGTCATGGAGCTTGGTGTTCGTCGTCTGGCTCCGGCGCAGCAGCCAGGCGAACGCTGCATCGGCGTCCATGCGATACGTGAGCATCAGGGCACCTTTGGCCTGCTCGATGACGGCCCGCCGCCGAGCCGACGCCGCGACCGCCTGGTTCGCTGCTTCGCGGCTGGCGGACACCCGCAGCTCGGTCAGATCGATGAGCTGGCCAGCCATCCACGGCCCGGTGCTCGCAGCCAGCCCATCCAGATGCAGCAGATCGGTCCAGGCGTACGCGCTGGGGTGTGACCCCATCAGCTCGGCCACGAGCAGCACCGACCGCACCTGCCCATCGCCGGCATGCAGCCGGCACGACACGGTGAACGACGTCTCGCCCTCGCTCTCCCAGTGGCCCGCGGCCTGGAACGCCTCGGCCACCAAGCCGCGCTCCTCGTCAGGTACGTGCCGCAACAACGTCTCCTTCGACGCCGGCGCGTGCATCGAGTCGTAGCCGAGGATGAGGAACAGCTGCCGATCCCACACCCACCGATCGGTGTCCGGGCGGCCCAGGAACCGGCCGATCCGTGCGTCCACCCGGCCGCTGAACGCGCTCACCAACCACTCATTCGCCGCCGCTGGACTGCGAACCTCCGACACGCCGCGATTGTGCAACAGTTCCACCCGTCTCGTCACCACCCCTAGGGAAATGAGGCATCCAGAGGCGTTTCGCTCGCCGGCACCCGAACGGTTTCACATTCCGGCGGTTGGACCGGGCAACCGGCGGAACCGAGCCGTCAGATGCTCGAGGATCGAGCACACGGTGCGTGCCGGCTGGGCGATGGTGGGTCAGAGCACCGGCTTGATGTCGACGATGGGCGTCTGGTCGACGGCTTCGAGCCGGTCGACCTGGATCCGGCCGGGGGCGACGGCGGTCACCCGAACGGGGTGCACGCCGAGTGGGTTGGGCCGGTCCGCGGAGCGCGTGCTGAACACGCCTCGCAGTGGGAGCTCCGCCCGGTCCTGAGGGTGAACGCGCAGAACGTCGCGGCGGGCTCGGTGCAACCAGGTGATGACCAGCAGCTGGTCGCCCACGCCGATGTCTCGAAGTCCGTCACCCACCTCAGGCGTGAGGACCAGCCAGGCCGGGGGAGCTGTGGCGGCCTGCTTCGGAGCTGCGGCTGGGTCGGTGAGAGCTGACTCGACCCGCCCGATGGCGTGCAGAACGAGCTCGGGTGAGCCGAACGAGTCGACCGTCGGGGTGTCTGGGCTCATGCAGTCGGCGCTCATGTCGATCACCTCACTTGGCGAAGAAGGCGAGTCGGTTGCCGTCGGGGTCCAGGAGGAGGAACTCGCGGCGGCCCGAGCGGGTCTTGCGGGGCTCGGTGGCCGGTTGGAATTCATGGGCGAGGACGGCGCCGTAGAAGTCGTCGATGTCGTCGACCTTGAGGTAGAGCGTGGTGTTCGCGTCGGGGTCTGTTACGCCGTGCTCAGCTCCGGCGCGGTCGGCCTCCGCGTGTTCCGGATCGGTCGTGAAGGTCAACCAGAACCAGTTCACGTAGCACGTGAGCTGATGGTCATCCCGCTTGCCGAGCCGGAATCCGAGCTGCTCGTAGAACTCGGCCGTCCGGTCGAGGTCGCGGACGGGGTACACCAGTCCCGAGATGCTGCTGATCTTCATCGTGCGTTCCTTTCGTGGAGCGGCGGCATGGCGCCGATCTCGGACAGAAATGAGAGTGGTGCTCTCGAAATGAGAGTAGTACTATCACCGCTATGACTGTCAAGAGGTCACGGCCGACGGATCCAGGCGTCTCGCAAGCGAGGACCCGTCGCACCCGTGCGGCGGTGGTCGAGGCCGCCGGCGAGCTGTTCTCCGAGCGCGGCTACGCCGCCACCACGATCGAGGCGATCAGCGAAGGTTCCGACACCCCGCAGGCGACGGTGTACCGGCTGTTCGGCTCGAAACTCGGCATCCTCAAAGCCCTGCTCGACGTCTTGATCGGTGGTGACGACCGAGCCGTCGGCATGCTGGATCGACCGGAGGTCCGGGGCCTGCTCGCCGATGAGAACAGCGCTCAGCGCCAGCTGGCAGGTTTCACCGCACTCGTGCGAACGGTGCTGACCCGCGTCGGTCCGGTCCATCGCATCCTCGCCGATGCAGCACGCTCCGACCACCACGCCGCGGAGCTGCTGGCCGAGATCGCGGATCAACGCCACCGTGGTCAACGCCGATTCGCACAATCCCTGGCGCGCAGCGGCGCGCTGCGGGCGGATCTCCACGAACGCGACGCCGCCGACATCCTCCACGCTCTGGCATCACCGGAGGTGTACAGCCTCCTCGTCATCGATCGCGGCTGGAGTGGCGACCGCTACGAGGCCTGGTTGACCACCATCCTCAGCGACCAGCTCCTCGCCACACCTCACGACGGCGAACCATGACACTCGACGTAGCGCGGGCGCACAATGCGACCTATGGACATCGAAGGCCTGAACCGCGCGGCCTGGGACAAGGCGGTCGAGGAGGGTGAGAATCCTTACACGCAGGTGGTCTCGAGTCAGCAGATCGCCGATGCGCGGGCCGGCTCGTGGACCATCCAGCTGAGTGAGCAGCGCACGGTTCCTGCCGAGTGGTTTCCTCCGCTTGCTGATCTTCGGGTCTTGTGCCTCGCGGGTGGCGGCGGGCAGCAGGCACCGATCCTCGCTGCGGCCGGCGCCGAGGTCACGCTGCTCGACGGGTCGGCCCGTCAGCTCGGCCAGGACGCCTTCGTGGCCGAACGAGACGGGCTCGAGCTGCGACTCGTGCAAGGGAACATGGCCGACCTGTCGGCATTCGGCGACGCGAGCTTCGACCTGGTGGTCAACCCCGTCTCCACGCTCTTCGTCCCCGATGTCGGTCGGGTGTGGCGCGAATGTCGCCGGGTGCTGGGCAGCCATGGCGTATTGATCGCCGGCTTCATGAATCCGGACGAGTTCGTCTTCGACCCCGACGCGCTCGACGAGCGAGGTGAGTTCGTCGTGAAGTATCCGCTGCCGTACGTCGAGCACGAAACCCTCGACACCCCCGCTTTGGAAGCCCGGATCGGGGCTGGGGCGATGTTCCATTTCAGTCACACGCTCGAAGCCCAACTCGGCGGCATGATCGACGCGGGTTTCGTTCTCGCCGGGTTCTATGAAGACCGCCGTACCGAGGCGGACGGTAACCCGATTCGCTTCTACCTGCCCAGCCAGTTCGTCGTTCGGGCGCTCGCCATCGACCTCGATCGACCGCGGGATGGGGGTTGCTTCCCATCCAACAGAGAGAGTAAGGCCATGATCAATTCCGACACGACATCGACCGGGGATACTGCTGACACCAGCCGGGTTGCCCGGTCCACCACGGTTCTCGACGAGGGGGAGCTGGTCAATCTGCAGCGGTGCGTCGAGCTGGCCGAGGAGGCCCTGGGCAGTGGTGATCAACCGTTCGGGTCGGTCCTGGTCGCTTCCGGGGGTGAGGTGCTGTACGAGGACCGCAACCGCGAGGGGGCCGGGGACGGTACCCAGCACCCGGAATTCGCGATCGCCCGGTGGGCGGCGCAGCACTGCACCGAGAGCGAACGTGCCGCCGCCACGGTGTACACCTCCGGCGAGCACTGCCCGATGTGCTCGGCAGCGCATGCGTGGGTGGGGCTCGGTCGGATCGTCTTCGCCTCGTCGGCCGACCAGACGACTCGCTGGTACGCCGAGTTCGGGGGAGCGCCCTCTCCGGTGCTGCCGCTTCCGATCAACGCGATCGCACCCGGCAGTACCGACCATCGGGCCCGTCGAACCCTTCGCCGGCATGGTCCGTGAGCTGCATCGCCGCAGGTTCGTGCGCGACCTCTGATCCCGCCTGCTGACGGAGGCTCCCGGCAACCACTGTCGGGCGGCAACGGCGCCGACGTGACGGTACGTGTCGTGGCGCGGTCGGCAGCTGGAAAGCGTCGTGCGCCGCGACGCCCGGTCGGGCAGAATCTCAGGCCATGCCTGCCGATCTGCCGCTGGTGCCGCTGCTCGAGGACGACCTCGCTGAGCCTGGGCTGATCACGCCCAGCGGGTTCACCCCGGACGGGGACGTACCGAGCGCGGTGGTGATCTGCTTCTTCGCCGAGCTGATCGAGCAGCTCGCACAGCGCGAGGACGCGGAGCGGATCGGCGTGCTCACCGCCGCGCACGGCCAGCATCCGGTCTACTCGGTCGCCCACGGTCCCGGCCGCGTCACCGTCTTCCATCCCGGGGTCGGCGCGCCGATCGCTGCCGGCTTCTTCGAGGAGGTCATCGCCGCGGGTGGGAGGTCCTTCGTCGCCGTCGGGGGTGCGGGAGCCCTGCTCCCCGATCTGGTGCTCGGCCACCCGGTGGTCGTGCAGAGCGCGGTCCGCGACGAGGGCACGTCGTACCACTACGCCGCGCCTGGCCGGGTCATCGACGCCGACCCCGCCGGCGTGGCGGCGCTGCGCGAGACCCTCGACGCGGTCGGCGCCGACTACGTGACCGGCCGCACCTGGACCACCGACGCTTTCTACCGCGAGCCACGCACCCGCATCGCCCGGCGGGTCGAGGAGGAGTGCCTGGTGGTGGAGATGGAGGCGTCGGCATTCATCGCTGTGGCGCGCTTCCGCGGCGTGCGGCTCGCTCAGCTGCTCTACGCCGGGGACAGTGTGGCCGGAGCGGAATGGGACCACCGCGATTGGTTCAACGCCATCGACACCCGGTCTCGGCTGTTCGACCTCGCCGCGACCGCAGCACTCCGCCTCGACCTGATCTGATCCGAGGTCGGTCTGGTGACCTCCAGGTGGGCCGCTGACCGGCAGCTGCACGCACTCGGGGAAGGTCCGTCCGTCTAGCATCGGCGGGTGAGTTCTCTCCGGGGCGGCGCGGGCGGGTGGGGGTTTCGCGCGTGAGCGGGCTGATGCCGGACGAGCGCACCGTGTGGACGTCGCGCCGGCGAGCCGACGGTGACACGGTCGCCTTCCCAGTGCTCAGCGAGCCAGTGGTGGCGCTGCTGTACTCGGCGGGTGAGGAGCTTCACCCGGTGGCGGGGGAGGTGTTGTGGGAGGCGGGCGACCCCTACCATCTCCATCTCGTCCTGACCGGAACCGTTCTCCTCATCGACCGACGTGACGACCGGGTCTCCTTCGTGGTGGAGGCCGGCGACTTCGTGGGTGAGCTCGGCATGCTCATGGGTCAGCGAGCTTTCCTGCCCGGAGTGGCGGGCGATGACACGACACTGCTGCGGGTGGACGTGCGGGAGCTGCGTCGACTGCTCGAGGTGTCGGGCGAGCTGGCCGACGTCGTGCTTGCTGCCTTGGACGCGCGCCGACGCATGCTGAAGGAGCTGGGCGAGGGCGGGCTCGTGCTGGCCGGTGACGAGGGCGACCGCGATCTTCACCGGCTGCGTGACTTCGCCGAGCGCAACCAGATTCCTTATCGCGCCGTGGTTCGCTCCGACGTCACCGCGTGGGCCGAGCTGGCTGCGACGTCCGCGTTGCCCGAGACCGGAACTGCTGTCGTGACCGGTGACCGTCGAGTGCTGGCCGCGCCGGCGACCCGGGACCTCGCCACGGCGCTCGGGATCGACGTGGGTGTGGTCGAGGACGGCTCGTCCTGCGATGTGCTTGTCATCGGTGCCGGACCGTCCGGCCTGGCTGCGTCGGTGTACGCCGCGTCGGAGGGTCTCGACGTGGTCGTCGTGGAGGACGTCGCCATCGGTGGCCAGGCGGGGAGCTCCTCGCGAATCGAGAACTACCTGGGGTTCCCGGCCGGCGTCAGCGGCGTGGAGCTGGCCCGATCGGGGATGCTGCAGGCCGTCAAGTTCGGGGCCCGATTGGTCACCCCCCGTGCAGTCACCGACATCACCCGCCGCCCCGACGGCCGGTTCACGGTGAGGCTGGACGACGAGTTGGACCTGGTCGCATCGGCGGCCGTCATCGCGAGCGGCGTCCGGTACCGGCGACTTCCTCTTCCCGGCCTCGCTGAGTTCGAGGGCCGTGGCGTCTACTACTCCGCCAGCCAGTTGGAGGTCGCCGTCGTGGCGGGAAGAGAGGCGGTCGTCGTCGGAGGGGCCAACTCGGCGGGACAGGCGGCCTTGTTCCTCGCGCGGCACGCGGCGCATGTGCACATCCTGATCCGACGCCAGGACATCAGCGACACGATGTCGAATTACCTGACGCAGCGGATCACCCATCATGGGCGGATCACGGTCCATCCCCGCTCCGAGTTGTCCGAGGTCCACGGCCGCGACCAGCTGACCGCCGTGACGTGGCACGACCGGCAGAGCGGCCGGGAAATCCGTCTCGATGCTGCCGCTGTGTTCCTGCTGA
This sequence comes from uncultured Actinomycetota bacterium, assembly GCA_963727125.1. GTDB lineage: Bacteria > Actinomycetota > Actinomycetes > Propionibacteriales > Propionibacteriaceae > Microlunatus. The sequence continues at coordinate 354,500 of CAVSEZ010000003.1, forward strand.
TCGGCGCCGCGCCCTGCACCACGGCGTTACCCGGGGCGGGCGTCGAGCTCGACGACCAGGGGTATGTGATCACCCACGATGGCTTCGCGACATCCGTGCCCGGGCTGTACGCGGTGGGTGACGTGCGAGCAGGCTCCGTCAAGCGAGTGGCTTCCGCCGTCGGCGAGGGTTCGGTGGTGATCTCGTCCGTGCACGCCTACCTCGCCGGACTCGAACCGGACCGCGGCACTCCATGATCAGTTGGCTGGAGCAGGTCCAGCGGCAGGTGCGACATCGAGCACCGGCGCTGTCGGCCAGCTGACGATGATACCTTGGGTACTCGGCGATCGCGTACTCAGGACGGGCTCGGCGGAGTTCCGAACAGACGCATCAAGATCACCTGCAGCTGCTGTTGTTCTACCGGATCGAGGTCGCTCAGCAGCATGTCGTCGACGGCTCGTACCGACGATTCGGCGGCCCCCAGCACCAGAGCCCCCTCCTCGGTCACGTGCAGATCCGCGCGACGGCCCTGGCTTGTCCCTGCGCCGCGGTCGACGAGACCACGTTCCTCGAGGTGGGCGACCGTCGTCTGCATGCTCTGCACCGTGACCGACGCCCTTCGGGCCAGCTCGCTGTAGGAGATCCCTGGCCGGCGTCGGAGATGACCGAGCGCGGACAGATGGTGGTAGGCCAGGCCGTGTTCGTGGAGGCGATCGTCGACGAGCTCGCGCGCCCGCCGGCCGAGGTTGATCAACAGGATCGACGTGCTGGCCGCCGGCGGTCCCAGGCTCGCCGGTGTCGCGTTCGTCACCCTGCACAGTCTGCCGCTTGGCCGTCTTACAGTCCGACTGTAAGTTGGTCGGGTGTCGGAGATCTTGCGATTTGTCGGGCCTGTCGTCGTGGCCTTCGTGTTCGTGGGTGCGATGTCGTTCATCAGGGACGACGGACTGCGGCTGCGGATCAATGCCGTGATCCCGATCGGGGCTAGCGGCACCTACATCGCCAGCGGTGCGTTCGGTCCGCTGGAGCTCCTGTTCAGCGCGGTGGTGCTGATCGTCGCCTATCGCGGCTTCCGGGCCTGGCGGTGGGTCGGCGTCGCGTGGCTTCTGCACACCGGCCTGGACATCGCTCACGCCGCCCAAGGTGTGGAGCTGCTGCCGTGGGCCCCGTACTCGGCCTTGGGCTGTGCCATCTGCGATCCCGTCATCGCGCTGTGGTGTTTCGCGGGCGGGCAGCCGATCGACAAGATCTTCCGCAGGCTACGTCCGGATGCTGTCGTGCCTGCGGAGGAGCGATCGTGACCGCCGTGCTAGTTGTGAACTCAGTCAGTGCCGGCGAGTCAGGGTAGGGAACTCCACTCGCCAGTCAGGACGCTGTAGACGTCGGAGTCCCGCCAACCGTCTCGAATCTGCATCGTGTGTCGGAGGCGGCCCTCGTGGACCATCCCGACCTTGGCCAGGACGGCTGCCGAGGCTGTGTTGCGTGGGTCGCAGGTCGCTGCCACCCGGTGGAGTCCAAGAGAGTCGAACGCGCGAATCAGCAACTGGGTCGCGATGGCAGATCCGATCCCGCGGCTCCACTGCCCGACCTTCACGGCATAGGCGATCTCGCCCTGCAGCCAGCGGCGACTACGAATCTTGAGTTCGCCGAGCCCGACGACCGCTGCGAACTCCTCGGCGATCCAGACATACCGACTTTGCGGGTCCTCGTGCCACGCTGCGACCGCGTCCGCGACGAACGCCCTCGTCTCCGCCGGAGTGTTCGGCCCCCACGGCTGGTAACGGCACGCCTCCTCAGTCGACGCCCACTCGTGAACGGCCGGCCAGTCCTGGACCGTGATGGGCCGGAGGCGAACGTCGGAAACCACCATCACATTCAACCCCTCGCCAGGACGCTGATCCGACGGCGGAGACTCGTCGGACGTGGAGGCGGACGAGACCAATGCATCGTGGGGCTAGTCAGCCCGCGGAAGCGACGTTTAGAGTGCCCACAACCGTGACCATTCGGCCGCGGGTCTGCGAGGGAGACCCCATTGCCACGTCGAATCAGGTTCGTCGCCGTCATCGCCGCCGCTGCACTCGCCGCCGCGAGCTTGAGCTGGGCGCTCCCGTCCGCTGACGCCGAACCGAGTGATCGGATCTTCTCGCCGCTCCGTGGCTTCAAGCCGTCCGGGTCGAAGGTCAGGGTCGACCCCGAGCGGTTCTCCGCTGTCCGGGTCGACCTGGCCGACGTGCGGTCCGCGCTCGCCGGCGCACCGGCGGTCAACTCGTCCCGGGCGACCGTGTTCGAGCTGCCCGGCCCGACCGGCGACGTCGAGCGCTTCGCCGTGCAGCGCTCAACGGTCATGCAGGCGGAGCTCGCGGCTGCGCATCCAGAGCTGCAGACCTGGTCGGGTGTTTCGCTGAACCATCCCGGCACCTCCATCGCTCTTGACGTCACCCCCATGGGCTTCCACGCGTCGGTGCGTGGGCCGAATGGTCAGGGTGCATGGTTCGTCGATCCGGCGTACAACAAGCGGGGCACGTCGGAGCACCTCGTCTACTACGCTCGCAACCTGCCCAAGTCCACGAGCCCGGTCGAACGGGAGATGCCCGTCATCGCGCGAGCTCTCAAGAAGCAGCGCTCGCAGAGCGAGAAGAAGGTCAGCTCCACCGTGGTGCAGCGGGTGTACCGACTGGCCATGCTGAGCGACCCGACGTACGCCGCCTACTTCGGCAGTGAGAACGTGCTGGCGGAGAAGGTCACGCTGATGACCCGGGTCAACCAGGTCTACAACGACGACCTGGCGATCCGCATGGTCCTCGTCGACGGAACCGAGCGACTCAATTTCGACACGGTCGCGAAGGCGACCGGTGCCAACGGACCGTGCGGCACGCATTCCTGCTACACGCTGGATCCCGACTCCCCGGACTACGTCGAGGGCCAGCTGTCCTACTGCGACGTGGGCACTCTGCAGCGCAATCAGATCGTCCTGGGCCAGCTGATCGGTGCGTCCAACTACGACATCGGGCATATCGCGCTGGGCACCAACGGCGGCGGGATCGCCGGCCTCGGCGTCGTCGGCAGCATCGAGAAGGGGATGGGTTGCACCGGTGTGCCCAACCCGGTCGGTGACTACTACGCGATCGACTACGTCGCCCACGAGATGGGGCACCAGTTCGGAGGCAACCACACCTTCAACGGCACCCAGTGGAACTGCTCGGGAGCGAACCGCAACGCGGGCACCTCGGTCGAGCCAGGATCCGGAACCTCGATCATGGCGTACGCAGGCATCTGCCGGCAGGACAATCTCCAGCCGCACAGCGACCCGTACTTCTCCCAGCGCTCGATCAGCGAAGCCAACGCCTACACCAGTGGTGATGCGCCGGACCCGGTCGAGGTGCAGGACGTGTCACTGACCGGGTTCGACAGCGCCGGTGACACGATCACCATCGGCTACCCCGGCGCCCAGGGCGAACCGCTCACCCTGACCTTCGGCTCCACCTACACCGCGGCCAACCTCGAGGCGGCGATCGAGGGACTCACCGGACAGAACGTCACGATCGCGAAGTGGGGCTACGACCCGTACGCCGGGATCTACTCCGACCCCGTCGTCTACCCCGCCCCGGTGGGGGAGCCCGACGAATCCGGATTCCAGGTGATCTTCGCCGGAGACCCCGATCCCTACACCACCGACAGCGATCGCACGAACCTGCATGCGCTGATCGTGCGGACGTCGGACGGCGTCACCGCTCACGTCGGTGAGACCGCCAAGGGCGGCCCAGCAGACAACAACGGCGAGACGCACCGCACCGGCAACCGCGCCCCGTCGGTCACAGCCCCCGCCAACCGGACCCTGCCCCTCCGCACGCCGTTCACCCTGCGCGGGGCCGGCAAGGATGCCGACGGAGACAAGCTGACGTACCTGTGGGAGCAGAACGACGTCGGTGGCGAGGTCGGCACCGCCTTGGTCGACAACAAGAAGAAGAACGGGCCACTCTTCCGGGTGTTCGGCCAATACGCCGACGTCTCGGACGAAGACGCCGAGTCGAGCCCGGCGCCCGGCGAGAACATGGCCGGCACCCAACCGGCCCGGACCTTCCCGGACCTGGGTCAGATCATGGCCGGCAACACCAACGCCAAGACGGGAACGTGCCCGGCTGCCCCGGCGAACGACCCGGACAGCTACGTCGTGGTGCCGATCCCGACGGTGAACTGCTATTCGGAGTTCTTGCCGATCAAGGGTTACGTCGGCAGCGCCGGGTCCACGACGCCGGCGATGCACTTCCGGTTGACGGCACGCGACACCGTCGCCGGTGGCGGCGGGGTCGGCCACGCCGACGTGACACTGCGGGTCGACCAGAACGCGGGACCGTTCCTGGTGTCATCGTTCGCCAACGGCGGATCGGTCAAAGCCGGTAGCAAGCAGACCATCACGTGGAAGGTCAACGGCACCCGAAGGCTCGCGGCGAAGGTCCAGATCGTCCTCTCCACCGACAACGGCAGGACGTGGAACAAGGTCCTCGCCCGCAAGACCGCGAACGACGGCAGGGCTCGGGTGAAACTGCCGAAGACCAAGACCGGCCAGGCGTGGATCATGGTGCGAGCGGTCGACAACTACTTCTTCGACCTGAGCGACCGCGCGTTCCGGATCAGGTAGCACCGCCGCGCGCCGCATGGCGCTGCTGCAAGCCAACTGTGGTGCCCGGCTATCGCCGCACTGGACGCGATCGGGCGTCAACGGGGGAAGAAGGGTCATGATCATCGGGCTCAACGACCCCTCCTTGGACTGCGGCAAGCTGTCCGGCACCCTCAGCGCCGGGCACTGAGAGAGGACAACCGACAAGCTGGACCCCAGCTCAGGCCCTGTTCCACAGCTGATGGATCAGCCCGCTGGTCGACGCCACGGACTCGACGCTGAACCGGTCCTCGATGCCATCGATCCCGTCCCACAACGAAACTCCGCGTCCGAGCGTGATCGGGACGATCACCAGGTGCATGAAGTCGATCAGGTCGGCTTCGAGGAACTGCCGAACCGTCGATGGTCCGCCGCCGATCCGGACGTCCAGCCCGTTCGCGGCCTCCTGGGCCAGGCGAAGGACCTCGTCCGGCGCTCCCTCGACGAAGCGGAAGCTGGTGCCGTTGTCGAAGTCGATGGATCGGTGGGAGTGATGGCTCAGAACGAACACCGGCGTCCGGAACGGCGGTTCGTCGCCCCACCAGCCGCGCCAGCCGTCGTCGGGCCACGCGCCGGTCTGAGGGCCGAACTTGCGGCGTCCCATGATCTCGGCCCCGATGCCCTGGGCCCACAACGTCGTCAAGGCACGGTCGAGCGTGACGGGCACATCCAAGCCGTCGATCCCATGGATGAATCGACCGTCGAACCGAGCGAAGAGGCGCTCGGCGCCGCCGATCGGGGCGTCCGACGTCACGTGGTCGCCGGCCGCAAAGCCGTCCAGCGAGATGTTCAGGTTGTGGACTCGGGTTCTCGGCATCGCGCGACCTCTCGTGGCGGTTTCGGAGCATTCTTCAACAACGAGTTCAGTCTCGAGGGTCCGGTGGTCACTGGCGCTGTCGAGCGGAACGGGTACGGCGGGCGACGCTAGGAGAGGACTGCTCGGACGAACACCGGTGGCTCGTCACGCCAGGCGGCGATGATCGCCTCATGCCGGACGTACTTGGCGGCGAAGGCGTCGATGACGTCAGCGACCTCGTCGGCCGGCACCAGTGCGGCCGGACCGCGCCAAGAGGCCGTGCCGGAACGAACCTCGAGGGTGCCGGCAGCCAGGGCGTTCTGCACCCAGTCACCGGCGAGGCCAAGACGAGAAGCGGCGTGGAAGAGGTTGCCGACCATCGCGAACCAGACCGTCACCACGTGTTCGGCGCCGGTACGCCGGCCCTGGGTGACGACGCGGCAGGTCTGCGTGATCGGGAAGTCGGGCGTCACCGTACTCAGCATCGCAGAGTCCTGGGGCTCGACGGCTGGTGGTCTGCGGGCCACCTCGATGACGCCTCGCGGCCTGTCGCCGTGAGGCTGAAAAGTTCGCCGGCGGGGTGACAGAGAGCGAGGCGGAGTGGCCGAGTCGCCGATTCAGCCGCTCAGGTCAGCGTGGCGGGCGAGGCGTCCGGACCCGGACGTAGGGGTGGTCCTCGATGCCCTCGGTCAGCCGCGCCAGCACCTGGTCGTAGCGGTCCTTCTTGCGGGCCGCATCGAGGAAGCGTCGGGTGGTCCGCGCCGCGAGCCGCAGGTTCATGGGCCGCCCTTCGATGCCCCAGAGCGACCGGGCCCAGTCGGGCAGCAGATACAGGATCCCGTCTTGGAGGTTGACACCGATGAAGACCTGGATCGGATTGCCCTTCAACGAGGGCTTGCGCAGGTTCGTGGCGAAGCGGGCCGCCGGGACAGTGAGCGCCATCCGATCCTGCTGCTGCTCGATGTAGGCGTCGAGGTCCGCCCGGGTCGACGGCAGGGCAGCGGTGTCGAGGCCGAGCAGCTCGGCCGACACGTACTGCTCGATCACGTAGCGATCCTGCTCGGCCGGCGTCAGCTGCGGGCCGTAGACGTCGGCGGCGCGGAGCAGACCCCAGACCACCGTGTTGTGCGTCCAGTGCTGCCAGGCGGGAGTCTCCGCACGCAGCTCCTCCCCGGTTCCCGGGTCGGTCCAGTTCGCCTGAGCGTGGATCTTGCGGACCACCGTGGCCGCGGCATCCGCGTGGGCCTTGTCTCCGAAGACGACCGTGTCGAGGTAGCTCTGAGTCCGTCGGCCTCGACCCTCCGGGTCGCGGTTGAACGCGCTCACCTGCGACAGCAGGCGCATCATCCCGGGATTGAGGGACTGCAGCAGCACAGCCGCCGCTTCGCCGAGCTGCGCCGACGGATCGGCCGACAGACGCCAGCTGACGCTGTCGGGTCCGAAGTAGCCGTCGTCCTGGCGCGGCTGGTCGGGGTGGGCGCGACGGGTGCGTGGCGTGTCGATAGCGGTCATGACCGGCTTTCTCTCGAGGGCGTCGACTCCGGACGCCCCCGACCGAGTCAGGCCCGACTGTAGTGCTCGCCGAGCTTGGCGTCAGCCGGTAGCGCCCGTCGGTATGGGCCGCCGGTCCGCGAGGTGGCGAGGAGATCCGGTGACTCGCGGACGCGGCAGTCCAGACATGGCATTCCGATCCACTGGTCGGCTGGGAGAGGGAGGTGCCCTGGACCGCCTTGGCCACCGCGGCACTCATCGTCACCAGGTGGAGGGCGATCACGTCCGGTCCCTCGGCCGAGGCGAGCTCGCGGCACAGTCCGGGTGTGCATCACCACGCCTGCGACGAGATTCCGCTGCTTCTGAGCGAGGACAATGGCACCCGCGCTGCGCTCGCCTGAAAAGTGGTCACTCGATCAGCCGTAGCTCGCGACACGCCGCGGAAAGCGGCTGCGAAGCAGATCGAGTGACCACTTTTCAGGGCCGGGCGGCAGACAGCGAGCGTTGGAGTGCTTCGCCTCCGGGTGATGGGCGATCAATGCCACGGTGGATTGCTCGGGATGCACCTGCCGACCCGGACGGGACGGTCCTGCGGTTCTACCACTTCACCGCGCCGACCGTCGGCTTCACCGGATCGAGTACCGCGACTGGCAGCTCGCCGGCTCGTACCAGACGCCGCGACTTCCCTGAGCCCGAGGATCCAGAAGGGTTGACCTTCGGCGAACGACTTGCTGTAGCCGTCGCCCTTCGTCGCATAGACCTTCGGGTCCGCCCTTCCTGACCGTGTCGACCCTCCCAGTCCGTTGTCGGAGGCTTCCGGCACCGTGGAGGGATGAAGGCGGCTGATCGGGATGGCCAGTCGGATCACGGCGACGACGAGGATGACCGCGACGTCGCGGAGTTGTGGTGTGATCGGGTCGGTCTTGGAGCACCCTCGCGGGTTCGTCGCCTGAGAGGCGGCCGGTCCGGTTCACTGGTGCTGGCGCTGGAAGCCGATGGCGCCCCGATCGTGATCAAGGTGACCGGCGATCCGGATCGGTTGAGCCGCGCAGAGCGGGAGGCTCACTTGCTGCGGTCGCGAGCTCTTGACGGGGTGGCCCCCGAGCTGGTCGCCTGGGCGACAGATCCGGAGTGGGTCGCCATCGCCACCCGAGCAGGCACCCCACTTCGCTCGGCAAACAAGATCGATCTGCCGACGTGGTTGGCTGTGTCCGCAAGTCTGGCCAGGATCCATCGCCACGTCGTTGCCATCGAGAACCTGCCGTTCCGCCAGGCGATCACACAGGTTCCCGATGAGCAGTGCCTCCAGCCCTGGGCCGAACTCGGCGCGGGTGACGACGCGCGACGAGCTGCACTGCGAGTTGCGGAACCGGGGGAGTCGCCGATTGCGCCGGCGCTGGAGCACGGAGATGCTCATCTCGACAACGTGTTGAGGGACGTCGACGGACGGCTGGTGTGGGTCGATTGGCAGGAGGCCTGTGTCGGCGACGGAATCAGCGACCTCGTGTTCTGTTGGCAGCGCGCCGAGTTCGCGGGAGCGCAACCGCCACGCTCGCGGATGACAGAGACCTACGCCAAGGCGCGGGATCTTGATCCCCGACAGCTGCAGCCGTTGATCGACCAGGTCGAGCTTCGACTCCTGATCCATAGTTGGCCGCCCTTCCTCAGCTTCGGGACGCCGGCGTCGCGCGAGTTGTTGCGCCAGCGCCTGACAGCGCTCGTCAGCCGGTGACCGTCGGCACAGATGTACTCTCGCCCGGGCCGACCTGTCACCAGGCGACGACCGCGTGACGATCTCGCGACGGTTTGACGACACGGCTTGGCCTACGGAGTTCCGATCCGCACGCTGGGCGCATGAGTGGGCGGGTATGGGTCATCACGGGTGCGACGTCGGGCTTCGGGCGTTCGATCGCGACAGCGGCGCTGGCGGAGGGTGACACAGTGGTAGCGGCGGTCCGCCGCCCTGACGCTCTGGGTGATCTCGCCGGCAGGGTCTCGGTGGTGGCACTGGACGTGACCGATCTCGACTCGATGCCTGGCGTCGTCGAGCAGGTGCTGCACGAGCACGGCCGCATCGACGTCTTGGTCAACAACGCCGGTCGCGGCCATCTCGGGGCGGTGGAGGAGACAACCGACGCCGAGCTGCGGCAGTTGATGGATCTGCACTTCTTCGGGCCGGCCGCGCTGACGAGACTGGTGCTGCCGTCGATGCGGGAGCGCGGTTCCGGAGCCGTCGTGCAGATGAGCAGCATGGGGGGTCGGGTGACGTTTCCGGGCGTTGGCGGCTACTCGGCGACGAAGTACGCGCTCGAGGGCTGGTCCGAGGCGCTGGCCGCGGAGGTGAAACCGTTCGGGATCACCGTGCTGATCGTGGAGCCGGGCGCGTTCCGGACGGGCTTCAACACGGCCGGCGCGATCGGGGCGTCGGAGCCGATGGCGGAGTACGAGGACCAGATCGGTCCGCTGCGAGAGACCTTCTCCAGCGCCGACGGCCAACAGCCAGGTGACCCGTCGAAGGCCGCCGCCGCCATCGTCACCGCACTCGCCCATGACGATCCGCCGCTGCATCTGCTGCTCGGTTCCGATGCGCTGGAGATGGTGGGCGCGGGTCTGGCGACGCAGACCGCGGAGGTCGAAGCGTGGTCGACCTTGAGTGGTAGCACCGACATCCGAGAATCGTGAGCGACGGGCCACCGACGAGGCTGCTGCGGTGAGCGGCAAGAACGAGGCCCGTCCATCGAGGCCGCCAACGCTCCGTACCTCGACTGGCATCAGGTGCGACGGTCGCCCTGAGCTGCCAGGCTCTCGGTGTGAGCGAGCCACGGATCGGATTCGGTCTCGAGCACCCCGAGCTGAGCAACCTTCTCGAGCAGCTGGTCCCGGCCGCGGTCGAGATCGCCGTTTGGGGACCACTGCGTCTGAGGTTCGAGGCGTATCTGGTGCCGGCTCTGCTCCCCGACGAGCTGGTCACGTCCGTGCGCTGTCTCGTGAAGTTCGCTGGCCGCATCGTGGTCACTCGCTCACCCGACGAGGTGAACATCTGGCCCGGTGGGCGTCGCGAACCGGGGGAGTCGATGCGACAGACTGCGGTCCGCGAGGTGTTCGAAGAGACCGGGTGCGAGGTCGATGCGGCATCGCTTCGGCTGCTGGGCTTCCTGCGGGCGAGCCACCTGGTGTCGCCGCCCGCCGACTACCGATACCCGTACCCCGACTTCGTGCAGCTCGTCTTCGAGTGTGACGCGATCAGTCCGCCTGTTGCAGGCTGGCAGGACACGGATGGGTACGTGGTGGCAGCTTGGCTCGATTCGCCGGCGGCCGTCAGGCGAATGGCCATCTCGTCGCTGGCGATCCCCTTCCTCGACGTGGTCGAGTCCGGGATGAGCCGCGATTGACCAGCAACGGTGGCCGTAGGGTGACCAGCGTGGAGCACGAGCACGCAGAACGGGAGCAGGCGGAGAAGAGGGCGGCCTCCGCCGCGCCGGCGGCACGCTCGACGGCCGGCACCTACGGGACGATCTTGGCGTTGCAGGCGAGCGCCGGCAACCGGGCGACGGAACAGTATCTGCGGCAGATGAGGGACCGGAGTGACGGACTCGCGCTCCAGCGGGACGAGTGGTCCGGGCTGGGCGGGGACGGGGCCGAGTCGCTCGACACGTCCCAGGCCGCGCCGGCTGCGAGCTTCACCGACAAGGTCAACGTGAGCACCTCCGAGGTGCCGATCGTCGTCCGCAACAACGCCTTCGACTTCGTCAATGCGGTGCAGGCGAGGTTCGGCGGCGACGGCGGACGCTGCACCGTCTCGGGAACGTCGTTCACCCCGGACGTCGACGAGCAGGGCCGGGTCACCGGCGCCAGACTCGTGTGGAACGTTGCGGTCCTCGTGCCGACCGTGCAGGCCGACCCCGGCGGGCCGATCTCCAAACCGGAGGCGGCCGGGGAACTGGCCGCGTGTCGCGCCCTCGCCGCCCGGATCCGCGAGCACGAGGCGAAGCATGCGGCGATCGAGGTCGCCGGCCGGGCGAACTTCGCGGCAACACTCAAAGGCAAGCTCGAGAAGAACATCGATCCCGCACTCAGCGCCTTGGGCAAGGCGGTGGGCAAGAAGCAGCGGGCCCTGGACAATGCCGAGGGCATGATCACCTTGGACAGCAACAACAACGTCGTCGTGTCGGGCGTCGACCACCCGGAGTATGAAGCGGATGGCGTGCAGTAGCAGTGAGGTGAGGATGAATGGCGTGTGCGGCCCGGACGCGCGGCTAGCCGAGAAGGCGTTGTTCGGCGACGGTGAGGTGCCAGTCGACGACCTCAGGAGGTCCGGACTGCAGGATCCAGTGCAGCTGGTAGAGCAACCGGGAAGCCCAGAACCGCCGCAGTTCGGGTGCTGCGATGCGTTGCTCGAGAAGGCGATCGAGATGTTCGGCCGCCTCGACGTGTGCATGCTGCGGGGTCGGGGCGTGCAAGGCCCACTCCTGTTCGAAGCGGGTCTTGACGAGGGCTCGGTGCCGATCACCGCGGTAGACGCCGAGGTTCCAGTCCACGACTCCACTCACGGTGCCGTCGGGCGCGAACAAGACGTTGGACAGGTCGAGGTCCACGTGGTGCAGATCGTCGCCGGCCGGATCGTCTCGTTCTGGCAGAGCGACGGATCGGATGGCGTCGAGGATGCGACGGCTGCGGGGCGAGTGCTCAGCCAAGATCTCGTGGCGTGGATACGGATGACCGCTCCTGCTCAGGCACAGCGGGAGGGTGGGTACGCCAGGTTCGTCAACGAGGACCCGGGCGAATCTGTCGTTCACCTCGACGACTGCGTCGATGACAGCGGGCGTCACGGTGGTCGGCGGTATGCCGGGGAGTCGTTCCTGGACGAGGAAGATGTCGTGATCGACGGCGACCACGCGGTGATGGGTGGGGACCGGTAGTCCCAGCGCCTTGATTCGCGCCATGATCAGCGCGGTCTGATTGGCGTGATCTTCGGTGCCGAGGAACCGCGTGACGACGCCGGGCGAGCCGTCGTCGAGATCGACGAAGATCGCTCCACCCGATGTGCCTGCCGCGGCGCGCCCGATCACGGTGAGGCTCGAGCCAGACACTGTGTTCACGGCGTCGATGAGCGCTTGGTCTTCCGCTTCTGACACATGTACCCCCGTCGGCCGTGGCAATCGGAGCTGGTGCGCGTCCGTCGAGTCCACCACAAGTCGACCGTACGGCGGAGCTGTGCCGGCTGGGCTACCCGGCACCGTAGCGGAATGACCGGTGAGCGATCCGAGCCTTCAGGTGGCCGGTCCCGTCCTTTGTCGTGACTCACTGACCGGCAGGGTGGAGGTGGTGCGGCCGAGGAAATCTCGAACGAGCGGGACGACATCGTCGAGGTGGGTTTCGAGGAGCCAGTGACCGCCGTCGTCGAAGAGGTGGAGCGCGGCGTCAGGGAGGTCGCGCAGGTATGCACGAGCGGCACCTTCAGGCATGTAGCGGTCACACGGTCCCCACACGATCAAGGTCGCCGGCTGGTGGTCGCGTAGCCACTGCTGGTAGCGGGGGAACCAGTCGCGGTTCTCGCGCAATCCGGCGATGACATCGGTGTAGATGTCTCGCCGGTGCTGATCCGTCAGGGACCAGTGCAGCTGCCACAAGTCCGGCGACAGCTGCGCCAACCGATCCCCGCTCAGGTCGTTGCAGAATTCCTCGTGGAAGCCGTCCTCACTGACCGCCTGCGCCAGCTGCGCCCGGCGTTGCGGACTCGGGTCGTCCCAGTACTCCCGCAGCGTGGCATATCCGGGACCGAGCTCGTCTTCGTAGATGTCGCCGTTCTGGATGATCAGTCCATCGATCGACTCGGGATGGGCGATCGCCATCCGGAGTCCGATCTGCGAGCCGAAATCATGCAGCCACACGACGCAACTGGCGACCCCCAGCCGATCGAGAAATCTGTGCAGGAACTCGGCGTAGCCGTCGAAGGTGTGAGTGAAGGTGTCGGGAGTGTCGCTGTAGCCGGAGCCTGGGAAGTCTGGTGCGAGAACCCGCCAGTGGTCCGCCAGACGCGGCATCAGGTTCCGGAACTCATACGACGAACAGGGGTAACCATGCGGCAGCAGCACCACCGGCGCACCGGATGGACCGGCCTCCCGGTAGAACACCGAGCATCCGTCGAGGTCGAGAAAACGGTGTAGGACCATGACGGGATCCTGCCATTCGGCCTGAGCGAGCAGATCGCCGTGGACGACCGACTTCCGGCCTCCAGTTCGTCCGCCATCTCGGCCTCGTGCTCGCGTACAACAGTGCCCAACGAGTTCGGGCTCGACCGCCGTCGGGTTCGCCGTCTTCGAGCAGCGAATGTGAGGCTGTGCACGTGTAGCCACCGACCTCGGACTATCGTGTCGGCAGCGGCCGTCGACCTTGGATGATCAGCGTGCGCGGGACATCGGCAGGCGGTTCGGTGAAAGCCGTGAATTCCAGTCCTGCTTGGAGAACGGCGTTCAGATAGGTCGACAGCATCCGGTGGTGGGCGCCGACGTGCCCGCGGACACCGTCGGATCCGGTTGTCCACCATCCCTCGGTTGCGTACCCGTGATCGGGTGGCCAACTCGACAACGATCCGACGTCGGGGTCGCCCGGGAAGCAAGGATGCAGGATGGACAGATCGAACCAACCGCCCGGCCGGAGCACGACCGCGATGGTGCGCATCGCTGCGTCGAGGTCAGCCATGTCCATCAACGCCATGTTGCACACCACGCCGTCCGACGGGATGCGGTCCCACCACCTCGTGTCCGTGGCGTCGCCGTGCACGTAGGTGATTCCCACCGGGTCCACGGATTCGATCTCCCGGGCGCGTTGCAGCAGTTGGTGGGAGATGTCGACTGCGGTCACGGTCGCGCCGCGGCGAACGAGCTCGCGACTCAGCTGGCCCCACCCGCAGCCCAGGTCCACGATGTGCTGGCCGCGCAGATCTCGCGGCACCGTCGCCGCGGAGGACGACGTCCAGGAATCGGTGTACGCGACGTACCAGGCGGCGTGGTCGTCGTACCGAGACGCAGTCACTCGATCAGACTATGGCGAACCATTCCGGTCGGTTCTCGGCCGACGCGCTGCCGACCGCCGAGCCGTGCTGCGCGGCCGAGGTGATTTGCTTGTGTCGTGGTCGGGATCGGGTCATGAAGGTGTCGGTTCTCGGGGTGCCGGACAGCGCCGGAGCGTATTGCGTCGGCGTCGAGCGAGCCCCGGCAGCGCTGCGTGAAGCCGGTTTGATCGAGGCACTCACCTCGGCCGGATGCGACGTCCACGACGCCGGCGACCTCACGACGCGGTGGTGGACGCCAGACCGGATCCGTCCCCGGGTCCAGAATCTCGACGCCGAGATCGACGCGATGGTGGAGCTGAGAGATGCCGCCTCGACACTCCTGGACGACGCGTCGATGCTCCTGGTGCTGGGGGGCAGCTGCATGGTCGCCGTCGGGTTGTGTGCCGGGGTGGCCCGGATCGATCAGCGCCCGCACCTGGTGTACGTCGATCGGCACCTCGATCTGAACACACCACACAGCACCGACGAGGGGTCGTTGAGCTGGATGGGGATGGCTCATGCGCTCCGGGTGGAGGGGTCCGCGGCAGAGCTCATCGATGCCGTCGGTCCGGGGCGGCTGCTCGCGCCGAGCGACCTGGTGTATCTCGGCGTCGATCTCGTGCAGACGACGGCTTGGGAGCGGGATCAGGTCCGCAACCTTGGCATCTCGGTGGTGCCTCAGTCAGAGCTCAGCGATCAACCCGTCGACGCCGCGCGCACAGCGCTGACCCTGCTGCCGTCTGGTCCATTTGCCGTGCACGTCGACGTCGACGTCCTCGATTTCTTGGATGCACCGATGGCTGAGAACGTCAACGGCCGCAACAGCGGACCGACCGTCGAGCAACTCGGGCTCGCGTTGCGCGAGCTCGTCCGAGATCCGCGGTGCTGGGCGATCTCGATCGGTCAGCTCGACCCCGGCCACGCCGCGGCGGATCCAACCGCCATCCCACGGTTCGTGGACGCACTCGCCGCCGCGCTCGCCACGACCACGACGTGATCCGATCGGTCGGGGCTCTCGACGAGGAGAGGTGACCACAGCACCGGCGAGGCGCCCTCGGCGGCCGGAGTAACCATGTGCGCCAGCTGAGCTCACCGAACGAGTCGGAGAGCTGATCGCGACCAGTCCCTCAGGCGTGTCCGGCGGGCGGACCCTCCTGCTCGGTCTGACCGGCGTCCGGTTCGACAGCATCGCGACGATCCGACTCCGAGATCGTCACGCCGGCAACCGGGTTCCCCTCCGCAGCCCCGCCTTCGAAGGTCTCCGGAAGCTCACCGGAGGCCGGCGCGTCCTTGGGCGGCGGCCCACCTGCGTTGGCCCGCGAGACCTGAGACATCGCGTGCTCCTCAGCAGCGCGAGACTCGGGGTTGTTGCGCACGTCGACAGGTCGGTTCTCGGCAGAGTCGCTGTTCGTCACCTCTTGACACTAACCGGCGTGCCAACCGGTCACGGGCGGCGTCGGTGATGATGGTCGGCTCGTACTCGGCCGGCAACCCGGCTCGAGCAGCGGCCAGCGCTTCAGCTGCGCGGAGGGCCGGTCGACTCGCCGAGCACCAGCGGCCCGGAGCGGAGAATGGGTTCGATCGGCTGCTCACCGGCGAGGCCCCGCAGCAGCGCTTGGACCCCGAGTCGGCCGAGCTCCCCGGCGGGGGTGCCCACACAGGTCAGCGGCGGGTCGCAACCGGAGACGAGTTCTTCCGAGACGAGCAGACCGAGAACGGAGAGATCCTGGGGAATCCTCGTCCCCCGTCGGTGCAGCTCGGCGACCAAGCCGGCCGCGGACGCCTCGCCGCCGATCACCACGGCCGTCGCCTCGGGGACGTCGGCCAGCTGGGCGGCTGCTGCGCGGCCACCGGCAACGGCCGGCTGGCACGGGATCACCACCGGGGGAAATCCCGCCTTCTCGGCCAGGGTGCGATAGGCCGTTTCGGAGCGGACGTGGCGACCGAGGCGCTCGTCCCCGGTCTGGATGCTCGGCACGTAGACGATGTGGCGATGCCCGAGTCCGACGAGGTGGTCGATCGCGAGCTTCATCGAGGCCTCGAAGTCGATGTCGACCGAGTAGGTACCCGTGGTGTCGCGCGGTCCTGCCGATCAGCGCGAAGGGGACATCGAGTCGATTCAACATCTCGACCCGCTGGTCCTCGAGCTGCACCTCCATCAAGATCACCCGTCGACGAGGCCTTGACCGACCAGGGCCGGGAGCTGGCTGCCGTCCATGTCGTCGGGATAGACGACGAGGTGGTAGTCCGCACTCGCTCGCCTCGCGAGCCGCACCCACGACGAAATCCGAGCTCGCGCCGCGGATGCCGTGGTCGAGGGCGGCCAGCACCAGGGCGATGATCCGGGTCCGCCGGCTGGCCAGCGCCCGCGCGACGAGGTTCCGCCGGAAACCCAGCTCCGCCATGGCCTGCTCGATCCGGGTCCGGGTCTGCGGGGTGACCCGCTTGGTGTTGTTGACAACGAACGAGACCGTGGCGATGGAGACCCCAGCGCGATCGGCCACGTCCTGCATCGTCGCGGCCATCGCGATCCTCCATCGGCTCGCGGCAAGTGCTTGACAAGCGCTTGACCTAGCGCAGCACACTCTACGGCAAGCGAGTTAAGCGCTAAACCAAGTCCTCGAGCTTCATTGCCCGGTCGCTTTCGTCCGGGCAATGGTTAAGCGCTTTTCCATTCTGAGGCAAAGGAGCTTGAGGGATGATCGGAAAACGATTGCTCGCCGCTACGCCGCCTTGGCCGCGCTGGCGCCGCTGACCCTGGCCGCCTGCGGCGGGGGCCCGAGCAGTGGAGGCACCGGCGGAGGCGGTAGCGGTGGCACGACCGTCGACAGCCTGACCGTCCTGGACTACTACACCGACGAGCCCGGCCACACCCAGGTCGCAGAGCATGCTGCAGCCAAGTGCGGCACCTCGATCGGCGTCGCCAAGATCGACCACCAGTCGGTGCCCGGCCCGACGCTGATCCAGAAGGTGCTCCAGCAGGCGTCGTCGAAGACGCTGCCGGACGTGCTGATGCTGGACAACCCCGACATCCAGCAGATCGCCGAGACCGGCGCGCTGGCGCCGCTGGGCGACTACGGGATCAACGCCGACGGGTACGCGCCGGGTCCGGTGTCGGCGGCGACGTACGACGGGCAAGCTGTACGGCCTGCAGCCGGGCGCCAACACGCATCGCGATCTTCTACAACAAGGACATTCTCGACAAGGCCGGCGTCAAGCCGCCGACCACCTGGGCCGAGCTGAAGGAATCCGCCAAGAAGCTGACCGTCGGCAAGCAGTACGGCTTCGCGTTCAACGCCACCGCCGACTACGAGGGTGCGTGGCAGTTCCTGCCGCCGATGTGGACCAACGGCGGCGACGAGACCGACCTGACCAGCCCTGAGGTCGCCGGTGCGCTCCAGCTGTGGAAGGACCTGGTCGACGACGGCTCGGCCTCCAAGAGCGTGGTCAACTGGAGCGCAGGCCGACGTGAACGACCAGTTCATCGCCGGCAAGGCCGCGATGATGCTGAACGGTCCGTGGCAGATCCCGGCGCTGGAGAAGGCGAAGATCAACTTCGGCGTGGTGCCGTTCCCGGTCAACACCGCCGGGCCAGACCTCGGTCGCACCGCTGGGCGGCGAGGCGTGGACCGTCCCGCTGACCGGCGACGAGGCGAAGATGACCAAGGCCGCCGAGCTGGTCAAGTGCATGAACACCGACGAGAACCAGCTGCAGCGGGCCAAGCAGGGCGGCCTGGTGCCGACCAAGCTCGCGCTGGCCGACCAGTTCAAGACCGAGGTCCCGTCGATGGCCGGCTTCGTCGACGCCGTCGCGACGGCCCGCGCCCGCACCGGCAAGCTCGGCGCGAAGTGGCCGGACACCGCCAAGATCATCTACACCGGCATGCAGCTGGTCCTGACCGGCCAGGCGCAGCCCGGCCGACGCGATGGCCAAGGCCGGCGGCTGACCTCGCAGAACCGGCACGCGGAAAGGAGCCGACGCATGTCGGACGCGCCCACCTTGACCACCGCATCGCGCGTCGCTGTCCACGTCGTCCGTCCGCCGCCGGCCCCTCGGAAGGGGGTCGGCGCGGGGAGGAGGTCGCGAAGATCCTCTTCGTGGTGCCGGCGGCCCTGGCGATCGTCGCGCTGTTCGGCTACCCGGTGGTGAAGAACCTGATGATGAGCTTCCAGGAGTACACGCTCCGGACGTTCTTCACCGGCAAGGCGCCCTGGGTCGGCCTGCAGAACTACGCGACCGTCGTCGGCGACGACGTGTTCAGCAAGGCGCTGCTCAACACCGCGCTGTTCACGATCGGGTCGATCATCGGCCAGTTCGTGCTCGGGATGCTGCTCGCCTTGTTCTTCCACAAGAACTTCCCGCTCAACGGCGTGCTCCGCGCGCTGTTCCTGCTGCCCTGGCTGATCCCGTTGATCGTCGGCAGCGCCGCCTGGCGGGCGATGCTCGAGCAGGACAGCGGCATCGTCAACGTCACGCTGCAGGGAATCGGCGATCATCGACGCCCCGATCCCGTGGCTCACCTCGCCGGACGTCGCCCTGATCGCGGTCATCATGGTGAACATCTGGCTGGGCGTCCCGTTCAACCTGACCCTGCTGTACAGCGGCCTGCAGGACATCCCGGAGGAGCTGTACGAGGCGGGCGCTCTGGACGGGGCGACCGGTTGGAAGGCGTTCTGGCACATCACCTGGCCCAACCTGCGGGCAGTGGTCAGCGTCGTGCTGATGCTCGGGGTCATCTACACCCTGAAGGTGCTCGACATCATCCTCGGCCTGACCCAGGGCGGCCCGGCCAACGCCACCCAGACCATCGCCACGCAGTCCTACGAACGCTCGTTCGTCGAGTTCAAGTTCGGTCAGGGCGCGGCGCTGAGCAACATCTTGATCCTCATCTCACTGGTATTCGCGATCGTCTACCTGCGCGCCACCCGGCGCCAGGTGGACGAGTAGGGAGACGACGATGTCCGACTCGCACGTACCCGCGGCGGGATCCGCACCGCCATCGCCATCGTCCTTGCTGGCCCTCATGCTGTTCCCGGTCTACTGGATGCTCAACATCTCGCTGCAGTCCACCGGGGGCACGCTGGCCACCTCGTTCTTCCCGACCAACCCGAGCCTGGACGGCTACCGGACGGCGATCGAGGACCAGGGCCGGAACCTGGTCACCAGCTTGATCATCGCCGTCGGCACCGTCGTGGTGACCCTGCTGATCGCGGCGCCGGCCGCGTACGCCCTGGCCCAGTTCCGGTTCCGCTGGATCAACTGGGCCCTGCTCGGCATCCTGATCTCCCAGATGATTCCCGGCGATCGTGATCGCCAACGGCCTCTACACGCGTCTACGAGCAGATCGGCCTGCTCAACTCCATCCCCGGCCTGATCATCGCCAACGCCGCCAGCGGCGTCCCGTTCGGCATCTTGATCATGCGCTCGTTCATGCTCGGGATGCCGCCGTCGATCGTCGAGGCGGCCCGGGTCGACGGCGCCGGGCCTGGTCCGCGACCTTCATCTCGATCGTGCTGCCGATCAGCCGCAACTCGCTTGATCACCGTCGGTCTGTTCGCGTTCCTCTTCGCCTGGGGCGACTTCATCTTCGCGCTGACGCTGACCACCAAGGGCGAGATCGTCCCGGTCACGCTCGGCATCTACACCTACCTCGGCGCCAGCACATCGCCAACTGGAGCGCGGTGATGGCGACCGCCATGCTCGCCTCGCATCCCGGCCATCGTCCTGCTCGTCCTCGCCCAGAAGTACATCGCCGCCGGCGCAACGGCGGCGCCGTCAAGTAGGTACCAAAATCAAGCCCAGCGCGTCACCCGATCCGATGCCGACGGCGATCTGTCCGCTCGACCTTACACCGACCCGAAAGCAGGAGTCCGCCATGTCCGCAGCATCCGCCCGACCCGATCCGGGTCCTGGTCTGGGGTGAGAACGTCCACGAGCAGGTCGAGCCGCACGTCGCCGCCATCTATCCCGACGGGATGCACGCCACCATCGCCGCGGGGATCGCCGAGAACCTCGGTGACGGCGCCGAGGTCGCCACCACCACCTTGGCCGAGCCCGAGCACGGCCTCACCGAGGACGTGCTGGCCGGCACCGACGTCCTGGTGTGGTGGGGGCATGCCGCTCACGGCGACGTCGCCGACGAGGTCGTCGAGCGGGTCCATCAGCACGTGCTGTCCGGGATGGGTCTGATGGTGCTGCACTCGGGGCACTGGTCGAAGATCTTCGGCAAGCTGATGGGCACCACCTGCACCCTGCGCTGGCGCAGCGAGCAGGACCGCGAGCTGGTCTGGACGGTCAACCCGACCCATCCGATCGCCCGGGGCGTGCCGAACCCGATCATCATCGACGCCCAGGAGATGTACGGCGAGTTCTTCGACATCCCCGCACCCGATGAGTTGATCTTCATCTCCTCGTTCACCGGCGGCGAGGTCTTCCGCAGTCCGGCTGCACGTTCCGGCGCGGCCACGGCAAGATCTTCTTCTTCTCCCCGGGCGACCAGGACTATCCGGTCTACCACCATCCAGACGTCCGCAGGGTGATCGCCAACGGCGTGGAGTGGGTGAACTCGGACCTGCCGGATCGCGCCGTGCCGACCCTGCTGCGCTACGACACCGACGACTTCTTCAACGGCCGCGGCTACACCGGACCGATCGAGGACCACAGCGAGAACGACGGCAAGGATGCCGCAGATGTCCTCACCAGCTGAACCGCTGCGGCTCATCCAGGTCGGCGCCGGTGCGATGGGCCGGGCCTGGCTCCAGAACGTGGCGGCGAACCCTGACGGCCGAACTGGTCGGCCTGGTCGACCTCGACCCCGACCGGCTCGGCAGGCGGCCGATGAGACGGCTTCCGCCGGGGGTGCCGATGGCCGCCTCGCTGGACGAGCTGCTCGCTCGGGTGGACGCCGACGCGGTCGTGAACGTCACCGTCCCGGCCGCCCACGCCCGGTCAGCTACTGGCGGCCCTCGCCGCGGGTCTGCCGGTGCTGTGCGAGAAGCCGCTGGCCGGACTCGGTGAGCTCAGGCCTGTCGATGATCGCCGCCGCTGAGCTGACGGGCAGCTGCTGATGGTGTCGCAGTCGCGCCGCTACTGGCGCAACCTGCAGACGCTGCGGCGCCAGATCGCCCAGCTCGGCGCGATCGGCACGGTCGACTGCACCTTCTTCAAGGCGCCGCACTTCGGCGGCTTCCGGGAGGAGATGGCGTTCCCGCTGCTGATCGACATGGCGATCCACCAGTTCGACCTGGCCCGGGATCCTGATCGGCAGCGACCCGGTCGCGGTCTACTGCGACTCCTACAACCCCGGCTGGAGCTGGTTCGCCGGCGACGCCGCTGCCGAGGTGCTGTTCGAGTTCGCCGGCGGCAACGCTTCAGCTTCAGCGGCAGCTGGTGCGCCCCGGCACTGGAGACCTCCTGGAACGGCAGCTGGCGGGTCAGCTGCAGCGACGGGACGCGCCGTCTGGGACGGCGACAACGCCCCGATCGCCGAGACCGCCGACGGCGCCGCCGTCCCCGCTCCGGCCGGTGAGGGCCCCGAGCAGATCGCCGGCTCGCTGGCGGAGTTCATCGACGCCGTGCGTACCGGCCGGACTCCCGTCCGGCGAGGCGCACAGCAACGTGCTGAGCCTCGCGATGGTCGAGGCCGCGATCCGTTCTGCCACCCGACGCAGCCGGATCACCCTCGCCGACGTCCTCGACGACGCGTACGCAGCTGCGCTCGCGGCCGACCAGCCGATCGAGTTGCGGACTGCGCTCCAGCGCTGGTCGTCGGTACATGACGCGGTCGGTGGCCGACCGGAGCAGCT
The DNA here is from genome assembly GCA_963727125.1 of uncultured Actinomycetota bacterium. GTDB lineage: Bacteria > Actinomycetota > Actinomycetes > Propionibacteriales > Propionibacteriaceae > Microlunatus. The sequence goes on from CAVSEZ010000003.1 coordinate 376,283, forward strand.
GGCCCCGGCCTCTGGGCACCGCTCGTGAACCCGACCCCGACTGGTGCCTTCAGCGAGTGACGGCGGCGGCCAGCATGGCCAATGACGTCTCGAGCTCGTCCTTGCTGACCAACGGGAACGAGATCTGCTTCAGCAGCTGCTTGTCGGTGACCTTCGACCAGTCGTAGGTGAGGGACACGTCGGTCTGGTCCGGTCCGGTCGGGTCGAGCTCGTAGACCCATTCCCAGCCGGGTGGTTCTTGACCGGCCGGAGCGGTCTTCCAGGCGACCAGCTTGTTCTCCTGGAACCCGGTGACCTGGTTGTCGGTCTGGTACTCACCGCCCATGTGATCGCCGACCATGTTCATCCGGAAGGTGTCGCCGACACCGGCGATGCGCTGCGGATGGTCAGCCGAGCGGACGAATCCCGACCCGTCGAACTCATTGTGTCGGTCGGGGTTGGTCAAGACGTCGAACAGCTGAGCCGCGCTCACGTCGAAGCTGCGCTGCACGGTGATGATGGTCTCGTCGGTCACGCGCGTCCTCGTCCAGTTGAGTCGATCATGGTCATCTCTGCACAACGTACCTGCTCGTACGGGCGCGGCCCTGCGGGCGGGGCCTCAACGGCGGTGGCGAACCAGCGCACGTCGGCAGGGCACTCACCATCTCCGGCCGGCGCGATCAACCGACGCCGTCGGTGGATCCGGCGGGCCGACGGAGATAGAGGTCGCGCAGCAGCGCGATCTCCGCGCCGTGGTGAACCTGCTCGTCGAGGAGGATCCGGACGACCTCTCCGGCGGTCTTCGGGTCACCCAGGTGGCTGGGTCGACGCTCGGCCAGGTCGGCGTCGGTCGCGGTTCGCAGCCAGTCCGAGATCGGCCGGCGACTGTGGTGCCAGGCTTCCATGGCCGCGGCGGCCGTGCTCGGAACGTCGAGGTCGGGAAAGGTACGTCGACGGGCGCCGAACGCGTACTCCCAGTAGATCTCGTTGTCGGCGGTGATGTGCACGAGTCGCCAACCGATCGAGGTGAGTGGCGCCGGTGGTGGTGGATCGAAGTCGTAGTCGTAGGTCCAGCGCCCCGGCCGGCTCGGGTCCGGCTTGATGGTCCACGCATCCGGCGACGGCAGCCACAGATACTCCTCGTTGCTCAGGTTCTCGCAGCGCCGGCGCAGTCGCTCAGCCGACTCTTCCCATGACGTCCTCAGCAACTCGGCCGCGATGCTCACGGTGCCGACGGTAGCGACATCCACCACCCGGCCACCACCTCGCCGCCGCCGGGCAGGCAGATGAGATCCGGGCGTTGCCCTGGTCACATCTTTCACAGACCGACGAGGGCGACGCCGCCGCGAATCAGCTGGCTTCGGATCCCCGACGGCACGACGATCATCTGTGGAGGAGACATGTCGAGCATGCACATCGGTCCAGTCATCGCGGTCAGCGACCTGGGGCGGGCCCGAACCTTCTACGAGGACCAACTCGGCCTGACGGGAGCATCGACTCCAGGCGGGTGGGTCGTGCACGGGACCGACGGCACCGTCGGCTACCTGCTCCCCGGCGACCCAGGTGCTGGATCGGCCACCTGGCCGGTGGCGAGCCTCCGGGTCGTCGACACGCACGCCACGGTGCGCGAGCTCCGCAGCCGCGGGGTGGCGTTCCTCGGCGCATCCGATCTTCCGTTCGACTTGGACGACGACGGCGTCTCCGCCGACGGGACCGGGATGGAGGTCGCGTGGATGCGCGACCCTGACGGCAACGTGCTCACCGTCTTCTCACTCCCGGACTGAGGTTCACCGCTGGCGACGGCACGGACGATTGGTGGTCCGCCCGGGTGACGGAGACAATACGGTGATGCGGCTGCTGTCTCGTCTCCACCGGCTGCTGTGGCCCGCCCGCAAGCCGGATGTCGTGCGGGGCTCGATCCGATTCGACTACGCGCCCCGGCGGGACGGCAAACCGGATCCGGGCGAGATCGTGTGGGCCTGGGTGCCGTACGAGGAGCAGGACGGGCGGGGCAAGGACCGCCCGGTGTTGATCATCTCGCGTGATCGCGGCCAGTTCTACGGCCTGATGCTCACGAGCAAGGACCACAATCGCGATGCCGCGGACGAGGCGCGTTGGGGACGGTTCTGGATGGACGTCGGCGCAGGACCCTGGGACGGGCGGGGGCGACCCAGCGAGGTGCGGCTGGACCGGATCCTCCAGCTGCCGCCCACGTCGGTGCGGCGCGAGGGAGCTGCACTGGACCGCGCGATCTTCCTCCGAGTCGCTCAGGAGGCGCAACGCGTCCAGGCGGACAAGTCTCACTGACCCGATCGAGCCCGGCCGGCTCGGAAGGATCCGGATCGTCGAGAGAGGGGTGGAGCGTCGGTGAGCAGACGGTTCGAGGAGCTCGCGTGGGAGCCGACCCCGATCGGCGAGGTGAGTCTGCGGCGTCGCCAGGACCCGGTCACCGGAATCGACATCTTCGAGGTGAAGCTCGGCGACGAGTTCTTGATGTCCAGCCTGTTCACGGCTGCGGAGATCGCGTTGGCGGACCTCGCGCTCAGCTGGCTCGGGCGTCGTGAGGACGCGACGACGGGGTGGGATGTCGTGGTCGGTGGGCTCGGCCTGGGATACACGGCCGGCGCAGTGCTGGCCGACGACCGGGTCCGCCAGCTGGTCGTGGTGGACGCGCTGGCTCCCGTGATCAGCTGGCACCACCGTGAGCTGGTGCCGCTGGGCCGGGCGTTGACCACCGATCCACGGTGCCGGTTGGAGCTGGGCGACTTCTTCGCGATGTCTCGCGAGAACGGCTTCGATCCCGAAGTCCCCGACCGGCAGTTCGATGCGGTGTTGGTCGACATCGACCACTCGCCGCGGGTCCAGCTCGCGACCGGCAACGACGACTTCTACGCCGTGACCGGTGTCCAGCGGCTGGCCGCGCGGCTGACACCCGGCGGCGTCTTCGGTCTCTGGTCCAACGACCCGCCCGACCAGGAGTACGTCGAGGTGCTCAGCGCCGTGTTCACCGAGGTGGCCGCTGAGGTGGTCACCTTCCCCAATCCGCTTCAGCAACGTCCGGCGACGAACACCGTCTACCTCGGGAGCGGCACTCGAGCCACCTGACGGGCGACCGACCGCGGTCACCAGCCGCTGGTCATGATGGGTGTCGTGACACCGCCGCCGAGAACCCACGAGCGGGAGCTGACCGCGCCCGTCGACCTGGCCACGCCCGACGGGCGGCGCCTGAACCCCGAGGCGGTCGGCTGGTCGCGAGTGCCCCTGCACCGAGCCACGCTGCGCGGCGGGTGGGGGCGGAACAAACGGTGGGACTACTGGGCGATCATGGCCGGCGACCTTCTCGTGTCCTGCGTCTACGCCGACGTCGACTACCTCGGCCTCGCCGAGGTGTGGTGGCTCGACCTGTCCTCGGGTCGGGCCGGCGGCCGTGGGATCGCCACCCCGTTCGGGCGCGGCGTCGACCTGCCCGACGTGCCCGGGTCGGCGCCACTGAGCGTCGAGCAACGGCGGTTCCGGCTCGACATCACCGAGAACGACGGCGGTACCCACATCACGGCTTCGTGGCGGGAAAAGGGCGGGGCTCGGGGCAGGCTCGACGCCAGGATCGCGCAGCCTCCAGGGCACGAGTCGCTCAACGTCGTGATCCCTTGGTCCGCTCGGCGCTTCCAATTCACCTCCAAGCACCAGGCCCGACCGGCCCAAGGCACCCTGACGGTCGGTCCGCAGACCTGGGACTTCGGCGGCGACGACGGGGACGCCTGGGCCGTGCTCGATGTCGGCCGGGGGCGGTGGCCCTACCGATCGAGCTGGAACTGGGGTGGCGGCGCCGGTCGGATCTCCGATGGCCGGGTCGTCGGCATCCAAGTCGGCGGGCGGTGGACCGAGGGCACCGGCGGCACCGAGAACGGCGTGCTGGTCGACGGCCGGCTCAACAAGCTCGGCCGGGAGCTGCGCTGGACCTACGACCCGGACGAGCCGCTGCGGCCGTGGCGGGTGGAGGACCCGGGAGGCCGGCTGAGCCTCGAGCTCACCCCTCGCCACGACAAGCACACGGTGGCTGATGCCCTGATCCTGCGCACGGAGACCCATCAGGTCTTCGGCAGCTGGTCGGGGTCGTTCACCACCGATGACGGAGAGGTCGTGGCCCTCGACGCGCTGCAGGGGTTCGCCGAGGAATCCCGGAGCCGCTGGTAGCCGATTCGATCCGGGGGAGACTGACCCGGTGGACCTGGATGCTCGGCGCCGCCGGCACGACCGCCTCGAACCGGTCCTGGCTCAGCTCAGCGACGGAGAGCTCTCGACGTTGCTGGCCGGGTCGGCGCACGCGGGCGCGAGCATCGGCGGGATCACCCGGCGACTGTGGATCGACGGTGTCCCCGTGTTCGCGAAAGGGATTCGCCTCACCGATCTCGAAGCCGCCGCCACGACCAGGGGTTCCACGGCGAACGTGTTCGGGCTGCCGGTCATGTGCCACTACGGCATCGGAAGCCCCGGCTTCGGCGTGTGGCGCGAGCTCGCGGCTCACCTGCACACCACCGATCTGGTCCTGACCGACGCTGCCTCGATGTTCCCGCTGATGTACCACTGGCGGATCCTCCCGGCCGAGCCGACGCCGTTGGCAGACGAGCTCGGCGATCTGGAAGCGGCGGTTCGGTTCTGGGACGGCTCCCGTGCGGTACGTGCCCGGATCACGGCTCTGAGCGCCGCGTCGCAGCTGGTGTGGGTCTTCATGGAGTTCCACGAGGCCACGTTGGACGCTTGGCTGGCCGAACAGGTTCGCAGTGGGCCTGCGGCTCTGGCGGCGGCGTGCGATCTCGTCGAAGCGGAGCTGCGCCGTGGGGCAGCTGCCCTGGCCGCCGCCGGTCTGCTCCACTTCGACCTGCACTTCCAGAACGTCCTGACCGATGGATCCCGGCTCTACTTCGCCGATCTCGGGCTCGTGGTGAGCGACCGGTTCGATCTCGACCCCGCCGAGCAGGCCTTCGCAGCTGAGCACCGCGACTACGACCGCTCGTACTCCTTCGTCCACTTGGTGAACTGGCTGCAGCGCAATGTGGAGCCCATCGACCTGCCGCCTCGGGCAGCGGATCTCATCCGCCGTTACCGCCCGATCGCCGAGGTCATGATGCCGTTCTATCTCGAGCTCCAGAATCGGTCGCGACACTCCAGGTATCCGCGAGCGGGCGAGCAACGAGCATGGACCAGCATCGCCGCCGAAGTCCGGTGAGTTCGGCACGGCCGAGGACTTCGCGGCGGCTACTGGCCGACCGAACCGTCGGCCAGCTCGCGCAGCAGATCCAGGTGGCCCAGGTGACGCGCCGTCTCCTCGATCAGGTGCGTCACGATCCACCGCAACGACACCAGCTCCAGTCCGACCGGCGCATACGCCTCGAGCTCGTCGAGCTCGTGCTCAGCCAGAATCGCCTGCGTCCGTGCGCCTTGCCGGCGATAACCCTCCAACAAGTCCGGCAGTGACCGACCGTCGACGTCCCAGCCTCCGTGCGAGCCCGACCCCAGAAGGGTGGCGTCGCCGAGGAAGCTACCTTCGAGCCAATCCCGTTCGACCGACGTGAGATGGGAGACCAGGCCGGCGATGCTCATGCTGGGCGAGGTCGGGACAGGCGCCCGGTGTGCGTGGGCTTCGCTGAGACCGGCGCACTTCAACTCGACGGTGTGATGCTGCCAGACGAGCCACCCGGCCAACATCTCCCGCTCGGCCGCGGTGGCGCTCGGACGCTGTCGTTCCACGAGACCGAGACTGTCACAGCGCCGGAAACGATCGCATCGACGGCGGTCACTCCGGCCTCGTCGTGACTGCGCCCCTTCACGCCGACGGCGGATCGGTCGCTACGTCGATGCCTGCGCTGCGAGCGGCATCGAGAAGTGACTCGAAGCCACGGTCGACCCAACCCTCCGAGAGCGTTGACGATCCGAGCAGCGCCGGCTTGTCGAGGAGATGGAACTTCAGGTTGTCGATCGTGGCGATAATCCGCAGCCACGGCAGGGCGTCGATGTCGACCGGTGGCAACGGCCGTTGGCTCAGGTAGCTGTCGAGGAACGGCTCCGCGAAGTCCGTCGACAGGCCACCGGCCAGGTCCTCGACCTGCCAGCCGGGACCGGCGAGGTCCAGATCGTAGAAGGAGACGCTGCCATTTGCGCCGAGATGGATGTTGTCGAGTGAGGGATCCCCGTGCCTGATACCCCAACGAAGGCCCTGACGTGCGAGCCGGTCGAGCGCGGTCTGCGCGGCGACAGCGGTGCGTCGTACCAGCCGCCCCCGGCTGGATCCGGCACCGAGTGCGGCGATGACGCGATCCGGCTCGTCGCCGATGCGTACCGCGGATCGGGGGCAGCTGGAGCTGAACGAGTCAGTGGCCCGGTGGAGCCGGGCGAGAGCTGAGCCGACCGCCCGATACAGCGCATCACTCCAGGGTGGCTGCGGCTTGGCACCGGGCAACCACTCGGTCAGGGCGAACGGCCGCGGTCCTTCCGGCGCGTCCAGGGTTCCCACGGAGTCGCCGGTCCGAAGCGGTACGTCCGCGGCGACCGGGATTCCGGAATCGACGAGGTGTCGCGCGAGCTGTTGCTCCCATCTCACCTCGTCGGCGGTGAACCGTCCGACACCGTAGATCTTGAGGGCGTAGCTCCGGCGGTTCGCACGGATCTGGAAGACGTCGTTGTTGAACGATCGCACCAAGACGGCGCCGTCAGCTTCGATGGCGTAGCTGTCGGTCACCAGGCGGACCACCGTGTCCACGCTGGGGAGAGATCGAGTCCAGCGGGCTGCCGCTCGTGCGCTCCTCACCGGTGCCACTCTAAGGAATCCGGGCCAACGGGTTTGAGCTCACCACCGCGCCGGGCCAATGGCTAGGGTGCCGCCATGATCAGATCGCTCTCGTCGTCGGGGCGTACCAGCAGTCGAGCTGATGCCCTGATCGGTTTCGCCGGCGCGGTCTTGTCGGCGACGGGTGACGTTCTCATCCTCGGCCGGAGCGCCTGGGCCAGGAGTTCGACCGGGCCGTGGGCGTGATCCCGTCGCACGTCGTTCCGGACCCGAGGTGGCAGTCGTTGTGGAACGGCGCGGCGCTCCCGCCGCGTCGCGTCACGTCGGGACGTGGACCGGGGTGCTCGGGATCGGCCTGCTCCAGTGGGTGGGCATGCGGGGAGCCATACGTGCTGTCCGGCCTGGCGGGCTGCGGCGCTTCGCCGAAGCCGCCGCCGCCGCCTTCGCGGTGTCGGGAGTCTCCACGCACCTGTGTTGCGCGGCGGTGATCTCGGCCTATCGGCGTGCCGCGGAGACCGGAGTCGAGCCGTCGGTCGGGCCGCGCCCCGCGCCCCGCTCCGCGACGACCCTGCTCGCGGTGAGCGCCGTCGGCGCGCTGAGCTCCTTGGCTGCGCTCAGTTGCAGCATGATCGTCGATGCGCTGCGTCGTGGTCCGGCGCCGATGCCGGGGACGGTGGTGACGCCTTTTCCCTACGTGCTGGCCGCACTGCTGACCTTCGGTCAGCTCCCGGCCCCGGTCGCCGGTTTCGTTCGTCCGGCCTCCATGAGTGTTGGGTTGATGGTGTTCTTCGCTCTCGCCGCCGCAACGACCGAGCAGGCGGAGCTTGCCCCCGACGACCCTCGTTGACATCGACCTCGGGACGACTACTGTCAGCAGCAGAGCGGTCGCTCTCTGAAGTCGGCCGGAGGTGGTGCCCATGGCTACCGTGACGGTCGCCGCAGTGCAGGCGTCCTACGTCTTGATGGACCAGCGCGCCTGCGTGGACAAGGCGATCACGCTGCTGCACCAGGCGGCTGCGGGCGGCGCGAAGATCGTCGTGTTCCCTGAGGCCTTCGTTCCCGGAACGCCGATCTGGATCGACTCCAGACCGATCTGGGATGGGGACGCCGATTGGTACGCACTACTGGTCGATCAGGCCGTCGTCGTCCCAGGGGCGGTGACCGAAGCGTTGGGAGCGGCCGCCCGGACGGCGGGCGTCTACCTGGTGATCGGCGTGCAGGAACGCGACCCCCACGGCGCCACCATCTACAACACCACCTTGTACCTCGGTCCCGACGGAACCCTGCTCGGCAAGCACCGCAAGCTCGTGCCGACCGGCTCCGAACGGACCGTGTGGGGGATGGGCGACGGTTCCACCCTGCCCGTCATCGCCACCCCCTTCGGCAGGCTCTCCGGGCTGACCTGCTGGGAGAACTTCATGCCGCTGGCGCGCTTCTACCTCTACAGCCAGGGCGTCGACATCTGGGCCGCCCCGACGCTGGCCCCCAGCGACGGCTGGATCGCCGCCATGCGACACATCGCCTTGGAGGGCCGGTGCTTCGTGGTCGGAGTCAATCCCTGTCTCCGCATCGACCAGATCCCGGCGGACTTTCCCCACCGTGAAAAAGTCTGGGCGGTCAGTGACGGCGACGAGGGATGGGTGGAACACGGCAACAGCGTGATCATCGGCCCGACCGGGATGATCTTGGCCGGCCCGGCCCGGCACGAGGAGACCACTCTCTTCGCCGACGTCGACCTGGCCGAAGTTCGCGCCGCACGCCGGATGTTCGACCCGGTGGGCCACTACAGCCGGCCCGACATCTTCCAGCTGCGCGTCGACACCAGCCCTCGACACCAAGTCGTCACCGGACCCGCTCCGCACGACCTCGACGACGCGGCGCCCCGGCCCACCGAGCCACCGGCTCCCAGGCCGACACCCTGACGGACGTCTCGTCCGGCGTGGGTGCGTCAGTAGTGGGACAGCGTGCGTGCCTCGGCCACCTGGCCGGAGCAGATGCACTGCCGCTGTCCGATGCCAAGGGTGGTGGCGGCACACCAGCGCGTGCCGGTCGCGTCGTGAGCGCTCAGCGGATGCCGACAGGTCGCACAGACCTCGACGGTCGGCCGCTCGAATGTGGTGGACGGGGAGACTGTGTTCATCTGAAATCCGTATGGTCCAGCTGTCGGACCGATGGTGATCGCCGGGGACCGCCGATCAGATGTCAGCGGAAGAGTCCCTCGGTGAAGCCCACCTTACGTCAGGCGCTCTCTCATGCTGCTCCGGGCAAGGCGCTCGGCCCGTTGCTGGACCAGCTCCTCGACCGCTGTGGGGAGAGTCGTCTCGAAGTCGATCAGCTTCACCCACGTCGGAGTGATGACGATCCGGACCATCCCGTCGTAGAGCGAGCGCACCTCGGTCTCCCACTCGACGCGTTGCTCGGGGCTCATCTCGTAGGTGCCGTTCATCTCCAGGTACTCCTGCGGGATGCCGTCCACCACGTCGAGCTCGGCCCGCCCCCGGATGAGCAGGATCTTCGGCGGATGCACCTCGGTGTCGATGGTCAGTGCGACGGTCGGGTTGCGGCGCAAGGAGTGCAGCTTCGGGGCGTTCTTCGTGGTGCAGACGACGATCTCCGAGCCGTTCCAGGTGAATCCGATCGGGATGTTGCGGGGACTGCCGTCCTTGGCCACGTAGGCCATCCGGACGATGTCGCGAGCCAAGAGCTCACGGCTGATCGGGCGGTTCAGGATCGCGGTGATCTCGGTCGGGTCCATGGTGGTCGCTTTCTGTCGCGGATCGAGCCCGTCGGGCTGCTGACAGTCCTGGGACGGAGTCGTCCACGGTTTCTCTACATCCAGCTCGCCCCGAACAGGCTGCGACCTCCGCGCGGTCCGGAACCGGTCGAAAGGCGGCTGCGTGCGTGCGCGCCCCCAGATCTCCATGCGGATTCTGCGTTGAGCCGGATCGTGCTCTGTCCGTACGGTGGGGCGGTGCTGGATTACGCGCCGCTGCTCGTCCGAGTGACCACCCCGCGGATCGAGCTGGTGGGGGCGACGGATGCGCTCCTCGAAGAGCTGCTGCCGCTGGTGCGCGACGGTCAGGCAGCGGCCGACCCGCCCCCGTACGACGACCCGATGTCGCTGTACGAGCAGGATCCGACCGCTCGGGTCGACAAGTGGTTGCAGGCCGCGTGGCGTGCTCGTGGCTCGGCGACGGCTGACTCGTGGCGATTGGCTTTCGCGGTCGTCGTGGAGGGACGGCCCGTGGGGATGCAGGATCTGATCGGCATTCACTTCGAGACGCTCAGAACGGTGACGTCGTTCTCGTGGTTGGCCGCGGGCGCCCGTGGGACAGGGGTGGGGAGCGAGATGCGCCAGGCGATCCTGCATCTCGCGTTCGCCGGTCTCGACGCCGCGGAGGCCACGTCGGACGCCTTCGCGGACAACATCGGATCGAATCGGGTCTCGGAGAAGCTCGGCTACCGACGCAACGGCATCGACTGGGCGACGAGGCAGGGCGCGCCAGGCGTGCTCCAACGGTGGCGGTTGCCCCGCTCGGACTGGATGGCCTCGCGCAGGACCGACATCGCGCTGCACGGGGTCGACGACTGCAAGGCGGCTCTGGGACTCAGCTGAGGACGGAAGTCCGTCACGTCACTCGAGGGCTCGTCAGCCCGAGCCGGTGTTCTGCCACCCTGAGGTCATGAGCCGCTCGACGAGCCCGGCGGCGGGCGAGCCCGTCGTCCTCATGCTCCCGCTCCGAGGCCCCTGCCGGGTGCAGAACAGCCCCGCCGACCGAGTGCCGAGCCACGGGACCGACGCGTTCGGATCCTCGTACGCGATCGACCTGGTTCCGGTCGACGAACGCGGGAGGTCCGCCCCAGCCACGTGGCGAACTCTGGTCGCCACGGAGCCACCGGAGATCTTCGTCGGCTTCGGAACCGCGATCCTGGCGCCCGTGACCGGGACGGTGGTGATCACTCACGACGGTGAGGCCGATCATGAAGCCAGGCGTTCGCAGCTGACCCTGATTCCCTACCTGCTGGGTCAACAGCGTCGTGCCCGGCTGGGCGGTCCTGGCCTCGCCGGCAACCATGTCGTCATCGCCGTCGGCGACGGCGGTCCGTACGTGTTGCTGGCCCATCTGCAACGCGGCAGCGTCCAGGTCAGCTCCGGGGACCGAGTTCAGGTGGGATCGACCCTGGGCCGCTGCGGGAACTCGGGCAACAGCACCGAACCCCATGTCCACCTGCAGCTGAGTGACTCCACGGACTGGCCGACGGCACGCGGTCTGCCCTTCGTCTTCGACCGAGGAGACGGGACGTCGTGGTTACCCGCCAACTCCGAGATCGTCCGCTGAGGATGGGCCCGACCTGCGCCGACAGACCGTGCGGGGTCGGCACCGGTCGCCGTACCGCGGCTGAGGACCGGAGGCGGCGTCCGTGACGGTGCGATTCGAGCGGATGGACGACGGCGTCCGGTTGCGGACCTGGGTCACCGGCCGCGCGAACACGGGCGTGCCGCCCCTGATCCTGGTGCACGGCGGCCCCGGGCTGCCCGACTACCTCGGGCCGGTGGCGAACCTGGTCGACGACCTGGGCCAGGTGTACCGCTACGACCAGCGGGGGACCGGCGGCTCGACCTGGGACGGTACGCACACCGTCGACCGCCACCTACGCGACCTCGAGATGCTGCTCGACACGTGGGGATGCGACCGTGCGGTCCTGATCGGACACTCGTTCGGGACGGACCTGGTCAGCTTCTTCGTGTTGGCTCACCCCGACCGCGTGGCCGGTGTCTGCTACCTGTCCGGACCCTTCCTGGGACCGTGGCGAGAACCCACCCACGTCACAGAACGAGCCCGTCGATCCGAGCTGCAGCAGGCCCGGCTGGACGAGCTCGACGCGCTCACGTCCCGGTCCGAAGCCGAGGAGATCGAGTTCCTGACGTTGTCATGGCTACCCGACCATGCAGATCCTCGGCGCGCCTGGGCGTGGGCTCAGAAATCGGCGCAGACTCGACGACCCGTCAACTACGAGATGAACGCCCAGTTGAACGCGGACAAGCGCGTCGTGCCGCTCGAGCGACAGGTCGCCGAACTCCGCGACCACCTGCCCATGGGCACATCCATCATCGGCGGCCTCGGCGACCCGAGACCTGCGGACCTCCTCGAGGTCGCGGCCGATCACCTCGGCTGCCGAGTCACGCTGATCCCGAGCGCGGGCCACGAACCGTGGCTGGAGCAGCCCACAGAGTTCCGAACAGCCTTGCGGACCGCCGTGACAACCATCACGAGCCCTTTCGCGAACTGATCTGGCACGGCTGTCGGGAACCGGCGATCGCGCTCGCCGTCAGCCGTACCGGTGGCTCTTCTCGGCGTGGGCCGCTTCGCGGGTGCACACCCTGCCGTTCATCGACTTGTGCCCGCAGCGCTCACCGTCGGCGACTGGGGTCTTGGCTTCCGCTGGGGTCTTGGCTGGGGACTTGGCTGTGGTCTTGGCTGGGGCGTCGGTCTTGGTGGTCCCGACGGGCTGGGGACTCGGCGCCGGAGCCGCTGATGCCTCGGCCGCCGCCTCCCGGCGGGTCGGCCCGCTGGCCCGGATACGGGCGTACTTGGCTTCGCGCATCGCCCGCTGGGCGTCGACCTTGCTCATCGTCGGATCACTCGAGTGAGCCTACGGCGCCGCACTGACGCCAGCACCTGAGGCAGGGCCGGATTCCTGCCCGACCTGCGGGTCAGGCTGTCGGTCTTGTCGGAGGACCGCTCGCCGGTCGGGGACGCGGCGTGAGACACACCGATCCAGTTGTTGCTCGATCCTGCGATGCTCGGGAGGATCGGCCCCATGAGCGACGACCCGACCGTTGACCTGGACTTCAAACCCATCGCGGGGCCTGGTGTGTCGGGTGCCGAGCACGACGTGCCCGTGTATCACTTCGACATCAGCGGCGCCGACGTCCCGGAGATGCTCGCCGACCCGATCGGCTTCCTCGCCCGACGGGGGGTCAAGGAGTACCAGGACAAGGACCCGGGCAGCTCGATGCAGGTCATGATGCAGTCCTACGACGCGGTCGACGCAGAGGTCGTCAAGGCCGAAGCCGTCCGGTGGTGCTGCTACGACGTCGGCGTCGGTCGGACGTGCGTCCGGCACAACTGACCGACCTCGGTTCGGGTTGACCGGTGTGCGGGGTCCGTCCTGCGGACGGACGCGACAGCCGGCCGAGCGGCACTGCTGATGGGTAGGGCTCGGCTGCGGTGACTAGGCGCACCTTTCGCGCCGGAGCAGGCGCGTCGATGCGGACCGCCGACGCCGGCTGACGCGGGTGGGTGATCTTTCCTGGTGATCAAGACTCGTGGTGATCATCGTTCGTGGTCATCGCGTCGGACTCTGCGTCGCCGGGGCCGGTGTGCGTACGCAGGAAGCGCGAGGTCACGGCCAGCACGTCCTGAGCTTCCGGCCGGTACAGATCGAGTTGGAACTCGTGATCGACCTCCGGGTACCACAGCGTCTCGTGCGGCACCCCGAGCTCAGCCAACCGGGCAGCGAAGGCGTGCGCCTGCGGGCTGAGCGAGTCCTTCTCGCCGGCGGTCAGCAACGTGGCCGGATAGGCCGCGGTCACGTGCGTGATCACCGAAGCCTGCCGCACCTGGGGCGCGCCGAAGTCCTTGGTCCCCAGATAGGCCCAGCCCACGGTGCGCGCGTACCACCCACGCCACCCCCCGTGCTGCAGCGCCTCCGCCGGGTCGTAGGGACCACAGTGCAGCACGGTGGCGGCGAGCTGCTCGGGGGCGATCGCGGGCTCGATGCCGACGTCGTCGGCGTAGGCCCGGTCTGTCACGAGGGCCGCGTACTGGGCGGCGATCTGGCCGCCCGCCGACGAGCCGGCCAGCACCACGGCGTTCGGGTCGATGCCATAGCCGGCCGCGTTCTCCGTCAACCAGGACAGCGCGAGCCCGAGCTGACGGACCGGCTCGGGGTAGTTCGAATCCGGAGCGAGGGCGTAGTTGATCGCCACGCAGACATAACCCTCGGCCGCCAGCAGATGCAGGTAGAAGCTGATGTCGGATTTGTCTCCGCCGACCCAGGCACCACCGTGGGCCCACACGACGACCGGCAGCGGGTGCCGGCGGTCCTCCGGCCGAAACAGATCCAGCCGCTCCATCGGCGCCGGGCCGTAGGACAGGTCGAGATGCTCCTCCACCCCGGACACCGGATCGTGGGAGGGCGCCAGTCTCGCGATGACGTGCAGCACCGCGGTGATCAGCTGGACTCCGGGTCGCGGTCCTCGAGCCCAGGTCAGCGCTCGAGCAGCCGTCGCCTGGACGACGGGCCAGCCGCCGGAGCGCAACTCAGCAGTCACACGCTCCAGCGTACGGGGCCCGGATTCTCCTCATCCACCACAGCGGCGACGGGCAGTTCCGGTGCCGTCGAGTCCGGCGAACCCATGCGTCGCCTAGGGCGCCATGGTCACCGATCGGTCGTTTCGGGCACTGGTCCGAGCAGCTCGACGCCACTGCGTGCCGCGAGCTCGAGCACGGCAGCCATGTCGGTCCGGCCGCCGACGGCGAGGTCGGCGGCGGCGTAGCAGAAGTTCTCCATCACTGCGGCCGGCGCATGCACGACGAAGGCTCGCGCCTCTGCGTCAGTCTCGTTGCGGACGGTGTGCGGCGTGCCGCCGATCAGCGGCACGATCTCGCCGGCGCCGGCTGCGATCCGGCGCACCGACTCCTCCGGATGTCCGACGTAGAAGGCGAACTCGCCTTCTTGCACGTAGTAGATCTCGCCCGGGGCATGCCGGTGCATGACCGGCGGGCCGCCGCCGGGAGGCATCCGGATCTCGACCGCGAAGATCGCGCCGCCGGTGTCTGCGCCGCGAGCGATGACGGTCAGCTCATCGGTGCCGAGCATGAACCGCTCGGCACCCGTCCGATCGACAGGTATCTTGTCCATACGGGCAATGTAGACAGGAGTCTTGTCCAAGTCAAGCGCCGGCCGGGTCGTGCCGAGCCGCGACTCCTACGGCAGTGCCTCCACCGCCGCGACCAGTGACCCGAGCTCGGCTCGAGCGTCCAGCTCGAGAGTGGCACCGCGCCGCAGCAGTGGCTCCACCGTCTCGAGATAGCCGGCGATCTCGTCCCGCTCCTGCGGGCGTCTCCCGTACGGGTTCGAGGTGCGTGTCCTCACGCGATCGAGCAGTGTCTCCAACGGGGCCGAGAGAAGCACGACGTGGTCGAAGTACTCGTAGAAGAGCCCTTGGTTGTCGACCGTTCCGGAGATGACGACGCTGCGGGTTCGCCGCAGGAGGTCGCGCATCCGCCGTTCGTCCCAGCAACCGTCCGGCAGCACCCAGCCGTCGTAGTCGGTGTCGACGACGACGTGGCCCCGACGGGCCAGTTCGTGCAACAGAGTGGACTTCCCGACGCCCGACATCCCGGTGATCAGCACGCGCGACATCCCAGCATCGTAGAAGTGTCGGCACCACGGGCAGCTGATCATCGGTTGCGGCGGGTGCCCGGGGGGCTGCCGCTCGAGGTCTCGTGGAGGAGATGCGCCAGGGGTGCGAAGTCACCCCCCGATGACTTCGCCCCCCTGGCTGGGCGCGGACCGTTCCCCTCGGTCGCGCCACACCGAGATCGATCCCCCGAGCAATCTCGTCTGTGTCGGTCGAATCGCGAGTCCCCCGATCTCGAAGGCTGCACCGTTCCCCTGCGGTGGTGGCCCGTTCGCTCCGACAACCCCTACTCTGCCCGGTCGATCCCGACCGCGGTGTCGGCCGATCGGACGGTGATGCGGGTGACGGCGCGCCCTCCGATCGGGGGACAGCCGAGGACGCGGACGCCCCGGGTCGTGCTCGGCCGGTGATCACGTCCGGCGCTAGTTTCGTGGAGTGTCCGATGACAGACGGGTCCAGCTGCGGCGGCGGTATCTCCGTCTCGGGACCGGGGAGCTGATGGCGGCCGCGGTGTTCGCCGGGTTGGCCGTCGTGGTGATCACACCGCGACTGAACTCGAACGCCGCCGTGGTTGCGTTGTGGGCGGCCCTGGCGCCGTTGCTGGTCGTGCTGGTCCAGGCCGGCGGCTACTGGCTGCTCGCGCGGCGCTGGGTCGGCGTCGCCACCATGCCCGGGTGGCTCGCCGGCACGTTCCGAGCGTTCCGGGTGATCGATCTCGTGCTTCTCGCGGCCGGCCTGATCGGGCTCGCGTTGTCGGCCCGCGGCGGCGCCACCTTCTTCGTCGTCATCTGGGCGTTCGGCTTGCTGGAGTACCTCAACTACTTCGTCGTCCGGCTCGCGTACCCGCCCGGACAGTGGTTCGCCCGGGTGACGCAGCGGCGGATACCGCAGCTCCTGAAGGACGTGGCCTCAGCTCGAGGCTGACCCCTGGGGTGGTGGACCGAGCCGGAAGATGCGGGCGGTCGCTCCATCGACCGGGGCTCGGAGGGTGAGGGTGCCCGGGCCGTAGTCGGCGAACCAGTCGGCGCCGACGCCGGGGGACGGATGGAGCTGCGTGACTTCGGCCTGCGTGTCGCGAAGGTGCGGAAGAACCACCTGCAGGTCGGGCGCCGCGCCGGGCAGGTGCCAGGCCGCGACCAGAGTCTGACCGTGGCTCGCTTGCGCGTCGAAGGCGACCGCGACCCACTGGTCGTCCCACGACGGGAGGCCGAGCGGAAATCGCGGGATCGCCGTCGCGAGCAGCTGTCTGGTGTCGCGATGCGCCTGCACGGCCCCGCGCACCAGGGCGAGCTGGTGTTCGCTCATCTCGCTCAGGAAGCCGGAGAGATAGAGCCGCCCGACGAGCCCGACGGTCAACGCGAACACGATCTCCTCGTCGCTCATGCCGGGCTGGGGATAGGCCCAGTTCGCCGGCCTGCTCGGGCAGGATGTGAGCGAGCGCACCAACCGCGATCGCGGGGTAGAGGAGCGGGTCGGTCTGGTCTGAGGTCGACTGCAGCTGCATGACCTGCAACGTGGCGGAATCGCTGCGCATGGCACCGGACGAGCAGCTCTCCAGCACCAGGCCCGGGTGCCGATCCAGGAGGCCGGTGAGCCACGCCAGCAGCGCGCGGTTGTGCTCGAGCAGCGCCTGACCGACCGAGTCGGCGTCGGTGTCGGGCCCGGCGCCGGGGGTGATGTTGTAGTCGAGCTTGAAGTATCCGACCCCCAGCTCGTTGACGAGTCGGTCGACGGACTCGTCGAGATGGGTGCGCGCCGCGGCGCTGCGGAGATCCAGGAAGTAGCGGTCCCGCTCCCGGATGCGCTCCCCGGCCCGGCAGAGGAATGCGTCGTCGGGTAGCTGGGCTGCGGCCTGGCTCGAGACGCCGATCACCTCGGGTTCCATCCACAACCCGGGTACCAGTCCCGCGGAACGGATGTGATCGAGCGTGTGCAGGAATCCGGACGGGAACCGGGTGGTGGAGGGTCGCCAGTCACCGACGCTGGCCCACCAACCGGCGGTGTCGTCGTACCAGCCGGCGTCGATGCAGAAGTACTCGGCTCCTACGGCGGCCGCGGCGTCGATGAGCGGCAGGAGTCTGGCCTCGGACGGATCACCCATGAGCGTGTTCATGTAGTCGTTGAAGATCACCGGCAGGGTCGTGTTCTGCGGATGCTGCCGACGGGTCCGGCGACGGTGGCGGGCCAGGTTGCCGAGTGCTCGGTCGAGATCCGCGCCGAGGGTGAAGGTGACGGGCACGGTGGTGATCGTGCGATCGGGCGTCAGGTGGAACGACCAGTGGTGATCTTGGTCGTTGGGACCGGTGATCGCGACGTAGCCACCGTCCAGCCGATCCGTGCCCGGTCGTTCGCCGACCTCGACGTGCCAGCCGCCGTTGTGCTCGATCTGCCAGGCCAGCGTGATGTCCGAGCTGCGCAGCCGGATGGCGCCGGCCGGATTGGTCGTCCCGCTCGACCAGGTGCTGTCGCTGGACCAGCTGAGCCGCCCGGCTGTGGTTTCGCCCCGGGCACCGGGAAGGATCCCGCCGAGTCCCCGGGCGCGGAGCGGGTGCCGGTCCCAGCGGTTCTCCGCAGACCAGCTGGTGGCCGCCATCCACACCTCGAGGTCGTCGAGGTCGTCACTGATCACTGCGCCGGTGGCCAGACTGGTGATCAGCCAGATCGGCAACGCGTGCGCGCCGTCGGCCAGTCCGACCACACTGGTGATGCGCACCGCCGGAGACCGGTCTGTGACCTCCAGCAGGGTTGCGACCCGTACTCCACTGGTCGTGTCGTGCTGGGAGATCGTGAGCCGCTCGACCGGGCCGTCGGTTTCCGCGACGTGATGGAGGTAGCGCAACCGGGACCCGATCACGGTGCCGTCGACCCGCGTGCTGTTGCCGTGCCGACCGTAGCGGGGGGACAGGATCTCGACGAGCGGCTGTTCGGGGAGCACGGCGGGATCGCTGCGCGCGATGTCGGATGCCGTGATGTCCACCAGGCGCAGGGGCCCGTCCCCGGCAGCGAACCGCAGGGTCAGTGGCCCCGGTGACCAGGTGAAGTCCACGTCGGTAGGGAGATGGCCAGTGTCCATGTCGTCTCGATCTCGTGTGGGTGGGAAGTGGGGTGGGAATCCGGGACCGCGCTCCGATCAGCGGCGGGGGAGCAGGACCGCCGCCGGACCGTCACCGAGCACGTCGACCCGAACGACGAGGTCGCCGTCCTGCGCTTCGACGGTGCCCCGGCCGATCAGCGAGGCGGCCGCCAGGTCGAGCCCTTCGGTGGGCGCGGCGAACCGGGTCTCGCCCGGCTGATCCACCAAGGCGACCACGTGGGTCGGGGTGTTCAGCCAACGGATCCACGGCTCGTCGCTCGGCGGCGGGCCGTCCGGCCAGGCGACGGCCTGCCGCAGCCAGCCGCCGACTCCGGACATCCAGCGGCCGAGTCCCCGCAGGGACTCCTGCTGGTCGGGCGGGATCTCGCCGGCGGCCGTCGGTCCGACGTTGAGCAGCAGGTGGCCCCCGCGGGACACGATGTCACCGAGCAACCGGGCCAGCTCGGGTCCGGTCAGGAGCTGGTCCGGCCCTTCGACCTGGTTGTAGCCGAAGGAGAGGCCGATCCCACGGCAGTTCTGCCACTCGGGTTCGGATTCGAGCTCCGTGCCCGCCGAGTACTCGCTGGTGCGGAAATCCCAGTGCGTGTCGCCCCACCGATCGTTCACCAGTCCGTCGGGGGTCCGGGCGTAGAAGTCGCTGAACAGCTCGTGCAAGGACCAGCTGCCGGTGCGCTTGCCGGCGTCGGGCCACTCGATGTCGTTCCACAGCACGGTCGGTTCGTACCGCTCCATCAGGTCCCGTACGTGCAGCAGGGCGTACGCGTTGTAGGCCGGATCGGTCGGCCGCAGGTCGCGAACGTCCGCGAAGCTCTGGTGGGGCGGGAAGTTGCTGACGTGCCAGTCCAGCCCGCCGGAGTAGTAGACGCCGAACCGCAGACCGGCGGCCCGGACCGCGTCGGCGATCTCCCGGACGAGGTCGCGGCGCGGGCCGCGGTGCACGGTGTTGCGGGTGCCGGTGCCGGGGGCGTCCCAGAGCGCGACGCCGTCATGGTGTTTGGTGGTGGGGATGACATAGCTGGCGCCGGCCGCGGCGAAGAGCTCGGCCCAGCCGGCGGGGTCGAAGTGCTCGGCGGTCCAGGCGTCGAGGAAGTCGTCGTACGGAGCATCGCCGTAGATCTCGCGGTGATGCTGTGCCGCCGGGCTGCCCGGGATCCGGATCGTGTTGCCGTACCACTCGGCGTACGCGTTGTGCCGGAACCAGTCCTGCTCGGCGACCTCACCCAACGCGCCGCTCGGCTCCGCCCAGGCCGGAACCGAGTAGGGACCCCAGTGGATGAAGATGCCCAGCTTGGCCTCCCCCCACCACGACGGAGTCGGACGACGCAGATCGGCCCAGCGGTAGCGATCCGAGTCAGCGGTCTCATGGCTCATGCGGGATCTCCGTTCGGTCGATAGAGCTCGTGGGCGGTGCCGGACAGGACGGCACCGGCGTCGGCACCGGCCAGGCCGCCGGGTAGCTCGCCGAGCACGTCGAACACATGATCTCGCCACTGCCGGTAGCTCCCGGCCAGGGTCAGCACCGGCCAGTCGCTGCCGTACAGGCAACGGTGCGGACCGAAGAGCTCGAGCGCGTGCTCCAGGAAGGGCCGGACGGCGTCCGCGGCGCAACCGTCAGCGACCTCGGTCAGCAGCCCCGACAACTTGCACATCACGTTCGGCAGTCCGGCCAGCACCTGCAGGTCGCGTCGCCATCCGGTCGGGTCCGCGCCGACCTGGGGCTTGCCGAGATGGTCGAGCACGAACCGGACTTCGGGCGTGGCCCGGACCAGTTCGACGACCTCCCCGAGCTGCGCCTCCCGGACGCAGACGTCGAACACCAGGTCGTCGGCGGCCAGCAGGGCCACGCCGGCCCGGAACCCCGGGTCGGCGGTGAAGCCGGGCGGCTCGTCCTGGATCAGCCGCCGGACACCCACGACGAGCGGGAACCGGCGCAGCTCCCTCAGGTGTGCCGCGGCGGCGGCCGGGTCGTGCAGTGGCGCGTACCCGACGATGCCGCGGACCGCCGGAAGCCGGGTGGCCTGGTCCTGCAGCCACGCGAGCTCGGCCACGGCCTGGTCGGCCGAGCAGTCAGCCTGGACCAGCACGAACTCGGAGACGTTCTCGGCTGCCGCGCTGAGATCGGCGGCGGCGACGCGGCGGGGAAGCTCGATGTCGTCCAACCACCGGTAGCGCAGCAGCTCGGTGTCCCACAGGTGCACGTGCGCATCGACCACCGGGGTCGGCTGGGCGCTCGGGCCGTCGCCGGTCATCGGTCGAGGTGCCAGACCTCCGGCACCGGTTTCCACTGCTGGCCGTCGGGTGTTCCGGGCAGGCGTTCCTGGCAGGGGTCGGTGAGTGCCCACCAGCTCCGGGTCGCGGGATCGGCGGCGATCCGGGCCTGGGCGGCGTCGTGGTCGGGACCGGAGTACTCGTAGTAGCTGATCAACAGGTCGTCGAGCAGGAAGATCGAGTAGTTCGAGATGCCGGCCGCGACCAGCGTCTGCTCCACCTCGGGCCAGACGGCCGCATGCAGACTCAGGTACTCAGCGCGCTTCTCCGGTCGAAGTCGGACACAGCCGGCGAAGCGGTGCCCCGGGGCCTCGACGGGCTCAGGCTCCATCGGGGGTCCAACCTGGTCCGTCGGGGTAGCGGTACCGCTCGACGCTGGCCGTCAGCATCTCCGCCCCGGTACCCGGCGACAACGGCGCGACGTACCGGCCCTTCTTGATCACGACAGGGTCGGCGAAGTGCTCGTGCAGGTGGTCCACGTACTCCAGATAGCGGCCCTGCCACGATCCCCCCACCGCGACGAAGTCGAACATGGCGAGGTGCTGGACCAGCTCGCAGAGCCCGACCCCGCCGGCGTGCGGGCAGACCGGCACGCCGAACTTCGCGGCGAGCAACACGATGGCGATGTTCTCGTTGATCCCGGCCACCCGGCAGGCGTCGAGCTGGACCACGTCGATCGCCTCGCTCTGCAGCAGCTGCTTGAACACCACGGGGTTGGCGATGTGCTCTCCCGTGGCCACCCGGATGGGGGCCACGGCGCGTCGGATCGCCGCGTGGCCGAGAACGTCGTCGGGGGAGGTGGGTTCCTCGATCCAGTACGGGTCGTACACCGCCAGGGCACGGATCCACTGCACCGCCTCCGCGACTCCCCAGATCTGGTTGGCGTCGATGCCGATCGGGAAGTCCGCTCCGACGGCAGCGCGAGCGAGCTGCAACCGCCGAACGTCTTCGGTCGGATCGGCACCGACCTTGAGCTTGATCATCCCGAACCCGTCGTCGACGGCCTCCCGGCAGAGCCGGGTCAACTTGGCGTCGTCATAGCCGAGCCAGCCCGGAGTCGTCGTGTACGCGGGGTGCCCGACCTCGAGGAGCTGGGCCGTGCGCTCGGCTCGACCACCTTCGGCGGCCCGCAGGATCGCCAGCGCCTCGTCCTCGGTGAGGGCGTCGCGCAGGTAGCGGAAGTCGACCAGCGCGACCAGCTGCTCGGGACTCAATTCACTGAGCAGCTGCCAGACCGGTTTGCCGGCCCGGCGGGCCGCCAGGTCCCAGACCGCGTTCACGACGGCGCCCGCCGCCATGTGCACCACTCCCTTCTCCGGACCCAGCCAGCGCAACTGGCTGTCGCCGACCAGCCGGCGGGAGAACGACCGCAGGTCCGCGATCGCCTCGTCGACGTCGAGGTCGATCACCAGGGGTTCGAACGCCTTGATCGCGGCAGCCTGCAGGTCGTTGCCGCGACCGACCGTGAAGACCAGTCCGTAGCCGACCTCGCCGCCCGAGGTTCTCAGGACCAGATACGCCGCGGAGTAGTCGGGGAAGGGGTTCATCGCGTCCGAACCGTCCCGTTCGCGCGACGTGGGGAACCGCACGTCGTGGACCTCCAGCGCGACGATCCGGTTGGAGTCGGGACTGTCGGTCATCGCACGATCCTCACTGGCAGGCCCGGATCGCCACCGCGCCACCGCTGGAACTCATCAGATCTTTGGTGTCATCTTCGGCCTGTGCGAGTCGGAATCGCAAGTGGCTCGCCGCGGAGCACTCTCCCGGTCCCATGCTCGACATTCTGCTGTGCAACGGAGCGAAGCGTCTCACCGCTACCGATTGGCGGTTGCGGGGGCGGATCGATCGTGCCGGGAACTGTCAGGACGCGCGACCAGACGTAAGATGTCTGGTGCTTCCATCGGCTCAGCTCGGATCAGGTGACCGGATGAACGGAGGAGAACGCGTGGTCGAAGGTCGGCGAACCTCGACCGGCGACCCGGTGATCCAACCCCGGCTGTCGCCGCTGGGTCGACACGGCCTCCAGGTGGGGGAGTTGTCACTCGGGCTGTCGATGGCCGGGAACCTGTACGCCGCGGTACCGGACGAGGTGTGGCAGGGAGTCGTACCGGCCGCCTGGCAGGCAGGGGTGCGCTACTTCGACGTCGCCCCCCACTACGGCCTCGGACTCGCCGAGCGACGCCTCGGAGCGGCGCTGCAGGACCGGCCTCGAGACGACATGATCATCTCCACGAAAGTCGGGCGGTTGTTGCGACCGCGGCCGAATCCGGCGGGCGAACGTGACGACGCGGGATTCGACGTCCCCGCTGACTTCGTCCGGGTACGGGACTACACCCGCGACGGGGTGCTCCGCTCGTTGGAGGAGAGTCTGGACCGGCTCGGTCTCGACCGGCTGGACATCGTCTTCGTCCACGACCCCGACGAGCACTACGAAACGGCGTTGGACGAGGCGTTCCCGGCGTTGGAGGACCTGCGGAGCCAAGGCGTCATCGGGTCCTACGGTGCCGGCATGAACCAGTCGGCGATGCTGACCCGGTTCGTCGAGCGCACCGACCTCGACGTCGTGATGCTCGCCGGCCGCTACACCTTGCTGGAGCAGAGCGCGCTGGCCGACCTGCTGCCGCAGTGCCTGGCCCGCGACGTGTCGGTCGTCGCGGCAGGAGTCTTCAACTCGGGCATCCTGGCCAGCGACAGACCGGATGGCACCGCGCACTACGACTACCGAACCGTCGATCCGGAGGTGCTGAACCGCGCCCAGCAGATCGCTGCGGTCTGCGAACGATTCGGGGTGCCGCTGCCCGCGGCCGCGATGGCGTTCGTGTCGGCGCACCCGGCCGTCCGAACGCTGTGCATCGGCGCCCGCTCCGCCGAAGAGGTCGAACGCAACGCCGCCCTGCTCGATCACCGGATACCGAGCGGGCTGTGGGCCGAGCTGCGGGCAGAGGACCTGATCGACCGGGCCGCCCCGATTCCGTAGCGGCAGCATCAGCACGACCTCAGGCCACCGAGGAGCGGCTCAGGTCTGCGACGGTGGTCGCCATTCGGACCAGGGCGTCTTCGAGGATGTCGGGGTTGGTGGCGTAGTTGATGCGGACGAATCCCCGGCCGCCGCTGCCGAAGACGTGTCCGGAGGTCAACGCGACTCGCGCCTGTTCGAGGAACAGGAGAGCAGGACCGGCCAGCTCGGTGGTGGCACCGCGCCCGTCGGTGGGCAGGTCGTGGTGGAGGCCGAGCCGGCGACAGTCGAGCCAGCCGAGGTAGGTCGCCTCCGGTCGGATCAGGGGCAGGTCGGGCATCAGCTGGGCCGCGCGCTCGATCATCATCGTTCGGTTCGCGTCCAGTCCGGCGAGGAGTGCGTCGAGCCAGGCCCGGCCGTCGTCGAAGGCGGCGACGTGGGAGAGGGCTCCGAGATGACTGGGCAGGTGACTGACCTCCTCGGGCATCCGGGCCAGATCGCCGGCGGCGTCAGGGCCGGCGACGACGAGGGCGGCCTTGAGAGCTGCGAGGTTCCAGGCTTTGGAGGCGGAGTAGACCGCGAAGGCGTCCCCGGTGTCCGCGATGCTCAGGTACGGGACGAACTGGGCGCCGGGCAGGACCAGGGGCGCATGGACCTCGTCGGCGATCACCCGGACGCCGTAGCTGCGGGCCAGCGCCGCCACGGCGGTCAGCTCGGTGCGGGTGTGGACGACGCCGGTCGGGTTGTGCGGGTTGCACAGCAGCAGAACCGGATGCCTGCTGATCCGCCGCGCCGACCTGAAGGCCGCGGCCAGGGCGGCCAGATCCAGCCGCGAGTTCTCGCCCAACGCCGCCTCGATGACGACGCGGTCGGCGTGGCTGACGAATGCATAGAACGGCGGGTATACCGGGGCGCACACGATGACGGCGTCGCCAGGGTCGGTGATCAACCGCAGCACCTCCACGATCCCCACCATCACGTCCGGCACGAGCGCGGTCGCCTCGACGTCGAGCCCGGTCCAGCCCCAGCGATCGGCTGCGAAAGAGCGCAACGCCTTCGGATAGGCCTGGCCACCGGGATATCCGGTGTCGCCGTCGGTGATGGCCGAGTGGAGGCGGTCGGCCACCGGCGGCGCCAGCAAGACGTCCATCTCGGCCACCCAGAGCGGGAGCACGTCGGTCGGATGGGTCGTCCACTTCACACTCGACCGGCGCCGCAGCTGGTCGAGGGTGAGCTGGGCGAGCGGGTTCCTGACCGCGGGGCCGGGACGGGCGGGCATGGCCAGACCCTACGAACCCGGGCAAGCTGGTGCCGCCATCGGGTGGGCCCGCTCTCGCTTCGGTTCCGCCCCTCGTCGACCGACAGTGGCTTCTCGCCGGTCCGAGCCGGTTTCGAAACGGCTCGGAGTGGCTACAGGTGCTCGGTGCCCCTTGCGCGCAGGACTCTCCCGGTGCCGGCCGACTTCCCGCCGCCGGGGGCGGGCCAGCACGAGCCGCCCGCGCCGAAGTCGTTGCTGAGCGCCAACCCGGGCAAGTGCCTGGACATCGACGTCGGTGGTGAGCGCTGGGCTCGGGTCCCCCTTCGGACCGAGGCTTTCGTCGGCGGAGAGGACTTCGCCGCAGTGCTCGCCGGCCACGTGGCCGCGGCGATCGAAGCCGCGCAGGCCGATGAGGTGCTCGCCCCAGGATTGACGCGAACGTGGTACGTCGTCGTGGGAGAGAAGATCATCGCCATCGCGCAGGGCCGGTTCCGCTTCTGGTGGGACATCGAGCCCGGCTGGTGGGCGCGGCTCCTCTGCCGCTTCGTCTTGAAGCTGCCGACCGGAGTCGGCTTGAGCAGTCCTTGGACGATGCAGATGGCCATCAACGAGGCCGGACTGCCCAGGATCCTCCTCGCGTCCGCGGCCAGTGCCATCGGCAAGGCGATCGGGCGCCGCGGCTGGTTCTACCGGGTCGCCGGACATGACATCAACGCGATCGACGGACCGGGCGGGCACGTGGTGTATCCCGGGAACGCGTCGGCGAAGTTGCCGCCCAAGGACCCCGACGCTGCCGCGACCAAGATCAGGTTCGCCGTCGTCGATGCCCTGCCGGTCACCGTGTCGCGTGCGGTCGGTGAGCGGCTGGGTGGCGTGGCGATCATCGACGCGAACGACCTCGGCCGGAACGTACTGGGACGAGACAGCGACCGCGATGACGAGTTCTTCGGCCAGCTGTTCGCCGACAACCCGGCCGGCCAGGACCGGCAGCAGACGCCGATCCTGGTGTGTCTGCAGCTCGAGCCGACGAGCTGACCCACCAGCTCCACGTCGGCGGGCCCACTGAGGCCATTCCACCTAGCTGACCAGCGGAGGGCGGTAGCCCGGCCGACCCGCCGTACCGGCCGCCGCCACGACGCTCCGGCCGATGGCTCCCGCGACCCGTGACAGCGCAGATGCCGGCTCCCCCGAGACCTGCGGTGGCATGACCACCACCGGACAGGTTGCCGCGTAGAGCAGGCGGTGAGCGAACATCGGCCCGGCCAGCAGCTGGCGCGGTGCGTCGACCACGAGCAGGTCGGCGCCGACCGAAGCGTCCAGCAGCACCCGGAGCTTGCCGCCTCGAATCAGCCGGACCTCGGCGTCGTGGTCCGGACCGAGTGCGGCGGCCACGTCCGACTCGAGAGCGTGCCGGGCATCACGTTCGACGTCCTCCTCGCGGAAGATCCGGCCCGGCGGCGTACCGGACGGTGTCGCCTGCGGATTCGGCATCCGCCACGCCCGGACGGCGATCAGTCGCCCGGAGTTCTGTTCCACCTGGGCAGCGGCCCAGGTCAAGGCAGCCGGTGATCGGGAGGTGGCGCTGACGCCGACCACGACGGTGTAGGGATGTTCGGCCATGGCGCTCCTCCTAGACCGGCAGCCGCGAGATCTGGTTGCCGCGTTCGTCGTAGCTGCTCAGGGGTGGGGCGATGTCCTCCAGCGCCTTGCCCTCGGCGTCGACACCGAACCTGAAGGCCACCAGTCCGCCGAAGAGCATGATCACCGAGGCCATCATGTAGCCCCAGAACAGCGGTCCGCGGTCGGTGCCCTCTCCGATCAGCGCGCCGAAGATCAGCGGGCCGACCGCCCCGAAGCACTGCGCGATGGAGAAGAAGTACGAGATCGCCTGGCCGCGTACCTCCAGGGGGAAGATCTCCGACACCGTGAGGTAGCCCGCCGACGCTCCGGCCGAGGCGAAGAAGAACGAGACGCACCACAGGGCAGTGTGCGTCCCCGCGTTCAGCACGCCGGCGAGGAACAGCACCGCCGAGATCGCCAGCGCCACGGCGGCCAGGCTGTAGCAACCACCGATCATCTTGCGCCGGCCGACGGTGTCGAAGAAGTGACCCAGCAGCAGCGGGCCGAGCAGGTTGCCCGCCGCGAACGGGAAGAAGTACAGCGCGGCACTCGACGGCGTCTGACCGTAGAAGTTCTGCAGCACCAGCGGCGAGGTGAAGAAGATCGCGTTGTAGAGGAACGACTGGGTGATCATCAGCGTCAGACCCAGGAAGGTGCGCGACGGATAGAGCTTGAAGAACACGTAGGCGAGCTGCTTGGGTCGCAAGCCCTCGTGCGCCTTGATCCACCAGGCTTCGGAGTCCTTGATCTCGGGCAGCTGCTTGCCCTGGGCCTGGACATCGGCCTCGATGCCCTCGACGATCACCTCGGCCTCCTCGGACTTGCCGTGGGTCACCATCCAGCGCGGGCTCTCCGGGATGTGCCGGCGGAGGAAGATGATCACCAAACCGAGCACCGGACCGATGAAGAACGCGATCCGCCAGCCGATGTTCTCGGCGAATCGGCTGGTGTCCAGCAGCCAGTAGCTGCCGAGGGCTCCCAGCATCGCGCCGGCCCAGTACGTGCCGTTGATGGCCAGATCGACCCGGCCGCGGTACTTGCCGGGGATCAGCTCGTCGATGGCGGAGTTGATCGCCGAGTACTCCCCGCCGATCCCCATCCCGGCGACGAACCGGAACACGTAGAGGAACCATACGGTGGGGGACAGTCCCGCGACGCCGGAGCCGATCAGGTAGACCGCCAGCGTGATGATGAACAGCCTCTTCCGGCCCAGCTTGTCGGTGAGGCGCCCGAAGATCAGCGCACCCGTCACCTGCCCGAGCAGGTAGATGGTCGAGGTGAGGCCGACCTCGGTGGCGCTCATGCCGAGCGTCTTCGCGTAGCCGGCCGAGGCGACGAGCTGGATCTCCAGACCGTCGAGGATCCAGGCCGTTCCCAGTCCCAGGATGACCATCCAGTGGAACCGGCCCCAGGGCATCCGGTCCATCCGGACGGGGATCAGGCTCTTCACCGGTCGTTCTTCCGTCGCCGCAGTCGACATTCGCGCTCCTTCGCGTCCTCAGCCGTCGCTGCCCCTCCCGGATGAACCGCTCAGGGATCTCTCACCTGTACCCCATAGCTTGCCCAACTAACAGACTGAGATGCGGGGTTTCGGCGGCACCGGGACCGGGTCGGTCGACCCGCCGACGGAGAGGCGTCGATCAGGGCCTGGTCGGATAGGCCGCCGTGGGCGGCACCACCGAGACCGCCCCGTCGCCGCCGAAGGTCACCTCGCTCAGCCACATCGTCCGACCCGGGACGGCTGAGCCGACGGCGTCGGGAGGCCAGGCGTGGTAAACCATCCACAGCTTGCCGTCGCGCTCGATCAACGCGCAGTGTCCCGGTCCGGCCGCCACGTCGTCGGACGTCAGCACCGGCTCCGGCTGCTTCTCGAACGGTCCGGTCGGAGACGACGACACGGCCACGCCGACCGCGTAGTCCGACGAGTCGTAGGCGTTCGCCGAGTAGAACAGGTGGTACCGGCCCCCCGACTCCCAGACGAACGGCGCCTCGACCAGATTCCCTTCCCAGGGTTGGTCCTGGCGGAACAGCCGTTGCGGGCGGCCGACCAGCTGGGTGCCGCTGGGGTCGAGGCGCTGCACCCAGATCCAGGTGTCGACCCCGATCCGATTGCCGTCGTTCTTCCAGTAGAGGTAGCGCTCACCCGACGCGGTACGGAACGGATGAGCGTCGATGGAACCGCCGGAGTCCCGGTTGCACACCAGCGGAGCCTTGCTCGAGTCGGTGTAGGGACCCTCCGGCTTCGCGCCGATCGCGGACGAGATGCACTGGATCTGACCGCCCGGTGCCGGGGTCGTGTAGTACAGGACGTACCGGTCGGCGGCGACGCGCGCGACTTCCGGCGCCCACACGTCGCCCGGGGTCGTCCAGCCGGCCAGCTTCGGCAGCGCATCCGGACCCTGCTCCCAGGTGACCAGATCGGTGCTGCGCAGGGTCTGGACGTTGGCGCCGTTGCCGTTGGTGGCGAACGCCCACCAGGTCCCGTTCCCACCGTCGATGATCATCGGGTCCGGGAAGTCGCTGTCCCAGACCGGGTTGGTGAACCCCGGCGAGGCCTCGGGTGCGGGTGGCGGCGCGGCCGCCGGCACGCCGCAACCCACCAGCAACAGCGCGCTCAGCCAGACGAGGGCGAGCCGGGGGCGGCTCACCCGGTGGGCCCGGTCCAGGTCGACCGGTAGAACCGAAGGTAGTCGAACCGGGCTACGACCGGCGGGTTCTCACCGCCGTGGGCGACGAGGCCGATCTCGGGATCGGTGTCGGCGTCGAACGTCCACACCGCACCCCAGGTCCAGTTCCGTCCGTCCCGACTGGTGCCCGCCCGATACAGGTGCTCACCGGCGCGATTGCGGGTGTGGGCCAGTCTGAGCCAGACCGTCGCATCCGGGGTGCCGACGATCGCTCCGCCGTAGATCGTCCGCCCGTCGGGCGCACCGGCGTCCAGCTCCCGACCGTACTCGGTCTGCCGGGTGTTCCAGATCGCCACCGAGGACAGCCGCGCGAAGTCGTCGTCGTTCTCGTAAGCGATCAAACCGGCCTGCTGGAAGTTGCGCACCTCGTTCTCGCCTAGGTCCAGTCGGAGCTTGGTCTCGGCGATCCAGTTGCCGTTCGGGGTCCCGTCGTTCACCAGCACCGCGGCGTCGTTGCCGGTGCCGACCAGGTCGGCCGACTGCACCGGCCAGTCGAGGTGGCCGCCGGCCACCGTGGCATCGGTGTCGCGCCGAACCCAACGCCAGTCGTCGGACAGCGCGCCGCGGAACTCCTCGCTGCGGATCAGACCGCGCGTTTGCGGGACGGGCACCAGCTGCCGGGCGTCCTCGGCCAGCGGGCGGATCGAGATGTTGTCCACCGAAACGTCCGGGCTCCGGAGCACCAGCGGACT
This sequence comes from uncultured Actinomycetota bacterium, assembly GCA_963727125.1. Lineage (GTDB taxonomy): Bacteria > Actinomycetota > Actinomycetes > Propionibacteriales > Propionibacteriaceae > Microlunatus. The sequence goes on from CAVSEZ010000003.1 coordinate 406,052, forward strand.
GCCGGCGACGTCTCCGCTGCCACGCAGCAGGCGCAGCTCTGCGAACGGGTCGTTGAGGTCGTCCTCGCTGAGCTGCACCAGGGTCCCGTTCCGGCCGGTCTCGAGCACCAGGCTGTGCCAGCCCTCACCGGCGAGCCGGAGCGGTGCGGCAGCGGATCGCTGACCACTGGACAGCTGAAGGCGGCCGGCACTCGGGTCGACGGTCGCGACCACCCGACGGCGTCCGTCGCCGAGCTGGAGCTGGAGCGGTTGGTCCCCGCGGAAGTCGAGCCGAACCCGCACCGTGTTGCCGCGGACGTCGCGCCGGGTCCGAGCCGTGCCGGTCAGCTGTGCCGTGCGTCCGGCCTGCGCGTCCGGGGAACCCGCGACCAGTCCGACGAAGCCGGAGCGGGCGGGATCGGCGGAGTCGATGCCGAGATCGGTTCCGGTGACCGGGGCGGGCTGCCGGGAGTCACTCGGACCCGCGCCGGCCCGAGCTCGCGGCCAGCCGCCGACCCAGTCGATGCTGTCGATCAACATCGGCCGCCGAGTGATGGGAAAGTCCTCGGGGTCAGGCTCTGGCTCGGTGAGCCACGCGTTGTCACGGTCCATGGCGTGGTACACCAGCCAATCCCGCCCGGCGTGATCGGTGGCGATGGCATGGTGCCCGGCGCCGATCCACCGGTTGCCGTTCTGGGTGACCAAGATCGTGCCGCCGGCCTTCGAGGCCAGCAGCGGGATCCCATCGGCGTCGACGAACGGCCCCAGCGGTGACCGGGATCGGCCGGAGAACACCGAGTAGCCGGTGGCCGGCCCCGCGCAGCAGTTGGCCGAGGACGCCATCAGGTAGTAGTACTCGCCGTGCCGGGTGACGTAGCTGCCTTCGAACTTGTTGTCGATGGCCACCTGCTCGGGCTCGCCGGTGGCCGTCAGCCCGTCGGAGCTGACCCGGGTGACCCAGACGCCGCCGTTGTAACTCCCGAAGTACAGGTACCGTCGGCCGTCGACGTCGGTGAAGCCGCTGGGATCGAAGGTCCACAGGAAGTCGCGGGCCGCCGGGTCGGTGCCGGGACGGGTCCGCGGGCCGACCACCGGTGCGCCCGACGGGGTCCAGGGACCCACCGGGGTGGGGGAGGTCGCCACACCGATCGCCGAGTCGGCGTCACCGGGATCGAGCGTCGTGTCGGTGACGGTGAAGTAGATGACGTACCGCCCGTCGATGTAGCGCACGTCCGGCGCCCAGAGGCCCGCATCCGGGCTCGCCCAGGTGGGCCGGTTGGTGTCGTCGAAGACGGTGCCCAGGTACTCCCACCCGGTGAAGTCGCGAGTCCGGGCGATGTGCATGATCCCCGGCTCATCACCGGAGCGCAGCGGGTCGGCGGTGGAGTAGGCGTACCACCAGCCGTCCTTGGCCTCGATGATCGAGGGATCGGCGAAGGTGTCGGCGAAGGACGCGCTGACCGGATTGACGTACCGCGGCTGCGGGGTCGGCTGCGGCGTCGCCGAGCTCGGACCGGCTCCGGTCGCGAGCAGCAGGACGGCGGCCGCCACTGCGGCCAGCCGGCGGAACGGATGAACAGACATGCTCGACCTCTCCTCGATCCTGAACGTTGCTGCGCCTTGCCTTGCCTTGCCGGCCGGAAGTCAGCCGGCCACCTATCCGGGTAGGACCTGCTCGGTCCAGGTCGGGCCGGGCGTGGCGGGCCCGTCCGCACCCCAGTGGAGCGGGTCGATGCACATCTGGCGGCGGCTGCCATCGCCGTTCCACGCGTGGTAGACCAGCACGTCCGTGCCGCCGCGCGTGGTGGCGACGCTGTTGTGCCCGGGTCCGCGTACCCGGCCCGGCACCGTGGCCAGGAGCCGGCCGTGGTCCGCCCCCGGCTCCACCCACGGCCCCAACGGGTGCGGCGCCCAGGCCCAGGCCAGGTGGTAGCTCTCGTCCAGGTACGACCCGCCGGAGTAGATGCAGAAGTAACGGCCGTCGTGGCGACGCACGTTCGGGCCCTCCAGGGTGTGCCAGTCGTAGACCTGGTCATAGATGCTGCGTCGGCGTTCGAAGATCTGCCAATCCGCCGTCGGGGCCAACACTTGACGACCCGGGGACCCGAGTGACCACATCGAGGACAACTCGGCCACGGCCAGATGGGTGCCGACCCGTTCGGCGTCGAGCACGTCCCGCGCATAGAACAGGTACCAGCGGCCGTCGATGTCGCGGAACGGATGCGGGTCGATGGCGAATCGCTCGTCCGGGGTCAGGTTCACCCCGAGGTCGCGGAACGGGCCGAGCGGTGACTCGGCCGCGGCAACCCGGAGCTGGTGCCCGCGATCGCCGAACCCGACCGAGTAGTACAGCCAGTACCGGTCCTCGGCGGCCACCACCTCCGGGGCCCAGTAGTCGCTGCCGAGGGCTGCGTCGAGCGGCTCGAGTGCACCCCCGACCCGGGTCCAGGCGACCAGGTCCTCGGAGTGGAGGATCTCGAAGTGACGCCCGTCGACGGGCGCACCGGTGCCGTAGGCGAGGTAGCCACCGTCCCAGGACAGGACGAACGGGTCGGCGAAGTACCCGTCGTAGACCGGATTGCGGTAGCGGGGACCGCCGCCGGCCGACGGCGAGATCGGGTCGGGTTCTGCGCGGACGCTCACCCCTTGATCCCGCTGTTGGCCACGCCCTCGATCACGTACCGCTGGACGAAGACGAACAGGATCAGCACCGGGATGGCGGCGATCGCGGCACCGGCCATGATCACCGGGTAGTCGATGGTGTACGCCCCCTGCAGCTTGCTCAGGCCCACCGGCAGCGTCAGTCGCTCAGGGGAGAACAACACGTAGAGCGGGAAGACGAAGTCGTTCCAGTTGGACAGGAAAGCCAACACGGTCAACGTCACCAGTGCGGCCCGAGAGTTCGGCAGCACGATCGAGGTGAAGGTCTTCCACGGCCCCGCCCCGTCGATGCGCGCGCTCTCCTCCAACGCCACGGGGAAGTTGCTGAAGAACTGCCGCATGAAGAACACCCCGAACGCACCGGCGGCGCCCGGCAACACGATCGCCGCCATGGTGTCAAGCCAGCCGAACAGGTTCAAGATCTCGAAGTTCGGCATCATGAAGATGAACGCCGGCAGGAACAAGGTGGCGATGATGATGCCGAACAGCGCCCTCTTGAAGGGGAACTGCATCCGGGCGAGGGCGTAGCCGGCCATCGAGCAGATGACGACGACCACCGCGGCGTGCAGGGTGGCGGCGATCAGCGAGTTGGCGAACCAGAGCAGGACCGGGGAGTCGGCGTCGGTGAAGAAGAGCACCTGGAAGGCTCGCAGCGACGGCGCCGCCGGAAGGAAGGTGGGCGGCACCGATCGGGACTCCTCGACCGACTTGAAGGCGGTCAGCAGCATGTAGAACAGCGGCAGGATGAAGATCAGGGACAGCAGACCCAGCATGATCCAGAAGAAGGGGTTGCGCCGCCCCGACCCTCGCCGGCGCCGCGGCGCGGCATCGGGCGTCCGACTCGGGCTGGACGTGGTGGCGGTCGCGCCCGCCGTGGGTGTGGTCGTCACTTCTTCTCCCGTAGCAGGTAGAAGTTCAGCATGGCGATCAGGCCGAGGAAGATCGCCAGCACGTAGCTCATGGCGGCCGCCTCGCCCATCCGGTACTGGCTCAGGCCGCGCTCGGTGATCTCGATGATGGCCGTCCGGGTGGAGTCGCCCGGAGCGCCCTGGGTGATCAGGTAGCTCTGGCCGAACATGTTGGCGCTGGCCAGGATCGTGGTGGTGATCACGAAGATCATCACCGGTCGCAGCCCGGGCACGGTCACGTTCCAGAACTGCTGCCACTTCGACGCACCGTCCAGCTGGGCCGCCTCGTAGAGCTCGTTCGAGATGTCACCCAGGCCCGCCAGGTAGATGATCGCGTTGAAGCCGAGAGTCCACCAGATCGTGACCCCGACCAGCGAGACCCACGCCCACGGCTGGGCCGTGATCCACGCCACCGACGGCAGACCGACCAGATTGAGCAGGCCGTTGACCACACCGAAGGACGGATCGAGGAAGTAGCGCCACATCAGGCCGATCACCGCGACGCCGAGCACGTACGGTGCGAAGAAGGTGGCCCGGAAGAAGGTGCGTCCGGGGAACTTCCGGTTGAGCAGCACGGCCAGGCCGAGTGGAACAACGATCAGGAACGGCGCGCTCGCCACCGTGAAGATCGCGGTGGCCTGCATGCCGTGCCAGAACGGCTCGAACTGCACCGAGCTCGCGTCGAAGAGCGCGGCGTAGTTCTCCAGTCCGACGAACGGTTTGCCCGGCAGCAGGAAGTCCCAGTTGTGCAGACTGATCCAGATGCCGAACACGGCCGGGATGACCACGAACGTGATGAACAGCACCAGGTACGGCAGCAGGAACAGGTACGGGGTGGCCTTCGAGCCGTGCACCCCGCCGAAGCGGGATTCCTTCCTCCGGGCCAACGTGCCGGGGGCGGCCCGCGCGACCGGCCCCGACGTCGTGGTGGCGCTCATGGCGGCCTAGCCCCCGTACTTCTGCTTGTTCGCCTCCAAGATCTTGTTGGCTCGGCCGGCGGCGTCGGACAAGGCGGCCTGGGGCTCCTTGGTCCCGAGCACCGACTCGTTCAGGGCCTTCTCCCACTCCGCCATCGCGTCGCCGATGCCGGGTACCGGCGGCGGGAAGTGCAGGTCGTTGATCTGGGAGCCGATGACGGCCTGGTCCTTGAGCGCCTTGAACTCTGCGGAGTCGCGGACCTCGTTGCGGGCCGGCACCTGGCCGGCCTTCGCCCACTCCAGCGACTTCTGGCTGATCCAGTTCAAGAAGACCCGAGATGCGGTCGCCTTGTTCTCGTCCGGGCTCTTCTGGGTCGGCAACACGAACTGGTGGGAGCCGGCCCAAGCCGCGGGCTTCCCGCCGATGTTCGGCAGCGCCGCGACACCCCACTCGAGGCTCTTCTGCCCGCCCAGGGTGTTGATGGTCCAGATGCCGTTCCAGTTGAAGGCGTTCTTGTTGTTCTGCAGCGCCACGATGTCGGCGTCCTGGGCGATCTTGCCGGGGGAGTTGCCGTTCTTCACGAGATCGGTGAACCAGGTCATCGCCTTGACGCCGGGCTCATCCGCCCAGGTCACGGTGCTGGCGTCCGGAGCGAACAACTCGCCGCCGAACTGCCACAGCAGCGACTGCACGGTCATCGAGCCGGTGAAGGGGAACGGTGTGGCCCAGTCGCCCTGGATCCCCTTGCTCTTCATGGCGTCCAGCGCCGTGCCGTACTCCTCGGCGTTCGTCGGCGGCTTGGCCGGATCCAGCCCCGCCTTCTCCATCACCGTCTTGTTGTAGAAGAAGCCCAGCGGGTGCACGTCCAGGGGAATGGAGTAGCGCTTGTCCTGGTAGATGCCCGCCTTCCACGGCACCGGGGCGAACTGCTCCTCGCTGAGCTTCAAGGCGGTCGCCACGTCGTCGAGCGGTTGGATCACCCGGCGAGCGGCGTTGGTCGCCACCGAGTCGACGTGCATGATGGCGATGTCGGGACCCTTGCCCGCCGTCACCGCGCTCGGCAGTTTGGCGTAGTAGTCCGCCCACTGCAGCGTGTTCATGGTGACCTTGATGTTGTCGTGCTCGGTCATGAACTCCTGGACCAACTTCCTCATGATCGGTCCGTCACCGCCGGTGAAACCGTTCCAGAAGGTCAGCGTCACCGCGGGACCGTCGTACCCTTCGGCTCCGCCGCCGCCGCTGGGGGCCTGGTTGCCGCCGGGCACGCCGGCCGAGCCGGCGCTGCAGGCGGCCAGGCCGATGGTGGCTGCGGCACCGAGTGAAGTCGCCAGGAATCCGCGACGGGTCAAGGCGGCGCGTGGACTGTTCGTGGTCATCGGGGTGTCCTTCGGTCGGAGGTGGTGGATCCGGAGGGATCCGGGGAACGGGACGATGCTCGGACGGAGTGGAGGCGGAGCCGGCGAGTGGTGCCGGTGCTGCCCGGGGTCGAAGTGGCTGGGTGGCGTCGGGAAGAGATCAGGCCTGCGGCTGCGCGAGGTCCGGCCTGGCACACAGCTGCGCCGGCGAACCTCGGCTGGACCGATCTGCACAGATCATCGCGGGATTGGCTTACCCGTCGCGGCTCGGCGGAAACCGACCGTTATCGAACTGCGTCCTTCGAGTGGTACGGCGAGTCGAGACCCGCGCCATCGGTGGGGTGCACGAGTGGTGCCACGAGGGGCCGTTGGGCCAGCTCCGAAGCCGGATCGACACGGTCAACCGCTCCTCCTCAAGCGCTTCTACAACGGTTAACTTTCGTAGGCCCTGTTTTACAACGGTTAACTTTTCCTGTCAAGGACGCTACGATCACGAGACCCGATCGAAGCGATCCGATCGACGCCGCTGCATCGACGAGGTGAGGTGATCATGGCCGTACGCCTGCGCGACGTGGCGGAGCGGGCCGGCGTCAGCGTGAAGACGGCCTCCAACGTGATCAACAACTACCCGCACATCAAGACCTCCACCCGGGAGCGGGTGGAAGCCGCCATCCGAGAGCTGCGGTACCGGCCGAACGAGAGCGCCCGCCAGCTCAAGCACGGCCGTTCCGGCTTCTTGGCCCTGGCCGTACCCCAGATGGATGCGCCGTACTTCGCGGAACTGGCTTCGCGGCTGAGTGTGGAGGCCTCGAAGTCGGGGTACATCCTGCTGCTCGACGTGACGGGCGCCAGCCCCGATGCCGAGCGCATCGTCTTGGACGGGGTGCGCTCGCACGTCATCGACGGCTTGATCTTCTCCCCGCTGGCGCTGTCCGCTCGGGAGATCGCGGCTCGAGCCGATGATCTGCCCATGGTCCTGCTGGGGGAGCGCGCCGCACCGGCGGGCTACGACCGGGTCGCGGTCGATTCCGTGACGGCGGCCCGGGCGATGACGGAGCATCTGCTCGGACTCGGACGCCGTCGAGTGGCCGCCATCGGTCGCGAGTCGTTCCGCGGAACGGCGTCGGTGCGCTTGCGGGGATACAAGCAGGCGTTGGCCGCGGCGGGCGTCGGCTACGATCCGGAGCTCGTCAAGGGTGTCGCTGAGTACCAGCGATCCGACGGCAAGGTCGCGATGGAGGAGCTGCTGGCGCTCGACCAGCCGCCCGATGCGGTCTTCTGCTTCAACGACTTGATGGCGGTCGGGGCCCTACGTGCGTGCTTCGAAGCCGGCGTCCGGGTCCCGGAGGACGTGGCGGTCGCCGGTTTCGACGACATCGCCGAGGGGCAGTTCTCGATCCCGACTCTGACCACTGTCGCTGCAGACCTCGACGTCTTGGCGCGGGAGGCCATCCGGCTGCTCATCCATCGCATCCAGAAGATCCCCGAGTCGCCCGAGCGCCCCACAGTTCCCTGGCGCCTGCAGCTTCGCGAGTCGACCATGGGCCGGCAGGGTGCCACAGATCCGGCTCGGTGACCTCCGGTGTGCCGCCTCGCCGCAGAGCTCGGTGCGTCGTCGGCCCGACACGATGATCGTCAGCTCGTGGATCGAGCAGCTCGAGCCTTCCGCGCCCGATAGGCGCGCTGCATCTTGATGTGGTTCCCGCAGCCGGCCATCGAGCACCACCGCCGGACCTGGTTCTTGGAGCCGTCGTAGAAGGCCCAGCGGCAGCTGTCCCGAGCGCACGCCTTCAGCCGGAGCCAGGTCCCGTCCTCGCAGCTCTCCCGGATCGCATCGGCCAGTCGGGCGACGGCTGGGCCCAGCGAAGTCTGTTCGAGGCTGACGAGGTGGTAGCCCGCACCCTGCATGGCGACCACCATCGGGGTCCTGCTCAGCGCGCCGTTGAGGATCTCGACGGCGGCGTCGTCCCGCTCGTGGCCGGCGTGTTCGATCAGCAGGGCACGGAGCCCCTCGCGGATCTCGAGGGCTGTGGCCAGGTCGGCCGGCTCGATCGTGGTGTCTTCGGAGAGCAGCTGATGGTCCGCCAACCACCGGTGCAGCTGCTCGGGGGTGGCCCACGACTCGGCGTCCAACTGCGGTTCCCGGGTGTTCACGAAGTCTCTCAGCAGCCGCGCGGCGGTCGGGATGTCTTCCTCTGTCATCGATGCCTCCAAGTGATACCAGCGTACAACCTTGGTCGGTGTCAGAGGCTGTTGGTGCGCAACGACGGTACCGACGGCCACCGCAAGCCGGGTCGAACGACCGGGCCGGCGGCTGCAGTCCGGAGGTCGGCGGGCAGGCTGGCGTGATGACCACCGATCCGACCTCGGTTCACGAGGTCTTCACCGAGCACGGCGTCCGGCTCCGACGGGTGAGCGCCAAGAGTGGTGACCGGGACTGGTTGTTGTTCCCCGGCGGGCCTGGTGTCGGGTCGGAGAGCCTGTTCGGACTCGCCGACCTCGCCGAGCTGCCTGGAGCGACCTGGCTGGTCGATCTCCCCGGTGACGGCTCCAACCTCGACGCACCGGGGGCACCCGCGGATCCCTACGAGCTCTGGCCGCAGGTCCTGCTGGAGGCGGTCGACGCCGTGCCGTCCCCGGTCGCCGTGGGACATTCCACCGGCGGGGAGTACCTGCTGTCGGTTCCGGAGCTGGAGCCGCGGCTGCGCGGTCTGGTGTTGATCAGCTCGGCGCCGGACAGCCGCTGGATGCCGACGTTCGATGCGATGTGTCGGGCGCATCCGCTGCCGGAGGTCGCTGCGGCGGCGACGGCGTACGAACGGGACCCCTCGCAGGCTCGGCTCCGCGACCTGGCTGTCGCATCCGCTCCGTGGAACTTCACCGCAGCGGGACTCGAAGCCGGCCGGAGCCTCCTCGAGGGGTTGCCGTACAACGCCGCCGCCGTGAGCTGGTCGGCGGACAACTTCGATCGCGATTACGTCGCCACCTGGTGGCCGACGTCGCTGCCGACGCTGGTGGTCAGCGGCTCCGAGGACCGGGTCGTCGACCAGTCGCTCTGGGACGACCCGCGGTTCGTGGGTCGCCACGTCCAGCGGGTGGTGATCCCCGACGCCGGGCACTTCCCCTGGGTCGACCAGCCGGCCCCGGTCAAGGCCTGCCTGGCCGGGTTCGCGGCAACCGGTTGATCGGCGACCAGCACGGCCCGATCAGGTGTGGTCGACGGCAGCCTGCTCGACCGCCAGGCCGGCGGTGTAGTGCCGGATGTAGTCGTCGAAGCCCGCGACGTCGCGCTGGTCGGGGCTGAGCGTTTCCAGGGTGACGTCGGCGAAGACGGTGTTGTCGAGGTAGTCGGCCAACGCCTGCTCGCTGCTTCGGCGGACGGTGTAGGCAGCGAGCACCGCGATGCCCCAGGCCCCGCCTTCGGCGGCCACGTCGCCGACGCTGACGGGGGTGTCGATCGCGGCGGCGAGGAAGCGCTGGGCCACACCCTTGGTCTTGAACAGCCCGCCGTGGGCGAACATCTGCTCGAGCCGGACGCCCTCGTCCTTCTGCAGCACGTCCATGCCGATCCGCAGGGTCGCCAACGCTGCGTAGAGGTGGGTGCGCATGAAGCTCGCCAAGGTGAACACGCTGTCAGGGGAACGGACGAACAGCGGCCGCCCTTCGCGGAGGCCGGTGATCGGTTCGCCGGCCAGGTAGTTGTACGCGAGCAGGCCACCGCAGTCAGGTGCCCCGTCGAGTGCAGCGGTGAACAACGTCTCGAAGACCGACCCGGAATCGGTGTCGGCCCCGAGCTTCCCGGCGAACTCGGCGAACAGGTTGACCCACGCGTTGAGCTCGCTGGCGCCGTTGTTGCAGTGCACCATGGCGACCAGATCTCCGGCCGGGGTGGTGACGAGATCGAGCTCGTGGTGGACCCGGCTGAGTTCGTGTTCGAGCACCACCATGGCGAAGATGCTGGTGCCGGCGCTCACGTTCCCGGTGCGCGGGGCGACGGAGTTGGTGGCGACCATGCCGGTCCCGGCATCGCCTTCAGGCGGACAGAACGTGGCGCCGGGTTCGAAACGCCCGCTCGGATCGAGCAGCCGGGCGCCTGCCTCGGTCAGCTCGCCGGCCGGTTCGCCCGCGGTGGCGATCGGTGGCAGCAGATCTGCCAGCCGTAGGCTCGCCCCGGCGTCCGCCGTGAGTCGGTCGAACTGGTCCACCATGTTCTGGTCGTAGTTGCCGATACCGGTGTCGATGGGGAACATGCCGCTGGCGTCGCCGATGCCGAGGACCTGGCGACCGGTCAGTTGCCAGTGCACGTATCCGGCGAGGGTGGTGAGGTGGGCGACCCGGTCGACGTGATCTTCGCGGTCGAGGACGGCTTGGTAGAGGTGGGCGACGCTCCATCGGTGGGGGATGTTGTGCCCGAACTCGGCGGTCAAACGCTCGGCGGCGTCGCCGGTGTTGGTGTTGCGCCAGGTCCGGAACGGCACGAGCAGCTCTCCGTCGCGGTCGAAGGCGAGATAACCGTGCATCATCGCCGAGATGCCGATCGCGCCGACGGACTTCAGGTCCAGGTCGTACCGGTCCTGCACGTTCGCCGCCAAGGTGGCGAAACAGTCCTGGACGCCATTCCACACCGATTCGAGGGAGTAGGTCCAGAGCCGGTCGACGAACTGGTTCTCCCAGTCGTGGTTGCCGACGGCGAGTGGCGCGTGGTCCGGTCCGATCAAGACGGCCTTGATCCGCGTCGAACCCAGTTCGATGCCGAGGGCGGTCTGCCCGTCCGCGATGGCCTGGCGTGCGTCGGTGGGCATGGCACCAACCTCTCAGAGCCGAGTCGCGGGCCGGACCACGGGTTGCCGGTCCGGCCGACTCACAGTCCCCGGGCGAGGCGGTAGTAGGCCTGGTTCCAGCGGATCCGGTCGGCGAAGTCGCGCCGGGTGGTGGTGTCGTCGATGATGAGCAGCTCGACGCCGAGCAGGTCGGCGAAGTCGAGGAGCTGTTCGGTGTCGACGGCGGTGGACAAGACGGTGTGGTGGGGTCCGCCGGCGGTGATCCAGCTTTCGGCGGAGGTGGCGAGGTCGGGTTTGGGCTGCCAGACGGCTCGAGCGACCGGGAGCCGGGGGAGCGGTTCGTCCGGGGGTACGACGTCGACCTCGTTGAGGACCAACCGGAAGCGGTCGCCGAGGTCGCAGATGCCGAGGATGGTGGCCGGTCCGGGTGCGGCGTCGAAGACGAGCCGGACGGGGTCCTCGCGGTCGCCGATGCCGAGAGGGTGGATCTCGACCCGTGGTTTGGTGTCCGGGGCGGCGATGCTGGGGCACACCTCCAGCATGTGGGCGCCGAGGATCTTCGGTGTGCCGGGACCGAGGTGGTAGGTGTAGTCCTCCATGAAGGAGGTGCCGCCGGGGGCGCCGGCGCCGATCTTCTTGATCGTGTGCAGCATCACCGAGGTCTTCCAGTCACCTTCGCCGCCGAAGCCGTAGCCGTCGGCCATCAGGCGTTGCACCGCCAGTCCCGGGAGCTGACGCAGGCCGCCGAGGTCTTGGAAGTTGGTGGTGAACGCACCGAACCCCCCGTCGGTGAGGAAGGAGCGCAGGCCCGCCTCGATGCGGGCGCCGTAGCGGAGCGAGTCGTGCCGGGCACCGCCGGGCAACAACTCGTCGGTCACCTGGTAGCTGTCGGTGTACTGGTCGAGCAGCTCGTCGATCTCGGCGTCGGTGGCGGCGTCGACCCGTTCGACCAGGTCGTTGACACCGTAGGTGTTGACCGACACCCCGAACCGGAGCTCGGCTTCGACCTTGTCGCCTTCGGTGACCGCGACGTCGCGCATGTTGTCGCCGAATCGGGCCAGTCGCAGGTTGCGGACGGCGGCGACGCCGCAGGCGGCCCGCTGCCAGCCGGCGATCCGCCGTCGGGTGACCGGGTCGGACACATGGCCGGCGATCGTGATCCGGGGCACGGCCAGCCGGGTCTGGATGTAGCCGAACTCCCGGTCGCCGTGGGCGGCCTGGTTCAGGTTCATGAAGTCCATGTCGATCTCGGCCCACGGCAGGGACACGTTCGCCTGCGTGTGCAGGTGCAGGAACGGGGTCTTGAGGGCGTCGAGGCCGGTGATCCACATCTTGGCCGGCGAGAAGGTGTGCATCCAGGCAATGAGGCCGACGCAGTCCGGGTCGGCGTTGGCGGCCATGATCATCCGGTGGATCGCGCCGGAGTCGGTGAGGACCGGCTGCCACCGCACCGGGACCGGCAACGCGTTCCCAGCATTGAGCTGGTCCACCAGCGAACGCGACTGCTGCTCGACCTGGTCGAGGGTCTCCGGACCGTACAGACCCTGACTCCCGGTCAGGAACCAGCACACCGGTGAGGTTGCCATGATCAGTTGCTCCTCGTCTGGCCGTACACGTTCTGGTAGCGGGTGTACAACGCGTCGATGTCAGTGGGATCGATGGCGAGAGGTTCGCCGAGTTGCCGGGCGATGTGAACGGTACGGGCCACCTCTTCACACATCACGGCCGCCTTGACCGCGGCCTTGGCGGTGGGTCCGATGGTGAACGGACCGTGATTCTTCATCAGCACGGCGGGGGACCGGTGGTTGCGAAGGGTGTCGACGATGCCCTGGCCGATGGAGTCGTCGCCGATCAGGGCGAAGGGACCGATCGGGATCTCGCCACCGAACTCGTCACCCATCATGGTCAGGACGCACGGGATCGCTTCCCCGCGTGCGGCCCATGCGGTCGCGTAGGTGGAGTGGGTGTGCACCACCCCGCCCACCTCGGGGAGGTGCTTGTAGACGTAGGCGTGGGCGGCCGTGTCCGATGACGGCGCCCGATCCCCGTCGACGAGCTCCCCATCCAGGTCGCACACCACCATGGCCTCGGCCGTCAACTCGTCGTAGCCGACGCCGGACGGCTTGATCACGAACAGATCCGCCCCCGGCACCCGGGCCGACACGTTTCCGGCCGTCCACACGACCAGCCCCCACCGAGGCAACTCGGCGTGCAAGCGGGCGACTTCGGTGCGGATGTCGGCCACCACCTCGGCGATCTCGTCACCACCTCGGTGCATCAGCTACTCCCTCCACTCCTTCGAGATACAGCTCTGGTCGACCTCGAGCGGTTCCCCCGGTCATCGCGGTACGACTCGGGAGCCGAGCCGGAGGACAGGAGCACAACGGCGATCCGAGCCTAACGTCGGCGAGCCGGGACGAGTCGAGCCGGGCTGATCCGGACCGGCGATCGCGTCGTTCAGGACTCCCGGAGCACTCGCACGTCCCACGGGCCGAGGTCGAGGGTCTCCAGTGGATCGGCGCTGTCGGCGAGGACGTCGACCATGGGGCGCGGGAGGCTCATTCCGGCCGGCTGCCAGCTCCAGTTGTGTATGACGTGGATCCGCTCAGCCGCGGCGTTGGTGGCCGAATGCACCGTGACCGACTCGGGCCGGTCGCCCCATCCTCGTTGCGGTTCGGGCACGAGCCATCGGATCAGATCGGCGGCCAGCTCGGGGTTGGGCAGTGTCCCCACGGTCGTGATCCGGCCTCGGCCGTGGTCGGTGGACACCACGGCGGGAAAGCGGCCGAAGTGCGGGTGGCTGTAGCCGACCACCACCTTGGCGGTGTCGTTGATCAGACCGTCCACCCAGTCGGTGGCGGCGGCCCCCTCGGAGATCCCGATCGCGTCGGTCTCGGCGACGACGGGGAGCGTTTGGTTGAGGTTGGAGAACTCCTGGTAGCTGACCCCGGCCGCGTCGGCGAGGCGTCCCGGCTTGATGTCCAGCCGCGCCCGTCCCTCCGCGTCGCCGTAGCCGGTTCGCGGACCGACGACGAGGTGGCCGCCGGCCGTTGCATAGTCGCGCAGCCAGTCCAGCAGTGCGTCGTCGGCCACCAGCAGGCCCGGGACGATCAGCACGGACAGCTCGCCGGCCAGTTCGGCGGGATCGACGAGCACCGTGCCGTCCTCGTCGACGAGTTGGTTGTCGTGGACAATCCGAGCTGAGACGCCCGCGTCGAAGGTGCCGCGATGGAACGCCTCGAAGATCCGGTGGTACGACCGCTCGTCCATGTCGAACGGTGTGGTGGCGGCAGTCACTCCCGGCTTGCTGAACGGCGCCTGGAAGGCGAGTCCCCATTTCGACCGGGCCGAATAGAGCAGACCCACCGCAGCGTCCGGACGGAGCCCCACGACTCGGGAGCCGGCGGTGCGGAACTCTGCGCCGAGCCGGCTGAGCTCGTGGTAGACCCGGCCGGGTTGCTGGTCGTGCGGCAGGATGCCGATCCAGTAGGTCTCGGTGCCGAAGTGGTTGGTGTGCCAATGCCAGTACTCGATCATCTCGGCACCGCGAGACACGAACGCCCAGGCGGCCTGACGCCACTGTCCGTCGTAGGCCGGGAAGTTCGATGACGGGCCGCCGATGGCGCCGGCGTTGGTCTCGGTGATCAGGAACGGCGCCTGCTTGCTGGCGTACATGCGGTCGGCGCTCAGGAAGAGACTCCAGGCCCCCGATGTCGTCCAGCCTTGGACGATCTGGCGAGTACTCGGCACCTCGAAGGCGTCCTGCATGCCGTAGTAGGGATTGCCGGCCGTCACGTCGAGGGCCCTGGTCAGGTTGACGTCGTCGACGGTCGGTCGTTCGTAGGCGATGCAGGTGGTGACGAACTGATCATCCCGGGCGTACTCGCGAGCGATGCCGGCCTGCCAGGCGATGAACTCCGTGGTCAGCTTGGCCTGGAACGTCCGCCAGGCGAGGTCGTACTGGGGCTGGTAGTTGCCGTCGGGTCGCCAGAGGTCCGCCCAGGTGCTGAGCCGGTGCGACCAGTAGACGAGGCCCCAGGCTTCGTTCAGGGTCTCGACGTCGCCGTAGCGGTGACGCAACTCGTCGACGAACCGCTGGAAGACCCCGTGATTGTGGAAGATCATCATTCCGGGTTCGTTGTCGACCTGGAAGCCGACCACGGCGGGGTGATCGGCGTATCGGGCGAGGATAGCTCGAACGACCCGTTCGGCATGGAAGCGGAACGCCGGGTGGGTGTAGTCGATCTCCTGCCGGCCGCCCCAAGGCATCGGCTTGCCGGTCGCGGTCTCGCCGGCGATTTCCGGGTAGCGTCGGGCCAGCCACGGCGGGGCGGCGTAGGTGGGGGTGCCGAGGACCACCTCGATCCCGCGCCGGTGCGCGCCGTCGAGGACCGGTTGCAACCAGTCGAGGTCGAAACGACCATCCTCGGGCTCCCACGTCGTCCAGACCGACTCGCCGACGCGGATCACCGAGAAGCCGGCCTCGACCATCAGGTCCAGGTCGGTGTCCAGGCGGGGACTCGGTTGGTACTCGTGGTAGTAGGCGGCGCCGAACAGCACCTGCTCGCGAGGCGAGACCATGATGAAGCCTTTCGGGTCAATTCTGTGAGATGGGTCGGTGTCGATCGGTCGGTGGATCAGGCTTTGACACCGCCGGCTGACAGCCCGGACTGCCAGTAGCGCTGGAGGAACAGGAACGCCACCACCAGCGGGATGATCGAGATCAACGACCCGGTGATGACGGTGGAGAACAGCGCCTGCGCGCCCGAGCCGCCGGCGGCGGTCGCCTGCCACTGCGCCAGCCCGACCGGGAGCGGGAAGAGCTCGGCGGAATTGAGCATCAGCAACGGGAGGAAGTAGTTGTTCCAGGTCGACACCAGCGCGAACAGGAGCACCGTCACGGTCCCGGGCATCAGCAGCCGCATGGCGACGGTGAAGAAGATCCGGAGCTCACCGACACCGTCGACGCGGGCGGCCTCGATCAGGGTCGTGTCCACGGCGTCGGCAGCGTAGACCCGCATCAAGAAGACTCCGAACGGGCTGACCAGGGAGGGCAGGATGATGGCCCAGTAGGTGTCGGTCAGCTCGGCGCGCGCGAAGAGCAGGTACGTGGGGATCGCCAGGGCCGTGGTGGGGACCATGATCGCGCCGAGGACGATGGAGAACAGGGCCTTGCCGCCGGGGAAGTCGTACTTGGCGAAGGCGTATCCGGCCGCGGTGGCGAGGAAGGCGGCGCCGACTCCGCTGATGACGGCGTAGAGGATCGAGTTGATGAACCAGCGAACGAAGACCGAGTCCTGGAAGGTGAACACCGTCCGGACGTTCTCGAAGAAGTTGAAGTCCGCGAACCACAACCCGAAGGAGCTGAACAGGTCGGCGTTGGACTTGGTGGAGGCGACCACCAACCAGTAGAGCGGAAACAGGAAGTAGCAGGTGATGAGCAGCATGACGATGGTCAGCAGCCAGCTCTTCCGGTGCGGACGGTCCCGCCCGGTGTCGGCGCCGCCCGGCTTCCCGGTCGGGGCCTCGATGTCGACGGTGGTCATGAGCGCCGCGCCTTCCGTTGGTTGCTGAGCTGGACGACGTAGGAGATGATCATGATGACGATGCCGAGCAGGAAGGCGAGCGCCGCGGCGTAGTTCGCGTCCTGGTTGATGAAGGCGATGTTGTACGCGTACAGGTTGGGGGTCCAGTCGGTGCCGATCACGGTCGGCGCGAGAGTGCGCATCAGCGACGGCTCGTTGAAGAGCTGGAACGTCCCGATCACCGAGAAGATCACGGTGAGCATGATGGCCGGACGAATGGACGGGATCTTGATGGACAGGGCGATTCGGGTCTCCGACGCCCCGTCGACGCGGGCGGCCTCGTAGAGCTCGGTGGGGATGGACCGAAGGGCGGCGTACATGATGATCATGTTGTAACCGACGAACTCCCAGTTCACGATGTTGATGATCGAGAAGAAGATCCCGGTCTCGGTGAAGAACGGCGGTGCACCCAGTCCGATGGCGTTGCCCATCTGCGCGATCGGGCCGAAGTCGGGACCGTAGATGTAGCCCCACATCAAGGTGGCGATGACACTCGGGACGGCGTACGGCACGAAGATGCCGAGCCGCGCGAACTTGGCCAGCTTCATCATGCCGCTGTCCAGGGCCAGGGCCGCGAAGAGGGCCAGGACCAGCATGATCGGTACCTGGACCAGCAGGATCAGGCCCATCCGGCCGACGCCGCCGAGGAAGCTGGGGTCGGTCAGGGCCCGCAGGTAGTTCTCGGCGCCGACGAACGACGTGCCGCCGATCAGCTTCTTCTTGAAGAAGCTGATCCAGCCGGCGTAGAACAGCGGCACGACGATCATGGTCACGAAGAGGATGAAGAACGGCAGGATGAGGGCGTAGGCGGCCCCGATCTGACGACGCCTGGAGACGGTCAGCCGGCGGCGGGGGAGTGCGGCGCGGGGCGTCCGGGGTGCTGCTGCCGGCCCGCTCGACACGGTGGTGGTCATTGCTGTCCCTTCGGGGGTCACGGAGCGTGCGGCCGGTCGGCCGGCCGCACGCTGCGGGATCAGGAGACCGTGAAGCCCTGGTCCTTGGCGTACTTGACGCAGCCGTCCTGCCACGCCTGCAGACCGGCGACGGCATCGGTCTTGTTGGCGAAGGCCTTGCCCAACGTCTCGTTGAAGTTGGAGTACACGAAGTCCATGAAGGGCAGCCAGCCGAACTCGGTGCTGACCGTCTCGGAGATCTGAGCGAACTTCTCGTTGACCTTCTGGCCGCCGTAGAACTTGGCTTCCTGACCGGTGAACGCCGGATCGGTGAGAACGGAGTTCAGCGGCGGGAAGAGGAACTGCTCGTTGGCGAAACGGAGCATCGAGTCCTTGTTGGTGTTGATCCACAGCGCCAGCTGGGACGCGGCGATCTGGTTCTTGCTCAGCTTGAGCACCGCGTCGGTGGAGCCGCCCCAGTTACTGGACACGTTGTCCCCGGCCTTCCACTGCGGCAGAGCGTTCGCCCGCCACTTGCCCGAGGTCTTGCCGGCCGTGCCCTGCAGGAACACCGGACCCCAGGCGGCGATCGGTAGCGACGCCCACTTGCCGTTGGCGAGTCCCTGGTACCAGGAGTCGTTGAAGTCGGCGTCCGAGGTGGCGAGACCCCCGGTGACGAGGTCACCGAAGAACTTCACCACCGTCTTGGCCTGCTCGTTGGCGAGGTCGATCTTGACAGTCTGCTGGCCGTCGAAGCTGAACGGCCGTACGCCCGCCTGCCAGAGGTAGGCGACGATCTGGCCGGGTTGGTTCTGGGCCACGTTGACGAGGAAGCTCTTGGGGTTCTTGGAGTGGTACGTCTCGGCTGCCGCTCCGAAGTCGTCCCAGGTGGCCGGGGCCTCGATCCCGGCGTCGCCGAACAGGTCCTCCCGGTAGAGCAGACCCATCGGGCCGGTGTCTTGGGGGATGCCCCACAGGCCGTTGTTGACCTTGACCTGTCCCCACACCCACTCTGGGTACTGGCTCTGCAGCTCGGCCGGCGCGAACGGAGTCAGGTCGAGCAGGCTGCCCTGCTCGCCGAGGGTGAACGAGGGGATGTACTGGTACTCCATCTGCGTCACGTCGGGAGCGCCTTGTCCGGACTGGATCGCCGTCCGCAGCTTCTGGTAATGGGGCGCACCCTGGCCCACGTTCACGACGTTGACCTTGATCTTCGGATACTTCGTCGTGAACATCTTGACCTGATTGGCGATGTCGGGCACCCAGGTCCAGAAGGTCAAGGTGGTGGCCGTGTCCAGGGCCTTGTCGATGTCGGCCTGGGCGACCTGGGGCGCCGAGGACTGCGCCGGGGAGTCGCCGCCACCGCCGCAGGCGGCGAGCAACCAGGCGCTGGAAGCGGCCGCTGCGCTGGAGACCAAGAACTTGCGGCGGGTGAATGCTGACGAAGACATCGCTGTCCTTCCAATCGGTGATCTTGCTCGGGTGATCTTGCTCGGGCGATCTTGCTCGGGGGACGAGGGGGTGGATGTCGGTTGTGGCCGGGTGGCGCTGGTCAGACGGGCGATGGCGGCCCCGTGGATCCACGGATGACGAGGCGCTGACCGTCGATGGTGATGGGGCCGGTCGGCGGCGCAGCGCCCTCGATCATGCGCAGCAGCTCGGCGAGGATTCGCTGGGCGGCGACCTCGGCCTCGACCGCGACCGTGGTGAGGGGCACCATCTGGAACTCCGCCTCCGGCACGTCATCGAATCCGATGACCGAGACGTCTCCAGGAACTGGTCGGCCGGCCTCGTAGAAGGCCCGTAGCAATCCCATGGCCATGCTGTCGTTCGCGGCGAACACTGCCGTCACCTCCGGTCGGACGGCGAGCCGTCGACCGACCCGATAGCCGGAGGCGGCCGTCCAGTCACCGAGGAGGACCCGCGGCACGGATCGTCGCCGTTCCCGCAACGCGTAGCGCCATCCGCGGAGTCTCTTCTCGGCCGCGTCCCAGTCGCGGGGACCGGCGACGTGCCAGACGGTCTGGTGGCCGAGATCGAGGAGGTATCGGGTCAGTTCGGTGGAGATGTGTTCCTGGTCGACGTCGACCACCGCCTGCAAGGGCAGACCTGCGATCAGGCCGGCGCTGGTCACCACCGGTAGGCCATGCAGCATGGTCGGATCGAGATCGAACAGGTGGGTCGGCACCTCGATCACCAGGCCTTCGACGTTGCGCCGGAGCAGGCTGTCGACGCCTTGGGAGACGCTGACCGGCGAGAGATCCGGCACCGACGCCAGGGCGACCCGCCAACCCAGGCGCCGCGCCTCGTGCTCGAGATTGAAGACGCGCCGGGACGGTCCGAAAAGCGGGGTGCCCAGGGCCAGGACGCCGATCGTATGGGTCCGTTCCCGGGCCAACGCCTGGGCCGCGCCGTTGGGGCGGTAGCCGAGTTCCTCGATGGCCCGCCGCACTCGGTCGCGGACATCGGGCCGGACATGGGGGGCATCGTTGACGACTCGCGAGACGGTCTTCTGCGAGACACCGGCCAGTCGAGCGACATCGACCATCACCGCACCGCGGGCTCCGGCGGGAGTGCTGGGACG
This sequence comes from uncultured Actinomycetota bacterium, assembly GCA_963727125.1. Lineage (GTDB taxonomy): Bacteria > Actinomycetota > Actinomycetes > Propionibacteriales > Propionibacteriaceae > Microlunatus. The sequence continues at coordinate 425,716 of CAVSEZ010000003.1, forward strand.
ATCACTCACGGCGCTCCTTGACTACGCAGTCAACTTCTGACTGCGTAGTCAACCCACCGAAGGGCCGCCTGTCAAGAGTCGGTGACCAGGGGCTACCGAAGAACACGCACGGAAGACGCAAAGGAAGAACTGTGGGGCGACCCGACGACTCGGCGCACGGTCGGCCCGACCGGTCGGGCTCCGAGCCCCATGGACCCCGACGGATGAAGTCCCGATCCTGTTGAGTTGGATGGAGACATGACATCTTCCGACTACACCGATCCGTCGGTATCACTGGGCCAGCGCGAGATGCCCCTGCTGGGCTTCGGGACGTGGCAGATCGAGAACGAGGACGCGCCGCAGGCCACGGCCACGGCGTTGGAACTCGGGTACCGACACATCGACACCGCGACCGGCTACGGCAACGAGGCCGGTATCGGTCGGGCGCTCGCCGACTCCGGCCTGGAGCGCGAGGCCGTCTTCCTCACCACCAAGCTGCCGCCCGACCATGCCGGTCGTGAACGCCGGACCATCGAGGAGAGCCTGACGAAGCTCGGCGTGGACCACGTCGACTTGTGGTTGGTGCACTGGCCGCCGAACAAGCAGGCGTCGCCGGAGGTGTGGGCCGAGGTCATCCGGGCCCAGCAGGACGGTCTGACCACCCACATCGGAGTGAGCAACTACTCGCTGGAGCAGATCGACGAGCTCACGGCAGCGACCGGAGTCACGCCGTCGGTCAACCAGATCCGCTGGAGTCCTGGCATCTACGATGCGGCGATCGCGGCCGGACTGGCCGAGCGCGGTGTCGTGCTGGAGGGGTACAGCCCGTTCAAGGCCAGCAACCTGGACGACCCGACGCTGGTCCGGATCGGTGAGGCGCACGACGCCACCGCCGCGCAGGTGATCGTGGCGTGGCACGTGGCGCACGAGTTCGTGGTGATCCCCAAGTCGGCGCGACGGGAGCGGATCGAGGCCAACGCCGCGGGTGCGCGGATCGAGCTGACGGAGGACGAGGTCGCCGCCATCGACCAGCTCGGCAGCTGACGAGCGATCTCGAGGGCGCCTCGTCAGTGGGCGGCTGCTAGCGACGACTGCTGCTTGCCGGCGACCCACGCTGCGCCCGCGCACCACGTGCGGCTGATGCGGCTGCTGGGGACCGCCGGGCGCGGATGTCGCTCCCGTTCCGCTTCTGAGGGGCGGTCCGCTCCTTGGGGCCGACCCGGTTCTGGGCGCCGAGCCGCTTCCCGGGGCCGACCCGCTCCTTGATTCGGGTCTCGCGGGTGATCCTGGTCCGCTGCGTGAGGGTGGTCTTCGGTGCGACCTGCACGGCCTCGTCCTCGTGCTGTGCAGCTCGAGTGGAACCGGCCGGCGGCCTCAGCCGCTTCGAGCGTCCCGGGAGGTGCTGGACTGGCGCCCAGCGGCTGGATGGCCTGTCCTCGGCCGGTCGGTCTTCGGCGATCGCTGCGGTCGCTGCGGTCGCTGTGGTCGCTGCGATCCGACGTGATCACGTTGCTCAACCGCCGGTCGCGTCCTCGGCCGGACATCAGGCGCCTCGGTCCGCGACGAACGGTTCACGGCCGGTGGTACCGCCGAGTCCGATGTGGCGGCGACTCTCGGCAGGCTTGACGTCGCTGCGGACAGCGCGGCCGGCGCCTGCACGGCGGGCGCGGGCTGATCGAGGCCGGCGGCGGCGATGGGCAACATCAGTGCGGCGAGGACCGTGGCGGCCAGGGCGAGCCGGCGGCCGGTTGCGGATCGGTCCGGGTGCCCCGCTGCTGCTGCCGGTTCCACGTGGATGCTCGGATCCGCTGTCCTGAGCACGCGATTCGGAGGGTGACCCGTGCCGGCGGGGAAGACTCAGTCGGCCCAGGTCGGCCTCGAGCTCCTGCACCGATCCATAGCGGTCATCGGGGTTCTTCGCGAGGCATCGCTGCAGGATCGAGTCGAAGGAGGTGCCGAGCTCAGGCCGCACCTCGCTGGGCTTCGGCGGAGGGCTGATCACGTGCTGCGAGGCGATGGCGCTGAACGAGTCGCCGCGAAACGGTGGTCGCCCGACCAGCAGGTGCTGGAAGAGGCAGCCGAGTGCATAGATGTCACTCCGGGCGTCGATGGGTGCCCCGCTCGCCTGCTCAGGCGAGAGATACGTCGCCGTTGCGAAGCGGCCCGCGATCGCGGTCTCACTCGGCTCCTCACCAGTGGCGCTGCAGGCAGAACCGAAGTCGATCAGCTTGAGCTGACCGGTTCGGGTCATCATCACGTTGCCCGGTTTGACGTCGCCGTGGACGATCCCGGCGGCATGGCACGGTTCCAGGGCGTTCGCCACCCTGCCGGCCAACCGCAGGGCGACCCTCGGCGGCAGCGGAGACCGGCCTTCCAACTGCGCAGCCAGCGTGCGACCGACGACCAGCTCCATGATCATGAACGGGGTCGCCGGCCCGGTTCCCGGGCCGACGTCCACACCGGCATCGAAGATCTTGGCGACGGCTGGATGGTTCAGCTGCGCGACGAATCGGGCCTCGACGGCGAAGCGAGCACGTGCCGCCGGGTCATCGAGCCATTCGGCGGCCAGCCGCTTGATCGCGACCGCCCGACCCAGCCGATCATCGACGCCGGCGTGCACCACTGCCGTCCCGCCCCGACCGAGCAGCCGATCCGGGCGGTAGCGACCACCGACGGCTTCGGGATCAGTCATACCGCCGCCCCGCTCGACCGGCGCGGGTCCGAGCGCCTCGTTCGGCGACCGAACGACTCGATGCCGTCCTGGAGACCACCGAAGGGCCGACTCGTCGGGGTCGCGGCCGCTGCCAGCAGGTCGGCGCACACCAGGTGGAGCTTCCGGTTCCGGTGCGACGACCAACGACGAAGGAGGGCGAACGCGGCGTCCGCGTCGCAACCGTAGAACCCCATCAGCATTCCCTTCGCCTGCTCGATTACCGGTGAGGTCTCGAGCCGCCGCCGAAGATCGTTCAGCTCGACCGGCTCATCCTCGGCCGGTTCCCGAATCGCACCCTTCACACGCACCTCCCCGAGTGATGTCCGGCCGCCCGACTGCCGAGGGGTCGCATCCCGCAACGGTCGCTGCGCCGGCTCCGGCTCAGGAGATGGTGGCGCCCGCTCGGGCACCCAGGCCGCCGCCCCCCGGCGAACCCGTCCGGCGAAGGTCGCTTCGACCGTCGACGGGCGACACCATCCCCAGCATGGGCAGCTCCTCAGACGCGGATGCTGCGACGTTGGACGGCGCCCCAGAGCAACAACACCAAGACGGCGCCGATGATGGAGCCGATGATGCCGGTGGGCTGCAGGAAGCCGCTCTCGGCATCGCGAACGAACAGCAGGTACCCCAGGAGCCCGCCCATGAACGAGCCGAGGATGCCGACCCCGATCGTCATCATGATCGACATGTCCTGCCGGCCCGGGACGACGAGCCGCGCCACCGCGCCGGCGATCAGACCGATGACGAGAATGCTGAGAACGAGACCGAGCATGGTCAGACCTTTTCTCTCGTGGGCCGATTTCACAGGCAGATCGGGCCCGGGTGGTCGCCTTCGAATCTCGAATCTTCCACCCCGAAGGCGGATGTGCTACACCCCTGTGGAGGTTTAACGTGGGCACATGTCAAAGCCGCCGACCTCGACCGGTGAACCGATCCGGATAGCCCTGGTCGACGACTACGACGTGGTCGTGATCGGCATCGCGAACATGCTCGATCCCTACCGGGACCGCGTGCTGATCTGCGAGATCGACACGAACGAGCCGCTCTCGGACCCGGTGGACATCGCTCTCTACGACTCGTTCGCCCAAGCCGAGTCCGACCAGTCCGACATCGGCGTGCTGATCGAGAATCCGCTGGCCCGTCGGGTGGTGGTGTACACCTGGAACTTCCATCCGGACCTCATCGAGAGTGCTCGCCGCAAGGGAGCGCACGGCTACCTGTCCAAGGCCCTGCCGGCCCGCGAGCTCGTGGCGGCGCTGGAGGCGGTGCACACCGGCGAGCAAGTGATCAGCGAAGCTCCCAAGCGGCTGCGCGCGGCCAGCGGCCTCGACTGGCCCGGTCGTGGCGAAGGCCTGACCGACCGCGAGGCCGAGATCCTGGCGTTGATCACCCAGGGCAAGAGCAACGCCGAGGTGGCGGAGCTGACCTATCTCAGTCCCAACACCGTCAAGTCCTACATCCGCACCGTCTACCGCAAGATCGCGGTGACCAGCCGGACCCAGGCCGTCCTCTGGGGAGTCCGGAACGGCTTCAGCCCCGACCATCACCGGATCGAGCACTGGCGCGGCGGACCCTGACGCCGCCGGCGACCGGTGGGCGTGCGGGTCGGTGCGGCAGGCGCCGCGGTGCGCCGGCTGCCGAGACGATGGCGTAACGCGGTCGTATTTTTTACGCTGTAAACTTCACGTTCTCGAGGGAAGGGTGGTGTTGCATGCGATTGGCCCTCGTTTCGACCTACGCACCGAAAGCGTGCGGCATCGCGGTGTTCTCCGGCGACCTGCGGCGAGCGATGCTGGCCGCCAACCGCGGCTCTCGCGTCGACGTGGTCGCCCTCGTTGACGAGACGGCGCCGGTCCCGACCGCGCCGGAGGTCTTGACCACCGTGGCCCGTGACGACCCGGGCAGCTACCGGGCGGCGGCGCAGCAGCTGGCCGATCACCAGGTCGACGTGGTGGTGATCGAACACGAGTTCGGTCTCTTCGGGGGCCCGGCCGGTGAAGCGGTTCTCGAGCTGGCCGAGAACCTCTCCCAGCCGCTGGTGGTCACCTTGCACACCGTGTTGTCCGAGCCGTCGGACGAGCAACGGTCGGTGCTCCGCCGGCTGTGCGGTCGCGCGGTGCTCACCACGGTGTTCACCCAGACCGCGAGGCGGATGATCGTCGCCCAGGGCATCGCTCCGGCCGAACGGATCCGGGTCGTTCCGCACGGGGCTCCCGATGTCCTGCTCTCGAGCGCGCCGGCCGAGGAGTATCCCGGCCGGACCGTGCTCTCGACCTTCGGACTGCTTTCGGCCGGCAAGGGGATCGAGACGGCGATCGCCGCGCTGCCCAAGATCGTCTCCCGGCATCCCGACGCGCTGTACCTGATCGTGGGCCGGACCCACCCGGACGTGGTGCGGTCCGACGGCGAGAGCTACCGGGACGGCTTGGCGCGGCTCGTGGCCGATCTGGAACTGACCGACCACGTGCGATTCCTGGACGGATTCGCCGATATCGCGGAGATCGCGCGGTTGCTGGCCCGAACCGACGTCTACCTCACGCCCTATCGCTCCCGGGAACAGATCGTCTCCGGTGCCCTGACGTTCGCCGTGGCTGCGGGTTGCCCCGTCGTCTCCACGCCGTACTTCTATGCCGAGGACCTGCTGGGTTCGGGAGCCGGGATCCTGGTGCCGTTCCAGGACGCCGACGCGATGTCCTCGGCCGTCCTGGATCTGCTGGACGATCCGCGCCGGCTCGACGCGGCCCGTGTGGAGGCGCGCCGCATCGGTTCGGGACTGGCGTGGTCCCAGGTCGCGATCGACACCCTCGAGGTGCTCCGCGAGGCGTACGAGCTCGATCAGCCCGACTACCTGAACGGGACCGGCGCCTGGCCCGTACCGCGGTTGGATCACCTGTTCACGTTGGTGGACGACGTCGGCATCGTCGAGCACGCGATCGGCGCGGTGCCCAACCGTGCGGGCGGGTACTGCACCGACGACGTGGCCCGACTGGCTCTGGTCTGCTCCGCCCTGCTCAGCTCCGGCCTGCTCAGCTCCGGTGCACTCGGTGCCGGCGTGGAACCGGAGCTGCGGCGGATGCTGCCGCGCGCGCTCGCCTTCCTCACCCACGCGTACGATCCGGTGTCCGGCACGCTGCACAACCGCCTCGGATACGACCGGCGCTGGGCCGACGCACCGCACGACGGAGATCACGTGGGTCGTGCCGTGTGGGCCCTGGGCGCCGTGCTGGCGGATCAAGCGATGCCCGAGGTGTCCGGGGTGGCGGCCAAGCTGCTGGGCGACCTGGCGCCCCGGCTGACCAGGTGGACCGCTCCGCGGGCGGTGGCCTACGGGTTGATCGGACTCGCCTCGCCACACCCCGATCAGCTTCCTGCCGAAGCTGATCGGCTGCTGCCCGTGTTGGCTCAGCGCCTGGTGGACTGGCATGCCGAAGTCCGTCGACCCGGGTGGGACTGGTTCGAGGAGTACCTCACCTACGACAACGCCCGACTGCCGCAGGGCCTGCTGCTCGCCGGGGGTCGACTGCACGACGACCGCCTCATCGAACTCGGACTGACGACCCTGGAGTGGTACCTCGACCAGTGCGATCTGGACGGAGACGTCGTCCGCCTGGTCGGCAACTCCTGGCGGTATCGCAGCACGCTGCCGCCGATCGACGGCCCGCGCCGCGACGAGGGCGACGAGCAACCGCTGGACGCCGCCGCCCTCACCGAGGTCCTGATCACGGCGTTCCAGGTGACCGGTGAGGCGCGCTATGCCGACCTGGCCCAACGGGCGTTCGGCTGGTTCCTGGGGCGGAACCGGTTGCGGGTCATGGTCTACAACGAGAGCACGGGTGGCTGCCACGACGGCCTCGGTCGCGCGACGCTCAACGACAACCAGGGTGCCGAATCCACCCTGGCGTACTTCCAGGCCTATCTCGCCGCGCGCCGGGCGCTGCCCACCCGCGCGTCGTGACTTCGCGGACGGGTCGCGACGGTTAGTTTGGCCAGGTGTCGACTCCTCGGCGGGAGCAACGTCGATTGTTCACCCGCCACCCGGCCAACCCGCTGCTCACGCCGGCTCGGTGGCCGTATCCCATCAACGCCGTCCTCAACGCCGGAGCGGCGGAGGTCGACGGCGGCACCGTCTTGTTGTGCCGGGTCGAGGATCGCCGCGGAATCAGTCACCTGGCGGTGGCCCGATCCAATGACGGCATCTCCAACTGGGTCGTGGACGAGGAACCGCTGCTCGCCCCCACACCGGGCGTCACGCACGAGGAGTGGGGTCTGGAAGATCCCCGCCTGACCTGGCTGCCGGAGCTCGGCGCGTGGGTGATCGCCTACACCTCCTTCGGACCCGGTGGTCCGAGCATCTCGTTGGCCACCACGACGGACTTCCGCACCGTCGAGCGGCTCGGCATGGTGCGCGCCCCGGAGGACAAGAACGGTGCGTTGCTGCCGCGGCGGGTCGGTGGCCGACACATCCTGCTGCACCGACCGGTGACGGCCCTGACGGCGCGGGCCGACATCTGGTTGTCCCGATCCGACGATCTGCACAGCTGGAGCGCGCCGGAGCCGGTGCTCGCGGCCCGACCGGGCGGCTGGTGGGACTCTGCGCGGGTCGGTGTGGGCGCGCCGCCGTTGGAGACCGACGCCGGCTGGCTGCTCGTGTACCACGGCGTCCGTCAGACCGTCGCGGGTGCGTTGTACCGAGTCGGACTGGCGTTGCTCGATCTCGAGGAACCGAGTCGGGTGACGCACCGCTGCGGCGAGTGGGTACTCGGCCCCAGCGAGTCGTACGAGCTGGTCGGCGACGTGCCGGGCGTGGTGTTCCCGTGCGGTCTCATCCACGACCCGGACAGCGACGAGCTCCGGCTGTACTACGGCGCAGCCGACACCTGCATCGCGGTCGCCACGGCCAGGTTCACCGACGTGTTGGACTATGTGCTGGAGTGCCGACAGCCCTGAGCTCTCCGGCTGTCGCGGTACGGCGACCCACTCGGAGCTCAGGGCTGATAGGGCGGCGCCACACCCCAACCCCACCGCGGTACTGGTGCATGATCGACGACTTCTGCACCGACTCCGGAGTTGAGCAGGGCCAGCCGGGTACCCCACTCGACGTAGGCCATGAATGCCGATCGGAACTCCGGGTCGTCGGGCAGCGCTGCATCGTCGGCGGCCAGGCTCATCGTCGTGGCGAACCGGTGACGCTGCTCGAGGGTGATGGCCAGGTCGCGGTGGTGGGCGAGCATCCGTTCGTACCCACCCAGCCGCTCGGAGTAGCCGGCGGGCCCGCCGAAGACCTCGATCCACCAGACGGCCACGTGATCGCGATGCTGCTCCGACACGCCCCCGGGGAACAGCGGTGACAGGAGGTCGTCGTGTTCCACCCGGTCGTAGAAGGCATCGATCAGGCGCCGGAACGCGTCCTCACCACCGGCCCACGTGTACAAGGTGGGAGTGGCGGTGTCAGCCGGGTCCTCGCTCATCGGTCCAGTATCGACGCCGGTCGGTCGGGCCGGGCTTCGGATGGGTCGGTGCTGACGGGTACGGACGCCGCGGCTCACACCTGGTGACGAGGCTCACTCCGCGAAGAGGTCACACCTGAGACCGCTGCGCAGTCACATCTGTAGGGAACACCTACGGGAGGTCGGTCGACGTGCGCACGGTCAGGGAGATCAGCGGTGGAGCCACCACTCGTCGGCGTCACCGGCACGGGAACCAGTCGGATGGGGAGTCCGGCGGTGCTCCGTTCCGGCGGAGGAGTGGCGAGCCGTGGGGCAGCGGTGTCGTCGATCTGATCCGCAGCCTCGGCCGACGACCAGTGCCCCAACTGTGGCCGTGGTTGCTCGGTGCCGTCGCCACCGCCTCCGTTCTCGTGCTGCTGGTGACGGGGGTGATCCTGACGGTGTTCTACACCCCCTCGAACGCGGTCGTGCGCTACGACGGCCCGTATCCGCTGCTCCGCGGCGTCGAGATGTCCGAGGCGTACGCGTCGATCATCCGGATCTCCTTCGAGGTGCCTGCGGGGTTGCTCGTTCGTCAAGCCCATCACTGGGCTGCCCTGTTGCTCCCGGCGGCCTTGCTGCTCCGGCTGCTGTATGCGTTCTTCACCGGTGAGTTCCGCAGGCCGCGCCGGCTGGCGTGGGTGGCCCTGTTCGGACTGTTCATCGCCGCGTTGGCGGGCGGCTGGAGCGGATACGCGCTCCCGGACGATCTGCTGGCCGGTACGGGGTTGCGGATCTTCCACGGGGTGCTGCTGGGGATCCCGGTGATCGGGACGCCGCTGTCGGTGTTGATCTTCGGTGGCGGGTTCCCCGGTGACGTGCTGTCCCGGCTGTATCCGATCCACGTCGCCATCGTGCCGGCCGGCCTGGTGCTGCTCGGACTCGTCCGGCTCCGGCTCGGCCTCCGGAGCCGGCCGCCCCAGTTCCATCGGGCCGGCCGCACCGAGGACAACGTCGTCGGTCCACGGTTGTGGCCGACGGTGGCGGTGAAGTCCTTCGGGATGTTCATGATCACGGCCGGACTGCTCGTCGTGATGGCGGGAACGGCGGAGATCGGTCCCGCCTGGCGACAGGGGCCGTCCTCGCCGGCCGCGGCCGGCGCTGGGAGCCAACCCGACTGGTACACCGCCTTCCTCGACGGGGCGCTCCGCCTCGTGCCTCCCGGCTGGGAGGTCAACGCGTTCGGGCAGACCTGGACGTTCGCGGTGCTGGTACCGCTGGCGGGGATCTCCCTCTTCTTCATCGCCATCGCCGGGTTTCCGCTGATCGAGCAGTGGCTGACCGGCGACCGGGATGCGCATCATCTTCTCGACCGGCCGCGGGACGTGCCGGTCCGGACCGGCCTGGGTGTCGCCGGCCTCGTGTTCTACGGCACGCTCTGGGCCGCGGGAAGTGCCGACCTGATCGCGACGCAGTTCCAGCTGAGCTTCAACGTCGTGATCCTCGCGTTCCAGGCAACCGTCCTCGTCGGCCCGCTGATCGGATTCGTCCTCGCGCGGGCCGCGTGCCTGGAGCTGCAGCGGCGCGAACACGATGAGCTGACCCACGGGGTCGAGAACGGGGTGCTGGTGAGACTGCCCAGTGGGGGATATGTCGAGGGCCACAGCCCGCTGCCGCCCCGGCGCCGCCACGTCCCGGCGAGCCTGGAGGAGGTACCGACACGGTCGGTGCCGCAGCGGCCTTCCCGCTCCGCCGTCGGGCGGGTCGGCGCCCATGTGTCGCGTCGCTACCTGGCCGGTGCCCGCCGACCGACACGCCTCGAACCCGTCGCCCGGCCGCTGTCGGCGAGCCGGGACGTGCGAGCCACGCGCAGGAGGAGTCGACGGTGACCGTTCTCGAGCCGGATCGGTCCTGCGACTCGGTCCACCGGTGGCCGAGGACGGGTCCTGGTCAGCTCTCGGGCGGGCCGTAGAACTGGAGGTCGTTGCCTTCGGTGTCCTTGAACGGCGCGATCCGTCCCCACGGGTGATCACTGATCCCACCGGTGAACTCGACGCCTGCTTCGGTGAGTCGCGCTACCTCTGCGTCGATCCCGCCCTCCGGAGTGAAGGTGATCACCGCGCCGCCGTCGGCGTGAGCGGCCGTACCCTCGCGGGCGTTCAAGCCGATCGTCAGATTGCCCGCGTCGATCTCGGACCACTCGGCGCTCTGGCTCTTGATCTCGAGGCGCAGCGTGTCGGCGTAGAACGTGACGGCGCGCTTCATGTCGTCAACCGGTACCCAGACAGTGGCGACGTTCTTCGCCATGGTCGTCTCCTTCGATCAGGTTCTTCAGTTCGTCGTGGCTCCCGGTCGGTGTACCCACCACCGAGCGGAGCTAACGAGACGGTCCCACCGTGGAAGCGGTTCGCGGTCGGCGTGCTCGCCGATGAGCGACGCCGACTAGCGTGCACGACATGGACCGGATCGCCCTGGTGTCTGATCTGCACGGAAACGCGACGGCCTGGGGCGTCGTGCTGGCTCAGCTGCGAGCCGATGGGATCGAGACGATCTACTGCCTGGGCGACCTGGTGGGCAAGGGCCCGGACGGGCCGGGCGTGATCGATCGGACCGAGGACGTGTGCACCGCGGTCGTCCGCGGCAACTGGGACTCCGCCATGGTGGACGTCACCATCGACGAGCCGCTGGTGAACTGGCATCGCGACCAGCTCGACCGGGACCGGCTGGACTACCTCGGCGGACTGCCGAACGTGGTCGACCTGCAGCTGAGTGGGCGCTGGGTCCGGCTCTTCCACGCGTCGGCGAAGGCGGAGACGCACCGGGTCTTCCTGCAATCGGCGCTGCCGGAGCTGGAGGCGATGTTCCGCAACACCGACTTCACCGGGCACGACCACCCGGAGCCGGATGTCGTGGCGTACGGCGACCTCCACCAGACGTTCCTCGTGCCGGCCGGTGGGATCGGTCGGACCCTGGTCAACGTGGGCAGCGTCGGCAACCCACTGGATGCCACGACGGCGGCCTACGTGGTGCTGCACGGCCGGCTCGGCAGCTCACAGCCGGACGGTTTCGGGATCGAGTTCTGCCGGGTGGGCTACGACATCGAGGCCGAGATCGCTGTGGCCCGGCGATCCGGCATGCCGGAGGTGGAGGCGTACGCACGGGAGCTGCGGACGTCGGTCTATCGGGCGTTCCACGACTAGAGCCGCTGGGCCCGGGGTTCGACGCCCGACGCGGACGGTACCCACGGCTTCGGTTTGTCGTCGGGTGTAGATAGGGACCATCGGTCGGTCGTGCGTGCCGCCCGTTCAGGCGCCGGAGGAGAGTCGGGTCATGGTCAACGCCGAGCCGGGCGGTCGGAGGCCGTCGGTGGCCAGTTCGGTCTGCGGGTGGTTGACCCTGGCCATCCAGATCGCCCTGGGTGTCGCCGCGATCGTGTTCGGTTGGCAGGGGCAGTTCGGCAGGATGGCGTTGTTGCTGCTGGGGGTGGCGTTGGCCGCCGTACCGCGACTGTTCGCTCGGGTGGTGGGCTTGCGGATGCCCGCCGCTGTCGGTCTGGTCACGGCGCTGTTCGTCTTCGCGGCCCTCTTCCTCGGCACCTCACTGCGGTTCTACGACAGGTACTGGTGGTGGGACTGCGGGCTGCACGCCGCGAGCGGCTTCCTGCTCGGGTTCGTGGGTCTGGTCGTGTTGTTCCTGATCGATCGCTCGCAGCTGGAACTGACCCGGGGGCGGCCGGCCCTGCTGGCCGTGTTCGCCTTCACCTTCGCGAACACGCTCGGCATGGCCTGGGAGATCTTCGAGTACGCCGGAGACGCCCTGATCCCGAGCTCGAACATGCAGCTCCGGCAGACCGGGGTGCACGACACGATGATCGACCTGATCATGAACTTCATCGGCGCGACTGTGGTCAGCATCCTCGTCTACCTGCAGGCGCGCGGCTCCCGGCGGGGCTTCCCGCTCGGCTCGGCGCTCGTGCTCGTGGGTCAACAGCGGTCGACCGGTGCTGCCGGCGCAGGGGAGCGCCGGACCCGCGGCTAGCGCCGAAGCGAAGCGTGTCGGCTGATCAGCTCCCGAGTCCGTTCCGACGTCGCCGCGACCTTCTTGGCCGCAGCCGGCGTCTCGATCCCGGGCGGCTTCGAGGGCGTGAACAGCCAGGTGCGGAAGAACGGGTCCAGATTCTGCCCCGAGGTCCGCTCGGCGAGGTCGATGAACTGTCGCAAGGTGGCGTTGCCCTGGCGGTAGCGGGTGTTCCACTGCTTCAACAGGCGGAAGAACGAGTCGTCACCGATCTGCTTCCTGAGAGCGTGGACGGTCATCGCCCCCCGGTAGTAGACGGCGAGGTCGAAGATGTTCGCCGGGCCGGGATCACCGATCCGGACCTGCCAGAACGGGTCGTCGGCGGGGGTGCCGGCCCAGCCCGCGAAGTTCTCGTCGGCGGTACCGCGGCCCTGGTGCTCTGACCAGAGCCATTCCATGTAGGTGGCGAAGCCCTCGTTCAGCCAGATGTCGCGCCAGCGAGCGAGGGCGACGCTGTCGCCGAACCACTGGTGTGCCAGCTCGTGCACGACCACGGAATCGTCGGTGCTCGGATCGCCACCGACGAAGAACCTCTTGTCGTAGACCGGCCGGGTCTGGTTCTCCAGCGCGTAGCCGATCTCGGGGTCGTTGTCGACGATCCCACCGGCCTGGCCGAACGGGTAGCGGCCGAGGACTCCGCTGAGGAAGCTGATGACTTCCGGTTGCGCGGCGAGTGCGGCTTCGGCTCGAGCGCCGATCGTCGGGGCGGTCGGGTCGTCCGCGATCGACGGCATGGTCTTCAGGGCCGGGTCGACTGCACTCAGGTAGCTGACGCCCGCGGCCTGGGAACTGCGGATGTCGAAGTGGCCGATCGCCATGATGGCGAGGTAGGACGCCATCGGCTTGTTCATCGCCCACGTCCAGGTCGTCAGACCCTTCTTGGTCGACAACCCCCGCAGTGCCCCGTTGGAGATGGCCTGCACGGCACGCGGCGCGGTGATCTGGATCCGGTACGTCGCCTTGTCGAGCGGATGGTCGTTGGAGGGATACCAGTTGTCGGCGACGTGCGGCTGACCCACGGCCAAGGCGCCATCCGTGGTGGGGATGACACCGTTCTTGCCGAGTTCGCCTTCGTCGTAGAACTTCGGGATCCCGTGGTAGCGGACGGTGACGACGAAGTCGCGGTTCTTCCGCAGCGACTGGCGGGGCCGGATGCGGAGCTCGTCGGCGTTGCGGCTCCACTGGGCCCGTGCTCCGTTGACCTGCACCGCATCAACGGTCAGACCGTCGAGGTCGAGATTGAACCGGGACAGCGCCTGAGTCGCTCTCGCCCGCAGGGTGGCGACACCGGTGAGCTGGTCGGTGGCCGGGGTGTAGCCGATGCGCAGGTCGTAGTGCTCGACGTCGTAGCCGCCGTTGCCGTCACCGGGGAAGTACGGATCGCCGATACCCGGTGCCCCCGGTAGCGGGACCGGTGGCGCGGCGACGGCCACGGTGACGGGGGTGAGTCCGACCACGAGAGCAGCCAACATGGTCACAGCGGTCTTGCGCATGCGCATCCCTTTCGACCCGGTCAACGTCGCACGGACCGCACGCTGCGGTCAATGCCCTGACCCGTCGCGACCCGGAGGCAGGTTCGACGGCCCACGGTGCCGCCGACCACTACGACGGTCCGGTGCAGGACGAGTACGCAGAATTGCGTACCTTCGCGGGGGTTCAGGGCGCTGCGTCGGCTGCTGCGGTCGGCCCGATCGTCAGCCGCCTCGGAGCGGTCCGGCGGCGAAGACTCCCTCGCGCATCCGGCGGGCGTGCTCGGTGACGCGGGTGAGAAGTGGTTCGGGATAGGTGTAGCCCAAGAAGTCGGCGACCTCGCGAGCGACGCGGTCGAACAACGTGATCATGGTGAACAGGGCGTCCCAGTTCGCGTCGGGGGTGGCGTCACTGAACGTGGCTTCGAGTCGGGACCAGCTGTCGCTCGGGAGGTGCGACTCGAGACCCCGGCCGAGGTTCCCGGTCTTCAGCGACCAGCCGTGATCACATTCCACCCGCCACTGCAGCAGCGGCACCAGGTAGTTGAAGCGCATGTCGAAGTCGAGCACCCACTTGGCCGGCAGCAGCTCGTCTCGGAGCAGGTACTTGGCGACGTAGGGAACTCCGATGAGGAAGTCGGTGACGAGTCGCAGGTAGGTCGCCTCGTCCGGCTTCGCGGGGATGTACGCGGTGTACGTCGGCGCGGGCAGCTCGGCGGTCAGTCCGTCCTTGTCGACCATGACCTGGTGACCGGCGTCGAACTCCGGGTGGGGATCCGCTCCGCCCGTGACGTCGGCGTACTGCTGGGGTGACCAGAGACTGAAGTCGATCTTGAGTCCGTCGGTGTAGTTCGTGATGTTGCCGACCCGTTCGGCACCGGTCGCCACGTCGGTCTCCAGCGGATCCCAGTAGGTGATCAACACCTCTCCGAACTCGCGCTGCCAGCTGGTGTCAGCCAGCATGGCCGGTACGTCGCGGGTCACGACGACCACGTCGTAGTCGGAGTACGCGTCGAGCTCGGCGCCCGGGATCGCCCGGGTGCTGGTCAGGATCAGCGCTCGGACGTCGTCTCGATCCGTTGCCCACGCAGCGAGCAGATCGAGGATCTTGTCGTTCGCCACCGGTGCCGGGCCTCCTTCGTCGGATCCGGTCAGGCTATCGACCCGGCGACGGCAGCGGCCGCCCCGATCACAGGGATCGAGATCAGCGGAGACTGCGGAGGGTGTCGTGTCCGGCGTCGAGCACGAGGACCTGGTCCCCGACCGCGGTCAGCGTCCGCAGCGCCGCGTGGTGCTCGAGGTAGACCGGGTCGAGAGTCACGGTCCGGCTGCCGGGCTCGAGAACCACCACGTCCAGGACCCAACCGATCCACGGGTTCGTTCGTGCGACGAGGATGCGGCCGTCGGCCGCCACGGCGGTCCAGATGATGGGTCCGGAGTCAGGCGTGAACTCATTGAGCAGCGCTCCGGTCGAGGCGTCGTAGGCGTATCCCGTCGAGGAGTACTTCTCCGGCCCGAGGGGGTAGTCGGTGACGTCCCAGGAACACACCAGCACGGCGATCCGGCCTGCGGCGGCAACCTGCTGGTCCTGGCAGGGGGCCGAGGTCAGGTCGTGGTGCGGGAGGGGATGAGACCAACGAGTCCGGCCGTCATGGAGATCGACGGCGGTGAACGCCTGGTCGCCACCAGCATCGGCAGCGGTCAGCATGATGCCGGCCCCCCCGGCGACGCCACGGAGGTCGGCCGCCATCGTCGACGACCAGAGCTCACGACCCGTCTCCGGATCGAGCCCCACCACCCGGCTCGCCTGGCTGCATGTGCTGGTCGTGGTGACCACCACGACTGTTCCGGCCAGGGTGCCGCGCGCGGCCTCGCACGGACGCAGGTCGTAGGCCCACACGCCCGAACCGGTGGGGCTGACCCGCAAGATGGTGGTCGAGGCTTCGGGCCCTCGGCGGGCCACCAACGGCAGCGCGGGGTCGAGGATCGTTTCACCGTCCTCCGGTCGCCAATCACCCACTCGCTCGCCGGTGCGTGCGTCGAGGACGAACACCGCCTCATGGCCCCATCGGACCAGGACCTGTCGGCCACCGCCGGTGCCGGCCACCACGACCGGCCCGCCGACGTCGGAGCGCGTGTAGCGCCAGCGGACTTCGCCGGTCGCTCGATCGACCATGATCACGTAGTCCCCGGATGCCACTGCGAGGCCGAAGTCGGTGACGGCCGGACGTGCCAGCGAGAAGCCGGGCACCTCGACCTGCCACGAATCCCCGCCCGTCAAGGCCGATGTCGGTGCGACCGACGCCTGATCGAGGTCGCCGACCGTTCGGTACTCGTTGGCAGCCAGGAGGAAACCGCGACTGCGCTCGACGACGAGCCAGCCGGCCGCGACAGCGACAACTGCGGCCAGGCACAGCGCCGTCACCGCCGTTCTCGATCGGAGCGGGCGGTTCGGCTCGTTCGCCGGTGCCCCCGGTCCCCTCGAGGTGGCGCCGGTCAGCAAGATCGAGACCGCCAGCACAACACAGGCCGCTGCCGCAGCCGCGAACCCGGCCATCGCGTACGGTGCCGCCGGTCCCAGCGGGCGGATGGGAGTCGGTTTCGGCAGGACCCACCAGAAGCGGATCGCCCCGACGACCAGGACGATCAGCATGGCCGCGACGACGATGATCCCCGCGCGCCCGCCGACTCGGCCTGCGGTCCAGAGCAGGAGGATCGACACGATGCCCACGGCGGCGATCGAGAGCGACCACCAACGCACCTGGAGCGTGCCGCCGTCGGCGATCGTGGCTTCGACCGGCATCAGGCCGGCCCAGACCCAGCATGCGGCCGCGACCACGCCGAGCGAGAGCGCGACAGCGGTTCCAGCCACCGCGGGGAAAGATGCCGATGGCAGGAAGGCGGACCACCCGCTTCGGGCCATGGTCGGACAGTACGCCGGGATCGAGCCCTCGTCACCTGGCTCGGGTGCCGCGTCAGTCCGCACGTGCGGCCGGCCCACCGGGCGGATCCTGGCTGGGTTCAGCGAGCCCGAAATCGCGCAGCCCAGTCGGCGTTGACGTCATCGGCTTGTCGACGGTGACCGATCACCGGTTGGCGGTCCGGTGGAACCTCGAGGCCGAGGTGGTCGAGCACCTCGAGTGCAGTGCGGAGTGGATCTGCGGCCAGGTCCTCGTAGGTGATCTCAGCGGGCTCGACGTCGTTGGCAGCGAACCAGTGGGCCCAGTCCGCCTCGAAGCTCTCGATGGTGTCGACCAGCCGGCCGATCAGCTCCCCGTCGTAGTGAGGATCCTGACCCCCGGGTTGGACTGTCTCGCCCGGGTGCCAGTAGTGGGTCTGCAGCGCCTTCGCCCACGAGACCGCCTGGGCCACGACATCGCGTCGTCTCAGATGGACGAAACGGAGGCGACCCAGGTGGGCGCTCAACAAGTCCACGTCGCCGGCCGCTGGTCCAGCGGCCGCGGCGGCAAGGTCGCGAAGCAGTTCGGGCAGCGTCTCCGCCATGATCCTCGCACCGAACACACCGTTCGGCGTCGTGCCGGCAGTCAGTGCCGATCGGACGTACGTGTCGTCGATGCGTCCGTCATCCGGCCGGTCGATCCGCCACCTGGTGGCGTAGTCGTGCAGACCCCGGCGGTTGAAGTAGGAGGCTGGGCGCCCGGCCACCCCGGTCGACTCCAGCAAGCCGCACAGCAGGGTGCTTCCCGAGCGTGGCGTCGCGCAGATCACGTACGAGTCGAAGGCTGGACGGGTCACAGCGACAGACAGTAGCCAAGCTTCCCCGCGCTGCCCGACGGTCAGCCGCGGCCGGCGCTGCACGCTCGTTCTCGGGGCCTGGTGACGGTGACAGCACCCCCTTCCGGCGGTTGGAGCGCGGCGAACCCGAGCAACTGCCGTCGCGGCGCGGCGAACCCGAGCAGCCGTACGGCGGGCGCGACGAACCCTCTCCGCCGGCCGGCCCTCTCGGCCAGGAGAATCTCCAGCCATGCAGATCGCGCAGACCGAGGGCCGGAGCCTACGACGGATCGTCTCCACCATGGCCCGGCTCGTGTTGGCAGCGTTGCTCGTTGCGAGCGTCCTCGCCCCGCTCGTCAGAGTGGTCCCGGAATCTGGAACGGCAGAGTCACTCGCGATCACGGATGCGATCTCGACGCTGTTCACCGATCCCGCAGAGGTGACGCGGATCTCCGGCAAGGCGGAGACGGAGGACTGGGGAGCCACCCTCGCCGTCGCGCTCGGCGCGGTCCGGATCGCCATCGCGCTGCTCGTACTGGGCGGGATCGGCGTCGCGGTGAGCGCCGTCTGGCTGCTGGGTTCTCCCGAGACGGGCCACCGTGCCGCCGTGGCGATCTCTGCAGCGGTCTTGTCGGCAGGCGCCCTCTTGCTGGCGGCCGGCGCCGCTGTGCTGCCGGTCGACGACGGCGACGCAGGACCGGCGTGGGGTCTCTGGCTGCCGATCGCCGCTGCTGTCTGGGTGCTGGCCCTGTACCGGCCGTTGGCCGACCTGAACGCGTAGCGATGGGAATGGGAGTCGCCGGAGCTCGTCGGTCCGGGGCGGACTCGACCTGGTCTCCGACGTAATTCCTGGCTCGGAGGGAATTAGTCTCCGCCGCGTGAGGGATCGGCGTTAGAGTGCGAACTTCGACGTTGACGACGTAAAGCAGGGGACGGTGACGGCAGGCGGCAAGCGGACCGGGGGCCGAGCGGTGACGCGGGCAGACGTCGCGCGCTATGCCGGCGTGAGCACGGCCGTCGTCAGCTACGTCGTGAACGACGGACCGCGGCCGGTCGCCGCACATACCGCGGCGAAGGTGCGCGCGGCAATCGACATCCTCAACTACCGTCCCAACGTCAACGCCCAGGCGCTGCGTCGCGGCACCACCCAGTTGCTGGGACTGGTGCTTCCCGATGTCACGAATCCCTTCTTCCTGGCCCTCGCGGGCGCCGTCGGGGACGTGACGCGAGCGCGAGGCTACGCAGTGATGATCAGCAGCAGCAACGGGGACGGCGACGTCGAGGCCCAACTCATCGAGGACCTGATCCGCCGCCAGGTCGACGGGATCCTCGTCGCCAGCGTGTTCCAGCGCCCGGATCTGCGCCTCGCGGCCAGATCCGAGCTGCCGATCGTGTGGCTGGACAGCGTGCACGACGTCGGCGACCTGCCGAGCGTGGGAGCGGACGGCTACCAGGGTGCGCAGCTGGCGGTCCGCCACCTCATCGACCACGGACACCGCAACATCGGCATGCTGGTGGGCGTGCCGCAAGGTGCGGCGATCGATGAGCGGGAGTACGGCTGGCTCGACACCCTGCGCAGAGCCGGAGTCGCCGACGGGACCGTCGCCCACGTCGACTGGTCGCGCGAAGGTGGATACGCCGGCGGCCTGCACCTCATGGGACAGCCCGATCCCCCGACGGCGATCTTCGCCGCCTCCGATCTCCAGGCCATCGGCCTGCTCCGCGCGGCCCGAGCCCTCGGCCTCGAAGTGCCCGAGGACCTGGCCGTCGTCGCATTCGACGGCACCAAGGAGTCAGAGTTCTGCTGGCCGGCACTCACGGTGGTCCGTCAGCCCGTCGAACAGCTGGCCCACACCGCCGTCGGCATGCTGCTGGACGGTCCCGGTGCGGATCCGCATCGTCGATTCCCACTCGAGCTGATCATCCGGGAGTCGTGTGGCTGCGCCGATCCCAGCGCTGCACCGACCGAGGTGATGACCGCCGATGCCGGAAGCCGGATCGCGCAGCGCCGGAGAACCGGCCGTCGTGACCCGGCTCGGGCCGCACCATGACCGCTCGATCGAGGTGGACCGCGTTCTGGAACCGCGGTGGGTGGTGGCGCGCTGCGATTCTCGTCGCCGGCTATCTCGTGCTCTATCTCGGCGCCGGCGCCCTCAGTGGTCTCTTGTTCGCCGGTCGAGTCAGCGGTGGGGTGTTCGACTCGCCGCTCAACGTCTTCGCCGACCTGACCTTCGGCCTGCTGGTCGGCTCGCTGGTCCTGCTGCTGTTCTTGATCTCCGTCGGCTGGCTCGCGAGGATGTTCGAACCGCAGCCGATCCGAGGCGCCGGCTGGATGTGGATCGCCCCGGCGTTGATCACGGTGTTCATCGTGCTGCGGCTGCTCGGGATCGACTACGGCGGTTACGGCTGGGCGGTGGTTGCGATCACGCTGCTCACCGGGCTCCTGGTCGGCTTCGCGGAGGAAGTTCTCTTCCGCGGCATCATCGTCACGATGCTGCGGGCCGCGGGATCCCGCGAGCTGGTCGTCGCCCTGGTGTCGTCGTTGTTCTTCGCCGTCTCGCACTCGGTGAACGTCTTCAGTGGGATGGCCCCGTTGACGGTGGCGATCACGGTCGCGTACACCTTCTGCTTCGGCATCCTGATGTACCTGACACTCCGGGTGACCGGCCGTCTCCTGTGGCCGATCCTGCTCCACGGGTTGTTCGATCCGACATTGTTCTTGGCGACGGGCGGTATCGACCGGGCCACCGCCACCGGGCAGAGCATCTTCTTGACGATCGCCGGCCCGTCCAACTTCGTGATCATCGGCGTCGGTCTGATCTTGGTGTTCTTCGTGCGTGGTCGCGTCGAACGGTCGCCGGAACGCGGGTCGGCCGAAGCGTCGGTCCGGGTCTGACGGGCATCGGCGACAGGTGCGACATCCTGATCGGGTGCGGTCACCACTCCTCCTCACGGGCCCTCCCGCCGCGGGCAAGAGCACGACGGCGTTGGCTCTGGCCCGCTCGGTGTCCCGCGGTGCGATGATCGACGTCGACGACATCCGCCACCTCGTGGTGGCGGGTCACGCCGCGCCGTGGGAGGGCGACGAGGGCCGACTGCAGCAGCGGGTCGGGGTGGCCAACGCCTGCGATCTCGTCCGTCGCTTCCGCTCGGCGGAGATCGCGGTCGTGCTGGCCGACTTCGTCACCGCCGAGACCGCCGAGATCTATCGCGAGCTGCTTCCCGACCTGGAGATCGTCCGACTCCGGCTGTCGCTGCCCGAGGCGCGGCGACGGGCACGACGACGTCAGGTGTCGTTGACCGAGATGGAGTTCGAGAACCTGTACGCACTCGACGTCACCGGCACCTTTCCCGTCGACCACGTCATCGACGTCACCGGACTCGACGTCGACGCCCAGATCACCGCGGTTCGTTCGGTGTGGGGGAGCGACGGAGCCTGACCCGAGAATGATCGGCAGCGGCACCGATCTTCGCCGCCGACCTCGGCCGCTGCGCTACTCGAACGTGTCGGTCCACGCGGCGATGTCGACACCGTGGTGATCCGGAGAAGCGAAGGTCCACCAGGCGGGGGCGTAGGAGTCGTCGACGAGCGTGCCGCCGGCAGCGATCACGGCGTCGATGCGGGCGCGCGCGAGGTCAGCGGGAACCGACACGTCGACATGGGTGCGGCCCCGACCGCTGCGGTCCCCGCGGATCGGCTGGAACGTCAACTGAGGACCGCGGCGGAGCGGGTCGACGGCGTCCACGTCGCCGGAGACCCGATAGCCGAGCGCAGCCGACCAGAAGGGCCGGGTGTCGATCCCCGAGTGCTGCGCGACAGCGATGTCGACGGTCTGCACGAGGGATGGCTCGGCCGTCAGGCCCGACTTGGCCGCCGCGACCGAGACCTCGGCCGCGAAGTCGGCTGCACCCGCCCAGATCTTGTCGGCACCCCGATAGGGGACCCGGATCACGACCGCCTCGGGCCGCAGGTCGACGTCGGGTGCGACCCGATGGCGCTCGGCTGCGGTGACGACGGCAGGCAGCAACTGCGATCCGGCGGCGAACGTCGGGGCCGAGAAGACCGCCTGCGGGCCCCACGACGTGACCCGCCAGTCGCCGGTTCCTGGTCGCCGATGGAACTCTGCTGCCGACAGTCCACTCGGGACATCAGATGTCTCCATCACGTCATCTTCGCCCGTGCCATTCGCCTGTACCGTTCCGGCCCGGCCAGACCGGATGGGTGCGCCCTGGTTGAAGCTCGCCCGGCATGGGAACAATCACGACAGGTCCGTCGGGCTTCCGGAGGCTCGTCCGCGGCTAGGTCTGGCGGTTCAAACCGTGAGCCGTCAGGCCGCTCGGGGACGAGCCGGCCGCCCCTGCCCGACTCGTCCGCGTCGCCATCTCGTCGGCGCTGCGCGAGATCGGCTACCTGGTGACGTGGGTCTCACTGCCCGCCGCCGGACGACGAACTCACCCGATCGCTGGATTCCCGTTGGCTGCCGAACCAATCTGCGGTCGGCAGGCGCCCCGAATAGCGGCCGTAAGCAAGCCCATACATTCCAGCCAGCGTCTCCGGAGACACGTGCTGCGATCTAGGAGACCACTGCCATGATCATCACATCCACTCGCGCTCGGATCGCCGCAGTCGGCGCCGCGCTCCTCCTTCCCCTCAGCATCGCGGCTTGCGGAACCCCGCAGTCCGGTGCCGCCGCACCTCAGGGCGCCCCGAGCTCGAGCGCCTCGACGATGCCGTCATCGCCGATGCCGTCGGAGTCGCCCTCGATGGAACCGATGGGTGATCAACCCTTCGGTGCCGGGTGCGCCGCCGTCCCGAAGACCGGCAAGGGCTCGTTCGACGGAATGTCTTCCGATCCGGTCGCCACCGCCGCCAGCAACAACCCCGCACTCAGCACCCTGGTGACCGCGGTCAAGGCTGCCGGCCTGGTGGACACGTTGAACGGCGCCAAGGACATCACCGTCTTCGCTCCGGCCAACGACGCCTTCAAGGCACTGGATCCGGCCACGCTCAAGAAGGCGTTGGGAGATCCGAAGGGTCTGCTCACCGACGTGCTGACCGCCCACGTCGTGGCCGGCAAGCTCAGCCCCGATCAGCTGGTCGGGGAACACCAGAGCCTGAACAAGACCCAGAAGGTCACGGTGACCGGCTCCGGCGAGAGCTTCGAGGTCAACGGACAAGCCATGGTCGTGTGTGGCAACGTGCAGACGGCGAACGCCACCGTCTACATCATCGACCACGTGCTGCTGCCCAGCTCCTGAGCCGAATCGAGTCCACGTGAGCGAATCAGACGATGCAGGTCGGGGAATGAGGTCGGTGCTGCCCTTCGGGCAGCCCGCCCGGTCCGAGGGCCTGGTGTCTGGTCGCGAGCTGCAGGCCGCCCGGCTGATCTCGTTGATCAGCCGGGCCGCCCGCGGTCACGAGGACGCGTTCGCGGAGCTGTACGACGAAACCTGCTCCCGGATCTACGGCGTGATCCTCCGGGTCATCCGGTCCCGGGAGCTGGCCCAGGAAGTCACCCAGGAGGTGTACGTGGAGATCTGGCGACAGTCGACCCGGTACTCCACGGAAAAGGGCAGCGTCCTGGCGTGGATGACGACGATCGCGCACCGGCGAGCTGTGGACCGGGTACGCAGCGAGAGCAGTGACGCGGCCCGGGACCAGAAGTACGCCGTCCGCAACACCGAGCGCGAGGTGGACGGGGTCTGGGACGGCGTCGAGCAGCGGCTCGACGCCGAGCGCGTCCGCAAGGCGTTGACCTCACTCACCGAGATCCAGCGCGAAGCACTGACCCTGGCCTACTTCGGCGGCTACACCCACGTGCAGGTGGCGAAGCTGCTCGGACTGCCGCTGGGGACGGCCAAGACGAGAATCCGAGACGGCCTGATCGGCCTTCGAGACGCATTGGGGGTGGAGGCGTGAACGGGCTGCACACGATGCACATCGACGTCGGCTGCTACGTCGTCGACGCGTTGACCGAGAGCGAGCGGGAAGAGTTCGACGAGCACCTCGGCCACTGCGAGAGCTGTGCTCGGGAGGTGCTGGAGTTCAACGAGACGGCAGCGGAGCTGGCCGGCCTCGCCGCGATGGGGCCACCGCGTACCATCCGCGGCGACACGTTGCACTCGATCACGACCGTACGACAGCTGCCGCCGGTCATCGAGTGGTCGGGGCCGGCGCCGGAACCGAGTCGAGCGTCCGACGACCTCGGACCGAACGACGCCCGCCGAGCTGACGCCGTCGCACCCTCGGACGCAACCCTCGTCGCAACCCCCGTCGCGCCCCCCGTCACACCGTCCGACGAGCTCGCCGTCCGGCGTGATCGCCGTGCGAGGCGGAACCGCGTCCTCGCCGGCCTGCTGGCCGCAGCGGCCGTGGTGATCCTCGCCCTGGGCGGTCTCCTGGTGAACCTCACGCAACAGCACCAGGCCGAGGTGGCCGCCCAGACCGCGGCCCAACGGCAGACCGACCTGTTGAACGCCCCGGACGCCAAGGTCTTGACCCAGACCCAGAACGGCAGCCGCTTCACCTTCGTCGTCTCCAAGCAGCAAGATGCCGCCTTGCTGCTGTCCAGCGACCTGCCGGACCCAGGGCCCGGCAAGACGTTCCAGCTCTGGACGCTGCAGGGACGACAGCCGACTCCCGACGTCACGATGCCCGTCGGCACAGGAAGCCAGTGGTTCCGCGGTCCGATCCAGGGCTCCACGTCCTTGGCGGTCACCGTCGAACCGGCTGGCGGCTCGACGACTCCGACCATGCCGATCCTGGCCCAGGTCGCGATCTGACCAGCCCGATCTGACCAACCCGATCTGACCGCCTGATCTGACCAACCCGATCTGACCAGCCCGACCTGACCAAGCCCGATCCGGAACGGGCGGGGCGGCGTGCTGCGCGCGCGAACACCCACGCCGACTCCGAGGAACGTGATCATGACATGAGCAAGCCCGGATCGGCGCCGCCTGTCGGCGCCTCCCCGTCGAAGCCGCTCCGCGTGCTGGCCGGCCTGGCCAGCGCGGCGGCCGCCGTCGGTGCCGGACACCTGGTCGCCGCGGTGCTCGATCCGGCCGCGTCCCCGTTGCTCGCTGTCGGCTCGGTGGCGATCGACCTCGCACCGACGCCGGCCAAGGAGTTCGTGGTCCGGACCCTCGGCACCTACGACAAGCCGGTCCTGGTCGTCACCATCGGCCTGGCGTTGGCGGTGTTCGGCGCGGTCCTCGGACTGATCGGCTGGCGATTCCGGACCGTGGCGTTGGTCGGCATCGCGGCTCTCGGTCTGGTCGGTGCCGGCGCCACGATCTATCGGCTCGGACCGGCCGCATGCGTACCGTCGCTGGTCGCCGCCCTCGTCGGGGTCGCCGCACTCGGTTGGCTGACTCGATCGGCGCGGCCGACTCCGACCGGGGCGGTCGGCGTGATCGATCGCCGTCGCGTGCTGGTCGGCGCGGTGATCATCGCAGCGGGTGGGGCGGTCTCGGGTGTCGTCGGGGGCCTGCTCGAACGAGCCGGTGAGGGGACCCGTCGGGTCTTCCGGCTGCCGACACCGACGTCTGCGGCCGCGGCGATCCCCACCGGCGCCCAGCTGCCCGACATGACGCCCTTCACCACGCCGGCCGCAGACTTCTACCGCGTCGACATCTCGCTGGTCACGCCACGGATCGCGACCGACGACTGGACCCTCACCATCGACGGACAGGTGGACCGGCCGCTGACACTGAGCTACGCCGAGCTGTTGGCGCTCCCCATGATCGAGCGGGACATCACGCTGACCTGCGTCTCGAACGAGGTCGGCGGCCCGTACGTCAGCACCGCACGCTGGCTCGGCGTCCCATTCGCGGAGATCATCGATCGGGTCGGCGTGCGGCCCGGAGTCGACCAGGTGTTCTCGTACTCACTCGACAGCGGTTACACCTGCTCCACGCCGTACGAAGCGGTCAGCGACGGCCGCGACGCCATGATCGTGGTCGGCATGGCGGGGCAGCCGCTACCCGACGAGCGTGGCTTCCCGGCCCGGATGCTGGTCCCCGGATTGTTCGGCTTCGTGTCGGCGACCAAGTGGTTGAAACGCATCGAGTTCACCACCTACGCCGCTCGGACGGCCTACTGGACCCAACGGAAGTGGGCCACGGACGCACCGGTGCTGACCCAGAGCCGGATCGACCTGCCCCGATCGCTCAGCTCGATCCCACGGGCGAATCCGGTCATCGCCGGGGTGGCCTGGGCACAGCACCGGGGGATCGACAAGGTCGAGATCCGGATCGACGACGGACCCTGGGAGCCGACCGAGCTCGCCGACGACGCCGGCATCGACTTGTGGCGGCAGTGGTCGTTCCGTTATCGCGGGCCGGTCGGTCGGCACTCGGCTCAGGTGCGGGCGACCGACCGGACCGGCGCCGTCCAGCCCGAGGCCCGGACCCGCGTGTTCCCCTCCGGTGCCACCGGCTGGCACCAGATCCAGTTCTCGGTCGAGTGAGCGGTCGGCTCAGGCGCGCAGGATCTTCTCCATCGGCTTGCCCTTGGCGAGCTCGTCGACCAGCTTGTCCAGGTAGCGGATCTGCTGCATCAGCGGATCCTCGATGGCTTCCACCCGGATGCCGCACACCACTCCCGTGATCGACGCGGCCTTCGGGTTGAGCCGCGCGTCGGCGAAGAAGTCCTCGAAGGTCGTGCCGGCGGCGAGATGCGATCGCAGCGCGGGTTCGTCGAAGCCGGTGAGCCAGCCGATGACCTGATCCAGATCGGCCTTCGTCCGCCCTTTCCGCTCGACCTTGGTCACGTAGTGCGGATAGACGGAGGAGAAGCTGGTGGCGAAGATCCTGCTCACCGCCGCAAGTCTAGGGGTGGCTCTGCGCCCAGCGCCGGAAGTCGACCATCGCGACGTTGCCGCCGCAGATGACCGTCGCAACCTGCTGGCCGGCGAAGCGCTCGCGGTTCTCCAGCACGGTCGCGATCCCGAGGGCCGCCGACGGCTCGACGACGATGCCGGCGTGCTCGTGCAGCATCCGCATGCCGGTCTTGATGCTCTCCTCGCTCACGAGGACGACGTCGTCGACGACGACCAGCAGGTCGTCGAGGACCTCCGGGATCGGACAGCGCCCGGCGACGCCGTCAGCGATGGTGTCGAGGGACTCGGTTTCGACGACGCGACCCTGCCGCCAGGACAAGGCCATGGCGGGTGCGCCGCGAGGTTGGACCGCGATCACCTCGACCTCGGGTGCGAGGGACCGCGCCACCTGGCCGACACCGGTGGCCAACGCGCCACCTCCGAGAGCGATCAGGAGTGCATCGAACCGCAGCTCGTGCTCCAGCAGCTCCAGCCCGATCGTCCCTGCGCCCTCGCACGTGCCCAGGTCGAGGCTGTCCTCGATCAGGTGGGCTCCGGTGCGTTCGGCCAGCTCGCGGGCGAACAGCCGAGCATCCTCGATGTCGTCGCCGGCCAGTCGTACCGTGCCACCCAGGGCGCGGATGCGGTCGATCTTGACCGGGTTCGCGGTTCGCGCGGCGACCACCGTCACCGGGATGTGCCGGCTCGCTCCGCTCCAGGCGAGGGCCTGCCCCAGATTGCCGGCGCTCGCACAGACCGCGGCCGGTCTCTCCTCCTGAGCCGCCAACCGGGAGAGGGCAGTCTCGGTGCCTCGGCCCTTGAAGCAACGCACCGGATTCAGGGTCTCGATCTTGAGGGTGATCGTGCACCCGAGCGCGTCGCCGAGCGGTGCGCACTCGTACTGCGGGGAGTCCAAGAAGACCGGGGCGATCGCTGACCGGGCCCGACGGATGCCGTCCAGATCGAAGCGCACCATTTTCATCCACTTTACCGGCACCGGCAGTGGCTTCGACCCGGCTCGGGAATCGAACGGACGTGCGATACTGCCTGAGGTGAGCCGCTGGTCCCGCAACGATCCCGAACGGGTTCCGTACGCGCCGGCGACACCGCGGGTTCGACACGTCTGGGTCGAGCACCCCGGCGGCCACGGCTCACCCGGCCCTGGCATCGTCATCGCCTGGCGGATCGAGCGCCAACCAGCGCCGAGTCAGTCGACCGGCTGGTCGGCACAGGTCGCCGTCGTGTGGGCGCAGGACCAGCTCAGCATCGAGTGGGTCAGCGCCGAGAAGCTCCGACCCGTGCGCGAGTCCGACTGATCAGCGGTGCCAGAGCGCTTCGAGAACCAGCGCTTCGAGAACCAGCGCTTCGAGAACCGGCGGGTGCGAGTGGGGTCCTCAGTCGGCGGTTGCGGGTACGCACACCGTCAGCGCGCCGGGGCGGACCTCGGCGACGAGTCTGGTCGCCGTACCGGCGACGTCGCCGTCGAGCTGGTAGTCCTCGGCGCCGTGGATGGTGATGTCCACTCGTCGTCCGACGAGCTGATCGACCTGGTCGTCCTTCTTGGCTCGTCGGGTGATCAGCCGCAGTGCGAGCTTCAGCCAGTGCCGGAAACGCCTGGGAGAGGCGATGTAGACGTCGAGCTGCCCGTCGTCGGGTGCGGCACCGGGCACCAGGACGAGGCCGCCGCGAAGCTCCCCGACATTGGCAACCGCACAGATCATCGCGTGCCGGCGAAGCCGACGGCGACCGTCGACCTGCACCGTCAATCTCAGTGGCAGCCGTTTCAGCGCCTTGGCCGCGGCCACGAAGTAGGCAGCCGATCCGATCTTGTCCTTCAGGGTCGGATCGGTCTCGTCCATGATCATCGCGTCCACACCGATGCCGGCGATGACGGCGAAGTGCTCCGGGGGCCGGTCGTCCACCGTCAACGCGATCAGGTCGATCGTCCGGGTGTGGCGCGCGAAGGCGACGTCGATGGCGGCCGACTCCTCCAACGGCAGGTCCAGGTTCCGGGCCAGCAGGTTGCCGGTGCCGGCCGGGACGATCCCCATCGCGATGCCGCTGCCGGCCAGTCCGTCGGCGACGATCCGGACCGTTCCGTCGCCGCCGGCGGCCACCACCAGCGACGCTCCGGCGGCGACCGCCTCGGCGGTCATCGACCGTCCGGGGTCATCGGCAGCCGTCTCCAACCAGAGGGGCTCACTCCAGCCGTCGCGTTCGAGGACCTTCTCCACCAGACCGCGGAACTGGTCGCTGACCTTGGTCGGGTTGAACACCACGGCGCACCGATCACCCGGAGCAGGATGGCCGTCACTCACAGACGTGTTCCGCGGGTCCGCCGCGTCAACGGGCGCGGACACGTCGGCTGAAGTCGCTGGCGTTGTGGTTGCGAGGCGTGGGCCTGGTGGGCGATGCAGCGCTGGTACGGGTTCCCGCTGCGCGGCCCCGGCCATCGGAGGCCGGGCGGGTCGCCGGGGCGGCCGACCGCTTCGCCGTGGAACGGCGGGGTCGGCGCCGACCTTCGCCCCTGATCGGAGATCCGCCGGCCGTCGGGATGCTCGCCGTCGCTGCCGTTGCGGCGTCGAAGTGACGCTCATCGGGAGCGATCTGGCGGAGCACGGGGTGGTTGATGTCGTTCACCACCGTCGCGGTCGGTCGGATACCGGCGGCGCGGGCCAGCGCGTTCACGCCGGCGATCTGGTCGTCGGTGACCAGGGTGACCACGGTTCCGCTCTTCCCGGCGCGGGCGGTCCGCCCGGAGCGGTGCAGATACGCCTTCGCCTCGGCCGGAGGATCGGCGTGGACGACGACTTCGACGTCGTCGACGTGGATGCCGCGGGCGGCGATGTCGGTGGCCACGAGAGTGCTCACCCGCCCGGTGTGGAATGCGTCCATGCTGCGGGTCCGGGCGTTCTGACTGAGATTTCCGTGCAGCTCGACCGCACCGACGCCGCGCGCCTTCAGCTGACGCGTGAGCGACCGGGCGCGGGACTTGGTTCGGGTGAAGATCACCGTTCGACCGGTGGACGCGGCGAGATCGACCAGGACCTCGGTCCGCATCGTGCTCGGCACCCGGAGGAGGTGGTGGGTCATCTCAGGCACCGGGGTCTGCGGAGAGTCGGCATGGTGGACGGCCGGGTCTCGGAGGAAGCGCTTGACCAAAACATCGATGCCGTGATCGAGCGTGGCGGAGAAGAAGAGCCGTTGGCCGGCCCGCGGGGTCTGGCCGAGCAGCCGCGTGACCGCAGGGAGGAAGCCGAGATCGGCCATGTGGTCGGCCTCGTCGACGACGGTGATCTCCACCTGGTCGAGCAGACAGAGTTTCTGGGAGATGAGGTCCTCGAGGCGGCCGGGGCAGGCGACGACGACGTCGACACCGGCCTGGACGGCCCGGGCCTGCGGCACCTGGCTGACACCGCCGAAGACGGTTTGGCTACGAAGCCCCGCCGAGGCCGCCAACGGCTGCAGGGCCGTGTCGATCTGGAGGGCCAGCTCGCGGGTCGGTGCCAGGATCAGCGCCCGCGGGCGGCGCGGTGTCCGCTTCGTGCGGGCGGCGGCGAGACGAGTCACCAGCGGCAGCAGGAACGCATAGGTCTTGCCCGATCCGGTCCGGCCCCGACCGAGGAGGTCGCGTCCGGAGATCGCGTCCTCGAGGGTCGCGGCCTGGATGGGGGTGGGAGTGTCGATGCCTTGATCGGCGAGCACTCGCGTCAGGGACGCAGGCACACCGAAGGAGGCGAAGGTGTTGCTGGACAGGAAGGTCACAACTTTCGAAGTCTCGTCGAGCGGAGATCTCTCGCCGGTATCGCGTGGATCCGGGCGCGGAAATTCGGCGGGGAAGAACAGGTCGCTCCACATCACCGACAGTTCGGGACGAGACCTGACGAACTGCTGATCGCAATTCTAGCCGCTCGTCGCGCCGAAGTCGCATCGCAACCGTGACACCGAGGCCAAGCCGCCCGCGCGCCGCCCTCCTGGTCGACCAGTCGACTGCAGCAGGATGTGGGTGTGCGCGTACCACACCCATCCGCTCGGGAAGACACCGAAGCGGCAGCGGTCACCCCCTTGGAGCTGTTCTTCGACCTCGTCTTCGTCTTCGCGCTGACCCAGGTGACGGCCTTTCTGGCCGAGGATCTCAGCTGGACCGGCCTGCTCCGCGGCGTCTTGATCGTGCTGCTGCTGTGGTGGTCGTGGATCGGATACGCCTGGTTGGCGAACGTCGCCAGCCCCGACCAGGCGAGCATGAGAGCCCTCATGCTCGTCGCCATGGCGGCCATGTTCTTGATGGCGCTGTGCATCCCGGAGGCCTTCGACGACGGCCCCGGTGGGCTGCTGGCACCGCTGGTGCTGGCGGTGTGCTACCTGATCTTCCGGCTGATGCACCTGGGGATGTTCTTCATCGTCGCCGACGGGGACGAGGGCCTGCGTCGACAGCTCCTGCGCTTCACGCCGAGCGTGCTGGGCGCCACGATCTTGCTGGTGGTGGCCTCGCAGTTCACGGGCGCGGTGCAGATCCTGCTCTGGGTCGCGGCGCTGGCGGTGGACTACCTCGGTACGGCCATCGCCGGCAGCAACTGGCGGTTGCCCGCCCCCGGGCACTTCGCGGAGCGGCACGGCCTGATCGTGATCGTCGCACTCGGCGAGTCGATCGTGGCCATCGGCGTCGGGGTGGCGGAGCGTCCGATCTCGTGGCCGATCGTGGCTGCTTCGGTGGTCGGCCTGCTGGTGGCATCGATCATGTGGTGGGCCTACTTCGACGTCAGTGCACTCCAGGGCGAGCACGCGCTGGCCGACGTCGCGATCGAGGACCGCGCGCGACTGGGCCGCAACGCCTACACCTTCGCCCACCTGCCGATGATCCTCGGGATCGTGCTGGTCGCGCTGGGCCTCAAGAAGGTCCTGGAATACGTCAGTGACAGCGAGCACCACACCTTGTTCGAGCCGCTGAAAGGCGTCGGCCTGGCCGCACTGTTCGGTGGCGTGATCCTCTATCTGCTCGGCCACGTGCTGTTCAAGTGGCTGACCGTGCAAGCGGTGTCGGTGGTGCGGTTGGGTGCCTCCGCCGGACTGCTGGTCGCATGGCTGGCTGTCGGCAAGGTGCCCGCGCTGGGTCAGCTGTGCGTCGCGGCCGGGGTGCTGCTGGTGGCCCTGGTGGTCGAAGCCGTGGTGTACGCCGATCACCGGCGAGAGATCCGATCCGAGCTCGGCCACCACTGAGGCCGCGGCGCGCCCGTACAGCTGGCGAGATCAGGGCTGCACCACGGTGGGTCTCTGGCACCGGCGAGTGCGGGTCAGCCCGACCCGTTGCTCGAGGGTGCGGCCAGATCGACGTCGTTCACGGCGGACTGCGTGGTGGTGAAGATCTTGACCGAGCGGGTGAGCTCCCGGTCCGGAGCCAGCACGGTCAGGATGTGGTGACCCGGAGGTGGCAGCCGTAGCCGATACCCGCCGGTGCGATCGGTGGTGGTCGTCGCACGGACCTCGCCGGTGGTCGCACTCAGCGTGAGGATCGCGTCGGGCACTGTGGTCGATCCGCTGTCGTACCGTCCCGGTGAGCATCAGGGGTCCGCCGAGATGCACGACCGGTGGCTCATCGGGATCGGCGAAGTCGGTGATCTCGGAGTGCGGCGTCCAGCCGTCGGCGTTGACGATCACCAGATAGCGGTCCCGGCCCGGGAGTGCGAGCGAGAAATCACCGTCGTTGCCCGCCCGGCTCCAATCGAGCGGTTCGCCGGTCAGCCGCACCGCGGTGACCACGGCCTGGGGATGGGGCGCCCCGTCGGGTCGCAGCACGTGGCCGTGGACGACGACCTCCGTGCTCGCCCCGGCGCTGACGGCCGCCCCGCTGGTGACCAGCTCCCGATCGGGGCCGACCACCCGCTGCGCCGACCGGCGCGGAACGAGCCAGATGATGCCGCACGCAGCCAGGCAGACTGCAGCCGACAGCCAGTACACGATGGGGAACGCCGCGGGACTCGTGACGGTCTCGCCGTTCACGTCGATCGTCACGACTGTGAGCAGGACCGCGATCACGGCGCTCGCGGTGGAGGTGCCCAGCCCACGCAGCAAGGCGTTCAGCCCGTTCGCCGACGCGGTCTCGGTGATCGGGACGTTCGCCATGATGAGGCTGGGCATCGCGGCGTACGCGATCGCCGATCCGACGCTGACCACGGTCGAGCCGAGCACGATCGAGAACAGGGAGTGGTCGAGGAAGACCCGGCTCACGTACGCGGCCGCCATCACCGCACAGCCGGTGATCAAGGTGATGCGGCCGCCGAGGACGTTGATCATCCGGCCCGAGACCGGGGAGAAGACCACCATCGCCAGACCACCCGGCACCATGGCGAGTCCCGCGGCGACGGCACCGAGCCCGTAGCCGCCGGCCACCGGCGGCAGCTGCAGCTGCTGGGTGCTGACCAAGATGTTGCCCATCAGCGCGAAGCCGACCAGGACCGAGCCGAGGTTGGTGAACAGCACGGGACGGCGGGCCGAGGTGCGGAGATCGACCAGCGGTTGGCTCACGCGCAGCGAATAGGGCACCCAGACGGCCAGCGCGGCCACGGTGATCAGCAGCAGCAGCGTGCTGACCTGACCACCCCACCGGACGCCCTTCGAGATCACGAGCAGGAGGCAGGTCAGCGCGGTCGACAGCAGCAGCGCACCGACCAGGTCGAACCTCCCGAGGGTCTTGATGCCCGATTCCGGCACGACCACGAGCACGGCGATCAGGATCGCGATCCCGACGACCACCGAGAGCCAGAACACCGACGTCCAGCCGAACTGGCCGTACAACAGCCCGCCCAGCGGCAGGCCGAGCGCACCGCCGATCCCGAGGGTGGCGCTCATCAGGGCGATGGCCGACGAGACCTTCTCCCGCGGGAGCTCGTCGCGCAGGATGCTGATGCCCACCGGGATCAGCGCCGCCGAGAAGCCCTGCAGGGCCCGCCCGATGATCAGCAGGACGAACGTGCCGGCGCTGAGGGCGGCGACCAGCGAACCGATGGCCATCAACACGATGCAGACGATCATCATCAACCGCTTGCCGTACATGTCGGCCAGCCGGGCCACCACCGGGGTCGCGACGGCGGAGGTGAGCAGCGTCGCGGTGATCAGCCACGAGACGTCGTCAGGGGAGATGGCGAAGAGCTGGGCGAACGTCGGTAACAACGCCACGACGAGGGTTTGCTGCAGCGACACCGTGGTGCCCGCCAGACAGAGCACCGCGACCACGACGCCGGTGGAAGCAGGCGTTCGACCGGCGGCGGATGGCATGGACGAGATCCTAGGACCAGCGGCGGGAGCGACCCGTCGACGATCGCGCCGTTCGCGTGCTGAGCTTGTCTCAGCGCCCTTGGGGGTTCCGCTGTTCGTGTGCTGAGCGTGTGGAAGCAGCCTTCGGAGGCTCGCGCCATGCGCCCTTCGACAGGCTCAGGGCACGACAGGGGGTTCGCGCCATGCGCCCTTCGACAGGCTCAGGGCACGTCAGCGCTATGTCCCCTTCGACAGGCTCAGGGCGCGTCAGCGGGTTCGCGGGCCGCATCGGGTGGTTTTCTCCCATGTTCGAGGCGACAGCGGAACACTAGAGTGACGGCAGGCCGACGCCGCGGTCGGCGGGAGGGGGCCGGTGTGATGACCGAGTCCGTGCCCGCACCGCGCTCCTGGCAGCTCTGGGCGATCGCGGTCGCCGGTATCGCGGTGCTCACCGGCGTCCTCATCATCACGCTGGCCAGCACCAGACTCGATCAGCTGACGCTCCGCGCCTTCTTGATCGGCTGGATCGTGATCCCCTACGTGGTGAGCGGTCTGATCGCCTGGTGGCGCCGGCCGGCCAGCCGGCTCGGCCCCCTGATGCTGCTGCTCGGCTTCACCATGGCACTGACGCCGCTGCAGTGGTCGGCCCAGCCGTTGCTGCACAGCCTCGGCCACGTGATCGACATGGTGCCGGCCGCGATGTTCTTGCACGTCTTCCTCGCGTACCCGTCCGGGCGGCTGACGCAGCGGCCCGAGCGCTGGTTGGTGGCCGGCTGCTACCTGGTCACGCTGGGTCTGCAGCTGGTCAAGATCCTGCTGGGGAGCAACCCGGACAGCGTGTTCCGCTGGCTGGACCAGCTCGCGCTCGCCAACGCGGTCGAGGCTGTGCAGCTGGGGCTGGTCGCGTGCTGTCTGCTGGCGGGGGTCGTCGTTCTCCGGCGCCGTCGGCGACCCTTGACCCGCTCGCCGGGCCGACCGGCCGCGCAGGTGGTGGACGCCTTCGGGTTCGCGTTGATCATGTTGGCGTTGCTGTACGTCGGCGGCATCTTCGGCTGGCCGTTCATCGAGCTGCTCCGGTCGGTCACCTTCGCGGCTCTCGGGCTGGCGCCGGTCGCCTTCTTGATCGGGCTGCTCGATCTCCGGCTGGCCCGGGGCAACGTGGCCGAGCTGGTGGTCGAGCTGCGTGCCGATCCCACCGCCGACCTGCAGGCACCACTGGCCCGGGCCCTCCGTGATCCGACTCTCCGGCTGTCGTACTGGCTGCCGGAGTTCGGCGGCTGGACGGATCAGGCGGGTCGGCCGACGGCTGCGCCGGTGCCGGATGACCGCCGCTCCGTCCGGATCCTCCGGCGGGAGGACCAGCCGATGGCCGCGCTCGCGTTCGACCGGAGCCTGGAGGAGGAGCGCGAGCTGCTGGACGCGGTCATCGCGACGGCCGACATCGCCTTGGAGAACGGCCGTCTGCAAGCCGAGCTGCGGGCGCGGTTGCAGGAGCTGAACGGATCCCGGGTCCGGGTGCTCGAGGCGAGTCGTCAGGAGCGGCAGCGACTGGAACGTGACCTGCACGATGGAGCGCAGGTGCGACTGGTGGCGCTGTCGCTGGAGCTGGGCCTGCTGGGGGAGGACCCGGCCACCGATCCCGCCCTCAGAACCCGGCTGCGAGAGGCGAAGGACACCGTCGCAGCATCCCTGGAGGAGCTGCGCGACGTGGCCCGGGGGATCTATCCGGCGGTTCTCAGCGGGCACGGCCTGGCGGTGGCGCTCGAGTCCCTGGCGGCCCGGGCCGCCATCCCGGTCGAGCTGGACGTGGCGCTCGACCGGCGGCCGGCGGAGACCGTCGAGGTGGCCGCCTACTACGTGGCCAGCGAGGCGCTGGCCAACGTGGCCAAGCACGCCCGAGCCCAATCGGCCGAGGTGCAGGTGAGCCAGGACGGGCCGACGGTCGTGGTCGAGGTGCGCGACGACGGCGTCGGCGGTGCGGTGGTCGGAGCCGGGTCGGGGCTCCGCGGGCTCTCGGATCGGGTGGAAGCACTCGGGGGCCGGCTCACGGTCGACTCGGTGGCCGGCGTAGGCACCCGGGTGCGGGCGGTGATCCCATGTCGATGACGAGCGGCCAGCCACCGACGCTCCGGGTGGCGATCGCCGAGGACAGCGTGCTGCTGCGCGAAGGAGTCACCCGCATCTTGAGCGGGGCGGGGATGGAGGTCGTGGCCGCCTACGACAACGCCGACGACCTGTTGAACCGGATCGCCGTGCACCCGATCGACATCGCACTGCTCGACATCCGGCTGCCGCCCACCCACAGTGACGAGGGGATGCGGGCGGCGCTGCAGATCCGTGCGGAGCGGCCGGATGTCGCCGTCCTGGTGCTGTCGCAGTATGTCGAGCTCGGCCTGGCCATGCAGCTGCTGGCGGAGTCCGCCGAGGGCGTGGGGTACCTGCTGAAGGACCGGATCAGCGATGTCGCTCAGTTCGTCGAGGCCGTCCGACGGGTGGCCGGTGGCGGCTCGGCCATCGATCCGCAGATCGTGTCCACCCTGCTGCGCCGTCGCCGCAGCGGTGATCCCCTGAGCGCGCTCACCCCGCGGGAGCGGGAGGTCCTCGAGCTGATGGCCGCCGGCGGTTCCAACGCGGGCATCGCCCAGGAGATGGTGATCACCCAACGGGCGGTCGAGAAGTACGTTTCCAGCGTGTTCGACAAGCTCGGGCTGCCGTCCACCGGCAGCGAATCGCGCCGGGTGCTGGCGGTGCTGCTCTACCTGCGGAGCTGACCGGTACGGGACTCGTTCGAGCCGAACCCGTAAGCGACAGGAAGCTCCGGAAAGACATGAAGCGCCGGCCCGAAGGCCGACGCTCCACGTGGATTGCTACGAACGAATCAGATCGCTCGCACTTGGTCGGCCTGCGGGCCCTTCGGACCCTGCGTGGTCGAGAACTCCACACGCTGACCCTCGTCGAGCGAGCGGAAGCCCGACGACTCGATAGCGCTGAAGTGCACGAACACGTCCGCGCCCCCACCGTCGACCTCGATGAATCCGAAGCCCTTTTCGGCGTTGAACCACTTGACGGTTCCCTGTGCCATGTAAATCTCCTACCAGAACGGGATCACACCTCGTGATCTCCGTATGCTGTCGGGCGCCGGATATACCAACGCCCACGCAAATCCTCAGGGGCGTAGCACTTACCACGGCTCAGAAACCTGCAACAGCTCACGCAGTCTTTCACACTTCCCGGGATTCGTGGAATCGCCCCTGCGGTCGGGGCGGCGCCGCATCAGGACTTGATCTCCGGTTGCTGCGCTTCCGCGACGATCAGGCCGAGAGTGGCCAGCTGGGTGGCGAGCTCGGAGCCGTCGTTGCCGTACAACCACGTCGCCTGCGAGATGGCGGCCGCGGTTGACTCGCGGTTGACGGCGCTGCTGCCGGCCAGGACGGCCTCTCCCGGACTGAGCTGGCGGATGCAGACAGCCGCCACGTTCTCCGGGTGGGAGGTGGCGAAGTCGGAGTAGATCGACTCGTCGTGCTGACCGTCGTCACCAACCAGCAGCCACCGGATGTCCGGGAACTCCTTGGCCAGTCGCTCCAGACTCTGCTGCTTGTGGTCGCGGCCGCTGCGGAACCAGCGGTCGGCGGTCGGCCCCCAGTCGGTCAGCAGCAGCGCGCCCTTGGGGTAGAGGTTGCGCGACAGGAAGCGGGTCAGTGCCGGGGCGACGTTCCACGCACCCGTGGACAGGTAGACGACCGGAGTCTGCTCGTTGGCGTGCACCAGCCGCTCGTACAGCACGGGCATGCCAGGGGTTGTGGTGCGGGCGTGCTCGTTGACGACGAACGTGTGCCAGGCAGCGAGCAGTGGCCGGGGCAGGGCGGTGACCATCACGGTGTCGTCGATGTCGGACACGATGCCGAAGCGGGCGGCCGGGTCGATGATGTTGATGGCCGCCGGAGTCGGAGTGGAACCCTCGGAGCTGAGCTCGGCGGTGTGCCAACCGGGCGGCAGGTCGACCTCGATCACCGTGTCGATGATGCCGCTGTGGTCGGCGGTCACACTCAGCTCGTGACCGGCGATGGTCACGTCCACGACCGCGTTCTCGACCGGGACGCTGGTGAAGCTGCGCCAGCCACGGCTGCCCTTGGGCTCGTCCTCGCGGGACCGTCGCCGGTCCTTGGTGAGCAGCACCCGGCCCAGCAGTCGCGCCCAGGTGGTCGAGCCGTAGCCGGTGTAGCCGATCACCGACGGGCGGTAACCCGCCGCTCGTACTCGCCTGGCCCGCCAGCGCATCACCGCGATGTCCACGCGGGCCGCGCGGTGCATGTCGAAGCCCGAGCGATCGGTTTCACTCACGACGTCAGTCTCCCAGGTGCCGGGATCCGGATCACTCGCCACCGCTGCGGCGCAGGACCTCGCTCAGCCGCTCGGCAGCCGC
The DNA here is from genome assembly GCA_963727125.1 of uncultured Actinomycetota bacterium. Lineage (GTDB taxonomy): Bacteria > Actinomycetota > Actinomycetes > Propionibacteriales > Propionibacteriaceae > Microlunatus. Next base: position 463,608 of record CAVSEZ010000003.1, read on the forward strand.
GATGACGGCCGGTGCGTGCAGTCGGCCTGGCTGGCGGGAGAGCCGTTCGATCGGACCGGACACGCTGACCGCGGCGATCACCTTGCCGGAGGGGGAGCGCACCGGAGCCGAGACCGAGGCCACCCCCGGCTCGCGTTCGCCGACCGAGTGGGCCCAACCGCGACGCCGGACGGCCGCCAGGGCGACGGCGGAGTACCGACTGCCGCGCAGCCCGCGCTGCATCCGGTCCGGCTCCTCCCAGGCCAACAGGACCTGAGCGGCCGAGCCGGCGCTCATGGTCAGCTGCGTCCCGACCGGCACGCTGTCGCGCAGTCCCGACATGCGCTCCGCCGTGGCTACACAGACCCGGAAATCGCCTTGCCGGCGGAACATCTGAGCCGACTCGCCGGTGATGTCACGCAGTCGGGCGAGCACCGGACCCGCGGTCGCGAGCAGTCGGTCCTCACCGGCGGCCGAGGCGAGCTCGCCCAGCCGCGGGCCGAGGATGAACCGACCCTGGAGATCACGACTGACCAGCCGATGGTGTTCGAGCGCGACGGCCAGCCGGTGGGCGGTCGGTCGGGCCAATCCGGTGGCTGACACCAGACCGGCCAACGTGGTAGGACCGGTCTCGAGGGCACTCAGCACGAGGGCGGCTTTGTCCAAGACGCCGACACCGCTAGAGTTGTCCATGCCTTGATACTGCCGTCTCGGATGCTGAAACGCAAGTCGAGAAACGGAGACCGTCGTACGCGTAGGGAGAGTGCCCACCATGGGAAAGACACTGAGCGAAAAGGTCTGGGACGCCCACGTGGTGCACTCGGCCCCGGGCGAGCCGGATCTGTTGTTCATCGACCTGCACCTGGTGCACGAGGTGACGAGTCCGCAGGCGTTCGACGGACTCCGCCAGGCCGGCCGGCGGGTACGACGCCCCGACCTGACCATGGCCACGGAGGACCACAACACTCCGACCCTCGACATCCATGCGCCGATCGCCGACCCGGTCTCCCGAACGCAGGTGGAGACCCTGCGTCGCAACGCCGAGGAGTTCGGCATCCGGATCCACAGTCTGGGCGACCTCGATCAAGGGATCGTGCACATCATCGGACCGCAGCTGGGCCTCACCCAGCCCGGCCTGACGGTCGTGTGCGGTGACTCGCACACCTCCACCCACGGCGCCTTCGGAGCTCTCGCCTTCGGCATCGGCACCTCCGAGGTGGAGCACGTGCTGGCCACCCAGACCCTGCCGCAGGCTCGACCGAAGACCATGGCCGTCAACGTGAACGGCGACCTGCCGCCCGGCGTGACGGCCAAGGACGTCGTGTTGGCCCTGATCGCCAAGGTGGGCACCGGCGGCGGTCAGGGTCACATCGTCGAGTACCGCGGATCCACCATCGAGGCCCTGTCGGTGGAGGGCCGGATGACCATCTGCAACATGAGCATCGAGTGGGGTGCGAAGGCGGGCATGATCGCTCCGGACGAGAAGACGTTCGCCTACCTGAAGGGCCGGCCGCACGCACCGCAGGGTGAGCACTGGGATGCCGCCGTCTCGCACTGGCGCACGCTGATCAGCGATCCCGACGCGGTCTTCGACGAGGAGATCGACCTCGACGCCACCCAGTTGACGCCGTTCGTCACCTGGGGCACGAACCCGGGTCAGGGTGTTCCCCTGGGCGCCTCGGTGCCGGATCCGGAGATCTTCGACACCGACCACGAACGGCTCGCGGCTCGCAAGGCCCTGCAGTACATGGATCTCCAGGCCGGCACGGCCATGCGCGACATCGCCGTCGACACCGTCTTCCTCGGCTCCTGCACCAACGGCCGGATCGAGGACCTGCGGATCGCGGCGGACGTGATCAAGGGCCGACACGTCGCCGACGGGGTCCGGATGCTCGTCGTCCCGGGCTCGGCCCGGGTGCGGCTGCAGGCCGAGGACGAAGGACTCGACATCGTGTTCAAGGAGGCCGGAGCCGAATGGCGGGCCGCCGGTTGTTCGATGTGTCTGGGGATGAATCCCGACCAGCTCGCGCCCGGCGAACGGTCGGCCTCGACCTCGAACCGGAATTTCGAAGGCCGGCAGGGCAAAGGCGGCCGTACGCACCTGGTCTCGCCGCCGGTGGCCGCGGCCACCGCCGTCACCGGGCGGCTCTCCGCGCCGGCCGATCTGTAGTCCACCCGAGGAGAGGCCAAGCCCATGGAGAAGTTCGAGTCCCACACCGGGACCGGATTGCCGTTGCGCCGCAGCAACGTGGACACCGACCAGATCATCCCGGCGGTCTACCTCAAGCGCGTCACCAAGACCGGCTTCGAGGACGGGCTGTTCGCCGCCTGGCGCAATGATCCCGAGTTCGTGCTCAATCGCCCGGAGTACGCCGGCGCCACGGTGCTGATCCCGGGACCGGACTTCGGCACCGGGTCGTCGCGCGAGCACGCCGTCTGGGCTCTGCAGAACTACGGGTTCCGGGTAGTGATCGGCTCGCGGTTCGGCGACATCTTCCGGAGCAACTCGGGAAAGGCGGGACTTCTCGTCGCGGTCGTGGACCACAAGATCATCGAGGAGCTGTGGGAATTCGTCGAGGCGAATCCCAGCACCCCGTTGACCGTCGACCTGCGGGCCCAGTCCATCACCGCCGACGGATTCGAGGCGGAATTCGAGATCGATCCGTACACCAGATGGCGGTTGTTGGAGGGTCTGGACGACATCGGATTGACTCTCCGCCACCTCGAGCACATCGAGACGTTCGAGGAGCAGCGACCCGGTCATCTCCCGAAAACCTTGCCTGCAAAGATCGATTCGACCCCCTGAAAGGGCCGAACCGGCGTTTTTCCTTGCGACACGGGCCGAACGAGCACCCGGTGATTGTCTGCTTGCCTTCGTTTCTCTAGCGTGGTCCCTGTAGACGTAGGGTACGTCTGTGTACGGGCCGCCGGCTCGTCGGAGTTGTGAGAAGGGAAGCCGTGAACAAGGCGGAGTTGATCGAGGCGTTGTCTGCCCATTACGACGGCAACAAAGCAGAGGCGTCGCGCGCCTTGAACGCCGTGGTGCAGACGATCACCTATCAGACGGCGGGCGGGCAGAAGGTCTCCATCACCGGCTTCGGCGTCTTCGAGAAGGTGGCTCGCCCGGCCCGGATGGTGCGCAATCCCCGAACCGGCGAGCGGAAGCGGGCCAAAGCCACTGCCGTGCCGCGGTTTCGGGCCGGCTCGGATCTGAAGGCGTTCGTGTCAGGCGCCAAGAAGGTGCCGAAGACCACTGCCAAGAAGGCGACGGCGGCGGCGGCGACCAAGAGCGCACCCGCGAAGAGCGCGGCGACGAAGGCGCCCGCGAAGACCACGGCCGCACCGACCAAGACCGCCGCCAAGAAGGCGTCGGCGACGACGACCAAGAAGGCCCCGGCGGCCAAGGCGACCGCCACCAAGTCGGCGGCCAAGAAGGCACCGGCGAAGACGTCGGCAGCCGCGAAGAAGGCGCCGGCGAAGACCGCGGCCAAGAAGGCGCCGGCGACCAGGACGACCGCAGCGAAGTCGACGACCAAGAAGGCGCCGGCGACCAAGACGACCGCAACGAAGTCGACGGCCAAGAAGGCACCGGCCAAGTCGACGGCGACGGCCAAGAAGGCACCGGCGAAGCGCGCCGCCAAGAAGAGCTGAACGCTCGCGTCGGACCGGGCGGTTCCCGGGCGATCAGTTGCTGATCGTCCGGAACCGTTCGGATCGAGCGAGTGCGGCCGCGGTGGCCGGCCCGATCCCGATCCGGAACGCGGCGACAAGATCGTCTTCGGTGTCGACATCGGTCCGTGCTCTGGGCACGGGCAGGTCATCCGGCGCCAACCGATGAGCGCCCGAATCCTGGTGCGCCTGGGCAGACCGCCCACCGAACCTCGGTCGCAACGCCACGGCGTTGGCGATCAGCATGGTGGTGCCCACTTCCGAACGGTCGGCGAGGAAGGCCCGGTCGAAGGGCCGGGCGGCCGCCAGCACCTCCCGTACCGAGGCCGGGGAGAGCGCCGGCAGGTCCCCGACGCATGCCAGCACCGTGGTCGCTCCACGCGCGACGAGGGTCTCGGCACCGTGGGCGAGGGCCGCATTGAGCCCGGGCTCCTCGGGATCGGCGATGACCTGTACGTCGAGCCCCCACCGGGTCAGGTCGGCGGCTCGCACGGCCCCGACCACGAGCACGTCATCCACCGCTGCGGTCAGGGCGGTCAGGGTGTCGACCGCCATGGCCCACGCCAGTTCGTGGCGCAGTGCGTCCCCGACGGAGGCCAGTCTGCTCTTGGCCGGGGGACCGGGTCTCAACGCGACCACCGCGGCCGGGAACCCGTCCCGTGAGGCCGGTCCGGGTGCCGGCGATCCTCGGTGGGACGCCGCCCGGCTGATCTTGCTCATGATCGTTCCATGCTGCCACGATCCCGTACAGTGTTGCCATTTCCCGGGGCTGCGTGAGCGGTCGCGGCCGGAGCAGAAGGAAGCGCCCATGTCCCGCGACGCCACGGGGCTCGTTCGGCGGTCGGGCCGTCGGCCCTCGTTGGCCCGGGCGAACACCGAGCCGGCGCCACCGATGCTCCCCATCACCGTCCGGGTGCTGAACGCGATCATGAAGCCGTTCACCCGGACCGACTGGTCCGGTGTCGACAAGCTGCCGCAGACCGGCGGCCTGGTCGTCGTGGTGAATCACATCTCCAACACCGATCCGCTCGCCATCGGTCAGTTCCTCGCCTACTCCGGTCGCTGGCCGCACTTCCTGGCCAAGTCGAGTCTGTTCGGGGTGCCGGTGCTCGGCTCGGTGCTGCGGTCCACCGATCAGTTGCCGGTCCACCGCAACACCCGCACGGCCGGGCACGCGCTGACCGCCGCGGTCGACGCCGTTCGCGAGGGTCGGGCGGTGATCATCTACCCGGAGGGCACCATCACCCAGGATCCTGAGCTGTGGCCGATGAAGGGCAAGACCGGGGCGGCCCGGATCGCGTTCGAAGCGAACTGCCCGGTGATCCCGATCGGCCAGTGGGGTGCGCAGGAGCTCATGTACGGGCGGCGGATCCACTTCCCGCACCTGCTGCCACCGAAGCGGTTGCGGGTGCTGGTCGGGGACCCGGTGCCGCTGGCCGACCTGCGCACGGAGCCGATGACCGCGACGACGTTGAACCTGGCGACCGACCGCATCATGGATGCGATCACCGCCTTGGTGGCCCAGCTGCGCGGCGAGCAACCCCCGGCATTACGGTTCGATCCACGCGCCGGATCCGACGACGGTGTCCGGTCCGAGGGGGAGACGCAGGGGTGAGCACCCGAGTGGCGGTGATGGGCTCCGGCTCGTGGGGAACCGCGTTCGCCCTGGTGCTCTGCGATGCAGGCCAGTCGGTCACGATGTGGGCCCGCCGATCCGAACTGGCCGCAGCGATCAACTCCGAGCACCGCAACCCCGACTACTTCCCGTCGGTCGAGCTGCCCGACTCACTCGTCGCGGTGTCGGAGCCGGCGGAAGCGATGGACGGCGCCGATTTCGTGGTGCTGGCCGTGCCGTCGCAGTCGCTCCGCGGCAACCTGGCCACCTGGGCGATCCCCTCCGACGCCGTCGTCGTCAGTCTCGCCAAAGGCATCGAGCTGGGCACCGGACTGCGGATGAGTGAGGTGATCGCGCAGTCGGCGGCCATCCCGCCGCAGCGGCTGGCCGTGGTCACCGGGCCCAACCTGGCCCGTGAGATCGCGGAGCGGCAGCCGTCGGCGAGCGTGGTGGCCAGCACCGACGTGGGCACCGCCACCGCCCTGCAGGGCATCTGCCACACGGCCCGGTTCCGGGCCTACACCAACGCGGACGTGATCGGCTGCGAGCTCGGGGGCGCCACCAAGAACGTGATCGCCCTCGCTGTCGGGATGGCGATCGGTCTCGGCCTCGGCTCGAACGCCACCGCGTCGGTGATCACTCGCGGCCTGGCCGAGGCGACCCGACTCGGCGTCGCCCTGGGCGCAGATCCCTACACGTTCTCGGGTCTGGCCGGATTGGGTGACCTCGTCGCCACCTGCTCCTCACCGCTGTCGCGGAACCGCACCTTCGGTGAGGAACTCGGTCGGGGCCGTACGGTGGCCGAGATCACCGCTTCGACCCGGCAGGTCGCCGAGGGGGTGAAGTCCTGTGCGTCGATCCAGGAGCTGGCCGCCCGGACCGGGGTGGAGATGCCCATCGTCGACCACGTCGCCGCGGTCGTCGCCGGCGCGCTGACCCCGGCGCAGATGATCACCGCGCTGATGTCGCGCGCGGCCAAACCCGAACGGTACTGACGCCTCAGCCGACCGCAGTCAGGGCCTGGTCGAGGTCGGCCCAGAGGTCGTCGACGTGCTCGATGCCGACGGAGAGCCGGACCAGGCCGGCGGGAACCGTGGCCAGCTCGGCCGGCCAGCGGCGGCGTCGTTCGAGGGTGGACTCCACCCCGCCCAAGCTGGTCGCCCCGACCCACAGTCGGGTCGCCTGGACGAATCTGTCGGCCGCCTCGGCGTCGGCCAGGTCGATCGAGATCAGCGATCCGAAGCCGGACATGGTGCGGGCCGCGATCTCGTGGCCGGGATCGCTCGGCAGTCCGGGATAGCGGACCCGCGGCACCGCCGGGTGGGCGTGCAGCCGCTCCGCCAGCTCCTGGGCGTTCTGCTGCGCCCGATCCAACCGGACGGCCAGCGTCCGCAGCCCACGCAGGACGAGGAACGTCTCCATCGTGCCGGGGACGGCGCCGTGCAGCTTGCGGTGGGCGGTCAGCGCATCGAACCGGACCGCGTCGTCCTCGGCCACCACCACGGCGCCGAGCAGGGCGTCGGAGTGGCCGGAGATCAGCTTGGTCGCCGAGTGGAGCACGATGTCGGCTCCCACGGTCAGCGGCTGCTGCAGGAGCGGGGTGGCGAAGGTGTTGTCCACGACGAGGGGTACCCGGCTCAGGCCGGCGGCGATGGCCGGCACGTCGGCGACCTCGATGGTCGGGTTGGTCGGAGTCTCGAGCCAGACGAGGTCGGCGCCCTTCGCCGCGGCCAGCACCTCGGCCGTGTCGCTGATGTCGACCCGGCGCACCGTTCCGCCGTATCGACCGGCACGCTCGTCGGCCGCCGCCGCGACACCGAGGTAGGAGGTGTGCGGGAGCACCAGGGTGAAGTTCTGGGGCAGCAGCTCCAAGATCGCGTGAGCGGCGGCCATCCCGCTGCCGAACGTGAGGGCGCGACCGGACTCGAGGGCACCGATCGCATCCTCCAGGGCCAGCCAGGTGGGGTTGCCGTAGCGGCCGTACCCCATCTCGCCCTGTCCGACGGTTGGGCCGGCCGCGTACGTCGAGGCGAAGACCACCGGCTGGTTGAAGGGTGCGTCCGGCTCGGGGGCGGGGCGGCCGGCGGTGACCGCGACGGTTCGGGGGTGCAGGGGCGGGTTCACCGTTCCAGTCTCGCGCGTCGGCCGGGACCTGGTGGTGGCCCCCGGTAGGGTCGGACACCGATGACCAGTGCACCCCCGGATCGCGACCGGCCCGACAGTGACGAACTCCGTGTCCGACCCCGGGTCGCCGTGATCTTCGGCGGCGTCAGCAGCGAGCACGCGATCTCCTGCTTGACGGCCGGCGGCGTGCTGTCGGCCATCGACCGGGCTCGGTACGACGTGATCGGGCTCGGGATCACCAAGTCCGGCCGCTGGATCATGGTCGAGGACGACGCGCTCGCCCAGCTGCGGCTCATCGACGGTCGGCTGCCGGAGCTCACCGAGGAGGCTGCCGACGCCCTGCTGCTGCGCAGCTCGTCCGGGACGGACCTCGCGGTGCACGGTGCGCCCCACGGCGACGGACTGGCCCGGCTCGGTCCGGTCGACGTCGCCTTCGCCTTGTTGCACGGGCCGTTCGGCGAGGACGGGACGATCCAGGGCCTGTTCGAGATGATGGGCACCCGCTACGTCGGGGCCGGCGTGCTGGCCAGCGCGGTCGGGATGGACAAGGTGTTCATGAAGCTCGTGCTCGCCGCGTCCGGGCTGCCGGTCGGGGCGTTCGTGCCGGTCCGGCCGGACGAGTGGCGCCGCGATCGCGGCGCCTGCCTGGAGGCGATCGCCGCCCTGCACCTGCCCGTGTTCGTGAAACCCTCCCGCGGTGGGTCGAGTCTCGGCATCAGCCGGGTCGACGAGCCGGAGCAGCTGGTGGCGGCGATCGAGCTCGCCCAGCAGTACGACCCGAAGGTGATCGTCGAGGAGGGCATCACCGACGCCCGCGAGTTCGAGTGCGGGGTGATGTCGGATCCGGCGGGCGGCGCACCCGCTGCCAGCGTGGTGGGAGAGGTCCGGGTGCACCGCGGCTTCTACGACTTCGAAGCCAAGTACCTGCCGGCCGACCAGGTGGAGCTCGAGGTGCCCGCCGACCTCGACGACGACGTGGCCACGCAGGTGCGGCAGTTGGCGGTACGGACCTTCGAGGCGCTCGACTGTGAGGGCCTGGCCCGGGTCGACATGTTCTGGACCCGGGATCGCAAGCTGGTGGTCAACGAGATCAACACCATGCCCGGCTTCACTGCGACGTCGATGTTCCCCCGCCTGTGGGCCGCGTCAGGAGTCGACTACCCGGAGCTGGTCGACCGGCTCCTGCAACTCGCCCTCAACCGCCCCATCGGCCTGAGATAGAGGTTGCGAGCCACTCGCTCCTTCGCACCGCAACACGGATCACCCCACGGCGCTCTTCGACAAGCTCAGAGCACGAGCGCGCGAGCGTTCGAGCGCATCGGACGCGGCTTACCGACGGCGCTGATCGACGGCTCAGAGCACGTACGAGCGCGGCTGTCCGGCGCCGACCGGAGCACGCCTTACCCGACGGCGCTCTTCGACAGGCTCAGAGCACGTACGAGCGCGAGCCGCGAGTGTCGGGTGTCTCGAACGCGGCTGGGTGCTGACGACGAGGAGTCGACGCCTCAGTGCAGCGAATCAGCGTTCGCGCGCTGGTCCGGCGTCGACGACCGAGGAGGAAGCGCACAGTCCGAAGCGTTCGAGACGCACGAGCGGCTCCCAAGAATCAGATGTGCACCACGGGGCAGGTCACGGTACGGGTGATTCCCGGGACGTTCTGGACCTTGGCCACGACCAGCTGACCCAGTTCGTCCACGTTGGAGGCCTCGGCCCGCACGATCACGTCGTAGGGTCCGGTCACATCTTCGGCGAGCGTGACGCCTTGGATGGCGCCGATGTCGTTGGCCACCTCGGCGGCCTTGCCGACGTTGGTCTGCACCAAGATGTATGCCTGAACCACCATCTGTTACACCCTCCATCCATCCATGTGACGGTCACGCTACAGGGTCGGCCGACAGTCTGGCAGGTCGAGCGCTGATCATGGACCCGGCACCTGGCTCGGATCAGCCCACGACCCGATGAGGACCTCATGAACGACTCCACCGCCCGCGGCGGTCCGGCGACCGTGGCCGATCTCGGCGAGTTCGGCTTGATCGAGACCGTGACGTCGGGTCTCGATGCGGGCGACGACCCGATGGTGCTGGTCGGCCCGGGCGACGACGCCGCGGTGCTGGACGTCACGGGTCCGGTGCTGAGCTCGATCGACGTGCTCGTCGAGAACGTGCACTTCCGCCGAACCTGGTCCGAGCCCGATCAGGTGGGCCGCAAGGCCATCGCGGTGAACGTCGCCGACATCGAGGCGATGGGTGGCCGCGCGGTTGCGGTCACCGTCGGGTTCTCGGCTCCGGGTGATCTTCCGACCGCGTGGGTGGAGGGACTGAGCGCCGGACTGCGGGCGGAGTGCCTGGCCGCGGGGGTGCGGCTGGTCGGCGGCGACATCACCTCGTCCAAGGAGGTGATGATCTCGGTGAGCGTGCTCGGCGTCCTCGACGGTCGCGACCCGGTGCTGCGCAGCGGCGCCGGACCCGATCAGGTGGTGGCCGTGACCGGCCGGCTCGGTTGGGCCGCGGCCGGTCTGCTCGTGCTCAGTCGCGGGTTCCGGTCCCCGCGGGCGGTGGTGGAGGCGTACCGGGTGCCGGTCGTGCCGTACGGGCAGGGGGCCATCGCCGCCGTGGCCGGCGCCACCGCGCTGATCGACGTCTCCGACGGGCTGCTCGCCGATCTCGGCCACGTGGCCCGGGCCTCGGGGGTGACGGTGCGGCTGGAACGAGCCGCTTTCGACGTGCCCGAACCACTGCAGGCCGTGAGCGCCGCCACCGGGACCGATCCCTACCAGCTGATCCTGACCGGCGGTGAGGACCATGCCCTCGTCGCCTGCTTCGCCGATCCACGGCAGGTGCCGACCGGCTGGTCGGTGATCGGCACCACGAGGGCGGCCGAGGGCGACGCCGAGGTCCTCGTCGACGGCGAGCGCTGGGACGGCGCAGGTGGCTGGGACCACTTCAGAGGCCGCCGATGACCAGATCGCTGCCGACAGCGCGGGTGCTCACCGTCGCGGGTTCGGATTCCGGTGGTGGCGCCGGTATCCAGGCCGACCTGAAGACCATGCTCGCTCACGGAGTGCACGGGATGAGCGTGCTGACCGCGATCACCGCCCAGAACTCGCTGGGGGTGCAAGGTGTCTGGCCGGTGCCCGCGGACGCGGTCCGCGGTCAGTTCCGCAGCGTCGTCGACGACATCGGCGTCGACGCGGTGAAGACCGGGATGCTGGGCACGGCAGCCGCGACCGATCTGGTGGCCGACCTGATCGCGGACCTCATCGCCGACGTACCCGGGCTGCCGGTCGTGGTCGATCCGGTGTGTGCGAGCAAGCACGGCGACGCGCTGATCGATCCGGATGCGATCGCGGCTCTGCGGACCCGGCTCGTGCCGTCGGCGACCGTGCTCACCCCCAATCTGCCAGAGGCCGCGTTGCTGACCGGGCTGCCAGAGTCGGCCCCGGCGGTGGACCTGGCCGCCGCGCTGCGTGCGCTGGGCGCGCAGTGGGTCGTCGTCAAGGGCGGGCATGCGGTCGGGGATCCGATCGACCTGCTGCTCGGACCGGGGGACGCAGTGTTCAGCTTCAGCGCCGCGCGCTCCGACAATCGGCACAGCCACGGCACCGGCTGCACGCTGGCCTCGGCCATCGCCTGTCACCTCGCGCTCGGCGCGGACGTGCCGGACGCGGTCGACCGAGCGAAGTCGTACGTGACCGGTGCGATCGAGCACGGTTTCGGGCTCGGGGCCGGGATCGGGCCGACGGATCACCTGTGGTGGGTCCGCCACCGGGTCGAGGAGCTGCTGGAGTGACCGCCGGACAACGTCGCGCGGGGTCGGGCGGCGTGTGACCGTCCCGGGCGTCGGTCCGATCCCGTAACCTCCTGCCCATGGCGTCCCGCGCGTCTTCCCCGCCGCGGTCGCGCAGCTCGAGTGGCTCCAGCCGCTCCGGTTCGCAGTCGCGGTCGCCCGGAAGCAAGTCCACCAGCAGCTCCAGCAGCACGACGTCGCGCATGCCCGCGAACCGTCGCCCGTCGGGTTCCGGATCGCGCGGCTCGTCGAAGGGTGCCCGGCCCGGTCCGCGCCCGACCTCGCGCAGCGGGAGCCGGGCCACCTCCCGCCGGCCGGCGAAGCCACCGTTGCTGGTCCGGCTCTTTCGCGGTATCGCTTCGATGTGGCTGGGTCTGGGCCATCTGGTCGGCGCCGGGATCCGGCGGATCGGCTACAGCGCCCGTGATCTCGACCCGGCACTGCGGCGGGACGGCGTGGGACTGTTCCTGATCGGCTGCGCCATCATCGTGGGTGCGGAGTTCTGGTTCGGACTCCCCGGGCAGGTCGGGCAGTACATCCGGATCGGCATCTCCACCGTGATCGGCGCCCTGGCCTACGCCGCCCCGATCCTGTTGGCGTTGATGGCGTGGCGCACGTTGCGGCACCCCGACCACAACGGACCCCGTGGCCGACAGGCGATCGGGTGGGCCGCGGTCATCCTCGGTCTGCTCGGCCTGATCAACATCGCCAAGGGTCTGCCGCGCACCAATCAGCCCGAGCAGCTGCGCGAGGCCGGCGGCATCTTGGGCTACCTGTCGTCCAGTTTGTTGTCCGACCTGCTCACCGTGTACGTCGCGGCTCCGCTGCTCGCGTTGTTGTTGATCTTCGGCCTGCTGGTCGTGATCGGCATCCCGCTGTACGAGATGCCGGATCGGTTCCGCCAGCTGCTCGTGCTGATCGGCCGGCAGCCGGCCGACCAGGACGACGACGGCCCGATCGCGACCTACGACTCCGACGAGGCCTACGAGTCCCCGGTTCTGCGCGAACAGCACGAGCGCGCTCAGCGTGAGCAGGAACAGCTGTCGCGCGACCAGCAGGAGGTTCCGCCGACGCCGGAGAAGCGGGAGCGGAAGCCGCGGAAGAAGGCGACCGGGGAGCAGTCCCTGCTCGCCGGAGACTTCGGTGGATCGATCGGTGACCCGGGCGAGGACACCGCCTTCGTGCCGGCTGCCGTCGACGCTCCTGCCGAGCGGGTACCGGCCGAACCCACCGAACCGGTGACCGCGGGTCTGCCGCCGGGCGTGGTGGTGCGGGGCGAGGATCTCGAACCGCCGCCGCACACCCCGGTGCCGCAGCGGGTGGAGCAGCTGCAGCTCTCCGGCGACGTGCAGTACCTGCTGCCCGACACCGAGGCGCTGAAACAGGGCAGCGTGCACCGGGCCCGCACCGACGCCTCCGACGCGGTCGTGCACCGACTGACCGAGGTGCTGGAGCAGTTCGAGATCGATGCGAAGGTCACGGGGTACAGCCGCGGACCGACCGTCACCCGGTACGAGGTGGAGCTCGGGCCGGCGGTCAAGGTGGAGAAGGTGACGGCACTGAGTCGCAACATCGCCTACGCGGTGGCCAGCGCCGACGTGCGGATCCTGTCCCCGATCCCCGGTAAGTCCGCGATCGGCATCGAGATCCCCAACACCGACAAGGAAGTCGTCTCCCTCGGCGACGTGTTGCGGTCACCGATCGCGCGCAACGACCATCACCCGATGACGGTGGGGCTGGGCAAGGACGTCGAAGGTGGCTTCGTGGTGGCCAACCTGGCCAAGATGCCGCACCTGCTGGTGGCCGGTGCCACCGGGTCGGGCAAGTCGAGCTTCATCAACTCGATGATCACCTCGGTGATGATGCGGGCGACGCCGGACGAGGTGCGGATGCTGCTGGTCGACCCGAAGCGGGTGGAGCTCACCGCGTACGAGGGGATCCCGCACCTGGTGACCCCGATCATCACGGTGCCGAAGAAGGCGGCTGAGGCGTTGCAGTGGGTCGTGCGCGAGATGGACCTGCGCTACGACGACCTCGCCGCGTTCGGGTTCCGACACGTCGACGACTTCAACAAGGCGGTGCAGAGCGGGGCGGTGACGCCGCTGCCGGGGTCGGAGCGGGTGCTGGCGCCGTACCCCTATCTGCTGGTCATCGTCGACGAGCTCGCCGACTTGATGATGGTGGCCCCGCGGGACGTCGAGGACTCGATCGTCCGGATCACCCAGCTGGCCCGGGCGGCCGGCATCCACCTCGTGCTGGCGACCCAACGACCCAGCACCGACGTCGTGACCGGTCTGATCAAGGCCAACGTGCCGAGCCGGTTGGCGTTCGCCACGTCGTCGATGACCGATTCCCGGGTGATCCTGGATCAGCCCGGAGCGGAGAAGCTGGTCGGGCAAGGCGATGGCTTGTTCCTGCCGATGGGGATGAGCAAGCCGATCCGGATCCAGGGGGCATGGGTGACCGAGTCCGAGGTCCGGACGGTGGTCAAGCACGTCACCGAGCAGCTGGCCCCGACCTATCGCGAGGACGTGGCGGTGGCGCCGGAATCGGCCAACAAGGTCGCGGAGGACATCGGCGACGATCTGGATCTGGTGCTGCAGGCGGTCGAGCTGGTGGTCACCCTGCAGCTGGGGTCGACCTCGATGCTGCAGCGCAAGCTGCGGGTCGGGTTCGCCAAGGCGGGGCGGTTGATGGACATCCTCGAGACCCGCGGCATCGTCGGACCGTCGGAGGGATCGAAGCCGCGCGAGGTGCTGGTCAAGGCCGACGAGCTGGACACCGTGCTGGACAACCTGCGTACGGGTTGACCGGACCCCTCTGGCCGGGCGACGGGTCCGGAGCTGCGGTGTGGCCGCGTGCTCATCGCCGTAGCGAGCTGTCCGTCATACTGGACCGGTTATGAGCGCGCCTCCGAGTCTGTCCGAGGATCTTCCCGCCGTCCATCTCGTGTCGTTGGGGTGTGCGCGCAACGACGTCGACTCCGAGGAGCTGGCGGCCCGGCTCGAGCTGGGCGGGTTCCGGCTCACCGACGACGCCGAGGCCGCCGACGCGGTGCTGGTGAACACCTGCGGCTTCGTCGAGAGCGCCAAGAAGGACTCGGTCGACACGTTGCTCGCGGCGGCCGACCTGCCTGCGGACGGCCGCGACCGCGTGGTCGTCGCGGCCGGCTGCCTGGCCGAGCGGTACGGAGCCGAGTTGGCCGACGCCCTGCCCGAGGCCGCGGCGGTCCTGAGCTTCGACGACTACCCCGACATCGCCGGCCGGCTCCGCTCGCTGCTGGCGGGGGAGCGGCACGAACCGCACCAGCCACGGGATCGCCGCCGGTTGCTGCCGTTGACACCGGTGGCGCGACCCGCCGCGCAGAGCTCCACCCCGGGCCACGGTGACCCGTGGGCCGACCTGCCCGCCGGCGTGGCGCCGGTCAGCGGGCCGCCTTTGCGGCGGCGGCTGAACGGGCTGCCCTGGGCACCGCTGAAGCTGGCCTCGGGTTGCGATCGGCGCTGCAGCTTCTGCGCGATCCCCGCCTTCCGTGGGGCGTACCTGTCCCGGCCGCCGGCCGAGATCGTGGCCGAGGCCAGGTGGCTGGCGCAGTCGGGCGTCCGCGAGGTGCTGCTGGTCAGCGAGAACTCCTCCTCGTACGGCAAGGACCTCGGCGACCTCCGGTTGCTCGAGAAGCTGCTCCCCGATCTGGCTGCCGTCGAGGGACTGGAGCGGGTCCGGGTGTCGTATCTGCAACCGGCGGAGATGCGGCCGGGCTTGATCGAGGTGATGGCGGGCACGCCGGGGGTGGTCGACTACTTCGACCTGTCGTTCCAGCACGCGGCCGGCCCGGTGCTGCGCCGGATGCGGCGGTTCGGGGATCCCGACTCGTTCCTACGGTTGCTGGACCAGATCCGCGAGCTCGCCCCCGATGCGGGGATCCGCAGCAACGTGATCTGCGGTTTCCCGGGTGAGACCGAATCCGAGCTGCAGACGCTGCGCGACTTCTTGATCGCGGCCCGCCTCGACGTCATCGGGGTGTTCGGGTACTCCGACGAGGACGGCACCGAGGCAGCCCGGCTCCCCGGGCAGTTGTCGCCGGACGAGATCGAGGCCCGCCGCTCGAGCATCGCCGATCTGGCCGACGAGCTGATCACCCAGCGGGCCGAGTCCCGGGTGGGCAGCGACGTGGAGGTGCTGGTCGACGACGTCGACGGCGAGGTCATCGGCCGCGCCGGTCACCAGGGCCCGGAGGTCGACGGCACCACGACCCTGATCGATGGCGTGGGGATCGGAGTCGGGCAGATCGTACGGGCCCGGGTCACCGGCTCCGACGGTGCCGACCTGCTGGCCGAGCATCGAGGTGGCGGGCGGTGACCGAGCCGCCCGTGACGGATTCCGCCGCGGCCGAACCGGCCGAGTCGTCGCCCTGGAACGTGCCCAACGCGCTCACCACCGTCCGGCTGGTGCTGGTGCCCGTGTTCGCGTGGATGCTGCTGGCCCACCCGGACGAGACCGGGTGGCGGCTCGTCACCACCGCGGTCTTCGCGTTGGCGATCGGCACCGACTTCGTGGACGGGTACCTGGCCCGCAAGCACAACATCGTCACCCGCTTCGGCAAGCTGGCCGACCCGATCGCTGACAAGGCCCTCACCGGCATGGCGTTCATCGGGCTCTCGATCCTCGGCGAGCTCTGGTGGTGGGTGACCATCGTGATCCTGGTGCGCGAGTGGGGCATCACGGTGATGCGCTTCGTGATGCTGCGGTACGGGGTGATGGCCGCCGGTCGTGGCGGCAAGATCAAGACCGTGCTGCAGTCGGTGGCCCTCATCTTGTACCTGCTGCCGTTGCCCGGTTGGGCCGAACCGATCGCGTGGGTCGTGATGGCGGCGGCCTTCTTGATCACCGTGGTGACCGGCATCGACTACATCCGAGAGGCGGTTCAGCTCCGCCGACGCGCCGACGTCGAGTCGACGTGAACGACGACGATCAGTATGCGCTCGCGGCCGCGGTCGTCTCCCGGCTCCACGCTCGCGGTGAGACCCTGGCCACCGCGGAATCACTGACCGGTGGGCTGCTCGGGGCCGCCTTGACCTCGGTGCCCGGCGCCTCCCGGGTTTACCGGGGCGGCGTGATCAGCTACGCCACCGATCTGAAAGCGGTGCTCGCCGGGGTCACGTCGGCGACCCTGGACACCGCCGGCCCGGTCGCGGCCGTGACGGCGGGGGAGATGGCACGCGGGGTGGCCCAGCGCTGCGCCGCCGATCACGGGCTCGCCGTGACCGGCGTGGCCGGTCCGGACGAGCAGGACGGGCATCCGGTCGGTCAGGTGTTCATCGGCTTCGCGATCTCGGGAGTGGTGCTGCCCGAGGTGTCCGAACAGCTGTTCTCCGGCGACCGGGCGAGCATCCGCGCGGACACCGTTCGAGCGGCGTTGCAGCTGGTCGCCCATCAACTCGACGCACCGAGGCGTTCATGAGCCGGTCACGCTCAGTTCCGTGGGACGAAGTGAGTAGAGTTTCGGTATGCGACCAGAACCGGTGAAACGAGTGCTCGTCCGTGAGCTCATCGGTGAGTCGCTGCGCGAGGAGCGGGTCGGCCAGGGCAAGACGCTGCGTGAGATCTCGAAGGCGGCCCGGGTCAGTCTGGGCTACCTGTCCGAGGTCGAGCGCGGCCAGAAGGAAGCCTCGAGTGAGTTGCTGGCCTCGATCTGCTCCGCCCTCGATCTTCCGTTGTCAGTGGTGCTCAACGTCGTGAGCGAGAAGATGGCGATGCACGAGCTCGCCGCCAACGAGCGCGTCACCGCGTTGCCGACGATCCGGCCCGTCGCTCAAGCTGCCGCCTGACGCTGACCCACTTGCTTCGGGCCCCACCCGGTCCGAGATCAGGTGTGCAAGACCGCGGCACCACCGAACCGGCCGTGCTTGAGGTCGGCGAGCGCTCGGGGTGCGTCAGTCATCGAGTACCCGGCGGTCGTGGCGCGTACGCCGAGCCGTTCCGCCAGGGCGAGGAAGGTCTCGCCGTCCGCCCGGGTGTTGGCGGTGACGCTGCGCAGGGTCCGCTCCCCGAACAGCGTGGCGTCGTAGTCCAAGGCGGGGATGTCAGAGGACCAGATCCCGGCCATCGCCAGTGTGCCGCCCCGGTCCAGCGCGCGCAGGGCGACCGGCACGAGCTCCCCCGCGGGCGCGAACATGATGGCGCCCTGCAACGGCTCCGGCGGCGGGTCGCCGGCAGCGCCGACCGAGTCGGCTCCGAGCTCTCGGGCCAGCCGCTGGTTGTGCTCACCTCGGGTCAGCACGTGCACCCGTAGGCCCTGCGCGAGCGCCACCTGGGCGGTCAGGTGGGCGCTGCCGCCGAATCCGTAGATCCCGAGTGCCCCGCCGGGCGGCACGTCCGCGCAGGTCAGCGCCCGGTACCCGATGATCCCGGCGCACAGCAGCGGAGCTGCCTGCTCGTCGTCGATCGCAGCCGGGATCCGGTAGGCATAGGCCTCGTCCACCAGGCAGGCGTCGGCGTAGCCGCCGTCCACGTCCCAACCGGTGAAGACGGGGTGCAGGCAGAGGTTCTCCTGGCCGCGTCGACAGAACCGGCAGCTCCCGTCGGTGCCGCCCAGCCAGGCCACTCCGACCCGGTCGCCCAGCGCGAATCGCTCGGCGCCCGTACCGCGGGCCTCGACCCGGCCGACCACCTCGTGTCCGGGCGTTACCTGCGCACGGCGCGGGGCCAAGTCGCCCTCGGCGAGGTGCAGATCGGTCCGGCACACGCCGCAGCAGCTCACCCGCACCCGGATCTGACCGGCACCGGGCTCCGGCAGGGCCCGATCGACGAGGCGCAGGGGAGCGTCGTCGACGGGAGCAGGGGTGCCGACGACCCAGGCCCTCACGACGGCCTCAGTCGCAGTCCCTGCGGCGTCATCCGGAAGCCCGCCTCCTGCAGTGCCGTGCTCAACTGGGGCGAACCGAAGACGTGCTCGCCGTCGGCCCGTTCGACCGTGAGCCGCCCCAGCTGGCCGCGCTGGACCGACCGGGCGAGTGCCCGGGTGGCCGGACCCAACAGATCCGCCTCGTCGGAGAACGACAGCAACGTGCGACCGCCGCGTTCCACGTACAGCACCAGCCGGCCGTTGACGAGGGCGACGAGAGCGCCGGCCTTGCGACCGGGACGGTGCCCCTCGCGGTCCGGCCAGGGCAGCGCGGCACCGTAGGGGTTCGCCGGGTCGCAGGCGGCCAGGATCACCGCGCTCGCCTCTTCCGGCTCGCGCAGCTCGGATCGGAGCCGGTCCACCGCACCGGGTAGGGCGAACTGGGCCGCACCGAGACCTTCGATGAAGTACCCCCGGCGGCACTGCCCGGACTCCTCCAAACCGCTGAGGGCCCGGTACGCCACGCCGAAACCACCCTCGAGGTTCTCGGTCAGCACGCTGCCCCGAGTGAGGACCCCGTAGCGATCGAGCTGGGCGAAGAGGTCGGTCGCCAACCGGGCCGACGCCGGGGCGCTGACGTGGGGAACCAGGGACCAGCGGCCGAGCGTCGTCGGACTGGCCGTGCGGCCGGCCCGGATGGCGGCGTCGGGTCGGCCGAGCCGGGGAAGCCGCGACCGGGATCGGTGACTGCGCGAGACCGGCCGGCTGGGTCGTCGATGGGCTCCGCCGCTGACCCGGTTGCGGACGGCGGCGAACGTGTCACCGGTGACCAGACCGCTCCACACCAGCTGCCAGAGGGCGGTGACGTAGTCGTCGCGCTCGCCGGGGCCGGCCGACGCCGGCAGCAGGTGATCGAAGAAGTACGCGCCCCCGGAGGCGAACGCGGCGAGGAGCTCCCGGGCCCGCTGCCCCTCGACCTCACCGCTCGCCGGCGTCGGGTCGAGGTCGGCGGGGAACCACCGCACCCACCCGTCGTTGTCGCCGATCGGTCCGTCGCCGACCCAGAACACCTCTCCCGTCGACGTCAGCTCGTCGAGCATGGCCGGTGAATAGTCCGCCACCCGCGCCGGCAGGATCACCGACTCGACGGCACTGGCCGGCATCGGGTATCCGGCCAGTTGTTCCAACGTGGCCAGCACCGCGTCCGCACCGCGGGCGCCGGAACCGACACCTTGCCACTCCGCCAGGAAGCGCGCGAACGCGACCTGGTCGACCGGCTCGACCCCCTTGCGCAGGAGCGCCAGGGTGCGGCGCTTCACGAGGGCCAGCACCGAGCTGTGGCAGTACTGTCGGTCGGCCGACCGACCCGCGTCCTCCGCCCGGTCGACGAACGAGCCCGACGTCAACGTGCCAGGACCGACCAGCGCCTCACAGGCCTGCTCCACCACCACCAGACCGAGCCCGTACCGGGAGGCGACCGTGTCGGCGGTGAAAGGTCCGTGCGTCCGGGCCCACCGCAGCACCAGATCGGCGATCGGCGACACGGACGTCTCGGTGAACGCGGCTGCGACGCCGGGCGGCACCGGGATCCCGAGTCCGTCGCGGAGCCGGGGGATGTCCTCCATCACCGCGATCATGTCGCGGCCGGCGATCCGGACCTCGACGAGGCGCCGGTCGACGACCAGGTCGGCGATCGCCCGATCAGGGTCGAAGCCCTCGCCGCCGCTGCGGCGGCGCAGTTCCTCGGCGGTGAACGGGCCGGCGGTGCGGACCAGGTCGAACAGCTGCTCGGCCGTGGTGGCCTGGCGCTCCGGGCTCAGACCCTGCAGGTCTGCTTCGGTGCTGGCGATGATGCCGGCGTCGAGGAGCTGTTTGAGACCGTCCTTGCCGAGCAGCTCGGCCAGCAGGGTGGCGTCCAGGGACAGTGCAGCTGCCTTCTTCTCCGCCAGCGGGACGTCCCCCTCGTACACGAAGGCGCCCACGTAGCCGAACAGCAAGGACTTGGCGAACGGTGAAGGCTCCTTCGTCTCCACCTCGACCAGCCGCAGGGAGCGGGAGGCGAGCGCCCGCTGCACCTGCATCAGGCCGTCGAGATCGAACACATCGTTGAGGCACTCCCGCATCGTCTCCAGCACGATCGGGAACTCCGGGTACTGAGCCGCCACGGTCAACAACTGCGCCGACCGCATCCGCTGCTGCCAGAGCGGGGAGCGGGACTTCGGATCGCGCCGCGGCAGCAGCAGGGCCCGGGCCGCGCACTCCCGGAACCGGGCGGCGAACAGCGCCGAGCCGCCCACCTCGTCGGTGACGATCTGCTCCAGATCGTCGGGGTCGCAACACCACCAGGTCGGCACCGGGCGGATCGGCCGCGGTGTCGGGCACCCGCAGCACGATGCCGTCGTTGGTGGCGGTGGCCTGCACCTCGAGCCCGTACCGCTGCCGCGCCGCGTGCTCGATCGCGAGCGCCCAGGGCGTCAGAACACCGGACCCCAATGGACTGTGCAGGCAGACCCGCCAGTCACCCAGCTCGTCGCGGAACCGCTCGAACCACGATCGTCCGATCCGTCGGCAAGGCTCCCGTCGCCCGCTGCTGCTCCTCGAGGTAACTGACCAGGTTGCGCCGGGCGTAGTCGTCGAGACCGCTGTCGGACAGCCGTTGGTACGCCTGCTCCGGCTTCAGCGAACCGATCTCGCGGATGAAACCGCCGAACGCCCGACCGAGCTCCACCGGACGAGCGGGGGAGTCACCCTTCCAGAACGGCAACCGGCCCGGGCTGCCGGGCGCCGGTGACACCAGGACCTGGTCGTGCGTGATCTGCTCCACCCGCCAGCTCGTCGTGCCGAGGGTGAAGACGTCTCCGACGCGGGTCTCGTAGACCATCTCCTCGTCCAGCTCACCGACCCGGCGGCCGGCCGCGTGCCGCCCGGAGGCGTTGCCCTCGCCGACCAGGAAGACCCCGAAGAGGCCCCGGTCGGGGATCGTGCCGCCAGAGGTGACGGCGAGCCGTTGGGCCCCGGGTCGGGCGGTCAACACGCCGGTGTCGCGATGCCACACGAGGCGGGGCCGCAGCTCGGCGAAGTCCTCCGACGGATACCGCCCGCTCAGCATGTCGAGCACGGCCTCGAACGCGCTGTGCGGCAGGTCCCGGAAGCCGAACGCGCGGCGGACCAGGGCGAAGACCTCGTCGGCCTTCTGCTCCTCGACAGCGACGATCGCCACGATCTGCTGGGCCAGCACGTCGAGCGGATTGCGCAGCTCGGCGACCTCCTCGATGGCGCCGGCGCGCATCCGCTCCACCACAACGGCCGACTCGATCAGGTCGCCGCGGTGGTTGGGGAAGAACACTCCGCGAGACGTCGCGCCGACCTGGTGCCCGGCCCGACCGACCCGTTGCAGTCCGCTGGCCACCGACGGCGGCGACTCGACCTGGACCACCACGTCGACCGCGCCCATGTCGATACCGAGCTCCAGCGACGAGGTCGCCACCACGCACGGCAGCTCGCCCGACTTGAGGTCGGACTCGATCTGCGCCCGCTGCTCCTTGCTGACCGAACCGTGGTGGGCCCGGGCCACGACCGGGTGGCCGGAGCCGTCCCGGCCCGTGCTGAGCTCCCGACTGGGCCATGATCTCGGCGGGCGGCGGTTGCTCCGGGCTCGCTTCGCCGTCGCGTTCGGCCTGCAGCTCGTTGAGGTGCGCGGTCAGCCGCTCGGCCAGCCGGCGCGAGTTGGCGAACACGATCGTCGAGCGGTGCGCGGTGATCAGGTCAAGGATCTGGTTCTCCACGTGCGGCCAGATCGAGGGGCGGTTGGGCGGCGCGCCCTGGGCGTCGAGCGCCTCGTCCAGCCCCTGTTGGGGCACCGACGCCGTCGACGCCGAGGTCGCTCATGTCCTCGACCGGCACCACGATCGACAGATCCCAGGACTTGACCGACGGGGGTGCCACGACCGTGACCGGATGGGGGCCGCCGAGGAACGCCGCCACCCGCTCCGGGGGTCGCACCGTCGCCGAGAGCCCGATCCGCTGGGTCGGCGACCCACCGGTCTCGGCGATCAGCGCGTCCAGTCGCTCGAGCGACAACGCCAGGTGGGCGCCGCGCTTCGTGCCGGCCAGCGCGTGCACCTCGTCGACGATCACCGTCTGCACGTTGCGCAACATGTCGCGGGCCGCCGACGTCAAGATCAGGAACAGCGACTCCGGCGTGGTGATCAAGATGTCCGGCGGCTGGCTGACCAGTCTTGCGTCGGTCGGTCGGCGACGTGTCACCGGAGCGGACCCCGACGCTGATGCTCGGTGGGGTCTGTCCGAGCCGGAGCGCGGTCCGGGTGATGCCGGCGAGCGGTGCCCGCAGGTTCCGCTCGACGTCGACCGCCAGCGCCTTGAGCGGTGACACGTAGAGCACCCGGCAGCGTTCCTTCACCGGCGGGCGCTCGGTCCTGGCCAGGCCGTCGAGGGCCCAGAGGAATGCCGCGAGGGTCTTGCCGGAGCCGGTCGGGGCGATGACCAGGGCGTTCTGACCGGCGGAAATGGCCTGCCAGGCCCCCGCCTGGGCCGCGGTCGGGTCGGCGAAGACCTCCCGGAACCACGTCGCGGTGGCCGGGGTGAACTGCGCGAGCGGGTCGATCGCCACCCGACCATTCTGCGTTGCACCACTGACAGTCCGGTGGCAGGCTCTGCCGGCGGCGGTGCCGGTGCTGGCGTGCGGACCCGTCAGCGATCGCGGGTACGGTTTCGCGGTGACCACCACTCGGCCCGCACCGGCCGCCGACCCGGCCGCCGCGCCGGTCGGCGCGCGGCGCTGGGTCCCCGGCCTCCTCGTGCTCGGCCTGATCTGGGGTTCGAGCTTCCTGTTCATCAAGGTCGGTGTGTCGGCGCTGCCGGCGGCTTACGTCGCGCTCGGCCGGGTGGCGAGCGGCGCGCTGGTGCTGGTCGGGCTCGTCGCTGTCACCCGGAGCCGGTGGCCCCGCTCGGCGACGCTGTGGGGACACAACGCGGTGGTCGGTGTGGTCGGCATCGCGGCGCCGTTCACGCTGTTCGCCTACGGCGAGACCCACGTGTCCTCGTTGCTGGCGGGGCTCTGGAACGCCACCACGCCGTTGATCGTCTTGCCGATGGCGGTGCTGGTGTTCCGGACCGAGAAGCTGAGCTCGCGGCGGGTGGTCGGACTGGCCCTGGGTCTGGTCGGCGCCTTGATCATCCTCGGGATCTGGCGCGGCGTCGGTGGCGCGTCGCTGAGTGGGCAGCTGATGTGTCTGGGCGCCGCGGCGTGCTACGGGGTCGCGATCCCGTACACGAAGAAGTTCATCGCCCCGCGGCCGGAGTCCGGAGCGGTGATGTCGGTGTGCCAGCTGCTGGTGGCGACGCTGGTGCTCGCGGTCGCCGCACCGATCCTCAGCGGTGGGCTGCCCGATCCGTCGACCCTCACCGGGCCGGTGATCGCCGCGGTGGTCGTCCTCGGCGTGCTGGGCACCGGCCTGGCGTTCGTGATCAACATGCGCAACATCCGGCTGGTCGGGGCCACGACGGCCTCCATGGTGACCTACATCGTGCCGGTCTTCGCGACGCTGCTCGGCGTCGCCGTGCTGGACGAGCCGTTGGAGTGGTTCCAACCGGCCGGGGCGCTGGTGGTGCTGTTGGGGGTCGCGGTCTCGCAGGGCCTGGTGCCGGGACGAGGGCGGACTCGGCCCGTGGCGCCCGCCTCCGCGGAGTCGGAAGATCCCAAGCCGCTGTGCTCGTCCGAGGTGGGGAGCGGCGGCTCATGAAGGAGACCGAGCTGTGGCAGCGGCTGGAGGGCCAGCTGGGCCGTGGCTACGCCCAGGTCTGGGCGAGTGAGCACCAGATGGCCGAGCTGGGGGGACAGACCGTGCGGCAGGCGCTCTCCGACGGCACGGCGGCCAAGCAGGTGTGGCGGGCGGTCTGGCGCGAGCTGGAGCTGCCCGAACGGGAACGCTGAGTGGTTCAGTCGGCCGAGCGGTCGACCAGGCTGCGGGCCGCGTCGGCGATGCCCTCGGGTGACATCCCGTAGCGATCCAGCAGGAAGCCGGCGGAACCGGTCGGTGCGAACTCCGGCACCCCGAGGATCCGCATCCGGGTCGGATGGTGCTGCACCACGGTCTCGGCGACGGCCCCTCCGAGACCGCCGACAGCGGTCGCTTCCTCGGCGGTCACGATCCCGGACGTCTCCCGGGCCGCGGCGACCACCGCGGCGACGTCGAGCGGTTTGACGGTCGGCATTGACACGACCCGGGCGTCGACGCCGTCGGCGGCCAGCTGCTCCGCCGCGGCGACGGCACGCCACAAGACGGTGCCGTTGCTGATGATCGTCACGTCGTCGCCGGCGCGCACCGTCACGGCCCTTCCGGGCACGAACTCGTAGTCGGCCGGGTAGATCTCGGGCACCTTCATCCGGCTCACCCGGATGAACGCCGGACCCTCGGTGGCGGCCGCCCAGCGCATGGCCGCCGCCGTCTCGACCGGATCCGCCGGTACCACGATGATCATGTTGTCGATGGCCCGGAGCCAGGCGACGTCCTCGATCGAGTGGTGGGTGGGTCCGAGCTCGCCGTAGGCCATGCCGGGGCTCATGCCGCAGAGCTTGACGTTCCGGTTGGAGTACGCGACGTCGGCCTTGATCTGTTCCAGCGCCCGCGCGGTGAGGAAGCAGGATGCTGCCGACACGAAGGGGATCCGGCCACCGTTCGCGAGGCCGGCGGCGACCCCGACCATGTCCTGCTCGGCGATGCCGACGTTGATCAGCCGGTCGGGGAATGCCTTCTTGAACGCATCGAGCTTGCTGGATCCGACCGAGTCGTTGACCACGCCGACGATGCGGTGATCGGACTGGGCCAGCTCGGCCAGGGTCGTGACGTAGGCGTCGCGGCAGTCGAAGCGCGGCTTGTCGACGATCGACTCGATGGCCGGGGAGTGGGGGCGGGGTTCGCGGTCGCGGTCATGGTGGCGATCCTCAGTTGCTGGTGGGCCGGCAGGCTTCGAGCTCGTCGAGAGCCTGGGTGAGCTGGTCCGCGCTCGGGACCTTGTGGTGCCAGGCCGCGTTGTTGGACATGAACGAGATCGGGTGCCCCTTGTGGGTGTGGGCGATCACGAACGTCGGCTTGCCCGGGCCGGAACGGCACCGAGGACAACACGTCGAGCAGCTCGCCGTGGTCATGGCCGTTGACCTCGACGACGGCGAAGCCGAACGCCGCCGCCTTCGCGTCCAGCGGATCGAGGTCGTTGGTCTCGCGGGTGGTCGCGCCCTGCTGCAGCCGGTTGCGGTCCACGATCACGGTCAGCGAGTCGAGCTCGTACTGGGAGGCGGCCATCATGGCCTCCCAGTTGCTGCCCTCCTGCAGCTCGCCGTCGCCGGTCAGCACGTACGTCCGGCGCTGGGACACGTCGAGCTTGGCCGAGAGGGCGTGCCCGACGGCGATCGGCAGCCCGTGGCCCAGCGGTCCGGTGTTGGCCTCGACCCCGGGCACCTTGTTGCGGTTGGGTGCCCGTTCAGCCGGGACAGCGGCTTCAAGAAGGTGGCCAGCTCCGCCACCGGCAGGAAGCCGAACGCGGCGAGAGTGGTGTAGAGCGCGCCGGCGACGTGCCCCTTGGACAGGATGAAGCGGTCCCGCTCGGGGTCGTCGACGGTCTCGGGGCGTGACGTTCAGCACCGCCCCGTAGAGGGTGGCGAGGATGTCGATGGCGGAGAAGTCGCCGCCGATGTGACCGGCACCGGCGTGGTGGACCAGCTGAGGTCCTGGATCCGGATCTGCCGGGCGGCCTCGGCGACGTGGGCGATCTGCTCGTCCCGGGTCGCGTGCGGGCGAGAGCCGGCCCGAAGACCGGCATGGTCGTGTGCTCGGCGGCCAGGGCGCTCATCGGTCCTGGCCGTTCGAATCGTGCCGTCGAATCGGTGCCGTTCGAGTCGACGTCGAGTCGGCGCCACGCTGCTCATCGAGCTGAGCAGCACCTTCTGGACCAGCCGTTGGGCGGCCAGCGCGTCGTGGTTGGCCTGGGCGGCGGCCAGCGCGTCCTCGTCCAGCGCGTCGAGGGCCCGGTGGATCGCCTTGAGGAAGTCGATCGCCTGCTTGGCGGCCTGCACCGAGTCCTCCCGGAACGGGAACTGGTCGAGCTGCCAGACGCCCTCCCAGTTGTTGCGGCGCAGGGTGTGGAAGAACTCGAAGGTCTCGACCAGGTGCACCGAGCCGACGACCATGTCGTCGTCCCAGCCCCGGAAGTTGTCGTTGACGTCGATGGCGAACAACTTGCCGGCGTCGATGCAGAGCTGGGCGGCGTCGGCCGGGGTCTCCAGCCCGTACAGGGAGTGACCGAAGTCCAGCAGCACACCCGAGGTTGTCGCAGCCGGTCTGCTGGATGGCCAGCAGGGTGCGGGCCGCGTTGGGGAAGATGATCTTGTTCCGCGGTTCCCGCGGCTTGTACTCGATCACGAACTTGATGTCGGGGTGGGCGCTGCACAGCTCGCGCAGCGCGTCGATCGGCCAGTTTCCAGACGTCGTGGTAGTTCACCTGGAACGGGTAGTCCCAGCCGTCCTGACCGAACCAGAGCTTGACGTAGTCGCAGCCGAGCTCCTTGGCCAGCTCCGTGGCCTCGTTCAGCAGCGCCAGCGCCTTGGCCCGGACGGCCGGGTCCGGGTTGGTGATGGAGCCCTTGATGTAGTCCTTGTTGTAGATCTCCGGGGTGATCGCGACGGCGCGCAGGTTGTTGCGGGCCAGCGCGGCCCTGACGTCGTCGAGGGTGCCGTCGAAGCCGGCGAACGGCCAGTTGAGGTCCACGACGGAGAGGTCGCCGACGGCACCGGCCCTGTCGATCTGCTCGAGCAGGCCGACGGGATCCCCGTAGCCCTCGGTGGCGTAGCGGTCCACGTAGGTGGCGAAGTGCCAGATGCCTGCGCCGAAGACCGGCAGATCAGTCATGAGGTGGATCCTCGTCGATGGTGGGCGACGGTGTCGACGGCACGACGCTCGGCTGATCTCGTTCGCGGCCGAACCTGCGGATCTTGGCGAACATGTCCTCGAGCAGGAACCGCACGTCGACGGACTTCGCACGACCCGGATCGGGATGTCCGGATCCGGGTAGGTAGTGACCTTCGCGCCGAACCGGGGCGCCGGGACGGTCGGAACTGCCACCTCGGGGGTAGAGCAGCAACGAGACCGCCGGTGAGTCGCCCAGCGAGCGGGACTCGATCGGGCTCGGGGTGATACGTGGCGTTCCACTCCTTCAGCTGGCGGATCAGGTAGTCGGCCAGCTCACTGGTGCCGCCGATCTTCTCCTCCAGCTCGGTGTAGCAGACCGACACCATCGGAGTAGACGTTGCGCGGCACCTGCCACACGGTGATGCCCGAGTCGAAGACGACGTTCGCGGCCGCGATGTCGTTGGAGAGGTTGAACTCCATCTTCCGGGGTAGGTCCCAGATCGCCGTGGCCCACTCCGCCGATCCAGATGACCGACACGGGGCGGTCGACGATCGCCGGATCGAGCAGGATCGCGGAGGCCATGTCGGTCAGCGGTCCCAGGAACGCCACGTACAGCGGATCGTCGGCCGCGGCCAGCATGCTCTCCGCGATGATCAGCCGGGCGCCGGGCGATGTCCTCGGGGCGTCGCTCGTCGCGATCGGGGCGGCGGCGCCGTCGGCCACCATGACCGGCCGTCAGTTCCATCAGGCTCCAGCAGCAGGTCGACCTCGTCGCGGGATTCGGCCATGCTGTGGTCGCTGCGCCAGGTGCCGAAGTGGGCCGGGATGATGCCCGCGTACGTCCAGAGTCGGCGACAACAGGGCATGCACGATGGCGTACTGGTCGTCGGCCTCGTTCTTGGCGTCGGTGTTGATGATGACCCGCCGTCGGGCGTGGACGCCATGGGTCTCCTGGTGTTGAATTCATGCGGTACTGCATAATCTATCACTCGATACTGCACGAATCAATCGATGAGAGCCGAGAGCCGGGACCGTACCGGGTAGGCGGCTGCCGATCGTTCGAGGAGGTGCTGTCCGGAAGGAGTCAGCGATGACCCAGGGTCTTGGCCATCGACCAGGGCACCACCAACAGCAAGGCGGTGCTGGTCGACGCGCCGAGGCGAACGTCGTCCGATCGGGTCCGCCCCGGTCGGCGTCGCGCACCCGCGTCCGGGGTGGGTCGAGCAGGACGCCGAGCTGATCTGGGCCAGCGTGCTGACCGCGATCGAGCGGTGCCTGTCCGCAGTCGACCCGGTCGGACGAACTCGACCGGTCGCGGCGTGGCTCTGTCCACCCAGCGCGAGTCGGTCGTGGCCTGGGGCCGGCGGACGGGACAGCCGCTGGGCCGGTGATCGGCTGGCAGGACGTGCGAACGGCGGCAGTGGTGCCGCGAGCGGACCGACCGCGGACGACGACGCGGTGGTCCGCGGCCGGACCGGGCTGCGGATCGACGCGATGTTCTCGGCCCCCAAGCTCCGCTGGCTGCTCGCGATTGCCCGCCGGAGTGGCACCCGCCGACGTCTGCGTCGGCACCGTCGACTCCTGGCTGATCTGGCGGCTCACCGACGGGAACGGCACGGACGAGGCCGGTAACGCCTCGCGCACCCTGCTGTACGACATCGTCGATCTCGCCTGGTCCCCGGCACTGCTCGAGCTCTTCGGCGTCCCCGCAGCGTGCTGCCCGGCGGTGTCGGCGTCCGACGGCGACTTCGGGTCGCTGCTCGGGGCTGCCGGGAGTGCCCGACGGAATGCCGATCATCGCGGTGCTGGCGGACTCGCACGCCGCCCTGTTCGGCCACGGTTGCACCGAGGTGGGCACGGCCAAGGCGACGTACGGCACCGGCACGTCGGTGATGACCCCGACGGCCGGGTTCGTGGCCGGCGCCTCCCCCGTCCCGTCCACCTTGGCCTGGCTGACCGAGGCCGCCGACGTACGCCCGGGAGGGCAACATCCTGTCCTCCGGGTGCGACGCTGGCCTGGGCGGCCGAGCTGCTGGGCGGGGCGTGTCGGACCTGCTCGCCCGGGCCGCGACGTCGGCGACACCGGCGGTGTGACCTTGGTCCCGGCCTTCACCGGACTCGGCGCCCCGCACTGGGACCGCGAGGTACGCGGGGTGATCCCCGGCCTGACCCCGGCAGCGATCCGGCGCGCAGGTCGCCCGGGCCGCCGTCGACGCGGTGGCCCACCAGGTCTGCGACATCGTCGAGATCATCGACGCCGAGGCGACCGGCCCGCTGGCGAGCATCCGGGCCGACGGGGGCGCCACCTCTGCCGAGCTGGTGATGCAGACCCAGGCGGATCTGCTCGGTCGCCCGGTGGAGGTGGCCGATCAGCCCGAGGTGTCCGCGCTCGGCGCGGCCGACTGGCTCGGCTGGCACCACGGCGCGGCCGACGGTGCACGCTCGACCGGTCGGGTTGCCACCCACGATCGCTGATCGCGCCGGCGCTGGCCGAGGATCTCTGGCGGGAGCAGCTGGCGGGCCCGCTCGGCGCAGGCCGTGGGCGCCCGCTGCCCGGCTTGGTCGGGACGGATAGGGTCGAGCTCCGGAGGACAGGGCCAGACGCCGAGATGAGCGCAGCCAGCCGGCGTCCCGCGTCGTCCGCCGACGGCCAGGTCCGGCTGATCACCAAGGTCGCTCGGATGCACCACGAGCGCGGCATCCGGCAGGTCGACATCGCCGACGACGCTGCACCTGTCCCAGGCGCGGGTCTCCCGGTTGCTCAAGCGGGCCGCGAGAGCTCGGCATCGTGCGCACGGTCGTGGTCGTCAGCCAGGGCGTCCACACCGACCTCGAGGAGGCGCTCGAGGAGCGCTACGGCCTGCTGGAGGCGGTGGTCGTCGACGTCGAGGGCGACGAGCCGGCCATCCTGGCCGGCATCGGGTCGGCCGGCGCCAGCTATCTGGAAGCGACCCTGACCGGTGGGGAACGGATCGGCATCTCGACCTGGAGCCAGACGCTGCTGTCGGTCGTCGATCGGATGCATCCGCTGCGTCTGGCGGGAGCCGACAACGTCGTCCAGCTGATCGGCGGCATCGGC
This sequence comes from uncultured Actinomycetota bacterium, assembly GCA_963727125.1. Classification (GTDB taxonomy): domain Bacteria; phylum Actinomycetota; class Actinomycetes; order Propionibacteriales; family Propionibacteriaceae; genus Microlunatus. The sequence goes on from CAVSEZ010000003.1 coordinate 493,630, forward strand.
GTCTCCTCGGCACAGGCTCGCGCCAACCGACTGCTCGAGCGATCTGGCCCAGCTGCTCGGGCGCGAACGCCACCTTCGTCCCCGCCCCAGGGCTGGTCGGCAGCCGGACCACCCGCGACAGCCTGCTGCACGACGTCGCGATGGAAGCGGTGGCCGCCGAGTGGGCGTCGCTGACCATGGCGCTGGTCGGCATCGGCAGCCTGCCGCCGTCGGCGTTCCTGCGGGAGAGCGGCAACGCGGTCGACCTCACCGATCAGGCCACGCTGCTGGCCGCCGGCGCGGTCGGCGACGTCTGTCACCGCTATTTCGACGCGCGCGGCGCTGCCGTGACGAGCAGACCTCGACGATCGCGTGCTCGGTATCGACCCCGCCACGTTGCGCGCCGTCCCACGTCGGGTCGGACTCGCCGGCGGAGCGGCGAAGCACGAGGCGATCCGAGCCGCCGTGCTCGGCGGTTGGATCAACGTCTTGGTGACCGACATCGGCACGGCCCGCCACCTGCTCGCGGCGTAGTCGACCTACGCCGACCAGTCGGGGTCTCGACCGGCCGCCGCCAGCGCCCGGTCGAAGTCGCCGGCATCTTCCGGTACCTCGACGGCGGCTCCGTAGGCGCCCATCCGGCGGCCGAGATCGGCGGTCTCCTCGATCGTCTGCAGCAGCGCAGCCGCCATCTCCGGGGTGAGCTCGAGGCCGGAACCCACCGCGCGCGCCACGTCCCAGCCGTGCAGCAGGATCTCCGCGTACGCCATCTCACCGATCGTGCTCGCCGGCATCTCGGCACCCAGCTGGACCGAGCCCGACCAGGCTGCGTCCCCGGCCCACGCGTCGGCCAGGGCTTCGACGTTGTCGGCGAGCACGAGCGTGCCACTGCTCGGTGACCTCCGGACCGGCCCACGGGTCCGACCCCAGCTGCTCCTTGCGGCCGATCTTGGCCAATCCCGTGGTGGTGCCGAGCGCATGCCGGACCAAGTCCTCCAGATCCCAGTCGAGGCAGGGGGTCGGCCGGTCGAGATCGGCGCCGCCCGCGCCACGCAGCATGGCGGCGACGGCGTCGGCGGCCGGTTTCAGCTGATCCCGGATCGAAGACGCGGTCTGCTGGTCGTCGGTGTCCATGCCCTCATCGTCGCGCGCCGGCGTCGCCGTGTCTTGAAGAATCACGACCTGGCCCGCGACCGATCAACTAACCTCGTCGGCATGGGCCGCGATCTGCAGCTGGAGCCCGGCATCCTCCGCCCGCAGGCCTCGGCTCGTCACTTCGACTACCGAAGTCACGAGACGCCGGCACCGTTGCGTCCGTTCGTGGCGAACTTCTGGACCGTCAGCTGGGAGCTGGCCGAGCCGTACGTGGCCCAGGTGCTGCCGTCGCCCTGCGTGAATCTCTCCGTGACCAACACCGAGGCCGACGTCACCGGCCTCACCCTGAGCCGCTACGACCGGCGGCTGGTCGGCCGCGGTTTCGTCGTGGAGCGCGCTTCCGGCCCGCCTGTTTCCGCCCGTTCCTCGGCAGCCGGGTGGACGCGCTCACCGGTACGTCTCGTCCGATCGCAGCGGTCCTGGGTCGCGATCCGAGCGCTGTGGCGGGGGCGGTCGCGGCGACGTCGGACGCGAGCGACCGGGTCCGGTTGCTCGCCGACTTCCTCGGCGTCGCGCTGCCCGAGCCCGATCCCGTCGCGGCGCGGCTGGCCCAGCTGGTCGAGGAGATCATGCGCCGGCCCGACGTCCTCCGCGTCGCTCAGGTCGCCGAGCTGGCCGGACTCGGCGTGCGGCATCTGCAACGGCTCTTCGCCGAGTACGTCGGGGCCTCGCCCAAGTGGGTCATCGACCGGCGGCGGATGCAGTCGGCGGCTGCCCGTGGTGCCCGGGGACCCGATCCGGACTGGTCGGCGGTGGCCGCCGATCTGGGCTTCGCGGACCAGTCCCACCTGACCCGCACGTTCGCGGCGGCGATCGGACGTCCGCCGGCGGCTTTCGCGCGCGAGGCCGTCGATTCGGGCTGACTGCGCACCCGACCGCGTGTCGAGATGCGTTCGAACACACGTTCGCCTAAGTTATCCACTGACCGTCGGACAGGACTCCGATCGTCATCCACAGGCAGCAACTCGAACCGACGATCGTCAGTGCTCGTCCTTAGAGTCTCGGCAACACCAATCGAGGGCACGGAAGGATTCATCGATGGCCACCACGGACCGGGAGAAGGCGCTTGAGACCGCGCTGGCTCAGATCGACAAGCAGTACGGAAAGGGCTCGGTCATGCGACTGGGCGATGAGGTGCGGGCGCCCATCGAGGTGATTCCCACCGGCTCGATCGCCCTCGACCTCGCCCTCGGCATCGGCGGCCTGCCCCGGGGCCGGGTGGTGGAGGTCTACGGACCGGAGTCGAGCGGCAAGACCACCGTCGCCCTGCACGCCATCGCCAACGCCCAGGCCGCCGGCGGGATCTGCGCCTTCATCGACGCCGAGCACGCGTTGGACCCGGAATACGCAGCCAGGCTCGGAGTCGACACCGACTCCTTGCTGGTCAGCCAGCCGGACAACGGTGAGCAGGCCCTGGAGATCGCCGACATGCTCGTCCGATCCGGCGCCCTGGCCCTCATCGTGATCGACTCGGTGGCCGCCCTCACGCCGCGCGCCGAGATCGAGGGCGAGATGGGCGACAGCCACGTCGGCCTGCAGGCCCGGTTGATGAGCCAGGCGCTGCGGAAGATGACCGGCGCCTTGAGCGGGGCGGGCACGACGTGCATCTTCATCAACCAGCTCCGCGAGAAGATCGGCGTCATGTTCGGCTCGCCGGAGACCACCACCGGTGGCAGGGCGTTGAAGTTCTACTCCTCGATCCGTCTCGACGTGCGCCGGATCGAGACCTTGAAAGACGGCCAGGAAATGGTCGGAAACCGCACCCGGGTCAAGGTCGTGAAGAACAAGGTCGCGCCGCCATTCAAGCAAGCCGAATTCGACATCCTCTACGGGCAGGGAATCAGCCGCGAAGGCAGTTTGATCGATCTGGGTGTCGACGCCGGCATCATCCGGAAGGCAGGCGCCTGGTTCACCTATGACGCCGACCAGCTCGGACAGGGTCGTGAGAACGCTCGCTCCTACCTGCGAGCCAACCCCGACCTGGCCAACGAGCTCGAGAAGAAGATCAAGGAGCGGATGGGTATCGGCCCGCAGCTCGATGTGCCGGCCGGGGTCGACCCGGTCACCGGTGAGGTCGAGTTCTGATCGTCGTGGCTGCTTCGTTCCACGGGTCTCGCACCGACTCCTCGGCCGCGGTGGCGACAGAGCGGGACGAGGATCCAGAGGCCGACCCCGAAGACGTGGCACGGCAGATCGTCCTCCGGAAGCTCGCGGCTCAAGCTCGGACCAGACACGAATTGGCCGTGGCTCTGGCGACGAAGCGAGTTCCGGAGGACGCCGCAACCGTTGTCCTGGACCGGTTCACGGACCTGGGTCTGATCGACGATGCCCAGTTCGCCCGTGATTGGGTCGAGTCGCGGCAAGTGCGGCGAGGGTTGTCGCGTTCGGCTCTGCGCCGAGAGCTGCAGACCAAGGGCGTGGCCGCCGAACACATCGCGGAAGCACTGGCTCCGGTCGGTTCGGACGAGGAGTTGTCGGCGGCGCGCCAGCTGGCGGAGAAGAAGCTGCGGGCCATGGGTCGACTCGAGCCGGCAGTGCGGTACCGCCGACTGGCGGGAGTGCTGGGGCGCCGCGGCTTCAGCACGGGAGTGATCGCGACCGTGCTCGACGAGCTGGACCTGACCTGAGCTGCGCCGAGCGTCGGCGGGTCCTTGACCGACTCGACGCCCGGCCATACTCTGCCATCACGAGATCTTGCAGCAATCTGCGATATGACGAACACTAAATTGTTTCTCCTTCTTCGATGTGAATGATTCGGCAATACGCCGGTCCTGACCGCAAATGAATTTGTTTTCCGGGTTGTCTGAGACAACTCCGGTTCTCCGCTCGAGAAGCAGTCGCTGCTGGGAGGTCTCTTGAGTGCGCGTCCGCGCGCAGACAGGAGCTGAACATGGTCATCGGCCTGTTCGAGACCTTGGTGCTTGTGGGCCTGATGTTGCTCATCGTCGTCGTGGCTGCCATCGGGTACCTGCTCATCCGTCGTCAACTGTCCGATCCGAAGGCCGGCCGAACCCGAGCAGCGCAGGCCGGCGAGACCGCGTCGGATGCCGCGGCCGTCCGAGCCGCCGAGTCCCGCGCTGCCGCGATCGTGACTGAGGCGGAGGCCGTCCGACGAGACGCTCAGGACAAGGCTGACGAGCTGCTGCGGGCCACCGAGGTCACCCGCCGTGAGCTGGACGACGAGGCCCGGTTGCGGCGCAACGAGCTCCGGGAACAACGACTGGAGATCGAGCGGCGGGAGTAGCGGCTGGCCGACCGGGAGGAACGGCTCGACGCCGACACCCGCGTGCTGGAGGACAAGGCTCAACATCTCGAAGAGGTCAAGGCCAACCTCAAGGCGCAGCGCAAGGCACTCGCCGAAGCTGAGGTCGAGCAGCAGCAGGCGCTGGAGCGGGTCGCGGGACTGACCGCGCGAGCAGGCCAAGGCCGAGCTCGTCGCCGCGGTCGAGCACGACGCCAAGCGGCAGTCGGTACTGACCGCCCGCGACATCGAGCGGCAGGCGACCCGGGAAGCGGAGTCGCGTGCGCAGATGATCGTCGTCGGCGCCATCCAGCGGCTCGCGTCGGAGCAGACATCGGAGTCGGTGGTGTCCGCGGTGCATCTGCCCGGCGACGACATGAAGGGCCGGATCATCGGCCGTGAGGGTCGCAACATCCGCGCCTTCGAGCAGGTGACCGGGGTCAACGTGATGATCGACGACACGCCGGAGTCGGTCCTGTTGTCCTGTTTCGATCCGGTGCGCCGCGAGACCGCCCGGATCACGCTGACCGAGCTGGTCAAGCGACGGCCGGATCCATCCCGCGCGGATCGAGGAGGTGCACGAACGCAGCAAGGGCCAGATCGAGCAGCAGTGCCTGCGGTCGGCCGAGGACGCCCTCGCCGAGGTCGGCATCTCCGACCTCCATCCGGCCCTGCTGCCGATCCTCGGCACGCTCCGCTACCGGACGTCCTACGGACAGAACGTGCTCAAGCACCTGATCGAGTCCGCTCACATCGCCGGACTGATGGCGGCCGAGCTGCGGCCTCGACATCGCCCAGTGCAAGCGCGCGGCCTTCCTGCACGACATCGGCAAGGCGCTGACCCACGAGGTCGAGGGGTCGCACGCGATCGTCGGAGCCGACCTCGCCCGCAAGTACGGAGAGCATCCCGACGTGGTGCACGCCGATCGAGGCCCACCACAACGAGGTCGAGGTGCGCACCGTCGAGGCGGTGCTGATCCAGGCCGCCGACGCGATCAGCGGCAGCCGGCCCGGTGCCCGCCGGGAGAGCATCGAGGCCTACGTGCAGCGGCTCGAGAGGCTGGAGAAGATCGCGTCGGCTCACGCGAGGGCGTGGACAAGGTGTTCGCGATGCAGGCCGGCCGGGAGATCCGGGTGATGGTGGTGCCGGAAGTCGTCGACGACATCGAGGCCCAGGTGCTGGCCCGCGACCTGGCCAAGCAGATCGAGGAGGAGCTGACCTACCCCGGTCAGATCAAGGTGACGGTGGTGCGGGAGTCGCGGGCGACCGAGACCGCCCGCTGACCCGGCCGGCTGGACCTCGCCCGTGGATACGGATCCGGCGACTTCCCCGCCCTCGCCGGCGGCGTCGCGTTCTTCGACGCCCCGGGTGGCACCCAGACCCCGCTGCCGGTGATCGAGGCCATCGCCGCGGCGATGCAGGCCCCGCTCGGCCAACCGTGGCATGGACAACGCCGCGCAACGCAACGCCGAGGAGATCGTCGTCGGCGCCCGCCGTGCGATGGCCGACTTCACCGGCGCCGACCCGACCGGCGTCGTGTTCGGCCGCAGCGCCACCCAGCTGACGTTCGACTTCGCCCGAACCCTCGCTGCGGCAGTGGCGACCGGGCGACGAGATCGTGGTCACGCGGCTGGACCACGACGCCAACATCCGACCGTGGCTGATCGCCGCCGAAGCGGCCGGGGCCGCGTGCGCTGGGCCGACTTCGACCCCGACGACCGGCGAGCTGCGGCTCGAGCACGTCGCCCCGCTCCTGTCGGAGCGGACCCGGCTGGTCGCCGTCACCGGAGCCAGCAACCTGCTGGGCACGTCGGCCGGACCTGTCCGAACTGATCGCCGCAGCGGTGCACGCGGCAGGCGCCTTGCTGTGGGTCGACGCCGTCCACCTCGCCGCCCACCCGCGACTCGACCGAGCGGCGCTGGGCGCAGACTTCCTGGTCTGCTCCCCGTACAAGTTCCTCGGACCCCACCACGGGGTGCTGGTCGCCGACCCGGCTCAGCTCGCCGAGCTGCAGCCCGGACAAGCTGCTGCCCTCGACCGACGCCGTGCCGGAGCGGTTCGAGCTGGGCACGTTGCCGTACGAGCTGCTGGCCGGCACGACCGCGGCCGTGGACTACCTGGCCGACCTCGGCGGGGGCGGACGGCACCCGGAGCGAACGGCTGACCCGGGCGTTCGCGCGTGCTCGAGCGATCACGAGCGCGGCCTGCAGCAACGACTGGACCAGGGGCTGGCCGATCTCGGTGCCACCGTGTACAGCCGGGCCAGCGGTCGGACGTCGACGATGCTGTTCGACCTGCCCGGGTCGACCGGCCGACGAGGTCGCCACGTCGCTCGCGACGGACGGGATCAACGCGCCGGCCGGAAACTTCTACGCCGTCGAGGCGTCGCGCCACCTCGGGCTCGGCGACCGCGGCGCGGTCCGGGTCGGGCTCGCCCCCTACAACGACGCCGACGACGTCGAGCGGCTGCTGGCCGGCTTGGCGCCGGGTCCGGCAACCCCTGACTCACCGCGGGTCGGCTCGGGCCGCTGCCTCCTGCCGTTCCTCCTCGGCGGCCAGCGCCGGGTCGACACCGACGTTCGAGCGGGCCCGGTCGGATGCCGCGCTCGACCGCTGCGCAGCCGCGCCTCCAGAGCCCGGGCGAGCCGGGTCAACGCCCAGTTGATGAGGATGTAGATCGCGGCCAGCACGATCAGGGTCGGGATCAGGTTGCCGCTGGTAGACGGCCAGGTTCTGGCCCGGCCCGCAGCAGCTCGAGGTAGGTGATCGTGTAGGCCAGCGCGGAGTCCTTCAAGATCACCACGAGCTGGCTGACGATGCGAGGGCAGCATCGCGGTGATCGCCTGCGGCAGCAAGATGGCCGTCAGCGTCTGGTCCGGTCGTCAGGCCGATCGCGTAGCCGGCTTCGCGCTGGCCGCGGGGGAGGGAGCCGACGCCGGAGCGGACCAGCTCGGCGATCACGCAGGAGTTGTAGAACGTCAGACCGACCACGGCGCCGAACAGCGGCAGCGCGCTGCCGGAGATCTTGCAGGGTGAACAGCCCGAAGTAGTAGGCGAAGAACATCATCATCAGCACCGGGACGGCGCGGAAGAACTCGACGAAGACGCCGCAGACGATGCGAACCACGGCCAGCTGCGGACAGCCGGCCCATGCCGAGCAGGACGCCGAGGACGACCGACGAGCACGACGCTGATGGCCGCGGCCTGCAGGGTGCCCAGCAGGCCCGGGATCAGGTAGTCCGTCCAGGACGACCACTCGAGGAACGGCACCCACTTCGCCGCGGTCAGCTGGTTGTTCGCCGGATTGGCCAGGCCCGCAGGATCAAGATGATGCCAGCAGACCAGCAGGGCCACGCCGACCACCGCGATGAATCCGGTGCCGGACGAGCGCCTTCGGGCCGGGAGCGTCGAACAGGACGCTGGTCTCGGCGCTCATCGCTGCACCGCCAGCTTGCGCGACAACCAGGTGAAGAACAGCCCCATCGGCAGCGTCAGGATCACGAACCCGGCGGCCATGATGAAGAAGATCGCGTACAGCAGCGAGATGTCGAACTCGAGCATGTTGCGCATCATCAGCGCGGGCTCGGCCACGCCGATGGTGGCCAGCACCGTGGTGTTCTTGGTCAGCGCGATCAGCGTGTTGCCCGAGCGGCGCGATGGCGCCCCGGAACGCCTGCGGCAGCACGATGGTGGTCACGGTCGGGAGGAAGCTCAGGCCGATCGCCCGGGCCGCCTCGGCCTGACCCTGGGGCACGGTGTTGATGCCGCTGCGGATGGCCTCGGCCACGAACGACGCGTGGTAGATGCCGAGCGCGACCACACCCCACCGGAAGTTGTTGTCGGCCGACGAGGTCGGCGAGTTCTGGTCCGGCCAGGTGGATCTGCAGGGTGTTCAGCAGCCCGAAGGCGCAGAAGAAGACGATCAGGGTCAGCGGCGTGTTGCGGATCAAGGTGACGTAGGCGATGCCCGAATGTTCTGGAACACGCCGCACCGGCGACACCCGCATCACCGCGACCAGGGTGCCGATCACCAGGGCGCCGATCGCGCCGAAGAACGTGAGCTTGATCGTCATCCAGAACGCCGAGACGACGTCGTACTCACTCAGCAGCGACTGCAGCTGATCCATCGGCTCTCCTCTCGACGCGGTGGAACACGTGGGTGCCGCAGCCGAGCTGCGGCACCCACGCTTAGGAGCTTCAGCCGCCGATCAGGAGCAGGCGTCCGGCTTGGGCGGGTTCTGTCGAGTCCGGCTTGAACCCGGACGTGCCGACCGTGTCGTCCAGCGCCTTCTCCCAGGCGCCGTCGGAGACCATCTTCTCCAGCGCGGCGTTGATCTTGCCGCAGAGCTCGGTGTCGCCCTTCTTGATGCCGACGCCGTAGCGCTCTTCGGAGAACGGCTTGCCGACGACCTTCAGCTTGCCCTGGTACTGGGGCTGGGCGGCGAAGCCGGCCAGGATCACGTTGTCGGTGGTGACCGCGTCGATGGCGCCGCTGTTCAGGGCCTCCACGCACTTGGAGTAGGTGTCGTACTCCTGCAGCTGGACACCCGGTGGCGTAGTTGTCCTTGATCTTCTTCGCCGAGGTCGAGCCGGTGACCGAGCAGAGCTTCTTGCCGTTCAGCGCTTCCGGGCCGGTGATGTCGGTGTTGTCGGCCTTGACCAGCAGGTCCTGACCGGCGATGAAGTACGGCCCGGCGAACGAGACCTTCTGCTTGCGGTCGTCGGTGATCGAGTAGGTGGCGAAGATCATCTTGACCTGGTCGCTCTGCAGCAGGGTCTCCCGCTGGGCCGACGGGCGACTCCTTGAACTCGACCTCGGTGTAGCCGAGGTCCTTGGCGACGTAGTTGGCCACCTCGACGTCGAAGCCGGTGTAGTTGTCGCCCTCCTTCAGACCGAGGCCGGGCTGGTCGAACTTGACCCCGATGACGACCTTGCCGCCGCCTCCGGTCTCGTCCGCCGGCCGCCGCCGCCGCCGCAGGCGGCCAGCGAGCACCACCAGCGCCGGCGCCGATGGCCGAGGAGCCAGGACGTCTGAGTGCGTACCTCCTCATGTTTCCGCTCGCACTGTACTCTGGTCCGACGGTTACCGCTCAGTGGGTCAAGATCTTGCTCAGGAAGTCCTTGGCGCGCGTCGCTCTGCGGGGCGGTGAAGAACGTCTCCGGGTCGTTCTCCTCGACGATCTGGCCGTCGGCCATGAAGACCACCCGGTTGGCGGCCTTGCGGGCGAAGCCCATCTCGTGGGTGACCACGATCATGGTCATGCCCTGGCTGGCCAGGCCGACCATCACGTCGAGCACCTCGTTGACCATCTCCGGGTCCAGGGCCGAGGTCGGCTCGTCGAACAAGATCACCTTCGGGTCCATGGCCAGGGCCCGGGCGATCGCGACGCGCTGCTGCTGGCCGCCGGACAACTGCGCCGGGTACTTGTCGGCCTGCGACTCCACGCCGACCCGCTTGAGCAGCTCCATGCCGCGCTTCTTGGCGTCGGCCGCCGACTTCTTCCGGACCTTGATCGGGCCCGAGGGTGACGTTCTCCAGGATCGTCTTGTGGGCGAAGAGGTTGAAGGACTGGAAGACCATGCCGACGTCGGCCCGAAGATGGGCCAGTGCCTTGCCCTCCGCGGGCAGCTCCTTGCCGTCGATGGTGATCGATGCCCGACTGGATCGTCTCCAGCCGGTTGATGGCCCGGCACAGGGTGGACTTGCCCGACCCCGACGGCCCGAGCACGACGACCACCTCGCCCTTGCGGACCGAGAGATTGATGTGCTGCAACACGTGCAGGTCGCCGAAGTACTTGTCCACGTCGCTGAGGACGACCAGGGGTTCACCGATCGAGGAAGGCGCCACCGATTCCCCGGCCGTGGGGTCGGTGAGGTCGACCTGATCGGGCTCCGCCGCACCCTCGGACCCGGCCCGGCTGGACGACAGCTCGGCATCCGTCATGGCCTGACCATAGACGAACTGGTCGCCGAACGGGGGGATGGTCGGGTTGAGATTGGGTTACAGAGATGCCCGCTCGGTCGGCGGTCCGGGGCCGCGCCGGGAGTCAGCGGGCACGGATTCCCCAGGCGCCCGAGAAGGATCCGCCCGGCTCCAGGACTCGGACGGAGTCGTGCGTCGGTCCCTCGTTGAAGGCGTCCGGCCCGCAGGTCATGGGTTCGACGGCGATCCCGACGTCTCGTTGATCGGCGCCGGTGAAGATCTGCAGCCAGCCGAAGTTCTCGTCGGCCCAGAGCTCGGTGACGTGGTCGCCGTGCTCCAGCCGCACCCGCCAGCGGCCGTCGGAGTCCCGGCCGATCTCGGTGAACGCCGTGTCGAAGACCCGCGCACCGAGGGCGTCACCGCTGCGCAGGTCGTACTCGGTACCGGCGACCGGCTGGACCGACCGCGGCAGCAACCGATCATCCACATCGAGGTAGGCCCCGGCGGGAACGGTCAGCGCCAGCTCGTCCACCCGGTCCTCGCCGGCGCTCAGGTACGGGTGCACGCCGTAGCCGAAAGGCACGGCGGTGTCGCCGACGTTCTCGGCCACCAAGGTGATGGTCAGGCCGTCGTCGCCGACCGAGGTGGTCAAGGTCGAGCGCAGGATCCCCGGCCAGCCCGGCTGGGGATAGGTGGTGACGGTCTGGGTGACGGAGGACTGGTCACGGTGGACGAGGGTCCACGGCACGTGCCGGACCAGACCGTGGATCGCGTTGTGCCGATCCGGCTCGGTCAGGGCCAGCTGTTGGGTCGCCCCGTCGAAGGGGTACTGCCCGTCCCGGATCCGGTTCGGCCAGGGGATGAGCTGCTGGCCGTGGCCGGCCGACACCGGCTCGGAGGCGGACGAGCCGAGCACCACGGGGTGGTCGCCGATGCGGTAGGTCCGCAGGGTGGCGCCGACCTCGGTCACCACCGCCTGCTGGTCACCGTGGTCGATCTCGTACTGCTCGCCGGTCGGAGTACGTCACAGTTCGGCACTCTAGTGCTCCACTGTCTAGAGTTGCCCGGTGCGCACGTACGAGATCCGGACCCACGGGTGCCAGATGAACGTGCACGATTCCGAGCGGTTGGCGGGGTTGTTGGAGGAGGCCGGCTACGCCCGGACCACCGGGAACCCGCCTGACGTCGTCGTGTTCAACACCTGCGCCGTCCGGGAGAACGCGGACAACCGGTTGTACGGCAACCTCGGCCAGCTGCTGCCCGCGAAGAAGCAGCATCCCGGGATGCAGATCGCCGTCGGCGGGTGTCTCGCCCAGAAGGACCGGGGGGAGATCGTCCGGAAGGCGCCCTGGGTCGACGTCGTGTTCGGCACCCACAACATCTCGCAGCTGCCGCTGCTGCTGGAACGGGCCCGGGTGGAGCAGCAGGCTCAGGTCGAGATCGCCGAGTCGCTGGAGCGCTTCCCGTCCACGTTGCCCACCCGACGCGACTCGGCCTACTCCGCCTGGGTGTCCGTCAGCGTCGGTTGCAACAACACCTGCACCTTCTGCATCGTGCCGTCCTTGCGCGGCGGGAGACCGACCGGCGACCGGGGGAGATCCTCGCGGAGATCGAGATGCTGGTCGCGGAGGGCGTGCAGGAGATCACCCTGCTCGGGCAGAACGTGAACGCGTACGGCGTGGAGTTCGGCGACCGGCAGGCGTTCGCCTCGCTGCTGCGGGCGTGCGGAGAGATCGACGGGCTGGAACGGGTGCGCTTCACCTCGCCCCATCCCCGGGACTTCACCGACGACGTGATCGCGGCCATGGCCGAGACGCCCAACGTGATGCCGCAGCTGCACATGCCCCTGCAATCGGGATCGGACGCCGTCCTGCGTCGGATGCGTCGCTCCTACCGCAGCGCCCGCTATCTGCAGATCATCTCCGACGTGCGCGAAGCGATGCCGCAGGCGGCGATCACCACCGACATCATCGTGGGTTTCCCGGGCGAGACGGAGGCCGATTTCGCCGACACGTTGGCCGTGGTCGAGCAGTCGCGGTTCGCTGCGGCCTTCACCTTCCAGTACTCGATCCGGGCCGGAACCCCGGCCGCGACGATGGCGGACCAGATCCCGAAGGACGTGGTGCAGGCCCGGTACGAACGGCTGGTCGAGCTGGTCGGAGAGATCGCCTGGCAGGAGAACCAGACCCAGCTCGGTCGACGGGTCGAGGTCATGTTCGCCGACGGTGAGGGCCGCAAAGACGCCGCGACCGCACGGATGTCGGGTCGGGCCCGGGACAACCGACTCGTGCACGTCGCGGTGCCGGAGGACCCGCGGGAGCGGCCACGTCCCGGCGATCTCGGCGAGGTCGTGATCAGCTACGCCGCCCCGCACCACCTGAACGCCGACCACGGTCTGCTCCGGTTGCGCCGTACCCGCGGGGGCGACGCCTGGGCCGCCCGACAGGGGGCCGCTGCGCCCGACGGGACGGCGGGCGTCGCGCTGGGGATGCCGACGATCGGGGCTCCCGCACCGCTGCCACCGTCGGCGTGTGCTGTGATGTCGACCTGACGACCCACCGAGGGGATTGCCGCATGCCAGCCGAGCGTTTCGTCGAGCAGCTCAACATCCAGGTCGGCCATGAGTTCGCCGCGCACCAGCAGTACGTCGCGTGCGCGGTCTACTACGACGGGTTGACGATGCCGCAGATGGCGGCCTTCTTCTACCGCCAGGCGCTCGAGGAACGCGATCACGCGATGATGATGGTGCAGTACCTGATCGACTCCGACGCGCCGGTGACCATCCCCGGGGTCGTGGCCCCGACGGTGCAGTTCGACGACATCACGACGCCGGTGGAGCTGGCGCTCGAGCAGGAGAAGCGGGTCACCGCCCAGATCAACGAACTGACCAAGATCGCCCGCGAGGAGTCAGACTTCGCCTCGGATCAGTTCATGCAGTGGTTCATCAAGGAACAGGTCGAAGAGGTGTCCACGATGAGTGACCTGCTCACGGTGGTGCGCAGGGCGAGGCCGGACGTGGAAGCCATCGAGGACTACGTGCTGCGCGAGCACAGCAGTCACGGCCAGGATCCGTCGGCGCCCCAGGTGGCCGGCACCTGACATCGCCGATCCCCGCGATCGCCGAGACCGCCGCGATCGCTCGGCTCGGATCAGGCCGGCGGGATGGGCGCACCCGGCGCCGGCTGGGCCGGATCCGGCTGGGCCAGCGGCTCGTCGTGGGCCAGCGGGTCGGCCGCGTCGTCCAGCGGCGCGGTGCCGGCGAAGTCGTCGATCTTGTCCTTCACCTGGTCGCTGACCCCGTCGATCTGCTCGCTGTGCTGTCCGCCGGTCTTCTGGTCGAGGAAACTCGCCGCCTGGTCGATGCCGGAGTCGATCTTGTCGTTGTGCTGCGCGGCCAGGTCCTTGGCCTTGTCGAAGATGCCCATCGTCGCGGATCCGCCTTCCGGTGCTTGATGGTGTGCGGGCCGGCCGGTCAGCCGGCCACGGTCAGTATGTCCCATGGACGATGACCCGATGAGGGGCACGGGCGTCGGCGCCGACGAGGCGGCACCCGGCGCGGTGATCACCGTGGTCGGCCCGACCGCGGTGGGGAAGTCCCGGCTCGCGCTCGGCCTGGCCGCCCGGTTGACCGCTCGGGGTCAGCCGGCCGAGATCGTCAGCGCCGACTCGATGGCGCTGTACCGCGGGATGGACATCGGGACGGCGAAGCCCACGTCGGCGGAGCGTGCCGCCGTGCGGCATCACCTGCTGGATGTGCTCGACATCGAGGACGACGCGACCGTCGCGGAGTTCCAGACGATGGCCCGCAGTGCCATCGCCGACTGCCGGCGACGGGTCGTGATCCCCATCCTGGTGGGAGGTTCGGCCCTGTACGTGCGCGCCGTCGTCGATCGGTTCGAGTTCCCGGGCACCGATCCGGGGCTGCGCGCGGCGCTCGAGTCCGACCTCGCCGATCTCGGCCCCGAAGCTCTGCACCGACGTCTCGCCGAGCGCGACCCGGAGGCGGCCGCCGCGATCACGCCCGGCAACGGACGGCGGATCGTGCGCGCGCTGGAGGTCATCGCACTGACCGGACGCCCCTTCACCGCACGCCTCCCCGACCCGGTGTACGCGCTGTCCGGTGTGATCCAGCTCGGGCTCGCGATCGAGCGTGCCGAGCTCGACGCCCGGATCGAACAACGGGTCCAGTCGATGTGGGACCAGGGTTTCGTGGCCGAGGTCGCCGGGTTGGCCGAGCGTGGGCTGGCCGGCACCCGGACCGCGTCCCGGGCCCTGGGTTACCGGCCGGTGCTCGACTTCCTCGCCGGTGAGATCAGTGAGGCAGAAGCTCGACAACGCACCGTCCTGGCCACCCGGCGCTTCGCCCGCCGGCAGGGTTCGTGGTTCCGGCGCGACCCGCGCATCCAGTGGCTGCGCCACGACCGGGCCGATCTCGTCGACGCGGCCCTGCAGTTGCTCGGTCAAGGGGCGCCGGCCGACGTGGAAGGATGAGTGGGTGCGGGGAATGTCGTTCGCCAAGGGCCACGGGACCCAGAACGACTTCGTGCTGCTGGTCGACCGGGAGAACATGCAGCCCCTGAGTCCGGACCAGGTCCGGCGCATCTGCGACCGGCGAGCCGGGATCGGTGCCGACGGGGTGCTGCGGGCCGTGCTCGCCAAGCACATCCCGGAGTGGGCCGGCGACGGCGACCTGTGGTTCATGGACTACCGCAACGCCGACGGCTCGATCGCCGAGATGTGCGGCAACGGGATCCGGGTGTTCGCTCGGTACCTGATCGACGAAGGACTCGGATACGGACCGGCGATGGCGATCGCGACCCGGGCCGGTCTACGTGAGGTGGAGCTGCTCCCCGATGCCCGGGTCCGGGTCGCGATGGGGCCGGTGGTGGTGACCCCGGGTTCGGTGGAGATCACCACCGACGACGGCACCCGGTACGACGCCACCCCGGTCGACGTCGGCAACCCGCACGCCGTGAGCTTCGTGGCCGACGTCGGGGCGGTGAGTCTGCAGCGGGCCCCCGATTTTCCCGCCGACGCGTTCCCCGACGGCGTGAACGCCGAGTTCGTCCAGGTCCTGGGGCCGAACCGACTGGCGATGCGGGTGTACGAACGCGGGTCGGGCGAGACCAGGTCCTGCGGCACCGGAACTGTCGCGGCGGCTGCCGCCAGCCGGGCTCGAGATCAGCGCACCGGGCCGGGGGATGGGACCGAGGATGAGCAGGCCGTCTGCTACCGGGTGGACGCTCCTGGGGGATCGGTGGAGGTCGAGCTGTCCGACCAGGCGTACCTGACCGGTCCGGCGGCGATCGTGGCGCGCGGCGTGATGACGATCGGCGACTGATTCCGTCCCGGGCTTCTTACTTGACCACAACGCAGGTGACGAACAGCTGAGGAGCTGCAGATGGGTGTGTTGGACTCGTTCTCGTTGACCGGGCAGGTGTCGGTGGTCACGGGAGCCAATCGAGGAATCGGGCGGGCCCTGGCGACGTCGTTGGCCGAGGCGGGCAGTGACGTGGTGCTGTTGGTGCGCGGGGAGCGGGAGCTGTCGGCTCCCGTGGTGGCCGACATCGAGGCTCGCGGGGTGCGAGCAGGTGTGGTTCTCGCCGACGTGACGCATCCGGAGGAGGTCGAGCAGGCCGTCCAGGAGGTCGTGAACGACTTCGGGCGGGTGGACGTGCTGGTGAACAACGCCGGCTACTGCATCCACCGTCCGGCGTTGGAGGTCACCGCAGAGGAGTGGCGGGTGGTGATGGACGTCAACGTCGACGGCGTCTGGAACTGTGCACAGGCGTTCGGCCGGCAGATGGTGCACCAGGGCCGCGGGTCGATCGTGAACATCGGATCGATCTCCGCCCAGATCGTCAACCGGCCCCAGTGGCAGGCAGGCTACAACGCCTCGAAGGCGGCGGTGCACCAGCTCACCAAGTCGCTCGCCGCGGAGTGGGCGCCCTACGGGGTCCGGGTCAACGCTTTGGCGCCGGGCTACGTGAAGACCGAGATGGCGCCGGTCGACGAGCCGCAGTTCCGCCGCTACTGGATCGAGGACTCGCCCCAGCAGCGGTACGCGATGCCGGAGGAGCTCGGACCGAGTGTGGTCTATCTCGCCTCGGCCGCCTCCGGGTTCGTCACCGGCTCGGTGCTGGTCATCGACGGGGGCTACACGCTGTTCTGAGCCCGGCGGCCGACGACGAGGCCGGCGAGCACCCCGGCCACCGGGATCAGCAGGATCCAGGCCAGCCCGGAATAGCCGAACAACGCCAACAGCGGGCCCGAGGCAGCGCCACCGACGGCGCCGGCCAAGTTCATCGACAAGTCGCTGCGGCCCTGCCAGACCACCCGCTGCGCCGGGGGTGCGGCGTCGGTGAGGAGGGCGGCACCCGCCACCGTGGATGCGCTCCAGCCCAGCCCGAGCATGATCAACCCGAGCATCACCACCGGGATCTGGTGCGAGCCGAGCGCGGTGATCACCGCCGACCCGATCAGCAGCAGCTGGCCGACGGCGATCGTGGGCAGTCGCCCGAGCCGGTCGGACAAGATGCCGAACACCGGAGAGAGCGCGTACATCCCGGCGATGTGCAGGCTGATCGTGAAACCGACGATGGACAACGTCGCGCCGCCGTGCACCAGGTGGACCGGTGTCATCGACATCAGCGCCACCATCGTGGCGTGACTCAACGAGATGGCGACGATGGCCACCTTCACCAGGGTCGCGTCACCGATCCGCTGCGGCAGGGGTTCGGTGCCCAGCCGACCGGAGGCGAGCTCGACAGCCGCCAGCCGCCGGCTCTCCAGCAACGGATCGGGGCGCAGCCCGACCAGGTAGACGATCGCCGCGATCGTCAAGGTGGCGACGGGGAAGAGGAACACCCCCGCCAGCTCGGGTAGCCCGAACAGGGCCCCGAGGGCGTTCCCGGGCTCGGCCAGGTTGGGCCCGGTGACCGCACCGATGGTCGTCGACCAGACCACCAGCGACAGGTCCCGGCCGCGGGTGGCGCTGGTGGCCAGGTCGGTCGCCGCGAACCGGGACTGCAGTCCGGCCGCGGTCGCCGAGCCGATCATGGCGAGTCCGACGAAGAGCACGGGCAGGCTGCGGATGGTGATGGCGGCGACGCAGATCGCGGCTCCGACGGCGGCGATGGCGGCGGCGGTGCTCAGGGAGAGCCGACGGCCGCTGCGGTCGGCCAACCGAGCCAAGGGCACCGCCAAGGCGGCGGCGCCGAGCGTCATGACCGCTCCGGCGAATCCCGACCACACCTCACCCGCCAGGTCGTTGGCCGAGAGCGCCCCGACGGAGATCGCCGCACCCATGCCGAGACCGCCGAGCACCTGGCCGATCGTGAGCAGTGCGAGGGTGCGGCGACGTAGGGCCGCGACGTCGGTCATCGGCCGGTCCGGTGTGGGATCGGTGAATCGGGGCGCAGCGCGCTGGGTCATCGGCGGCTCACAGCGGGAGCGTAGCCGTCCGCGCCTTTGATCGCCCGCTGCTTTAGTGCCGATCCGGCCCGCGACGCGGAGCGGCACCGGGGCGGTCCGCCACGCCACCCGGGACCGGATCCCGAGAAATGGCGAGGATCTGCAGCGGCATCGCCTATGTTCTCTAGCGACACTGTAGGAAATACCGGAAAACAGGGGAAAGCATGAGTGGATCGCACACGAACTGGCGGAGGCTGCTGGTGGGCGGCGCGGTCGCGCTGACCGCCGCATTGGGCCTGACCGGTTGCGTCGGCGGCGCGGCCGGACCGACGGGATCGACCGGCGGAGACGGCGCCACCACCCTCCATCTCGTCGGCTTCGCCGTGCCGGCCGAGGCCAACAAGGCGATCCAGGCCAAGTGGTCCGAGACCGAGGACGGCAAGGGAGTCACCTGGGAACAGTCCTACGGCGCATCCGGTGACCAGAGCCGGGCGGTCGTGAACGGGCTCAAGGCCGACTACGTGAACTTCTCCCTGGAGGGCGACGTCAAGCGGCTCGTCGAGGCCGGTCTGGTCGCCGAGGACTGGAAGTCGGGCCCCACGAAGGGCATCGTGTCCGACTCGGTCGTCGTCATCGTGGTGCCGAAGGGCAACCCCAAGAACATCAAGGGCTGGGCGGACCTGGTGAAGCCGGGTGTCCGGATCGTCACGCCCAACCCGGCGTCCTCCGGCTCGGCGCGCTGGAACATCCTGGCCGCCTACCACCAGGTGATCAAGGCCGGTGGCAGCGAGGAGCAGGCGAAGGCGTACCTCACCTCCTTCTTCAAGAACGTCGTGGCCCTGCCGGGTAGCGGTCGGGATGCGACCAACGCCTTCCTGCAGGGGACCGCGGACGCACTCATCTCCTACGAGAACGAGGCCATCTTGGCCCGGCAGTCCGGCGAGGAGTTCGACTACGTCGTGCCGGACGACACCTTGCTGATCGAGAACCCGGGCACCGTGTTGAAGGATGCGAACCCGAAGGCGGTCAAGTACCTGGAGTTCGTGCTCGGCCCGGAGGGTCAGACCGAGTTCGCCAAGAAGGGTTTCCGGCCGGTGATCGACGGTGTCGATCCGGGCGACGTCGAGGGCGCCAACGACCCGGCGAACCCGTTCCCGACCCCCTCCGGCCTGTTCACCATCGGCAAGGACCTCGGCGGGTGGAGTGCGGTGAACAAGAAGTTCTTCGAGGAGGAGACCGGTCTGGTGCCGCAGATCCAGAAGGCCACGGGCAAGTCCCAGTGAGCTCGACCCGTGCCGTGAGGTGATGGACCGAATGGAAACGACCCGGGGATGACCACCACCCTGCCGAGCGGAGCGCCGCTCAGCGCCGCCCCACCGCCGACCCCACGAGGTCGGCGGTGGGCCCGCAGCACCACCTCGCTGACCAGATCGG
This sequence comes from uncultured Actinomycetota bacterium, assembly GCA_963727125.1. GTDB lineage: Bacteria > Actinomycetota > Actinomycetes > Propionibacteriales > Propionibacteriaceae > Microlunatus. Next base: position 512,779 of record CAVSEZ010000003.1, read on the forward strand.
CCGGCCTCGGCCTGGGCGTCGCCCTGCTCTGGTTCAGCATCCTGGTCCTGATCCCGCTGACCGCGATCCTGGTCCAGGCCTCCGCGGGCGGCTGGTCGGCCTACGTCGCCGCGCTCACCAGCGAACAGACGCTCGCGGCGCTGCGCCTCACCGTCGGCCAGGCCCTGATCGTCACCGTGGTGAACGTCTTCATGGGTACGGCCATCGCCTGGGTGCTGGTTCGCGACCAGTTCCCGGGCAAACGGATCCTCGAGGTGGTCATCGACATCCCGTTCGCGCTGCCGACCATCGTGGCCGGACTCGTGCTGCTGAGCCTCTACGGACCGTCCAGTCCGCTCGGCGTCGACTGGGCCAACACCCCGGTGGCGGTGTTTCTCGCCTTCTTGTTCGTCACGCTGCCGTTCGTGGTCCGGACCGTGCAACCGGTGCTGATCGAGCTCGAGCCGGAGGTCGAGGAGGCTGCGGCGTCACTCGGGGCCAGCCGGTTCACCACCTTCCGCGCCATCATCCTGCCTGCGCTGGCGCCGGCGATCACCAGCGGCGCCGCGCTGTCCTTCGCCCGGGCGATCAGCGAGTACGGGTCACTGGTGCTGCTCTCGGGCAACCTGCCCTACTCCACGGAGGTGGCGTCGGTGCGGATCCTGTCCTACGTCGAGGGCGACAAGCTCACCGACGCCGCGGCCGTCGCCTCCATCTTGTTGGTCGTCGCGTTGGTGGTCATCGTGCTGCTCGACGTCATCTCCCGACGGGTGGCCCGGCGTGGCTAGCGCGACGGCCGCCCGGCCCCGCAAGGTCGTCACCGTCCGGCAGCAGTCACCGACCCGCTGGGTGTTGCGGGTGCTGGTGATCGGCTACCTGTTCATGCTGGTGATCTGGCCGGTCGCGCTGGTGGCCCAGGCGACCTTCTCGCGCGGGCTCGGCCCGGTGCTGGACGCGCTGACCCAGCCGGACGTGGTGTTCGCGTTCCAGCTCACGTTGTCCGTGGCCTTCTGGGCGGTGTTGATCAACACGGTCTTCGGGGTCGGGATCTCGATCTTGCTGGTGCGCTACACCTTCCCGGGCCGGCGGGCGCTGTCGGCACTGGTGGACCTGCCGCTCTCGGTGTCACCGATCGTGGTCGGACTCGCGCTGCTGCTGGTCTACAGCGGCCGTACCGGATGGGTCGGCGGCTGGCTGGAGGCCTGGGGACTGCAGGTGATCTACGCCCCGCCGGGCATCATCATGGCCACCGCCTTCGTCAGCCTGCCGCTGGTCATCCGCGAGCTGGTCCCCGTACTCACCGAGATCGGCACCGACCAGGAGCAGGCGGCCCGCAGCCTCGGCGCCTCACCGTGGCAGACCTTCCTGCAGATCACGCTGCCGGCGATCAAGTGGGCGTTGCTGTACGGCGTGGTGTTGAGCCTCGCCCGGTCACTCGGTGAGTTCGGCGCGGTCAAGATCGTCTCCGGCGGCGTCGCGTTCCGCACCCAGACCGCGACCCTGCTGGTGGAGGAGCGCTACCAGCAGTTCGGGGCCGCCAACACCACCGTCGCCTACACCGCCGCGTTCGTCCTCGCGCTCATCGCCGTGCTGGCGCTCGTCGTGATCACCAGCTTGCGTCCGAAGGAGAACCACCCGTGATCTCCACACAGTGTCGCGTTCCGCGCTCCGCGCCCCTGAGCTGCGCAACTTCTCGCTCATGCGTCGCGGGTTTCCGCGACGGAAGCACGTGCCGTGACAACCCGCTCCTCACTCGCGAGAGGCTCCGCTCATGAGCATCAAGATCACCGGCGTCGGCAAGCGGTTCGGCGACTTCGTCGCGCTCTCCGACATCGACCTCGACATCCCCACCGGCGAGCTCACCGCCCTGCTCGGGCCCAGCGGCGGCGGGAAGTCGACGTTGCTGCGGATCATCGCCGGTCTCGAGCTCTCCGATTCCGGCCGGGTCGAGATCGAGGGCCGGGACGCGACGGGATTGCCGGCCCAGAAGCGGAACGTGGGATTCGTGTTCCAGCACTACGCAGCCTTCCGACACCTCACCGTCGCGGGGAACGTCGGCTTCGGTCTGAAGATCAGGAAGCGGCCGAAGAAGGAGATCGCGGCCAAGGTGGACGAGCTGCTCGCGCTGGTCCACCTGTCCCAGTTCGCGGACCGACTACCCTCACAGCTCTCCGGCGGTCAGCGGCAGCGGATGGCGTTGGCGCGGGCGCTGGCCATCGAACCGACCGTGCTGCTGCTGGACGAGCCCTTCGGTGCGCTGGACGCCAAGGTGCGCAAGGAACTGCGCAGCTGGCTCCGACGGCTGCACGACGAGGTGCACGTCACCACGGTGTTCGTCACCCATGATCAGGAAGAGGCCCTCGAGGTCGCCGACCAGATCGTGGTGATCAACGACGGCCGGATCGAACAGGTCGGCTCACCCGATGAGCTCTACGACGCACCCGCCTCGGAGTTCGTGATGAGCTTCCTCGGGCCGGTGACCACGCTCGACGGTCAGCTCGTCCGCCCCCACGACATCGAGGTGGAGTCGACTCCGCTCCCGGAGTCCTACGTCGGCACGGTCACCACGCTCTCCCGGGTGGGATTCGAGGTACGGCTGGACATCACGTTGGACGCGTCGTCAGCCCCGGAGCAGGTCACCGCGGTCCATGCGACCATGACGCGCGCCGAGGCGGCCGGCAAGCGGCTGGCGGAGGGCGATCGGGTCTGGCTGCGGACCGTACCGGGCGCGTCATCCATCCGGGCCACCGCCGAGCCGACGGCGCTGCTGCCCGCGCTGCTCTCCCCGGTCTCCTGAGGGCCTCCGGGTGCGACCGGCGATCAGATCAGCGAGGCGACCGATCGGGCTTTCGCCGTGGGCGCTCCGTTGCGCCCGGCGTCGCTGCGCAACCCGAGGTACCGGGCGACCCGGATGGCGTTGACGCGGTCCCGGACTGCCAGCTTGCGGTGGACGTGCTCCAGGCGTTTCTCCACCGTTCGGGGTGAGCAGCCGAGTCGCCGACCCATCACCCGGGAAGTGATGTCTCAGCCGCTCGATCAGCAGTCGTGGGGTATCGAGGTCAGCGGCAGCCGGCCGAGGTCGGCGAAGGTGCCGAAACACTCGGCCAGCCGCGTACCGGGTTCGCTCATCCCGGCCCTATCTGCTGGAAGTGACATCAAGGCGCTTCCATCGACACGACAAGAGACACGGTGCAGACCTCGCCGCCGGTCACACCGGCCCCCGTGAAGGCCTCGCGCGCAGAAATGTCTTCGCCCGACTTTGGCAATACGTGAGATTCTGGGATCACGATGACAGCCGAACCAGTGCCGCACGACCAGCTGACCGAGAACGACTCCGCCGAGATCTCCGCCGAATCCGCAGCAGACGCGCTGCCCACCGATGCCGATCCGAGTGCGGACCCGGTTGCCCACCCGGACGGATACGACGGCGACCAGTTCGACCTCGAGGAGCGCATCTCCCTGCGCCGCGTCGCCGGCATGTCGACCGAGCTCACCGACATCACCGAGGTCGAGTACCGGCAGCTGCTGCTCGAGCGGGTCGTGCTGGTCAGCGTCTGGACCACCGGCAGCGAGGTCGACGCCGAGAACTCCATCGCGGAGCTGAAGCTGCTCGCCGAGACGGCCGGGTCGCAGGTGCTCGAGGGCGTGATCCAGCGCCGGACCCGACCGGACCCGGCCACCTACATCGGCCGCGGCAAGGTCGAGGAGCTGCGCGCCGTGGTGGTCGCCACCGGGGCCGACACCGTCATCTGCGACGGGGAGCTCGCTCCGGCTCAGCTCCGCAACCTCGAGGACCGGGTCAAGGTCAAGGTGATCGACCGGACCGCGTTGATCCTCGACATCTTCGCCCAGCACGCCAAGAGCGCGGAGGGCAAGGCGCAGGTCGAGCTGGCGCAGCTGCAGTACCTGAAGCAGCGGCTCCGCGGCTGGGGCGGCAACCTGTCCCGGCAGGCCGGCGGCCGGGCCAGCGGAGGAGCCGGGATCGGCGGCCGCGGCCCGGGTGAGACGAAGCTGGAGACCGATCGGCGACGGATCTCCAGCCGGATCGCGAAGCTGCGTGCCTCGCTGCGCGAGATGGACTCGACCCGGGAGACCAAGCGGGCCGAGCGGCGCCGGCACCGCATCCCGTCGGTGGCCATCGTCGGGTACACCAACGCCGGCAAGTCCAGTCTGCTCAACCGACTCACCGGTGCCGGCGTGCTGGTCGAGGACGCGCTGTTCGCCACGCTGGATCCGACCACCCGGCGCTCCGAGACCGGAGACGGCCGGATCTACACCCTGACCGACACCGTCGGTTTCGTCCGACACCTGCCGCACGACCTGGTCGAGGCCTTCGCCTCCACCCTGGAGGAGTCGGCACGGGCAGATCTGCTGGTCCACGTCGTCGACGGTTCCGATCCCGATCCGGAGGGGCAGATCGCGGCGGTGCGGGCGGTCCTCTCCGACATCGGGGCCGGTGACGTCCCGGAGCTCATCGTCATCAACAAGGCGGACCGGGCCGCTCCGGAGACCTTGACCGTGCTGCGCACCCACCATCGAGACGCCATGGTCGTCTCGGCGCGCACCGGACTGGGGCTCGACGAGCTCCGGGCCGCGATCGAGTCGAGACTGCCGCGCCCCGAGCACGAGGTCCGGGCCCTGATCCCGTACGAGCGCGGCGACCTGATCAACCGGATCCACCAGGCCGGCGAGTTCGTCCGCAGTGAGCACACCGACGACGGGACCCTGGTCGTCGCCCGGGTGCATCCCGACCTGGCCGGCGAGCTGTCCCCGTATCTGCTGGCCGCGAAGTCCTGAACCCGCTGTGCGTCGGTGCCGATTCGTCGGCATCGCGTTCTAGGGTGCTGGGGTGACGGTGCCCGGAGGTCGCGAGAGGTCTTCGCGGTGACCGAGGTGGCGGACGTGCTGGCCGCTGCGGTCCGGCAGGTGAACGGCCACGAGCGGCCGGGCCAGATCGAGATGGCGGAAGCGGTCGGCCGCGCCCTGACGACCGGTGAGCACCTGCTCGTCCAAGCCGGTACGGGCACCGGGAAGTCCTTGGGGTATCTCGCACCGGCGCTGCTCTCGCTGACGTCCGGTGAACACGAACGGATCGTGATCGCGACCGCCACGCTGGCGCTGCAGGCGCAGCTGGCCACGGCCGACATCCCGGCCGCGCTCTCCGCCGTCGAGGAAGTCACCGAGCAGCGACCCAGCACCGCGGTGCTCAAGGGCCGCACCAACTACGCCTGCTTGTTGAAGGTCCGCAACCAGGCCGGAGCCGATCAAGGTGCCCTCATCGGCGCAGCCGAGCTGGAGCCGGGTACGGCGCGGACCAGCACACCGGAGTCGGCACTCGGGATCGAGGTCCTCGCGCTGCGGGAATGGGCCGAGGGCCAGCTCGGCGCGAACGGGTTGGCCGATCGCGACGACGCCCCGAGCCACACCGACAAGGGCTGGCAACAGATCTCCATCCCGGTCCGGGAGTGTCTCGGGGTCCAACGCTGCCCGCAGGGAGCGGACTGCTTCGTCGAGAAGTCCCGCGACCGGGCGCGCGCGTCGGAGCTGGTCGTGACGAACCACGCCCTGCTGGCGATCGACGCGATGCACGGCGGCACGGCGTTGCCCGAGCACGATGCCGTGATCATCGACGAGGCGCACGAACTCGTCGCCCGGGTGACGGGCGCAGCTTCCAACGAACTCAGTCCGCAGCAGGTGGAACGGGTCGCCCGCCGCGTGATCGGTTACCTCGAGGACGAGCTGGCGTTGGAGTTCGTCGATTCGGCCGACACCCTGCGGTCGGCGCTCGACGACATCGCGCTGGAGCGGATCGAGGATGCGGACAACCCGGCCGTCGTCGCCTGCGAGGAGATCAGGGCCGTCGCCCGCCGGGTCCTCTCGGAGCTGTCCGGTCCGGAGGAGAAGACCGACCCCGATCGCCGGCAGGCGATGGCTGCGGTGAAGGAGGTGTTCGACATCGCCGAGCGGATGGCGGCGCTGTCCGAGCGCGACGTCGTCTGGGCGGCGGACCGGGATCGATCCGGCCGGGAGCTGCGGGTTGCTCCGTTGTCGGTCTCCGGTCTGCTCCGCGATCGCGTCTTCGGCACCCGGACCGCAGTCCTCACCTCGGCCACGTTGAAGCTCGGGGGCGACTTCGACGCGGTGGCGGCCCCCCTGGGCTTGAGCAGGTCGGCGTCGGAGCAGCCCGGCGACCGCGTGGGCCGTGGTGTCGGGGACGGTGTCGGGGACGGTGTCGGGGACGGTGTCGAGGACGGCGCCGAGGACGGTGACGGTGACGCGCAGGGCCGGCGATCGGGTTCCTGGCGGGGGCTGGACGTCGGATCTCCGTTCGACTACCGCAAACAGGGGATCCTCTACACCGCTCGCAATCTCGCACCACCCGGTCGGGACGGGGTGTCGGAGCAGACACTGGCCGAGATCGCCGAACTGGTCTGGGCCGCCGGCGGGCGGACGTTGGGACTGTTCTCCTCGCGCCGGGCCGCCGAGACCGCGGCCGTGCACGTCCGCCGGCAGCTGCCCAAACACACAGTTCTCTGCCAAGGCGATGCCCAGCTCCCCGAGCTGACCCGGCGCTTCGTGGCCGAGGAGGCCGCCAGCTTGTTCGGCACCCTGTCGCTCTGGCAGGGCGTCGACGTCCCCGGTGCCACCTGTCAGCTGGTGATCATCGACCGGATCCCGTTCCCGCGTCCGGACGAGCCGCTCACGCTGGCCCGACAGCGGGCAGTGGCGGAGGCAGGTGGCAACGGGTTCATGGCGGTGGCGGCCAGTCATGCCGCGCTGCTGCTCGCCCAGGGCGCGGGCCGGCTGATCCGCCGCCTCAGTGACCGGGGCGTCGTGGCCGTGCTCGACCCCCGGTTGCTGACCGCCCGTTACGGGGCGTATCTGCGTTCGACCATGCCCCCGATGTGGCCGACGACCGACCGCGAGGTCGTCATCGGTGCGCTCCGGCGGCTGTCGGGGCAAGACTCCTGACCTGAGGCGCGTGGAGGTCCGGCCGACCGGACCGATGCTGGCGGCGGTTCGAGTGCCGTGTCAGAGTTGCGCCATGGAGCACACGTACGATTTCGACCTCGCAGTGATCGGCTCGGGGCCAGGTGGTCAGAAGGCCGCGATCATGGCCGCGAAGCTCGGCCGCAAGGTCTGCGTGATCGACAGCAAGTCGATGGTCGGCGGGGTCTGCGTCAACACCGGCACCATCCCGTCCAAGACGCTGCGCGAAGCAGTGCTCTATCTGACCGGGATGCAGATGCGGGATCTGTACGGGGCCAGCTACCGGGTCAAGGAGGAGATCACCATCTCCGATCTGCTGGCCCGACTCCAGCACGTCGTCGGTCGGGAGACCGAGGTGATCAGGTCGCAGCTGCTGCGCAACCACATCGAGCTGATCCCGGGGATGGCCGCCTTCATCGACCCGCACACGCTGTCGGTCGACATCGAGGGGCAGCAGGTGCATCGGACGCTCACCGCGGACAAGATCGTCATCGCGACCGGAACCGTCCCGGCCCGGCCCGGCAACGTCGAGTTCGACGGCCAGCGGGTTCTCGACTCCGATCAGATCCTCGAGCTGGAGAAGGTGCCGGACTCCTTGGTGGTGGTCGGGGCCGGGGTGATCGGCGTCGAGTACGCGTCGATGTTCGCCGCGCTCGGGACTCGGGTGACGCTGGTGGAGAAGCGCCCGCAGATGCTGGACTTCTGCGATCCCGAGATCGTGGAGTCCCTGAAGTTCCACCTGCGCGATCACGCGATGTCGTTCCGCTTCGGCGAGGAGGTCGCCAGCGTCGCCAGCTCGGGGCACGGGACGATCACCACGCTCGTCTCCGGCAAGCGGATCGCCGCCGCCGCCGTGATGTACTGCGCCGGCCGGCAGGGCAACACCGGCCGGTTGAACCTCGACCTCGCCGGCCTGAGCGCCGACGGCCGCGGGCGCCTCGTCGTCGACCGCAACTACGCCACGGCGGTGCCGCACATCTACGCCGTCGGAGACGTGATCGGCTTCCCGGCGCTCGCGGCGACCTCGATGGATCAGGGCCGGCTGGCGGCGAGCTACGCCTTCGACGAACCGGCCCGGGAGCTGCAGGCGCTGCAGCCGATCGGCATCTACACCATCCCCGAGATCTCCTACTGCGGCAAGCTGGAGGCCGAGCTGACCGACGACGCCATCCCGTTCGAGGTGGGTATCTCCCGCTACCGCGAACTCGCCCGCGGCCAGATCACCGGTGACTCCTACGGCATGCTGAAACTGATCGTGCACTCAGAGACCCGGGAGATCCTCGGCGTGCACGTCTTCGGCACCAACGCGACCGAGCTGGTGCACATCGGCCAGGCGATCATGGGTTGCGGTGGGACGGTCGACTACCTGGTCGACACGGTGCTGAACTACCCGACGCTGTCGGAGGCCTACAAGGTCGCGGCCCTCGACGTCACCAACAAGCTCCGCGCCGTCGCGCGCTTCACCAACCAGATGATCACGTCAGAACCCAGTGCGCTCTAGTTTTTGAGGCTGCTCGTGCGTCTCAGGCGCTCCGGATCAGCTTCTTCCTCCTCGTTGTCGACGCCGGCTCAGGTGATCAAGTCCAGGTCGGCGATCGAGGCGTCGACTCCTCGTCGTGCAGAAACTGACCGCGCCTGAGACACTCGACACTCGCAGCCGGCGGCAGGTGGGTTTCGTGCCCTGAGCTTGTCGAAGGGTCAATGGCGAGTGTTCGTTTCCTGAGCCGACGGGTCAGTGGCGGGTGGCTCTAGATCTTGCGGAGGACGGCGACGACCTTGCCCAAGATGGTGGCGTGGTTGCCGTCGATCGGGTCGTAGGCCGGGTTGTGCGGCATCAACCACAGTTGATCGGCCGTGCGCTTGAAGGTCTTGACCGTCGCCTCGTTGTCCAACAGGGCCGCGACGATGTCGCCGTTGATCGCGGTGGGCTGTTGCCGCACCACCACCCAGTCCCCGTCGCAGATCGCAGCCTCGATCATGGAGTCGCCACGGACCTCGAGCAGGAACATCGTGCCCTCGCCGATGAGCTGACGGGGGAGGGCGAACACGTCCTCGATCCGTTCCTCGGCCAGGATCGGACCGCCCGCCGCGATCCGGCCCAGCACCGGGACGTGGACCGGTGCCGGATAGCTGTCGCCGATCCCGGTCTCGTCGAAGTGCTCGCCGGCCGGCTCGGCGGGTGTCGCGGTGTGGGCGTCGCCGGGCAGCAGCACTTCCAGGGCTCGAGGTCGATTCGGATCGCGGCGCAGGAAGCCCTTCTGCTCCAGCACCTTCAACTGGTGGGCGACGCTGGAGGAGGAGGCGAGACCGACGGCGTCACCCATCTCGCGGATGCTCGGCGGATAGCCACGCCGTTCCACCGTGTCCTTGATCACCTGCAGGATCCGGCGTTGCCGCAGGGTGAGCCCGTCGGCGTCGGAGGGCCCGTCCGGCAGCGAACTCAGCGTCCCGGTGGCCTCGAGCTGGCGGATGACATCGGCGTCGGTCGGTCGACCGCGCTTGGATCCGCTCGACTGAGCAGCGCCCGGCTTCGCCGAACGCGAGCTTGGCGTCGTCTTGTCCGACTTCCCCGTGCTGTCTGCCATGGCTCGAACAATAGAACGACACGCCGTTCGAATCAAACATCTGTTCGACCGTGTCGCGGCGGTTTCGATCAGCCCAGCTGCTTCTCGAACCAGACGTGCGCGTAGGGGTTCTGGTTGTAGCGCGGGATCCGTCGATAGCCTGCCCGTTCGTACATCGCGATGGCCTCGTTCAGGGTCTTGTTCGTGTCCAGCCGGACGACCCGGTCGCCCCGTTTCCGCGCCAGGGACTCCAGGTGCGCGAGCAGCATCCGACCGACTCCCTGGCCGCGGAGCTCCGGATCCACCCACATCCGCTTGAGCTCGGCGATTCCCGGACCGATCGGTTGCAGGGCGCCGCAGGCAACCGGATCGCCGGCTCGGGTCCCGAGCAGCAAGAGCCCGCCGGCACTGTCGCCGCCAGCACCGTCGCCGGCTGCGTCCGGCCGGCTGACCGGCGAACCGCCGGTGTACGCCTCGACGTCGAACCCACCCTCGAACCGATCCGACAGCTCGGCGAAGTAGCGCTCGACGACCCGCCGCGCCTGCGGGGAATCCGGGGGCACGGTTCGGAAGGAGACGGGAGGCGGGGCATCGGCCATCACCTCGACGACCCTAGCCGCAGCTTTTGTCAGTGCCGACCGGCAACATCGTCAGCAGTCGAACACCTGTGCGACTGCGGGCGATCACGAAGGGGTTGGCAATGTCGGGTCGATCGGGTATAAATCAAACACATGTTCTATCGAACGCAGGTTCGAAAGAGACGGCACAGAGGGACCGAGAGGAGCAGCCGATGAGCGTTCTCGTTGCGGAGCCGGTGAGGTCAGCGACCGAGTCGACGCGGACGGCCCGTCCCATCCGGACCCGCCCCCTGCGTCCAGGCCGAGGCACCGGGCGACGCACTGGACCGGCGAGCCGACCGGCGCATCCGGTCGCGGCACCGCGCACGCTGGTGGAGCGCCCGGGTGTGACGGGGTGCCGGGTCGAGCGACCGGAGGCTCCGCCGGTCGCACGGGTTGCGCCGCCGTCGAGGTGGCGGCTCACCGATCGGGGGATCGCACTCGTGCTCGCCACCGGCCTGGCCATCGCCGCCGCCGCGATGGTCGTCGTGAGTCTCACGGCACTCCGGGTGACGGGTGAGAGCTATGCGCCGGCCGGCGTGCTGGCCGCAGCGCAGCGGTGAGCCGAGGGCCCGGCTCCAGCTGTCCGATCCGAGCTGACCGACGATGTCACGCCGTCGGTGCTGGTTGCTGGGCCGGTGCGATGCTGTCGGCCACCACCGTCTTCATCAGCTTGTCCGCGAACGTCTGACGCTTGTCGTCCCACAGCGGCCACAGATATCCGATGTAGGCGATGCCGTCGAGGATGTGGACGATGTCTCGCAGGAAGGCGTTGAGGACACCGATCGGCTGCCCGGTGGCCTCGGCCAGCAGATGCAACTTCAGGACGCGCTTTCCCATCGACTGGCCGGTGCGGCCGGCGACCACCCACCGGTTGTAGATCTGCCAGCCGAATGCGGCGAGCAGCAACACGCTGCCCACCCCCATCCAGATGAGACTCGGGGTCGGATCGATCCTGCTCGTGGAGTCGCTGGCCAACTGGATCGCGATGGAGAGGTACAGGAAGTACCCGATGTAGAACGGGATCAGCGCGATGTAGGACGGCGCGAAGTCGATCAGGAAAGCGCCGACCCGCCGGATCCAGCGCGAGTACGGATAGACCGGGACGTACGGCTGCGCCATGGCCGGCGGATAGCCGGGCTGTCCGATCGGTGCCGGTGGATACGGCTGTTGCTGATACGGCTGTTGGTAGGGCTGTTGCTGATACGGCTGTTGGTAGGGCTGTTGCTCGTTCGCCGGGCGGTAGGGCTCCTGCCCCCACGGCTGCGAGGGTCCCTGCGGGTAGGGCTGCGACTGCGGAGGCAATTCCGACGTCGGCGGCGGTCCGGGCTGGGCCGGTGGCGGGAACTCCGACTGCTGGTAGCCGTACCGCGGGCTCTCGCCGTAGACCGGACCGGCGGTTCGACCTGCGGTGTCGTCGTGGTCCGGGGCTCCGTCGGACGGCGTCCCGTCGCTGCTTCCGCTTCGTTCGCTCACTGCGACACTCCTCTGCCTCCGGTCGGTCCCCGCACCCGAGACTGTAGAGGACAATGGGCTGATGATCGGATCCGCGACCACGGCTCAGACGCCGTTTCGCGCCGGTCGGGCCCTCGGGTGGCTGGCGGGCTTCGGAGCGTTCGGGCTGGGGATCAGTGCGCTCTACGCCACCACCGGCTACGGCATCGGGTGCCCGTTCCGAGCTCTCACCGGCTGGGAGTGCCCACTGTGTGGTGGAACCCGGCTGGGCTCGGCTCTGCTGCACGGCGATCCGGCGGCCGCCTTCGCGTTCAACCCGCTCGTCTTCGTCGGACTGATCGCCCTGGCCGTGCTCGGTGTGGTGTGGACGATCGAGGCGGTCGGTGGCCCCCGGATCCGGCCGCCCGACGTCGTGTCGGCGCGGCTACGGCTCGTCTCGCCGACCGGTTGGCTCGTGCTGATCGGGGTCGTCGCAGCGTCCTTCACCCTGCTCCGCAATCTGCTCTGAGGTCGGCTCCGACCTTTCCCGCCGGCCCGCGACCGGTTGCGACCGCGCCGCAGGCCGCGATCGGCCCCGGCGGCGCTGCAGCCCCTCGTGTCGCCGCCCCTGGGGTCACCGCACGGCACCGCCGGACTCGTGATCGTGGGCGCCCTGGCGGCGATGCCGTGAGCCCGCCGCGACACGTGCCCACGGTTTTGTCAGACCTCTTGCGCAGAATGAGTTTCGGAATTAAGTTCTAGATCTAGTAGTTACACAGGTGTCATTCGTCCACAGGTTGTGGTCAGATGCCCACAGATCTCCACAAGTTCATCCACACCGGAACACGCCGTGGGTCCACAACTCATCCCCAGCGTTCTCCCCAGGAAGGAGTCGTCGTGCACTGTCCGTACTGCCGGCACACCGACTCCAAGGTGCTGGATTCGCGCGTCGCCGACGACGGCAGCAGCATCCGCCGCCGCCGTCAGTGCCCGAGCTGCTCGCGGCGCTTCACCACGATGGAGCAGATGCAGCTCGTGGTGGTGAAGCGCAGCGGTGTGGTCGAGCCGTTCAACCGGGACAAGGTGGTGAGCGGAGTCCGGAAGGCCTGCAAGGGTCGCCCGGTCGACGAGGACCAGCTGGCGCGACTCGGCCAGGTGGTCGAGGACACGCTCCGGGCCGGCGGACAGCCGGAGATCCCGGCGGACGAAGTCGGTGTCGCGATCCTCGGACCGCTGCGCGAGCTCGACCAGGTCGCCTATCTGCGGTTCGCCAGCGTCTACCGCCAGTTCACCTCGGTCGACGACTTCGAGACCGAGATAGCGCTGCTGCGGGTCGAGTCGGAGCCCACCGGCATCGAGCCGCTCATCCCGGATCGACGAGACGAGATCCAGCGCAAGAAGTTCACCCCGCACAAGCTGACCCCCAAACGGTCCTGAGTCGACCGATCCATCCCCGCGAAAGAGGTATCCATGACCGAAACCGCCCGATCCGCCAACGGGCGCTCGGACAGCAAGCGCAGCCAGCAAGGCCGAGGGGGCAAGACGGCGTTGACCATCGACCGGGTCTTCACCACCGCGGGGGTGCATCCGTACGACGAGGTGACGTGGGAGCGTCGCGACGTCGTGCAGAACAACTGGAAGACCGGCGAGGTCGTGTTCGAGCAGACGGGGACCGAGTTCCCGACGACGTGGAGCGTGAACGCGTCGACGATCGTCACCACCAAGTACTTCCGCGGCGCCCTCGGCACCGCGCAGCGGGAGGTCAGTCTCAAGCAGCTCATCGACCGGGTGGTGAAGACCTACCGCAAGGCCGGTGAGGACTACGGGTACTTCGTGGACGGGGAGTCCGCGGAGATCTTCGAGCACGAGCTGACCTGGATGCTGCTGCACCAGTACTTCTCGTTCAACTCCCCGGTCTGGTTCAACGTGGGCACCAAGTCGCCGCAGCAGGTCAGCGCCTGCTTCATCTTGTCGGTCGACGACTCGATGGACTCGATCCTGAACTGGTACCGGGAAGAGGGCTTCATCTTCAAGGGCGGCTCGGGGGCCGGCCTGAACCTGTCGCGGATCCGGTCGAGCAAGGAGCTGTTGAGCTCGGGTGGCACCGCGTCGGGGCCGGTGTCGTTCATGCGGGGCGCCGACGCCAGCGCCGGCACCATCAAGTCGGGCGGGGCGACCCGACGGGCCGCGAAGATGGTGGTGCTCGATGTCGATCACCCCGACATCGAGGAGTTCATCGAGACCAAGGCGCGGGAGGAGAACAAGATCCGCGCGCTGCGCGACGCCGGCTTCGACATGGATCTCGGGGGCCGCGACATCACCTCGGTGCAGTACCAGAACGCGAACAACTCCGTCCGGGTCACCGACGAGTTCATGCGTGCGGTGGAGAACAAGACCGGCTTCGGGCTGCGCGCCCGGACCGACGGCCGGGTGCTGGAGACCGTCCAGGCCACCGAGTTGTTCGACAAGATCGCGAAGGCCGCGTGGGAATGCGCCGATCCGGGCATCCAGTACGACGACACGATCAACGACTGGCACACCAACCCGGAGACGGGTCGGATCACGGCATCCAACCCGTGCTCGGAGTACATGAGCCTCGACAACAGCTCGTGCAACCTCGCCAGCCTCAACCTGCTCAAGTTCCTGCGTGACGACGACACCTTCGACGCCGAGTTGTTCGAGCGGGCCGTCGAGCTGATCATCACCGCGATGGACATCTCGATCTGCTTCGCCGACTTCCCGACCACCTCGATCGGTGAGACCACCCGGGACTACCGCCAGCTCGGCATCGGGTACGCCAACCTCGGTGCGCTGCTGATGGCCACCGGACACGGGTACGACTCCGACGGCGGCCGGGCGTTCGCGGCGGCGATCACGTCGTTGATGACCGGCGTCTCCTACCGCCGCTCGGCGGAGCTGGCCGGCATCGTCGGCCCGTACGCCGGGTACGCCCGCAACGCCCAGGCCCACACCCGGGTGATGCGCAAGCACCAGGCGGCCAACGACTCGCTGCGCACCGTGGGTTCGCTGGATGCCGACGTGCACAAGCGGGCCACGGCCGCGTGGGACGGCGTGCTCAAGCTCGGCGAGGTCAACGGCTTCCGCAACGCCCAGGCGAGTGTGCTCGCACCGACCGGGACCATCGGCTTCATGATGGACTGCGACACCACCGGCATCGAGCCCGACTTCTCGCTGGTGAAGTTCAAGAAGCTGGTCGGCGGCGGGTCGATGCAGATCGTGAACCAGACGATCCCGCGGGCGCTGCGCAAGATGGGCTACGCCGGCGAGACCAGCGAGGCGATCGTGGAGTACATCGCCGAGCACGGCCACGTCATCGACGCGCCGGGGTTGCGCCCGGAGCACTACGAGGTGTTCGACACCGCGATGGGGGAGCGGGCCATCAAGCCGATGGGTCACGTGCGGATGATGGCTGCCGCGCAGCCGTTCCTGTCCGGCGCCATCTCCAAGACGGTCAATCTGCCGGAGACGGCAACGGTCGCCGAGATCGCCGACGTCTACCTGCAGGGCTGGAAGCTCGGGCTGAAGGCGCTCGCGGTGTATCGCGACAACTGCAAGGTCGGTCAGCCGCTCAGCGACGGGAAGAAGAAGGAGGAGCCGAAGGCGGCGGAGGTCACGCCGGCCGTGGAGCCGAAGGCGCTCGCCCGGCCCGTCCGGAAGCGGATGCCGAAGGCGCGGCCGAGTCTGACCCGGTCGTTCTCCGTCGGTGGCGCCGAGGGTTACATGACCGCCGGCTCCTACCCCGACGACGGTCTGGGTGAGGTGTTCCTCAAGCTCGGCAAGCAGGGCTCGACCCTGGCCGGGGTGATGGACGCCTTCTCGATCGCGATCTCCATCGGCCTGCAGTACGGGGTGCCGCTGGAGACCTACGTGCCGAAGTTCACCAACATGAAGTTCGAGCCCGCCGGTCTGACCGACGACCCGGACATCCGGATGGCGCAGTCGATCATGGACTACATCTTCCGGCGGTTGGCGCTGGACTACCTGTCCTTCGACGAGCGGGCCGAGCTCGGCATCTACACCGCCGAGGAGCGGGCTCGCCAGGTGGCGACCGGCTCGTACCTGCCCGAGGAGGTGGAGATCAGCGAGGCGGAGTCGTTGAAGACCGCGGCCGAGGCCGGCGCCGACGGTTCGTTGGCCGAGGACGATGTGGTGGTGGCACCGGCACCGAGGAGCGCCCACACCACCTCCGAGCTGTTCGAGTCGATCACCGGCACGAGCATCGACGCGCCGCTCTGCTTCACCTGCGGCACCAAGATGCGACCGAGCGGTAGCTGCTACGTCTGCGAGGGTTGCGGCAGCACCAGCGGCTGCAGCTGACCCTCGGCGACACCGGTCCACGGCCGCACTCCACCGCGAGTGCGGCCGTGGTCGTGTCCGCCCGGACCGGCTGGAATCGACGCCGATGCCATTGCCGGGCCATGCTGCACTCTGGGAGAGTCGGTGCTCACGCCGCCGGACCCGAGGAACGCCCATGTTCGAGAAGTCGATGCAGGAGGCCCTCGCGGCCGCGCTCCACGGTGAGGAGCCGCTCAATGCCGCCAACGCGATGCGGCAGAGCGGGATCGCGATGCGCCCGGTGGCCGTCGGCGTGACGGCGGATCGCATCGTCCTCGCGCAGCCCCGCAGCTGACCGGCCGGAACACACGATGACCGAGATCCAGAACCTGCTCGACGTCTTGCAGAGCATCCCCCTCTACCTGCAGCTCCTGGTCGCCGTCAGCATCTTCGGTGTCGTCTCGATGACGGCGCTGGGAGCGATCATCGCCTGGCAGCTCTCGGGCGTGGCCAAAGCCGTACGAGAGACGGCGCCGCACCGCGGCATCCAGCCGGCCCCGCCGGCACAGCAGCCGCCACCCCCGTACCGCACGGGTCACTGACCGGCGGTCGGCCCAGACGGATCCGGATCCAGCGGTTCACCGCCCCGCATCCGCCAGGCGTCGGTGATCAACTCGACCAGACGCGCGTGGTCCAACCGATCGAGCCGGACCAGGACGAGTGGATGCCGGTCCCAGTCCGGCACCATGAAGAAGAGATCGGGTTCGCCCAGCAGCAGGGCCTGCTTCTCCGCGAGGTCACCGACGAACAGCACCGCGATGTCGGTGCGGAGCTGCCGGCTCCGACCGGGCACGCGCTCGGGATAGGACCAGACGAAGCCCTGTCCACCGACGCGGAAGTCGAACCCCTCGCTGTCGATCTCGACCACTCCGGGCAGGCTCAGCGCCAGTCGTCGGACGTCTGCGGCATCGACCACGGTCGCGATCGTAGGCCGGACGGCGGACACCCCGGCCAGGGCGCGGGCGCGTTGCATAGCATGGGAATATGCCTTTGAGTGGAGAATACGAACCGAGTCCACAGCAGTGGGTTCGCGACCAGGTCGAGTTGTACGAGCGGACCGGCGGTGAGCAGGGCAACACGCTGCTCGACACCGGGCTGCCGGTGGTCATCTTCGCGACTCGCGGCAAGCGCAGCGGCAAGATCCGCAAGACGCCGTTGATGAAGGTCGAGCACGAAGGCCGCTACGCCATGGTCGCCTCCCAGGGCGGCGCCCCGGATCACCCGTCGTGGTACCACAACCTCACGGCCGATCCGACCGCACTGACCGTCCAGGACGGACCCGAGACGCGAGATGCCGTGGCGCGCGAACTGAGTGGCGCCGAACGCGAGGAGTGGTGGCAGCGGGCCGTGGCGGCCTACCCGCCGTACGCCGAGTACCAGCAGAAGACCGACCGGCTCATCCCGGTGCTCGTGGCGGAACCGCAGGACGAAGCGTCGTCGGACTCGGCGGCAGCATGACGAGGAACTGCCGGTAGGCCGCGACGCGTCGGCTCAGATCAGCCATCCGGGCCGACGCGTCGGGCGGGATCCGACCTCGTCGCACCTGCCCGTGCAGGAAAGCCATCTCGATCAGGGCCTGCTGGAACCCTGTCGTGGCGGTGATCGCGGTCCGGTTGCCGGTCCGGCGGGCCGCCGCCCGGGCCGCTCGTCGCCGGGGCAGGCTCGCCACCTGATCCACGTCACCGGGGTGGATGAATCCGAAGTACGCGCACTCGGTCAACGCGCCGCGGATCAGGGCCGCCTCCTTGTCCCGGGTCCAGATGCCCAGGGCCACCACGACGCCCAGCAGGGGCAGCATCACGAACAGGTAGGCGACGACGAAGCCCAGCTGCTCGAAGAAGGTGATGCTGCCGTTCCAGAGGGCGTGCAGGAAGACCGCGGCGGCGAAGCCCGCGAGCGGGGCGAGGACCCGCACCGCCGGCCGTCGGGTCTGCACCGCGAGGCCGATGCCGATGCCGAACATGGCGGCGTAGAGCGAGTGGGAGAAGGCGCCGAGGAACCCGCGCAGCACCACCAAGGTGACCAGGTTCTCGGCGCCGCCCTCGACGAATCCGACCGAGTAGTAGAGGGTGTCCTCGACGAACGAGAAGCCCACACCGACCAGGGCACCGTAGATCGCACCGTCCAGCGGACCTTGGATGTGCCGGCGACGTAGCACCACGAGCAAGATCAAGAAGAGGCCCTTGCCGAACTCCTCGGTCAGCGGTGCCCACACGACCGCACCGATGGCGTCGGAGTCGGCCACCAGATAGCCCAGCAGCAGCGACAGACCGGCGCCGATGACGACGGCGACGGTGCCGCCCCAGGCCAGCGCGGCGACCCGGTACCGGCCCGGTTCCGGCTCGTAGCGGTCGAGCCAGAAGCAGAACGCGATGAGGAGCGGGAAGCTGATCGCCGACGACGCGGCCGCCAGCACCACCGGTACCGGAGCGGCGTTGATCACCAGCAGCACCGCGACGCCGATCGCGACCACGCCCAGCACGATCATCGTCACCACGGTCAGTGCCGATGTCCGCGGACGCGGCGGCAGCACGTCGAGCCCGTTCATGCACCCATAGGATCACAATCCGGCAGTAGTCGAGCTCGTGAAGGGACCACCGTGCAGGGAGTCGTGACCGGCTTCGTCACGATCGGGGCCGTGATCGGACTCGGGTTCCTGCTGGCCCACCTGAAGTTCCTGGACGCCGGCGGCCAGCGGCTGCTGATCCGGATCGCGTTCTTCGTGGCGAGTCCGGCGCTGATGGTCACGGTCTTGAGCCGGACCGACGTGTCCCGGCTGTTCTCGGCCAACCTGGTCGCCTCCCTCGCCAGCGTCGCCGTCGCCTCGATCACGTTCGTGCTGCTCGCCCGGCTGGTCTGGCGCCGCACCCCGAGTGAGACGGTGATCGGCACGTTCGCCTCGGCGTACGTGAACGCCGGGAACCTGGGATTGCCGATCGCGGCGTACGTGCTGGGGGACGCGGCCCTCATCGCGCCGATGCTGCTGACCCAGCTGCTGGTGCTCCAGCCGCTCGGACTGATCGTGCTCGACTTCACCACCCGGCCGACCGAAGGGGCGTCGCGGCGGCGCCGCGTGCTGACGGTCGTGGGCCGGATCGCCCGCAACCCGCTGATGCTCGGGTCGCTGCTCGGGCTGCTGCTCTCGGTGCTCCGCTGGCCGCTGCCGGCGCCCATCTACGAACCACTCGACCTGATCGGCGGCATGGCGGTGCCCGCGATGCTGCTGGCGTACGGGGTCTCGCTGCGGCTGGGACCGCTGCCGGGGTCCGGCGAGCCGCCGATCCAGATCGCCACCATCGTCGCGATCAAGCTGGTGCTCCAGCCCCTGGTGGCGTACGTGCTCGCTGAACACCTCCTGCACCTCGACCCGCACGAGGTCTTCGCCGTCACCGTGATCGCGGCCCTGCCGACCGCCCAGAACGTGTTCACCCACGCCGTCCGGTACCGCACGGGCGAGATCTTGGCCCGCGACGCCATCTTCTGTTCCACGATCTTGTCCGTGCCGGCGATCGTGCTGCTCACGGCGCTGCTGACCTGACACGGCCATCGTGCGCGTGTCGGGTGTCTCAGGCGCACCGTGGCCGGTGCGCGTGTCGGGTGTCTCAGGCGCGGCCGGCTGCACGACGAAGAGCCGACGCCGCGGTACGCGGCCTGGAGACACCTGAGGACTCGGCGTCGACGATGAGGAGGAAGAACACGGACTCGAGCGCCTGAGACGCACGCGCCCCCAGAAGACGACGCCCGCGGTGCGCGTGTCGGGTGTCTCAGGCGCGGCCGGGTTCTGCACGACGAAGAGCCGACGCCGCGGTACGCGGGCTGGAGACACCTGAGGTCTCGGCGT
This sequence comes from uncultured Actinomycetota bacterium, assembly GCA_963727125.1. Taxonomy (GTDB): domain Bacteria; phylum Actinomycetota; class Actinomycetes; order Propionibacteriales; family Propionibacteriaceae; genus Microlunatus. The sequence goes on from CAVSEZ010000003.1 coordinate 532,560, forward strand.
CGACGATGAGGAGGAAGAACACGGACTCGAGCGCCTGAGACGCACGCGCATCGCAGGAGAGAGGGGCGCCCCCAGACGCCCTGGACGCACGCGCACCGCTTAGATGAGTACGTGGCCGACATCGACGACTTCGACATCGACCGCAGCACGGCGCGCGCCTGGGCGGAGTTCCAGCTGCGGTTGGCAGAGGTGATCTCCATGATGGACGACTCCGCGGATCTCACCATCGGCACCGAGGCCGTCAGTGAACGGGCTCCGTACATCCGGTTCCGGTCTCCGAGCCGCGACCTGGTGCGTGCCGAGGCGGCGGGCAACGCCTCGCTGGGGGAGAGCTTCCAGCTGACCGCGGAGCAGCTGAGCGCGATGGAGGAGCTCGGCTGGTCACCACCCAGCGGCGAGCCCGGCGGCAGCGGCGACTTCAACGCCGAACGCGACCAGAACGACTCTGACGCGCTCAGCGCTCTCGCCGTGGGAGCCCTTCGAGACGTCTACGGGGTGCAGCACCCCGTCTTCCTCGCGCCCGATCAGCTGGCGGAGGTGCTGCAGCCGGCGCCCGCCGCGACCGAAGGCGGCCCGATCCTCGACGCCGGTGACATCGCCGCCGTGCTGCCGACCGGACGGGCCCACCTCGACGCCCTGGTCGACGCGGAGCTCGCGGCCATCTTCGGCCACCCACCGCTGCGGGACGACGAGGGCGACGTAGCCATCCGCGTGGGTTCGGCGATGCTGTTCCTGCGCAGCTCTTCCGACGCCCGGGAGGTGGTCCTGTTCGCCCCGGTCGTCCACGACGTGGCCGGACGGTCCCGGGCGACGGAGGTGTTGAACGACCTCAACGTCGAGGCCCGGTGGGTGAAGTTCCAGCTGATCCGGGACCGGGTGTTCGTGACCACGTCGGTGCAGGCTCGACCGTTCGTTCCGGCGCACCTCAACCAGGCGGTCCGGATCATGTCCGAGGTGGCCGACTCGGTCGACGACGAGCTCGCCCGCAAACTGGACGGACGCACCACCTTCGACGGTCAGCCCGGCTCCGCCTGATCCCGAACGCCTGATCCCGAACGCCCGATCCCGAACGCCTGATCGCGAACGCCTGACCTCGACGAACTCCCGACTCCCCGGAGGCGACATGACCGAGTCCCTGGCCCACCTCGACGAGGCCGAGCTGCAGGCGGTGGACGCCTGGTGGCGCGCGTGCAACTACCTGACCATCGGGCAGATCTACCTCCGCGAGAACGCGCTGCTGACCGAGCCGTTGACCGCGGACCACATCAAGCCGCGGCTGCTCGGGCACTGGGGCACCAGCCCCGGCCTCTCCTTCGTGTACGCCCACGTCTCCCGGCTCATCCGGCACACCGACCAGCAGTGCATCTACCTGGCCGGACCCGGCCACGGAGGTCCGGCGCTCGTGGCCGCCGGCTGGCTGGAGGGCAGCTACAGCGAGATCTACCCCGATGTGACCGCCGACGCGACCGGGATGCGACGGCTCTTCCGCCAGTTCTCGGCACCCGGCGGTATCCCGAGCCACGTCTCCGTACCGACGCCCGGCTCCATCCACGAAGGCGGCGAGCTCGGCTACGTCCTGGTCCACGCCTTCGGGTCGGTCTTCGACAACCCCGATCTGCTCACCATCGCCGTCGTCGGCGACGGTGAGGCCGAGACCGGTCCGCTGGAGGGCTCGTGGAAAGGCATCTCCTTCCTCAATCCGGTCCACGACGGGGCGGTGCTGCCGATCCTGCACCTGAACGGCGCGAAGATCGCCGGACCGACGGTGCTCGGGCGGAAGCCCGCCGCCGAGGTCCGCTCACTGCTGGAGGGTCACGGCTACCACGTCCTCGAGGTGAGCGGAGACGATCTGCCCGGCATGCACGTGCGCTTCGCCGAGGTGCTGGCGCAGGCGTACGCGGAGATCCGGGAGATCCAGGACACCGCCCGCGCCGTCGGCGGCATCGAGGAACGTCCGCGCTGGCCGCTGATCGTGCTCCGGACCCCGAAAGGCTGGACCGGACCGAAGACGGTCGACGGGATCGAGATCGAAGGCACCTGGCGGGCGCACCAGGTGCCGCTGTCCGGGGTACGGGAGAACCCCGAGCACCTGCGGCTGCTCGAGTCCTGGCTGCGGTCCTACCGGCCCGAGGAGCTGTTCGACCCGACGGGCGCCATCACCGATCCGGTCCGCTCGGCCAATCCGCGCGGCGAGCTGCGGATGAGCGCGTCCCCGCACGCCAACGGTGGCCTGCTGACCCAGGACCTGGAGCTTCCCGACTTCGCCGACCACGCCGTCGAGCTGAGCGATCCCGGTGTCGCGGTGGAATCCACCCGTCGACTCGGTGAGGTGCTGGCCGAGGTCTATCGCCGCAACCCGCACACGTTCCGGCTGTTCTGTCCCGACGAGACGAACAGCAACCGACTCGGAGCGGTCTTCGAGAGCTCGGACCGGGCGTTCATGGAGCAGACGGTGCCCGGTGACGTCAAGCTCTCCTCGGACGGCCGGGTGATGGAGGTGCTGAGCGAGCACAACTGCCACGGCTGGCTGGAGGGCTACACGCTGACCGGACGACACGGGCTGTTCGCCACCTACGAGGCGTTCGCCATGGTGAGCGCCTCCCAGACCGTGCAGCACAGCAAGTGGCTCGAGGAGGCCAACCACCTGCCCTGGCGGGCCAAGGTGCCGAGTCTCAACGTGCTGCTCACCTCGACCGCGTGGCGCAACGACCACAACGGCTTCTCCCACCAGGGACCCGGACTGATCCAGACCGTGATCACCCACCGCGGAGACGTGTCCCGGGTCTATCTGCCCCCCGATGCGAACACCCTGCTCTCGGTCGCCGAGCACTGCCTGCGATCGAAGAACTACGTCAACCTGATCGTCATCGACAAGCAGCCGCAGCAGCAGTGGCTCAGCTTCGAGGAGGCCGCCGCACACTGCGCCCAGGGCGCCGGCATGTGGAGCTGGGCCGGCACCGACGACGGCACCCGCGATCCCGATCTCGTGCTCGCCTGTGCCGGTGACGTGGTGACCATGGAGACGGTGGCGGCGGCCGAGATCCTCCGGGAGCGGCTTCCGGATCTCGCCTTCCGGGTCGTGAACGTGGTGGACCTGATGTGTCTGGCGCGGCCGAAGGATCATCCGCACGGCCTCGAACCGACGTTGTTCCGGGAGCTGTTCACCGACACGGTGGACGTCGTCTTCGCCTTCCACGGCTTCCCCGGCGCGATCCACCAGCTGATCCACGGTCGCCCGGACACCGATCGCTTCCACGTGCGCGGCTTCATCGAGCAGGGCACCACCACCACGCCGTTCGACATGACGGTCAAGAACCGCGCTTCGCGCTACCACCTGGTGATCGATGCGATCAACAACGCCCGCCGCACCCCACCCGGTGCCAGTGCGTTGAAGCGCTGGTGCGCCGAGCAGCTGGAACGGCACGCGAGCTACGTCGTCGAGCACCTCGAGGACCTGCCCGAGGTGCGGGACTGGACCTGGCAGCGGCCCGGCGCGTGAGCCGGGTCGCTCAGGCGCCGGTCTCGCGGCCGGCGGTCCGGCGCCACAGGAGCCAGCTGGCGATGCCGATCAGCGCGAACAGCGCGGCCAGCAGGTAGCCGGCGTACTCGGTGTCGACGGCGGCGATGCCGGCCAGGAAACCCAGGTCGAGGCCGGCCCCCTCGGTCAGCAGCGTGGCGGTCGCGATGACGCCGACGACGACGGCGGACCCGATGCCGACGCCGGTGATCAGCAGGTTGTAGTTGATCTTGCGGGCCGGGTCGTCCTGGGCCCGGGTGTACAGCTTGAGCATCATCAAGCCGTTGCAGGTGTCGCCCAGCGTCATCGCCGCCGTGAACAGGATTGGCAGGCACAGCAGGGCGATGGGCGGGGCCCCGGCGAGTGCCGCTCCGGCCGTGAGCACGAGCAGCCCGATCTGGCTGCTGGTGTCGAAGCCGAGCGAGAACAAGAAGCCGATCAGGTAGACGTGCCGCGGGTGCCGGACCCGGCGCAGCGGCGCGGTCATCACCCGGGCGGCCGGGCCGCGCGGCGTGAGCGCATCGGGCGCGATCTCCAGCTCCGGGTTCGCGCGCAGCGCCCGACGCAACCGCCAGGCCTGGATGAAGGTGGCCAGGTTGGCGACGGCGACCAGGAGCAGATAGAGGCCGGAGACCGCGAGCCCGATGATGCCCAGCACCCGGGCCGCACTCGATCCGTCCTCGAGCGCGGTCCGGACGAACCCGGCACCGGCGATGACCAGGACGCCGGTGATGATCACCACCGTGGAGTGACCGGCGGAGAAGGCGAGCCCGACCGAGGCGGGGTTGCGGCCCTCGGCGACGAACTTCCGGGTCGAGTTGTCGATCATCGAGACGTGGTCGAAGTCGAAGGAGTGCACCAGACCGCGGAAGTACGCCAGGGCGGCGATGCCGACGGTGATCGCGCCGGCCCGGTCGGTCAGCACCCCCAGGGTCAACAAGCCGAGACCGACGAGGTGCAGCACCGCGATCACCGCGAACGATGCTCCGACCCGGACCCGGAAGGGCCGGGACTCCCGGCCCTCGGTGGTGAGCAACGACGGGCGGCCGGATGCGGGACGCACCGTCGTGTCAGTCTTGGCCATGTAGACCAACGGTACGGACAACATGTGTTCGGGTAAACACATGTCCACGCCGGACACCCACGATCGGGGAGGAGCCGGTGAGCGAGCACGTCGAGCGGGCGACGGCTGACCCCGGGGCCGGTGACGAGGCGCGCGCCGCCTCGTCGAAGGAGGCGCTGTCGCGCGCCGGACGCCGGCTGCCGGACCTGGTCGACCGGTTGGCGGCGTTCTCCGACCCGACCCGGCTGGAGCTGCTGATCGCGATCCACGCCGCGCCGGACGCCCCGGTGAAGGTGCTGGCCGCCGCCACCGGTCTGGCGCCGAACACGGTCAGCCAGTCGTTGCTCGCGTTGCGGGCCGCCGGCTTGGTCGAGAACAGCCGCGACGGCCGACTGAGCCGATGGCGACTCTCCGACGCCGCGGCGCACGAGTTGCTGCACCACCTCGGCGCGCCGCACAGCGAACTGCACCCACCGCACTGATGGCGGCGCAACCACGGGCCGAGGCCGCCGTCGAGGCCGTGCTCGAGTTCGATCCCGCCCTGCCGATCACCGCCTGGCGGGAGGAGATCGCGGCCGCGATCGCCGACCACCGGGTGGTCGTGGTGGCGGGGGAGACCGGTTCCGGCAAGACGACGCAGCTGCCGAAGATCTGCCTGCAGCTGGGCCGGCGCTCGATCGCCCACACCCAGCCCCGGCGGATCGCCGCGCGCAGTGTGGCCGAGCGGATCGCGTCGGAGCTGCAGGTGCAGCTGGGCGAGCTCGTCGGGTACCAGGTCCGCTTCACCCGCCAGGCCGGCCGGGCCACCCGGTTGAAGGTGATGACCGACGGGGTGCTGCTGAACGAGATCGGTCGCGATCGGGACCTGCGCCGCTACGACACCATCATCATCGACGAGGCCCACGAGCGGAGTCTGAACATCGACTTCCTGCTCGGCTACCTGCGCCAGCTGCTCGACCGCCGCCGCGACCTCAAGGTGATCATCACCTCCGCGACCATCGACACCGAGCGGTTCGCCGCCCACTTCGCCGATGCCGACGGCCGGCCGGCGCCGATCATCGAGGTGTCGGGACGGACCTATCCGGTCGAGCTGCGGTACCGCCCGGTGCTGGTCGACGGCGAGGTCGACCAACTGGCCGGCATCACCGCCGCGGTCACCGAGCTGACGCGGCTCGACGGGGGCGGGGTCAGCGGGGACGTCTTGGTGTTCTTGTCCGGCGAACGGGAGATCCGCGACGCCGCGCAGGCGATCACCGGCCTGAACCTGCGGTCCACCGAGATCCTGCCGCTCTACGCGCGGCTGTCGGCGGCCGAGCAGCAGCGGGTGTTCAGCGCGCACACCGGGCGCCGGATCGTGCTGGCCACCAACGTGGCGGAGACGTCGTTGACGGTGCCCGGCATCCGCTACGTCGTCGACACCGGCACCGCGCGCATCTCCCGCTACTCCGCCCGGACCAAGGTGCAGCGGTTGCCGATCGAACCGATCTCGCAGGCGTCGGCCAACCAGCGCGCCGGCCGTTGCGGCCGGGTCGCACCCGGGGTCTGCATCCGGCTGTACGACGAGGAGGACTTCGCCGCCCGGCCCGAATTCACCGAGCCGGAGATCCTGCGGACGAACCTGGCCTCGGTGCTGCTGCAGATGGCGGCGGCCGAACTGGGACCGATGGAGACGTTCCCGTTCGTGCAGCCGCCGGACCGGACGGCGATCACCGACGGGCGCCGGCTGCTGACCGAGCTCGGCGCCCTGGACGGGGTCCGGCTGACCAAGCTCGGCCGGCGGCTGGCCCAGCTGCCGGTGGACCCGCGGCTGGGCCGGATGCTGTTGGCCGGCGAGCGGTACGGCTGCCTCCGCGAGGTGATGGTGCTCGCCGCCGGACTCTCCATCCAGGACCCACGGGAACGGCCGGCGGAGCATCGCGAGGCCGCCGACGCGCTGCATCGCCGGTTCTGGACGGGTGCCTCGGCAGGCCCTGCCGACGACAGCCCGTCGAGCGACGCCCGAGGGCCAGCCCGTCGAGCGGCGCCGGACGCGCGGACGGCGAGGTGGACGGGGACTTCTCGGCCTGGTTGCGGATGTGGGAGTACCTGCGCAGCCAGCAGCATGAGCTGTCCGGCAACGGGTTCCGGCGGATGTGTCGTGAGCAGTACCTCCACTTCCTGCGGATCCGCGAGTGGCAGGACCTGCACGCCCAGCTGCGCGACATCAGCAAGGAGCTGAAGCTGGAACGCAACACCGCGCCGGCGTCGCTCGATGCGGTGCACACGGCCGTCCTCACCGGCTTGTTGAGTCACGTCGGGCTGGCCGAGGTCGTCGAGCCGAGCCGTGGTTCGCGCAGTCGGGGTCGCAAACCGCAGCGCGAGTACCTCGGCGCCCGCGGCACCCGGTTCGCGATCAATCCGGGGTCGTCGCTGGCCCGCGTCAACCCGCCGCTGGTGATGGCGGCGGAGATCGTCGAGACCACCCGGTTGTGGGCGAGGACCGTCGGCGCGATCACGGCCGAGCAGGTGGAGGAGGTCGGTGCCCACCTGGTGAAGCGGAACTACTCCGAACCGCACTGGTCGGCCCGGGCGGCGTCGGTGCAGGCGTACGAGACCGTCACCCTCTACGGCGTCCCGGTCGTCTCCGGCCGCCGGGTCGGGTACGGCCGGATCGATCCGGTGCAGGCCCGGGAGATCTTCATCCGGTCGGCTCTGGTCGAGGGCCTGTGGCGGACCCGGCACGCCTTCTTCGCCGGCAACGCCGCGGTCCGGGCCGAGGCCGAGGAGCTCCAGGAACGCACCCGCCGCCGCGACCTCGTGGTCGACGACCAGGTGCTGTACGACTTCTACGACGCCCGGATCCCGGCCGACATCGTCTCGGGCACCCACTTCGACGCCTGGTGGAAACGGACCCGCGACCGCGAGCCCGACCGGCTGACGCTCACGCTGGACGACCTGCTGCTGACCGACCGGACGCCCGAGGCCGAGGCGTTCCCCGACGAGATCGAGGTCGGGGACCACCGGTTCCCGTTGCGGTACCGCTTCGAGCCCGGTGACCCCCGCGACGGGGTGAGCGTCTTCGTCCCGCTCGCCCAGCTCACCCAGCTGGATCCGCGACCGTTCAGCTGGCTGGTGCCGGGGCTGCGGGCCGAGCTGGTGACGGAGCTGATCCGGGCGTTGCCGAAGGGCACCCGGCGACACTTCGTCCCGGCTCCCGAGTACGGACGCCGGGTGCTGGAGGCGTTGCCCGACCGGCCCGGCCCGGACACCGAGTCACTCCCCGCGGCGGTGGCCCGCCTGCTGCGGGCCCTCACCGGTGAGACGGTGTCGCCCGCGGACTTCGATCTGGCGGCGCTGCCGTCGCACCTGCAGCTGACGTTCGTGGTCACGGCGAACGGCTCGACCGACGCCGAGGTGCTCGCCGAGGGGCCCGAGCTGGGTGCGCTCCAGCGGCAGCTGGCCGCCGAGGTCACCGAGACGCTGTCCACGGCCGCCTCCGAGTACACCCGGACCGGTGCGACGGACTGGGTCTTCGGCACGATCCCGGAGACCGTCGAGGTGCGCCGGTCCAGCCGCGGGGCGCAGCGGGTGGCCGTCGGCCACCCGGCGTTGACCGACGAGCAGGTCAGCGTCGGCCTGACGGTGGTCGACACCGCGGAACGGCAGCACCGGGTGCACGCCGCCGGGCTGCGCCGGCTGGTCGTGCTGCAGACCCCCGACCCGACCCGCTGGACCGTTGCCCACCTCTCCAACACCGACAAGCTGGCGCTGGCCGCCAGCCCGTACGCCTCGGTGCCGGCGTTGCTGGCCGACGTCCGGCTCGCGGTCGTGGGCGAGCTGATCCGTCGCATCGCCCCCGGCGCGGTCCGCACCGAGGACCGCTTCCGGCGGCTGTGCGACGAGGTCCGGGTCGACGCGGCGGACCTGATGCGCTCGCTGACGGCGCTGACGGCTGAGATCATCCGGTTGCACGGCTCGGTCACAGCCCGACTGGGTGAGGTGGCGCGACGGGAGCCGGCGGTGGCGGACGACCTCACCGAACAGCTGGGCAACCTGGTCTTCCGCGGCTTCGTCTCCGCCACCCCCTACGAGCGGCTGACCGAGTTCCCCCGCTACCTGCGGGCCGCGGAGCTGCGGATCGACGCCGTGCTCGCCAACCCAGCCCGGGACCGCCCCGGGTTCGAGGTGATCGCCCGCTGTGAGGACGCGTACGCGGCGCTCTGCGATCGGCAGCCGCCGGGACCGCTGCCGACGGCGGTCGCCGACATCGGCTGGCAGCTGGAGGAGCTGCGGGTCAGTCTGTTCGCTCAGTCGCTGCGGACGCCAACGCCGGTCTCGGAGAAACGGGTGATGTCGGCCATCGCGGCTGTGCAGCCGAGTCCGTACTGAGCGCGACGGTAGATTGGCGGCCGTGATGGATCCGCGCCTTCTGTACACGGTGAACGAGGACGTGCTGGCCCGGCTCGCCGAGCACCGTCCGGTGCTCATCCACCAGATGGACGGCTTCGTCGACGCCGGCCAGGCCGGCCGGCTGTTCACCTCCCACCTGCTGAGCTCGCTCGACCACGAGGTGCTCGCGGTGTTCGACCACGATCAGCTGCACGACTACCGCAGCCGGCGACCGGCCATGATCTTCGACACCAACGAGTGGAAGTCCTACGCCGACCTCTCGCTGCGGCTGTACCGGATGGTCGACGACCGCGGTGAGGTGTTCCTGTTCCTCACCGGGCCGGAGCCCGACGTGCAATGGGAGCGGTTGTCGGCGGCGTTGGTCGGTCTGATCGAGCAGCTCGACGTGAGGTTGACGGTCAGCCTGCACGGGATCCCGATGGCCGTGCCCCACACCCGTCCGGTGACGTTGACCGCCCACGCCACCGATCCGGAGCTGGTCCAGGGGTACCGCAGCTGGATCGACCGGGTCGAGGTTCCGGCGAGTTTCACCGGGTTGCTGGAGTTCCGGCTCGGGCAGCAGGAGCGTAAGGCGATGGGCTTCGCCGTCCACGTGCCGCACTACCTGGCGCAGGCCATGTTCCCCGAGGCCGCCCTCACCCTCACCCGGACCTTGAACCAGGCGACCGGGATCACGGTGCCGCTCGCCGACCTCGAGCAGGCCGCCGCCGCGAACCTGTCCGACATCGCCGACGAGATGGCGAACTCTGCCGAGGTGCAGGAGCTCGTCGCCACCTTGGAGACCCAGTACGACGCGGTGCAGGCCGACGAATCCCGGTCGGTGCCGAGCGCGGAGGAGATCGGCGCCGAGTTCGAGCGCTTCCTCGCCGAGCGGGAGAAGCCGGAGGACTGATGGCAGAGCTCGCGACGGTCGGGAGATCCGCATGCCGCAGTCGGTGACCGAGCTGCTCGGGCTGTTGGAGCTGGAAGAGATCGAGGTGGGTCTGTTCCGGGCCCGGCAACCCGACACGGCGCTGCAGCGCGTCTTCGGCGGCCAGGTGCTGGCGCAGGCGCTGACCGCGGCCACTGCCACCGTGACCGAGTCCCGCACGCTGCATTCCTGCCATGCGTACTTCCTGCGTCCCGGCCGGACCGACCTCCCGATCGTCTACGACGTGGAATCGGTCCGCGACGGCGGCTCCTTCTCCTCCCGGCGAGCTGTCGCCCGGCAGGGCGGTCAGGTGATCTTCTACCTGTCCAGCTCGTTCCACGAACGCGAGGAGGGCTTCGATCACCAGGACCCGGTGCCCGACGACGTACCCGCACCGGAGGACTGTCCGACCCTGGCCGAGGTGCTCGCCCATGCCTCGGGGCGACCCTCGACGGTGTGGGAGCACGAGTGGGGTGCGCTGGAGGTCCGTTACGTCGGCGACTCCCGGCCCGGGGGCGTGCTGCAGGATCCCCGCCATCCGGCTCGCACCCGGGTGTGGATCAAGACCAGCGGCCGGCTGCCGGACGACCCGCGGATCCACCAGGCCGCGCTGGCCTACGCCAGCGACCTGACGCTGTTGTCGGCGTCGACCGTTCCGCACGGGGTGCTGATCGGCGTCAACGTCCAGGCCGCCTCGTTGGACCACGCCATGTGGTTCCACCGGGCCTGCCGGGCGGACGAGTGGTTGCTCTACGACCAGATCTCGCCGAGTGCCTCCGGCGCCCTGGGACTGTCCACCGGACGCCTCTTCCAAGGGGGCGGCCTGGTCTCGAACGTGGCCCAGGAAGGACTGATCCGCCCCCTGCGCAGTCGGAGATGACTGCCCGGAGGGCGGATCAGGTCGAGCTCGTGCTGCGTCCCAGCAGCGCGGATCAGGCGGCCAGCACCGACTTCCCACGCAGTTTCGCGATCGCATGCCGCTCGATCTGGCGGACCCGCTCCGCGGTGATGCCCCACACGGCACCGATGTCGGCGAGCTTGGCCTGCCGTCCGTCGAGCAGGCCGTAGCGGCGCCGCACCACGTCGGCGGACCGCTCGTCGAGCTGTCCGAGCAGCGCCTCGAGTCGGGCGTGCTCCTCGGCGTCGAGGTAGACCTCGTCCGGACCCGGCATCGGCTCGCGGGCGATCAGGTCGCCGAGGGCGGTGTCACCGCCCTCTTCGACCGGGGCGTCGAGGCTGACGTGATCGCGGCCGTACCGCATCAGGTCGAGCACCCGATCGGCCTCCAACCCCATCTCCTCGGCGATCTCGGGGACCTCCGGGTCACGACCCAGCCGGCGCTCCAGGGTGCGACGGACCGCGCCGACCTGGTTGACCTGCTCGGCCACGTGCACCGGGAGCCGCACGATCCGGCCCTGCTGGGCGATGCCGCGGCTGATCGACTGCCGTACCCACCAGGTGCCGTAGGTCGAGAACTTGAAGCCCTTCGTGTAGTCGAACTTCTCGACGGCCCGGATCAGACCCGTGTTGCCCTCCTGCACCAGATCCAGCAACGGCATCTGCGACCGGCCGTACTTGCGGGCGACCGAGACGACGAGCCGGAGGTTGGCGGTGATGAACCGCTGCATCGCGCGCTTGCCCTCGTCGACCAGGAACTCCAGCTCGGCGGTGGTGGGGCGCTTGGCCTTCTTGCCGCGCATCGCGGAAGTCACCTCGCCGGACAGGATCTTCTCGGCGTAGAGACCGAGCTCGATGCTCTGGGCCAGCTCGACTTCCTCCATCGCGCTGAGCAGCGGGGTCTTCGCGATCCCCTCGAGGTAGAGCCCTACCGCGTCCTTGCCGTCTATACCTTCTGAAACCCGCATCCGGGTTGTACTGACCACCACGTCGGCCCCTTTCGTTGCCTCTACAGAAGAGCTAACGCGCCAGAGGCTCACGAGGATTCCGCAGCGGCCCTGAAGATACCCTGAGACCTGCCCTGGTCAGGCCCTTCTCACCGTTAGTTCGCAGCGGGGGAGCCTGCTGGATGCGTGGCCCGCGTCACGCTCGCCGGATCGGTCAGCGGATCGGTCAGCGGATCGGTCAGCGGATCGGTCGGTCGGCGCCGGCGACCTGGTCGATGATCCAGGCGTACTCGAACGCCTTCTCCCGCCACGCCTTGTAGCGGCCGCTGACCCCGCCGTGGCCGGCCACCATCTCGGTCTTGAGCAGGATCGGTCGGTCCTCGCCGTTCTGGGCGTGCTGCCGGAGCGCGGCCACCCACTTGGCGGGCTCGACGTAGTACACCCGGGTGTCGTTGAGGCTCGTGGTGGCCAGGATCGCCGGGTAGCTGCGCGCCGTGACGTTCTCGTAGGGGGCGTAGGACTTCATGTAGGCGTACACCTCCGGGTCGTGCAGCGGGTCGCCCCACTCCTCCCACTCGATCACCGTCAGCGGCAGCTCCGGGTCGAGGATCGTGGTCAGCGCGTCCACGAACGGCACGGCGGCGTGGATGGCCCGGAACTTCTCCGGGGCCAGGTTCGCGACCGCCCCCATCAGCAGTCCGCCGGCGCTGCCGCCTGCCGCGGCGAGCCGGTCGACGCTGGTGTAGCGCTGCTCGACGAGGAACTCCGCCGCGGCGACGAAGTCGGTGAAGGTGTTCTGCTTCGTCAGCGTCTTGCCGTTCTCGTACCAAGCCCGACCCATCTCCCCGCCGCCGCGGATGTGGGCGATGGCGTAGACGAAGCCGCGGTCCAGCAGCGACAGCCGCGGGATCGAGAACCCTGGGTCGATGGAGATCTCGTACGAGCCGTACCCGTAGAGCAGCGCCGGCGCCGAGCCGTCCAACGGCACGTCGGCCCGGCGGACGATCGACAGCGGGATCTGGGTGCCGTCGGCCGCAGTGGCCCAGCCGCGTTCCTGCCGGTAGTCCGCGGGCACGTACGGGCGGCCGTCCGGATCGGGCAGGACCGGGGTCTGCTTGCGCATCACCAGCTCGCCCGAGGCCAGCAGGTAGTCGTACACGGTGGCCGGGGTGACCAGGGACTCGAAGCCGATCCGGATCGAGTCGGTGACGTAGTTGGGCCCACCGACCGCGTACACGTCGAACAGCGGTTCGTCGAAGCCGATGTCGGCGCCGGGCTGCAGGTCCCCGTGCTCCGAGCGGGGGAGCACGTGCACCCCGGTGAGGCCGTCCCGGCGCAGGGAGACCACGGCGTGTCCGGCGTAGCCCGCGACGCCGAGGATGCGTACCCCGGGCTGGTGCGGCAGCACCGGTCGCCACTGCTCGGGACCGGTCGCGTCCAGCGGCGCCTCGGCCAGCTCGAAGTCCGGCGCGCCGTCGTTGTGCACGATGAGCAGCCGGTCGCCGGCGGGTTCGACGTCGTACTCCACCCCCTGCCGGCGGGCCGCCACCAGCCGGGGCGTGCCCTCCGGGTCGGAGGTGGGCAGCAGCCGGTACTCACTCGTGAGCTTGCTCCCCGCCCCGATCAGGATCCACCGCTCGTCGCGACTGGAGTCGACGCCCAGCCAGAACCGCTCGTCGGGCTCGGTGAGCACCTCGGCGTCGTCGGTGGGGGCGGTGCCGATGCGATGTCGCAGCACCACGTACGGCCGCCAGGCGGCGTCGGCGCGGGTGTAGAAGAGGTGGGTCTCGCCCGCCCAGGCGACCCCGTAGGCGGTGTCGGTGATCTCGTCGACCAGCAGCTCGCCGGTCTGCAGGTCCTTCACCTTGAGGGTGAACCGCTCGTCGCCGGCGGTGTCGGTGGCGTACGCCAGCAGCCGGCCGGCCGGGGAGGTGGCGAAGGCCCCGATGGAGAAGAACTCCTCGCCGTCGGCCTCCTGGTTGGCGTCGAGCAGCACCTGCTCACCCTCGATGGGCCGTTCGACGTCGGGCGGTGCGGCCGGCCCGTCGGGGGCCGGCGCCCGGCAGTAGATCGGGTAGTCGGAGCCCTCCAGGGTGCGCACGTAGTACCAGTAGGCCGTGCTCGGTCCGGCGTCGCCCGCGTGCACCGTGTACGTGGGAACCGTGAGATCGGTCTCCTGGGTGCGCGCCTTGATCTCGGCGAAGATCGACTCCCGCAGTTCCGCCAGGTGCGCCGTCCGGGACTCGGTGTAGGCGTTCTCGGCCTCGAGGTAGGCGCGGACGTCGGCATCGTCCTTGGCCCGCAGCCACTCGTACGGATCGACGAACTCGTCGCCGTGGTGGATCCGGGTGATCGGACGCCGTTCGGCGACCGGTGGCGAGGGCGAGACAGCGGTCCGGGTCTGATCTGACACAGCCGAGAGCGTACGTGCCCGTCGGCGTCCCATGCGGTGGCTGCCATGTCCTTGCGACGGCGGATGGGCCAGGATAGGCGTCATGGGAGCCGAGGTCGACGCGCGCCAGTTCACCCGCGAGGACCGCACCAAGTTCCGCGAGAAGGTCCGCCGGAACCTCGACGTGCTCGCCCGGATGCTGACCGAGTCCCGCTTCGACTTCGAACGGCCGTTGGCCGGGCTCGAGATCGAGCTGAACCTCGTCGACCTGGAATGCCAGCCGGCGTTGCGCAACGCCGAGGTGCTGGCCGCCATCGCCAACCCGGACTTCCAGACCGAGCTCGGCCGGTTCAACATCGAGATCAACGTCGCGCCGCGGCGACTGGGCCAGGGCGGGTTCGCGTCGTTCGAGCAGTCGGTCCGGGACGCGTTGAACGACGCCGACGACCGGGCCCAGGAGATCGGCGCCCTGCTCGCCATGGTGGGCATCCTGCCGACACTGCGACCCGAGCACGTGACCTTGGCCAGCGTCAGCGAGAACCCGCGGTACTCGCTGCTGGACCAGCAGATCTTCGCCGCCCGCGGGGAGGATCTGCACATCGTGATCGAGGGTGTCGAACGGCTCGACATGGTCTCCGACACGATCATGCCCGAGGCGGCCTGCACCTCCACCCAGGTCCACCTGCAGGTGAGCCCCGAGGACTTCGCCGGGTACTGGAACGCCGCCCAGGCCATCGCCGGCGTACAGGTCGCCGTCGGCGCCAACTCGCCGTACCTGTTCGGTCGGGAGCTGGTCGCGGAGTCCAGGATCCCGTTGTTCGAACAGAGCACCGAGACCCGCAGCGAGGAGCTCAAGGCCCAAGGCGTCCGCCCGCGGGTGTGGTTCGGGGAACGCTGGATCACCTCCATCTTCGACCTGTTCGAGGAGAACGCGCTCTACTTCCCGGCTCTGCTGCCGATCTGCGCCGACGAGGATCCCGTCGCGGTGCTGGACCAGGGAGGGGTACCGGAGCTCGCCGAGCTGAAGCTGCACAACGGGACCGTCTACCGCTGGAACCGCCCGGTCTACGACGTCAGTGGCGGCGCTCCGCACCTCCGGGTCGAGAACCGGGTGCTGCCGGCCGGCCCGACCGTGGTCGACACGCTGGCCAACGCGGCCTTCTTCTCCGGGCTGGTGCGCTTCCTCGCCGACGAGGACCGGCCGATCTGGTCCCAGATGTCGTTCCAGGCCGCCACGGAGAACTTCACCGCCGGGATCCGGCACGGGATCAACGCCGAGGTCTACTGGCCGCGGATCGGCCAGGTCAAGGTGACCGAGCTGGTGGTCCGCAAGTTGTTGCCGATGGCGGCCGAAGGTCTCCGCCGCTGGGAGGTCGACGAGGCGGAGGCCTCCCGACTGCTCGGCATCATCGAGCACCGTTGCCTCCGCGCGGCCAACGGTGCCACATGGCAGACTGCGGACGTGGCTCGCCGGGAAGCCGCCGGGGACAGCCGCGACGTCGCTCTCCAGGGCATGGTGTCGGCGTACCTGGATCGCATGCACAGCAACGAGCCGGTCCACTTGTGGTCGATCGACTGACGAGGAGGGCGAGACGGTGAGCGAGACCGCCACGGAGCAGACAGCCACGGAGCAGACAGCCACGGAGGAGTCCGGGGCGCCGGAGGGAAGCGACCGATCGGTGATCGTCGTCGGCTACTCCGCGAAACCCGAGGGGAAGGCCGCGCTGGACCGGGCGCTGGCCGAGGCCGAGCTGCGGTCGGCCCGGTTGGTCGTCGTCCACACCTCACCCGACGCCGAGGTCGACGAGCTCACCCAGAGGCTCGGCGCCGCCGGGGTGCCGTTCGAGATCCGGCAGGCGCCGGACGCCCTGGACCCCGCCGAGGAGCTGATCGGGGTGGCCGACGCCACCGACGCGGAGTTCATCGTCATCGGTCTGCGCCGGCGGTCCCCGGTCGGCAAGTTGTTGCTGGGCAGCAACGCCCAGCGCGTGCTGCTCGACGCGTCGTGCCCGGTGCTGGCGGTCAAGGCGGAATCAGCCTGACCGGAGCGGGAACCGACCGACGCGCACGCGTCTGATCTGGTCTGCTGCTCGCTCGAGTCTGGTTTCGAGCGCTCCTGAGACTAGGCTGAGACCGGCCTGAGATCGCATTCACACCTGCGTGACGCGGACGGCGCGATGTCGTTGCCGTGGCGCCGTCGGGGTTGGTTTGGGGTTTCGTGCCAGAATACGGGTTGGAGCACCTATTGACATCCGATGGGCGCTGCCTGCCCTGAATACGGATCGTCCAAAGCCGAGAGGTACTTAGTGACACCCCCCTCCCACGTTCGTACGTCGCCGCCCGTTCTGGATGCAGCGACCGGCAGGGCAAGCCAGGTCTCCACCCCGGCGAAGCGGCCGGCACACGCCAAGGCGCCGGCCAAGAAGACCGCGCTGAAGGCGGTCGACGCAGATCTCGAGATCGAGGCCGCCGACACCGAATCGGACACCGAGGTCGCGACCCCGGCCAAGAAGGCTCCGGCCAAGAAGTCCGCCGCGAAGACCACGAAGACCGCTGCGAAGAAGACCGCTGCGAAGAAGGCGGCCGCGACGACGGGGACGGCGGTCGACGACGCCGAGCCGGTGGTCGCCGCCGACGACGCGGTCGAGCCCGCGGCCGAGGAGCTCGCCGTCGAGGTCGCCGTCGAGGTCGACACCGAGATCGAGGTCGAGGTCGAGGGCGACGAGGTCGTGCTGACCGTCGGGCCGAAGAAGCGCAGCCTCGACGACGTCGACGAGTCGGCGTTCGAACCGGCCGTGGAGGGCAAGCTCGAGAAGGAGCTCGTCGAGGACGAGGGGTTCACCCTCTCCGAGGCCGATGACGCCGACGAACCCGAGCAGCAGGTGATGGCGGCCGGTGCCACGGCCGATCCGGTCAAGGACTACCTGAAGCAGATCGGCAAGGTCGCCCTGCTGAACGCCGAGCAGGAAGTCGAGCTGGCCAAGCGGATCGAGGCCGGCCTCTTCGCCGACGAGAAGCTCAACGACGACTCGGTCAAGGTCAAGGCGGCGCAGGTCGACGACTTCGACTGGATCGCCGAGGACGGCCGGCGGGCCAAGAACCACCTGCTCGAGGCCAACCTCCGGCTCGTCGTCAGCCTGGCCAAGCGGTACACCGGTCGCGGCATGTTGTTCCTGGACCTGATCCAGGAGGGCAACCTCGGTCTGATCCGGGCCGTCGAGAAGTTCGACTACACCAAGGGCTACAAGTTCTCCACGTACGCCACCTGGTGGATCCGGCAGGCGATCACCCGGGCCATGGCCGACCAGGCTCGCACCATCCGGATCCCGGTGCACATGGTCGAGGTCATCAACAAGCTCGCCCGGGTCCAGCGGCAGATGCTGCAGGACCTCGGCCGCGAGCCGACCCCGGAGGAACTGGCCCGCGAGCTCGACATGACCCCGGAAAAGGTCGTCGAGGTGCAGAAGTACGGTCGCGAGCCGATCTCCCTGCACACCCCGCTGGGCGAGGACGGCGACTCCGAGTTCGGTGACCTGATCGAGGACTCCGAGGCCGTGGTCCCTGCCGACGCGGTCAGCTTCACGTTGCTGCAGGAGCAGTTGCACGACGTGCTGGACACCCTGTCCGAGCGCGAAGCCGGGGTGGTCTCCATGCGCTTCGGTCTCACCGACGGCCAGCCCAAGACGCTGGACGAGATCGGCAAGGTCTACGGCGTCACCCGCGAGCGGATCCGGCAGATCGAGTCGAAGACGATGTCCAAGCTCCGCCACCCCTCGCGCTCGCAGGTGCTGCGGGACTACCTGGACTGACGCACAGCCCCCTTCGATCTCGACTCACGACGACGGCGCTCGATCTTCTCCTTCTTGCTCGGGATGCATCTCGAGCAGGAAGCAGAAGATCGAGCGTCATCGCGTTTGTAGGGGTCAGATCCGGTTCGCGCCTCGAGCGAAGGCTCGCCGGAGGCGGTCGGCGATCAGCCCCGGCCGCGACAGGTCCGTCCACATCCAGCGCACCACCTCCCACCCGAGGGAACGCAACGCGTCCTCCCGGGTCTTCTCCCGGATCAGGTAGTCCGTCACGGTCTCGGCTTCGCGGCGGCGACGCAGGTACTTCTCACGACCGTCGAACTCACCGAGGGTGTGCAGCGCCGGCCAGCCGAAATCGGTCCGACCCACGAAGCGGCCGTGCTCGTCGTACACCTCGAGCTGCAGCTCGGGTCGAGGCAGTCCGTCGCGGTCGAACCCCACCCGACTGAACGACTCGCCGACGCTCTCGCTGCGCGCATCGAAGAACCCCGCCGCTCGTCGAGCACCCGGCGCTCCCCGCCATCGGCGCGACCACTCGAGCGCATCGGCGAGGGCCGCCGGATCCAGCCCAGCCCGGAGGGCCTGGTCGCCGATCGCGACGGCTTGCTCGTACGGAAGCGTCCGAGCCAGGTCGACGACGGTCCGGGCGAGTGAGGTCGTCGGGATGTCGTCGATCAGATTCGCGTCGGTCGGCGCCAGTGGAGATCCGTGAACCTGCACGATCGCCCGTCGAACGCCGCCACCGCTTCGATCGCGGGTGATGTGGACGCGCTCGACGGCGGCCGGGAAGATCGGGAGCGCGTGCAGTACCGCGGCGGAGCCGTGGCTGACCAGCGCGCGCGGATGGAGCTGGGCAACGGTGCCGAGGATCTCCAGGCGATGGCGCCGGATGCGTTCGGTGAACGGATCGAGCGGCTCGGTGACCGGAAATGCGGCCACGTAGGCGCCGCGCCGGACCCGCGACAGCTCGCCGACGGACGTCAGCCGGCGTACCTCGTTCGGCGCGAACCCCCGCCGGCTGAGCTCGCGAGTGAGCACCACGTCGTCCACACGGTCCAGCGAATCAGCGACGAGGCGCTCGCGGTGCGTCCTCCACAAGGTCCGTCGATGCGGGATGCCTCACGCCGAGGCCCCGTGGACAGCTCCGCGGCCAGCACAAGACCCGTGGCCCCGCTCCAAGGTGCTCGATCTTGTACGTCCTGCTCGAGATGCATCCCGAGCGAGACGTACAAGATCGAGCGCGGCGGCTACGGCACCGGCAGAGCCGGGGGGAGAGGGCGGCGGAAACGGCAGCGGCCCCGACCATCAGGTCGGGGCCGCGGCGATGATCGGGTTCAGCTCAGGTGATCCGCGAGCTCTCGTCGTGGATCTGCAGGGCGACCTGCTTGAGCTTGTCGGCGTGCTCCTTGCCGTGGTGGGCGCAGAAGAGCAACTCGAAGCCGCTGGCCATCGTCACTCGGACGTAGGCCTGCGCGCCGCAGCGATCACATCGGTCGGACGCGTTCAAGGCTGCGCCCTCCAAGACGGTGGTGGTCATGATGGCCTCTCTTCCCGCGAGTGCTCTTCGTGAGGTCTTGAGTCTTCATCACCGACCCAAACGCTCGGGCCGGTACGACTAGTCAACATCCAACCAGGCTGGGATTGTTCCTTTTTCGGGTACCGGATCCATGACTCTTGTGTAACAACTGTCACGTACCGGGTCGCGTCGGCCCCAAGCGGTACTCTCGGCGGGTGCCGAGCGCCCCCGCCCCAGCTGCCGAAACCCGGGATTACGAGGCCCGTCACCTGCTGGTCCTCGAGGGCCTGGAGGCGGTCCGCAAGCGGCCGGCGATGTACATCGGATCCACCGACACGCGGGGCCTGATGCACTGCCTGTGGGAGATCATCGACAACGCCGTCGACGAGGCGCTGGCCGGGTTCGGGAGCGAGATCAACGTCTGGCTGAACGCCGACGGCAGCATCTCGGTGCACGACCAGGCCCGCGGCATCCCGGTCGACATCGAACCCCGTACCGGGCTGTCCGGGGTCGAGGTCGTCTTCACCAAGCTGCACGCCGGCGGCAAGTTCGGCTCCGGCACCTACAACGCCACCGGTGGTCTGCACGGCGTCGGCTCCTCGGTGGTCAACGCCCTCTCCACCCGGCTCGACGTCGAGGTGGACCGCAACGGCTCGACGTGGGGCATGTCGTTCCGGCGTGGCGTGCCGGGCGTGTTCGACGGCAACGGACCGAATGCGAAGTTCACCCCCGGTGGGACCCTGCGCAAGCTCGGCCGGACCAAGCGCGGCGTCACCGGCACCCGGATCCAGTACTGGCCGGACCGGCAGATCTTCCTGCGGGAGGCGCAGCTGTCGCTGCCCGATCTGTACGACCGGGCCCGACAGACGAGCTTCCTGGTGCCCGGGCTGGCGCTGGAGGTGGTGGACGCGCGCACCAGCGAGGTGACCACGGAGCGGTTCCGGCACGCGGGTGGCATCACCGAGTTCTGCGACTACCTGGCCCCCGACGACCCGGTCACCGAGGTCATCCGGCTGCAGGGCACCGACACCTTCACCGAGACCGTGCCGATGCTCGACGACGCCGGCCACATGACCCCCTCGGACGTGGAGCGACAGCTCGACATCGACGTCGCCGTGCGCTGGGGCACCGGGTACGAGACGAAGATCCGCTCGTACGTGAACATCATCGCCACCCCGAAGGGGGGCACCCACGTGTCCGGCTTCGAGCGGGGCCTGGCCAAGGCGTTCGCCGCGGCGGTCCAGAACACCCGGCTGCTCAAGACCGGCGAGGAACTCACCAAGGACGACATCGCCGAGGGACTCACCGCCGTGGTGACGGTGCGGCTGGCGGAGCCGCAGTTCGAGGGCCAGACCAAAGAGGTGCTCGGCACTCCGGCGGTGTCCCGGCTGGTGGCGCGGGCGATCGAACGGGAGCTGACGAGCTTCCTCACCTCGACCAAGAGCGCCCTGCGGGCCCAGAGCCGGCCGTTGTTGGAGAAGGTCGTCGGCGCGTCCCGGGCCCGGGTGGCCGCTCGCCAGCACCGGGAGAACCAGCGACGCAAGAACGCTCTGGAGTCCTCGACCCTGCCGACGAAGCTCGCCGACTGCCGCAGCACCGACGTCGACCGGACCGAGCTGTTCATCGTCGAGGGTGACTCGGCGATGGGTACGGCCAAACTGGCCCGGGACTCGGAGTTCCAGGCCCTGCTGCCGATCCGCGGCAAGATCCTCAACGTCCAGCGCGCATCGGTCGGCGACATGCTGAAGAACGCGGAGTGCGCGGCGATCATCCAGGTCGTCGGCGCCGGGTCGGGCCGCACCTTCGACCTGGACGCGTCCCGCTACGGCAAGGTGATCTTCATGGCGGACGCCGACTCCGACGGCGCGCACATCCGGTGCCTGCTCGCCACCTTGTTCTTCCGCTACATGCGGCCGTTGGTGGATGCCGGCCGGGTGTTCACCGCAGTGCCACCGCTGCACCGGTTCGAGCTGACCAACCCGCGGAAGGGTCAGGAGCGCTACATCTACACCTACTCCGACGCCGAGTACCAGCGCAAAGCCGCGGAGCTGACCAAGAAGGGTCTCAACTTCAAGGAGCCGCAGCGCTACAAGGGGTTGGGGGAGATGGACGCCGACCAGCTCGCCGACACGACGATGAGTCCACGGCACCGTACGCTCCGCCGGATGACCGTCGACGACGGTGCCGCCGCCGAGCAGGTGTTCGAGATGTTGATGGGCAACGACGTCGCGCCCCGCAAGGGCTTCATCATCGAGGGCGCCTACGCCCTCGACACCGCCGCCATCGACGCCTGAGCCGGACCGTGAACCGGCCCGCTGCCCCACCCGAGCTCTCCGACGAGGAGTGGGATCGCTGGGCCGTCGACACCGGACAGCTGTTCGGGACCCGGGAGTGGCTGCAGACCTGGCGCCGGCACGAGCAACCCGGTGCCGTCGTGCAGCTCGTGTGCCGGCGGTCCGACGGTTCACTCGCCGGGATGCTGTGGCTCTCGGTGATCCGCAGGTTCCCGACGGTGCTGCGACCGCTGGGCCCGTGGCCGGCGCCCGCGGCGTCGGTGCTGTGCGCCGAGGAGGACCGCCCGTGGGTGACCCGGAACCTGCTCGCCCAGCTGCAGGCAACGCCCGGCTGGGACGTCGCCCTGCTCGATGTCGATGCGCCGCTGCCACCGCTGCGCCGGGGCGTGATCGAGACCAGCCCGGTCAGCTCGTACCGGATCGTCGACCTGTCCGGCCGGACCTGGGACGAGGTGCTGGCCGGCAGCAGCAAGAACTCCCGGCACGCGTACAAGCGGCGGCTGCGGCGGCTGCACGAGCAGCACACCGTCGAGTTCCGGCGCACCACGAGCCCCGATCGGCTCACCGACGACCTCGACGTGTTCCTGCGGCTGCACTGGAACCGGTGGGGCGACCGGACCTTCCTGCTGACCCCCGAACGGCGACCGTTCCTGCAGGACTTCGCGGCCACCGCCTTGAATCAGGACCGGTTGTCGCTGTGGTTCCTGGACCTGGACGGGCAGCCGGCCGCCGCTCAACTCAGCTTCCGGTGCGGAGCCGAGGAGTTCGCGTTCATGAGCGCCCTCGACCCGGCCTACCGGGAGGAACACGCCGGCATCGCGGTGCTCTTCCACAGCATCGGCGTCGCTATCGACGAAGGGATGCAGCAGTTCAACATGCTGCGCGGGGACGAGGACTACAAGGATCGACTGCCGAACCGGGACCGACCGATGCGGCACTTCGCGTTGGCCGGCAGCGCTCTGGGGTCGCTGACTCTCACCGGGTGGCAGGCGGCGCAACGTGTGGCACCCCTGGCCGGGCGCGTCGCGAAGCGGCTGGCTGCCCTCCGACCGCGACGGGGCAGCGACGGTGCGGTGTCCGGCGATACTGTCTGAGGCGCCCGACATCATGACTGGGTGACAACTTCGGGGACACCATCGGGATCGGCCGAGCTGGACGAGACGTTCACCGGCCCCGACCTCGACCGGTCGGTGTGGCTCCCGCACTACCTTCCGCACTGGAGCTCCCGGGAGGCGACGGCGGCGACCTATGAGACCGGAGCAGACGGGCTCCGACTTCGCATCCCGCCGCAGCAGGATCTGTGGTGCCCGGACCGGCACGCCGAACCGATGCGGGTCTCCGGCATCTCGAGCGGGTGCTTCGCGGGTCCGGTCGGCAGCACCGTCGGCCAACAACCGTTCGCCGACGGCCTGACCGTCACCGAGGCACAACCGACGCTGTGGGGCTACACGCCGCGGTACGGCACGATCGAGATCACGATGCGGGGCACCATCACGGCGCGCAGCATGTTCGCGTTCTGGCTCTCGGGGATCGAGGACCAGCCGGAGCGGTCCGGCGAGATCTGCGTGGCGGAGATCTTCGGCGACGCGATCCACGACGGCGTGGCGCAGATCGGGATGGGGGTGCATCCCTTCCGCGATCCGGCGCTCACCGAGGAGTTCGCCACCCAGGCGATGGGCATCGACGTGGCCACCGACCACCGGTACGCCGTCGAGTGGCGACCCGGAGCGCTGACGTTCTCGGTCGACGGCGACGTCGTCCGGCGCATCGGCCAGGCCCCGGACTACCCGGTCCAGCTGATGATCGGCGTCTTCGACTTCCCGGCCAAGGGCACCGACGAGGGCGCCGTGCCGGAGCTGGTGGTCACCCGGGTGACGGGTCGTCCCGGCTGAGGTCGGAGTTCAGCTCGGCTCGGGGGCCGAGACGAGCTCGGTCAGCCGGCCGGTGTCGACGTCGTAGAGGAATCCGCCGATGGTGACCCGGCCGGCCAGGTGCCGATGACCGGCCAGCAGCGCGACGTCCTCGTGCAGCCGGGCTTCCTGGTCGGTCGAGGCGCCGATCGTCAGGTCGGACAGGTCGGCACCGGTCGACTCGGTCACGAGGGTCCGGATGTCGTCGTCCTCACCGCTCGCCATCGCGCACCGGGTGTGCGGTACGACCAGGATCCGCCGCACGCCGAGCAGGTGCACCCCGAGGATGCAGCCGATCAACGCGTCGGGGGTGACCCGGCCGCCCGGGGTCCGGATGATCTTGGCGTCGCCGACCCGGAGCCCGATCATCTCCAGCGGTTCGATCCGGGAGTCCATGCAGGTCACCATCGCCACGCCGGCGTGCGCGATGCCGTCGAAGCCGCCGAGGGAGAATCGCTCGGCGTACTCGGCGTTGCCCTGCAGCAGGTCCTCGAAGGCGCTCAGCACGCAGTCAGCCTAAGGTGCCCCGGTCCCGGAACCGGAGGCGTTCAGATTCCGGGGCTCGACACGGCGGCGATCGGCTGGGTGCCGGGAGTGCCGGAGCCGTCGCGGCGGCCGTCCGCCGGAGGGAGCTCCACCGGAGCGCCGCTGGTCGCCGCCGCCCAGGCCGGCGCCGGTCCGGTCCAACCGAGCAGCAGCACGTCCTCGCCCTTGAGGAAGCGGTGACACCGGACCCCGCCGGTGCCCCGGCCCTTGCCGGGGTACTCGGTGAGCGGGGTCACCTTGACCGAGCCCGCGTCGGTCCCCGGTAGCGCCTTGGACGTGCCGGCCACGGTCACCACGACCGCGTCGCGCGCCGGGTCCACAGCGCCGAAGAAGACCGCGCTGGCGCCCACGCCGAGTCGGACGCCGGCCATGCCACCGCCCGAGCGGCCCTGAGGTCGCACCGCACCGGCGGGGAATCGCAGCAGCTGGGCGTCGTTGCTGATGAACACCAGCTCGGCGTCGGCGTCGGTCAGCTCGACCGCCCCGACGACCCGGTCACCGGGCTCGAGTCGGATGACCTCCCAGGAGTCCTTGTTCAAGACCTCGGGGTTGACCCGCTTGACGATCCCGCGAGCCGTCCCCAGGGCCAGCCCGAGGGACGACGGGTCCAACCGGGTCAGCCCCAGCACCCGTTCCTCGGCCGCCAGCGTGATCAACTCGCTGACGTGGGTGCCGCCCTGCAGATTCAAGGCGTTGGCCGTGGTCGGCACCGTCGGCAGATCGAGCGCGTTGATCCTGATCAACCGGCCGGCGCTGGTGAGCACCCCGAGATCGGCGCGGGCCGTCGCGGTGACGGCCGAGACGAGCACGTCGTGGTTGGCTCGCGCGCCGCCGGTGGGCAGCGCCTCCGCGTGATCGGTCCGGGCCAGCAGCCCCGCCGACGACAACAGCACCCAGCAGGGGTCGTCGGCGACCTCGAGCGGGCTCGCCGACGCCACGGTGGCGACACCACTGGAGGCCAGCAGGATCGTGCGTCGCGGCGTGCCGTGCTGCTGCGCCACCTCGGCGAGCTCCAGCCCGACCAGTGTCTCGAGCCGTTCGCGATCCTCCAGGATCTCGGTCAGCTCGGCGATCCGGGTCGACAAGCTGTCCCGTTCCGATTCCAGCTCGATCCGGCTGAACCTGGTCAGCCGGCGGAGCGGCATGTCGAGGATGTAGTTGGTCTGGATCTCGGTCAGGTCGAACGCCGCCATCAGCCGTTCCCGCGCCTCGGCGACCTCGTCGCTCGACCTGATGATCGCGATCACGTCGTCGATGTCGACCATGGCCAGCAGCAGGCCCTCGACCAGATGCAGCCGGTCCGACGCCTTGCTCCGCAGGTACGTGGTCCGGCGCCGGACCACCTCGTAGCGGTGCTCGAGGTAGACCGTCAACATCTCCTTGAGCCCGAGGGTGCGGGGTTGCCCCTCCACCAGGGCCACCGCGTTGATGGCGAACGAGTCCTCCATCTTGGTCAGCTTGTAGAGCTGCTCCAGCAGCGCGTCGGGGTTGAACCCGTTCTTCACCTCGATCACCAGCCGGGTGCCGTTGGCCAGATCGGTCAGGTCCTTGACGTCGGCGATGCCCTGCAGCTTGCGCGCCGTCACCAGCGTCTTGATCTGCTCGATCACCCGTTCCGGTCCGACCGTGTACGGGAGCTCGGTGACGACGATCCCCTTGCGCCGCGGGTGCACCTGCTCGATCCGGGCCGTGGCGCGGATCCGGAACGAGCCGCGGCCGGTCTCATACGCTTCCCGGATGCCCTCCAGCCCGATGATCTTGCCGCCGGTGGGCAGATCGGGGCCGGGGATGTAGCGCAGCAGCGTGTCCAGGTCGGCCAACGGGTGCTTGATCAGGTGCCGCAGCGCCTGCACGACCTCGACGAGATTGTGCGGCGGGCAGTTGGTGGCCATTCCCACCGCGATCCCGCTGGCTCCGTTGACCAGTAGGTTCGGGAACGCGGCCGGCAGCACGATCGGCTCGACGTCCTTGCCGTCGTAGTTGGGTTTGAAGTCGACGGTGTCGGCATCCAGGTCGTTGGTCATCAACAACGCCGCAGAAGCCATCCGGCACTCGGTGTAGCGCATCGCCGCCGGCCCGGAGTCCAACGACCCGAAGTTGCCGTGCCCGTCGATCAGCGGCAGCCGCATGGTCCACGGCTGGGCGGTCCGCACCAACGCGTCGTAGATCGCCGTGTCACCGTGCGGGTGGTACTGACCCATGACCTGGCCGACCACCCGGGCGCACTTCACGTGACTGCGGTCGGGTCGGACGCCCATCTCCTGCATCGCGTACAGGATCCGGCGCTGCACCGGTTTGAGCCCGTCCCGGGCATCGGGCAGGGCCCGCGCGTAGATGACCGAGTACGCGTACTCCAGGTAGCTGGTCTGCATCTCGGCGGAGACGTCGACGTCGACGATCCGTTCGGTGAAGTCGTCATCGACGGGCGTGGAAGGTCTGCGTGCCATAACGGAGCCAGGCTAGTGCCGACGGCCGACACCGCCTCGCAGGCGGACCGGCCGGGTCAGGAGTTCTCCAGCTCCGCCACCATCGCGTCGACCTTCGCCACGTACGCCGACGGGTCGGCCTTGCGCTCCAGGCCCTCGGCGTTCATGTAGCGGACCTTGCCGAAGACGGCCCGCTCGGTCCAGCCGCGGTCGTGGGCCCCGAAGATCCAGGCGACGTTGGCGAACGAGTTCGCGTCCCGCCCGTCGAGGAAGTAGCGGTTGTTCAGGTACAGCGTCGTCCGGAACGCCGTCTGCGGCGAGTTCGACCACTCGAGGATCTTCTTGCCCCAGTACATCCGCATGTGGTTGTGCATGTACCCGGTGTGCTTCAGCTCCCGCATCGCCGCGTTCCAGTACGGGTCGTGCGTCGCGGCGTCCTCCAGCTGACCGCGGGTGTAGCTGTGCTGCCGCTCGTCGTCCGCGTGCTCGGCCAGGGTCCGCCGGGCCCACTCCGGCAGCCCGGCGAACGCGTCGTACCCGGGTTGGAAGTAGACGTAGTTCATCGGGAGCTCGCGCCGGACGATGAGCTCCTCGAGGTAGTCGTCGACGTTCTCACCGCCGCCGCTCTGCTTGATCTGCAACGCGATCCAGACGGGGGACAGCTGCCCGTAGTGCAGGTACTTGCTCATGTGCGAGACGTCATCGGTCTGCGGCTGGTTGCGATGCTCGGAGTACTGCGCGAACCGGTCCTTCAGGAAGCGGCGCAACGTCTGCTTCCCGGCGGTGGTGCCACCGGTGAACCATGGCACCGGTGCGACGCTGCGATCGAGGTCGAGGCTGCCGGCGAGCCGGTCCACGTCCGAGAGGTCCTCGCCGCTGCCGACCCGTGGCCGGGTGGTGGCTCGCAACGTCGTGGTGGGCAGCGGGACCAGGAACCGGTCCAGGTGCTGGGTGAGCTTCGGGCGGATGGTGCGGGCGGCCGTCTCGGCCTTGTCCGAGACGAGCTCGACCGGGACGACCACGTCGCCCTCGACCTGGACGACGGGGCAGCGGGCTTCCCGGGCCACCCGCTCGCGCCACTGGCGTTGGTGTCGTTGGTAGCCGCGGTCACAGACCAGTACGGCGGCGTCCGCGGCGAGCTCGAGGGCCACGTCGTCGGGGGAACCGCGACGCACGACGAACAAGATCTTGCGCTTGGCCAGACCGCGCTCGACGTCGGCCAAACCCTGCAGCAGGAAGTGGTAGTGCCGCAGGTTGGCCTCCGGGTAGTCGTCCATCAGGCCGAAGGCGACGACCAGCGGCAGCTCCAGCTCGTTGGCACGGTGCACCGCGTACTCCAGGGCCGGGTTGAACTCGGCCCGCTGGGACTGCTGCATCCAGTACCCCACGTAGCGCCCGGAGGCCGGTTCGCGATCGTTCAGCTCGACGACCCGCTCGGCTTGGATTCCTCGGTAGATCTCGCTCACGCTCTCCACTTCGGTCGATGTCCCGGTTCGGGATTCAGCGCGGGTCGGTCTGTCCACGCCGGAGCCGGGCCGCCGAGACCAGACGCCCGTGATCAGAAGCCGGGGAACGCCGCCCGGAGGGCGGCCAACCGGTCGTCGGCCGGCACGGCGGAGGCGTGGTCGGCGTCGAGTCGGCCGTAGAGCAGGCGGATGAACGCCTCGGCCGGCAGCACGAGTGGCTCGTCACCGTCGCCGCGGTCGGACGCGTCGCTGCGGTCGGACGCGGCGCCGTCGAGGGTCTCGACCCGCCGCGTCGGCTCGAACGTCAGTCGGAACCGGCGATCGGGGTCGGTGGTGATGACCTCCACCGGTGCCAGGCCGGGCACGGGCGGCAACCAGGCCGCGAGCGCGCCGACCTCGTCGATGAGCTCCGCGACGCCGTCGGGGGCCAGGGTCGCCGTGGCATCGGAGCCGACAGCGACGTCCCAGGCGTGCACGGTCTGCTCCGTCAGCCGCATCCCGATCAAGTCCGCGAGGTCGAGTCGTCTGTTGAACGCCTCGACCGCGAAGCGGTCCCGCTCGGCCGGGTCGAGTCCTTCCACCGCGGTGACGAACGCGGCTCGGGTTCGCGCGCTCTGGGCGATCTGGTCCTCCGGGCCGAGGTCGTTCCAGCGGGCCCAGATGCGTTGCCACTCCTCGTTCGGCGGCGTCGGTTCTCCTCGCCGCCCGGCTTCGAGCAGGAGTCCGAAGATCTCCGCGCCGCTGCCCAGGTGCGAGGCGACCTGAGCGTTCGACCACTCGTCGTCGTACGAGGTCGCCCGTAGCTGGTCGGCACTGAGCGCCGAGGTCAGCGCCGTGAAACGGTCGCTCGCCGCCGTCAACAGCGCCAGCTTGTGCTCGGCGGAGCTCATGAGAGGAACCTTCTCAACTCGTTCCCGATCGATGCACCGCGGGCCAGTTCCCGGGCGTAGAGCAGGCCGTAGGTGAATCCGTTGTGCCCGGACCTGATCCCGGTCCGGATGCCCTGGTCCCGCAGGAACGCTGCGCTCACGATGCTGTCCTGGTGCTCCCCGAGCACGTCCTGCAGCGCCTTGCGCTCGGCGATCAGCTGCTCCGCCTTCTCCCCCCACAGCGGGAGCACGAGCTCGGCCGCATACCGGGCCCGCTTGCCGGCCTTGCGGGCGGAGTGGAAGAGCTCGTCGGCGCCGGGGTCGCCGGCCTCGTACGCCGTCATCGCCCGGGCCAACCTCCGGTCGAGCTTCCGGTTCGCCCGCTTCAGGTACTTGCCGACCTTCTTCACCGGCGCTGCGGCCTTGTCGGTCAACGGGGTGTTCTTGCGCCACCGCCGAAGATCGGCGATCAACTCCCGGTAGCGGTCCCCGTCCAGCTCCGCGATCAGCTGCTGCCAGCCGGCCTGCCGGCCCACCTCCAGCTCGGTCTGCAGCTGCCGCTCGATCGGTCCGACGACCAGCTCGGGGGGCAGCTCGGCGAGCTGGGCCTCCAGTCGGGGCTGCAGCACGTCGAGGTCGCGGACGGCGCCGAGCAGACCCGCCCACCAGACGAGCTCGGCCTCGAGCACCGCCGACCGCTCGGAGTCGAACAGCGGCTGGTACGTCCGCAGGGTGCTGCGCAGCCGGCGGACCGCGACCCGGGTCGGGTGGATGATCGGCTCCCGCACCCGCAGGCCGGCGTGGGCGTCGATGATCACCGTGCACTGTTCGGTCAGATAGGACCGGGCCAGCTCGCCGACGTCGCCGTCGGTCACCACGTGAAGTCGCTCTCGTAGAACTCGTCCGGGCTGCGTCCGTTCCGCTCCTGCTCGGCGGTCCGGAGCTCGACCCGCCGGATCTTGCCGCTGATCGTCTTGGGCAGCTCGGCGAACTCGATCCGTCGGATCCGCTGGAAGGGCGCCAGCCGGCCACGAGCGTGGGCGAAGATCGACTGCGCGGTGGCGGCATCCGGTTCGTGGCCGGAGGCCAGCACGACGTAGGCCTTCGGTACGGCCAGCCGGAGATCGTCGGGTGCAGGCACCACCGCCGCCTCGGCCACCGCGGGGTGCTCGATCAGCACCGACTCCAGCTCGAACGGGCTGATCCGGTAGTCACTGGCCTTGAAGACGTCGTCGGCCCGACCGACGTAGGTCAGGTAGTCGTCGTCGTCGCGGTGGACGACATCGCCCGTGTGGTAGACCAGCCCGGCGAACGCCTCGGTGTTCAACGCGGCGTCGAAGACACCGGCCTGCTCCTGGTAGCCCGTCATCAGCGGCAGCGGCCGAGGATCCAGCCGCAGGCACAGCTCCCCGTCATGATCATCGGCGTTCCCGGTGGCCGGATCGACCAGCACGATCTGGTAGCCGGGCAGCGGTCGCCCCATCGAACCGAGACGCACCGGCGCGCCGGGTGGGTTCCCGACCTGGGCCGAGGTCTCGGTCTGGCCGTAGCCGTCCCGGATGGTGATACCCCACGCGTCCTGCACCCGCTCGATGACTTCGGGGTTCAGCGGCTCGCCCGCCGACAGGCACTCCCGGATGACCGTCGTGGTCGAGGTCAGGTCGGCCTGGATGAGCATCCGCCACACCGTGGGCGGGGCGCAGAAGGTGGTCACCCGCGTCCGCTCCAGCAGGTCGAGAAGATCGGCGGCGGCGAACCGGGCGTAGTTGTAGACGACGACGGTCGCCCCCGCCAGCCACGGCGCGAAGAAGTTGCTCCAGGCGTGCTTGGCCCAGCCGGGGGAGGAGATGTTGAGATGCACGTCGCCCGGCTGCAGGCCCATCCAGTACATCGTGGACAGGTGCCCGATGGGGTAGGAGACGTGGGTGTGCTCGACCAGCTTGGGCAGTGCGGTCGTGCCGGAGGTGAAGTAGAGCAGCAGCGGGTCGCTGCTCTTGCTGGCCCCCGGGAAGTGCGGGTCGCCGCCGCGGAACTCCTCGAACCGGGAGTACGGGATCCACCCCTCGACCGCCTCGGCAGCCGGCGCGTCCGTCGACGGTCCGCCCACCAGCACCCGGCCGAGCGGCGGGTGCAGCCCTTCGTACTTGGCCAGGTCGCCGGCTCCCGCGACCAGCAACCTCGCGTCCCCGCGCTCCACCCGGTCCGCCAGATCCCGCGCCGCCAGCTGCGGCGTGGCGGGAATGACCACGGCGCCGATCCGGATCGCGGCCAGCATGACCTGCCAGAGCTCGACGCAGTTGCCGAGCACCACCAGGACCCGATCGCCGCGGCGCAGCCCGAGGTCGAACAGGAAGCGACCGGCGGCGACCGAGTCCTCGGCGAGCTCGGCGAAGGTGCGGGTGGTCTCACCGTCGGGGTCGATCACCCACAGCGCCCGTCCGTCCGGGTTCTCCTCGGCCAGCCCGTCGAACCACTCGGTGGCGAAGTTGTAGACCGGCAGATCCGGCCAGCTGAAGCTCTTCCGAGCCAGCTCGTAGTCGTCGCGGTGCTGCAGCAGGAAATCGCGTGCGGCCCGTACGTGACGGTTCAGCGGCATCCGCGTCCTCCCTCGGCCGGCGCGATGATCTTGACGAAGGCTACTGCCTGCCGCCCGTGCGGACGTCCGGGGCACCCAACCGGGCGGCGTCGGCCGACAGGTCGTCGGGCTGCGACTGGGACTCGCGCTCCGCGTGCACCCGGCTGCGATAGTGCTCGACCTCGCGGTCGATCGCAGCCGCATCCCAGCCCAACAAGGGCGCCACCAGACCGGCGATCTCCTCGGCGGCGGCGAGCCCCCGATCCCAGGTCTCGATGGAGATCCGGGTCCGGCGGGCGAGGATGTCGTCCAGGTGCAGGGCACCTTCGGCGGTCGCGGCGTACACGGCCTCCACCTGCAGGTAGTCCGGTGCCCCGGCCAGTGGCTCCAGCAGGGTCGGGTCGGTGGCGGCCAGCTCCAGCAGCTCCGGGAGCAGCGAACCGTACCGGTGCAGCAGGTGCTCGACCTTGGCGACGCTCAGCCCCGTCCGGGCCGACAGGGCCTGCCGGGAGTTCCACAGCGCCGGGAACCCGTCGGCGCCGACCAGCGGGATGTCCTCGGTGCAGCACTCGGGGACGGCCGAGGTGACCCCGCGTTCGAGGCTGAGTTCGCGGGCGACCGCGTCGACGGCGTCCTTCGCCATCACCCGGTACGTCGTGTACTTGCCGCCGGCGATCACGGTCAGCCCGCGGACCGGTGAAGCCACGGCGTGCTCGCGCGACAACTTCGAGGTCGAATCGGACTCACCGGACAGCAGCGGCCGCAGACCGGCGTAGACGCCGACCACGTCGTCGTGGCCGAGGGGGTCGGCGAGCAGCCGATTGGCCTGTCCCAGCAGGTAGTCGATGTCGGCGCGACTCGCCGCCGGGTGCGCGAGATCGAGCTTCCAGTCGGTGTCGGTGGTGCCGATCAGCCAGTGACTGTGCCACGGGATGACGAACAGCAGGCTCGAGGCGGTCCGGGTGATCAATCCGCACCGGGCGTTGATCCGGTTCCGGGGGACGACGAGGTGGATGCCCTTGGACGCACGTACCCGGAACTGGCCGCGGCCGCCGAGCAGCTGTTGGATCTCGTCGACCCAGACGCCGGTCGCGTTGATGATCTGCTTGGCCTTGATCTCGATCTCGCGACCGGACTCCAGGTCGCGGACCCGGGCCCCGCTCACCCGGTCGTCCTCACGGACGAAGCCGACCACCCGGGTGCTGCTCGCCACGGCGGCCCCGTAGTGGGCCGCGGTCCGGCTCAGCATCATCGTGTGCCGGGCGTCGTCGACCTGCCCCTCGTAGAACAGGATCGAGCCGCGCACCGTCTCCCGGTCCAGCGACGGGAACATCTCGAACGTCTTCTTCCGACCGAGGTGCCGCAGGTGGTGCGGCACCCCACGACCGGCACCCATCACGTCGTAGACCCCGATGCCGAGACCGGCGTAGGCACGGTCGATGCCGGCCTTGAGCATCGGGTAGAGGAAGCCGACCGGCTGGGCCAGGTGCGGCGCGAGCTTGTCCAGCACCAGCGCCCGCTCCTTCAGGGCCTCGAACACCAGGTGGGCGTTGAGCTGCTCGAGGTAGCGCAGACCGCCGTGGAAGAGCTTCGTCGAGCGGCTCGAGGTGCCGGAGGCGAAGTCACGCGCTTCGACGAGTGCGGTCCGCAGCCCCCGGGTGGTCGCGTCCAACGCGCAGCCCGCGCCGGTGACACCGGCCCCGATGACCAGTACGTCGAACTCCTCGTCGGCCATCCGATCCAGGTCGGTGGCACGCTGGACAGGATTGAGGGTCACCTGGGAATTGTCGCGGACCGGTGTCAGTCGGCCCAGTCCAGGGTGCGTTCGACGGCCTTGTGCCAGCCGGCCAGCCCGGCGGCGCGGGCCTCGTCGTCGATGTCGGGGGACCAGCGTCGGTCCTCGTGCCAGTTGGCGGCGAACTCGTCGGGGGAGGACCAGAAGTCGACGGCGAGCCCCGCCGCGTAGGCGGCACCCAGGGCCGTGGTCTCGGCCACCTGTGGCTTGATCACCTCCAGACCCAGCACATCGGCCTGGATCTGCATGCACAGGTCACTGGCGGTGACACCACCGTCGACCTTGAGGCAGCTCAGCTCGATCCCCGCGTCTTTGCACATCGCCTCGACCACGTCGCAGCTCTGGTAGCAGATCGCCTCCAGCGTGGCCCGCGCCAGATGGGCCTTGGTGTGGAACCGTGCCAACCCCACCACCGCACCCCGGGCATCGGAACGCCAGTAGGGTGCGAAGAGCCCGGAGAAGGCCGGCACGAAGTAGATGCCGCCGGCGTCGGGCACCGTCGCGGCCAGCTCGTCGATCTCGGCGGCGCTGTCGATCACCCCGAGTTGATCACGGAGCCACTGGATGGCCGACCCGGTGACGGCGATCGAGCCCTCCAGTGCGTAGTGCGCGGGCCGGTCGCCGAACTGGTAGCAGACGGTGCTGAGCAGTCCGTGCTCGGAGCGGACGATCTCGGTGCCGGTGTTCACGAGCAGGAAGTTGCCGGTGCCGTAGGTGTTCTTGGCCTCTCCGGGGGCCAGGCAGACCTGGCCGACCATGGCGGCGTGCTGATCACCGAGCACGCCGCCGATCGGCAGTTCATGATCGACTCCGCCGACCCGCACGGTGGTGCGCCCGAACAGGTTCGGATCCGACGACGGGCGGATCTCGGGCAGCATGGCGCGGGGGACACCGAAGACGGCCAGCAGCTCGTCGTCCCAGGCCAGCCGCTGCAGATCCATCAACATGGTGCGGCCCGCGTTGGTCACGTCCGTGAGGTGCCGGCCGCCGTCCGGGCCGCCGGTGAGGTTCCACAGCAACCAGGAGTCGATGGTCCCGAACAGCGCCCGGCCCGACTCGGCCTTGGCCCGCAGCCCGTCGACGTTGTCGAGCAGCCAGCTCAGCTTCCCGCCGGCGAAGTAGGTGGCCGGCGGTAACCCGGTGCGCTCCTTGATCAGATCGCCCCGTTCGTCGGCCCTCAGGGCGGCCGCCAGCTCGGCGGTCCGGGTGTCCTGCCAGACGATGGCGTTCGCGTACGGCCGGCCGGTCTGCGGATCCCACACCACAGTGGTCTCCCGCTGGTTGGTGATCCCGAGTGCGGCGACCTGGCCCGGTTCGGCGCCGAGCTCGTCGAAGGCCTGCTGCAGCACCGTCTGGGTGCGCTCCCAGATCTCGAGCGGATCGTGCTCCACCCAGCCGGCCCGCGGCAGCAGCTGCTCGTGCTCGAGCTGGGCCCGGCCCACCTCCGCGCCCGAGTGATCGAAGATCATGCAGCGGGTGCTGGTCGTACCCTGGTCGATTGCTGCTACGAAGTCGGCCATGCAGCACAGCCAACCACGAGGCCACCGGCCGGCGGTAGCGTCTGGCGCATGAGAGCAACAGCTGATTTCGCCGTAGCGACGTTCGCCGGGACCGAGCTGGAACCGGCTCCGTTGCCGATCACCACGGCCCTGCCCACCGGTGTCGCGATCATGGAGAAGCAGTACGAGGGCGAGCTGATCGGCCGCTCGGCCACGATCTTCGTCTCGGCCTACGATGCCGACCGCGGCGTCGGCACCTACGTGGCGATGGAGTCGTTCGAGGGCACGGTGCACGGGCGGGCCGGCGCGTTCAACTTCGTCCACTCCGCCGCGACCTCGGGTGCGGACCGTTCCGGCGAGCACTTCTTGATCGTGCCCTTCAGCGGGACCGGCGAACTGGCCGGCATCCGCGGATCCGGCGGGCTGCAGGTGGATGCCGACGGCCGCCATCAGATGTGGTTCGAGTACGAGCTGGATTGATCCAGCTCGAACGCCGAACGGCGCGCGATCCCCCGATCCGCGCGCCGTTCCCGGTGGTGCCGCTGTGTCGAGCCCTGGAGCGGGATCCCCCGATCTTCGCGATCCGGGCTCGGTCAGCTGTGGTTCCTGCTCAGCGCGGCAGCCGTTCCTGGCAGCATCAGCACCGATCTTCAGCACTGGGGCAGGGCCGGCATCCCGCCGATGGCAGCCCGCGGCACCCAGCCGCGCGTGGTCTCGTCGACGGCGATCCGGAACCAGTTCGCGTTGCCGTCGATCTTCTGGCCGTTCGGGTCGAAGCACATGGCGTACACCGCGGTTCCGGCGGCGACGGTCCGGACGGCCGGTGCCAGGGTGGACGGAGCGTTGTGCAGACCGGTGTTGGCGGAGATGAAGCTGTTGGGCTTGATGGCGGCGGTCGTGCTCGCCGCGGCGGGGGTGGCCGCCAGGCCGACGGAACCGAGGGCGGCAACGCCTGCTGTCGCAACGAGGGCCAAGAGATTGCGCTTCATGAGGTCTTCCTTCGCTCGGGCTCCGGACTCGTTCCGGATGACTTCATCCTGGTCCCGGAACGGACCCCCGACGGTCGGCCGACCGGCTGATCAACCGGTGGAGCCGGGGACCACCGATCGGCCCTCCGGCAGGCCCACCGATCGCCAGAAGTCCAGGTCCTCCGGCTCGACCGGAGCCCGTGGCGAGGCCGCCAGCTGGCTCCTGAAGACCGTCTCGGCGTCGGCCCGCGCGCCCGGCCCGTCGAGCCGGTACCGCGTCGGCAGCATCGGCCCCAACAGCAGCGGCTCGACCAGATCGGGGTGCCGGTCCAGCTCCGGTGCCACTCCGGCGGCCCGGGACAAGGCGACGGCGACCAGGTGGTGGGCGACGACCGGCGCGGGCGGCCGGGAGACGCTGTCCCGCATCGCGATCTCCGGCGGCGGGGTGATCGCGCCGGACCACAGACCGGCGATCCAGCGGGCCTGCAGCTCCAGCAACGGGAAGTACGGCCCCTGCAGGGCGAACTGACCGATCACCCCGAGGCTGGGTAGATCCGGGTGCAGGGTCTGGCGGTGCAGGGGCAGCTGCGGCCCGAGCAACCGGCGCAGGTCGTCGGACAGATAGGGGAGATCGAGCTCGTACCCCGTGGCGCAGATGATCGTCTCGACCCGCTCGCTGGTCCCGTCGGTGAAGGTGACCGTCCGGCCGGCCACCTCGGCGAGCGCGGGCCGACAGGCGATCATGCCGTCGCGGACCAGGCGCAGGTAGTCCTGGGAGAGCGAGTGACCGGCGACCAGGATGTCGTCGTCGGGTCGCGGGGCGCCGAAGTCGGCCGGGTTGCCGGCGACCCGGACGATCCGGTCCCGGAGCAGCCGGCCGTAGACCTCCGGCGACAGCGCCGACCGCTGCCACGCCGCGAGCTGGGTGTACCACTGCCAGTCCGAGGAGACGCCGGCCACGTTCTTCTGCAACACGTACCGGGGCTTGCGGTACGCGGAGACGACCGGCGCCACCAGTCCGATGTCGGCGGCGATCTCGTGGCCGCTGACGCCGTTGCCGTAGACCAGGGCGCCGCCGTCTCGGAACGGGTCCGCGCCGGGGTAGTCGAAGGAGTGCAGCACGGTGCCGGTGAACCCGTCG
Source organism: uncultured Actinomycetota bacterium (assembly GCA_963727125.1). Lineage (GTDB taxonomy): Bacteria > Actinomycetota > Actinomycetes > Propionibacteriales > Propionibacteriaceae > Microlunatus. Next base: position 569,486 of record CAVSEZ010000003.1, read on the forward strand.
AGGCCGGCCGGCCGCACCGGCCGGCGGAAGCGGCCGGAGGAGATCACCACCGCGTCGAACGGTTCTCCGTCGACGCTCCAACCGGGCCGGAGCTCCGCCACCCGGGTGTTCAGGCGCACCAGCCGGTGCAGCTCGAAGGTGTCGGCGTAGTGCAGCAGGTAGTTCCGGATCTGCTCGGCGGCCGGGTGCAGCTCGAGGCCCGGATCGTAGGCCAGGTCGGAGAAGGCGGTCATCGCCCGGCTGGTGTTGGTGCGCATGCCCGGCCAGATCCCGCTCGCCGTCGCGGCGGTGTTCCACTGCCCGCCGATCGCGTCGCCCGACTCGAAGACGCTGACCGCGAAGCCGACCTCGGTCAGGTTCTTGGCCGCCACCAAGCCGCTCGGCCCCGCCCCGATGACCGCGACGTGCGCATCCTCGGGCAGCCGCATGAGCCTTACTGTGTCAGAACTGTGTCAGAACCGGACGCTGTCAGAACCGGACGGTTTCAGAACCGACGGTGATAACCGGACGGAGCAGATGAGTTCTGCAGGCCGAGGAGGTCGAAGCGGTATGACGATGACCACGCGCGTGCTGAGTGTGTCCATCCCGGTCGCCGATCAGGACCGGGCGCTGAAGTTCTACACCGAGGTGCTGGGCTGCGAGCTCCGCACCGACATGGAGATCTGGCCAGGGGCCCGGCTGGTCGAGGTGGTGCCGCCCGGCTCCGACGTCGCGCTCGTCCTGCTGCCGCCGGACAGCGAGATCCCGATGGCCGTCCGGATGGGCACCAGCGACGCGGCTGCGGCCCACGCCCGGCTGCGGGAGGCGGGCGCCACGTTGCACAACGACGAGCTCGTCTCGATGGAGGGTGTGCCGCCGATGTTCTTCTTCGCCGACCCCGACGGCAACGGCCTGGTCTACCTGCAGGACGCAGCGACCGATGGCTAGGGCGCCGCAGGACCTGGACATCACCTTCACGGCGAGGCTCGGCAAGGTCCGCGAGGGCGACACCTGGACCTGCGTCCAACTTCCCGACTCGGCTGAGATCTTCGGCACCCGCGGGCTGGTCAAGGTCGTCGGCACTGTCGACGGCGAACCGTTCTCAGGTGCGTTCATGGCCCTCGGTGACGGCACGCACAAGCTCCCGATCGCCGCGAAGATCCGCCGCGCCGTCGGCAAGGACGACGGCGACGACGTGACGGTGACCTTGACCCGGCGGCTGAGCTGAGTCCCGCGCCGGTGCTTGACCTGGCCCCGAGGGCGGGCCGGACGGTGGTGTCGTGACCTCGAACGCCGCGTCGTTGATGACAGCCGGCCGGTTCAGCTCGATGACGTTGCTCTCGGCCAAGGCGTTGCGGATCTACGCCGAGCGTGGCCTCATCCAGCCGCGCTTCATCGATCCCGCGAACGGGTACCGCTACTACGCCGCGGACCAGGCGCCGACCGGCTGGTTGATCGGGTTGCTCCGATCCGCCGACCTGTCGCTGGACGAGATCGACAAGATCGTCCACGCCGACCGCAGGACCGGGCTGGAGCTGCTGGACCTGGCCACCACGGACCTGACGCGGCGTACCGAGGCACGTCTGACCGTGCTCGACCGAGCGCGGCTGCACCTGCTGGAGGAGGTCAACGTGTCCCTGGTCAACACCACCTTGGTGGTCGATCAGCCCGTACTCAGTGTGATGAGCCGGATGAAGCCGCACGAGATGATGGGCATCATCAGCGCCACCCTCGACCGGTTGCGCGCGCTCGCCGCCGAAGCCGGCCAGATCGTCACCGGCGACCCCTTCGGCGTCTTCCACGCCCCGATCACCGATGACTCCGACGGCCCGTTGGAGATGGTGCTGCCGGTCGACCGACTGGTGGACCGCGACGACGACGTCCGCTGCTACCGGATGCCGGGCGGGCTGCTCGCAACCCGGGAGGCCGAGGGACGGGAGACCCACTTCCCGGAGATCCTGGGCCTCTACGACGAGGTGCACAGCTGGATCACAGCGGTCGGCCGGGTTCCGGTCGGGCCGCCGCGCGAGATCTGGCACCGGTCACCGTACGACCCGGAACCGATGAGGCTGACCGTCGCCTGGCCCTACGCGACGCCGCCGGCCTGACGCGATCCGAGCGCCCCGCGAACGGCGGCCCTGAGCGACGAGGACCTGCGTAGGCTGGCGACCGTGCCCGACGACCTCGACCAGCCGCCCGGCTATCCGGCGGAGTGGGAGGCCGACGTCGTGCTCACCGACGGCGGGGTGGCGCGGCTGCGGCCGATCAAGCCGAGCGACGCCGCGCTGCTGGTGGAGTTCTACGATCGGGTCTCCCCGGAGTCGAAGTACCTGCGGTTCTTCGCGCCGTACCCGAAGTTGACGGCCCGGGACGTGGCCCGGTTCACCCAGGTCGACTACGTCGACCGGGTGGCGTTGATCCTGACGGTGGGCGAGCAGATGATCGCGGTCGGTCGCTACGACCGCAGCGAGGACGACGAGGCCGAGGTGGCGTTCCTGGTCGAGGACGCCCACCACGGTCGGGGCATCGCCCCGCTGCTGCTGGAGCACCTCGCCGAAGCGGCCCGGGAACGCGGCATCACCAAGTTCTTCGCCGAGGTGCTGCCCCAGAACCGGGCGATGGCGCACGTGTTCGCCGAAGCCGGCTACCGGGTGTCGAAGGGCATCGAGGACGGGGTGCTGATGGTCGAGTTCCCGATCCTGCCCACCAACACCTCGGTCGGGGTGATGGAACGCCGGGAGCACCGGGCCGAGCGGACGTCGATCTCCCGGCTGCTGACGCCGGAGCGGGTGGTGATGCTCGGACCCGGCACGCAGGTGCAGGAGCTGGTGGTGTCGATGCTCCGCGGCGGGTTCCGGGGAGAGGTGATCGCCGTCAGCTCCGACGAGGTGCCGGTGACCGGGGTACGGACCGCCGACTCGATCGCCGCCATCGACGGCAGGATCGACCTGGCGCTGCTCGGGGTGCCGATCAGCCAGATCGGTGGCTCGGTGATCGACGCCGCCCACAAGGGTGCGCACGGGTTGGTCGTGCTGACCGGGACCGGGGGCAGCGGCCGCGACAACGCGACGATCCTCAGTCTGGCGCGCGCGTACGGCGTCCGCGGTATCGGGCCCGACGCGCTCGGGCTGATCAATACCGATCCCGCTGTCGGCCTGAACGCCACCCCGGCGGAGATGCCCCGGCGCGGCAGCATCGGGTTGTTCTGCCAATCCGCCTCGACCGGGGTGTGGATGCTCAACGAGGCCCTCCGCGGCGACATCGGGCTGTCCTCGTTCATCAGCACCGGCGATCTCGCCGACGTCACCGGCAACGACGTGATGCAGTACTGGGAGGACGACGACGCCACCCAGGTGTGCCTGCTGTCGCTGGACTCGATCGGCAACCCTCGGAAGTTCTCCCGGATCGCCCGGCGGCTGACCCGGCGGAAGCCGGTCGTGGTGATGGCGCCGGGTCGGGCCCGGCGGCAGGCCCATCTCGGGGACCGTGGCGGGCTCAGCCACGCGCCGGACAGTGCCGTCGACGCCCTCTTCCGGCAGGCCGGGGTGATGGTGGTCTACCGGCGGGCCGACATGTTCGACATCGCGAAGTTCTGCGCCCGGTTGCCGCTGCCGGCCGGACCGCGGGTGCAGGTGATCGCCAACTCGCACACGCTGGCCGCCCAGGTGCAGCAGCGGATCACCAGCACCGGATTGCTGTCGGCGGGGAACTACCAGGTGCTGCCGCCGACCTGCCCGCCCGAGGCGTTCGCCGACGCGGTCCAGGCGGCCCTGACCGCCGACACGGCGGACTCTGTGGTGATCGCGACGGTCGGGGTGTTCGACTCCGACCTCGATGCCACCCACGAGGCGCTGCAGCAGATCGCCGCGACCGCGACGAAACCGCTCGTCATGGTCCGGATGGACTTCGACGCCGACAACCCGGGCCGCGACGAGCCTGATCGCCGCGGCGAGATGGCCACCTACGAGGCGCCCACCGACGCGATCCAGGCGCTGGCGGCCGTCACGGCGTACGCCCACTGGTTGGAGCGCGACCCCGGGGCCGTTCCGCTGCTCGACGTCGACGAGGACGCGGGCCGACGAGTGGTGAACCGGTCGCTGTCGGGTCGACCCGCCGGTGGGCGGCTGAGCACCGCCGAGGCCGGCGAGCTGCTCGCCGCGTACGGCGTCGAGCTGGTGCCGCGGTACCCGGTCCACAGTCTGGTCGAGGCGATCGAGGTGGCGGATCGGCTCGGCTGGAACGTGGTGCTGAAGGCGTCCGCCCAGGCCCTCCGCGGCCGTCCCGACCAGGCCACCGTGCACCGCAACATCGACGACCCCGAGGAGATGACCTTCGCCTGGGAGGACCTGAGCGAGCTGGTCTCCGGGTTGGGGTTGTCGCGGGCCGGTGATCTGTCGGTGGCCGGGCCGGTGGTCCAGAAGATGGCGCCTCCAGGGGTGGCGCTGGTGGTGGCGAGCCGGGAGGACGCGGCCTTCGGCCCGATGGTCTCCATCGGCCTGGACGGCATCGCCAGTGATCTCCTCGGCGACGTCGTCTACCGGGTGCCGCCGCTGACCACCGCCGACGCCGCGGCCATGGTGCGCGACCTGCGCGCCGCCCCGGTGCTGTTCGGCCGGCACGGCAGCCCCGGCGTGGACACGGCGGCGATCCAGACCCTGCTGCACCGGGTCGCTCAGCTCGCCGACGACCTGCCGCAGGTGGCGCGACTCACGCTGCACCCCTGCATCGCCTCGACGAGCGGCATCGTGGTGCTCGGGGCCGAGATCCACATCGCGCCGACCGCCGATCACCGCGACCCCCGTGCCCGGGTGCTCTGATTGGTAGCGTGAGCGGCATGCGGCTGGACACCCGGCGAGACCTCCGCCTCGAGATCGAGGCGTGCGGCTACTTCCCCGATCTGGTCGAGGACGCCATCACGCTGGCGCTCGCTGAGGAGGAGCTGCTCGATTTCGTCGTCCACCACGAGCCGACGTTCAACCACGACGAGATCCACCGCCACGTGACGGTGCTGGCCCTGACCCCGAGCCGGCTGATCGTCGGGCACACCGACGACCACCACGACGACCCGCCCGGTACCGGTCCCTCGGCGGCCGCCTCGACCGAGTCGGTCCCGCTGCACAAGATCGACACGGTGGTCCTGACCCGGGTGGTGCCGAATCCGGAGTCGTTCGAGGCGGGTACGCCGCGGGTCGACGAGACCTGGTTGACGGTCGGCTGGGGCACGATGCGCCGGATCGACCTGGAACAGGCGGGATGTGAGGATCCGGACTGCCAGGCCGATCACGGCTACACCGGTTCACTGGTGGGAGACGACCTGACCGTACGGATGAGTGCGGCCGCCGATGGTGTCGACCGGGTGGCGCACCTGGTCCGATTCGGCAGCACCCTTCAGCGGGTCTCCGGCACGGCTCGGTGACCAGATCCCGATGAACGTCGTCCCGACGAAGGCCGGTCTGCTGACCGACCAGCCCGAACTCGTCCTGCCGGCCTACGGCGAAGGCAGCCTGACCGACCTGATGCCGAGCATCGGCGCCCACCTCGGGGTCGCCGGCTGCGCCGACGACGTGCTCGGGTTGCCCGACGCCCGCCGGTTCGTCGTGGTGCTCGTCGACGGACTCGGGTGGCACCTGCTCCGCCGAGCGGCCGGCGACGCCCCGTATCTGGCCTCGCTCCTGGGCGCTGCCCGGTCCCTGACCGTCGGGGTGCCGAGCACGACGGTGACCAGTCTGGGGAGTCTGGGGACCGGTCTGCCCCCCGGACAGCACGGCCTGGTCGGCTACACCAGCCGGGTCCCCTCGACCGGGGAGATCCTCAACGCCTTGACCTGGGAGTCGGATCTGGTGCCGAAGGCGTACCAGTCGAAACCGACGTTCTTCGAGCGCTCCAGCGCGGCCGGCGTCGCGACGAGCTCGGTGGCCCTGACGAGGTTCCGCGACACCGGCTTGACCGAGGCGGCGCTCCGCGGCGCCGAGTTCATCGAGTTCAGCGACGAGAACCAGACCGATCTGCGGATCGCCCTCACCGTCGCCGCCGCCACCGAGGGTTCGTCGAGTCTGGTCTACGCCTACGAGCGGGAGCTCGACCACACCGGCCACGTGTCGGGCTGCGGATCCCTCTCCTGGACGCTGGCGTTGCGCCGCATCGACGCCATGTGCCGGCGGTTGCGGCAGGCGTTGCCCGACGACGTGGCGATGGTGATCACCGGCGACCACGGGATGGTCGACGTGCCGTCCCGGAACCAGATCGTCGTCGAGGACGAACCGTCGCTGTTGGCCGGCCTGAGCGCGCTGGCGGGCGAGGGGCGCTTCCGCCAGCTCTACGTCGACACCGACCTCCCGCGCCGGGTCGCCGAGCGCTGGCAGGACCGGTTGGGCGACCTGGCCTGGGTCCGCACCCGGGACGAGGCCATCGACGAGGGTTGGTTCGGTCCGGTCGACGACGACGTCCGCGAGCGTTACGGGCACGTACTGGTCGCGATGCACTCCGACCACGCGGTGATGACCCGGCAGTATCCGCGGGAACTGTCCTTGATCGGCATGCACGGCTCACTCACTCCGGTGGAGATGATGGTGCCGCTGCTCGTGGAGTGAACCGGTCGGTCCAGAATGTCGGATCGTGGCGGAGCTCGCGTTTTTCACCGGTCCGATGGACTGCGGCAAATCGACCCTGGCGTTGCAATTCGACTACACCCAGTCCGCCGGCGGCCGCCGGGGACGGACCTTCACCAGTCGGGACCGCGCCGGTGAGTCGACGATCTCGTCCCGGCTCGGACTGGCCGCCCCGGCGATCGAGGTCACCGAGGAGTTCGACTTCTGGATCTACCTGGTGGGCGAGCTGAGCGCGGGGGAGCGGGTCGACTACCTGGTCTGCGACGAGACGCAGTTCTACACCGCGGAGCAGATCGACCAGCTGGCGCGGATCGTCGACGACCTTGCCGTCGACGTACTCGCCGTCGGGATCCTCACCGACTTCCGCAGCCGGTTGTTCCCGGGCTCCCAGCGCCTGGTCGAGCTCGCCGACCGGATGGAGATCCTGCAGGTCCGGCCGCTGTGCTGGTGCGGTGCCCGAGCCACCCACAACGCCCGCACCCACGACGGCGTGATGGTCACCGAGGGCGCCCAGGTGGCCGTCGGCGACGTCGCCGAGACGCGGGACCTCGCCACCGCGCCGCCCGAGGGCGAGGTGACCTACGAGGTGTTGTGCCGGCGCCACCACAGGCTCGGTCTGACCCGTACGGTGGTCCAAGCCGGCCAGTCCGACCCCTTGCCGTTCGAACGGGAGCAGGTGTGATGAACAAGTTGGATTTTCCGTCCCCGCTGATCGACCCGATCACGCTCGCCAATCTCATCGGGAGCCCGGATCTCGTGCTCGTCGATGTGCGCTACTCCCTGCTGGGTCCGCCGGGCCGCCCGCAGTACGAGGCCGGGCACCTGCCGGACGCGCAGTACCTGGACCTGGACACCGAGTTGTCCGGCCCGCCCGACCCCAGCGGTGCGGGGGGCCGGCACCCGCTACCCGATCCGGACCGCTTCCAGGCCCAGCTGCGCCGGATCGGTGTCAAGGCCGACACGGTCGTCGTCGCGTACGACGGTGGCACCTCACAGTCCGCCGCCCGGCTGTGGTGGCTGCTGACCGACGCGGGGCACGAGCGCACCCACGTCCTGAACGGCGGCTTCGCCGCCTGGCTCGCCGCCCGCTTCCCCGTCGAGACGGGGATGGAATCGGAAGTGAAACCGGGGGACTTCGTCGTCAAGCCCGGGAAGCGGGAGCGACTCGACGCCGCCGCGGTGGCTGCTGCTCTCGGCGCGGGACGACCCGTCGTCGATGTCCGCGCCGCCGACCGGTACGCGGGAGAGAACGAGATCATCGACCCGGTGGCCGGCCACATCCCGGGTGCGATCAGCCGGCCGGCTGCCGACCTGCTGGACGCCAAGGGACGCTTCGGGACGCCGGCGGAGATCGCCGGCCAGTTCGCCGACCTCGACGATCCGGTTCTCTACTGCGGTTCGGGCATCACGGCCGCCCAGACCCTGCTGGCCCTGGAGTACGCCGGCCGCACCGGCGTGATCTATCCCGGTTCGTGGAGCGACTGGATCTCTGATCCGGCGCGGCCGGTCGCCACCGGTCCGACCGCTCAGGGGACCTGATCCGGGCGGCGTCCGCCCGGAACCAGATCACTTCCGAGGGCCGCCGAACATGATCTCGTCCCAGCTCGGCACCGAGGCGCGCTTCCGCCGGCCGGGCTTCGCCGGTCGGGACGTATCCGCCACGTCCTGCTCGACCTCCGGTTCGGTGCCACGCGCGCTCTCGGGCTCGTCTCGTGCGTCCGCTCCGGCCGGCTGCTCGTCGATCGGCTGCTCGTCGATGGGCTGCTCGGCCTCGACCGGATCCGGCGCAGCCGCAGTAGGGCCCTGCTCCTCGCCGGGCTCGTGCTCGGCGGTGGGCTGCTCCGCGTCGGACTCGTGCTCCTCGACGAACTCGTGCTCCTCGTCGCGGCGGTCGACGATGTCGGTAGGCGGGTCGTGCCGGTTCGGTTCGTCCGAGGCGTCCTCCGCAGGTCCGGGCTCGACCGGGTAGTTCACGACGATGGCCGGTTCCCAGCCACCCTCGACGACCCGCAACGGTGGGACCGCGACGGTGTGCTCGGGGGTGCGGCTGAAGGCGGCACCCGATCGCCGGCCGGCGTCACCGTTGCCCGCGCCGGGCTCGAGCTGCTCGCGGGACTCGTCGTAAACGTCGGACTCGTCGGACTCGTCGATGGCATCCTGGACGACGCGGACGAGGGCCAGCTCATCGCTCAGGTCGAGTGTCGGTTCGGTGTCGTCCTCCGACCCCTCTCCGGGAGCGGGACGCCGACGGCCCGGCTGGGGTCCCTTGCTGGTCGAAGAATCCCCGAGGATCCAGTGGCCCTCGTCGTTGTGCGCCACGGAGAACCGGCCCAACGGGTCGTAGCTGAACTGCGCCTGTCGTTCGGCCTCGCCGGAGGTGTACGTCGCGGTCACCACCCACCGGCCGTCGGCGTGCCGGAACGAGTCCCAGGAGATGTTCGCCAGCTCGACGCCCCGGCCCTGGAGCCGTTCGTTCACGACCTGACGGAGATTGCGATGGGCCGAGGACTCACCGCGCCGGCGGACCGAGGAGCCCATGGCCTGGCGGGCGATGTGGTCGCGTTCGGCGAGCACGGGACCGGCGAAACGCTCGACGCGCTCCACCCCGATCCCGGCGGACCGGGCGACGTCGGCGATGTCCTCGCCGGACCGGATCCGGGTCTGGATCTCCCGCGGAGTCAGGCCGCTTTCCATCTCGATCTCCAGCTGTCCGAGCCGCGGCCGGTCCCCGCGGAGTGCTGCGCGGAGCCGGTCGTCGGCCGCGATGGCCAATTGCTCACCGGAATCGGTGGCGACGATGAGGAACTTGCCGTTCGGGGTCAACCCCACGAGCTCAGCGGACCGCATGAACCTACCGACGCCTCCTCCCCGGATACCTGGCGCAAACCTACTCTGCCGGGAGCACCGGATGGCTCAGCGGCGCTGCCAGACCCGCACGTAGTCCACCTGGATCGTCTGCGGTGCACGGATCTTCGGTGCGGAGACGCCGAGGTTGAGGATGAGGAAGTGCGGCCGGTTGGAGACTCCGCTGGTGTGGGTGCCGACCTTGACGCCGTCGTAGTAGTAGGTCAGCCGTCCCGGAGCCCAGTCGACCGCGAAACGGTGCCAGCCGCTGCTGCCGGGCATCTCGCGCCGCCAGCGGGAGGGGTAGCCGCCCGCGGACTTCGTCGCGGCGCGGGTACCCCAGTGGTAGTGCCAGGCCACGTCGTTGCCGGACAGGCACTCCATCACGTCCATCTCGCCGTCGTTGGGCCAGGTGTCGCCGTTCAGCCAGAACGCCGGCCAGTTCGGGCCGCAGGATCCCCGGGGCGCCTGCGTACCCGACGACGGCGGCAGGTAGATCCGGGCCTCGGCGAACCCGTAGGTGAACCGGAAGTCGTGCCGCGACTGGACCATGCCCGACCGGTACCCGTAGGTACGGCCGTTGTTGGCCCGGCAGCTGCGCTTCTCGGCCTTCAACCGGAGCGTGCCCTTGGCGACCGTCGCATTGGCCGGGTGGTAACACGACAACTCGTCGCTGTTGATCGGTTTGGTGACGGCCTTGTCGTTCGGTCCGAGCCAGTTGGCTCGCCAGTTGCCCGTCTGCACCTTGTTACCGCCGAAGCCGTCCCAGAACTTCATCGCCCACCGACCGCCGACCTTGTACGGCTGGGGCGTGGCCGCCGCGGCCGGGCTGGGCGCGAGCGCAGGAGCGGACTCCGGCACCAGCGCCGGCGCGAGAGCCAGGACGGGGGCAGCCAGGGCAGCCGCCACCGCGATGCGGAGCCGCGGGCGGAACCGAGCGAACGGGGAAGGGTGGGAAGTCATGCCGGGTCCTTCGGGGGTGAGGCACCGGGAAATCCGATGGGGTACAGCAGAACGCGAGTAGAACCCGCACAGAATCGAAAGTCAAGGAGCCTCAGGAGTCCGCGAGCACCGCTGCGAGGGTGCGCCTCGCCTGGTCGATCATCGGCGGATTGGTGTCCCAGTAGTAGGCCAGCGCCGAGACGGACTGGTAGAGCGCCCAGCCCCGCCCCCGCAGTCGCGATGCCACGTCGGTGTCCAGCTCGACCAGGTAGCGCTCCCGGCTGCCGCCCTCGAAGAGGTGCCAGGCCGGTTGCAGATCGCAGGCCGGATCGCCGACGTTCAAGCCGCCGAAGTCGATCACCGCCGAGAGCCGGCCGGCCACGGCGAGCAGATTCCCCGGCATCAGGTCGCCGTGGATCCACCGGTCCGGGGCCGGCCAGGCGGGCGCCTCCAGCGACTCCTGCCACGACCGTCGCACGGCCGCCCCGTCGACCCGATCACCGAGGGTCCGCACGGAGCGCTCGACCTGATCCAGGTGCTCGGTCAGCGGTCCGCCGCGACCGCCGGGTGGCCGAACCGGAGCCTGCGAGGTGTCCACCCGACGCAGGGCGCGGACGAAGCCGGCCAGGTCGGCGGCCGCCTGGTCGAGGTCGCTCAGATCGTCTCCCACCCGGTCACCGGGCAGCCAGCGACAGATCGACCAGCCGAACGGGTAGTCGGCGGTCGGTCGGCCCAAGGCGACCGGCTCGGGCAGCGCCAGCGGCAGCTGCGGGGCGAGCAGCGGCAGCCACCGGGCCTCCTTGATCGCCTGGGCGTCCGCCCAACCGATCCGTGGCAGCCGGGCGACGAGATCGGCACCGACCCGGTAGATGTCGTGGTCGGTTCCGTGCGAGGGAACCGGCCGCAGCTGCAGATCGGCCCACTGCGGGAACTGCTCGGCGATCAGCCGGCGTGCCAGCTCGACGTCGGTGAAGACCTCGTCGTCGTGCATCCGCGTCCGAGGGGGAGCCATGCCCCCATCATCGCGAGGTCGGACGGTCGGTCAGACCGTCCCCTCCAGCGGCCAGCCGGCCGCCGCGAGCCGGGCGGAGACCCGGGCCAGGTCACCGGGACTGGGCGGCTCGGCCATCACCCGGTGAGTGAGCTCCTCGATCTCGGCGTCACTGATGTAGCCGTCCGGTCGGGCGACGCCCTCGTCGCTGGTCAAGGTCTCGACGATCTGGTGGATCTCTTCGTCGGTCAGCCGCCGCTTCAGCAGCGCGACCACCGCGAAGCGATCGGTGGCCGGGATCCCCTGCGGGTAGCCCGTGGTCAGCCAGCCGAGCACCCGCGCGAACAGCGACTCACTGCGTCCGTTCTGGGTGGATTCACTGGTGAAGTTGGTCATCACGCGGCTCCTAGCCGGTCCCGAAGATCTGCTTGCCGAACACGATCACCACCAAGCCGAACAGCACCGCCGCGATCACGACGCCGAAACAGACGACGGCTCCGACCTTGTTCAGCGTGGTCGGCTTGGAGATCTGCGGGTCGCCACCGCCGGCCGTGGCCACCACGGTCTCGCGCCCGTACAAGGATCGGATGCCCAGGGCGAAGAGGGCGGGCAGGCCCGCGCCGAGCACCAGAGCGCCCAGGGCCACCTGCCAGATCGCCGTGAGCGACTTCATCAAGACGTCCATGTCCGGTCTCCTCAGGCTTCCACGCGCTGGCGTTCGGGCTTCTCGTCCGCGGGCACCAGCCCGCCTTCCCATTCGGCGTTCACGTTGTTCGAGTTGATGGCGGTCTTGCGCGAGTGCAGGAACATACCGGTCGCGGCGGCGACCAGGCCGGCGAACACGATGTCCGACCCCGGCGTACCCGCCGATGGCGTGACTGAGCCACCAGCAGACGGCGCCCACGATCCCCGCGGAGGGCAAGGTGATCAACCAGGCGACCGCCATCCGGCCCGCCACGCTCCACCGCACGGTGGCGCCCTTGCGGCCCAGACCGGAGCCGAGGATCGAGCCCGTCGCGACGTGGGTGGTCGACAGCGCCATGCCGAGGTGCGACGAGGACAAGATCGCGGCCGCGCTGGCGGCCTCGGCGGCCATCCCCTGCGGCGGGGAGATCTCCACCAGCCCCTTGCCGAGCGTCCGGATCACCCGCCAGCCGCCGATGTAGGTGCCGAGGGCGATCGCCACCGCACACGCCACCTTCACCCAGGTCGGGATGGAATCGGTGCTGGTCCAGCTGCCGTACGCGATGAGGGCGAGCGTGATCACGCCCATCGTCTTCTGCGCGTCGTTGGTGCCATGGGCGAGCGAGACGAGCGACGCGGACCCGATCTGTCCCCAGCGGAAACCACGGTCGCGGTGTTCCTCGGAGACCGAGCTCACGGCCTTGAAGATCAACCGGGTGCCGACGGCGGCGGTCAACGCGGCGATCACCGGAGCGGCTACCGCGGGCACGATGATCGAGGTGATCACGCCGCTCCACTTCACCCCCGTCACGCCGAGGGCCGCGATCGCCGAGCCGATCAACCCGCCGAACAAGGCGTGCGAGGAGCTGGACGGCAGTCCGAACAACCAGGTCGCCAGGTTCCACAAGATGCCGCCGACCAGTCCGGCGAACACGATGGTGAGGATGGGCACCCCCATCAGGCCCTCGATCGGGGCGCCCTCGGCGTTCTGGATGTTGACCACCTTGTTGCTCACGGTCAAGGCGACCTCGATCGACAGAAAGGCGCCGACGAGGTTCAGCACCGCCGACAGGCCGACCGCCACCTTCGGTCGCAACGCGCCGGTGGCGATCGAGGTCGCCATGGCGTTGCCGGTGTCGTGGAACCCGTTGGTGAAGTCGAAGGCGAGCGCGGTCACGACCACGATCACCAAGATGAACAACGCTTCGGTCACAACATCCAGCCTGCTCGCCGGTCGGGCTCGACGCGACACCGCAGCCGCCTCCGGACGCATAGTTCACCTAGATTTCGCTTTGCCGTTCCGTCGCACCGCGTAGACGTCCCCGGAGCGGCGATCGGTCGTGGCGAGCTGCCGCAGCACGGCCACCATCTGCGCCCCGGTCAGCCAGTCCGCGGCGGTGAAGCGGTGGGTCTCGACCCGGGAGTGCCGGAACCGGTAATCGCCGAGCTCCCCGAGCCGGGCGATGCAGGCGACAGCCCGTTCGATGGTCACCGGGATGTACTCCAGCGACAGGGCGGCGAGGGGTCGACTCAGCCCCTGCAGCACCTCGAGCTCGTAGCCCTCGACGTCGATCTTGCAGAACGCCGGTTCGCCGTACCGCTCGATCAGGTCGTCGAGCGTGGTGAGCGGGACAGTGACCCTGCTGTCCCAGCGCACCCGGGAGAACTGGTCGTCGTCGCCCACGTCGGTGATCCAGGAGTCCGCGAAGGTGGAGACGGTCGGGGTACGCCGACTGACGTGGAGCTCGGCTCGCCCCGGCGCGGGCCCCGACGCCGACGGGTTCGATGCGAACACCGGCGTCCCGCCCGTAGAGCAGGCGCAGGATCGCGACGAAGTCCGGTTGCGGCTCGACCGCGACCACCCGCGCACCCAGGCGCCGGAAGGTCCGGACCCGGTTGCCGACGTGGGCGCCCAGGTCGAAGGTCAGGTCGCCGGGTCGGATGAAGTGGCCGTACAGCCGCTGGATCCGACGGCGCCGCCAGACCGGGCCGTAGTAGGTGATCAGCGACCGGGCGATGCCCGCGGACCGAGCGAGCAGGCTACTGGTCCTGCTCGGTCGGCCGGATCAAGATCTCGTTCACCGCAACGCGTCTGGGCCGGGTCACCATGTAGCCGATCGCATCGGCGATGTCCTCGGCCTCCATCCGCTCCATGTCGGCGAAACGCTGCTGCAGGCCCTCGCGCACCTCGGGCCGATTGTGGCCGGCGAGCTCGGTGGCGACGGCTCCGGGCTCGATCAGGCCCACCCGGACGTGGCGCTTGGTGACCTCCTGGCGCAGCGACTCGCTGAAGGCGCCCACGCCGTGCTTGGTGGCGTTGTAGACGCCGCTGCCGAGTCGGGCGACCCGGCCGGCGACCGAGGACACGTTGACCAGATCGGCGACCCCGCGGTGGGAGTCCTCGGCGGCGGCGAGCAAGTGCGGCAGCGCCGCCTTGGCGCAGTAGAGCAGGCCGAGCACGTTGATCTGCACCATCTGCTCCCACTCCTCGACCGGTGCCTGCTCGATCGGACCGAGCAACATCACCCCGGCGTTGTTGATCAGGATGTCGAGCCGGCCGAACTCCTCGATCGTGGCCGCGACGGCGCGCTCGGCGTCGTCCCGGCGGCTGAGATCGGCGGTGATCAAGTGGGTGCGGACGCCGTCGCGTTCCCGGCCGAGCTCGGTGGCGAGCTGTTCGAGTCGATCGGTCCGGCGGGCGGCGAGTCCGACGTCTGCTCCGAGAGCGACGAGCTGACGGGCGGTGGCCTCGCCGATGCCGCTCGAGGCTCCGGTGATGAGGGCGACGGAACCAGTGAGAGATGCGGTCACGGGATCACCGTATGCGAACGCCGTCGGTGGCTAGCCGGGTCCCCGGCGGACGAACCGGATCCGGATCGGCCCCTTCGCGGTGGACGGGTCGACCACGGCGCCGCCCTGGGTGATCTCGACCTCGCCCGCCGCGACCAGCCGCCGGGCGGCCCGTCGGGCCGGTTCCATCAGGTCCCGCCAGCCGGTGGGCTCGACCGCCCGGGCCGCGTCCGAGGGACAGATGGTCGCACCGGCGCGGCGTTCCTGCAGCAGCGTGGTGATCGTCTGCTCGAGCCGCCGGTCGACGGCGTTCACGCCGCGCCTGTGGCAGCCGTCGCTGCAGTAGCGGACCGACTCCCAGTCCCGCTCCCACTTCTTGCGCCAGCCGAACCGACGTCCGCAGGAGGCGCAGATCTTGTCCTCGTGATCAGCCATGATCGATGCCCCACTCCCGGCTGAGCACGGCGAAGTCGGCCTCGCTGGACAGCTCGCCCTTGAACCACTCGTTCTCCACCAGCTGCGCCTCCTGGCGGACCCCGAGTCGACGCAGCAGAGCCATCGACGCGGCGTTGCGGGTGTCGACCCGGGCCACCACCCGACGGGCCCCGAGCTCACCGAACGCCAGGTCGAGCAACGCGCGGACGGCTTCGGTCGCGAAACCCTGGCCGGCGTGGGCGGGGGAGAAGATGTAGCCGACCTCCAGCGTCCCGTGCTCGGGGGCCCGCAGCGCCAGCAGCACGTCCCCGATGAGCTCGCCGGTGTCCTTGCGGATCACGGCGAGCTCGAGCCGGTCGTTCTCCTCCTGCAGCGTGACGCCGGCGATCTTGCGCGCCAGCACCGGCTCCAGGGCCACCCGGTCGCGCGGCTCGTACGGGACGTAGCGCACCGCCTCGTCGTCACCGTGGAAGATCAGCAGCGACTCGAGGTCGTCGACGTCGAACTGCCGCAGCACCAGCCGGTCGGTCTCGATCGGCAGGCTCGGGGTGACCGGAAGTCGCATGGACCCATCCTGGCCCCGGTCGTGATCAGGCGTTGTCCGGCGGTCGTAGTGTCGGCCCATGAGCGGAACGACCCCCCATCCGGACGCGGCCACCCGAGGCCAGCTCCGGGACCTCGGATACCTGTCACGCAGCGTCGCGGTGGAGCTGCGTGAGAACCTCGTCAGCCGGCTTCGGGCCGGCGACGTCGCCTTCCCGGGCATCGTGGGTTTCGACGACACGGTGCTGCCCGAGCTGGAGTCGGCGCTGCTGGCCGGACACGACCTGGTGCTGCTCGGCGAACGTGGCCAGGGCAAGACCCGGCTGATGCGGACACTGGTGTCGCTGCTGGACGAGTGGAGCCCGGAGGTGACGGGCTGTGAGATCCACGACGACCCGCTGCATCCGGTCTGCGTCCGGTGCATCGCCCTGTTGGCGGAGCTGGACGACGACCTGCCGGTGAGCTGGCGGCACCGCGACGACCGCTACACCGAGAAGCTGGCCACCCCGGACACCTCCGTCGGGGACCTGATCGGCGACGTCGATCCGGTCAAGGTCGCCCAGGGACGCACCCTCGGTGATCCGGAGACGGTGCACTACGGGCTGGTGCCGCGGGCCAATCGGGGCGTCTTCGGTCTGAACGAGCTGCCCGACCTCGCCGAACGCATCCAGGTGGCGTTGTTCAACGTGCTGGAGGAGCGCGACATCCAGGTGCGCGGCTACTCGTTGCGGCTGCCGCTGGATGTCTTCCTGGTGGCGACGGCGAACCCGGAGGACTACACCAACCGCGGCCGGATCATCACCCCGCTGAAGGACCGGTTCGGCGCCGAGATCCGGACCCACTACCTGACCGAGCTGACCGACGAGGTGGCGCTGCTGCGGCAGGAGGCGGCCCTCGTGTCGGAGGTCGGGGACCACCTGCTGGAGGTGCTGGCCCGACTCACGAGCAGTCTGCGGGAGTCGCCGTCGGTCGACCAGCGCTCGGGAGTCTCGGCCCGGTTCACCATCGCCGCCACCGAGGCCGTAGCCGGGTCGGCGCTGCGCCGGGCCGCTCGTACCGGTGACGACGAGGCCGTCGCCCGGGTCGGTGACCTGCCCGCGATCCTGCCGACCTTGCTCGGCAAGGTCGAGTTCGAGATGGGGGAGGAGGGCCGCGAGCAGGAGCTGCTGGATCATCTGCTGCGGTTGGCGGTGGCCGGGACGTTCCGGAGTCGGCTCGGCGGTCTGGACCTCTCCGGCTTCACCAGTCTCTTCAAGGAGGGGGCGGTGGTGGAGACCGGCGAGCTCGTCCCGGCTTCTGACCTGCTCAGTCAGCTGGGCACCGTACCGGGACTGGCGAAGGTGCTCGACCGCCTCGGCTACCACGACGGTGCCACGCCCGGGCAGGTGGCGGCTGCGGCCGAGTTCGTCCTGGAAGGCCTGCACCTCAATCGCCGGATCGACAAGGACACCGTCGCCGGCCGGACCATCTACGGCGCCGCCTGAGGGCTTCCGCCGCGGGCAGAAGTAGCAGTTCCACCTCTCAGGCCGCATCTCAGGTGGAACCGCTACTTATCCTTCACGGTCCAGGACCCGGTCGGTGAACGGCGCAGCCCCTCTGCCCGGGCCGCGAGCAGCCGACGGGCCAGGCGCGGGCGCTCCCGGGTCAGATCGACCTTGTCCGCTCGGACCACGATCAGGCCAGCCCGTTCGAGCGACTCTTCGCGCACGTTGTCCGCTCGATGCTGGTCCGGGTCGCGATGACCCTCCGCGGTTGTCGTCGAGCGCCAGCTGACGCCGTCGTACTCGATCGCGAGTCCCGCCTCGACGTCGAGGAGGTCGGGAACACCGAGGAATCGACCATGACGGTCGAAGACGGCTCGGTTCACCAAGGGCGGCGGGAGCCCGAGGTCGAGCACCCAGAACATCCGCAGCCGCGTCTCCCACGGGCTACGGACGCCCGGACGGCTGAGCGCGATGGCGCGGCGCGCCTGTGTCGCACCGGAGGACCCGGTCGGTGCCGCCGTCGCGAGGCCTGCTTTTGTGATCAACCGCGCTGCCAACATGATGTCGAGCGCCACCACCGCCTCGACGAGACCGGCCGCCCAGCGGGTGAGATCCGTGGCGGTCTGCAGCGGCTGGGTACAGGGCACCCCGGCGATCATCCGGACGCCCACCCGGTCGGCGGAGCGCGCCGATCGCTGCACGTAGGTCACCGCGGCGTTCGACACCCGATGTGACCCGGGAGGCAGCAGCACGGGCACGGGCATCGGTCGCAGCACGTGATCCCGCCCGTCGAGCAGGTCGGCGCCGGAGGCGTACGCCGCCGCCCAGCCGCCGATGAGCCCGCCGGGTGGCAGCTGGGCGGCGACGTCGAGGATCCGCTGGGTGGTCGTCGCTTCCTCGCTGGTCGCCGGCCGATAGAACCCGTAGCTCGTACGGAACCAGCGTGGGCCTTCGAGACTTCGCCGGGAGACGCCCTCGAGGACCAGATCCGCTGCGCGCCTCGGCCGCACCGCGGACCGCAGCTCCTCGCGAAACCTGCCCATCGATCCAATCTGTCCGAACGCCGGGCGCGACGTGGACTGCCGGGTGACTTCTCCACAGCCCAATCCGTACGGAAGTAGAAGTTCCACCTGCAAGGTCGGCGAACGGGTGGAACTCCTACTTCTCGGCGGCGTTGCGGCTGCGGACTAGGTTGGCCGCATGAAGGTGCGCTACGGACCGTGGAGCGGCGGACCGGACCCCCTGAAGCCGCCGTACGACCTGCGTCAGGCGCTCGACGAGATCGGTCGGCAGGTGCTGTCGGCCGGCACCGTACGCGACGCGCTGCAGGAGCTGCGGGAGCGGGGGCTCGACGGCCGCGGCGGGCTCGACCGGCTGCGGGAGCGGCTGCGCAAGATGCGCGCTGCGGCCCGGCGGCGCGGGGATCTCGGTGGCACGCTCGATCAGGTCCGGGCCGCGCTGGATCAGGCTCTGGCCGCCGAGCGGGAGACGTTGGCGGCCGCGGACGACGACGGCGCCCGGCTGGCGGAGATGGAGCTGGACACGCTGCCGGACGACGTCGCCGGCGCGGTGCGCGGACTGGCCGATTACCAGTGGCGATCCCCGGAAGCCAAGGCCACCTACGACGCGATCACCCAGATGCTGCAGCGGGAGGTGCTCGACGCCCAGTTCGCCGGGATGAAGCAGGCGCTGGAGTCACCGGACCCCGAGGCGATGCAACGCGTCAAGGACATGTTGGCCGACCTCAACGCGCTGCTCGCGGCCCACGCCCGGAACGAGGACACCACGCAGCAGTTCGCCGACTTCATGGACCGGCACGGCGAGTTCTTCCCCGAGCAGCCCGAGACGGTGGAGGAGCTCATCGACGCCCTGGCCCGGCGCCAGGCCGCCGCCGAACGGATGATGGCCTCGATGTCGCCCGAGCAGCGGGAGCAGATGTCGCAGCTGATGCAGCAGGCGATGGCCGACGCCGATCTCGCCTCCGAGATGGCGCAGCTCTCGGACAATCTCCGTGCGCTCCGGCCGGGCCTGGACCGGCAGTCGCCGAGCGGGATGCGTCCCGGTGGTGAGTCGCTCGGCTACAGCGCTGCGGTGGAGGCGGTGGCGGAGCTGGCCGACCTCGAGTCCCTCAGCGACCAGCTGGCCCAGAACCGGCCGGGCTCGACGCTGGACGACGTCGACGTGGACATGCTGGAGCAGCGGCTCGGAGCAGAAGCGGTGGCCGATCTCCAGACCCTGCGCGAGCTGGAACGGGAGCTGGAGGCCCAGGGCTTCCTCACCCGCACCGACGACGGGCTCCGGCTGACCCCGCGGGCCGTCCGGCGGTTGGGGCAGACGGCGCTGAAGCGGGTCTTCGCCCAGATCGAGGCGGCCGGGCACGGTGATCACGACGATCACCGGACCGGGGGAGCGGACGAACCGACCGGGTTGTCCCGGCCGTGGGAGTTCGGCGACGAGCTGCCGATCGACACCCCCCGTACGGTCGGCAACGCCCTCCGGCGAGCAGGACTGCCGCAGGGTGGGGTGGCGCTTGCGGTCGAGGACTTCGAGGTGGTGGAGACCGAGCGGCGCACCTCGGCGGCGGTCGCGCTGTGCGTCGACCTGTCGTACTCGATGGTCGCCGACGGCCGCTGGGGCCCGATGAAGCAGACCGCGCTCGCGCTGCAGCACCTGATCGACACCCGCTTCCGCCAGGACGCCCTGCAGGTGATCGGCTTCAACCGGCACGCGCGCCGGCTCACCCCCGTCCAGCTCGCCGAGGCGGAGCCGGAGTGGATCCAGGGTACGAATCTCCAGCACGCCCTGATGCTCGCCGGCCGGCACCTGCGTCGGCACCCCGACGCCGAACCGGTGGTGCTCGTGGTCACCGACGGCGAGCCGACCGCGCACCTGCTGCCCGACGGCGACGCGTACTTCAACTGGCCGAGCACGTCGGAGACGATCCGGGCCACGGTGGCCCAGGTCGACGAACTCGGTCGGTACGGGGCCACCCTCAACACGTTCATGCTCGGTGACGATCCGGGTCTGGCCAGGTTCGTCGACGCCATCGCCCGCCGCTGCGGTGGGCGGGTGTTCACCCCCGACATCGGCCGTCTCGGCGAGTACGTGGTGTCGGACTATCTGCGCGCCCGTCGCGGCCGCCGCTGAACGTCAGAACGCCGGCGTCGTGGCGTCCGAGCCTCGGCCGGCTGCTGCCGGGTCGCCGACCACCGCGGCACCGTCCGGACCGGGGGCGTCGAGCCGCCGGTAGTGGAGGGACAGATGTGCCGACGACACGAGCCACTCCTCGCCGGCCCGACCGCGCAGCACCCAGTCGCCGGCTCCGGCGACCTGGTCGCCTTCGAGTGAGGTGATCACCTCGCCGGCGGCGGCCGGCCGCGCCTGTACCTCGCCCACCCGGGCCCACCGGTCCTCGACGACGTGGCGGTACGTGTCGCGGAAGATCTCACCGGCCACCGACCAGATCTGGTCCCCGTCGCTGACCCGCCAGTCTCCCGCCCGGGCCCGGAGCAGCGCGCCCGATGACGACCGCCAGGTCCACGGCGCGTCGGTCCGTACGGCGGTGACCACGCCGGATCGGCTGTAGCGGCACCAGTCGGGATCCGGATCCGCCGGCGCGCTCGACCGGTAGCCGAGTGCGGCGAGGGTCTCGACCGCACCGGCGACGTTCGCCTCCGTCCGGGCCCGATCGTTCGCGTTCAGCTCCGCCCACGGCCGGATGGCGGGGTGGAGTCGCCGGGCCTGGTCGCGACTCCAACCCCAGCGCCAGCCGTTGTCGGCCAGGTGCCGCCGCCACGACTCGTGTTCGACCTCTGCGATCTGTAGGAGCTCGGCCTCGGTCAACGGCACCCCGCTCGCCGGCGGCCGCGCCGGGTCCTCGGCCCGGTCGAGGGCTGCCGACGGTAGCCAGGAGCGGCCCAACCTCTCGACGGATCCGAGTGTCGTGGTGATCAGCCGGACGTTGGACTCCTTCAGAAAGTGGTCCAGGGCGTTCCACGGCCGCGCGGCCGGGGTGGAACCCGGCGGTACCTGGCGGCGATACTGCTCGTGGGCGACCCGCGCGGCCCGCTCCCAGCTGTCGAGGGGCCAGTCCGGCGGTAGCTCGATCGTGAGACCGAAGGGGAGCAGGCCCTCCAGCACGGGCTCGACGGCGACCCCGCGGGTCGTCGCGGACCTGGCGAAGACGGTCCACCGGCGATGTGTGACAGCCAGTTCCGAGCCATCTCCCGATGACGCGGATTCATCGGCGAGCACCACGGCCGGCCGGCGCGCGCCGGCCAGCTGACGGTCGAGCGAGCCGACCAGATCGTCGCCGTCGTCGATCTCGAGCGGATCCGACCGGTTCCCGAACCGAGCCTGTCGCAGTCGGTGCATGGCGGCGACCCGACCGGCCTGGGGTCCGACCAGCACCAGCCGGCTCAGTGCCGCCGATCCGGAGTCGAGGAGGGCGTCCTCACGCTCCCGCTGTGCCAGCTCGGTGCAGACGGCCAGCGCCAGCGGCGAGGTGCCGATGAGCGCCACCCGGTCGTGGGCGCCCTGGCGCAGCCGGTCGACCAGCAACGCCGCAGTGGTCTCGTACCGGCTCAGGGCGTCGCAGAGCCAGGTGACGCCCGTCGGTCCCGGCCGGTAGGCGTTCCCGCGGCGCCAGTACTCGGCTTGCCAGGGATCGTCGATCCGCACCAGCAGCCGTGGCGCCAGCCCCGAGGATCCGCGCTGACACGATGCAGCGAGCTGCCGCAGCGACTCGACCCAGCGCAGGTTCGCGGTGGTGTCGGCGGTCAACAGGTACGCCGTCGTCACCTTGAGCCGTCCGCCGGCCGTCAGCAGCACCTCGAGACCGCGCGGGTCCGGTGTTCCGGACACCGTCACGACTCGACCGCCGAACGCCCGGACCGCCCGGACGAGGGCGGCGTCGCCGGTCTCGGTCAACACCGCGAGCACCGTTCCTGGGGGTCGATCGGCGGCGAGCCGGCGCAGGATCCCGAGGGACTCGGTGGTCAGTCCCACGGCGACAACCAGTCGGCGGGCGAACCGGACGGTGAGCCGGTCGCGTTGACTGCGGAACAGGGCGGCCAACACGCCCAATGCGGTGATCAGCAACAGCAGCGGGCCGAACAGCCGGGCGGTCTGCAGGGCCAGAGGGTGGCCGCACTCGGAGTTGACGCCGCCGACGATCAGATTGAGCGACCAGGTCAGCGGGGTCCAGAACGGTGTCTGCCCGGTACTGCAACCCCAGTACGACGCCAACCCGAGGGAGATGGTGGTGACCGCGAGCGACGCGGTGACGAGCAGCGAGAAGCTGCGCATCTCGGTGCGCCGGGGCCACCAGTACGCCAGGAACGCGCTGCCGCCGAGGACGACCTGCACGGCGATCGGCCACGGGTTGGTCGGGTCGGCGTATCCAGCCAACGGACCGGCCAACGACACGTCCGGACGAGCCGCGGCGGCGAGCAGGACGATGCCACCGAGATAGCACCCGAGCAAGATCACCGCTGCCGCGCTCGCGGCCACCCGCCGCCGCCGCCGCTCCTCGGTCGTGGTGATCATCGGTCCGGTGGACTACTTGATCCTGGTGAGGGTGATCTTGGTCTGCACGTCGTACTTCGGTACCCGCTGGTTCGTGCACTTCTTCAGCTGCAGGTAGCGGTCGCGGCCGCTCACCAGCGTGACGCCGGTGGCATCTCGCGTCGTCGGCGTCAGCGTCCTGGTGTAACGCATCGGCACCTTCTTGCCCGTCGGCTTCAGGGTCTTGGTGTCGACGCATGCGGCTTGGTCCACCTGGTCCACGTGCCAGCCACCCTTGCCGATCTGGAGATCGAACGGATCGGCTGCGTCCGAGCTGTCCACCTTCGAGGTGCAGACGGCGCCACGACAGGTCGTGGTCGCCGTCCAGGTCGCGCTCGATCGGCTGCCGACCTTCCGATCAGCGGTGGTCGACTTGGTCACCACCGACAGCCAGCGGTAGGTGCCGGTGAAGCCCTGCTGGGCTGCGGCGGGCCGGGCGGGGGACGGCGTGGGGGAGGGCTTCGGGGACGGCGGCGGCGTCCGGGTGGGGCCGGCCGGTGGCGAGGTCGCTGCCGACGGTCCGGCGCCGGCCTTCCCGCCGGGGTTCGATCCGGTGTCGGTGACTTGGGTGTTGCCTTGGGTTCCCCCGGTGTTCCCCGGCCGCAGCATGGCCACGGCACCGACGACCACGGCCACCAGGATGACGGCCGTCCCGGCCAGGATCAGTGCCGTCCGTCGGCCCGCCCCGCCGGCGGTCCGCAGGGCGCCTTTCACGGCTCCGGGTCCGCTGGTCGCCGCCCTGCTGGCGCCGGCCAACGCGCCGTCACCGGCGGTGATGGTGCCCGAGATCGCGCCGGAGCCGGCCACCGCGGTCCCGGCGGCGCCGCTGGTGCCTGCGGCGGCGGCCATGGACGAGGCGACCAGTCCGGAGAGCCCGGTGGTCGTCCACCACCCGGCGCCGTACGCGCGCTCGGCGGTGGACTCGAGATCAGCCAGCAGGCTGCCCGCGTCGACATGGCGGGTGCTCGGGTCGTCGGCAGTGGCCCGCTCCAGTACGGGACGCAGCTCCGAGGACATCGCCTCGGGCGGCAGCATCCGGATCAGCATGGTTCCGGCGGCATAGACGTCTGCGGTCGGCGCCAACGGCCTGCCCTCGAAGGCCTCCGGGCCGGCGAAGCCGTCGACCGCCGCCACCCCCGGATCGGCGGTGTGGGCGCCGAAGCCGATCACGACGGGCTCGCCCGCGGTGTTGATCATGATGCTGCGTGGTGAGAGCTCGCCGTGGACCACGTCGGCGCGGTGCGCGGCGGCCAGAGCCTGCAGCGTGCCCCGCAGTACGCCGAGGGCCTGCTCCCGGCTCAAGCCGAGCGAGCCGCCGAGAACGCCGGCGAGGCTGATGCCGTCGACCCAGTCCTCGACCAACCAGATCCGTTCATCGACCAGCAGCGGGGACCGAGTGCCGGCCCGGTGCGCTCCGGAGCTGCCCTGCAAGCGATCGAGCACCGAACCTACGTCGTCGAGAACGGCGGGATCCCCACCCGCGATCTCCTTCATCGCGACCTCGGTCCCGATCACGTCGTCGCGAGCTTGCCAGATCGATCCGTGGCGCCCGCTCGGTAGCTGCCTGAGCAGGGTGAATCCGTTGATCAGCACGTGCGTTCTCCCCCGAGAAACGCGCAGTCGACACTGCGTTGCTGAATGCTAACCATCACAGCAGGAACGCGGGCCAGCTTCGCCGAATTCGTCCCGGTGACGGCCGTTGATGATCAACGGCTGGGCGTCAACGGTCCCGCCAGTTCCCAGAACTGCTTCATCTCCGCTCTTCCCAGCGCCGGGTCGGCGATGGAGGCGACGATGGCGAGGTGATCATTGGTCCAGGCGAAGACACCGATCCCGTCGGCATCGGTGTAGCAACGCAGCGTGCCCGCGGCGGGCTGGCCACCCTGGCTGTCGTACTGCCACTCGGCATCGGTCGCTTGACAGGTGCCGGACGGGAGCGTCGCCGTTCCGTAGTAGGTACGGAAGGCCCGTTCGGCGGAGGCGAGATCGGCGTAGGCGAAGTAGAACTGGTATCGCGGCATCCGTGAGCCGGGTGTCGGCAGGCACTGCACGGCGACCTGCAGCGACGCCCGGAGCACCTCGGCTTCCGGCTCGAGCTTTCGACAGCTGGCGGCCAGTGCGGCCGGGATGTGGGCGCGCAACTCGCTCACGGTCCGCACCGGCGCCGGTGCCGGCCGGGAGGTCGAGGGCCGGGGGTGAGGGGAGGGAGGAAGATCATGCGCAGCGGTGCTGGGCGCGGTCGGCGATGCCGATGACGTCGCGAACGGCTTGATCAACAACAGTCCGACCGTCACGGCGATCGCCGTGAGCACGGCGATCCCGGCCGCGATGACCGGTCCTCGAGATCGCCGTCGCCGCGTCGGCGGAGCCAGTGTGACCTGTACCGGAGGGGGCGGCGGCTGCACCTCCCAGCGGGCGGCGTAGGGCTCGGCCATCGGATCTGCGGCCGCGGCCGCCTGGATCGCGGTGATCAAGCGGGCGGCGTCGGCGGAGAAGGAGGCGTGTCGGAGCGGCAGCGCCTGGCGCTGGGCGAGGGTTCGCAACGACGAGGGCAGGTCCGTGGGGTCGGGCATGGCGGCCCCGTCCACCAGCACGGGAACGACCCGCACGTCGCGTTGCAGGGCGGTGCGGATCTCCTCGGCGACCCAATCGGCCGGGTCGTCCAGGCGGCGACGACCGGATTCGTCGGTCGACGCCGCCCATTCGGTGCCGATGAAGGCGAGCAGGACATCGCAGTTTCCGACCGCGCGCCGGACGTAGTCGGTGAAATCGACACCGGGCGGAATCGTGTCGATGTCCATGAAGACAGCGAAACGATCACCGAGCTTGTCGGCGAACCGGCCCGCGACGTGCTGGGTGTCGGCGCGGCGATAACTCAGGAAGACCCTGATCTCGTCGCCCTTGGACTCCGCCATCGCACCCCCCGGCCACGGTCTGGCTTCAGCTGATGGTTGCAGGTTCCGCCGCAGCCGGGGGTGGAATCGTTGATTTCGACGTGCCCGCGTGATGTGGTCGACCGAGATCAGAGGCCGGCGAGCACCTCGTCGAGTCGGGCGAAACCCTCGGACATGCCGTCGGTCATCCCCGATTCCAGCCAGCCGTCACGGGTCGCGCGATCCGCGTACCGGACCATGATCGTGATGAGCGTTCGTCCGTCGGGGCGGGCCGTCAGCTGCATGGTGTTCGTGCTCGGACCGGGGAAGTCGTCGAACTGCTCGGAGTTGACCAGCCGGACGGGCGGCTCCACCTCCTCGTAGCGGCCGAGCACCCCCATCGTCGCGCCGGAGGCGAGCTGGGTGAACACCCAGCGGTAGTTGCCACCGACCCGGACGTCCATCTCGCAGGTGGTGAGCGGGAAGTCGGCCCGACCGAGCCATCGTCGAAGGTGCTCCGGCTCGGTGTGGGCTCGCCACACCTTCTCCGGCGGTGCGGCGCACTCGCGTTCGATCACGATCGAGGTCTCGTCCGGGGTGCTGACGGCCAGCGCCGCTCGTTCGTCGGGCTGTGACGGGTGGGTCATGACTGGTCCTCCAGGGTGGGTGGATCATCGGATTTCGCGGGCTCGTCGGACATGAGCTGGAGGTAGTCGTCGAGCCGGTCGAAACGCTCGTCCCAGAACGCTCGGAACTCCTCGTTCCAGGCTGCGACCTGGCGGAACGGATCCGGTTCCAACCGGGCCGGTCGTGATTGAGCGATCCGCGTCCGGCTGACCAGTCCCGCACCCTCCAGCACCCGCAGGTGCTTGGACACGGCCGGTCCGCTCATGGCGAACGGCGCGCCGAGCTCCGCCACCGTGGCCGGGCCTTGTTTGAGCCGGCGCAGGATCGCGCGCCGGGTCGGGTCGGCCAGGGCGGCGAAGATCCGACTCAGCGGATCGCGTCCCGCGTCGACGGGGGCGTCGGCTACTGCTGCGGCCACTGCTGCAACAACCAGGAGTTCCCGTCCGGGTCCTCGAATCTCGCGTAGAGCACGCCGCCGAGATCTTGGACCTCCTCGACGGCGACACCGCCATCGGCCAGGGCCTGGCGCGCGGCGTCCATGTCGGCCACCACCAGATGCAGTCCCTTCTGCACCCCGACCGGCATGTCCGAGATCTCGGGGATGTTGCGCCCCATCAAGATCGAGCAGCCGGAGCCCGGCGGGTTGATCTGGACGATCCGCATGTCCTCCAGCTGGATGTGGTCGGTGAGCAGCTCCCAGCCACACTGTCGGACGTAGAAGTCGCGGGCCCGGTCGACGTCGCTGACCGGGATGTGGATCAGCTCGAGTTTCATCTGCACGCTCATGGGTTGCTCCGTTCAGGCGGTGCGGCCGAAGAAGGCCAGCAGTCGGGTTTGGTCGTCGGCGTCGGGTGCGACGCCGACCGGGGGCTTGAAGTGACCGCTGGCCACCATCGGGTCACTCATGCCGGGGTCGATCCCGGCGATCGCGTTGCGCACCTCGTCCGGATCGAGGCGCTCGTCCTGCCCGGTGGCCCGGGCGATGTCCCAGCGGTGCACCAGCAGGTCCCAGAGACCGGTCATCGCGATCAGCTCATCGACGGTCATCTCGCCCGCCGGCGAGCTGGTGGCGCGTCCGGCCAGCTCCGGATCGACGAGCACGGCGTAGATCGCGGCGTCGGTGGCCCGCCAGGCCGCGGCCGGATCGTCGTCCGCCGACGGTGCTTCCAGCGGCGGCAGGCCGGCGCTGCTGAGATACAGCCCGGGCATCCACTCGACGAGGTGCCGGACGACGTCGCGTGCCACCCAGTCCTCGCACGGGGTCTGGTCGTCCCACCGATCGGGTGGGACGCCGTCGATGGTGGCGGTCAGCTGGTCGGAGAGATTGCGCCAGCGTGCTGCGGTCGTACTCATCGCTGCTCCTTGAGAACCAATTGGTTAGATAACTAGTTGGTTTCTATCGGAGCGGAGTGGGTGCTGTCAAGGGCACTGCCAGGAGTTCCGCTGCCGGAGTTCCAGCTGCCGGAATCAGCGAGCGAGATTTCAGCCGCGGCCGCGGCGCAGCAGCTGGAGCAGGTACGTGCCGTAGCCCGACTTCGACAGCGTGGTCGCCCGGTCGTGCAACTCGTCGTCGGTGAGGAAGCCCTGCCGCCAGGCCGCCTCCTCCGGGGCGCCGACCTTGAGCCCTTGGCGGGCTTCCAGGGTGCGGACGAAGTTGCTCGCGTCGTTCAGCGAGTCGAAGGTGCCGGTGTCGAGCCAGGCCGTTCCGCGTGGCAGCACCCCGACCTGCAGCTTGCCGGCCTCCAGATAGCGCCGGTTCACGTCGGTGATCTCGTACTCACCGCGCGGCGACGGTTCCAGTCCGGCCGCGATGGAGACCACGTCGTTGTCGTAGAAGTACAGGCCCGGCACGGCGTAGTTGGAGCGCGGCTGCGCCGGCTTCTCCTCCAGCGAGATCGCTCGACCGTCGGCGTCGAACTCCACCACGCCGTACGCGCGGGGCTCCGCCACCCAGTACGCGAAGACGGCGCCACCGTCGACCTGGGCGAAGTTCTGCAGCTGGCTGCCCAGGCCGGGACCGTAGAAGATGTTGTCCCCCAGCACCAGGGCGACCTTCTCGTCCCCGATGAAGTCGGCGCCGATGACGAACGCCTGTGCCAGACCGTCCGGTGACGGTTGCTGGGCGTAGCTGATCGAGATGCCGAACTGGGTGCCGTCGCCCAGCAGTCGCTCGAACCCGGCCGCCTCGTGCGGCGTGGTGATCACCAGCACCTCGGAGATGCCCGCGAAGATCAAGGTCGACAACGGGTAGTACACCATCGGCTTGTCGTACACCGGGACCAGCTGCTTGCTGATGCCGAGGGTCACCGGATGCAGCCGGGTGCCCGATCCGCCCGCCAGGATGATTCCGCGCATGGTCGGTAAGTCTGCCCTCGACCCCCGGCCTTGTCGAAGCGCTCGAAGGGCCGGCGTGCCTGCCCCGGCGTCGACGAGGCGTCGGTCGCCACGGCTGCTCGGCCACCACCGGCGCTCCAGCACCGAACTCGAGCGGAGAAGTCGATCCCGGGCAGATCGGCCACCCGAGCCGACCGGCCCCTCTAAGATGTTCCCCCGTGACTGCTTACCTGGTGACCGGCGGCGCCGGCTTCATCGGCTCCAACTTCGTGCACCACGTCCTGGCCGCCACCGACGCCACGGTGACCGTGCTCGACAAGTTGACCTACGCCGGCAACCGGGCCTCCCTCGACGGGCTGCCGGAGGACCGCTTCCGCTTCGTGCGCGGCGACATCTGCGATGCGGCGCTCGTCGACGACCTGGTGGCCGGGCACGACGTGGTCGTGCACTACGCCGCCGAGTCGCACAACGACAACTCCCTCCGCGACCCGTCGCCGTTCCTCACCACCAATCTCATCGGCACCTTCACCTTGCTGGAGGCGGTGCGCCGGCACGGGACCCGGTTCCACCACATCTCCACCGACGAGGTGTACGGCGACCTGGAGCTCGACGACCCCGAGCGGTTCACCGAGTCGACGCCCTACAACCCGTCCAGTCCCTACTCCTCGACCAAGGCCGGCTCGGATCTGCTCGTGCGGGCGTGGGTGAGGTCCTTCGGGGTGCCGGCGACGATCAGCAACTGCTCGAACAACTACGGGCCGTACCAGCACGTCGAGAAGTTCATCCCCCGGCAGATCACGAACGTCCTCGACGGTGGGCGTCCCAAGCTCTACGGGGCGGGCCAGAACGTCCGCGACTGGATCCACGCCGACGACCACAGCGCCGCGGTGCAGCTGATCATCGAGCAGGGGCGGATCGGGGAGACGTACCTGATCGGTGCCGACGGCGAGAAGAACAACCTCGAGGTCGTACAGACCATCCTGGAGCTGCTGGGTCGGCCGCGGGACGACTTCGACCACGTCACCGACCGGGCCGGCCACGACATGCGCTACGCCATCGACTCCAGCAAGCTCCGGACCGAGCTCGGCTGGCGGCCCCGTTTCGCCGACTTCGCGGCCGGGCTGGAGCAGACCATCGCGTGGTACCGGGACCACGAATCGTGGTGGCGACCGCAGAAGGCCGCGACCGAGGCGCAGTACGCGGCCCAGAACCAGTAGCGGCCATGACGGTCAGGCACACCCCGATCCCCGGTCTGCTGGTGGTCGAGCTCGACCTGCGCGCGGACAACCGGGGCTGGTTCAAGGAGAACTGGCAGCGACAGAAGATGGTCGCAGCCGGTCTGCCGGACTTCGGCCCGGTGCAGAACAACGTCTCGTTCAACACGCTCCGTGGCGCGACCCGGGGAATCCACGCCGAGCCGTGGGACAAGCTGGTCTCGGTGGCGACCGGGGAGATCTTCGGTGCCTGGGTCGATCTGCGCCCTGGCAGCAGCTTCGGTGCGGTGTTCAGCCTCCAGCTGGGCCCGGACACCGCGGTGTTCGTGCCGCGGGGGGTCGGCAACGCCTTCCAGACCCTCGTCGACGGCACGGCGTACTCCTACCTGGTCAACGACCACTGGAGCGCGGCCGCCCGGGAGTCCTACACCTTCCTCAACCTCGGTGACGAGACGGTGGCCATCGACTGGCCGATCCCCCTGGCCGAGGCCGAGCTCTCCGACGCCGACCGGACGCATCCGCGACTGGGTGACGTCGTCCCGATGGCGCCGCCGCGTACCTTGATCGTCGGTGCCGGCGGTCAGTTGGGACGGGCGCTCTCGACCGCCCTGCCGGCTGCGACGGCCCTGCGGCGGACCGAGTTCGACCTGGCCGATCCCGAGACGGTCGCCGGCTTCGACTTCACCGGCTACGACGTGGTGATCAACGCGGCCGCCTACACCGCCGTCGACGCGGCCGAGAGCCCGGACGGTCGCCGGCAGGCGTGGCGCAGCAACGTGTCGGGACTGGCCGCGCTGGTCGCGGCGGCGCACCGGGAGCGGCTGCTGCTGGTGCACGTGTCCTCGGACTACGTGTTCGACGGCACGATCGAGGAGCACCCGGAGGACGAGCCCTTCAGCCCGCTCGGGGTCTACGGCCAGACGAAGGCCGCGGGCGACGCGTTGGTCTCGGCCCTGGCCCGGCACTACATCGTCCGCACCAGCTGGGTGATCGGCGACGGGAAGAACTTCGTCCGCACCATGGCCGCACTCGCCGACCGGGGGGTCGCGCCGCAGGTGGTGGACGACCAGTTCGGCCGGCTGACGTTCACCGACGAGATCACCCGTGCCGTCCGGCACCTCGTCGACACCGGTGCCGACGCGGGCACCTACAACGTCTCCAACAGCGGACCGGTGCAGACCTGGGCCGACATCGCCAGGACGGTGTACGCCGCGCGCGGCCGGCCCGAGTCGATGATCACCCCGGTCAGCACCGAGGCGTACGGGTCCGGCAAGGCTCTGGCGCCCCGGCCGCGGCACAGCGCTCTCGACCTGGGCAAGATCAGGTCGACGGGCTACGAACCTCAGCCGGCTGCGGATCGGTTGGCCCGCTATCTGGACGATCTGGGGCCGGCGGTCGATAGCTGACCGGCGGCTGCGGCCGGGTCCGGACGCACAGCGCCGCGACGATCAACAGCACGCCCGTCGCGATCACCCCGAAGAACCCGGCCTGGGCACCGCCCCAGTCGATCACCCGACCGAGCGCCGCGGCGCCGACCCCGACCCCACCGGCCATCCCCATCGACGTCCAGCCGAGCGCCTCGGTCAGCCGGTCCGGCGGCACCGCCGCTTGGGTGACCGCGACCGAGGCGATCAGCGTCGGCGCGATGAACAACCCGCTCAAGATGAGGAAGCCGGCCGTCGGCACCGGATGCACGACGAACGGCAGCGGCAGCAGCGACAGCGCCAGCAGCACCGACCCGATCCGGAAGCGTTTCGCCGCTCCCGCGCGCCAGGTGATCGTGCCGGTCACGATGCCGGCGATCAACGACCCGCTGGCCCAGGCCATCACGATGAGGCCCGCCAGCGGCAGGATCCCCGCCGCCCCGGCGAACGCGATGATGACCACCTCCATGCCGCCGAACATCACTCCGAGCGCGAAGCAGGCGAAGACGATGGGGACGAGGAGCGCCGGCGACAACCGGTGCGAGGAGCTGCGCCGGTCGGTGCTGGAGGTCAGCGGTGGCTCGGTGCCCCGCTGCGCGGCGAGGGCGAGCGACCCGATCAGGCCCAGCAGCGCACCCGAGGCCAGACCGAGGGCCGGATGGAAGGTGGTGGCCAAGAAGGTGGCCAGCACCGGCCCGACGATGAAGACGACCTCGTCGAGCACCGCCTCCCACGCGAAGGCGGTGTTGAGCAACGGCTGGCCACGGAAGATGTGACTCCAGCGCGCCCGGACCGCCGCGCCCGCGGAGGAGAAGCCGAGCCCGACTCCGACGGCGGCCAGACAGGTCGACCAGAGGGGGCTGTCGAGCAGCACCGTGGTGATCAGGCCGCCGACGCTGACGTTGTAGACCAGGGCGGCGGTCACCAGGATGGGCGCCTGCCCCACCCGGTCGATCAGCCGGCCCCACAACGGCGCGGCCACGGCGGTCGTGATCGTGGAGACGGCGGTGACCAGACCGGCGCGCCCGTACGACCCGCTGGTGATGGAGATCAGCAGCACGATGCCCAGCCCGGTCATCGACATCGTCAGTCGAGCCAGGAAGCCGGCCGCGGTGAACGCCCGCGCCTCCGGACGCTGCAGCACCTTCCGGTACGCGCCGAAGCCGGCGGCCATGCGACCTCTCCTCGTCTGTCCACCCGCCGTCCGGGCCGGGGCGGTTGTGCCGATGGGGCAGGATCACGCTGTGCCCGAACATGCTGTGCCCGATCAAGCTGTGCCCGACCGAGCCGCATCAGACCGAGCCGCGCCAGACCGAGCCGCGCCAGACCGAGCCGGGTCAGACCGAGCGGCACCTGAGCCGGGCATCGCGCCGTACGACGCCGTCGTGCTCGTGTCGTTCGGCGGGCCCGAACGGACCGAGGACGTCCTGCCCTTCCTCGAGAACGTCACCCGTGGTCGCGGCATCCCCGCAGAACGGTTGACCGAGGTCGGGCAGCACTATTTCCGCTTCGGTGGACGCAGCCCCATCAACGACCAGTGTCGCAGCTTGCTGGCCGCGCTGCGAGCCGAAATGGATGCCCGAGGCATCGAGATCCCGCTGTACTGGGGCAACCGGAACTGGACCCCGTTCCTGGCCGACACGATGGCCGACCTGGCGGCAGCCGGGCACCGCCGGGTCGTGGCCGTGACCACCAGCGCCTACCCGTCGTACTCGTCGTGCCGGCAGTACCGCGAGGACCTGCACGACGCGTCGCTCGGTACCGGTGTCGAGGTGGACAAGATCCGGCACTACGCGCACCACCCGGGCTTCGTCGCCGCCTCCGTCCGCGCCACCGAGGCCGCCCTGGAGCAGCTCGGCGAGACAGCCGGACCTCCGCGCCTCGTCTTCGTCACCCACGCGATCCCGATCTCGATGGCCGCGACGTCCGGCCCCCCACCGCGCAGCAGCGACGGCGGTTATGTCGACTGGCACCGGGTGGTGGCCGCCGAGGTGGCTCGGCAGGTCTCGGCTCGCCGGTCGGTCGACCCGGACTGGGACCTGGTCTACTGCTCGCGATCGGGGCCGCCCGGCCAGCCGTGGACCGAGCCGGATGTGAACGACCACCTCACCCGATTGCACGAGGACGGCCTGCCCGCCGTCGTGGTCGTACCGATCGGCTTCGTCTCCGATCACATGGAGGTGGTCTACGACCTGGACACCGAGGCCGCCGCGACGGCGGCCGAGCTGGGCCTGCCGTTCGCCCGGGCCGCGACGGCGGGCACCGATCCCGACTTCGTGTCCGCCCTGGTCGATCTGGTGACCGAACGGGCCGCGGTGGCGCGAGGCGGCGACGTGGCGGTTCTGACGGGAGAACCCGATGACGTGCCGGTCGTTCGGGGCGGTCGCGCCGGTCGATATCTCTGCCTTCCCGACTGCTGCCCCAACCCCCGCGATCCGGGCCGTCCGGCGGCCTGCCAACTCCCCCGGGAGCACACGCCGGCGAATTGATAGACCCGGCGGGAATTTTGCCCGACCGGACACGTTATAGGGGCGCGGCCCCGAAGCCCACGGGACGCAGTTTCGTGTGATATGCAAGCGCTGCTAGTTCACGAGATCGACCTGGGTACAACATTTCGGGCAGCCTGCCCGGGAGGGATGACATGGCGACCGATTACGACGCCCCACGCAAGACTGAAGAAGAGCTCAACGAAGACAGCATCGAGGAACTGAAGACCCGCCGCAACGACAAGAACTCCGGCAAGGTCGACGAGGACGAGGCCGAGGCCGCGGAGGCCTTCGAGCTGCCCGGGGCAGATCTGTCCCACGAAGAACTGACCGTCCGGGTGCTGCCGCGGCAGTCCGACGAATTCACCTGTGCCGGCTGTTTCCTGGTCCGGCATCGCAGCCAGATCGCTGAGGAGCGGTCCAACGGGGACGCATACTGCTTCGACTGCGCCGGCTGAGCTGCCGGACCGCACCGTCGCCGTCGTGACCCCGACCCCGATCCGCTACCGCGAGCGGCTCGCCGCACCCTTCATCTGGTGGGTGCTGGCGGTGCTGCTCGCGCTCAGCTGCGGGGTGGCCGTCGGCTTCTACCTGGGCCTCGCGCTCGGCTTGACGGTCGGCCTGGTCGCCCTGGCGGCGGCGACCGTGGTCCTGGTGTCGGCGAACACCGTGCTCGAGGTCGATGACCGCCGGCTGCGGGTCGGCCGAGCCATGATCGAACTCGAGTACGTCAGCGGCTGCCACGCCCTCGACGAGGCGGCCACCACCGAGCGCAGCGGAGCCCGCGCCGATGCCCGCGCCTACCTGGTGCTGCGCCCCTACGTCCGGACGGCGGTGGAGATCACCGTCGACGACCCGGCCGACCCGGTCCCGTACTGGCTGGTCTCCAGCCGCCGACCGCAACGCCTCGCCGCCGCCGTCGACGCGGCCCGGCTCATTACTCGGGGATGATGCCCTGACCCGGCCGATGCGGCAGCGTGGCCACCATGCTGGATGCCATCGGGTCGGTGCTGCCACTCGGAGTTGGCATCGCCATCAGCCCGATCCCCATCATCGCCGCGATCCTCATGCTGCTCTCGCCCCAGGCCAAGGGCACCAGCATCGGTTTCCTGGTGGGCTGGGTGGCGGGCATCGTCGTGGCCGTCACCGTCTTCATCCTCTTGTCGTCGGTGCTCCCGGACACCGACCCCGACGCCTCCAAACCCGTGGCGGGAGTCATCCAGGTCGTCCTCGGCGTGTTGTTGCTGCTGCTCGCGGTCCGGCAGTGGCGCGGCCGGCCGAAGCCGGGGGAGCAGGCGGCCCTGCCCAAGTGGATGGCGGCCATCGACTCGATGACCTTCGGCCGCGGCCTCGGACTCGGCTTCCTGCTGGCCGCAGTGAATCCGAAGAACCTGCTGCTGGCCGCCTCGGCCGGCGTCGCGATCGGTACCGCCGGGATCGCAGTGGGCCAGACCGTGGTGGTGGTGACGATCTTCACCGTGCTGGCGGCATCGACCGTCCTCGTCCCGGTGATCGGCTTCCTGCTGGCGTCGAGTCGGCTGGCCGAGCCGCTGGACGCGTTGCGGAGCTGGTTGTTGACGCACAACGCCGCCATCATGGCCGCTTTGTTCCTGGTCCTCGGAGCCGCGATGATCGGTAAGGGCATCGGCAGCCTCTGACGACGTCCCCGCTGCATCCACCCCGAGGGGGAACCGCATGTTCGACGTCACGGTCTTCGGTGCCGAGCTCTACTACATCCTCTGGTTCTTCTTCTTGTTCAGCTTCCTGGGCGTGCTCGTCGAGATGATCTTCTGCTACGCCCAGGAGGGAGTGATCGAGTCCAGGGTCGGCCTCCTGTATCTCCCGCTGAGCCCGATCTACGGCCTCGGTGGCGTCGTCTTGACGCTGTATCTGAAGAGGTTCATCACCGAACCGGTGCTGATGTTCCTCGCCGGCATCGTGGTCGGGACGATCCTGGAGTACGTCGCGAGCCTGGTGATGGAGAAGGTGTTCAAGACCGTCTTCTGGGACTACAGCGACAAGCCACTCAATCTCCACGGCCGGGTCTGCCTGCAGTACTCGGTGTACTGGGGGCTGCTCTCGCTCCTGCTGTTGTACGTCATCGACAAGTGGGCCCTGGCCTTCGTCCAGTTGTTCCCGCGCAGCGTCGGCGACGCCATCCTGCTCATCGCTGTCGTGCTCACCGTGCTCTCGGTGGTGCTGACCCTGGCCGCCTTCACCCGGCTGAGCCACAAGGTCGAGCATCTGCGCCATCCGGAGACCGCACCTGCGGTGAGCGATCGCGGGCTGGGTGGGCTGGTCGACCGACTGGCCCCCGACCCGGTGCTGATCAACACCTTTCCCCGGATGAGCCTGGTGCTGGACTACCTGGCCCTGACCGGGAAGAAGCGCCGCTGGATCCGGGCCCGACTGCACCTCGGGCGGCCGTCGGCCCTGCACCGGCGGATGCGCGAGCAGACCGCCGCAACGAAGTGATCGGACCGGGAACCCCACTAGGCTGAGCCGGTGACCCGCCCGCCCGTGGAGGTGCTGCTGTTGCAGCTCGACCCCGATCTGGAACCGCCCCGGTACGCCCACCCCGGCGACGCCGGTGCCGACCTGCGATCGCGGGAGTCACTGGAGCTGAAGCCGGGGGAGCGGCGGCTGGTGCCGACCGGGATCGCCATCGCCGTACCCGACGGGTACGCCGCGTTCGTGCACCCGCGCTCCGGACTCGCGTCTCGGCACGGCATCAGCATCGTCAACGCGCCGGGCACGATCGACGCCGGCTACCGCGGTGAGGTGTCGGTGTGCCTGGTGAACACCGATCGGGACAGCGCCGTCCGCATCGCTCGGGGGGATCGGATCGCCCAGCTCGTCGTCCAGCCGGTGAGCTCGGCGACGTTTCGTCCCGTGTCAGAATTGCCCGACTCCAGCCGGGGTGCTGGGGGCTACGGCTCGACCGGATCAGTCTGAAGAGAACGGTGGAAATTGATCTTCAAGCGACGCAGGAACCAGGCGGCGGAGTCGCCGGCCGAGCCCGAGGACGTGCCGACGACCGAGCCGAACGGGGAACCCGACAGCTCCGCGGACGATCCCGGGGCTGAGTCAGCCGGAACCGAGACCACGACCGGAGACGACCTCGACACCGAGGCGCTGGACGCTGCGGAGTGGCGACAGGACGGTCCTTGGGACGTCTCCGAGGTGGGCCTGGACGGCGAGCCCGACGACGAGGCGGAGGATGAGGCGGAGAACGAGGACGAGGACGCAGCCGGCCAGCCCCGGATCGATCTCGGCAGCATGCTCGTCACGGGCTTCCCGGGTGCCGAGCTGCGGCTGCAGGTGTCGGAGGAGACCCAGCAGGTCGTCTCGGTGATGCTGATCAGCGGCGACTCCGCCATCGAGCTCGGGGCCTACGCCGCGCCCCGGACCGGAGGGTTCTGGCCGGAGCTGCGGGAGGAGCTGACCGAGGCCGCCACCGAGGCGGGTGGTTCGGCGGCGCTGGTCGAGGGGCCGTTCGGTGTCGAGCTGCGCCGCCTGCTGCCGGTCACCACCCCGGACGGGGAACAGGGCTACCAGCCGTCCCGGATGTGGGTCGTCGAGGGGCCACGGTGGCTGCTCCGGGGCATCCTCTACGGCCAGGCAGCCCTGGAGGACGGGATCGACGGTCCGGTGGCGCCGCTGGTCACCGCGTTCCGTCAGGTGATCGTCCGCCGCGACGCCCAGGCCATGGCGCCGGGTGATCTGCTGCCGCTGGAGCTGCCCAAGGACCTGACGCCGGCGGAGCCGACATGACGGCGCTGTTGACGCCAGTGGAATGCTTGGGTCGTGGCTAAACCCAGCCTGCTCCAGCGCGCACTGCGCCGACTCGCCTCGTCCAACGAAGAGTTGGAGTCCGAGGAGCTGCAGCAGAGCGCCCGGCACGAAGGAGCCGTGCCGATCCGCACCTGCGAGGACCGCCAGCTGGTCCGCCTGAGCGGCACCATCTCATCGGTCACCATCCACCCGCGCGGTGGTCACCCGGCGCTCGAGGTCGAGCTCCGCGACGGCAGCGGCGGCGTCACCCTGGTCTGGCTGGGTCGCCGCCAGATCCCGGGGATCGACGCCGGTCGCTCCATCAACGTCTGGGGCCGGATCAGCTGCCACGACGGGCGCCGGCTGATCTACAACCCGAAGTACGAGCTGCTCGAGGCCGCCGCCGGTTCATGAGCTCAATCACGCCCGAACCGGCTGCCGGCGAGGAGCCGCAGTTCCGCTACGTCGAGGAGCTCGTGCGGCACCAGCTCTCCGAAGCGCTCGGCGGCGTCCGCGGGATGATCGAGGGCGCGGCGCCGTTCATCGGTTTCACGATCGTCTGGGTCGCCACCCGGCAGCTCTCCACGTCGCTGATCACCGCCGTCGCGGTGGCGGTGGTGCTGGCGGTCATCCGGTTGGTGCAGCGGCAGTCGCTGCGGTACGTGGTCCAGGCCGTCATCCCGACCGCGATCGCGGCCGTCGTGGCGGCCCGGACGGGCCGCGCCGAGGACGTGTTCCTGCCCGGCATCCTCTACAACGGTGCGCTGGCCGTGATCGCGCTGCTCAGCGTCGCCCTCCGCGGACCGCTGGTCGGTTTCCTCTACGGCGCCGCGATCGGTGATCCGACCGGCTGGCGCCGCGACCGCGGACTGGTCAGGATGACCAGCCGGCTCACGCTGGTGCTGGCGGTTCCCTACGTGCTCCGGTTCGCCGTCCAGCTGCCGTTGTTCCTGTTCGGCAGCGTGGTGCTGCTCGCCATCGCCAAGGTCGCCCTGGGCTGGCCGTTGCTGATCGCCGCGCTCTTCGTCGTGGGCGTGATGCTGTCCCGCGGCCGGACCCCGATCGCCCGGGATGCGGACACCGCTGCCGACGGACCCGGGCCCGACGACGGCGATCCGCTGCCGATCAGGTCGCGCGAGGCGTAGGGGTCGTCGACACCGCGAGGTTCCCACCGCGCGGCGCCAGCATCTCGGCGAGCTCCTTCTCGTAGGACTGCGCCGTCACGAACAACAGCTCGTCCGCCGCCTCCAGGGTGCCGTCGGGGTCCGGGGGCCGCGCGTGCCCGTCGCGGATGACCGCCACCAAGACGACGTCGCCGGGGAACGTGATGTCACCGATCCGGACGCCGACCTTCGGGCTCGCAGGCGGCAGGGTCATCTCCACCAGGTTCGCCTCGCCCTCGTGGAAGGTCAGCAGCCGGACGAGGTCCCCGACGCTGACCGCCTCCTCGACCAGGGCCGACATCAGCCGCGGGGTGGACACCGCCACGTCGACGCCCCACACGTCGTTGAAGAGCCACTCGTTCTTGGGGTGGTTGACCCGGCCGACGGTGCGGGGCACGCCGAACTCGGTCTTGGCGAGCAGCGAGAGCACCAGATTGGCCTTGTCGTCGCCGGTCGCGGCGATCGCCACGTCGCAGCTGTCGATGCCCGCCTCCTCCAGGGACGACAGCTCGCAGGCGTCGGCCAGCAGCCACTCGGCGTCGGGCACGCTGTCGGACTTGATGGCGCGGGGGTCCTTGTCGATGAGCAGCACCTGGTGCCCGTTCTCGAGCAGCTCTGCGGCGATGGATCGGCCGACGTTGCCCGCTCCCGCGATGGCCACGCGCATGGGTCAGTTCCCCTTCGGAGGCGTGGCGAGGATGTCTTCGACCTCGGCCAACCGGGCGTCGGCCACGGCGGCGTACAGGAGGTCGCCGTCTTGGAACAAGGTGTTGTGCTTGGGCACCA
Organism: uncultured Actinomycetota bacterium; assembly: GCA_963727125.1. Classification (GTDB taxonomy): domain Bacteria; phylum Actinomycetota; class Actinomycetes; order Propionibacteriales; family Propionibacteriaceae; genus Microlunatus. Next base: position 609,032 of record CAVSEZ010000003.1, read on the forward strand.
TGCCGGAGCCGAGCCGGAACACGAACGGCACCCGGGCTCCGGTGGCGTCCTCGATCTGCTCCACCGAACGGCCCACCCAGCTCCGGTCGACGTGCACCTCCAGCAGCCGGACCGATCCGGAGGGATCGCGCCACTGGGGCTCCGATCCGGCCGGCAGCAGGCGCCGGAGCACCTGATCGGCGGTCCAGCGAACTGTGGCGACGGTCGGGATGCCGAGCCGCTCGTACACCTCCGCGCGGCCGGGATCGTAGATCCGGGCCACGACGTTGTGCACGTCGAAGGTCTCGCGCACGACCCGGGCCGACAAGATGTTGGAGTTGTCGCCGCTGGAGACCGCCGCGAAACCCTCGGCCTCACGGATGCCCGCTTCCAGCAGCACCTCCTGGTCGAAGCCGACACCCTTCACCGTCTTACCGGCGAAATCCGGACCCAGTCGACGGAAGGCGTCCGGGTTCACGTCGATGACCGCGGCGGTGTGTCCCCGCCGTTCCAGGCTCCGGGCCAAGCTGGAGCCGACCCGTCCGCAACCCATGATCACCAGGTGCACGGGACGAGTCTAGGGCTGTTTGTGATTGTCGTGCTCCGGCGCGGTGGCCACCCCCGGTTCCGGTATTAGAGTTGCGGCCTGTGGTGAGCGTCTCCGAGATGGGCAAGCGTCTGCTGCTCGGGCGCCGGCTCCGCAGCACCCAGCTGGGCGAGACGCTGCTGCCGAAGCGCATCGCGCTCCCGGTGTTCGCCTCCGACGCACTCTCCTCGGTGGCCTACGCGCCCGACGAGATCCTGCTGACCCTCTCGTTGGCCGGCCTGGCGGCGTACGCCTACTCGCTGCCCATCGCCATCGCGGTCGCGATCGTGATGCTCGTCGTGGTGGCCTCCTACCGGCAGAACGTGCACGCCTACCCCTCCGGTGGTGGTGACTACGAGGTGGCCACTGTCAATCTCGGGCCGAACGCCGGCACCACGGTCGCGTCGGCCCTGCTCGTCGACTACGTCCTCACCGTCGCCGTCTCGGTCTCCTCCGGTGTGCAGAACGCCAAGTCGGCCCTGCCGTTCATCGACGGGCACGAGGGCTGGGTCGCCGCGGCCGCCGTCGTGATCCTGATGGCGCTCAACCTCCGGGGCGTGCGGGAATCGGGCACCTTCTTCGCGGTCCCGACCTACTGCTTCATGATCGCGATCATCGGCATGGTGTTGTGGGGCCTGTTCCAGATCCTGGCTCTCGGCAATCCGATCCAGACCCACAGCGCCCAGTACGGCATCCAGGGCGACGAGTCCTACACCGCCTTCACCGGTTTCGTCATGGTGGCGTTGCTGGCGCGGGCGTTCTCCTCCGGCTGCGCGGCGCTCACCGGGGTCGAGGCGATCTCCAACGGGGTCCCTGCCTTCCGGAAGCCGAAGAGCAAGAACGCGGCCACCACGTTGCTGCTGCTCGGCACCATCGCGGTGACGATGATCATCGGGGTGGTGAGCCTGGCCAATCTCACCGGACTGAAACTGATCGACGCCGGGCACTCCTACTACACGCTGAACGGCGAGCGGGTCGACGTCGTCGAGGAGACCGCCATCGGCCAGTTGGCCCGGGCGGTGTTCGGCTCGTTCCCGCCCGGCGTTCTTCTTCGTCATCGCGGCGACGGCGATCATCTTGTTCCTGGCGGCGAACACCGCGTTCAACGGCTTCCCGGTGCTGGGATCGATCCTCGCCCGGGACGGTTACCTGCCCCGCCAGCTGCACACCCGGGGCGACCGGCTCGCCTACAGCAACGGCATCGTGGTGCTGGCGGCCGCGGCCATCGTGCTGATCCTCGCCTTCCAGGCCGACGTGACCGCCCTGATCCAGCTCTACGTGGTCGGGGTCTTCGTCTCGTTCACGGTCAGCCAGCTCGGCATGCTGCGGCACTGGACCCGGCACCTGAAGACCGAGCGGAACCCCGGCATCCGGGCCCGGATGCGCCGGTCGCGGGTGATCAACGGTGTCGGGCTGACCATGACCGGCACCGTGCTGGTCATCGTGCTGCTGTCGAAGTTCCTCCAGGGTGCCTACATCGCGATCATCGCCATGGCGGTGCTGTTCGTGCTGATGAAGGGCATCCGCCGGCACTACAACGCCGTGGCCAAGGAGACCGAGACCGAAGGTGAGGAGGACCGGATCGCTGCCGAGCCGGGTGCGGGCCATCGTCTGGTCAGCAAGCTGCACAAGCCGACGCTGCGGGCGCTCGCGTTCGCGAAGGCGGCCCGGCCGAGTCAGCTCGAGGCGCTGACGGTCTCGGTGGACCAGGACGAGACCGACAGGCTGGTCGAGGCGTGGGACGACGCCGACCTCGACATCCCGCTGAAGGTGATCGCCTCGCCGTACCGGGAGGTGACGAACCCGATCGTCGACTACGTCAAGAACATCCGCAGCGAGAGCCCGCGCGACGTCGTCACCGTCTACATCCCGGAGTACGTGGTCGGCCACTGGTGGGAGCAGATCCTGCACAACCAGAGCGCGCTGCGGCTGAAGGGCCGGCTGCTGTTCACCCCGGGCGTGCTGGTCACCTCGGTGCCGTACCACCTCAGGGGATCCGATCGCGCGGCGGAACGGGCCGAACGCACCGACGTGAGCGCCCGGTGGCGCACGTTTCGACGTTGATGAGCGCTCCGGAACCGCCGCCGGCGGGGCCACCGCCTGAGCCGTTCGAGGTCGGGCCGGTCGAGGTGGGGCCGGTCGCCCACGGCGGTCACTGCGTGGCCCGGCACGAGGGCCGGGTGATCTTCGTCCGGCACGCGCTGCCCGGCGAGCGGGTGCGGATCCGGATCACCGACACCAGCCACGACCGGTTCTGGCGCGGGGACGCCGTGGCAGATCCTGCGAGTCCCAGCCCGGACCGGGTGCCGCCGGCCTGCCCGGTCGCCGGCCGGGCGGCTGTGGCGGCTGCGACTTCCAGCACGTGGATCTGGCGGCGCAGCGACGGCTCAAGGCGGCGGTGGTGGCCGAGCAGCTGCAGCGGCTGGCCGGGATCGACTGGACCGGTGAGGTGCGAGCCGGTCTGCCACCGCCGGCGACCGCGCGACGGGCTGGACTGGCGGACCCGGATGCGCTATCCAGGTCGACGCGGCGGGCCGGGCCGGGCTGCGGGCGCACCGCTCGCACGACGTCGTACCGCTGCCCGCGGGGGCTGCCCGATCGCCGACGCCTGCGGTCGCCGCGGCGGCGGAGCAGGACCTGGTCGGCGGGGCCCGAGCTGCAGGTCGCGCAGGACGCCGCCGGCGCGGTGGCGGTCGTCGTGGCCGACGTGGTCGCGCCGTGGACCGGAGGTCGCTGCAGCGAACGGGTCGCCGGACACGAGTTCGCCGTCGCCGCCGACGGCTTCTGGCAGGTTCATCCGGCGGCCGCCGACACCCTGGTCGGAGCCGTCCTGGACGGGACTCCGGGCCGAGAGCCGGGGAGCGGGCGTTCGACCTCTACTGCGGGGTCGGGCTGTTCGCCGGCGCGCTGGTCGAGCGGGCTGTGCCGGTCTGGGGGGTCGAATCCGACCCGGTCGCGGTGCAGCACGCTCGCCGCAACGTGCCCGGCCGCCCGGTTCAGCCGCGGCCGGGTGGAGCGGGTCCTGCGTCGGCTGCCGAAGCGGACCGACCTGGTCGTGCTGGATCCGCCGCGCAGCGGCGCCGGCCGGCAGGTGCATGCGGGCAGCTGGTCGACCGACGCCCGCGGGCGATCGCCTACGTCGCCTGCGACCCGGCGGCGCTGGCCCGCGATCTCGGCTAGCCGCCGCAGGCTGGCTACCGACCCGACGCAGCATCCGGGCGTTCGACCTCTTCCCGATGACCCACCACGTCGAGTGCGTGGCGATCCTGGTGCCCGACGGGACGGCCTGAGGGATCGTTGCGAACGGATGGGGCCCGGGGCACAGTTGCCTCATGATCTTCATCGTCGTCAAGTGGCCGCTCAAGGCCGAGTACGCCGACACCTGGCCCACCTTGTGCGGCGACTTCACCGCTGCCACCCGGGCCGAGGAGGGCAATCTCTTCTTCGACTGGTCGCGCAGCGCCGAGGACCCGAACGAGTGGGTGCTGGTCGAAGGGTTCCGGGACGCGGCGGCGGGTGCGGCCCACGTGGGTTCCGATCACTTCGCGACCGCCGGCCGAGAACTCGGCCAGTACCTCAGGGCGACTCCGCAGGTCATCAGCGAAGAGATCTCGGCCACCGGCTGGGTCGATCTCGCCGAGATCCAGCCGCGCTAGCGGCCCCGCGGCGGGCGCCCACCGAGGGCCCCTGCCGGCCAGGGGTGGAGCGCGACGACCAACTCCCAGGGAAGCTCCGCCGAGCAGGGCGCTAGGGTGCTCAGGAGCCGCCGAGAGTGATATCTTGACGTCAAGATACTTTTCGGAACGACCTGCGATGGAGAGCTCATGAGCGTGAACAGCTTCGATGCCCAGGCCACCTTGACGGTCGGTGACGAGTCGTACGAGATCTTCCGGCTGGACGCCGTCGAGGGTGCGGAGAACCTGCCGTTCAGTCTGAAGGTCCTGCTGGAGAACCTGCTGCGGACCGAGGACGGCGCGAACATCACCGCCGACGAGATCCGCGCGCTGGCCGGCTGGGACCCGTCGGCGGATCCGAGCGAGGAGATCCAGTTCACCCCGGCCCGGGTGATCATGCAGGACTTCACCGGGGTGCCGTGCGTGGTCGACCTGGCCACCATGCGGGAGGCGATGGCCGACCTGGGTGGTGACCCGACCAAGATCAACCCGCTGGCCCCGGCGGAGATGGTGATCGACCACTCGGTGATCGCCGACGTCTTCGGCACCGCGGACGCGTTCGTCCGCAACGTGGAGATCGAGTACGGCCGCAACCGCGAGCGCTACCAGTTCCTGCGTTGGGGGCAGACCGCGTTCGACGACTTCAAGGTCGTGCCGCCCGGCACCGGCATCGTGCACCAGGTCAACATCGAGCACCTGGCCCGGGTGATCTTCTCCCGGCCGGTGTCGACCGACGACGTCGACGGGAAGACCTACGCCTATCCGGACACCTGTGTCGGGCACCGACTCCCACACCACGATGGTCAACGGTCTGGGCGTGGTCGGCTGGGGCGTGGGCGGCATCGAGGCCGAGGCGGCCATGCTCGGCCAGCCGGTGTCGATGCTCATTCCGCGGGTCGTGGGGTTCAAGCTGTCCGGCGCGCTGCCGGAGGGTGCCACCGCGACCGACCTGGTGCTGACCATCACCGAGATGCTGCGCCAGCACAAGGTGGTCGGCAAGTTCGTCGAGTTCTACGGGCCGGGCGTCTCCCAGGTGCCGCTGGCCAACCGGGCCACGATCGGCAACATGAGCCCGGAGTACGGGTCGACCATCGCGGTGTTCCCGATCGACGGCAAGACCACCGACTACCTGCGGCTGACCGGCCGCAGCGAGGAGCAGATCGCGCTCGTCGAGGCGTACGCGAAGGAGCAGGGTCTGTGGCACGACGACGACCGGGAGCCGAAGTACTCCGAGTACCTCGAGCTCGACCTGGCCAGCGTGGTGCCCAGCATCGCCGGTCCGAAGCGGCCGCAGGACCGGGTCATCCTGGCCCACGCCAAGCAGGGGTTCCGGGAGGCGCTGCGCGACTACGTCGACGACGAGGACATCGACGGCTACGACGAGTCGGTGGCGGAGTCCTTCCCGGCCTCCGACGCGCCCAGTCACGCCAGCGGCAACGGGTCGGGCGACCCGCACGAGTACGGCGAGGACGTACCCGCCGACATCGGCCGGCCCAGCAAGAAGACCCTGATCACCCTGGACGGCCAGGAGGTCGAGATCGACCACGGCGCGGTCACCATCGCCGCGATCACCTCCTGCACCAACACCTCCAACCCGAGCGTGATGATCGGCGCCGCGCTGGTGGCCAAGAAGGCCGTGGAGCGGGGTCTGACCCGCAAGCCCTGGGTGAAGACCACGCTGGCGCCGGGGTCGAAGGTGGTCAGCGACTACTACGACCGGTCGGGCCTGACGCCGTACCTGGACAAGCTCGGCTTCAACCTCGTCGGGTACGGCTGCACCACGTGCATCGGCAACTCCGGGCCGTTGATCCCCGAGGTCAGCGCGGCGGTCCAGGCAGAACGACCTGGCCGTGGTCTCGGTGCTGTCGGGCAACCGGAACTTCGAGGGCCGGATCAACCCCGACATCAAGATGAACTACCTGGCGTCGCCGCCGCTGGTCGTCGCGTACGCCCTGGCCGGCACGATGGACATCGACCTGGTGAACGACTCGCTCGGCACCGACGAGCAGGGCCGGCCGGTGTATCTGAAGGACATCTGGCCGACCGAGGCCGAGATCGACGAGATCGTCGCCTCGTCGATCGGCGCGGAGATGTTCACCGACTCCTACGCCGATGTGTTCGCCGGGGACGAGCAGTGGCAGTCGCTGCCGACCCCGGAGGGCCAGGTGTTCGAGTGGGACCCCGACTCGACCTACGTCCGCAAGCCCCCGTACTTCGACGGGATGCCGGCCGATCCCGAACCGGTCACCGACATCACCGGCGCCCGGGTGCTGTTGAAGCTCGGCGACTCGATCACCACCGACCACATCTCGCCGGCCGGTTCGATCAAGGCCGACGCGCCGGCGGGCAACTACCTGTCCGAGCACGGGGTCGAGCGCAAGGACTTCAACTCCTACGGGTCCCGACGCGGGAACCACGAGGTGATGATCCGGGGCACCTTCGCCAACATCCGGCTCCGCAACCAGCTGGCCCCGGGCACCGAGGGCGGATTCACCCGCGACTTCACCGCCGAGATGAAGGGGCCGACGGGCCGGTCACCACCGTGTACGAGGCGTCGGAGCACTACCTCGCGGCCGGGACGCCGCTGGTGATCCTGTGCGGCAAGGAGTACGGCTCCGGCTCGTCGCGCGACTGGGCGGCCAAAGGGACCGCGCTGCTCGGTGTGAAGGCGGTGATCGCGGAGTCGTACGAGCGGATCCACCGGTCGAACCTGATCGGCATGGGCGTGCTGCCGCTGCAGTTCCCGGAGGGCCAGAACGCGGACTCGCTCGGCCTGACCGGTGAGGAGACGTTCGACTTCACCGGCGTCACCGAGCTCAACGACGGCCCCACCCCGAAGACGGTGAAGGTCACCGCCGGTGACGTCAGCTTCGACGCCGTGGTCCGGATCGACACCCCCGGTGAGGCCGACTACTACCGCAACGGCGGCATCATGCAGTACGTGCTGCGGTCGCTGTTGAAGAAGTGAGCGCGTTCCCCGAGCCCGTCGACGCAGCGGCGGCGGGATCACCCGCCGCCCTCCTGCCGGACCTCATCGCCAAGATCGCCTCGGGTGCCGTCGAGGTGGTCGACCTGACGGCGCCGCTGTCGCCACGGACCCCGGTCCTGCAGCTGCCGCCCCCGTTCGCCAACACAGTGCACCTCACGCTCGAACCGGTGAGCGCCTTCGACGAGGCCGGGCCGATGTGGCGCTGGAACAACATCCACACCGGCGAGCACACCGGCACCCACCTCGACGCACCGGCGCACTGGGCGACCGGTCGAGACGGTGCCACGGTCGACCAGATCGCCTTGACCCGGCTGATCGGGCCGGCGGTCGTGATCGACGTGACCGAGCAGGTGGCGGCGAACAGCGACTTCCTGCTGGAGCCGGAGCACCTGCTGGGCTGGGAGCAGCGGCACGGCCGGGTTCCTGACGGCAGCTGGTTGCTGCTCCGCACCGGATGGAGTGTCCGGGCCCATGACGAGGCGGCGTTCCTCAACGCCGACGCGAACGGACCGCACACGCCCGGGCCGTCGGTGGCGGCGGCGGAGTGGCTCGCCTACGAACGATCGATCACCGGCTACGGCGTCGAGACCGTCGGGATCGACGCAGGCAGTGCGGGTGGGATGGTGCCCGCGTTCCCGGCCCACCACTTCCTGCTCGGCGCCGACACCTACGGCCTGACGCAGTTGCAGAATCTCGACCGGCTGCCGGTCACCGGCGCGCTGTTGATCGTGACGCCGTTGCCGATCGTCGGCGGCACGGGCAGTCCGGTCCGGGCGGTGGCGCTCGTCGAGCACAGCTGATGCTCGTCGCCGACCTGGTCGGCCGGACCCTCGGCCGGCTCGGCGCCGCCCAGGCGTTCGGTGTGGTGGGTAGTGGCAACTTCGCGGTCACGAACGCCCTGCGGGCCGCCGGCGTGCCGTTCATCGCGGCTCGGCACGAGATGGGTGCCACCACGATGGCCGACGCCTACGCCCGGACCACCGGTCGACTGGCTCTGGTCACGCTGCACCAGGGCTGCGGCCTCACCAACGCCGCCACCGGCATCGCGGAAGCCGCCAAGAGTCGGACACCTCTGATCGTGCTCGCGGCCGACGTCGGGGCCGGTGCGGTCCGGTCGAACTTCCGGATCGGGCAGGACGCCCTCGCGGCCAGCATCGGCGCGGTGCCCGACCGGGTGCACTCGGCGGCCACGGCGCTCGCCGACGTCACCCGAGCCTGGCGGACGGCGGTGCAGCAGCGGCGCACGGTGGTGTTGAGCCTCCCGCTGGACGTGCAGTCCGCGGCGGTGTCGGACGACGTGCTGCTGGCTCTGGACGTTCCTGCGCCGCCCGCGGCGGTTCGACCCGGGCCACGCGACGTGGCGCGGCTGGTCGAGCTGGTGCGGACCGCCGAGCGGCCGGTGTTCCTCGGTGGTCGCGGGGCCCGCAGCTGCGGCCCGGCGTTGCGCGACCTGGCGGCCGCCACGGGCTCGTTGCTGGCCACCTCGGCGGTGGTGAAGGGGCTTTTCGACGGGGACCCCTTCGACCTCGGCATCTCGGGTGGCTTCGCCACGCCGCTGGCGGCGGAGTTGATCACCGGCGCCGACCTGGTCGTGGCCTGGGGGTGCAGCCTCACCATGTGGACGACTCGGCACGGCCGCCTCCTCGCCGGCGGCACGACCGTGGTCCAGGTCGACGACGACCTGACCGCGCTGGGGGCCAACCGGCCGGTGCAGCTGGAGATCCACGGCGACGTCGCGGAGACGGTGGCGGCGGTCGGCTCGGCCTGGAGCGAGGGGTCGGCGGGGGACCGGCCCGGCTACCGGACCGACGAGCTGGCCGACCGGATCGCCGCCGCGGGCCGATGGAGCCAGGTCGCGACCGAGGACCGCTCCGACGCCCACTCGATCGACCCGCGGCTGCTCAGCCGCGAGCTCGATCGCCGGCTCCCCGCCGAGCGGGTGCTCGCGGTGGATTCCGGCAACTTCATGGGCTACCCGGCGGCGTACCTCTCCGTACCGGATCCGGCCGGCTTCTGCTTCACCCAGAGCTTCCAGTCGATCGGGCTGGGCCTGGCCACGGCGATCGGTGCCGCGGTCGGGAGTCCCGGGCGGCTGCCGGTGCTCGCCACCGGCGACGGCGGTTTCCTGATGGCGATCGCCGAGCTCGAGACGGCCGTACGGCTCGGTCTCGGCCTGCTGATCGTGGTCTACAACGACCATGCGTACGGCGCCGAGGTCCACCACTTCGGGCCCGACGCCGATCTCACGACGGTGACGTTCCCCGACAGCGACCTGGCCGCGGTGGCCCGCGGCTTCGGTGCCGACGGCATCACGGTCCGGCGGGTCGCGGACCTGGACGCCCTCGATCCGTGGCTGGCCGGAGCCCGGGACCGTCCCCTGCTGATCGACGCCAAGATCAGTGACGACGGTGGCTCCTGGTGGCTGGCCGAGGCCTTTCGCGGGCACTAGGGCGTCCAGGTCGCGACCTGGACGCTTCGGGCACCGAGGCCGATCGTGAACCGTTGCTGGTCCATGGTGGTGCGATGAGGATGTCGGCGCGGTCTCCGGTCGCTGCAGGCCTGGCTGCGTTCCTGGCTGCCGTCTGTCTCGTCACGGGCTGTTCGGTCCTGTTCCCGACCGTGCAGCCGTCCCTCCCGCCACCGGAGCCGTTCGGCGAGTTCGCGGTCGGCGAGTTCGGCGGGGTCGACGGTCGGCAGAACATCCTTCGGGTGCAACCCGACGGCGCGGCCGTGCTGATCTCCCGTGAGCCCGCCGCCGGTCGGCTGAACGGGAACGATCTCGCGCGGCTGCGCGAGCTGCTCACGTCGGAGCAGTTCCGGCTCGAGGTGGCGCGCGAGGCGCAGGACAGGCAGGATCCGATGCGCTGCTCCGACCAGATCATCACCGAGGTGCGGATGGGAGATCTGGCCCTGAGTCGATCCGGGCCGTGCGGCGCGAAGGAACGGCCACCCACCCCGGCGTTCACCGAGATCCTCTCGCTGGTGGCGTCAGCGCGTAAGGGTCGCTTCGCCGCCCCGTTGGGGGACACCGCACCACCGCTCGTCCCGGTCGAGCTCCGACGACTGGGTGGAGCCGGTCGCCTCGGTTATCGGATCGACGTCGCCGCCGACGGGGGTGGTTCGATCACGATCAAGGATCCACCGGCGCACAGCGGTCGCCTGACCGTCGGCCAGCAGGACGTCCTGCGCCTGTTGCTGCCGATCCTCGACGCCGCCGCCGTCACTGCGTGCAGCTCGACGGAGTCCTACCAGATCCGGATCGACGACAGCGCCCCGCGGGCCGACTGCAGCTGGCGCCGCAGCCAGCCGGAGGTCCGGGCTGTCGTGACGGTGCTCGAAGCGGCCTTCGGGGTCTAGCCGACCAGCGCTTCGCGGATCCGCGTGGCGTAGGACTCCAGCTCGCCGTCGGCGTACTTCGTGCGTGGCCAGAAGAAGCCGCGCAGACCGTCGCCCTTGGTCCGGGGAACGACGTGCAGGTGCAGGTGGGGCACGGACTGACTGACGACGTTGTTCACCGCGACGAACGTGCCCTGGCAGCCAAGGGCGGCACCGAGCGCGGTGGCGATCCGCTGCCCGGTGGTCAGCAACGGCACCATCAGCTCGACCGGCAGGTCGAGCATCGTGTCGACGTGGCGAACCGGGGCGATCAGCACGTGACCCTTGAAGACGGGTCGGTGGTCGAGGAAGGCGATCATCTCCTCGGTCCGGGTCACCACCGCGGCCTCGAGCTCCCCGGCCACGATCGAGCAGACGATGTCGGTCACGCGCCGACCCTAGACCCTGGTCGTAATCGAACACGTGTGCGAAGATGGTTCGCGTGGCAACCGAGATCTACGTCCCGCCCGGCTGGCCGCCGCGGGTCCGGCCGCCTGGTGCGCCCGACTGGGAGGCGACGGCGAGTGCCTATCTCTTCGACTGCTGCCCGCCGGACTTCCGCGCCTATCCGGTGCTGCGCCGGCACCCGCTGGTGCTCGCCCGGTTCGCCGCGCAGTTCATCGAGGGCCAGTACCTGGCGGCGCAGGAGGGACTGGCGAACGTGCGGACCACGCTCGCGGAGTACGTGGCCGCCGACGTGATCGCAGCTGCGGTCGAGGCCTGGTTGGAGCAGGAGGCGATGTTGGCCCGCACCCGGCGAGCCGTCCTGCTCGTCGAGGACGCGCTCCGGGGCCGGGTGTTCGTCCGCAAGCTCTGAGCAGTCCGGCACTCAGTCGGGCTGGTCCTGCGGACACCACCAGGTCGTCCGGCCGCCGACGGTGGCTCGCTGCATCTCGGTACCGCACCGCGGGCAGTGGCGGCCGGCGCCGCGGTACTCGACGATCGTGCCGGTGTGCACCCCGCCGTTGGCGATCGCGGCGCGGGTCGCCTTCCGCATCGCCGTCCGGAGTCGCCGGAGCTCGGCCGCCGAGAGCGACCGGGCCGGCCGCCGCGGTGAGATCCTCGCCTGCCACAGGGTCTCGTCGGCGAGCAGGTTCCCGACGCCGGCGATCACGGCCTGGTCCATCATCCGGGCCTTCACCGCCACCGAGCTCCGTCCGATCCGGTCGGCGAACTCCGCGGCCGTGATCTCCTGCGCATCCGGTCCGAGCGCGTCGATGTCGGGATCCAGCCGGACCCGTCCCAACCGTCGCTTGTCGAACAGCCGCAACTGGCCGCCGTCCTCGAAGGTGAGGGTGAACCGGTCCCAGACCGGGTTCGGATTCGGGACGTCGATCACCTGCGGGTAGCGACTGCCCAGGTAGTCACCGCCCTCGGTGCTGTCGCCGGCACCGTCGGTGATCAGGATCCGGCCGCTCATCCCCAGGTGGATGCCGAGTCGCGGGCCAGGGGTCCGACGGCGGCCGACGCCGGACGTCTCGCACCAGATCGACTTCCCGCGACGGTTCGCCGCGGTCAGCTTCCGCCCCGTCAGCGCCGCCCGGATGTCGCCGGGCCGGTGCGGTCGGCACTCCCAGCTGTCGGTGTCGTCCACCTCGGCGATGCGGCGGTCGAGGCCGGCTCGCTCGATCGCCGACCGCGCACTCTCCACCTCGGGCAGCTCCGGCACCCCGAAAGTGTGCCATCCGCCCGAGCTCCGGATCGGTGGTGGGCGACGAGCCCGCCGTCCCGCTCGGCGGGTCTCAGCCGGCCGTCACCGGTCGTCGGTTCTGCTCGGACAGGATCATCAGCGCCGAGATCAACAAGATCCAGATCAGCCCCGCGTAGGCGGACCAGGCGCCGAGCCACACGTGCAGCAGGGTCAGCACGGCCAGGACCAGACTCGCCACCACCGCCCAGCGCGGCAGCAGACCCGTTCGCGCCCCGACGGCGGCGGTGGCGATGATCAGCACCGAGGCACCCACCTGGCAGTAGTGGTACAGCCACACCGCCAGCATCAGCGACGCCGTGGCGAGGTCCGACGTCGGCTCGCTCGGGCCGAACCGCAGGATGGCCGCCGGGGCCAGCACCTCGGCGCAGAAACCGGCCGCCGTCAAGGTGATGAAGGTGATGCCGCCGGCCAGAGCGGTCATCGGACCCGCGGTCGGCTGGGTCTCGGCGCTGCGCAGCCAGGTGACCAGCCCGCCGAGCAGGAACAGGAAGAAGAACACGTGCAGCACCGGGACCGCGCCGTTGGCCAGCACGAAGGCGGCGCTGTCGGCGAAGTAGCGATCTGCCTCCGCGACGGAGACCGGCCGGTCCGGCGTCCCGACGACATAGGCCGGGATCATCACCAACGCGCTGAGTACGCCGGCGATGCCCGCCAGCCGGGTCGACCAGATGTTCACCCGCCACCTCCCTGTCGCAAGGCCAAGCTATGGGGCCCGGAGCGCCGGTTAAGGACGCCACGCCGATTAATGCCGCACGGTCGCTTCCCGGCCCGGGCCGCGAACGGGGAGACGTAGACTCGCCGTCGTGCCCCGCTCGCCGTCACTGCTGCGTTCCGTGCAGACTCCCCAGGATCTGAAGGCGCTGCCGGCGAGCAAGATGGACGACCTGGCTGCCGAGATCCGCGACTTCCTGATCGATCAGGTCAGTCAGACCGGTGGCCACCTCGGACCGAATCTCGGTGTGGTCGAGCTGACGCTGGCCATCCACCGCGTCTTCGACTCGCCCACCGACCCGGTCGTGTTCGACACCGGTCACCAGAGCTACGTGCACAAGATCATCACCGGCCGGCAGGACCGGTTCCCGACGTTGCGGCAGCGCGGTGGCTTGTCCGGGTACCCGAGTGCGGGCGAGTCCGAGCACGACTGGGTCGAGAACTCCCACGCCTCGACCGCACTGTCCTATGCCGCGGGCCTGGCGGGCGGACTGCAACGGACCGGTCGCTCGGGCACGGTGGTGGCCGTGGTCGGGGACGGATCCCTCACCGGCGGCATGGCGTGGGAGGCCCTGAACAACATCGCTGCCGACGACGACCTGCCCCTGGTCATCGTGGTCAACGACAACGGTCGCTCCTACACCCCGACGGTCGGCGGACTGGCCCGGCACCTGGCGGGCCTGCGCACCAATCCGCGGTACGAGCACCTGCTCGATCTGATCAAGCGCGGAGTGGTCAAGACCCCGCTGGTCGGCGAGGCGGCGTACGACCTGCTGCACGGTCTGAAGATCGGCCTCAAGGACGTCGTGGCGCCGCAGAGCATGTTCTCCGACCTCGGCCTGAAGTACGTGGGCCCGATCGACGGTCACGACGAGGCCGCGGTGGAACACGCGCTGCGCCAGGCGAAGCAGTTCGGTGGGCCGGTGCTGGTGCACTGCCTGACCAGGAAGGGGTACGGCTTCAAGGCCGCCGAGGACCACGACGAGGACCGGTTCCACACCGTCGGCAAGATCGACGCCCGGACCGGTGTGGCCCTCGGTGGGCCCGGTGCGATGACGTTCACCGACGTGTTCTCCGAGGAGCTGCTCAAACTCGGCGTCCTCGACGACCGCATCGTGGCCGTCAGCGCGGCGATGATCCACCCGACCGGCCTGAACCGCTTCGCGGCCGCGTTCCCCGACCGCACCTTCGACGTCGGGATCGCCGAGCAGCACGCCGTGACCTCGGCGGCGGGCATGGCCATGGCCGGTCTGCATCCGGTGGTGGCGCTCTACGCGACGTTCCTGAACCGGGCCTTCGACCAGCTGCTGCTGGACGTCGCGCTGCACAAGTGCGGCGTGACGTTCGTGCTCGACCGGGCCGGGGTGACCGGGCCGGACGGGGCCAGTCACCACGGCATGTGGGACATGTCCCTGGCCCAGCTCGTCCCGGGCCTGCAGCTGAGCGCACCCCGGGACGCGACCCGACTGCGGGAGGCGCTGGCCGCGGCGCTGACGATCGACGACGCCCCCACGATGATCAGGTACTCCAAGCTCGTGCCGGCCGACATCGACGCCGTCGACCACGACCGCGGGCTCGACATCGTGATGCGCACCGAGCAGCCGCGGGTGCTCGTCGTCGGCTACGGGGAGCTGGTGGGGACGGCGGTCGCGGTCGGGCGGCGGCTGTCGGACCAGGGCATCGGGGTCACGGTGATCGATCCCGTCTGGGCCCTCCCGGTCAATCCGGCGCTGGTCGACCAGGCTCGGGACCACGAGCTGGTGATCAGCATCGAGGACAACGACGTCGTCGGCGGCTGCGGCGCCCGGCTGGCGCAGGAGCTGCGCTTCGCCGGCGTGGCGACGCCGATCCGTGAGTTCGGCATCGCACCGGAGTTCCTCACGCACGGGAACCGGACCGAGCTGCTCGAGGAGCTCGGGCTGACCCCGCAACAGATCGCCCGGTACGCGGTCGAGGCGATCGCCCGTTCCGACACCGCCGACGAGTCCCGCCAAGACGATCCGGTCAGGGAAGGCTGGCCAAGCCCTTAGGCAGGAAGCGCCGGCCCAGGACCCGCTCCGAGATCCCCTCGCGGTCCAGGTACGGGGTCACGCCGCCGGAGGCGAACGAGGCCCCCGCGCCCAAGATCAGGCACAGGTCGATGTCCATCGGGGCGGCCACGACCTGATCGGCCAGCAGCAGGCCGGCCTCCTCGGCCAACGCCGCCAGCGCCGACGCCCGCAGCTCCTCCTCGGTGCTGGGAGCGTCGCCGAAGGTGAAGAGGGCGGCCGTCTCCTCCGACACGTACGCCTCGCCGTCGGCGTTCCAGTCGTAGATGCCGGAGCGGCCCGAGTCGACCAGGGCCCGGAGGTTGTCCGACACCGGGTAGCGGTCGCCGAAGGCGGCGTTCAGCGTCTCGGTCGCGTGCAGCACGATCGCGGGGCCGACCAGCTGCAAGAGCACGAACGGCGGCATCGGGAGCCCGAGCGGCCGTAGCGCCCGGTCGGCCACGGAGGCGGGGGTGCCGCGGTCGAACGCCTCGATGATCACGCTCATCACCCGGATCAGCAACCGGTTCACCACGAAGGCCGGCGCGTCGGCGATCAGGACCGCGTTCTTCTTCAGCTGCTTGGCGACCGACAACGCCGTGGCCACCGTGGGGTCGTCGGTGGCGCCACCCCGGACCACCTCCAGCAGCGGCAGCACCGACACCGGATTGAAGAAGTGGAAGCCGATCACCCGTTCGGGGTGGGCGAGCTCGGCCGCCATCTCGGTGACCGACAACGAGGAGGTGTTGGTCGCCAGCACGCACGTCGGCGAGACGTGCTGCTCCAGCGAGGTGAAGACCGCCTTCTTGATCGACAACTCCTCGAACACCGCCTCGAGGACGAAGTCGCAGTCGGCGTAGTCCGCGTGCTCGACGGTGCCGATGATCGAGGCCTTCATCCGGTTGGCCTGGTCGGGTGTGGCGCGCCGCTTGCTCACCAGCCGGTCGATCTCGCCGTGCAGCCGGGAGACGCCGCGGGCCACCCGCTCGGTGTCGACGTCGGAGATCACCACCGGTACCTCGAAGCGGCGGAGGAAGAGCAGGGCCAGCTGGGTGGCCATCAGCCCGGCGCCGACGATGCCGACCTTGGTGACCGGTCGGGCCAGCGCACGGTCCGGGGCGCCGGCCGGCTTCCTGGCCCGCTTCTGGACGAGCTCGAAGGCGTACAGCCCGGCCCGCAGCTGCTCGCTCATGATCAGGTCGGCCAGGGCCTCGTCCTCGGCGGCGAACGCGGCCGACCGGTCGGCGGTGCGGGCCTGCTCGAGCAGAACCAACGCCTGGTAGGGACCGGGGGAGTTCCCGGCGGTCTTCTCGTCGGCGATCTCCCGACCGGCGGCCACGGCGGCCGCCCAGGTCGCGGGGTCGCGGTCGACCTCGGCGCGCTCGACCTGGATCAGGCCCGCGACGACGCGGCCGGCCCAGTCCAGGGAGCGCTCCAGGAAGTCGGCGCCCTCGAACATCACGTCGGCGATGCCCAGCCGGTGGGCCTGGGGTCCGCTGAGCATCCGGTTCTGGTTCAAGGCGTTGTCGATGATGACCGTGACGGCGGCCTCGGGACCGATCAGGTTCGGCAGCAGGTACGCCCCGCCCCAACCGGGCAGCATGCCCAGGAAGCACTCGGGCAGCCCGATCCCGGCGGCGTGCGCGGACACGGTCCGGTAGTCGCAGTGCAGGGCGATCTCCAACCCGCCGCCGAGCGCGACCCCGTTGAGGAAGGTGAAGGTGGGAACGGCGCTGCGGTGCAGCTTGTCGAAGACCGCGTGCCCGATCCGGGCGATGCTGCGGGCCTGTTCGCGATCGGTGATCTTGGCGACCCCGGTCAGGTCCGCGCCCGCTGCGAAGATGAACGGCTTGCCGGTGATCGCGAGGGCGGCCACGTCGTCGCGGCCCAGGGCGGCGTCGATCGCCGCGTCGAGCGCGGCCAGGCTGCGGGGGCCGAGGGTGTTCGGCCGGTTGTGGTCGTGACCGTTGTCCAGGGTGATCAACACGGCGGTGCCGGCCCCGTGCGGGAGCGCGACGTCGCGACTGAGCGCCCGGGTGACGACCTCGTCGGCGGTCAGCGCGCCGGCCTCGTCCAACAGCCGCTGCAGCTCCTCGGCGGCGATTCCCCGCTCCATGTCGGTCGTGGTCACGCCGGATCCCCTTCGGTCGTCGCAGCGATGTGGTGCGGGTTCTCCCAGATGACCGTGCCGCCCATCCCCAGCCCCATGCACATGGTGGTCAGCCCGTAGCGGACCTCGGGGTGGTCGCGGAAGGTGCGGGCCAGGTGGATCATCAGCCGGACCCCGGAGCTGGCCAGCGGGTGGCCGAAGGCGATGGCGCCGCCGTACGGATTGAGTCGCGGGTCGTCGGAGGCCAGTCCGAAGTGATCGCAGAAGGCCAGCACCTGGACGGCGAAGGCCTCGTTGATCTCGAACGCGCCGATGTCCTCGATGCCGAGTCCGGCGCTGCGGAGAGCCTTCTCGGTGGCCGGAACGGGGCCGATGCCCATCAGCTCCGGATCCACGCCCGCGTAGCCGAACGCGACGAGCCGCATCGCGACCGGCAGACCGAGTTCGGCCGCGATCGGTTCCGCAGCCACCAGGCACGCGGTGGCGCCGTCGTTCAGCCCGGCCGCGTTGCCCGGCGTGACCCGGCCGTGCGGGCGGAACGGGGTGCGCAGACCGGCCAGGGTCGCCACGGTGGTGTCGGGCCGCGGCGGTTCGTCAACGGTGGCCAGGCCCCAGCCCTGCTCGGCGCTCCGCAGGGCCACCGGGACCAGGGACTCCTGGATCACCCCGTCGGCGTAGGCCGCGGCGACCCGCTACTGGCTCAGCGCGGCGAACGCGTCGGCGCGGTCCCGGGTGATCTCGGGGAAGCGGTCGTGCAGGTTCTCCGCCGTGGAGCCCATCACCAGCGCCGACGAGTCGACCAGCTTCTCGGCGACGATCCGCGGATTCGGGTCGACTCCCTCGCCCATCGGATGCCGGCCCATGTGCTCGACCCCGCCGGCGATCGCCACGTCGTAGGCACCGAAGGCGATGCCACCGGCGACGGTGGTGACGGCCGTCATCGCGCCGGCACACATCCGGTCGATGGCGTAGCCGGGCACCGAACGCGGCAGCCCGGCCAACAACGCGGCGGTGCGGCCGATCGTCAGCCCCTGATCACCGATCTGGGTGGTCGCGGCGATCGCGACCTCGTCCACCCGGTCCGGCGGCAGCTCGGGGTGCCGGCGCAGCAGGGCCCGGATGCAGTTGATCACGAGGTCGTCGGCGCGGGTCTCGGCGTACATCGAACCCGCCTTGCCGAACGGGGTCCGGACGCCGTCGACGAACACGACGTCCCGTGCGGTGCGTGGCATGCGGCACATATTACTCACGAGTAACAAGATGACTTTGCCTGTCGGCGTCTCGTCGCTGCCCAGGGTTGCGTTTCTCCGCCGAAGCGGAGTTCCGTCCCTGCCAGGGTTGCGTTTCTCCGCCGAAGCGGAGTTTCGTCGCTGTCAGGGTTGCGTTTCTCCGCCGAAGCGGAGTTTCGTCGCTGTCAGGGTTGCGTTTCTCCGCCGGAGCGGAGTTTCGTCGCTGTCAGGGTTGCGTTTCTCCGCCGGAGCGGAGTTCCGTCGCTGTCAGGGTTGCGTTTCTCCGCCGGAGCGGAGTTTCGTCGCTGTCAGGGTTGCGTTTCTCCGCCGGAGCGGAGTTTCGTCGCTGCCAGGGTTGCGTTTCTCCGCCGAAGCGGAGTTTCGAGTGTCCTGGGCGGGCGCGTGGCAGAGCGACGAGCCGGGAAGGGACGAGCCGGGAAGGGACGGGCCGGGAAGGTCAGTGGCGCCCCGCCTGCGGATCGGACGAGCTCAGCCCTGCAGTGCGGTCGTGATGGCCGGTACGGTCAGCTGCCGCTGCCACGGGCGGGCCCCGTAGCCGGTCAGCGCCTCGTCGACGCCCGCCTCAGTGATCGGCGCCGGTGGGCGCCAGGCGAGCCGGCGGACGTAGTCGGGGGTGAGCAGGTTCTCCACCGGGACGACGACGTCGGTAGCGATCGTGGTGAGCGCGGCCCGGACCCGGCTGAGCCGTTCGGCGGCGACCGGATCCTTCGAGGCCCAGAGCCGGGCCTGCGGCGGGCCGTCGCTCGGCAGGTGCATGGCCGGCAGCTCGAAGTCCCGGCGGCCCGCAGCGCGTTGCATGGCCGCCAGCCAGTCCGCCTCGTACTGGCGGGCCTGACGCCGCGCGAAGCCCGGCAGGCGGCGCAGGATCGACCGGTCCGGCGTCGGCCCGTCCGCAGCCAGGACGGCGAGCTCCGCGATCCCCGCATCCGGCAGGATCCGTCCTGGAGCGCGGTCCAGCTCGGCCGCGAGCGCGTCCCGGGTCTCCCACAGCTCGGCGACGTAGGCCAGACCGCGGCGACTGCGCACCTTGTGGATGCCGGAGGTACGGCGCCAGGGGTCACGCCGCGGCTCCGGCACGAATCCTGCGCCGGCGACCAGCGCCGCGAACTCCTGCTCGGCCCACTCGCGCTTGTCCGCCTCCACGAGCTCCGCGGCGAGCCGGTCGCGCAGCTCGATCAGCAGCTCGACGTCGAGGGCGGCGTAGATCAGCCACTCCTCCGGCAGCGGCCGGCTCGACCAGTCGGAGGCCGAGTGCTCCTTCAGCAGCCGGACGCCGAGCAGCTCCTCGATCATGGTGCCGAGCGCCACCCGTGGATAGCCGAGCAGCCGCGCCGCGAGCTCGGTGTCGAACAGGGTCCGGGGGATCAGCCCGACCTCGTAGAGGCACGGCAGGTCCTGGCTGGCGGCGTGGATGATCCACTCGGCGTCGGCGATCGCGCTGCCCAGGGCGGAGAAGTCGGCCGGCTGCCCGAACGCGATCGGGTCGATCAGCTGGGTGCCGGCGCCGCTGCGGCGGAGCTGGAGGAGGTAGGCCCGCTGGGTGTAGCGGAAACCGTGGGCCCGCTCGGCGTCGACGGCGACCGGACCGTGGCCCGATCGCAGGCTCGCGATGGAATGCTGCAGCTCGGCAGCGGTGCTGAGGAGTTCGGGGAGCCCGTCGGCGGGCTCGGTCAGCAGGGGGGCGACTTCGGTCAACGTCTCCGGGCACTTCGATTCGGCGGATTCCGTCGCGAGGGCATCAACACCACACCCGGCGGCAGCGGGGGCAATCCCGCCGTCGTACAGAGTAGTTCAGCCCAGGCCTGGGCGTGCGCGGCGAGACCCGCACCGTCGGCGAGCACCGGGGTCCACGACGCACGGACCTCGATCTCGGCCTCGGGTGCCTCCTCGGCCATCGCCGCCGAAGGACTCGCTGGACACCGAGGTGACCGTGCCGCTGGGCTCCACGTACTCGGCGTCGTGGTTCTCGAGCGCCTCGATCAGCCAGGACCAGCCCACCCGAGCCAGCAGTGGATCGGTGACCATCTCCGGGTCGACGTCGGCCCGGGCGAACGTCACGCAGCGGAAGGTGCCGCTGCCACGCGGCGTTGCCAGCCGGGTCGTGCAGCAGCACCAGCCGGCCGCTGCCGACCTCCTCGCCGCCGAGCACCACGTCGGCGGTGATGGCCGCGGCGAACGGCGCGATCCGCTGCGGGGCCGGCATCTCCTCGACCCGCAGCTCGGGACGCCACGACGCGTCGGCCAGGTCCTGCGACCGCGCGGCGGAAAGCTGCCGGGGCCGGTGCCAGGTCCGGGTTGGCTGCCACCCGATGAGCCTAGATCGGCGTGTCGAACCGGACCGGCTCGACGCGCCGCAGGTCGGCCGGTGAAAGCGCGGGTGGAAGGATTCGCGTGTGCCGCCCGACTCCGACTTCCTCGCCGCCTGCTTCCGCGACCATCGAGACGACCGGGTTCCGGTCTGGTTCATGCGGCAGGCCGGGCGATCGCTGCCGGAGTACCGGAAGCTGCGCGAGGGCGTCGGCATGCTGGAGAGCTGCATGCGGCCCGACCTGGTCGCCGAGATCACGCTGCAGCCGGTCCGCCGGTACGGCGTCGACGCCGCCATCCTCTACTCCGACATCATGGTGCCGCTCAAGGCGACCGGCGTCGACCTCGACATCGTGCCCGGCACCGGTCCGGTGATCGCCGCTCCGGTGCGCACCGCTGCCGACCTGGACCAGTTGCGGCCCGTCACCGCCGACGACGTGCCGTACGTGGCCGAGGCGGTCCGCAGCCTGGTGGCCGAGCTGGGAGCGACCCCGCTGATCGGCTTCGCCGGGGCCCCGTTCACGCTGGCCAGCTATCTGGTCGAGGGCGGCCCCAGCCAGGACTACGCGCGGACGAAGGCGCTGATGTTCGGCGAACCCGGATCTGTGGGACCGGCTGTGCGGCCGGCTGGCCGACATCTCGGCGAGCTTCCTGGAGCTCCAGGTGGCCGCGGGCGCGAGCGCGGTGCAGCTGTTCGACTCGTGGGCGGGCAGCTTGGCGGCCGCGGACTACCGCACGCACGTGCTGCCGCACTCGGCGGAGGTCCTGGCTCGGATCGGGCGGTCCGGCTCCGCGACCGGTGCCGCGGATCCACTTCGGCGTGGGTACGGGCGAGCTGCTCGGCCTTGATGGGAGCGGCCGGCGCCGACGTCGTCGGTGTCGACTGGCGGCTGCCGCTGGCCGAGGCGAGCCGTCGGGTCGGACCGGGCTACGCGGTGCAGGGCAATCTCGACCCGGCGCTGCTCGGGGCGCCCTGGCCGGTGGTGGCCGAACGGACCCGGGCGGTGCTCCGGTCCGGCGGCGCGGCGCCCGGGCACGTCTTCAACCTCGGGCACGGCGTGCCGCCCGACACCGATCCCGACGTGCTGGCCCGGATCGTCGACCTGGTGCACCGCGAGGGCGCGGAGCTGCGCGCGACGGGCCGGGCCGAGGAGCTCGCGACGGACGGCGGGCGGTGAGGGTCGTCGTCGTCGGCGGCGGCATCGCCGGGCTGACCGCCGCGTACCGGCTGGCCGGTTCGACCGGCGCACCCGAGGTGACGCTGGTCGAGGGCTCGCCCAGGTGCGGCGGGAAACTCGCCGCGGCCGGACTGCCGGAGCTGGTCGTCGACGGCGGCGCCGAGTCGATGCTCGCCCGTCGCCCCGAGGCGGTCGCCCTGGTCACCGAGCTGGGGCTGGCCGACCGACTGGTGCACCCCACCGACGCGCGGCCGGGTCTGTTGATCGAGGGGCGACGGCGATCGGTTCCGCCCTCGGCGCAGGGCGTCCCGAGCGATCCGGCCGTGCTCGGCGACGTCCTCAGCCCCGCCGGCTGGGAGCGGGCGCGGCGGGAACCCGAGCTGCCGGCTCCGCCGCTGGCCGGCGACGTGGCCATCGGGGACTACGTGAGCGAACGCTTCGGGCCGGAGGTGACCGACCGGCTGCTGGAGCCGCTGCTGGGCGGGGTCTACGCCGGGCGCTCGCGCGAGCTGTCCTTCGCCGCCGTGTCGGCCGGGTTGTTCGAGCGGGCCCGCCAGGGCGGCTCGTTGACCGCGCACGCTGCGGAGCACACGGGTTCGGGAGCGGGCGGGCCGGTGTTCGCCGGTCTGGTCGGCGGGGTGCACGGGCTGGCAACGGCCCTGACGGACGGTCTGGTCGAGGCGGGTGCGCAGCTTCGGACCGGGACCACGGTGCGGCAGCTGCGGCGGACCCGGGACGGGTACGAGCTCGTCGTCGGGCCGACGAACGCCGCGGAGACGATGCGGGCCGACGCGGTGGTGCTCGCCTGTCCGGCCGCCTCCGCCGGTCGGCTGCTGGACGACGTCGTGGCGTCGGCGTCGGCGTTCGGCGCGATCCCGTACGCCTCGGTGGCGGTCGTGACACTGGTGGTCCGCGGCGCCCGGCTCGAGGGGTCCGGGCTGCTGGTGCCGCCCGGGGAACTGCCGACGATCAAGGCGCTGACCCACTCGTCGCGGAAGTGGGAGTGGGTCGCGGAGCGGGCCGAGCAGGCGTGGGGCGAGGACGTCGAGGTCGTTCGGCTGAGCGTCGGCCGGTTCGGGGACGCCTCGGCCTTGCAGGTCGACGACGCGACGCTGCTGCGGCGGACCTTCGCCGAGGCGCAGACCCTGCCGGGGTGGGAGGCGGCCGAGCTGGTCACCGGCACGGTCTCACGCTGGGGCGGCGGCCTGCCGCAGTACCGGGTCGGCCACCGGGACCTGGTCGCGCGACTGCGCCGCGAGGTCGCCGCCGTTCCCGGGCTGGCGGTCTGCGGCGCGGCCCTCGACGGCGTGGGCATCGCCGCCTGCCTCGGCATCGGCCGACCGTGCGGCCCGTGAGGTGATGGGAGACTTGACCGGTGACTGAGGACGCCAGCGAGCGGGTGAAAGGCGCGGGAGATCAACGACACCATCCGCTACACCATGTGGTCGGTGTTCCGACAGACCCGACCGCTCGACGATCCACCCGAGGAGGTCGAGGCCCGGACCTCGACCGGGCGTTGCGCGGTGACGACCTGGAGATCCGCGGCTGGTACGACGTCTCCGGGCTGCGCGCCGACGCGGACCTGATGGTGTGGTGGCACGCCTCGACACCGGAGACGCTGCAGGACGCCTACCACGCCCTGCGCCGATCGGCCCTGGGCCGGTTCGTGCAGCCGGTCTGGTCCCAGCTCGGGCTCGCACCGGCCGGCCGAGTTCAACAAGGGTCACGTGCCGGCGTTCATGGCCGGTGAGCCGCCGCGCGCGTACCTGTGCGTGTACCCCTTCGTCCGGTCCTACGAGTGGTACCTGCTGCCGGAGCAGGAGCGGCGGGACATGCTCGTCGAGCACGGCATGCTGGCCCGGCCCTACCCGGACGTCCGCGCCAACACCGTGTCGTCGTTCGCGCTCGGCGACTACGAGTGGATGCTGGCCTTCGAGGCCGACGAGCTGCACCGGATCGTCGACCTGATGCGCGCCCTGCGGGCCGCCGCCGCCCGCCGGCACACCCGCGAGGAGATGCCGTTCTACACCGGGCGGCGGCGGGAGCTGGAGGACATCCTGCTGAGCTGGTGAAAGCGGTGTCGTCCGCTCGCTGCGCGATCCGCTCCAGACTCCGCTCGTCGTCCTACTCGGCCGACGAAAAGCGTGTCGACCTCGATCGTCCTCCGAGCAGCGCCGCGGATCCCTCCGCTCGCTCGAGAACTACTCGGGTCGCAGAACTCCGGTCCGCTCGCTGCGCCATCCGCCAGCTCGGGACTACTCCACCGGGTCCAGTCGCATCGAGATCGAGTTGATGCAGTAGCGCAGGTCGGTCGGGGTGTCGTAGCCCTCGCCGGAGAACACATGGCCCAGGTGGGAGTCGCAGGCCGCGCAGCGCACCTCGACCCGCTTCATGAACATGGTGCTGTCCTCGATGTAGCGGACCCGGTCCTCGGCCAGCGGCGCGAAGAACGACGGCCAGCCGCAGTGCGACTCGAACTTCTGGTCGCTGCGGAACAGCTCGGCCCCGCAGGCGCGGCAGCGGTAGACGCCGTCGGTCTTGGTGTCGGTGTACTCGCCGGTGAACGGGCGCTCGGTGCCGGCCTCGCGCAGCACGTTGTACTCCTGGCGGCTCAGCTGGGCGCGCCACTCCGCCTCGGACTTGACCACCTTGCCGACCTGGCTGGCCGGATCGGTCTGCTCTGATTGCGTCATCGGTTGCTCCTCGTCGTCGTGCCGATCGTTCCGGCCCTGGCTCAACACGGCACCGGGCGGGCCTGTTCCAGGCTAGCCACGTGGATCGAGAGCACTAGATTGCGGCCATGCCCGTCCCCGCGGTCGAACTCCAGGTCGGTGAGCGCACGGTGAGGGTGACGAGCCCCGACAAGCCGTACTTCCCCGAGGTCGGTCTGACCAAGCTCGACATCGTCAAGTACGTACGTCGCCGTCGGAGCCGGCATCTTCGCCGCGCTCCGCGACCGGCCGACCACGATGGAGCGCTGGCCCGGTGGGTACCGTCCCGACGTCAAGCTGTCGCACCCGGTCCGATTCGCACGGCGAGGCGTTCTACCAGAAGCGGGCTCCGAGCCGGGGGATGCCGGACTGGGTCGAGACGGTCACCATCAGCTTCCCGTCCGGCCGGACGGCCGACGAGGTCTGTCCGACCGAGCTGGCCACCATCGTCTGGATGGCCAATCTCGGCACGCTCCGCTTCCACCCGTGGCCGGTCACCATGGCCGACACCGAGAAGGTCGACCAGCTCCGGATCGACCTCGACCCGCAGCCCGGCACCGACTTCGCCGACGCCGTCCGGGCCGCGCACGAGCTGCGCGGGGTGTTGGCCGACGCCGGACTGACGGGGTACGCCAAGACCAGCGGCGGCCGCGGCGTCCACGTGTTCGTGCCGATCGAGCCGGACCACGGCTTCATCGAGGCCCGGCACGCGGTGATCGCCCTCGGTCGGGAGCTCGCCCGCCGGATGCCCGACCACGCCACGATCAACTGGTGGAAGGAGGAACGCGGACAGCGGATCTTCGTCGACTTCAACCAGATGGCCCGCGACCGCACCATCGCCTCCGCCTATTCCATCCGGCCGACACCGGACGCGCGGGTGTCGGCGCCGCTGACCTGGGACGAGCTCGACGACGCCCGACCCGAGGATCTGACCGTCACCACCATGGGCGCCCGGTTCACCGAGCGGGGCGACGCCTGGGAATCGTTCTACAGCAGCGAACCGGCCGCGCTCGACGGTGCGCTCGAGATGTACGAGCGCGATGTCCGCGATCTCGGTACGGGGTCCTACGGTGGCGCCGAGATGCCGTACCCGCCCGACTACCCGAAGATGCCGGGCGAACCGTCCCGGGTGCAGCCGAGCCGGGCCCGGGCCGACAATCCCGATTTCGCTCGCGACTGAGGCGTCCGGACACTCAGCTACCGAGCAGCGCGGCGACGTCGGTCCGGACCTGGTTCAGGAACGGATAGAAGGTGTTGCCCGGGCACTGGGTCGCGGCCCAGTCCCGGTGACCGGCGATGGTGGGCACCGTCTTGGTCGCACCGCTGATGGGGTTCACGTAGTCGGTGGTGCCGAGCGGATCGAGGTCGACCGCGGAGGCGAGCACGGCCAGCACCCTGACCAGTGCCATCCGCGCCGCCGCGGTGGGCTGGCTGTTGGTCAGGTCCCCGAGCAGTGCGATCCCGACATTGCCGGCGTTGAACCCGCCGACGTGGGCCGCGTTCACCATCGAGGGTCGAGGTCCGACGCGGCGGGGCCCGAACACCGGGTCGGCGTCGACACCGGAGTAGCGACCCTCGTAGACCGCGCCGCTGCCGTCGATCAGCAGGTGGTACCCGATGTCGCCGAAGTCCTGGGTGACCGCCTGGTCGAAGTAGATCGCCCGTACGGTCGCCGCGGGATCGGCGTCGGCGTTGGCGGTGACGGTGTGGTGCACCGTCAGGGTCTGCACGGCGAAGTACGCCGGCGGGAAGATCTCGTTCCCGGACGGATCGAACCGGAAGGACTCGTCGGCGCCCCAGTCGGCGCGGCGGAGGTAGGCGAACCGGCCGGAGAAGCGCGGCCGGAGAGCGCGGGTGGTGGCGGTCGCGGTCGGCAACCCGCTGCTGGCGACAGCGAAGGTGCCGGCGATGGAGGCGGCGAGCACGGTCCGGCGGCGGAGGAATCGGGTGAAGCCGATGGGTACGGTCATCCAGCCAGCATCGGCGGCTCGGGAGCCGGCGCCATCGGTAGCCGACACCGAATCTGGCCGGGCACTACCGAGAGGCCCTCCGGTAGCTCGTGAACACCGTGTCGTCGTCGGCGACGATGACACGGCTGAGCTCGAACGCCAGCGGATCGGGCAGCGGCGGACCGTCGGTCGACCGCCGACCCCGACCGCCGACGACGGTGGGGGCGAGGGTGAGGGACAACTCGTCGACCAGGCCGGCCGCGAGGAGATCGCGGTGCAGCCGGGGCCCGCCCTCGCAGAGGATCCGCGGCAGACCGGCGCCGACCAGGGACGCGACGGCCTGCGGTAACGACACCCGCTCGCCGCCGGCCAGCACCACGATCTCGATCCCGGCCGACCGGAAGGGCGCCAGCCGCTGGTCGGACTGCGGACCGGTGATGATCATCACGGGACCGTGGGGGACGGCCGGCGACGCGATGGCCGGATCGAGATCCAGCGAACCGGTCACCACCGCCAGGGTGGGGAACCGGGCCAGCCTCAGCCGGCGGCGCACCTCCTGCTGGCCATCGGTGAGATCCACCGCCCGATAGCCCTCGGTCCGAACGGTCTCCGCACCCACCATGATCACATCGGCCACGGCTCGGTGCGCGGCGAACAACTCGTGATCACTGACGGTGTTGATCGACCCGGATCGTCCGTCCGGCCCGGAGATCGAACCGTCCAGGGTCGTCACGAAGTTGGTTCGCAACCAGCCGCGTCCGTCGTCGCCGGCGGGATGGCGGTAGAGCTCGATCAGCTCCGACGGTGTCAACGGACCCGAGCCATCGGGGCGATCGCGGTCGTACAGCAGCCGGAACGTCGACATCGGCCCATCCTCCCACCGACCGCGCGAACAGCTCGCCCTGCACGGACCCGGGCACGGTGCGGCACAATGCCGGAATGGCGAAGCACAAGAAGCCGAAGGGTAAGGCGGTCAAGGAAGCCGAGCTGGCCGAGCAGGCCAAGCAGGGCAAGCAGGGCAAGAAGGCCAAGCAGGAGAAGCAGGCGAAGGCCGCCAAGGAGGCCCCCGTGGCGTCGGAGCAGCCGACGCTGACGTCGCTGCTGCGGCTTCCCCCCGGTTCGGTGGACGTGGCGGCGCTGGAGACCGACAGCACGCCGGGCTTTCCCGGTGCCGGCGGCAAGGACGACGCTCCGGCGGTGACCGCAGCACTCGGCCCGGAGCTGGACGTCCTGCAGGAGCAGCTCTTCGCGCACGGCCGGACCGGCGGTGCCGGGGCGCCGCGGGTGCTGTTGATCTTGCAGGGCATGGACACCTCCGGCAAGGGCGGGGTGATCCGGCACGCGATCGGCATGGTCGATCCGCAGGGAGTCAAGATCAAAGCCTTCAAGGCGCCCACCGCGGAGGAGCGCAGCCACCCCTTCCTGTGGCGGATCACCCGGGAGCTGCCGGCTCCCGGCATGATCGGGATCTTCGACCGCTCGCAGTACGAGGACGTGCTGGTGGTCCGGGTGAACGGGTTGGCGAGCCGGGCGGTCTGGAACCGCCGCTACGACTCGATCAACAACTGGGAGGCCCGACTCGCCGGCGCCGGCACGGTGATCGTCAAGTGCTTCCTGCACATCTCGGCGGAGGAGCAGCGCGCGCGGCTGCTCGCCCGGTTGGACGACCCGACCAAGCACTGGAAGTACAACCCGGGCGACGTCGACGAGCGCGCCAAGTGGGGGAACTACATGGAGGCCTACGCCGCCGCCCTCGAACGGTGCAACACCGAGATCGCACCGTGGTACGTGATCCCGTCGGACCGCAAGTGGTACCGCAACTGGGCCGTGGCCCAGCTCCTCGTCGAGCACCTGCGCGGACTGAACCTGTCCTGGCCGGTCGCCGACTTCGACGTGTCGGCTGAGCAGCAGCGGCTGGCCTGACCAGCGGCTCGGATCAGGCGCTGACCACCCGGAGGTGGCGGGCCGGCAGCTCCGTCTCCTCCTCCATCGGAAGGTCGATGTCGACGAGCTCGAGGGCCGCGACCACGTACCGGGCGAGGGCCGCCTCGGCGATCTCCGGACCCGAGCCGAGGGGCGCGGAGATCGCGACCGCCCCGGCCTCCAACGCCTGCTCGGCCTGCCGCCGGTAGGTCTCGCCGGGGGACAGGAACCAGCTGCCGACGGCGATGTGCCGCCGGCCCTGGGCCCGGAGCGTCCGGATGGCTTCGCCGGTGCTCGGACCGGACCCACCGGCGAACGCCGTCACGCACGGCAGCCGGTGGTGGGTCGCCCACTGTCGCGCCCGGCGCGACACCAGTGCGTTGCTGCGGACGTCGGCGCTGCCCGCAGCCGAGAACACGAGGCCGTCGAGCTCGGTGACCCGACGGGCGCGGATGGCGTCGCGGAGCCGTCGGTCGATCACCGCCAGCAGCTGGGGTTCGGGCCCGACCGGTCGCGAGGCCACCACCTGCAGGTTGGGTTGTGCGGCCCGCAGCTGTCCGAGGAGCGGGGGCAGCGCCTCCTGCGGGGAGAAGGCGTCCGACAGCAGCAGGGGAACGAGCACCACTTCCTCGGTGCCGCGCTTGGCCAGCTGGGCCGCGACCGGGAGCAAGGTGGGTTGGTCACCGAGAAAGGCCACCTGGACCTCGAGCTGGGGGCGGATGGCGAGGAGTTCCTGGCGGAGCTCCTGGCCGACCCGAGCGACACCGCGCTCGTTCCGGTCGGGGCTGAGCAGGATCAGCGCAGGTGCGGTCATCGGGCTATCACTTTCTGCCCCCGGTCGGGGGCGGACTTCGATGCATCGGGGGTCCGGGTCAGCAGGTCGGCGACCAGGGTCACCGTCTGGTCGACGGCGGTGGTCAACGGCACCGTCGCGGTGTCGATCTCCAGCTCCGGGTCGGTGGGCGGCTCGTACGGGTCGTCCACGCCGGTCATCGAGCTCAGCTCGCCGCGGCGCGCCTTCGCGTACAGGCCCTTGACGTCGCGGCTCTCCGCCACCGCCAGCGAGGTGGAGACGTAGATCTCGCCGTACGGTACGCCGGCCGCTGCGTGGTCGGCCCGCACGATGGCTCGGGCGTCGGCGTACGGAGCGATGACCGGGACGAGGACGACCACCCCGTTGGCGGCCAGCAGCCGGGCTACCCAGCCGATCCGGCTGACGTTGATCGTGCGGTCCTTCCGGCTGAAGCCGAGTCCGGCCGACAGGTGCGGGCGCACCTCGTCGCCGTCCAGTATCTGGACTCGGTGTCCAGATTCCCGCAGGGTCTCGGCGACGGCGCCGGCCACGGTCGACTTGCCGGCCGACGGCAGTCCGGTGAACCAGACCGTCGCGCCGAGGCCGCTGTCGGACAGGTCGGTGGTCACTGGAAGATCCCGCACTCGGTCTTGGCCAGACCGGCCCAGCGACCTCCGCGGGCCGCCGAACGGATGGTGCAGGGCTCGCAGCCGATGGAGCCGTACCCGTCCTCGAGCAGCGGATTGACCATCAGGTGGT
This sequence comes from uncultured Actinomycetota bacterium, assembly GCA_963727125.1. GTDB lineage: Bacteria > Actinomycetota > Actinomycetes > Propionibacteriales > Propionibacteriaceae > Microlunatus. Next base: position 639,064 of record CAVSEZ010000003.1, read on the forward strand.
TGGTGGCGACGTAGTCGTCCACGTCGGCGTCGCTCCACCGGGCCAGCGGGGCCAGCTTGAGTATCTTGCGGCGCAGGTCCCAGGAGACGACCGGGGTCCGTTCCCGGGCCCGAGAATCGGCTCGGCGGACACCGCTCGCCCAGGCTTCGTAGCCGCTCAGGGTGGCGTCGAGGGGCGCGACCTTGCGCAGGGCGCAGCACCGATCGGGATCACGGCGGAACAGGTCCTTGCCCCAGGTCGCGTCCTGCTCGGCCACCGTCTGCCGGGGCCGGATCGTGATCAGGTTGACGTTGTGCACCGCCTGCACGGCGTCCCGGGTGCCGATCGTCTCGGCGAAGTGGTACCCCGTGTCGAGGAACACCACGTCCATGCCGGGCGCGACCTGTTCGGCCAGGTGGATCAGCACGGTGTCGGCCATGGATGCCGTGACCACGAGCCGGCTGCCGAACTCGCGGTGGGCCCAGGACAAGATCTCGGTCGCGCTGGCGGTGCTCAGATCGCGGTTGGCCTCGACGGCGACCCGGCTGAGGTCGACGGCGGTCGCCATGGCGCTCATGAGCCTGCCCCCCGCAGCCCGAGGAACTTGATGGAGAAGGCCCGTAGGCAGCTGCGGCACTCCCAGCCACCCTCGACCGGGAACAGGGTCTCCTCGGCGCAGTACGGGCAGTACATGATCGCCTGGCGGTTCTCGTGACCCGACCGCGCCTCGCTGGTCACACCAGCACCTCCTCGTCGGCTCGAGCCACCCACTGGGCGAATCGTTCGTCTGCCTGCCGGCCGTCCAGGTACGCCCGGGCCACCCGCTCGACGTAGTCGGGCAGCTCCAACGCCGTGACCTTGTGACCGCGCAGCTTGCGGCCGAATCCGGCGTCCAGCCCGAGGCCGCCGCCGAGGTGGACCTGGAAGCCCTCGACCTGGTCGCCGTCCGGACCGGGCACCAGCTGGCCCTTGAGCCCGATGTCGGCGACCTGGATCCGGGCGCAGGAGTTGGGACAGCCGTTCAGGTTGACGGTGATGGGGGAGTCGAGCTCACCGAGCCGAGATTCCAGCTCGCCCACCAGCCGCGCCGCCTGCGCCTTCGTCTCGACGATGGCCAGCTTGCAGAACTCGATCCCGGTGCAGGCGAGCACCGAGCGACGCCAGGCGTTGGGCCGGGCCGACAAGTCGATGGTCTCGGCCGCCGCCGTCAGCGACGCCACCTGGTCCTCGGCGACGTCCAGCACGAGCAGCTTCTGCATCGGAGTGGTTCGCACCCGGAAGGAGCCGTGGGCCTCGGCGATGTCGGCGAGCTCGGCGAGCGTGGTGCCGCTCACCCGGCCCGCGATGGCGGAGAAGCCGACGAAGTGCCGCCCGTCCTTCTGCAGGTTGTCGCCGACGTGGTCACCCGGCTTGGTGGGTGTCGCCGGCGCCGGGCCGTCGACCAGCGATCGGTGCAGGTACTCGGTCTCCAGCACCTCGCGGAACTTCGCCGCCCCCCAGTCCGCCACCAGGAACTTGATCCGGGCGCGGGAGCGCAGGCGACGGTAGCCGTAGTCGCGGAACACCCCGACCACACCGGCCCAGACCTCCGCGACCTCGTCCCGGGGGATCCAGGCGCCCAACCGGACGGCGAGCATCGGGTTGGTCGACAGGCCACCGCCGACCCAGAGATCGAACCCGGGCCCGTGCTCGGGATGCACCACGCCCACGAACGCGATGTCGTTCACCTCCGGCACGACGTCTTGGCTGGGGTGGCCGGTCAGTGCGGTCTTGAACTTGCGGGGGAGGTTCGCGTACGCCGGGTCGCCGATGTAGCGATCGACGATCTCGCGGATGGCCGGCGTCGGGTCGATGATCTCGTCCTCGGCGATGCCCGCCACCGGTGAGCCGAGGATGACGCGTGGGCAGTCACCGCAGGCCTCCGTGGTGGACAGCCCAACGGCCTCGAGCCGGCGCCAGATCTCCGGCACGTCCTCGATCCGGATCCAGTGCAGCTGGACGTTCTGGCGGTCCGTGACGTCGGCGGTGTCCCGGGCGAACTCGACCGAGATCTGGCCGATGACCCGCAGCTGCTCGGTGGTCAGCGCGCCGCCGTCGATGCGGATCCGCAGCATGAAGTACTCGTCGTCCAGCTCGTGCGGTTCCAGGGTCGCCGTCTTGCCGCCGTCGATGCCGGGCTTGCGCTGGGTGTAGAGGCCGAACCAGCGGAACCGGCCGCGGAGATCGCCGGGATCGATGCTGGCGAATCCCCGGTGGGCGTAGATGTTCTCGATCCGGGCCCGGACGTTGAGCGGCAGATCATCCTTCTTGGACTGCTCGTTGGGGTTCAGCGGTTCACGGTAACCGAGGGCCCACTGACCTTCGCCGCGCTTGCGCCGGGCCCGCGGTGGCGCCGTGTGTGGCTGTGGTTTCGTCGCGGTGTCGACCGGTGCCTGCGCGACCCGGGGGCGGGGCTCACGCGAGGGCAGGTCGGTCGGCGCGGATTCGGTGGGGAGCTGGGTCATCTCGTCCTCGGTCAGAGAACGCGGCCGGGCAACGCTCAGCAGGGGCGTCGCGCTGCGACCTGCGTTCGGCGGGTCAGCGGATCGGCAGCCGACACATCATCGAATGGGTGCGGCCCCAATCGAGGAACAGCCGCGCGGTGAGCCCGAGACGCCCATCTACCGGTGCGCGATACATAGCGACCACAGTGCGCCCCGAGCGACGGCAGAAGCAAATGTGTTCTCGGTGGGTGAGAAGCATGTCCATATATTGGACTTTCCCGCGTGACACCGGGCATCGCGGATCGCCGCCCAGACACAACCACCCGTCCCGTGTTTCGTACGAGATCGGGAGTTTTTCCGAACTTCCCTGACAGGACCCCGTCGCTGCCGTACGGTCGTTCCCAGGGGACAGCGGGATGCCTGTGGGGGGCAAATGATGAAGGGGTTCGTTCTCATGGTCGCCGCGGGGGTGGCGGCCATCGTCGGAGTGCTGGTCGGCGTGGTGCCGGTGCAGGTACGCGACCAAGGTGAACTGGTCGCGTGCGGGCCGGCGATGCTCGGCGGCCAGAGCCGGTTCGCCGATCTGGCGTGCAGCAGTGTGCACCAACCGCTGCAGACGCTGAGTGTCGTGCTGTGGGTCGCGGCCGCCATCTTGATCGGGTACGGCGCCCTCGCGTTGCGCGCCGAGACCGATCGGCCGCTGCGCGAACCTCAGCGCGTACCTACCGCCGTCTGACGGCGCCGGCCGACGGCACCCGGATCAGTCGCCGACGACGACGTAGTCGGTCACCACATCGGATGCGGCGTAGTCGTCCTGCTTGCGCCAGGCCGCCGCCGCCTCCGGGTTGCTGTTCAGGTAGGCGAGGAAGGCCTCGGTCGGCTCGTCCGGCCCGGTGAAGTACTCGTCGCGGGCCGCCGCGCTGTCGATCTCGAAGAGCGCCAAGTACTTCCCGGCGCGGTCGCCGCGTTCACCTTTCAACAGCGTGACCGACCAGCCTCGCAGCGGCGGTCCGGCCGCGAACTCCTCGGTGAAGTACCGCTCGAAGTCTGCGGGGTCCACCCCCGGACGGAGCTCGATCTGATGCATCCCGTAGATCTTGGCCACGACACTCTCCCTCTCAGCGAAGCTGCAGCCAGCATCGACGCCGGAGGCCGGGTTGGCCAGGCCCGCGTGCCCCGCGTACGTAGAGCTGCGTAGCCGACCTCGGGGGCGACCGGACGGCGTCCCGGTCCGGTGCCCGGGCCCGATGCCGAGCCTGCCCGCTCGGCTGCTTCGATACCGGTAGAGACCCGGATCGAGGTGAGGCCATGGCGCTCGAGCTACGCCCCAACTGCGAGGGCTGCGACAAGGATCTGCCACCCGCTGCGGCGGACGCGATGATCTGCAGCTACGAGTGCACCTGGTGCACCGCCTGCGTCGGCCGGCTGCGCAACGTCTGCCCCAACTGCGGCGGCGGGTTCACCCCGAGACCCGTCCGGCCCGTCGGCGAGTGGCGACCAGGGCTCTCGTTGCGCCAGCGACCGGCGTCGACGACGCGGGTGCACCGAACCCAGAGCTGGTCCGCCGCCGACGAGTTGTCCGCAGCGTTGGCCGCGGTCCCACCGAGCGAGCGTTGACCGGTCTCGACGCCCGGTCCGCGCCTGGTCGTCCGAGAACGGATCAGCTCCTCGTCAGGACGACCAACTGCGACGTCGCCCTGGTCATCGCCACGTAGCGGTCGACGGCGCCGACGGTGCCGGTTCCGAAGGAGTCGGGGTCGACGAGCACGACGAGGTCGAACTCCAGTCCCTTGGCGGTTTCCGGGGTCAGGGAACGGACCCGGGGGAGAGGCTCGTAAGTCGGGTCGCCGATCACGCAGCCGATCCCGTCGGCATGGCTGCTCGACCAGTGATCCACGATCTCGGAGAGCTCGGTCGTCGAGCCGTAGCGGACCGGAACACCGCCTCGACGAACCGAGATCGGCACGTTCGCGTCGGGCAGCTGCGCCCTGATCACCGGCTCGGCCGCGGCCATCACCTCTGCGGGGGTCCGGTAGTTGAGGCGGAGCGTGGCCACGGTGGCTCGATCGACGCCGACCCGGGCGAGCCGCTCCAGCCATGACTCCCGGAACCCGTGCCGGGCCTGCGCGCGATCGCCGACGACGGTGAGACTTCGCGACGGGCACCGCCGCAACACCATCTGCCACTCGGCGTCGGTGAGTTCCTGCGCCTCGTCGACCACGATGTGGGCGAACGGGCCGGTCAACCGGTCGGGTTCGACCGTCGGCAGCCCCGACGTGTCGACGAGCGTGTCCTGGGTGATGTCTTGGCGCAGGATCCAGGCCAGGCTCTCGCCGTCGTGGTCCGCCGCGATCAGGTGGTCGACGACCTGGTGCATGTAGTCGCGCTGGGACGTGATGTCGGCGGCACGCCGCCGAGCGCGGTGCGAATGACCAGGATCGCCGAGACGATGGCGTGCCGCATCGAGGAGCGGGAGATCCGACACGGTCCAGGCGGTCGGGTCGTCGCGCTGCAGCAGCCGGACCTGCTCGGGGTCGAGCCTCGGTGCGCAGCGGCGCAGATAGGCCGGCACCGACCACAGATCCGCGACCAGGTCGGTCGGTTCGAGCAGTGGCCACGCCCGGGTGAAGGTGCTGGTGAGGTCGTCGTCCTGGGCCAGCGCCGCGCGGAACTCCTCCATCGACACGGACGTGTCGTCGAGCTGGTCGTACAAGATCGAGACCAGCGCCTCCCAGACCTGATCGCGGGCCTCGTTGTGCGGGGTACCGAGCTCGGGCGCCTCGAAGGCCTCGGTCCAGTCCGCGGCGCCGAGCACGAGGTCGGCCCAGTACGTCTCCACCGACAACTCGTCGCCCGGGGGCTCCTCGTACAGCCGGACGGCAGGCTCGATCGCCGCCACCATCTCCACCGACGCCTTGAGTCGGGCGACCGCGGGATCCGCCTCCGGCGACGCCGCGGCTCCCTCGGGTACGAGATCTCGCACGGTGGCGGTCTGCACCCCTTCCTCACCGAGGCTGGGCAGGACGTCGGCGACGTAGGCCAGATAGAGGGAGTGCGGCCCGATCACCAGCACCCCGCCATGGCGGTGGCCGAGCCGCGGGTCGGAATAGAGCAGATAGGCAGCGCGGTGCAGGGCGACCACGGTCTTCCCCGTGCCGGGACCCCCGTCGACGACCAGTGCGCCGCGCGAGCCGGCGCGGATGATGGCGTCCTGATCGGCCTGGATGGTGCTCAGCACGTCGCGCATCCGGGCGGACCGGCTGCTCTCCAGCGTGGCGAGGAAGGCCGACTCGTCGTCGAACGCCGCCCGCGCGTCGGTCTCGTCGGTGGCGAGGGCCTCGTCCCAGTAGTCGCTGACCCCGCCGCCGCTCCAGCGGTACCGGCGCCGGCTGCGGAGCCCCATCGGTTCGGCGCGGGTGGCCGCGAAGAACGGTTCGGCCGCCGGTGCGCGCCAGTCGATCAGCAGCCGGCGACCCGATCTGTTCGTCAGCCCGACCCGTCCGATGTAGAGCGGTTCCGAGCCGTCGAGCCTGACCATGCGGCCCAGGCAGATGTCGACGCCGAAGCGGCGCAGCACCCGCAGGTTCGCCGTCAGTCGATGGATCTCGAGGTCGCGGTCCATGGCCTTGCGACCCTCACCCGCGGGGGCCAGCCGCAGCTCGTCGATCCGTTGGGACAGATCGGCGATCTGCTCGCCGAGGCTGTCCGCGACGGCCGCGAAGTGCTCCTCGTCCGCCGCCGTCAGAGCGGGATCGGCCTTGGCGGCGAGTCGGTCGGGCAGCCGGAACACCGAGGTGGTCTTGGAGGTCACGTTCTTCCTTCGTCTCGAATCGGGTTCTCGTGGTGGCGGTCACCACCTGGATGCGGATCGGGGCAGCCATGGTTCGGCGTGGGCGGTTGGATGAGCGCAAGTGGTGGCGGGCGGCAGTGCCCGGCCGAGGTCGGACCAGGTCGGAAAGGCGGCGGCCGCATGCCGCTGGAGCCCGACCCTCGGACCGCGGATCGTCGCCCTGCTTCGGATCCGGGGCACGATTGTGCCCGCCCCCCGGGGCCTTGCGGCAAGCCCCCGACTCCGCTATACGTTGGAAGTGAGGCGACTACCTCGGCCAGACGGCGCTCACCTGGGAACGCACGCTCAGACCGCCGTCGCGGCCGACATCCTCACTGTGCTGGCGGTACCGCTGTCCACCATCGATGCGCTCGTGCTGCGCGCCGACCCTCGCCGCGGAGATCGGGCGCTCCATCGATCTCAAGCGCAAGGCCGCCACCGAGGCACTCCCCACCGCGGGGATCACCCGCGGCGTGATCGAGTCGGCCTCGCTCCCGCGCTGATCGGATTCCACGCGCCCCGATTCGCCGCGCACGGACAGCCAGCCCGTGCCCGTCTATTCGGTGTCGGCTGGACAGGTGACTATTCGTAGACGTATATTCGTCTACGAGTAAAGGGAGCTGGTATGCCGCGCAAGGTCGACAACCTGCTGGGGCTCGCGGTGCTCGCCACCGTGCAGGAGCGACCGATGCACCGCTACGAGATGGCGGCGGTGATCCGGCAACGGGGCAAGGACCGGGACATGGCGGTCAAATGGGGGTCCCTCTACACCGTCGTGCAGAACCTCGCCCGCCACGGCTACCTCGAGGTGGCCGGCACCGAGCGCGCCGGCAACCGGCCCGAACGCACGATCTATGCCATCACCGACGCCGGTCGAGTCGAGCTCCGCAGCTGGACGCGTGAGTTGATCAGCAGGCCGCAGGAGGATCCGATGCCGTTCGTCGCGGGTCTCTCGGTGCTGGCCGCCCTCGCCCCCGACGAGGCGATCGCCTTGTTGCAGGAACGGCTCGGCGAGCTGCTGCAGCGCATCGACGAGCGACGGCGGGAGCTGACCGCGAACGCGGCCACGATCCAGCGACTCTTCTTGATCGAGGACGAGTTCCAGCTGGCCCTCGCCGAGGCGCAGGCGCACTGGGTGGCTGCACTCCTCGACGAGCTCCGCGACGGAACCTTCACCGATCTCGCCGACTGGCGGGACTTCCACCGTCGGGCGGACCAGGGGAGGAGGGAGAGCGCTTCCGGTTCCCCATGATCAGCCGAAGCTGAACCCCGGGCCGGCGCTGCGGCAACAGCTCCGACCCGGGCACGACCGACCACCGACACCCGTCGCCGAATGCCGGCCGCCAGGCAGCAATCCCACCCTAGAGGGGGATCTCGCGTTCCGGTGTGCGACGTCTCGCCGCAGTCCGCGGCAGCCCGAACCCGACCCGACGTCTGAGGAGATCCACCATGGCACCGTCACGTCCCACCCGAACCCGCACCGCTGTCGTCGTCGGCGGCGGCATCGCCGGGCCCGTCACCGCCACGGCCCTGTGTCGCGCAGGCATCGAGGCCACCGTCGTGGAGGCTCACCCGGAGCCGACCGAGGGCATCGGCGGCAGCCTCGCGATCGCGCCGAACGGGATGGCCGCCCTCGGCATCGTGGGTGCCGACCACGACGTCCGGTCCGCGAGCCTGCCGATCACCCGTTCGTTGATCAGCGTCAACGGCAAGGTCCTCGGCGAGTCGCCGACCCTGCCCGGAACCGAACCCCTGCGACTGATCGATCGGGGTCGGCTGCACGAGATCTTGCGGGACACCGCGCGCACCGCAGGAGTCCGCACCCTCTACGACCGCACGCTGGTCGACGTCGAGGACACCGGAGACAGCGCCGTCGCCCGGTTCGCCGACGGCTCGTCGGTCGAGGCCGACGTGGTGATCGGTGCCGACGGAGTGCGGTCGACGGTACGGCGGCTGATCGACGCCGACGCCCCGTCTCCGGGCTACACGGGGCTGCTGGGGTTCGAGGGATTCGTCCCCGCCGCCGATCTGCCCGACGGCCCGGAGGAGATGATCTTCGCGTTCGGGCGGCGGGCCTACTACCTGTACTGGACCTTCCCGGACGGCAGCGTCGGCTGGGGCGCCAACCTCCCGTCGCGGACGTACCGGTCGCTGGTCGAGGCGCGCCGGACCACGGCCGAGGAGTGGCTGGCGGTGCTCCGCGACACGTATGCCGGTGACGAGCCGGGCGCCCGACTGGTCGGGGCCACCACGCCGGAGCGACTCCAGGTGACGGGGGCCGTGCACATCATGCCGCCGGTGCCGCGCTGGTGGCGCGGGCGGATGGTCCTCGTCGGGGACGCCGTGCACGCACCGTCCAACAGCACGGGGCAGGGTGCGTCCCTGGCCGTCGAGAGCGGCATCGAACTGGCCCGCTGCCTGCGGGACCAACCCGACCACAGCGCAGCCTTTTCCCGCTACGAGCAGCTCCGGCGGAAGCGGGTGGAAGCGGTCGCTCGCCGGGGGGCGGCGATCAACCACACCAAGACCCCCGGCCCGATCGCGCGCTCGTTGATGTCGGTCGTGATGCCGATCATGCTCAAGCAGCTGGCCCGGTCGTCGGCGCTCCGGAACGAGCAGGGATTCCGGATCGACTGGGATTCCCGGGTCGCCTGAGCACCGACGGGCTCAGTCGTCGCCCGGATCTGCGGTCTTCTCCCAGACCGAGATGTGCTTGGTGCTCTCGGCGGTGAGGGGAGCTCGGTTCCAGCTCGACCAGCGGTGCTTCAGGCGCATCCCGGCGATGCGCGCCATCAGGTCCATCTCCGCGGGCCAGGCGTAGCGGAACGGGATGCGGCGGAACCGCCCGGTGCCGTCGGCGGACACGGTGACGTGGTTGGAGCTGAACTCCTGCGTGACGACGTCGTACTGGTCGAAACCGACGTAGCCACCGCCGCGACCGTCGGGGGCGACCGTGAACGGCACCGTGTCCTGACCAGGAGGGAGCCGTCGCAGGTTCGGGAGTCCGACCTCGATCAGGAAGAGACCCCCGGGGCCCAGGTGCGCCGCGGCGTTGACGAAGACGTCGACCTGGCCGTCCTGCGTCGTCACGTTGCTGATGGTGTTGAACACCAGGTAGACGAGTGTGAACTCGCCCGGGACCCGCGTCGAGGTCATGTCGCCGACGGTGATCTCGACCCGGTCTCCGCCGGGCTTGTCCGGCACCCGAGCCACCATGGCGCGACTCAGCTCGATGCCGCGGACGTCGACGCCCCGGACGGCCAGCGGGGCGGCGATCCGCCCGGTGCCGACCGCGAACTCCAGCACGGGGCCGCCGGCGGCCAGCTCCGCCAACGTCGACACCACCGGATCGATCGCCGCCGGGTCGTTGGCCCCGCCAGGATCGTCGTACTCGGCCGCCACGCTCTCGGGGAACCAGCCGTCCGCGAGGTCGTCGATGTCGATGGGACTCGGGCCTGGGTGTTCGCTCACCCAGCGACGTTATGGTGCCGGACGGCTGCGGCGCATCCTGTTTGTCTGATCCGCAATCCAGCGGCCTTCGCTGACGATCCTCACTAGCCTGCCGACGGATCGGGCTCGTGGTCGAGAGCACCGGACGAAGCGCCTGCATCAGAGGAAGGACGGCCGTTGTCGAGTCCGATCCGTGCCCTCAGCTTCGGCGCGAGTGACCCGCGGCGGCTCGCGCGGTTCTGGGCCGGGCTGCTCGGCCGGCGGCCGGCGGACGGGTGGGCCCGAGTCCGTGCGATCGGGCGTTGATCGAGCTCCTCGACCCGGACGGCAACGAGTTCTGCCTGGCGCCCACCGGCTCGTGATTCCCGGTGTGCCGGCCGCGGACGGCGGAGCCGACCGTGCCTCAGCGACCGTCCGATCCGACGACCGATCCGACCAGTGACGGCTCCGGCGACTCGACGTCCACCGCCAGCACGTGCAGCGGACTTCGCGGGCTCTGCGGCCGTGCCGGCCCCGAGGCAACGCCGTGCCGGTTCCGTGGCCGCCGCCCGTGCCGCAGGTACCAGAAGAGCATCAGACCCGAGGTCGCCAGGTTGAAGGCGTGCACGGCCCAGACCGGTCCGGGCGGCACCTGGATCACGTAGGCCGCGTACAGCAGGTTGCCGACGTTGGCCAGACCGATGTTGGCGAAGCTGTAGGACGTGAGGTCCTTCGTGCGGTAGGCCTTGATCAACATCGGCAGCTGACTGATCATGAAGATCGCGGCCGCCGCCGAGCCGGCGAACAACGCGAACTCTTTCATAGTGGTTTCCATCTCTTTCGTCGTCGAACTCTCCGGGTGCGATCGGACTCTGGTCCGATGACATCCATTCGATCGGTTTTCGCGGCCGGCCGGATCGGTGCCGCTACTCAATTCGCCGGCTCCTCGAGGTCGTCGATGGCGGTCACTACGCAGTCGGTTCTCGGTCCTTGGTCCTCGGTGTCGTGCGCCGCTCGTGATCTTGGTGGTGCCGGTCCGGTCGCCCGCGACCGCTGCGAACCGGCGGGCCGCCGGTGGTGGCCACCTCGCACCCGGACGGCCTTCGCGCGGCTCGCTAGGGTCAGGTCATGGTGCACGGTGATTTCGACGGACGACTGCGCGTCGGGCACGCTGAACGCGATGGGGTCGCAGCCCTGTTGCAGGACGCGGTCGCCGATGGCCGGCTGAGCATGGACGAGCTCGACGAGCGTCTGGAGGCGGCCCTCCAGGCGAAGACGTACGCCGATCTTCAGCCTCTGGTGGCCGACCTGGCTGTGGAGGTGCCGTGGGTCACGGGGCAACCGGCCACCTCCGTGGCCGTGCCCGGCCCGCCGCCGCCCGGCTACTCCCGCGAGGACCCGCTCCGCCTCGACGGCGGGATGAGCAGTGAGAAGCGCGAGGGGGTCTGGGTCGTGCCGCCGTTCGTCCGACTCAGTTCCGGTGTCGGTTCGGTGAGACTCAACTGCCTGCAGGCGACCGCGGCGGCCCCGGTGGTCGAGGTGGAGGTCATCGCCGGTGCGGGTTCCGTCGTCGTCATCGTCCCCGACGGCTGGGCGGCCAACGACGACCGCCTGACCAAGTCGATGGGCAGCAAGTCGATCAAGGTGCCACGCGCCCCGGCTCCGGGCCAGCCGCTGCTCGTGCTCTTCGGCAGCGTGGGGATGGGGTCGTTCAAGGTGCGGCCCGGCTCGCATCGCGAGCTGCGTCGGATCGAGCAGAACCCCCGTCGGTGAGCTTCGCGGCCGGCTGACCACCGCCTTCATATAGCCATATGGTAATATGAACGCCATGAGTGCCTATGCTGCTCTGGCCGAACCTCATCGGCGCCGGATCCTCGACCTGCTGCGCGACGGCGAGCGGCCCGCCGGCGAGCTCGGGCAACGACTCGAGCTGAGCCAGCCCGGCGTGTCGAAGCACCTCAAAGTGCTCCGCGACTCCGGGCTCGTCGTGGTACGTCCGCTCGGGAAGCAGCGGCTCTATGCTCTGCGCCCGGAACCGCTGGTCGAGGTCGACCGCTGGTTGCAGCCATATCGGGCCCTCTGGTCGAGCAGTCTCGACGCCCTCGTTCGACACCTGGAGGAGAACCCATGATCGACGGCACCCTGCACACCATCGACGGACGCCCGGCGCTGCGTTTCGAACGCCTGCTCAACCACCCGGTCGACCGCGTCTGGCGGGCGGTGAGCGAGCCGGCCGAGCTCGAACGCTGGTTCCCGGCTGCGACCGACTGGACCCCGGCGATCGGGGAGAAGTTCGAGGCGTACGGCGCGACCGGCGAGGTGACCGAGGTCGATCCGCCGCACCGGTTGGCGTGGACGTACGGCACCGACCAGTTCCGGTTCGAGCTGACCGGCGAGGACGGCGGCTGCCGCCTCGTCTTCGTCCACGTCTTCGCCGACCGTGCCCTCGCAGCCCAGACCGCCGCCGGTTGGGACGCCTACCTGACCCGCCTCGTGCCCCATCTCGACGGCGGCCACCTGTCGGAGGAGCAGGCTCACGGGCACTGGGGCGAGATCCACGAGGGGTACGCCGAGCGCTTCGGAGTCGATCCGACGCCGGGGCGGGAGTTCGCAGAATCGCTGCGCGCCGCCGGAGATCCCCCGCCGGCGTGACGGTCGGCCGACACCGACCGGCCCACCGCGGCGGCTCAGGGCGAGTTCGGGCCGCCCCGGAACGTCGGCCCGGATCGAGATCCGGATTCGCGTAGCATGCTCGTCGTCACGGCGGCGGTGGGAGGATCCGGAGGGTCAGCATGGCAGAAGTCCTCGACGAGACCACGCCCGTCCAGCAGCCCGCCAGGCTGTTCACCGTCGGCATCCCGGTGTTCAACGGCAAGTCGTTGTTGCGCAACTGCCTCCAGTCGGTGATCAACTCCACCCTTCCCCGTGATCGCTACGAGGTCGTCGTCGCCGACGACTGCAGCACCGAACCGGAGACCCTCGCCATCTTGGCGGAGTTCGAGCGAGAGCTCGCCGACGAGCCGGGATTCTTCCGGGTCCTCACCGCGGAGACGAACTCCGGCGGAGCGGCCCGGCCGCGCAACCGGATCCTGGACGAAGCTGTCGGGGAGTACGTGTTCTTCGTGGACGCCGACGACACGATCGGGAACCTGGCGCTCGAACGGGTCGCCGACCAGCTGATCGACGAGTCGTTCGACTGGATCGCCCTGAACCAGGTGCCGGTGAACGGGCGTGGCACCGTCTGCGTGATCAACCAGCCGCGGGCCGAGGTGCCGCGGATCAAGGCGATGGCGACGCTCACGGTGCACAAGGTTTTCCGCCGTGCCGAGATCGAGCGACAGCAGCTCCGCTTCGACGAGGGTCTGCCCTCCGGACAGGACCTGAGCTTCGCCTTCTCCTACCTCCTGCACGCCTCGCGGTTCTTGAAGCTGGGTGGTTACGACTTCTACTACCTCACCCAGCACGGCGGCAACCCGAACGAGCCGGGTCACCTGTCGCGGAGCGCCAAGACTCCTGAGGCCTTGATCGACAAGAACGAGCGGATCCTTCGTTCCATGCTCACCGCGCTGAAGGGCACCGACCTCCCCGCCGCCGAGCAGCACGAGATCGTCACCCGGGTGATCCTGCCGCGGTTCTTGATGCAGGAGCGCTATCTCAAGGCGATCGCCAACGTGGGGCCCGCCGCGGGTCCGTACGCGCTGCAGCGTCTGTCGGAGCTCCTCGCCGACCCCCTGGTGACCGAGCTCGACCCGGAGCAGCTGCGCGGTGTGACGGGCGAGCAGCTCGCCGCGATCGCCCGATCGGACTGGCCCGCGCTGGTGGAGCTGGTGAACCCGGAGCCGGAGCAGCCCACGCTTCCTCCGGCCCGGGCGCGGTGGCTGGCGAACGGGAAACGCGTCGTCGATCGCTTCTCCGGCCGGGCGCGGCACCGCCAGCTCGTGCAGGAGCTCGCCCAGCTGCGCCACTCCGTGGAGAGCCTGCGAGACGAGCAACGCCGGCTCGAGCAGCTGCTCCAGTCCGAGCGCAGCTCGCGGCACTGACTGGATCCGCCGTACGGGGCCGCCGGAGTCGTGCTGGACCTGCTTCTCAACTCACGAGAAGAGATCCAGCAGCCGCCGGCAGCGAGCGGGGTCCGTGGTCAGGCCACGCGGGAGGCCCCAGAGCAGATACGACATCGAGCGCAACACGATCCAGGACCGAGCCCGACCGGCAGGAACCTGCGCGAGGCCGACGAACGCATCGAACGCCGCCACGACGTCGCGGTCTGCCGGGAGCTCGTCGAGGCGGTCCCAGAGGACTCGGGCGAAGTCGTACTCACGGTCACCGCGCAGCAGGACGGGATCGACCACCAGCCACGGGGAACGATCCGCGGCGAGCACCTGCCGGCAGTGCAGGTCGCCGTCGACGGCGTCGCCCGACACCGCCGCCGCGGCCCGCTCTTCGGCCAGCTCGAGCGCCGCGTCGAGCTGCCTCCTGGGCGTCGGTCCATCGAGGGCCGACCAGTCGCGCTCGAAGTCTGCGACGTGCCCGGCGGCGATCTCCACCGTCGAGGTGATCGCCACCGGCGCCGGCACGGCCAGCACCCCCACGAGTTCGGCGATGACGGGGATGGCATCACGCAGCGGCACCGACGAGAGGCTTCGGGTGCTGTCGAGCCGCTCGAGCAGCAGGGCGCGGGAGGTCTCGTCGACCTCGACCAGCCGGACCGTTCCCCGGCCATCCCAGAACGCCAGGGCGGCGGCCTCCTCGGCGACATCGTCCCCCGGCGGTGCCAGCCGCAGCGTGAGCGGCAGGCCGCTGCGCCGAACCGGGACGACCAGAGCGTTGCTCCCGTGCAGCGGGTAGCCGTCGACGCGCAGCTGCCAGTGGCGGCACTGGGCGGCGATCAGCTCGGGCAGGGCCTGGAGCCAGTCGCGGCCGGCGTCATCGCGCCACCACCGCGGCATCGCCTTGAAGGTCTCGGGAACGGTGATCAACGGCTCAGTTGACACGCCGGCCCTCGGTGAGTCCATCATGACCACCCTCGCCGAGGCGTTCCGCAGCAGCGGCCCGAGCGAGGAACAGTGCTGCCATGATCACGGCGGCGGTGGCCGAGTACGACGTCGCCGACGGGCAGCAGCTGTTCGGCGGCGCCCCGACCTGAGGGCGTCACAACCAGTCGGACAACTGCACCGGTTGACGGGTTCGGGACGACTCGACGGCGGCGTAGGTGGTGGCGAGACTGCCCAGGTTGTTCCGGCCGGCGATGGTGGGCTGCCGACCTGCTGAGATCGCGGACACGAACTCGGTCAGACTTCCCGCCCGGTCGGTCCGGGCCACGGTCGGGAGCAGCAGCGTCTCCACCGTGCGCGAACGGCGGACCGTCACCAGGTCGGCCCGCCACCCCTCGGGGCCGTCCCCGCGGCTGGTCCAGCGGACCTCACCGTCGGTGAAGTCCATCCGCCACTCACCGGCCCAGGGAGTCACTGTCCCGTGGCTCACCCAGCTGGCGCGGTAGGAGACGACCAGATCGGCGCCGCAGTCGATCAGGGCCACGCCCTCGGACGGCCCGGTGAACATGGACCAGGTGGGATCCCAGGTACGGCAGCTGATCGAACTCACCTCCCGACCCAGCACCGTCCGGACCAGGTCGAAGTGGTGGATGGACATGTCGACCAACAGCGGTTCGTCCAGCCGGTGGTGTGCCGACGGGATGCCCTCGGCGCCGGAGAACTGGCGGAAGTCGAGGTCGACGGCGTGCAGATCACCGAGTTCGCGCTCAGCGACGATCTGCTGCACGCGCTGGACCGCCGGGAAGAAGCGGTAGTTCTGGCTGACCGCCACGACCAGACCCTGCGCGTCGGCGAGCTCAACGAGCTCCTTGGCTTCGGCGACACTCGGCGCGAACGGCTTCTCCACCAGCACGTGGCGGCCGGATTGCAACGCCGCCCGGGCGGCCGGGACGTGACCGACCAGACTCGCGGTGACCAGCACCGCCTCCGGGTCCGTGGCTTCGAGCGCTTCCTCGATCCCGGCGAAGCAGCGGTCCGCGCTGGTCAGGCCGGCGTCGATGGCCAGCGACCGGGCGGCCTCGGAGACGTCAGCGGTACCGACGATCTCGACCTCGGGGACCCGGGGAAACACGTGCCTGGCCCAGTCCCGGCCGAATCCACCCAGTCCCACCTGCAGGATGCGCATCGCTGCTCGTTCCTTCCCTCGATCGTCGGCTGCCCATTGTGTCGCAGGACCGGAACGGGGGGACTGGCAGAGTGGCGTCATGGATCCGGGACGGCACGATCTGACCGCCTTCTACGAGCGTTACCTGGCGCGGGATCCCGGCACCGCGAAGGCGGTCGCGATCCAGGAGCTGGCGATCTACCGGATCCGGCACCACAGGATCGCCGAGTGCTGGGGCGACCTCGGTTCCGTCGTCCGCGACGAGCTGGTCTCGGGAGGCACGGACGCGTGAGTCGATCCACCGCCCGTGGCCATCCCCGGTCGGCCCGACTGCTCTTGATCGTGGGCCTGCCCGGTGCCGGGAAGACCACCCGGTCCCGCGAGCTGGCCGCGGCTTCGGCCGCGTTGCGTCTCACCCCGGACGCCTGGATGATCCCGCTGTTCGGCGAATCCGAGGCCGACGGTTTGCGTGACGTGCTGGAGGGTCGCCTGATCTGGACCGCGGTCGAGACGCTCCGGCTCGGCGTCGACGTGGTCCTCGACTTCGGTTTCTGGGGCCGCGACGAACGGACGGCGCTGCGCTGGCTGGCCACCTCGATCGGAGCCGACAGTGAGGTGGTGTACCTGCCGGTCGATCGAGCTACGCAGCTCGAGCGGATCGGCCGGCGCTGGAACAGCGCGGCGCAGGAGACCTTTCCGATCACCCCCGAGGACCTCGACCGTTGGCGGGAGCAGTTCGAGGAACCCGACGACGCAGAGCTCGCCGGACGGTCGCTCACCGACCTCCCGACCGGCTGGACCTCCTGGGCCGACTGGATAGTTCGGCGGTGGCCGACCGCTCTCGGCTGATCGGCAACATCACGATCTCGAACAACCGCGAGATTCGCTGGTGGACGGGGCCTCGCACCGGTAGCTTGCTCGTCTGAGCATCTCGGGGAGATGGGCGGGCCCCGTGACCGAAGCAGTGTCCCGAGCGCCCGCATCGCCGGTCGAGCCGGGGCTGACAGCCGACGAGTTCACCTCCGAATCGGGCTACGAGCCTAAACTCAAGCGCACCCTCGGCGGCTTCCAGGTGTTCGCGATCTCCTTCGCCTTCATCTCGGTGGCAGTCGGCATCTTCGGTACCTACGACGACGTGCTGATCAACGCCGGACCGGTCGGGATCTGGCTCTGGATCGTCGCGGTGATCGGGCAGGTCCTCGTCGCGCTGGTCTACGCCCAGTTCGCGGCCCGCATCCCGCTGAGCGGATCGGGCTACCAGTGGGCGTCCCGACTGGCTAATCCCAAGGTGGGTTGGGTGTTCGGCTGGCTGGCTTCCTGGAATCTCGCGATCGGCGTGGTGGCGATCGACAACGCCCTGGCGAGTCAGGCCCTGATGCCGCTGCTGGGTATGCCCGACAACGAGGGGACGGCCCGGATGATCACCTTGATCGTCATCCCGTGCCAGGCCGTCCTCGCCATCTTCTCGACCCGGATCGTCGCCGTCATCAACACCGCAGCCGTGGGCCTGGAGCTGATCCTGGTACTGGTGCTGGGGGCGGCGCTGGTGATCGCGGTCGCTCTCACCGGCCACGGGTCGGTGGCGAACCTCACCTCGCGGGGCATCGCGGAGAACGACCCGAACTACTTCGGGATCGGCGGCGGGCTGATGCTGGCCATGATCATGGGCCTGGCGACGCTGCAGGGCTTCGACGCCGCCGCGAACATGGCGGAGGAGGCCAAGGACCCGTTCCGCAGCGTGCCGCGGGCCATGGTGGGATCCGTCGCGGCCGCCGGGGTGCTGGGGCTGTTGTTCGTGATCTCGCTGACGGTGGCGATCGACGACATGGAGAAGGTCAGTCGCAGTGGCTCGCCGGTGGCGGTGATCATGCGTGATCAGCTGGGCCCGTTCGTCCAGAGCGCCCTGCTGGTGGCGATCGTCTTCGCCTTCTTCGGTGGCGGTCTGGTGACCATGGTGGCCTGTTCCCGGATCGTGTTCGCGATGGCCCGGGACGGGCGGTTCCCGGCCTCCCGGTTGATGGGTCGGGTGAACCCGCACACCGGGACGCCCATTCCCGCCACGGTGTTGATCCTGGCCGTCGGTCTGGTGTTGATGGCCGCGCTGCCGGGTGCCGCACTGCTGGAGCTGATCTTGGCGACGACGATCCTGCCGTCGCTGCTGTACGGGATGACCGTGGTGTTGTTCCTGGTCGTTCGGAAGCGATTCGTGCGCCGGGAGGGTGCCTTCGACCTCGGGCTGTTCGAGCTGCCGGTCGCCATCACCGCCTTGATCTGGATGTTCGTCGTGCTCTTCGTGCTGGTCGCGCCCGCCGACTCGCTGGTGCCCGTGGTGATCGTCGGTGGTCTCCTGGTGGTCGGCGGCGGCTACTTCGCCTACCTCTGGTTCTTCAGACGCGAGGTTCTGGAGAGCGAACCGGGAAAGGCCGTCGGGAGATGACGACCGACATCGGATCGCTGACCGCCGAGATCGTGCGACCCGGAGATCCGGGATACGACGCGGCTCGCAGCGGCTGGAACCAGCTGCATCGGCGCCGACCCGCTGCCATCGTGTTCTGCCGGAACGCCGCGGACGTGGTCGAGGCCGTCTCCTGGGCCAGATCAGAGGGCCTGCCGATCCGGGCGCGCAGTGGCCGACACCACCTCGAGGGGTGGTCCTCGGTCGACGGTGGGGTGGTGATCGACGTCAGCCGATTGAAGGAGGTCCAGGTCGATCACGACGCCCGAACTGCCGTGGTCGGGACCGGTCTCACCCAGGCGGAGACGGTCGCCGCCCTGGGCGCGTCCGGCTGGACCATCCCGACCGGGTCGGAGGGCGGTGTCGGACTCGGTGGGGTGGTTCTCGGCGGCGGATTCGGGTTGCTCAGCCGACGGCTCGGACTGGCCTGCGACCGGCTGCTCGCCGCCGACGTCGTCGTCGCCGACGGTCCCGATTCGGCGAAGATGATCTCTACAGCTGCGGACGATCATGCCGATCTGCTGTGGGCCTGTCGCGGTGGCGGCGGCAACAACTTCGGGATCGCGACCTCGTACACGGTGGCACTGGAGCCGCTGGCCGAGGTCGCTCTCGGGTACTGCACCTGGTCCGGGCACGGCGCGCTCATCGAGCTGGTGCGCCGCTGGCAGCGTGATGCCCCCGTCGCCGACGAGCGGCTGAGCAGCGCGCTGGAGATCGGCGCCGAGGGCATCGCACTCACCGCCGTCTGGTACGGGGGGACCCGAGCCGAGCTGGAGGCGGCGCTGGCGCCGTTGTTGGCGATCGGGGATCCGGAGATCTCGGTCGTCGAAGGTGCCTGGCCGGCGCTCTACGCCGACGTCGACAAGGCACCCGACGCGGTGCCGAACTGGAAGTTCTTCTCGCAGTTCGTCAAGCGCCCGTGGCCCGACGAGGCGATCGAGATCGTCCGTCGGTTCATGGCGGATCCGCCCGGCCCGGCGAGCAACTACTTCCTCTCGAGCTTCGGTGGCGCGGTGGGCCGGGAGCCACAGGGCGGCGCAGCCTTCCCGCACCGAGATGCCCTGTACTACTGCGAGCCCGGTGCCGGTTGGGACGGATCGGAGACGACCGCCGCGGCGCTGCACTGGGTCGATGCCTTCGCGGCGGAGCTGCGGCCTTTTGTGGACGGCGCGTACGTGAACGTCCCCAACGCCGGGGTCGCGACCTGGGAGGTCGACTACTACGGCGCGAACCGGGATCGGCTGCGCGCGGTCAAGGCGGCCTACGATCCGCAGAACGTGTTCTCCTTCGAGCAGAGCGTGCCGCTGGACTGACGGCTCACGACCACTTCGACGTCGGGTCTTTGTTGGTCGCCCGGGTCCCGATGAATCGGACCGGCTCGTCCGGTCTCAATCCCCATGACCGACGAACAGGAGATCCGCGACCTCATCGAGCGCTGGGCCGGGGCCGTGCACACCGGGGACCTGGGAACGGTTCTCGACGCCCACGACGCGGACATCGTGATGTTCGACGTCCCGCCGCCGCACGACGGGGTGCGAGGACTGGAGGCGTACCGCGAGACCTGGCCGCCCTTCTTCGAGTGGCAGGCGCACGGCGCGGTGTTCGAGGTCGTCGAGCTCGACGTCACCGCGGGCAGCGACGTCGCGTTCGCGCGGGCGTTGTTGCGTTGTGGCACCCCGGAGGAGTTCGCCCGGAACCCGGCTCAACGACTCCGACTGACGATCGGGTTGCGCCGCGACGGTGGCCGCTGGGTGGTCACTCACGAGCACCACTCGTTCGCCGACACGTCCACGGCCGAGACGACCAGCTGACCGAGCCCGGAGTCGTTGCGGTGATCGTGGATCACGGGCGGCCCGGTTGATCACGTCGACGGCTGAGGACCGGTCGGTGACCGCCGCCATCCCGCAGCCGGCGAGGTGTGCGTCGCGGCACCGGAGGCTCTATAGGTTGCCAGCATGGGCCCAGTCCAGGAGTTCGCCGATGGCCGGTCCTCGGCCCGGCTCTTGACGGTCGGGATCCCGGTGTTCAACGGCCGGCAGCTCTTCCGGGACTGCCTGCAGTCGGTGGTCGACTCCGGCCTGGCGCGGGACCGCTTCGAGATCGTCGTCGCGGACGACGGCAGCAGCGAACCCGAGACCCTCGCGATCCTCGACGACTTCGCCGAGCGGTTGGCGACCGCGCCCGGCTTCTTCCGGGTGATCAGGTCCGACACCAACTCCGGGGGAGCCGCGCGGCCGCGCAACGCCATCCTCGACGAAGCGGTGGGGGAGTACGTGTTCTTCGTCGACTCCGACGACACCATCGGCGACCAGGCGCTGGAACGGATCGCGGAGGCCGTGCAGCGGCACCCGGCTGACTGGGTGGCCGTTCACCAGGTTCCGGTCAACGGTCGATCCGCCGTCTGCACGGTTCGCAAGCCGTACGCCGAGGTGTCGCGGATCCGGGCGTTGAAGACCCTGACGGTGCACAAGGTCTTCCGACGCGCCGAGGTGGAGCGCCAGCAGCTCCGCTTCGACGAGGGTCTCCCGTCGGGGCAGGACGTGACCTTCGCCTTCCGCTTCCTGCTCGACGCCAACGCGTTCCTCATGCTGGGCGGCTACGACTTCTACTACCTGACCCGACACACCGGCGACTCCCGGGAACCCGCCCACCTGTCGATGAGGGCGCGATCTCCGCAGGCACGGTTCGCGAAGAACGAACGGATGCTGGGCTCGATGATCGCGGCCCTGCAGACGAGCGAGGTCCCGGCGCCGGAGCGGCGGGAGATCGTCGGCCAGGTCATCCTGCCCCGGGTGCTGGTCGTGCAGAAGCACCTGGAGGCGATCGTCGACGCCGGGCCCGAATCCGGCGGCCGGGCCCTGCGTCGACTCGCCGAGATCCTGCAAGCTCCGGTCGTCGGCGACCTCGAGTCCCTGGAGGTGCACGGTCTGACGGAGGCACACCTGTCGGTGATCGCCGGCTCGGACTGGCCCGGTCTCGCCCGCCTCGTCCGCCGGCCCAGCCTGCGTGAGCGTGTCGGTGGTTCGCCGTGGGGCGGCCGACTGCGGCGGCTCGTCACCCGGCTGGGTGTTCCCACGAGGGCCGGCCCGCGTGGCGGTCGGTCGTGACATCGCGTCTTCCGAGCCAGGCGTTGAGGTGGGCGGAGACCCACGCAGGGTCCGAGGTCGTCGACGCGTTCGCGGTCGGCGGTGGCCTGACGGCCACGAAGTGGGTGCTGCGCCTGGCCGTGGGCGAGTCGCTGGTGATTCGCTGGTCGGATCCAGCTGTGTGGGACGTGACCGGTCGGGAGCACGTGCGACGGGAGGCGATCGCCCTCCGGCTGCTCGCCGGCTCCCCGCTTCCCGTGGCGGACCTCGTGGCCAGCGACCCGGACGGCGAGTCGGCGGGCGGCCCGGCCAATCTGATGAGCTGGCGACCGGGTCGGGTGCGGCTGGACCGGCTCGGCCCGGCCGCGGTCACGGCTCTGGCGGACCTGGCCGTGGCGGTGCATCGCCGGTCCGTACCGGCGGCACGACGACCACCGGTCTTCACGTTCCGGGGGCCGGCGGTGCCCGTGGTTCCGGACTGGAGTCGACGACCACGGCTGTGGCGGCGGGCGATCGACCTGCGGCTGGCCGGCCTGCCACCCACGCCGTACGGTTTGCTGCACCGCGACTTCCACTTCGGCAACACCGTGTGGCACGGCGATGCGATCACCGGCCTGGTGGACTGGGCCGAGACGTCATGGGGTCCGCCCGACCTCGACGTCGCCCACCTCTGCGCCGACTTCGCCATGCTGCACGGCGTGGCGGACGCCGAGCTGTTCCGGGCGGCGTACCGGGAGCGGGGTGGACGACTCGATCCCGATCCCGACGCCGCGAGCTTCTGGGTGATCAGCGACATCATCGGGTTCCTGCCCGACCCGGCGCACATCCTCGCCGCGGTCGCGCCGGGTCGGCCCGATCTGTCCGCCGATGCGATCCGCCACGGCCTCGAGGACCTGCTCGAGCAGACGCTTCGCTGAGGGCGCGGCGGTCCACCGCGTCGGTCAGGCGGTACGACGGCTCAAGAAGGCCACGAGCACGTCGGAGAAGGGCGAGCGCCGGGCGGGGTCGGCCGGATCGTCGACGGTGTCCCAGCCGTGACCTGCACCGGCAGGCAGCCGGACGAAGTCGACGGCACCAGGATCTGCACGCGCGACCAGCGTGCGGACCTCGGCCTCCGGACTGTCGCCGTCGTCGGGCGACACGGCGACCAGGAGCGGCGCGCGAAGGTCCGTGATCGCCGTGGTGGCGGTGATGCCGTCCCCGAGGAAGAGATCGAAGACGGCGGGGGAGAGCGCGGCGCAACCGGCGACCGCGAGCTCGGCACACGCTCCGATGGCGACCGAACCGCCGAGGGACGCGCCGACGACCACAGTCTTCGCGGCACCGCGGCGACGCAGTTCCTCCACACCGGTCCGGACGTCGTCGAGGTGGCGATACGCCGCGTCGCCGGTCGGACAGGTCGAGGACCCGGTGCAGCGCCGGTCGAAGACCAGCGCCTGGAAGCCGCGTTCGGCCAGGTAGAGCGCGTACGGGAACCAACCGCAGATGCCGTCGTCGGTCTGATGCAGCATGATCACGCCGCGCCGACCCTTCCCCACCACGGCTCCGGTCAGTCGCACCCCGCCGGTGGACCTCAGGCTCAGATCCTCGACCGGCACGCCGGCCGGCGCCGTCCGCGTGCAGTTCTGCTCCACCTTCGTGGTCGGGGTCGGCGTCGGGCTCGGGGTGGAGGCGCTGGTCGGGGCCGCCGACGGTGCGCTCGTCGACCCGGACGGCGCGCCGCAGCCGGCGAGCACCGCTGTCACGATGAGCGACGCCACCAGCACGGACCTCGCCGGCACGTCTCGGCGGTGGAGTCCGGGATCTCGCTGGGAAGACTGGCTGCGCGACGCTCTCACCGCCCTATTATGTCGAAAATGACATAACTGCGGTCAAGACGTCGGTCGTCATCACTCCCAGGACCACCAGCACCGCCAGCGTGGCAGCAGCAGTCGCACCCGGGTCGTGCCGCGCAGCGCCGGAGAATAGACGGTGAGGTCGCGCAACCGCTACGAGATCCGCGCCCACCAGCGGTGGCCTGCGGTCTACCTGCTCCACGGGTGCTGTGACAGCTACGTCAGCTGGACCCGATCGACCGACGTCGAAGAGCTGAGCGCGACCAGCGACGTGCTCGTGGTGATGCCCGAGGGCGGCGGGGTGGGGTTCTACTCCGACTGGCTGCGGGGTCCGGGTTGGGAGACCTTTCACACCCGGGAACTGCCCCAGCTGCTCGGGCGGAGGTATCGGGCCGACGATCGCCGGGTCGTCGCAGGCAACTCGATGGGAGGACTCGGAGCCCTCGCCTACACCGCCCGCCACCCCGGGATGTTCCGCGCCGCCGCCTCGTTCAGCGGCATCACCCACACCCGCCTCGACGCCGCCGTGTCGCAGGGCTATCAGGGTCTGATCAGCTCCCAGGGCGAGGATCCCGACGCGCTCTGGGGCGACCCCGTCGGTGACGCCTTTCGGTGGGCAGCGCACAACCCGTACGACCTGGCGTCGAGATTGACCGCCGTGCCGCTGTACGTCTCGGTCGGCACCGGCCGGCCGGGACCGCTGGACCCGCCGGGAACGGCGCCAGATCAGCTCGAGGCGAGTCTGCGAGCCGAGAACGAAGCCCTCCGATCCCGGCTGGTCCGGTTGAACGCTCGCGCCCGGTTCAGCTTCTACGACGCCGGCACCCACAACTGGCCCTGTTGGCAACGAGATCTCCATCGAGCGTGGCCGATGCTCACCGGTGCACTCCGGTCCACCGGTAACAGCGGCAGCCCTGAGCACTGCGACCGGGCCGATCGGCGGGGCGGCGGATGACCGCGGGTCGAACCTCCGCCGCCGGCACTAAGCTGTCGTCGCCATGGCCTGCAACCGCCGCCTGCGAGCGATCACACCTCGGCTGACCTGGTGTCGGGCACCAGCGGCAGACCCGTCCCGGACGACCCCGTGAACACCCTCAGCTATGCACTGCTCGGCGCCTTGGCCAGCCGGCCACGGACGGGCTGGGAGCTCGCCCAGCACATGAAGTGGCCACTCGCCTTGATGTGGTCGGCGCGGCACAGCCAGATCTACCCGGAGCTCAATCGGCTCGCCGACGCCGATCTCATCACCGGCGAGATCGTCAGCGGTCGAGGGCCACGGGACACCAAGAAGTACCGGGTCACGGCCGCCGGCCGGCGGGTACTGGCGGACTGGACGGACTCGACCCTGCCGGAGCCGGAGGCACCCCGATCGGAGATCATGCTCCGGGTCCGCTCGCTGTGGCTGATCGACCCCGATCGGGCCATCGCCTTCCTCACCAACCAGCGGAGGTGGTTCGCCGATCTCCAGCAACGGCGACTCGACGAACGACGTCTGTTCGCAGCGGAGGATCTGGGCAGCCCCGACCACCCGCAGTTCTACGCCTACGCCACCTTGGAGTTCGGGCTGGCTCGTGGCCAGGCGGCCCTCGAGTGGTTCGACTGGCTCCTGGATCACCTCCAGCACCGGTCCGCGCTCGACTCGGATCCGTTCCTCGCACCGGAGCCGGATCCCGTCCCGACGGACTGACAGCCTCGTGGCGGCGCCCGGTTCACGATCAGGCGGTCAGGATCAGGCGGTCGCGAGCAGGCGGTTCGCGGTCAGGCGTCGGGCGGACCCGAGGTCCCGATGCACACCTTGTTGCCGTCGGGGTCGGCGAGGATCGTGGTCCACGGAGCCCGGCTGTCGTCCACCACGACGCCGCCGGCCCGGACCGCCGCGGCGATCCGCTCCTCGGCCACCTCGAAGGGGAGCTGGATGTCGAGGTGGAACCGTTGTCGTGGAGTCGGATGCTCGTCGGTCTGCTGGAACCACAGGATCGGCACCCGCCAGCCGGGATCGCGGATGTCGTCTCCGATGGTTCCGCGCCCCTGTGCCTCCGGGCCGCCGGTGAGCAGCACCGACCAGACCGGAGCCACAGCGGCGCTGTGTGCGGTGTCCAGGGCGAGCTCGATGGCGGCGATGCCTCGCGGTTCCGACACCAGCCCCTGGCGGTCGGCGACCGCGCTGATCTGCTGGGCCAGCTCGATGTCTTGGCGCGTGACCCACTCGACCACGTGCCGGTTCCCCTCCTCGTCGCGGTAGATCGCGTCGTCGGTGATCAGCTTCAGGTCGACGAAGCCGCTGTCCATCCGCACCTGCGGATGGTGGCCGATCAGGTCGCCCGTCTGGCCGATCGAGGTCACGAACCGGGCCCCGCTCGCGAAGTCGGGCGTCAGGAACCGCGCGTGCAGTCCCTGACCCAGTTTCCGCCAGTGCTGGAGTCGTGCGGCCCCGATCTGCTGATCACTGAGCATGTCCTTGTCGTCGCTCGCCGGCGGTGACGCTGCCATCCGGTCAGCCTAGGCGAGCCGAGGCCGGTCGGGGCCGTCGGTCGGGGCCGTCGGTCGGGGCCGTCGGTCGGGGCGCGGCCGCTGACCTGCCGCCAGCGATCCGGCACGTGTGGGCCGCGTCGATCCGTGGCAGAGTCCAGTCCGTGGCAGAGGTCGATTCCGTGGCGAAGGTCGAGTCCGTGGCGGAGACGGATCGGGTGTGGCGCGGTCGACTGCTCGCCTACCTGGACGAGCACGCCGCAGAGATCGTCGCCGACCTGGTGTCCCTCACCCGGATCCCGAGTGTCTCGGGGACCGCCGAGGAGAACGAGATCCAGCACCTGCTAGCGACGCGGCTGGCCGATCAAGGACTGGAGGTGGACAACTGGGCGATCCCGTTGGCCGAGACGCTGGCCGCGGAGAACTTCCCGGGCGTCGAGGTGGATCGGGTCGAGGGCTGGGGAACCGTCGGACGGTTGCCGGGCGACGGGAACGGGACGTCGCTGATGTTGAACTGTCATGTGGATGTGGTGCCCGCAGGTGATCTCGGTACCTGGGGGGACGCGGGACCCTTCGGTGCCCAGATCCGCGACGGTCGTGTGCACGGACGAGGCAGCTGCGACATGAAGGCCGGACTGGTCGCCTCCTTGTGGGCGGTACGGGCGATCGCGGACCTCCAGGTGCCCCTGCGGGGCGACCTGCTTCTCGGCACGGTCATCGGGGAGGAGGACGGCGGCCTCGGCACGTACGGGCTGTTGCAGCGTGGCTGGCGCGCCGACGCGTGCGTCATCCCGGAACCGACCTCGCTGGACATCGCGCCCGGGAGCAGTGGGGCGTTGACGTTCCGACTCACCGTGACCGGACTCGCGGCCCACGCCTCCCGCCGGCTGGCGGGGGTCAGTGCGATCGAGAAGTTCCTGCCGGTGTTCGCGGCGATCCGGCGGCTCGAGGCGGCGCGCAACGAGACCAAGCACCCGCTGCTGGCGACCTGGGAGCTGCCGCTGCCGATCGAGCTCGGTACCGTCCGGGCCGGTGACTGGGCATCGTCGGTGCCGGACGTGTTGACTGCGGACGGTCGCCTCGGTGTCGGCATCGGCGAGGACGTCGCCGCGGCCCGGCAGTCACTGGCCGACGCGGTCGCCGAAGCGTGCGCGGCAGATCCCTGGTTGTCCCGGCACCCGGTGCAGGTGGACTGGTGGGGCGGTCAGTTCGCCCCGGGACTGACGGAGCTCGACGCCCCCATCCTGGAGGTGGTCCGGCACGCCCACGCGGCGGTCTCCGGCCGACCCCAGCAGGTCTGGGCGACGCCGTACGGCAGCGACCTCCGGTTGATGCGGAACCTCGGCGGCATCCCCACGGTGCACTACGGGCCGGGCGACGCCGCGCTGGCCCACGGGCCCAACGAGTCCGTCCCCGTCGCGGAGTTGATCACCGCTGCCGGGGCGCTCACCCTGATCGCGCTGGCGCAGTGCGGCACCCGGTGACTCGGGGCCGCCGACCCCTCGGCGGCCGAGCGGCCGGTCGGCGTCGGACTACGATCGCGTCGTGAGCAACCGCGAAGCTGCACCGGTGGAGACGGTGTGCCACAGCGGTGACCGCTCCGTCGACATCGACATCCTCGAGCCCCGTGCCGTCCCGCTGGGAGGGCCACGGGCGATGACCGTCCGGCGCACCCTGCCGCAGCGACGTCGCAGCCTCATCGGGGCCTGGTGCTTCCTTGATCACTACGGTCCTGACCGGGTGACCGACAGCGGCGGGATGGTCGTCCCGCGACACCCCCACACGGGACTGCAGACCGTCAGCTGGCTCTTCACCGGCGCGATCGAGCACCGCGACTCCGCCGGCTTCCATGCCATCGTGCGCAGCGGCGAACTCAACCTGATGACGGCGGGGAGAGGGATCAGCCACTCGGAGTTCTCGACGGTGGACACCGAGACGTTGCACGGCGTCCAGCTGTGGCTGGCGCTCCCGGACGGTGCCCGGCAGATCGCCCCCGGATTCGAGCACCACGTGCCCGATCCGGCGCTCGGGCCGGGCTGGGAGCTGCGGGTGTTCCTCGGGTCCCTCGCCGGCAGTGCCTCACCGGTCCGCACCCGTACCGGGCTCGTCGGTGCCGAGGTGCGGCTGGAGCCCGGCGCCGTGCTCCGGCTCGATCTCGATCCGGACTTCGAGCACGGGGTGCTGCTGGATGCGGGCGAGCTGGGGGCCGACGGTGAGGCCGTGCCGGTCGACCACCTGGCCTACCTCGCGCCCGGGCGGCGCGAGCTGCTGCTCACTGCGGGCCCGGATGCGGTACGGGCGCTGCTGATCGGCGGCGAACCGCTCGGCGAGCAGATCGTCATGTGGTGGAACTTCGTCGGCCGCAGCCACGAGGAGGTCGCGCGGTACCGGGCGGAGTGGATGGCCGAGATCGGGGCCGACGGGCAGGGCGCCCGGGTGATCACCGACGACGCCGCGCTCGTCGCTCCGGACGGTTCACCGGCGGCGCGCTTCGGCACCTTCCCGGCCGGTGAGCCGGATCCGTTGCCGGCCCCGAACCTGCCGCTGGCCCGGATGCGTCCCCGGGGCTGATCCGCCGGCGCCCAGTGGTGGTGGAGGCCCGTTGCGGTGCGAGTTCGGTGCTCGGGTCAGCGGGCACCCATCAGGTGCTCCAGCATCAGCTGCTGCAGCTTGACGAAGCCGAAGCCCTTGCCGTTGAAGTAGGCGGCGGCGTCGAAATCCTCGTACGCGCTGGGGTCGGCGAGGAGGTCGGAGTAGCTCTCGCCGGCGTCCAGGGTGGGCTGGGACAGGTCGGGAACGCGAGCCGCGACCAACGCCTGCTGCACCTCGGGGTCGGCCCGGAACGCCTGGGCCCGTTCCTTCAAGATCAGATACATAGCCATGTTGGCTGCGGCCGACTCCCACACGCCGTCGTAGTCCTCGGTCCGGCTCGGCTTGTAGTCGAAGTGCCGAGGTCCGTCGTAGGCCGCCCCGCCGCCGGGTCCGCCGTGCTCGAGCAGGTCGACGACGGAGAACGCGTTCTGCAGGTCGCCGTGACCGAACACGAGATCCTGGTCGAACTTGATGCTGCGCTGACCGTTCAGGTCGATGTGGAACAGCTTGCCGGCATCGAGAGCCTGAGCGATCCCGTGGGTGAAGTTGAGCCCGGCCATCTGCTCGTGCCCGACCTCGGGGTTGACGCCGAACAGGTCCGGCTCGTCGAGGGTCTGGATGAACGCCAGGGCGTGCCCGACGGTCGGGAGCAGGATGTCTCCCCGCGGCTCGTTCGGCTTGGGCTCGATGGCGAAGCGGAGCCCGTAGCCCCGATCGCGGACGTACTGCGCAAGTAGGTTGGCCCCCTCCCGATATCGGGCCAGCGCCGCCTGGACGTCCTTGGCTGCATCGAATTCGCTGCCCTCGCGGCCGCCCCACATGACGAAGGTCTCGGCGCCGAGCTCCGCAGCCAGGTCGATGTTGCGGAGCAACTTGCGGAGCGCGAACCGGCGGACGCCGCGGTCGTTGGAGGTGACACCGCCGTCCTTGAAGACCGGGTGGCTGAACAAGTTCGTGGTGATCATCGGCACCACGACGCCCGTGTCGGCCAACGCCGCGGTGAGCCGTTGGATCTGCCGGTCCCGTTCGGCGTCGGTCGCCTCGAAGGGGAACAGGTCGTTGTCGTGGAACGTGAGGCCGTACGCACCGAGCTCGGCCAGCTTCTCGACCGCCTCGACGACGTCGAGGGGCGCTCGACTGGCGTTGCCGAACTGGTCCTGACCGACCCAGCCGATGGTCCACAGACCGAACGAGAACTTGTCGGCGGGCGTGGGAGTGATGGTCATCGAGTTCCTTCGTGGTGAGGGCAGGCGCCACCCGGTGGTTCCGGGCGAGGTCGGCGATCGTCGTCGGAGCGCGTCGTGGGAGGACGTATCGCGATGCTATCGGTTTGCTCACCCGCGGGTGGATCGGCGGTTTCCGGGTAAGTGTCGGGAACGAACGCGGCGGCAGCGGGCGGCCCAGCGGGCCCGGGCGCGGTGAGCGCATCCACCGGGGACATCGACACGGAACGGAGAGCGGATGAGCGACGACGCCCGATCGGCGTTCCCGATCGAGCCGTGGCTGGTCCGCGAATGCGGCTTCGACCTGGGGCGACTGGCTCGGACCGAGTCGCTGTTCGCCTGCTCGAACGGTCACCTCGGGGTCCGCGGGACCCTGGACGAAGGTGCACCGGTGGCCGGCCGCGGCACCTATCTGAACGGCTTCCATCGCACCTGCCCGCTCGACTACCCCGAGGACGGCTACGGCTTCCCGACGGCGAGTCAGGAGATCGTGCACGTCACCGACGGCACCGTGATCCGGCTCCTGGTCGACGACGAGCCGCTGGATCTGCGAACCGGACAGGTCCTGCACCACGAGCGACGACTCGACCTGCGGGCCGGGACGTTGATCAGGGAGCTGACCTGGAGATCACCCTCCGGGCAGCTGATCCAGCTGCGCTCGACCCGGCTGGTGTCGTTGACGTGCCCGGCCGTGCTGGTGCAGCGCTACGAGGTCGAGCCGATCGAGGGTCCCGCCCGGATCGCTCTGGCGTCCGAGCTGGTCGCCAACCAGCCGGTGGGCGAGGTCGAGCCGGACCCGGGCGGCGGCACGGAACCACCGACGTTCCTGCGCCGGGAGTGGCACTCGGCCGGCGGAGCGCGAGCCGGCCTCGTCCACCGTCTCGACAACGGCCTCCGGATGGCCGCGATCGCCGACCACCGGATCGAGTGCCCGGCCCCCACGTCGACGGACACGTCCCTGGAGGGTGACCGGGCCACGACCTCGATCACCGCCGAGCTCGCGGCCGGCGAGTCGCTGAGCGTGGTCAAGACGGTGGCCTACGGATGGACGAGCACCGGGTCGCCCGAGGCCGTGCGCGACCAGACCGAGGCGGATCTCGACGCCGCCCTCGACCAGGGATGGAGCGGCCTGCACGCCGCCCAACGGTGCTACCTCGACGGGTTCTGGTCGGGCGCCGACGTCGAGGTCGGCGGCGATCCGGCCGTGCAGCAGGGGGTTCGCTTCGGGTTGTTCCAGGTGCTGCAAGCCAGTGCCCGGGCGGACGGTCGACCCCTGCCGGCCAAGGGGCTCACCGGACCCGGGTACTCCGGCCACGCCTTCTGGGACACGGAGAGCTTCGTGCTCCCGCTGCTGACCGCGACGGCGCCCCACGCCGCCGCCGCGGCACTGGGGTGGCGGTTCACGACCCTGCCGCTCGCCCGGCAGCGGGCCGCGACGCTACGGCTGCGCGGCGCCTCGTTCCCGTGGCGGACGATCGCGGGCGAGGAGTGCGGGCCGTACTGGCCGGCCGGGACCGCTGCCTTCCACGTGAACGCGGCCGTCGCCGTCGCCGCGGCGCGCCACGTGGCCTGGACCGGTGACGAGCGATTCGACCGGGAGGTCGCCCTGCCGATCCTCGTCGAGACGGCGCGGTTGTGGATGTCGCTCGGCTATCTGGGCCCCGACGAGGAGTTCCATCTCGACGGGGTGACCGGGCCCGATGAGTACAGCGCGCTGAAAAACGACAACACCTACACGAACCTGATGGCGGCTCGGAACCTGCGGGCTGCCGCCGACGCGGCCCGGCGGTGGGAGTCCGCGGCCAGGGCGCAGCTGCAGGTGAGTGCCGAGGAGGTGGACGGCTGGTCGGACGCCGCGGATCGGATGGCGATTCCCTACCCGAACGGCTCCGGTGTTCCCGAGCAGCACCGCGGCGCGAGCCGCGAGCAGTCCTGGGACTTCGCGGAGAGCGCGCGCCGGCACCGCTATCCGCTCGAGGAGCACCACCACTACGTCGAGCTCTATCGCAAGCAGGTGCGCAAGCAGGCGGACCTCGTCTTGGCCCTGCACTGGTGCGGCGACCGTTTCACCCGGGAGCAGAAGGTGGCCGCGTTCGCGCAGGCCGAGGAGGTGACCGTCCGTGACTCGTCGCTGTCGGCCTCCGCACAGGCCGTGGTCGCCGCCGAGGTCGGCCACCTCGAGCTGGCCCACCGCTATCTGCGCGAAGCGGCCCTCACCGACCTCGGCGACTGGCGGCAGGACACCGGTGACGGTCTGCACCTCGCCTCGCTGGCCGGTGCCTGGATCGCGCTGGTGTGCGGATTCGGGGGCCTGCGTGACCACGACGCGCGACTGAGCTTCGCGCCGCGGCTACCGGAGACCCTGACGTCGATCCGGTTCACCGTCGGCTGGCGTGGCCACCGGCTCACCGTTCGCATCACCCCCGACACCGCCCGCTACTCCCTGCAGCTCGGGAACGAGTTGTCCCTGGAGCATCACGGCCGGCAGCTCGTCGTACGTGCCGGACACGACGTGGAGGTGCCTCTCCCTCCGCCGCCCGCAGCCGGTGACCCGCCGCGGCAACCGGTCGACCGCGCACCCAGGCTCCTCGACCCCTGAGCCGTCGGCGGCGTCGCGACCGACAACGGCAGCAGAGGGGAGCCCGGAGCCCCTACCATCAGCAGATGGTCAGCAGCTCGGTCGACCCGGTGCAGGACGTCCGGTTCGCGCGCTCCGCCGACGGGGTCGGCATCGCCTTCGCCGTCCACGGGTCCGGCCCGCCGCTGCTCATCGACGCCTGCTGGCTCAGCCACCTGCAGTTCGACTGGCAGAGCCCGGTCTGGCGGCACTTCCTGCTCGCCCTCGGAGAGATCGCCACCGTGATCCGCTACGACGAGCGGGGGCACGGTCTGTCGGACCGGGGGGTGCTCGACCACAGCCTGGAGGCTCGGGTCGCGGACCTGGAGGCGGTGGTCGCCGCCGCGCAGCTCGATCGCTTCGCCTTGATGGCCATGGGCCAGGGTGGACCGGTCGCGATCGAGTACGCCGCCCGGCACCAGAACCGATTGACCCGACTGATCTTCTACGGCAGCTTCGCCGGCCGGCAACCCCCCGCCACGGCGGAAGAGGCCGAGCTCTACGAGGCGTTCCAGACCTTGATCAGAGTCGGTTGGGCCCGGCCGACCTCGGAGTTCCGGCGGGTCTTCAGCAGCCTGCTGATCCCGGGCGGCACCGAGGAGCAGATGCACTGGCTCGACGACCTGCAACGGATGGCGGTCGACGCCGACACCGCGGTCCGGGCGCGAGCCGAGCTCCAGCGCACCGACTCCGCGGCCCGGCTGGCCGAGCTGGACCTGCCCACCTTGGTGCTGCACAGTCGGGGCGACCGGATGAACGAGTTCGCCGACGCCCGACGCCTCGCCACGAACATCGAGCGCGCCCGGCTGGTGGCGCTGGAGAGCAACAACCACATCGTGCTGGCCGACGAGCCGGCCTGGCCGGTGTTCCTGCAGGAGGTCGCCGGGTTCCTGGCCGAGGACCGGGTGCCGATCACGACAGCTGCTGCCGAGGACCTGGCGGAGCTGCTGTCGCCGCGTGAGCTCGACATCCTCCGGCTCGCCGCCGCGGGCCTCGACAACGACGCGATCGCCGCGGACCTGGTGCTCTCGGTCCGGACGGTGGAACGACACCTGCAGAACATCTACGCGAAGCTGGGCCTGCAGGGCAGGACCGCCCGCACCGCCGCCGTGGCCCGACTCCTGATGCGATCACCGGCGGCGGCTCACTGAGGATCGAGCAGCTGCTCCGCGAGGAACGCGCTCAGGTCCTGCAGCTCCCGCTGGGAGACCGAGTGGCCGAGCTCGGGGTAGCGGTGGGACCGCAGGTCGGTGTGGTCGGCGAGCCACCGGTCGGTCAGTGTCGCCAAGAACGCGGGCACCAGCTGGTCCCGGCCACCGCGGGCCGCGAAGACCGGGGGCCGCAGCTTCGCCAGGGTCGCGTCCCCCGGGTGGGGAACCGGTACCACGAAGCCGGACAGCGAGACGGCGTAGGAGAACTGCTCAGGCCGTAGCCGGAGGCACTGGAGGGCGACGGACGAGCCTTGGGAGAAACCCAGGATCCCCACCGAGCTCGGTGAGATCGCCTCCAGCTGTTCGGTGAGCCAATCGAGCACGTCCTCGGCCACGGCGTTCACCACGGCGGGCGACGCGGTCGCATCGAGGCGGAACCAGCCGTACCCGGCTCCCACCGGTAGCGGTCCGCGCAGCCCGGCGATGATCAACTCGGCCGGCATCGTGCTCCACAGGTCCGCCCCGACGGACTCGTGCAATCCGTGCCCGTGCAGCACCACCAGCAGCGGACGGCCCCGTCGCAGCTCCGGTACCGCCGACCAGTGCACCCGCGCCGGATCGATCACCGCGATCGTCCGGCTCGCCGCCGGACGGCCTCACCGGAGCCACGCCACGAAGATCTCTGTCGACCAGGCACGTCGGCTAGCTACCCCGCCCGCTCGTCGGCCAACCGCAGCCGGACGTGCGGACCGCGGCTGGTCCCGAACCGCCGGCCTCGGATCGCTGGGGGGCGCGGGGGAGGGCAGACGATCGGGGATCCCGGGGAATGAAGCGTCACCCGACGGCGTTGGCACGGGTACGCAACGAAGCGCCTCGAACCAGACGTTCTGACGGCCGTAGTTGCCGTTGCAGTTGAAAAGGCTTGTACCGATATGACCACCGAAACCTTGAACCGTCCTCGACGCGCCCTCATCGAGGGTGACGACGCACCGACCACGTCCGGCGTTCCCGCGCGCGATCGTCACGAGCGACCCCGGCCCCGGCGCCGCCACCGCGGCGCGAGCCGCCGGTTCCGCGTGAACTCCGATGGCGATCGCAGGCCCGGCACCGACAGGTTGTTCCTGCTGGGTCCGGCCGGCGGTCCGATCTGGACCGTGGACCCGGGGGAGCGCCGCGGCGACGCGGGCTCTCGCTGATCCCTTCCCGATCCACCGCCGAGTCACTGCTCGGCCTGTTCGGCAGCCGACAACCAGGTCTCCTCGAGCTCGTCTCGACGGCTGGCCAGGCGGGCCAGGTCGACCTGGAGGGCGGACAGCCGGAGGTAGTCGCTCGCGGCGCCGGCCATCTCCTCGTGCAGCCGGGCGGTCTGCCGGTCGAGACGCTCGAGCTCGCCCTCGATCCGGGCGAGGTCCTTGCGCGCCCGGCGGGCCGACGCGGTCCGCGACGTGGCTCCCGTCGGTGCCGCCTCCGAGCTCGAGCTGACTGGGGGCGAGGTCGTCGCTCGACGCAGCTCGAGGTACTGGTCGACGCCACCGGGTAGCAGTACGCAGCGTCCGTCACCGAGCAGGGCGTAGGTGACATCGCACACCCGCTCCAGGAAGTACCGGTCGTGGCTGACCACGATCACGGTGCCCGGCCAGCCGTCCAGGAAGTCCTCCACCACGGTGAGCGTGTCGATGTCGAGATCGTTGGTCGGCTCGTCCAGCAGCAGCACGTTCGGTTCGCCCAGCAGCAACCGGAGCAGCTGGAGCCGCCGCCGTTCTCCACCGGAGAGATCGCGGATCTGGCGGACCAGCCGGTCCCCGGTGAACCCGAAGTCCTCCGACAACGAGCTGGTGGCCACCTCCCGGCCGTTCGCCAACCGGGTCACCCGCCGTTCGGCCTGGATGAAGTCGAGCACCCGCTCGGACTCCGGGAGCTCGGCGACGGCCTGGGACAGGTGTCCGAGGGCGAGCGTCCGACCCCGGCGGACGGTGCCGGAGTCGACGCCGCGTTCGCCGGCGAGGACCTTCAACAGGGTCGTCTTGCCCGAGCCGTTCACGCCGATCAGCCCGATCCGTTCGCCGGGACCGATCGACCACGACAACTTCTCCAGCAGCGTCCGGTCCGGCGTGGTCACGGTGACGTCGGTGAGATCGAAGACGTCTTTCCCGAGCCGGCTGACCGCGAACTCCTGCAGCGCCACCGAGTCCCGGGGCGCCGGCTCGTCGGCGATCAGCTCGTTGGCGGCGTCGGTCCGGAACTTGGGCTTCGAGGTCCGAGCCGGTGCGCCGCGGCGCAGCCAGGCCAGCTCCTTGCGCAGCAGGTTCTTGCGGCGGGTCGCCATACCCGCGGCCAGTCGGGCCCGCTCGGCTCGGGCCAGCACGTACGCCGCGTACCCACCGTCGTACGGGTCGACGGACCCGTCGTGCACCTCCCAGATCCGGGTGCAGATGCGGTCGAGGAACCAGCGGTCGTGGCTCACCACCAACATGGCGAGGCCACGCCCGGTCAGAGTGCGGATGTGGGACGCCAGCCAGTCGACCGCCTCGACGTCCAGGTGGTTGGTCGGCTCATCGAGCACCAGCAGGTCGTGTCGTCCGAGCAGCGCAGCGACCAGGGCCGTCCGCCGCTGCTCACCCCCGCTGAGGCCGGCCACCGGTCGCTCCAGCCCGATCCCGGCCAGCAGGTGGTCCACCACGGTGCGGGCATCCGGGTCGGCGGCCCAGACGTGGTCGGGCGCCCCGTCGACGATCACGTCCCGCACGGTGACGGTCGGGTCGATGTCATCGGCCTGGCGGAGGTAGCCGACGGACACGTTCCCGGTTCGGATGACCCGACCCTCGTCGGGCCGGCTGAGGCCGGTCAACAGGCGCAGCAGGGTGGTCTTGCCGCTCCCGTTGCGACCGACGACGCCGATCACGTCACCGGTCCCGAGACCGAGGCTCACGTCGTCGAGCACGACCGTCGTGCCGAAGGTGACCGAGACGCGCTCGGCGTTGACCAGATTGACC
Source organism: uncultured Actinomycetota bacterium (assembly GCA_963727125.1). Classification (GTDB taxonomy): domain Bacteria; phylum Actinomycetota; class Actinomycetes; order Propionibacteriales; family Propionibacteriaceae; genus Microlunatus. The sequence goes on from CAVSEZ010000003.1 coordinate 675,361, forward strand.
ATGGCCTGGTTACGTTACCGGCTGATGTCGGGGTCGAGGATCGTCGGTCGACCAGGGACCGATCAAGCACCCGCACAGGAGCGCTCGATGAGCAGGTTCGACGCCGGTGATCACAGCGGGGGCCCGTCCGGTTCCGATCCGCGCCCGACTCCCCGGCCGACGTCGGCGTCCCCGTGGGCGACCCGGAACGTGGTGTTCGTCTGCGCCGGTCTGACGGCGGTGCTGTTGCTCACCGTCACGCAGTACGGCCCGCACCGCGACGAGTTGTATTCGCCGCCGCCGGGCGGCACTCGCCTGGGGCTCGGCCGAGTTTCCGGAACGGCCCACCGCCGGACACCTGATCCGACCTCGGTGTTCACCTGGCCTCGCTCAGATGAGGTGACTCTGCACCTCGCAGAGCGGGACCGAATCGAGATCAGATGCTTCGACAGTTCAGCAGCGGCCGGCGGGCCGCCCTGGTAGGTGCAGCGACCGCCGGGTTGCTCGTGGCCGGTGGGTTGGCCGCGGCTGCTCCGGGCGGACCGCTGAGCGCACCCGGCGGCGCCGCCCGCCTGCACGGCGACCAGACCGCGAGCGTGCGGCAGGCGGTGAAGTCGGGCCGGGCCCGCAACGTCATCTTGTTGATCGGCGACGGCATGGGTGACTCCGAGATCACCTCGGCGCGGAACTACGCCTACGGTGCGGCCGGCCGGCTGCCCGGCATCGACGCCTTGCCGCTGACCGGCCAGTACACGACGTACTCGCTGACCAGGGACGGGAAACCGGACTACGTCCCCGACTCGGCGGCAACCGGGAGCGCATGGGCGACGGGTACCAAGACCTACGACAACGCCGTGTCCGTGGACATCAAGGGCAAGCCGCGGGCCACGCTGCTCGAGCTGGCCAAGCGCCGCGGACTGAAGACCGGCAACGTCACCACCTCCGAGCTCCAGGACGCGACCCCAGCGGTGCAGGCCGCGCACATCTCCGCCCGCTCGTGCTACGGGCCGGCGGCGACCAGCAAGACCTGCCCCGAAGCGGCCCTCGAGAACGGCGGACTCGGCTCCATCACCGAGCAGATCATCGGCACCCGGGCCGATGTGACCCTCGGCGGGGGGGCGACCACCTTCGCCGAGCAGGCGACGGCGGGTCGGTACCGCGGCCTGACGCTGCTGCAGCAGGCCCAGGTGCGCCGCTATCAGGTGGTCGACACCTCCGCGGAGCTGGCCGCGGTCGCACGCGCCGACCAGAATCGACCGGTGCTGGGGCTCTTCGCGCCCGGGAACCTGCCGGTGCGGTGGGTCGGGCCGGCCGCCACCAGCGACGGCGGGCGGAAGGCTCCCGTGAAGTGCACGCCGAACCCGGACCGCCCGGCGACCCAGCCGTCGCTGGCCGACATGACGACGAAGGCGATCTCGCTGCTGAAGAACAACGACCGGGGCTTCTTCCTGCAGGTCGAAGGGGCCAGCATCGACAAGCAGGACCACGCCGCCAACGCGTGCGGGCAGATCGGCGAGGCCGTCGATCTCGACGAAGCCGTTCAGACCGCACTCGCGTTCGCCAAGCGGGACGGGAACACGTCGGTGTTCGTCACGGCGGACCACGCCCACACCAGCCAGATCGTGGAAGCCGGCAGCGTCACCCCGGGTCTGACCGTGAACCTGCTCACCGCCGACGATGCGCCGATGACCATCTCCTACGCCACATCACCGGCCGGCGGTTCCCAACAGCACACCGGAACCCAACTCCGCATCGCCGGCTACGGCCCGCAGGCTGCGAACGTCGTCGGTCTCACCGACCAGACCGACCTGTTCTTCACCGTCTCCCGAGCCCTCGGACTGGTTCGCTGACCGGTCAGCGCAGCTGAGCGGCCACGGGGCAGCGGAAGGAATCGCGGGCGGCGAGGCCGACCTGGTTGAGATGGCGGACGACGATGCCCCAGGCGCTGATCAGGTTGTTCTCCGCGTACGGCACCTCGAGGGTCCGGCAGTGTTCGCGGACGAGACGTCGGGCGGCGGCGAGGTGCGGCCGCGGCATGCTCGGGAACAGGTGGTGCTCGATCTGGTAGTTCAACCCGCCGAGCAGGGCCGTGGCCCACCAACCGCCGGACACGTTGCGGGACGTGCGGACCTGCTTGCTGAAGAAGTCGAGCTTCACGTCGCGGCCGATGATCGGCATCCCGATGTGATTCGGGGCGAAGGACGCCCCCATGTACAGCCCGAAAACGGCCAGCTGGAGTCCGACGAAGGCGAACGCCATGCCGAGCGGCAGGACCCAGAAGACCGCCGTGAGGTAAATGGCGAAGCGCAGCACGAGGACGGCGAGCTCCAGCGGGCGACCCGGTGTGCGGCGGGTCTGCCAAAGGCTCTGCACCGACTTGACGTGCAGGTTCAGGCCCTCCAGCAACAGCAACGGGAAGAAGAACAGGCCCTGGTGACGGGTGAACCACGCCATCAGGCCGCGTCGACTGGCCGCGTCCTCCTCGATGAAGGAGAACGTGTCGATGGCGATGTCGGGATCTTTGCCGAGTTTGTTGGGGTTGCCATGGTGCCGCGTGTGCTTGTCCATCCACCACGAGTAGCTGATGCCCACCAAGGCGGTGGCCAGCAGCCAACCGGCCCGGTCGTTCGCGGGGCCGGAGGTGAGCACCTGGCGATGGGACGCCTCGTGGCCGAGGAAGGCGAGCTGGGTGAGGATCACTCCCAGGGCGGCCGCCATCAACAGCTGCAACCACGAATCGTCCAGCAGGATGAACCCGGTCACCGTGCCGCCCAGTGCGAGCATCAGCCCGATGAACAGCGAGATGTAGAACCAGCGGGCCCGCTTCTGCAGACCGATGGTGCGGATCTGCTGCGCCAAGACGGTGTAGGAATGGGTCACCGGCTTGGCAGCAGCGACGGTTGGAGCGGACACGCAGTCATCCGATCGGTAAGGGTCGAGGACCCACTGGCGACTTCTCAGCCGTTGAACACAAGGCACCGAATCGCGCTACCGACGCAAACGCCTCAAAGAGGATGACCTCAATCTATCCGAGAAGGTCAAACAGACACGACTCGGCCGCGTCCGCCCGGCGAGTCTCTCCGGCGCGGCGGAAGGCAGCTCCGACTGCGGACGCCGCCCGGTGCCGCCGAGGCGGGCATTGACTACGGTGCAGTGATGGAGGGGGCAGCCACCGAGCGCATCGTCGCAGCGTCGCGCGGGGCCCGGTTGGCGCGGGCCGCGCTCTGCGTCGTGGTGTTCGGACTGCCCGTGTTCTTGTTGGCCCTGGCCGTGCGGCACGGTGTCGCACCGGTGCTGCGTGCCGACGAGGCGGCGATCGGCTGGGCCACGGCGTTCACTCGTCGCGCGGGTCTGGCCGCCGCCTTGATCGTGGTCCAGGCGATCACCCACCCGGCGGTGGTCTACGGGGCCTCGACCGTCGTCGTGCTGTGGGTCGGTCTGGTGAAGCGGCGGCGTGGGATGGCGATCTGGGCGTTCGCCACCATGATGGCGGCGTGGATCATCGGTGAGCTGTTGAAGCTGATCGTCCAGCGGGCGCGGCCGAGTCTGGAGTCGCCGCTGTCCCTGCCGCCCGGGTACTCGTTCCCCTCCGGCCATGCCCTCAACATCACGGTCGCCGCCGGCGTGCTGGTCATCCTGCTGTGGCCCCTGCTGCGCCGGACCGGCCGGATCGTCGCCGTCGTGGTCGCTGCGGTCGTCGTGCTGGGCGTCGGTTTGGACCGGGTCTTCCTCGGCGTGCACTTCCCTTCTGACGTCGTGGCCGGGTACGTGCTGGGATGTTGCATTACGTTCGGGTCGTGGATCGGATTCGTGGGGCCGACGGCCGGGACCTCCTGGTCCGGGTCGTCGTCCCGGCACTGATCCTGTGGGGGCTCGTCGTCGGTCTGGGACTGCTGATCGTGGGTCCGCTGGCCGGGCCGCTGAACGCCGAGGACGCACTCAACCGGGGTCTGGTCGCGTCGCGGGGCACGATCCTGGGACGCGATCACTGTCGTCTGGTCCTACCTCGGCAGCACCGAGATGATCGCCGCCGTCTGCCTGGTGGTCGCGATCACGGTGGGTTGGCGGACGCGCGACTGGAGACTCGCCGTCGTGCCGGCTCTCGCGATCCTGCTGCAATTGGCGGTCTACCTGGCGGTCACCGCGCTGGTTCCTCGGGAACGTCCGTCGGTCGCCCGGCTCGACACCTTGCTACCGATGAGCAGCTTCCCCAGTGGGCACGCCGGCGCCTCGGTGGCCCTCTACCTGTCGTTCATCCTGCTGGCGCAACGGATCGAGAGCACCGTCCGGCGGCGGGTGGTGATCGCGGTCTGCATCGCCGTCCCGCTGCTGGTCGCCATGGGCCGGTTCCTCCGCGGGATGCACCACCTGTCCGACCTCGTCGTCGGTGCGCTCATCGGCGCTGCCTGTGCCGGCCTGGCGTACGGCTGGTACCTGCACCGGACCCGCTCCGGGGCGGCGTCGAGCGCCGAACCTGCCGATCCGGCCGGACCCGGACCGACTCAGGTGACCGGCTGACCTCCGGTCACCGCGATCATCTCGCCGGTGATGTAGCTGGACTCCTGCGAGGCGAGGAAGACGTACGCGGGCGCCACCTCGGCAGGTTGACCCGCCCGCCCCAACGGCGTGGTCTCGCCATGACTCTCCGCCCGCTCGACCGGCATGGTGGCCGGGATCAGCGGGGTCCAGATCGGTCCGGGGGCCACGGCGTTCACCCGGATCCCCTTCTCCGCCAGCTCCTGGGCGAGGCCCTTGGTGAAGTTGTGGATGCCGGCCTTGGTCGTGGCGTAGTCGAGGAGCTCAGGAGACGGCTTGACGGCCTGGACCGACGAGGTGTTGATGATCACGGCGCCGGCACCGAGATGTGGCAGGGCCTTCTTGCACAGCCAGAACATCGCGTACAGGTTCGTCTTCATCACCTGGTCGAACTGCTCGGTGCTGATGTCGGCGATGCCGCCCATCTGCGCCATCTGGTACGCGGCGTTGTTGACCAGGATGTCGATGCCGCCCAGGTCGGAGACGGCGGTGTCGACGATGCGTTGGCAGACGGCTTCCTCACGGATGTCGCCGGGACAACGCACCGCTCTGCGACCTGCGGCCTCGATCAGCCGCACCGTCTCGTCGGCGTCGTCCTCCTCGGACTCCAGGTAGCTGAGGACCACATCAGCACCCTCGCGGGCGAAGGCGAGAGCGACCGCGCGGCCGATCCCGGAGTCGGCGCCCGTGATCACCGCCCGCTTGCCGGCCAGTCGGTCGCTGCCCCGGTAGGACTCCTCGCCGTGGTCGGGCCGGTCCTGCATCGACTCGGTGCTTCCCGGATGGGCCTGCTGCTCGTCGGTGTTCTCCGGCTGGTCGTACTGGGTGGTCGGATCGGTCTGACTGGTCTGATCGGGCTGGTCGCTCACGATGGGGCGTTACCCCGGCCGGCCGACACCGAACCAAGAACTGCTGCGAGCCGCCTCCGACCCAGCCGTCCTCAACGCGCCAGTGCGGTCTCCTTGATCATCCGGGTCAGCTTCTCGGGATTGCGGACCGTGTAGACGGCAGTCACCAGACCGTCCTCGACCCGCACGCTCATCACCGAGTCGATCTCGCCGTCCTGGCGCAGCAGCAGCGCGGGCCAGCCGTTGACCTGGGTGAGTTCGGCCTCGATCCCCAGCTCGCGGGAGGTCGCGATGCCGATGCCGAAGAGCCGGCCGACTCGCTCGGCTCCGACGACCGGTCGAGGCAGGGCCTGGCGGATGCCGCCGCCGTCACCGAGCGCGACGACATCCGGGGCGAGGATGTCGACCAGGTGCTGGAGGTCTCCGGTCTGCAAGGCTCGGAGGAACGCTGCGAGTGCAGCCCGGGTCTCCTCCGGTGACGGGCGGCCACGAGGCCGGCGTGCGGCGACGTGGGCCCGGGCCCGATGAGCGATCTGGCGTACCGCGGCGGGCGTCTTCCCGACCGCGTCGGCCAGCTCGTCGTAACCGAGGTCGAACACGTCGCGGAGCAAGAAGACCGCTCGTTCGGTCGGTGTCAACGTCTCCAGCACCAGCAGCATCGCGGTCGACAGGCTGTCGGCGAGCTCGAGATCGTCGGCCACGTCGGGCGCGGTCAACAACGGCTCGGGTAGCCACGGACCGACGTAGTCCTCCCGACGCCGGGCCAGCGCCCGGAGCCGGTCCAGTGCCGTCCGGGTGACGATCCGCACCAGGTAGGCCCGGTGATCGCGAACCGAGCTGTGATCGACGCCGTCCCACTTCAGCCACGACTCCTGGAGCACGTCCTCGGCGTCGGCGGCCGAGCCGAGCATCTCGTACGCCACCGTGAACAGCAGGCGTCGATGGAGGAGGAACGCGTCCTCCTCGGTCACGGGACGGCCGGTGTCGGCAGGGCGTCCCGGCGAAGCGCCCTCACCGGGTAGGTGCCGGGGCGGGGCGGCTGGCGATCGGCCGGAGGTCGCAGCTGTCGGCGAAGTGCTCGGATCGGATACCGAGCGCGACGTTGGTGCGGGCGCTGAGATTCATGAAGCCGATTCTCGCCGTCAGCTCGATCAGTCCGTCCGCCCCCAGCTCGTCCCGCAGGACCCCGGACATCTCGTCGGTCACACTGAGCGGGGTCTGGCACATCGCCTCGGCGTACTCCATCACCCGGCGCTCCAGCGGAGTGAAGACGACCGACTCGCGCCAGCGCGGTACCTCCCGCGCCTTCTCCGCATCCAGCCCCTTGTTGTGGGCCGCGAAGTAGTTGAGGTCGAGGCAGAAGCTGCAGCCGATCTCGGCGGCGGCGGCCATGGCGGCGAACGACGCCAGATCGGGATCCAGCCGGTCCCACTTCTCGGTCCGGGCACCCAGCCGCATCATGTCCTTGAACACCGTCGGGTGGTTCCACAGCATCTCGATGCTCTCCGGCAGCCTGCCGAGCTTCTTGCGTACCGCGAACTTCAGCAGACCACCCTGGACGCCTGTCAGTGCAGCTCTGGGGATGCGGGTCTGTTCGGACATCAGTGCTCCTGTGGTCGAGGTCATGCCATGAAGACGCCGGCCACCGGCTTCCGGTGACAATCCGGGAGCCCGCGGTCCGCGATCCTCGGCGATGACGAGAGCCGCCGACGTTCCGACCGGATGGACCTAGGGTTGGGGTGCCGATCCATCGGCAGCGACAGGGGGATCCCATGAGCGACATCCGCTCCGGCACGGGTGGCCGCGGACAACCCTCCACCTCCGACACGGGTACGGCCGTGGCCGATCTGCTGGCCGAGAGCCTGGGTGGGCTGGCGCGAGAGCTGGAGGAGCACGACGACGCCGACTCCGTGCTGGCAGCGATCGTGCCGGCCGCGGTCGCGATGGTGCCCGGCGCCGAGGAGGGTTCGATCAGCATGGTGTTCGACCGTCGCCGGGTGACGTCCCGCAACGCGACCAGTGACCTCCCGAATCGGGTCGACGACATGCAGGAGGAGACCCGACAGGGACCGTGCCTCGACGCGGCCTTCGAGCAGCGAACCGTCCGGGTCGACGACATGGCCCGCGAACAGCGGTGGCCGCTGTTCGCACGCCGGGCCAGCGAGGCGGGCGCGGTCAGCATGCTGTCGTTGCAGCTCTACGTCGAAGGGGACAACCTCGGTGCCCTGAATCTGTACTCGAGCGCCCCGGCGGCCTTCACCGACGAGTCCGAACAGGTCGGTCTGCTGTTCGCAGCTCATGCCGCGGTCGCCTACGTCGGGGTCAAGAAGCAGGCTCAGTTCGCCGACGCGCTCACCGGCCGCGATGTGATCGGGCAGGCCAAGGGCATCTTGATGGAGCGGTACAAGATCGGCGCGGATCGTGCGTTCTTGTTGCTGACCCGGGTCAGTCAGGCCAGCAACCGCAAGTTGTTCGACATCGCCGACGAGCTCGCTCGCACCGGAGCGATCGCCGCCCCGGGAGCACCGTCGCGATCGAAGAGCCCGAGCTGAGCGTTGATCTTGACGACCTCGCCGTGCCCGGCCTGGCGATCCCTGGCAACGAGGGACCTTCGACGGCGTCCCCCGCGAGAGATCCGTGCTGGCCTGCGCAACTGAACTGGCTCTATAGTGAGGTAAATCCATTTACCACCGAGGGGACGAACGCCGTGGCCAGGCGCACGATCACTGTGCTCACCGACGATCTCGACGGTCGGGAGCTGAAGGACGGGCAAGGGCAGACCGTTCCGTTCTCCGTCGGCGGCACCCAGTACGAGATCGACTTGAGTGACAAGAACCTCGGCAAGTTCTACGACGCCTTGAAGCCCTACACCGAGGTGGCGCGCAGGGTCGGCGGGCCGCGCACCACCGGACCGCGCCGTCCCAGCCCCGACCAGTCGCGACCCGCCGAATCCGCTGCTGCCGTGGACAACAAGGCCGTCCGGGCCTGGGCCGCCAGCAACGGCGTCGAGGTCTCGACCCGCGGCCGGATCCCGGCCGAGGTCGTCGAGCAGTACCGCGCAGCCGGCAACTAGTTCGACCCCGACTCGGCACCGCCGGCGACTTCGCCGGCCCGGGTTGGACGACGGCTCGCGATCGCATCGCGGTGTCACGCTCTGACCCCGACATTCCGGGGCCGCGCCGGGCGCTCGACGTGAGACAGTTGATCACCTCGGGTGGTCACGTCGTCGAGGCTCGCGCGCGCCGGCAGAGGGAGGGTCATGAATCTCGAGAAAGTCATCTTCGGCTTCTTCGTCTTGTTGGCGGCGACACTGAACTTCGGGTTCTTCATCGGCGACATCGCGAACCCGGAGCTGCACAACGTGTACGAGCTCTTCGCCGCACTGGCGGTGAGCCTGATCGCCACCGTGTTGAAGTTCGGCGATCGCACCCAGATCGGTGCCGTCCACCTGGCCACGAGCCTGGTGGCCGACCTGCAGCTCGTCGCGGCCGGCATCGTCTGGGTCTGGGCGGTCGAGATCTCCGCGGACGGACTGACCGTGGTGCACACGGCGAGCATGGTCTCGCTGTCCGGCGGCGCCCTGCTGGCCAATCTGGTGTCGGTCGTGCTGCTGGTGACCGAGACCGTCACCTTCCATCGCGGATGAGTCCCGAGGCCCAGGTGAGCAACCCGCTGCTGGTCTTCTGGGCCCAGCTGTTCGGTCGGCCCGAGCCGGCCCGGCGGAGCGTGACCCGAGCCCACATCGAGTCCTCGCACCAGGCCTCGTCGACGATCTTCGTGGTCATGCGCCGGATGCGAACACCGTTGATCACCTTGATCGTGATCTTCTCGGTCAGCGTCGTCGGGCTGACGCTGATCCCGGGAGTCGATCCGGCCGGCCGGCCCGCCCGGATCAGTCTCTTCGAATCCTTCTACTTCATGAGCTACACCGCGACCACGATCGGGTTCGGCGAGCTGCCGTGGCCGTTCACCCCGGCCCAACGGCTCTGGGTGACCTTCTCGATCTACCTCTCGGTGGTCGGCTGGGCGTACGCCATCGGGTCGCTGCTGACGCTGTTGCAGGACCGATCGTTCCGGCAGGCGCTGGCGCTGCGGAGGTTCACCCGCAAGGTGGCGCGACTGCGCGAGCCGTTCTTGCTGATGGTCGGCTACGGGCGGGCGGGGGAGCTGCTCGCGAAGGACTTCGACGCGCTGGGCCAGCAGCTCGTCGTCGTCGACGAGTCAGCCGACCGGGTCGACGCCCTCGATCTCGGCTCCTACCACGCCGACATCCCCGGGTTGGTCGGGGACGCCGCCAATCCCCACCACCTGAGCTCGGCCGGGCTGGAGAGCCCGTTCTGCGCCGGGGTGCTGGCGTTGACCAACGACGACGAGACCAATCTGGCCGTCACGATGACCGCTGCTCTGCTCCGTCCCGATCTGCCGGTGATCTCCAGGACCGTCTCGAAACCGATCGCGGAGCGGATGCAGGCCTTCGGCACCCCGGTCGTGGTCAACCCCTTCGACCGGTTCGGTGAGCACCTCCGGCTCGCGTTGAACGCACCCGCGTCCTACCAGCTGCTGACCTGGCTCGAGGCCGGACCGGGCGCCGAGCTTCCCGAACGGGGCCGGCCACCGACTCACGGCCGGTGGGTGATGTGCGGCTACGGCCGATTCGGTCGGGAGGTGACGGCCGATCTCCGTGCAGCCGGCCTCGAGGTCACGATCATCGAATCGGCCGATCGGGGGGAGGCAGACGCCGGAGTGATCGTGGGGGACGCGTCCGAGCCACGGATCCTGGTCGAGGCGGACGTGAAGTCAGCCGTCGGTCTCGTCGCCGGAACCGACAACGACACCACCAATCTCTCCATGTTGGCCAATGCGCGCCGACTGAACCCGGACCTCTTCCTCGCCGCCCGGCAGAACCAGCCCACGAGTGCCGCCCTCTTCACCGCCATGGACATCGACGCGTTGCTGGTACCCACCGAGGTGGTGGCCCACGAGGTCTACGCCCAGCTGAGCACGCCGATGCTGTGGCGCTTCATCCAGGAGATGCCGGCCGAGGGCGACCAGTGGGCCGAGGACCTGATCACCCGACTGCGACACAACTGCGGGCGGGAGCTGCCAGCACTCTGGAAGATCAAACTCGACGAGATCCAGGCGCCGGCGCTGGGGAACTGGCTCGAGCGGGACGACGTCAACCTGGGTGACCTGCTGCGCAGCCCCGAGGACCGCGACCGGCAGCTCCGGGTCGTGCCCCTGCTGCTGCTCCGATCCGGAGAGGCGACGCTGACCCCGGACGGGGGGACGACCCTGGCGCCCGACGACGAGCTCCTGTTCGCCGGGCAGCCGACCGATCGACGGGAGCTGGAGAGCACCATGGTGGTCGACGCGACGGCGGCGTACGTCTTGTTCGACCGCCACATCCCGTCGAGCTGGATCTGGCGGAAGCTGTCGCGGAAGCACCGCGAGCCGAGCTCCCACCACGGCGCCGGTTCGGGGAGCGTCAGCGGGCGCCGGTGATGATCAACTCGGGGTGCTGCGGTGGGGTCCGACCGGCCCGAGGATGCCGCGCCCGACGAACCAGACGACGACGTAGCAGCCGAGCAGCACGGTCGACATCGAGGCGCCGAAGCGCAGCAGGAACGGGTTCCCGAGCGGGTCGCCGAGTCGTTGCAGCACCACCGCGACGAGGCCGTCAGGATCGGTGACGACGTCCCAGGAGTTGAAGCGGGGGAAGCGACCGAGGTAGATCCCGACGGCACAGAGGACCAGGCAGCTCACGGCGATCGCCCAGCCGACGATCCGCCCCGCCCGCGCTTCGACGACGTGGTGCACGACGAACAGCGAGGCCAGCCCGAGCGCGAGGCCCACCGCCGCGAAGGTGCCGAGCAGGGCGGCGTCGAACCACAGCGGCGCGCCGCCGATCCGGCCGAGGTGGATGAAGTCGGTGAGGATGTACGGGGCGTTGGGCAGGAAGAGCAGCCAGCCAAGGCCGAGCAGCCACAGCAGTGGACGCGGGCCACCGCGTCCGTGCAGGAGTGCCACCCCGACCGACAAGCACGAAGGGAACCCAGGCCAGGAACAGGTTCCAGGTCAAGAAGGCGAAGGCGGGCTCACCGACCCGGTCCATCCGAACGACGAGCAGCGCAACCGCGGCGAGGGACAGCACGCCGAGGACGACGGTCGACCCGGCCAGCCAGATCGCGGGCCGGGACCGCGGTGCGTGCGACATATCCCGAACGCTAGATGTCGACTGCCGGATCTGGCCAGCCTCGCGTCACCGCCCACCCAGCATTCGGGCCTGGCCGACGACCGCATCCACCAGGGTCGGGTCAGCGGCCAGCTCGGCGTCGAACTGCTCGAGCACGGCGCGGACCGCACTCGGCAGCTCGGAGGCAGCGGCGGCCTCCTTGAACCGCTGCCCGGCGTCGGAAACGGGAGCGCCCTGCCCCCGCAGGTGCAGGACCCAGGCCGCCACCGCGGTGGCGCAGCCGGTCGGGATCCGGCCGGCCGCTCTCTCCGCCCGAAGCGTCGGCAGGATCCGGACGGGCAGCTTGGTGGACCCGTCCGGTGCGATCTGACTCAGTCGGTGACGGATCTTGGGATTGGCGAAGCGTTGCAGGAGCGCCTCCCGATATGCCGAGATCTCCTCGCCGGCCAGACTCAGATGGGGCTCCGCCTCGTCCCAGAACGTCTCCACCCACGCCCGGCAGCTGTCGTCGGCGATGGCTTCGTCGATGGATTCGTGACCTCGGATGCTGCCCGCGTAGGCGAGCAGGGAGTGCGACCCGTTGAGCAGCGTGAGCTTGCGCTGTTCGTACGGGGCGACGTCGTCGACGAAGGTCACGCCCGCGTGCTCCCAGCCCGGCCGGCCGGCGGGAAACGCGCCGGCGACGACCCACTCGCTGAACGGCTCGGTCGCCACCGGTGCCCGGTCGAGATACTGCTGGTGCTCGGCGACCAGCTCCCGCTCGGCATCGGTGGTGGCCGGTGTGATCCGGTCGACCATGGAGGAGGCGAAGTCCACCTGGGTGTCGATCCAGTCGATCATCGACGGGTCGACCTGCTCGGCCAGCTCGGTCACCACCGTCTTGGCGACGGCTCCGTTGTGGGGGAGGTTGTCGCAGGAGACGACCGTGATGCTGCCGGCATCGCGCGCTCTGCGGGCCAGCAGGCCGGCGAGCACCTTGCCGGGCAGCGTGCGCACCAGGGCACGCGGATCGCCGCGCAGGGCGGTGACGTCGGAACGCACGTGATCATCGACCACGAGATGGGCGTCGGCCCCGAGCAGGTAGCCGGCTTCGGTGACCGTGATCGTGACCAGGGACGTCGTCGGTGCCGCCAGCTGACCGAGGAAGGTCTCGTGGTCCTGGGCGTCGTGGACCTCGGCGAGCGCCTCGATCAGCTCGAACCGGTCACCCTCGGCGGCGCGGGTGATCAACGTGTAGAGACCGTCCTGGGGGGCCAACGCACGGGCGGCGTCGGCCCGTCGTCCGGTGAAGCCGGAGATGCCCCAGTCGGCCGCGTCGGGCGCGTGGCTGGTGTACCAGGCCTGGTGCGACCGGGCGAAGTTGCCGATCCCGAGGTGGACGATGCGTACCGGCGGACGGGCTGCACCGACCAGTTCCCGGGACAGGGACGGGTGCGTGGTCGGGGTCATGGCAGGTGGTCCTCGATCGGTCGGCCGGCGGGGTTCGTCACGTCGTGCTCTCCCGCAGGATCGTCTCACCCGCGATCACGGGCGACTCCGCGCCGTCCCCGAGGAGTGCCAGCTCGACGGCCTTCTCGCCGATCAGGTCCAGGGGCAGCCGTACGGTGGTCAGACCCGGGGTGAAGTCCAGCAACGTGGGGATGTCGTCGAAGCCGGCGACCAGCACGTCGTCGGGCACGGCGAGGCCGGCCGTCCGCAGGCCGGCGACGGCACCGAGCGCCATCACGTCGTTGACCGCGAGCACGCACACCCGGTCGGGCCCGCCCGAGCGGAGCTGATCCAGGCAGGCCAGGGCCGAGGTGAAGCCACCTTCGCGATCGAAGTCGCCGTGGACGACGATCAGCGGGCGGAGGCCGGCCGCGTCCAGGGCGTCGTGATATCCCCGGACCCGCTGCCGCGCGGTGTTGAGGCCCCGGGGCCCGGCGAGGACGACGAACCGGGTCACGCCCTGCTCGATCAACCGGGACACCAGATCGGCCGCACCCGCCCGGTGACCGATCTCCAGATAGCGGGCGCCGGGAATCGTCGACCGGCCGAGGGTCACCACGCGCCCGCCGTTGTCGATGTAGCGGCCGAGTTCGGTACCCAGCTCCTTGTCGGTCCGCGACCGGCGCGATCCGGCCAGGACGATCGCGTCGGCACGGTAGGAGACCAGGGCGGCCACCGCCTGGAGCTCGGCGCCCTCGGAACGTTCGGCACCGGCCAGCAGGACCTGGCTGCGCCGCCCCCGGGCGTAACGCTGAGCACCGCGGGTGATCGCCGCGAAGTAGGGGTCGACGATGTCGTGCACGACCAGGCCGACCAGGCCGGTGGCCGAGCGCGCCAGAGCCTGTGCCTGGGCGTTGGCGACGTACCCGAGCTCACGTGCGGAGGCCCGGACTCGGCTCGCGATGTCCTCTGCCGGAGTCCGCGCGGATCCGTTGAGCACCCGCGATGCCGTGGCCAAGGAGACGCCGGCGCTGCGGGCGACATCGGTCAGCGTGACCGCCGTCGTCACACGCCGGGGCCGGGATCGGGTCGCGACTTCGGGGGCGCCTGTGGACCCGGAGCCGTTGGTTGACGCTGCCATGGCTCAACACTATAGTGGAAAGCGTTTTCCAGCGGAAGCCCACTGTCGCGAAGGAGTCGACGTGTCGTCGTCCAACCCAGCCGTACTGCGGATCGCCATGAACGGGGTGACGGGCCGCATGGGGTATCGCCAGCACCTGCTGCGATCCATCCTCCCTCTCCGAGACGCGGGCGGGATCGAGCTCGCCGACGGCAGCCGGATCCCCATCGAGCCGATCCTGGTCGGACGTAACCAGGCCAAGATCACCGAACTCGCGGCGCAGCACAAGATCGAGCACTGGTCGACCGACCTCGACGCGGTGATCGCCGATCCCAGTGTCGACATCGTCTTCGATGCCTCGATGACCAGCCTGCGCGCCGCGACGCTGCGCAAGGCGATGACGGCGGGCAAGCACATCTTCACCGAGAAGCCGACGGCCGAGACCCTCGCCGAGGCGGTCGAGCTGGCCCGGATCGCCCGCGACACCGGCGTCACCGCAGGAGTGGTGCACGACAAGCTGTACCTGCCGGGCCTGGTCAAGTTGCGACGACTGGTCGAGGAGGGCTTCTTCGGTCGGATCCTCTCGCTGCGCGGTGAATTCGGGTACTGGGTGTTCGAAGGTGAGATCCAGCCGGCCCAGCGGCCGTCGTGGAACTACCGGGCCGAGGACGGCGGCGGCATCACCACCGACATGTTCTGCCACTGGAACTACGTCCTCGAGGGGATCGTGGGCCAGGTCAAGAGCGTCACGGCCAAGGCCGTGACCCACATCCCGACGCGGTGGGACGAGCGCGGTGACGCCTACCCGGCCACGGCCGATGACGCGGCGTACGGGGTCTTCGAGCTCGAGACCCCGGCCGGCGAACCGGTGATCGCCCAGATCAACTCGTCGTGGGCCGTCCGGGTCTATCGCGACGAACTGGTCGAGTTCCAGGTCGACGGCACGCACGGGTCCGCGGTGGCCGGCTTGAACAAGTGCGTCGCCCAGCAGCGTGCCCACACCCCGAAGCCGGTGTGGAACCCGGATCTGCCGGTGACCGAGTCCTTCCGGTCCCAGTGGCTCGACGTGCCCGCGAACGACGATCTCGACAACGGATTCAAGGCCCAGTGGGAGGAGTTCCTGCGCGACGTCGTGGCCGGGCGCGAGCACCGGTTCGGGCTGTTGTCCGCGGCCCGGGGCGTCCAGCTGGCCGAGCTGGGACTCCGGTCGTCGACCGAACGGCGCACTCTGGATGTTCCGGAGCTGTCGCTGTGACGGCGCTGCGCCTGCCCGACACCGACGGGACACCGACCGACTACCAGCTGGGTGAGCCGGGGGCTTGGCGTCGCCCCACGGCGCCGCTGACCTCGCGCATCGTCTACGCCGCCGCGCACGTGGTGCCCCAGGTCTGGGCGGACAACACTCCCGGCGCGCCGGCGGTGATCGACTGGGACACCACCTTGGCCTACCGGCACGAGCTCTGGTCCTACGGTCTCGGTGTCGCCGACGCCATGGACACCGCTCAACGCGGGATGGGACTGGACTGGACCGCGACCCAGGAGCTGATCAAACGCTCCGGTGCCGAGGCCGTCAGCGTCGGCGGCCGGCTGGCGTGCGGGGCCGGCACCGATCAGCTCGATCTCGATGCTCTTCCGGCCGGCCGGGCCGGACTGGAGCGCGTGCTCGACGCCTACCGGGAGCAGGTCGAGCTCGTCAGCGGCTCGGGGGCGCGGGTGATCATCATGGCCTCGCGTGCACTGGCCCGGGTGGCGCGCACGGCCGAGGACTACCACGACGTGTACGGCCGGCTGCTGTCGGAGGTCACCGAACCGGTCATCCTGCACTGGCTGGGGCCGATGTTCGATCCGGCGCTGGCCGGGTACTGGGGGAGTGGCGACGTGGCGACGGCCACCGGCACCTTCCTCGACCTGATCGGTGACCAGGCGGCGAAGGTCGACGGCGTCAAGGTGTCGTTGCTCGACGCAGCGCACGAGACCGCGCTCCGCGCGGCGCTGGCGGAACTGCCCGGTCGGATCCGGATGTACACCGGCGACGACTTCAACTACCCGGAGCTGATCGACGGGGACGGCACGCACTATTCCGACGCGCTGCTGGGCGTCTTCGCCGCCATCTATCCCGCGGCCTCCACGGCGTTGCAGTGCTACGACGCGAACCGTCCGGCCGAGGGGCGGGCAGTGCTCGACTCGACCCGCGAGCTGGGCCGTCATCTCTTCGCGGCTCCGACGCTCTACTACAAGACCGGCGTGGCCTTCATGTCCTGGCTGAACGGGCGGCAGCCGGCCTTCTCCATGGTGGGCGGACTCCAGTCGGGCCGGTCCCTGCCGCACCTGGTGCAGATCTTCCGGTTGGCCGATCAGGGCCGGCCTGCTGCTCGAGCCGGACGCGGCGGTCCACCGGATGCGACTCCTGCTGGCCACCCACGGATTCGAGGCCTGAGGTGGACGACTTCGGGCGGCTGTCGCTCAACACGGCGACCACCAAGCGCCTGAGCCTGGCCGAGGCACTCGAGGCCGCCCGGCGGGCGGGTCTGTCGCGGGTCGGACTGTGGCGCGATCGGGTGGCTGAGATCGGCCTGCCGGCCGCGGCGAGGTTGGTCGCGGACTCCGGCCTCGCCGTTTCGAGCCTGTGTCGGGGCGGATTCCTGACGGCAGCGGATGCCGCCGGGCAGCGGGCGGCGCTGGAGGACAACCGCAGCGCCATCGTGGAGGCCGCGACGCTGGGCACCCGGGAGCTCATCATGGTGGTCGGCGGCCTGGCCGCGCAGGAGAAGAACCTGCAGAGCGCCCGGGAGCGGGTCGCGCAGCGCATCGATGAGCTGGTGCCGTTCGCCCAGACCCATGACGTCCGGCTGGTGCTGGAGCCGTTGCACCCGATGTACGCCGCCGACCGGGCCGTGCTGTCGACGCTCAAGCAGGCACTGGACCTCGCGGCGCCGTACCCGCCCGGAACGGTCGGGGTGGTCGTGGACACGTTCCACGTCTGGTGGGACCCGGAGCTGCCCGAGCAGATCGCCCGGGCCGGTCGCGAAGGCCGGATCGCGTCCTACCAGGTCTGTGACTTCAACCTCCCGATCGCGGCGGACGCCCTGCTGTCCCGCGGGATGATGGGCGACGGCGTGATCGACTTCGCCAGCATCGGCCGGTGGGTCACAGCCGCCGGCTACGACGGTCCGGTCGAGGTCGAGATATTCAATGCGGAGATCTGGGCTGCGGACGCCGACGAGGTGCTCGCGACGATGAAGCAGCGGTGGCTCGACCTGGTCAGACCTTCGCTGGTGGCCGACCAGGTCGTCTCGGTCTGACCGGTGGATCGTGCCCGGCGACGGATCTGCCTCGTTCGCTCGACCAGTACCTGGATCCAAAGGTTCCATGATGGTTGGCTGAGGGTTTGACAGTCGCGGCTGCTCGGCATAGAGTTCTGGAAAGCGCTTACCAATCAACGATGAAGGGGAAGACAATGGGCCTGAACCGGAGGCAGTTCTTGTTCGGAGCCGGCGGTTTGGCCGCCGCAGCCGCCACGATGGGGTTGACGGCCTGTGCCCCCGGCAGTGGTGGTGGCGGCGGAACCGGCGGTGGTGGCGGCGGTGCCGTCGACCTGAAGCTCGCCTGGTGGGGCAATGACGTCCGCAACAAGAACACCCAGACGGCCATCGACGCCTACGTCAAGGCCAACTCGAACGTGAAGATCTCACCGCAACCCGGCGAGTTCGCCAGCTACTGGGACAAGCTCGCCACCCAGACCGCCGGCGGCCAGGCCCCCGACGTCATCCAGATGGACATGGCCTACATCGCCGAGTACGGCAATCGGAACGCCCTGCTCGACCTGTCCAAGGTGAACGTCTCGAAGTTCACCGAGGGCACCGTGGACTCGGGCAAGATCAACGACCAGCTGGTCGGCATCAACGCCGGCGTGAACAGCGCGCTGATCTTCGCCAATCCGGCCATCTTCGAGAAGGCCAAGATGGACCTGCCCGACGACATGACCTGGACCTGGGACTCGATGATCGAGCTCTCCGCGGAGGTCGCGGCCAAGGCGGGCGTGCCCTTCGGCATCGTGCAGGCGTTCGCCAGCGACGCGTTCTTCGGGGCGTTCGTCCGGCAGAACGGCAAGGAGCTCTTCACCCCGGACGGTCTGGGATTCGAGGCCGCCGACGCCCAGGCCTGGTTCGACCTGATGGTGAAGGCGCAGAAGGCGAAGGCGATCGGTACGCCCCAGCAGATCAGCGAAGAAGGTTCGTCCGGCTCGGGCAAGCCGATCGACCAGGCCGCACTGGCGACCGGCAAGACCGCCATGCAGTACTACAACTCCAACCAGCTGCCGGCGGTCACCACCGCCACCGGGTTCGGAGCTCGCGCTGCTGCGCTTCCCGAGCCTCGACCGGCAAGGCCACGGAGCGCAAGGCCTGGTACAAGGCGTCCATGCTCTGGTCGGCCTCGGCCAAGACCAAGAACCCGGATGCCGCTGTCGCGCTGATCGACTGGTGGGTGAACTCGCCCGAGTGTGCCGCGATCAACCTGGCCGAGCGCGGCGTGCCGTGCAACACCGAGATCCTGGCGGAGATCAAGCCCAAGCTCTCCAAGGAGCAGCAGACGGTGGTCAAGTACATCGAGGACATCAAGCCCGAGGTGGCCAACACCCCGATCGCGCCGCCGCCCGGCGGAGGCAAGCTCGGCGACGTCATGTTCCGGTACCAGACCGACGTGCTCTTCGGCCGGTCCAGCACCGCCGACGCGGCGCAGAAGTTCGTGGACGAGATGAAGTCGAACCTGCAGGGCTGATGACATGAGTGCGATCTCAGAGCTCTCCAAGATCAAGGTCGACAAGGCCAGGACACCGGAGGAGAAGCGGGCCCGCCGCAAGGAGGCGGGCCGGGACAACAAGGCGGGTTACCTGTTCCTGCTGCCCTGGTTGATCGGGCTGGTGGTGATCACCATCGGCCCGATGCTCGCCTCGCTTGTACCTCTCGTTCACCCGGTACAGCCTGATCCAGGCGCCGGAGTGGATCGGGATGGACAACTACATCCGGATGCTCGGCGACGCCCGGCTGCACCAGTCACTCAAGGTCACCTTCACCTACGTGATCGTCGGCGTGCCGCTGCAGCTGATCGTGGCTCTGGCGATCGCGATCCTGCTGAACGAGGGGATGAAGGGCCTGGCGTTCTACCGGTCGGTGTTCTACCTGCCGTCGATGCTGGGCGCCTCGGTCGCCATCGCGGTGTTGTGGCGGCAGATGTTCGGCATCGACGGGCTGGTCAACCAGGTCCTGCGGGCGGTCGGCATCGACTCCCAGATCGGCTGGATCTCCGATCCCGGACTACGCCCTGTGGTCGCTGATCCTGCTGCACGTGTGGACCTTCGGCTCGCCGATGGTGATCTTCCTCGCCGGGTCTGCGGCAGATCCCGACCATGTACTACGAGGCGGCCGCGGTGGACGGGGCCAGCCGGTGGACCCGGTTCACCAAGATCACCCTGCCGCTGCTGTCACCGATCATCTTCTTCAACCTGGTGCTGCAGATCATCGGTGCCTTCCAGTCGTTCACCCAGGCCTTCGTGGTCTCGAACGGCACGGGTGGCCCGTCGGACTCGACCCTGTTCTTCGCCGTGTACCTGTACCAGCGCGGCTTCGGGCAGTTCCAGATGGGCTATGCCGCGGCCATGGCGCTGGTTGCTGGTCGTCATCGTCGGGGCCTTCACCGCTCTCAACTTCTTCCTCTCCAAGTATTGGGTGTTCTACGATGACTGAGCTCCAGACGCGGACCGAGTCCGCCATCCCGCCCACCACCGTCGACCACGACGCGATCCGCCGGCGAGACCATGCTCGCTCCCGGGTCCGTTCGGTGTTCAAGCACGCCGCGCTGATCGCCGTCGGACTGATCATGATCTACCCGCTGCTGTGGCTGCTCGTCAGCTCGTTCCGACCGACCGAGGTCATCTTCCGCACCCCGGCCTGTGGCTGAACGGCATCGTGCATCGACAACTACACCAAGGGCTGGTTCGCCCTCTCGTACCCGTTCACGCAGTACATCATCAACTCCACCATCGTCGTGGTCGGCGCGGTGGCCGGCAACCTGTTCGCCTGCTCGCTGGCGGCCTACGCGTTCGCCCGGTTGAAGTTCCGGTTCAAGACCCTGTGGTTCTCGATCATGTTGATGACGATCATGCTGCCCGTCTACGTGGTGGTCGTCCCGCAGTACATCGTGTTCAACGCGCTGGGCTGGGTGAACACCTTCATCCCGCTGATCCTGCCGAAGTTCCTGGCCACCGACGCGTTCTTCGTGTTCTTGATGGTCCAGTTCATCCGCGGGATCCCGCGGGAGCTGGACGAGGCGGCCCGGATCGACGGCTGTGGCCACTGGCGGATCTTCAGCCGGGTGATGCTGCCGCTGATGGGCCCGGCCATCGCCACCACGGCCATCTTCACCTTCATCTGGACCTGGAGCGACTTCTTCACTCCGCTGATCTACCTGACCGATCCGATCTCCTACACCGTCCCCGTCGCCCTGCGCTCCTTCCTGGACTCCAGCGAGGGCAGCAACTGGGGTGCGATGTTCGCCATGTCGGTGATCACCTTGATCCCGCTGTTCCTGGTGTTCCTGTTCGGCCAGCGGTTCCTGGTCAAGGGCATCGCCACCACCGGCGGCAAGTAGTCCACGAGCCGCTCCACGAGGTCTCCGATCTCGTGGAGCGGTCTCGGTCGTGACCGCCCGTTCGTCTCCAGCACTGAAGGAGTTTCGATGTCGGCTCTGCACCTCGACCCTGACCGGGCACTGCCCTTCCCGGCCGAACAGCGGGGGGTGGCGCGCGAGATCTACGGCGAGACGAAGGATCTACCGCTGATCTGCATGCACGGCCACGTGGAGCCGGAGGTGTTCGCCGACGACGTGCCGTTCGCCGATCCGGCCCAGCTGCTCATCGTCCCCGACCACTACGTGTTCCGGATGCTGGCCTCTCAAGGCATCGAGCCCGCCCGGCTCGGCGTGCCGCGGACCGACGGCGGGCCGGTGGAGACCGACTCGCGGCAGATCTGGCGGACGTTCTGCGAGAACTGGAAGCTCTTCCGCGGGACACCGTCGCGCTACTGGCTCGAGCACGAGCTCGTCGAGGTCTTCGGCGTCGACCTGGTCCCGAGCCGCCGAGACCGCCGACGCGATCTACGACCAGATCGCCGCCCGGGTCGGCGAGGCCGACTTCCGGCCGCGCGCCCTGCTGGACCGGTTCCGGATCGAGGTGATCTCGACGACCGACCCGGCGACCTCGGACCTGCAGGAGCACGCCGCGCTGGCCGCCGACGGATACGGCGAGCGGATCCTGCCGACCTTCCGGCCCGACGCCGTGGTCACCTCGATCGGCCGAGCTGGCGTGCCGACGTGGCGGAGCTGGCGGAGCTCTCCGGCGCCGACACCTCGAGCTACGACGGTTTCCTCGAGGCGCTCCGGTCCCGGCGCGCGGCCTTCGTCGCTGCCGGTGCGCGGGCGACCGACCACGGCCACCTGCTGGCCGACACGGCACCGATGGAGACCGACTCGGCCCGGAGCCTGTACACCCGGGTCCTCGGTGGTGCCGACCCCGAGTGCAGCGGAGGTCGGCGCCTTCGCGGCCAACATGCTCTACCAGATGGCCGAGATGTCCTGCGAGGACGGGCTGGTGATGCAGATCCATCCCGGCGTGCTCCGCGATCACCACTCGGGGATCCTGGCCAGACGTACGGGCAGGACAAGGGCTACGACATCCCGGTCCGGACCGAGTTCACCCGGGCGCTGCGCCCGATGCTGGACAGCTTCGGCAACGATCCACGGTTCCGGGTGATCCTCTTCACCGTCGACGAGACCACCTACAGTCGCGAGCTGGCACCGATCGCCGGCACCTACCCCTCGGTCCGGCTGGGCGCTCCCTGGTGGTTCCTGGATTCACCGGAGGGGATGCGACGGTTCCGCGAGACCGCCGTGGAGACCGCCGGCTTCTACAACACCTCCGGGTTCGTGGACGACACCCGGGCGTTCGCCTCGATCCCGGCTCGTCATGATCTCTCCCGCCGGGTCGACGCGGGCTATCTTGGCCCGGTTGGTGCTGGAGCACCGGCTGGCCCTCTCCGAGGCCGTGGAGACAGCCGTCGACCTGGCCTACAACCTGCCCAAGGAGTCCTACCGACGCTCGCGGTAGCGCGCGCCCGAGGGCGGGTGCCAGCAGGCGGTGCGAGTGCTGCGCCGCTCGACCCAGACCGGTTCGGAACTCAGCGCGCGTACGGGGCGAAGGGTTCCAGGTGCTTCACGAAGTGCTCCTCGATGACGCGGTACAGATCCTCTTCGTGCTCGTCCCAGACCTGGTAGAGCCGCGGTCCGAACTCCTCCAGGATGGCTCCGTACCCGACGTGCAGCACCTGGCGGGAGTCGATGACGTCGAGCAGCTGCGCGACGTCCCGGTCGCTCGGTTCGGTGGGGATCCGGGCCGGGTCGCACGACAGGTGATAGCTCTGCCGATTGGCCTCGAAGCTCTCCAGTGCCAGCGCCAGCACGGACCGCATCAGATCCGGGTCATGGGCCGCGATGACCCGCAGGGCCTCCGCCCAGCTGGTGCCGGCGGTCTTCAGGTGCACCAGGCCGTCCGTCGCCTCGGCGGCCAGCGGATAGATGGAGTACTTGTCCGAGCCGGAGTGCAGCGACAGCTTGTACGGCCCGAGGGCGCGGGCGATCGCGGCATGCACCCGGAAGTCCTGCTGCAGAGCGTCCAGCTCACCGATGTATTCCACGCCCTTCTCGAACCGCCCGACGAAGCGCGGCGCGAAGGAGACGAACTGCATCCCGAGACGCTGGAGCTCCTTGACGACCACGACGTGCTCCACCGGCTTGGTCGGGTAGTCGGTCTCGTCGACGGCGAACTCCACCTCGCAGTCGATGCCCTTCTCCATGAGGCGGCGGTACATCGCCATGGCGTGGGACATCGAGGGGCCGTACTTGGCCATCGCCCGCAGCACGGACTCCTCGTCCAACACGATGGCCTCGTCACCGAGATCGAGCCGCTGGCCGACGTAGGACCTGGTGAAGGTGGCCAGATCGGATTCGAGGCCGGCCCAGTCCAGGGCCTCGACCCGCTGCCGGATCGTCGCCGGATCGGCGTGCTCGGCTCCGGGATCGACCTCGGCCTTCGGATCCAAGGTGTAGAACACGAATCCGGCCGCCGCCGTCGCGTCGACGTCGGCCAGCGTCTCCAGATGGTCCGCGTCGCCGCCGACAGGTTTGGTCCAGCCCGCCTGGAAGGCACCCCAGGTCGCGTCGTCCAGCACGTCGCGGGGCGTACGGCGGCACCGTCCCATCTCCCGGATGGACTGCTGCGCGAACACCGGCTTGATGTCGGCGCCGACGGTCTTCAGGGCGCGGACGTGGCCGGGCGTCGCCAGCCCGAGCCGGTCGCCGAAGCCGGCGGAGGTGTGCAGCCCGAAGCGCGTCGGCGTGAGCCAGGGGAGCGCCGCCCGGAGCGCCGCGGCGTTGTCGGGGGTGAGCTCGGCGCTCAATCGCGTGCGACCGCCGACGTCGTCGCGGGCTCCGTCGAACTCCTCGAACGCGGCCGGCTCGTCGCTCGACGGCACCGAGTCGCTTGCCGCCGGCGGTCGATCGCTCCAACCAGTAGGTGGCGTTGCCGCGGGCGACCACCGATTCCCGGTACGCCCGGTCTCCGACGAGCGCAACGGCGTTCGGATCGGGTTCAGCAGGTCCGGTGCTCATCGGCAGCCCTTCTTCGCAGGTGTGGACGGAGCCGGTCGCTGGCTCACGACCCGGGCAACGTCGACGAGTGAGATCGACGGCTGGTAGCCTATCAGAAAACGTTTTCTCAGAGTCAACCACTCAGGAGCAGTACTTGTGAACCCGAAGCGTCGCTATGTCATCGTCGGTCTCGGCAACCGGGTCAAGATGTACCTGGACGCCATCGTCGGACCGCACCGAGACGATGCCGAACTGGTCGGCTTGATCGAGCCGAATCCCGGTCGGATCGCCGTCTACCTCGGCCAGCTCGCCGAGGCCGGGTTCGACGTCAGCGGCGTCGTGCAGGCCGCTCCCGGCGACCTGGAACGGGTGATCGCGGAGACCGACGCGGATCGGGTGATCATCACGTCCCCGGACTACACCCACGCCGAGCTGATCGTCCGGGCGCTGGATGCCGGCGTGGACGTGGTGGTGGAGAAGCCGTTGACGATCGATCCGGAGAGCACCCGACAGATCGCTGACGCCGTCGACCGCTCCGGCCGTCAGGTCGTGGTGACCCACAACTACCGCTATTCGCCTCGCAACTCCGCCCTCAAGGACGTGATCAAGAGCGGCGCCATCGGCACCCCGTTGTCGATCACCTTCGAGTGGGTGCTCGACACCGCGCACGGCGCGGACTACTTCCGCCGGTGGCACCGGGACAAGATCAACTCGGGTGGGTTGCTGATCCACAAGGCGTCCCACCACTTCGACCTCGTCAACTGGTGGCTCGCCGACGCCCCGACCTCGGTGTACGCCCGGGGCGGCGTGCGGTTCTACGGGGCGGAGAACGCTGCCGCCCGCGGCCTGCCCGCCCGTCCGGACCGAGGGACCCACGAGGGCCCGCACACCCCGTGGGAGCTGGACCTGCGGACCGATCCGCGGTTGCAGGCGCTCTACCTCGACAACGAGTCCTTCGACGGCTACCGCCGCGATCAGGACGTCTTCGGGCCGGGCGTGACCACCGAGGACAATCTGGCGGTGATCGTGGACTACAGCCGCGGGCCGACGCTGAGCTACGCGCTCAACGCCCACTCACCCTGGGAGGGCTACCGCGTCGCCGTCAACGGCGACCAGGGACGCGCCGAGCTCGAGGTGGTCGAGCGGGCCGCGGTACTCGTCGACTCCGCAGGTGAGGTCCTGGTCGATCCCAGTGCCGTGCCGGAGAACTCCACCCGGGCCGGCGGTCACCGACTGACGGTGCAACGCCACTGGGAGGTGGCCCAGGAGATCGCGATCGTCGAGGGCGAGGGCGGCCACGGCGGTGGAGACGCCCTGCTGCTGGCCGACCTCTTCGGTGGTCCGGGGGAGGACTGGCTGGAACGTCAGGCGAACTGGGTGGACGGGATCCGCTCGATCGCGATCGGGATGGCCGGGAACGAGTCGCTCCGGGCGGAACGGCCGATCAAGATCGCCGACCTGGAACTGGGTGTGGACCTGACCCGGGACTCGTCCTGACCAAATCGGCCGACGCGCTCACCGTCGAGGACCTGCGAGCCGGCTTCGCCGATCCCCCGCGGACTGCGGCGCCGATGATGCGGTGGTGGTGGTTCGGGCCCTCGGTCGAGCGCGAGGAACTCGACCGCGAGCTGCGGGAGATGGCGGCCGCGGGTTTCGGCGGGGTCGAAGTCGCCTTCGTGTACCCGCTCGGACCGGTCACCGCGGACTTCGGGTCCGACCGCTTCCTCGCCGACGTGAGGTTCGCGGCCGAACGGGCCCGTGATCACGGCCTGCGGTTCGACCTCACGCTCGGCAGCGGGTGGTCCTTCGGAGGACCGCACGTCAGCGCCGACCTCGCCGCCCGCCGGCTCCGCTGGGACCGGCGCGAGATCGGGTCCGGACCGATGGACATCCCGGTGGTGTCGCCGTGGCCCGATGACGAGCTCGTCGCCGCGTACGTGGGTGACGGCTCCGCCCAGGAACGTCCCGATCACGTCGAGCAGCTGCCGATCGAGGACGGCGTGATCAAGATCCCCGACCGCAGCGGGCCCCGGCTGGTGCTGCTGGCCTACGCCGGCAGGACCGGTCAGAACGTGAAGCGGGCCGCCGCGGGAGCGGCAGGGCCGGTGTTCGACCACTACTCCGCCGCCGCCACGCGACGCCACCTGCAAGCGGTCGGTGACCGGCTTCTCGACGCCGTCCCCGCCGAGCTGGTCGGATCCGTCTTCTGCGACAGCTTGGAGGTGTACGGCGCCGACTGGACCCCGGAGCTCCCGGCGGAATTCGCCCGGCGCTGCGGGTACGAGCTGTTGCCGCAGCTCCAGCTGCTGATCACCGACGGCGCGGGTGCACATCGCCTCCGCGCCGACTACCACCGCACGCTGTCTCGGCTGTACGAGGAGAACTTCGTCGCGGTGATCCAGCGCTGGGCAGCAGCCCGGGGGGTGCCCTTCCGCCTGCAGGGGTACGGCACGCCGCCGGCCGTCATCAGCAGTTACCGGTTCGCCGACCTGTTCGAGGGTGAGGGTTGGGGTTGGCAGGAGATCACCCAGACCCGTTGGGCCTCCTCGGCCGCCCATCTCTACGGCCGCCGCGTGGTGTCGTCGGAGGTCTGGACCTGGGTGCACTCGCCCTCCTTCCGGGCCACTCCGGTCGATCTGCTGGGCGAGGCGCACGAGCACTTCCTCAACGGGGTCAACCAGCTCGTGGGACACGGTTGGCCGTACTCGCCCGCGGGTGCCGCGGGGGTCGGCTGGATCTTCTACGCGGCCGGCGCCATCAACGAGCGGAACCCGTGGTGGCCGGCCATGTCGGAGCTCAACGCCTACCTCACGCGCCTGTCGTGGCTGCTGCAGCAGGGCGAGCCGGTAGCCGAGGTCGCGATCTACGTGTCCGACGATGATCTGTTCGCCGGCATGGGGACGGCCGTCGGCGGCTCCCTGGACGCCTGGCGGGAAGCCAACCGGCGGATCCCTCCCGAGATCCCGGCGACCGTCCGAACCGCCGGACTCGACTACGACCTCGTCGACGACGACGCGCTCACCCAGATCGCGCCGGATCGGTACCGCACGGTGATCATGCCGTCGGTGACGAGCGTCCCGGACGCCACCGGGCGCTGGCTGGGCGACGTGCTGACCGCCGGCGGTTCGGTGATCACGATCGACTCGCGGATTCAGCTGGCCGGGGCGACCGAAGTCCACCTCGAGGACCTGGCGACGGTGCTCGGCGTCAGCCTCGTCCCGGATCTGCAGCTGGACCCGCCGGTCGCGGCCGTCGGTTGCGTTCATCGCCGGTACGGGGATCGCGACGGCTACCTGCTGGTCAACACCGGACCCGAGACGACCACGTTCCGGGTCAGGGGACGTCGAGGCGCCGGCCGGGCCGAGATCTGGAACGCGTACACGGGGGAGTGCACCAGCACGAGTGGGGACCTCGAAGACCTGGACCTGACCCTGCATCCCTATCAGGCAACGGTGATCATGTCGGGTGGACCGTCGAGTGGTCCCGACGCCGAGGTCGGCGGCGTCGCGAGGATCACCAACCGGCGACGCGTCCCAGCGGGGCAGTGGCAGGTGGAGTTCCCCGGAGACTCACCGCGATCGGTCGAGCTCCCGCACATCTGGGAACTCGATCCGCGGCGCCGACATCACTCCGGTCAGGCCACCTACTCCACCGTGGTGGACGTCGGCGACGACGCGCTCGAAGCGGTGATCGACTTCGGCGACGGCGAGGCCGAGCGGCTCGACGGTGCCGTCTCCCGCGGGATGGTCGGCCCGTCCTACCGGGCGCGCCTGCGAGGGCCGATCGGCGAGGTGGCGCAGATCCGGGTGAACGGTCGAGAGGTCGGCCTGATCTGGGCGCCGCCGTACCGCTGCGACATCTCCGGCGCCCTGCGTCCTGGGAAGAACGACATCGCGATCACCGTCTACAACACGGCAGCGAACGCGTTGGCTGCCGACCGCGAGATCGTCCGGTTGGCGAGCGAGAGCGAGCAGCGCCACGGCCGCCGCTTCCGGCTCCAGGACCTGGACCGCGCCATGGCGACCGTACGATCCGGTCTGCTCCGCGAACCGGTGATCGAAGTCGGCTCCCACGCGCCCTGAGCCTGTCGATGGGTGCCTGTCGTCCGTGCCCTGACTTGTCGAAGGGTGCATGGCGTGGTGGGTTCGTGCCCTGAGCTTGTCGAAGGGTGCATGGTGTAATCTTCGTCCGATGTTGTTGCCAAGGGTTACCCCCATTGGCCCTTCGACAGGCTCAGGGCACGAAGGGCCCGGCCCTTCGACAGGCTCAGGGCACGAAGCGTCCGCGTCAGGGGGCGGGCGGCCGGGGCGGTGGTGCCGGCCCGCTGCTGCCGCGTTGCTCCAGCCGGGGTCGAAGGAACAGCGGCGGGGCCGGTGTGCGGTCGTTGAGCAGATCCCACAGCCGCAGCCATGCTTGTTCGCCCAGCTCGGTGACAGGAACCGAGGCCGTGGTGAGGGGCGGAGTCGTGTACCGCGCGAACGGGATGTCGTCGAATCCGACGACCGAGATCTGCTCGGGGACGCCAACGCCCCGCTCGTGCAGCGCGCTCATCAGACCCATCGCGACGAGGTCGTTGAAGGCCAGGACGCCGGTCGCCGACGACCGCAGGACCCGCTCGCCGGCCGCGTGCCCGTCGGCGAAGCTCACCCCACCCGGCAGCACCTCGACGGTGGACTCGGGGTGGCTCTGTTCGAAGTCGCGAACGGCGGCCAGCCGGCGCGCGTTCGACGCGCTCTGCGGTGCGCCGGCGAGGTAGGCCAGGGACCGGTGCCCCAGCTGGTGCAGGTGGAGCAGCAGCTCACTCAGGGCCCGGTGGTAGTCCGCCGCGACCACCGGCGCCCCGGAGGGTCCGGGGTCGCGGTTCACCAGCACGACCGGCTTGAGCTCACTCAGCAGCGGTTGCAGCTCCAGATCGGGCATCCGCGGCGCGCACAGCACGACGCCGTCGCACCGCCGCCGCGTTTCCACGGCGAGCACCCGCTCCTCGGCCACCGACTCCGCGGAATCGGCGATCAGGACGTGGAAGCCGTCACGGGCGGCGGCCCGGCTGAGGCCGCGGAGGACGCCGTAGAAGGTCGGGTTCCCCAGATCCGGGACGACGACCGCGACGGTGCTGGTCCGGCCGAGAACAAGACTGCGGGCCAGCGGACTGGCGGAGTAGTTCAGCTCGACGGCCGCAGCCCGCACCCTGTCGGCCAGGGTCTGGTCGACGGAGGGGTTGCCGTTCATGACCCGTGACACGGTGGCGAACGAGACGCCGGCGCGGGCCGCCACATCGGCGATGGTCGGGGTCCGCGGTCGTGGTGGAACTGACACGTCGGATCCCTCCCTTCGGTCGTCCGAACCGCCTCGTCGGCCGGCGCGGGTGGCGGCGATCGGTTGGCGACCCGACCAAATTATCGTGTACCGTGCCTTGGAAAGCGCTTTCTGAACTCTTGGCAGCGCGCTCGTCCGACGTCGATGTCCACGAGGAAGTGAACTATGCCTGATCCATCGGCCGTGCGACTGGTCCTGGTGGGTGTCCGTGGCTACGGCCAGGTCCATGCCGAGCGGATCGCCCGCCTCGCCGAGCAGGGGCGGGTCGAGCTGGTGGCCGCGGTCGATCCCGGGGTGACGCTGGAGCCGCCCGAGATCTACGGCGTCCAGCTGTACGCCGATCTGTCGGCCGCGCTGACGGCTGTCGGCTCCGTCGACGTGGTGGTGATCGCGGCCCCCATCGGCGAGCACTTCCGACTCGCGGAGATCGCGCTCCGGGCGGGCGCCGACGTCTATCTCGAGAAGCCGCCCGTGGCGTCGTTGGAGGATTTCGAGCGGTTGCTCGGCGTCGAGGACGAAACCGGCCAGGTGGTGCAGGTGGGCTTTCAGAGCCTCGGTTCGCGCGCGGTCGAGATGCTCAGCACCGACCAGCTCGGACTCGGCCCGATCGAGCGGGTCGGCGCCGTCGGTGCCTGGTCGCGGACCCACCGGTACTGGAGCCGCTCACCCTGGGCCGGTCGCCGGAGTGTCGCCGGTCGGCCGGTGATCGACGGAGTCGTGACGAACGCCTTGGCTCACGCCGTCGTCACCGCCCTCGCGGTCGTCGGCTGCCGGCGACTGGAGGACGTCGACTCCGTGACCACCGATCTCTACCGGGCCAACGCCATCGAGTGCGACGACACGTCGGTGGTCCGGATCCAGAGCACCTCCGGGGTGCAGGTCACGTGTGCGCTCACGCTCTGTGCGTCGGTCCAGCAGGATCCGGTGATCCGGGTGGAGGGGACGCACGGCCGAGCCGTGCTCGGTTACACCACGGACCGGCTGGAGGTGGCGACTGCCGGCCAGACCCGGACCGAGACCGCTGACCGTCGGGACCTGCTGGAGAACCTGATCGACTTCCGGCGTGCGGGCGCGCCGCTGCTCGTGCCACTCCGCAGCACCGGAGCGTTCATGCGGGTGCTGGCCGCCGTCGCCGCCGCGGACGAACCGGTCCGCGTGGACCCACGGGCCATCGAGTGGGACGGTGAGGGACCCGATCGCCGGCCGATCGTGCGCGAGGTCGAGCACTGGCTCGACCGGGCGGTTGCCGACAGCCGGACCTTCGCCGAACTGGGAGCGCCGTGGGCGCACCCGGCGCGGGATCGCATCATCGCTCGCGCCCGGGTGGCCGAGACCGACGTCGCGGAGTACCGCGACGGAGTCGGCACCATCCCGACCTCGAGTCCGCGACCGTACCTGCACCGGGTCGCCACCTTGGCCGGCACGGTCGTCACGGCCCAGCACCCGGCCGACCACGACTGGCACAACGGTGTGGGCATGGCCATCCCGGACGTGAACGGTACGAGCTTCTGGGGCGGCGGTACCTACGTCCACGGCCAGGGCTACGTGCTGCTGGACAATCACGGCGTGATCGTCGGCGACCCGCCCGTGCCGCAGGACGGTAGCTTCAGCCACCGGCTTCGCTGGGAGGACCGGGGGGAGCGGTGCTGCTGACTGAGCATCGGTCGGTGCGTTGGCGCAGCGTCGACGCCGAGGTGTGGCAGCTGAGCTGGGAGTCCGCGCTGTCGGCGGATCGACCCGTCGAGCTCGGGTCCCCCGGCAGCAAGGGCAGGGCAGCGGCCGGCTACGGCGGCTTCTTCTGGCGGTTCGCTTCGTGCCGCCAGGTCGAGGTCCACACCGCGGAGGCCCGGGGCGAGGCCGACGTCAACGGCACGGTGGCACCCTGGATCGCCTGGAGCGCCGACTTCACGGCGGGTCCCGGCTGTTGCGGTCCCGCCACCGTCGTGGTCGCCGCGCCGGAGGCCGCGTCGGCCGGCGAGCCGTGGTTCGTGCGGGTCGAGGGCTACCCCGGTCTCGGATCGGCGCTCGCCTGGGATCGGGCCCGGCTGCTGGAACCGGGCCGCCCCCTGGTCCGACGCTTCGACGTCGCCATCGCGGACGGACGACGAACGGCCGAGGAGTGCCGGCGGCTCGCCACCGACCTGATCGAGCAGCCACCGCGATGAGCTGCACCGCAGCCGAGACGGTGCGTGCGCTGCACGCCGACGGGTTCGACGGGTTCTTCTCCCTCGAGCCGCATCTCCGCCGGTACACAGCCTTCGGGGCGCTGTCGGGTCCGGAGTCGTTCACCCAGGCCTGGCAGGCGTTCACCGAGATCTTGACGACCGAAGGGATCGAGTACGCATGAGCAACACACCAACCGATCGGCTCCGCTTCGCCATCGTGGGTGCCGGGGTGATCGGCGCGGTTCACGCAGCGGTGATCAGCGCGCTGTCGGACCGGATCGCGTTGACGGCCGTGGTCGACGTGCACCTCGACCGCGCCGGCCGGCTGACCGCGGAGCACGGCGGCGAGCCGCTCACCTCGGTCAGCGAGGCGCTGTCCCTTGCCGATGTCGTGGTGGTCTGCACCCCGACCGGCCGGCACGGTGAGATAGCCGTCGAGGCCCTCGCTGCGGGGAAGCACGTGATCATCGAGAAGCCGGCCGAGACGACCGTGACCAAGATCGACGAGATCATCGCCGCTCAGCGGCGGGCCGGCACCCACGTGGCCGTGATCTCCCAACACCGGTTCGACCCGGCGACCGAGGTGGCCGTGTCGGCCATCGCCGCCGGCGAGCTGGGCCGGCTGACCAGCGGGATCGCGTCGATCGACTGGTGGCGGGGCCAGTCGTACTACGACTCGGGCGATTGGCGGGGCACCTGGGACCTCGACGGTGGTGGCGCCTTGATGAACCAGGGGGTGCACACCGTCGACCTGTTGGTGGCCACGATGGGCCGCCCGGTCGAGGTGTTCGCCTACACCGGAACCCTCGCCCATGATCGGATCGAGGTCGAGGACGTCGCGGTCGGCGTGGTCCGGTTCGAGAACGGCGGCCTCGGCGTGCTGCACGCCACCACGGCCGCCTATCCGGGGCTCAGTGCCCGGCTGCAGGTCCACGGCGATCGCGGTTCGGTCGTGATCGACAACGACAAGCTCAGTTTCGTGCACCGAACGCCGGCCGAGACCAGTCCCGAGGAGCGGGCGTACGGGAACCCCGACGCTGCGATCAACCAGATCGCGGAGTACCCGGAGGCAGCGGGCGTCGCGGGGCCGACGGCCGGCAGCGATCCGGGGCAGCTGGCGATCGGCGCCCACCGCCGCCAGTACGAGAACTTCCTCGACGCCGTGGCCGGCACGGCAGCGCTGCGGGTCGATCTGGAGACCAACCGGCAAGCGGTCGCGATCATCACCGGCGTCTACGAATCCGCCCGTACCGGTCGACCGGTGAGCCTGAGCTGACGCACGGGCCGGTCAGCGGCCCCGGCGGAGCGACCGCAGCACTGTCGGCAGCGCCGGGTTCCGAGCGCCCCGGCTCCAGAGCAGGTGCAGCTCGACCGGCTTGGCCGGGAGGCCGCGGATCGGGAGGAAGTCGACCCCCTCGATCCCGAGCCGGGCGGCGGACTCCGGCACGAAGGCGATGCCCCGACCACCGGCCACCAGCACCAGCATGGTGAGGATCTGGCTGACGCTGTGCACGACGCGATCCTCGCGGACCGGCACCAGCCGGGCCACGAGATCGTAGAAGTAGCGGGCCTGCACCACCGAGTGCATGATCACGGCCTGGTCGGCGAGATCGTCGGGATCCACACCGCGGCGGAGCTCCGTGAGGCGATGACCGTCCGGGACGGCGACCACCAGCTCCTCTCGGTGCAGGAGCCGCGACTCGAACGCGGATCCGTCGAAGGGTGGTCGGGCCAGACCCAGGTCGATCTCTCCGGCGTGCAGGGCCGCCACCTGCTCCCGGGTGACCATCTCGGACAGGTCGAGGTGGATGTCCGGCGCAGCCCCGGCGAGGACGTCCAGCAATCGGGTCAAGACGGCGAAGGTCGACGCGGCCGTGAACCCGATCCGGACGGTGCCCGCCGACCCGGCCTGGATCCTGCGGGCCTGCTCCAACGCTGCGTCCGCCTGCCCGAGGAGGCGTCGAGACTCGGCCAGGAACAC
The DNA here is from genome assembly GCA_963727125.1 of uncultured Actinomycetota bacterium. Classification (GTDB taxonomy): domain Bacteria; phylum Actinomycetota; class Actinomycetes; order Propionibacteriales; family Propionibacteriaceae; genus Microlunatus. The sequence continues at coordinate 708,626 of CAVSEZ010000003.1, forward strand.
CGTGCCGGCGGCGGTCAGCTCGACCTTCCGGTTGTCGCGCTCGAGCAGCCGGGCTCCGACGGTGCGTTCGAGTTTCTGGATCTGGCGACTCAACGGCGGCTGCGTCATCGCCAGCCGTTCCGCGGCCCGCCCGAAGTGCAGCTCCTCGGCGACCGCGACGAAGGCGCGCAGCTGGTCGAGGGTGAACATGATGCAGCCAAGGTATCAATCCATGCCCAACAAGTGTTGGACCGGCATGGCGAGCGAACCCTACAGTGGTGGGAACCGCACCCGAACCACTCACCCCGAAGGGGAAGATCGTGACCGCCTTTTCGCCGACGGAAGTCGCCCAGAAGCTCGGCCAGGGGCTGCTCTCGTTCCCGGTCACGCACTTCAGCGAGCAGTACGCGTTCGACGAGACCGCGTACCGGCACAACATCGGCTGGCTCGCCGAACACGACTCGTCCGGGCTCTTCGCCGCCGGCGGCACCGGCGAGTTCTTCTCGCTGACCTTCTCCGAGGTCGAGCAGGTCGTCACGGCCGCGGTGAAGGAGACCCCACCGGAGCTGCCGGTGATCGCACCGGCCGGCTACGGCACCGCGCTGGCCGTGGAGCTGGCGCAGGCCGCTGAGCGGTCCGGTGCCGACGGCATCCTGCTGCTGCCGCACTACCTGTCCGAGGCGGGCCAGGCCGGGCTCGAGGCCCACGTCCGCGCCGTGTGCCGGTCCACCGACCTCGGGGTGATCATCTACAACCGCGCCAACGCCCGGTACGACGCCGTCACGGTCGAACGGCTCGCCGCCGACTGCCCCAATCTCATCGGCTTCAAGGACGGGATCGGCGACATCGATCAGATGATCAGGATCTACTCCCGGCTGGGGGACCGGTTGCTGTACGTCGGGGGGCTGCCGACCGCCGAGATGTACGCGCTGCCGTACCTGAAGCTGGGGCTGACCACGTACTCCTCGGCCATCTTCAACTTCCTGCCGGCCTGGGCGCTGGACTTCTACGCCGCCGTTCGGTCCGGGAACGACGCCCACGTCTTCGCGGCCCTGAACGACTTCGTGCTGCCGTACTGCGACCTGCGCAACCGCACCCCCGGATACGCGGTGAGCATCGTCAAGGCCGGGATGAGGATCATCGGGCGACCGGCCGGACCGGTCCGATCCCCACTCACCGATCTGAGCGAGGACGAGTCGGCCGAGCTGGCAGCGCTCGTGGCGAAGGTCGCCCGATGAGCGGGTCGGTCGTCGTCGCCGACGGTCTCACGGGCCGGTCGCTGATCGGGGCGAGCGACGTCGAGCCGGACGGTGCCACCTTCTGCGCCGTCGATCCGGCCACCGGGAACGAGCTGCAGCCCCCGTACGGCGAGAGCGGGCCCGCGGAGGTGGAGCGGGCAGCAACCCTGGCCGCACAGGCGTTCGTGACCTACCGCCGCACCGACGCCGAGCAGCGGGCCGCGTTCCTGGAGACCATCGCGGCGAACATCGAGTCGCTCGGCTCCGAGCTCGCCGACCGGGTGACGGCGGAGACCGGGCTGCCCGCGGGGCGGGTCGCCGGAGAGACCGGTCGGACGGTCGGACAGCTGCGGCTCTTCGCGGCACTCGTCCGCGACGGGTCCTGGCGAGGCGTCCGGATCGACCCGGCCCGGCCGGACCGGACGCCGTTGCCCCGTCCCGATCTGCGACAGCGTGCCGTCCCGCTCGGTCCGGTCGCCGTGTTCGCGGCCAGCAACTTCCCGCTCGCGTTCTCGGTCGCCGGGGGAGACACCGCCTCGGCGCTGGCCGCCGGTTGTCCCGTGATCGTCAAGGCCCACCCGGCTCATCCGGGCACCTCGGAGCTGATCGGCCGGGCGATCCGTGACGCCGTCGTCCGGCACCGGCTGCCCGAAGGAACCTTCTCCCTGCTCCACGGCACCTCGCACGGGCTCGGACTCGCCCTGGTCGGGGATCCCCGGGTCAAGGCGGTCGGGTTCACCGGCTCCCGCACCGCCGGTCTCGCCCTGGTGGCGGCCGGCCAGCGCCGTCCCGAGCCGATCCCGGTCTACGCGGAGATGTCCTCCGTCAACCCGGTCTTCGTGCTGCCGGGCGCTCTCGGCGAGCGGTCGGTGTCCATCGCCAAGGGGTTTGTCATCAGCGGTCACCGGTAGCGCGGGGCAGTTGTGCACCAAGCCGGGACTGCTGTTCGTCCAGGACGAGGACGGCGCGGCCGAGGAGCTCATCGCCGCCGCCGACGGCAGCGGTGCAGGCGATCCCGGCGGTACCGATGCTGACCGCGGACATCAACCGCGGCTACCGTCGCGGCACCGACGTGCTCGATGCGACGCCCGGAGTCACGCTGCTGGCGGCCGGCTCGACCGACGACGCACCGGCCGTTCCCGGGGAGGCGCGGCTGTACCTGACCAACGCCGGGAACTTCCTCGCCCATCCCGAGCTCGCCGCCGAGGTCTTCGGGCCGGCCTCGCTGATCGTCAGGGTCCGCGACGAGGACGAGCTCCGTGCCGTCGTCGACGGTCTCGAGGGGCAGCTGACGGCCACGATCCACCTGGGTACCACCGACGAGCGACTGGCCACGGAGCTGCTGGGTCGGTTGGAGTCGGTGGCCGGCCGGTTGATCGTGAACGGCTGGCCGACCGGTGTCGACGTCGGCCATGCGATGGTGCACGGCGGCCCGTATCCGGCGACGTCGGCTCCCGCGACCACCTCGGTGGGCACCCGAGCCATCGAGCGGTTCCTGCGCCCGGTCGTGTACCAGGACGTGCCCCCGCACCTGCTCCCCGACGAGCTCCGGCCCGACAACCCGGCCGGTGTGCCCAGGATGGTCGACGGGGTCCACGACAACGCCGTGTCACGAGAAGGGAATGGCTCGAGATGACGATCGCCAGCAACGGGCCCCGGAGTGCCCTGTCAGCCACGGAGGCGACGCGGATCGCGTCGTCGGCCGGCGCGGCCACGACCGACCGCATCGCTCACCTGCGGGTCTCGTCGGTGACGTTGCCGCTGGCCGTTCCGATCAGCGACGCCAAGGTGCTCACGGGCCGGCAACGGCCGATGACCGAGGTGGCGTTCCTGTTCGTCGAGGTGACCACGGAGAACGGGCACCAGGGCATCGGCTTCTCGTACTCGAAGCGGGCCGGCGGGCCCGGACAGTTCGCGCACGCGCAGGAGATCGCGCCGGTGCTCATCGGGGAGGATCCGAGCGACATCGGCAAGCTGTGGGTCAAGCTCTGCTGGGCGGGTGCCTCGGTCGGCCGCAGTGGCCTGGCCACCCAGGCCGTGGCGGCCTTCGACGTCGCCCTGTGGGATCTGAAGGCCAAGCGGGCGGGCCTGCCGCTGGCGAAGTTCCTCGGCTCGTACCGCGATTCCGTGCGGACGTACAACACCTCCGGTGGCTTCCTGCACACGCCGATCGAGCAGGTGCTGGAGAACGCCACCGCCTCGCTCGAAGCCGGCATCGGCGGTATCAAGCTCAAGGTGGGCCAACCGGACTGGCGGACCGATGTCGCGCGGGTCAGCCGGGTGCGGGAGTTCCTGGACCCGGACGTGCCGCTGATGGTCGACGCGAACCAGCAATGGGATCGGGCCACCGCCCAACGGATGGGCCGGATCTTCGAGGAGTTCGGTCTGGTCTGGATCGAGGAACCCCTGGATGCCTACGACGCCGAGGGGCATGCCAATCTGGCCCGCTCGCTGGACACCCCGATCGCGACCGGGGAGATGCTGGCCAGCGTCGCCGAGCACGTCCGACTCATCGAGGCGGGAGCCAGTGACATCGTCCAGCCCGACGCGCCGCGGATCGGTGGCATCACCCAGTTCCTCAAGCTGGCCACGATCGCAGAGGCCAAGCAGCTGGAGATCGCGCCGCACTTCGCGATGGAGATCCACTGCCATCTGGCGGCGGCATACCCGATCGAGCCGTGGGTCGAGCACTTCGACTGGCTGGATCCGTTGTTCAACGAGCACCTGGAGACCCGCGACGGTCGGATGTGGATCTCCGACCGCCCCGGTCTCGGCTTCACGCTGAGCGAGCAGGCCGCTGCCTGGACGGTCGGCAGCGCGGAGTTCGGCGCCCGCCCCTGAGCGAACTAGCGTGCGGGTGTGACTCGATATCTCATCATCGGTGCCGGCGCGGTCGGCGGTGGGCTCGGCGGCCGGCTGGTCGAGGCGGGCCGGGACGCGGTGCTCGTCGCGCGCGGGGATCACCTCACCGCGATGCAGAATCGCGGCCTGCGGCTGCGCACACCCACGATGGACGTCACGGTGCCCGTGGTGGCGGTGTCGGGACCGTCGCAGCTGCGACTCGCGCCGACGGACGTGCTGGTGGTCGCGACGAAGACGCAACAGCTCGCCACCGTGCTGGGCGACTGGGTCGACGCCCCGGTGCACGACGGCGACCGGGTGGTCGGCACCGCCGGGGAGCGCCTGCCGCTGTTCACCGCGACCAACGGGGTGGCGGCCGAGACGCTGGCGCACCGCTACTTCGCCCGGGTGTTCGGTGTCTGCGTCTGGATGCCGGCCGCCCGCCTGGAGCCGGGCGAGGTGGTGCTGCGTGGGGTCCCGGTGTCCGGCGTCTTGCACGTCGGACGCGTGCCCGCCCCGACCACCGCCGCTGACGATCGACTGCTGGATCAGCTGGCTCGGGACTGGACGGCAGCCGGATTCGGGATTCGACGCCCCGACGACGTGATGCCATGGAAGCACCGGAAGCTGATCAGCAACCTGGGCAACGTCTTCGAGGCGCTGCTCGGGACCACCGAGGGTGCCTCGCCGCTCATCGGCGCGGCCGCGGCCGAAGCCCGCGCGGTGTTCGACGCCGCCGGGATCGAGTACACCGGTGACGCCGAGGAGGAGGCGGCGCGGGCCTCCGGCTTCCGGGTGGAGCCCGTCGCCGGCGTGGTCGGCGACCTCGGGGGGTCGACCTGGCAGTCGTTGATCCGGGGTACCGGGGACATCGAGACCGACTACCTGAACGGCGAGATCGCCGCGATCGCCCACCGGTGCGGGGGGACGGCGCCCGTCAACGCCACCTTGGCGCGACTCGGGCGGCAGGCCGTCCTGGCCGGCCGGAGACCGGGCGACCTCGACCTCGAGGACCTCGCCCGGGAGCTGGGCCGGTAGGGAACTAGGGTCGCCGGACCGTCCCGCCGCTGGCGCCGGGGAACTCGCTCCAGGCCTCCACGGACGTGGTCACCGGGACGTCCCGATCGGCTGCATCCTCGATGGCCAGGGCGATCTGCTGGTCCTGGATCCCCTCGGCGAGCGGATAGGGCTCCGGCCCGGCACCGCGAACCCAGTCCGCCATCCGGTCCAGCAGCGTGGCCATCGCGACTTCCTCGTCCATCCACCGGTGCCCCGGGTACCGGTTGCGGTAGAGCACCTCGGAACCGAAGGTGATGTGCTCGGTCTCGTAGCCGCCCAGATCCAGGTCGTGGCCCGACTGGCGCCGGACGAGCGGGGTACGGACGAGGGTCTCGGGCCCGGTCATCCGCACGACCTCGTCGTCGCGCAGCTCGCCCGCGGATCCTCGTACGGTCAGTCGCCGGAACCGGAGCAGGTTGCGGGTCTGCTGCTCGGTGAAGTCGTACAGCCCCGAGCGTCCGGCCCCGAAGTCGAGGGTGGCGATCGTCGTGACGGTGGGGTGCGCCGCCGAGTCGCCGGTCCAGCCGGTCCGACCCAGCGGGCTGACCAGCGGGGCCGTGAACCTGGCGGCCCGGACCGTCACCGGGCCCCGGCCGACCCCGAGCAGACCGCGGATCAACGAGACCGCGTGGTACTGCTGGGTCGAGGAGACCTGGACCTGGGTCGGCTCGCCGATGACCCCGGCGGCCACCACTGCGGCCCGAGCAGCGTGACTGGGCATCATCAGGTACTGCTCGGCCACCTGCACCAGTCCGGACCCGCCCACCGATGTCCACAGCGACCGAAGGCCGTCGTGATCGGGGGCGGGCGGTGTCTCGGCCAACACCGGAACCCCCCGGCCGACGAGGTCGGCGATCAGCCCGGGCGTCACCGGCCACGGCGTCGCCGTCAGCACGAAGGCGGGCCGGACCTCCCGCAGACACTCGTCGAGCGAGGTGAAGACCGGCACGTCGAGGGAACGTGGCGTCCGCACCACGACTCCGCCGCAGGACACCGACTCCATCCGGTTCGCGACGGTGAGGAACATCCGGGCCCGCCAGCCGCTGCCCACGATCGCGAACGTCGTCACGCCGAGGACTGTAGCGGCGTGGCACAGCCGACCCGGACAGCCGTCCGACGAGTACCGCAAACGGCCGACAACTCGAGAAACGCGTGACTTCGGCAACACGAAAACGCGCCGATGCGAACATTTTGCGGACTACACCGTAAACTCCTTCTGGAGTCCGCCAGTCGCCTGACCCCCCGAGCAGGCGGCTGGCGGACCGCCTGCTTTCCGGCCCTCCGCGGACCTGCCCGGAAGCCGCCACCGATGGCCTCAGCCGTCACGACGACAGCGGACGCAACGTCACGACGGTGAGCGGTGCACCCGTGTCCAGATACAAGCAGCCGCCCGGCTTCACGGCGGCGCCGATGTTGGCCAGGGCCGCCTCGTACGAGCCGGGATGGCGGCCGTCGAGCACTCCCACCCGGCAGGCGAAGGCCAGGTCGAACGGTGCGATGGCCAGCGCGAAGTCCTCGGCGGGGGCGCAGACCGTCGAGAGCAGGCCGGCGGCGATCTCCTCGGCACAGGTGGCGCGGGTGCGATCGATGCCGACCGCGGACCGGTCGAGGACCAGCACGTGTCCGTTCGGCGCCACCCGGGCGGCCACCTCCCGGGCCGCCGCGCCCGGCGCTCCGCCGATCTCCAGCACCCGCGATCCCGGCCGCAGCGGCAAGGCATCGACGATGCTCCGCAGCCGAGGAGAGAGCGCACTGCCCACGGCGGCACGATAGCCGTCGGGTTCGAGCACGGGCGGTACCCGGCCCGGCTGCTCTCAGCTGGGCCGGACCGCAGCCACGTACGCTGCTCGATCGCGCGGATCGATCGTCGTCGGGCGGCGCTTGGACCCGGCTCACCGGTGCGCACACGTCTATTCCCGCCGAGTCGAGCGCAGCCAGGGGCAACTGCCTCAGCCCAGCAGGGCGGACAGGCCTTTCTGCAGCTGCAGGGCACCGATCACCAGCAGCAGTCCGGCGTTGAGGATCCCGTTGTGTCCGGCGATCCAGCTGCGCGCCTGGGTGAGGAACGGATCGGCTCGCACTCCCATGATCAAGATCAGGGCGACCGGGATGAGGACCGGGAGCAGGCCGACCAGCCCGAAGATCACCAGCACCGTCGAGGCGGAGCCGGACGGCAGGCCCGCAGCGCGGGTGTCGATGCCGGCGATGATCGCGCAGGAGAGGTCGACGGGATTGAGCGCGAAGATCCCGAACCCCAGGGCCAGGGAACGAACGGCGGTGAACGTCGCCACGGCTTTCAGCCAGCCCGGCAGTTGAGGTGCCGCGGCGACGACCTCCGCCGGGGTGGTGGCCGCGGCCATCTGCCGGAGCACGGCCCGGCCCTTCCGGTACTCCCAGACCCCGCCGCCGATCAGCACCAGGCCGAGCACGATGTGCACCAGCGTCACCCAGACGGGCGTGCTGGCCGGCTGCTCCGGCTCCAGCCCGCCGAGGAGTCCGTAGCCGATGGCCAGGCCGGCCGTGATCGCCAGCGCCCAGCCGATCAGGTACATCACGCCGTTGACCCGGGCGCGTGCCGACAGCAGCACGGCCACCAGAGCCATGATCGCCAGCGGACTCAGCACGAGCCCGGCCGCCAGCGGCACCAGATCGAGGATCAGTTCACCCATCGGAATCCGCCAGTGCCGAGAGGGCCGCCCGGTTCGTCGGATAGACCGTGACCCCTGTCATCAGCTCGAGGTGGTCGAGTCGGGCCAGGGTCTCCGGTCGCGCCCGGCTGTAACCGAAAGAGACACCTCGATCGTGCAACCAGCCGATCAGGCTCTCGAGGTTCTCCGCCCCGGTGACGTCGACGTCGGTGACCGCTTCGAGGTCGAGCACCAGGTGCCTGACCGCGGTGCCCGCATCGCCTCCCTTTTCGCCACCGGCTCGGACCGCGGCCCGCGCCCGGTCACCGAGGGTGGTGCTGTTGGCGAAGAAGACCGGTGCGGCGAACCGGATGATCACCAGACCCGGAGCGGTCACCGGCTCGTCATCGGTCACCGGGGTCAGGGTGCCGTCCTCGATGCCGGATCGGCTCAGGACCGTCACCGGTGGGTTCGCGGCCCGGCCGGCCAGCACGATCAAGGAGAGGATGAACGCGACGGCGATGCCGGCGATCGGCCCCAGCAGCAGCGCCCCCAGGAAGCAGACGATGCCAACGGTGAGCTCGCCCCGATCCTGGCCCGCGAGCCGCCGGAACTCCCGGATGCCCAGGAGGGGGACGACGGCCACGGCCACGATGGCGCCGATGGCGGGGTTGGGGATGTGCTCGAGCAGCGCCGTGCCGAAGAGCACCAGCAACAACGTGCCGACCGCGGTCACGATCGACGGCAGCTGCGTCCGTGATCCGGCCTGGTCCATGGCCGCGGTGCGCGACGTGGAGGAGCCGACGGTGAAGCCTCCCGTCAGCCCCGCGGCGATGTTGCCGACCCCGAAGGCCATCAGATCCCGGTTCGGTGACGTCTCGTAGTGCCGCTTCTCGCCGTAGCTGCGGGCCACCAGCAGCCCTTCGGCGGTCGTGACCAGGGTCAGCGCCAGAGCGGACGGGATCAGCGCGACCCAGGTACCCAGGTCGAGGACCGGCCAGGTGAGCGTTGGCGGGCCGGCCTCGATCGCGCCGAGAACCTTCACCCCGTACCGCTCGAGTCCGGCGGTGACGTCGACCACGGTGGTCACGATCAGCACGATCAACGCCCAGGGCACGGCACGTGCCAGCCGCCGACCGCCGACCAGGATGGCCACGGAACCGATCGAGAGCAGCAGGGCGACGAGGTTCGTGCGGGGTAAGCCGGTCACGAGCTGGCCGAGCTTCTCGAGGAACTCGGCACCGGAGTCGATGCTGACTCCGAGCATCTTCGCCAGCTGGGACACCAAGATGTCCAGCGCCAGGCCACCGACGAAACCGATCAGGATCGGCTTGGACAAGAAGTTGGCGAGGAAGCCGAGCTTGAGCACCGAGAACGCGACGAAGAAGACGCCGCACAAGATCGCCTGGGCCAGCGCCATCGTCAGGTAGCTCGCGCTTCCCGCGGCCGCGAGTCCGCCGATGCTGGAGGCCACGAGGGCCGCCGCAGCGGCGTCGGGGGAGGCCACGACCTGGCGGGAGGACACCACCAGGGCGTAGACGACGCCCGGCACGATCAACGCGTACAGGCCGGCCGTCGGCGGCAGACCGGCGATCTGCGCGTAGCCGATGTTCAGCGGGACGGCGATCGCCAACAAGGTGACACCGGCCACCAGCTCGGTGATCAGGTTCTGTCGGGTCAGCCCGGGCAGCACCCGGGCCGGTACCCGTCCGCGACCCGTCACCGCGGGCGGGGGACCTCCAGGTTCCACCTGCCGGCTCTCACCGGCGCCACCGATCACTCGTCGGCGAACACCTCACGGAGCTTCGCCTCCTGCTCCGAGGACAGGTTGCTCGCCACCAGCTCGGCGTGCGTGCCCTGGAACGCCTCCTTGACGCGGTCGATGACGGCGTCGGAGCTGAGCAGGAACAGGGCCGAGGTACCCGGAGTGACCCGCTGCTTGACGCCGTTGATGAAGGTGTCGTCGATCCCGACATCGGTCATCGACCCCATCAGGGCTCCCATGCCGGCGCCGATGGCGGCACCGAGCAGCGGCACGAAGAAGATCAGTCCGAACAACATCCCCCAGAAGGCACCGCCCATCGCACCCGCGCCGGTCAGGTTGTTGAGCTGCCGGGTCTTGGGCTTGGACTTCCCCTGCTCCCACGACACCACCGCGGCATCTTGGACGGTGATCAGCTTCTGGGTCTGCAGCGCCTGGAGCTTCTGCACCGCGGCTTCGGCGTCGCCGACTCCCGGGAACGCCCACGCGGTCAGTGTGGCCATGATTCTTCGGGTCCCTTCGCTTGCGGATGAGGTGTTCGATGACGTCAGCGCAGCGGTGCCTGTCGGCGGTGTGCGCCGTCAGCCCGGGGAGCTGCCCTCCTCCCGGTGACTATCGCCAACCGGGGTTGGGCCGTCATCACCTTCCCAGGATGACTTCGTCCGGCGAACGGGCGTGGCGTCGCTCTGGACCACAGCGGTGACGGCGGTGTCGATCACATCGACTCGGGTGCCGCGCCACCGAGGCGGAGGTCGTCGTGTGTCGTCGTTCGAGCGATCAGCGCCGACACGTGGTCGACGAACGCGCGCACGTCGGCCGTTCGGACCGGATCCTCGTCGGAGCCGTCCTCGTACCACCAGCGGCAGGCCCAGTCGATGAGCCGGGCGTGGTCCGGTAGGGCTCGCGCGGCCACGGCGGCGGCCCGACGCTTGGACAGCCGCTGTCCGTCGCCGATCAGCGCGAGCATCCGGCACGAGGTGAGAACCGCATAGGCCTGGGCGCCGGGGCTGTCGGCATCGCGAACCCAGTCCGGCCACCGGCGCGCGTGCTCGCCGATGACGGCGATCACCTCCGCCACGGTGATCTCCGGCATGACCGCGCCGGGTTCCGGACCGATCAGCACCTGCCCCGCCGTCCGTGCCGAGTACCAGTTCGGCAGGTAGTGCCCCGAGACCGGCACGAGATGGAGCGGCTCGCCAGGGCTGATCCGCGCCAGCACCCGGTCGTTGTCGTGGTGGTCGGCCAGGGCCCCCTGCGAGACGTACTCGACCTCGATCCGGCCCGCCCACTCGGGGAAGTCGTGCTCGATGGCATCGTGCACCATCCTCAGCCGGGTCGCCCTCGCATCGTCCGGGTCCAGGGCCAGCACGGCGAGCAGGTCGAGGTCGCTCCGAGCGGCCGAGAAGTCGCCCTCGACCCAGGAGCCGTGGACGTACAGACCGAGCAGCTCGGGACCGAGCACATCACAGACGTCGCCGGCCAGCCGATCCAGCACCTCGACCGGATCCGTCTCCATCCCGCGAGGTTAACGGCCGGCAAACCCAGGGCCGGTCGCGCCGGGACGCGGCTGGGCGGGATCTTACGTTGTAAAACTCATCTCCGGACTGTGTTTACAACGTAAGCCAACTGGCTAAAGCAAGGGGAGACGGGCCGAATCGCGGCCCCGGGTCGGCAGAGGAGTGATGAACGTGTTGGACCAGAATCAGGTCGCCAGCGTGATCGGCCAGGACGTCTACGGTTTGGGCGGGGACAAGATCGGCACCGCCCGTCAGGTGTACACCGACGACCAGACCGGCCGACCGGAGTGGGTGACGGTGGCCACGGGTCTCTTCGGCACGAAGGAGAGCTTCATCCCGCTGGCTGACGCGGACATCTCCGGCGACCAGGTGACGGTGCCCTACGCCAAGGACTTCGTGAAGAACGCCCCGAACGTGGACGAGGACGGCCATCTCAGCCCCGAGCAGGAGCGGCAGCTGTACGCGTACTACAGCCGGACCGACTACAGCGAGACCCGGGAGACGACGGATGTCGACAACACCCTCGGCGCCGATCGGGACGCGGGCGTCGGCACCGACCGCGACGCGGGCTTCGGCACCGATCGGGACGCGGGCGTCGCCGCCGAGGGATACGACACGTCGGGTCGCACGACCGATGACGCGATGACCGTGTCGGAGGAGCAGCTGCGGGTCGGGACCCAGCAGCGCGAGACGGGTCGGGCGAGGTTGCGCAAGTACGTGGTCACCGAGAACGTGACGCAGACGGTGCCCGTGCAGCGCGAAGAGGTGCGGGTCGAGCGGGAACCGATCACCGAAGCGAACCGGGACGAGGCGCTGAGCGGCCCGGATATCTCCGAGGAGGAGCACGAGGTGGTGCTGCACGAGGAGCGGCCGGTCGTCGAGAAGGAGACCGTTCCGGTGGAGCGGGTCCGGCTCGACACCGAGACGGTGACCGAGCAGCAGACCGTCGACGAGGAGGTCCGCAAGGAACGTGTCGATGTCGATGGTGGCGTCGATGGTGGCGTCGATGGTGGCGTCGATGGTGGCGTCGATAGGGGCGTCGACCGTGGGGTGGACCGCGGTGTCGACGGTGGCGTGGACCGGACCCGCTCGGTCTGACCCTCGCCCCGAGCCCGTGTGAACCGTTCGTGGTGACGCCCGGCCGAGACCGTTCGTCTCGGCCGGGCCTCGCCGACTCGGGCCGACCAGCCGGCGCCGGAGGCGCCAGTGAAGGAGGAAGCGATGAGTACCGCAGTACCTGAGGGTCGTGATCGCGGCGACGCCGCGACGGGGCAGAGCACCGGGGCGCCGCTCCCGGGCGAGCAGGTCCCGCGCGACCAAGGCCCGGGCGAGCCGGTCTCGCGCAACCAGGCCCCGCGCTATCAGGGCCCGCGCGACCAGGGACCACTCGACCAGGGACCGCCGACGGCCGGCCGGCCGACGGTGAACGGTCCCGGGGGCCCGACTGGCACCGGCTACGACCGCCGAGCGGTGGTCGCCCGACAGAAGGAGCAGTTCGGCGGACTCAAGTTCGGCGCCACGTTCTTCGGCTGGCTCACGGCCGCGGGAGCCGGGGTGCTGTTGACGGCGATCCTCGGCTCGATCGGCGCCGGCACCGGACTCAGCGCACAACTCAATCCCGGTCAAGCGGCCGGGAACGCCGGGACGTACGGGCTCGTCGGTCTGATCGTGCTGCTGGTGGTGATCTTGCTGGCCTACCTGTGCGGCGGCTACGTCGCAGGTCGGATGGCCCGGTTCAACGGGGTGAAGCAGGGCGTCGGCGTGTGGTTGTGGGGGATCATCGCTGCCGTCGTCATCGCCGTACTCGCCGCGATCACCGGGAACCAGGTGGACGCTTCGCGGTACCTCGACGGCGCACCGCAGATCCCGTTGTCAGCGCAAGCCCTCACCACGGCCGGCATCGTCAGCGCCCTCGCGGTCATCGCGGTCGCCCTGGTCGGTGCGATTCTCGGCGGACTGGCCGGGATGCGATTCCACCGCCGGGTCGACCGAGCCGCCGACGACATCTGACTCGGTGGGAGGAACATGACCGCATGGCCAAGAGCACTGATCGGAGCGGTGATCCGGCCGCCGGAGACCGACCTGTCAACGAACAACGCTCGGCTGGCGGGCCTCGGCTGAGCCGCCAGCTGATCGTCGACGCCGCGATCGCCATCATCGATCGTCACGGCACCCAGGGCCTGAGCATGCGACGGCTCGGTGAGGAGCTCGGGGTCGAGGCGATGGCGCTCTACCACTACGTCACCGGGCGCGAGGATCTGCTCGAGGCGATGGTGAGTCAGCTCGTGGACGGCGTCTCCGACGATCTCGATCCCGGGCTCACCGGCACCTGGCAGGGCTATCTGCAGGCGTTGGCCCACAGCGTGCGCAAGCTCGCCGTCGAGCATCCGGGCGTCTTCCCGCTGGTCGCCACCCGGCACCCGGCGGCACCGTGGATCAGGCCGCCGTTGCGCAGCCTGGAACTGATCACCGACTTCTTGGAGCGACTGTCGTCGCAGGGCTTCACCGACGAGCAGGTGGTGCACACCTATCGAGCCTTCTCGAGCTTCCTGCTCGGCACCCTCCTGCTCGAGGCTGCCCAGCACGGCGCCGACACGTCGCCGGTGGAGGAGCCGCTGGACGAGGGCGGCGCTCAACTGCCGAATCAGGACGGCCAGCTCGATCTCAGCGGGAATCCGACCATCGCCCGACTGCGGCCGCTGCTGAGTCAGGACCGCAGTGCCGAGGAGTTCGAGCTCGCGCTGGAGGCTCTGTTGGACCGGCTCGAGCTGGATCTCAGCCAATGACAGCGACGAGCGCGGCCGGTCGACCTGACGTCATCTTCCGTCGGAGCACACCGCAGCATCCGGGTCGATAGCGCGATCCGCCGCGACTGCTCCTCAGCAGTCGAAGGCGAACCAGCAGATCTCGTTCCGCAACCGCTGGTCGTCGAGCACCAGGTTCCGGATCTCTTCTGGCAGCTGCGTCCGCTGCCACCGGCACTCGATGCGTCCGGCCTCCTCGCTCGCAGCCTCCGGCACGGCGGCGCGGACGGCCTTGATCGCATAGGCCGCCGCCCCGAGGTCGTGCGCTGCGACGTGCGCCACAGCGCCGGCTTGGCCCGCCGCGTAGGCGGCGTGCCGTGCTGCCCCACGCAGCGGCCGGGCCGCACCCATGGCGTGGCCACCGGCGGCGCGGGCCTGCATCATCGTGACCTCCCCGCGCACCCAGGCGCGGGCGTGTTCGATCGCCTGTCGTGGCCGCGGATCGTCGGGTCGGGTCGTCTCGAAGAGGTTCAGCACGTGCTCCGCACACGTCGCTGCCCAGAGCGCCAGCAGCCGGTGGTCGGAGTCGGTGAGCGTGCCACCACGACGGATCGTCACGAGCCGCGGGTCCGGGACCTTCGACAAGATCATGAGCGACTCCTATCAGCTCCGGTGCGACGTCTCGGACCGCGAGCGACCCGACGGCCGCTCGGAGCCGGGAGATGAATCAGCTCGTCGGCGGCTGGAAGGCGCTGGTGTCGTAGTACGTCGAGAACCGGCGTACCTGATCCTGGCCGTCGAAGTCCAGCAGGCTCACCCCGGCGTAGCTGATCTCGGTGCCGTTGGGCAGCGTGGCGGTGCTCACCCACTCGAGCACCCCGATCTCGCCGTCGTGGATCCGGTTGAAGGTGGAGTGGACGTGCTCGAACTGGGCCAGGTACTCCGCCCAGAAGGTTCGGGCACCTTCGTGGCCCGAGTGCGCCCGACCGGTCTCGGGCCGGACCAGCTCCACGTCGGAGGCGAAGACGGCCGACACGAAGGCAGCGACGTCGCCGCTGCTCTCGAGATCGACCAACCGGTCGGCGAACTCCTGTGCGCGATTCGTCATGCGTGCTCCCAAGAAAGGCGTTGTCGCCACCATTCCGCGGAAGTCCCGTCGACCGATGCAGCAACGGTGCGCCCGATGACGACCAGCACAACGAGCAGGCCGTGAGGGTGGTCGCTGGCACAATCTGACCGTGCCGAGGACGCCGCGGATCGAGCCGGACAGCGAGGTGGTCGCCCGGATCGCAGCGACCGCGCTGGCCCTACCCGACGCCTACGAGGAGGACGCCTGGACCGGGGTCCGCTGGCGGATCCGCGCTCGGACCTTCGCTCACGTCCTGGTCGCCCAGGAGGGCTACACCTCCGCGTATCGCGAGGCGACCGGCGTCGCGGCGCCGACCACCGTGCTGACGTTCCGGTCCGAGGGCGAAGAGCTCGTGGCGCTCGAGCACGTCGGTCACCCGTTCTACAAGCCGCCGTGGTCCGCCACGATCATGGGCGTGGTGCTCGACGGCGACACCAACTGGGCCGAGGTGGCCGAGCTCGTCATCGAGAGCTACCGCTTCTGTGCGCCGCAGAAACTGGTCCGGTTGCTCGACTCGTGAGCGGAGCTGCTCAGCGAGCCCGGCCGTACCACCTCCGAGGGCGCGGATCTTCATCGAACGTCGAGGGACGGACGCCGTACCCCGGTGCCAGCTAGCACTCAGTCGACCGATCAGGTCGGCTGGCAGACGTCGCACCAGAACAGATTGCGTCCGACCATCGGGATCCGACGCACCGGCGTGCCGCAGATCCGGCAGGGCTGACCCTCGCGCCGGTAGACGTAGTGGGAGGTCTCGCGGCGCACGCGTCCAGGTGGCCGGTCGGTCGGCCGGGTGGTCACGATCCGTCCGCTCTTCACCCCGGCGCGCATCAAGGTGACGAGGTCCGGCCACAGGGCCGCCCACTCGTCGGCGGAGAGGGCCGTGCCGGGTCGGAACGGGTTGATGTGGTGTCGGAAGAGGATCTCGGCGCGGTAGACGTTGCCCACCCCGGCGAGACGGGTCTGATCCATCAGCTGGGCGCCGATGGCCACCCGGGAGCGACGGATGTTGTCGAAGGCCCGAGAACCACCGTCAGGGTTGCGCCGCAGCGGATCGGGCCCGAGCTTCGTGACGACCGCCTTCAGGCCGGCGGGGTCGTCCAGGACCTCGCAGGTGATCGCGCCCCGCAGGTCGGCCCAGTGCACCGGCAGGTCGTCCTCGGCGGTCTCGATCCGCATCCGGAGGGCGCCCCGGGGTGGGGGCGGGGCACCGACGCCGGAGCTGAACTTGCCGTAGAGGCCCAGATGGATGTGGGTGACCAACCGACCCTCGTAGTGCTGGAAGAGGTGCTTGCCGTAGGCGGTGACCTTGGTAGGCGACGGCCGTCGAGCAGCGCAGCGCCGGCGGCGAATCGTCCCTGCGGACTGCTGACGGCGACGACCCGGTCGCGGAACGAGGTGTGCTGCTGGTTCGCCAGTCGGTGCAGCGTATGGCCTTCGGGCACGCGCAGACTCTAATCAGGGGCCGCAACGTCACCGGTGAGACCATCATGGCGATGACTCTCACCGACCACCTCCCCCCGGACCCTGACGCGGACACGATCTTCGAGGCGTTCCTGGGTTGGACGGTCGACCGAGGCCTGAGTCTCTATCCCGCGCAGACCGAGGCCTTGATCGAGCTGGTCTCGGGATCGAACGTGATCTTGTCCACCCCGACCGGCTCGGGCAAGAGCCTGGTGGCCACCGGCGCGGAGTTCGCCACGCTCGCCGGCGGCGGCCGCACCTTCTACACCGCACCGATCAAGGCGTTGGTGTCGGAGAAGTTCTTCGCCGCCGTCGAGGTCTTCGGACCCGACCACGTCGGCATGCTGACCGGCGACGCGAGCGTCAACTCTGGAGCCGAGATCATCTGCTGCACGGCGGAGATCCTGGCGAACGTGGCCCTGCGCGAGGGCGCGGCCGCCGACGTGGCCACTGTGGTGATGGACGAGTTCCACTACTACGCCGACCCCGAGCGGGGGTGGGCCTGGCAGGTGCCGCTGCTGGAGCTCCCGCGGGCCCAGTTCCTGTTGATGTCGGCCACGCTCGGCGACGTCACCCGGTTCGAGGCGGACCTGACGCGTCGGACCGGGCGGCCCACCGCTGTGGTCAGCTCGACCGAGCGCCCGGTGCCGCTGCACTACGAGTACGTCACGACCACCTTGCTGGAGACCATCGAGGAGCGCCTCGCCACCCATCAGGCGCCGATCTACGTCGTCCACGGCAGTCGGGCGGCGGCCATCGAGCAGGCTCAGGCCCTGAACAGCCTGCGGGTGTGCACCCGGGAGGAGAAGGACCAGATCGCCGAGCTGATCGGCAACTTCCGGTTCAGCGCCGGTTTCGGCAAGACGTTGTCGCGGCTGGTGCGCAACGGCATCGGGGTGCATCACGCCGGCATGCTGCCCAAGTACCGGCGGCTGGTCGAGCTGCTGGCTCAGGCCGGGCTGCTCAAGATCATCTGCGGTACCGACACGCTGGGGGTCGGCATCAACGTCCCCATCCGGACGGTGCTACTGGCCTCGCTGAGCAAGTACGACGGGATCCGGCCCCGGCTGCTGACCGCGCGGGAGTTCCACCAGATCGGCGGTCGGGCCGGTCGGGCCGGCTTCGACGCCGCCGGCACGGTGATCGTCCAGGCACCGGATCACGTGGTGGCCAATCAGAAGGCCCTGGCGAAGGCCGGTGACGACCCGAAGAAGCGCCGCAAGGTCGTCCGGAAGAAGCCTCCGGAGGGCACGATCGGGTACGGCGAGCCGACGTACGAGCGGCTGGTCCGAGCCGAGCCCGAACCGCTGCAGTCCTCGTTCCGGGTCACCCACTCGATGCTCTTGAACGTGATCAACCGGCCCGGGGACTGCTACGCCGCGATGCGGCACCTGCTGACCGAGAACGATGAGCCGCCGGCGCGGCGGCGGAGCCACATCCACCGCGCGCTGTCGATCTACCGGGGGCTGCTCAGCTCCGAGGTGGTGGAACAGCTCTCCGAGCCCGACCTGCTGGGTCGGACGGCCCGGGTGACCGTCGACCTGCAGCCGGAGTTCGCGCTCAACCAGCCCCTGTCCCCGTTCGCGCTGGCCGCGGTGGACCTGTTGGACCGGGACTCGGAGACGTACGCGCTCGACATCGTGTCGGTGATCGAGGCCACCCTGGAGGACCCGCGTCCGGTGCTCTCGGCGCAGCGCTCCCGAGCCCGCGGCGAGGCGGTGGCGGCGATGAAGGCGGACGGGATCGAGTACGAGGAACGGATGGTGCTGCTGGAGGACGTCACCTACCCGCGACCGCTGGCCGAGCTCCTCTCGGCGGCGTACACGATGTTCGCGAGATCTCACCCCTGGGTGCTGGACCACGAGCTGGCGCCGAAGTCGGTGGCCCGCGAACTGTCCGAGCGGTCCATGACCTTCACCGAGTACGTCAGCTTCTATTCGCTGGCCCGGGCGGAGGGCATCGTGCTGCGCTACCTCGCCGACACGTACAAGGCCCTGCGCCAGACCGTGCCGGAGGACGCCCGGACCGACGAGCTGAACGACCTGATCGCGTGGCTGGGTGAACTCGTCCGGCAGGTCGATTCCAGCCTGCTCGAGGAGTGGGAGCGGCTGCGCAACCCCGAGCACCCCGACCCCGCCGCCGTCGCCGCCGTCCTGGACGATCGGACCCCGCCGGTGACCGCCAACGTCCGGGCCTTCCGGGTGCTGGTCCGCAACGCGCTGTTCCGTCGGGTCGAGCTGGCGGCCCGGCGGAACTGGGCCGAGCTGGGAGACCTGGATCACGGCTCGGGTTGGTCGGCCGCGGAGTGGCGGGATGCGCTGGAGCCCTACTTCGCCGAGCACGCCGTCCTGCAGACCGGCGCCGCGGCGCGAGGACCGGGGCTGCTGATCATCGACGAGGCGCCTGCGGCCGAGCGGGCGGGGGAGCGCGTCTGGAACGTCCGGCAGATCCTGGACGACCCGGCCGGCGACCACGACTGGGGCATCTCCGCCCGGGTCGATCTGGATCGCAGCGACGCCGAGGGCACGGCGGTCATCTCGCTCACGGACGTCGGTCAGCTCGGTCGGTGGTGATCGCTCGGCGGACCACCGGCGGGCCGGCTCGGGACCGCATCGGGGCGACCCGCCTGGTCGAACCGGTGGCGCGCGGTACAGAATCGAACGAGGCCGCGGTCGATCCGCCGGAGGCGGCAGCGACGCGAGGTGGCGTAACGACAACCGGAGGACTGACCATGGTGACAGCAGACCGAGCCCGGCCGGACGCGGACCAGGTGGACACCGATCAGGTCGCTTTCACAGCGGTCGGGGTCAAGAAGCACTATCCCGGCGTCAAGGCGCTCGACGGTGTGGATCTCGAGGGGTACGCCGGGAGCGTGCTGGGTGTCTGCGGCGCGAACGGCGCGGGCAAGTCGACCTTCGCGAAGCTGCTGGCCGGCGTCGAGACGCCGACCGACGGCCAGATCACGATCACCGGTTATCCCCATCCGGTGCTCAACGCGGCCCAGGCCGAGCAGGCGGGGGTGCTGATGATGCATCAGGAGCCGTTGATCATCGACGACTTCACCGTGGGGGAGAACGTCTGGCTCTACAAGCTGCGGGAGGGCAGGGACATCCGCCCCTGGGCCCAGAAGGTCGACACCAACAGCGCCGAGACCCGCGAGGTCCTCGCGGGAGTGGGGCTGGGCCACCTGAGCACCCGGCAGCTCGCTCGCGACCTGGGTCCCGGACAGCGACAGATGCTCTCACTCAGCCGGGCCGCCGTGACCACCCACAAGATCATGATCTTGGACGAGACGACGGCGTCCACCAGCGAGGAGCACTTCAACGACATCCTCGACCTGGTCGCGCGGGAGAAGGCCGCCGGTACCTCGATCATCTTCGTCAGCCACCGGCTCAACGAGGTCTTCGCGATGTGTGACCGGATCGCCGTGCTGCGCAACGGGAAACTGGTCAAGACGTTGCAGGCGGCCGACTCGGATCCGGACGAGATCACCACCTTGATGATCGGGCAGGCCCTGAAGGCGCTCGATCGGCCGGCTCCGCTGCAGACCTCGGGCAGCCGCGCTCCGGTGATGGCGGTGCGTGACCTCTACGGTGGTGCCGCCCGCGGCGTCTCCCTCGAGGTGAACGCCGGCGAGATCGTCGGGCTCTACGGGTTGGTCGGCAGCGGCCGGTCCTCCGTCGCCCGCACCATCACCGGCCAGCGGGCGGCCGTCAGCGGATCACTCCAGCTGAACGGCCACGACGTCAGCCTCCCGACTCCGCAGGCGGGCGTCGCGAAGGGCATCGCCTACGTGACCGAGGACCGCCGGTTGGAGGGTTTCGTCAAGGACTTCGACAACGGCGAGAACATGAGCCTGGTCGTGCTTCCCCGGTTGTCCACCCGTGGTGTCGTCAAGGCGAACGTCGAGAAGAAGCGGGTGCGAGAGCTGATCGGGGAGTACCAGGTCAAGGGCGGCCCCCAGACCTACACCCGTACCCTCAGCGGCGGCAACCAGCAGAAGGTCGTCGTGGCGAAGTGGATGGAGACCGACCCGGAGTTCGTCGTGCTCGACGAGCCGACCAAGGGCATCGACGTCGGCGCCCGCGCCAACATCTACGAGATCATCCACACCCTCGCCGCGCGCGGCAAGGGTGTCCTGGTCGTCTCCAGCGAGGCCGAGGAGCTGTTGTCGCTCTGTCACCGGATCCTGGTGATGCGCAACGGCCAGATCGTCGAGGAGTTCGACCCCGAGCAGGCCGACACCGACGACCTGATCCGGACCGCGCTCTCCCACGAAGACTGATGACCCCCCGAACTGCGCATTTCATCACCCCCGTATCGATGAACGGCCGAGCAAAGGAGCTTTCCCCATGACCGCGACCGCGACCCAGCCGCCGGTTCACCACTACGAAGAGGAGAACCACTCCTTCGGCCAGACCGTCGTCAACTGGCTCCGGGGGCAGTACGCCCTCTACATCCTGGTCGTGCTGCTGCTGGTCGCCACGATCAGCAAGGGCTCCGTGTTCTGGAGCGGCACCAACATCACCAACCTGCTGCTGCAGATGTCGATCATCGGCGTCGTCGTGCTCGCCGAGCTCATCGTCGTCCTGACGGGCGGCATCGACATCAGCGTCGGCTCCGCCCTGGGCCTGGCCGCGGTCGTCTCGGCCGGTCTGTTCGGCGGACCGTCGGTCTTCCTCGCCCTGATCGTCGCCGTCCTGATCGGTGGCATCGTCGGTGCGGTGAACGGCTGGCTGGTGGCGTTCCGTGGGCTGGAACCGTTCATCGTCACCCTGGGCATGCTCGCCCTGGCCCGTGGTCTGGTCTACGCCTACGGCAACGGCATCCCGATCAACCCCTCGGCGGCGGACTCCTTCGCCGCCTTCGGCCAGGCCACCTTCATCGGCATCCCGGTGCTGGCGATCATCTGGCTGGCGATGGTCGCGCTGATCGCCTTCTTGCTCTATCGCACGGTGTGGGGGCGCCGGGTGTACGCCATCGGCTCCAACAAGGAAGCCGCGCGGGCGTCGGGCATCCCGGTCAAGGCCACCTTGTGGTCGGTCTACATCCTCGCCGGGTTGCTCGTCGGTCTCGGCGGCTGGATGTTCCTCGCCCGGTTCGCCAGCGGCACCTCGACGGCCGGCAACCTGCTCGAGCTCGAGGCGATCGCCGCCGTCGTCATCGGCGGTGCCCGGTTGGCGGGCGGCTACGGCAAGGTCTTCGGTGCCGTGGTGGGCACGATCATCTTTGCGGTCATCGCGAACCTGCTCTCGCTGCTCAACGTCTCGACGTTCCTCCAGGACGCGTTCCGCGGCGCGCTGATCCTCGTCGCCGTCACGGTGGCGACGATCCAGTTCACCCGCCGACCGGGCAAGTCCACGACGCAGGCCGCGAAGTGACGACCGAGCCGACCCGACGGAGAGCATCGTGACCACCACGCGCAACTGGAGACGTCGCCTGCCGCTGGCGGTGACGGCGACCATCACCGCGCTCGTGCTGAGCGCCTGCGGGCAGATCTACCCCTCCACCCAGCCGATCGACGGCCCGGCCAACGGGGTCAAGAGCGACGTAGACCAGGTCGTCGTGGGCTTCGCTCAGCAGCAGCTGCAGGCCCCGTACTTCGCGGCGATGCAGGTCCAGTCCGAGGAGATCGCGAAGGAGCAGGGCTTCACCCTGCTCTTCCAGGCCGCCAACAAGGACCCGGTCATCCAGATGAACCAGATGCAGGCGATGATGGCTCAGGGAGCCGACGTGTTGATCGTCAACGCGACGAGCGTCAAGGGTCAGAAGCCGATGATGACCCAGATCGCCTCCAAGATCCCCGTCACCTACATCGACACCAGCGTGCCCGGCACCGGCATGACGAGCGTGCAGTCCGACAACCTGACCATCGGCCGGGAATCGGGCAAGATCACGGCGAAACGGTTCCTCGACGCGGGCAAGAAGAGCATCAAGATGGTCATCCTCACCGGCCCGGCCACCGACGAGTTCGTCGGCCCGAACCGGCGGCAGGGGTTCCTCGACGGTCTGAAGGAAGGCGGCCTGCCGTTCGAGATCAAGGCCGAGCAGTCCGGGGACTACCAGCAGGACAAGGGCCAGGTCGCGGCCGAGAACATGCTCGCCGGTAACCCCGACATCGACCTCATCCTGGGTCTCAACGACTCGATGGCGCTGGGTGCCTACAACGTCGTCAGCGCCAAGGACCAGTACAAGAACGTCTACGTGGCGGCCTCGGCCGACGGACAGAAGGAGGCGCTGGCCTTGATCAAGGAGGGCGGCTGCGAGGGGCGCTACATCTCCACCGGCCTCAACTCGCCGTCCCTCGCCGCCGAGCAGGCGCTGAAGATCTCGATCGAGGTCGCCACCGGGAAGAAGAAGCCCAGCGACTACCCCAAGGAGTCGTTCACCAAGGCAGTCGGGATCGGCTGCGAGAACATCGAGGAGTACTACGACCCCAACAGCGTCTTCTGAAAGCCGGGTGCGGATCCGGCTCGGGCGCGGTTCGGGCGCGGATCCGGCTCGGATCTAGGGTCCGTCGTCTGCGCGATCGCGGACGACGGCGATGAGGTAGCCGACCAGGACGGCGCCGGCGACGACGACGAGGATGGTGATCGTGTTGCCGGCGTAGTCCCTGAGCAGCAGGGCCTTCGGCACGGGTTGGCTGCCCTGGAGGTAGATCATCGGCAAGGCGATGACGATGGGCGCGCCGGCGGCGATCAGGCCGAACTGGACGTGCCGGCGAGCGCGGTCCGGTAGTCCTCGACGGAGCACGACGCCCAGCCCGAGGACCGCGGGCGACCAGACGCCGTCGTGGATCGCGACCGCCGCGATCAGCCAGCCGGCCAGCAACACGAGGCTGGCCGAGGGGATCTCGGTGAGCAGCCGGAAGATGCCGAACAACCCGAGCAGGCTGCCGGCGGAGACGAGCAGGATCCGCCACGTCCTCATCGATCCACCTCGATCCGGGAGAGCCACTTGGTGTTCAGGACGCCCGGGCGATTGGGGCAGATCAGTCGGAGCGGGTAGCCGTGGTCGAGCGAGAGCCGGTTCCCGTTCAGGTGGGTGGCCAACAGCGCGGCCGCCAGCTGCGGGCCCTGGACGATCGAGTGGTTGAACTGGCCGGCTGCCTCCAGGGAGATCAGCTGCACCCGGGAGGCAGGGGTGCCGCCGGCGAGGACGACGAGATCGAGCAGTGACAGCCCGAGCCAGGTGGCGCCGACGCTCCACCCCTCCACGCAGCTGAGCGGGAATCTCCCTTCGCGCAGCTCGGCCCGCTCCAGCTCCTCGAGCCCGAGCTGGACCTGGGTCCGTCCGGACACCGTGAGGACCCAGTCCGGCGCCGTCGCCGGGCCCGTGACCCCGGCCTCGCTCGCGAGCCGGTTCACCGGTACGCCCTGGGGGCCCTTCGACGCCTCCCGAGCGGCCAACAGCCCCACGGGCGCCAACGGAGTCACGGTCTGACCCACCGTGGTGACGACGACGATGCCGACGCCGGCCCCCACGGCGCCGAGCAGCCCGCGCCGCGACAGCCCCGGCGTCGGCGGCGCCGCCGTCTCGCCGGCGTTGCTGTGGGAGACCGGGTTCTCGTCCCAGGGGATCTCGCTGAGGACGTCGGCGGTGCGGACCCGGGCCTTCAGCCCGTACACGATGTCGGGCAGCTTGATCCCGATGTGCAGCAGCACCGAACCCACCAGCACGTAGCCGAGGAACCGGTGCACGGGGACGAAGTCCCACCGGAACGGATACCAGTTCATGACGTTGAGGAAGCCGGTGGTCAGTTGGACCAAGGCACTGGCGACGAGCACGAACACGGTGCCTCGCTCGACCATGTTCTTCAGCGACCTCAGCGGCGGGAAGCGGAACAGGTTGGGATAGACGCTCCAGAGCTTGACCAGCAGCAGGGGGATGGTGGCGGTGCCGACGGCGACGTGCACGCCCTGGGTCACCCGGTAGAGCCAGACCGGAGCGGCGGGCTCCGGCAACCAGGACCAGGGTTGGTACTGGTAGTGACTGAGCAGGCCGGTGATGATCAAGATCCCGATCGCGATCCCCAGCAGCCGCCCGATGCGGGCGGTGATCGCCGTGGATCGCAGCGTGCTGGAGAAGTGGGGCCACCAGGCCGGGCGTTCGGACGACACCTGTTCAGCATGTCGAGCGATGCCCTGGCTCGTAAGGGCATCGGGCCCGCGCACCGGTTACGGGGTGCTGACGCCGGGCCGCTCGGCGACGGAGCGGTCCGGCTCGGTCGCCCCCGGTTCTCGATCCGGGCTCCGACGACGATGCCGCCCGCGCCCCCACGCCGCCGTCAGGACGACGAGGAGGGCAGCACCGTATCCAGCGGCTTGCACCGCCACCGAGTGGTCGAAGACGAAGGCCACGTACATCGCGACCCAGACGGCGAGCCATTCCAGCCGACCGGCCATCAAGACGATCACCACGAGTGGCAGGGCGTACCAGGGGTAGATGGGGGTGGCGATGCAGAAGGCCGCTCCGTAGAGCCAGCAACAGGTCTGGATCACCGGTTCACGCGCCGAACGCACCAGCGCCATCCCGGCCAGTGCCAGACCCAGCGCGGCCGCGATCGGCAACCGGACGTCGGGCGGCAACCAGGCCAGCAGCGCGAACCGGCCCCCGCTGTCGTAGCCCTCTTCGCGCCAGTACCCGGGCAGGAAGCCGAACACCAGGGCTCCGACCGCCAAGGCGTGCGGGACGTAACCCACGAGAGCCACCGGCACGGCGACGAGTGTCGTCCGCCAACGCCGACCGCGGAGGAACACCGGCACCAGCAGCAGCGGGACGAGCTTGAGGCCACCGGCCACCCCGAGGAACAACCCGGCCAGCCAGAACCGGCGGTGCACCGCCGCCCACGCCACCCCGAAGATCGCCAGGGCCACCAGCACGTCGAGGTGCCCGCCGTTGCTGGCCTCGATCATGGTCAGGGGGTTGGCACCGTAGATCAGCGCCAGTCTTCTCCTCGGTCCGAGGAAGCGGGCGAGCAGGCCGGTGGTGAGGACCACGGCAGCCCCTGCGCCGATGCGGATCCCCAACGGACCGAGCGGCCAGGGTGTGACGGCTGCGACGAGAGCGAACCAGGCCTGCGCGATCGGGGGGTAGATCGTCGGGACGGTGGGGCGGTTGATCATGGGCCGCGATCCCGGCGGGAACAATCCGGGATCGCGCAGCCACGCCAGGGCCGGGTCGAGCGGGGGATAGCGGTACGGATCGATCCCGGCCAGCTGCACCCGCCCGTCCCAGACGTAGCGGTAGACGTCGTCGCTGGTGAGGGGAAAGACCGTCAAGCCCGTGATCATGATCGCAGCCGAGATGACGACGATCGCACGGACCGACAGCGACGTCGACTCCCGACGCATCCACCACAGCACGGCGACGAAGATCGCCACGAGGCCCAGCAGATGCCACCCCCAGCGCACGAAGTGCGCCATCGACCACATCGCGACCGCATCGGCGGCGACCAGCACCGCCACCGCCGCGGTCAACCGCCTGGTCACGGCGTCGAACGGAGGCTGACGAAGGCGCGTCCGCCGGCCGACCACTCCTCGGCGATGATCAGGCCGCTGCGCGACGCGTGCGAAGCGAGCACCCGTGATCCGACGGAGCTCCAGGGCGCCGTACCGAGTGCTGCCCCCGGGTTCGCCACGTAGTTCCCGAACGCCACCTCTGCGGTGAGATCGCGATCCGGGTCGGGATGCACCTCGCAGATGACCAGACCACCGGAGCCGACCAGATCGCGGCAGCGACGCAGCAGCGCGACGACGTCGCCTCCGATGCCCAGGTTCCCGTCGAGCAGCAGCGCCGTTCCCCATCGTCCTTCGGCGGGGAGCCGTCCCCCGATGTCGCGGCGCAGGGCCCCTGACCCGCTGGCACTCGCCCGGGCGACCGCCACCGCCGAGACATCGACACCGAGAACGGGTCGGCCCAGGTTCTCGAGCAGGCGGACCATCCGTCCGGGTCCACAGCCGAGGTCGATGACCGGCGGCTCGCAGCGCTCGGCCACCAGCCGGTCCACAGCATCCGGCTGACCGTTCCAGCGATGCCGCTCGATCGGGAGCACCGACGCCTCGTCGCGGCCGGGCGGGGTGGGCGTTGCGGCCCCGTCGCGGTACAGCAGGTCGAACAGGCCGCCCACGTCGGTGCGGTCCCGGGTGGCGACGAGCTTGCGGTGGGCGCGCGAGAAGGTCAGCTGCGGGTGCTCGGTGGCCACGGCTTCGGCATCGGCGGGAAGGTCCACGTCTCGCAGCGGTGGCAGCAGCTGGATGGCGAGGCCGAGCTGATCCAAGCGGCCGAGCTGGCACGCGCCGGTGCGGTCGGTCGACATCGGGACCCCGTTGAAGGCGGCCTCGGCCGAACCGGTGCGGAGTCCGATCGCCCAGAACCCGCCGTCCTCACTGAGCCCGACCACCCCGTCGGCGTCGTCCCAGGCGGTGTCCAGGAGGCCCGGGGTCACCTGTGGCGTGTCCATGCCGACCAGCAGCACGGGCGCACCGGGAGCCGCCCGCATGGCGGTGCCCATCGCGGCAGCCAGCCGCGTGTTGAGGTCACCCGCGGGTTGCGGGATGACGTCGAATCCGGCGGCCCAGCTGCCCGGCTGTCCATCGAGGGCGAGGATCCGCCGTCGGGCCCGACTCGCCCGGACGGCGTCCAACGTGTCGAGCAGGGAAGCAGCGGCGAGCTCGGCGGCCTCCTCCGGCGTGAACAGCGAGGTCAGTCGCGTCTTGACCCGCCCGGGCCGGGGCTCCTTCGCCAGCACGACCACGGTGTGCGCCCCGAGACGGGACGACCGGATCACCGCACGTCCTGGATGTTCAATGCGGCACTCATGTCCCGGACGGCCCGGATGGTGCCGCGCCAGGTACCGGTGACCTTGGACCGTCCTGATCGCCGGTGGTACGGGACATCGAGCTCGCTCACCCGCCAGCCGGCGTCCACCGCTCGCACCACCGTCTCGGCCGGGTACCCGGACCTCCGGTCGCAGATCGCGAGCTCGACCAGTCGCTGCCGCCAGGCCGCCCGCATCGGGCCGAGGTCGGTGATCGCCAGCCCGGTGCGCCGGCGAAGTCGGGCGGCGAGGACCGCGTTGGCCAGCCGCAATCTCGTCGACATCGCTCGGCGACTCGTTGGCCGGCGCGCCCCGATGACGAGATCCGCCGAGCCGTCGAGCAACGGGGCGACCAGCCGCGGGGCCTCGCCCGGGTCACAGCTCCCGTCGGCGTCCATCACGAGCACGAGGTCCGCCTGCGCTGTCTCGAGTGCGGCGTGGCAGGCCGCGCCGTAGCCGCGTCGGTCGACGTGCACGATCCGGGCGCCGTACTCGCGGGCGATGTCGATCGATCCGTCGGTGGAGCCGTTGTCGGCGAGCACCACCCCGATTCCCGCCGGGACCCGCGACAGCACCCAGGGCAGCCCTGCTGCTTCGTCCAGACAGGGCAGCAGCACCTCGAGGCTCGGCTGTCGGGGCGACGTCATGGCCTCGACGCTAGGGTCGCCGACCCGTTCCCTCCAGTCGCCGACGGTTTCGGATCGCTTACGAGTCGGTGGCCCGGCGGGCGCCCGGCCGCCTGCCTTCCTAGGCTGATCGGGTGACCGCGCGGATCCTGATCGTCGAGGACGAGGCCACCGTGGCCCAGGTGCTGCTCGGCTACCTGGACCGGGCCGGCTACCAGTCGACGTGGTGCTCCGAGGGCACCGAGGCTCTCCGCGCCTGGGAACGCACGTCGCCCGACGTGGTGATCTTGGATCTCATGCTGCCGGGACTGTCGGGTCTGGAGCTCCTCCGACGACGTCGCGGCTTCGGTGACGACACCGCGGTGCTGATCTTGTCGGCGCGCGGCGAGGAAGAGGATCGGCTGGTCGGCTTGGAAACGGGGGCGGACGATTACGTGGTGAAGCCCTTCTCACCGCGCGAGGTCGTGCTCCGGGTCGAAGCGCTGCTGCGTCGAGCAGAGCGGATGGCAGGGGCCCAGCTGGTCAACCGGCGGATCCGCGTCGGGGATCTCTCCATCGACTCCGGGACCCGCACCGCCGACTACCAGGGCCGGCGCCTCCTGCTCACCACCCGGGAGTTCGATCTTCTCGCGTTCCTGGCCGGACACGTGGGGCAGACGTTCGGCAAGGCGGAGCTGCTGCGTCGGGTGTGGGGTTGGGACTTCGGTGACACCTCGACCGTCACGGTGCACGTCCGCCGGCTGCGCGAGAAGCTCGAGGTCGACCCGTCGGATCCGAAGGTGGTCTTGACCGTCGGCCGGTCGGGCTATCGGATCACCGGAGGGGAGGAGAACTGATGCAGGATCTGGTGATCATCGTCGGCTTGACCGTCGGGATCTGCCTCGGGGTCGGACTGCTCTCGGCCGCACTGCTGCACGGGCTGCGCGAACGGTCGCTGCGCTACCAGCTCGCGATCGTGGCCTGCGCTCCGGTGGCGGCGGTGGCCCTGACCGTCGTGGCGAACGTGTCGCTGATGTTCCTCTCGCCGCACGACTCGACGGTCGTCGTGATCGCGCTGGCCACCGCCGTCCCGCTGGCGATCTTCGGTTCCTGGCTGGTGCTGCGGCAGGTGTCTCGGTCCTCGGCCGCGCTCGGCGCCGGCCTCAAGAGACTCGTCACCGATTCGGCTGAGGTGTCGGTGACCGAGCCGGAGCCGGTACCGACGGCCTATCCGCACGAGTTGTCGGTGGTGCTCGACGAGCTGGAGGTGACTCGCCAGACCCTCGCCGAGGCCCGACTTCGACAACGCGCCGCCGAGAACGCGCGGCGCGAGCTGGTGACGTTCCTCTCCCACGATCTCCGGACCCCGCTCGCCGGACTGCGGGCGCTGGCAGAGGGACTGGAGGACGGCATCGTCACCGACGTGCCCGCGGCGGTCAGCCACCTCGGCGTCACGGTCGGGCGGATGTCGCATCTGGTGGACGACCTGTTCGAGCTGTCGCGCGTGCAGACGGTGGACGTCGTGCGCGCCAACGGCCTGGTGTCGTTGACCGAGATCATCGCCGACGTCACGTCGGAGACCTCCTCGCTGGCCACCAGCGCCGCGGTCGAGCTCGACACCGAGCTGCCGTCGGACGACCGGCTGGCGGTCGCCGGCTCGGCCGACGACCTCGCCCGGGCGCTCGGCAACCTCGTGTCGAACGCCATCCGGCACAGCCGGCCGGGCGAGACCGTCGTGGTGTCGGGGTCGCGCGCGGACGACGGGCACATCATCATCGCCGTGACCGACGGTTGCGGCGGGATCCCGGTCGAGCACCTCGGCCGGGTGTTCGATGTCGGTTGGCGCGGCACGATATCCCGCAGTGACACCTCGGGGGCGGGCCTGGGGCTGGCCATCGCCCGGGGTGTGGTGGAGTCGCACGACGGTCGGATCGCGGTCGACAACGTCGGCCGCGGCTGCCGGTTCGAGGTGGAGCTGCCGGAGCCGGGGGCGGTGACCGAGCACCCCCTCTCCGGACCACGATCCGACGGGCGCTCCGCGCCGGTGGCGACCTCGCCGTGAGGGTCCTGGTCACGGGTGCGGCTGGTTTCATCGGGATCCCCACGACAGCGGCACTGCGCAGCGCGGGTCACGAGGTACGGGTGTTCGACAGAGCCGTGGACGCCCGCGACGACATCTGCTCCCTGGATCGGGTTCGCGTCGCCGCCGAAGGTTGCGAGGTCGTCGTCCATCTCGCCGCGAAGGTGGGTCTCGGGGTCGACGTGACCGACATCGAGGACTACGTCCGAGACAACGACCTCGGGACCGCGGTCGTGCTGCGCGCGGCTGCGGAACGCGGCGTCCGACGGGTGGTCTACGCCTCGTCGATGGTGGTGTACGGGGAGGGTCGCTACCGGTGCCCTCAGCACGCGATCACCCCCGCCGGGCCGCGGACCGAAACCGATCTTCGGGCCGGTGTGTTCGATCCGCGGTGCCCGGCCTGCGGCGAGGTGCTCGAGCCGCTGCTGATCCCCGAGTCGGCCGCCCTCGACCCCCGCAACATCTACGCGGCGACCAAGGTGCACGGTGAGCACCTCGGGGCGAGCTGGTCGCGGGAGACCGGATCGCCCGTGGTCGCGCTCCGGTTCCACAACGTCTACGGACCGGGCATGCCGCGCGACACCCCGTACGCGGGTGTCGCCGCGCTGTTCCTCTCCCGGCTGCTGGACGGCCGGCCCGCCGACGTCTTCGAGGACGGGGGGCAGCGACGCAACTTCGTCTTCGTGGACGATGTCGCCACCGCCGTGCTGGCTGCCTGCGAGGTCCCGGTGCCGGCCACCTGCACGCCCGTCAACATCGGTGCCCCCGCCGTCACGACCGTCGGCGCGATGGCTCGAGCCATGACCGACGCCGTCGGCGGTCCGCCGCCGGTGATCTCCGGCCGGTTCCGGCTCGGGGACGTCCGGCACGTCACCGCCGACTGTGCCGCAGCGACGCGCCTGCTCGATTGGCGGGCCCGGGTTCCGCTGGCACAGGGTGTGACCCGCATGGTCGCCTCAGGGGTCTGACCGACCCGACCCGCGTCTCGCGCGCCGAAGAGGGACCGCGTTGTCTCCGTCGGGATCAGAGGTCGGCGAGCACACTCGCCAGCCGGATGCCGGTGTCGCTGATGGCCGCCTCGGTGCCGCCGGTGCTGAGGACCGCGACGGCCACGTCGCGGTCGGGGACGCGGACGGTCTTGGCGAGCCAGGTTCCCCAGCTGCCCCCGTGGGTGACCCGGATGCCTCGCCGCGTCGGCGTGACCCGTACGCCCCACGCGTAGTCCACCGGGGAACCGTCGTCGAACCGGCCCGGGGTCTGCAGCTTCCGGACGACGCCCGGGTCGAGGGGGCCGTGATCCAGTGCCGCCAGCCAGCTCGTCAGATCGGCCACCGAGGTCCAGAGGCCGCCGTCGCCGACGGTGCCTGGGGGAGCCGGCGTCCCGGACAGCTCAATGGGGTCACCGCCCAGTCGCGTGTTGCCCAGGCCGAGGGGGTCGAACAGCGCCGTTGTCGCCGCCTGCTCGATCGCCTGGCCCCTGATCCTGGCGACGACCTCGGCCAGCAGCACGTAGCCGGTGTTGTTGTAGCGGAAGCGCCGTCCGGGGGCGATCGGCGCGACCGGATGCACCGCGGCGAGCCTCTCGATCACCTCGTCGTTGCCGGCCGGTACCGCGGGTCGCGGAGCCGTGACATCGGGCAGATCCCCGGTGTGGTGCAGGAGATGGCGCAGCCGGACGCCGTCGGTCCAGCTCGGCAGCTCGGGCAGCCAGCGACGAACCCGATCAGCGGTGGACGCCCGACCGGCCGCCACGGCGTCGGCCAGGAGGTAGCCGATGAGCTGCTTGGTGACCGAGGCGCCGTAGAACACGGTGGCGGGCGAGACGTCCTCCCCGGCGACCCGGCCCCGGCAGCGAAAGGCCGATCGGCTGCCGAGGGACACCCCGACGGCAAGGGCGTCCGCACCGACCCCACCCGCGACCACGCGCAGTACCGAATCCAGGTCGCCGGGCTGCACCCGCCCATCCTCTCGGTCCGGCCCGGGTGCGAGGTCGCCGGGCCGCGGTGCTCACCGTCGAGCTCCGTGGCCCCTCAGGCCGGTGCGGCCGGGCTGGCCGGGCCCTCGGTCGGAGAGTAGATCACCCGGATGACGCCGGTCGGGAAGACCTCGGTCGCGATGACGGACAGGTGGTATGCGGTATCGCCGTCGTCGAAGAGCCGCCGCCCGGTACGGGCAGCGACCGGGTGGATCAAGAGGCGCAGCTCGTCGACGAGCCCGGCGGAGAGCAGCTGCTGAACCACCGAGATCGATCCCGGGATCAAGATCCCTCCGACCTCGGGGTCGGACTTCAGGGCCGTCACCACCTCGACCAGGTCGCCGTCGATCACCTCGGAGTTCCGCCACGTGAGCGGAAGGTCCTGGCGCGTGACGACCACTTTGCGGACGTCCCCGAGCTGCTGGGCGAAGGTGGCGTCGGCCTCGCCCGCGGCCTCGCGATCCGGCCAAGCCCCGGCGAAGCTGTCGTAGGTCTCGCGGCCGATGACCAAGACGTCGGAGGTCGCGTAGTCCTCGCTGACCGCCCGGCCCATGTTCTCGTCGAAGTACGGGAAGTGCCAGGCAGGGTCGATCTCGGCCACGCCGTCCGCCGAGATGAACAAGGTCGAGATGAGCTTCGCCACGTGAACTCCAGAGGTCGTAGGTACTGTGCCGGGTAGACCGTCCTGGCGGTGGAAACTTGTCGTGTCGCCGGGAACGAATCTCGATCCGTGGCCGGGGCGGTCGGGGTCGGCCGGCGGCGGCGACGGGCGTGCATCGGCGAGCGGGGTTGTCGGCGGTGGTGGCCGAGCGATATTCTGCGATTGCTGTTTTCGCAGCCGGTTGGGAACTGAAGACCGCCGCTCAGTGCCGCTCTTCACGCACGTCAGGTGCGCCGCCCAGAACTCCTGTCCTGTGACCGTGCGGCTTGCTGCGCGCTCACCAGCTGTGGCCGAATCCTCCCCGCTCGATCAGTGCAGATCGATGCAGGTCGTCGGCCGAACGCGTACCGGCTCATAACCGGGCGCGACCGGTGGGGGGAGTGGCCTGGGTTCAGCAGCGCAGCCCAGGCCAACCCACTCCGCCACCGGGAGGTGTCGCCGGCAGGGCGCCGTAGAGTTCAATGGACCAGAACTTCTCGGCGCCCGCAGATCGTTGCACGCCACGGTCTCGGCGAAAGGATGGCGATGGCTGACGAGGCATTCCGGCGGAAGGTCTGGACCCGTCTGCAGCCGCTGCTCGAGCAGGCGGTGACGATCGACGCGTACCTGCAAGCTGCGGCCGACGCGACGGCGGAGTTGATCAAGGTCGAGGGCTCCTACAGTCTCTGCACGACCGTGTACGGACACCTGGTGACGATCGGCACCAGCGACCGGGAGGCGTGGCAGGCCGACCAGGTGGAGTTCGACACCGAGGACGGTCCCTGTGTCGAGGCCCTGCGCACCGGCGCGATCACGAACTCCATCCACCTCGCGGAGGAGCGGCGATGGCCGACGTGGTCGGCGGTCGCCATCCTCCTCGGCTTCCGGTCCGCCGCCGGGGTGGTCGCCGAGATCGGGCCGGGTCACCGCATGGCGCTGAACCTGTATTCCCGCACCGAGTACGCCTTCGACGACGCGGCCATGAGCCAGGCGCAGATGTTCGTGGAGGAGGTGGCCCGCACCGTTCCGGCCGCACTCCGGATCTTCGCCGAGGCCGACCGGGCCCAGCACCTGGAGCAGGCCCTCGCGAGTCGTCCCACGATCGATCAGGCGTTGGGCATCTTGATGGCGCAGAACCACTGCAACGCCGACGCCGCCTTCGGCATCCTGCGGCGCGCCTCGCAGAATCGGAACCTGAAGCTCCGCGACGTCGCGGCGATGATCATCGAACGCTACTCCGGGCATCCCGCCGCCCCGCCTCCGCCGTTCAGCCCGGCGTCCCCGCGCTGACCGGCCGCCGGACCGACGTGTCGGTTCCGACCCAGCTGAGCGACCTGGTCGAGTTGCCGGGTGGTGATTTCGTCATGGGATCTGATGCCTTCTATCCCGACGAAGGGCCGGTCCACGCGGAGTCGGTGTCCCCGGTGGCGATCGAACAGCACCCGGTCACCAACGCGCAGTTCGCGGAGTTCGTCGCCCGGACCGGACATCGCACCGTGGCCGAGCGCGCCCTGGACCCCGAGCAGTACCCCGACATGGCGGCCGAGGAGCTCGCGGCCGGCTCGCTGACGTTCTCGCCGTCCGACGGGCCGGTCGATCTCCGGGACTGGCGCCAGTGGTGGAGATGGACCGTGTCGGCGGACTGGCGGCACCCGTTCGGACCGGACAGCGACCTGACGGGCAAGGATGATCATCCCGTGGTGCAGGTCGCCTACGCCGATGCGGTGGCCTATGCCACCTGGGCCGGCCGCCGGCTGCCCACGGAGGCCGAGTGGGAGTACGCTGCCCGGTCGGGTTCCGACCGCACGTATCCGTGGGGCGAGGAGTACCGGCCGGGTGGCCGGTTGATGGCCAACACCTGGCAAGGTCGGTTCCCCTACCTCAATTCCGGCGCAGGCGGGTGGCGAGGGACCTCGCCGGTGGGGACGTTCCCGGCGAATGCGTTCGGGTTGGTCGATCTGATCGGGAACGTGTGGGAGTGGACGACGACGACCTACACCAGCCGCCACCGGACACCGGCTCCGTGCTGCGGTCCTGACCACGAGCCGCAGCGGCTCGACGACCCGAATGTGCGCAAGGCGTTGAAGGGCGGGTCGCACCTGTGTGCCCCGGAGTACTGCCTCCGGTATCGACCCGCGGCCCGGTCCCCGCAGGCACTGGACACGTCGACCACCCACATCGGATTCCGTTGCGTGGTGGATGTCTGACCCGCTCGAGCGAGATCGCACCGACCTCACGCGACGGACTGAACCAGAGGATCTTCGGCGAGGCGGTCGACCCGCCGCCGGTCGGCGGCTGCCGTCGAGCTCGGCCGAGGTCGGTCGAGATCCGAGCGCGGCCAGGAGCTACGGTGTGGCCGACATGGAGCCACGCTCGCTGATCCTCGTCGAGGGTGTCAGCGATCGGGTGGCGGTGGAGACCCTGGCGGCACGACTGGGACGGAACCTTCCTGCCGAGGGGATCGAGGTGGTGGAGCTCGGCGGTGCCACCAATGCCGGCAGGTTTCTCGTGGAAACGCTACGCACGAACAGAGGTCTCGCCCTCGCCGGGCTCTACGACGAGGCCGAGGAACGCTTCTTCGCCCGCGGTCTCGAACGAGCGGGGCTCGGCCCGGTACCCGACCGTGATCGGCTCGAGCAGCTGAGCTTCTTCGCCTGCGTGGCCGATCTCGAGGACGAGTTGATCTCGGCCGTCGGCGAGGACCGGATGCTGGAGGTGATCGAGCAGCAGGGCGAGCTGGCCTCGTTCGGGTTGCTGCAGCGCCAACCGGCGCAACGGGGGTGGAGTCGACACCGCCAGCTGCGCCGGTTCCTCAGTGCTCGTTCAGGACACAAGAGCCGATACGCGCGACTGCTGGTCGAGGCGTCGGAGCTGAGCCGGATCCCGCGCCCCCTCATCCGGGTACTGGACCGCGCGGGCACCGATCACCAGAGCCGGTGATCGAAGCATCGAGTGCCCCGGGGCCGGCCGCCGGTCGGTGCTCTGACTCCCGCGACGGCCGGGGCCGTCGCGCTCAACGAGTCGTCGTCCCGGGACGCGGGTTCCTCGGCGGGACCGGGGTGGCGACGACGAACGAGGTGGTGGTGCGGCCGTGCACGAGCAGCCGGTCGAGAACCTGCTCGAGGGCTTCGATGCTGGGGACGTGCACCTTGAGCAGGAAGCAGTCGTCGCCGGAGATCCGGTGACACTCACTGATCTCCGGGGTGCGCTCGGCCAGCTCCGCGGCTTTGGGCAGCTGACCGGGTCCGGGCTGCAGCCGCACCCAGGCGGTGACCGGGAGCCCGAGGGCAGCTGGATCGACGTCGAGCCGGTAGCCGCGGATCACCCCTGCGGTCTCGAGCCGGGTGAGCCGTTCGCGGGCAGCCGGCGCCGACAGGCCGATCCGTCGGCCGAGCTCGGCCACGGTGAGCCGGGGATCGTCGGACAACACCTCCAGCAGCCGGCGATTGGTGTCGTCGAGCAGCGCATTCCGTGCCGGCAACTCATTCACGGTCTTCACCTTACGATCCGCAGGTAGATGGCGGCTCAGAGCTTCGAAGTGCCCTGGTCGCGGCAGTGTCCGCCTTCGAGGATAGATCGTGTGGCAGCACCTGTGAGACCGACTCGGCAGAGCCGCCCGTGACCACGTCGACGCGCCGGTCCGATCGGGTACCGCCGCACCTGTACTTCGTGGTCAGTGCCGTCTTCCACTACCTCGGGCCGGCCTTCGCGGTGCTGCTGTTCGCTCGCATCGACGCTCTCGGCGTCGCCTGGCTCCGGATCGCCTCGGCCGCCGTGATCTTCCTCCTGCTCCGCCGGCCGTGGCGGACGTGGCGCCGGCTGGATCGCCGCACCCGGCTCCTGCTGCTGGCGTGGGGAGCCGTCCTCGCGGTGATGAACAGCTGCTTCTATCTCGCCATCGAACGGTTGCCGCTGGGCACCGTCGCGGCCATCGAGTTCCTACCGGTGATCGTGCTCGCCGCCCTGGCCGCGCGGACCAAGCGCAACGTCGCGGCCCTGGTGCTCGCCGTGGTCGGGGTGTACCTGCTCACCGACGTGAGGCTGGTCGCCGAACCGATCGGCATGGCGTTCGCTGCCGCGAACGCTGTCCTGTTCGCCGCGTACATCGTGTTGGGTCATCGGGTCGCTCGGAACGAGCAGCTACCGGGTATCGACGGACTCGCGCTGTCGATGCTGATCGCGGCCGTGGTCGCCCTTCCGGTGGGGATCACCGACGCCGTACCGGCCTTCGCCCAACCCGTGCTGCTGGCTGCCGCGGTCGGAGTCGGTGTGTCGTCCTCGGTGATCCCCTACGTGTGTGACCAGCTCGCCATGAGGCGGTTGTCCCGGGCCACCTACGCGTTGATGGTTTCCCTGCTGCCCGCGACCGCCACGGTGATCGGAGTCGTCGTCCTCGTGCAGATTCCCGACGTGTCCGAGATCATCGGCGTCGGTCTCGTCGTCGTCGGCGTCGCCATCCACCAGGACCGTCGCGCCGACCCGAGTGAGCAGCCGGAGCCCCGGGGACGTCCGGCCGGGCGCCACCGGTGACTGGGACGACGCGCGGCGTGCGTCCGGCGGGAGTCGGGTGCGCATCGCCTGGGTGCCGGCGACGGTTACGGTGGCTGCATGCCCGAGCAGGCCGTCGGCACGAGGCCGAGCTCCTCGTTCGGTGTGGTGCTGCGGTCGCGGCTCTACCGCAGGGCGGTCGCCAGCCTCTTCTTCGCCGGCCTGGGCATCTCGGTGGCCATGCCGCAGCTGTCGCTGTTCCTGGTGCAGGACCTGCACGCTTCCCTGCCGGTGGCCGGGCTGTTCTTCCTCACCAACCTGGCCGCCCCGGTCCTCGGTTTCCTTGTGGGTCGGTGGTCGGATCGGCTGCCGGATCGGCTGTCGCTGTTCCGGTTGGGTGCCGTGGTGGGCCTGTTCGGCTGGGTCGTGATGGCCCTGAGCACCCAGGTGTGGATGGCTTTCGTGGTCAACCTCACGCTGCTCGGTTTCGCCGGCGCCACGGGTTCCTTGATCTTCGCCGCCGTCCGCGACCAGCTGACCCACGTGCCCACCGGCGCCGACAACCGGGTCATGTCAACGGTCCGGCTCGGGTTCAGCCTCGGATTCATGACCGGCCCGTTGCTGGGAAGCGTCTTCGGCGGGATGTTCGGACTGAGATCGACCTTGATCGCATCAGGGGTGTGTACGGCCCTGCAGGTGGTTCCGATGCTCGGGCAGCGCGTCGCCCGGGCAGCGGCGCCGGACGTCGTCGGTCCGGAGGGCTCCGACGGTGACGGCCCGAGGACGTCCCGCCCCACGACCCTGGTCCCGCTGCTGACGTTCCTCGGCCTGAGCGTGCTGGCGATGTGCGGCGACACGATCCGGTTCGCGTACCTGCCGATCTACCTGGAGCTGCAGCTGGGCAGTCCGGACTGGCTGCGCGGCGTGGTGATCTCGGCCCAGTCGCTCGGCATGCTCGTGTTCATCCCGATCATGGGTGTGCTGGCCGACCGCTTCGGGGCGCATCGGCTGGTCGTGGTCAACGTGTTGCTCGGCGTCGTGGCGAATCTGGGCTTCATGGTGGCCGGCAGCGAGCTGGTCCTGATCGTGGCGACGCTGTTCAACGCAGCGATGTGGGCGACGCTGGGCGGGATCGGCATCACGGTGGCCCAGGACCTGTATCCGCAGGGGATCGGCACCGCATCGTCGCTGTACTTCTCCGCGATCCGGTTCTCCGGGGCGATCGGTGGGGTCGCCGGCGGGCTGGGCGTCGGGTGGTTCGGGGTACCCGGCGTGTTCCTGGTGCCCGCGCTGCTCTGCGTCGTATCGGCCGTCGGACTCCTCATCCAGGCGGTGCTCAGGGGCGGAGTCCGCTGACGGCGCGGCGGCCCGAACGGCCGCACCGCCCAAGCGTTACGGTCAGAACCGACGACGTCGCCGTGGCGGACCTGCGGCGCTCGGAAGGAGCTCATCGTGGTGCGTGTCACCGAGATCATCGCCGACCTGCAGGTAGCCGACATCGACGCCGCGCGGGACTTCTACGCCGGCTATCTCGGTCTGAGCGACGAGGAGTTCAATCTGGGCTGGGTGGCGCGGTTCACCTCACCGGAGACCGGGGCGAAGATCCAGGTGGTCACCCGCGATGCCTCAGCCCCCGAGGATCCCGTCATCTCCGTCCGCGTCGATGACGTCGATGACGCGTACCGCGAGGCACAGCGGTTCGGCTACGAGATCGTCCACCCGTTGACCACGGAGCCGTGGGGGGTTCGCCGCTTCTTCGTCCGAGCGCCCGACGGCAACGTGCTGAACATCCTGCAGCACCGACCGTGACCGCGGAGAGGCTGGACGCTCGTCGATGATCCGGTCCGCGGCGTCAGCGGCGATCACCGTGCCTCTTCGCCCTCGACGGCAGTCCTGATCTGGTCGAGCCAGTCGACGGCCAGTCGGTGTCCGTCGGGGAGCTGATCACCGGCATCCCAGCGCCAGGTCGTGATCATCGCGAGCACCAGGATCCGGCAATCCCGCAACAGGGCCTGATCGACACCTGGATAGTGCTCGCCGACGTCCTCGGGCGCATGGGCGAGGTCGAACTCGATCGGTCCGCGGCAACACGTCTCGAGGTCGATGAACAACAGACCCTGTTCGGTGTCGAGCAGGTTCCCCGGATGCGGTTCGCCGTGCAGCAGCTGCTGGCCGCGGCGGTGCCCGATCTCTCGTCGCAGCCTCGCCAACGTGTCGGCGAGCAGTTCCCGGTCCGCGTCGGGCAGCTCCGGCGTGCGCTCCCGACTGGCCACCAGCTGCTGGGCCGAGTCGACCCGATCCGTGACGTGCGGGGTCGGGTAGTCGATCTCCCGCATGCCGGCATGGAGCCGTTCGAGCGCACGGGCGTAGTCGGCTGCCGGGATCTCGCGCGCCGGCAACGGTTCGTAGTAGGTCCAGAGCGTCACCACGAACCCGTCGCGTTCGTGCACGCGCGGTGCCACCCGAGGTTCGAGCGCAGCCACGGGAGCCCCTGCTGCCGCCAGCCGCTCAGCGAGGTCGACCTCGAACCGGGCGACCTGCTCGGTCGCCGGCGCGACCCGGGCCATGACGTCGGCGGGTAGCAGCCGCAGGGCGAGCTTGTTCGAGTTCTGGAGGACGACGGCGTCCTCGGCGGCCAGACCGAGGGACGCGGCGATGCTCCGGGTCACCGAGATCGCCCGGCGGACTTCTGCTGCCTGCATCACCCTCCTCGAGTGAGTCGCGGTTCCTCGGCGCCGCATGGGGACCCTACCGAGGTCGGTGTTCGAGGTCGGTGTTCGAGGTGGGTGTTCGAGGTGACTACCGGGTTCGGAGGAACTCCAGGATCTTGGGCCAGGCGTCGGCGAGGGCGCGATCGTTGGCGGTCCGGGTCGCGCCGTACATGCGGGCGTCGGGCGGTGGCTCCCGTCGAGGGTCGAGGGGGGCGAGCAGGATCAGTCCGTGTCCGGCCTCCGGGTAGTCGAGGATCTCGTCGCGGGCGCCGAGGTGGTGGTCGCGCCGCCGTTGCAGGATCGCTCCGGCGTACAGGCAGGAGTTCCAGACCAGGTCGGACCGCCCGCAGACCGCCAGCACCGGGCCGGGGAAGCGCTCGACCGGGATGACGGCTCGTGGTTCGTCGCCGGGCTCGATCACGTCGATCTCACCGGTGGCCGGCACGGGCCGGCGGTCACTCAGCCACGACGGCGTCGGGCAGCCGAAAGTGAACGAGCAGTGGGACACCGAGGACGGCGCGACGGCGATCAAGCCGTGCACGAGACCAGGCCGCTGGACCGCGACCAGCTCAGCTGCCTCGCTGCCGGCCGATACGCCTGCGATCCAGACCCGACGCGGATCGACGTCGGGCTGGTCGTGCAGCCAACGAAGCGGCCCGTCGAAGGACTCGAGGGCGATGTCGGCCAGCGAGGGGGGCAGGTCGGTGCCGGCGAAGTAGGCGATCGACAGGGCAGCGATGCCGCGGGCCGCGAGGTAGTCGGCCGCGTACCGCGGCTCGCCGCCACCCGTGCCGCCGACGAACAGCACAGCCGGCCCCGGTCGTCCAGCGGGAACGGCGGGTCGGACATAGGTCCCGCTGAACCCGTCCTGACGCACCGTGAACGTGCGCACCGTGGCCGGCCGGGCCCAGAAGACGCGCCGGGCGGTGGTGGAGCCGACGACCCGTCCGCCGACGCGCGCCTCGACGTCGAACTCGGCCGGACCCGAGACGGGCCAGCCGAACGACTCCGCCGTCTCGTTCCCGGGCTGGAGGGTCGACCAGAGGCCTGAGCCGGAGAGGTCGAGGTAGTCCCCGCGGCTGGGAGGCACGTCGCCGGTGTCCAGGACGCCATCTCGGTCGGCGGTGAAGCCGGCCGTCGCGGACCAGACCACGCCGGCGCTGTCGGCGGCGCGGACCGTCAGTTCGACGTCCTCGGCGGGCCGGAGGCCGCTCACCCGGATCGTGACCGGTTCGTCGAACCGGCCCTCGGTCGGCGTGACGACGACGCGGGCCGGCTGGCTCGGCGTGCAGGCGCTCGCAGCAACCAGCACCAGCGCGGCGCCGACCACCACCGCCGTGGCCCGCCGAAGGCTCAGCAGCACCGACCGCATCAGCCGA
Source organism: uncultured Actinomycetota bacterium (assembly GCA_963727125.1). Classification (GTDB taxonomy): domain Bacteria; phylum Actinomycetota; class Actinomycetes; order Propionibacteriales; family Propionibacteriaceae; genus Microlunatus. Next base: position 749,680 of record CAVSEZ010000003.1, read on the forward strand.
CGGTACGTCACGTCCGCCACAGCGGCTGGGCGATGGGCCCTCCTGCTCTTCGATCTCGACCCTGCCTGGCATAGGGTCTGGTCGTCGGCGTGCGTTGGGAGGGGAAGCCCGGCGCACGCCGGCGTCACAACCCTCGACGACTCCGGTGTCGAGACGGCCGATGAGTTCCGGAGCCCGCGATGGTCGAACGGACATGAGCAGCACTCCCGAAGAAGCGCCGCACTCGGGCCGGCGGAACTCAGTGAGTGCCACGATCGGCGCGGGTGAGGATCTGATCACCTACGACGTCCACGGCGATCTGGCTGACGCCACCCCCGATCGACCGGCGCTGGTCCTCTTCGGCTCGCCGATGGATGCCCGAGGGTTCACCACCTTGGCGGCCCGGTTTCCCGATCGCCCCGTGGTGACCTTCGACCCGCGTGGTGCCGGGCGCAATCCGGCCGGCACGTCGCCGTTGCGCCCCGAACAGCATGCCGAGGATCTGCATCGAGTGATCCAGGCGCTGGCCGTCGGACCCGTGGACCTGATGGGCACCAGCGGTGGTGCCGTGAACCTCCTGGCGCTGGCCGGCGAGCACCCCGAGGACGTCCGGCGGGTCGTCGCGCACGAACCGCCGACCGCCATCGGACTGCCGGACGAGTCGGTGGTGCTGGCTGCGTGCCGCGACCTCGCCGCCACCTACCAGTCAGCGGGGGAGGGCGCCGCGATGGCGAAGTTCATCGCCTTGGTGATGCACGACGGTCCGCTGCCCGAGGACTACCTCGACCGGCCGGCGCCGGATCCGGCCGCGTTCGGGATGGCCGCCGACGACGACGGCTCCCGCACCAACCCTTTGTTCCGCAACGGCCCGGCCTGCAACGAGTTCGCCGCCGATCCGGACCGGCTCGGCGGGCTCGGGGACCGGTTGACGATCGCCGTCGGAGTCGAGTCGGGGGAGACGCTCGCGGCCCGCGGCGGCCGGGCCGTGGCCGAGGCCCTGGGCCTCACCGTCACGTCGTTCCCGAGCCATCACACCGGGTTCCTCGGCAACGAGTTCGGTCAGCAGGGCGAGCCCGACGCTTTCGCCGCCCGACTGCACGCCGTCTTGGACTGAACCGATCCCGCGAGCGCGGGCGACGCCGCCTTGGGACAAGATGACCTGTGCGCCATCACGACGAGACCCTCGACGGCTACCTCGACTCGGTCTCGGAGCGGCCCGAGGTCCTGGGCGTGGTGCTGATCGGATCGGTGGCCCGGGGCACGCCCCGGGAGGACTCCGACGTCGACGTCTATCTCGTGGTCACCGACGAGGCGTACGCCGAAGCCGAGGCGCAGGGACGGATCGCGGCCGTCAGCCACGACGGGGTCACCTATCCCGGAGGCTACGTCGACATCAAGCTGGCCAGTCCGAGCTACTTGCGGGCAGCGGCCGAGCACGCCGATGACCCCACCCGCGCGTCCTTCACCGGGTGCCGCGTCGCTCTGGACCGGCCGGGACAGATCTCGACGTGGATCGAGGGCATCGTCACCCTGCCCGAGGAACAGTGGGCCCGGCGCATCACCAGCTACCGGGCCCAGGCGCAGCTCTACGGTGGCTACTTCCTGCCGCAGGCCGACCAGCTCGACGACCAGTTCCTGCGGCAGCACTCGAGCGTCCATCTGGCGACCGCCACCGGCCGGATCGCCCTGGCGCAGCACCACCAGTTCTTCCGGGGGCAGAAGTACCTCACTGCCGCCATGGCCGAGCTCGACCTCCCGGCGGAGATGGTCTCGGCCTGGCACCACCTGGTTGCCGTCCCCGGCGCCCCCGCCGGTCATCGCCTGCTCGCGGCGCTGACGGCCTGGTTGGGGCCCTCGGAGCCCTTCGCGGCGCAGCTCTCACGCTTCATCGGTGACAACGAGCTGGCCTGGCTCAACGGCACCGTCCCACCCGAGTTCTGGTGAGGATCCGAATCGTCAGCCGGTCGGGAACCGGTCGGGTCGCGCTCGAGAGATCGCCTTCACCGCGGTGGCGGTGATCACCATCGCCGCGCCGATCAGCAGGATGCCCAGGCCCCACGGGTCGAGCAGCTGATCGACCGCCGCGCGCTCGGCGGGTGGGGAGCCGTCGAGCATGCCGATCAGCTCGAGCGTCGTGGCCAGGCTCGCCGACACCCCGAGCCGGATCAGCCCGGCCATCGCGACCGCGACGCCCGCCACGGCGACGCCCGTCGCCGTGATCGGGGAGCGGCTCAGCGGAACCGGACTCGTGGTCGCCATGACTGCTCGGACCCGAGCCGGCCGCTCGGTGATACATCGCTGTTGCGTCTCGAACGCAGATCCCGGATTTCCCGGTGCGGGCCGCCGGCTTGTTCTAAGGTCGGGCCAGCTGAGAACGCCTGACCGTCCGGGGTCGGTAGCGGGCATTCGTCGGTCGAACCGACGGGGTCCACCGGTCCCCGTGCCAGCAGAGAGGTTCTCGCTTGTCGACGTCAGCTCCCACCCACCCCACGCTCCCGCAGTCGCGACTGAAGGCCCTGCTGGTCCGGCATCCACTGGTCTCGTTCTTCGTGCTGGCCTACGCCGGCGCGTGGATCCTGGAGATCCCACTCGCCCTCTCCGCGACCGGCACCGGCCTGCTGCCGTACACGATCCCGCTACCGGCGATGGCGTTGATCATCGCGGCCGCGACGTACGTGGGTCCGACCGGCGCGGCGTTCGTCATGACCGGACTCCTCGAGGGGAGGCCCGGGGTCAAGGCCCTGCTGCGTCGCTACGTCCGCTGGCGGGTTGGCGTGCGCTGGTACCTGTTCGTCCTGCTGGGCATCCCGGCCGTGGAGATCCTGGGCGCCCTCGCTGCTCCCGGTGCACTGGCGTCGATGCAACCGCTCTCGGCAGCGATGGTGCTCGGGTATCCACTAGCGCTCGTGATGACGTTCTTCCTCGGTGGACCCCTCGGAGAGGAACCCGGCTGGCGCGGCTTCGCCCTGCCGCGGCTGCAGTCGCTGCACGGCCCGTTGCTGGGCAGCGTGATCCTCGGCGTCTTGTGGGCGGTGTGGCACTTCCCGCTGTTCTGGACCGGGGTCTGGACGCCGCTCAGTGTCCCGAACATGATCATGTTCGTGGTCATGATCACCGGTCTCACGATCATCATGAGCTGGGTGTTCAACAACGCATCCGGCAGCCTGCTGCTGACGATGCTCATGCACGCGTCCTTCAACACCTTCGCCGACAAGATCGTCGCGCCGATGTTCCCGGCCCCGATCCTGATCGAGTACGGGTTGCTGCCCGAGCTGATCGGTTTCGGGGCCACCGCACTGGTGCTGATCGTGCTGACGCGGGGGCGGCTGGGATACCAGAACAACCGGCTGGACGCGCGGGAGCCGGCCCCGGCTCCGGCTCCGACCTGAGATCACCGGTGAGCGAGGAGCAGTGGCTGGCCTCCCTCCGGCCGTCCCGGCTGCGACACCGGGCCCCCCCGATCTGGTCGAGGCGGTGCTGGACTGTGGAGCCGGTGCCTACATCGCCCCCGACGGCGCACCGTTCGGCTATGCCAGCCTCTTCGCGCCGCTGCTGTTGTTCTACGAGCTGACCGAGCGCCGCACGTTGACCGAGGCAGTCGACAGGCTGGCCGGCCACGACGGGGAACTGTCCATGTGGCGGCTCCACGGAGCCCGCTGACTCCAGCCCGGGCCGACGTCGGTCGAGATCGGACTGCGTCGTCGTGGTGCTGGTGGGCGATACAGGATTTGAACTTGTGACCTCTTCCGTGTCAGGGAAGCGCGCTACCCCTGCGCCAATCGCCCTCTGGGTCCTACTCGGTCCTGCTCTGGGTCCTGCTCTGGGTCCTGCTCTGGGTCCTGCCTTGCGAGGTGGGTACGGGATTTGAACCCGTGTACACGGATTTGCAGTCCGTTGCCTCGCCTCTCGGCCAACCCACCCTACGGGGAAGACCTCCAGGGGTGGAGACCCCGCTCCCGAGCGGACGACGGGATTCGAACCCGCGACCCTCACCTTGGCAAGGTGATGCTCTACCAACTGAGCCACGTCCGCATGATCACCACCCGAGCGGGCTGCGATGCGATCTGAAACCATAGCCGAGCCGGGCGACGGAAGCCAATGGATCCCACCGACGGCGCGGTTAGGGTGGCAGGCATGGCCGTCTCAGCGACCTCGACCACCCCCACCGGCTCGACCCGACCCGGCGATCGGCCCCCGTCGGGCGCCCTGCGGATCTGGGTCGACGGCCGGGTCCACGACGATCCGAGCGGTGCCCCGCTGTCGCCGGTCGATCACGGGCTGGTGGTCGGCAACGGCGTCTTCGAGACGCTGAAGGTCACCGAGGCGGGCGTCTTCGCCGTCACCCGGCACCTGGCCCGACTGGCGCGCTCGGCCCGGATGCTGGGGCTGCCGGAGCCCGATCTCGACGCGGTGCGTACCGGCATCGAGGCCGTCACCGGTGGCCGGACCTACGAGTTCGGCAAGGTCCGCATCACCTACACCGGTGGGTCCGGCCCGCTCGGGTCGGAGGCACCGAGTGGACCACCGACCCTCGTGGTCGCCGTAGACGTCGCCGAGCGGCGCCCGGATACCACCCGGGTCACCACCGCTCCGTGGGTCCGCAACGAGCGCGGCGCGCTGACCGGGGTGAAGTCCACCTCGTACGCCGAGAACGTCCGCGCCCTCGCCGACGCGCGGGTCCGTGGCGCCGGCGAGGCGATCTTCCTGAACACCGTCGGTGCCGTGTGCGAGGGCACCGGCAGCAACATCTTCTGCGTCTTCGGGGATCGGGTCGTCACGCCCCCGTTGAGCGCGGGACCGCTGGCGGGCATCACCCGGGAGCTGCTGCTCGAGTGGGCCGACGTCGTCGAGGCCGATCTCACACCCACCGAGGCGCTGCGGGCCGACGAGGTGTTCCTCACCTCCTCCCTCCGCGACATCCAGGCCGTCGCCTCCTGGGACGCCCGGTCCTGGGCCGCCCCGGGGCCGCAGACCCGGCGGTTGGCGGCGATGTTCGCCGCCCGCGCCGCGGAGACGCCTGATCCGTGATGGTGGGATATGGTGGTCGTCGCCCCGCGGGGGGCCGGCACCATCCAGAGCAGGATCCCGAGCAGCACCGAGGGCGATTGGCGCAGTGGTAGCGCGCTTCGTTCACACCGAAGAGGTCACTGGTTCGAACCCAGTATCGCCCACCCGAACCCTCCCCGAACCCTGCCGCTGCCCGACGGCGAACTCCGACGGGCGCAGCGTCCCAGGGCGCCGGCCGACCTGCCGATCCCACGGCTCGGCGCCGGGCTAGCATCTGCTGCAGGAGCGCCGATCCGCCGGGTCGACGTCCTCGGGGAAGGAGCGTCGTCGGTGGCGATCATCACCCGCGGCTTCCGGTCCCGCCGGCGGGAGCGACATGAGCGGCTCCCGCCCGGCCAGTACGTGACCCGGGACTTCCCGGTGCTGTCCGCCGGCCCGACCCCGCCCGTCTCGACCGCCACCTGGTCGTTCGACCTGGAGTCCGAGCACGGGGAGCGCGTGTCGTGGTCCTGGGCGGAGCTGATGTCGCTCCCGATCGATGACATCACCGTCGACATCCACTGCGTCACCCGGTGGTCGAAGTTCGACAGTCGCTGGCGCGGGGTCTCCCTCGACCGGCTGCTGCCCGAGGTCGAGAGCAGCGCCTTGTACGCCATGGTGAACTGCCACGGCGGCTACACCACCAACGTGCCGATCGCCGACCTGACCGGCGGCAAGGCCTGGATCGCGTTCGAGTTCGACGGCCGGCCGCTGCGGCCCGAGCACGGCGGCCCGGCCCGGCTGCTGATCCCGCACCTGTACTTCTGGAAGTCGGCCAAGTGGGTCCGCGGGCTGACGCTGATGGTTGCCGACCGGCCCGGCTTCTGGGAACGCTACGGCTACAGCATGTACGGCGATCCCTGGACCGAGGACAGGTACTCCTGATGGCGGTATCGGCCTGGTTGCCGGCTTCCGTGGTCACCGTCGAGCCGGCCACTGACTCCGGTCGGCTGATCCGCCTGCAGGTGCCCGGCTGGCCCGGCAGCGAGCCCGGTCAGCATCTCGACCTCCGACTGACCGCCGACGACGGCTACCAGGCGGTGCGGTCCTACTCGATCTCGTCCTTCGGCCCGGGGGAGTCGATCGAGATCGGTGTCGACGAGTTCCCCGACGGGGAGGTGTCGCCGTACCTGGTCCGAGACGCCCGACCGGGTGACCAGCTGGAGGTCCGCGGTCCCATCGGGCGGTACTTCGTCTGGTCGCCGGCGCAGCCGGAACCGGTCCAGCTCATCGCCGGCGGCTCGGGGATCGTGCCGCTGGTGTCGATCGTCCGAGCCCATCACGCCTCGGCCAGTCGGGCCCCGTTCCGGCTGCTGCACTCGGTTCGCACCTCGGCGGATGCGATGTTCGCCACGGAGCTCCGCGGGTTGGCCGGCGACCGCTTCGAGCCCGAGTGGATCTACACCCGGCGGGCGCCGGACGGGGAGCGCCGCGCACCGGGGCGGATCGACGCGGGCACGCTGCTCGAGCGGTCGTTCCCGGCTGCAGACGCTCCCTTGGTCTACATCTGCGGTCCCACGGGCTTCGTCGAGGCCGTCGCCACGATCATGGTCGGCCTCGGTCACCCGAGCCGACAGATCCGTACGGAACGCTTCGGAGGGATCTGAGGATGGCGGACGAACACGGCTTGACGCGATCGATCACCGCGCGGCTGGACGGTAACGCCGCCGGGGGACCGCTCAGCGAGATCTTCGGCGTGGACGTGACCGACGTGGTGCTGGAGTGCCGGCACTGCGGCGCCACCGGGATGGTGGCCGAGACGGTCGTCGAGCTGGATGCCGACGGGCTGCTGATGCTCTGCCGGCCCTGCGGTCGGTTGCTGCTCAGCTACGTCTGGTCCGGTGCCCGCCGATCCGTGCGGTTCCCCGGTCTGGCGCAGCTGATCATGCCGGCGTAGCGACCGCTCCGGTCTCAGATCTGGTCGGTCCTCCGGCGCAGGTCAGAGGCCGCCAGCTCGCTCGACAACCGGACCGGATCCCAGTCCTCGTCCAGGGCGAGCTGCACCAGCTGGGCCTGCGACCGCGGGGTGAGCCCGTCGAGATTGGCGTCGAGGTCCAGGTTGGTGGGGAACGGGTATCCCTCCGCGGCGCAGGCCAGGGCGTTGGCCAGCGCGGCCGGGTCGACTCCGGCGGCCTTGCGGGCGCACAGCGACGGGTAGATCGCCGTCGACACCTTGGTCCGGTCGACGCTCTCCATGGCCCGGCCGAACGGTGACGACACCTGGAGCAGATTCGCCATCCGCTGGATGTCGGCCGACACGTTCGTGCCCGCACCGTGGAACAGGGCCGGGTTGAAGAACACCGCGTCGCCCTTCGCCAGCGGCAGCTGGACGTACCGGTCGGCGAAGAACTCGCGGAACTCTGGCAGCCGCCACGCCAGGTAGCCCGGCTCGTAGCCGTGCGAGTAGGGCAGGTACATGGTCGGGCCGCTCTCGACCGGCATGTCGGAGTGAGCCACCGCGCCCTGCAGCGTGAGCACGGGGGAGAGCCGGTGGACGTGCGCCGGGTAGCGCGCGGCCGTCTCGTTGGACAGGAAGCCGAGGTGGTAGTCGCGGTGCGGGTCCTGGGCCTGGCCGCCCGGTCGGACGACGTTGACCTGCGACGTCATCTGGTACGCCGGGCCGAGCCAGGCCGTGCTGATCAACGCGAGCACGTCGTTGGCGTAGTAGTCGACGAAGATGCCCGGCTCGCGGACCGCCAGCTTCTCCAGCGCGTTCCAGATCCGGTCGTTGGCGCCGGCCGCGGCGAAGTGGTCGTTGCGGCCACCGCCCGCCGCGCGCTCGGCGGCGATGATTCCCTCGAAAGCAGCGGTGGCGCGGTCGATCACCTCGAGGTCGGCGAACGCGCCGGAAAACGCGACGACTCCCGGTCCGGTGGTCAGGGCCTGGACCAGCTCCGCCTCGATCTCGGCCCGGGCGCCGGCGGTGATCAGGGACGGGCGCAGCCGGTCCGCGTCGTAGACGAGCACGTCGTGATCGACCGAGGTCGCGTGCGGATAGTCGCTCAGCTCGGTTCGTCGATCGACCAGAGCCGCGAAGTCGGTCAGTGAGCAGTCGTCCTCGTTGAATCGGCCGGGGCTGCGGCTTGCCGTCACGCTCATGTGGCCAACGCTAGTCTCCCGGGGAGCCGCGGCGGAACGACGAGGTGGCCCGGGGCGGGCAGCGGATAGGCTGGCCGCCGATCAGCCCCGATCCCTCACTCGCACCGGAAGGAAGCGCAGACCCGTGTCCAGCAAGTCGATCACCGTGGCCGGCAGTCTCGTCGACGAACCGCAGGTGAACGACACCACCACCGGGTTGGACCTGTTCGGGGACGACAGGACCGTCGTCGCGGTCCGGGTGAACGGTGAGCTGCGCGACCTGCACCGGCCCGTCCTCGACCGCCCGACGAGCCCGTCGCCGGACTCGGCGGACGTGGTCATCGAACCGGTGAGCATCTCCGAGCCCGACGGCCTGGCGATCCTGCGGCACTCCGCCGCGCACGTGGCCGCCCAGGCCGTCCAGGCCGCGCACCCGGACGCGAAGCTGGGCATCGGCCCGCCCATCACCGACGGGTTCTACTACGACTTCGACGTCGCCGAGCCGTTCACCCCTGAGGACCTGAAGGACCTCGAGAAGCGGATGGTCCGGATCGTCAAGGAGCGGCAGCGCTTCGTCCGCCGCGAGGTCTCCGACGACGAGGCGAGGGCAGAACTGCGCAGCGAGCCGTACAAGCTGGAGCTGATCGCCGACAAGGGGTCCGCCGGCGACGACGACGGCGCCAGCGCCGAGGTGTCCGGCGGCCAGCTCACCATCTACGACAACCTCCGCCGGGACGGGAGCGTGGCCTGGAAGGACCTGTGCCGCGGGCCGCACGTGCCGCACACGGGCTACATCCCGGCGTTCGCGCTGACCCGCACCTCGGCCGCCTACTGGCGCGGCGACCAGGCCAACCCCCAGCTGCAGCGGCTGTACGGCACGGCGTGGCCGAGCCGCGACGAGCTGAAGGCGTACCAGACCCGGCTGGAGGAGGCGGCGCGGCGGGACCACCGCCGACTCGGTCGCGAGCTCGACCTGTTCTCCTTCCCCGACGAGATCGGCTCCGGGCTGGCGGTGTTCCACCCGAAGGGGGGGATCCTGCGGAAGGCGATGGAGGACTACGCCCGGCAGCGCCACGTCGAGGCCGGCTACGAGTTCGTCTACACCCCGCACATCACCAAGGCGGAGCTGTTCGAGATCTCGGGCCACCTCGGCTTCTACGAGGAGGGCATGTTCCCGCCGATGCATCTCGACGAGGAGCTCGCCGAGGACGGCACGGTGCGCAAGCCCGGCCAGGACTACTACCTGAAGCCGATGAACTGCCCGATGCACTGCCTGATCTTCCGGTCCCGCGGCCGGTCGTACCGGGAGCTGCCGCTGCGGTTGTTCGAGTTCGGCTCGGTCTACCGCTACGAGATGTCCGGCGTCGTGCACGGCCTGACCCGGGTGCGGGGGATGACGCAGGACGACGCGCACATCTACTGCACCGAGGACCAGATGCAGGCCGAGCTGGTCTCGCTGCTCCAGTTCGTGCTCGACCTGCTGCGCGACTACGGCCTCGACGACTTCTACCTCGAGCTCTCGACCCGCGACCCGGAGAAGTCGATCGGCACCGACGAGGAGTGGGAGCGGGCGACGGCGGCCCTCGAGCACGCGGCGGCGACGTCGGGCCTGGACCTCGTGCTCGATCCCGGCGGCGCGGCGTTCTATGCACCGAAGATCTCCGTGCAGGCCCGCGACGCGATCGGCCGCACCTGGCAGCTGTCGACCATCCAGGTCGACCTGATGCTGCCCGAGCGGTTCGGCCTGGAGTTCACCGGCTCCGACGGAGCGCGGCAGCGCCCGGTGATGATCCACCGCGCCCTGTTCGGCTCGGTCGAACGCTTCATCGGCGTGCTCACCGAGCACTACGCCGGCGCGTTCCCCCCGTGGCTGGCGCCGGTCCAGGTGATCGGCATCCCGGTGGCGGCCGAGTTCGAGGACTACCTGCACGAGGTGCAGGCGAAGCTGGCCGCCGCCGGCGTCCGGATGGAGGTCGACACCGCCGACGAGCGGATGCAGAAGAAGATCCGGAACGCGTCCCAGGCCAAGGTGCCCTACATGCTGATCGCCGGCGGCGAGGACCGGTCCGGCGGTGCGGTCTCGTTCCGCTACCGGGACGGTACGCAGCGCAACGGGGTCCCGGTCGACGAGGCGGTGGCCGAGATCACCGACGCCATCGCCCGCCGCATCCAGGTCTGAGCCCGTGCCGACCGACGACATCGATCGCGTGCACCATCCCGGCACACCGGACCCGTTCGACCGGCTGTGGACTCCGCACCGGATGGTCTACATCAAAGGGGAGAACAAGCCGGCCAGCGCCGAGCGGGCGACTGTCCGTTCTGCACCATCGTGAGCTCCGACGACGAGTCCGGGCTGATCGTGCACCGCGGCGAGCTCGGCTACGTGGTGCTGAACCTCTATCCGTACTCGCCGGGCCACCTGCTGGTCTGCCCGTACCGACACGTCGCGGACTACCCCGATCTGACCGTGGCCGAGACCGCCGAGATCGGCCTGCTCAGCCAGACGGCGATGACCGTGCTGCGCCGGGCCAGCGCCCCGCACGGATTCAACCTGGGCATCAACCAGGGTGCCGTCGCCGGTGCCGGGATCGCCGCCCACCTGCATCAGCACGTCGTGCCCCGCTGGTCCGGGGACGCGAACTTCTTGCCGGTCGTCGGGCAGACCAAGGCGTTGCCCCAGCTGCTGGGGCAGACCTGGGAGGTCCTGAGCCGAGCCTGGGCCGAGTCGGTTCGCTGATGCTGGAGCGGTTCCGCTCGGGTGCGGCGCGCCTCATCGCCCCCCTGGCCCTGTTGTTGAACAGGCACGGGGTGTCGCCGGATCTGATCACGGCGCTCGGCACCCTCGGGGTGATGGCGACGGCGTTGATCTGCTTCCCCCAGGGCTGGCTGTGGCAGGGGGCGTTGATCGTCACCTTCTTCTGTCTGGCCGACATGCTCGACGGGCAGATGGCCAAGCTCAGCGGGACCGCGTCGGCAATGGGGCGCCTTCCTCGACTCGACCCTGGACCGGCTCGGCGACGCCGCCGTCTTCGGCGGCATCCTGCTCTACTTCGCCGGCGTGCGCGACGACCCGGTGTGGGCGGCGGTCGCGTTGGTGGCACTGGTCTTCGGCCAGCTCACCTCCTACGTCCGGGCCCGGGCCGAGAGCCTCGGCTTCGCCGCCGACGGTGGACTCGCCGCTCGGGCCGACCGGCTGCTCATCCTGCTGGCGGGTGCGCTGCTGGCCGGGCTGGGGGTGCCGTACGTGCTGGAGGTCGCGATGGCGTTCCTGGCAGTGGCCGGGATGATCACCGTCGGCCAGCGGATCGCGCACGTGTACCGGCAGGCGAAGGGCCCGCGGGCCGATCGGAGCCGGCCCGAGGACCAGCAGGGCCGGGTGGGCGATGCCGATCCCGCGTGACCGGCTGGTCCGTACCGTGTACCGGCTGGGTTGGGCGGGCGCGGGCCGGCTGCCCGCGACCGCCGTCCGCCCCCTCTTCGAGGCGGCCGGCCACTGGGCGGTCTGGCGCAACCCGTTGCCGATCCGTCGGCTCCGGCACAACCTGTCGGTGGCCGCCGGCGAGCCGGCTTCCACCGAGCTGGCCCGGGCGGCGGTCGTCTCCTACCTGCGCGCCTTCCACGAGGTGCTGGCGCTGCCGCACTGGTCCGCGGACTCGATCGCGAACCGGGTGCACGTCTCCGACGAGGAGCGGCTGCGGGAGATCCACGCCGATCGCGGGGCGGTGGTGGCGCTGCCGCACAGCGGCAACTGGGACCTGGCCGGTGCCTGGGCGTGCGGCAGCGGCCTGCCCGTCGCCACCGTGGCCGAACGTCTCGGTGACGCCGAGTACGCGGCCTTCGTCGCGTTCCGCGAGCAGCTGGGGATGGAGATCTTCTCCCACCAGGACCCGAAGGTGCTGCTCCGACTGATCGAGGCCGTCGGCCGCGGCCGGGTGGTCTGCCTGCTGGCGGATCGGGATCTGCGCCAGGCCGGGGTACCGGTCGACTGGCCCGTGCCCGGCGGGCCGCCGGTACGGATCACCATGCCCGCCGGCCCGGCTCTGGTGGCCCGGCGGAGTGGAGCGGCGCTGATCCCCGCCGTCTGTCGCTACGTTGGTGTCGACATGCACATCACCCTGGGACCCGCCATCGAGCCGGCAGCGGGTCGCACCGGCCTGACCGCGATGACCCAGCAGGTGGCCGACTTCTTCGCCGGACAGATCGCCCGACAGCCGCAGGACTGGCACATGCTGCAGCCCTTCTTCCCGGGTGGTCCGCAGTGACGGCAGCTCACGAGACGACATCCCACCAGACGGCACCGCACGAGACAGGGCCGCTGCGGATCGGGCTGGTCTGCCCGTACTCGTTCGACCGCTACGGCGGCGTGCAGAACCACGTGCTCGGCCTGGCGCGACACCTCCGCGACGCCGGGCACCAGCCGCACCTGCTGGCCCCGGGGCGGCCCGAGCCCGAGCTCGTGGACGGACTGGTCTTCACCTCTGCGGGTGCATCGGTGCCCGTGCCGTACAACGGGTCGGTGGCCCGGGTGAACTTCGGACCCCGGACGGCGGCCCGCGTCCACCGCTGGCTGCGCGGCAACGCGTTCGACCTGGTGCACATCCACGAGCCGATCACCCCGAGCGTCGGCCTGCTGGCACTCTGGCTGGCCGACGTCCCCGTCGTCGCGACGTTCCACACGGCCACGCCCCGATCGCGCACCATGGCCTGGCCGGGGGTGCGCTGAGCGGCTGGATCGACAAGATCGACGCCGGGATGGCGGTCTCGGAGTCCGCCCGCGACGTGGTGGTGCGTTATCTGGGCAGGGACGCCGTCATCGTGCCGAACGGGGTGTCGCACGCGGAATTCGCGCCGGCGGTTGCCACGCCTGCTCCGGCCCCCGTACGGGGGTGGCGGGGTGGCGACCGACCGCGGATCACCTTCCTGGGCCGGCTGGACGAGCGACGCAAGGGCCTCGACGTGCTGCTGGCGGCGATGCCGGCCATCCGGGCCGGCGTCCCCGACCTGGACGTGGTGGTGGCGGGCCGGGGGAGCCGGAGCCTGCCCGCCGGGGTCCGCAGCGTGGGGGCGGTGAGCAACGCGGAGAAGCGCCGGCTGCTGGGCAGCACCGACGTCTTCGTCGCCCCCCACCGCGAGCGGGAGAGTTTCGGCGTGGTCCTGGTCGAGGCTCTGGCCAGCGGCGCCGACGTGGTCGCCTCGGACCTACCGGCCTTCACCGATCTCCTCCGCCGTGACGGGGCGGACCTGGGCCGCCTCGTTCCGGTCGGCGATCCGGCGGCCCTGGCGGCGGCGGTGATCGACCGGATCGACGGGCGCACCCCGTCGGCGCAACCGCGTGCGGCCGCCGCGGTCCGACGCTACGACTGGTCGATCGTCGGCGCGGCGGTGACCGCGGTGTACCGCCGGGTGCTCCGCGACCAGCTGGCGACGGAGTCCATCCCGACGCAGGAGCTCGAGTTGACCGCCCGGTCGGAATTACGCTGACGCGATGTCTCGAGCGAGCCGGCCCGTAGACGCCAGCATGGATCTGCTGAACCAGATCGTGCGTAGCCCTACGACCCCGACTACGCCGTGGTGGCGGCCCGTGGCGACGCGACCTCCCGCGGCAACTGGGTGCTCGTCGTGGCGGCGGTGTTGATCGGGGCCCTGTTCGCGGTGGCCGCTCTGCAGACCACCCGGCGAGCGCCGGTGCTCGCCGGCGAACGCAGCGACCTGATCACCCGCATCCACCAGGGCGAGACGAACCAGGATGCGCTCCGGCAACGGGCCGCTGCCCTGACCACCGAGATCAGCGCACTCCGCACGGCGATCACCGGCGGCGACGCGGAGAGCTCGGCGCAGCAGACCTCGATCGAACGGCTCGAGCCGATCGTCGGTGCGGTCGCGGTGTCGGGTCCCGGCATCACCATCACCGTCGACGACGGGCCGCAGGGCGAGGACAACAGTTCGGCCCGCGTCTACGACACCGATCTGCAGATCCTGGCCAACGGGCTGTGGCAGTCCGGTGCCGAGGCCGTGGCGATCAACGGGCACCGGCTGTCGGCACTGACCGCGATCCGCGGCGCCGGCGAGGCCATCACGGTCGACTACCGGTCGCTGACCCGGCCGTACGTCGTCGCGGCGATCGGCGACTCCCGTACCCTCGAGGCGAGATTCACCGAGTCGAGTGCCGGCGTGTGGTGGAACGAGCTGGCGCAGAACCGGCAGATGCGCTACGACGTGGCACTGTCGGAGAAACTGCAGCTCGACGCCGACACCGGCCTCGTGCTGCGCTACGCGAAGCGGGTGAGCTGATGCTGCCGCTGCTCGGTCTGCTGGCCGGGATCATCGTCGGCCTGCTGCTGGAACCGGCCATCCCCGTCGTGCTGCAGCCGTACCTGCCGATCGCCATCGTGGCCGCGATGGACGCGCTGTTCGGCGCGTTCCGGGCGTACCTGGAGGGCAACTTCACCGACCGGGTCTTCGTCGTCTCGTTCGTCTCCAACGTGTTGATCGCCGCCGCGATCGTGTTCGTCGGCGACCAGATCGGCGTCGGCTCCCAGCTGTCCACCGCGGTCGTCGTGGTCCTCGGCATCCGGATCTTCACCAACGCCGCCGCCATCCGTCGGGCGCTGTTCCATGCCTGAGGACCGTCCCCGGCCGCCCGACGGCACCGTTCCCGATCCGCCCAGCCCGAACGGCAGCCGCCGGCTGCGGCTCAGCTCGCTGCGGCGCGGCACCCAGCCGGCGGTCAAACCCCGCCGCGCCGCCCGTCGGGTGCTGCCGGCTCGGCCCCGCCGGCACCCGGTCGGTGAGTCGGTCCGGGATCAGCCGTCCGACCCCGCTGTACCTGAGCCGCCGGCCGCGGCTGGTCGGCCGCCGAGCCGGCTGCGGACGGTGTTGCTGCGACCAGGGCGCGGTCAGGTCATCGCGGCGGTGATCTTGTTCGTGGTCGGCATGGGCGGCGGTGATGCAGATCCGGCTCAGCAACGCCGACGACGCGTACACGAACGCCCGCCGCGAGGACCTGATCCAGATCCTGGACGGCCTCGGCGCGGAGTCGCGTCGGCTGGAGAGCGAGATCGCCGAGCTGGAGCAGACCAAGACGGAGCTGCAGTCCGGCGCCGACACCCAGCGGGTGGCCCGGGAGGAGGCCGAACGGCGGCTCGCCGAGCTGTCCATCCTGGCCGGCACGGCCCCGGCCGTCGGCCCCGGCGTCCGGATGACGGATCAGCGACCCGAAGTCGCTAGGTCGACCGGCGAGCGTGCTGCTCGACGCCGTCGAGGAGATGCGGGACGCCGGCGCGGAGGTGATCGAGATCAACGACAGCGTCCGGGTGGTCGCCTCGACCTGGTTCGGCAACCGACGACTCCGCCCTGGTGGTCGACGACCAGGCGGTGTCGCCGACCGATCACGCTGGAGGTGATCGGGGACCCGCACAGCCTGGAGGAGGCGGCCCGGTTCCGGGGCGGCATGGTCAGCGAGATCACCGGGCCGCGGATCGGCGGCCAGGTGCGATCGACCAGCTGGACCGGCGCTCGAGATCGAGTCCTTGCACGCGCGCCGGACTCGAATCAGTACGCTCGGCCCGCGTCGCCTGCGCCCACTCCGCGTTGATCATCCGGCGACTGACCGTACGGCGATCGCTCACCCCACGCTCCAGGAGCTGCATGTGCCCGACTATCCCGAAGACCTGAAGTACACCAGCGAGCACGAGTGGGTCCGCAGCGGCAACGGGCGCACCGTCCGGGTCGGGATCACCGAGTACGCCGCCGAGCAGCTCGGCGACATCGTCTTCGTCACGCTGCCGACCGTCGGCGAGACGGTGTCCGCCGGCGACGCGTGCGGCGAGCTGGAGTCGACCAAGAGCGTGTCCGACATCTTCACGCCCGGTCGCCGGCGTCGGTCAGCGCGGTGAACGCCACTGCTGGAGGCCAATCCCGAGACCATCAACGCCGACCCGTACGGGGACGGCTGGCTGTTCGAGCTCGAGCTCGACGACGGGGCCGACCTCGACGACCTGCTGGACGCCGACGCGTACGCCGAGAAGGTCGGCGACTGAGCCGTGGTCGGCTGCGCGGTTGCGGCGGACCGTGGGCCTAAACTCTCCATCACACGTCGAGATCTCGGGGGTCTACCGAGAAGGCGAGGTGACATGCCGTTCTGCACGAACTGCGGCCACGACAACCCCGACGGCAGCAACTTCTGCGGCCAGTGCGGCACGCCACTGACGCCGGTGCCGACGCCGGTGCCGAGACCGGCCGAGCGGCGTCCCGTCCGGCGACACCACCAAGACGATCCCGCGCCGGTGGTCGGAGGACCGAGTCCGAGCTGCTGACCGCCGAGGACGAGGCCGCGGTCAACGCCCTGCCCCGCGGCTCGGCGCTGCTGATCGTGCAGCGCGGACCGAACGCCGGCAGCCGCTTCCTGCTGAACACCGACCTGGTCACCGCCGGCCGGCACCAGGACTCCGACATCTTCCTCGACGACATCTCGGTGTCCCGCCGGCACGCCACCTTCACCCGGACCCCGGACGGGCACGCTGGTCAAGGACCTGGGCAGCCTGAACGGCACCTACGTCAACCGGGACCTGGTCGACGAGATGCCTGCTGCGGCACGGCGACGAGGTGCAGATCGGCAAGTTCCGACTGGTCTTCTTCGCCAGTCCGCAGGGCGTCGACGTAGCGCCGGCGGAGTGCGCCATGGCCGACTCCGCGAGTCCCGGCCGCGTGGCACCGCGCAGCATCGGCCAGGTGCTGGCCGCTGCTGCAAGCGGCGACTTCCCGGACATCTCCATCTCCAAGATCCGGTTCCTGGAGAGCCGAGGGTCTGATCACCCCCGAGCGGGCGCCGTCGGGATACCGGCGCTACGTCGAGGCCGACGTCGACCGGCTGCGCTACGTGCTGACGGTGCAGCGGGACCACTACCTGCCGCTGAAGGTGATCCGCGAGCACCTCGAGCCAGATCGACCGGGGCCAGCCACCCGCCCGGCCGTGACTGCGCCGCTCCGGCCGTACCCGCTGCCGATGGCGGTGGCCCGGGTTCCAACGGCGCGGGCCCGCCGCTGCGGGTCACTCGCCGCCACCGGCGCAGCCGCCCCGGCCAGCCGCTGCGGCTGTCCCGCAGCGACCTGCTGGAGGCCAGCGGTCTGACCGAGTCGGCGCTGACCGAGCTGGAACGCACCCAGATCGTGCGTGCCCCGGCGGGGCACCACGCCACTACGGCCGCGACGCCCTGACCCTGGCGATCGCCGCCCGCCGGCTGGCCGAGTACGGCATCGACGGCCGCCACCTGCGCGCGTTCAAGATGTCGGCCGACCGGGAGATCGGGCTGGTCGAGCAGGCGATCGCGCCGCACGTGCGCCGGGCTGCGGGCGGCAACGGGACGTCGTCCGGCGAGGTGACCCAGCTGGTGATCAGCTTCCACGCCGCGCTGGTCCGCACGGCGATGGAGCGGTGACCGTGCGATCGCCGGGTCAGATCAGCCGCGAACATGCGAAGTAGGGTTGGCATGCGTGAACTCGACGTGGTCGGCGTCCGGGTGGAGATGCCGTCGAACACGCCCATGGTGCTGCTGCGCGAGGTCGGCGGCACCCGCTATCTGCCGATCTGGATCGGGGCCAGCGAGGCCTCGGCGATCGCCAACGCCCAGGAGGGCGTGGTGCCGCCGCGCCCGCTGACCCACGACCTGATGGTCGACACCCTGACCACGCTGGGTCACCGGCTGACCGAGGTGCACATCACCGAGCTCGACGGCGGCACCTTCTACGCCGTGCTGCTGGTCGACGGGGTCGAGGTCAGCGCCCGACCGTCGGACGCGATCGCCCTGGCCCTGCGGGTCGGGTCCGACATCTACTGCGCCGAGGACGTCCTCGACGAGGCCGGGATCGAGATGCCGGAGGCCGAGGAGGACGAGGTGGAGAAGTTCCGCGAGTTCCTCGACCAGGTCAACCCCGACGACTTCGTCACCGGCGAGGAGCCGAAGGCCTGATCAGCGCCTAGTCTCAGCTACGGTCAGGTTCGACGGCCCGGGTACGTCCGCTCGGGAGGCAGTCTCAGGCTGTAGTTGAGGGTCTCAGACAATCGCTCCGGCGGGCCGTGCGGCGTGTCGTTGACCCGGGCGGGACCGGGTCGTAGCGTTCGTCGGGTGTAATCCCGTCGATGGAATTACGCGCGGGGAATCTGCGATTCGTCGGTTCCTCGGCATGGATGCTCGATTCAACCGGAGGTCACCGTGAGCAGCACCGAACTCCCCGCGACCGACACCGGCGGCCCCGCCGCGCCGGAGGTCGACGCGCAGGGACTGCTGTTCGACGGTGACTTCTCCCCGATGCCCGCCGACCATGGGCTTCCGCGGCCCGGTCGCCTGCAGCGCCGCCGGGATCACCTACCGCCAGCTCGACTACTGGGCCCGGACCGGACTGGTCGTGCCGGAGGTCCGGCGGCGCCTCGGCTCGGGCTCCCAGCGGCTCTACAGCTTCCGCGACATCTTGATCCTCAAGGTGATCAAGCGGCTGCTCGACGCCGGGCATCTCGCTGCAGCAGATCCGCACCGCGATCGAGCACCTGCGGGCCCGCGGCGTTGCGGACCTGACCGAGGTGACCTGATGAGCGACGGCGTCTCGGTCTTCGAGTGCACCTCCGACGACGAGGTGATCGACCTGCTGCGCGGTGGCCAGGGCGTGTTCGGCATCGCCCTCGGCGGGGTCTGGCGCGACATCGAGGGCACCCTGTCCGAGCTGCCGGCCGAGCGCTGCCGAGGTCGAGAGTGCCGACCGCCGACGACGAGCTGTCGCGGCGGCGCCGGGCCCGCGCCGCGGGCTGACGCGGATCGCGTCCGAGCAGGCACGTAGACTCGGCGCCTGCTACGAACGGCAGCGCGGGAGAGATCGACCGCGCTCGAATCGAGCAGTCGTGGCGCCGAAGGGGCAACATCCCCGGAACCTCTCAGGCACCAAGAACCGCGTACGCGATGGCAACTCTGGAGCCGACCGGTGACAGAGGGGGAGCACTGACCGTGAGGTCACGTGCACCCTGCGATGCACCGGAGCGAGGACAGACCCCGATGACCCGCCTGCCGTCAGCCGCCGCACACGTTCGCCGCCCGGCACATCGGACCGCAGCCCGACGAGCGAGACAAGATGCTCGCCGCGCTCGGTCTGGCCGATCCTCGGACGAGCTGGTCGGCGCAGTCGATGCCGGCGGCGATCCGGATGACCGCGCCGCTGCGATCTGCCGCCGCCGCTGACCGAGTCGCAGGCGCTGGCCGAGCTGCGCGGCTGGCGGCCCAGAACAGCCCGCTGACCGCGATGATCGGCCTCGGCTACCACGGCACGATCACCCCGTCGGTGATCCGCCGCAACGTGCTGGAGGACCCGGCCTGGTACACCGCGTACACGCCCTACCAGCCCGAGATCAGCCAGGGCCGGCTGGAGGCGCTGCTCAACTTCCAGACCATGGTCGCCGACCTGACCGGGCTGCCGATCGCCGGCGCCAGCCTGCTGGACGAGGCCACCGCCGTCGCCGAGGCGATGACCCTGGCCCGGCGGACGACCAAGACGGGCCAGGTGCTGCTGCTGGACGCCGACACCCTGCCGCAGACCGTCGCGGTGGTCCGACCCGGGCGGAGGCCCTCGGGCTGCGCGGTCGAGGTCGGCCGACGGGCCGCTGCTGGACGGCCATCGCGACCAGTCGACCCGTTCGCGGTGGTCGTCCAGACCCCCGGGCGCCAGCGGCCGGCTGGCCGGCACCGACGAGCTCCGCGCCGATCGCCGACGCGCGCCCACGCGGCCGGCGCGCAGGTCATCGCCGCCTGCGACCTGCTGGCGCCTGACGCGTGTCGACCCCGCCGGGGGAGTGGGGCGCCGACATCGCGGTCGGGTCGAGCCAGCGCTTCGGCGTCCCGCTGTTCTACGGCGGCCCGCACGCCGGGTTCATCTCGGTCCGGTCCAGGCTCGAGCGCTCCCTGCCCGGCCGGCTGGTCGGGGTGTCCCGGGACGTCGACGGCACCCAGGCGTACCGGCTCGCCCTGCAGACCCGCGAGCAGCACATCCGCCGGGAGAAGGCGACCTCCAACATCTGCACCGCCCAGGTGCTGCTGGCCGTCACCGCCAGCATGTACGCGGTCTACCACGGCCCCAGGGGCTGGCGGCGATCGCCGAGCGCGGTGCACGACACGGCTCTCGACGCTGGCCGGCGACCTGTCCGCGGGCGGCGTCGAGGTCGTCCACGAGCGCGTTCTTCGACACCGTGCTCGCCCGGGTACCAGGTCGAGCGGCACGAGGTCGTCGCCGCGGCCCGGGAGGGCGGGGTGCACCTGCGCCTGGTCGACGCCGACCACGTCGGCATCGCGGTCGGCGAGGACGCCACCCAGGCGGACCTCGGCGCGGTGCGCGAGGCGTTCGGCGCCGGGATCGAGCCCGTTCAGCGGCTCCCGGCCGGATCGGCAGTACCGGGCGAGCTGGGCGGCAGCGAGCCGGACGTCGACGTACCTGACCCACCCGGTGTTCAACACCCACCACAGCGAGACCGCGATGCTGCGCTACCTGCGGGCGCTGTCGGACCGGGACTTCGCGCTGGACCGGGGGATGATCCCGCTCGGCTCCTGCACGATGAAGCTGAACGCGACCACCGAGATGGAGCCGATCTCCTACCCGGGGTTCGCCGATCTGCACCCGTTCGCGCCGGTCGAGGACGCCCAGGGCTACGCGACGCTGATCGAGACGCTGGAGGCGTGGCTGGCCGAGGTGACCGGCTACGCCCGGGTGTCGATCCAGCCCAACGCCGGCAGCCAGGGTGAGCTGGCCGGCCTGCTGGCCATCCGGGCGTACCACCGCGCGAACGGGGACGACCGACCGGCGGATCTGCCTGATCCCGTCCTCGGCGCACGGCACCAACGCGGCGTCGGCGGTGATGGCCGGGATGAAGGTCGTCGTGGTCAAGGCCGCCGCGGACGGCTCGGTCGATCTCGACGACCTGCGGGCCAAGATCGAGCAGCACCGCGACCAGCTGGCCGCGATCATGGTCACCTACCCCTCGACCCACGGGGTGTTCGAGGAGAGCATCACCGAGTCTGTGCGCTCTGGTGCACGACGCCGGCGGCCAGGTGTACGTCGACGGCGCCAACCTGAACGCCCTGCTCGGGCTGGCCCAGCCCGGTCGGTTCGGCGCGGACTGTCAGCCACCTCAACCTGCACAAGACCTTCTGCATCCCGCACGGCGGCGGCGGTCCCGGCGTCGGTCCGGTCGGCGGTCGGGGCGCACCTGGTGCCGTACCTGCCGAACCACCCGCTGCTCGCCGAAGCCGGCCCCGGATCCGGGATCGGTCCGGTCTCGGCGGCGCCGTACGGGTCGGCCGGGATCCTGCCGATCAGCTACGCCTACATCGCGATGATGGGGGCTGACGGGCTGACCGCAGGCCACCGAGCACGCGCTGCTGGCGGCCAACTACGTCGCGACCCGGCTCGCCGACCACTACCCGGTGCTCTACGCCGGCCGCGGCGGTCGGGTCGCGCACGAGTGCATCCTCGACCTGCGGCCGCTGACCAAGGCCAGCGGGATCACCGTCGACGACGTGGCCAAGCGGCTGATCGACTACGGCTTCCACGCGCCGACGATGAGCTTCCCGGTCGCCGGCACCTTGATGGTCGAGCCGACCGAGTCGGAGAACCTCGCGGAGCTGGACCGGTTCTGCGACGCCATGATCGCCATCCGGGCCGAGATCGCCCAGGTCGAGGCGGGGGAGTGGCCGGCCGACGACAACCCGCTGGTCAACGCCCCGCACACCCAGGCCCAGGTGATCGCCGACGACTGGGACCACCCGTACCCCCGCCGGCTCGCGGCCTTCCCGGCCGGACTGCACGCCGGGCCGCATCTCCGCGCAGGGCTTCGACAAGTACTGGCCGCCGGTGGGCCGGATCGACGGCGCCTTCGGCGACCGGAACCTGGTCTGCACCTGCCCGCCGCCGGAGGCCTTCGAGAGCTAGTCGTTCGTCTCCGGGCTTGTCGAAGTCGTTCGTCGGGCTACGGGGTTCCGGCCTCGTCGTCGAAGCGGTGGGCCAGCCTCGATGTCCAGCTGGGTCAGCCCGCCGGCGGAGTGGGTGGACAGCACCAGGGTGACCGTGTTCCAGCGGATGTCGATGTCGGGGTGGTGGTCCAGCTCCTCGGCGACGTCGCCCACCCGTTGCACCAGACCGAGCGAGGCCCGGAAGTCGGCCACCTCGTACGTCGTGGCGATGGCGCTCTCGCCGTTGTCGGTCAGGCGCTGCCACCGGGGCAGCCCGCGCAGCTGGGTGGTGATCTCGTCGTCGGTCAGGAGTCGGGGCCCGGAGCTCGTCATCACCACATGGCAGCGGAGCGCCGCCACCGGTGTCAAGCGGCGGTCGTTGTAGCGTCGTGAAGTGACCGAGTGGATCCAGCGGCTGCAGCAGCGCCCGGCGGTGGCGCACCTGATGCGGGCAGCCGAACGCTTCGGGGGCCGCCTCGGATCCCAGTTCAGCGCCGGCATCACCTACTTCTCGGTGCTCGCCCTGGTGCCGATCCTGATGCTGGCCTTCTCCTTCGCCGGGTTCTTCCTCGTCAACGTCCGACCTGATCTGGTCGCGGTCGTCGCCCAGCTGATCGTCGGACAGCTGCGGGGCGTCGATGAAGGCACCGTCACCCAGATCGAGGGATTCATCGTCGACACGCTCAGCAACTACACCGCCATCGGGGTGGCCGGGTTCATCTCGGCGCTCTACGCCGGCGCCGGGTGGATGAACAACCTGAAGGACGCGCTGAACGCCCAGTGGCGCTCCGACTTCGACGAGCAGCGCGATCAGCCCAACATCGTGGTGAAGACCTTGACGAGTCTGCTGGCCCTGATCGGGTTGATCGTCGCGATCGCGGTCACCTTCGGCCTCGCGTCCATCTCGACCGGACTGGCGGACGAGGTGATCGGCTGGCTCGGGCTCAGCGCGATCCCGGGCATCTCGATCCTCGTGTCCCTGGTCCCGCTCGTGTTCTCGATCGCGGCCGGTTGGCTGACCTTCAGCTACATCTACACGGTGCTTCCCGAGCACCGCGAGCCGTGGCGGGTGGTGCGCCGCGGAGCGCTGCTCGGTGCGATCGGACTGGCGGTGCTGCAGTACCTGGCCAGCTTCTTGATCGGCATCTTCGCCGGCAACCTGGCCGCCCGGTTCTTCGGGCCGATCATCGTCATGATGTTGTTCTTCAACTTCTTCGCGACCCTGATCCTGTTCGTGGCCGCCTGGATCGCGACGGCGGAGAACCCGGCCTTCGAGCCGAAGCCGGACCAGATCCGGTTCGCCCTGGCCCCGGCCGAGGAACAGACCGAGACGCAGGAGCGACTCGTACCCGAGCGGGTCGCCGTCCGTTCCGTGCGGGCTGGTGCCGGCGCCGGTTATCTCACCGGCGCCGCCACCGGCGTCGGTATCGGCGCCCTGTTCGCGTTCGTCGCCTCGCTGATCGGACGCCGTCGCCGCCGCTGATCAAGCGCGCCCGGGTCGGTGTCCGGGCTAGTGCGCGACGGCCTCGGTGGCCGGCTGCCCGATGTCGTCCAGCATCTCGGTGAACCAGGGCTGCGTGACGTCGAACGGCTTGCCGCCCTTGATCCGGGAGAACTCGATCGCCCGCAGCTCGTCGCCGCGCTCCTCGTCCTGGCCGATCACGCCGGGTCGTCCGTCGAGGGCGCACTCCACCGCGAGCTCGGTCATGGCGGCGATGAGCTCGAGGTCGCGCGCGTTGGCCGGTGCCGACCGCGAGAAGTAGCCCGACTTCTGCACCATCACCTTCGCAGCGCCGATCCGGTCGGCGAACTTGCTGGCGAACCAGGCGCCGGGATTGATCTTGTCGATGCGGACGTGCCCGAAGGGATCGCGGGCCACCTCTTCGCCGGAGCGTTCGAGCTCGGCGACGATGGTCGGCAACCCGGCGCCCTCGGAGAGGAACAGGTTCACCGAACCCACCTCGTCCATGATCGTCTTCAGCCGGGCCGACTCGCTCTCCAGATCGAAGTCCACCTCGGGCACGTACACCCCGTGCACGTCCCACCCGGGCCGACCGAGGCCGATCTCCGGCAACCACTCCTGCGCAGCCAACCAGGCCCGGTACTCAGCCGCGGTGGCTGCCGTCAGCCAACCGCAGTGCCGCCCCATCACCTCGTGCACGATCAGCATCCTGGAGCCGGAGTTGTGCTCGGCGACGATGTTCTGGGCGAACCGGGAGCCCTGCTCGGCGGCGGTCCAGGCTCCGAGCGACTGCTTGATCGGGACCACGTCGTTGTCGATGGTCTTCGGCAGCCCCACCACGGTGAGGTCGTAGTCGTGCCGGCCCAGGAAGGCCGCCAGGTCCGCGGCGGTCGTGTTGGTGTCGTCGCCGCCGATGGTGTGCAGGACGTCCACTCCGTCGGCGGTGAGCCGATCGGCCGCAGCCTGCAGCGGATCGGTGCCCTCAGCCACCAGCCCGCGCTGCACCAGATCGGCCGCGTTGGTCAGCTTGACCCGGGAGTTCCCGATCGGTGAGCCGCCGTACCGGTGCAGCAGGCCGGCCCGCTCCCGGACGACCGGCGTGACCTCGAGGACGTCGCCGGCCAACAGGCCCTGGTAGCCGTACTTGTAGGCGATGATCTCGATGTCGGGCGCCACGGCGGTGTACCGCTCGATCAGCCCACCGACGGCGGAGGACAGGCAGGGGGCGAATCCGCCGGCGGTCAGCAGCGCGACTTTGGTGGCCATATCCGCCATCCTAGGACGAGCCGACGGCGTCGCTTTCCGGTTCCAGATACACCGCGCCGGGCCCGCGATCGGAGACCACGTCCTCGGGATTCTGCAGGCTGCAACGCGACAGGCTGAGACAGCCGCAGCCGATGCAGCCGTCGAGGCGGTCGCGCAACCGCTCGAGTCGCTCGATCTGCGCCTCGATCCGAGGTCGCCAGGATCGAGACAGCCGGGCCCAGTCCGACCTGGTCGGCGCCCGGCCGCCGGGCAGGGTCGCCAGCGCCTCGGCGATCTCCTCGAGGGTCAGTCCGACCCGCTGGGCCGAACGGACGAAGGCGATCCGCCGGAGCATGGCGCGCTGGTAGCGCCGTTGGTTGCCCGAGGTCCGGGTGGCCGTGATCAGCCGCTGCGCCTCGTAGTAGCGCAACGCCGACGGTGCCACGCCGGACCGCTCGGAGAGCTGGCCGATGGTGAGCAGGTCGTCCCGGTGCAGCATCCCGCCAGTCTAGTTAGACCTCAGGTGAGCTTCAGCTCTTGTCCGCCTCGAGACTTGACTCCTTGTGGGCGGCCTGCTTGCCGCTCTTGGCCGACTCGACGATCCAGTACGGATCGTCCGCACTGGCCTTGAAGTCCTGTCCGTCGAAGGTGAAGTCCTTGGTCTTCTTCTCCACCGCCTTGCCGGAGGTCTTGCCCTGGGACGTGTTCCAGCTCACCGACGAGCCCTTGCGCAGTGCCATTCCGGCATCGTACGAAGCGGCCCTCGATCCGCGTGTGGTGCCCCGGTTCCGGTGCGTCCGACCGATAGCCTGCCGCCATGAACTCGGGCAGCGCCGATCGGGAGCGGACGGTTCGAGGTCGGTCGACATGATCGCCATCGAGGACCTGCGGGACTGGCGCGGGATCGCTGTCATCACCCCGGACGGGGCGCGGATCGGGTCCATGGAGGCCGTCTACTACGACACGGCGAGCCACGACCCGGCCTTCGTCTCCGTCCGGGTCGGCCTGCCGGTGGCCGCGCGGCTGGTGTTCGTGCCGTTGGCCGGGGCCACCGTCGCCCCGAAGTTCATCCGGGTGACCGTTGACAAGAAGCTGGCCCGGTCGGCTCCGTCGATCGAGGTCGACGGTGAGCTGGAGGCCGACGCCGAGCCGGCGGTGTATGCGCACTACGGCCTGGAGTACCAGACCGGAGCCAGCGGCGAACGTCGACTGGGTCGGCGCTGATCGGCGTGCATCGCCACCTGCAGCTGGCCCGGCGCCTGATCCTGTTCTTCCTGCTCGCGATCGCCCCGCTGATCTTCAACCTGGTGAGCCTCGACCCGGGACGTGGGTTCTGGGTCAATCTGTCGGT
This sequence comes from uncultured Actinomycetota bacterium, assembly GCA_963727125.1. Classification (GTDB taxonomy): domain Bacteria; phylum Actinomycetota; class Actinomycetes; order Propionibacteriales; family Propionibacteriaceae; genus Microlunatus. The sequence continues at coordinate 775,823 of CAVSEZ010000003.1, forward strand.
CAGTTTCGGCTTCGTCGGGTTGGCCCTGATGGGCCTGCAGTTCCTGCTCGCCGCCCGGACGGTGCGGGTGCACGGTGTGCTCGGCTCCGACGTGCTGCTGCAGTTCCACCGGCAGATGACGGTGCTGATCGCGGTGTTGATCTTCGCGCACCCGATCATCTTGTTCTGCTGGGACTCCCGCTACCTGGCATTGCTGAATCCCGTGACCTCGCCGATACGGGCGAAACTGGCGGTGATCTCCTGCCTGTTGCTGCTGGTCTTGATCTTCACCTCGGTGTGGCGCCGGAAGCTCCGGTTGCGCTATCCGGTCTGGCAGGCGTTGCACGCCGTGCTGGCCGTCGTCGTGGTGGTGACCGGCCTGCTGCACGTGCTGTTGATCGGCTACTACATCAACACCGCGGGGGAGCGCATCCTGTGGATCGCCTACTCCGCGGCCTTCATCTGGATCGGTCTGTGGGTCCGGGTGATCGCACCCATCCGGCGGTGGCACCGCCGCTGGCGCGTGGTGTCGGTGACCGAGCAGCCGCTGCACTCACACACGGTCACGTTGGAGGTCGTCAACCCACGGGCGTACGGGCCGCAGGGCTTCCGGTTCGAGGCCGGCCAGTACGCCTGGATCCACACCGGACGGTCGCCGTTCGCGATGGACTACCACCCGTTCTCGATCTCATCCAGCGCCGAGGCCGCCAACCGGGTCGAGTTCACGATCAAGACCGAGCAGGGCTTCACCACACTCGTGCACGACCTGCCGGTGGGCCAGATCGTCTATCTCGACGGACCGTGGGGCGACTTCTCCCTGCAGCGCTACGACGGGCCGGGGTTCGTCTTCATGGCCGCCGGGGTCGGGGTGACGCCGATGCTCAGCATGCTGTCCACCCTCGCCGACCGCGAGGACGAGCGGCCCTGCTGGCTGATCCTCGGCAACCGCAAGCACGACGAGGTGATCGGGCGGGCGGAGGTGGAGGCGCTCGAGGCTCGGCTCAACCTGACCGTGGTGCACGTGATCAGCCGACCCGGCGACAGCTGGACCGGACGCCGCGGCCGAATCAGTGCCGAGCTGCTCGAGGACGTGCTGCCGGACAACCGGGCGGAGCTGCAGTACTACCTGTGTGGGCCGGACCCGATGATGGACGCCACCGAGGGAGCGCTCGCCCAGCTCGGGATCCCCGCGAAGAACGTGCACGCCGAACGATTCACGATGGTCTAGGGATGCTGTGAAGGAGATGTCGTGCGCCGACTGGTGACCTGGCGGATCGTCATCGCCATGAGCGTGGCGATCACGATCTGCTGCGTGGTCTGGGCGGTCGCCGTGCAGTTCCTGGTGCCGGACGCCTGCAGCTATCCGACCCCGCCGCCGAACGCACAGTATCTGCACTGCGACTGAGCGACTTGGCCGCGACGAACGGCGCGTCGGTGGACCTCGACGCAGGCTGCAGCTAGGCCGCCCGGGCCGTGCTCCAGTGCGGTCCGGCCGATCGGGCCGCGAGTGGGGACGAGCCGGCACACAGCCACCTGAGCAAGGCGGCGGCATCGTCCCGCTCGACGAGGATCTCCGACCGCTCAGCCGGGTCCGTGGTGTCGAGGCGGTGGCGGATCCGCTGCCAGCGGTCCCAGTGCCGATCGAACGCGGCCGGTCGCAGCGCCCGGCCGCGCTCGAACTGACCGGTGCGCGCGGTGCTCCGGTCGGTGTCGACGTACACCAGTGCGACCCGCCAACCGCGGCTGGTGGCGAGGCCGAGGAAGAGCTGCCGCCAGTGCCGACGGGTGCCCGGGTCGTGGACCACGAGGCGGTGGCCCGGGATCGGCCCGAGCAGCAGGTGCCAGATGACCAGGGCGGTGTGCGCCACGTGGACCAGCACGCGGTAGGCCCGGTAGGGCACCCACACCGGCACCGTGCTGCGGACCGAACGGTGCAGCCGTTCCGGATCCAGCACCGTGACGCCGGCCAGACCGGCGGTCGCAGCCTCGATCGCCGTCGTCTTGCCGGCTCCGGGGACGCCGCCGACCACGATGACGTCGACGTCCGCGGCCGGCCGGCGCCGCACGATGGTGGTGGTCATCGTTCCAGCGTTCCCGGTGATCCTCGGAATTCCCTGTGCTGGAGCTGTCACTCCGGGATCGACCGGGGTTGACCCTGCCGGTCGCTGAGGTGCCGCCGGGCAGCGCTCAGCGCGGTTGCAGCCCCAACAGCCGGGCGGGGTTCCGGGCCGTGCCGACCCCGCCGTCGACGCCGCGCTGCTCGAAGTGCAGGTGGCAGCCGTCGGGGGAGCCCCGCGCTCCAGCGGTCGCGATCCGCTGCCCGGGCCGCACCCGGTCACCGGGCTGGACGAAGACGCGGGTGGCGTGCCCGATCAGCACGTCGGAGCGCTCACCGCGCACCGTCACCCGCAACCGGAATGCCGTCGCGCCGTACGCCGGGCCCGGACGACCGGGCCGGTCCGGGTCGACGACGCGACCGTCGACCCCCGCCCGGAGTGTGGTGCGACAGGGCAACGCGACGTCGATGCCGTGGTGGAAGCCGTCGCCGCCACAGCGACGATCGGGAGCGTAGTAGGGCGCCGCGGTGCAGCCGTAGCCGATCATCACCCGCTGGGCTCCGTCGAACCACGCCGAGCGGTAGCGGGTCTCGTCGTCGACGAAGAACCGCCAGCGCGGGTCGTCCGGCCCCGTGCGATCGGTGGCCGGTCGCCGCGCCGGTTCCCGGGCGGGGGTCGGTCTCGAGGTCGCCGTCGAGGTCGCTGCCGGGGTCGGTTCCCGTCGGCCCGGCGGCGCGGGTGAGGGTGGCCGGCTGGTCGTGATCGTCGGAGACGGCGCCTGCGGCTGCACCGGTGAGCGGTCGGTGTTCGGGCTGCAGGCCGTCGGAACCGCGAGCATCACGGCGGCGGCCACCCACCCGGCCGTCCGGCTGCTGCCCACCGGCCCACCCTAGGTGGGCGGAGCGACGATCAGCAGCTGACCTGGACGTTGCTGTACTGGTCGGACGACGCTCCGGCGGAGTTGAACGTCCGGAGCTCAACGGTGTTGTCCGATGCGTAGGTGAACTGGTTGACACCGATCGTGACGTTGCCGGCATAGCCGCCGGCGGTCACGGTGCAGTTGCGGACGTACCGGTCGAACTTGATCCGGTACTGACCGGTGCTGATCCGACTCGAGCTGAGGGCCCGGGACGATCCGGAGTACAGGTCCCCGTCGGGATCGATCACGGCGGCCAGCGGCTTGACGTAGTAGCCCGTCACATCGATCACCAGGTCGGTGGTCGCGTTGTAGTTCCGGACCTTGAGCGAGTACGAGGTGGTGGCGTTGACGGTCACCGTCGAGCTGTCGCTCCCGGTGTGGTTGCCGTAGTAGAACGTGGTGGCGGTCGGCTCGGTGGTGCCGTTGGGCCAGGCGTGGATGCGGCCGGCCCCGGTGGGGGAGACGACGAGGAACGAGGCCGACAGAGCCACCACTCCGCTCGGGATGCCGCAACCGCCCGTCTTGCCGCCCTGCGGGGCGAAGCCGAAGGTGCCGCTGACGTAGTAGGTCCGGGTCTGCAACGCCGAGAACGGGGTGCCGCCCGTGCCCGTACCGGCCCGGGTGTCGACGATCCGGCACGGAGTGATCGGGACGTAGTGGTTCTCACTCGGCGGCTGGGCGGCCACCGGCGGGGCCAGTTGCGCGGTCGGCAGCTGGGCGGGGCTGGCGCCGCCACTGGCGGCGCCACTCGCGCCACTGGTGAAGCCGACGAAGGCGACGACGGTCAACACGACCACCGCGATCCGGGTGCGGACGTCCATGGTTCCTCCTCGTAGTGGCTGCTCTCAGCGTGGAGGAGTGGAGGGGTCGCCGCGATACCTCGACAACTCAGGTCATGCGATTGACAACTTGCGGCACGTCTCAGCGCCGGTCGTGGTTGACGAGGAAGGAGCGATCCGGGTCGTGCCGGCCCTCGATCAGCCGGATGGTGCCGGATCGGGATCGCATCGACAGCGAGTGGGTGACGATTCGGTGCGGTTCGAAGCGCACGCCGCGCAGTAACGCGCCGTCGGTGACTCCGGTGGCGGCGAAGAAGACGTTGTCGCCGGCGACGAGGTCCTGGGTGGTGAGGATCTGCTGCAGGTCGTAGCCCGCGTCCACCGCGGCGCGACGCTCGTCCTCGTCGCGGGCGAGAAGTCTTCCGATCAGTTCACCGCCCAGGCAGCGCAGCGCGCAGGCGGCGAGGACCCCTTCCGGGGTGCCACCCACCCCGACGAGCAGGTCGACACCGGTGCCGGGCGTGACGGCCATGATCGCGCCGGCGACATCGCCGTCGAGCAGGAAGCGGATCCGGGCCCCGGCCTGCCGGATCTCGGCCACGATCTGATCGTGCCGCGGCCGGTCGAGGACGGCGACGGTGAGCTCGGAGATCTGCCGCTCACTCGCCCGGGCGATCGCGGCGAGGGTGTCCCCGATCGGTGCGTCCAGCTCGACCAGGCCGGCCGCCCAACCGGGCACGACCAGCTTCTCCATGTAGACGGCCGGCCCCGGGTTGAACATGGTCCCGCGCGGGGAGACGCCGAGCAGGCTCACGGCATCGGGCAGGCTCTTGGCGGTCAACGTGGTCCCGTCGACCGGGTCCACCGCGATGTCCCACTCCGGGCCGGTGCCGTCACCGACCCGTTCTCCGTTGTAGAGCATCGGGGCCTCGTCCTTCTCGCCCTCACCGATGACGACGACGCCGTTCATCCGGACCGAACCCAGCACCGGTCGCATCGCGTCGACCGCGGCCGCGTCGACCTGGAGCTTGTCACCGAAGCCGAGATAGCGGGAGCAGTTGATCGCCGCCGCCTCCGTGGCCCGGACGAGCTCCAGGGCGAGGTTGCGGTCCGGGTCAGGAGTGACAGGTGCGGGCGCGTCAGCGGTCACGCGGGATCCGTTTCTCTGAGGTGGCAACGGCGAGTTGTCAGCACGGTATCCCGCCGCCGCCCACGCAGGGTGGGTGGAGTCGGCAGGGGTGGGGCAGGAGGCGTGGCGGACGGTCAGCCGACGACGAGATGGCGCTCCCGGGACTTGCCGAGCATCCGTTTCAGGGTCAGGACGAAGGACGGCTCGCGCAGTCGACGCCGGAGCGACCTGATCAACGCCGGGGTGAGGGTGAGCGTGGGATCGGTGGGGGACTTCGACGAGGCCAGCACGAACGTGTCGAGCTGACCGCCGGTGATCACGCCCGCGGACTGGCCGGTCGCCTCGTCGGCCAGGGTGTGCAGCCGCCGGCCCGGTTCGAGATCGATCGAGGCGACGCCCTGCTCGCTGGCGGCGAGGATCGACTTCTGGGCGTCGTGACTGATCCACAGCGGCGGCAGCGTCTCCGCCATCGCGGCGGCGGCGATCCGCGGTCCGGCCTGGGGTCGGCCGAGCCGGCGGGCGCTGGCCGCCATCTGCTCGATCCGCTCCGGGTCGGCGAGCAGCGTGTCGATCTTGTAGCCGACGGTGGTGTCGTAGTTGCAGCGGACCGCGGCGCCCTCCTCCAGCAGGAAGTCGCTGTTGCGGACCTCCTGACCGGGGATGGGCTTGATCAAGATCATGGGCAGACCGGCCGCCATGCACTCGGAGGAGGAGAGGCCACCGGGCTTGCCGACGAACAAGGTCGCAGCCCGCATCAGGTTGGCCATGTCGGTGGTGAAGCCCAGCACCTTGTACCGCTCGCGGCGGGGCCGCACCATGGCCTCGATCTCCCGCTTGAGCTCGTCGTTGTGCCCGCAGACGACGACGGCCTGGAAGGGGTTCTGCATCCGCAACGTCTGCTGCACGATCGCCTTGGTGTAGGCGCCGCCGGCGGCGCCGGCCGAGATCAGCAGGGTCGGGATCTGCGGGTCCAGCTGGTACCCGCTCAGGATCTGGTGCTTGTCGACGACATCACCGAGCTCGGGCTTGACCGGGATGCCGGAGACCGTGATCCGGTCGGCCGGCAGCCCGAGGTCGACCATGTGGGCCCGGGTCTCGTCCCGGGCGACGAAGAACTGGGTGAACGGGCTGCTGAGCCAGAGTCCCTGGAAGTCGTAGTCGGTGGTGACCACGGCGAGGGGTGATCGCAGCAGTCCCCGGTTGAGCAACAGCGAGACGAGCCGGGTCGGCAGGAAGTGGGTGCAGATCACCAGATCGGGACGGAACGACTTGATGGTCCGTACGGTGACGTGGGTGTTGAACCGGTCCCACAACGTCAGCGAGTTGCCGAGCTTGAACGGGGCGTCACCGGCGTCGTAGCCCCAGCCGACCAACCAGGGGACGGCCTCCACCATGGCGAAGTAGGCATCGTCGTAGACGGTCCGGTACAAGTCGCTGGCGGTCTCCAGCACGTCGATGGTGAGTACCCGGTTCACGTCCGGGTCGGCCTTCAGCGCCGCCTCGAGCACCGCGGCGGCACTGTTGTGCCCCGAACCGATGCCGGCCGAGAGGACGAGTACGCGTTGGCCCATGAGCGGACAATCTAGCGGCGCCCCCGCGGCGATGGTATCTATCGGGGATGACCTCCTCACCGGTTCGGGCCCGATGACGTCGCCGGAGCCGTCGGGCGCACCGGGCGCCGTGCCGGTGTTCTTCTTGTCCGACTCGACCGGGATCAGTGCCGAGACGATGGGCAACGCGCTGCTGATCCAGTTCCCCGACCTCAGGTTCGAGCGCCGGCTCATCCCGTTCATCACCACGGTCGAGGAGGCGCGGCGGGTGGTGTCGATCTTGGACGAGGCCATGGCGGGTCCGGTGACGCCGCTCGCCTTCTCCACCACCGCGGTGACCGAGATCCGCGATGAGCTGCACCGCTCCCGTTGTCCCCTGATCGACTTCTTCGACCTGCACATGGCCCAGGTGGAGACCATCTTGGGCACGCCGGGTCTGCGGGTGGCGGCCCGGTTGCACGGACTCGGCGACGTGCAGCGCTACAACGCCCGGATGGCGGCGATCGAGTACGCGATCGAGCACGACGACGGGCAGAGCCTGCGGGCCCTGGACAAGGCCGATGTGATCCTGCTGGCACCGTCGCGGTGCGGCAAGACGCCGACAACCATGTACCTCGCGCTGCAGCACGGCGTGTTCGTGGCGAACTACCCGTTGGTGCCCGAGGACCTGGACACCACGGATCTACCGCGGCCGGTCAAGTCCTTGCGTGATCGCTGCTTCGGCATCACCACCACGCCGGCCCGGCTCTCCCAGGTGCGCAACGAGCGGCGACCCGACTCCCGTTACGCCTCGCTGGCCCAGTGCAGCTACGAGCTGCGGCAGGCCGAGGCGATCTACCGGAGCCACCGGCTGCCGGTGATCAACTCCTCCGCGAAGTCGGTCGAGGAGATGTCCACCGTGATTCTGCAGTCGCTCAAGCGCTGATTCCGAATAAGGTCAGCCATGAGCACCACGATCCCCGTCGTGAATCCCGGGCCGGCCTTCGTGACCCCGGACTCCGGCCTCGACACCGCCGAGGTCGCCGAACGCGTTGCGGCCGGACGGGTGAACGCCGATCCGACGCCGACCAGTCGCACCTTCGCCCAGATCCTCCGGGCCAACGTCCTCACCCCGTTCAACGGCCTGCTGGGGGTGCTGGCCGTCGTCACCTTGTTCACCGGCCGGTGGCAGAACGCGCTGTTCGGGCTGGTGATCATCGCCAACAGCGGCATCGGCGTGTTCCAGGAGCTGCGGGCCAAGAAGACGCTGGACAAGCTGGCGGTGATCAACGCGCCGCACGCCGCGGTGATCCGCAACGGCGCCCGCCAGCAGATCGGCGTCGGCGAGGTGGTGGCCGACGACCTGGTCGAGCTGCGGACCGGTGACCAGGTGGTCGCCGACGGCGTGGTGCGGAGCTCGGTCGGCCTGGAGATCGACGAGTCGCTGCTCACCGGCGAGTCGGATCCGATCGGCAAGCTCGCCGGTGCCCAGGTGCTGTCCGGTTCGATCGTGGTGGCCGGTACGGGCTTGTTCCAGGCCACGGCGGTGGGTACCGAGTCGTATGCGACCCGGCTGACCAGTGAGGCCAAGAAGTTCCAGCAGACGGCCTCCGAGCTGGTTCGCGGCACCAACCGGTTGCTGAAGTGGATCTCGATCATGATGATCGTGGTCGCCCCGCTGCTGATCTGGAGTCAGTTCCGAGTCAGCGGCGACTGGCGGGACGCGGTCACCGGGACCGTCGCCGCGCTGGTGGGGATGATCCCCGAGGGGCTGGTGCTGCTGACCAGCGTCGCCTTCATGCTGGCGATCGTCACCCTGGCCCGCAAGCAGACCCTCGTCCAGGAGCTGCCGGCGGTCGAGGTGTTGGCCCGGGTGGACGTGGTCTGTCTCGACAAAACCGGAACGCTCACGTACGGCGACATCGCGTTCGAGCGGATGGAACCGCTGGAGGGGTCCGTCGACGGCGACGTCCGGCGGGCCCTCGCACTCTGTGCCGGCGCGCCGGACGCCAACGCGACCGCCGCCGCGCTGACCGGTTCGTTCGCCGGGGACCAGCTGCCGGCGACGCCGTGGACCGCATCGGGTGGCATCCCGTTCTCGTCGGCGCGGAAGTGGTCGGCGGTCGGCACGTCCGGCCACGGCAGCTGGGTGCTGGGCGCCCCCGAGATGGTGTTCGCCGACCCGACCCTGCCCGCTCGGGTCGCCGCCGACCGCATCGCCCAGGAGGGGAGGCGGGTGCTGGTGCTGGCGCACGCACCCGGTGAGCTGGTGGGGGAGCCGGAGGTGCCGACGCTGCCGGAGGAGCTGCGACCGCAGGCGCTGCTGGTGTTCGCCGAACGGGTGCGGGAGGACGCCGCGGAGACGCTGCGCTACTTCACCGATCAGGGCGTGGCGCTGAAGGTGATCTCCGGGGACAACCCGCGGACCGTGGGTGCGATCGCCGTCCGGGTCGGGCTGCCCGGCATCACCCATCCGGACCAGGCCGTCGACGCCCGGACGCTGCCGGAGGACCCGGCCGCCCTCGCCGAGGTGCTCGACCACCACAGCGTGTTCGGCCGCGTCACGCCGCAGCAGAAGCGGGCCGTGGTGTCGGCCCTGCAGCAGCGCGGCCATGTGGTGGCGATGACCGGAGACGGTGTCAACGACGCGATGGCGCTCAAGGACGCCGATCTCGGGGTCGCCATGGGCAACGGTGCCGCCGCCACCCGGGCCGTGGCGCAGCTGGTGCTGCTGGACGGCAGGTTCTCCCATCTGCCCGACGTGGTCGCCGAGGGCCGGCGGGTCATCGCCAACATCGAACGGGCCGCGAACCTGTTCCTGGTCAAGAACGTCTACTCCCTCGTGCTGGCGTTGATCATCGTGGTGACCGGTTCGGCGTATCCGTTGGCGCCGATCCAGTTGACCCTGATCTCGGTCACCACGATCGGCATCCCCGGCTTCTTCCTCGCGCTCGGCCCGAACACCCGGCGGTACGTGCCCGGCTTCTTGTTCCGGGTGATGAAGTTCTCCGTACCGGCGGGGCTGATCATCGCCGTCGGTGCGTTCGTGGCCTCCCGACTGATCGGCTGGCTCGATCCCACCGGCGGGGCCGTGGCGATCCGGACCGTGGTCACGTTGGTGATCGCCGTCGCCGCGCTCTGGGTGTTGATGATCATGGCCCGGCCGATCGCCGGCTGGAAGCTGCTGCTGGTGGCGGCCATGGCCGGGGTCGTGCTGCTGGCCGTGTTGATCCCGCCGGTGGCCGGCCGCATCTTCTTGATCGAGCCCACGCTGACCCGGCTGCTGCTCGGTCTCGTGGTCGGGGCGGTGTGTGCGCTGGCCATCGAGTTGACCACCCGAGGCGTCGCGGCGGTGGCGACCCTCGCCGAACCACGGAAGCCGAAGGCTGCGGTCTGAGGTCCCGCCCGCCCCGGCGGACGGTCAGCCGACCGGGGCCGGTTGCCGACCGAAGGCGGCGGCGTTCTCGTCGAACCAGTCCGCGACGGTGCGGCCCTCCCGACCGGTCAGCCGCGCCACCGTGTCGGTGGTCTCGGACTGCACGCCGCGCCGGAGCTCGCCGAACACGGTGACGACCTGCTGCGCGGCGAACGAGGGCACCCCGGCCTCCTCCATGGCCGCCACGGCTGCCTCGGGTGGGACGTCGGCGTAGCCCACTTGCCGGCCGAGTGCGAGCGACGCGGCCTCGGCCACCTCGTCGTAGCTGACGGCGGTCGGTCCGGTCAGCACGTACCGGTGACCCTGGTGCCCGTCATCCAGCAGTGCCACCGCGGCCGCTGCGGCGACGTCGGCCGGATGGATCATGGCGATCCGGGCGTCCCCCGCGGGCGCGAACAGCATGCCCCGCTCGCGTACGTGGTCGACCGCGGCGAACAGGTTGCTCATCACGAAGCTGGGCTGGAGCACGACGGCCGGGACTCCGGAGGCGCGCAGGTGCTGTTCGATCAGGCCGTGCCACTGCCAGAACACCGGTGCGGCGTCGACGTCGGCGCCGCGGGCGGAGAGCTTCACGATCCGTTGGACGCCGCTGCGCACGGCCTGGTCGATCATGGCGCACTCGAACTCGACCTGACCGGGCACGTTGCCGCAGGCCAGGAACAGTCGATCGACGGCGTCGAACTGGTCGGCGGGATCGACCGCGCCGCGGTCGAAGACGCGGACGGTCGCGCCGGCGGCCTGCAGCCGCGGCACGAGCAGCCGGCCGATGTTGCCGGATGCTCCGGTCACCAAGATCGTGGTCATGAGCTGGACTCGCTTTCTGTCGGTACGGGGGTCGGGAGCGGGATGTTGCGGTTGAACCGGAAGACGTCGTCGGGGTCGTAGCGGGCCTTGAGGCGGGTGAGCCGGGTCCAGTCGGCGGTGGAGTACGCCGCCCGGACGCGGTCGGGGGTCGCACCGTCGAGATCGAGGAAGTTGAGGTACTCCTCGCCGGTGGCGTGGGGTCGCATCGTCGTCCGCAGCCGATCCAGGTGGGCCGCCACCGCCGCCGTCTGGGCGGCGTCGGGCGTGACACCGATCGCGTTGAGGGAGTACCGGGCACGGCTGTGGGCCATGGGACTGAGTGATCCGGCGGGACCGTCCAGAGCCCCGCCGAGCTGGCGGATCTCCGTCATCACCAGCGGTGATCCGGAATCCGGGCCGGCGAGCGCGACGAGATCGTCGATGGTGCCTGGGCTGAGATCGGCGATCAGCTCGGCGTGGCTGCGCGCGGGAAGCGGGTCGACCGGGTCCATCGAGACCCGGGCCAGCTCGGCCGCAGGCATCACCGCGAAGGTGTCGACCGCTGCGGGTCCCAGTGCGACCCGCGCCTGGTCGACCAGGGCCTCCCCGGCCGTCACCGGGCCGCACCAGCAGCCGCGCAGGGCCACCAGGCTGCGGCCGCGGAGCGGCTCGGGGACGGTCGGCAGCGGCGGGAACCGGCGGAACGTGACCGCCGCGGTGAACTCGATCGGTTGGCGTCTGGACCACTCCGCGAAGAAGGTCAACAGGTCGCGGGCCCGATCGAGCGGGTAGTACAGATTGCCGGCGTAGACCTCGGCCACGGGGTGCAGCCGGAACTCGAGCGCGGTCACGATGCCGAAGTTCCCGGTGCCGCCCTGCAGCCCCCAGAACAGCTCGGGATGCTGGTCGGGATCGGTGGTGATCAACTCACCGGTCGCCGTGACGAGCTCGGCTCGGGTGACGGAGTGGGCCGCGAGTCCGTACCGGCGGCCGAGCCACCCGAAGCCGCCCCCGAGGGTGTAGCCGACGATGCCGACCGCCGGGCTGGAGCCGGTCAGGCCGGCCAGCCCGTACGGTGCGGCGGCGGCGACCAGCCCGGCCCAGCGTTCGCCCGCAGCGACCCGGGCGGTGCGGGCGGCCGGATCGATCCGGAACCCGCCGAGATCGGCGGTGTTGACGAGGACACCGTCCGACACGGCGGTCCCGGTGCCGTGGCCGGTGGCCATCACCCCCACCCCGAGTCCGGCGGCCGCGGCGTGGCGGACCGCCCGCTGCACGTCGGTGACCGTGCGCGCCCGGACCACGAGCGCCGGGCGATGGTCGGCGTTGAGGTTCCACGAGCGCCGAGCGGCGTCGTACGTCGGCTCGCCCGGGCCGTGCACCGAACCCCGGATGTGGTGCCGGAGGTGGTCGAGCGCGGTCGGCGTCTCGCAGCTGGTGATCATGATCTGGCCTCGCATTACTCCCTAGGGGACTAATGAGAATGTAGTCCCAAGGGGAGTGTTGGTCAAGTCCGCGATCATGGGCGGATGCAGCTGCGGGACGACACCACCGGCGAGGAACGGATCGGCGATCGCGATCTCACCCACTGGCGGACGCGCGCCGGCTCGGGTCTCGCCCACCTCAGCGCTCGACTGGCCCGCTACGTCTCGGCGCACACAGTGCTCGTGATCACCGCGGCCGTCGGCATCGCCTTGGTGGCGACCCTCACGGGGGCGGCGACGGAGATCTACGAGGCCGTCGAGGACGGCGACGGGGTCGCCGGTCTGGACCGGCCGGTGCTGTCGTTGATGCTCGGCTGGCGCAGCGCCGCCACCGACGCGGCGATCAGCGGGTTCACCCAGCTGGGCGGGACGATCGGGATGACGACCATCACGGTCGCCATCGTGGTGACGATGACGCTGCGCTGGCGATCACGAACCCCGCTGGTGCTGATGGCGATCGCCGTCGCCGGTTCCCTGGCCATGACCACGGTCGGGAAGGTGCTGGTCGGCCGGGTGCGGCCACCGACAACGGACGCGATTCCGCCGTTCGAGTCGAGTCCGTCGTTCCCCAGTGGACACACGCTCAACAGCACGGTCATCGCAGGCATGGTCGCCTACCTGCTGCTGCGCCGACTCACGACCAGGCTGGCGCGGGTGCTGACCATCGTGGGGGCTGCGCTGTGGGCCGTGGCGATGGGACTGAGTCGGGTCTACCTCGGGCACCACTGGCTCACCGACGTGATCGTGGGTTGGGTGCTGGGACTGGCTTGGCTCACCGTCGTCATCACGGCCCACCGGATGTATCTCACCGCGCGCAAGGCTCGGCGGCGGGCCGCGGCGTCCGGCGCCGAGCCCGAGCTGCCGCCCGGGTCAACTCGTTGACGTCTCCGGCGGCGGTGTCGAGATCCTCAGTCAGCTCGCATTGAGCCGACGACGTCCGAGGACGACCAGGGCGGCCGACAGGCCGGTGGTCGTCGCGATCACGGCGGTGAGCGGCACCGGGGTGCCGTTGCTGAGCAGACCGACGACCGGCGCGATCAAGCCGCCGATGCCGAACTGGGCCGCGCCGAGCATGGCCGCCGCCGTACCGGCGGAGTTGCCGTGCCGGCTGAGAGCCACGGCCGGGGCGTTCGGGAAGGACAGCCCGATCGCCGCCAGCGCGACACCCATCGGGATGGCGAAGCCGAGCAGACCGCCGAATCCGGTCAGTGCGAACACGAACAGCACGGCGGCGGCCGCGAAGGACACCCCGATGGCCACCGAGAGGATCTGCATCGGCGTGTAGCGCCGGAGCAACCACGGATTGAGCTGGGTGGCGATGACGAGGCCGACCGCGTTCAGCCCGAAGGCCACGCCGAACTGCTGCGCCGAGAGACCGAAGAAGTCCTGCAGCACGAACGGCGAGCCCGCGATGTAGGCGAACAGCGTCGAGAACAGCAGGGCGGCGATCACGACCAGCAACACGAAGGTCCGGTCTCGGAACAGGCTCGCGTACGCGGCGCCTGTCGCCCGGAAGGACGGCGGGATCCGACGGCTCGGCGGCAGGGTCTCGGGCAGCGCCACGAACGCCACCACGAGCAGCCCGACCGCGATGCCGGCCAGCACGACGAAGATGCCCCGCCACGAGGTGGCGGTCAGCAGCGCGCTGCCCGAGCGACGGCGCGAGGATCGGGGCAACCCCGAGGACGAGCATCAGTCGGGACAGCAGCTGAGCGGCGCGGTAGCCGCTGAACAGGTCGCGGACCATCGCCATGGCGACCACGGCGACGGCCGCACCGGCGAGACCCTGCAGCGTCCGGGTCACGGCGAGCATGGTGATGCTGGGCGCGATCGCGCAGAGCAGGGAGGCGGCGGCGTGCACCGACAGACCGATGAGCAGCGGCTTGCGCCGGCCGAACGCGTCGGAGAGCGGGCCGATGATCAATTGACCCAGACCGAGCCCGATCAGCAGGCCGGTGATGGTCGTCTGGGCCTGCACGTCGGAGGCGCCGAGTTCGGCGCTCAGCGTCGGCAGCGCCGGCAGGTAGGTGTCGATGGTCAGCGGCCCGATCGCACTGAGTGCACCGAGGACGAGGACCAGCTGCAGGTAGCGACGCCCCACAAAGGTCTTGCCGGCTTCAGGCTGGGTGCTCGACCGCACGTCGGCGGGAGCGGTGGTGGTCGTCACAGCGGTTCCTGACACAAGAGATCGGGTGGAGTCCGCGACGTCGCTGTCTCAACGGGCTATTGGGCGGCAACTGCGGTCGGGTCCGGTTCATTCCCGATCGAGCAGGTCATTCCCGATCGAGCAGGTCATTCCCGATCCGTCCGGCTGGTCGCGAGCGGGCGACTCGGTCGGCCCGGTCCGCCGACCCTGCCTGATCGGGGGGCGCTCCGGCGGTGAAGAGTTCTCCCATGACGGATGTGCGGACCGATGCGCCGGTGATCGTCGTCGGAGGAGGTCTGGCCGGTCTCGCCTGCGCGCAGCGGCTCACGGCGCTGGGGCTGGAGGTCGTCGTGCTCGAGGCGGCGGACGCCGTCGGCGGTCGGGTCCGGACCGACGTCGTCGACGGGTACCGCTGCGATCGCGGCTTCCAGCTGCTCAACCCGGCCTACCCGGTGTTGCGCCGGGTCGTTGACCTCGACGCCCTCGATCTCCGAGCGTTCGGGGCCGGGGTGATCGCGGCGTCCGGAGATCGCCGCTGGTTGCTCGCCGATCCGCGGCGGGTGCCGAAGAAGCTGCCGACCACCGTACGGTCGGCGTTCGGCGGCCCGTTCGGGTCGCCGGCGGAGAAGCTCCGGGTCGCCCGCTGGGCGGTTCGCTCCCTCGGTCCGGTGCGGGCCCTGCTCGCCCGGCCGGATCGGGGCTGGTTCGCAGACCTCGATGCCCAGGGAGTGACCGGTCCGCTGCGTACCGGCGTCCTGGAGCCGTTCCTGACCGGCGTCCTGGCCGAGGCCGACGGGTCCACGTCGGCGAACTTCGTCGCCTTGCTGCTCCGCTCGTTCCTGCTCGGCACCCCAGCGGTTCCCTCGCTGGGCATGGGCCGGTTGCCGGAGCTGATCGCCGCCTCGCTGCCCGCCGGAGCGGTTCGGCTGCAGACCCCGGTCCACCGGGTCCGAGCACGAGCGGTCGACACCGACGACGGCGAGCTGGCCGCCGCGGCCGTCGTGGTCGCGACCGACCCGACCACCGCCGCCCGGCTGACCGACCGGCCGGCCACCCCGATGAAGGCGCTGACCACCTTCTGGCACAGCTGCGCCGCCCCGCCGAGCACCCAGCCGTACCTGCATCTGGACGCTGATCGGCGCGGACCCGTGGTGAACACCGTGGTGCTGACCGCCGCGGCGCCGAGCTACGCCCCGGCCGGTCGCAGTCTGGTGGCCAGCACGGTGCTCGGGGTGGCCGGGTCCGCGGCGGTCGAGCAACGAGTCCGCGATCAGGCGGGATCGGTCTTCGGGGTGTCGACCGGCGAGTGGGAGCTGGTCGCCACTTCCGAGATCACGGAGGCGTTGCCGGTGCAGCCGCCGCCGTTGGAACCGCGACGGCCGGCCGTCACCGCCGCCGGCATCGTGTTGGCCGGTGACCACCTGGACACGGCGTCGATCCAGGGCGCGTTGGTGTCCGGTCGACGCGCGGCGACAGCGGTGCTGGACCGGCTAGGACTGCGCTGAGCGAAGGGCCCGCTCGGCCCGTTCCGCCTGCGCGCCGAACAACCGTCGCTGCCCCTCGTTGTCGGTGAGCTGGGCCGCCCGGAGGAACTCGAGCTGTGCCTCCTCGTGCCGGCCGAGGTCGTGCAGGAACGTGCCGCGGACGGCGGCCAGCTGCGGATACCCGGTCAGGCTCGGTTCGTCGCTCAGCTGCTCGACGAGCGCCAGGCCGGCGGCGGGCCCGTCGGCCCGTCCGACGGCCACGGCCCGGTTGAGGCTCACCACCGGTGAGGGTGCGACGTAGCTGAGCACGGTGTAGAGCGCGACGACCCGGCTCCAGTCGGTTTCCTCGACGCTCGCCGCGCGGGCGTGACAGCCGGCGATGGCGGCCTGCAGCGTGTACGGACCCAGACCCCTGGACTCGGCCAGCTCCTCGGCCCGATCCAGTTCCGCCAGCCCGCGTCGGATCCGCAGTCGGTCCCATCGACGCCGATCCTGATCGGCCAACAGCACCGGGTCGCCGCCGGGTCCGACCCGAGCCCCGAGCCGGGAGGCCTGCAACTCCATCAGCGCGAGCAGACCGTGGACCTCCGGTTCCTCCGGCTGCAAGGCGGCCAGGGTCCGGCCCAGCCGCAGGGCGTCGGAGCAGAGCGCGGGGCGCACCCAGTCCGCACCCCCGGTGGCGGCGTACCCCTCGTTGAAGATCAGGTAGACGACGCCCAGTACGGCGCCCAGCCGGTCGGGCAGCTCCGCTGCGGTCGGCAGCGCGAACGCGACGTCGTGCTGAACGAGCGTCTTCTTCGCCCGGGAGATCCGTTGGCCCAAGGTCGCCTCGGGTACCAGGAACGCACGAGCGATCTCGGCGGTCTGCAGTCCACCGACGGTGCGCAGGGTGAGCGCGACCTGCGAGTCGACGGTGAGCGCGGGATGGCACGCCGTGAAGATCAACCGGAGCAGGTCGTCCTGGACGCTGGCGTCGAGGGTCTCGTCGACGGTCGTCATCGGATCCTCCTGGTCGACTCGGACATCGGATGCGGCGAGCTGGGTCAGCTTGCGCGTATAGGTCTGCCGGCGGCGGTGCTGGTCGACGGCGAGGTGTTTCGCCGTGGCCATCAGCCAGGCGGCCGGAAGATCCGGGATGCCCTCGATCGGCCACTGCCTGAGGGCGATCTCGAGCGCGTCCTGGGCGAGGTCCTCCGCGGCGGGGAAGTCGCCGGTGATCCGGGCCAGGGCGGCGACGAGACGGCCGGCTTCGATCCGCCAGACCGCCTCGACCGCCGCTGTCGACGCGGTCGGCGCGTCCGCCACGAGGTGCCCGACGCCGGGATACGTCAGGGTCCGTAGACGGTGAGCACGTCCGCCTCACCCTCCCAGCCGGGCCACAGGTCGCGGTGCAGCTTGAGGAAGCGGTTGGTCCACTCCACCGCGTCCTCCCTGGTCCGGACGTCGTACACCGCGTAGCTGATGAGCTCCTTGGACTCGGTGAACGGGCCGTCGGCGGCGGACAGCTGGCCCTGCCGCAAGCTGATTCGGGTGCCGGCGGCACTGGGCTGCAGTCCCTGGCTGTCGACCAGGACACCGGCCGCGCCGGCTTCCTGTCCGAGAGTCATGATGGCGGCCATCAGCTCCGCGGGCGGGGGACCGTCCGGGGTCGTCGTGGCCTTGAGCAGGACGAGGTAGCGCATGTCGATGACCCTTTCAGATCCGGTGCCGGAACGTGGCGAGTGAGACGCTGGTGATCCAGCTCCAAGCCAACACCACCGCGCCGACGAAGCCGAGCACGATCCCCGGTGCCGAGGAGCCGGAGGCGATGCCGGCGAAGGCGGCGAAGAAGGCGACGCCGGTGACCGCGCTGAAGGCGGCCCAGCCCCTCCGTCCCGCTCGGGCGAACCGCCGACTGAGGACGAAGGTGGCGCTGATCAGGGCGAGGAAGCCGAGGCCGCCGCAGACCAGGTGCAACAGCCCGGAGATGGTCGGTGCGATCGGCGGTCCGTCCGGGGTGCCGAGGGGGAAGCCCGCCATCGGGTCGGCGCGGAACACGCCGCCGCCGATCAGGCCGAGGCCGTATCCGGCCAGCAGCACGGGTACGGCCCGATGGCCGGTGCCGTCGCGCAGCGCGCTCGCGAAGCCGACGGCGGCCAGTACGACGAGCAGACCGGCCGTGATCAGGTTGGCCGACTGGATCCAGCCTCCGGGCCCGTTGGCGAGCAGGCTCCAGGAGTGCCGGGTCAGGTCGAATCCCGGTCGCACCAGCGCCTGGATCACGCTGGTGAGGACGTAACAGGGTCCGGCGATGATGCCGCAGACCAGCAGGGCTCGCGCGCCGGCGGTCCGGCGGTCGGCGCCGGGAACGGTGTTGCTGGTGGTGACGGTGGCCATGAGGGTTCCTCTCGTGCGGTGGGTGGGTTCGTCACCCCCTCCTCGAACGGGCGGGCTCTCGTTCGACATCGCGGCCGAAGAATTCTTGACGAGTTTCTCCGCCGCCCACCGCTAGAGTCCGACGTCATGGCCGAATCGCGGTCCGATCCGTCGGGCGCCGGCGGGCTGGACCTGCACCTGGAGCCCTCCTCGGCGGGCGTCCGGGCCGGTCTGGAGTCGGCGCTGCGAGAGGCGATCCGCACCGGCCGGCTGGCCGCAGGTGTCCGGCTGCCGTCGTCACGGCAACTGGCCGGCGACCTCGGCGTCGCCCGCAACACGGTGGCCGACAGCTATACCCAGCTCGTGGCCGAGGGTTGGCTGACCGCCCGACAGGGATCGGGCACGGTGGTGGCCCAGCACGGTCCGTCGGCCACCAGCGGGCCGGCAGCGCTCCCGGCCCGCCGACCCGGTTACGACCTCGGACCAGGAGTGCCGGACCTGAGCTCCTTTCCGGCCACCGCCTGGGTCACGGCCCTGCGTCGCGGGCTGGCCGCCGCTGCGCCCGACTCCTTCGGGTACGGGTCGGTGGCCGGCCTGCCGCAACTGCGGACCGTGGTCGCGGACTACCTGGCCCGAACCCGCGGCGTGTACGCGGCGGCGGAACGCGTGGTGATCTGCACCGGCTTCACCCAGGCACTGGCGCTGATCGGTGCGGTGCTGCGACGACGGGGTGGACGCACCGTCGCGGTCGAGGGGTACAGCAACGCCGCCCATCGCCGGGTGCTGATCGAGCGCGGGTTGGAGCTCGAGGCCGTGCCGGTCGACGACGAGGGGGCCGACGTCGCCGTGCTCGGCGGCCAGGACGCGGTGCTGCTCACCCCGGCGCACCAGTTCCCGCTCGGGCCCGCGTTGTCGCCGGGTCGTCGCAACCGGCTGATCGGCTGGGCCGCCCGCTCCGGCGCGCTGGTGATCGAGGACGACTACGACGGTGAGTTCCGCTACGACCGGCACCCGGTCGGTGCCGTGCAAGGGCTGGCCCCGGAGTCCGTGGCCTACGTCGGCACGACCAGCAAGAGCCTCGTCCCCGGGTTGCGGCTCGGCTGGGCGGTGCTGCCGGCCGGGTGGGTCGACGACGTGGTGGCCGCCAAGGCGGACAGCGACGGTCAGACCGGGGTGCTGGAGCAGCTGGCGCTGGCCCAGTTGATCATCGACGGCGGCTACGACCGGCACATCCGCCGGATGCGGCTGACGTACCGGCGACGACGGGACCGGCTGGTGACCGAGCTCGCCCGCCACCAGCCGCGCGCGGAGGTCCGCGGCATCGCGGCCGGTCTGCATCTGCTCATCGAGCTGCCCACCGGACTCGACGAGGCCACCGCAGTCTCCCGCGCGCTGGAGCAGGATCTCGTGGTCGAGGGGCTGGCGGCCTACCACGCGGGGACCGCAGAGCTGCCACCGGCGCTGGTGATCGGTTACGGCACACCGCCGGCGCACAGCTACACCGGCGCCGTGGCGCGGCTGATCTCGGTGCTGTCGGGCGTCCGGTCCGGTCCGGACGGCTAGTCTCGCCCCAACGGGTGAGGATCGGTTCGGCGAGGGCGAGGAGGCCCGGCGTGGACAAGGTGGTGGCCTCGGCGGCGGAGGCGGTCGCCGACCTGGCGAGTGGGAGCTCGATGGCGGTCGGGGGTTTCGGGCTGTGCGGGATCCCGTCGGTGCTGATCGACGCGGTGCTGGAGCAGGGCGCCGACGAGCTCGAGGTGTTCTCGAACAACTGCGGGGTCGGGGCCTGGGGACTCGGACGACTGCTCGACGCCCACCGGATCCGCCGGATGGTGGCCTCCTACGTCGGGGAGAACAAGGAGTTCGAACGCCAGTACCTGTCCGGCGAGCTCGAGGTGGAGCTCACGCCGCAGGGTTCCCTCGCCGAGCGGATGCGGGCCGGCGGCTGCGGCATCCCGGCCTTCTTCACCGCCAGTGGCGTCGGTACCCAGGTGGCAGACGGCGGCCTGCCGTGGCGGTACGGGGCGGACGGCTCGGTCACCGTGGCGTCGCCGGCCAAGGAGGTGCGGACGTTCGCGACCGCCGAGGGTGACAAGGAGTTCGTGCTCGAGCAGGCTCTGATCGCCGATGTCGCCCTGGTCCGGGCCTGGCGGGGCGATCGGCACGGCAATCTCGTCTTCCGGCAGTCGGCGCGCAACTTCAACCCGCTGGTCGCCATGTGCGGCCGGGTCACCATCGCCGAGGTGGAGGAGCTGGTGGAGCCCGGTGAGCTGGAACCGGACGCCGTGCACACGCCGGGGGTGTTCGTGCACCGGGTGGTGGTTCTGAGTCCGGAACAGGCCGCGGACAAGCGGATCGAGAAGCGAACCGTACGGGAACGGGAAACGGCGCCCAACGGAGCGTCGGCGTGATCGGCTGGAGCCGCGAGGAGATGGCGGCGCGGGCGGCGGGCGAGCTGACCGACGGCTCCTACGTCAATCTGGGCATCGGCTTGCCCACGCTGGTGCCGAACTACGTGGCCGACGGCGTCGAGCTGGTGCTGCAGTCCGAGAACGGCATCCTCGGGGTCGGACCGTACCCGTACGACGACGAGGTCGACCCCGATCTGATCAACGCCGGCAAGGAGACCGTCACGCTGCGGCGGGGAGCGGCGTTCTTCGACTCGGCGACCTCCTTCGGCATGATCCGGGGCGGCAAGATCGACGCCGCGATCCTCGGAGCCATGCAGGTGTCGGCCCGTGGTGACATCGCCAACTGGATGATCCCCGGCAAGATGGTCAAGGGCATGGGCGGGGCGATGGATCTGGTGCACGGTGCCAAACGGGTGATCGTGTTGATGGAGCACACGGCCAAGGACGGCTCGTACAAGATCGTCGACGAGTGCTCGTTGCCGCTGACCGGGATCGGTGTGGTGCAACGCATCATCACCAATCTGGCGGTGATCGACGTGGTCCCCGACGGACTCGCGCTGGTGGAGCTCGCGCCGGGAGTCAGCGCTGATCAGGTCGCCGCCGCCACCGAACCGCCGTTGCTCGGCTAGCCGCCGACGATCAGGTCGTTGCGGAGCAGGAACCGACCGTCGAAGCGGATCGGCACTCCGTCGCCACGCAGCGGGTCACCCGAACCGGTGCGGATCGCGTGCACGTGCAGGTGCGGCTCGGACGTGTTGCCCGTGTTGCCCACTCGGCCGATGACCTGGCCCTCGCTCACCGCCGCCGACGCCTTCAGGGTGAGGCTGCCGGCCTGCAGATGGGCGAGCGTGACGTCGACCTCCTGATCGGTGCCGGAGCACCGGATCACGACGTGGTTGCCGGCCAGGTTCTCGGTGTCGGTGGCCGGCGGGCGCAGATCGGCCAGGTCGTTGCGCGCCTCGATCACGGTGCCCGTGCAGGGGGCGTGTACCGGTCGGCCCCAGATCTCGTAACCGGCCGGATCGTTCGGGCCGAAGCTGCCGGCGTTGCGGCCGGCACGGTTCAAGCCGACGATGTCGACGGCGAAGGCCTGCGCCCGGTTGGCGTGGTGGTAGTTGAGCCAGGTGCTCGCGCCGCCCTGACCGACGTAGGACACCCCGTCGCGCAGTGGCGGGGACAGCGCGACCGCCGGCGTCCCACCCGGCACCGTCCCCGCGAGGGTGACGCCGAAGAGCGCGAGGAACGCCACGGCGACGAGGGCGTTCGCGGCGAAGCCGATCCAGCCGCGGGTACCGGTGGGCGCCGACCACCACGGGGCGCGCCGGACCCGGACCAGCGACACCACGAGCGCGGCCACGAACGCGACCACGATCAGCGGCCGCAGGTAGTAGCTGCTGAGGTCCCAACGTCCGGCCAACACCACGTAGCCGACGAAGGCTCCGGTCGACAGAGCGGTCACCAGCCAGTCGATCTTGCCGACGGGCCGGTGCCGCCACAAGCCGATGATCAACACGATCGGCACCAGCAGCAGGACTGCGGTGATTACGAGCGGAAGTACGGTGGTCATCCGGGGTGCTCCTTTCTGCTGCTCAGTTGCCGCCGGTGGAGAGGTCGAAGACGGCGGCGATGATCGCGAGCAGCGGCACCACCGTCGCGGGTGCGATCTCGTAGCGTCCGCGGCCGTGCTGGACCACCAGTCCGACCGACTGCAGCTCCCGCAGGTGGTGGTAGAGCTGCCCGGTCGAGACGCCGCCGAGCGCCGTCTGCAGCTCGTGGGTCTCCCGGGCGCCGCCGAGCACCGCCTTGAGCAGCCGGACCCGGATCGGGCTGGCCATGGCGACCAACGTGTTCGCGATGAGGTCGTCGTCGACTGCGAGCAGTCCGGGAACCGGCCGTTCCATCTGCCAGAGATAAGAACCGCCGTCGATGGACGCCGCGCCGGCGTACAGGACCGAGCCCCGCTGCCGCCCGTTGTCGAACTCGGCGCCGGCGCGTTGCTGCAGTCGGCGGAGGAGCGCGGTGTCGAGCTCGCCGGCGGCCGGTTCGTCGGGCTGCGGTTCGTCGGGCTGCGGTTCGTCCGGCTGGGGTTCGTCGGGTTGCTGTTCGGTGGGTCGCGATCCGCTCGGGTCGAGATCATGGGCGGCGAGTTCCAGTGCCGCCACCCGCTCGGTGAGTCGCGCGACCTCGGCCGCGAGCTCCGCCATCGATCTCATGGTCACCTCCAGAAGTCTAGAACTCTAGAATAGCAGCCAAGGTATCCGCTGTTCAGATGGGCGGGGATGGGGCAGTCTTGGTCCGCCGTGCCGCCGGACAGAGGGGAGTGCGCAGCGATGTCACGTCGGGCCTGGTTGCTGTTCGTGGCCCTGAGCCTGTGCTGGGGCGTTCCGTACCTCTTCATCAAGGTGGCGGTCCGCGACGTCGACCCGCTGATCGTCGCGTTCGGGCGCACCCTGCTCGGCGCGCTGCTGCTGCTCCCGCTGGCGCTGCGTCGGGACGCGTTGCGTCCGGTCCTGCGGCACTGGAAGGTGTTGTTGGTCTACACCGGGATCGAGATCGTCGGACCGTGGTTGCTGCTGGGACACGCGGAGACCCGACTGAACTCGTCCACCACGGGCCTGTTCCTCGCCGTCGTACCGCTGATCGCGGCCGTGATCTTGGTGGTGCTGGGTGATGATCGCTTCGGCCCACGCCGGATCACCGGACTGGTCATCGGTTTCGTCGGAGCGGCCGTGCTGGTCGGGCTGGACGTGCGGCTGGACGACCTCGGCTCGATCGGCTTCTTGTTCCTGGTGACGATCGGCTACGCGATCGGCCCGATCATCATCAGTCGGCGGCTCGGTGACCTGCCCCCGATCGGGGTGGTGACCGCCTCGTTGATCATCGCGGCCGTCGCGTACGCACCCTTCACGCCGCTGGTGTGGCCGGCGCGGTTCTCGGCACCGGCCGTGTTGTCGATCGTGGTGCTCGCCGTCGTGTGCACGGCGGCGGCGTTCCTGCTGATGTTCGCGCTGATCGCGGAGGCCGGACCGAGCCGGATGACGTTCGTGACCTACGTCAACCCGGCGGTGGCGATCCTGCTTGGCGCCGTCGTGCTCGGGGAGCCGCTGACCACCGGGCTCATCATCGGGTTCCCGCTGGTGATCCTCGGGTCGATCCTCGGCACCTGGCGCAGCCCCGCCCCGCCACCCGAGGCGACCGGGGTGAGCGGTGACCTCGGGTCAGCGGACGGGGATCACCGGGTCAGGACCGACGACCGGCGTCGGACAACTTCCGAAGACCTGCTCTGATCTTCTCCTGGTTCTCCGGCTTGGACAGTTCGCGCTGGGCGACCTGGATGGCCTTGGCCACGATCGCGCCCTTGGCGAGGTTCTTGAGAAGTCCCATGGTCGTACTCCTGTGATCGTTGTGGTCGGTGCTATCGGGTCCATCGGTACTGCTGTTGATGCTGCTCCGGTGTCGATGCGGTCTCGCTCGACACCGGATGCGTGCGCTTGCTGAGCCTTCAACGGTAGCCACCGCTGCACGGGAGTCGAAAGAACATGGGGGAGAAGTCAGGGTCGTGCTTCCATCTTTCGATTAGCTAAGGCTAGCCTTACTTCATGAACTCGCTCCGCGAAGCGGTGGTCGCCTCCCTCAGCCCGGCGACCCGGGCCCGGACCGCGCTGGCCGCCTGCAGCTGGCTGGCCTGGGCGACCGACGACGACCAGAGCCGCGCACCGTATTTCGACTCCAGCGGAAGTCCTGTGCTGCTGGTCGAGCGGCGGACCAGCCACGAGCTGCTGGACCTCGGCTACGCCGCGACCGAGTTGGGCGCCCTGCCCGAGCTCGGCGTGGTCAGACTCCAGGGCACGCTGTGGCCGGTGGCCGGTAACGCCTACCTCGACGCCCTCCGCCAGTTCCGTCTCGAGCACGCCGAGTGCGCGGACTGCTGTGGGCCGCGCCGGTCGCACCTGGTCGGACTGCGGGTCGATCGGGTCGAGGTCTCCGGTCCCGGCGGCGGTGCCGTGACCACGGTGGACCTGGACGACTACGCCCTGGCCGCACCCGACCCCGTCATCACCCACAGCCTCAGCGTGCGGGGCCACCTCAACGCGATGCACGGTGACGACCTGATCCAGCTGGCGGCCCGCACCCTCGAACTGCCGCCCGAGTCCGTCCTCGCGGTGTCGGTGGACTGGATCGACGCCTGGGCACTGGAGATCTCCGTCATCGACGAGTCCGGGGCGCTCACCCACCGGCTGCCGTTCCGGACCCCGCTGACCACCATGGACGATCTCGGAGGACAGCTGCACGCCTTCCTCCGCCAGACCGGCGGACAGTGCTGAGCCGGACCTCGGCCACGCCGACGCGGTAACGTCGCGGACCACGGCCGAGACGCGGCCGCGCGCGACCGGAGCGGCAGAGCAGGGCGGCAGACCAGTGACGGCAGACCAGTGACAGCAGACCAGTGACAGCAGTGGCGGACGACGGACTCCTGCTGGAGCACCTGGACGTGGGCACGGGCTCAGCAGTGGTGCTGCTGCACTCGACGGTGGCCGACTCGCGGATGTGGCAGGCGCAGCTGCCGGAGCTCGCCGGCCGACACCGGGTGATCGCACCGGATCTGCGGGGGTTCGGGGCGACACCCTTGCCGCCGCAGCGGTTCAGCTCGGCGGCCGACGTGTCCGGCTGCTGCACCATCTCGAGGTCGACCGGTTCGCGCTGGTCGGCTCCTCCGGCGGTGGGCAGATCGCCCTGCAGGTGGCCACCGCGATCCCGGACCAGGTCAGCCGGCTGGTCCTGCTCTGCACCGCGGCCGACGGCGTGGAGCCCACCGCGAGCTTGAAACAGTTCTGGTCCGCCGAGGCCGCGCTCCTCGACGCGGGCGATCTCGACGGAGCCGCCCGCCTCAACGCCGATCACTGGTTGGGACCCGACGCCGAAGCCGACGCCAACGCGGCCCTGTTCGCGATGCAACGACACGCCTTCGAGGTGCAGTCACTGTCCGGCGACGTGCCGGAGGACCACTGGCCCACCGACCTCGACCGACTTCGGCTGCCCGTCACCGTCGTGAGCGGCGGCCACGACCTCGATTACTTCGCCCTGGTGGCTGCCCACCTGGCCGCGCGGTTGCCGTCGGCGCGGACGGTCGTCCTCGAGTGGGCCGGTCACCTGCCGAATCTCGAGCGACCGGCCGAGATCACGGCATTCCTGAGCGCCGAGCTCCAACACCCCGGTCCCCGAGGAGCCTGCTGAGATGCGTGCGCTGCAGTACGACGCCGTCGGCGCGCCGATCCGGCTCGTCGAGCTGCCCACCCCGGACTGCCCGGCCGACGGTGCGGTCATCGAGGTGCGCGCCACGGGGATCTGTCGCTCGGACTGGCACGCCTGGCGCGGTCATGAGGAGGTGCCGCTACCCCAGGTCCCGGGTCACGAGTTCGCCGGCGTGGTGTCCGCGGTCGGCCCCGCGGTGACCGCGGTCGGGGTGGGGGACCGGGTCACCGTGCCCTTCGTCAACGGCTGCGGTCGGTGCTCCTGGTGCGTGGCCGGCCAGGCCCAGGTCTGTCCCGACCAGTCCCAGCCAGGTTTCACCCACCCCGGTTCCTACGCCGAGCAGGTCGCCATCCGTGCGGCTGACTTCAACGTGGTGCGGCTGCCGGACAGCGTGGACTTCGTGACCGCGGCAGCTCTGGGCTGCCGGTTCGCGACCGCCTACCACGCGCTGACGGCCCAGGCCCGACTGCAGGAAGGGGAGTGGGTCGCGGTCTTCGGCTGCGGTGGGGTGGGCCTCTCGGCGGTGATGATCGCCACCGCGCTCGGCGCCCGCGTGGTCGCCGTCGACCCCTCGCCGGCCGCCGCGAGTCGAGCCGCCGAGCTGGGGGCAGGGGTGACCGTCTCGGCGGCCGACCCGGTTCCCGCGGTCCTCGAGGCCACCGGCGGCGGGGCCGCGGTCGCGGTCGAGGCGCTGGGCTCGGGTCCGACCGCCGACCAGGCGCTGCGCAGCCTGCGCCGCCGCGGGCGACACCTCCAGGTCGGGCTGATGGGCGGCGCCGATCTCACCGCTGCCTTGCCGTGGAACCTGGTGGTCGGGCACGAGCTGCAGCTGATCGGCTCCCACGGCATGCCGGCCGCCGACTACCCGGCCATGCTCGACCTGATCGCCGCCGGTCGGCTGGAGCCGCAGCGGCTGGTGGGTTCGATCATCGGCCTGGCCGACGCCGGGGAAGCCCTGATGGCCTTCGATCGGCCGCTCTCGACGCGGGCCGGACTCGTGGTCGCCACCCCCTGAGGGCGCTCAGGTGTGCCCGTCGTCGGTCGACCGTCCGGCGTAGCTGCGCGGCAGCAGCCGGCTCTGCGCCCGGGGTCCGAGCACCAGTCCGAAGCCGAAGGTCGCGACGATCTCCCGCACCCGGGTCGCCGGCAGCGAGCCGTGCCGTTCCAGCACCAGGTGCGGCCGGGCGTCGCCGTGGACGTGGACGATCCGGTGCAGTCCCAGCACGGTGGTGGACATCGGGAGATGCTCGGGATGGTTCGCGCGCGCCGCTACCTCGTCGGCGTGTTCGATGATCATGAAGTCGGGGTGGTCGCCGAACTCGGCCCGCAGTCCGTCGGCCCGCCAGTGGGCCGGGGAGTCGTCGGCTCCGGTCAGGTGCCGGGAGCGATTGGCGGACGTGACGTACAGCAGGTCGTGGCCGACCTCGCGGCGGGCCGCGGCCAGGAACGCGTTCGACGGGCAGCGGTGGCCCGGCGCGATCACCTGCGCGGTCAACACGTCTGCGTCGAGAGCGCTGAGATGACTCGGTACGTGCGGTGCGGCCGGACCACGGAAACCGAACGGGCCCAGCCCGAGGAAGGTGTCGATCATGGTCAGTATCACTTTGCGCGGCAGCTCGTCGGGGAACCGGTCGAGGTCCCAGACCTCGGGCAGCGCGGCGGGCGGACCGGTGATCGACCCGACCTGGTCCGGTGGGCGGCCCTTCATCAGATTCACCCCCCGTACCGTCGCGTCGTCCCCGCGGGTCGTGATCGCGTAGAAGTTGCCGAAGGCGTGTCCGACCACGGCGCCGTCGGCCAGTCTCCGAGCGGCCTCGACCACCTGTTCGGGATCGGTGATCGACAACCGCGGCGAGACCCGGATGTCGGCAGCCGTGATGGTCATGCCGGACAGAGGCCGTGCCGAGGTGGTGTGATACGGCTGTTCCCATGCAGCGAACAACCTTGGGCCGATCCGGTCTCCACGTCTCCCGGATCGCCTTCGGGACCTGGCAGCTGGGCGGGGAGTGGGGATCGGTCGATCCGGACGAGGCGAAGGCCGCCATCCGGCACGCCCTCGACCTCGGGGTCAACTTCTTCGACACCGCGCAGGCGTACGGGTTCGGTGAGTCGGAGCGGATGCTCGGCGAGGCGCTCCGCCCGGAGCTGGACCGGAACCGCGACTCGGTGATCATCGCCACCAAGGGTGGGATCAACCCGGGCAAGGAGCCGGCCCGGGACAGCAGTCGGGAGTGGCTCCGGAGCGGCGTGCACGCCAGTCTCGAGGCACTCGGGGTCGACTACATCGACCTCTACCAGGTGCACTGGCCGGATCCGACCACTGCGTACGAGGACACCGCGGGATACCTGCAGGAGATGGTCGACGAGGGCTTGATCCGCCACGTCGGCGTGTCGAACTACGACGCCCAGCAGCTGGCCGCCTTCGCCCGGGTGCGGCCGGTGGAGACGCTGCAGCCGCCGTACCACCTGTTCCGCCGCGCGATCGAGGACGAGGTCCTGCCGTACTGCGTGGAGCACGACCTCGGCGTGCTCGTCTACAGCCCGCTGGGCAGTGGCCTGCTCACCGGGCGGATGACGCCCGACACGACGTTCGAGGACAGCGACTGGCGCAGCCGGGCGAGTGCGTACACGGGGGAGAAGCTCGAGCAGAACCTCCGGGTGGTCGAGCGGCTCTCCGCCTTCGCCGAGGAACGTGGCTGGCACGTCAGCCAGCTGGCGATCGCCTGGACGCTGGCCCAACCCGGCGTGCACGTCGCGATCGTCGGGGCGCGCAGCCGGCAGAACATCGAGCGGAGCCTCGGCGCCGCCGACATCGAGCTCACCAGCCAGGACGTGGCCGAGATCGAGCGGATCACCGCGGAGGGCGTGCAGGTCGAGGGGGCCAGCCCCGAGGGTGTCGTCTGAGACCGCTGATCATCCGAGCCTGTTGATCATGCGAAATCGGCCGTATCCGGACCGACGCCGAACTAGAGTACGCAGCACCATGAGCGCATTTCTCGGTCATCGCTATGTCGGGTAACTATCCACCCGGGCCGCCGTACGGACAGCAGCCCGGACCGTACGGGCCCCCGCCGGGTCAGGGCGGGCCGCCGCCGGGTCAGGGCGGGCCCGCCGCCGGGTCAGGGCGGGCCGCCGCCGGGTCAGGGGTACGCCTTCGGGCCGTTCGCGCCCGGACAGCAACCCTCCGACCCCGCGGGTGGTCCAGGTGGTCCGGTGGGTCCGGGTGGACCGACCGGGCCGGGTGGACCGTACGGGCCGGGTGGGCCGGGTGGACCGGGTGGACCGTACGGGTCATACGGACCGGGCCCCCAGGATCCACCGCCGCCCCGCAAGCGCAGCAAGCTGCCGATCGTGCTCGTCGCCGTGGCGGTGGCGCTGGCGCTGGTGGTGACCGCGATCGTGTTCGCCGTCCGGCGTGGCACCGAGGTCGTCGGTCAGCCACCGAGCCCACCGCCGACCACCGAGCCGGCGCCGCCGACCACCGAGCCGCCGAGCGACCCCCCGACCGACCCGCCGACGCCCGATCCCAGTACGCCGACCGATCCGCCGGCCACGCCGGCGCCGCCCGCCGGGCCGCGGGCCGACCAGGCCGTCAACGGGTTCCTGCGCGCCGTCGCCTCGACCAATGCTGATCTTGCGCTCCGCTACGCGGCCCGCCCCGTGCCCCGGGATCCGACACTGTCGAACGCGGTGCTGCGGGAGTCCCAGCGGCGGGCACCCCTCAGCCGGATCACCGTCGCCCCGGTGACGGACCCGAACGCCACCCAGGTGCGCGCGAGCTACTACCTCGGGACGACCCCGGTCAACACGGTCTACGACGTCGTCAAGGTCGGTTCGGAATGGAAGCTGGCCAAGGTCGTCAACGACTTGTCGCTCGGCGCCGTCCGGCACTCGACGGTGCCGATGAAGATCAACGGCGCCACGGTGACGAGGAACACGATCCGGGTGCTCCCGGGTTCGTACGCGTTCACCACCGGATCGAACTACCTGACCTACGGCAACCGCAACGTGCTGCTGGTCCGGTCGCCGACCGAGCTGGTCAGCGGGGTGTTCGGACTGCGCCGGCAGCTGACGACGGGGGGCGTGCGGAAGGTGCGCTCCGAGGCCAAGGCGAGTTTCGACAAGTGCCTGGACTCGCGGAACGCCAAGCCGTCCAACTGCCCGTTCCGGTGGACGAACTCGACCTACCGCTACGTCAACGGGACAGTGAACTGGAAGCAGTCCGGTGATCCGTTCAAGAAGGCGAAGATCTTGCTGGACGGCACCCGCGGGCCGGCCCTGTCGATGTCGTTCAAGGTCCAGCTCTCGGGCAACTGCCGGTTCCAGGGCCAGCGCGGCACCTGTCGCGGCACCGTGACGGGCACCGCGGTGGGCAAGATCGATCTCACCCGCAAGCCGTTGAAGTTCGACTGGCTCTGACGGCACGCAGCCGGCCGCGAGTGGGAAGAGAACGCCGTTTCCGACGACCCGTACGGGCGCCGGAGTTCCCACTCGGCACGTCGACCGGCGCAGGCCGGGCCGCTCGACCGGCCCGGCTCGGCGACCGCGACCGGGTGCACGAGAGGATGGGGTGACACCCGAGCTGGAGGAACAACCTATGACGGCTGGTCCTGACGACGACCGAACTCCGATCTTCGCCCAACCGGCCGAACGGTCGGTGGGCCGGCGTACCAGGATCCCCGACGGGGAGACGTTGCCGGAGACCGCGTACCAGATCGTGCACGACGAGACCATGCTCGACGGCAACGCCCGCCTCAACCTCGCGACCTTCGTCGGCACCTGGATGGACGACTACGCGAACCGGCTGTACGCAGAGACCGTCGACAAGAACATGATCGACAAGGACGAGTACCCCAGCACCGCCGCGATCGAGGCCAACTGCTGGAAGATGCTGGCCGACCTCTGGCACGCCCCTGACCCCGACCGGGCCGTCGGGACCTCGACGACCGGTTCGTCTGAGGCCTGCATGCTGGGCGGGCTGGCGCTGAAGCGACGCTGGCAGGACGCCCGACGGGCCGCGGGGAAGTCGACCGAGAAGCCCAACCTGGTGATGAGCTCGGCGGTCCAGGTCTGCTGGGAGAAGTTCTGCAACTACTGGGACGTGGAGATGCGGTCGATCCCGCTCACCGACGAGCACAAGATCTTCGACGGCCACGACCTCGCCCACTACGTCGACGAGAACACGATCGGTGTGGTGGCGATCATGGGTGTCACCTACACCGGCGGGTACGAGCCCGTCGAGCGGATCTCCGCAGTTCTCGACGAGATCGAGGCGGACACCGGTCTCGACATCGCCATCCACGTGGACGGCGCCTCCGGTGCGATGATCGCGCCGTTCCTGCAGCCGGACCTGGTCTGGGACTTCCGGTTGGAACGGGTGCACTCGATCAACACCTCGGGCCACAAGTACGGACTCGTCTATCCCGGTGTCGGCTGGGTCGTGTGGCGGGAGGCCAGGTGGCTGCCGACCTCCCTGGTGATGAACGTCAGCTACCTCGGCGGTGACATGCCGACGTTCGCCCTCAACTTCTCCCGGCCGGGCGCCCAGGTGATCTTGCAGTACTACCTCTTCCTCCGGCTCGGTCGCGCCGGCTTCACCGCGGTGCAACAGAACTGTCGGGACGTGGCCCGGTACCTTTCGGCCGGGATCGACCGGATCGGCGCCTTCGAGCTGTGGGGTGACGGCTCGGACATCCCGGTGTTCGCCTGGCAGCTGAAGGCCGACCACACGAAGAACTGGAACCTCTACCACCTGTCGGACCGGCTGCGGATGCGCGGCTGGCTGGTGCCCTCCTATCCGTTACCGGACAACCTCTCCGACGTGACCGTGCAGCGGATCGTGGTGCGCAACGGTCTGAGTCTCGACCTGGCCGGCGTGCTGCTGGCCGACTTCCAGGCCGAGACGGCCTATCTCGACGCCTTGGAGTCGCCGATGCCGGTGCACGGCCAGGCCCCGTCCTTCCACCACTGAACTCGGCACCCGGGAGACACGACGTGACACAGGCTGCAGCGATGGGCTCCCGATACGAGCGGGTGGTGCTGAAGCTGAGTGGGGAGGCCCTCGCCGGAGCGGGGGGTTGGGGCGTCGACCCGACCGCGCTGGCCCATCTGGCGCAGGAGGTGCTGGCCGTCCACGACCTCGGTGTCCAGGTGGCCGTCGTCGTCGGCGGCGGCAACTACTTCCGCGGCCGGATGGCCGACGGCTGGGGGATCGGCCGGGCGGAGGCGGACAACATCGGGATGCTCGGCACGGTGATGAACGCCCTGATGCTGCGCGGGGCGCTCACCGGGCACACCGACGCCGACGTCCGGGTGATGACCGCCATCCCGATGCAGAGTGTCGCCGAGCCCTTCATCCGGCTGCGCGCCATCTCGCACCTGGAGCAGCACCGGATCGTCATCTTGGCCGGCGGAATCGGGCAGCCGTACGTCACGACCGACTACCCGGCCGTCCAGCGGGCGCTGGAGCTCGAAGCCGACGCTCTGCTGGTCGCCAAGCGGGGGATCGACGCGGTGTACGACAAGGACCCCAACGCGCACGGCGACGCCGTCCGCTTCGATCGGCTCACGTTCGAGCAGGCGCTGGCCCAGGGCATCGCCGTGATGGACACCAGTGCGTTCGTGCTGGCCAGCGAGCAACGGCTGCGACTGCACGTCTTCGACGCCGCCGCGGACGGAGTGATGCGGCGACTGTGTCTGGGCGAGGACATCGGCACCCTGATCACGAAGGAGGGTTAGATTCCGACCGTGGCCGATGGTGCGTTGTCCGAGGATCCTGCTGCCCGCGCTCGGGTGGCTGCCGCGATGTCCGCGGCAGCGACCAGCTGGCTCGAGGCGCTGGACGGCGACCAGCGACGGATCGCGGTGGGTGCGGCGCCGGGAGCCGGCGGCGATGACGCCGAGCGTCGGCGCTGGTTCTACACCCCGACCGACCACGGCGGGCTGACCTTCCACCAACAGCGGCCGGCCCAGCAGCAGGCCGCCATGCGACTCGTCGCCTCGGGTCTGTCGACCCCCGCGTACGTGACCGTCGCGATGATCATCGGGCTGGAGAACGTCCTCGACGCCCACGAGGGCTTCGGCGAGCGATTCGGGCGGGAGCGGGGCCGGGACCCGGGCCTGTACTACCTCCGGGTGTTCGGTGATCCGGGTGGTCCCCGACCGTGGGGCTGGCGGTTCGGCGGCCACCACGTGTCGCTGAACAACCTGATCCTGGACGGTCGACTGGTGTCGGCGACCCCGCTCTTCCTCGGCGCCAACCCGGCCACGTCGCCGCTCCTCGGCGGGGTGTCGAACCGCCCGCTGGCCGCCGGTGAGGACCTCGCCCGTTCGCTCGTCCGATCACTGCCCGATGCGCTGCGGCAGCAGGCCGTGCTGCTCGATCGGGCGCCACGGGACCTGGTCTCCGGCAACAGGTCCGAGGTCCGGCCCGAGGACCGTCCCCACCGGGCGAGCGATCCCAGCGACCGGGTCGACGACACGACCGGTCTCGACTCCTCCGACCACGAGTCGGTCGCGATCACCGCGACACCGAAGGGCGTGCCGGCCACCGAGCTGACCGGCGCCCAGCGGGATCTGCTGCGGGCCCTGCTCGGCAGCTACCTCGACCGGGCGCCGGCCGGCGTCTCCGCTGCCGGGCACTACGCCGCCGACGACCGGCTGGACGCGGTCCACTTCGCCTGGGCCGGCCCCACCGAGGCCGGCCGACCGCACTACTACCGGCTGCAGGCACCGAACCTGCTGATCGAGTGGGACAACACCCAGACCGGGGCCAACCACGCGCACTCGGTGTGGCGCAATCCGGGATCCGACTTCGGTCTGGACGTGCTCGCCCGGCACCGCGCGGCGCACCATGAGGGCCGGGGATCGTCCGGTCGAGGATGATTCTGTGATGAAGGACCGCCGATGACCGCCCCGGCACGTCGACCCCATGTGCTGGCCCTCATCCAGGCCGGAGGCAAGGGCAGCCGGATGGACGTGCTGACCCGGGAGACGCCGAAGCCGGCCCTGCCGTTCGCCGGCTCGTACCGGTTGGTCGACTTCCCGCTGTCCAATCTGCGCAACTCCGACGTCGACACCGTCTGGCTGTCGGTGCAGTACCTGGCCCGCGAGCTCGCCGACGTGGTCGGCAACGGCAAGCCCTGGGACCTGGACCGGTTGCGCGGCGGCTTCGCGTTGATCATGCCCGAAGAGGGTGCCGGCGACCTGGTCGACGACGGTTTCGTGAACGGCAACGCCGAGGACCTGCTGCGCAACGCCGAGCAGATCGCCGCGGAGAACGCCGACGCCGTCATCGTGTTGAGCGCCGACCACGTCTATCGACTCGACTTCCGCGACGTCGTGGCGGCCCACCTGGAGACCGGCGCCGAGTGCACCATCGTGACGACCGAGGTGAGCCTGGACGATGCCCGCCATCACGCGACCGTGACGTCGGACCGCCGGGGGGTGGTGACCGGCTTCGACTACAAGCCCGAACGACCACGCACCGGCGTCGTGGCCACGGAGGTGTTCGTGTACGACCCGAAGCCGCTGTTGGAGGTCCTCGGGGAGTTGCACCGGGGGTTGAGCCGGAACCCGACGCAGGAGGGGTCGGCGGCGACGGCACTGGGGGACTTCGGGGAGCGGCTGCTGCCGGCGCTGGTCGACCGGGGACGGGTGCATGCGTACCCCCTGCCGGGCTACTGGCGCGATCTCGGTCGCCCGGACACCTATCTCGCCGCGCACCGGGAGCTGCTGCAGCACGACACCGATCTGTTCACCGCCGACTGGCCGATCGTGACCAACACCGAGGCGCACGAGGCCACCCGGGTCACCGCGGCCGGTCGGGTGGCGGACTCGCTGCTGGCCGGCGGCTGCCTGATCGAGGGCACGGTCAGCCGGAGCGTGCTCGGACCGCGGGTCCGGGTCGAACCCGGGGCGCGGATCCGGGACAGCGTCGTCTTCGGCGAGGTGACGATCGAGGCCGGAGCCCGGGTCGACTGGGCCGTCGTCGACCGTGGCGTACGCGTCGGACGCGGGGCCAAGGTCGGTGCGGCCAATCCCAAGGAGTCGGTCGACCCCGAGCTGATCACCTTGATCGGCAGGGACTGCAGCGTCAAGCCCGGGGCGGTCGTCGGCCGGGGTGGGCGACTCGAGCCCGGCAGCACGGCCGACTGAGCCCGAAATCCTCCGCGGGAGGTGATGACGCCGACCGCCGCCCGGGCAACGGTAGGGGTACCGGCAGCTGAACATCCGAGGAGGAACGTCATGGCGACCCTGACCGTCTGGAAGTTCGACCGCACCGACGGCGCGTCACTCGCCGTCCGGCGGCTGAAGGAGCTGCAGGGCGAGGGCTCGATCGTGCTGGCGGCAGCGGAGGAAGCGCGGCTCCGCGAGGTCTTCGGCCAGGACTGAGGCGGCGCCCGGATGGCCGACCGCGACCTGACGACGCAGGCCAGGCGGAGTCTGCTGCGCGCGAAGATCCCGGATCTGCTCTACGGCGGTGTGGTGGCCGGATCGATCCTCGCCATCTCCAGCGTGCACGCCACCGAGAGCCAACACGTCGCCCTGGCCGTCTGCGGGGTCGCGATCGTCTACTGGCTCGCCCACGTCTACGTCGAGGCGGTCGGCGGCCGGTTCGAAGATCGAGAGCACGCGACCCACCATCGGTTGCTCACCGCCATGCGGGAGAACACCGAGATCTTGATCGGCCAGTTGCCGCCGGTGCTGGTGTTCCTGCTCTGCCGCCTGTTCGGGGCCGACATCTCGACGTCGGCTCTCGTCGCCCTGGTGTTCATCACGGTGATGTTGACCCTCACCGGCGCGCTGGCCGGATACCTGGCCGGGGCTCGCGGCTGGCCGCTGATCGGGGAGACCGCACTGGCCGGCGCCATGGGGCTGGTGGTGATCGGACTGAAGTTCGTGCTCCACTAGACCTGCCACCCGCGGGGGAGCGGTGCCAGAATGCAGGCAGCGAAGCACAGGGGACTCTCGTGAACCGGTTGGACGCTCTCCCGCACGGCCAGCGTGGCATCCTCTCGCGACCCCGGCTGGCCCCGCTGATGGACGGCGCCCGCGACTACGCCGTCGTGTTGGTCTGCGCACCCGCCGGATCCGGCAAGTCGGTGCTGGTCAGCGACTGGGCCCGCCGCCAGGCGAGGCACTCCATGGTGGCCTGGTTGGGGTGCAGCAACCTGGTGGACACCCCTGGCGCGTTCTGGGCGGGGGTGACCGAGACCTTGGAGTGCGAGGTCGATCACCCGGAGTCAGGACCGGGCCCCCGGCCACGGACGCCGGCCCGCGACCACCGGCCGGGGCCTCTCGATCAGCTGCTGCTGCGGCTCGGGGAGCTGCCCGCGGGGACCGTCCTGGTCTGGGACGACTTCCAGGAGGTCGGCTCGCCGGACACCCAGCGCGACGTCCAGTACGTCATCGACCACCTGCCCCTGACGGTGACCGTGATGATCTTGACCAGGTCGTTCCCCCAGTTGTCCGTCCACCGAGCCCGGGTGGAGGGCCGACTGCTCGACATCCGGGCCAGTGACCTCGCGTTCACCCTCGCGGAGACCCGGGAGCTGCTGGCGGTGAACGGCGTCGAGCTCGACGACGTCGGTCGGGAACTCGTCCAGGCGCGCACCCAGGGCTGGGCCGCAGGTCTGCGGCTGGCGATCATCTCGATGTCCCACGCCGACGACCCGGCCGAGGTCGTGCAGGGTCTGGCCGAGTCCACCGACGCGGTCAGCGGCTACCTCACCGAGGAGGTGCTGGCCCGGCTGGATCCGGCCGACCGCGACTTCCTCCTGCGCACCTGCGTGGTGACCGAGCTCAGCGATCCCCTCGTGGCCCACCTGGTCCCCGCGCTGGCCCGGAACGGTTCACTCGAGCAGGTGGCCGGTCGGATCGGGTTCCTCGCGCCCGTACACCGACCGGACCGGACCTACTGCTATCACCCGCTGTTCGCGCAGCTGCTGCGACACGAGCTCCAGCACGCAGCCCCGCAGTTGTACGTCGAGCAGCATCGGCGGGCGGCGATCTGGTACGAGCGGGCGAGTCGCCCGGTGGAAGCGGTCTGGCACGCGCAGCAGGCCCAGGACTGGGACCTGGCGGCGCGGGCCGCGATCGCCAACGCGCTCCGGATGGTGATGCGCGGTCAGATCAGCGAACTCGACCAGCTGATCACCGGTTTCCCGCACGACCTGGCCACCACCGACCCGCGGATCCTGCTGCTCAGCGCCATCACGGCACTGCTGAGCAACGCCGAGGACCGCAGCACCGCGCTGCTGGAGCGAGCCGTCGCGGGACTGCCGAGCGGCAACGACCTGGCCTCGCGGCGGACCCGCGCCGTCGCCTCGTACGGCCGTGCCGTCGCGGCGCGCTATCGCGGCGACACCGCCGCGAGTCTGGCCGCGATGACCGCCGACGGCCCGAACGTGCCCGGACCGGACGACACCGGGTTCGTCCTCGGTGATCTCGACGTGTGGGCCGCATGGCGAGGATCTCGGGCGGCGGCCCTGCTGTGGGACGACCAGCTGGAGGCCGCCGCTGACTGGGCGTCCCAGGCTTGCGACGACGTCCGCCGGGGCGCGGGGGGCTGGCCGATGATCACGGGTCTGGGGGTCCTCAGCGTCGCCCACGCGCTGGCCGGGCGACTGGTCGAGGGCCAGCGGGCCGTCGACGAGCTGGCCCGGTTCGTCGACGAGCACGGCTGGGCCGACGCGCCGTACGTGGCGATCGGCGACTTCGGCGCCGCCTGGATCGCTCTCGAACGCGGGGAGCCGGCTGCGGCCGAGCAGCACCTGATCAAGGCCGAGTGCCGGTTCCGGCAGCTGTCCGGCAGCTATCCGGGTGTCATGATCGACATCCTGCGTGCTCGGCTGACCGCCCTCGCCGGCGACGGGCCCGAAGCGGCCCGACGGTTGCTGGACGGCCAGGCCGGTCGCCACGATGCCGCAGCGGCCCGGCTGCCGGTTCGGCTGGCGAAGCTGGTCCGGCTGGAGATCGCCCTGGCCGAGGGGGACGCGGAGCAGGCGGCGGCGCTGTCCGGCGCCGGATCGGTCGGTCTGCGGCGATACGTGGCGGCCCGCGCCGGCGTCGTCGATCCGTGCGAGCTGTCACAGCTCGCCGACCAGGACACCTGGCTGCGGATCCGGATCCTGCTCGCCGGAGCCGTGGTGCTGCACCGGGCCCGGGACGCACCCGGCGCCGACGTGCTGCTCGATCAGGCCCTCGACCTGACTGCACTGGAAGGGTTCCGGCTGCCCTACCACCAGCTCGGCGAACCGCTCCGACAGCTGCTGATCGAGGCCCGGCTCAGCGCCGTGCGACACGGGCGGTTGATCGCGGAGCTGCTGACCGACACCGCAGGGAAGCGGTGCGTCGCCGCCGACCTGGTCGACCCGCTCTCGACCCGCGAGCTCGACGTCCTGCGGCACCTCGTGGCGGGACAGGACATCGACGAGATCGCCGGCGACCTGTACGTCAGCCGCAACACCGTGCGGACGCACACGAAGAACATCTATCGCAAGCTCACCGTGAGGAACCGTCGGGATGCGGTCGTTCGGGCCGCGGCCCTGCATCTCATCTGATCCCACCTCGACGGGTCTGCATCTCCTGGCCTGCAGCTCCTGGCCGGCATCTCAGCTGAGCCGCACGCGATCTCCCCCTCCCAGGGGGATGACGGCGGGCGGCAGTCGGAGCAACCTCGTGGTGACGGGTGGGAGGAGGCGAGGCGCTTGATTCCCCAGAGCTACGAGTTCAGGGTGCAGGGCGGCCTGACTCCCTCGCTGCGGACCGCCTTCCAGCCGCTGCACACGTGGACCGAGGACGACGGTCGGGTGACGGTGCTGTCCGGTGTCATCTCGGACCAGTCCGAGCTCACCGGGATCCTCGACGCCATCGACGGCCTGGGTCTGGTGCTGGTCGAGGTCCGCCCGTCGGACGCCGACGCCGACAGACCCCGAGCCCCCTGATCGGGCCCGTTCATCCTGCCGGGCCGCACGCCGGTCGAGGTGGTTGACCGGCCGCCGGCTCAGGCGATCCGCTGCAGCAGCTGGTCTCGGGCATCGGCCAGGGCCCCGGCCCGAGCTCCGCGGTGGGCGGCGCCCGCACCCAGACCGGCGGCTCGGACGACGGCCCGGGTGGCGGTGTCGGCCGCCACCAGCTCGGCGATCCGGGACTCGAGGCCACCGACGTACCCCCAGGGCCCGGCGATCAAGATCACCTCTGGATCAAGGGCAGCGGCCAGTGAACCGAGCGCGCCGGCCACGGCGGCCGCGATCTGCTCGCGACGGCGGCGGTCGGCGGCGGCCTCCCCGCGAAGCACCGAGGAGATGGCGACCAGGTCGATGGCCTCGGTCCCGCGCTCGCGAAGTCCCCAGTCCGCGAAGCAGTCCGCGAGCCGACGGGTGCGCCCGGACGGGCCCGTGGTGAGCACGTTGGCGAGTTCACCGGCCAGGCCGCGATGCCCTCGCACCAGCCGGCCGCCGGCGTAGATCGCGCTACCGATTCCCGGGCCGAGGAACGCGTACAGGAAGTCATCCAGACCGCTGGCCGTGCCTTCGGCATGCTCGGCGGCGGCAGCCCAGTTCACGTCGTTGTCGACCCGGATGCTGCCCGCCAGCTGATCGCGGATCAGGTCGGCCGGGGCGAAGCTGTCGCGGAAGTAGGGCGAGTTGGGCAGCCGGACCAGCCGTTGATCACGTTGGTCGACGGGCCCGGCGACGTTCACGCACGTCCCGCTGGCTCGACCGGGCAGCCCGGCGACGACGTGGCCGACGAGACGGCGGAGGACTGGTTCGAGCTCGGCGGCAGTCACCGGGCCGGGCACGAGGGCGTCACTGCGGCGGACGGTGTTGCCGCGCAGATCGCAGCTCTCGGCGATGACGGCGGCGGGGCTGATCGTGACGGCGACGGCGAAGCCGGCGTCATCGCGCAGTCGATAGAAGGTGCCGCTGGGTCCGCGCTTGCCCGACTGCTTGCCGGACTCGACCAGCAGACCGGCCTCCTCGAGCCGGCGCACGCTCTCCGAGATCGTCGGTTTGGAGATCCCGCTCCGAGCGGCGAGCTCGGCCCGGGTCAGCTCCAGCTCGCCGATGAGCCAGCCGAGCACGTGCCGATCGGTGACCTGGCGGACGAGATCGAGGCTCGGCAGCCCCGGGCTGATGGCGCTCATCCGACCTCCGTTGGCAACGTGACGTGAGTCACACCTAGATCCCTTGCAGCTTTATGGAAGGATTCCTTACGATTGACTCATCCGCAAGGAACCCTAACAAGTAGAGCCGGGAGTATCGATGACGAGCACCGCCGAAACCCACACCCAGACCCACACCGAGACCGCAACCGCCGGCCAGGTCAGCCCGCTGACCGGACTGCCGCACTGGGAGACGATCCCCGACGACATCGGCGCGGCGATCGTGGAGATCAAGGCGGCGATCCGGGCGCGGATCGAAGCGAACGGTCGGACCGTCGAGGGCGTGCTGGCCGAGGTCGAGGCCCACCTGCGCACCGAGGTCGCCGACATCGAGGCCGCCAAAGCCCGGGGCGAGGACGTGTGGCCGACGGTCGACTACGCCGACATCGAGAACGGCACCGTGCCGGCGGAGACGGCGGCCCTGATCAAGCGCCGCGGCTGCCTCGTCGTCCGCGGGCACTTCGACCGGACGCAAGCCGAGCAGTGGGACCGAGACGTGGTCGACTACGTCGACTCGAATCGGTTCTTCGAGAACTACGCCGGACCGGCCGATGACTTCTTCGGCACCTTGTCCGCGGAGATGAGCAAGCCGGAGATCTACCCGGTCTACTGGTCCAGCGCCCAGATGGAGGCCAGGACGCACCCGCGGATGGCCGCGGTGCAGGCCTTCCTCAACTCCCAGTGGACGTCGCAGAGCGACGGCCGGGCCTGGTTCGACCCCGATGTCGACTCGCTGTATCCCGACCGGATCCGGCGCCGCCCGCCGGGCGCCAACTCCGGTGGTCTGGGTACGCACCTCGACCCGGGGACGCTCGACCTCTGGATGACCGAGGGCTACCAGCAGCATTTCCGGCACCTGTTCGACGGCGACTTCGCCTCCTACGATCCGTGGGACGCCGCCTACCGCACCGAGGCGGCCCAGTACCCCGGATCGACCATGTGCTCGGCGTTCCGCACGTTCCAGGGCTGGACCGCGTTGAGTGACATGGCCAACGACCAGGGCGTGCTGCACACGGTGCCGATCCCGCGGGCGATGGCCTACCTGATGCTGCGCCCGCTGCTGTCCGACGTCGCCGCCGACGACATGTGCGCGGTGCAGCCCAACCGGACGTTCCCGGCGAACGAGAAGTGGCACAAGATCCTGGTCGACGCCGGCGTCGCCGATCCCCAGCGTGGCACCCGGCGACTCGGTCTGGTGGCACTGCGACATGATCCACGCGGTCGCGCCGGTCACGAACCAGCAGGGCTGGGGCAACGTGATCTACATCCCGGCCGCACCCAAGTGCGCCAAGAACGACGCGTACGCCGCACTGGTCCGGGAAGCATTCGTGGCCGGCGAGAGCCCCTTCGACTTCCCGAAGGAGGACTACGAGGCATCGTGGCCGAACCGCTTCCAGCCCGAGCAGCTCAACGAGATCGGGCGGCGCGGCCTGGGACTCTGACCCCTGGTCCGGTGCAGGTGAGGGTGAGAGAGTGCCCTCGTGTACACGCCGAAGCCCAACCTGATGTCCGGTGCGGACGAGATGCGCGACCTGGTGGCGGCCGTCTCGTCGGGCTGGCTGGTCACGGTCGGTGACAACGGCTTCCCCGCGGCCAGTTTGCTGCCGATCATCTGGACCGGCGACACGGTGATCGCCCACCTGGCCCGAGCGAATCCGCAGTGGCGCGGGATCAGCGACGGCACGGGGGAGCCGACGCCGGCGCTGGTGATCTGCGGCGGTCCGGAGGCCTACATCTCGCCCTCGTGGTACGCCGCCAAAGCAGAGCACGGCCGCGTCGTCCCGACCTGGAACTACAGCGCTGTCCACCTCAGCGGAACGGCCCGGGTCCATCAGGACCCGGACTGGGTGCGAGCGGCGGTCACCGAGCTCACCGAACGGCACGAGGCCGGCCGACGACCGGGCTGGCAGGTCGGCGATGCCCCCGAGTCGTTCCTGGCGGGGCAGCTGCGCGGCATCGTCGGCATCGAGATCGCCGTGCTCGAGGTCGAGGGCAAGGCCAAGCTCAGCCAGAACCGTTCCGAGGCGGATCAACTCGGGGTGATCAGCGGTCTGCGGTCCGAGCCGGGTGCGG
The DNA here is from genome assembly GCA_963727125.1 of uncultured Actinomycetota bacterium. Classification (GTDB taxonomy): domain Bacteria; phylum Actinomycetota; class Actinomycetes; order Propionibacteriales; family Propionibacteriaceae; genus Microlunatus. The sequence goes on from CAVSEZ010000003.1 coordinate 817,807, forward strand.
GCCCGACCGCCGTGGCGGCCGCGATGACTGCGGCGATGACGGAGCACCGGCGCGGAGTCGACCCACCTCGACCCTCGACCGGCGCCTGATCCTAGGGTGGCGCCGTGAAGCACCGGATCGAGGCCCTGCAGACCGCGACCGCTGATCTCGAGCCCCCGTACGCCGTCGTCGACCTCGCTGCGCTCCGGCACAACGCCGCGGACCTGGTCGATCGGGCCGGCGGAGTGCCGATCCGGATCGCCTCGAAATCCGTACGCTGTCGGGCGGTGCTCGACGAGGCCTTCGACTTCGGCGGCTTCGCCGGCGTGATGGCCTACACCTTGCGCGAAGCGATCTGGCTGGCTCGCGATGGCCAGACCGACATCCTGCTGGGATACCCGACCGTCGACGCCCGGGCGCTCGCCGAGCTGGACGAGCAGCTCGCGGCCCGGATCGTGCTGATGATCGACGGCCCGGAGCACGTCGCCGTCATCGAACAGCACTGCCGGGTGCCGGTCCGGGTCTGCTTGGACGTCGACGCGTCGCTGCGACTCGGGCCCCTCCATGTCGGTGTCCGGCGCTCGCCCGTCCGCACCGCCGATCAGGCCCGGGCTGCGGCCGAGGAGATCGCCCGGCGCCCCGCCGTCCAGCTGGTCGGGTTGATGATCTACGACGCCCAGATCGCGGGGATGCCGGACAGCTCGGCCCTCGTCCGGCTGCTCAAGCGCCGGTCGGCCCAGGAGCTCAACCGGCGGCGAGGGGCCGTCCGGCGCGCGGTCGAGGCCGTCACGCCCCTGTCCCTGGTGAACGGTGGCGGGACGGGCAGCCTGCACGTGACCGGACTGGATCCGACCCTCACCGAGCTGACCGCCGGATCAGGGCTCTACGGGCCGACCCTGTTCGACGGGTACCGGTCCTTCCGCCCCGAGCCCGCGGCCTACTTCGTCAGCGCGGTCACCCGCCGGCCGGGAGGTCGCTGGGCCGTGGCCCACTCCGGCGGCTACATCGCCTCGGGTCCACCGGGCTGGTCGAGGGTGCCGAGTCCGGCGTGGCCGACCGGTCTGGAGCTGCTGCCCACCGAGGGCGCGGGCGAGGTGCAGACACCGCTGCGCGGTCAGGGCGTGGCCGACCTCGAGCTGGGCGACCGGATCTGGTTCCGGCACGCCAAGGCGGGGGAGCTGTGCGAGCGGTTCGATGCCCTGCACCTGGTGGACGCCGACGGCAGCGTGCGCCGGGTGCCGACCTACCGAGGGGAGGGGCAGAACTTCGGGTGAAGGATCCGAGCTGGCGCAACTGGGCCGGCAACCAGCGATGTGAGCCGGACGCCGTGGCGAAACCGGCAGGTGTCGAGGAGCTCACGGCCGTGATCACGACGGCGGCCGAGCGGGGTCAGCGGGTGAAGCCGGTCGGAGCGGGCCACTCGTTCAGCTCGGTGGCGCTGACCGACGGGCTGATGATCGACACCAGTGACCTGAGCGGCATCTCGTCGATTCGACCGGTGGTCGAGTCGAACGGCTCCACGGATTCCCCCGACAGGCTGGTGACGGTGGGCGGCGGGACCCGACTCCGGGACCTGAACCGGGCGCTGGCGGCCCTCGGGCTGGCGCTGGAGAACCTCGGCGACATCGACCAGCAGACCCTGGCCGGTGCCCTGGCGACGGGCACCCACGGGACCGGCGCCCGGTTCGGCGGGCTCGCCACCCAGGTCGAGGGACTGACGCTGATCATGGCCGACGGCCGACCGGTCAGCTGCGACCGCGATCGGCGGCCCGACGTCTTCGCGGCGGCCCGGGTCGGGCTGGGTGCGCTGGGGGTGATCACCGACATCACGTTGCGCTGCGGACCGGCGTTCAGGCTGCGGGCCACCGAGCGACCCGCCGGCCTGGCCGAGACGCTGGAGACCTTCACCGACGACGTCGCGGCTCATGATCACCTGGACTTCTACTGGTTCCCGCACACCGATCGGGTGCTGACCAAGATCAACGACCGGACCGACGACGACCGGCCGTTGCCGAGGGTCCGCCGTCTGCTCGACGACGAGATCTTGTCCAACGGGGCTTTCGGAGTGATCAACCAGGTGGGTCGGCTCCGGCCGCGGGCGATCCCGGCGCTGAACCGGCTCGCCGCGCGGGCCCTGTCAACGCGCACCTACACGGCGCCGTCGTACCAGGTCTTCACCTCGCCGCGCCGGGTGCGCTTCACCGAGTGCGAGTACGCGGTACCGCGGGCGGCGTTGCCGGACGTGATCAGCCAGCTCCGGAGCTGGCTCGACGATCACGACGAGCGGATCGCGTTCCCGGTGGAGATCCGGGTCGCCGCCGCCGACGACATCTGGCTGTCGACCGGCTTCGAGCGGGAGAACGCGTACGTGGCGGTGCACCAGTTCCACCGCCGTGATCACCGCCGGTACTTCGCCGCCTTCGAGGCCATCGCGGCCGAGCACGCGGGGCGGCCGCACTGGGGCAAGCTGCACTCGCTCGAGGCGGCCCAGCTGCGGGCCCTCTACCCGCGGCACGACGACTTCGTCGCGCTCCGCGATCGGCTCGATCCGGCGCGGATGTTCGGCAACGGATACCTGCACCAGGTGCTCGGCTGACCGCAGCCGGCGACAGCGACTTGTCAGCTGCGTTGACAAGTCCGAAACGGCCGCCGTCGACCTCCTGGTCGTTAACGTGGGAAACCAGCCGGTCGATCGAGTAGGTGATTGCCGTGGATGACGCCGCCTCCACATCCCGTTCGTCGTCGGACCCCCGACGAGGGACCCTGGCCCGGCGCAGCATGCTGCTCGGTGCGACCGCGCTGGCCGCGGGTGCGGGTCTGACCGAGATCGGGCCGGCGGAGGCCGGACCGCGGAACCGACCGCTCGGTGCCGGCGGCCATGACGTCGCGATCGGTGCGACCCTGGCCTCGGCGCCGGTGAGCGGGTACGTCTACCGCTACCTGACCTTCTTCGACTTCACCCCGGACGATCCCGACGCGCGGATGCTCTGGTCGGATGCCGGGGTCTCCGTCGACGGAGCGATCAGCACCCTCTGGGGGAGCATGGAGGTGCCGCCGGGCAGCCGGGTCGCCGAGATCGAGTGGTACTACCGCAACGAGTCGGCGATACCCCTCTTCGGTCGCGGCCGGTTGTGGGGCGCGGGACTCCCGGGCCTCGACAACACCGTCTTGGACCTCTCGTTGCCGATCGCCAAGACGCTCGCGGCGCGGCGGGGTTTCGTCCAGGTCGTGAACTCGGGGCCCTACCCGCCCGGGGTCCGACTCGCCCTCGGCTTCGACAGCGGCGGCAAGGCGTACCTCAACGGAGTCCGGGTCGGCTTCAGCAACGGCGGCGGTGTCATCGGGATGCTGTCGACGGCGGTCCGCGCGTACGACTCCCGCACCGCCGCAGCCGGCAAGTTCACCGCCCAGGAGACGCGGACCATCACTCTGCCCGCCACCGTCGCCAAACCGGGATCGACCGCGGTGGTGGTCAACCTGACCGCCGTGGGTGCGACGACGGCCGGATACCTGCGGGCCTACCGGGCCGACGGCATCGTGCCCCAGGTCTCCTCGATCAACTACTCCGGCAACGGTGCCGCCATCGCGAACGGACTGGTCGTCGGCGTGTCGGCCGGCCGGCAGATCGAGGTCTACGCCAGCTCATCGGTGCACGTGGTGATCGATGTGGCCGGGACCATCGGCTGAACCACATCGAGGGGGAAATGTCATGACGTCACCTGAACCCGATCCGATCGCGCTGGGTCGCCGCCGGCTCCTGCTCGGCACCGGAGCGGCGGCCCTGGTCGCCGCGAGCCTGCGCGGCGCAGAACTCGCCGCGGCCGAACCCGGACCAGCGCCCGACCCGACCGGGCACCGGTCCTCCCTCGAAGCAGCCGCGGCGAAGGTCACACCCTCGGGCCCGCTCAGTGGTTACGTCTACCGGTCGCTCTCCTGGGCGGACTTCACTCCTGAGCAGTCGGACCGGATCCGGGACTACGGCGGTTACGGTGCCTACGCCGTCGGCGGGGCCGGAGCGTTGTGGGCGACCATGGACATCCCCGCAGGTTCGATCGTCCGGGACATCGAGTGGTACGTGTCGAACGCCAGCGGCGCCCCCGTGGTCCTGCGCGGCCGACGGTGGCTGCCGGGTGACGCGACCTTCGCCCATGGGCTGGTGGACGACGAGATCGCCAGCAGTGCCGCCGGCGTTCGCGCCCGCAGAGCCATCGTCTCCGCCTCGAACCAGAATCCGTTCGCGCCGGGAGTGAAACTCGCGCTGGGTTTCGAGAGCACGGGGAGCACGACCCAGATCGCGGGCGCCCGGGTCGGCATGACCGGCGGCGGCGGCGCGATCGGGATGCGCCCGATCCCGTACCGCGCCTACGACTCGCGCGACCCGGACAAGGGCATCCTGGTGGGCGGCAGCACGCGGACCGTGACGGTGCCCGGCTTCGCCTCGCCGGCGGGTACCGCCGCACTGATCATCAACCTGACCGCCACCGGAGCATCGGCCAACGGCTACCTCCGGGTGTACGCCGCCAACGCGGCGGCCCCCACGATCTCCTCGATCAACTTCGCCGGGCAGAGCACCGCCCTGGCGAACGGCCTCATCGTCGGCATCTCCAGCGCCCGCCAGCTGAAGGTGTACGCGAGCAGTACCACCCACGTCATCATCGACGTCCTCGGTACCGTCGCCTGACGCCCCACGTCGCACCGGCTAGAGTCGAACTGACCGGCTAAGTTACTGACCAGTAGCATTCGCCGGCGACGGAGAGGACGCTGTCGTGCAGATCGTGGCGATCATGGTGTCGCTCGTCATCACCGCGGTCGCGGTCGCGCTGTCGGTGGTGGCCGTCCGGCGCATGGTGGCGGTCATCCGGCTCGGCCGACCCGTCCTCGGTCGCACGGACCGGCCCGGTGCCCGGTGGCGGAACTGCTCACCGAGACCCTCGGGCACACCCGGATGCTGCAGTGGAACACGATCGGGGTCGCTGCACTGGTTCGTCTTCGTGGCTTTCGGTGCACTGTCTTCACCCTGGTCACCGCGTACGGGCAGCTGTTCGATCCGACCGTTCGCGCTGCCGATCATCGGCCACTGGGTGGTCTTCGAGTGGTGGGCCGAGATCTTCGCCTGGCTGACCTGATCGCCATCGTCTACTTGATGATCGTCCGGCAACGCCACCACCCGCGGTCCGAGGGTCGGCACAGCCGGTTCTTCGGCTCGCGAACTTCTGGCAGGCCGTACTACGTCGAGGCCTGATCATCCTGGGCGTCGTCGTCTGCGTCTGATCCTCCGCGGGCTGGAGTACGCGCTCCGGGTCCGGAGGGGACGTCGTCGCTGGCACTTCCCGCTGACCTGGTTCTTGGGATCTCCGCTGGCCGGTCTGCCGTGGCCACCCTCGAGAACCTCGTGTTCGCCGTCGCGATGGTCAAGATCATCATCTCGATGGCCTGGCTCATCGTGATCGGCCCGCAACCTCACCATGGGCGTGGCCTGGCACCGGTTCACGGTCTGGGCCAACATCTGGTTCAAGCGCAACCCGGATCGCCAGGCGCTCGGCGAGCTGGCACCCGATCATGGTCGACGGCCGGCCGTTGGACTTCGCTGAGATCGAGGATCTGGACGAGGACGCCGCCTCGGCGTCGGCAAGGTCGAGGACTTCACCTGGAAGGGACTGCTGGACTTCACCACCTGCACCGAATGCGGCCGCTGCCAGTCCCAGTGCCCGGCCTGGAACACCGAGAAGCCGCTGTCGCCGAAGCTGTTGATCATGGAACTGCGCGATCACGCGTACGCCAAGGCGCCCTATCTGCAAGCCGCCGCAGGCAGGCCACCCAGCCGGCGACGGGGTCGACCGTGGTGAACCTGCCGGATCCGGTGATCCGGGAGGCCGGGCGGCCGTTGGTCGGCTCGGCAGGACGTGTTCGGGGTGATCGACCCGGACGTGCTCTGGTCGTGCACGACCTGCGGCGCCTGCGTCCAGCAGTGCCCGGTGGACATCGAGCACGTCGACCACATCATGGACATGCGACGGCACCAGGTGATGATGGAGTCGGAGTTCCCCAAGGAGCTGAACGGCATGTTCAAGGGCCTGGAGAACAAGGGAAATCCCTGGAACATGGCCGCCAACGCGCGGATGGAGTGGGCCAAGGAGCTGCCGTTCGAGGTGAAGCAGGTCGGCGACGACGTCGAGGACCTGACCGAGGTGGAGTAGCTGTTCTGGGTCGGCTGCGCCGGCGCGTACGAGGACCGGGCCAAGAAGACCACCCAGGCGGTGGCCGAGCTGCTGCACCTGGCCGGCGTCGACTTCGCGGTGCTGGGCAAGGGCGAGACCTGCACCGGCGACCCGGCCCGACGCGCGGGCAACGAGTTCGTCTTCGCCGGTCTCGCGATGGAGAACGTGGAGACGCTCAAGGAGGCCAAGGCGACCAAGGTCGTCGGCGACCTGCGCCCACTGCTTCAACACGATCAAGAACGAGTACCCCCAGTTCGGCATCGAGCTGGAGGTGGTGCACCACACCCAGCTGCTGAATCGGCTGGTCCGGGAGGGCCGGCTGACCCCGGTCGCACCGCAGCCGGACGCGGCCGAGGTCGGCGCCGGCAAGAAGATCACCTATCACGACCCCTGCTTCATCGGCCGCCACAACCAGGTCTACGAGCCTCCTCGGGAGCTGCTCGGGGCGATTCCGGACGCCACCTTCGCCGAGATGCCGCGCAACTCCGAGAGGTCGTTCTGTTGCGGCGCCGGTGGGGCGCGGATGTGGATGGAGGAGAACATCGGTGAGCGGATCAACCTCAACCGGACCCGTGAGGCGGTGGCCACGGGAGCCGATCAGATCGCGGTGGCATGCCCCTTCTGCCGGGTGATGCTCTCCGATGGACTCACCGCGGAGCAGGCAGCTGGGAACGCCCGCGAGGAGGTCGAGGTGCTGGACGTGGCCCAGCTGCTGCTCGACTCGGTCAAGCGCGGTTCGCCGACGGAGTGAGACCGCCGCGCTGCCGTGCCGCGTGAGGCAACCTCAGGTCGAGCTCTTCGAGCGCCGCCGCCACCACTGCCAGCCGAGGGTGACCAACAACGCCCCCACCAACGAGCCGATGATGCCGCTCGGGCGCAGCTCGATCCCGTCGCCGGAGACCAGACTGATCAGCAGTCCGCCGACGAAGGACCCGATCAGCCCGGCGGCGAACGCCAGCGTCCAGTCGATACCTCTGGCGTTGCGGCCGAGGATGAGCTGCGCACCGGCGCCGACCAGCATGCCGAACAGGATGAGACCGAGGATGAGCACGATCGCAGCATAGACACCCCGAGCCCGGTCCGGCCCGCTTCAGCCGGGCGCGCCGTCTGCGCTCTGCGGCGGCTGCTGGTCGGCGGTCTGCGGCGGCCGTGCTGCTCCGCCAGCCTCGCCAGCTGCCCGGCCGAACCCGAGCAGCTGTCCGGCCGGCTACGGGTCGGTGGCCGGCCCGCTCCGGTGGTCGCTGTCGGCGGCGCGGCGGAACCGCGCGGCCAGTCGGTGCAGCTGCTCGGCGAGCTCCGGTGCGTCGAGCAGCTCGAAGTCGGCGTCCAGGAGCCCCAGGTAGAGGCTCAGCATCAACGGGTTGTCCGAACCCACCTCGACGATGCACCGGTGCCGTCCCACTTCCTCGATGCCGCTGACCCAGGGCAGCTTGGCGGCGACCTCCGCCGCCGGCGCGTGCAGCAGGATGCGGGTCCGGTACTGCCAGGGGGCGGTGTTCACGCCGCGTTCGACCCGTTCCAGCACCTCGGCGTCGGGCAGGTCGCGGGGCGTGAACCGCGGGCCGGTCGGCAGCCGCGTCGACAGCCGGTCGACCCGGAAGGTCCGCCAGTCGTCGCGGTCGACGTCCCAACCGACCAGGTACCAGCGGCCGTCCCGGCTGACCAGCCGGTGCGGCTCGACCTGCCGCCGGCCGGTCGCTCCGTCGTGGCTGACGTAGTCGAAACGCAGCCGCTCGCTCGACCGGATCGCCGTCGCGACCGCGGTCAGCACGTCGGCGTCCACCGCATCGCCCGCACCCGGTGCGGCGACCACGGCGGCCTCGAGCGTGCGGACCCGGGCCCGGATCCGGCTGGGGAGCACCTGGTCCAACTTGGCCGCCGCCCGGACCGAGGATTCCTCGATGCCGCGCACGGCGGTCCGGGCGGCGGCGCGCAGACCCACGGCGACCGCCACCGCCTCGTCGTCGTCCAGCAGCAGCGGTGGCAGTGAGGTGCCGGGGCCGAGCCGGTATCCGCCGGCGACGCCGGGCGCACCCGCGATGGGGTAGTCCAGCTCGCGGAGCTTCTCGATGTCGTTGCGGATGGTCCGGGTCGACACCCCGAGTCGGCGGGCAAGTTCCGGGCCGGTCCAGTCCCGCCGCAGTTGCAACAGCGACAGCAGCTGCAGCAGGCGGCTCGAGGTGGTCAGCACCTGTGGACTCCATCACCGATTGCGGAAGCAGATCTTCCGCAATCCTATCTAGCGTCGTGATCATGACGAACACCGACGTACACCCGTTCCGGATCGACATCGCCCAGGCCGACCTGGACGATCTACGCACCCGACTGGCTGCCGCCCGGTGGGCCGACGACGTGCCGGGGGACCAGCCGGACGACTGGACCCGCGGCATCGCGAGCGGCTACCTGAGAGAACTCGTCGAGTACTGGCGCACCGACTACGACTGGCGTGCCCGCGAGGCCGAGCTGAACGCCTACCCGCAGTTCCGGACCGAGATCGACGGCCAGCCGATCCACTTCTTCCACGTCCGATCGGCCCGACCGGACGCGATGCCGCTGGTGCTCAGCCACGGCTACCCGGGTTCGGTGGTCGAGTTCCTGCCGCTGCTCGGGCCGCTGACCGACCCGGTCGCCCACGGTGGGGATCCGGCCGATGCCTTCCACGTCGTGGTTCCCTCCCTGCCGGGCTTCGGCTTCTCGACGCCGCTCGGTGCGCCCGGCTGGGAGGTGGGCCGGACGACCGCGGCGTGGGCCGAGCTGATGACCAGGTTGGGGTACGAGCGGTTCGGCGCCCAGGGCGGCGACATCGGAGCCGGGATCACCGGTCGGCTGGCGGCGACGCTGCCCGACCGGGTCATCGGGTCCCACGTGAACTCCGACTCGGGTTCGCTCGGCATGGCCGGGGAGATGTTCCCCCTGCCGGCCGATCTCGACCCGGACGACCGCGCGGTCGTGGCCGCGGCCCAGGCCGAGTGGGCCGCCGAGCGCGGCTACCTGGACCTGCAGAGCTCCCGTCCGTCGACGATCGGGGCCGCGATCACCGACTCCCCGGTCGGGCAGCTGGCCTGGATCGCGGAGAAGTTCCAGACCTGGACCAACCCGACCGCCGCCACGCCCGAAGCCGCCGTAGGGCGTGATCGGTTGCTGACCTTGATCAGCCTCTACTGGTTCACCCGGAGCGGCGCCTCGGCCGCACGGTTCCTCTACGAGGCGGCGCACTCGGGGCTGGACTGGGTCGCCCCGTCGTCGGTACCGAGCGGCTGGGCCGTCTTCAACTCCTCGCCGGTGGTGCGCCGGGTGCTGGATCCCGAGCACCGGATCGGGCACTGGAGCGAGTTCGCCGAGGGCGGTCACTTCCCGGCGCTGGAGGCCCCGCAACTGTTGGTCGACGACATCCGGCTGTTCTTCCGCGGGCTGCGCCGGATCGGATCGCCCAGCACCTGACTCAGCCGAGCTCCGCGCTGAGGAAGGTCAACATCCGTTCCACGAGCAACCGGCGGGACTCCACCCGCCGGTACTCGTGCCCTTCCCCGTCCAGCTGGAGGTACTCGACGGGGTGCCCCCGACCCCGGAGCGCGGCGACGATCTGCTGCGCCTCGCCGATCGGCACGTTCGTGTCGTGCTCGCCGTGCACCACCAGGAGCGGTACGTCGATGTGGTCGGCCGCGTGCAACGGCGACAGCGACGCGAGCAGGGCGGCGTCGTGGACCGGATCGCCGTACTTGCTGATCGCCGCAGCGGCGATCCACGGCTCGGTGTCGCGATAGAAGGTGAGCAGGTCCGACATGCCGCAGATGTCGACCCCGGCCGCGAACGTACCCGGATAGAACGCGAGCGCCGCCAGCGTCAGGTAGCCCCCGTACGACCGGCCGGTCACCGCGATCCGGTCGCGGTCGGCCAGACCAGACTCGACCAGGTGACGGGCGCAGGAGAGGACGTCGTCGAACGCGTCCTTGCGGCCGTGGACGTCGTCGGCGTGGACGAACGCCCGGCCGAATCCCGACGAGCCGCGGATGTTCGGCGCGAACACCGTGATGCCGGCCGCGGCCAGGGCCTGGTGCTGGGGGGAGAAGGTCGGCCGCTCCTGGGCCTCCGGTCCGCCGTGCAGGCTGAGCATGGCCGGACCGGGGAGGTGCCCGTCGAGGTCCTGGCCCTGCTGCCGGCCCTGGTACAGCCAACCGGTCAGCGGCAGACCGTCCGTGGCGTCGAACGTGATCAGCTCCGGCGTGACCAGCTCCCGATCGGGTAGCCGGGGCACGCCGGTCACCCGGACCCACTGCAGCGTCCGGGTGCTCAGACACCACAGCTCGCGCGGCCGGTGGGGTCCTTCGACGCTCATGATCACCCGACGGCCGTCCCGGCTGAGGATGATGCCGGAGACCACCGATCCCGGGACCCCGGTCATCGGCCGGCGGACGCCGGTGTGGGTGTCGAGCAGGTCGAGCTCGCTGCGGCCCGCCACGTTCCACACCAGCAGCAGCAGCCGACCGGAGTCGTCGGCGTCCACTGCTTCGAGCTCGGCGTCGTCCCGGGCGGCGAGCACCCCGGCGGCAGCGCGGCGCCCCTTGGGTCCGAGCGGGACGGCGACCAGCTGCCGACGGGGCAGCCCGGCGTCGGTGGAGACGTAGGCGATCAGTGCGTGGGCGTCGTCCGGCGGCGCCGGCCGGATCAGCGCGACCTCGGTGGACCCGGTCGCGGGGTAGGGCAGCAGCGGATGATGATCGTCGGCGACCCGGTCCACCACCACGCAGAACTGCTGGCCGCGTTGGCCGTCGCGCAGGATGACCAGCTGCTCGTCGACCGACATGTCCAACACGTTCACCAGATCGCCGTCGGCCAGCGGATACATCTCCCCGGTCGCCGGATCAGCCAGGAAGCACCGGGTCGGGCCGTCCGGCGCGGAGTCCGGGATCACCACCGCCACCCGGTGACCGCTTCGCGTCCAAGGTCCGAGCTCGGCGTGCACGTCGACGGAGCCGGCGATCCGGCGGGCGTCGGTGCCGTCGGGCCGGACGACCCACACCTGGGTCCGGACGCCGCCGCCGGTCGCCACCGCACACGCCAGCCAGCCGCCGTCGGCGGACCAGCTGACGGCCACCACCGGATCCTCCGACAGCCAGATCAGCTGCGGCTCGTCGTAGCTGCCGTCGAGCCGCAGATCCTGCACCCAGACCTGCGGGGTCCCGCTCCGGTCACTGAGGAAGGCCATCCGTTCGGCGTACGGGCTGAGGGTAGGGCCCCAGCTGCCCCACGCCTGCACCAGCTCGCCGGCGAGGTCGACCGCGTCCTCGAGCGCGTCGGCGACGGTCTCGGTCGGGGCCGTCATCTGGTCGGGCGTCTCGACCGGAGCCGCGGCGAGGCCAGCTTCGTCATGGGCCGCAGCATAGGGGCGCTAACCCACTCCGTGATGCTGCAACCACATCTCCAGCAGCGCGAGTTGCCACAGCGCGTTCGAGCCCAGCGTCGTGCGGGTGGTGTTCGGGTCCGCCAGCAACCGCTCGACCGGCTCCGACCGGAACAGGCCGCGCTCCTTCGCCGCCGGATCGGTCAACGCCTCGCGCACCCGCTCGAGATAGGGACCCTCGAGCTGGCGGATGGCGGGCACCGGGAAGTAGCCCTTGGTCCGGTCGATCACCTCGTCGGGCACCACCCCGCGGGCCGCCCGCTTGAGCACCCCCTTGCCGCCGTCGGAGAGCTTCAGTCCCGGTGGGATGCGCCCCGCCAGCTCGACCAGCTCGTGATCGAGGAACGGGACCCGCGCCTCCAGCCCGGCGGCCATGGTCATGTTGTCGACCCGTTTCACCGGGTCGTCGACGAGCATGATGGTCGTGTCGTTGCGGAGCGCCGCGTCCACCGCGGTCTCGGCACCGGGGCGGGCGAACTGCTCCCGGATGAAGGCCGTCGGGGCGTCCTCGGCGATCAGCCAGTCGCGGTCGAGCAGCTCGCCGACGGCGGACCAGGGCCGGTCGAAGAACACCCGGGAGTAGCTGTCGACGGCGTCGGAGCGCCGGACGTCGGCGAGCGGGGGATACCAGTCGTAGCCACCCAGCACCTCGTCGGCGCCCTGGCCGGACTGGACCACCTTGACGTGCTGGGCGACCTCCTGGCTGAGCAGGTGGAAGGCGACGCAGTCGTGACTGACCATCGGCTCACTCATCGCGGCGATGGCGGCGTCGATGCCCGGCAGCAGCCGCGAGCTGGGGATCCTGATTCTGTGGTGGTCGGTCCCGAACCGCTCCGCGACCAGGCTGGAGTACTCGAACTCGTCGCCGGACTCACCGCCGGCGGACTCGAACCCGATGCTGAACGTCTGCAGGCCGTGCTGGCCGGCCTCCGCCAGCAGCGCGACCACCAGGGAGGAGTCGATGCCACCCGACAGCAGCACCCCGACCGGCACGTCGGCCACCATCCGCCGGTCGACCGCGGTCCGCAGCGACGAGAGGAGCGCGTCCTCCCAGTCGCGTTCGGACCAGTCGGAGCGATCGGGATCGCGGGCGAACGCCGGTTCCCAGTAGTGCCAGTCGGTGCTGCTGCCGTCGGGCTGGACCGTGCGGACGGTCGCCGGTGGCAACTTGGTGATGCCGGTCAAGATGGTGCGCGGAGCGGGCACCACGGAGTGGAAGGTCAGGTAGTAGGCGAGCGCCGTGCGGTCGATCGAGGTGTCGGCACCACCGCCGGCGACCAGGGCCGGCAAGGTGGAGGCGAACCGCAGCCGATCGCGGGTCTGGTCGAGGTAGACGGGCTTGATCCCGAGGCGGTCCCGGCCGAGCACCAGGACGCCGCTGACGTGCTCGTGGATCGCGAAGGCGAACATGCCGAAGAAGTGCTCGACGCAGGCGGTGCCCCAGTGGGCGTACGCCTTGCCGATGACCTCGGTGTCGGAGGTGGAGAAGAACCGGTGGCCCGCCGCCTCGAGCTCGGCCCGCAGCTGCTGGTAGTTGTAGATGCAGCCGTTGAACACGACGCTGAGGCCGAGGGGGGCGTCGACCATCGGCTGGGAGCCGGCGGCGCTGAGATCGATGATCGACAACCGCCGGTGGGCCAGCGCGATCGGGCCGCGGGCCCAGAGACCCGAGCCGTCGGGCCCCCGCGGACTCAGGCAGTCGTTCATCCGCTCCACGGCAACGACGTCGGCCGTCCGGCCGTCGAACCTGAGCTCACCCGCCAGTCCGCACATGGTCAGTCCCTTCCGATGATCCAGGTGTCCTTCGCGCCGCCGCCGCGCGACGAGTTGACCACCAGGCTGCCCTCCGGCGCGACCCGGGTCAGCCCGAGGTCGGCCATCTGCGCCTCGCCCGGGCCGGTCCCGTGCAGGTAGACGAACGCCCGGAGATCGACATGGCGGGGCTCCAGCAGATCCCCGCTGAACGTCGGGTGCGAGGACAGCGCCACGACCTCCTGGGCCACCCAGCGACTCGGGTGCGCCGCGATCTCGGCGCGTCGGGCCGACACCTGGGAGGCCGACGCGTCAGGCCCGATCAGCACCCCCAGGCCGCCGTGCCCGTCGACCGGTTTGGTGACCAGCTCGCCGACCCGTTCCAACACGATCCGGCACTCCGCCGGATCACTGGTGCGGTACGTCGGCACCGACTCCAGCAGCGGTCGTTCCTGGAGGTAGTAGGCGATCAGCTCCGGCACGTAGCAGTACATGCTCTTGTCGTCGGCGACACCGTTGCCCGGGGCGTTGGCGAGGCGGACCCCTCCGGCCACGGCCACGTCGAACACGTCGGCGCCGATCCGGTGCCCGTCCGACCGGGTGAGATCCACCAGCTCGGCGTCCAGCCGCAGGTAGAGCGCGTCGACCGGTTCCCCCCGACCCAGCACCCGCCCCTCGCTGACCTCGAGGTCGTCGGCCACGAGCAGCAGCAGACCGGACCGCTCCGCCAGCAGCCGGTGCTCGAACCAGGCGGAGGTGTGGGAACCGCTCGACAGCAAGCCCGCCGTGGTGTGGCCGTCGGCGGCCGCCGGGGTCAGGCCGGACAGCAGGCAGGCCCTGAGGTCCGGCAGGGCGTCGGCCGGGGCGAGCAGCCCGGCCGGTCGGGGCAGCTCCGGCAGCACCTCGTCCATCAGATCCCGGATCGCCACCGCGTACGCCGCGCCGCTGGGGTTGCGGAGGTTGTCCTCCAGCACCCGCCAGCCGCCGAACTCGTCGCGAACGAGGTCGAAGCCCATCACCGAGCCGCGGACCGAGGTCGGGGGCAGTCGGGTGGCCTCGTCCCGCCAGCCGGGGGAGTCGCGGACCACCGCGTCCGGCAGGATGCCGTCGGCGAGGACCCGCTGCTTGCCGTACACGTCCCGCAGGAAGCACTCGAGCGCCCGGGCGCGCTGCACCAGGCCGCCGGCCAGGTCCGTCCACTCGTGCTCCGAGATGACCCTGGGCATCAGGTCGACCTCGAACCGGCGGTGCTCGGCGTCGACGCCGAACGTCATGCCGGCGCGGTCGATCCACGCGTCCCGGGCCGCGTCCCGGGCCTGCCGGACCTCGGTGTCGGTGCCGCGGAAGTAGTCGACGATCTCGTGGTACACCGGCCGCGGCCGGCTGCCGAGTCCGACCGCTTCGTCGCCGGCCCGAGATCTGTAGGTCCGCAGCTGCGCGGTCGCCGGAGCCAGCCCGTCGGCCGGTCCCCGCGTCTCGTCCACGACCAGCTGGACGACGTCGTCGAGCTCGCCCCGCTCGGTGAGCGCCGCCCGCTGCCGGTCCGCGGAGGTGCCCCGCGCCAGCGTCGTCTCGGCGAGATGCTGGACCTGCTCCCAGTCGCCGAGCTCCTCCAGCTGGGGCCGGAGCCGCTCGACGAGGCTGCGGACGGCCCGGGCGGCCGGGATCGGCTGCGGGTGCCGGGTGTGGTCGAGGACGTCACCGGCCAGCCCACCGCGGGCCGCCCGCCAGATCGCGGCCCGATGGATCGGTGCGGCGACCGGTTCGTACAGCCGGGCCGAGGCGATCTCCAGCTCGGCCTTGCGTACCGCCGCCCGGAACAGTCCGGCGATCAGCACGGCGTCGTCGACGATCGGGCAGGCGTCGCAGACCCGGAGCTCCAGGGTCGGGGCGTGCGAGGACGGCCGGACGTCGAAGTACGCCATCTTGGCGTCCGCGATCACGCCGGTGTTGATGAGGTCGCGGATGAGGGAGTCGTAGTCGTCGGCGGAACGCAGCGGGCCGGTCAGTCCCGAGCTCGGCCAGCGCTGCCAGATGATGGTCCGGATGCTCGAGTAGCCGGTGTCCTCGCCGTTCCAGAACGGGGAGCTGGCCGACAGGGCGAGCAGCACCGGCAGCTCCCGCGCCACCCGTTGCATGATCGCGACGGCGAGGTCGCGGTCGGACACCCCGACGTGGATCTGCAGCCCGCAGATGAGCTGTTCGTCGACCAGCAACCGGTACTGCTCCTGCATCCGGCCGTAGCGTCCGGTGCTGGTCAGCTCGAAGTCGGCGAACCCGGATCGGGGTGCGGTGCCTACCGCCGCGGCGCCCAGGCCCTCGGCGCTGGCGACCTCAGTCAGTCCACGGCGCAACCGGAGCAGCTCCTGACGGAGGCCGTCGAGGGTGTCGACCACGTCGGTGTTCGTCTCCACCGTGGTGCGCTGGATCTCCGCGGAGTAGTTCTGCTGGGGCAACCGGGCAAGGATCTGCGGTGCCCGAGCCGACAGCTGCCGGCTGTTCAGGTCGATCAGGTGCAGCTCTTCCTCGGCACCCAGGGTCAGCTCCGCGCTCATCCCGCGCCAATCTAGCCCTGCTGTGTTACAGCCGACGACACGTCGAGTTCGGGACGTGTCCTCTCAACCCAGTGGGATCGACACGATCCGGTCGTCGTCGGCCGCAGCGTCGCCGCGGCCGTCGGTGTTCGAGGTGACGATCAGCAGCGCGTTGCCGTCGGCCGCCGGGGTGACGGTACGGATCCGGCCGAGCCGGCCGTCGAGCAGCGCCCGGGGCGTTTCGGCCTCGGTGCCGGAGACGGGGATCTGCCAGACCCGTTCCCCGCGCAACGCTGCCATCCACAAGGAGCCGTCGGCGTAGCTCAATCCGGCCGGTGAGGCCTCCTCGGTCCGCCACACGACCACAGGGTCGGTCATCCCCTCGACCTGACCGGTGCCCTCGACCTCCGGCCAGCCGTAGTTCGCGCCCTTGGTGATCAGGTTCAGCTCGTCCCAGGTCTGCTCCCCGAACTCGCTGGCCCACAGCCGGCCGTTGGAGTCGAACGCCAGGCCCTCGACGTTGCGATGGCCGTAGCTCCAGACCTCGGTGCCGTACGGATTCCCCGGCGCGGGCTCGCCGTCCAGCGTGAGCCGCAAGATCTTGCCGCCCAGGGAGCCGCGGTCCTGGGCCAGGTCGACCTCCCCGGTCTCGCCGGTGCCGACGTACAGCAGATCGTCGGGCCCGACCACCAGCCGGCCGCCGTTGTGCCGACCACCCTTCGGTATCCCGTCCAAGATCAGTCGCGGGGCACCGAGGCTCGACCCGTCCCAGCTCATGGCCACGATCCGGTTGTCCTCGGCTGCGGTGAAGTACGCGTACACGGTGTCACCGGACGGACCCAGCGCCAGTCCGAGCAGCCCGCCCTCACCGCCGGGATCGACGTCGCGGAGGGTCGTCAGATCGCTGGTCTTCCCGTCCTGCACGCGCCGGATCTTGGCCGTGTCCCGCTCGCTGACCAGCAGGCTCCCGTCGTCCAGTGCCAGTACCTCCCACGGCGAGGTGAGGCCGGTCGCGATCGCGGTGACGGGCGGCGAGCCGCCGGTGCCCGACGGCGCCGCGGTCCGCGTCTGCGCCGACGGCACGGACGGTGCGGCCGGCGAGCACGCCGCGCCGAACGGCAGCACGAGGAGCGCGGCGGCTGAGATCAGTGCGGCGGTACGGGAGACGGGCGGCACCTGCCCAGTGTGGCGGGCCGGCCCAACTCAGACCCGGAGGTCGCTGCCGTGCAGCTGGTCGATCGCGTCCGGTTCGCCGACCAGCTTCACCTCGGCCACGGCGGTACGGCCGTGGCCGAACAGGAGCAGCTCGCTGGGCTGCCCGACGATCGTGACGATCGGGGTGCCGGCGACGGCGCGGATCGTCTCCGGCTCGTACCCGTCGGCGGTGCCCAGCCGCTCCAGCACCACCCCGATCGGCGCCCGACGGAAGAAGGCACGGGCCAGCAGCTTGAGCCGGCGCCAGATGAAGTCCTCGATCTCGATGTCGAGGTCCCGGGCGGTCTGCGGGTGGTCACCGGCCCGGCGGACGTCCTCGTGGTGCACGAAGTACTCGGTGCTGTTGGCCGGTTCGTCGACCCCCGGCAGGGCGAACACCGAGAACCGGGCCGGACCGTTGCGGATCCGGTCGACCAGCTCGGTGTAGTCCCAGCGTTGCTTCACGTCCGCCATCCGCCGCTCCAGCAGCCCGGCCAGCGGCTTCACCGCGATGCCACCGGCGCCGATCGGGTCGGTTTCCCGGATCCACAGATGGGTGGCGAGATCGTGGGTCGACCAACCTTCGCACAGGGTCGGCGCCTCGGGCCCGACCTCGTCGAAGAGGTCGCACAGGGCGGCTCGCTCGGCCTGGGCAAATGTCACGAGGCCCCATGCTAGACCCACCTCCCATCGGGGCCCGCCGCTCAGCGGGCGGCGAAATCGGCTGCCGAGTGGCCATTGGCCGGTCAGAATGGGCGGGTGCCTGCATCCGATCCCGACCCCGGACCCGGCGGGGGAGCCCTCGCCGCGGCGACCGGGGACACCCTCGATCCCGCCGTCGCCGCCCTGCTGAAGCGGGATGCCGAGGGTCTGGTCGCCGCCGTCGTCCAGCAGGTCGGCACGGGCGAGGTGCTGATGGTGGGCTGGATGGACGACGTCGCGCTGCATCGCACCCTCACCACGGGCCGCTCGACCTTCTTCTCCCGCAGTCGCCAGGAGTACTGGGTCAAGGGGGAGACCAGCGGTCACCGGCAGTGGGTCCGCGAGGTGCGCCTCGACTGCGACGGCGACACGGTGCTGGTGCGGGTCGACCAGGAGGGCCCCGCCTGCCACACCGGTAGCCGCAGCTGCTTCGACGACCGGCTGCTGCCCGCGGTCGTGGCCGCGTGACCGGGATCGAACCCAGCCTCGAGGAGTTCCGGGCCGCGGCCCGGGAGCGCCGGGTCATCCCGCTCCACCGCCGCTTCCTGGTGGACGGGGAGACCGCGATCGGGCTGTACCAGAAGCTGGCCGGCAACCGTCCCGGCAGCTATCTGCTCGAGTCCGCCGAGCAGGGCGTGTGGTCGCGCTACTCCTTCATCGGCGTCGCCGCCGCCGCCACCTTGACCGAGCGGGACGGCGAGGCGCACTGGACCGGCCGCCGGCCGGCCGGCCTCCCCGACGGCGGTGATCCGCTCGAGGCGGTGCGGGAGACGCTCCGGCTGCTGCACACCCCGCGCGACGCGGACCTGCCGCCCTTCACCTCCGGACTCGTCGGCTACCTGAGTTACGACGCGGTCCGTCGGGTCGAACGGCTGCCCGACAGCAACCCGAAGGACCTCGACATCCCCGAGCTCGGGTTCGTGCTGGCCTCCGATCTCGCGGTGGTCGACCACCACCGCAGCGAGGTGTGGCTGGTGGCGAACGCGATCAACTTCGACGCCTCCGACGAACGGGTCGACGAGGCGTACGCCGATGCCGCCGCCCGGATCGAGGACCTGACCCGTCGGCTCGCCGAGCCCGGCCCGTCGTCGGCGGTCACCGCGCGGTACGACAACGCGATGCCGGTTCGGCGGCAGCGGACCGCGGCCGAGTTCCAGGGGGCCGTGGCGGCCGCGGTCGAGGAGATCAAGGCGGGCGAGGCGTTCCAGATCGTCGTCAGCCAGCGGTTCGAGGTCGACACCACCGCCGATGCGCTCGACATCTACCGGGTGCTGAGGCTCACCAACCCCAGCCCGTACATGTACCTGCTGCGGCTCGAGGACGCCGACGGCAAGGGGTTCGACATCGTCGGGTCCTCACCCGAGGCGCTGGTCACGGTGAACGAGTCGATCGCCGTGACGCACCCGATCGCCGGGTCGAAACCGCGCGGTGCCGATCCGGCGGAGGACGCCGAGCTCGAGACCGAGCTGTTGAACGACCCCAAGGAACGCGCCGAGCACGTGATGCTGGTCGACCTGGGCCGCAACGACCTGGGCCGGGTCTGCGTACCGGGCACGGTCGAGGTGATCGAGTTCATGGACGTCCGGCGCTACAGCCACATCATGCACCTGGAGTCGACGGTGCGCGGCCGGGTGCAACCCGGCCGCAGTGCGCTCGACGTGGTGCTCGCGGCGTTCCCGGCCGGCACCTTGTCCGGTGCGCCGAAGGTCCGCGCGATGGAGATCATCGACGAGCTGGAGGTCTCCCGGCGCGGCCTGTACGGCGGCGTGGTCGGCTACCTCGACTTCGCCGGGGACGCCGACGCCGCCATCGCGATCCGGACCGCGCTGCTGCGCGACGGCGTCGCCTACATCCAGGCCGGGGGCGGGATCGTCGCCGACTCCGATCCGCCGACGGAGGACCAGGAGTCGCAGAACAAGGCCGCGGCGGTCGTCCGGGCCATCGCCGTCGCCCAGTCCTTCACCCCCGCCCGTCCCGGACCGTGACCAGGTGGACCAGCCGGGGCACTGCCCTCGGCGTGCTCCTCGTCGGTGGGCTGCTGGGCCTGCTCGGTTCGGCCCAGTCCTGGTTCTCCGCCTCGGGTACCGGAGCCGGTCCCGAGGGCTCGATCTCGTTCAGCGGGGCGGAGGCGACCGGCGGACTCAGTCAGGCGCTGCCGGCCGTCGTGCTTGCCGGGGTGCTGCTCACCCTGGTCCTGGCTCGACGAGGGCGGCGGATCGTCGCGGTCCTGGTGCTCTGCTGCGGACTCGCCATGGCGGTGCTCGGCGCCCTCCGCACCCCGCCCAGCGCCGCCGCCGTCCGGACCCGGTTCCGGCAGATCGATCTCAGTGACCAGTTCGTGCTCGCGGGAACCGGTTGGCCGTGGCTCTACCTGGTCGCCGGCCTCCTCGTCGTCGGCGGAGCCGTGCTGGTCTGGCTCGGCAGCCCACGCTGGCCGCGCCGCAGCACCCGCTACGAGCGGACCACCGACGTCGACGCCACGGTCGTCGCCGACGACCCGGCCAGTGCGTGGCGCGCACTCGACGCGGGCGTCGACCCGACCCTGACCGGTCCGTCGGAGACTCCACCGGAAGCTGTCTCGGAATCCGTGCCGGACACCCCGTCGGATGCCAGGCCACTCGGAGCCGTCGACCGCGCGCCGGACCAGACCACGACACCGGGTTTCGACCCCGATGTGCGATCCGGCGTCGTACGGGACACAATGGGCCCAGGGCAGGATCAGTCATCGCGGCGCCAGGATGGGGACCAATGACCGAGCAGACGCGCACGCAGCAGGCGACCCAACAGACCGGGCCGAACGGGCGACCGGTCAAGCACGTCCATCACGGTCGGACTCCGGCCGCCTGGGCGGGAACGATGATCACGCTGGTGGCGTTCATCGTGGGAGCCATTGGCTTGGTCGTGGGCAACTGGGTGATCTTCTGGATCGCCGCGGCCATGATCGTCATCGCGTTGGTCGTGACCGTGGTGATGCGGAAGATGGGCCTGGGCGCGGACTGAAGGGTTCCAGAGTGGGAGCGTTGGACGACATCATCGCGGGTGTGCGAGAGGATCTCGCCGTCCGCCAGTCGGTCGTCGACCTCGGTCAGCTCAAGGACCGATGCCGGCGCGTCGACCCCGCGCTCGACCCGATGCCGATCTTCCGGGGCCGTGGGGTCTCGGTGATCGCCGAGGTCAAGCGGTCGAGCCCCAGCAAGGGACAGCTCGCGGAGATCGCCGATCCGGCCGGCCTCGCGGTGCAGTACCAGTCCGGAGGCGCCGCCGCCATCTCGGTGCTGACTGAGGGGCGCCGGTTCAACGGATCGTTGGACGACCTCATCCAGGTCCGGGTCGCCGTCTCGGTCCCCGTGCTGCGCAAGGACTTCATCGTCAGCTCCTACCAGCTGTTCGAGGCGCGCGCCGCGGGCGCCGACCTGGTGCTGCTGATCGTGGCCGCGCTGACCGACGACGAGCTGTCCTGCCTGGTCGAGCGGGCGGAGTCGATCGGACTGACCCCGTTGGTCGAGGTCCACACCGAGGAGGAGGTGCACCGCGCGGTCGCCGCCGGTGCCCAGGTGATCGGGGTCAACGCCCGGAATCTGCAGACCCTCGAGGTCGACCAATCCACCTTCGCCCGACTGGCGCCACTGATCCCCGACGGCATCATCAAGATCGCCGAGTCCGGGGTCCGGGGGCCGCACGACGTCATCGAACGGGCCCGCGAAGGCGCGGACGTCGTCCTGGTCGGGGAGGCCCTGGTCCGCAGCCGGGATGCGCGCAGCGGAGTCGCCGACCTGGTCGCGGCCGGTTCGCACCCCGCGCTGTACAAGGGCTGAACCCCGACCGGTCGACCACAGCTTCCGCGTCCGCGAGCCTTTGTCCGGGGCCGCCGGTGGCGGCGGGCGGGTAACGTCGGGGCAGTCGCCCAGCCGAAGGACTCCTCGTGACCACGCCTCCCGTGACCGACCAGGCACCGCCTGCCTCGACGCTGCCCGACGCCTCGGGGCACTTCGACCGCTTCGGCGGCAAGTTCGTGCCCGAGGCGTTGTACACCGCCCTCGACCAGCTCGAACGCGAGTTCCGCGCGGCCCAGGCGGATCCCGCCTTCCGGGCCGAGCTGCACGCCCTGCTCACCGACTACACCGGCCGGCCGTCGCCGATCACGGAGGTGCCCCGGTTCGCCGAGCACGCCGGGGGCGCCACCGTGGTGCTCAAGCGCGAGGATCTCAACCACACCGGTTCACACAAGATCAACAACGTGCTCGGCCAGGCGCTGCTGACCCGGCGGATGGGCAAGACCCGGGTGATCGCGGAGACCGGTGCCGGTCAGCACGGTGTCGCGGCGGCGACCGCGGCCGCGCTGTTCGGGCTCGAGTGCACGGTCTACATGGGCAAGGTGGACACCGAGCGGCAGGCCCTGAACGTGGCCCGGATGCGGCTCCTCGGCGCGGAGGTCATCGCCGTCGAGTCCGGCACCCAGACCCTCAAGGACGCGATGAACGACGCCATGCGCGACTGGGTCTCCTCCGTCGACCACACCCACTACCTGATCGGTACCGTCGCCGGTCCGCACCCGTTCCCGCTGATGGTGCGGGAGTTCCAGCGGATCATCTCCACCGAGGCCCGGGCGCAGCTGCTCGACCGGTACGGGCGGCTGCCCGACGCCGTCGTCGCCTGTGTCGGCGGCGGTTCGAACGCGCTCGGCATCTTCGCCGACTTCATCCCCGACGCCGAGGTCGGCCTGTACGGATTCGAAGCGGGCGGTGAGGGGATCGAGACCGGCCGGCACGCCGCCACCATCTCCGGCGGTGACGTCGGGGTGCTGCACGGGATGCGGACGTTCGTGCTCCAAGACGCCGACGGGCAGACCAAGGACTCGCACTCCATCTCCGCCGGTCTGGACTACCCGGGCGTCGGACCGGAGCACTCCTGGCTGGCCGATCACGGCCGCGCCACCTACGCGGCGATCACCGACGCCGAGGCCATGGAAGCTTTCGCGCTGCTGACCCGGACCGAGGGCATCCTGCCCGCCATCGAGTCCTCGCACGCCTTGGCGGGGGCCATGAAACTCGGCCGGCGGCTGTCCGGCCGGGACGGGCGGCCGCCGCTGATCCTGGTGAGCCTGTCCGGTCGGGGCGACAAGGACGTGGACACCGCCATCAGCTACCTGCAGCTGGACACGAAGGGCACCGGCTCGGAGTCGGGTGCGCCCGTCCGGCCGGCGCCGGTCGACGACGTCGACCTGGAGGCGGGCGGCCACAGCACGGGAGCCGGGGTCGAGCTGTGACGAGCGCCCCGATCGACCAGCAGGTCGGTTCGGTCGATCTCGGCCGTACGGGTCGGTTGTTCGCCGACATCGCCGCCCAGGGCCGGACCGCCCTGGTCGGGTTCCTGCACGTGGGCTATCCGTCCGTTCCGGGGTCGCTCGCGGCCTTGCGGGCCCTGACGGGCGACGACGACCCGGACGGCGGACCCGGGGTGGATCTGGTCGAGGTCGGGATGCCGTACAGCGACCCGATGATGGACGGTGTCACCATCCAGCGGGCCGGCACCCGGGCCCTGCAGCGCGGAGTCCGGACCCGGGACGCCTTCGCGGCCGTCGAGACGGTCGCCCGGACGGGGACCGCCGCAGTCGTCATGACGTACTGGAACCTGATCGAGCGCTACGGTCCCGACGCATTCGCGCGCGACCTCGCCGCCGCCGGTGGCTCCGGTGCCATCACCCCGGACCTGACCCCCGACGAGGCCGCCGAGTGGTTCGAGGTCTCCGATCGGTACGGGCTGGACCGCATCTTCCTCGTCTCCCCGTCGTCGAGCGACGAGCGGATCTCCGGCACCGTCGCCGCCTGCCGCGGCTGGGTGTACGCCACCGCCGTGATGGGCGTGACCGGCGTCCGGTCGCAGAGCCCGAGCGCGGCACCGCAGCTGGTCGGCCGGGTCCGGGACCTGGTCCCCGGGGCGCAGGTCGGCGTGGGCGTGGGTGTCGCCGACGGACGACAGGCAGCTGACGTCGCCCGGTACGCCGACGCCGTCATCGTCGGCTCCGCCCTGGTGGCGACACTGCTCGAGGCCGAGGACCGGGGCGACCCGGACGACCTGTCGGGACTGCGGGCAGTCGTCGCCGACCTGGCGGCCGGCGTCCGGGTGGACCAGGAGCCGGAACCGGCACCGGCGACCGCACCGGGAACTTCTCCGGAGCCCGGGGGGTTGGTGCAGGCGTGACAGACAGCCGGCGCACAGCGACCCCGTCGCCGCTCCGGGTGTCGCTGGCCCTGCTGCTGACCCTGCTCGTCGCCACCAGCTGCACCGCCGCAGGGCAGCCGGCAGCGGTCCGGCATGCCGACGACGCGGGCTACCGGGCCGGTACCTTCCTGGCCGATCCCTACGACCTGCCGGACCAGACGCTGACCGACGGCACCGGTCGCCCGTACAACCTCAAGACGTCACCGACCAAGCCGGTCCTGCTGCTGTTCTTCGGCTACGTGCACTGCCCGGACGTCTGCCGCGCCGTGCTGGCGGAGGTGGCGACCGCGCTCCAGCGCTCCGAGGCCGGGGTCCGCCAGGAGATCCAGGTGGTGTTCATCACCACCGATCCGGCGCGGGACACCCCGGCGGCCATCCGGGCGTACCTCGACCGCTTCGACCCCGGGTTCATCGGCCTGACCGGTGACCTCGCCACCATCAAGAAGATCGCTCATCGCGTCGGGGTCGACATCTCGGGCACGAAGAAGCTGCCCAGCGGCGGCTACGACGTCGCTCACTCGGCCCAGGTGATCGGCTTCGACGCCGCCCGCCGGGGCGTCGTGCTGTGGACACCCGAGAACTCGATCACCGATCTGAAGCACGACTACGCGCTGCTCGTGCAGCGAGCCCGATGAGCGGCGAGCTGGTCCACGGCACCGCGGGCGGATCGGCCGCGTCGAGCGCGGAGCCGGCACCGCTGCGTGGTCACGACCACGTGCTGCTGTGGATCTCGACGCTCGCCCGGCTGACCGTCGCGGGCGTCCTCATCGTCGCCGGCGCGCTCAAGGTGGTCGAGCCCGGAGCGTCGGTGACGGCGGTGCGGGCCTACGAGCTGCTGCCGGAGCGGCTCGCCCAGACGGTGGGTTGGGGCCTGCCGTTCCTGGAGATCGCGCTCGGTCTGCTGCTGGCCGTCGGCTGGTTCACCCGACCGGCGGCGATCGGCGCGGCGGTGCTGTTCCTCGTCTTCACCGCGGCGGTGGCCTCGGCGGCCGCTCGCGGTCTCAGCATCGACTGCGGCTGCTTCGGTGGCGGCGGCGAGGTGGCTCCGGGCCAGACCCGGTACGTGGCGGAGATCGTGCGCGACCTGGCGCTGCTCGGCCTGTGCTGCTGGCTGATCGCGCGGCCGCACAGCAGACTGGCCGTCGACCAGCCCGCGCCGGTCGTGCCCGACCGACGAGACCGACGAAGAGGAACGACGTGACGACCACCCGAGGCGGCGATCGGGTCGCCGCCGACCAGGCTCGGCAACGCGGCCGGGACCGTCGCATCCTCGGGTTCGTCGCACTCGGCATCGTGGCGCTGCTGGTCGCCGGCGGCATCGGCTTCCAGGCCTGGCGGTCGAGTCGCCAACCCGTCGCCGATCGAGACCCGAACGCCGACCCGACGCCCGTCCGGTTGGTCGACGGGCAGCCCGTGTCGTTCGGATCGCCGACAGCTCCGGTGCAGCTGAACCTGTACGAGGACTTCCTGTGTCCGCACTGCGCCGAGTTCGAGGAGAAGTACCAGCCGGTGCTGGACGAGGCGATCCGCAGCGGTCGCGCCGTCGTCCGGTTCCACCCGCTCGCCTTCGTCGCCGCCGGCTCCCGCCCCGCCGCCAACGGATTCGGCTGCGCGGTCCAGGCGGGGTACGGCCAGTCCTACCTGCGCGGCCTCTTCGCCAACCGCGACCTGGAGTGGCGTGACGACCAGCTGATCTCGCTGCTGGCTCAGGTCAGCGGGGCACCGGCCCCCGACTCGTTCCAGGCCTGCGTGCGAGACGGTCAGGCCCAGGCGTGGGTCGACTCCATCGCCGCCGGCGCCGATCGACGGGGCGTCACCGCCACGCCCGCGTTGTTCATCGGCGACGCACCCGTGGACATCCAGACGTTGACCCCGCAGGCCCTGACGGCCCAGATCGAGGAGGCGGCGACGCCGTGACCCCCATGCTGCTCCCGCAGTTCATCCCGAGCCCGCCGACCGGGGTCTGGCTGGTGTTCGGCTTCCCCATCCGGGCGTACGCGTTGTGCATCATCGCCGGGATCGTGGTCGCGATGATCATCGCCAACCGGCGTTGGCGGGCCCGCGGCGGCAACCCGGAGAGTCTGGAGATGGCCGTCGTCGTCGGCATCCCGTTCGGCATCGTCGGGGCCCGGCTCTACCACGTGATCACCGACTGGCAGCTGTACTTCGGGCCAGGCCGCGATCCGATCGACGCGCTGAAGATCTGGAACGGCGGCCTCGGCGTCTGGGGAGCGGTCGCCCTCGGTGCGCTGGGTGGGTATCTCGTCGCCCGCCGGCGCAACATCCGCTTCCCGGCCCTGCTCGACGCGGTCGCACCCGGGATCGCGGTCGCCCAGGCGATCGGGCGGCTCGGCAACTGGTTCAACCAGGAACTGTTCGGCGCCCCGACCACGTTGCCGTGGGGACTGGAGATCGCCGTCGAGTACCGGCCCGCCGGCTTCGAGCAGTTCGCGACCTTCCACCCCACGTTCTTGTACGAGCTGCTGTGGAACCTCGGGGTCGCCGCCGTCTTGATCTGGGCCGATCGCCGCTTCCGGCTCGGCCACGGCAAGGTCTTCGCGCTCTACGTGGTGCTCTACACCGCCGGCCGGTTCTGGATCGAGGCGCTCCGGATCGACACCGTCAACGAGATCGGCGGCTTCCGGCTGAACAACTACACCTCCCTCATCGTCTTCGTCGCCGCGCTCATCTGGCTGCTGTGGTTGATCAAGTACCGGCCGGGTCGGGAGGCGGTCGTCGAGGGGCCGACCAGCTCGGGCCCTGAGCCTGTCGAAGGGCCGATGGCGGATGACCCCGAAGGCGCTTCGACGAGCTCAGCGGACGAGGTGGATGGCGCTTCGACGAGCTCAGCGCACGAGGTGGACAGCTCAGCGCACGAGGCGGACGGCTCAGCGCACGAGGGGGACGCGAAGCGGGATCCCGCCAAGCCATGAGCCTGTCGGGGCGGACCGCGCTCGTGACCGGGGGCGCCCGGGGACTGGGACTGGAGATGGCCCGCGGTCTCGGTCGCGCCGGAGCCGAGGTCTGGCTCAACGGCCGGAGCGCGGAGCGGCTCGCCGGGCCGGTCTCCGAGCTGCAGGCGGAGGGACTGGCCGTCCAGCCGATCGTCTTCGACGTCACGGACGAGCGGGCGGCCACCGCGGCCTTGTCGGAGCGTGCACCCGTCGACGTCCTGGTCAACAACGTCGGCCACCGGGACCGGCGGGGCGTCCTCGAGCTGGACACCCCGGCGTTCGCCGAGCTGGTCCGGGTCGACCTGGTGGGGGCGTACGGACTCAGCCGAATCGTGGCGCAGCGACTCGTGGCCGACGGTCGACCGGGATCGATCATCAACATCTCCTCCATCGCCGGCGGTGCGCTGGGCAACAGCGACGACGTCGGTTACCAGGCCGCCAAGGCCGGGACGGAGGGCATGACCCGCGCGCTGGCCGCCGATCTGGGTCCCTACGGGATCCGGGTCAACGCGGTGGCGCCGGGAACCTTCCTCACCGAGGCCAACGAGGCGGCGTTCGCCGAACCCCGCTGGCAGCAGTGGATCGCCACCCGTTCGGCGCTCGGCCGGTTCGGTCGACCCGACGAGATCGCCGGGGTGGTGGTGTTCCTGGCCTCGGCGGCGTCGTCGTACCTGACCGGTCAGGTGATCGCGGTCGACGGCGGCGTCTCGACCCATTACTAGGATGTCCTGAGGAACAGCCGCCCGACGTAGGCTGGCCCCAGTCCTCGCCGGGAACGCACCAGTTCGCGGCTGGATCCGGGCCCGATCTCGGCGGGCACAAAGAGCTCCGCCGACGATGAAGTCGTGCGTTAACCTAAGCCAACCTCTGGGCCAAGGTCGTCCCAAAGACCTCTCCATCGGTCTCGACCCGGCACTCCCATGCCGCTGAGCCACACCACTGCAACGGCCCGGACGTCTCCTGGGCCACCGGCTTCGACGACAGGAGTACTTGTGACTCACCCCGTGTCCACGAGTTCCGTGCCATCGCGTCGCTTTCCGGCCGCCCAGGGGCTCTACGACCCGGCGTACGAGCACGACGCCTGCGGGGTGGCGTTCGTGGCGACGCTGACGGGTGTCCCCGACCACTCGATCGTGGCGAAGGGGTTGGAGGCGCTCCGGAACCTCGACCACCGCGGTGCGACCGGAGCCGACCCGAAGACCGGTGACGGTGCCGGCATCCTGCTGCAGATCCCGGACGCCTTCCTCCGCGCCGAGGTCGGGTTCGAGCTGCCGCGCCAGGGCGCGTACGCGGTGGGGAACGCCTTCTTGCCGCCTGATCCTGAGCTGGCCGACAAGGCCAAGGCCGGGATCGAGCAGCTCGCGGCCGAGGAGCACCTCAACGTGCTGGGCTGGCGCGTCGTGCCGACCGACGACCGTTCGCTCAGCGACGTCACCCGGGCCAACATGCCGCGGATCGAGCAGTTGTTCGTGACCGCGGCCGGGACCCCGCTGATGGGCCTGGCGCTGGAGCGGCTGGCCTACTGCCTGCGGCGGCGGACCCAGCACGAGACCGGGGTCTACTTCCCCTCGCTGTCGTGTCGCACCCTCGTCTACAAGGGCATGCTGACCCCCGAGCAGTTGTCGGCCGTCTATCCCGAGCTGCTGGACGAACGGGTGGCGAGCGCGCTGGCCGTCGTGCACTCGCGGTTCTCCACCAACACCTTCCCGGCCTGGGAGCTGGCCCACCCGTACCGGATGATCGCGCACAACGGCGAGATCAACACCGTGAAGGGCAACCGCAACTGGATGCGGGCCCGCGAGACCCTGCTGGCCAGCGATGTCATCCCGGGCGATCTCGACCGGCTGTTCCCGATCTGCACCCCGGACGCCTCCGACTCGGCCTCGTTCGACGAGGTCGTCGAGCTGCTGCACCTCGGCGGCCGCTCGCTGGCCCACGCGATGCTGATGATGATCCCGGAGGCCTGGGAGAACAACACCGAGATGGACCGCGCCCGGCGGGACTTCTACGCGTTCCACTCCTGCTTGATGGAACCCTGGGACGGTCCGGCCGGCGTCGTGTTCACCGACGGGACCCAGATCGGCGCCGTACTGGACCGCAACGGGCTCCGCCCCGGCCGGTTCTGGGTCACCGACGAGGGACTGGTCGTGCTGGCCTCCGAAGCCGGGGTGCTCGACATCGACCCGGCCCGGGTGGTGCAGAAGGGCCGGCTGCAGCCCGGAAAGATGTTCCTCGCCGACATCGCCGAGCACCGGCTCATCTCCGACGAGGAGGTGAAGGGCAGCCTGGCCACGGCCGCGCCGTACGGCGAGTGGCTGGTCGCCGGGCGGATCCTGCTCTCCGATCTGCCCGACCGCGAGCACGTCGTGCACACCCACGCCTCGGTGACCCGCCGGCAGCAGGTCTTCGGTTACACCGAGGAGGAGCTGCGGCTGATCCTCGCGCCGATGGCCACCGGCGGTGCCGAGCCGATCGGATCCATGGGCACCGACACCCCGCTCGCCACGCTGAGCGACAAGTCGCGGCCGATGTTCGACTACTTCTCCCAGCTGTTCGCGCAGGTCACCAACCCGCCGCTGGACGCGATCCGGGAGGAACTGGTCACCTCGCTGTACAACACCATCGGCTCGGAGTGGAACCTGCTCGACCCCAGCCCGGCATCCTGTCGTCGGCTGGTGCTGCCGTTCCCGGTGCTGGACAACGAGTCGCTGGCCAAGATCCTCTACGTCAACCGGGACGGCGATCTGCCCGGCTACGCGAGCTACGTGGCGCGCGGCCTCTATCCGGTCTCCGGCGGAGCCGATGCCCTGGCCGCTCGGCTGGACGAGGTCTGCGCCGAGGTGTCGGCCGCGATCGCCGACGGCGCGCGGATCATCATCTTGTCCGATCGGCACTCCAACGCCGAGCTGGCGCCCATCCCGTCGCTGCTGTTGACCTCGGCCGTGCACCACCACCTGGTCCGGGAGAAGACCCGGACCCAGGTCGGGTTGGTCGTCGAGGCGGGCGACGTGCGTGAGGTCCACCACGTGGCGCTCCTGATCGGCTACGGCGCGGCGGCGGTGAACCCGTACCTGGCCATCGAGTCCGTCGAGGACCTCGCCCGGCACGGCGTCTACACCGACGTCCAGGCCGACAAGGGTGCGGCCAACCTCATCAAGGCCCTCGGCAAGGGCGTGCTCAAGGTGATGAGCAAGATGGGGGTCTCCACCGTGGCCTCCTACACCGGGGCCCAGATCTTCGAGGCGCTCGGGTTGTCCCAGGAGCTCGTGGACCGCTACTTCACCGGCACCACGTCCAAGCTCGGCGGCATCGGGCTGGAGGAGCTGGCCGAGGAGGTGCGGCGCCGGCACCTGCGGGCCTACCCGGCCGACGGCATCCCGCTGGCGCACCGCTCGCTGCCGGTCGGCGGTGAGTACCAGTGGCGCCGCGAGGGCGAGCCGCACCTGTTCGATCCCGAGACGGTGTTCCGGCTGCAGCACTCGACCCGATCCGGCCGGTACGACATCTTCAAGAAGTACAGCCAGCACATCGACGACCAGGCCAGACGCCTGATGACGCTGCGCGGGCTGTTGCAGTTCAAGACCGCGGCGGATCTGGGACGCGAGCCGGTGCCGGTCGACGAGGTGGAGCCGGTCAGCGAGATCGTCAAGCGGTTCTCGACCGGCGCGATGTCGTACGGGTCGATCAGCCTCGAGGCCCACCAGACCCTGGCCATCGCCATGAACCGGCTGGGCGGCAAGTCCAACACCGGTGAGGGTGGCGAGGACGTCGACCGGCTCTACGACCCGGAACGGCGCAGCGCCATCAAGCAGGTGGCCTCCGGACGGTTCGGGGTGACCTCGGACTACCTGACCAACGCCAGCGACATCCAGATCAAGATGGCCCAGGGTGCCAAGCCCGGCGAGGGCGGCCAGCTCCCGGGGCAGAAGGTCTACCCGTGGGTGGCGAAGACGCGGCACTCGACGCCCGGGGTCGGTCTCATCTCACCGCCGCCGCACCACGACATCTACTCGATCGAGGACCTCAAGCAGCTCATCCACGATCTCAAGTGCGCCAACCCGGCGGCCCGGGTGCACGTGAAGCTGGTCGCCGAGGTCGGCGTCGGCACGGTCGCGGCGGGAGTGTCGAAGGCCAAGGCCGACGTGGTGCTGATCTCCGGGCACGACGGCGGCACCGGTGCCGCACCGCTGACCTCGCTGAAGCACGCCGGCGGCCCGTGGGAGCTGGGCCTGGCCGAGACCCAGCAGACGCTGCTGCTCAACGGGTTGCGGGATCGGATCGTGGTCCAGGTCGACGGTCAGCTGAAGACCGGCCGGGACGTGGTCATCGGCGCCCTGCTGGGCGCGGAGGAGTACGGCTTCGCGACCGCGCCACTGGTGGTCAGCGGCTGCATCATGATGCGGGTCTGTCACCTCGACACCTGCCCGGTCGGGGTGGCCACCCAGAACGAGGCGCTCCGGGCGAAGTTCTCCGGCAAGCCCGAGTTCGTGATCAACTTCTTCGAGTTCGTGGCCCAGGAGGTGCGGGAGTACCTGGCGCAGCTGGGGTTCCGGACCCTGGCCGAGGCGATCGGCCACGTGGAGGCGCTGGACATCTCGAGCGCCGAGGACCACTGGAAGGCGCACGGACTCGACCTGGCTCCGATCCTGCACCGGCCCGAGCTGCCGGAGGGTGCGGCGCTGCATCGCGTCACCGAGCAGGATCACGGGCTGGAGCTGTCGCTGGACCAGCAGCTGATCGACATCTGCCGGCCGGCGCTGGACACGGGGGAGGCCATTCGGGCGTCGGTGACGATCCGCAACGTCAACCGCACGGTCGGCACCATCCTCGGGCACGAGGTCACCAAGGCCACCCGAGGCAAGGGCCTGCCGGACGGGACGATCGACATCACCTTGATCGGCTCCGCCGGGCAGAGCTTCGGTGCCTTCTTGCCGGCGGGGATCACCCTGCGACTCGAGGGCGACAGCAACGACTACCTGGGCAAGGGACTCTCCGGTGGGCGGCTGGTCGTGCGACCCGACCGGAACGCGAACTTCGCGGCCGAGGACAACATCATCGCCGGCAACGTGATCGGCTACGGGGCGACCTCGGGGGAGATCTTCATCCGGGGTCAGGTCGGCGAGCGGTTCTGCGTCCGCAACTCGGGTGCGACCGCCGTGGTCGAGGGGCTCGGCGACCACGGGTGCGAGTACATGACCGGTGGCATCGCCGTCGTGCTCGGACCGACCGGGCGCAACGTCGCCGCCGGCATGTCCGGCGGGATCGCGTACTTCCTCGACCTCGACCGGAACCGGCTGAACACCGAGCTGGTCGACGCCTTCGAGCCGGGCGAAGGTGATCTGGAGTTGATCAAGGGCCTGGTGACCCGGCACGCGGAGGAGACCGAGTCGACGGTGGCCACGGCCCTGCTCGGCGACTGGGCCGAGACCGCCGGTCGGTTCACCAAGGTGCTGCCCCGCGACTACGCGCGGGTGCTGGCCGCCCGCGAGCAGGCGGAGATCGAGGGGCTCGACGAGGCGGCCACCACGACACGGATGATGGAGGCCACCCATGGCTGATCCTCGAGGTTTCATGAAGTACGAGCGCCAGGTCGCCCAACGGCGCCCGGTGACCGAACGGATCCACGACTGGAAAGAGGTCTACCCCGGGACGCCCGGGCGGGCGGTGCTGCCGATCATCTCCGAGCAGGCCGGTCGCTGCATGGACTGCGGCATCCCGTTCTGCCACACCGGCTGCCCGCTCGGGAACCTGATCCCGGAGTGGAACGACCTGGTCTGGCGCAGCGACTGGGACGAGGCGCTCGAGCGACTCCACGCCACCAACAACTTCCCGGAGTTCACCGGCCGACTGTGCCCGGCACCGTGCGAGACCGCCTGCGTGGTGGGGATCAACCGCGACGCGGTGACGATCAAGAACGTCGAGGTCGCGATCATCGACAAGGCCTGGGACGAGCGCCGGGTCCGCCCGCAACAGGCGGAGTGGCACACGGGCAAGACCGTGGCCGTGATCGGATCCGGACCGTCCGGGCTCGCCGTCGCCCAGCAGCTGACCCGGGCCGGACACACGGTGGCGGTGTTCGAGCGGGCCGACCAGCCCGGCGGACTGATGCGCTACGGCATCCCCGAGTTCAAGATGGAGAAGTCGGTGCTCGACCGCCGGATCCAGCAGATGAAGGACGAGGGCACCAACTTCCGGTGCGGGGTCGAGGTCGGCGTCACCATCACCGGGGAGCAGATCAAGGCTCGGTACGAGGCCGTGGTGCTCGCCGTCGGCTCGACCGTCGGCCGCGATCTGCCCGTACCGGGGCGTGAGCTCGACGGCATCCACCAGGCCATGGAGTTCCTCCCGCAGGCGAACCGGGTCGCCCTGGGCGCGTCGGTGGAGAACCAGATCACCGCCGAGGGCAAGGACGTGGTGATCATCGGCGGCGGTGACACCGGCGCGGACTGCCTCGGCACCGCCATCCGGCAGGGCGCGCGCTCGATCACCCAGCTGGAGATCATGCCGACGCCGCCGGAGGAACGGCCGACCTCGCAGCCGTGGCCGACCTACCCGATGATCTACCGCGTCTCCTCGGCCCACGAGGAGGCGGGCGAGCGGGTCTACTCCGTCTCGACCACCGAGTTCGTCGGCGACGAGACCGGCACCGTCGCGTCGCTCAGACTGGCGGAGGTGAAGTTCGAGAACGGCAAGGTCGAACCGGTCGTCGGCACCGAGCGCGAGATCCCGGCCCAGCTGGTGCTGCTGGCCATGGGGTTCGTCGGTCCCGAGACCGACACCGTGGTGGCCCAGCTCGGCGTGGGTCTCGACGAGCGCGGCAACGTGGCCCGCGACGACGACTACGCCACCGACGTCCCCGGTGTGTTCGTCTGTGGGGACGCCGGCCGCGGCCAGTCGCTGATCGTCTGGGCGATCGCCGAAGGTCGCGCCTGCGCCGCCGGCGTCGATGCGTACCTCTCCGGATCGACGAAGCTGCCGAGACCGATCCCGCCGACCGCCCGGCAGTTGATGGTGTGACCGGCCCGGACGGGTCGGATCGGGTGCCGCTGCCGCCGGATCTGCTGCGGCTGCTGCAGGGTCGCTCACCCTGCTACCTGGCGACGACCATGCCGGACGGTTCACCGCAACTGACCCAGACCTGGGTCGACAGCGACGGCACGGACATCTTGATCAACACCGTGCAGGGTTTCCAGAAGGTCCGCAACGTCGAACGCGATCCACGGGTCGCCCTCACCGTCGCGGACCCGAGCGCAGGGGTGCGGTACTTCCAGGTCCGCGGCACGGTCGCCGGCGTGACGTCCGACGGCGGCGCCGAGCACATCGAGAAGCTGGCGCAGCGCTATCTCGGCGGTCCGTACCAGTGGTGGGGCGGCCGGGACCAGGTGCGGTTGATCATGACGATCCGGCCGCAGCGGATCACCGGTCCGAGGGGCTGATCGGGTCGTCGCTCGCGCCCAACCGCACCAAGCCGCTCTCGTAGGCGATCACCACGGCATGGGTCCGGTCCCGCGCCTGCAGCTTGCGCAGCAACGACGCGACGTGGGTACGGATCGTCTCGGTGCCCAGCACCAGCTGCCCGGCGATGGCGGCGTTGCTCAGTCCCCGGGCGAGCAGCGCGAGCACCTCTCGTTCCCGTTCGGTCAGCGGCTCACCGCCGTAGGACTGCGGCCGGCCGAAGCGCAGGGCGAGGTCGCGCACCGCGACCGGGAACAGCAGACTGTCACCGGCAGCGACGCTGCGGACGGCGGCGATCAGCTCGTCGGCGGTGGCCCGCTTGAGGACGAAGCCGGCGGCGCCGACGCGGAGGGCGTCCAAGACGTACGCGTCGGAGGAGAAGGTCGTCACCACGAGCACCTTCGGCGGGTCGGGCAGCCGGAGGATCAACTCCGTGGCGCGGATCCCGTCCACGTCGGGCATCCGGACGTCCATGCAGACCACGTCCACGCCGCCACGACGCACCGCCACCAGGGCCGCGGCGCCGTCGCCGGCCTCGGCGACCACGACGATGGAGGGATCGGACTCCAAGATCGTGCGCAATCCCTGGCGGACCAACGGCTCATCGTCCACCAGCAGCACGCGGATCTGCTCAGCCACGGCGGCGTCCGTGGGGGAGCGACGCGATCAACCGCCACCAGCCGCCAGGATCCGGGCCGGCGTCGAGTCGACCGCCGATCAACCGGACCTGGTCGACGAGAGCCGGGAGACCGTGGCCCCGCCGGCCCGCCGGCAACGCCCGCCCGGGTGGGCTGCTGATCTCCACCAGCAGCAGATCCGCGCCACTGCGGAAGACGACCCGGACCGAGCCGGCGCCGGCATAGCGTTCCGCGTTGGTCAGGCCCTCGGCCACGACCCGGTAGGCCAGCCGCGAGACGGTGCCCGGCAGCCCGGACAGGTCGTCCGCCGTCGGGGTCACGAGGTCGATGCTCATGCCGGCCTCTCGATGCCGATCGATGAGCGTGGCCAGCTCGGCGAGGTCCGGCTCGGGCCGGCGGGAGACGGGCTCGCCGTCGCGGAGCAGTCCCAGCACGCTGTCCAGATCGGACAGCGCGTCGTGGGCCGTCTGCTCGATCAGCTGGAGACCGCGTTCTGTGGCCTGCGGCTCGCCGGCGCGTCGGGCGGCCGTGGCCTGCACGCTGATGATCGTCAGAGCGTGCCCGATGCCGTCGTGCAGCTCACGGGCGAGCCGGGTGTGGGTCGTCTCCGCCGCCAAGCGGGCCTCGGCCAGCTCCCACTGGTCCCGCCAGGTCGGACCCAGGAACCACGGCGCGAGCCGGCGCACCCCCAGCCCCGTCGCCCAGGTCGCGACGAGCGGCACGACGAAACAGATCACCGCGGCGGCACCGATCGCGGTGCCCGTCCCGGGCCGGTCGGTCGGCAGGGCCAGGCCGAGCAGCTCGACGGGCGCGCCAGAGGCGGCGGCCACCAGCACGGCCACCGCACCCGGCAGCCCGGCGAAGATCAGCACCGCGACCCCCAGCCCGGTGACCAGGTGCACGGTGACCCAACCGACCGTCCGGAGCCGGTGCTCCGGTCGCGGCTCGTCGGGCAGCAGCAGCGGCTCCTCGACGCCGAGCAGGCTCCGGGCCGCCGTGGTCTCCAGCTCGCGGATCCCCGGCAGCAACCCGAGCAGGGGAATGGCGGCCAGCGAGCAGACGATCAGCGGCCAGTCCGGGCCCGGTACGACCAGGGTGAGCAGCTGGGCGACGCTCACCGTCAGCACCACGGCCGCCAGGCCGATGGCCGCACCGAGCATCAGCCAGGACGTCCGGCGCACGAGTCCGGTCACCCGAGGACCGACCGGACGCGACCGCATGGCGTCATCCTGTCAAGCGGTCCGGTCGGCCAGGCTCCGGACCGGCTCGGTCTCGGTCTGGCGCCGGTGCGTGACGTAGCCCCAGACCGCGAGAGCCAGCATCGGACCCCACAGCCACAGCGGCAGCACCAGCATCGTGAGGAGCCGCTCGCCCAGTTGATCGATGCCCAGCCCCTCGCCGCCGTCGGTGAGGGTGAGCTGCAGCAGCATCGGGATGGCCGACACGCACACGACGGCCGCGACCACGCCACCCGGTCCGGCCGCCGCGGCGACGGGCACCGGTCGGCCGGCCAGACCCGGCATCCAGCGGGGGAAGTGCTCACCCCACGGGCGGATCAGGCCGATGGTCAGCACCGATCCGAGCAGCGCGGCGCCGCCCAGCAGCAGCCCCCAGAGCCGGATCTCGGGCGGGAGGTCAGCGGCCGGCGGCGAGAACTGCGGCCACGGGGTCAGCCAGGTGAGCCGGGCGATCGCGTACGGCAGCGGCCCCAGCGCGGCGATCACGGTGAAGACCGTGCGGTGTCGGGCGACCGCGGCGCCCAGTCGGCTCCAGCCGGCACTGCCCCGGAGCTCGGCGAGCACCACGGCGAACCAGGCGACCGCGGCGGCCGTGACCACCAGCGTCACGGCGAGCCTCGGTGCCGCCGTGGCGAAGCCGCCCGCGATCTCGGTGCCCAGTCGGGCCAGGCTCGAGCCGGTGAGCGATCCCGACCAGACACCGAGGGTGATCAGGCCCGCGGCGACCGCGATCAGGGGCAGCCGGAGTCGCCGATAGTGCCGGCACGCCTGGATCACGAGCACGAGCAGCGCCACCGGTAACGCCAACGCCAGCAGATAGCCGGCCAGGCTGATGGAACCCGCACTCTGGAAGGCGAGGCCGAAGGTCGCGACCAGCAACACCCCGACGCCGAGCACCGGCCGGGACGTCCGGTCGCGCCGACCGACGAGCAGCCGCCACCCGGCCGC
Organism: uncultured Actinomycetota bacterium; assembly: GCA_963727125.1. GTDB lineage: Bacteria > Actinomycetota > Actinomycetes > Propionibacteriales > Propionibacteriaceae > Microlunatus. The sequence continues at coordinate 855,042 of CAVSEZ010000003.1, forward strand.
CACCGCGCCGAGGAGGCCGGCCGCACCCAGCACGAGCGCGATGATCACCGGCGACAGCCGGCCGGCCGCCAGCACCACGTTCGGGTCGGCGAACAGCTCGGGCCGGGTGGTACCGATCCAGGCGGCGACCACGACCACGGCGCACGAGGCGACCGCGGCGACGACGGAGACGGCGGGGGAGGGAACCGAAGGTGATGGAGTAGCCATGTCTCCGACTCTGCGCGGACGGCCCGCTCCGCACGTCCCCCGATCGGGTGAGTCGGACCCGCTGGGCGGGTGAACGGCCGCAGCGGGCGGCGGCGGTCACGTGGCGCCCGTCACACTAGGCTGAGCGCTCCGGCACTCAGGAGGGCTGATCCGCATGGTCGTCGTGCACACCGCCATCGCCATCGTGCTGGTGGTGTTGTTGATCATCCGATTCAAGGTCGACCCGGTGATCTCGTTGATCATCGCCTGCCTCTATCTCGGGCTGGCCTCCGGGGTCGGATTCCCCGACACCCTCGCCGCGATCACGGGCGGCTTCGGTTCGATCATGACCGATGTCGGCCTGCTGATCGGATTCGGCGTCCTGATCGGCTCCCTGCTGCACTCTCTGGGCACCTTCCGCAAGCTCGTGGGCGGACTGCTGCGGGTGGTCGGGGCCCGTCGGTTGCCGTACGCCATGACCGCCGCCCTCTCGACCGTGTTCCCCTCGATCTACGTCGACGTCCAGGTCGTCCTGGCGTCCCCGATCGCCCGCTCCTCGGCACCCCACATCGGTTCGCGGGGTCTGGCTCACATGGCGGGCGCCATCGGGATCGGCATCTTCGCGGGCTACGTCTTCGTCATCCCGGGCCTCGCCGCGGTCTCCATCGCCGGCCTGCTGGACATCCCGTTGGGCACCTGGCTGCTCTACGGGATCGTCCTCGGCCCGGTGACCGCGATCGTGACCAGCCTCGTGTTCGGCTTCCTCGTCCGCACCCGCTACTGGAATCCCGCGAAGGACGAGGATCCCGACGAGGGCCTCGACGTCGCGGACGAGGACCTCACGGACGAGGACCTCGCGCGGCAGGACGTCGCGCGGCAGGGCGTCGCACAGCAGAGCGTCACGCAGCGAAGCGTCGCGCAGGAGGACGCCGGCACGACCGGGCTGGTCGGCAGCGGACCCGGCGAACACGACAACAAGCCGGACGTGAACGTCCCCCTCGCCATGTCGATGCTGCCGATCATCGTGCCGCTGCTGCTGATCGCGTTCGGCGCGTTCGCCGAGCTCCTCGGCTTGTCCAATCCCGTGATCGCGTTCCTCGGTGATGCCAACATCGCGCTGTTCATCGGCTTGCTCGGCGCGTACGTGCTGGCCCGATCGGCGAGCGGTCAGGAGCGCACCCAGGAGGCACTGTCGACGGGGTTCCACACCACCGGGGAGATCCTGCTCATCACCGGCATCGGCGGTTCGCTGGGGGCGGTGATCGAGGCCACCGGGATGGACAAGACCCTGGCCGGGCTGTTCTCCGCCGAAGGTGCCGCGGTCGTCACCAGTATCGTCTTGGCCTGGTTCATCGCGGCGGTCCTGCACCTGGCCATCGGGTCGGTCTCGGTGGCGGCCATCACTGCCGCCGGGATCATCGCACCGGTGGTGGCCTCCACCGGCGTCGCCCCGATCGCGATCGGTCTGGCCATCGCCTCCGGCGCGATGTTCGCCCTGCAGGTCAACAGCAACTTCTTCTGGATGTTCCGGTCGCTGATGGGGCTGACCACCCAGGGAGCGCTGAAGTCGATGACCATGGTGACGAGCATCGGCTCGATCGTCTCGCTACCGGCGGTGTTGGTGATCGGCCTGCTCGCCTAGCGGGCCGGTGCCATTGCGCCCGGGGCCGAGAGCCCGGATCCGTTCCGAGGGTCAGTCCTCGAGGTCTTCCTCGCTGTGGGTCGGACTGAGGTCGGAGTCGGTGTCGGACTCGTCCGCGCCGCCGGCCAGCTCGCCCGGGTCGACCGTACCGTCGGGATCGTCCTCGACGGTCAGACTGCCGAGGTCCTCACCGTCGTCCGGCGTGGCGTCGCGATCGGGGGTCGGCTCTGACATCAGGTCTCCTCGGGGAACGGGGAACATCATTCTTGCACCGACGCCAACGCTCGTCGCGGCCGCTGACGGTGCCCCGATCGGCCGAGCAGCGGCGCGATCCGGAGGGTGCCGGGTCCCGCCTGCTCTTGGCAGAAGGCGGACGAGGGACTTACGGTTAGCGCTGTCCACTCGGGGACTTCCCCTATCCGAAGGACAGCGATGTCGCTCTCCCGTCTGCGCGCCGGTCTCGGCGCTGCGCTCTCCGTGATGTTGTTGACGTCGATCGGCGTGGCGCCAGCGGTCGCCGAACCGGTCCGCCCGCCGGGTGCCGGCGAGGAGGTCATGGGCGACGGTGCTCCCGCGGCCGCCCAACGTGCCCGGGCGAAGAAGGTCATCACACCGGCGAAGATCTACGGTCCGCTGGGCATCGACGTCTCCGGCTGGCAGCCGACGGTCGACTGGAAGGGCTGGTGGGCCAAGGGCAAGCGGTTCACCTACATCAAGGCCACCGAGGGCACGAGTTACCGCAGCAAGGTCTTCAGCTCGCAGTACACGCAGTCATTCCGGAACGGATACATCCGCGGCGCGTACCACTACGCCAACCCGGCCGGCAAGTCCGGCTGGCGGCAGGCGGACTACTTCATCGCCAACGGCGGCGGCTGGTCGGCCGACGGGAAGACGTTGCCCGGGATGCTCGATCTCGAAGCAGGCAAGAAGATGTGCTACGGGCGCAGCCCGGCGCAGATCCTCAGCTGGATCTCCTCGTTCCGCAACCGGTACCGCGAACGCACCGGTCGCCACGTCGTGATCTACACCAACGCCAGCTGGTGGCGGGCGTGCACGGGCAACACCACGAGGTTCTACAAGAGCCCGCTGTTCATCGCCCGCTGGAACACCACCCCCGGCACGCTCCCGGGCGGGTGGAAGACCTGGACCCTGTGGCAGTACACCGACTCGCCGCTGGACCAGGACATGTTCAACGGCAACGCCGCCACCCTGCGCAAGTTCGCGCTCGGCAAGTCCTGAACCAAACACACCCTCCGCATGGAGGGTGTGATCGGGACCAGACGGGACGGGCCGGCGGGGGAACCGGCCGGGTCAGGGTCTGATCTGTGCGCCGACCCGCGAAGCGGGGGACTCCCCGAGGTCGGCGTACTCCTCGTCGCTGAGCAGCCGGGACCGGATGAGGAACCGGTTCCCGGTCGGAGCCTCCAGGGAGAACCCGGCCCCTCGACCCGGTACCAGGTCGATGGTCAGATGGGTGTGCTTCCAGAGGGCGAACTGTTCAGCACTCATCCAGACGTCGATCGGCTCCGGTGTCCCGGCGTCGAGCCGGCCGAGCAGCACGTCGGAGTCCCCGGTGATGAAGTCGCCGTCGGCGAAGCACATCGGCGAGGACCCGTCGCAGCAGCCACCGGACTGGTGGAACATCAGCGGCCCGTGCTGCTCCCGAAGCTGACGGAGCATCTCCGCAGCCTGCTCGGTCACCGCGACCCGTTCCACAATGCCTCCCTCGATGGCGATCTCGTCGGTCCGCCCGTGCGCGTCGATCAGAAGAAGCCGGCGCGATTCGGATCGTAGGACACCAGCATGTTCTTGGTCTGCTGGTAGTGCTCCAACATCATCTGATGGTTCTCTCGGCCGATGCCGGAGGACTTGTAGCCGCCGAACGCCGCGTGCGCCGGGTAGGTGTGGTAGGAGTTCGTCCACACCCGGCCGGCCTGGATGTCGCGGCCCGCCCGATAGCAGAGGTTCACGTCACGCGACCAGACCCCGGCCCCGAGACCGTAGAGGGTGTCGTTGGCGATCGAGATCGCATCGTCGTAGTCCTCGAAACCCGTCACGGAAACGACCGGACCGAAGATCTCCTCCTGGAAGACCCGCATCTTGTTGTTGCCCTGGAAGATCGTCGGCGCCACGTAGTAGCCGCCGGAGAGATCGCCGCCCAGGTCGACGCGCTCGCCACCGCAGATGACCCGGGCGCCTTCCTCGACGCCGATCTGCAGGTAGGACAAGATCTTCTCGAGCTGGTCGTTGCTCGCCTGGGCGCCGACCATGGTCTCGGTGTCCAGCGGATCGCCCTGGATGATCGCCTTCGTCCGCTCGGTCGCCGCCGGCAGGAACTGGTCGAGGATCGAGTTCTGGATCAGGGCCCGGCTCGGACAGGTGCAGACCTCGCCCTGGTTGAGCGCGAACATCGCGAAACCCTCGAGGGCCTTGTCGTAGAAGGCGTCCTCGGTCTGGGCCACGTCGGCGAAGAACACGTTCGGGCTCTTGCCGCCGAGCTCCAGGGTCACCGGGATCAGGTTCTGGCTGGCGTACTGCATGATCAACCGGCCGGTCGTCGTCTCGCCCGTGAAGGCGATCTTGCGGATCCGCCGGGAGGACGCCAACGGCTTGCCCGCCTCGGCGCCGAAACCGTTCACCACGTTGATCACGCCCGGCGGCAGCAGATCGGCGATGAGCTCCATCAGCATCAAGATGGAGGCCGGGGTCTGCTCGGCCGGCTTGAGGACCACCGCGTTGCCGGCCGCCAGCGCCGGCGCCAACTTCCAGGTCGCCATCAGCAACGGGAAGTTCCAGGGGATGATCTGCCCGACCACACCCAGCGGCTCGTGGAAGTGGTACGCGACCGTGTTGTCGTCCAGCTGGGAGATGCCGCCCTCCTGGGCCCGGATGGCACCCGCGAAGTAGCGGTAGTGGTCGACGGCCAGCGGCAGGTCCGCGGCGAGCGTCTCCCGCACCGGCTTGCCGTTCTCCCAGGTCTCACCGACGGCCAGCATCTCGAGGTTCTCCTCGATCCGGTCCGCGATCTTGTTCAAGACCACGGCCCGCTCGGCCACCGAGGTCTTCCCCCAGGCCGGCGCCGCGGCGTGCGCGGCGTCCAACGCGAGCTCGATGTCGTCCGCACCCGACTGGGCCACCTCGCAGAAGGTCTTGCCGTTGACCGGCGACGGGTTCTCGAAGTACTTGCCGCCGACCGGTGCAACCCAGTCGCCGCCGATCCAGTTCTCGTACCGGGAGCGGTAGCTGACGACACTGCCCTCGGTTCCCGGAGGTGCGTAGACGGTCATAGGTGCGAGATCCCTTCGACTGCGGCGCAGCTGCCTGCTGACAGCGCGATGACCGGCCGCCGAGGCCGGTGTTCCGCACGCTAACCCGTGCAACGTTGCCTACCCGTTGCAGTTCTGTCCTCCTCGCGCTCGCTCCGCGCTGATCGACCCGGTCTTCCTCCCTCACTCGCAGACGAAAAAGCGTGTCTGCTCGTTCGGTCGTCCAGACCGGGCCGGCGCTCCGCTTACCGACGCTCGGAGGGAGTCCTCCTCGCGCACTTGTGCTGTCCTCCTCGCGCTCGCTTCGCGCCTCCTGACCCGGTCTTCCTCCCTCTCTCGCAGACGAAAAGCGTGTCTGCTCGTTCGGTCGTCCAGACCGGGCCGGCGCTCCGCTTACCGACGCTCGGAGGGAGTCCTCCTCGCGCTCTGTGTTTTCCTCCTCGCGCTCGCTTCGCGCCTCCAGACCCGGTCTTCCTCCCTCTCTCGCAGACGAAAAGCGTGTCTGCTCGTTCGGTCGTCCAGACCGGGCCGGCGCTCCGCTTGCCGACGCTTGGAGGAGTGGCGGAGGTGTCAGCCGAGTTCGGCGTCGAGGGCGGAGACGAACGCGGCCACGTCGGTGGCTCGGGGCGAACCACTCGGCAAGGCGGCCAGGGCCGCGCTCCAGACCCCGATGTCGCGGTGGCCATACGGGGTGTCGGCGAAGGCCAGCAGCGTGTCGGGGTCGCCGGCCGCCAGCACCCGACTGCGCAGCGTGCGGTGCAACGTCTCCCGCAGCTCGACCACTCCGGGTGCGTCCGACGCCGGCAGGATCGGACCGCGGTAGCGGCCCACCGCGTGCCGGATCCGACCGGCCGCCAGGTCGTCACGCAGCTCGGCCACGTCGGAGCGGACCCCCGAGAGCCGGTACGGACGCGAGCTGAGCCGGATCGCGGCGAGCTGGTGCCGCAGCCGGGAGAGCTCGGCCCGTACGGTGACCTCGGCGTGGTCGTCCTCGCTGAGCGCGACCGCGAGCTCGGCGCCGCTGAGCCCTTCCGGGGCTTCGCTGAGCAGCAGCATCAGCTCGCTGTGCCGCAAGCTCAGCGAGGTCGTGGTGTGGCCGGAGCTGAATTGCGCCACCCGGTGCCCCAGCACCTCCAGCCGGGCTCGCGGAGCTCGGCTGGTCGTCCGCGACTGGGTGCTCGTCGGTGGCCGCAGCCGGCCGATGCGCAGCTCCGCCTCGACCGCTGCAACCGTGGCCCGCACCAGCGCCAGCGTCTGCGGCTGGGCCACGTCCGGGCCGCCGGTGACGTCGAGGACGCCCAGCACCGCACCGGTGTCGGGCTCCCGGATCGGGGCCGCGGAGCAGCTCCAGGGCGTGACCTGCCGCACCAGGTGCTCGGGACCGAAGATCTGCACCGGGTGGCCGAGGGCGAGTGCGGTGCCCGGCGCGTTCGTGCCGGCGCTGCCCTCGCTCCAGTCAGCGCCGGGCAGGAAGTGCATGCCCTCGGCGCGGGAGCGCAGTCGCGGACACCCCTCCACCCACAGCAGCCGACCGGCGGCGTCGCTGACGGCCACGAGCAGCCCGGCGTCCTCGGCGTCGCTGACCAGCAGCCGGCGGATCACCGGCATCGCCGCCGCCAGCGGGTGGTCGGCCCGATAGCCGGCGACCTCGTCCTCGTCGAGTGCGATCGAGGGCATCGAGTACTCCGGGTCCAGCCCGCTGCCGAGCGATCGGCGCCAGGAGTCGACAACGATCGGCCGGAGGGTGGCGTCCGTGCCGCCGGTCTGGACGAAGGTGTCGTGGGCGCGGTGCAGGGATCGCCCGAGGGTGATCGGATCGGATCCAGGCGGCATCGCCAAGCCGTTGCTGCGGCCCACGAGGCCAACCATAGGGCCGGCCATCCACTCGCGGTCGAGAACAGCCCGAGATCTCGGGGACCCGACCCGCCTTCAGACGCCGCGTGCCGGCTCCCTGCGCTGCGGCGACCCCATCAGGTGCAGCTGGTGCCCGACGACGCCGGGCCCACGGCGCTCCGGTACGGGGATCGGATCGTCGCGGCGACGGTGTGGACCGTGCCGGTCAGCACCAGCATCGCGGCGACCGCCACGGTGGCCTGTCCGCCCGCCGCCAGCTCCGGCAGCGGCGGCCGGATCCCGACCCGCAGCAGGACGAACAACCCGCAGACGGCGCCGAGGACGGCGATACCGAGCGGGACACCGATGCCCCGACCGGGATTCAATCCGGCCTTCAGCAGCAGCACGAGCAAGCCGAGCAGCAGTGCGACGCCAACGCCCGCCACGCCGCCCCCGTCCACCCAGGCGAGCTCCCACACCGAGCCGAAGCGTCGGGTGAACCGCGACGACCCGACCTCCTGCACGATCGACTCGTACAGATCCAGCGACGAGACCACGACGGTCGCCACCGCCAGCGGTGCGTACAGCTTGGCGAACCGGACGCCGATCCGCAGCCGCGGATCCGCCGGCTGATCGAGCTCGGACATGGGCACCTCCGGGGGTAGCGGCAGCCCGTCGGCAGGCGGACGACTGTCGGTGGCAAATCTAGGTGCCGCCGGGTGCACCGGAGGGCCCCGTCGGAGCCGGCGGTGGGACGATGCAGCCATGACCGTGTACGCCGCGTTCCTCCGCGGCATCAATCTCGGCGCGAGCAACAAGATCGCGATGCCGCGGCTGCGGGAGATCGCCGAGGCCCTCGGCTGGGGTGACGTCGCCAGCTACATCAACAGTGGGAACCTCGTGTTCAGCTCACCCAAGAAGCCGCCGACGCTGGAACGTGAGCTGAGCGCGGCGCTGGCGGCCGAGATGGGCAAGCCGGTGGAGGTCACCGTCCGCAGCCGCGCCCAGCTCGCCACGGTCGTGGCGCGCAACCCGTACCCCGAGGGGCACCCGAGCAAGGTCAACGTCGCGTTCTTGATGAAGCCGCTGCCGGTGGGGGCCAAGGACCGGTTGCAGGCGATGGCGACCGACCGAGAGCCCTACGAGGTGTCCGACAGCGAGATCTACGTGCACTACCAAGACGGCCTGGGCCGCAGCGAGCTGGCCGCGAAGTTCGCCTCCGTCATCACCGTCAGCGCCACCACGCGGACCATGGGCACGGTGACCAAGGTGCTGGCGCTCTGCGACCGAACCGCTCAGGCGGCCGGTTGAGTCGACGACCCGTCGAGTCGGGCGTCGCGTCGAGTGCCGCGCCGGGCACCCTGCCGGCTGTCGTGCCGGCTGTCGTGCCGGCTGTCGTGCCGGTTGTCGTGCACGATGGCGGCGAAGCGGTCCGCGAAGGCGCGCCAGGTCCGATGCAGCTCCGACTCGGCGGCCGCCATGGCCGCGAGCTGCTCCGGCGTCACCTCGTCGCCGAGAGCTGCCGATCCCGCCCAGGCCTGGATCTCGGCCGTTCCCACCTCGGGGTGGAACTGCACGCCCCAGGCCGCCCCGCCGAGTCGCATCGCCTGGACACCGGCTGCGGACCGGGCCAGCTCCACCCCGTCGGGCGGCAGCTCGGTCACCAGGTCGTCGTTCCAGTGGATGGCTCCGGCTCCGGCCACCGGTCCGAGCAACGGGTCGGCGCGGCCGGCGGCGGTCAGCCCGACGGCGAGCACCCCGAGCTGGCGTCCGTCGGCCGAGCGCCGGACGCGGCCGCCGCCGGCCACCGCCAGCAGCTGGTGCCCGAGACAGACCCCGAGCGTCGGCACGCCGGTCCGGACCGCGGCGACCAGCAGCCGCCGGGTCGCGACCAGCCAGGGGGCGATCGCGTCGTCGTAGGCACCCATGTCGCCGCCGAGCACCAGCAGCCCGTCGTAGCCGTGCGGACCTGCCGGCAGCGCCTCGCCCGCCCAGCACCGGACGACGGCGAGCTCCAGGCCGGCCTCGGTCAGCCAACGGCCGAGGTGGCCGGGCCCGCAGTCGTCCGCGTGCTGGACCACCAGCAGGACGGTTCGGCTCAAGCGGATCCTCCTCGCGCGTCGGCTCGGCAGCGTCGGTGCCGCGGACTACTGTGAGTCCCTGCTGATCTTCCCCCAGCATCCCAGCCGGTCGCGAGTTCTCGGAGGTAAGACCCACCCATGTCGGGAAGCGCAGCTGGCGAGTCCTTCGTCCACCTGCACGTTCACTCCGAGTTCTCCATGCTGGACGGCGCGGCCCGGGTGTCGGACCTGTTCGCCGGCTGCGTGGAGCAGGGCATGCCGGCCATCGCCGTCACCGATCACGGCAACACCTTCGGGGCGTACGAGTTCTACAAGGCGTCGAAGACCAGCGGGGTCAAGCCGATCATCGGCATCGAGGCGTACGTGACGCCCAAGACGCACCGCAGCGAGCGCAAACGGGTCCGCTGGGGCGACGGCGGTCCGCTGTCCTCCGGCGACGACGTCTCCGGCGGCGGTGCGTTCACCCACATGACCATCTGGTCCGAGAACACCCCCGGCATGCACAACCTGTTCCGGCTCAGCTCGCTGGCCTCGCTCGAGGGGTACTTCTACAAACCGCGGATGGACCGCGAGCTGCTCAGCACCTACGCCAAGGGCCTGATCGCGACCACCGGGTGCCCGTCGGGTGAGGTGCAGACCTACCTCCGACTCGGCCGTTACGACGAGGCAGTGGCCAGCGCCGCCGAGTTCCGGGACATCTTCGGTGCCGGCAACTACTACGTCGAGCTGATGGAGCACGGCTTGTCGCTGGAGAACCGGGTGCGCTCGGACCTGCTCCGGCTGGCGAAGGACCTTCAGCTGCCCCTGGTGGCGACCAACGACCTGCACTACGCTGCGGCCGCCGACGCCGAGGCCCACGAGGTGCTGCTCTGCGTCCAGACCGGCGCCACCATGGCCGACGCCAACCGCTTCAAGCTCGAGGGCGGGCAGTACTACCTGAAGTCTCCGGCCGAGATGCGGGCGCTGTTCGCCGAGCTGCCCGAGGCCTGCGACAACACCTTGGCCATCGCCGAACGCTGCCAGGTCGATTTCAGCGAGGGCAACGGCACCTACATGCCGCGCTACCCCTGTCCGCCGGGGGAGAACGAGGAGTCCTGGTTCATCCGCGAGGTCGAGACCGGGTTGCGGCGCCGGTTCCCGGCCGGGATCCCGGACGAGGTGCGCACGCAAGCCGAGTTCGAGTGCGGCGTCATCGTGCAGATGGGCTTCGCCGGCTACTTCCTGGTGGTCGCCGACTTCATCAACTGGGCCAAGGAGAACGGCATCCGGGTCGGGCCGGGCCGCGGCTCGGGTCCGGGGTCGATGGCCGCCTACGCGATGCGGATCACCGATCTCGACCCGCTGCGGCACGGCCTCATCTTCGAGCGCTTCCTCAACCCCGACCGGGTCTCGATGCCGGACTTCGACATCGACTTCGACGAACGTCGCCGCGGCGAGGTGATCCGCTACGTCACCGACAAGTACGGCGACGACCGCGTCAGCCAGATCGTCACCTACGGCACCATCAAGGCCAAGCAGGCCGTCAAGGACGCCTCCCGGGTGCTGGGCTACCCGTTCGCGGTGGGGGAGCGGATCACCAAGGCGATGCCGGCTCCGGTGATGGGCAAGGACGTCCCCCTCACCAAGATCTTCGACGCCGACGACAAGCGCTACGGCGAGGGCGCCGAGTTCCGCGCGCTGTACTCCGACGACCCCGAGGTGCGCACCGTCGTCGACACGGCCAAGGGACTCGAGGGTCTGAAGCGCCAGTGGGGGGTGCACGCGGCCGGGGTGATCATGTCGAGCGCACCGCTGATCGACATCATCCCGATCATGCGCCGCGAGCAGGACGGCGCGATCATCACCCAGTTCGACTACCCGACGTGTGAGTCGCTGGGCCTGATCAAGATGGACTTCCTCGGGCTGCGGAACCTGACCGTGCTCGACGACGCGGTCGCCAACATCAAGCTGAACCGCGATTTCGACATGGTGCTGGAGGACCTGCCCCTCGACGACGCTGCGACCTACGAGCTGCTGGGCCGGGGGGACACCCTCGGCGTGTTCCAGCTCGACGGCGGGCCGATGCGGTCGCTGCTCCGGCTGATGCGGCCCGACAACTTCGAGGACATCTCCGCCGTGCTGGCGCTGTACCGGCCCGGCCCGATGGGCGCCGACAGCCACACCAACTACGCGCTGCGCAAGAACAAGCGCCAGGAGATCACCCCGATCCATCCCGAGCTGGCCGAGCCGCTCGCCGAGATCCTCGACACCACCCACGGCCTGATCGTCTATCAGGAGCAGGTGATGGCGATCGCCCAGAAGGTGGCCGGCTACAGCCTCGGGCAAGCCGACCTGCTGCGCCGCGCGATGGGCAAGAAGAAGAAGGAGATCCTCGACGCCGAGTTCGTCCCGTTCTCCGACGGGATGCGGGCCCGGGGCTACTCCGACGCGGCGGTCAAGGCCCTCTGGGACATCCTGGTCCCGTTCTCGGACTACGCGTTCAACAAGGCGCACACCGCGGCGTACGGGCTGGTCTCGTACTGGACGGCGTACCTCAAGGCGAACTACCCGTGCGAGTTCATGGCGGCGCTGCTGACATCGGTGGCCGACGACAAGGACAAGATGGCGATGTATCTCGGCGAGTGCCGCCGGATGCACATCCAGGTGCTGCCACCCGACGTCAACGAGTCGGCGGCCAACTTCACCCCCGTCGGAGCCGACATCCGATTCGGCCTCACCGCGGTCCGCAACGTCGGGTCGAACGTGGTCGACGGCATCGTCGCGGCCCGCACCGAGCACGGCAAGGCCGCGGACTTCTACGGCTTCCTCGACGCCGTACCGCTGGTGGTCTGCAACAAGCGGGTGATCGAGTCGCTGGTCAAGGCCGGCGCCTTCGATTCGATGGGCCACAGCCGGCGCGCGCTGATGAGCGTCTTCGAGTCCGCCGTCGACGGGGTGCTGGATCTGAAACGCAACGAGGCGCACGGGCAGGACGACCTGTTCGGCGATCTCGGCGACGGCGAGTCGATCCTGATGGGCACGGTGCCGGAGCTGCCGGACTGGGACAAGCGCACCAAGCTCGCCTTCGAACGAGACATGCTCGGGCTCTACGTCAGCGACCACCCGCTGCTGGGCCTGGAGCACGTGCTGAGCGCCGAACGCGACATCAGCATCGGTGCCCTGCTGGCCGACGACGGCCCCCGCGAGGGGAACGTGACGATCGCCGGCATGATCACCTCCATCACCCGCAAGACCACCCGCCGCGGCGACATCTGGGCGATCGTCACCGTCGAGGACCTCGAGGCGTCGATCGAGGTGCTGCTGTTCCCGAAGGCGTACGAGGCCGTCGCCACCGTGCTGGCCACCGACGTGGTGGTCCGGGTCAAGGGTCGGGTCAAGTCCGACGACGACGCCGTGAGCGTCAACGCCCAGGAGCTCACGCTGCCCGACATCAGCGACGGCCCCACCGGACCGGTCGTGATCTCGCTGCCCGCCGTCCGCTGCACGCCGCCGGTCGTGCAGCAGCTGTCGGACGTGCTGCGGGCCCATCCCGGCATGACCGAGGTGCGGTTGCGGCTGCTTCAGCAGGACAAGACGTTGGTGATGCGGCTCGACGAGCGTCTCCGGGTCACTCCGTCCGGGCCGCTGATGGCCGACCTGAAGGCGTTGCTGGGACCGTCGTGCCTGGCCTCCTGAGATCGCGACGAGCGTGACCCACCCGGTGCCGCCGGCCGGCGACCGGGAGGGTCCCGCGGAGGGTGAGCCCGGCGTCGACGACCCGATCACGCAGCCCATTCCGCGGGTTCCCGCCGGACTGAGCAGTGATTGGCGGCGGCAGCGCGGGCGGCTCGTGGCGTTCACCGCGCTGGGGCTCGGGCTGGGCGCGGCCACGGGTGTGCTGTGGTGGTGGGTGGTGGACCTACCGGCGTACTCGGTGGGCGACAGCGGCCGGGCCGGCATCTCCGAGCGTGGGCTGACCGAGTTCTTCGCCGGGGACGCGTGGTTCTGCATGATCGGTTTCGTGGTCGGGCTGGCCCTCGGGATCCTCGGCTGGCGGCTGTTCAAGAACCTGGGCTGGCCGGTCGCCGTCGGGGTGGCCGCGCTCGCCGTGCTGGCCGGCTTGATCTGCTGGCTGGTCGGATACGCGTTGGGACCCGGCCCGTTCGTGCCTCGGCTGGCGGCCGCCCGACCCGGCGATCTGGTACCGATCGAGCTCACCGTCCGGTCCCCGGTCGCGCTGGTGGTGTGGCCCTTCGCGGCTATCCTGCCGGTCCTGCTGGGGTCCTCGCTCGGTCGCGACGACGAGATCCCGACGCCGCTGTTCCGGCGACGCGGCAGCACGGAGGCGGACGTCCAGGGCTGATCAGAGGCTCGACATCGTCTCGCAGACCGAGAAGCGAGCCCGTGCCCGGCCGGCAGCGCGATCCGTCAGGTGAGCAGCCGGAGCCCGGCGGTGACGGTGATCGCCACCACGAACACGACGAGCACGCCGGCCCGCAGCAGCAGCGCGACGACCGCGGCGCCGACCCCGGCCAGCGTGCGCCAGTCCACCTCGAACCGGCGATCGCCCCCGTCGAACAGCTCGAGCCCGACCAGGGCGGCCAGCATCGCCACCGGCAGGAAGCCCGCGACCCGTTGCACCGTCGGATGGTTGAGGACCGACTCGGGCAGCGACACACCGGCCAGCTTCAAGGCGTAGCTCCCGAGGCAGGCCACCAGCAGCGCGATCCAGATCCCGGTCACGGCGTCGCCTCCGGGTTCGCGGGCCGGCGCCGGGTGACCAGGCCGGCGACCAGCGCCACGCCGGCCGCGGCGATCACCGGGATCCCGGCCGGGGCGATCGGAACCAGGGCCAACGCCACCGCCGCCCCGATCAGAGCCACCCAGCGGTTCTCCGAGCGCTTCAGCGCGGGCCACAACAGGGCCAGGAAGACCGCCGGGGCTGCGGCGTCGAGCCCGAAGGCCGCCGGATCCAGTGCGGTGCCGAGCAGTGCTCCGACCAGCGACCCGGACTGCCAGCAGACGAACAGGATCAAGCCGGTGGCCCAGAACGCCAACCGCTGGGCGCGCCGATCGGACTGACCGACCGCCATCGCCGTCGTCTCGTCGATCACGAAGTGTGCGGTGATCAACCGCCGCCAGCCCCGCAGATCCAGCATCTCCGACAGGGTGACGCCGTAGAAGGCGTTGCGGACCCCGAGCAGCAGGGCGGCCGGGATGGCGGCCAACGGCGAACCCGCGGCAGCGACGCCGACGAAGGCGAACTGCGACGCCCCCGAGAACATCACCAGGCTGAGCAGCATGGTCTGCGGCACCGAGAACCCCGACCCCACCGAGACCGCGCCGAACGACGTGCCGAAGGCACCGGCGTAGAGGCCCAGGCCGACGGCGGCGCGGATGATCGCGGCGTGGGTGGCTCGATCGAGTCCGCCGGATGCGTCGCTGCTCACCGATCGGTACCCGACCGCACCGACTGCAGACCCGGCAGCACCTCCGCCGCGAGCAGGTGATCCGACCGGCGGCGGACGGCGGGATCGACGTCCCGGCTGCCACCGACGACGATCAGGTGGTCCAGCCCCAGCCCGAGCAGATCCTGCAGCCGGGCGATGCAGTGCTCGGGTGGGCCGATGACGCAGAACCGGCGCAGGAAGTCGGGGTCGAGGTCACGCGCCTGCTCGGCGTGCTCGAGACCGTGGTGGTAGTAGTCGTAGTCGCGGGTGACGGCGGCCACCGCGGAGGCGTCGCCGGCCGACAGCGTCGCGGTCACGTCGCGCTGGAAGTGGGCGGAGATGCTGGCGTTGCCCCGGACCAGGTGGTCGAGCGCCGCTTCGTCGGTGCCGACCGCCACCACGACGAAGGCGCCGACGGCCACGTCCTCCGGGTCCCGGCCCGCCTCGGCCGCCGCCCGGCGCGCGGTGCCGACGCCCCAGGCGACCCGATCGCGCTCTGCGCCGACGGTCACCGTGACGCTGTCGGCGTGCCGGGCGCCGATCGAGATGACCCGCGGTCCGGAGCCGAAGACGTCGACCGGCACCTTCGTCTCCCCGCCGAGGGGGAGCCAGGTGATCCGGCTGTCGAATCCGCCGACGTCGACCCCGGCTCCGCGCAGATAGCCCTGCAGCGCCACGACCTGCTGCTCGAACGCGCTCGCCGACGGCGGTCGGACGCCGAGCAGCTCCAGTGCGGTGTCACCGCGACCGACGCCGAGGTGGGCTCGCCCACCGGTCACGTGCTGCAGCGTCGCGTACGTCGACGCCATCACCGCCGGGTGCCGGCTGGTCAGGTTGCTCACCGCCGTGCCGAGGATCAGCTCCGACGTGGCCGCCGCGGCCAGGTGCAACGAGGCCACCACGTCCATGCTGAGGTTCTGGCTGTCCTGGAACAGCAGACCGTCCCAGCCGTCCTCCTCGACGGCGGCCGCGTGCGCGGCCATCTGGTCAGGTTCGGGATAGGACCGCAGGAAGAACCGGGTGCGCCGTGGGTGCTCCGTCACCGGAGCGACACCACCGGTTCCCCGCGGGAGGTCAGGCCGGTGCCGTTCTGCTGGCAGCTGGCGGTCGACTTCGGGGCGGCGGCGAACAGCTGCCGTACGCACGAACGGGCGGCGAGCTGCGCCCAGTAGTTCGGGTGCAGGGACTCCTGCTCGAAGTACGGCCCGGAGTCCTCGCTCCGGAGCTCGTTGGACCACTCACCCTCGTCGACGGCGCCGTCGGCCTGCCAGTTCGCGGGTCCGCCGCTGGACCCCATCTGCTGGGTGCCCTTGGCGCAGAGCTCCCGGTTGTCGAGCAGGGCCGAGAGGTCCAGCACCGTCGACGGGGTGATCTTCGATGCCGCCAGGGCGTTCTGGGCCGCCGTGCGGACCGTACCCACGAAGGACGTGCCGGCCCACTGTGCGTCCTTGTCGTAGAACGCGCAGCCGCCGTCGCTCCAACGCGAATAGGTCTCGCCGTACCGGAAGTCCCCGGCGAGCGGCAGCGTGTCCGGGTTCAGGTTGACCACCAGCCGCCAGCTGCCGTCGGCGTGGCCGGCGGCCCGCATCGCCTTCTGCACGTTCTGCAGCCCGGTGGTGATCCGACCGGTGATCGTCTTCACGTTGCCGGCGTCGATCCGGTCGGTGTTGGTGGAGTCGTCGCTGCAGTAGTCGTCGTCCTCGATGTAGGCCTCCATGCAGTCCTCGATCACGTCGGCGAAGCCGAAGTCGTTGCCACCGATCGAGACCAGCACCAGCTGCACGTCGTGCTGCGAGGCGACCTGCTGCAGCAGCGCGGCCTGACCCTGTTGGGCGGTACCCGCCCCGATGAAGTCCAGTCCGGGCTTGAAGTCGCCGTCCTCGGTGAAGGTACGGGTCTCCGCACCCGAGCAGGCCAGGTTGGTGCTGCCCACCTTCGTGCCGTTGCCCTGACCGTTCGGCGGTCCGTCGTCGCCGATGTGCACCATCGCGGACTTCGACCGGTGGCAGAGCGGGATGAGCTCGCTCTGTCCGTCCGGTGCGTCGAAGTAGGCGGTCGGACCGAGGGCGTCGATCAGGGACGAGGAGCCGGCGCTGTTGCCGGCCCAGCGGCCCGCCTCACCGGAGATGAACGAGTCGCCGAGGCTGACGATCCACGGGCCACCCGCGGGCGTCCCGCTCGGCGAGGCGGGGGGCGTCGCCCCCACGGCGCGACTCGGCGTGGCCGTCGTCGGCCCAGGCGTCGGATCGCCGCCGCCGGCCAGGTCACCGGAGGTGTCGACCGGCATCCCGCACGCTCCCAGCAGGGCGACGGCGGCGACGGCGGCCAGGCGCAGCGACAGGGAAAGGGACGGGGATCGACGACTGCGGACGAGCGACACGGGACACCTCACGACTCGAGCGGGCGCGATCACGGTAGCCGAAAGATCAGACGAACGCCTGGACAACCTGCACGAGCAGCGGCGCGACCAGCAGCGCCGGCAGCAGGTTGCCGACCGGCACCTGCTTGATCTGGAGCAACCGCAGGCCGACGCCGAGCAGCAGCAGGCCCCCGGTGGCGGTGATGACGGCCAGGTGCGCCGCCGGCAGGAAGTCGCCGATCAAGAACCCGACCAGCGTCAGCAGCCCCTGGATCAACGCAACCGTCACCGCGGAGGCCAGCACGCCGGCGCCGAGCGAAGCGGCGAACGCGACCGCCGCGAAGCCGTCCAGGGTCGCCTTGAGGATCAGCTGGTCAGCACCCAGGCCCAGACCGTCGGCCAGGGCGCCGAGGATGGTGAGGGGGCCGACGCAGAACACCAGTGAGGCGGTGACGAAGCCCTCGACGAACCGTTCCCGGCCGGCGTCGTGGACCTTGCCCCGACCGGCCAGGCGGCGCATCCAGTCGCCGAGTCCCTCCAGTCGGCGCTCGATGTCGATCAGTGAGCCGACGATGCCGCCCAGCAGCATCGCACCGAGGACGATGAGCACCGGTGCGGCGCTGCCGACCTCGTCGCTGAGCACCGACGAGGTGACCTCGGCCGCCGACAACGCAC
The DNA here is from genome assembly GCA_963727125.1 of uncultured Actinomycetota bacterium. Lineage (GTDB taxonomy): Bacteria > Actinomycetota > Actinomycetes > Propionibacteriales > Propionibacteriaceae > Microlunatus. The sequence goes on from CAVSEZ010000003.1 coordinate 872,513, forward strand.
CGATCAGCAGGGTCACCAGGCCCAGCCCGTCGGTGACGGTGTTCCGGGTGCGCTCCGGCAGCCGGTGCCCGAGCAGCAACCCGATGGCCGACCCCGCGATCACGGTGATCACGTTGACGACGGTGCCGAAGCCGGGGAACACGAGCCGCGATTCTGCCACCTCCGCCGCGTTGCGCCGGGAGGTCGCTGAGATATCTCCGGGAGCTGTCCGGCTTCCTTCGTAGAATCGCCCCGTGCTCAGGGTGATCGATCTGCGTGGCCGGCTCGCCGACGGCGAGCGGGTCGACCACGCCCGCGTGGTGCCCCGGGCCGACTTCGACGTGGCGGCCGCCGTCGAGACCGTCCGGCCGGTGTGCGACGACGTCGCCGCCCGCGGTGCGGACGCGCTGCGGCACTGGTCGCAGCGCTTCGACGGTGTCGTCCCGGAGCGGTTCCGGGTGCCGGCTGCGGAGCTGGAGCGGGCCGCCGAGGAACTCGACCCGAGTGTCCGGGCCGCCTTCCTCGAGTCCATCCGACGTCGCCGCCTCGTGAGCGAGGCCGAGCTCGGCGACGCCCGGACCGACGTGGTGGTGGCGGGCGGGGCCGTGGTCAGTCAGTGGATGATCCCGGTCGAGCGGGTGGGCCTCTACGTCCCGGGCGGCGTGGCGCCGCTCGCGTCGAGCGTGATCATGAACGTGGTGCCGGCCCAGGTGGCCGGGGTCAGCTCGATCGCGGTGAGCTCGCCGCCGCAGGTCGGCTTCGACGGTCGGCCGCACCCGAGCATCCTCGGCCTCTGCGCCCTGCTCGGCGTGACCGAGGTGTACGCCGTCGGCGGGGCCCAGGCCATCGCCATGCTCGCGTACGGGGTCCCCGGGGTCTGTGAGCCGGTCCAGTTGATCACCGGGCCGGGCAACATCTACGTCACCGCGGCCAAACGGTTGTTGAAGGGCCGGGTGAACATCGACTCCGAGGCCGGACCGACCGAGATCGCGATCATCGCCGACCACACCGCCGACCCCGCCTGGGTGGCGGCCGACCTGATCTCCCAGGCCGAGCACGGCGAGAGCTCCGCCGCCGTGCTGATCACCGACGACGCCGAGCTGGCCGACCGCACCCAGCTGGAGCTGAAGTCCCGAGTACCGCAGGCGCGGCACCACGACCGGATCGAGACCGCGCTCACCGCCGTCCAGTCGGCCGTGGTGCTGACCGACGACCTCGCCCAGAGCATCGCCGTCGCCAACGGCTACGCGGCCGAGCACCTGGAGATCCACACCGCCGAGCCCCGAGCCGTGGCGGAGCAGATCCGCAACGCGGGCGCGATCTTCGTCGGACCACATTCGCCGGTCTCGCTCGGCGACTACTCCGCCGGCAGCACCCACGTGCTGCCCACCGCGGGCTGCGCCTGCCACTCCTCCGGACTCAACGTGAAGAGCTTCCTCAAGGCCGTGCACGTCGTCGACTACGACGCCGCCGCGCTGGCCGAGGTGGCCGGTCACGTGGAGGTGTTCGCCGAGGCCGAGGACCTGCCCGCCCACGGGGCTGCCGTCACGATCCGGAGCCGACGGTGACCACCACCGGCGCGACGCTGCCGGTCCGTCCCGAGCTCGTCGGCGAGGTTCCCTACGGCGCGCCGCAGCTGGATGTGCCCGTCCAGCTCAACGTGAACGAGAACCCCTATCCGCCCAGCGATCGGGTGGTGGCCGAGATCGCCGCCGCCGTGGCGACGGCCGCGAAGTCGATGAACCGGTACCCCGAACGCGATGCGATCGAGCTCCGGGGCGATCTGGCGCGATACCTCGGCCACGACCTGACCGCCGACGAGGTCTGGGCGGCCAACGGCAGCAACGAGGTGATGCTGCACGTCCTGATGGCGTTCGGTGGGCCCGGTCGCTCCGCGCTGTCCTTCGCCCCGACCTACTCGATGTATCCCGAGTACGCCCGCGACACCCACACCGCGTGGACCACGTTCCCGCGAGCGGACGACTTCACCATCGACGCCGACGTCGCCGTCGCGGCCGTCGGGGAGCAGCGACCCGACGTGGTCTTGATCGCGAGCCCGAACAACCCGACCGGCACGGCGGTCCCGCTCGCCACCGTGGCGGCCATCGCCGATGCCGCGCCGGGCGTCGTGGTGGTGGACGAGGCCTACTTCGAGTTCGCCCGGGCCGGCACCCCGAGTGCACTGGAGCTGCTGCCCGACCACCCCCGCCTCGCCGTGACCCGGACGATGTCGAAGGCGTTCGCGTTCGCCGGCGGGCGGCTCGGCTACCTCGCGGCCTCGGCCGCCTTCGTGGATGCGCTCCGGGTCGTCCGGCTGCCGTACCACCTGTCGGCTGTCACCCAGGCCGTCGCCCGGGTGGCCCTCGCGAACGCCGACGAGCTGTTGGGCACCGTCGCGGCGCTGCGGGCGGCCCGGGACGACCTGGCGAGCTGGCTCGCCGGCCAGGGTCTCCAGGTGGCGGACTCCGACGCGAACTTCGTCCTCTTCGGCCGGTTCTCAGATCGCACGCCGGGTGTGGCAGGGTCTGCTGGACCGCGGGGTGTTGATCCGGCAGGTCGGCCCGGACGGCTGGCTGCGGGTGTCCGCAGGCACCCCGGCCGAGATGGCGGCGTTCAAGGACGCCCTGACCGAGGTCCTGAAGGAGAACTGATGAGCCGAACCGCGCAACTCGAGCGGGTGACGTCGGAGTCGAAGGTCGGGGTCCGGCTCGACCTGGACGGCTCCGGCCGCTCGGTGATCAGCACCGGAGTGGGGTTCTACGACCACATGCTGACCGCGCTCGCCAAGCACGCCCTGTTCGATCTGGAGGTGGAGAGCGTCGGCGACGTCCACATCGACGGCCACCACGTGGTCGAGGACACGGCCATCGTGCTCGGCCAGGCGATCCGCGAGGCGCTGGGGGACAAGTCGGGCATCCGCCGGTTCGGTGACGCCCTGGTCCCGCTGGACGAGGCGCTGGCCCAGGCCGTGGTCGACGTGTCGGGTCGGCCGTACTGCGTCCACAGCGGCGAACCCGCCGGCCAGGAGCACGTCCTGATCGGGGGCGGCACCGCGGACTCGGTGCCCTACGCCGGCTCGCTGACCCGGCACGTGCTGGAGACCCTGGCCTTCCACGCCCACCTCTGCCTGCACGTCCGGGTGCTGGCCGGACGAGATCCGCACCACGTCGTCGAAGCGCAGTTCAAGGCCGTCGCTCGGGCTCTCCGCGACGCCGTCGCGTTCGACCCGCGGGTGGAAGGGATCCCCAGCACCAAGGGCGCCCTGTGAGCGGAGCTGATCCGACGGCCGCTGCGGCCGGCGGCCCGACCATCGCCGTGCTCGACTACGGTTCCGGGAACCTGCGGTCCGCCGAGCGCGCCCTGGCCCGGGCCGGTGCGGAGGTCGGCGCCTCGGTTCGGCTGACCCGCGATCCGACCGAGGCGGCGGCTGCCGACGGCCTGGTGGTGCCCGGTGTCGGCGCCTACGCCGCCTGCATGGCGGGACTGGTGGGGGTCGACGGCCCCGGACTGATCGCGGCCCGGATGGCGGCGGGCCGGCCGGTGCTGGCGATCTGCGTCGGTCACCAGGTGCTCTTCGAGCGCGGCATCGAGCACGGCGTCGAGACACCCGGTTGCGCGGTGTGGCCCGGTGTGGTCGAACGGCTCAGCGCCGAGCGGCTCCCGCACATGGGGTGGAACACCGTCGAACCGGCGCCGACCAGCCGGTTGTTCGCCGGGGTGGCCACCGAGCAGTTCTACTTCGTGCACTCCTACGGCGTCCGGGAGCTGGCCGCGACGCCGGGCCGACTGGTGACCTGGGCCGAGCACGGCGGCGACCGGTTCGTCGCGGCCGTCGAGGAGGGACCGGTCTGGTCGACCCAGTTCCACCCGGAGAAGTCCGGCGACGCCGGTGCGGCCCTGCTGCGCAACTGGGTGGCCACACTGTGAGCGGGGAACCGACCGATCAGCTGGACGCGGTGATCTTCGATCTCGGCGGTGTGGTGCTGGGCTGGGACCCGACCCGGGCCTTCGCCCAGGTGCTGCCGGCCGAGGGCATCGCGCCGTTCATGACCAAGATCGACTTCTCGCGCTGGAACGCCGACCACGATGCCGGCCGGTCGTTCGCCGACGGTGAGGCCGAGCTCGCGCGGCGCTTCCCCGCCGACGCCGAGACGATCGCCGCCTACCGCACCCACTTCCCGCACACCCTCACCGGCCAGGTGCCCGGGACGGGTGCCGTGATCGCCGAGCTGGCCCGGGCGGGTGTCGGACTGGTGGCCCTCACCAACTGGTCGGCGGAGACGTATCCGCACGCCGAACAGCGGTTCGGCATCCTGCGCCGGTTCTCCGGCGTGGTGGTCTCGGGCCGGGAGCGACTCGCCAAGCCGGATCCGGCCATCTTCGCCCTCGCCTGCGAGCGGCACGGTCTGGCCCCGAGCCGGACGGTCTTCGTCGACGACTCGCCGCGCAACGTGGCGGCGGCGGCCGAGGCGGGGCTCACGGCGATCGAGTTCCAGGGCGCCGAGCCGCTCCGGGACCGGTTGCAGGAGCTGGGCGTGCTCGGAGCGCGGGAGGCGATCTCCGGCCCGATCTACCACCTGGCGCTCGCCTCCCAGTGGCCCGATCCGGACTATCCGTGGTCCAGCCGCGGGATCAGCTACGACACCGAGGGGTACGTGCACTGCTCGTTCCCGGACCAGGTGGCCGGGGTGCGGGGCCGCTACTACGGCGACCTCGCCGACGAGGACCTGGTGCTGCTGGAGCTGGACCTCGACGCGGTCCGGCCCCTGCTGGTCGCCGAGGACCTGGGCCCGGGCGAGCCGTACCCGCACCTGTACGCGCCGATCAGCCCCGACGTCGTGTCAGCCACCCACCGGCTCGCCGACCTGCAGCCGGGATGAGCGGGATCAGCCGGCTCACCGCTTGATCGGTGGCGCGTCGTCGGGCACCAGCACCTCGCCGATCCGCCGCCAGAGCAGATCCGCGCCGTTGCTGTACGCGCCGGTGGCGGGGTCGAAGGCCGCCGGGTCGAAGGTCACCGCCACCGCGATCGCCGTCCGGGTCCCCGGGTGGTAGCCGAAGGCGCCGGCCCCGCCGCTGAACAGCGGGTTCTGGAGCAGCCAGTTGCCGCTGTTCACGATGCCCAGGCCGTAGCTGTAGGCCGGCTGCTGCGGGATGCAGGTCGCACATCCCGGTAGTGCGGTGGTCTTGCCGATCAGGTCCTTGGTGATCAGCTGCCGGTAGGACTCCGGCGACAGCAGGGTGCCGCCGCCGATGCCGCGCGCGGTGGCGTGCAGGTCGTGGATGTCGGTGGTCTGGATGGCGCCGCGGGTGATCGTCCACGAGGGGTTCCAGTAGGTGGACTCCTCGCTGAACGGCGTGCCGGGCTTCAGTTTCAGGTACTCCCGGCGCTCCGAGGTGAAGGCGTGCAACGCCGGCTCCGGGATGGCCGGCGTCCCGGTGTCCACGGTGTTCGTCAACCCCAGCGGGCGGAGCACCTTCTCCGTCAGCAGCTGATCCACCGGTCGCCCGGTGGCCTTCTCCAGCACCAGACCCAAGATCACGTAGTTGGTGTGCGAGTAGTTCCAGTTCGTCCCCGGCCGGTAGACCAGTGGCTGCCGGGTGCTGTAGGCGATCAGCTCCTCGGGGGTCCACTGCCGGAACGGCTGGGCGTACTGGGCGTCCGACATCTCCGGGTCGGCGACGTAGTCGGCGTAGCCCGAGGTCATCTGCGCCAGCTGGCCGACGGTGACCTGGTCGGCGTACCGCAGCTCGGGCAACCAGGTGGAGACCAGGTCGTCCAGGCTCAGCTGCTGTTCCTCCACCAGCAGCATCAACAGCGTGGAGACGTAGGAGATCGCCACCGCACCGTTGCGGAAGTGCATGTCGGTCGTGGCCGGCACCCCCGTCATCGACTCGCCCGTGGCCTCGGTGAGCACCTCCTGGTCGCCGGTGGTGACCCGGACGATCACGGCGCGGAGGTGGGCGGCGGCGCGTACCTCCTCGATCACCCGGCGAACGGCATCGGCCTGGGCGCGGTCCGCCGGCACCGTCGACGTGGGCGAGCCCCCGGTGCCAGGACCGGTCGGCGGGGTGGGGGGCAGATGGCACGCGGTCGCCAGGATCGCCACGGTGATCAACGATCCGACGATCCGGCTTCGCAACACCCACATGAGCCGCTCCTCGCATCCCGTCGCGCCGACCAAGGGGGTAAAGCTAGCCGGGCCGGACCCGGTCACGCGCATCGACCCGCGGGCCGCCGTCCGGCCGCGACGGCGGACCTGCTTTCGACAAGACGATGGATTAAATCGCGCGGATCCCCTCGTGAGAGCGTGGGCTCAGGTCGACCCCCTCGGGTGGCCGCAGGAGGAGGGGCGATGCGTCGCGGCACCAACCTGGTCCGGTTGGGAGACTTCAACCAGACCGTCGTCCTCGATGCGGTGCGCCAACATCCCCAGGGCATCAGCCGGGCCGAGCTGGGCCAGCTCACCGGGCTCACCCCGCAGACGGTCTCCAACATCGCCCGCCGGTTGATCGACGACGAGTTGCTGCGGGAGGGCGCCCCGGTACCAGCGGCCCGCGGCAAGCCGCGGACCCCGCTGGTGATCAACCCGGAGGGCGGTTACGCCGTCGGGGTGCACGTCGATCCCGCGCGGCTCACCTTCGTGGTGGTCGATCTGGAGGGACGGGTCAAGGCCTTCACCCGGCTGCCGACGCCGAGTGGCCGCCGCGGCTCGCGGTTCCCGCGCATGGTGATCGACCTGATCGCCCGGACCGTCGAGAGCGTCCAGCTCCGGGCCGCCGTCGACCCCGCCCGGGTCCTCGGACTCGGGGTGGCGGCGCCCGGACCGATCGACATCGAGCGCGGGGTGCTGATCGATCCACCTCAGCTCGAGGGTTGGCGGAACGTCCGGCTGCGAACGGACCTGCACGAAGCCACCGGCCTGCCGGTGCTGCTGGACAAGGACGTGAGCGCGGCCGCCACCGCCGAGCTGCGGGCGACCTCGCAGCCGAACGCCAACTTCGTCTTCCTCTACCTCGGCTCGGGTGTCGGCGCGGGCCTCGTCCTGCGCGACGAGGTACGCCGCGGTGCGACGAACAACATCGGCGAGGTGGGGGAGATGGTCGTCGATCTCGATGCCGAGCCACTCGGCTGGGGTCGGCGGGGATCGCTCGCCACCGCCTGCCTGCCGCAGGCCCTCGTCGAACGGGCGCACCGGCAGGGCATCCTGCAGGCTCCGCCGCACAGCGACTTCGTGGCCATCGACGAGGCCTTCACCCGGCTCTGCGAGCTGGCGTACTCCGGTCACGCCGGTGCCGCCGAGCTCATCGACCGTTCCGCCGCCGGGGTCGCAAGAGGTCTCGCGGTCATGGTCAACCTGCTCGATGTGGACCGGGTGGTGCTCGGCGGCCCGGCCTGGTCGCGGCTCAGCAGTCGCTATCTGGAGCTGCTGCCGGGACTGATCACCCCGGAGCTCGTGGCGACCAGGCGGCCGCTCGTGGTGGACGGATCCGCGGCCGGGGAGGACGTGGCCGCCCAGGGCGCGGCCGCCCTCGTGATGGACCACCACCTGGCGCCCAGGTCCGCCACCTTGCTGATGGAGTGAGACGAAGCGATCCTTCGGGGGCGGTCGGAAACCGACGCCGCATTAGTCAAGTCGTTTGCGTTAACGTGGTGCCCGCCGCCGACCGTTGGGAGCCCTCGTGCATGATCAACAGCTGTTGCTGCAGACCCGACTGACCCGGTTCGTCGCCGAGCACCTCGAGCCGGCCCTGTACCGCGATCGGCGGCCGGTGGAGCTGAGCTGGTGGATCGCCCCCGGTGAGCCGGTGCCGTTCGCCGAGGCGGTCGGACAGGAATTCGCCCCGGTCGAGATCGGGACCCGCTGGGGCCGGCCGTGGGGGACGGCCTGGATCCACGTCACCGGCAACGTGCCCGCCGACTGGCTCGTCGACGGCGCGCTGCCGGCGGACACGACCGCAGAACTGGTGGTCGACCTCGGCTTCACCGGCGGACCTGGCTTCCAGGCCGAGGCGCTGGCCTGGCGGCCGGACGGCGTCACGGTCAAGGCGATCGCCCCGTTCAACAACCACGTACCGCTGGATCCCGGGGTGCCGGTCGACCTCTACCTGGAAGCCGCGTCCAACCCGGACCTCGGCACCACCGGCTTCCGACCCACCCCGCTCGGTGACCCCGAGACGGCCGGTGAGGGGCCGATCAGCGAGCTCCGCCAGGTCGAGATCGGGCTGCTCGACCGCGAGGTCTGGGAGCTGCTGCGGGACGTGTTCACCCTCGACGGTCTGATGCGCGAGCTGCCGGAGTCCCAGCCGCGGCGGTGGGAGATCCTGCAGGCGCTGTCGCGGATGCTCGACGTGATCGATCCCGACGACATCGCGGCCACCGCCGCCGAGGCTCGGGCCGAGTTGACCGAGGTGCTGAGCCGTCCGGCCAACGCCAGCGCGCACCGCATCGTGGCGGTCGGGCACGCGCACATCGACTCCGCCTGGCTCTGGCCGGTCCGCGAGACCATCCGCAAGTGCGCCCGGACGTTCTCCAACGTCGTCGAGCTCGCCGACGCCGATCCGGACTTCCGTTTCGCCTGCTCGTCCGCGCAGCAGTACGCCTGGGTCGAGGAGCACTATCCGGAGCTGTTCGAACGCATCCGCGAGAAGGTCGCGAACGGCCAGTTCATCCCGGTCGGCGGCATGTGGGTGGAGTCCGACACGAACATGCCGGGCGGCGAGGCGATGGCGCGCCAGTTCGTGGTCGGCAAGCGCTACTTCCTGGACCGCTTCGGCATCGACACTGTTGAGGTGTGGCTGCCCGACTCCTTCGGCTACTCCGCCGCGCTGCCGCAGATCGTGGCGGCCTCCGGCTCGCAGTACTTCCTCACCCAGAAGATCTCCTGGAACCAGACCAACGCGATGCCGCACCACACGTTCTGGTGGGAGGGCATCGACGGCACCCGCGTCCTCACCCACTTCCCGCCGGTGGACACCTACAACAGCGTGCTGTCGGGTCAGGAACTGGCCCGGGCGGAACGGCAGTACCGGGAGAAGGGCCTGGCGAACACCTCGCTGGTCCCGTTCGGGTACGGCGACGGCGGCGGCGGACCCACCCGGGAGATGATGGCCGCCGCCCACCGAACCCGGTCGCTGGAGGGGTCGCCGGCCGTACGGGTCGACAGTCCGCAGGCCTTCTTCGAGGCCGCCGCCGCCGAGTACGCCAACCCGCCGACGTGGAGCGGGGAGATGTACCTCGAGCTGCACCGGGGCACCTACACCACCCAGGCCAACACCAAGCAGGGCAACCGGCGCAGCGAGCACCTGCTGCGGGAAGCGGAGCTGTGGGCCGCGACGGCGACGGTGCGGGTCGGCTCGGACTACCCGTACGCGGAGCTGGACGAGCTCTGGAAGCTGGTGCTGCTGCAGCAGTTCCACGACATCCTGCCCGGCAGCTCGATCGCCTGGGTGCACGCCGACGCCGAGCGCAACTACGCCGCCATCGCCCGCCGGGCCGAGGCGCTGATCGACACCGCGGTCCGCTCCCTGGTCGGGACCGGGCAGCGCACCCTGCTGCTCAACGCCGCCCCGCATCCCCGGGCCGGGGTCGCCGCCCTCGGCGCGGCCGAGCCGGTGCCGGCCGCCCAGACCGTCAAGGTCGACCGCGCCGGCACCGACGTGGTGCTCGACAACGGTCTGGTCCGGGTGGTCGTTGACGGCAAGGGACAGATCAGCTCCCTCACCGACGCGGTCAGCGAGCGCGAGGCGATCGCCCCCGGCGCCGCCGGTAACCGCCTGCAGCTGCACCGCGACATCCCCAACCAGTGGGACGCCTGGGACGTCGACGAGCACTACCGCCGGGTGGTCGCCGAGATCGACCAGGTCGACGCGATCGAGGTCGAGGAGAGTTCCGAGCAGGGCCGGCCGGACTCGGCGACGGTGGTGGTGCGACGCAGCTTCGGGAAGTCCTCGATCGAACAGCGGATCGTCCTCGCCGCCGGGTCGCCGTCGGTGGAGATCGTCAACGACATCGACTGGCACGAGCAGCAGAAGCTGCTGAAACTGGCGTTCGACCTCGACGTGCACGCCGATCGCTCCGCCGCGGAGACCCAGTTCGGGCACGTCTACCGGCCGACGCATCGCAACACCTCCTGGGAGTACGCCCGGTTCGAGATCTGCGCGCACCGCTGGGTGCACGTCGGCGAGTCCGGCTACGGCGTGGCGGTGAGCAACGACTCGACGTACGGTCACGACGTCGGCCGGACCAGCCGGGACGACGGCACCACCTCGACGGTGCGGTTGTCGTTGATCCGTGGACCCCAGTTCCCGGATCCGCACGCCGACCAGGGTCGCCACGTCAACCGGGTCACCGTCCGGCCGGGTGCCGACATCGGCGCCGCGGTCGAGGAGGGCTACCGGACCAACCTGCCGGTCCGGACCGTGCAGGGCGAGCGGGACGTGGAGCCGCTGATCACGGTCAGCGATCCGGCCGTGGTCGTCGAGGCGGTGAAGCTCGCCGAGGACGGCAGTGGCGACGTCGTCGTCCGGCTGTACGAGTCCCGCGGCGGCCGGGCCGCAGCCGAGATCACCCCGGGCTTCGAGGTGCGCGAGATCGGGTGCGTCGACCTGCTCGAACGTCCGGTGGACGGTACGGGGACCTTCGACGGCAAGACGCTGACCCTGCGCCCGTTCCAGCTGGTCACGCTGCGGCTGGCCCGCTGAGTCGTACCGCCGGCGGGGGCCCGATCCGCAGCGGATCTGCTCCCTCTCCAGAGATCTGCGCCTCGTGCACGTGGCGCAGATCCGGGCAACGGGAGCAGATCCGGCCGCAGCGAGCAGATCGGGTCGGGCGGCCGACGATCGCGCCGGTCGCGGGGACGCGGCAGGGTCTGGTTGGCTGAGGGCATGGACTGGCTCGACTACTGTCTCGCCAAGCCGGGGGCCTGGCGGGACGAGCCGTGGGAGGGCGACGTGGTCGCCAAGGTCGGCAGCAAGATCTTCGCGTTCCTCGGCGCGACCCCACCGACCTCGATCGGGCTCAAGTGCGGCGACCGGGAGGCCGCCGACCTGTGGCTCGACCGGTACCCGGATGCCGCCCGCCGCTCGCCCTACATCGGCGCCCACGGATGGAACGTCTACAGCCTGGACGGCACCATCCCCGACGACGAGATCGCCGACCTCGTCGACACCTCCTACGACCTCGTCGTGGCCAAGCTGCCGAAGCAAGACCGGCCCTGACGGTGCGGCGACGATAAGGTCGTCGGGTGACATCACAGGGTCGAGGGCTGGTGCTGCTCCCGGCGGTCGACGTGGCCGCTGGGCAGGCCGTGCAGCTGGTCCAGGGCGTCGCCGGGTCCGAGAAGGTGTTCGGCGACCCCCGGGCCGCCGCGGAGCGCTGGCAGCAGGCCGGGGCGACCTGGATCCACCTCGTCGACCTGGATGCCGCGTTCGGCCGCGGGCACAACGCCGAGATCATCGCCGAGGTCGTCGCGGCGATGCGGGTGAACGTCGAGCTCTCCGGCGGCATCCGCGACGACGCGTCGCTGGAGCGGGCGTTGGCCACCGGGTGCAGCCGGGTCAACATCGGCACCGCCGCGCTCGAGCAGCCGGAGTGGTGCGAGGAGGTGATCGCCGCGTACGGCGAGAAGGTCGCCATCGGCCTCGACGTCCGTGGGCGGCGGCTGGCCGCTCGCGGTTGGACCCGGGAGGGCGGCGACCTGTTCGAGACCCTCGACCGGCTGGACGCGGCCGGCTGCGCCCGCTACGTGGTCACCGACGTCAACTCCGACGGCATGCTGCGCGGCCCGAACCTCGAGCTGCTCCGCGAGGTCTGCGGACGCACGGACGCACCCGTGATCGCCAGCGGTGGGATATCCTCCCTCTCCGATCTGGCCGCGCTCGACGAGCTGGTCGAGGTCGGAGTCGAAGGAGCAATCATCGGCACGGCCCTGTACGTCGGGAACTTCACCCTCACCGAGGCGCTGGCCCTGGTGGCCACGGCGGACGGGAACTCGGCGTGAACACCCCCACCACATCCATCCCCACGACCACGCCCACGCCCGGCTCGATCACGACCACAGCCGTCCCGGACGCGATCCCGGCCGACGCACCCGTGCTGTCGGCCGCCGTGTCGGAACCGACACCGGCGGCGGGGCCGCTGCTCGACGGCCGGCTGCGCGACCTGCTGGCCGGGAAGAAGATCGTGATGACCGGCGTCACCGGCTTCATCGGTGAGCAGCTGCTGTGGAAGATCCTCACCGAGCTGCCCGACACCACCCCGGCCGTGATGGTCCGGCGCAAGCGGTCGGCCAGGACGCGCGGGACCGGATGATCGCGGTGGTGAAGAAGGCGATCTTCGCCGATCTCCGGGAGGCCGCCGGCGGGCGGAGGAGCTGGTCGAGCCCGGATCGAGGTGATCGAGGGCGACCTGCCCAACGTGCCGGCCCTGCCGGCCGAGCTCGACGTCGTCGTGCACTGCGCCGGCGACGTGTCCTTCGACCCGCCGATCGACCAGGCGTTCACCACCAACGTCGTCGGCACCAAGGACCTGATGCAGCGGATGCTCGAGGCCTGCTCCGACGAGCAGGGGACGCTGATCAAGATCCCGCACTACGTGCACATCTCCACCGCCTACACCGCGGGCCGGCGCCGCGGCGCGATCCCCGAGGCGCCGCACGCGCACGACATCGACTACGAGGCCGAGACCACGGCCGGGCTGGCCATGCGACCTGATCGAGGCCGAGTCGCGCACCTCCGACCGGCTGACCCTGCTGCGCAAGCAGGCCGAGCGGGAGCACCGGGCCGCCGGCTACCTGACCACCGCCGCCGACACCGAGCGGCGCCGGCTGGAGTGGGTGGACAGCCGAGCTGGTCAAGGCCGGCACCGAACGGGCCCGGTCGCTCGGCTGGACCGACGTCTACACGTTCACCAAGGCCCTCGGGGAGCGGGTGGTCGCCGACATCGGCGCGGACATCCAGGTCTCCGTCGTCCGGCCGGCGATCGTCGAGTCGTCCTGGAAGCATCCGTACCCGGGCTGGATCGAGGGCTTCAAGATGGCCGAGCCGCTGATCCTGGCCTACGGACGGGGGGAGCTGCCCGAGTTCCCCGCCTCGCCGGACTCGGTGGTCGACATCGTGCCCTGCGACCACGTCGTCAACGCCATCTTCGCGGTCTGCGCGACCGAGCCCGAGATCGGCGAGCCGCGAGTTCTACCACGTGAACTCCGGCGCCCGGAACCCACTGACCTTCCGCGACATCTACGGGCTCATCCGCTCCTACTTCATCGACGCACCCCTTCGAGGGCGGTCAGCGCGGCGCCGCCCGGCTGCCGCAGTGGCAGTTCCCGGGGGCCGCGTCGGTGGAGCGGCTGCTGTCGACCTCGGAGCGGGCGCACGGGGTGGCCGAGCGCGCGCTGGCCGTGGCGCCGCGGTCGAACCGGACCCGCAAGATCGCCAAGGGCCTCGACCGGACCCGGGCCCGGCTGGACTTCCTGCGCCGCTATCTCTCGCTCTACAACGAGTACGCGCAGTCCGAGCTGCACTTCGTCGACGACAACACGCTGGCGCTGACCAACGCGCTGGATCCGGACGACCAGCCGATCTTCGCCTTCGACACCGCGGTCTACGACTGGAGGACCTACATCGAGGAGGTGCACTGCCCGTCGATCACCGCGCCGGTCCGGCGGATGGACGCGCTCCGGCGCAAGCGCGGCGGCCCGGCCGACGCACCATGAAGGACCTCGAGCCGCGACACCGCCGGTGCCGAGCGCGCTGGCGATCTTCGACCTGGACGGCACGATCATGTCCACCAACGTGATCGAGCAGTACCTGTGGGCCCGGCTGCCGGAGCTGTCGCCGGCCGGCCAGGTGGCCGAGATCGGCCAGGTGGTCCGCCGGCTGCCGTCCTACCTGCGGGCCGAGCGGCGCGATCGCGGCACGTTCCTGCGGGCGGTCTACCGGCGCTACCGCGGCGCCGATCTGGCCGCGCTGGAGCAGTTCGTCGACACGACCCTGGCGCCGCACAGATCCTCAGCCGGATGTCGCCGCGAGGCGGTCCGGCGGATCCGGGAGCACCGGGCCGCCGGGCACACCACGATCTTGATCACCGGCGTGGTCCGGCCGCTGACCCGGCCGCTGGCGCCGCTGTTCGACGTGATCGTCGCCGCCGACCTGGCGACCGACGCGGACGGCCGCTGCACCGGCTTCCTGACCGGGCCGCCGCTGGTCGGGGAGTCCCGGGCGGCCTGGCTGCAGCACTACGCCGCCTGCACGGCATCGACCTGGACCGCAGCTTCGCCTACGCCGACTCGCACTCCGACCTGCCGATGCTGGCCGCGGTCGGCAACGCCGTCGCGGTCAGCCCCGACATCCCGCTGATGCGCGCCGCCACCGCCCGCCAGTGGTCGACGGTCGAGTGGAAGATCAAGCCGATCACCCCCCGCTGGGCCCTGCCCTCCGTGGGAGCGTCGTGACCGGCCGGTTGTCGGCCGGCGCTGCGTCCTGCATGAAGATCAGAGAGGACCGCTAGATGGCCCGCCCAGGATTCGTGCTCGAGGTCGACGAGCGCACGCCGCCGCTGGTCGTGCCCGACGGGGACAACTTCCGGCTCGAGCGGTTCCCGCTCGGCACCAAGGTGGTCTATCCGGCCGACTCGTGCCAGGCGCTGCCCGATCTGGCCGAGGCCGTGAACGCGGCCGTCGACGCACCGTTGGCGTCCGAACCGCTCGACGAGCTGCTCCGGGCCGGCTCCACGGTGACCATCGTCGTCGACGACAACACCGTGCCGGTGCCGCCCATGCGCCGACCCGATGTCCGGGCGACGGTGATCGAGCAGGTGCTCGAGCCGGGCCGCCCGGGCCGGCGTCGACGACGTCGCGCTGATCGTCGGCACCGGGCTCAACCGGCGGCTGACGGCGTCGGAGCTGCAGAAGCTGTTCGGCGAGCGGGTCTTCCGCTCGTTCTACGCCGACGGGCTGCTGCCCAACCACGACGCGGAGAACGCCGACCAGCTGCGTCGACGGTCGACGGCTCGTCGATCAACAGCCGGGTCGCCGACTCCGATCTGGTGGTCTACGTGCACGTGGTCGCCGACCCCCGGCACAGCGTCGGGTCCGAGCTCGCCGGCGCGGTGGGATCGGTGGCGACCGTGGCTGCCGCGACCGAGCGCGGACGCCGGCGTCCGGCGTCCGCAGCTGCCGCTCGTGCCCGTGTTCCAGATCGACGTGGTGCTCGACAACGACGTGTTCCCGGCCGGACTCGCCTTCCTCGGCAAGCGGGAGTGGGAATGGAGCATCAAGGAGCAGGTCGCCTGGCGGGGGATCCGACGCGGCCTCGCCGCTGGCACCGAACCGGGCCCGTCGCCGGATCATCAACCGTGGCCAGGCCACGTTCTCGGCCACCGGCGTCTTCGCCGGCGCTCCGGCCGCGGTCAGCGCGGCCAGTGCGCAGCTGATCAGCGAGCAGCTGCGGGTGTCGGTGGACCACCAGGTCGACGTCGCCGTGCTCGGGGTCGGTCAGCACACCCCGTACAGCGTCGACTCCCCGGTGAACCCGATCCTCGCCGCCTGGCAGGGTCTGGTGGGGCTGCTCGGCGCGCACACGGGGCGGCCGCTGGTCCGCGACGGTGGTGCGGTGATCGTCTTCCATCCGATGCCGAACGACTTCTCCCCGCTGCACCACCCCTCCTACGTCGACTTCTTCGCCGACGTGCTGCCCGCGGTGTCGGATCCGGACCAGGTGCGCGCCGACGTGGAGCCGAAGTTCGCCGCCGATCCGTGGTACGCGCACCTCTACCGCAACAGCCAGGCGTTCCACGGTGTCCATCCGCTGCACCGCTGGTACGAGATCGCCGCAGCCCGCCGGCAGCTCGGTGAGGTGGTCTGGGTCGGCGCCGATCGCCGGGTCGTGGAGCGGCTCGGCTTCCGGGCCGCCTCGACGCTGGCCGATGCGTTGGAGATCGTCTCGTTCACCGTCGGTCGCTCGCCCGAGATCGGCTACCTGCACGGGCCGCCCCAGATCCAGGTGGACGTCTCGTGAGTCCGGGTCCGGTCGGACTGCTCCTCCGCAGCCGGCTGAACGTCGACGTCCACGGCGGCGACGAGATCGGTACGCCGCCCGAGCAGGTGGTCATCGCAGCCAACTACGCCTCCCCGGCCGACCCGTTGCTGGTGTTGACCGCGTTGCCACGGGCGTGGCGGCATCGCCTGGTGGTCTGTGTCCCCGCGGACCTGCCACCGCTGCACCCCCGCCGGTTCTGGCGTCCGTTGCGCCGGACGGTGCTGGTGGGCGGGAACACGGACCGGACCGCCGCCGGCGCCCTCGAGGACGCACTGGCCGAGGATCGCTCGGCGCTCTGCTTCCCGGAGGACGCGCGCTCGCGGGACGGGTTCCTCGGCACGTTCCGCTCCGAGATCCTCGCTGTGCCGATGCGTCGCGGGGTGCCGGTGCTCCCGGTGGGGCTGCGGGGCAGCTACGCCGCCGTACCCGACGACACCCGCTGGCCGCTGCGGCTGGCTGCCGGTCGTCCCCGGATCAGCGTCCGGTTCGGGACCCCGGTGCGCGCCGAGGCCGGCGAGTCATCCCAGGCGTTCGCGGCCCGGGTGGAGCAGGAGGTGCGCCGGTTGATCGCCGAGGACGCTTCGTCGTGGTGGGACACCCAGCGCAACCACGACGAGGACACCGCGCCCGTGCCGGATGCGAGCTGGAGGAGGATCTGGGAACACACGGAGTCGCCGACGGCGGGCGGCCGACCTCGACGGCCGAAGATCTGGCGGTCATGACCCAGACCACGGATCCGGCCGGTAGTCGGACCGGCGAAGGAGCCTGATCGCGGTGGGGGAGTCGAATCCGGGGGCAGAGCTGCCGTCGGAGCGGCGCGTGCCGGTGGCCGGTCACGGGCTGCAGTGGCGCCCGCTCGTCCGCGACGACCTCGACGAGCTCAGTGGTCTGCTGACGGCGATCGAGCACCTGGACGAACCGGTCGAACGGCACAGCGTCTCCGAGCTGTACGAGCGGTTCGACGGCATCGACTCCGATCCCGAGGTCGACACCATCGTCGGCCGGGACGGCAACGGGCTGCCCGTCGCCTACGGCTGGAGCCGCCGGGTCGCCTTCGACATCGACCCACGCCGGGTCTACCTCTCCGGCGGCGTGCACCCCGGCTGGCGGCGCCACGGCGTGGGCACGGCGCTGCTGCGCTGGCAGCTCGACGCGGCGCGCCGCGCGTACCTGGACAGCCTGACCGCCGAACACGGACCGTTGCGGGCGATCTGCCTGGTCGAGGACAAGCTGACCGAGCAGCGCCGGATGTACGAGCGGGTCGGGCTGGCACCGAACCGGTGGTTCGCCGACCTGACCCGCCGCCTCACCGACACCCCGCCGGAGCTGGTCGTCCCCGACGGCATCCGGATCGTGCCGATGCGGGAGGACCACCTGGAGGCGGTCCGGCTCGCACACAACGAGGCCTTCGAGGGTCGCTGGGGAGTGCAGCCGATCGACCAGGCGCACTGGCAGGAGGAGCTCGCCCGGTCGACGGCCCGGCTGGAGTGGTCCTGGGTGGCCATCGACAACGCGACGTCGGAGATCGTCGGCTACATCACCAACTCCGCCTACGAGCAGGACTGGCCGGGGCAAGGCTTCTCCGACGGCTGGACCGACCGGCTCGGCGTCCGGCCCGGATGGCGGCGGCGGGGTATCGCCCGGGCGCTGCTCACCGCGTCGATGCGCGCCTACGCGTACGCCGGACTGGAGGCGGCCGGACTGGGCGTCGACACCGAGCAACCGACCGGCGCGTACGGGTTGTACGCCGACATGGGCTTCGTGGCCACCAACACCACCGTGCTCTACGCCCGGACCGAGACCGCCGACGACGCCCGGACAGCTCTGGACCACTGACCCAGGCTGCGAGCGTCGGGTGTCTCGAACGCGGCCGGCTCCTGGACGACGAAGAGTCGACGCCTCGATCTCGCTACCTAGACGTGGCAGCGAAGTCCGGCGTCGACGATGAGGAGGAAGGAACCGGTCTCGAGCGTTCGAGATGCGCGAGCAGCCTAAGATAAAGGGATGTCGGGACATTCCAAGTGGGCGACCACCAAGCACAAGAAGGCCGTCGTCGACGCGCGGCGGGGCAAGCTCTTCGCCAAGCTGATCAAGAACATCGAGGTCGCAGCGCGGATCGGCGGCGGTGACGTGGCCGGCAACCCGACCCTCTACGACGCCATCCAGAAGGCGAAGAAGACCTCGGTCCCCAACGACAACATCGACCGGGCCGTCAAGCGCGGCTCGGGCGCCGAGGGTGGCGGAGCCGACTACGAGACCTTGATGTACGAGGCGTACGGTCCGGCCGGGATCGCGCTGCTGATCGAGTGCCTGACCGACAACCGGAACCGCTGCGCCTCCGACGTCCGGGTCGCCGTCACCCGCAACGGCGGCACGATGGCCGACGTGGGGTCGACGGCGCGGATGTTCAGCCGCAAGGGCGTGGTCACCTTGGCCAAGGAGCAGGACGGCCGCACGGTCTCCGAGGACGACCTGCTGGAGGCGACCTTGGACGCCGACCCGGAGGAGATCAACGACCTCGGCGACAGCTTCGAGATCATCAGCGATCCCGAGCGACACCGTCCGGGTCCGCACCGCGGTGCAGGAGGCCGGTCTGGACTACGACTCCGCCGAGGTGTCGTTCGTGCCGGAGTACACCCAGGAGGTCGACGCACCGACCGCGGAGAAGCTGTTCCGGATCATCGAGGCGCTCGAGGACTCCGACGACGTGCAGAACGTGTACGCCAACTTCGACGCACCGGACGAGGTGCTCGCCGCCGTCGGCTGACCTGCTGGACCGGCGGCGACCGACCCCGGGGTGGCCGCTGCGTGTCGGTCGGCCACCAGGCGGTCGGCTCGTCTAGCGTTGCGAACGTCTGTTCGATCTGCGCGGTACCGGACCGCGCCCGGAGGTGCCGAGTGCGGGTGCTCGGTGTCGACCCCGGTCTGACCCGGTGCGGGCTGGGCGTGGTCGACGGGCGCCCGGGGGCACCGCCCACGATGATCGCCGTCGACGTGGTCCGGACCCCGGCCGGCCTGGACACCGCCCGCCGGCTGGTCGCAGCTCGAGCAGGCCGTCGAGGCGTGGATCGTCCGGCACCGACCGGACGCGGTCGCGGTCGAGCGGGTGTTCGCCCAGCACAACGTGCAGACCGTGATGGGCACCGCCCAGGCCGCCGGCGTCGCCATGCTGGTGGCGGCGCGGCACGGTATCCCGGTCGCGCTGCACACGCCCAGCGAGGTGAAGGCGGCGATCACCGGATCGGGCCGGGCCGAGAAGGAGCAGGTCGGCAGCATGGTGACCCGCATCCTGCGGCTGGACCGGGCGCCGTCGCCGGCCGACGCCGCCGACGCGCTGGCGCTGGCCATCTGCCATGTGTGGCGCGGTGCCGCGACCGGTCGACTCGAGGCGGCCGTCGCGGCCCAGCGCGCCGGGAGAGGAACTCGATGATCGCCCAGGTGACCGGGACCGTCATGCAGCTCGGACCGACCTCGGTGGTGATCGAGGTCGGCGGGATCGGCGTGCTGACCCTCTGCGGACCCGCCACCACCGCCGGACTCCGGCTCGGCGAGCGGGCCACGCTGGCCACCTCGCTGGTGGTCCGGGAGGACTCGCTGACGCTGTACGGCTTCGCCACCGTCGACGAACGCGAGTTCTTCGAGCTGCTGCAGACCGCCACCGGGGTCGGGCCGAAGCTGGCCCAGGCCGCGTTGGCCGTGCTGACCCCCGACGAGCTGCGGCAGGCGATCGCCACCGAGAACCTGGTCCAGCTGTGCAAGGTGCCCGGCGTCGGCCGCAAGGGTGCCCAGCGGCTGGTCATCGAGCTGAAGGACAAGATCAACCTGACCCGGCTCGACGACCAGCCGGCACCCGCCGGAGCGCCGGCGGCATGGCGCGAGCAGGTGTCCCAGGGTCTGCAGGGTCTGGGCTGGTCGGCCCGGGACGCCGAGGCGGCCTGTGACGAGGTCGAGCCGATGGTCGCCGAGGATCCGGACGTGTCGGTGGCGGTGCTGATGCGGGCGGCCCTGCAGACGCTGGCCCGCCGATGAGCGGCCGTGCCGACCGGCCCCTCGGCCCGCCCCTCGACGAGGACCTCGACCAGCCCCTCGACCAGCCATTCGACCAGCAGGCCGCCGAGGAGGCTCGCCGACCTGGTCCGCCCCGAGGCGGATCCGGAGGAGCGGGCCGCGGAGTCGGCGCTGCGCCCGTCGACCCTGGCCGACTTCGAGGGACAGCCGCGGGTCAGCGACCAGCTCGGGCTGGTGCTGGAGGCGGCGCGGCACCGCGGCGGGGTGCCCGACCACGTCCTGCTGTCCGGCCCACCCGGCCTCGGCAAGACCACCTTGGCCATGATCATCGCCAGCGAGATGTCGGCGCCGCTGCGGATCTCGAGCGGGCCGGCCATCCAGCACGCCGGCGATCTGGCCGCCATCTTGTCCGGGCTGAGCGAGGGCGAGGTGTTCTTCCTCGACGAGATCCACCGGATGTCGCGGCCGGCCGAGGAGATGCTCTACCTCGCCATGGAGGACTTCCGGGTCGACGTGGTCGTCGGCAAGGGACCGGGGGCGACCGCGATCCCGCTGGAGATCCCGCGGTTCACCCTGGTCGGCGCGACCACCCGGGCCGGGCTGCTGCCCGGACCGCTGCGGGACCGGTTCGGCTTCACCGCGCAGCTCGACTTCTACGACGCCGACGCGCTCGAGCACATCGTGGTCCGCTCGGCGGACCTGCTCGGCGCCCAGCTCGAGGGCGAGGCCGCCGTCGAGATCGCCCGGCGATCCCGCGGCACGCCGCGGATCGCGAACCGGCTGCTGCGCCGGGTCCGCGACTTCGCCCAGGTCCGGGCCGACGGCCGGATCACCGCGTCGCTGGCCCGGCGGCGCTGGAGCTGTTCGAGGTGGACGAGCTGGGCCTGGACCGGCTGGATCGAGCCGTGCTCGACGCCATCTGCCGCCGATTCGGCGGCGGACCGGTCGGCCTGTCCACCCTGGCCATCTCGGTGGCGGAGGAGACCGAGACCGTCGAGGAGGTCGCCGAGCCGTTCCTGGTCCGGCAGGGGTTCTTGATGCGTACGCCGCGCGGCCGGGTGGCCACAGCTGCGGCCTGGCGGCACCTCGGGCTGACCCCGCCCGACGGGCGCGCGGGCGAGCCGAGCCTGTTCGGGTGACGCGCTTTTCTTCGCTGGTTGGGTAGAGTACGGCGGTCGGCTACTTGCTGGCCGCTTGTTCGTGCCCGCCTGCGGGCAGGCGTACCCGATCGGATGCTGGAGCCATGACCAACTCGCCGTTCACCACCATCTCTGATCCTCTGATGGTGGTCGCGTTCTACTTCCTGATCCTGCGACCGCAGAAGAAGCGGCAGCAGGCCCAGCAGAAGACCATGAACGAGCTGGTCCCCGGCACCCGGGTGCTGCTCGGCAGCGGCCTCTTCGGCACCATCATCTGGGTCGGCAGCAAGCAGGCCATCCTCGAGGTCTCGCCGGGGGTGGAGATGACCGTGCTCAAGCAGGCCATCGCCCGGGTGGTCACCCCGGGTGACGAGGACAGCGAGCCCGTCGACGTGGTCGACGAACCCGACGAGATCGACGCCATCGAGGAGGCGCCGGCCGGCGGTGCCGAGGAGCCGCTGAGCGACCCGACCCTCCCGGCCGGGGTGATCGAGGACGACCAGCAGCGCACCCAGCACGACGACTACAACTCTTCTCGGACCCCGGGCAGCGGGCCGACCGCGAACGGACCCACCTCCGGCAAGGAATGACCTCCGTTGGCAACGCAGAGCGGTCATCCCGGCCGCACCCTGATCGTGTTCGGGCGTCATCGTCGCCGCCTTGTACGGCCTGATGGCACTGAGCAACACCTGGACCCCGAAGCTCGGTCTCGACCTGCGGGGTGGAACCACCATCACCCTGACCGCGCAGAACACCACCGGCACCGGTCAGGTCGACCCGAACAGCCTGCAGCTGGCCAAGACGATCATCCAGAGCCGGGTCGACAGCCTGGGCGTCGGCGAGTCCGAGGTGACCACCTCCGGTGACAACCAGATGATCGTCAGCGTGCCCAACGTCCAGCAGGACGAGCTGGTCGCGCTGGTCGGGCAGACCGCCGTGCTGCGGTTCCGCGCCGTCTACGCCGCCGAGCCGGTCACTCCGCCGGTCGCGAGCCCAGCGCCTCGACCGCAGCGCCGCGACCGAGCGCGCCAGCGCCCGACCACGGAGCCCAGTGCGGCGCCCGAGTCCCAGCCGCGACCGGCAACCGGCGACCGGCGCCGCAGCTGCCGACCGCGCCGCCGCACGCCGCAGGCGCCGAGACCGACCGAGCCCGGCAAGGGCACCCCGCCGGACAAGGCCATCGAGTGGCAGCCGACCGAGCCGGAGCAGGCCGACTTCGCCGCGTTCACCTGCGATCCAACCGAGCCGATTCCCGACGTGTCCGACCAGCCCCTGTTCGCCTGCAACGAGGAGAAGACCGAGAAGTACCTGCTCGGCCCGACCCTGATCGAGGGCAACCAGCTCACCACCGCCTCGGCGGGGGTCCCGCAGAACCAGGTCCAGTGGGTCGTCAACCTGGAGTTCAACTCCGCCGGAGGGCGCAGCGCTTCGAGAGCGCCACCGGCGGCCATCGCCCAACGGCAGGAGCCGCAGAACCGGTTCGCCATCGTGCTCGACGGCGAGGTCATCTCCGCGCCGTCGGTCGAGTCAGGCGATCCCCGGCGGTCGGGCCGAGATCTCCGGCAACTTCACCCAGCAGTCGGCGACCGAGCTGGCCAACGTCTTGAAGTACGGCGCGCTGCCGCTGGCCTTCGAGGTCTCGGAGGTCTCCAACGTCTCGGCCACCCTCGGTGGCGAGCAGCTGCGGGCCGGCATCATCGCCGGCATCATCGGCCTGGTCCTGGTGGTCGGGTTCTGCTTCCTCTACTACCGCGGTCTGGGCATCGTGGTCGTCTCCTCGCTGCTGGTCGCCGGCGTGATCACGTACGCGGTGATGGTGCTGCTCGGCAGCTCGGTCGGCTTCGCGCTCAACCTGCCCGGCATCGCCGGCGCGATCGTGGCCATCGGCGTCACCGCCGACAGCTTCGTCATCTACTTCGAACGGATCCGGGACGAGGTGCGCGACGGCCGCAGTCTGCGGACGGCGGTGGAGACCGGCTGGCGCCGGGCCCGGCAGACCATCCTGATCGCCGACGCGGTCTCGATGCTGTCGGCGATCATCTTGTTCATCCTGGCCATCGGCTCGGTCAAGGGCTTCGCGTTCACCCTGGGCCTGACCACCGTGATCGACGTGGTGGTGGTGTTCTTCTTCACCAAGCCGCTGATGACCCTGCTGGCCCGGACCAAGTTCTTCGGCGGCGGCCACCCGCTGTCGGGTCTGGATCCGAACCACCTCGGGGTCAAGGCGCTGCCGGGCACCCGCCGGCGTCGCAGCACCAGCCCGGTTCCGGTCGCCGCACGGACAGCCCGTCCGTCCGGCGCGCAGCCGGCCGAGGCGAAGGGGGTCTGATGTCACGCTTCAGCCGGATCGGCCACCGGCTCTACACCGGCGAGGTCTCCTACGACTTCATCGGCCACCGGCGCCGCTGGTACATCGTCTCCGCGATCCTGATCGGCGTCTCGCTGATCGCCCTGTTCGGCCGCGGCATCTCCTGGGGCATCGAGTTCAAGGGCGGTGCCGACTTCCAGAGCCAACACCACGGTCACCGCGACCACCGTGCCGGACATGCGGACCGCGCTCGAGGAGTCCGGGGTCCCCGACCTCGACGAGGCGACCGTCACCACCATCGGCAGCACCAGGTCCGGGTGCAGACCCGCACCCTGGACCCGACCACCGAGGTGCCGAAGGTCCGGGAGGCGATCGCCAAGGAGGTCGGAGTCGACTCCGACCAGGTCGCGTACAGCCTGATCGGCGCCTCCTGGGGTGGGCAGATCACCGAGCGGGCGCTGATCGCGCTCGGCGTCTTCCTGCTGCTGGTCACCTTGGTGATCTGGGCGTACTTCCGCAACTGGAAGATGTCGATCGCGGCGCTGATCGCGCTGCTGCACGACCTGGTCCTCACCATCGGCATCTACGCCCTGGTCGGTTTCACCGTCACCCCGGCGACGGTGATCGGCGTGCTGACGATCCTCGGCTACTCGCTGTACGACACGGTCGTGGTGTTCGACAAGGTCCGGGAGAACGTCCGGGACCTGAGTTCGTCGGCGACGAAGACCTACTCCGAGGCCGCCAACCTGGCGGTCAACCAGGTGCTGGTGCGCTCGATCAACACCACCATCATCGGTGTGCTGCCGGTGGCGGCGCTGCTGTTCGCCGGCGCCTTCATCCTCGGCGAGGGGCCGCTGAAGGACCTGGCGCTGGCGTTGTTCGTCGGCATGGTCTCCGGCGCGTACTCCTCGATCTTCATCGCCACTCCGCTGCTGGCGCAGCTCAAGGAGCGCGAGCCGGAGATGCAGAAGCTGGCCAAGCGGGTTGCCGCCCGGCGGGCCAAGGAGGCGGCTCGCGACGGCGGCCGGTCGACCCGACCCGGCGCGACCGACGACGACGACGACGATGCGCTCCCCGAGCCCAGCGACGCCGAGCTCGCCGACACCAGATCCGCCGATGACGAGCTCGCGGACGCCGATCGTCCGACCGCCGGCGAGCCGGCCCGGACCCGGGTGACGGTGTCGTCCTCGGCGCCGATCGGGCCGCTGCGGACCCTCGGTGACGGAGGGGCCAAGCGCCCGCAGCCGCAGCACAAGCCCCGCAGCCAGCGGAAGAAGTAGTTCCCGATGCGGTGCCAGCCGACCTGGGCCGGGCTGATCCTGGAGGTACCGGACTTCCCCGAACCGGGCATCATCTTCTACGACATCACGCCGCTGCTCGGGTCGGCGACGGGCCTGGCCGACAGTGTCGACGCCCTGGTCCGGATCTCCCCGCCGGAGATCGACCTCGTGGTCGGGATCGAGGCCCGCGGGTTCATCTTCGCCGCTCCGGTGGCGCTGGCCCTCGGGGTCGGCTTCGTGCCGGTCCGCAAGCCCGCGAAGCTGCCGCGCCGGACGATCACCGTCAGCTACGACCTGGAGTACGGCACCGAGACGCTGGCTGTGCACGCCGACGCGATCCCGGCCGGTTCCCGGGTGCTGGTCGTCGACGACGTGCTGGCCACCGGCGGCACCGCAGTCGCCGCCGCTGAGCTGGTCCGTCAGCTCGGTGGCGAGCTGGTCGGGGTCAGCGTCTTGATGGAATTGGGCTACCTGCCCGGCCGGCAGCGGCTCGAGGCGGCGGGCGTGACGTCGCTGCACTCGGTGCTCACCGTGGACTCACCGTGACCTCCGCGGGGACACGGCCGTTCATCACCGCGGCGACGGATGCGCAGTTCCTGTCGATTCATCGCGGTCGTCCGGCGTGTCGTGCGATCCGGCTGCACTCTCCGGAAAGACTCCGCTCGTGAGCGAGCCCAACACCATCCAGGTCCGGCAGGTGCGCGGCCGGAACGCCTGGACCACGCAGGCCCTGGTCAGCCTGCCGGCCCGGACGTCGTCACCGGCGCGCGAGCTGGGCCGGCGCGCGCTGCTGGCGCTCGGCCTGCTGTTCATCGTGGTCAGCCTGGTGTACTTCGACCGGGACGCCTACACCGACAACCACGACGGGTCGGTCACCTTGATCGACGCGATCTACTACGCCACCGTGACCATCACCACCACCGGCTACGGCGACATCACGCCGGTCGAGCCACATGCCCGCATCCTCAACGCGATCATCGTCACCCCGTTGCGGATCCTGTTCCTGGTGCTGTTGGTCGGCACCACGCTCGAGGTGCTGGCCAACGAGGGACGCCGGATGATCCGGGACACCCGCTGGAGGAGACGCATGCGCAACCACGTCGTCGTCGTCGGGTACGGCACCAAGGGCCGCAGCGCGGTGGAGACGCTGCAGAACAACGGCACCAACCCGGCCCAGATCGTGATCATCGACACCCGGCCCAACTCGATCGGCGAGGCGAACCTGCGCGGGTACGCCGCCATCGAGGGCGACGCCACCCGCCGCGAGATGCTGCGCCGGGCCGAGATCATCAAGGCCCGCGAGGTGATCATCACCCTCGACCGGGACGACTCCGCGATCCTGGTCACGCTGACCGTGCGCCAGCTCAACCCGAGCGCCCACGTCGTGGTCGCCGTACGCGAGGACGACAACGCCTCGCTGCTGCGCCAGTCCGGGGCCAACGCCGTCGTCACCTCCTCCGAGGCCGTCGGCCGGCTGCTCGGTCTGTCCGCCGTCAGCCCCAACCTCGGCACCGTGATCGAGGACCTGCTGTCGGCGAAGGAGGGCCTGGAGGTGGGCGAGCGCCAGGTCCGCAAGGACGAGGTCGGCCAGTCGCCGGACGAGGTGCGTGGCGACCGGGTGATCGCCGTCGTGCGCAACAAGACGCTGCGCCGCTTCTACGACCCCACCGTGGCGAAGCTGGAGACCGGCGACCAGGTCGTCGTGGTCCGCCACGCCCACGAAGGCGAGTAGCTCCCAGCTGCGAGCGTCGGCGGTCTCGAGCGCGGCTGGGGTCTGACGACGACCGAGGTGGAAGAACACAGTCCGGAGCGCTCGAGATGCGCGAGCAGGTGGATACGCAGCTGCGAGCGTCGGGGATCTCGAGCGCGGCTGTGGTCTGAGGACGAGGAGTCGACGCCTCGTTTCGGCAAGGGTGGGTTGATCGGCGTACTGGGCGTCGACGATCGAGGAGGAAGAACACAGTCCGGAGCGCTCGAGATGCGCGAGCAGGTGGATGAAGGGGTGCGGGCTAGACTGAGGGTTCGCTGAACGAGGGGCGCTGAGAGCGAGGCGGAGACGGTTGACCGAGCCGGACACTGCGACGAGGACCGAGCGTGGATCCGCTGCGGCTACCGCACCGGCGACCGCACCGGCCACCCCGCGTTCGACCCCGGCGACCACGCCTGCTGACAACCAGCAACCTGGCCGTCGGCTGACCGCCGCCAGCCGGGCCGCCGACGTGGGTCAGCGGGTGGCGCCGAGTGCGCCGGATGCGCCCACCAAGGGCCTGTCACCGGAACCGCCCCGGGTCCGGATGCGGCAGCGGATCGCCCGGCTGGGCAGCAGCAGGCCGCAGACGCCGGTGCTGGACCCGCTGTTCACGGTGATCCGGGCCAACCACCCCAAGGCCGACCTGACCCAGATCGAGCGGGCTTACCGGACGGCGGAGAAGCACCACCGGGGTCAGACCCGGCGCAGCGGTGACGCCTACATCACCCACCCGCTCGCCGTCACCACGATCCTGGCCGAGCTCGGCATGACCGAGGCGACCCTCTGCGCGGCGCTGCTGCACGACACGGTGGAGGACACCTCGTACACCTTGCAGCAGCTGACCCGCGACTTCGGCGAGGAGGTCGCGCTGCTGGTCGACGGCTGCACGAAGCTGGACAAGGTCAAGTACGGCGACTCGGCGAAGTCGGAGACCATCCGCAAGATGGTCATCGCCATGGCCCGCGACATCCGGGTGCTGGTGATCAAGCTGGCCGACCGCCTGCACAACATGCGGACCCTGCACTACCTGCGGCCCGACAAGCAGTCCCGGATCGCCCAGGAGACGCTGGAGATCTTCGCCCCGCTGGCCCACCGGCTCGGCATGAACGCGATCAAGTGGGAGCTGGAGGATCTGTCCTTCGCCACCTTGCACCCGAAGGTCTACGACGAGATCGTCCGGCTGGTGGCCGAGGCGGCGCCCGAGCGGGACGAGTTCCTCTCCTCGGTGATCGACCAGGTGCAGACCGACCTGAAGGCCGCCAAGATCAAGGCGTCGGTGACCGGGCGACCGAAGCACTACTACTCGATCTACCAGAAGATGGTCGTCCGCGGCCGCGACTTCGCCGACATCTTCGACCTGGTCGGACTGCGGATCCTGGTGGAGAGCACCCGCGACTGCTACGCCGCGCTCGGGGTGATGCACGTCCGTTGGAATCCGCTGCCCGGGCGGTTCAAGGACTACATCGCGATGCCGAAGTTCAACATGTACCAGTCGTTGCACACGACGGTGCTGGGTCCGGCGGGCAAGCCGGTCGAGCTGCAGATCCGGACCGACGAGATGCACCGACGGGCCGAGTTCGGGGTCGCGGCGCACTGGAAGTACAAGGAGGGCAAGGGCACCTCGGTCACCGCCAAGGCCAACGACGCGGGCGACCTGCTCTGGGTCCGGCAGCTCTGGGACTGGCAGCGGGAGACCGCCGACCCGGGTGAGTTCCTCGACTCGCTGCGCTTCGAGATCAACTCCACCGAGGTGTACGCGTTCACCCCGCGCGGCGACATCATGGCCCTGCCGCAGGGTTCGACGCCGATCGACTTCGCGTACGCCATCCACACCGAGGTCGGCAACTCGACCATCGGCGCCCGGGTGAACGGGCGGCTGGTGCCGCTGGAGTCCGAGCTCAGCAACGGCGACGTGGTGGAGATCTTCACCTCCAAGGCGGAGGGCGCCGGGCCGAGCCGGGACTGGCTGCAGTTCGTCCGCAGCCCCCGGGCCCGCAACAAGATCCGGCACCACTTCACCCAGGAGCGTCGCGAGGAGTCGATCGAGTCCGGCAAGGACGCCCTGGCCCGGCAGATGCGCAAGGGCGGGCTCCCGCTGCAGCGGCTGCTGACCCTGGAGCACCTGACCGCGGTCGCCGGGTTCTTCAAGCTGCCGGACGTCTCGAGCCTGTACGCCGCCGTCGGTGAGGGCAACGTCGGCGCCCAGGCGGTGATCAACCGGCTGATCAGCGTCGAGGGCGGCGACGACGCCACCGCCGACGAGACCAGCGAGGACCAGGTCGTCACCGGTCGTCGACGCCGCAAGACCAACTCCTCCGACACCGGCATCGAGGTGGTGGGGGCGAGCGACCTGTGGGTCAAGCTGGCCAAGTGCTGCACGCCGGTGCCCGGCGACCAGATCCTCGGTTTCGTCACCCGCGGGGCCGGTGTCTCGGTGCACCGCACCGACTGCGTGAACGCCGCGAACCTGCAGGCCGAGCACGAACGACTGGTCGAGGTCGCCTGGGCCCCGACCGCCAAGAGCTCTTATCTGGTGGCGATCCAGGTCGAGGCGCTGGACCGGAACCGGTTGCTCTCCGACATCACCCGGTCGTTGTCCGACCAGCACGTCAACATCTTGTCGGCGGCGCTGGCCACGACCAAGGACCGGATCTGCAAGGCGAAGTTCACCTTCGAGACCGCCGATCCCACCCACCTGGATCACGTGCTGCGTGCCGTCCGGCAGGTCCCGGCCGTGTTCGACGTGTACCGGGTGACCCAGTGAGCCGGCGATGAGTCAACCGCCGCCCGAGGGTCCGCAGTGGGCCGGGGCGGGTCAGGGCCCCCCCGGCCCACCTCCGCCCTGGATCCGGCAGCCGGGTCAACCGGGTCAACCGCAAGGGCAGCCCCAACCGGCACCACCTCGCCGACCCAGCCGGCCCGACCACAGCAACCACAGCAGCCGCAGCAGGGTCCGGCCGGGGGACAGGTTCCCAACTGGGGACCCGCCCCGGGACAGGTCCCACCGGGCGGCCAACCGATGCCGCCGGGCGGCCAGCCGATGCCACCGGGCGCCGTCCCGCCGAAGAAGAAGCGGACCGGTCTCATCATCGCGCTCGTCTGCGCCGGTGTCCTCGTCCTCGCCGTCGTCGGCGCCCTGGCGTTCGCGTTCGTCGGCATGAGCGTGTCGGCCGCGAAGACCGGTGACTGTCTGCAGGTCAACTCCGCAGGCACGGACTCGCAGCGGCGCGACTGCGCCGACGCGGCCGCGAACTACCGGGTCCTGGGGGTGACGTCGTCGTCCCGCGCCTGCGTCGAGGTGGTCGGCGCGACGGCCACCGTCGAGGCGAGCGGGAACAAGGTGCTGTGCCTCGGCGACAAAGATGCCGACGTCGACAAAGCCGTGAACGGCGCGCAGGTCGGCGACTGCCTGCTGGCCCAGGGAGATTCCGCGGAACGGGCCGAGTGCGGTTCCGGCACCCGCGAGGTGCTCGAGATTCTGCGCAACGAGCTCCGCAGCACCGGCGGTGGCGGTGACGACCTGTCGTTGAAGTGCTCGAGCGTCGAAGGCGCCGACGCCGTCTACGCCTGGTCGCTGGAGTCGGTCAAGTCGAGCCCGGTCGGCACCTACGACCTCGTCTTCTGCCTCGGGCCGGAGCAGTAGCCGACCGGCGGCGCCTCACTTCTTCTTGCCGGCCTTCTTGCCGCCCTTCTTGCCGCCCTTCTTGCCCAGCTCGGACTGGGCGGCCGAGGACGTCCTCGGGTTCTTCTTGCCCTCGGAGGACGCCTTCGCGTTGGCCTTCTGAGCCGTGGCGCTGCCCTTGCCCTTCTTGTCAGCCATGCGATCAGTTCCCCCGTGCCGGATCGTGCGGATGCGGGCTCAACCGCCGAAGTCGTCCGCGGCCCGGCGGGCCTGCTCGAGCCAGGCTCGGTAGGTCGCCGCCGATTCGCCCGCTTCGCGGGCCGCCTTGGCGTCGCCCCGCGCCTCCGCCTTGGCCATCCGCTCCTCGAGGGCAGCGATCTGGGCCTCGAGCTTCGCCGCCGTGTCCTCGGCCCGCGCCCGAGCCTCGGGGTTGTTCCGGCGCCAGCGGTCGTCCTCGGCCTGCTTGATCGCGGTCTCGACCGCCCGGAGCCGGTTGTCGAAGGGCCGCATCGAGTCCCGCGGCACCTTGCCGATGGCGGACCAGCGCTCCAGCAGGTCCCGGTAGGCCGTCCTGGCCGCGGTCGCGTCGCGGACCGGCAGCAGCGCCTCGGCCTCGACCAGCAGCACCTCCTTGGCCTCCGCGTTGGCCCGGAACTCCCGGTCCTGCTCGCTGTGCGCCTCCTGCCGTGCGGCGAAGAAGACGTCCTGGGCTCCGCGGAACCGCTTCCACAACTCGTCGTCGACCGCGCGTGGCGCCGGACCGGCGGCCTTCCACCGGTTCATCAGCTCCCGATACGCCGCAGCCGTGCCGGCCCAGTCGGTCGATCCGGACAGCGCCTCGGCCTCGGTGGCCAGCCGCTCCTTGACCACCCGGGCACCCTCCCGTTCCTCCGCCTGCTTCGCGAACTGCGACTTCCGCCGCCGGGTGTAGGTGGTCCGGGCGGTGGAGAACCGGTGCCACAGCTCGTCGTCGGTCGCCCGATCCAACCGGGGCAGCGCCTTCCACTCGTCGAGGAGCTCCCGGAAGCGGTTCACGCCGTTGCGCCAGTCGTTGCCGGCCGCCAGTCGCTCGGCCTCCTCCACGAAGCGCAGCTTGGTCGCCTTCGCCGCTTCGCTGAGCCGGGCCCGTTCGGCCCTGCGGACGGCCCGCTGCTCGTTCACCACCGTCAGCAGGGCATCGAGCCGCCCGTTCAGCCCGTCGAGATCGCCAACGGCGTGCGCGTCGGTGAGGGCTCCGCGGACGGTCCGGATCGATCCGGTGGCGTCATCGGGGGACAGGGCGCCCGAGCGCACCCGGCGCTCCAGCAGGGACACCTCGAGCTCGAGGTTCTCGTAGCGGCGGGTGAAGAACGCGAGTGCTTCCTCGGGCGGTACCCCGGGGACCTGCCCGACACTGCGTTCACCGTCCGCCGTGCGGACCCAGACGGTGCCGTCCGGGTCGACCCGGCCGAACGCGGCGGGATCCGCCGGCTCCGCGGGCTCACTCATGGAACCCATCCTGCCGGATAGTCTCGGGATCGTGTTCCTGGCCTCGTTCCCTGCCGGCCCCTGGCAGACCAATTGTTACGTGGTCGCCTCGGCCGAGCGGGAGGAGTGCCTGATCATCGATCCCGGGTACGGAGCCGGGCCGGCCGTGGCCGAGGTGGTGACCGAACACCATCTGAAACCGGTCGCCGTGGTGCTCACGCACGGACACCTCGACCACTTCTTCTCGGTGGTCCCGGTGTGTCGCAGCTACGCGTCGAGCTGCTGGATCCACGAACGCGACCGGGAGCTGCTGACCGACCCCTTCGCCGCCATGAGCGCCGACGCGGAGCGCCTGGTGGCGCAGCTGACCGGTGGCACGGCGACCTTCGTCGAACCCGACGACGTGCACGAGCTGGCCGACGGAGCCCAGCTCGAGCTGGCCGGTCTGACCCTCGACGTCCTGCACGCACCGGGTCACACCGCGGGCTCGGTGATGTATCGCAGCCCCCACCCGGAGGCCGACATCGACTCGGTGGTCTTCTCCGGCGACGTGCTGTTCGCGGGCTCGATCGGGAGAACCGACTTGCCCGGTGGAAATCACACCGACATGCTGGCCAGTCTGCGGACGAAGGTGCTGCCGCTGCCCGACAATGCGGTGGTGCTTCCCGGCCACGGCCCGCAGACCACGATCGCCCGGGAGCGCGCGAACAACCCGTACCTGCAGTTCTGATCGCACGACCAGAGGAGAAGGCCCCCGTGAGCCGCCCCAAGCCGCTGTCCGGTTTCCCGGAGTACACCCCGGAGCACCGGATCATCGAGCAGTACGTGATCGACCGGCTGCGGGAGACCTTCGAGCTGCACGGGTTCGGCTCGATCGAGACCCGGGCGGTGGAGCCGCTCGACCGGCTGGCCAAGCAGGGGGAGATCGACAAGGAGGTCTACGCCGTCCGGCGACTGCACGCCCCGGACGGGGCCAAGGCGGAGCTCGGTCTGCACTTCGATCTGACGGTGCCGTTCGCGCGGTACGTGCTCGAGACACGCCCACCAGCTGGCGTTCCCGTTCCGGCGCTACCAGATCCAGAAGG
This sequence comes from uncultured Actinomycetota bacterium, assembly GCA_963727125.1. Lineage (GTDB taxonomy): Bacteria > Actinomycetota > Actinomycetes > Propionibacteriales > Propionibacteriaceae > Microlunatus. Next base: position 905,189 of record CAVSEZ010000003.1, read on the forward strand.
TGTGGCGCGGCGAGCGGCCCCAGGAGGGCCGGTACCGGGAGTTCACCCAGGCCGACATCGACATCGTCGACGTCGGCACCCTGGCTCGCGCACCACGACATCGAGCTGCCGCTGGTCACCCTGGCCGCCCTGGAGCGGCTGCACGTCGACCTCGGGGTGCCGCCGGTGCTGATGCGGGTCAGCAACCGGATGCTCGCCTCCGGGCTTCTACGCCGGACTGGAGATCGCCGACCCGCAGCCGGTGCTGCGGCAGGTCGACAAGCTGGACAAGATCGGGCCCGACCGGGTGCAGGCGTTGTTGACCGACGAGGTCGGCCTCAGCGCCGGCCAGGCCGACGCCTGCCTCGCTCTGGCCCAGATCTGCACCGCCGACGACTCGTTCGCCGACCAGGTGGCCGCGCTGGGGGTCCATCACGACCAGCTCGACGCCGGGGTGGAGCTGCTGGCCGAGCTGGTCCGGACGGCCAACGCCTCCGTGCCGGGCCGGATGGTGGCGGATCTGCAGGATCGCCCGAGGTCTGGACTACTACACCGGAACCGTCTACGAGACCGAACTGGTCGGCTACGAGTCGTGGGGTTCGATCTCCTCCGGCGGGCGCTACGACGCACTGGCCAGCGACGGCCGGACCAGCTACCCCGGGGTCGGGCTGTCCATCGGCGTCACCAGGCTGCTGGCTCCGCTGTTCGCCGGCGGACGGCTGGCGGTCTCGCGGTCCGTGCCGACCGTGGTGCTGGTCGCGGTGGACAGCGAGGAGCAGCGCGCGGACGCGGTGCAGACCGCCGAGCAGCTGCGCCGCCGCGGGGTCGCCACCGAGGTGGCCCCGAAGGCCGACAAGTACGGCAAGCAGATCCGCTACGCCGACCGGCGCGGCATCCCGTACGTCTGGTTCGGGCAGGCGCCCAACAGCGAGGTGAAGGACATCCGCACCGGCGAACAGGTGCCGGCCGACGCCGAGCGCTGGATCCCACCGGAGGCCGATCTGCGCCCCCGGGTCACCGCGAGAGAGGAAGTCGATTCGTGAGCCGACTGCTGGTCCGGGCCCACAAGTCACCGTTCAAGGTGGTCTCACCGAAGAAGGCCCTGGCCGAGAACTCCTTCGGGAGCAACGTCGGCAACCTGGTGTTCGGGCAGGCTGCGATCCGCCTCCTGTCCACCGCAGGCACCACGGTGAAGACCTCCGGTCTGATCGGGCGGACGCCGCAACTGATCAACGCCGAGTACGACCACGTGGTGATCCCGCTGGCCAACGCGTTCCGGGTCAACTACGCCAAGTCCCTCGACGGGCTGTCGGAGCTGATCGAGAAGCTGAGGGTTCCCGTCACCGTGATGGGCGTCGGGGCCCAGGCTTCGATCGAGGGCGAGCACAGCAGGCGCGGCGAGGCGCTCGGCCCGACGGTGCAGCGGTTCGTCCGGGCCGTGTTGGAGCGGTCGCCGTCCATCGGTGTCCGGGGTGAGTTCACCCGCGACTACCTGATCGGGCTCGGCTTCGCCGACGACCAGGTCGACGTGATCGGCTGCCCGTCGATGTTCATGGAGGGGCCGGAGCTGATCGAGACCCGGAAGGTCGACGAGCTGACCTACCTGTCGCCGATCGCGCTGAACATCTCCCCGTACCTGCACGAGATGGGGCCGGTCTCGCAGGACCTGGCCGCCCGGTACCCGAACATCGTGTACTTCCCGCAGGACCTGCGCACCCTCAACTTGATGATCAAGGGCAGCTACCCGAGCGAGGGCGTGCGGGCGACCGTGGAAAGCGGAGTGCCGATCTACCTGGACCACCCGCTGGTCCGCAGTGACCGGATCCGCTTCTGCCTCGATCCGACGACCTGGTTCGCCAAGCTGGCGGAGTTCGACTTCTCGGTCGGGACCCGGATCCACGGCAACATCGCCGCGACCCTGGCCGGCACCCCCGCGATGGTGCTGGCCCACGACTCGCGCACGCTCGAGCTGGCCAGCTACCACAAGATCCCGCACCGGCTGCTGCCGTCGCTGGACCGGGTGGACCCCGTCGAGCTGTACGCCGAGGGTGACTGGGACCCGATGCACCGCGAGCACCCGGTGCTGTGGGACCGCTTCGCCGGGTTCCTCGCCCGGCACCGGCTGAAGCACGTGTTCGCCCCCGGCGAGGATCCCCAGCCGTTCAACGACCGACTCGCCGCGACGGCGTTCCCGCCACCGGTGGGCACGCTGATGGGGATGCCGCCGGCCGAGCTGTACAAGATGAAACGCGAGCGCGACAAGCTGCGTGCGCACCGGGTCCCGCCGGCCAAGTCGCTGCGTCAGCAGCTGAAACAGCTGGCGGCCCGGTTCCGGTGACGACTCCTACGTGAGCTCCTGGCCGCAGGTCGCCCGGGCCGACGTGCTGCGGCGCCGGTTGGCGGTGCAGCGGTTGACCACGCCCGGACCGGCGCGAGCCGCCGAGGTGGTCGACCTGCTGGCCTGCGTCCAGTCCCAGGAGTGGGCCCACGGCTTCTGGTCGCTCGGCATGCGGACGGGGCCCGGACCGGCCGGAGACCTCGACCAGGCCGCCGTCCAGGCCGAGTTCGACCGGGGCGACCTGCTGCGTACCCACGTCCTGCGCCCCACCTGGCACTACGTGACCCCGGCGGACATCGGCTGGATGCTGGCCGCCACCTCCGCCCGGGTGCATCAGCGCAACCAGGGTGGGTACCGGCAGACCGGTCTCGATCCTGCCACCCGGGACCGCGCTGCCGCGGTGTTCCTGGCCGCGCTGGCCGACGGGGCGGCGCTCACCCGCACCGAGCTCGCCGAGCACCTGGCGGCCGAGGGGCTGGGCTCGTCGGGGTTGCGGCTGGCCGCGGTGGTGATGGCGGCCGAGCTCGATGGGCTGATCGCCAGCGGGCCCCTGCGGATCTCACCGGGCGGGGGAGCCCAACACACCTACCGCCGACTCGACGAGCTGCTGGCGGGACGCTCGGTCCGCCGACCGGAGGATCCGGTGGCCGAGCTGCTGGGTCGATTCCTGGCCGGCCACGGACCGGCGAGCGTGGCCGACTTCGCGCGCTGGTGCTCGCTCACCCTCACCGATGCGCGGGCGGCGCTGGAGCGGCTGCGGGAGCAGCACGGGGACCGGCTGATCGGCGCCCAGGTGGCCGACGGTCCCGACGCCTCGGTCGTGTGGTGGTTCGCCGACGCGCCGGACCCCCGGCCGGCGACGGGTCTGGCCTTTCTGGTGCCGCTCTACGACGAGCTGACCCTGAGCTATCCCAAGATCAACTTCGACACCACCGACGGGCACCCGCACCGGCCCGGGACCGACCTGTTCGTCGGTTCGGTGATTCTCGACGAACCCGGCTCGGCTCCCGTCAACGCCGGTCTGTGGCAGCGCACGATCTCGGGTCGTCGGGTCGGGATCGGCCTCGATCTGGCCACCGGCACCACGGCCGCCGGCACCGCCGCCGCCCGGGACACGGCCGCGGCGTTGGCCCGGTTCCTGGGCAAGGACCTCGACGAACTGGTCGAATAGCCCCGTGACCCCGACCCTGCGGCATCCGGTGCTGGCCGGCGCGGAGAGCGACGCGTACGAGTCGCTGCGCAAGCAGCCGAGCTCGCGGGCGGAACGGTTCGCGATGGGCAAGGCGCTGCGCAAGCGCGTGCCGCGCAAGCTGCTGGGCCGCTGGGTGGCCCCGGTCGACCGTCCCGACCCGGTCAGTCTGATCCAGGAGTCGCACCAGGGTCGGGTGCCCGAGCTGATCCCGATCCGGGTCAGCCGGATGATCAACTCCCCGTACGGCTTCCTGCGCGGCACCGCCATCGTGATGGCCGAGGACGTGGCCGGACTGCCCGCGACGGGCATCACCCCGGTGGTCTGCGGGGACTCCCACCTCGGCAACTTCGGCTTCTACGGCTCACCCGAGGGCGAGCTGGTGATCGACCTGAACGACTTCGACGAGGCCCATCCCGGCGGCTGGGAATGGGACCTGCGCCGGCTCGTGGCCAGCATCTGGGTGGCGGGCCGGGAGAACTCCGCGACCGAGGAGCAGTGCGCGACCGCGGTCGCCTCGTGCGTGCGGGACTACCGCGAGGAGGTCGCGTTCCTGGCCGAACAGCCGTTGTTGATGCGGTCCTACAACCGGCTCGACGTGGACCGGTTGCACGAGACCACGACGGAGAAGACGCTGCGGGCCGAGATCACCCGGTCCGCCAAGCGGGCTCGGCACCGGACCAGTGATCGGGCGCTGCCCCGGTTCACCCGCGAGCACGAGGGCCGCCGGCAGATCGTCGACGAACCGCCGCTGATCACCCACCTGGCCCCGCAGGAGTGGGAGCTGGTCGCCGAGGGGCTGGACGAGTACCTGCAGACGCTGGCGCCGCACTGGCGCCGGATGGTGGGCGGTTACACCCTGGTCGACGTCGCCCACAAGGTCGTCGGGGTGGGCAGTGTCGGCCTGCGCGCCTACGTGGCCCTGCTGGAGGGCAGCAGCCCCGACGACGTGCTCTTCCTGCAGCTCAAGCAGGCCCGCCGCTCGGTGCTGGCCCGCTACGTGCACGGCACCGCCGCCTGGCACGACCACCAGGGCCAGCGGGTCGTGGAGTACCAGCAGGCGCTGCAGACCGTGAGTGACCCGCTGCTCGGCTGGACCACCGTTGACGACCGGCAGTACTACGTCCGCCAGTTCCGGAACATGAAGGGCACCATCGCGCTGGACGCCATCGACGCCGCGGCGTTGGTCGACTACGCCGGCATCGTCGGGCACCTGCTGGCCAAGGGACACGCCCGGACCAGCGGCGCGTCGATGATCGCGGGATACGCCGGCGGGTCCGACAAGCTCGAGAGCGCGATGTGCGTGTTCGCCCGGGCGTACGCCGACCAGACCGAGGCCGATCACGCCGGTCTGGTCGCCGCGGTCCGGCGGGGCGCGTTGCCCATCGAGGACGGCGCCCTCGACCAGATGGGCTCGGCCTTCCGCCCGTGACGACGGCCCTTGACGTGGTGTCGGGCCGCCGCGAAGGTGAGCCTGCGACCAGGCGACGACGAAGGGAACCCGCAGTGCAGGCAGCGACGGCCGACGAGCAGACCAAGTTCGAGATGGGGGACGTACTGACCCCGTTGATCATCACCGACGTCAACCCGGAGCCCTCCCCGGTCCCCGGAACCGACGGACGGCGACACCTGGCCTACGAGCTGGCCGTCTTCAACGCCGGCCCGAGACCGGCCACGCTGCACCGGATCCGGGCCCGGGCGGAATCCCCGGACGGCCCCGTGCTCGGCGAGCTGGCGGGGGATCAGATCGTGGTCAACTCGCTGCTGGTCGGAGAGTACGCAGCGACGCCGCAGCCGGTGCAGGAGATCCCGCACGGCCGCACGGTGGTCGTCATCCTCGACCTGGCCCTGGCCGACGAGGCGCCGGTGCCGTCCCGGCTGGTGCACGAGGTCGACGGCGCGTTCGGTCCGCCCGGGCCGGGCCAGGGCGACCCGGCGAACCTGTTCCCGGCCGAGATCCGTCAGCTCGGTGGCGTGGTCCGGGTCGGGAACGTGCAACCGGTCGAGCTGGCGCCGCCGCTGATCGGCACGAACTGGTTCGCCGGCAACGGGTGCGGGCAGATGAACTCCCACCGCGGCGCGGTGATGCCGGTCGGCGGTCGGCTCAACGCCGCGGAGCGGTACGCGATCGACTGGGTGCAGATCGACCCCGACCGTCGACCACTGGTCGACGAGGCGACCGGGCTGCTGGCGACCTTCGACGGCCCGTCCGACGACAACACCAGCTACTACTGCTGGGACGCACCGATCCTGGCCGTGGCGGACGGCGAGATCGTGGTGGCCGTCGACGACATGGTCGACGCCGTCCCGCAGGTGATGACGAAGGGGATCCCGTTCGAGCAGCTCGGTGGCAACCGGCTGGTGCTCAAGATCGCCGACGACGTGTACGCGTTCTACGCCCACCTGAAGCCGGGGTCGATCGCGGTCTCCGTCGGGGACCGGGTGACCGTCGGCCAGGAGCTCGCCCGGCTCGGCAACAGCGGCAACACCAGCGAGGCGCACCTGCACTTCCACGTCATGGACTCCGAGTTCCCGCTCGACGCCGACAACCTGCCGTTCGTGATCAAGGAGTTCCACTACGACGGGGAGTTCACCCCCGACGGGGTGCTCGGATCCGCCGGGCCGCGCCGTGACCAGCTGCCGTTCGTCAACAGCGTCATCGGCTTCGGCCGCTGAGCGGCGCCCGCTCGACATCGCCGCCGTTTCAGCGACGCCGGCTCGGTCGCCACAGGTAGGCCAACCCGATCCCGACCAGGGCGAGCAGCCCCAGCGCTCCGACGCCGGCGATGACCAGTCCACGGGTCAGCGCGGCATCGGTACCGGTCGCTCGTTCCTCGCGGTCGGAGGCGCCGGGCTGCGGGGGCCCGCCGGTACCCAGGATCGGCGGCGCCGTGGCGGTCGGCAGGTTGCCGCTGCACACCGTGGTGCGGAGCCGGTAGAGCGGGTTCGCGCCGCTGCCCTCGACCGACTCGGTGGCGAAGATCACCCAGCTGCTGCCCGCCTTGGGGGTCAGCCCGCAGGCTGCGGCATCGGGGGCGGAGGCGATCACCTGCTCGGCGTAGACCGTGCCCTTGAAGACACGTTGCACCCCGAACCGGATGTCGACCCGCTTGTCGCCGCCCCGACCCACCTCGTCCACCCGGAGCACCCGGCCGACGAAGACGGCGTCGGACTGCTCCGCGGCCCGTCGGGTGGTGATGCCGGCGCAGTCGCAGGCGAACGCACGCTGCGGGTTGACGACGACGGTCAGGGCCACCAGCGCGAGGGTGATCAGACCCAGACCCAGACGCTGGGGCAGCCGGCGGCGCATGTACCAGTTGTACCTGGTCAGCTGCGGTATCCGGCCGCCTGGATGGCGTACAGCTCCGCGTACCGCCCACCGGCCCGGATCAGCTCGGCGTGACTGCCGACCTCGACCAGCCGGGCGCCGTCCAGCACCGCGATCAGGTCGGCGGCCCGGACGGTGCTGAACCGATGTGACACCAGCACGGTGATCGCTCCGACGGCAGTGGCCCGGGCGGACGCGGTGTAGCGCTCGAACAGGGCGTGCTCGGTCTCGGCGTCCAGGGCGGCGGTCGGCTCGTCCAGCACGAGCAGCAGCGGCGCGTCCCGCATGTAGCCCCGGGCCAGCGCCAGCTTCTGCCACTGGCCGAAACTCAGTTCCTGGCCGCCGGGCCAGGTGGGTCCGAGCTGGCTGCCCAAGCCGTCGGGCAACCGGTCCAGCACGTCGTCGGCCCCGGCCCGGCCGACCGCGGCGAGGACCGCGGGCTCGCTCGTCGAGTCGGGTCAGGTCGCCGAGGCCGACGCTTCGGCGGGCCACGAACTCGAAGCGGTAGAAGTCCTGGAACGCGCCCGCCAGCCGTTCCCGCCAGGCCGGTGCGGGCATCCGGTCCAACGGGGCGCCGTCGACCAGGATCGAACCGCGGGTCGGTTCGTACATCTTGGCCAGCAGCTTGACCAGGGTCGACTTACCGGCGCCGTTCTCACCGACCACGGCCAGCACCGTGCCGGCGGGGATCGCGAGGTCGACATCGGTCAGGGCGTCCAGGTCCGAACCCGGATAGCGGAAGGAGACCCCGCTGAGCCGGATGCCCTCGGTCAGCCGGTCCGGCGCCGGCAGGTCCCAGTTCGCGGTCTGCCGTTCCGCGAACCGCTCCAACCAGACCAGCCGCCGGGAGCCGTCGAGCCAGACCCCGCGGAGGAAGCCGATCTCGCCGATGGTGCCGCCGACGTACGCCGACAGCCGCGCCCCGGCGGCCAGGATGAGCAGCACCGCGGCCGCTCCGGTCTGGCGCACGCCCCACGACCCGGTGGCGACGTAGACGATGGCGGCGACGTAGCCGACGCCGAACACCGTCCAGGCGACGGCGTGGCTGAGCGGCGCTGACCCAGCGGGCCCGGGCCAGCGGGACGAACCACCGGCTCCACTCCCGCCGACGCCGCTCCGGCAGCCGCTCGCCGACCCCGGTGACCCGCACCTCCTTGCCGGCGGCCGCGGTGGTGCCGAGGGTGAACAGGTGCTCGGCGAGCCGGGCGTGCCGGGCCTGCCGTTCCTCGACCGCCCGCTCGACCGCCGGCCGCCAGGCGGAACTCAGCACCGTCGGCAGGGCGAACAGCACCAGCAGCACCAGCACCGGCGAGATGCCCGCCAACAGCACCACGGTGACGGCGACCCGGACGATCCAGCCGACGGTGCTGAGCACCGAGAGATACATGTGGTCGAGCACGAAGATCTGGTTGCGCAGCACCGCGAGCCGGTCGAGGTAGTCACTGCGCTCCTGGTGCTCCAGCCCGGTCACCGAGGCCTGCAGGGTGGCGACGTGGGTCTCCAGCGCGATCGTGACCCGGTCCCGGAACCGCCGGGTCAGCCGGTCGTTGAGGACGCCCAGCAGCCAGGTCAGGGTGCCGGACACCGCGATGGCGATCACCATGGCGATCAGCAGCGGCTGGTCGCCGGTCGAGCAGAGCCCCGGCGAGCAGGGCCAGCCAGAGCGCGAACAGCGCGTCGGGTACGGCGGCCAGCAGGGTGAGGGCGACCACGGCGGCCACCAACCGCGGCTCGTGCCGGTAGCCGAGCCGGCACAGCTGCCACATCGAGGACAGCGCCGGCGGCAGGTCCTCGGCCGGCGCGATCCGGATCCGGTTCGTGGTGGACTCAGAGGACATCGAAGACCTCACCCTCCTCGTCCACGCTGGCCGTGAAGCGCCGGGCCTGCAGGTCGAACATCGTCCGGTAGCGACCGCCGAGCGCCATCAGCTCCTGGTGGCTGCCGAGCTCGACCACCCGGCCCTGCTCCAGCACGCAGATCCGGTCGGCGTGCCGGACCGTGGAGAACCGGTGCGAGATCAAGATCGTGGTGACGCCGGCGGTGGCCCGGAGCACCCGATCGAACACCTCGGCCTCGCCGCGGACGTCGAGCTGGGCGGTCGGCTCGTCCAGCAGCACCAGCCGGGCGCCGCGGCGGACGGCGCACAGCGCCCGGGCCAGCGCCACCCGCTGCCACTGGCCACCGGAGAGGTCGGTGCCGCCGGGATAGCCCTTGGCCAGCGACGACGTCGAGGTCCGCGACCCGGTCCGCACCGGCGTCGGCGAGCGCGGCGCGGACGTCGGCCTCGCCGGCCAGACCGGCCGGGTCGACGTTCTCCCGCAGCGGTCAGCTCGAACCGGACGAAGTCCTGGAACACCGCGGCCAGCTCGCTTCGCCAGGCGGCGAGATCGAGCCGGCGCAGGTCGATGCCGTTCACCTCGATGGTGCCGCCGTCCGGGTCGTACAGCCGGCACAGCAACTTGGCCAGCGTGGTCTTGCCGGCGCCGTTCTGACCGACGATGGCCAGCGACCGGCCGGCGGGCACCGTCGAGGTCGAGCCCGGTGAAGATCGGCGGTCGCCGCCCGGATAGCCGAACGCGACGTCCCGCAGCCGCAGCTCCAGGGGTGCACCCGAGCTGCGTGCCGGCAGCTCGGTACCGACCGGCAGCGCCCCGAGCGGTGCCATCGCCGGGCCGAGCCGAGCCACCGCGGCCACCGGGGCGGCGGCACCGTCCAGCACCCAGTTCAGCCCGCCGAAGGCGAGCTGGCACACCCCGAGCGCGACCTGGGCGTAGACCACCAGCTGCCCGAGCCCGAGCTGTCCGGTCGCCGCGGACCAGCCCAGCAGGCCGAACACGGCGAGGTTGGCCAGCAGCACGATGGCCAGGCAGCCGAGCACCGACTTCTCCCGCAGCCGGGTGGCGCGGTACTGCAGGTCGAACAGCTCCTGGCGACGGGCGACGAACCGCTCCACCACCCAGCCGGCCAGACCGAACAGCCGCAGCTCCTTGGCGGGCTGCGGATCGACGGCCAGCGAGTACGCGTAGTCGGCGTGCCGCTGGGCCGACCGGACCTCGGCGGTGTTGCGGTCACTCCAGACCCCGCTCTCCCGGAGCAGCCAGTGCGTCGACCCCCAGGCGAGCACGAGCAGCAGCGACGCCCACCAGGCGTACCCGGCCAGCACCACCGCCGACGAGACACCCACCACGATGCCGACCAGCCCGCCGGCGACGAAGTCGACGTTGAGCGACATCGGTGGCCCGGTCATGGCCCCGGTCGAACTCGCGGGCGACCGTCAGGTCCTCGGCCAGCCGGTCGTCCTCGAGGTGACCGATGCCGGGTGGGGCGACGCAGCTGCCGATCAGCCGCTCGTTGAGCCACGCCGAGACCAGATTGCCGAGGTTCATGCTGACCGCCGTCAGGACGGGGTTGACGACCAGCATGGCCACGAAGACGATCCCGGTCAGCAGCAGCGGAGCGAACAAGGATCCGGGCAACGATCCGCCCAGCTCCACGGCCCGCACGGTCAGTCCGGTGGCGACGGCGAAGACCGCCGGCAGCACACCGCTGAGGATCAGCAGCGTCCACCAGGCGACGGTGAGACCGGGGGCGGCCTTCGGCAGCACGCCGAAGAACTGCCACTCGGGACGTCGGCGCAGGCGCATCAGCACCCGACCACCATCTCAGGCGTCACCGACGCCCGGCTTGGACAAATCGGCGCGCCCGCGGCGGCGGCGGGCCCGTAGGATCGTCGGGTTCGTCCACCGACTCCTCGAGAGGAAGTTCTCGTGATCCGCACCCACGGCGCCGGCACCCTCGGTGCCGACCGACGCTGGCCAATCCGTCACGCTCGCCGGCTGGGTGGCCCGGCGGCGAGATCACGGCGGAGTGGCCTTCGTGGATCTGCGGGACGCGTCCGGTCTGGTGCAGGTCGTCGTCCGGGACGAGCTGCTGGCCGCCTCCGACGCCCACGACCTGCGCAACGAGTACTGCATCGCGATCACCGGCGTGGTCGAGGTGCGGCCGGAGGGCAACGCCAACCCCGAGCTCCCGACCGGTGAGATCGAGGTCGTCGCCTCGGCCATCGAGGTGTTGAACCCCGCCGCCCCGCTGCCGTTCCAGATCGACGAGCGGGTCAACGTCGGCGAAGAGGTCCGGCTCAAGTACCGCTATCTCGACCTCCGCCGGCCGGGCCCCGCCGCCGCGATCCGGCTGCGCAGCGAGGTGAACCGGGTGGCTCGCACGGTCCTCGGTGAGCGTGACTTCGTCGAGGTCGAGACCCCGACCATGACCCGGTCCACGCCGGAGGGAGCGCGGGACTTCCTCGTCCCGGCCCGGCTCCGGCCCGGATCCTGGTACGCCCTGCCGCAGAGCCCGCAGCTGTTCAAGCAGCTGCTGATGGTCGCGGGACTGGAACGGTACTTCCAGATCGCCCGCTGCTATCGCGACGAGGACTTCCGCGCCGACCGGCAACCTGAGTTCACCCAGCTGGACGTCGAGATGAGCTTCGTCGACCAGGACGACATCATCGAGCTGACCGAGACGCTGCTGACCGAGATCTGGAAGCTGGTCGGGTACGAGGCGCAGACACCGTTCCCGCGGATGACCTACGCCGAGGCGATGGAGAGCTACGGCTCCGACAAGCCCGATCTCCGGTTCGGGCTGCCGCTGACCGAGGTCACCGGCTACTTCGCCGACACCCCGTTCCGGGTCTTCCAGGCGCCCTATGTGGGTGCGGTCCGGATGCCGGGTGGGGCCGGTCAGCCGCGCAAGCAGCTGGACGCGTGGCAGGAGTTCGCCAAGCAACGCGGCCACCGCGGACTGGCGTACGTGCTCTTCACCGAGGACGGCGAGCTCGGTGGCCCGGTGGCCAAGAACCTGTCGGAGTCCGAACGGGCCGGGCTCGCGGCCGCCGTCGGCGCGGAGCCGGGCGACTGCGTCTTCTTCGCCGCCGGTGGTCGGCGGGCCGCACAGTCGCTGCTGGGCGCCACCCGGCTCGAGATCGGCCGTCGGCTGCACTTGATGGACGAGTCCGCCTGGTCCTTCGTCTGGGTCGTGGACGCGCCGTTGTTCGAAGCGAGCGCCGACGCCGAGGCCGCCGGTGACGTTGCCGTCGGCTCGGGGGCCTGGACGGCGGTGCACCACGCCTTCACCTCGCCCAAGGCGGAGTTCCTCGACACCTTCGACACCGATCCCGGTTCGGCGCTGGCCTACGCGTACGACATCGTCTGCAACGGCAACGAGATCGGCGGTGGCTCCATCCGTATCCATCGCCGCGACATCCAGGAGCGGGTGTTCGCCGTGATGGGTCTGGGACCGGAGGAGGCGCAGGCCAAGTTCGGCTTCCTGCTCGACGCGTTCGCGTACGGCGCCCCGCCGCACGGCGGGATCGCCTTCGGCTGGGACCGGATCTGTGCCCTGCTCGCCGGCACCGAGTCGATCCGGGACGTGATCGCGTTCCCGAAGTCCGGCGGCGGGGTCGACCCGCTCACCGACGCACCGGCCCCGATCACCGCCGCCCAGCGCAAGGAAGCGGGAGTGGACGCGCGGCCCCTGAGGTGACCGGCGATCCCGTCACCCCTTGTGCCCGGTCGGGCGGGAACGCCATGGTGAGTCCATGACGGACGGGACCGCGCCGGAGCCGGCGTCACCGGACCAGATCCGCAATGTCGTGCTGGTCGGGCCCGCCGGTGCGGGCAAGACGGCGCTGTTCGAACGTCTCGTCGCCGCCCGCACCCAGACCCGGTCGGCGCGGACCGAGCCGAAACCGTCGAGCTGGCTGAACGCCGCCGTCGTCCGTAGCGGATCCTGCGTGGTCAACCTGCTGGACACCCCGGGCAACCCGGATTTCGTCGGCGAGGTCCGGGCCGGCCTGCGCGCCGCCGACGCGGTGCTGTTCGTGGTGCCGGCCAACGACGAGATCGACGAGGCCACCCGGATGCTGTGGCGGGAGTGTGCGGCGATCGGCAGGCCGCGCGCCGTGGCGGTCACCAAGCTCGAGCAGGCCCGCGCCGACTTCCCCGAGACGGTGGCCCGCTGCCGCCGCACCTTCGGCGACGCCCAGCCGCTGGAGGTGCCGTTGCTCGACGACGCCGGCGGCCTGAGGGGTTGCGCGAGCCTGCTCCGGCGCCGGGTGCTCGACTTCACCGGCAGCGAGCCGACCGACCGGGAACCGGACGACGACGAGGCCGCGATGATCGAGGACCTGCGCGGCCCGTTGCTGGAGTCGATCATCGAGGAGTCCGAGGACGAGGACCTGCTGGAACGCCATCTGAACGGGGTGGAGATCACCGCGGAGAGCGTCACCGACGACATCCGGGCGGCGATCGGCACGGCCCGCTTCTTCCCGATCATCGGCACCCACGCCCCGTCCGGTCTCGGGGTGCAGGGGCTGTTCGACCTGTTCGAGCGCGGTTTCCCCTCGCCGGCCGGCGCGCCGCTGCCGGCGGTGCGGAGCTGCGACGGTGGCGACTTCGGTGAGCTGCGCTGCGACCCGGAGGGACCGCTGGTGGCCGAGGTGGTGCGCACCACGAGCAGCCCCTTCGTCGGGCGGCTGTGTCTGGTCCGGGTCTTCTCCGGCACCCTGACCGCCGACCTGCCGTTGCACGTGTCGGGGCACCTCGGCGAGTTCGCGGGACACCCGGTGGACGGCCACCCCGACCACGACAGCGACGACCGGGTCGGTCCGCTGGCCGTACCGGTCGGGCCGGGGGAGGAGACCCGCCCCAAGCCCCGGGCGATCGCGGGCGACCTGGTGCTGGTGTCCAAGCTCACCGCGGCGGAGACCTCCGACACGTTGTCCACCCGGGCCAGACCGGCCCTGGTGGAGCCGTGGTTGCTGCCCGAGCCGCTGCTGCCGGTCGCCATCCACGCCGACTCCCGCGCCGACGAGGAGAAACTCGCCGTCGCCCTGCAGCGGTTGGCCGGTGAGGACGTGACCATGCGACTGGAGCACAACGCCGAGACCCACCAGGTCCTGCTGTGGGCGATGGGGCCCGCCCACCTCGACAAGCTGCTGAGGTCGCTCAACGAGAACCACCACGTGCAGGTCTCCTCCGAGCCGGTGCGGACCTCGCTGCGGGAGACGTTCGTGCGGCCCATCACCGTGCGGGGACGGTTGGTGAAGCAGTCCGGCGGCCACGGACAGTACGCGGTGTGCGAGCTGGAGGTCGAACCGCTGGCGCGCGGCGACGGGATCGAGTTCACCGAGCGGGTCGTCGGCGGAGCGGTGCCGCGGCAGTTCGTCCCGTCGGTGGAGAAGGGTGCCCGGCTCCAGCTCGCCCGGGGAGTCCTCCACGGCTATCCCGTGGTCGACGTCCGGGTGACCCTGGTCGACGGCAAGGCGCACGCCGTCGACTCCTCCGACATGGCCTTCCAGAACGCCGCGGCGATGGCGTTGCGGGAGGCGGCGAACGAGTCGACGGTCGCCCTCCTCGAACCGATCGACGCGCTGTCCATCACCGTCGCCGAGGACTCGCTCGGCTCGGTCCTGGCCGATCTGCGCGGTCGGCGCGGCCAGGTGCACGGCACCGAGACCGCCGAGCTCGACGGTTACGTCACGATCCACGCCGAGGTCCCGGCGCACGAGCTGTCCCGCTATCCCATCGACCTGCGGTCGGTGTCGCACGGCACCGGGACCTTCACCCGCGCCTTCACCCGGTACGACTACATGCCGGCGAACCTGGCCCGCGACGTGACGCGCAACGGCTGATCCAAGATAGGGGCGTGGTCTGGTACTACAACCTTCCCGCCTGGGTGAACCTGCCCGCCTTCGTGGTGGCCTTCGTCGGGGTGAGCCTGCTGCTGCTGACCGTGCTGCGGCCGTGGGTCCGGCGGGTGGCGCGACCACCCGAGGAGTGGGACCGGGTGCTCGGGTACGGCATCACCTTCTACGGCCTGTTCTACGGCATCACCCTCGGCCTGATCGCCGTGGCGGCGTTCCAGAACTTCGTTCGGGTCGAGACCGTGGTGGAGGGGGAGGCGGCGGCGCTGGCCCGGTTCTTCCAGGACATCTCCGGCCTGCCCGACCCGTTGGCCGGTCAACTCCAGGAGCTGATGCGGGAGTACACCCGTGGGGTGATCACCGTCGACTGGCCGACCCAGAGCGCGGGCCTGACCCCGACCAGCGGCACGACGCAGGTCGAGGAGATCCGCACCCTGTTGTTCGCGTACGAGCCCAAGGGGACGGTCCAGACCACCTTGCAGGGCCAGGCGATCAGCTCGTTCAACGAGTTCGTGACCCAACGCCGCACCCGGATCAACGAGGGCGGACTGACGCTGCCGCCGCTGCTCTGGTTGCTGTTGTGGGTGGGCGCGCTGATCAGCCAGGTGCTGCTGTCGTTGATCAACGTCTCGAACCTGCGGGTGCACATGATCATCGCCGGACTGGTGTCGTTCTTCCTGGCGCTGATGTTCTTCGTCACCATCGAGCTGGACCATCCGTTCTACGGCGTCGTCTGCGTCCCGCCCGACGCGTACCAGATGGTGCTCGACGACGTGATGAGACCGCGGTGACCGGGTCCGCCGGAGCGGCCCGCTGATGGGCTGGTGGAACGAGCGGGTGCTGCCGCGGCTGATCGACCGGCTGCTCGACTCACCGGAGGTGAACCAGCGCCGGCGGCTCACCTGCAGCGGACTCGCAGGCCGGGTGCTGGAGATCGGGTTCGGCTCCGGGCTGAACGTGCCGTTCTATCCGGCCGCGGTCGACACGGTGCTCGCCGTCGAGCCGTCCGATCTGGCCTGGGAGCTCTCGGCCGAACGCCGGGCCGCCGTCGGCGGATCCGTCGAGGTGGTCCGGGCCGGGCTGGACGGTCAGCGGCTGGAGCTGCCGGACGACTCCGCGGACGCGGCCCTGTCGACGTACACGCTGTGCACCATCCCGCAGCTGCCGCCCGCACTGGCGCAGATCCGGCGGGTGCTGCGTCCCGGCGGCGAGCTGCACTTCCTGGAACACGGCCTGGCCCCGGACGACGGGGTCCGGGGCTGGCAACGTCGACTCAACCCGCTCCAGGGACGGGTGGCCGGCGGCTGCCGGTTGGACACCGCGATCGGGTCCGTGCTGACCGATGCGGGCTTCGAGCTGGTCGAGCTGGACACGGGGTACGGCGAGACCCGGCCCCGGGCGATGAGCTTCCTCTACCGCGGCCGGGCCCGGACGCCGGTCTGAGTCTGCCGACGCCGGTCTGAGTCTGCCGACGCCGGACCGCCGCGGTCGGCGAGGATGGGGCCATGAGCGAGGACCTGTTCGGCGGACTGGTGGGCGGGAACGGCGCGGTGGTTCCCGGAGGCAGCCTCGCCGACGCGGGCAGTGAGCGGGCGGGGCTGCCGCTGGCGGTCCGGATGCGGCCCCGGACCCTGGACGAGATCGTCGGCCAGACGCACCTGCTGGCGCCGGGATCGCCGCTGCGCCGGTTGGCGGCCGGGGAGCCGATGTCGGTGTTCCTCTGGGGTCCGCCCGGGGTCGGCAAGACCACCATCGCCGCCGTCGTGTCCCGGCAGACCAACAGCCGGTTCGTGGAGATCTCCGCCGTCACCGCCGGGGTCAAGGAGGTGCGCGCCGAGCTGGATCGGGCCCGCCAGGAGCTGCGCAGCGGACGGGCGACGGTGCTGTTCGTCGACGAGGTGCACCGGTTCTCCAAGACCCAGCAGGACGTGCTGCTGCCCGCGGTCGAGAACCGGTTGGTCACCTTGATCGCCGCCACCACCGAGAACCCCAGCTTCTCGGTCATCTCCCCGTTGCTGTCCCGGTCGCTGCTGCTGACCCTGCGTCCGCTGGCCGAGACCGACATCGCCGGGCTGCTCGATCGCGCGCTGGCCTCCGAGCGCGGTCTCGCCGGCCGGTACGAGCTCGACGACGACGCCCGGGACAACCTGCTCCGGCTGGCCGGCGGTGATGCGCGTCGGGCGCTCACCTACCTGGAGGAGTCCGCGGCCGGCGCGGCGGCGATCGACGCGACCACGATCACCGCCGCGGTCGTCGAGCAGGCGGTCGACAAGGCCGCCATCCGCTACGACCGCGACGGCGACCAGCACTACGACGTGATCAGCGCCTTCATCAAGTCGATCCGCGGCTCCGACGTCCAGGCGGCCCTGCACTACCTGGCCCGGATGATCGCCGCCGGTGAGGACCCCCGCTTCATCGCCCGCCGACTGGTGATCTCGGCCAGCGAGGACATCGGGCTGGCCGACCCGACCGCCCTGCAGACGGCGGTGGCGGCTGCGCACGCCGTGCAGTTCATCGGCATGCCGGAGGGCCGGATCAACCTGGCCCAGGCGGTGATCGCGCTGGCCCTGGCACCGAAGTCGAACGCGGTGATCAAGGGGATCGACGCCGCCCTGGCCGACGTGCAGGGCGGTCGGATCGGGCTGGTCCCGGCGCCGCTGCGCGACGCCCACTACGCGGGTGCGGAGGCGCACGGGCACGGCCAGGGATACGTCTACGCCCACGACGAGCCGCACGGGATCGCCGCCCAGCAGTACCTGCCCGACGAGCTGCTCGGGACCCGTTACTACGAGCCGACCGACCACGGGGCCGAGGCTGCCGTCGCCGCTCGGCTGGACCGAATCGAGGAGTTGCTCCGGGGGTCGACAGGGTAGGGTCAGGTCTTGTGTCCGTTGGGGAAATCGCCGGTCTGATCGCCGCCATCGCGTTCGTCGCGCTGGTCGGCTTTCTCGCCCTGCCCCTGCTCAAGCTCGGCAAGGTGCTGGACGAGACCCGGTCGCAGATCCATGATCTGGGCCAGGAGTCCGTACCGATCCTGACCGAGCTGCAGGGCACCGTCCGCGCCACCAACGAGGAGCTGGGCAAGCTCGCCGTGGTCACCGAGGACGTGTCCTCGGTGAGCGGGCACGCCAGCTCGGTGTCGAAGAACGCGGCGCAGATGTCGTCGTTGCTGACCATCACCTTCGGTGGCCCGCTGATCAAGACCGCGGCCTTCACCGCCGGCGTCCGCAAGGTGCTGCGCCGCGGCCCCGGCACCGACGTCGACATCGTCGATGCGCGCGGCTCCGGTGCCCATGCCGGACCGATCGAGCCGCGACGCGCGCAGAAGTCGGGAGGTTCGTGATGGGCCGGCTGCTCTGGTTCGCCGTCGGAGCCGGCGCGGCGGTCTACGTGATGTACCGGGCGCGGAAGTACCTCGCCGCCGCGAGCCCGGAGGCGATCGGCAACCGGGTCGCCGAGCAGGTGACCGCCGGCGTGCGCACCGCGCAGGACTTCGTCGAACGGGTCCGAGCTGCCACGGCCGAGAGCGAGGCGGAGATCCGCTCCGCCCTCGGCCTGCCCCAGGAGTAGCTCAGCCACCCGACCGTTCGACCTCCGAAGGACATACGACAGATGAGAACCGCCGAGATCCGGCGCCGCTTCCTGGAGTTCTTCTCCACCCGCGGCCACACGGTGGTGCCCTCGGCACCGCTGCTCTACAACGACCCCACCCTGCTGTTCGTCAACGCCGGCATGGTGCCGTTCAAGCCGTACTTCACCGGTGAGGAGCCGGCCCCGTACGCCCGGGCGACCTCCGTCCAGAAGGTCGTGCGCACCCTCGACATCGAGGAGGTGGGCAAGACCACCCGGCACGGCACCTTCTTCCAGATGAACGGCAACTTCTCCTTCGGCGACTACTTCAAGGCCGAGGCGATCCGGTACGCCTGGGAGCTGGTCACCACCTCGCAGGACGGGGGCGGTCTCGGGTTCGACCCGAACAACATCTGGGTGACCGTGCTGCACGCCGACGACGAGGCAGCCGCACTGTGGGCCAGCATCGCGGACCTGCCGGAGGAGCGGATCCAGCGGCGCGGGCTGCTGGACAACTACTGGCACATGGGTGTTCCCGGTCCGGGCGGTCCGTGCAGCGAGATCTACGTCGACCGGGGTCCGGAGTACGGGCCCGACGGCGGCCCGGTCGTCGACGAGGACCGCTTCCTGGAGATCTGGAACCTCGTGTTCATGCAGGAGGAGCTGTCCGCGGTCCGGGCCAAGGACGACTTCGACGTGCTGCGCCCGCTGCCCCGCCCGAACATCGACACCGGGATGGGTCTGGAGCGGGTCGCCTACCTGCTGCAGGGCGTCGACAACCTGTACGAGATCGACGAGGTCTACCCGGTGATCGCGCGGGTCGTCGGAGCTGTCGGGGAGGCGCTACGGCGCCGGCTCGGCGGACGGCCACGAGGACGACGTCCGGATGCGGGTGGTCGCCGACCACGTGCGTTCCTCGCTGATGCTGATCAGCGACGGGGTCACACCCGGCAACGAGGCGCGCGGCTACGTGCTCCGCCGGATGCTGCGCCGGGTCGTCCGGTCGATGCGGCTGCTCGGGGTCGACGCGCCCAGCTTCGCGGAGTTGTTCCCGGTCAGCCGGGACGCCATGGCCGGCTCGTACCCGGAGGTCGCGGCCGACTTCGACCGGATCTCCGACATCGCGTACGGCGGAGGAGGAGGCGTTCCGGCACACCCTGACCGCCGGCACCCAGCTGTTCGAGCGCGCCGCCGGCACGGTGGAGCGCTCCGGCAGCGGATCGCTCTCCGGTGACGCGGCGTTCAAGCTGCACGACACCTACGGCTTCCCGATCGAGCTGACGCTGGAGATGGCGGCCGAACAAGGGCTGGAGGTCGACGAGGCCGGCTTCCGCTCCCTGATGAGGAGCAGCGGACCGGGCCAAGGCCGACGCCAAGGCGAAGAAGGGCAGCGGCGTGCACACCGACGTCTACGCCCGACTCCGGGCGGCGGGGGAGACCCCGTTCACCGGCTTCGAGTCGCTCGCGGGCGAGAGCGCGGTCCGGGCGATCGTGATCGACGGCGAGACCACCGAGATCGCCGGGCCCGGGGCGGACATCGAGCTCGTGCTGACCGAGACCCCGTTCTATCCCGAGTCCGGTGGACAGTCCGGCGACCGCGGAGTGATCACCACCGCGGACGGCGTCCGACTCGAGGTCTACGACGTGCAGCGGCCGGTGAAGGGTCTGGTGGTGCACAAGGCGAAGGTCGCCGAGGGCGAGCTGCGGCCCGACCAGACCGTCGTCACCGAGGTCGACAAGACGTGGCGCGTCGGCGCCTGCCAGGCGCACTCGGCGACCCACCTGATCCACGAGGCGCTGCACCAGATCCTCGGCCCGAGCGCACTGCAGGCCGGTTCGTTCAACCGACCCGGGTACCTGCGGCTGGACTTCAGCTGGAACCACGCGGTCTCACCGGTCCAGCGCGAGCAGATCGAGCTGCTGTCCAACGAGGCGATCCGGTCCGACTTCGGGGTGGCCGCGGAGCTGATGCCGCTGGCGGAGGCCAAGGCGTCCGGAGCGACCGCGCTGTTCGGCGAGGTGTACGGCGACGTGGTGCGGGTGGTCGACATCGGCGCGGGCTGGTCCCGGGAGCTGTGTGCCGGCACCCACGTCGTGTCGTCGTCGCAGGTCGGGTTGATGGCGGTCAACGCCGAGTCCTCGGTGGGCTCCGGCATCCGCCGGGTCGAGGCCTTCGTCGGCATCGAGGCCTTCTCCCAGCTCGCCAGGGAACGTTCCCTGGTGATGGGCCTGGCCGAGACGCTCAAGGTGCAGCCCGACCAGGTCGCGGACCGGGTGGCTCGGATGGTCGCCCAGCTCAAGGAGGCCGAGCGCGAGATCGCCGCACTCAAGTCGAAGAACCTGCTCGCCTCACTCGGTGCCATCGTGGCCGGCGCGGAGGACGTCACGGGCCCGTCGGGCCGGGTGACGTTGCTCGGCCACCGTGCTGACGGGATCGGGGGCGGCGACCTGCGCACCCTGGCGACCGAGCTCCGCAACCGGCTGTCCGATCGGCCTGCGGTGATCGGGGTGCTCGGCGGCACGCCCGACAAGCCGGCCGTGGTGGTGGCGACCACCGGCGGCGCCCGTGACCTCGGTCTGCGGGCCGGAGAGCTGGTGCGGGTCGCGAGCGGCACACTCGGCGGCCGCGGTGGCGGCAAGGACGATCTGGCCCAAGGCGGCGGGAGCGACGGGAGCCGTGCGGCCGAGGCACTGGCCGCGATCCGACACGCGGTGTCCGTGGGTGTCGGGCTGGACGACGGGGCCGACGCCGGGAACACCGACGGGCAGGCGGCCGGATCCTGAGTCGCCTCCGGCCGGGCGTCCGGCTCGGACTCGACTGGGGCGAGGCCCGGATCGGGGTCGCCGCGTGCGACCCGGCCGGGACCCTCGCCTTTCCGGTCGGCACGATCGCTGCCGGCTCCGAGGCGTACGCCGCGGTGTCGGCGCTGGTCGCCGAGCACGACCCGATCGAGATCATCATCGGGCTGCCGCGCTCGCTCTCCGGTGCTGAGGGGCCGGCGGCTGCCCGGATCCGGACGGCGGCCGCGGCACTGGCCGCCGCGTTGCAGACCGGCGGCAGCACCGTCGCGATCCGCCTGGTGGACGAGCGGCTCACCACCGTGCACGCCGCCCGGCGGCTGCGGCAGGCCGGGAAGAAGGCCCGGCAGCAGCGCGCGGTCATCGATTCCGTCGCCGCAGTCGGGATCTTGGAGCACGCCCTGGCCGTTGAAGGTGCCGGGGGTAAGCCGCCCGGGGAGTTAGTATCGCCAACGGACCCGCCGCCACCTGGATGATTGCGGAGTGAGTGGTGCCCCGCCGGACGAGGAGACCGACGCGTGACATCGATGCTGGACCCGGAGGTCGAGCCGAGCCCGGCCAAGGAGATCGTCCACAAGGGCAAGGGATGCCTGGCCGTCATCCTGGCCGCCTCGATCCTCGCGTTCGGCGGCTACTTCGTGTGGGACAAGGCGTCCGGCTTCCTCGCTTCGTTCGGTGAGATCCCGGACTTCGAAGGTCCCGGGACCACCGCGGTCACGATCACCGTGCCGGACGGCGCCTCGCTCGACCAGATCGGTGACGTCCTGGTCGAGAACAAGGTGGTCAAGTCCACCCAGGCCTGGGATCAGGCGGCCCGCTCGGAGGAGCGGGCGACGTCAGCGTCCAGCCCGGCCGGTACCGGATGTTCACCGAGATGAAGGCGATCGACGCCCTCCGGCTGCTGATCAACCCGGGCGAGTCGCGGGTCCGGGCCGAGTTCACGGGTCCGCGAGGGTCAGCGGCTGACGGTCCAGGTCAACGAGCTGGTCAAGGGCACCAAGATCTCGAAGAAGGCGTACGACGCGGCGCTGGACAAGCCGAAGACGTTGGGGCTGCCCGCGTAGGCCAAGAACAACCCCGAGGGGTTCCTGTTCCCCGACACCTACGAGCTCGTCGGCCAGGCGACCGCCACCTCGACGTTGAAGCAGATGACCTCCCGGTTCAACCAGGTGGCGCGCGAGATCGGGCTGGAGAACGGGGCCAAGCAGCTCAAGATGTCGCCCTACGACGTCGTGGTCGTGGCCAGCATCATCGAGCGCGAGGCAGGCCGGGCCGAGGACCGGGCCAAGGTCGCCCGGGTGCTCTACAACCGGCTCGACAAGGGACAGAAACTCCAGCTCGACTCGACGGTCGCCTACGCGGAGAACCTGAACACCAACACCACCACCCCGAAGCAGCGCGATTCGGACTCCCCGTACAACACCTACAAGGCCGAGGGCCTGCCGCCCGGACCCATCTCCGCCCCCGGCAAGGCCGCCCTCCAGGCGGCGATGCCGCCGGCCAACGGCAAGTGGCTGTTCTTCGTCGCGGTCAACTTCGAAACCGGTGAGACCAAGTTCGCCGAGACCTTCGCCGAGCACGAGAAGAACGTGAAGGAATTCCAGGCCTGGTGCTCGGCGAACAAGGGCAAGTGCACCTGATTTGTCCGTTCGCTACGCGATCCGCTCGCGTCCTGAGCCAACCGCTTCGTGCCCTGAGCCTGTCGAAGGGCCAACCACTTCGTGCCCTGAGCCTGTCGAAGGGCCAAGTGCGGTAACCCAACGGCGCTCTTCGACAAGCTCAGAGCACGAACAGCAAACCAGCTCAGAGCACGAACAGCTACGGCACTCTTCGACAAGCTCGAGAGCTCGAATGGTGATGCGCTGCGCCGTGCTCGGTCGACCGATCGCGCACTCGTTGTCGCCGGCGTTGCACCGGGCCGCGTACGCGAGTCTCGGGCTCGACTGGAGTTACGAGCGGTTCGACGTCGGGGAGGCGGAGCTCGCCGACTTCGTCGCCGGTTGCGGACCGGAGTGGCGCGGGCTCAGCCTGACCATGCCGCTGAAGGTGGCGGCCCTGGCCCTCGGTGAGCCGGACCCGGTGGCCACGGCGGTGCGGGCGGCGAACACGCTGATCTTCGAATCGGACGGCCGGCGGGTCTACAACACCGACGTCGAGGGTCTGGTCGCGGCGCTGCGGCGGGCGGGCCTGGAACGCGCCGACCGGGTCACCCTGGTCGGCTCGGGGGCCACCGCCCGGTCGACCCTGGCCTCGCTCGCGCAGCTCGGCACCCGGCAGGTCGCACTCGTGGCGCGCAGCGCCGAGCGGGCCCGACCGACGATCGCGTTCGCGGAGGAGTCGGGGCTGGAGATCACGCTGCACGGCTGGGACGAGCCGGTGCCGACCGGTGACCTGCTCGTCGCCACCGTGGTGGCCGGGGCGATCGAGTCCGAACGCGCGGCGGAGCTCGCCGCGTGCGCGCCGGTGGTGTTCGACGCGATCTACGATCCGTGGCCGACCCCGCTCGCGGTGGCCGCTGCGGACGCGGGCCGGACGGTGGTCAACGGCCTCGACCTGCTGGTCGGCCAGGCCGTCATCCAGCTCGGGTTGATGACCGGCCGGGACGTCGATCCCGAGGTGCTGTACGCGGCGGGCCGGGCCGCACTCGGCGTGACAGACTTGCCCCCGTGTTGCGCTGGCTGACCGCGGGGGAGTCTCACGGCCCGGCCCTGGTGGCCATGCTCGAGGGCCTGCCGGCCCACGTCCGGGTGACGAGCTCCGACATCGCCGCGGCGCTGGCCCGCCGCCGGCTCGGCTTCGGCCGCGGGGCCCGGATGAAGTTCGAGGCCGACGCGGTCACCATGCTCGGCGGCATCCGGCACGGCGAGACCCAGGGCGGTCCGGTCGCGATCCAGATCGGCAACAGCGAGTGGCCCAAGTGGGAGACCGTGATGTCGGCCGACCCGGTCGACCCCGAGGTGCTGGCCGGTCAGGCCCGGAACGCCCCGCTGCACCCGGCCGCGACCCGGGCACGCCGACCTGGTCGGGATGCAGAAGTACGACTTCGACGAGGCGCGACCGATCCTGGAGCGGGCCAGCGCCCGGGAGACCGCCGCCCGGGTCGCGCTCGGCCGGGTGGCGAGCAACTTCCTGCAGCAGGCGTACGGAGTGACGCTGCTCAGCCACGTCGTCGAGCTCGGCACGGTGGCCGCGCCGAGCGGCGGGGTCCTGCCGACCCTGTCCGACCTGGCCGCGATCGACGCCGACCCGGTGCGCTGCTTCGACCGGGACGTGTCGCGGCGATGATCGCCGAGGTGGAGGCCGCGCAGTCCGACGGCGACACGCTCGGCGGCGTCGTCGAGGTGGTGGTCTGGGGGCTGCCGCCCGGACTGGGCTCGCACGTGCACTGGGACCGCCGGCTGGACGCCCGACTGGCCGGGGCCCTGATGGGCATCCAGGCGATCAAGGGGGTCGAGGTCGGCGACGGCTTCGCGCTGGCCCGGACCCGCGGCAGCGCCGCCCACGACGAGATCGTCCCGGGCGGCGGCGAGCAGGGCGGGATCGCCCGCGCTTCCCACCGCGCCGGCGGCACCGAGGGCGGGATGAGCACCGGTGAGGTGCTCCGGGTCCGGGCCGCGATGAAACCGATCGCCACCGTGCCGCGGGCGCTGCGCACCGTCGACGTCGACCACCGGCGAGGCAGCCGTCGCCCACCACCAGCGCTCCGACGTCTGCGCCGTCCCGGCCGCCGGCGTGGTGGCCGAGGCCATGGTGGCGCTGGTGCTCGCCGAGGCCGCCCTGGAGAAGTTCGGCGGCGACTCGGTCGCCGAGACCCGGCGCAACTGCGAGAGCTACCTGGCCGACGTCGCCGAGCGCGGGCTGCGGATCCATCGGCGAGCGTGACGTCGTCCTGCGTCGGCGCGCCCGGCTCGGGCAAGTCGACGGTCGGCGCCGCTGCTCGCCGAACGGCTCGGGTTGCCGTTCGTCGACGTCGACGCCGTGATCGAGCAGCGGGTCGGCAAGCCGGTCGCCGAGATCTTCGCCGACGACGGCGAGGCGGTGTTCCGGGCCTTCGAGGAGTCCGATCACCGCGGAGCTGCTCGGCGAGCCCGGCGTGCTCGCCCTCGGTGGCGGAGCGGTGCTGTCGGAGGCCACCCGGGCCGTGCTCGCGCGGGCACCGGGTGGTCTGGCTGCAGGTGACGGTGCCGTACGGCCGTCAAGCGGGTCGGGCTCAACGCGGCCCGGCCGCTGCTGCTCGGCAACGTCCGCGGCCGGCTGATCCAGCTGCTCGCCGAGCGCGCCGCCGCTGTACGCCGCCGTCGCCACCGAGGCGGTCGACACCGACGGCCGGTCCGCCGAACAGGTCGTCGATCTGATCCTCGCCCGTTCCGGAGCCGGTCGTGGCTGACGCCAGGCGTGATCGAGGTGCGGAGCCGAGCGCCGTACGAGGTCCTGGTCGGGCACGGTCTGGCCGATCAGCTGCCGTTGCTGCTGGGCCGAGACGCCCAGCGGGTGGCGGTGCTGCACCCGCCGACGCTGATCGAGCTCGCGGAACGCTGGAGCGCCGTGCTGCGCGGCGCCGGACTGGAACCGGTCCGGATCGACGTGCCGGACGCCGAGGCGGCGAAGACCGCCGAGGTGGCCGCTCGCTGCTGGTCGGTGCTGGGCACGGCCGGCTTCACCCGCTCCGACGCGGTCGTCGGCCTCGGCGGCGGCGCGACCACCGACCTGGCCGGCTTCGTCGCCGCGACCTGGCTGCGCGGCGTCCGGCTGGTGACCGTGCCGACCACCGTGCTCGGCATGGTCGACGCCGCGGTCGGCGGCAAGACCGGGATCAACACCCCCGAGGGCAAGAACCTGGTCGGCTGCTTCTACGAGCCGGCCGGGGTGCTCGTGCGACCTCGACATGCTGGCGACCCTGCCGCCGGCCGACCTGCGGGCGGGGCTGGCCGAGGTGGTCAAGTGCGGCTTCATCGCCGACCCGGCGATCCTCGACCCTGATCGAAGCCGACCCGGACGCCGCCTGCCGGCCGGACGGCGCCGGTGCTGCGCGAGCTGATCGAGCGCTCCATCGCGGTCAAGGCCGCGGTGGTCGTCCGCCGACCTGCGCGAGTCCACCTCGGCCGGCGACCAGGTCGGCCGGGAGCTGCTGAACTACGGCCACACGCTCGGCCACGCCATCGAGCGCCGCGAGGGGTACCGCTGGCGGCACGGCGAGGCGGTCAGCGTCGGCATGGTCTTCGTCGCCGAGCTGGCCCGGCGCGCCGGCCGGCTCGACGACCAGACGGCGGCCCGGCACCGCGAGGTGCTGCAGACCGCTCGGGCTGCCCGACCGGCTACGCCGCCGATGCCTTCGACGAGCTGCTGGCCACCATGGCGCTGGACAAGAAGACCCGCGGCTCGACCCTGCGGTTCGTGATCCTGGACGGGCTGGCCCGCGCCGCGATCCTCGCCGGCCCGACGCCGGAGCTGCTGCGATCCGCCTACCAGGTCATCGCCGCGTAGGTTCCGCCGCGTGCCGGTGAGTCGCAGCCTCGTGCCAGGCTGAGCCCGTGAGCTCCGAGGAATCGCCTGTCGACACGTTCACCGCCGCCGCGCAGACCTTCGTGCGCCTGGTGCGCGGCATCCCCGCGGACACGTGGGGCGGTCCGGGGCTGGGGGAGTGGGACCTGCGGGCGCTGGTCGGCCACACCAGCCGCTCGCTGATCACCGTCGAGACCTATCTGCGCCAGCCCGCCACCGACGAGGACGTACCGACACCGGCGGACTACTACGTGGCGATCAAGCCGCTGCTGGCCAGCACGGCCGATGCGGCCTCGATCGCCGAGCGCGGCCGGGCCGCGGGAGAGGCGCTGGGTGACGACCCGATCGGCTACCTCGACGAGCTGGTGGAGCGGGTCACGGCGCTGGCCCGGGACGCGGGTGACCCGCTGATCACCACCATCGCCGGTGGGATGCGGCTGCGTCAGTACCTGCCGACCCGGACCTTCGAGCTCGTGGTGCACTCGTTCGACATCGCCACCGCAGCCGACCGCCCGGCGCCGGACTTCCCGCGCCCGGTGCTGACCGAGGCCGTGTCGCTGGCGGCGGCCGCAGCCGTCGCCCTCGGCCAGGGTGTCGAGCTGCTGCGTGCGCTCACCGGGCGGGCCGAGCTGCCGGCGGACTTCTCGGTGGTCTGAGCCCACTAGACTGATCCGCTGGCACAGCAGCTCCGAAAGGTGAACGCGTGGCCTCGACGAACGATCTGAAGAACGGCATGGTCTTGGACCTGGACGGCCAGCTGTGGTCGGTGGTCTGGTTCCAGCACCACAAGCCCGGCAAGGGCAACACGGTGGTGCGGACCAAGCTGAAGCACGTGCTCTCGGGCAAGGTCGTCGACCGGACCTTCAACTCCGACACGAAGGTCGACTCCGCGAACGTCGACCGGCGCGAGATGCAGTACCTGTACCACGACGGCACCGGCTTCGTCTTCATGGACAACGGCACCTACGACCAGTTGTCGATCACCGACGACGTGGTCGGCGAGGCCAAGAACTACCTGCTCGAGGGCCAGAACGCCACCGTCGCGATGCACGAGGGCAACCCGCTCTACCTCGACCTGCCGGCCTCGGTCGAGCTCCAGGTCACCTACACCGAGCCGGGTCTGCAGGGCGATCGGAGCACCGGCGGCACCAAGCCCGCCACGGTGGAGACCGGTCTGCAGATCCAGGTGCCGCTGTTCTTGACCAGCGGCGAGAAGGTCAAGGTCGACACCCGTACGGGGGAGTACCTGGGCCGCGTGGCCAGCTGATCGTGGCCGCCCCCGACGTACGGACCAGCTCGACCAATCCCACCCGCGGCAAGGCGCGCAAGCGCGCCCTCGACATCTTGTTCGAAGCCGAGCTGCGCGACACCGACCCACTGGCCACGCTGGCGGAGCGGGCCGACGACGCCGCCCCGCCGGTCCGGGAGTTCACCCGCGAGCTGGTCGAGGGCGTCACCGCCCACCGCAGCGAGATCGACGGCCGGATCAGCGCGGCGCTCAGTCCGGGCTGGACGTTGGGACGGCTGCCGCGGGTCGACCGCTGCATCCTGCGGATCGCCGTGTTCGAGATCGACTACACCGCGTTGCCGGTGCCCGTGGCGGTGTCGGAGGCCGTCCGGTTGGCCGCGGATCTGTCCACCGACGACTCGCCGTCGTTCGTCAACGGCGTCCTCGGCACCGTGGTGTCGTCCAAGGCCGGCTGAGCCGCGTTGGCTCAGGCGGTCGATCGGGAGCGACTCGGCGCCTGGTTGCTGCGGTGCGACCCGACCCGGACGCCGCTGGCCAGCCGGTTCCAGCTGCCCGTCGGGAGCTGGTGCGTCGCGGACAACTACCGCAGCCGGCTGATGCAGCCCGACGATGCGGTCCTGCTCTGGGTCTCCGGTCGCGATCGGCACTTCGTCCGCGGCATCTGGGCCCGTGGCCGGATCACCGCATCCCCCGAGCACAGCGAGGACGGCCTGCGGGTCGGACTCGAGCTGGCGCTGCGGGCCGAGCCGCTGGCGACCGATGCCGAGCTGCGCGCCGCGGGCGTCACCGACCTGGAGGTGCAGCGGATGCCGCAGGGGAGCAACCCCTCGTGGGTGTCGCGCGAGCAGCTCGAGCAGATCCTGGCCCTGGCGTGACCGATCCTGCGCTGCTGGCCACGACCACGACCTTCGTCGACGGGCAACCGATCGAGTACCGCCTCCGGCCCGGTCCCGGGCCGACGGTGGTGCTGCTGCCGGGTGCCCACATGTCCGCCGCCAACACCTTCGGCGAACGTCGACTGCTGCCCGCCGATGCTGCGGTCCTGGTGGTGTCGCGACCCGGGTACGGCCGGACCCCGCTGGCCGCCGGCCCGTCGGCACCCGAGTTCGCCCACCGCCTCGCCGGCCTCTGCCGGCGGCTCGAGCTGACCTCGGTGACCACCCTCGGCATCTCGCTGGGGGCCCGGACCGCCCTCACCCTGGCGGCCCAGCAACCGGCGCTGGTGTCCGGCGTCGTGCTGCTCTGCCCGGTCAGTTTCGCGCCGTGGCCGGCGCCGCGCACCCGCTGGTTGGGGCTGGCGATGTTCAACCCGGCCAGTCAGGCCGTGACCTGGAAGGTGCTGCACGGGCTGCTCCGCAACCGGCCGGACGTCATCTTGCCGACGGCGGTCCGCAGCCTGACCACGCTGCCGCCGGCCGAGGCACTGCGGCGGATGGGCGGCGACCTGGACGATCTCGTCCGCTTCCTGGCCGGCTGTCGTTCCGACCGCGGGTTCGCCAACGACCTGCGGCCGCCCACCGACGTCGGCGCCGAGGTCTCGCAGCCCGTGTTGGTGCTGGCGACGCGCGCGGACGGGTCGGTCGACTTCACCCATCCGGAACGGCTGGCCGGATCGCTGCCGAACGCCCGGCTGGTCGACGTCGACGCCGCCACCCATCTGCTCTGGCTCGGCGACCGCGCCGGCGCGGTGTCCCGGGAGGTCCGGGCGTTCCTCGGCTGACGCCGTCCCCCACAATGAGCCTGTGACGACGGAGTTCGACGGCGCGGTGGCCCTGGTCGCCGGCGGCGCCGGCGGCATCGGTCGGGCCGCGGCCCGGTTGCTCGCCGATCGCGGCGCCGCGGTGTTCGTCCTCGATCGCGACGACGCCGGGGTGGACGCGGTGGTCGCCGAGATCTCCGCCGCCGGCGGCCGGGCCGCCGGGACAGCCATCGACCTCGCCGATCCCGCGGCCGCCGCCGTGGCCGTGGATCGAGCCGTCGCGTCGTTCGGCGGCCTCGACGTCCTGGTGGGTGCCGTCGGCATCCAGCGGTACGGGACGGCGGCCGACACCACCGATGAGTTGTGGCAGGAGGTGCTCGCGATCAACCTCACCGCCGCCCACGCGCTGACCCGGGCCGCCATCCCGCAGCTGCGGACCCGCGGTGGGGCGATCGTGCTCGTCTCCTCGGTGCAGGCGTTCGTGACCCAGGCGGCCGTCGCCGCGTACACCGTGAGCAAGGCGGCGGTGAACGCGCTCGTGCGCTCGATCGCCGTCGACGAGGCGCCGTACGGGATCCGGGCCAACGCCGTCTGCCCCGGTTCGGTCGACACGCCGATGCTGCGGGCGTCGGCGCGACGCTTCTCCGACGGCACCGACGAGGGTGCGGAGGCGCTGCTGGCCGAGTGGGGCCGAGCGCACCCGCTGGGCCGGGTGGCCCGGCCGGAGGAGGTCGGGGAGGTCATCGCCTTCCTGGCCAGCCGCCGAGCCAGCTTCGTCACCGGGACCGCCGTGGTGGTCGACGGCGGCCTGATCGCCACCATCGGGGTGCGGGCCGGTGACTGAGCGTGAGCTGATCGGCGACACGATCCGGATCTGCCTCGGACACGTCGACTCCTACGACGACCGGGTCGCCACCTTCGGCGCCCAGCTGGGACTGCGCAGCGTGCAGCTGCACGTCCCCGACAACCTGCCGACCGCCGCCGGTCACTGGGAGACCGCCGACCTCCGGGCGCTGCGGGAGCGCTGCGAGGCCGACGGGTTCCGGCTCGAGGGCCTGGAGAACGTGCCGATGGCCTGGATCCACCGGGTGCTGCGGGGGCTGCCGGGTCGCGACGAGCAGATCGAGCACTACTGCCAGACGCTGCGCAACATGGCCGCGGCCGGCATCGACCTGCTCGGCTACCACTTCATGGCCGGCTACGTGTGGCGGACGGCGATGACGGCGGTGGGGCGCGGCAACGCCCGGGTCACCGCCTTCGACCTGGCCGACGTGTCGGCGGGGAACGCGCTGGCCCGCTACAAGCTCGCGCCGGCCGAGCCGATCGAGCCGCCGCTGTCCACCGCGGACGTCTGGGCCAACCACAGCTACTTCCTGGCGGCCGTGCTGCCGGTCGCGGAGGAGGTGGGGGTGCGGTTGGCCCTGCATCCCGACGACCCGCCGGTCGACGTACCGCTCGGTGACGCGGGCCGGATCTTCACCTCACCGGCCGCGCTGCGGCGCGCGTACGAGAGCGCGGGCGGCAGCCCGGCCTGGGCCCTCGACATGTGTCTGGGCACGATCTCGGAGATGGGCGGGCAGGCGGCGGCCGAGGAGGTCATCGACTTCTTCGGTCCGCGCGGCGCGATCGCGTACGTCCACTTCCGCGACGTCCTCGGCACCGTGCCGGCCTTCCGCGAGGCCTTCGTCAACGAGGGAAACCTCGACGTGCCGGCCGTCGTCACCCGACTGGTCGACGTCGGCTTCACCGGTTTCATCATCGACGACCACGTGCCCGCGATGGTCGACGACATCGACACCTGGGGCGACACCTCGTCGGCGGCCTACTGCTGCCGCGGTCGGGCGCACGCGATCGGCTACCTGCAGGGCGTGCTGGACGCCGTGCTCGCCGCCCGGCACTGATCTCGGCCGAGGTCGTGTCGAGTTCTGCACCGACGACGGTCGCAACTCGACACGTCGATGCGCTGCCGGCGACCGGCGGCGGAACACGGCCGGGGACCGGCTCACCGGCTGGTACTGTCGGAGCGATTTCACCAGCCTTTAAGACCTGTCCCGTGAGGCAGGAAAGGACGGTCATGCTCGCTGCCCCCTCGGCCGGGGCTCCTCGGCCTGCCGATCCCCTGCTCGACCATCCCGACGCAGGGCGGGGCGGCGGTCACGAACCGCGGCCCGCGATCCTGGTTCTCGAAGACGGCCGCACCTTCCGCGGACGGGCCTTCGGTGCAGTGGGTGAGACGTTCGGCGAGGCGGTCTTCGCCACCGGGATGTCGGGCTACCAGGAGACCCTCACCGATCCGAGCTACCACCGCCAGGTCGTGGTGGCGACCGCGCCGCACATCGGCAACACCGGCTGGAACGACGAGGACGACGAGTCCGGTCGGATCTGGGTGGCCGGCTACGTCGTCCGGGACCCGGCCCGGGTGGCTTCGAGCTGGCGGTCGCGCCGCAGTCTGGCCGAGGCGCTCGCCGCTCAGGGCGTCGTCGGCGTCAGCGACATCGACACCCGCGCGCTGACCCGGCACCTCCGCGAACGAGGGGCGATGCGGGTCGGGCTGAGCAGTCTCGACACCGACCCGGCGGCGCTGCTGGAGAAGGTCCGGTCGGCTCCCGCGATGGCCGGTGCGGAGCTGGCCCGCGAGGTGAGCACCGACCGGAGCTACGTCGTCTCGGCGCAGGGGACGCCCCGGTTCCGGGTGGTCGCGGTGGATCTCGGCATCAAGTCCAGGACCCCCTACCGGATGGCCGAACGGGGCATCGAGGTCCACGTCGTACCCGCCGACACCGACTTCGCCGCGGTAGCCGCCCTCGAGCCCGACGGCGTGTTCTTGTCCAACGGCCCCGGCGACCCCGCCGCCACCGACGAGCCGGTGCGGCTGCTCGAGCAGGTGCTGGCGGCCGGCATCCCGTTCTTCGGCATCTGCTTCGGCAACCAGATCTTCGGCCGGGCGCTCGGCTTCGGCACCTACAAGCTGCCGTACGGCCACCGGGGCATCAACCAACCCGTGATGGACCTGACCACCCGGCGGGTCGAGGTGACCGCCCACAACCACGGGTTCGCGGTCGACGCACCGGTGGACCGGCCGACCGAGACCCGGTACGGGCTGGCGACGGTCAGTCACCTCGGGTTGAACGACCAGGTGGTCGAGGGACTGGAGCTGCGGGACCGCGCAGGTCGGCTGCTGGCCTTCTCGGTGCAGTACCACCCGGAGGCGGCCGCCGGTCCGCACGACGCCCGGTACCTGTTCGACCGCTTCGTCGACGTGATGGCCGCGCGGGCCGAGCTCGACGGACCACCAGCTGACGCCGGGCCACGAGCCGCGGAACCGTCGACGAGTGCAGGGGACAGCTGATGCCGCGCCGTACCGACATCTCCTCGATCCTGGTGATCGGCTCGGGACCGATCGTGATCGGCCAGGCCTGCGAGTTCGACTACTCCGGCACCCAGGCCTGCCGGGTGCTGCAGGCCGAGGGCTTCCGGGTGATCCTGGTCAACTCCAACCCGGCGACGATCATGACCGACCCGGAGTTCGCCGACGCGACCTACATCGAGCCGATCACCCCGGAGTTCGTCGAGCAGGTGATCGCCATCGAGCGCCCCGACGCGCTGCTCGCCACCCTGGGTGGTCAGACCGCCCTCAACGCGGCGGTGGCCCTGCACGAGAACGGCGTGCTGGAGCGGTACGGGGTCGAGCTGATCGGGGCCTCGATCGAGGCGATCCAGCGCGGGGAGAACCGTGAGCAGTTCAAGGCCATCGTCGAGGGCCTGGAGATCGACGACGGTGATCTCGGCGGCGACGAGTCGATCGGCGTCGGGGTGGCCCGCAGCGTCATCTGCCACTCGATGGACGACGTGCTGGGGGCGGCCGACGAGCTCGGCTACCCGCTGGTGGTGCGGCCGAGCTTCACCATGGGCGGCGTGGGATCCGGCTTCGCCCACGACCAGACCGACCTGCGTCGGATCGCCGGCGCCGGTCTGGCCGCCAGCCCGACCACCGAGGTGCTGATCGAGGAGTCGATCCTCGGTTGGAAGGAGTACGAGCTCGAGGTCATGCGCGACCGCGCCGACAACGTGGTGATCGTCTGCTCGATCGAGAACCTCGACCCGATGGGGGTGCACACCGGTGACTCGATCACCGTGGCGCCGGCGATGACGCTGACCGACCGGGAGTACCAGCGGATGCGCGACGTCGCCATCGCCATCATCCGCGCCGTCGGGGTCG
The DNA here is from genome assembly GCA_963727125.1 of uncultured Actinomycetota bacterium. Lineage (GTDB taxonomy): Bacteria > Actinomycetota > Actinomycetes > Propionibacteriales > Propionibacteriaceae > Microlunatus. Next base: position 938,764 of record CAVSEZ010000003.1, read on the forward strand.
ACACCGGCGGCTGCAACATCCAGTTCGCGATCGACCCCGAGACCGGCCGGATGATCGTGATCGAGATGAACCCACGGGTGTCGCGGTCCAGCGCGCTGGCGTCGAAGGCCACCGGCTTCCCGATCGCCAAGATCGCGGCCAAGGTCGCGATCGGCTACACCCTGGACGAGATCCCCAACGACATCACCGAGCAGACGCCGGCCAGCTTCGAGCCGACCCTGGACTACGTGGTGGTGAAGGTGCCGCGGTTCGCGTTCGAGAAGTTCCCGTCGGCCGACTCCACCCTGACCACGCACATGAAGAGCGTCGGCGAGGCGATGGCGATCGGCCGGAACTTCACCGAGGCGCTCGGCAAGGCCCTGCGCAGCCTGGAGGATCCGCGGGCCCCGTTCGACTACGCCTCCGACCCTCGGCCCACCACGTCGCGCCCTGAGCATGTGCAGCAGCTGTTGGACGAGGCGAGCCGCCCGCACGACGGCCGGCTGGGGGTGGTGATGCAGGCCCTGCGCGCCGGCGCCACCCCGGAGCAGGTGTTCGAGGCGACCAAGATCGATCCGTGGTTCATCGATCAGCTCGTCTTGCTGGTCGAGGTCTCCGACGAGCTGCGGAACGCGCCGGAGCTCACCGCCGACCTGATCCGGACGGCGAAGCGGCACGGCTTCTCCGACGCCCAGATCGCCGCCGTCCGGCACCTCTCGGAGGATGTCGTCCGCGGTGTCCGGTGGGCCCTGGGGATCCGTCCCGTGTACAAGACGGTCGACACCTGCGCGGCCGAGTTCGCCGCCCGGACGCCGTACCACTACAGCTCCTACGAGTCAGAGACCGAGGTCCAGCCACGGCAGAAGCCGGCGGTGTTGATCTTGGGCAGTGGTCCCAACCGGATCGGCCAGGGGATCGAGTTCGACTACTCCTGCGTGCACGCGGCGATGGCGCTGTCGGCCGACGGCTACGAGACGGTCATGATCAACTGCAACCCCGAGACGGTGTCCACCGACTACGACACCGCCGACCGGCTCTACTTCGAACCGCTCACCCTCGAGGACGTGCTGGAGGTGGTGCACGCCGAGCGGCAGGCCGGACCGGTGGCCGGGGTGATCGTCCAGCTCGGCGGCCAGACCCCGCTGCGGTTGGCCCAGGCGCTGAAGGACGCAGGCGTACCGATCGTCGGCACCAGCCCGGAGGCCATCCACCTCGCCGAGGAGCGCGGTGCGTTCGGCCAGGTGCTGGCCCGGGAGAACCTGCCCGCCCCCCGGCACGGGCTGGCCCACTCGCCGGCCGAGGCGGAACGGATCGCCGAGGACATCGGCTACCCCGTGCTGGTGCGGCCGAGTTACGTGCTCGGCGGCCGCGGGATGGAGATCGTCTACGACGCCAGCACCTTGACGGCCTACATCGAACGGGCCACCCAGGTGACCCCCGACCACCCCGTGCTGGTCGACCAGTTCCTCGACGACGCGGTGGAGATCGACGTCGACGCCCTCTACGACGGCACGGAGCTGTATCTGGGCGGGGTGATGGAGCACATCGAGGAGGCCGGCATCCACTCGGGCGATTCGGCCTGTGCGCTGCCGCCGATCACCCTCGGGGCCGAGGTCGTGGACCGGATCCGCCGCTCGACCGAGGCCATCGCCCGCGGGGTCGGGGTCCGGGGTCTGATCAACATCCAGTACGCCCTGGCCGGCGACCAGCTGTTCGTGCTGGAGGCCAACCCGCGGGCGTCGCGGACCGTCCCGTTCGTCTCCAAGGCGACCGCGACGCCGCTGGCCAAGGCGGCGGCGCGGGTGATGATGGGCACCTCGATCGCCGCGTTGCGGGCCGCCGGTGGGCTCCGGGCCACCGGCGACGGGTCCACCGAGAACCACGCTTCGCCGATCGCGGTGAAGGAAGCGGTGATGCCCTTCAACCGGTTCCGTACGGTGGAAGGGATCTCGGTCGACACGATCCTCGGACCGGAGATGAAGTCGACCGGCGAGGTGATGGGCCTCGACATCGGGTTCGGTACCGCCTTCGCGAAGAGCCAGGTGGCCGGTTTCGGACCGCTGCCGACCAAGGGCACCGTCTTCGTGTCCGTGGCCAACCGGGACAAGCGGTTCGTGATCTTCCCCGTGAAACGCCTCGCCGACCTGGGTTTCGAGATCCTCGCCACCATCGGGACCGCCTCGATGCTGCGCCGGCACGGGGTGAAGGTGACCGCCGTGCGCAAGTACAGCCAGGGACCGGGTCCGGACGGTGAGAAGACCGTGGTGCAGGCGATCCTGGACGGCGAGGTCGACCTGATCTTCAACACCCCGCACGGCTCGAGCGTCGGCGGGCGACCCCGGTTCGACGGGTACGAGATCCGGACCGCCGCCGTGCTCCGCAACGTGCCGTGCGTCACCACCGTCCAGGGTCTGGCGGCCGCGGTGCAGGGCATCGAGGCGATCCGGGCCGGCAACATCGGCGTCCGGTCGCTCCAGTCCTGGGCCGCCGAGCTGGTGCAGCCCCGACCCGACCCGGCTCGGTGAGCGGGGTCTACGAGCGGCTGGTCCGGCCGGTCCTGTTCCGTGCCTACGGCGGCGACGCCGAACGCGTCCACAGCGCCACCCTGCGCGCCATCCACCGGGTCGGTGAGCTCCCGCCGGTCCGGGCCGCCATCGCCGCGCGGTACGGGCTGCAGCAGACCCAACCCGCTGTCGTGGCCGGCATCAGCTTCCCCGGCCGGGTCGGGCTCGCCGCCGGCCTGGACAAGGACGGGGTGGGGGTGAAGGCCTGGGCCGCCCTGGGCTTCGGGCACGCCGAGATCGGCACCGTCACCGCCCACGCCCAGCCCGGCAACGACCGGCCCCGGCTGTTCCGGCTGGTGCAGAGCCGGGCCATCGTCAACCGGATGGGCTTCAACAACGCCGGTGCGGAGGCGTTGGCCGCCACGTTGGAACGGGCCGGGATCCGCCGCGGCAACCGGGCCGTCGGCATCCCGATCGGGGTCTCCATCGGGAAGACCAAGACCGTCCCGCTGGCCGAGGCGGCCGAGGACTACCTGAGCTCGGCGCGCCGCCTCGCCCCGTACGCCGACTACCTGGCGGTGAACGTGTCCAGCCCCAACACGCCGGGGCTGCGCACCCTGCAGGACGGCGCGACGCTCCGGGCGCTGCTGCAGGCGTTGACCACGAGCCGGCGACGTGCCGGTCTTCGTGAAGCTCGCCCCCGACCTCACCGACGACGCGCTGGAGGACGCCCTCGCCGTCTGCGTCGAGGCCGGTGCCGCAGGATTGATCGCCACCAACACCACCGTGTCCCGCGACGGACTGGATCGGATCGACCGGCAGCGCGGCACCGAGGCGGGCGGGCTGTCCGGGGCACCGCTGACTCGGCGGGCGCGCGCGGTGGTCGAGTTCCTGGCGGCGCGCACCGAGCTGCCGATCATCGGCGTCGGTGGGGTGCTGACCGCCGCCGACGGTCGCGCCCTGTTCGATGCCGGTGCCCGGCTGATCCAGCTCTACACCGGATTCGTCTACTCCGGACCGGCCCTGGTCCGAGACCTCAATCGGCTCGACGACAGGAGGACGCTGCCATGACGGAGTCGTACGGAACCCGACTGCAGGCACGGGTGGCGGCACGCGGCGCGCTGTCGGCCGGGATCGATCCGCACCCGGCGGTGCTCCGGGCCTGGGGCCTGCCCGCGGACCCGAACGGCCTGGAGCGCTGCGCCCGCACCATGGTCGAGGCGCTCGGAGACGTGGTGCCGGTGTTCAAACCGCAGTCGGCCTTCTTCGAGGCGTACGGGTCGGCCGGGATCGCCGTGCTCGAACGGACCCTGGCCGACATCCGGGGCACCGGTGCGCTGGCCCTGCTCGACGTCAAGCGCGGTGACATCGGGTCGACGATGGATGCGTACGCGGCGGCCTATCTGACCGACGGCTCGCCACTCGCTGCCGACGCCATCACGCTGAGCCCCTATCTGGGCTTCGACTCGCTGTCCGGTGCGATCGAGCAGGCCCGGTCCTGCGGACGCGGGGTGTACGTGCTGGCGCTGACCAGCAACCCGGAGGGACCGCAGGTCCAGCTCGCCCGGACCCCGCACGGGACCACGGTGGCCCAGGCGGTCGTCGACGCGGCCGCGGCGGCGAACGCCGACACCCCGGCCGGCGGCTGGGGGTCGGTGGGTCTCGTGGTGGGGGCCACGGTCGACCGGCCGGCGGGGGGAACGGCGCTCGACTTCGGCGCCCTCCGCGGATCGATCCTGGCCCCGGGCGTCGGCGCGCAGGGGGGCACCGCCGCGGACCTCGCTGCGGTGTTCGGTACCGCCCTGGACTGGGTGCTCCCGGCGACCAGCCGTGATCTCATGTCCGCCGGACCCGATCACGCTGCGTTGCGAGCTCACGCACTCCGGGTGCTGGGCGACCTGGGCAGCATGGCCGACGTGGGGTAACGTCGCGACATCCGCCGGATGCGGGTCCGGCCGGCCGTGACAGCAGATGGGTACGAGGTGACGATTCCGCCGCTGAGTGACGAACAGCGATCGCAGGCGCGTCACGCGGCGACGGAGGCCCGGCGGCGACGCGCCAAGGTGAAGCAGGAACTGCGCGCCGGGGACGTGAGCCTCGCGCAGGTGCTGGCCCAGGCCGAGGAGGACGACGTGGTCGCGCACGCCAAGGTGCTGGACGTGCTGAAGTCGCTGCCGCGGGTCGGATCCGTCCGGGCCACCCGGGTGATGGAGCGGCTGGACATCGCTCCGAACCGCAGACTGCGCGGACTCGGGCGGCATCAGATCGCGGCCCTGGTCGCAGAGTTCGGCGTCGCGCCGGAGGGCTCGCACTCCGTCCCGTGACCGGTTCCCACTCCCGTCGAGCCGTCGAGCACGGTCGCCGATGACCTCGTTCGCCGACGCCGCCGCCCGCTCCCCGCACCGGCGGCTCACCGTGGTGTCGGGGCCGACCGCCGTCGGCAAGGGCACCGTCGTGTCGCGACTGCGGGTCGAGCACCCGGAGATCTTCGTGTCGGTCTCGGCCACCACCCGGGCGCCGCGCCCGAACGAGGTCGACGGCGTGCACTACCACTTCGTCAGCGACGCCGAGTTCGACCGGCTGATCGCCGACGACGCCCTGCTGGAGTGGGCGGTCGTGCACGGCAAGCACCGCTACGGCACCCCCAGCGGGCCCGTACTCGAGGCCCTGTCCACCGGCCGACCCGCGATCCTCGAGATCGATCTGCAGGGCGCTCGGCAGGTCCGGGCCCGGATGCCGGAGGCGCGGCTCGTCTTCCTGGACCCGCCGTCGTGGCAGGAGCTGGTGCGTCGGCTGTCCGGTCGCGGCACCGAGACCGAGGACCAGATGGAGCGCCGACTGCGTACGGCGCGAGCCGAGTTGCAGGCCCGGACGGAGTTCGACGACGTCGTGGTGAACGTCGAGGTGGAGCAGGCGGTGGCGGAGTTGGTAAGGTTGGTGGGTCTGTAGACCTGCAGGTGGCTTCGTGCTGCCTCCGGTTCCACGTTTTCTCCACCTCATCATTGAGAAGGTTCCTCCTTGTCCGCAAAAGTCATCGCCGAGGGCATCACCAATCCGCCGATCGACGAACTGCTCACCCAGGCCGATTCCAAGTACAAGCTGGTCCTGTTCGCGGCCAAGCGGGCTCGGCAGATCAACGCCTACTACTCCCAGCTCGGCGAGGGCCTGCTCGATCACGTCGGCCCGCTGGTGGAGACCTCGATCCAGGAGAAGCCGCTGTCGATCGCGCTCCGTGAGGTGAACGCCGGCGTGCTGTCCTGCACCGACACCGATCCCGAGGGCGAAGCGGCGGCCGCCGACACCAGCGGCGACGACTCGTACGGCGCCCCGGCCTGAGCTCGCCGCCAGACGTCGAGCTGACCGACTGACCCCCCACCCGAGGTAGCGACCGTCGTGAGCCGCGTGCTGCTCGGGGTGACCGGGGGGATCGCCGCCTACAAGGCGTGCGAGCTGATCCGGCGACTGCGGGCCGATGGGCACGACGTCGTCGTCGTCCCCACCGCGGCCGCGCTGGAGTTCGTGGGTACCACCACCTGGGCCGCGCTGTCCGGCAACCCGGTGCACACCTCGGTGTTCGACGACGCGCACGAGGTGCCGCACGTCCGGCTCGGCCAGACCGCCGACCTCGTGTTCGTCGCACCCGCGACCGCGGACCTGCTGGCCCGGGCCGCGACCGGACGCGCCGACGATCTGCTCACCAATGTGCTGCTGACGGCGCACTGCCCGATCGTGTACGCCCCGGCGATGCACACCGAGATGTGGTTCCACCCCGCCACCCGGGGCAACGTCGCGACTCTCCGCGAGCGCGGCGCCGTCGTCGTCGACCCCGATTCCGGCCGGCTCACCGGCGCCGACTCCGGGCCCGGGCGACTGCCCGACCCCGCCGAGCTCGCCGCGGTGGCCAACGCCGTGCTGGCCGATCCCGACATCGCCCGCCGCGCCGCCGGGCGGGATCTGTCGGGACTGAAGGTGGTCGTGAGCGCCGGCGGAACCCGGGAGCACCTGGATCCGGTCCGTTTCCTCGGCAACGCGTCGTCCGGCCGGATGGGCTGGGCGCTGGCCCGCGGCGCCGTGCTGCGCGGCGCCGAGGTCACCCTGGTCGCCGCCAACGTGACCCTGCCCGCGCCACCCGGGGTGGACATCGTCTCGGTGGTCTCCACCGGTGAGCTGGCCGCGGCCATGACCGCGGCGGCGCAGGCGGCGGACGTCGTCGTGATGGCGGCCGCACCGGCGGACTTCACCCCGGCCCGGGTCAGCACGACCAAGATCAAGAAGACCGGGCCCGAGTCCGGGCTGCACGTCGACCTGGTGCAGACCCCGGACGTGCTGGCCGGACTGGTGGCGGCCCGGACCGACGACCGGCAGGTGCTGATCGGGTTCGCGGCGGAGACGCCGACGGCCGAGACGACGCTGCTGGAGCTGGGTGCGGCCAAGTTGCGGCGCAAGGGATGCGACCTGCTGGTGCTGAACGACGTCGGCCACGGCAAGGCCTTCGGTCGAGATGACAACGAGGTCGTGTTGCTCGGGCCCGACGGGGCCGCCGGTCCCTACGCTGGGCCGAAGGATTCGCTGGCCCACGAAATCTGGGATGCCGCGCTGGCGCTGCGGGCACGGCGATAGGTTCGCGGGCCAGACAACACAAGGAGAATGCGTCGATGGCAGGAAGACTGTTCACGTCCGAGTCGGTGACCGAGGGTCACCCGGACAAGATCGCCGACCAGATCAGCGACTCCGTACTCGATGCGATGCTGACCCAGGACCCGGCCAGTCGGGTCGCGGTCGAGACCTTGGTGACGACCGGCCTGGTGGTGGTGGCCGGTGAGGTGACCACCGAGGCGTACGTCGAGATCCCGCGGATCGTGCGGCAGCGGATCATCGACATCGGCTACGACTCCTCGACCAAGGGCTTCGACGGCGCCTCCTGCGGCGTGTCCATCGCCATCGGCCAGCAGTCGCCCGACATCGCCCAGGGGGTCGACACCGCGTTCGAGAGCCGGACGGGGGAGTCCGCGGACTACCTCGACGCGCAGGGCGCCGGGGACCAGGGCCTGATGTTCGGCTACGCCTGCAGCGAGACCAGCTCGTTGATGCCGCTGCCGATCGACCTGGCGCACCGGCTGGCCGAGCAGTTGTCGACGGCCCGCAAGGAGGGCTCGATCCCGTACCTGCGGCCCGACGGCAAGACCCAGGTCACCATCGAGTACGACGGGGACAAGCCGGTCCGGCTCGACACCGTGGTGCTCTCCAGTCAGCACGCCTCCGACATCGACCTCGAGGCCCTGCTCGCACCCGACGTGCGCAAGCACGTCGTCGAACCCGTGCTGGAACGCTACGAGCTGAAGACCGACGACTACCGGCTGCTGGTCAACCCGACCGGTCGGTTCGAGATCGGCGGCCCGATGGGTGACGCCGGGCTGACCGGCCGGAAGATCATCGTCGACACGTACGGCGGGATGGCCCGGCACGGCGGCGGTGCGTTCTCCGGCAAGGACCCGTCGAAGGTGGACCGCTCCGCTGCGTACGCCATGCGCTGGGTGGCCAAGAACGTGGTCGCCGCCGGGCTGGCCGAGCGTTGCGAGGTGCAGGTCGCCTACGCCATCGGCAAGGCGCACCCGGTCGGCTTCTACGTCGAGACCTTCGGCACCGAGCAGGTGCCGGTCGAGCAGATCCAGGAGGCGGTGCTGCACGTCTTCGACCTGCGACCCGCCGCCATCATCCGCGACCTCGACCTCAAGCGCCCGATCTACGCCCAGGTCGCCGCCTACGGGCACTTCGGTCGCGAGCTGGAGGACATCAGCTGGGAGAAGACCGACCGCGCCGACGCCCTCGCCGCGGCCGTGAAGGGCTGAGCCGACCCCTTCGGCCGGCTTCGCGTCAGCTGGTCCTACCTGCGCCGTTTTCCCGCCGAAGCGGAGTTTCGGCGGCTGGGACGGGCCGTTTTCCCGCCGAAGCGGAGTATCGGCGGCTGGGACGGGCCGTTTTCCCGCCGAAGCGGAGTTTCGGCGGCTCGGACGGGCCGTTTTCCCGCCGAAGCGGAGTTCTGCATCGACGATGAGATGGGGCCACCCCTGGGGACGACGGCGCTCTCGCGCAGTGACGCGAAGTTCCGCTGTGGATAACCCCCCTGCTGACAGGGGTGCTTACCGACGCCGGGCGTCATGCTCGTTCTATGGCCCTGGACCGGAACCATCCGTTCACCCGCGCCGAGGCCGTGCGCGCCGGCATGAAGCTCTCTGAGCTGCTCGGGCCGAACCACGTTCGGCTGTTGCACGGCGTGTACCTCAGTTCCGCCGTACCGATCACACCGAGGATCCGCGCCCTGGCCGCGCTGAGGATCTCCGACGCCGGTTCGTGGGTGAGTCATCACACGGCAGGTGCCCTGTGGGGAAGTTGGATGCCGGAGACGTCCGACATCCACGTCTGTGCGCCGAATCCGAATCGGCGCTCCATCCGACGTGGGATCCACGCCCATCGTGCTCGGGCGCACGCGCGCCCCGTGAAGCTGCGGGGCGTACGGCTGTCGCGACCCGTCGACGTCTTCTTGGACCTCGCAGCGCTGCACACCGACCTGATCGACCTGATCGCGGCCGGGGACGCGCTGGTGAAGGCCACGACGACCGAGCCGGAAGACCTGATGCAGGCCGCCGCCACCTGGTCCGGGCGTGGCGCGAAGCTGGCGAGGAGAGCGGCCCGATACGTACGCAAAGGCGTCGACTCGGTTCAGGAGACCCGGCTGCGGATGCTGCTGGTGCTCGCCGGACTCCCCGAGCCGACGGTCAACGCGATCACGCGATTCGACAACGGGGATTGGAAATGGCGCTTCGATCTGAGCTATCCCGAGCTCAAGATCCTGATCGAGTACGACGGCAAGCACCACGAGGAGTCACCGCAGCGTCGCCTGGATCGCCTTCGACGCGAGGCGCTCGAGCGCGAAGGTTGGCTCGTGGTCGTCGTCACCCGGGACGACATGTACACCGAGCCGGCCGACATCCTGGGACGCGTACGGGATGCTCTCGACGAACGGGGGCACGACGGGCTGCGACGCCGTTTCGCGACCGCCTGGCAGCGCCACTTCCCGAGTCGCGGGATTGCCGCCTGAATGTGCGGAACACCGCTGTGGCGTGGAAACGCAGCCCTGGCAGCGACGGAACTCCGCTTCGGCGGAGAAACGCAGCCCTGGCAGCGACGGAACTCCGCTTCGGCGGAGAAACGCAGCCCTGGCAGCGACGGAACTCCGCTTCGGCGGAGAAACGCAGCCCTGGCAGCGACGGAACTCCGCTTCGGCGGAGAAACGCAGCCCTGGCAGCGACGGAACTCCGCTTCGGCGGAGAAACGCAGAACGGGCGAGAGCGGCAGCGGCAGCGGCAGCGGTCAGAAGAGCAGCCGGGCCCGCCGCCAGGCCCCGCGGATGGATTGCGCGGCGGCGGCGCCGAAGAGCAGGCCGAGGGCGATGGCGACGATGAGCTGCACGATGGCGAACCCGGTGGCGGCGAGGCCGCCGGTGTCGACGGCCAGCTGGGTCACCGACAACAGTCCCAGGCTGCCGGGCACCAGCAGATAGAAGGCGGGCAGGAAGACGACCATCCGGGTCAGCTTCGGCCGGATCATCTCGATCAGCGAGGCGCCGAGGGTGGCCGCCCCGGCGGCGAGGAAGCCGCCGAGGGAGGCGCCGCCGATCTGCTGGCCGAGGGTCTGGGCCAGGAACGACACCGAGACGTTGAGCGTGATCCAGAGCATCAACCGTTCCCGGACTCCTTGCATCAGGCTCACCCCGACACCGATCAGCAGCAACCCGATCGGCGCCGACCACCAGCCGATGGTGTTGATCCGGACGTCGTTGAGGTCCTGGGGTGGTACGTCGAAGATCGCGACCGCGGCCACGATCCCGGCCGCGAACAGCAGCAGCCGGACCACCCCGTAGCCCAGTCGGGAGACGCCCGCGACCATCGCACCCGCGGCCAGCTCGCTGATCCCGGTGACCAGCGCCGAACCGGGCAGCAGGATCGCCAGCGGGGCGAGGATCGTCCGCAACGGCGCATCGATCAGCCCGAAGTGGTCGGCGGTGAACACCAGGCACGCGACGGCGAAGGCGGCCAGCGTCGGCAGCACCTTGCGGACGAATGCGATCCGCTGGGAGACCTTGACCAGCACCCAGACGATCACCGCACAGACCGCATTGATCGCCAGGCTCATCGGGTCCGGCTGCAGGATCATCCCGATCCCGACCGAGAAACCCACCCAGCCCAGTCCGACCAGCCAGGTGGGGTAGCGCGCCGGCCGGGACGACAGCTCCTGCAGCTCGCGCAGCACCTCGTCGGGGTCCTGGTTGCGGGTGAGCAGCCGGTGCAGCAGGCCGCGCACCTCGTCGGCCTGGTCGAGGCCGAGCGTGTCGGAGATGTCTTGGAACGTCGCGGTCTCGCCGGGCGCCAACGCCACGGTCAGCCCGGTCGGCTGGACCCCGATCTGCGCCTCGGGGTACCCCATCCGCAGCGCCACCAGCCGCAGCTCGTCCTCGACCTCGTTCACCGCCTGACCGGTGCCGACCATGGCCGCACCGAGAACCGCGAGCAGCCGACGCGTCAGTTGTCGAGGTTCCGCCTCCACCACGCCCCACACTCTGCCAGGCGGAGCAGGCGCGCAGCCTTAGGCGTGCGGAGGACTCGAGCGAGCGCAGGCTTGCGGACAATGCTGTCAGTCGCGGCTGCCTATCATCACGTGTGCCCGAGACCCCGCCTGCTGAGCCGGAGCTGCCGGTGGCGCGCGTGGCCGTTGACATCTCGTTGCCGCACCTGGACCGCCCGTTCGACTACCGCGTCCCCGGTGCGTACGACGCGGAGGCGGTTCCGGGTGCCCGGGTCCGGGTCCGGTTCGCCGGCAAGCTCCGCGACGGTTTCGTGCTCGAACGCCTGGGCCGCAGCGAGCACGACGGATCGCTGGCCCCGTTGCACAAGGTGGTCTCACCCGAGCCGGTGCTGACCACCGAGATCGCCGACCTCATCCGCCAGGTGGCCGATCACCAGGCCAGCTGTTTCGCCGACGTCATGCGGTTGGCGGTGCCGCCACGACACGCCGCGACCGAACGAGCGGCCCGGACCCCCGGTGAGCTGCGCAGCGACGTCGCGGTCGGCGACGGTCCCTTCGCCGGCTATCCGTACGGACCGGAGCTGCTGGCGGCGTTGGCCGGTGGCCGGCGGCCACGGGCCTACTGGCAGCTGATCCCGGGCGCCCACCCGAGCGGTGACTGGGCCACCGGCTTCGCCCTCGCAGCTCGGGCCACCGCCGCCGGCGGCCGGGGTGCGGTGCTGGTCGTACCGGATCAACGTGACCTGGCCCAGCTGGAGCAGGCGTGCCGAACCGTCCTCGGTCCGAGCGGCTTCGTCACCTTGACCGCCGAGCTCGGACCGTCGGCCCGCTACCGCGCCTTTCTGCGTGCCCTCCGGGGTGACGTGCAGGTGGTGATCGGCAACCGGGCCAGCGCCTTCGCCCCGGTGCGGGACCTGGGTCTGGTGGCCCTGTTCGACGACGGGGACGATCTGCTGGCGGAGCTCCGGGCGCCCTATCCGCACGCCCGTACGGTGCTGGCCCTGCGGGCCGCGACCGCCGACGCGGCGGTCCTGTTCGCCGGCTACGCGCGGAGTGCCGAGGTGCAGCAGCTGGTGCATCGCGGCTGGTTGCGGGAGCTGGCGGTCGACCGTCCGACGCTGCGGCACACCGCACCGCAGGTCACCGTCACAGCCGACAGCGATCTGGCACTGGAGCGCGATCCGTACGCGCGGGCCGCACGGTTGCCGCACCAGGTCTTCCAGCAGATCCGCAGCGGGCTGGCCCAGGGTCCGGTGCTGATCCAGGTACCGCGCTCGGGGTACCTGCTGGCCCTGGTCTGCCAGGACTGCCGGGAGCCGGCACGCTGCCGCTTCTGCGCTGGACCCGTGCACCGGGACGCCCACCGGCCGGCGACGTCCGGTGACGGTCCGGTGGCCTGCGAGTGGTGCGGCCGGCTCAATCCGGACTGGTCCTGCCCGATCTGCGGCTCGACCCGGCTGCGGGCACCCCGGGTCGGGGCCACCCGGACGGCGGAGGAACTGGGCAAGGCCTTCCCGGGCACCACCGTGCGCCAGTCGACGGGCGGCCGGGTGCTCGAGACCGTCCCGGACAGTCCGGCCCTGGTCATCGCCACCCCCGGCGCGGAACCCTTCGCCGCCGGCGGATACGCCGCCGCGGTGCTGCTCGACACCGAGGTGCTGCTGCTCCGGGCTGATCTCCGGGCCGCCGAGGAGGCCGTCCGGCGGTGGCTCAACGTGGTGGCCCTGGTCCGGCCCGGCAGTGCCGGCGGGTCGGTGATCGCTGCCGGCGACAGCTCGGCCCGGGCCCTGCAGACCCTGGTCCGGCTCGACCCGGCCGGCTTCGCCGATCGTGAGCTGGGGGAACGGGTCGCCGCCCGCTTCCCGCCGGCGGTCAAGCTGGTCACCGTCGAGGGGGGACCGGACGCGCTGGCCGAGTTCGGGGAGCTGTTCCGCCCGCCCGAGGTGTGCGAGCAGCTCGGCCCCGTTCCGGTCGCGACCGGTCCCGCCGACGAACCCCGGCAGCGGCTGACCCTGCGTTCACCACTCGGCTACGGCCCGGAGCTGGTCCGCGCGGTGAAGGACGTCAGCTCGATCCGCAGCGCCCGCAAGAGCGAGGGAGCGCTGCGGATCCGGGTCGATCCCGAGGTCGTCTCCTAGGGAAGTCGGGCCTGTGGAGATCCCGCCCGGCCCGGCCGATGAGTTCCGCCGATCCGGGCAGTCAGATGGGCATGACCAACACGAATTCGGCGACGCAGTCCGACGTCGTCACCCGCAGCGTCTCCGTCCCCGGCGCCACCGTGGTGTACGACGTCCGCGGCGAGCTGACCCCGGAGGTGACCCCGCTCGTCCTGATCGGCTCGCCGATGGACGCCACCGGCTTCGGTACCCTCGCGTCGCACTTCGGTGATCGGGTCGTGGTGACCTACGACCCCCGCAACACCGGACGCAGCGAACCCGACGAGCCGACCGCGGAGGTCACCGCGGAGCAGCACGCCGACGACCTGCACGCGTTGCTCGCGGACCTGGGTACGGGTCCGGTCGATCTGTTCGGCAGCTCCGGCGGCGCCCTCAACGCCTTGGTGCTGGTCAGTCGACACCCCGACGACGTGCGGACCCTGGTCGCCCACGAGCCGCCGCTCACCCAGGCCGTGCCCGACGCCGAGGCCACGGCCGCCGTGGTCGACGACATGTACGCCACCTACCAGGCGCAGGGCAACGGCCCGGCGATGGCGAAGTTCATCGCCTTCGTGATGTACCGGGGCACCGTGACGGCGGACTACCTGACCCAGCCGGCACCCGATCCCGCCGCCTTCGGCATGTCCGCCGACGACGACGGCAAGCGCGACGACCCGTTGATGAACAACCTGCGCGGCGGCTGCAACCACCGCCTCGACCACGACGCGGTCCGGGCCTCCTCGGCTCGGGTCGTGATCGCCGCCGGTGAGGAATCCGGCGGACCGGTCGACGGTGAGTTCGCGTGCCGGGCCGGGTACGGGGTCGCAGCCGCGCTCGGCACCGAGGTCGCCGTGTTCCCGAGCGGGCACGCCGGGTTCCTCGGCGGCGAGTACGGCCAGACCGGCAAGCCGGACGAGTTCGCGGCCCGGTTGCGCGAGGTCCTGGCCGGCTGAGCTGAACCGTTCGCGTACGTCGACGTCCGTCGCTCCGTAGACTTCCGCGGTGCGCATCGTCTTCGCCGGCACCCCCGAGGTCGCCGTGCCGTCCCTGAACGCGCTGGCCGACTCCTCGCACGAGCTCCTCGCTGTGGTCACCCGGCCGGACGCGCCCGTCGGCCGTGGCCGCCGGCTGCAGCCGAGCCCGGTGGCGGCGCGGGCCGCCGAGCTGGGGGTCGAGGTGCTCCGGCCGAAGCGCGCCCGCGACCCGGAGTTCGCCGAACGGCTCCGGGAGCTGGCTCCGGACTGCTGCCCGGTGGTGGCCTACGGTGCACTGCTGCCGGCCTCGGTGCTCGACATCCCGCGGTACGGCTGGGTGAACCTGCACTTCTCGCTGCTGCCGGCCTGGCGCGGCGCCGCACCCGTCCAGCGCGCCGTCCTCGCCGGCGACGAGTTGACCGGTGCGACCACGTTCCGCATCGTCGAGGCGTTGGACGCCGGACCGATGTTCGCGACCATCACCGAACCGATCGGGCCGACCGACACCTCCGGGGATCTGCTGCACCGACTCGCCGACCGCGGGGCACAGCTGCTGGGACAGACTTTGGACGGGATCGAAGCGGGCTCGCTGACGGCCCGGGACCAACCCGACTCCGGCGTCACGCTCGCGCCGAAGATCACTGTGGCCGACGCCGAGATCACCTGGACCCGGTCGGCGGTCGAGCTGGACCGGCTGATCCGCGGGTGCGCCCCCCACCCCGGCGCCTGGACGACGTTCCACGGTGAGCGGTTCAAGATCAACTCGGCCCGCCCCGAGCCGGAGTCCGAGCTGGCGGCCGGCGGGCTCGCGGTCGACAAGCGTTCCGTCCGGGTCGGCACGGGATCCGGAGAACTCGTCCTGGGAGAGATCCAGCCGCCCGGGAAGAAGCCGATGGATGCGGCCGCCTGGGCCCGCGGGGTGCGGTTCGAACCCGGCGAGACGTTCGGGTCCTGAGCCGGTCCTCGATGGCAGCCAAAGCGAGACGGCGGCAGGCCGACCCCGCCCGGCGGGCGGCGTTCGACGCGCTGCGCCGGGTCCACGCCGAGGGCGCGTACGCGAACCTGGTGCTGCCCGGTCTGCTCGCCGAGCGCAGGTTGTCGGGCCGGGAGGCGGCGCTGGTGACCGAGCTCGTCGCCGGCACCCTGCGGCGGGAGGGCAGCTACGACCTGATCATCGCCGCCGCGGCGGGCCGGCCGCTGAGCTCGTTGCAGCCGGCGGTGATCGACCTGCTGCGACTCGGCACCCACGCCCTGCTGCAGTTGTCGACGCCGACCCACGCGGCGGTGGCGGCGACCGTCGACCTCGCCGCCGTGACCGTGGGGGAGCGGGTGACCGGCGTGGTCAACGCGGTGTTGCGCCGGGTGGCGGCCCGCAGCTGGGACGAGTGGGTGAGCGAGCTGACCCGGGACCTGGACGAGACCGACCGGCTCGCTGTGTCCACCGCGCACCCGGCGTGGGTGGTCCGGGCGTTCGCCGACGTGCTGCCCGCGGCCGAGCTCGAGCCCGCGCTGCTGGCGGACAACGTGCCGGCGCCGGTCGCACTGGCGGTCCGGCCAGGGCTGGCGGACGTGACGGAGCTGCTCGCCGCCGGGGCCGGACCGGGCCGGCACTCGCCGTTCGCCGCCTCCTGGAGCGGGAACCCCGCCGACCTGGCCGCGATCCGGGAGGGCCGTGCCGGGGTGCAGGACGAGGGCTCCCAGCTGGCGGCCTGGGGACTGGCCCGGCTTCCCGCCCCACCGGGCCCGTGGCTGGACCTGTGCTCCGGACCGGGCGGCAAGACCGCGCTGCTGACCGGACTGGCGCGCGGGAGTGGCGACGCGCTCCTGGCCACGGAGATCGCCCCCCATCGGGCGGAGCTGGTCCGCGGTGCGGTGCGCGGCTACGGTGCTCCGGGCCGCGTCGTGGTGGCCGACGGGACCCGGCCGGCCTGGCGACCGGGTGCCTTCAGCCGGGTGCTCGCCGACGTCCCCTGCAGCGGACTCGGCGCCCTGCGGCGGCGACCCGAATCGCGGTGGCGCCACCGGGCGGCCGACGTGGAGGACCTCCATCCGCTCCAGCTGGCGTTGCTGCGGACCGCGCTCGCAGCGGTCGTGCCGGGCGGTGTGGTGGCCTACGTCACCTGCTCACCGCACCGCCGGGAGACCACCGACGTGGTCGCCGAGGTGCTGGCCGACGAGCCCGACATCGAGGTGCTCGACGCCGCCGGGGTGCACCCGGAGCTGAGCGAGGCGACCACGGGGCCGTACCTGCAGCTGTGGCCGCACCGGCACGGCACCGACGCCATGTTCGCGGCCTACCTGCGACGCGCCGGCTGACGCGCCGCCCGTACAGTGCGGACGTGGCCATGCGTGTGATGCCCAGCCTGCTGTCGGCGGATTTCGCCAACCTGCAGACCTCGATCGAATCCATCCCGAGTGCCGACGCGCTGCACGTGGACGTGATGGACAACCACTTCGTCCCGAATCTGACGCTCGGGATCCCGGTCGTCCGCGCCATCCGCAAGGTCACGGACCGGTTCCTGGACATCCACCTGATGATCGACAACCCGGACCGGTGGGCCACCGCGTACGCGCAGGCGGGTGCGGAGTCGGTCACCTTCCACGTCGAGGCGGCCGCGGCGCCGATCCGGCTGGCCCGCGAGCTGCGCCACCACGGCGCCCGGGCCGGGATGGCGCTGAAGCCGGCCACCCAGATCGAGCCCTACGCCGACTTGTTGCCCGAGCTCGACCTGATCTTGATCATGACGGTCGAGCCGGGTTTCGGGGGGCAGAAGTTCCTGGACCTCTGTCTGCCCAAGATCAGGCGGGCGCGGGAGCTGCTGGAACGCACCGGCGGCGACATCTGGCTGCAGGTGGACGGCGGGATCTCGGTCGAGACGATCGAGCGGTGCGCGGAGGCGGGAGCCGACTCGTTCGTCGCAGGCTCGGCGGTCTTCCACGCCGACGACCCGGATGTGATGGTGCGCCGGCTGCAGGACCAGGTGCGCGCGGAGTAGGCCCCGAGCGAACCGGAGGGATCACGTGGGTTTGCGGACGACCCCGAGCGAACCGGAGGGATCCGCGGCGGCGAAGGAGAAGGCGCGGAGCGAACACGCTTTTCCGTTCGCTCCGCAACGACGACGCCGCCGTCGGGAGCGGATCACGCAGGTTTGCGGACGATTCAGCGGCCGTCGACGCCGCGGCGGCGCAGGTAGCGCTCGAACTCGGCGGCGATCGCCTCTCCGCTGGCTTCGGGCAGCTGGGTGGCGTCCTGCTGCTCCTCCAGTGCGGTGACGTATTCAGCCACCTCGGAGTCGTCGGAGGCCAGTTCGTCGACGCCGCGTTCCCAGGCGCGCGACAGCTCGGGCAGCTCACCGAGGTCGAGCGGCACGTCGAGCAGCTTCTCCAGCGAGTTGAGCAGCGCCAGCGTCGCCTTGGGGCAGGGCGGGTGCGAGACGTAGTGCGGGATGGCGGCCCAGATCGAGATCGTCGGCAGTCCGCTGCGCGCCAGTTGATCGGCCAGCACCCCGACGATCCCGGTCGGACCCTCGTACGTGGAGTCCAGCAGGCCGTGTCGCGCCGCCAGCTCCGGGTCGCGCGAGGTGACCGACACCGGCACCGGGCGGGTGTGCGGCGTGTCGGCGAGCAGCGCCCCGAGGCAGAAGACCTGCCGCGCGCCACTGGACCGGAGGGCGGAGGTGATCAGCGACCCGAACCGCCGCCAGCGCATGTTGGGTTCCAGTCCCTGCACGAGCACCAGATCCCGTCCGCCCGGCAGCTCCGCGGTCCGGATCTCGGTGGTCGGCCAGGTGATGACCCGATCGCCGTCGGAGTCGAGGCTGACCTGTGGCCGGGTGACCTGGTTGTCGTAGAACTCGTCGGGATCGATGGCGTACGCGAGGTCGGCGTCGTAGGCCTCGGCGAGGTGGTCGATGGCCGCGGTCGCAGCGTTCCCGGCGTCGCTCCAGCCGCCGAAGGCCGTGATGACCAGCGGGTCCGTGAGCCCGCGCAGGCCAGGGTTGCTCGCGTCGTCCATGCGTTCACTGTAACCACCGGGGGTAGGCCGGCCGGCTCGTCGACGGCACCGCCGCCACATCGTGATTAGCCGGGGTCGAACGCCTGTCGAGGACTATCCTCGCGACCGTGGCTGCCGATCTTCGTTCGACGCTCGCCCGACGCGTGGTCATCGCGGACGGGGCGATGGGGACGATGCTGCAGGGCTACGACCTGAGCCTGGACGACTTCGACCAGCTCGAGGGCTGCAACGAGATCCTCAACGTCACCCGGCCCGACGTGGTCCGGGCCATCCACGACGCCTACTTCGACGCCGGGCGTGGACGCCGTGGAGACCAACACCTTCGGCGCCAACCTGTCCGCGCTGGGGGAGTACGACGTCTCCGACCGGATCGCCGAGCTCGCCGGCGCGGCCGCCAGGATCGCCCGCGAGTCCGCCGACGCCCACGCCACCGCGGACCGACCCCGGTTCGTCCTGGGCAGCGTGGGACCCGGCACCAAGCTGCCGACCCTCGGGCACCTGCGGTTCGACCAGCTCCGCGACGCCTACCAGGTGCAGGTCGAGGCGATGCTCGCCGGCGGTGTGGATGCGGTGCTGATCGAGACCGCCCAGGACCTGCTCCAGGCCAAGGCCGCCACCATCGCCGCCCGGCGGGCCCTGACCGCGATCGGCTCCGACGCACCGCTGATCGTCAACGTCACGGTGGAGACCACCGGCACCATGTTGCTGGGGTCGGAGATCGGCGCGGCCCTCACCACCCTCGAGCCGCTCGGCATCGACCTGATCGGTCTCAACTGCGCCACCGGACCCGCTGAGATGAGCGAGCACCTGCGGCACCTGTCCCGCCACGCCGGCATCGGTCTGGCCTGCATGCCGAACGCCGGACTGCCGCAGCTCACCGCCGACGGCGCGCACTATCCGTTGCAGCCGGTCGAGCTCGCCGACGCGCTCGAGCAGTTCGTCTCCGAGTTCGGACTGGGGCTGATCGGCGGCTGCTGCGGCACCTCACCGGAGCACCTGCGGCAGGTCGTGGACCGGCTCGGCGACCGCCCGGTGCCGCCGCGGACGCCGAGCGCGACGGCCGCATCGGCCTCGCTCTACGCCGAGGTGCCGTTCCGCCAGGACACCAGCTATCTCTCCATCGGGGAACGCACCAACGCCAACGGGTCGAAGGCCTTCCGCGAGGCTCTGCTGGAGGAGCGCTGGGACGACTGCGTCGACATCGCCCGGGCGCAGATCCGCGACGGCGCCCACCTGCTCGACCTCAACATCGACTACGTGGGTCGCGACGGCCCGGCCGACATGCGTGAGATGGCGTTCCGGCTGGCCACCGCGTCGACGCTGCCGATCGTCATCGACTCGACCGAGCCGGACGTGCTGCGGGCCGGACTGGAGTGCCTCGCCGGCCGCAGCGTGATCAACTCGGTGAACTACGAGGACGGTGACGGGCCGGAGTCGCGGTTCCAGCGGATCATGCCGCTGGTCGTCGAGCACGGGGCCGCCGTCATCGCGCTGACCATCGACGAGGAGGGCCAGGCCCGGACGGCGGAGTGGAAGGTCAAGGTGGCGTCCCGGCTGATCGAGGATCTGACCACCAACTGGGGGATGAAGACCCGCGACATCGTCATCGACGCGTTGACGTTCCCCATCGCCACCGGCCAGGAGGAGACCCGGCGGGACGGGATCGAGACCATCGACGCCATCCGGGAGATCAAGCGCCGGTATCCCGAGGTGCAGACCACCCTCGGGCTGTCGAACATCTCCTTCGGCCTCAACCCGGCCGCCCGGGTGGTGCTGAACTCGGTGTTCCTGAACGAGTGCATCGAGGCCGGGCTGGACTCCGCGATCGTGCACGCGGCGAAGATCGTGCCGATGGCGCGGATCCCGGACGACCAGCGCGAGGTCGCGCTCGACATGGTCTACGACCGCCGCCGCCCCGCCACCGACGACGAACCGGGCTACGACCCGCTGCAGCGGTTCCTGGAGCTCTTCGACGGCGTCACGACTGCCGACACCAAGGCCGAGCGGGCCGCGGAGATGGCGGCCCTGCCGGTGGCGGAACGGCTGCAGCGGCGCATCATCGACGGCGAGGGCAAGGGGCTCTCCGACGACCTCGACCAGGCGCTGGCGGAGAAGTCGGCCCTGGAGATCATCAACACCGACCTGCTGGCCGGGATGAAGGTGGTCGGCGAGCTCTTCGGGTCCGGGCAGATGCAGCTACCGTTCGTGCTGCAGTCCGCGGAGGTGATGAAGACCGCGGTCGCGCACCTGGAGCCGCACCTGGAGCGCACCGACGACGCCGGCAAGGGCACCATCGTGCTGGCCACGGTCAAGGGCGACGTGCACGACATCGGCAAGAACCTCGTCGACATCATCTTGACCAACAACGGCTACACCGTGGTGAACCTGGGCATCAAGCAACCCATCACCACCATCTTGGAGGCGGCCGAGGAGCACCGGGCCGACGCCATCGGGATGTCGGGGCTGCTGGTGAAGTCGACCGTGGTGATGAGGGAGAACCTGCAGGAGATGAACGCGCGGGGGATCGCGGAGCGGTACCCCGTCTTCCTCGGGGGCGCCGCGCTCACCCGGGCCTACGTGGAGCAGGACCTCGGCGCCATGTTCGGGGGCGAGGTGCGCTACGCCCGGGACGCGTTCGAGGGGCTGCGGCTGATGGATGCGCTGATGGCCATGAAGCGCGGTGAGGCGGGGGCCGCGCTGCCGGCGCCGCGGCAGCGCCGGGTCAAGGCGCGGGCGGCGGTGGAGCCGACCGAGGAGGCCCCGATCCCGTCCCGCTCCGACGTCGCCACCGACGTCGACGTGCCGACTCCGCCGTTCTGGGGTGACCGGATCGTCAAGGGCATCGCGCTCGCCGACGTGGCGGGCTACCTCGACGAGCGGGCCACCTTCATGGGGCAGTGGGGCCTGAAGGGCGCGCGCGGCGGACCCTCCTACGAGGAGCTGGTCGAGACCGAGGGCCGGCCCCGGTTGCGGGACTGGCTGGGCCGGATCCAGACCGAGGGGATCGCGGAGTTCGCCGTCGTCTACGGCTACTGGCCCTGCTACAGCACCGGTGACGACATCGTGGTGCTGGAGCCGGGCGGCGACGTCGCCGATCCGGCCGCGGAGCGGTTCCGGTTCACCTTCCCGCGGCAGCGGCGGTCCCGGTACCTGTGCCTGGCCGACTTCTTCCGGGACCGCGAGCTGGCGTTGGCCAAGGGCCCCGACGTGATCGCCTTCCACCTGGTGACGATGGGTGCCGCGGTGGCGAAGGCGACCGCGGTGCTCTTCGAGCAGAACGCGTATCGCGACTACCTGGAGCTGCACGGGTTGAGCGTCCAGCTCACCGAGGCGCTGGCCGAGATGTGGCACGCCCGGATCCGCACCGACCTGGGGCTCGGCAACGCCGACGGCGCGATGGACGACATGATCCGCGACCAGGCGTACCGGGGTTCCCGGTACTCCTTCGGCTATCCCGCCTGCCCCGACCTGGAGGACCGCGCGAAGCTCGTCGCGTTGCTGCGACCGGAGCGCATCGGCGTGGAGCTGTCGGAGGAGTTGCAGCTGCATCCCGAGCAGTCCACCGACGCGCTGATCGTCCATCACCCGGAGGCGAAGTACTTCAACGCCCGCTGACCGATGCTCGGCCCTGAAAAGTGGTCTCTCGATCTGCCTCGCAGCCGATTCTTGCGGCGTGTCGGAAGCGACGGCGGATCGAGTGTCCACTTTTCAGGCTGAACGTCCCTCCATCCGTCCACAGGCCCCGACATTGCTCGAACGATTCGGCCGGATCTCCGCAATGTCTGGCCGTGAACCACGACGCCTGCGACGAGATCACCATGCTCCTCCGCGAGGGCAATGGCCTGGTGTGCCGCCGCGATCATCCCCGACTGGCCGCCGCACTCGACTGGCACCTGCGCCGTGGTCGGCTGCGAGCTGTGCTGCCCGGCGTCTACACCGATGCGGCCGACTCGCTGGAGCTTCGGCTGCGAGCGGTGGCGGCCTGGGATCCGGACGCGGTCCTCACCCACCAGGCTGCTGCCCGCGTGACGTTCTGGCCCCGCCTCGCGGTGCCGTGCGTGCAGGTCGCGACGCGCACCCGGATGGCGTCCCGGACCGGCTTCGACTTTCGCCGGCGGCACATCCCCGCGGAATTTCACGGCGAGGTCCAGGGTCTGCGGTGCACGACTCCGGCCCTGACCGCACTCGACCTCTGCGCGACGACGGTCGGTGGCAACGCCATCGACACCGTGCTCCGGACCCGAGCGGCGACGCTGGAACAGTTGCACGAAACCCTCGAGCTGACTGCGGGTCGGCGCGGCAACACCGACCGCCGCCGGTTGCTGCTCGACTCCCGCGACGAGCCGTGGTCCGAGGCCGAGCGCGACCTGCACCGGCTGCTGCGGGCCGCCAGGATCGAGGGCTGGCGCGGCAACCACCCGGTCGCGATGCTCACCGGCCACTACTTCATCGACGTCGCCTTCCCGGCGCTGAAGCTGGCGATCGAGGTCGACGGCCGCAGCTTCCACGAGGGCGCCGCCGCGTTCGAGGCCGACCGGTGGCGGCAGAACGATCTCGTGCTGGCCGGCTGGCGGGTGCTGCGGTTCACGGCGATCATGGTCCGCGACCAGCCGCAGATCGTGCTCCGGCTGATCGAGCGTGCCCTGGCTGGCTGACCGGGTTTCGGCCCGGACGGATGGGGGTAGGCCATCACAATGACCAACGACTTCTCTCCCCGCCGTGCCATCGTCACCGCCGGTGACTCCGGGATCGGCAAGGCCACTGCCGTCGCCCTCGCCAAGGCCGGACTGGACGTGGCCCTCACCTGGCACACCGACGAGTCGGGTGCCGAGGAGACCGCGGAGGAAGTCCGCTCCCACGGCCGGCAGGCCCATGTCGCCCGGCTCGACACCAGTGACCTCGCCTCGGCCGGATCGGTGATCGACCAGCTCATCACCGATCTCGGTGGGGTCGACGTGTTCGTGAACAACGCCGGTACGGGAGCCAGCTCACCCTTCCTCGAGACCACCCTCGACGACTGGCGGCACACCCTCGAGGTGGATCTGGACGGAGCGTTCATCTGCCTGCAACGAGCGGCCCGGAGCATGGTTGATCAGGGCCGCGGCGGCCGGCTGATCGCGGTGACCAGTGTGCACGAGCACCAGCCGCGGGTCGGATCGAGCGCGTACGACGCGGCCAAGCACGGCCTCGGGGGGCTGATGAAGACGGTGGCGCTCGAGCTCGGCCAGTACGGCATCACGGCCAACTCAGTGGCACCGGGGGAGATCGCCACCCCCATGACCGACCAGACCGACGTCGACCCGACCCAGGTCTCCCGGCCCGGGGTGCCGCTCGGCCGGCCGGGGAACGCCTGGGAGATCGCCTCGGTGATCGCCTTCCTCGCCTCTGCCGACGCCGGCTACGTGACGGGTGCGTCGTGGGTGGTGGACGGCGGCATGCTGCAGATGGGTCCGCAGGCCGGCTCGCATCTGGAGAGTGACGACTGGCGGAAAGGCTGATCCGCCGAGCCCATCCACGGGGGTCCCCGCGAGCGCGGATTTCACCGCCGTCGGCACCCGCTGGAAGAATGGGCCGGCGATGAGCACTTCGACCGGTGTCCTGCAGGCGGCCCTGTGGGATTTCGACGGGACACTGGCCGATACCGAGCCGCTCTGGGTGGCCGCGGAGTACGACCTCGTCCACTCCCTGGGCGGGCGTTGGTCCGACGCGCACGCCGAGCAGCTGGTCGGCAACTCGCTGCTCGACTCGGGGGCCTACATCCTCAACGTGCTGGGTCGGCACGACCTGTCTCCGGCCTGGGTGGTCGACCAGATGCTCGACCGGGTGCTGGCGGGTCTGACGTCGGGTGAGATCGCCTGGCGGCCCGGTGCCCTCGAGCTGCTGGCGAAGCTACGCGCGGCGGGCATCCGGTGCGCCCTGGTGTCCGCCTCGTACCGCCGACTGCTGGACGCGGCGCTGAGCCGGCTGCCGGCCGACACCTTCGCCGTCTCGGTCGCCGGTGACGAGGTGTCGATGGGCAAGCCCCATCCCGAGCCGTACGAGCGGGCGTGTCGGCTGCTCGGCGTCGACGCGCGGCACTGCATCGTTTTCGAGGACTCATCCACCGGGGCCCGGTCGGCCAACGCCGCGGGTGGACTGGTCGTGGCGGTTCCCAATCTGGTGCCGGTGCCGCCGGCCCCCCGACGCGTGCACCGCGACAGCCTGGTGGGCCTGGACGTACCCGGGATCGTGGAGCTGATGGAGCAGGCCGATGACCCGGACTAGGGTCCGGCGACTCGGTCGGTCGCTGGCCGCGGCCGTGGCCGGCACCCTGGCGTTGGTGCTGACCCTGACCGGCTGCCAGCTCGACGGCCCTTCACCGCGCCCGGCACCGACGGCGACGGCGACGGCCAAGCGGCCGTTCACGGTGATGAGCACCGACCCCATCCGGGCCGTCGATCCCGCCGGCGTCACCGAGCAGTCGTCGATGCTGGTCGCGACCAACGTCTTCCAACGCCTGATGAGCGCCGACCCCGGGGAGGCGTTGCTGCGCCCGGACGCCGCCCGCGACTGCCTGTTCACCGGCGAGACGATCTACACCTGCACCCTGAACGACGAGCTGTTCTTCCACAACGGCAATCCGGTGACCTCGCGGGACGTGAAGTTCAGCATCGAACGCGCGATCCGGCTGGCCGTCCCCGGCTCGTCGGCCGTCCTGCTGTCGGCGATCCGCCGGATCGAGCTGCCCGATCAACGCACCGTCCGGTTCCTGCTCGGCCGGGCCGACACCCAGATCGGTTGGGCCCTGGCGTCGCCGGCCGCGTCGATCGTCGACTCCCGGAGCTACGACACCGACAACCTCCGCGCCGACGACCAGCCGATCATCGGATCCGGCCCGTTCGCGGTCACCGGCTTCACCGGCAACACCATCCAGTTCGCCCGGTACGAGAAGTACGTGGGCCGAAGTCCGGCTCAGGTCGAGGCCGTCACCTACCAGACCGTGCCGGACTCGGCGACGATCGAGGACGCGATGGCGAAGCACACCATCGACGTCGCCTGGCGCGGTCTGAACGGCGCCGCCATCACCCGCTACGGCCGGCAGATCGCCACGAATCCGGGCAAGCTCACCAACGACGGCTTCACCGCCCAGCCCTACACCGGGACCCGGATCCGGATGCTGCAGCTGTCGCCGGCGGCAGTCCGCCGGCTGGATCGGCCGGTCCGTCAGGCCATCGCGGTGGCGCTGCAGGGTGACCGGACGCTCGACTCGATCGTCCCCGGCGGGGTGACCGGGAACGTCAGCGCGTTCCCGCTCGGCGGCAAGGCCGTACCGAGGATCACCTGGTCGAACCGGATCAGCCTCACCTTGAGCTACGACCCGACCATCCCCGACGGCCAGGACCAGGCGAACCAGATCCGGACCCGGTTGGAGGACGCCGGCGGTCTCAGCGTCCGGATCCGTCCCGGGGCGGCCGGGGCCGATCTCACGCTGGTGGACCGCAAGGCGTTCACCGCGACCGGGCTGGCCTGGTTGCTGCCCTACCTGGAGAACCCGCTGCCGGAGAACGCGGCCCTGATCAAGACCCTGGAGCTGCGCTACCGGTCTGTCACCGATGAGACCGAGTCGTTGCGGGTGCTCAGCGCGCTGCAGCGGCAGGCGGCCATCGATCTCGTGCTGCTGCCGCTGACCCAGTCCGACGAGTACATCTTCGTCCGGGAAGGTGCGAGTTTCGCGACCGGCTCGTTCGGTCCCGGCTGGCAGCTGGGGCTGTTCGGGATGCGCAGTGGCTGAGCTGGAGCCCGGGTCCGGCTTGACCGATGCCGCCGATCTCTCGGGGGTACGGGTCGGCACCCTGCGGGTCGGCGATCGGGTCACGCTCAACGACCCGAAGGGCCGACAGCACTCGGTGCTGCTAGCCGCCGGTGAGCACTTCCACACCGCGAAGGGCGCCATCGCCCACGACGACCTGATCGGCGGACCGGAGGGCGTGGTGGTCACCTCCACCGGCGGCGTGGCGTATCTGGCGCTGCGGCCGTTGCTGGCCGATGTGACGGTGAAGATGCCCCGTGGCGCCGCCGTGATCTACCCGAAGGACGCCGCGCAGATCGTCGGCACCGCCGACGTGTTCCCGGGGGCCCGGGTGCTCGAGGCGGGGGTCGGTTCCGGCGCGCTCACCCTGTGGCTGCTGCGGGCGGTGGGTCCGACCGGCCGGCTGCTGTCCTTCGAACGCCGCGAGGACTTCGCCGGCATCGCCACGAAGAACGTCGAGAGCTTCCTCGGCGGTCCGCACCCGGCCTGGGAGCTTCGGGTCGGTGACCTGGTCGAATCGCTCGCCGAGACCCCGGAGCCGTCCGGGTCGTTCGACCGGATGATCCTCGACATGCTCGCGCCCTGGGAGTGCGTCGACGTCGCCGCCGATCTGCTGGTGCCGGGCGGCGTCCTGTGCTGCTACGTGGCGACGACGACCCAGCTGGCCCGGACGGTGGAGACGCTGCGGATCCACACCGGGTTCACCGAGCCCGAGGCCACGGAGACGCTGCAGCGGAGCTGGCAGGCCGAGGGCCTGGCCGTCCGTCCGAAGCACGCGATGATCGGCCACACCGGCTTCTTGATCTTCACCCGGCGGCTGGCTCCAGGCGTAGCCGCACCGTTACGCAAACGTCGCCCAGCACCCGGCGCGTACGGGGACGATTATCTCGGGCCCCGCTGATCTGAGCGGGTACTGTTCCTGGACAAGGAGGTGTGTGCCATGACGGGATCCATGCCGGAACGGGCCGCTGACGGCCGCGATGCCAGTCTTGTCCAGCTGCGAGCCGAGTTGGACCGGATGCGAGAACGGATCGCCTCCCATCCGCACGACCTGGCCATGCTCGAGCGGCGCCTCGCCGACGCTCGGCAGGAGGCCCGCAACACCGCCGCGAACAACGAACGGCTGGCCTCGACCCTGCGGGAGGCCCGCGACCAGATCGTCTCGCTGAAGTCCGAGGTCGACCGGCTGGCCCAGCCGCCCGCCAGCTTCGGGGTGTTCCTCGGCCCCGGCGAGGAAGGCACCGCCGACATCTACACCTCGGGACGCAAGATGCGGGTCAGCGTCAGCCCCGACGTCGACCTGGAGGCCCTCGAACCGGGACGCGAGGTGATGGTCAACGAGGCCCTCAACCTGGTGGACGTGCTCGAGTTCGACGAGGTCGGTGAGGTCGTCTTGTTGAAGGAGGTCCTCGACGACGGCGAACGGGCGCTGGTGATCGGTCACGGCGACGAGGAGAGCGTCGTCCGGCTCGCGCACCGGCTGAAGGGGGAGCCGATCCGCTCCGGCGACTCGTTGCTGGTCGACCGTCGGATCCACTTCGCGTACGAGCGGGTGCCCAAGCTCGACGTGGAGGAGCTGGTGCTGGAAGAGGTGCCCGACATCGACTACACGGTGATCGGTGGCCTCGGGTCCCAGATCGAGGCCATCCGGGACGCGGTCGAGCTGCCGTTCCTGCACCGGGAGCTGTTCGCCGAGCACGAGCTGAAGGCACCCAAGGGCATCCTGCTCTACGGTCCGCCGGGCTGTGGCAAGACCTTGATCGCGAAGGCGGTCGCGAACTCGCTGGCGAAGAAGGTCAGCGAACGCACCGGCCAGGAGGGGCGCAGCTTCTTCCTGAACATCAAGGGCCCGGAGCTGTTGAACAAGTACGTGGGGGAGACCGAGCGGCACATCCGGTTGGTGTTCCAGCGGGCCCGGGAGAAGGCCTCGGACGGGATGCCGGTGATCGTCTTCTTCGACGAGATGGACTCGCTGTTCCGGACCCGCGGCTCCGGTGTGTCCTCCGACGTCGAGAACACCATCGTGCCGCAGCTGCTGAGTGAGATCGACGGGGTCGAGGGTCTGGACAACGTGATCATCATCGGTGCCTCCAACCGGGAGGACATGATCGATCCGGCCATCCTGCGTCCCGGTCGACTCGACGTGAAGATCAAGATCGAGCGCCCCGACTTCGAGGCCGCGCGGGAGATCTTCAGCAAGTACCTGACCCCGACCCTGCCCTTGCACAGCGAGGATCTGGCCGAGTTCGACCAGAATCCCCGGGCCACCGTGGCGGGCATGATCGACCGGACCGTGGCCCGGATGTACGAGGAGTCGGAGGAGAACCAGTTCCTCGAGGTCACCTACGCCGGTGGCGACAAGGAGGTCCTCTACTTCAAGGACTTCAACTCCGGCGCCATGATCCAGAACATCGTCGACCGGGCCAAGAAGATGGCGATCAAGGACCTGCTCGACACCGATGTCCGCGGCATCCGGATCGGCCACCTGCTGCAGGCCTGCCTGGACGAGTTCGCCGAGAACGAGGACCTGCCCAACACCACCAACCCCGACGACTGGGCCAAGATCTCCGGCAAGAAGGGCGAGCGGATCGTCTTCATCCGGACCTTGATCAGCTCGAAGAAGGGCACCACGCCAGGGCGCTCGATCGACACCGTCACCAACACCGGGCAGTATTTGTAAGGTTCTGCTCGCGCGGTGCTCGTCGAGGTTCTGCTCGCGCAGCGGGCGCTGTTGTCAGCTCGTTCGTCCCGACTTCGTGAACGGAAAAGCGTGTTCACGAAGTCGCTCCTCACTCCCTGACGCGCCCGCTACCCGACGCTCGCAGAACGTCACATCGGCTCGCAGAGCTGTTGGCGAGCCTCAGACGGACGCTCGGGCGCGGCGGCGGGTGACGAGGGCGGTGACGGCGCGCCAGCCGAGCAGCAGGATGGCCAAGACGGTGGCGGCCACGACGACGAACGAGGTCTGCACTCCGGCGCCGGTCGCTGCGCGCAGCAGCATGCCGCCGGCGACGGTGGTGATCCAGACGACGGCACCGGTCGGGAGTGACTCGGGTCGCCGCCAGAACCGGCCGACCACAGCCCCGACGGCCCAACCGGCGGCGAACGGCCAGGCGGTCTCCAGTACCCCGACGACACCGCCGGACTCGGTGTGACTGGCACGGCCGACGGCAGCGAACACCGCGATCGACGCCAGGTCCAGCGCGGCGGCGAGCGGGAGGAGCACGTCCTCAACACTACGCTGGACGCATGCCCGATCCCGGCGGTCCGACCCGTCCCCTCGACGACGCGCGACACGACGCAGCCGAGTCGAACGCGCCCGCCCGGGTGCTGGGGATCGAGACCGAGTACGGCATCAGCGCCATCGGCGGTCCCGCGGGGGACGATCTGCACCCCATGCAGCTGTCCAACCACGTGGTCAAGGCGTACGGCTGGACGACCCCCGGTCAGCCCGCCGGCTGGGACTACGAGACCGAGACCCCGCTGCGGGACATCCGGGGTTACGAGATCTCCCGGTCGCAGGCCCACCCGGACCAGCTGACCGACAACGATCTCGGCATGGCCAACGTGATCTTGACCAACGGGGCCCGGCTCTACGTCGACCACGCCCACCCCGAGTACTCCGGTCCCGAGGTCACGTCGGCGTTGGATGCGGTGCGCTACGACCAGGCCGGTGACGCGGTGATGGCGATCGCCGCGCAGCGAGCGAGTCAGAGTCTGGGTCGGTCGATCCGGCTCTACAAGAACAACACCGACGGCAAGGGGGCCTCGTACGGCACCCACGAGAACTACCTGCTGGATCGCAGCACCCCGTTCGACCGGATCGTCACCCAGTTCACCGCGTTCCTGGTGTCTCGTCAGGTGATCACCGGTGCAGGGCGGGTCGGCATCGGCCAGTCCAGCCAGCAACCCGGGTTCCAGCTCAGCCAGCGGGCCGACTACTTCGAGGCCGAGGTCGGTCTGGAGACCACGCTCAACCGACCGATCATCAACACCCGCGACGAACCGCACGCCGATCCGTCCCGGCACCGGCGACTGCACGTGATCACCGGCGACGCCAACCTGTCCGAGGTCGCCACCTACCTCAAAGTCGGCAGCGCCGCCTGGGTGCTGCGGGTGATCGAGGCCGGGTTGCTTCCCGTCGACGTCCGGCTGGACGCCCCGGTCGCCGCGATCCGCGCCGTCAGCCACGATCCGACCTGCCGGCTCGTGCTGAATCTCGCCGACGGCCGGACCGCCACGGCCGTCGAGCTGCAGGAGATCTACCTCGACGCCAGCCGGGTCTGCTACGAGCAGCTGGCCGGCGACCTGTCCGAGGCGGCGCGGATCGAGGCCAAGGACGTGTTCGGGCGCTGGCAGGACTGCCTGGACGCCCTGCGCCGCGACCCGATGGAGCTGGCCGACCAGCTCGACTGGGTGGCCAAACTGGCGCTGATGGAGTCCTATCGCAGTCGCGACGGCCTCGGCTGGGACTCCGCGAAGCTGGCGCTGATCGACCTGCAGTACTGCGACGTGGATCCGCGGCGAAGCCTCTACGCCGCACTGGTCGCCAAGGGGAAGATGCGCCGACTGGTCACTCCCGAGGAGATCGAGCGGGCCCGGACCGCGCCGCCGGAGGACACCCGGGCCTACTTCCGGGGCCGGGTCACCGAGAAGTTCGGGTCCGCGGTCGTCGCCGCATCCTGGGATTCCGTCATCTTCGACGTGCCGGGCCGTCCGGCGTTGCAGCGGGTGCCGCTGCTCGACCCGTTGCGCGGGACGCGCGAGCAGGTCGGAGCGATGATCGACCGGTGCGCCGATGTGACCGAGCTGTTCGCCGCCCTCGGTCGCTGATCGTCGTCCGTTCACTACGGAATCCGCTCCAGACGCCGACCGTCGTCCTCCTCGGCCGACGAAAAGCGTGTCGACCTCGATCGTCCTCCGGCCGCAGCGATCGCGTCAACTCCGCACGCCGGGCTGGAATCTCCGCAGCCTCGTCAGCGCCGCGCACTAGGCTGGCGACCCACGCGGAGGCGAGCTGGAGGAGTACCCGTCATGGCCGAATCAGAGCAAGCCCGGAGCCGCACCCGGCGCACCGAGCAGGAGCAGGTCGAGGACCTGGCGCCCACCGACGCCGCGCAGAGCGCCGAACACCGGGCCGAGCTCGACTCCGAGGTCGACTCGCTGTTGACCGAGATCGATGACGTGTTGGAGACCAACGCGGAGGAGTTCGTGCGCTCCTTCGTGCAGAAGGGCGGCCAGTGACCTCGACCGGACCGGACGGACGCGGGGGTCTCCCCGCCGCGTTCCTCACCGCAGGCACGTCGTCGTTCAGCGACTTCGCGGCGATGGTGAATCCCACCGTGCTGCCGTCCAACCGGGCGGCGGCGCCCGGGCTCGGTGACCTCGCCCCCCACGGCACGACGATCGTGGCCGCCACCTTCCCGGGCGGCGTCGTCGTGGCCGGTGACCGCCGGGCCACGATGGGCAACATGATCGCCCAGCGCGACATCGAGAAGGTCTTCCCGGCCGACGAGTTCTCGATCATCGGCATCGCCGGTGCCGCCGGGCTCGCCGTCGAGATGGTCGGGCTGTTCCAGGTCGAGCTCGAGCACTACGAGAAGATCGAGGGTGCACCGCTGTCCCTGGTCGGCAAGGCCAACCGGCTCGCCACCATGATCCGGCAGAACCTCGCCCTCGCCCTGCAGGGTCTGGTGGTGGTCCCACTGTTCGCCGGCTGGGACGTGGCCACCGAGGAGGGCCGGATCTTCTCCTACGACGCGACCGGCGGGCGGTACGAGGAACATTCCTTCTTCTCGGTCGGATCCGGCTCGGTGTTCGCCCGCGGCTCGTTGAAGAAGCTGTACCGCCCCGATCTCGAGCCCGGCGAAGCCACCATGGCGGTCATCCAGGCCCTCTACGACGCCTCCGACGACGACTCCGCGACCGGTGGTCCGGATCTGACCCGGCGGATCTACCCCGTCGTGATGGTCGCCACCGGCGACGGCGTGCAACGGGTGGCCGACGACCAGATCGCCACCCTGGTCAATCGGATGATGGAGAGCCGGATGGAACGGCCCGACGGACCGGGAGCAGCCCTGACGTGAGGACCGAATCGTGAGCATGCCGTTCTACGTCGCCCCCGAGCAGCAGATGAAGGACCGGGCGGACTTCGCCCGGAAGGGGATCGCCCGCGGCCGGTCGGTGATCGTGCTGCACTACGCCGACGGCATCGTGTTCGTCGCCGAGAACCGGTCGCAGGCCCTGCACAAGGTCAGTGAGATCTACGACCGGATCGGGTTCGCCGCGGTCGGCCGCTACAACGAGTTCGAGAACCTGCGCACCGCCGGCATCCGGTACGCCGACCTGCGCGGCTACAGCTACGACCGCACCGACGTGACCGGTCGCGGTCTCGCGAACGCGTACGCGCAGCTGCTCGGCACCATCTTCTCCAGCGGCGGCGAGAAGCCGTACGAGGTGGAGATCATCGTCGCCGAGCTCGGCGCGACCGCCGGACAGGATCAGATCTATCGCCTGACCTACGACGGATCGGTGGCCGACGAGGACGACTTCGCCGTGATGGGCGGATCGGCGGAGGTGATCAGCAACACCGTCGGTGCCGGCTTCCGGCGGGATCTGGACCTGGCCGCTGCCGTTCAGCTCGCGGTCGGGGCCTTGGGCGCTGACGGCGGCAGCAACGGTGGCCCGCGCGAGCTCGGTGTCGACGCCCTCGAGGTGGCCATCCTGGACCGGTCTCGGGCCCTGCCGCGCAAGTTCCGCCGGATCGCGGGGGAGCGGTTGGGCGCTCTGCTCGCCAACGCGGAGACGCCGCCCGATCCCGGGGTGGTGGCGCCGCCGGCCGTGGCGCCCGAAGGGGTGCCGGAGGTCGAGCTCGGTGAGCTCGACGCACCGGGTGCCGGAGCCGGCGGTTCCGACCCCGGAACGGGGGAGTGAGCGCGCCACCGCCGGTCCTGATCGTCGGCACCGGGTTGATCGGCGCGTCGATCGGCTGCGCCCTGACGGCTGCGGGTTGGCGGGTGCACCTCAGCGATCGGCAGTCCAGCCATGCCCGGGTCGCCGAGAGTCGCGGCGCCGGCACCACGGCACCGGCGGACCCGGCCGAGGTCGGCCTGGTCGTGGTGGCGGTACCGCCCCGGGCGCTGCCGGAGGTGATCGGACGGGCGCTGCTGGACCACCCCGCCGCGGCGGTGACAGACGTCGGTTCGGTGAAAGCCGGCGTCCTGGACGAGATCTGGCGACACCCGGATCACCGATCGAGTCGATCCCGCTACGTCGGCTCTCATCCGATGGCCGGCTCCCAGCACTCCGGCCCGGTGGCGGCCCGGGCCGATCTGTTCCGGGACCGTACGTGGGTCATCACGCCCCATCGGCGATCGGCCGAGTGGGCGGTGGCAGCGGTCTCGCGACTGGCGGTCACGTGCGGGGCCCGGGTCGTCACGATGGACGTGGTCGACCACGACGCCGCGGTGGCCCGCGTGTCCCATCTGCCCCACCTGCTGTCGGTGCTCATGGCCGGGCACCTGACCGCGGTCCCGGACGGCGATCTCACCCTGGCCGGTCAGGGGCTGCGGGACGTGACCCGGGTCGCCGCCAGTGATCCCGCGCTGTGGGAGCAGATCGTGACCGCCAACTCGACGGCGGTGCTCACCGAGCTGCGCTCGGTGCGTTCCCGGCTCGACGAGGTCATCGCCGCCCTGGACGAACCCGCGGCGGAGCCGGCCGGGCTCCGCGCCCAGCTGGAACGCGGAGTGCTCGGGTCGCGGCGGATCCCCGGGAAGCACGGCACCCCGCCGACGGACTACGGGCAGGTCACCGTGGAGATCCCCGACACACCCGGGGCCCTCGCCCGGCTGTTCGCCGACATCGGCGAGGCCGGCGTCAACATCGAGGACATCTCCATCGAGCACGATCCGAATCGGGTGGTGGGCTACCTGTCGGTGGCCGTCGCCCCCGACCAGGTCTCCGGCCTGGTGGACCGGATGATCGCGCGGGGCTGGGATGTCCAGCCCTGACCGCGACGCCCTGGGTACCCTGACTCTCGTGTCTCACCCCCCCGAGTCGCGGTCCCCAGCGCACACCGACGTGGATTCCGTGCTCGGCCGTCGGCTGATCGTGGCCATCGACGGGCCCAGTGGATCGGGCAAGTCCAGCACCGCGCGCGGGGTGGCCGAACGGCTCGGCCTCGCCTTCTTGGACACCGGAGCCATGTACCGCGCCGTGACCTGGCTCGTGCTCAGCGAAGGCGTTCCCACCGAGGACCGGCCCGCGGTGGCGGCACTGACCCGGGCCGCCGCCTTCGACATCGAGACCGATCCGGGCTGTCCGCGGATCGCCATCAACGGTCACGACGTGACCACCGCCATCCGGGAGCCGGGCGTGTCGGCCGTGGTCAGCAGCATCGCGACCAACCTCGACGTACGAGCCGACCTGATCGCCCGACAGCGAGCCATCCTGGAGCGGCCGGGACCCGGCGTGGTCGCCGAGGGCCGCGACATCACCACGGTGGTGGCGCCCGACGCCGACGTCCGGGTGCTGCTGGTCGCCGATCCACAGGCTCGGGTCGAGCGGCGGCACGCCGAGCTCGGCGCCGATCACAGTGCCGATGCCGTGACCGACCAGGTGATCCGCCGCGACGCCGACGACGCGACGGTGGCCTCGTTCCACGAGCCGGCTCCGGGCGTCGTGCTGGTCGACTCGACCCATCTCAGCCTCGACGAAGTCATCGAGGAGATCTGTCGGCTGGTGGAACCGGTGGACGTGCGATGACCGAAACCCTCGAGAACGAACAGTCCGTCGTCGAGATCCCGCCCGTCGTGGCGGTCGTCGGTCGACCCAACGTCGGCAAGTCCACCCTGGTGAATCGGATCATCGGTCGGCGGGAGGCCGTCGTCCAGGACACGCCCGGGGTGACCAGGGACCGGGTGTCCTACGACGCCATCTGGAACGGTCGCCGCTTCGTCGTGGTCGACACCGGGGGCTGGATCTCCGACGCCACCGGAATGGCCGCCCAGATCGCCGAGCAGGCTGAGATGGCCATCGCAGCCGCCGACGCGGTGGTCTTCGTCGTCGACGCGACAGTGGGCACCCTGGACGCCGACGAGGCCGTGGTCCGGGTCCTGCGACGCAGTCAGAAACCGGTCGTGCTCGCGGCCAACAAGGTCGACGACCAGCGCACCGAGGCCGAGGCCGCGGCGATGTGGAACCTCGGGTTGGGCGAACCGTACCCGGTGTCGGCGCTGCACGGCCGTGGCAGCGGCGACCTGCTGGACGCCATCTTGGACGCGTTGCCCGAGACGCCGCCGGACCGCGACGGGCCCGAGGGCGGACCGCGCCGGGTGGCGATCGTCGGCAAGCCGAACGTCGGCAAGTCGAGTTTGTTGAACAAGTTGGCGGGACAGCAGCGGGTCGTGGTGCACGACGCCGCCGGCACCACCGTGGACCCGGTCGACGAGCTGGTCGAGGTCGACGGCGCGATCTACCGCTTCATCGACACCGCCGGCATCCGGCGGCGGGTCAAGGAGGCGATCGGGCACGAGTACTACGCCAGTCTCCGGACCCACGGGGCGATCGAGCGGGCCGAGGTGTGCATCGTCGTCATCGACGCCTCGGAACCGGTCACCGAGCAGGACCTGCGCATCCTCACCTCGGTGGAAGAGGCCGGCCGGGCCCTGTTGATCGCCTTCAACAAATGGGACCTGACCGACGACGAGCGGCGCCGCTATCTCGGGCGGGAGATCGAGCGCGACCTGGTGCAGTTCGGTTGGGCGGCCCGGGTCAACGTGTCCGCGGCCACCGGTCGGCACGTCGACCGGCTCGGCCCGTCCATCCAGGAGGCTCTCGAGGGCTGGCAGACGCGGATCTCCACGGGGAAGCTGAACGCCTTCCTGGGCCGCATCGTGGCCGCCCATCCGCACCCGGTCCGCGGCGGCAAGCAGTCCCGCATCCTGTTCGGCACCCAGGCGCAGGTCGGACCGCCCACCTTCGTGCTGTTCACCTCCGGCGCCCTCGACCCGAGCTACCTGCGCTTCGTGGAGCGCCGACTCCGCGAGGAGTTCGGTTTCGTGGGCACACCGATCCACCTGCAGGTCCGGGCGCGGGAGAAGCGCGGCTCGAAGTGATCGAGACCGGGGCGCCCGCCGGTCCGTAGTAGAGTCCTCGGTCGGAGCTCAGGCCGGTACCGAGGTGGCGGACGTGGGCGACACGGGCTGTGGCGCAGTTTGGTAGCGCACGTGACTGGGGGTCACGGGGTCGCAGGTTCAAATCCTGTCAGCCCGACCGATGCGGACCGCGAGGTCTGATCACGCGGGGTCCGATCACGTGGGGTCTGATCACGCGGGGTCTGATCAGGCGGGGTCTGATCAGGCGGGGTCTGATCACGCGGGGTCCGGTCAGCAGATCGCCTCGAACCGCAGCCGCCAGTAGTCGGCGTACCAGCGGCCGTCGCGGAACAGCTCGTCGCGGGTCAGTGCGGGCAGCTCGGCGAGGACCGCGGCCCGCGCGTCGGCCGGCAGGTCGTCCACCATCTCGGTGGCGAACATCTCCACCCACTGCCCGATCGGGTTGGCGCTCTCCGACAGCAGCGTCCGCCGGGGGAAGTACGCGAGCCGGCGCAGCTCCAGACCGCCGCCTTCCAGCAGCGAGGCGTACTCCGCCGGGGTGGGGAAGTACCACGGCGTCGCCACGTCGCCGGTCCAGCCGTTGGCAGCCCGCGCCTGCCGCAACGCCGCCACGATCGTCGCCATGTTCCGACCGGCACCCATCTCGGCGACGAAACGTCCGCCGGGACGCAGCACCTCGCGCACGGAGGCGATCACGTCGGCTGGGCGGTGCATCCAGTGCAGCGCGGCGTTGGAGAAGACCGCGTCGAAGGGCAGGCCGAACGCGTCGACGAGACCGAACGACTGGGCATCGAGTCTGCGGACCCGATCGGCGCCGACCCGCCGCTGGGCCCGCTCGACCATCGCCGGGTCGGCGTCGAGTCCGACGGCGTCGGTACCGGCCTCGAGCAGCTCGGCCAGCAGCTCGCCGGTGCCGCAGCCGAGGTCGAGGATCCGCATCCCGGGCTGCGGGGCGAGCCACTCGAGGACCCCGCCGGCGCTGCCGGAGACGAAGCCGAAGTCCGCGTCGTAGCCCTGGGCGTCCCAGGCCTTGGGTCGGGTCATCCGGTGATCATGTCAGTCCGGCCGATCACCGCCGCCAGATAGTCCGCGGCGGCGAGCGCGGTCTGCGACCAGGTCGGCAACCGGGTGCGCCGTGCGACCGCCGCCGCCCGCCACCGGTCGGCCAGGTCGTCGTCGGACAACCACGACCGCAACACCGTGACGAGCTCGCCCGGATCCTCCGCCGCCACGATCGTCCCGGGCGGAGACCCCGTCTCGCCGGCGGCCAGCGCCTCCACCGCACCGGTACCGGCGGTCACCACGGCCGGGATCCCGTGGGCCAGCGCCTCGGTCACCACCATCCCGTACGCCTCTGCGCGGGAGGGATGGACCAGCAGGTCGGCCGCCGCCCACTCCGCTTCGAGCTCCCCCGGCTGGAGGGCACCGCTGAGCTGGACCCGGCCGGTCAGCCCCGCCGCCCCGATCGCCGCCTCGACGAGGCTCGGGTAGTCATCGGCGCCCGCACCGACCAGCCGTGCCGTCCACGGCAGCGTGTCCAGCTCCGCCAACGCCGAGACCAGCCGCAGCTGGTCCTTGCTCGGGGACAGCGTTCCGACACAGAGGATCCGGGGCTCGGCGGTCCCGGTCCGGCGCGAACCCGGCGCCAGGGCGGCCGGCTCGACGCCGGGCGGCGCGACTCCGACGCTGCCGACCCCGTATCGGCGCCGCACCTCGGCGGCGGCCCAGTGGCTGGTGCAGAGCACGCCCGAGGCGGCCCGGAGCACTGCACCCTCGCGGGCCGTCAGCGCGGTGCGACGGCCCGCGCTCAGCTCCGGCGCATCCGCACCGAAGTGGTGGACGAGGACCGTCATGGTGCGACCCGAGGCGACCACGGAGCCGATCAGCTCCGGGATCTGGACGGCCACGATCCCGTCCAGCAGCCAGTGTCGTTCCGCCTCGAGGGCAGCGGCCAGCTCGTCGGCGAGTCCGGGACGGTGTTCGGGATCGAGCGGACCGCGCAACGGGCTGGAGGTCACCGACACGCCGCCTCGCCGCAGTCCGGCGAGCAGCTCCGCGTCGTAGCGGTTCCCGCCGCTGGGGGAGTCCGCGACCCAGTGCAGGAAGCCGAGGCGACCGGGATCTGGCCTGAGCTGGGGCACGCGACCATTCTGCGAGGATTCCGGACATGACGGTCACCGGATCCCGTGACGCCGCCACCATCCGACGCTGGCGCACCTACCTGGCCGACGAACGCGCCGAGGCCGCGGTCTACCGGGAACTCGGTCAGCGGCGGACCGGGCAGGAGCGCGAGATCCTGCTGGCGCTGGCCGAGGCGGAGGGGCGGCACGAACAGCACTGGCTGGAGCTGTTGGGTGATCAGGTCGGCAGGCCCCGCCGGGCCACCCTGCGCACCCGGCTGCTGATCTTCGGATCCCGGCGCTTCGGCAGCATCTTCGTGCTGGCGCTCATGCAGCGGGCGGAGAGCCGGTCACCGTACGAGGACGACGCCGACGCCACCGAGACGATGGCGGCCGACGAACGGATCCACGGCGAGGTGCTCCGAGGCCTCGCGGCCCGCGGCCGGGAACGGCTCTCGGGCACCTTCCGGGCTGCGGTCTTCGGCGCCAACGACGGACTGGTCAGCAACCTCGCCCTGGTCCTCGGCATCGGCGCCACGGGGGTGGACGTCCGGACCGTCTTGTTCGCCGGCGTGGCCGGTCTGCTGGCGGGCGCACTGTCGATGGGCGCCGGGGAATACGTCTCCGTCCGCTCCCAGCGGGAGCTGCTCGACTCGACCCGACCCGACCCGGCCTCCCAGTCAGCGCTGACGCATCTCGACGTCGACGAGAACGAGCTCGCCCTGGTCTACCGAGCCCGCGGGATGGCACCCACCGAGGCGGAAGCTCACGCCCGTGAGGTGTTGAGCTCCCACCGGCTCGATGCCGACCGGCCGGAGGCGGCGGAAGTCGACCCCCACGAATCCGTCGGGTCCGCCTGGGGCGCGGCGCTGTCGAGCTTCTGCTTCTTCGCCTCGGGTGCGTTGATCCCGGTGCTGCCGTACCTGTTCGGCGCGAGCGGACTCCCGGCGATCCTCATCGCCGCGGTGCTGGTCGGGCTGGCGCTGCTGTGCACCGGGGCAGTCGTCGGCGTGCTGTCGGGGGCGTCGCCGCTCAAACGGGCTCTGCGTCAGCTCGCGATCGGGTACGGCGCGGCCGGTGTCACCTACGTGCTCGGCCTGTTGTTCGGTGCCGCCGGACTCTGACTGTGACCGGCGCTGACCGGCGCTGGTCGGCGTCAGTCGTGCGGCAGGGCGCTGACCGCGAGGCCACCGCCGAGACCGATCATCATGCCGCCGCCCACTCCGCGGATCCGGGCCAGCAGTCGAGGTGATCGGGCCACGAGCGAGCGGACCGCGCTGGCGGTGAGCACCCAGATGGAATCACCGACCACGGCGATGACCGCGAACAGTGCACCGAGCACCAACAGCTGCGGCCAGACCGGGCCCCGGTCGTACGCGACGAACTGGGGCAGCACCGCGGCGAAGAAGATGATCGCCTTCGGGTTGCTGACGCCGACCGCGAAGCCCTGCGCGACGAGGTGCCGGTTCCGTACGGGCTCCTCGGCCGACACCGGATCGGGATGGGCCCGGTGCCGGATCGCCTGGGCGCCGAGGTAGATCAGGTAGCCCGCGCCGATGATCTTGATCAGGGCGAGCAGCCCGGCCGACGCCGCCACCAGGGCGCCGACGCCGGCGGCGACGGCCACCAGATGGGGCACCAGTCCGAGGGTGTTCCCCAGCACGCTCAGCAGCCCGCCCCGACGTCCGAGGCTGAGTGAGCGACCGACGACGAACAGCATGCTCGGACCGGGGATGGCGATGAGGATCGCCGACGCGATCGCGAAGGCGACCAGGTTCGCCCAGGGCGGCATGACGTCCTCCGGTCTCTGGTTCGGGGTGCTACCCCGAGGTCGGCCACGGTGCCGCCAACCTAGACCCGGAGAGATCCCGCAGTCACTCGGTATTTTCTCGACCGCGGCGAGATCCTGCAGCAGTCTGTGGCAGGTGCCGGTCGTTGGGCGACACGGGCAAATTTCCTGCAGGAACGGTCCCGGTACTCCATCATGGAGCCGGGGAAAGCAACTCGTGGAAAGGTTTTCGGGGCATGAAGTCTGCGTATCGGGTCCTGGCGTACATCATCGCCGGGATGGTGGCGTTCCAGTCGGCGGTGATCGTGTTCGCCATCTTCGGTCTGTTCGCCTGGGTCGAACAAGGTGGTGTGATCGATCTGGCCGCGCAACAGACCGCGAGCTTCACCGGTGACGTCGGCTTCATGCTGCACGGGATCGGCGGGATGATGGTGATCCCGGTGCTCGGGCTGCTGCT
The DNA here is from genome assembly GCA_963727125.1 of uncultured Actinomycetota bacterium. Taxonomy (GTDB): domain Bacteria; phylum Actinomycetota; class Actinomycetes; order Propionibacteriales; family Propionibacteriaceae; genus Microlunatus. Next base: position 979,248 of record CAVSEZ010000003.1, read on the forward strand.
GCTGATCTTCTCGTTCTTCGCCAAGATCCCGGGCGGGGTCAAGTGGGCGCTGATCGTCTTCGGCTCCATCGTGGTGCAGGTGCTGTTGGGCATGTTCGGGCACGGCACTCCGGCGCTCGGCTTGCTGCACGGCCTGGTCGCCCTGGTCCTGTTCGGGGTCGCCGTGACCGCCGGGATGCGGGTCCGGCGGGCCACCGCGACGCCGGCGCGTGCGGCGGCGGACGACGCCGCTCCGGTTGTCCAGTAACGACCCGGTCGCCCAACCCAGCACGGATCCACCGCCCGATCGCCCGGTCGCCGAGTCGACCGGGCGCCCTGCGACCAGCCGGCTGCGCTGGCTGCGGATCGGCATCCCGATCCTCGCCACGCTGGCCATCGTGGCGCCGCTCGCGTACCTGTGGCAGGCGAGCGGGGTGCCGGCCGCGTACTCGGTGATGGACATGGGCTACCTCGACTACGGCGGTGGTCCGGTCCCGGCGGGAGGCGTGCCCGGCCACGGGGGTCACGGCGGAACGCCCGGCGCACCGGTCACCCCGATCACCGACCTGGTGGTCGACCCGGCGCGGCGAGCCGACGTCTCCTTCGACCTGGTGACCCGTGCCGCCACCTTGGACATCGGTGGCCGGCAGGTCGTCGGCTACACGGTGAACGGGAGCTCGCCGGGCCCCACGCTGACGGTTCGCCGAGGTCAGCTGGTCCAGGTCCGGGTCCGCAACGAGTCGGTCGCGGCCGGTGTCGCTGTCCACTGGCACGGGATGAACGTGCCGAACGCGATGGATGGGGTCGCCGGCGTCACCCAGGACGCCATCGCGACCGGCGGCAGCTTCACCTACCGCTTCGTCGCCGATCAGGTGGGCACGTTCTGGTACCACTCCCACCAGGTTCAGCCACGAGCAGGTGATCGGCGGCCTGCTCGGTGCGATCGTGGTGCTGCCCGCCGACGCGGGTCGGGACCGGGCCGCCGTGGACGTCGTGGCGGTGGCACACACCTACAACGGCATCCGGACGGTGAACGGGAAGCCGACCGACCTCGCGGTCCGGGCGGCTCCCGGCCAACGGGTCCGGGTCCGGGTGCTGAACACCGACAACGCCCCGATGGAGATCTGGACCGGCGGCCCCTACCGGTTGCTGGCAATCGACGGTAACGACGTCCACGAGCCGACCCCGGTCAGTGGTGAAGCGATGACGCTCACCGCCGGTGGCCGGGCCGATCTGGAGCTGACGATGCCGGCCGACGGATCGAGCGCGCGGGTCCAGCTGTCCCGCTCGACCGCTGTGCTGCTGGGGTCGTCGGGTCGGCCTGCGGCGCCCGCGCCGGCGCAGCCCAGCGCGGATCTCGACCTGCTCCGTTACGGCACCGCACAGCCGACTTCGGCGCTCGGATTCGACCCGGCCCGTGCGGTCCGGCACTTCGACTACACGATCGGACGGGTGCCCGGGTTCGTCCGCGGCCGCCCCGGTCTGTGGTGGTCGATCAACGGACACCTCTATCCCGATGTCCCGATGTTCGTCGTCCGCAAGGGTGAGGTCGCGGCCATGCGCATCACCAACAACAGCGGGGAGGTGCACCCCATGCACCTGCACGGGCACACCGCGGTGGTGTTGTCACGGAACGGGGTCGCCGCGACCGGGAGCCCGTGGCGGGTGGACTCCTTGAACGTCTTGGACAAGGAGTCGTACGAGATCGCCTTCCTGGCAGACAACCCCGGCATCTGGATGGACCATTGTCACAACCTCGAGCACGCTGCCGACGGAATGGTCGCGCATCTGATGTACGAGGGGGTCGACACACCGTTCCGGATCGGCGGTGACCTGAAAAATTCGCCAGAATAAACGCATTCATTGAAAGAATCGGGGAGATTCGACTAGTGTCGCGGTCACAAGTTCGTCACCGGGGCGGGGTGACTGGTCTTGGCCACGCATTCCACCTTCCCCGAGGAGCCTTGATGACCCCATCGGAGCGCGCGTCATGATCAGCCGTCGCATCGTGGCCGCGTTGTCCGCGGCCGTGTTCGGTGCGGCCACGCTGCTGATCGCTCCGCCGTCCGCGTCGGCGGTGGCCGATCCGGACGCCATCACCGCGCTGAGCAGCGAACCCAACGGCGACGGCGTGCTGGTGCGCTGGCAGAGTCGCGGAAGCAACACCGACTACTACCTGCTCAAGACCGGACTCACCTCGTTCTCGGCAGCCAGCTCCGGGCGCTTCCCGACGACCATCCGGGTCTCCGCCTCGGCGCGTTCGTACCGACTCAACGAGCTGGACCTGGCCCGGGCGGGCGCGGCGGTCGGTACCGGCCGGCAGGTCTACTACCGGCTCTACGCCGTGAACCAGGAGGGCTCCAGCTCCAAGTCGCGGGCGTACCCGGCCATCCGCGCCGCCCTGCCGCCCGGTCTGGCCGCCAAGAAGGTGGGCACCGTCGTCCGGGCCGCGACCTTCAACGTACGGACCGCCAAGGCGACCTGGGACAAGCGGCACTGGATGAAGCGCAAGGCGCTGGTGGCCGCCGAGATCAAGGCCAGCAAGGCCGATGTGGTCGCGATCCAGGAGATGTCGCCGGGACGCCAGGACGGCAAGGACGGCTCGACCAAGAAGGTCGGCCGGCAGACGACCAGCCTGCTCACCGAGCTGAAGAAGATCGGCATGGGTCACTTCAAGCTGGTCCGTGAGACCCAGTACAAGAAGCCGGGCACCATCCACGGCACCCAGGGCACCCGCATCCTCTACAACACCCGGAAGTACGAGTTGTTGAGCAAGTGCCCGGAGAAGACCGGCAAGAAGTACTGGAACCCGGCCTGCTCGATCGACCTGCCCATCATGAAGGGCGACTCCGGCAAGGCGAAGCGGAAGGCGGCCTACGCGGCCTTCGAGGACAAGTTCACGGGCAAGCGGTTCTACATGGTGTCGGCGCACCTCGACCAGCGCCACAGCGGCTCGGCGGCGACCGAGGCGAAGTACAACGCGCTGCGGGACGCGCAGGCGAAGACGATCATCGACCGGATGGACGCGCTCAACACCAAGAACCGGCCGGTCATCTTCGGCGCCGACATCAACTCCTACCAGAACAGCTTCGTCGGCCACGCGCCGCACGACCGGCTGATCGCCAACGGCTACTACGACACGGTCGCCGCGGTGCGTCAGATCAACGTGGACTTCCCGACCATCAACCACTACCACCCGGTGCTCCAGCGCAGCGCCACCGGCGTCGGCACCCGGATCGACGTGGTGATGGTGCAGGGAGCCCAGGGCTCGAACCTGTACTGGAACATGACGAAGGAACGCGACAACGCGCGGCCGTCGGACCACAACCTGGTCGCGGCCGACATCGTCTTGTAGCGACGCGAACGCACGGCCCAGAGATACAGAGGGGGACGCTCGTCCGGCTGCGGGGCCGGACGGGCACAACGCGGACGGACCAGCCGCGGCGGGGGGAACTGGCCAGTAGCAACCGTCCGCCCCACCCGTCGGCACCACCCCGAGGAGCCCCACCATTTCCCGCAGATCCCCGTTACCACCCCGCCTCGGTCGTCTCGTCCTGGTCCTGCTCGTCGCACTCGCCCTGAGCGGCGGGGTGCTGGCCGGCCCCGCAGCGGCGAAGGCACCGAAGAAGCCCAGCAAGATCACCTCGCTGAGCGTCAAGGCTGGGTCCAGCCCCGGTGAGGCGGTCATCACCTGGAAGACCAAGGGCAAGTACACCGACTACTTCGTGCTGGAGACCGGACTCACCGCGTTCAGCCCGACCAAGAAGTCGCTGCCCCGACACGGCCGGTACCCCCGCACGTTCACCATCTCGGGCAAGGCCCGGTCGTTCGTGATGACCGCGGCCCGGGCGAAGTACGCCGGCGCACCGCTGGGCTCCGGCCGCCACCTGTACATCCGGTTGTTCGCGGTCAACAAGGACGGTTCCAAGACGACCAGTCGCGCCTTCGCCAAGGAACGCGCGGTGCTGCTGCGGGGTCTGGCGCCGGCCGGCGGGGTGCTGGTCCGGGCCGCGACCTTCAACGTCCGCACCGCCCGGAAGACGACCGACACCCGCAACTGGCTCCAGCGGGTGCCAGACGTCGCGGCCGAGATCAAGGTCCGCCGGCCGGCGGTCGTGATGATGCAGGAGCTCGGCCCGGGCCGCGCCGACGGCCAGACCATCTCGCTGGGAAGTGCACCGCGCCAGAACGTCAGCCTGCTGACCGAGCTCGCGCGCCAGGGCGTCTCCAGCTACCGGCTGGTCCGTACCACCAGCTACATCAAGCCCGGCACGGTGCACGGTACCCAAGGTGCGCGGATCCTGTACGACTCCACGAAGCTGCGGCTGCTCACCGACTGCCCGGAGACGACCTCCGGCAGTGCCTGGAATCCGTCCTGCTCGTTCAACCTGCCGATCATGGGCACGAACGAGAACGACCGGCGGCGGGCGGCGTACGCGGAGTTCGCCGAGATCACCAGCGGCAAGCGGTTCTTCGTCGTCTCGGCGCACCTGGACTCCCGGCACAGCTCGAACACCACCACCGAAGGGAAGCTGAACGCCTTGCGCGGCCAGCAGGCCGCAGCGGCGGTGGACGGAGTCACCCGGATCAACCACGACGCGGTCCCGGTCTTCTTCGGCGGCGACGTGAACTCCTGGCAGGCGAACCGGATCGGGTACGCCCCGCACGACGCCCTCGTCGCCCGCGGCTTCCTCGACTCCGCCGCCGCCGGCACCGCCTACAACCTGCGCTACTCGACCATGAACCACTTCGAGAAGACGGTGAAGGCGAGCGGGACGTACGGCAGCCGACTCGATCTGGTGATGGCCAAGGGCGTCAAGGGGATCAACCGCTACGAGAACAAGCTGGTCGTGACCGACAGCACGCGGCCCTCGGACCACAACATGGTGCTCGGCGACGTCGTCCTCTAGCCCCTCGGGCCGACGGGTTATCCGTTGGCCAGGGCGGCGGGGCCGTCCTCGCGGCGGATGTCGATGATGTGGCCGGTCTGACCGGACAGCAGCACGTCCAGCGACTGCCGGCGCCACCTCCGCCGACGACAGCAGGGTGCCGGGCGGTTCCTCGCCGAACGCCTTGGTGCGCATCGGCGTGCCGGTCCGCTCGGGGTTGATGCAGTTGACCCGGACCCCGGACGTCGGCCCACTCGTCGGCCAGCGCCTGGGTCAGGTTGACCACGGCGGCCTTGGCCGAGGAGTAGAGCGAGTAGCCCGAGCGGCCGCGGGTGTAGGAGGACGAGGTGAACAGCAGCAGCGAGCCGCCGGCTCGCCGACCAGGTGCGGGAAGAACTCCTGGGCGATGAAGATCGGCGCCAGGTAGTTGACGTCGGTGGCCGCGTAGATCGTCTCCTCGGTCGTCTCGGCGAGCTCGCCGCGCGGCAGCACCCCGGCGGTGTTCACCACGAAGTCGATCCGGCCGGTCTCGGCCAGCACCTGCTGCGGCCGCGGCGACGATGTCGGCGCGCCGCTCGACGTGGGTGCCGGTGGTGGACCGGGAGAAGGTGTTGACCGTGGCGCCGTGCCGGCGGGCCAGGTCGGCGATGTCGCCGCCGATGCCGTACGAGCCGCCGAAGACGACCAGCGTCTTGCCGGCGAGCCGCGCGCGGTAGTCGTCGTCGGAGAGCGCGGCCGGGATGTCGGCGCGAGGTCAGCTGGAACAGCTTGTCGGCGATGTAGACGTCGATCGGCTCGGTGACCTTCATGTTGCGCTCGTGCCCGGCCACCACGGCGATCGGCACCTCCGGCAGGTAGCGCAGCACGACCGTGCAGTCGTCGGTGGCGGTGAAGTTGGGGTCCTGGGCCGCCTTCGCGTACGCGGCCCGGATGGTGGACAGCCGGAAGGACTGCGGGGTCTGACCGCGGCGCAGCAGGTGGCGCGGGAGCACGTCGGCGATCGTCTCGGCGTCGCGGGGCTCGCCCGGACCTGCGATCACCGTGTCGGCCGACGGGATGGCGGTGTCGACCGCCTCGTAGGTCTCCAGCGCCTCGACGTTGGCGGCGATGATCGTCTGCGAGACCAGCGGCCGCACCGCGTCGTGCAGCAGGACGTTGCACTCGTCGTCACCCGAGCGCGGCCAGCGCCGCCGCGGTGGTGTCGTTGCGGGTGCCGGCCCCCTCGAGGATCTGGCTGACCTTGTCGTAGCCGCCCTTGCGCACGATCGCCCGGACGTCGTCGAGGTGGCCGGGCGCCATCATCACGATGATCTCGTCGACCAGCGGGGACACCTGCATCGCCGCGATCGTGTGCTCGATGATCGGCTTGCCGGCGATCTTGATCAGCTGCTTCGGGATGTTCAGGCCGACCCGGGTGCCGGTGCCGCCCGCGAGCACCACGGCGACGTTGCGCATGTCGGCCACCGTAACGGAATCCGGCGCCCGGCCGAGGGACTGCGGGCGGCCCTGGCGACGGAGTCGCGCTGCCGGTGCCGGCCAGCACCCTCCCCGCGACGCGCGGCCGGACGACGCCTGCGATAGCCGGGCAAAGCCGAGCCGGCTGGCTATAGTCGGCCGAGACCTAGATGGTGCACAGGCCACGAACCGACGTGGTCTTCGAGATGAACGGACGGTGGATGGCTTCGTCCTCCGGTGCGGAGACACCCCGGGCGCTGACCGGCGAACGGCTGCTCGTTCTCGACGCCGGATTGGCCCTGCTGGTCGTGGTGGGCGTCTGGCTGCTGCGGTTCGGCCCCGTCGGCGTCGCGCTGCTTGCCGTGGCCCTGCTCGGTGTCGCGGTGCAGTGGCTGCTGCGTCGCAAGGAGGCGAACTGGGTCCCGCTCGGCAGCAAGTTGGCCCTGCGGGCGCTGATCGTCGCCGGCTGCGCGGTGGCGGTCGTCCGGCTCGCCCCGGGACGCCCGGGGCAGGCACTGTGGGCCGCCTTGGCGGTGATCCTGCTCATCGCCGCGCTGGCGCTGGAGACGGTGCTCGTGCGGGCCGCCCGGTTCAAGGTCCCGATGGTGTCCAACCTGCCCGGTGTGCCCGCCCCGCGGCGCAGCCGGGACGACACCCGGCCGGCCGCCTACGCGAGTGCCACGGCCACCGCGATCGGCCTGGTCCTCGCCGCGACCGCGGCGCCCGCGCTGTGGTGGTTCGTGGTGGCCGTGGTCGCCATGGTGCCGTACCTGCTGCTGGGTCTCGACGGTCGGGCGAAGATCCTCGCGACCCGCCGGCTGCGGACCGACATCCCGGCGGCGGTCGCCGCCTACGCGCCGGAGTTCGTGGTCTACACCTCCCGACCCGACGACGCGTCCTACCAGGTGATGATGTGGCTGCCGCACCTGCAAGCGGACCGGCCGGCCGTTCCTGATCGTCACCCGGAACGGCGAGCCGGCGGAGGCGCTGGCCGGGCTGACCGACGTTCCCGTCGTCGAGGCCCGGCGGACCGCCGATCTGGAGGCGCTCGCTGGTGCCGTCGCTGCGGGCGGCGCTCTACCCGAACGCGTCGTCGGGCAACGGCACCTTCGTCCGCTACCAGCACCTGACCCACATCTACATCGGTCACGGCGACTCCGACAAGCCGCCGTCCTACAACCCGACGCACGCGATGTACGACCGGATCTTCGCGGCCGGTCCGGCCGCCACCCGGCGCTACGCCGCCCACGGGGTGTACATGCCGCTGGACAAGTTCCAGATCGTCGGCCGGCCCCAGGTCGAGGACGTGCGACCCGGCGGCCGGTCCGATCGCGGACGTCGACCAACCCGTGGTGCTCTACGCCCCCACCTGGCGCGGGCACGTCGAGGAGACCCTGCTGTACTCGCTGCCGGACGGTGAGCGGATCGTGCCGGCCCTGCTGGACCAGGGCGCGACGGTGATCTTCCGCCCGCACCCGTTCAGCCTGGACTTCCCCTCCGACGCCGCCACCGTGGACCGGATCCGCCAGCTGCTCGCCGACGACGCCCGAGCCACCGGGCGCAACCACCTGTTCGGTGCGGCGGCGGAGACCGAGCGGGGCATCTTCGACTGCATCAACGCCAGCGACGCGATGGTCTCCGACGTCTCCAGCGTCGTGTCGGACTACCTGTTCTCGGGCAAGCCGTTCGCGATGGTGGCGGTGCCGGCCGAGCCGGCAGCCTTCGTCGAGGAGTACCCGCTGGCCCGCGCGTCGTACGTCATCCGCGGCGACCTGGCCGACCTGGACGATGCGATCCGGCAGATGCTGGGGCCCGACCCGCTTGCACGCCGAACGGCTCGCGGTCCGTGCGGACTACCTCGGCGACTTCCCGACCGAGGGGTACGCCGACGCCTTCGTGAGTGCTGTCCGCGACATCGCGGTGAAGTCGTCGCAGGACTTCGAGGGCGACGACCTGCCCGGGGAAGAGCCCGCCGGCGCGGAGGACTTCACGCCACCGGGCGCCGCCAGCGGTGACCACGCTGCGCCGGAGCGGGGAGACGGGGGCGAACCGGCGACGCCGGAGTCCATCGCCCTGCCCGGTGGTGGCCGGCTGCGCAACTACTGGAGTGCCTTCGCCCCGGAGGCGTTGACGCTGCTGTCGACCGCTCTGGCGGTCGGCGCGTTGGCCGCTGCGGTGCTCGCTGCGCCCCCGGTCGTGTTGATCGTGTTGATCTGGGCGGCAGTCTGGCCCGCGGTGCAGTCCACGGCCCGGCTGCTGGCCAATCCCCGGTCCCGCTCCCGCATCCTGACCCAGGCGCAGATCACCCGTGCGGTGGCCCTGATCGCCCTGACGGCGGCCGCGCTGCAGATCGATGCGGGCGCCGGGGTCTGGATCGGTCTCTGCCTGCTGGCGATGGTGCTGGCGGTGGAGGTGCACATCCGCAGCGCCTGGGGTGCCCTCGGGCTGGAGGCGGTCGGGCTGCCGCTGGTGAACGCCCAGATGCCCGAGCTCGTGCCGCGCATGGTGGTGACGCTGGCCGGCTTCGGCGCCATCGCCGTCGGGATCGTGCTGCTCCAGCTGCCGTACCCGGACCTCACCGTGCTGCTGCTGGGCGCGATCGTCTTCGTGCTCGGTGCCGATGCCGCGGTCCGGGCGTTGATCCGGTCGCGTCGGGTGGTGGCGGCGGAGGCGAGTCTGCGGCCCGCGCTGGAGACCTATGCACCGCAGTTCGCGGTCTACTTCGCCTCCAACGCCGGTGCGGCCTACCAGGTGGGCATGTGGCTGCCGTACTTCCTCCGGATCGGCCGGCGCTTCATCGTCGTGACCCGGACCGTGCCCATGATGCGGGAGATCGCCGAGCTCACGACGGCGGCCGGGGTGGAGGTCCCCGTCATCTACCGGCCCACGCTGCGCAGCGTGGAGGAGGTGCTGGTGCCGTCGCTGACGGCCGCGTTCTACGTCAACAACGCCGTCCGCAACACCCACTTCATCGAACGGCGCGAGCTCACCCACGTCTGGCTCAACCACGGCGACTCCGAGAAGCCGGCCTGCTACAACCCGGTGCACGCGATCTACGACAAGATCTTCGCCGCCGGTCAGGCCGGGATCGACCGGTACGCCCGGCACGGGGTCACCATCCCGTCGCGAGAAGTTCCAGGTGGTCGGGCCGGCCGCAGGTCGAGAGCATCGAGCCGGCCCGCGGACCGATCGCCTCGATCGAGCGGCCGACCGTGCTGTACGCCCCGACCTGGCAGGGGCCGTTCGCCGACTCGCGGGTGTACTCCCTGCCGCAGGGAGCGCCGGATCGTCCGCGGTCTGCTCGAGCCGGGGGGTCACGGTGGTCTTCCGGCCCCATCCGTTCAACCGCCGCTACGCCGAGTGCGTCGCGGTTGATCACCGAGATCGAGCGGCTGCTGCGCGCGCGGATCGGGAGGCCACCGGGCGGCCGCACCGCTTCGGCGTCCAGGCCGAGCGGGAGATGATCGATCGAGGACTGCTTCAACGCCAGCGACGCGATGATCGCCGACGTGTCGGCCGTGGTCTCGGACTACCTGCGTTCGGACAAGCCGTTCTCGATCGTGTCGGTCGGACGCACCCCCGAGCAGCTGCTGGTCGAAGCTCCCGCCGCCCGGGCCGCATACGTGCTGCGCCGAGGACCTGACGAACGCCGACCAGGTCTACGACGACCTGCTCGGCCCCGATCCACTGGCTGCGGTACGGGCCGAGACCCGGCGGTACTACCTCGGGGAGTTCGAGGACGGCGACTACGCCAACGGTTTCCTGGAGGCCGCCCGGGAGATCATCGACCGGCGGACCGCCACACCACCCGTGACCGAGCCCACCGGTCCGGTCGTCGGGGTCGCCGGCGGGATCAACGCGGGTCGGGCGTCGACAGACTGACCAGCGCCCGCACGGCGAGGGGATAGCCGGCCACGCCGAGTCCGACGATCACTCCGGCGGCCACCCCGGAGACGTAGGAGTGTCGACGGAACTCCTCGCGGGCGTGCACGTTGGACACGTGCACCTCCACCACGGTCAGGCCGCTGCCCACGATGGCGTCCCGCAGCGCGATGCTGGTGTGCCCGTACGCCCCGGGGTTCAGCACGACCCCGAGCAGCTCACCAGCGTCCTGGGCGGCACCGGCCTGCTGCAGCCAGTCGACCAGCTCACCTTCGTGGTTGCTCTGCCGGAGCTCGACGACCAGCCCCAGCTCCGCGGCGACCTCGTCGCACAGCTGCTGCACGTCGGCCAGCCCGGATCGCCCGTAGAGCAGCGGTTCCCGCTTGCCCAGCAGGTTCAAGTTCGGCCCGTTGACCACCCAGACCCGATCACCGACGCGCGCCACGGCGTGATCTTGTCACAGGTCGGGAAATCCGAGCAGGAGATTCAGCTCCCGTTCCAACGCGCGCAGCCGATCGCCGCGCTCGCAGCGACGGTCGTCGACCGCCGTCACGAGCCGGACACCACTGACGCTGCTGCAGTGCAGCACGGCGAAGGGGTCACCCGGCTCCGGCAGGGCGACGTCGTCGATCCGGACCTGCTCGCCACGGCGGCCCAGAGCCCGGAGCAGGTCGCGGCGGGTGATGCCGGGCAGCAGGTGCTCACTCTCAGGCGGCGACACCCAGACCCCGTCCGGTGTCCGCACGCACAGGTTCCCCCGCGCGGACTCGGCCAACATGCCGGCCGGGGTGAGGAAGTAGGGCAGGGTGAGCAGCCCGTCGGCCGCCGGGGGCGCGGGTTCACCGAGAGCCGTGCGGTCGGCCCACTTGTGCCGCCAGCACCAGGCCGGGCGGTCGGCCCGGACCAGCCACAGCCGGTCCGGCGGCGGCCCGACCGGGGCGGCCTCGACCCGGACCCCGAGCCGGTCGTGGTCGGGTACGACGAGCACCCGGATCCGGGTCCGGGCGGCCGACAGCGTCGCCGCGGCACGTCGTACCCGGCCCGGCAGGTCGCCCGGCAGACCGGTTCCGTACAGCTCCCGGCAGGACCGGTCCAGTCGAGCCAGGTGCGCGGCGAGCCGGAGCACGTCGGCGCCCCGCGACCAGCATCGTCTCCACCAAGCCGCCGTCGCGGAGCGCATCCGGCACCGGTGGCGGCGGCACGCTCAGCTCGGGCGCCAGCTCCGCCCCGAGCGCGTGCACCAGCGGCGCGGCCTTGTGCAGGCACTCGTACCACTCCCGGATCGGCACGCTGTCGACGGTGATGCCGCCGCCGACCCCGAGCTCGACCTGCTCGCCGTCGATCTCGAAGGTGCGGATCGAGCACGTTGAGCTCGGCGCCGGCGCTCGGGGTGAGGAAGCCGAGGGCGCCGGTGTAGGCGCCCCGCGGTTCGGTCTCGAGTGGCCGCGATGCCGGCCATGGCGCTGAGCTTGGGCGCGCCGGTCACCGAGCCCGGCGGGAAGGTGGCCGCAGCAGGTCGGCGTGGCCGAGGCCGGGGCGCAGCTGCCCGCCGACCGTGGACACCAGGTGCCAGACCCCGGGGTGGCGGTTGGACGCTCGAGCAGCTCGTTCCACCTCGACGGTGCCGGGACGGCAGACCCGGGACAGGTCGTTGCGCATCAGATCGACGATCATCACGTTCTCGGCGGCGTCCTTGGCCGAGGCCCGCAGCCAGGCGACGCTCCTGTCGGGTCCTCGCGACGGGCGGTGCCCTTGATCGGTGAGGTCTGCACCCGGCCACCGTGCACGCGCAGGAACAGCTCCGGGGACTGAGGCTGACCACCGCCCGGCCGTCCCCGAAGTCGATCAACGAGCCGCGTACGCGGGGTCGCAGCCGCTCGGCCAGCGCGGCGAAGAGCCCGGCGGGCCGGATCGCCGGACTCCGCAGCCGGCTCGCAATCGGGTGCAGAGGTTCAGCTGGTAGAAGTCTGCCGCGGTGGATCCGGCCGATCACCGACTCGACCCCGCCAGGTGGGTGGTGCGGGCAGCCGGGCGGCGCGGCGCGAACGCGCCGGTCGTGGGTGCTTCGTCGGGAGCGGGACGCCGCTCAGCTGCGCCGACCAGCGCGGCGAAGGCGCTCGCCGACGCCTCGACGGCGTCGCCGCGGCCCGGCCAGCCCCAGCGTCTCGAACCACCAACCCGACCGGCTCGGTGCCAGCGCACAAGACGTCGTAGAACCCGAGCCAGCTGTGACCCGGCTCGTAGCCGAGACAGGCCAGCCAGCCACCGCCGATCAGCGCCGGCGCCGAGGTCGGATTCGAGACCGGTGCCGGATCGGAAGTCCGGTCCGGGCCGGCGAGCTGCGGCTGATCCTCGATCAGATCGAAGACGTCGCTCGCCTGGTCGACGCGCACCACCCGGGACGGCTCCGGCAGCACGATGGTGCCGCCACCGAACCAGCCGCCCCACAGCACCGCCGATCGGCCCGGGCCGGGATCGAGCCGGCGCGATCAGCTCCGCCGGTCCCGGTCCGGGCCCGAGCTCGACCCGGTGCGGCCCGGAGGTCAACCGGTCGCCGGGCAGCGCTGGCCAGGATCCGGTCGGCGCTGCCGCCGAGACCGAGCAGCTCGGTCAGCTCGGCGAACCGTTCGGGATCACGCGGCCGCGCCGGCATGCCGGAGGTCGTCCGGCTCGACGCCGAGGTCGAGGTCGCGGGCGACCGCCACCACCGTCGGGCGCGACGGCCAGGTAGTCGATCGCCTGCGCCGAGCTTGGCCCGGACCGAGCCGCTGATCTTGCGTCCGCGAGTTGCTGGCGGCGGCGAGGATGTCGTCCAGCTCGCCGTAGCGAGTTGAGCAAGCGACGCGGCGGTCTTCTCGCCGATGCCGGCCACCCCGGGAAGCCCGTCGGACGCATCTCCGCGCAGCACGGCGTAGTCGACGTACGCGGTCGGCCGGGATGCCGTACTTGGCCTGCACCCAGGCGTTGTCCACCCGTTCGTGCTTGCCGACCCCGCGGGCGATGTAGAGCACCCGGACCTGCCGCTCGTCGTCGACCACCTGGAACAGGTCGCGGTCGCCGGTCACCACGTCGACCGGCATCGACGCGGTGCTGGCCAGGGTGCCGATCACGTCGTCGGCCTCGTACCCGTCACTGGCCGACGACGGCGATGCCGAGCGCATCGAGCACGGCCGAGGATGTAGCGGCACCTGGACGGCCAGGTCGTCGGGCGCCTGCTCCGCGACCGTGTCGGCCGAGCTGGCCATCTGCGGGACCACGGCATCACCGGCACCGGCCACCCGGTGCGCCTTGTAGGTCGGGATGCAGCTCGACCCGCCACGAGGGTCGCCAGTCGTTGTCCCAGCAGCAGACCAGATGGGTGGGGGAGTAGCTCTCGGTCAGCCGGCTGATGAAGTCCAGCAACCCGCGGACGGCGTTGACCGGCGTCCCGTCCAACGCCCGGAACGAATCGGGAACACCGTAGAAAGCGCGGAAATACAGCGACGCGGTGTCCAGAAGCATAAGTCTGCCCGGGGTTCACGGACGAAATACTGGCACGATAACGCCATGGAGAAGCTGGACCGGCGCATTCTCTCGCTGCTCGCGCGGGACGGTCGGATGTCGTACACCGACATCGGCAAGGAGACCGGCCTGTCCACCTCCGCCGCCCAGCAGCGGGTCCGCCGGCTGGAGCAGCGGGGCGTGATCAAGGGCTACACGGCCGTCCTCGATCCCGCCGAGCTCGGCTTGATGGTCACCGCCTTCGTGGCGATCAAGCCGTTCGATCCCGAGCCAGCCCGACGACGCGCCGGAGCGGCTCGAGACACATCGGCGAGATCATCTCCTGCTACTCGGTGGCCGGTGAACCGAGCTATCTGCTGAAGGTGCAGGTGCCCGACCATGGCTCATCTGGAGTCCTGCTGGCCCGGATCCGGGCCGACGGCAAGGTCTCGACCCACACCACCACCGTGCTGTCGATCCCCTACGAGGATCGGCCGTTGCTGTAGTCGTGGCGGTGACGCGATGAGTTCTCGGGTCCGGCATGCGCTGCTGGGCGCCACCCGGGTCCACGGGGCCGACCCGGGGACGACGGCGGTGGCGGTCGAGGACGGCGTCATCGCTTCCTGGGCGACGACGCCCGGGTCCGGGACTGGGCGGACCCCCGGTCGACGATCGACCTGCGCGCCCACCGGTCGACCCTGATCACGCCGGCCTTCGTCGACGCGCATCTGCACACCGTCCAGGCGGGGCTGGTCGGTGCTCGGGCTGGACCTGCACGCGCGTGGCGAGCCGGACCGAGCTGCTGGACCTGCTGGCCGCGCACGTCCGGTCGCGACCGGGCCTGCGGATCGTCGTGGGTCAGGGCTGGGACGAACGGCACTGGCCTGATCCGGTGCCGCCGACCCGATCGGAGCTGGACGCGGCCGGCGGCGGTCTGCCGGTCTACCTGGCCCGGGTCGACGTGCACTCCGCCGTGGTGTCCACCGCGCTGCTCGACGCGCATCCCCGAGATCCGCACCGCACCGGGTTTCCGGCGCCGACGGCCTGGTCAGCCGCGAGGCCCATCACCGCTGCCGCGGCGAGCTCGACCGGTTCTCCTCCGACGCCGAGCGCCGCACGGCGGCCCGGCACACGTTGACCCGGTGCGCCGAGCTCGGGGTCGCGGCCGTGCACGACCTCGGCGGTCCGCACCTCGGTCCGGTGGCCGATGCCGGACGGGTCCGCGAGCGAAGCGACTGCTCTCGGACTGGAAGCCGTCGGCTACTGGGGGAACTGGCCGAGCCGGACTCGATCGCCCTGGCCCGCCGGCACGGACTGCGCGGACTGGCCGGCGATCTGTGCATCGACGGAGCGATCGGGTCGCGGACCGCGGCGCTGCGGGAGGACTACGCCGACCACCCGGGGCGCGGTGTCCGCTATCTCGACGACGACCAGATCCGCGACCACCTGGTCAGCTGCACCCGCGCCGGCATCCAGGCCGGGTTCCACTGCATCGGTGACGACGGGGTCCGCGCCGCGGTCCAGGGACTGCGCCGGGCCGCCGAGATCGTCGGAGTCGCCGCGCTGCGTTCGGCGAATCACCGGCTGGAGCACGTGGAGATGGTCGATCCGGCCGACATCGCCACCCTGGCCGAGCTCGGGGTGGTGGCCAGCGTGCAACCAGGCTTCGACGCCGCCTGGGGCGCGCCCCGGGAGCTGTACGAGCAGCGGCTCGGCGCCGCCCGCAGCCGGCTGATGAACCCGTTCGGCGCCATGCACCGCGCCGGGGTGGGGCTGGCCTTCGGTACCGACGCTCCGGTCACGCCCGTCGCGGGCTGGGCCATGGTGCGACAGGCCGTCCGGCACACCCGGCCCGAGTTCGCCATGACGACGGCCGCCGCGTTCGGCGCGGCGACGGCCGGTGGCCACCGGGCGGCGGGGGACGACCGGACCGGCAGCTGCAGCCCTGGCTCGCGGGCGCTGCTGGCCGCCTGGGACGTCACCGGGTTCGAGCTCGATCCGTCGGGTCTGCCCGTGCTCGACGGTGGGGCCGAGCCCCGCTGCATCGCGCTGCTGGTCGCCGACCGGATCGTCGTCCCCGTTGGTGGGGGCACGCCCGAGTAAGCTCGGCGCGTGTCCGCAGCTGTCATCGCACCGGCAGCCGCCGGCGCCCGGGGACGGAACGGGCGGCTGATCGACGCCTGGTGGCTGCGTTACGGGGTGGCCCTCCTGGCCGGACTGGCCGCGGGCCTGAGCTGGCAGCCGTACGGCCTGTGGCCGCTGCTGCTTCGTCGCCCTCCCGGCCCTCACCCTGGTCGTCCGGGGTGTCCGCCGGCGACGCGCGTTCGCTCTCGGCTACCTGTTCGGCCTGGCGATGCTCGGCGTCTCGATCAGCTGGATCCACGTGCTCGGGATCTGGGTCGCCGTCGCTCTGATCGCCTTCGAGGCGTTGTTCTTCGGCTGCTCGGTCTGGCTCTCACGCTGGTGTCGCCGGTTCCGGCTCTGGCCGGTGGCCGCGGCGTGCTGCTGGGTCGTTGATCGAGTTCGCGTACGCCCGGATCCCGTTCGGCGGGTTCGGCTGGACCCGGCTCGCGTACGCCGCGGTGGACACACCGCTGGCGGGGTACTTCTTCCGCGATCGGCGTGGCCGGCGTCTCGTTCCTGGTCGCGCTGGTCGGCCAGCTGATCGCGTACCTGGTGCTGCGACTCGCGGCCCGTCGACGCGGTGCGGCCCGGCGACGAGGTGCCGTGGCGGCGGTCACCGTCGGCGCCGCGCTGGTGCTGATCGGGAGCGGTCTGCGGAGCCGCCCAGCCGGCGACGGCGCCGCCCGCCGGCGAGCAGCCGTCGGTCACCGTCGGCATGGTGCAGGGCAACGTGCCCGGGCGGGGGATCGAGGCCCTGGGGCGGGCCCGCTCGGTCACCAACAACCACCTCTCCGAGACCATCAACCTGATGGTGAAGGCGAGACTCGGCCAGGTGCCCCAACCCGACTTCATCCTCTGGCCGGAGAACTCCACCGACATCGACCCGATGCTCGACCCGGTGACCGCGCGACACCGTGCAGGCCGCGGCCGAGGTCGCCGGACGGCCGATCCTGGTCGGCGCCGTGCTGGCCGGACCCGGTGCGGACGAACGCCAGACGGCGGCTCTGTGGTGGGACCCGGACCGGGGCGTCGTGGCCCGGTACGCCAAGCGCAACCTGGTGCCGTTCGGCGAGTGGATCCCGTTCCGCGAGCCAGCTGCTGCCGCTGATCCCGCTCCTGGAGAAGGTCGGCGCCCAGTCGGTGCCGGGGACCGAGCCGGGCGTGCTCGACCGTCCCGGTGGGCGGACCGCGAGATCAAGGTCGGCGACATCATCTGCTTCGAGCTGGCCTACGACGAGACGGTGTACGAGACGCTCACCAACGGCGCCCAGGTGCTGATGGTGCAGAGCAACAACGCCACCTACGGCGGCACCGGGCAGATCGAGCAGCAGTTCGCGATCACCCGGGCCCGGGCGATGGAGGCGCGGCGCGAGATCGCGGTCGCCACCACCAACAGCGTGTCGGGCTTCATCGACCGCGACGGCGGTGGTGCAGACCAAGACCACGGAGTTCACCGCCGACTCGTTCGTGGCCGCGATGCCGCTGCGCAGCGGTCTGACGCCGGCGATCCTGATCGCGCCCTGGCTGGAACGCGGCCTGGCCGTCATCGGTCTGCTGGCGTGCCTGCTCGCGGTCCAGCTCGGGGTGGTCGCGGCGGTCCGGGCTCGGCGTTCCCCGGACCCAGGCCAGGAGACGGCCGAGGAGTCGGCTGAGGAGACGGCCGAGGAGACGGCCGCGGCGGAGCCGCAGGAAGCCGCGGCAGCTGCCGGCCGGTCCGAGTCGGATCGGGAGCGGACCTGATGACCACGACCCCGCATGGTGACCTGGGCCGGTCCTGGTGGTCATCCCGACCTACAACGAGATCGAGAACATCGACCATGATCACCGCGCGGCTGCGGGCCGCGGTGCCGGAGGCCCACATCCTGGTCGCCGACGACAACTCCCCCGACGGCACCGGCAAGGTCGCCGACGAGCTGGCGGCGGCCGACGACCACATCCACGTGCTGCACCGGCTCGGCAAGGAAGGGCTGGGCGCGGCGTACCTCGCCGGCTTCGGCTGGGGCCTGGAGCGCGGCTACGAGGTGCTGGTCAGTGCGACGCCGACGGATCGCACCAGCCCGAGCAGCTGCCGCGCCTGCTCGAGGCGCTGCAGGACGCCGACATGGTGAAGGGCTCCCGCTGGGTTCCGGGCGGCTCGGTGGTCAACTGGCCGCAGCTCGCGCGAGCTCCTGTCTCGCGGCGGCAGCCTGTGGACCCGCATCATGCTCGGCGTGCCGCTGCGGGACGCCACCGGCGGCTTCAACGCCTTCCGGGCCGCGACCCTGCGCGGGATCGGCCTCGACCACATCGCCTCGGCGGGCTACTGCTTCCAGATCGACCTCGGCTGGCGGGCGCTGAAGGCCGGCTACACCGTGGTCGAGGTGCCCATCACCTTCGTCGAGCGGGAGTACGGCGACTCCAAGATGAGTCAGCGGATCGTGGCCGAGGCGCTGCTCCGGACCACCGCCTGGGGGGTCAAGCACCGGTTCGGTCAGTCCGCCGCCTCGTCGGCCGGCGGAAGCCGGCGGCGGTCGGCAAGGACGCCGCCCGATGAGTGCGCCCGAGACGTCGGTCCGACGAGGCGGTGGCTGGGTGCTGCCGGTGCTGTTGGTCCTGCTGATCGCCGTACCGATCATCGAGGTCTGGCTGCTGATCCAGGTCGGCTCGGTGATCGGGGTGCTGCCGACCATCGCGATCTTGGTCGCGGAGGCCCTGCTCGGCGGCTGGTTGATGCGCCGGGAAGGCGGCCGGGCGTGGGCGGCGCTCAACGAGGCGTTCGGCACCGGCAAGATGCCGACCGGGGAGCTGGCCGACGCCGCCTTGATCCTGGTCGGCGGCGTGCTGCTGATGCTGCCCGGCTTCGTCACCGACGTCTTCGGCTTCTTCTTCCTGCTGCCGTTCACCCGGCCACTGGCGCGCAAGCTGCTCGCCTTCGTGGTGGCCCGGCGGACTGCGCCGGATGGGCCTGGTGCAGACGGCGTACCTCCGACAGGACGGCACGGTGATCGAGGGCGAGACGGTCCCGGATCAGTCGCCGCCGGGCGGTCCGATCGTCATCGCCGGCGAGATCGAGGACGGCCCGAAACCGCCGAACGCCCCCTGAGCCGGTCCAGAGCGGGTCGACGCGCCGGTCGAGGAGCGAGGGCCGGCTGGCAACGCACGAGAAACAGCCGCCGCCCGGATCACTCGGGCGGCGGCTGCAACAGCGTCGATGGCTACGCTCAGGCGGTCTTGCGGGACCCGTCGCGGTAGTTGGGGCCCAGTTCGCCGGACCGCAGCAGGTCGAGCCGCTCGGCGAGCAGGTCCTCGAGCTCGGCGATCGAGCGGCGCTCCCGGAGCATGTCCCAGTGCGTACGCGCCGGCTTCTCTTCCTTGGCCTCGGCCCGGTGGCCGTCGGTGCGCAGGGACTCCGCTCCGCAGCGCGGGCACTCCCACACCGCCGGGATCTCGGCCTCGGCGGCGAACACCAGGCTGAAGTGGTGCCCCCGCGGGCAGTCGAATCCGACCTCTTGCCGCGCGGCGAACTCGACGCCGGCCTCGTCCTCGAAGCTCTTGGCTCCGAGACCGGTGCCTCGCAATGAACGATCTGCCATGACTGCCTCCCTGGCCTGTGGCCCAAACTAGCGTGGTCGCACTCCTCGATGCATCCAAACTCGCAGGCGGAACGCAAATGTTCCGCCGCTATGTATTCGGAGCCGAATGCGACGAAGATCACTCTGCTCGGGCAGATACCCCCGACCGGGCGGCTCAACCGCTACCGCTGCGGTGGCCGCACCCGGAGCAGCAGCAGGGCCCCGACCGCCAGCACGAGCGCGATCCCGACGATACCCACCCGATCGGCGGCGAAGAGTGCGGTGAAGCCGGCGAACAGGGCGGGGGCGAGGAAGCACACCGCGCGCCCGGTGGTGGCGTACAGCCCGAACATCTGGCCCTCGCGGCCGATCGGGGCCATCCGGGCCAGATAGGAGCGCGAGCTGGCCTGCGCCGGACCGACCCAGAGACGTGAGGAGCAGCCCGAAGATCCAGAACATGGTCGCCCCGGAGGCGAACAGCAGCACCAGGCAGGTGGTGATCAACGCGATCAGCGACATCAGGATCACCCGTTTGGGTCCGATCCGGTCCTCGACCGCACCGCCGATGAAGGCACCGACCGCCGCCACCACGTTGGCCGCGACCCCGAAGATCACGATGACGGTGCTCGCGCTGAGGCCGTACACGCTGACGGCCAGCACGGCGCCGAAGCGTGAAGATCGCGGTCAGTCCGTCCCGGTAGACGGCACTGGCGATGCAGGAACCAGACCGCGTGCCGGTCCGACCGGAACAAGGCACGCACGTCGCGCCACAGCACCCGGTACGACGCCAAGAACCCGACCCGCGCGATCGATCGGGCTGGCGCGATCTCCGGCACCGTGAGGGCGACCGGGATGGACCAGACCGCGAACCAGACCGCGACCACGATGGCCAGCACCCGGTAGCGGAGTCCGCCCTCGTCGCCGACCCCGAACAGCCCGACATCGGGTGCGATGAAGAGCACGTACGCGACGCAGCAGCACGACGATGCCGCCGACGTAGCCCGTGCCCCAGCCGATGCCGGAGATCTTGCCGATCGTCGCCGGCGTGGAGACCTGATGCAGCATCGCGTTGTAGGAGACTCCGGCGAACTCCATGAACACCGCGCCGGCGGCCAGCAGCACCAGCCCGAGCCAGAGATATGACCACTCGTCGCGGACGAAGAACAGGCCGAGGGTGCGAGACGATGACCAGCGCGGTCCAGATCGACAGACTGCGTTTACGGCGACCGCCGGCGTCGGCGCGCTGGCCGGTCACCGGGGCCAGACCGGCGACCAGGACCCCGCCCAGCGCGGTCGCGATGGCCAGCCAGGTGGCACCGCTCAGCGACCCGGCGGGCGATCCCGGGCCACCACCTCGGTCAGATAGGGAGCGAACACGAAACTGACGACGATCGTGCTGTACGCCGATGAACCCCAGTCCCACAGCGCCCAGGCCAGCACCGAGCGTCGCTTGATCGGCTGGTCCGCTGACCGGGTCGCGACGCCCTCCACGTCGGTCACGGAGAGCCGATCCACTGTCCGCGGGCGACCAGGACGTCGCGCAGCAGGTCGATCCGGTCGGTGAAGATGCCGTCGACGCCGGCATCGAGCAGCCGTTCCATCTCGTCGGGGTCGTCGATGGTCCAGATGTGCACGTGCTTGCCGGCCGCGTGCACGGCATCGATCAGGCCGTCGGTCAGCACCTGCAGCCGAAAACCGTAGATCCGCCGGTCGACCGGCATCTGCAGCACCGGGGCCGAGGTGTTGAGGACCGCCGTCAGCCAGGGGAAGAACCGGTTGGCGGCGATGCCGAGTGGGCTGGCGGCGGTCGCGACCCGTGGCCCGAGCAGCCGCCGCAGTCGGTGCAGCCGCCGGATGCCGAAGGAGGTGACGCAGACCCGGTCGTGCGCCTCGTGCTCGCTCGATCACCGCGGCCAGCAGCTCGACCGCGCCATCTGCCTTGGCGTCGATGTTGAACCGGGCATCGGGGAACGCCGCGAACAGCTCGGCGAGCGTGGGGATGGGGTCCAGCCCGTGGATCCGCGCCTGTTGGATCCGCGCGTAGGGCAGCTCGGCGATCCGGCCGCGCAGGTCGGTGACCCGATCGAGCATGGTGTCGTGGAAGGCGATCAGGACACCGTCGGCGGTGGCGTGCACGTCGGTCTCCAGGTACCGGTAGCCCATGGCGACCGCCTCGGTGAAGGCGTGCAGGGTGTTCTCGCGGGCAGGTTGGCCGGATAGGTCGCGCCGCCACGGTGTGCGAGCGCAGCGAAGGGCTGGTCGAAGTACGGGTAGTCGTGCGCGCGCACGAGGTCATCCTGGCATCGACGAGCGAGCCGAGCGGGTCCGCCGCTCCGTCCGGCCGGTCGGGGTGTCAGACCCCCGGCAGTCGGCGCAACCAGGTGGCGGCGAACTCGGGCACCCAGAACGGGACCCCGAAGACCAGCAGCACGAGATAGGCCAAGGTGCCGCAGCACAGCGCGAAGACCCCCCAGAACAGGAGTCGACGCGAGATCGACATCGCCTGGTACCGCTTCAGCTGGACCTTGAACCAGATCATCAGCCGGTGCGCCCACTCGAACTCACTCGACCAGATCGCGATACCCAAGAGGGCCAGCGGGATCCCGCCGGGTCCGGGGAGCGGGCCGGTGACGCGGCCAGACACAGCAGCAGCAGACCGAGCAGCGCGACGCAGACCCGGTAGAAGGAGAGCTTTCGCGGGTTCTGCCGGATCTTCCGCCGCCACCGCCACCGGTCCTCGTGCGCGTCGATCAGCAGCGGGTGGTCGTGGGGCGGCGGAGCCTCGTTCTCAGCTTGAGCTTCACCCTCGACCGACGGTGCAGACTTCCGCGTCGGTTCCGGCCGCGATGCCGGGTGCGGGTTGGTCATGGTCGCCTGGTGATCGGGTTGGGGGCCGAGATCGTACGGTTCGACGGTCGGGGTGCGGCCGACATCGAGGCTCGGGCTGCCTTCGACGCCGGTCGACATAGGGACCACTGTAGGGTCTGCCGACAAGGCGGGGGAGCCCTCCTCAGCGATCTCGTGGGGAACCCCCAGGAATCACCCCGGCAGACATCAGGGCCCGGCATCCACGACAATGACGCCGTGACGACGATCCTCTCGATCCAGTCCTCGGTCGCCTACGGTCACGTCGGCAACAGCGCGGCGACCTTTCCGCTGATGCGGATGGGCGTCGAGGTGTGGCCGGTGTTGACCGTGCACTTCTCCAACCACACCGGGTACGGCGCCTGGCGGGGACCGCTGCTGGCGCCGCGGACATCGCCGACGTGGTGAACGGCATCGACGAGCGCGGCGTCCTCGGCCGGTGCGACGCCGTGCTGTCCGGCTACCAGGGCGGCGAAGAGGTCGGGCGGCCATCCTGGACGCGGTCGCGCTGGTGAAGTCGCGCAACCCCGCCGCCGTGTACTGCTGCGACCCGGTGATGGGTGACGTCGGCCGCGGCTTCTTCGTCCGGCCCGGCATCCCCGAGCTGATGCGCGACACCGTGGTGCCGGCGGCGCAGATCATCACCCCCAACCAGTTCGAGCTGGAGTTCCTCACCGGGCTCTCGACGACGACGCTGCCCGAGGTGCTGGCCGCCGCCGACGCGTTGCGCGCGCGCGGACCGGAGACCGTGCTGGTCACCAGCGTGGTGCACGACGACGCGGCGCCGGAGACGATCGACATGATCGCGGTGACCGGGGACGAGGCGTGGTCCGTGACGACTCCACTGCTGCCGCAGCCGTTCACCGGGGCCGGCGACCTGACCGCCGCCACCTTCTTGGCCGGGCTGCTGCAGTCCGACGTGCCGACGGCGCTGGTCCGGACGGCCGCCGTCGTCTACGGCGTGCTGCGGATCACCGTCGAGTCCGGCGAGTCGGAGCTGCAGCTGGTCGCCGCCCAGGACGAGATCGCCCACCCCACCGCCCGCTTCGAGGCCCGCCGCCTCCGCTGACATCAACTCGTCGACGGGCGCCGTACGGCAACCCGTGAGACCTCCACAAGCCGAGCCAGTGGTTCGTGCCCTGAGCTCGTCGGAGGGCGCCGTAGGGGTTGCCGCCATTGACCCTTCGACAAGCTCAGGGCACGAACACCGACGCGAGGGGACGGGCTCAGTCGCGGAAGACCTCGATGTTGGCGCCGAGGGCGTTGAGCCGGTTGGCCAGGTCCTCGTAGCCGCGGTTGATCACGTAGACGTCGCGCAGCACCGACTCGCCGCGGGCGGCGAGCATGCCGAGCAGGATGCAGACCGCGGGACGCAGCGCCGGCGGGCAGACGACTTGCTGGCCGCGCCAGCGGGTCGGTCCCTCGACGATCACCCGGTGCGGATCGAGCAGCTGCACATGGGCGCCGAGCCGGTTGAGCTCGGTGAGGTAGATGGCCCGGTTCTCGTACACCCAGTCGTGGATGACGGTCTTGCCCTCCGCGGTCGCCGCGATGACGGCGAAGAACGGCAGGTTGTCGATGTTGAGCCCGGGGAACGGCATCGGGTGGATCTTGTCGATCGGGGACGCGAAGCGGCGACGGCCGAACGGTCAGGTCGACGAGCCGGGTGTGCCCGTTGGCGGCGACGTACTCCTCGACCCAGGGTGAAGTCGAGGCCCATCTCCTCGAGGATCGCCAGCTCGATCTCCAGGAACTCGATCGGCGCCCGCTGGATCGGTCAATCTCCGACTGGGTGACGATCGCCGCGGTGATCAGGCTCATCGCCTCGATCGGGTCCTCCGACGGCGCGAACTCGACGTCGGTGTTGATCTCCTCGACGCCGCGGATCCGCAGCGTGGTGGTGCCGATGCCGTCGATCTCGACGCCCAGGTGGGTCAGGAAGACGCAGAGGTCCTGGACCATGTAGTTCGGGCTGGCGTTGCGGAGCACCGTCAGGCCGGGGGACAGCGCGGCGGCCAGCAGGGCGTTCTCGGTGACCGTGTCGCCCCGCTCGGTGAGGGTGATCGGCCGGTCCGGCTCGACGGTCGGGTCGACCTTGCAGCGGTAGAAGCCGTCGGTCGGGACCACGTCGAGAGCCGAAGCGGCGCAGCACCTGCAGGTGCGGCTCGATGGTCCGGGCGCCGAGGTCGCAGCCACCGGCGTAGGGCAGCTCGAAGTCGGAGTAGGAGTGCAGCAGCGGGCCGAGGAACATGATCACGCTGCGGGTCCGCCGGGCCGCCTCGACGTCCATCGCGTCCAGGTCGAGCTCGAGCCGGGCGGATCAGCTCGAGGTCGCCGGCCGTTGGCCGACCAGGTGGCGCGCACGCCGATGCTGGTCAGCACCTCGAGGATCCGGTTGACCTCCTCGATCTTGGCGATGCCGCGGATCACCGTCCGGCCCCGGTTGAGCAGGCTGGCGCAGAGCAGCGCGACGGCCGCGTTCTTGGAGGAGCGGACCTCGATGGTCCCGCTGAGCTTGGTGCCGCCCCTGCACCCGCAGGTGCTGCGGGCCGGTGGCGCCGACCGAGATCAGCGGCGAGTCCAGCGCCTCGGCGATCCGGTTGACCATCTCCAGCGACAGGTTCTGGTTGCCGGCTTCGATCCGGTGCACCGCGCTCTGGCTGGTGCCCAGCACGCTCGGCCAGCTGGGTCTGGGTGAGACCCCGGTGCTTGCGGGCGTCGCGGATCAGGCCGCCGATTCGGTCCAGGTACGTATTCGTCACCGGGAGACGATAACTCATATGTGAGATTATTCTGGAACTCGATCCGCGTGTCGGACCGGCACCGACCGGTGGCAGGAGCCTCGGCGCCGACTCCTAGAGTTGCGCCATGAGTGCACACTATGACGTCGTCGTGCTCGGTGCCGGCCCCGGCGGCTACGTGGCCGCGATCCGCGCCGCCCAGCTCGGTCTGAAGACCGCGATCATCGAGAAGAAGTACTGGGGCGGGGTCTGCACAACGTCGGCTGCATCCCGACCAAGGCCCTGCTGCGCAACGCCGAGCTCGCCCACATCTTCAACGCACGAGGCGAAGACCTTCGGGATCACCGGCGACGTCACGTTCGACTTCGGCGCGGCCTTCAAGCGCAGCCGGACGGTGGCGGACCGGATGGCCAAGGGCGTGCACTTCCTGATGAAGAAGAACAAGATCACCGAGATCGACGGCTGGGGCACCTTCACCGACGACCACACCATCGCGGTCGAGCGGCGGCAAGGGCGGCACGAGACGGTCACCTTCGACAACTGCATCATCGCGGCGGGCGCGACCACCCGGCTGCTGCCCGGGCACCTCGCTCAGCGACCGGGTGGTGACCTACGAGGAGCAGATCATGACCGACGAGCTGCCGGAGTCGATCATCATCGCCGGCGCCGGCGCGATCGGGGTCGAGTTCGCGTACGTGATGGCCAACTACGGCGTCGACGTCACCATCGTGGAGTTCCTCGACCGGATGGTGCCGCTGGAGGACGCCGGAGATCTCGGCCGAGCTGGCCAAGGCGTACAAGAAGCTCGGCGTCACGGTGCTGACCGGCACCAAGGTCGAGACGATCGACGACTCCGGCGACAAGGTCAAGGTCACCGTGTCACCGGCCAAGGGCGGGGAGTCGAAGGTCCTGGAGGCCGACAAGGTGCTGCAGGCGATCGGCTTCGCGCCGCGGACCGAGGGCTACGGCCTGGACAAGACCGGGGTCAAGCTGACCGAGCGCGGCGCGATCGACATCGACGACTACATGCGCACCAACGTGCCGCACATCTACGCGATCGGCGACTGCACCGCCAAGCTGATGCTCGCCCACACGGCCGAGGCCCAGGGGGTCGTCGCGGCCGAGACCATCGCCGGGCGCGGAGACCATGCCGATCAACTACGACATGGTGCCGCGGGCGACCTACTGCCAGCCGCAGATCGGCTCGTTCGGCTACACCGAGGCGCAGGCCAAGGACAAGGGCTACGACGTCAAGACCGCGAAGTTCCCGTTCACGGCCAACGGCAAGGCGCACGGGCTGGGCGACGCGACCGGCTTCGTCAAGCTGGTCGCCGACGCCAAGTACGGCGAGATCCTCGGGGCTGCACATGATCGGCCCGGACGTCACCGAGCTGCTGCCCGAGCTCACCTTGGCCCAGCTGTGGGACCTGACCGCCGAGGAGGTCGCCCGCAACATCCACGCCCACCCGACGCTGTCCGAGGCGCTCAAGGAAGTGGCCCACGGCATCTCCGGCCACATGATCAATATCTGACAGTCTCCGCGCTCCGAGTTCTGCGCTCCCTGAGGTCGCGCTCCGCGCGACCAAAGATCAGGCCGTGTCGCGGATGATCAACTGGGTCGGCAGGATGGTGGGGGAGTCGGGGGTACGGCCCGCGAGCAGGTCGAGCAGCATCTCGGCCATCCGGACCCCCATCTCGACCGAAGGCTGGCGCATCGTCGTCAGCTGGGGCGTCCCGGAGGTGGCGGCCTCGCTGTCGTCGAAGCCGATCACCGCGATGTCGTCGGGCACCGCACGCCCGCGGGCCGAGATCACATCGAGCGCGCCCCGGGCCATCAGGTCGTTGGCCACGAACACGGCGTCGAGATCGGGATGGCGGTCGAGCAGCGTGCGCATGGCCGTGGCGGCGCCACTGATGGTGAAGTCGCCGGAGGCCACGGCGTCGTAAGACAGGCCGCTGTCGGCCATCACCTGCCGCCAACCGGCCAGTCGGTCGATGGAGGCAGGCATGTCCGGCGGTCCGGTGATGGTCGCGATCCGTCGGGCTCCGCGTCCGACCAGGTAGGAGGTGGCGCGCCGGGCACCCGCCAGGTTGTCGACATCGACGTAGTGCCGGATCCGGCGGGAGGCGGGCCGGCCACCGAACACCACCGGCATCGCCTGGTCGAGCTCCGACAGGTCCTGGTCGGCGGCGTGGTGGGAGACCACCAGGGCGCCGTCGACGCTGCCGCTGCGCAGATAGCGACGGGTCTTGCGGGTCGGGTCGGAGCTGGAGACCAGCAGATTGAGGATGTAGTCGGTCGCTTCGAGTCGCGACGTGATGCCTTCGACGATGGCGGCGAAGTACGGGTCACCGAAGAAGCGCGTCGTCTCCTCCGGCACCAGCAGCGCGATGGCTTCGGTCTGCCGGCTGGCCAACGACCGGGCCGCCCGGTTGGGAACGTAATTCATCCGCGCGATCGTCGCGTTCACGGCGTCGACCACGTCGGGCCGGACCTTGGGCGAGCCGTTCACCACCCGCGACACGGTCGACCGGCTGACCCCCGCTGCGGCCGCCACCATCTCCAGCGTCGGCGCACCACGCCCGGTCCCACCGAGTGCCACCGGTCGCATCCCGTGGCGGACCGACGCCCGTCCGTCACCCCGGTTGCTCACCCGCATCTCCCCCCGCATCTCACTCGCATCTCACCGCTCGGCTCAGGCGATGCCGCGGGGGATGCTGCCGAGCCATCCCTCGCTCGGAGTCGGCGGCTCCTCGGCACCGAGCTCGCGGGTGACGATCGCCCGGGCGTACGCCCAGCCCGAGTCCTTGACGATTCGGCGCTGGTTGCCGTAGTCGACCCGGATCAGTCCGAACCGCTTGGCGTACCCCCAGGCCCACTCGAAGTTGTCCAGCAGTGACCAGTAGAAGTAGCCGCGGACGTCGACCCCGTCCTCGATCGCGTCGAGGACCGCGTCGAGGTGGTCGTACAGGAACTCGATCCGATCGTCGTCGTGCACCACCCCGTCCATCTCGGGTCGGTCGTCGAACGCGGCACCGTTCTCGGTGACGTACAGGGCGACTCCGGCCGGCCCGGTGTACTCGCGCTGGATCCGCAGCAGCAGATCACGCAGTCCGTACGGCTGGATGGGCCAACCCATCGCTGTCGTCGGGGCACCCGGTGCGTGGACGTGCACGCCGTGGACCGCGGGGTAGGGCGAACGGGTCTCCCGATCGGTCGGTGCCTCGGTGTTGGGCGGATCGGCAGCCGGTTCGCTGCTCACCAGCTCACCCTGGTAGTAGTTCACCCCCAAGGTGTCGATCGGCGTCGAGATGATCGCGAGATCGCCGGGCTCGATGTGTTGCTCGAGACCGAGCCCGGACAGGTCGGCCAGCACGTCCTCGGGATAGCTGGCGCGGAAGATCGGGTCCAGGAAGATCCGGTTGTACTGTCCGTCGATCTGCCGGGCTGCCTCGAGGTCACCCTCGTCGCCGTCCCGTACCGGATAGACGGGCTTGAGGTTCAAGGTGATGCCGAGCTCAAGGTCCGGGTCGGCGTCGCGGAGCGCCTGGACCGCCAGGCCGTGACCCAGCAACAGGTGGTGCATCGCGGCCAGACCGGCCGCGGGATCTTGGATGCCCGGAGCGTGCGCTCCGGCGACGTGGCCCAGGAAGGCAGCGCACCAGGGCTCGTTGAGAGTGGTCCACACCGGCACCCGGTCGCCGAGCCGCTCGTGCACCGAGAGGGCGTACTCGCTGAATTTGTACGCGGTGTCGCGATTCTGCCAGCCGCCCTGATCCTGGAGGCGCTGCGGCAGATCCAAGTGGTAAAGCGTGAGCCATGGCTTGATGTCGCGACTCAGGAGCTCGTCGACCAGCCGGGAGTAGAAGTCGAGGCCGGCCTGGTTGACCGGCCCGCCGTCGGGCCGGATCCGGGCCCACGAGGTGGAGAAGCGGTAACTCTGCACGCCGAGCGTGGCCAGCAGCTCGACGTCGTCGCGGTACCGGTGGTAGTGATCGCACGCGACCGAGCCGTCGTCGCCGTTGATGACGGCACCCTCGACCCGGCAGAACGTGTCCCAGATGCTGTCAGTGCGCCCGTCGACGTGTTGCGCCCCCTCGATCTGGAACGCAGCCGTCGCGGCACCGAAGAGGAAGTCGGGCGGGAACTGGCGGGATTGTCGACGGCGGGGCACGGGACACCTTCCGGAGAGGCGACGGCGCTGAGAGCGCTCTCACATTAGCGGGGTCCACGGCGGACAGCCAGCACCCGCCGCCACGGCGTCCTCTGAGCCTGTCGACGAGCGCCACCAGCTCGTGCTCTGAGCCTGTCGAAGAGCGCCGTTGGGTAACCGCCATTGGCCCTTCGACAAGCTCAGGGCACGAGCATCCGGTAGCCACCATTGGCCGTTCGACAGGCTCAGGGCACGAGCATCGGATGCCTGCGTCAGCTGGTGACGTAGCCCTGGAGCTGGTCCCGCTCGAACTCCAGCTGGGTGATGGTGGATTTCACGACGTCGCCGATGCTGACGATGCCGCACAGCTGATGATCCTCGGTCACGACCGGAATGTGGCGCACCCGTTGCTCGGTCATCACGCTCATCACCGACTCCATCGAATCGGCGACTCCGCAGGTGTGGACCGAGCTGGACATGATCGCCGACACGGGCTGGCCGAGCACCGCCGTGCCTTCGGCGAGGCGGCGGATCACATCCCGCTCGCTGACCATGCCGGCGACCGACGTGCCGTCGTCGGAGACCACCACCGCACCGAGGTTGTGCTCACCCAGCAACCGAACGAGTTCCTCGACCGTGGCGGAGGGACTGATCACGATGACGTCAGAGCCCTTGTGTCGGAGTACCTGTGCAACGCGCATCCTCGGCCACCTCCTGGTCTGATGCGAAGGCTATCGCTGCACGGCTGCCCCTGGATAGGGCCGGAACCGCAACGGCCGTACCGCGACCACGAGCGCCGGACAACCGACGGGTCTAGGGTTTCGTAAATGACCAGTGCCGTGCGACTCTCCGGGAATCCTGATGCCGACGCGTTGCTGGACGGCGACGCCAACGCGCTGCTGATCGGCATGGTGCTGGATCAGCAGGTGCCGATGGAGAAGGCCTTCAGCGGCCCGTGGGTGATCGCCCAGCGCATGGGCGGACGTTTCGATGTCGCGGCCATCGCGTCCACCAGCGAAGAGGAATTCGTCGCGCTCTGCTCCGAGCGACCCGCGATCCACCGCTTCCCGGGAGCCATGGCCAAGCGGGTGCGGGCGGTGTGCACCGTCTTGACCGAGCAGTACGACGGCAGTGCCGAGAACGTCTGGCGCAACGCCACCACTGGCGCCGAGGTGTTCACCGCCCTCGCGGCGCTGCCGGGGTTCGGGACGGAGAAGGCACAGATCTTCACCGCCCTGCTCGGCAAGCAGCGGGGGATCACGCCGCCCGGCTGGCGGGACGCGGCCGGGGTGTTCGGCGAGGACGGCGTGTTCCGCTCGGTCGCCGACATCGTCGATGCCGACTCGCTGGCGCGGGTGCGCGAGACCAAGAAGGCGGTCAAGGCCGAACGGCGCGCGGCGACAGCCGGCCAGGACGCCTGATCGCGGCCCGGCGCCGGGCGCTGGGACCTGCCGTTGCCCACGCCACCCGGCGGCGGTTAGATGAGGCGTGCGCGCAGCCCAGGTCCGGAGCAGGACGAGCTACCGGGTGCTGGTCGCCGTCGGCCTGGTCAGCTATGGCCTCGTCCACCTCGTGCTGGCCTGGATCGCGGTGCAGGTCGCACTGAGCGGCCGCGGCGACGCGTCGAGCTCGGGAGCACTGCGGCAGCTGGCGGGCCAGCCGTTCGGCTTCGCCCTGATGGTGATCATGGCGATCGGGTTGTTCACCCTCGTGCTCTGGCAGGGGATCGAAGCCGCCGTCGGAGGTCGGGCCTCCGATGACGAGAAGGACCGATGGAAGGAACGCATCCGGGCCATCGGCCGCGCCGTCGTCTATCTCGTGCTGGGAGTGGTCGCGGCCTCGCTCGCCCTGGGCCGGGGTGGTGGGGGCGGCGGGAACGCCGAGCAGACCCTGACCGGCCGGCTGCTGGCGTTGCCGTTCGGCGTCGCCCTGGTCATCATCGTCGGCGCCGTGGTGGCCGGGGTCGGGGTGGCCAAGATCGTCAACGGGATCAAGCACAAGTTCGTCCGCGACCTGCGCAGCGGAGTCAGCCGGCCCGTACTGACCCTGGGCAGCATCGGCTACGTCGCCAAGGGCATCGCCCTGGTGATCATCGGGATCCTGTTCGGCTGGGCCGCTCTCAGCTACGACCCGCAGCGAGCCGGCGGCATGGACGCCGCCCTCGGCACGATCCGCAGCCAGCCGTTCGGTCCGGTCCTGCTGATCGCCATGGCGGCGGGGTTCGCCTGTTTCGGGCTCTTCTGTTTCGCTTGGGCCAAGAACGCGAAGCACTGAGCGGCCCCTAGGCTGTGCGGCACGACCGAGCCGCTCAGCGCGGAGAGCTGGTCGACACGACGACGCGGCGGGCTCAACAGCGAGGCGGACCTCAGTGGAACGACAGGCGGACGGTCGACGGGTCCGGATCGGCTGCACCTTCGTCCAGGTGGCCGAGGTCGAGACGCCGACGATCTTCCTGGTCGAACCCGTCCAGGACGGCACGGCCCAGCTGCTGGACGAGGAGTGGCGGCTCCAGCCGGAGATCGCCGGCCACGACTACCGCGATCTCTACGGCAACCGATGCAGACGACTGACGTTGCCGGTCGGCAGGTCGGTGATCGAGTTCCGGGCCACCGCGGTCACGCCGGCCGAGGCGGAGGACTTCGATCTCGACGCACCCGAGGTACCGGCCGGCGAGCTGCCCGACGATGTGTTGCTCTACACGTTGCCGAGCCGGTACTGCCTGCCGGACATCCTCGGTGACGAGGCCTGGTCCCGGTTCGGGGCCGTCTCCCCGGGATATCGCCGGGTGCAGGAGATCTGTGCCTATGTGCACGACCACCTGCGATTCGCGTACGGCACCAGCACCGCGCGCAGCACGGCGGCCGACGTCTTCCGATCCGGTTACGGCGTCTGTCGCGACTACACCCACCTGGCCGTCAGCTTCTGCCGAGCCCTCAACATCCCGGCCCGGTACGTGTTCGGCTACCTGCCGGAGATCGACGTGGTGTCGCGCGGCCTGCCGATGGACTTCGCTGCGTGGATGGAGGTCTGGCTGGGAGATCGCTGGTGGACCTTCGATCCGCGCAACAACGAACGACGGAAGGGTCGGGTGTTGATCGGCCGGGGCCGTGACGCCGGTGACGTGGCGATGTGCACGACGTTCGGGGCGCCGATCCTGGAGTCGATGACCGTGATCGCCGAAGAGGACGAGTCGGAGTCGATCCGTACCTCCGCGTGATCAGCGGGACGACGGGATGAAGCCCGGACGGAACAGGTACGAGGTCAGCAAGGTGGCGAGGACGACGAACAGCACACCCAGGAAGATGTGCGGGCCGGCGACCTCCAGCCGACCGAGGACGATCTGGATCACTTCGACCACGGCGATGATGCCGACCGCCAGCAGCGGCCACCGCGGACCGCCCGATCGCTGGTAGAGGACGGCCACGATCAACAACGCGACCGTGACCGTGACGAGCAGGTAGGCGTTGATGCCGTGCACGGCCCGGAGACCGGGCGATCCACTGAGGAAACCGGCCGCGAGGCCGGCCTGGCCGATGGCGAGCGCCATCAGGATCGTCGCGCCGACCTGCAGCGCGATCAGGAGCGGGGGACGCCTGGCTCCGGCTGGGGACATGGGGCCATTATGGGCCGATGATCGGACGACGGCATCACGTCGTGATCGACGGTCCGGACCCGGCACGGCTGGCGGCCTTCTACAGCGAGCTCATCGGACTGCCGATCACCTACCGCTCGGCGGACTTCGTCGTGATCGCGGAGAACGACCAGACGTCGGGCTTCGCCTTCCAGCTCGCGCCTGACCACGTCCCACCCCGCTGGCCCGATCCTTCGGCGCCGCAGCAGATGCATCTGGATGTGATGGTGGACGATCTGGCCGTCGCGTCGGCTGCGGTCCTCCGGCTCGGTGCCCGACCCCTGACACCGGGCGACCACGTGTACGCCGATCCGGCCGGACACCCCTTCTGCTTGATCAAGCGGCCCGGATGGGCGCCGCCCATCCGGACCGGAAGCTGAGACCTGACCCCAACCTGCCACTGGTCGCCGGCGACGCCGTTCGCTTGTCGGTGCTGGGTGCTGGGTGTCGGTGCTGAGTGTGGGTGCTGGGCGGTTCACTGAGCTCCATGCGTTTCGGTATCAGCGTTCCCCCGTTCGGACCGTTCGCCGACCCCCGCCGGCTCGCGGCACTGGCCGAGTCCGCCGAGGAGGTCGGTTGGGACGGGTTCTTCGTCTGGGATCACGTGGTCTTCGACCCGACCTTCCACCCCGTCGCCGATCCGTGGGTCGCGCTGGCAGCGGCGGCGGTCCGGACCGAGCGCCTCGTGCTCGGGACCATGGTCACGCCACTGGCCCGGCGACGACCGTGGCAGGTGGCCCGGCAGGCGGTGACGCTGGACCACCTCTGCGGTGGCCGGTTCGTGCTGGGTATCGGGCTCGGCGGTCTTGACCCCTGGGACTTCGGCTGGTTCGGCGAGGAGCAGGATCTGCGGCTCCGGGCGGCGGCCTTGGACGAGGCGGTGCAGATCATCACCGGATTGTGGACCGGGAAACCGTTCTCGTTCGCCGGCGAGCACTTCCGGATCGATCACGACGTGACGTTCCGACCTCGTCCGCTGGCCGAGCCCCGGATCCCGATCTGGGTCGGTGGGTTCTGGCCCAACCGCGCGCCGCTGCGCCGGGCGGCGCGCTGGGACGGCATGGCCATCATCAAGATGGGGGAGACGCTGCCGCCGGCCGAGCTGGCCGAGGCGTACCGGTACGTACGGGAGCACCGGGTCGACGACGGACCGTTCGATGTGGTCGCGAGCGGTCCGACGGGCGAGGATGCGGCCGCCGATCAGGCCCGGCTGGCGGAGTACGAGGCCGTCGGGGCCACCTGGTGGTTGGAGGACGTCAGCCCGTGGCGGTTCGGTGCGAACTACGAGCACCCGTGGCGGGCCGAGGACACCGAGGCCATGCTGCGCCGGGTGACAGCAGGTCCACCGAGGGTTTCAACGACACATTGACAACAGTGTGTTGACAACAACTCTGTTGACAATGCTGTGTTGAAGCAGCATGCTCCCACGGGTGGAGATCACCGCCCGGAATGATCAGCACGCCGCCGATCGGGAGCGACGAGCCCGGTCGCGACTGATGCAGCAGGGGGCGGGGGAGTCGCCCCGACGGCCCTGGCGACCCGCACCGATACCGCCGTCCGCCGTCGAGCTCGTCGAGTTCGCGCTGTGGCGGGAGCAGACGTCGTCCGATCGGGAAGCGATCGAGGCCGGACTCGGTCTGGTCGCAGCGGCCCGGGCCGAGATCGACCAGCTGGAGGTCGGGGTCTTGTTCGCTGCTCGTGGCCAGGGGATGACCTGGGACGAGATCGCCCGGGCCATGGGTCTGCACTCGCCGCAGGCGGTGCAGCAGCGGCTCGGACGGCTCCGAGCCCGAGGCGAGACGCCGTGAGCCGGGACTCGGCACCCGCCCTGCTCGCGCTGCACGCCATCCGCTTGCAGGGGATGAGCACGGCTCGGGAGGCGGCGGACCGGTTCGGGCTCGACCCGGACACGACCGAGGAGATCCTGCTCGATCAGCAGGCCTACGGTCGGGTGAGCTGGTCGGAGTTCGCCGGCACGGATGGCTGGTCACTGACCGCGCGCGGTCGGCAGGAGAACGAGCGGCAGCTCCGCGCCGAGCTCGACGAGTACTCGGGGGCCCGAACGGCGGTGGAGGCCGTGCACCGCGACTTCGAACCGCTGAACGCCAGACTGCAACAGGTCTGCACCGACTGGCAGCTGCGGCCGCGACCGGACCGGCCGATGGCGATCAACGACCACACCGATCGTGGCTGGGACGACCGCGTCGTCGAGGAGCTCGAGCGGTTGGCGACGGCCCTGGTGCCGCTGACGTCCCGGTTGAGTGTCGAGTTGACGCGCTTCGACGGCTACGACTCGCGGTTCGCCGCAGCCCAGCGGCGGGCACGGACCGGCGACCGGTCAGCCGTCACCGGCGTCGGTCACGACTCGTGTCATGCCGTCTGGTTCGAGCTGCACGAGGACCTGCTCGCGACGCTCGGCCTGACCCGGGGGTGACGTCCCGCGATCGCCGGTCGCTGCTGGCCCGGCACGTTGGCGGCGGCAGTTCAGGCGTGGCACGATCACTGGGTGAGCAGCCGACCCGCCGCAGAACAGCGGCTTCGCGACCTGGCGGTGCTCCGCCGGGTGCGGGACCGGATCGACCGGGAGTACGCGCAGCCACTGGACGTCGAGGCGCTGGCCCGGGGCGCGAACATGTCGGCCGGCCACCTCAGCCGCGAGTTCAAGCGCGCCTACGGCGAGGCGCCCTACGGATACCTGATGACGCGGCGGATCGAGCGGGCGATGGCCCTGTTGCGGCGCGGTGACCTGAGCGTCACCGAGGTCTGCTTCGGCGTCGGCTGCTCGTCTCTGGGTACGTTCAGCACCCGGTTCTCCGAGCTCGTGGGGATGTCGCCCAGCGCCTACCGCCGGGCGGTGACCCGGACGACGGACGGGATCCCGTCGTGCGTGACGAAGCAGGTGACCAGACCGATCAGGAATCGAGAAGCAGCGGCCCCGGCGCCACAACTAGCCTGACCGCCATGGACATCGTCATTCACTCCAGCTACCTGCCGCAGGACGACCCGGAAGCAGCGCTCGGCTTCTACCGCGACGCCCTCGGTTTCGAGGTCCGGCTCGACGTCGGCTACGAGGGGATGCGCTGGATCACCGTCGGACCGGTCGACCAGCCCAGCACCGCCATCGTGCTGCACCCGCCGGCGGTGGATCCCGGCATCACCGAGGACGAGCGACGGGTGATCACCGAGATGATGGCCAAAGGCACCTTCGGCGGGATCAACCTCGCCTCCAAGGACCTCGACGCCACGTTCGAGCGACTGCAGGCCACCGGCGCCGAGGTCGTCCAGGAACCGATCGACCAGCCGTACGGTGTTCGGGACTGTGCTTTCCGGGACCCGGCGGGGAACATGGTCCGCATCCAGCAGCTGAGTTGATCGGTCGTCACGAACAGGACGGTGTCATGACCACCACCCAAGCCGACGGCCGGACGCGGGGCCGCCGCGAGGTCCGCAGCTCCGATCAGATCCGGGTGCTCGGTGCCCGGGTGAACAACCTCAAGAACGTCGACATCTCGATCCCCAAGCGGGAGCTGACCGTCTTCACCGGCGTCTCTGGCTCCGGCAAGAGCTCGCTGGTGTTCGGCACCATCGCAGCGGAGTCACAGCGGTTGATCAACGAGACCTACAGCTCGTTCATCCAGGGATTCATGCCGACGATGGCTCGACCCGACGTCGACGTGCTCGAAGGACTGACGACGGCGATCATCGTCGACCAGGAGCGGATGGGCACCGACCCGCGCTCGACGGTCGGCACCGCCACCGACGCGAACGCGATGCTGCGGATCCTGTTCAGCCGGCTGGGAAAACCGCACATCGGCTCACCGCAGGCGTTCTCGTTCAACGTCGCCTCGATCAGCGGCGCGGGCGCGGTGACGCTGGAGAAGGCCGGCCGGACGGTGAAGGAGCGACGCAGCTTCCGCATCACCGGCGGCATGTGTCCCCGCTGCGAGGGCCGGGGGTCGGTGACCGACTTCGACCTGACGGCCCTCTACGACGCCAGCCTGTCCCTGAACGAGGGTGCGCTCACCATCCCGGGCTACAGCATGGAGGGTTGGTACGGCCGGATCTACCGCGGGTGCGGCTTCTTCGATCCCGACAAGCCGATCCGCAAGTTCGGCAAGCGCGAGCTCGACGATCTGCTCTACAAGGAACCGACCAAGATCAAGGTCGACGGGGTCAACCTGACCTACAGCGGTCTGATCCCGCAGATCCAGAAGTCGTTCCTGGCCAAGGATCGGGAGGCGATGCAACCTCACATCCGGGCCTTCGTGGATCGGGCGATCACCTTCACCGCGTGCCCGGACTGCGGCGGCAGCCGGCTGAGCCAGGAAGCCCGCTCGTCCAAGATCGCCGGCATGAGCATCGCCGACGCCTGCGCGATGCAGATCAACGACCTGGCGTCCTGGGTGCGCGGGCTGGAC
Organism: uncultured Actinomycetota bacterium; assembly: GCA_963727125.1. Lineage (GTDB taxonomy): Bacteria > Actinomycetota > Actinomycetes > Propionibacteriales > Propionibacteriaceae > Microlunatus. The sequence goes on from CAVSEZ010000003.1 coordinate 1,016,417, forward strand.
GAGCCCTCGGCCGCGCCGTTGCTGAGGGCTCTGGGCGAGACGCTCGACTCCTTCGTCGAGATCGGACTGGGCTATCTGTCGCTGGAACGGCCGGCCGGGACGCTCTCCGGTGGCGAGGCACAGCGGACCAGGATGATCCGGCACCTCGGGTCGTCGCTCACCGACGTCACCTACGTCTTCGACGAGCCGACCATCGGCCTGCACCCGCACGACATCCAGCGGATGAACGAGCTGTTGCTGCAGCTGCGCGACAAGGGCAACACCGTCCTCGTGGTTGAGCACAAACCGGAGACCATCGCCATCGGTGACCACGTGGTCGACCTCGGGCCCGGGGCCGGCGCCGCGGGGGGTGAGATCGTCTTCGAGGGCACGGTCGAGGGACTGCGCGCCAGCGACACCTTGACCGGTCGACACCTGGACGACCGGGCGTCCCTCAAGTCGGTTGTGCGCGAGTCCACCGGCGCCCTCGAGATCCGCGGCGCCAGCACGCACAACCTGCGCGACGTCGACGTGGACATCCCGCTCGGGGTGCTGGTGGTGATCACCGGGGTCGCCGGGCTCGGGCAAGAGCTCCCTGATCGACGGCTCGGTCGCCCGGCGCGACGGCGTGGTGCTGGTCGACCAGGCGGCCATCAAGGGTTCCCGGCGGAGCAATCCGGCGACGTACACGGGCATGCTGGATCCGATCCGCAAGGCGTTCGCCAAGGCCAACGGGGTCAAGCCGGCCCTGTTCAGTGCGAACTCCGAAGGTGCCTGCCCGAACTGCAACGGCGCGGGCGTGGTCTACACCGATCTGGCGATGTTCGCGAGCGTGGCCACGACGTGCGAGGTGTGCGAGGGCCTGCGTTTCGACGCGGCCGTGCTCGACTACACGTTGGGTGGGAAGAACATCGCCGAGGTGCTGGCCATGCCGGTGGTGGAGGCCGAACAGCACTTCGCCGAGGGCGAAGCTCGGACTCCGGCCGCCCACAAGATCCTCGAGCGGCTCGACGACGTCGGCCTCGGGTACCTGACCCTGGGACAGCCGCTCACGACGCTGTCCGGTGGCGAACGCCAGCGGGTGAAACTGGCGACGCAGATGGGCGACCACGGCGAGGTCTACATCTTGGACGAACCGACGACGGGGCTGCACCTGGCCGACGTCGAGCAGCTGCTGGGTCTGCTGGACCGGCTCGTCGACTCCGGCAAGTCGGTGATCGTCATCGAGCACCACCAGGCGGTCATGGCCCACGCGGACTGGATCATCGACCTCGGTCCCGGGGCCGGTCACGACGGCGGCCGGGTCGTCTTCGAGGGCACCCCGGCCGAGCTCGTCGCAGACAAGGCGACCCTCACCGGCCAACACCTGGCCGAGTACGTCGGAGGCTGATCGCCGGCCTCGTACGAGCGGCCGTCGGTGACCCGGAGTAATCGGTTTCTCCAGCCGCCGCACGATCGCCGCCCGACGGGGTCCCACCCGGCGGCCCCGAGGTGGCCCATTCCGACCCACCACCAGTTCGTCCGACCGCCACCGACCGTGGCACGGACCCAGGGGCCGCACCTTCGGTCTGGGTCCGCACAGTCGGAGGCGATGGACGGCGATGTCTTGTGGCACAGAGAAGCACCGGCTCGCGCTCGCGGTGCTGAGTCGGAGACCAGGGGCAGCCGAGGTGCCGTCGCCTGGCTGAGTCGGCGCGCTCTCCGAGCGAGCGCCAGGAGTCCGGAGTCACGGTTCGGCAACGCCCGGAAAAACTCTGCCGGAGGTCGTTGACGTCACCGGAGTCCGAGTGTTCAATCATCAGTAATCGATTTCAGCCAAAGGAGGCTCCGGAATGGCCGGTGGCAGGACCCAGGTATCGGTCGGCTCATCCGAGGGGGTTCCGGGCTTCCTCCGGTCCGCCGTTTCACGACGTGGCTTCCTGCGAGGTGTCGGCGCTGCGGCTCTCGTCCCGTTGGTCGGCGCCCCTCTTGCCGCCTGCGGTGGCGAGGGCGGGTCGGGCGGTGGCGGTGGTCAGGCCGGGGGATCCGTGACGTTCGTCTACTACGGCGACGCCCAGGACCAGAAGGCCTACGACAAGCTGTTCACCAAGTTCCGGGCGGACCATCCGGAGATCACCCTGAAGGCACAGGGCATCGCCGCCAAGTCGTGGGCAGACTTCGCGAACGCCGTGGCGACGCGGCTGGCCGGCGGGCAGCCGTTGGACGTCGTGCAGATCGCCACCGAGGGCCAACGGATCTTCATGTCCAAGGACCTGCTCGAGCCCCTCGACGACTACATCAAGAAGGACCAGGCGGCCGTCGACGCGTACTACAAGGACACTCCCGAGCAGATCCGCAAGTTCTTGCAGCAGTATGCGTCCAAGGACGGCAAGACCTTCTTCATGCCGGGCGGCTACAACACCATGGCGCTCTACCTGAACACGAAGATCTTCGAGGCGGCCGGCGTGCAGCCGCCGACCGACACCTGGACCTGGGACGAGTTCCGGGCCGCCGGTCAGGCGATCAAGTCCAAGACCGGTGCCTTCTTGACCGCAGCCGGCAGCGGCTACTTCACCGATGTCATGCCGTGGTTGCTCAACAACGGCGCGGCGCCGATGAGCGAGGACTGGACCAAGTCGACGATCAACACCCCGGAGGCCGTCGAGGCCCTCACCTTCGCCCGTTCGCTCGTGGTGGACGGGCTGGCGCCGAAGCCCGGCGGCACCTTCGATGCCCCGACCCAGATGGCCCAGGGCAAGCTCGCGACCTTCGGTGGCGGCCGCTGGCCGACCAACGACCTCCGGCGGCTCAAGTTCATCGACCCGGTCCAGCTGGTGAAGTGGCCGCAGCTGGCCGCTCCCGGCTCACCGGTGGGCTGGGACGCCTGGCCGATCCTCAAGGGCTCCAAGAACAAGGACGCCGCCTGGACGCTCATCACCTACCTCATCTCCGAGCAGTTCGGCGACGCGATCACCACCGGCGGCGGGGGAGCCGTCCCGGCTCGGATCTCCGACGCCACGGGACCGGAGTTCCTGAAGGACGCACCGAAGAACACCGAGCTGTTGGTGAAACTGCTCGACGTCGCGACGGCGATTCCCGGACCCAACCGAGGAGCGGAGACGCAGAAGGTGATCGAGGAAGCGTGGCTCCAGGGCATCTCGGGGACCAAGGACCCGCAGGCCGCCCTGGCCGAGGCCGACGCCAAGCTGCAGGGCATGCTGGCGTGACCGTCGTCGCCCCTACTCGGCATGCGGACTCCGCTGCCGAGCAGCGGCGGCATCCGGGCGGCCGCGCCGCGCCGTTGGCCGGCTGGCTGTTCATCAGTCCGGCGCTGTTGTTGTTCCTGCTCTTCATCCTGGGCCCCTTCATCGCCGCGATGGTGCTCAGCCTGTACAGCTACGACCTGCTGACCCCGGCCAAGTTCATCGGCCTGGACAACTTCGCCGCGCTGCTCCAGGACAAGTTGTTGATCAAGGCGCTGGGCAACACCTTCATCTTCGCCTTCGCCTCCGTCGTCACCCACCTGGTCGGCGGGCTGTTGCTGGCGCTGGCGGTGAACCGCGGGCTCAACCGGGTGCTGTCCTACTTCGTCCGGACCGCGGTGTTCTTCCCGTTCCTCATCTCCTGGGCGGCGGTCGCGCTGCTGTGGAAGTACGTCCTCGATCCGACCTTCGGCATCTTCAGCTACTACCTCGGCACCATCGGGATCACCGCCCCCGGCTGGTTCACCGACCCGAACTGGGCGCTGCCGTCCATCATCGGGATCGACTTCTGGCACACGATCGGCTACACGTTCTTGATCATGCTGGCGGGGCTGCAGACCGTTCCGACCGAGATGACGGAAGCGGCTCGGGTCGACGGGGCGAACTCGGTCCAGACGTTCTTCTTCGTCACGTTGCCGTTGATGACGCCGACGATGTTCTTCGCCTCGGTGATCACGTTCATCGGCGCGTTCCAGATCTTCGATCCGGTCCAGATCATCACCCAGGGCGGCCCGAACGACGCCACCATCACCGCGGTCATGTACCTGTACCAGACCGGTTTCCAGGCCTTCCAGATCGGATACGCGTCGACCATCGCGCTGGTCGTGTTCGCCGTCATCATGCTCGTCACGCTGCTGCAGTTCTGGGGTTCGCGGAAGTGGGTGCACAACGCATGAGTACGGATGCGCCGACCCTGCGACGCGCCAGCGACGCGCCGAGACGACGTCGGCCGCTCCGGGTCGGCCGGGTGATCCGCAGCGTGGTGCTGTTCGTGATCGGGGTGCTGATGATCGCGCCGCTGGTCTGGTTGATCACCACCAGCCTGACCGAACCGATCGCTGCGTTCACGCTCCCGCCGCGCTGGGTGCCGATCCCGTTCAGCCTGCAGAACTTCACCGACGTCGCCGATCTCATCCCGATCGGGCAGCAGGCGTTGAACAGCCTGATCGTCACCGTGATCAGCGTGGTGGGGTCGCTGTTCACCGCGTCCCTGGCCGCGTACGCGTTCTCCCGGATCCCGTTCCGCGGTCGCGACTCGGTCTTCGTGGTGCTGCTCGCCGCGCTGATGGTGCCGACCCAGCTGACGATCATCCCGATCTTCATCATCATGCGGAGGCTGGAGCTGATCGACACCCTGGCGGCGTTGTGGATCCCGGCGCTGGTCAACGTGTTCGCCATCTTCTTCCTGCGTCAGTACTTCAACACCATCCCGCGGGACCTGGATGAAGCCGCGCGGATCGACGGCGCCAGTCACCTGCGGATCCTGTTCCAGATCCTGTTGCCGCTGGCCGGTCCGGCACTGTCCGCGTTGGCCATCCTGGGCTTCGAGGCCTCCTGGAACAACTACTTCGGGCCGCTGATCTTCCTGAGCAGTCCGGAGAAGATGACGCTGCCGATCGGGCTGGTCTCGCTCTCCGCCGGGCAGGGCGGCGGCCCGGCCGTGGTCGTCTTCGCCGGCATCACGGTCGTCGTACTGCCCATCTTGATCGTGTTCCTGCTCTTCCAGCGCTCGTTCGTGGAGAGCGTGGCCTCGGTGGGCATCCGCGGATGAGCACCTCGACGGAGCGGGATGTCGTTCGGCGGGCAGCGGGGCTGCTGTGGTCGGAGCTCCCGGTGCTCCTGGCCGGATCGGTCCTGGTCGCCGTGGCCTGGGCGGCCGTCCGGGCCCTGTCCGGTTGGGTCAGCTGGCTGTCGGTGCTCGGCGCCGGCCTGGTGGTGCTGCCGATCTTCGCTGTGCTCCTGCGGGGCTGTGAGGTGCTGCTCACCGGCGAGCACTTCGGCTTCACCGCCCTCGTGCGCGAGCTCCCTCGCTCGTTCGGGCGCGCTGTTCGGGTCACGGTCGTGCCGACGGTCGCCACCTGCCTGACCCTCGTCGCCGTGCTGGCCTGGCAGGTCAGCGGCTCGGTGTGGATGCTCGCCTCCGTGGTCGTGGGCGCGGTGATCACCGTGGTCGCCTGCTACGCGGGACTCATCGCGCTGCCGTACGCGGTGCGCACCGGGGCCGGCTGGCGGGAGGTCTGGACGGCGGCGCTCTACGTCGCGAGCCGGAACCCCGTGCTGGTGCTGGGCGCCGCCTCCGCGCTGGCGTTGGGCGTCTGGGCGGCGGCGTACCTCAGCGTCGCCCTGGTGCTGTTGCTGCCCGCACCACTGGCGCTCATCTGGGCCAGCGCCGCGACCGCGGCGGTCCATCGCAGCCGGCTCCGCCTGTCCGAACAACTCGTCCGGCTCTGAGCGACCCCCGACGACTCGACTGACTCCGACTCTCTGACCGCCTGCTGACCGACCGCCGATCGTTCACCCTGATACGAAGGGATCCTCTGTGACCTCACCGGACTGGCCGGTCCTGCGCAGCTACGACGCCTCCCACCTCGACCGGATCTCGCTGCCCATCGGTGGGATCGGTACCGGCACCGTCGGGCTCGGCGGGCGGGGCGATCTGCGGGACTTCGAGCTGGGCAACCGCCCGGCGAAGGGCTTCCGGCCGGACTGGGCCTTCTTCGCGATCCGCGCCGCCGCCGACGGCGCCGAACCGGTCGCCCTCGCCGTCGAAGGACCGGTCTCGCCCGCCCTGTACGAGGGAGCCTTCGGCGCCACCGCCGCTCACCACGGGCTACCGCGGTTCCGGAACTGCCGCTTCGAGACGGCGTACCCGCTGGGTCAGGTCGTGCTGAGTGACGACGAGTTCCCGCTCGAGGTGGCCCTGCAGGGGTTCAACCCGTTCGTCTTCGCCGACACCGCCGCGAGCAGCCTCCCGGTGGCCGTGCTCCGGCACCGGCTGCGCAACCCTGCCGATGTCGACGTGCGAACGACCGTCGCGTTCGCGCTCAGCAACTTCGTCGGCGCCAACGGCAGCAGCGACGACGTGGGGGGCAATCAGAACCGGGTCCGAAGCGCTCCCGGTCTGAGCGGCGTCACGCTGACCGCACCCGAGCTGCCGGCGGACGCCGAGGCGGCGGGCGAGGTCACCATGTCCGTGCTCGCACCGGAGGGCACATCGGTGAGCACCCGGACCGGGTGGGACGACCGTCGCTGGGGCAACCCCATCCTCGATTTCTGGGACGACCTGACCGACGACGGGCGGCTGGAGGACCGGCACTCCGAGGCGCGCCGGCCGGTGGCGTCGCTCGCCCTCGAGACGACGGTTCCGGCCGGGCAGAGCATCGAGGTGACCTTTTTGCTCACCTGGTGCTTTCCCAACCGACGCGCCTGGCGGTCGGAGGAGTACGGCGGTATCAACATCGGGGAGTACAGCGACGACGTGGTGGGTAACGCCTACGCGGTGGCGTACCCCGATTCGTGGCAGACGGCCGTGCAGGTCGCGGAGCGGCTGCCGTCGTTGGAGCAGTCGACGGTGGACACGGTACGGGCCGTGGTCGACGTCGACGCACCGGCGGAGCTGGTGGAAGCCGCGCTGTTCAATCTGAGCACGCTGCGCAGCCCGACGGTGTTCCAGACGGCCGACGGCGAGTACTACGGCTGGGAGGGCGTCGGCGACCGGGAGGGTAGCTGCTACGGCACCTGCACCCACGTGTGGGGCTACGAGTTCGCCACCTCGCTGCTGTTCGCGCCGATCGCGCGGTCGTTCCGGCGCACCCAGTACGCCCGGTGCACCGACGACCGGGGCCTGATGAGCTTCCGCGCCGGCCTGCCGGCCGACACGTACTCCCGGAGCTGGGAGCTGGCCGCCGCCGACGGCCAGATGGCCTGCCTGGTGCACCTGTACCTGGACTGGCGGCTCAGCGGCGACGACGGGTTGCTCGCCGAGTTGTGGCCGGCGGCTCGACGCAGTCTGGAGTTCTGCTGGATCCCGGGCGGCTGGGACGCCGACCAGGACGGGGTGATGGAGGGCGTTCAGCACAACACGATGGACGTCGAGTACTACGGGCCGAACCCGCAGATGGGATCGTGGTACCTGGCCGCGCTGCACGCGTGCGCCGAGATGGCCGAGGCGGTGGGTGAGGACGAGTTCGCCGGCCGGTGCGGCCGACTCGCCGGCTCGGGCGCACGCTGGCTGGACGACCACCTGTTCAACGGCTCCTACTATCGCCACGAGGTGCGGCCCGTGACGGATCCGGACGGCATCGCCGACGGACTCCGGCACCGCAGCATGGGTGCGGTCAGTACCGCCGAACCCGATCTGCAGCTCGCGGACGGGTGCCTGGTCGACCAGCTGGTGGGGCAGTACGCGGCATCGCTGGTCGGCCTCGGGCCGGTGCTCGACCCGGCCCACGTCGAGACGACCCTCCGCGCGGTGCACGCGCGGAACTTCCGGCGGGACTTCACCCACCACTTCAACCACATGCGCAGCTTCGTGTTGGGGGACGAGGCGGCGGTGCTGATGTGCACCTACGACGAAGATCGACGCCCGACTCGGCCGTTCCCGTACTTCAGTGAGGTGATGACCGGGTTCGAGTACACCGCGGCCACCGGCTTGTTGCAGGTCGGTCGGGTTCCCGAGGGACTGGAGATCATCCGGGCGATCCGGGACCGCTACGACGGTGCCCGACGCAACCCGTTCGACGAGGCCGAGTGCGGGCACCACTACGCGCGGGCGATGGCCAGCTGGTCGGCCTTCGCAGCCTGGAACGCCATCGACTACGACGGCCGGCACCAGACCATGATCATCGGCGACCGGACCGCGACCGGGCAGGCGTTCTGGTCCACTGGATCGGCATTCGGCACCTGGGTCCCGGCCGGCGACTCGGGTCGGCGGCACGCTGACCGTGGTGGGCGGGGCACTTCCCCTGGCCACGTTGGTGGTCGACGGGATCTCGCACCGATCGCCGTCGGAGATCCTCACCCCGTCGTCGTCCTGGGTGGTGCCCGCGGCAGCCGGTGGTCCATGAGCGTCGACGGCGAGCCGGCCGCCGGCCGGCGTCGCTACGCTGTGCGGGTCGAACCGCCGCCGACGTCGGGAGCACCCATGGTCAAGATCGTCGACGTCGCGGAGGCCGCCCAGGTCTCGGTGGCGACGGTCTCGCGGGCTCTCAACGGCAGCGCCCGGGTGGACCCGGTGCTGGCGGCCCGGGTGCGCGATGCGGCCGAGCGCCTCGGCTACCGACCGAACGCGGTGGCGCGCAATCTGCGCCGGCAGGGGACGCAGGTCTGGGCGCTGATCATCACCGACATCAACAACCCGTTCTACACCGCGGTCGCCCGTGGAGTGGAGGACCAGGCCAGTGAGTCGGGTTTCTCGGTCCTGCTCTGCAACACCGACGAGGACCAGAGCAAGGAGAACCGCTACCTGGAGGTCGCCGCCCAGGAACGCGTGGCGGGGGTCATCCTGGCACCGCGGGCGACCGACTCCGACGTCAGCGGCCTGATCGGCAGCAACATCCCGTTGGTGGTGGTCGACCGGGCGCTGGCCCACCCGGCCGACTTCGTCACCGCAGCCTCCTTCGAGGGAGCGGTGATGGCGATCGAGCACCTGCTGCGGCAGGGCTGGCGCCGCCCCGCCTGCATCACCCGGCCGGCCGACACCGCGACCACCGAGCAACGCCGACTCGGCTACGAGGACGTGATGCGCCGGCACGACCTGCCCAGTGTCGTGAGGCACGTTCCCTTCCACGCCGACAGCGGCGTCGAGGTCGTGGACACCCTGGTCAGCGGGCCGGAGCCGCCGGACTCGTTCCTGACCGTCGACTCGATGCTGGCGCTGGGCGTGATGGCTGCGGTGCGGCGCCGCAAGCTCAAGATCGGTCGCGACATCGGGTTGATCGGCTTCGACGACGCCGCCTGGGCGCCGGTGGTCGAGCCGCCGCTGTCGGTGATCGCCCAGCCCGCGTACGAGATGGGCAAGGCCGCGGCCCGGCTGCTGGTGAAGCGGATCCGGCACCGCACCGCCGAACCCGAGACGATGATCATGAGCACGACCATGATCGTCCGGGAGAGCTCCAGACGACGCCGCTCCCGGGCGGGGTGAGGTGCGCTATCACGGCGCGGGCATGTTCCAGTGGGACACCTGGTACCACGTCGAGCCGAACGGCTTGGTACACGCCTTCTACCTGCAGCAGCTGCGACCGGGGAGCAGGCGGTCGAGAGTCGAGGCGGACAGCATCGGCCACGCAACCAGCCGCGACCTGATCGACTGGGTGGAGCAGCCGCCGGTCGTCGCCCCCGAACCCAGCGGCGCGGAGGGCGACCTGGTCAACTGGACGGGCTCGACGGTGTCGGCCGGCGGAACGCATCACCTGTTCTACACGATGCGCTCCTCGGCCACCGGCGGCCGGGAGCAGGCGATCGGATCGGCGACCAGCACCGATCTCCAGACCTGGACCAAGCACCCGGCGAACCCGGTGCTCAGACCGGATCCCCGCTGGTACAACACGGCGGAGACCCCGGCGCCGGGCGGCCTGGTTGACTGCCGGGACCTGATGGTCGTCAAGCATCCGAGCCGTCCGGGGTGGTTCGGTGTCTTCGCCACCCGGGTGGTGACCGAGGAGCTGCCCGCCGGTGCCGCCTTCGCCGGCGCTTACTCCGAGGACCTGGTGCACTGGGAACAGACCCCGCCGGTGTTCCGCTCGAGCGACGACGCCTACTCGATCGTCGAGATGCCCGACCTGTTCGAGCTGGCGGGGCGCTGGTACCTCACCTGGCTGGAGGACAACGCCTACGGCAATCGTGAGGTGCTGGGTGAAGCGGAGCTCAGCTGCGGCACGGTCTACGCGGTGGCGGATCGGATCGAGGGTCCCTACCTCGAACCGCCGGACAACGTGTTACTTGCCTCCCGGGGCTTCAACGGGATCAGCTGCCGCAGCGTTGAGCTCGACGGGCGTCGCTACGTGCTCTACACCTCGTGTGAGCGTGAGCTCGAGAACGAGACCAAGCCGACCTTCGGGGCGCTCGCGCTGCCCAAGGAGCTGCGGCTGGTCGACGGACGGCCTCGGCTCTGCTTCGCCGCCGACCTCGTCCTGGCCCGAGTCCAGGAGGAGCTGGTGGCTCGGGGACAGCAACCGGAGCTCGTCGAGCTGCACGGGATGCACGAGAGCCGGGGACACTGGGCTGAGGCCGGAACGGGTTGGGTTGGCGAGATCGACACCGCCTGGGCCCGGCTGAACTTCGCGCCCGAGGCAACCGACTTCGTGGCCACCGTGACCGTCCGGATCGAGCGAGGTACGGCGGTCGGGCTGCTGATCCGTCAGGTCGGCAATCGTGCCGGCATCGCCTTGCTGGACGTGGCGAACCAGCAGGTCGCCTTCTGCACCGTGCCGCGTTTCCAGGTCGTCGACGCGCGCCGGTGGCCGCTGTCGCACGGGCGGGACTACCGGCTGCGGGTCGTCGGCAACGGCGAGTTCATGGAGGTGTTCGTCGACGACGAGCTGGTCCTGCAGCTCGTCTGGTACGGGCCCCGGTCGGGCCGGACCGGCCTGCTGGTCGACCGCGGGTCGGCGACGTTCACCGAATTCGAGCTGCTGGCGCTGGACTGAGGTCCGGTCAGACCGCGCTCCCGACCAGCTGCACGTCACCGCACAGGTGGACCTGCACCCCCAGGGCGTCGAAGAAGGCTGCCTTCGCGGTCAGCGCCCGATCAGCGGTCTCCGCGTCCGGGGCGTAGACGACCTGGACGTGGTTGGCCCGGTGCCGTGCCATCAGCTGATCGCGATCCACCCCGTGCAGCACCGCGTGCATGATCGGCCACTGGGGATCGGTCGCATCGAGCCGGCGCTGGGTCTCCTCCGGCGGCAGGTCGGCGACGTGCCCGCGGCCCAGGTCGAGGTGCAACGAACCATCCATGATGAACACCCGGGACCAGATGATCTCGCCCGGCTTGGCGCACCCCGACAGGGTGCCGCCGCCCATCGGGAAGAACATCGGCACCTGACGCATGCTGTAGGACTTGTCGTAGCCGCCGTTGTGACTGGCGGGCACCGACCCCGAGATCTCGAACACCCAGACGAACTCGCCGTCGTAGTCCTCGCCCCAGCGCACGTCGTGCAAGGTGGTGGCCGGGTCCAGCCCCATCGCGGTCCACAGCCGGTTGGTGATCAAGGCGTCCACCGCGACACCCTCGTCGACCTCGTTGAAGTGGGGGAGTGCGGCGTCGGCGTAGAGCACTCGGCTGCCGTCCCGGCTGCTCACCGGCGGGCGTTCCACGTTGTTGAGCAGACCTTCGGCCAGGTCGGAGGCCGGCACGGTGTCCTTGAGTCCCAGCTGGTACTGGATCCCGATCGCGTCCAGGCCGAAGTCGTCGGCGATCCGCAGGGCGGCGACGTACATCCGGAACTGGGACTCGACCTGCTCCGGGGTCAGGTCGGTGTCCGGGTCGGGACCGAACCGGAAGTCGAACCCGGCGTCCGTCAGCCAGCGGCCGACCCCGGCGGCGTCGGCCTCGCTGACCCGGTTCATCTCCGCGACGAGGGCGCTCTGCGACAGCCGCTCCTTGTAGATCCCCAGCGGGTTCAGCAGCTCGTCGTCGATGATCGCGTTGTACATCCCCATGCAGCCCTCGTCGAACACCCCGATCAGCGCCTTCTCCCGGTGCAGCTGCTCGGCCAGCGCCCGGCCCAGTCGCACCTCCTCGGAATCGTCGAGCGCCGCGAGGTCGTGCACGTGGCTGAGGTCGTGCCGGATCCGGCCGGAATCCAGCCACTCGCCGAGCTTGCCGAGTGCCCAACCGTCCGTGAAGTCCTTGCTCCACAGGTGCGAGTAAGGGACTTGCGCCTTGGTCAGACTGCCCACCAGGTTCAACAACCCGACCAGGCCGGGGAAGTCACCCGCCCAGTTGGCCACCACGAGAATCGGACCGCGGTGGGTGCGCAGTCCGGGCAGCACGTGGTTGCTGTACTGCCAGACCGCGTCGACGACGACCAGCGGTGCGTCCGGGGGGATGTCGCGGAACACCTCCAGGCCACGGCGCTGGCTGTCGATGAAGCCGTGCCCGGTCGACGGGTCGACGTCGTGGGCGCGCTGCACCTCCCACCCGAAGCCGGACACCGCGCGCGCGAAGTCGGCTTCCAGCTGCTGCTGGGTCGGCCAGCACTTGGTGTTCGCACCGAGCCGGAGATCACCACTGGCCACGGTGTAGACGGTTCGTGGCCGCGGTTCGAGCTCGGCCGTCGGAGCCGGGAAGACGTAGGTCACCTGCTCACCTCTCGCTCGCGTCGATGCGGGTCAGGTCGATCGAGTCCCCGGCCGTGAGCGTCGTGGCTGCGGACAGCTCGTAGCGACCGGCTGTCGGGTGCTCGACCACCGCCTCGGCCAGTTCCAGCCGGCCGCCCAACAGCTCCAGCCGGGCACCGTCCGGACCGGCCTCGCAGCGACCCCAGCCGGATCCGGTGCTGAAGAAGCTGCGGAACGCCTCGCCCTCCAGCGCGGCGGTGACCGGTGCCAGCCGGAGTGATCGGGCTCGGGCGTCCCACTGCGCGTCGGTCAGCGCGATCAGCACCCCCCAGCTGGCCAGCGACCGGGCGTAGTGGTTGCCGCACTCGGCCTCGTTCCACGGATTGCGGCGGATGCCGTCGTGGCGGTTGCGGACCGCTCGGACCACCGTCAGACCTTCCGATACCAGCCCGTCGTAGATCAGATTCGCCGCCACCTGGTACTCGATGCCGCTCCACACCTCGTCGCTGTAGACGAACGGGATCCGCGGCCGACCACCCTGTGGCCAGGTGCACAGCACCAGCCCCTGGTCGTCGTTCAGGGCGTACGTCCGTTGCACGCTGGCGTAGTCGGCGAAGTTCCGGCGGAAGTTGTGCCGGAACACCGCGCCGATCGCACTGCGCACGTGCTCGGCGGGCAGCACGTGGCCGAGGCCGACCAGGTGGGCGTGGGTCTGACCGAGCAGCTGGTCGGAGAGGCAGCCGACCCCGTACTGGTAGCGATGAGCGTCCACGTCGTCGATGCGCTGCACGTAGTACTCGCCGTTGTAGAGCAGCGCATCGGTGCGCTCGGCACCCAGCCGGGCGGCCTCGGTCCAGCGTGCTGCGGTCTCGTGGTCGCCGACGTGCTCCGCCATCCGGGCGCCCGCGAGCAGGGCGGCGAGGAAGACCGAGTTGGCCAGCGAGTTCGGACCGTAGAACTCGATGTCGTAGGTGTTGTGCTGCTGGGAGTCCAGCACCAGATCACCGTCGGAGTCCCAGGTCGTGAACGCGTAGTCGAGGGCCCGCTTGGCCGCCGGATAGAGCTCGGTCAAGAAGGCGTCGTCACCGCTGAACCGCCACTCGCGGTACAACCGGACCACGGTGCCCAGCTGCCCGTCCACGGCCGGGTGGAACTCGTGCGGCTCGTTGTCGAACACCGCGTTGGTACGGAAGCGCATCCGGCCGTCGGCCAGGGTGTCCTCACCCAGCTCCGTGCGGCGGGCGCTGCGTTCCAGCGACGGGAACAGCCAGGCCGCGGTGGAGGCGTAGCTCCAGACGTGGGTGCAGGTGCCCTCGCAGCTCCCCGCGTGGTCGAAGCTGCCCTCCCAGGCGGCGAACCGGCCGTCGTCACTGCCGTCCTCCAGCAGCAGGCACGTGGTGCTGCGCAGAACCACGAGGGTCGAGGTCACGGCATCGGTGACCTCGGCCGGCAAGGTCGACTCGTACAGGCTGGCCTGGAAGGCGCGGGTGGTCTGCTCCAACCCCGCCAGGTCGGTGGCCAGGTGTTCTGCGACGGACCAGGCGTCGGGGAAGCGGCGCGCGTAGTGGTTCCGGACCACCTCGCCGGCCCGGGTGTTGGGCAGGCCGCACATGCCGTTCCAGGCCCGCGACCGGTTGGGCGTGTGCCAGCTGAGGAAGAACTCGAAGTCCCGTTCCTCCTGGGGTTGCAGCGTGGCGTGGACACCGAGCGAGCCGGTCCGCAGCTTCGGCAGGTTCTCCGGCGACCGTCCCAGTTCCGAGCCGCCCTCGAGACTGAACGGTTGCTCCTCCAACCGGCCGTCGGCGGTGAAGTCGTCCCAGAACAGCTGCACCCCGTCCTGCCAGAAGTCGACCGACCACTGCGGTGTGGCCGTGGTGTCAGCGGCGGCCGTGGCCAGCGTCGCCGACCCGTAGCGCAGGTGGTCGGAGGGGAGGTCGGTACCGAAGTCGAGCCCGGTCAGCCCGTTCTCACGCCGGAGTCGAACCGATGGGCGGCCCTCGAAGATCGGCATCTGGAACACGTTGTGACCGTCGATCCCGATCGGGGAGGACATCGAACCCGCGATCGTGACATCGACCGGTACGTCGAGTGGATTGCGGACCCGGTAGCGCAGCACCGCGCCGGGCAGACCGGACGCGTTGACGTCGAGCGGGACCAGCGGTGTGAAGGCCTGCAGGCTGACCGCCACTGGCAGCTCGTCATCGAGGAAATCGATCTGGAGCACGGGGTACTGCCCGTGCATCCGGCTGTCCCGGAGCCGGGGGAGACCGGCCACCTTGCCGATGTGGTGCCCGGAGTCACCCTCGTGCGGCGGCCTGATGGCGGCCTCCAGCACCCGCGCCACCGCATCGCGACCGCTCGGTTCGGCGCGGATCGCGAAGAAGGTGAAGGGCAGCCACGTGCCCTTGTCCGGGTGGTTGGCGATCTCCCAGTCCCGGAGCTCGCCTCGAGCACCCACCGAGACGGTCCCGGTTCCGATCCCCCCGAGCGGGAAGGCCGCGACGCTCGCCTCAGCGGCCAGGACCCGCGGTCCGGTCCAGCTCTCGATGACCGCGTCCGGTCTGGCCTGGTGAGCGTCGGTCGGGTGCGGCATCGTGCGTCCTCCACGGTGAGGTCGGGGTGCAGGACGAGGGCCGAGAACGCCGATCGCGTACGGAACGCCACGTGCTGACCCGGTGGGCTGGATCTGGGTGCGGACCATGTCGTCGAGCGGCCGGCCGGGTAGCTCCGTCGCTCATGGCGACACGATGCCAGAAATCGATTACCCACACAACGGTCGGAAGGGGTGTCGTGAGTTGATCTTCGTGCCGGAGCTCCGCAGATCGGACGTGAACGGTTGTCAGACAAAGAAGCAGGCCGGGCGGGGTCGTCCAACCGGCGATCCGCCAGACCTCGATCGACCCTCTCCAGCAGCGATCGGCGCCGCTGCGCTGAGACGCGAGCAGCGCCGATCGACGTAAACGATTTCAGGCGATCCGTAGTCGAACCGTCATCGGCGAGAGCGACTTCCTGCGGAGTCTGATCGGCAGAATAGACGCTGTGAAGCTGTTGCTCGTGGCGGTGTCGGTGTTGCTGGTGGGCTGCAGCACCGCCGCGCCGGCGAGACCGTCGAACTCGACCACCGAACCGAGCACCGAGCCGACCAGCGCGGCGACGTCTGTGACGGCTCCCGCCAGGAAGCCCACGGCACGTCCTCCCAGCGCTGCCCGCACGCCTGCAGCGTCGACCCTCCCGAGCAGCACACCATCGCCGAAGCCGAAGCCGAAGCCGGCCGCTGCGAAAGGGACGGCGATCATCGTGGCCGACAGTCAGTTCGGACCGATGCTGTACGACAGGTCCGGACAGGCGATCTATCTCTTCGACGCCGAACAGACCAGCAGACCGGAGTGCTACGGCGAGTGCGCAGCTGCCTGGCCGCCGGTTCTCACCGACGGTGAACCGGTCGCCGGCAAGGGCGCCGACCTAGACCTGCTGGGCACGACGACTCGTCGCGGCGGGAAACGTCAGGTCACCTACGCGGGCCAACCGCTGTACTTCTACGCCGACGAGGGGAAGTACGAGGTCCTGTGTCATGACGTCGAGGGATTCGGCGGCACCTGGCTGGTGATCCGGCCCGACGGAACACCGGCACCCGCCTGATCCCGCAACCTCGTTTCCAGAGCCTCATTCGTGGTTGTCCGATAAGCGACATTATGTCAAGTAGCGGATGAGAACGCGAGGAAGGGGTGCCGGTCGCCCCCACGACCGCCACCCCTCTGTCCGCGTCCGACCTGCTCCCCCGGGCTGGTCGGTAGCGCGCCGATCCGGTTCCCCCGATTCCAGATCCAGCGAGTCCTCTGCCGAGTGCGTGCGGTACATCCCCCGATGTTGTCCGGCGCGTCCTCGACAACCTCTACGATGCCCGGAATCCGGGCGCCACGCCGTCGGCCGATCAGCCGATGGATCGGATGACATGCCCGTCGGCCGACCAGCTGATGCGGGATCATCCGATCGGCGTCGACGATGTCGAGCCGTTTCCGCCGTCCACCTGCTGCACCTAGCTGACGAGGGTCAGCTGCCCTCGAACGATGGTCCGGCCGGAGTGCTCGGTCTCGCTTGGGCCTTGTTGGGAGATGTCGAGGATCGCGTACTCGTCGAGATCGATCGACTGGTCCACCGTCCACACCCCGTAAGCGCCGTCGAGGATGCCGAGGGTCTGTTTCAGCGTCGGAACGTCACGATGGACCAGCCAGGCCTGTCGAACCCCGGAGCTCGGCAGCTCGGCGTCCAGGGCGACCTGCAGGATCCGCCGACCCAGCTCATCGGTGGCCAGCACGGCCTCACCGGCCGCATCGGACCAGCCGGCGTCGATCGGACCCAAGGTCGCGTGTGCCACCAGCTCCCCCGACGATGCGCCCGACGGATCAGCAGCTAGCGCCGATGTGATCACGTCCAGCAGTGATCGCAATTTCGGCAGTGATCGCGGCGTCGGTGGCGCCGAATTCGCGATCGGCAGCAACGTCGGAGCCAGATCGAGTTCGTCGCGGATCCGGACCCACACCTGCGGATCTGGTGCGGTCATCACGGTGTCCGCGTCGACGCTTCGGGCCACGCCCACCAGCCGACGCAACTCGGACAACCGATCGGCGCACTCCGGGCAGGTCCGGACGTGCGAGAGGTCGTCCTCGGAACCCAGTTGCTCACCGAGGGCGAGCAAGCTCAACAGCTCGTCGTCAGCATGCATCGCTGACCACCGCCAACCGTTCTCGCAACTCCTGCAGACTTCGATGGATGTGGCTTCGCACGACGCCCGCGGGCAGTCCCAGGCGCTCTGCGATCTGAGTGTGGGTGAGGCCGCCCGAGAGCGCCAGGTGCATCACCTGCTGAGGAATCGCCGCCAGGCGCGACAGCTCGTCCCCGAACACCAGCCGATCGGCCAGGTCGGATGGCTCGGTCTCGTCACGCCTGTCGGTCAAGGTGGTGCCGCCCTCCGCCCGGAGCTGGGTCTGGTCGCTGCGGTCCGCGTGCGCCTCGGCGAGCTCGTTCCGGGTGATTCGGATCAGCCAGGCCGGAAGCTTGGCCCGAGCCGGATCGAAGGTGTGCCGCGAGGTCCAGGCTCTGGTGAAGACCTGCGCGGTCAGCTGCTCCGCGTCGGTCACGTTCCCGAGTGAGCTCAGACCCACGCTGTAGACCAGCGACGACCACCGGGCGTAGATCTCGGCCAGAGCACCTTCGTCCCCGGCGATGAACGATTCGATGATCGCGGGTGGGACTTCAGCTCCGTCCCGCTTCTCCACCATCGCCCCCTCGTATCTCGACGCCGCTGGCCCACGTGGTCCTCGGCTCAGCCTAGGTTGCGACCCTCGGTGCCAGGCAACGGACCCACTCCCATCGGCCCTGCGTCCGAGCTCAAGCTGCTCGTGCTCTGAGCCTGTCGAGTTCGTGCTCTGAGCCTGTCGAAGAGCGCCGCTGGGCTGCTCGTGCTCTGAGCCTGTCGAAGAGCGCCGTCTAGGGCTGCTCGTGCTCTGAGCCTGTCGAAGAGCGCCGTTGGGGTCACCGCCATTGGCCCTTCGACAAGCTCAGGGCACGAACGTAGAGCTGCCGGCATTCATGCCGCGTCATGCGACGGGGTCGAAGGCGTCTTCATCTACGAGAGACCCAACACATCGCGTCCCGTCGCCGGGACCGGGGGTGAGCGCTGACGGAGGCGTCCGAGCGTCTCACGCGGCAAGCGGTCCTGATCCGCATCAGCGCTCGGGGCGACGAGTTTCGACATCGAGGAGGAGCAATCGTGAGTGACGGATTCGGACCCGAACAGCCACCGTCGGCCGATGCCGTGGTCGGCTGGGACAACGGGACGGTCGGTCCGTACGAACCGGGCCGCACCGGACGCGGTGACCACCAGGGCACGCGAACCGGCCGGGGAGTCTTCGAGGCGGACCGCACGGGCCGCGGCGACAGCAACACCGCCGAGACCGCCTCGAACCTCTCCAGCGACGAGCCGACTGAACAGACCGATTCACCGGGAATGCTCGGACCGCGCTCGAAGCCCGTCACCGAGCGACAGGCCGTGGCAGCCCACGTCCGGCAGGAACGAGTCGACGTCGACGCACACACCCGCGGCCTCAACTGAGATCCTGAGCTGCGGCTGCTGGACGGACGCCCCTCAGGAACCGGGCACGTTCCCTTCAGCGATCACGGTCGCTCCGGCCGGCCGGACCCGCACGTCCGGGCACCGTTCCCGGAGTCGTTCCAACACCTCGGCCTCACCGGCAGGCAGCGTCGCCACCAGTCGGACGACCTCACGTGATGCGACCCGAGCAAGGACGGCGTCGACGAGTCGCCCACCGGTACCGGGCCGCTGATGACCAGGCTCGACGTGGAGCTGCGCGCACACGACGCCTGATTGCGGGTCCGTCTGCAGGTCGGCCGTGGCGACGAGGCGGCCCTCGTCGTCCAGATCGATGTGCTGGTGGTGGTTCTCGGACATGGAGCAGTCCCCTCGTCGTTCTCTCGAAGCCGTGGAGGCGGATCTCCGCTCCCGACAGGGCTTGATGGCCCTCTTCTGTGAAGACCCGCCCACCCAGTCGGCATGACGCGAGACTTGACGGAGAATCGAAACACCGACCAGGCGGCCGGCCGTCTCGATCATGGTCCGTCGGTCGTCGAGCCGGTGTCAACCGGCCGATCCGTGGATCCGTGCGTCATGTGAAAGACCGCGATCGCCTCGAGGAAGAACTCCGACGCCGCTTCGACCACCGTGTCCACCTCGTCCGCCGGCGTCTCGGACAGAACCCGTCGGAAGACCTCGTGATGGATCCTCGCCAGCTCGAGCAGGCTCAAGCCCTCGACCACGGCCGTACGTCCGAGCTCGTATCCGGCGTGCAACGCCTTCTCCTCCCGTCGTGGGAGGTAACTGAGAAAAGCCACGCGATAGTCGCGCCGCAACGCGTCGGCGATGCTCATCTGCGGAGGGTGTCCCCCGGCGCAACCCGGGGACCGATCTCCAGGGCCAGGTACTCCAAGGCCTCTTCGAGGTCGAGGGCGGTCCGCAGCGAGCCTGTGTCGAGACCGAGTTCCACCATGGCGAACGCGACATCGGGTTGGATGCCGACGATCGTCGTCACCGCCCCACGCAGCCGCGCCATCTCGGCCATGTTCCGCAGGGTGTGCAAGCCGAACGAGTCCAGGACGTCGAGTGCGGCGACGTCGATGATCACGCCCCGGGACCGGTACCTCCCGACGCTGTCGATGAGATCACGCTGGAATCGCAGCAGCTGGGAGTCGTCCAGGGCGGTGTGGATCGATGCGATCAGGTACGAACCCTGCCGCAGAATCGAGACCAGTGCTGGGCCGGTGTCCACTATTCCGCTGGCTCCTCCTGGCGAGTAACGCGGAAGCCGAGCAGGCGCTCGGCTTCTTCGAGCCCGCCTTGCAGGTCACCGATTGTATTCATCTTGCTCAGGTCGACGCCGATCGTCACCAGGGTCTGAGCTATCTCCGGCGAGAGACCGGTGATGATGACGCTGGCCCCCATCAGCCGGGAGGCGTCAACGGTCCGCACCAGGTGGTTGGCGACCGCCTCGTCGACGGCGGGCGCACCGGTGATGTCGATGACAACCACCCGGGCTCGGTGGGTGCGGATCCCCCGCAACAGTTGTTCGGTGAGCTGGCGGGCCCGCTCGGTGTCCAACACACCGATGATCGGCAGGATCAGCAGGCGTTCCCGGACGGGAAGCACCGGTGTGGAGAGCTCCCGGATCGAGTCCTGCTGCTGACGGATGACCCGCTCGCGCTCCTCGACGAAGCTGACCGCGACCGTGTTGGCGATGCGGTTGGCGGCCGGCTCGTAGGCGTCCAGCACGCGGTTCAACATGGCGAAGTCCTTCTGGTACTTCTCGAACAGCGACCGGGCCAGCACGTCGCGCAAGAGCAAGACGATGCCGACCACCTCGTTGGTCTCTACTCCTCGCGGGATGATCCGCTCCGAGAGATCGCGGGCGTAGTGCTGCAGCGCCTCGACGCTACCGGTCTCCAGGACCTCCACGTAGTTGTCGTAGACCGACGTCGTCTCCGCCGCCATCTCCTGGGGAGTCATCGCGTCGAGCAGATGGGTGTCCGAGATCCGGTTCTCCCAGTCCTGCCTCAACTTCGTGCGGTGCTCCCGCAGATGAGCAACCAGCTGCGGCAACAACCCGTCCTCGTCGTCTCGATCGACAGCCGACAGCTCAGCGATCCGTTCGTCACCAGTCGTCTCGTCCGTGCTCATGTCATCCTTCCCGGCGCCACTTGGTCATCGTGATCGTCGTGCCTCGCCCCACCTCGCTGGCGATGTCGAACTCGTCCATCAGCCGCCGCGCTCCCGGCAGGCCCAGACCCAGTCCGCGGTAGGTGCTGTAGCCCTCGGCCAGCGCCCTCTCCACATCCGGGATTCCCGGCCCGATGTCCCGGGCGACGACCCGCAGTCCTGCGCGAGGTTCATCCACGAGCTCCAGCAACACTTCACCGCGCTCGGCGAATCGTACGATGTTACGACTGATCTCCGAGACCGCCGTGGCGATCACCGTCATCTCGGTCTTGGAGAAGCCCAACCGCGCGGCCAGGTCCCGAGCTCCCTTGCGGGCCTCGACGACATCGGAATCCGCTGAGATCCTCACCCTGATCTCGTTGTCGCGCGGCTGCCCTCGCTCCAGCAACGGCTCGCTCAAGGTGGCACAGACAGCACACTCCAACAGATGCCGCGCCGCGCCGACCTCGGCCTGCCGACGACGATCGGCCGCCGACAGCGACAACAGGACCGGTCGGCACCGAGCAGATGACGGTTCGAGGTGATGAAGGGCCAACAGGTACTCGACCCGAAGCCTGGCCCGGGTGCGGTTCAGCTGAGCAGCGACCGCGCCAGGTGTCGAGCTCAGGTCCGCGGCGAGCGACTTCGTGTCGCGTCCCGAGACCTCGTGGGCGAGCAGCGTCGCCCGCTCCCGTTCGCTGAGCCTGGTCAACGCCTCGGACACCGCCTCGGCGTCGACGTTCTTGAGGAGCTGTTCGTCGGGGCCGTCTCCCCCGTCCAGCTCGAGCACCCGGTGCTGATTGCGGCGCTGCCGGTCGCGTTCGGTCCACAACGACCTCACGACGTTCCGCGCCGTCACGATGGCGTACGGCTCGAGCATCGCCGGAGCGATCCGGTTGGCCTTGGCCAGCACCCGCACCAAGGTCTCCTGGATCAGGTCGTCGGCCACGGTCGCGTCGTCGACGCGAGCGCGGATGATCCGCCGGACGATGGGGATCAGCGCCTCCACATCCGGCCCGCTGTCCGGTGCGGTGCCACCGACGTCGTCGACCGCCCCCGAGGCGCTCATGGCCTCACCTTATGTGAAAGCCACCTGCAGCGGCCCTGCCCGGAACCGTTCGTCGACCGACCGGGCGACGACCGGTCTGCGGCACGGCGATTTCGTCGACCCATCTCACGTCATCCCGCGGGTCCATAGCGGTCTTCATACACGAAGCCCAGTGTCGGTGGTTTCAGTTGAGCCGCGTCCCGAGGGGGAGGACGCGGGAAGAGTGACGGCGGGTGCGTGCAGACCCACCGCATCCGCCGTCACACCCCGGGCGGTTGCCCGTATCGGGACAGTCGACGACCGATCTCGGCGAGGCACTCGGCAACCGGTAGGAAGGAGACGAGCGATGACCAGTCCGGACAGTGCACGACACGCGCCCGGGTCGTGATCGGGATCGTTCATGGCGAGCTGCTCGACGCCGTCACCGACGAGATCCTGCAGGCCGGGAGCCTCGCGGCTCGAGCGGAGATCGTTGCGGAGCTCGTGCACGAGATGCGCGCCACCGTCGCGTGGCTGCATGACAACGGCCATGACCTGGATGCGTCGCACGCCGACGAGCTGACCAGCCTGACCCGCTTGGCCGAGGTCGCTGAGGACCATCGACGGCGGATGGGCGCTGCCGGCCAGGAAGCCGCATCCCGTTGATCGAGGGGCGGCTGACGCTACGGTGATTCGGCGGCGGTGATCACGTCGGCGACGGGCGATGGGCCTCGCCGCGGACGATCGCGATCGCGACCAGAACGAACGCGGGCACCGCGAGCAGCGTCCGGAACGCCTGTCCTGTGTGCCAGGCATCTCGGGTCTGCTGCCAGTCGACGGGCGGCGCCTGGACCGACCAGGAGTCGACCTCTGCATTCAACGGCACCATCACCGCAGCTGTGAAGACCACCGTAACCACGATCAGCACCCCAGCGGCCGTGAGCAGGCCCCGGTTCAGGCTTCGACGGTGCCGGTCGACGAACAGCAGTGTCGACAACAGCACGACCGACGAGCCGGACAGCACCGGGAGATAGCGCTGCCCGAACGAGGTGTTCGCCTGCTCGACCGCGGCATACACGGTCGCCGTCAGTTCACGCTGCGCGGGCACCACGACGAACGTGCCCAGCGTCCACGCACCGGCGAGGAATCCGACCGCGCACAACGCCAGCACCTTGATGACCGTCACGACGAACCTGCGTTCCGCCGCCGGCTCACCTCTGCCGCCATCGGCGGGTCATGCCCGCGGGACGGGCCGACGGAAGCGGACCAGACAGAGCCCGGCGAGCACGGTGCCCACCAGTCCGATCGCCATCGCGATGAAGCCTCCGACGATGCCGTACCCGGTACCGGGACCACCGTCAGCAGCGACCACCACCCAGGTGCCGATGCCCGCACCCGTGACTCCGCTGAGTAGTGCGGCGACGGCACCCCGGCGGGCGCTTCGACCAGCTCCAGCGAAGCGAAGGACAAGTCCCGCGATCACCACGCCGGCGAGTCCCACCAGGGCGGCGATCATGGCCCAGAGACGACCGGAGGTCAGGGCGTACGCGCCGACCTCGGCTGGTCGGGCGACCGCATCGGCAGCTGCCGGAAGACTGGACACGAAGACGAGTGCGGTGACGGCGGGAACGATCGCGATCAGCGGCCGAATGGCCATCGGGTTTCTCTTCTCTGACGGATCCACACCTCGATGCTGTCGGTCGGACCACCGCTTGGCATCCGGCAGGAGCAGACACTGCTCGTACCGCGGCCGTCGTAGCGCGGTACCACGCACACGGCACCGGACCAGTTGTCTGCTCCGGCGGTGGTACGGCACAGCACGTCGTCGGTACGAGGTGCCGCCGACCACAGCTGACTAGGGTGCTCATGTGCCCAGGAGACGGATCCGCGCCGCCGACTGGGTCATCGGCGTCGTCGTCGCAGGAATCTCCTGGTTCGCCGCACTGACCACGCCGCACGCGGAAGCACCGGTCGACGTCCTGGGCTACCTGCTCATCACGGTCGGAAGTCTGGCCGTGGTCGTGCGGCGCCGAGCACCACTCGTCACGCTGGCCGTGACCGGTGTCTGCGTGCTGGGCTGGCAGGCGGTCGGCTTCGACGTGCCGGCCCTCCCCTATCTCGTGGCCGTCTACGCCGCGATGCGAGCAGGCCACCGCGCCGTCACGGTCGTCGCATCGGTGCTGATGCTGGTGGGAGTGCCGGCGGCGATGCTGGCACCACCCCACGGCTACGCGATCGCCGAGGCAGTCGTCCAGGCCCGAGACGTCCTCCCCCTGGCCTGGCTCATCGCCGCCGGCGCCGCCGGCGAAGCCGTCCGACAGGCCGAACGCCGTGCCGAGGAAGCCGAACGCAGCCGCGAGGAAATCGCCCGGCGCAGTGCCGACGAGGAGCGACTGCATCTCGCCCGCGAGCTGCACGATTCCCTCACCCACCAGATCTCGGTGATCAAGGTGCAGGCCGAAGCCGCGGTCCACCTGGCCCGCAAGCGGGGTGAGCCCGTTCCCGAGTCGATGCTGGCGATCCGGCAGGCCGGTCGGGAGGCGTCCCGGGAGCTTCGCGCGACCCTGGAAGCTCTCCGCGACGACGACCCGAACCCGCCGCACGGTCTCGATCACGTTCCCGCCCTGGTCGA
Organism: uncultured Actinomycetota bacterium; assembly: GCA_963727125.1. GTDB lineage: Bacteria > Actinomycetota > Actinomycetes > Propionibacteriales > Propionibacteriaceae > Microlunatus. The sequence continues at coordinate 1,040,842 of CAVSEZ010000003.1, forward strand.
GCAGGCTCGGACAGCCGGTCTCCACACGGAGCTGATCATCGAGGGACGGCGCAACGGCGTACCGGCCACCGTGCAACGGACCGCCTATCGCATCGTCCAGGAATCGCTGACCAACGTCGCTCGGCACGCCGCCGCCACCACCGCGTCGGTCCAGATCCGGTACCGGGCCGACGCGGTGATCGTCGACGTCGCTGACGACGGCCGAGCCAGTCCGGCCACTCCCCCGGTGCCCGGTGTCGGACTGCTCGGCATGCGGGAGCGGGTGACCGCACTCGGCGGTCACCTGCGGACAGAAGCACGCCACACCGGCGGCTTCACTGTGCACGCCGAGCTCCCCCACGCGCGGCCGTCGTGATCCGGGTCCTGCTGGTCGATGACCAGCCACTCATCCGCAGCGGGTTTCGCGCCCTGCTGGACGCCGAAGACGACATCGAGGTGATCGCCGAAGCCGGCAACGGTGTCGAAGCCATCGCGCTGGCTCGGAACCACCGGCCCGACGTCGTGCTGATCGACATCCAGATGCCGGTCCTCGACGGCATCGAAGCCACCAGGCGCCTCGCTGCCGACCGCTCGCTGACCGACGTCCACATCGTCATCCTGACCAACTACGGGCTCGACGAGTACGTGTTCGACGCACTGCAGGCCGGAGCAGCCGGGTTCCTCGTCAAGGACATCGAGCCGGACGATTTCCTGCACGGCGTCAGAGTCGCGGCCCGTGGTGACGCCTTGCTCGCCCCGGTGATCACCCGCAAGCTCATCGACCGGTACGTTTCCCGCCCTCTCCGATCGGCGGACGTGGCTGGGCTCGGCGAGTTGACGAACCGCGAACGCGAGGCCGTGACGCTCGTTGGGCACGGCCTCTCCAACGACGAGATCGCCGACCGCATGGTGATCAGCCCCCTCACCGCCAAGACCCACGTCAACCGGGCCATGACGAAGCTCCATGCCCGCGATCGCGCCCAGCTCGTCATCCACGCCTACGAGTCGGGCCTCATCAACCCGCGGGGCTCCTGAGTCCGTGATCCGACGACGACCGAGGTTCCGCCTCGTTACTGAGTGAGTACTGATCTTGGGGGGACTCGCTACTGAGATCGAGGCGCCTATGGTCCGGACCGTCTCGCCGCCGACTCTCGACAGGTACATCCGGCGCGGACACCTGGTCCGGGCCTCGTACCGGCAGGAGCACACCGTGGCCGTTCTCAAGTTGATCTCATTGCAGTGCATCCGCAAGCACGACGTGACCGGCGACGACGAACCGATCATCCGCGTCGATGGCAACGCCGTGTGGAACGGGGTGATGGGCAAGGGCGACACCGAGACCTTGACCGGTGGTCGGAGCAACGAGGTGTCCTTCGACGGGACGGTGATGGTCCGGCTGTACGAACGCTCGGGACTTCTCGAGAAGTTCATCGGCGGCGGCATCTTCGTCGACGACGATCCGAACAACAACGGTCTGGCCGTGTTCAAGAACTCCGGCACCCACTACGAGCTGCAGTACCGGGTCGTCAGCTGACCGGCACGAGGGTTCGCAGCACCGAGGTTCGCTAGTCGCGCCCGACGCCGCCCAGCGGATGATCGGCCAGCCAGGAGCTCGGATCAGACTCGCTGCCACGCGTGGCCATCCAGGCGATGACCCGGTCGACGTCCAACCCGTAGCGCGGTCCGCCCGTGCCCGCATACGCCTCGAGACGGGACCGGGCACGAGCCATCAGTCGTCGGGCGCCCGTCTGGTTGCCGCGTTCGAGGTGGGTGATGCCGACACAGAGCTGGGCCAGACCCTGCCAGAGGTCGCGCTCCGCGGCGGGAGCAGCCTTCCACCGGGCCTCGTACACCTCGTGCGCCGAGAACGGGCGGCCTTGATCCAGCAGCTCAGCAGCGACCCGCAGGGTTTCCCGTGGTGGCAGCGGATCCTCGGAGACGGGGTCGACCCCGGCGCTGCCGTACGGCAGGGGGCGGCCCAACCGATCGCGTGGACGAGCCTGGCGGGCCCGACCCGCATCGTCGCGATCCCGCTCCACAGCCGATCATCCTTCCGCGGGCGGCTCGACGAGGACTGCCTCGCGCCCGCACCCGCACCCGCACCCCAGTCTGCCCGCCGTCGTCCGAAGCCTGCAACCGGCCACGGAAGCGGTGAACGGGCTCTATACGCTGTAAACCTCCGCCTCGATCCGCCGCACCTGGGCGAACCTGCCGACGAACGACTTGAGAGGTCTGCATGAGCCACGACCAGTACACGATGACCGATCCCGCCAAGCAGTACAGCGACATCAGCACCGAGCCGCGCGCTCAGGACGGCCCTGGTCTGGACGCCGATCTCGAACAACAGGCCGATCATGGCGAAACCAGCTATCGAGGCACCGGCCGCCTCCACGGCCGCAAGGCGCTGATCACCGGCGGCGACTCCGGCATCGGAGCAGCCGTGGCGATCGCGTACGCCCGCGAAGGCGCCGACGTGGCCATCTCCTATCTTCCCGAGGAAGAAGAGGATGCACGGCGCATCGTGGGCCTGATCGAGGCCGCCGGTCGGCGAGCACTCGCACTGCCCGGAGACCTGAAGGAACCGGCCTACTGCCGCGAGATCGTCGAGCGCACCGTGGAGACCTTCGGCGGGCTGGACATCCTGGTCAACAACGGCGGCAAGCAGCAGTTCCACGAGGACCTCGCCGAGATCAGCGACGACCAGTTCGACGACACCATGAAGACCAACGTCTACGCCCTGTTCTGGATCACCCGCGCCGCACTCCCCCACCTGCAGCCGGGATCGACCATCATCAACACGTCGTCGATCCAGGCCTATTCGCCGTCTGAGATCCTGGTCGACTACGCGACCACCAAGGCGTCGATCAACACGTTCTCCAAGGCCCTCTCCCAGCAATTGGCGCCCAAGGGCATCCGCGTCAACGTGGTCGCACCCGGTCCCATCTGGACGCCACTGCAGACCGCGGGCGGTCAGCCGACCGAGAAGCTGCCTGACTTCGGCGAGCAGACGCCGCTGGGTCGCGCCGGTCAGCCGGCCGAGCTGGCCCCGGCGTACGTGTTCCTCGCCTCTCCGGAATCCAGCTACGTCATCGGGGAGACGCTGCATGTCAACGGCGGGATGCCCACCCCCTGACGAGCCGATCACACGACATCAGCGCAGATTGTCATGATGGGCCGGTGGTACGCGTCGTGGTAGTCCCGGGGTTGGCGGTGCGCAGCTACGCCGAACCGGCGACCGAGGCGTTGGCCCGGGCCGGGTTCGAGGTCCGGCTGCTGGAACCGCCCGGCTGGCACGGGCAGCCGACCGATCTCGAGGATTACGGGCTGCACCTGCGCGCGGAGCTGGAACGCGAAGCGCGGCCGGTCGACGTGCTGGTCGGGTTGTCGGTCGGCACCCAGGCGGCGGCCGTCGCGGCGGCCGGCACCGCGATCGGGCAGCTGCTGCTGGTGAGCCCGACCGTGCCGCCGGAGCTGCGGACCAGACCGCGGCTGCTGGCCCGCTTCCTGCGCGGGGAGGACCACCGCGATTCCCCCAGCTGGCGCAGCCAGATCCCCGACTGGCGCCGGGCCGGCCCTGGTCGGATCCTCGCGTGCTTCCGTTCCGCCACCGAGGTGATCTTGGAAGACGTGCTGCCGCGGGTGAACGCCCCGACGACCATCGTGCACGGCGACGCGGATCAGCTGAGCACGCACAGCTACGCCGCCTTCCTCGCCAACCTGTGCAACGCATCCCTGCGGTTACTGCCGGATGCGCCGCACTCGTGGCCCGTCGGGGATCCGCGCCGATTTCTCGCGATGGTCGGCGAGCTCACCGGGCGCGTGCCGTGAGCGCCGACCGTCGCCGGGCCGGAGCGGCCGGCACCGGGCGGGACCTTCCCGCGGATAAGGCGTTCGCTTCATTCGACTCTGCTTCGGCGATGCACGCCTCCGTTGCCGCGGCTCTTCGCGGGCAGCAGTTCTGGCACGTCGGGCAGGGCGGACTGACCGCCGCGGCGACCCGTCTCGGGGGCCGGCTGCCATGGCCACTGCTCCGCCGCATCTACGCCCGGATCGGAGCCGCCGAAGGAATCCCTCCCGGTCGAGTCGGCGACGTCGATCTCGAAGGCGTGGCCGCCTGGTTGACCGCGCAACTGCCGTCGCGGACCTACCCCGCCGTCATGATCGGATCCTCCAACGGCGCCCTGACCCAGCTCGCGGCGGCCATGCAGGTGCCCTGGCTGCCCGGCACCGTTCTGCTACCCGTCGCTCGGCGCCACGACCCCCACGACGTGGACGCGGCGCTGGAGTTCGGCCGCCGGGTCGCACCGCCCTTGCTGGCCCGCAACCGCACCGTCGTCCTGCACCACATGCACGACCAGGTCCAAGACGAGCTCATGGCGGCCGAGATGGCGTACTTCCGGCTGAAGTGGCAACGGCTTCCCGAGGCGTACCGAACGTTCCTCGACGCAGCCCTGGCACCGGGAGCGCCGGTCATCCTCGTCGAGGACAGCTCCCACTGGCCGGTCGTCCGAGTCGACGACCGCCACGTCTTCCAGCCCGGCGCGCAAGGTGGCCTCGACCCGGAGGGCTATCTCGGCCGCCCCCGCACCCCGACCCCCGACGACACCGCCCCCGAGGCGGAATGGGGCGCCGAACCCGACCTCACCGACGACATCGCGGCGTGGTGTGCCGCCCATCAGCACCCGCTGATCCGGATCCGCTACCACGGACCACAGGCACCCTCGGCCCCCGTCGCCGACACGTTCCGCTCCTGGTACCGACGCCGAGACGAGAACCACCGGCGACTGGTGGTGCCGTGCTTCATCCTCGCCGACCCGTGGCAGACCATCGCCTCCGCGTCCGTGCCGTTCTGGACCTTCTTCTCGGTGCAACCCGCCCTCGACTCGCTCCGTCAGCATCTCGAGTCGCTGGCCGAGCCGTACGACGAGGCGCACCTGATCCTCTTCCAGCACGGCGCGGATTCCGAGGGCATCGCCCGCCCCGACCAGTGGGCCCAGCTCCTCCGCGAACACGGCACCACAGCGGACTTCCTCGGACTCGACCCCCGTCGTTTCCCGCACGACATCGCGTTCCTGACCCGGTACGGACCCGCCATGTCCCGACTTCCCAAGGCCCAGCACCCCTGGACGCCGCTCGCGCTGACCGACGCCCTCGACAGCATCGACACGCATCCCGACATCGACGTCGAGCGGTCCGGCGACTGATTCCGGCCGGGCAGCGAGGTCTTCGGCGAACCGGGGCGTTTGCCTCGTGCCGGGCCGGGTATTTTTGGGAGTGCCGCGGGTCTCCCGTGCGCGGCCGGTCAGGTTGCGTCGTCTTCGGTGTTCAACCGAACAGGACCACTCCGGTCCGAGACGGGCAGTGCCGTGCCAGAGCTCGAATCAGATCAGCAGCCGGCATTCGAGCGGCTGCAGGGACTCCTGCTGACTCTCAGCGACGTCGACACCTTCCTCACCGAACTGGCGCAGCTCGCGACGACCGCAGTTCCGACCCCAGGGCAGTCAGCTGAGCCCCGAAGCGGAGACGACGGCGGATGGCTTGCTGGCGTGTGGGATCACCATGCGCTACGACGGGAATCTGATGACCGTCGGATCCAGCGACGCCCGCGCCGAGATGCTGGACGAGACCCAGTACCAGGCCGGCGGCGGTCCGTGCCTGCAGAGCTTGCAGACCGGTCTGATCGTCGACAGTCCCGACACGCTGACCGAGTTGCGATGGCCGGACTACGTCGCGGCGGCGGTGGCGGCGGGCCTGCGGTGCTCGCTGAGTCTTCCGCTCACGATCAACCGCCAGACGTTCGGCGCGATGAACATCTACGGGTTCGATCGGCCCGGTCTGTTCGGAGAGGGCGAGCGGCGCCAGCTGGAGCTCTTCGCGGCTCAAGCGGCGGGCACGTTGCGGGTCGCGACCCGGCAGATGAAAGACACCACGTTGCTGCAGCAGATGGAGGAGGCGCTCCGGTCCCGCACCGTGATCGATCAGGCGCTGGGCATCATCATGGCTCAGCAACGATGCACCGCGTCCGAAGCCTTCACCCTGATGCGCCGAGAATCGCAGAACTCGAGACGGCGCCTCCGAGACGTCGCCGCCGATCTCGTGGCGCGGATCAGCGGTCAACCACCCGAACCCGGCCGGCCCTTCGACACCACCTGATCCGGTTCCGGATCGAGGACCTCGCCGAGGTGCTTCCCGGTTCCGCACGCAGCGTCGCAGTTCCGGCTGCGACACCGATGAATGCTCCCCGTGGGTTGCTTGAGGCACGAATGCATGCCGCTTAAACTCATCACGGCTAGGGAGATTGCCGCAGGTCCCTGCCTGCCTTCTCTCGACGAATCACCGCCCGGAGCAATCCCCCGTGTCCTTCACCGAATCCGGTCTGCAACCTGCGGATCGGCCTGCCCGGTCGAACCCGGGCAGGCCCACTTCCGACGGCAACCACCTCGCGGTCACCACCTCGACGGTCACCACCTCGACGGTCACCACCCCGACGGCCCCCAGTACGACGGTGCCGCCAAGCGCCCTGACGGAGTGCGAGACCGCGACGAGGTATCCGACCGGATGTGGCGGGAGCACGTGGAGGAGCTGGGCGCCGAGGACCTGCGGCGGCTGGCCACCACGTTGCCGGTGATCGAGCAGGCCAAGGGAGTGTTGATGGGCTACTGCGGCTGCGACGCTGCGGCGGCGTTCGACTTTCTGACTCGTTGGTCGTCGACCCAGAACCTGAAGGTCCGTGTCGTCGCGGCGGCAGTGGTGGCGGCCGCGTCCCGCCCTTCGACGAAGCCGTTCGCCGAGCTCCGCGAGTTCTTGCGGTCGGCGAATGTGCCGCGACCGGTGCGTCACCGGGCCGGACCCGGGTAAGTGAGTGTCACGGCGGGGACGACCACCATGGGGAAGATCCCGTCGAGGCGCCGCAGGTGCAGCAAACCGCCTGCGGCGCCACCACGTCGGCGCACCCACTTGAGGGTGCGAATCCGACCCGTGCTGCCCATCCGACCGGGCGCTGCGGCTTACGATGCCGCCGTGGAGATCGACGGGCTGCCCCTACCCGAGCCGGCTGGACCGCTGGACCGTCTGCTGCAGCCCGGTCTGGCCGGGAACCGAGACTCGGTCGCGGTCGAATCCGCGTACCGGCGCCTGACCTGGGCCGAGTTGGAGGAGGAGAGCGCCCGGCTCGCTGCCGGCTACCTCTCGCTGGGGCTCGAGCCGGGTGACCGGCTGGCGTCGTTGATGCCCAATCGGGTCGCACTGGTCGTGCACTACCTCGCGTGCTTCAAGGCCGGACTGGTGGCGACGCCGTTGAACTACCGCTACACCGCCCGCGAGATCGACCACGCGCTGTCGGTGTCGACCGCGGCCGCCCTGGTCGCCCACGGCGAGCGCGCCGCCGACATCGCCGCCTCGGAGCTTGCCGGTTCACTCCCCCGCGGCACCGTGGTGTTTCGCGACGCACCCGATGAGGAGCTGGCGGGGGCCGCCCAGGGAGCCGCTGCACTGCGGGCTGGTGGAGATCCGACGTCGACCGCCGGGCCGGCTGGATCCACGAGTTCGACGACCTGCTGGCCGCCGAGCCGCTCACCGGTCGACCCGAGCTCGACCCCCACCTCCCCGCCGTCATCTTCTTCACCTCCGGCTCCACCGGGCCGGCGAAGGGGGTGACCCACACGCGCGAATCGCTGCGCTGGATGATCGCCAGCGCCGCCGCAGCCTTCGAGCTGAGCTCGACCGACGTCGTCCTGCCGGGCTCATCGATGTCCCATGTCGGCTCCTTCCTCTGGGCGCTCTCGGCTCTCTCGGTCGGCGGCCGCGTCGTCATCGCCCGCAGCACCGACGCGCACGAGATCCTGCCGCTGCTCCGCGACCACCAACCGACGGTGATGGCGATGGTCCCCGCGGCACTCTGGGCGCTGATCCACGACCACGATCTGCAGCCCGGCGACTTCTCGTCGCTGCGGGTCGTCAGGTCCGGCTCCGACAAGGTGTCGACCGAGCTGCTCGCCGAGTTCGCCGCCGCAGCCGGCTTTCCGATCGTCGAGGGCTACGGAATGACCGAAGTCGGCCTGGCGACCTTGAACCCTGTGTCCGGGGAGATCCGCCAAGGCTCGATCGGCACTCCGATCGCCGGCTTCGCGATCGCGTTGCAGGACGATCACGGTGGCCCGGTCGCCGTCGGGGAGATCGGGCGCATCTTCATCAAGTCCCGCAGCCGGATGGCCGGCTACTGGGAAGCGCCGGAGGCGACCGCCGCGATCGTCTCCGATGACTGGCTCGACTCGGGTGACCTCGCCCACGCCGATCACGACGGCTACCTCTGGTTCTTCGGGCGCAAGAAGCAGGTGATCGTCCACGACGGGTCGAACGTCAGCCCGCTCGAGGTGGAGAGCGCCCTGGCCGAGCACCCGGCCGTCGCCCTCGCGGGCGTCGTCGGCATCCACGACGAGGTCCACGGTGAGAACGTCCGGGCCTACGTGACGCTGCGGGAGGGGGCCGCGCAGCCGGCGGTCGCCGACCTCATCCGGTTCTGCCGCGAGCGGGTCGGCTACAAGGCGCCGGAGGAGATCGTCTTCCTCGACGAGATGCTGCTGAATCCGACCGGGAAGATCGACCGCGTGGGTCTCAAGCGGATGGCCGAGGAGCACCTCAACCTCGTCGGTGCGCCCGGCTGACCCGCGTCGCCGGACCGCTCTCCGAAGCGCATCCCGCCGTGACCGGTGACACCGTCACGAAGGGAGCGCTTCGGGCGACGAGGACGGTTCGTAGTCGACGAGCAGCCCGTAGTGATCGCTGGCGGTGTCGGTCCCGAGGTCGAAGACCCGTGCACATGTCCTGGGCAGGAGCGTCGGGCCGACCGCCGAGCATCGCACGAAGATGTGGTCGATGCCTTGGAACGGCCAGTCGGGATCCTTCTGGAAGGGATTCGACGGCGAGTAGGTCACGAGGGGCTCCGCGGGACGGCAGGCTTCCCAGGCACTGCGGTAGCACACGCTCGTGTCGTCGATGACGTGTCGGCCGGTCCAGAAGCGGATGCTGTCGGACTGCTGATCGGCATCCAAGTCGCCCGCGACGATCACGTGCCCAGGCGCGTCGCGTACCGCCGCCTCGAGGGCGCGCGCTGCGGCGACGGTCTGCAGACGCCGTTCGCGTTCATGATCGAGCTGCCAGTCAGGAAAGTGGTTCGCGACCCAGACCCGTCCGACCGGAAGCGGCGCCAGGACCTCGGTGACAAGGCACGTGCAGGCGAAGTCCCCGGTCCGCTCGGTCAGCTCGAGATCGACCTCGAACACCTGACCGAACGGCCACCGACTGGCCGTGGTGATGCCTTGTCCGCGCGGCACCCCGGCTCGGCCCGGTTCGCGACTGCGCTGCTGGGCGAGGAAGTACGTCTCACCGAGGATCTCGCGCGCTTGATCGACATCCGGTCCGAGCACGGTCTCCTGCAGCGTGACGATGTCCGGCTCGAGCTGATCGAATCGATGCCGTAGCGTCTCCGCCCGCTGGGCCCAGTCCCCTCGCGTACCCCAGGTGTTCAACGTGATCACCCTCATGGCCCCATCTTGCCCGTCGGCGTGGCGTCGGTGCCGGCGACCTCATCCGCTCGGCCACTGCCGATCGACCACGATTCGGGCACGAAGCGGTGCTGGCTCTGTTCCACCCGGCTGCCGGGGCGGATACTGGATGTGGCCCGTCAGTCACGAGCCGTCGGGCGGGAGCGCATCCTCCCCCGGGATTCCCCTCCCGCCTGACGCCAGTCACCCCGACACCACCCGGTGACACCCCGATGACGCGGCCGGCGGAAAGGCGGTCGACGCTCGGGCTCGGGATGAGGATCCTTGCCTCGTGGACATGGACGAGATCTACAGCGAGCGCTTCTGGAAATTGTTCGACGATCTCGACTCCAGCCTCGACCCGGCCGGACCGGACCAGCTCTACGAGATCGCCGATCGCTACCTTCATGCCGGGCACCGCATCCTCGATGTCGGCTGCCGCGACGCTCGTCACCTGATCGAACTCGTCCGCCGGTACGACACGACCGGCATCGGGCTGGATCCGGTGCCCTGGCACGTCGAGCGGGCGCGGACCGCGGTCGCAGAGGCGGGCCTGACCGAACGGATCACCGTCCGGCCGGGAGTCGCCGAGAACATCCTCGAGGACACCGCCAGCATCGACGTCGTCTGGTGTCGCGACGTCATCGAGGTCCTGCCTGATCTTCCCACTGCACTCGGGGAGATGCGCCGGGTCCTGAGACTTGGTGGCCACCTGATCGCCTACACCAACGTCCTGCACGGACCGGCGGATCCGGCCGAGACGGCGACCATCCACGAACCTCTCGGCAACGTCGTCGCGAACCTGGTCGAACCCGACCTGGAAACTGCGTTCGACGCCGCAGGCTTCGCGATCAGCGTGAAGCACGTCGTCGGCACCGAGTGGCGCGAGTACCTCGAGGAGCACGATCATGCTGTGTCTCGCGATCTGCTCCGGCTGTCCCGGCTGCGCCGAGATGCGGTCCGCGTCGTCGATCGCTACGGCCACGACGCCTACCGCACAGCCGCGGCCAGCCTGCAATGGGGGGTTTCCCAGTTCCTCGGTCGGCTGGTGCCCGTGGTCTACGTGTTGGAAGCCACGCCCTCCCGCTGAGCGGTCGACGACCGGCCGGCGAAGGCCCGTGGGTTCGCTCCGTCGTCAGGCCTGGCCCGTCCGTCGTCGCGGCCTCAGATCCCACTGCGTAACGCCGGGCGGGAAGACCGGTAGGACTACGGAGGCGCACCGCCGCGGCAACGGCCCACCCTGGATCCGAGTCCGCCGATCCGGCGGTCCGAACGCGTCAGGAGTGACCATGTCTGTTTCCACCCGCCGGGCTCGCCGCGCCGCCGCGCTGCTCGGTGGAGCTCTTCTTTCCGCGATCCTCGGAGTCGCCGTGGTGCCGGCCTCGGCGGTCTCGCCGGATCCGGCAGCTGTGCCGTTGATCTCCGTGAGCGTCAACGACAAGGCCGTCGCCGTCATCGGCACCGAGGGCGTCGACCGGGTCGTCATCTCCACGGCAGGTACGGTCACCGTTCCGCTGCTGCATGTCGACGCGGCGGCAACACTGGACGTCGGTGCCGGCTGCCACTCCGTCCTCGGAGACCGCACCCGTGCTCTGTGTGCCATGACGTTCGACGGCAGCGCACCGCTCGGCGGGTACGTGGCCACGTCGGGGGGCGACGACTTCATCGGCCAGGGTGGGTCCCAGACACTCGACCTGATCATGGTCGGCGGCTCTGGTCGCGACACGATCGTCGCAGGCCCGGGGCACCAGGTGCTGTCCGGCGACGACGGCGACGACGTCCTCCGCGGGGGCGACGGGGACGACGCACTGCGCGGCGGCGCAGGCGCCGATCAGCTCTTCGGCGAAGGGGGCACCTTCGACACTCTCGACGGTGGCCCGGGGCCGGACGTCTTCGACGGTGGGCCGGGTACCGACGACCTGGTGTCGTATCTGCTCCGGGACGCCCGCGTCGAGGTGGATCTGGCGAGCAAGATCGCGAACCTCGGCGAGACCGGCGAAGGTGATCGGATCGCCGGCGGGATCGAGGCGGCCGAGGGCGGCTCCGGCCCCGATCTGCTGTCCGGCGACGACGGCGACAACCGTCTCTCCGGCGGTTGGATCGGCGACGACGTCATCGCCGGGGGCAGGGGTGTCGACACCATCGTCGGCGGGGCCGGGAACGACCTGCTGAGCGGGAACGTCATCGACCTGTTGGGCACCGACCTGCCCAACGCCGACGGTGGCGTCGACGTGATCGACGGCGAGTCCGGACCCGACACGTGCGTCCGCAGCGCAGCTGACGGCGATCTGGTCGCCAACTGCACGAACGTGGTCATCGACGATTGAGCGGTCTGGTTCGCGGACGCCGGTCGTCGGATCAGATCCGCCGGCCGGTCGTTGCCGAATAGGCTGCCTGCCAGTCGTCAGGGATGGGGGCCGATGATGGCCGAGCAGTCGGAGCAGCGTCCGCCGCGGGAGCGGCTGGTCTACAGTGCCGCGCAGCTCGTCCGGGAACGTGGTGTCACCGGTACGGGCGTACGGGACGTCATCGAGCGCGCCGGTGCGGCGCGTGGATCGTTCCAGCACTACTTTCCGGGGGGAAAGGACCAGCTGATCGGCGAGGCGCTGGCCTGGGCCGCAGCTCATGCGGTGGATCGGGTCGAGGGCTACCCCGCCACCACTCGGCGCCCGACTCCGTCCGGGCTTTTCGATCATCTGATCGCCCAGTGGAAGCGGGAGTTCAGCAACCGGGGGTTCGAGCGCGGCTGCCCGATCATGGCGACGGCCGCCGACGTGGCCTCGACCCCGACCGATCTGGACTTGCCACTACGGAGTGCACTGGCGCAGTGGGAGAACTCCCTGGTCAGCGCCTTGGCCGGGATGAACATCCCGGTCCGGAGGAGTCGTCGACTGGCGGTCCTCATGCTCAGCGCGTTGGAAGGCGCGATCATGATGGCGCGGGTTCAGCGGTCGGTCACCCCGCTCACGGTGGTGGGTCGCGAGCTGGGCCCGTTGCTCGACTCGGCGGTGCCCGACACGGTCTCGCCCTGACCATGATCGAGATCCCGGGCCTCGATCGCCCGGAGCACCGCGATCATGTCAGCGGATCCGTGACCGAGAGCCCGGCTGTCGGCGTAGAGTGCGCCGCACAGCCGCAGCAGCGGTGCCTGCACTCCGACGCGTTCGGCCTCGGCGGCGATGAGTTCGCAGTTGTAGGCGACATCGGCGATGGCCGCCTGAGCGGTGAAGTCCCCGGCCCGTGCCTTGGCCAGCTTCAGCCGCGACACCTCGCTGGCCATCGGGCCGCCGTCGAGCACCGCGGCCAGCGCATCGAGATCGATTCCACTCCGCCGCGCCAGGTGGACCGTCTCGGACAGCGCCGCAACGGTCGTCACCAGGTAGTGGTTCACGGCGAGCTTCAACCGCAACGCACCAGGCACCGATCCACACTCGACGATCTGTCGGCACAGCGGGGCCAGGAGCGGCCGTACGAGCTCGACCGGGCCGGCCTCCCCGGCCAGCATGCCCACGAGCTCGCCACGTTGCGCCGGGACGCTCGACCCCGAGACCGGAGCCTCGACGTAGTGCCCTCCTGCCGCTCGGATCCGGCTCTCCAGCTCCACCGAAGCCTGCGGAGCCATCGTCCCCATGGCCACCACGATGTGACCGGACAGCCGGGGTGTCGCCCCGCCCGCTCCATCCAGCACCTCGCTGATCGCACCGACGTCGGCCAACATCAACAACACCACGTCGCACCGGTCGAACACGTCAGCCACCCCGCCGGCCTCCTCGGCACCGGCGGCCAGCACGTCACCGGACTTGGCCGGTGTCCGGTTCCAGACCAGCAGCCGCTGTCCGGAGCGGACGAGCCTCAGTGCCATCGGCGCACCCATCAGACCGAGACCGACGAATCCGACCATCTCCATGAGAGTCCTCTTCCCTCGTCCTGCTATGACACCTGTCATGACCAGTCTTGATCATGGCACTCGAGCACGGGCCGAGCACCTCTGGAGCTCCCGTCCCGGACGCCGTCGGCGCAGATCGGGAGCCAGAGGGCCGCTGACCAGTGCGAAACGGGCGCCGGTCTGACACGATCGAGATGTGCGGGCCCAGGACCAGCTGTCAGCGGCGGGACTCGCGGGCGCACTCGTCGGCCGGGATCGCGAGCTGGCGACCTTGCAGGGATCGCTCGCCGGTGCCCGGTCGGGACGGCCCGGCATCACCCTGGTGGTCGGCGAGCCCGGCATCGGCAAGACCCGGTTGCTGGACGAAGTGGCGGCGACCGCTCGGGCGGCATCCGTCCGGGTGCTGAGAGGCGAGGCCGACCGAGCCTGGCGCGAGCCGATGGAGCTCTGGCGCGGGGTGCACCGCTCGCTCGGGATCGAGCCGTTCCGGGACCTCACCCTCCCGGCCGAGGTGCGTCGCTGGGACCACCTGGAATCGCTGGCCGACGCCCTCGCCGACTGCGCACCGGCAGTGGTGCTCCTCGAGGATCTGCACTGGTCCGACCCCACCGCGATCTGGGTGCTCCAGCGGCTTCCCCGGGCTGTCGACGGCGCACCGATCGCGTTCATCGCCACCAGCCGGAACCACGAGCCGGACATGCCTCGGCTGGACGATCTGCGTCGGTCGTCTCAGGTCATCGACCTCTCCGGGCTCGACGTCGATGCGGTGCGTCGACTCGCGTCGTCGACGGCACCCGGCTCGCCGGACAGCCAGCTCGACGCTGTCGACCTGCACGCCCGCACCGGCGGGAATCCGCTGTTCGTCCAGGAGCTGGTCCGCTCCCCCGGTGGCAGCGGTGTCGTCAACGAGCTCTTGCGAGGCTCCTTCGAGCAGTTCGACGACGCGACGCAGCAGGTGCTGGCGATCGCCGCGGCGGCCGGGTCCGACACCCCGCTCGAGCTGATCGCGGCTGCTGCCGACCGTTCCAGCGGGGCCGTCGTCGAGCTCCTCGGACCTGCCGTTCGGGAGGGTGTGCTCCAAGACGTCTCCCCCACTGGGGTGCGTTTCCGTCATGCCCTGTACGCCGATGCCGCGACGCGCCTCCGCGACACCCATCGACTCGATGCGCAGCTGGCAGCAGCCTGGGAGGCCGTGGGTGGCCTGGACGCCCGAGCCTCGGCCGCGGGGCACCGGATGCGAGCCGGGACGACTGCAGCCGAGATCGCCGACGCCGTCGAGGCGGCGTGCGAGGCGGCGGCGGAATTGGTGGCCGCCGGTCTGCATACGCGTGCCGCCGCCTTGCTGGCCGAGGCGCAGCTGGCGGCCGGAGCGTGTGTGGACCGACCAGAGCTGCGGGCGAGGGTCGAGCTCGACCTCGCCGACGTCCTCAGCTGGCTCGGCGACCTGGATCGAGCACTGTCGAGCTACCAGAAGGCAGCGGAGCTTGCCCGCTCGTCGGCAGATCCCGTGCTCCGGGCCCGCGCCGAGATCGGAGCCAACCTGTACGCGTCGGCGTTCGTGCCCGATCTCCCGCGGATGCGCCGCCTCGAGGAAGCGCTCAGCACGCTGCCCGCCGAGGAGCGTCACCTTCGAGCGACCCTGCTGGGACGCCTGACCGTCGTCGGTCGCGCCGACGTCGACGCCAACGACCAGGTGCGCGCGTGGGCCGCCGAGGCGGTCGCGGTGGCCCGGTCGACGGGTGATCCCGTCCTCATCGCCCAGTCCTTGCTGGGCCAGTACATGGCGCCGGTGACCCCGGCGGAGATCGAAGCCAGTCTCGGTGCGGCCGACGAGGTCGTCCGACTCGCCGAGCAGGTCGGCCGTCCGGATCTGGCCATCAACGGACACCAACGCCGCGCGGGCTACCACCTCAACTGCGGCGACCTCGGCGCTGCCGGACACGCCCTCGAGCGCGCCGAGGTGCTCGCCGCGCTGCTCCCGTCACCCGCCTTGCGACACACCACCCTCGTGCAACGGACGACGTTGCTGGCGCTCAGCGGCAGCCGGGCGGCAGCGACCGCGTCGATGGAGGAGGCCGTGCGGGTCGGGACGGGCCACATCGAGCCGGTCGTCGTGACCGGGTGCGAGGCGATCCACCGGGTGATGTTGGTCGACCTCTACGGCCATCCGGACGCCGCCGCCGAGGCGCTCCACCGGGTCACCTCCGAGATGATCGCGGACGTGCCGTCGCCGGTGTTCCAGGTGCAGCGAGGTTTCGGCGCCCAGCTGTTCGGCGACGAGGCGGCCCTGTGGGATGTGCTGCACCGGTACGGACGCGAGCCCGCCGTGCTGCTGCGCTCGATGACGGGCGACAACCTGCTGCGGCTGTTCGCCGACACCGTCGCCCGGGCGGGTGCCGCCGGCTATGCCGCCGCCTGCTACCGGGCGCTGCTCCCGTACGCCGGATTGCTCAGCGTCGGCGGCGGCCACAGCGCCGGGCTCTCGGTCGACGACGTGCTCGGCCGCCTCGCCGCGCTCGACGGCGACCTGGAGTCCGCCACCGCTCATCTGCGCGACGCCGTCCGGCTCGCCCGATCGATGCCGTCGCCACCACTGCTGGTCCACGGTCTCGACCACCTGGCCGACGTCGTCGAACGCGACGGCAACAGCGACGGGGATCCGGAGGCTCTACGCGCCGAGGCGCAGGCGATCGCAGCGACCTGTGGCGTGCTCCGGACGGGGCGACAGGTGTCACCGACGGGGACGGAGGCCGGTGCGCCGAGCGCGGCGGCGATGCGCCGCGACGCCTCCACCTGGGTGTTCGACACACCGCTCGGGCAAGCAAGACTTCCCGACAGCTTCGGTCTCGGACAGCTCGCTCGGCTGCTGGCCGCACCGGGCGTCGAGGTGACCGCCCTCGAGCTCGTGGGTCACACCCACGCACCGGTCGCTGCCGACCTCGGGCCGGGCCTCGACGCCCGGGCGAAACGCGAGTACCGCCGGCGCCTGCTCGAGCTGCAGGCCGAAGTCGAGGAGGCCGAGAGGACGGCAGACCCGATCCGCAGCGAACGCGCGCACGCCGAGATGGACGCCTTGCTGCGGGAACTGAAGCGGGCGGTGGGCCTGAATGGTCGCGACCGACCGTCCGGGTCGGACACCGAGCGGGCCCGCATCAACGTGGTGCGTAGTCTGCGACGAGCCATCGCGGCCGTGAGGCTGCAGGCGCCGCTGCTCGGCGCCCACCTCGACGAGTCGATCCGCACCGGCGGGCACTGCATCTACCTGCCCGACCCGGCGGCCGCGCTGACGTGGCGGGTGTCCGTTGACGACCGGTCCCGCTGAGCCACTCGGGAACGACCGGAACAAATCGTTCCACTCCGGTGAACGCCTCTGAGGATGTGGGAGTCCGGACGGATCTGAGCTCGGCGAGCGTGCCGTGCGGAATCAGTCACGTCGCCGTGGTCACAGGGGATCTGGATGGCTACCGCGCGTTCTACGAGGAGATCATCGGTCTCGAGACGACGCTGGTCCTCGGCGCCGGCCCCGGTCACGGACGCCAGGCGGTGCTCGTCGCCGGGGAGGTCCTGCTCCAGGTCTTCGAGGTACCCGGGTACGACCCCACCGTCGACGGCTTCGGCCCGCCCATGTTCCACCGGGGCCGACTCGACCACCTCGGCTTCACCGTCGCGGACCTGGCGGCGCTGAGCATCATGCGGGACCGGTTGGTCGCCGCCGACGCCTCGAGCGGTGTCATCCGCCGCGTCGGCCCCATGCTCTCGGTTCGGTTCCACGATCCCGACGAATCCGAGGGCGAGGTCAACTGCCTCGATCCGGCGTACGACCCGGCGACGTTGCGCGACGAGGACGACGTCGTGAATCCGTTGTGGTTCGCCCGAATGGCAGCCATGCTGCACGCCGATCCGGCGCCGCACACCGACTCACATACGGAGCCCACCGACCGTCAGAACCGAGCGGCCGACCAAGCGAGAAGGAACGAGAATGCGACACACCCCTGATGGAGTCTCCACCAACCACCCGATCACCGGACGTCGCCGATCTCGTGCCGCCGGTCGACTGACGGCCGTCGTGGCTTCGGCCACAGCGCTGCTCCTGATCGCGGCTGCCTGTGGTGGCGGGCCGGCCGCGCCCCCGGCGCCGACGTCGTCGTCCGCCGGTCCGACGGCGCCGACATCGGGCCTGAAGACGATCGACCAGGCCGCGTTGCAGGCCATCGTCGACAAGACCGCCGACGATCTGCTCATCCCGGGCTCCCTGGTGATGTTGCGCACTCCGCAAGGGGAATTCGTGGCGGCGTCGGGCACCACGAAACTCGGAGAGAAGAGCCTGCCCGCCGCCGACACCCACTTCCGGATCGCGTCCATCACCAAGACCATGACGTCGGCCGCGACCCTGCTGCTGGCGCAAGAGGGCAAACTCAGCCTCGACGACCCGGTGACGAAGTACGTCCCGGGCGTTCCCGACGGCGACAACATCTCGATCGCCCAGCTGTTGGAGATGCGCAGCGGGCTGTACAGCTTCACCGATTCACCCGCGCTCACCACGAGTCTCGACAACGACCCGACCAGGGTCTGGAAGCCCCAGCAGCTGTTGGACATCGCGTTCGCCCAGCCGCCCAACTTCGCGCCCGACGCCGACTACGAGTACAGCAACACCAACTACGTACTGCTCGGCCTCATCGTCGAGAAGCTGAACGGGAAACCGATCGCCACGGTCTTCGAGGAGCGGTTCTTCAAGCCTCTCGGTATGAAGGACACGTTGTTTCCCGCCGCCACGGACAACGCCATCCCCGAACCGTTCTCCCACGGGTACCTGTACGGCGGCTCCTCCACCATGATGTACGGGACTCCGCCGTACACCCCCGCCATGGCCGCCGAAGCTCGCGCCGGGAAGCTGCAGCCGAAGGACTACACCGACGTCAACCTCTCCTTCTCGTTCGCGGCCGGAGCAGTCATCTCCACCGCCGCGGACCTCGCGACCTGGATCAAGGCCCTGTCCGGCGGCAAGGTGTTCAACGCCGAGTACCAACGGATCTGGCAGGACAGCGCCAAGATCATCAACCCTGCCAACTCCTACAACTGGTACGGGTACGGCATCGCCCAGCTCCGCTGGGGCAAGCACGTCATCGACCTGCACGGCGGGCAGACCCCCGGTTACAACTCCGAGGCACTCCACGACCCGGACGCCGACATGACCCTCGTCATCTGGAGCAACCTCACCATGTCGCTGGACAACAAGTACACGGCCGTGGTTCTCATGCTGAAGATGCTGGATCTGGTCTACGTGGAGTCACCGGTGCCCGCCACCCCGTCGACCACTGCGACCCCGAGCCAGCTCCCCCGCTGAACCGAAGAGGACAGAAAATGCAATCTGATGGTGAGCGAGGACCTGGTGGCCCGACGAGGGGATGGCGGCTGGATCGTGCCCGCAGACGATCAGCGGTGGTCACCACGGCCACGATCATGGCGCTGATCGGCGCCGCCTGTGCCGGACCGGCAGCGCCCTCGACACCGAGCACGTCCGCCTCGGCACCGACATCGGGCCTGAAGACGATCGACAAGGCAGCGCTGCAGGCTCATGGTCGATCAGACCGCCGAGGAGCTGCTGGTACCGGGTTATCTGGTGCTGTTGCGCAGCCCGCAAGGGGAGTTCGTGGCGGCGTCGGGCACCACGAAACGCGGGGAGCAGAGCCTGCCCGCCGCCGACACGCACTTCCGGATCGGGTCCATCACCAAGACGATGACCTCGGCCGCGACCCTGCTGCTGGCGCAAGAGGGCAAGCTGAGCCTCGACGATCCGGTGACGAAGTACATCCCGGGCGTTCCCGACGGCGACAACATCACGATCGCCCAGCTGCTGGAGATGCGCAGCGGGCTGTACAACTTCACGAACTCACCTGCGATCACCACGAACATGGACGACGACCCGGCCAAGGTCTGGAAGCCCCAGCAGCTGCTGGACATCGCGTTCGCCCAGCCACCCAACTTCGCGCCCGGCGCGGAGTACGAGTACAACAACACCAACTACGTGCTGCTCGGCCTCATCGTCGAGGAGCTGGACAAGCAACCGATCGCCACGGTCTTCGAGGAGCGGTTCTTCAAACCCCTCGGGATGACCGACACGAGTTCCCCCCCGCCGCCTCCAACGCCATCCCCGAACCGTTCAGCCACGGCTACATGTACGGCGGCGCCTCCACCGTGATGACCGGCATCCCGCCGTACACCCCCGCCATGGCCGCCGAGGCCCGGGCCGGAACGCTGCAGCCGAAGGACTACACCGGCGTGAACCACTCCTTCGCCTGGGCGGCCGGAGCAGTCATCTCCACCGCTGCAGACCTCGCGACCTGGATGAAGGCCCTGTCCGGCGGCAACGTGTTCAACGCCGAGTACCAGCGCATCTGGCAGGAGAGCCCCAAGATCATCAACCCGGCCAATTCCTACAACTGGTACGGGTACGGCATCGACCAGCTCCGCTGGGGCAAGCACGTCCTCGACCTCCACGGCGGCCAGACCACCGGGTACAACGCCGAAGCCGCCTACGACCCGGCCACCGACATGACCCTCATCGTCTGGGGCAACCTCACCATGTCGCTCGAGAACAAGTACACCGCCGAGCTCCTCACGCTGAAGGTGCTGGACCAGATCTACGTGGAGTCCCCGCTGCCGTCGAAGGGGTCGCCGACCGCCACGCCACCCGGTCAGTCCGCCAAGTGACCCGCGGTCAGCCCGGGGTGATGGCCAAGGAGATCGCCCTCAGCGTCTCGGGCACCAACCGGTAGTAGGCCCACTTCCCGCGTTGCTCCCTGATCATGACCGAGGCGTCGACCAAGATCTTCAGGTGGTGCGAGACGGTGGGTTGAGACAGTCCGACCGGCTCGGTGAGGTCGCACACGCAGGCTTCGCCGTCGGCGTGGGCGGCGACCAGGGAGATCAGCCGCAACCGGGTCGGATCGGCGATCGCCTTCAGCGACGACGCCAACCTCTCCGCGGCCCCCGCCGGCAGCACCTGACCGACGATCGGTGAGCAGCACTCACTCAGCAGCGGCAGCTCGGTCCGCGCGGGCAGCAGGTCGGTGGTCGGCACGACCACATCCTAGCCATCCATTGACGGATGTCGATGGATTGTGTCTAGACTCACCCATCGACGTACCTCGATGGATGACGACGGAAACGGAGTGATCGACATGACGGACCAGCGCCCGGCGACGGCGGCGCCCCAGGCACCTGGCGCAACCGGTACGGACGACAGCCCGGCTGAAGCGTTGCGTGAGCAGGTGCGGCGACGGTATGCGAGGGCGGCCACAGTCGTGCTCGACACCGGAGGTCGCGAGACGTGCAGCGCGGACGGCAGCTGCTGCACCGATGACTGCGCCGGACCGGAGGGATCCTGTTCCGGCCCGACGGTCGTGGAGGTCGACGACGCGTTCGGTGGTGGCCTCTACCCCCAACAGAGCCGTGACGAGTTGCCGGTCGCCGCGGTGGCGGCGAGTCTGGGATGTGGGAATCCGACCGCGGTTGCAGACCTGCACGACGGGGAACGGGTGCTGGATCTCGGGTCGGGCGGCGGCATCGACGTGTTGCTGTCGGCGAAACGGGTTGGCCCGTCGGGGTTCGTCTACGGCGTCGACATGACCGAGGAGATGCTGGAGCTCGCCCGCGCCAACGCCGGACGGGCCGGCGCCACCAACGTCGAGTTCCGGCGCGGCACCATCGAGGCGGTTCCGTTGCCTGACGGGGCCGTCGACGTGGTGATCAGCAATTGCGTGATCAACCTCAGCGTCGACAAGCCGAAGGTCCTGGCCGAGATGTTCCGGGTCCTGACACCTGGTGGCCGGATCGGCATCAGCGACGTGGTCGCCGAAGACCACCTCAGTCCCGAGGACCGGATCGAGCGCGGCAGCTACACCGGGTGCATCGCCGGGGCCCTGTCCCGCCGGGAGTATCTCGACGGGCTCGCTGCAGCGGGATTCGTCGACGCCACGGTCCGGTTCACCCACCGAGCCGCCGACGGCATGCACGGCGCCATCATCCAGGCCACCAAGCCGGACACCGACAATCCCGGCAGCCTGGCGAACGACGCGTGACCGGCACTCAGCGAGTGCTCGGGCAGCGGGCGGTCGCCGAAGCCGTCGGTACCGGCTTCTTGGTGGCAGCGGTGATCGGGTCTGGGATCGCGGCCGGCAGACTGGCACCGGGCCAACCCGGCCTGCAACTGTTGATCAACAGCTTGGCCACCGGTGCCGCCCTGGCGGCGTTGATCGTCGCCCTCCAGCCGGTATCGGCTGCGTTCAACCCGCTCGTCACGGTCGTCGAGCGCATCCTGGGCGTCCTGTGCACTCGCGACACGATCGTGCTGATCGCGGCCCAACTGAGCGGCGGCGTGGTCGGAGCGGCGGTCGCCAACCTGATGTTCGGCCTACCTGCCATCTCGTGGTCACAGCAACAACGCACCGGTGGCGGGCTCCTGCTCGGCGAGGTCGTCGCGACCCTCGGGCTGCTCGTGATCGTCGTCGGTGCCGCACACGGCGGCCGCGAACGCCACATCGGCTATCTCGTGGGCGCCTACGTCACCGCCGCCTACTGGTTCACGAGCTCCACCAGCTTCGCCAATCCGGCTGTGACTCTCGCCCGAACCCTGACCGACTCCTTCGCCGGCATCACGCCAACCTCCACGCCGGCGTTCCTCCTCGCCCAGCTCGTCGGCGCGGCCCTCGCACTCTTCCTGATCATGACCCTCTTCGGCGGGCTCTCCCCCACCATCGCCAAACGACTCGGCGCATCCGAAACCGAACTCGAGTCGGAGACATCGCCATGACCGCCACCGAACTCTCCGCCAAACCGTCGGTGTTGTTCGTCTGCGTCCACAACGCCGGGCGCTCCCAGATCGCCGCCGGCTATCTCCGCCGGCTCGCCGACGGCGCCATCGTGGTCCGATCGGCCGGGTCCGAGCCTGCGGAGACCCTCAACCCGAATGCGGTCGAAGCAATGGCCGAAGACGGGATCGACATCACTGCGGCACAACCGGAGGTCCTCACCACCGAGGCCGTCCGTGCCGCCGACGTCGTGATCACCATGGGCTGTGGCGACACCTGCCCCTTCCAACCCGGCAAACGCTACGAGGACTGGGTTGTCGACGACCCCGCCGGCCAGGATCTGGACACCGTGCGGCGGATCCGCGACCAGATCCGGCATCGGGTCGAGCTGCTGATCACCGAGCTCGTGCCGAACCAGCATCGGGCGGTCGATCCTGACGCTGATCGATCCGGGGGGTCGGCGCCGCGTTCAGCCGAGCTGCCTGACGGGTGAGGTGGTCGCGCTCGGCGAGATTGCCGGCGGCGCGGGCCGCGTCGGCGTACAGCCGGGCCGCGAGCTCGAGCTCGCCGGACCGCTCCTGCAGATACGCCTGCGCCGCCTGGTACCGAGGCACGCCCGGATCCACCTGGTCGAGAGCGGCGAGGCCGGCCTGCGCTCCGTCCGCCTCCCCCACGGCGACGGCCCGGTTGAGGCGTACGACCGGGCTGTCGGTGAGCCGGTCGAGCTCGTCGTACCACTCCACGATCTGCACCCAATCGGTCTCCGCCACCGTCCGCGCGTCCGCGTGCAGGGCGGCGATCGCGGCCTGAGCCTGGTACTCGCCGAGCCGATCGCGGGCCAACACCGCCTGCAGGATCTCGACCCCCTCGGCGATCAGCTCGGTGTCCCACCGCGACCGGTCCTGCTCCGCCAGCGGCACGAGCTTCCCGTTGGACGTGATGCGTGCGGCGCGGCGGGCGTGGTGCAGCAACATCAGGGCGAGCAGGCCGGCCGCCTCCTCGTCGGCCGAGAGGGACGCGAGTTGCCGGGTCAGCCGGATCGCCTCCTCGGCCAGGTCGATCTCGCCGCTGTAGCCCTCGTTGAAGACCAGGTACAGCACCCGCAGCACGGTGCCCAGATCGAGATCGCGCTGCTCGTCGAAGCGCACACCCGAGACGGTGCGCTTGGCCCGGCTGATGCGCTGGGCCATGGTCGCTTCGGGCACCAGGTACGCGGCCGCGATCTGCCGGGTCGTCAGTCCGCCGACCGCGCGGAGCGTCAGCGCCACCGCGGAGGACGGGGTGAGTGACGGGTGGGCGCAGAGGAAATAGAGCTGCAGCGTGTCATCGGTCTCCGTGGCCGGACCCGGCGATGGCTCGACCTCCACCCGAGCTTCGCGCACCTGCCGAGCCCTCTCCGAGCGCGTCGTGTCCAGGAACTTCCGCCACGCGACCGTGATCAGCCAACCCTTCGGATCGGCCGGGCGGTCCCTCGGCCACGACGCGAGCGCCTGGACCAGGGCCTCCTGCACGGCGTCCTCTGCCGTCGCGAAATCGGCTCCGCGACGGACGAGGACACCGGTCACCGCGGGAATGAGCTCCCGCAGCGGGAGGTCGTTCACTCCGTGACGGAGGGTGCGGCACCCAGGAAGGGCCGCAGCTCGAGCCATTCGTAGATCGGCTTCCCGCCCGGACCCGGGGCGGCCGAGTACTCAGCGGCCACCTCGACCGCCCGGTCGTAGGAGTCCACGTCGATGATCAGCCATCCGGCGATCAGGTCCTTGGTCTCTGCGAACGGACCGTCGGTGACCGGCGGCCGGCCCTCGCCGCCGTAGCGGACGAAGGTCCCCTCGGGAGACAGCCCCTGGTGGTTCACGAACTCCCCGGTGTCCTTCAACCGCTCCGCGAAGTCGCCCATCCACTGGACGTGTGCGTCGATCTCCGCCGGCGTCCACCGGTCGATCGGGTCGATGTCGACGACGGGAGCAGGACCGCCGCGGTAGTGCTTGAGCAGCAGGTACTTGGCCATGAGGTTCTCCTTCGGTCCGGGCGTGACCATTGTGGCCGCGTCCACACCCAGGACGGAGCCGAGCGGCGGTTCTCGACATCCGGTCCAACTCCGTCGGCGAGCGATCGGCGAGCGATCGTCAGAGCCGCCCGCTAGCATCGTGGCCGCCACCTGACGGGAGATCTCATGGTCGCTTTTTCTCACACGACGGAGCTGAAAGGTGCGTCGTTCACCGACGTGGACCTGCGCGGGGCGCGGTTCGTCGAGGTGGACCTGTCCGGTTC
This sequence comes from uncultured Actinomycetota bacterium, assembly GCA_963727125.1. GTDB lineage: Bacteria > Actinomycetota > Actinomycetes > Propionibacteriales > Propionibacteriaceae > Microlunatus. The sequence goes on from CAVSEZ010000003.1 coordinate 1,065,330, forward strand.
GATCATGCGAGCGGTCGAGATCGGAGGTGCCGACATCGACGCGCCGTGGCTCTCCAACGGGGACAGCTTCCTGCTCGTCAACGGCGTCGACGTGATCCCGTTCGTCGAGTCCGAGCTCGACCGCCGGTTCCCCGGCCGGGCCCTGCGCCGTGCCGGCGACCCCGGCGGCCTCCGGGCAGCCTGGGAGGCGCTCGAGCGGACATGGGCGGCCACCCTCGCCCGCGTCGCGGCGATGCCGGACGGCGCGGTGGACGTCTCCGTCGGCGGCGAGTGGTCGTTCGCGCAGACGCTGCGACATCTGATCCTCGCCACGGACACCTGGCTGCGCCGGGCGATCTTGGAGGTCGAGCAACCCTTCCATCCCATCGGGCTGATGGACGCCGACCCCGAGGACGTGGGCGTGGACACCTCGGTCTTTCGGACGGACGTTCCCAGCTACCGCGAGGTGGTCGAGGTCCGGGCGGAGCGCAGCGCGATGGTGCGCGACTACCTCGCGACGGTCACGGTGGACGATCTGGCCACCGAACGCCGGAATCCCTGGGCCCCCGATGAAGCGGAGACCACCCTCTCCTGCCTGCACGTCATGTTGGAGGAGGAGTGGGAGCACCACCGCTACGCCGTCCGGGACCTCGACGCCGTCGCTGCGACCACGACGACAGCAACGGCGACGGCGGAGACGACCGAGAGCGCTCGGAGCTAGCCGCCGACCGGGCTCGGTGCCGACACCGGCGACCGGTGCAGACTGGCCCGATGCACGGCGAGCTGCGGCGGCGACGGTGACCGCGCCGGTGACCGCACGATGGACCGGTCGGATCCTGGTGCTGGTCGCGATCGCGCTGCTCGCGCTCAACCTGCGCCCGCCGGCCATCGCGATCGCGCCGGTGCTGCCGCAGGTGCGGGCCGACCTCGGCCTCGACGGTGTTCTCGCCGGCGTCTTGACCACGCTGCCGCCCCTGTGCTTCGCCGTGATCGGGCTCCTGGCACCAGCCATCGCGACGCGGCTCGGCCTGCACCGCGCTGCTCTCGCGTCCCTGCTCGCGATCATCGCCGGTCAGACGATCCGGGTGCTTGTCGACCAGACCGCCGTCTTCTTCGCGGCCACCGTGCTCGCGCTCGCCGGCATGGCCGCCGGCAACGTCTTGTTGCCCTCGCTGGTCCGCCGACACTTCCCGGACCGGATCGGACTCGTCACCGGCGTCTACTCCCTCGCCCTGGGGCTCGGCGTCGCCATGGCCTCGCTGCTGTCCGCGCCGATCGCCGCGGCCACCGGCAGCTGGCACTGGTCACTCGGGATCTGGATCCTCACCGCGGTCATCGCGGCCGTGCCCTGGCTTCGACTTGCCACGGAGCCACGCGACACCCCCGTCGACGCCTCCCATGCCGTTCGGGTCGGCCACGTCGCCCGGACCCGGGTGGGTTGGATCATCGCGCTCTTCTTCGGCATCCAGTCCATCCACGCCTACTCGATCTTCGGCTGGCTCCCGACCATCTACATCGACGCCGGGCTCGATCCGGCTGCGGCCGGGGCGATGCTCACCATCACCACCGGAATCGGGCTGCCCCTCGCCTTCTGGATCCCGCACCACATCGCGACGACCCACCATCCCCGGATCGTGATGGCGTTGATGCCGCTCGCCGGCCTCATCGGCTTCGGCGGCTTGTTGCTCGCACCGACGTCGACGCCGTGGCTCTGGGCGATCCTGCTGTCGATCGACCTCGGGTCCTTCCCCGCCTTTCTCGCCCTGACCGGGATGCGGGGCGAGACCCCGGCCGGCACCGCGGCCCTGGCCGGTTTCTCCCAGAGTGTCGGCTATCTGCTGGCCGCCACCGGCCCGCTGGCGATGGGCATCCTGTCCCAGCTCACGGGCGGCTGGACCGTGCCCTTGGCCTTTCTGCTCGCGCTGTGCGTGCCGCTGGGCGTTTTCGCTCAGCTCGCGGCGCGGCCCACCACGCTCGAGGCCGAGCTGCGCGCCGGGCGGTTGCTGCCGCCCACGTCCCGCGACCCCGACTGACGAACCGGTGCTCCGCCGGTCAGCTCCGACGGCCCCCGAGGACCCGGAGCAGTGCGTTCGCGTCCGTCGTCTTCATCGTCTTGGTGGCCCGGGCGGTCGAGCCGTACTCGACGGTGACCGCGGCGCCGTTCTTCACCGTGTGGTTGTACCAGGCCGTCATCGTCCCGTGGCAGACGCCGTTGCAGTTCAGGACCTTCAGCGGCAAGCGGAGCGCCTTGGCGAGCCGCTTCGAGAGTCCGAGATCCTTCACCTTGTCGGTGTCGACCCCGTACAGCGGCTGGTGCCAGGAGACGAGATAGCGCGGCTTGATGCGGGTGAGGAACGACATCAGCACGGTCGTCTCCCGCTCCGACATCGCGCGCGGACCGCTGTTGGCCCGCTTCACCCAGGAGTAGGGGAAGTTGCGGTTCAGGTCGACGTTGCCGTTGACCCAACGGCGGTCGATGGCGAAGCCGTCCGGATTGGCCACCGGCAGCAACCACAGGTCGACGTCGGTGATCTTGCGACCCTCCATCAGGCCGCGGACGACGTACTGGCCGAAATCCTCCTCGCCGTGCATGGTGGCCATCACCAACACGACCGGCTTGCCCGGCTGCCCCGCCCGGTACGCGGTGATCTTGCGGCCGCTCTGGGACCTGCCGATCGTCTCGGAGTGGTACCAGGTGCGCGGCCCGGTCATCTTGGCCACCGCCTTCTTCAACGCGGCGTCGGTCTTGCTCGACATCCGGCCGGTGACCGGCAGTCGATAGTCCTTCTGCAGCGCCCGGACAGCGGCCTTGGTCCGGGTGCCGTAGTAGCCGGTGCGGTTCTGGGCGCGCAGGTAGTTGGCGTCGATCAACTTCTTCTGCAGCGTCCGGACCTTGCTGTTGCGCTGTCCTGGCTGCGGCAGGGACGCCGCTGCGGCCGACGACGGTGCGAACGACGACCCGGCCGGGGCGATCAACGTGAGCGCGGCGAGCAGGGCGACGGCTGTGGCCAGCGCGGCGAGGCGGGCGGGGACCGAGGACGAGTGGGGAAGGAAGCGGGTCACGGGGACTCCTCAGGCTGGCTGACCCTGGCGTGATCGCGAGTATGCCCCAGCGAAAGCCGACCGTCGACCCTCCGCCGGTGCTCGCACCCGTCCCGGTCGAAGTGCGCCCGAGCCGCCCATTCGGCGCACGAGACCCGTTCTGAACGACTCTGCGGATGTATCGTCTCGTCTGTGCCGAAGATACGGATTCGTGATGCCGCGACGTTCCTCAGTGTCAGCGACGACACCATCCGTCGCTGGGTTGACCTCGGGCTGCTCCCGGTCGAGACGGATGCGCGTGGGCGCAAGGTCATCGACGGGTACGAGCTGGCCATGTTCGCCAAGAACCAGGCGAACCCGATGCGCGACCCCTCCCTCGTCGACCGGTCCGCCCGCAACCGCTTCGTCGGTCTCGTCACCGACATCGTGACCGACAAGGTGATGGCTCAGGTCGAGCTGCAGTGCGGACCGTTCCGGGTCGTGTCCCTGATGAGCAGCGAGGCGGTCCGCGAACTCGGTCTGGAGCTCGGTTCCATCGCGGTCGCCGTCGTCAAGTCGACCACCGTGATCATCGAGACCCCACGGGGTGAGTCGTGACGGTTCGCCTCGGCCCGGCAGCCGCGGCCGCACTCCTGGTGCTGGTCGGTTGCGGCGGTCCCCCGGCTCCGTCGTCAGCTCCGGGAAGCAACGCGGCCGGCAGCCAGTCCCTCACGGTGTTCGCGGCGGCTTCGCTGAAGACCAGCTTCACCGCCATCGGTCGTGATTTCGAGCGCGCGCATCCGGGAACCACCCTCAGATTCAACTTCGCCGGATCGTCCGACCTGGTCACCCAGTTGCAGCAGGGGGCGCCGGCCGACGTCTTCGCGTCGGCCGACACCACCAACATGGACAAGGCGACCGGCGACGACCTCGTCGATGCCGATCCGGTGCTGTTCGCCACGAACATCCTCGAGATCGCCGTGCCACCCGACAATCCCGCCGGCATCGGATCCTTCGCCGACCTGGCGAAGCCGGGGGTGAAGACGGTGGTCTGTGCGGCGCAGGTGCCGTGCGGAGCCGCCACCCTCAAGGTCCAGACCGCCACCGGCATCCGATTGCGGCCGGTCAGCGAGGAGACTTCGGTGACCGACGTGCTCAACAAGGTGCTCTCCGGCGAGGCCGACGCCGGGGTGGTCTACCGCACCGACGTCCGCTCCGCCGGCGCCGAGGTCGGGGGAATCGCCTTCCCCGAGGCCGAGCGGGCCGTCAACAGCTACCCGGTCGCCGTGCTGGCCGGAAGCCGGAACCGGGATCTGGCCCGTACCTTCCTGGCACTGGTGACCGGCCCGGACGGGCGACGGGTGCTCTCCGACGCCGGCTTCGGCCTCCCGTCCTGATCCGATGTCGCCCGTCCCGATGCTTCCCGATGTGAGACCCGCCGGACCAAGGGTTCGCGCACCCCAGGCGTACTCCGGGATCCCGCGGTGGATCTACGCGCCCGCTGCGGTCGGAGGCCTGTTCGTGATCGTGCCGCTGGTGGCGATGATCACGAGAATCGACTGGACCCGGTTCGGCGAGCTGATCACCAGCTCCTCATCGGTCGCTGCGCTGTTGCTCAGCCTGCAGACGTCGGCGGCGTCCACCGCGCTCTGTCTGCTGCTCGGGGTGCCGATGGCGCTCGTGCTGGCCCGGACGCGCTTCCCGGGACAGAGACTGCTGCGATCGCTGGTCCTGCTGCCGCTGGTGCTACCTCCGGTGGTCGGCGGCATCGCGCTGCTCTACACCTTCGGCCGCCGCGGCCTGCTGGGGCAGAGTCTCGGTCTGCTCGGCATCCAGATCGCCTTCAGCACCGTGGCTGTCGTGCTGGCCCAGACCTTCGTGTCCCTGCCGTTCCTGGTGCTGGCTCTCGAGGGCACCCTGCGCACCGTCGGCCATCGCTACGACGTCGTGGCCGCGACCCTGGGCGCGCCGCCGACCACGGTGCTCCGACGGGTCACGCTGCCGCTCGTCCTGCCGGGTCTCGTGTCCGGTGCCGTGCTGTCCTTCGCTCGGTCACTGGGTGAGTTCGGCGCCACCTTGACCTTCGCAGGCAGCCTGCAAGGCGTCACCCGGACCCTGCCACTGGAGATCTATCTGCAGCGGGAGGCCGATCCCGACGCCGCGGTGGCCCTCTCGCTGGTGCTGGTGGCCGTGGCGATCGTCGTCGTGACGCTGTCCCAGGGCAGGCAGCGAACACAGCTGTGACCGCCCGACCGCCGCGTGGAAGCGGTTGGCCGGTGCTTCCCGATCGACACACCGCCCCGGTTCGACTGCAGTTCGTCGTTTCGATGACAGGCTCCTCGGGCACGGCCCGTACGGGTCGCGGGGGTGTGGACGCGGAGGACCAGATGAGACGACCCAGACGGGCGCTGGCAGCACTGCTCGCTGCCGTGGCGGGCGGTGCCCTACTGAGCCCGCTGATCGCTCCCCTCGCCCAGGCCGCACCGCCGACCGGACCCGGTCAGCCGCCCGGTCCGAGGGTGGCGGGAACCGCCGTGGTCGACCGGACGAGCGCCGTCGAACGCAAGCGCGTCGACAGCGTCAAGACGCCCAAGCTCCGGTGGTCCAGCTGTCACGGCTCGGCCAAGTGCGCCACCGTTCGGCTACCCCGGGACTACGACCGTCGTCGCGGTGCCACGGTGAAGATCGCGCTGTTGAAGCGACCCGCCAAGGACCCGGCACGAAAGATCGGCACCCTGTTCCTCAACCCGGGCGGTCCCGGCGGGTCCGGGACCGAGATCGCGTTCTACGCCCCGGAGTTCCTGAGTCGGGAGGTGCTCGACCGGTTCGACATCGTGGGATTCGATCCGCGCGGCACCAACGCCAGCAGCAACGTCAAGTGCTTCTCGAGTGCCCGCAAGCAGAAGCCGGTGCTGAACCGGCTCCTGTCCCGAGCCTTCCCCAACGGCGCCGCTGAGGAGAAGAAGTTCCGGTCGGCCTACGACAAGCAGGCCCGGGCCTGCTCCACCAGCGGCAGGCCGCTCTCGGCTGCGGTGTCGACGGCGGAGGTCGCTCGGGACCTGGACGTGCTCCGTCGGGCCGTGGGCGATGCCAAGCTCAGTTTCCTCGGCTTCTCGTACGGGAGCTACCTCGGCCAGGTGTACGCCAACATGTTTCCCGACCGGGTCCGCGCCGTCGCCATCGACGGGGTGGTCGATCCGATCCGCTGGGCCGGCCGATCGAGTTCCAAGAGCGACCCGATCGGCGACCGGCTGCGGTCCGCCGACGGATCCTGGCGCGCCCTGCGCGAGATCCTCCTCCGCTGCCGACTGGCCGGCGCTGCGGCCTGCGAGTCGGCCGCGAAGGGCGACCCGGTGCTGAACTTCGACGTCGTCGCCGAACGACTGAAGCGCAAGCCGCTCGTCGACGTCGATGCCGACACCGGTGACCGATTCGTGTTCGGCTACCCGGAGCTGATCGGTGCGGTGCTGGGTTCGCTCTACTCCGAGTTCGGCTACGCCGACATCGACTACAACCTCACCCGACTCATCGACCTGACCAACCCCGATCCCCGAGCGAGGCGGACGCCGACCGCGACGCGATCGGCGTTCGACGGTCTGCGCAGCCGACTGCAGCAGATCGCCGATCGGCAGCAGTCAGGATTCGACCGGGCGAACTTCGGTGCCCGTTACGACAACGGCATGGACGCCTTCGCGACGATCACGTGCAGCGACTCGAGCAACGCCAAGAACCTGTCGAGGTACGGCGCCATCGGGGCGGCTGCCGACCGACGAGCCAAGTACTTCGGCCGGCTCTGGCTGTGGAACTCAGCGGCCTGCTCGTCGACGAGGTGGACCCTGAAGGACGAGGACTCCTACCGGGGTCCGTTCGCCACGAGGACGGCGGCGCCGGTGTTGATCGTCGGCAACAGCTGGGATCCGGCGACCAACGTGAGCGGTGCCCAGGCGGCCGCAAGGCTGTTGCCCAACAGCCGGCTGCTGACCAGCGACTCCTGGGGTCACACGGCCTACAACACCTCACGCTGCGTAACCGCGTCCGTTGACGGCTATCTGCTCTCCGGTCGGCTCCCGGGAGTCGGCGCGACCTGCCGCGGCGACATCCAGCCGTTCACCGAGAACCGGCCCAGCACGACGAAGCGGACCGCCGGCGAGCTCGGCCTGCTGCGGGCCCCGGCGCCGGTCCAGTACACCGTGCGCTGAGGTCGTGGTCCCCGGACCCGGTGCTAGCCCTTGAGTCCGGCGGTGGCGACGCCTTCGATGAAGTAGCGCTGCCCGAAGGCGAAGATGACCATCATCGGCATGGTGGCGAGCAACGAAGCCACCATCACGTACTGGTAGTCGCCCTGGCCGCCGGCCGTCGGGCTGAACTGGGTCATGGCGTACGAGATCCCGAGCGGCACCGTGTACTGCGCCGGGTCACCGAAGTTGAGGTAGATCAGAGGCGCCTGGAAGTTCTGCCAGGACGCCTGGAACTCGAACAGGAAGACGATGATCGACGACGGCAGCGCCAGCGGGAAGGCGATCCGGCGCCACAACCCGAAGTAGGAGCAGCCGTCCACCCGGGCCGCCTCGAACAGATCCCGGGGCAACGACAGGTAGAACTGCCGCATCAAGAAGATGTAGAAGCCGGATCCGAACAGCGCGCCGCCCCACAGGGGCACGTTGGTGCCGAGCCAGCCCGAGCCAGTCCCAGATCAGGTAGTTCGGCACCAGGGTGACCGCGCCGGGCAGCATCATCGAGGCCAGGACCAGGCCGAACAGCAACCGGCGCAGCGGGAACCGGAAGTACGCGAAGCCGAAGGCCACGAGTGAGCTGGACAGCGTCATGAACACCGCGGCCAGCACCGCGATCAGCAACGAGTTGCCGACCCAGGCCAGCAGCGGCAGCTTCTCCCACACGTCGACGTAGTTCTGCGGCAGGAACGTCTGCGGGATGAGGCGGTTGTCGAACACCTCGCCCCGCGGTTTCAGGCTCGCGGACAGCAGCCAGGCGAACGGGTACAGAAAGGCGATCGAGACCACGATCAACAGCACCCAGCGCACCAGCTGGCCGACCCGGTAGCCGGCCAGACTCCGTCGACCGCCGACGAAGCTGCCGGTGCTCTCCGGCGGCGGACTCGGGCCGGGTGATCTCCGACGGTGCGGCGGCCAGGGTCATCGGTTCCCTCCCTCGTAGTGCACGAGCCGGTTGCCGACCTGGATCTGGATGGCTGTGATCGCCAGGATGATCACGAACAGCAGCCAGGCCATGGCGGCGGCGAGACCGAAGTTGAACTGGCGGAACGCCTGCTGGAACAGGTAGACGCCGTAGAACAGGGCGGCGTCGGGGGCGCTGCTCGTTCCGTCACGGTAGAACAGCAGATACGCCTGGTCGAAGACCTGCAGTGCGGCGATGGTGTTCACGATCGTGAGGAAGAACAGGGTCGGGGAGATCAACGGGATCGTGATCGAGATGAACTGGCGCCAGCGCGAAGCGCCGTCGGTCGCGGCGGCCTCGTACAGCTCGCGAGGCACGTTCTGGAGCGCGGCCAGCAAGATGACCATCGAGCCGGCGACCGTCCACAGGCTCATGATCACGATGGCCGGCTTCACCCAGGCCGGGTCGGTCAGCCACTGCGGTCCCGGGATGCCGAAGAAGCCGAGCAGCTGGTTGACCGCACCGGAGTTGCCGTTCAGCAGCAGCAGGAACACCGATGCGGTGGCGACCACCGGGGTCATCTTGGGCAGGTAGAAGATGGTCCGGAACACGCCGCGACCGCGACGTACCGAGGAGAGCAACCAGGCCAGGGCCAGGGCCAGGATCATCTCGGCGGGCACCGCCAGCAGCGCGTAGTAGAACGTGTTGCCGAGCGAGGTCAGCACCTTCGGGTCCTCGATCAGCAGCTGGTAGTTCTCCCACCCGACCGGCTCGCCGCGGTTGGTGGCCAGGTCGTAGTCGGAGAACGACAACCGCAGGCTCCAGATCATCGAGATCACCGTGAAGACGGTGAACCCGATGATCCACGGCGAGATGAACAACAGGCCGGCGATGGCTTCGCCCCGGTTGTACTTCTGCCGGACCCGTCCCTTCCTCCGGCGAACCGGTCCTTCCTGGACCGGCGCCGTCGCGGGACGGCTCATCAGCGCTTTCCGGCCTTGGACTGGTCCCAGGCGCGCAGCGCCGATGCCTGGGCGTCGGCCAGGGCCTTGTCGGGCGTCTTCTCGTTGGTCAGGGCGACCGAGACCGCATTCGAGAGATCCTGGTCGATCTGCTGACCCACCGGCGAGGCGCCGCGGGTCTTGTTCCCCGGCAGGATGTCGTAGTAGGCGGCGATCATCTGGTCGAAGTCGGCGTTGCCACTGGGCTTCACGAACTTGCTCCGCACCGCTTCGTCGGCCACCGGCGAACCGGTGAACAGACCGGTGTTGATGCTCTTGTCCGCCACCACGGTCTTGGCCCGTGCCTCACCGGCGGCGAGCCAGGCGGCTTCCGACGTCGCGTTGATCATCCAGGCACACGCCGCCGATGGGTTCTTGCCCGCCGCGGGGATCGCGAACGCCGTTCCCGACGCCATCGCGAGCGGCTCGCCCGCCAACGTCTTGATCGGCACCGCGGCGACCGAGATGTCGTTCTTGGTGCCGGCCAGCACGTTGACGTACCACTGCGCCCAGGTCTGCACCCCGACCTGGTTGCGGACGTACTGGTTCTGGTCCCCGAAGACGTCCATCGAGTCCTTGAAGCTCTTGATCGGCGCGTAGCCGCCTTGAGCGTCCATCAGGCTCTTCAGCCAGGCCATGGCCTCGACGTTCTTCGGGTCGTCAAGAGTCGGCTTGCCGGTCTCGTCGTTGGTGCGGCCACCGAAGACGGTGAACCAGATGAAGGCCGAGCCGGGCAGATCCGGATCGAAGCCGATCACCGACGGCTTGTTGCCCTTGGCCTGGTACATCTTCTTCGCCGCAGCGACGATCTGGTCCGGTTTCGAGGTGTCCAGATCCGCCGTCGACACCCCGGCGGCCTCCATCACCTTCTTGTCGACGAGGAGCGCGGAGGGCTGGAAGAACTGCGGCACGGCGAACAGCTTGTCGTCGTAGGTCACGTCCCGGATCGTCGACGGGTAGTACTGCTGGTCCGGCGTCACGCCCCACAGCTTGTAGCAGTCGTCGACGGGGATGATCAGGTCCTTGTCCGCGAGCGTCGCGACGACGCTGCGGTCAACCTGGACGAGGTCCGGCACCCGACCCGAGGCGGCCTGGGCGGCGAACTTCTGGGCGTCGAAGCTGGTGGTGTCCTGTTGGATCGTGACCCCGGACAGCTGGCTGGCGGCATAGTCGGATCGAGACTTTCCGACCTCGTCGTCCGGGTTGAAGCCACTGGTGCGCAGCGTCCCGCTGAGATCCTTGCTGAAGGTGGAGCTCTGGCTGCTGCCCGGTTCCGGGGCCCGTTGCGCCGCCGGGTTGCAGGCCGTCAACGCGAGCGTCGTCGCAGCAGCGGCGACGATGAAACCTCTGGCCACTCGTGATGGCATAGTTTCTCCATTCGTCAGCAATCGTTAACGAAGCGGTTTACCCCCGATCGGTACCCATGAAACGGCCGGACACCGGGAGCTACACGGTACCGATTGAGCACTGCCCGCCCGGGTATGCATGAGGTGGACCGAACGACAACCGGCTGAGAGGTTATTCGTGGATATCTGGGAACGGCTGCGGTACGCGCGGGACAAGGCGCTCGAGGCCGAACGGACCGAGCGCACCCGGTTGGCCGAGGCCGACACCGGCGAGCTGCAGCGGGCGGCATCAGTGCGGCTGGCCACTCGCCAGGCCGTGCGTGAGGCACTCGACGACATCCTCGACGAAGCTTCGGACCCCGAGTGACCGCGCGCGAGGACCGTCGCGATCCTGCCTCGGATCGAAGTGCGGGACAGGTGTCGGAAGGTCCGTCCGGCGGTCTGACCGAGGAGACTTCGGCCGGCGGTGCGGACGCGGTGCCCGGCACGCCGGACAACACGATCGCCGATGACCGCGATGGTCCCTCCGAACGCCCGAGCCGGGACGACACGTCCTCGATCGGCGCGGAATGAGCTGATCGGGGCACAATGCAGCGGTGCAGCCGCTCGACTACCCCGAGGACCCACCGACCGCGGGCGACGTCGTGCTGCGACCGTTCCAGCCCGCCGACGTGGACATGCTGCGCGACCTGGCCACCGACCCGTACGTGCCGCTGATCGGCTCGCTGCCACCTCGGGCCGACGAGGCGCAGGCCCACGCGTTCATCGAGCGACAATCGGGACGACTCGACGCGGGCGTGGGGTACGCGTTCTGTGTCGCTGACCGGGTTTCCGACACCGCGCTGGGCACGGCGGGGTTGTGGTTGGCGGAGCAGGACCAGGGCCGCGCGACGGTTGGCTACTCCGTCGCTCCCCGGGCGCGCGGACAGGGCGTGGCGACGGATGCGCTCAGCGCGTTGACCGGTTTCGCGTGGTCACTACCGACGCTGTTCCGGATCGAGCTCTACGTCGAGCCCTGGAACGTCGGCTCCATCCGGACCGCCGAGTCGGCCGGTTTCACCCGCGAGGGCCTGTTGCGCAGTCACCAGGTCATCGGCGGTCGTCGCGTCGACATGCTGCTGTACGCCCGGTTGCGGCCCGGCGAGGGCGCGCCGCCGGCTTGACCCAGCGCGGCCGGAGCGCTGCGCTCAGGACTGCTCACCGCTGTAGTCCGCGGTCGGCGCGAGATCCGAGCCGGTCCGCACCCAGGCGTCGCGGCGGGCCCGGACCACCAGCGTCAGCATCCGCGCCAGCATGAAGCCGCCGTAGGCGACCCACAACCAGATCAGACCGGCGTCGAGCCACCGCACGGTGAGTGCGAGCGGCACGTAGGCGAGCAGTGCGATCAACCCGGCCAGGGCGAGATAGCGTCCGTCGCCGGCACCGATCAGCACCCCGTCGAGCACGTAGACCACACCGGCGATCGGGGTGATGACGGCGACGACCAGCAACACCTGTCCGACGAGCTGCTGCACCTGCCGATCTGGGGTGAAGATCCCTGCGACGAACTGTCCGCCGACTCCCACGACAACGCCGAAAGCCAAGCCGGCGACAACTCCCCAGCCGACCATCCGATTCGTCATGGCCCGGCCGAGCGCGACGTCGCCGGCGCCCAGCAACCGCCCGATGATGGCTTGACCCGCGATGGCGATGGCGTCCAGGGCGAAGGCCAGCAGCACCCAGATGGAGTTGACGACCTGATGAGCCGCCAGGATCACCGCACCGCCCGCTGCGGCCACGACCGTGGTCAAGGTGATGGCGATCTGCAGCGTTGCCGTTCGGGCGATCAGCCAGCTGCCGGCCCGCGCGGCGGCCAGCACCCCGGCCGGATGGAACCCGAGGGGCACCTGCGCGCGACGCGCCCCGCGCACCACGACGGCGCCGATCACGACGGCCGCTCCCGTCTGCGCCACCAGCGTGCCGATGGCCGATCCACGGATCCCCAGTCCGGCGCCGTAGACCAGCACGAAGTTCAACGCGATGTTCGCCAGATTGGTGACGACAGCCACCTTCAGCGGGGTCCTGGTGTCCTGCAGGCCACGGAGTACCCCGGTCCCGGCCAACAGGACGAGGACGGCGGGCAGGCCGCAGACGGCGATCCGGAGGTAGTCCAGGGCCGCGTCCCGCACCTGAGGCGGCGGCCCGTATCCGCTGACGATCGTCGGCAGCAGCAGCTGCAGGACCGCCAGCAGCACCACCCCGAGACAGACGGCGAGCACGAGGCCGTCGATGCCCCCGGCCAGTGCGGACCCCCGGTCGCCGGCGCCCAACCTGCGGGCCACGGTTCCGGTCGTGCCGTACGCGAGGAAGACGCACAGTCCCACGACCACGCCGATGAGGTTGGCGGCGATGCCGAGCGCAGCGAGCTGATCGGTGCCGAGGTGGCCGAGAAACGCCGAGTCGGCGATGAGCAACATCGGTTCGGTGACGAGAGTGGCGAACGCGGGGATCGCCAGGGCGAAGATCTCGCGGTCCAGCGCGCGATAGCGCCGGGCTGGAGCCGGGCGAGCTGACATCCTCACCTTCCGAGATCGGGTACCCGCAACCGTACGGCCGACGGGTCCGGTGGATCAGGTCCGATCACGAAGCGAGCAGGCGACCCACCCCGCAGCAGGGCCGGGGTCATGCCGTGGGCGCTCAGTGCAGCAGTTTCAACCCGATCACGCAGCCGACGATGCCACCGAGCAACAGCACCTTGGCGACCGAGACGGCTTCGGCTCCGGTCGCCATGGCGTAGGCCACCGTCAGCACGGCTCCGATGCCCACCCAGACCGCGTAGGAGGTCCCGACCGGCAGCGATCGCATCGCGTATGCGAGCCCGGCCATGCTGAGCACCAGCGCGCCGGCGAATGTGACGGTCGGGATCAGCCGACTGAAGCCTTCCGACTTACCCAGCGCGGTCGCCCAGACCGCCTCGAGCACACCGGAGAGAACGAGAACGAGCCAGGACATGATGCCTCCCACGTGATGATCTGCAGTGAGGCCGTCTTGTCGCTCGCCGGGTACGGCTCCCTCGTCCGGCACCCGGTTCCGGGCGTGCCTCCAGGATCTCACAGGGGTTCGTCCCGTGGCCGGTTCGCGGTGGTGATCTTGATCTCCAGCCGGCTGCGGGTCTCGCAGGGCGAGCCGGACATCGCCCCCGGATCGATCGTCGGACGGCTGAATTAGAGTCACGAACATGAGCTTTCCCCGACGCCGCTTCCTCACTCTCAGCGGCGGGCTCGCCGCCGCCGCGGGGCTCGCTGCCTGCGGGTCCAACACGGGCCGGCCGGATCCGGGCTCCTCCGCGTCGCAGAGTGGCGGGTCGAAACCGGCGCTCAGCCAGTGGTACCACGAGTACGGCGAGGACGGCGTCGAGGAAGCCGTCAAGCGGTACGCCGCCGCCTACCCCGGCGCCACGGTGACGGTGAAATGGAACCCCGGCGACTACGACAAGCTGGTCTCGGCGGCGCTGCTGACCAGCAACGTGCCGGACGTGTTCGAGTACGGCAACGGGCCGACGCTGGACATGATCAAGGCCGGACAGGTGGTCGACCTCACCGACACGGTGGGGGATGCCGCGGGCCAGTTCGCGAAGCCGGTGCTCGATTCGGTGTCGTGGGACGGCAAGATCTATGCGATCCCGCAGACCATCGACATGCAGATGCTCTACTACCGCAAGTCGGTCTTGGACAAAGCAGGCGTCCAGCCGCCGAAGACGATGGACGAGCTCATCGCCGCCGCCAAGGCGGTCACGACCAAGGACATGGGCGGGTTCTTCGCCGGCAACGACAGCGGCGTCGCCGTCTTGTCGAACATGTTGATCTGGTCGGCCGGGCGCGAGCAGATCAACGCCGAGCAGACCGGCATCGGCTTCGACGACGCCGCCGGATACGGCGCCCTGGCGGCCTATGCTCAGCTTCGTTCCTCGGGCGGCCTGCTGCAGAGCGCGTCGGCCGATTGGTTCGCCTCCGATCCGCTGGTCAACGGTGAGACCGCGATGCAGTGGACCGGTCTGTGGGTGTTGCCGGAGATCCAGTCGGCGCTCGGGGACGACTTCGGTGTGATCCCGTTCCCGGCCATCGGGAGCGAAGGTCGGCAGTCGGTCCCCTTCGGCGCGTTCGCAGCGACCGTCTCCGCCAAGGGCAAGAACGTCGATGCCGCGAAGGCGTTCGTCAAGTGGTTGTGGATCGACCAGGACGCCGATCAGGTGGACTTCTCGAACTCCTACGGCACCCACATCCCCGCCAAGCCGTCGTTGGTGCCCAAGGCCGACAAGATCGCCACGGGAGCCGGGGCCGAGGCCGCGAAGTTCGTGGAGACGCTCGGGCACGCGCCGGACAAGCTCTGGACCCCCGGGATCACCCAGGCCATGACCGCCGCGGTCACCAACGTGCTCACCAAGAAGGCCGACCCGGAGGAGCAGGTGAAGCAGGTCGCAGCCAAGGCGAAGAGCGAGATCGCGCGCGTCAACGGGTGAGCCTGCTCCGGACCGCCCGCGGGCGGCAGAACCGCAATCTCTGGTACCTGGCCTTCGTGGGCCCGTTCGTCGTGGGACTGCTGGTCTTCGTCTACATCCCGGTGCTGTGGAGTGTCTACCTGTCCTTCTTCGACGCCCGGAACACGGTCACGCCGACGGAATTCGTCGGCTTCGGCAACTACGTGTACCTGCTCACCGACCGGGCGTTCCTCGTCTCGATGGGGACCTTCGTCGTCTTCGCCGTGTTCATCGTCCCGACCACCTTCGCCCTGTCCCTCGGGCTCGCGCTCCTGGTCAATCGGGTCCGGGTCGCCCGAGCGTTCTTCCGCTCGGCCTTCTTCCTGCCGACCGCCTGCTCGTACGTGATCGCGTCGATCATCTGGCGGCTGACCATCTTCAACGGCGCCCGCTTCGGGCTGATCAACTCCGGGCTCCGCGCGCTGGGACTCGAGCCGATCAACTGGTTGGGCGGGGAGAACTACCTGTACTGGGTGGTGCTCGTCTCGCTGCGACTGTGGTTGCAGGTCGGGTTCTACATGATCTTGTTCATCGCCGGGTTGCAGCGGATCCCCGCCGACACCTACGAGGCCGCCGCGATCGACGGAGCGACCGGCTGGCGGATCCTGCGCTGGATCACCCTGCCGCAGCTGCGTGCCACCTCGATCGCGGTGACGCTGCTGCTGCTGATCGGGGCGTTCCAGGCGTTCGACGAGTTCATCAACACCTTGATCTCGGTCGGCAGCTACCCACCGTTCGCCCGGCCCCCGCTGGTCTACCTCTATCTGATCTCGCTGGGACAAGGCACCCAGGACCTTGGCCTCGGCAGCGCCGGCACCGTCATCCTCACCCTCGTGGTCGCCATCATCGGGGTCGCCCAGCTGCGCATCCTCGGATTCGCCTCGGCTCGAGAGGACCGGGCATGAGGGAGCATCCCGTCCTGACCGCGCTCCGCTATCTGGCGCTGGTGATCCTCGCCGCCGTGTTCCTGCTGCCGTTCTACCTGCTGCTGCGGAACGCCTTCGCCACCCAGGCCGAGATCGCCTCCGCTCAGTGGGTCTGGTGGCCCAGCCAGATCAACGCCGACGGTCTCCGCCGGTTGTTCTCCAACGCGAACCTGGCTCTTGGTCGGAGTCTGCTGAACTCGGCTGCCGTCTCCATCGTGCAGACCGTGGCCACCGTGATCATCTCGGCGATGGCCGGCTACGGCATGGCCCGGATCGACAACCGGCTCAACAAGATCGTGCTGGGCCTGACGGTGCTCACCTTGATGGTGCCGGCCGCGGTCACCTTCGTGCCCAGCTTCGTGATGGTGTCCAGTCTGGGCTGGATCTCCACGCTGCGTGGTCTGATCATCCCGGTGGTCTTCTCCGCCTTCGCGACGTTCCTGTTCCGGCAGGCGTTCCTGGGCTTCCCGCAGGAGCTCGAGGACGCGGCCGCCGTGGACGGAGCCGGACCGTGGCGGACGTTCTGGCGGGTGGTGATGCCGAACTCCCTCGGCATCTGCGCCGCGGTGGGCACCATCACCTTCATCGGGGCCTGGAACGCGTTCCTCTGGCCGCTGCTGATCGGGCAGGACCGGGACTTCCGGACCGTCCAGGTAGCGCTCAGCCAGTTCCTGACCTCGCAGCGAGTCGACTACGGGCAGCTCTTCCTCGGTGCGACGATCGCGATCCTGCCGGTCCTCGCGGTGTTCCTGATCCTGCAGCGGTGGCTGGTCCAAGGAGTGGAGCGGTCAGGGATCGACTGAGGCAGGCCGGTCGACGATCACGTACCGGCCATCGGCCGTGCGCTCGGGTGGCTCGGCCATGACTCAGGACGCCGTCACCGGCAGCTGTCGGACGTACTCGGCGTCGGCCCGGTAGAGCCGGGCGTCCGCGGCGAGCTGGGGCCGGTCGAGCCGGCCGGCCATCTCGTCGGAGAACTCGGCCAGCTGCTCCAACCGGAGGACGACGGCCCCGAGCAGCTCGGGTAGGGGCCACGACCGTCCGTAGCTCTGCTGCAGGCGCCCGAGCCGGCCGGCACGATCGGCGTCGTCGAACGGGTCGGACCGATCGGTGGTGAGGGGCACGATCCGGTAGGCCAGGTAGGCCAGGTCCCAGAGCCGTGGTCCGGGCGACGCGTAGTCGAAGTCGATCACCCCGCACGCCCGACCGTCGCGGAACACCAGGTTGTACGGGGCGAAGTCGTTGTGACACACGACCTCGGCCGGAACGCGTACCGGCGATCGCCAGGGGCCGCGGCGATCGGCGTCGGCCGAAGCAGCGTGGTAGTCCCGCAACAATCCCGCGCTCGACGCCAGCGCCTCGTCCTGCCAGAGCCAGTCCGGCAGGGGGTCCTGGGGAACGTCGCCGGGCAGGAAGCTCAGCACCTCGCGGCCGTCGGCGGCGAATCCACGCGGTTCCGGCAGCCGATCGAAGCCGCGGTCACGACAGTGGCTCAGCAGCCGATGGACCGCCGGTGACCAGGGTCCAGCGGTTCGCAACACGGCGTCACCACGGCGATGCACCGGCCCCATGTTGCCGCCGCTCAGTTCCTGCTCCTCCATCTGCGCCTCCGAGATCGATGGCCCGCCGTCGTCGTCTTGGATCCGGATCAGCCTCGGGTCCACCACACGCAGCAGTCGGTGCCGACCCGACCGTCGGAGCCGGGGCTGCTCGCCAGCAGCGGCTCGGCATCCGGTGGCAGACTCGCGTCCGCCGTCCCGAGGTTGCAGGACACGTGGACGTCCCCGACCTGGAAGGACAGCACCCCTGCGCCGCTGGTCGCGTCCCACCGGAGCGGATGTCCACCCAGACCGCGATCACGGCGGAGCTGCAGCGCCGCACGGTACAGCGCCAGCGTCGAGGTCGGCTCGCGCTCCTGGACGTCTCGGGCGAACTCCGCGTACGAGGCCGGCTGCGGGAGCCAGCCGGCAGCACCGCCGCCGAAACCGAGACCCGGCACCGAAGCCACCCACGGCAGCGGCACCCGGGCGCCGTCGCGGCCCTTCTCGGTGTAGTTCTTCCGGACCCAGTTCGGATCCTGACGGAACTCGTCGGGCAGCTCGGTGTGCTCGGGCAGACCCAGTTCCTCACCCTGGTAGAGATAGGCCGAACCGGGCAGGGCCAGCATCAGCATCGTGGCGGCCCGGGCGCGCTTCAGTCCCAGGGCGCCATCGGGCTGCGGATCGCCGATCCCGATGCCCGGACCGGGTGGCTGATCGATCGGGTAGCCGAGCCGGGTGGCGTGCCGGACCACGTCGTGGTTCGACAGCACCCAGGTCGATGGGGCGCCCACCTGGCTGTAGGCGGCCAGCGACGAGTCGATCACCTCGCGCAGTGCCGTCGCGTCCCAGGGGGTGTTCAGGTACGGGAAGTTGAAGGTCTGGTGCATCTCGTCCGGGCGGACGTAGCGGACCGCACGCGGGACCGGGACGTTCGCCTCACCGCAGAGGACCCGGGGCCGGCCGGGATCGGCCGCGGTGTAGGAATCCAGCACCGCCCGCCACGACCGGTAGATGTCGTGGACGTCGTCCTGGTCCCAGTACGGGGCCCCTGCCTTGGCCAGCACCGACAGCGGTGGACCCGGGTAGGACCGGAAGGTCGGATCCTTGATCAACCCGTGCGCGACGTCGACCCGGAAGCCGTCCACGCCCCGGTCCAGCCAGAACTGCAGCACGGCCACGAACGACGCCCGCACCTCGGCCGACCGCCAGTTCAGATCGGGTTGGGCGGAGTCGTAGAGGTGCAGGTACCACTGACCGTCGGCGACCTGGGTCCAGGCGCTGCCGCCGAAGACCGACTGCCAGTCGGTGGGTTCGTCCCGGAACAGGTAGCGATCCCGGGCGGCGGAGCCGGGGCCGGCGGCCAGCGCCTCGAGGAACCACGGATGCGCCGAGGACGTGTGGTTGGGCACCAGGTCGATGATGACCCGCAGACCCAGCTCGTGCGCCCGGGCCAGCAGGGCGTCGAAATCGCCCACAGTGCCGAAGAGCGGGTCGACGTCGCAGTAGTCGGACACGTCGTAGCCACCGTCGGCCTGCGGGGACGGATAGAACGGCGAGAGCCAGACCGCGTCGACACCCAGACTGCGCAACGCCTCCAGTCGCTGGGTGATGCCCGGGAGATCACCGATGCCGTCCCCGTCCGCGTCGGCGAACGATCGCGGGTAGATCTGGTAGATCACCGCCGTCCGCCACCACGGGGCGACCGCACTGTTCGTCGTCATGCCGTCGAACCTAGGCCAGCCCACCGCCCGCGGCTCGACCTGGTGGCCGCCACCGGCCGGCACCGGCCGTCACGGCGCTACGGGTGCCGCCGACGCCGGAGGCGGGGTACCGGGCAGCGCCGCGGCGCCATGGGATCGCAGGACCGGCATCGGGTCCATCGCCTTGTTGTCCCGACGGAGCTCGAAGTGCAGGTGCGGGCCTTCGCTGTTGCCCACGTTCCCGCTGCGTCCGAGGGGTTGGCCGGCGGTCAACCACTGACCGGGGACGACGACCCGGGTGGCCAGGTGCGCATACCAGATCGTCAGCGACGGATCGGCCGCGTCCTGGACCTCGACGAAGTTGCCGTAGCTGGTCCAGTTCTGGCCGCAGATGGGGCGCGCTTGGCAGTACGTCTTCTCACCGTCGACCAGATAGATCGACTCCGAGCGGAGCACCCGGCCGGCTCCGACGCTGCGGACGACCGTCCCGACCGAAGCCGGGAAGTCCTGGCCCGTGTGCGGCAGTCCGCTGTCGGAGACGTAGCAGGCGTAGGCGCAACCCACCCGATAGGAACGTGGCGCCATCGGCATCACCCACCGACCCGGAACCAGCCGCACCCCGTCCAGCGTCGCGGGCGGTCGGGGGTTGACCGCCGGACCCTGCTGGCCGCTCGGGGCAGGCAGCGGTCGGGGAGAGCTCGGTGCCGGCGAGGCCACCCCCGGATCCGGCAGCTCCGGCGTCCCCGGCGTCGGCATCGCGTACCCCGGACCGGATCCCGTGGCCGTGGTCGAATGCGACTGGTACGCCTCGGTGACCGGCGCCCGACCGGCGGCGGACGTCGGGTGCTCACCGAGGACGTGCACCAGACCCATCACGGCGGCCATGATCAGCACCGCGACGGCGACACGCTTGACGAGGCTCATTCTTCTCCACCATCTGGTCGGACCGGAGTTCGACCGCGGGGAAGCGGCGGATGGATGCAAGGACCCTAACCGATCATCGCCTCGATGCTGCGGACCTCAGCTCGTCGGCGACGTCGTCATGGCGACCCGATGATCACCGATGCCGGTCACTCCAGGTACGGATCGGCCCACGCGCTGATGATGCGGGCGGCACGCTTCGCCTGGGTCCCCCGGGTCAGGAGGTGATCAGCCCCCTCCAGCGACACGAAGCTGCGGGGGTGCCGAGCCGTCCGGAAGATCTGGCTCGCGTTGTCGATCCCCACCGTGTTGTCGGTCGGCGAGTGCATCACCAGCAGCGCCCGGCGCAGGCCCCGGATCCGCTCCCGGAGATCGGCGGCGCGCACGTCCTCGATGAAGTGCCGCCGCAGTGTCAAGGCCTTGCCACCGATCAGGAACGGCACCTCGCCCTCCTCGAGGGCGCGTCCGACCAGCGCGTCGTAGTTGTGCTCGACGTGGGCCGGTTCGTACGGTGCGCCGATGCTCGCCACCGCACGGACCCCCGGCACCTGATCGGCGGCGGCCAGCACCGCCGCACCCCCGAACGAGTGCCCGACGAGCAGCTTGACCGGGTAGCCGGAGCGCTCCATGAAGGTCACGGCCTGCGCCGTGTCGTCGACCTTGTGGGAGAAGGAACCGTCTCCCCAGTCACCCTCGGAGTCACCCAGACCGACGTTGTCGAAGCGGAGCATGCCGATGCCCTCGCGGGCCAGCTGCTTGCAGATCCGACTGGCGGCAGGAGAATCCTTGCTGAGCGTGAACCCGTGGGCGAAGACGCCCCAACCCCGGACCCGCCCGTCCGGATGATCGATCAGACCGGCGAGCTTCGGCCCGCCGGTGCTCCGGAACCGCACCTTCTCCGCCACAGCTGACATCGTGGCATCGCCCGGCCCGGATCACCACCGGGACGTGGGCGGAGCGTCCACCTCTCGCACGCAGCGCCGGCCCGCCTGCGTCCCGCCGGTCCTCACTAGACTGCTGTCATCATGGCCGACTCTGCGCCGTCCGATCGCCGTCCGCGGGAGTCGCGCCGTGGCCGTTGACCTCCTCTGGGTGCTGGTCGGGCTGTTGCTCACCGTGGGGACGGGCTTCTTCGTCGCTTCGGAGTTCGCTCTCGTCAATCTGGACCGCAACGAGCTGCAGAGTCGCCAGGAGCGGGGCGAGCCCGGGCTGCGGATGACCATCAACGCGCTCAAGATCACCTCGACCCACCTGTCCGGCGCCCAGCTGGGCATCACGTTGACGACCCTGTTGACCGGATTCACCATGGAACCGGCGATCAGTCGGCTGCTGACGGGACCCCTGACCGCGCTCGGGCTGCCGGAGGCGGGAGTCTCGGGGATCGGCACCGTGGTCGGTGTGGCGATCGCGACGCTGCTGTCGATGGTGCTGGGCGAGCTGGTGCCGAAGAACTTCGCCCTGGCCCTGCCGCTGCGGACGGCCCGGGTGGTGGTGCCGTTCCAGACCGTGTTCACCACCGTCTTCCGGCCGCTGATCTCGCTGTTCAACAACACCGCCAACGCGGTCATCCGCTCACTGGGAATCGAACCCAAGGAGGAGTTGTCCGGTGCCCGGACCGCCGAGGAGCTGGGCTCCCTCGTCCGCCGGTCCGCGATGGAGGGCCTGCTGGACGAGGACCACGCCACGCTGCTCAGCCGGACTCTGAGGTTCTCCGAGCGCTCGGCGGAGGACGTGATGACCCCGCGGGTGCGGATGACGAAGGTGGGGCACGACGCGAGTGCGGCCGACGTCGTCGCGCTCACCCTGACGTCCGGCTTCTCCCGCTTCCCGGTGGTCGGAGTCGACTCCGACGACATCCGTGGCGTCGTGCACGTCAAGCAGGCGTTCGCGATACCGGCGTCGCAGCGGGCCGGGGTCCGGGCCGACGAGCTCGCGGTCCAACCGCTGTTCGTGCCCCGCTCGATGGGTGTCGACACCCTGCTCGGGCTGCTGCGCAGTGGCGGATTCCAGATCGCGATCGTCACCGACGAGTACGGCGGCACCGACGGCCTGGTCACCTTGGAGGACCTCGTCGAGGAGCTGGTCGGCGATCTGCGCGACGAGCACGACCGCGCCGGGAGCCGGCTGGTCCGAGACGGCCGCGCGGTGATCTTCGACGCCGGCTGGCGTCCGGACGAGCTGCTCGAACGAACGGCGATCAAGGTCCCGGCCGACGACGAGTACGAGACGGTGGCCGGCTTCGTCACCGACCAGCTGGACCGCATCCCCGAGGTGGGCGACGAGGTGGAGGTCGAGCTGGGCACGTTGCGGGTGGAACGGGTCGACGGAACCCGGGTCGACCGGTTGCGGTACACCCCGCGCGAGTCCGAGGAGAGCTCCCACGACCGCATCGTGAACGAGATCCGGGGGGAGGGCCGACGTGGCTGAGTACGTCCCGGGACTGGTCGCCCTGGTGGTGTTGCTGGCGGTCAACGCCTTTTTCGTCGGCGCCGAGTTCGCCGTGATCTCGGCGCGCCGCTCCCAGATCGAACCCCGGGCCGAGCGCGGCAGCCGGGCCGCACAGTCGTCGCTGTACGCGATGGAGCACGCCACCTTGATGCTGGCGACAAGTCAGCTCGGCATCACGGTCTGCTCGCTGCTGATCTTGAACGTGTCGGAGCCGGCCATCCACCACCTGCTGGAGATCCCCCTCGGGCTCACCCCGCTGACCGCGGAGATGATCACCGTGGTGGCCTTCGTGATCACCCTCGTGCTGGTCACGTTCTTGCACGTGGTGTTCGGGGAGATGATCCCGAAGAACCTCTCGTTCTCCGTCCCCGATCGGGCCGTGCTGATCCTGGCGCCGCCGCTGGTCTTCTTCTCCCGCCTGCTCCGGCCGGTGATCTGGACCTTGAACGCACTGGCCAACGCGGTGCTGCGGCTCTGCCGGGTCGAGCCCAAGGACGAGGCGACGAGTGCGTTCACCCTCGACGAGGTCGCCGGCATCGTCGAGCAGTCGACCCGTGAAGGCGTCCTCCGTGACCCGACCGGGGCGCTCAGCAACGCGTTCGAGTTCACGGCGAAGAAGGTGCGGGACGTCGAGGTGCCGATGGCCGAGATCATCTCGCTCCCCCGGTCGTCGTCTCCCGATCAGATCCAGCAGGCGCTGGCCGAGCACGGCTACTCCCGGTACTTCGTGCTGGACGGAGACGACCCCGTGGGCTACGTGCATCTCAAGGACGTCCTCGACCTCTCCGCCTCCGACCGGGCCGACGCCCCGTTCCCGACGAAGAGAGTGCGCCGACTGGCGTCGGTGCCGCGGGACGCCGATCTGGAGGACGCCCTGGCCTCGATGCGTCGCAACGGCACCCACGTCGCCCGCTCGATGCGCTCCGACGGCCAGGTCTCCGGCATCGTCTTCCTGGAGGACATCATCGAGGAGCTGGTCGGCCAGGTGGAGGACGCGGCGTCCTCCTGACCGGACTCGCGAGGTCGAGCCCGGAGTCCGACGGATCCGGCCCGGGGCCTACCGTGGTCGTCGACCAGACACCACCCCCATCAACGGAAGGGAACCCGATGGACCTCCGGATCGGACTCCAGCTCTACTCGGTACGCAACGCGCTCGCGGAGTCGACGTCGGCCACGCTGCAGCGGATCTCCGAGCTCGGGTTCTCCTACCTGGAGGCGGCCAACCACCACGCCGCCACCGACGACGGCATCGGGTTCGGGGTGTCCGCGCGGGAGTTGCGCTCGCTGCTCGATGATCTCGGTCTGCAGGTGATCGGTTGCCACGTGAACCCGCTGGATCGGCCGGAGCGACTCCCTGCCGTGCTCGACTACCAGCAGGAGATCGGAAACACCCAGATCGGCTGCGACATCGAGTTCTATCCGCCCGGTGACCGGGATTACGTGCTGCGCCGGGCCGAGTTCTTCAACGACGTCGGCCGGCTCTGCGCCGAGCGTGGGATGCGCTTCTACTACCACAACCACTACCAGGAGTTTCAGCTCGTCGACGGCGTGCCGGTCTACGAGATGATCTTGGAGAACACGGATCCGGAGCTCGTCTTCGTCGAGATGGACACCTACTGGGTCTACCGCGGCGGGCAGGATCCGATCGCCTGGATGCAGCGCTATCCGGATCGGATCATCCTGTTGCATCAGAAGGACTTCCCCGCCTCGACCGACCAGCCGTTGAACCTGTACGACGGCGTGGTCGACATCGACGGCGTCATCACCATGGCCACGTTCGAACGGGATCTCGACCCGGAGACCTTCACCGAGATCGGTACCGGGACGCTGCCGATCCAAGACATCATCGACACGGCTCGGAACCTGCCTCGGATGCAGTACATGCTGCTCGAGCAGGACTTCAGCAGCTACGACGACCTGGAGTCGATCGCCCGCAGTCGGGAGGCGTTCAGCGGCTACCGCGGCATCAGCTGGTCCTGATCGACGGTGGCTCTCCGGCTGTGACCGCGCCGTACGTGCTGCTGCACGGGATCCCGCTGACTCCAGAGATCTGGCGGCCGGTGGTGGCCGAGCTCGCTGCCACCGAGGCGCCGATGACACCCCGGCTCGTCGCCGACATCCAGACGCCGATCGGGGAGATCGTGCCCGAGCTCGCGAGGCAGGTCGGCGAACGACTCGCCCAGATATCCGCGCCGGTCCATCTGGTCGGTCACTCGTTCGGTGGCCAGGTCGCGATCGAGGTCGCCCTGCTCTTCCCGGCGCGGGTCGCCGGGCTCACCTTGCTCTGCAGCCGCGACACGCCCTTCCCGCCGTTCACCGCGGCGGCCGCCGCGCTCCGCGCGCGGCAGCCCGCCGATCCCGCCGCGACCCTGAACCGCTGGTTCCGACCGGCCGAGTTGGAGCGGGCGGATCCGGTGGTCGGCTACGCAAAGCGCTGCGTACGCGACGCCGACCCAGAGGTCTGGGCTGCCGCCCTGGACGCGATCGCCACATTCGACCGGGCGGACCGTACGTCGTCGCTGATCCAACCCGTCCACCTCGTCGCCGCCGAGTTCGACCAGGTCTCGACGGTCGCCGCCATGACGGCACTTGCCGGTCGACTGCCGCGGGCACGGCTGACCGTCCTGACCGGATCGGCTCACCTGTCGCCCTTCCTGGACCCCGCCGCTCTGGCCCGGCTCCTCGCCGACTGAAGCCCGGCGGCACCTCGCCGACCGGGACGATCCCGGGACTTGGCAGGATGGTCGTGGTGAGCGACCCACTCGAGCACGCTTCGATCCAGCACACCGTGGTGTTCCGCCTCGTCCACCCCGCCGGATCGGCGGCCGAACAGGACTTTCTGGCGGCGGCACGGGCGCTGGGTGACATCCCCGGAGTCGAGGACTTCCGACGGCTGCGCCAGGTGAGCCGGAAGAGCAGCTACACGTTCTACTTCAGCATGCACTTCGCCGACGAGGCGGCGTACCAGGCGTACAACGAACACCCCACGCACGTCGCCTTCGTCCGCGATCGCTGGGACCGTGAGGTCGCCGACTTCGCGGAACTGGACTTCGTCACCCTGGAGTGATCGGCGTATCGCTGCGGTCGCGCCAGCTGTGCCGTGGTCGGTAGCCGAGCAGGCGTCGTGCCTTGGCGATCGACAACAGGGTGTCGTGCGGCCCCACGTCACCGCGGACCTCGACGCCGGGAAAGACCTCGGCCAACAATTCAGCGTTCGGCCGCTCCATCACGGTGTCGGCGTTGGCGATGACGAAGATCTCGCAGCCCGACAGCTCGGATTCGAGAGCGAGTCGAATCGCCTGCGCCCCGTCCCGGGCGTCGATGTAGGCCCAGAGATTCCACTTGCGGCTCGCGGCGTCGTCCTGGAACTCCTCGAAAGCCGGGTAGTCCTCCGGGTACATCACGTTGGAGAACCGGAGTCCGATCATCTTCAACCCGGGATCCCAGCGACACAGCTCGGCCGCCGCGGTCTCCTCCAGGGTCTTCACCAACGAGTAGGTCGATTCCGGTCTCGGCGGGTACTCCTCGTCGACCGGGACGTACGGCGGCGGGGTGTCGAACGGAAGTCCGAGAACCGTCTCGCTCGAGGCCCAGACGATGTTGCGGACGCCGGCCCGCCGAGCGGCGCTGAACACGTTCCAGGTGGCGTTCATGTTGTTGGCGAACGTGCTGTGGTCCGGCCGCAGCCCCGGAGCCGGGATCGCCGCCAGGTGCACCACGGCGGCCACCGCGTCGTAGCGTTCCTCGACCCCGAGCATCGCGTCCAGGACCTGCGCGTAGTCGGTGAGATCAACCGGGACGTAGGTCGCCGCCCCCGGTGCCGCGACCCTGTCGAACACCACGACCCGCCAGCCGTGCTCGGCCAGCTCGGCGACGCAGGCCCGACCCAGCTTGCCCGATCCGCCCGTCACGATCACCGTCGCCGCATCCGTCACGTCGCACTCCTCTCGCCTCACCAATCCGATTGCCAACCTAGTCCGCCCGGCGGGCGCTCCCGACGGCGTACGCTGAGTGCGAGAGGGGGGGCGTGGGCGTTGGGTGGGGTGGGGGCGCGCGGAGTGGCAGTGACGATGCCGGTGCCGTCGCCTGGTGGGAGGCTTCGAGTCGGTTGGCTGGGTCGACTGTGGCGGCTGTCGGCGGGTATCCGCAGTCGATGGCGTACGCCGGGATCGCCGGTTGCCGGTCGAGGTCGGGCTCTACGGGCTCGGTGCCGATGGCCGCTACGCCTCGCGGCCGTCGCCGTGAGTGTGAGCGTGAGCTCCGATCGCCGCGGTCACGTCGGTGGCGATCGCGACGACCCCGATCCGCGGCCGCCGCGACCCGGCTGTCGGCCTGTTCCTGATCGCCGCCTTGCCTTCCGCTGGGCTATGTGGCCGATGATCTCGGCGCCCGTCTGGCCGGATCAAGATCGGTGTCGGACTGACATCGCCGCCGGCCAGCTCGGTGCGCTGCTGGGGTGACGATCACCAGCGACCAGCTGCTCGGTCGGCTGTGGCAGGCGGCGCCGGCTCCCCAGGCCGATCCGGCGACCGTGATCTTGTCGCTGCTCTGCATCGGCGGCCTGCTGGCGGCCCGGCGGTGGTTCCCGCGCTGCCGGCGTCGCTGATCATCGTGGGGCCGCGATCGCCGCCGTGATCATCTGGCCACTACAGGAGCACGGTATCGAGGTGGTGGGTCCGGTGCCTCGGGCCCGACCGGCCTCCCCTCACTCGCCGGCTGGTACGAGCTGGTGGGGCCGGCCCTGGGGGTGGCGCTGATCACTTCGTGGAGTCGATCGCGGCGCACGGGCGTTCGAGGCCGCGGCGACCGACCGGTCGACGCCAGCCGCGAACTCGGCGCCCTGGGACTGGCGAACGTCGTCAGCTCCTTGCTCCGCGGGAGGCGGCGGTGGTGGCATGTCGCAGACCGCCGTCAACGACGGGCCGGCGAGGTCGCGCTGGCCGCCGTCGTCACGTCGGCGACGGTGATCATCACGCTGCTCTTCCTGGCGCCGGTGTTCAGCCAGCTGCCGACCGCGGCGCTCGGCGCCTGGTGTTCGTCGCCGCCGTCGGGTTGATCGACATCGGCACTCAGCGCAGGATCTTCGCGGTGAACCGCCGGGACGGACTGCTCTCGGTGGTCGCGGCGGCCGCGGTGGTCGCGTTCGGCGCCTCGACGGCATCCTCGCCGCTGTGGTGATCAGTGCCCTCACGCTGTTGTACGAGGAGCCGGCGGCCCGTCGAGGTGGTCACCGCGCTCGCGGGACCGACCCGGCGGCGCTCCCCGTCCGGGATCAGGATGGGGTCATCGGAGATGCGGTCAGACACCGACGCCATCGTTCCGGCCGACGTCGATGCTGCCGTCGGGCCGCGCCGGAGCCACCGACGGTCGTGCTGTGGACGCTCGGGCGTCCGGCTGTTCGAGTACACGGGTCACCAGGCGTCCGCTCGATGTTCACCGACTTCCAAGCCGGGGCATCGAGTTGTGGCCGTGGGCGGCGCGGTGAGCGTAGCGTGTAAGTTGAGAGGCCGGGTGATAGAAGGGTCCGGAGGGTATTGACAAATTATCTTGTCGAATCGAGGATGAGCGTATGGACGGCGTGCGCCTGCTGGCGGAGGGACAGCAGCTCCGGGTCGCGCTGCCGCCGTTGCGACGCCGGCTCCTCGATCTGCTGCAGGAGCCCGCATCGGCCGTCGAGCTCTCCCGCCGAACCGGGATCCCGCGACAGAAGCTCAACTACCACCTCCGGGTCCTGGAGCAGGCCGGCCTCGTCGAGCTGGTCGAGACCCGTTCCCGCCGGGGTTGTGTCGAGCGCATCCTGCGCGCGACGTCGGCGGAGCTGGTCGTCGACCCCGATCTGGTCGGTCGTTCCGACCGGATCCGCTCCAAGGACCAGTTCGCGGCCGAGCACCTCGCCGACACCGCCGCGACCGTGGTGCGGGACGTGACCCGGCTCCGCGCCGGCGCCGACCAGGCCGGGCAGCGGCTGCTGACCTTCACCCTCGAGACCGACGTCGAATTCGCCCAGCCCGCCGACGTCCATGCCTTCACCGCCGCCTTGGCGGCATCGATCGCCGAGTTGTCCGACCGGTTCTCCGGCTCCGGGGGTCGGCGTTACCGCGTGATCGCCGGCGGACATCCGGCGACCAACCCACCACCGGAGAAGGGACGAGCACCATGAACGACACATCCGATCCGCCCGTCATCGAGGTCACCGTCGGTGCGCCCGTCGACGTGGTCTGGCGCAGCCTGCGTGAGCCGGATCTGATCAAGGCCTGGCACGGTTGGCACTTCGAGGGCTTGGACGACGAGGTCAAGATGATCTTCGTCGACAACGTGACCGCCGACGAGAACGCGCACGTGCTGCGGGTGGGCGCCGATGACGTCTTCAGCTGCGAGCCGGTGCCGGGCGGGACCCGGGTGCGGGTGACCCGTCCACCCTTCCGACCCGAGGACCCGTGGAGCGCCTACTACGACGAGATCACCGAGGGCTGGACCACGTTCCTGCACCAGCTGCGGTTCCTGCACGAGTACCACCCCGGGGAGACTCGCCGTACGGTGGCTCTGATGGCTGAGGGGGCGGGCAGCGCCCTCCTCGGCCTGTGGCGGTCCACTCCGACGCCACTCGGGGAACCGTGGTACGCGAGCGACTCCGGCAGCCAGCGCGGAGTGATCGTGCCGTCGCTGGGGCCGGGGCTGTTGATCATCGCGGCGAATCCTCGTCCGGATGATCAGGTCCAGGGCATGGCGGTGCTGACCACCTACGGGCTGGACGACAAGACCTTCGACGCCGAACGCGAGCGCTGGACCGCTTGGTGGCGGACCGCCTTCCCAGCCGCCGAGCCGGCCCAGGTGTGACTCAGGGCGTAATAGGTCGGGCGCTCCGGGCCGCGTGGCCACCGATGAGATCACTGCGCCGAAGTTAGCCACCACTCTAACCCAACTCCTCATGCTTGCGAGTCAGACTGACCTCCCTACCGTCCCCCAGCGCGCCCAGTCGCGTCCTGGCGGGATCGAAGTTGAACTTCATCGCCGCGTCTTCCATGTCGTAGGTCCACAAAGGTGTCGTCGGCGTCGAGGACGATGCCGCTTCCTGTGCCGGTGCCACTGCCCGCCCGGGCGTCTTCCCTCCTCCGTCCTCTTCCCCCCCCCCGCGCCCCCGGCCCGGGGGGGGCCCCCGAGCACGCGGACGGGCCGGCCGGCCAGGAATGCCTCGATGTCCTCCACGGCCTCACCGTAGAAGACGCTCAAGGTGTCCCGGGACACGTAGCCAAGGTGCGGGGTGGCGAGCAGCTGGGGGGTCCGCCGGAGCGGATCGTCCGCGGGCGGTGGCTCGACGTCGAAGACGTCGATCGCGGCACCGGCCAGCTGCCCGGTCTCCAACGCAGCCCGGAGCGCGGCCGAGTCGACGATCGGGCCGCGTGAGGTGTTGATCAGCAACGCAGTCGGTTTCATCGACGCGAGCGCGCGTCGATCGAGCAGGCCGCGGGTCTCGGGTCCGAGCGGGACGTGGATCGTGACGATGTCGGCACGGCGCAGCAGCTCCTCTCGACCCACCGCCTCGACGCCGGCCGTCGCCGCCTTCGCGCTGTCGAGACTGCGACTGGTGGCCAGGACGTCCATCCCGAAGGCCCGTCCGACCTCGGCGACCCGACTGCCGATCCGGCCGAATCCCAGTACGCCGAGGGTGGCTCCGTGCAGGTCGCGTCCGACAGTTGTCTGCCAGCCGCCGGCGGTCACGTTCGCGACCTCGGGGACCAGGTGGCGGCACAGGCCGAGGATCAACGCCCAGGTGAGTTCGACGGTCGAGGTCGACGGACTACTCGTGTGACAGACCGTCACGCCGCGGGCCCGGGCGGCCGCGTCGTCCAGCGACGGATTGCGCCGACCCGTGGTGACGACGAGCCGCAGCTGGTCCAACCGTTCCAGGACCGACGCCGGGAACGGGGTGCGTTCGCGCATCAGCACCACGGCGCCGAACGGGCGGAGCCGCTCCACCAGTGCGTCCGGATCGGTGACGTGGTCGGAGAAGACCTGCACCCTGCCCTGGGCCTGCAGCCGTGACCAGTCGGCCACGCTCAGCGCCACACCTTGGAAGTCGTCCAGTACGGCGATGTCCACCCTCGCCACTATGTCGCACTCGGCGCCTCGGCCTCCGCGAGCTCGGACTTCCAGGCCCGGAACCCCTCTTCGGTCCGGCCGCGACGCCAGTAACCCGAGATGGACACCGAGCCGCGGTCCAGGCCACGCTCACGGAGCAGGTAGGGCCGGATCTCGTGCATCACCACCTGGGCCTCACCGTGCACGAACGCCTGCACCCGGCCGGCGGGCCACTCCAGCGCCCGCACGGCCTCGGCGAGGCCGGGATGTCCGGCGGATCGATGGAGGAACGTCACCGTGCCGGCCGCGGGCACGCGCAGCGCCGGCTCGTCGTCGGGGCCGTCGACGAGCACGATCACGTGCGCCACGGCCTGCTCCGGCAGCACGTCCAACGCGGCGGTGACCGCCGGCAGGGCGGACTCGTCCGCGACCAGGAGGTGCCAGTCCGCCGTCGGGTCCGGTCGGTACGCGCCGCCCGGACCGTTGGCGATCAGCCGGTCGCCGGGCACGGCGTTCGCCGCCCAGGGCCCCGCCACCCCCTCGTCGCCATGGATCACGAAGTCGATGGCGAGGGTCTTCCGCTCGAGGTCGGGGAACAGGGCGGTGTAGGTCCGCACCACCGGCATGTCCTCGGGCGCGATGGTGCCACGCAGACTCCGCAGGTCGAGCGGCTCGGGGTAACTCACGCCCGGCTTGAGGAAGACCAGCTTGACGTAGCGGTCGGTGAAGGTGCTGTCGGCGAAGGCCGAGAGATCGTCGCTGGCGAACCAGACCCGTCGCAGCGCGGACGTCACCCGCTCGGTTCTGGTCACCGTGAGATTCGTGGGCATGCCGCTCCTCGAGGTGCTTCGCGTCCCGGGATCTCCGGATGCGACCGGACGTCCATCCTGCAGGCTCCACCCCGGGCCGGCGGCACCTGCGCGCGACACGAGACGCTCGAGTGCGGTCCGCGCCCGCTAGCCTGACCGGATGCGCCATCTGCTGGCTGACAAGGTCGTCACCCCCACCGGCGTGGTCGAGCACGCGGCGCTCAGCATCGACGAGGGCCGCATCGTGGCCTGCGGGCCGGCCGCCATCGGGGAGCCCGACCCGGGGTCGGAACGGGTGACGGGATGGCTGGTCCCCGGGTTCGTCGACACCCACGTGCACGGCGGCGGTGGCGCCGAGTACGCCACGGACGACCCGGAGCAGGCGTTGGCCGCGCGGGGGTTCCACGCCGCCAACGGCACCACGACGACGCTGGCCAGCCTGGTCACTGCGCCGACCGAGGACCTGCTGAGACAGGTGGCTGTGCTGGCTGACCTGTGTGCCGACGGCCATTTCGCCGGCATCCACCTGGAGGGCCCGTTCCTGTCACCCGCGCAGCCCGGTGCCCACGACCCGGCGCTGCTCCGTCCGATCGACTCCGAGACGGTGGAGCAGCTGCTGGCGGCGGGACGCGGCCACCTCCGCATGATCACGATCGCACCGGAGCTCGCCGGTGGCCCCGCCGTCATCCGCCGGCTCACCGAGGCCGGGGTGACGGTCGCCATCGGTCACACCGATGCGGACCGGGAGGCCACGGCGGCCGGGATCGAGGCCGGGGCCCGGACCGCGACCCACCTCTTCAATGCGATGCGCGCCCTGCACCACCGCGAACCCGGACCGGTGCCACCTCTCCTCGATGATCCGCGGGTCATGGTGGAGCTGATCGCCGACGGACACCACGTGCACCGCGACGTGCTGGCGATGGCCACGGCGGCGGCCGGCACCGACCGGGTCGTGCTGGTCACCGACGCCATGGCGGCCGCCGGCATGGCGGACGGCGAGTTCCAGCTCGGGGCCCGCGCGGTCGAGGTGCGCGACGGGGTCGCCCGGCTGACCGGACCCGACGGCCCCGGGCCGATCGCCGGCTCGACCGCGACGATGGCCGCCGTCTTCGAGACCATGACCGGCATCGTCGGTCGCATCGACCAGGTGGCCGCGATGGCCTCGACCAACGTGGCTCGCCACCTCGGCCTGGATGCCGGTCGGATCGAACCCGGAGCGCCCGCCGATCTCTGCGTGGTCGACGGCCGAGGCAGACTGCAGCGCGTGATGATGGCCGGCGAATGGTTACCCGCATGAGTGCTCCCACGATCACGGCCGACACGGTTTTCGTCGGCCCCCGAGTGAGTGGAGGGATTCGCGGTGTCGTTCGGAGGAGGATCGAGGCGACGTGCTGACTGACGCCCAGCGTGAATCACGTCGCCGAGGACGACGACGGACGAGACCTCGAGCGAATCCCGCAACGAACGGACAAACATGGAAGTGATCATCATGGCGACCCCGGCGGAGGTCGGGGAGCTGGCTGCGCGCAAGGTCGCGCACGTGATCGAGCACCGGGCGGCGCCCGTGATCGGGTTGGCCACCGGGTCGTCGCCGTTGGCGATCTACGCCCAGCTCGCGGCCCGGGTGCGCGCCGGCAAGCTCGACCCGAGCCGGATGCGCGCCTTCGCCCTCGACGAGTACGTCGGCATCCCCGCCGAGCACCCGGAGTCCTACGTGTCGGTGCTGGGCCGGGAGGTGGTGGCGCCGCTCGGACTCGATCCGTCTCAGGTCTCGGTGCCGGACGGCCGGGCGAGCGACCTGGAGGCGGCCTGCCGGGCGTACGAGCAGGCGATCCGCGACGCCGGCGGAGTCGATCTCCAGATCCTCGGCATCGGCGCGAACGGTCACATCGGGTTCAACGAGCCGACGTCGTCCTTCGCGTCCCGAACCCGACTGAAGACGCTGGCCGTACAGACCAGGGCGGACAACGCCCGGTTCTTCGACGACCCGGACGAGGTGCCGAGGCACTGCGTCACCCAGGGACTCGGCACGATCATGGACGCCCGGGAGGTGCTGTTGGTCGCCCAGGGTGAGAGCAAGGCCGCCGCCGTGGCCGCCACCGTCGAGGGGCCGGTCACGGCGCTGTGCCCGGCCAGCGTCCTGCAGTTCCACGAGCACGCCACGGTGATCATCGACCGTGCCGCGGCGGCCCAGCTCACCTTGTCCGAGTACTACCAGCACACGTACGCGAACAAGCCGGAGTGGCAGCAGTTCTGAGCGTTCAGGACCGGGCGGCCGTGACGGCCTCGCCCAGTCGGGCGAAGGAGTCGGCGTCGACCTCGACGCCCGCGCCGCGCAGGGCCAGCACCGCCGCCCCGAGCACGCCGTCGGCGACCGGGATCACTGTCGCTCCCCCGCCGATCGGCACCAGGTCGCGCCGGAGCCCGGCCGGTGCCGCCAGCAAGCCGTGCACCACGACGCTGCCCGCCACCACGACGGGTTCGGCGAGGTGGCCCACGACCGGACCCTCGACCTGCTCCCGCTGCACGGCTGCGATCAGGTCCGCCAGGGCTGCGGAGGCCGCCACCAGGATGCGGCGGGCGGTCGGGTCGTCGGGCACGGCGAAGGCCAGGGGGGCGAGCGCAGCCAGCTGGACGGGCTGTTGTGCGTAGCTGACCGACATCAGGCCCCGCAGCGCCGCCTTGCGTGAAGGTTCGGTGTCGTCGGGCGGCTCGATCCCGAAAGCTCGGAGTACCAATGGCGTCAACGCGGTCTCCTCGCCCTGACCGTCCAGCGCCGCGATGACGGCCCGGGCCGCCTGGTGCCCGATCCAGAAGCCGCTGCCGGCGTCCCCCAGCAGCCAGCCCCGCCCGCCAACGACCCGTTCGAGCGCGCCGTCCCGCACCCGGGCGGCCACGCTGCCGGTGCCGGCGATCAACGCGTACCCGTCCAGCTGCCAGGTGCCGGAACAGAACGCGGCGAGCAGATCGTGGGAGAGCACGACCGAGGACCAGCCCGCGGCCGCGAGGCGCTCCCCCACCTGGATCGCGAAGTCGCCGGACTGCTGTCCGGCCATGGCCAGGGTCGCGGTCGATCCCGGACCGATCCTGACGCCGGTCGCGGCCTGGGCCGCGGCGGCGAGGATGGCCGACACCGCGCCGTCGACGCCGCGGGAGGTCGGATTGCCGCCGCCGGCCCGGCCGAACCCGAACACCGTGCCGCTCTCGTCGAGCACCACCGCCCGGGTACTGGTCCCGCCGGCGTCCAGAGCGAGCAGCATCGACATCGTCCTGCCTGGATCGAATTCCGCGTTTCGGCTTGCTGAGCGAGGGCCGCTACCTTATCGTAAGAGAAATTTTCAGCACGGCCATGGCGAGGAGAGACAAATTCTCACAGCAGAGCGGGCCGCGGTCACCCGCGAGCACCCTCCGGCCATCGCCGACCGGATCCGGGCGATCCGCCGGACATGCCCGTGGCCGTCGGCCGGGTCGCCGACTACCTGC
This sequence comes from uncultured Actinomycetota bacterium, assembly GCA_963727125.1. Taxonomy (GTDB): domain Bacteria; phylum Actinomycetota; class Actinomycetes; order Propionibacteriales; family Propionibacteriaceae; genus Microlunatus. Next base: position 1,100,236 of record CAVSEZ010000003.1, read on the forward strand.
TGCGCGAACCCCAGGCCCCGCTCACCTTGTCGATCGGTGATCTGGCCGAAGAGGCCCAGGCTTCGCCGGCCACCGTCACCCGGTTCTGCCGCCTGATCGGGTACGCGGGCTACGTCGAGCATGCGGGTCGGGATCGCCACCGATCTGGGCCGCAGCGCCGCGGTCGATTCGTGGACGGCGGAGATCGGTCGCGGACTTCGGCCCGGACGACTCCCCCGAGGAGCTGCTCCGGTATGCTGATCAGCAGCCACACCCGGTCGTTGCGCAGGCGACCGCCGCCATGGATCTCGGCGTCGATGGCCGAGGTCGCGCGCCGGATCACCGACAGCGCCCACGTGGACATCTACGGGGTCGGCGGCAGCGCCATGCTGGCCGAGGAGCTGCAGGGACGGCTCTACCGGATCGGCATCAAGGCCTACGCCTGGTCCGAGGTGCACACCGGGTTGACCAGCGCAGCGATCCAGGACTCCCGCACCGTCGCGATCGGCATCTCGACCACCGGTCGGACCGAGGAGACCCTGCAGATGCTGGCCGAGGCCGGACGGGTGGGCGCCCTCACCGTGGCGTCACGCAACAACCCCGCCTCGCCGATGGCCGAGCTCGCGGAGCTGGCATCGTGACCTCGGTGTACGAGCAGTTCCTGCAGCCCGACGACCTGTCGGCCAAGCACGGCCAGCTGCTGGTGCTCGACCTGCTGTACCTGCTGGTCGCCCAGGAGAACTTCGACCGCTCCAGCGCAGAAGCTCGCCGCCTCGGCCCGGGCCGTGGCCAGCCACCGTCGCCCGCGGCGGCACGGCGCGGCGAACGCCGACCACGATGACACCACGAAGGAATCCGCATGAGTGAGCAGGTCGGAGCCGACGACTTCGTCGCCGAGTACACCGAGCAGGTCCAGAGCCGGCTCGCCCGGGTCGCCGCGATGGCGGCGGCCGGCGGCCTCGAGCGGCCATCGAGTTGATGACCGACGCGGTCGAGCTCCGGCGGTGTCGTGCACGCCTTCGGCACCGGGCACTCGGAGGCGTTCGCCATGGAGATCGCCGGCCGGGCGGGCGGTCTGATCCCCACCAACAAGATCGCGTTGCGCGACCTGGTGCTGCGCGGCAGCCTCACCGTCGACCAGCTCGGCGGTTCGAGCCTGGAGCGTGATCCGGCGATCGTCGAGGAGCTGTGGGACATCTCCCCCGTCCAGCCCGGCGACGTGTTCATGATCGCGTCGAACTCCGGGGTGAACGGCTCGATCGTCGGCTTCGCCCGGTCGATCAAGGAGCACGGCCACCGGCTGATCGCGGTGACCTCGCTGGAGCACACGATGCAGGTGCAGCCGAAGCACCCCAGCGGGCAGCGGCTGAGCGACGTCGCCGACGTGGTGATCGACAACCTCGCACCGTACGGCGACGCCACCTTGACGCTGAGCGGTGGCGTGCCGGTCGGCTGCGGTCTCCTCGATCACCAGCGCCTTCATCGCCCAGCTGCTCACCATCGGCGTGGCGGAGCGGATCGCAGCCACGCGGTGAGACCCCACCGCTCTACCTGTCGGCCAACATCCCCGGCGGCGACGAACACAACTCCCGACTCGAGGAGCGCTACGCGGCCGGATCAGGCGCGGGACCTGATCACCGGCCGGTACGACCCCAACCCGACCAGCCCCACCAACAGACCAACCACACATCGTGACCTGGAGGAACAATGAGCATCACCGATCGGCCGCTGCGGCGGCGTGACTTCCTGCGCGGCTCTCTCGGCGTCGCAGGCCTCGCCCTGGCCGGCAGCTCCCTGGCTTCCTGCGCCACCTCGGGCACCGGGCCCACCCCGGGCGCCGTCCTCGGCCGGCGGCCAGGTCGAGCGACACCAACCCGTTCGGCATGGCGGCGAACTCCACCGTCGATGCCGTGATCTTCAACGGTGGCTACGGCGTCGAGTACACCGAGTTCGCCGCCAAGCAGGTGGAGAAGCTGCAGACAGGGTTCGACGGTCAAGGTGACCCCGGCCACCAAGCTCGCCCAGACCCTGCAGCCCCGCTTCGTCGCCGGCAACCCGCCGGACGTGATCGACAACTGCGGTGAGGGCCTGATCGCCATCAACACCATCCGCGACCAGCTCGAAGACCTCACCGACATCATCAACGCCAAGAACTACGAGGGCACGGTGATCAAGGACACCCTGTACGCCGGGGTGACCGAGCCCGGCACCTTCGACGGCAAGTTCGTCCAGCTGAACTACGTGCTCACCGTCTACGCCCTGTGGTACTCGGCCTCGCTGTTCAAGGACAACGGCTGGGAGGTACCGAAGACCTACGACGAGATGCTGGCGCTCGGCGCGGACGCCAAGGGCAAGGGCAAGTTCCTGCTCGGCTGGGGCAAGGAAGCCGCGACCTACTACCAGACCATGGCCATCGCCTCGGCGATCAAGCAGGGCGGCGACGAGGTCCGGCTCGCGCTGGAGAACCTCAAGCCCGACTGCTGGTCCAACGACTCCGTCCAGGCCGTGTTCACGGGCCTCAAGAAGATCATCGACGCCGGCTACGTCAAGCCGGGCGGCGCGGGGACCCAGTTCACCGCCGCCCAGTCCCAGTGGAGCAACGCCCAGGACTTCATCCTCTACCCCTGCGGCGGCTGGATCGAGAACGAGATGAAGAAGCAGACCAAGTCCGGCTTCGAGATGACCGGCGCCCCGGAGCCGGTGGTGTCCAGCGACTCCAAGTTGCCGTGGGAGGCCATGCACTCCACCGCCGGCGAGGGCTTCATCGTGCCGTCGCAGGGCAAGAACGTGGCCGGTGGCAAGGAGTTCATGCGGGCGATGCTGTCGAAGGAGGCGGCGACCAACTTCGCCAAGACCACCTTCTCCTCGACCATCGTCAAGGACACCGTCCCCGCCGACGGCTTCGGCTCCACCGCCCTGGTGTCCCAGGTGAAGCTGCTCGAGGGTGCGGGCGACAACGTGTTCACCTGGAACTTCATCGACCTCTACGGCCTCAACACCGACATGCTGGTGCTGTGGAACACCTTCCTGCAGGGCGGGTCCGAGCGTGGCCGACCTGACCAAGGGGCTGCAGGAGATCACCGACAAGACCGCCAACGACGACTCGATCAAGAAGGTCGAGGTCAAGTGATCGACAGCTGCCCCCTGATCGCGACAAGATCGCGTCCATGACCGCACTCGACACCGCGACCCCCCGGGCCTCCCGGGGGGTCAAGGCGCTGGCATCGACGCGCTGGCGCCGGCGGAACCTCACCTTCGACCGGGTCAGCTTCTTCCTGGTCTTCCTGGTCTGCCGGTGGTCGGCTACCTGGTGTTCGTGGTGTCGCCGTTCATCCAGGCGGCGTACTTCTCGCTGACGAACTGGACCGGGTTCAGCCCGGAGATGAAGTTCGTCGGACTGAGCAACTACGCGAAGCTGCTCGACGACGACATCTTCATGAAGGCGCTGACCAACAGCATCATCATGGCGCTGGTGCTGCCCGTCGTCACCATCGCCATCGCCTTGCTCTTCGCGTCGCTGGTCACCATCGGCGGGTCGAGTCGCGGCAACATCCGGGGCCTGCGCAACTCCAGCTTCTACCGGGTGGTGTCGTTCTTCCCGTACGTGGTGCCGGCGATCGTCATCGGCCTGATCTGGGCCCAGATCTACGACCCGAACAGCGGTCTGCTCAACGGGCTGCTGACGCGGCTCGGCCTGGATCAGTTCACCGCGTTCCCCTGGCTCGGCGACGTCCGGACCGCCCGGATCGCGGTCATGTTCGCCATCATCTGGGGACTGGTCGGGTTCTACATGGTGTTGTTCATCGCGGCCATCAAGGGTGTCCCCGCCGAGATCTTCGAGGCGGCGCGGATCGACGGAGCGGGCCGGTTCCGGACCGCGATCTCGATCACCATCCCGCTGATCCGAGACAACGTCCAGACCGCCTTCATCTACATGGGCATCCTCGCCCTCGACGCCTTCGTCTACGTGGCGGCGCTGGCTCCCGGCGGCGGACCGGAGAACTCCACCCTGGTGATGTCCCAGCAACTGTTCACCACGGCCTTCACCAAGGGACAGTTCGGCTACGCGTGCGCCATGGGCGTGGTGCTCGCACTGATCACCTTGGCCTACGCCGGTCTGGTCTTCGGCATCAACCGGCTCACCGGCGGGAAGAGCGAGGTGGCCGAATGAGTGACACCCGGGCACCCTCGCGGGCCACCGATGCGACCCCGGACGTGCCCCGGGACGCCGGCCGCGGTTCCCGGCCCGGGGCGACCGCGGACGCGGTGGTCGGTGGGCTCTCCCACGGGATCTTGATCATCTGGTCGCTGCTCGTCATCGTGCCGCTGCTCTGGGTGGTGATGTCATCGTTCAAGACGAGCTCGGAGATCTTCGCCTCGCCGTTCGCACTGCCCGCCAACGTGAACTTCGACAACTACGTCAACGCCTGGACCACGGCCGGGATCGGCAGCTTCTTCTTCAACTCCGTCATCGTCGTCTTCGGCGCCCTGGCGCTGACCATGCTGTTCGGGTCGATGAGCGCCTACGTGCTGGCCCGGTTCAGCTTCCCGGGCAACCGGATCATCTACTACCTATGCTGGCCGGACTCACCTTCCCGGTGTTCCTGGCGATCGTCCCGTTGTTCTTCGTGTTGCGCGGCATCGGCCTGCTGAACACCCTGCCGGGTCTGATCGTCACCTACGCGGCGTTCGCGTTCCCGTTCACGGTGTTCTTCCTGTACGCGTTCTTCCGCTCCCTGTCCAAGTCGATCGCCGAGGCGGCCGCCATTGACGGGGCCGGCGAATGGCGGACCTTCTTCCAGATCATGCTGCCGATGGCCCGGCCCGGCCTGGCGACGGTGGCCATCTTGAACTTCGTCGGCCTGTGGAACCAGTTCCTGCTGCCGGTGGCCCTGAACAGCAACCCGGACAACTACGTGCTGACCCAGGGCATGGCCTCGTTCGCGTCCCAGGCCGGCTACTCCGTGGACTTCGGTGCGTTGTTCGCGGCCGTCGTCATCACGGTGGTGCCGGTGCTGATCGTGTATCTCATCTTCCAACGCCAGCTGCAGGGTTCGGTGTCGACCGGGACCAACAAGTAGCGGGGCCCTGGGGCGTATCTCGGGCCGGGGCGGCACCTCCTCGAATCGGTGGCGGACCGACCGGTGAGGCTCTACGGTGCCTCCATCGGCCGGGCACGCCGAAGACCTGATGCGGGGGGTGGAGTGAGTACGAGTTCCCAGTGGAGTCCCGACGCACCGGTCCGGGGGCTCGATCCGGCCCCGCTCACCGCACCGGTCGACAGCCAGCGACTGGACGGCTTCATCGCCGACTCCAAGGCGACCGGCAAGCCGTGGCGGGTCATGACCACGGGCTTCCGACGCCCCGGGGTGGCAGATCTGATCACCCAGCTGATGCCGGTGGTGTTCCCGACGGTGGCGGTGGTGGCCATCGTCGCGACGGGCGGCACCTCACTGATCGTGGCCGTGTGGAGGTTCACCTTCGAAGCTCCCTTCCCGCTGAACCTGGTCATCGTCGGCTTCCTGGCGCTGCTGGCGGTAGGGATCGTGGTGGCCCTGATCCGGGTCATCGCGGTGATCAGGTCCTTCGTCGTGCCGCGCTGGTGGTGGGAGGCGGCCTACCGTCTCGTGGGCTTCGCGGGCGTCAACGGTCTGCGGTACGGACACGACGAGTCGCCGGCCTTCTCCGGCATCATCTTCGGCGGCGGTACCGACCGGACCATCGAACGCCGACTCACCACCACCTCCGGGCGTCAGGTCGAGATCGGCAACTACCGCTACGTGATCCGCGGGGACGACAACGACGACGCCAAGGTCTATGGCTGGGGCTACGTCGCCATCCGGCTCGACCGTCGGATGCCGCACCTGTTGCTCGACGCCAAGGCGAACGACACGAGCGTGTTCGGGATCAAGAGCTCGAACCTCCCCGTCGACCTGGCCAAGGATCAGCGGCTGACCCTCGGCGGTGAGTTCGACGAGTTGTTCACCCTCTACGCGCCGAGTGACTACGGTCGGGACGCGTTCCAGATCTTCGCCCCGGATCTGATGGCGCTGTTCATCGACCGACTCGGGGCCTTCGACGTCGAGATCGTCGACGACACCCTCTTCTGCTACGGGAGCCGTTTCGACCTGCTGGACCCCGCCACCTACCGCTGGCTGCAAGAACTCGTCGACACCGTGGTGGCCCGGACCGTGCGCCGCACCTCCCGCTACTCCGACGACTTCGCGCTGTTGGAGACCGATCCGGCCGGCCACCGCCCAGGCGGCTCCGGCCCGCTGATCCACGACGCCGGGCCGGGCCAGAGCGGACCGGCCGGACCCGCGGCCGGCTTCCAGCTCTTCCCTGGGTTCGTGCTGGGCCCGGACGGTGTGGCGCCGCTCCCGGCGGCGCGGACCGGCGGACCGCCCGAGCCGGCACCGGTCCGCGAACCGGTCTTCACGATCGCCGGCGACGGGCCGCCCCAGACCGCGACGAACCGGGTGGCGGAGAAGGGCCGCCGACTCCGACGCCGCCGGTGGGGTCTGTGGTCGGTCGTCGGTCTGCTCATGGTCGGGTTCTACGTCTACAACGAGGTGCTGGCACCGCTCTTCGGACTCCCCCACCTCGGCAGCTGAGTAGTCGGGTGACACCCCTAGGTTGAGCGCGTGCCCACGCCATCGACCATCCGCCCGCCCGACACCACCGAACGCGCTGCGCTGCTGCATTTCCTGGCCGCCAACCGGTCCGCGGCGCTGGCGATCGTCGACGGGATGTCCGAAGCGGATGCTCACCGCAGCATCGTGCCGAGCGGCTGGACCACCCTCGACCTGATCATCCACCTCGGCGGCGTGGAGCGGCACTGGTTCCTCTTCACCCTCGCCGGCGACCGGACAGACACCCACGCCGTCCCTGGGGAGCCCGCCACCCTCGCCGACGCCGTGGCGCTGTATCGGGCCGAGTGCGATCGCTCGGACCAGATCCTGACCGACTTCGCCCTCGACGACCCCATCACGTTGCAGCCCGACGAGCTGGTCGGCGAGGTCACCACGGTTCGCGGAGTGCTGCTGCACGTGATCGAGGAGCTCGCCCGACATGCGGGCCATCTCGACATCGCCCGCGAGCTGCTCGACGGTCGGACCGAGCTCGGTCCTCGCTGACAGCCGGACCCCGACCTAGGTCCCTGCTGACCGCCGCGCCGGCCCGACTCAGGCCGCTTACGCGGGCGGACCGGATCTGCCTACGATCGAGCACCTGATGGTGCAGGCGAGAGGTGTGCATGTCCAGATCCCGAGCGGTCCTCCCCGGGGCCGTGCTGGCGGCACTGGTGGTCCTGCTGGCCAGCGCCTCCTGCCGGATGCCGAGCCCGGCACCGGGTCCGGTACCGCCACAGTCCTCGACGACCTCGTCCCCGACCGGTGGATCGACCGCTGCTCCGACCGAGCCGGAACGCTTCACGCCGTTGATCATCAACGCGCTGGCGCCCGACCCGGTGCCGGTGACCGGATCCGACGGCAAGGTGCACGTGGTGTACGAGCTCGAGGTGCTCAACGCGTCGCCCCGGCCGGCCACGATCACCAGCGTCGAGACCCTGTCCGGGGGCCCGTCGGGACCGGTGCTCACCACCTTGAAGGGCGACCAGGTCGTCGCCCTGTCGATTCTCGTCGGCGACTACGCCCTCCCGCCGGTGCCGGCCAAGACCGTACCCGCGGGTCGGACGGTGCTGCTCATCCTGGAGGCGGTCTTCGCCGACCGGGCCGCGGTGCCGACCTCGTTGACGCACCGACTGACCGCGACGTACGGCGCCTTCGAACCCAACCAGGGTGACTTCGCCACCAACAACTTCCCCGAGCGCAGCACCGAGGTCGGTGGCACCGTGACGGTCGGCACCGGCGCCCCGGTGGTCATCGGGCCGCCACTTCGCGGGAAGGACTGGGTCGCGGTGAACGCCTGCTGCGGACTCTCCCCGCACCGGGGCGCGATGGTTCCGGTGGGCGGCCGGATCAACGGCGCCGAACGGTATGCGGTGGACTGGTCGAGGTTCGATCTGAACGCCCGTCCCATCGTCGACTTCACGGCCGGGACGCAGGCGACGTTCCGCGGCGACCCGACGAAGAACGAGAACTACTTCACCTTCGGTCAGCCGGTGCTGGCGGTGGCGAACGGCACCGTGGTCGCGATCGAGAACGACCTGCCGGAGGCCAAGCCGCACACCTTCCTCAGCCTCCCGCTCAGCGACCTCGGCGGGAACCGGGTCGTGCTCGAGATCGGGGACGGCGTGTACGTCCTGTACGGCCACCTCAAGACCGGGTCGATCACGGTCAAGCCCGGCGACGTGGTCCAGCGCGGTCAGCAGATCGCCCAGGCCGGCAACTCCGGCAACACCTCCGAATCCCATCTGCACTTCCACCTGATGGACGGACCGGAGCCGCTGACCGCGACCAACATCCCGTGGGAGCTGGACTCCTTCACGTTCGAGGGCATGGTGGATCCCGAGACGATCGACCGGGCGGGCGCGGGGTCTCGGACCAACCAGCTGCCCCTGATCAACACCGCGATCACCCTGCCGGAATAGGTGTCCGGCGCGCCCGATGCTGGCCGCGGCACCGACTCGCCGGCGTCAGCCGTTGAGGTAACGCAACACGGCGAGCACGCGACGGTGGTCCTCGGCGTTCAGCGGAAGATCGAAGTCGTCGTAGATCCGCGACACGTAGCCCACCACGGACTTCTCGGTGATGCCGAGACGTTCGGCGATGGCCTGGTTGCTCCGGCCCTCGGCGAGCAGGCCGAGCACCTCGCGCTGCCGCGGCGTCAACGACGTGAAGTCGGTGCCGCCCCTGGCCTGCTTGACGTCGAGCATCGCCTGCACGACTTCGGGATCGAGCACCGTGCCGCCTTCGGCGACCTGCCGGACCGACGCCGCGAACCGGGTCACGTCGGCGACCCGCTGCTTGAGCAGGTACCCGACACCGGCGGGGTTGTTCCCGACGAGCTCGACGGCGTAGGCGCGTTGCACGAACTGGGACAACAACATCACCGCGAGCGCCGGCGGCGAGCCGCGCAGCTCCAACGCCGCCCGGAGACCGTCGTCGGCGCCGCCCGGTGGCATCCGGATGTCGGTGACGAGGACGGTCGGCCGGTGGGTCTCGACCTGTGACCGCAGCTCCACGGCGTCAGCGGCGGTGCCGAGGACGAGGAAGCCGGCGGAGCGAAGCACCTGGGCGATGCCTTCCCGCATCAGCACGTCGTCCTCGGCCACGACCACGCCGATCGCCGCGCCGACGTGTGCAGCCGTCACGCCGCGACTCGCTGGGGTTCGGCGTACGGGATCACCGCGACCACCCGGCTGCCCTGACCGCGCCGACTCGAGAACGAGAACTGGCCGCCCAGGGCCTCGACCCGGTCGGCCATCCCGCGCAGCCCACCTCCGGCCGCCGGTTCACCAGCACCGTGGATGCTGCCGACACCGGTGTCGGCCACCTCCAGCCGTACCCCGTCGGCGTCGATGTCGATCGAGACGTCGAGCTGAGAGGCGTTCGCGTGCTTGACCGCGTTGGTGACCGCCTCCGCCAACACGAAGTAGAGGTTGGTGGCCACCGCAGGCGGAATCGGCTGCTCGGTCTCCGGGAACCGGGTGCGACCGGGGATGCCGCACCGCTCGACCAGCTCCCGGGCCGCCGGCACCAGACCGCGCTCCAGCAACAGGGCGGGCAGCACGCCGTGGACCATCCGGCGCAGCTCCTGAACGGACTGCTCGATATCGACCCGCAGGGCGTAGGCCGACCGCCGGTCCGGCTCCGACAGATCCGGCACCGCCGCCAGGGTGCCGGCCCGGATCGCCGCCAGCACCAACCGGCTCTGCAGGCCGTCGTGCAGATCGCGCGCGAGTCGCCGTCGTTCGGTGTCGCCGACCTCGACGATGCGGGTTCGGGAGCGCTTGAGCTCCTCGCGCTCGGCGAGCAGCTCTGCGGTCAGCCGGTCACGATCCAGCGCCACCGCCACGATCCGGCCGGCCGCCGTCACCAGCTGCGGATCGGGCACGGCGGCCGTGTCGTAGGCGATCACGGCGGCCGATCCGCCGCTCAGCTCTATCTCCACGGCGGCGGTCGGCGCCCGCCGCTCGGGCTCGGCTGCGGGTCGGCCCTGCTCGTCCACGAGGTCGGTGGAGGCTCGCCGCCGGAACAGCAGCTGCAGCGAGTCGTCGCCGAGGGTGTCGGCGAGGGCCCGCCGCAGGGCGGGCCGGTCGTGCTCGGAGCTGCCCAACCAGGCGGCCAGCTCGTCCAGTCGTCCGGTACGCCCGTAGCCACCGGCGAGGAGCGAGGTGGTGAACACGACCGGAACCAGTGCGATCAGGACGACCTGGACGACGAACACCGCCAACTCCGACCAGCTGAACAGCAGACCGAGCTGAGCCACCAACGGCAGCACCAGGACCGAGACGATGCCGGTGAGGTAGACCCACAGCCGCGCCCGCCGCTCACCACGAACCGCCCGCTGGGTGGCGACCCGCCGCACCAGGATCACCACCACGGCGGCCAGCAGCGCCCACCAGAGAACCGCTTGCACCAGCGACAGCGGCGCCACCAGATCGGGCCGGTCGGCGAGGTGCAGCGCGGCGGACTGATCGGCCGGCCGGAACAATCCGAGGGGGATCGCGAACCCGACCGTGATGACGACGGCGGCCGCAGCGACGGACCGGTCGAGACGGCCGGCGAATCGACCCGACGGGAACAACAGCATCAACACCACGACACCGGCGATGGGAGCCTGGGCCAGGAGCAGTCCGGTCGTCGCGAGCAGCGGATCCTCCACCAGCGAGAGCCGGGCGATCAGCGTCGCCATCCCCACCACGACGAGCCACAGCCCCATCCGGTTGCTGGGCCGCCGGTCCCACGCGAGGACACCGGCGAAGACGTACAGCAGGCCCGCCATCGACAGCAGTCCGAGCAGCCACACGAGGTCGGGATAGGGGTACCGGAGCAGGACGAACTCGTAGCCGCCGAGCAGCAGCGCGGAGATCGTGATGAGCACCAGCGCCGGCCGCAGCGAGGCCGCCGGACCTGGTCGGGCCGACCCTCGTGATCGGATGGCGTCCGGCGCGTTCACCGCCGCACTCTATCCGGCGTGTCCGATCCCGCGGCCCGACGATCTGACCGGTCGGCAGGACGGGCTCGGCTCCCCCCGATGAGTTCGGCGCGGTCGGCAGGTCTGATCTGTTCGACGTAGCCGAGAGGGGAACCATGCCCAGCACCAGCCCGACCGTCCTGCCACCGGTAGTCGACGCCGACACCTGGCGGGAACAGCTCGAGGGACTCCGGATCCGGGAGAAGGCCGCCACCCGGGAACTCGATGCCATCGCCGCCCAGCGTCGCCGGCTGCCGATGGTCAAGCTGGCCGACTACACGCTGCAGGGCGAGGACGGCCCGGTCCGACTCGTCGACGTCTTCGCCGGCAAACAGCAGCTCATCACCTACCACCACATGTGGGCCCCCGGTGCGGAGTGGCAGTGCGGCGGTTGCACCGGTTTCACCTCGCAGTTCACCCGGCTGGACTTCCTCGACACCTACGACGCCCGGTTCGTCATCGTCACCCAGGGTCCGATCGAGGAGGCACTGGCCTACAAGGACTTGGTCGGGAACCAGATGACGTGGTACTCCACGGCGGACAGCCCGTTCGGTTCCGACATGGATGCGCCGCCCGGTGGTGGGTTCGGGGTCAACGTCTTCCTCCGAGACGGCGTCGACGTCTACCGCACCTGGCACACCAACGGCCGCGGCACCGAGCAGCTCAGCCACACGTTCCCGCTGATCGACCTGCTCCCCTGGGGGCGGCAGGAACCGTGGCAGGACTCCCCGGACGGCTGGCCCCGGAACGAGACGTACGAGGGCTGGTTGGACTCTCCGGACATCGCCCGCCTGTACGGGCCCGCGCGAGACGGAAGCTGAATCGGCGCCGCGCTCCCCGGTACCGCGGTCGGTGCCGAGTTCTAGGCTGACCCGATGGCCGAGTCGACCTGGGAGCAGCTCACCGCGCGGTTGAAGCCAGAGGACCTCGCGAAACTGACGGCGTTCCGCGACTTCTGTCGATCTCTACCCGAGGTCGAGGAGCGGGTGCACAGCTCGGAGATCGCCTACGCGCGCCGGCGGGTCTTCGCCTCGGCGTACGTCAAGAGCTCCTATCTCGAGCTGGGCATCGAGCTGCTCAGGACGGTGACCGACCCCAGGCCACGCACTTCGTTCGCGACCTCGAAGAAGGTCACGATGCACCGCTACAGCCTGCGGCACCTGGACGGTTTCGACGACGCGATCCGCGCCCTGCTGGTCGAGGCGGCCGACACGGTCGGTCCCGGGATGCGCCGGCAGCCGGCCGACTGAGGGTCTACGGTCGTTCCGTGTCTGCGCTGGCACCCTTCCGACACCGGGCCTTCTTCTGGCTCTGGCTCGGCGTCGTGGTCGCCAGCATCGGCAGCTGGGCCCAGCTGGTCGGCGCGCAGTGGTTGTTCATCGACGACCCGAACGCCGCGACGATCATCCCGCTGGTGCAGACCGCGAGCACGCTGCCGATGATGCTGCTGGCGCTGCCGGCCGGGGTGCTGGCCGACGCGTTCGATCGGCGCTGGTTGCTGTTCGGGGTGCAGATCTACTTCATCGTCGTGTCGACGCTGCTCGCGACGTTGTCGGCGCTGGGCCTGATGCCGCCGGCGCTGCTGCTGGTCCTCACGTTCGCGGTCGGCGCGGGGCAGGCGATGCTGGCACCGACCTGGCAGGCGCTGATCAGCGAACTCGTGCCACGGGACGAGCTGGCCGCCGCGACCCGCCTGGACATGGTCAGCGTGAACGTCTCCCGGGCGGCTGGACCGGCGATCGCCGGTCTGCTGATCGCGTTCTCGGGCGTCCCCGCGGTGTTCGCGCTCAACGCCGTCCTGGTCTGCGTGCTGGCCGTCGTCCTGGTGGCCTGGCGGCGACCGCGGGTGATCACCGCCGAGCGCGAGCGGTTCCTGCCCGCGCTGCGCTCCGGCGGTCGCTACGTCCGGCACGAGCCGGTGGTGCGCCGCCTGCTGCTCCGGTTCGGGCTGTTCATGGTGCCCGCCTGCGCGGTCTGGGCGCTGCTGCCGCTGATCGCGGATCGCCAGCTGCGGTTGGCCGCCGACGGCTACGGCCTGCTCTTCGCGGCACTGGGTGTCGGGGCCGTCATCGGGGCGCTGACGCTGGGCCGGATCAAGCAGCGCCTGTCGTCGAACGCCATCCTGGGTCTGGCCGCCGTGCTGTACGCGCTCGCCTTCGCGACCTTGGCCGGCTTGTCGGTCGCCTGGATGGCCGTGCCCCTGCTGATCTGCTGCGGCTTCGGCTGGACCGCGACCGTCGCCACTGTCGTGTCCGAGCTCCAGCTGTTCCTGCCCGGTTGGGTGCGGGCCCGGGCGCTCGCCATCTACCTGATGGTCTTCCTCGGTTGCCAGTCGGTCGGTTCCCCGATCTGGGGGGTCGTCACCTCCCTCGCCGGGCTGCAGATCGCGATCGTGGTGGCTGCCGCGTTGGTCGCGATCAGTGCGCTGGCCGGGCTGGTGCTGCGGGTGCCGGACAACCAGGACCTCGATCGATCCCCCGCCGCCTACTGGGGAGCGCCGGCCGTCGCCGTCGAACCGGAACCGGACGCGGGGCCGGTGCTCATCTCGATCGAGTACGAGGTGAGCGAGGAGCACGAGGCTTCGTTCCTGGCGGCGATGCAGGAGCTGCGTCGGTCCCGGCTGCGGAGCGGCGCGACCCGATGGGACGTCTACCGCAACGGTGAACAACCGTGCCTGTTCGTCGAGCAGTTCGAGGTGCCGTCCTGGCGTGAGCACCAGCGACAACACGACGGTCGCCTCACCGCGGACGACCAGCTCATCGAGGAGCGGGCGTTCGGCTGGGTCGTCGGGCCGCCCCGCGCGATCCACCTGCTGCCCGCCTCGACTCCCCGCTCGAACCCGGTCGCCGGCGAGCGGGCCGAGAGCTCGCCCGGTCCGCGCCTGCCCGCGATCCCGGAGGCCGACGGCTGAGTCGGGTTGGCCTCACCAGGCACCCTGGGGACGACCGTTTTGGCCTGGTTCTCACGGTTCGTTATGCTTTCGTGACCGAACGACTTCACCGAACTTCCCCGTGCCTTTTCTATGACCGACAGTCGAATCCGTTTCTGACAACGGATCCAGGAGCAAATTTCTCGTGCGCAAGATCATCCCTGCCGTGGCGGCCGGCGTCACCGTACTGGCTGTGGCCGGAGCGACCTTCGGATTCGCCGTCGCCGACAAGGACGTGGAGCTGTCGGTCGACGGCTCGGCGACCGAGGTCAGCACCATGGCCGGAACGGTCGGCCAGGTGCTGGACAGCCGGGGCATCACCGTCGGCCAGCACGACGTGGTGGCGCCCGGACTGCAGACCCAGCTCGTCGACGGCACCCGGATCGCCGTGCAGTACGGACGTCAGGTGACGGTGAGTGTCGATGGGAAGCCGCACACGTTCTGGACGACGGCGACCACCGTCGACCAGGCCCTGAAGGCGCGGCAGCTCGACGTGGCCGGTGCGACGCTGTCCACCAGCCGGAGCGCCTCGATCGGACGCGACGGGGTCGCCTTCGCGCTCTCGACGCCCAAGACGGTGACCATCGACAACGCCGGCACGACGCGACGGGTCAAGACGACCGCCCAGACCGTCGGCGCCGTGTTGACCAGCGCGAAGATCGCGGTCGACGCCGACGACAAGCTCAACGTCAGCCCCAGCACCCGGCTCACCGACGGATCCCGCATCACGTTCACCCGGGTGGACGCCAAGCAGGTGACGAAGCGGGAGAAGGTCGCGTACAAGACCACGTACAAGGACAGCAAGAAGCTCGACCGGGGTGAGAGCGAGGTCAAGACCAAGGGCGCGACCGGTGTCCGCACCATCGTGTACTCCGAGGTGCGCCACAACGGCAAGCTGGCGACCCGAGTCAAGGCGAGCTCGAAGATCACGACCCAACCGAAGGCCAAGGTCGTGCTCCGCGGGACCCGGGAGACCAAGTCGGTCCTCGAGGGCGGCGAGCCGGCCGACGTCGGCAACGGCGGTGGCGACCGGTCGACGGTGTTCGTGACCGGCTACACCTACTGGGACAACAGCCCGCCCGGATCGGCCCAGATCGCCCGGCCGATCATCCACGACCGCGCCGGTGGCACCGGCACCTGGAAGGACCCCATCACGGTCGCGGTGGGCTTCGGCCCGCGGTTCGCCTTCGGCACGAAGTTCTACCTGCCCGACCTCAAGAAGTACTTCATCGTCGAGGACCTCTGCGGGGCCTGCAGCGACGGCCGCAACGGCGGGGCGTACACCCTCGACATCTGGCTGGACGGCAGCCACCTGAGCAGCGGCGGGGCCACGTCCTGCGCCGCCAAGATCACCGGCACCCAACCGGCGATCAAGGATCCCAGCTCCGATCTCCCGGTCGACTCCGGCTCGGTCTGCTGACACCGACGCCTCAGTGTTCAGGGAGTTCGGGCCTCAGCTGAGCCGCTCCAGGATCAGCTCGCGGACCCGGGTCGCGTCGGCCTGACCGCGCATCGCCTTCATCACCGCCCCGATCAGGGCCCCGGCGGCCTGCACCTTGCCGGCGCGGATCTTGTCCGCGACGTCGGGTTGCGCCGCGATCGCCGCGTCCACCGCCTCGCCGAGGGCGGAGTCGTCCGAGACGACGGCCAGTCCGCGGGACGCGACCACCTCGGCCGGGGTGCCCTCGCCGGCCAGCACACCCTCGAACACCTGTCGTGCCAGCTGGTCGTTGACCGTGCCGGCGTCCACGAGCTGCTGCACGGCCGCGACCTGCCCCGGTGAGATCGCCAGCTCGGCCAGCTCGACGCCGCGCTCCCCGGCATGCCGGGAGAGCTCGCTCAGCCACCACTTGCGGGC
Source organism: uncultured Actinomycetota bacterium (assembly GCA_963727125.1). Classification (GTDB taxonomy): domain Bacteria; phylum Actinomycetota; class Actinomycetes; order Propionibacteriales; family Propionibacteriaceae; genus Microlunatus. Next base: position 1,116,102 of record CAVSEZ010000003.1, read on the forward strand.
GGCGTGCGGCGTGGTCCCCGCCTGTACCGTCTCCTCGATCAGATCCACCGCGCCGGCGCTGATCACGTCCCGCAGCTCGAGCTCGGAGAACCCCCAGGCCGCGGTCACCCGCTTCAGCCGCTCCGCCGGTGGTTCGGGCAAGGTGGCGCGCAATCGGTCCACCCACTCCCGCGACGGCGCGATGGGGACCAGGTCCGGCTCGGGGAAGTAGCGGTAGTCCTCGGCGGTCTCCTTGCTCCGCCCCGCGGTCGTGACGCCGGTGTCCTCGTGCCAGTGCCGGGTCTCCTGCACCACCCGCTCCCCGGCGTCGAGGCGCGCTGCCTGCCGGGTGACCTCGTAACGGATCGCGCGCTCGACACTGCGGAGCGAGTTGACGTTCTTGGTCTCGGATCGGGTACCGAATTCCTGTTGACCGATCGGTCGCAACGACAGGTTCGCGTCACACCGCAACGATCCCTGTTCCATCCGCACGTCGGAGACGCCCAGCGCCTGCAGCAGGTTGCGCAGCATCGTCACGTACGCGCGCGCGACCACCGGCGCCTTCTCGCCGCAACCCTCGATCGGTTTGGTGACGATCTCGATGAGCGGCACCCCGGCCCGGTTGTAGTCCAGCAGCGAGTGGTTCGCGCCCTGGATCCGTCCGGTCGCGCCCCCGACGTGTCGGGACTTGCCGGTGTCCTCCTCCATGTGGGCGCGCTCGATGCCGATCGTGTACGTCGTGCCCTCGACCTCGACCTCGACCTCACCCTCGTACGCGATCGGCTCGTCGTACTGGGAGATCTGGTAGTTCTTCGGCATGTCCGGATAGAAGTAGTTCTTCCGCGCGAACCGGCACCACTCGGCGATCGAGCAGTTCAGCGCCAGTCCGATCCGGACGGCGGACTCGACCGCGACGGCGTTGACGACCGGCAACGACCCGGGCAGTCCGAGACAGACCGGACACACCTGGGTGTTCGGTTCGGCGCCGAACACCGTCGAGCAGCCGCAGAACATCTTCGACGCCGTGTTGAGCTCGACGTGCACCTCGAGCCCCATCACCGGGTCGTAGCGCTCCAGCGCGGTGGTGAAGTCGACGACGGGAGCACTCATCGGGCCACCTCCAGCTCCGGCCCTTCGACGAGCTCAGGGATCTTCGACAGCATCGATCCGCCCCACTGGGCCTCCAGCGCCCGCTCCAGCGCCGCCCCGACCCGATAGAGCCGGTCGTCGGCCAGCGGCGGAGCCATCACCTGCAGCCCGACCGGCAGACCGTCCTCCGGCGCCAAGCCGATCGGGAACGACGCCGATGCGTTCCCCGCCAGGTTGGAGGGGATGGTGCAGAGGTCGTTCCGGTACATGGCCAACGGGTCGTCGATCTTCTCCCCCAGCCGGAACGCCGTGACGGGCGTCGACGGCGACACCAGCACGTCGGCGCTCTCGAAGGCCGCCGTGAAGTCGCGACTGATCAGGGTCCGCACCTTCTGAGCCTGGCCGTAGTACGCGTCGTAGTAACCGCTGGACAAGGCGTAGGTGCCGATGATGATCCGACGTTTCACCTCGGCCCCGAAGCCGGCTTCCCGGGTCTCCGCCATCACCTGCTCCGCGCTGCGGGTGCCGTCGTCGCCGACCCGCAGCCCGTACCGCATGGCGTCGAACTTGGCCAGGTTGGACGAGCACTCGGCGGGCAGGATCAGGTAGTACGCACCCAGCGCGTACTCGAAGTGCGGGCAGGAGACCTCGACGATCTCGGCGCCGAGCGACGCCAGCAGCGACACCGCCTCGGTGAACCGCTGCTCGACCCCGGGCGCGTAACCGTCCCCACCGAGCTCGGTGACCACCCCGATCCGGAGCCCCGCGACGTCACCGGAACGAGCGGCCGCCACCACGGGCGGCACCGGCGCGTCGATCGACGTCGAATCGCGCGGGTCGTGCCCGGCGATCACCGCGTGCAGCAGCGCCGCATCGAGCACCGTACGGGCACAGGGGCCGGGCTGGTCCAGGCTCGACGCCAACGCCACCAGGCCGTAGCGCGAGGTCCCGCCGTAGGTCGGCTTCACCCCGACCGTCCCGGTGACCGCCGCCGGTTGGCGGATCGAACCGCCGGTGTCGGAGCCGATCGCCAACGGCGCCTCGAAGGCGGCCAGCGCGGCCGCCGAGCCGCCGCCGGACCCGCCGGGGATCCGGTCCAGGTCCCACGGGTTGTGGGTGGGCCCGAAGGCGGAGTTCTCCGTGGAGGATCCCATCGCGAACTCGTCCATGTTGGTCTTGCCGAGGATCACGATGTCGGCGTCCAGCAGGCGCTGGGTGACGGTCGCGTGGTACGGCGGCATCCAGTTCTGCAGGATCTTCGAACCACAGGTCGTCGGTGCGCCCTGGTAGGTGAACACGTCCTTGAGAGCCAGCGGCACGCCGGCCAACGGTCCGACCGGTGCACCGGCCGCGATCTTGGCGTCCACCGCGGCGGCGGTGTCGAGCGCTCGTTCCCGGTCCACGTGCAAGAAGGCGTGCACGGCGCCGTCGACGGCGTCGATCCGGTCCAGGTGGGCCTGGGTGACCTCGACAGAGCTCTGCTCCCCGCTCGCGATCGAGGCGGCCAGGTCGGCTGCGGTCGCTCGGGTCAGGTCGGTCATGCGCGGAGCCTCTCGAGAGTGAGTCGGAACCCGGGTGCGCGGCTCATGCCTCTTCGCCCAGGATCCGCGGCACCCGGAACCGGTCGTCCTCCTGGGCCGGCGCCTGGTCGAGCACGGCCGCCCGCGGCAACGACGGCGCCACCACGTCCGGGCGGAACACGTTGGTCAGCGGCAGTGCGTGCGAGGTCGGTGGGATGTCGTCCGCGGCCACCTCCGACACCCGGGCCACCGACTCCAAGATCACGTCCAGCTGCGGCGCCAGCTGCTCCAGCTCGGCTGGGGTCAGCTCGATCCGGGCCAGTCGGGCCAGCTCGGCCACGTCGTTCGGGCTCAGTGCCACGGGTGAGGCTCCTCGGGCGGTTGCGATCGGTGCCGGCGGCTGGGCCGGTCAGGACGCTCCATCCTAGTGAGACGGGATGGAGCGGGTCAGTCGAGCGGCCGGAGCACCAGGCCGGTCTTCAGCTTGGGGGTGAAGAAGGTCGACTTCGGCGGCATCAGCAACCCCTCCCGCGCCGTCCGCTCGATCTCGGTCACGCTCACCGGCCGGATCAGCACGGCGGCCTCGGCCAGACCGTCGTCGACCGCGGCCAGGCTCTCGGCCAGTCCGTGCTGGTAGCTCACCTCGACGTCGCCGAGGGTGTACTCCAACCAGGCGCCGTCCAGCGCCCGCACGTCGGCGAAGGCGCCCGGCTTCGCCGTGAGCTTCCAGGACCGGTCCCGGGTGTAGAGCACCAGGTAGCCCTCGGTCGCCATCTCGGCCAGCGTCTCCGCGGTGGGTCGCGTCGTCTCCTCGAGGACGAACGTGTCGCTGAACTGCGGGTGCAGCTTCGGATACAGCCGGTTGATCGCCTCGACGCTGAGCTGGTCGGCGACCAGCTCGTTCACGAACGCCAGCGTCTGCTCCGCGGCGCCGTCCGTACCGCCGGTGGCGGCCCGCACCTCGTCCCGGTACGTGCGGCTGATGCCGTAGCGGTGGTGCCCGTCGGCGATCAACACGTCGTCACTGCCGATGATCGCCTGGATGCGGGCGATCCGGTCCCGATCGGTGATCCGTTCGACCCGGTGCTCCACGCCCTCGTCGGTGACGCTCGCGACGAGCTCGCCCGGCTCGGCCAGGGCGTCGGTGAGACCGCCGGCGAGGGACAGGCCCCAGACCGGGGACAGGTTGGTCCGGGTCGCGCGGGTCAGATCGAGGCGGTCGGTCGAGGCCTTGGGCGTCGTCCGCTCATGGGGCAGCACCCCCGCGGCACCGTCGTCGACCACCTCCAGCCCGCCGAGCACACCCGCGATGTCCCGCTCGGTCCCCGTCGCGTCGACGAAACGCAGGCGGTAGATCGTGAACGACGGCTCGGCGTCGCGGACCAGGACCTGCTCGGCGGTCCAGCCCCGCAGCAGCTCGGCGGCCTTCTCGTAACGGTCGTCGCCGCCGCGCGGTACGTCGACGTAGCTGATGTTGTGCGGCGACCGCTGCTGCAACGCGTCGACCTGGGCATCGGACAGCACGTCGTACGGGGGTGCGACGAGCGGAGTGAGGTCGTCGGCGGCATAGCGGAGGGCACGGAACGGTTCGAAGCGCGGCACCGTTCCAGGCTTCCACGTCTCGCGGTCCGGGCCGGACCAGGGTGCATCCCCGGACGCGTGGCCCACCCGAAACACACCGGTAACCCCGGTGGGTGACGGCCGGTAACTCCGGTGGGTGAAAATTGGCCCGTGTTCTTGATGCGGATCTCCCTGCCCGACCGTCCGGGTTCGCTCGGTGCGGTGGCCAGTGCCATGGGCAGCGTTGGCGGCGACATCAACGCCGTCGAGATCATCGAGAAGGGCGGCGGGGTGGTCGTCGACGACTTCATCGTCGACCTGCCCCCGAACCAGATGCCCGAGACGATCATCACCGCCTGCCACCGACTCGACGGCGTCCGGGTCGAGTGGATCTCGCGATATCCCGAAGGGGGCGGGCTGCAGTCCGACCTCGAGGCCCTCGAACGGATGACCGCCGATCCCGCCAACGCAGCCGAGACCTTGGTGTCGCTGTGTCCGGTGGTGTTCCGCTCGCACTGGGCGCTGCTGCTCGACCTGGTGACCGGGCCGCGCGTCGCGTACGCCACCACCCTCGCGCCGGAACTCGAGCCGGCTGCGACCGAACGCCTGGCGCCGTTCGACCGGACGCACCGGGTCGAGCTCGATTCGGGCTGGCTGCCCGGCTGGGGCGACTCAACGATCGTGGTGACGCCGGTGACCCAGGACCGGGTGATCGTGATCGGACGACTGGGCGGGCCGTCCTTCATGGACTCCGAGATCGCGCGCCTCCACCACCTGGCTGCGCTGGTCAAGTAGCGAGGAGCCAAGTAGCGCGGAAGCGGTGGGAGCGACCGATCTCCGGTAAGGTCCGGTCGTCGTGGCGACCTTGTTCCTGCACGTCGGGACGTCGAAGGCGGGCAGCACCGCGCTGCAGGAGTTCCTGTCGCACAATCCCGGTCCACTGGCGGCGCACGGACTCGCCTACGGCCCCGCCTTTCCCGGCTCGAATCACCTCGAGCTGGCCACGGCGTTCAGCACCCGGTCCACCCGGGTCGCCCGTGATCTCGGTGTCGGCGACGCCTCCGCCCGGCGCCGCCTGCAACGCAGCCTGGGCCGCCGGTTCGAGCGCGCCGTCGACGACGACGCCCGCTGGATCCTCTCGTCTGAGCACCTCGGCACGCTGCTGACCAGGTCGGAGGACATCGCGACCCTGGCCGGCTTCCTGCGCCGCTACTTCGACCGCATCGTGGTCGTCGTGGTGCTGCGCCGGATCGGCTACTGGCTCCCCAGCGCCTACGTCGAGTCGGTGCGGGGCGGTTCGACCAAGCTGCTGGACGCCGACTACGTCGAGCAGCGGCGTCGACTGCTGGATCACCGCCGGCTGCTCCGGCGCTGGGAGGACGGCTTCGGACCGGACCAGACCGGCGCCCTGCCGTTCCTGGAATCGGACCGGACCGACGCGAGCGCCCTCTGCTTCCGGGTGCTCAGCGCGCTGGGGCTCGGGCAGCCGGACCACGTGGCCTGGTCGACGCCGCCGCAGGTGAGCAACGAGTCGATGAGCGCCTACGCCACCGAGGTGCTCCGATCGGCGAACCCCGTTCTCCGCACCTCCACGCTGCGGCCTGTCCTCGCCCGGCGGCGGGCGATCGCGTTCATCACGAGGACCTGGCCGGGGCCCCGGGGCGGTCTCACCCCGGAGGCTGCGCTGCAGCTGCGGACCCTCGAGCTCGACGACATCTCGATCGCCCGATCCCGGTACGCGATCGGCACCGGCTGGGACGAATGGGCCGCCGAGCCGCCGCCCCGGACCGGGCCGCAGACCGTGCTGACCGACACCGAACGCGCCCAGGCCCTGGACCTGCTGCGCCACGAAGGACTGATCACCGAGTCCGGGTCAGCGGCCGGCCCGAGCGGCGCGGCACTGCTGGGGGCGCCGCTGCGGCGGGCGTGGCAGCGCCTCGGCCGTCCCGTCCGGCGCGGGTAGCGGCGGAGCGCGCATGGATCTCGGGTGGCCCGAGCTGCTGGCGCTGCTGACGTCGATCGGCTACGGCGTCGTGTCCGCGCTGGTGCCGTTGATCAACGCCGAGGCCTTCATCGTGGCCTCGCAGGTGACGGCCGCCGCCGGAGCCGTGCCGGTGGCGATCGGCGTGGCGATCGGCCAGACGGTCGGCAAGGTGGCGATGTTCTACGCCGTCCGGAGGGGCCGCGACCTCCCGGTCGTCCGGAACAAGCGGGCGGAGCGGCTGGCCCGGCCGGTCGGACCGCGGACGCTCAAGTGGCGGGCGTTCGTGGCCCGGTTGTTGGAGCTGGTCGGGGATCCGCGCTGGGGCCTGCCGATCACGTTCCTCGCGGCCTCCGTCGGCATCCCGCCGCTGTACGCGGTCGCCCTGCTGGCCGGCGCCACCCGGATGAACGGGCTGTGGTTCACCCTCGTCGTCCTGGCCGGCCGGACCCTGCGCTTCGTCCTGGTGGCGTTCGGCGTCGACTGGGCCGTCCACTGGTGGGCCTGAGCCGATCTACCGGACGAGCGCTCAGAAGAAGCCCCAGCTGCCCGTCATCAGGTAGAAGACGTACCAACCGAGCAGGAAGCAGGCGAGCATCGCGCCCAACAGCGCCAATCCCACCCAGATCCGCATCCGCTTCTTGGACCTGGTGCTGGGCACCTGCGCCGGGCCCCACACCCCGATGTTCGGCTGGACGCGCGGCGGCGTGTTCGCATTGAGATTGAGATTGCTGAACACCTTGGGCACTCCCCAACTCTAGTCGGCGGCAGGGCCCTCGATCAGCGCCCGATCGGCGCCCGCTCCGTCCTCGTTCGGTCGACGATCGGTGGACAATCGGCGGGTGACCGTGCCCGTCTCCCTGCTGCCGCACCTGCGGCGATCCCGGGACCTGATCGACCGCCGGTTCGCCGAGCCACTGGATCTGGACGAGCTGGCCGCGACCGCCCTGGTCTCGAAGTACCACTTCCTGCGGTCCTTCGCGCAGACGTACGGCATGACGCCCAGCGCGTACCTCGCCGAGCGACGGATCGAACGGGCCCAGGACCTGCTCCGGTCCACCAACCTCACCGTCACCGAGGTCTGCCACCTCGTCGGCTACACCAGCCTGGGGTCGTTCAGCAGCCGCTTCCGCCGACTCGTCGGGATCGGGCCGGCGGCCTACCAGCAACGGTTCGCCGCTGCCGGAGCGCCCCGGATCCCCGGCTGCTACGTGCTCATGCACGGTCTGAGCGATCGAGCAATTCCGAAGAAGTCCTGGCGGCCCGCCGGGACCTAGATTGCGGTCATGATCACTCACGTTTCGCTCGTCACCGTGTTCGTCACCGACCAGGACGAGTCCAAGGCGTTCTACGTCGACAAGCTCGGCTTCGAGGAAGGCACCGACGTCACCCTCGGCAGCGGCTTCCGCTGGGTGACGGTTCGCCATCCCGCCCACCCCGAGCTCGACGTCGTGCTGTCGGTGCCCGGCCCGCCGATGGACGACCAGGTGGCGGAGGCGATCCGGCGCTCTCTCGCCAACGGCACCATGGGCGGATTCGGGCTCAACACCGACGACTGCCGCGGCGACCACGACCGGCTCGTGGCCGCCGGGGTCGACATCGTGCAGCCGCCGTCGGACCGGCCGTACGGCGTGGAGGCCGTGATCCGCGACAACTCGGGCAACTGGCTGGTGCTCGTCGAGGCCAAGCAGTTCGCAGCCTCCGACTTCACCGACGACTGAGACCGCGACGACTCGAGGGCGCCCCGAGCGCGGCTCGGAAATCAGCCGATCGTGGCCGCCTCGGTGGCCGCCTCCGCCCCCGCGCTCAGCAGCACCTCGAAGGCCTCCACGCCGTGCAGGACCGGCACCTTCAGCTCGACCGCCTTGTCGTACTTCGAGCCCGGGCGACTCCCCGACCACCACGAACGAGGTCTTCTTCGACACCGAACCGGCGACCTTGCCGCCGCGGGAGGTGATCGCCTCGGCGGCGCGTGTCGCGGGTGTAGCCCTCCAGCGAGCCGGTGACGACCACCGACAACCCGGCCAGGGTCTGGTCCAGCTGCTCCTTGGGCTCGTCCCGCATCACCGCACCGGCCGCCTGCCACTTGCGCGACGATCTCGCGGTGCCAGTCGACGGCGAACCAGTCGGCGATCGCGGTCACCAGGGTCGGGCCGATGCCCTTCGACCTCGGCCAGCTGCTCCGGCGTCGCCGAGGCCAGGGCATCGATGTCGCCGAAGGCCGCCGCCACGTCGGGCGCCACGCCCTTGCCGATGTGCCGGATCGACAGGGCCGACCAGGAACTTGTCCAGCGGTCGGGTCTTGGCCTGCTCCAGATTGGCCAGCAGCTTGCGCCCGTTGGCCGACAGGGCACCGGCCTTGGTGGTGAAGAACGGCACCGTCGCCAGCTTCTCCTCGGTCAGGTCGAACAGGTCCCCCTCGTCGACGATGCAGGCCGGCCTCCAGCAGGGCCTGCCCGGACTGGTAGCCCAGCACCTCGATGTCCAGGGCCTGCCGGCTGGCCAGGTGGAACAGCCGCTCCCGCAGCTGGGCCGGGACAGGACCGGGTGTTCGGGCAGCGCAGGTCGGCGTCGCCCTCCTTCTCCGGCCGCAGCTCGGTGCCGCACGCCGGGCAGCTGGGTCGGCATCTCGAACTCGCGCTCGCTGCCGTCGCGCAGGTCGACCACCGGCCCGACGATCTCGGGGATCACGTCGCCGGCCTTGCGCAGCACCACGCGTGTCGCCGATCAGCACGCCCTTGCGCTCCACCTCGCTCGCGTTGTGCAGCGTCGCCATGCCGACCGTCGACCCCGACACCAGCACCGGCTCCATCACCCCGTACGGCGTGACCCGCCCGGTCCGGCCGACGTTGACCCGGATGTCGAGCAGCTTGGTGGTGACCTCCTCCGGCGGGTACTTGAAGGCGATCGCCCAGCGCGGCGCCCGCGAGGTCGAGCCGAGCTGGTCCTGCACCGCGCGCTCGTCCAGCTTGACCACCACGCCGTCGATCTCGTGCGCGACCGCGTGCCGGTGCTCGCCGAAGTGCTCGATGTAGTGCCCACACCTCGTCCAGGTCGGCGCAGCGACCGCCGATGCGGGACTGACCGGGAGTCCCCAGCGCTCCAACGCCTCGTACGCCGCCGACAGCCGGTCCAGCCGCGAACCCCTCGAGGACGCCGATGCCGTGGCTGACGAAGCCGAGGTCGGCGCGAGGCGGTGACCCGCGGGTCCTTCTGCCGCAGCGATCCCGCCGCGGCGTTCCGCGGGTTGGCGAACGGCGCCTTGCCGTCGGCGACCAGCGACTCGTTCAGCGCGCGCGAACTCCGCCACGGCGAAGAAGACCTCGCCGCGCACCTCCAGCACGGCCGGCAGGTCGTCCCCGGCCAGCCGGTCGCGGGATGACCGCGATCGTCCGGACGTTGGCCGTCACGTCCTCGCCCACCCGGCCGTCGCCGCGGGTCGCCGCCCGGACTCAGCCGGCCCTCCTCGTAGACCAGGTCCAGGGCCAGCCCGTCGACCTTCAGCTCGCACAGGTAGCCCGACTGCTCGATCCGGGCCTCGCCGAGCTCGCGGACGGCCCGGGCCGCCCAGCGATCCAGCTCCTCGCGGCTGAAGACGTTGTCGAGACTCATCAGCCGCTGCAGGTGCTCCACCGCGGCGAAGGTGGTCGAGAGCGGTGGCCCGCCGACCTGCTGGGTCGGCGAGTCCGGCGTCCGCAGCGCCGGGAATCGCTGTCCTCGAGCTCGTTGAGCTCGCGCATCATCGCGTCGAACTCGCCGTCGGAGATCGTCGGCGCGTCGAGCACGTGGTAGCGCCAGCGGGCGTCGTTGAGCTGCTCGGTCAGCTCGGCGGCCCGAGCTCGGCTGTCGGCGTCCGGTTCGGCCTGTGCGGCGGGCGAGATCTCGTCGGGTCCGGCGGACGTGTCGGTCGACCTGGCGCGCTCGGACTTCCGGGACTTGATCTCGGCCACACCGGCACCCTAGCGTCGGGCGCCGACACCCACGGGATGCCTCAGAGCGGGACGCGGGACAGGTAGCTGCCGGGCCGGTCGGTGCCGTCGGGAGCGCGCTCGGCGCTGATGGCCAGGGCGTCGGCACCGGCGAGAGAGCCGGTGAAGCTGGCCTCGACGGAGCCGCCCGCCCGCAGCAGGCCGGCCGGTTCCGCCCGGTCCCCGTCGAGGATCCACAGCTGGTAGACCCGGCCGGCCGCCGGGGCCGGCAGCTCCGAGGCGATCAGCGCCGCTCCGTCACGTTCCCGCGACACGAGGTAGGTCACCGGGGAGCCGCTGACGGTCGAGGTGATCAGCTCGGCGTCCGAGGCAGCCAGCAGCGCCGACTGCGGCTGGACCGGGGGCGAGGACTGTCGAGCGCCGAGGTTCCCGGCCAGCCAGCCACCGAAGAACAGCAGCGCCGCGCAGAGAAGTGCCACCACGACGGCGACGACGGTCCGGCGACGTCCGCCGGGGCGCGCCGGGGTCGGCGTGACCGGCGCACCGAGGGCCAGCGACCAGGGCATCACCGAGGGGTGGTCGTCCAGCGGTGCCACGTCCGCGGGCGGTGGTGGTGGTACCGGTGGCCGGGACACAGCCAGCGGTGGCAGCGGACGGACGGCACCGATCGAGGCCAACGTCTGCCGCCGCAGCGCCGCGGGTGGCGTCGCCTCGACCAGCATCGCCAGCTCGGCGGCTGTCTCGGCGAACTCGGTCACCTCCCGCCGACAGCTCGGGCAGCTGTCCAGGTGGGCCCGGAACTCGGCCCGCTCGGCGGGCTCCAGTGCATCGACCACGTACGCGCCGACGTTGCTGTGAGGATTGGTGTCGTGGGTCTCGGTCCGGGTCCGGTGACCGGATCCCGGGTCGGCGGCAGCAGTCGGTTCCTGCGGTCCGTGCACCATGCCGCCACCTCCCGACGCTCGCGTAGGCCCGTCTCGACACCTCATTCTGCCTCGCGACCGGCCAGGATTCAGCAATCAGGGCAGAATCGCGTCGACGTATCCGCCGTCCACCCGGACCGCGCCGCCGGTGGTGGCCGAGGCGAGCGGCGACGCGAGGTACACCACCAGATTGGCGATCTCCTCGGGCTCGATCAGTCGTTGCAGCAGCGACTGCGGCCGATGGCGCCGGATGAACTCCCGCTGGGCCTCCTCCCAGGGCAGCTCGCTGCCGACCAGGTCGGCGACGAAACGTTCGACGCCTTCGGTGTGCGTCGGCCCCGCGATCACGGAGTTCACGGTGACACCGCTGCCGGCGGCCTCCTTGGCGAAGCCGCGGGTGACGCCGAGCAGTGCGGTCTTGGTGGTGCCGTAGTGGATCATCTCGAGCGGGGTGACGATCGCGGAGTCGCTGGCGATCGACACGATCCGGCCCCAGCCACGGTCCCGCATACCGGGCAGGGTCATCCGGATCAACCGCACCGCGGAGAGCACGTTCACCTCGAAGTACCGCAGCCACTCCTCGTCGGAGATCTCCAGCGCCGGAACGGCCTCGAAGACGCCCAGGTTGTTCACCAGCACGTCGAGCGCTCCGGTCGCCTCCAGCACGGCGGCGGCGCCGGCTGCCGAGCTGACGTCTCCGGGCGCCGCGACGAACGTGCCGCCGGTCTCCGCGGTCAATCGGTCGACGGCGGCCCCCACCCGTTCGGCGGATCGGCCGTTGACCGCGACCCGTGCCCCGCTGCGGCCCAACCCGGCGGCGATGGCCGCGCCGATCCCCCCGGTGGAGCCGGTGACCAGGGCCGTCCGGCCGGTCAGGTCGAGTTGCACACCCATCCCGCGACCCTAGTGGGGACCGCGTCGCTCACGCGGCGGCGGCGGCCTTGAGGTCGCCGACCAGCCCCGCGTACGCCTCGTCCCGCTCGGGTCCGTCGGTCGTCCGCAGGACCGCGGACGGGTGGATGGTGGCGAACACCCGTCGGGTCCGATCGCCGATGATCGCCTCGACCACGTGGCCGCGATCCTGGGTGATCCGGAACCCGCTGCCGAGCAGGTCCTTCGCCGCCACGGCGCCCAGACAGACGATGAGCTCGGGATCGACCCGGGCGATCTCGGCGTCCAGCCACGGACGACAGGCCTTGATGTGCCGGATCTGGGGTGTCTGGTGGATCCGGCGCTTGCCGCGGGGCTCGAACCGGAAGTGCTTGACCGCGTTCGTCACGTAGACGTCGGCACGATCCACCCCGGCCTCGTCGAGGGCCTGCTGGAGCAGTCGGCCGGCCGGTCCCACGAACGGGATGCCCTCCCGGTCCTCGACGTCGCCGGGTTGCTCGCCGACCAGCATCAACCGGGCCCGGTCGTTGCCGGCCGAGAAGACGACCTGCGTCGCCGGTTCCCACAGCTCACAGCCCCGACACTGCGTCGCCGCGGCCCGCAGAGCGGGGACATCGGCTCCCTCCGGTACCCATTCGGCAGCACTCACCCAGTTAGCTTCGCACCGACCTCGGACACCTCGACGAGCCAGCCGGCCAGCCGGCCGCGGCTATCGTTCCAGGGTGATCGTCATCGGCGCGGGTCCTGCTGGTCTGGCGGTGGCGGCACTGCTCCGACAACGCGGCGTCCGACCCACCGTGCTGGAGCAGTCCGACCGGGTCGGGGGTGCCTGGCCGGACCGCTGGGACTCCCTCCGGCTGCACACGATGCGCTCCTTGTCCGGACTGCCCGACCGCCCGATCCCGCGCCCGTACGGTCGCTGGGTCGGCCGCGACGACTTCGTCCGCTACCTGCGCGACTACGCGAACCACTTCGGCGTCAGTCCCGAGCTCGGGGTCGGGGTCGAACGGATCGACCGCTCCGCGGACGGCTGGACCCTGCACACCACGGCCGGCGCCCGGACGTCTCCGACGGTCGTCGTCGCCACCGGCTACAGCCGGGTGCCCGCCATCCCGGACTGGCCGGGCCGGGCGGAGTACCGGCGGCCGCTGACCCACTCGGCCGACTACCGGGACCCGCAGCCGTTCCGCGGCCGGCAGGTGCTGGTGGTGGGTTCGGGAAACTCCGCGACCGAGATCGCGGCCGAGCTCGTGGAGGCCGGGGCGGCGTCGGTTCAGCTGTCGGTCCGCACCCCACCGAACATCGTCCGACGATCCACCCTGGGGGTGCCGAGTCAGCTGGTCGGCCTGTCGATGCGAGGCGTGCCCGCGTCGGTGGTGAATCCGATGAGCGGCCTGCTGCGACGGGTCAGCGTGCCGGATCTGAGCGATCACGGGCTGCCGGCCCCGAAGGACGGCTTCTCCCAGTTCCTCCGGACCCGAACCGTCCCGGTCCTCGACCACGGCTTCGTCGACCACGTCCGTTCCGGCCGGATCGAGATCGTGGCCGCCGTGCGCGGCTTCACCGCCGACGAGGTCGAGCTGTCCGACGGCGCCCGGGTCCGTCCGGATGCGGTCGTCTGCGGTACCGGCTTCACGCCGGGGTTGGAGCCGATGGTGGGCCACCTGGGTGTGCTCGATCCCGGCGGTGTGCCGCTGGTCCGCGGGGGCGACACGCTGCCGACGGCTCCCGGTCTCTACTTCGTCGGGATCACCGTCGAGCTGTCCGGACTGCTCAACGAGATCGTCCGCGAGGCGCGAGGCGTGGCCGCTGCCGTGGCCGCCTGAGCCGACCTCGGCCGCGGGCGGCTGGAGCGGTCACGCGTGCAGCTGCTCGCCGACGATGCCCGCCGCGGTGCGCAGCGACCGGAGAGTCCGTACGCCGGCTTCGACCGAGCTCCCGGCCAGCCCGCAGGCCGGGGTGAGCACCGTGGTCGAGCTGATCTCCGGCGCCAGCTCCAGGCCCCGCAGCGCCCGCAGACTGCGCTCGGCGATCTCGTCGCCGGACAGCACCCGGTCGGTGGGCGCGGCACCGAGACCCAGCCGCAGCCCGGCCTCGAGGCCGGCGCCGATCCCGTCCCAGTCCGCCGGGGTCAACCGATCGAGGTCGACCAGCACGGCGGCGGCCCCCGCCCGCTGAAGCAGCGTGATCGGTGCTCCCGCGGCACAGCAGTGCACCCAGGTCGCGGTGTCGAGCGCCGCCAGCCGGTCCATGATCAGGGTGAGCGCCCCACTCACCTCGGGTACGTCGATGCTGCGGTGCCGGGCCAAGCCGCTGGCGGTGGGGATCGCGCCGGCCAGCACGGCGGGCAGTGACGGCTCGTCCAGCTGGATGATCAGCCGATACGGCCGGCAACCGGCGCCGCAGCTCCGAGATCAGCTCGGCCAGACCCTCGGCCAGCGACTGAGCGAGATCACGACGGGCGCCGCGATCCGCGATCACCTTGTCCCCGCGCGGATGCTCCATCGTCGCCGCCAACGTCCAGGGACCGGCGACGGCGATCTTGACCGGCCCCTCGTAGCCCTGGCCACCTCCTCGAGCAGGTCGAGGTCGCTGCGCACGGTGGCGATCGCCCGTCGCTGATCACGACCCGAGCGCGTCGGTCAGCCGCCAGCCCGCAGGACTGCAGATCGACCTGCAGTCCGGACAAGAACGCGGTGCCCCGACCGATCAGATCGGCATGGGGACCGCGGGCCGGGAGCTCTGGCAGATAAGGCAGTTCGGGGCACTCGGCGAACGCGATCTTGATCGCGTCGGCCGTGTCGGTACCCGGCCAGGAGCCGATCCCGGTCGAGATCGACGCCGGACTCCGCGATCACGATCCGGTGCTCGCGATGGTGGCGCTGCCGACCACCCGGGAGCCGCGGTACCTCACCAGGGCCTGACCGGCGGCCACCCCGGTCAGCGGGCGTCTCCAGACCGGGCGACGACCCCGTCGGCCTCCACCGTGATCTCCGCCGGCACCGGTTCGCCGTGGGCCCGGACCTGGACCAGACCCCGCCACGAGCCCGACTCGGGTCGATCGGTCCAGCTGGGACGGACGCCGGCGATCCGGCGGACCGAGAGCGCCTCGCGGGGCCCACCGTGACGGTGTTGGTCACCGGTGAGATGTCCAGCACGTAGCGCGGCTTCCCGTCGGCGGCCGGGGTCCCGAGCCGCAGCCCCTTGCGCTGCCCGACGGTGAAGTGGTGGGTGCCCGTCGTGCTCGCCCCACCGCGGCGCCGCGACTCGTCGATGATCAGCCCGGGCCGGGTGCCGAGCTGGCCGGTCCAGGAACCCGGCGGTGTCGCCGTCGGCGATGAAGCAGATGTCGTGGCTGTCGGGCTTGTCGGCCACCGCGAGCCCTCGTCGCTCGGCCTCGGCCCGCACGTCGGACTTCAGCGAGTCCCCCAGCGGGAACAGGACGCGGCCGCAGCTGGTCCTGGGTCGAGCACCCCGAGCACGTACGACTGGTCCTTGCCGACGTCGACGGCCCGGTGCAGCTCCATCCCGGGTGCCTCGACGTTGTCCGGACCCGGCACGAGCCGGGCGTAGTGCCCGGTGCACACGGCGTCGAAGCCCAGGGCCACGCGCACGATCGCAGCACGGCGGCGAACTTGATCTTCTCGTTGCAGCGCAGGCACGGGTTCGGGGTCCGCCCGGCGGCGTACTCGGCGACGAAGTCGTCCACCACGTCGGCGGCGAACTCGGTCGGAGAGATCCCAGACGTAGAAGGGGATGCCGAGCCGGTCGGCCGCCCGCCGGGCGTCGTGGGCGTCCTCCTTGGAGCAGCAGCCGCGGGCGCCGCTGCGGTAGGACTGCGGGTTCTTGGACAGCGCCAGATGGACGCCGGTGACGTCGTGTCCCGCGTCGACGGCACGCGCCGCAGCCACGGCGGAGTCGACTCCGCCGGACATCGCGGCCAGCACCTCGCATCTGCTTGCCTCCCGGTCCTTTCGATCGCTGCACCGCCGATTCCGCCTCGTCGGCGCCTGCGACCGATCAGTCTTCCACGCCCGGCGGCGTCAGGGCGCCACGCGATGCGGCCAGCCGAGCGCGGTGGACGATCTCCGGCAGGGCGCGAGCCAGGGCATCGACGTCGGCGGCGGTCGAGGAGTGACCGAGAGAGAACCGCAGTGCGGATCTGGCTTCCCGGTCGCTCCGCCCCAGGGCGAGCAGCACATGGCTGGGCTCGCTGACCCCGGCGGAGCAGGCCGATCCGGTCGAGCAGTCGATGCCCGCCGCATCGAGCAGCAACAACATCGCCTCGGCCGAGCAGCCCGGGAGCTCGACGGTTGGGCAGTCCCGGAAGTCGATCCCGGGGATCCGCCGGGCCGTGGACGACCGCCTCGGGCACCGCCGTCAACACCGCCGAACGCAGTCGGGACCGCAGCGCCTCGAGGCGCTCCCGCTCGTCGGCCCGACCGGCGACGGCGGCCGTGAGCGCGGCGGCGAACCCGGCGATCGCCGCCACGTCCAGCGTGCCGGACCGGACGTCTCGTTCCTGGCCCCCGCCGTGCTGAGCAACGGCGAGAGCGCGACCTCGCGGCGGGCGAGCAGCGCACCGACGCCGTACGGGCCGCCGAGCTTGTGCGCCTGAAGGTGAGCAGGTCGAGCGCCGCTGTCGCCGAAGTCGCACCGGGAGGTGGCCGACCGCCTGGACGGCGTCACTGTGCGACCCAGGCGCCCCGATCGGTGGGCCCGGTCGGCGATCTCGGCCACCGGCTGGACGGTGCCCACCTCGTTGTTGGCCCACATCACCGACACCATCGCCGTCCGGTCGTCGACGGCGGCGGCCACGTCCTCCGGCGCCACCCGGCCCGTGGCCGACACGGCGATCTCAGTCAGCTCTGCCCCGGCCGAGACGAGCCAGCGAGCCGGGTCCAGCACGGCGTGGTGCTCGATCGCGCTGACCGCGACCCGGTGCCGGCCCTCGGGTCGCCGCGCCCACCAGGAGCCCTTGACGGCGAGGTTGTCGGCCTCGGTCCCGCCGGAGGTGAAGATCACCTCGACCGGCTGGGCCCCGAGCAGCTCGGCGAGCTGCTCGCGCGCCTCTTCGACCACCCGGCGGGCCGCCCGGCCGGAACCGTGCAGCGACGACGGCGTTCCCGGTCCGGACGAGCTCGCCGGTCATGGCCTCGATCGCCGCCGGCACCATCGGCGTCGTCGCGGCGTGGTCGAGATAGACCCGGGTCATGGGTCCAGTCTGCCCGGCCGTCGGCCTCGGGCGGACCGATCAGCCCTTGCGCTCGCGGATCTGCTCGGTGACCGCCGGCAGCACCGTGTGCAGGTCGCCGACCACCCCGAGGTCGGCCAGCGCGAAGATCGGCGCCTCCGGGTCCTTGTTGACCGCGACGATCGCCTTCGAGGTCTGCATGCCGGCCCGGTGCTGGATCGCACCGGAGATGCCGGCCGCGATGTAGAGCTGCGGTGACACGGTCTTGCCGGTCTGCCCCACCTGGTAGGCGTGCGGGTACCAGCCCGAGTCCACGGCGGCCCGGGAGGCACCGACGGCGGCACCGAGGGCGTCGGCGAGCTCCTCGACCGGAGCGAAGTCGCCGCCGGTGCCGCGGCCGCCGGAGACCACGATGCCGGCCTCGGTCAGCTCGGGCCGTCCGCTGGCCGGCCTTCGGCTCGGTCCTCACGATCCGGGCGCCCTTGGCGGCGTCGGAGATCGTCACCGTGACCTGCTCGGTGGACGGTTCGACCGGAGCGGGCTCCGGGCTCACGGCGTTCGGCTTGACCGTGATCACGACGGGCCGTGGGCGGACTCGCTGGCCTCGCAGCGCACCGTGTAGTTGCCGGCGAACACCGACTTCACCGCGGAACGGTCATCGCGCGACATCGACCGCGTCGGTGATCAGATCCCGGATCC
Source organism: uncultured Actinomycetota bacterium (assembly GCA_963727125.1). Taxonomy (GTDB): domain Bacteria; phylum Actinomycetota; class Actinomycetes; order Propionibacteriales; family Propionibacteriaceae; genus Microlunatus. Next base: position 1,133,867 of record CAVSEZ010000003.1, read on the forward strand.
GAGCTTGACCGCGAGCCGGCCGGCGATCTCCTTGCCCTCCGGACCCGAGGAGATCAAGACGGCGACGGGTGAGCGATCGGCCGCGATCTGCTGCAACGCCTCCGCCTTCGGCGCCACCAGGAACTCCTCGACGGCCGGGTCGTCGACCACCAGCACCTTCGTCGCCCCGTACTCCGCCAGCGTCGGCCGACAGCGTCCGCGTCGCCGAACACGACCGCGACCGGCTCGCCGATCCGGCGGGCCAGGGTCAGCAGCTCCAGCGTCGGCTTGGCCACCGCGCCCTCACTGTGGTCGGCGACGACCAGGACCTCAGACATCGAACTCCTCGCTCGTGCGTCGTTTCCGCCGGTCGTCGGGCCGGCTCAGATGTACTTGCCGGCGGCCAGGAAGTCCACCAGCGCAGTCGTGCCGGCACCGTCCTCGTCGGGCACCTGCCGGCCCGCTTCCTTGGGCGGCCGTGGCGTCGTCTCGAGCGACCCGGGTCCAGGCCGCATCGAGTCCGACCGTGCCCGGTTCGATGCCCAGCTCGGCCAGGTCCCACTCCTCGACCGGCTTCTTCTTCGCCGCCAGGATGCCCTTCATCGACGGGTAACGCGCCTCGCCGGACTGGTCGGTCACGCTGACCACCGCCGGCAGCGCCGCCTCGACGGTGAGACTGGCGACGTCGGTGTCGCGCCGGATCCGCACGCCGCCGTCGGTCACGCTCCAGAGAGGCTCCCAGTGTCGCTGCCGGCCAGCCGAGGCGTTCGGCGACCATCGCGGGCACGACGCCCATCGAGCCGTCGGTCGAGGACATACCGCAGAGCACCAGGTCCGGCGCGGCCTTGCTGATGGCGGCGGCCAGGATCGTGCTGGTACCGATGGCATCGGTGCCGTGCACCGCTTCGTCGTTGATGTGGATGCCGGCCGCGGCACCCATCTGCAGCGCTCGCTTGATCGCGCCCGCGGCGTCGTCGGGTCCGAGCGTCATGGCCACCACCTCGACGTCGTCACCGTCGTCGGCGATCCGCAGCGCCTGCTCGAGTCGCGTACTCGTCGAGCTCGGACAGCAGACCGTCGGAGGCGGCCCGGTCGACCGTCCCGTCGGCGGCGAAACTGCGTTCACCCGTGGCGTCCGGCACGTACTTGACCAGGACGACGATCTTCATCGGGGGATCCTCACTGCCTCACCATCTCACGGGTCCGATCCGGCTCTGCAGAGCCGCATCCAGCCTATATTACTGGCCGGTAACTTGAGGCGCGGAACTCGTGCGGGCCCGCGTTCAGCGCCCGGGCAGGTCGATCGGTGCGCCGGCGACCGACGCCGGCCAGAGCAGGTCGGGACCGGTGGCCGCCGCCAACGCCGCCAAGGCCTCCGGCACGGTCGGCCGGCCGGCCGGATCCGCGGCGGTCAGCTGCTCCGCCACGGCGGCGACGGCGGCGTTCGAGGTCCGGCGCCGGGTGCGGACGCCGCCGGCGAGTGCCTCCCGCAGCACCATCCCGACGCCGTACGCGTCCATGGCGGCGCTGACCGGTCGGCAGGCCTCCATCTCCGGAGCTGCGTAACCGACGGTCCCGACCGGCTGACCGACCGGTTGGGAGCTGCCGATCGGCCGGGCAGAACCGAAGTCGACGAGCACGGGCCGCCCGTCGCGGATCAAGACGTTCTCGGGCTTGACGTCGAGGTGGGCGGCCCCGGTGCCGTGGACCGCGGCCAGCGCGGACAGCAGCTGGGTCGCCAGCCGTGCCGCGGAAACGGCGTCGAACGGACCTCCGTCGTCCAGCTCGTCGGCGAGATCCGGACCGTCGACGTACTCCAGCAGCACATGGGGCCGGGCACCGTCGAGGCGACTGCCGTACAGCACCGGCACGCTCGGGTGCCGGACCCGGGTCAACACGTACACCTCGCGGGTCAGGCTGGCCCAGGCCCGCGGGTGCGCCACCTGGTGCGGGCGGGCGATCTTGACCACCACCGGGTGCCAGCCCCGGCGGGACCAGCCGAGCCAGGTCTCGCAGCGCAGACCGACACCCAGTCGACGCCAGGCGGCCACTTCGGGAACCAGTTCCTGGCCCTCGGCGCGGGCCCAGACCGGAGCACCGTCGGCATCGAGCTCGGTGCCATCGGTTCTCGGGTGGGCGCGGCTCCGGGCGACAGGACGCCGCCTGACGTCGAGCTGGGTCATCGTTTGTTCTCCTGATCGATTCGGTTCAGTCGCGGCTGCGGGAACGGCTGCGGCTCCGGCTGCGGCTGCGGGAGCGGCTCCGGCTCCGGCCACGGCCTCGGCCCCGGTGCTCGACCGGGCCGAATCCCTTGATGCGGGTTGGGTTCTCCATCTGGTTCACCTCCCTCCGTTCGTCGACGCGGGTGCGGGTTCGAGGACGATCACCCGGCTGGCGATCTCGGCCAGCTGGGGATCGTGGGTGACGATCACGGTCGTGCGATCGCGACTCGCGGCGCGGACCGCGGCGATCACCCGGTCGGCCGACGACGGATCGAGGGCCGCCGTCGGCTCGTCGAGGAGCAGCACCGAGGCCTCCGACACCGCAGCCCGGGCCAGTGCCACCCGACGCCGCTGGCCACCGGAGAGTCGCGCGGCGCCCTCCCCGACCGGCTCGTCGTAACCGAGTGGCAGCCGGCCGGCGAACTCGGCGACGCCGGTCAGCCGGGCCGCGGCCTCGACGCCGGCCCGGGTGGCGGTCCGGGAGCCGAATGCGATGTTCTGCGCGAGGGTGGCGTCGAGCAGCCACGGGTCCTGCGGCACGAAGGCGATCGACTCGCGCAGACTGCTCAGCCGGATGCTGCGGACGTCGACCCCGTCGACCAGGATCCGCCCACCGTCGACGTCCCACAGCCGCAGCAGCAACGCCAGCAAGGTGCTCTTCCCGATCCCACTCGGTCCGTACAGGCACACCGTCTCGCCGCGGTGCAGGTCCAGGTCGAAGTTCTCCAGCACCGGGCGGTCCTCGTCGTAGCCGAAGGTGACGGCGCGGAACTCGATCCGCTCGACGGGACCGACCAGGGGTCGCGCGTCGGCACGGTCGGCGATCGTGTCGTCGCCGTGGAGGATCTCGGCGATCCGGTCCGCGCTCGCGCCGGCCTTGGCCAACACCACCGACAACCGGGTGAGGCTCTTGACCGGGGCGTACAACTGGCCCAGATAGGCGAGCACCACCAGCAGGTGCCCGGTGCTCTGCAGCCCGCTGCGGACCTGGAGGCCGCCGATGATCAGCACCAGGCCGGCGCCGACGGCGAGCACGAAGCTGCTGCGCGGTGCCCACCGGGACTCGGTGTCGACCGCCTGCAGCTCGACCTGCAGCAGGTCTGCGTTCCGGTGCCCGAACACACCGGCCGCCCGCTCCGAGCCGCTGAAGGCCTGCACGGCGGAGACGTTGCGCACCAGATCCGTGGTGGTGCCACTCAGCCGGCCGGAGGCGGCCCGCGCCGCCAGCTGACTCGCCCGTACCGCCCGGCGTTGGCGGATCGAGAGCAACGCGAGGACGGGTACGACGACGAGTCCCAGCACGGCCAGTCCGGGATCCAGCACCAGCAACAGCACGAGCACCGCAGCCAGCGCGATCAGATCGGGTACCAACGTGACTGTCGCCGCCACGATCGCGTCCAGCAGTCGACCGACGTCGCTGGTCAGCCGGGAGACGAGCTCGCCGCTGCGGATCCGGCTGTGCCAGCGCAGCGACAGCTCCAGGCTGCGGGCGAAGACGTCGGCCCGCAGCCGGGCACCGATCCGCTCGGCCGCCCGATCGGCCACCCGGCCGGCGGCCGCGTCGAGTCGGCTGGACAGCACCGAGATCACCACTGCCGCCGATCCGGCGACCACCAGCAGCAGCTCCCCCGGCAGCGCCGCGAGCGGCGCGACCAGACCGCCCCAGGCCCGCGGATCGATAGGTCGCGCGTCGATGGCGTAGTCGACCGCGAGCGCGAGGGGCCACGGCCGGGCCAGGTCGGCGGCGATCGCCCAGCATCGACAGCAACCCGGAGCCGGCGAGGGCCGGGGCCTCGGCCCGGACCGGCTCGGCGGTGACCCGCCACAGGGAGCTGCGCATGCCGATCAGCCTCCGTCGGGAGACGGGCGGCCCACCAGTGTCCTTTGGTGCTAGGACCGGGAACCGGGTGCCCGATCGGCGGAGGTGCTACGACCAAAGGACGACAGCGGTTCGGCCCGACGAGGCGTCGCCCGGAGCTAGCATCCCCATCATGGATCGGCCCCAGCCCGACGGGCACGCTGCTCGTCCGATCTCCGTCGCGGGTCTGGTGGCGCGGTTCTCGCTGGCCGGGTTGGTGGTGATGGCGCTGCTGGTGGTGATCATCGCCCTGCTGGCCCGCCAGGCCGGCACCGAACAGGCCATCGAGTCGGCCCGGCAGATCACCTGGGTCAGCGCGCGGGGCATCGCCCAACCACGGCTGACCCCGCAGGTCGTGGCCGGCGATCCCGCCGCGCTGACCGAGTTCGATCGGGCGATGCGGGCGTACGTGCTGCAGGGATCCCTGGTCCGGGTGAAGGTGTGGGACGCCGACGGGCGGATCGTCTACTCCGACGAGTCCCGGCTGATCGGCCGCAGCTTCACCCTCGACGAGGAGGAGCGCGAGGCGATGGCGGATCAGACCGCCGACTCCGAGATCAGCGACCTGGCCGAGCCCGAGAACGAGTACGAGCGCTCGTCCGGGAAGCTGCTCGAGGTCTACGCCGGGGTTCGCTCCACCACGGGGCAGCCGATGCTGTTCGAGGCGTACTTCCGCTACGACGGCGTCGTCGCCTCGGGCCAGGCCGAGTGGCGCCGGTTCGCGCCCGCCGCCCTCGGCGGGTTGCTGGTCCTGCAGCTGGTGCAGATCCCGTTCGCGTACTCGTTGGCGCGACGGTTGCAGCGGCAGCAACGGGACCGGCAGCGACTGCTGCAGCAAGCCGTCGACGCCTCCGACGCCGAACGCCGCCGGGTGGCGGCCGACCTGCACGACGGCGTGGTGCAGGAGCTCACCGGGCTGACCTACAGTCTCGACGCCGCCCGGTTGGGCCCATCCGACCCCGACCGGGATCGCGAGCTGGTCACCTCGGCCGCCGGACAGCTCCGCCGCAGCACCGGCAACCTGCGCTCGTTGCTGGTCGACATCTACCCGCCGACGCTGGCCGAGGAGGGCCTGCCGGCGTCGTTGACCGAGCTGGCCAGCGGGCTGGAGCGAGCCGGTCTGACCGTCGATCTCGATGTCGACCAGACCGCCGACCTGCCCGCGACGACGTCGGCGGTGCTGTTCCGATCCGCCCAGGAGGTGCTGCGCAACATCGTCCGGCACAGCGACGCCCGGCACGTCGAGCTGTCGGCGACGGTGAGTGACCGGCACGCGACCCTGGTGGTGGACGACGACGGACGCGGTTTCGCGACCGAGGAGCTGTCGGGTCGGTTGGCCGCAGGGCACGTCGGTCTGCGCTCACTCGGTGACCTGGTCACCGAGAGCGGCGGCCGGTTGACCCTGCGGTCGGCACCCGGCCAGGGCACCCGGGTCGAGATCGTGGTACCGCTGCGATGAGCGACATCGATCCGAGCGGAGCAGACATGATCAAGGTGTTGATCGTCGACGACCACGCCGTGGTCCGGGGCGGGCTGGCCGCGTTGCTGGCCACGGCCCCCGACCTCGCGGTCGTCGGTGAGGCTGCGGACGGCGACGAGGCGGTGGCACTGGCCGCCGAGCGGCAACCGGACGTGATCTTGATGGACCTGTCCATGCCCGGCTCGGACGGGGTCGACGCCACCCGCCGGATCCTCGCTGCGGACCCCGCCCAGCACGTGGTGGTGCTGACCTCGTTCAGCGAGCAGCGCTGGATCGACGACGCGCTCGCGGCGGGCGCGGAGGGTTATCTGCTCAAGCAGTCCGAGCCGGAGGTGATCCTCGCCGGCATCCGCGAGGTGATGGCCGGGGGTGCGCCGCTGGATCCCAAGGCTGCCCGGGTCCTGCTCACCGGCCGTCGTTCCTCCGGCCGCACGCCCGAGTCGTCACCCCTCACCGGCCGCGAGGAGGAGGTGCTGGAGATGGTCCGCGACGGACATCCCAACAAGATCATCGCGCGCCGGCTCGGGATCAGTGAACGGACCGTCAAGGCCCACCTGACCAGCGTGTTCGCCCGGCTCGGTGTCGCCGATCGGACCCAGGCCGCCCTGTGGGCGCAGCGCCGTGCCGACCAGCGGCGCGATGACTCCCGGGACAGGTACTAGTACCAAAGGACGACTCGGCTCCACGGCGTCCGCGCGCCAGACTGGTTCCGTGGATCCGACAGGGGACGCGCCGGAGGGCGACGCCGACGTCCGCGGACGTACGGTCGTCTACGCCGCCGGCGTCGCCGCGCGGGACGACCGGGCGCGTGGCCGGATCCGGGTGCTGCGGCGGCTCGGACTGCTGCTGGCCGGCGTCGTCGCGGTCGTCGGCGTGATCGGCGTGATCGCGACCTGGTCGATCATCGACCCGGTCGGCGCCACCCCCACCACCCCGCTGTGGATCGCACCGCCGATCGCCTCACCGAGATCGGCCCCGAACGCTGCCGAGACCGATACCGGAGCTGGTCCCAGCGCCAGTCCTACGGCGAGTCCCACGCCGAGCTCCACGCCGAGCCCGACTTCGAGCTCGGGTCGAAGCGCCGACCGCTCCGGTGCACCGAGCCCGAGCTCCCACGCGACCACCGGGCGGGCCGACGATCGTGGCCGGGGTCGGAGCCGGGGCCGCTCGGCGGACGACCGGCGGAGTGGATCGTCGACCGACTCGAGGGATGACTCGCGGGACGAATCTCGGGACGACTCCCAGGAAGCCGGACGCCGCGGGTCCGCCGGGCGTGACTCCGACCAGGGCGACTCCGACCGGAGCGACTCCGACCGGAGCGACTCCGACGACGACCGTTCCGGCACCTCCGACTCCGATGACGACCATTCCGGAAAGTCCGACTCCGGAAAGTCCGACTCCGGAAAGTCCGACTCCGACTCCGACTCCGACACGTCCGGCTCCGGCAAGTCCGGCTCCGACGACGACCGATCCGGGAGGTCCGACTCGGGGAAGAGCGACTCCGGAGAGTCCGGCTCCGGCGGGTCGGACGACGACTGAGGCGGGCCTAGTCTGAGGTGTGGCCCGCTTCGAGCACGTCATCCTCTGGCACGTCTACCCGCTCGGCTTCACCGGCGCCGGGGAACGATCGGAGCCCACCGAGCCGGTCCATCACCGCCTCGACGCGCTGACGCCGTGGCTGGATTACCTGGTGGAACTGGGCGCCAACGGCCTGCAGCTCGGACCGGTCTTCAGCTCCGAGTCCCACGGGTACGACACGACGGACCACTTCAGCATCGACCCCCGGCTCGGTGACGAGCAGGACCTGCAGCAGCTGATCGAGGCCGCCCACGCCCGCGGCATCAAGGTGGTCCTGGACGGGGTGTTCAACCACGTCGGGCGCTCGTTCGAACGGTTCCGGGCGGCCGAGTCCGGCGATCCTGAGGCGGCGGGCTGGTTCCGCCGCGACGGTGACCACTGGGCCGACTTCGAGGGCCATTCCGCCCTGGTGACGCTCGACCACGACAATCCCGAGGTCCGCGACTACGTGATCGACGTGATGCGGCACTGGCTGGATCGCGGCATCGACGGCTGGCGGCTCGACGCGGCCTACGCGGTGCCGACCGCCTTCTGGCGTGCGGTCGGGGATGCGGTCCGCAGCTCCCACCCCCACGTCTGGCTGCTCGGCGAGGTCATCCACGGCGACTACGCCGCCTTCGTGGCCGAGTCCGGCCTGGACTCCGTGACGCAGTACGAGTTGTGGAAGGCCAGCTGGAGCAGCCTGAACGACCGCAACCTGTGGGAGCTCGACCACGCCCTGGGTCGGCACCGGGACATGGTCGCCCGATTCCTGCCGACGACCTTCCTCGGGAACCACGACACGACCCGGATCGCCAGTCAGCTCACCGACGAACGACATCTCCACCACGCGCTGACCATCTTGTTCACCGCCGGCGGCATCCCCGCGATCTACGCCGGCGACGAACAGGCGTTCCGCGGGATCAAGGAGGAACGCGAGGGCGGCGACGACCAGATCCGACCCCGGTTCCCGGACCGGCCCGAGCTGTTGTCCGAGGTCGGGGAACCCGTACGGGAGCTGCACCAGCGGCTGATCGGTCTGCGTCGCCGCAAGCCCTGGTTGGTCCGCGGGATCTACGAGCGGCAACGCGTCGAGAACGAGGTGCTCGTCTACCGGCTGAGCGATCCCGACGGCGACGACGCGATCACGGTCGGTCTCAACCTGGCCGACTCGGCGCTGGAGCACCCGCTCGGCGACGGCGAGCAGATTCTCGAGGGCGGTCTCGGGCCGCACGAGGCCGCCGTGATCGGCCGCCCCTGACCCCCCATCGGCACCACCTGCTCGTTGGTGCACCACGAGCTAGGGGTGCATCAACGAGAAGGTGGTGCCGATAGGCGGTGGTGGCGGTGGTGGGGCGAGGTACGGACTCAGCGGCCGCGGAACTCCGGCGTCGACCGATCGAGAAAGGCCTGCATCCCAGCCAGTCGGTCCTCGGTGGCGAACAGGCCCGCGAACGCCGCCGTCTCCAGTCGCAGTCCGCTGTCGAGGTCGACCGCCAGGCCCTGGTCGATGCACGCCTTCGCGGCCTGCAGGGCCAGGGCGGGTCCGCCGACGAACTGCCGCGCCCAGGCCATCGCGGTCTCCAGCACCTCATCCGGGGGTACGACCTGGTCGGCGAGCCCGATCGTCAGCGCTTCCGCCGCGGACACGAACCGACCGGTGAGGACGAGCTCCTTGGCCCGCGCCGGACCGACCAACCGGGCCAGCCGCTGGGTGCCCCCGGCGCCGGGGATGACCCCCAACTTGATCTCGGGCTGGCCGAGGGTGGCGTCGGCGGCGACGATCCGGATGTCGGCACACAGCGCCAGCTCGCAGCCACCGCCGAGGGCGTAACCGTTGACCGCCGCGACCACCGGCTTCGGCAACGTGGCGACGGCTCGGAACGCGTCCTGCAGCAGGCCGGCGTGCCGGATCATCTCCCCGCCGCCCATCGCCGCCATCTCCTTGATGTCGGCCCCGGCGGCGAACACGTGGGGGCCACCGGTGATGACCACGGCCGCGACGTCGGACCGCTGCGCCGCCTCCGTCGCCAGCGCTCCGATCTGCCGCTGCATGGACGCATCGAGGGCGTTCAACTTGGGCCGGTCGAGGCGGAGCACGCCGATCCCGTCGGCCACCTCGAGCCGTACCGGATCTCGCTCGATGGGGTCCGCGGGCGCTGGATCGCTCATGCTCGCACCCTACGGCGGTGAGCCGGCGCTGCTGCCCGCTCCGCTGCTTCGCCCGGTCTCGCCGGATCCGATTGTCCCGACAAACGGCACGAGGAGGGTCCGATTCGGTGCACAATGGTCCGATCCTCTCCACCGTCGGGGCCGGAGGAGGACGCGACGACGCCCACCGCTGGCTCGAGGGAGACGATGAACAACGCTGCGACGGATCTGCCGACACCGGCACCGCAGACGCGGCTCGGCGCCTTCATCGAGGGCGGCGGCACGACCTTCCGCCTCTGGGCTCCGCGCGCGACCCGGGTCGAGCTCGCTCTGGTCGGCGAGGACCGGGATCAGCTGAACATCGACCTGCAGCGGGCCGCCGACGGTTGTTGGCACGTCCACGTCGACGGTGTCGGGGACCAGCAGCGGTACGGCTACCGGGTGCACGGCCCGTGGTCACCGTACGAGGGCGCCCGCTTCAACCCCGCCAAGCTGCTGCTCGATCCGTACGCGCGCGCCATCACCAGCGGGGTGGACTACGCGGGCCCGATCCTCGACCACATCTCCGCCTCGGACTACGTGGCCGATCACCGGGACTCCTTCACGTCAGTCCCACTCAGCGTGGTCGTGGCCGATTCGCCGCGACCGCGACCGCTGGCCCGACCGGTGCCGTTGGAGAGCACCGTGCTGTACGAGCTGCACGTCAAGGGCTACACCCAGCTGCACCCCGCGGTGCCCGAGCACCTGCGCGGCACCTACGCCGGACTGGCATATCCGGCGGTGATCGAGCACCTGCTCGAGCTCGGCATCACCTCCGTCGAGCTGCTGCCGGTGCACCACTTCGTCTCCGAACCGTTCCTGATCGGTCGCGGGCTCAGCAACTACTGGGGTTACAACACGCTGGGGTTCTTCGCTCCGCATGCCGCGTACGGGTCCGTCGGCACCCTCGGGCAACAGGTGCGGGAGTTCAAGGAGATGGTCAGCGCCTTCCACGACGCGGGCATGGAGGTCATCCTCGACGTCGTCTACAACCACACCGGCGAAGGTGGTCACGAAGGCCCGACGCTGTCGTTCCGCGGTCTGGACCACGCCGGTTACTACCGGCTCACCGACAACCTGCGGAACGACTACGACGTCACCGGCTGCGGCAACTCGGTCGATTCCGCGGTGCCCGGGGTGCGCCGGTTGATCCTCGACTCGTTGCGCTACTGGGTGAACGAGATGGGCGTCGACGGCTTCCGCTTCGACCTCGTGACCACGCTGTTCCGCGACGAGCAGCACCACGTCGACATGGAGCACCACCCGTTCAGGGGGGCGCTGGCCGAGGATCCGGTGCTCAGCGAGGTGAAGCTCATCGCCGAACCGTGGGACCTCGGGCCGTACGGGTACCAGGTCGGCTCCTTCGGGTCCAGCTGGAGCGAGTGGAACGACCGGTTCCGCAACTTCGTCCGGGACTTCTGGCGGGGCAACGGCTCGGGCGTCTCCGAGCTGGCGGTCCGGCTGTCGGGCTCCGCCGACGTCTTCGACCGCGGGGGCCGGGGCAGCACCGCCTCGGTCAACTTCGTCACCGCGCACGACGGGTTCACGCTGCGCGACCTGGTCACCTACAACGTCAAGCACAACCGGGCCAACGGCGAATCCAACCGGGACGGCACCGACGACAACCGGTCCTGGAACTGCGGTTCGGAGGGCGAGACCGACGACCCGACGATCAACGCGCTCCGGATCCGGCAGGCGCAGAACCTGATGGCCACCACCCTGCTCGCGACCGGCATCCCGATGATCACCGCCGGTGACGAGCTCGGCCGGACCCAGGAGGGCAACAACAACGCGTACTGCCAGGACTCACCCATCTCCTGGGTGCACTGGGACACCGCCGTGGAGCTGGGCGGGCCTGACCGAACTGACCCAGAAGCTGCTCGAGCTGCGGGCGGAGCACCCCGTCTTCCGCCGCGACCGCTTCCGCCACGGCGAGGAGATCCCCGGCCTCGTGGGCACGCCGACCGGGCGCAAGAACCTGGCCTGGTTCGGCGCCGAGGGGGCGGAGATGCGGCCGGAGACCTGGGCGGAGGGTCACCGGCGGACGCTCGGCATGTACCTGGGACACGACGAACCCGACCGTGACCACGACGAGGCGTACCTGATCTGGTTGCACGGTGGTGCCGACCCGATCGAGGTCATGCTGCCCGGCGACGCCTGGGCCGACACCTACACCGTCGTCGCCCACTCCGGGATCGAGGGCGAGCTCCCGGCGACCAAGCTGCTCTCCGGCGGCACCCTCACCCTCCCCGGCCGTACCGTCGTCGTCCTGCAGGTCGACTGACTCCTCGCCGCCCGTTCGGGGGTTGAGCTGGTCGAAGCCCCCAGGTGCTCTCCCCCATTGACCCTTCGACAAGCTCAGGGCACGAACTGGATACGGGCGCAACAAGTTCGTGGGCTGAGCTTGTCGAAGCCCCAAGGTGTTTTGCGCCATTGGCCCTTCGACAAGCTCAGGGCACGAACTGGATACCGCTGGGCTGAGCTCCGCAGGTGATTGCACCATTGGCGACAAGCTCGGGGCACGAGGTGGAGTCGCGGCTACGGCGCAACCAGCCGGCGGAGGGCGAGGGTGGCGGGGGCGAGGTAGCCGAGGACCACCGGTGCCGGACCGTCGAGATCGAGGGTCGCGACGGTGCCGCCGGTGCGCCGGGCCAGCACCTCGTGGCCGAGCCGGAGGACGAGCGGACCGCTGCGGACCGTCCAGCGCCAGCTGCGGGCGGCCGGATCGGCGTCGTCGACCTCGTCCACCGTGAAAGCGATCCGGATGCCGACCGGGCCGCGCACGACACCGGTCAGCCCCGCCGCCAGCACCGGCCCGTCGGCATCGACCCCCAGGATGAACGGCGCCCAGGTCGGCCAGTCGTCCAGCCGGGCGTACCGGTCCCACGCGATCGGCGGCAGCACCGGGCCGGCGACCGCGAGCTGACGTCTCATCGCCGGCTCAGGTCAGAGGTCAGGCCGACGGCGGTACCAGCTGCTCGGCCGGCAGCGTCGCCAGACCCATCTCGGCGTGGCTGGCCAGCAACGGGTGGTGCGGCACGACGCGGACGGTGTAGCCGATCGCGCCGGCCCGCTTGGCCTCGACCCAGCCCTCGTAGCGGCGCAGGCCGCCGTCGACGTCGGTCCCGGTCGGGAACGGGTTGACCCGCGGCTCGTAGAGCTGGTCGTCGGCGTCGACCCGGCCGGTGACCAGCTGGACCTCGATGTCGTCGGGGGTCAGGTCCCCAGCCGGACCAGCGCGCTGACGTGGATCTTGGCGCCCACCTCGACCTGGTCGCCGTCCAGCTACTCGACGTGGTCGACCGCCACCCCGGCCAGGCCGGCGCGGACCTGCTGCTTCCAGTCGGCCAGGGCCGCGGCCCCGCCGGCGGCTCGCGTCGACCGCGCGGGCGCGACGCCGCCGCCGGCGCGTACAGGTTGGTCACGTAGTCGCGCACCATCCGCGAGGCCAGCACCTTCGGGCCCGAGCCCGGCCACCGTCTCGCGGATCATCTGGATCCAGCGCTGCGGCAGCCCGTCGGCGTCGACGTCGTAGAACCGCGGCACGATCTCGTTCTCGATGATGTCGTAGAGCGCCTTGGCCTCGAGGTCGTCGCGATGGTCCGGCGTCGTCGATCGCCCTCGGCCGACGGGATCTCCCAGCCGAAGGCCGGGTCGAACCACTCGTCCCACCAGCCGTCGCGGATGGACAGGTTGGCCGCGCCGTTCAGCGCCGCCTTCATGCCGGAGGTGCCGCACGCCTCGTACGGCCGCAGCGGGTTGTTCATCCACACGTCGCAGCCCGGGTAGAGCGGCTTGGCCATGCGAGATGTCGTAGTCGGGCAGGAAGACGATCCGTTCCCGCACGCCCGGCGTCGTCGGCGAACTGCACCATCTGCTGGATCAGCGCCTTGCCGCCCTCGTCGGCCGGGTGGGACTTGCCGGCGATGACGATCTGGATCGGGCGCTCGGGGTCGGTCAGCAGCGCCTTGAGCCGGCTCGCGGTCGCGCAGCATCAGGGTCAGCCGCTTGTACGAGGGCACCCGGCGGGCGAAGCCGAAGGTGATCACGTTCGGGGTCGAGGACGTCGTCGACCCAGTCGGTCGGCAGCCCGCGGTTCAGGCAGCTCTCGGCCAGCCGGCTCGCGGGTCATGCTGATCAGGTCGCGCGCGCATCCGCGCTTGAGCGACCAGATCGTCGTGGCCGTCGACGTCGTGCCAGCCCGTTCCAGTCGTAGCCGTCGATGACGCGTCTGCGCGCTGCCGATCGGCGCCTCGAGCAGCTCCAGCAGCTCCGGATGCACCCAGGTCGAGGTGGTGCACGCCGTTGGTGATCGAGGTGATCGGCACCTCGGTGGTGTCGAAGGCGCTCCACAGGCCCTGGAACATCTCCCGGGACACCTCACCGTGCAGCAGCGAGACGCCGTTGGCGCGCTGGCCGAGCCGGAAGCCCATCACCGCCATGTTGAACTTGCTCGGGATCGCCGCCCTCGTAGTCCTCCGCCCCGAGGGCCAGCACCCGGTCCAGCGGCAGCCCGTCGAAGTCGCCGAACTGGTCGACGATCAGGTCGCCGCGGGAACCGGTCGATGCCGGCCGGCACCGGGGTGTGGGTGGTGAAGACGGTGCCGGCGCGGTTCCGCTCCAGCGCCGTCGTCGAAGTCCAGGCCCTGCGCCATGAACTCCCGGATCCGCTCCAGGCCGAGGAAGCCGGCGTGGCCCTCGTTGGTGTGGAAGACCTCCGGGCGCGGGCGCTGCCGGTGATCGCGCAGTACGCGCGGATCGCGCGGACGCCGCCGATGCCGAGCAGCACCTCCTGGGCCAGCCGGTGGTCGCGTGCCGCCGCCGTACAGCCGGTCGGTCGTCTCCCGCTCCGTAGCCGCCGTTCTGCTCGACGTCGGAGTCCATCAGCAGCAGCGGCACCCGGCCGACCTGGGCCACCCAGACCTGGGCGTGCAGGCGTGCGGCCGGCCAGCGGGACCTCGATCCGGACCGGTCCGTCGTCGTCGTGCAGCAGGGTCAGCGGCAGCGCAGTTCGGGTCGAGCAGCGGATAGCGCTCCTGCTGCCAGCCGGCCGCGTTCAGCGACTGCCGGAAGTAGCCCTCCGGTAGAGCAGGCCGACGCCGATGATCGGCACGCCGAGGTCGCTGGCCGCCTTGAGGTGGTCGCCGGCCAGGATGCCGAGACCGCCGGAGTACTGCGGCAGCACCTCGGTGATGCCGAACTCGGGGGAGAAGTAGCCGATGGCCCTGCGGCGCCGTCGGGTTCTCGGCGGCGTAGCCCTGGTACCAGAGATCGCCGCTCAGGTAGTCGGCCAGGTCGGCCTCGATGAGCTGGAGGTTCTTCACGAACTTCTGGTCCGCCGACAGCGTCTGCAGCCGCTCGAGCCGACACGTCGGCCAAGCAGCCTGATCGGGTCGTGCCCGACGGCTTCCCAGAGCTGGGGGTCGACCGAACGGAAGAGGTCCTGGGTGTCGGAGTGCCAGGCCCAGCGCAGGTTGCGGGCCAGCTCGCCGAGCGGCTTGAGCACCTCGGGCAGGACGGGACGGACGCTGAAACGACGGATTGCACGCACCCGCGCAACCTAGCGGGATCGAGACCCCGGTCGGCGCCAGTCCGTTCGTCCACCCGTCGTACGCCGAGTGGGAAGAGGCTGGGCGATTCGGGTCGCGGAAGGCGGCGCGGAGTTCCCACTGCCGCTCCGGCGGAGCCGACGACTCCGGCGACACCCGGCGGCGCCCGGCGGCGGACAGCGGATCCCCGGCGGATCGGCGACACCGATAGGTTGACGAATCGTGACTGCGACCACACCAGCACCGTCGGACCGCCCGTCGGTGGATCTGCCAGAACCCGAGCTCGGCGTCCTGATCGGCCGGATCCCGGTGACCAAGGTGTCGCCGGTGATCGAGGGCGGCGCCTATCCGGCCAAGGCCGCGGTGGGCGAGTCGTTCCCCGATCCGGGCCACCGTCTTCCGGGAGGGCCACGACGCCGTCAACGCCTCCGTGGTGCTGACCGACCCCGAGCGGCGAGGAGACCCGGGTCGCCGATGCACCCGACCACCCCGCTCGGCTTCGACTGGTGGACCGCGTCGGTCACGCTGCGACCAGCGAAGGGCCGTGGACCTTCCGGGTCGAGGGCTGGAGCGACCCGTGGGAGACCTGGGTGCACAACGCCGAGATCAAGATCCCGGCCGGCATCGACGTCAACCTGGTGTGCACCGAGGGCAACGCGCTGTTCCACGGCCGCGGCGGAGCGCGCCGACGAGGCCGGGGCGAGCGCCGATCGCCGCGCTGCTGCGGGCCGCGGCCAAGAGCCTGGACTCCGGCCAGCAGGTCGAGGACCGGCTCGAGGTCGTGCTCGCCGACGACGTGCGGGCGGCGATGAGTCGGTTCGGACCGCGGGAGCTGGTCTCCCCCACGCCCGGACTACCCGGTCTTCGTCGACCGCAAGCAGGCGCTGTTCTCCTCCTGGTACGAGTTCTTCCCCCGCTCCGAGGGCGCCCGAGTACGACGAGGCCGAGCAGCGCTGGATCTCCGGCACGTTCGACTCCTCCTACGAGCGGCTCGAGGCGGCCGCCGCGATGGGCTTCGACGTCGTCTACCTGCCGCCGATCCACCCGATCGGCACCGCCTTCCGCAAGGGCGCCAACAACACCCTGAACCCCGGGCCGGGCGATCCCGGCTCGCCGTGGGCGATCGGCAACGTCGAGGGCGGCCACGACGCCATCCACCCCGACCTCGGTGACTTCGACTCCTTCGACCGTTTCGTGGCCAAGGCCAAGTCCCTCGGCATGGAGGTCGCGCTGGATCTCGCGCTGCAACGCCTCGCCCGACCACCCGTGGGTCACCGAGCACCCGGAGTGGTTCTCCAAGCGGGCCGACGGCTCGATCGCGTACGCGGAGAACCCGCCGAAGAAGTACCAGGACATCTACAACTTCAACTTCGACGCCGACCGCGACGGCATCTACGCCGCGTGGCTGGAGGTCGTGCGGCTGTGGATGTCGCCACGGCGTCCGGATCTTCCGGGTCGACAACCCGCACACCAAGCCGGTGAGCTTCTGGGCCTGGCTGCTCGGCGGAGGTGCGCCAGACCGATCCCGACGTGCTCTTCCTGGCCGAGGCCTTCACCAAGCCGGCGATGATGCACGCGCTCGGCAAGGTCGGGCTTCCACCAGTCGCTACACCTACTTCACCTGGCGCAACGAGAAGTGGGAGATCGAGGAGTACATGACCGAGCTGACCACCGAGACGGACAGCTTCTTCCGCCCCAACTTCTTCGTCAACACCCCCGACATCCTGCCCAGCTTCCTGCAGTGGGGCGGCAGCACGGCCTTCACCATCCGGGCGGTGCTCGGCGCGACGCTGTCGCCGACCTGGGGGGTCTACGCCGGTTTCGAGCTGTTCGAGAACGCCGCCCTCGGCCCGGGCCGCGAGGAGTACCTGGACTCGGAGAAGTTCCAGTACCGGCCCCGCGACTGGGAGGCGGCCGAGGCGAGCGGGGAGAACCTCAACATGCTGCTCGGCCGGCTGAACCAGATCCGGCGCGAGCACCCGGCGCTGCAGCAGCTGCGCGACCTGCACCTTCCACCACGCCCCGCACTCCCACGCCATCGTCTACTCCAAGCGGGAGGGCGACGACGTGGTGATCGTGGTCTCCAGCCTCGACCCGCTGAACGTCGTGGAGACCGAGATCGTTCTTCGACATGGAGGCGCTGGGGCTGACCGCCCGCGACGTCTTCCTGGTGCACGACGAGATCACCGGCCAGACCTGGCGCTGGGGCCAGCACGCCTTCGTCCGACTCACCCACGACGATCCCGGCCACGTGCTGTCGGTGATCAAGTACGGGGCCTCCCGACCTGGTCTCGGCCTGGGCAGGGCTAGTGGCGTACGAGACGACCCCGACGACCCAGCCCGGCGTCGAGCCGCGGATCCCCCCGGGTGTCGACGCCGACCGCGCCGATGCGCTGATCGGCTACGTCAGCACGGCCCGCTGGTTCGCCGGCAAGGGGCGGGCCGCGGAGCTGGCGTCGCTGACCGCGCTGCCCTGGCTGACCGAGGTGGACGAGTGGCCGGCGGTGCGGATCGAGATCGCCGAGATCGTCTACCGGCCCGAGGAGGACCCCGATCCGGAGTCCGACGGCGAGGCCGGATCCCGGTGGCCGTCGGAGCTCTACCAGCTCGTGGTCGTCGTACCGGAAGGCGCCGGTCCCCGAGCTGCGGCCACGCCGAGATCGGCCGGTTCACCGATCGCGATCTCGGTCCGGTGGTCGCCTACGACGCGGCCCAGGACCCCCAGGCCGCCCGGATCCTGCTGCGGAGTCTGCTGGCGAACCGGCGGTTGACCGATCATGATCACCAGCAGCAGACCGAGGTCGAGTTCCGGCTGTCGCTGCCCGGCGTGCTGACCGCGGACCTCGAGCCGGCGGTGTACCGCGGCCAGCAGTCCAACACCTCGGTGATGCTCGGCGACGTCGGCATGATCAAGTTGTTCCGCCGGCTCGAGCTGGGTCGCAACCTCGACATCGAGGTGCACGACGCGCTCGCGCCGCGCCGGCGTCCACGACGTCGCCGCGCTGTACGGCTGGGTCGAGGCCGGCTGGACGCCACGCCGGTGTCCCGGTCCGGACCGACCTCGCGATGGCGGTGGAGAAGCTGGCCCACGCCGAGGACGGCTGGGGACTGGCCCTGTCGACGTTGGAGCAGGACGGCTCGCTTCGCCGACGACGCGCGGGCCCTGGGCGTGGCCCTCGCCGAGATCCACGCCGCGCTGCGCGAGGCCTTCCCCACCGCCGTCCAGTCCGGCTCGGCGGTGGCCACCGTGATGAAGACCCGGCTGTCGGCCGCCGTGGACATCGCGCCGGCGCTGACAGCCGTACGTCGACGGACTGACGGCGCGGATTCGACGAGCTGTCCGCCGCGGAGCTCCCCGCCCAGCGCGTGCACGGCGACTTCCACCTCGGGCAGACGCTGCGGACGCCGCGGGGCTGGAAGATCATCGACTTCGAGGGCGAGCCGGCCAAGACCCTGGCCGAGCGGGCGACCCCGGACCGCGTCTGGCGCGACGTCGCGGGCATGCTGCGGTCGTTCGACTACGCCGCCGCGAGCCGTGCCGGGCCCGGGCAGTGCACCGTGGGCCGAGCAGTGCCGGCAGGCGTTCCTGGCCGGGTACGCCGGTGGCGAGCTGTCCGCCGCTGATGCGGCGCTGCTGGCCCCGTACGAGGCGGACAAGGCGATCTACGAGGTCGTCTACGAGGTGCGGAACCGTCCCGACTGGGTGTCCATTCCGTTGACCGCGGTGGCCGGACTGGCCGAGGCAACGCAACAGATCGCGACGAAGGAGTAAGGGATGGCATTCGACCCCGACAGGCGGCTTGACCGGCTGGGACCTGAGCGGGTTCCACGAGGGCCACGACACCGAGTGCTACAAGCGGCTGGGCGCGCACGAGATGACCATCCCCGACGACGAGCGCGGCGAGGTGTCCGGCACCCGGTTCGCGGTCTGGGCGCCCAACGCCCAGGCCGTCCGGCTGGTCGGTGACTTCAACTACTGGAACGGCGACCAGACCGCCATGCACCTGGTGCCGGGGTCGGGGGTCTGGGCGGTGTTCGTCGAGGGCGTGGGTACCGGAACGCTGTACAAGTTCGAGGTGCTCGGCGCCGACGGGGTCTGGCGACTCAAGGCGGATCCGTTCGCCCGCTTCTGCGAGGCCGCACCGCACACCGCCTCGATCGTCTACCGGAGCCAGTACGCCTGGAACGACGAGCAGTGGCTGTGGTACCGCGGGCAGAAGAAGCAGTACCAGGAGCCGGTCAGCATCTACGAGGTGCATCTCGGCTCCTGGCGGCGGGGACTGACCTACCTCGAGCTCGCCGAGCAGCTGGTGGAGTACGTCAGCTGGCAGGGCTACACCCACGTGGAGCTGATGCCGGTCGGCGGAGCATCCGTACGAGGGGTCGTGGGGTTACCACGTCACCGGCTACTTCGCGCCGATCTCGCGGTTCGGCTCGCCCGACGAGTTCCGGCACCTGGTGGACGAGCTGCACGAGGCGGGCATCGGGGTGATCGTGGACTGGGTGCCCGGTCACTTCGCCACCGACCCGTGGGCGCTGCAGCGCTTCGACGGCACCGCCTTGTACGAGCACGAGGATCCCGCGGCTGGGCTGGCACCCGGACTGGGGCTCCTACATCTTCAACTTCGGCCGCAACGAGGTGAAGAGCTTCCTGGTCGCCAACGCGTTCTTCTGGCTGGACGAGTTCCACATCGACGGGCTGCGGGTCGACGCGCGTGGCCTCGATGCTCTACCTCGACTACTCCCGCAACGAGGGTCAGTGGATCCCGAACAAGTTCGGCGGCAACGAGAACCTGGAAGCCGTCGAGCTGCTGCAGGCGGTCAACGCCCACTCCTACCGGCGCAAGCCCGGGATCATGATGATCGCCGAGGAGTCGACCTCCTGGCCCGGGGTGACCCGCGACGTCGACAACGGGGGGCTGGGGTTCGGGTTCAAGTGGAACATGGGCTGGATGAACGACTCGCTGCGCTACCTGGGTCGCGAGCCGATCTACCGGCAGTACCACCACCACGAGATGACGTTCGCGATGGCGTACGCGTACTCGGAGAACTTCATCCTGCCGATCAGCCACGACGAGGTGGTGCACGGCAAGGGCTCGATGTACGAGCGGGTGCCGCAGGACGAGTGGCGCAAGTTCGGCACCCTGCGGGCGTTCTACGCGTTCATGTGGGCCCACCCGGGCAAGCAGCTGCTGTTCATGGGCACCGAGTTCGGGCAGCGCCGGGAGTTCTCCGAGCAACGCAGCATCGACTGGGACCAGAGCGCCCACTGGGGTCACCGCGGGGTCCAGCGGCTGGTCAAGGACCTGAACGAGGTGTACCGCTCGCACCCCGCGATGTTCAAGCTGGACAGCGATCCGGCCGGGTTCTCCTGGATCGACGCCGACGACCGCGGCGGGAACGTGTTCTCGTTCCTCCGTTACGACGGTGAGGGCCAGATGATCGCGTGCCTGACCAACTTCTCCTCCGAGCCGCGATCCGACTACCGGATCGGGCTGCCGACGGAGGGGATCTGGAAGGAGATCGTCAACACCGACGCCGAGTTCTACGACGGCACCGGCAAGATCGGCAACCTCGGCCAGGTCGTCGCCCATCCCGTGCCGTCCCACGGTTACAGCGCCTCCGCCAACGTGACCATCCCGCCGCTCGGCGCCGTCTGGTTGCTGTACGAGCCGGTGGTGACCGAAGAGACCGAAGATCGCGAATCGGTCGAAGCCGGGCAGCGGGCCGCGGCGAAGCAGGCCTCCCCGCGGTCCAGGGCTGCGGTCGAGGACTCGTCGGCGGACAGGAGGCGGCGGGCAAGGCGGCGGCCGAGCGCCGGCCGAGAAGGCGCCGGCTGCGGCGCAAGGAGGCGCCGGCGGCCGAGAAGGGGGATGACAAGCGGGCGGCCGCCAAGAAGACGGCCGCGAAGAAGGCCCCTGCCGAGAAGGCGGCCGCAGCCAAGAACGCGGTGCAGAAGGCGGCCGAGTCGGTCCGAGACGCCGTCGAGGACGCTATCGACAAGGTCGAGGACGTCGTCGAGGACGTGCGGGACAAGGCCGCCAAGAAGGCACCCGCGAAGAAGACAGCGGCAAAGAAGACAGCGGCGAAGAAGGCACCG
The DNA here is from genome assembly GCA_963727125.1 of uncultured Actinomycetota bacterium. GTDB lineage: Bacteria > Actinomycetota > Actinomycetes > Propionibacteriales > Propionibacteriaceae > Microlunatus. The sequence continues at coordinate 1,154,802 of CAVSEZ010000003.1, forward strand.
GCGAAGAAGGCACCGGCGAAGAAGGCACCGCCGGCTTGAGATCAGCGGCTCGAGATCGGTGGCTTGAGATCGGTGGGACCGTGATCCGGGTTCGGCGCGAAGCCGGGGTCGGCCGACTGGAGTGGGATCCGGCGCATGACCCGGACGCGGTCCAGGCTGCGTTGACGGCGATCGCGGATCAGCTGCTGTCCGAGGGACTGCGTCGGCTGGAGATCGAGCTGCCGGAGCCGGACCGGCTGGGCCGCCGGGCCGCCCTGCGGTCGGGGTTCCGGGTCGAGGGTGTGCGGCGAGCCGTACGGGTGACCGAGAACGGGCAGCTGGTCGACACCGTGCTCTTCAGCCGCCTCGATCACGACGTCGTCGGCGGCGGCCACGGCTTCTCGGCGGTGATGAACACGGCGCTGCCGCGGAAACGGCTGATCGCGCACGTGCTGATCCGCGACCCGGCGGGCCGGATCCTGTTGTGTGAAACGCGATTCAAGCCGGACTGGGAGCTGCCCGGCGGGATCGTCGAGCCCGGCGAGGCGCCCGGGCTGGGTGCTGTCCGGGAGGTTCGGGAGGAGCTGGGGATCGACCTCCGGCTCGGCCGGTTGTCGATCATCGACTGGATGCCGCCGTACCTCGGCTGGGAGGACGCGCTCGAGCTGATCTTCGACGGCGGGATCGTCGAGGAGACCGATCTCGCCTCCTTCACGCTGCAACCGACCGAGATCATCCGGGTCGCCCTGGTCACCCTGGCCGAGGCCGCGACCCTGGTCACCCCCCTCTCGCACCGCCGGTTGACCGTCGCCTCCGGGCTGGCGCCGGGCGAGACGGCGTACCTCGAGAACGGCCACCGGATCTCCTGACCCCAACCCTCGGGCGCAGCTGCTGCCCGAGACGACCCGGAACGAACCCGAGCACCTGAAACCAACCCGAGCAGCTGAAGGGAGACGAGCAACAAGGTGCGGCTCAGCGGCGCGGACAGACGAGGAGCTCGCGGACGGCGGTGCCGCGGTCGCAGTCGTACTCGCGGGTCACGGTCTCGGCGATCCTCGGATCGAGTTCGTCGAACGGCACCCGCCAGGTCTGCAGCACCAGGAAGCGGGCCGCCGGGGCGGAGAGACACGCCAGGTTGTCGGCGAAGCTCTGCAACTGCGCCACACCGGCGACGGTGCTGCGATAGAGCACCACAGCTCCGGGGTACGCGCAGTCGGTCGGGTTGCCGACGACGTACACCGTCTCGCCGTCGGCCAGGTAGGCCACCGACGCGTCGCCGACCAGATCGCGGACCTGCTGACCGTCGACGATCAACTCGGCCTGCCGCTCCACCTCCGACCGTCGACTGCGGTCCTGACCGAAGAAGCCGTACGGGGTCGCCGGCCAGCCCGGGAAGGTGACCGGCACGGCCAGCAGGACCACGGTCACGAGCACGGCCCAGGGCGAGCTCGGCCGCCGCTGCATCCCGGTCTCGTCCGGCCGATCCGGCCCCCGCGGGGAACGAGCCGCCTGGCCCCAGACGGCCAGCGCGACCACGACGAGCACCAGGAGCAGCCAGCCGGCCAGGGCGTACCGGTAGTCGAACCGCCAGGCCACGGGCTCCCGCAGCACGACCCACGAGACCGCCACCCAACCCACCAGGGGCACCAAGCCGAGCAGCACGGAGCCGGAGCGCTCGGCCCACCGGGTCGCCGCGAACCCGACGACAGCGGCGGCGGCGGGCAGCAGCGGCATGCCGTGGTAGCCGAAGAACTGGTTCTGCAGCACGATCACCGCGAGCACGGCCCCGAAGCCGGCCACGGATCCCCAGACCCAGAACCGTCGGCCGGTCAACCGGGCGGCGAGCGCGGCGGCCGCCGGCCAGGCCAGCAGCACCGGGTTGTTCCAGGCCCAGTTCACGGCCCACTCGCCGAACGCGTCCCAGCGCAGGCCCGAGGTCGGATTCAGCCGGGAGGTCTCGGTGAACCACTGCCACTCGTACCGGCCGACCGCGAAGCTGACCAGCAGCAGCACCATGGTGAGCGCCGCGCCGACCACCGCCAACCACCCAGCGCGCCGCCGATCCACCGCGAACACCACGATCAGCGCGAGCACGGCTGCGGTGACGGTCGTGTACTTCTGCAGCACGGCCAGCGCGAGCAGGAGGGCCGCCCCGGCGAACAACAGCCGGACCGACCATCGCGGCGCGCCCGCCGCTGCACGAGACGCCGACGACAACGCCAGTGCGAGCGCCAGCACCGCCAGCACCGTGGCGGTCCACTCCGGTTGCAGCACGTACGCCTCCGACGCCCACGCCAAGGACGCGAACACCGCCAGCGAGACGATGGTCGCCGCCATCGCCGTCGTCCGACGGACCAGGGCCAGCTGCAGCACTGCGGCAGCACCGGCAGCCACCGCCAGCGCCCAGCCGAGCGCGAGCTTCTCCCGGAGCGGCACCGGCCCGGTCGTGATCGCATCGAGCCCGGCCATCACCAGGCGGTTGGCCATCGGCCGGTGGACGAACGTGTCCAGCGGCCCGTACGCGTCCCAGCCGGCCCGCAGCGGACCGATGCTGAACCGGACGTCGTCGTGCAGATTGAGCCAGGGCCACTGGGCGAGCAGGGTCGCGGCGAGCACGACCGGCCAGACCCACAGCCAGCGGCGACCCGTCCGGGTCGCCGGAGCAGCGGCGACGGTCAGAAGAGCGCCGTCATCAGCGCTCGCCGGGCCTTCAGGACGCGTTCGTCGGCGTTGCCCAGGGTCTCGAAGAGGGCAAGCAGCCGCACCCGGACCCGGTCCCGCTCGTCGCCGGAGCGGACCTTCACCTGGTCGATCAGCCGTCCGAACGCCGCCTCGGCGTCACCGGTGGCCAGCTCGATGTCGGCGGCGGCCAGGTGATCGTCGACCGACGCGCCGGGCGCGGCAGCATCGGTCAAGGTCGTCCGGGGGTCCAGGGTGGCGACCCGGGCGAGCAGCCCGGCCTGGGCTTTGCCGGCCTGGGCCTCGGCGTCGTTCGGATTCGCCGCCAGCAGGAGGTCGAACTCGGCCTCGGCGGCGGCGAAGTCACCCCGCTCCAGGGCCTCGTCGGCGGCCGCGAACCGGGGATCCGGTGCCGCATCCTCACCCTCCGGCTCCGGGTCGGCCGCAGGTCCGACCGGTTCCGCCCGCCCGACGATCCCGTTGGCGAGCGCCGCCTTGAGCAGCTGGTCGATGGCCGCCGACACCTGGTCCTTGGGCAGCACGCCCTGGAACAGGGGCGCCAACTGGCCACCGATCAAGGCGATGACCGTCGGCACCGCCTGCAGCTGCAGGGCTTGCACGATGCCGGGGGCGCCGTCGACGTTGATCCGGCCGAGCAGGAACTGACCGGCATTCTCGGCCGCCAGCTCGATCAGTGCGTCGGACAGCTGCTGCCCGGTCGCCACCCGGGGCGAGTAGAACTCCACCACCACCGGGTACTTGAGCGAGCGCCGGATCGCCTCGGCCTCGAAGGTCTCCTCGGTCAACTGGATGACGTAACCGCCCCCGGCTGTCCCACCGGAGGTCCCGCCCGGGCGGGGGCCGGCCGAGGTCGGCGGCGCCTGCTGCGCCTGTTGGGCTCGCTGGGCCAGACCGGAGAGGTCGACCGCCCCCGGTCGGTTGAAGCTCGACGCACTCATGGCTCCATCCTGTCATTCCTGCCGCGCCGAGGTCGTGGCCTCTCATCGGGCCGTCCCGCATACGGTCGTGGCGTGTTCTGGTGCAGCGGCCGAATCTGGCTCGCCGGCTATCTGGCGGTGGCGGCGATCAACCTGATCGCGGCTGCCCTGGTCGCCGACCGGGTCGGCTTCGTCACGGTGCTGGTGGCGATGCCGCTGCTGTTCTGTTGGTACGTCTCGCACCGGCCGCCGCTCAACCGGCTGCTGCTCGTCTCCGGGGTGCTGCGCACGGCGGACCCGGCCGGACGGCCTCCCCGGGTCGGCTGACATGTGGGCAGAATGACCCCCATGGCTCACCCCCGCGCCGGACAGCCGGCTCAGCCCGAAGACCTCATCGACGTCGACGCCGTGGTCGGCGCCTACTACGACCTCGTGCCGGATCCGGAGAACCCGGATCAGCAGGTGGTCTTCGGCACCTCGGGTCACCGGGGCTCCAGCCTCGACACCGCCTTCAACGACGCGCACATCGCCGCGACCACCCAGGCCATCGTCGAGTACCGCGCCGGCCAGGGGATCACCGGCCCGCTCTACCTCGGCAAGGACACCCACGCCCTGTCGGGGCCGGCCTGGCGGACCGCGATCGAGGTGTTGATCGCCAAGGGGGTGCACGTCCGCAGCGAGGGTGACGACGACTACACCCCGACCCCGGCGGTGTCGCGGGCCATCGTGGTCCACAACGCCTCCGGGCCCTCCGCCCAGGCCGACGGCATCGTGGTCACCCCGTCGCACAATCCGCCGCGCGACGGCGGGTTCAAGTACAACCCACCGCACGGCGGCCCGGCCGACACCGACGCGACCGGGTGGATCGCGGCCCGCGCCAACGAGCTGCTGGCCGATCCCGGTGTGATCGAGCGGAAGCCGTTCGACCAGGTCAGCTCCGAGCTGGAGCGGTGGGACTATCTCGGCAACTACTGCGAGGACCTGGTCAACGCGATCGACCTCAAGGCGATCCGGGAAGCGGGGGTGCACATCGGTGCCGACCCGCTGGGCGGGGCGAGCGTGCAGTACTGGGGGTACATCTCCGAGCACCTCGGCATCGACCTGACCGTGATCAACCCGGAGGTCGACCCGCGCTGGGCGTTCATGACCCTGGACACCGACGGCAAGATCCGGATGGACTGCTCGTCGCCGAACGCGATGGCGAGTCTGATCGCCAACCGGCACGCCTACGACATCTCCACCGGCAACGACGCCGATGCCGACCGGCACGGCATCGTGACCCCCGACTTCGGGCTGCTGAACCCGAACGCCTACCTGGCGGTGGCCATCCAGTACCTCTACGGGCACCGGGACGGCTGGCGCCCGGACGCCGCGATCGGCAAGACCCTGGTGTCCTCGTCGATGATCGACCGGGTCGCGGCCGGGCTCGGCCGCCGGCTGATCGAGGTGCCGGTCGGCTTCAAGTGGTTCGTCCCCGGGCTGCGGAGCGGCGACATCGGGTTCGGCGGTGAGGAATCCGCCGGCGCCTCGTTCCTGGCACTGGACGGGAGCACCTGGACCACCGACAAGGACGGCATCCTGCTCGCTCTGCTGGCCAGCGAGATCCAGGCCATCACCGGCAAGTCGCCGAGCGAGCTGTACGCGGAGCTGACCGCGGAGCACGGCGCCCCCGCGTACGCCCGGGTGGACGCACCGGCCACCCGGGAGCAGAAGGCCAGGCTGGCCAAGTTGGATCCCTCGGCGGTGTCGGCCACCGAGCTGGCCGGCGAACCGATCACCGGCAAGCTCACCACCGCGCCGGGGAACGGCGCCGCCATCGGCGGCCTCAAGGTGACCACGGAGTCGGCCTGGTTCGCGGCCCGGCCGTCGGGCACCGAGGACGTCTACAAGATCTACGCCGAGTCGTTCCGCGGACCCGAGCACCTGGCCGAGGTCCAGGCGGCGGCCCGCGAGGTGGTCTCCGCGGCCCTCGGCTGATCTCGCCGCCGCGGGCGGTGACAAGTAGCACCCGCTGCTCATCCGCGGTGGATCTGCGGCGGAAGCTACTTCTCGGCGGCGTCGGCGGTGGCTGCGACGCTGCCGCCGCGGCGCCGACGCAACCGCAGCAGCAGCCGGGCGAGTCCGGCCCGGGTGGCGACGACGCCGACCCGGTCGTCCACCTGCAGCGCTGGGTCACCGGGTTGCCAGGACCACGCCTGCCCGACCGGACCGTGCGCCAGCACCTGGAGCGCGCCGGCCTCGTCGAGCCGGCGCAGCGACTGCCCGATCAGCGGCGAGTCGGCGGGCACGCTGAGCTCGGTGAACAACACCACCCGCCGGCCGATCGGGAAGATCACCTCGCTCCGCCGGGCGAGGGCCGCCGCGGCGAAGGCCGGAGCGGCGAGCATCGCCACGCTCCTGGTCGCACCCAGCTCCAGCCGCCGCTCCACCCGGGTGGCCAGGTCGTGATCGAAGACCCGGGTCACCACCCGCACCCCCGGATTGACCTGCTTCGCGACCAGCCCGATCTCGAGGTTGACGGCCTCGTCGTCGGTGACGGCGAGCACCGCATCGGCCCGCGCGATGCCGGCCGCCTCCTGCGCAGCCTGGTCGCTGGCGGCGGCGATGATCACGGGGATCTTCAGCTGCCGGGCCCGCAGCACCCCGATCGAGTCCTCCTGTCGCTCGATGGCGACCACCGGGACCCGGCGTTGCCGGAGCTGGGTCGCGACCGAGGTGCCGATCCGGCCGAGCCCGCAGACCACCACGTGGTGCCGGGGCCGCCCCCGGACGCCACCGCTGATCGCGGCGAGCCGGGAGCTGAGCAGGGCGTCCACGATCACGGCCGTGATCCCGGAGGACAGCACCAGACCGAAGATCTGGATGGCGAGCGCGCCGAACTGATACGAGCTCGACAGCGACTCGAAGTCGCCGGCCCCGGTCGCGGTGGACGCACTGAGGGCCAGGTAGAGCGAGGTGACCCAGGACTGACCGTCGGCGTGGAAGTACAACGTGCTCAACACGATCAGGCTGACCAGCCCGATCAGGACCAAGCGGATCCGGCGGTCGAAGACGTAGGAGAGGGTGCCGCGCAGGCCCGACCGCTGCACGGTGCTGGGCGCCTTGCCCACCAGCTCGGTACCGAGCACGACGTCGCCGGACTCGGGCAGCACCGCGGCGATGCCGCTGCGGGTGGAGTCCCCGAGCACCGCCAGCACCTCGCCCGCCACCCGGGCTCGTGGACCGGCGACGACCGCCCGTCCCGCCAGCTCGAACGACAGCGTGTCGGCGGTGGCCAGGGCCGCGGCCACGAACGCCGGCGCCGCCAGCTCGGCGGTGGACAGCACGGTGCAGTCCCCGAGCAACGGGGCCAATTTCTCGCCCAGGTTGGGATTGGACAGCTCCAGCACCAGCCGCGCGTGCGGATTGAGCTCCTCGACCGCGAGCGCGATCCGTACCACAGCGACGTCGTCCGAGCCCAGGATCACGACCGCCTTCGCCCGCTCGACGTGGACCGCCCGCAGCTCGCGCTCTCCCACCCGGACCGCCGTCACGAACTCCACCGGCAGCGCGGTCAACTCGGCGAGGGTGCTCGGACTGGCGCTCTCCAGGCCGAGCACGGTGAGCTTCTCACCCGACCGGTCCAGCTCCTCGACCAGCCGGACCGCCGTCGGCTCCGCACCGACGATCACCACCCGGTCCAGCGCCGGCTCGCTCGCAGTGGCCGGCGTGGTCATGGCGTCATGGTACGGACGGCGAGGCCCGCGGCCCGGCTCGGTCGGCTCGGCGACGCCTCAGCGCAACAGCGGCAAGCGTTCCTGATCGGCGCCCAGCCACGTCCGCTGCTCGGCCGTGGGATCGTTGCGACCCGTGGCGGTGAGCACCCAGCCCGCGGCCGACCACTCGGGCGGCGTGGCGCGACCCAGCAGCCCGTCCACCGTCTCCCGGGCGACAGTCAGGGCCAGCTGTCCGGGGGCGGGAACGCTGCGCAGATCGAGATGGTGGATCGCGGCCTCCGTGACGCCGGTACGCACCAGATCGAGGGCGGTCAGCGCATGGCCCTGGGTGGTGACGACGAGGTTCGGTGGGGTGCGGCTCGCGAGTCCGCCGACCGCCGCCGTCGTCTCGGCGAAGGTCTCCACCAGCCGCGGCAACGACCACAGGCTGGCCATCGCACGCAGCGACCGGATGCCGGTCGACGCCGGGTCGGGCGCCCCGGGGGAGCTGCTCCAGTAGCTGACCGCATCGACGTCCGGCGGCCCGTCGGCCGGAGTCAGCAGCGCCACCAGGAGCCGTTGCGCGTCGGTGAGCAGGTGGAAGAGGAGATCCCGGGCGGTCCAACCGGCACATCGCGTCGGTGCCCAGGACCGCTGTTCGTCCAGCCCGACGGCGAACGCCGACAGGTCCCCGTACGCCTCCGCCAGCGCGCCGTCCGGGTCGCTCCCGCCGGCTCCGCCGGTGACGTCAGCCATGGAGCCACGCTAGACGGTCGTCCGGGCCGGCGAGCTAGAAGCCGGCCGGCTCCACGTAACCGCCCCACACGTCCCGGAGCGCACCGCAGATCTCGCCCAGCGTTGCTTCGGCCCTGGCGGCCTCGAGCATCGGCGGCACCAGGTTGGCCTCGGTCCGGCTGGCCGCTACCAGCTCGGCCAGACTGCGCTCGACCCGAGCCTGGTCCCGGCCGGCCCGGCGTTCGGCCAGGGCTGCCTTCTGCTCGATCTCCACCTCGTGCCCGACCCGGAGGATCTCGAGCTCGCCGCTGACAGTGGTGGTGTGCACGTTGACCCCCACCATCCGCTTGTCGCCCTTCTCCAGCAGGGTCTGGTACGTGAACGCCGCGTCGGCGATCTGACCGGTGAACCAGCCGTCCTCGATGCCGGCGAGCAAGCCGCAGGTGACCGCCCCGATCTCGTGCCGGGCCGCCGGACCGCCGCCCATCTCGATGATCGTGGTGAAGATCGCCTCCGCCTCGGCCTCGATCTTGTCGGTCAGCGCCTCGACGTACCAGGATCCGCCGAGCGGGTCGGCGACATTGGCCACCCCGGTCTCCTCGGCCAGCACCTGCTGGGTGCGCAGCGCGATCTCCGCCGACTCCTCGGTCGGCAGCGCCAGCGTCTCGTCCAGGGCGTTCGTGTGCAGCGAGTTGGTGCCGCCGAGCACCGCCGCCAGCGCCTCGACAGTGGTCCGCACCACGTTGTTGTACGGCTGCTGCGCGGTCAGCGACACCCCCGCGGTCTGGGTGTGGAAGCGCAACGACTGGGCCTTGGCGGTCTTCGCTCCGTACCGGTCCCGCAGCCACCGGGCCCAGATCCGGCGGGCGGCGCGGAACTTCGCGATCTCCTCGAAGAAGTCGATGTGGGCGTCGAAGAAGAAGCTCAGCCCGGGCGCGAAGCGATCGATGTCCAGCCCTCGGCAGAGCCCGAGCTCCACGTAGCCGAAGCCGTCGGCGAGGGTGAACGCGAGCTCCTGCGCCGCCGTCGAGCCGGCCTCGCGGATGTGGTAGCCGGAGACACTCAGCGGCTTGTACGCCGGCACGTTCGCCGTGCAGTACTCCATCAGGTCACCGATCAACCGCAGATGCGGGTCCGGCGGGAACAGCCACTCCTTCTGCGCCGTGTACTCCTTGAAGATGTCGGTCTGCAACGTGCCGTTGAGGCCGCCGGGCTCGACGCCCTGCCGCTCGGCCGCCACGAGGTACATGCAGAAGATCGGCACCGCCGGTCCCGAGATGGTCATCGACGTGGTCACCGCACCGAGGTCGATCCCGTCGAACAGGACCTCCATGTCGGCAGCCGAGTCGATCGCGACCCCGCAGTGCCCGACCTCACCGAGACTCTCCGCGTCGTCGGAGTCCCGGCCCATCAGCGTCGGCATGTCGAACGCGACGCTGAGCCCGCCACCGCCGGCGGCGAGGATCATCTGGTAGCGCTGGTTGGTCTGCCGGGCGTTGCCGAAGCCGGCGAACTGCCGGATCGTCCACGGTCGGCCGCGATAGCCGCTGGGATGCAGTCCGCGGGTGAACGGGTACTCCCCCGGCCAGCCGATCCGCTCCATCCGAGGGTCCGCCGCTTCGTCCGCCGGCCCGTACACCGGGTCGACCTCGGTGCCCGACAGCGTCGAGAAGTCCGCGTCGCGGATCCGCCCGGCTTCCTGCGCCGCCGCGTACGCGGCCGCCCACCGCTCGCGGCCCGGACCGCTGCGCTGCGAATCCTCCGAATTGCTCACCTTCAGATACTAGGACGTCCTACTATCTTTGCGAAGTCGCGGCTGTGCACCGGCCGGAGTCACCGCGATGCCCGGACGGAGCACGTTCGGCCGGTCCGGAGCCGTTCGGAGCTGCTCGGAGCCGTGCGGAGCCGCTCGGAGCCGCTCGGAGCCGCTCGGAACTCCGCTCGGAGCGCAGAACGCCACACCCCGACCCGCGGAACTCCGCCATAGCGGAGAAACGCCACACCCCGACCCGCGAAACTCCGCCATAGCGGAGAAACGCCACACCCCAACCCGCGGAACTCCGCCATAGCGGAGAAACGCCACACCCCAACCCGCGAAACCCCGCCATAGCGGAGAAACGCCACACCCCAACCCGCGAAACCCCGCCATAGCGGAGAAACGCAGAGGCCGAGCCACCCGGAAGACGGCCGAAGAAGCGGCACGGCAGCGATGTGTTGACTAGAAATCTCCGGCGGCGGCGCGGAGGGGGCGCAACAGGTCGGACAACTCATCGCACTGGGTCTCGCTCATCGCCGGCAGGGCGAACCGGGCTCCGACGATCGCGTCGGTGGCCTGCTGCATCACCTCGCGACCCTTGGGGGTGATGGCGGCCAGCACGGCGCGACCGTCCTCGGGATGCGGCGAGCGCCGGATCAGATCGGCCTTCTCCAGCCGCTTCACCAGCGGTGTGACCGAGGTGGCGTGCACCTGCAGCCGCTCACCGATCTTGCCCAGCGGCAGCGAGCCGTGCCGGGAGAACGACAGCAGGACGAGCACCTCGTAGCGGGCGAACGTCAGCCCCAGCGGCCGGAGCAGCTCGTCCAACTCGGTCAGCACCAGCTGGTGCACCCGCATCAGCGAGGTGACGGCCCGCATCCGGGCGGTCTCCTCCCAGCGGTCCGACCACTGGCGCGCCGCCTGCTCGATGGGGTCGAACGGCAGTCGGTGCCGTTCGGTCATCCGACCGCTTCCCCGCGGGTCACGAGATCCCGGCCAGCTGGTCGGCCATCGCGGCGCGGATCGACGCCGCTCGGGCCACCGGATCCGGCACCCAGCGCACCTCGGTCTGTCCCTGATCGAAGGCGGCCGCGGCCAGCCGGAGATGTCCGTAGCCGAACACCCGACCGAGCCAGGGCTGCTCCACCTCGACCGTCGAGATTCCGGTCATGGGCAGGCCGGCCCGCACCTGGTTGACGTTGCCGTGCACCGTGAACACGCGGCGGTCCGTGACCACGAACCGGACTCGGTAGTGAGTGATCATCCGCCACAGCGCCTGGCTGACCAGTCCGAAGGACACGGCGACCAGCAGCAGCAACCAGAGCCCGCCCACCAGCCAGGCGGTCGCGAAGGCCAGCACCCCGATCCCGATCCGCACGGCCGGGAACGCACTGGCCATCCAGTGCCGACGCACCTCGTCGCGGATGATCTCCCCGTCGCCGGACAGCACGAACTGCTCGACCCGCGGATCGAGCCAGTCCAGCGCACCGGCGGTCACGGAACTGGTTCTACCTCACCACTCGGCCGCCGCGGCCGAGGCACGCCGCTCCGGCACGGCCAACAGCCGATCGGCGGCCTCGAACGGGTCCATCTCGGCGTCGCAGACCGCCCGGGCCAGCTCGTCGAGCTCTCCCCGGTCGGAGACCGTCAGCTCCGCCCGCAATCGTGCAAGAGCCAGCTCGGTCACCTCGACCCGAGCGCGGTCCAGCCGGCGGCGTTGCCAGTCGCCCGACTCCTGGGCCCGGCCGACGAACTCATCGACCGCACCGGCCAGCTCCGCCAGACCCTGCCCCTCGGCAGCGATCATGGAGAGGATCGCCGGTGGCTTGCGACCCTCGGGGCGCGGGGTCAGGGCGAGCATGGTGCGCAGCTCCCGGACGACCGACTGGGCACCGTCGCGATCGGCCTTGTTGACCGCGTAGACGTCTCCGATCTCCAGGATGCCGGCCTTGGCGGCCTGGATGCCGTCTCCCATCCCCGGCGCCAGCAGCACCACGGTCACGTCGGCCTGCCGGGCGACCTCGACCTCGGACTGCCCGACCCCGACCGTCTCGATGATCACGGTGTCGAAGCCGCCGGCGTCCAGCACCCGGAGCGCCTGCGGTGCCGCGACGGCCAGGCCGCCGAGATGGCCACGACTCGCCATCGACCGGATGAAGACCCCCTGGTCGGTGGCGTGGTTCTGCATCCGGATCCGGTCGCCGAGCAGCGCACCGCCGGTGAACGGCGAGCTCGGGTCGACGGCCAGCACGGCGACCCGCTCGCCACGGGCCCGCAGCACCGCGACCAGCCCGGTGACCGTCGTCGACTTGCCGACCCCCGGGGAGCCGGTGACGCCGACGACCCGAGCCCGGCCGCGGTACGGCAGCAGCGCTCGCAGCACCGGACGCAGCAGCCCGGACTGGTTCTCCACCAGACTGATCAACCGGCCCAGCGCGCGGGGACGCCCCCGGCGCGCGGCGTCCAGCAGCGCCTCGATCCCGGGGTCGTTGGCGGGCCGGCCCGGGTCGCGGACGGTCACCCGGTCGCGGCGGAGAGCAGCAGTGCGTCGCCCTGCCCGCCACCGCCGCACAACGCCGCGACGCCGACGCCGTGACCCCGGCGCTGCAGCTCGAGGGCGAGATGGAGCACGAGTCGCGCCCCCGACGCCCCGATCGGGTGACCGAGGGCGATCGCCCCGCCGTGGATGTTGACCCGCTCGTCGATCTCTGCGGGACTGAGTCCCAGCGCCCGGGCACTGGCGACGCCGACCGCGGCGAAGGCCTCGTTGATCTCGATCAGCTCGAGGTCGGCGACACTGATGCCCTGCTTCTTGACCGCGAGCTCGATCGCCGCCGCCGGCTGCAGCTGCAGGGACGAGTCCGGGCCGGCCACCTGGGCGTGGGCGCCGATCTCCGCGATGGGAGTCAGGCCGTACCGTTCGACGGCAGCCGGGCTGGCCACCACCACCGCCGCCGCGCCGTCGGAGATCTGGCTGGACGAGCCGGCGGTGATGGTCCCGTCCGCGGCGAACGCAGGTCGCAGCCGGCCCAAGCCGGCCGCGTCGGTGTCGGGCCGGATCCCTTCGTCGGCCTCGATCAGCAGGTCGTCCCCGCGCCGCTGCGGGATCCGGATCGGCACGATCTCGTCGGCGAACACGCCGCTCGCGGCGGCCGCCTGGGCGCGCTGGTGCGACCTGGCCGCGAACGCGTCCTGGTCCTCCCGGCTGACCGCCTGCTCGCCGCTGTTGCAGCCTTCGGTCAAGGCCCCCATGGCCTGGTCGGTGAACACGTCCCAGAGGCCGTCGTAGGCCATCGAGTCGAGCAGCTCGGCGTTGCCGTACTTGATACCGGCCCGCGACCCCGGCAGCAGGTGCGGAGCGCGGGTCATCGACTCCATCCCGCCCGCGACCACCAGCTCGCACTCCCCGGCCCTGATCAGCTGGTCGGCCAGCGCGATCGCGTTCAGGCCGGACAGGCACACCTTGTTCACGGTCAGCGCGGGGACCGACATCGGAATACCGCCCTTCACCGCGGCCTGGCGGGCCGGGATCTGGCCGTTGCCGGCCTGCAGCACCTGCCCGAGGATCACGTAGTCGACCTGATCGCCGCTGACCCCGGCCCGGTCGAGGGCCGCCGCGATGGCGTGACCGCCCAGCTCGGCGGCCGACAGCTCCCGAAGCCCGCCGAGCAACCGTCCGATCGGCGTCCGCGCACCGCCGACGATCAGTGCACCCATGACAGTCCGTCCTCTCGCTCCCGATGCTCGTGACCGGTCGGAGCCGGGCGGTACTCAGCGAACTCGTGCAATCCGCCCCGCTCGGCGTCGACCGGCATCGCAGCCAGTCTGGCACTGTTGAACCCATGGTCGTCGAGCCCGATGCTGACCCCGCCGTCGTCGGCGTCGACCACGTCGGGATCGCGGTCGCCGACCTCGAGCAGGCCGTGGCCTTTCACGTCGAGACCCTCGGTATGACCGAGCTGCACCGCGAGCTGAACGACGACATGGGGGTCGCGGAGGTGATGCTCGGCGCCGCTGGGACCGGTTCCACGGGCGAGCCCGGGCGCACGCAGATCCAGCTGCTCGCACCGCTCGGTCCCGACAGCCCGATCGGCCGCTTCCTCGACCGATCCGGACCCGGCATCCAGCATCTGGCGTACCGGGTGCGAAATGTCGAGGACGCCGCGAGAGTCCTACGAAAAAAGGGGCTTCGGCTGCTTTATGATGCAGCCAAACCCGGGACGCGAGGCTCCCGGATCAACTTTGTCCATCCCAAGGACGCAGGCGGTGTGCTGATTGAGCTGGTCGAGTCCGCCGCCGCCGATCGTCCTCTCTCCAGCGGCGGATCAGCGCTGGATCCGCCATCCCGCGCCGGCGATCCGGGGGGCTCGCCGGCCCGACCACCAGCAGCATCGAGCACGTACGACAGGGAGTGAGCATGACCTCAACCGATAACACCGGCCTCGGGCTGTTCGACGACACCGCGAGTGCCGTCGGCAACTTCCCGTCGGCCTTGCGGGGGTACGACCGGAACGCGGTGGACGACTACGTCCGCGGCCTCGAGGGCACGCTGGTGGGCACCCGCCGCCGGGTCAGCGAGCTCGAGCAGCAGGTCGGCAGCATCAACGCGCAGCTCGAGGAGGCTCGGCAGGCCGCCGCCGAGGTGGACTACACCAATCTCGGGGGCCGCGCCTCCGACATCCTCCGGCTGGCCGAGGAGCAGGCCCGGGAGACCTTGGACAAGGCCGGGGTCGACGCCGAACGGGTCCGGGAGGAGGCACGACGGGAAGCCGACGCCGCCCGGTTGAGCGCGACCCGGGAGGGCGACGACCTGAAGTCGGGCGGGCTCGCCGAGATCGAGCAGATCCGGACCCGGATGGAGGAGGAGCTGCGGGCCCAGGTCGAACGCACCCAGGCCGAGGCCGATGCGGTGATCGCCGCCGCCCGCCGGCAGGCCGAGTCGCTGCAGAAGGAGGCGGAGCACGCGGCCCAGACGGCCCGGGAGCAGGCCTATCTCGACGTCGAGGAGCAGAAACGCGTCGCGGAGCGCGAGGTCGCCGATCTCCGGCAGCAAGTCGCCGTCGAGCGTGAGCAGGCGGTGGCGGAGCTGCGCAAGGTGCAGGAGGACGCCGCAGAGCGGACGTCGGCGTTGCTGGCCGAAGCGACCAAGCACAACCAGGAGTCCTCGGCCCGGCTGGAGGCCGACATCGCCCAGGCGGAGACCATCCGCACCGAGGCCCAGAACGAGGCCGAGAAGCTCAAGCTCGCCGCGATCAAGGAAGCCGACGAGCGGGTCGAGGCGGCGAAGGCCCAGGCCGCCGCGATCACCGAACGCACCCAGTCGGAGTTCGCCTGGCGCAAGCAGGAGCTGAAGCGGGAGACCGACCTGCTCGGGCAGCGCAAGCAGGCCGTGCTCAACCAGCTGGCCAGCCTGTCCGCGCTCGCCCAGCAGACCGCGTTGTCCTTCCCGGAGATCGACGACCTGACCGAGTTCGGAGCCGAGGACGGCGATCGGACGGTGCTGCAGCCCGCAGGCTCCGGCCCGGCGCTACCGCCGGCCACCGACGAGAAGCGGGAGCGGACCAACGGCCACGCCAAGGAGGCCGCCGACGACTCCGACGAATCCGGTGTCTCCAGCACCAGCGACTCCCACCGCAGCGACTCCGACCCCAGCGCCGAGGACGATCACCCGACCGAGCGTCCGCAACGCGAGTCGGCTCCTGAGCTCGACGGCGACGCCACTATCGTCATCCCGGCCGGCGCAGTACCGTCCGGCACCGCGCACCTCAAGGGCGAGGACTAACCGCCGACCCACCCGCCCGGGCAGGCGCCCGGGCGGGGGCCGTACACCGTTTCCATCCGTACTTCCCCCCGAGCCGACAGGATCCCCTGTGGCACACGCTCGACCGACCCACTCCCCCGCTACGCACTCCTTCGGTCTCGCCCTGCGTGGGTACGACCGGCTCGCCGTCGATGAACATCTCGCCGAGACCGAGCAGCAGCTGGCCGCGCTGTCCGACGAGGTGACCCGGCTCCGCAGTGCGCTCGCCGCGGCCGAGGGTGCGCGCGTCGCCCTCGACCAGGGCGCCGAGGAGGTGCTGCGGAGCGCCGACGAACGGGCCGCCGCCATCACGGAGCTGTCCCGTCACGACGACGTCACCTCCGCCGAGCTGCTCGACGTGACGCGGGCAGCGTGCACGGAGCTGTTGACCGCCGCCCAGCTCGAGGCGAATCGCGCCCTCGACGATGCTCGTCGCCAGGCTGCGACGATCGCCGAGCGGGCGAGACAGGAGTTCGCCTGGCAGCGGCGGCAGGTGCGCAAGGAACAGACCCTGGTGGACATCCGCAAGGAGCAGATCGTCCGGCAGATCGTGACCCTCAGCGCGCTCGCCGCCAAGACCGCGAGCAGCACGGCCGACGGCACGGCACCGGTCGAGCAGCAGGTCGCGGTCTAGCCCGTCGACCCGATCGCGGCCGGCAATCGATCAGAACAGCCGCTCGGTGGCGTCGTCCATGCCGCGCAGTGCGTCGTAGTCCACCGTCACGCAGCTGATCCCGCGGTCCGTGGCCAAGACCTTGGCCTGCGGCTTGATCAGCTGCGCGGCGAAGACCCCCTGCACCGGTCCGAGCAACGAGTCGCGCCGCAGCAGGTCGAGGTACCGACTCAGCTGTTCGACGCCGTCGATCTCGCCGCGCCGCTTCACCTCCACGATCACGTACCGACCGGCGTCGTCCCGGCAGAGCAGATCCACCGGGCCGATCGCCGTCGGGTACTCCCGCTGCACCAGCGACCAGCCCGGACCGAGGGTCTCGGGGTGCTCGGCGAGCAGCGCCTGCAGATGCGCCTCGACACCGTCCTTCTGCAACCCCGGATCGGTACCCAGCTCGTGCTCGGTGTCGTGCAACACCTCGGCCAGACTGATCTGGAGCGTGTCGCCGTCCCGACCCCGCACCTCCCAGCGGCCCACCAGCGGCTCGCCCGACAGCGCATCGTGCGGCGGCGGCAGCTCCGTCATCGTGCAGGGCGGGCTCATCCAGTTGAGCGGCTTGTACGCCCGGTCGTCGGCGTGCACCGACACCGAGCCGTCCGCCTTGACCAGGATGAGTCGGGTGGCCATCGGGAGGTGGGCCGTCAGCCGCCCGGCGTAGTCGACCTGGCAGCGCGCAATCACCAACCGCACCGGGTCACCCTACCTTTGGAGGCTGCTCGTGCGTCTCAGGCGCTCGAGACCGGCTTCTTCCTCCTCAGCGTCGACGCCCCGGTTTGCTCAACGATCCGAGTCAGCAGAAGAGGGCGTCGACGCAATCGTCGTGCAGAAGCCGGCCGCGCCTGAGACACCCGACACTCGCAGCCTGTCTCCTCACTCGGCTGCTCGTGCGCTTCAGGCGTTCCGGACCGCCTTCCTCTCCACGCAAGCGTCGTGCAGAAGTCGGCCGCGGCTGAGACACCCGACACTCGCAGCCTGTCTCTCTTCATTCGGCTGCTCGTGCGTCTCAGCCGCTCCGGACCGCCTTCTTCCTCCTCGGTCGTCGACGCCAGATCACTGCCCTCAGCCGCGTCTCCTCGCTGAGGCGTCGACTCCTCGTCGTGCAGAAGCCGGCCGCGGCTGAGACACCCGACACTCGCAGCCTGTCCCTCACTCGGCTGCTCGTGCGTCTCAGGCGTTCGAGGGGTCTGAGAGACTCGGAGGCATGGCTCGGCGTCCCAGCAAGCACCTGCGGCCGGCGCGGCCGCTGGGCTCGGGCCACGCGAGCGCCGACGTGAAGAGTGACGGCCGGTGGATCGTCCGGAGCGTGGCGGGGGCCGCCACCGGCAAGCCGTACCGGTGCCCGGGTTGCGCTCAGGTGATCGCCGTTGGCACGCCGCACGTGGTCAGCTGGCCGGCCGAACCGCCGTTGCACGCCGACAGCGGGCTGGAGGAGCGGCGGCACTGGCACACGAGCTGCTGGCGGCGACGGCCGTGAACGTCTCGGCCATGCGGATGCCGTCGGGTCGGCCGGCGGCCTCCCCGGAGCTGTTCACCACCGAGATCGGCGACTCCGGTCCCCGGGTCGTGTTGCTGCACGGGTTGTTCGGGCAGGGGAAGAACTGGCTCACGGCCGCCAAGGCGCTGAGCAGCGACTTCCGGGTGCTGATGGTGGATCTGCCCGATCACGGCCGTTCGGCCTGGACCGACGACTTCTCCTACCCGGCGATGGCCGACCAGCTGGCCGAGCTGCTCGCCGACGAGCCGGTGCACGTCGTCGGGCACTCCATGGGCGGCAAGGTCGCCATGGCCCTGGCCCTACGTCATCCGTCCCTGGTCTCGCGGCTGGTCGTGGTCGACGTCTCCCCGGTGCCGGCCGCCGGGCTGAGCAACTTCCCGCGGTACGTGGCCGGGATGCGGGCCTTGGACCTCGAGGCGCTGCCCGGCCGTGCCGCCGCCGACGCCGGACTCGCCGAGGCGGTCCCGGATCCGGTCGTCCGTGGATTCCTGCTGCAGAACCTGCGCCGGGATCCCGCCGCGGGACCGGGGTGGCGATGGCAGATGAATCTGGCGCTGCTGGGTGATCGGCTCGACGACGTGGCCGACTGGCCGGAGCTCGACGCCGAACCGTTCCCCGGTCCGGTGCTCTGGCTGGCCGGCGCGGAGAGCGACTACATCCGACCGGAGTACGCACCGGCGATGCGGCGGCTGTTCCCCCGGGTGCAGCTCGTGACCGTGAAGAACAGCGGCCACTGGGTACATGCCGACCAACCAGAGGTTTTCGTCCAGGCCGTACGCCGGTTCCTGCATCCTTCCCCGGCTCGTGGCCCGAACACTTCACACGGCTCACTCGCCCAACCCGCTCGAGAGGAAAGCCCTTGACCGCACTCGACCCGGTCGCCACCCTCATCCCGCTCGACCTGATCCCACTCGACCTGATCCCGCTCGACATCCCCGCCGACCCCGACAGCGCGTCGCAGTTCAGCTTCCTGCCCCTGTTGCTGATCATCTTGGTGGCCCTGATCGCGATGGTCGGGGTACTGCTGTGGATCCGTCGGCGCCGGGGACGGTCGTGACCGCGCTGTCGACGTCGGTTCTGGTGCTGAGCGGGGTCTGGTCGGTTGCGCTGGAGGTCTATCCGAGCCGGGGCAACGGCTTCGCCGCCGCGATCGTCGGCGCGCTGGTGGCGATGGGACTGCTGATCGCGGTGATGGTCTTCATCAGCAGCAAGCCGAGGAACCGGCGACGCCGAGAGCCCTGAGCGCCGGTCCGAACAGCACGAGACCGAAGAGCAGCGAGACCGCGTTGGCCAGCAGCGCGGCGAGATACGCCCAGATCCACGGCCGCTGACCCCCGGGGACGCGCCGCCGGACCGCCAGCGCCACCAGGGTCCCCTCGATCGCCACGGCAACCGCCTCTGCCAGCAGCAAGGGTCCGGCACCGGGCACCGTCGCGGTGAACAGCCACAGCAGCGGATGGGTGGCCAGGTTGACCAGCAGCACCAGTCCCAGTGCGGCCCCCGGCGTCAGCGGTGCGGGCGGGCCGTCGGAAACCGTACGGACGGCGAGCCATCCCCGCAGCTGGAACGCCCACAGGTAGACAATCGACTCGATGAGCCAGGTGAGGACGAACGCGGGGACGAACCCGCCACCGAACCGCAGCACGGCTGCGACGATCTCCACGCCGGCTCCCTCCCCCTCCGCGACGGCGACCAGTCTGCCCGGCGGGACCGCCAGCGGACTGCCCGGCACGGGCTGGATGATCCTGGTCCTGGTGGCGGCGGCCGCGGCCGCCATGGCCCTCGCGACCCGGGCGCCACTGGCGACCACGGTCATCGGACTGATCGTGTTCGGCGTGCTGCACAACGTGCTGGAGATCCGGTACGTGGCCGGGCGGTTCGGGAGCGTGTTGACCGGACGGTTCCTGGCGCTGCTGCTGACCCTGATCACAGGCATCGTGGTCTGTCGGCTGGCGGCCCTGATGTGGCCGGGACCGGCGCGGACCAGCGAGATCGTGCTCGGGTTCGTGATCCTCGGTGTCGGCTGCTGGATCGGCTTGCGTGGTGGCTGGTTGGCGCTGGCCTGGGGCTTGTTGGCGGTGGCCGCGACTGTCGCGATCGCGATGCCCGGCTACTACTTCGTGATCTTGACCCATCTGCACAACCTCGTACCGCTGATCTTCTTGTGGGAGTGGGCGATCCGGTTGCCGGCCCTCGGGGACCGGTGGTTGTTCCGCAGTGTGCAGGTGCTGTGGATCGTGGTGGTGCCGCTGCTGATCCTGGCCGGCGTGTTCGACAGCTGGATCGACGCCGATCCCGGCGTGGCGGCCCAGTTCGTCGGGGACGGCAGCCGGATGGTGGCCGCCACCGCGCCGCCCGACGTGGTGGCGCAGCTCGGGCTGCGGTTCCTGGTGATGTTCGCATTCATGCAGACCATGCACTACGTCGTCTGGGTGGCGTTCTTGCCCCGGTTCGCGCCGGACGCGATCGCCGCCTTCGACGCGCGGGTGCCCTGGCTCCGCGGCGGCCGGGCCTGGCTGCTGGGACTGGCTGCCGGCGGCTTGCTGGCCGTGCTGTTCTGCACCGACTACTTCCAGGGCCGGGCGCTCTACGGGGCGCTGGCCAGCTACCACGCGTACCTGGAGTTCCCGGTGCTCCTCGCCCTGCTGCTGGCCGGCGGCCGGGCGCTCGTCGGACCCCCGACGGTGCCCGGACGGCCCTGAGCTCGCCGCACTAGGGTCGGGTCATGGCCTTGATCAGCTGTGACTTCTTCTCCGACGTGCTCGAGGTCGGCACCTCGATGACCGTGGTGCTGCCGCAGGCGACCGAGAGTCAGATCGGGGTCCGGCCCGGCGCCCGCCGCACCGACTTCCCGGTGCTCTACCTGCTGCACGGCCTCTCCGACGACCACACCGCCTGGCTGCGTTACACCAGCATCGAACGCTATGCGTCCGCCGCCGGGTTGGCCGTGGTGATGCCGGCCGTCCACCGCAGCTTCTATGCCGATGAGGCCCACGGGCACCGGTACTGGAGCTTCGTCTCCGAGGAGCTGCCCCGGATCGTCGCCGAGTTCTTCCGGATCTCCACCGACCCGGCGGACACGTTCGTGGCCGGGTTGTCGATGGGCGGCTACGGGGCGTTGAAGCACGCGCTCACCCACCCCGATCGGTACGCGGCGGCCGCCTCGCTCTCCGGGGTCGCCGATGTCGCGGCGCTCGGCGGGCGGTTGCAGCGCACCGCCCTGGTCGAGCGGGTGTTCGACGGTCGGATCGCACCGGAGAACGACCTCTTCGCCCTGCTCGAGGCGGCACCGGCCGGTGCCGTCCCGCCCCTCTACCTCGGCTGCGGCACCGAGGAGGACCTGCTGCTGCCGGGGATCGAGCGGTTCGCCGCGGCGGCACGGGCGAAGGGTGTCGACGTGACGACCGACTTCCAGCCGGGTGTGCACGAGTGGGGGCTGTGGGACCGCCAGATCGCGGACGTCGTCAGCTGGCTCCCCCTCGATCAGGCGGATCCGCCGTCGGCCGGGTCCTGAGTCGCCGGGCCGGCGGCCGCACCCCGCCGCGTCGGGAGTGGCGCCTCAGCCGGCCGCGACGACGACGGAGGTGATCTCCGACGGGTTGTTCGGCCGACCGCCGCCGGCAGGGTTCTTGCCGTCCTGGCCCTCGTAGGCCATGGTGCCGATCACCCGGCGGGACGCGTCGTCCATCTTGCCGAAGACGGTGTACTCAGGCCCCAGATCCGAGTCGTCGTAGACGAAGAAGAACTGGGAACCGTTGGTGTTCGCGCCGCCGTTCGCCATCGCCACCACCCCGCCCGGGTAGGTCTCGGTGCCGTCGAGCTCGTCGGCGTACGTGTAGCCCGGACCTCCGGTACCGGAGCCGGTGGGGTCGCCGCACTGCAGGATGAAGATGCCGGAGTCGACCAGCCGGTGGCATCTGGTCTTGTCGTAGAACTTCTGCTGGGCCAGCGAGATGAACGAGTTCACCGTGCACGGGGCGGCGTTGCGGTCCAGCACCACCTTCACGGTTCCGCCGTTCAGCTGGATCGTCGCGGTGACCTCGCCGCTGTTGGGGACGTTCGTGGTCGGCGGCGGGTTGACCGGCCGGGCCGAGGTGCCGGTGGGCACGTACTCGCAGTCGGTGCTGCCCGGCGCCTCGGAGTCCTCGGGGGCCGGGTCGATGGTCGACGGTGAGGGGGATGCACCGGTCGAGGAGCTGGCCGAGGAGCTGGGTGAGATCGGGTCGAGCGGCCCCAACGAGTCGGCGGGCGATGGACTGGTCGAGAACCCCTCCGGCACCCGTCCGCAGGCCACGGCGAGGACGAGTACGACCGTGAGGATCAGCACCGGCGCGATCACGGACCGCGGCCGATACCTCGTCCAGGGGGATGGGGCAGTCACGAACCAACCCTGCCATCCCGCCCCGGCCGACCCCGACCCCGACGCGCCGGTCGGCTCCGGCTCGATACCGTGTGGGACGTGGTCCACCTCACCCGCATCTACACCAAGACCGGCGACGGCGGGCGGACCCGGCTGGCCGACATGTCGGAGACGTCCAAGACCGATCCGAGGGTCGCGGCGTACGGGGACGTGGACGAGGCCAACTCCCTGATCGGCGTCGCCCTGGCCACCGGTGAGTTGTCCGCCGATCTCGCCGAGCTGTTGCGGGGGATCCAGAACGAGCTGTTCGACCTCGGGGCCGACCTGGCCACGCCGGTCGTCACCGATCCGCCGCACGAGCCCCTGCGGGTGACCGAGGAGTACGTGGCCCGGCTCGAGGCGGCGTGCGACCGGTACGGCGACCCGCTGCCGGACCTGCGGTCGTTCATCCTGCCGGGCGGCGCTCTGGCGGCGGCTCAGCTGCACGTCGCCCGGACCGTGGTGCGACGGGCCGAACGGGTCGGGTGGCAGGCGGTGCAGGACTACGGCACCGAGGCGGCCGGGGACGGTCGGGCCGGCGGGATCAACCCGCTGGCGTTGCAGTACCTCAACCGGCTCTCCGACCTGTTGTTCATCCTCACCCGAGTGGTCAACCGCCCGACCGGCGACGTCCTCTGGCAACCCGGCGGCGACCGGGTCCGACCCGAGACGGCGACCGGGCGACGCGATCAGCCCGCGGATTGAGCGGACTCCGACCGCGGCGCCACCGCGACATCGCACTTCGAGCACCAGGAGGACCGGCGTGACCGACGACGACCAGCCGACCGCCCAGCCGGCGCGGGAGGCCACGGGCAGCAAGACGTCCGTCCAGGGCCGACCCGTGACGCTGTTCACCGGGCAGTGGGCCGATCTCCCGTTCGAGGAGGTGTGCCGGCTGGCGGCCGAGTGGGGCTACGACGGTGTCGAGATCGCCTGCTGGGGTGATCATTTCGACGTCCTGCGTGCGGCCGAGGACGAGGCGTACGTCCAGGACCGACGCGACATCCTGGCCCGCCACGACCTCGGTTGCTGGGCGATCTCCACCCACCTGGACAGCCAGGCGGTGTGCGACGTGATCATCGACGACCGGCATCGGGGCGTGGTGAAACCTCGGGTGTGGGGCGACGGCGATCCCGAGGGGGTGCGGCGGCGGGCCGCCGAGGAGATGAAGACGACCGCTCGGGCCGCGGCGGCGTTCGGGGTCGACACGGTGATCGGCTTCACCGGGTCGTCGGTCTGGCACTACCTGGCCATGTTCCCGCCGGTCGGCGACGACGTCATCCGGGCCGGCTACACCGACTTCGCCGAACGCTGGAACCCGATCATCGACGTCTTCGACGAGGTCGGGGTGCGGTACGCGCACGAGGTGCACCCGAGCGAGATCGCCTACGACTACTGGAGCACGGTGGCGACGCTGGAAGCGATCGGGCACCGACCCGGTTTCGGGCTCAACTTCGACCCTTCGCACATGGTCTGGCAGGGGCTGGACTACGTGGGCTTCCTGCTGGAGTTCGCCGACCGGATCTACCACGTGGACTGCAAGGACACGAAGCTGCGGATGGGCAACGGACGCAACGGCATCCTGTCCTCGCACCTGCCGTGGGCCGATCCGCGGCGCGGCTGGGACTTCATCTCGACCGGCCGCGGGGACACCCGCTGGGAGGACATCTTCCGGATGCTCAACCACATCGGCTACGACCGACCCATCTCGGTCGAGTGGGAGGACGCCGGCATGGACCGGCTCGACGGAGCGCCCGAGGCGCTGGAATTCATCCGCAAACTGAACGCCATCACGCCGCCGACGGCCGCGTTCGATGCCGCATTCGCGACGAAGGAGTCCTGACATGAGCGAGCACCCGGTCGTCGTCCCCTCCGAGGTCCCGACCCACTGGTACAACTTGGCCGCGGACCTGCCCGAGCCGACTCCCCCGGCGCTGCACCCCGGCACCCGGGAACCGCTCGGACCCGAGGACCTGGCGCCGCTGTTCCCGATGGCGTTGATCATGCAGGAGGTCAGCACCGAGCGCTGGATCGAGATCCCGGAGCCGGTCCGCGAGATCTACCAGCTGTGGCGGCCGTCGCCGTTGATCCGCGCCCGCCGGCTCGAGCGGGCGCTGGCGACCCCGGCGAAGATCTACTACAAGTACGAGGGCGTCAGCCCCGCCGGCTCGCACAAGCCGAACACCGCCGTCGCCCAGGCGTACTACAACGTGGCCGAAGGCATCACCAAGCTGACCACCGAGACCGGTGCCGGTCAGTGGGGTGCGTCGCTGTCGATGGCGTGTTCGCTGCTCGGGTTGCGATGTGAGGTGTGGCAGGTGCGCGCATCCTACGACGCCAAGCCGTACCGCCGGATGCAGATGGAGGTGTACGGCGGCGTCTGCCACCCGTCGCCGTCCGACCTGACCGCGGCCGGACGGGCGATGCTGGCGGCGGATCCCGACACGACCGGCTCGCTGGGGATGGCGATCTCGGAGGCCGTCGAAGCTGCGGCCACCGATCCCGAGGCGCACTACTCACTCGGCAGCGTGCTCAACCACGTGCTGCTGCACCAGAGTGTGATCGGCGTGGAGGCTCTGGCTCAGCTGGACGAGCTGGGTGAGCACGCCGACATCGTGTTCGGCTGCGCCGGCGGCGGCTCGAACCTGGCCGGCCTCTCGTTCCCGTTCCTCGGCCGCAACCTGCGCGACGGTACGGCGACCCAGGTGGTGGCCTGCGAACCGGCGGCCTGTCCGTCGCTGACCCAGGGCGAGTACCGCTACGACTTCGGCGACGTCGCCGGCCTCACACCGCTGCTCAAGATGCACACCCTCGGCAACGACTTCGTGCCGCCGCCTATCCACGCCGGCGGGCTGCGGTATCACGGGATGGCGCCGATGGTGTCCCATGCGGTGGAGCTCGGGTTGATCAGTGCCGTTGCGGTCGACCAGGCGGACGCGTTCAAGGCCGGTCTGGAGTTCGCCCGGGCCGAAGGAATCATTCCCGCGCCGGAATCGACCCATGCGGTGGCCGCCACCATCGCCCGGGCCCGGGCCGCCACCGAGGAGGAGACGATCATCTGCGGGCTCTCCGGCAACGGCGTGCTCGACCTCCCCGCGTACGCCGAGTTCGTCTAGCCGCGGAACCGCCGAGCGCCGCGGGCGGTCGTTTCTCCGCCGAAGCGGAGTTCCGACGCCACCCGACCACCGTTTGTCCGCCGAAGCGGACTTCTGACCCCGGTGGCTGAACGTTTCTCCGCCGAAGCGGACTTCCGCCGCCCGCCCACCTGTTTCTCCGCCAATGGCCGGCGCCCGTGGGTCAGGGAGTGACCCTCTTCTCGAGCTTGAGGATCCCGCTGTCGACCAGATGCCGGAAGTTCCACTCGTCGGGCTGCTCGGTCTTGTAGCTCCAGAAGCACCAGCCGTACGCGTCGGCATAACCCTCGAGTTGAGCTTCGACGTAAGCCCGACGCGCGTCGTCGCCACGGCCGTCGTACGCCGTGTCGTAGAGGGCCGCGCTCCACTCCCCGACCAGGACCGGGTGCGCCCGGCTCAACCACCGGATGAGGCGGCTGCGTCTCCGGGCGCGGACCAGCTGCTCCTCGTAGCTGTGCCGGGTGTCCCACGGGAAGAAGCACTGGTACAGGTGGGTGTCCATCACCAGCGGCACGTCCGTTCGGCCCCGGATCGTCCCGCGGAACAGCCACGGCAGGTAACCGTCGGAGAAGACCAGGTGGGTTCCGGGCCGGACCAGGTCGGCCAGTCGCTGGTACGCCGTCCGGTGGAACTGCCACAGGTGCCAGACCCGCCAGTCGGTCGGCTCGTTGACCAGCTCGATCCCCCACAGGGCCGGGTGGTCCCGGTAGCGCTTCGCCAGCTCCTCCAGGGCGTGGTAGGTGTGGTCGCGGTGCTCGCGCTCGAGGTACCACTGCCGCGGACCGACCTTGCCGCTGTGGTCGCGGCCGTTCTGCGACCCGGAGGCGGCGTGCAGGTCCAGCAGCACGTTCAGCCCGTAGCGGTGCGCGGAGTCCATCGCCGCATCGAGGACGTCGACCGCCGTGGCGTACGGCGGATCGGGATGGAGCACCCAGTGCCCCACCGGCAGGCGGACCAGATCGAGACCCTGTTCACCGAGCCAGCGGAAGTCGTCGTCGGTGATGAAGGTCTCGTGGTGGCGGCGGAGCTTCGCGGCCGCCCCGGGCGTACCCATGAACGTGTACTCGTCGCGGGCGTCGGTGCCGGCGAACATGGACGGGGTCATCCACGGCTCCAGCACGAGCCAGCCCCCGAGATTGACCCCACGCAACGGCTCCGGCACCCGATCAGTATGGCTGTTGGCACCGGCCCGATCCACCGCGCCCACATCGGCGATCGACGCCGTAAGCTCGGCGCATGGAGGGCGTCGGCGCACCTGTGGCACCGGCACCCGAGCCGGAGCCCGAGGTGTTGGAGGCCGGCCCCGGTGACGGCGGCCCTCGGTATCGGCGGGCGGTGGGGCTGACGGTGCTCGTGGCCGCCCTCGTCGTGGTCTCGCTGCTGGTCTGGCAGCTCTGGCCCCGACCCGTGCCGCCGCTGACCTTGGACGAGCTCGAGGGTGTGTACGCCGGTATGGTCCGCGGCGACGGCACCAACGACGCGTCGGTGCTGCACCGCAACGCCGACTCCGACCGGCGCAGCGTCTCCCCGACGGAGTGTTCGCCGTTGTTCGAGACCACGGCCTTCGACCGGTTCCCTGCCGATGCTCTCGACGGCGTCGGCACCTTCTGGATGGCCGAACGCGTGGGCACCTCGTTGTTCACCTTCCGCTTCGCCGACGCCGCCGCGGCCGGCAGGGCGTATGCGCAGGTCGCTGCGGCACTCCAGGCGTGTGCGGGCCACCCGGTCCGGGTGGCCGACCGGAGGCCGCAGACGGTCGAGGTCGAACGGACGTCCGTCGCCGCCGGCAGCGGGGTCCGGGATCAACTCGGTTACCTGTACTCACCGGCACCGTCGACCCGGTTCGCGGTGCACGTGCTGCGGATCGAGAACCTGATGACCTGGCAGTTCCGCTACGACACCAGCGAGGGGGTCTACTCGCCCCAGCCGGCGCAGCAGGTGATGGATTCGCTGGCCGCCCAGATCAGTTCGGTGATCGAGCTCCGCAGCTGACGGTTCCGCGACAGCCGCCGACGGTCAGCTACGGATCGAACCTGGTGGTGCCGCTTCCAGCCAGCTCAGCAACCCGGTCAGCGAATCCGCACTCATGGCGAGCTCGCTCTCGGCGGCTTCCCCACCGTCTCGCACCTCCAGCACGAGGATCTGCTGGCCGGCGTACAGCGCGACCGCCTCGACGGGGTCGGGCTCACGCGTCCTGACCACCCGGACCCGCTCTCGGAGAAATCGACGCCGCGGCCGAGCCGAGTAGGAGAAGAAGCGGAACCACTCGAGCCGGTCGCCGGCGTAGCGCGCCAGGCCGAGCACCCAACCACTGCCCGGTGTGGTGGTCCGGAGCCGCACGCTGCACTCGAACGCGCCGCCGTCGCGAGCGAGCAGCCTACGGCGACCGGCCAGCGCCAGCAGCGAGCCGAGGCAGACCAGCACCACCACGGCGATGATGAGGACGGCGACCAGCCACGCGTCCATCAGCGCGACCGCGACGGACGGTGACTGATCGGCTCAGACCAACTTCTCGGCTGCTCGAACCTGGGCGCTGGCCCGGGTGAAGTGCATGCGGGTCTCGTCGTCGTCCTCCCCGGCGTCGAGCTTGGCCTGCGCATCGGCCAGTTCCTTCTCGGCATCCCGCAGACTGATCTCCTCGGCCCTTCGTGCGTACTCACTGAGGATGGACACCCGTTCCTGGGCGACCGAGATGAAACCTCCGTCGACCGCGATGATCTCCCGCTGGTTGTCCTCGGTGTAGATCTCGACCCCGCCCGGAACCAGGATCGCCAGCACGGGCGCATGGTTCGGCAGGATGCCGATGTCGCCGTCGACGGTCTTGGCGATGATGTTGACGACCTTGCCCGACCAGACGACCCGATCGGCCGAGACGACCTCGACCTGCATGGGCTCGGCCACGACTCAGCCTTCCTTCTGCAGCTCGTCCCAACGGCGGTGGACGTCTTCCATGCCGCCGACGTTGAAGAACGCCTGCTCGGCGATGTGGTCGACCTCTCCGTCGCAGATCATCTTGAACGCCTCGATCGTCTCGCTCAACGGCACCGTCGACCCCGGGATGTTGGTGAACTTGGTCGCCATGTAGGTGTTCTGCGACAAGAACTGCTGGATCCGGCGGGCCCGGTTCACCGCGATCTTGTCCTCCTCAGACAACTCATCCACACCCAAGATCGCGATGATGTCCTGCAGCTCCTTGTTCCGCTGGAGGATCTGCTTCACCCGCACCGCCGTGTCGTAGTGCTCCTGCCCGATGAACTGCGGATCCAAGATCCGCGAGGTCGACGTCAACGGATCCACCGCCGGATACAGGCCGCGCGACGCGATGTCACGGGAGAGTTCGGTGGTGGCGTCCAGGTGGGCGAAGGTGGTCGCCGGGGCCGGGTCGGTGTAGTCGTCGGCCGGCACGTAGATGGCTTGCATCGAGGTGATCGAGTGCCCCCGGGTCGAGGTGATCCGCTCCTGCAACTGCCCCATCTCATCGGCCAGGTTCGGCTGATACCCCACCGCCGACGGCATCCGACCCAACAACGTCGACACCTCCGACCCCGCCTGGGTGAACCGGAAGATGTTGTCGATGAACAACAACACATCCTGACCCTGCACATCCCGGAAGTACTCCGCCATCGTCAACGCCGACAACGCCACCCGCAACCGCGTCCCCGGCGGCTCATCCATCTGCCCGAACACCAACGCGGTGTCGGCGAGCACCCCCGCCTCTTCCATCTCGTGGATCAAGTCGTTGCCCTCGCGGGTCCGCTCCCCCACCCCCGCGAACACCGACGTGCCGCCGAAGTTGTGCGCGATCCGGTAGATCATCTCCTGGATCAACACCGTCTTGCCGACACCGGCGCCACCGAACAAGCCGATCTTGCCGCCCTGCACGTACGGCGTCAGCAGGTCCAACACCTTGATGCCGGTCTCCAACATCTCCGTCTTCGACTCCAGCGCATCGAACTTCGGCGCCGACCGGTGAATCGGCCACCGCCCGTTCGGCGCCCCCTCGATCGCGGTGATCTCGATGCTGTCCGGATCGACGTTCAACACGTCACCGGTCGTGTTCCACACATGACCCTTCGTCACGTCGCCCACCGGCACCGAGATCGGCGCCCCCGTGTCCTGGACCTCCGCCCCCCGCTGCATCCCATCGGTGGGCTTCAACGCGATCGCCCGCACCATGTTCTCCCCGATGTGCAGCGCCACCTCCATCGTCATCGGCCGCGTCACACCGCCCACCGTCGTGTCCACCAACAACGCGTTGTAGATGTCCGGCATCTGATCCACCGGAAACTCCACATCCACCACCGGGCCGATCACCCGCGCCACCCGACCCACTCCACCTCGGGAAGCGGCAGTGGTCTCGTCTTCGATCGTTGCCGTCATGGCGTCCTCACTCGTTCTCGTCGTCGTTGCTGGGTCGATCGGTCATTCGGCGGAGGACGAGGCCTCGGCGAGCGCGGAGGCCCCACCGACGATCTCGCTGATCTCCTGGGTGATCTCGGCCTGGCGGGCCTGGTTCGCTTCCCGGGTCAGGCGTTCGATCAGTTGCTGGGCGTTGTCGGTCGCCGACTTCATCGCACGTTGTCGGCTGGCCAGCTCGGAGGCGGCCGACTGCAGCAGGCAGTACTGGATCCGGCTCGCCACGTAGAGCGGCAGCAGCTCGTCCAGCACGACTTCCGCATCGGGTTCGAACTCGTACAGCGGGAGCAGCTCGTTGTCGCTCGGCGCGTCAGTGCCCTCGACGACCTCCAGCGGCAGCAGCCGGATGACCTCGGGCCGTTGAGTCAGCATCGACACGAACCGGGTGTAGACGATGTGGATCTCGTCCACGCCGCCGTCGTCGGTCGGGGTCAAGAAGGCGTCGATGACGGCGTCGGCGATCTCGCGGGCGTGCGCGTAGGTGGGCGCGTCCGAGAAGCCCTCCCACTTCGCCGTGATCTCCAGCTTGCGGAAGGTGGCGTACGCGATCGCCTTGCGGCCGACCATGTAGCGACGGACGTCCAACCCGTTGCCGTTGAGCAGCTCGCGCAGGGACTGGGCCTCCTTGATGACCGAGGAGGAGTACGCCCCCGCCAGACCACGGTCCGACGTGATGACCACCATGGCGGCCCGGCGAGGATTCTCGCTCTCGGTCGTCAGCGGGTGGTCGACGTTGGAGAACGTGGCCACGGCCGAGACGGCCCGGGTCAGCTCGCGCGAGAACGGGGCCGCCGACTGGGCCCGTTGTTGGGCCTTGATGATCCGCGACGCCGCGATGAGTTCCATGGCGCGGGTGATCTTCTTGGTCGTCGACACCGTGGTGCGACGCTGTCGGAGCTCCCGCAGACTGGCCGGCATGGACTAGCCCCGCTTCTGCTTGACGATCTGCTCCTGCGAGACCTCTTCGGAGTCGAGCGCCTCGTGCTCCTCGCGCCCGGCGAGCAGCTTGCCGGAGCCGGTCTGGAAGCCCTTCTTGAACTCCGCGATCTGTTCGCGCAACGCCTCCGCGCTGTCGTCGTCGAAGTTCTTGGTCTCCCTGATGTTGGTCAGCACGTTCCCGTTGTGCCGCAGGTACTCCAGCAGCTCCTGCTCGAACCGGAGCACGTCGTCGACCGGTACCTCGTCGAGCAGGCCGTTGATGCCCGCCCAGACGCTGACGACCTGCTCCTCGACCGGGTACGGGGTGTACTGCGGCTGCCGGAGCAGCTCCACCAGTCGGGCACCGCGATCCAGCTGGCGACGCGAGGTGGCGTCCAGGTCCGAGGCGAACATGGCGAACGCCTGCATGTCGCGGTACTGCGCCAGATTGAGCTTGAGCGAGCCCGACACGTTCTTCATGGCCTTGATCTGCGCCGCACCGCCGACCCGGGACACCGAGACGCCGACGTCGATGGCCGGACGCTGGTTGGCGTTGAACAGGTCGGACTGCAAGAAGATCTGACCGTCGGTGATCGAGATGACGTTGGTGGGGATGTAGGCCGAGACGTCGTTGGCCTTGGTCTCGATGATGGGCAGACCCGTCATCGACCCGGCGCCGAGCTCGTCGGACAGCTTGGCGCAGCGCTCCAGCAACCGGCTGTGCAGGTAGAAGACGTCGCCGGGGTAGGCCTCCCGGCCCGGGGGCCGGCGGAGCAGCAGGGACATCGCCCGGTAGGCCTCGGCCTGCTTGGTCAGGTCGTCGAAGATGATCAAGACGTGCTTGCCGGCGTACATCCAGTGCTGGCCGATGGCCGATCCGGTGTACGGCGCCACGTACTTGTAGCCGGCCGGGTCGGACGCCGGCGCGTGCACGATCGTGGTGTAGGGCAGCGCCCCCGCCTCGTCGAGCTGGCCGCGCAACGCCGCCACCGTCGAGCCCTTCTGCCCGATGGCCACGTAGATGCAGCGCACCTGCTGCTCCGGGTCGCCGCTCTCCCAGGCCTGCCGCTGGTTGATGATCGTGTCGACGGCGATGGCGGACTTCCCGGTCTTGCGGTCGCCGATGATGAGCTGCCGCTGGCCGCGCCCGATCGGGATCATGGCGTCGATGGCCTTGATCCCGGTCTGCAGCGGCTGCCGGACCTCCTGGCGGTCCATCACGCCGGCGGCCTGCAGCTCGAGCGGACGACGCTCGTCGATCGGGCTGATGTCGCCCAGGCCGTCGATCGGCCGGCCGAGCGCGTCCACCGTGCGGCCGAGGTAGCCGTCACCGACGGGAACCGACAAGATGTCGCCGGTCCGCTTGACGATCTGACCCTCCTCGATCCCCTCGGAGTCACCCATCACGACGACACCGATCTCCCGGATGTCGAGGTTGAGGGCGATGCCGAGCGTGCCGTTCTCGAACTCCAGCAGCTCGTTGGCCATCGCCGACGGGAGCCCCTCGACGCGGGCGATGCCGTCGCCGGAGGTCACGACGGTGCCGATCTCCTCGCGATTGGAGGTGTCGGGCTGGTAGTCCCGGACGAATCGGTCCAGGGCCTGCCGGATCTCATCGGGTTGAATCGTCAGTTCCGCCACGATCTTCCTGCTCTCATGTCGTTGTCCTGCTGTTGTCTGGGGGTCAGGAGAAGAGCCGTCGAGCGTCTTCCAGCCGTGCCGCCACCGTACCTTCGATCACCTCGTGGCCGAGTTCCACGCGAATGCCGCCGAGCAGACTGTCGTCGACGATCTCCTGGATGGCGACCTCGCGGCCGACCTGCCGGGTCAACACCGCCTTGAGCCGTGCCGACTGCTCCGGGGTGAGCGGCTGCGCCACCCGCACCGTCGCCACCACCCGGTTCTTCTGGGCGGCCGCCTGGGTGATGTAGCCCTCGATGGTGTGGGCGAAGGTGCGCTCCCGCGCCACCACGGCGCGCTGGGCCAGCCGTACGCTCGCATCCGTCGCGCGGCCCTCGAGCAGCTGCCGGACCAGCTCCTGGCGGCCCGCTCGGTCAACGGCCCGATCGGCCAGCGCGTTGCGCAGCTCCGGGTTCGATTCCACGGTGCGCGCGAACCGGAACAGCTCGTCCTCGGTCTCCTCCAGCGTGCCGTCCTGGTCGGCCCGGATCAGCTCGGTGCGAACCGCCTGGCGATCCAGCGCCGCCGCGAGGGTTCGGCCGCCGGCCCACCGCATCGCCGCCGCCTCGGCCACGACCTCGGCGGCGGGCTCACCGATCCGGCCGTCGAGGACGGCGTGGGCCAGCTGGCGTCGACCGTCCTCCGGAGTGCTCGGATCGGTCAGGGCGCGACGCAGACTCGGATTGGCCTCGAGGACGTCGACCACCCCGAACAGGTCGCCCGACAACCCGACCAGGTCCGTGGTCGGTGCGCCGGCGACCGCGTCGACGATCGACCCGATCACACCGGGGCGTCCCGACCGCGACTCCAGCGCCGCGTCCAGGACCGGGTCCAGGACGCTCAGCCGGTCTCCAGGCTCCCTCATGACCGGCCAGCCGCCCGCGGTGATTCGTCGGACTCCAGGTCCGCGAGGAACCGGTCGACCGTGCGCCGGGCCCGCTCGTCGTCCTCCAGGGACTCACCGACGATGCGCGAGGCCAACGTGGTGGCCAAGCCACCGACCTCGCTCCGGAGCTGGTTCAGCACCTGGTTGCGCTCCGCCTCCAGCTGGGCCTCGGCGGACGCCTTGATCCGAGCCACCTCGGCCTGGGCCTGCTCGCGCATCTCCGCGAGGATCTGCGAACCCTGGGTCTTGGCATCCTCCCGGATCTTGGCCGCCTCGCCCCGAGCCTCGGCCAGCTGCTCCTGGTACTGCCGCAGCGCCGCCTCGGCCTCTTCCTGCGCCTTCTCCGCCTTCTCCATCCCGCCCTGGATCGCGGCGGTCCGCTCGGCGTAGGTCGCCTCGAAGCGCGGCACGACCATCTTGGCGATCACGATCGTGAGCAAGATGACGAACACGATCGCCGCGATGATCTCCGGCAGGGCCGGCAGCAGCGGGTTCTCGGTCGCCATCGGGACCGACAGGGGTAGCGCCAGCGGGACGGCCAGCGTCACGAGAGCCACGATCAGGCTTGGCCGGTGAAGCCGAAGACGAACGCGAGCGCGATGCCGATGATCGCGAGCGCCTCGGTGACGGCGAAGCCGATCCAGGCCGTGCCCATCATGGCGCCGCGCGCCTCAGGCTGCCGGGCTGTGCCCTGGATGACGGAGGCGAAGATCAGGCCGACGCCGATACCGGGGCCGATGGCGGCGAGGCCGTAGCCGACGATGCCGAGGGATCCGACGAGCTCCATGGGAGTCATCATGAAGGTGTTCCTTTCCGGGGTTTACTGCTGAGGTCCGTGCGGTCGAGGGTTGGTCGAAGGGGCGATCGGTCAGTGCTCCTCGGCCAGCGCCGAGGAGAGGTACACCGCGGTCAACACGGTGAAGATGAATGCCTGCAGGGATTGGACGAAGATCTCCAGCGCGAAGATCGCCATGCTGAAGATCCAGGCCACGATGCCGGCGGTCACATTGACGACCGAGCCGCCGTGGAACACCAGGAACTCACCGCCCAGCACGAACACCAGCACGAGCAGGTGGCCGGCGAACATGTTGGCGAAGAGTCGGAGGGCGAGGGTCACCGGCCGCACGATGATGTTGGAGAAGAACTCCAAGGGGATGATCAACGGCCACATGAACACCGGCACCCCGGCCGGCAGCACCGTGTTCTTCAGGTACCCGAAGAAGCCGTGCTTGGCGATACCGACGCCGTTGTACAGCACCCACACCATGATGGCCAAGCCGTACGCCCAGCCGACATGGGAAGGCGTCGGCAGCAAGGTGAACGGGAAGATGCCCCAGAGGTTGTTGACCAGCACGAAGGAGAACAACGCGATCAAGAACGGCAGGAATCGCTTGTAGTCGTGACCGAGGTTGTCCCGCGCGATGCTGTTGCGGATGAAGAAGTAGGCGGTCTCGCCGATGAACTGGCCCTTGGTCGGCACCATCTTGTTCTTGTTGGCCATCACGATCCAGAAGATCACGATGAGCACGACCGCGACGATCGCCTGGAGCATGAACTTGTTGAACCACTCCAGGCCCGGCACGTCGAAGATCGGCGGCAGGTCGAAGGCCCCGACGCTCGGCGGCTCGAACTCGACCTCGCCGCCGGCCGGTGGCTCGGTCTCCAGCGGGGTCAGCAGCAGCAGCAAGGCGCTCACCGCGGGATCCTCCTGATGACGTACTCCTGACTCGGGCGGCGCATCCGGCGCCGCCGCGCGGTGGACGAGTCCGGCTCGGACTCCGACCCCGAACCGTACCGGCGGATGATCACGTAGATGCCCATCGCCGCGCCGAGGACGATCCCCAACGGCAGCAAGAACATGGTGCCCAGCAGATGATCAGCAAGCCAGCCGAGCAGGCCGTAGACGATGACCCCGGAGAGCAGGTAGGACAGCACGCGGATACCGCGGTCGACGCCGCCGTCCATGCCGGCCCACGGCGCGCTCCGTTGCGCTGGTTGCCCTTTCGGCAACGACTTCGTCTCTTGCTTCATGGCGGACGTAACGCTAGCAGCCGAGGCGGGGGCGGTCACGGTTGGTCTGCGCTGCCTGGAGGGGTCTGGTACTCCGTGTCATAAATGCCGATCCGGAGCCGGGAGAAGACGTAGATCTCGACCGCCAGCCAACCCACGACCACGCCGATGGTGGTGAAGAAGATGGCCATCGGCACCAGCGTCGGCCACTGGGCGGAATAGCGCGCGTAGAACAGCAGCACCAGGCCGAGCACCACCACCCGACCCGTGTAGGAGGTCATGGAGACCGCCAGCAGGGTCCGGGCACCGGCATCGGCGAACATCACCATCACCAGCTGCCCGACGAGGTAGAAGAACAACACCATGGCGGCGGCGATGGCCGCGGAGATCAGTCCGTCGGTGCCGTAGAGAACGGTGAAGAGCACCAGGCAGACGACCGTTGCCACGATCCCGCCGAGGAGGCCGCCGTAGAGCAGCTTGCGGGCCCGGACGACGTGGATGCTCGGTCCGGATCTGACGGCACCGTGACCGGACCGCTCGGCGGCGCCGGGGGCGGCGTCGAGGGCAGAATCGGTGTCCTCGGGCGTCATCGAAGCGGCAGCCAATCTGTCGTCTCGGATCGGGGCGTCGTCGCAACCTAGCACAGCAAGGCCGATCGGCCATTTCGTCGCGATCGCCGTCCAGATCCGCGCTCGAGAGCCGCTACTCGACGATCGACTCCTCCCGCGGCCGGACCTTGCGCCGGTCGCGCAGGGGTCGACCGACGGTGATCAGCATCAAGACCACGGCCAGCACCAGAACGACCGCGACCACCTGCCACTGCCGGTCGTTGGTGACCAGGCCGAGCACGATGACGCCGAAGGACACCAGGGCCGACCAGATGTACATCAGCACCACGGCCCGCCGCTGGCTGTGGCCGCGCTCGAGCAACCGGTGGTGCAGGTGCTGTTTGTCGGCGACGAACCACCAGCGGCCGGCGTAGGTCCGCCGGACGAACGCCAGCACGAGATCGAGGAACGGCAGCGCCAAGATGGCGATGGGCAGGACCAGGGGCAGCACCGTCGGCACCAGGCCGCCGCGGCCGTCGGTGAGCTGCGAGGTGTCGATCTGGCCGGTCAGGCTGATGGTCGAGGTGGCGAGCAGCAGTCCGAGCAGCATCGCGCCGGAGTCACCCATGAACATCTTGGCGGGGAAGAAGTTGTGCGGCAGGAACCCCAAGCAGGCGCCGGCGATGGCCACCGTGATGAGGCTGGCCGTGGTGGCGCGGGTGAGGTCCTGGAAGAACGTGAGCAGATAGGAGTACGCGAAGAAGGCCACGGCGCCGATACCGACCACGCCGGTGGCCAGGCCGTCCAGGCCGTCGACGAAGTTGACCGCGTTGGAGCACAAGACGATGAAGAAGACGGTGATGGCGACGGAGGCGGCGCCGTCCAAGGAGATGGTCTGACCGGGCAACGGGATCCAGAGCATCCGGACGCCCATGGCGACCACGACACCGGCCGCGAGCACCTGACCGGCGAACTTCGTCAGCGCCGACAGGTCGAACAGGTCGTCCAGCACGCCGACCAGGCAGATCACGCCGGCCGCCACCATGACTGCGCGGGAGTCCTGCTGCACCACCACCTGGCGGCCGAGGAAGGGCAGCTGCCACGCGAGCAGGATCGCTCCCACCACGCCGGCGAGCATCGCGACGCCACCGAAGTACGGCATCGCGATCGTGTGGACGTCGCGGTCCCGGACCTGCGCGAGCGCCCCCGTCCGCAGTGCCAGGCGCCGGCACAGGCCGCTGGCCAAGAAGGTGATCGCAGCGGCGACCAGCATCACCAGGAGGTACTCGCGCACCGGCGGCCCTACCCTCCGGGCCGCGGCGACTGCCGAGCAGGATCGGCGTGCTCTCCGTCGAACAGGCCCGGCTGGTCCGGATCGGAGTCGCGGTGGGTGATGCCGAGGTCGTCGGTGTCCGGCTCGTGCTCGGACCCGCTCTCGTGGGCACCGGGGTCCTTGTCGTTGT
The DNA here is from genome assembly GCA_963727125.1 of uncultured Actinomycetota bacterium. GTDB lineage: Bacteria > Actinomycetota > Actinomycetes > Propionibacteriales > Propionibacteriaceae > Microlunatus. The sequence continues at coordinate 1,192,003 of CAVSEZ010000003.1, forward strand.
GCGGGGTCTCGACCGGGGCCTGTGCCTGTCGCGGGGCGTCGCCCGGCTCGTCCTCGGCAGGATCGCCCGCATCGTCACGGGCGAATCCCTCCGGCTCCACGGGCTCTCCCGATCCCTCGGGCTCCCCGGACTCTTCTGGCTCCCCCGGCTCCGTTGCTGCCGGCTCCTCCGGCTCGGGATCGCCGGCCAGATCCTCCAGGTCGGGACAGGTCTCCTGCAGCAGCGCGACACTGAGCGCCCCGTGCCGGAGCACCTGACCGGTGGGTCGGCGGGTGAAGTCGACGATGGTCGACGGCCGACTGTCGGGACCACCGACCGGGCCGCCGTCGAGATAGACGCTCACCTCGTCGGCGAGCTGCGCGACGGCCTCGTCGCAGGTGACGGCGGCGGGTCGCCCACTGAGATTGGCGCTGCTCACCGCCATCGGACCGGTGCCGCGCAGGATCTCGCGGGCCAGCTCGTGGTCGGGTACCCGGAGGGCGACGGTTCCCTCGGACTCACCGAGATCCATCCGGAGACTCGGCTGGCGCTTGACGATGATGGTCAGCGGTCCGGGCCAGTGCCGCTCGACGAGCTCCTTGGCCGGCTCCGGCACGTCCGTGGCCAGGGCCCGGATGAGGGACGGCTCCCCGATCAGCACCGGCGGCGGCATGTCGCGGCCCCGCATCTTGGCGTCCAGCAGCCGCTGGACCGCGTCGGGATCGAAGGCGTCGGCCCCGATCCCGTACACCGTGTCGGTCGGCATCACGATGCACTCGCCCTGCTCGATCGCGCGGCGGGCGGCTTCGGTGGCCGTGGCCAGGGCGACGGGGTCGTCGACGGTGCAGTCGAACCGCTGGTACTGCGGCTCGGGCGTCGGTTCGGGCGTCGGTTCGGGTGTCGGTTCGGGTGTCGGCTCGTCGTCCGGCTCGAAGACAGGTTCTCCGGTCGGCTGGTCCTCGGCGCCGCTCGGATTCACCCGACCATCCTGCCAGAGCCCGACGGCTGGACCCGCTCATCGCGGCCGGTTCCGCGCCGTGGCTTCGAGACCGGATCGGCGCCGATCCGGATCGCGGTGCAGAAGCGGGGGCGTCCCGTCAGATCGACGTGATCGCGGACCTGGGTGAACCCGCCGTGGCGGACGACGACCTGCGGAGCGCTCTCCGCCTGGACCTCGGCGTGTTCGAAAGTGAGGAAGCCACCCGGGCGCAGCAGCCGCGCCGCGGTGTCGGTGAGCTGTCGGATCGCATCCAGTCCGTCGGCACCGGAGAACAACGCCACGGTGGGGTCGTGATCGCGGGCCTCGGGCGCGACCGAGGCGAACGCCTCCAACGGGATGTACGGCGGGTTGGCGATCACCAGGTCCACCGCCCCGTTCAACTCCGGCAGCGCCACGGCGAGAGCGCCCTCGGACAGCCGGACGTCGGTGTCGGCCAGATTGCGCCGCGCCCAGCCGAGCGCCTCGGGTGAGATCTCCACGGCGTGCAGCTGCGCTCCCGGCACCTCGGTGGCCAACGCCTTCGCGACCGCCCCGGAACCCGTACCGAGGTCGACGGCGACCGGCAGGCGACCACTGCGGACCAGGTCCTGCAACCGCTCGACGGCCCAGCCCGTCATCACCTCGGTCTCCGGCCGGGGTACGAACACCCCCGGGCCGACGGCCAGCTCGAGATAGCGGAAGTACGCCCGACCGGTGAGGTGCTGCAGCGGTACCCGGGCGGCGCGGCGTTCGAGCAACCCGGCGTAGTCGGCCGCCTGCTCCGAGGTCACCGACCGGGCGTCGAGAGCGGCCGGCTCGCAGTCGCAGCTGTGCGCCAGCAGGATCCGGGCGTCGACCGCCGGACTGGGAACACCGGCGGCCGCCAACAGCGACACCCCGGTCGCCAACAGCTCGGCGGCGGACGGGTCGCTCACACCGTTCCGGCGGCGAGCCGCTCCGCCGTGTCGGCCTCCTGCAGGGCTGCGACCACCGCCGTGAGGTCGCCGTCGAGCACCTGGTCGAGGTTGTAGGCCTTGAAGCCGATCCGGTGATCGGCGATCCGGTTCTCACCGAAGTTGTAGGTGCGGATCCGCTCGGAGCGGTCGACCGTACGGACCTGGGACTTGCGGGCCGCAGAGGCCTCGGCCGCGGCGGCATCTGCGGCGGCGGCCGTCAGCCGGGCGCGTAGCATCCGCATGGCCTGCTCCCGGTTCTGCAGCTGCGACCGCTCGTTCTGACACGAGACGACGATGCCCGTCGGCAGGTGCGTGATGCGGACGGCGGAATCGGTGGTGTTGACGCCTTGTCCGCCCGGCCCCGACGAGCGGAACACGTCGATCCGCAGGTCGTTCTCGTCGATCGAGACCTCGGACTCCTCGACCTCGGGCATCACCAGCACGCCGGCAGCGGAGGTGTGCACGCGGCCCTGCGACTCGGTGACCGGCACCCGTTGGACCCGATGCACGCCGCCCTCGAACTTGAGCACGCCGTACGGCATCTGGTCCGGTTCGCCGAGCGTGTTCGCCTTGATCGCCACGGTGACGGACTTGTAGCCGCCGAGGTCGGTCTCCTGGGCGTCGAGCACCTCGGTCTTCCAGCCGCGGGTCTCGGCGTACCGGCTGTACATCTTCAACAAGTCGCCGGCGAACAGGGCCGACTCCTCGCCGCCCTCGCCGGACTTGATCTCCAGGATCGCGTCGGCGGAGTCATTGGGGTCGCGCGGTGCCAGCAGCCGGGTCAGTCGCTCGGTCAACGGGACCAGCTGGCGTTCCAGCTCGGTGGCCTCGACGGCGAACGTCTCGTCCTCCTCGGCCAGCTCGCGGGCGGCTTCCAGGTCGGCACTCAGCCGGTCGTACTCGTCCAGCGAGGTGACGATCGGGGTGAGCTCGGCGTAGCGACGGCCCACCTTTCGGGCCCGGGCCAGGTCGGCGTGCACGGCCGGATCGCCCATCGTCGCCTCGAGCTGCTTGAACTCCGTGCGCAGCGGTTCAGCGGACTCGAACATGCAGGACTCCTCAGTCAGGGCGGCGGTGACGACACGACAAACGCCGGGTCGGGAGCGAACTCCCGGACCCGGCGCTGTGTGACCGCTAGCGGCCGGACTTCTTGGCGCCCTGCTTGGCGGCCTGACCGGCCCCCTGCGCGTAGCGCTTCTCGAACCGGGCCACGCGGCCGCCGGTGTCGAGGATCTTCTGCTTGCCGGTGTAGAAGGGGTGGCAGGCCGAGCAGACGTCGGCGTGCAGGACCCCGTTCGGCGAAGTGCTGCGGGTGGTGAAGGTGTTCCCACAGGTGCAGGTCACCTGGGTCTCCACGTACGCGGGATGGATGTCGGGCTTCATGGTTCTCCTCGTCTTGGTCGCGCCGGGTCCCCAGCTGGGGTGAACCGGCACAAGAGGCTAAGTGTGCCGCAGGCCTTCCTGCGGCGACAAATCGTCAACGCCGGTGATGGCGCCGAAATTCCGTGGTCGCCGGGCCGCCCGGTGTGCCGCAGCTGCCCTGATCGATTCGTCGACCGGGGCGACTGCTGACACTCGATGCGACCTAGATGTCGTCGCCGCGCCCCGCACTGGTGGGGATCGACTTCGTGATGGCCATCAGGAACTCGCCGTTGCTGGAGGTCTTGCGCAGCCGGTCCAGCAGCATCTCCAGCCCCTGCAGGCTCTCGAGACCGGACAGGACCCGGCGGAGCTTCCAGACGATGTTCAGCTCCTCGCGGCTCATCAGCAGCTCTTCGCGCCGGGTGCTGGACGCGTCCACGTCGATCGCCGGGAAGATCCGCTTCTCCGCGAACTCGCGACGCAGCCGGATCTCGGAGTTGCCGGTGCCCTTGAACTCCTCGAAGATGACCTCGTCCATCTTCGAGCCCGTCTCCACCAGAGCGGTCGCGATGATGGTCAGTGAACCGCCGAACTCGATGTTGCGGGCCGCGCCGAGGAACTTCTTCGGCGGGTAGAGCGCCGCGGAGTCGACACCACCGGACAGGATCCGGCCGGAGGCCGGCGCCGCCAGGTTGTAGGCCCGGCTCAGTCGGGTGATGCCGTCGAGCAGCACGACCACGTCGTGACCGCGCTCGACCATCCGCTTGGCCCGCTCGATGGCGAGCTCGGCGACCGTGGTGTGGTCCTCCGCCGGGCGGTCGAACGTCGAGGAGATGACCTCGCCCTTGACGGCCCGCTCGAAGTCGGTGACCTCCTCGGGTCGCTCGTCGACCAGCACCACCATCAGCTTGACCTCGGGGTTGTTGGTCGAGATGGCGTTCGCGATCTGCTGCATCACCATGGTCTTGCCGGCTTTCGACGGCGAGACGATGAGGGCGCGCTGACCCTTCCCGATCGGGGAGATGAGGTCGATGATCCGCCCGGTCAGTTGCATCGGGGTGGTCTCGAGCTTGAGCCGCTCCTGCGGGTACAGGGGCGTGAGCTTGCCGAACTCGGGCCGGCCCTTGGCCTTCTCGGGATCGGTGCCGTTGATCGTGTCGATCCGCACGAGCGGATTGAACTTCTCCTTGCGCTCTCCGTCGCGCGTGGCCCGGATGGCGCCGGTGACCGCGTCACCCTTGCGGAGGCCGAACTTCTTCACCATCGACAGCGAGACGTACGCGTCGTTCGAGCCGGGCAGGTAACCGCTCGTCCGCACGAAGGCGTAGTTGTCCAAGACGTCGAGGATGCCCGCGGCCGGCACCAGGACGTCGTCGTCGGACACCGTCGGCTCCGCCTCGAAGCGATCCATGCTGCCGCCGCCGCTGCTGCTGCCGCCCCGGGTCCGGCGATTCTGCCGGTCGCGGTTGCGGCGCCGTCGACCCCGACGGCCGCCACCGTCGTCGTCGTAATCGCGGTCGCGGTTCTGATCGCGATTCTGGTTCTGATCGCGGTTCTGGTTCTGATCGCGGTTCTGGTTCTGATCGCGGTTCTGGTTCTGATCGCGGTTCTGGTTCTGATCGCGGTTCTGGTTCTGATCGCGGTTCTGGTTCTGATCGCGATTCTGAGTTCTGATCGCGATTCTGGTTCTGATCGCGATTCTGAGTTCTGATCGCGGTTCTGGTTCTGATCCCGGTTCTGGCGCCGGTTGCGGCGCTCGCCGCCACCCTCGTCGGAGGAACCGTTCTCACGGTCGTCCGAACGGGTGTCGCGCGACTCGGCCGAGCGGTCGCTGTCCCCGGCCGCCTCGACCCGGTGACCGTTCCCGACGGACTGATCGAGGGTCGGCTGGGCCGGCGCCGCGCTCGTCTCGACGGAGCGCGCCGGGGCGTCGTCGCGGGTTCGTTCGTCGGTCCGCGGCTGGTTCGCCGCCGCGGCGGCGGTGGCATCGGAGTCGCGGGCGCTGCCGTTCTCCTGACGCGGCCCGGCGGACGCGCCGCCGGACCTGGTCCCCTGGGACTGAGCGCCGCGGATGGCCTCGATCAGCTGGCCCTTCCGCATGGCCCCGGTCCCACGCAGACCGAGGGAGGAGGCGAGCTGCTTCAGCTCCGGGAGGACCATCGAGTCCAGTCCCGATCCCTTGCGCTTGCGTCCGCCGACGGCTTCGTCCGCGGTGGGGGTTTGCACTTCGGCGATGTCTGTCACGTGCTTCCTTGTCTCGGGCCGATCGGCCCATCGTCGAGCGATCCCTGTCGGCCGACTGGACGTCGTTGCCGACCGGTGACGCTCTGCTGAGTTTTCGCGCTCATCTCGTTCCGGTTCGCCTGCTGCGAACCCCGTTCACTGAGGTCGTCACGCTGCGACAAGACCGGTGGCCCGCCATGCCACCTGCATCTCTCACACCGTTACGTGCACTGCTCCATCTAGTTCACGTGATGAATAGGCCAGGAATGGATCGAGAGGCTTCATTCCTTGGGCACCGGACCTGCGGCGCTGCCGTACCGGGACTGGTGGCGACTGGGCCACTCACCGTTCGACGACAACCAGGCTAGCACCACATCGGTCCCGAGTGGCACAACGCTCACGATGGCGTTCTTATTCGCTCGCGCGCCGTCTCAACGCTCGATCCGGGCGCCGACACCGACTCCGAGCCCACGGCCGACGAACCCGGGCACGGACAGGTCGCCGAGTGGACCGAGCTCGCCCCGGCGGCCCAGCACCAGCACCGATGGTCCGGCACCGCTGATCACCGCTGCCCAGCCCTGCGCGCGCAGCTCCGCCACCAGTGCCGCCGACGCCGGCATCGCCGACCGCCGGTAGTCCTGGTGCAACCAGTCCCGCGTCGCCTCCGGCAGCAGCGTGGGGTCGTGGCCGATGGCGTGCACCAGCAGTGCGGTCCGGGCGGAGTTGGCGGCCGCGTCGCGGTGCGGCACGGACTCCGGCAGCAGGCGCCGCGCCCGAGTGGTGGCCAGTGCGGCCGGGGCGACGAAGACCCAGGCGGACACGTCCGGGTGGACGGCCAGCCGGACCGCGTCGACGTCGGTACCCGCACCCCCGGCGCCGTACGCCAGCGTGAACCCGCCCCAGATCGCCGCGGCGACGTTGTCGGGATGCCCCTCGATCGCAGCGCCGTGCCGCAACAACCACGCCCGATCCGGCTCGCCGGCGGCCGACCCCGGACCGGCCAGCGCCTGCGCGGCGAGGAGCCCGGAGACGATCGCCGCCGACGACGACCCCAGCCCCCGTCCGTGCGGCACGGTGTTGTGGGCCGTGAGCCGCAGTCCCGGCACCCGGACGCCGAGATCGGTGAGTCCGACGATCGTGCTGGCCAGGATCAGGTGGGTGTCGTCCCGCGGCATCCGGTCGGCACCTTCACCGCTGACCTCGACGCCGAAACCGTGCTCGCTCACCTCGATGGTCACCCGGTCCCGCCAGTCGAGGGCGAGCCCGAAGCAGTCGAAGCCGGGTCCGACGTTCGCACTGGTGGCCGGCGCCGCGACGGTGACGCTGCGGCCGGTCTCGATCGCTCTCATCCCCGCTCGGTCCGTCCCCGACGGCGCCTCAACCGGAGAAACCACAGGCGCTGGCCACCCGATCCAGCTCGGCGGGCACGATCTCGGCCTGGGTCGGGGTCCGGGTGGACAAGGCGGTGTCGACGTCCTTGAGCCCGTGGCCGGTCACGGTCACGACGATCTGCTGTCCGGCGGCGACCTCGTCCCGGGCCCGGCGGGCGAACAGCCCGGCCACCCCGGCGGCGGACGCGGGCTCGACGAAGACGCCCTCCCGAGCCGCCAGGAACGCCTGGGCGGCGAGGATCTCCTCGTCGGAAACCGCTTCGAACAAGCCGCCGGACGAGCGTTGCGCGGCGACGGCGGAATCGGTCGAGGCCGGGTTGCCGATCCGGATCGCCGTGGCAACGGTCTCGGGATGATCGACCGGGTGGCCCAGCACCAGCGGCGCCGCTCCGGTGGCCTGGAACGCCCAGATCCGCGGGGTCCGGGTGGCCAGACCGGCTTCGGCGTACTGGGTGTAGCCACGCCAGTAGGCGGAGATGTTCCCGCCGTTGCCCACCGGCATCACGTGCAGCTCCGGTGCATCGCCCAGCTCGTCGACGATCTCGAAGGCGGCGGTCTTCTGGCCCTCGATCCGGACCTTGTTGACCGAGTTGACCAGCGCCACCGGGTAGTTCTCGGCCAGTGACCGGGCCAGCCGCAGGCAGTCGTCGAAGTTCCCCTCGATCTGCACCACCTGGGCCCCGTGCACGATGGCCTGGGCGAGCTTGCCGGCGGCGATCTTGCCTGCCGGCAGCAGCACCACCGGACGCAGCCCGGCCCGGGCGGCGTACGCGGCCGCCGACGCCGACGTGTTCCCGGTCGAGGCGCAGACCACGGCCTCGGCACCCTCGCCCGCGGAGACGCTGACGGCGACCGTCATCCCCCGGTCCTTGAACGACCCGGTCGGGTTCGCGCCCTCGACCTTGAGCCACACCTCGCAGTCCAGCCGGTCGGACAACACCTCGGCGCGGACCAGCGGGGTGTCGCCCTCACCGAGGGTGATCACGGGGTCGGTGTCGCGCACCGGCAACCACTCCCGGTAGCGCGCGATCACGCCCCGGGTGGGCCGGGTCGCCGAGCGCTCACCGGCTCGTGGTCCGAGATGAACGGTCACGTCACTCCCCCTCCACCCGCATCACGCTGCGCACCGACCGGACGGCGGTCAGCCGCTCCAGATCCCGTACGGTCGCGTTCAGGTCGGCGTCGCGGCCCCGGTGGGTCACGATCACCAGCTGCGCCTCCGCACCGCGGCCGTGCTGCCGTACGGTCTGGATCGAGACGTCGTGCTCGGCGAAGCACTGCGCCACGGTGGCCAGCACGCCGGCGACGTCGTCCACCTCGAGCGAGATGTGGTAGCGGGTCAGCACGCCGTCGATCGGTGCCACCGGCAGGGCCGCGTAGCTCGACTCACCCGGGCCCGCGGCTCCGCGCAGCCGGTTCCGGCCGACGGTGACCAGGTCCCCGAGCACGGCGCTCGCGGTCGGTGATCCGCCGGCACCCGGTCCGTAGAACATCAGCCGGCCCGCCGATCGCGACTCAACGAACACCGCGTTGTACGCGCCGCTGACCGACGCCAGCGGATGGGTCCGCGGGATCATCGCCGGGTGCACCCGGACGGTGACCGACGGGGGCTGGTCGGGGCTCGCGGCCGGCACCTGCTCACAGATCGCCAGCAGCTTCACCAGGCAGCCGATCTCCCGTGCCGCCGCGATGTCGGAGGCGGTCACCTCCGTGATGCCCTCCCGGTACACGTCGGCGGCCCGGACCCGGGTGTGGAAGGCCAGGCTGGCCAGGATCGCGGCCTTGGCGGCGGAGTCGAAGCCCTCCACGTCGGCGGTGGGGTCGGCCTCGGCGTAGCCCAGCTCCTGGGCCTCGGCCAGCGTGTCGCCGAAACCCGCGCCGACGCTGTCCATCTTGTCGAGGATGTAGTTGGTGGTGCCGTTGACGATGCCGATCACCGCGGTGATCTCGTCGCCGACCAGGGACTCCCGCAGTGGTCGGATGATCGGGATGGCGCCGGCCACCGACGCCTCGAAGTAGAGGTCGACCCCGGCCGCCTCGGCGGCGGCGAACAGCGTCGCCCCGTCCTCGGCCAGCAGGGCCTTGTTGGCGGTGACGACGGAGGCGCCGTTCGCCATCGCCTGCAGGATCAGCGACCGCGCCGGTTCGATGCCGCCGATGAGCTCGATGACGACGTCGACGTCGCCGCGGCCGACCAGCTGCTCGGCATCGGTGGTGATCAGCTGGGGGTCGATGTCGATCCGCTCCCGGCCGGGGCGGCGAACGGCGATCCCGACGAGCTCGAGGGGCCGGCCCACCCGGGCCTGGAGATCGGCGGCCTGCGACGTGATCAGCCGGGCCACCGCGCTGCCGACGGTGCCGCAGCCCAGCAGCGCGATCCGGAGCGGCGTGGGCGCGTCATCGCTACCGAGCGGGGTCGGTTCGGTCACGGGATCGACGATGCCTCGATCCCGGTCAGCAGGACGACCGGCGGCGGGGTCGACCGGAGACGGCCGCTCCTGCGGCGGTCGTACGGTCGTGGTCGTCACGGGCGAGATCCCCTCGGGTCGAGCGTGCGGGCTACCAGATGCTGTCGTGGATCGGGCCCGCCGCAGGATCATTGTTCACCATGTGGCCGGTGGGCGGCCTCAGCCGACGTCGAGCGCGAGCAGATCGGCCAGCGTCTCCCGGCGTATCAACGTCGAGATCTCGCCGTCCCGCACCGCGACCACCGGGGGGCGGGGCACGTGGTTGTAGTTGCTGGCCATGGACCGGCTGTAGGCCCCGGAGGCGGGCACCGCCACCAGGTCCCCGGGCCGGATGTCGGCCGGCAGGAACTCGTCGCGCACCAGGATGTCGCCGCCCTCGCAGTGCTTGCCGACCACCCGGGCCAGCGTCGCCGGTGCGTCACTGTGCCGCGAGGCGAGCGTCGCGGAGTACTCCGCCGCGTACAACGCCGTCCGGATGTTGTCGCTCATCCCCCCGTCGACCGACACGTAGAGCCGGGTGCTGCGGTCGTCGACGTCCACCACCTTGACCGTGCCGACCCGGTAGAGGGCGAAGGTGCTGGGACCGCTGATCGCCCGACCGGGCTCGATGGACAGGTGGGGTACGGCGATCCCGAGGCCCGCGCACTCCGCCGCGATGATCTGATCGAGTGCTGCGGCCAGCTCCACGGGTTCGGCCGGGGTGTCACTGCTGGTGTACGCGATGCCGAATCCCCCGCCGAGATCGAGCTCGGGCAGCTCCGACGCCGGTCCGCTCGGTGAACCAGGCATGCAGCCGCAAGGTACGCCGGGCGGCGACGTGGAAGCCCTCGGCGTCGAAGATCTGCGACCCGATGTGGGAGTGGATGCCGATCAGGTCCAGGGCCGGTTCCTCGTGGCAGGCGAGCAGCGCCCGTTCGGCCTGGCCGGCGGCGATGGAGAAGCCGAACTTCTGGTCCTCGTGCGCGGTGGCGATGTAGTCGTGGGTGTGCGCCTCGACCCCGGTGGTGACCCGCACCATGACCCGGGGGCGCACCTGTCGGTCCGCGGCCAGCCGGGACAGCCGGGCGATCTCGTCGAACGAGTCGACGATGATCCGGCCGACCCCGGCGTCCAGGGCCGCCTCGAGCTCCGCCTCGCTCTTGTTGTTGCCGTGCAGCCCGATCCGGGCGGCGGGCACTCCCGCCCGCAGCGCCACGGCGAGCTCGCCGCCGGTGCAGACGTCGACGCCGAGCCCGTCCTCGGAGACCCAGCGCGCCACCGCGGTGCAGAGGAAGGACTTGGCGGCGTAGTAGACGTCCCAGCCGGCGAACGCGTCGGCGAAGGACCGGGCGCGCTGCCGCAGGTCGTCCTCGTCGACCACGTACGCCGGGGTCCCGATCTCGGCGGCGATCCGGTCGGCGGTGACCCCGGCGACGGTCAGCACCCCGTCGGACTTGGTGACGTTGCGGCTCCACAGGCGTGCGAGCAGCGCGTTGACGTCCGCCGGTCGCGCCAACCAGTGGGGTGCGCGGCTCTCGGCGTCGGCGTGGATCGAGCCGGCCACGTGGGTGTGACTCACGCGAGCAGGATAGGCGGCCGGTCACTGGTACATTTCTCTTCGGCCAGTTCCGTCGTGGACCACCTGGCCCCCGTAGCTCAGGGGATAGAGCACCGCCCTCCGGAGGCGGGAGCGCAGGTTCGAATCCTGCCGGGGGCGCACCCCTCCTGTGAAGGAGCAGCGCGAGGCGACGGTGCAGGACCACCTGGTCGCGCCGGGTCAGGACTCCGTCCCGCCACCTCCCTGACCGAGGGGCCCGCACGCCCTAGACTGCCGGACGTCCAGCGCCCCCGTCGGAAGGTGTCGCCCCCGTGACGACCGAGGACCGCCAGACCTCGCCGACGGGTCTGCGTGCCTGGTACGACCGTCGCCGCGGGCCGGCCACGGTGGTGCTCGGCTGGCTGATCACCCGGGCGTTGATCATCGCGATCCTGGTGCTGTTCGAGAGCTTCGTGGTCGGCGACGTGTACTACTACCACCGCAAGATCGCCGGTCTGTTCGACGCGGGTCTCGGCCAGACGCTGGTGGAGTACCCGACGCCGGTGGTCTGGATCCTCTGGCTGCCGTTCGCGGTGACCGCAGGCAACGCCTTCGGGTACCTGCTCGCGTTCATGGTGTTCATGTTGGCGCTGGATGCGGTCTTCACCCTCGCGCTGTACCGGACCGGCGGTCGCCGCCACGACGCCGCGATCGACTTCTGGATGCTCTTCGTGTTCTTGATCGGGCCGCTGTCCTACCTGCGCTTCGACGTGCTGCCCGCGGTGCTGGCGGGTGGCGCCCTGCTGGCCGCCCGCCGCCGGCCCTGGGTCACCGGGGCCCTGACCGGACTGGGTGCGGCCATCAAGCTCTGGCCCGCCCTGCTGATCGCGGCCTTCTGCGCGTACCGACCCGACCGCAAGGCCGCAGGCCTGGCGTTCGTCGCCGTCGGTTTCGGGCTCGCCGCCGTCAGCCTGGTCACCGGCGGTGTGAGCCGGCTGTTCTCGCCGTTGACCTGGCAGTCGGGCCGGGGGCTGCAGATCGAGTCGGTCTGGGCCACGCCGTTGATGCTGGCCCGGGCCTTCGGCGGCGGCTGGACGGTCGACTACTCCCGCTACCAGGCGTACGAGATCTTCGGTCCGGGGGTGGGGATCTGGCTGTCGATCAGCAACGTGGCCACCGTGGCCGGGCTGGTGCTGCTGGTCGTGCTGTGGGTCCGCGCCTTCCGCAACCCCGGGGTCTCCCCGATCGCCGTCGGACTGGTCGTGCTGGCCACCGTGGCGATCATGACCATCACCAACAAGACGCTGAGTCCGCAGTACCTGCTCTGGCTGGGCGGCCCGATGGCGGCCCTGTTGCTGCTCCGGCGCGACGCCGGGACCCGCTCGCGGCGGGTCGTCGAACGACTCGCCGTCCACCTGCTCGTGCTGGCGTTGCTCACCCAGCTGGTCTATCCGTTGCTCTACGACGGACTGCTCGGGTCAGCACGCCGACCATGGTCGTGGTGGCCACCGTCGTGACCGCCATCCGCAACCTCGCCCTGCTGCTCTTCACCGTCGAGGTGTGCCGGGCGGCGTGGATCTTCGCCGGGCCCGACGGGCCCTCCTACCAGTCCCCAACTGGTACGGAATCGTCGCTAGGCTAGGGGGGCGACACGGCGGGGTCGCCCCTACCGTGCACCGGGACAAGAACATCTGCGATGAAGGGATGAGTGGCCATCGTGCCCGACCAGTCAACCGAAACCGCCGAGACCCAGGCTGAGGATCTCGCCAGCCAGTTCGGCGCCAACGACTGGTTGATCGAGGAGATGTACGAGCAGTACGTCGCCGATCCCACCTCGGTCGACGCCCGGTGGGCGGAGTACTTCAGGACGCACAAGATCGGTGGGAACGGCTCCGCCCAGGCACCTGCCCAGGCCGCTCCTGCGGCACCGGCCACCCCTCGATCGGCACCAGCCCGCCCGGAGTCGCCGGAGCCGAGTGAGCGCCGACCCGCCGCCGGTGGCAGCAACGGCGGCAAGACCGCCGACCGACCCGTCACCAAGGCGGCCCCGGCGCCGGCCCCCGCCCAGGCCCCTGCGCAGTCGAGCGGTCAGCGGCAGGCCGGCGGCAGCAACCGGACCGCGCAGGTGGAGCGGCCGATGGAGAGCAGGGAGTCACGGCCCACCGCGCCCGGCAACCGCGGCGGGGTACCGGCCGACCCGCCCAACCCGTCGAGCCGACCCAGTGTCGACCTCGAGGCAGCCGACCCGGACGGTGCTGCGCGGTGCGCCGGCCCGGACCGCGAAGAACATGGACATCTCGCTGACCGTGCCGACCGCGACCAGCGTCCGCTCGCTGCCGGTCAAGCTGCTGATCGACCAGCGGTCGTGATCAACAACCACCTGCGGCGGGCCCGCGGCGGCAAGGTGTCCTACACCCATCTGATCGGCTACGCGATGGTGCAGGCCCTCAAGACCAATCCCGCGATGAACAACGGCTACGACGTCGTCGACGGCAAGCCGACCATGGTGGTGCCGAACCACGTCAACCTCGGCCTGGCCATCGACCTGCCCCAGCCCGGACGGCACCCGTCAGCTGCTGGTGCCGAGCATCAAGAGCTGCGAGAACCTCGACTTCGCGCAGTTCTGGGCCGCGTACGAGGAGATGGTGAAGAAGGCGCGCAGCCAACAGCCTGACCGTCGAGGACTTCGCCGGCACCACCATCACGCTGACCAACCCCGGCACGATCGGGACGAACCACTCGGTGCCGCGGCTGATGCAGGGTCAGGGCGCGATCATCGGCGTCGGCTCGATGGAGTACCCGCCGGAGTTCCAGGGCTCCGACCCGGACAAGCTCGCCGACATGAGCGTCTCCAAGGTGATGACGCTGACGTCGACCTACGACCACCGGGTCATCCAGGGCGCCCAGTCCGGGCAGTACCTGCCCGGCTGCACGCCCTGCTGCTCGGCGAGGACGGCTTCTACGACGACGTCTTCGGCGCGCTGCGGATCCCGTACGAGCCGATCCGCTGGGCCACCGACCTCACCACCGAGCACGAGGACCAGATCCCCAAGCAGGCCCGGATCATGGAGATGATCAACGCCTACCGGGTCCGCGGCCACCTGATGGCCGACACCGATCCGCTGGAGTACCGGCAGCGGCGGCACCACGACCTCGACGTGCAGACCCACGGCCTGACGCTGTGGGACCTGGACCGCGAGTTCGCCACCGGCTCGTTCGCCGGCGGCCAGGGCCTGATGAAGATGCGCAAGATCCTCGGCATCCTGCGCGACTCCTACTGCCGCACCATCGGCATCGAGTACATGCACATCCACGAGCCCGCGCAGCGCAAGTGGATCCAGGACCGGGTCGAGCGGCCGCACGAGTCGCTGCCCCGCGAGGAGCACCTGCGGATCCTGGACAAGCTCAACGAGGCCGAGATCTTCGAGACCTTCCTGCAGACCAAGTTCGTCGGTCAGAAGCGGTTCTGCCTGGAGGGCGGCGAAGTCCGCCATCGCGCTGCTGGACGAGGTCTGCGAGCAGGCGGCCGACGACGGGCCTGGAAGAGGTCTGCATCGGCATGCCGCACCGCGGCCGGCTGAACGTGCTGGCCAACATGGTCGGCAAGTCGCTACGCCCAGATCTTCCGCGAGTTCGAGGGCAACATCGACCCGCGGACCGTGCAGGGCTCCGGCGACGTCAAGTACCACCTCGGGCGCCGAGGGCCAGTTCACCGCGCTCAGCGGGCAACACGATCAAGACGTCGGTGGCCGCCAACCCCAGCCACCTCGAGGCCGTCAACCCGGTGCTGGAGGGCATCGCCCGGGCCAAGCAGGACATCCTCGACCGGGGCGGGGAGTTCCCGGTGCTGCCGGTGCTGATGCACGGCGACGCCGCCTTCGCCGGTCAGGGGGTGGTGGCGGAGACGCTGAACCTGTCCCAGCTGCGCGGCTACCGGACCGGCGGCACGATCCACATCATCGTGAACAACCAGGTCGGCTTCACCACCTCCCCGACCGAGTCCCGGTCCTCGATGTACTGCACCGACGTGGCCCGGATGATCCAGGCGCCGATCTTCCACGTGAACGGCGACGATCCCGAGGCCTGCATCCGGGTGGCCCGGCTGGCGTTCGCCTTCCGGCAGGAGTTCAACAAGGACGTCGTCATCGACATCATCTGCTACCGCCGGCGCGGTCACAACGAGGGCGACGACCCGAGCTTCACCCAGCCGCTGATGTACGACCTGATCGAGAAGAAGCGGTCGACCCGCAAGCTCTACACCGAGGCCCTGATCGGCCGCGGCGACATCACCGTCGAGGACGCCGAGACGGTGATGACGCGGTTCCAGGAGCGGTTGGAGAGCGTGTTCAAGGAGGTCCGCGACGCCAAGGCTCCCACGCCGAACAGGATCGGAAGTACCAGCCGGGTGCCGGAGTACCCGGCGAAGTTCGGCGCCAAGCACGGCACGGCGATCACCATCGAGACGCTGAAGAAGATCGCCGACGCGCACACCACGTTCCCGGACGGGTTCACCGTGCACCCCAAGGTGATGCCGCAGCTGCAGCGCCGCGCGGCGGCCATCACCCAGGGCCCGATCGACTGGGCGACCGGGGAGATCCTCGCGTTCGGCTCGCTGCTGATGGAGGGGCGCACGGTCCGGCTCACCGGGCAGGACAGCCGGCGCGGCACGTTCGTGCAGCGGTTCGCCTCGATCGTCGACCGGATGACCGGCGAGTCCTGGGTGCCGCTGAAGCACCTCGACGGAGAACCAGGGCAAGTTCCACGTCTTCGACTCGCTGCTCAGCGAGTACGCCGCGATGGGCTTCGAGTACGGCTACTCGGTGGCCCGGCCCGAGGCGCTGGTGCTGTGGGAGGCCCAGTTCGGCGACTTCGCCAACGGGGCCCAGACGATCATCGACGAGTTCATCTCCTCCGGTCAGGCCAAGTGGACCCAGAAGTCGGGTGTGGTGCTGCTGCTGCCCCACGGCTACGAGGGCCAGGGCCCGGACCACTCCTCGGCCCGGATCGAGCGCTGGCTGCAGCTGGCGGCGGAGGACGCGATCACCGTCTGCCAGCCGTCGACACCGGCCAGCCACTTCCACATGCTGCGCCAGCAGGCGCTCGGCGAGATGCACCGGCCGCTGATCGTGATGACGCCGAAGTCGATGCTGCGCAACAAGGTGGCGGTCTGCCAACCGGCCGACTTCACCGAGGGCAGCTGGCGGCCGGTGCTGGCCGACGCGGCCATCGCGACCCCGAGCGGGCGAAGGTCGGTGCTGCTGTGCTCGGGCAAGGTGCGCTGGGACCTGGTCGGCGGCCCGGTCCGCGACCGACCAGGAGGACACGGTGCCGGTGATGGCGGTGGAGCGGCTCTACCCGCTTGCCGAAGCGCACCCTGGCGGCCGAGCTGGCCAAGTACCCCAACGCGACCGAGCTGCGCTGGGTCCAGGACGAGCCGGCGAACCAGGGGGCGTGGCCGTTCATGGCGCTCAACCTGTTGCCCGCCCTGGCCGAGGTCGATCCGCAGCGCTCCTGGACCCTGAACTCGGTGACCCGGCCCGCCTCGTCGGCCCCGTCGGTCGGCTCGGCCAGGGTGCACGAGGCCCAGCAGCGGGAGCTGATCGAGACCGCACTGAGCTGAGCGTACGCCGGGCATGTACTTCACCGATCGCGGCATCGAGGAGCTCGAGACGCGCAGGGGTGACGACGAGGTCACCCTTGCGTGGCTCGCCGAGCAGCTGCGCGCCTTCGTCGACCTGAACCCCGAGTTCGAGGTGCCGGTCGAACGGCTGGCCACCTGGCTGGCCCGGCTCGACGACGAAGACTGAGCCGGTACGCAGCGTTTCTCCGCCGAAGCGGAGTTCCGCCCACCCGGCCGCCACGTTTCTCCACCGAAGCGGAGTTCCGCCCACCCTGCCGCCACGTTTCCCCGCCAAAGCGGAGTTCCGCCCACCCGGCCGCCACGGTTGCCCGCCAAAGCGGAGTTCCGCCCACCCGGCCGCCACGTTTGCCCGCCAATGCGGAGTTCCGCCCACCCGGCCGCCACGTTTGCCCGCCAAAGCGGAGTTCCGCCCACCCGGCCGCCACGTTTGCCCAGAGCGGAGCAACCGCAGCCCCCAGCCGCCACGTTTGCCCGCCAAAGCGGAGAACCGCCCACCCGGCCGCCACGTTTGCCCGCCAATGCGGACGTTCCGCGACCACCCGGCCGCCACGTTTACCCGCCGAAGCGGAGTTCCGCCCACCCGGCCGCCACGTTTGCCCGCGCGATCAGCGGCACGTTCCGGCGGAGCCGACCCAGCCGCCACGTTTGCCCGCCAATGCGGAGTTCCGCCCACCCGGCCGCCACGTTTGCCCGCCAAAGCGGAGAACCGCACCCCCAGCAGCCGACGTTTGCCCGCCATAGCGGAGTTCCGCGCACCCGGCCGCCACGTTTCCCCGCCGAAGCGGAGTTCCGCGGCCCCGTTCCGCGTCTCGACCCGTCGTCAGGGCTCAAGCACGACCTTGCCGAACACCTGGCCATCGGCCAAGGCCGCGAGACCGGCTCGCGCCTCCCGGAGGGGCAGCACCCGGTCGATGACCGGCCGGACCCCGGTGGCCACCAGCATCGCCGCCACGGCCTGCAGCTCCGACCGGGTCCCCATCGTGGAACCGATCACCCGCAGCGGCTTGAAGAAGATCTTGGTCAGCTCGGCCCGCGGAGGTTCGGCGCCGGAGGTCGTGCCGCTGAGCACCAGGGTGCCGCCGGGTCTCAGGGCGTTGATCGAGTGCGACCAGGTCGCCGCACCGACGGTGTCCATCACGGCGTCGACCCGCTCGGGAAGCCGTGCGCCGGCGGGGAAGCCGGCGTGGGCACCGAGCTCGACCGCCCGCTCGGCCCGATCGGGATCCCGCGACGTCACCCAGACCCGGAGCCCGGCGTGCCGCCCCAGCACGGTCAGCGCGGTGGCGACTCCCCCGCCGGCGCCCTGGACGAGCACCGTGTCACCCGGTCGCAGTCCGGCGGCGACGAACAGCATCCGATAGGCGGTCAGCCAGGCCGTCGGCAGGCAGGCTGCCTCGGGGAACGTCAGCTCGGCCGGCTTGTCGACGAGATTCGTCGCCGGCACCCGGACCTGCCGAGCGAGCGTGCCCGGGTAGCGCTCCGAGAGCAGCGACCGCGACGGGTCGAGGGTCGCGTCCGGGCCGGCGAAGTCCGGATCGTTGACACGACCGCGTGCACGATCACCTCGCGCCCGTCGGCGGTCACCCCGGCGGCGTCGCAGCCCAGGATCATCGGCAACCGGTCCGGCGGCAGCCCCACACCGCGGAGGGACCACACGTCGTGGTGGTTCAGCGCGGCGGCCCTGACCTCGACGTCGACCCAGTCCGCCGGGGTGGCACCGGGTTCGATCTCACCGACCCTCAGTCCGCCCAGCGGGTCGTCGGGGTCGGTGCTGGCGGCGAGACGGCGAACACACCGGCACCCTAGCCACCGGCCCGAGCGTTCACTGGCCTGAGTGCATGCGTACGGCTGCTCGGGTTCGTCCGCATCTCGCCCACAGCTGCTCGGGTTTCGCCGCATCGCGCCCCCAGCTGCTCGAGTTCCCTTCATCTGCTCGGGTTCATCAGCGAGCAGATGAGACGAACCCGAGCAGCTCGCCGCCACCCCCCACGAACCCGAGCAGCTCCGTCGAGCGCGCCGGAGGCAGCGGAGGCCACGTACGAAGGGGTCGCCCGGCGACGGTCCGGCTGCTCAGCTACTGAGGTGTCGGGTCGTGCTCGCTAGAGTGCGACCGTGAGTGACGCCGCCGTCGATGCCCTGGTCGAGACGTTCCGCGCCGAGACCGATCGCTCGCCGGACGGTCTCTGGGCCAGCCCGGGACGGGTCAACCTGATCGGTGAGCACACCGACTACAACGACGGCTTCGTGATGCCGTTCGCCCTCGCCCAGCAGGTCGCCGTGGCGGCGGCACCCCGCGACGACGACCGCTGGCGGGTCAGGTCGGTCAACAACGGCGAGACCGTCGAGCTTCGGCCGGTCGGAGCTGCAACCCGGGACTGACGGGCTGGCACGCGTACGTCGCCGGGGTGGTCTGGGCCCTGACCGAAGCCGGTCATCCGGGTGCGACGGCGCCGACCTGGTGCTCACCTCCGACGTGCCGGTCGGCGCCGGACTCTCCTCCTCCGCCGCTCTGGAGTGCGCCGTGCTGGCCGCGCTGGCCGACCTCGACGACGCTGGACATCGAGCCGCTCGACCGGGCCAAGCTCGCCCGCCGGTGCGAGAACGAGTTCGTCGGTGCCCCGACCGGTCTGATGGACCAGGCGGCGTCGACGCTGTGCATCGACGGGCCACGCCCTGTTCTTCGACTGTCGCAGCTTCGACTTCCGACCAGGTACCGCTCGGACTCTAGCCGATGCCGGTCTCGAGATCCTGGTGCTGGACACCAACACCCCGCACGCCCTGGTGGACAGCGAGTACGCGGCCCGCCGGGCGAGCTGCGAGGAGGCGGCGCGCCCTGCTCGGGGTCCCGGCCTTGCGCGACGTGACCGACCTGGACGTCGCACTCGACGAGCTGCCCGACGCGGTGATGCGCCGCCGGGTCCGCCACGTGGTGACCGAGAACGCCCGGGTCCTGGCGGCCGCCGAGGTGCTCCGGGCGGGCGGCTGCGCGGAACTGGCCCCGCTGCTGGACGCCTCGCCACGCCTCGATGCGGGACGACTTCGAGATCACCGTGCCGACCGTCGACCTGGCCGTGGAGGCGGCTCGCGAGGCCGGCGCGCTCGGGCGCCCGGATGACCGGCGGCGGGTTCGGCGGCTGCATCATCGCCCTGGTGCCGGCCGGCTCGGCGGAGGACGTCGCCGACCGAGATCTACCGGCGGTTCGACGAATGCCGGTTACGGCACGCCGGCGCACTTCGTGGCCGTCCCGTCGGCCGGAGCGCCCGGCGTCTGCGGTAGCCGCGAGATCTCGTTCCGATCAGGTTGCGAAGCCCCCAGTGGAACGTCAGACAGCTTTCAGTTCGCGTCGTCAGTATCCAGCGTCGTGCCGGGGTCGATACGGACTCGACCCGTGCACCCTGTGGAAGGAGAGCTCTCGTGACATGTCCGTAACAAGTCGGCGATCATCGCTCGCCGCAGTCGTAGCCGCTGACGTCCAGCGCCTGCGGTTCCAGACTCGCTCAGCGCGGCGAGCCCGCCGGCGTCGAGCGCCCCGTCGTGTCGGTCAGCCAGAACGCGGACCTGGCGGCGAAGCTCCCCGAGAGCATCAAGAGCGCCGGGGTGATCAAGATCGGCACGGACGCCAGCTACGCGCCCAACGAGTTCCTCGCCGGTGACGGCAAGACCGTGCAGGGCTTCGACGTCGACCTGTTCAACGCGGTGGCCGCCAAGTTCGGCGTCAAGACCGAGTGGCAGCCGGCCGACTTCGCCTCGATCATCACCGGCGTCCAGGGCAAGAAGTACGACATCGGGCATCTCCTCCTTCACCATCAACGACGAGCGCAAGAAGCAGGTCAACATGGTGAGCTACTTCTCCGCCGGTACCCAGTGGGCCACCGCCGACGGCAACCCGAAGGGCGTCGACCCCGACAACGCCTGCGGCAAGACGATCGCCGTGCAGACCGACACCGTCCAAGACACCGACGACCTGCCCGCCCGGCAGAAGGCGTGCGGCGACAACAAGATCAACATCCTGCAGTTCAAGGACCAGGGCCAGGCCACCAGCGCGGTCGTGACCGGCAAGGCCGACGCCATGCTGGCCGACTCGCCCGATCGTGGCGTACGCGGTCAAGCAGTCCGGCGACAAGCTGGAGACCCTCGGCGACATCTACGAGGCCGCTCCGTACGGGTACGTGCTGCCGAAGGCCGAGACGGAGTTCGCCGAGGCGATCGTCGAGGCGCTGAAGGAGATCGAAGGCCGACGGCACCTACAAGGCCGCGCTGGAGAAGTGGGGGGTCGAGCAGGGCGCGATCTCTGACTTCGCGGTCAATCCGTGACCACCACCGTCCAGCCCACGCGCGGCGGTCGGCGAGGACCGGCCCGGCGCTGATCCACGCCGCGCCGGTCCGGCACCCGGGTCGCTGGGTCGCCATCGTGGTGCATCGCCGTGCTGGCGCTGATGTTCCTCACCTGCTGATCTTCAACCCGGCGTTCAACTGGCCCTTCGTCTTCGAGGCGATGAACCAGACGCCGGTGATCGAGGGGTTCTCGGAAGGGCACCATCCTGGTCACCGTGCTGGCGATGATCTTCGGCGTCGCGCTCGGCGTGGTGCTGGCCGTGATGCGGCTGTCGGACAACCCGGTGCTGCGCGGCGGTGTCGTGGCTCTACACCTGGTTCTTCCGGGCCATCCCGCGCTACGTGCTGCTGACCATCATGGGCGCGCTCGGCATCTTGTTCCAGCAGGGCCTGTCCCTCGGCGTGCCGTTCGACTGGCTGATCATCGACTGGCTCGGGCTGTCCGGCGACTGGCGGTTCGTCACCCTCGACGCGAACGCGCTGTTCGTCGGCCTGGTGGGCGGCGTCATCGGGCTGGCGGCCTCGGAGGCGGCCTACATGGCCGAGATCGCCCGAGCCGGCATCCTCAGCGTCGACCAGGGTCAGATGGAGGCCGCCCAGGCCCTCGGCATGAGCCGGGGCAAGGCGATGCGGCGGGTCGTGCTGCCGCAGGCGATGCGGGTGATCGTGCCGCCGACCGGCAACGAGACCATCGCGATGCTGAAGGACACCTCGCTGCTGCTGGCCATCCCGGTCACGACCGAGCTGTTCTTCCAGCTGCAGGCCATCGGCGCCCGGACCTACCAGACCTTCCCCGTCCTGGTCGCCGCGACGCTGTACTACCTGATCGCCTCGAGCGTGCTGATGATCGGCCAGTCCTACCTGGAGCGGCGGTTCGGTCGCGGCTTCGGCGCCCGCACCACGACCGACGAGGACGAGGTGGCCAAGGGCCTGTCGAGCAGGAGGAGCACATTGAGCACCGCCGAGGTCGGACCGGCCGAGGAGCCGCTGGTCCGGGCGGTCAACGTGATCAAGTCCTTCGGCACCAACGAGGTGCTCAAGGGCGTCGACCTGCAGCGTGGACGCCCGGCGAGGTGGTCTGCCTGCTCGGTCCCAGCGGTTCGGGCAAGACCACGTTCCTCCGGCTGATCAACCAGATGGAGATCCTCACCGGCGGCCGGATCTGGGTCGGCGGCGAGCTGATCGGGATCGAGGAGCGCAGGTGGCAAGCTGCACATCCGCAAGGACGCCGACATCGCCCGGCAGCGGGCCCGGATCGGGATGGTGTTCCAGCGGTTCAACCTGTTCCCGCACATGACGGCGCTGCGAGAACGTGATCGAGGCGCCGATCCAAGGTCAAGGGCATCGGCAAGGCCACCGCGACGGCCGAGGCGCATGGATCTGCTCGGCCGGGTGGGGCTCGCCGAGCGGGCCGACCTACTACCCGTCGCAGCTGTCCGGCGGTCAGCAGCAGCGGGTGGCGATCGCCCGGGCGCTGGCCATGAAGCCCGAGCTGATGCTGTTCGACGAGCCGACCTCGGCGCTGGATCCGGAGCTGGTCGGTGAGGTGCTCAAGGTGATGAGCGCACTCGCCGCCGAGGGCACCACCATGATCGTGGTCACCCACGAGATGGGGTTCGCCCGGGAGGCCGCCGATCGGGTCGTCTTCATGGACCAGGGTGTGGTGGTGGAGGAGGGACCGCCGGCACGAGGTGCTGCTGCAACCCGCAAGGAGGAGCGCACCCGCACCTTCCTGCGGCGGGTGAAGCACGAGCAGGAGGCCGAGGCCGCGCCGCGAGGAGGAGTCCGCCCGCGCCGTCGACGTCTAGCCCGTCAGCGGTCCGGATCGGGCTCGGACCCGGCCGCCGGCACGAACACCGCCGTCGATGACCTGATCAGCAGGCAGACCAGCACGGTCACCGAGCAGCCGGCGAGGACGACGGCGACCCACCAGGTCTCCCCGCCGGCGGAAGCTCCAGGCGATCGGCAGCTGGATCAAGGGGTGGCCACGGCCGGCCCCCGACTCCAGCGCCGGCCCCGGAACACTCCCGCGGCGACGACGATCAGCAGGACGCCGTACAACCCCAGCAGCAGCGCCGTCCCGATGCCGACGATGGGCCGGTTCGGGTTCGTGGCCGGCCAGCTCGAGCGCGCCGTAACCGAAGGCCGCCACGCCGAGGATCGTGAGGACGGCGGCCGCGACACCGAGAGGCGCAGTCGGGGGTCGCATCGTTCGGGGCACGAGACCAGCCTAGAGATGCAATGACCCGGGAGATGTGTGACAGGGCGCCGACCTGGATACGGACCTGTCGTCGCGGCGTACCGTCGCGGTCCGCAACCTCAGAAATGTGAGCCAACGAACGTCGACAGAGTCTTGTATTGGCTGCCAATACTTGAAAGTCTTGGTGCTCTGAGTCGAGTCGCTCAGTGTAGACGGTCTCGGAACGCGTCCCTGCAGTCGGGGTCCCCGGACCGGGCCCACGAACCGAGTGAGGAGTGATGACGCCATGGATTGGCGCCACAAGGCCGCCTGTCTGGACGAGGACCCGGAGCTGTTCTTCCCGATCGGGAACACCGGTCCGGCCCTGCTCCAGATCGAGGAGGCCAAGCAGGTGTGTCGGCGGTGCGACGTCCGCGACGCCTGCCTGCAGTGGGCGCTGGAGGCGGGCCAGGATCACGGAGTCTGGGGCGGCCTCAGCGAGGACGAGCGTCGCGCGCTGAAGCGCCGCGCCGCCCGGGCGAGGATCCGTACCGCCTGACCGCAACCGCAACACCATCGATGACGAACGCCGGGCCGAGGCCCGGCGTTCTTCGTTTTCCGGTCGGCTCCGCCGGGCCGGCAGCCTCCGGATCCGGGCTCAGCTCACCGGGATCTCGACCATGGCCCGGGTGCCCGAACCGGCCGGATTGGCGTCGAGGGCGAACCGCCCCGCCAGCTCGGCGACGAGGCTGCTGACGATCGACAGCCCCAGACTCCGGGACTTCCGCCAGTCGAAGTCGACCGGCAGGCCGCTGCCGTCGTCGACGATCTCCACCCGGAGCCAGCCGTCGGCCACCGACGGCGACACGACCACCTCGCCGCTGCGGTCGGACAGCCCGTGCTCGACCGCGTTCTGGCAGAGCTCGGTGACCACCATCGACAGACTGGTCGCGACGTCGGCGCTCACCTCACCGAAGCTCCCGGAACGCACGGCGCGGACCGTGCTGCCGGTCGCGGCCACATCCACCACCATCCGGAGCAGGCCGTCGGCCACCCGGTCGAACTCGACCACCTCGTCGAAGGCCTGGGACAGGGTCTCGTGCACGATCGCGATCGCCGCCACCCGCGACATCGCGTCGTTCAGCGCCATCCGCGCCTCGGGCGACTCGATCCGCCGGGCCTGCATCCGCAGCAGTGCCGCGACCGTCTGCAGGTTGTTCTTGACCCGGTGATGGATCTCGCGGATGGTCGCGTCCTTGGTGACGAGCTCCCGCTCCTTGCTGCGCAGATCGCGAGACGTCGCGGCAGAGCACGATCGCACCGTGCCGGGCACGCCCGCTGACCAGCGGTACGGAACGGAGCAGCAGGTGGGCCTCGCCGGCCACCGCCTCCGTCCGCCGCGAGATCCGGCCGGAGAGGACGGACTGCACCGAGTCGTCGCACCGGCCCCACCGGCGCCGGCATCAGCGTGGCCGTCAAGGTGGCCAGGTGCTCGTCGACCAGGTCACCCCGATCAGCCCGAGCCGGCGGTAGGCGCTGAGCGCGTTCGGCGACGCGTAGACGACGTCGCCGTCCGCGTCCAGCCGGATGAAGCCGTCCCCCACCCGCGGGTTGATGCTCGGGTCGAACGGGTCCCCGGCCACCGGGAAGGCGGCCGTCGACACCATCTCCGCCAGATCCGCCGCCGAGTCCAGATAGGCCCGTTCCAACGCGCTCGGTTCGCGGAGGCCGAGCAGGCTGGTGTGCTGCTCGACGACGGCGATCGAACGACCACCGAAGACCACCGGGATGGCGTGGGTCTCGACCGGGAGCCCGGCGCCGAGTCGACTGGAGCTGGTCTTGGTGATCTTCTCCGACATGAAGGCCTCGGAGACCAGGTGCTCCGGGGCGTAGGCGATCACGTCGCCGACCACGTCGTCGAGCAGTGCCGTCGGGCCGGTGGTCGGCCGGATCTGGGCCACCGCCCGGTAGACGTTCACGTCGACGTCGGGCACCCACAGCACGAGGTCGGAGAACGAGAGATCGGCCAGCACCTGCCACTCCGACACGACCATCCGCAGCCACTGCTGCTCGGCCTCGTCCAGCTCCGCGTGTTCGGCGAGCAGGTCCGACATCGAGGCCATGAGCCTCACCCTATGCGGAGATCCCGACCGACCGGCCCGGTCGAGCCGGCGTGATCAACTCCGCGTGTGAATCGACCCGGATCGACCTTGACCGCGGGGGCTGGGGCGGGGGTAGCGTGCCTCCGGGGGCTGAGCCGGCGCGACGAGAGGTGCAGCGGATGAGTGGAGATCAGTCCAGTTCCTCGGCCGATTCCCCGGTCGATCCGACCGGGTCGAGGGACCCGTCCCGCGATCCCCGGCCGGCGGCCACCGATCCCCGGTGGCGTCCGAGTCCGACCAAGATCGTCGCGGGCGTGGTTCTGCTGATCGGGATCGTGGTGCCGCTGCTGGTCGGCACCTACGCCCGGATCGAACCTCGGCTGTTCGGCTTCCCGTTCTTCTACTGGTACCAGCTGCTGTGGGTGTTCCTCGCCGCGGCGTTGGTCGCGCTGGCCTACTGGCTGCTCAAGCGGGAGCGACAGGCGCTCGATCGGACCCGCGGCCGGACCGGGGGGCGGCCCTGATGGCGGGGATCAACTGGGTGGCACTGATCGTGCTGATCCTGCTGTTCGCCCTGGTGACGGTGATGGGCTTCCGCGCGGCCCGGTGGCGGCGCTCGACCGAGCTCCAGTCGCTGAACGAGTGGGGCCTGGGCGGTCGGAGCTTCGGCACCGTCACGACCTGGTTCCTGCTCGGCGGCGACCTCTACACGGCGTACACGTTCGTCGCCGTCCCGGCGGCGATGTGGGCGACCGGGGCGGTCACCGGGTTCTTCGCCGTGCCGTACACGATCGTGTTGTACCCGATCATCTTCTACTTCCTCGGCCGGATGTGGTCGGTCGCCCACCGACACGGCTACGTCACCACCGCCGACATCGTCCAGGGCCGGTACGGCACCCGCAGTCTCAGCCTCGCCGTCGCCGTCACCGGCATCCTGGCGACGATGCCGTACATCGCGTTGCAGCTGGTGGGCATCCAGGCGGTGCTGGAGGTGGTCGGACTCGGCGGTGAGAGCCTGCTGGCCCGGGATCTGCCGTTGCTGATCGCCTTCGCCGTGCTGGCGGCCTACACCTACTCCGCGGGACTCCGGGCCCCGGCCATGATCGCGTTCGTCAAGGACGCGTTGATCTACCTGGTCATCGCCGTGGCCGTCATCTACCTGCCGTTGAAGTTCGGGGGCTGGTTCGGCATCTTCGACGCCGCCCAGGCCAAGATGGCGACGCCCGTCGGCCGCCAACCCGTCGTTGCCGACGGGCGTGTTCATCCCCGGTCCCGCCCAGCACTGGGCCTACGCGTCGCTGGCCCTCGGCTCGGCCCTGGCGCTGTTCATGTACCCGCACTGCGTGACGGCGACGCTCAGCTCCAAGGACCGCAGCACCGGCCGCCGGAACGCGATCATCCTGCCGGCCTACTCGTTGCTGCTCGGACTGCTGGCCCTGCTGGGCTACGTGGCGATCAAGGCGGGCACCGTGCCGATGGGTCTGGACGGCAAGATCAATCCGCAGCTGGTCGTGCCGCAGCTGTTCGAGGACCAGTTCCCGGGGTGGTTCGCCGGCGTCGCGTTCGGCGCGATCGCCATCGGTGCCCTGGTGCCCGCGGCGATCATGTCGATCGCCGCCGCGAACCTGTTCACCCGGAACATCTACAAGGCCTACCTGAAACCGGACGCCGACGACGCGCACGAGGCCAAGGTCTCCAAGATCGTCTCGTTGGTCACCAAGTTCGGCGCGCTGCTGTTCGTGCTGCTGCTGGACAAGCAGAACGCCCTCAACTTCCAGCTGCTGGGTGGGGTCTGGATCCTGCAGACGCTGCCGAGCATCGTGTTCGGTCTGTTCACCCGGTGGTTCCACCGTTGGGCGCTGCTGGCGGGGTGGGCGGCCGGCATGATCTACGGCACCGCGGTCAGCTACGGCTTCTGCACCCAGTGCAGCGGGCGGCCGTTCGCGAACTCGCTGGCGGTGGTGCCCGGGATCGGCCAGGCCGGCTACATCGGCTTGACCGCGCTGGCGGTGAACATCGTCGTGGCGGTAGCGCTCACCGTGGCGTTCCGGGCCCTGAAGGTCAGCAACGGCTCGGATCTCACGTCGCCGTCGGACTACTTCGCCGACGTCGGCGATCCCGGCGTGCAGCGGACCGTCGACGAGTCCCGCCCGGTGCACTGAGCGCCCAGCCGGTCCCGGCGACTTCGGAACCACGCGTCCAGCGCGTATATTTCTCCGTCGGCGATCCCGCCGAAGTTTCCAGCTCAGGAGTGATCATGGCCAAGACCGGTCGCAAGCGCCGCGCGCGGCGGAAGAAGAGCGCCAACCACGGCAAGCGCCCCAACGCCTGAGTTCGCTCCCAGCGCGGGGCGGACAGGTCAGAGGACCTCGCGCTGGACCTTCGTCATGGAGACGACGATCCGCTGCCGGAGCTCGGCCGGGGCGATCTCTCCCCCACAGCTGCGCCGGATCAGCGACTTGACCGTGACCTCGAGGTCGTAGACGTCGACGCACGGCTCACAGGCCTCGAGGTGCTCCCGGATCTCGCGCGCACTGCCCGGGTCCAATTCGTCGTCCAAGAAGGCGTACACCTGCTCCAAAGCGTGTTCGCAGTCGTCCTTGGCTCGGATCTCGGCCTGCTGCTGCGCCGTACCGACCGGATCTTCGTGCTCACCGCTCATGCTCGACTCTCCTCCCGCCGCAACAGGCCCCGGTCCCGGGCGTAGTCGGCCAGCAGGTTGCGCATCTGCGTCCGCCCCCGGTTCAGCCGCGACATCACTGTGCCGATCGGCGTGCCCATGATCTCGGCGATCTCCTTGTACGAGAACCCCTCGACGTCGGCCAGGAAGACCGCGAGCCGGAAGTCCGGGGCGAGCTGCTGCAGGGCGTCCTTGACGTCGCGAGTCCGGCAAGTGCTCCAGCGCCACCGTCTCCGCCGACTTCAGCCCGCCGAGGTGTGGGACTCGGCGCGGGCGAGCTGCCAGTCCTCGACGTTCTCGCCGTCGGAGAGCTGCGGCTGCCGCTGCTTCTTGCGGTAGGAGTTGATGTAGGTGTTGGTCAGGATGCGGTACAGCCACGCCTTGAGGTTGGTACCCGGCGTGAACTGGTGGAACGACGCGTACGCCTTGGCGTACGTCTCCTGCACCACGTCCTCGGCGTCGGCCGGGTTGCGGGTCATCCGCAGGGCCGCTGCGTACAGCTGGTCCAGGTACTGCAGCGCGTCGGCCTCGAGAACCGCGCGTCGCGTTCTTCCGGGGTCTCGGTGGCGAGGTCGACCTCCGCACCGTCGTCGACCGAGTCGTCGATCAGGTCCAGATCGGCGTCGGAGACGGTACCGGAGTCGAGTGGGGACGGGGTCGGGAGCGTCATCACGTACGAGAGTACCGGCGGAAGTGCGGCCGTCCCGGACGCGCCCCAGCCGGAGCTCTCGGAGGCATCGGCGAGGGCAGCGGCATGTCTGGTTCAACACGGCAGACTCCGAGCTATTCCCGATCGAGATCCAGAACCGCCGACGAGTCAGTCGGCCGGGTCGGCGAGCACGCCGACCAGCTCGTTCACCGCGGCCACGACCGTGGCGCGGAGCTCGGCCGGGGTGAACGTCGATCCCTTGGGCAGCCGGTAGCCGTGGTCGGCGCCCGGGCAGCTCCACCAGCGACCACGCCGCTGTCCGGCGGCAGCCCGGACCGGATCTCGGCCGGTCTGCCGAAGCTGTCCTGGGTGCCCTGCAGCACCAGCCGGGGCACGGTCGGCGTGAGCAGCTCGGCGAGCCGGGACTTCTCGGGCCGACCCGGCAGGTGCAGCGGAAAGGCCAGACAGACGATCCCCGCCACCGCGAACTCGGGTCGCGGTCCGGCACGCCACCCGGGCTCCGGCGCTGCGGCCGCCGAACAGCAGCAGCCCGCCCGCCGCCGGACTGTCGCGAGCACGGCCGGGATCGCCGCCCGCCAGCCCACGTCGAGGCGCGGCGGCGGCACGGCGACCTGGCGGCCGGCCGTCCGCCACGGCTGCTCGAAGCGGACCACGGTGATGCCGTCGGCCGGCAGCCGGCGGGCCAGCAGCTCCAGGTCGGCGGCGGTGACCCCGCCGCCCGCGCCGTGGCCGAGGACCAGGGTCGCCCGGCGCCGGGTACCGGGCGGCACGGCGTCGACGAAGAGCCGCCCCGGCCCCTCGGGCGTGGCGACCTCGACGATCTCGGTCTGCATCGGTGCCCGTGCGGTCGGGCCGGTCAGAAGAGGGCTTCGTGGTCGGCAGCCGAATCGGCATCGGACTCGGCGGATGTCTCGGCGGCCAGCGGTTCGAGCAGCGACGGGTCGTTGTTCTGCACCCTGTTGACCGCCGTCGAGACCGCGTACGCCGTCAGGGCCGCCGCCTCGGTCACCGACAGCAGCGCCAAGCGCCTCGCCGGGATCGGTCAGCTCCGGGTCCAGCCAGGCGTCGTACGGACTCGCGCGGGACGACCATCGGCATCCGGTCGTGGATGTGCCCGGCGGCATCGGTGGCCTCGGTGGTGATCACCGAGCAGGTCCGCAGCCAGGCCGAGTCGTCGTCGCGGTCCTTGGTCGGGATCGCGCCAGATCTCGTACAGCCCGGCCATCACCAGCAGGCCGCCGTCGGAGCGGTGGATGAAGAACGGCTGCTTCTTGGGCTTGCCCGCCCGCGGCCCGAGCTGGTCGAGGGCGTACCACTCGTAGAAGCCGTCGGCCGGCAGCAGGCAGCGGCGGGCAGCTGAAGGCGCGCCGGAAGGCAGGCTTCTCCGCCACCGTCTCGACCCGGGCGTTGATCATCCGGGCGCCGATCTTCGGGTCCTTCGCCCAGGACGGGACCAGACCCCAGACGAGCGGGGTGAGCCGGCGGCGTGACCCGCTGGTCGTCCTTCGACACCCGCTCGAGGACCGCCGGCACCGCCACCGTCGGCGCCACGTTGTAGTCGGGTCCCGGGCAGCTCGACCGAGGATCTCGTCGACGTCGAACTCCTCCATCAGGTCGTCCGCCGACGCCGACGCTGCGTACCGACCGCACATGACGACGACGCTATCCCAGGCTGCGGACAGTGTCGGCCCACGATCTGCGGGACGCCGAGCTGCCGAGCCCGGGTGACCGGCTCGGGTTGCGATGCCGCAGCCTCGGGGGCGCTCCCGCGGCGCATCCTCATGAGGTAGGAATATCCCATGACGTTGTTGCGCTTCGCCGCCCGGACCATGCTCGCCTCGTACTTCATCGCCAGCGGCTCAAGGCCCTGCGCGACCCGGGTGCCCTGGTCCCGGTCGCCGAGCCGCTGGTCGACCGGGTCGTGCCCGCTGGTCAAGCAGTACGCGCCGGAGCAGGTCGCCGGCTACATCCCCGAGGACGCCGAGTCACGCTGGTCCGGATCAACGGCGCGCTGCAGCTGGTCGGCGGCCTCGCGCTGGCGACCGGCAAGGGCCGTCGCCTCGGCGCGCTGCTGCTGGCCGGCTCGCTGATCCCGAGCACGATCGCCAAGCACCCGTTCTGGACCCGGGACACCGAGGAGGAGCGCCGGCGGATCGCGCCCACTTCCTGAAGAACGTCAGCCTGCTCGGCGGCGTGCTGCTCGCCTCCCGGGACACCGAGGGCCGGCCCGTCGTCGCCTAGCGCGCGCAGAAGGGCAGCCAGGCCATCGCGCGCGACACCAAGAAGACCGACGGCGAAGATCGCCGACCAGGGCTCCGACATCGTCGAGGGCGCGCTGGCCGGCGGCGCCGCGCTGGTCGGCCACCGTCGTCGCCACCAGCCGCAAGGCCAAGAAGCGCGCCGCGAAGGAGCTGAAGGCCGCTCAGGTGGCCGCGGCCAAGCAGCTGGAGGAGGCGAAGAAGGCGGCGGCCGCTGCGGCGAAGCAGGCCCAGAAGGACGCGGCCCAGCTGCAGAAGGACACCGCCAAGGCCGCCGGCAAGCAGCTGGCGGAGGCGAAGAAGGCGGCTCGCAGGACCGGGGACAAGCTCAGCAAGAACATCAACCTCGGCGAGAACTGACGCCGCGGGCGTCCGGCAGCAGCCGGCGCCCTCCCGTAAACTCCCCGTCGTGTCAGCAACGTCGTCGTCCTCGGTCCCGGCCGGCGCCTGGGTGGCGCCCATCGCGAACGATCCGGTCCGCGCGACGGTCCGGGTCCCCGGCTCGAAGTCGGAGACCAACCGGGCCCTGGTGCTGGCCGCGCTGTCGGACGGGCCGTCGACCATCACCAACGGGCTCGAGGCCCGGGACACCCAGCTGATGCGGCGAGGGCCTCCGGGCCCTCGGCGTCGGCATCGACGAGCTCGAGGACGGGCTGTGGCGGGTCACACCGCCGGCGCAGTTCACCGCAGGCGTGACCATCGACTGCGGGCTGGCCGGCACGGTGATGCGCTTCCTGCCGCCGGTCGCCGCCCTGGCCGCCGGGTCCGGTGGAGTTCGACGGCGACGAGCAGGCCTACGCCCGGCCGATGGAACCGCTGCTGGGCGCGCTCACCGACCTGGGGGTCGTGGTCGAGGCGGGCGACGGCGATGCGCCCACCGGGCTGCCGTTCGCGCTCACGGGACGGGCCGATCTGCCCGGCGGCCTGGTCAGCCTGGATGCGGGCGACTCCAGCCAGTTCGTCTCGGGGCTGCTGCTGGCCGGAGCCCGGTACGCCGGCGGCGTCGAGATCCGCCACGTCGGCGGCCCGCTGCCGTCCGAGCCGCACATCGCAGATGACCGTGGCCATGCTCCGGGATCGCGGCGTGACGGTCGACGACAGCGAGCCCGGATCGCTGGCGTGGTCTCCGCCGGGCCCGATCGCGGCGCGGGACGTGGTGGTGGAGCCCGATCTGTCCAACGCCGCGCCGTTCCTGGCCGCCGCCGCCATCACCGGCGGCAGCGTGACGGTGCCGAACTGGCCGCGGGAGACCGACCAGCCCGGCGACGCCATCCGCTGGGTGTTGAGCGAGTTCGGCGCCCAGGTCACCCAGGTGGAGGACTCGGTGACGGTGGCCGGCACCGACGAGATCCACGGCGTCGACCTGGACCTGCGCCAGGCCAGCGAACTCGTCCCGATCGTGGCCGCGGTGGCGGCGCTGGCCGACGGCACCACCCACCTCCACGGGGTCGACCACATCCGTGGCCACGAGACCGACCGGCTGGCGGCGCTGGCCGCCGAGCTCACCGCGCTCGGTGCCCACGTCCGGGAGACCGACGACGGGCTGACCATCCACCCGCGGCTGTTGGGCGGGGCCGCGTGGCCCGGCTACGCCGACCACCGGATGGTCCAGGCCGGGGCGTTGCTCGGCCTGGTCGTCGAGGACGTCGAGATCGACGACATCGCCTGCACCGCCAAGACCATGCCGGAGTTCGTGACGCTGTGGCAGCGGATGCTGGCCGACTCCGACTCCGCCTCCGAGATCGCCACCTCCACGACGATCGAGTGACCCGGTGACGCGAGCGTGACGACCCGGGAGTTCCGAACCGACGAGCACGACGCCTTCGAGCGGCCCCGACGTCGGACCCGGCCCCGGACCAAGGACCGACCCGACTACACCGAGGCCGAGATCGGCATGGTCGTCACCGTCGACCGCGGCCGCTACCGGCTGCTGATCGACGACCGCGAGGTGACCGCCACCAAGGCACGCCAGCTCGGCCGGACCGGCGGTCATCGTCGGCGACGAGGTCCGGATCGTCGGGGACACCTCCGGTGAGAGGGCACCCTGGCCCGGATCGTGGCGGTGGAACCGAGCGGCGGACGGTGCTGCGCCGGACCGCCGACGACGACGACCCGTACGAGCGGCCGATCGTGGCCAACGCCGACCAGCTGGTGATCGTCACCGCGCTCGCCGATCCCCCGCCGCGGACCGGCATGATCGACCGGATCCTGGTCGCCGGCTTCGACGCCGGGTTGGCGCCGCTGCTCTGTCTGACCAAGGCCGACCTGGCCTCGCCCGGCCGACCTCCTGGCCCAGTACGACGCCGCTGGGCGTCCGCATCGAGGTCAGCCTGCCCGGGTGCCGACCTGACCGAGCTGCGGGCGTTCCTCGACGGCCACCGCAGCGTCTTCGTCGGCCACTCCGGCGTCGGCAAGTCCACCCTGGTGAACGCGCTGATCCCCGGCGCCAAGCGGGCGATCGGCGTGGTCAACGAGGTGACCGGACGCGGTCGGCAGACCTCGACGTCGGCGATCGCGCTGCTGCTGCCCGACAGCGACCGGCTGGGTGATCGACACCCCCGGCGTCCGGTCGTTCGGACTCAGCCACGTCAGCTGAGGCGCGGATCATGGCCGCCTTCGAGGACCTGGCAGGAGTCGCGCGGGACTGCCCGCGCGGGTGCACGCACGCGGCGAGCGAACCGGAGTGCGCCCTCGACGACGCCGTGGCCCGCGGCGAACTCACCCCCGAGCGGCTGGAGTCGTTCCGGCGGATGCTCGGATCCGGCCAGTAGCGTTACCGTCCATGGCCATCAGCAGCGGGTCTCTCGCCGACAACGACGCCGCCTACCGCGGCCTGACCGACGACCTGCGGCTGGCCCACCTGCTGGCCGACGACGCCGACTCGATCACCATGAGCCGGTTCAAGGCACTCGATCTGCACGTCACCAGCAAGCCCGACCTGACCCCGGTCACCGACGCCGACACCGCCGTCGAGGAGGCTCTGCGGCGGACCCTCGGCCGGGCCCGGCCGCGGGACGCGGTGCACGGCGAGGAGATGGCCGACACCGGCTGGGGTCCGCGGCGCTGGGTGATCGACCCGATCGACGGCACCAAGAACTTCGTCCGCGGGGTGCCGGTCTGGGCCACCCTGATCGCCTTGATGATCAACGACGAGGTGGTGGTCGGCGTGGTCAGCGCCCCGGCCCTCGGCCGCCGCTGGTGGGCCAGCAGGGGCGGCGGCGCGTACGTCGGCAAGTCGCTGATGAGCGCCTCGCAGTGCCACGTCTCCGACGTGGCTGCCATCGACGACGCGTCCCTCAGCTACTCCGTCCCTGGATGGCTGGGTCGAGGCCGGGCAGGGCCAGGAGTTCGTGGACCTGTTGCGCGGCGTGCTGGCGGACCCGTGCGTACGGGGACTTCTGGTCCTACATGCTGGTCGCCGAGGGCGGGGTCGACATCGCCTGCCGAGCCCGAGCTCGAGCTGCACGACATGGCTGCCTGCGCCGTGATCGTCACCGAGGCGGGCGGCAGGTTCACCGACCTCGACGGCCGCCCCGGCCCGCTGGGCCCCGGCGCCGTCGCGACCAACGGCCGGTTGCACGACGCGGTGCTGCAGCTGTTGACCCCCGACGAGGGCGGCACCGACGGCGGCAACGGCAGCGACGCGGGCAGCACCGGCGCGGACGACGAGGCCTGAACCGGCCTGACCCGGCCGCCGGGTCGCAGGCCAGAATGGCTGCATGAACCTGACCCATCGCTTCTCGGTGCCGGCCGACCTGGATGCGGCGTGGTCCGCCTTCAGTCGGCTGGACCAGATCGCGCCCTGCTTCCCCGGAGCGACCGTCAGCCACGTCAACGGCCGCGACTACGCGGGATTCGTCAAGATCAAGTTCGGCCCGATCCCCCTGGTCTACAACGGATCCGCGCAGATCACCGAGCTGAACCGGGAGGCCCGGCGGATGGTCGTGACCGCGATCGGGCAGGACCGGCGGGGCAACGGCTCGGCCAGTGCCGAGGTGACGGCGACCTTCACCCAGACCGGCACGATCACCGACATCCAGGTGCTGACCGAGCTCTCGATCACCGGTCGTCCCGCCCAGTTCGGCGGTGGTGTGATCAGCGACGTCAGCGACCGGCTGCTGGACCTGTTCGTCAACTGCATCTCGGCCCGGTTCCGCGACGGCGAGTTCACCGCGGACCGGCGCCGGGCCGACGGTGACGATCCCACCGAGGAGATCCCGGTGGTCGGTCTGGAGGACCCGGGCGACGGCGACGGCGGCGGCTCGGCGCGACCGGCGCACCGGACTGCGCCGTACGTCTACAAGCCGCCCAGCGACGAGACGCAGCCGCACCTGGAGGTGATCGGGACCTTCGTCCCGGTCGTGCTGAAGCGGTACTGGCCGATCCTGGTCGGGCTGGGGATCGGCATCGCGATCGCGACCCGGATCGTGCGCCGGCAGCGACGGTGAATGAGGCCGGGCCGCTCGAGGTCACCGTGTGCGCCGCCCTGTACCGGGCCGACGCCGGGACCCGGCGATGGCTGCTCACCGTCCGCGGCCCCCTGGTGGCGCACGCCCCGGACACGATCGGACTGATCGGCGGCCACCTCGAGCTCGGAGCGGACCACGAGCGCCCGAGGTCGCCCTGCTGGAGGCGGAGGTGCTGGAGAACAACGCCCGCCGGGAGGTGCGCGAGGAGACCGGGGTGGACCTCGATCCGGTCGAGCTGCGCTACCTCGGTAGCGAGGTCTTCCGCAGCGATGCGGGGGCCGCGGTGCTGGCGGTCACCTTCGTGGCCGAGGTCCCGCCCGGGGTCGAGCCGGTGGTGGCGGCTGCCGACGAGCTGAGCGAGGTGGGCTGGTGGTCGCTGGACGAGCTCGCCGCCGACCCCCGCTGCGTCCCGTGGACGCTGCGCCTGTGCCGACAGGCCGATGCCGTCGTGTCGGCGCCAGTCGGGTCAGGGTCAGCCGTGTCTGCCTCACCCGAGGACGCTCAGCCGAGGACGCGTAGCCGGACGGTCTCGGGCAGCTCGCGCAGCCGATCGGTCACGGTGGCCGACAAGGAGCCACCCACGTCGGTGATCACGTAGCCCAGCTCGCCGCGGGTGGAGAGCACCTGGCCCTCGATGTTGACGCCGGAGTCGGCCGAGCACCCCGTTGACCGTGGCCAGCACCCCGGGCACGTTGTGGTGCACGTGCAGGATCCGGGTGCCGGTCGCCGGCGTCGGTCTGCACCTGCGGCAGGTTGACCGACATCGTGGTGTTCCCGCCGGTCGCGAAGTCGCGCAGCTTGCCGGCCACGAACCGGCCGATGTCGTTCTGCGCCTCCTCGGTCGAGCCGCCGATGTGCGGGGTGAGGATGACGTTCGGCAGCCGCTGCAGGCTGGAGACGAACGGGTCCCCGGCCGTCTTCGGCTCCTCGGCGAACACGTCGACCGCGGCGCCGGCGATGTGGCCGCTGACAGCAGGTGCTCGCGCAGTGCCTCGTGGTCGACGACGATGCCGCGGCACAGGTTGAGGAACAGGCTGCGCGGCCGCATCTTGGCGAACTGCTCGGCCCCGAACAGGCCGGCGTTGCCGGGCCGGCCGTCGACGTGCAGGGAGACCGTCTCGGCCTCGGCGAGCAGCTCGTCCAGGGTGTCGCAGCGCCGGGCGTTGCCCAGCGCCAGCTTGTCGGCGACGTCGTAGAAGCAGACCCGCATGCCGAGCGACTCCGCGACCACCGACAGCTGGCTGCCGATGTTGCCGTAGCCGACGATGCCCAGGGTCCGGCCGCGCACCTCGTGGGCGCCCTTGGCCGACTTGTCCCAGACCCCGGCGTGCATGCGCCGCGTTCTTGTCGGTCAGGTGCCGGGCCAGCGAGATGATCTCGGCGATGACCAGCTCGACCACGCTGCGGGTGTTGGAGAACGGGGCGTTGAACACCGCCGTCCCGCGCTCGGCCGCGGCCGTGCAGGTCGATCTGGTTGGTCCCGATGCAGAACGCGCCGACCGCCAGCAGGTCGGGCGCACTGGCCAGCGACCGCGGCCGGTCACGTTGGTCTTCGACCGGATGCCGAGCAGGTGCACCCCGGCCAGCGCGGCGATCAGCTCCGTCTCGTCCAGCGCACCCTTGACGCTGTCGACACCTCGATCCCGCGCTCGGTGAGCAGCCGCACGGCCTCGGGATGGATGTTCTCCAGCAGCAGGGCCTTCATGGCGCGTGCGACTCGGTCTCTCGTCGGTGGCGTGGTCGTCAGCCGTCCAGTCTAGGAACGGCGCGACCGCCCAGTCTAGGCGGGCTGGATCTCAGCACCTGCTGGTCCCGCCGTCCGGTCAGTGCCGGACGCTCGGCGCTAGGGCCGCGTACGAGGGCCACTGGGCCCGGGTCGCGCCGCGAGGAGCGCGTCCGAGGCAGGCGTCGGTGAACACGTCGGCCGCGGCGGCCAGCAGCCCGTTGAACTCGCCGAGGGCCGACGAGCGGATCGGGCGAGGGCGCCGCCGACGCCGAGGACAGGCAGAAGACCGTGTCGCCGTCCAGCATCGAGTGCACCGGCCGGATCGCCCGGGCCAGTCCCGTCGTGCGCGATCGGCGGCGACCTTGCTCGCCTGGGCCTTGGTCAGCGTCGCGTCGGTCAGGACCACCCCGATGGTGGTGTTCAGGGGCGGCGCCACGGCGGCCGCCTGGGCCCGGTCGAGCGCCGACGCGCTCGGCCTCGGTCGGGTCGGCCAGCCGGCGGCCAGCCGATCGGCCCACAGCCGGCCGGTGGCCGGGTCGACCGCCGAGCCGGCCGCGTTGACGGCGACCGCGGCCGCGATGGTGCCCCGACCGGCGCCGAGACTCAGCTCGGCGTACCCGAAGCCGCCCTTCAGCCCGCCGCACTTCGCGCCGGTGCCGGCCCCGACGCAGCCGGTGTCGGGGTCGTCGGCCCGGGCTGCGTCGAGCGCGGGCCGGCCGAACTCGGCGGTCGGGCGGTGGCTGAAGTCGCCGCCGCGGCCCAGGTCGAAGATCACCGCCGCCGGCACGATCGGCACGACCTGCCGCCGGGTCGGAGCCGACCGGGAAGCCGACGCCGGCCGCTTCCAGCCCGGCCATCACGCCGTCGGCGGCGGCCAGCCCGTACGCGCTGCCGCCGGTGAGCACCACGGCGTCCACCCGCTCGACCAGGGCGTGCGGGTCGAGCAGGTCGGTCTCCCGGGTGCCCGGTCCGCCGCCGCGCACGTCCACCCCGCCGACCGCCCCGTCCGGGCCGAGACCACCGTGGTGCCGGTCAGCCAGCCCGGCCGTCCGCGGTGTGGTGCCCGATCTCGAAGCCCGTGATCATGAAGTCAGGCTACGCATCGCGCGGCGGAACCCCTGTGCACCCTTCGACGGGCTCCGGCACGCTCGGTCTCAATCCAGCCGGATCTCGCGGCCGGCGCCGGCCGAGGCGTAGCAGGCGTCGACGACGATCGCCCGGGTCAGCGCCTCGCTGCC
This sequence comes from uncultured Actinomycetota bacterium, assembly GCA_963727125.1. Taxonomy (GTDB): domain Bacteria; phylum Actinomycetota; class Actinomycetes; order Propionibacteriales; family Propionibacteriaceae; genus Microlunatus. Next base: position 1,230,176 of record CAVSEZ010000003.1, read on the forward strand.
GTCGTGGCCCTTGAACTCGCCGCTGCGGACCTGGGTGACGAAGTTCGTGACGGCCTCGGCGTGGTGGCCGTCCGGCGGCACGGTGGGCTGCAGCTGCGCCGGGACCCCGTCCTTCTCGGTCCAGATGTTCAGCCGCTGGTACGTCGGACCCGGATAGCCGCCCCACTCGATGCTGGCCCCGCCGTCGGACCCGTAGACCGTGACGTAGCACTGGTCGTGCGGGATCCACTGGGCCCAGCTCGACTCCAGCAGCAGCGTGCCGCCGCCGTCCAGGCGCAGGAACGCGGTCGACAGGTCCTCGACGTCGAACTCGCCGTCGGAGCCGGCGCCCGTCTTGACGCGACCGTCGTAGCCACCGATCCACCCTTGCCCCGGGGCCCGAACTCCGCGTACGTCGCCGCGGTGGCCGCGATCACCTCCGGCTCGCCGAGCAGGTGCAGCGCCATGTCCAGCATGTGCACGCCGATGTCCATCAGCGGCCCGCCGCCGGACGTGGCCGCTCGGGTGAACCAGCTGCCGAGGCCCGGGATGCCCTCGCGCCGCAGCCAGCCGGCCTTCGCGTAGTAGATGTGGCCGAGCAGGCCCGGCGTCGATGATCTTCTTCAGCGCCTGGACGTCGCCGCGGCGGCGGTGGTTGAAGGAGATGTCGAGCACCCGGTCGTTGCGTCGCGCCGCCTCGACCATCGGCGCGGCCCGTCTCCGCGTTCTCCGCCATCGGCTTCTCCGACAGCACGTGCAGCCCGGCGTCCAGGGCCGCGACCGCGATCGGGGCGTGCAGGGTGGTCGGGGTGGCGATGCTGACCACGTCGACAGCTCACCGTGCTCGACCAGGTGCTGCCAGTCGGCGAACCGGTGCTCCGCGGCGATGCCGTACTGATCGCCCAGCTTGCGCGAGCTGGTCGGCCTCCATCCCGGCCAGCGCGACCAGTTCGACGCCGCGCTTCGGCGGCGTACGCGGCCATGTGCTGCTGGCCGGCCCAGCCGAGCCCGATCACCCCGGCCCGCAACGGCTGCAGCTGAGTGGAGTCGGCGCTCATCGGGCCACGCCCTCTCCGCTCAGCTCGGCCCTGGTGAACGGCGCCGGCTCGTTGACCACGGCCGGTGGACGCGAAGTCCACAGCCGGCGTCCGGGGCGGCCCAGCGGACGCGCGTTGGCCAGCACCCGCTGGATGTCGGGATGGTGGTAGACGGGGTACTCCTGGTCGCCCGGGGAGAAGTAGAAGACCTTGCCCTTGCCGCGCCGCCAGCAGCAGCCGGAGCGGAACACCTCACCGCCGGTGAAGGTGGAGATGAAGACCAGCTCGTCGGGGGCCGGGATGTCGAAGTACTCCCCGTACATCTCCTGCTCGTCGATCACGATCGGGTGCGGTACGCCGCGCGGCGATCGGGTGCGCCGGGGCCACGGTCCAGACCAGCTCGGCGTCGCCGGAGTTGCGCCAGGCCAGCGAGCAGGTGGTGCCCATCAGCTTCTTGAAGATCTTGGAGAAGTGGCCCGAGTGCAGCACCAGCAGGCCCATCCCGCCGAGCACCCGCTGGTGGACCCGGTCGACGACCTCGTCGTCGACACCGGCGTGGGTGGCGTGACCCCACCAGGTCAGGACGTCGGTCTGGTCCAGGACCTCGGCGGTCAGGCCGTGCTCGCGGCTGGTCCTGGGTGGCGGTCCGGACCTCGACGGCGTCGCCCAGCGAGGTCGCGCAGTCCGGCGGCGATGGCGCCGTGCATCCCGTCGGGATAGCGCTCGGCCATGCCGGCCCGGTCGCGTTCGGAGTTCTCGTGGAAGTTCTCGCCCCAGACGGTGACGCGGATCGGTGGGAGGTCAGGTGATGTCACGCGGCACCCAGTCTGCCGAGGCGACTTCGGCGGCCGCAGACCGGGTGGCGAAATCATGGGCACATGGAGCGACGACCGGATCGATCGCTGCGACAGATGAAGCTGCGCGCCTTCGACCTCAGCGAGCGGACCGACCGAGCTGGGTCGCGACTCCGCCCGGACGCCGGGTCGACCGCTGGCGGGCCCGCTGGTTCCTGATCGTCCAGTGCGCGGTCACCGCCGGCCTGGCCTGGTGGTGGCGCAGGAGCTGCTCGGCCACCCGATGCCGTTCTTCGCCCCGGTCGCGGCGATCATCTGCCTCGGGGTGACCTACGGCCAGCGGCTGCGCCGCGGCGTCGAGGTGGCGATCGGGGTGGCCGTCGGGGTGCGGTCGGCGAGCTGTTCGTGCTCGTCGTTCGGCACCGGCGATCTGGCAGATCATCGTCGTGCTGGTCGTGGCCATGTCGCTGGCCACCCTGCTCGGGGCCGGGCAGCTGATGATCATCCAGGCCGGCGTGCAGTCGATCATCGTCGATCACCCTGATCCCCGATCCGAGCCAGGGCTTCAGCCGCTGGCTGGACGCGGTGGTCGGCTGCGGGCTGGCCCTGCTGGTGGCCACGCGTCGCGCCCAGCGCCCCGCTGCGCAAGCCGGCCCCGGCTGGCCGCGGCGAGGTCCTGCAGCGAGATGGCCGCCACGCTGGAGGCGGCGATCGACGGCGCTGCGGGCCGCGGACGAGTCGGCGGCCGATGCCGGTGCTGGACCGGGCCCGGCGCAGCGAGAGCCGAGCTGGCCGAGCTGGACGAGGCCGCCGACGAGGGGCTGGCCGTGGTGCGGCAGTCGCCCTTCCGCCGCCGGCAGCCGGCCCGGGGTGCAGGCGTACGCCGAGCTGATCGGTGCCGCTGCGACCGGGCCAGCCGCAACCTCCGGGTGCTGGCCCGGCGGTGCGTCGGTCGCGCTGTGGCGGCGGCGAGCCGGTGCCCCGGCAACTACTCCGGCCTGATGGCCGAGCTGGCGGAGGTGATGCGGCTTCATGGCGAGCGAGCTGTACGACGGGCGGCTGCCGCGTCGCCGCGCGCGAGCGGCTGGTCGAGATCGGCGCGGCCAGCTCGCACCTGCCGACTGCCGCACTCGATCTCGGCCGTGGTGATCCTGGCCCAGTGCGCTCGATCGCTGGCCGACCTGCTGGAGCTGACCGGGATGGACTACGCCGAGGCCCGCGAGCTGATCCCGGAGATGGACTGATCGCCCGGCCCGATCGGAGCGGTCGTCCCCCGCGATTTGTGTGCGGCCGAGACCTCGACTACAGTCGGGCTCTGCCGACGCGGGGTGGAGCAGCTCGGTAGCTCGCTGGGCTCATAACCCAGAGGTCACAGGTTCAAATCCTGTCCCCGCTACAAGAGTCGAAGCGCCTCTGACCAGGTCACCACCGGTCAGAGGCGCTTTGCATGTCCGGGCTGTGCTGGTCAACGAGGTGGGTCCACCCACATCCGCACGCTCGCTCCGGTCCGGCCACGAAGGCCGGCGGCGAGGCGACTCGGTCGAGACGAAATGAAGTGGCGCACTCCGGCCGGGATCCCGCCGGAGTGCGCCTGTCGATCCCGCCTCTACCCCCCGAGAGTTGAGTTCGGTCTCACCGTAGCGGCCAGCGGCTCTGTCCGCAGGCGCTACGCGAACCTTGGTCCGATGCCAGGTGGCGCCCCCTGTTGGGGGGTGAGGGCGCCACCGGCAGCCGGTAGCGCGCTAACGGCTGACCCCAACGCTAAGGCCGCGCCGGCCGCGCCGGAGCTGCTTGAGTGATGCATGTGGATCACCTGAGCCGATCAAGAGCTTGAGCGCCACCTGGAGGGGCGGGAGCCAGGAACCGCAGTCGGCGCGCCCTCGGTTGACCTCGCCCCTGGGGCGGACGGCAGATTGGCCTCAGCAACCCGAGGAGAGGATCGCAGTGAGCCAGTACGAGATCGTCGACCGGCCGGCGCAGCCCTACGCCGCCGTGTCGATCACCACCACCATGGCCGACCTGGGCACGGCGGGACCGCCGCTCAACGACGAGGTGTTCACCTGGTTGGCCGAGCGGGGCGTGGCTCCTGACGGCCCGCCGTTCTGGAAGTACGACGTCATCGACATGAGCCGCTCGCTCCAGCTGCAGGTGGGGGTCGGGATCAGTTCGGGCACTGACGGTGACGACCGCGTCCGGGTGGCGGAGCTGCCGGCCGGACGCTACCTGCAGACCCAGCACCGCGGGCACCCGGACACCCTCGAGCAGGCGACCGCCGAGCTGCTGGCCCACGCCGAGGCCGAGGGACTGGCGTTCGACATGTCCGACAGCCCGGACGGGGAACGCTGGGCATCGCGACTGGAGCTCTATCTGAGCGACCCGGACGACGAGCCGGACCTGAACGCCTGGGAGACCGTGCTCGCGTTCAAGCTGCGCGACTGAGCGAGGGTCGAGCGGCGCTACTTCTCGAGCGGGTCGTGGCCCCAGTTCATCAGGGAGTAGCGCCACGGCGTCTCGGTGACGTCCCCGTCGGGACGCTGGGCCGAATGGCGCTTGACGTAGCCGACGACCTTGCGCATGTGCGCGTAGTCGTCGTCAGCCAGGTCGGCCTTCTTCTTGGCCAAGATGGCGATGATGCGCCGGCCGCTCTCGTGCCCGGTGGATTCCCCGCCGGACTTCTTCTGTCCGACGGACGTGGACTCGTCCGTCTCCAGCCAGTCCTCGAGCTGCTTGCCGGTCATGTTGACCGCCTGGCCGAACTCCCGGTACGTCTCGTCGCCGTCCTCGCTCACACCACCGGTGTACCCAATCCGGGACGGGTCATCGGTCCCGGTGCCGAGCGAGGTCGAGCGCCCGGTCGAAGGCGTTGTCCCAGTCGGTGAGGAACCGGTCCAGCCCGAACCGGTCCAGCGCCGCCGCACGGGCGATCCGGCCCCGGCGGGTCGCCTCGTCCGGATCGGCGAGCAGCAGCTCGGCGGCAGCCCGGAGCTCCGCCGGATCGGTCGAGAGAGCGCCGGCATCGGGCGGCACGGCCCGCGCCGCCTCGGTCGCATCGACCACCACCACCGGCAGACCGAGCAGCATCGCCTGGATGAGGGACAGACCGAGCGAGGTCCAGCGGTTGAGGTGCAGGTAGACGCGCCGGAGCGCCATCGCGTCCACGATCTCAGCCGGGCCGAGGTTGCCGGCGAACCGGAGCCGCGGACCGCGACCCGCCAGCTCGGCCGGTAGCAGGTCCCCGTCGATCCCGAAGGCGTCGACGGCCAACCCGTCGAAGTGGGTGAGCAGATCGGTGCCGGTGACCCGCCAGCGACGTACCGGCTCGTTGACGACGAACGCGCAGGCGGCCCGTTCGCCCGTGTAGCGCGGCCCGGGGTCAGCCATCCCGTGCTCCACCACAGTCGTCGGCGCCGCGCCGCAGTCCCAGAACAGGGCGTTGAAGTGCGTCACCTGCACGATCAGCACGTCCGTCCGGCCGGCGAGTGGGTGCACCGACTGCGGCACGTCGATCTTGGGGGTGTTGTGCTCCAGGAAGATCGCCGCGACGTCGCGGCCCGGCCGGCGACCGGTCAGCTGCTCGAACTGCTCGAGCTCCTCCAGTCGCTGCAGCACCACCAGGTCAGGCGGCTCGTCCCGCAGTCGGGCCGCCGGGCACTCGACGGCGTTGCGCGGAGCCAGCTCACCCAGCCGACTCAGCCCACCACGACCGTCGGCGCCGGCCGCCGGGAACAGGTAGTCGTGCCGTCCTCGGATGAAGGAGTCGGTGTAGCCACCGTGGACGTCGGAGAGCAGGATCCGCATGGTCAGCGGCCGACGTCACCGGTGCCGGGCGGAGTGATCTCCGCCCGGCACGCGACGTCAGTTCTTGCCGGGCTGATCAGCGGCCTCGAGCTCGACCTCGGCGGTGGCCTGGATCAGGGCCAGAAGCTCCGGATCCAGTCCGGGCGAGAACTCCTCGCGCCGCTCCGGCGCGATGGTGACCGGCGTCCCCTCCGGCATCAGCGCCGTGCTCAGCTCCGTCCCGTCGTTCGAGGGTGATGCCCCCCGGTAGAGCTTGGCCGCCTGGCTCTGGTTGTCGACGCTGAACGTGTACTGGATGCTCTGCAGCCCCTTGTCGAGCAGCTTCTTCACCTCGGGGAACTGCTCGGCGTTGGTCTTCGGGATCGGCAGCACACTGCCCCAGTTCACACCGAGGCTCTCCAGCGCCTTCGCGAACGCGTTCTCGTGCGCCTGGTCGCGGACGATGAGGTACGCGATCGTCGAGCGCGCGGTCTTGTTGGCCGTCATCTCGTAGATGCGGCACTTCTGCAACCGGCCGGTCGATTCCAGCATCAGGTTGTAGAGCAGGTCGAGGACCAGGTTGCCGCTGTTGTAGACGTACGAACCGCTCCACGGGTTGCCCGCGGCGTCGACCGGGAGGGCGCCCTGGGCGCCGACCAGGTAGTGGTGGATGTTGCTGTGATCCAGGGCGATGTTGAGCGGGGTCGCACCCTTGGCACCCGGCTCGTCGATCGGGTCCTTCTTCTTGCCCTGGTACTGGGGCGATCCGTCCAGCAGCCGGGAGATGGTGGTGCCGATCAGCTCGACGTGGCTGATCTCCTCGGTTCCCACACCCTGCAACAGATCGCGGTAGGGCTTCGAGGAGGGATCCCCGCGGAAGTTGATGCTCTGGAAGAGGTACTGCATCATCGTCCGCATCTCGCCGAACTGGCCACCGAGGCCTTCTTGCAGGGCGTTCGCGGCGGCGGGATCGGGCTCGTCGACGGCGATCTCGTTGATCAACTGCTCGCTGTAGAGGTACATGTCCAGCCCTTACCCGCCACCACGGATCGTCAAGCAATCCGAGGTGGCGGGCTCGGCCCGCGGCTCAGCCGCGGTGGGCTCAGGTCAGCGACTGGCCGCCGTCCACGTCACCGCGCCAGGCGCCGGTCTCGCTCCCGCGGCTCTCGATGAACCGCTTGAACTCCTCGGCGGACTTGTCCACCTGACGCTGGTCGATGTTGAACGCCGCCCCGGCCTTCTCCACCAGGCCCTCGGGCTCCCAGCCGAGCTCGATGTCCACCCGGGTCGAGGTCGGGTTCAGCGAGACGAACATGACCCGGCCGCTGTGGCCTCCGGTGTCACCGCCGGTGCTCCGCCAGGCGATGACCTCGTCCGGGGTCTGCTCGGTGATGGCGGTGTCGAACTCCCGCTTCACCCCGCCGACCTTGACGACCCAGTGGTTGTGGGTGTCGTCGACCTGCGTGATCGATTCCACGCCGTCCATGAACTCGGGAAAGGACTCGAACTGGGTCCACTGATCGTAGGCGGCACGGACGGGAACGTCGACGTCCACGGTCTTGCGTACGGTGCTCACAAACACTCCTCGATTGCTGATGCGACTTCATTTCGGACATCAGTCACCTACCCAGACCGTGGGCCGGGTAGACATCTCCGGGCGATCTGACCGAGGCTCGACCCGGCGGCGGACGGCGGCGCTTCCTTGACTCATTCCAGAAAAGACGAGAGACTTCGGAGGTGAACTCGGGTCCGGATCTGTCGCAGCTGCTGCGATCCGCCGGACTTCGCGTCACCCGGCCGCGGACCGCGGTGCTGGCCGCCGTGCACGAGCATCCGCACGCTGACACCGAGTCGGTGATCCGTGCGGTCCGCACCGAGCTGCCGTACGTGTCCCATCAGGCCGTCTACGACTCGCTGCACACGCTGGCCGAGAGCGGACTGGTGCGGCGGATCCAACCGTCCGGATCGGTGGCCCGCTACGAGGCACGCGTCGGCGACAACCACCACCACGTGGTCTGCCGGTCCTGCGGCGCGATCGCCGACGTCGACTGCGCGGTCGGGGAGGCACCCTGTCTGACCGCCCAGGAGACCCATGGCTTCGTTCTCGACGAAGCCGAGGTCATCTACTGGGGTCGCTGCCCCAGTTGCCTGACCGCAGCCTGAGACCCCCACGCAGTCCCCACCCGAAAATCGAAAGGTACAGATGAGCGAGCACCACGACGCTGTCGTCGGCGAGATGAACGAGGACGCCGGTCAGCCGGCCGAGAGCCGCTGCCCCGTCGACCACAGCGGCCGCGCCGCGCACCCGACCGAGGGTGGTGGCAACCGCGGCTGGTGGCCGAAGAGCCTCAACCTGAAGGTCCTCGCCAAGAACCCCGCCGTCGCCAACCCCCTCGGCGCGGACTTCGACTACGCCGCGGAGTTCGACCGCCTCGATCTCGCCGAGGTCAAGCGGGACATCGAGCAGGTGCTCACCACGTCGCAGGACTGGTGGCCGGCCGACTTCGGCCACTACGGCGGCCTGATGATCAGGATGGCCTGGCACAGCGCCGGCACCTACCGGGTGCACGACGGGCGCGGCGGCGCGGGCGCCGGCCAACAGCGCTTCGCCCCGCTCAACAGCTGGCCCGACAACGGCAACCTCGACAAGGCTCGGCGGCTCCTGTGGCCGGTCAAGAAGAAGTACGGCCGCAGCCTCTCCTGGGCCGATCTGATCGTGCTCACCGGCAACGTCGCGCTGGAGTCGATGGGCTTCCAGACCTTCGGCTACGGCGGCGGCCGCGAGGACGTCTGGGAGCCGGACGAGGACGTCTACTGGGGTCCGGAGACGACCTGGCTGGGCGACGATCGCTACACCGGTGACCGCGAGCTGGAGAATCCGCTCGCCGCCGTCCAGATGGGCCTGATCTACGTCAACCCGGAGGGCCCCAACGGTGTGCCCGACCCGCTGGCCGCGGCCCGCGACATCCGCGAGACCTTCGGTCGGATGGCCATGAACGACGAGGAGACCGTCGCCCTGATCGCCGGCGGACACACGTTCGGCAAGACCCACGGTGCGGCCGACCCGGCCCAGTACGTCGGGGACGAGCCGGAGGGCGCCGGGCTGCAGGAGCAGGGACTCGGCTGGCGCAACAGCTACCGCTCCGGGGTCGGCGAGGACGCCATCACCAGCGGTCTCGAGGTCACCTGGACCTCGACTCCGACCCGGTGGGGCTCCGGGTTCTTCGACAACCTGTTCGGCTACGAGTGGGAGCTCACCTCGAGTCCGGCCGGGGCGCACCAGTGGGTCGCCAAGGACGGGGCCGGGGCGGGCACCATCCCGGGTCCGGCTCCGGACTCCGCGATGCGGCCGCCGACGATGCTCACCACCGACCTGTCGCTGCGGGTGGACCCGGTGTACGAGAAGATCTCGCGGCGCTTCGCCGAGCATCCCGACGAGTTCGCCGATGCGTTCGCCCGGGCCTGGTTCAAGCTGACCCACCGCGACCTGGGGCCGATCCAGCGCTATCTCGGTCCCGAGGTGCCCGACGAGGTGCTGATCTGGCAGGACCCGGTGCCGGCCGTCGACCACGAACTGGTCGACGACGCCGACATCGCCTCGCTCAAGGCCACCGTGCTCGCCTCCGGGCTGTCGATCGCCGAGCTCGTCTCCACCGCCTGGGCAGCCGCGGCGTCGTTCCGGGGCAGCGACAAGCGGGGCGGCGCGAACGGCGCGCGGATCCGGCTGGAACCGCAGATCGGGTGGGAGGTGAACAACCCGGGCCGGCTGGTCACCGTGCTGTCGACACTCGTTGGGATCCAGCAGGAGTTCAACCTGCGCCAGACCGGCGCGAAGCGGATCTCCCTGGCCGACCTGATCGTGCTGGCCGGTTCGGCCGCCGTCGAGAAGGCGGCCGCGGACGGTGGCGTGCCGGTCAGCGTCGGGTTCACCCCCGGCCGTACCGACGCCACCCAGGAGCAGACCGACGTGGAGTCGTTCAGCTACCTGGAACCGGCCGCGGACGGGTTCCGGAACTACTACGGCAAGAACAATCGGCTGCCGGCGGAGTACCTGCTGCTGGATCGGGCGAATCTGCTCACCCTCAGCGCGCCGGAGACGACCGTCCTCGTGGGCGGCCTCCGGGTGCTCGGCGGCAACTACGACGGCTCGACCGTCGGCGTCCTCACCGACCGGCCCGGCACGCTCAGCAACGACTTCTTCGTCAACCTGTTGGCGTTGGGGACGGTCTGGCAGGCGACCGACGACACGGAGTACCCGGCGACGTACGAGGCGCGGGACAGCTCCGGTCAGGTGCAGTGGACCGGCAGTCGGGCCGACCTGGTGTTCGGCTCGAACTCCGAGCTGCGCGCGGTCGCCGAGGTCTACGCCAGCGACGACGCCAAGGAGAAGTTCGTCCACGACTTCGTCGCCGCCTGGGTGAAGGTGATGGAGCTCGACCGGTACGACCTCGGCTGAGGTTGCCGACCGGACCGATCCCGGTCAGCTGTCGCCCCGTCGCGCCTGAGCGCGGCGGGGCGATGTCCGTGATTCCGCGTACTTGACGGGGCATTTGTTCCGGAACCAAACTGAAATGCTGACCTGCGCCGCAGTCGTCGCCGGTCGAGGGCTTCGGCGGTCGACCGCGTTCCACGTCCCGAGGAGGACGACCGATGAACGCTGCTGTCGAGATGCCCGATGTCAGCCGGCGGAGGTTCCTGGGCGGTACCGCCGCGGCGGGTCTGGGTTTCGCGTTCGCCGGGCACGGCAGCCTGGAGGCGTTCGCCCGACCGGCGCCCCGGCCGCCGGCCCCGGTCGACGGGTACGGCCCGCTGATCCCCGATCCGCTCAACCGGGTCGCCCTGCCCGAAGGCTTCTCGTACCGGGTCGTCGCCCAGTCCGGAGTCACGCCGACCCGCAACGGGCTGTTCCCCAGCGACCCGGACGGGATGGCGCTGTTCCGGCGTCGCGGCGGTGGTTCGGCGCTGGTCTGCAACCACGAGATCGCCACCACCGAACGATTCCCCGTGCCCGAGGTGTCCGGGCTGACCTACGACAAGGGTGCTCGGGGCGGAACCTCCACCATCGAGGTGGACGAGGACGGCGGGCTGATCGACGCCTACACCAGCGTCGCGGGGACCGACAACAACTGTGCCGGCGGGGTCACCCCGTGGGGGACCTGGCTGACGTGCGAGGAGACCGAGCGCGTGGCCGGGGAGGAGCCGGTCGCCGGTCGCCCGCTCGAGGAGGACCACGGCTTCGTCTTCGAGGTGGACCCGCGGAGCCAGCGGGCCAACCTCGGCCGGAGCCCGATCCCGCTGACCTTCTTGGGCCGCTACTCCCACGAGGCGGTCGCGGTCGACCCGGTGCGGCACACCATCTACCTGACCGAGGACGCCGCCACCCCGAACGGGCTCTACTACCGCTGGAAGCCGCCGCGCCGGTTCCGCGGTGGACGCGGCGCACTCCACGAGCTGGCGCAGTCACCGCACGGCGCGACGGCGGGCCGGCTGCAGGCGATGTGCTGTTTCGACGGCGACCGTCAGGTGCCCGACCTGGCGGAGGCCACCGACGTCGGCACCTGGTACCGGGTCAGGTGGGTGGACGTGCCGGATCGGCTGGCGACGGCGGACTCCGTCCGCGAGCAGTTCGGCAACGACCAGATCACCCGGTCCCGCAAGCTCGAGGGCCAGTGGTGGGGTGCGGAGATCTCCGGCCGGTACGGCGTGGGGCGTGACGGCGCCTACTTCGTGTCCAGCTTCGCCCGGACCACCGACGGCAGCGTCAAGCAGCACGACGGTCAGGTGTGGTTCTACGATCCCCGCCGGAAGCGGGTGACGCTGAAGACGATCTTCGGTGTCGACGCCGATCAGAGCAACCCCGACGGGCCGGACAACATCACGGTCTCCCCCCACGGCGGACTGATCCTGGCCGAGGACGGCGGCGGCACGAAGTTCCTCGTCGGCGTGTCCGAGCGCGGCACCGCGTACCCGCTGGCCCGCAACGACATCCGCAACGCGGCCGGCAATTTCGTCAACGGCGAATTCGCCGGCCCGACGTTCAGCAAGGACGGCCAGGTCCTGTTCTGCAACATCTACACCGGGTTCGTGCTGGCCATCACCGGTCCGTGGCGCCCGCACCACCGCTCCGGTGCGGCCGGGCCGGGGGGCCCGGTTCAGTAACCGACCCGGTACACCTGGCCGGTCTGGGCGCCGGCCACCGACTTCACGTACGCCCGCGCGGCCGCGGCGACCGGTACCGGTGTGAACCCCGGGAAGGACTCCCCGTAGGCGTCCCAGGCCTCGACGAAGACCGTCGGGCTGACCGCGTTGATCCGCAAGCCGCGCGGCAGCTCGAGCGCAGCGGCCCGGACGAAGGCGTTCAGCGCACCGTCGACGGTGGCCGCCACCGCTCCCGTCGCGATCGGGTCGTCGGCCACGACGCCGCTGATCAGGGTGAAGCTGCCGCCGTCGCTCAGGTGCCCCAGTCCGAGCCGGACCAGCGCGATCTGGCCGATCAGCTTGTCCGCGATGCCGGCTCGGTACTGATCCAGTTCCAGCCGGTCGAAGGCGGCGAACGGGGTCACGCCCGCGGCGCACGCCACCGCGTCGACGGAACCGACCCTGTCGTACAGCTCGGCCACGGAGTCCGGGTCGGTGAGATCGACGTGCTCGTCGGCCGAGCGGGACGCGATCACCAGGTCGTGAGCCGACAGTGCCGCGGCCACGGCCCGGCCGAGGAGGCCGGTGCCCCCGACGAGCAGGATGCGCATACCCAGCACCGTCCTTCCGAGGTGAGTCCGATCCGGGTGACACTCTGCCAGGAGCCGGCCGGAGGTGCCCGGTGGTGGCCCTCGTCCGTCTCCTGCGCCAAGCTGTAGGTCCCAACCCGCGTCGGTTCGTGCCGCGGCCCACTCGACCCAGAAGGAGCTGTGCATGCCACTCGTCGTCGGCGTTCCCGCCGAGATCAAGGACAACGAGAACCGGGTCGCGGTCCAGCCCGACGGGGTCGCGGAGCTCGTCTACCACGGTCACCGGGTGCTGGTGCAGTCCGGCGCGGGACGCGGTTCCCGCTATCCCGACGAGGAGTACGCCGACGCCGGAGGCACCATCGTGTCCACCGCCGACGAGGTGTTCGGTGAAGCCGATCTCATCGTCAAGGTGAAGGAGCCGATCCCCGCCGAGTACCACCGCTTCCGGGAGGGCCAGCAGCTCTTCACCTATCTGCATCTCGCCGCCGACAAGCGGTTGACCGAGTTCCTGCTCGAACGCCGGATCGACTCGATCGCGTACGAGACGGTGCAGACCGCTGATCGCAAGCTGCCGCTGCTGACCCCGATGAGCGAGGTCGCGGGCCGGATGTCGGTGCAGGCCGCCGCGCACGCCCTGGAGAGCCCGGCCGGCGGGGCCGGGATCCTGCTCGGTGGGGTCCCGGGCACGCCCGCCGCGAAGGTGACCATCATCGGTGGCGGCGTGTCCGGCACCGAGGCCGCGAAGATCGCGCTCGGCATGCGGGCGATCGTGCGGGTGCTCGACACCAACCCGAGTCGGCTCGCCTACCTGTCCGACGTGTTCGGCGGCCGCCTCGACCTGGTGGTGCCGAACCGGGCGCTCACCGCCGCCTATGTCGCCGAGTCCGACGTCGTCATCGGTGCCGTGCTGGTGCCCGGCGCCAAGGCGCCGAAGCTCGTCACCCGGGAGATGGTCGCCAGCATGCGTCCGGGGAGCGTCGTCGTGGACATCGCGATCGACCAGGGTGGCTGCTTCGAGACCAGCCGGGCCACGACGCACTCCGAACCGACCTACGTCGAGGAGGGCGTGGTGCACTACTGCGTGGCCAACATCCCCGGCGCGGTGGCGCGGACGTCGACGATGGCCCTGACCGCCGCGACGCTGCCGTATCTGGTCCGGGTGGCCGACCTCGGCGTCCGGAAGGCGGCCGCCGCCGACCCGGCACTGGCCAAGGGCCTGACGACCCTGGCCGGCGACCTCGTCCACGCCGCGGTGGCCGAGGCCCACGACCTGCCGTTCCGGGAGCCGAACGAGGTGTTGAGCCAGGCCTGACCGGCTCCCGGTCGCGACTACAGCGTCTTGGTCAAGAACGCGTAGCTGTCGGCGATGCCGGCGAAGATGTCGCCCTCGTAGTGATCGAACTCGATCACCGCGTACGGGATGTCGAGTCCCGCGGTGAGCACGGCGGCGAGTGGCACGTCCCCCTGACCGGCGGGCCGCTGGTCCGAGGGGAGCTCGCGGGCACTGATCCCGGGCCGCATCGGTCCGTCCTTGATGTGCACGGCGATCACCCGGTCGCCGAGCCGTTGCAGCAGCGGGACCAGGTCGGAGCCGCCGGCGGTGGCCCAGTACAGATCGACCTCGAGCAGCACTCCGGGGTCGAGCAGGTCGGCGAACACCTCCAACGCGGGGCGGCCGTCGATCACGCTGGTGAACTCGTGATCATGGTTGTGGTAGCCGACCTTCAGGCCGTACTCCTTGGCCTGGGCGGCGGCCTCGTTGAGGCGGCTCGCGTTGCGCTCCACGTCGGCCCGCGTCGCCCAGCGGTCGGGCGCCACGAACGGGTCGATGACGACGTCGACGCCCAGCGTCTTGGCGGCGGCGAAGGTCTCCTCGGCCGGTGGCACCGACAGCAGGCCGTCGGGGGTGGCCACACCCTCGCCCTCGATCAGGATGGCGTGAGCGGTCGGCGCCTTGAGGCCATGACGTTCGAACGATGTCTTGAGCTCGTCGGCGCGGCGGACGAAGTCGAACGCCTCGACGGTGCGGAGGCCGATGTCGGCGAGACGGCCCAGAGAACCGTCGAGATCCGCATCGAGTTCGCGGTGGATCGAGTACAGCTGGACCGAGATCTCGGGCTTGGTCAACTACCTGCTCCTTCGGGGATCGGCGACGTGCCCGATCATGGTAGTGCGCCGATCCGGCGAGCCGTCAGCGGCAACCACCCGAGTGCGCGAACGTCGACTCGGCAGCCGGGGTCAGCCCGGGAGCTGGTCGAGCACGCCGGCAGCGCGGGCCGGTTCGGCGTACGCGGTGGCGAGGGTGGCGGTCGTCTCGTGGGCGTTGAGTCCGCTCGGATTCGGCACCACCCAGACCACGGCGTCCCCGATCAGCTCCTCCTGCCGTCCCGGCTTGGCCCGGGGCCGGCGGAAGGCGGTACGGAAGGCCGTCACACCGGCCACGGCGACCACGGTCGGTCGGTGCCGGGTCACGAAGCCCCGCAGGCGTTCGGAGCCGGCGACCAGCTCGGCCCTGCTCAGCTCGTCGGCCCGGATGCTGGCCCGGTTGACCAGGTTGGTGATCCCGATCCCGCGGTCGACGAGGTAGCGGCGGTCCTCGTCGGTCATCCCGCCGGCCCGGTCGAGATCACGATCGACGATGCCGGCGAGCCGCAACGCCGGGTAGAACCGGTTGCCGGGATGCGCGAAGTGGGTCTGGGTCGCCGCCGTCCACAGGCCCGGGTTGATGCCGACGAACAACAACCGCAGGCCCGGGCCGACCAGGTCCGGGACCGCGGCGTCGCGGAACGACTCGAGCTCCGCCCGACTGAACCCCATCGCGGTGCTACGAGCCGGATCCGGCCGCGCCCGCCGCGCCCGCCGCGACGGCGATCGTGGCGTACATCTCGTCGAGAGCTGCCTTGACCGCGGCCCCGCCCCAGTCGCCCGCACTGAGTGCCTTGGCCCGCGCGACGACGGCCTTCTTGGCCGCCGCATCCGCCGGCTGGACGATCCTGACCAGGCTCCCGGTCGCCTGCAGCAGCGAGACCAGCGCGGCGGTCCGTTCGGTCGGCTGCTCGTTCCCCACCAGACACGACTGCAACCGACGCCGGACCTCCTCCTCCGGCAGCGGATCCACAGTCGGCCACCGACGCAGCCCGAGCACGTCGGACCGGCTCTCGGTCAGCACGCCCGTCCGCACCAGCCGATCCAACAGCCTCTGGTGCAGTCCCTTGGTGATCGGCTTCCACGCCATGTCGCTGATCAGACTGCCGATCTTGACGCCCTCCTTCGCCTCGATCACCTGCAGCACGGCGTCGAGCTCGGCGTCGTCGGTCGGCTTGGTGCTCGTCACACCGACCCGCCCGCGTTCGCGCCAGCCCGCGTCGTGCGGAGCCACCGAGATCCGTTCCATCAAGGCCAGCTCGATCAGCAGCGCCGCTCCCAAGGCCGGACCGTACTTCTCCCCCGACAACGTCTTCTTCCCCGAGTCGTCCTCCAGGGTCAGCAGCACGAATTCCTCGGCGAGCAGCATCCGCCGACCGTACCCGAGGGGCGTGGCCGCGGTGTGCTGAGATGGGCCCATGCCATCCGGGGAACCTGCGCCGTTGGAGCTCTCGTATCCGATCAGCGAACGGACCCTGGACAACGGTCTGCGCGTGATCGCCAGCCCGGACCACGGCACCCCGTCGGTGGCGGTGAATCTCTGGTACGACGTCGGATCCCGACACGAGGAGACCGGGCGGACCGGGTTCGCGCACCTGTTCGAGCACGTCATGTTCCAGGGATCCGCCTCGGTCGGGTCGGGCCAGCACATCGCCTTGATGCAGGCGGCCGGGGCGTCGGTCAACGCCACGACCTGGTTCGACCGCACCAACTACTTCGAGACCCTGCCCACCGGTGGGCTCGATCTGGCCCTGTGGCTCGAGGCCGACCGGATGGGCACGCTGCTCGAGGCTCTGACCCAGGAGAACCTGGACAACCAGCGCGAGGTGGTCAAGGAGGAGAAGCGGCAGCGGTACGACAACGTCCCGTACGGGGACGTGATGCCGCGGCTGATCGAGCTGACGTTCCCCGAGCAGCACCCGTACGGTCACAGCACGATCGGGTCGATGGCGGATCTCGATGCGGCCACCCTCGCCGACGTCCGGAACTTCTTCGCCACCCACTACCTGCCCAACAACGCCGTGTTGACGCTGGCCGGTGACGTCGACGAGGAGACGGCGTTCGCCAAGGCCGAACGCTATTTCGGCGGGCTGGCCCGGGGTCCCGCGCCGGCCGAGCCGGACGAGTCTCCGCTGCCACCGCTGCTGGAGCGACCCAGGTCGGAGACCGAGGCCGACGTACCGGCCGATGCGGTCTATCTCAGTTGGCGGTTGCCGGCGGTCGGCACCCCCGAGTTCGACGCGCTCGACCTGGCGTTCCTCGTGCTGGGCAACGGGCAGACCTCCCGGCTGCACCGGGCGCTGGTCCGTCATGCCGAGCTGGCCGAGGCGACGTCGGCCAGCACCCTCGGCCTGATCGGCGGCACCTCCTACGGGGTGGCCTACGCCCGAGCCCGCGACGACGTGTCACCGGAGCGACTGGAGGAGGCGCTGGTCGGTGAGGTCGATCGGCTGGTCCGCGACGGTCTCACCGCACTGGAACTGCGCCGGGCCAAGGCGCAGTACGAGCGGCACTGGCTGCACGAGCTGGCCCGGATCGACTCGCGTGCCGACACCCTGGGTGAGTTCGCCACCTTGCACCGCAACCCGGCGCTGATCAACACCCGCACCCTCGAGATCGCCGCCGTCACCGTCGATCAGGTCGCGGCGGCCGCCGCCGAGTGGTTGGGCGGGGACCGGCGGGCCACGCTGGTCTACCGGCGGTTGGCCCGATGAGCGCCGCGAGCCGGCCCGCGGAGGAGCAGCCCGGGATCGCTCCCCCGCCGGCGTGGAGCTTCCCGACGCCGCAGCGGGCCCAGCTGAGCAACGGCATCGACGTGCTGGTGTTCCCCCGACCCGGCCAGCACGTGATCTCCGCGCACCTGGTCTTCGACGTGCCGCTGAGCAGCGAGGCCCGGGAGATGGAAGGCGTGGCCACGATCTGTGCCCGGACCCTCGACGAGGGCACCCGGACCCACGCGGGCGAGGAGTTCGCCGAGCTGTTGGAGACCGAGGGAGCCGGGTTCGGCATCGACGTCGGCCTGTCCGGGATCCAGGCGGTGCTCGACGTGCCCGCCAGTCGGCTCGACGCGGCCTTCGCCCTGTTCGCCGAGGCCGTCCGGGAGCCCGCCTTCAGCGCCGACGACGTGGAGCGCCACGTCACCCTCCGGCTCGCCGAGATCGAGCAGGCTCAGGCCAACTCCGCCCAGCTGGCGTCGATCGCGTTCCGCCGGGCGGTGTTCGCGGCGGACAGCCGGGCGGCCCGGATGAGCGGCGGCGAGCCCGAGACGGTCGCCGCCGTCACCGCGGCTTCGGTCCGGGACTTCCACACCCGGTACTTCGGCCCCCGCCGGACGACGTTGGTGCTGGCGGGCGACTTCGCCTCCGATCCACTCGCCCTGGCCGAGCGGTACCTCGGCGGTTGGACCGACGAGGGCCAGGCCGACGTCCGTCACGTCCGTCCCGAACCCGGACCGCGGACCGCACTGCTGGTCGACCGGCCGGGTGCGGTGCAGGCCGACGTCCGTCTCGGCTCGTTCGGGCCGGACCGGAAGGATCCTCGCTGGGCGGATCTCAGTATCGCCTCGTACGCCATGGGTGGCGCCTTCTTGTCCCGGCTGAACGCGGTGCTGCGCGAGGAGAAGGGCTACACCTACGGTGTCCGGCTGAACTTCGGCCCGCTGCGCAGCGGCGGCTCGTACGCGGTGCAGGGATCGTTCCGCACCGATGTCGTCGTCGACGCGATCGCCGAAGCCGGCCGGTTGCTGGACGTGTCCGGCGAGCCCTTCAGCAGCGAGGAGGTGTCGGCGGCGATCTCGTTCTTCACCGGGGTCTCGCCGCTGCGATACGCCACCGCCGACGGCGTCGCCGACCAGGCGGCCACCCAGGTGCTGGCCGACCTGCCGGACGACTACGTGGACCGCAGTCTCGCTGATCTGCGGGCCGTCACCCCGGAGTCGGCGACCGACGCCTACCGTTCCGCGGTGGACCTGGCTGACCTGAGCCTGGTCGTCGTCGGGCACGCCGACCAGCTCGCCGACGGTCTGCGGGAGCTGGGCTACGACCTGACGGTCGTCTCCGCGCAGGGCTGAGCAGTGACACCGGCAGGTGCCAGCACCCGGAGCCGGGACGTCCGGTCGAGCGTCACCGCCCTCGGAGTCGACGTCGGCGGGACCAAGATCGCCGCCGGGCTGGTCGAACCCGACGGGCGGCTGGTCGACGCCGGCACCGCACCGACGCCGGCGGACGGCGATGCCGTGGTGGAGCGCGTGGCCGAGATCATCGCCGACTACCGGAGTCGCAGCCCGGTCGACCACGTCGGGGTTGCGGTGCCGGGCGGGGTGGACCCGTACCGGGGCGTGGTGACCGCGGCGGCGAACCTCGACTGGGCCGACCTCCAGCTCGCCGAGCGCATCCGAGCGCGGGTGCCCGGCATCGAGCTGCAGGTGGACAACGACGCCGATGCGGCTGCCTGGGCCGAATACCGCTTCGGCGGCCATCCCGCCGGCAATTCGCTGGTCCTGGTGACCGTCGGCACCGGGATCGGTGGTGGCCTGGTGCTCGGGAACCAGCTGCTCCGTGGCCACTACGGAGCAGGAGCGGAGGTGGGCCACATGCCGCTCCAGCTCGACGGTCGTCCCTGCGGCTGCGGCTCGCGTGGCTGCTGGGAGCAGTACGCCAGTGGCCGTGCCCTGCAGCGAGCGGCCGGCGAGGCCGGATGGACCACCCCGGACGCCGCCCCGGCGGTTCTCGCGGCGGCCGCCCTCGGCGACTGGTCCGCGGGTGCTGTCGTCGCCGAGGTGGCCACGGCGCTCGCCCACGGGCTGACGTTGCTGACGGCGGTGCTCGACCCGGCGCTGGTGGTGCTCGGCGGCGGGCTCGGCACCGACTCCCGGTTCCTGCCGTTCGTGCTGCAGGCCCGCGACCGGATCGAGGTCAGCCCACCGCGGGTCCGGACACCGATCCGGACCGCCGCCCTCGGTTCCTGGGCGGGCGTCATCGGAGCCGCTGAGCTCGCCCGGATCGGCGGGCCGGGAGCACCCGGCCCACCGGACTAGCGGAGCACGAAGACCGCCGCGGTCCGCGCCGGCACGGTGAACGCGCCGGTGCGAGGGTCGTGTCCGGCGGCCTTGACCACCGGGTCGGCGCCCGACCGCTGGACCGGGTGCAGCTGATAGCGCTGCCCGGCCGTGGCAGGGACGGTCTGGGTGGCGGCCTGCGGCGACGCGTTGAAGACGACGACCAGCCCCCGCAGGTGGCGATCGGTGTCGGCTCCCACCGTGTCGTCGATCCGCATCACGATCACACCGGGGGTCTGGTTCGGCCCGCCCAGCGGGAAGCTGAGCTTGCGCTGCACCAGTCGGGCGTCGCCGAGGTGGAACAGCTGGGTGCTCTGCCGGATCTGCAGCAGCGCGTCGGCCTGGCGCTTGGCCGTCGCGATGTCGGCGGCGGTCGGCTTCAGACTCGGATCGGCGAGCAACGGCCGCATGATCGGCCACTTGGCCTCGTTGTCGGGCCGGGGCGGCAGACCGCGACCGAATCCGTTCTGCTGGTAGCTCAGATCGAGGAGATTGAACCAGTCGCCGGAGTCGTAGCTGTTGCGGTCCAGCGACTTGCTCCGCAGCAGGTCACCGCCGGCGTGCCAGAAGGAGACGCCCTGACCGAACGCCGTGGTGGACAGCGCCAGGGTCTGCATCCGGATCCGGTCACTCATCGCGGTGCCGGTCGGCAGCTTGTAGACCAGCGCGTCGAACAGCGTCTCGTTGTCGTGCGCCTCGACGTAGTTCACCGCCTCCTGCGGATCAGCCGTGTATCCGGTGGGCTGGCCGTTGTAGTCGACCTGGGCTCCGGTCACGGTGGCGCCGGTCCGATCCACGAACCGGTAGTCCTTGAGGTTGCCGGTCAGGCCGACCTTGATCTGGTCGGAGTTCAGCAGCAGCCGGGCGCGTTGCTCGTCGGCGGTGCCGTTGACCGGGTCGCCGTTGGGATCGGTGAACGCACCGCTGGCGAAGCCCTGGATCCGCGGGTTCTCGTCGAACGGACCGCCGCCGCGGACGGCGTCGCGGAGTCGGTCGTTGAAGGTGCCGTAACCGGTGCCGGCCATCTCGGCCTGGGTGGCTTGGACGAAACGTGCGTTGTCGGCGACCTCGCCGAAGTTCCAGCCCTCTCCGTAGAGGTAGATCCGCTTGCCGTCCACCCCGTCGCGGCGCAGCGTCAGTCGGTCGAGAGCTCGCCGGAGCTTGATCATCGAGGACTTCGGCTGGTGACCCATCAGGTCGAACCGGAAACCGTCCACCTTGTACGCCGTGGCCCAGGTGAGCACGGAGTCGATCATGAGCTTCTCCATCATGGCGTGCTCGGTCGCCGTGTTGGAGCAGCAGGTGGACGTCTCGACCTGACCCGTGGTGGGGTTCAGCCGTTGGTAGTAGCCCGGCACCACCCGGTCCAGGATCGACTTGGGATCCTGTCCGGCGGCCGGGGTGTGGTTGTAGACCACGTCCATCACCACCCGCTGACCGGCGTCGTTCAGACCCTTGACCATGGCGCGGAACTCCGCGTTCCGGGCGGTGCCCTCGGGGTCGGTGGCGTAGGAGCCCTCCGGTGCGGTGTAGTGCAGCGGGTCGTACCCCCAGTTGAAGCCGTCCCGGCCGGCCACAGCGCTCACACAGGCCTGCTGTTGCTCGGAGTCCGGCGGGAACGAGGCGAGATCGCAGTCCGGGGTCTGCTGCTGGGCCCGGTCCTCCTCGATGGAGGCGATGTCGTTCACCGGCAGCAGGTGCACCGTGTTCAGTCCCGCGCGGGCCAGCCCGCGCAGGTGCCGCATGCCGTCGCTGTTGCGATCGGTGAAGGCCAGGTAGGTGCCCCGGTGAGCGGCCGGCACCGTCTGGTCGGAGATCGAGAAGTCGCGGACGTGGAGCTCGTAGACCGTCGATCGTTCCGGACTGGCCAGCGTCGGCTTGCGGAGCCGGTCCCAGCCGGCCGGCTTGAGCGCCCGGTCGGCGAGGTCGACGAGCAGCGAGCGTTGCGAGTTCGTGGTCAGACCGAGGGAGTACGGGTCGGTGACGGTGTTGCGCTCCACCTTGCGGGTGGTCGGCGCGAACACCGTGACCTCGAACCGGTACGCGGCGTTGCGCCAGGCGCGACTTCCGCGCACGCTCCAGACCCCGTCCCGATCGCGCAGCATCGTGATCCGCCGCTCGCTGCCGCCGCTCGGATCGGTGAGCAGCAGGGCCACCGACTTCGCCGTCGGTGCCCACAGCGACACCGTCGGCCGCCCGCCGGACCAGGTCGGGCCGAGGGTCCGCTGCCGAGCCCCGCGGTAGATGTCGTCGAGCACGCCGGGGATCTGGACGCCGGTCACGGCTGCGAGCTCGCCGGTCGGCGTGTACGAGGCGACGGCCAGCTGCCCGGTCAGGATGGTGCCCAGCTCGGCGCGGACCCGGGCCGGCACCCGCAGCGCCTGGTAGGAGGCCAGGTGCGGGAACTGCCGGCGCAGGTCGGTCGGCAGCCCGCCGGCCGGGACGAGTGGCGCCGAGCTGCCGCCGACGAGCTGGCCGCCCTCCTCCGCCAGGCCACCCTCGTCGGCCCAGAACAGCCGATAGCCGGCGCCCTCAGCGCCGGCGGCCGGGTTCCACGCGATGATGTCGCGACGCAACCAGTGCGCGCCCTGCTCGGCGAGTCGGTCCTCCGGCGTGCTGTCGGTGATCAGGTGGGTCGCGTGGTCGTAGCGGAAGGTGATGGGTCCGCCCGGTGCGGCGAGCGCGATGTCGGCGCCACCCGCGGCGCCGCCGGCACCGTAGTTCTCGCCCCAGCTGTTGTTGAGCGCGACCTTGTACGCGTAGTCGCCCGCCGGCACCTCGAAGGTCGCCTCGAACACCCCGTCCTGGCCGGCGACCGGCTGCAACCGGGTGTCGGGGCACTCCGGCTGCCAGTCACCCGGGCAGCCGAGCTCGGACTGCAGGGATCCCACCAGGGCCACGGTGGTCGGTATCGGCGTGTGGTCGGCCGCCGCCTCGCGGGCGGTGAGGCCGGACGCCAGCAGTGCCAGCGCCGTCGCTGTGAGCAGGATCCGCCACCGTGCTGTACCCGGCATCGTCGCCGTCCTCTCGGGTCAAGAGCCCCGCAGCTGAGCCGCAGCGCGGCATCCCGGATTGTTGCACCAGCGCCGCCGTTCGCTCGTCGTGGGTTCGGCGCAGGCCGGGCGCGATCTCGTTCGGGACGACGCCGGAGCGCGGCGGCTATCGTCGGCACATGCAATGTCCCGTGGACCAGACCGTCTTGCAGATGTCGGAGCGGAGCGGAGTCGAGATCGACTACTGCCCCACCTGCCGCGGCGTGTGGCTCGACCGCGGCGAGCTGGACAAGATCTTGGACCGGGCGGCGACGGAGCTGCCGTCGACGTCGGGCCCCGCTCCCGATCCCAGGACGGAGTCGGCGGGGTACCCGCAGCAGCCCTACCAGCAGCCGTACAACCCCGGCTACCAGCCGTCCGGGTACGACCCGCGCTACCAGCAGGGCCATCAGCAGGGCTACGACCCGCGCTACGCGAAGAAGCGGAAGAAGAAGTCGTTCCTGGACGACCTGTTCGACTGAGCAGCCCGACCTCGCCCGAGGACCGGTCACACGGCGGCCGGTACGGCGATGTCCAACGTGGCGACGACCGCCTCGGGACTGGGCATCGTGGCGATCTGGCGGCGGATCCGTTGCGCGGCGGCGGCCAGGGCCGGGTCGTCCAGCAGCCGGCTCACCTCCGCCGCGACCCGCTCCGGCTGCACCTCGTCCGGTTCCAGCAGTCGACCCGCGCCGGCGGCCGCGAGCGCCTCGCCGTTGGCGTGCTGATCCGCCCCGGACGGGACGACCAGCTGCGGTAGCCCGACGGCGGCCGCACCCAAGGTGGTGCCGGAACCGCCGTGGTGCACCACCGCGTCGACCAGCGGCAGCACCCGGCCCTGATCGACGAAACCCTCCACCCGAACCCGGTCCGGCAGCGGCCCGAGATCGGCGATCGACACCGAACCGGGAGCCAGCAGCACGTCGACCCCCAGCCGGGACAGTCCCAGCGCCATCCGGTGCAGGGTCGCGGCCGTCCCGAAGACGGTGCCGAGGGTCAGGTACACCACCGGCCGTCGCGACTCGACCAGCCACCGCGGCACCTGCTCCGATGGCGCGGGGTCGGGTGACGCCGGCTCGGGGGCTGCGGACCAGGCGACCGGTCTGATGGGCGTCCGCGGCCAGGGCCCGTCCGGACCGGAGCGCAGCGCCGCCGGGAACGGATCCAGCAGCCGCCGCGGTCGCAGCTCGGCGAGTGAGGAGAGGCCGTGCTCGACGAGCAGGTCGCCGAACCGTGGTGACCGGGTCGGGTCGTACAGGTCGGTCGCGGCACCGGCCACGATGCCGAACGAGACCGTCGGCAGCCCGAGCATCGCCGCGGCGAGTGCGGCGCCGATCGAGGTGTGCTCGTGGACGACGAGATCCGGTGCGACGCCGGCGAAGGCCGTCCGCAGCTCGGCACTCGTGCGTCGCGGCAGCTCCTCGCCGAAGAGGATGATCTGCGCCTTCTTGTTCGCCCGGCCATCGGGCCGTCGAGGCACCGGTCCGCCGAAGATCTCCGCGGCCACCTCCTGCGCACTGAGTCCGGCCGGGACCACGGGAAAGCCGTACGAGCGCAGCAGCGGCGCGAACTCGGCGCCGGTCACGAAGACGACCTGATGGCCCGCCGACCGGGCTGCGGCCGCGAGCGGCAGCAGCGGGAACAGGTGGCCGTACGCGGGGAGGCCGTGGAACAACAGTTTCGCCATGCCACCAGGCTGGCCGCCACACCGCCTCGGGGGATCGGGAGGAACTACCCATTTTCGGCTCGGCGCACTACTGAGGCGCGCGCGATCTCGGCGACCGCGCCCGGGCCAGCTGCTCGGGTTGGTGCACTGACGACTCGATCTGCTCGGGTTCGCCTCAACCGCTCGGGTTCGAAGTCGAGCAGTTGAAGCGAACCCGAGCAGCTAGGCCAACCGACGCCCGACCGGATGGAGCCGAGCTAGCGCCCCATCGCCTTGAGGGCACGGTCGACGGCGGCCTGGGCCTCTTTCATCTTCGCCTGATAGGTCGCGAGGTCTTTCGACCCCAGCGCCTTGTCGGCGTCGGCGAAGGCCTTCTCGGCCTGGTTCAGGGCCTGGGTGGCCGTGGCGTTGGTCCCACCACCCGGCGTGGTCGGGGTGGTCGGCGTCGTCGGTTCGCCGGTCGGAGCGCCCGAGTTGCCCTCGAACACCTGGTCCAGCGCCTGCCGAAGGGTGTCGCCGATACCGACCGACTGGCCGAAGCGGACCACCACGAAGCGCAGCGCCGGGTACGACCCGCTGCTGCCCTGCCGCTGGGTGTAGACCGGCTGGACGTACAGCAGGCCACCGCCCACCGGGAGGGTGAGCAGGTTGCCGAACTGCGCACTCGCCGCGCCCTGGTTGAGGAACGGTCTCAATCGGTCGGCGACGGTCTCGTTGGTCACCATCGCGTTCGCGGTCTGCCCGGGCCCGTCGATCTGGGTGGTGTCGGACATCTTGAGCACCCGCATCCGCCCGTAGTCGGGACTGCCCGCATCGGCGTTCACGGCCATGTACGCCGCGAGGTTCTGCCGGCCGCGGGGCACGTACACCGTGGTGAGGGAGAAGATCGCCTGCTGATCACCCGGCCACTTCACCGACAGGTAGTACGGGGTCTCCTTCGCGGTGCTGTTCGGGCCCGCGACCGGGTCCCGCGGGATCTCCCACAGACCCGACTGCAGGTACCAGTTGTACGGGTCGGTCATGTGGTAGCGACCGAGGATCTCCCGCTGCACCTTGAACATGTCCTGCGGGTAGCGGAGGTGGTCCAGCAGGTCCGAGGCGATCTCGTCCTTGTTCAGCACCACGCCGGGGAACGCCTTGCGCCAGGTCTGCAGCACCGGGTCCGCCTCGTCCCAGGCGTACAGCTTCACCGAGCCGTCGTACGCGTCGACGACCGCCTTGACCGAGTTCCGCATGTAGTTGATGCTCGCGTCGGGCTGCGCCACCACGTTGTTGCCCTGCGCGGTGGTCAACGAGTCCGACGTGACGGAGTTCAGGTCGACCCGTTGGCTGTACGGGTAGGTGTTGGAGGTCGTGTAGCCGTCCACGATCCAGACGATCCGGCCCTCCACCACGGCCGGGTAGGTGTCCCCGTCCACGGTCAGCCACGGCGCCGCCTTCTGCACCCGCTCCCGCGGCGTCCGGTCGTAGATGATCTTGGACGCCGGGTTCACCCGGTCCGACAGCAGCAGGTTGACGTCGGCGAACTTGGCCGCGTACAGCAGCCGGTTGAACATGTTGCCGATCGGCACCCCGCCCTTGCCGCTGTAGCTGTACGTCGTGGGGTTGCCGCCCTCGCCGCCGCCGGGGGTGTCGAGCTCGATCTTCGTGCCGCCGCTGGGGGCGCCGACGATCGAGTAGTCGTTGTGCAGCTCGCCGAAGTAGATCCGCGGCTCGTACTCCTTGATCTTCCCCGTCGGCGGGATGTCGCGGGCGATCCAGTCGGGCTCGCCGCCGGACTGGCGGCGGTTGCCGTACGCGGCGACCAGCCCGTAGCCGTGGGTGTAGACCGTCCGGAGGTTGTTCCAGTTCTTCCCCTCGACGCCGTTCAGATCCATCTCCCGCACCGCCACCACGGCATCGGTCTCGGTGCCGTCGATGGTGTAGCGGTCGACGTCCAACGTCTTCGGGAAGGTGTAGTAGCCGCGGACCTGCTGGAGCTGGTCGTACGCCGGGCTGACCACGGCCGGGTCGATCAGCCGGATGCCCGGCAGCGCCTCCGCGTCGGCGGTCAGCTGACCCGCCGTGGCGGTGGTCTTGGCGGAGTAGTCGGTGATCTCGGCGCCGTCGACGTTGTACGCCGCCCGGGTGGCCGCGATGTTCTTCTCGATGTAGGGCCGTTCCTTGTCCGGCTCGTTGGGCCGGACGCTGAAGTACTGCACCGCACCGGGGTAGACCACGCCGAGCACGATCGCCGACAACAGCATCAAGGTCAGCCCGATGGTCGGCACCACCCACCGGCGGAGCACCGCGTTGGCGAAGAAGAGCAGCGCGCATGATCACCGCGATGACGGCCAGGATCACCTTGGCGTTGATGGTGGCGGTCGCCGCGGTGTAGTTGATACCGGTGAAGATCGGCTGGCTCTGGACCTCGAGCCCGTACTGGTCGAACCAGTAGTCGACGCCCTTCACCAAGACGGCCAGACCGACCAGGATCGACAGGTGACCCTGGGCGCCGGAGGTGCCGCCGCGACCCGGTCCGCTGAAGCGCAGCGCGCCCGTCAGGTAGTGCACGACGGCCGCCACGATCGCGGAGAAGCCGAACGCGGTGAACGCGAAGGACAAGACGAAGCGCCACCACGGGTAGTCGAAGACGAAGAAGCCGACGTCGAGCCCGAACTGCGGATCGGTGATGCCGAAGGGGGTCGCGTTGCGCCAGGCCAGGAAGGTCTCCACCTGGCCGGCGGCCGCGCCACCGGCGAACAGCGCCGACCACGACGCCGAGGCGCGACCAGGATCCAGACCGACCGCGACTCGAGCATCTCCCGGTAGCGGTCGAGGAGCTGGCTGCGCGACCCGGCCTGCGGGAGCTTGGGCCGAAGCCGGTACGCGAGCGCGGCGTTGCCGACGACCACGACGGCCATCAGCAGCCCGAATCCGACGAACAGCCCGATCCGGGTCACCAGCATCGTGCTGAACACCGGTCCGAAGTCGAACGAGAGGTACCAGAGCCGGTCGGTCCAGAAGTTGACGAAGATCGCGAAGCCGACCACGAGGACGGCGACGACGACCAGGGTCGGCAGGATCGCGCTCCGGCGGCCGCGCATCCGTACGGTACTCACTCGGGCTTACTCCTGTCGTTGACCAGCGACGACGACCGTACCGTCGGGACCGGGAATCGGCGCTCCAGGCGGGTCGCTGTCATGTCAGCGTATGCGCGAGCACCACAGCCAGCCCCGGAATGAGATCCTCGGCGGCCAGAAGTTCACCGGGTTGTGATGCCAGCCGCGCCACGCCGTGCCGATGTCCGGCGCGGTCGACGCCGACCACCACACGGATCTCCTCCGCATCGGGATGAGCCGCGACGTAGGCGGCTGCGGCGCCCGGTTCGTCGGGGATCTCACCCTCCGCCGACGCCGGCAGGAACGTGCGGACCAGGCTGAGCGCGCACCCGGCGACCGTCGGCGGCCAGCTGATCTCGGCCAGCTCCTCGGTCAGCTCCCGGTTCGGGGTGAACTCGTCCTGCTCGACCGCGGTGAGGGCATCCGGTGGAGCCTCCGGTCCGCCCGCCGGATCGGTCAGTCCCAGTTCGGCGGCCAGGGCCGGGTCGGTGGCGGCGAACTCGGCCCGCGACACCAGGGCGAACAGCCGCGGCGGCTGATCCCAACCGTCGGCGCCGACGTGCCGTTCGATCTCCAGCAGCACCGCGACCAGGGCCGCGTCGTCGGCGGGTGCGCCGCCGTCGGCTCGGGTCGGCCCGTCGCTCATGGGCACGTCGGGGTCTCGGCGGCGCCGTCGGACTCGGCGAGGGCGGCGACGGCGTCGATGGCGTTCTGCAAGGTGGCCACCCGGACCAGCTTCACGTCGGTGGAGACACCGGCCAGGTCGTCGCAGTTGGCGGCCGGTACCAAGAAGACGGTGGCACCGGCGTCGGCGGCCGAGGCGACCTTCTGCTGGATGCCGCCGATGCTGCCGACGGTGCCGTTGGGTTCGATCTGGCCGGTGCCGGCGACGTGCAGGTTCCGCAGCAGGTCACCCGGGGTGATCTTGTCGTAGATGGCCAGCGCGAACACCAGGCCGGCGCTCGGACCGCCGAGTTGTTGGCCGAGGTCGAACCGGATCACCGGCGTGTAGAAGTAGCCCTGATCCACCGTGATCCCGACGACGGCGGTCTCGGGCTGGGTACTGGACTCCACCGCCTGCACCGTCACCGTCTTGCGGACCTTGTTCCGCAGCACCTCGAACGCGAGTCGGTCGCCGGGCTGGTGGAACCGGATCTGGCGTCCCACCGAGTCCGGAGTCGGGGTCGGCACGCCACCGACGGACTGGACCAGGTCACCCGGCGTCAGGCGCTGGTGCGAGGGACCACCGACGGTGACCGACGACACCCGCGGCATCGCGGTCACCGGCTGCCCGGCGGCCGCCAGGGCAGCCACGACGGCGTCGCTCTGGGAGGAGTCCATCATCTGGGTCTCGGCCTGCTGCACCTCGTCCGGGGTCCGGCCCGGCGGGTACACCGAGTCCCGGGGCAACGTGTCGCGATTCGGCAACCAGTACGCGGCGAGCGCCTCCGCCAGCGTCAGCCGGGAGTCGGCGGCGGTGCCGGAGACGATGGTCAGGTCGAGCTCACCGGTCGTCGGGAACGTCGGGATGTCCTGCACGGAGATGATCGGCTGCTCGCCCACGGAGCCGAGCGTGTTCTGCGTTCCACCGGGACCCCAGGCCACGAACGGCACCGGCAGCACCGCGATCAGCACGGCCAGGACGACGAACAGGGCGGCGGAGACGAACGCGGTCCAGGTCTGCCTGGTCATGCGGGTGTCGCCCGGAGACCGGAGTTCCCCGGCATCACGGGAGGCCGACCCAATCGGCCTGACCGGAGACGTAGTGCTGTTCCTTCCAGATCGGGACCTGCCGCTTCACCTCGTCGATGAGCTCCGCGGTCGCGGCCAGGGCGGCCTGGCGGTGGACGGCGCCGACGGCCACCACCACGGCCAGGTCCCCGACCTCGAGGTGTCCGATCCGGTGCTCGACCGCCACCGCGACGACGTCGTGTCGACCGGCGACCTCGGTGACGCAGCTCAGCAGCGCGGCCTCGGCACTCGGGTGCGCGGTGTAGTCCAGCGACACGACCTCGGCGTCGCCGTCTCGGCCGTCGGCGTCGTCGTGATCCCGCACGACACCGACGAAGAGCCCGACCCCACCGACCGACGGTTCGCTGACCTCGCCGAGCAGCCGGTCGACACTCAGGGGCTCGGTGGCGAGCCGCACCTGTCGGATGACGGCGCGACGGCCGGGCTCGCTCGACATGCCAGAACCCTACCCAGCGGGCACCCGCGGGTTGCGCTGTCAGCGATCAACACTGATCGCGCCGACTGCGCGGGGCGATGCCCGCGTACCGTGGGAGGACCGACATCCGACAGGAGTGAGAGCCATGGCCGACGAACGGCACCCGGACTCCAACGAGCCGGACGACGCCGACCTGCCGGCTGACCCGTTCCCGAACGGCCCGGATCCGAGCCCGTCCGGCGGATCGAGCTCGTCCGCCGGGTTCCGCAGGTCCGGAGATCGCCAGGAGCCGACACCGGACAAGACGCCGGATCAGCCGCCGGCCAACCCGTTCGAGGCGATGATGAACCAGCTCGGCAGCGGGGACATGAACGCGTTGATGTCACAGCTGCAGAACGCGTTCGCGATGCTCGGCGGCTCGGGTGGCATGTTCGCCGCCGGCGGCACCGACTCCGGATCCGGGGTGAACTGGGACGTCACGAAGGACACCGCCCGCAAGACCGCGGCCGGACTCGGCCCGGATCCCACCCCCACCGCGGCCCAGCAACGTGCGCTCACCGAGGCCGCGTCGATCGCCGAGGTCTGGTTGGACGCCGCGACCCAGTTCCCGCGCGTGAGCAGCAGCGTCTCGGCGTGGAGCCGGGCGGAGTGGATCGAACAGACGCTGCCGGTCTGGCGCCGGCTGGTGGAACCGGTGGCCACCCACATCGCCGACGCGATGGAGGGTGCGCTGCGCTTCGGCGACGGCGAGGAGTCGGGTCTGCCCGGCATGGCCGGGATGGAGCAGATGCTGCGGCCGATGCTGCGTACCTCGGGTGCCAGCATGTTCGGCCTGCAGCTCGGCCAGGGACTCGGCCGGTTGTCGAGCGAGGTGGTCGGGGCCACCGACATCGGGCTGCCGTTGAGCGAACCGGGCAAGGTCGCGCTGCTGCCGACCAACGTCGCCGCCTTCGGCGCCGGGTCTGGAGCAGTCCGACACCGACGTCACGCTCTATCTGGCCCTGCGGGAGTGCGCCCGGCAGCGGTTGTTCGCCACGGCGGGCTGGCTCCGGGAGCAGATGCTGGCCCTGGTCGAGCAGTACGCCAGCGGTATCACCATCGACACCTCCGCGCTCGAGGAGGCCGTCGGCCGGATCGACCCCAACAACATCGAGGAGCTCAGCGCGAGCTTCGAGGGCGGCCTGTTCGAGCCGCAGAAGACGCCGGAGCAGCAGGCGACCCTGGAGCGACTGGAGACGATGCTCGCCCTCGTCGAGGGTTGGGTCGACGAGGTCGTCACCCAGGCCACGCTGAAGTGGATGCCGGCCGCCGGCGCGCTGGCCGAGACCGTACGGCGGGCCCGGGCGACCGGTGGCCCGGCCGAGGCGACGTTCGCGACGCTGGTCGGGCTGGAGCTGCGACCGCGACGGATGCGTGACGCCGCGAACCTGTGGGCCGCACTGCGCGAAGCGCGAGGGGTCGAGGGCCGCGACGCGGTCTGGACCCATCCCGACCTGCTGCCGACGTCGGCCGACCTCGACGACCCGCTCGGCTTCGTCGAATCCGCCCGGGAGCAACCGGCCGCCGACGCCGACTTCGACGCCGCCCTCGCGGCGCTGCTCGACGACGCCGATCGCGGCGATCGCGACGAGCCCGGTACGGGTCGTGACCCGGAGCCCGACGACGAGCGGTGACTGATCGCCTCACTTCGGCCTGCCGGGCGGCGCTCGAGAGCTGGACGGCGCCTCGCCCGGACCAGGAAGGGCTGCGGTTGGCTTTCCTGGATCAGCTGCGACGACGCGAACCCGGCTGGTCGCGCGACAGCCCCGGTGCGCATCTGACTTCGAGCGCCCTCATCTGCGCGCGGGGCACCGGCGAGGTGCTGCTGACCCTGCACGCCAAGCTGGGTCGGTGGCTGCAGACCGGTGGCCACGTCGAGGCCGACGACGTCGATCTGGCCGCGGCCGCCCTGCGGGAGGCCACCGAGGAGAGCGGACTGACCGGCTTGCGGCTCGACCCGGTGCCGCTGCTGCTCTCCCGGCACGAGGTCCCCTGCGGCCCGGTCCGCCCCTGCTTCCACCTGGACGTGCAGTACCTCGCGATGGCCGACCGGGTGTCCGCCCCGAGCTTCGGGGCCGAGTCGCACGACATGGCCTGGTTCGCCGCCGACGGTCTGCCCGAGGTGGACGACTCGGTCCGTGACCTGGTCGCGGCGGCGGCCGAACGGCTGGCCACCGACGCCGACGGGTGACCGACCGGACGTCATCAGGCGTCGAGGTAGACCGGGATGCCGTGGTGGTGCGCGTGGCCGAGCAGGCGCTCGCGCGGCGGAGTACCGGAGCCGGACCAGAACCGGGTGCGGAGCTCGGGGTACTCCTTGGAGCCGCTGTCGACCCGGAACTCCATCGACACCTGGCCGAGCGTTCCGCCGTCGCCGTGGTCCTGCAGCAGCTCGCGGACCGCGGTGATCTCGGCCGCCGGCCAGTACTGCTGGGTGATGGAGTTCCACACCACGGTGAGGACGCCCGGTTCGGCGGGCCCGGCCAGCTGCGCGGCGAGCCAGTCCGCCGCCGGCGCCCGATCGACCGGCGAAGCGCCGACCTGGTCTACCACCGTGAACGCCGCCTCGAGCCGCTCGAAGCGATGCACGTCGTCGGGCCAGACGAACGAGGTGAGCAGCAGCCGACCGTCGTCGCTCGCCGGATCGATCGGGTCCAGGTCGCAGCCGCCGCGGTCGACGATGGTGAACGACCGCACCGCCGGCACACCGCCGACGACGGCGTCCCGGAGCTGCAGCGGTGAGTCCATCGGCCCGTACGACCAACCGGGACCGCTGATCGCGTACCGGTCGATGAGCAGGTTCAGACCCCCGCTGGCGCCGAGCTCCAGCAACCGGATCCGGTCCCGTCCCGAGGCATCCACCAGGTCGAGCAGCCCGAGCAGCAACGCCGCCGACCGGCCCACCTCGTTCGTCTGCGGCGCGGTCCGGAGCGCGAGCCGCAGCTCGTCGAGGTGCTCGGTGATCACGGTCCGCATGGTCGGCCAGATCTCGGCCGGCTCGGCGGTGCCCCCCAGACACGGGTAGAACCGGCGGAGCGGATCGGCGCGGCCGGTCAGCACCAGCCGGAACACCCCGGCCAGCACCCGCAGCTGCAGCACCGAGCCGTGGGGCGCGTGCTCGTAACCGGCGCACAGCTCCCGGACCGGCCCGCCGGCCTCCCAGTCGTCGGCCATGGCTCGGACGGCGCACGGGTAGACCCGGGGACTGTCCCCCGCCCAGCGCCGGAACCGGTCGGCGAGGGTCTCGCCGGCGTCGAACGCGAAGCCCCGAGCGGGCGGACCCGGCTGGTCGCTCATCGCAGCGACTCCCCCGACAGGGGCCGACCGGACAGCACGGCCCGAGTCTCCTCCCAGCCCTCCAGACCCGGGTCGAGCCGGTTGGTGTCGGCCGGGGAGCGCAACCGGTGCCAGTCGGGCGCCCTGGTCAGCAGTCGTCGGTCGGGCACCCGCCGGGCCAGCTCGGGGTACGGGTCCTCGTCGAGGTCGAGGTCGTCGGGCAGCCAGTCCGGCCAGGGCAGCTGCAGCCCGAGCGCGGCCAGTCCTCCCCCGTTCCGGGCCGGGGCGAGACACAGGTCGGCGCGGACGAGCGCCTTGAACACCTTGGCCACCACCAGCGGCGGCAGATCGGGCACGTCGGCCGGGACCAGCACCAAGGCGTCGAAGTCGCCGGTCGCGCCGTCGGCCAGCCCGCGGACGCCGGAGTCGGGCCGCAGCACCGAGTCCGGCCACAACAGCTCCCGGTGCGCGTCGGAGCCGGCGATGCCCGAGGTGATCCCCTCCAGCCCGGCCAGCACCTCGTACGTGTCGGCCAGCGCCGCGGCCGCGAACGCGTCCGGGTCCGTGCCCGGTGGCGGGACGGCCGCGTACGAGGCGATCGTCAGCGCGATGCGCCGCTGGTCAGCCATCCGAGGATCCGTCCCGGCCGGCGAGGTAGCCCTCGAGGAAGCCTCGGGCCCGTTCCGCCTTGGGGTAGCGCTCGACCAGCGCCCAGAACCGGCGGGTGTGGTTGGCCTCCGCCAGGTGGGCCATCTCGTGCAGCAGGACGTAGTCGACGACCCAGTCGGGCATGGTCTGCAGCCGGTGGGACAACCGGATGGTGCCGGTCGAGGGCGTGCAGGAGCCCCAGCGCGCGTTCTGGTTGCGGACCCACGACACCGCCTGCGGCCGTGGCAGGTCGGGCGGCAGGTGCTGCTCGGCCAACGCGACCGCCCGCCCCAGCAGCTCGTCGTCACCGCGGGGCGGGGCCGACTTCGCCTCCCGGGCGAGCACCCGGCGGACCAGGTCGTCGACGAAGCGGCGCTCGTCGGCCTTCGACATCCGGCTCGGGATCAGCACCACGATGGTGTCCCGCTCGCGGTACGCCGTCACCGTGCGGCGGCGGCGTGCGCTCCGACGCACTTCGACCCGTGGTTGACCGGGCGGGGAATCGGGTACGGAGTCGGACATGACGACGTCAACCTAACCCGATCGACTGACGCTGCCCGGCGTGTCCGCGCCCGATCTGCCGGCGCATTGTCTCGTCAGGCGGATCAATGCCGAGCAATGTGGTTAAGACCAGCACCCGAACAGGTTTCCACACGGTGAACAGCCGACGACCTAGGCGTTTCGTCGCGCGGTCCCGCGTCGTCCACAAGGCCTGTGGGAAGGGTGCACAAGGTGTCCACAGAGTTTTCCACACCGGTGGAAAGCACCATCCGGAGCGGCGTTGACGCCGACCCGACGGAGGGCATACGTTCGGGCTCACGAAACCTCCAGATGGTCGGACCGCTCGCAGGGGAAGGCAAGTGGCTCCGATGTTCCTGGAGGTTTCGTCTTGTCCGAACGGAAGGCCCATCCCGGGCGCTCGGCGGGTCGAGGTGCGGCAGATGCGTTCTGCCGTAAAGTAACCGGCGACCAAGCGTGAGGGCGTGAAGTCCCGGGCTGAACTTGAGGAGATCGGTATGGCGGAGACTTACAGCGGCGAGTTCTACTGCGTGAAGTGCAAGGAGAAGCGAGAAGCGTCCGGCGACGTCCATGTGAACGACAAGGGCACCCGGATGGCCAAGGCCAAGTGCCCGGTCTGCGGCACCAATCTGAATCGCATTCTCGGCAAGGCCTGAATCTCCTCCAACCACCACCTGTCCAGGGGTGTCGGCCACGGCCGGCACCCCTGACGGCTGCTCGGGCACCGAGCCGCCGCCGGCCCTGTGGACGTCGCCCCGACGGCGGCGTGCACCGGCCAGGATCAGACCATGCGACGGCTGCGCACGGCGATCCACCCCGACGACGGGCCCGGGTGAGCGAGCGGGTGGCGGACCCGCCGGCAGCAGCACTGCCGCCTGAGGCCCGGCCCCGGCTGTTGCCCACCGCGGTGCTGTTCCGTCGACCGGATGACGAGCTGCAGATCGGTCTCGATCCCGGCGTGCGGCTCCGCGACCGCAGCGGTCGCTGGCGACAGCTGCTGAGCCGCTTGGACGGGTCGAGAACCTGGCGCGAGATCGCCGGCGACATCCGCACGCACGATCTGACCGAGCTCGGTCGGCTGCTGTCGACGCTCGCCTCGCTCGGACTGGCCGACCTCGGTGCGCCGGGAGCGGCCGATATCCACCGCGGGCGGATCCGACTGGTCGGCGGCGGGCCGCTGGCGCTCGCGATCGGCGATCGCCTGCTGGCTTCGGGCGTCGAGCGGTTGTACGTGGTCGACCTGCCCGGGCACCACCGGCCTCTCTCCCGGCTCCGCGACGAGGCCGGGGAACGGGTCGTGCCCCATGCGCACTGGACGAAACCGGAGTCGCCGGCCGTCGCGCTCAGCGTGCTGGTCGCGGAGACGCTCGAGGTCGACCGTGGCATCGCCGCCGAGCTGGTCCGCCGCGACGCCCCGCATCTGGTGGTGCGGCTGCGGCCGGCCGGGGTGGTGATCGGACCGCTCGTCGTGCCCGGCCGTACCGGTTGCCTGCACTGCAGCGATCTTCGCCGACGCGACACCGACGCGGGCTGGCCACAGCTGCTGGGCCAGCTGGAGCGGAGTCCGGCTCCGCCTCCCGCCCCCGCCGTCAGCGACTGGGCGGCGGCGATGACCACGATCCAGGTCCTCGGTTTCCTGGGCGGCAACCGCCCGGAGACCTGGGGCGCGACGCTCGAGCTGGCCGCCGCCGACCACGCCATGGCGTGGCGGGCATGGCCGGCGCACGCCGACTGCGGGTGCCGGTGGCCCGGCACAGTTGTCTCGGCGTAGAGAATGGTGCCCGTGGCGGATGACCGGGATTCCTTGGCTCGGTCGGCCTTCCGCCGCGGGGCCCGGTTGGCGGCCCTGCCGCTCGGCTTCGCGGGCCGGGCGACCCTGGGTCTCGGCAAACGCCTCGGCGGCAGCTCCGCCGAGGCGGTCACCGAGGAGATGCAGCAGCGAGCGGCCGAGCAGTTGTTCCGGGTGCTCGGTGAGCTCAAGGGTGGGGCGATGAAATTCGGCCAGGCCCTCAGCCTGTTCGAGGCGGCGCTCCCCGAGGACATGGCCGGTCCCTACCGCGCCCAGCTCGCGCGGTTGCAGGACTCCGCGCCGCCGATGCCGACCTCGCGGGTGCACGCCGTGCTGAGTCGCGAGCTGGGACCCGACTGGCGGGCCCGGTTCCAGTCCTTCGAACCCCGTCCGGCGGCGTCGGCCTCCATCGGCCAGGTGCATCGGGCGGTCTGGGCCGACGGCCGAGACGTCGCGGTGAAGGTGCAGTACCCGGGGGCCGACGAGGCGCTGCGCAACGACTTGAAGCAGATCGGCCGGCTGTCCAAGGTGATGGCGCCGCTCGCCGGCGGGATGGACGTCAAACCGCTGGTCGACGAGCTGACCGAACGGGTCGGTGAGGAGCTCGACTACGCAGCTCGAGGCCGAGAACCAGCAGCAGGCGGCGCTGGGTTTCCAGGGCCATCCGGAGTTCTGCGTACCGCAGGTGGTGGCCCACACCTCGCGCGTCCTGGTCAGCGAGTGGATCGACGGGACACCGCTCGGTCAGGCCGCGGCGGCGGCCGAACAGGACGAGCGCAACCGGATCGGGCTGACGTACGTCCGGTTCCTCTTCGCGGGGCCCAGCACGGTCGGCCTGCTGCACGCCGACCCCCATCCCGGCAACTTCCGAGTGCTCCCGGACGGCCGGCTCGGCGTCGTGGACTTCGGACTGGTGTCCAAGCTGCCCGACGGGCTACCGGCTGCGATGGGTCGGATCCTGTGGATCGCCCAGAGCGGGAACGCCGAACAGGTCCTGGCCGGCCTGCGGGAGGAGGGCTTCGTCACCACCGACGTCGACGCCCAGGACCTGATGGACTACCTGGCCCCGTTCGTGGAGCCGGCGTCGCAACCGGAGTTCCAGTTCAACCGCGACTGGATGCGGGAGCAGTTCACCCGGGTCAAGGACCCGCGGACCTCCGGCGGCGTCGGCTGGCGACTCAATCTGCCGCCGAGCTATCTGCTGATCCACCGGGTCTGGTCCGGCGGCATCGCGGTGCTGTGTCAACTCGACGTGCGGGCCGCATTCCGGTCGGTGCTGGAGGAGTTCCTCCCCGGGTACGGCGAACCGGGCTGACGAACCGGCCCCCGCAGCCGCACCCATTTCTCGCATCGGCACCACGTGCTGGTGGTGCCGAGACGAGGAAAGGGTGCGGCTGCGGGACGGACGGCGCACAGCGGTGACCAGTCGGGCGGTGACCGGTCGGGCGGTGACCGGTCGGGCGGGCACTACCACAGTGCCCGGCCCAACCACAGTCGCAGCGCGTGGTAGACGCGGCCGCCGATCGTCATCCGATCCGTCGCCGACTCGGAGGTCACGCCGCCACCGGCTCGGGCAACGGGTGCTTGCGCGGCCGGCCCCGCGGCCGCTTGCGCGCGACCACCACGCCGCCGACGAACAGCTCGCCGCCCCAGACACCCCAGGGCTCGCGCCGGTCCTTCGCACCGGTCAGGCACAGCTCCCGGACCGGGCAGTCCCGACACAGCGCCTTGGCCGCCTCGACATCAGCGGGTGATTCCGCGAAGAACAGCTCCGGATCCGACAACCGGCACGGCAGTTCCTCCCACCCGGTGGCAGGACCCAGAGCCTCCGGTGCGCCCACCAGGTTCTCTGTTCGGTTCTTCATCTCAGCCAACTCGTCTCTTCTTGCGCCCACCTCGGCGGGCTCGGACTGGCCGGGAATCACGAAGGCCGTGATTCCCGGTTGTCGGGGATCACGGCCCTGGAGGTGGTCGGTGCTTCAGCTACACCGGTGGACTACAGGTGGGTGGTCCCTGACGGGTGGAAAACATGCGGGTCGAAAACTTCGGGTCCTGCTGGTCGGTGATCGGGCCACGAACCGCTCCGATCACCGGGGCGTCGAGCTGCCACGAGGCCGGAACGCGATACGTGCCCACTCCACGCAGGAGATGGGCATCGGTCGCGGGGCCGGCGTGGGACGACACGGCATCCCGGCGCGGCTGGCTCGACGGAGCGGCGATCAACGGCTTGGTCGACCCGGTGGCGGCCATCAGGCAGCTGGCGGGCGCGACCGTGCGATCGACGGTGCCGTCGATATGACCGCTCAGCATGTTGATCTCCATGTCGCCCACCTCCTTCTGCACATCCGACTGCCGATCTGGCTTCTTCGGGTTCGGCCTGCCCGGCCTGACGCCCATCACCGGTGAAGACGTGGTGGGGACGCCGAGACGAATCGGTCCTCGGTCAGACTAGGAGAGTCCGACGGAGGAGTGCAAATACTTTTCCGCCATTTCTCCGACGTTTCTCTGCCGACCTCGAGACCTGCGCCGGCGGCTCGGCCGCGTCGATGATCGCGAGCACCTGCCTCGCCGTACTTCGTCCGACTTGACTCGGCCCAGTCCCTGGACCTTGATCAAGTCCGCCGCGCTGCGGGGCCGCGCCTCGGCGATCGCCACCAAGCGTGGCGTCGGTGAAGATGCAGAACGCCGGCAGGTTCTGCGTCCGCGGCCTGCTGCCGCCGCCACTCCTTCAACATGATCATGGTCCGCTCGTCGTAGGTCGCCGGGCAGTCGGCGTGCCGGCCGATCTTGCGCTCGGCCGCGTCGCCCAGCGCATGGCCGCAGGACCGGCAGCGCGGACGACAACTGGGAACCACGCGTCCGGGCCGGCTTCGCCGCGCCCGCCTTGCGTACGGACTCGGGCAGCAGCGGATCCAGGAACCGGGACGGCTTCCGCCCGGTCGCGCCGCCGTTCCGGGTGCGGGCCCAGGAGATCCGCAGGTGTTGCCGAGCGCGGGTGATCCCCACGTAGAGGAGCCGACGTTCCTCGGCGACCTGCTCGGGCGTGGTGGCCAGCACGAAGGGCAGACTGCCCTCCTGACAGCCGAACAACGCCACCGCGTCCCACTCCAGACCCTTCGCCGAGTGCAGCGTCGACACGGTGACCCCCTGTGCGGACGGCACCTGTTGCGCCTCCGCCCGCCGCTCGAGCTCGGCGACCACCTCGACGAGGCCGGCCGTGCCTCGGCTTCCGTCGGGTCCGGCCAGGTCCTCGGCGACCGACACCAGCGCGGCCAACGACTCCCAGCGCTCACGGACCGCGCCCGCACCGTCCGGCGGCTCCGGGCTCCAGCCCAACGCCGACAGCACCGCCCGGGTCTGCTCGACACCGCTCGCGTCCGCCTCGTCGGCGGCCCGAGCCTGGGTCCGGAGGGCGTGCAGGGCCTGCCGCACCTCGGCCCGCTCGTAGAACCGCTCACCGCCGCGAACCAGGTACGGGATCTTCCGCTCCGCCAGCGCCTGCTCGAGCACCGGCGCCTGGGCGTTGATCCGGAACAGGATCGCCATCTCGCGGTACGCGACCCCGTCGGCCGCCACAGCGGCGATCCAGTCGGCCACGCCGGCCGCCTCGGCCGCCTCGTCGGCGGACTCGACCAGCGTCGGTTCGGGACCCGTCGGCCGTTGGGCCTGCAGGGTCACCGCCCCCATCCCCTGCGCACCCGCGCCGGCTTCCTTCATCACCGCGTTGGCCGCCCGCACGACCTGCGGGGTCGATCGGTAGTCGCGGACCAGCCGGATCACCGTCGCCCCCGGGTGCCGGCCGGCGAACCCGGTCAGGTAGCTGGCGCGGGCCCCGGCGAAGGAGTGGATCGTCTGGGCGGGGTCGCCGACCACGCACAGGTCGCTGCGTTCGCTGACGCCACAGGTCCAGCAGCGCCTGCTGCAACGGGCTGACGTCCTGGTACTCGTCGACGACCAGGTGGCGGTAGGTGCGCTGCACCTGCCTGCCGGATGTCGTCGTGCTCGGCCAGCAGGCCGGCCGTACAGAGCAGGATGTCCTCGAAGTCGATCCGCCCCGGTCGCGCTTGGCCGCCTCGTAGCCGGCGAAGACCCGGGCGACGGTCTCGTGGTCGAGACCGGCGATGCTGCGATTGCCCGCCGCCGCGATCCGCGGGTAGTCCTCCGGCGCGGTGTTGCTCACCTTCGCCCAGGAGATCTCCGACACCAGATCCCGCAGCTGGGCGGTGTCGACGGTGATCCGCAGCCGGTGCGCGGACTCCGCCACCAGCGACATCCGGTTGTCCAGCACCGACGGCAACTCCCCGCCGTGCGCCCGCGGCCAGAAGTACTGCGCCTGCCGCAGTGCGGCGGAGTGGAAGGTCCGGGCCTGCACACCCCGGGCGCCGAGCTGCTGCAGCCGGCCGCGCAGCTCACCGGCCGCCCTGGTGGTGAACGTGACGGCCAGGACGGCGGTGGGCACGTAGCGCGCCGGTCGCCACGCCGTACGCGATCCGGTGGGTGATGGCCCGGGTCTTGCCGGTGCCGGCCCCCGCGATCGACCGCGAGCGGACCGTTCAAGGTGGTGGCCACCGCGCGCTGCTCCGGGTCGAGGCGGTCGAGCAGCGCTTCCGGGTCACCGAGCGATCCACCCGACCCGCCGAATGATCCGCCGAATGATCCGCTGCGTGATCCGGGCGCGTCGGCGCTGTCGATCGCCGTGGCCTCGGTCATGCGCGTCACCCTAGTTCGCCGGTCCGACATCGCCGGGCGGCGCGCGGCGGCCGTCGGGATCCTCGCCCCCGAGCCGGTACTCCAGCTCGACCTCCAGCAGGTCGGGTGCGTGCGGCAGCGGGTGGCTGACTCCGGTCGGGCGGAAGCCACGACGCAGGTAGACCGTCCGCGCCGCCTGATTGTCCGCCACCACGTCCAAGACGACCCGCGAGAAACCGCGGCGGCGGGCATCGTCGACCACCGCGTCGACCAGTCGGGCGGCATGTCCCCGGCCGCGTGCCTCTGGCGCCACGTACATCGCCACGAGGTGGACCTCCGCCGGAGCGGCCGGGTCGACGAATCCGGTGGCGGTACCGACGACCTGGTCACCGTCCAGGGCCAGCAGCTGGGTCGAGCCGAGGATCCGGTCCTGCCAGACGGCATCCGCGAAGGCGACCTCCCGCTCGTAGGTGGAGGCGAAGGCGAGCGGCTCCTCCCGCAGCGCGCGGAGCCGCAGGTCCCGACTCGCCCGCCAGTCCTCGACCGTGGCACGGCGGATCAGCACCGACCCATGGTCTCAGCACCTCGGGACCGGCCGGACGGCCGACGGTCGGCTGCGGCGGGGCGACCTGTTGTCACCGATTGTTGTTACCGAGATCACGAAATGGACGGTGCGACCGACTGGTTGAACGTTCCGTGACCCTCTCCCCCGCCGAGTCCACCGCCGTCATCATGTACTCCACGCCGTGGTGTGGCTACTGCCACCGGCTGAAGAGCTCGCTCCGCCGCGCCGGGGTCGACTTCACCGAGATCGACATCACCCACGAGCCGGAGGCGGCCGCCCTGGTCGAGACGGTGAACAACGGCAACCAGACCGTGCCGACGCTGGTCTTCCCCGACGGCTCCGCCCTCACCAACCCGAGCGTCGCGCAGGTCATCGAGCGGATCGCCGACACCAGCGCCCAGGCGTCCTGAAACCGGACCTCCTGAAGCCCAGACCTCCGGAAACCAGGCCCCGAAACCAGACCTCAGCCCGACTTCGCGCCGGCCATCTGTGTTCGCGCCGGTCTGAACGGGCGCGAACGCAGCGGACGGGCGCGTAGTCGATCCGGGGGCGGGTGGGCACGGGCTGCGACGAGTGGCGCGGGCCGCGGCTGTCGGCAGCCATCCCTAGGGTGGTGCCCAAATGTCGCTGCAGATCCATCGCGCCGAGCGCGCCGACCGCCTCGTCGAGGCGCTGGCCGACCTGCTCGGAGCTGGGCTGGACGACCCGTTCGCGACCGAGATCGTCGCCGTACCGACCCGGGGCGTCGAGCGGTGGCTGGCGCAACGCCTGTCCCATCGGCTCGGCAGCACCCCGGGCCAGGGTGACGGCGTCTGCGCCGGCATCGCCTTCCCCTCTCTGCACCGGCTGATCGCGACGGCGCTGGGGTTCGGTGACGGGATCGACGGACGCGCCCGGCTGAGCGTCGACCCATGGCGTCCCGACCGCGCGGTCTGGCCGCTGCTGGCCGTGCTCGACGAGTGTCGGGGGGAAGCCTGGGCGGCCCTGGTGTGGCACTACCTGATCGGCCCGCCCGACCGGCGCGTCGATCCTGATCCGACGATCCCGGATGCTCCGGGCGCGGCGAGTGGCCGCCGGTGGCGAACCGCCCGCCGGTTGGCGGAGCTGTTCGCGCGGTACGCCGTCGACCGGCCGGCCATGATCGCCCACTGGGCGGCCGGACGCGACGTCGATGCGACCGGTCGGCCCCTGACCCCGGACCGGGCCTGGCAGGCCGAGTTGTGGCGACGACTCCGTGACCGGTTGGCCGCCCCGAGCCCGCCGGACCGGTTGGCCGCCGCCGTGACGGCTCTGCAGACCCAGCCCGATCGACTGTCGCTTCCCGCCCGGCTGTCGGTCTTCGGTGCCACCCGCCTCGATGCCGACCACCGGGCCGTCCTGGCGGCGTTGGCCCGACACCGTGAGGTGCACCTGTGGCTTCCGCACGCCTCCCCGGCCCTGTGGGACTCGATCGCCGCCGAGCTGGCTCGCCGGCCGGTTGCACTCGGCCCCCGCGCCGACGATCCCACCGCCGGTCTGGTCCGGCACCGGCTGCTCGGCTATCTCGGCCGGGACTCCCGCGAGCTGCAGCTGGCGCTGCACGCCGGCGGCGCGGTGGCCTCCGATCTCCACCACCCGACGTCCGCCGACGAGTCGCCCCGGCTGCTGCGCGCGGCTGCAGCGCGATCTCAGCGCCGACGCCGAACCCGCCGGCCCGCCGCCCGAGCTGGCGCCGGGTGATCGCAGCATCCAGGTCCACGCCTGCCACGGGCCGGACCGTCAGGTCGAGGTACTCCGCGAGGTGCTGGTCGGACTACTGGCCGACGACCCGACCCTGGAGCCGCGGGACATCGTCGTGATGTGCCCGGACATCGAGACGGTTCGCACCGCTGATCTCCGCCGCGTTCGGACTCGACACCGAGGACGACCGCGCCGAGCACCCCGGGCACCGGCTGCGGGTGCGGCTGGCGGATCGCTCGCTGCGCCAGCTCAATCCGCTGCTGTCGGTGCTCGGCAAGGTGCTGGACCTGGCCGACGCCCGGCTGACGGCCTCCGACCTGCTCGACCTGGCCGGCTCGCCCGCCGGTGGCGCGCAAGTTCGGCTTCACCGAGGACGACGCCGAGCGGCTGCGGCAGCTGGTTCGCCAGTCCGGTGTCCGGTGGGGGCTCGACGCGGCCCACCGGAGCACGTACGGGATGCAGGAGTTCGGTCAGAACACCTGGGCCGCCGGGCTGGACCGGATGCTGCTCGGGCGTCGCCATGGACGAGGACGGGGACCACTTCATCGCCACCGCCCTGCCGCTGGACGACGTCGACTCCTCCGACGTCGACCTCGTCGGCCGGCTGGTCGAGCTCGTGCGACGGGTGGAGGGCTACCTGGCCGACACGACGCAGGCACAGACGTTGTCGGACTGGGTCGGCCTCGGCCGCCGGGTGATCGACGGACTGACCGCCACCACGCTCACCGACGCGTGGCAGGTCAACCATGCGTACGCGGAGCTGGCCCGGCTGGCCGAGGCCGTCGAGACCCCGGCGGGAACCACGGCCGACACCGAGTCGGGACCGAGTCGGAGACCGAGTCCCGGCCCGGCGGGGTGGACCGCCGAGAGGCCGGGCAGGTGACGCTCGGACTGGCCGAGGTGCGGGCGTTGCTCGAGCGACACCTTCCGGGGCCGGCCGAGCCGGGCCAACTTCCGCACCGGGACGTTGACGATGTGCACCATGCATCCCATGCGCTCCGTGCCGCACCGGGTGGTGTGCCTGCTCGGGGTTGACGACGGGGTCTTCCCGCGGCGAGGCGCCCCCGACGGCGACGACCTGACGGCGGCCCAGGAGTGGATCGGTGACCGCGACCCGCGCAGCGAGGACCGGCAGCTGCTGCTGGACGCCGTGATGGCCGCCGAGGACCACCTGGTGGTGATCTACGGCGGCGCCGACGCCCGGACCGGTGCAGGTCGACCGCCCGCCGTACCGATCGGGGAGCTGCTCGACGCCCTCGACCGCACCGCCCGTGCGCCGGACGGCCGGCCGATTCGTGAGCACCTCGTACGGCGGCATCCTCTGCAGCCCTTCGATCCGGGCAACTTCGACCCGGGCAGCCCCGATCCGGGCAGCGTCGAATCGGATTCTCGGCCGGCCCCGGTGGCCACCGGACCGTTCAGCTTCGACCGGGCCGCGCTGCGCGGTGCCCGCGCGGCGGCGCGGCCGCGGCGCCGGGCGGAGCCACCGGCCGCCCTGCGGGTCCTCACCGGGGGTGGGGTGCCGGACCTGATCGACCTCACCGACCTGATCCGCTTCTTCTCCCACCCGGCCCGGGCGCTGTTGCGGTCGCGCGGCATCTGGCTCGGCGGCGACGACGAGGACGACTCGGGCGCCGACGAGCTGGCCGTCGAGCTGGACGGGCTGTCGAGCTGGGCCATCGGTGAGCGGTTGCTCGAACGCCGACTCGCCGGTACCGATGCGGAACGGCTGGCCGCGGCGGAGTGGCGGCGCGGATCGCTGCCGCCCCGGGCGTTCGGGGCGGCCGCGCTCAACCAGATCCTGGCCGGGGTCGCCGAGATCGGCGAGCAGGTGCAGCCGTTCCTCGTCGGCGAACCGGGCAGCCGGGACGTACGGGTCGCGGCCGACGGCCCTTGGGTGACCGGCACGTTGCAGCCGCTCTACACCGCGGCGGACGACCCGGCTGCCGAGCCGGGGGTCGGCACCCTGGTCAAGGTGTCCTACAGCCGGTTGGGACCGCGGCAGCGGCTGGCGTCGTGGCTCCAGCTGCTCGCCCTGACCGCCG
This sequence comes from uncultured Actinomycetota bacterium, assembly GCA_963727125.1. Classification (GTDB taxonomy): domain Bacteria; phylum Actinomycetota; class Actinomycetes; order Propionibacteriales; family Propionibacteriaceae; genus Microlunatus. The sequence continues at coordinate 1,274,947 of CAVSEZ010000003.1, forward strand.
GCCACCCGGGCCGGCAGTGGCGCGCCGTCACCGTCGGCCGCGGCGGCCGGTCCCTGCTGGGCCCGATCGACCCCGAGTGGGCCCAGCGGGTCCTGGCCGATCTGGTGCAGCTCTACCGCACCGGGTCGACCGAGCCGCTGCCGTTCGCGCCGCGGACCGCGGCGGAGTACGCCACGATCCGATCCCGGGACCAGTCGATCGACAACCTGCGGCCCAAGCTCGAACGCGCCTGGAAGCTGGAGCGGGACGCGAGCTGGGCGGCGTTCCTCGGGCCGGAACCGCCGCTCGAGGCGATGCTCGCCGAGCCGTCGCGACCGAGCGAGGAGCGCGGCACCCTGGTCGAACCGAGTCGGTTCGGCACCCTGGCCCGCCGGGTGTTCCACCCGCTGCTGACGAACGAGAACCTGCCGGTGAGCGCACCCGAGGCGTTCGAGGTCACCGGCGACCTCTCCCACCGGGACGACGGTGCTCGAAGCGAGCGCCGGGACGGGGAAGACGTACACGATCGCCGCCCTGGTCGCCCGTTTCCTGGCCGAGGGTCGCGCCGAGCTCAGCCAGCTGATGATCGTCACCTTCGGCCGGATGGCCACCGACGAGCTGCGGGGGCGGGTGCGCGACCGCCTGGTCAGCGCTGATCGCGCCATCTCCGAGGCCCTCGCGACGGGACGACCCGCCGCTGACGACGAGGTCAACCGGGCGTTGTCCACCGGCGACGAGCTCCAGCTCGGGCAGCGCCGGGAACGGATCCGCCGCGCCCTCGCGGAGTTCGACGCCGCCACCATCGCCACCACCCACGAGTTCTGCCTGCGGATGCTCGACGGCCTCGGCGTGCTGGGCAACGCCGAACCCGATGCCGTGTTCACCGAGCACCTCGGCGATCTCACCGCCGAGGTGGCCCGGGACGTCTACCTGCGGCGCTACGCCGCGACGGGCGACCCGCCGTTCCCGTTCGAGACCCGGGATCCGAGGACCGAGGACGCCGTGCGGGTCGCGCTGCAGGTGGTCGACTCCCCGTACACCCGGATCGTGCCCGCGGCACCGCTCCCGACGCAGCCGACGGGTCCGAACCGGCTTGGGCCCGGCGGGTCGGGTACGCGTCGGAGGTCCGGGCCGAGGTCGAGCGGCGCAAGCGCCGGGCCCGGTTGTTCAGCTACGACGACATGCTGACCCGGCTGGCCGACGCGCTGGCCGATCCCGAGACCGGTGAGCAGGCGGCCGAGCGACTGCGGGACCGGTACCGGATCGTGCTCGTCGACGAGTTCCAGGACACCGACCCGATCCAGTGGGAGATCCTGCGGCGGGCGTTCCACGGACACCGGACGCTGATCTTGATCGGGGACCCGAAGCAGGCGATCTACGCCTTCCGGGGCGCCGACGTCTACAGCTACCTGGACGCGTTGCAGGTCGCCGACCAGGTCCGAACCCTCGCCACCAACTGGCGCAGCGACCAGGCGCTGGTCGACGCGTTGGACCAGCTGGTCGGCGGGGCCGCACTCGGTGAGGACCAGATCGTGGTCCGACCGGTGACCGCGGCGCACGACGAACGACGCATCGCGGTGGCCGACGCGGAGCTGGCCGACCTCGTCGCACCGCTGCGGATCCGGGTGGTGCCGCCCCGGCCGCCGGAGCAGGACCGGGAGCGGGTCGACCCTCTGCGCCGGACGATCCTGGCCGATCTGGTCGCCGACGTCACCCGGCTGCTCGCCGCCCGGCCGCGCGTTCGGCTGGGCGTTCGGCGACGCGGTGCCGAGGCGGAGTCGAGGCCGCTGCAGCCCTCCGACATCGCGGTGCTGGTCCGCAAGAACTCCCGGGGCGAGGCGATCCGCGAGGCCCTGGTCGACGCCGGGGTGCCGGCGGTGCTGCTCGGCTCGACCTCGGTGTTCGCCGCGCCCGTGGCCACCGACTGGCTCAGCCTGCTGACGGCCCTGGAGCAACCCCGCAGCGTGTTCCGCAGCGCCGCGCTGACCTGTTTCATCGGCTGGACGTTCGCCGAGCTGGCCGAGGCCGACGAGGAGCAGCTCACCCGGCTGGCCCAGCAGATCCGCGGCTGGGGCCGGGTGCTGGCCGAGCGCGGCGTCGCCGCCCTGCTGGAGCTGGCGATGGCCGAGACCCGCTTGAGCGAACGATTGCTGGTCAGGTCGACGGCGAACGGGTGCTGACCGACCTCCGCCACATCGGCCAGGCCCTGCACGCCGCCAAGACCGCGGGTCAGCTCGGGGTCGGCGCGCTGGTGGAGTGGCTGCGCGAGCAGATCGCGCGCGCCCGGTTGGACGCGAGCAGCGACCTGACCCGCGCGGCTGGAGACCGACGCCGAGGCGGTCCAGGTGCTGACCCTGCACCGGAGCAAGGGACTGGAGTTCCCCGTCGTCTACCTGCCCGAGGCCTGGGACGGCTTCACCGCCGACGCGGACGAGGGTCGGATCCTGCGCCTGCACGAGCTGCGGCCGGACGGGACCGTCGGCGACTGCGTGCTCGACGTCGGCGGCGAGTACGGACCGGGACGGGCCGAACGCTGGGCCCGGCAGCGCCAGGAGGACGCCGGCGAGGACCTCCGGCTGCTCTACGTCGGCCTCACCCGCGCCAAGTGCGCCGTGGTGACCTGGTGGGCCGACTCGGCCCGGAACACGATCGGCTCCCCGCTGCACCGGCTGCTCTTCCGTCCCGACCGCACCGCCGCGCCCGCGCCGACCTACCCGGTGCCCGCTGATCCCGTGCGGGAGCTGCAGAGCCGCGGCGGCTGGCTGGTCGAGGAGGTCTGGGCCCGCGACCCCGCGGAGGGATGGCGGCCACCGCAGCTGCTGCCCGACCAGCAGGTGCGGAGCTTCGACCGCGACCTCGACCTGGACTGGCGCCGCACGTCGTACTCGGCGCTGACCGCCGCCGCGCACGGACTGGCGGTCACCGCCCCGGCGGTCGGCAGCGAGGTCGACGTGGGCTGGGAGGACGACGAGGTCGCCGATCCCGGTCTGGTGCCCGGACCGGCCGGTACCGACCGGACGACCGCCGGCCTGGACCGCGTCTCCCCCATGCAGGATCTTCCGAGCGGGGTGCTGTTCGGCACCGCCGTCCACGCGGTGCTGGAGACCGCTGATCCGACCGCTGCCGACCTGCCGGCCGAGTTGCGCCGGGTCGTGGCCGGCGTCGCGGCCGCCGGCCAACCGGGTGAGATCGCCGTCGACGAGCTCACCGAGGCGCTGCTGCTGACGTTCCAGACCCCGCTCGGGCCGCTGGCCGATGACCTGCGGCTGCTCGACATCGAGCCCGCCGACCGGCTGGCCGAGCTCGCCTTCGAGCTCCCGCTGGCTGGCGGGGATCTGCGTCGGGCGCGACCGCCGAGTGCCGCCTCGGGGATCTGGTGCCGCTCTTGCGCGAGCTGCTGCCCGACCGGGATCCGCTGGCCGGCTACGCCGACCTGCTCGCCCACCCCGCCCTCGCCGGCCAGAGCCTGCGGGGCTATCTCACCGGCAGCATCGACGCCGTGCTCCGGGTGCGCCGTCCCGACCGCTCCGGGGGCGAACCCCGCTACCTCGTGGTCGACTACAAGACCAACTGGCTCGGCTCGGTCGACGGTCCGGAGCTGCGGCTCGGCGACTACACCCCGGAGCGGATGGCCGCCGCCATGATGGCGGCGCACTATCCCCTGCAGGCCCTGCTCTATGCCGTCGCGGTGCACCGGATGCTGCGGTGGCGGCAGCCGGGATACGACCCCGAGCGCCACCTGGGTGGCGTGCTCTACCTGTTCGTCCGCGGCATGGCCGGCGCAGACACCCCACGGGTCGACGGAGTCCCGTGCGGGGTGTTCAGCTGGCGACCGCCCGCGGCTCTCGTCGTCGCCTGTTCGGATCTGCTGGACCGCGGCCCGGTGCGGGGTGCGCGATGACCGGCGGCCGGTACGAGCGGGAGCCGCTGCTCGCGACGCTGTCCGGCTCGCCAACCCCGCGACTGCTTCGGGACTTCCACGAGGCCGGTGTGCTCGGACTGGCCGACGTGCACACGGCGACCGCCCTCGGCCGGATCGCGGGCGAGGACGACCCGGCGGTGCTGCTGGCCGCCGCCCTGGCCGTCCGGGGACTCCGACTCGGGTCGGTCTGCATCGACGTGGCCACCCAGAGCGCGGAGAGCTTCGACGCCGCCGAGCAGCGCGTCGACGCCTCCGGGTTGCCGTGGCCGGAACCCGCCGACTGGCTGGCGGCCTGCACGGCCAGTTCGCTGGTCGCTGCCGGCGCGGACGCCCCACCGGGACGTCCGCTGCGGCTGGTCGACGGCCTGCTCTATCTCGAGCGCTACTGGCAACAGGAGGAGCAGGTACGTCGGTCCCTCGAGGGCCGTGGCCGACTCGATCCGCCGGATCCGGACCTGGACCGGCTCGGCACCGCCTTGGACCGGCTGTTCCCCGGCAGCGGACTCGAGCCCGGCGAACCGGATCTGCAGAAGCTCGCGGCCGCCGTCTGCGCACTCCGCCGGGTGTCGGTGCTGGCCGGTGGTCCGGGTACCGGGAAGACCACGACCGTGGCCCGACTGCTCGCCCTGCTGCACGACCTGGACGACCCGGCCACGGACGGGGGCGACCTCCGGGTCGCGCTGGCGGCGCCGACCGGGAAGGCGGCGGCCCGACTCGGAGCGGCGATCCGCGACGCGGCGGCGCAGTTGGCCCCGGCCGACGCCGACCGACTCGCCGATCTCCCGACCTCGACCCTGCACCGGTTGCTGGGCTGGCGGCCGGAGAGCCGCAGCCGGTTCCGGCACCATGCGGGCAACCGGCTGCCGTACGACGTGCTGGTCGTCGACGAGATGTCGATGGTGTCGCTGACCCTGATGGCACGGCTGCTGGAGGCGGTTCGCCCGGAGGCCCGGCTGATCCTGGTGGGCGATCCCGACCAGCTCTCCTCCGTGGAGGCCGGCGCCGTGCTGGCCGACATCGCCGGAGCACCGACCGCGCCCGACGCGTCGCTGTCGGCTCGCCTGGACCGGCTGCCGGTTCAGCTGCCCGGGTCGGAGCCGGCCGCGGCGGAGGTGACGCGCGGCGTGGTGCGGCTCAGCCACACCTGGCGGTTCGGGGGCGCCATCGAGGCGTTGGCACGCGCGATCCGCACCGCCGACACCGACGCCGCCCTGGACGTGTTGCGCTCCGGTGACCCGGCGGTCGTCTTCGTCGAGATCTGATCTGGAGCACGCGACCACACCGGGACTCGACCTGCTGTCGGCGGCCGTCGTCGAGGCGTCGCGCGCCACCTGGGCCGCGGCCCGCTCCGGCGATCCCGGTGTGGCGCTGTCCGGTCTGGAGCAGCACCGACTGCTGTGCGCGCACCGGCGTGGACCGTACGGCGTGACCCGCTGGAGCATCGAGGTCGAACGCTGGTTGGCCGGCGCGCTGCCGGGCTACGGCGAGGAGGGCGAGTGGTACCTGGGTCGGCCGTTGCTGATCACGGCGAACGACTACGAGCTGGGGCTCTACAACGGCGACCTCGGGGTCGTCGTCGCCACCCCCACCGGGCCGCGCGCGGTCTTCGGCAGCCCGACGCAACCGACCACGCTGGCACCGGTCCGGCTGTCAGCGGTGCAGACGGTGCACGCGATGACGGTGCACCGGGCGCAGGGCAGCCAGTTCGGCTGCGTCTCGATCATCCTGCCGCCGCCCGATTCGCCGCTGCTGACCCGGGAGCTGCTCTACACCGCGGTCACCCGGGCGACGGATCGGGTGCAGCTCTTCGGTGACGAGGAGTCGGTCCGGCGGGCCATCGAACGGCCGGCCAGTCGGGCCAGCGGTCTGCGGCGCCGGCTGGGCTGAGACGGCGCGCGTCAGTGGGGCGGGCGCTTCGGAGGAGCGCCTCAGAGGGGCGCGTCGCCGTCGAGCCAGGTCTGGATCAGCCGGTGTGCGATCGAGCTCGGGCCCGGCAGCCCGATGTCGTCGGAATCGAGCAGCTTGCGCAGCTGATCGCGGCTGTACCAGTCGGCGTGATCGAGCTCGTCGGCGTCGACGCAGATGCTGGTGCTGGCGGCCCGGGCGAAGAACCCGACCATCAACGAGCGCGGGAACGGCCAGGGTTGACTGCCGAAGTAGTGCGTCTCGCCGAGATTGATGTCGGCCTCTTCGGCGATCTCGCGGTGGATGGCCTGCTCCAACGACTCGCCGACCTCGACGAAGCCGGCCAGGACCGAGATCCGGTTGCCCCAGGTCGGCTGCCCGCCGAGCAGGATCCGGTCGTCGTCGTCGATCACCGCGACGATGACGGCCGGATCGGTACGCGGGAAGTGCTCGGTGCCGCACGAGGGGCACCGGCGACCGAAGCCGCCGTTGAAGGCGTCGGTGGTCGCGCCGCACCGCGAGCAGTGGGCGGCGAGCCGGTGCCAGTTGGTGATCGCGGTCGCGGCCGACGCGACGTCGCGCTCGTTGTCGGTCAGCCGGTAGCCGACTTCGCGGAGATCGTGCAGCTCACCGTCGGTGGCCGTCTCCACGGCGAAGATCGGCGCCCCCTGGAGCAGACCCAGCAGCCGGTGCCGCTGGTTGTCGTACTCGATGAACGGCTTGGTCATCCGCAGCTTGGTGCCGCCCTCGTTGGTGGTGAACCGCGACTGCTCGTTGAGCTTGAGCAGTCGGGCGTCGGTGGCCCGCCACATCCCCGCCACCCACTCGTCGGAGCGGCGATGATGATCGACCCGATCGAGCTCGCTCGCTCCGTCCCAGCTGCACGCCCACGTGGCCACCTGATCAGCCTAGAACAGCCATCGCCCCGGACCGCTGCCGCGGCCACAGCTCGGGCGGCTCGCGCGCCGCAGCGGGCGACGGGTCGAGCGGCTGGCAGCATCGGAGGATGCGACTGGAGCCACCCGGCAGCGTCGAGCGGTTCGTCGAGCTGGACGGCGGCCGGGTCCGCGTCTTGACCAGCGGCGACGCGACCCACGTCGACGACCGCCTCCCGCTCGTCCTGCTGCACGGCGGTGGAACCGACAACGCGGCGATCTCCTGGTACGAGCTGTTCGCCACCCTGGGAGTCGCGCGTCGGCTGTACGCCGTCGACCTGCCCGGTTTCGGTGCCACCGTCGGGATCGCCCCGCTCGGCGCGCCGGCCGCGATGGCGGACTTCGTGGCTCGAGTCTGCGAGTGCCTCGGTCACCGTCGGGTGGTGGTCATGGGTGTGTCGATGGGCGGGGACGTGGGCCTCAACCTCGCGCTCCGCCACCCCGACCTGGTGTCTGCTCTGATCCTGATCGCCCCGGGCGGACTGGCTCCGGTGTTCCGGAACCGGCTCGCCCAGTTCGCCGCCTACGCCGTCGGCCGGCTGCCCGACGCCCTGCTGCTACCGCTGGCCCGACTCGCGAACCGGTACGTCGACGTCGCGCTGCGGTCGATCGTGAGCCATCCGGACCGGCTGCCGCCCGAGGTGGTCGCGGAGTTCGTCCGCGAAGCGACCCGGCCCGACGCCGCGCTGGGCTATCTCCGCTACAACCAGGCCACCCTCGGGCCGGGGTCGATGCGCAACAACCTGCTGCCCGAGGTGTCCCGGATCGCCGTTCCGACGCTGTTCTTCTGCGGCGCCGATGATCGGCTCGTGGATCCGGCCGGGCCCCGGCACGCCGCGGCCGCGATGCCGGCGGCCCGCCTCGTCCTCGTCCCCGACTGCGGCCACTGGGCCCAGCTGGAGGCACCCGACCGGTTTCTCGCCGAAACCGCTGCCTTCCTCGCCGAGCTCGACGACGTCACCGGCCGCGACTAGGACGATCCCGTCAACAACTGGACGATCTGTTCGGCATCGGGCAGCGCCGGGGTCGACAACCGGTCGGTCCGTACGTCGTAGAAGGCCGCGCCGACCCGTTCGGGCGGGATTCCCTGCAACTCGGCCCAGGCCTGTCGATACAGAGCCAGCTGGAGCGGATCGGCGTTCTCCGATCGACCGGTCTTCCAGTCCACCACCACGAAGTCGTGATCGGCACCGGCCACCAGGTCGGCGCCCGGGCCGGCCGGATCCGTTGCGTACACGGCGTCCATCCGTCCTCGCACCAGCCGCCCGCCGATCAGCAGGGTGAACGGCATCTCGACCGCCGCCGGGACCAGCTGACCGAACCGGCCGGCGACGAAGGCGTCCGACAGGGTCCGCAGCGCCGCCGGGCCCACTCCCCCGCCGCGCAACTCGCCGGTGCCACCCCCCGCGCCGCTCCCGGCGCCGTCGTCGTCGAAGCCCTCGTCGGAGCCCTCGTCGAAGCCCTCGTCGAAGCCGTCGTCGAAGCCGTCGTCCAGGGCCTCGTCGAGCCCGTCGTCGAGGAGCGGCAGCTGCGCCGCCCGGTCACCGGCCAGCCGCCGCAGGTAGTGCTCGACCCAGGCGTGGAACCGGGTCCCGAACCGGGCGGCGCGGGACGGAGGACGCGGCATGGGCCGGGCCAGCTCGGCCGCGAACAGCTGGGGATCCTCACCCAGCCGGACGACCGCCGACGCGGAGAGGCTCGACGGCAGCTCGACCGTGACCGACTCGGCCTGGTCCTCTCGGGCCTCGGCCACCAGCCGGTCGATGTCGGCATCCCAACCGGCGACCACCTCCTCGACGTCGAGGAGCAGCGGCTCCAGGGCGGTCGAAGCGGCGCCGGCGGCGGACTCTGATCGGTTGCGGTGGACCTCGGCTGCCGCCCACTCCCGGCGCTGCTGCGCATCCGGGTCCAGCGGGGCGGGCCACGGCACCGGGACGGCCTCGGTGATCAACGGGTTGGCCGCTCCGGGTTCGGGTGCCTCGGCAACCAGCTCGCCCTGACGGTCCGCCTCGTCGAGGATCACCTTGAGATAGGTCGAGGGTGTCCGCGGCCTGATCAGGTCCGAGCGCCAGGGGTGACCGCTGCCGATGAGCACCTGCCGGGCCCGGGTCGCCGCCACGTAGGCCAGCCGGTCCTCGGCCCGGATCTGCTGGTCGGCGAGCGCCCGCTTGTACGCGCCGAGATCGGCGTTCTCGTGCCCCGGCAGCTGCGGGATCGAGTCCGCGTCTCCGCGGAGGTCGGCGGGCAGCACGGCCGGGTTGGTCACCCAGTTGTCGGTCACCCGGTCGCTGGGGAAGACCCCGGTCATCAGGGCCGGCAGGAACACGACCTCCCACTCCAGCCCCTTGGCCTTGTGCACGGTGAGCAGCTTGACGGCCTCCCGATCCGACGGCACGGCCTGTTCGAGGCCGGGCCCCTGCTCGATCTCGGCCTGCAGGTAGGCCAGCAGGCCGGTCAGCGACGCGTCGCCGTCCACGTCGACGTATTCGGCCACGGCGTCCAGGAAGGCGCCCAGCTGATCGCGTCGGTTGGCCCGCGCCAGCTCGGGGGTGGCCATCAGCTCCACATCCAGCCCGATCGTGGTGATCACCCGCCGGGTCAGGTCGAGCACCGGCTCGCCGGCGTGCTGGCGCAGGTCGCGCAGCTCCGCCGCGACCGCGGCGAAGCGGGCGCGCGCCGCGTCGGAGTACGGCAGCTCGCCCGGGTTCTCGACGGCGTCCAGCAGACTGACCACCTCGGTGGGATCGACGTCGGCGACCGCCTGCTCCAGATCGGCCAGGACGGGGCTCCGGTCCGGCCCGGCGGTCTCCGCTGCGTTCTCCGACGCCGCCGCCGGACGGGATGAGGCACCACCGGACAGCTCGCGGGCCCGCCGGCCGAGCAGGGCGAGGTCGCGCGGGCCGATCCGCCAGCGCGGCCCGGTGAGCAGCCGGATCAGATCGGGGTTGGCGGTGACGTCGTCCACCACCCGCAGGGTGGCGGTCACGTCCATCACCTCGGGCAGCTGCAGCAGACCGCCGAGTCCGACGATCTCCACCGGCACGTCCCGGGCGGTCAGCTCGGCGTACAGCGGCGCGATGTCGGCGTTGCGCCGGGTCAGGATGGCGACATCGGCCCAGTGCGGCGCGGTGCCGGACTCGCGGGCCGCCACGACCTGGTCGGCGATCCAGCCGACCTCCTCCGGCCAGGTCGCGAAGGTGGCCGCCCGCACCAACCCGGGACCGGTGCCCGGGGGCGGCTCGAGCAACCCGAGTCCGCGCGGGGTGCCGCCGTCGCCGAGCTGCAGGCCCTGTTGGCGCAGCGGCCCGCTCAGCACGTTGGCGACGTCGAGGATCGTCCGCCCGCTGCGCCGGTTGACGGTCAGCGCGAACTGCGGCCGCCCTCGACCCGTTCGCCGTCGGGAACTCGCCGGCGAACTGGAGGATGTTGCTGGCCGCGGCCCCGCGCCAGCCGTAGATGGCCTGGAACGGGTCGCCGACCGCGGTCACCGGGTGACCCATGCCCTCGCTCGGGGTGTACCCGCAGAACAGCCCGCGCAGCATGATCGCCTGCGCCGCCGAGGTGTCCTGGTACTCGTCCAGCAGCACCACCCGGAACGCGTACCGCAGCGCCACCGACACCGCGGGCACCTCCGCGGCCAGCCGGGCCGCGATGGCCATCTGGTCGGCGAACTCGACCAGCCCGAGCCGGGCCTTCAGCAGCTGGTAGTCCTGCACCAGACTGGCCAGCTCCAGCCGCTCCTGACGTGGCCAGCAGGGCCCGTTTGATGTCGGCGTAGGTGTTGCCCCGCGTTGTTCGTCGGCGCCGAGTTCCAGCCCCAGCAGCTGGTCCCGGGCGTGCGCGTCGAGCTGCGACGGGTCGACCAGGTGCTGTCTGCAGGTCGGCGTCGAGCCGCAGCACCCGCTCGGTGACGGTGGCCGGCCGCAGCCGGGAGATGAACTCGAACGGACCCGCGGCGGCCGCCACCACCCGGGAGGCCAGCCGGTACCGGGTGGCGCCGCTGATCATGGTCGGGTCGCTCTCGTACCCCGAGCCGCAGGCCGTGCTCGGCGACCAGCCGGGCCGCGAACGCGTCGTAGGTCATGATCAGCTGCTCGCCGGACTCGTCGACCCCGGCCGGCGGGACGACCCCGGCGCGCAGCAGCGCGGACCGCACCCGTGCCGACAGCTCGGCAGCCGCCTTGCGGGTGAAGGTCAGTCCGAGCACCTCCTCCGGTCGCACCGCCCCGGTGCCGACCAGCCAGACCACCCGGGCCGCCATCACCGTGGTCTTGCCCGACCCGGCGCCGGCGATGATCACCCCCGGCTCGAGCGGCGCGGTGATCGCCTCCAGCTGCTGGTCGGAGAACGGCATCCCGAGCGCCTCGATCAGGTCGTCCGCGTCGCCGCAGCCGGCGGTCCGACCGGGCAGCACGTGCAGACGTCACGCGACCACCTGCTGACCCGCGGAGCTGGGCCGGACAGCTGCTGCGGAACGGGCAGTACCGGCAGGCCGGGCCGACCCGGGCGTCGAACCGCTCGGAGCGGATCACCCGGGCCGCCTCCGGCAGCCGACGGTGCACCCAGGTCGGCTGGGCCGCGAGCTCGGGGTCGAAGTCGTCGTCGGCCACCGGGAACGGCACGTCGTCCAGCGACGCCTGGTGGAACACCTTGGGCAGCGACCCACCGGCGTCCGGCAGCCGCAGGTAGACCAGCTCGGCCCCGCCCGGCCGGGCGTCGGGCCCGACGGTCTCGGCGAACGCGCCCGACGGCCACGGCCAGCTGGTAGACGCCCAGCTGGTCCTGCAGCGCCACGTCGGCCGCCGCGGTTCGCTCCGGCCGGTCTTGAAGTCGACGATCCGGATCCGGCCGTCGGGATCGCGCTCCACCCGGTCGGCCGTGCCGGTCAGCTGCACCCGTTCCTCCCCGAGCTCGCACCTCGCAGCCGAAGCTCACCTCGGTGCCGAGCAGCTCCCGATCCGTCCGCAGCTCCTGCCAGGTCACGAACCGTTCCAGCGCCGACTCGGCCTCGACCCGCTCGACCGCCGACAGCCAGTTGGCGTCGAAGTCGAGCTGGTCCCAGACCTGGTCGAGGTGGTCGGACAGCCCGGCCCGCGAGGCACCGTCGGCGTCGGCGGCGCCGTGCTCGGCCAGCACGTGGACCACCGAGCCGAATGTCGCGGCCGTGTTGCGGCCCGACTCGCCGCGGGCCTTCCGGGCGAGGAACCAGTGCCGCGGGCAGCCGAGGACCCCGCCCAGCTGGCTGCCCGACAGCCGGACCGGCGCATCCCGACCGACGACTGGACGGGCGGACTCGGTCAGCTCCGCCAGCCCCCACCAGCGGCTCGGATCCGCGGCCGGCACCAAGGCGGCACCGGAGGCATCGGACAGCGTCGGCGAGCCGGGCCAGCCGGGAGGCCGCCGCGTCCCGCAGACTCGGCGCCGCCTCCGGATCGGTGGCGGTCCGGCGCAGCTCGGCGACCAGCGCCGCGAAGGTCAGCGGCCGCCGCGGCCGGCCCGGGTTGGCCCGGACCGGCACCCCCAGCTCGGCCAGGAACCGCGACGGCTGGTCGCCCTCACCTTCGGTGCCGGCCACGGCGGTGACCACCAGCCGGTGGCGGGCCCGGGTGCAGGCGACGTAGAACAGCCGCCGCTCCTCGGCGATCCGGGCCGCGGTCGGAGGCAGCTCCGACAGCCCGATCCGGCCGAGCCGGTCCGGCTCCAGCAGCGAACCGCGCCGCCGGACGTCGGGCCAAGCCCCCTCCTGGACGCCGGCCACCACGACCAGCTCCCACTCCAGGCCCTTCGCCCGGTGCGCGGTCAGCACCCGCACCGCGGTTCCCGCGGATGTCGGCTTCGCGCATCGTGTCGGCCGGGATCTGCTGGCCCTCGACCTCGGCCAGGAACCCCGTCACGCCCCGGCGTCCGACGACCTCCTCGGAGCGGGCGGCGATGTCGAACAGCGCGCAGACGGCGTCCAGATCCCGGTTGGCCCGGCGGCCGCCTTCGCCGGCGCGGGCCGCCTGCCGCCGCAGCCGGTCGGGCCAGCCGGTTCCCGACCAGAGCAACCACAACGCCTCCTCGGCCGTCGCCCCCCGTCCGATCGCCTTGCGGCAGCGGGCCAGCAACGCCGCGACCCGACGCGCGCCGTCCACCTCCGTGGCCGCGGGCAGCTCGTCCAGCAGGTCCGGCGACCGCAGCGCCGCGGCGATCAGCTCCGCCGACGGCCGCGGCAGCGCGGTCCCGGCCAGCTCGGCCCGATCGGCCTGCCGCAGGGCGCGGCCGAGCCGTCGCAGGGCCATGCTGTCCAGTCCCGCCGAGCGGGAGATCGAGCAGCACCTGCGCCTCGTCCGGATCGGGTCGGCCGTTGCGGAGCGCGACCTGCAGGCCGAGCAGCAGCGGCCGGACGGCCGGCTCGGCGGCCAGCGGGATCTCGTCGCCGGCCACCTCGACCGGGACCCCGCCGCCGCCAGCGCCCGGCTCAGGCCCGGGATCATCCGCTTCCCGGAGCGGACCAGCACGGCCATCTCGCTCCCACGGCACGCCGTCGCGCAGGTGGGCCTCGCGCAGCAGCTCGGCGATGTGCTCGGCCTCGGCGCCCGCCGTCGAGCAGGTGAAGGCCTCGACCCGGCCGCGCGGCAGACCGGGTGCGGCTACCGGGTGCCGGAACGCGGTCCGTACGTCCGGGGGCAGGGCGCGAGGCAGCGGCAGTCGGCCGGCGACGTTCCGGCTCGCGGCGAGCAGGGCGGCGCCGAACCGGCGGGTGGTGCCCAGGGCGACGACCGGTGCCGGGGCGCCGGCCGCGGTCCGGAAGTCGGTCGGGAAGTCGAGGATGCCGCGGGCCTCGGCGCCCCGGAAGGCGTAGATCGACTGGTCGGGGTCCCCGACCACGACCACGTCCCGCCCGTCGCCGGCGACGGCCTGCAGCAACCGCACCTGGGCGGGATCGGTGTCTTGGTACTCGTCGACGAAGACCGCCGCCATCTCGCGCCGCAGTCGGTCGACGATCGCCGGGTCGGCGAGCAGGATCCGGCTGCGGTGCACCAGCTCGGCGTAGTCCAGCACCTGCTCGGCGTCGAGCACGTCGAGGTACTCGTCGAAGAACTCCCCGATCGCCTGCCCACTCCGGTCGCCCGGCGTGCTCGCCGGCGGTCGACCACGTCGTCGGGATCCATGCCGAGCTGGCGGGCCTTGGCCAGCACGGCGCGGACCTCGCCGGCGAACGCCCGGGTGCCGAATGCGGGCGCGAGGCTGTCGGGCCAGCCGACCCGCTGCCGTCCTCGCCCCGACTGCCCTCCAGCAGCTCCCGGAGCCGGAACTCCTGCTCGGGCGCCGGTCAGCAGCCGCATCGGGGCGGCGTGCCGGCCTGGTCCTCGTCGGAGTACGAACGGTCCCCGAACCGCCGGACCAGCGCGTAGCAGAACGCGTGGAAGGTCATGACCATCGGCGTGACCACCGACCGGCCGAGCCGGGCCGCGATCCGCGTCCGCAGGTCGGCGGCCGCCTTCCGGGAGAACGTGAGCACCAGCAGCTGGTCCGGGCGCAGCCCGCGGCGCTCGATCCGGTCGACCACCGACTCGACCAGGGTGGTGGTCTTGCCCGTGCCGGGACCGGCCAGCACCAGCAGCGGCCCGCCGGGATGATCCACGACCGCCTGCTGCGACTCGTCGAGATCGGGCGCCTGCACCCGGTCGGGCGGCGTTCGGATCAGCGTGTACATGAAGTCCTGGCGGTCGAAGCGGTTCGAGCTGCTTTCCCTGCTATTGCAACAGATCCGGCTGACAGGGCCGCGACCTACTCGACCGGGCGCTCGTTGCGGACCGTCCGCAGCACCGCGGTGAACGCCGCGGCCAGCAGGGCGGTGCCGAGGACGAGATCCCCGAGCTCGGCGTACGCGTCGAGGTCGGCGATGCCGCTGCTCGAGCGGATCAGGGACGTGTACGCCAGTATCGTCACCGTCAACAGGCTGTAGGTGATCGCCAGCAGCACCCGCACCGGCCGCGGGAACCGGCGGCTGTCGGCGTTGGCCCAGTGGAGGCCGGTGAAGAAGTCCCACACCAGGCCGAACAGGACCAGCGCCACCCCGGAGTAGCCGAGCAGGGCCCCGACCGGGTCGGAGACGAAGTCGCGGTAGGAGAACAGCGCCGACAAGACCAGCAGCGCGCCGATCGCCACGGCCCGGCTCCGGGTCAGACTCCGGCGGACCAGGTGCCAGCCGAGGACGACGAGGACCGTCACCGTCGCCACCAGGTTCAACGAGTCGGGGTCGATCCAGAGCGCCCAGCGGTACCCGGTCATCAGTCGCATGGCGAGGCCGAGCAGCATCACCCCGACCCCGCCGAGCACCACGGCGGTGCCGATCCGGCCGCGCCGAGCGAGTCGGGCGCCGACCGCGATCGCGGTCAGACCGAGCAGGGCGCGGAAGGCGTCGGTGACCCGGTCCACGACCGGGCTCGGATCGAAGTCGATGGACTTGGCGACCTCGGGGAACAGCCCGTACAGCGCCTGGAAGCCGAACAGGAATGCGAACACCGGCAGCAGCACGCAGACCAGCGCCACCCCGACCGGCACCCCGACCCGACCGAGCTCCTCGGGCAGCGCACTCACCGGCAACGGGTCCCGCCGCCGGTTCACCGCCACCATCAGCCAGGTGACCAGGCCGAACGCCGCCGCGATGGCGAGGGCGGGTCCGATCGCGAGCCAGCCCTCCTCGACCGGGTCGAGATCGACGAGCTGGAGGACCACCTGCACCACCCGGACGACCACGAGCACGGCCAGCACCACGTAGACCCAGCGCAGCCGGGCCGGTCGCTGCGCCTGACGGGTCACCGCCACCGTCGCCGCCACCGTGAGCTCGGCGACCGCGGCGCCGGCGACCAGGGCGGCCGGGAGCACCAGGAAGCCCAGGATGGAGGCGGTCTGTTCGACCAGCAGCGGCGCGAACTCGAAGCCGAAGTTCTCGGCGTTGCGACTCATCACCGCGATCACCGTGCCGACCGGTACGGCGAACAGGGCCAGCACGATCGGGAACTCCCACCACCCCAGCGGCTTCCGCCGGCCGCGGACCACGTAGTAGGCCAGCAAGCCGAGGACGGCCACCCCGGCGAGGGCGGTCGGCAGCAGGCTCGTACCCGCACCACCGGTGACGCCCCAGACCGCGAGCATGATCGAACCGACGAAGAAGCCGAGGATCTTCAACCACCACGGACCGTGCACGGCCGCGAGGGTGAACAGCGCGAGCGCCACCACGACCAGGAAGGCGATCAGCCAGACCAGTCCGATCGGGGTGGACGAACCGCCCTGGGTCTGGATCAGCAGCTCCGAGCCGCCCCGCAACGGACCGGACAGCAGCGCCAACGAGGCGGCCAGGACACAAAGCACCAGCACGACGGCGACGACCGCCTCGAGCCCGTACGGC
Organism: uncultured Actinomycetota bacterium; assembly: GCA_963727125.1. Classification (GTDB taxonomy): domain Bacteria; phylum Actinomycetota; class Actinomycetes; order Propionibacteriales; family Propionibacteriaceae; genus Microlunatus. Next base: position 1,291,085 of record CAVSEZ010000003.1, read on the forward strand.
CAGTCGACGTTGCGCAGTCGGCCCGCCCGGACCTGCTCGCCGACAGCGGACCGGACGATGTTCCGGCCGGTGGCCCCGGCGCGAGCCAGTCGGCCCGGGCCACGCGGCGGCCCGGTCACCGTGGGCGCGCCGGTCACGGTGCATCACTCCAGGTCTGGAACGACCAGTCCGCCCCGAACAGGGTCACCCCGAAGCGGTCGGCGGTCGGCCAGTCGCCGCCGGTGCTGAGGGAGCGGTCGGGCGTGTCCAGGGTGGTCTGCACGTCCAGGTCCCGGCCGATCACCTGGGTGCGCTGGTTCCCCCACGCCACCAGGTGATCGGTGCTGACCGTGAGCAGCACGGCGGGCTCGAAGCCGGCCAGCCGGTCGCCGTCCTCGGCCAGCACGGTGGTGCTCAGCTGGGTCGCCAGCACGGCCCGGCCGTCGAAGGTCTGCAGCGCGTCGACGGTGCCGGTGAGCGGTTGCAGCCAGCGGGAGCTGCCATCCACGATCGACACCGCCGTCAAGGTGGCGGCGCTGCTGGTGACCACGGTGTCGCCGACCAGCGTGGCCCGGGAGACCTCGAGCTCCTGCTTCCACAGCTCCTCGCCGTCGTCGGCCCGGAACGCCGTGAGGTTGCCGCGGCCGTCGGCGACCACCACCGCCCGGCCATCGGCCACGGGGGCGGCGGCGACCTCCGCCCGCAGGTCCTGTTGCCAGTGTTGCGTTCCGCCGGCGATGTCCAGTACTTGGACGGTGCCGCCGCCGTCGACCAGCGCCAGCCGCTCGTCGTCGATCCGCACCGGAGCGTTGAACGCCACCTCGTCGAGATCGTGTTGCCAGAGGCGTACCCCGTCGCCGGTGTAGCCGACGACCTGACGCAGGCTGGTCGTGGCCACCACCACGTCGCCGAAGGCGGTCAGCGAGATCACGGTGCCGCCCGGCCGCATCCGCCACAACGAGGTCCACTGGCCCGAGGTCTTCGGGGTGAAGACCACCAGATCACTGCTGGACGTCGCCCGCACCACGAGGCCGGACGCGGTGACCACGGGCGGCACCCCGCTCGGCGCGCCGGTCATGATGCCCTGGCCGAAGTTCTGGTCGATCGAGACGCTGGTGAAGTGACGGTTCTGCCAGGCGCGCGGGTCGCGCCACGCCACCGGCTCGTCGGTGGTGCGGATCGAGGGCGCCGACGGCAGTCCGCGCAACGCCGAATCGGTCACCGTGGCGCCGGCCGAGGTGGTCTGCTCGCTGGTGATCCCCTCGTGCGGGCACCAGCCTCGGCGGACCGTTTCGGTGCTGCCGGCCCGACCGTCCTTCCCGGTGAAGGTGAGGGTTCCGGTCACCTGCAGACAGCCCCGCTCGGATGCCTCCGCCCGGAACTCGCTGCGGTAGTCCAGGTTCGCCCCCGCCGAGCCGGCGCCGCTCCAGCTGGCTCCGGCGGCGACGTCGGCGGGCAGCTCGACCAGCGCCGGTCGGTAGACCCGGGCGACGCCGGGGCCCGATTCGCCGAGCAGCTCGACCGGGCCCTCGACCCGGTACACGCGGACCAGCTGCTGGGTCGTCTCCGGACGGCCGCCGACCTGAGTCGTCGTGGTCCGCCAGAACGGCACCCCGGCCAAGCTGTCGATGTCGAAGTCGGTGGCAGTCAGGATCGCGGTCCCGAAGGTGAGGTCGATGGCGGTGAACTCCTCCACGCCCGTCAGCCGGGCCGACTCGGTAACGTACGGCTGGTCCACCGTGCCACCGCCCGGTCGCACCGAGTCCTGACGCATCGAGTACTGCACGGCACCGTCCGCCGGCACGAAGCTCTGCGCCGCGGTGCCGAAGCTGCGCTCACCGGCCCGGTCGGCGACGAAGAAACCGGCCGCCACCAGCGCGCAGACCAGCCCGACGACCAGGTACGGGAGCCACCGCGGCCGTCGATCCCGGGGTGGCGCCCAGTCGGGCGACACGTAGTCCGAACCCGGCGGGACCGGCTCGGTCACGGTCTGCCAGTTCTGCACGGGGTACGGCGACCACGGTTGGTCGGGGGGTCGATCCGGGTCGGCAGGGCCCGATGTCGACATGGACACATCCTGTCAAAAGGCGCCATCGGGGGTGGCCGAAACGCGCCCTTTGGACCGCCGTGGCGGGCCTCGGCGGAGGTCCGGCGGCTAGATCCGCCGGTTCACCAGCACCGGCAGCGTCTGGCGGACGGCCGCCACCTGTTCGACGTCGACGTCGACCACCAGCAGTCCTGGCTCGGCGCCGAGCTCGGCCACCGGCAGGCCGTCCGGTCCGATCAACGCGCTGTGGCCGACCCCGGTGGGCGCCGAGGCCGCCGATTCGATCCCCACGGTGCTCGGATCGCCCTGATCGGCCGCCGCGAGGTAACTCGTGCAGTCGAGAGCCCGGGCCCGGAGCAGCAGCTGCCACTGCTCGACCTTGCCGGGTCCGGCCCCCCAGGACGCCGGCAGGCAGATGAGCTGGGCGCCCTGCTCGGCCAAGGCGGTGAAGAGGCCCGGGAACCGCACGTCGTAGCAGGTGGCGAAGCCCACCCCGATCTCGCCGAGGCGGATCACCAGCGGTTCGGTGCCGGGAGCGACGGTGCTCGACTCGGTGAAGCCGAACGCGTCGAACAGGTGGATCTTGTCGTAGGAGCTTCGGATCCCGGGACCGGTGACCAGCAGGGTGTTGGTGACCCGGCCGTCCTCGGTGGGGGTGAACATGCCCGCCACGATCGTCACCCCGTGCCGGTCGGCGATCCCGTCCACCGCCACTGCCCACGGCCCGTCGAGCGGCTCGGCGATCTCGGTGAGGTTGCGGCCGAAGCAGCGCATCGTCGCCTCCGGGAAGACCACCAGGTCGGCGCCGTCGGCGGCCGCGGCCGCGGTCTGGTCGGCCACCAGCCGGAGGTTGTCCTGCGGGTCCGGTCCGCTCACGATCTGAGCCAGCGCGATGCGCACCCGCCCAGTCAAGCACCCGGGACCCGACGCGGATCGCCGACTATCCGAAGGTCCACACCAAGAGCTCGGTGTCGGTCACGGCCGTGAGCGCCAGCTGCGCGGATCCGCTGATCCGGGCCGCGTCACCCGGCCCGAGTCGTCCCGCCACCTCGACGTCCACCTCGCCGCGGGCCACGTACAGGTGGGCCCGAGGTGCGGCGGGCAGTCGTCGACGTCCGCCGGCGACGGCAGTGGTGACCCAGAGCGTGGCCGCCTCGACGCCGATACCGACCAGCCGGTCGGGTTCGGCACCGGAGACCACCGGCACCCAGTCGGCGCCGAGCGCGGCCTCCGGCACCTCGGCCTGGGCGTAACCGGGTGCGGTCCCGGCGACGTCGGGCTGCAACCACATCTGGACGAAGTGGACCGGCAGCCGCGGGGCGTCGGGGTCGATCCGGTACGCGTCGTTGCGTTCGGCGTGCACGATGCCCGAGCCGGCGCTCATCCGCTGCGCGAGCCGCGGGAAGACGACGCCGGAGTTGCCGGCGGAGTCGCAGTGGTGCAGCGAGCCGGAGAGCACCCAGGTGACGATCTCGGAGTCGCGGTGCGGGTGGTCGTCGTACCCCGAGCTGAGCTCGACGCGGTCCTCGTTGTGCACCAGCAGCGGACCGAATGCGACGTTGCCGGGGTCGTAGTGCGCGCCGAAGGAGAAGCTGTGCCGGGTGGTCGCACCGGCCGCCGACGTGACGAAACGGTCCCCGGCGCGGCGGACCTCGATCCGCGGGTGCTCCCGATCAGTCACGCCCGCCAACCTACGACGGACGACGGCCGGCCGGAACGACCGGCGACCTACCCTGAATGACGTGCGTACCCGACCCACCCCCACTCCGACTCGACCCGGCCAGGAATCGGTCTGGGACTATCCCCGGCCGCCGCTGGTCCGGCGCTTCCGGGAGCGGGTGCAGGTACGGTTCGGCGGCCAGCTGATCTGCGACACCGACAGCTGCTGGCAGGTCCTGGAGACCAGCCACCCGCCGACCTACTACCTGCCGCGCGACGCCTTCGTGCCCGGTGCCCTGCGCCCGGCGACGGGTGGGTCCTACTGCGAGTGGAAGGGTGTGGCCGGCTACCTCGACGTCGTCGGCGGCGGCCGGGTCGCGCCGGCGTCGGCCTGGTACTACCCGCAGCCGAGCTCGGGCTACGAGCAGATCACCGACCACGTCGCGCTCTATGCGGGCCGGATGGACGCCTGCTTCGTCGGCGAGGAGCAGGTCGTCCCCCAACCGGGCGGCTTCTACGGCGGGTGGGTCACCGCCGCGGTGGCCGGCCCGTTCAAGGGCGAGCCGGGCACCGGGCACTGGTGAGTCAGACGGTATAGATCACGCGGTCCGGATCATGCGGTCCGGATCATGCAGTCCGGCGGTGAGGCGCCGTCCTTCGGGAAGGCGGTGGCGAGCGCCCGGGCGGTCCGCTTGCCCCGTTCGCGGTATCCCTTGGTCGTGAAGTGGATGCCGTCGTCGATGAACCACGAGTCCTTGACCTCACTCGCCCAGTCGTAGACCCGCATGTTCGGGTACCGCGTGCAGGCCTTCGCCAGCGCCTCGGTCCACTTCTCACTGCCCGACTGCTTGTACGGACCGCTGGTCCGCTGCGTCTTGATGGTCAGCCACAGCACCGGGGCGGTGCCGACGGGCTTCATCACGTCGTCGATCCGGGTGTCGAGACCGACGTTGCTGCCGGCGGCGACGTTGGCGACCTCGTTGGTGCCCATGGCGAGCACCCAGCAGCCGCGGTAGCCGTTCTTCAGCTTGGCCTTGACGGCGTCCTGCGCGTTGGGCTGTCCCTTGTACCGCTCGACGATCGAGCGGGCGCCCTTGATGTCGGTGTCCGGGTCCTTCACCCCGACCTTCTTGTACTGCGCGGTGACCCGGTCCTTCTTGTTGGGCAGGTAGTTGCGGTCCATCAGACCGACCGACGTCGAGTCGCCGACGTGGACCACCTGCGCGCACGACGTGGTGACCTTCGGTGCCGACGCATCGGCAGCCTTCTCCTCCGCGGTCTCCTCCTCCGGGACCGGGGGCAGCGGCGGGTTGTCCAGCGAGGCGTCGCCACCCTGCGCGCCGGACACGCCACCGGGCCGCAGCATGGCGGCGGCGCTGAGGCTGGCGGTGGCGATGAGCACCAGGGCGAGGGCGCCGCTGAGCACTGCCGGCACGCTCTTGCCGAGCGGCTGCTTCACCAGCGGCACCGCCCGGACGTCGTCGGCGTCCTCGCTGTCACGGTGCCGGGTGAGGGCCCCGACGAGTCCGTACCGGCGGATCGGGTCCTCGACGAATCGCCAGCTCATCGCGGCGATGCCGATCGTGAGCGCCACCTGGAGGACGGCGCGGATGACGGGCTGCTCGGCCAGGAACTCCGCCGGGGTGAAGGCGATCACCGGCAGGTGCCACAGGTAGATGCCGTAGGACCGCTCCCCGATCCAGCGCATCGGCAGCACGCCCAGCATCCGCCCGAACGACGCCGCCGGGTGGACGGCGACCGCGACCAGGACCGCGGTCGCGATCGAGAGCACCACGATCCCACCGTGGTAGAGCGACATCGAGTACTGGTCGGTGAACACGAACATGCCGATGACGACGGCGAGCGCGGCGATCCCGATGCCGTTCACGATCAGCTTGCCGCTCGGGGGGATCCGCTTGGCCAGTTGCGCCGGCCGCCAGAGCATCGCCATCGCGGCGCCGATCAGCAGGCCGCCGGCGCGGGTGTCGGTGCCCTCGTACACCCGGGTGTGGTCGAAACCCGGTGCGGCGAGGAACCACATCAGCGCGAACGACAAGGTCGCCAGTGCGAGGGTGACCAGAGCGATCCGGCCGAGCTTGCCGCGGAAGTAGGCGAGCAGGCCGAAGAGCAGCAGCGGCCAGAGCAGGTAGAACTGCTCCTCCACCGAGAGCGACCACAGGTGGTCCAGCGGGCCCGGGCCGGCGAACCGCTCGAAGTAGGACTCGCCCGCGGCGATGGTGGTCCAGTTGGCCACGTACAACATCGCGGCGACGGCCTGCTGGGAACGTTGCAGCAGCGCGCCGGGATCGACGAACGCCGTGGCGATGATCACCACGATCAGCACGAGCACGACCGCCGGCAGCAACCGCCGGGCCCGGCGCAGCCAGAACGTCTTCAGGTCGAGGTTGCCGCGGCGGTCCCAGGCGGTGAGCAGGATGGTGGTGATCAAGAAACCGCTCAGGGTGAAGAACACGCCGACCCCGAGCAGGCCGCCGGGCATGAACGGGGCGCCGAGGTGGTAGATGACGACGGCGGCCACGGCGATCGCACGGACGCCGTCGAGGCCGGGGAGATACGTGCTGTCACGGTCCACCGGACGTGGCATCGATCGGTCCTATCGTCGTGCCGGGAAGATCGGCGGGAAGATCGGGTCGGCTGACCTGATCGGGGAAGGTTTCACTGCGTCACAACCGGACGTGGTCATCGGCGGACTCCCACGTCGCGTTCATGCTAAGCAAGGAGCTGTGGGTTTCCGCGGATTGCGGCGTCGGGCGCGACTCGTGCCGCGACTCGGCCGCGACAGCCGGATGGCGACTGGCCGGCGGCGGGCGGGACGGCGTGTCGGACGGTGTGTCGGTTGAGGTGTGTCGGTTGAGGCGTGTCGGTTGAGGCGTGTCGGTTGAGGCGTGTCGGTCGAGGGAGGTGGCGATCTCGGTGACGGCTGGGGAGCTGCCCGACTTCGCCGAAGCCGTGCTCGCGGCCGTGGACCAGATCCCGGCCGGTCGGGTGGTCAGCTACGGCGACATCGCGGAGTACGTCGGCACCGGCGGCCCGCGACAGGTCGGCCGGGTGCTGGCGCTGCACGGCGGGGCGGTGACCTGGTGGCGGGTGATCCGGGCGGACGGTCGACCGGCCGCGGGACTGGAGGAGCGGGCGCTGTCGCGGCTGCGTGCGGAGGGGGTCCCGATCCGCGACGGTCGGGTGCTGATGCGGTCGGCCCGCTGGATGTTCGGGGCCGGGTGAGGGCCGGCGCTCGCGACCGGGATCTGGGTTTCTCCGCGATGGCGAGATCGACGGCAGACCTGCCTCCGACACGCCGCCCGACTCCGCCGACGTGGAGTTCTGAGTCCCCGGTGCGTCGGCGCGAGTTGATCTTCACTACTCCGAGGCTCGCATTAATGACGGGGTTCACATGGCCCGGGGCGATGTGAAAAGCTACTGCCGCTGTTGCAGGTCTGTGTCGTGGTACGTGCTACGCCCCCAGATTCTCGCGGTGGGCGTCATGGAGGTCTCTGAGGCGCTCGGCAGCATTCGGAGCCGTGAGGTGCGGCGACGATGAGCGCAGATGCAAGGAGAGTTTCATGGCGCAGGGAACCGTCAAGTGGTTCAATGCCGAAAAGGGCTACGGCTTCATCGCCGTGGACGGCGGCGGCCCGGACGTTTTCGTCCACTACAGTGCGATCGAGTCGACGGGTTTCCGTAGCCTCGATGAGGGACAGCGGGTCGAGTTCCAGACCACCCAAGGCCCGAAGGGCCCGCAGGCCGATCAGGTCCACGCGATCTGAGTTCCAGCGGTTGAGCACGGAGAAGCCCTCGCACCACCAGGTGCGAGGGCTTCTTTTGCGTTTCAGAACCCCGGCCGGCGCTCAGTACGCCGGTTGACTGGGGTCGATCTGGTTGACCCAGGCCGACACCCCACCGCCGACGTGCACGGCATCGGCGAGCCCGGCGCCGTGCACCAGGGCCAACACCTCCGCGGAGCGGACGCCGGTCTTGCAGTAGAGCACCACCTGCTTGTCCTGCGGCAGGTCCTGCAGCGCGACGCCGGTCTGGAAGTCGCCCTTGGGGATCAGCACCGAACCGGGGATGGCGTTGATCTCCCGCTCGACCTGCTCCCGGACGTCGACCAGCAAGAAGTCGCGGCTGCCGGATTCGCGGGCGGCGAGCCACTCCTCCAGCTGCTTCACCCCGACGGTGTGTCCGGCGACCGCCTCGGCGGCCTCGTCGGTGATGGAGCCGCAGAAGTCGTCGTAATCGATCAGTTCCGTGATCGGCTCACCGTTCGGGTCCTTGCGCAGCTTCAGCGTCCGGTAGCTCATCTCGAGCGCGTCGTACACCATCAACCGGCCGATCAGCGGTTCCCCGATCCCGGTGATGAGCTTGATCGCCTCGGTGACCATGATCGAACCGATCGACGCGCAGAGCACGCCGAGCACGCCGCCCTCGGCGCACGAGGGCACCATCCCGGGTGGCGGCGGCTCGGGGTAGAGGTCGCGGTACTGCGGCCCGTGATCGGCCCAGAAGACGCTGACCTGGCCCTCGAACCGGAAGATCGAACCCCAGACGTACGGCTTGTGCGAGAGCACGGCCGCGTCGTTGACCAGGTACCGGGTGGCGAAGTTGTCGGTGCCGTCCAGGATCAGGTCGTACTGGGCGAAGATCTCCATCACGTTGTCGTTGTCCAGCCGGACGTCGTGGACCACGACGTTCACCAGCGGATTCACCTCGGCGATGGACTCCTTCGCCGAGAGCGCCTTGGACTTCCCGATGTCGGACTGTCCGTGGATGATCTGCCGCTGCAGATTCGACTCGTCGACGGTGTCGAACTCGACGATGCCGAGCGTCCCCACCCCCGCGGCCGCCAGGTAGAGCAGCGCCGGGCTACCGAGGCCGCCGGCCCCGATCACCAGCACGCGTGCCGCTTTCAACCGCTTCTGGCCGATCATCCCGACGTCGGGGATGATCAGGTGCCTGCTGTAGCGCCGCACCTCCTCGACGGTGAGCTCGGCTGCGGGTTCGACCAGAGGTGGCAGCGCCACGATGCCTCCATGAGTGCGGGTCTCGTCGTGTTCAGTCTCACCGGGCAACAGCGTCCGGCGGTGCGCTATTCCGGCATCCGGTCAGCGCTGTACCGCTTTGGCGATGGTGGTGGCCGACGTGACCTCCTCCGGGTGCAGCGCGGCACCGCCCAGCGCGTCCTCGTACGCCCAGAGCACGTTGACCACCTCGCGGACCACGATCCAGTCCCGGACCCGGTCCTCGTCCAGCCCGGTGGCGTCCAGCACGGCGAACATCCGGGCCAAGATGGCCTCCCGCAGGTTGCCGGTGGCCAGCGCCTCGTCCCAGCGGTTCCACAGCAACGGCGCGATCTCGTAGGCCGGGTCCCCCGCGATCGGTTTCGGGTCGATCGCCAGCCACGGCTGCCGTTCGGCGGCCAGCACGTTGAAGTAGTGCAGATCGGTGTGGATCAGGGTCGCATCCACGTCGGGGTCGTCGGCGAAGGCGAGCAGGAGCGCGGCGGCCCGGGTGACCAGGCGCCGCGGCAGCAGTCCGGCCTCGAGCAGGGGCGGCAGCCGGCCGTGCCAGTCGCGGCACAGCTCCGAGAGCAGCCGGGTCTGGGGCAGTGCGGGCCGGTGCAGCTGCCCGTACAGTCCGGCGATCACCTCACACGCCTCCAGCACCGGCACCGAGGTCAGGTCCCGGCCCGCGTGGACCCGCTCCAGCAGCAGCGCGAACCGGCGCGGATCCGCCCGTAGCAGCCGGACCGCTCCGACGCCGTCCCAGATCCGCAGCGCCAGGTGCTCGTACTGGGCCTCCCAGTGCGGCCAGCCGACCTTCAGGACGGCGCTCTGCCCGTCCGGGGTGCGGACGGGGACGACGACCGCGCAGTTGCCGGCCATGGTCGCGCCGTCCGGTTCCAGCTGCCACTCCCCCAGCAGCTCGTGCAGCAGGGCCGGGAGTCCCGCGAACCACTCGGTCCACTGCGGTCGGCCCGCCGCCAGCTCGGCGAACGCCGGCGGGATCGACACCTGCGGCGGCTGGACCATCGAGCCACCCTAGTCACGACCGAGCCGTCGATCCGCGAGGCACCCGACCGACCGTCACACCAGCAGCTGGTGCTCGGCGAGCTCGCGGTACAGCGGACTGCGGTCCAGCAGCTCCCGGTGCGTTCCGGCGGCCTGGATCCGGCCGTCCTCGAGCACCAGGATCTGGTCCGCGTCGGCGACCGTGGCCAGCCGGTGGGCGACGATCACCAGCGTGCGCTGCTCGGCGACGGCGTCGATGGCCTCCCGCAGCGCCAGCTCGTTGCGACTGTCCAGACTCGCGGTCGGTTCGTCCATCAGCAGCAGCCGAGGTGCGCTCAGCAGCGCCCGGGCGATGGCCAGCCGCTGCCGCTCCCCGCCGGAGAGCAGGATCCCGTCCTCCCCCACCTGCGCATCCAGTCCGGCCGGGTCGCGGCGCAGCACCCCGGACAGGTTGACGTCGGCCAGCACCCGTACGCAGGCGGCGTCGTCGGCGTCCGGGGCCCCGAGGACCAGGTTCTCCCGGATCGTCCCCGCCAACACCGGCGAGTCCTGCTCCACGTAGCCCAGCCACGACCGCACCTGCGTTCGCGGCAGCGTCGCCGTGTCGGATCCGGCGAGCAGGATGCGGCCCGAGGTCGGGTCGTAGAACCGCTCGATCAGCGCCAGGATGGTCGACTTGCCGGCCCCCGACGGCCCGACGATCGCGGTTCGGCTGCCCACCGGCACGGTGAAGCTGACGTCGCGCAGCACCGGGGTGTCGCCGTACCCGAAGCTGACCCGGTCGAATCCCAGCAGGACCCCGTCCGAACCTTCGCTCGCGGTCCCGGGCGCCAGGGGGACGGGATGTGCCACGACCCCGTCGTCCTCCTCGGGCAGCTCGGTGATCTCGCGGATCCGGACCACGGCACCGAGTGCGTTCTGCACCGCCGCGTACGCCTGGAACACCTGGCCCAGGGGCATGATCATCATGAACAGGTAGAGCAGGAAGGCCACCAGGTCGGCCACGGTCATCTCGCCGCTGGCCACCCGGTAGCCGCCGAGTCCGAGTACGCCGATGACGGCGGCCTGGAAGGCGATGCCCATGACCGGCGCGATCAGGGCCATCACCTTGGCGAGCCGGACACCGGTTCCGTACGCGTGGCCGGCCAGCTCGTCGAGCTGGTGGCCCTCACGCTCGGTGGCGCCGGCGGCGCGGATGGTCCGGATGCCGGGGATGGCCCGCGCGACCCCGGCCGCGAGGGCGCCGACCTGGGTCTGTCCCTGCACGGTCAGCCGCTGGATCCGGGCGCCGAGGGAGATCACCACCGCAGCGGCGACCACCACCGCGACGAGGGTGATCCCGAGCAGGAACGGGTCCAGCCAGAGCATGGCGAGCAACGAACCGACGGCGACCAGGATCCCTGCCACCGCGTCCACCAGACCGGAGGTGATCACGCTGCGCAGCAGAGTCGTGTCGGATCCGACCCGGGAGACCAGGTCACCGGTCCGGCGGGTGTCGTACTCCCGGATCGGCAGCCGCAGCAGCCGCGCGGTCATGGTCCGCCGGGTCTGCAGCACCAGGGACTCCGCCGCCCGCTGCAGCAGGTACTGCTGGATCCCGGACAGCACCGCCCCACCGAGGACCAGGCCCAGCAGCACCAGCACCGTGCCCTGCAGCGGTCGTGATTCGGTCACTCCGGTGATGATCATCGAGACCACCACCGGCTGGACCAGGAACAGGCCTGCTCCGACCAGCGACACCGCCAGGACCACGGCGAGAACCCGCCAGTGCGGTCGCAGGTAGGGCCACAACAACCGCAACGGCGCGCGGGTTGCGGTGGGAACCGGTCTGGTCCGCGTGTCCTCCGTCCCCGCCCCTGTCGCCGCCTCGGTCTCCGCCTCTGTCATCGGATCTGTCCCCGGCTCTGTCATCGGACGGACCCGTCGCCACGTCCAGCCGCCACACCCATGTCGCTCCATCCCCTCGCCCGGGCCTGTCAATCTATGTTGACGTCAGCGGCGGTGTCAAACAACCTTGACACGCGCGAACCGCTCTGTGCCCGCCACCGTTCCGGGTGCGGCAGAATTCCCGCGTGGCGGACCAGTCGAGTGTGCGGACCCGGGTCGGCGACGCCGAGCTCACCTTGTCGAACCTCACCAAGGTGCTCTATCCGAGCACGGGATTCACCAAGGCCGAGGTCATCGCCTACTACTCCGCGATCGCCGACACGATGTTGCCGTACGTGAGCGACCGGGCGCTGACCCGGCTCCGCTTCCCCGACGGCGTCGACGCGCCGAGCTTCTACGAGAAGAACGCCCCGTCGGGCACCCCGTCCTGGGTTCCGACGGTGCACGTCGACACCAGTGACGGACTGATCCACTACGCGATCTGCGACCGGCCGGCGACCCTGGTGTGGCTGGCCAATCTCGCGGCCCTGGAGCTGCACGTGCCGCAGTGGCGGATCAGCAGCGCCACCCCTCGACCGGACGGGGTGATCGAGCTGGCGCACGCCGAGCCGCGGCCCGGCGAACCGCTGGCCGACCGGGTGGTCGTCGACCTCGACCCGGGCGAGGGGATGACCATCGTGGAGAGCGCCCGGGCCGCACTGCTGGTGGCTCAGCTGATGGCGCAGGACGGGCTGCTGCCGACCCCGCAGACGTCGGGCAGCAAGGGCATCCAGGTGTACGCCGCCGTGGCGCCCAGCCGGAGCCGGGACGTCTGGGCGTACGTGAAGCACCTCGGCGCCGTGCTCGCGCGGCGACAGCCGGACTTCTTCGTCGCGACCATGTCCATCGCCCAGCGCAAGGGCCGGATCTACGTCGACTACAACCAGAACCTCGCGGCCCGGAACACGATCGCGCCCTACTCGATGCGGGGTCGGCACCTCCCCGCGGTCGCGACGCCGGTGACCTGGGAGGAGATCGGAGCGGTGCGCGGACCCGACGACCTGCGCTTCGCCCCGGACGACGTGCTCGCCCGGGTCGCCGAGCACGGGGACCTGGCGGCCGACCTGCTGATCGCCGACCGCCCGCCGTTACCGCCGGTTCCCGAGCCCGAGCGCTGAGGTTGGGGGTGGCAACCCGGCGGGATCATCCGGGAGTGCGCCACCCGTTGTCGGCGCACGTCGACCGGGGCGTCTCGCACTAAGGTGTCGGAATGGTCGATCGGGGCGTCACCGAAGTCAGCCGGGTCGTCCGGTTGCCCCGGGACCAGCGACGGGCCCAGCTGCTCGAGGCGGCCAACGACGTCTTCACCTCGAAGGGGTACCACGCGGCCGCGATGGACGACATCGCCGAAGCGGCCGGGGTGTCCAAGCCCGTGCTCTACCAGCACTTCCCGTCCAAGCTCGACCTCTATCTCGCCCTGCTCGACACCAGCTGCGACCGACTGGTCGACGTCGTCCGCGAGGCCCTGGACTCCACCGAGGACAACGCCGACCGGGTCGTGGCCACCATGGGCGCGTTCTACGAGTTCGTCTCCTCGGCGAGCGGGGAGTTCCGGTTCGTCTTCGAGTCCGACCTCACCGGCGACGGCCAGGTCCAGCAGCGACTGTGGCGCGTCAACAACGAGATCGCCGACGCGATCGCCGAGGTGATCGTCTCCGACACCGGGCTGCCGCCGGATCAGGCCAAGCTGCTCGCGATCTCGCTGGTCGGTACCGCCCAGGTCAGCGCCCGGTACTGGGTGTCCTCCGGCGGCAGCAGCGTCAGCCTGGCGGAGGCCAAGCAGCTGATCAGCCGGCTGGCCTGGCGCGGCATCCGCGGCTTCCCGCTGCACGAGCACTGACCCAGCCGTCAAGATCTGCTCCACCTGCTGAGGTCTGCTCCCTCTGCACGAGCCGCAGATGTGAGTAGGTGGAGCAGACCGCAAGCAGAGAGCCTCGAAAGGCTGCGAGCGTCGGGTGTCTCAGGCGCGGCTGGGCACTGACGACGAGGAGTCGGCGACCCCGCGCGCATAGTCAGCACCTCCGTGGAGTCTGTCGCCGACGACCGAGGAGGAAGGGCCCAGTCCGAAGCGCCTGAGACGCGCGAGCAGCCTCAGGAAAGCGGAAGCCCCAGCTCGAACCACTCCACGTCGACGTACCGCCCGAACTTGAAGCCGACTTCGCGGAAGGTCCCGACCGGGATGAACCCGAGTCGTCGGTGCAGGCGGATGGAGGCGTCGTTGGGCAGCGCCACACCGGCGTACGCGCGGTGCACCTCCTCGGTCGCGAGCTCGTCCAGCAGCGCGGTGTAGAGCCGGGTGCCGTCGCCCCGTCCGACCTGCGCGTGATCGAGGTACACCGAGGTCTCCACCGAGCGGCCGTACGCCGCCTTGGGTCGGAAGGTGCTGCTGCTCGCGTAGCCGACGAGCCGACCGTCCCGCTCCCCCACCAGCAGCCGGTGCGGTCCGGTCTCGGCGTAGTGGCTGAACCACTCGACCCGGCGCTGCACCGTCCACGGCTCCAGGTCGAAGGTGATCACCGTGTGTTCCACGTAGTGGTTGTAGAGCGCGGTCAGCGCGGTCAGGTCGCGGTGCTCCGCCGCCCGGATGATCAGCCCGTCGCCCCCGCTCATGCGGGGACTATAGGGGCGGCAGGCAGAATGGTCCGACGTGGGCGATGTGACGAGTCCGGACCTGGCGAGCGCGACGGCCGACCTGTCCCGGCAACTGCGCGGGATCGAGCGGTTGGGGGTGGCGTTCTCCGGCGGCGTCGACTCCTCGGTGCTGCTGGCCCTGGCGGCCCGCGTCCTCGGTTCCGACCGCGTTCTCGCCCTGCTCGGCGTCTCCCCCAGCCTCGCCGCCCGGGAGCGGGCCGAGGCACACGAGGTGGCCGCGTTCATCGGGGTACGGGTGGTCGAGGTGACCACCAACGAGGGCGACAACCCGGCGTACCGCGCCAACGGCGTGGACCGCTGCTTCCACTGCAAGAGCGAGCTGTTCGACCGGATCGACGCCGAGGTGGTCCGCGCCCACGGCCTGACCGCGGTGGCGTACGGCGAGAACGCCGACGACGCCCGCCGGATCGATCGACCCGGCGCCCGGGCCGCCACCGAGCACCAGGTGCTGCGGCCGCTGGTCGATCTGGGTTTGCGGAAGTCCGACGTCCGAGCGCTGGCCCGCTCGCTCGACCTCCCTTGCGCCGACAAACCAGCCGCTCCGTGTCTCGCGTCCAGGATCCCGCACTTCTCCGAGGTCACGCCGGAGAAGCTCGCGCAGATCGACCGGGCGGAGGCCGCGCTGGCCGGCCTGGGGCTGCGGGAGTTCCGGGTCCGGCACCACGGTGAGGTGGCTCGGATCGAGCTGTCGCCGGCCGATCTCGCCGCCGCCGAGCAACCGCCCCTGCGGAGTCGGGTCGAGGCTGCGGTCCGGCAGGCGGGGTTCGCCGACGTCGTGATCGACCCCGCCGGACTGCAATCGGGAGCCTTCACGCTCACGGTGCTCGAGCACCGTGGCTGAGCACCCCGACGACCAGCGCACCACCGGCCTGGAACAGATCGCCGAGCTGGATCTCTCCCGGACCGCCCGGCGCGGTTTCCCCGAGGCGGTCTACTGCGCCGGGAAGAGCATCGAGCAGGTGGCGGCCATCGCCTCGGCCCTGCGCGACCGGACCGACATCATCACCCTGTTCACCCGTGCGAACGCTGAGCAGGCCGAGGCCGTGCTCACCGAGCTCCCCGAGGCCTTCTGCGATCGCGAATCCGGGTTGCTGGCCTGGCCGGCGAAGCCGCCGGAGCCGACCGGTGGTCTGGTGCTGGTCGTCACCGCGGGCACGTCCGATCTGCCGGTCGCGCGGGAAGCCCTGCTCACCGCGCAGTACCTCGGCCGACCGACCGAGCTCGTGGTCGACGTCGGCGTCGCCGGGCTCCATCGCATCCTCGCTCGGCTGCCCGTGTTGCGCCAGGCGCGGGTGATCATCGTCGCTGCGGGCATGGACGGCGCCCTGCCGAGCGTGGTGGCCGGCCTGGTCGCCGCACCGGTGGTCGCCCTGCCGACCTCGGTCGGTTACGGCGCCGCCTTCGGTGGCCTCGCGCCGCTGCTCGCGATGCTCAACGCCTGCGCACCGGGCGTCGCGGTGGTCAACATCGACAACGGGTACGGTGCCGGCCACCTCGCGGCCCAGATCGCCGCGCCGGCATGACCGCCGGGGAGGGTGGCCGGCACGCCTGGATCGACGCCTCGGCCGGAGTCGCCGGCGACATGCTGCTCGGCGCGCTGCTGGACGCCGGGGCCTCGCTCGCGGCCGTCCAGGGAGCGATCGACGCCGTGATCCCCGACACCGTCAGCGTGACGTCTTCGGTGGTGACCCGGGCGGGGCTCCGCGCCCTGCTGGTCGCGGTCGAGGTGCGGGTCGCCGATCATCCGCACCGGCCGTGGCGCGACATCCGGGCCCGGCTGGAGGCCGCTGCCGTGCCGGAGCAGGTGCGGTACCGGGCGGTGGCGGTGTTCGGTCGGTTGGCTGCGGCGGAGGCCGCCGTGCACGGGATCGCGACCGAGGACGTCGAGTTCCACGAGGTCGGTGCCTGGGACTCCATCGCCGACGTGGTCGGGGTCTGTGCAGCGCTGCACGACCTGCAGGTGGCCACCGTGAGCACCGGCGTCGTGGCCGTCGGCTCCGGCCGGGTCGCGATGGCTCACGGCGAGGTGGGCGTACCGGTGCCGGCGGTGGTCGAGCTGTCCGCCGGTTGGCGGGTCCGGGCCGGTGGGGACGGCGAGCTGGCCACGCCGACCGGGATGGCGTTGGTCGTCGCGTTGAGCGAACGCTGCGAGGAGCTCCCCGAGCTGGTGCCGGCTTCCCACGGGACGGGGGCCGGCGGTCGCGATCGGCCCGGACGGGCCAATGTCACCCGGGTCCTGATCGGCAGCCCGGTCGCGACCGGCACTGCCGGCGACGCCGACCTCGAGCCGGCGGTCCTGCTGGAGGCCAACGTCGACGACCTCGATCCGCGGCTGTGGCCCGGAGTCCTGGATCGCCTGATCGCGGCGGGCGCTTCGGATGCGTGGTTGCTACCGATCCAGATGAAGAAGGGCCGGCCCGCACAGCTGCTGTCGGTGCTGGTGGCACCGGCACAGGTCGCCGCGATCCGCGATCTCGTTCTCGAGCAGACGTCCACCTTCGGCGTCCGACAGCACTCAGTGAGCAAGTACGCCCTGCCCCGGGGTTGGGTCGACGTCGCGGTCGAGGGCTACGACATCGCGGTCAAGGTCGCGCACCGGAACGGGACGATCGTCCGCGCGACCCCCGAGTTCGGACGGGTCGCCGCCGCCGCGGGGCGGCTCGGCTGGTCGGAGTCGGCCACGCTCGCCGCGGCCAACCACGCCGCCGCGGAACAGGGACTGCGGTCGGGGCAACCGGTGCCACGGGCGGGACTGCGCAGCACTGCGAGCGCGCGCTGAGGCCGGCTGGTGTTCAGGGCGCGAGCACGACGAGTCGCTGATCAAGCAGCTCCGCGATGGCGTACTTGACCCCTTCGCGACCCTGACCGCTGTCCTTCACCCCGCCGTATGGCATGTGGTCGGCCCGGAACGCCGGGGTGATGTTGATCAAGACAGCGCCGGCCTCGGCGGTTCGGGCGAAGTGCAGCGCCGAACCCAGGTCGCGGGTGAACAGGGCCGTGTTGAGGCCGTAGCGGGCCGCGTTGACCTCGGCGATCCCCTCGGCGACGGTGTCGACTGTCTTGATCGACACGACCGGTCCGAACACCTCCTCACAGACGACTCGGGACCGGGCCGGCACGTCGGCCAGGACGGTGGGCCGCAGACAGTTCCCATCCAGGGTGCCGCCGGTCACGAGCCGGGCGCCGTCGGCCACCGCCTCGTCGATCCAGCCGAGCACGCGCTCTCGAGCGTCGTCGCTGATCATCGGGCCCACCACGGTGGCTGGGTCCTTGGTATCTCCGACGGGCAGCTTCTCCACCGCTTCGGTCAGCCTGGCCGTGAAGTCGGAAGCCACCTCGGCGGCCACGTACACGCGCTGCACCGACACACAGGCCTGACCGCTGAAGGTGAACCCGCCGGTCACGGCCGCGTTGACGGCCCGCTCGAGGTCCGCGTCAGCCGCCACCACCATCGCTGTGTTCGAGCCGAGCTCGAGGACGTGACGTTTCCGTGGCGAGTCGGCCTTCAGCTGCCATCCCACGGCGGCCGATCCGGTGAACGTGATCACGGCGACATCGGGGTGGTCGTTCCAAGCCGGCACGATCTCGGCCGGATGTCCGGTGATCACGTTGAGCCACCCGTTCGGCAGCCCGATCTCCGCAAGAACCTCGGCCAGCAGGCCGGCAGAGAGCGGAGTGCGTTCCGACGGCTTGAGCACGACCGCGCAGCCGGCGGCCAGGGCCGGCGCCACCTTGTGCATCACCAGGTTGAGCGGGAAGTTGAACGGGGTGATCGCCGCAACCACGCCGAGGGGCTGCGGGATGGTGAAGCCGAGCGGAGTGACGCCCGGGGCGAGGTCGTCGAACTGAACAGTCTCCGAGGGCAGCCGACGCGCTTCCTCGGACGCAATCCGCAGCGTGGTGGCCGCACGCGAGACCTCGAGCCGCGCCGCGGTGATCGGCTTGCCGGCTTCGGCGCGCAGCAGCTCGGCGAAGTCGCCGGATCGTTCCCGGATCCTGCTGCTGGCTTCGAGCAGCAGGTCGGCCCGCTCGCTGGCGGGCCAGCCGCTCGACATCGCCGTCCGAGCCGCGGTCACGGCTTCGCCGGCCTGGGCCGGACTCGCCACCGCCACTCGGCCCACGAGCCCGTCGTCGAACGGGTCCCGCACCTCGAAGGTGTCGACACCCTCGACCCACGCACCGCCGAGGAAGAGCTTCTGATCACGCATGGACGGCCACCAGCTCGGCCACCCGGTCGGCGACGCGCTCGGCCGAGAGGCCGTGCTTGTCGAGGAGGAACGCGTTGTCTGCGGACTCCCCCCAGACGTCATCCAGTCCGAAGCGTTCGATCCTCGCCCGGCAACCGGTAGCGCCCAGAGTCTCCGCGACCAGCCCGCCGAGCCCACCGATGACGGTGTGCTCCTCAGTCGTCACGACGAGTGGAGCGCCGTCTACGCCTGCCACCAGAGCCGCACCGTCGAACGGTTTCAGGCAGGGCGCATGCAGCACCACGGCAGAGACGCCGCGGGAGGCGAGGAGCTCGGCCGCCGCCAGCACCCGAGCGGTCTGGGCACCCGTGGACACGAACGCCACGTCCGGACCCTCGGCGCTCTCGCGCAGCACGTGCACGGCGCCCGGAGTGAACGTGTAGTCGGCGCCGAAGAGGTCCGGCACGGCGTCACGGACCAGCCGGAGGTAGACCGGGCCGTCGTAGGCCTGCGCCCACTCCATCATGGCAACGAGTTCGGTGTTGTCGCCCGGGGCGAGTACGGTCAGGTCGGGCATCGCCCGCATGATCGCGAGGTCCTGCACGTCGAGGTGGGTCTTGCCGACCGCCCCGATCAGCAAGCCCGAGTAGGAGCCGACGATCTTGACGTTGGCATGGCTCTGCGCCACCAGCATCCGGATCGGGTCCAGTGCCCGATGAGTGAAGAAGACGGTGAACGACGAGGTCCACGGAACGTAACCCGTCGACGCCAGGCCGGCCGCGGCACCGATCAGGTTCTGCTCGGCGATCCCCATCTGGAAGAACCGATCGGGATGGGCCTTGGCGAACTTGTCGGCTTTGGTCGAGTTGGCGAGATCACCGTCGAGGACCACCGTTCGTGGGTCGGAGGTACCCAACTCCACCAGCTTGTCGCCCCACACGTCGCGCATCGGCAGCGCGCTGGGGGCGCGGCTCGTGGTCAGGTCGGTCGCGAGATCGCTCATGCCCGTGCTCCGCTTCCCAGTTGTGCCTCGGCGTAGGAGTCCAGCAACTCGATCTCCTCGGGCTCGAGCTCCTGCCGCGCCCGTTCGAAGTCCTCGGCAGACGGCACGATGCTGTGCCAGGTGTGGACGCCTTCTGCCAGTGACAGACCCTTGCCCTTCACGGTGTGGGCCAGCAGAACCGTCGGTCGGCCCGCCGGGTCTCCGCTCCGAGCCAGTGCAAGAGCTGATGCGATCTGATCGTGGTCGTGGCCGTCCAGCTCGATCACGCGCCAACCGAAGGCCTGGAACACCGCCGACAGATCGACGCCGTACCAGGGATCGCGCCGATCACCACGATCGGTCAACGTCGTCTCCCGACTGGAGGGCAATCCGAACTGCTGCAATCCGTTGCGGTCGACGATCGCGGTGAGGTTGCAGAGTTTGTAGCGGGCCGCGGCCTGAACGGCCTCCCACACCATGCCCTCCTGGATCTCGCCGTCCCCCAGCAGCACGAACGTGTGCGACGTCCGGCCGGCCAGGCGCGCACCGAGGGCCATCCCGACTCCCAGGCTCAAGCCCTGGCCCAGTGACCCGGTGGACGCGTCGAGGCCGGGCAGACGGGTGATGTCCGGGTGACCCTGCAGCCGGGAGTCCCCCTGGTCGAACGTCGCCAACTCGTTGAGCGGGAGGAATCCCCGCAACGCCAGCACGGCGTACAGCCCGATGGCTGCGTGTCCCTTGGACAGGATGAAACGGTCTCGATCCGACCAATCGGGGTCGTCGACTTTGATCCGCAGCTCCCGGAAATAGAGGCTGACGAGAAGATCCATCATCGACAACGGGCCACCGATGTGGCCGGCCTTGTTGGTGGTCACGGTCTTGACGACCTCCCACCGGGCCCGGCGGGCCAATCCGGCGAGATCCGCGGGTTCGGTAGTGGTCGGGATCGGATACGCGGTCACACGTCTCACCTGTCCTGCGTGGAGGGAGTTATGTAAGTATGTTAGTACAAAGATTGGCAGGTGTCGAGAGCTCCACGAGTGACGCTGACCACGCGGCGGCGCATCAACCTCGTTGACGGTCCGCTTTCACCACGAGGACAGGGATGTCGGACATCAGAACCAGCGACTGGGTGACGCTGCCGAGCAGCGCCTTGCCCACCGGCGAGCGGCGGCGGGCGCCGATGACGAGCAGACTCGCACCCGCCTCGCGAGCCATGGTCATGATCGTCTCCGCGACGTCGTCGGGGGCCGTCGCGAGCCGCAGCTCCCAGGCCACACCCTTTGCCGGAGTTTCGGCGATCACCGCATCGATCTCGTCCCGAAGGCTGTGCTGGTAGGCATCGGCGACGTCGAGGTCGAGCGACTCGACGACGTGCAACACGACGAGATCGGTGCCGCGCATACTGGCCTCGACGGCCGCCTCGCGGATGGCCAGCTCTCGGGCTGCTGAGGATGCCTGATGGGCGACGGCTACGGTCATGATCGACTTTCCCTTCGGTCGTGGTGTCTCGGCTCGATCCGCCGTCAGCCGGCGGGCCGGTCGGTGGTGAAGTGCTTGGCGATCAGACTCTGGGCCTTCTCCCGCTGTCGGACGTTGACGCCGTCCGCGTCCTCTTCCCAGCCGAACACGCAGCTGCTGATGGTCCCGTCGAAGCCGACGGCGGCCAACGCGGCGAACACCTCGTCGTAGTCGACCTCACCGCGACCCATCTCCATGTGCTGATGGACCCGGGCGGTGTTGCCGGGGGGGTTGGTGATGTAGCGCAGTCCGTTGGAGGTGAGATGGTTCCAGGCGTCCGCCAGGTGCACGTACCGCACGAGCTCGGCGCCGCGACTGATGATCTCGGTGGCAGCGTGGCCCTGGTGGAAGGCGTGCGGGGTGCAGTAGAGGAACCCGAGCCAGTCCCGGTTGAGGCCCCGGATCAGCTCCAGCGCCTCGATCCCGTCCTCGATGAAGTCGTCGGGGTGCGGTTCCAAGATCAGCTGCACGCCTTCGCGCTCGAACACCGGGATGAGCTCGTCCATCGACTTGAGGAACATCGCCTCCGCGGTCTCCGCCGCCTCCGGACGGCCGTTGAACTCCGAGTTCATCACGTCCACCCCGAGATCGACGGCGATCTGGATGGCTCGCTTCCAGGCCCGCACCGCCGCCTGGCGTTGGTCCTCGTCCGGACCGGACCAGCGCAGCACCGGCAGCAGCGAGGCGATCTGCACGCCGGCGTCAGAAGCGGCCTTCTTCAGCTTGCGGACACCTGCGTCGTCGATCCGGGGGTACTTGAAGAAGGGCACGAGATCGGCCTTCGGCGACAGCTCCATCCACCCGTAGCCCGCTCGGGCCACCAGATCCGGCAGCTCGTAGACGGTGTGCTCGGAGTAGTACATCTGCGGGTCGAGCGCCAGCTTCATCGGGCAGCCTCCAGGTCGGGGGCGGTGATCCCGCCGTTCGGTGTCTCGATCGGGCGGTCGGCGAGCTCCACCGAGACCCGCTGGCCGGACCGCAGCGCCCGCACGCCGGCCTCACACACCGCGATCGCGGCGTAACCGTCCCAGGCACCGGGTCCGTCGACAGTGCCCCGGCGTGCCGCCGTGACCCAGCGCTGTAACTCGACTCGGTACGCCGCGCCGAACCGCTCCACGAAGCTCGGCGTGATCCGGCCGCCCCAGCGGCCGTCGGTGGTCTTGGCCAGTAAGGCCTGGTCGAGCCCGATCATCGCCGATCCGGCTTCGCCCACCGCCTCGGTGCGCACCTCGTAGGCCACGCCCGTCCGGACGAAGCACTCGGCGGTCACCAACCGCCCCGACTCGGTCTCGAAGATCACCAGCATCGGATCACAGGTCCCGGCCGGGGCGGCGCTGGAGGCCACTCCCGCCAGCACCTGGACACTGGCGATCTCCTCCGCCAACAAGTAGCGGGCACTGTCGACCTCGTGCACCACCGAGTCCCTGATCATGAACTCGGAGTCGAAGTGGTCGCCGACCGCAGGATTGCGGTGGGTGCAGTGCAGCTGCAAGACGTTCCCGACGGCGCCGGATGCGATGAGTTCCCGCAGCGCGACGTACTCGTGGTCGAACCGGCGCATGAACCCGACCTGGATCAAGCGGCGGCCCAGGGCTGCTTCCTGCTGCACCAGGCGGTACGACGAGTCCTCGTCGGTGGTCAGCGGCTTCTCGCACAGCACCGGGATGCCCCGATCCAGACATGCCGACACCTGTTCGGCGTGGGTGTTGCCCGGCGTGGCCAGCAGCACCGCGTCGACCTCGGGGTGGTTGATCGCCTCGAGTGGATCTGCAACGGCTAGGGCGCCGATCCGCGCGGCCACCTCGGTGGCCTTCTCGGACACGAAGTCGTTGACCACGGTGACCGAGACACCCTTGATCGCCGTCGACAACAACTCCACGTGAAAGGCGCCCATCATGCCGAGTCCAAGTACGGCGACCTTCAGATCACTCATCGTTCGCCGACTTCCGGCCGGCGGCAGTAGCACACTGCGCGTCCATCAATCTCACGATCTGACTCCTCCAGGTCCTGAGTGGTGACGACAGAACATCGGCCGGATCCTCCGCCCCGGAGGACCCGGCTGGGTCCGATCAGCGTTGCAGCTCGTGGCTGAGCTCGGCGAGCTCGTCGCCGCCGGCCATCTGTCGGGTGAGCTCGTCGAGGCCGACCTCGTCCCTCTTCTTGTCCAGGACAGCCTGGCCGAGTTTGAGGATGATGAAGTGGTTGCCCACCAGGTAAGCGTGGTGGGGGTTGTGGGTGATGAACACCACGCCGAGACCGGCGTCGCGGGCGGCGGCGGTGTACTTCAGGACCACGCCGGACTGCTTGACGCCGAGGGCCGCGGTCGGTTCGTCGAGGATCAGGACCCGGGCCCCGAAGTAGACGGCCCGGGCAATCGCGACGCACTGGCGTTGGCCGCCGGACAGGGTGCCGATGGGTTGGTCGATGTCCTTGACGACGATGCCCATCTTGCGGAGCTCCTCGTCCGCGATCCTCTTCATGTCCCGTATCTTGAGCGGAGCCAGCGGCGCCTTGGACCCGACCAGCTCGGAGCCGAGGAAGAAGTTGCGCCAGACCTCCATCAACCCCACGACGGCGAGGTCCTGGTACACGGTGGCGATGCCGTGGGACAGCGATTCCCGAGGCGAACCGAAGTGGACCTCGGCTCCGTCGACCAACAGAGCGCCCTCGCTGTGTGGATGCAGTCCGGAGATGATCTTGATCAGGGTCGACTTGCCGGCACCGTTGTCCCCCAGGACGCAGGTGACCTCGCCTGCGTTCACCGTCATGTTGATGCCTTTGAGCGCCCGGATGGCGCCGTAGGACTTGCCGACCTCGGTCATCTCGACCAAGGCTTCGCCCTTGTGCAGGCTGGAGTCGGCGTGTTCGGCGATCGTGTCGGTCATGAGTGAAGCCTCTCGGGAGTGAGGAGCGCTGCCGGACGACGCGCAGAGCGGAGCGTCGCAGGACTGCGTCGTCCGGCATCGCGACCGAACGAGCGAGACAGGGCGGAGCCCATGACCGCGGAGCGCGGAGCGCGACAGTGCAATACGGTCATGACCTAGCCAACTTTCCGGGTGGTGGAGAGCCTCTTGATGTAGAGGTTGACGATGACGGCGAGCAGCAGCATGACGCCGAGGAAGGCTTTGAACCAGTTCGGGTCCCAGCCGGCGTAGACGATGCAGAGGCTGGTCATGCCGAAGATGAACGCGCCGATCGCGACGCCGATGGCGTTGCCGTAACCGCCGGTCAACAGCGTGCCGCCGACCACTGCGGCGATGATGTAGAGGAACTCGTTGCCGACTCCGTTGCCGGCCTGCAAGGTGTTGAACCGGTAGAGCAGGTGCATGCCGACGAACCAGCCGAGGAACGCCACCCCCATGAACAACCCGACTTTGACCCGGGTCACCGGCACGCCGACGGCGCGCGCGCTGGCGGCGTTGCCGCCGACGGCGTAGATCCAGTTGCCGATCTTCGTGCGCTGCAGGATGTAGGCGGAGAGTGCCACGAAGACGAGCCAGTAGATGACGGTGTTCCACACGGTGACCGGACCGATCTTGAAGCTGCCCGCGAAGATGGCTGACAACAGGGCGTAGCCGTCCATCTGGTTGATGTTCGGTGTCGACACCGCCCCGGTGATGAGCTTGGTCACTCCGAGGTTCGCACCCTGCAGGACGAAGAACGTGCCGAGGGTGATCAGGAACGACGGGATTCCGGTTCGCTGCACGAGATAACCGTTGACGAAGCCGATGGCCAGGCAGAAGACCAGTGACACCAGCGCACCGACGATCAGGTTCAGGCCCAGGTAGTAGCAGAACATCGCGTTCACCAGTCCGGCGGTGGTGACGATGACACCAGCGGACAGGTCGAACTCGCCGCCGATCATCAACATGCCGACCGCGACGGCGACGATGCCGATCGTGGACGACTGGTAGAGCACGGTGAAGAACGACTCCGGTGTCCGGAAGGCCGGGGCGACGATCAGGAAGAAGATCAAGATGACGACGGCCGCGACGGCGGCCCCGACTTCCGGACGAGCGAGCAGGCGGTTCGACCAACCGAGCTTGACCCGGTTCGAGGCCTCCGCGGGTGCTCCGGCCGGCGCTGGCTTGAGCGTGGAACTCATGGAACTCTCCGATCAGGTGAGAGCGGGCCGCGGCACCGCCGCCCGACTGGCGGGCGATCGGGTGCCGCGTGCTCGACTACCGGGTGTTGTTCTTCGTGAACGGGAGGATCTTGTCGATGTTCTCCGCATCGACGAAGGACGGTCCGGTGAGTACGGCCTTGCCGCCACCGATGTCGTTTCCGTTCTTGACGTTCAGGTACAGAGCAGTCACTGACATGTACCCCTGCACGTAGGGCTGCTGATCGATCGAGAACTGGATCTTGCCGTCCTTGATCGCCTGAGCGGCGTCCTGGTTCAGATCGAAGGTGATCAGCTTCGCAGTGCTGCTGGCCTGATCCATCGCCTTCAGGGCGTCCAGGGCGATCGGCGCACCGAGGGTGACGATGTAGTCGATCGACTTGTCCTGTGCCAGCTTCGCCTGCAAACTCGACACCACCGCCGAGTCGTCGGCACCGTTGACCTGGATGTTCTCCGTTCCCTGAACGGCCTTTTTCACGCCGGCGCAGCGCGCCTCGAGAGCAACCGAACCGGCTGCCTGGATGACACACAGCGGGTGCTTCGCGCCGGCCCCGGCAATCCGCTTACCCGCTTCCTCACCGGCGAGGTTCTCGTCGGAACCGAAGTACATCAGCGCGCCCAGCTGCTTGTACTGGTCGATACCGGAGTTGAAACCGACGAGCGGGATCCCGGCGTCGTTCGCCGATTTCACCGCACCGGCCAGTGCGTCCGGGGTGACCAACGTGGTTGCGATCCCATCCACCTTGGAGTCCACGGCGGTTTGGATCAGTCCGGCCTGCTTGTCCGCCGCCGGATCGTTCGAATACTGCAGCTTCGACCCGGTGTCTTTGGCCGCCTGCTCCGCGCCGGCGCGGATCTTGTCCCAGAAGGAGTCACCGGGGGTCTCGTGCGTCACCATGGCGATGGTGTAGCCGGAGTCACCCCCGCCGCCACCCTGGTCGCTGTTGTTGGCCGGGGGCGCGCCGCCGCCACTGCAGCCGGCGAGCGTCAGCACCGTGGCCGAGGCGAGTGCCGCCACCAGCACGGCGGGTCGCGAGCGTCGAGGGATCATCGGTGATTCCTTTCGTTGTGTCTCGGGCGGACCCGCAGACGTGGGGGTGCGGTCGCGGATCCAGCCCGCAGCTGCGATGGGTAGCAGGATCAGTCAGGGCAGCATGGCTGCCGCGGAACGACCGCCGTTGCCGGCGGCCTTGGGAGTGGCGGGTTCGTTCGTACTGGGGATACCGGCCCTCTGGGCGGCGTCCAGCAGGACCTCGGCAGCGATCTCGAGCCCTTCGATCCGGCCCAAACTCACGTCCTCGTGCTCGATGTTGACCAGCATGTCCGGATCGACGGTGTACAGGGCCGCCAGCCAGGTGGACCAGTAGACCGCGTCGTGGCCGCGACCCAGAGCCACGAAGTCCCAGGCCGCGTCCTTCGGCCATTCGTTGGCCCACTCGTCGCCTCCGAGGTTGGTGCGCGGTTCATCCGGACCGAGCCGCCGGAAGCGGTTGTCGAGCACCCCGTAGACAGCGGCGGCCGGGTTGATCTTGACGTCCTTCGCGGCTGCGTGGACAACCAGCGGACCGAGGTCCTGGACCACGGCCACCGGATCCATCCACTGCCAGAAGAGATGGGAGGCGTCCAGTTCGACTCCGATGTGGGTCGAACCGGTGCGCTCGATGAGGTCCCGGACGCCGGCCGGGTTGAAGACGAGGTTCTGCGGGTGCAACTCGAGCGCTACCTGCACGTCGAGATCGGCAGCCTCGCGATCGACTTCCCGCCAGAAGGCTTCCGCCACGGACCACTGGTAGTCGAGCACCTCCAGCGACGCAGAGTTCCAGGCGTTGACGATCCAGTTCGGCCGGGTCGCTCCGGGCTCCCCGCCCGGCAACCCGGACATCGTGACCACCCGGTGCTGCCCGAGTCGGTGCGCCAGCCGGATGCTGCGCCGGACGTCCTCGGCGTGCGCCTCGCCAATGGCCCGATGGGGGTGCAGCGGGTTCCCGTTGCAGTTGAGACCGGCGATCTCGACGCCGGTGCCGTCGAACAGCCCGAGGAAGTCGTCGCGGGCCGTGTCAGAGGTCAGGATGTTCTCGAAGGTCGGGATGTGCACGGCCGGTAGGAAGCCGCCCGAGTTCAGCTCGACGCCGCTCAGGCCGAGACCGGCGACGACCTTGATCGCTTCGGGCAGCTCACGATCGTGCAGGATCGCGTTGTACACACCGAACTTCATCGTGCCACCCCCGCCGAGACCGCCGAAGCGAGCTCGGTCCGCTGTACCGGTACGTGAACGGAAGCCCCGCCGCGAGCAGCAGACTCGGCGACCGCGGCGAGGATCTCCATGTTGTGAACGCCTTCGTCGAATGAGGCGCAGGCTGGCAGCGACGATGCCTCGTCGAGTCCGGCCACCTCATCGAGAAACGCGCGGGCTTGGTAGACGAAACCTTCGTTCTGTCCCAAGCCGACTCCGGGCGCATCCATCGGCAACCCACCTGCGAGGTACGGGTGCTCCGGACCCAGGATCACCTGCCGGAAACCGCGCTGGCCGACCGGGCCCTCGTTGAGCATGAGCTGGTATTCCGCCGGCCGCTCCTGGGCCCACTTGGCCGATCCTCGATCTCCGAAGACCTCGATCGCCAGACCGTTGGGGTGACCAGAGGAGACCCGGGAGACCTGGACGACGCCGACGCCTTCGGCGAACGCCGCGCTGAAGCCGGCGTAATCGTCGTTCTCGACCGTTTCGTACACGTCGCTCACCGCGGCAGGTCCATGCCCGATCGTCGCTGCCAGTGGAGTCGGCCGCTCGGAGATCACGGTGGCGAACCGGCCGCCACTGACCTCACGGACATCTCCGGCGAGGAATTCGGCGAGGTAGCTGGCGTGACTGCCGACGTCGGCCAGGGCTCCGGTTCCGGGCGCACCCTTGAACCGCCAGCTGATGGGAATCTGCGGATCACTCGCGTAGTCGCACCAGTAGCGGATGTCCAGGTGCAGAACCCGGCCCAGCACGCCCGAGGTGATCAGCTCCCGCAGCATGGCCACCCCCGGCGCACGACGGAAGGTGAAGCCGACGCGGGCGACTGTGCCCGCACCGCGGGCGACCTCGGCCATGGCCCGGGCATCGGCGAGCGTGTCGCTCAGCGGCTTCTCGCACAGCACGTGCTTGCCGGCCGCCAGCAGACCTTCCACCATCTCGCGGTGCAGGTGATTGGCCACCACAACACTGACCACGTGGATGTCCGGATCGGCGGCGATGGCCTGCCACGAGCTGTCGGACCGCTCGTAGCCGAACCTCTTGGCGGTCAGCTTCCCGTTCTCGGCGTTGACGTCGCCGATGGAGACGTACCGCAAATCCGGGAGAGTCGACGCGTAGACGGTCGGTGCCGCCCGAAAGGCGGCCGCGTGAGCCCGCCCAGCCATCCCAGCGCCGATCACGGCAACGCCAAGCGTCATGGCCATCCTCTCCGTCGAGCGTCTCTTGACGCCCGGTTCCAACCCTGGTCGGCTGGACTAGCGCGCTCTAGACAGCCGAAAAGCTAGACCCGCAAAGGTACATATGTCAAGACATGGTGCCGATTAGTTCTCGACGTGTCGCCGAGTGCTCTGCCGCACCCGCAGTACCGGCTCGAAGACGATTTCGCGGTCGTCCACCGGTTGCCCTTCGATCCGGGCCACGATCCGATCGACCGCTGCGCGGGCCATCTGTCCCGGCTCCTGGGCGACACTGGTCAGTTCGACAGCGGACAGCGTGGCGGCGTCGCTGTCGTCGAAGCCCGTCACGGAGATGTCGGCCGGGACACCGAGGCCGTGCTGGCTGATCGCGTCGATCGCGGCCACGGCGACGT
Organism: uncultured Actinomycetota bacterium; assembly: GCA_963727125.1. Classification (GTDB taxonomy): domain Bacteria; phylum Actinomycetota; class Actinomycetes; order Propionibacteriales; family Propionibacteriaceae; genus Microlunatus. The sequence goes on from CAVSEZ010000003.1 coordinate 1,320,014, forward strand.
CGTCGTTGTACGCCACGATCGCTGAGGGGAGTTCCGTCGCATCGTCGAGCAGCAGTCGTGCCGCCCGTTGACCGTCGAGGTGGCTCTGCCCACCGGGTACGACCCGCACCTGGTCGGCCAGTCCGTGAGCCGTCATCGCCTTCGCGTAGGCGTTCCGGCGGGAGACGCCGATCAGCGTGTCGCCTCCGTCGACGTGCACGATCCGGCGATGTCCGAGGTCGACGAGGTGGTCCACCGCCTTCGCCAGTCCGGCTTCGTCGGAGGTGCGGACGATGTCGACGTCGGGGTGGTCGACGTGCCAGCCGACCACGACCACCGGGACGGTTCCAGCGAGGAGCGGGGCCGCCGTCTGCGGACTCAGCATGATCAAGCCGTCGAACTGGAAGTCGTAGAGGGACTGTGCCGCGAGCTCCTCGTCCCGTCCGGGCGTGAGTGGGCTCAGGATCAAAGTGTGACCGTGGACCTCGGCGGCGGCGTAGAGGCCGTCGAGCAGGTCGAAGTGGTACACCCCGAAGGTGCCACCGAACATGATCCCGATCAAGCGTGACGTCTGACCGGCCAGGGCCCGGGCGCGCAGATCGGGCCGGTAGCCCAGCGCGGTGGCCGAGGCCCGCACCCGTTCACGGGTTGCCGCACTGGCTCCGGGTGCATCCCGCATCACGATGGAGACCAATGCCCGGGAGACGGCGGCGTGCCGGGCAACATCGGCCAAGGTCACTCGCCGTTGCCGCTTCCGGTCGGGGCGGTCGGGGCGGTCGGTCATCGTCTCCTCACCAGTGCATCCGGCAGGTCCGGGTCGCCGACATCGTAGACGCCGGTGCCTCAGCGGTCCCGCTGCCGACTCTCCACCGCAGCGTCGCCGGTCGGTTGGGAGCTCCGGTGGGAGATCATCCGCCCGGTTCGGACAGCAGGAGAGGCAGTGGCGACCGCCTGATGCCCCGCCACCCGACGGGACCGGTCATAGTCGCCACTGCCTCAGCACGTGGGCCGGCCCACTCGGGATGGGCGCGGGCCGGCCAGTTCCTTCCTGCCGTCAGCCCTTCTGCAGAGTGGTCGCCCCGGTCATCACCGCGACGGCCTCGGTCGGGGTGTGCGACTTCGGCGTGATCACTCCGGCGCAGCCGCCCAGTCGCGCGATGTGGATCCGGTCGGCCACCTCGAACACGTTGGGCATGTTGTGGGAGATCAGGATGACGGGCAGACCCTTCTCCCTGATCTGGTGGATCAGATTCAGCACCTGCCCGGTTTCTTTCACGCCCAGTGCGGCGGTCGGCTCGTCGAGCACCACGAACTTGGTCGCGAACGTCGCCGCCCGAGCCACCGCCACCGCCTGGCGCTGACCGCCGGAAAGGGTTTCCACCGCCTGGGACATGTTCTGCACGGTGGCGATACCGAGATTGGCCATCGACTTCCCGGCGTCTTCCTTCATGCCCTTCATGTCCAGCATCCTGAACACCGAACCCAACACTCCGGGTCGGCGTCGCTCCCTACCCAGGAACATGTTGGCCGCGATGTCCAAGGCCGGGGCGACCGCCAGCGTCTGATACACCGTTTCGATGCCGGCACTACGGGCATCCTGCGGGGTCCTGAAGTTGACTTCGCGGCCGTCGAGATAGACCTGCCCCGAGTCCGGGATCAGAGCACCGGTGAGCGCCTTGATCAACGTCGACTTGCCGGCGCCGTTGTCACCGATCACCGCGAGGACCTCGCCGGGGAACAGATCGACGTCCACACCGTCCAGGCCGACGACCTTGCCGAAGGTCTTGATCAGACCACGGGCCGACAAGACCGTGGTCTGCGGATCGGCCAGCAACGGTGGAGAGCCGAGCCCGACCGTGCCGGACTCCTCCGGTGACAGCTCACTGATCTCCGGGTACTCGCTCGCGTACTCGTGTGCGGATTCACGCCCGCCCTCAGTCTGGCTCATGCCTTCACCTTCCGGATCCACTGGTCGATCGAGACGGCCACGATGATCAACACGCCGATGGCGAGAATGCGGAGCTGGTCGTCGACACCCGCCAGCGCGAGACCGATGTTGAACGCGTACACGATCAACGCTCCCAAGAGGGTGCCGATGATGCCGCCCCGGCCACCGAACAGGCTGGTGCCGCCGATCACCACCGCGGTGATCGTCTCCAGGTTGGCACCCACGATCGCGTTCGGGCTGGCGGTGCCGGCCCGACCGATCAAGATCCACGCCGTGAAGCCGTAGATCAGCCCAGCCGCGGTGTAGACGCTGAGCAGCAGCCGATCGACCCGGATGCCGACGAGCCGGGCCGCCTCGGGGTCGTCACCGACGGCGTAGACGTGCCGACCCCAGGCCGTCTGACTCAACACGAAGGCCACGACCAGGGCCAGCAGGGCCACCACCACCACACCGAGGGTGAGGTTGAAGGGCCCGATCGAAAACCGGGTGCCCATCACGTTGAGGATGTCGGGCATCTTCGCTCGCGGAACGCTGGCGCCACCGGAGTAGAGCAACCCGATGGCGGTGAAGATGCTCAGCGTGCCCAACGTGACGATGAACGGCGGCAGATTCAGCCGGGTGACCAGTAGGCCGTTGAGGAAACCGGCGGCCGTACCGAAACCGATGCCGATCAGCAGCGCCAGGATCCCCGGCACCCCGTTCTCGGCGGCCAGCTTGGCCATCACGAGCATCGACAGGATCGAGATCGCTCCGACGGCGAGATCGATGCCGGCCGTGAGCACGATCAAGGTCTGACCGATGGCCAGGGCCGCGATCACGGCCGTCTGCTGGAGGATGAGGGAGATCGTGCCCGGCTGGGCGAATCTCGGATTGATGATGGTGAACACGATGCAGGCCACCACCAGCACCATCAAGGGGCTGAGGGCCGGGTGCGAGTGCAGCAGGTGCTGGACCCGCTGCAGGGGGGATTGTTGGCGCAGCGCGAACTGCTCTGCCGCAGTGGCTGGCGCCTGAGTTTCAACGCTCATGAGGCTTCCTTGCCGTAAGTCGGAGGGAGGGATCGAGGACGAGGCACCGGCTCCACGCTCGGCGCGGAGCCGGTGCGACCGTCTTGACTACTTGCCCCAGCAGATCTTGTTCGCTTCGGTGGTGTCGATGCTCTCCAGACCGGTGACCGGTTTGTCGGTCACCAGGGCGACGCCGGTGTCGAAGAAGTCGAGTCCGGGGGTGACCTCGGGCTTCGTACCGTCCTTCTTGAACTTGGCGATCGCTGCCACGCCGAGCTCGGCCATCTTCACCGGGTACTGCTGCGACGTAGCACCGATCGTGCCGTCCTTCACCGCCACGATCCCTGGATCACAGCCGCCGTCGACGGAAACGATCGTCGCCGTGACCCCGGCCGCCTTGAGTGCCTCCGAAGCGCCCACACCCGCCGGCTCGTTGATCGAGTAGACGAGGTTGATGTCCTTGGACTTGGCCAAGCAGGTTTCCATCGCCGTACGACCCGTGTCCTGGGCACCCTGGGTCGGCTCGTTGCAGACGATGTTGTAGTCGCCGCCCTTGCCGCCGGTGTACTTGCCCGCCTTGTCCTCGTCACCGTTCTTCATCTTGTCCTTGGTGTCGATGCCCATGCCGGTGAGGAAGCCCTGGTCCCGGTTGTAGTCGACGGACGCGATCTTGTCGTTGAACAGGTCGAGCAGCGCGATGTTGGCCGGCTTGCCGTCCATCGACGCCGCGGCCCACTTGCCGATCTGCTCTCCGGCCTTGAAGTTGTCGGTGGCGAAGGTGATGTCGACGGTGTTGGGCGGATTCGGCGGGGTGTCGAGCGCGATCACGTACAGACCGGCGCTGCGCGCTTCCTCGATCGCCGGGTTGACCCCGTCGGTGGCCGGGGTGATCAGGATGCCCGCGTCGCCGCGTGCCACCGCCGCCTCGATGGCCTGGATCTGGGTGGCCTCGTCGCCGTCGGCCTTGCCGGCCGCCGTCGTGATGGTCACGCCGTCCTTCTTGCCCGCCTCCTCCGCGCCCTTCTGCATGGCGATGAAGAACGGGTTCGTGGCGGTCTTGGTGATGAGCGTGACAGAGATCGGCTTGTCACCGCCGCCACTGGCCTGTCCCGAGGGAGCCGCGCCGCCGCCACAGGCGGAGAGGGTGAGTGCTGCCGCCCCCAGCACGGCGATCGAACCGATCGCCCGCCGAGCGAGCTTGCTGCGTCCTTGCATGTAAGCCTCCGAAGTGGACTTCGTCGTCCGCTGTCGTCGTGACAACGGTGTCATGAGAACTTTCTAAGGCATTCTCAGATTTTCGTCAAGTCGGCTTACCGAAGCGTTGCAGAAGCGGTATGGTCGGGATCCAATCCGAGGAGACATCGTTGTCAATTTCGTCGGTTCCCCGAAAGCTGCGACCACGCGCGACCATCCGCGACGTGGCCGCCTTGGCTCAGGTCGGCATCAAGACGGTATCGCGGGTCATCAACGACGAGGCCAATGTGGCGCCCCAGACCCGGGAACGTGTCGAGCGGGCCATCCGCGCCCTCGACTTCCAGCCGCACCAGGGTGCGGGGTCGCTCCGCCGCAGCGACCGCAAGACCCAGACGGTGGGGCTGCTCCTCGACGCGGTCGACAACCCCTTCTCCGCGACCATCAACCGCGCCGTCGAGGCGGTGGCCTCCCGACGCGAGACGGCGGTCTTCGCCGCCAGCTTCGACGACGACCCCGAGCGTGAGCGCCGCCTCGTCGACGCCTTCACCCGGCGGCGGGTCGACGGGCTCATCCTCACCACCTACAGCCAAGATGTCGGCTACCTGCAGCGGGAACGGGAGCAGGGCACACCGATCGTGTTCGTCGACCGGCAACCGGCCGGCCTCGTCGCCGACGCGGTGGTGAGTGACAACTACGACGCCGCCGCGGCCGCCACCCGACATCTCATCGAGGCCGGCCACCGGCGGATCGCCCATCTGGGTGACGACCTCGCCATCTCGACCGCCCGTGACCGGCGACGCGGCTTCGACGACGCGATGGCCCAGGCGGACCTCCACGGCTTCACCCGGGACGTATCAGGCCTGCGGACCCGGGACGACGCCGCGGCGGCGGTCCGCGAGCTGATGGCCGGATCCCCGCGACCGACCGCGCTGTTCACCAGCCAGAACATGATCACCATCGGGGCCATCCGCGCCCTGCACGAGCTCGGCTGCCAGCACCGGATCGCCATGATCGGCTTCGACGACGTGATGCTGGCCGACCTGATCGATCCCGGCCTGACCGTGATGGCGCAGGATCCCGCCCGGATCGGCACCCTCGCCGCCGAGCGGCTGTTCGCCCGCCTGGACGGCGACACCTCACCCGCCGCCGTCGACGTGGTACCCACGAGACTGATCACCCGAGGCTCGGGCGAGATCCCGCCCGAGGCGTGACGATGTCGTCAGCCGCATCCCGACGACGAGATCGCGGGTGGCTCATCGAGGAGGGGACATGAGTGTGGACCCAGCTGTTGCGGCACAGCCGGAGCAGGTCACCCTCGACGACCTGGTCGCCGCTGCTGCCCGTCTGATCGACCCGGCGCGGCGACGCATCCTCGGCATCACGGGTGCCCCGGGTGCCGGCAAGTCGACGGTGGCCGAGGCGCTCGTCACCGCACTGGCCCCGCACGCGGTGCTGGTCGGCATGGACGGGTTCCACCTCCGCGACGACGAGCTGCGCCGGCTCGGTCGCCACGAACGCAAGGGTGCCCCCGACACCTTCGACGCCGCCGGCTACACCTACCTGCTGCGCCGACTGCGAGAGCGCGCCGCCGACGTGGTGTACGCACCGCTGTTCGACCGCTCGCTCGAGGAGTCGATCGGATCCGCGGTGCCGGTCCCCGGTGAGACCCCCCTGGTGATCACCGAGGGCAACTACCTGCTGGTGGACCAGCCACCCTGGGGCGCCGTTGCCGATCTCCTCGACCAGTGCTGGTACGTCGATCCCGGTGACGAGACGCGGTTGGGCCGGTTGGTCGCTCGGCACATGACCTACGGTCGCGCCCAGGCGGAGGCGCTCGAGCGGTCCTACGGCTCCGACGCGCGCAACGCGGCGCTGACCGCGAGCTCGAGGAGCCGGGCCGATTGGATCGTACGGGTGGTCGACCCGGAGCCGCCGCCGAGTTGAGCTGGGCACAGGCTGGAGGACACAGGGTGTGATCGGGTCCCTTCCGGGAGCGCCGAACTGTCAGTCGGCGGTGGTTCGCTGAGGACATGAGCGAACCGACGCAGGGACTCCACCGCTACCCCGCCGGCGTGCCGTGCTGGGTCGACACCGAACGGGCCGACCCCGCAACGGCCGGCCGCTTCTACGGCGAGCTGTTCGGCTGGCGGTTCGACGACGCCGTGCCGGCGGAGGCGCCCGGGACCTACCTGATCGCCGGCTTGGCGGGCCAAGACGTCGCCGCCATCGGGTCGGCGTCCCCCCGGACCGAGGAGACGCTGCCGAGCTGGATCACCTACGTCGCCTGCGACGACCTCGAGCAGGCCATGGCGTCGGTGAGCGCCGCCGGCGGCACCGTGCTGACCGAGCCACAGAGCCCGGGCCCCGCCGGACGGTGGGCGGGTTGCGCTGATCCGCAGGGTGCGGAGTTCCGGCTGTGGGAGGCGGGTCGCCGACTCGGCTCCCAGTACGTGAACCGTCCCGGTGGCTGGAACTTCAGCGTCTTGCTGAGCCCCGATCCGGAGGCCGTGCTGCCCTTCTACGAGCAGGTCTTCGGCTGGCAGGTCTCCGCCGACCTCGGTGCCGGCATGATCCGGCTGCCCGGTTATGGGGACCACCTGGCGGCCACCATCGACCCCGACATCCACGAGCGGCAGCAGTTCGCCCCGCCGGGATTCGCTGATGTGGTGGCCGGGATGGAACGCCGCGCCGACGTCGATCCGCACTGGGAGGTGCGGTTCACCGTGGCCGACCGGGACGCGAGCGCGGCCCTGGCCGAGCGCATCGGTGGTCGGGTCGTCAGCACCGACGAGTCGGAGTGGGTGCGGGAGGCCACGATCGAGGATCCGGAGGGTGTCCGGTTCGTCGTCAGTCAGCTCGCGCCGACGGGGTCATGACCGGGTCGTCGTCGGCGATCTGCGGCCCGATCGTGATCAACCGCCGAGGCCGGCGTCGCGGGCGCGGAGGATCGCACCGGTCCGGTCCGAAACCTGCAGCTTGGTGATGATGTTCGAGACGTGGTTGCGGACGGTCTTGCTGCTGACCCCCAGTCGGCGGGCGACCGCGGCGTTGTCCAGGCCGGCAGCGAGCAGGCCGAGCACCTCGGTCTCCCGGTCGGTCAGCTGGGGGAAGGGCGAGGTCGCGGCGGCGTGCCCGAAGTGCTGCAGCATCCGGACGGCGATGCCGGCGCCGAACAGGGCCTCACCGCGGGCGACGGAGTGGATGGCGGCGACGATCTCGTCGGGTCCGGAGCCTTTCAGGGTGTAGCCGTACGCGCCCGCCCGCAGAGCCGCCAAGACGTTCTCGTCGTCGTCGGCCATGGTGAGGATGAGGGCCCGGGTCGGCAGCGTCGCGGCGCGCAGCTGGGCACACACCCACAGCCCGTCGCCGTCGGGCATCGTGATGTCCAGGACCGCGACGTCGGGCCGGTGCCGGTGACACGCCGCCAACGCCTCGCGCCCGGTGGTCGCCACGGCCAGCACCTCCAGATCCGGTTCGGCGTCGCAGACGGCCTTCAACCCGTCGGCGAATACCGGATGGTCGTCGGCGAGAACCACGCCGATCACGGAGCACCGCCGCCGCGGGTCAGATCGAACGGCAGCAGGGCCGTGACCACCGTTCCCGTCGAGTCCGACTCGACGGCGAGGGTGCCGCCCACCTCGGCGGCCCGCTCCGCCATCGACCGCAGCCCGACACCGGCGCGCCGGTCGGCGGGCAGGCCGTGCCCGTTGTCGCGGATAGTCAATCGGAGCGCACCGGATCCGCTCCGGAGCTCCACCTGGCAGCGGTCGCCGCCGCTGTGCCGGACGGCGTTGGTCATCGCCTCGACGGCGATCCGGAAGGCCGCCGTCTCCACCGCAGCCGGAAGCCGCTCCGCCGGGTCGGCGCCGGCCGCGGACCCGATCGGGTCGGCCGGCTCGGAGACCTCCACGACCAGCTCGCCGGTGAGCGACGCCGCCCGAGCCCGCAGTGCACCGAGCAGCCCCAGCTCGTCCAACGCCGGCGGCCGCAGTTCCTCGGCCAGGCGCCGGATGTCGCGAAGCCCGGTCTGCACCTCCGCGGAGATGTCGGCCAGCAGCCGCTCCGCCGCGGAGCCGGGCACCACCTCACGGGCCACCAGACCGGCCTTGAGCCCGATCGCGGCGAGTGAGGGGCCCAGACCGTCGTGCAGCTCACGCCGTAGCCGTCGTCGTTCGTCCTCGCGCAGCGCGACGAGCTCGGCGCGCGAGCGGAGCAGGTCCTGGTGCAGCCGGACGGCCTGGACCGCGGGTCCGATCTCGGCCGCGAGCGACCGGACCAGCTCCAGGTCGGCTGCTTCGAGCGGATCGTCAGGGCCCCGCTGACCGACCCGGAGCCGGCCGATCACGGTCCCGTGGTGCTGGAGCGGCTCGACGTGGACCCTGCCCACGGCGGTCCCGTGCTCTGCGGTCGGGCGGAACTGGCCCGACGGGTCGGCCAGGTCGATCGCGACGTAGCGGACCCGCAGCGACTGGGCCACCGTCTCCACCACGACCGCCGGCACCTCGTCGGGCAGCATCACGCCCTGCATCCGGCGCCCCAGCCGGGCCAGGACGCCGGCCGGGTCGTCCCGGTCGCCGTACATCAGCCGGTTGACGGTGCGCTGGGCTGCGGTTCGCAGGGGCGCCAGGGCCAGGGCCGCCGCGACCGCCGCGATCGCTGCGGCGATCGTGCCGGACAGCCGCAGCCCGCTGACCAGCACGGCGACGAGCGCGGCGTAGCCGGCCAGCAGCAGCGCCACCACCGTGACGTAGACGAGCGATCGGTTGGCGAGGCGCTCGATGTCGAACAGCCGATGCCGTCGCAGCGCGACCGCGATGCCGATCACGAACGGGAGCCCGGACAGGCCGACCGCACCCGAGGGCAGCAGCTGGTGGCCCGTGATGATCTGCGGCAGGTGCCACCCCACCAGGCCGAGCACCGCCGAGGCGACGCTGCCGCCGGCCACCCAGCCGAGGCGGCTTCTCGTCGCCGGGTCGCGACTGCGCCGGTACGCCACCACGCCGATGAGGCCGCCGAGCACCAGCGTGGCGGCCACCACGACGGTCGTCCCGGTGTACACCAGGGCGAACCAGGTCAGCGGGTTGCGGCCGCTCAGCAGGCCGGCGAAGCCCGCCCAGACGGCCAGCGCGCCCGGCGGCAGGGCGTAGGCCGCGATCACCAGACCTCGCCGCCGGGTCGGCGACCCGACGTCCGGGGACAGCTGGAGCGAGAAGGCGAGCACCCCGCCCCAGGCGACGGCGTAGCCACCGATCACGTTGAGGTTGTAGAGCCACAGCACCGGTCCGGCGGTGGCCAGGGCCAGGGCCGGCAGCCCGGTCGTGAACGCGAGCGTGCTCCCGAAGAGCCCGGCCGCCGCCACCAGCAACGGGGCGGTCGCCGGCTCGTCGGGTCGCCTCAGGAAGAGCGCGCCGGCCAGCCCGGCCAGGGCGACGATGAAGATCAGATTCCCCCAGGCGGGCGCCACCAGCGGAGCCAGTTCGGGTCGCTCCGCCCGGACGATCAGCTGCCGTGGGACGGGCGTGCCGACACCGAACTGCAGGGCGTCCCCGGCCGCTGGGTCGGGGACGACGCCGAGACGTGCCGACAGGGGCTGCCCGTCGATGGTCAGCACGAGGTCCCCGTCCCGCAGGTCCGTAGGTCCGGTCTGGACCGTGGTCGATCCGGGCACGGCGACGATCACCCCGTCGGCGGTCCAGCTGGTGACGGTGGTGCCGTCCGCCACGGCGTCCAGCCGGACGGCCACCGCGAGCAGGCCGAGCAGCACCAAGGTGATCGACACGACGGCTGCGGCACGAGCCGCCCAGCGGCTCCGCGAGGCCGACGGTGAGCGCGACGCGGGCGGCCCGGCCGGCGACGCGAGCGACGGCGGCACCGGCACGCGCTCAGCAGCATGCTCCGGCACCGTCTTCGGTTTCCCGGCACCACCTTCGGCCACGGGAGGGAGGCGCACAGGGCCATTCTGCGGCACCGGGGCCGGACCGGATCCTCCTCGAAGCAGAATCCTGGGCCGGCCGGGACATCGTCCCGTGACGGCGGGACGCCGGCCCGTCGAGGCTGAGGACCGTGACCATGACGATCGCGCCGGCGACGCGGCGACAGCACGCCCACCTCGCCGCCTGGGCGGTCCTCGCCGGGCTGATCGGCCTCGTCGCCAACCTGTTGCTGATCTTGTTCTTCGTCCTGGCCCAGCCGTTCGACGGCGGCTGGAGTCCGTACGGCTGGCTCGGGACGGCCAACGACCTGGCCGTCGCGGCACAGTTCCTGACTCTGATCCCCGTGGCCCTGGCCCTCCCCCGCTGGCTTCCGGCGGGCCGCGCGGGGCGGGTCGCCACCGCGGCGGCGGTGATCGCGATGGTCGTGGTCGTCGTCCTGCAGCTGATGCTCGTCGCCGGCGTCGTGGACTTCGACCTGCAGGTCTGGCTGGTCACGCCGGCCTTTCTGCCGGTGTACGGCTGGATCTTCGTGACCAGCGCGGTGGCCCACCGATCGAACGACCGGCACCGCACCGTCAGCCGCTTCGGTCTGCTCCTCGGCAGCTCGTTCCCCATCGCCTTGGTGATCACCGTCGCCGGCTTCGGGATCGGCTCGGCGCTCGGCCTGGCGTTGCCGTTCGCCGTTCCGGGGATCGTGTACGGCGCCGCGGCCTGGTTGGCGCTGCCGCTGTGGCCGTTGCTCCTGGCCCGTCTGGTCTTCGCCCGACCGCCGCGCCCGACGGTCGAGAACACCGCCTCTGCGAAAGGATGATCATGACCGCACCATCGCCGACCCTCGCCCCACCCGCTCCCGCCGGCCGACGGAGGGCCGTCCGCGTCGGCTACCTGGTCCTGGCTCTCGTCGTGGCCGCCGAGGTGGTGATCCAGGCCGTCGTGATGGTCTGGGCCATCTCCGGTCTCGGCGTCTGGGTCTCCCGCGGTGGAGTGTTGGACAGCTCCGTGATGGAGAGCGAGGCGACGGCGTTCCCCGAGATCGTCGGCTTGATCGTGCACGGGGTGAACGGCACCTTCGTGGTACCGATCATCGCCCTGGTGCTGTTGATCATCTCCTTCTTCACCAAGGCGAAGGGAGCGATTCGCTGGGCGGCGATCTTGTTCGGGCTGGTGGTGCTGCAGGGTCAGCTCGGTTTCCTCGGTCACGAGTTCCCGATCAGTGGGGCCCTGCACGGCTTGAACGCCTTGATCACCTTCACGGTCGCGCTCTATCTCGCGATCCGGATGCGCACGATCATCCGGTCCGCCACGTCCTGATCGCCGCCGGAGATCAGATGACGGGGCGGCCGAGCGACCTGAGCCGGGCCGCCCGACGGCTGCGGATCGTGCTGCCCATCGCCGCGACGCTGGCGATCATCGCGCCCGCTGGCCTGGTTGTGGCAGTCCAGCCGGCTGCCGGCGAGCTACTCGGCCTCGGCCATGGGCACCGCGGACTACGGGGGCGGACCGGCACCGGTCGAGCCGGTGCACCGCGACGGTCACGCCGGTCATGACCATCGCAGCCGCGATGGTGCCGGCCCGAGTGGCGCCCGGCTGATCACCGACCTCGTTGCCGATCCGCGTCGCCCCGCCGATCTGGTGCTGGACCTGGTCACCCGCCGGGAGACCTGGGACATCGGACACCGGTCCGTCTCGGGGTTCACGATCAACGGCAGCTCACCGGGACCGACCATCCGCGCCCGGCAGGGCGAGTTGATCGAGGTGCGGCTGCGCAACGAATCGGTGGCTGACGGCGTGACGCTGCACTGGCACGGCGTGGACGTACCCAACGCGATGGACGGGGTCGCCGGCGTGACCCAGGACGCCGTGCCGATCGGTGGCCGGTTCCGGTACCGGTTCGTCGCGAACCGGGCGGGCACCTTCTGGTACCACTCCCATCAGGTGGCGAACCCCCAGGTGGCGGGCGGCTTGTTCGGCGCCCTCGTCATCGATCCACCGAGGCCCGGGCCCCGACCGGTGGACGTGACCGCGTCGGCCCACACCTACGAGGGTGGGATCCGCACCATCAACGGGCGGGACACCGATCACCGGGTGACGTCGGCCCCGGGCGAGCGGGTCCGCGTCCGGGTGGTCAACACCGACAACGCGGCGATGGAGGTCTGGTCGACGGGCGCCTACCGGGTCCTCGCCGTCGACGGCACCGACGTCCACGAGCCCGACCGCCGTGGTCGACCGCTCGTTGACGCTCACGGCCGGCGGCCGGGCCGATCTCGAGGTCCTGACCCCGCCGAACGGTTCGGCCGTTCGGATCCAGCTGTCCCAGGCCACCGCGGTGATCGTGGGATCCGGCACCCCGCCGGCCGCTCCCCCGCGGCCGACCGCAGAGCTGGATCTGCTGCACTACGGCACACCGTCGGCGACCGGGTTCGACCCGAGCCGTCCGGACCGGCGATTCGCGTACGTGGTCGACCGTCGACCGGGCTTCGTCCGGGGCCGGCCCGGCATGTGGTGGGCGATCAACGGCCACCTCTACCCGGACGTGCCGATGTTCGTCGTCCGACGCGGGGACGTCGCCACCATGCGCATCGAGAACCGCAGCGCCGACCCGCACCCGATGCACCTGCACGGGCACCGCATCCTGGTGCTGGCCCGGAACGGTGTCGCCGCCACCGGCAGTCCATGGTGGGTCGACTCGCTGCACCTGGCCCCGGGCGAGGTGTACGACGTGGCGTTCGTGGCGGACAACCCCGGCATCTGGATGGATCACTGCCACAACCTCAAGCACGCCGCCGAGGGCATGATCGCGCACGTGATGTACGAGGGCTGGGACACGCCGTTCCGGATCGGCGGACCGACCGTCAACCAGCCCGAGTAGGAGGCGATCGGAGCACCCACGCGGGCCGAACGGTCGACGCGGCGGCTGCCCGCGGCGCAGCAGTGGCTGATCGCACCTCGTCCCCGAGTAGATTTGCTTCCGCCTGCAGGGGACGTGCGTGTGACGTGAAGGAGAACCGATGACCGAGGCCAACTCGCCCGGAGCCGCCGCACCGAGCCCACTGGCACCTCCGGACGGCAACACCTTGACGCTGACCGCTCCCCCACCCCCGCAACCGGTGGCGGCGACGCAGGCGCCCGCCATCGCCCCGCAGATCGACCCGCAGGCCGTGCCCGCGCTCGACGCCCGGGTCGACGGCTTCATGGACGCGTTGACGAAGGTGCAGACCCGATCGCCTGAGTTCGCGGCGCAGGCCAACAACGTCCGGACCATGGGCGACGCCGACATCCGCAAGGCGGCCGAGACGTCCAACCGCTTGCTGCAGGCACCGGTCCGGGCGCTCAAGGAGGGTGGCATCGCCGAAGGTTCGAAGGTCGGGAACACCCTGCTCGAGCTGCGCCGCACGGTCGAGGACCTCGATCCGAGTCGAGCCACCGGCCCGCGCAAGTTCTTGGGCATGATCCCGTTCGGTGACAAGGTCGTCGACTACTTCCGCAAGTACCAGTCGGCGCAGAGTCACCTGAACGGCATCCTGCACAGCCTGCAGAACGGTCAGGACGAGCTGACCAAGGACAACGTGGCGCTGAACATGGAGAAGCAGAACCTCTGGGCCGCGATGGGCCGACTCAACCAGTACGTCTACGTCGCCGAGCGGCTCGACGCCCGGCTCTCGGACCAGATCGCCCAGCTCGAGCTGTCCGATCCGGATCGGGCCAAGGCGCTCAGCCAGGACGTGTTGTTCTACGTCCGGCAGAAGCACCAGGATCTGCTGACCCAGCTGGCGGTCTCGATCCAGAGCTATCTGGCCATCGACATCATCATCAAGAACAACATCGAGTTGATCAAGGGCGTGGACCGGGCCACCACCACCACGGTGTCGGCCCTGCGGACCGCGGTGATCGTCGCCCAGGCGCTCGGCAACCAGAAGCTGGTGCTGGACCAGATCACCGCGCTGAACGAGACGACCTCGGATCTGATCCAGCGGACCTCGGAGATGATGCGCGACAACTCCGCCAAGATCCAGCAGCAGGCCGCGTCCGCGACGATCGGGATGCCGCAGCTGCAGGCCGCCTTCCAGAACATCTACGCCACCATGGACTCCATCGACACCTTCAAGCTGCAGGCCCTGGACAACATGGCCGCGACCATCGGGGTGCTCGAGACCGAGGTGGCCAAGTCGCGCGACTACCTCGACCGGGTGCAGCGCACCGACACCCGGATCGCATCGGGCAGCCTCGACATCGAGGGCGGCACCCCCGGCGGTCTGCGCTGAGCCGTCTCGCCGCTGCACCAGGAGTACGGAGATCATCGATGGGGTTCCGGGACTGGATCGCCAAGCTGACCGGCCGGCCCGAACCCGAACCCGAGGTCGAGCCGACCCCGGCGGCACCCACCGAGGACGACATCCTCGACGCCCTCGACCGGGCCGAGGCGATGGTCGCCGGCGGTGTGGTGCCGGCGCCGGTGCAGTCGCGGGTGAAGCGGGTCACCCACACGGTCCGGCGAGACCATGCCACGGCTGCGGAATCTCGGTCTGGGCAGCCCGCAGGCGTACTCGGTGATGGCGACCGCGACCGACTACCTGCCGGAGGCGATCGGCGGCTACCTCCGGCTGCCGCGTGACTGGGCCGACTCGCGGCCCATCGAGGGCGGCAAGACGTCGCTGATGCTGCTGATCGACCAGCTCGATCTGCTGTCGGCGACCATGGACCGCATCTTCGACGCCGTGGTGCGCGTCGATGCGGACGCGTTGATCGCCCACGGGCGGTTCCTGCAGGACAAGTTCGGGCCACTCCCGCCGCCGCCCGACCCGGCGACCCAGCGCCCGAGCCGCTACGAGAACTGGCCTGCCGAGCGGTCCGCAGCAGCAGTCTCGGACCTGCCGTGAGCGGGGACTGGGCCGGGCGACGTCCGAGCCGCGCTGGAGAAGGCGCTGGACGAGGTCGACCCGCAAGCGCGAGCAGGTCGGACTGGGCATCGCAGCACCCCGATCCGCGGCTCGGCGCGCCTGCTGGATCTGAGTGGCAGCTGACCGAAGCGACTAGCCGGCTCGGGCCGGCGGTTCCCGGGAGTCGGCAATGCCGAGCCTGCGGCCAGATCGAGCTGCCGCTCGCTCCCTGAGCCTGTCGACGGGGCTGGCCTGCGAAGGGGCAACGGAGGAGAGCGCCATCGACCCTTCGACGAGCTCAGGACACGAGGTCGCCGACCAGCGGCCGCTGCTGCGCCGACCCTGCGAGAGACAGGACGAGCCGCCGGCGAAGACGTTGGCCGAGCTGCTCGCCGAGCTGGACGAGCTGATCGGCCTCACCGAGGTTAAGGCGGAGATCCACCGGCAGGTGGCGGTGCTGCGGATCGACGCGCTCCGGACCAAGGCCGGGCTGTCCTCCCCCACCATCACCCGGCACCTGGTCTTCGTCGGCAACCCCGGCACCGGCAAGACCACCGTGGCCCGACTGGTGGGCGGCATCTACCGAGCCCTCGGACTGCTCGAGCAAGGGACAGCTGGTCGAGGTGGACCGCTCCGAGCTCGTCGCCGGCTACCTCGGCCAGACCGCGATGAAGACCGCCGAGGTGGTCGCCAAGGCGGCCGGGGGGGTGCTGTTCATCGACGAGGCGTACAGCCTGGCCGGTGACCAGTACGGCACCGAGGCCACCGACACGCTGGTGAAGGAGATGGAGGACCAGCGCGACGACCTGGTCCTGATCGTGGCCGGCTACCCGGATCCGATGGCGATGTTCATCGCCCAGAATCCCGGACTGGCCAGCCGTTTCCGCACCACGATCGAGTTCGACGACTACACCGACGAGGAGCTGGTGCAGATCTTCCTCAGCCTCGCCGAGACCGCGGACTACGACGTCACCGACGACTGCCGACGCCGATTCGAGACCATCCTCGCCGTCACGCCGCGGGGTCCGACGTTCGGCAACGGGCGCTTCGCCCGCAACCAGCTCGAGGCCGCGATCGGCCGGCACGCCTGGCGGCTGCGAGACGTCGAGGAGCCGACTCTCGAGCAACTCCGTGAGCTGACGGCCGACGACCTCGACCGGCGATCTCGGCGACGATCTCGGCGACGATCTCGGCGACGATCTCGTTCCTGGTGCGGACCCCGGCTCGGGTACGGTCGGCGATCCAGCCGAAACCGGATCTCCCGCCGGCCAGGACCCCGTCGAAGCTCGGGTCGAGGCGCCCGTCCAGGCCCCCGTCCAGGCCCCCGTCGAAGCCAACGAGGAGGACTCGTGAGCTCGCAGGTCGCCACCCCGACCGCCACCGCTGCCGCGAACCCGGTCAGCACCGGTGATCCGAACGCTCAGGGGTTGGCCGCCCGCACCCCGCAGGCCGGGGTAGCCCGGAGCACTCCACGACGACTGCGGAGGATGTCCCTCGGCCTGATCGCCGTGGGTGTCGCGTTCGGCATCCTGGCCTCGCTGACCTTCGTGCTGCTGGCCACCGCCCTCGGCCGCGCCAGCGCCTCGACGGCCCAACTGATCCGGGTGCAGCAGATCCAGACCAATCTGCTGGCCGCTGACGCCACGGCCACCAACGCGTTCCTCGTCGGCGGCCTGGAGGCCCCGGCCCAGCGGTCCGCGTACGACGCCGCCATCAACGCCGCGACCGGCCTGATCGCGGCGGCGGCCCGCGCCGAACCCGCAGACGAGCAGGCCCTGGCCGCGCTCAACGAGCAACTCGTCTCCTACGTCGCCTTGATCGAGGACGCCCGGTCCAACAACCGCCAGGGCTTCCCGGTCGGTGCCCAGTACCAGCGGATCGCGAGCTCCAGCCTGCGGGCCGATGCACTGCCCCTGCTGGACAACCTGGTCACCGCCAACGCCGAACGGGCCCGGTCGCAGATGGGGCCGTGGCAGATCGCGATCCTGGTCGTCGCGGGGCTCGGTGCCCTCGGCGTCATGATCTTGGCCCAGAGCCGGCTGGCGAAACAGTTCCGCCGCCGGATCAACCCGTTCGTCCTGGCGGCCAGCATCTTGATCGCGGTGGCCTGGATCGCCGGGATGATCGCGGTGGGCGCCACCGGAGCCGCGGTGAACCGGATCCAGAACGGCTCGTTCGCCGACGTGAACGCCGTGGCGTCGGCTCGGATCGAGGGTTTCGACGCCAAGTCGAACGAGAGCCTGACCCTCATCGCCCGCGGCTCGGGCGCGGCGTTCGAGAAGGCGTGGCAGGAATCGGCCACCGAGGTCGGCACCTCGCTGGCGAACCTGCCGGCCCCGCTCCGGACGGCCTGGCAGGGCTACGTCGGGGTGCACGGCCAGATCCGGGCCCTCGATGATTCCGGCAAGTGGGACCAGGCCGTGCAGCGGGCCACGGGAACCGGGGCCGACTCCTCCAACACCACCTTCGGCGCGTTCGACCGGGCGAGCGCCGAGTTCCTGACCCAGGCGACCGGAGAGACCGAGCGCGGACTCGACGGCTCCCGGATCGGTCTGGTGCTCGGAGCCGTGCTCAGCCTGCTGGTCGGTCTGGTCGCGGCGGTGCTGGCACGACACGGGATCGAAGCACGACTGCGGGAGTACCGATGAAGCGCGTCCGGGGAGTACCCGTGGTGGCGCTGGCCGCCCTCGGCTGGCTGCTCGCCGGCTGTTCCCTGCTGCCGTACGCACCGACGCCGATGCCCGTGCCGCCGGCCGCCGCCCCGACCACCCCGGCACCGCCCCCCAGCGGACCCAGCTGCGACAACGCCACCGCCCTCCGCTCGTACGCACCCGAGGGAGCGGTGCCGGAACCCGGCCAGATGCCGGCCGGCTCGACGATGGCCAAGATCCAACAACGGGGCCGACTGATCGCCGGGGTGTCGGCCGACACCTATCTGCTCGGCTCCCGCAACCCGTTCAACGGCCGGATCGAAGGCTTCGACATCGATCTGGTGAAGGCGCTGGCCAAGGCGATCTTCGGTGACGAGAACGCCTACGAACTCCGCGTGATCACCGCCGCCCAGCGGATCCCGGCGCTGCAGGCCGGCTCGATCGACGTCGTGTCCCGCAACATGACGATCAACTGCGACCGGTGGAAGCAGATCGCCTTCTCCAGCGAGTACTACCGATCGGGACAGAAGATCCTGGTCCGGCGTGGCTCGAAGGTGAACAGCATGGCCGGGCTCGCCGGGCAACGAGTCTGCGCCCCGAACGGCACCTCCAGCATGGACAACCTGAAGAAGCTGTCACCCAAGGCCATCGCCGTGGGCTCCGACAACCACACCGGCTGCCTGGTGCTGTTCCAGCAGGGCGACGTCGACGCGATCACCGGCGACGACACCGTGCTCGCCGGCCTCGCCGCTCAGGACCCGTACGCGATCGTGCCGGAGCAGGGCGCGTCCACTGCCGAACCGTACGGGTTGGGATTCAACGCCAAGCAGGTCGACCTGGTCCGCTTCGCCAACGCCCGGCTCGCCGAGATGCGGGAGAACGGCGAGTGGACCGCCATCTACGACCGGTGGCTGCGCTCGGCCCTGGGGCCCGCCCCGAACCCGCCGCGAGCGGAGTACGGCCGGTGAGCCGGTGAACGGACCGGCGCCCGGAAGCACCGGCACGGTGACCGCACCGGCAGCCCCGGGACGGCTGGGCGAACCGGTCGACCCGACGGCGTGCCTGGCGTATCTGAGCGCGCTCGGGTCCTGGCGGGACGGCCGCCGCAGCGAGCTCGACCTGCTCGACCGGACCGCCCTGGACGCCCGCGGACCGGGCCCGCAGGGTGGCGATCTGACCGGGGACATCGCCTTGTCGATGGCGCTCTGGAAGGCCGCCTCCGATCGCTACGAGCAGCTGCTGGTGGTCTGGGACTCGGGCCGGGTCGGTCCGGCGGAGCGCGAACGGCTGGCCACCTTGATCTGGGGTCGGCTCGACTCCTCCAACCTGCACAACTCCGGGCTGAGCATGTCGCTGCCCGAGGCCTGTCGGTTGTCGGACGCCCTGGCCGGCCAGCTCCGGGTCCGACTCGGCCTCGAGCTCTCCGGTGCCGCCGTCACCAGTCGGATCAAGGACCTGCGGGCGCAGCTGGAGCGGATCCGCGATCAGGTCGACACCGAGCCCGCCGGGGTCCGGCAGCAGCAGGCCGCGGAACGTCAGTCCCGGCTCGCCCGCCGGCTGCGGGAGATCACCGACAAGGCCGACCGGGGCGGGGATGTCGGCGGCTTGCTGGAGCCGTTGGAGATCGAGGCGACCACGTTCGAGCGCGACCTGATCGTCGGCGGTGCGCAGCGCCGGGAGGCGGGGGTCAAGGTGTCGCAGGCCCGCGTTCGTCGGGCCGAGCTCCAGCGTCGGGAAGTGGAGGTGCGGGCGCTGGTGGAGCGGTGCCTGGCCACGGTCGAGCCGGCCCCGCGGTACGCCGTGCCCGACGTGGCGGCGCTCGGGCCGGTGCCCAACACCCTCGCCGCCCTCGAGGCGTATCTGATCCGGCTCGACCGGGTCGGGCAGGCCATGACCAAGGTCCACGACGCCTACGCGACCGCCCTGGCAGCGCACGCCGAGCTCCGCGACCGGCTGGAGGCCTACCGGGCCAAGGCCGCGGCGACCGGACTCGCCGATCACCCCGACGTCGCCCGGGCCTACGCGCTGGCGAGCGAGACCATCCGCCGCCGCCCCACGCCGATGGCCGTTGCCGATCAGCTCGTGACGCTCTATCAGACCTACCTGCGTACTGTCTCCCCGATCTCGGAGGTGGGCTCGTGACCGTGTTGCCCTGTACCCAGCCCGGCTGCACCGGCAGCATCGTCGACGGCTACTGCGACGTCTGCGGCAGCCCGGGCCCCACCGCCGGCACTGCCCCGACCACCGGTGCTGGTTCGACCGCCGGTGCTGCTTGCGTCGACGGTGTCGACGGCGACGACCGCAACGGGCGGTTCGCCGGTGTCGACCCCGCCACCCGTCGCCGCCGAGGGTTCGCGCTGCACCCAGCCCGGCTGCACCGGCACCATCGTCGACGGCTACTGCGACGTCTGCGGCACGCCGGCCGGTTCGGCCGGCGGATCGGTCGGCGGATCGGTCGGCGGATCAGTAGGTGCTGCGGGGGGTTCCTCGATGGGTTCGGCGGTCGCCGAGGACGACGGCGGGCCGCCGACCCTCGCCGATGCACCGCTGTCGACCATCACCCGCGGATCGAGTCAGCTCGGGTCCACCGCGTTCGGCTCCGCCCGGCTGGGCAGCGGCTCCAAGATCACCCAGCGGGTGCACTCCGGTTCGGTCCGGCTGCGCGCGGCGCGGCTGGGCGCCGGTCTGACCCGGGTGCCGCCGGCGCCCATGGTCGACGCCGAGAACGCGATCATGGTCGATCCGGAGGTGCCGGAGAACAAGCGCAACTGTCCGGTCTGCGGTTCCCCCGTCGGACGTTCGAGGGACGGTCGACCGGGACGCGCCGAGGGGTTCTGCCCGAAGTGCGGCAACAGGTTCTCCTTCACCCCCAAGCTCAAGGCGGGCGAGCTCGTCGCCAACCAGTACGAGGTGGCGGGCTGTCTGGCGCACGGCGGTCTCGGCTGGATCTACCTGGCTCGGGACAAGAACGTGTCCGATCGGTGGGTGGTGCTCAAGGGCCTGCTGAACACCGGCGACGCCGACGCGTTGGCCGTGGCGATCGCCGAGCGGCAGTTCCTGGCCCAGGTCGAGCACCCGCTGATCGTCGAGATCTACAACTTCGTCAGTCACGACAGCGGCGACGGGGTGCCGGCCGGTTACATCGTGATGGAGTACGTCGGCGGCACCTCGCTCAAGCAGATCCTGAAGAACCGGATGCGGGCCGCGGGCGGGAGCTACGACGCGCTGCCCGTCGACCAGGCGCTGGCGTACATCCTCGAGGTGCTGCCGGCCTTCACCTACCTGCACGACATGGGGCTGGTCTACTGCGACTTCAAGCCCGACAACCTGATCCAGATCGGTGACGGGGTGAAGTTGATCGATCTCGGCGGTGTCCGCCGCCTCGACGACGACGAGTCCGCGATCTACGGCACCGTCGGCTACCAGGCGCCCGAGGTGGCGCAGGTGGGGACGAGCATCGCCTCCGACATCTACACCATCGGCCGGACCCTGCTGGTGTTGATGATGGAGTTCCGCGGCTACCAGACCCGCTACGTGGCCAGCCTGCCGACCGTGGCCGAGACGCCGCTGTTCGCGACCCACGACTCGCTCTACCGGTTGATCGCCAAGGCGTGCGCACCGGATCCGGCCGACCGGTTCGCCTCCGTCGACGAGCTACGCGTGCAGCTGCTGGGGGTGCTGCGCGAGGTGGTCGCCGAACGCACCTCGGGCACGGCCCTCACCTCGGCCGCCTCGGTCCTGTTCGAGGCTCCCGCCATCAGCAGCGACGCCCTCACCTGGGACGAGCTGCCGGCGCTGCGGTCGGACACCAGTGACGCCCAGTACGCCTGGCTGAGCAACGTCAGCGCCGAGGACCCGCGGGATCGGCTGCAGGCGCTGGAGGCGGCACCGGAGGTGTCCGCGGAGGTGGCGCTGGCCCGGGCCCACGCGGCGCTGCAGCTCGGCGACGCCAAGACGGTCGACGACGTCGTGCGTCAGATGCTGGCCGCCGACCCCTGGGAGTGGCGGGCGGTCTGGGTGAGTGGGCTGGCGGCCATGCAGAAGCGGGACTTCCGGGGGGCTCAGCAGGCGTTCAACGCCGTCTACGGGCAGGTGCCGGGTGAGCTCGCCCCGAAGCTGGCTCTCGGGTTGGCCTGCGAGCTGGGGGGCGAGCCGGATCTGGCCGAACGGCTGTACCGGACCTGCGCGAGCACCGACGCCAACTACGTCGCGCCCGCCGCCTTCGGGATGGCTCGGGTACGGGCCGGCCGCCGCGACGTCCACGGGGCCGTCCAGGCCCTCGACCTGGTGCCGACGACCTCGCGCAGCTTCACCGAGGCGCGCCGGCTCCGAGCCCGCCATCTGTTCGAGTCCGCCGACGACCTGCCCGTGCTCGCGCAGGCGATGAGCAGCATCGACGGCGTCCGGCTCGACCCGCAGGAGCGGGCCGAGATCACCGGTCAGATCCTCGAACGGGCACTGGCCCTGGTCCAGACCAAGGGGCCGAACACCAAGGTCTCGATCGGGACGTTCCCGGCCGACGACGGCTCCCTGCGCGACGGCCTGGAGCAGACCTATCGGACCCTGGCCGGCACAGCCGACACCGACGAAGAGCGCTACGCGATGGTCGACCGGGCGAACCGCGTGCGAAGGTGGACCCTGACATGACGAGCCCGCCGCCTCCTTCGCCGCCGACGACACCACCGCTGAGCCTGACCCGGTGCCCGAGCTGCGGCGCAGAGGTCGATCCGGGCGCGGCGTTCTGCGAGAACTGCGGGGCCGGCCTGATGGCCAATCCGCCCGCGGTCGGCCCGGGCGGCGCCACGCTGGTCCCCGGGGCGGGCGATCAGCCGGGTGGCGCCGACGACGGGGCGCTCTCCGAGAGCCCGATCGAGCTCTCCCAACCGGTCCGCGCCACCGACGAACCCACCCTGCCCATGCGGCGGCCCTGCCTCAACTGCGGCGGTGTGGTCGGCACCGACGGCTACTGCGAGACCTGTGGCACCAAGGCACCCAGCGAACGTGATCACTACGTGGAGCAGCCCGCGTCCTGGGTGGCGGCCTCGTGTGATCGCGGCATCCGGCACCATCGCAACGAAGACGCCACCGCGCTGGCCGCCGATCGCGCGCCCGGTGGTCGTGCGGTCCTCATCGTCTGCGACGGGGTGTCGACCTCGGAG
The DNA here is from genome assembly GCA_963727125.1 of uncultured Actinomycetota bacterium. Classification (GTDB taxonomy): domain Bacteria; phylum Actinomycetota; class Actinomycetes; order Propionibacteriales; family Propionibacteriaceae; genus Microlunatus. Next base: position 1,342,762 of record CAVSEZ010000003.1, read on the forward strand.
GACTCCGACGTCGCCAGTCTGGCCGCGGCCCGGGCCGCCCGGGACCATCTGGTGGCGTCGCAGCCGAGCGGGTTGGGCGTCCCGGACAGCCGGGCGGCCGCGATCGCCGCGGCATTCGAGGGAGCCGTGCAGGCCGCCAACGACGCCGTGATCGCCAGCACGGCCGCCGACAGCAAGAACGCCGCCGCCGCGACCCTGGCCGGCGCCGTGCTGGAGGGTGACCTGTGCGTCTTCGCCAACGTCGGCGACAGCCGTGTCTACTGGGTGCCCGACCTCGGCAACGGCGATCCGATCCAGCTGTCGCTCGACGACTCGGTGGCCCAGCTGCGGATCGACTCGGGCGTGCCCCGGGAGGAAGCCGAGACCGGACCGCAGGCGCACGCGATCACCAAGTGGCTGGGACGTGATTCGGCGGACTACTCGCCCCGTACCGGTTCCACCACGCTGCGCGGCCCGGGCTGGCTCCTCGTCTGCTCTGACGGCTTGTGGAACTACGCCTCCGAGCCCGGGCACCTGCAGGACCTGATCGCGCGGTTGAGCGGCGCGGTCGGGGCCGGCCCGCTGAGCCTGGCCGAGGCCCTGGTGCGCTGGGCCTGCGACCAGGGCGGCAAGGACAACATCTCCGTCGCCCTCGCCCGCGTCTGAACCGGGCCGCGGTCAGCGCGGCCGACGCACCCCGGTGATCAGCGTCGGCGCCCCAGCAGCTTCGGCGTCCGTCGGGCCGCCCGGGTCCGCCGGACGCCGGGTGCCTTCTTGCGGGCCACGGCATCGGGTCCGGGTTCGTAGGACAACGTGACCCCGGAGATGTCGACGATCACGTGGGTGAGGGCGTTGCCGTAGACCGAGAACGCGAACTGGCCGGCCACGTTGCCCACCGCGACGAAGGCGCCGTTGGCCAGCGTCTGGCCCTTGGTGAAGTTGATCGTGGAGGCGACCGGCGTCGGTCCCGGCGGGTAGAGCGTCAGATAGCCGTTGGCCAGGCTGCCCGTCGAGATGACGTTGAGGAAGACCGCGGTCAAGTTGACGTCGGCGTCGGAATCGGCCACGGCGACCGTCAACGTCTTGCCGGCCTTCAGCCGGCCGTCGGCGTCGAAGTTGGCGGCGCGGGGTGTTGATGATGTTGACGCGCCCGGCGGTGTTCCGGGTGTCCAGGTACCGCGTCGGGGTGATCGCGACCGGTCTCGGGACGGAGTTCAGGTCGAATTCGGTGAGCAGGTAGGACACGGTCTCGAACCCGTCCGGATCGATGATGCCGATCGAGGGCCCGATCTCGGTGTTCGCGATCTGCCCGAGGCTCAAGGGACCATCCCATTCCCGCGGTAGCGGCTGCAGCTCCAAGGAGGGGCCATCGGCGTTCCGCAGCGCCAGCGCGGCATCGTCCGTCCCAGCTGCGGCACCGATGCGCAGGGTGGTCGTGGAGGTCGCATCGTTGACTTGGCCCTGGACGACCGGACCGCCGTCGGCGGCGTGCGCCTGCGGGGCGGTCACCGCGGAGAGCGCCACCGCGCCGGCGGCGCCGGCCAGCACCGCGCCACCCCGGAGCAGGTGTCGGCGGCCGAGGGCTCCCGCGGAGTCGAGCGCTCGGTCGGTGGAGCTGGCGGATTCGGGTACGGACCCGGCTTGCGACATGCGGCCTCCTGGAGGAGTTCGTGGGCCCGGCCGGACCCAGCGGCGCCCGCGAGCCTAGGGGTTCACGCTGCTCCTCCGCGAACCACCCGGGCCGGAGAAGATCACCGTCGATCACGCGGAGCTTTCGGCTGCATTCCGATCGATTCGTCAGCGGTGGGGGGAGCAGCTGATCCGGGTGACGGCGTACTGTAACGATCACCCCCAGAGCACCCGCTGACCATCACCGACCGCGCTGCCGACACACCTGCACCGAAGAGGATCGAGGACATGGCCGAGTTCACCGCTGCCGTTTACCAGAACGAGTTCCTGCCCGAGGGCGGCACCGACGTGAACGCCATCGTCACGGTCACCTGCCGCGGAGCCGGTGAGGCTGGTCGCAGCGGGTCCGGCGACGCCGGGGAGATCATCATCGTCGACACCTCCGGGTCGATGGGCCGGACCAAGCTCGAGGCGGCCAAGCTCGCGGCGTCGGCGGCGATCGACCAGATCCTCGACGGCACCTGGTTCGCCGTCGTCGCCGGCACCCACACCGCCTACCTCGCCTACCCGGCCGCCCGGGCGGGCGCCGGCATGGTGCGGATGGACCGGCAGACCCGGTTCGAGGCGCAGCAGGCGGTGCAGATGTTCCGCTCCGACGGCGGCACCGCGATGGGTACCTGGCTGGTGCTGGCCGGCCGGTTGTTCGACTCGGTTCCGCTGCTGGCGCAGAAGCACGCGATCCTGCTCACCGATGGCGAGAACCACAACGAGTCGCCCGACCAGTTGACGAACTCCATCCGCTCGGTGACGGGCAAGTTCCAGTGCGACTGTCGCGGGGTCGGCGTCGACTGGCAGGTCGCCGAGGTCCGGCGGATCGCCCAGGCGCTGCTGGGCACCGTGGACATCATCCCGTCGGCGGAGACGATGGCCGAGGTGTTCTCGTCGTTGATGCGCGAGTCGATGAGCCGTGGCGTCGCCAACGCCGAGCTGCGGGTCTGGGCACCGCAGGGTTCGCAGGTCTCTTTCGTCCGGCAGGTCGCTCCGACGGTCGAGGACCTCACCGCGCGCCGGACCGAGGTCAATCCGCTGACCGGCTCGTACCCGACCGGGTCCTGGGCCGACGAGTCGCGTGACTACCACGTGAGCATCCGGCTCTCCGCCAAGGGCATCGGTCAAGAGCAGCTGGCCGCCCGGGTGCAGCTGGCGGTCGGCGGTGAGGTCGTCGCCCAGGGACTGGTCAAGGCCAAGTGGTCCAGCGACGAGGGGCTGACGACCCGGATCAACCCCGAGGTCGCGCACTACACCGGACAGACCGAGCTGGCCGAGGCGATCCAGGACGGCCTGGCCGCCAAGGCCGCCGGGGACGACGCGGGCGCCACGACCAAGCTCGGCCGGGCCGTGCAGCTGGCGGCCCAGACGGGCAACGAGGAGGTGACCACCCGGCTGCGCAAGGTGGTCGACATCGACAACGAGGAGACCGGCACCGTCCGACTCAAGCGCTCGATCGACAAGGCCGACGAGATGGCGCTCGACACCGCCTCGACCAAGACCACCCGAGTCCGCTCATGACCGTGTCCGCTGGTCGCGCTCCGCGCTCCGGGGTCCTGAGCTCCGCCCCATCTCAGTCGTTCGTCACGCCCGGTGCGAACGGAAAAGCGTGTTCGCACCGGACCCTCCTCACTCCCGAGAGGCTCCGCTCATGACCGCCGTCTGCCCCGCCGGCCACACCTCGCAGGCCGACGACTACTGCGACGTGTGCGGGATGCCGATCGATGCCTCGGCGCCGCCGGCCGCGGCTCCCGGACCGCCGCCTGCGCCGGACGCCCCGGCCGATGCCGCGGCGGGGGTGACAGCGGCGGACGGCGCCCAGCCCTGTCCGCACTGCGGCGCACCGAACGCGGCCGAGGCACTGTTCTGTGAGAACTGCGGCTACGACTTCACCACCGGCAGCATGCCGCGACCGGCCGAGCCCGAGCCGCTCGAAGCGCCCGACGCCGGCTCGGCAGCCCCGGGCGCTGAAGCCGGTGGGGCCGCCGACGCCTCGCGCGGCGGGGACGCCGCAGCGCCGGCCACCGAGGATGCCGGCGCGAGCACGGCACCCGAGGCGCCGACCGGCTCCGCACCGGTCACCCCGGAGGAGTTCGACTGGGTGGTCGAGCTGTGGATCGACCCGGCCTGGTACGACGCGCAGGACAGTCCGGATCAGCTGCCGTCCCCCGGTCTGCCCGAGGTGCTGCCGCTGCGGCAGCAGTCGATCTTGATCGGCCGCCGATCCGTCAGCCGCAACATCAACCCCGAGATCGACTGCGGTTCCGATTCCGGGGTCAGCCGTCGACAGGCGCAGCTGACCACCGACGGGCGGCGTTGGTTCGTCGAGGATCTCGATTCGGCCAACGGCACGTTCGTCGGCTCCGCCAGTGGAGCGTTGCCCGGTGATCCGATCGCCGTCGGCACCAAGTACGAGCTCGACGCCGACGACCGCATCTACGTCGGCGCCTGGACCCGGCTGGTGATCCGTGAGGCCACCGAGGACGAGAAGAGCAGCCTCGGCTGAACCGTACGACGGCCCCAGATCAGCGCGCTGGCATCGAGGCTGCCACGACCGTCGCGTCGAGGTCGTCGGAGCGCACCAGACGCGACGTGAAGCCGGCCGCGGCGCAGATGTCCGACGTGGTCGACGCCTGCCGCCGGCTCGTCTCGATGAGCAACGTGCCGGCGGGGGTCAGCCAACCGGACGCAGCCGCAGCGATCGCGCGGTGCTGGTCGAGCCCGTCGACTCCCCCGTCCAGGGCGCCGCGGGGTTCGTAGAGCCGGGCCTCGCGCGGCATGAACTCGATCTCGGCGCTCGGCACGTACGGCGCGTTGACGACGACCAGATCGAAGGTCCCGCGCAGCTCCGCCGGGAGTGCCGCGAACAGGTCGCCGACGAACACCCGGTCGGGCGGTAGGTTCCGCCGGGCGCAGGCCACCGCCGCCGGGTCGAGATCGGCGGCGTAGACCTGCGCCGCCGGGGCCCGGGCCGCGATCGCCGCGCCGATGGCCCCGGACCCGCAGCACAGGTCGAGGACGGTGGCCGTCGGCGACGGCAGCAGGTTGCCGGCCTCGATCACGAGCAGCTCGGAGCGCCGCCGCGGGACGAACACCCCGGGCGCGACGTGCACCCGCAGGCCGGCGAACTCCGCCCAGCCGAGCACCGACTCGAGGGGTTCGCCGGCGACCCGTCGCGCGACCCGGTCCGCCAGAGCGTCGGTCCCGCCGTCGAGCAGCAGCGCCGCCTCTTCCTCGGCGAAGACGCATCCCGCCGCGCGCAGCCGGTCGACGATGTCGTCGGCGGAGTCGGCTGCGGTCATCCGGTCCGCCCGTCGCGAACACGATGCAGGTTCTGCGGTTCCGTGTGGCACGGTTGGCGCTGTGTCAGCACGTCGCCGGCACCCGGAGACATCCCACACCAGCAGCGAGGAATTCGTGGACATCAAGGTCGGAATCAAGCACGTCAACCGCGAGATCATTGTGGACAGCGCCGAGACCGCGGATGCGATCGAGAAGGCGTTCCTGCAGGCCAAGGCCGATGACGGGCTGCTCACCTTGATCGACCAGCGCGGCCGCAAGGTCATGATTCCGGCCACCTCGATCGGCTACCTCGATCTCGGCGAAGAGAACGCGCGGCCGGTCGGCTTCTTCTCCGTCTGACCGCGGACCGGTCAAGCCTGCAGCCCGAGGCGAGCCATCCGCTGGGTGTGGTTGGCCACCAACCGCGAGAACATCCGGCTGATGGCGGCCAGATCCATGCCGGGACGGTCGACGGTGCCGGTCAACAGGCTGGTCAGCGCATCCCGATCGGCGGCGACCCGCTGCGCCTGGCTGAGCGCCTCTCCGACCAGCCGCCGGCCCCACAGCGCCAGCCGGCCGGCGAGCCGCGGATCCTGGGCCGTGGCGGCCCGGACCCGCTCCACCACGTACTCCTCGTGACCCTCGTCGGCGAGCACCTCGTGGACGAGGTCGCGCGTGTCCGCGTCCACGAACGCCGCCACCTCACGATAGAAGTCGGCAGCGAACCCGTCGCCGACGTAAGCCTTGACCAGCCCCTCCAGCCAGTCCTTCGGCCGGGTGTGCTCGTGGAAGCCGTCGAACGGCCCGTGGAACGGTCGCATGGCGACCAGCACGTCGGTGTCGTAGCGACCGAGGAACTGCCTGACGCGCTCGAAATGGTCCATCTGACGGGCGGCGAGGGTGGACATCTGCACCCGGTCCACCAGGCTCGGGGCGCCGCCGGCGTCCTCGGCCAGTCGTTCGAACGCGGTCAGCGCGCCGTAGGCCAAGATGCCCAACAAGTCCACGGCTCCGGCCCGGTATTCGGCGTCGGCCGGGTCCTCGCCGGCCGGTACGACCGGTTCGGCGGAGTCGCTCATGGTCGTCAGCCTAGTCAGAGCGCGGTCGAGGTGCCCGGCGGCCGGTGCCGACTCGGCTAGACTCGGCCGGTACGCGTACTGGCACCCGGTCAGTACCCTCGTCGCACCGACAGGTGGCGACCCGACCACAGAGCAAGGCACACACTCTGAACGACACACTGAGCGATTCCCGCCAGGGAGAGACCGAACCGTCCGGCGACCCGTCGGAACTGTCCGCTCTCGACCCGTCCACCGATGAGTCTCCGGACCTGACTCCGGCCGAAGAGGCCGAGGAGTCGGCCGAGACCGAGACCGTCCCCCAGACCTTCCGCGACCTCGGGGTGTTCCCCGACATCGCCGACGCGCTGGCCGACGTGAACATCGTCCACCCCTTCCCGATCCAGTCGATGGCCATCCCGATCGCGCTGACCGGGACCGACATGATCGGCCAGGCCCGCACCGGTACCGGCAAGACCCTGGCCTTCGGCATCACCCTGCTGCAGCGCATCGTGCTGCCGCACGAGCGCGACTACGAGCAGCTCGCCAAGCCCGGGGCACCCCAGGCCCTCGTCGTCACCCCGACCCGCGAGCTCGCCAGTCAGGTGAGTGCCGACCTCAGCACCGCGTCGACGCGGCGCCGGGCCCGGGTGCTCACCGTGTACGGCGGCGTGGGCTACGAGAACCAGCTGGATCAGCTCGACGCCGGTGTCGACGTCGTCGTCGGCACCCCGGGCCGGTTGCTGGATCTCGCCGACCGCAGGAAGCTGGACCTGAGCCACATCAAGGTCCTGGTGCTCGACGAAGCCGACGAGATGCTCGACCTGGGCTTCCTCCCCGACGTCGAGCGGATCCTCGCCAAGACGCCGGAACTGCGCCAGACGATGCTCTTCTCGGCGACCATGCCCGCCGCGATCGTGAATCTGGCCCGGCGGCATCTGCGGCACCCCGTCAACATCCGCGCCGAGTCCGGGAACGAAACCACGACGGTGCCGACCACCGCCCAGTTCGTCTACCAGGCGCACGATCTGGACAAGCCCGAGGTCGTCGCACGCATCCTGCAGGCGGAGAACCGCGACCGGGCGATGATCTTCTGCCGGACCAAGCGCGCCGCGCAGCGGGTGGCCGACGACCTCGCCGAGCGGGGCTTCGCGGCCACCGCGATCCACGGCGACCTCAACCAGCTGGCCCGGGAGAAGGCGCTGCGCCGGTTCCGGTCCGGGACGATCAACGTGCTCGTGGCCACCGACGTCGCCGCTCGCGGCATCGACGTCGAAGGCGTCACGCACGTGATCAACTACGAGTGCCCTGACGACGACAAGACCTACGTCCACCGGATCGGGCGAACCGGTCGGGCCGGGGCGTCCGGGGTGGCGATCACCTTCGTGGACTGGGCCGACCGGACGCGCTGGAAGGTGATCAACAACGTCTTCGGGCTCCCCTTCGAGGAGCCGGAGGAGACCTACTCCACCTCCCCGCACCTCTATCACGACCTGGGCATCGACCCGGCGGCCAAGGGCCGGATCGTGCCGCCGAGGGCGGTCGAGCGGGAGCCGGATCGCGAGCGTCCCAAGGAGAAGAAGAAGGACCGGGATCGTCCGAGCCGGAACCGTTCGCGCAAGCGGACCCGGAACGGCGTGCCGGTCACCCGGGACGGCGACGACGCCACCGACCAGCCGACCACCTCGGGCGGTGGCGAGGTGCCACCGTCATCGAACGCCGCCGACACCACCTCCGGATCCGCACCTGACCCGGCAGCTGAGCTCGCCGGCGGAGCTCCGAAGCGCCGGCGCCGGCGCCGCGGTGGCCGATCAGGTGGTGCCGAGTCGGGTGCGGACGGCGCCGCGCCGTCGTCAGCCGAGGACGGCACCGGCGCCGGCGAGGGCTGAGCTGCCCGGTACCGGGCCCCCGACCCGAACCAGCAGCCGAGCGGTGGATCCCGTGTCCGGAGCCGTAACCCCCTCCGGGGACGCGTTCTCCGACCCGGGATCGTCGCCGGCCGCTGAGCCGCGCGACGGAGCCGGGCCCGGTGCCCGTCGCCGGCAGGTTGCGGCCCTGATCCTGACGACCGTCGGTGTGCTGGCCTTGATCCTCGGGGTGACCATCACGACCGGCCGTTCGCTGCCCGGCCTGCCGGGGCTGGCGAGCGACACCTGGGCCATGATCACCGCCTTCTCCGATCACGGGCTGCTCGCCTACGTCGCGGCGTTCCTGCTGCTGCTGATCGCGGCGTTCCTGCACTATCGGCTCGGCCGGCTGGTCGTCTTGATCATCGCGGCCGCCCTGCTGATCGTGCACGCGTCGTGGATCCTGCCCCGCTTCGTTCCCGACGGCGACCGGGTCGACGGCCCGGCCCGGCTGACCGTGCTGGCGCAGAACATGCTGTACGGCGAGGCCGACCCGACCGACGTGGTCGCCAACGCCGCCACCGCGGACGTCCTCGTCCTGGTCGAGATGACCGAGCCGGCGGCCCGCGCTCTGTCCCGCGCCGGCATCGAGCGCAGGTTCCCGCACGCCGCCGGTGGCCCGTTACCCGGATCCGGTCCGTCCGGCACCCGGATCTACAGCCGGTACCCGGTGCTGGTGAGCCGGGCCCTCAACCCCGATGGTGGCAACCACAACTGGCTCGCCCTCGTCGACGCCGGCGCGATGGGGCCGGTGAACGTGGTCGCCGCCCATCCGACCCGTCCCGTGCTGGGCGGATCCCGCTGGACCATGGAACAGGAGAACGTCCGCCGGTTCCTGCCCCGCGAGCGCACGGTGGTGGCGGGTGACTTCAACGCCGTCGGCAGCCACCGCAGCCTGCGCCGGTTGGCGGCCGAGGGTTTCCGGGACGCCGATGACGTGGTCGGAGCCGGCTGGCAGCCGACCTTCCCGTCCGGTGGCCGGATCCCGCCGCTGATCGACATCGACCACGTGCTGGTCAGCCCCGATCTGACGGCGGTCAGCTTCCGCACCGTGGCGAACGCGGGCAGCGATCACCGGGGCGTGCAGGCCACCATCGCGCTGCGGGCCTAGGACGGGGCGTGCCTCGCCCGGTGTGCCCGGCCCGGATCGGGCGGACCCATCAGCGGGCCAGACCCTCGGGTTCGGCGTAGATGACGAGATTGCTGTCGTAGCCGCCGCGATCCCGGTCGTAGTTGCCGGTGCAGGTGATCAACACCAACCGGTGACCGCCGGCCTGGTCGAACGCCTCACCGGCCGAGGCCAGCACCTGCTTGGTGACCGTCCGGATCGCCGTCACCCGGTAGGCCTGTCGATGTCCTTCACCACGCAGCACGACCTGGTCGCCGACCTCGGCGCGGAGCAACCGGGCGAAGAAGCCGAGCCCCTGGGTACGGGAGTCCACGTGACCGGCGATCACCGTGGACCCGAACGGATCCCCGGCGTAGGCGCCGCCGTCCCACCAGCCCAGATGCCGTACGTTCTCCGGCACCTGGAGCTCACCGTCGACAGTCGAAGCCGGCTCCACCGCCGCGGAACCGCCCCGGTTCAAGATCAACTCGTGCGGGCGGAAGCGGACCCTCTCGCTGGCGGCGGGTCGACCCTCGCGAGCCCGGGTCACCGGCGGCTCGGAGGTGGTCCGCCGTTGCTGGGGAACCGCCGTGGCCGGAGCGGACCGGACGAGCGGTTCGCCCGTCGGTGGCTGGGCGGCCGCACCCGCGACGCAGCCCGAGGCGAGCGCCGTGATGCAGAGGACCGGCACCAGCCACCGGCGGACGAGCGGGGTCACCGCACCAGGTCGACCTGAAGGCCCTGCTCGACTCCGACGGCCTGGCCGCCGGTGCCGGTGTTCACCTTCTTCGGCTTGTCCGAGCCGGTCGACTTCACCTTGATCACGTGCACCGCCACGTTCATGGTCTTCTTGGTCGGGTCACCGACGGCGTACACGCGGTTCAGGGCGCCACCTTGGGTGGTCAGCTTCACCGGGCCGAGGTACACCGGCGCGGACTTGCCGTTGGGCACGATGTCGACCCCGTAGGTGGCCACGGGGACCACGAGATTGAGCGACTCGCCGTTCGCGATGTCGCTGAACAGGACCTTGCCGTCGACCCGGACGTCGGCGGGCGGCACCGATGCGGTGTGGGCGACAGTGAGCGACGACTTGTCCTTCGGCACCGCGCTCAAGTCGTTGCGGTACGCCGTCATGGTCGGTCGGAGGTCCGACGGCGCGGGCAGGTGGGCGACCACGTCCCAGCTGCTGCCGGCACCGACCTTGACCTTGCCCTTGGTCAGCACCTTGCCGCCGGCACTGACCGTCACGGTGTGCTCACCGGGCCGCACCTTGTACGGACCGGCGACCGTGGTCGACTTCAGTCCGCTGCCCACCTTCAAGCCGTCGACCTCGACGTCGACGTTGGTGGCCGGCAGGCCCTGGACGAAGTAGACCTCGGCGGCATCGGCGGCCTGACTGGGACCGGCGACCATGCCGGCTCCGATCAAGGCCGATGCGGACAAGGCCACGAGAATGCGCACGGTTTTGACCGGCAACAGAACCACCCCCCGAGGTGACGAAAAGCTTCTTTGCTTGTCAGGTGGCGTCACTATAGGCACGCCACCCGGGCCCTGTGGGCCGCTACGGCAGATCCGTAGCGGAAGCTGATCCGGATTGGTCACGACCGGCCCGCCAGCAGCGCCGACGCCACGTCCCGGTAGGCGGCGGCTCCCTTGGACCGGTTGGCCGTGCTCAGCACGGAACGTCCCAGCGCCGGCGCCTCGGCGAACCGGACGGACTTCGGGATCGGCGGTTCGAGGACGCGGACGCCGTAGTCGGCGCCGATCCGTTGCAGCACCAGCTGGCCATGAGTGGTGCGGCCGTCGTACAGCGTCGGCAGCACCCCGATCACGTTCAACCGGCGGTTGGTCGCCCGCTTGACGTCGTGGATGGTGTCCAGCAGCTGGCCGACACCGCGGTGGCTGAGCGTCTCGCACTGCAGGGGGACCAGGACGCCGTGCGCCGCGGTCAACGCCACCGTGGTCAGCACGCCGAGTGACGGCGGGCAGTCCAGCATGATCACGTCGTAGCGCCGCAGCTGGGGGGCCAGTGCGGTCTTCAGCAGCCGCTCCCGGCCGGTCCGCAGCAACAGCAGCTGCTCGGCTGTGGCGAGCTCGATGGTCGCGGGCAGCAGGTCGACCCCGTCGTCGGCCGAGACGATGACGTCCGCCGCCTTGGCCTCACCGAGCAGCACCTGGTGGACGGACCGCTCGATCGTCTCCGGATCGAACCCGAGCGAGAAGGTGAGGCACGCCTGCGGATCCAGATCGACCAGCAGCACCCGCTGGCCGGCCTCGGCCAACGCGGCGCCGAGCGAACCCACCGTCGTCGTCTTCGCCACGCCACCCTTCTGGTTGGCGACCGCGATCACCCAGGCGCGCCCGCTCTGGGTCGCTGCCGCAGCGGTCGGCGTCACGCCGGGACGCCGAGCCGGCTCGCCAGCTCGACGTACACCTCCTCGGCGGTGGTGTTGACCCCCAGCTCGTGATCGGTCTTGCCCGTCCCGTGGTAGTCACTCGATCCGGTGATCAACACACCGAGATCGTTCGCCAGCGCCCGGAGCCGCGCCCGGGTCTCGGGGTCGTGATCTTGGTGATCGACCTCGATCCCGTCCAGACCGTGATCGGTCACCAGGTCCTGCAGCACCGTCGGCGGCAGCAACCGCTCGCGGCCGCGGCCCCACGGGTGGGCGATCACGGCGACCCCACCGGCACCGTGCACGAGATCGATCCCGCGGCCGATCTCGATCGCGTACCGCGGTACGTGCGCCGGCCCGCCGTCGGCGAGGAACCGGTCGAACGCCTCCTTCCGGTCCCGCACGTAGCCGGCCTCCACCATGGCGTCGGCGATGTGCGGCCGGCCGACCGACGGGCTGTCCCCCACCTTCGCCAGCACCGCGGCCTCGGTCAGCGGCGCGCCGAGGGCGGCGAGCTTGGTCAGCACCGGCAGCAACCGGTCGCTGCGGCCCTCCCGGACGCGGGCCATCTCCTGGGTCAGCGCCGCGTCCTGGGGGTCGACGCCGTACGCCAGCAGGTGCACGCTCTGGCCGTTGCGCGAACAGGACAGCTCCATCCCGGGCACCAGCACGATCCCGGCCCGGGCTCCGGCCGCCGCGGCTTCCTGCAGTCCGTCGAACGCGTCGTGATCGGTCAGCGCCACCACGTCCAGGCCCGCCCGGACGGCCGCGTCGATCAGCTCAGCCGGCGAATCGGTCCCGTCGGACACGTTCGAGTGGGTGTGCAGGTCGATCCGCATGACACCAGCCTTTCATTCCGTCTCAAGTGCTCTGCGCCCTCACCCTCCGCGGGATTGCAGCGCCCGGGCGACCCGCAGGCCGACCGAGACGCGGGCCAGATCCGGCTTGGCGTCACAGATCTGCCGCAGCGTCCGGATGGCGTCGGCGACCCCGGGCGTCGCCTTCTCCCAGGCGGCGACCTGGTCCTTGGCCGAGCTGCCCGGGTTGGCGGTGGCCATCACCTCGCCCACCAGTCTGGAGTGCGCGGTGTGCAGGTCGTCGCGGAGCGCCGCCCGGGCCATGGTCTGCCAGCGGTCGTCGCGCGGTAGCTCCACCATCCGGGCCAGCAGCCGATCCAGCCCCAGGCGATGACCGAGGGCGAAGTGCACCGCGGTGACGTCGCGGATCTCCAGCTCGTCGGCCCGCGCGGTCTGCACGATGGTCAAGGCGGCGTACGCCGACGGCAGGGAGGCGGTGGCGCTGGCGAGCTCCTCGGGGACTCCGGCGGCGGTGTAGCTCTTCATCCGCTTGTCGTAGTTCTCCCGGTCCCGGCCCGACATCAGCTCCGGCAGGATCTGCTGCACGGCACGCACCCCGGTGCCGTACTGCTCGACGGCCGAGGTGATGTCCACGGGCCGGCGCCGGTTGTTCACCAGCCACCGGGTCGCCCGCTCGACCAGCGTCCGGACCTCCATCCGGAGCGCGGTCTGGACCTGGGCGTCGACCCGATGGTCCAACGCCCTGATCTGCGCCTCGTGGTCGTGCGCGCCGAAGATCTCCCGAGCGGCGATGTGAGCCCGGATCACGTCTCCCGCGCCGGCCCCCGTCTCGCTCGACAGCCGGTGGAAGCAGGTGATGCCGGATGCGTTGACGAAGCGGTTGACCACGACCGTGGTGATGATCTCGCGGGACAACCGGTGCTCGGGGATCACGTCGGCGAACCGCTTTCGGAGCGCGGTCGGGAAGTACCCGGTCAACCGGTCGGCGAGATACGGGTCGTCGGGCAGCGGAGAGCCCAGCACCTCGTTGGCGAGCACGATCTTGGTGTAGGCCATCAGCACCGCGAGCTCCGGTGCCGTCAGGCCGCGCCGTTCGCTGCGCCGCCCCTCCATCTCCTCGGTGTTGGGCAGGAACTCGATCTCCCGGTCCAGCAGCTTGCGGTCGGAGAGCCGCTCCATCCAGTCCTCGTGCACACCCGCCATGGACGCGGCCTGGAACACGCCGTTGGCCAGGGCGAGGTTCTGGTCGTAGTTGTGGGCCAGCACCAGCTCCGCGACCTCGTCGGTCATCGACGCGAGCAGCTCGTCGCGGTCCGCCTCCGACAGCCGGCCGGCCGCGACCTCGCCGGAGAGCAGGATCTTGATGTTGACCTCGTAGTCGGAGGTGTCGACGCCGGCGGAGTTGTCGATGAAGTCGGTGTTGATCCGCCCGCCGGCCGCCGCGTACTCGATCCGGCCACGCTGGGTGAGGCCGAGGTTGCCTCCCTCGCCGACACATCGGGCCCGGAGCTGTCCGCCGTTGACCCGCAACCCGTCGTTCGCCTTGTCGCCGACCTCGGCGTTGCTCTCCGAGCTCGCCTTGACGTAGGTGCCGATGCCGCCGTTCCACAGCAGATCCACCGGCGCGCAGAGGCAGGCCGTGATCAGCTCCGCGGGTGACAGCGCGGTCACCGACGCCGCGATGCCGAGAGCCGTACGCATCTGGTCGGTGATCGGGATCGACTTCATGGTGCGGGGGAAGATGCCGCCGCCCGCGGAGATCAACGACTCGTCGTAGTTCGCCCAGCTGGACCGGGGCAGCTCGAAGAGTCGCTTGCGCTCCTCCCAACTGCGCTCGGGATCGGGGTCCGGATCGATGAAGACGTGGCGGTGATCGAAGGCGGCGACCAGCTTGATGTGGCGGCTGAGCAGCATCCCGTTGCCGAACACGTCACCGCTCATGTCACCGATGCCGACGCAGCTGAAGTCCTCCGACTGGCAGTCGACCCCCATCTCCCGGAAGTGCCTGATCACCGACTGCCAGGCACCGCGGGCCGTGATCCCCATCGCCTTGTGGTCGTAGCCCACCGAGCCGCCGGAGGCGAAGGCGTCACCGAGCCAGAACCCGGCGTCGACGGAGATCGAGTTCGCGATGTCGGAGAAGGTCGCCGTTCCCTTGTCGGCGGCGACGACGAGATAGGGATCGTCGCCGTCGTAGCGGATCACGTGCTTCGGGGGCACCACCTCGCCGTCGACGATGTTGTCGGTCACGTCGAGCAGGCTGGAGATGAACAACCGGTAGCAGGCCACTCCCTCGGCGAGCCACGCCTCGCGGTCGTCGGCCGGATCGGGCAGCTGCTTGGCGTAGAAGCCACCCTTGGCCCCCACCGGCACGATCACCGTGTTCTTGACCATCTGGGCCTTGACCAGACCGAGGATCTCGGTCCGGAAGTCCTCGGCGCGATCCGACCAGCGCAGACCGCCACGGGCGACCGGTCCGAAGCGGAGATGCACGCCCTCGACGCGCGGGGAGTAGACGAAGATCTCGTACGCGGGCCGGGGCTCCGGCAGGTCGGCGATCTTGCGGGGCAGCAACTTGAACGCCGCCGCACCCCGCCCGGACTGGTAGACGTTGGTTCGGACGATGGCATCCATCACCCGCAGATAGGACCGGATGATCCGGTCGTGATCCAGGCTCGCCACGTCGTCCAGGGCGACCAGGACCCGATCCCGGAGCTCCTCGACCTCGTCCTTGCGGTCCTTCACGCTGCCGCGCCGGGACGGGTCGAACTTGGTGTCGAACAACGTCACCAGCTGTCGGGCCAGGTCGACGTTGGCGGACAGCGAGTGCGCGATGTAGGTCTGGGAGTAGGTGGCGCCGCCTTGCCGCAGGTAGCGGCCGATGGCCCGCAAGATCGTGACCTGACGCCAGTCCAGGCCGGCCGCCATCACCAGCGCGTTGAAGCCGTCGGGTTCGCTCAGTCCCTGGTACGAGGCGGAGAAGGCGTCGATGAACCGCTGCCGCGCATCGCTCGACCAGTGCCGGTCGACCGCATCACCGCCGCCGGGGACGGTCACGCCGAAGTCGTAGATGAAGGCCCGCCGACCGTTGCCGAGCTGCAGCTCGTACGGGCGCTCGTCGACGACGTCGACACCCAGCAGCGACAGGTGCGGCATGATCTTGGACAGCGACAGCGGTTCCCCACCACGGAAGATCTTGAGCCGCAGGTCCGCCTCGTCGTCGGGGCGATCGGGGCGGTACATCGCCATGGACATGTCCGACTCGCCGTCCAGCTCGGTCAACGCCTGGAGATCGAGCATCCCCTGCTTGGCGGTGTAGTCCTCCTTGTAGCCCTCGGGCAGCGCCCCGACCAGGGTCGCGAGGTACTCCGGCTTCTCGGCGGTGTTCACGATCTCGGCGAAGTCGTCGTTCCAGGAACGCGTGGCCTGGGTGAGCTCGCGTTCCAGCGCGCGGACGTCGATGTCGCCCATCGACTCGCCCACGGGCATCCGGACCACGAAGTGCAGTCGGGCCAGGACCGACTCGCTGACCCGCGCCGTGTAGTCGATCGAGGCACCACCCAGCTTGCGCATCAAGATGTCCTGCATCCGGTTCCGGACCGCCGTCGTGTACCGGTCGCGCGGCAGGTAGACCAGGCAGTTGAGGAACCGCCCGTACGGATCGCGCCGCAGGAACAGCCGGACCTGGCGCCGCTCCTTGAGGTGGGCGATCTTCTCCACGGTGTCGGCCAGGTCGTCCATCCGGGCCTGGAACAACTCGTCCCGCGGCAACGTGTCCAACACGTCCATGATCGCCTTGCCGCCGTGACTGCTCTCCGCGTAACCGGAGCGGCGCAGGATCGCCTCCGCCTTGTCCCGCAGCAGCGGGATCCGGGCCACCGCCTCCGAGTACGCCGAGGATGCGAACAACCCGAGGAACCGGCGCTCGCCACTAACCCGGCCCTGGGCGTCGAACATCCGGAAGCCCAGGTAGTCGAGGTAGGCCGGCCGGTGGATCCGGGACTTGTAGTTGTCCTTCGTGATCACCAGCAGGTCCTCGCGATCACCCTCCTGGTCCTTCTGAGGCAGCGCCTGGAACGCGCCCGGTGAGTCCTGGTCGGCGCGCAGCATGCCCAACCCGGTGCCCGGCACCGGCACGTAGTTCGCGCTGCCGTCCCGGTCGACCAGCTGGTACTCGCGGTAACCGAGGAAGGTGAAGTGGTGGTCGATCAGCCACTCGAGCAGACCGCGGGCCCGGGCCGCCTCGTCGGTCCGGCCGCCGGTCAGGCTGGGATCGTTGAGCAGGCCGATCGTCTCGTGGGCCCGGGTCCGCATCTTGGCCCAGTCCGAGACCGCCTCCTCCGCCAACCGCAGGACCTCCCGCAGCCCGGACTCGAGCTCGGCGGCGAGCTCGTCGGTGCTCGGACCCTCCGGGGTGACCGGCGGCAGCACCTCCAGATACATCCACGACTCGCGGGATGACGTCGCGTTCGCGCTTGGCACCCGCTGCGGTCAAGATCTCCTGCAGGGTCCCGTCGAGGTCGCGGCGGACCAGGTACTGCGGGTGGAAGATCTCCCGGATGCTCCACCCCTGGCGGAGCGTCTCCATCGTGACCGAGTCGACGAGGAAGGGCCGGTCGTCGGTGACGATCTGCACCACGCTGGCCCCGCCGGCCGACCACCCGTCCTGGCCCGCGGTCGGGGTCCGGATCTCGATGATCGCGCGGGCGGCCGGGCGCTGCAGGGCGAGCCGGTAGTGACTCTCGACGAGTCCCAGCATGTCCTCGACGCTGCGCTCGTCGACGTCAGCGGCGTCGACGTGGCGGAAGTAGTGCCGCAGGAACTGCTGCACCCGGTCCGGGTCCTGCCCCAGCTCGTGGGCGATCGTGGCGCCCCGCGCCGCGACCTCGGCGATCTTCTCCGACTTCTCGTGTTCGAGTTCGGCCTCGAATGTCGTCACGTGACTACCCATCTGGTCTCGACGGCGCACCTCGGTGTGCCCCGCACGTTCGACCTTAGCCCTCCGGTTGCACAGCGCCCGGGGTTGCGGACCGGTGTCCGGTGACTCGGTCGCGCCCGGGTCGGCGACGCGTCCTCGGGCCCCGCCGGCGATGATCACTGCCGTGCCATGATGACCGCCATGGACATCTCCACGCGGGCCGAGTTCGCTGCCCCGGTCGAGACCGTTTTCGCGATGATGACCGATCAGACCTTCCTCGAAGAGGTGTGCCGGGCCAGTCAGGCGATCAACTACGAGGCGACCGTCAGCGGCAGCATCACCAGGACCTCGCGCCGGCTCCCGTCGCCGGAGGCCGCCGCGCGATTCACCGGACCCGAGCTGACCGTGGTCGAGGAGATCGACTGGGGCGGCCCGGAGTCCGACGGTTCCCGGGTGGGCCGGCTGGAGCTCACCATCCCGGGGCAACCGGTGTCCATGCGGGGTCAGATGTCGCTCGTCGCCGGTGGCCCCGGCACCATCGCCGAGCTGACCGGCGACCTCAAGGTCGCGATCCCCCTGCTGGGAAGGAAGCTGGAGCAGGCCTCCGCGCCCGCCGTGCTCGCCGGCTTCCGGACCCAGCAGAAGGTCGGCAACGACTGGCTGGCCCGGAGCTAGCGGCTCGCGGTCCCCGTCCCCGTCCGCGCCTCACCGTGGCCGCGGGTCATGGTCGGTGATGCTCGGGTCCGGATCCGTACCCGACCGGATGGCGGACGAGCAGACAGCTGACGTCGGCGAAGCTCGCTATCGTTCCCTGGCTCGGGTCGACGGTTCCCGGAGTCCGATGGCGGGCCGGAAGCTGGGGCCGTGCCGAGACGTACGGAACGGTCAGGACGAGACGAACGGACGAGTGCGCGAGATGAGCACCGGAGGGTCGACGTGATCGAGGGACGACGCACGCTGAGCCACCTGCTGGCGTTGGAGTCGGAGAGCGTGCACATCATCCGCGAGGTGGTCGCGGAGATGCAGCGTCCCTGTCTGCTGTTCTCCGGCGGCAAGGACTCGGCCGTGCTGCTGCACCTGGCCGCACAGGCTTTCGCCCCGGCCCGGTTGCCGTTCCCCGTGATGCACGTCGACACCGGACTCAACTTCGCCGAGATCGTGAAGTTCCGCGACGACTGGGTCTCCGAGCTCGGCGCGGAGCTGGTCGTGGCATCGGTGCCGGATGCGATCGAGTCCGGGCTGGTCGCCGAGGAACCGAACGGATCCCGCAACCGGATCCAGACCCCGGTGCTGTTGAAGGCCGTCGAGGACAACGGCTTCGACGCCCTGTTCGGGGGTGCCCGGCGCGACGAGGAGAAGGCGCGCGCCAAGGAGCGGATCTTCTCCTTCCGCGACGCCTTCGGGCAGTGGGACCCGAAGAACCAGCGGCCGGAGATCTGGAACCTGTACAACGGACGGATCTTCCCCGGCGAGCAGATGCGGGTGTTCCCGCTGTCCAACTGGACCGAGCTCGACGTCTGGCGCTACATCGAGCTGCGCCAGATCCCGCTGCCGGACCTGTACTTCGCATCCGACCGCGAGGTGGTCGAACGCGGCGGCATGCTCTACGCGGTGAACGAGTTCACCCCGGCCCGCGACGGCGAGGCCGCCGAGACCCGGCGCGTCCGCTACCGCACCGTCGGCGACGCCAACCTGACCGCCTGCGTGGCATCGACGGCGACCACCGTGGCCGACATCATCGCCGAGATCGAATCGACCCGACTCACCGAACGCGGCGCGACCCGCGGTGACGACCGGGTGAGCGACACGGCCATGGAGGACCGGAAGAAGGAGGGCTACTTCTGATGAGCACCCCCAACGCAGGCGATCCCGAGACCCGACCGGCCGCTGCCCGCCACGAACGCGACCGCTCCGATCTCACCCGGATCGCGACCGCCGGCTCGGTCGACGACGGCAAATCCACCTTGATCGGCCGGCTGCTGTTCGACTCGAAGGCGTTGTTCAGCGACCAGCTGCAGGCCGTCGAGGCCACCAGCAGGCGCCGCGGCGACGAGTACACCGACCTGTCCCTGCTGACCGACGGCCTCCGCGCCGAACGCGAACAGGGCATCACCATCGACGTCGCGTACCGCTACTTCTCCACGCCGCGGCGCAAGTTCATCCTCGCCGACACCCCGGGCCACATCCAGTACACCCGCAACATGGTGACCGGCGCGTCGATGGCCGACATCGCGTTGATCGTCGTCGACGCCCGTAAGGGCGTGACCGAGCAGTCGCGCCGGCACTCCTTCCTCACCACCCTGCTCGGCGTGCCGCACCTGGTGCTGTGCGTCAACAAGATGGACCTGGTCGACTGGTCGCAGGAGGTCTTCGAGCAGATCCGGGAGGAGTTCACCGACTTCGCCGCCCGACTGCGCGTCAGCGATCTCAGCTTCATCCCCATCTCAGCCCTGCACGGCGACAACGTCGTGGACTCCTCGACCAACATGCCGTGGTACTCCGGCGGCCCGGTGCTGAACCGGCTCGAGAACCTGCACGTCGCCAGCGACCGGAACCTGGTCGACGTCCGGTTCCCCGTCCAGTACGTGATCCGTCCCCAGTCCAGCCAGAGCCGCGACTACCGCGGCTACGCCGGCCAGGTCGCGTCCGGACTGATCCGGGTCGGCGACCCGGTGATGGCGCTGCCCTCCGGTCTCACCTCCACGATCACCGGCATCGACACCCCCGACGGGCCCGCCACCGAGATCGTGCCCCAGACCTCCGCCACCCTCCTGCTCGCCGACGACATCGACATCAGTCGCGGTGACATGCTCTGCCGACCGCACAACATCCCCACCAGCACGCAGGAGATCGACGCCAAGGTCTGCTGGATGGACGAGACCGGCGTCCTCCAGGCCGGCAAGAAGTACGCCATCAAGCACACCACCCGCTGGGGCCGCGCGATGGTGCGCGACGTCCGCTACCGGATCGACGTGAACACCCTGCACCGCGACGAGACCGCCACCTCGCTCTCGCTGAACGAGATCGGCCGGGTCCGACTCCGCACCACCGTGCCGTTCTTCGTCGACAACTACGCCGGCAACCGGGCCACCGGCTCCTTCATCCTGGTGGACGAATCCACCAACCGCACCGTCGCCGCCGGGGTCATCGACCCGCACTGACTGTTCTTTTGGAGGCTGCTCGTGCGTCTCGAACGCTCGAGACTGTTCGCTTCCTCCTCGGTCGTCGACGCGCACAGACTCTGCGCGACCGTGCAGTTCGCACGAGCGCGCGTCGACTCCTCGTCGTCAGCGACCAGCCGCGCTCGAGACACCCGACACTCGCAGCCTTGGGGCTGGGTTAGTGCGCGCATTCGTGCCCTGAGCCTGTCGAAGGGGCCACCAGCTCGCGCCGTGTTCGTGCCCTGAGCCTGTCCAGTTCGTGCCCTGAGCTTGTCGAAGGGCCCAGTGGCTGAATTCCAACGGCCCTTCGACAAGCTCACGGCCCACAGGTAGAGCTCAACGAATCAGGTGATCAGCCTTGGTGGGGGTAGCCGTGGGTGCGCGGTGGGACCAGGGTCTCCTTGATCGAGCGGGGGCTGGTCCAGCGGATCAGGTTCCACAGGGAGCCGGCTTTGTCGTTGGTGCCGGAGGACCGGGACCCGCCGAACGGCTGTTGGCCCACCACCGCGCCGGTCGGCTTGTCGTTGAGGTAGAAGTTGCCGGCACTGAACCGCAGCGCCGCCATCGCCTGCGCCAGGGCGGCCCGGTCCTCCCCCAGCACGGCACCGGTCAGCCCGTACGGGGTGGCCGCGTCGACCTCCGCCAGGATCTGGTCGAAGCCGCCGTCGTCGTACACGTGGACGCCGAGGATGGGACCGAAGTACTCGGTGGTGAGCACCTCGTTGCGCGGGTTGTCGCTGCGGATGACGGTCGGCCGGACGAACCAGCCCTCGCGGTCGTCGGTCTGCCCGCCGGCGACGATCTCGGTCTCGGTCGAGTCCTGGGCGCGCGCGATGGCGTCCCGGTGCTTGGTGAAGGCCCGCTGGTCGATGACCGCGGAGGTGAAGTTGCTGAAGTCGCGGACGTCGCCCACCGCCAACGCCTCCGTCTGCTCGACCAGGTCGTCACGGATCCGTTCCCACAGTCGACGCGGCACGTACGCCCGGGACGAGGCCGAGCACTTCTGCCCGGAGTACTCGAACGACCCGCGGATCAGTGCGGTGCGCACCACGTCGGGGTCGGCACTCGGGTGGGCGAGCACGAAGTCCTTGCCCCCGGTCTCTCCGACGAGCCGCGGGTAGGTCCGGTACGCACCGACGTTGTTCCCGACCTCGCGCCACAGGTGCTGGAAGGTCGCGGTGGAGCCGGTGAAGTGGATGCCGGCCAGCTGCGGGTGCTGCAGCACGACGTCAGACACCGCGATCCCATCCCCGGGCAGCATGTTGATCACGCCGGGAGGCAGACCGGCAGCGACCAGCAGCTCGTAGGTGAAATGCGCGGCGAACTGCTGGGTCGGGCTCGGCTTCCAGACGACCGTGTTGCCCATCAGGGCCGGCGCCGTCGGCAGGTTCCCCGCGATCGCAGTGAAGTTGAACGGGGTGATCGCATAGACGAAACCGTCCAACGGTCGGTAGTCGGTCCGATTCCAGACCCCGGGTGAGGAGATCGGCTGGTTCTGCAGCAGGTCGCGCGCGAAGGCGACGTTGAACCGCCAGAAGTCGATCAACTCGCAAGCGGAGTCGATCTCCGCCTGCTGGACGGTCTTGCCCTGACCCAGCATCGTCGCGGCGTTGAGGGTGTCCCGCCACGGCCCCGCCAGCAGCTCGGCGGCCCGGAGGAAGATCGCTGCCCGGTCGTCGAAGTCCATCGCGGCCCAGGTGGGCCCAGCTTCCAGCGCCGCTGCGACCGCCGCCTCCGCATCACCGGTCGACGCACCCGCAGCGCGGCCCAGCCGGTGCCGGTGGTCCGACGGCATCGTCACGTAGAACGGTTCGCCGCCGCCCATCTCCCGCCGGTTGCCGATCGCGGCGGTGAGCTCGATCGGTTCCGCCGCCAGTTCCTTCAGCCGCGCTTCGATCGTCGCTCGCTCCGGGCTGCCCGGGGCATAGGTCTTCACCGGTTCGTTGACCGGGTTCGGCACCGACGTGATGGCATCCACACTGGGAGGCTAGTGGCTGGCGCAGGTCCGGTGCTCTGAGCCCGTCGACGAGGGCCGTCAGGGCACTCGCCATGGGCCCTTCGACAGGCTCAGGGCACGAGGTCCATGGGCCCCCCGACAGGCTCAGGGCGTGAGGCCTCGAGGTCAGCCGACGGCCGAGGCCTCCTCGGCCGCGGCGCGGCGCTTCTTGGCCGCCTCGACGGACGCGCGCAGCGCCGCGACCAGGTCGACGACCTCGGCCTCCTGGGGTGCTTCGGGCTCCGCGGCGAGCGGGACCCCCTCCGCCTTCGACTGGACCAGCGCCTCCAAGGCCTCCCGATAGGAGTCGGTGAACTCCTCGGGCTTGAAGTCCCCCGACAACGCCTCGATGAACGACTGCGCCATGGTGACCTCGGCGTCGGAGACCTTGACCTCCTCCGGCGGCGCGGCGAACGATCCGTCGCGCAGCTCGTCCGGCCAGAGCATGGTGTGCATCCGCAGCACCCCGTCGACCGGCCGGATCAGCGCCAGTGCCTCCCGGGACCGCAGCGCGACCTTCACCACCGCCGACTGGCCGCTCTTGATCAAGGCGTCGCGCAGCAGCACGTACGGCTTCACGCCCGGCCCGTCGGCCTGCAGGAAGTACGTCTTGGCGAAGTACGTCGGGTCGACGTCGTCCTCCGCCACGAACTGGACGACCTCGACCGCCTTGGTGGTGGCCAGCGGCAGCTGCTCGAAGTCCTCGGCCTCCAAGATCACCATCCGGCCGTCGGGCATCTCGTACCCCTTGGCGATCTCCGCGTACGGGATCTCCTTGCCGCACTTCTCGCAGACCCGCTTGTACTTGATCCGGCCGCCGTCCTCGGGATGGACCTGACGGAAACTGATGTCCTTCTCCTCGGTGGCCGAGAACAACTTGACCGGAATGGTCACCAGGCCGAAGGAGATGGCGCCCTTCCAGATTGAGCGAGGCATGCGCCTAGTCTGCCCGAAGCCGGCGACAGCCGCCTGACCAGAGGTGGTCAGAGCCCGTCGAGCTCCTCCGGGGCATACCAGAGCAGATCGTGCTGCTCGAGCAGCTCCACCACCTCCGGGGCGGCCAGCGCCGCCGCCACCGACGTGTCCCGGACGGCCCGACGCGCCGTTGCGACCGCGGCTGTGGCCTCCGGGGCGTCGGCGAACAGGGCCGTCACCTGCTGCCAGGCGAGGTCGCCGATGGTCACCGCGCCCGGTTCGGCCCGATCGAGATCGACCAGATCGGCATCGGCCACCTCGGCGGCCAGCACCAACCGCGGATCGGTCGCTCGCGGATCGACGAGCTGCGCGATCGCCGCAGCGTTCAAGGCGGCGTACTGCAGCTCGTCGTCGTCCGGTTCGGTGCCCCACCCGGCGAGGTCGGCTCGAAGACCGGGGCTGGCGGTGTGTCCGGCCCAGGGGCCGGCGGCTTCGCCGGCCCGGAGCCGGGCCGCGAGGGCGGGACTCGCCGGCAGGTAGACGAGTCGACTCATGCGGGCGGTTCTGCTGGCGGCACCGGATTCGTCGGCGCCTTCCTCGCGGCCGCCTTGGCGGGCGTCTTCGGCGCGGCCGCTCTTCGTGGTGGCCGCTTTTGTGGCCGGCGCCTTCGTCGCAGTCTTCTTCGGGGCCGCCTTCTTCGCGGGCGCCTTCGTCGCAGTCTTCTTCGCGGGTGCCTTCGTCGCGGCCGTCTTCTTCGCCGGCACCTGCTCGGTCGGCGACGCGTCAGCGGATCCGGCCGCGGCCTTCGTGGTGGCCGCGTTCACGGAGTTGACCGAGTTCAGCGCGGCCTGCTGGGCTGCCGCTCTGAGCTCAACGGCCCGATTGGCCAGGCTCCGGACGGCAGCCCGGCGCTGACCGGCGGCGCGTCGGACCGCATCCTGCCGGGCGGCCGCCTTCTTCGCGGCGGCCCGCTTCGCGGCGGCGGACGCCTTGCGGGTGGGCTGGCGGAAACCGCCGGCGCGCAGCATCGTGTCGCGCAGCTCGTCCACGGCGTCGCGGACGCAGTTGGCCAGCACGTCGAGGTCGCTCAGGGCGTCCCGGTCACCGGTCAGCCCGACGAAAACCTCGCCGGAGTACGAGGTCACCCCGATCGCCAGCAGGTGGCCCGGCTCCAACGGCAGCACCGGGTAGCTCGCGACCAACCGTTCCCCGCCGGCGTACACCGGGGTCTGCGGACCGGGCACGTTCGTGATCACGATGTCGTGCTGTCTGCGCATCACCTCACTCGACACCCGCATGCCGAGGGCGTGCAGCGTGGTGGGCGCGAAGCCGGCGATGTCGGAGAGTGTTCGGGCGTCGACCGAGCGGCCCGTGTCCTTGTGGGCCTGCGTTCCGTACGCGACCTGGTGCAGCCTCATCAGCGCATTCGGCTCGCCGATCGGCAACGCCTGCAGGTGCGGCGCCACCTGACTGCCGAGCGAGGTCGGCACGCCGTCGTCCTCGGTCACGCTCATCGGCACCAGGGCGATCAGCGCGCTGCTCGGGCTGACCGACTCACCGCGGGTCAGCAACCAGGCGCGCAACGCCCCGGTGAGCACGGCGAGGATGACGTCGTTGATGGTGTGGTGGTGTTCGTCGCGGATGGCCTTGAGGTCGCTCAGCGGGATGGTCAAGGTCTCGACCCGACGCTGCTCCGACACGGGCCCGCTCACCGGCGTCTTCGCCCGCGGCCGTCCGCCGCGCAGCGCGTCCCCCGCCAGCTCACCGACGGCGCCGCCGACGCCGCCGACGACCTCGCCCACCGCGACCGCCACCCCGAGCGCCCCGGTCAGCACACCGCGCACGTTCTGCACGGCCTGGACCGGGTCCTGCGCGCTCTCCCAGAGCGCGCCGACGACGAGCTCGATCTCGGTCGGTTCCGGTGCCGGGTGCCAGGTCTCGGTCGCCGCCGACGTCCCGATCTCGACGCCGGGGTCGTTGTCGAACAGCACCTGGCCGATCTCCACCGTGTCGATGCCGTCGACCAGACTCAGATGGGACTTGGTGACCAACGCGAACCGGTCGGGTTCGAGGCCCTCGACCACGTACATCTCCCAGAGCGGTCGCGAACGGTCGAGCCGGCGACTGATCACCCGACCGACGAACTCGCGCAGCTGCTCCATGGTGCCCGGACGAGGCAGGGCCGAGCGCCGCACGTGGTAGGTGAGGTCGAAGTTCTCGTCGTCCACCCAGACCGGACCGGCCAGTCGGGCCGGGACACCACGGACCCGCTGCCGGTACCGGGGCACATACGCTGATCCGCTCCCGGATCAGCCCGAGCAGCCGCTCGTAGTCCCACCCGTCGAGGACCGGCGTCGAAGATGTCGACGGTGCCCATGTGGGCTGGGGTGTGAGCGGTGTCCAGGACCAGCATCGACACCTCCAGCGGCGTCAGTCGCTGTGGCATCGCATCCTCCCGAATCGGCTGCCGCCACCGGGGCTGCCTCCGGGCACATCCCGAGGCGGCGGCCCGTCTACCGTACTACCGCGAGCAGACCGGGAGCTCGGTCCCGGGCGGGAACGACGAGGGCTCCCGGTTCGTACCATCACGGGGCGATCCACCGGGTGATCGTGCGGCCCGCGGATCGCGCGGGCCGATGCCGACGGAAGGTGCACAGGGTGACGACGAGAACGCGACGGCGAGGCAGGACGGCCACGTCGGTGGCGACCGGGGCCGCGGCGCTGGCCGCCGTGTTGACGGCGACGCTGACCGGCTGCGGCGGCCCGGCGGCTCCGCCGTCGGCTTCGCCCAGTGCCTCGGCCAGTGCCAGTGCCCCCAGTGCGTCGCCCAGTGCGCCCAGCGCGTCCGCCAGCACCATGCCGACCGCGACGCCGAGCCTGCCGATCACCTCGCCGAGCACCCAGGAGCCGGTGAAGGACCAGGTCCGGATCGACATCACGATCACCGGCGACAAGGTCGACCCGAACGGCAAGAAGGTCGACGTGCCGGTGGGCGCGACCGTGGTGCTGACGGTCCGCAGCGACATCGACGACGAGATCCACGCCCACGTCGGCGACGAGGACGGCTACAGCCTCGAGGTCAAGGCCGGCCAGACCGCCACCGGCCGCTTCCAGCTGAGCAGTCCCGGCAGCTTCGAGGTCGAGTCCCACCACCTCGAGAAGACCATCGTCATCTTGAACGTGCGCTGACCTTCGTCGATGAGCAGCACCTTCGGTCTGGTGCCGATGCACGGGATCGCTTCGCGGCACGACCTACCACTGCCGTTCTCGTTCGTGGTGGTCGGTGCGGCGGTGGCGCTGGTGATCTCGTTCGTGGTGCTGCTCTTCGCCTGGCGTTCGCCCCGTTTCGGTGAGGTGGGCGGCCGCGCCGTACCGGGACTGCAACGGATCATCGACCACCGCGTCGTCCGCCTCGTCGCCGCCCTGCTCGTGCTGGCCCTCTACGCCTGGGTCGGCCTCGCCGCCCTCGCCGGTCAGGATCGACTGACCAACCCGGTCTTCGGTTTCGTGTTCGTCTGGATCTGGGTCGGTCTGGTGCCGCTGTCGTTGCTGTTCGGCCAGATCTGGCGGGCGACGAACCCGATCCGGACCATCTCCGGCGGGCTGACCCGGATCGCCGGGGTCGATCCGGACGCGGGTCTGGTGCGGCTGCCGGACCGGATCGGGGTGTGGCCGGCGGCGGTCGGCCTGCTCGCCTTCGCCTGGCTCGAGCTGGTCCAACCGGACCGGACCACCCTCGTCGTGCTCCGGCTCTGGATGCTCGCCTGGCTGGTGATCCTGGTGCTGGGCGCGGTGGTCTTCGGCCGCCGCTGGATCGGTGCGGCGGACCCGT
The DNA here is from genome assembly GCA_963727125.1 of uncultured Actinomycetota bacterium. GTDB lineage: Bacteria > Actinomycetota > Actinomycetes > Propionibacteriales > Propionibacteriaceae > Microlunatus. Next base: position 1,369,806 of record CAVSEZ010000003.1, read on the forward strand.
TCGAGACCTACGCCTCGACGGTGGCCCAGCTGTCACCCGTGGCGACGGGTGAGCGGTCAGCTCCGGCTGGTGAACCCGCTGGCGGGTCTGGCCTCCTGGTCACCGCCGCCCGGCGTCGCCGCGGTGGTCGCGGTCCTGCTGGGCAGCACGGCGTTCGACAGCTTCGCCAACACCAGCTGGTGGATCTCGACGGTGCAGGACTCCGACGTCAGTCCGCTCGTCTGGCAGACGGGTGGGTTGTCGGTGATGGTCGCGATCGTGTTCGTGACCTTCTGCGCGGCGGCGGTCTGGATGGGTCGCTACACCGATCCTGGCCGGGGAGTCGAGCGGCGTGATCTCCCCCGCGTCATGGCCGGCTCGCTGGTGCCGATCCTCATCGGCTACGCCGTGGCGCACTACCTCACGCTGCTCGTCGCGGAGGGCCAGCGCACGCTGCGCGGCATGTCCGATCCCCTCGGGCTCGGTTGGAACGTCTTCGGTACGGCGGAGTGGGCGGTCGACGACCGCCTCTTCGCGTACCCGACCGCGATCGCGGTGGTGCAGGTGCTGGCCATCGTGACCGGACACGTGCTCGGCATCGTGATCGCGCACGAGAAGTCGGTCGCGTTGCTGCGACCCGATCACGCCTTCGCCGGGCAGTGGCCGATGCTCGTCGTGATGGTCGGCTACACCTGCTGCGGGCTGCTGCTGCTGTTCTCCCCTTGAGCCTGCCGCCGCCGTAGGTCGGTTGTCCGAACATAGTGGTGCCAGTCGGATCTACCATGACCTCATGAGTGAGTCGGCCGGTACCCGGGAGCTCGACTTCAGCGTCGACCGGAACTCGCCCGTGCCGCTGTACTACCAGCTCGCCCAAGCCATCGAGCACGCGATCCGCAACGGAGACCTGGCCCCCGGTGACCGGCTGGAGAACGAGCTGGCCCTCACCACCCGGCTCGGGCTGTCTCGACCGACCGCCCGGCAGGCGATCCAGGAGCTGGTCAAGAAGGGCCTGCTGGTCCGCAAGCGCGGCGTGGGGACCCAGGTCGTCCGGTCCCAGTTCAGCCGGGACGAACGGCTCACCAGCTTGAACGACGACCTGATCCAGGCCGGCCGGACGCCCAGCACCCGGGTGCTCTCCTACAGCGTCGGACCCTTGGACGCCGACGTCGCCGACGCGCTCGACTTCGCCGAGGTCACCCGCTCGGACTTCATCAAGGTCAAGCGGCTGCGACTGGCCGACGACGTACCGCTCGCCGTGCTGACGAACTACCTGCCGGCCCGGTTCGATCTCAGCGAGGCGGAGCTGCGGCACAAGGGTCTGTACGGGTGCCTGCGCGCTCTCGGGGTGAACCTGAAGATCGCTCACCAGCGGATCTCGGCCCGGTTGCTGACCGAGGAAGAGGCGGGCTGGCTGGACGACGATCCGCCCGCAGCCTGCCTGACGGTGGACCGGATCGCGTACGACGACACCGGGCAGTTCGTGGAGTTCGGTCGCCACATCTACCGCTCCGCCCACTACAACATCCAGTCGAACCTGACGGTCTGATCCGGGTCGCCGTCCACAGATCCGGCCGGCGCCCTTACCCGGATCCGCCCGGCGGCCGCAGAGTTGGTCCATGTCCCCGAACCCCGGTGCCGAGCCGGTGATCCTGCGGCCGGTCGTCGACAGCCGACCACCGGCCCGCCGCTGGGTACCGACCGACGGGGCCGGCCCCGACGGGGCCCACCAGGGGGAGGTGGCCGCCGCGCAACCGTCGCTGCTCGAGTTCGCTGCAGACGTCCTCGACCAGGCCGGCAACCCACCGCGTCCACGCGGGGTCCGGGTGCACGCCGGCACCGGTCGGGGATCACCGCGTCCGGCCGCCGGCCTGCCCGAACCGGCCGGCTGGAGCGCCGTGCTCGGCTTGGCCATCGGGCAGGCGATCGTCGGCGCCCGGCCGGTGGGTCAGCTCGAGAGCTGGCTGACCGCGCCGCTGCTCGCCGACCTGCGGTGCGCCGTCCGGCAGCCGCATCGCGGACGTCCCCGACCGGTCGGATCGGGACCGTCAGGCCCCGCGGTGGCGGTCGCGTCGGTGCGTACCCAATGCCTCACGCCGACCTCGGTGGAGACCACCATCCACCTCCGGGTGGGACCGGACCCGATGGTGCTCGGCGCCCGGCTCGAGGCGACGGGTCGGCGCTGGCTCTGCACCGAGCTGGTCCGGCTACCGGTGCCCGGGCCGAGCCGCGCCGTTCCTCGGGTCAGCGCGCTCCGGCCCGCCCGTGACACAGCTTGAACTTCTTCCCGGAGCCGCACGGGCAGGGCGCGTTCCGCCCGACCCCGGCGAACTCGTCATCGGCCTCGGTCCGGGTCGTGGTGGCTGCGCCGTCCTCGCCGGGTGCCGAGTACGCCATCGTCCGCGGCCCACCGCCGCTCAGCCCCTTGGCCCTCAGCTGCGGCCGGTGGAACGCGGTGTCGGGCTCGGGCTCGAGCTGGTCGTCGAGCTCGGCGTCGTCGGGCTCGAGCCCGGCGTCGTCGTCGTGCACCCGCGGGTCGGAGGCGAGATGCCGGTCCACGCCCGGCCCGTCGGGGTCGGGACCGGACTCGATCAGCCGTGATGCCCGACGTCCGTTGCGTCGTCCGCCGTCGACCGCGCCGTTGCTCGGGGCATCGCCGCCTCCGCTGCGGCCGTTCGCTCCCAGAGTCAGCGGCTGCCCGGCGCCGTCGGTCACCACGCCGACGCTCGGGGCCTGCTCCACCTCGACCTCCAGATGGAAGACGAAGCCGACGACCTCCTCCATGAACGCGTCCATCATGGCGTTGAACATGGCGCCACCCTCGCGCTGGTACTCGACCAGCGGATCGCGCTGAGCCATCGCCCGCAGGCCGATGCCCTCGCGCAGGTAGTCCATCTCGTAGAGGTGCTCGCGCCACTTGCGGTCCAGCACGGTGAGCAGCACCCGCCGCTCGAGCTCCCGCATCACCTCGGCGCCGAGGGCCTGCTCGCGCTTGTCGTAGGCGGCCTCCGCGTCGGCCACGAACGCCTCGGCCAGCTCCTCGCGATCGAGGTCCTCGCGCTCCTCGTACTCGGCACGGTTCAAGCCGACCGGGTACAGGGTGTTCATGGTGGTCCAGAGCTGCTCGAGATCCCAGTCCTCGGCGAAGCCCTCGGTGGCCCCGGTCACGTACTGCCGGACGACGGTGTCGACCGTCGTCCGCAGCTGCTGCTCGACGTCGGCGCCCTCGAGCACCTTGCGGCGGTCGCCGTAGATGGCATGGCGCTGCCGGTTCATCACGTCGTCGTACTTGAGGATGTTCTTGCGGATCTCGAAGTTCTGCGCCTCGACCTGGGTCTGGGCGCTCGCGATGGAGGCCGACACCCGCTTGTTCTCGATCGGCTGGTCGTCGGGCACCTTGAGCGCCTGCAGCACCCACTCCACGATGTCGGACTTGAACAGCCGCATCAGGTCGTCACCCAGGGACAGGTAGAACCGGCTCTCGCCCGGGTCGCCCTGCCGTCCGGAGCGGCCGCGGAGCTGGTTGTCGATCCGGCGGGACTCGTGCCGCTCGGAGCCGACCACGTAGAGACCGCCCAGCTCGACGACCTCCTCGTGCTCGGCCTTGGTCATCTCCTCGAACTCCGCGAGCATCTCCGGATAGAGCTTCTCGTACTCCTCGGACTGCTCCAGCGGGTCGATGCCCTGGTCGTGCAGCTTCTTGTCGGCGAGGAACTCGGGGTTGCCGCCGAGGATGATGTCGGTGCCACGACCGGCCATGTTGGTGGCCACGGTGACCGCGCCCTTGGCGCCGGCCATGGCGATGATCGCCGCCTCCCGCTCGTGCTGCTTGGCGTTCAGCACCTCGTGCTTGACGCCGGCCTTCTTGAGCATCTTGGACAGGATCTCGCTCTTGGCCACCGAGGCGGTGCCGATCAGCACCGGCTGACCCTTCTCGTGCCGCTCGGCGACGTCGTCGACGATGGCGGCGAACTTGGCCTCCTCGGTGCGGTAGATCAGGTCCCGCTGGTCGGCCCGGATCATGTCCTGGTTGGTCGGGATCGGCACCACGCCGAGGCCGTAGATCTTCTGGAACTCGCTGGCCTCGGTCATCGCCGTGCCGGTCATGCCGGACAACTTGCTCGTACATCCGGAAGTAGTTCTGCAGCGTGATGGTGGCGAGGGTCTGGTACTCCTCGCGGATCTGCACCCGCTCCTTGGCCTCGATGGCCTGGTGCAGACCCTCGTTGTAGCGGCGACCGATCAGGGTGCGACCGGTGTGCTCGTCGACGATCAGGATCTCGCCGTCGAGGTTCACGTAGTCGCGGTCGAGCTTGAACAGCTCCTTGGCCTTGATCGCGTTGTTCAGGTAGGAGATCAGCGGCGTGTTGGCCGACTCGTACAGGTTGTCGATGCCCAGCCGGTCCTCGACCACGTCGATCCCGTTCTCCAGGATCGCGACGGTCTTCTTCTTCTCGTCCACCTCGTAGTGCTCGTCCCGCTTGAGCCGGTCGACCAGCTTGGCGAAGGTCGGGTACCAGTCGTGGGAGTCCTCGGCGGGACCGGAGATGATCAGCGGCGTCCGGGCCTCGTCGATCAGGATCGAGTCGACCTCGTCCACGATCGCGAAGTGGTGCTCGCGCTGGACGCAGTCCTCGAGGCTGAGCGCCATGTTGTCGCGCAGGTAGTCGAAGCCGAACTCGTTGTTGGTGCCGTAGGTGATGTCGGCGTTGTACGCGACCCGGCGCTCCGCGGGGTCCATCTGGGACAAGATCGCGCCGACCTCCAGCCCGAGGAAGTGGTGGATCCGGCCCATCCACTCCGAGTCGAACTTGGCCAGGTAGTCGTTGACCGTGATGACGTGGACGCCGCTTGCCGGTGATGCGCGTTGAGGTAGGACGGCAGGGTCGCGACCAGCGTCTTGCCCTCACCGGTCTTCATCTCGGCGATGTTGCCCAGGTGCAGCGCCGCGCCGCCCATGATCTGGACGTCGAAGTGCCGTTTGTCCAGCACCCGCTTGCTGGCCTCGCGCACCGTGGCGAAAGCCTCCGGCAGCAGCGACTCCAGCGTCTCGCCCTTCTCGTAGCGCGCCTTGAAGTCGGCGGTCTGACCGATGAGCTCGTCGTCGCTCATCGCGACGAAGTCCTCCTCGATCGAGTTGACCTGGTTGGCGATGCCCTTGAGCTGCTTGAGGATCTTGCCCTCGCCGAACCGCAGCAGCCTGTCCATCAAAGCCACGAGATCTGGCTCCCTCACCTAGTCGTCATCCGCCGGTACGCGAACGTCTGGGCACGCCACGACGACGCCGGGCGCGCTGGCCCCATCGTAGGCCAGGGACCAACTCTGGTCATGCGTACGAGACGGCCGCGCTCCCCGGCTCAGCCGGCCGCCCGCAACGTCGGGGCGAGATCACCCCGCGGGGAGACCTCGACGGCCGACAGCCCGAGCCAACCGGCCAGCTGGGCGAGCTCCACCGCCAGCTCCACCGCCACCTCCGCCGCGTCGACGCCCGGGGCTGTTCCAGCCAGGCCGAGTTGACCCGGAGCACGCCCGCCCGGTCGGCCTTGAGGTCGACCCGGGCCACGAACCGGTCGCCCAGCAGGAACGGGTAGACGTAGTAGCCGTACACCCGCCTGGGCTCGGGGACGTAGATCTCGATCCGGTAGTTGAAGCCGAACAGCTTCTCCAGCCGGGCCCGCTCGAAGATCATCGAGTCGAACGGACTGAGCAGCGCCCGCGCCTGCGATCCGCCCGCGGCAGCCGGGCCTCGTGCCACAGGTAGGTGGGTTTCGCCTCCCACCCCTCGATCGTCACCGGCATCAGCTCCCCGGCCTCGACCAGGTCGGCGATGGCGGCCCGGGTGGCCTCCGGCCGGGTCCGGAAGTAGTCGCGGAGACAGAACTCGCTGGCCACCCCGAGGGCCGGCCGCGGCGCGCCGGACCAGTTCGCGGACGGATTCGGCCGGGTCGGGGGTCGGTTGATCCAGCACGGATCGGGGCAGCACCCGCTCCGGCAGGTCGTAGACCCGCTCGAACTGGGAGTTCCGGTACGCCGAGGTGACCTCGCCCAGGAAGAACAGCCACTCCAGCACGGTCTTGACCCTCGACCAGTTCCAGCCCCAGTTGCTCCGGTCGCGCACCTCCTCGACCTCGAGCTGGCGGGCGCTGATCGGTCCCCGGGCCGCGACCTCGTCACGAACCGCCTGGACCAGATCCGGGTTGTCGCGGGCGACCCGCTCCACGCCGCCCCAGATGTCGCGGCACCCGCATCCATCCGGAACCGGAGCGGCGGCTGCAGCTGGACGTCGATCAGGCTGGCCGCGTGCCCCCAGTACTCGAACAGCCGGCGCGGAGCCCGGTGGGCGGCCCGCTCCAGCAGCCCGACGTCGTAGGGGCCCAGCCGGGAGAACAGCGGCATGAAGTGCGCCCGGGTGACCACGTTGATCGAGTCGATCTGGAACTGGCCCAGCCGGGTGATCATCCCCTGCAGGTCGCGCATGCCCGGCGCACGATCCGGTCGAGGCCGACCGAAGCCCTGCGCCGCCAGCGCGACCCGACGCGCCTGCGCCCGGGTGATGCTCGTCCGCGGACGGCGGATGGTCGCAGCGATCGACATGTCGTCACGCTAGTTGGCGCGACTGACACTCCGCCGTCGGCCCGGCGGTCCTTCCGCCCCTCCGGGGCGAGCGTCGGACTAGACCGCGACGGCCGCCGAATCCAACCGGATCACGCCGTAGTCGTACGCCCGGCGCCGGTAGACCACGCTCGGTGCACTGCCGTGCTCGGAGTCGAGGAACAGGTAGAAGTCGTGCCCGACGAGCTCCATCTCGTGCAGCGCCTGGTCCAGCGTCATCGGCGTCGCGGAGTGGGTCTTCTCCCGCACCAGCAGCGGCCCGTCGCCGTCGACCTCCATCCCGGCCACGGTCCGCCGGGTGGAGCCGTTGGTCTCCGGCACCGGCACCTCCAGCGGCGGCAGCTCGGCGGCCGCGTCATGCAGCGACATCGGCGTCCGGCTGCCGCGGTGGACCCGCTTGCGGTCGGCGGCCTTGCGCAGCTGCGCCATCAGCTTGTCCAGGGCGAGGTCGAAGGCGGCCGCCTTGTCCTCCGCCGCGGCCTCGGCACGCACCACGGGACCCTTGGTGCGCAGGGTGATCTCCACCCGGCTGGCCTGATCGTGTTGTCGCTTGTTCCGTTCGGCCGACACCTCGACCTCGACCCGGATCGCGCGGTCGTCCAGCTTCTCCAACCGGGTGATCTTCTCGTCGACGTAGGAACGGAACTGGTCCGACACGGTGCAGTGCCGGGCTTTGACGACAACATCCATCTTTGCCCTCCAGGTGCTAGGGAACACGGGCTAGAACGACAACGGCGCCCGACCGAGGCCTAGCCATCAAACTGGCCGGACCGTTCGGCGGGGGCGCCATAGACAGACGCTAGTCCTCCGGTTCTCCGATTGCCACGGCGCCCCGCGATCCTCACCCAGTTCTCAGCCCGCGCGCCGGACCCGTCGCCGCGTGGCCGCCACCGTGGCGGCACCGAGCACGGGAAGTCCGGCGGACCGCAGCACCCGCGCGGCCTCGGTGAGCGACGCACCGGTGGTGACCAGGTCGTCGACGATCACGAGGTGGGCCTGCGACCCCCGATCGGCCCACGGCGGCCGATGCCGGAGCCGTAAGCCGCCGCGGAGGTTGGCCATCCGTCCCGCGGCGTCCAGGTCCGCCTGGTCACGCCGGCCGGATCGCTGCGCGAGCAGGTCGGCGACCCGCATCGGCCGGCGACGACGCAGCTCCCGAGCCGCACCGCGGGCCAGGGCGGCCGTGGCGTCGAAGCCGCGGCGGCGGACCGCAGCGGCCGACGACGGGACCGGCACCAGGGCGACCGCGTCGTCCGGGTCGAGGCCGGCCTCCCGGACCAGGTCGGCGACGCTGCGCGCCAGCAGGCCGGCGAGGGTCCGGGTGAGGTGCAGGGCCTGTTCCTCCTTGTGGGCCGCGATCAGTCCCCGGACCACCTCGTCATAGGGCCCCGTGGTCATCGTGGCCGGGAAACCCGGTGGTGCCGGATCGGGCCGGGTCGGTCGGGGGTGGCGGGCGTCGAGCAGCACGCGGCAGTCCGGACAGACTCCCCACCACGGGCGACCGCAACCCGGACAGCACGCGCCCAGCAGCAGGTCGCCTGCTGCCGCGAGCAACCGGATCGCCCGACCGACGGGCTGCGCCTCGAAGGCCATGACTCGCCATTGTCGGTCGTCGACCGGTGCCCGTCGATGATCGCGTGCGTCGACTGTGGAGAACCCCGACTTCGCGCCAGATCGCCGTGTTCGCGCCTGCCACAACGGGCGCGAACACCGGCATCTGGCGCGAAGTCCAGTAGTAGGGGCCCCGGGTCGGGTCAGCCGGGCCGGGTCAGCCGGGGAAGGCGATGGCCCGGACGCGATCGAGGTACTCGACCCACTGGGTCCCACCGTCCCGCCAGGTCATCCCGTTGCGGCCCATGACGATGACGGACTGGTTCTGCAGCGAGACGGTGACGGCGACTGCGTCCCAGCTGTTCGCCTCGCCCTCCTCGGTGGCGGTGTAGGCGTCCTGGCTGACCCGGTACGGCGCGAGCGGCGCCGTACCCCGGGGTCCGCCGAGCAGGATCACGTTGGTCGCATCGGTCCAACCCAGATCGGCGAACCGGGTCAGGTCCCCGGTCGCGTCACGGTCCAGCCGCAGCGGCAGCCAGCCGTCGACGGTGATCTTCCCCGACCGGACGATCCGGAGCAGACCGAACTCGGTCCGGCCGCCGATCCGGAGCACCGCACCGAGTCGGGACCCGTCGGGGCTGAGCCGGAAAGCCACGATCCGCGCTCCGCCGGGCAGCACCGGGGCGACCTCGGTGGTCTTCCCCCCGGCCGTCACCCAGATCCGTTGCCGGCCGTTGCGGTCTCCCACGGCCCAGATCTCGGCGAACCGGCTGTACTGCGGCCGCAGCAGCCCTTTGACACCGGACATCAACCGCGTCACCGTTCCGCCGTTGGTCGACCCGGTCTGCAGCACCGAGCCGTTGTCGGACACCGCCACCAGGTCGGTGCCGCTCGGTGACACGGCCAGGCTCTCGACCTTGATCGAGCCCTCGCCGAACCGGCCCGGCATCGGCTTGGCATCGGGCACGTCGGCGGCTGAGTTGACCAGCTCGACCCCGCGGGTACGCATCGCGTAGACCTGGTCGGCGGCGATCGGCGGCACCGGATTCAGGTCGGAGAAGTTGCCGTCGCGGCTGACGGCGTACGTGTCCGGGTCGCCGCCCGGGATCTGATACGGCTGGCCGTTCACGGTGAACCGCACGCCGGCGATGCCCACCGCGGACTGACCGAGGGTGTAGGCCACCTGGGCGGCCATCAGGCTCCGCTGCGCCTCGTTCAACGACAACACGACGTCGTTCAACGGCACCTCCGCGATGCCGTCGGAGATGATCACGGCGTCGCCGCTCAACGCCGCCCCGGCCGGCAGGGCGTTCCCGACCGCCGGCTTGAGCCACCCGGACGGCCCACTGATCAGGGCCCGCACCAACGCCGACGCCAGACCGGCCTGGTTGCGCAGGTTCGGCAGGTAGATCGGGTCCGGCACCAGACTGCGACCGTTGCCGACGTAGTAGAGGTTGTACGGCTGGTAGTACTGCCCGAACGCGAAGTCCACCACGCAGCAGGCCCTGCGGCGGGGTGTCGATCCGCCACTCGCCGGGCCGTTCCTCGATCAGCCCGAAGTCCACCGTCAGCGGCTGGTTCCGCGGACTGTAGCTCCGGTCTCGGCCGAGCTTGCCCACCAGCTGGCCGGACAGCACCACCCGGTTGCCGGTGGCCTGCGGATCTCCGTCGTAGATCTGGGCGCCCGCCTCCGGGCTCCACTTCTCCGCCGCTTCGTCGGTCAAGAACTCCCGCGCGACGGCGTAGGCGGGTTGGAACGTCCAGTTGGCCCGCAGGAAACCTTCGACGATCTCTCTGGGGGTGTCCCCGATCGCCGGCGGGCCGACGTCGACGTTGACGCAGTTCGTGCACTGCGGCGGCTGACCCGCGATCCGCTCGATCGGACCGGACGTGGGCACGTTCACGCAGCCCGCGACGACCAGCACGGTGGCGAGGACAGCGACCACCCAACCGACCGGCGAACGGCGTCGCCGACTCCGGGACACTGCCGGCCGGCTCATCGGGCCGCACCGGCGGTGTCGGAGTCGACGGTCGTGGGCACCGGCACCGAGTGCTCGGCGGGGTCGAGGGGCACCGGGGTGGCCACCAGGTCCCGCGGCACCATCGGCAGCGGCGACGACTCGAGGATCTGACCGGACCGACGGGGCACGGTGAGCCGGAACTGCGCGCCCATCCCCGGCCGTCCCCACGCCGCCAACCAGCCGTGGTGCAGGTTGGCGTCCTCCATCGCGATGGCCAGGCCGAGGCCGGTCCCGCCGATGGTCCGGGCCCGGGCCGGGTCGGCGCGCCAGAACCGGTGGAACACCTGCTTGGCCTGGTTGGCCTCGAACCCGACGCCGTGGTCGCGGACCGCCACCGCGACCGCGTTCTCGTCGCCTTCGACGTAGATGTCGATCGGCTTGCCCTCGCCGTGCTCGATGGCGTTGACCAGCAGGTTGCGCAGGATCCGCTCGATCCGGCGCGCGTCGACCTCGGCGACACAGGGCTCGGTCGCGTGCACCCGGATCTCGGTCCCCGAGGACCGGGCGAAGCGCGGCGTGCGCCTCCACCACCCGCTCGACCAGCACCACCAGGTCGACCTCACTGAGCGACAGCACGGCCGCACCGGCGTCGAACCGGGAGATCTCCAGCAGGTCGGTGAGCAGGGCCTCGAACCGGTCGAGCTCGTTCTGCAGCAGCTCGGCCGAGCGGGCCGCGACGGGTCGAAGTCCTCGCGCGCCTCGTACAGCACCTCCGCCGCCATCCGCACCGTGGTCAGCGGCGTCCGCAGCTCGTGGGACACGTCGGACACGAAGCGCTGCTGGACCGCGGACAGGTCCTCGAGCTGGCTGATCTGCTTCTGCAGCTCGGAGGCCATGTAGTTCATCGAGGTCGCCAGCCGGGCGAGGTCGTCCTGCCCCCGCACCTTCATCCGGTCGTCCAGGTTTCCCGAGGCGAGGCTCTCCGCGGCGCGCCGGGCCGCCCGGACCGGGGTCACGACCTGGCGGGCCACCAGGGCGGCGATGAAGGTCAGCAGGATGACCAGGATGGCCCCGGTGGTGACCACGGCGGTGCGCAGGACGTTGAGCGTCGTCCACCTGCTGGGTCAGCGGGAAGATGAAGTAGATCTCGTACGTGCCGGTGCCCGGCAGGGTCAGCGCGGAGCCGGCGGCCATCCCGGCGACCGGCGTCGCGACCGTCGCGGTAGACGACCTCGGTCGGGGTCATCAGCAGGTCGTTGCTCGCCGCGACCTGCTGGCCGCAGGGCTGCCGGGCATGCTGGTCGCCGCCACGTCGCCGGCGGTGATGGTCTGGCCGCGGGAGAGCATGATGACGTCGAACTGGTCGACGCCGCCGGACTCGGTTGGCGAAGCCGCAGCGCCAGCTCGGTCAGCGTCTTGTCGGGTTGGGGTCGCCGGTCAGATCGGCGGAGTTGAGCTGCTGCTGTGCCGCGTCGAGTGCCTGTCGGGCCTCGCTGCGGACCGACTCGGCTTCTTGCCCGTCCATCACCCCGATGCGTGGCCTGCTGCATCAGCAGGAAGCCGCCGAGCACCAGCACCAGCGACCGAGGCGCCGAACACCGACGCGATGACCCGCAGCGGCAGCGAGCGCCACCACCAGTCGACGGCGAAACGCCACCAGCCGCGCCGGCGGGTGCTGGTCGATCCTGCCGGGGTCACCCAGGAATCGTCATCGCGACCTAGCTCGACCAGGACCGGCGCGAGCCGGGTGCTCACGGGCTGGTCTCGCCCGCCTTGTAGCCGATCCCGCGCACGGTCACGACGATCTCGGGATGCTCGGGATCGCGCTCGATCTTGGACCGCAGCCGCTGCACGTGCACGTTGACCAGCCTGGTGTCGGCGGCGTGCCGATAGCCCCAGACCTGCTCCAGCAGCACCTCGCGGCTGAACACCTGCCACGGCCGGCGGGCGAGCGCCAGCAGCAGGTCGAACTCGAGCGGGGTCAGCTGGATCGGTACGCCGTTGCGCTTGACCGAGTGCCCGTCGACGCTGATCGTCAGGTCGCCGATCCGCAGTGTCTCGAGGTCGTTCTCCTCCGGCGTGCGACGCAGCCGGGTCTTGATCCGGGCCACCAGCTCCTTGGCCTTGAACGGCTTGGCGACGTAGTCGTCGGCCCCCGCCTCGAGGCCGGCCACGACGTCGATGGTGTCGGACTTCGCGGTGAGCATCACGATCGGGACGACGGACTCGGCCCGGATCTCGCGGCAGACGTCCACGCCGCTGAGTCCCGGCAGCATGACGTCGAGCAGCACCAGGTCGGGTCGGGAATCGCGGAAGGCGCCGAGGGCTTTGTCCCCGTGACCGCACCAGATCGGTTCGAAGCCCTCGTTACGGAGCACGAGCGACAGCATCTCGGCCAGCGCGGCGTCGTCGTCGACCACCAACACCTTGCCCCGGCCCGGCGCGCTCTTGGAGGCTTCGGACACCCTCGATCCCTTCGCTCGGCTCGGGTCGCGAACGATGGACCCTGTCCGTCATCTTATGCGGGAGGACAACGTCGGCGGCGATTCTGACGCGGCCCGAACCTCGATGAACCGGGGCCTTTGGCACACTGTCGCAGGTGGCCGTCCAGGGGAACCGGCGCGGACCCGGCGGTGCCGCGGCGGATCGCCGTGTTCCCGCGTCGTGGCTGCCCGGGCCGCGACGACGGCCGGAGGTCTTCACGGCCGGTCGGACCGCCCTGATCCCGCTGCGGCCGCTGACCATCGGGGAGATCCTCGACGGTGCGTTCTTGATCGTTCGGCGCAACGTCTCGCTGATGCTCGGGCTGCCGCTGGTGATCGCCGGCGGCACAGCGGTCTACCTGCTGGCCGGGATCGGACTGTGGATCCTGCTCGGGAACACGACCGTGGAAGGCATCCAGATCGCGCTCGTGGTCGTGATGGGGCTGTTCGGCTTGTTGCTGCTGGTGCAGTGCCTGTCCTGGATGACCGCGATCTTGTCCCGGGTCAGTCTGCAGACCGTGCTCGGCGAAGGCTTCGCCCCGGCCGAGACGCGACTGCGGCTGCGATCGGCCGGGTCGCTGTTCTGGCCGATCCTGGGCCTGTCCTGCCTGCAGTACGTGGCCACGTCGGTGATCCAGACGGTGGTCGGGATCTTGTACTACATCGCGATCGGCTTCTCCGTCGTCGTCGGGTCCGACGAGAACTCCGCGATCGGGTTGCTGCTGGTGATCAACCTGATCGGCTTCTTGATCTTGAGCGGAGCGTACGGCTACATCTCCTTGACCGTCCCCGCGTACGCCGTCGAGTCGCAGCGGGCACCGGGGTGGATCGGCAAGCCGCTGAAGCCGACCACGGTGATCAGCAGCTTCGAGCGCTCCATCCGGTTGGTCGGTCTCAAGAACCTGCCGCGGGTGGCGTTGGTCTACCTCGGCACCGCGACCATCTGCCTCGCCGTGATCTCCGTGCTGGCATTCGGCGGGTACCTGGTGCTCTTGTTGTTCGCCACCTCGATCAACATCGACGTGTACGTGGTGCTGACCAGCCCGTGGACGATCATCGGCGTCGTCAGCTTCGCCGTCGTGGTCGCGATGTCGGCGCTGCTCGCCTACGTCGCCGCCGTCCAGGTGCTGCTCTACCTGGACCTGCGGATGCGGCGGGAGGCCCTGGACCTGGCGTTGCGGTTCGACTGCGTGCCCGTACCGCAGCCGGCGGCGCCGCCGCGGATGTGGGTGCCACCGCCGCCGGCATTGCCGCCCCCGGGACCACCGGGGAGCCGACCGTGACCGCGAGCGCCTGGCTCGGGCTGGTCCCGCTCGAGGTACCGGTCGACATCGAGCGGCTCGAGGCGCAACGACGCGCGCTCGCCGAGCTCGCCAAGGCGAAGTACGGCGGCCTGCCCCCGTTCGTGGGGGACGCCTTCCGCCGGCTGCTGGACTTCCTCGATCAGCTGTCGTCCTTCTTGTCCGGCGTCGGCGGGGTCAGCGGCGGCGGTCTGTCCCCCGGCTTCGTGATCGGCGTGGTGGTGTTGCTGGTGGCCGTCGGGGTGGTCGTCTGGCGGGTCGGCATCCCCCGCTGGACCAAGCGGCAACACCGGACCGGGGAGCTCGAGCTGGATCCCACCCGGCCGGCCGCGGACTACCGAGCCACCGCGGAGGCCGCCGCGGAGGCCGGGGACTGGCCGGCCGCGGTCCGCGACCGGTTCCGGGCCCTGGTCCGCGAGCTGGAGATCCGGACCGTGCTCGACGTCCGGCCGGCGCGAACGGCCTGGGAGGCGGCCATCGCGGCGCATCGGCTGCTGCCCGACCGCCGGGCCGACCTGTTCGCCGGGGCGGATCTCTTCTCCGCAGTGAGCTACGGTGACCGGCCCGCGCAGGCCGCCGACTACGAGGCGATGGTCGGCATCGAGCAGCGGGTCACGGCAGCGGCCGACGCGGCGGATCTGGCGGCCGCGGCGGACCTCGAGTCCGAGGCGGTGCGATGAGCGACGTGCTGGGTGCCCGGCAGACAGCGCCGCAACCGACGACCCAACAACTGACGACCCAGCATCTGACGAAGCAGCCGACGACCCAGCAGCCGAGCGACAGCGGGCCGCCGGCCGTCACCGGTGGGCGCCGGCGATGGTCGCGGCGATGGCTGTGGCTGGGCGGTGCCGTGTTGGTCTTGATGTTGGTCGCTGTCACGGCGGGACTGTTCAGCTCCGCGGCCAGCTCCAACCGCGCCGACGATCCCCGCTCGGCCCAGCCGGCGGGTACCGCGGCTCTGGCCTCGCTGCTGGAGGCGGAGGGCGTGCGGATCGTGACGGTGGGCGAGGTCGACCGGGCGGTCGAGCTGGCCGGCCCCGCGACCACGCTGGTGGTGGCCAATCCCGATCGGCTGCGGGAGGAAGAGGGTCGACGGCTGCTCGCCGGTCGACCGGGGCGGGTGATCTTGCTCCGGCCGACGCTGCTCGGCCTGCGCGCCTTCGGGGCGGCCGCCAGCACCGCGACCGCCGAGTCCGGCGTGTTCGCGCCGGCGTGCGCCGAACCGGCTGCGGTGCGTGCGGGTCCGATCGTCGTGGAGGACGGGCGGGCGGTCTACCGCAGCAACGCCCGGCCGGCGTCGGCGTGCTACCCGGTAGGGACCGAGACCGGATCGGCGTGGCTGCGGACCGGCGGTGTGACCGGCTCCATCGACCTGGTGGCGGGTGGGATGTCGAACGCCGGCCTCGGTCAGCAGGGCAACGCCGCGTTCGGGATGAACGTGTTCGGTTCCCAGCCGACCGTGGTCTGGTTGATGGCCGAGCGAGCGGCCACAGATCGACCGGAGCGACCGACCCTGTTGCCGTCCTGGTGGGCGATCGGACTCGTCCAGCTCGCGATCGCCGTCGTGGTGATCGGGATCTGGCAGGGCCGCCGGCTCGGACCGATCATGGTCGAGGCCCTCCCCGTCCGGGTGCGCTCCTCCGAGACGGTGGTGGGGCACGGCCGGCTGTACCACCGGATCGGTGCTCGGGATCGCGCGGCCGAGGCCCTCCGCGCCGGTGCCCGGAACCGGCTGGGTCGCCGCTTCGGCCACCGCCACGATCCCGACGCGCTGGCCGCGACCCTGGCGGAGCAGACCCGCCAACCGGTCGGCCGCGTGTGGGCGGTGCTGTACGGTTCGGCACCGGCGACCGACGACGAGCTGACCGACCTCGCCCGGGCCCTTGATCAACTCGAGCAGGATGCCAGGAGATGAGCTGTGTCGCAGTGTCGCGCTCCGGATCATGAGGAGCTACGCCCCGTCTCACTCGTTCGTCACGATCGCGGGCGACGACGACTGATGCCACCCACCCCCGCGCGTCGCCCGCAACCGCTCCTCACTCCCGAGAGGCTCCGCTCATGACGCTGACATCTGTCGCGCTCCGCGCTCCGGGTCATGAGCTACGCCCCGTCTCACTCGTTCGTCACGATCGCGGGCGACGACGACTGATGCCACCCACCCCCGCGCGTCGCCCGCAACCGCTCCTCACTCCCGAGAGGCTCCGCTCATGACCAGTCCGTCCTTCAGTCCACAGGCTCCGTCGCCCAGCCCCGCGCAGCACGCCCTCGGGGCGCTCCGTTACGAGGTGGGCAAAGCCGTCGTCGGACAGGAGTCGGCGGTCACGTCGTTGATCATCGCGCTCCTGTGCCGAGGTCACGTCCTGCTCGAGGGGGTGCCCGGGACGGCGAAGACCCTGCTCGTCCGGAGCTTCGCCCAGGCGTTGCGGCTGACCACCACCCGGGTCCAGTTCACCCCGGACCTGATGCCCGGCGACATCACCGGGTCGCTGGTGTACGACGCCCGCAGCACCGAGTTCACGTTCCGGGAGGGCCCGGTGTTCACCAACCTGTTGCTGGCCGACGAGATCAACCGGACCCCGCCGAAGACCCAGGCCGCTCTGCTGGAGGCGATGGAGGAGCGGCAGGTCACCGTGGACGGCAAGCCGCGGCCGCTACCGACCCCGTTCGTGGTGGCCGCCACCCAGAACCCGGTCGAGTACGAGGGCACCTACCCACTGCCGGAGGCCCAGCTCGACCGGTTCTTGATGAAGGTGCGGATCGACCTGCCCAACCGCGACGCCGAGATCGAGGTCCTGCACCGGCACGCGCGCGGCTTCGACCCCCGCGACCTCGCCGCTGCCGGGCTCCAGCCGGTCGCCGGACCCGAGGAGCTCGCCCAGGGCCGGCGCGAGGTCGCGTCGGTGGTGATCCACCCCCAGGTCCTGGCCTACATCGTCGACGTGGTCCGGGCGACGCGCATGTCACCGTCGCTCGCCCTCGGGGTCTCACCGCGAGGCGCGACGGCGATCATGAACACGGCCCGCGCCTGGGCCTGGCTGTCGGGCCGGGACTACGTCTCCCCCGACGACGTCAAGGCGCTGGCCTTCCCGACCCTGCGGCACCGGGTGGCGTTGCGGCCCGAAGCCGAGCTGGAAGGCGTCACGGCCGACGCCGTGATCGAGTCCATCCTGGCCAGCGTCCCCGTTCCGCGCTGAGGACGACCCGGCGATGGTGCTCACCCGACGTGCGGCGTTCCTGGCTCTGGCCGGCGCGATCGTGGCCGCGGTCGTGGGGTCGTGGTGGGCCGTGCTCGTCGTCACCGCGGTCCTCGTCTCAGCCATCGCCGCCGATCTGATCGCCTGCCCCGGGCCGGCCCGACTGCGGGTCGCACGCTCCGGAGTCCGCTCGGTCCGGCTCGGCCAGCAGGCCGTCACGGAGCTGATGATCACCAACCCGCTGCCCCGTCGGGTCCGGGCGATCGTGCGCAACGCATGGGTGCCGTCGGCCGGCGCGCACGGCGGTGTCGACCCGGTCGACATCCCACCTCGGCAACGACGCCGGCTCCGCCTGGTGCTGACCCCGACCCGGCGCGGTGACCGGGACGCCGGTCCGGTGGTGGTTCGGGTGCACGGGCCCCTCGGCCTCGCGGGTCGACAGGCCGAGCACCGGGCGCCGTGGACGGTCCGGGCGCTCCCCCCGTTCAACGCCCGCAAGCACCTGCCGAGTCGGCTGGCCCGGCTGCGTGAGCTGGACGGCCGGTCGAGCATCCTGCAGCGCGGTCAGGGCACGGAGTTCGACAGCCTGCGCGAGTACGTGCCCGGTGACGACGTCCGTTCCATCGACTGGCGGGGCACCGCGAGATCGAACACCGTGGTCGTCCGGACCTGGCGTCCCGAGCGCGACCGGCACGTGTTGATCGTGCTCGACTCCGGCCGGACCTCCGCCGGCCGGGTCGGCGACCAACCGAAGCTGGACCACGGCATGGACGCCGCACTGCTGCTGGCCGCGCTGGCCGGCCGCGCCGGGGATCGGGTCGACCTGCTGGTGATCGACAGGGACATCCGGGCCCGGGTGTTGCGGACCTCGGCATCGGAGACGTTGTCGGCCTTCGTCGAAGCCATGGCCGACGTCGAGCCGGTGCTGGCCGAGACCGATCACCAGCTGCTCGTGACGGAGTGCCTGCAGCTCGTCTCCCAGCGATCGTTGGTGGTCGTGATCACCGGACTCGACGCCTCGCTGACCGAGGGTCTGGTGCCGGCGCTCGGCCCGCTCCGGCGGCGCCACTCGATCGTCATCGCATCGGTGTCGGATCCGGCCGTCGACACCCTGGCCGCCGGGCGCGAGGACGCGACCGAGGTCTACGCGGCGGCCGCCGCCGAGTTCGATCGGTCCCGGCGCGCGGCGGTCGGCACCGAGCTGCGCCGGCTGGGTGTCTCGGTCGTCGAGTCGCCGCCCGAGCGGTTCGCACCGGATCTGGCCGACCACTACCTGTCCATGAAGAAGGCCGGCCGGCTCTGACCCGCCCCGCGCTCCCGCGGGCCCGATCAGCGCCGGAAGCGTCGCCGGATCAAGGTCGTGGCCGCCGGCGCTGCGGCCGCGGGCGGCGCCGTCGATCCGCGCAGGACGAGATGCGTCGGCAGCACGACCGCCGCGGGACGGCCGTCGTCGTCGCCCGAAAGCACCTGGAGCAACATCTCGGCGGCGATCCGGCCCTGGTCGGTCACCCGCTGCGCCACCGTGGTGAGGTCGAGCACGGCCGCCATCTCGTGATCGTCGACACCGACCACGGACACGTCGCCGGGAACGGTCAGGCCCGCCCGTCGCAGCGCCCAGACGGCGCCGATGGCCAGCTCGTCGTACTCGGCGAAGACCGCGGTCGGCAGCTTCGGCCGGGCCAGCAGCTGCGCCATGGCCTCGGCACCGCCCCGTACGCCGCTGGGTCCCGAGGCCACCAGCGCCGGATCGAGCCGCAGCCCCGCCGCGTTCAACGCCTCCTCGCATCCCTGGCGCCGAGCGGCGGAGGACGCGAACTGGAACAGCGGGTCGTCGGCTTCACCGGCGATGAACCCGATCTGCTCGTGCTTGAGGTGGAGCAGGTGGTTGACGGCCGACCGGGCCGCGGCGGCGTCGTCGATCCCCACCGAGTACCAACCCGGCACCGGCGAGCCGACGCTGACCAGCGGGATGTCGAGCGCCCGCAGCGCCAGGGTGTGTTCCTCCGTCAGCGGGGTGGACAAGGTCAGCACCCCTTCGACCCGCCCCGCCAACGGCATCCGTTCGAAGAACTGGTCCCGGCGCTCGGCCCGACCCAGGTGGTAGAGCAGGACGTCGTAGCCCCGCTCCCGGAGCAGATCGACGGCCGCTGAGGTGACCTGCCCGAAGAACCACCGCGACACGAACGGGACGATGACCGCCACAGTGGGCCGCAGGGCCGATCCGGCCGAATCCGGCGCCAACCACCGCTCGGGCCCCATCGCCGGCGACGGCGTCTCGTACGAGAGCTCCCGGGCGGCGTCGATGACCCGTTGCCTCGTGTCGGGCGACACCTTCGCGAGCCCGCGCAGGGAGCGAGACGCCGTGGCGGGCGACACGCCGGCTCGAACGGCGACGTCGCTGAGGCTCACCCGGCCGTGCGACCTCTTCACCTCGCCCACGGAGCCACCCTACGGCGGGGAGGCTCACCGGGACACCCGCCGACGGGTGATCGGGGACCGCGGCCTCGAGCCCGCAACTAGTTCAGTTCCGGGTCCTCCACCCAGGTCGAGAACCACGCGAGGGCGTTGGGCTGTCGACGGAGCACGGTCCGCCACAGGCTGGTCGGCCGGCGACCGAACACGTCGCTGTACTCGGCGGGGACGACGTGCCACATGCCCTCGGCCAACTCACCCTGCAGCTGTCCGGCGGCCCAGCCGGCGTAGCCGGCGAAGATCCGCAGATCGCGGTAGGCACCGGCCACGATCTCGATCGGGGTGTCCAGATGCAGCAGCCCGACGGTGTCGAACAACGGCCGCCAGCCCGGCGGCTCCTCGCCGATGGCCGCGACGCTCGCCAGGCAGATCGCGCCGTTCGGTGACACCGGACCGCCGTGGAACAGCAGTCGAGGCTCCGACACGGCGCCGACCCAATCGGGCAGCACCGCGTCGAGCGGCGTCTGCGACACCTCGTTCAAGATCACCCCGAGGGCGCCGTCCTCGTCGGAGTCCAGGACCAGCACGACGGTCTGGTTGAAGACCCCGTCGGCCAGCAGCACGCTCGCCACCAGCAGGTCCCCGGCCGTGGGATCGGGTTCGACCCTCACGAGGCGTCGACCCTGCGCCGTGCTGGCCGGCGCCGAGGCCACCCCCTGCTGCAGCAGAACCGGAACGCGAGCACACCGAGGACGATGCCGACCCCGTCGGCGACCACGTCGAGAACATCTCCGGACCGCTCGGGATAGAACGCCGCTTGAACCAGCTCACTGCCCACCGCCTGAACAGCGAAGCCGCCGGTCACGATCGCCACGGCCGTCCGGGACGGCGCACCACCGAACCAGCCGACGGTGAGCAGCACCAGCAGGACGGGCAGGGCGAAACCGAGCAGGTGAGCGAACTTGTCCGCGTACGGCAGCCACTCCGGCTGCGGCGGTCCCTCCGGCCGGTAGAGCCCGTAGCACTGCACAGCGACGGCGATCGCCGTGGCAACGACCAGAACTGTCCCGGTACGGGTCGACCGGCCGGTGGTCGGTGCTGCTGGCGGTGCCGGCATCTGCTCGAAGGGTACGGCCGGAGCTCGGTCAGGACGGGGCGTCCGGATCGACCGGGGGGTCCGCCGGACCGCCGGCCGCAGTCCGGACGGCGGCGGCGACCCGGGTGTGGACGTCGGGGTTGAAGACGCTCGGCGTGATGTAGGCGGCGTTGAGCTCGTCGTCGGTCACCACCCCGGCCAACGCCTTGGCCGCGGCCAGCAACATCGCGGGCGTGATGTCGGAGGAGTGCGCGTCCAGCAGACCGCGGAACACTCCGGGGAAGGCGAGCACGTTGTTGATCTGGTTGGGGAAGTCGGAGCGGCCGGTGGCGACCACAGCGGCGTGCTTCAACGCGTCGGCGGGATCGATCTCGGGTTCCGGGTTGGCCAGCGCGAAGACGATCGCGCGGTCCGCCATCCCGGCCACGTCCGCCTCCGTCAGCACCCCGGGGGCGGAGACGCCGATGAAGACGTCGGCGCCGCGGACCGCGTCCTTGAGCGAGCCGCTGACCCCGAGCTCGTTGGTGTTCTCGGCCAACCAGAGCAGCTGTCCCGACAGGCCCTCCCGACCGCGGTGCACCACCCCGGCGATGTCGGCGACGACCACGTGCTTGGCGCCGGCAGCGACCAGCAGCTGGATGATGGCGGTGCCCGCTGCCCCCGCCCCCGACATGACGATCCGGACGTCGGCGAGGTCCTTGCCGACCACCCGGAGCGCGTTGTACAGGGCGGCCAGGACGACGATCGCCGTGCCGTGCTGATCGTCGTGGAACACCGGGATGTCGAGCTGCTCTCGCAACCGCGCCTCGATCTCGAAGCAGCGCGGGGCGGAGATGTCCTCCAGGTTGATGCCGGCGAATCCCGGCGCGACCGCCTTCACCACGGTGATGATCTCGTCCACGTCCTGGGTGTCCAGGCACAACGGCCAGGCGTCGATGCCGGCGAACCGCTTGAACAGGGCCGCCTTGCCCTCCATCACCGGCAGCGCGGCCGCCGGACCGATGTTTCCCAGACCGAGGACGGCGGACCCGTCGGTGACCACGGCGATCGAGTTGCGCTTGATGGTGAGCCGTCGGGCGTCGTCGGGATTCGCGGCGATGGCCAGGCACACCCGAGCCACCCCCGGGGTGTAGACCATCGACAGGTCGTCACGGTTGCGGATCGGGTGCTTGGACTCCATGGCGATCTTGCCGCCGAGGTGCATCAGGAAGGTCCGGTCCGAGACCCGGCCGATCGTCACGCCGGCAACGCCGCGCATCTTCTCGACGAGCAGCTCGGCGTGCTCGGTGTCGCGAGCGGCGCAGGTCACGTCGATGCGCAGCCGTTCGTGTCCCGACGCGGTGACGTCCAGTGCGGTGACCGCGCCACCGGCCTGCTCGACGGCGGCGGTCAGGTCACTGACCGCGGCACCACCCGCCGGGACCTCGAGGCGAACGGTGATCGAGTACGAAACCGACGGCACGGCGCTCACGGGGGCGATCATCTCACGCGTCGGCCGGGCCGGTGGGACGCGCGCAGCGGGGCGCTGCCGGCGCGAGCACCTCGACCCGATGACGTCGCCCGATCAGCTCCCCGGGCCGGCCGAGGTCGCGCCGGCCTGTTCGGCCGTCCGGTCGGCCGCCCACGCGGCCACGTCGCCCCGGCTCAGTGCGACGGCGAGGAGGTCGGGGAACGCGTCCGGCGTGCAGGCGAACGCCGGCACCCCGAGCTCCGCCAACGCGGCCGCATGGTCCCGGTCGTAGGCGGGTGCACCGGAATCCGACAGGGCGAGCAGCACGATCAGCTGGACCCCGGAACGGACGAGCTCGGCCACCCGGCTCAGCAGCTCCTCGGCGATGCCGCCCTCGTACAGGTCGGAGATCAACACGAAGACGGTCTCGGTCGGCCGCCGGACCAGCTCGGCGCAGTAGGCGACGGCGGCGTTGATGTCGGTACCGCCGCCGAGCTGGCAGCCGAACAGCACGTCCACCGGGTCGTCCAACAGGTCGGTCAGGTCGGCCACCGCCGTGTCGAACGCGACGAGCGAGGTGCGTACGGCGTTCAGCGACGCCAGGACGGCGGCGAAGACCGCGGCGTAGACGATCGACTCCGCCATCGACCCGGACTGGTCGATGGCCACGATCACGTCACCGGCGAAGAGCCGGCTCGACCGGGATCGCCCGACGAGCCGCTCCGGGATCACGGTGCCGTACTCGGGCTGGTAGTGGTCGAGGTTGCGACCGATGGTCGCGAGCCAGTCGATGTCTCCCGGCCGCGGTCGTCGCGTCCGGGCGGCCCGGTTGACCGCCCCCCTGACTGCCGACCGGGTCTGTTGCGCGATCCGCTGCTCGATCTGGTCCACCACCGCACGGACGACGGCCCGCGCGGTGGCTCGGGTCGTCTCGGGCATCACCGAGTTCAGTCCGACCAGGGTGCTGACCAGGTGCACGTCGGGCTGGATCGCGGTGAGCAGCTCGGGTTCGAGCAGCATCGAGGTCAGGTCGAGCCGCTCCACCGCGTCCCGCTGCAGCACCTGGACCACGCTGGTCGGGAAGTAGCTGCGGATGTCGCCCAACCAGCGGGCCACCTGGGGGGCCGACGACCCGAGACCCGCCATCCGGGGCAGCCGCAGCGATCCGGCTCGTGAACCGGAGTCGGCGTCGTACAGCGCAGCCAGGGCGGCGTCCATGTCGACCTCGCCGGGCCCGAGGGGGGCATCCAGCGGCTCGGCGGCCGGCTCACCGAGCACGAGTCGCCAGCGTCGTCGCCTGGACTCGTCGGAGGCATCGACGGTCGCGTCGTCAGCCGCGTCGTCAGCCGCGTCGTCAGCCGTGGTCATCGCGCCAGCCCAGCAGCAGGTCGACGGTGGCAACGGCCGGCGCCGCTCGGCGGACGTCGATGGCCTCACCGCGTGTCTCCGGATCCGACTCGGACGGCTCGTGGAGGCGTTCGGCGATCATCCGGCGCTCGGCCGGGCTGAAGCTGCCGAACGTCCGGCGGACCAGCGGCAGCACGTCGACGAACT
Source organism: uncultured Actinomycetota bacterium (assembly GCA_963727125.1). Taxonomy (GTDB): domain Bacteria; phylum Actinomycetota; class Actinomycetes; order Propionibacteriales; family Propionibacteriaceae; genus Microlunatus. Next base: position 1,393,396 of record CAVSEZ010000003.1, read on the forward strand.
CGGTCTCGCTCAGCTCCGCCAACCAGCTGTCGACGAGGCGGCGCAGGTCGGTGTCGTGGATGAGCAGCAGCGCGCCGTCGCTGAAGAAGCCCTCGATCCAGGCGGCCTTGGCGGCCGCCGGCGCACCGTAGGACAGTGCGCGGTGCAACCGGTCGCCGGCGTCGGCCAGCCGTTCGGCGTCGAAGAGGATGCGGAGCACCCGCCCGGTGATCTCGGGGTGGATCCGGTCCGCCGCCAGGACCGCCATCAGGGTGTCCAGCCAGCCGTCCATGGCCGTCGGGTCGGGGACCGATCCGGAGCCGGCCGCCGGGTCAGGAGGCTGATCGCCGGTGCCGAGCAGGTCGACGGCGGTGTGCACGGCGTCGATGCGCTGGCGCATCGTGCGGGCGTGATCGGCGTCGAGTCCGACCAGCGCCGGTCGCAGGCCGGCGCAGATCCGGACGACCAGGGTCTCGCTGACCCGGCCGAGGGCCGCGGTGTCGGTACCTCGGACGTCGCCGTAGCGCTGCGCTCGCGCCAGCGGCGGCAGCGCCTGCATCAGGTGCACCACGTCGGCGTCGAGAGCGGCCCGGCGGGCGACCGAGGCGAGCAGCTGCTGCAGGGCGCCGGGCAGGTCAGCGAACAGTGCCTTCTCCACGGCCTCGGTCTGCTCGACCAGACCCGCGCTCGCGCCGACGTCGAGGATCTTGGCGGTCGCGGCTGCCGCGACGGTGGTGCCCCAGGTCGCGGCCTCCACCAGCGCGATCGCGTACTCCGGGAGCCACTGGGACCGCCAGGTCTCCCGGAACGTGCCGCGGTTCGCCACCTCGCTCTCGGCGGGCTGGATCCACGGCAGGCCGAGCACCTGGAGCCGGTGGAACAACACCGATCGGGCGCGGTCGGTCGGTTTGCGCAGATCCAGATCGTGCGCTTTCGGGTTCGGGTCCCGCTTGATCCGCAGGGTGCGGCACTGCTTCAGCAGGTCCGCCTCGAGCGGCACCGTCGGAACGTCGGGGTCGACGCTGCCCAGCGCCTGCCCGACCACGAGCTCTGAGGTCACGAAGCCCAGCAGCACCGGGCTGCCGTCGCAGAGCACGGCCAAGGTGGCGTCCTGCACCTCACTGAGACCGGCGAGGGGACGGCCGCGCAGGACGGCCAGCGTCTCGGCCAACCGGACCGACTCGATCACGTGGGCGCTCGACGTGGCGAGGTCCTTGCCGCGGAGCGCGCCGGCGACCTTGGTGAGCCACCGCGCGATCGGCTGGTCCGGCGAGCTCCAGAGGTGGGCGTACCAGCCCGGGGAGCTGATACCGGCGCCGTAACCGCTCGCGGTGCTCAGCCGGGAGTGGGTCCACGGCACCCAGGTGCTGCGGATCTTCTGCTTCGGGAGCCCGCGCAACAGCCGCGCGTCGTGGCTGGCCGGTGGCAGCGGGGTGGTCAGGACCGGTGCGTGCCAGGCGCCGCAGACCACGGCGATCCGGCGGTGCCCCGCCTTGATCGACGCGCGGATGGTCTGTCGCATGTACGCCTCCCGGCGCGCTTCCTCGTTGGCGTCGTCCGGGTCGACCGCCGGCAACTCCGCTCGCAGGGCCGCCATCGCCTCCCGCAGCTCGGCGAAGATCGTCGCCTCGTCGCGCCGGGACTCGACCACGTCGTCCCACCAACGTTCGGGATCGTCGTATCCCGCCGCCTCGGCCAGCCGGGCCAGCGGATCCACCCGCACGTCCCGGCGGCTCGTGCGAGCCGGACCGGGGGCCGGTTCCAGGTCGGGATCGGGCTCGTCCTCCGGCACCTCGAGCAGGTCGAGCTCTCGATCCGACCGGCGGGCGAGGGTGACCGCCGCCGGCAGGTCGCAGAACTTCGCCGGTACCCGACGGCGGGCGGCCCAGGTGAGTGCCTGCCATTCGGGGGAGAACACCGCGAAGGGCCAGAAGGCCGCCCGGCTGGGTTGGTCGACGACGTAGGCCAGCAACGCCACCGGCGGCCGGGTGTCGGCCGAGCCGGCCCACTCGATCAGCGGATCCGCGTCGGCCGGACCCTCGATCAGCACCACGTCCGGTGCGAAGGTGTCGAGGGCCTGGACCAGGGATCGCGCCGACCCCGGTCCGTGGTGCCGGATCCCGAACACCTCGACCAGCGGCTCGGCTGTCGGGTTGGGTCGCGCTGCTCGGGTGGCTGCTCGGGTGGCTGCTCGGGTGGCTGACCGGCGACCGGGTCGGCGAGCACGCTCACGTGGCGTCCTGGCAGGCCCGATAGAACTCTCCCCAGTCCGCCCGGTCGCGCACCACGACCTCGAGGTACTCGGTCCAGGCGATCCGGTCGGCCGTGGGGTCCTTGATCACCGCGCCGACGATCCCGGCCGCGATGTCCGCCGGTTGCAGCGTGCCGTCGCCGAAGTGACCCGCCAGCGCCATCCCGCTGGTGATCACCGAGATCGCCTCCGCCGCCGACAGGGTGGCCGAGGGCGACTTGACGGTGGTGCGGCCGTCGGCGGTGACTCCGGACCGCAGCTCGCGGAACACGGTGACGACCCGGCGGATCTCCTCCAGCGCGGTCGGCACCGGCGGCAGCTCCAGCGTGGCCGCGAGGTCGGCCACCCGGCTGGACACGATCCGGATCTCGTCCTCGACGTCGGCCGGCAGCGGCAGGACGACGGTGTTGAAGCGGCGCCGCAGGGCCGAGGACAACTCGTTGACGCCCCGGTCGCGGTCGTTCGCCGTGGCGATCAGGTTGAAGCCGCGCTCGGCTTGGACCTCATCGCCCAGCTCGGGGACGGGCAGGGTCTTCTCCGAGAGCACCGTGATCAACGCGTCCTGGACCTCACTCGGGATCCGGGTCAGCTCCTCGATCCGGACGATGCTGCCCTGCCGCATCGCGGTGAGCACCGGTGAGGGGACCAGCGCTGCGGGTGTCGGGCCCTCGGCCAGCAGCCGGGCGTAGTTCCAGCCGTACCGGATCGCCTCCTCCGGTGTTCCGGACGTGCCCTGGACGAGCAGGGTCGAGTTCCCCGAGACCGCGGCGGCGAGGTGCTCGGAGACCCACGACTTCGCCGTACCGGGCACGCCGAGGAGCAGCAGCGCCCGGTCCGTGGCCAAGGTGGCCACGGCGACCTCGATCAGCCGGCGGGACCCGATGTACTTCGGCCGGATGACCGTGCCGTCGTCGAGGGTCCCGCCCATCAGGTACGTCACGACCGCCCACGGCGACAGCCGCCAGTGCGGCGGCCGTGGCCGGGTGTCGTGCCGCCCGAGCGCCTCGAGCTCGGGGGCGTCGGCGATCTCGGCGTGCGGCCGCAGGGGCGCCCGGCCCCCGTGCTCCCCCGCCTCCGCCACTGCGTCGGACACTCCTGCCGGCACCTCGTCAGACACTTCCGATCTCCACTCGGCGGAGCTCGCTGCGGCCCGGATCGGCGGCGAACGCGCGCTCGATCGCCATCCGGGCGAAGGCGGCCTGTTCCACGATCACGAAGCTCTCCTTGATCAGCCGGCGCTGCGCCGGCGTCGCGTCCGGCGCCAACAGGTAGTACTCGGCCGCCGCCGCGACACTGCGATAGAGCCGGGTGGGCAGTCGGGCGCCGCAGCGGGCCGCGAACTCTCGGGCCTTGCGACCCAGGGCCGCGGTGCCGACCACCGCGAACGCAGCCGCGACGACGTCGTCGGGCCAGGGGTCCGGGTGGTCGAAGAGCAGCTGCGGCTTGCCCCGGATCGCATCCGGACCAGGCGGCGGCCGATCACGCCCGCGGTCGGTCCCGGCCGGATCCATCGGTTCAGCATCGGCGGCCAGCCGGCGCCACTCCGGATTCTGGCGGAGGAACCAACGCCCCCGGGCGCCGAGCGCCCGGCCGAGCCGCTGCCGGTCGTAGCCGGTCGAGTGAGCAGCCAGCCGCGCCAACCTGGTCCACGACCGGGCGGGCACTCCGACGCCGGCCCGGTCGGCGCAGCCGAGCCAGACGTTGATCAGCTCCGGGTTGGGCCGGACGAGGAGGTCACCCAGCAGCTGTTCGGCGGCCGCCGGACACGGCGACCGATCCGCCGGTGGCGCGGCCGCCGTCGGATCAGAGGCCGTCGGATCAGGGGCTGTCGGATCAGGGGTCGCCGGATCCGCAGTCCGGCTCGGGCCGGCCCGGACCGCCGCCCGGTGTCGCGCGGCGAGGTCGAGGAGCCGCACAGCCGGGTCGGCGACTGCGGTGGCGACGGGAGGGTCGCTGCCCCACGACGTCGGCAGGTTCGCCGGCAGAGGGCGGCGTCCCGTGCCCAACAGCGCGGTGGTCACCAGATCCGGCCAGTCATCCATCGCAGCCTCTCACCCGCAGATGTCGACGCTGAAGGACCGGCCCTGCTCGTCGGGCAGCACGCTCAGCGGCCACAGACCCGCGGAACTCCACTCGCCGAACACCGTGAGCGGGTCACCGCCGGACTGGGCGAGCAGGGGCCACGGCTGGCCGGTGAGCTCGAGCAGCGGGCAATCGTCCCCGGCCTCGTCGCGGAGCCGCCAAACCTGGTCGTCGCGGACCGGTGTGCCACTCACCGCCACGGCCATCCGACCCGCCCACGGGTCGGCGGCGACCAGCTCCGCGAACGCCGATCGGGTCTGCTCGATCGACGCGCCGGGCCAGCGCAGCGGTTCGGGCGACCCGCCGGTCGCCTCCCCGAGCAGCAGCCGAGGCTGACCCACGCCGGGGTACCGGTGCATCAGCGCGGCGAATCCCATCCCCGGCAGGATCGAGTCGTCGAGCGACATGCCCATCGGCGCGAAGGTGAGCCACACACCCGTGACACCCGTACGGGCGCCGTGCAGCCAGACCCGGCGCCGGCGGAGGCTCTGGTCGGACACGTCGACCGCACCCACCGCCCACCAGCTGTCCGCGGTTCCCGGTCCGTCCAGCACGTCCGACTTGGCCGTCGGGTAACCGATCCGACTGCGCACTGTGGCCGCGAGCTGGTCGGGCAGCTCGTCGAGCCGCCGGTGGGCCCGGCTCAGCAGATGCAGGCCCGCCAGCTCGTGCAGCACCCGCTCCGGCCAGTTCGGCGCCCCCAGGTCGGCGGGGATGCCGCGCAGCATCCCGGCGACACCGGGCGCCTGGGCATCGACCATCCGGGCCGCGATCGCGTCGAAGTGCCGGTAGCCGAGCTTCGGCAGCCCGGCGAGACCGGTTCGGATCTGGTCGGCCAGCCATCGGTCCAGCTCCTGCAGCCCGTCCTCGACCCGAACACGACGCAGCTCCGCCCGCGACGGCGCAGCGGTGGCGGGGGGCATGGCCGGTAGCGTAATTGCCGGCACCGACGCCGCCGGAGCCTGCGGCGACTCGGGGTGCCCGGATCGTGACCGGACGCGCGCGGCGAACCCTGTACGAGCGGGTGCCGGAGTGCTTTGCTATCCGCGTGACCACCGCTCCGCCCTCGCCGGCGCCCACCTCGGCCAAGCCGCACCGGACCTTCTTCGGTCAGCCCTGGGAGCTCGCCACCATCTTCTCGGTCGAGATGTGGGAGCGCTTCTCGTTCTACGGCATGCAGGGCATCCTGCTGATCTACCTCTACTACAGCGCTGCCCAGGGTGGGCTCGGCATCAGCCTGGTGGAGGCCACCAGCATCGTCGGCGCCTACGGCGGCTTCGTCTACCTGTCCACGATCATCTTCGCCTGGGTCGCCGACCGGGTCCTGGGTGCCGAACGCACCTTGTTCATCTCCGCGATCCTGGTCATGTGCGGCCACATCGCGCTGTCGCTGATACCGGGGATCCTCGGTGTCGGCGTCGGCCTGGTGCTCATCTCGCTGGGTAGCGGCGGCGTCAAGGCCAACGCCACCTGCCTCGTCGGCACCCTGTACGCCCCGGACGACCTCCGCCGCGACGCCGGGTTCTCGATCTACTACTTCGGGATCAACCTCGGCGCCTTCCTCGGTCCGCTCCTCACCGGTCTGCTGCAGACCGGGCTGGGGTTCCACTGGGGCTTCGGCCTCGCGGCGATCGGCATGGCGGTCGGGCTGGTGATCTACGCGCTGGGTCGCAAGGGCCTGCCGGCGGAGGCCAACGAGGTGCCCAACCCGCTGCCCGCCTCGAGCCGGATGCGGATGATCCTGATCGCGGCCGCCGTCGTGGTGATCGTGATCATCCTGTCCGTCACCGGTGTCCTGAACGCCGACCGGCTGGCGACCAGCGTCGTCTTCCTCGTCATCGTGGCCGCGATCGCCTACTTCGTGGTGATCCTGCGCAGCAAGCAGATCACGCCGATCGAGCGGCGCCGGGTCCTCTCGTTCATCCCCATGTTCATCACCAGCGCGGTGTTCTGGTCGCTGTACCAGCAGCAGTTCACCGTGTTGACGGTCTACTCCGACAAGCAGCTCAACCGGAGATCTGTTCGGGTGGGAGATGCCGGTGTCCTGGGTGCAGTCGATCAACCCGGTGTTCATCATGATCTTGTCACTGGTCTTCGCCGCGTTGTGGACCAAGCTCGGCGAGCGGGCACCCAGCACGCCGATCAAGTTCGCGCTGGGCGTGATCGTGATGGGGGTCGCCTTTTTGCTGTTCATCCCGATGGCCAGCACGGTGCCGAACTCCGCACCGCTGCTCGGACTGGTCGGGGTGATCTTCGTCTTCACCATCGCCGAGCTGTTGATCTCCCCCGTCAGCCTGTCGCTCTCGACCAAGCTGGCCCCGGACGTCTTCAGGACCCAGATGGTCGCGCTGCTGTTCCTCTCGATCGCCCTCGGCACCGCCATGGCCGGGGTGCTGGCCGAGTTCTACAGCGACGCCAACCAGGTGCCCTACTTCGGCATCCTGGGCGGCATCGCCATCGTCGTCGGCGTCGCGCTGATCTTCTTCACCCCGATGGTGAAGAAGCTCATGAGCGGCGTGCGGTAGAGGTCGTGCCCAGCAGAACCGAGGGTGCGCGCAGGCTGCGAGCTGTCGGGGGCCATCGAGCGCGACCGCGGGCTGATCGTCGAAGGGTGCCGACGCCGGGCCCTGAGCCTGACGAAGGGCCCGGGGTTACCGACGGCGTTTCGACAAGCCAGAGCACGAACTGCTTCCGTACGCGCTCTTCGACAAGCTCGAGAGCGCACGGCGGCCTCCGCAGCAATCAGCTCTCGCCGCCCGCGTTGCCGGTGGTGCCGGCGGTGACGTCCAGCAGCCGGTACTTCTCCGCCGCCTGCCGGGGGACGTCGGTGTCGACCTCGCCCCGATCGGCCAGCAGCTGCAGGGCCCGGACGACGATGGAGTGCGCGTCGATGTGGAAGTACCGGCGCGCGGCGGCCCGGGTGTCGGAGAAGCCGTGGTCGTCCGCGCCCAGGGTGGCGAAGTCGTTCGGGACGAACTGGCGGATCTGGTCGGGCACCTCCGACACGTAGTCGGTGGAGGCGACGATCGGACCGGCCGCGTCGGCGAGCTTGGTCGTCACGTACGGGATCCGCGTCTCCTCGTCGGGGTGCAGGAAGTTGTGCTCGAGCGCGGCCAGGCCGTCGCGGCGCAGCTCGGCCCAGGAGGTGACCGACCAGACGTCGGCGCTGACCCCCCAGTCGGAGCCGAGGATCATCGCCGCCTCCTGCGCCCACGGCACGGACACGCCGGAGCCGAGCAGCTGCACCTTCGGCCCGTCGCCGCCGGTGCTGATCCGGTGCAGACCCCGGACGATGCCGTCGACGTCGACGTCGTCGGGCTCGGCCGGCTGCTGCATCGGCTCGTTGTAGACCGTCAGGTAGTACATGACGTTCGGGTCGGCGGAGTCCGGACCGTACATCTGCTCCAGTCCGGCCTGGACGATGTGGGCGATCTCGTACCCGAACGCCGGGTCGTAGATCTTCATCGCCGGGTTGGTCGACCCGAGCAGGGGCGAGTGTCCGTCGGCGTGCTGCAGGCCCTCGCCGGTCAGCGTGGTCCGACCGGCGGTCGCGCCGATGATGAAGCCGCGGGCCATCTGGTCCATCGCGGCCCACATCGAGTCGCCGGTGCGCTGGAAGCCGAACATCGAGTAGAAGACGTACACCGGGATCATCGGCTCGCCGTGGGTGGCGTAGCTGGTGCCGGCCGCGGTGAAGGCCGCCATCGAGCCGGCCTCGTTGATGCCGGCGTGCAGGATCTGGCCGTGCTCGGACTCCTTGTAGGCCAGGAACAGCTCGCGGTCGACCGCGGTGTAGCGCTGACCCTTCGGGTTGTAGATCTTCGCCGTCGGGAAGAACGAGTCCATGCCGAAGGTCCGGGCCTCGTCCGGGATGATCGGCACCACCCGCTCGCCCATCCCCTTGTCCCGGATCAGGTCCCGGAGCAGCCGGACGAAGGCCATCGTGGTGGCGGCCATCTGCTTGCCGGAGCCCTTCTTCGCGCCGGCGTAAGCCGCGTCACCCGGCAGCGACAACGGCCGCGGCTTGTTGCGCCGCTCCGGGACGAAGCCGCCGAGCTTGCGCCGCCGCTCCAGGATGTACTGGATCTCGGCGGAGTCGGCACCCGGGTGGTAGTACGGCACGTCGTAGGCGTCGTCCTCGATCTGCTTGTCGGTGATCGGGATGTCCATCAGGTCGCGGAACTGCTTGAGGTCCTCCAGCGTCAGCTTCTTCATCTGGTGGGTGGCGTTGCGGGCCTCGAAGTTCGCGCCGAGCCCGTAGCCCTTGACCGTCTTGGCCAGCACCACCGTCGGCCGGCCGTCGCTGCATCGTCGCGGCGTGGTAGGCCGCGTACACCTTGCGGTAGTCGTGGCCACCGCGCTTCATCTTCCAGATCTGGTCGTCACTCAGGTCCTTGACCAGCAGCTTGGTGGCCGCCGACTTGCCGAAGAAGTTGTCCCGGACATAGCTGCCGGACTCGCCCTTGTAGGTCTGGAAGTCACCGTCCGGGGTCTCGTTCATGATCCGGACCAGGTCGCCGGTCGTGTCCCGCGCGAACAGCGAGTCCCACTCCCGGCCCCAGAGCACCTTGATCACGTTCCAGCCGGCACCGCGGAAGAACGCCTCCAGCTCCTGGACGATCTTGCCGTTGCCGCGCACCGGGCCGTCCAGCCGCTGCAGGTTGCAGTTGATCACGAAGGTCAGGTTGTCCAGGTTCTCGTTGGCGGCCAGCTGCAGCAGCCCACGCGACTCCGGCTCGTCCATCTCACCGTCGCCGAGGAACGCCCACACGTGCTGGTCGGTGGTGTCCTTGATGCCTCGGCCCCGCAGGTAGCGGTTGAACTGGGCCTGGTAGATCGCGTTCATCGGCCCGATGCCCATCGACACCGTGGGGAACTGCCAGAACTCCGGCATCAGCCGCGGGTGCGGGTACGAGGACAACCCGTGCGGCGCCTTCGACTTCTCCTGCCGGAAACCGTTCAGGTCCTGCTCGCTCAGCCGCCCCTCGAGGTACGCGCGGGCGTACATGCCCGGCGACGCGTGTCCCTGGAAGAAGACCTGGTCCCCGCCACCGGGGTGGTCGGGTCCGCGGAAGAAGTGGTTCAGCCCCACCTCGTACAGGGTGGCCGCGCCGGCGTAGGTGGAGATGTGGCCCCCGACCCCGATGTCGGAACGCTGCGCCCGGTGGACCAGCACGGCCGCGTTCCAGCGCACGTACCGCCGGAACCGCCGCTCGATCTCCTCGTCGCCGGCGAAATCGGGCTCCTCGGAGGTCGGGATCGTGTTCACGTAGTCCGTCACCAACCGCGCGGGTGTCCCGACCCCGGCCGCTCCGGCCCGCGCCTGGAGGGTCCGCAGGATGTCCGCTGCGCGGTCTCGGCCCCGGGTCGACACCAACGCGTCGAAGGACTCGATCCACTCGTTCGTCTCTTCGGGATCGACTGAGTGGTCGCTGGACCGTTGGTCAACGGTGTCGGTCATGCGGACACGCCCTCCTCGGGTTTCGGCTCGTCCTGCGGCGCCTGGGGGTGACCGGGCCGCAACACCGAGCCTAGCGGCGGGACCGACAGCGGCGAACCCGCCGTCGGTCCCGGGTGGTGGCCGAAGGTTCGCTCAGCAGAAGCCGGCGACCCCGGCCCAGGCCGCGTCCGCGGTCGGGGCGCCCTTGCGCTGGATCGTCGCCTCGATCAGCCCGTACGGGCGGTCGGCGGCGTAGAACACCTCACCGGGGTTGTCCAGACCGAAGACGGAGAGGTCGGACAGGAAGTGGTGCTTGTTCGGGCAGGAGAACTTGATCTCGTCGATCGTGTCGTGCGCGCTGATGACGGCCTCCGCCATCTTGTACAGATCCTGCTGCAGCGCCTTGGAGTAGCCCTGCGAGAAGCTGGTCATGATGGTCTTCTTGACGCTGTCGTAGGTGGCGTTGTAGTCCAGCCCCGCCCGGACGGCGTCGGCGTTGTAGCGCCACTTGGTGGCGATGTCGGTCGCCAGGATCCGGTCCTCGGTCTCCTTCAGGGTCGTGTACCGGTCCTTCGGGTAGCCGACGAACCCGGACTCGGTGGTCTTCATGACCGTCAGCCCGAAGAATCCGGAGAGCAGCGCGTCGGAGTCGCCGTCGCGGATCAGCACCGTGGTCCGGACCTCGGGTGCACCGCGGTAGAACGCGTGGTCGTGGTCGTCGATCCGGGTCCAGCCGAACTGGTCGGCCGCCCACCGGCCACCGCTGACCCAGTCGAACTCGGAGGTGAAGTGGTCGGCCAGCCGCAGCAGGAGCTCCTCGGGTGAGGAGATGCCGTCCTTGGCGAAGGCGAAGATCGTGTTCTTCTGGGTGTCGGTGGCCACGACGTGCGAGTTGTCGCCGTCGATGTGGGCTCCGGCGAAGTCGCCGCGGAGCTGACTGGTCACGTTCAGATCGGTGACCTCGTGCCGGGCGGTGTCACGGTTGACGCGGACGACACGGTTCTCGGCCTTGCCGTACTGGTTGGCGGCGAGGATGACCTCGGCGGTGGCAGCGGCGTTCGCGGGGCTCATGGGGGTCCTTTCGACGGTGAAAGCAGTGCTTGACGGTACGAGTGGTGGCAGGTGGGATCGGGTTCAGCGGTGGGCGGGCGGATCGGTGTCGGCGTCGCCGCTCGACTCGGGGTGCCTGGTGGTCAGTCGGGCCTCGTCGGCCTCGGAGATCTCACCGGGTGACGGCGCCTCGGCGAAGATCGGCGCCTCGTCGCCGGCCGGTCGGCCGATGATGTTGAAGACGATGTTCAGGGCCACGGCCATCACGGCGGCCGAGGTGATGCCGCTGTCGAAGATCACCTGGAACCACTCGGGGAACTTGTCCCAGAACGTCGGCACCGCGATCGGGATGACGCCGACGGCGATCGACAACGCCACGATGACGAGGTTGGAGTTGCCGTCGAACTTGACCGTGGAGAGGGTCCGGATGCCGCTGGCGGCCACGGTCCCGAACAGCGCGAGGCCCGCCCCGCCCAGCACCGGGAACGGCACCAGGGCGACCAGGGCGCCGAGGACCGGGAAGAGGCCCAGCACCACCAGGATGCCGCCGCCGACCGCCACCACGAAGCGGCTCTTGATCCCGGTGATGGCCACGAGCCCGACGTTCTGGGCGAAGGCGCTGACGGTGAAGCCGTTGAACACCGCCGACACCGAGGAGGACAGCATGTCGGCCCGGAGCCCGTTGGTGACCTGCTGCCGGGTGGCCGGCTGGTCGATGATCTTGCCGATGGCCAAGATGTCAGCCGTGGTCTCGACCATGGTCACCAGCATCACGACGAACATCGAGAGGATCGCACCGACCGCGAAGGTCGGCAGGCCGAAGTGGAACGGCAAGGTGACCTGGAAGATGCTGGCGTCGGAGATCCGGGCGAAGTTGGTGAAGCCGAACGGGATCGAGATGAGGGTCCCCACCACCAGCCCCAGCAGGATGGCCACCCGGCTGAAGCCGCCGGGCAGGAACCGGTAGATCACCACGATGATCAAGATGGTCGCGAACGCCAGCGCGACGTTCGCCGGCGACGCGAAGTTCTCCGCCGCCGGGTTGCCGCCGCCGGCCCAGCGCATGGCGACCGGGAGCAGCGAGATGCCGATCACGGTGATCACCGTGCCGGTCACGACCTCGGGGAAGAACCGCAGCAGCATGGTGAAGAACGGCGCGATCAAGAACGCGATCACCCCGGCGGCGATGACGCCGCCGTAGACCTCCCGGAGGCCGGCTGCGCCGCCCCCGGTCGTGGCGCCGATGGCGAGGATCGTGGAGACGGCGGCGAAGGAGGTGCCCTGCACGATCGGCTGCCGGGCGCCCAGTTTCCAGAAACCGACCGTCTGCAGAACCGTGGCGAGTCCCGACATGAACAGTCCGGCCGAGATCAGGAACGTGATGTCGCCCGGCGACAACCCGAACGCGTTGCCGACGATCAGGGGAACGGCGACCACGCCGGCGTACATGCTCATCACGTGCTGCAGCCCGTACACCAACATCTGGGGGAACGGCAGGACCTGGTCGACGGGGTGCTTCTCAGTGGCTGTGCTCGGCGTCGCTTCCGCCATGGGGAACTCCTGAGGCTGATAGATTCCATCGGATGGAACTTAGTTTCCGTAGAACGGAACACTAGAGTGAATCAAGTCTTGGCGTCAAGCCCATCAGGATGACGTCTCAGACGTCTTACGGCCCCGTTACGTCCTGCGGTCGGACCACGACGGCAGCAGCGCAAACCGGCGGCCGGTCGGCCGTCGGGTCGGGTTCACCCGGCCCTCCGGGCCGGCTGCTCGGGTTCGCCCAGCCCTCCGGGCCAGCTGCTCGGCGAGCTCCGGGCGTCGAGGTCGGGGCGAGCTGGTCTGTCCGTGTGGGCTCAGCCGAGCGGGCGGCCGAGTCGGGCGTGGCGGTTCACGTCCTTGTAGAGCAGGTAGCGGAAGCGGCCCGGTCCACCGGCGTAGCAGGCCTGCGGACAGAAGGCCCGCAGCCACATGAAGTCCCCCGCCTCGACCTCCACCCAGTCCTGGTTCAGCCGGTAGACCGCCTTGCCCTCCAGCACGTAGAGACCGTGTTCCATCACGTGGGTCTCGGCGAACGGGATCACGGCCCCGGGCTCGAAGGTCACGATGTTCACGTGCATGTCGTGCCGCAGGTCGTCGGGTTCGACGAAGCGAGTGGTCACCCAGCGACCGTCGGTGTCGGGCATCGCGGTGGGCTCGACCTCGCGTTCGTTGGTGACGAACGCCTCCGGGCGCTCCAGTCCCTCGACGGGCTCGAACTGCTTGCGGACCCAGTGGAACGTCACCGGCGCGTCGCTGCGGTTGTGCAGCGTCCAGGCCGACCCCGCCGGCAGATACGCATAGCCCCCGGTGTCCAGTCGGTGCTCAGTCTCGCCGATGCGCAGCTCCAGCCCGCCGCTGACCACGAAGATCACGCCCTCGGCCCCGGCGTCGAGCTCTGGTCGATCGCTCCCCCCGCCCGCGCCGACCTCGACGATGTACTGCGAGAACGTCTCCGCGAACCCGGACAGCGGCCGCGCCAGCACCCACAGCCTGGTGCTCTCCCAGAACGGCAGGCTGCTGGTCACGATGTCCCGCATCACCCCTCGCGGGATCACGGCGTAGGCCTCGGTGAACATGGCACGGTCGGTGAGCAGCTCCTGCTGGGAGGGCAGGCCGCCGCGGGGGGCGTAGTAGCTGGTCGTCACGGTCACTCCTTTGCGACGTTCTCGGTGTCGGACTTCGGTCGGGCGATCTGGGCGAGCCGGTCGGCGTCCAACCCGGTGCTCGCGAGCAGCTCCGCTTCGTCCACGGCACCGCAGGAGTAGCCGCGGTGCAGGTACCGGGCCAGCGCGCGGGCGGTGGCCGGCTCGTCCATCACGCTCCCCTGCTCCTTGGCGACGTAGGCGGCCAGTCGTGCGGCGGCCGCAGCGAAACCTTCGCGGTAGAAGGCGAAGTTGGCGATGTATCGGGTCGGCAGGTGCCCGGGGTGCATGTCCCACCCTTGGTAGTAGGCGCGGGCGAGGCAGCGACGGACCAGGCCGTGGTGCAGCCGCCACGCGGCCAGGACCTGGTCGTGGTCACCCACCGGCAACACGTTGGTGGAGCCGTCCGACAGCTGCACCCCGGTACCGGCCACCGCCACCTGCATCACGTTCTTGGCGTAGTCGGCCGCCGGGTGGTCCAGCGACTGGTGGGCCGCCGAGATCTGCAACGACGCGCTGTAGTCGAACGTGCCGTAGTGCAAGGAACTGACGCGGCCGCGGCCGGCGCCAATGGCCGCGGCGACCGGGTGCCGACCGTCGGCGCCCATGATCAACTGCGGTGTCTCGACCTGGATCTCGAATCGGAGCCGTCCCGGAGCCAGGCCGGCGCTCGCCTCGTAGGCCTCACAGACCGCGACCATGGCCTCGACCTGGCTGACCGTGCTGACCTTGGGAAAGGTCAGCACCAGCTGGTCGGGCAGGCCTCCCTGGTCCAGCAGCGTGGACAGGAACAGATCGAGGGTACGGATCCCGCGACGTCGGGTCGGCTCCTCGAAGCACTTGAAGCGCAGCCCGATGAACGAGGGGCTCCGACCGCCGTCGACGGCGCGGTACACCTCACGAGCAGCGCGGACCGCCTCGGCGTCCTCGACCTCGTCGCCTCGGTCCCCGTACCCGTCCTCGAAGTCCAGCCGCAGGTCCTCGATCGGGTCCTCGGCCAGCTTGACGTCGACGCGCGGCGCCACGGCGGCGGTCAGCTCCGGATCGAGTCCGAGCTCGAGGCACAGGGCGGCGGTGCCGCCTTGTCCGGCCAGCAGCTCGGCGGCGGACCGGCCCCACTGCGCCGGCAGCTCGACGGTGTAGCGATCCGCCGGCACGTACACGGTGTGCACGGGTTGCCGCCGACCGTCCTCGCCCGGATAGGTGGCGGCCAGGAAGGCATCGGTCTCGGCCAGCCGGTGATCCACTCCGTCGAGGACCTCCGCGCCCAGCCGGCCGCCGATCTGCAGGTCTGCGGTCACTCAGCGATCACCCACTCGTAGGCGGGCAAGGTCAAGAAGTCGGTGAACTCCTCGTCCAGGCAGAGGTCGCCGATCAGTTGGCGGGCGGGCAGGTAGTAGCGCTCGAAGAGCTCCGCCTTCACCTCGCCCCGGAGTCGCTCCGTCTCCTCGTCGAGCAGCCGGGACACGAGCTCGCGGACGACCGTCTCCCCCGTGTCGGTGAGGGTCACCTGATTGCGGATCTCCTGCCAGACCTGGGACCGCGAGATCTCGGCGGTGGCGGCGTCCTCCATCAGGTTGTTGATGCCGACCGCACCGTTGCCCGAGAGCCAGACGGCGGTGTAGGCGATCGCGACGTAGAGGTTGTTGCGCAGCCCCTCCTCGGTGTTGCTGCCCTGGGCCGAGGACACGTCCAGCAGCTCAGCAGCTTCGACGTGGACGTCGTCGCGGAGCCGGTCGACCTGGTTGGGACGATCGCCGAGGACCCCGTCGAAGACCTCGCGGCAGACGGGCACCAGGTCGGGGTGGGCGACCCAGGACCCGTCGAAGCCGTCTCCGGCCTCTCGGGATTTGTCGGAGGTCACCTTCGCGAAGGCGACCTTGTTGATCTCGGCGTCCTTGCGACTCGGGATGAACGCCGCCATGCCGCCCATCGCGAAGGCACCCCGCCGGTGACAGGTCTTGACCAGCAGCTCGGTGTAGGCCCGCATGAACGGCGCCGTCATGGTGATGTCGGCGCGATCGACGAGCACGTAGGCCGGCCCGGCGTCGCGGAAGTACTTGATGATGCTGAACAGGTAGTCCCAACGTCCGGCGTTGAGTCCGGAGGCGTGCTCCCGCAGCTCGTAGAGGATCTCCTCCATCTCGAACGCCGCCGGGATGGTCTCGATCAGCACCGTGGCCCGGATCGTGCCCGGTGCGATGCCGAGCCGTTCCTCGGCGTAGCTGAAGACGTCGTTCCAGAGCCGCGCCTCCAGATGGCTCTCCATCTTGGGCAGGTAGTAGTACGGCCCGTGTCCGTTGTCGAGCAGCTGCTGGGCCAGGTGGTAGAAGTGCAGGCCGAAGTCGACCAGACCACCGATGGCACGCTTCCCGTCGATCAGCAGATGCGCCTCGGAGAGGTGCCAGCCGCGCGGGCGCATCACCACGACCGCCAGCGGCTCGTCGGTGCGGAGCCGGTACTCCCGGCCGTCGGCCTGGGTGAAGGCCAACGTGCCCCGTGCGGCGTCGCGCAGATTGAGCAACGCGTCGATGACGTTCGACCACCTCGGGCAGCTGGCGTCCTCGAGATCGGCCAACCAGACCTTCGCCCCGGAGTTCAGCGCGTTGATCGCCATCTTGGCCGGCGTGGCAGGGCCGGTCATCTCCACCCGGCGATCCATCAGTGCCGGCGGGGCTTCGGCGACCCGCCAGTCGCCGCCGCGGACCTCAGCCGTCTCGGCGAGGAAGTCCAGGGCCGGGCCCGGTCCGGCGGCCGCACCGGCAGCGCGGTCGCGGCGCGTCACCCGGGCGGCGAGCAGCTCGTCGCGCCGGTCGGCGAATCGGAGGTGCAGCTCCTCGATGAAGGCGAGGGCGTCGTCGGTGAGGATCTCGTCGGCGCGGTCGACGGGCGCTCGGTCGAGGACTTCGATGGTCATGGAGTGGGGCCTCCTGGTCGCAGCGTCTGGTTCAGCCGAGTCAGGACGCGTCGCCCACGCTCGCCTCGACCGCTGCGGCCACGGCCGGTGCCACGCGGGCGTCGAACACGCTCGGCACGATGTAACTGGCATTCAACTCCTGTGCCGAGACGCAGTTGGCGATGGCCTCTGCCGCGGCGACGAGCATCTCGTTGGTGATCTCCCGCGCCGCTGCGTCCAGCAGCCCGCGGAACAGGCCCGGGAACGCGAGCACGTTGTTGATCTGGTTCGGGAAGTCGCTGCGGCCGGTGGCCACGACCGCGGCGTGCTTGGCCGCCTCCGCCGGATGGATCTCCGGGTCGGGATTGGCCAGCGCCAACACGATCGCCTGGTCGGCCATCTCGGCCACGTCGTCGGCGGTGATGAGATTGGGCGCGGACACGCCGATGAAGACGTCCGCGCCGTGCAGGGCCTCGGCCAGCTTGCCGGAGAACCGTTCGGCGTTGGTGTTGTCGGCGATCCACTGGCGGTGGTCGTCAGCGTAGGACTCCCCCGCGTGGATGGCGCCGTTGCGGGCGCAGGCGATGATGTTCGACGCGCCCTGGGCCTGCAGCAGCTGGATGATCGCGTGCCCTGCGGCACCCACCCCGGAGACCACGATCTTCACGTCACTCATCTTCTTGTCCACGACCCGCAGTGCGTTGATCAGCGCTGCCAGCACCACGATGGCGGTGCCGTGCTGGTCGTCGTGGAACACCGGGATGTCGAGCTCGTCGCGCAGCCGGCGCTCGATCTCGAAGCACCGCGGTGCCGCGATGTCCTCGAGGTTGACCCCGCCGTAGACCGGCGCCATCGCCTTGACGATCGCGATGATCTCCTCCGTGTCCTTGGTGTCCAGGCAGACCGGCCAGGCGTCGACGCCGCCGAACTGCTTGAACAGGGCCGCCTTGCCCTCCATCACCGGCAGGGCGGCGGCGGGCCCGATGTCGCCGAGTCCGAGCACGGCGGTGCCGTCGGTGACGACGGCGACGGTGTTGCGCTTGATGGTCAGCCGTCGGGCGTCCTCGGGGTTCGCGGCGATCGCCAGGCAGACCCGGGCCACCCCCGGCGTGTACGCCCGGGAGAGGTCGTCGCGGTTGCGCAGCTGGACTTTCGGCTCGACCGACAACTTGCCACCCAGGTGCAGCAGGAACGTCCGGTCACTGACCTTGCGCACCGTCACCCCGTCACGGGCGTTCAAGCTGTCGGCGATCTCCTGGGCATGGCTCTCACCCGTGGTGTTGCAGGTGACGTCGACGACGATCGAGTCGTGCCGCGACTCCACGATGTCGAGTGCCGTGACGGCGGCACCGGTGGCGGCGACCGCCGAGGCCAGCTCGGTCGTCGCGCTGTAGCTGGAACTGACCTCCACCCGCAGCGTGATCGAGTAACCCGGACTCGGACTGGCCATCGGTGCTCCTTCGGCTCCTGGGCGTCGGCGTTCTCGGCTGAGCGTATCGGTGCCCGAAATTTCCGTCAAACGGAGCTTTGATTCCACCATGCGGACTCAGCCCTGCCTCGCGGACCGCCGGTGGTCCGCTGGAGCGACCGCGCGTCAGGGTCGCAGGGCGGCGGAGATCGCCTCCGCCGCACGCTGCAGGGCCGGCACGGCCCGCTCGCCGAAACCCTCGTCCACCCGCGACAGCGGACCTGACACCGACACCGCCATCGGGGACGGTGTCTGGGGGATCGCGACGGCGTAGCACCGGACTCCGAGCTCCTGCTCCTCGTCGTCGATGGAGAACCCTCGGGACCGGATCCGGCGCAGGTCGGACATCAACGAGTCGAGGGTGCGGTGACTCTTGGGTGTTGGGGTGGGCATCCCGACCCGGCCGACGATGCCGCCGATCTCCTCGTCGGACAGCCCGGCGAGGATCGCCTTCCCCACACCGGTGTCGTGCAGATTGGCCCGTCGCCCGACCTCGGTGAACATCCGCATCGCGTGCGGGGACGGCTGCTGGGCGACGTAGACGATCTGATCGCCCTCCTGCAGGGCCATGTTCGCGGTCTCCCCCAGCTCCCGGACCAGCGCGACCAGCTGCGGTTGGGCCACCCGGCCGAGCTGGCGGCCGGCGAGCTCACCCAGCGGGATCAACCGGGCGCCCAACGCGTAGCGACGCGAGGGCAGCTGGCGCGCGTACCCGAGGGTCACGCACGTACGCAGCAGCCGGTGAATGGTGGGCATCGGCAGATCCGAGGCGGCGGCCAAGTCGCTGAGCGAGATCTCGCCCCCGGCGTCGGCGATCGCCTCCAGCAGCTCGAAGACGCGCTCGATCGACTGGACGGTGCCCGGCCGCTCGTTCGTGCTGGGTGTCGTCATGGCAATGTCGGTCCCGTCTCATTCGGTCATCTCCCGCAGGATGATCAATTCCACCATACAGAAACCAGTGTCCGTTTCTTTCAGTGTCGGTCGTGGATGTTGCAGTTGACGGTGATCTGGTCCATCGCTAAGGTTTCCACATCACAGTAATTGATTTCCACTTGGTGGAAGCCATGAACGGGAAGTGAGTGATGGTCCGTTACACCGTCAATGCCTCGATCCTGCTGACCCAGCTACCACTGCTCGAACGACCAGCCGCAGTTCGGGCGGCCGGTTTCGATGCGGTCGAGTTCTGGTGGCCCTTCCCGACCGCCGTTCCTGATGACCGCGAGGTGGGCGCCTTCGTCGCTGCGATCGACGACGCCGGCGTGCAGCTGACCGGACTCAACTTCTTCGCCGGAGACATGGCGGCCGGCGAACGCGGCCTGGTCAGCTGGAAGAGCCGAGCCGCCGAGTTCGCCGACAACATCGACGTCGTCGTGGGCATCGGCGACCGTCTCGGCTGCCGCGCCTTCAACGCGCTCTACGGTTTGCGCACCTCGGAGAGCACCGACGCCGAAGCCGACGAGCTCGCGGTGGCGAACCTGGCCCGCGCGGGCCAGGCAGTCGCCGCCATCGACGGCACCGTGTTGCTCGAGCCCGTCTCCGGTGCCGCCGGCTACCCGTTGAAGCGCGCCGCCGACGCCCTCGCCGTGGTCGACCGGGTGCAACAGACCGGGACGCGCAACGTCGCCCTGCTCGCCGACTTCTACCACCTGGCGGTGAACGGCGACGACGTCGACGCCGTGATCCGCGATCACGCCGCCGAGTTCGGCCACGTGCAGATCGCCGACGCTCCCGGCCGCGGTCAGCCCGGCTCGGGTGACCTGCCGCTCACCCGCTGGATCAGCGACGCCGAGGCCGGTGGCTACCAGGGGCGGATCGGCCTGGAGTACAAGACCGACGATCCCGACCCGTTCTCCTGGCTGCCGCGCGAGCAGCGCGGCGCCTGATCGATCCCCGACTCGAAGGACAGCAGATGACCACCGACACCACGAACAAGGAAACCGTCGCCGTGATCGGCCTCGGCATCATGGGTCTGCCGATGGCGGAGAACCTGATGGCGGCCGGATATGACGTCGTCGGCTACAACCGCAGCCGCGGCAAGGTCGACGACCTGGTCGCCGCCGGCGGTCGCGGCGCCGAGAGCGTCGCCGACGCCGTCCGGGACGCCGACGTGATCATCACCATGGTCCCGGACTCCCCCGACGTGGAAGGTGTGGCTCTCGGTGACGACGGCCTGATCGCCCACGCCAAGTCCGGCGCCGTCTGGGTCGATTGCTCGACCATCCGGCCCGACGTGGCCGTGACGGTCGCCGAGGTCGCCCGCGATGCCGGCCTGAAGGCGGTCGACGCCCCGGTGTCCGGCGGCGAGCAGGGTGCCAAGGAGGCCTCGTTGTCGATCATGGTCGGCGGCGAGGCGGCCGACGTCGAGGCCGTCCGACCCGTGCTCGAGACGGTCGGCAAGACCGTCGTGCACGTCGGACCCAGCGGTTCCGGTCAGACCGTCAAGGCCGCCAACCAGCTGATCGTCGCCGGCAACTACGAGCTGGTCGCCGAGGCGATCGTGTTCCTCCGCGCGTACGGGGTGGACACCGAGGCCGCACTCAAGGTCCTGGCCGGCGGCCTCGCCGGCAGCACCGTGCTCGACCGCAAGGGCGCCACCATGCTGGCCGGCACGTTCGCCCCCGGGTTCCGGATCGACCTGCACCACAAGGACATGGGCATCGTCTTGGAGGCGGCCCGGGCCAAAGGTGTCACCATCCCGCTCGGCGCGGTCACGGCTCAGTTGGTGAGCGCGCTGCGGGCTCAAGGTGACGGAGGTCTCGACCACTCGGCCCTGCTGCGTGGCGTGGAACGGCTCTCGGGCCAGGAAGTGAGTGGAGAATGAGCAAGATGCGTGCGGTCGATGCGGCCGTCAAGATCTTGGAGCTGGAGGGCGCCACCCAGGCGTTCGGTCTGCCCGGTGCCGCGATCAACCCGTTCTACGACGCCATCCGTCGGCACGGGGGCATCTCCCACATCCTCGCCCGGCACGTGGAAGGCGCTTCGCACATGGCGGAGGGCTACACCAGGGCGAAAGCCGGCAACATCGGCATCTGCATCGGCACCTCAGGGCCGGCCGGTACCGACATGATCACGGGTCTGTATTCGGCGGCCGCCGACTCGATCCCGATCTTGTGCATCACCGGACAGGCGCCGGTGGCCAAACTGCACAAGGAGGACTTCCAGGCCGTCGACATCGCGTCGATCGCGAAGCCGCTCACCAAGTGGGCCGGAACGGTGATGGAGGCCGCGCAGGTCCCCGGGACGTTCCAGCAGGCCTTCCACCTGATGCGATCCGGTCGCCCCGGACCGGTGCTGATCGACCTGCCGTTCGACGTGCAGATGACCGAGATCGAGTTCGATCCCGACACCTACACCCCGCTGCCGGTCTACCGGCCGGTCGCCAGCCGGGCCCAGATCGACCGGGCTCTCGATCTGCTGCTCAGCGCCGAGCGGCCGTTGATCGTCGCGGGCGGCGGGATCATCAACGCCGACGCCGCGGATCTCCTGGTCGAGCTGGCCGAGACCCTGCAGGTGCCGGTCGTCCCCACGTTGATGGGCTGGGGCGCCATCCCCGACGACCATCCGCTGATGGCCGGCATGGTGGGTCTGCAGACCTCGCACCGCTACGGCAACGCCACCATGCTGGAGTCCGACTTCGTGCTCGGCATCGGCAACCGCTGGGCCAACCGCCACACCGGCGGCCTGGATGTGTACCGCCGCGGCCGTCGCTTCGTCCACGTCGACATCGAGCCGACCCAGATCGGTCGGGTGTTCGCGCCGGACTACGGCATCGTCTCCGACGCCGGGGCGGCCCTCGAGTTGTTCGTCGCGGCCGCCAAGGAGCGAGCCGGCGGGGTCGACCTGCCCGACTACGGCGTGTGGGTCAAGGACTGTCAGCAGCGCAAGCAGACGCTGCAGCGGCGCACCCACTTCACCGAGACCCCGATCAAGCCGCAGCGGGTGTACGAGGAGATGAACCGGGCGTTCGGACGAGACGTCCGCTACGTGTCCACCATCGGCCTCTCCCAGATCGCCGGTGGTCAGTTCCTGCACGTCTACGGGCCGCGGCACTGGATCAACGCCGGCCAGGCCGGACCGCTGGGCTGGACGTTGCCGGCGGCGCTGGGGGTGGTGGTGGCCGATCCGGAGGCGGAGGTCGTCGCGCTGTCCGGCGACTACGACTTCCAGTTCATGATCGAGGAGCTCGCCGTCGGCGCCCAGTTCCGGCTGCCGTACGTGCACGTGGTGGTGAACAACGCCTATCTCGGTCTGATCCGGCAGTCCCAACGTGGCTTCGAGATGGACTACCACGTCCAGTTGTCCTTCGACAACATCAACGCCACCGAGGATCTCGTCCAGGGCGCGAAGGGCTACGGCGTCGATCACGTCAAGGTGGCCGAGGGCCTGGGCTGCAAGGCCCTGCGGGTGTTCGATCCCGAGGAACTGGGCAACACCTTCATCGAGGCCCGCAAACTGGCCACCGAGTACCGGGTGCCCGTGGTGGTCGAGGTGATCTTGGAGCGGGTGACCAACGTCTCGATGGGCACCGAGATCGACAAGGTCACCGAGTTCGAGGAACTGGCGCTCACCGGCGCCGACGCCCCGACCGCGATCTCCATGTTGGACTGAGCGGGTGCGCATCCTCATCGCCCCGGACAAGTTCAAGCACTCGTTGGAGGCCAGTGACGTGGCCGACCGGCTCGCCGCCGGCATCGCCGCGGTGCTGCCGGGGGCCGAGGTGGACACCGCACCGGTGGCCGACGGCGGCGAGGGCACGGTGGATGCCGCCCTCGGCTCCGGATTCCACCCGGTACGGGTGCCGGTGTCCGGTCCGCTCGGGAATCCGCTCGAGGCGACCTTCGCGGTCCGTGGCACCACCGCGGTGATCGAGATGGCCGCGGCGTCCGGGCTCGCCGTGCTGCCCGCCGGAGCTGACGGGCGATCGCGCCGGGATGCGCTTCGGGCATCGAGTACCGGGACCGGGCAGTTGATCAAGGCCGCGCTGGACGTCGGCTGCACCGAGATCGTGCTCGGTGTCGGGGGCAGCGCCGGCACCGACGGCGGTGCGGGCCTGCTGCAGGCCCTGGGCGTACGGCTGCTCACCGCCGACGGCACGGAGGTCGACCCGGGCGGCGGCGCACTGGTCGCGGTGCAGCGGATCGACCTGGCCGGTCTCGACCCTCGGGTCACCACGACGTCATTCGTCCTGGCCGCGGACGTCACCAACCCCCTGCTCGGGCCCGACGGAGCCGCAGCGGTGTTCGGACCCCAGAAAGGCGCGTCGCCCGGAGACGTCGCCACCCTCGAGCTGGCGTTGACCCGGTACGCGACCGTGGTGGCGGCCGGACTGCAGGTCCCGGTCGAACACTGGGTGGTCGCGCCCGGGGCGGGCGCCGCGGGTGGCGTCGGTTTCGCTGCCCTGGCCGTGCTGGGCGCCCGGCAGCAGTCCGGTATCGACGTCGTCCTCGATCTGATCGATCTCGACGAACGCATGGCCGGTGTCGACGCGGTGATCACCGGCGAGGGCAGTCTCGACCGCCAGAGCCTCGGTGGCAAGACGCCGCTCGGGGTGCTGCAGCGGGCCCGCCGGCACCACGTACCCACGGTGATCGCGGTGTGCGGACGCAGTCTGCTGACCCCGGCCGAGGTGCGGGCGGCAGGATTCGACCACCTCTTCGCGCTGACCGACCGGGAACCGGACCCCCGCCGGAGCATGCAGCAGGCGGGCCCGCTGCTGGTCGACGTGGGCCGGGAGATCGCGGCGTTGCTCCGAGGCGTCGCGGCGTGACCGAGCTCGGATTCCGAACGAAGAGGACAGGGGTGGCGCGGTGACCGAATCGAGCGGGATCCAGCTTGCCGAGGTGAATCAGCCGGAGACCATTCGCGCTCAGATCGCGGAGCTGCGAGCCCGGCTCGATCCGCAGGAGTCGTCTCGAGGCGCCGGGGCGGCCGTTGCCGACAGCGGCTTCGACCTGGTGATCCGTGGCCCCAAGATCATGACCACGGCCGGAGTGGCGGCGCGCGAGATCGGCATCAGTGGCGGCCGGATCACCGCGATCGAACCGCTGGGCCACGCCCTGCCGGGAACCGAGGTGATCACGCTCGGCGCCGACGAGGTGCTCATCCCCGGACTCGTGGACGCCCACGTCCACGTCAACGAACCGGGTCGGACCGATTGGGAGGGTTTCGCCTCGGCCACCAAGGCTGCCGCGGCGGGCGGGGTGACCACGATCGTCGACATGCCGCTGAACTCGATCCCCTCCACGGTGAACGGGCCCGCCCTCGAGCTCAAGCAGCTGGTGGCCGGGCCGCAGGCATTCGTGGACGTGGGGTTCTGGGGCGGCGCGGTGCCCGGCAACAAGCCCCATCTGCGGGAGCTGCACGACGCCGGTGTCTTCGGTTTCAAGTGCTTCCTGCTGCATTCGGGAGTCGACGAGTTCCCACCGCTGGATCCTGATCAGCTCGAGGAGTATCTCGAGGTGCTGCGGGGGTACGACGCCTTGATGATCGTGCACGCCGAGGACTCGCGCGCCATCGACCGCGCGCCCAATCCCGACGGTGACGTCTACCGCCGGTTCCTCGAGTCCCGGCCCCGAGGTGCGGAGAACCTGGCTATCGCCGAGGTGATCGAACGAACCCGTTGGACCGGAGCGCGGACCCACATCCTGCACCTGTCGTCCTCCGATGCACTGCCGATGCTGCGCTCGGCCAAGACCGACGGGCTGGACCTCTCCGTGGAGACCTGTCCCCACTACCTCACCTTGGTGGCCGAGTCGATCCCCAACGGCGGGACCGCGTACAAGTGCTGCCCGCCGATCCGGGAGATCGGCAACCGCGAACTGCTCTGGCAGGGCCTGCTGGACGGCACCATCGACTACATCGCGTCGGACCACTCACCGTCGACGCTGGAGCTGAAGGACCTGGAGAACGGGGACTTCGGGGTCGCCTGGGGCGGAATCGCCTCGGTCCAGCTCGGACTCTCCTTGGTCTGGACCGAAGCTCAACAACGCGGCATCGAGCTCCAGCAGGTGATCGACTGGATGGCCTCCCGACCGGCGGACCGGCTGCGGCTACGTTCCAAGGGCCGGATCGCACTCGGCTACGACGCCGACCTCGCCGTGTTCGCTCCGAACCAGGCCTACGTCATCGATGCCGACACGCTGCACCACAAGAACCCCCTGACGCCGTACCACGGTCGCGCGGTCTCCGGAGTGGTGCGGCGGACCTTCGTCCGCGGTGCCGAGGTGGACTACCAGACACCGCACGGTCGACTGATCCGGCGCGGTATCGACTGATCGAGTCGGCTCAGCGAATCGGCTCAGGCGAATCGGCTCAGGCGAATCGGCTCAGACGTTGTGCCGGAGGTACACCGGCTCCCGCAGACCCAGGATCGCCTCGGTCATCGCCGCCGCCCGGACCGCCGATCCGACGTCGTGCATCCGCAGGATCCGTGCGCCGAGCAGCGCACACGCCACCGCGGCGGCGATGGACGCCGATCCGCGATCCGGCTTCTCCAGTCCGGTGGACTCGCCCACGAAGTCCTTGTTGGACACCGCCGCGAGCAGCGGGTGGCCGAGGGCCGCGATCTCGTCGAGTCGCCGGGTGAGCGCGAGGGAGTGCAGCGTGTTCTTGTTGAGATCATGACCGGGATCGATCACGATCAGATCCCGCGCGACCCCTGCGCTCAGCGCCCGGCGAACCGTTGCGGCCAGCCGATCGCGAACGTCGACGACCACGTCGTCGTAGTGCGGCTGCGGTAGGTGCTCCCGGGGCGCGGCCGAGCTGTGGGTGATCACCAGCGTCGCCTTCGCGTCGGCCACCACACCGGCGAGATCCTCGTCGTACAAGGTGCTGGTGTCGTTGATCACCGAGGCCCCGGCCCGCAGACTCGCGGCTGCGACCTCTGCCCGCCAGGTGTCGACCGAGATCACCACGTCACTGTCGCGGGCGACCGCTTCGATCACCGGTACGACGCGGTCGATCTCCGCGCCGGGACTGACCTGTCCGGCATCCGGGGAGAACGGAACTCCACCGATATCGACGATGCCGGCGCCGTCGGCCGCTGCGGCCAGGGCGGCGTCCACCGCTGCCGTCAGCCCGAACGTGCGACCCGCGTCGTAGAAGGAATCCGCGGTCCGGTTCACGATGCCCATCACCACGATCTGCCGGCTGAAGTCGAAGCGGCGACGACCGATCACCCGGACCGGATCGATCAACGGCGGCAAGCTGAACACCGGGTCAGTGTGCCCCCTGCAGCCGACATCGTGACGACGATCTTGACTGCCGATGATCTTCGGCGTCCGTGTCCTGCGCCGGTTCGTCGTCGAGAAACCTTGCCAGGGGTGCCTCCAGCTACTTACGGTGTGCTCGGAGATGTCTCGCTCACCGAGTGAGCAGTATCCGGGCGCCGGACTCGGCCGCCGGAAAGGTGGTCGCCGTGGCACGTCGTCTCCTCGCCGTCTTCGTGTCGATCATGCTCGCGATCGGTTTCGTGGCTGTGGCGGCGGGTCCCGCCACCGCCGCGCCGGCCGGTTGGGCCGACATCACCTTCGGCGGTGCCGCCAACAACTTCTCCGGCACGATCACCCAGCAGCCGATCGCTTTCCCGGTGGCGACCTACACGAGCAACTCCGCCGGCGGCAGCGTCGGCCGGCAGAGCGGTGCCACCACCTTCTTGGCCCCGGCCACAGCGGTGGGGGCCGAGTACGGCAGCAGTGCGGGCCGCCCGTACCTCAACCTCAGACCTGCGGTGGCCGGTGGGGCGACACCGTCGGTGACCACCTACTCCTTCGAGCGTCCCACCCCGGCCACCGGCTGGACCTTCGTCCTCGGCGACGTCGACGCCGACCAGGTCCGGGTCAGCGCCACCGGTGCCGACGGTCAGCCGGTGGCGGCGTCGGCGCTGGGCTTCCGAGGGACCTTCAACTACTGCGTTCCCGGCGTCTGCACCCCCACCCCGAACCAGCCGACGGTGCCGACCTGGGACCCGGCCACCGGCATCCTGCTCGGCAACCCGACCTCGACCGACACCAACGGCGCCTCGGCGTGGTTCGAGCCGAGTGTGCCGCTCTCGTCCTTGACCTTCGAGTTCACCCGCCGCTCGGGTTTTCCCGTCTACCAGACCTGGTTCTCGGCACTGTCGTTCGAGGTCACCGGCACGGTCGAGGTCCCGGACGGGACCGAAGCCGGTGGTCTGACCCTGCGGTTGTTCGACCCCGAAGGTAACCAGGTCGGCACGACGCAGACCAACGCCGACGGCTCGTACAGCTTCGAAAACCTCGCCACCTACGACGGCTACCGGTTGCAGCTGGACCGGCCGCCGGGCCTGACCTCCGACACACCGCTGACGCGAACCGTCGACCTCAGCGAGGAGGATCAGACCGAGAACTTCACGCTGCGGGCGATCGTGCCGGTACCGGTGAGTGGCCGCGTGACCGTCGCGGGTGAGCCGCTCAGCGGAGTGACCATCACGCTGCGCGACGACGGCGGCACCGTGGTGGGCACAGCCACCACCGACAGCACCGGTGAGTACTTCTTCGACCAGGTCGAGCCCGGGAACGACTACACGCTGACCGTGACGGTGCCCGACGGCTTCATTCTCGACAGCCCCGGTGTGATCACGTTCGACGTGCCGGAGGACTCCGAGGAACCGATCACCGAGCAGAACTTCCTCCTCACGGCCGCGCCGGCGCCCCCGACCGGGTCGGCGTCCGGCACCGTGCGTGATCAGGAGGCCGGTACCGACCCGCCGGTGGCCGGGGTGCTCATCACCGTCGCCGGACCGGACGACGCCGAGTACGAGGTGCGGACCGACGCCGACGGCAACTGGAGCCTCGACGATCTGCCGCCCGGCGACTACACCGCCACCGTCACCGCACCCGACGGATCGGAGGTGGTCGGTGCCGCGAGCATCCCGTTCACCATCCCGGCCGACGGCGGGGACCGGACCGACTTGGACTTCCTCGTCGACCAGCCCGAGCCGGCGGCCACGTACACCGCGTCAGGAGCGGTGAACGACGAGACCGGCGTCCCGGTGCCCGGCGTCGAGGTGCAGGTGCGCGATCCGGAGGGCGGGGAGTTCGGTACCGCCACCACCGGCGAGGACGGCAGCTGGTCGATCGACGGGCTTCCGCCTGCCGAGGGATGGACTGCACAGGTGGAGGTGCCGGACGGGTACCTGCCGGCGCCCACGCTCACCTTCGACGTGGTCGACGCCAATGTCGACGACCTCTTCTTCGTCCTGCAACAGGAAGACGCCACACCGAGTCCTACGCCCACGCCGACCCCCACTCCCACGCCTACGCCGACCCCCACTCCCACGGTCGCGCCGACCTCGGAGCCGACGACCTATCCGCCGATCGACGGCGGCTCGGGCAGCGGCACCGGAACCGGCTCGTCCGGTGACGGACTGGCCAGCACCGGCCTGGACGCAGCCACGACCGCAGCCGCCGGGATCGCCCTCGTGCTGCTGGCCGGTGGCGGTGGATTGCTGCTGGCCAGTCGGGCGCGGCGCCGACGGACGAGCTGATCTCGATCTGACCACGACGCAGGGCTCCGGCGCCGGCGTGCCGGTGCTGTGGCTCTACGGAGCGCCGAGCCGGCCCGTTCGCCGGTGGCCGAACCGCTCGGGTTCGTGCGGCCGGATGTTCCGCCGGCGACCGGGCACCGGCTCCGGGCAGGCAATCTGGCCGCGGCATGGCGGCGATTCCGACGGTCCGGTACGCGCCGGATGGTCGTCGTCGGGTCGGTCGAGACTCCTGCGGCGGTCGCGGTCTACCGGGCGGCGCTCCCCGACGCACGGATCACGCTGGTTCGACTCCGTGCCCGCCGGGCCCAGCTCGACGACCGGATCCACCGGCGGTCCCGGGGTGAGGGTCCGCAGCTCGCCGGAGACGATCTGCGGAACCAGCCCGAAGAGGTCCTGCGTCGGGCCGTCGACGGCGCGGTGCGGGAGTCGGACGAACTCGATCAGGCAGCGGTCGGCGACCTGGTGATCGACACCGACGACCGCTCCGCATTGCAGATCGCCTCCGACCTGCTCGCTCGAATCGGCTGGGATGGCGCCAGCCCGTCCAGGTGCTGAATTCGTGTCTTGCCTCTGGAAACGCAACAGCCGCCCGATCGCTCGGGCGGCTGTTCGCTCAACAGGGTGGAGGTGGCGGGAATCGAACCCGCGTCCTCGAGCGACGATCCAGGACTTCTCCGGGCGCAGCTGGCTAGGCGTTCTCTCGGCCCCTGCGCTCGCGCCAGCACGTCGCAGACAGGCCCAGTCTCAGTTCATTTTCCGATCAGGCCCCAAGACAAGTCCTGAACGGTGAGCCTCCTTGATGAGGCCAGGATCCGGGACGGAGGCACGCCCGGGCTGACCCTTCGATCACTGCTTAGGCAGCGAGAGCGAAGTTACTGCGCTTGGAATCGGCAGTTATTGGTTCCCAAGGAATCGTTAACGAGATGACCTTGGATCCTCGGCCCGCTTCTCCTGGGTCTACCGACCCGAGTCGAAACCGATCACCCCCTGTGAAGTTGTACAGCCACCCATCTTACCCGGAACGCCGCGTCGGTGGCGAAGCAGTTCTCCCCCGCGAACAGCGACACCCTCCGCCTCGAGCATCGTCGCGAGGACGCCGCTCGGCGCAGAGGGTGTCGAACCCGTCCGATGTGTGCGATCAGCGGCGGCGTTCGTTCTCCGACAGCGGCTCCGCCTTGATGATGTGCTTGACCGGGTTCTTCCAGTCGTCACCCTGCAGGGCCTTCGCGCCACCGACGATGGTCAGCACCATCCAGCCGATGAACATCAGGCCGAGCAGCCACCCGAAGATGCTGAAGTCGGTGATGGCCGCCAGGATCGACGTCCCGATGCCGGCGACACCCGCGATGAGCTGGAAGTTGAAAGCCTTGGCGGCCTCGCGCCGGGGGTAGCTGCCCGGTGTGCTCAGGGCGAACACGAGCAGCGGGCCCAGGATCCAGACGAAGAACGACGAGAAGTGGGCGATCGCCGCTACCCCACGGCCGGCCTGGGTCCGGGTCTCGGGCCGGATCAGCGGGCGGTAGGCCGGGTGGACACCCAGCGCCTGCGAGCTCGGGGCCACCTGGACCAGACCGAAGAACGCCTCGTTCAGGTCTCGACGGCTGTTCGCCGTGATGACCTGACCGATCCGGCGGTCGAACTCAGGCTCGGAGATCCGGCCGTCGGCGTACGCCTCCTGGAGCCAGTTCTCGGCCCGGGTGCGTTGCTCCTCGGTGACCGGCTGACGGAGACTCGGGTGCTCATAGATCGCGGACATGTCGCCAAGC
Organism: uncultured Actinomycetota bacterium; assembly: GCA_963727125.1. Lineage (GTDB taxonomy): Bacteria > Actinomycetota > Actinomycetes > Propionibacteriales > Propionibacteriaceae > Microlunatus. Next base: position 1,423,516 of record CAVSEZ010000003.1, read on the forward strand.
TTGGTTCGTCCGGGCCCGTATCACCATCGGGCACTACCCTTGCCTCCCCCGGAGCCGGAGCCGGAGCCGACCGATCCAGGACCGCCGACTACGGTGGTGCGCCATGACCGAGAAACCCGAAGTCGACTTCCCTGACTACCCGCCCCCGGCGGACCTGCAGATCATCGAGATCACCGAGGGCGACGGTGACGAAGCCACCGCGGGTTCCACGGTGAGCGTCCACTACGTCGGCGTCGCGCACAGCACCGGCGAGGAGTTCGACTCCAGCTACAACCGCGGCGTGCCCCTGGACTTCCCGCTCGGCGCCGGTCGGGTCATCCAAGGCTGGGACGCCGGCGTGGCCGGGATGAAGGTCGGTGGCCGTCGACAGCTGGTCATCCCGCCGCACCTGGGGTACGGGGACCGCGGCGCCGGCGGCGCCATCAAGCCCGGCGAGACCCTGATCTTCGTGGTAGACCTCCTCGAGGTCCGGTAGTCCGCACCTCGTGCTCTGAGCCTGTCGACGAGCGCCACCACCTCGTGCTCTGAGCCCGTCGAAGAGCGCCACCACCTCATGCTCTGAGCCTGTCGAAGAGCGCCGTGGGTAACCGCCATTGGCCCTTCGACAAGCTCAGGGCACGAGCATCGGGTACCCGCCATTGGCCCTTCGACGAGCTCAGGGCACGTTGGCCCTTGTACGGGCTCAGGGCACGATTGCGGCTGCTACCAGGAGCCGCCGCCGCCACCGCCACCGCCGCCGCCGGAGAAGCCGCCACCGCCGAACGAGCTGCCGCCACCGAAGCCGGTGCCGCTGCTACCCGACGAGGGGGCCGGGGTGGCGGCGGAGGTGAGGCTGCTGGTGAGGAAGGCGGTGTTGAAGGCCGCCATGTTGTAGCTGCCCGCGTACCAGTACGGCGTCTCGTTCGGCAGCCGCCCCATCGCCACCAGGTCGCCGCAGATCTTGGCCCACCGGTCGGCCAGCTCGAAGATGATCGCCCAGGGCAGGTACTTGCTGAAGATGTCCTCCCCCTCCTCGAACCGGAGCTGGTCGGCCTCCGCGGTGGCGAGGTAGGTCTTGAACCCCTCGACCTGATCGGTCACGGCCCGGCCGTCGGCGGTGCGCTGACCACGCCGCATCTTGAAGCGCAGCACCAACCAGGTGATGATCACCGGCAGCAGCGGCAGCACGATCCACAGCACCCAGACGCCGACGGCGAAGATGCCGAAGATCGCGAAGGCGATGGCCCCGAAGCCGACGCTTCCCGTCGCGGTCGCGGACGGAACCTTCTTGAACCAGCCCCGGCTGGCGACCTGGTTGCGGACCGAGGTCTGCATCGCCTGGTGCGCGCTGGTCAGACTCCCCTGCGCCGACAGGTCGGCGACGGCGCCGGGCGGCTGGCCACCGAAGAGGGAGTTGAGCAGCACCATCTCGTGCGGCGCCGCAGCTCGGCTCGGGTCGACCAGGGTGACGCGGAAGTCGTCCTTGTCGGTGCTCTGCACGGTCAGCGCACCGCGGACGGCGAGGTCGATGATGGTCGCGGCGGTCTCGCGCGCATCCACCTGCCCGTCCACCAGCAGACCCGCCTCGGCGACCGGGATCCGCGGTGGCGAGAAGGCGACCGGGATGGGCATGTCGGGGTCGTTGGCCACGACGTGGGCCGGTTGACCCGCCAGCGGCGTGGTGCCCGGCGCCAGACCGGCGTACCGCTCGTCGCGCCCGTTCTTGCGCCACCAGAGGAAGCCGAGGATCGGGGATCCCACCGTCAGCAGGACCGTCACGGCACCGTAGATGATGAGGCCGATGCGGGCGGCCGGACTCAGCTGGGAGCCGTCGGGTTCCAGGATGGGTTTGTTGTTCGCGACCAGGCCGGACTTGATCTTCACGCCGATGCTCACCCCGTTGCCGGGGGTGATGTCGCTGGCGGTGAAGGTTCCGATCCCGTCCGGGTTGATCTTGTCGGGGCAGACCTGCTTGCTGCCGGGCGGGCCGGTGAAGCAGCTGAGCTCCTGGGCGCCTCCGGGCACTCGGGCCGAGATGCTCAGTTGCTTGATGGTGGCGTTCCACTCGAACCCCGTCGCGTCCCAGAAGAACTCGTCGTAGCTCGGGAACGACCGCATCGCACCCTCGACGTCGTAGCTGATCACGTACTTGGCCGTCGGGGTGTCGATGGTCTCGTCCGGGTCGCCGATCCGCAGTCGGAGCTGCTCCTCCCGGCCACCCTTGGCCGAATCGGTCCGCTCGCTGAACTGGTTGGAGACACCGGACTCGGTCTGCACCTTGATGTTGTCGATCTTGTAGACCGCGTCCTGGGTGTTGTCGTACGGCTCGCGGGTCACGAAGTACCGCTCGATGCCGTGCCGGCCGGAGTCGTCGCCGAAGCGGTAGACGATCGTCTCCCTGACCTGCAGCACACCCGCAGGGGTCACCGTGTAGTCGATCACATACGAGTCGATCTCATCGCTCGCCGCGTACGCCGTGCCGGTGCTGGCCAGCTGGATGCCGACCGCTGCCGCTGCAGCCAGCAGCGCGGCGAGGAAGCCGCGGAGCAGCCGGTGTCGACCGAGCACAACCGTCGCCGACCGCGGGCCGGCCTCAGCCACGTCGGGTCCGGGTCGCCAGGGCGCGCTCCGCCTCGCGTCGCGACTCGCGTTCGGCGATCGACTGCCGCTTGTCGTACTCGCGCTTGCCGGTGGCGACCGCCAGCTCGACCTTGGCGTAGCCGTCGACGAAGTAGAGCGCCAACGGCACCAGCGTGCTGCCCTTGGTGTCGAGCTCACGGGCGATCTTCTCGATCTCCCGGCGGTGCAGCAGGAGCTTCCGGGTCCGGCGCGCCGTGTGATTGGTCCAGGTGCCGTGGCTGTATTCGGGGATGTGCGCCGACCGGAGCCAGACCTCGCCGTCGTCCACGGTCGCGAACGCGTCGTTCAGCGTCGCTCGCCCCTCCCGGAGCGACTTGACCTCGGTGCCGCTCAGCGCGATGCCGGCCTCGTAGGTGTCATGGATGTGGTAGTCGTGACGCGCCTTGCGGTTCTGCGCCACGACTTTTCGGCTCTGCTTCTCCCGCATGACCCAATCCTGCCCCGTTCGGGGTCAGAACCGGGTCATCGGGGCCGTCAGAACCAGGTCATCGGGTTGCGACGGTCACCGTCCACCCACACCATCAGGTGCAGGTGGCAGCCGGTCGCGTACCCGGTGGCGCCGGCGTAGCCGATGACCTCACCCTTGTCGACCCGGTCGCCCACGCCGACCCGGTACCGGGTGGCGTGGTTGTACCCGGTCGTCACGTACTTGCCGTCGACCTCTCCGTGGTCGATCATCAGCCGGTTGCCGTACCCGGAGTTGAAGTACTTCTCGGCCACCCGGCCGGAGTACGCGGCCCGGATCGGTGTCCCGCATGGAGCACTGAAGTCAGTTCCGTCGTGCAACTTCCAGTACTTCAGGATGGGGTGGAAGCGCATCCCGTACGGAGAGGTGATGCTGCCGCTGACCGGGTAGATGAAGCCGTGGGACGCACTGCGTCCGCCGCCGGAGGAGCTCTTCTTCTTGGCCTTCGCCTTCTGCTTGTTGCCGTTGGAGTTGCTCTTGCGCGACTCGGAGTTGTCGCGGTCGGCCTGTTTGCGGGCCTTGTCCGCTCGCGACGAGGCCTGTCGCGCCTCCTCGCGGGCCTGCCGGGCCTCTCGCTCGGCCTTGATCCGCGCCGAGCGTGCCCTCGCTGCCCTGGCCTCCCTCGCCTTGGCCCGCGCCCTCGCCTGCGCCCGCTCTGCGGCGACCCGCGCCCGCTCCGCGGCCGCCCGGGCCTTCGCAGCGGCGACCCGGGCCCGTTCCCGAGCGGCCCGTTCGGCCGCGGCCTTGCGCGCTGCCGCCGCTTTGGCGGCCGCGATGCGCGCCGCGATCCGGCGCTCGACCGAGGCCGCTTCGGAGTTGAGCTCGGCGTACCGCCGCTTGTCCGCGGCCACGTCGTCGGCCGCCGCCTCTTCGATGGCCCGGCGCTCGCCCAGCAGCCGCTGGACGTTGGCTTGTTGGATCTCGGCCTTCTGCTCCAGCGCCCGCTTGGCGCTCAGATTGGCTGCTGCCGCCTTGCGATCGGCCGCCACCTGGCGCTCCAGCGTCGCCGCCTTGGCCCGGGCGATCTCGAGTCGCTGCTTGAGCAGCACGAGTCGGTCGATCTCGTGCGCGGTCGTGTCGAAGAGCGTGGTCGACCACTGCAGCCGGGTCTGGAGATCCGCCGTGGTCCCGCTCTGCAGCATGGCGGCGATGGGGATGAGGTTGGTCTGTTGCTGGTACTGGTCGCGGACGATCGCACCGGCCTTGGACTTCTGGGAGTCGAGCCGGCGCTGACCGATCACCACATCGGCCCGCGGCCTTCGTCAGCGCGGTCCGGGCCGCCGCCCACTTCACGGCCACGGCCTTGTCCCGGGCCGCGGCAGCAGCCAGTTCTCGGCGGGTCTGCTCCAACGCGGCGCGAGCAGCGGCCAGGGCGGACTCGGTCCGATCGACGTCGACCGCAGCGCGGCGGAGCGTCGAGGACGACTCGTTCAGGTCGGTTTTCGTCCTCGAGATCTGCGTCTTGAGCTCGTCGCGCCGATCGTCGAGGTCGTCGGCGGTGGCCGCCGACACCGCCACGGTCAGGCAGACTGCCGTACTCACCGAGATCGCCAGGGTGGTGCGCAGGACGCGCCACCCCGATCCGGTGTGCCGCCGCCGAGGAGGGATGGACGAAGGCGCGCAGGCGCCATCGAGGGCCGACCGGCGCGGGAGTGATGCACTCCTGCCAACCGTTGCGAAGCGACCCCTCGTATCAGGTCCTTCGCTGCCGCCCGGAACGACCTCGCGGTCGTAGGGAAGATCCGGAACCACAGCTTTCCCCAATCCAATTGTGGCCTCTAACCCAGTGCTGAGACCTCAACGTGTGATCGAGCTTCAAACCCTCCGCATCACACCCTCAGGTACTTCCTGGTTGTTATCAGCGTGGGAATGATAGACAGAACCAGACCGACGATGGCAACCCCCAGCATTGCCAGGAACGTCTGGTTCCACCCGATCCACGGTAAAGACTGAATAGAGACTTCAGCTTTACGCTTGATAACGAAATAGACTCCTGAGGCCAATGTGGCGCACGCAAGTAGGGCGCCGATGAGGGCAGAGATCACCGCTTCGAACAGGAACGGCAACGTGATGTACAAGTTGCTCGCTCCGACGAGCCGCATGATGCCGATCTCCCGGCGGCGCGCGAAGGCGGCCAGCCGGATGGTGTTACCGATCTGCAGGGCGGCGGCCACGAGTAGCAGCACCGAGGCGATGATCGTGCCCCACTGGACGAAGCTCAAGGCGTTGAAGAACGGGTCGAGGAGCTGCCGCAGGTCCTGGACCTTCTGCACGCCCTTCAATCCGACCACGGCGCTGACGACGCCCTCGTACTCCTCCGGGTTCTTCAACTTCACCCGGAACGACTCCTGCATCTGGTCGACGGTGAGCGAGTCCTGGATCGGGTTGCCCTCATAAGCCCGCTGGAACTCGTTCCAGGCCTCCTGCTTGCTCTCGAAGTAGACGCCGCCGGGGGCCACCTCGGGATTGGACTCCAGGGTCTGCTTGATCGTGTCCTTCTGCGCCTGGGTGACGTCCTGGCCGGGGTCGCACTGCTCCCCGCCGACGTCCTTGGTGCACAAGAAGACCGAGATCTCGATCTTGTCGTACCAACGGCCCTTCATCAGGTCGACCTGCTGGTTGGCCAGCAGCCCGGCGCCGAAGAGCGACAACGAGACCCACATCGTCATCACCACGGCCAGAGTCATCGTCAGGTTCTGACGCAGACCGCTGAAGGTCTCGGAGAATATGTGCCGGAAGCGCATCTCTAGCTGTCCTCGATCGTGCTCATCGTCGGCCCGCCACTCACTGGTACCCGTAGACGCCGCGGCTCTGATCCCGAACGACGAGGCCGTCGTCCAGCTCGATCACGCGCTTGCGCATCTGGTCGACGATGGTCGAGTCGTGGGTCGCCATCAGCACGGTGGTGTCGGCTCGGTTGATCCGGTCCAGCAGCTTCATGATGCCCACGCTGGTGGCCGGATCCAGGTTCCCGGTCGGCTCGTCCGCGATCAGGATCATCGGCCGGTTGACGAACGCCCGGGCGATCGCCACCCGCTGTTGCTCGCCGCCGCTGAGTTCCTCGGGCAGTCGGTTGCCCTTCCCGTCCAGACCGACCAGGTCCAGCACCTCGGGCACCACCCGTTTGATCGTCGCCGCCGGCTTGCCGATCACCTGCAGGGCGAACGCGACGTTGTCGGTCACGTTCTTGTTCGGCAGCAGCCGGAAGTCCTGGAAGACGGTGCCGATCTGGCGCCGCATGCTCGGCACCTTCCAGCTGTGCATCTTGTTCAGCTCACGCCCGGCCACGAACACCCGACCCTTCGTCGGGCGCTGCTCGCGCAGGATCAGCCGCAGGAAGGTGGACTTGCCGGAGCCCGACGCTCCCACCAGGAAGACGAACTCGCCCTTCTCGATCTCGACGTCGACATCAGCCAGAGCGGCACGACGCTGTCCGTCGTAGACCTTGGACACATCCTCGAATCGAATCACTTCTGCGAGCCTCGGCCGGGTAGACGTCAGGGGGCGTGCGGGGTGCTGCACGGGCGGCCAGGTCGAGTGTAGGTGAGCATTCGCGCGATCCTCGGCCTCTGTAATCCCCCGCGCGTGGCGGTGTTCGTCCGCCGGCGATCTGACCGCTCATGCCGCCACCGCTCGGCCGACCGGTCCGCGGCGTCAGCTCGCGTACACCTCACCGGTCTTGCGCCAGCGGATGCCGGAGTCGATGAAGCCGTCGAGATCCCCGTCGAAGACGGCGTCCGGGCTGGACACCTCGTACTCGGTGCGGAGGTCCTTCACCATCTGGTACGGGTGCAGCACGTAGGAGCGCATCTGCGAGCCCCAGCTGTTGCCGCCGTCACCCTTCAGGGCGCTCATCTCGGCTTCGCGATCCTGCCGAGCCCGTTCCAGCAGCCGGGACTGCAGCACCCGGAGCGCCGCCGCCTTGTTCTGCAGCTGGGACTTCTCGTTCTGGCAGGAGACGACGATACCGGTCGGCAGGTGGGTGATCCGGACGGCCGAGTCGGTGGTGTTGACGCTCTGCCCGCCCGGACCGGAGGACCGGAACACGTCGATCCGCAGATCCGACTCGGGGACGTCGATGTGGTCGGTCGCCTCCGTGACGGGCAGCACCTCGACGCCGGCGAAGGAGGTCTGCCGCCGGCCCTGGTTGTCGAAGGGCGAGATCCGTACCAGGCGATGGGTGCCCTGCTCCACCGACAGCGTGCCGTACGCGAACGGAGCCTTCACCTGGAACGTGGCCGACTTGATCCCGGCCTCCTCGGCGTAGGACGTGTCGTAGACCTCCGTCGAGTAGCCGTGCCGCTCCGCCCAGCGCAGGTACATCCGGAGCAGCATCGCGGCGAAGTCGGCGGCGTCGACGCCGCCCGCCTCGGAGCGGATCGTGACCAGAGCCTCACGGGGGTCGTACTCCCCCGAGAGGAGGGTGCGCACTTCGAGCGCCTCGATCGCGTTGCGGAGGGAGATGAGCTCGGCTTCGGCCTCGGCCAGACCAGCGGAATCCTGCTCCTCCTGCGCGAGCTGGACCAGTATCTCGAGATCATCCAGCCGCGAGCGCATCCCGGTCACCCGGTCGAGGTCGCTCTGCAGCGTGGAGAGTCGCGAGGTCACCCGCTGCGCGTTCTCGGTGTCGTCCCAGAGGTCGGGTGCCGCCACCTGCTCGGACAGGTCCGCGAGCTCGACCTTGACCCGCTCGGGATCGACCACGCCGGTGATCGAGCGCAGCGCCTTGTCCAACGCCGCGAGCTCGGATGGGAAGTCGGGACCAGCCACGAGAATCCACTCTACTGCCGGGGGTGCACGGCTGCCCCCAGACAAGGCGCCAGCGGGAAGCGAGGCAGCAGAGTCGCCTGGACCGCGTGGTAGAGATCCGACTTGCCCGGCCAGACGGTGTCGGTCTCGACGTTGTGGTCGTCGAGCTGGTGGATCCAGGATCCTCGGACCCGGTCGATCAGGTAGGTCTCGATGTAGGCCCACCACTCCGCGGCGCGGGCGGCGTAGCGCTCGTCGCCGGTGCGTCGATGCAGGGCGGCGGCTGCCGCGACCCCCTCTGCAGCCACCCAGTGCATCCGGTCCGCCACCACCGGCCGCCCGTCCCAGTCGGTGGTGTAGACGAAGCCGGGGCGGCCGTCGGCGGCCCAACCGTCGGCGGCCGCGCGGTCGAACAGCGCAACGGCGGCCGGAACCAGCCAGTCCGGGGCGCCGCCCGGGGCGTTCGCCAGGGTCGCGTCGAGATGCAGCAGCAGCCTCGACCACTCCAGGCCGTGACCGACGGTGGCGCCGTACGGCTGGAACGGGTGGTCGGGGAGCTCGCGGTGGTGCTCGAGCAACGGCTCCCAGTCGGCGGTGAAGTGCTCCGGGATGCGCCAGTCCTGCGGTTCGGCGAACTCGACGATGATCCGCCGGGCGACACCGAGCGCCTGCCGGTGCAGCTGCGAGTCGCCGAGCGCGTCACCGGCGGCGAGCAGCGCCTCCACGGCGTGCATGTTCGCGTTCGCGCCGCGGTACGGGTCGAGGGTCGTGAAGGCACGGTCCCACTCGTCGACGAACAAGCCGGCGTCGGAATCGAAGAACTTCTCCTGCCACACCGCCAGGGCCTCCTGCAGGAGCGCCCTGGCGCCGGGCCGATCCGCGAGGGACCCGGTCGACGCGGCGAGCACCACGAAGGCGTGCGCGTAGCAGGCCTTGGCACCGTCGACGGACCCGTCGGGGTTCACCGCGGAGTACCAGCCGCCGTGCTCGTCGTCGTGCAGCTGTCCGGTCAGCCCGCGTAACGCCTCGTCGGCCAGCCGGGCGTCGTCGGGCCGACCGAGTCCGGAGCCGATGGCGTAGACGTGGGCCATCCGCGCGCTGATGAAGGTGAACACGGGGCGGCCGAGGTCGGGCCGGCCGACGCTGTCCAGCCAGTACGAGCCGCCGTCCGGGTGCGGGAACAGCCGACCGAAGTCCAGCAGGCGTGAGGTCTCCGCCTCGAGGGTGGTGAGCGACAGTCCAGCCACCGTTCCTGGTGCGGTTCCTGCGGTGGGGGTGGCTGCGGCCGGGTCACCAGATGACATGCCGCCCAACCTATCGAGCCGGCTGCAACCGGCCGTCGACCAGCAGCAGGTGCCGCTCGACCAGCCCGGTCACGTCGTCGTCGTCGTGGCTGACCAAGATCGTGGCCGTCGACATCGCCTCGAGCACCTGCCGCAGGTCCTCCCGGAACCGGGCCCGGGTGTGCGGATCGAACGCGTAGAAGGGCTCGTCGAGCAACAACACCGTCGGCCGAGCGACCAACGCCCGAGCCAACGCGACCCGCTGCCGCTCACTGATCGACAGCTGCGCCGGGAGCCGGTCGGCGATGGCGGTCGGCAGGCCGACCAGATCGAAGGCGTCGGCCACCCGGGCCGCACCCGCTCGGCTGCTGCGCACGCGCCGCGGCAGGACGAGTGCGACGTTCGCGCCGGCGTTGCGTTCGGCGATCAGACCGCCACCCTGCGGGACGGCAGCGACCGGGCGTTGCTCGATGCCCAGGTCGGTGCGGTCGTCGACGAGTACCCGTCCCGCCGCAGCGATGACCCCGGCGTCCACCGGTTCGTCTCCGGAGATGACCCGCAACAGAGTGGTCTTGCCGGAGCCCGACGGTCCGGTGACCGCGACGACGGACCCCGCCGCCACCTCGATATCGATGCCGTCGAGCACGATCCGGCTCCCGAACGACTTGCGGACCGCCCGCATCGACAGGGCCGGGGCCTCGGCCGCGGGAACGTCAGGCGGCGTTGGTCTTCGGAGTCTCAGCCGACAGCTCCTGCGGACGTTGCGGATCGAACGCGCCGGGCCAGTCCGGGCGTTCTTCGAGCGGCTGGTCGAGCATCTGGTCCAGCGACTGGCCGACCAGCGGCCGATCGGCATCCTCGGGCTGGTCCTGGCCGGTCAGCTCCTCGACTCCGACGTAGGTGGATTCGCGCCGCTCCCGCAGCTCCGGCCAGTCGTGCACCCAGATGATCACGAAGGCCAGCAGGGAGCAGGCCAGCGCGATCACCGGGCCGATGGTGAACAGCCAGACGCTGATCAAACCGATCACCGCGAGGGCGAGCACACCGAGCGCAGCACGCGGTCGGAGCCGACCGTGTCGGGCGCGCCAGATGCAGTAGCCGATCCACGGCAGCATGGCCGCGAGCAGGAACACCCAGGCGAACATCGAGGTGAATCCGGCGCCGGCGACGAGACGGATCATCGCGAGCAGCCCCACCAGACCGGTGAGCGCGCCGAGAGCCGAGGTCAAACCCTTGTTCAGTGCCATCCACCACTCCTGCCGGCGACGATCTGTCCGGAAGTCAAACGTAGCTCAGATACTCCTGCAACTGGTGGAGCTCAGGCAGGTCGTCGGCAAAGCCGTGCGGGCTGCGCAGATCGAGCGTGTCGTCCTCTTCGTCGACCAGGTACTCGATGGTCTTGACGATCTGGCGTTGTTCGGCGGTGTTGTCGTCCGACCAGCGCGCCATCATCGCGCCGCGCACCGCTGGAACTCGATCCCCCTCTGCCACTAGCCTGGGCCGCTGCATCGGCCGCGGGAGCATAGCTCAGCTGGTTAGAGCACCTGCCTTACAAGCAGGTGGCCGGGGGTTCGAGTCCCTCTGCTCCCACTACGACGCCGCACCGTGAGTCTACGGAGCTCCGGCAGCCAGGCCGAGCAGCTCCGAGGCCTCCTGCCAGAGCTGGGCGAACGCGGCGGCGGCGGGACTGCGGGGGGCGAATTCCATCAGCGGAGCCCGGCGGACGGCCATCTGCTCGACTGCGCTCGCGGCCGGGATCGCCGTCGTACTCATCCGCTTCCGCGACGTCGGGAGCTCATCGAGGATCTCTCGGTGCAGCTTCCGACGCCGGTCGAGCATCGAGAAGTAGCCGCGCAGCTTCGGCTTCCGGCCCCGCAGGTCGTCGACGAAGGCACCCAGCTGGTCGAACGTCCGGACCGACAAGACGGTCGGGATCAACGGGACCAGAACGAGGTCCGAGGCACGCAGCACGTTCTCCGAGACCAGGGACAGACTGGGCGGCGTATCGAGCACGACCAGGTCGTACTCCCGCGACAACGGACGAAGCAGTCGACGCAACGTCTTGTCCGGCTTCGGTCGCGCGTTGAGGTCGATGTCCATGTGCCGGTACGTGAAGTCGGCCGGCAGCAGGTCGAGACGGTCGAAGTCGCTGGCTTTGACCGCGTCGAGCATGGGCCGCTTGCCCTTGACCAGCGAGGGACTACCGCCCTTGACCAACGGCTTGATCCGGAACATGTAGGTGGCAGCGGCCTGCGGGTCGAGATCCCACAGCAGCGTCCGGTGACCGTCCCGAGCCGCCAGGTGAGCGAGGTTGACCGCGGCCGTGGTCTTCCCGACGCCGCCCTTGAGGTTGTAGCTGGCGAGGATCTTCATCCGCTTCCTCTGCTCGCGACCACGTGGTCGATGTGTCGTGCGACGCTGTGGCCCAGGTGGGTCATGTGGTGGTCGAGCAGTTTGATCCGCGCGCTGCGTTGACGCTCGTCGAACCGAGCAGCGAGCTCACCCATCGTGAGCAGCGTCGCGGCTCCGGCGCTCCCCTGCTGCAGCATCTCCTCGGCGAACTCCCGCAGCGCCGCCGCCTGGACCTCGCCGTCCTGGAACTCCCCGAGCACGTCCTGCAACCCCTTGAAGTCCGCTGTCACCGCCTTGAACGTGGCCGGATCGCAGAGCGGTCGGAACACCTCGAGCAGATAGCGGAGTTCCTTGCACACCTTGCGCAGGTCGTGGATCGTCTCCGACTCGGGGTCCGGGCCGATGGCCTCGGCCCGCCGCGCGACCTTCCGGAAGGTGCGGTGGATGCGTTGGTCCGCGAGCTCCGCCGCCGTCAGGGCGTCGGGCAGCGGCTGGGCGGCGACCGCCTCCAAGGCGGCCCGCCACTCCCGCACCAGCTCGGTGAACCGGGCCGACCGCAGGGTGCGCCGCAGGGCGGCGTACGCCGTGGTGCGCTTCGCCCGCACGTGATCGGCGAATGCATCCAGGTCCCGCGGTCGGACCAGGTCGCGAGCCAGGTCCGGCAGCTCCTCGAGGTACACGTCGAGATCGCGGGCCGGAGTCGTCACCTGGCCGAGCCACCGCAGGTCCTCGACCCCGCGGGCGGTGACGTCGCCCGGCAGGACGTCCCCGAGCAGCTTGAGCACCGATCGGCTCCGCCGGACGGCCACTCGGAAGTCATGCAGGTACTCGATGTCGAGGTCGCGGCGGATGCCGTCCACCGACGCCTCCAGCTCGCCCAGGTTGTCCAACAGCGCCCCGGCCACTGCGACGGCGGCGGACTGGTGGGCCGTCATCGGCGCGGACCGTTCCGGCGGCTGTCCCGGCACCGGGAGGGCGCGGATGGTGGCCGCCCACACGGTGGCGGCGGAGGGCAGGGCGTGCAGCCGGAGACGCTTCTCGACCCGTTCGGCCTCGGTCGTGTAGCCACGCAGCCGCTCGACGTCGATCCGGTCCGGCAGCGGGCTGTCCTGACCGACGATCCGGCCACTCGAGCGATGGACCCGCGCCACGGTCTTGCCTTCGCGGTCGAGCACGGCGTACGACGTGGTGGCGACCCGCAGCGCCGCGTACGGCAGCAGGGCACGGACCCCGATGGCCTTGGTGATCGCCTGCCGTACCGGTCCGTCGGGGATGCCCTCGAGTCGGGCGGGCCAGCTGATCGCCGCCGGGCTCTGTTCGACTCGATCGCCGCCGGGTCGATCGAGGACGAGCCGTCGGCCGGCCCCGTCGTGGAAGAGGAGCAGGTCGGCGGCCACGAGTCTTCGGTCGGAGGTGTCGAGGTAGGTCCGCACCGTCGTCTCGTCACGGAGCCGCCGGACGTCGAACCGGTCGGACAGCCGCTTCGTCAACAACTCCGCCGGTTCGGGCGGGATCTTCGATTCCGCCGATTCCGCCGATTCCGCTGATTCCACCGAGTCCGCCGGGTCGACGGCGCCTGTTGCTGCCGACGTCTCGGCGCTGTCGGTACTTGTCATGACCAGTCGGAAGTTATCAGCCGGAGGTGAACGATCCGTCAGGTGCGCGTCGGGGCGCGCGGGTCCGACGGGGCGCTCAGTCGGAGGCACTCAGTCGGTGCGCACCGCGGCCAGGTGGGCCGCGATGTCGCGGGCCTCACCGATGCCGTTGACCACGCTCCAGGTCACCCGTCCCTCGGGGTCCAGCACGAACGACCCGCGCAGCGCGCAGCCCGCCCCCTCGTCGAAGACGCCGTACGCCGCGGCGATCGCCCCGTGCGGCCAGTGATCGGTGACGAGATCGAACGGCAGGTCCTCGGCCTCGGCGTACGCGCGCAGGGTGAACATCGCATCGCAGGAGATCGCCACCAGCCGCACGCCGGCCGCCGCGAAGTCGGGGGCCGCCGCGGCGAGGTCAGCCAACTCGCTGGTGCAGATGCCGCTGAACGCCCACGGGTAGAAGACCAGCACCGCCGGCCGGCCCCGCAGGTCCGCGAGGCCGATCGGCTCGCCGAACTGGTTCCGCGAACTGAAGTCCGGCGCGGGGTCGCCCGGTTCCGGGGCCGTCCGGCCCTGCTCGATCTTGCTCTGGTCGATCTTGCTCTGGTCGATCTTGTTCTGGTCGATCTTGTTCTGGTCGATCCGGCTTTGGCTCAACGGCGGGTGCTCCGCGGCCGCACCAACTTGTTGGCCGCCCAGTCGGCCGAGATGCCCGCGCCGTTGGTCAGGGAGAGACCGGCCGTGACCGCGGCCTCGGAGATGTCGGCGGCGTCGATGAAGCCGCTGCGCCCGATCTTCGGTGTCATCAGCCAGATCCGGCCGCCCGCGGCCAGATCGGTCATGGCCTCGACCAGACCGTCGACCAGATCGCCGTCGTCGTCGCGCCACCACAGCAGGACGACGTCCACGGCCTCCATGGCGTCCTCGATCAGCTCACCGTCGATGGCGTCCTCGATGGCGACGCGGAGGTCGTCGTCGACGTCGGTGTCCCACCCCAGCTCCTGCACCACCGAGCCCGAGCTCAGACCCATCCTGCTGCCCACCGAAGCGGTCTGCTCCGGGGGTCCTGCCGTGGCGCTCACGCCTCGCCTCCCCTGCTCGACAACTGTGGCCACCCGCCGTGTGGGGGACAGCCTGCCAGAGCGTCCCTGCTGGCGGAACCCCACCCACGAGCCGAGACCAGGCGTGCTCGCCTCACCCGGCGACCCGTTCGGTGAGCTGCGGACCGATCATCGCGTGGGGGCCGAACGAATCGCATCAGCCGCCTCCGCGACGGTCTGGGCGTTGCCGGCGAGCTGCCAACGGTTGCCGTGGTGCTCCACCACCTCTGCCGCCCCGCCGGCGCCGAGCACCAGCGCGGCACCGGGGTACCAGTCCCAGGGGTGGAGGTTGGCCTGCAGGAACAGTCCCAACCGACCGCTCGCCACGCTCGCCAGGTCGATCGAGGCGGAACCCAGCATCCGCACGGTCGCCGCGCCGGAGGCCACCGCCCACCAGGCCGCGACGTGCTCGTTGTCGCGCCGCGGGCGGGGGTGGAAGTAGGTGGCCACCGAGGTCTCCGCCAGCGGCAGGTCGGCCAGTGTCGCCACGGGCTGGCCGTTCAGCGTGGTCGCCAGCTCGCGGCCGCCGACCCACAGCTGGTCCTGGGCCGGGAAGTACACCGCGCCGAGGACCGGGCCCTGGGCGTCCACCAGCCCGACGGCCGAGCACCAGTAAGGGATCTTGGACAAGAAGTTGTACGTCCCGTCGACCGGGTCGATGTACCAGGTCCGATCGCCCGGTCGGGCTGCGCCTTCTTCGCCGACCAGTCCGTCGTCGGGCCGGTGCTCGGTGAGTCGACCCACCACCAGGTCCTCTGCGGCGTGGTCGGCCGCGGACACCACATCCGAGATCGAGGTCTTGTACTGGGTTTCGAGACCCTCCGCGAGCATCCGCGCGGCCAGCGCGCCGGCTTCGCGGACCAGGCTCGAGGCCAACGTCTGGTCGTCCACACTCGACCCTAACCCGGCCCGCACCGCGGCAGCGGACATCAGCCCTTGTCGCACCACTTCAGCAGCCGCTCGACCGGCCAGGTGTTGATCACCCGATCCGGATCGAGGCGCAGCTCCTGAGCCCGCTCGCAGCCGTAGATCTGGAACTCCAGCTGGCCCGGGGCGTGGGCATCGGTGTCGATGGAGAACAGACAGCCCATGTCCATGGCGAGCCGGAGCAGGTCGGTCGGTGGATCCCGGCGCTCGGGTCGCGAGTTGATCTCCACCGCGACGCCGAAGCTCCGGCAGGCCTCGAAGACCACCTCGGCATCGAACGTGGACTGGGGCCTGATCCCCCGTTCACCGGTGATCAACCGTCCGGTGCAGTGCCCGAGCACGTTGGTCCGCGGGTTGGCGATGGCGCCGACCATCCGGTGGGTCATGGTCTCGGAATCCGAACGGAGCTTGGAGTGCACGCTCGACACCACCACGTCGAGCTGCGCCAGCAGGTCGTCGGTCTGGTCCAGTCCGCCGTCCTCGAGGATGTCGACCTCGATCCCCCGCAACACGCGGAACGGTTCCGGTCCGGAACCCATGGCCTCGTTCAGATCGTCGATCACCTCCAGCTGCTCCCGCAACCGCTCCGCACTGAGCCCTCGAGCCACGGTCAGCCGGGGCGAGTGATCGGTGATCGCGCAGTAGGAGTGCCCGAGCGCCTGCGCGGTGATCATCATCTCCTCCAACGGGCTGCCCCCGTCGGACCAGCTCGAGTGGCAGTGCAGGTCGCCCTTGATCGCCGCCCGCAGCTCCAGCCCGCCCTCGACCAGCGGCTCCTTCTCGTCGCGCAGCTTCTGCAGGTAGTCGGGGACGTCGCCGGCCATGGCCTGGGTGATCACCAGCGCGGTCTTGGGCCCGATGCCGGTCACCTTGCCCCAGCTGCGGTCCCGCTGGTGATCTTCGCGCTCGGCCACCGTCATCGCGGCCACGACGTCGGCGGCGTTGCGGTAGGCCCGGACGCGGTGCGTCTCGGAGCGCACCCGTTCCAGCAGGAAACCGATCTCGCGCAGTGCGGTCACCGGATTCACGTGAACTCCCCTCGTTCCCTCGTACCGCGCGGGTGGGCCAGCACTACGCTCACCCTATGGCGGCCACGGCTCGGGGGATCAGCAAGTCTCTGCTGCCCTCCGCCAAGACCCGGGCCACGATCGCCAAGCGCCTCAGCGCGAAGACCAGTGAGATGACGACCGCCACGATCACGGAGATGGAGGAACGCCATCAGTGGTTCCGCGCGCCTGGACGCCGAGCACCGGTCCTGGATCACGCTGGTCGCGCGGGCGGGCATCGACGGCTTCGTCAACTGGTTCGCCGATCCCGACATGGCACAACCCACCACCGCCGAGGTCTTCGGGTCCGCGCCCCGGGAGCTGGCCCGCAAGATCTCCCTGCACCAGACCGTCGAGCTCGTCCGGACCACCATCGACGTCGTCGAGACCCAGATCGACGAGGTGATGCCGCGGGCCGACCGGCCGATCCTGCACGCCGCGATCGTCCAGTACAGCCGTGAAGTCGCCTTCGGCGCCGCCGAGATCTACGCCCGGGCGGCGGAGCTCCGTGGTGCCTGGGACGCGCGGCTCGAGGCGCTGGTGGTCGACGCCGTGCTCCGCGGTGACGCCGACGAGACCGTGCTCTCCCGCGCGTCCACCCTGGGCTGGACCTCCACCACCACGGTGGTCGTCGTGGTGGGAAATGCGCCGGAGCAGGACGCGAGTGCGGAGCTGGAAGCCATCCGGCACACAGCCGCGATCGCCGGCATCGACATGCTCGGCGCGGCCCAGGGTGATCGGCTGGTCGTCGTGCTCGGCGGCCCGGAGCTCGCCGACGCCGACTGGACCGCCGATCTCGTCGGTCGCTTCGTCCGCGCGTTCGCCGCGGGCCCGGTGGTGATCGGACCGGCGGTGGAGCACCTGATGGACGCCGCCGCCAGTACCCGCGCAGCGCTGTCGGGCTATCGCGCCGCGCCAGGGCTGGCCGGAGGCCCCGCGGCCGGTGAGCTCGCACGACCTGCTGCCCGAACGGGCCCTGGCCGGCGACGGGCACGCCCGCCGGGCCCTGGCCCGCGACCTGTACGACCCGCTGCGCGACGCCGGCGGCGGTCTGCTGGAGACTCTCGTCACCTTCCTGGACGCCGGGTCGTCGGTGGAGGCGACCGCACGGGCCCTGTTCGTGCACGCCAACACGGTCCGCTACCGGCTGCGCCGGATCCACGAGGTCAGCGGCTACAGCCCGAACGATCCGCGGGACGCGTACGCGCTGCGGCTGGCACTCACCCTCGGCCGGCTGCTCACGGTTCGACCGGCTGAGGCCGACTGAGGAGGTCACGTCCCGGATCGCTGAGATCGGCGCGGGACTGACGCGCCGCTGCGCCGGTTCGCGCGGGTTGTAGGGAACTGACAAAACGCATCCCGGAGATTCGTCGTGTCGTCGCGCGACGGACACGGCAAGGTCACGAAATAGTAAAGGTGTGCTCGCTGTCGTCGCTCCCGGTCAAGGGGCCCAGACTCCAGGGTTCCTGACCCCGTGGCTGACCGAGCAGACCTTCTCCGATCGACTGGGCTGGTTGTCGGCCGTGGCCGCCCTCGATCTGCGGCACTACGGCACCGAGGCCGACGCCGAGACCATCCGCGACACCGCCATCGCCCAACCGCTGCTCGTGGCCGCCGGCCTGCTCGCCGCGCTCGAGCTGTTCCCGGACCCGGCCGACGCCGTGCCGTCCATCGGTGTCGCCGCCGGCCACTCGGTGGGCGAGATCACGGCCGCTGCCGGCGTCGGTGCCCTCTCGGCCGAGCAGGCGATGGTGTTCGTCCGCGAGCGGGGCCGGGCGATGGCGAGGCGAGCGCGGCCACGCCGACCTCGATGACCGCGGTGATCGGAGGCAAGCCCGACGAGGTGCTGGCGGCGATCGAGGCGCACGGGTCTGACGGCGGCCAACAACAACGGAACCGGGCAGATCGTCGCCGCCGGGACCACGGAGCAGCTCGCTGCCTTCGCCGCCGAACCCGCCGCGCGCGCCCGACTGATCCCGCTCAGCGTCGCCGGCGCGTTCCACACGGCCCACATGGGCTCAGCGGTGACCGAGCTCGCCGCGCTCGCCCGCGCCATCTCCACCCACGATCCGCGGACCCGGCTGCTCTCCAACGCCGACGGTCAGGTCGTCCCCGACGGCCACGAGGTGCTGCGCCGGCTCGTCGCCCAGGTCGCGTCGCCGGTTCGCTGGGACCTCTGCCTGGCGGCGATGGCCGATCTCGGGGTCACCGGGTTGCTGGAGCTGCCGCCGGCCGGCACCTTGACCGGGATCGCCAAGCGCAATCTCAAGGGTGTCGAGCTGTTCGCCCTGAACACTCCCGACCAACTGCCCGAGGCGCATGGAGTTCGTCCGCGGGCACGGCGGAAGCTCCTCGTCGACGGTCGCCGGCGACCCGACCTCGCCACTCGTGGTGGCACCCGAGGGGACGCAGCGATGACGGTGACGAATCTGCAGACCGCAACCGGCGCCCGTTCTCCGCCGTGCTGGGCATCGGCGGCTATCGGCCGCGGCGAGTCGTCGACAACGCCGAGATCTGCACCTTGATCGACTCCACCGACGAGTGGATCCAGACCCGCTCCGGGATCCGTGAGCGCCGCTGGGCGGCCCCCGACGAGACCATGCAGATGATGTCGGTGGCTGCGGCTCGCAAGGCGTCGATCGCGCCGGGATCAGGATCCGGCCAGATCGACACGGTGATCGTCTCGACCGTCACCCACCTCTACCAGACCCCGGCGGCGGCGACGACCATCGCCAGCGAGCTCGGCGCCAAGGGCGCCGCCGCGTTCGACATCTCCGCCGCCTGCGCCGGCTTCTGCTACGGCCACGACGATGGCGGACTCGCTCGTCCGCGCCGGCAGCTCCACGTACGTCCTGGTGATCGGGGTGGAGCGGCTGTCAGCGACATCACCAGCCACACCGACCGCTCCACCGCCTTCTTCTTCGCCGACGGCGCCGGGCGCCGCCGTCGTCGGACCGAGCGACTCCCGGCGCATCGGACCGGTGGTCTGGGGTTCCGACGGCGATCAGTCCGGACTGATCGCGCAGACCGAGCCGTGGGACCGGGCCATCGACGCCGCACGGGACGGTGGCCCGAACTTCCCGGTACTGCGGATGGACGGCAACCCCGTCTTCAAGTGGGCCGCGTTCACCATGGCCAAGGCGGCGGCCGAGGCGATGGACCGGGCCGGCGTCGGGCGGACGAGATCGACGTGTTCGTCCCGCACCAGGCGAACATGCGGATCACCGATGCGATGCTGCGGGCCCTCAAGCTGCCGCCCTCGGTGGTCGTCGGCCCGCGACATCGAGTGGCAGGGCAACACGTCGGCGGCGTCCATCCCGTTGGCGATCGAGGCGCTGCTGGAGTCCGGCGAGGCGCGGTCGCGGCCAGACCTGCCTGATCATCGGCTTCGGTGCGGGCCTGGTGTACGCGGGGCAGGTGATCGTGCTGCCCTGAAGCGTCGAGCCGCACCCGACATCACAGCAATCCTGATCATGGTCGATGCTGATCATGATCGCGAACACCGATCCGAGCACCCCAACATGGAGACGAAGCCCGATGCCCACCACCGAAGAAGTTCGCGCCGACCTGGCCGAGATCGTCAACGAGGTCGCCGGCGTGCCGGCCGACGACGTACAGCTGGACAAGTCGTTCACCGACGACCTGGACGTCGACTCGCTGTCGATGGTCGAGATCATCTACGCCGCCGAGGAGAAGTTCAGCGTGAGCATCCCCGACGAGGAGGCCAAGAACCTCAAGACCGTCGGGGACGCGGTGGCCTACATCGAACGCGCCGCCTCCTGACCGCTGGTCCGGGGTGTCGTCTCGGGTGCGAGGCACTCGGGCGTCCCGCCAGCTGTCACACCAGCCGCGATCAGCACCCACCGGTCGACGGCTGACCGTTGCCCAACATCTCCGGAGTAGGCCCTCATGAGCAGGATCCCCATCGTCGTCACCGGACTCGGCGCCACCACGCCGATCGGAGGTGATGTGGCCAGCACCTGGGAGGGCCTGCTGGCGGGCCGTTCCGGAGTGAGCCGGATCGAGGCGGACTGGGCCGCCGAGCTGCCGTGCCAGATCGCCGGCACCGTCGCAGTCGATCCCAGCACGGTGCTCGAACGGGTCGAGGCCCGACGGCTCGACCGGGTGTCCCAGCTCGGACTCATCGCAGCCAACGAAGCGTGGCGCGACGCCGGATTCGGCTTCGGCGAGGACAACCCGGTTGATCGCGAGCGGCTCGCCGTCGTGGTTTCCACCGGGATCGGTGGGCTGCACACGCTGCTGAGCCAGTGGGACATCCAGAAGGAGAAGGGTGTCCGTCGGGTGTCGCCGCTGACCGTACCGATGCTGATGGCCAACGCCGCCGCCGCCAACGTGGGGTTGCGGCTGGGAGCCCAGGCGGGCGTGCACACCACCGTGTCGGCGTGCGCCTCCAGCAACGAGGCGCTGTCGTTGGCGATCGACACGATCCGAACTCGGCCGGGCCGACGTCGTCGTGGTCGGCGGATCGGAGGCCTGCATCCACCCGATCACCATCGGGGCCTTCGGCCAGATGCAGGCGATGAGCCGGCGCAACGACGAACCGGAGCGCGCCTCCAGGCCGTGGGACACCGGCCGGGACGGTTTCGTGATGGGCGAGGGCGCCGCGATCTTCGTGGTCGAGACCCTCGAGCACGCCCAGGCGCGGGGCGCCCGCATCTACGGCCAACTGGCCGGCGCGGGCATCACCGCCGACGCACACGACATGGTCCAGCCGGAGCCGAGCGGTGCACCGCAGGCGCGAGCGATGACGCTCGCGCTGCGTTCCGCCGGTCTCGATGCGGCCGACATCACCCACGTCAACGCCCACGCGACCTCCACCCCGCAGGGCGACACCACCGAGGCCGGGTCGATCCGGCAGGCGCTGGGCGACGACACCGCGGCGATCGTCACCTCGACCAAGTCGATGACCGGTCACCTGCTCGGCGGGGCGGGTGCCCTCGAGTCGCTCGCCACCCTGCTCGCCCTGGCCAACCGGCAGGTTCCGCCCACCATCAACCTTGACGACCCCGAGCCGGGGCTGGGCATCGACATCGCCACCACCATCCGTGAGCTGCCGGTGGGCGATCTCGCCGGGATCAACAACTCGTTCGGCTTCGGCGGCCACAACGTGGCGGTCGCGTTCACGAACCAGTACGCGACCGTCTGAGCAACCGGGTGCCGCGACCGCGAGCGTCAGCTACGACGACTCCGCCGACGTGTCCCGAGGCGGTCAGACGACCTGGTGGAGCCAGCGGACCGGGGTGCCCTCGCCGGCGTAGCGGAAGGGTTCCAGCTCGGAGTCCCAGGGACGGCCGAGGAGGTCGTCGATGCTGTCGGCGAGATCCCGGACGCCCAGGGCGGCCGTGACCACCGCCTGCTTGAGTCGTTCTTCGCCGACGAGGATGTCGCCGTTGCGGCTGGTGATCGCGTGGAAGACCCCGAGGCTGGGCGTGTAGGAGTACCGATGCGGTTCCGTGGCGGCCGTGGCGTCCTCGGTGACCTCGAACCGCAGCTTCTGCCAACCCTTGAGCGCGCTCGCCAGCCGGGCAGCGGTGCCGACCGGTCCGACCCAGGGATACTCGAATCGATAGCTCGACCGCTCCACCGGCTGCGGAGTCCAGTCGACGCGTACGGGCGCGCCGAACACGCCGCCGACGGCCCACTCGACGTGCGGGCACAGCGCTGACGGCGCGGAGTGGACGTACAAGACGCCACGAGTCGTGCTCATCGATCCTCCTGGTGACCAAGACAGCAGAAGCGTGCCTTCCCCGACAGCTTCGACACCGGTCACAAAGAGGTATCGATTCCATTGTGCACCATCTGTCACAACTGCACCATGTGGTTCCGGGCACACCCGTGCGTGCTGGCTGGCCGTTCGCCGGGTTCTCCCGGCACCTCGCACCCGCTAGAGATCCGGGCGAGGTCCCACCGGAGCAGGCGGGCAACCGTAGACGGCGACGACGTCGTCGAGGAAGCGCCCGATCACGGCCCGGTCCGCAGCGGGGTATCGCCGCACCACCTCATCCACTGCGGTCAGCAAGGGGGCGAGCTCGCGGTGTACCTCGGACAACGCCGCAGCGGTCGGTAGGAGATGGATCCGCCGCCGGTCCCGGTCGGCTCGGACCCGGACCACGTACCCGGCGCGCTCGAGCCGGTCGACGAGCTCGGTGACCGCCGGCGGCGACATCCCCAGTCGGGCGCTGAGCCCGGAAGGGGTGAGCGGGTCCCCATCGAAGATCAGGTGGCCCAGCGCGGTGAGGTCGGTGATCCGCAGGCCCAGTCGACGACCCAGGATGATCTCGGCATCGCCCATCGCCCCCTGCAGTCGGCGAAGCTGCCGAGTCTCGGGTTCCGCCGCACTCCACCCGGCATCCCCACGCGGGCGGACGCGACTCCATGACTCCAGCCTAACGAGGTCTTTCGGGTGCCGAACCATGAGGATCCCGAATGAGCCCGCAGTTCGTGCCCTGAGCCTGTCGAAGCGCCCACGGCGCTCGTGCCCTGAGCCTGTCGAAGGGCCCATGGCGGGTGACAACACGGCGCTCTTCGACGAGCTCAGCGCACGAACCCCGAACCCTGGAATGTGATCGACCGAGCTGACACCCTGGGCGCATGGCTGACGCGCCCAAGACAGTACCCACCGAAGTCGATGTTCCGACGTTCCTGGCCGGCATCGAAGACCCGCGCCGGCGCTCCGAGGCCGAGGCGCTCGCCGCCCACCTCGCGGACTGGACCGGGGAACCACCCGTTCTGTGGGGGTCGAGCATGATCGGCTACGGGTCGCATCACTACCGCTACGCGACCGGGCGCGAGGGCGACACGTTCGCGGTAGGGTTCGCCGCCCGCAAGCAACAGCTGGTGGTCTACCTGGACGGCTTCGACGACCCCGAGGACGCGGAGCTGCTCGCCAGACTCGGTCCGCACTCCACCGCCCGGGCCTGCCTGTACCTGAAACGGCTGGCCGACGTCGACGCGGACGTGCTGCGCGAGCTGGTGCAACGCTCACAGGCGAAGCGGGCCGAGCGGGAACGGCTCGACCGGAACGCGGACTGAGCGGCGTTCAGCCGGGCCAGTAGTCCTCCGGACGGAGTCGAGCGCCGAAGATCGCCTCGCCGACGCGGACGGTCGTCGCCCCGTACGCGATGGCGAGCTCGAAGTCGTTCGACATCCCCATCGACAACTCGGCGAAGTGGTCGGGCTCGATCTCGCGCAGCCGCTCCTGCAGATCGCGCATCCGGACGAAGCAGGCCCTGACCTGCTCGGGGTCGTCGGAGAAGACCGCGAGCGTCATCAGGCCGCGGATCCGCAGTGCGTCGCGACCGCGGAGCTCGCGGACGAAGGACTCGACCTCGTCGGGCGGCAAGCCGAACTTGGAGTCCTCTCCGGAGGAGTTGACCTGGACGAAGACGTCGAGGGTCCGGCCCGCGTCCTGGAGCCGGCGATCGAGGGCGCCGGCGATCTTGATCGAGTCGAGGGCGTGGAACTCCGCTGCGAAGCCGGCCACCACCTTCGCCTTGTTCGTCTGCAGGTGACCGATGACCGCCCAGCGCAGATCCGGCACCTCGGCGAAGACCTCGGCCTTCGACGCCGCCTCCTGGACCTTGTTCTCCCCGAACAGCCGAGCGCCCGCGTCGTACGCCTCTTGGATCTTGTCCGGCCCGTGCGTCTTGCTGACCGGCAGCAGTCGCACCTCACTCGGATCCCGATCCGCCGCTCGACACGCGGCCTCGATCCGGCCCTGCACCGCCGCCAGGTTCTCCGCCACCCCCACGCCCCCACCCTAGATGGACCACCGCGGCCCGTTGGCGGAGTACGGGCTCGCGGTTCGTCCTCTGAGCTCGTCGAAGAGCGCCGCGGTTCGTGGGGTGACCCGCCATTGGCCCTTCGACAGGCTCAGGGCACGAACTCCATGGCCCTTCGACAAGCTCAGGGCACGAACCAATCGACCCCGTCAACTGAGGATTCGCGTGGTTGGTTCGGGTCTGGGTGTGGTCGCGCGTTCCGAGCGGAGCCTGCGGAGCGAGGTGGGCGACCCGAACCAGCCATGCGGATCCGAGTCCCCATGCATCCCTACGGCCAGCGGGCGCCGAGGGAGATCATCCCCAGTGCGGCGAGGATGGCGAAGGCGAGGCCGAAGCCGGCGTACCGCTCGGTGACCTCCTTGTCGACCTTCTCGGTGCCGACGGAGGTGCCGATGTCGCGGTAGACCTCCTTGAGCTCACCGGCCGAGGTCGCGGTGTACGCCTCGCCGCCGGAGATCTTGGAGACCCGCTGCAGCTCGGCCCGGTCGACCGGTACGGGTTCCCGCCGCCCGTTCACGTCGATGTAGCCGTCGGCGGTGCCGTACGCGATGGTGTAGATCGGCACCTTCTGGTCGCGCGCCTGCCGGGCGGCCTGGTCGGAGGGACGCCCGACCTGGGTCTTGCCGTCACTGAGCAGCACGATCCGGGCGGGTACGACGGCCTTGGGATCATCCGGGTCCGGCGGCACCTGGGTGAGGGCGGCCAGCGAGGTGTAGATGCCCTCGCCGATGGCGGTCGACGGTTGCGGTCGGAGGCCGGCGATGGCGGCGGTGACCGGGCCGCGGTCCAAGGTCGGCGGCACGAGCGTGGTCGCGGTGCCGGCGAAGCTCACCAGCGACACGTTGAACTTCGGCGGCAGCGAGTTGACGAACTGGGCGGCCGCGGCCTTGGCCGCCTCGAGTCGGTTGGGCTCGACATCCTCGGCCTCCATCGACAACGAGACGTCGATGGTGACCACGACGGTGGCCCGCTCCCGCGGCACGGCGACCTCGTCCTTGGGTTTCGCGAACGCCACGGTCAAGGTCAGCAGGCTCACGACCGACAGAGCGACCGCGAGGTGCCGGACCCAGGCGCGGTCCTTCGGGATCACCAGGTCGAACATGGTCTGCCCGACGGTCTTGCGGCGGTTCATCCGGCGCCGGACCAGCAACAGGTATCCGCCGACGAGCAGCGGGATCAGCAACAACAGCCAGAGCCGGTCAGGTTCCAGGAACGACAACATCGGCGTCATGACGAACCTCCTGAATCCGACCGGATCACGGCCACTTCGCTCCCAGACTAATCGCGCCGAGGGCGGCCAGCACGGCGAAGGCGAGACCGTAGCCGGCGAACCGGGAGGTGATCTCGCGGTCGGCCTTCTCGTACCCGACCTCGGACCGGATGTTGGTGTAGACGGTCTTCAGCTCGTCGGGGGTGGCGGCGGCGAAGTACCGCCCGTTGGTGATCTGGGCGATCTGCTTCATCGCCTCGTGATCGACCGGGACGGGCTCCCGCTTGCCCTCGAGGTCGACGTACCCGTTCTCGGTGCCGTACGCGATCGTGTACACAGGCACCTTCGCGTTGCGCGCCTCGGCGGCTCCTTGCTGCGGTGCGCGACCAACGGTGTTGGAGCCGTCACTGAGCAGCACGATCGCCCCGGGCGCCACGGAGTCGGGGTCGGCGGGATCCTTCGGTGCCTGCTGCAGGGCCCGCAGGGCGGTGAGGATCCCCTCACCGATCGCGGTCGAGTCCTGCAGCTGGATGCCGAGGATCGCGTTCTCCACGGTGTTGTGCGCCAGCGTGGGCGGCACCAGGATCGAGGCGTTGCCGGCCATCGAGACGACGGCCACGTTGTACTTGTCCGGTAGCGCGGCCACGAACTCGATGGCGGCCTTCTTGGCGGCGTCGAACCGGTTCGGCTTGACGTCGGTCGCCTGCATCGACAACGAGGCGTCGATGACCAGCACCACGGTCGCCCGCTCGCGGGGCACGTCGACCTGGTCCTTCGGCTGCGCGAACGCGACCGTCAGCGTGACCAGACTGAGCAGCGACAACGCGACGGCGAGGTGTCGACGCCACTGCGACTGCTTCGGGACCACCACGTCGAGCATCGAGGTGTTGGTGAAGCGCATCCCGCGCCGGTTCTTCCGCCGGGTGGCCCAGATGTAGGCCAGGACGAGCAGCGGGATGACCAGCAGGATCCACAGCCGGTCGGGCGAGATGAACGCCAGCTGCGGCGTGAGCAGCAGCGGGGTGATCACTTGGCAACCCCCTGGGGCGGAGCGTGCAACATGCTGGCGACGCGGCGATAGGCGAGAACGAAGCGGGCGATGTCGTGCACCCAGTCCCGATCGGTGCGCAACTGGATGTGCCCGACACCTGCACGACGAAGGGCGATCCGGATCCGTTCCCGCTGGGCGGCGCTGGCGGCGTCCATCCGGCTCCGGGCACCGGGGTCACCGGTGTTCACGTACCGCTCGAAGTCGGTCTCGGGGTCTCGGATGAGCATGTCGCCCACATCGGGGAACTCGATCTCACGCCGGTCGACGACCTCGATCGCCAGCACCTGGTTGCGGACCCCCAGCCGACGCATCGACCGCTCCCACTCCGGTTCGATGTTGGGGTCGAGCTCGTGATCACCCGGGGTCAGGAAGTCGGAGACGACCACCCGGAGGCCGCGGCGGCGCTGCGTCCGCGACAACTGCTCGACCGCGGAGGTCAGACTCATCGATCCCGTCGCGTGATCGGGCACGAACGGCTCGGTGAGCATCTTGCGCAGCAGACCGTAGAGCGCGGACCGGCCGGAGAGCGCCGGCAGCCGGCGGAGCGAGTCGGGGCGCATGATGTAGCCGCCGAACCGGTCCCCCATCTTCTGGCTGAGGAAGCCGATGGTCGCGATGGCGGCGATCCCGAGGTCACGCTTGGTGACGCCCTCGGTGCCCCAGTTCATGGACGGGGTGACGTCGAGCAGTCCCCAGACCTCGAGCTCACGGTCCGACACCGTGTCGCGCACGTGCGGCACCTGGGTGCGCGCCGTGACCGCCCAGTCGATCCGGCGGACGTCGTCCTCACCGGGCTGGTAGACCCGCGCCTCGTTGACCTCCGAACCCGGGCCCGGCAACAACCCCAGGTGATCACCGTGCAGGAAGCCCTCGAGCCGACGGACGATCGCCAGCTCCAGGCGACGCAGGGCCGCTTCGGGCGCCAGCTTGTTGAGCGGGATGGTGATCCGCGGCGCCGCCCCGACGACCGACGCGGCGGCGCCGCCGGCGGCACTGGGTGGGGCGAACTGCACCGGCGTACCGGTCGGGGGCGGAAAGCCCGGTCCGGGGACCGGCGGGCCGGACGGCGGCGGAAAGGACACGATGCGCTACCCGCGGCTCAGGAGAAGTCCGGCTGGGCCGCCTGCTGCTGGCCGGGATGCTGGGCAGCGTTGCCTCCCGGCTGCGGCGCGTTCCAGACCGGGGTGGGCGGCGGGACCATGGCGACGATCCGTTCGATCACCTGGGCGGGAGAGATGTTGTCGGCGACGGCGTCGAAGCCGAGTACGAGCCGGTGCGACATGACGTCGCGGGCGACCGCCTGGACGTCGGTCGGCAGCACGTAGTCCCGACCGTGGATCAGCGCCAGCGCCCGAGCGGAGGCCACCAGGCCGAGGGTGGCGCGCGGGCTGCAGCCGATCTGGATCACCGAGGTGAGATCGGGCAGGTTGAACTCCGCCGGGGTGCGGGTGGCCAGCACCAGCCGGACGATGTACTCGGCGACCAGGTTGTGCACGAACACGTCGTCGGCCAGCCGCTGCAGGTGCAGGATCCGCTGCGGGTCGAGCACCGGCTGGGAGGACGGCGGATCCACACTCATCCGGCGCAGGATCTCGAACTCCTCGTTTCCCCGGGGGTACGGGACGTCGACCTTCAGCAGGAACCGGTCGCGCTGCGCCTCGGGCAAGGGGTAGACGCCCTCGGACTCGACGGGGTTCTGGGTGGCGATCACGATGAACGGTTGCTTCATCGGATAGGTCCGGCCGCCGATCGAGACCTGCTTCTCCGCCATCAACTCGAGCATCGCCGCCTGCACCTTGGCCGGTGCCCGGTTGATCTCGTCGGCGAGGATGAAGTTCACGAAGACCGGGCCCAGCTCGACGTCGAAGCTCTCGGTGGTTGCCTTGTAGATCCGGGTGCCGACGATGTCGGAGGGCACCAGGTCGGGGGTGAACTGGATCCGGGCGAAATCGCCACCGACCACGGTCGCGAACGAGCGGACCGCCAGCGTCTTCGCGACGCCCGGCACACCCTCGAGCAGGATGTGGCCCTTGGCCAGCAGACCCACCATCAGCTGCTCGACCATGTGCTCCTGGCCGACGATCACCCGCTGCACCTGGGAGATCGCCTCGCCGAGCAAGCGGGCCGCCTGTTGGGTGGGGGACCCACCGCCGGGCTGCTGACCGGCCGTCGCCGTACCCGACGGGCCGTAGCTCGAATTGCTCACTCACCGCTCCTGTGCTGATCCGGGATCAGGTCGCTGTCCCCCACCAGGTCGACCTGTGCCGCCGACTTCGGCGCCGCTGCGAAAGAGCCGGCGTCCGGGACTCGCGGCGCTGCACCGACGGTACCCGCCGTCGGTGGCAGGCAGAGATCATTCTCGCAGACCTGCCCAAGCGCACCGATGGAGCGGCGGTCACCGCGGCAGCGGCCCGGAACGCTCCCCGACGCCGAATAGACTTCCTCCCGCCTGCGCCCGGACGGGCCGTCGGTACCGCGACCCGAGAGAAGATCGATTGTCCACGCCGCCACCCGAGCCTCCACCGGAGAACTCGGACCCGAACGCCGGCTCGGACTTCGGCTACGTCCCGGTGAGCCCGCTGCTCGACGAGGATCCGCCGAAGATCGGCGAGTTCTGGCTCGACGCACGGATCGGCGCGACGCCGGCCGGGGTCACGTTCGTCGGTCACGACGCCCTGGACCGCAGCGCCATGATCATCCTGCTGTCCGAGGGCGCAGCCGCCGACCCGGCGGCGCGGGACCGGTTGGCCGGGATGGTCAACCGGATGCACATCGACACCGTGCTCGCCCGCGGTGGCCAGGGGCAGGACAGCGGTCGGCTGGGGCGGAAGTTCGTGGCCGACGACGACGACCCGGTGGCCCCCGACGCCAAGCTGCTGGCTCCGTGGGTCGCACTGGCCTACGACGGGACGCCGGCAGCGGCCGCGGAGTCGAAACGCGTCCTCGACGAGGTCGAGCTCGCCGGGCTGGATCCGCAGGGCGCCCCGTCGGGCCCGGACTACAACCACTACTGGATCGACCGGGTCCGGCCGGGCCTCGCCCGGCTGTGGCCGCTGCCCTGGCCGGGGCGCTACGACCGGGCCGGGTGGCGGACGATCTTGGTGTCGTGGCTCCTCATGCTGCTGATCGGGGCACTGGCGGTGCTGATCGCGATCCTGGTCTTCCGCAACCAGCCCCCGCAGGCGCCGCCGCCGCCCACCGGCGGCTCGGGCAGCCCACCGCCCGCGTCGTCTTCCCCGCAGTCGGGGTCACCGCAGTCCGGGTCACCGCAGTCCGGATCACCGCAGTCGGCCTCGCCCCAGTCCGGATCACCGCAGTCCGGGTCGCCGTCGGGATCCCAGTCGGGGTCGCCACAATCCCCCTCCGGATCCCAGACCGGTTCGCCCTCCCAGTCGCCCTCGGGCTCGGGTTCGGGGTCCCCGTCGCCGAGCGGCACCGAATCCGGCGGCGGTGAGCCGACCCCGTCGACGAGTGGTGAGCCCGGCAACAGCTCGCCGGGCTCGCGGCTGTGAGCTCGACCCGGTCGCAGGCACCACCCCGTCTCGTCGCCTCCGACCTCGACGGCACCTTCTTGTCTCCCGACGGCACGGTCAGCGATGAGAACCGCGCCGGGGTGCTCGCGGCGCAGCAGGCCGGCGCGTACGTCGTGTTCGTCACCGGACGGCCGGTGCGCTGGCTGGACGTCGTGCAGGATCTGCCCGGTGTCCACCCGACCGTGATCGCCAGCAACGGCGCCGTGCTCTACGACCTCGGCTCCGGCGAGGTGCTGGACCGGATCTGCCTGTCCACCGACGCCGCCCTGGATGCGGTCGAACGACTCCGGCGCGCCGTGCCCGACGTCAGCTTCGCGTTCGAGTCCGGCACCCGGTTCGGGTACGAGCCGAGCTACACCACCTGGGCCCCCGACGACGGCGACGACCCGGCGATCTTCTCCGGTCCGGTCGAGGAGATCGCCGTCGGGGAGGACTTCGTCAAGCTCCTGGTCCAGAGCCGGAGCGTGACCGCCGACGCGCTGCTGGACCGGGTCCGCGCCACCCTCGGCGACCGGCTGAACGCCACCCACTCGGCCACCCGCGACTACGGACTGGTCGAGGTCAGCGCCCCCGGGGTGCACAAGGGCGCGATGCTGGCCCGGCTCTGTGAGCGACTCGGCATCCCGGCGCGGGACGTTGCCGCCTTCGGGGACATGCCCAATGATGTCGACATGCTGCACTGGGCGGGGCGGCCCCACGTGGTGGCCAACGCGCACGAGCGCCTCCGCCGGTTCGGGTTCCCGGTGGTTCCGAGCAACGCCGATTCCGGCGTCGGTCGCACCCTCGCGCACTGGTACGGGTGAGCTCCACCAGCACCACCACCCCCGCGGCGGCGGCTCTTCGGATCGGCCGCGGCGCGGTGATCTGCGTGCTACCCGTGCTCGTCGGCCTGTTCGTCGCGGCGACCACCTTCCCCGGTGGCTCGATCGTCCCGTGGCGACCGGTGATGGTCGACCTCGACGTGTACCTGCATGCGGCGCGGGTCATGTTGGACGGTGGCGACTTCTACCGGCTGCCCGGACCGCTGCAGTTCCTGTACCCGCCGTTCGCGGCGTTGCTCGCAGCGCCGTTGACGTTTCTGCCGCCGGCGGCGGTCCAGATCGGCTGGGCGGCGGCCGGAGCGTTGATGATCGTGGCGATCATGCACCGGTTCGGACTGTCCGGCTGGGTGTTGTCGCTCTCGGCGGCCGCCGTGGTCTACGTCGTGGAGCCGGTCGCCCTGACGCTGGCGTTCGGACAGCTGGGCATCGTGCTGGTGGCGCTGGTGTGGCTGGATCTCGCCCCCGGCCCGCGGGCGTTGCCGGGCCGTCGACTGCTGCCGGAAGGGGTGTTGACCGCGATCGCGGCCGCGATCAAGCTCACTCCGGCGATCTTCGTCGTCTACCTGTTCGTGGTCGGCAAGCGCCGCGCCGCGGTGACGGCGATCATCAGCGGGGCCGCCTTCACGCTGCTCGCCGCCATCCTGCTCCCCGGACCGTCGTGGGCGTTCTGGACCCGGCTGGCCACCGGTGACACCGGACTGGGCCACAGCCTGATCTACTTCACCAACCAGTCCGTGTACGCCGACCTGGTCCGGGCCTTCCGGTTGGCCGCACCGGGAGCGTTGATCGGTCTGGTGCTGTCGGCTCTGGTCGGCGCTCTCGGGGTGTGGGCCGCGGCCCTGTGGCACCGGCTCGGGGAGGTCCGGTTCGCCGTCAGTCTGTGCGGGGTGGCGGGCCTGCTCGCCTCCCCGGTCTCCTGGCTCCACCACTTCGTCTGGATCGTGCCGCTGGGCCTGTGTCTGGTCGAGCTGCAGCGCAGCCGACGCCGAGCGGCGCCCGTCTGGTTCATCGTGCTCGGCTGGCTCTTCATCGGCTGGGTGGTCGTGTCCCCGTACCGGGTGCTACCGAACGGCGGCGACCTGGAGCTGCTGTGGAGTGCCGACCAGCACGTGCTGGCGTCGATCACCGCGGTGCTCGGCGTGGCCCTGCTGGTCAGCAGCGTGCTGCTTGCCCGCCAGGCGCTGCGCGAGCGCCCGCGTACCTCGGTTCAGCTGCCGGCCGGGTAGCGCGCGGCCCGGAAGTTGACCCGCAGCGTGTACAGCGAGGTGGTGGCGGTCAGGTAGAGGTGGTTGGCCTGCGGCCCGCCGAAGCAGAGGTTGGCGGTGATCTCCGGCACCACGAGCTTCCCGCTCAGGGTGCCGTCGGGCTCGAAGCAGTGCACCCCGTCGTGCGCGGCGGCCCACAACCGGCCGTCCGCGTCGAACCGGATTCCGTCGTAGCCGAGCTCGTCGGCGGCGAACAGGGAGCCGTCCCCCAACCGGACCTGGCCGGCGTCGGTGATGACGTCGTACCGCCAGATCTCGTGCCGCCGGCTGTCCACCACGAACAGTCGCTGCTCGTCGGCGCTGAACGCCAGGCCGTTCGGCTGCTCGAGCTCGCGCAGCACCGCGACCGGTTCGGCTCCGGGCACGACCCGGTAGACGTAGCGCCCGCCGATCTCCTCGGCCGCGTGGTGTCCTTCGTAGTCGCTGCTGATGCCGTAGCTCGGGTCGGTGAACCAGATCGCACCGTCGGCGGCGACGACGACGTCGTTGGGGCTGTTGAAGCGATGCCCCTCGAACCCGTCGGCGATCACCGCGATGCTGCCGTCGTGTTCCAGCCGGGTCACCCGCCGACCGCCGTGCTCGCAGCTGATGAAGCGGCCCTCCCGGTCGACGGTGCGCCCGTTCGGGAAGTCCGCCGGCGAGCGGAACTCTGCCGTCCGGCCGCTGATCTCGTCGTAGCGCAGCACCCGGTCGTTCGGGATGTCGCTGAACAACACGAACCGGCCGGCGGCCGAGTACGCCGGGCCTTCCAGCCAGCGGCCGCCGCTGAAGACCCGTTCCAGCCAGCGGTCGCCGCCCGTGCCGCGGAACCGCTCGTCCATCGTCACGAACTCCGCGGGCACCAGCTCGCCCAGGCGCCTCACGGCGTCTGACTCGACTCGTCGCGGGTCTGCTCGGGCTGCTCGGTCCGGCGCGCCGACTCCTCCAAGATCACCTCGGCCTGGTGGTCCGGGTCGTCACTGCCCGCCGCCAGCTCCTCGGGGAGCAGGTCCGCCCGCTCGCCCACCTGCTCGTCGTCCTCGGACCGGTGCACTCCCACGGGCTGGACCTTACGCCGTTCCCGTCGGTACGGACCGCGAAGGGGGCGGCTCGAGCTGGTGGGGCGGGCGGGGCTCGAACCCGCGACCCAGGGATTATGAGTCCCCTGCTCTGACCGGCTGAGCTACCGCCCCAGGGCTCGGTGGAGCCTATCCCACCGGCCGTCTCGACCGGCCGCGTCGGCGAGGGTGCCGTCGTCGCCCGTCAGGACCCTCGTTCGGAGTCGGATCGGGGCTCCGAATCGAGCTCGCGCGCCAGTCCCCCGAGCCACTCCGCGACCCCGGCCGGACCGTCCAGGACGAGGTCGGAGATCTCGGCCAGGGCGTCCTCCTCGTGGGACGCGGAGCACACCAGCAGGCCCTCGATCCCGTCCGCGCGCAGCGCCTGGACCGCCCGGAACGCGGGCAGGTCGCCCAGGTCGTCGCCGGCGAAGATCACCTGCCGGGGCCCCTTCTCGGCCACGATGGCGCGCACCGCGTCGCCCTTGTCGTAGCCGTGCGGTCGGATCTCCAGCACGTTCTTCCCCGGCTCGACCTGCAGGCCGTTGCGCTCGGCGAGCTCGGTCAGCGGTTGCACGAGCCGATCGAAGGCACCGGTGGGGTCGTCGAGCTCGCGGGTGTGGATCCCGATCGCCCGCCCCTTGTGCTCGATCCGGGCCTCGCCCAGACCGAGCGAGGCCAGCAGCTCCGGCAGCTCGTCGGTGACCCGGGTGATGCCCTCGGGTTCGGGCGGCTTGGTGAACTCCCCGGTCGCGGCGTCCCAGCGTTCCACGCCGTACTGGCCCATCACGACCATCGACTCCAGCCCGGGTCGGCCGGCGAAGCCGCCCAGCCGGACCGCGGTCTCGGCGGGCCGACCGGTGATCACCACGATGCACCCCACCAGGGGGCCCAGGGCTGCAAGGGCTCCGACGGCGTCCTCGTCGGCGTACGCCTGGTCCGGGTCGGCGATGATCGGCGCCAGCGTGCCGTCGAAGTCGAGCCCGATCATCGTCTGCCGAGGGTTGGCCAGCACCGCCCGGAGAGCCGCGCCGCCCACGTCGGAGATCGGTCCGGAGCCACTCATGGTCCGAGCCTTGCAGATCGCCCGCTACGACCCGAACGGGGTCACCCGCGGAGGGAGGAGGCGAGCCCAGCGGGTTAAGGTCGAGATCGCAGCCGTAGGGAGAAAACGTCGATCATGAGTCCGAACCCGCCGAAGAAGTCGACTCGAAGCAGGCAGCCGGCCACCTCGACGGCGTCCTTCGTCGTGGTGGCCAACCGGCTGCCCGTCGACCGGATCGAGAACGCGGACGGCTCCGTCGACTGGCGTACCTCGCCGGGTGGGCTGGTCACCGCCTTCGAGCCGGTGATGCGGACCCACCAGGGCGCCTGGGTCGGCTGGCACGGCGCACCGGACGAGGAGCTCCAACCGTTCGAGCACAACGGTCTCGAGCTGGTCCCGGTCCCGGTGTCGGCGCTCGAGCTCGAGGAGTACTACGAGGGCTTCTCCAATGCCACCTTGTGGCCGCTCTACCACGACGTCGTCGTCGCCCCCGTCTACCACCGGGAGTGGTGGGACTCCTACGTCACCGTCAACCGGCGCTTCGCCGAAGCCACCGCCCGCGTCGCCGATCCCGGCGCCCTGGTCTGGGTGCAGGATTATCAGCTGCAGCTGGTGCCGCAGATGCTGCGCGAGCTGCGCCCGGATCTGCGCATCGGCTTCTTCCTGCACATCCCGTTCCCGCCCACGGAGTTGTTCCAGCAGCTGCCGTGGCGCAACCAGATCCTGCAGGGCCTGCTGGGAGCCGACCTGGTCGGGTTCCAGCTCCCCGGCGGCGCGCAGAACTTCGTCCGGCTGGTCCGGCAACGCCTCAACCTGGAGACCCGGCGCGACCACATCCGGACCGCGGACGGTCGGACCGTGCTGGCGCGGGCCTACGCGATCTCGATCGACAGTGCCGAGCTGCACGCGCTGGCCATGCGGGAGGAGACCCGGGAGCGCGGCCGGCAGATCCGGCGTGACCTCGGCGACCCCCGGTTCCTCATCCTCGGTGTCGACCGACTCGACTACACCAAGGGCCTGCCCGAACGCATCCGGGCCGTCGGCGAGCTGGTCGCCGAGGGCCAGATCAACGCCGAGGAGGCGGTCTTCGTCCAGGTCGCCACCCCGTCACGGGAACGCGTCGACCAGTACCGCATCCTGCGCGACGACATCGATCGGTTGGTGGGTCGGATCAACGGCGACATCGGTCGGCTGGGGCGGCCGCCCATCACCTACCTGCACGCCTCCTACCCGAAGGAGGAGATGGCTGCGCTCTATCGGGAGGCCGACGTGATGGTGGTGACCCCGCTCCGGGACGGGATGAACCTGGTGGCCAAGGAGTTCGTGGCCTGCCGTGAGGACGACTCGGGCGCCCTGGTGCTCAGCGAGTTCACCGGAGCCGCGAAGGAGCTGCGCCAGGCGTATCTGGTGAACCCCCACGACATCAACGGGCTCAAGGACGCGCTGCTGCTGGCCATGCACGACTCGGACCGCAACAAGGCCCGGCGGATGCGCGTGATGCGCAAGCACGTCTTCGAACACGACATCCACCGCTGGGCCGAGGAGTTCCTCGACGACCTCGGCGGTGTGCGGGAGGAACCGGCGTGAGTCTGCGGCTGGGCAGCGTGGTGATCAACTGCGCCAATCTCGAGGTGATGACCGCGTTCTGGTCGACAGCATTGGACCTGAAGGTCGGGCCGGTCTCCCCCACCGGCGATTTCCGGATCCTCGCCGGGGACATCGTGCAGCTGTCCCTGCAGGTCGCGCAGACGCCGGTGACGGCGCGCGACCAGATGCATCTCGACCTCTACACCCGGGAGCAGTCCGACGAGGTGTCCCGGCTGCTCGCTCTCGGGGCCACCTTCGTCCGGCACCACGACGACCCCGACGACGACTACGTGGTGCTGACCGACCCCGAGGGCAACGAGTTCTGCGTCTGCGCTCTCCCCGCGGACTGACCCGACCGCCGGCTGCGGCCCGGCCGGGACAATGGAGCCTGTGCCCCGTACCCGATGGTGGAGCAAGTCGCGCGGACTACCCGCCGAGACCTACGACGCGTGGCGGGCCTCGCTGGCCGCGGACGCGCCCGGGCCGGCCCGGATCCTGGCCTGGGCGGAAGCCGAATCGGGCCACGTGGTGGCCGGTCCGGCGGTGCTGTCGGTGGGTGATCTCGACGGGGGCTTCGTGCACGTCGGCTGGCACCAGATCGAGAACGGGAGCTGGAACTCCGAGACCCGGCAGCTGAGCTGGGCCCAGTACGGCGGCCGGCGCGGCTCGGTCCGGCTGACCGCCCCGGGCCAGCTGCCGGAGGTGTTCCGGGAACGGATCGCCGCGAGCATCGCCGTGGAACGGTTCCTGCCGGTGACCGGGGAACGGGGCGTGGTGCTGAACGGGCGCCGGGACCTGGCGGCCGCCGATCCGAAGATCGAGTGGCACGCCACCTTGGGGCGGGGTCTGAGCTGGCGCACCCCGGGTCTGCGGGAGGCCGTCGATGCGGCCCTGGCCGAGCTGAGGCTGGAGTACGATCCCGGCCAGGTTCCTTGATAAGGTCTCTTTTCGCGCCATGCGATCCCCTGTAGCTCAATTGGCAGAGCGTTCGGCTGTTAACCGGAATGTTGTTGGTTCGAGTCCAACCGGGGGAGCCACTCCTTGCTTGCGCAGTCCGGAACTGCGCACCGGTCAGGCCGGGCCGACGAGGTCGTACGGACAGATCTCCCGCAGCCGCTCCAGCGCGGCCACCTCCAGCCGCCGGACCCGGCTCACCGGCAGGGCCAGCCGGCGTCCCACCGACGCGTAGCCCAACGGTGTGCCGGTCCGAAATCCCAACCGCAGCTCGAGGACGTGGCGCGAGTCGCCGTCCAGCTGGGCGAGCAGCGTGGCGACGCGATCGGCGACCGGGGCGTACGAGCCCGGCCGGTCGGCAGCATCGGCGGGCTCGGCGGGATCGAGCTGGAGGCTGCTCAGCGGCCGGGCCGGCGCGTGGGTGAACAGCTGGGCCACCCACTTCTCCGGGCGGCCGACGGCGACGGCGATGTCCGCTGCTGTCGCCGTCCGCCCCAGGGTCTGGGTCAGCCGGGCTTCCACCCCGCGGAGCGAGCGCAGCTGCGCGGCTCGGCTGGTCGGCAGATTGAGGTCGCCGAGCGCGCCGGCGGTCGCCACTCCGGCGTACGCCCGGATCCAGAACAGCGCATACGTCGCGAACCGGAACCCGCGCCGGTGGTCGAAGCGGTGCACGGCCACCAGCAACCCCAAGCACGCCTCCTGGAACACGTCCGGCTCGCTCGTCCCGCTGCGGCCCGCCAGCTGATGCGCCACCATCCGCACCAGGCCGAGATTTGCCTCGACGAACCGGCGTCGTGCCGCTTCACCCTCGTCCACCAGCTGCCGCAGCTCGGCTTCGGTGGCGGCCGGACCGGGAACCAGCCCGGCGTCGAGACCCGAGTCGAGCGCCGCCCGGGCCAGGACGCCGGCCTCGATGGTCGAGGCGAGCCGACCCTCCTCCGCCGCCGTCAGCAGCGCGGTTCGATCGGCGGGTCGGGATTCGGGCACGCTCAACTCTGAGCGTCGCGACGACCCGGGGAGAACAGGCCGGCGGCGATCTGTGGATGACGGGTGTTGTCCGTTTCCGGCCGGCGATCGGCTGGCGTCGTCCGCTCCCGTGGCGACGGTCGCCGACGAGGTGGGGTCTCAGTCCTCGGCGCCGAGACTGCGTGCTTGGAGGTGCTTGCGCTTGGCCTCCAGGACCACGAGCTCGGAGAACATCTGGTTGTACTTGGTGGGGTGCTCGACCGGGTTCGTCCGCTGCAGCTTCGACTTCAGCTCCCCGACGGCACGCATCACGGTCAGCAGCTGCAGCTTCGCCGAGTTCGCGACCACGTACCGCGCGTCGGCGGCCCCGCTGACGGGAGAGCGGCTCCACGGCCAGGGCGGCGATGAGCGGCGCGTACCGGTTCGGTCGTGCCGGCGGCCGAGACGCGATGCACCCAGCTCGCCGCTGCCCTCGCGCCCGCCGCGCCGCATCGACGCAGCGGAAGACCGCGGCGTACGCCGGGTGGGTGAAGTCGGCCGCGGTCAGCCCGTCCCAGGCCGGTCCGAACAGCTGGGGGGCCTGGATCAGCAGCTTCGTGGTCTCCCGCTCGGTGGCGAGCAGCCGGTCGTGCGGGTCGGGCAGCTGCCGACCGGTCGGCCGGCGGCCGCGGTGCTCGGCTCGGCCGGCCGCGAGCGTCCGGGCGGCGACTGCGGCCGAGGCGGCGCGCATGCACCTCGCCGGCGCACCTCCTCGATGTCCATCCCCAGCAGCCCGGCCAGCTCGCGGACGTAGCCGCCGACCAGCGCCGGTGTCGCGGATGCTGGCCACCAGCGGCGCGGCCGCCCGCAGCGCGGCCAGCCGACCGTCGGCGCGGTCGAGATCGTGCCGCTGCAGCACGTTGCTCATCACGAACCGGTACAGCGGGATCCGGCGGGCGACCAGCTCGCGGACGGCCGCGTCGCCGTGCTGCAGCCGCAGGTCGCAGGGATCCAGTCCGGTCGGCTCGACCGCGACGTAGGTCTGCGTGACGAAGTTCTGGTCGCCGGCGAACACCTTGATCGCCGCGGCCTGGCCGGCGGCGTCACCGTCGAAGGTGAAGATCACCTCGCCGTGGAACGCGTCGTGGTTGCCCATCAGCCGGCGGAGCAGCCTGGCATGGTCGTCGCCGAACGCGGTCCCGCACGACGCCACCGCGGTGTCGACCCCGGACAGGTGGGCCGCCATCACGTCGGTGTAGCCCTCGACGACCACCGCCTGGGACTCTTCTTGCCGATCTGCTGCCGCGCCAGATCCAGGCCGTAGAGGACGTGGGATTTCTTGTACAGCGGGGTTTCCGGGGTGTTGATGTACTTCGCCGGCATCCGGTCGTCGTCGAGCAACCGGCGGGCGCCGAAGCCGAGCACCTGGCGGCCGGAGTCGCGGATCGGCCACAGCAACCGGCCCTGGAAGAAGTCCCAGCCGGATTCCCGGGCCAGCCCGCCGGCCACCAGCTCGGCGTCGGCGGAACCCGCGACCGCGTGAGGTGGCGGCGCAGCGCCCGGCCGTCCTGCGGCGCGTAGCCGACGCCGAACCGCTCGGCCGCCGCCCGGTCGAAGCCGCGTTCGTCCAGGAACTGCCGGCCGATGATCGCCTCGGGTCCGCCGAGCTGCTCGGTGTAGAACTCCTCGGCGGCCTGGTGCGCCTCCATCAGCCGCATCCGCAGGCCCGGCTCGGGTCGCGGTCCGCCGTCGTCGGTGTAGCGCAGCTGGATGCCGACCCGGTCGGCCAGCCGCTCGACCGCCTCGGCGAAGGAGAGGTTGTCGATCTTCTGCATGAAGTCGATGACGTCGCCGCCCTCGCCGCAGCCCGAAGCAGTAGAAGAAGCCGCGAGCCGGAGTGACCTGGAAGCTCGGCGTCTTCTCGTCGTGGAACGGGCACAGGCCCTTCATCGATCCCCCGCCGGCGTTGCGCAGGGTGACGTAGGAGCCGACGATCTCCTCGATCCGGGCCCGATCTCGGACGGTGGCGACGTCCTCGTCGTTGATCCGGCCCGCCACGTGGCCGATTCTAGGTGCCGCCGGGACTCGCGCCGATCCTGCCGACAGGCCGGTGGACAGGGGTGCTCGTTCCGGGTGCCGAGCGCCGTCGCTCAGGCGTCACCGTCGATGCCGCGCGGTAGCCGCGCCGGATCCCATCCGAGCCGAGCCACGGCCGCGTCGAAGGCGTACCGGTCGGTCATCCCCGCCACGTACGCGACCGCGGCCCGGACCGCCTCGTCGCTGTCGGGCCGCAGCCCGGCGCCCGCCCCGGGATGGGAGGGGTGGGCGGCGTAGTACTCGACCAGGGCCCGCAGCACGGCGACCACGGCCCGGGACTGGGCGAGGGAGTCCGGGCGGACGTAGATCCGTTCGTAGTTGAAGGCCCGCAGCCGGGCCAGGGCCGCGGCCTCGGCGGTCGGCATCCCGACCTCACCGTGCACATCGACCGAGCGGACGACGGCCCGGACGAACGTGCGCAGCTGTTCGCGACGGGTCGCCCCCGCGACCAGGACCACCTCCGTGGGCAGGTCGCCGAGGTCGACGATGCCGGCGTGCACGGCGTCCTCGAGGTCGTGGGCGCAGTACGCGATCCGGTCCGCCCAGCTGACGATCTCCCCCTCGACCGTGGCCGGTGGCGGCCGGGACCAGGAGTGGTTCCGGACCCCGTCGAGGGTCTCGGCGCAGAGATTCAGCGATTCGAGGACGACGTCGGCGCCCCAGGGGCCGTGGTCGTAGCCGCCGGGGACGAACGCGTCGAAGGCGTCCTCACTGGCGTGGCCGCCGGGTCCGTGGCCGCAGTCGTGACCCAGCGCGATGGCCTCGACCAGGGCGACGTTCACCGCCGCGGCACGGGCGATCGAGGTCGCCACCTGGGCCACTTCGAGGGCGTGGGTCAGCCGGGTGCGCTGGTGGTCACTGGGGTGGACCACGACCTGGGTCTTCCCCGCCAGCCGGCGGAAGGCGGTCGAGTGCACGATCCGATCCCGGTCCCGCTCGAAGCAGGTGCGTTCGGTGTCGGGCTCCTCCGGCACGGCCCGCCGACCGGCCCCGCTCGCGAGGGTGGCGCCGTCCCGGAGCGACAACCGCTCGTGTTCCTCGCGCCGGGCCCGGTCGAACACCGGACCGGGTCCCACCAGCGCCCGCGATCCTCGGTGGGCCCGGACCACGCCACCGGCGGCGTGTCCGGTCATGGTCTGCGCCCACTGCTGGGATCGCGGCGAGACCTCCGAGCCGCTCACGGCCGGGACAACCACTCGGCGATGATCTGCCCGAGCGTCGGGCCGGCGTCACCCAGCAGGTCCTGGCCGGCTCCGTCGATCACCTTGGTCGTCGCACCCGGTGCCCGGCGCGAGATCTCGGCTTCCGCCAGCGCCGCGGACCGGTCCCGCGACCCGATGACGACGTACGGCGGGACTGCCGACCGGGCGAGATCGGCGCCGAGATCGATGTCGGCGACGGCCGCCAACGCCCGGCGGACCGAGTCCTTGGTCACGCCCCGGCGGGTGAACACTCCACGTGGCGTCAGCGCGACCACGCCGCGCTGAACGGTCTTCATCCATCCCGGCGGACTGACCGGCGGCGAGGCGAGCAGCAGTCGATCGACCAGGTCGGGCTGGGTGGCCGCGACCCGCGCGGCGACGACGGCGCCGAGGGCCGAACCGACGAGCGCCACTCGTCGGTCCCCCTGCAGCTCGAGCTGGGAGGAGACGGCCCCGGCCGCCGTGTCGAGATCGAACCGCTCGGTGCGGCCCGGTCGGGTTCCGTGCAACCAGGGGGCGATCACCCGTCGGCTGGTGCCGAGCACGTCCACCACCGGCTGCCATGCCATCGGGCCCTGTCCGCCACCGTGCAACAGCACGACCGGCATGGGCGTCGCGTCAGCCACCGGAGACCCCGATCTCGGCGGCCGCCAGGTCGAGCCCGCGGCCCGAGGTGTCGGCCAGCCAGCCGTCGGGGAGCGCCACACCGGCACGGGGCGAACCCTGGCGCCCGCGGGGGACGCCCAGTTCCTGCGTGGGAAAGGGGACGTCGCGCGGGAGCTGAGCCAGCAAGGCGTCGAGCTCGACCAGGGCGGACACCTGGGCCAGGGACCGGCGCAGCTCACCACCGACCGGGAAGCCCTTGAAGTACCACGCCATGTGCTTGCGCAGATCGGTCAGACCACTGCGCTCGTCGCCGAACGTGCTGATCAACAACTCGGCGTGCCGGCGCAGCATCGCCGCCACCGCAGCCAGGTCGGGCATCGCCGGTGAGACCACGGAGCCGGCACCGGCGGCGAACGACCCGGCCAGATCGGCGAACAGCCACGGCCGGCCGAGACAGCCTCGGCCGACCACCACGCCGTCCGCGCCGGTCCGGTCGATCAGAGCCCGGGCATCGGCGGCCTCCCAGATGTCACCGTTGCCGAGCACCGGGATGGCGACGTGTTCCTTGAGGCGGGCGATCGCCGTCCAGTCGGCTGCACCCGAGTAGTACTGCTGGGCCGTCCGGCCGTGCAGCGCGATGGCCGCGCAGCCGGCCCGCTCGGCGATCCGGCCGGCGTCCAGATAGGTCTGGTGGTCGTCGTCGATCCCGATCCGGGTCTTGATCGTCACCGGGACGTCGTACCGAGAGGCGGCGCCGACGGTGGCTTCAGGATCGCCTGCAGCCGGTCCCGCTTGTACGGCAGGGCCGCGCCTCCACCCTTGCGGGTCACCTTCGGCACCGGGCACCCGAAGTTGAGATCGACGTGGTCGACGCCGTGCTCGCTGATCAAGATCTCGGTGGCCCGACCCATGATGATCGGATCGACCCCGTACAGCTGGACCGAGCGCACCCGCTCGCCCGGGTCGAACTGCAACATCGCCAGGCTCTTCCGGTCGCCCTCGACGATGCCGCGACTGGTGATCATCTCGCAGACGAACAGGCCCGCCGGTGCTCCGACCTCTCCCCCGCCCGCGAGGCCGGCCTCGGCCTGCTCACGGCACAGCTGCCGGTACGCAGCGTTCGTGATGCCCGCCATCGGTGCCAGTACCACGGGTACCGCGACCTCGAGGGGTCCGATCTGCAGCGGACGCCCCGGTTGAGCGCGGACGTCGGTCGAGTGCGCCGTCAGCATCCGAGCAGGCGCGTCGACAGGTACTCGGTGACCTTGTCGATCGAGATCCGCTCCTGATCCATGGTGTCGCGCTCCCGCACCGTCACCGCACCGTCCTCGAGGGTGTCGAAGTCGACGGTGACGCAGTACGGGGTGCCGATCTCGTCCTGCCGGCGATAGCGGCGACCGATCGCCTGGGCGTCGTCGAAGTCGACGTTCCAGTACCGCCGCAGCTCCGCGGCGAGATCCTTGGCCTTCGGGGAGAGCGCCTCGTTCCGGGACAGCGGCAGCACCGCCACCTTGACCGGGGAGAGCCGCGGGTCCAGTCGTAGCACGGTCCGCTTGTCCACACCGCCCTTGGTGTTGGGCGCCTCGTCCTCGCCGTACGCCTCGACCAGGAAGGTCATCAGCGATCGGGTCAGACCGGCGGCCGGCTCGATCACGTACGGGACGTACCGCTCGTTCTTCGCCTGATCGAAGTAGGAC
Source organism: uncultured Actinomycetota bacterium (assembly GCA_963727125.1). Lineage (GTDB taxonomy): Bacteria > Actinomycetota > Actinomycetes > Propionibacteriales > Propionibacteriaceae > Microlunatus. The sequence goes on from CAVSEZ010000003.1 coordinate 1,466,505, forward strand.
AGGTCGGTGCCCGAGTGCTGGGAGTGGGTGCCGAGGTCGAAGTCGGTGCGGTTGGCGATGCCCTCGAGCTCACCCCACTCGCTGCCCGCGAAACCGAACCGGTACTCGATGTCGACGGTCCGCTTGGAGTAGTGGGAGAGCTTCTCCTTCGGGTGCTCGAAGTGCCGGAGGTTCTCGGGTCGGACGCCGAGGTCGACGTACCAGCGGGTGCGCTCGTCGATCCAGTACTGGTGCCACTCCTCGTCGGTGCCGGGCTCGACGAAGAACTCCATCTCCATCTGCTCGAACTCCCGGGTCCGGAAGATGAAGTTGCCGGGCGTGATCTCGTTGCGGAACGACTTGCCGACCTGGCCGATGCCGAAGGGCGGCTTCTTGCGCGTGGTGTTCACCACGTTGGCGAAGTTCACGAAGATGCCCTGGGCGGTCTCGGGCCGCAGGTAGTGCAACCCGGACTCGTCCTCGATCGGGCCCAGGTAGGTCTTCAGCATCATGTTGAAGTCGCGGGGCTCGGTCCACTCGCCGCGGGTGCCGCAGTTCGGGCAGGCGATCGCCGTCAACAGCACACCGTCGGGATCCACGATGTCGTGCTTCTCCGCGTAGTGCTCCTGCAGGTGGTCGGCACGGAACCGCTGGTGGCACTTGCGGCACTCGGTCAGCGGATCGGTGAAGACGCCGACGTGACCGGACGCCACCCAGACCTGGCGCGGCAGGATGACCGAGGAGTCCAGGCCGACCACGTCGTCGCGGCCGGTGACGACCGCCTTCCACCACTGCCGCTTGATGTTCTCCTTGAGCTCGACGCCGTAGGGGCCGTAGTCCCAGGCGGAACGGGTGCCGCCGTAGATCTCCCCGGACGGGAAGACGAAGCCCCGTCGCTTGCAGAGGCTGATGACGCTGTCGAGTCGGCTGGTGGGTGCCACGGGACGTTCACTCCAAGGTGTCGTGCGGTCCCCTCCCCGGCTGGGAGGGCGACGGTCCAGACTAGCCAACCGGCGCTCGCAACCGCGCATCGCGGCGTCGAGGGGACACCACCTGAGGAGATCGGGCGACATCGAGTAGAGAAGAGTCCCGACTACCGTCCCTTTCTCTTCTCGATCTCCCGGGTCACGATCAGCATCTACATTGATCCCGTGCTGACCACCGTGTTGCTCGTGATCCACATCACGGGCGGCGTCCTGGCCCTGATCAGCGGTGTGGTGGCGATCGGCGTCCAGCTGTTCAAGGGCCCGCACCGGGCGCACGTCGTCGCGGGGCGGCTGTTCGTGACCGGGATGATCATGGTGGTGGTGTCCGCGCTGCCGCTGTCGGTGCTCATCTCCAGCGTGCTGCTGGCGTTGATCGGCGTCTTCTCCGGCTACCTGATGCTCGTCGGTCTGCGGCTCGCGAAGAACCGCAAGGGCCGCCCGCAGCCGTTCGACTGGGTCCTCGACGCGATCATGCTCACCGGCTCGGTCGTGATGGTGGTCGTCGGCGTCATCAGCTGGGCGAACCAGGGCGTGGTGCTCGTCGTGTTCGGGTTGCTCGGCGCCGCCCTGGCCGGTGGCCACGCGTTCGCCCTGCACCGCGGCGTCATCCGCGGGCGTGAGCGGATCGCCACCCACCTGCAGTTCATGTTCGCCGCCTACATCGCCACCTTGACCGCGTTCCTGGTGGTCAACGACGTGTTCGGCATCTTCGCCTGGTTCCTGCCGACGGTGATCTTGACCCCACTGATCATCGTCTGGCGCCGCCGGGTTGCGGCGGGAGCCCCCACCACCCTTGATCGCTCACCGGCCGGCCGGTCCGCGAGCTAGCTCGACCGGGGTCAGTGCAGGTCGGGATGCTCGTAGGCCGACGGCTCGTCCACCGCGAGCGACAGCAGGGGCACCACCACCGACTTCGACTCGAACCCCTGGAGCGCCCGTCGGTAGGAACCGACGTCCTGCCAGCGGGTGGTGATGGTCCACAGCCGGGGGTCGTCGAGATTCCGGCCGAAATCGGCCGAGACGAAGCCCGGTCGCGAGCCGAGAACCGCGATCGCCTGTTCCGCCTGCGCCCGGAAATCGGCGGCACGGTCCGGGTCGACCTCGAACCGACTGAGCACGATCACCCGACCGGCCCACTCACCCGGTAGTGCAGCCAGACCGTCCCGCCGGCGAAACGTCGCTCCGCGACAAGGGTCAGGTCGAGGCGCACGTCGCGCGGCAGGAAGTACTGACCGCCGCCCACGACCGTCGGCGCGAGGTAGAGCTGGAGATCGTCGACCAGTCCGGCCCGGATCGCCTCGGCCGCCAGCTCGGGGCCACCGATGGACAGATCCGATCCCGCTTCGTGCTTCAGCCGCCGCACGGCTTCGGGATCGAACCGCCGCTCCACCCGGGTCCGAGCCGTGACCGGTTCCCCGAGCGTCCGCGAGTACACGATCTTGTCGGCCGCCAACCAGATCTCGGCCCACTCGCGTTCCACCGCGGAGAGGTCGGGTTGATCGAGCGCGGTCTCCCAGTAGGACATGGTCTCGTACATCCGCCGGCCGTACAGGTGCGTACCCACCTGACGTCCGGCCTCGTTGACGAAGGCGTGGACTTCGGGATCGGGCGCCGCCCAGGAGAAACCACCGGACCGGTCGTTGACGTAGCCGTCCAACGACGTGAGCGCCGAGTAGACCAGCCGGCTCATGCCTCCGGCCCACTGCTCGGCGGCCGCCGGCGCTGCATTCGCGGACGTTGCAGCGCGACGTAGACCAGCACCGCCCCGACGCACGCCACCGCGAGACCGATCCCCAACCAGGTGCGGTCGCCGGTCATGAAACTGCCCGGGATGAGTCCGGCGCCCTGCCCGATCCAGAGCAATCCGAGCAGCAGCGCGATCCCGCCCACCACGATCAAGACCTTCTGCAGCAGATGCACGCGGCGCCCCTCTCCGGACAGATCGAGTCTCCAACCTAGCGAGCGCGACACGATCCGACGCAGCCGCAATCGTCATGTCGACGAAACCCGGTTGAAACCTCCCCGCCCTAGCGTCGACGCATCCAGTCCCACGACGGGAGGCCGATCATTCACGAACACGTCGACCCGTTCATCGGGACCGGAGCCACCGATCTGCCGCCGCCCCAGGGCCTGGCCGCCACCTGGTGGTCGCCGAAGCCGCAGGTCGGCAACACCCATCCCGGCGCGACCCACCCGTTCGGGATGGTGTCGGCCTGTTCCTACTCGGGTGCCTACCCCACCGGCTACGGGCTGTACGAGCTGAACACCGAGGGCGTCCCGCCCCGGCTGTACGAGACCCAGCGCGCCTCCGGGTTCAGTCACTTCCACCAGTCCGGCACGGGTGCGATCCGCAAGTACTACAACTACTTCCGGGTCACGCCGATGCTGGACTCGCTGGACGCGCTGGGCACCAGCTGGGACCTCGTCGAGGAGCAGGCCGAGCCGGGCTACTACGCCACCACGCTGGCGTCCGGGATCGGTTGCGAACTCACCGTCGGCCCCAAGAGCGCGGTGCACCGGTACACCTTCCCGGCGCACCCCGACGCCCGGATCGTCATCGACCTGTCCCTGGGCGGGCTGAACATCCCCCATGGCGCGACCGTGCCGTTGCGGGCCCACCTGCACAGCGCGGGCCCGGGGGTGGCGCTCGGGGAAGTCGTCGTCGAGGGAGCTCCGCTGGCCTTCCACCTCGAGTGCGACGCACCGGAGTGGCGCCAGCTGCTCTGGTACGACCGCCGGTTGATGCCCGGCGGCACCCGGCTCGACTTCGACCGGATCCGACCGACCACGCTGCGCCCGTTCGGACTGATGTGGCGTGGCCCGACCGAACCGGGACAGGTGGTCGAGCTCCGTTTCGGCTTCTCGCTGCGCGGCACCGAGCAGGCCCGGCAGAACCTGCGGGCCGACTGCGGTCCCGGTCAGCAGGTCTTCGACGAGCGACGGGGCACGACGGCCGGCACCTGGCGCGAGCACCTCGACACGGTGGTCGTCGACACGGTGTCCAGCCGGCGCCGCACCGTCTTCTCGACCGCGCTCTACCACTCGATGATCAAGCCCTGCTTCGCGCCGTCGGAGAGCCCGTTCTGGCCGATGAACGGTCCGTTCGTGTTCGACATCGCGACCATGTGGGACATCTACCGGACCCAGCTGCCGCTGATCACCGCACTGTTCCCGGATCGAGCCGTCGAGCTGGCGAACGCACTGCTCTACATCTGCGAGGAGGAAGGCAACCTCCCGATCGGGTACCGGATGGCGAAGGGCGCCGACCGGTTCTCGCGGCAGGGCAGCGCCCTGGCCCAGACCTTTCTGGCCGACCTGTGCCAGCTGGGGCTGCCCGGTGTCGACTGGGACTGGGCCCTGTGTCACATGGACACCGATCTGCGCCGCTCCTACGGCGAGGAGTTCCTGCTCCGCGGCGTCGCCCACCCGGTCACCCACACCCTGGACGTCGCCTTCGGCTACCAGTGCACCGCCCAGGTCGCGCGTTATCTCGGCGACACCCAGTTGGCGAGCCAGTTCGAAGGTCTCGCCACCCGCTGGGTCAACGCCTTCGACCCCGACACCGGGCTCCTGATCGACTCCACGTTCTACGAGGGCGGCCGCTGGAACTACTCGTTCCGGCTGCTGCACGACATGCGGGGACGGATCGAGCTCGCCGGTGGCGAGGAGCGCTTCCTGGCACTGCTCGACGCGTTCTTCGGCTACGGCGCCGATCCGGTGAAACAGGTCGGCGAGCGGCCGAGCGTCGACGAGCTCGCCGCCGGCTACGCCCTCGACCGGTTCGAGGGCCTGAACAACGAACCGGACATGGAGGCCCCGTGGGCCTATCACTACCTCGGCCGGCCGGACCGGACCGCGGAGGTGGTGCACGCGGCGATCAACAACCAGTTCGGACTCGGCCGCGGCGGCCTGCCCGGGAACGACGACTCCGGCGGACTGAGCTCCTGGTACGTCTGGGCGTCGCTCGGCCTGTTCCCGGTCGCCGGTCAGAGCCTGTACCTGATCAACGCCCCGTCCTTCGCCCACGCCCGGATCAAGCTCGCCGGCCGGCACCTGGACATCGACACGGAGGGCTTCGTGGAACCAGAACCCGACGGTCCGACGCAGTACGTGCAGTCGGTCACCTTCAACGACACGCCCCTCGACCGCTCCTGGTTGAGCGCACGGGAGCTGCACGCCGGCGGTCGGCTGCGGCTCCGGCTCGGTGCCCGACCCAGTGCGTGGGCGACCTCGACCCGACCGCCGTCGGTCTCCCGGACCGGAGACGGTCCGCCCGAGGCATCCAGCGCGCCGCTGCCCGCGGAGGTGACCGGATGAGCGGTGACCCCGGCATGATCGGACAGCTGCGTCGCCGGCTCGTCATCGTCGCCCGCGCCGACCCCGTCATCTGCGGGCACGCCGGCGAAGCGCGCAACCTCGCCGAGGCGGCGCGGCTGCGGGGGTTCACGGAGGTCACGATCATCAGCTGGCCGGTGCCGCGACTGATCGAGACCGGGCTGCCCCTCAAGCCACTGGGGGGCGTCCAGCCGTACAGCGCTGGCATCGTGGTCGAGCGCCCCGACCCGGTCGGTGACTACAAGGTCCCCGACGGTCGCTACCTGGCCGGCATCACCGGACGACTGATCGAGCTGTTCACCGACGGTGTCCCGACGATCTGCATCTCGCTCTACCTCAGTCCGCACACCCTGGCGGTGGTCGACGCCGTCCGGGCGGCCCGGCTCACCGGTCTGCCGGTGACGGGTCCAGACGGTGGCCGAGGCGGTCGGCTCGGACGTGACGAACGTGGTCCGGTCCTGCGTGGCGGAGAACCGGTTCGGGGCGGCGGCCCAGGTGCTGTCGGCCTATCTCGACAACGACGCCCCGGTGGCGGTGTCGGAATACACCCGGCAGCTGATCATCGCCGCAGCCGAGGAGACCGACGGCCGCTACGGCACCCGGTTCGCTCCCCAATGCCGGGAGCGGGTCGCGATCTCCTACCCGGCGATCGACACCGCCGAGTTCCTCGATCCCGATCCGGGCCGCACCACGACGGTGTTGACCGAACGCGGGTTGGAGGCGGGACGCTACATCCTCTTCTTGTCCCGTCTCGCCCACGCCAAGGGCGTCGACGACCTGATCCACGGCTTCGCCGCCTGTCCGGCTGCGGCGGATCGGACCCTGGTGATCGCCGGTAACGGGCCCGAGTCGGAGTACCTGCACGCCGTCGCCGACGCCTCCCCGGCAGCCGACCGGATCCGCTTCCTGCACGACGTGGACGACGACGAGCGGCAGGCGCTGATGGCCGGCAGCGCGGCGTTCGTACTGCCCAGCAAGCCCCGACCGGAGTTCACCGAGACGTTCGGCATCGCCCTGGTGGAGAAGATGCTGTCCGGTGGCGGCCCGGTGATCACGACCGACACCGGCGGCATCGGCGAGGCGGTCGGCGACACGGCGATGATCATCCCGACGGACGACCCACCGGCCATCGCGACGGCGCTGGGCCAGGCCCTCACCATGTCGCCGGCCGAGCAGTCGGGACTGGCGGTCAAGGCGCGGACCTATGCCCTCCAGTTCGACCGGATGAACGTCTTCGACCAGCTGATGGCGACGCTGGCCGGCGAGCAGCCGGCTCGATCCAGCGCCCTCTGAGCACGCCGGCCACTCGCTGCCCGTAGCCCAGCCCCGGCAGCGGAACAGGTCAGACCCGGAGCCAGACCAGTACACCGACCAGGGCCAGCATCGCGAGCCGGGCGAACTTACCGCTGACCGTCGTCACCGGCCAGGACAGGTACGCGATCCAGGCGACGAACACAAACACCAGCGCCAGCGCCGGCAAGGCCACCACCAGCGGGGCGAGCATCCCGACGACGACCAGGGCGAGTGTGCCGATCAGCACCGTTGGCCGCGGCAACGAGCTCAGCCGGACCAGGATCGGACGACTGACCCCTTCGACCCGGGAACGCACGGAGGGCTGGTTGGTCGGCATCCGCCCATTCTGCCCGGACCGGCGAACCTGTTCGGTCGACGCGTACGTCGACGCGTTTCCGCATCCGACTTGACGTCGCCTGGTTCGTTAATGAAAATGGTTTTCATGACGAATACGCGCCGGTTCCTGCTCGGGACCGCCGCGCTCGGTGCGACGTTGCTGGTGCCACTGGCCGGGTGTGCGTCCGGCACCCAACCCACGGCCGGTGAGGGACCGAGGATCGTCACGTCGGCGTACCCGTTCCAGTTCGTCGCCGAGCGGGTGGCCGGTACCGACGGCACGGTGACCAACCTGACCGCTCCCGGCGCGGAGCCGCACGATCTGGAGCTGACCCCCAAGCAGGTCGGCTCCCTCAGCGACGCGGACCTGGTGGTCTACGAGAAGGGATTCCAGCCCGCGGTCGACGAGGCGGTCAGCCAGAGTGGCGCCGGGAACGTCCTCGACACCACGTCAGTGGTGCCCCTCGAGCCGCTGACCGAGTCCGGCGAGCACGGTGGCGAGCACGCCGGTGAGGGAACCGAGGAGCCCACCGGCGAAACGGGCGACGACCACGAGCACGATCACGGTGCCGAAGGCGGCCTCGATCCGCACGTCTGGTTGGACCCCACCAAGCTGGCCACCATCGCGACCGCCGTGGCCGACAAGCTGGCGACGGTCGATCCCGAGCACGCCGCCGAGTACCGGACCAACGCCGAGCAGCTCGGCACCGAGCTCGCAGCCCTGGATCAGGAGTTCCGGTCCGGTCTGACCGGGTGCCTGCGCACCGACTTCATCACCAGTCACACCGCCTTCGGCTATCTGGCCACGCGCTACGACCTGACCCAGATCGGTATCGGCGGACTGAGTCCGGACACCGAACCGTCGCCGGCCCGGATCGCGGCGATCCAGCGTGAAGCCACCGAGCACCAGGTGACGACGATATTCACCGAGACGTTGGCCTCACCGGCCGTGGCCGAGGCGATCGCCGGAGATCTCGGGCTGCGGACCGACGTGCTCGATCCCGTCGAAGGCATCACCGACAAGTCCCGCGGGCAGGACTATCTTGCGGTCATGCAGGCCAACCTGACCGCGCTGCAGCGAGCCAACGGGTGCCCGATCACGTGACGGACCCGACTCAGTCCGCTGCCGTGCTGGTGGCCGACGACCTGTCCGTCGAGCTCGGCGGGCTGCCCGTGCTCCGTGGCGTGGGGATCACCGTCCGGCCGGGCGAGACGGTCGCGCTCCTCGGCGGCAACGGATCGGGGAAGTCAACTCTGGTCCGCGCCGTCCTCGGTCTGGTGCCGGTGACCCGGGGACGGGTTCGGCTGTTCGACACCGAGCTCGCCCGGTTCCGGCAGTGGTCCCGGATCGGGTACGTGCCGCAGCGGACCACCACCACCCAGTCCCAGGCCACCGTCGAGGAGGTCGTGGCCACCGGCCGGCTGGCGCTGCGACCGCCGTTCGTGCCCAGCCGCCGGCGGGATCGGACCGCCGTCTCCCAGGCCCTCGACACCGTCGGTCTGCTCGACCTCCGCCGCTCCGACGTCCGTCGGCTCTCCGGTGGCCAGCAGCAGCGGGTGCTGATCGCCCGCGCGCTGGCCGGCTCGCCGGAGCTCCTCGTCCTCGACGAGCCGACGTCCGGGGTCGACCTCGAGCACCAGCAGGTGCTCGCCGATCTGATCGAACAACGCACCGATCGGGGGCTGGCCGTGATCGCCGTCCTGCACGAGGTCGGACCGCTGGGCGCCCTGATCGACCGGGTCGTGGTGCTGCGCGACGGCCGGGTCGCCCACCAGGGGGATCCCGCTGCGCTCCCCACCCACCCCGACGCCCACATCCACACCCCTCACCACGATCGCGCCGAACCGCCGCCGTCGAGGCTGCTGGACGGCGCCGTCGACCACGGACCGGCGAGCCGATGAGCAGGCCGCGATGATCGAGCTGCTGAGTTACCCGTTCATGCAGCGCGCGCTGCTGGCCGCGTTGCTGACCGGACTGCTCGCGCCGGCCATCGGGATCTATCTCGTGCAACGACGCCTGAGCCTGTTGGGCGACGGCCTCGGGCACGTGGCGATCGCCGGTGTCGGTCTCGCGCTGATGACCGGCCAGGCGCCGATCCCCTGGGCGGTCGCCGTCTGCGTCGCCGGCGCGGTGCTCGTCGAGGTCCTGCGCCAGCGCGGCAAGGCCACCGGCGACGTGGGGCTCGCCATCTTGTTCTACGGCGGGCTGGCCGCCGGGGTCTTGATGTCGGGGATCGCCGGGGCCGGTGCCGGAGTGCTGTCGCAGTACCTGTTCGGCTCCCTCACCACCGTCACGACGACCGACATCGCCGTGGTGGCGGGCCTGGCCGTCGCCGTCCTGATACCCACCGTCGGACTCGCCCCACAGCTGTTCGCGGTCTGCTCCGACGAGGAACTCGCCCGCACCCAGGGTCTGCCGGTGCGCTTCTACAACATCTTGCTGGTGGTCGTCGCCGCCGTCACGGTCACCGTCGCCATGCGTACCGTCGGACTGCTGCTGGTCAGTGCCTTGATGGTGGTGCCGGTCGCGGCCGCGCACAACCTCGTCCGCGGCTTCTTCGCCGCCCTGGCCTGTGCCATGGCGATCGGCGTGCTGGTGTCGGTCGGCGGCGCGGTCGGGTCGTACTACGTCGACACCGCACCCGGCGCCCTGATCGTGATCTCGGCGATCGCGGTCTTCGCGGTGAGCTGGCCGATCGGCGCCTTGGTGCTGGCGGGCCGACGTAGAGTGACGCCTGTGCTGCCGGAGACCGATGCTGCGCTGGACCTGCCCCATGTCAGGGCCGGTGAGCACGAGCACCGCCACGGCGACGACTGCGGTCATCGCGCCGTACGTCACGGTGACCACACCGACTACCTGCACGAGGGACATCGGCATGCCAGTCACGTCGATCACTACGACGAGCACTAGGCCCCGAGTCGTGTCCGAACGAAGACGAGCGATGCCGTGGTGACCGAGCGCACCGGGGTGGGCGTGCCGCAGCGGATGACCCGGCAGCGGGTCGCGGTCGGCGACATCCTCAGCCGGGTCAACGAGTTCAAGAGCGCGCAGGAGATCCACGACGAGCTCCGGCACAAGGGCGACGCGATCGGGCTGACCACCGTCTACCGGACCCTGCAGTCGATGGTCGAGACCGGTGAGGTCGATGCGATCCGGACCGCCGTGGGTGAGACGGCCTACCGCCGCTGCTCCGACGGCCACCACCATCACCTGGTCTGCCGCAGCTGCGGCCGTACGGTCGAGGTGTCGGGCCCGGCCGTCGAGACCTGGGCGTCCCGGGTGGCGGAGGAGAACGGGTTCCGCGACGTCAGTCACGACCTGGAGATCTTCGGCACCTGCGCCGACTGCTGACCGGCCGCCGCCACCCGGTCAGCCCTGCTCGGACTCCACCGGGTTCGGCAGCGCGCCACCGTAGCGGCGGTCCCGGCGGGTGTAGCTCTCCACCGCCCGCCACAGGTCGCGGCGGTCGAAGTCCGGCCACAGTCGGTCCAGGAAGATCATCTCCGCGTAGGCCGACTGCCAGAGCAGGAAGTTCGAGGTCCGCTGCTCCCCGGACGAGCGCAGGAACAGGTCGACGTCGGGGATGTCCGGTTCGTCCAGGTACTGCCGGAATCGAGCCTCGGTCAGCTTGCGCGGGTCCAACCGGCCCGCCGCGGCGAGCTCGGCGATCCGCCGGGCGGCATCCACGATCTCGGCCCGCCCCCCGTAGTTGACGCAGAACTGCAGGGTCAGGACGTCGTTGTCGACGGTGCGCCGCTCCGCCTCCTCCAGCTCGGCGATCACGCTCCGCCACAAGCGGGGCCGGCGACCGGCCCACCGGACCCGTACGCCCATGGCGTCCATCTGATCCCGACGACGACGGATGACGTCCCGGTTGAAGCCCATCAACCAGCGGACCTCATCGGGTGAGCGACTCCAGTTCTCGGTGGAGAAGGCGTACGCCGAGAGGTACGGGATGCCGATCTCGATCGCACCCTCGATCACGTCGAACAGGGAGCCCTCGCCCCGGGCGTGACCCTCGGTCCGGGACAATCCCCGGGCCTTGGCCCACCGGCCGTTGCCGTCCATCACGATCGCCACGTGTCTCGGCACCTTGTTCGCCGGCAGCTTCGGCGGCCGGGCTCCACTGGGGTGGGGCGCGGGTGGTGTCGGCGTCCTCCTCGGCACAGCTGGACTCTAACCGGGTCGGCGGGGTATCGACGCAGCGCCGCGAAGCTCCTACCATCCGACATGAGACGACGGGGGACGACATGAGTGAGCCCGGATCCGAGCGGAAGCTCTTCGATGTCGCGGCGGAGGGATACGACCGGCTGATGGGCCGGTTCCTACCGACCCTGGGCCCAGCGTTCGCCGACGCAGCCGGGATCCGATCCGGCCAGCGCGCGCTGGACGTCGGCTGCGGTCCCGGAGGCCTGACCACCGTGTTGGCCGATCGGCTCGGCCCGGCCGCGGTGGCCGCGATCGATCCGTCGACTCCGTTCGTCGCCGCCTGTCGAGCCCGTCACCCCGGGGTCGACGTACGCGAAGGCGTGGCCGAGGAGCTGCCCTTCGCCGACGACAGCTTCGACGCCGCCCTGGCCTGTCTGGTGGTCGGCTTCATGACCGATCCGGTCGCCGGCGCGCAGGAGATGCGACGGGTTACCCGCCCCGGTGGTGCCGTGGGGCTGTGTTTCTGGTCCCTGGAGCGGATGCCGCTGGTCGGCACGTTCTGGCAGGCGGTGCGCCGCGTCCACCCCGACGCGGTGGGTGAGACCCTGAGGTTCGGTCGGCGGCCGGGTCAGCTGGGCGAGCTGCTGGAAGAGGTCGGCTGCCGCGACGTCGTCGAGACCAGCGTCCCGGCGACGGCGGAGTACGCCGACTTCGAGGACTGGTGGTCCTCCTTCACCGGCGGCGCCGGCCCGGTCGGTTCCTATCAAGCGAGCCTCTCGGCCGAGGACCGCGAGCAGGTGCGCGCCCACTCCCGCGAGCTCCTCGGCGACCCCGCCGGCCCCTTCACCCTGGAGGCGTGGACCTGGTGCGCCGTCGGCCGCGCCTGACCCCGGCCCTTTCCCCCGTCGAAGGGCCAATGGCGGGTAACCCATCGAACGTGCCCTGAGCCTGTCGAAGGGCCAATGGCGGGTCACCCCACGGCGCTCTTCGACAAGCTCAGAGCACGAAGCACTTTCGCGCCCTGAGCCTGTCGAAGGGCCAATGGCGGGTAACCCATCGAACGCGCCCTGAGCCTGTCGAAGGGCCAATGGCGGGTCACCCCCGGCGCTCTTCGACAAGCTCAGAGCACGAACCGCCAGGTGTCTCAGGCGCGGCCGGCTTCTGCACGACGAGGAGTCGACGCCTGAACCGCCGGATCGGACCCTCTCGCGGACGGGGGCGTCGACACCGAGGAGGAAGAAGTCGGTCCGGAGCGCCTGAGACGCGCGAGCAGCGGGCAGACTAGGACAGTGCCCACGTATCGCGATGAAGCCGTCGTGCTGCGGACGCACAAGCTCGGTGAGGCGGACCGCATCATCACGATGCTGAGCCGTACCCGGGGGAAGGTCCGGGCGGTGGCGAAGGGGGTCCGCCGGACGTCGTCGAAGTTCGGGGCCCGCCTCGAACCGTTCTCCCACGTCGATCTGCAGTTCGCCGAGGGACGCACCCTCGACGTGGTGATCCAGGTCGAGGCGCTGGACGCCTTCGGCGACCGGCTCGGAAACGACTATCCCGCCTACACCGCGGGTCAGGTGATGCTGGAGACGGCCGACCGGCTCGTGGTCGAGGAGGGCGAGCCCGCGGTCCAGCAGTACCAGCTCCTGGTCGGCGCGCTGCGCGTGCTCAACCGTGGCACCAGCGACGGACCCCGAGCGCCGTCGATGATCTTGGACTCCTATCTGCTGCGGGCGCTGGCGGTGGCCGGTTACGCGCCCTCGTTCACCGACTGTGCGCGCTGCGGCCTCGTCGGTCCGCACACGGGCTTCGCCCCAGCGGTCGGCGGCGTGGTCTGCGAACGGTGCCGGCCGGCCGGGTCGGCCCGGCCCTCCCCCGCGACCTTGCTCGTGCTGGGCGCCCTGCTGGAGGGTGACTGGCCGGCCACCCGCGAGGTCCCGATCGCCGTACAGCGCGAAGCGAGTGGGCTGACCGCGGCCTATCTCACCTGGCACCTGGATCGCAATCTGCGATCGCTCGCCCATGTGGAACGCTGACCCCGGCTGGCCACCGCCGACCCCGTACCGGCCGCGGCCCGCCGTCTATCTGCTCGCGGTCGTGCTGCCGCTGCTGCTCGTCGCCGCCTTGGCCGTGCCGGTGCTGGTGCTGTGGTCGCGCTCGCAGGCCGCGACGAGCTCGGCGTCGACCGGGACCTCGGGGCCCGCCGGAACCGCCGGCCAAAAGGGTGTGGGTGACCCGTACTTCCCCGACTACGGCAGCAGCGGCTACGACGCGTCGAAGTACGTGATCACTGTCGACTGGAACCCGGCCGAGGTGACGCTGCGGGGAAGCACCCGGATGATCGCCCGCGCCACCCAGCCGCTGACCTCCTTCTACGTCGACCTGGCGCTGGACGCCGAGCAGGCGACCGTGAACGGGCAACCCGCCGCCCTGGAGAAGGAGGGGTTCCAGGACCTGAAGATCACCCCGCAGCAACCGATCGCCGCCGGCACCGACTTCGAGGTCGTGATCGACTACGGAGGGCGGCCGGGTCAGGTGCAGCGCAACGGCAAGACGTCGTGGCTCACCACCAACCAGGAGTGGACGGCGGCCGGCGAGCCGGAGAGCTCGGTCTGGTGGTACCCGGCGAATGATCACCCGTCCGACCCGGCCCTGATGGACGTGTCGGTCCGGGTGCCGGCCGGGATGGAGGTGCTCAGCGTCGGTCGGCTGGAGTCACGCGACACCGCCGCGGAAGCTGATCACGACACCTGGCACTGGATCTCGCGGCAGCCGATGGCGACCTACCTCAACTTCATCTCGATCGGTCAGTACCAGATCGATGCCGGCGTCGTCGACGGGCGACCGTACGTCTACGCCGTCACCGAGCAGCTCGACGTCGCCGACCGGCAGAAGGCGCTCGCCCACCTGCGGACCAGCGGCGCGATCGTCCGCGGTCTCGAGACGTTGTTCGGGCCGTACCCGTTCAGCGAGGTCGGCGGCGTGGTCGCCGCGCACGAGTTCGGCTTCGCCGGCCTGGAGACCCAGACCCGGCCGATCTATGAGACCGGGGCCCTGCTGAACGACGACTTCGCCCCGACGCTCATCACCCACGAGCTCGCCCACATGTGGTACGGCGACCAGGTCACGCTGCGGCAGTGGAACGACATCTTCCTCAACGAGGCGTACGCGTCCTGGGCCGAATGGGGTCACGCCGAGCGCTCGGGCGGCCGGTCGGCCAACGAGGAGCTCAACGAGACGTTCGAGCGCACCCGGAACCGGGCCGACTTCTGGCGGGTCACCATGATCGACCCGGGGGTCGAGAACCTGTTCAGCACCGTGTACGTCCGCGGTCCGATGGCGCTGCAGGCCCTCCGCAACGTCATCGGCGACCAGGCCTACTTCGCGCTGGCCCGGGAGTGGGTGGTCGAGGGCGGGCCGCGGAGCCTGGAGGAGTGGATGGCCAAGGCCCAGTCCAAGACCACGGTCGACCTCGACCCGTTCTTCCAGGCCTGGATCTCTTCCCCGACGGTGCCCGAACGGACCGCGGCGAACGGCTTCCGGGACTGACGGACCCTGGTCAGCGCACGGCGGCGCGACCTTCGGCTCCGTTCGTCGCCTCGTGGTCGGCCGGTTCGATCACCGGCACGATGAGGCGGGGCAGGAAGAGCTGGACCAGCGGTCCGATCGCCAGTGCGTAGAGCACGGTGCCGATGCCCACCACACCGCCGAGCAGCCAGCCGACCACAAGCACGGTCACCTCGATCGACGTCCGGACCAGGCGGACGCTGCGACCGGTCCGGCGAACCAGACCCGTCATCAACCCGTCCCGTGGACCCGGCCCGAACTGGCTGCCGATGTACATCGCGCCGGCGAGTCCGTTGAGCACCACGCCGCCGACGAGCAACGTGATCCGCAGCCACAGCTGCGACGGGCTCGGCAGCAGGTACAGGAACAGGTCGCTGGCGAAGCCGATCACGAAGACGTTGCTGATGGTGCCGAGCCCGGGCGCCTGCCGCAACGGGATCCAGAGCAGCAGCACGACCACCCCGACGATGATCACGATCGTGCCGAACGAGAGGGCGACGTGCCGGGCGATGCCGTAGTGGAACACGTCCCACGGATCGAGGCCGAGCTCGGCACGGATCATCATCGCCATCGAGAGCCCGTACAGCGTCAACCCGACGTAGAGCTGGACGAGCCGACGGCCCAGCCGGCCGCCGCGCAGCTGGGCGACGGGGCCGATGGGACTGAGTTGTCGGGACGAGCCGGGGACTGGCACCCGATCATCCTGCCGCAGATTGGCATCTCACTCGATAGCCAATTGTGGCAAAGTGGACCTCATGCAGCGCCACGTCTCCGCAGACCGGCTGGTCGACCTGGTCGGATCGGCAGCCGGCACCGGACCCGCCTACCGCGGTCTGGCCGACGGCATCCGGCTGTCGATCGCCGACGGCCGGATCCCCTCCGGTGTCCGGCTGCCGAGCGAGCGTGACCTGACCCGGGCGCTCGGGGTGAGCAGGACCACCGTGACCCGCGCGTACGGACTGCTCCGCGACCTCGGCTTCCTGGCCGCGCGCCAGGGATCGGGCACCGTCGCCGTGCTGCCGGGCATCGCGGCTCGCCGTACCGCGGGACTGCAGCCGGGCGCCGCCGGCGACGAGGCGATCGACCTGACGATCGCCGCCCTGACGGCACCTCCGGGGTTCCAGGCCGCCGCCGAGCGGGCGGTGGCTCAGCTGCCCGCGCACCTGAGCGGCCGAGGTTGCGGGTACCACCCGCTGGGGCTGCCCGAGCTGCGCGTACGGGTCGCCGAGCTCTACGCCGCGCGCGGGCTGCCGACCGATCCCGACCAGGTGATGATCACCTCCGGGGCCCTGGCGGCCTTCGCCGCGACCGCGCGGGCCCTGCTCGCCGCCGGGGACCGGATCTTGATGGAGAGCCCCACCTATCCCAACGCGATCGAGTCCGCCCGCCGCAGCGGGGCCCGGCCGGTGGCCCTGCCGATGGAATCGGGCGGCTGGAACACCGACGCTCTCGCCGCCACGCTGCGACAGACCGCACCGCGGGTCGCCTACCTGATCCCCGACTTCCACAACCCGACCGGGGCACTGATGCCGGACGAGCAGCGGGCCGCCGTGGGCCAGGCGCTGAAGGCGAGTCACACGGTTCCGGTCATCGACGAGACCGTGGCCGACCTCGGTCTCGAGGACGTACCCACTCCCCTGCCGTTCGGCGCCCACCTGGCCCGCACGGTGACCATCGGCGGTGCTAGCAAGACCTACTGGGGCGGCCTCCGGATCGGCTGGCTCCGGGCACCACGAGACCTGATCGGGCCGATCGCCGACGCCCGGCTCAGTCTCGACCTCAGTGCACCGGTGTTGGACCAGCTGCTGCAGCTGGAGCTGTTCACCCGTCGCGACGACATCCTCGCGTCCCGGCGGGCGCAGTTGAGCGCCAGCCGGGACGCGCTGATCGACGCGCTGACCGAGCAGTTGCCTGACTGGTCGGTCAGCCGTCCATCCGGCGGCCTGTCCTTGTGGGTGGGACTGCCGGAAGCCTTGTCCACCGCGCTCACGGTGGCAGCGGAACGGCACGGGGTGCTGTTGGCACCGGGCCCCGTCTTCGCGGTGGAGGGTGGACTCGAGCGGTTCGTCCGGTTGCCGTTCGCCGATCACGATCCCGAGGTGCTGCGCGAGGCCGTCCGACGACTCGCGCTCGCCTGGTCGGAGGCACGATCCGGTCCGGCGGGACGGCGGAACGCCCGACTCGTCTCCTGATCAGCGACGCGCGGCCCGGTTCACGGCGCTCACGACGGCCTTGAGCGACGCGGTGACGATGTTGGCGTCCATCCCGACTCCCCAGAGCACCTCGCTGCCCTCTCCACTCATCTGGTTGGGGGAGGCGACCTCGCACTCGACGTACGCCGCGGCGTAGGCGTCACCGCCGGCGGACAGCGCGTGCTCGTGGTAGTCCAGCACCCGCACCCGGTGCCCGATGGCCGACAACGCGTCGACGAAGGCCGACACGGGCCCGTTCCCCTCGCCGGTCAGCCGGGTCGGGGTGCCCTCGTTGATCACCGACACGGTGACCGAATCGGTCTGACCGACGCCGGAGACGCTGTTCACCCCGGTGAGGGCGAGCGGAGTGTCGGCGGCGAGGTACTCACGCTGGAAGATCTCCCACATCCGAGCCGCATTGACCTCACCTCCGGTGCTGTCGGTGTGCGCCTGCACCACCCGGGAGAACTCGATCTGCAACCGGCGCGGCAGCTCGAGATTGTGCTCGGCCTTCATCACGTACGCCACGCCGCCCTTGCCGGACTGGGAGTTGACCCGGATCACAGCTTCATAGGTCCGGCCCACGTCGTGCGGATCGATGGGCAGGTACGGAGCTTCCCAGTCCATCTCGGCGACGTCGATGCCCTGCTCGGTGGCGCGCCGACTCAGATCCTCCAGGCCCTTCTTGATGGCGTCCTGGTGGGAGCCGGAGAAGGCGGTGTAGACCAGATCCCCCGCGTACGGATGGCGCGGGTGGACCGGCAGATTCGTGCAGTACTCCACCGTGCGACGGATCTCGTCGATGTCGGAGAAGTCGATCAACGGGTCGATGCCCTGGCTGAACAGGTTCATCCCCAGGGTCACCAGGTCGACGTTGCCGGTGCGCTCACCGTGGCCGAACAGACAGCCCTCGACCCGGTCGGCACCGGCCATCAGCGCCAGTTCCGTGGCACCCACCGCGGTGCCGCGGTCGTTGTGCGGGTGCAGCGAGATGGCGACGTGCTCCCGGTTGCGGACGTGGCGCCCGAACCACTCGATCTGGTCGGCGTAGGTGTTCGGGGTGCACATCTCCACCGTGGCCGGCAGATTGAGGATGATCTCCCGGCCCGCAGTCGGCTGCCAGACGTCCATCACGGCGTTGCAGACCTCGACCGAGAACTCCAGCTCGGTGCCGGTGAAGATCTCCGGGGAGTACTGGTAGCCGAACTCGACGTCGCCCAGGTGCTCCTCGGCGTACTTCATCACCAGCTCGGTGCCGCGGGTGGCGAGCGCCATGCACTCCGCCTTGTCGACCCCGAAGACCACCCGCCGGAACAGCGGCGCGGTCGCGTTGTACATGTGGATCGTGGCGGTCTTCGCCCCGACCAGCGACTCGGCGGTCCGCTCGATCAGGTCCTCGCGGGCCTGGGTCAGCACGGAGACGGTCACGTCGTCGGGGATCAGGTCCTCGGTGATCAGCTGCCGGACGAAGTCGAAGTCGGTCTGGCTGGCCGAGGGGAAACCGATCTCGATCTCCTTGTAGCCCAGCCGGACCAGCAGCTCGAACATCTTGTGCTTGCGGCTCACCGTCATCGGGTCGATGAGGGCCTGGTTGCCGTCCCGCAGATCGGTGCTGAGCCATCGTGGGGCGGCCGTGATCTGCTGCTCGGGCCAGGTCCGGTCCGGCAGCGGGATGGGGGTGAAGGCGCGGTAGCGCCGGAACGGCATCGGGCTGGGTTGTTGTACCGGTACGCCCTGCGGACGCGTGCCGTACGACGTGATCGCGCTGTTGGTGGTGCTGGTCATTCTGTCCTCGCTGCTGATCGATGGGGAACGGCCGGGAACGCACGAACTCCGCAGCGAGGGTGCCGGGCCCTTAGTGGGCCTCGCTGCGGCAGCGAAGGAGGAGCATCGCCTGCTCGACTCGAGCCATGCCGTCACCATAACGCACTCTCCCGGCGCCCTCCACCCTCTGCCCCGACCGCGCTCGATCTCCTCCCTCCCGCTCGAGATGCATCCCGAGCGGGAAGGAGGAGATCGAGCGCGGTCAGGAGGCGGGCTCACCGCCGGCGCAGCAGCACCGCGGCACAGCCGGCGAAGCCCACCGCCTGCAGCACGGCCCCGATGACCTGAGGCACCTCGTTGCCGAAGAACAGCAACCCGATCATGTGCAGCGGCGGCCAGGCCATGATGCCGAGCGCCGCCCAGATCGGCACTGTCCTGCTCCGCAGCAACCCGATCGCCAACAGCAACGTGCCGATCAGGTTCCCCACCACGAAGAGCAGGAAGGTCCAGCCGGCCCACGGGTCGGCCTGGCTCGCGTCCAGCACCGCAGCGAAGGCCGCCTGCGGTTCCCCGTACGCCGCCATGGCGAGGGTCGTGAAACTGCTGCTCAGAACGGAGAAGTAGCAGATGTAGCCGGCGATCATGAGCGCTCCGCCGACCAGCACCAACCGGCTGACCGGGGCCAGCCGGAACAGCCCGAGGACGGCCGGCACCAGCAGCAGGCAGCCAAGCATCCCGGCCACAACCCCGATCCGGAGCAGCGACCCGTGCTCCGCCGCCAGCCGGAGCGCATCGGCGCCGGTCGCGTCGCTGCCCCCGTTCCGGATCGCCAGCATGTACGCGGTGTTGGTGACCACGAACCCCCACGGCGCCAGCACCATCGCGACCGCGACCCCCACCCGGCGGAGGCCACTGGTCGGGACCGGCCGCGCCGTCACGACCGGCGCCTCCGCGACGGCGGTCATCGGGCCACCGCCAGTGCCGGCCGGCGGAGCCCGGCGAACACCAGCACCACGCCGACCAGGGTCACGGTGATGGCGATCCCCGCCAGCACCATGGGCACCACCGGCACCCCCGGGATCAAGAAGGCGGGCACGGCGGTCAGCGCCGACAGCAGCCGCACGACGACGAGGGTGACGGCGGCCCAGGTCCGGCCGCGCCAGGCGACCCCGACCATGATCAAGCTGATCAGACCCAGGGCGCAGCCGATCAAGGCGATGAACATGGGTGGGGTCTCGCCGTCGGTGAGCAGCGGAGCGGCGAGATCGCCGAACGAGATGATGCCCAGGACGACGAGTCCTGCGCGGTACAGAGCAGACATGGTGGAACCTTCCAGCGGATGCGGTACCGATCGATCGATCGGCGGTTCCAGGTTGCGGCGTGTCGACCCGGGAGCGCATCGGGCGGCGTGGAGGTCGAACCGGGAGATTCCCCGGCCCGACCGGGAAGTTTTCCCGTGACGCCGGGAGCGTGGCATCGGCACACTGTCTGCATGGCCACCGGCACCCTCTCCGCGACGGCGCCCGTGCACGTACCGACGCGATGGCGGATGCTCGCCCTCGTCCTCGGGGCCGGAACGGCGCTGCTGGTGATCACCGCGGCGGTGGGCTGCGTGGTGCTCGGCTGGAGTCCCGCTCTGGCGCTGGATTCGTTCGTGCTGACCAACGCCGTGATGGCGGTGAGCTTCGGCGGTTGCGGCGCCATCCTGGCCTGGTATCGACCCACCAATCCCATCGGCTGGTTGTTCCTCTCGGGCGGGTTCGTGCAGGCGATCGCAGCGGCGGGACCACCGCTCGGCACCCTGGCTCAGCAAGCCGGGACGGCCGAGCCGGTGCTCCGGCTGATGGCCACGGTGTTCGTGTACAGCTGGCCGTGGGCCATCGGGTTGTGCGTCCCGCTGGCTCTGCTGTTGTTCCCCGACGGTCGACCGGTGTCGCCCCGCTGGCGGCCGGTCATCATCGTCGTCGTGGCGACCGCGCCGCTGTTCGTGCTGGAGATGGCCGCCGCACCGCTGCCGGTCGACGACGACGGTGTCGTCAGCTACCTGACCCTGCCGTTCTACGACCGACTGGGCCCACTGTGGCTGATCGCCGAGCTGCGCACCGGCGTCGCGTACCTGCTCGGGGTGCTCGCGCTCGCCCTGCGTTACCGCCGCGGGAACGAGGCGACCCGACGCCAGCTGCTGTGGTTGCTGCTGGCGATGATCGTGGTCATGTTCGCCATGGTGCCCTGGGGTCTCGTCGCCGGGACGCCGATCGCGGTCCTGTTCGCCATCCCGCTCATCCCCGTGGCGATCACCGTGGCGATCGTCCGGTACCAGCTGCTCGACATCAGGCTCGTGGTCTCCCGGGCCGTGGCGTGGCTGCTGCTCTCGCTCGCGGTGGTCGTCGTCTACGCCGTGCTGGTGGCGGTGCTGGAACGTGCCGTGTCCTCGTCCCTGGGCGGATCGGCGGTGGCGACGGTGATCGTGGTGCTGTTGGCCGCCCCGCTGCTGCCGCGCCTGCAGCGCCTCGTCGACCGGGCCCTGTACGGCGACCGGGCCAATCCGGCCCGGGTCGTGTCCCGACTCGGCGAGCAGCTCGCCACTCCCGACGCCGGACTGGACGGCGTGGTCGCCTCGATCCGCTCCACGCTGCGCCTCCCGTACGTCGCGCTGCAGACCGACGCCGGCCCGCTCGCCGCGGACGGCATCCCCGGCGAGCACCTCGTGACCCTGCCGTTGACCTACGGCGGTGACCGGACCGGCCGGGTCGTGATCGGCCTGCGCACGGGCGAGCGGCGATTGAGCGACGCCGACCGGCGGGTGCTGGAGCTGCTGACGGCCCCGCTCGCGGTGGCCGTCCACGCGACGGTGGTGTCGGAGCAGCTGCAGACCTCTCGGGTCCGGCTGGTCGAGGCCCGCGAGGAAGAGCGCCGCCGACTGCGCCGCGAGCTGCACGACGGCCTCGGTCCCGCCTTGACCGGGATCGCGTTCACCGCCGACGCCGCCGCCAATCTGCTGTCCGAGCCCGCCCGGGCCGAGCCGCTGCTCACGTCGCTGCGGCGCGAGACCCGGGTCGCATTGGCCGATGTCCGCCGGGTGGTGGAGGACCTCAGACCGCCGGCCCTGGACGAGCTGGGCCTGGTCGGTGCGCTCCGCCAGCGCGCCGAGCAACTGCGCTGGCGCGCCGACGGGGCCCGACTGACGACGGTCGTCGACGTGCCCGACGACCTTCCGGAGCTGCCGGCGGCGGTGGAGGTCGCGGCGTACCGGATCGCCACCGAGGCACTGACCAACATCGCCCGCCACTCCGACGCCGGCCGGGCCACCGTGCACCTGGAGGTCGGCCGCAGCCTGGTGGTCGCGATCGCCGACGACGGGCACCGAGGCCAGCCGTGGACCCCAGGGGTCGGACTGCAGGCCATGCGGGAGCGCGCCGTCGAGCTCGGCGGTACCTTCACCGCCGCGGCCACCCCGGCCGGTGGGCGGGTCCGGGCCGAGATCCCGGTCGGCGCTGGGACGTCGGCGGTCGCCGGGGTGCCGGTGGGGGTGTCGTGACCGCGACTGCGACGATCCGCGTCGTGGTGGCCGACGACCACCCGGTGGTCCGCGCCGGGTTGACGGCGTTGCTGGGCTCGCTACCCGACCTCGAGGTGGTAGCGGTGGCGGCCGACGGCCGGGAGGCGGTGAAGGAAGTCGTGCTGCACCGGCCGGACGTCGCGCTCCTGGATCTCCAGATGCCCGGGATGGACGGCTTCGCGGCCACCCGGGAGATCGCCCGCGCGGCACCGGAGGTCGCGGTGCTCGTGCTGACCATGTTCGACGACGACGACTCCGTGTTCGCCGCGATGCGGGCCGGAGCCCGAGGTTATGTGATCAAGGGCGCCGAGCAGGACGAGCTGGCCCGAGCGGTCCGGGCGGTGGCCGCGGGTGAGGCGATCTTCGCCCCGGGTGTGGCACAGCGGGTGCTCGGGTACTTCACGGCGCCGCAGCCGGCGGCGGACCCGTTCCCGCAGCTGACCGGCCGCGAACGGGAGATCTTGATCTTGCTGGCCTCCGCTCGACCGAACTCCGTCATCGCCGCCCGGTTGGGCCTGTCGCCCAAGACGGTGGCGAACCACGTGTCCTCGATCTTCGGCAAGCTCCAGGTCGCCGACCGGGCGGCTGCGATCTTGCGGGCCCGCGAAGCCGGCCTGGGCGAACCGACCTGAAAACCGGTGGCCCGCGTCGGCGCGGTGCGGCACCCTGAAGGAATGTCCATCGCTGCCGCGCCGGCCGGCGCCGTCGAACTCGTCCGGGTCGCACCCGACGACGCAGCCGCCGTCTCGGCTCTCACCGACCTGTACAACGTGGCCCGACCGGTCGACGACCCGGACGCCCCGCCGGCGGTGGCCGACATCGTGGCCGGCGAGCTGGCGTACGGCTGGGACCTGCACCCGGAAGCCACCTACCTCTACACCCCGGCCGACGGCGCCGAACCGATCGGGGTGCTGGCCACCGACATGCCGGTCCGCGACAACCGCCACCTGGTCTTCGGCTCCCTGCTGGTGCACCCCGAGCACCGCCGCCGCGGTCACGGGTCGCGGTTGATGGCCGAGCTGGTACGCCTTGCCGAAGCAGCCGACCGGACCACCCTCTGGATCGGGGTGGCCGCCGACGACTCGGGCTCGCAGGCCTTTCTGGAGCGATCCGGCTTCCACTACGCCAACCCCGACGCGCGCCGCCGCCAGCTCCTGGCCGACGTCGACACCGCCGAGGTCGATCGGTTGTTCCGCGCCGCGGAGCTCCGGGCCACCGACTACGAGCTGCAGCGGCTGACCCCGCCGTACGGTGACGAGATGTTGAGCGAGCTGGTCGACGTCACCGCCGCGATCAACGACGCCCCGATGGGCGAGCTCACCTTCGAGGACGAGGTCTTCGACGTGCAGCGCCTGCGCGACATCGAGACCGCGCGGGTCGGTCGAGGTCCCCGGGAGTATCGCGTCATCGCTCGGCACCGCGGCACCGGCGCCATCGGTGGGCACACCGTCGTGCACGTGCACCCGGATCGACCGGAGTTCGGACACCAGATCGACACCGCGGTGGCACGCGCGCACCGCGGGCACCGGCTCGGGCTGCTGCTGAAGATCGACATGATGCGCTGGCTGGCGGACGCGGAACCGCAGCTGGAGCTGATCGAGACCTGGAACCAGGCCGGCAACGACTTCATGATCAGCGTGAACGAGCAGCTGGGCTACCGGCTGAACCGGATCTTCCACATCTGGGAGCGGACCCTCACGGGCTGACGCTGGACTCGCGCACGATCAGCCGGTGCCCGACGAGATAGGACGCGCTCGGTTCCTGACTGCCCTCGATCCGCGCGATCAGGGCGTCCATCGCCTTGTCGGCCAACGCGGCCAGATCCGGGGCCACGGTCGTCAGACCGGGTGCGTGGTAGCGGCCGTCCTCGATGTTGTCCCAGCCGACCACGGCGATGTCCTCGGGAACCCGCAGCCCGGCTCGGGTCAACGCCCAGATCGCACCGAGCGCGAGCAGGTCGCTCGCACAGACCAGCGCGTCGCAGCGCCGGACCCGATCGAGCTCGTCGGCGATCCGTTGGGCCCCCTCTTCCCGGGTGAAGCGACCGGTCGTCACCACGCCGGCGGCCGCCTCCGGGCGACCGCTCTCCTGCAGATGGCTCTGCACCGCGGCGGCCCGCAGCTCGCCGACGCCGGTCCACCGATCGGGCTGTCCGCCCAGGAAGAGGATCCGCTGCCGGCCCTGGCCGACCAGGTGGTCGACCACCTCGCGGGCCGAGGACTCGTTGTCGATCGCCACGTAGTCGGCGTGGCTGTCCGGGAGCGGTTCGCCGAGCAGCACCATCGGGGTGGCGTGGCTCATCTGCGCCATCAGCGCCGGATCGAGCGCGAGCGGGCTGTAGACCACCCCGTCGATGTCGTGGCCGGGGTAGCCGCGAGCCGCCTGCTCCTCCCGCTCCGGCCGGCCGCCGGTCTCGTCCATCACCACCGTGAAGCCACGGGGCGCGGCCGCCGCGATCAGCTGGTGCGCCAGGGTGCCCAGATACGGCTCGTCGATCCGCGGCACCGCGAGCGTGATCATGTTGCTCCGGCCGCTCTGCAGCTGGCGGCCGACCAGCGAGGGCCGGTACTCGAGCTGCTCGATAGCCGCCTGGACCCGGGCCCGGGTCTCGTCCCGCACGTACGGTCGATCGTGCACGACGTTGGTCACCGTCTTGAGCGAGACCCCGGCCAGTGCGGCGACGTCCTTGATCCGGGCCGGGCGGGGGCG
The DNA here is from genome assembly GCA_963727125.1 of uncultured Actinomycetota bacterium. Classification (GTDB taxonomy): domain Bacteria; phylum Actinomycetota; class Actinomycetes; order Propionibacteriales; family Propionibacteriaceae; genus Microlunatus. The sequence goes on from CAVSEZ010000003.1 coordinate 1,491,369, forward strand.
GGCCACCGGATCCTCGGTGCGCTCCATGCACCCTCCCTCGGGCCGTTACCGCATCGGTACCGCGACCGTCTCCGCAGTCGTTGACAGTCGCAGAGATCATAAGGCACAGTTCTTCTAACGTTAGAAACGGGCCCCATCCCGGACGCAGTCATCCGAATCCACGATCCGCCGCCGGATGTCGCGGCGCTGCACCCTGCGCACGAGAACCCTGCCCCATCCGTACCTGACAAGGAAGTCACCCGTGAAGCGTCACCACCTCATCTCCCCGCTCGTGGCCCTGCTCGCCGCCGCCTCGTTGACGCTGGCCGGTTGCACCGGCGGGGCGCCGGGCACCCAGGAGGGTCCGGCCCCGCAGGAAACCTCCGGTCCGCAGCAGATCCGCTACATGATCGGCCAGCCGGAGGACGCCGCCGACCTCGCGCTGATCAAGGAAGACGTCAAGAAGTTCGAGACGCAGAACGAGGGCATCACGGTGAAGCTCGACGTGATCCCGAGCGAGAACGTCCGCACCGTCGCTGCAGACCCAGCTGCGATCGGGCGAAGGTCCCGACGTCTTCGGCTACGACACCGGACCGGGTTTCGCGGGGGCGCTGGCCAAGGCCGGCCTGGTCTACGACCTCACCGACTGCCTACGACCAGTACAAGTGGCCGATCTACGACTTCGCGAAGCAGCGGGTGACCTTCGACGGCAAGCTCGTCGGCGTCCCCAGCCAGATCGAGGAGCTCGGCGTCTTCTACAACAAGGACGTCTTCGCCAAGCTCGGTCTGTCCCAGCCGCAGAACCTCGACGACCTCAAGGCCGCCGCCCAGAAGATCAAGGACGCGGGCATCATCCCGATGGTCGTGAGCGACAAGGAGGGCTGGCAGGGCGGCCACCTGCTGAGCATGTCGCTCTCCAGTGCGGTCGGCGGTCGAGGCGATGGACCAGCTCATCAACGGCCAGAAGTCGTGGGACAGCCCCGAGGTGGTCGAGCTCGCTGGCGGTCTGGCAGGACATGCACGAAGGCCGGCTGCCTCAACCGCCGTCGCCCACGGCGCGTCGACCTACGACAACGGCAACGCGCTGTTCTACTCCGGCAAGGCGGCGATGAGCCCACCGGCAGCTGGTTGGCGCTGGACATCGAGCGCAACGTCAAGTTCGAGGTCGGCTTCATCCCGTTCCCGGCGCCGTCCGGTCCGGGCATCTTCAGCGGCGGTCTGGGATCTGGCACCTTCGTCTCGGCCAGCACCAAGCACGCCGACGCGGCGATCAAGTTCCTCAACTACGGCATGAGCGAGGAGCACGGCCGCTGGGCGGTCGAGAAGCTGCAGGACATCCCGGCCTATCCCGGTCGACACGAACGGGATCAAGGCCAGCCCGTTGTTCAAGCAGGTCCTCGACGACTCGGCCAAGATCGCCGACGGCACCGGGGACTTCGGCTACAACATCGACGTGCTTGACCACCGACGCGTTCAACAACGCGATGTGGAAGGGCATGCAGGGCCTGCTCACCGACCAGACCACCCCGGAGAAGGTGGCGGAGAGCCTGCAGACGGCGTACGAGAAGGCGAAGAAGTAGCTGATGGCGCGAGCGCAACCACGCGCCGGCGGTGACCAGGCGGGCGCAAGCCCGCCTGGGCATCGTCTTGTCGCTCCCGGTGGCCGTGCTGGTGTTGGTGTTCTTCATCTTCCCGATGGTCAGTGCGCTCTACTACTCGGTGGTCGACTTCGACGGGGTGGATCCCGACCCCGGCCTTCGTCGGCTTCGACAACTTCACCGAGATGTTCACCGACCCGGCCGTGTGGCACGCCCTGAAGCAACAACGCGATCTGGATCGTCGTCGGTACCGCAGCGCCGATGATCTCGGGACTGCTCATCGCGGTGTTGATCTGGCCGGTCCGGCGGGGCAGCGCGCTCTACCGGCTGATCTTCTTCCTGCCCTTCGTGCTGCCCGGCGGTGGCCATCGGCATCGTCTGGACCTGGATCTACGACCCGGTCGACGGCTCGCTCAACCGGGCTCTGGAGGCGATCGGCCTCGGATCCTTGACCCGGGGTTGGCTGGGTGACCCGGATCTGGCGCTGTACGCCGTGCTGGCCACCGCGATCTGGGGCGCCACCGCCTTCGTGATCGTCATCTTCTTGTCCGCGCTGCGCAACGTGGACGCCGAGCTCGTCGACGCCTCTCGGATCGACGGCGCGAACGCGGCCCAGCGGTTGTTCTACATCATCCTGCCGCAGATCATGCCGGTGTTCCTGATGGTCCTGACCCTCACGCTGGTCGGTGGCTTCAGCGTCTTCGACATCATCTTCATCATGACCGGCGGTGGGCCGGCCGACGCCACCGACACCATCGGCACCTACGCCTACGACCAGGCCTTCCAGCTCAGCCGGATCGGCTACGGCACGACCCTGGCGCTGTTGATCACCGTCTTGTCGGTGCCCTGCGCGGTGGCCCTGAACCGATTGCAGCGCCGGCTCGCGCTGCAGGACACGGGAGTGTGAGATGAGCATCGACCAGTCGCTCTCCCTGGCGGACGCGGCCACCGACAACCGGTCCGTCACGGCGGACACCCACCGGCCCAGTGCCCGGCGCACCATCGGGCTGCTGGTGCGGCACCTCGTCTTGGTCGTGCTCGCCCTGTTCACCCTGTTCCCGGTGGTGCTGGTCCTCTCGACGACGTTCAAGACGGCGGAGGACGTCCGGCTCAATCCGTTCGGGTTGTTCACCAGCTTCTCGCTGGAGAACCTGGACGCGGCCTGGAACGTGGGCCGGTTCTCCGACTACCTGGTGAACAGCATCCTGCTGTCGGTGCCGAGCACGCTGGTCGTGGTGGCCGCTTCCACCATGGCCGGGTACGCGTTCGCCCGGCTGCCGTTCCCGGGGCGGGCCGTCGATCTTCTACGCCGTCGTGCTCGGGCTGCTGGTGCCGTTCTTCACCTACATGATCCCGCTGTACTTCCAGCTCCGCTCGATGGGGCTGCTGGACACCTTGCTCGGTGCCAATCTGGTGCTGGCCTCGACCGCGATCTCGTTCGGCACCTTCTTCATGCGCGCGTTCTTCACCGACCTGCCGCAGGAGCTGGAACAGGCGGCCCGGGTCGACGGGGCGTCGGAGATGCAGATCTTCCTCCGGGTCATGCTGCCGCTGGTCCGTCCGGGATGGCGGCGTTGGCGGTCTTCACGTTCCTCGGCGCCTGGAACAACTTCCTGGTACCGCTGCTCTACCTCCCGAGTGGTGAGTACCGGCCGTTGACCACCGGTCTGTACCAGTTCACCGGTGGCCGGACCACCGACATCGGCCCGATGGCCGCCGGCGCGTTGATCACCATCGTGCCGGTGATCATCTTGTTCGTGTTCCTGCAGCGGCAGGTCACCGAGGGCTTCATCTCCGGCGCGGTCAAGGGCTGAGTCCGGCCCGCTCCGGCACTGCGTCAACCCCACGTCACATCGACGAGATCAAGGAGAGCACAGTCATGGGCTCCATGGTGAGCTTCACCTCCCCCTGCGTGGCCGAGGTCGTCCCCGACCCGGAACGGCCGCTCGGACCTGACCAGGTCCGGCTCCGCACGCTCTACTCCGGCATCTCGGCCGGCACCGAACTGACCGCGTACCGGGGCAGCAACCCGTACCTGAACAAGTTGTGGGACGAGCGGCAGCGGCTGTTCGTCGACGGGTCGACCTCGTTCAGCTACCCCGTGGACGGCTGGGGGTACGAGGAGGTCGGCGAGGTCGTCGAGGTCGGCGCGAACGCTCAGGGACTCGGTCTCGGCGATCGGGTCTGGGGCACCTGGGGGCACCGCACGGAGACGGTGCAGGACGCCGAGCGGGCCGCCGCACGGATCCTGTCGACCGGGGCCGATCCGCGGATCGGCATCTTCTCCCAGATCGCGGCGATCGGGCTGAACGTGGTGCTGGACGCCGACATCCACGTCGGTGAGACGGTGGCGGTGTTCGGGCTCGGCGTCCCCGGCCAGATCGTGGCCCAGCTCGCCCGACTCAACGGCGGCCGGGTGATCGCGGTCGACGGGATCGCCGCCCGCCGCGACCTGGCCACCGAGCTCGGTGCGGATCTGGTCCTGGACCCGGCCGAGGGCGGTGTCGCGGAACGGATCCGGGAACTCACCGACGGACGCGGCGCCGACGTGTGTCTGGAGGTGACCGGCAACTACCGGGCCCTGCACGAGGCGATCCGATCGGTGGCCTACAGCTCGCGGGTGTGCGTGGCCGGGTTCATGCAGGGCGAGGGGGCCGGACTGCGACTCGGAGAGGAGTTCCACCACAACCGGGTGTCGGTGATCTGTTCCCAGATCTCCGGGGTGGCGCCCGCGCTGCAGCACCGCTGGGACGGCTACCGGCTGGCGAGCACGGCGATGCAGCTCGCGACGACCGGTCGGTTGCGGCTGCTCGACTTGATCACCCACACGTTGCCGTTGGCGCAGGCCGGTGAGGCCTTTTCGCTGCTGCACGAGCACCCGGAGCAGGCCCTGCAGGTCCTGCTCAGCTTCGACGACGAGGAGAACGCGGCATGAGCTTCCGACTGGCGGCGGCCGAGAACACGTTGCCCGGCGAGACCCTGATGGAGAAGTTCGCGTTCGTCCAGTCGGTCGGATTCGACGGGATCGAGCTGTCCGGGCGGGGCGACGGCATCTTCGCCGCCCGGGCCGAGGAGCTGCGCGCCGCCCGGGACGCGGGCGTGGTGATGCCGACGGCGGTGGTGCACATGGACCACTTCATCGGCGACTTCGACCCCGACCGTCGGCGGGACGCGATCGACCAGCTCAAGCTGCTGCTGACGACGATCGCCGAGGCGGGTGGTCAGGGGGTCGTCACCCCGCACGCGTACGCGCTGTTCACCAAGAAGCTGCCGCCGTACACCCCACCGCGCTCCGACCAGGAGTCCCGTGACCAGCTGGTCGCGGCGTTGCGAGAGGTCGGCGAGCACGCGGCATCGGTCGGCACTGTCGCCTATCTTGAACCGCTCAACCGGTACGAGGACTTCGTGATCAACACCTTGGCCGACGCCAGCTCGGTGGTGGACGAGGTCGACTCCCCCGGAGTAGCCGTCATCGCCGACACCTTCCACATGTCGGTGGAGGAAGGCGACATCGCCGCGGCCATTCGGGAGGCCGGTGCCCGGATCCAGCACGTGCAGCTGGGTGACAGCAACCGGTTGGAGCCCGGCGCCGGGCACTACGACTGGCCCGAGACGCTCGCGGCGCTGACCGACATCGGATACTCCGGCTGGCTCGCGATGGAGTGCGGCCTCTCGGCGCCGGTCGAGGACGTGCTGCCCCGGGTGGCCGAGCTGCTGAAGGGCTGACCTGCCCCATACCGACCCCGTCCTCAGGCGCACCCTTTCGTCGTCAGCCGCACCCTCAGGTGCCGGTGCGGCTGTCGACGAGAGGGTGCGGCCGGGGCGGGTGGTTGGGGCCGCTATCCGCGGTCGCCGGGCCGGCCGGGTCCGTAGGCCTCGCTCTGCCGGCGCATGATCTCCCGCATCGAGGTGCCCCGGGGGACGCCGTACGTGGTGCCCGGGAAGTCCAGCGGCTCCTGCACGGCCCAGAGCTCGTCGTGCCGGTCCGGGGAGAACAACTCGGCCGGGTTCCCGGCGGCGATCCACCCGATCGGCAGCACAGTGCCCGGCGGTAGTACCGAGTTCACGTGCAGCACGCTGCGGATCCGGAGCTCGCTGCCGTGGCCGGCCACCGATCCGGCGAACATCGCGACCCCGGTGGCGATGAACACCTCGTCCTCCACCCGGGTGCCGTTCAGGTGCGTGTGCGGCCCGACGAGGACCGCGTCGCCGATGACCAACGGGTGATCCGGGCGACCGCGCAGCAGGGCGTACTCCATGATCACCACGTCAGCACCGATGGTGACCGGTCCGCGTTGGCCGTCGATCACGGCGTACGGCAGCACCCGAGTACCTGCACCGAGGGTGACGTCACCGAGCAGCAGTGCGGAGTCCGCGACCGACGCGTCCGGGTCGATGGTGGCCATTCCTGGACCTTACTTCGGCCCCCGAGCCCGCCCGGCGCACCCTCTCGCCGACAGGCGCACCCCCACGTGAGGGTGCAACGGTCGACGAAAGGGTGCGCCGGAGGCTCGAGCAGGGTCAGAAACCGAGCCGGTTCAGCGCCTTGGGGTCGCGCTGCCACTCCTTCATCACCTTGACCCGGAGATCGAGGTAGACCGGGGTGCCGAGCAGGTTCTCGATCTGCTTGCGGGAGCGGGCACCGAGCTCGCGGAGCCGGCTACCACGGTGCCCGATGATGATGCCCTTCTGCGAGTCCCGCTCCACGATCAGGGACGCGAAGATGTCCAGCAGCGGCCGGTCCGGCCGGCGCCCCTCCCGCAGGCCCATCTCCTCGATCGCCACGGTGATGGAGTGCGGCAGCTCATCGCGTACGCCCTCGAGCGCGGCTTCTCGGATCAGCTCGGCGATCAGGGTCTCCTCCGGCTCGTCGGTGACCTCGCCGTCGGGATAGAGCTGCGGCCCCTCGGGCAGCAAGCTGACCAGCGTGTCGGCGAGCAGGTCGATCTGATCATGCGCCTTGGCCGAGACCGGGACGATGTGGTCCCAGGTCACCGCGCACGTCTGCTCCAACGAGGCGATGCCGATCAGGTGCTCGGCCATCCGGTCCGGCGCCACGAGGTCGGACTTGGTCGCCACGGCCACCAGCTTCGGCCGCTTCTCCAGCCGGCCGATCTCGCTGACCAGATAGGTGTCACCCGGTCCGATCCGCTGATCCGCCGGCAGGCAGACGCCGATCACGTCGACCTCGGTCCAGGTGGCGCGGACCAGGTCGTTCAACCGCTCCCCCAGCAAGGTGCGCGGGCGATGCAGGCCGGGGGTGTCGATCAAGACCAGCTGGGCGTCGCTGCGGTGCACGATGCCCCGGATGGCGTGCCGGGTCGTCTGCGGCTTGTCGGAGGCGATCGCGATCTTGCTGCCGACCAGGGCGTTGGTGAGGGTCGACTTGCCGGCGTTCGGGCGCCCGACGAAGCAGGCGAAACCCGATCGGAAGCCGGCCGGGAGCGACTCGGTCGCGATCTCGCTCACCGGCTCGCCGCCACCACGTCGAGTGAGACGACGGCGCCGGCCGCGTCGACGTGCCAGATCTTCACGTCGGTGCCGGGCAGGTCCCCGATCACGGCCCGGTCCGCCGCCGAGATCGACGCATCCCGGCTGACCGCGATGGCCTCGATCCCGTCGGCCCCCGAGGAGACGGCCATCGCGATCGCGACCGCGACCGCCGAGAGCTCCAGGTGCGGCAGCGCGACCGAGGCCGCGGCGTAGGTGCGGCCGTCCCGATCACGGACGCAGGCGCCCTCAGCGGCGCCGGTACGGGCTCGGCTGGACCTGGCCAAAGTGATGATCTTGACGTCCTCGGGGTCGCTCGGCGGCGTGCTCTCCGTCACCTGCGGCACCACCTGATCATGATGCCCGCGCCGCCGACTCGGCCGGGTCGCCGGCCCGCTGCTCGTCGGCGAAGGAATCGACGGCGGCGGGTTCTTCGGTGATGCCGGTGGCGGCAGCGATCCGCGACTCGTCGCGCGGCTGGTCGACGTCGGCCGGCTGATCGGCGACCCGGGTGGCGATGACCGCGCCGATCTTGTTCCGGCGTCCGACCCCGCGCTCGGCCACGAGCTCCAGACCGGCGTAGTTCACCACCGACCCGGCTATCGGCACCTTGTTGAGCACCTTGCCCATCACGCCGCCGACCGTCTCCACGTCCTCGTCCTCGAGCTTCATCCCGAACAGCTGACCGAGTTCGTCCAGCGGCAACCGGGACGAGACCCGGAAGCGGTTCTCGCCCAACTGGGTGACGTCGGAGTTCTCCTCGTCGTACTCGTCGGTGATCTCGCCGACGATCTCCTCGAGGATGTCCTCGATGCTGGCCATCCCGGCGGTGCCGCCGAACTCGTCGATCACGATCACGATGTGCACCCGCTTCAACTGCATGTCGCGGAGCAGCTCGTCGATCGGCTTGGAGTCCGGGCACCAGACCGGCTTGCGCATCATCGACCCGACCCGTTCGCTGGTCTGCGCCTCGGGGGAGTCGTAGACCCGCTTGATGACGTCCTTGAGGTAGAGCACGCCCACCACGTCGTCCAGGCCGTCCCGGATGACGGGGATCCGGCTGAAGCCGGACCGCAGTGCCAGTGACACAGCTTGGCGCAGCGTCTTGTACTCCTCGATGAACACCATGTCGGTGCGCGGCACCATCACCTCCCGGACGATCGTGTCGCCGAGATCGAACACGGAGTGGATCATCTGCCGTTCGCCGGACTGGATGACCTCGCTCTTCTCGGCGAGATCGACCAGCTCCCGCAGCTCCGCCTCGGTGGCGAACGGGCCCTCCTCGAATCCCTTGCCGGGCGTCAAGGCGTTGCCCACCAGGATCAGCAGCCGGGGGAAGGGCCCCAGCACGGTGGTGAGCAGGACCAGCGGCCCGGCGAGCGCGCAGGCGACCCGGTCGTGGTGCTGCTGGCCGAGGGTGCGGGGGGCGACGCCCCAGAAGACGTACGAGACGACGATCATGGACCCGGCCGTGATCAGCACCCGCTCCCAGGTGGCCGCGAAGATGCCGAACACCACCAGCGCGACGAGCACGATCGCGGAGACCTCGAACACCGTACGGAGGAACAGCGCCGTGTTCAGATAGCGCGGCGGGTCCTCGACGATGTGTTGGACGCGTTTCGCGCCGGGGCGGTTGTCCTCGACCAGTCGCTCGGCCCGGGCCTTGGAGAACGACGAGAGCGCCGCCTCACCGGCAGCCATCACGCCGGCCAACACGACCAGGACGAGCGCAACCACGAGCTGGGCCCAGTCGGTGGCGTTCATCGCGGTCGGCCTCCGGCAGCCGAGCGATCGGGTCGGGCCTGCTCCCAGCCGCTCACGATCCGGTCCTTGAGCGCGAACATCTCGGCGTGCTCGTCCGGCTCGGCGTGGTCGTAGCCCAGCAGGTGCAGCAGGCCGTGGACGAGCAGGTACTCGGCCTCCGCGTCGGCGGAACGACCGTGTTCGGCCGCCTGCCGCGCGGTCACGGTCGGGCACAGCACGACGTCGCCGAGCAGGCCCTCGGGCGGTTCGTCGCTGTCGGCCGGCGGTCGCAGCTCGTCCATCGGGAACGACAAGACGTCGGTCGGACCGGGCTCACCCAGGTACTTCTCGTGGTAGGAGCTCATCGTCTCCTCGTCAACGAGCAGGATCGACAGCTCGGCCTGCGGATGGATCCGCAGCTGCTCCAGCGCGAAGTCGGCCAGCCGAACCAGCCCGGCCGTGTCGGCCTCGACGCCGGACTCGTTGGCGATGTCGACGGGCATCAGTGGCTCCGGCCGTGCGCCGGCGGCTGCGTCGCCTCGTACCGGTCGTAGGCCGCCACGATCCGGCCGACCAGCTTGTGCCGGACCACATCGTGGTTGGTGAGGTAGTTGAAGGAGATGTCGTCCACCTCGTCCAGCACCCCCTGCACCATCCGCAGCCCGCTGCGGGTGGCGCCGGGCAGGTCGACCTGGGTGATGTCACCGGTGACCACGATCTTGGAGCCGAAGCCCAGCCGGGTCAAGAACATCTTCATCTGCTCCATCGAGGTGTTCTGCGCCTCGTCGAGGATGATGAACGCGTCGTTGAGCGTGCGTCCCCGCATGTAGGCCAGAGGTGCGACCTCGATCGTGCCTGCGGTCAGCAGCCGCGGGATGGTCTCGGGGTCGACCATGTCGTGCAACGCGTCGTAGAGGGGTCGCAGGTACGGGTCGATCTTGTCGTTCAGCGTCCCGGGCAGGAATCCGAGCCGCTCCCCCGCCTCCACCGCCGGCCGGGTGAGGATGATCCGGGTCACCTGCTTGTTCTGCAGCGCCTGGACCGCCTTGGCCACCGCCAGATAGGTCTTGCCGGTGCCGGCCGGCCCGATGCCGAAGACCACTGTGTGCCGGTCGATCGCGTCGACGTAGCGCTTCTGGTTCAGCGTCTTCGGGCGGATCGTGCGACCGCGGCTGGACAAGATGTTGTGGGTCAGCACGTCCGCGGGGCGGGCGTCCTCGCGGGCCGTGAGCATGGCGACGATGCGTTCGACCGCGTCGGCGCTGAGCCCCTGTCCGGTGCGCAGCACGGTGACCAGCTCGGTGACGGCCTCGGCGGCCAACGCGACGGCGGCCGGCGACCCGGTCAGGGTCACCTCGTTGCCGCGGACGTGCAGGTCCGCCTCGAGCTCACGCTCGAGGATGCGGAGGAACTCGTCGCTGGGACCGAGCACGTTGACCATGTCGATCGAGGGCGGCACGCTGATCCGGCGTACACCCGCCGGGCTCGCGGTACTGTCTTGACTGGTCAGTGAAAGTCACCTCGTGGTCGGTTCTCGGACCTGCCCATCCTAGTGACCGCGACCATCGGTCCCAAGCCTGTATTGCTCCGGTTCGTGTTCGCCCCGTTCACATCGGGATCCGCTCACCCGAGGCGCTCGACGCGTTCAGGGCACCCGGGCGAAGCGGTCGGTGGCCGCCAGCAGCTCGGCGGCGATCCCCGGCTCGGTCTGTGAGTGCCCCGACACCGTCACGACCCGGTAGTCGGCGCGGGGCCAGGCCCGGTGCAGGTCCCAGGCGGTGACCGCCGGGGTGGCCACGTCGTAGCGGCCCTGCACGATCACCCCGGGGACGTCGGCGAGCCGATCCGCGTCGGCGAGCAGCTGGCCCTCGGTGAACCAGCCGCCGTGGGTGAAGTAGTGGTTCTCGATCCGGGCGAAGGCGAGGGCGTACGCCGGCTCGGCGAACCGCGCGATCAGGTCCTCGTCCGGTTCCAGGGTGATGGTGGCCGCCTCCCAGGTCGACCACGCCACGGCCGCCGGCCCGTGCACCGCCGGATCGGGGTCGAACAGCAACTCCGCGTACGCCGCGATGGTGTCGCCGCGGAAGCTCCGCCCGCCGAGCGGTGCCAGGTACTGCGCGTACCGCTCCGGGAAGAGCTCCCCCGCCGGGCCGTTGTAATAGAAGTCGAGCTCGCGCCGGCGGAGGGTGAAGATCCCCCGGAGGACGAGCTCGCTCACCCGGTCCACGTGCTGCTCGGCGTAGGCCAACGCCAGCGCGCTGCCCCACGAGCCGCCGAACACCAGCCACCGGTCGATGCCGCGGGCCACCCGCAGCCGCTCCAGATCGGCCACCAGGTGCCAGGTCGTGTTCGCGGACAGGTCGGCGGACGCGCTGGCGTGCGGCCGGCTCCGGCCGCAGCCGCGCTGGTCGGTCAGCACGACGCGATAGCGGTCCGGGTCGAAGAAGCGGCGGGCACTCGGCGGGCAGCCGCCCCCGGGACCGCCGTGCAGGAACACCGCCGGTTTTCCGTCGGGGTTACCGCACTCCTCCCAGTAGATCTGCTGACCGTCCCCGACCTCGAGCAGGCCGCTCGCGTACGGCTCCAGGTCGGGGTACCAGCTCACGTGCGGTCCTGGTGGCGAACTCGGGCGGACTCGCCGGCTCGGCTCGGTATCGGCTCAGTACTGCTGGTCGTCGGGGACGATGTGCACCGCAGCCTCTTCGGCGCTGGCGCCGGCCCCGTCGAAGCCCACGTCCTCGCCGACCAGGTCCTTCTCGGTGTCCTCGCCGATGCCGCCGTTCGGGTCGACCAGGCGCCCCGCCCGGCGATCACCGACCTCCCCGTCGTTGATGTCGTCGCCGCCGACCGGCTGCTCCCAGACCTCGGGCTCCTCCTCGGCCAGCCGTTCGTCCAGGGTCTCCCGCTCGTCGCCGTAGCGAGTCACGTGTGAGGGACGCTCGGGCGGCGAGTAGCCCTCGTCCAGGAAGTCGCCGACCCCGCGGTCGTCGAGATTGTCCAGCGGCTGGAGCTGATCTTGGTCCAGTTGCTCCGAACCGGCGTCCTGGTCGTACGTCTCACTCATGACGCCAGCCTGCCACGAGCCGGACTTCGGGCCCGAACCGGCCGGGTGCCGGGCTTAGGATCGGCCGCTGTGACGAACCCCGAGGCGAAGTCCGAGCGTCCGCCGGCGCGTTTCGCCGCCGAGCTCCGCGGCAACTACGACCTGGTCGTCGCGGCGTTCTGCGGACTGCTGCTGATCTCCAACGTCGGCGCCACCAAGTTGATCGCCTTCCCGACCGGGCTGGCGTGGCCGGCGTCGATCATCACCGACGGCGGCGCCTTCTTGTTCCCGTTGACCTACATCATCGGCGACGTGCTGGCCGAGGTGTACGGGTTGCGCAAGGCCCGGCGCGCGATCATCGCCGGCTTCGTCCTCGCCGCGGTGGCCTCGCTGACGTTCTGGCTGGTGAGCATCACCCCACCGGCGCCGGACTGGCCGAACCAGGACGCCTGGCAGGCGGTGCTCGGCTTCGTGCCGCGGATCGTGCTCGCCAGCCTGCTCGGCTTCTTGGCCGGGCAGTTCCTGAACGCGTACGTGCTGGTTCGGATCAAGGAGCGGACGAAGGAGCGGTCGCTGTGGATCCGGCTGCTCGGCTCGACGGTGGTCGGCGAGCTGGCCGACACCGTCGTGTTCTGCGTGGTCGCCTTCGGCGGCCTGGTCTCCGCCCCGGTGCTGGTCAACTACATCATCACCGGGTACGTCTACAAGGTCGCCGTCGAGGCCGTTCTGCTGCCGGTCAGCTACGCCGTCATCCGGGCCGTCAAGCAGCGGGAGCCGGCGTACCAGCCCGCGGCCGAACCGGGGCCACCGCCGGCCCGCGGTCCGGTCCGCCAGCTGCGACTGGTGGTCGCGGCGGACCGGTTCGACGAGGCGGTGGCGTTCTACCGGGATCAGCTGGGACTGGTCGAGGAGGAGTCCTACGCCGACGGCCCGGCCAGGGTGTCGATCCTCGGCGCCGGCCGAGCCACCCTCGAGCTGTCGAACGCGGCCCAACGGGATCTGATCGACACCGTCGAGGTGGGTCGGCCCGGCGTGGCGCCGGGGATGCGCGTGTGTTTCGAGGTGGAGGACGCGGCCACGGTCACCGACACCCTGGCCGCCGCCGGCGCCACCGTGCTCGCACCGCCGACCGAGACGCCGTGGCGCTCGCTCAACGCCCGGCTGGCGGCTCCGGCGGATCTCCAGCTGACCGTGTTCCAGGAACTGGACCCACCGAGCCGTTGAGCGTCCGGCCTGCGTTTACACAGTAAACTTCGTATTCCCCGACCCGCACGCCCACCTGACAGACGGTTTGCGGGTCGGGGGCTCTCAGCCGGTCCGGGCGTAGTAGCGGCCCAGGACCTCCGCCCGCAGCTCGTCGAAGTCGCCGGCGGCGATCGAGGCGCGGATCGTGTCGACCAGCGCGACCACGAACCGCTCGTTGTGGATCGTGCACAGGGTCGCGGCCAGGATCTCCTTGGCCTTGAACAGGTGATGCAGGTACGCGCGGGTGTAGTGGGTGCAGGTGTAGCAGTCGCACTCGGGGTCGATGGGGACGAACGCGCGGCGCGACGACGCGGTGTTCACGTTGAACCTTCCGTCCCGGGTGTAGACGGCGGCGTTGCGGGCCACCCGGGACGGCGAGACGCAGTCGAAGGTGTCCGCACCGTTCTCGATGCAGGTGAACAGGTCGTCGGGCTCGGAGATCCCGAGCATGTGCCGCGGCTTGTGCTGCGGCAGCTCGTCGGCGACCCAGCCGGTGATCACGCCGAGGTTCGCCTTCTCCAACGCACCGCCGATCCCGTACCCGTCGAAGCCGCGGCCATCGACCTCTGCGGCCACCAGGCCGCGGGTGGCCTGTCGCCGCAGGTCCTCGTAGTGCGCGCCCTGGACCACCCCGAACAGCGCCTGGTACGCCCGGTCGGGTGCGGCGTCGGTGAGCCGACGGTGCTCGGCGAGGCACCGGAGGGCCCACGCCTGGGTGCGGGCCACGGACTCCTCCTGGTAGCCGCGGGTGTTCCGCAGGGTGGTCAGCTCGTCGAACGCGAAGATCACGTCGGCCCCGAGCTGGTGCTGGATGCGCATCGAGATCTCTGGGGTGAAGCGGTGCTTGCTGCCGTCGAGGTGGGAGGTGAAGGTCACGCCGTCGTCGTCGACGTGCGCCATCCGGGTCCTGCCGTCGGCGATGACCTCGTCGTCGGCGAGCCCGACGGTGTCCATGGCCAGCACCTTCTTGAAGCCCACCCCCAGACTCATCACCTGGAATCCCCCGCTGTCGGTGAAGGTCGGGCCCGGCCAGTTCATGAACCGACCCAGGCCGCCGGCCTCCTCCACGATGTCCGGACCCGGTTGCAGGTACAGGTGGTACGCGTTGGCCAGCACCGCCTGGGCACCGAGCGCCGCCATGCTCTCCGGCAGCACGGCCTTGACGCTGGCCTTCGTCCCGACGGCCACGAACGCGGGCGTCTCGATGGTCCCGTGCGGGGTCTGCAGGATCCCGGTCCGGCCGCGCCGACCGGGCAGGGACGCGGTCGTCGAGAAGCCGAACCCGGGTGGGTCGGTCATCGGAGCATGAGACCGGCGCAGGCGACCACGCCGGCGGTCGAGGTCCGCAGCACGCCGTCGCTGATCAGCACCTCGTGTGCACCGGCGGCCACCAGGTCGGCCAGCTCCTCGTCGGCGATGCCCCCTTCGGGACCGACCACGATCAGCACGGTACCGACCTCGGGCAGCACCATCTCGCGCAACGGCCGGCCGGCCCGCTCGTGCAGGGCCAGGGCCAGATCTGTGGACCCGATCAGCTGCAGCAGCCCGTCGGAGTCGAGCGGGTCACCGACCTCGGGGACCCGGAGTCGGCGGGACTGCTTCGTCGCCTCCCGGGCCCGGCTCTGCCACTTCTGCCGACCCTTGGCGGCCCGGTCGCCGGTCCAGCGGACGACGGACCGCGAGGCCTGCCACGGCCAGATCTGGCTGACGCCGATCTCGGTCAGCAGCTCGACGGCGAGCTCGCTGCGGTCACCCTTGGCCAGCGCCTGGACCACCGCGAACCGGAGCTGCGGGGCCGGTTGCTCGATCTGCTCGGCCACCTCGATCCGGACCGAGTCGCGGCCGACCCACCGAGCCGGGCCGCGCACCGCCCGGCCCCGACCGTCGGTGACCAGGATCGACTCGCCCACCCGGATCCGGCGGACCGCGGCGGCGTGCCTGCCCTCGGGACCGTCGAGGGTGAACTCGTGACCGACACCGGGCATCGGCTCGGTCAGCTGGTCGGCGAGGAAGACGGGGTCGTCCAGCCGTCGATCGGGATCTCCGAGCACGGTCTCGGGAACGCCTACTGGCCCGCGAAGGCGTCGCGCAGCCGCCCGAACACGCCTCGGCCGTGCTTCTGCACGGTCACGTTCGGCCCCGTCTCCTCGCGCAGCTCGGCCAGCTGGCGGAGCAGCGCGGACTGTTCGCCGTCGAGCCGGGTCGGCGTCTGCACCAGCAGCGTCACCCCGAGCTCCCCGCGACCACTGGCTCGCAGCCGCGGTACGCCGCGTCCGTCCAGCGCGACCCGGGTGCCGGACTGGGTGCCCGCGGGCACCCGGACCCGGACCGAGCTCTGTTGCGGGTCGGCGTCGGGCAGGTCGGCCTCCAGCGTGGCGACGGTGACCTCGGTGCCCAGCGCGGCGGCGGTCATCGGGATCTTCACCACCACCTCCAGGTCGTCACCCTCGCGCCGGAAGATCTCGTGGTTGGCCACTGTCAGCTCGACGTAGAGATCGCCGGCCGGGCCGCCGCCCGGACCGACCTCGCCGTGGGCCGCGAGGTGGATCCGGTTGCCGGTGTTCACGCCCGGCGGGATCTTGACGTTGATGGTGCGGTTGGACCGCACCCGGCCCTCACCGGCGCACTCGACGCACGGATTCGGGATCACGGTGCCGTACCCGCGGCAGGTCGGGCAGGGCTGCGTGGTGCGGATGTCGCCGATGAAGGACCGCTGGACGTGGGTCACGTCGCCCTGACCGTGACAGGTGGAGCAGCGGACCGGCTCGGATCCCTGGTTGGCACCCGACCCGTTGCAGCGCGGGCAGAGCACCGCGGTGTCGACCCGCAGCGGCTTGGTGGTGCCGAAGGCCGCCTCGGCCAGCTCCAGGTCGAGCCGGACGAGAGCATCCTGGCCGCGGCGCACCCGCGAGCGCGGGCCGCGGCTGCTCTGGGCGCCGAACATCGCATCGACGAGGTTGGTGAAGTCGAAGCCGCCGCCGGCCCCGAACCCGCCGTTGAAACCGCCGCCGAGGCCGCCACCCAGCGGATCGCCGCCGCGGTCGTAGATCTCACGTTTCTTGGGATCGGCCAGCACCTCGTACGCTTCGGCGACCTGCTTGAAGCGGTCGGCCGCGCCCTCTTCCTGAGCCACGTCCGGGTGCAGCTTCATCGCCAGTCGGCGATAGGCCTTCTTGACCTGCTCCGCAGAGGCGTCCCGGGGGACGCCCAGGATCTCGTAGTAGTCAGCCATGGATTCGCTTGCTCATTGCTGTGTTCGTCATCCTTCGGTGAGGAACCGGCCCACGTAGCGCGCGACGGCGCGGACCGAGGCCATGGTCGAGGGGTAGTCCATTCTGGTGGGACCGACGACTCCCATCGTCGCCCAGGTGTCAATCGGGGTGCCGTAGCCGCTGGCCACGACCGAGGTCGTCTGCAGTTCCTTGTACGGGTTCTCCTGACCGATCCGGACCAGCACCTGGTCACTCGTGGTGGCCTCGCCGAGCAGGGTCAGCAGCACGACCTGCTCCTCCAACGCCTCCAGCACCGGTCGGACGGTGCTGTTGAACTCGTCGCCGAACCGGCCGAGATTGGGCATCCCGCCGACGACGACGCGGCTCGAGGTCTCACTGCTCAACATCTCCAGCAAGGTGGCGATGCAGGCCGGGCTGATCGGATTGAGATCCGGCGGCAGCTGCTCGGTGAGCCGGCTCAGGCGGCCGGCGGCCTGCAGGGCCGGGTACCCGACGGTGGCCGCGTTCAGATGGGCCCGCAGGGCACCGAGATTCTCCTCGTCGTGCCCGGGCAGCTCGATCGCCCGCTGCTCGATCCGACCGGTCGACGTGATGAGGATGAGCAGCACCCGGGTACTGGACAGCGACACCACCTCGACGTGGCGGACGTCGGCGTGACTGATGGTGGGGTACTGCACGATCGCCACCTGTTGGGTCACCTGGGCCAGCAGCCGCACCGTCCGGCGCAGCACGTCGTCGAGGTCGATGGCGCCCGAGAGGAAGGTCTGGATCGCCCGCTGTTCCGCCGGCGACAGCGGCTTCACCGAGCCCAACCGGTCCACGAAGAGCCGGTATCCCTTGTCGGTCGGGATCCGGCCGGCACTGGTGTGCGGCTGGGTGATGTAGCCCTCTTCCTCGAGGGCAGCCATGTCGTTGCGGACCGTTGCCGGAGAGACGCCGAGATCGTGCCGGTCGACCAGCGCCTTCGATCCGACCGGCTCCTGGCTCGAGACGTAGTCCGTGACGATCGCGCGCAGCACCTGCAGCTTGCGGTCGTCCATGGGTCTCCCCCCTCGTCCGGTCGAGCCCGCTGATCCGAGCTGGGCCCCTCGTCGCACGGCCGCGACGCGATCGGGCCGATCCGCACCCGGGCGTTTGGCACTCGCGCGCGACGAGTGCCAGTCTAGCCTGCATGCCCACTGCGCAACCGTTCTCCGCGCCGGCCCAGTGGACGGAGCTGGCAGCGGGCGTCTGGATCGCCACCGTCGAGCCGGAGTCCGTCACCGTGGGCCTGGTCGCCGGCCGGGACGCGGCGCTGCTCATCGACTGCGGCTCCTCCCCGGCCCAGGGCGCCGCTGTGCGGAAATCTGCGGGCGAGACCGCCGGGGTGCCGCTGCTCGGTGTCGTGGTGACCCACTGGCACTTCGACCACGCCTTCGGCCTGGCCGCCTTCGCCGACCTGGAGTCCATCGGTCACGAGTCGGTGCCCGAACGCCTCCGCAGCGTGGAAGCAGCCGCGGCGGCCCGGGAGCTGGGCGTCGACCCGGATGCCCTTGCCCCGCCCCGGCGGACGCTCGCCGTGGCGACCGCGGTCGAACTCGGCGGACGCCGGGTGGAGATCGTCCACCTGGGCCGCGGCCACACCGACGGGGACCTGATCGTGGTCGTCCCCGACGCGAACATCGTCTTCGCCGGCGACCTGATCGAGTCCGCCGGTCCCCCGAAGTCCGGCCCGGACAGCGTGCCCGCGGAGTGGCCCGCGACGCTGGACGGCCTCGTCGGGTTGATGACGGCCGAGACCCGGGCGGTGCCGGGACACGGCGCCCCGGTCGACCGCGCCTTCGTCTTCGAGGCCCGCGGACAGGCCGCCATGGCCGCCTTCGAAGCCGACCCGCCCACTCGATCCGAGCTGCCGCTGCTCTGACCTGCCGTGTCGTGTGCTTCGCGTGTCGAGTTACGTCCGTCGTCGGTCGGAACTCGACACGAGAACGGGATCGGCGCGGGACTGCTACTCGGTACTGAGCTCGTCGCCGCTGATCGCGGCCCAGAACTCCGGGTGGGCCGCCATGGCCCGTTCCGTCGTGATCGGCTTGATGGCGGCCGCTGCCGACTTCACCGCGTCGAGCTGGAGGATCATCAGCTTCAGCCGGTCGTCGAGGCACGCCACCAGGGCCCGCAGCCGTTCGATCCGCGCCCGCGGCTCGGTGGCCGAGTTCCAGGACTCCAGCAGTCCGTCGGCCTTGATCTTCAGCGCGGACTGTCGCCGGTCGAGCTCGTAGGCGATGGCGATGTGGGACTTCCACGACGTCGTCTGCTCGCCGAGCTGGCGTGAGTTGATGCCGGTGACGACGTTGAGCGAGCCCTTGTGCACCGCCTTGGACGCCTCGAAGATCTGCTTCCGGGTCGTGTCGATCGAGTCCTGCAGCGTCGAGGACCGGTCCCGGAGCTGATCGGCCTCGCGCTGGTCGGCCGGCAGCTCGTTGTAGTTGCGCTGGTCCGCGAGCTTGGCCCGGGTCGCGTCGGCGCCGGCCTTTCGATCCGTCTTGACCGCGAGCCGGAGTCCGCGCTGATGCAGCGCGGTGAAAGCCGTGATGTGGTTGTCGATCAGGGTGAGCTGCTGCTGGCGGAGCTCGGCGGGCAGGTCGGTGTACTTGTCCGGGCGCGCGACGGCCTGTCGGCGGAGCTGCAGCTTGTCGACCGCCTCCTTGGCCTCACGGACGACCGCGTCGGCGGAGTCCGGGGTGGTCCGCAGCACCTCGTCGAGACCCTTCTGCTGCGCCTTGAGCGCCTGTTGCCCCGCCACGCCGGGGAAGTTCGGGTCGCCCTTGAGCTCGAGCGCCCAGGCGAGGGCGAACTTGCCGCCCGAGCGCACCAGGCCGCCGGCCGCCCCGGCCCCGTTCTCCTTGAACAGCTGGCTGAGCACCCGCATCTTGTCGTCGCGGGTCTTGGCGTTGCGGAAGCGGGAGGAGTTGCGTTCGAGCTCGTGCACCACCCGCTTGTCGATCTCGGCCGTCAGCGTCCACTCACCGGAGGGCTTCGCGTCGGCCTTGCCCTGCTGGGCTCCCATGAAGATCTCGCCGAATTTCTCCCGGTTGTACTCCCCCGAATCGGATTTCACCCTGATCTCGGCGGTGTAGCCGGCCTCCTTCCCGTTCTCCTGCCGCGAGCTGAGCACGGCGCTGGAGTGCAGCTCGTCCTCACCCAACCACCGACCCACCCGGCCGGGGGTCTGGTCGTGGGCCTGCTCGCCGCCGAAGGTCTTGCTGACCCCGGCGTCCGTCGTGGTCACGGACTCGGTCGTCCGACCGCTCCACTGGGCGGAGCCGAGCGGACCGACCTGGACCCGGTCGTGCTCCTCCTCGGCCTTGCTCTCCGTCACGCTGACCGGCCGACCGGCACTGGGCATGGGGATCCCCGTGCGGAGGTAGAGCTCGAAGGCGTCCCGGCCGGTCTGGCCGGACAGGTCGAACCGGAAGGTGATGGACAGCGCCGAGGAGGCGGAGGTGCCCTTCGTGTTCGTGATGCCACCGCTGATCGACCAGTCCTTGACCTTGTCCCGCGACACCACCGCGGTGACGTCGAACAAGCTCTCCGACAGCCGCCGCACGGTCAGCTGGTGACTCGTGCTCTTCTGCTCGCCGTAGCCGATCGTCGCACCGTACGAACCGGAGACACCCCAGTTCGAGCCCTCCATGTCGCCGGAGCCGCGGGTCTCCCCGACCGGGATCTTGAGAGCCGCCGCCGAGGTGGTCGGCGCCCCGGCGGCGCCCCCGAGCTCGATCATCATGGCGGCGTTGTCCTTGAACGTCGTCGCCTCGGCCTTGGACGTGAACCGTCGGACACCGATCACCGAGGACGCCGAGCTGGTGCCGGCCGTGGCTCCGAGACTGGGACCGGACGGGGTCCGGCTGGCCGAACCGCCGAGGCCGACCGCCTTGCTGTCGGTCACGGTGTAGCGCACCTCGAAGACACCCTTCGACACCTCCACCGGGTCACCGGCGTCCACCTGGTGGCCGGCGCGGAAGGTGGTCTTGATCCCCGTTCCGCTCTTCCCGGCCATGCCGTACCCGGCCTCCGCGGTGGCGTTGCCCTTGTCGTCGTAGGTCACCCCGCCGGTGGTGCTGCGGGTGGTGCCACCCTTGCTCGTGGTCGAGGAGCCGGCGTTCACGCCGAGGCCCTGGTCCCCCAGCGTCATCCCGCCGGTGGTCGACCGGGTCGAGGTGATCGGCTTGCCGTTGGCGTCCAGCCCGTGCACGATCTCGGTGGTCCGGCCGCCCTTGGCCTCGAGGGCGCCGTCCTTGGTCAACCCGACGCCGCCGGAGCTGGAGACCGTGGTCGACACGTCGCCGGTCGTCGTGGTGGTCACGCTGCGCCCACCGGCGCCGACGACCGTGTCCCCACCGACCGTGAACCCGCCGCCCCGCTCGGTCTTGCGGGTGGTGCCGCCAGAGGTCGTCTCGTGCTCGGCCACCCACTCGGTCCCGATCCCGCCGCCGGGCGCTGCGACCACGTTGCGCTTCACCCCGGACGGTGTCGGGCCGGGCGTGACCACTGCGGTCGCCTTCGCCGGATCGACCTTCGGGATCTGCTTGCCGGCGCCGGCCCCACTGCCCGGGGTCACCGACGACGTGGGGTACGGACTCGCCGCCGACGGGCGGGGCCGCGCGTTCGGGCCCTCACCCGGTGCCAGCAGGTCGTCGAGAACCGGTGGCTTCGGCGCGTTGGTGATCTGCGCCTTCGTCAGCGGGATCTCGCGGACGATGCGCCGACCCTCCACGAGCCGCACCTCGTCGCTGGTCAGGTTGTTGATCGTGGTCTGCAGCTTCACCGCCCGGCGGAGCGCGGCACTGGCGTTGAGCATCTCCGCCCGGGCGGTTCGCGAGTCCTTCTTCGCCAGGGCCTCGGCCCGGCGCGAACCGGCCTCCGTCGCATCGTCTCGGGCCTGCTTGACCTGGGCCTCGAGCTCCAGCCGCTCGCGGACGGCGGTGCGCGCTGCCGCCCCGACCCGCCAGGAGGCGGACTCCTCGGTGAGCGACAGGTAGGCGTTGTGCGGCTCGATGTAGGCCTGCTCGGCCCGCCGCAGGGCCGCCTTCGAGTCGGTCACGTTCCGCTGCAGGCCCGCGTCGGTCGGGTCCTTGCGCAGCTCGTCCTCGTTGAAGGCCAGCAACGCCCTGGCGTTGGCCATCACCTTCTCGGCTGCCTCCTTGCGAGCCAGCACGGCGTCCCGGGCCACCGCATCGGTCGAACGCGCCGGCACCGGACCGGCCGCGGTGGGCAGCGGCTCCACCGACGCCTGGTAGATCTCCAGCGCCTCCTTCCGCGTGACCTCGTCGAACTCCGACGACGGCCGGCGTTGTCGATTCGCCGCCTCGGCCTGTTCCCGCACCCGGTCCGGGATCGGCGTCTTCGGGTTGTATCCGCCCTTGGTGTCCAGCGCGACGCGTACCCCGCGGAACGTGGTCACCACGTGGTGGGTCTCGTGCACCGCGTTGTCGACCAGCTCGGCGAACTGGTCGATGGTCGGTGTGGCGTTGTCCAGGGCCGCCTTGCTGAGCGACATCGCCCAGAGCCCGGCTCGGGTCTCTGCCGCACCGGGCGGCTTGTCCCCGAACTTCACCGTCACCGGCGGTACGCCCTCGCGCTGGAGGTGGGCGTTGATGATCTGCTGGAACTGCTCGGCCCGCCCGGCCGGTCCGAGCGCGGCCCACTGGGCGTAGATCGGGGCGTAGTCGGCGGCGCGGGCCCGGGCTCGGGCGTCCGCGGTCGCGTCGGCGGTACGGGCCCGACTCGTCTGCGTCCCACCGACCACCGAGATCTGGTCGACCGGGCGCTCGGCGGCCCGGCGCAGCTGCTCGGCCCGGGTGGCCCGACCCAGCGGGGTGTCCAGCGGCGAGCCGGGCTTGATCCCCAGTTCCGCCGCCGTCTTGTCGGTCGGCGGCGGCCGATCCTCGTCGTCCTGCGGGGCGCGTTGAAGGCTGACCCGATGGGCCGAGACCAGTCCGGTGACGGCCGCGTTGCCGGCGGCCCGCTGCAGATCGAGCAGCGTCGACACATCGGGCCGCTGCAGCTGCAGGGGCACCGCGGACCGGTCCGCGGCCTCGTCGAGGGTGCCGCGCTGGGCCGGCCGGCCCGCCTTCGTGCCCTTCGGCGGGCGGACCCGACGGCGTATCCCCCGCTTCGCCGGACGGTCCACGATCCTCTTATACGCAGTGCCGCCGGTGCCCGCCAGGGCAGTTCGGGCAACCGTGCGGGCAGACCGCTGGTCGGCGCTGCCGACCGGTCCCGTCGCTCAGCTCGGGTCCTGCTGGCGCGCGTGCGCCCGGCGGACCGCCTCGTCGACGATCTGCTCGGCCATCACGGCGAGCTTGCGGTGCTCGTTCTGACTCATCGTGCGCAGCCGGGCGAGCGCGTCCGCCGCGGTGCCACCGCTACGGCTCATCATGATCCCCACGGCGCGGTCGATGACGCCGCGAGTCTCCAGTGCCGTCGCCAACCGGGCCGCCAGCCGCTGCGTCTGCGCCAGCACCTGGGCGTTCTGGACCGCGATGGCGGCCGGCACCGCGAAGATCTGGCCCAGTTCCGTCGCCCGGTCGTCGAAGCTGTTCTTCGCGTACGCGTACACGTTCATCGCTCCGACCACGCCGTCCGGCGTGATCAGCGGCAGGGAGACGACGCTGTGCACGCCGAGGCGCGCGACCCGGCCACCGAACTTCGGCCAGCGGGGATCGGCGCCGATGGAGGCCGACGTCACCGTCTCGGCGTCGCGGGCCGCGTCGATGCACGGGCCCTGCCCGACCCCGTACTGGATGTCGTCGATCTGGGTGACGAAGTCCGCAGTGGCGACGATGGTGTTGGCCCGGTCGTCCTCCTGCAGCGTCAGGCCGGCGCCGTCGGCGCCCGGGATGGCCTTGACCGCGTAGGTCGCGACCCGGGTGAGGAGGTCCTCCAGGCTCAGCCGGTGGGACCCGAGCTTGGCCAGGGCCGCCAGGCTCGCCTGCAGGTCGCTGTCCTCCTCGGCTCGCCGGTCGCCGGGATCGCCGACGCCATCTGGGTTCATCTGCCTCCTTCGCTCAGGTCCCAGCGTAGTAAACTCCAGTCACTGCTCAACGCAGTCGGCCTGGGGCCGTCGGCGCCGTCTCGAAGCCGCGCCGCCGTGCGATTCGTTCGCACCAGCCCAGACGGTTCCCAGGACAGGCGACCGGATCGGCTTCTCTCGTGTCACTCGATACGCTCGCCCCCGACGACGGCCCGGCCGGAGCTGCCGCGGAAACCGTCTCCTCCGGCAGCAGCTTCACCGCCTTGACCCGGCACGTGCACGAGCTCGGTCTGATGCGCCGTCGCTACGGTTACTACTGGGCCAAGTTGATCGGCGCGGTGCTGGTCATCGCCGCCTGGGTCGCCGGCTTCATCTGGATCGGCGACAGCTGGTGGCAGCTCGTCTCGGGTGCGGTGCTGGCCGTCGTCATGACCCAGATCGCGTTCCTCGGCCACGACGCCGCCCACCGCCAGATCTTCCGATCCGGCCGGTGGAACGACTGGCTCAGCCTGATCGTGGCCAACCTGATGGTCGGCATCAGCTACGGCTGGTGGCGCAGCAAGCACAACCGTCACCACGCCAACCCGAACAAGGTGGACGCCGACCCCGACGTCGGGGCCACCGTGATCGCCTTCACCCCCGAGATCGCCACCCGGCACCGCAACCGGCTGGTGCGCTGGCTGGTCGCGCACCAGGGCTGGTACTTCTTCCCGGTGCTGTTGCTGGAGGGTCTCGCCCTGCACTGGGACGGCATCCGTCGGGTGTTCGGTAGTCGGGGGATCGAGCGGCGATGGGTCGAGATGACCTTCTTGATCCTGCGCCTGGGCGGGATCGTGGCCCTGGTGTTCTGGGTGCTGCCGCCCGGGAAGGCGGTCGCGGTTCTGGCGGTGCAGCTCGCCGTCTTCGGCTTCTACATGGGTTTCTCGTTCGCCCCCAACCACATCGGGATGCCGCTGGTCTCGCCGAAGTTGAAGCTGGACTTCCTGCGCCGTCAGGTGCTGATGAGCCGGAACATCAGCGGCGGCCGCTGGATGTCGCTCTTCATGGGTGGCCTGAACTACCAGGTGGAGCATCACCTCTTCCCCTCCATCGCGCGTCCGCACCTGCGCCTGCTCCAACCGCTGGTCGCTGCCCACTGCGCGGCGGAGGGCGTGCCGTACACCCAGACCACGCTCTGGGCGGCGTACGGGAGCGTCATCCGGCACCTCAACTCCGTCGGGCTCAAGGGCAAGGACCCGTTCCTCTGCCCCCTGGTGTCCCAACGACGCGCGCTCTGACCGAGCTGCTCAGCTGACCGAGCTGCTCAGCTGACCGAGCTCCTCAACTGACCAAGCCCGACTGGTAGGCGATCACCACCAGCTGCGCCCGGTCCCGGGCGCCGAGTTTGATCATGATCCGGCTGACGTGGGTGCGGGCAGTGGCCTTGCTGAGCACGAGCCGCCCCGCGATCTCGTCGTTGTTGAGGCCCTCCCCCACCAGTCCGAGCACCTCGCGCTCGCGGTCGGTGAGATCGCCCAACCTCGGGTGCTCGCGGCCCGACGGCGCCCGGGACACGTACGACTCGATCACCCGCCGGGTGATCGAGGGCGACAGCAGCGACTCCCCCGCCGCGGCCAGCCGGATCGCCCGCAGCAGCTCGGCGGGCTCGCTGTCCTTGATCATGAAGCCGGCCGCACCGGCCCGGAGGGCGTCGTAGACGTACTCGTCGAGCTCGAAGGTGGTGAGCATGACGACCCGGGTGCCGGCCAGACCGGGGTCCCCGCTGATCTGGCGCAGGGCGGAGATGCCGTCGAGCCTGGGCATCCGGATGTCGAGCAGCATCACGTCGGGGTGCCGGGACCGGGCGATGGCGACCGCGCCGCGTCCGTCCTCCGCTTCGCCGGCCAGCTCGAGATCGGGCTCGGAGTCGATCAAGACGGTGAGTCCCATCCGGACCAGCGCCTGATCGTCCACGACCGCGACGCGGATCATGCGGCCGCGATCGGGAGTCGGGCGGAGACCACGACACCGGCGGGACCGGGTCGGACCGCCAACGATCCGCCGACGGCCCGGGCCCGTTCCCGCATCCCGGCGATCCCGTTGCCCTCGGGGAGCTCGGGACCGGCCGGTCCGTCGTCGGAGACCTCGATCAGCAGGGCGTCCGCGGTGGTCTGCAGCAGCACGGTGGCTGCGGCCCGCTCGGTGTGCCGGACGACGTTGGTGAGTGACTCCTGCACGATCCGGAACGCCGCCTGGTCCACGGCGGCGGGGATGGCGACGGTCCGGGTGTCGCGTACCTCCACCGTCCGACCGGCCGAGCGCAACGAGGCGACCAGATCGGTGAGCCGGGCCAGACCGGCGGTCGGCGCCAACCGCAGATCCGGATCGCGGAACACGTCCAGGGTGCTCCGCAGCTCCTCCAGGGCCGCCTTGCTCGTGGTCTTGATCGCGGTCAGTGCGCCCTCCACCTGCTCGGGTCGGCGGTGCAGGACGTGCAGCGCGACCCCGGCCTGCAAGTTGATCACCGAGAGACTGTGTCCGACCACGTCGTGCACCTCACGGGCGACCCGCAGTCGTTCCTCGTAAGCGATCCGGCGCAGCTCCTCGGCGCGGACGGCCCGTTCTCCTTCGCGGCGGTTCCGGAGCAGCAGACCGATCAGGGCCGGGACGAGGATGGCGGCGAGCCCGAAGAAGACGGCCGCGTACGCCTGGGGATCGAGCAGCCCGAACGTGGGCTCCGACCACCAGGCGGCGGTCAGCATGACCAGCAGGATCGCGGCCGGGATCGGCCAGCGCTCGACCGGGATCGTCGCGGCGAGGGACCACATCGCGACGGCGGGAGCGATCAGCACCGGGCCGTACGGGCCGCCGACGGCGAGGTAACCGCCGACGCCCAGCACGACCAGCGCGAACCCGGCGCGCGGGTACAGCCGGCGCACCACCAGGCCCGCCACCAGCAGCACGACGAACGGGAGCGGCAGCCACCAGATCTCGACCGGGCCGTCCCACACCGGCGACCGTCCGGGCGGCCCACCCCGGGTCCACGGACCGCGGGCTCCGTCGGCGAACCAGCGCGAGGCCTGGGCGCTGAACCAGCTGGCGAACCCGATCAGCAGCGCCACCGGCGCGTCGACGAGCAGCACCGTGGGTCGGGCCGTGGCCATGGACCTCTCCCTTCGTGCTGTTCGGCGGCTCGCCGGGCGGCTCCTCCTGGCGACCCCGCTCGGATTGCCGGGCGGATCGCTGGGCGGATCGCCGGGCGGATTGCTGGGCGGATCGCCGGGCGGATTCCCGGCTGGACCTCCGACCCTAGACCGCCGGCCCGCCCGGGACGTCCGTCCAGGGACGGCACCTGACTACGTCCGCTGACGTAGTCGAGTGACGTCCGCGGGCCGATGTGAAACGGCTCCTCGGCGACGACTGTTGACCTCGTACACATCCGCAAGTCGAGGAGGTTGCCATGCACCCCGGTCCCTGGGTCGGCGGTCCACCGCCATTCGTTCCGTTCGTAGGAGGTCTCATGTTCTTGTTGTTCCTGCTCGCCGTCGTCGCCACGTTCTTCCTGATCCGGCGCGGCACGTTCGGCCCGCCGCCGTGGCTGGCCGCCACCCGCGCCCCCGAAGCGGAGGCGAAGAAGATCCTTGCCGACCGGTTCGCCCAGGGAGAGATCGGCGCCGACGAGTTCATGGAGCGCGCCAGCGTCTTGAACTGGACCCCCGGTACCGAGCAGTGGGCTCAGCAGCCGCCGAAGAAGCGGCGCCGCTGAGGTCCTACCGTTCGTCGCTGCTGCTCGGGCTTGGTCGCAGCTGCTCGGGTTCGTTGCAGCTGCGACCAAGCCCGGAGGAAGAGGGCGGGGCTTGACGTCGGTTCCTTCGCGGGTGAGTGTGGTGATCTGCCCCGGGCCGCCCGGTACCCAACCCTGCGGAGGTACTCCTGTGATGTCGACGACTTCGAGGTCCGTGGCGATCCGACCCCGTCGGGCGGCTCGACGGGTGGTGGGCACGACGGCCGCGCTCGCGCTGTTCGCTCTCGCGGCCGGGTGCGGTGGCTCCGCACCCGCGCCGCAACAGGCGAACGCTGGCGCCGACTTCAACGAGCACGGCCCGATCAAGATGGCGATCGGCAAGGACGTCTCGGGGCTGCGGCCCTCCGAGATCGCCGCCTGGAACGCCGATCACCCGGAGGAACAGGTCACCTTGATCGAGCTGCCCGACGCGGCCGACGGACAGCGCCAGCAGCTGTTGCAGTACGCGCAGGTCAAGTCGGCCGATGTCGCGATCATGCGGCTGGATGCCGTCTGGACCGCGGAGTTCGCCGCGAACAGCTGGGTGGTGGAGATCCCCTCGGACAAGATCGACATGACGGGCTACCTGCCGCAGACGCTGGAGACCGTCAAGTACTTCGGCAAGGTCTACGCCGTACCCGATGCGACCGGCGCCGGACTCCTCTACTACCGCAAGGACCTGCTGGACGATGCCGGTGTGAAACCGCCGACCACCTGGGACGAGCTGAAGGCGGCGTGCGCCAAGATCAAGGCGAAGCCGGAGAACAAGGACCTCGGGTGCTATGCCGGGCAGTTCCAGAAGTACGAGGGGCTGACCGTGAACTTCTCCGAGGCCATCAACTCCGCCGGGGGTCAGGTGGTCGACGACTCCGGGAAGGCGGCGGTGACGACGCCCGAGGCGAAGGAGGGCCTGGACTTCCTGGTCGACTCCTTCAAGGACGGGACGATCCCGCGGGCCGCGATCACGTGGCAGGAGGAGCAGGGCCGGCAGGCGTTCCAGAACGGCGAGTTGATCTTCCTCCGCAACTGGGCCTACGTGTACTCGCTGGCGCAGAAGAAGGACGGATCCTCGAAGGTGGTGGGCAAGTTCGACGTCGCTCCGCTCCCCGGCAAGGACGGCCCCGGGGTCTCGACGCTGGGCGGCAACAACTTCGCGATCTCCGCCTTCGGCAAGAACAAGGGCACCGCCGCTGACTTCATCGCCTGGATCAACCGGCCCGAGCAGCAGAAGACCCGGATCCTGAAGACGTCGGTGCCGCCGCCGCTGGAGAGCCTCTACAACGACCCGGACGTGGTGAAGGCGTACCCGTACATGCCGGCGCTGCTGCAGGGCATCAAGAACGCGCAGCCGCGGCCGGTCGTGGTCCGCTACGGCGATGTGACGCTCGCCATCCAGGACGCCGCGTACTCCGCTCTGCAGGGTCAGACCGCACCGGACGCCGCGCTGGCGGACCTGCAGTCCAAGCTGGAGCCGCTGCTCCAGAAGTAGTCGGGACCGGCCGCGACCCTCAGTGCTCCGGCCACGGGGCGCGGAGCGCCGAACCCTCATCGTCGACGAGGCGGATCAAGGTGCTGAGCAGCGCCCCGATGGACTCCGAACCCAGCAGGGCCAGCTGATCCATCGGCCCGAGCGGCGCGATCCCCGCCAGCTGCCAGCTGGCTCGCAATGGATCGTCGGACAGCTCGATGTCGGCCGGCCAGGTGCCCTCGCGGAACTCACTCGCCACGGCGAGGGTGCGCCGGACCCGGCTCTCGGCGTCGACGAGCAACTGGCCCCACCCCGCGTCCCAGCCCAGCGCCGGCAACAGCTCGACCTCCGCTCGGGGGTGCGGGTCCTCTGCCAGCCACTCGCGGATCTCGAACCGCTCCCGACCCTCGGCGACCAGCCCGACGAAGCCACCGGACGCGCCGAGTCCGGTGATCTCGGCGACGGTGCCGATCGAGAACCGCTGCTCTCCGCCGCCGACCTCCTGGCCGCGTTCGATCAACACGGTGCCGAACTCGACGACTCCGCTGTTCAGCAGGCCGTCCAGCATCACCAGATAGCGCTGTTCGAAGACCCGTAGCCGCAGC
Source organism: uncultured Actinomycetota bacterium (assembly GCA_963727125.1). Taxonomy (GTDB): domain Bacteria; phylum Actinomycetota; class Actinomycetes; order Propionibacteriales; family Propionibacteriaceae; genus Microlunatus. Next base: position 1,520,551 of record CAVSEZ010000003.1, read on the forward strand.
GGCATGTAGGGCAACAGCACCGTGCCGAGCGGGAACATGGCCAAGGTGGGCACCCGCCCAGCCAACCATCCGCTCCCAGCCGGTTCCAGCCCGGCCGGTCGGAGGGGTCGATCCAGGAGGTCACTCCAGGAGGTCAATCGAGGAGGTCGCGGATCACCGCGTCGGCCAGCAGCCGCCCGGTGACGGTCAACCGGACCCGGTCGAGCTCGGGCCGGAGCAGGCCGCGGCCCTGCAGCTCCGGCAGCCGGGCGCGCGCCCGGGGGGTGAGCACCGCCGGGTCGAGTCCGTCCGCCACCCGGATGCCCAGCATCACCTGCTCGAGCTGCCGATCGGCCCGGGTGAGCACCTCCCGACCCTGCGCCGGTGACGTCCCGGCCGCCAGCCGGGCCGCGTACCGCGCCGGGTGCTTGACGTTCCACCACCGGACCCCGCCGACGTGGCTGTGCGCGCCCGGCCCGATCCCCCACCAGTCCGAGCCGCGCCAGTAACCCAGGTTGTGCCGGCAGCGGGCGGCCGGCGAGGTGGCCCAGTTGCTGACCTCGTACGCGCGGAAACCGGCCGCACCGAACAGGTCCTCGGCCAGCAGGTACTTGTCGGCGAGGTCGTCGGGATCGGGCGCCGGGAGCTCCCCGCGCCGGACCCGGACCGCCATCCGGGTGCCCGGCTCCACCACCAGGGCGTACGCACTGATGTGGTCCGGTCCGGCGACCAGCGCCGCCTCCACCGAGAGACGCCAGTCCGCCAACGACTCCCCCGGCGTGCCGTAGATCAGGTCGACGCTGGTGTGCGCGAAACCGGCCCGTTGCGCCTGGGCCACCAGTCGGCCGGCGCGACCGGCGGAGTGCACCCGGTCCAACGTTGCGAGCACGTGTGGCACGGCCGACTGCATGCCGAACGAGATCCGGGTGAAGCCGGCCGCGAGCAGCTGATCGAGCACGGCCGCATCGACCGACTCCGGATTCGCCTCCGTGGTCACCTCGACGTCGGCCGCCAGCGGCCACTGGCTCCGCACGGCGCCGATCAGGTCCCGGAGCTGGGCGACCGGGAGCACGGTCGGGGTACCGCCGCCGACGAAGATCGTCGCCACCTCCGGCACCCGGTCCCCCAGCACCCGGCCGGCGAGCTCGATCTCCGCGATCGCCGCCGCCACGTACCCGTCGCGTTCGGATCCGGGGGCACCGTCGGGATCGCGGAGCTCGGCGGCGGTGTAGGTGTTGAAGTCGCAGTAGCCGCAGCGACTGGTGCAGAACGGGACGTGCAGATACACGCCGAACGGTCGAGTCCCCACCCCGGCCAGAGCCTGCTCGGGCAGCGAGCCGTCCACCGGCGCCGGGTCCGCGCTGGGCAGCTCCGGGACCATGGTCACCGGCTCCGCTCGGGCGCGTCGCAGCCGATCATCCGGATCCGGTCGGCGGTTCCGGCATCCCGTCCAGCGTGTGCCGGCAGGGGCACCGGTCGGTCGCCGGGTCGGATTCGGCCGGGAGGCCGGCGACTGCCCGCCGCAACAGATCCTGCAGCCGGCCGACGTTGTCGGCGAAGGTGGCCAGCACCTCGGCGTGGCTGACCGCGTCCTCCCCCTCGAGCCCGGCGTCCAGATCGGTCACCAGAGCCACCGAGGTGTAACACAGCGCGAGCTCGCGGGCCAGCCCCGCTTCGGGTTGTCCGGTCATCCCCACCAGCGACCAGCCCTGCGCCGCGTGCCAGATCGACTCGGCGCGACTCGAGAACCGTGGTCCGTTGACCACCACCAGCGTGCCGCCGTCGGTGAGGGTGGCGTCGGCCGCGAGCACCGCTCGACGACCGTGGCGGCAGTACGGATCCGCGAACCCGGCGTGGCCGACGCTGCCGATCCGGTCGAAGTAGGTGTGCGCCCGGCCCCAGGTCCGGTCCACCACCTGATCGGGCACCACGATGCTGCCCGCCGGCAGGTCCCGGCGCAACGAGCCGACGGCACACGGCGCCAGCACCTGCCGGACCCCCAGTGAGCGCAGCGCCCACAGGTTGGCCCGGTAGTTCACCAGGTGCGGCGGGTACTCGTGCCGGATCCCGTGCCGGGCCACGAACGCGACCCGGCGCCCCGCCAGCTCACCGACCTCCAGCGGTGCCGTCGGGTCGCCGTACGGGGTCGACACCGTGACCGGCTCGGCGTCCGCGGCGAGGGAGTAGAAGCCGGAACCGCCGATGATCCCGATCTCCGCCGTGGATGAGCTCACCCGAGGAGCTTAGGAGCCGATTTCCGCTGCTGCGAGCGAACCGGTCACGGCAGCAGCACGAGCTTGCCCCGGGTGTGGCCCTCCTGGCTCAGCCGATGAGCCTCGGCCGCCCGGTCCAACGGGAACGTCTGCACCTTGATCACCAGCTGGCTCTGTTCGAGCAGCCGAGCGCCCTCCGCGAGCACGGGTCCCGGATCGGCCAGGGTTCCGCTGGTCAGCCGGGCCCCGGTGTCCCCGACGTCGAAGTTCGCGATGGTGACCACCTGAGCCGGGTCGGTCACGAGGCTGACCAGCTCGGCGACCGGCGTCTTCCCCGCCGTGTCCAGCACCGCGTCGATCCTGGCGTCGACCAGCCGGGCCCGGGTCGTCATGCCGTCGCCGTAGACCACCGGGGTGGCCCCGATCTCGCGCAGGTAGTCCTGGTTGTCCAGTCCGGCGGTGGCGATCACGGTCGCCCCGCGGGCGATGGCGATCTGCGTCGCGACCGCACCGACACCGCCGGCGCCGCCGTCGATCAAGACGGTCGTCCCGGCCGCGACACCGAGCAGTCCGAGGGCCCGGGACGCGGTCTCCACCACGGTGCCCGCGCCACCGGCGACCGCCCAGTCCAACGAGGAGGGCTTCAGCGCGAACGAATCGAGCACCGCGTACTCGGCCTGGGTGTTGCGGCCGAGCCCGAACACGTCGTCACCGACGGAGACCCCGGACACGTTCTCCCCCACCTCGTCGACCACCCCGGCGGCATCGAAGCCGAGCTGCTGCGGGGCGGCCAGGTCCTTGCCGCCGGCCAGCATCCCCGAACGCATCTTCCAGTCGATCGGGTTGATGCTGGCCGCGGCCACCTTGATCCGGATCTGGTCGGGCCCGGCGTGCGGTTCGTCGATCTCGTCGATCACCAGCACCTCAGGGTCGCCGTACTCGTGGAACCGCAGTGCACGCATGGAATCTCCGTTCGATCGGTACAGCTCTTCGATGGGTACGACGTTCGATCGGTACGACGTCGATGGGTACAGCGTTCGACTGGTACAGCTCTTCGGTCTGGCAACCCGTCGATCATCGACGCTATTCCGGCCGGGCAGAATGCCGACCATGAGCGCACCGGAGTCGCCGGCCCGCAGCGACCCGTGGTGGCGGCGTCCTCGGTGGCGGGGTTGGGACCTCCCGGTCGCGTACGCACTGGTCGTGCTCGTCGCCAGCGTCTGGATCGCCTGGCAGCCGGGCGGCGGCGCGCTGGTGCTGGCGGCCAGCACCAACCTGCAGAACATGCAGCAGCGGCCGGTGCAGGTGCTGCTGCTCAGCCTGTTCGTGGTGTCGCCGTTGTGGTTCCTGCTGCTGCTCGTCCCTCTCGTGGTCGCCTACCGCGAGGTCCAACGCTGGCTGGGCCGGATCGCCCTGGTGATCACCGTGCTGCTGTGCCACGTCTTCGGCAGCCTGTGGGTGATGGTGGCCGAGGTCATGGCGCTCAGCGATCGGTCGGTCTCCGCCGCCATCGTGAACCGGCACGACGTCGGCGTCAGCTACGGCCTGGCTGGAGTCCTCGGCCTGTTGCTCGTCCGGGTCCCCCGTCGCCTCCGGCTCTGGTACGGGCTGGCGAGCGTCGCCGCGGTCATCGTGTTGATCGTCACCAGGTCGGCCTTCAGCTCGATCGGTCACGGTTCGGCCTGGCTGATCGGAGTGGGCCTCTCCTGGCTGGTCTACGTCAGTGCGCGCCGGGCCGGCCCGGACGCCAGCGCCTCGGCGAGAACGTCCGGGTCGGACAGGTAGATCTCGTGCTCGCCGGCGGCGTCGACGACCCGCACGGCGGTGCCGTAGCCGGCTGCCAGGGCGGTGCCGATCCGGTCGAGCAGCGGATCGACGCCGGCACCGACCGCTATCACGACGCTGGTGTCCCCAGCTGCGGGCGAGAGCCGGTGGGCCGTGATGACCGGCCCGTCGTCGCGCAGCGCCGGCTCGGCATTGCGACGCATCCGCTCGACCCGCGGATCCGAGGGGTCTGCGGTGCCCCCGGACAGCACCGCCGTCATCACGTCGTACCCGCCGTCCCAGTCCTGCGGGTGCGCGTCCAGGTAGGACTCGATCGGCGCCATCAGCTGGGCGTGCAGCTCGGCCCCGTCGGGCAAGATCATCAGCGCGGGGGGTTCCCACGCCACCACCTCGGTCACGAGGTCCGGGTGGGCGGCCGCGAGCGCGAGCGCCAGGACCCCTCCCGAGCTCAGGCCGAGCACCGCGGCGGGTCCGCCGGCGACCTCCCGGATCAGCGTCGCGGCGTCGGCCACGTGCGCGGCGACGCCGCCGCCCGGCCAGCCGTCCCGGCTGCTCCGCCCGGTCCCCCGACGGTCGTAGCTGATCACCTGGAACCCTCGCTGGGCGAGCGCGTCGGCTTGCGGCTGCACCAGGTCGGCGTCCTCGGCGGCGCCGTGCAGCAGCAGCAGCGGCGTTCCCGTCCCGGTGATCCGGTGGTCGATCGACATCGCGTGCTCCTCCGTTGACATCGACTCGGTTGAGTTAACCGTGACTTTATTGAATATTTGGTAGGTTAAGTGAATGGTCGGCGGAAGGCAAGGGCGCAGCTACGACGCCACGAACCGCCGCGCGCAGGCGCTGCGGACCCGGGAACGGATCCTCGACCGCGCCCGTGAGCTGTTCGTCTCCGAGGGCTTCGCGCACACGTCGATGGCGGCTGTCGCCGCCGCGGCCGAGGTGTCGGTGCCGACCGTGTTCACCGCGTTCGGCTCGAAGGTGAACCTGCTGAAGGAAGCGGCCGAGACCCTGATGGCGGGTGATGCTCGACCGGTGCCGATGGCGGAGCGGCCCGAGCTGGAACATGTCCGGGCCGGCGTCAGCGCCGACGATGTGCTGGATCGGTTCGCCGCCCTGGTGGCCCGCCGGGCCGCGGAGGTGCACGGCATCTACGCGGTCATCTACCGCAGCCGTGACGGCCACCGCGAGGTCGCCGAGATGGCGGACCAGCTGGATGCCCAGCGACTCCGCGGTGCGGAGGCACTGGCCCGGGTCGTCCTGGACCGGCTGGACAGCACGGACGAGGAGCTGCTGGCCGAGGTCCGCGACGGTCTGTGGGCGACCATGTCGCTGGACTGGTACGAAGCGTTCGTGGTGGACCGCGGCTGGCCCGTCGACCGCTACCGCGACTGGCTCCGCGAGGCGATGGGCATCCCTCTCCGCCGGCGCGGGCTGTAGCCGTCGGCCGCTACTTCTTGTCGGCCTTCGTCGGCTCGGTGGTCGACAGGGCGGCGACGAAGGCCTCCTGCGGCACCTCGACCCGGCCGACCATCTTCATCCGCTTCTTGCCTTCCTTCTGCTTCTCCAGCAGCTTGCGCTTGCGGGTGATGTCGCCGCCGTAGCACTTGGCGAGAACGTCCTTGCGCATCGCCCGGACCGTCTCCCGGGCGATGACGCGGGCCCCGATCGCGGCCTGGATCGGCACCTCGAACTGCTGCCGCGGGATCAGCTCCTTGAGCTTGTTGGCCATCAGCACCCCGTACGCGTACGCCTTGTCGCGGTGGACCACCGCGGAGAAGGCGTCGACCGGTTCGCCGTGCAGCAGGATGTCCACCTTGACCAGGTCGGCGGGCTGCTCCCCCGCCGGCTCGTAGTCCAGGCTGGCGTAGCCCTTGGTGCGGGACTTGAGCGCGTCGAAGAAGTCGAAGACGATCTCGGCCAGTGGCAGCGTGTACCGGATCTCGACCCGGTCCGCGGACAGGTACTCCATCCCCGTCTGCACCCCGCGGCGCGCCTGGCAGAGCTCCATGATCGTGCCGATGTAGTCCGTCGGACTCAGGATCGTCGCCTTCACCACCGGCTCGTACACCTCGGCGATCTTGCCGTCGGTCGGGTACTCCGACGGATTGGTGACCACGTGCTCGGCACCGCTCTCGAGCACCAGCCGGTAGATCACGTTGGGAGCGGTCGAGATCAGGTCGAGGTCGAACTCCCGCTCCAGCCGCTCGCGCACGATCTCCATGTGCAGCAGGCCGAGGAACCCGATCCGGAAGCCGAAGCCGAGGGCACCGGAGGTCTCCGGCTCGTAGCTCAGCGCGGCGTCGTTGAGCTGGAGCTTGTCCAGCGCTTCGCGCAGCTCGGGATAGTCCGCGCCGTCGATCGGGTAGAGCCCGGCGAACACCATCGGGTTCGGGTGCCGGTAGCCGCCCAGGGACTCCGTCGCCGGACGGGTCGGCGGACGTGACGGTGTCGCCGACGCGGGACTGCCGCACCTCCTTCACCCCGGTGATCAGGTAGCCCACCTCACCGACCCCGAGACTCTGCGCCCGCATCGGGTCCGGCGAGATCACCCCGACCTCGAGGGTCTCGTGGGTCGCCTTCGTCGACATCATCAGCACCCGTTCGCGGTGCGACAGCTCACCGTCGAACACCCGGACGTAGGTGATCACGCCGCGATAGGTGTCGTACACGGAGTCGAAGATCAACGCCCGCGCCGGCGCGTCCGGACGCCCGACCGGAGCCGGAACCTGACGCACGATCTCCTGGAGGAGCTCGGAGACGCCGGCGCCGGTCTTCGCCGAGACCCGCAGCACGTCACCCGGATCGCAACCGATGATCGAGGCCAGCTCCTCGGCGTACTTCTCCGGCTGGGCACTCGGCAGATCGATCTTGTTCAGCACCGGGATGATCACCAGATCGGCCTCGAGCGCCAGGTAGAGGTTGGCCAGCGTCTGGGCCTCGATCCCCTGTGCGGCATCGACCAGCAGCACCGCACCCTCGCACGCGGCCAGCGAGCGCGAGACCTCGTAGGTGAAGTCGACGTGGCCGGGGGTGTCGATCATGTTCAGCACGTGATCCGACCCGGCGACCGTCCACGGCATCCGGACCGCCTGCGACTTGATGGTGATGCCGCGTTCCCGCTCGATCTCCATCCGGTCCAGGTACTGCGCCCGCATCGCCCGCCCGTCGACCACACCGGTCAGCTGCAGCATCCGGTCCGCCAGCGTCGACTTGCCGTGGTCGATGTGGGCGATGATGGAGAAGTTCCGGATGAGAGCGGGGTCGGTCCGACCCGGCGCCGGCTGGCCGGTCCGGCCCGGGGCGTGGGTTGGCGAGGTCAACAGCGATCCGATCAACTCGTACGTGGTCGAACGGCCATCATTCCACGCTCGCCGGAAGGCACCGTACGGATTTGGGTGCCACCGGCCGCCGCTGGTACCGTTGTCGGCTGTGCCCGGCCCGGGCGCAGCAATCTGATCAGGCAGCAACCGGCAAGTAGGTCGAGGAACAGACACCCGTGGCGAACATCAAGTCCCAGATCAAGCGGATCAAGACCAACGAGAAGGCTCGGCAGCGCAACAAGGCGGTCAAGTCGCAGCTGAAGACGTTCGTTCGTCGGTTCCGCGAGGCCGCTGACGCCGGCGAGGCCGAGACGGCCACTGCCGCCGCCCGCGCTGCGGGTCGCGCGCTGGACAAGGCCGCCGCCAAGGGCGTCATCCACCAGAACCAGGCTGCCAACCGGAAGTCGGCCATCGCCGCCCGGGCCGCTCAGCTCTGACCTCCTGGTTCTGAACTCCTGGTTCTGACCTCCCGGGTCCGACCTCTCGGTCGGATCAGCCCTTCCGGGCTCGAGACACCGCCAGCACCGCCCGTTCCAGCGCGAACGCGGCGTCGTCGGCGGCACCCTTGACCTCTGCGTCCGCCACCGCTACGGCCTGGAGCGCCGTCGCGAGGCCCCGCTGATCCCACCCGCGCGCCTGCGGCCGCAGCGACTTGAGCTTCCACGGCGGCACCCCGACCTCGCGGGCCAGGTCGGCGTCCCGCATGCCACCCGGTGCCGCGATCAACCGGCCCAGGCCACGGATCCCGGTGGCCAGGGCGCTGGTGACCAGCACCGGCGGCACGCCGGTGGCCATCGCCCACCGGAGCTGCTCCATCGCCAAGCCGGTCCGGCCCGCCAACACGGCATCGGCCACCGCGAAGCTGGTCACCTCCGAGCGCCCACCGAAATAGCGTCGGACCTCGTTCTGGGTGACCGTGGACTGCTCGGCGTCGGCGAGCAGCTGGGCGACGGCCGCCGCCAGCGCCCGCAGATCATGACCGACCGCTTCCACCAGGAACCGGGCCGCATCGGCGTCGATGCTGCCACCGGCCTGGCGGGCTTCGTTCTGCACGAACTGCGGCAGCTCCCACGGCTTGGGTGCGACGCACTCGACGGTCTCGACCGCGATCTTGCGGATCCGTTCCGCCACCGCCCGGCCCTTCTGCGCTCCGCGGTGCACCAGGACGAGCGCCAGATCCGGACCGGGATCGGTGGCGAGCTCGACGACGGTGTCGCTCACATCGGCGGGGAGCTCGCCCAGGTCGGTGACCACGACGGCACGTCGGGTGGCGAACAGCGACGCACCGGTGATCTCGAACCAGGTACCCGCATCCAGCCGGACCGCCTCGACCGTCGTCACCTCGGCCCCGGGATCCACCGCTCGTACCCGGGTCAGTGCGGCCGCCACGGCCCGCTCGGCCAACAGACTCTCCGGGCCGGTCACGAGCACGGTGCTGCCGAACCCCGCCTGCGCCGTGCCACCGGTTCGCGAGCCGGACCTCGGGGTCGAGCGCGACGGGGTACGAGCTGCCACCGCCCCAGCATGGCAGCGGCCGAGGACAGGCGGGAATGGGCCGACGGAACCGTCGTCGTTCCGGCCCTCGAACCGACCTTCCAACCGGCCCTCGGACCGGGCCTCGGACCGGGCCTCGGACCGACGGGCGGACAGGTCCCGTGAACGGCTCTCGGACGCCTCGCCGGGCGGGTCGGGTACTGGCTGGCGAGACGGCGTCGCCGACACCGCGAGTTCGGGGCCGAGATCCGCGGACTGAGCGGTGCCGGTTGGTATATCTGTGACCGTCCGCTGGAGCGTGAAGGAGTGGCGGTGTCCAGCAATCTCTCTGCGCCGTTGCCCGACGACGACCGATCGGCGATGGCCGCGGCCCGTTCGTTCGTCGTCGAGTCGGCACCCGATCAACCCTTCACCGGGACCATCCGGCAACTGAGCCGCGGCGGCATCGTCCAGCCCGGCACCGTCGCGGTGCTCTTCCCACCCGGGAAGCCCGTCGAGCTGCGGTACCCCGGGGACACCCTGCACGCCGGCTGGCGGCCGTTCCGGGCTCCGATCGACGTGCTGCCGGTGAACACCGCCAAGATCGGTCTGAACGTGGTGGTCACGGGTCTGACCACGTTCGACGACCACCCCATCGACGAGGTGGCGCTGAAAGTCGTGGTCGAACTCGCGCCGGCCGACGGGTACCGGGTGGTGCTCGACCTGGTGGAGGCGCACGGGCCCGAGTTCGGCAACCACCTGCTGACCGAGCTGCAGACCCGGATCGAGACCTCGGTCCAGGGCGCCTTCCGGTTGAACAACCTCTCGGTGCTGCGCCGGCGACTGGCCGCGATCCTGGAGGAGCGGTGGGTGCCGACGTCGTTCGCCGACGGGGCCCTGATCCGTACCGGGATGTCGGTCTCGCAGGTCCGCTGGCCGTCGGGCAGTGAACTGAGCGTCGGCCGTCCGCGCCCGGCCGCCCCGGAGCCGACCATCAGCCAGTTCGAGATCTCGATGGACGCCCGGCTGCGCCGGCTCTGGGCCGCGCGCTGCCCGGTGGCACTGGCCGGGATCGCGGGGGCCGAGGTCGACGGCGCCGCGGCGGTGATCGCCTCCTGCGAGCAGCCGCCCGAGCCGGTCGAGGTCGATCGCCTGCGGCAGGTGTACGCCGAGTTGTACGGAGACGAGGACCTGACCCTGGTGGTGACCGGGGCCCGCGACTACGCCGACATCGTGACCGGCTGGCTCGACGCGGTCACCGAGGGCCGCGTCCACCTCCTCGGCGTCGATCTGGTGCGCGCCACCGACACCTTGCGGATCCACCACAGCAAGTCGTTGGGCCGGACGCCGGCCGCCGCGATCGAGGCCCTCCGCCGGCTCCTTCCGCAACGTCGGGTCGAGTTCGAATCGTTGATGGGTCGATGACGGCAGTCGTCAGTTTCGACCGGCCCGCCCTGGAGCCGGTCGATCCCGATCGCCCCGTCCCGCCGCCGGACCCGGAGCGCCCTCCCGCGCCCCGCAGGCCCAAGCCGGCGCGGGTGCGCGGCCGGGGAAGCCTGCGCTGGGCCTGGGCGCCGGCGCTCATCTCGGTGTCGGTGAACGTGTTCTTCCTGGTCGCCTGGTGGGCGCCGGAGTTCGGTGAGTTCGCCGGCCGGGACGCGCTGCTGAACCAGCTGTGGCCCCTGGCGTCGAAGGAGCTGACCACCGGTGGGGCCGCGGTCGCCCCGATCCAGGCGCTGCACAGCGGCGTGCTCGCCGCGCTGCTGCTCGGCACCTCGATCGCACTGCCGTTCCTGGCTCGCAGCCACAACCGCCCGGTCCGGGTCCTCCTGCCGGCGGCCGCGCTCTACGTCGGCGTGCTGACCTGGTTGGTCACGGTGGTCCAGCTGGTCACCGGCCGCGGCGGCGACGCCTGGTTCGGGCTGCTCCTGCTCACGGCCTGGGTGGCCGCCGCAGCCGTCACCGTCTGGCGCTCGCGGTACGTCGCCGACGCCGATCTCCCCGCCCGCCGCCCGCCGCTCGGCTGGCTGGTGGTCGTCGTGGTGTTGCTCTACCCCGTCCCGCTCGCGATCGGTCGGGCTCTGTTCGCGCAGGATTCCGGGCACGCCGCCCGAGCCCTGCTGGCCGCCGATCCCACCCAGCAGCTCAGCGTCCTCATCAGCACCGCGACCCTGCTCGCGTACGTGTCCGGGGTGCTGGTCGTGATCGTCGTCTGGGCCGGGTACATGCTCGTGCCGCCGTACACCAGGATCGGGGTGCCGTGGGTGCGCAGCCGACCGGTGACGGTCGATCCCCTGGTCGCCCGGCTCGCGGTCACGCTGCTCACCGGCGCGCTCCTGTTGCTGTGCGCCTTCCCGGCGGCCGACGCGGGTCGCGAGCAGGCGAAGCGGATGTTGGCGGGTGATCCGGGCGCCGATCAGCTCGCCTGTGGGACCTGGGTCCAGCAGCGGCCGGGACGGCCGACGGCGACCCTGGTGTCCCGGGGCGACCGGTGCCGCGGTCTGGTCGCGTACGCCGGCTACACCGAGAGCGGCACGGCGAACCTGGTCAGCCCGCTGCAGCCGGTCAAGGCGACCATGCCGGACAAGCGCGCCATCACCACCAAGGTGGTCGCCGGTCAATACGGAGCCGTGGTGGTGCTGGCTGCGACGAGCGCTGTGGACTGGGCACCCGACGAGCTGTTCGGGGTGTCGATGGACACCGCACGGCCGATCTGGGCGTTCCGCTGCAACGACGACGGGGCCATGCGGCTGCGGTTCGCCGGGACGGACCCGGTGCCGGGAGCCAAGCCCGCCGCCGAGGTCGCGGCCGGTCACGTCACGAACCCGGGCGAGAAGCCGGCGGTGGTCGTGCTCTGCACCAATCAGGCGGTCCGGCTGGACCCGGCCACCGGCCGACCGGCAAGCTGACCGCATGCCCACCGCCACTGCCACCGTCCAGTCCCCGCTGCCCCCCGCTGAGGTGCTGCGGATCCTGACCGACTTCGGACCGTCCCGGGTCGACGCCTGGCCGGGGGTGGACGCCGAGCACCTCACCCTCCATGACTCCGGTGAGGACTGGGCCGAGGTCACCGAGGGCAACCCGTCCACGTGGGAACGGGAGCGCTACAGCTGGGACGCGGCGGCCGGCAGCGTCTCCGCCGTCACCTTGGACTCCAACGTCTGGGCCGCCGGGAGCCGCTGGGACTACCGGCTCACCCCGCAGGGCACCGGCACCCAGGTCGACGTCACGTTGTTCCGGCAGGGCAAGGGCCTCAAGGGAAAGTTGATCGGCGTCCTGCTGCCGCTGGTCGGCCGCGGGGTGATCACCAAGGGACTGCAGCAGGCCCTCCACGTCAGCTGAGCCGGCGCTCGCTAGGTTGTCCGCATGCAGACGCGCACAGTCGGCACCACGATGCCGATCCTGGAGATCAGCCTGACCGGCGGCGAGAAGCTGATCGCCGAAGGTGACAACGTCTCCTGGTACACGCCAGGGATGGAGCTGGACACCTCGACCCGGTTCGGCTCGGGCGGCAAGGGCGGCTTCATGAGCGGGCTGAAACGCGCCCTCGGCGGCGGTCAGCTCTTCCTCACCGAGTACACCGCACCGCCGGCGGGCGGGTTCGTCGCCTTCGCCACCCGATTCCCCGGCGTCATCCGGGAGCTGGCCATCGACTCCAACGACCACTTCATGGTCCAGTCGGGCAGCTACCTGGTCAGCACCACCGACGTCGAGGTCTCGGTCGGGCTGCAGCAGAAGCTAGGGGCCGGTGTCTTCGGCGGGGCGGGCGTGATCTTCCAGCGGCTGTCGGGACGGGGGCAGGCGTGGATCGAGCTGAGCGGCGAGATCGTGGAGTACGAGCTGCAGGCCGGTCAGTCGATGATCGTGCACCCCGGTCACCTCGCGCTGTTCCGGGACGGCATGCCGCTGAACTTCTTCAGCGTCAAGGGCCTGAAGAACAAGCTGTTCGGTGACTCGATGTTCATGGCGCAGATCTCTGGGCCGGGCCACGTCTGGCTGCAGTCCATGACGGCGGCCAAGCTCGCTTCGGCCATCGAGCCGTACCTGCCCGACAAGACCGGTACCGGCGACTCGAACTGATCGGGGCCGCGCCGGCCGGTGCCGGCGATCGGGTCAACCGCGTTGGGTGACGGCCGCCAGGTTCCCATCGCGTACGACCACCGCGACGGCGCCCTGCTGATCGGTCCGCAGCACAGTCATCCCGAGGGACTCGGCGAGCTGCAGGGTGCGCAGCGCGGGGTGCCCGTAGTCGTTGTCCGCTCCGGCGCTGGCGACGGCGACCCGGGCCCGGGTCGCGGCGAAGAAGGCCTCCTCCTGCCGAGCCGAGCCGTGGTGCGGGATCTTCAGCACGTCGGCCCGCAGGTCCAGACCCGATCGGACCAGCCGCGCCTGACCGTCGGGCTCCACGTCACCGGTGAGCAGGATCCGGACCCCCTCGATCTCGACCCGCAGCACCAGGCTGGCGTCGTTCTCGGTGGCGGACTCGACACCGGCGAGCCGATCCGGTGGACCCGGACCGCCGCCGAGCGGGCCCAGCACTTCCCACCGCAGCACGCCGACCGTCCCGTGGGCGCCGACCGCCGGGGTCTGCACCGGGATGGAGCGGGCGGCGGCCCAGCCGTTCAGTGCGGCGGCCTCGTCGGTCGGTGAGCGCAGCGGGCTGACCCAGATCTGGCCGAGGACCCGGTTCTCCGCAACGCCGGGCACCCCGTCGACGTGGTCGGCGTGGAAGTGGGTCAGCACCAGCAGCGGTACCGCCGTCACTTTGGCCTGGTCGAGGCAGCGGTCCATCGCCACCGGATCCGGGCCGGCGTCGACGACGACCGCCTGACCAGGTCCGGACCGGAGCAGCAGGCCGTCGCCCTGGCCGACGTCGCAGGCGACCAGCACCCAACCCGACGGCGGCCAGCCCGGCTGCAACGGTGCGCTGAGCAGTGCCGCGATCAGCAGGGTCGCGGTACCGAGGGACAGCCACCGCCGACTGAGCAGCACCGGGACGATCACGCCGAATCCGACGGAGCCGACGAGCAGCACCGCCAGGGCCACCGGTGCGGACGGCCAGCGCCAGGACGCGCCGGGCAGCTCGGCGCCCGCGTGGGCGATCCAGATGATCAGCTGGGCGCACCATCCGGCGCCGTATCCGGCGACCGCCGCCAGCGGGGCACCGACCAGGGACAGCAGTGCCGCCGCGAAGCCCAGCACGGTCGCCGGACCGACGACCGGACCGGCCAGCGCGTTGGTGAGGATGCCGACCACGCTCACCGCCCCTGACAGCGCTGCGACCACCGGCTGGGTGGCGAGCTGGGCGGCCAGGGGTACGGCGACCGCGTCGGCGATCGGCTTCGGCAACCAGTGCGCCACCTCGGCCCAGCGGCCCGCCCACCAGATGATGCCGGCGCTGGCGAGCACCGAGAGGGCGAAACCCCAGGACCGACCGAGGAACGGGTCGAGCAGCAGCAACCCGAGCATCGCGGCCGACAGGTGCCGCAGCCCCCGCCGCCGGCCGCCGGCACCCAGGGCCGCGAGAGCGACCAGGCCCATGGCCGCGGCCCGCAGCACACTCGGCTCGGTGCGACAGAGGGCGACGAAGACGGCCACGCAAAGCAGTCCGAGTCCGCGCAGCCACCAGCCGCGGACGCCGAGCCACCGGGCAGCTCCGAGCACGAACGCGAGCAGCAGGGTCAGGTTCGCCCCGGACACCGCCGTCAGGTGGGTGAGGCCGGTGGTCTGGAAGTCGCCGGTCAGGGCCGAGGTCATCCGCGACGTGTCGCCGAGTACCAGGGCCGGCACCAGCGCGCGGGGCTCGGCCGGTCGGCCGGCCACCGACTCCCGCAGACCGACCCGAACCCGTTCGACCGCGGCGAGCGCCGGGCCGGGTGGTGCGAGCTGCTCGCCGGCCGTGCGGACCCGGGCGACGGCGGCCACCTCCGCTCCCGGGTCGGGTGATCTCAGCCGGACCAGGACGGCGCGCTGCTCACCGACCAGAGCCTGTTGCCAGCTGGACATCGCGTCACCCGTGACGACCAGCAGCAGCGGGGACCGGACCCGCCAGCGCTCCCCCCGACCGTCGACGACCAGCGCCCGAGCCGGCAGCACCAGGTACGACGACCTCGACTCGGCGTCGCGCACCTGAGGATCTCCGGTCACCTCGAGCTCGATCGTGGCGACCGCCTCCTGCCGGGCCAGGTCGGCCACCGGCCCGGAGCGCAGGGCCTGGGCGGCGAGCCCTCCGAGACCCCCACTCACCACCAGGGTCGCCAGCACGGCCAGCGCCCAGCTGGACCGGCGACGGGCCGCGACCGAGCCGACGACGGCCGCAAACCCGGCCAGGAGCCACCAGCCGACCCCGAGTCCGCTCGTTCCCAGCCAGGCACCGACCCACGCCGCCGCCGCGATCGGCACCAGCCGGAGGTCCGGCTGTGACCGCCGGCGCGGTGCGGCGTGGCCCGTGCCGGAAGGGTCGGCGCCCTCGAGCACGCGACGAGCCCTCGGAGTGGAACCACCTAGCCCGGAACCACCTAGCGCGGAACCACCCGGATCGAAGCCGCCGCGATCCGAGCTGCCGCGATCGGAGCTGCCGCGATCGGAGCCGCCGCGATCGGAGCCGCCCGGACGGGTGCGATGCATCCTCTCCTCCCAGCGGTACGGCTTCGGATGCTGTGCGCGGGCGGTCACACCCGGCAGTGCGGGGCGATCTCCGCGTACGTCTTCGGTCCGATCCCCGACACCTCCTGAAGCTCCTCGATCCGGCTGAAGCGACCGTGCTCGTCGCGCCAGGCGATGATCTTGGCCGCGGTCACCGGTCCGACGCCCGGTAACGTCTCGAGCTGGGCGGCCGTCGCCACGTTGAGGTCGACCGAACCGTCGGGAACCCCCGCGACTGCCGGCGGGCCCGACCCCGTGCTCGGCGGACCCGTCCCGCCCCGAACCTCACTGCGACCGTCCCCCCGGCCGATCACCACCTGCTGCCCGTCGACCAACGGCTGGGCCAGATTCAGGTCCCCGAGCCGGGCGCCGTCCCGCTGACCGCCGGCGGCCCGCAACGCGTCCTGCACGCGTGCCCCACCCGGCAGCCGGACCAGACCCGGGCGCCGGACCGCACCCAGCACGTGCACGACCAGCTCGGGAGCTGTACTCGAGCTCGTCGGCTGCGCGCCGGCGAGACGCGGACTGGCGCGGGCGGTGGCTGTCGCGGGCGAGGACGTCGACGACGGGCCGGCGCCGGTCGACGGATCACCGGTCCCCGTCACCGCGACGGCAGGAAGAGCGACGGGTCGCGCCCGCAGCACCGCCCAACCGCCGAGCAGCAGACCCAGTGCCACCAAGACGCCGACCACCACCAGGTGGGCACGAGTGAAACCCGACCGGCGCAGGCCGGGTCCGGGGGCGAGCTCGGGCTCGCGCCGTAGCCGTCGCCTTCCGGAGCCGCCGCCGGATCCACGCGCGAGCTCCTCGTCCCGCCCGTCCTCGTCTTCCTCGTCGTCCTCCTCGTCGTCCTCCGCCGCATCAGCCTCCGGTCCTGCCCGGCTGTTCTCGGCGACTCGTCGTCCGGCCTGATCAGCCCGCCGCGGAGCTCGTTCGGCCAGCAGACGCTCGAGCCGTTGCTCGACCAGCCGAGCGAGCTCCGGGTCGACCCGGTTCCTCCCCCTCACGCCCGTACGTTAAGGACGACGGCTCGAGTCGTTCCCGGTCGCGAGACGGCTGTGGACAGTGCCTGGCGTCCGGGCCGCAGGGCTGGGGACGACGCGCTCGAGTCAGGTGGCGCGCGGCGAGACCACTACGCCGAGCGTGCCGGGACCCACGTGGACTCCCAGCACCGCACTCACCTCCGACACCACCAGCTCGCCGAGCTCGACGCGGGACGCCGCCAGCGCAGTCCGCAACCGATCCGCCACCTCGTCGGCGCTGCTGCGGGCATCGAGGTGGTGGACCGCGAGGTCGATCACGCCGCCGGCCTCGATCGCCGCGTCCACCGCCAGCTGCTCGAGTCGGGCCACCGCCTTGGCCCGCGTCCGGACCCGTTCGTAGGGCTGGATCACCCCGTCGGACACGGTCAACAACGGCTTCACCGCCAACGCCGAGCCCAGCAGGGCCTGGGCGGCGCCGATC
This sequence comes from uncultured Actinomycetota bacterium, assembly GCA_963727125.1. Lineage (GTDB taxonomy): Bacteria > Actinomycetota > Actinomycetes > Propionibacteriales > Propionibacteriaceae > Microlunatus. The sequence continues at coordinate 1,537,427 of CAVSEZ010000003.1, forward strand.
CGGCCGCCCCGCCGCAGGTACTCCAGCGAGTCGACGCTGAAGTACGCCGTCGAACCGGCGGCACGCCGCTCGATCACGGTCGCGACCTCCTCGACCGAGGCGCCGGTGGCGGCGGCCCGCGCGCCCGCCACAGCCGCGAACCCCAGTGCCATCGCCAAGGTGCCGCTGTCCAGGACCGTCACGGGGACCGGAGCGTCGCGCGCGGCGACCACCGCCGCGTCGTAGGTACCGGAGATCGCCTTGCTGAGGTGGACCGAGACGATCGCCTCCGCACCCTGCTCCGCGGCGTACCGGTAGCAGGCGGCGAAGGTCTCCGCCGACGGCCGTGAGGTGGTCACGGTCCGCTCGGCGCGCAGGGCGGCAGCGACGTCGGCTCCCGTGATTTCGGCCACACCGGAGTCCCGGCCCGGAGCGGGAAATCCGCCGTCACACGCCTCGGGCGCGCTGACTCCGTCGAGCACGACCTGGAGCGGGACAGTTATCATCCGTTCCCGATCCGCCCAGCCGGGAACGAGCGACGCCGTAGAGTCGGTCACCACTCTGACGGCCGTCATGGGGTCAGAGTAGGGCGAGCAACGATCGCGTGCCGGTTCAGGAGGCCGGTTCAGGAGGCCGACTCAGGAGGGTGCGATGGCCAAGGCCCCACGCCGGGTCTGGCGCGCCTCGCCGCCGACGATGGCCCTGATCATCACGTTCTGCGTGGCCGCCGGCATCTGCGTACCCGTGCTGGCCTACCTCGTCCTGGTCCGCGAGCAGGATCCGGTGCTGTCCGCGTTCTTGGCGGCGCTCGCGCTGGTGGCGCTGATCTACGGCTGGCGGTTCGGACTGCATCCGAGTCTGCAGGCGGATGCGTCCGGGATCACCGTGCGCAATCCGCGTCGCCGGGTCCACTTCGGCTGGTCGGACGTCACCGTGCTGGCTCCCGGCGAGGACGGACTCGTCATCGCCTCGGAGTCCGACCAGATCGAGGCCTGGTGCATCCAGAAATCGCGCTGGGCGACCCGCCGGGGCCGGCGCACCCGGGCGGACCGGATCGTCGACGAGCTGTTCGATCTGCTGCAGACCCACGACCCGGCGCTGGAGGACGAGGAGACCGGGATCCGGATCCGCCGGGCCCGGTGGAACGAGCACGCGCTGCTGACCCAGATCGAACGTTCCGCGAGCAAGGCGGCGCTCAGCCACGTGTTCCCGCCCGAGGAGTTCCCGTACCCCAGCTCGGCCGTCCGGCGCCGGTGGCGGCGGGTGCTGCGGGATCGGCTGGTGCACGTACGGGTGCTGGAGGAGTTCGACACCCCGGTCGGCCTGGTCGCGTTCGAGAACTCCGGCCGGCTGCGGCACCTGGCGGTCGCGCCGCAGTACGCCCGGCGCGGCTACGGGGCGTTGCTGCTGGAGTACGCCATCGAGGAGATCTTCGACAGCGGTGCGCCGCGCGCGGAGCTCTGGGTGCTGGTGGAGAACGAGGCGGCGCGCGCGTTCTACCGCAGCCAGGGCTGGCACGACACGATGGAACGCCGCGACAGCGAGTACCCGCCGTACCCCCGCGAGATGCAGCTGGCCCGGGACAACCCGGCGGCCCCGCGGCGCCGCACCTGAGGCTGCCCGCAGCTCCTTGCCCGAGCACCGATCCTTGAAGGGTGACGATGACCGCGCCACCACAGCCACCGGCACCACCGCCGGTCTGGGACAGCCCCCGCCATGCGGCGCGGCCGTTCCAGGGCTGGTTGGTGTCGATCGGCCTCTTGGCGCTGGCGCCGGCGTTGCTGGCCACGGGTCTCCGGCTGTTCCCCCCGACCACGGACCGGGCGGCCCTGCTGGCCTCCTTCATCCCGTACGGACTGCTCGGCTACCTGATCGCCACCCCGTGCCTGCTGGTCGCGTTCATCCGGGCCCGGGGCGCCCGGGTGGTGCTGGGGCTGGTCAGCGTGATCGCCGTGCTCGGCCTCGTCTACCAGCTGTCGAGCGTGCTGCCGCTCTACGTCCGCGACAACCGGACGGCGACCACCGAGCCGTTCACGTTGATCAGCCTCAACATGCGGGCCGGTTCCGCCGACCCGGCCGGACTGGCCCGGCAGGCCCGCGACGCCGACATCGTGGTCCTGGTCGAAGCCACGCCGGACGGGGTGGCCCGACTGGCCCGCTACGACTGGGACGAGCGGTTCCGCTACGTCTCGGGATCGACCGAGAACGGCGAGCCCGGCTCGGTGATCTACTCCCGGTTCCCCTTGAGCGACGGCGGACCGCTCCCCCGTTCCTCGTTCCAGCAGTGGGCCGCCACCGCGCAGGTACCGGAGGTGGGACCGGTCCGGATCCTGGCCGTACACCCCTGCAACCCGTACTGCGGTGGCGACAAGTGGGACTCCGAGCACGCCGAGCTGCTCCAGACGGCCCAGGCGCAACGTCAGGACCGGCCGCTCATCCTGGCCGGCGACTTCAACGCCATCGACGACCACGGCCCGATGATGGCGCTCTACCGGGCCGGGCTGCGGAGCGCCACCGACGTGGCCGGGGGCGGCTGGCTCCCGACGTTCCCCGCCAACTCCCGGGTGCCGCCGCTGCTGCCCATCGACCACGTGTTGATCAACGACCGGCTCACCGCCACCGACATCGGCACCTTCCGGCTGCGCGGTACCGACCACCTCGGCCTCCAGGTGGTGCTGGCCGGTACGAGCTGAGCCGCGCAGGATCCGCTCGCGCGGCTAGGAGCGTAGCTGCTCGGGTTCGCCGAAGCCGTGCCAGCTGCGGTCAGCAGCTCGATCCGGCCGACAAACCCGAGCAGGTACGCCGTCGACTGGCAATCCCGAGCACGGCACGCGCCATTGACCCTTCGACAGGCTCAGGGCACGAACGCCATTGACCCTTCGGACACGCGCAGGGCGCAAGCTCGAGCCAGGAACGCCCGAGCCTGCGAGGGCGCTCGAGTGAGCGAAGGATCCGCCGGCGTTGGTATCGAGGGTCGCCGAGGACAACACGCTCTTCCGTTGTCATCGGCGACCCTCGATACCAACGTCTGGAGGCGAATCCGCAGCGAACGGACTAGCGGGGCACGATCGAGACCAGCTTCGGGGCGCGGACGATCACCTTCGCCACCTCGCGCCCGTCCAGGGCTCGTTGGACCGCTTCGTCGGCCAGGGCCAGATCCTGCAGCTCCTGGTCGGTCAGCTCCGGGGACACCTGCAGCCTGGCCCGGACCTTGCCCTGCACCTGCACGACGCAGGTCACCGCCTCGGTGACCAGCAGACTCGGGTCGACCACCGGCCAGCCCGCGTTGGCCACCGAGGGCGTGTGGCCCAGCTGCTCCCACATCTCCTCGGCGACGTACGGCGAGACCAGGCTCAGGGTGACCGTCACCACCTCGGCGGCCTCTCGTACGGCGGGGTCGGCGGCCCCGGCACCGGAGTCGATCACCCGCCGGGTGGCGTTGACCAGCTCCATGATCCGCGCCACGGCGACGTTGAACCGCTCGGACTCGATGGACTGCTCGATGTCGGCCAGCAGCCGGTGCGTCTCCCGCCGCAGCGTCAGGTCGCCGGTGGCGGGATCGCTGCCGACGGGGGCCGTGGCCTCGACCGCCAGCCGGTACGCCCGCTGCAGGAACCGCAGCGACCCGGCCGGAGACAGGTCGGCCCAGTCGATGTCCTCCTCCGGCGGTCCGGCGAACACGACGGTCAGCCGGATGGCGTCGACGCCGTACTTGTCGATCTGCGCCCCCAGGTCGACGCCGTTGCCCAGCGACTTGCTCATCGACTTGCCCTGGTTGATGACCTGGCCCTGGTTCAGCAGGCGCTGCATCGGCTCGACGAAGTCGACATGGCCCATGTCGTGCAGCACCTTGGTGAAGAACCGCATGTACAGCAGGTGCAGGATCGCGTGCTCGACGCCGCCGACGTACTGGTCGACCGGCATCCAGCGCTCCACGTCGACCGGGTTGAAGGGCCCGCCGCTGATACCCGGGCGAGCAGTAGCGGAAGAAGTACCAGGACGAGTCGACGAAGGTGTCCATGGTGTCGGTGTCGCGTTGTGCGGGACCGCCGCAGCTCGGGCAGGCCACGTTCACCCAGTCGGTGGCCGCCGCCAGCGGCGACACCCCCTTGGGCTTCAGCTCGGCGCCGACCAGTCGCGGCAGCTCCACCGGCAGCTGGTCGTCGGGCACCGGCACCTCGCCGCAATCGGCGCAGTGGATGATCGGGATCGGCGCAGCCCCAGTAGCGCTGCCGGCTCAGCAGCCAGTCCCGCAGCCGGTAGATGGTCGCTCCGACGCCGACGCCGGCGGCCTCCAGCTGGGCGATGGTCGCGGCGACGCCGGCTGCCTTGTCGGTCAGCCCGTCCAGCTCACCGGAGTTGACGTAGGTCCCGTCGCCCGAGGTGGCGACGCCGGTCTCGGCCGGATCCGGCCTCCCCGGTGTCGACGACCTGCACGACCGGCAGGTCGAACGCCCGGGCGAAGTCCAGGTCTCGTTGATCATGCGCCGGCACGGCCATGATCGCGCCGGTGCCGTACTCGGCCAGCACGTAGTCGGCCGCGTAGACCGGGATCTGCTCGCCGTTCACCGGGTTGGTCGCGTGCACGCCCAGGAACACGCCGGTCTTCGGCCGCTCGGTGGACTGGCGTTCGATCTCGGTGGCCTGCTTGGTCTTCTCCAGGTACGCCTCGAAGTCGGCCCGCTGGGCGTCGGTGACGATCTCGTCGGCCAGCGGCGACTCCGGGGCGACCACGAAGAAGGTCGCGCCGTACAGGGTGTCGGGCCGGGTGGTGAACACCCGCACCGGCTCGTCGCGGCCCTCGATCCGGAAGTCGACGTAGGCGCCGTCGGAGCGACCGATCCAGTTCCGCTGCATGGTCAGCACCCGATCGGGCCAGGAGCCGGCCAGGTCGTCCATGTCGTCCAGCAGCCGCTGGGCGTATTCGGTGATCTTGAAGTACCACTGGGTCAGTTGCCGCTTCGTGACGACCGATCCGCAGCGCTCGCACATCCCGGCGACGACCTGCTCGTTGGCCAGCACCGTCTGGTCCTTCGGGCACCAGTTGACCCAACCGCCCTTGCGGTAGGCCAGACCGCGCTCGCGGAACCGCAGGAACAGCCACTGGGTCCAGCGGTAGTAGTCCGGGTCGGAGGTGTGCAGCCGCCGGGTCCAGTCGAAGCTCAGCCCGTACCGCTTGAAGGAGTTGGCCTGGGTCTCGATGTTGGCGTAGGTCCAGGTCGCCGGGTTGCTCGTTGCGCTGGATCGCCGCGTTCTCCGCGTTCAGCCCGAAGGAGTCCCAGCCGATCGGGTGCAGCACGTCGTAGCCGCGCAGCCGCCAGTAGCGGGCCACGATGTCGCCCATCACGAACGCCTCGGCGTGGCCCATGTGCAGGTCGCCGGAGGGGTACGGGAACATGTCCAGCACGTAGCGGCGCTCGCTGCGGCCGTCGTCGGCCGGCGTGAAGGTCTTGTCGGCGTCCCAGAACTCCTGCCAGCGCTGCTGGGCGGCGACGGCGTCGTAGCCGGCGCGTCCCGTCTCGGGCCGCCCGACCTGCTCGATCGCCTGCTCGGTCATCTCTTCTCCTTGCATGTGTTCGGGTCTGCGTCCTCGGCCCGCCGTCGGCGGGCATGAAAAAACCCCTCACGGTGCCGACTCTCGGCACGAAGGGGTCGCCGCGCAGGGACTGCTGCGCGGCTAGGTAAGGAGCAGGACTCGATGCATGCCCTCATGGTACCGGACATCGGCCGGCGGAGCAGCGGCGATCAGGCGCCCGCCGCCCGCGGATCCGACCGCGCCGAGCGCTCCGGAGCAGGAACGGCTCGGCGCCGGGATCGCCGGCCACGGGCGAGCTCGGTGGCGAGCGCGTCCAGCGGTTGGGCGAACGGGTCCCGGAACTGGTCGAACCAGCCGCCCGTCTCGGCCAGCGCGGCACGATCCACCGCATAGAAGCGATGGGCGGCGGCGGCCCGGACGGTGACCAGTCCCGCCTCGCGCAACACCTTGAGGTGCTGCGAGACGGCGGGCTGGGTGATGCCGAACTCGGTGCTGATCACGGTGCCGATGCCGCCGGCACTGACCTCACCGGGCCCGAGGACCTCCAGGATCCGTCGTCGGACCGGGTCGGCCAGCACCTCGAACGGGTGCATGTCTCAGCCGCCGGTGTAGGCGGCGATCGATCGCTCGCCGGCCGCCCGGGCTGCGTCCGGATCCTCCCCGTCGGCGACCGCCGCTGCCGCCCAGCCGGTGCCCGAGACGGTGACGTACTCCCGGCCGGCCGGGGTGCCGAGCAGGGCTTGCGCCTCAACGGCCGAACGCTCGCTCCCACCGCCCAGATGATCGGCGAGACCGAGCAACCCGAGATCCCAACCGATCCCGACCGCACCCGGACCGAATTGCGTCCACAGATCTTGATCGACGTGGGCGGTGTGCTCGATCTCGACCCGGGTGCCACCGTCGGAGGCGGTCAGCCGGAGCTCGAGCCAGCTGACCTGTCCGCCCATCTCCCAGGTGATCCGGGCCCGCTCCGGACGGTCGCAGGCCAGCACCTCCCCGCCCGCGTTCCCCTCGAACTGGAACCGTCCACCGACGCCGAGCTCCCCCGACACCGGCAGGAACCAGCGCGACAGCCGAGCCGGATCGGTCATGGCGTCCCACACGTCGTCGACGGGCGCCGGGAAGTGCCGGCCGGCCGCCAGCACCCTGGTCGGCGCGCCGTCGCGTTCGCCGGCGGCAAGCGTGCGGTCCACGGATCGTGCTTCGGCGGCCATGTCCATCTCGGTCTCCTTCGGGCTGGGTGATCGTCAGTGTTTCAGCAGAGACTAATATAAGTCAAGACTGATACAAGGCGCTTCCCCCGGGAACCGGCGAGGGCCGTACAGTCGTCGCTGTGAGTTGGCTGGTCACCGGCGGCGCCGGCTACATCGGATCCCATGTCGCACGAGCCTTCGCCGCTCAAGACATCCCACCGGTCGTCATCGACGACCTGTCCAGCGGCCACCGGGAGTTCGTCGATCCCGACGTGCCCTTCTATCGGGGCAACGTGGGGAACGAGGACTTGCTCCGGCACATCCTCAGCAGGCATCCGATCCGGGGCGTCGTGCACCTGGCCGGGTTCAAGTACGCCGGCGTCTCGGTGTCCCGCCCGCTGCACACCTACACCGAGAACGTGACGGCCATGGTCGCCCTGCTCAAGGTGATGGCCGAGCACCAGGTCGACAAGATCGTCTTCTCGTCCAGCGCGGCCGTGTTCGGCACCCCGACCGACGAGCTGGTGACCGAGCAGAGTGCGACCCGCCCGGAGTCCCCGTACGGGGAGTCGAAGCTGATCGGTGAGTGGCTGCTCGTCGACCAGGCCAAGGCCGCTCCGCTGGCGCACACGTCCCTGCGGTACTTCAACGTGGTCGGATCCGGTTACCCCGATCTCCGCGACACGAGCCCACACAACCTGTTCCCCCTGGTCTTCGACCAGCTCGCGGCCGGCAAGGTGCCCTTCATCAACGGGGACGACTACCCCACCCCGGACGGGACCTGCGTCCGCGATTACATCCACGTCGCCGATCTGGCCGCCTGCCATGTCGCGGCCGCGAAGGCGTTGGATGCCGGGCGGCCGCTCGAGCCGGTCTACAACCTCGGCAGCGGCGAAGGACTGTCCGTCCGGCAGATCATGGATGCCGTGGCCCGGGTGACCAAGATCGACTTCACTCCCGAGGTGCACCCGCGACGTCCTGGAGATCCGGCGCAGATCGTGGCCACCGGCGAGCTCGCCGCGCGGGACCTCGACTGGGAGATGAGACACACGGTGGATCAGATGGTCTCCTCCGCCTGGGAGGCCCGCCAGCTCGCCGGCGCCTGAGGATCAATTTCGGGATCGCGTGACAACCCATCGACCCGGCTGACCGCGCCGTCGCCGGGTCCGGTGTGAGGCGGCAGAAACACGGCTGTCACATAGGCCCCGGACATTGTCATGTGGCCGTAACGGAACGGGTCTTTGGTGCAACACAGACCTTGCAGAGTTCTGCCTAACCCGCGCGTCCTTGGATCCAGCCGCGCGATCACCGTTCGGCACCGCAACGTGGTGCACCCGTTCCCACGTCCAGTCTCTTTCACCGAAAGAAGCAGCATGACACCACTCGAACTGAATTCGGGCGACACCGCCTGGATGCTGACCTCGGCAGCGCTGGTGTTGTTGATGACACCGGGCCTGGCCCTGTTCTACGGCGGCATGGTCCGCGCCAAGAGCGTTCTCAACATGATGATGATGAGCTTCGGCGCCTTGGCGCTCATCTCCGTCCTCTGGGTCCTGTACGGCTACTCGTTCGCGTTCGGCAACGACGTCGGCTTCGGCCTGCTCGGCAACCCCGGCGAGTTCTTCGGCCTCCGCGGGCTGATGGCCGACGCCGACTCCACGTACCCCGCGATGGCCTTCGTCGCCTTCCAGGCGGTGTTCGCGATCATCACGGTGGCCCTGATCTCCGGCGCGATCGCCGACCGGGCCAAGTTCGGCACCTGGATGATCTTCGCCGGTCTGTGGGCGACGATCGTCTACTTCCCGATCGCCCACTGGGTGTTCGACTTCACCCTGACCGGCGACGACGGCGTGGTCACCCACGTCGGTGGCTGGATCGCCAACAACCTGGAGGCGATCGACTTCGCCGGCGGCACCGCGGTGCACATCAACGCCGGCGCCGCCGGTCTGGCCCTCGCCCTCGTGCTGGGTCGCCGGATCGGCTGGAAGCGGGAGCCGATGCGGCCGCACAACCTCACCCTGGTGATGATCGGTGCGGGTCTGCTGTGGTTCGGCTGGTTCGGCTTCAACGCCGGTTCGGCCGTCTCCGCGGGCAACACCGCATCCGTGGCCTTCGTCAACACCATGGTCGCCACCGGTGCAGCCTGCCTGGCCTGGTTGATCACGGAGCGCATCCGCGACGGCCACCCGACCTCGCTCGGCGCCGCCTCCGGCGTGGTGGCCGGTCTGGTCGCCATCACCCCGTCGTGCTCGGCGGTCTCGCCCGTCGGCGCGATCATCCTCGGTCTGGTCGCCGGTGCGGTCTGCGCCCTGGCGGTCGGTCTGAAGTACAAGTTCAACTACGACGACTCGCTCGATGTGGTCGGCGTGCACCTCGTGGGTGGCCTGTGGGGCACCCTGGCCGTCGGCCTTCTGCTCGATCCGGAGTCCCCGGCCGGCATCACCTACGAGCGGAGCGGTTTGTTCTACGGCGGCGGTGTCGACCAGCTGTGGCGGCAGGCCGTCGGTGCCCTCGCGGTGCTGCTGGTCAGCTTCCTGCTCACGTTGCTCATCGGATTCGTGCTCCAGAAGACCATCGGGTTCCGGATCGACGAGGACGACGAGATGGAGGGCGTGGACAGCACGGAGCACGCGGAGACCGGCTACGACCTCGGTACCCTCGGCTCCATCGGCCGCGGCATCGGGTTCGGCAACGCCGCCCGCAAGGAAGAGTCCGCTCGCAACCATGACGAGGAGGTGTCGGCATGAGGCTCGTGACCGCCATCATCAAGCCCCACATGCTCGAAGAAGTGAAAACCGCGCTGGAGTCGTTCGGCGTCGAAGGGATGACGGTCAGCGAAGCCCAGGGCTTCGGGCGTCAGCGTGGACACACCGAGGTCTACCGCGGCGCCGAGTACACCGTCGACCTGGTTCCGAAGGTGAGACTTGAGGTGCTCGTGGACGACGACGATGCCAAGGACATCATCGACGTCTTGGTCAAGAGCGCCCGGACCGGCCGCATCGGTGACGGCAAGGTCTGGTCCGTTCCGGTGGACGATCTCGTCCGCGTACGAACGGGTGAGCGCGGGCTGGACGCGCTCTGAAGCGTGACCTGACCTCCGAGCGTCTCAGCGTCGCGATCCGGTCCGGGTGGGAAACCACGTCCGGGCCGGATCGTCGGCGTTTGATGACCGAGTGCGTCGAGAGCGAGCTCGTCGCCCTGTGGCGCGACAGCGGCGCCGCCCCCCAGGGGGTGGCGCTGGCCGCGGTCGGCAGTCTCGCCCGACGTGAGCTCGGTCCGCGCTCCGACATCGACCTGGTGCTGCTGCACGACGGTTCCCGACGGCAGCGGATCGACGACCTGGCCGAGCAGCTGTGGTATCCGCTGTGGGACAGCGGGGTGAAGCTCGACCACTCGGTCCGGACACCGGCCGAGTGTGCCGAGGTGGCCGGTCTCGAGGTGAGTGCCGGCGTCGGCCTGTTGGACCTGCGGTTGATCAGCGGGGACGCGGACCTGGTCAGCGGAGCCCGGACCGCGCTGTTCTCGACGTGGCGGAACAACGCCCGCAAGCGGCTGCCCGAGCTGCTGTCGTCGCTGGACGACCGGAGGGCCACCTTCGGCGATGCCGCCTATCTGCTGGAGCCCGACCTCAAGGAGGCCCGCGGCGGTCTGCGGGACATGATCATGCTCCGGGCGCTGGCCGCCACCTGGCTGACCGATCGCCCCCACCTGGAGGTCGGGCAACCGTACGAGCGGCTGCTGGACGTCCGCGACGCCCTGCACGTCACGTCGGGGCGAAGCATCGATCGGCTCGTGTCGGCGGAGATCGGCGACGTCGCCGCCCTGATGGGCAGCGCCTCGACCGACGACCTGCGCCGCGAGATCAGTCTCGCCGCCCGCCGGATCGGGCACGCGGTCGAGATCACATCCCGGGCGGCGCGACAGGCCATCGTGCCGCAGCGGCGGGTGCTCTCGTTCATGAGACGGGAACGCCGGCCGGTCTTCGAACAGGCCGAGCACGGGCTCATCGTCCACCAGGGCGAGGTGGGGCTGGACCGGGCCACTGATCCGGCCGGGCCGCTGGTCGGCCTGCAGGCGGCCGCGCTGGCCGCCCGGCGGGGACTCGTACTCTCCCCCGTCACCGCCACCAACCTCGGCAGCCATGCGCCCGCGCTGCACGACCCTTGGCCGGAGGAGGCCCGGGACGCGTTCTACACGTTGTTGTCGAGCGGTGAGGCGCTGGTGCCGGTCTGGGAGTCCCTCGACCTCGCCGGTGTCATCGTGCGGTGGATACCGGCCTGGGCCGACATCAGCGCCCAGCCGCAACACAACCCGGTGCACCGCCACACCGTGGACCGGCACTCCGTCCAGTGCGCCGCCGAAGCCCGGCCCCATCTGACGCAGGTGGAGCGGCCGGACCTGTTGCTGCTGGCCGGACTGCTGCACGACATCGGCAAGATCCCCGGCGCGGGTGTCGACCACGCCGCGGTGGGGGCGCCCATCGCCCGCCGGGTGGCCGAGTCGATGGGGCTCGCCGCCTGCGACGCCGCCCTGGTCGAGCGGTTGGTCCGACACCATCTGACCCTGGCCGAGCTGGCCACCCGGCGCGATCACGCCGACCCGCGCACCATGGCCACGTTGATCGACGCGGTGGATGGACGGCTGGAGACGCTCAACCTGTTGCGGCGGCTGACCGAAGCGGATGCGCGGGCGGCCGGTCCGGCGGCGTGGTCGCCGTGGCGGGCGCAGTTGATCAACGCGCTGGCCGATCGTGCCGAGAGCCAGCTGACCGGTGAGGACCGGCTCCGTGACGAAGAGAGCCTGATCGATCTCGGCCTCGCGCGCTCGGTCCGGTTGGACGGGCGACCAAGGATCCGCTACGAGTCCCGACCGGGCGGGATGCAGCTGCTGATGGCCGCGACGGACCGGTTGGGGTTGTTCAGCGAGATCGCGGGACTGCTGGCCGCGCACGCGGTGTCCATCCGTTCGGCGGCCCTCAACACCGTCGAGGGTGTGGCGGTGAACATCTGGCGGGTCGACAAGCAGGTCGCCGCCGACCTGCCCGATCCCGCCTACCTGGTGAAGCAGCTGGAGCGGCTGGAGTCCGGTGATCCCACCGTCCTGCAGTCGGTACGGCGGCGCGAGCGGCGGGTCCAGTCGAGCCGTCCGGCCACCCCGTACGTGGAGTGGGTTCCCGACGCCAGCGCCTCGGCTGCGGTCGTGGAGGTCCGAGCCGGCGACCGCAGCGGCCTGCTCTACGCGTTGGGTCGGGCGGTCGCGGGCGAGCGGCTCAGCATCCGCTCCGCCCACGTGTCCACCTTGGCCGGGCAGGCCATCGACACGTTCTACCTGACCGAGGTCGACGGCAGTCCACCGCCGCCGCCGCGGGCCGAGCGGGCCGTCGAGGTGCTGACCGCGGCGGCGGCCGGGGAACTCCCCGCGGAGTAGCAGCTCCGGCGGCCGTGGCCCGGTCCGCCGCGAACCCCTGCCGGCTCAGCGGGTGGCGACCAAGGCGTCGACCTCGGCGGCCGTCGGCGGCTGAGCACCTCGACGAGAGCAGACGATCGATGCGGCCGCCACGCCCCGGGTGAGCGCGGCCTCGAGACCGTCCTCGCGACCGATGAAGCCGTCGAGGAAGCCCGCCATGAACGTGTCGCCGGCGCCGACGGTGTCGATCACCTCCGTCGGGAACGCAGCTGCCGACGTCCGTCGCCCACCCGGCTCGATGCCCAACGCGCCCTCGGCTCCCAGCGTCATCACGCCGAGCCGGAACCCGTACTTCTCCACCCACTCCGCGAGGGTGTCGACGAGATCACCGGACCCGCCGGCCACCCCGGACAGGAACTCGAGATCGACGTCGCTGGCCTTGAGGATGCCGCGATGCTGGCCGATGAGCCGCAACCACGGCTCGACCTTGTCCCAGTACTCCGCCGGATCGGTGATCACCGTCGGCCGCACGTTGATGTCGTAGGAGATCCCCGACTCGGTGTCCCGGGCCCACTCGAGCAGCACGTCGGCCCCCGGACTCACGACGCAGGCCAGGGACGCGATGTGCAGCCAGTCGGACTTCTTCAAGACGGGCAGGTCGTCGAACTGCCAGCCGAAGTTCGCTGTCTCCGCGAAGTGGAACGTATAGCTCGCCACCCCGTCGGCGTCCAGACTCACCACCGCGATCGACGTCGCCTGGGACGACTCCGTCGCGAGATCGAGCTGGACCCCGGCCCCCTCGATGTGCCCCCGGAGCTGCGCCCCGAACACGTCCCGCGACAACCGCCCCAGGTACTGGGTGTCCGCGCCGAGCTGACCGAGAGCCACCGCACTGTTCATCGGACCGCCGGCCGACAACGCCAGCCAGGTGGAGCTGAAGGTGTCGCCCTGCTCGTCGGACTGCACGAGGTCGATCAAGGTCTCGCCACACACCACGAATCGCGTCGACGCTGGAGCCATGGGTGACAACCTAGTGGAGGCCAACGTGACCGGGCGGGGACCTCAGGACGGCACCAGATTCAGTTCCGCACGCATCGCCGGGGCCATCTCGTCCCAGGTCGACGGGGGCAGCGCGCGCCAGCTGAGGTCGCGCAGGACCCACAACAACCCGTACTCCGGTTTCACCGCCTCCAGCCGCTCGATGCCGCAGTTCAACAGGGCCCCGTTGCCGCTGATCCAGGCGGCGAGCGACTCCAGCCCGAGGGGACCGGGGCTCAACCAGTCGACGGTCCGAGACACCACCCGGCGCCACAGGTCAAGATGGGCGGGAGCCTCGTCCCGGGTCATCAAGGCCCAGGCCACGTCGCGGACGGCGAGATCGACGCACAGGGCCGCCAGCTCGGCACACTCGCCGTCGCTCAGGGCGGCTGGATCCTCGAGCGCCCGCTCGACCCGGGTCAGCATCAGGTCCTGCCGCCCGGCTTGCGGGATCGGCGTCACCGCCAGCAACGCATCCGCACCGAGCTGCTCCAGCCGAGGCAGGTCGGCCTCGGGTGGCCCGGCCACGAGCTCGGCGACCGCCGCGCGGTCCGGTACGGCGGTCAGGCCCGCGAGCACCGCCTCGGCGCAGAGCGGATGACCACGCAGGTCGTACGGCGTCCCCAGGCCGGGACAGCAGTCCGAGTCGTCGCAGATCAGCGACCACCATCGCTGCGGATGAACTTGCAGCGCCTCGATCAGCCGGACACCCACGTCCGCCGCGAGCTGCACCAGGTCGGGCCGTCGTCGCTCGGCACCGGTGTAGCAGACCAGAACCACCGTGCGGGCGCGACTGTGGCGGGCCAGGCCGGTGATCTGGTCGGCCAGCTCCGCCGTGGTCGGCGGTGTGTCCGCGTCGGCCGGCAGATCCAGTCGAGCCGTGAGCGCGACCCGGCCCCCGTCGAAGAACAACGCGACCACCGAGTCGACCGGATGGAAGCCGAGCAGGTACGGCACGATCGCGATGAAGTCCTCCGGACCACTGACCTTCACCCGTGGCGCCGCCGCCGACCGTTCCGGTGATGCGGCGGTTCTGACCTCGGGGCTTCCTGGTACGCGTCATGTCCTAGTTCTGTGCCGACCTGGCGAAAACGACCGCACCGGGCCCTGATCTGTGGACAGCGGTGATCGACGCTGCCGGGGGCCTGTGGACGAAGTGGACCGGACCGTCGGCGAACGTGTCGACCAGGGAGTAGCGTGACCGCGTGGACGAGCGGTCCGGGATGGGCGCGGTGCCCAGCGGGCCTTCGTTCGCGCCCTGGTACGCATCCGCCGACCCAGCCGGCGCCCCGAACTCCGGTCCACCCGTGTCCGGCCCGCCGCCATCGACTGGCGGGGGCCCCGGCGGGCAGCCCGGTCGGCCCCCCGGTCCGACGCCGAGCCGGCCCCCGCGTGACCCGCTGCCGACGGTGCTGACGATCCTGGCCGTTCTCGTCGTCGCCGTCGTGGTGGTGGTGGCGTCGGTCGTGGGCGGTCGCGAGGAGGTGCGGCCAACCGCCACCCGGGTCGTGCCCCCGGTCACTGCTGCTCCGGCGCAGCAGAGCAACCGGATGGAGTTCGTGAGCAACGACGGCGACGGCGTGTTGATCATCACCAGCCGGCAGTGGTCGACCACCGGGGCCCGACGACCGACCTCCGGCAGCTACCTGCACGTCGAGGTCGAGCTGATCTGCAGCACCGGTCAGATCATGTACGGGCCCGACAACTTCTCGGCCTTCGACGCGACCGGTGAGCTGTTCGAGGTCACCGGCGACGGCCGCTGGGGCACTCCGCTGGGCTACGGGACGATCTGGGCCGGTGAGTCGGTTCGCGGCACGATCGCCTTCGACCTGCCTCGGGGCGAGGTGACCCTGTTGTTGAGCGACTCCGCCTCCCGCTCGGTGACCGCACTCAAGATCCCGGACTGAGACCGACGGGCCCACGACGGGTCCGCGGGTGACGGGCGGCCGGGCCGAGCCCGGTTAGGCTGCGGGTCGTGGCGGACGTGCAACGGATCCAGGTCGCGGGTCGCGAGCACCTCCGGATCAGCTCCGATCAGCTGCAGCTCGAGCTCGTTCCCTCCCTGGGCGGCACGATCGTCTCCCTTCGCCGTCGCCATCCGGCCGGATCGGACGAGGAGACCGGCCGGGAGCTCCTCTGGCGGCCCCGCTGGGGGCACCGACCGGTGGGCGCCGCCGTGCTGCCGGGCTCGACGGCCAACGTCTCCACCGACACCTTTCTCGGCGGTTGGTTCAGCATGTTCCCGAACGGCAGCGAGTCGACAGTCGTCGAGGGCGCCGACTGGCCGGCGAACGGCGAGGCGCGGTTGACGTGGTGCGACTGGGAGCAGACGAACAGCTCGGTGATCTTGACCGGTCAGCTGGTCCGCAGCCCGTTCCAGTTCACGAAGACGGTGTCGGTGCAGGGCGAGGAGGTGACGGTCGGTGAGACCGTGACCAACGTCGGCAACGAGCACGTGGACGTCGTGTGGGGCTCCCAGCTCATGTTCGACGCCGAGCTGTTCGGCCTGCAGACCCGGTTCGACAGTCGGGCGACGCTGGTCCGATCCGATGCACGCCAGACCCCGAGCGCCGGCTACGACGACATCCTGCCCTGGCCCCGGTCCTACGCCGCCGAAGGACTGGTCAACCTGCGGTCGCTGCCCGATCCGAGGCGTGGCGAGGTCTCCCGAGCGGCGTACCTCTCCGACTTCGGTGCCGCCGAGGCGAGCCTGATCAGTCCGGAGCACGGTTTCCGGGTGGATCTCAGCTGGGACGGCGACACCTGGCCGTACCTCTGGTATCAGCTCGAGACGGGCGGCCGCACCGGCTACCCGTGGTGGGGTGCCGCGAGCTACCTGGCGTTGACGCCATCCTCCAGCTGGCCCGCGGCCGGCGTCGGCGAGATCCGCCGGATCTCCGCCACCAGCCTCCGGATCCACCCCGGTGCGGTGCGCACCGCGCACCTGAGTCTCCGGCTCCGCGACGCCTGAGGGCGGTCAGGCCGCCCGGACGAGGTGGGGACCACCGTCGGCCAGCACCCGGGCCCGCTCGAGCAGCCACTGCACCCGCCGGCGACCGGGAAGGTCGTGGTCGGTCGCGAACGAGTCCGCGGCAGCTCCGTGACCGTCCGCGCTCGCCGCCAGTCGCCAGGCCTGTTCCAGGCACCACAGGCCGCGGAGCCGGAGATCGAATCGCCCGGGGCCGCCGCCACGTCGGTACCCCCGGAGGAAGTAGTCGCTGACGACCGCCTCCGAGACACCGGAGAGCTGGGCCGTCTCGATCAACGACTCCGCCGCACCCGCCACGTCCCAGTCGGGGTCACCGATGCCGGCCCGATCGAAGTCGACGAACCGCACCCGGAGGTCGGCGCCGTGCTCGACGAGCTGATGGCGGGCGGCGGGATCGCCGTGCACCAGGCAGCGATCCGTCCACCGGTCCTGGGCCTGCCGCGCCGCCTGCACGAGCCCGGCGTCGGAACCGGCGACCCGCAACACGGTCAGCTGCAGTGAGCGACTCGCAGGCGTGTCGGCGAGCGCAGGCCTGGTCGGCCGCTGCACCGCCCAGGGGCGTGGTGCGGAGCCCACCTCCGGCCCGATCGCCGTGGCGTGCAGGCGGGCCAACGCCACCCCGGCGGCCTGGGCCAGCTCGGCCCAGAAGCACGCGGCGTCGACGCGCGCCGCGGGGTCGCTGGTGCGGAGCGCGCTGGCGCTCACTGCGGTGCCGGGCGCCGCGGCGCTCCAGACGAGATCAGCACGGGCACCGGCATCGCCACCATCAGCGCTCGACCGCCGTCCCGGCCGGACGGGACCCAGCAGCCGGGGCGCGAGATCTCGACCACTCACGATGCCGAGCAGCCGTCGCTCACGCTCCGACGGCCGCGTCAGATAGCCGACGACGCGACCGGCCACGGCCACCGACCACAGCGCCCGCCGCGAACCGCCGCGCCGCACGGCGACCGTCCCCGAGGCGAGCTCCCGAGCCGTCACCAACCCGACGGCATTCGCACCGCCGGCGATCTCTGCCGTCCCGATCTCGCCCGCATCGATTCCGTCCACACCGATCCCAACCGCACCGGTGGCCCGCCCGCTGCGGTCCGGTCCCGACTGCTCACTCGTCCCCGTCATGTCTTCTCCCCCGATCGACACGTCCCTAGAACGAACGTGCGCGCCGATCGTTTCGCCTACGGCCGGTCGGCCGCCGGATGTTGTGTCCTGGTGGTCGGAGCCGACCGGTGGCCCGGAGATACCGCCCGGGACCCAGGCGAATCCGCGGGTCACCGTCCGCCTTCGGTCCGGACCCGGGGTTTGGGCCGCCCAGGCACCCTGGAGGCGTGTCGAGCACCTCTTACGGCTCGTACGGCTCGTACGACCGGAGTCCATCCGTGCCCCGTCGCAGCCCCTCGGTGGCCGGTGCGGCGCTGATCATGGTGGTGCTGCTCGCCGGTCTGTGGCTGCTGGAAGTCGTGGATCAGGCCAGCGGCAACCAGCTCGATCTCTACGGGATCGAGGCTCGCGAGGTGGAGGGTCTGCCCGGGATCTTCGCCGCGCCGTTCCTGCACGCCGGCTGGGACCACCTGATCAGCAACTCGCTCCCGTTCGCGGTGCTGGGCTTCCTCGTGCTGCTCGGCGGGATCGCCCGCTGGGTGCTCTCGTCCCTGATCAGCATCGTCAGCTCCGGACTCGCGGCGTGGTTCCTGACGCCGCCCGACACGATCATCCTCGGTGCCAGCGGCTTGATCTTCGGCTGGCTGACCTACCTGATCGCGCGCGGGCTGTGGTCGCGCCAGGCGTCTCAGGTCGTGATCGGGGTGATCGTGTTGTTCGTCTACGGCGGGCTGATCTGGGGTGTGCTGCCGGGCAACCCCGGCATCTCCTGGCAGGCCCACCTCGGCGGCGCGGTCGGTGGCGTGTTGGCCGCGTGGTTGTTGCACCGACGTGCCATGGCGAAACCGATCGGTACCCCGTCGGGCGGCGGCAGGCGACCGGGCAGCTGGTGAGGAAGCGGCTCAGCCGAGATCGGGCGGGTCGTCGAGCCGGGTCCGCAGCTCCGCCAGCTGGATCCGGGCGCGACCGAGCTCGGACTTGCCCGTCGGGTCGGCGGAGCTGAAGAAGCGCTCGAACCAGCTCGCCAGCCGGGACGCGGTGCCCAGCCCGAAGGTGCCCGCGGATCCGGCCAGCTGATGAGCGGATCGCACCGCCACCTCGCGTTGGGTACCGGTGAGCGACCCGGACTCCAAGCTGGACAGCGCGTCGTCGAGGCGGTCGGCGCGATCGAGGTTCGCCGTTCGGGCGTGCACTCCGATCGACGTGAGTGCCGCTCGCACCCGGTCCTCATCCACCGCGACGTTTTTCCGCTCTGTCAATCCGTCCACCCCAGCAGCCGTGAGATCTCTGCGGCCAGGGTCATCGGGTCGAAGGGTTTGGCGATGATCCCGGCCAAGTTGCGTTCCGAAGTATTCATCGTATCGGGGTCGGCCAGCTTGGCGGTCAAGAAGACCACAGGTATCGCCCGGGTGGCCGGATCGTCGTGCAGCGACGCGGCGGTCCGCGGACCGTCCATGCCGGGCATCATCACGTCGAGCAGGACCACGTCCGGTTGCTCCGAGCGGGCGATTTCCTGCGCGTCCGCGCCGTTGCCGACCGAGATGACCTGCCAGCCGCCCACCACCTCGAGCGCCACCTTGGCCACTTCGCGGATCACGTCGTCGTCGTCGACCACGAGGACCTTGCGAGTCCGCATCGCATCACCTCTAGTCGGCGCGCCGAGCACGCCCGCGCCCGGCCGCGAGCAGCATCGAACAGCCGTATCGTAGCGGTCCGCGATGGTAGCGTCGGCGCATGCAGGGACATGCCGGTCCCCCGCCGGAATCCCCCTACCCGGCGCACCGGCATTCCTGGACTCTCGCGGTGGTCGCCGCTGCCGTCGTGCTCGCGGTCGGCGCGGTGCTGGCCAGCGGCCTGCCGCAGGCGGTTCGGTACGTGGTCAGCACCGTTGCCATCGTCGGTGCAGGGCTCGGCCTGGCGGCGGCCTGCCGCAACCGGTACCGCCGCAATCGCGGGCGTCGCCGACGTGCCTGGTTGTTGTTCACCGCAGCCGCCCTCTGTGCCGCGGTGGGAAACCTCTGGGTGTCGGTGGTCGGTTCCAACGACAGCCTGTTCCCCGTCCGGTTGGGCGACATCAGCCTCATCGCCGCACTGGTCCTGGGTGCCGCCGGCCTCATCACCTATCCGTCCAGCCCCCGGCGGGGCACCGATCTGACCCGGATGGTCCTGGACGGGGCGGTGCTCGGTGGCTCGGTGCTGCTCATCGCCTCCACCACGTTGGTGCCTCAGATCCTCGAGCAGCCGGCCGACAACCTGCTGTCGGCGCTGACTCCGCTGGCGGCCCCGGTCATCGACTTGATCTTGGCCACGGTCGGCTGGCTGTTGTTCACCCGGGGCAACCGGGTCGATCGGCCCGCCCTCGGTATGGCCGCGACCGGCTTCGCGTTCTTCGCCGTGTCGGACGGGTTGTCGGCCGTGGCGCGGGCCCAGAGCGGCGGCCACTTCAACTTCGGCTCACCGGTGGATCTCGGCTGGATCGTGGGGTACGTCCTGCTCACGCTCGGCGTCTCCTGGTCCGTACCACCGCTACCCGACGGCGCCGAGCCGTCGCACGAACGCTCCGCGGTGGCGGGGACCATGGTGATGTTCGGGATGCTGGTGATCGCCGCGTTCCTGTATCTGATGGCCGCCACGACGGGGAACGTCAACCCGACCTCGAGCGTCCTGCTGATCTTGGTGCTGCTCGCCGTGTCGGCCCGGCAGACGCTGCTGACGTTGGACAACGAGGTGCTGCGCCGCGGCCTGGAGAAACGGGTGATCGAACGCAGCACCGAGCTGCGGGAGGTGACCCAGCGCACGGACCTGCTGGTCGATTCCGTCGGGGACGGCGTCTACGGCGTTGACGAGGTCGGCCGCATCACCTTCGTCAATCCGGCCGCGCTGTCGGCCCTCGGCTTCCGCCGCGGCGCGATCCTGGGCCAGGACGCCCACGTGCTGTTCCACGATCACGAGACGGAGGCGGGGTACGAGGCGGCCCGGGGCCAGCGCGGCGACCAGACGGTCCCCCCTGCTACCTCGCGTCGGTGATCGCCGACGGTATGGCGGTCAGCGGAGTCGAGGACATCTACCGCGACGCGAACGGCCGGCCGATCGCGGTCGAGGTCACGGTCAGCCCGCTGACCGACGACGCCGGGGTGCGTGGGGCGGTCGTGGTCTTCCGCGATGTCACCCAGCGGCGCGAGGTCGACCAGCTGAAGAACGAGTTCGTCTCGATGGTCAGCCACGAGCTGCGGACCCCGCTGACCGCGATCCGCGGTTCGCTGGGACTGCTGGCCGGTGGGGCGCTCGGCGAGCTGTCCTCACCGGCCACCCGGATGGTCGAGATCGCCATGGACTCCAGCCGGCGGCTGACCCGGCTGATCGACCAGATCCTGGACCTGGAGCGGATCGAGTCCGGCACGGTACCGCTGGAGATCGGCAACTACGACGCCGGCGACCTGATCGACGCCGCCGTCGACCAGATGAACGTGATCGCCGAAGAGGCCGGGGTGTCGATCCGCATCACCGGCCGCGACGGCTCCGTGATCACCGACGCCGATCGGGTCGTCCAGACCCTGCTGAACCTGCTCGGCAACGCGGTCAAGTTCTCCCCCGACGGTGGCACCGTGGCCGTGGCCTCGACGGTGTTCGACAACAACGTCGAGTTCCGGGTGGAAGATCGTGGCCGCGGCATCCCGCCCGACAAGCTGGAGACGGTCTTCATCCGGTTCCAACAGGTCGACTCCTCCGACGCCAGGGATAAGGGCGGCACCGGTCTCGGGCTGGCGATCAGCCGGAGCCTGGTCGAACGACTGGGTGGGCGGATCTGGGCCGAGAACCGGGACGGCGGCGGTGCCCGGTTCAGCTTCGTCCTGCCCCGATCGGCTGATCGGGCCGAGGAGGAGCCGGCGCTGCCGCTGGTCACCGATCTCGCCGACCCCGAGTCCGACGGGCATCGCGGCGCGGTCGCCGACCGGGCGGGCGACGGCGAGGAGCCGGTCGGCCCACCCGCCGAACGACGCGAGGCGGACCCCGCTGTCGAGGCCGGTCGGAGCAGGTAGATAACGTTCCTCCTGGTCAGGTCAGGCTGACCCATCACCATGAAAGGTGAGCTGATACGTCGTGCTCGCGCGGGCGGCAGATGATCAACTCCTCATCCGGGTCAGTGGAGGTGTCGGCGAAGGTCCGACGCGGCTGGCGGCGTTCGACCGCGCACTGCGCGACGCGGGTGTCGCCGACTTCAATCTGATCAGGCTGAGCTCGGTGATCCCGCCCGGCGCCACCGTGGCGGAGGTGGCGGGCCCCGGTCAGATCTCGGGCCAGCCGGGCGACCGGCTCTACTGCGTGATCGCCGACGCGTACGCCAGCACGCCGTCGGAGGAGGCCTGGGCCGGGCTGGCCTGGGCCCTACGCACCGACGAGCGCGGCGGCGGGTTGTTCGTCGAGCACACCGGATCCTCCGAGTCCGCCGTGACGCGCGATCTCTCCGCGACGGTCTCGGACATGATCGAGTCGCGTTCCGGCCCGTACGTGCGCGGCGGGACCCATGTCGAAGTGGCCTGCTGCACCGGCCACCCGGTGTGTGCGGTCGTCATCGCGACCTACGCCCGGGCCGGCTGGAGCGACGAATGACCGGGGTCACCATCACCATCGAGACCGCCATCGACATCGAGCACACGGAGATCTTCTACGACCTCTATCTCGAGGCCTTCGGGCAGCTGCGGACCCGGGCCGCGGCCCGTCAGGTGCTGCATCGACACGAGTTCTTCGCCGAGATGACCGATGCCCGGGTGTGGAAGTACGTCGCCTGGTCCGCCGACGGCACCCCCATCGGGCTGGCGACGATGACGAAGCGGCTGGAGACGGTGCCCTGGATCAGCCCCGAGTACTTCGAGGCTCGCTTTCCCGACCACGCGGCTCGGGACGCCATCTACTACCTGGGTTTCACGCTGGTGGACCCGAAGAACCGTGACCACCGGGTGTTCGAGGGGATGTTCCAGCTCGGCATGCAGCGGCTGATCGAGGATCGCGCCATCTGCGCCTGGGACCTTTGTGCCTACAATCGGGATCTTGGTTTCGCCGAACGAATCGAGACCCTGCTGCACCGATGGGCTGATCTGGAGGTTTTCACAGTCGACACGCAGACCTACTACGCGGCCCGTTACCTTTGACAGCGGGGTGCGCGTTCATCCGCAACGGTCCAGAAGGGCAGGAGTAGAGCATGTCGACCGGTCAGGAGCGGGTGGCCGTCGTCATCGAAGACGACGCCGACATCCGGCACCTGCTGGAAGCCATCCTGGATCAGGCCGGCTTCCACTGCTTCACCGCCGAGACCGGCGCCGACGGGCTCAAGGCGATCCGTGACCACTCCCCCATCCTCACCACTCTCGACGTGTCCCTGCCCGGCATCGACGGGTTCGAGGTGGCGCGGCGGATCCGTAGCTTCAGCGACACCTACATCATCATGTTGTCCGCGCGCAACGAAGAGATCGACACCTTGATGGGGCTGGACGCCGGCGCCGACGACTACCTGACCAAGCCCTTCCGACCCCGGGAGCTGCGAGCGCGGATCGAAGCCATGCTGCGTCGCTACCGGCGGCAGCAGGAGCTGGCCGCCGAGGCGGAGGAGGCCGACGGCGTGCCGGTTCCGGCCGGTGGACCCGGTACGGGCGCTGCTGCCGGCGCCAACGCCAACAACAACTCCACCCCCGCCCCGCCGGTCGCGGCTGTGTCTGAGTCCGACGCCGACGTCGAAGCGGGTTGGCTGAGTCACAACGGTCTGCGGATCAACGCCGACATGTGGCTGTGCGACATCGACGGGGCTCCGGTGGAGCTGACGCGCAGCGAGTTCGATCTGCTGCTGGCGTTGATGGAGGGCGCCCGCCGGGTCATCACCAAGGACGCGCTGGCGCTGGAGCTGCGCGGCGAGAACGCCGCGACCGGCTACGTCGGCGATTCCGACCGGCGTGCGGTCGAGGTGCACATGGCCAACCTGCGCCGCAAGCTCAACGACCCGGTGAGTTCTCCGCGCTACATCGAGACCGTCCGGGGTGTCGGCTACCGGCTGGCCGAAGCACAGGCCTGACCCGCGCAGCGGATCGAGCAAGCCGGATCGAAAGCTAGAGAACCGAGTCCGGTGTCTCGAGGCCGCCGTCGTGCTCCAAGGCACTCCGGACGTCGGCCGCGTCTCGGCGGATCAGTTCCATGAGCTCGGCCCGCTTGGCCGCGGGCCCGAAGTCGACGATGCTGCGGAGCTCGCGGAGCCGCTCGACCAGCTGCTGGGCGCCGAGCATGCCGCTGGCTGCCTCGAGGCTGAGCATGGCGATGCGGGCTTCTTCGTAGTGAACGGTCGCGATGTTGTTCTCGATCGTGGCCAGGCGGCCGTCGAGCAGCTGCAGGAAGTCCAGCTGGAACCGGTCGCGCATCACGACCTCGGCGGCCGGCTCGGCGGCCGGCCCGGACCCGGCAGCGGGTCCCGTTTCGAGTTCGGTGGCGGCCGGCGAGTCATCGGACGGTACGTCCGGTGCCGGCGGGAGGTTGACCGGTCCCGGTGATCCTGACGGACCTGAGACCGATCCTCCCCCTGACCCGCTCCCCATAGCGGGTTGTCCTCCGGTGCGGTGCGGCGCTCCCCCAGCGTCCCCACCGCCCATACGTGTGCCGCTCGTCCGGGCCGAGTCGGGTTGCCCCCCGTGGAACCCGACCGGCCCGACGACCGTGTGCGCGTGATCCTCCCCCGAAGACGTCTGCGCGATTCGACCGTCAGCGGCAGGGCCGAGCGGGCGAGCTCGAAGCTCGCGTTCGATACCTGGCACTGCGGTCTTTCCCCCTTTGTTGCTTCCGGTCGTCCCCCAACTCCCGGGCCGAAGCTCTCCCCCAAGTGCTCCAACGAGGTAAAGCCTGCCGTAGCCGCCTCAAGACCCCATGCTGCCCTCGCAAAGCGTCCGTCAAGATTGCCTCAGGATTGGTGCCACCTCCGCACCAACCTCAGGAGGCGCTCAGGCGGGCCGCTTGATCCGAAGCATCGACGTCCCGAAGCCTTCGAAATCAGTGCGGAAGCGGCCGCTTCACCACGGATCACGCGCGGTCGGAAAGAGCGGGCGGCAGGCCTGAAACGCGCCGATCGGCGGGACGAGGGTCCAGCAGCGGGACGCCCAGCCGACCGCAGCCTGCACCGACCGTGGTCGTGGCTCAGCCGAACAGGTCGCTGGCCTCGAACGTGTCGCGGTCGGCGATAGGAGCTCTGCGCGCCGGCGGCGGTCGCGGCGAGGGCGGCATAGCGGACCGCGAGCTCGGTGCCGACGAACAAGTCGGCACCGCCGGCCAGCTCGGCTGCCACCGCCCCGGCGAAGGCGTCCCCGCAGCCGGTGGTGTCGACGACCTCGACCCTCGGCGCCGCGATCGGCTGCCAGGCCGCGGCCGGCTGACCCGAGCGAACCCGGGCTCCGTCGCCGCCGAGCGTGACGATGACCGCCAGCCCCTCCCGGTCGAGCACGTCGGATCCGAGCTCGGCCGCCTCTCCCTCGTTGACGATGACCACGTCCACCCAGGGCATCAGCGCCACCACGGCCGGCGAGAACGGCGACGGGTTGAGCATCGTGGTCGCCCCGCGGGTCCGACCCGTCCGCAGCGCTGCTTCGGCGGTGGCCGCGCTGATCTCCAACGACACCAGCACCACGTCAGCGGCGGAGAGATCGGCCAGACCCGACTCGAGATCGGTCGGCCCCAGCTCGGCGTTCGCGCCGGGGATCACCACGATGGTGTTCTCGCCCGCCCCGTCGACGGTGATCAGGGCCGTACCCGTGACGGCGCCGGGCACGCGCTGCAGGTGCTCGGTCCCGACGCCCGCGGCCTGGGCGGCCGCCCGGACCGCCTCGCTGCCCTCGTCCTCGCCGACAGCAGCCACCAGTCGGACGCTTGCCCCGAGTCGGCCCGCGGCCGCGGCCTGGTTCGCGCCCTTGCCGCCGCAGCGCCGGTCCAGTCCCGCAGCGACGACCGTCTGTCCGGGTCTCGGCAGCCCGTCCACGGTCGCCGTCAGGTCGACGTTCGCCGACCCCACCACGACGACCCGTCCCGCGCCCCGGCCGAATCCCGCCATCTCGCTCCTCACTGCGGGTCGCCGGTCGCTCACTGGCCGCCGTACTCCCCGTGATGTGTTGTATCAGAGTGGTCAACGCCTGATCCTGAGCACATGACGCCGAATGGTGATCGACCGACCGGAGCGCGTTTCGGGATCGACTACGACGGGATGTACGAGCCGTGGGTGGCCCACCGGGCCCGACTGCTCGACCCGAGCCGGGCGGAACGGGTGGCCGACGACGAGTTCGGCAGCACGCTCTACGTCGCCGATCGGGTGTTGCTCAACACGACCCCCGGCAGCGCGGCCGCCACGGCCTTCGCGGCCACCGCGCGCGAGCTCGGTTTCGAGGTGCGCTTCGACCAACACAACGCCGCGCTGTACGGGCGGGCGGAGAAGCTCGACCTCGGCGACCGCCTGACCTCCCGCTGGGTACTGCCCGCCCAGCTGGTGCCGCTCGCCGGCACCGCACGCCGGGTGGACGCGTGGGCCCTGATCCAGGAGTACCGCGCCCGCAGCTCCACTACAGGCCTCCCCGGGCGGGTCGTCGTCGGCCTCGATCACCTGATGTACGCCAACATCTCGGGCCAGACCATGACCGCCGGCGGCACCATGACGGCGGGCGGCACCATGACCGCCGGGGGGACCATGACCGCCGGGGGAACCATGACCGCCGGCGGCGGAGTTCGCCATCAGTACGTGCTCCCCGGGCTGGGCGGCCGCACCCCGGTGGGCTACTGGGGGCCCGCCCCGGTCCGTCGTGCCGATGCGGCGATGACCTCGCGCCGACCGCAGATCGCGATCCTCGACACCGGCGTGGGTGCCCATCCGTGGCTGGCGGACGGGGTGAGCGTCGAGCCCAACCCGCGCGACTCCGAGCCGGAGTCCAGCGGCGTGGTGCACAACCGACTCGAGGGCGGCCTCGACGACTACTCCGGGCACGGCACCTTCATCGCCGGCGTGGTCCGCCAGATCTGTCCCGATGCCGATCTGCTGATGGTCCGGGTGATGGGCGCCGACGGCTACGTCGACGAGAGCACGATGATCGACGCGATCGTGGCCCGACTGCTCGAACACGTCGACGGCACGCGTCCACTCGATGCGATGTCGATGTCGTTCGGCTACTACCACGAGCAACCCGGCGACGAGGCCACCGATGCCTCCCTGCTCGGTCCCCTCACTCTGCTCGCCGAGCACGGTGTGGCGCTGTTCGCCTCCGCGGGCAACGACGCCACCAGCCGACCGATGTACCCCGCCGCGTTCAGCGCCGTGCTGCCGCTGGTCAGCGTCGGAGCCCGGAACCCGAACGGCACCGTGGCCATGTTCAGCAACGCCGCGGACTGGGTGAGCGGATACGCGCTGGGGGCTCAGGTGTTCAGCACCCAGCCCGTCACGTTCGACGGCTCGCTGGAACCGACGGCGCGCGGCGGGCAGCAGCCGCGCGAGACCGTCGACCCCGACGACTTCGGCAGTGGTTTCGCGACCTGGTCGGGCACGTCGTTCGCCGCGCCGGCAGTGGCGGGACGGTACCTGCAGGCGTTGCTCGACCTGCGCGCCGACGGCGCCGACCCGGAGGACCTCGGAGATCCCGCCGCCGCCCGGAAGAGCGCCCTGGAGAGCCTGTCGCAGGCACCCGGGTCGTGACCGGCTCCGACCAGGTCGCCGATCGACTTCCCGTCGACCTGGCGCCCGCCGAGGAGCTGCACCGACGCGCGGTCGCGGAGAACCTGGCCGGCCACCCCGCTCGGGGGTCCCGGCTCGTCGGACGTGGCCTGCGTCGGCTCTCGGTGCGCGCCGACAGCGAACCGGACGCCTCGGATCAGCACCCCGGTCGGGACAAGATGGTGGCCCGCCTGCTGGCCACGCTGGCGAAGTCGACCGTCGAGACCACCGGGCTGGAGCCCGGACTGGAGCTGATGGACCGGGCGCTGCGCTGGGCCGGCACCGTACGCGACGACCGGTTCGCCGCCTTCTTGGTCAGCCAGCGGGGACTCATCTACTTCCGCGGCGGGCGACTGTCCGAAGCCCGGATCGACCTCGACGACGCCGTCCGGCGGATCCCGGACGACGCCGGGATCGACAAGTGGCGGGTCCTGCTGAACCGGGGTGCTCTGTCGCTCGAGAGCGGCCGGCTCCGAGAGGCGCGCAGCGACCTGTCCCGGAGCGCCGAGCTCGCCGGTCGCCTCGGGCTGATCCAGGAGCGACGGATCTCGCTGCACAATCTGGGCTGCCTGGAGTTCGTGGTGGGCGATCTCCCCCTCGCCCTCCGCACCATCGACGCCGGCATCGCTCTCGACCGCGAGTCCGGGGTCGAGACCCAGGCGGGTATCGCCTTGCTGGACCGCGCCCGGGTGCTGCTCGCCGCGGGACTGCGGGCCGAGGCCGACGAGACCCTCGCGGAGGCCGCGACGCTGCTGGCCCGCGATCGCAACTGGCAAGACGTCGGCGAGGTCGAGCTCACGCGCAGCGAGATCGCCCTGTTGTCGGGCGCCAGCGGATCGGCGCGCCGGCTGGCCACCCGGTCCCGGGACCGGTTCCGGCGACACGGCAACGCGCGCTGGCGTCGCAACGCCGAGCTCGTGCTGCTCCAGGCCGACCTGCGCAGCGATCGACCGCCGGCCCGGCTGCTGCCGCCGGCCCGCCGGTTGGCGTCGGAGTTCGCTGCGGCAGGCTTCCCGCGGTCGGCTCGGACCGCCCTGCTGCTGGCCGCCGAGCTGGCCGAGCGGCGTCAGGACCTCGCGGCGGCGGCCGCACTGGCCCGGCAGGCCGGGCCGGTGCGACCGGAGGACCCGATCGACAGCCGGCTGCAGACCCGCTACGTCCGGGCCCGCTTGGATCTCGCCGCCGGGCACGTTCGGGCCGCCCGGCGTCAGCTGGTCACCGGTCTGACCGATCTCGCCGGCTACCGGGCGCAGTTCGGCAGCATCGAGTTGCAGGCCGCCAGTGCCATCCACGGCGTGCGGCTGGCCGAGCTGGACGTACGGGTGGCACTGGCCGGGGGTCGCCCCGCCCAGGTGCTGGCCGCGACCGAGCGATCGAGAGCAGCCTCCCGCCGGCTCCAGCCGGTGATGCCACCCGCTGACGAGGTCGCCGCCGCGTCGTTGGCCGACCTGCGGCTGTCGGTCGATCGCCTGCAACGGCTGGAAGCCGACGCCGACCGGACCGAGGCCGACGCCGGGGAGCGGCACCGCCTGCGCCGCCGGGTGGGAGAGCTCCAGCGCCAGCTGCGGACCCACGCCTGGCGAGTCGAGGGCAGCCGGCGTTCGGCTCGGCCGCCCTCGATCTCCGAGCTCCGCGAAAGCGTCGCCGAAGCGGCGTCGACCATGGTCTGCTACCTGGAGTCCGACGGCGAGCTGCATGCGGTGGCCGTCGCCGGGGACCGGCTGCGGTTGTTCCCGCTGGGACCGCTCCGGCCGCTGCTCGGGCTGGTGCAGCGCGTCCGGGCCGATCTGGACCTGCTGGCGCTCGCTCGAGTGCCGGCTGCGGTGGCGGCGGCGGCCCGCCGCTCGCTGGATCGCGACCTGGCCGCCATCGACGCCGTGCTGGCCGTGCCGTTGGCCGGTGGAACCGCGATCCGTGGCACCGCGGCCGACCGAGCGGTCATCCTGCCCACCGCCACCCTCGCCGCCGTGCCGTGGAACATGCTTCCGGCGTTGCGCGACCGGGCGGTGGTGGTGGCCCCGTCGGCTTCGGCCTGGTTGCGAGCGCGCCGGTCCGTGCCGGCCCCGGTGGCGGCTCCGGTCGTCGCGCTGGCCGGCCCGGATCTGCGCCGAGGTGCAGACGAGATCGCCGCGGTGACCACTCGCTGGCGGGAGGTCTCGGCCGACCAGCCCGCGGGCTGCACGGTGACGGACCTGCCCACGGCGACGGGGGCCGATCTGGCTGCCGCCCTCGGCACGCCGGGGATCGTGCACGTCGCCGCCCACGGCACCCACCAGTCGGAGAGCCCGATGTTCTCCTCCATCCGGCTGCACGGCGGTCCGGTCTTCGCCTACGAGCTCGATCGGACCCGGATCGCGTCCGGCCAGGTGGTGTTGTCGGCCTGTGATCTGGGTGCGGTGACACCACGCGAGGGTGGCGAGGCGCTCGGTCTGGGCAGCGTGCTGCTGCATCTGGGGGTGCCCTGCGTCGTGGCCGGGGTGGCGCACGTCAACGACGAGACTGCTGCGGTGGTGATGTCGACCTATCACCGTGAGCTCGCCCGCGGCACCGACTCGGCCGAAGCCCTGGCCGTCGCGTGCAGCAGCGAGGCCTCGGCGCTGCATCCGGCGCCCTTCGTCTGCTTCGGCGCGCCGACGGTGCACGCCGTCCCGCGGGGCGGGCCGCGCTTCGCAAACCCGCCGGACGAGGACCGGTGCCGTGCCGATGGGGGACCCGCTGACCGGGAACTGGTCTCGGTGACCCCGCTCCGGCGGACCGGCCCGGGCTAGCCGGACCGCCCTTCGTACGCTGAGCGCATGCTCATCGGCTTCGACGGCTTCGACCCGGTCATCGCGGAGGACGCCTGGCTGGCTCCCACGGCAACGGTCATCGGGCAGGCCCGGGTGGAGAGTGCGGCCAGCGTCTTCTACGGCGCCGTGATCCGGGCGGACATGGACATCGTGGTGCTGGGGGCCCGCAGCAACCTGCAGGACAACGCGGTGGTGCACACCGACCACGGGTTCCCCACCCTCATCGGCGCCGGTGTGAGCATCGGCCATGCCGCCGTCGTCCACGGCTGCTCCGTCGAGGACGACTGCCTGATCGGGATGAACGCCACCGTGCTCAACGGCGCGCGGATCGGCACCGGATCACTGATCGCCGCTGGCTCGGTGGTGCTGGAGGGCACCGTCATCCCGCCGCGCTCGCTCGTGGCCGGGGTGCCGGGAAAGGTCCGCCGCGAGCTCACCGAGACCGAGGTGCAGCGGATCCTCACCAACGCCGAGCACTACCTGGCACTGGCGGCCGCCCATCGGGTGAGCCTCTCCGGTGCGGCCCCCACGCCCGACTGAAACGCTTCGAGTGACATCGTGGAGCTATGAAATTCACCCATCTCGGACGCACCGGCCTCAAGGTCTCTCGGCTCTGCCTGGGCACGATGAACTTCGGTCCGCAGACCAGCGAGGCCGACGCGCACACGATCATGGATTCCGCCCACGAGCACGGCATCAACTTCTTCGACACCGCCAACGCGTACGGCGGGGTCGATCATCGCGGCCACACGGAGGAGATCATCGGCCGCTGGTTCGCCCAAGGTGGCGGCCGCCGCGAGAAGACGGTGCTCGCGACGAAGTTGTACGGCGACATGGACGACTGGCCCAACTCGGGCCGGCTGTCGGCGCTCAACATCCGGCGGGCTCTCGATGCGAGTCTGCGTCGACTGCAGACCGACTACATCGACCTGTACCAGTTCCACCACATCGACCGGGACACCCCGTGGGACGAGGTCTGGCAGGGCATCGAGGTCGCCGTCCAGCAGGGCAAGCTGCTCTACACCGGCAGCAGCAACTTCGCCGGCTGGCACCTCGCGCAGGCTCAGGAGGCCGCCGACCGACGCCGGTTGCTCGGCTTGGTCAGTGAGCAGTCGCTGTACAACCTGCTGGTCCGCGACATCGAGCTCGAGGTCATCCCGGCCGCGGAGCACTACGGCATCGGCATCATCCCCTGGTCGCCGCTGCAGGGCGGACTGCTCGGCGGGGTGCTGCAGAAGGAAGCCGAGGGCGTGCGCCGCCGCGAGGGCCGGGCGGCCGACACCCTCGCCGCCCACCGCGACCAGATCGAGGCGTACGAGAAGCTGGCCGCCGATCTCGGGGTCGTTCCCGGCGACCTCGCGTTGGCCTGGCTGCTGCACCAGCCGGCGGTGACCGCCCCGATCATCGGTCCGCGGCTCGGCAGCCAGCTGGACGACGCCGTACGCGCCGTCGACGTCGAGCTGGACCAGTCGACGCTCGATCGGCTGGACGAGATCTTCCCGGGCAAGAAGACCGCGCCGGAGGACTACGCCTGGTAGTCCTCTCACCGAGAAGTAGGAAACGCGCCCCTGAAACGCTTTACGGGGCGCGTTTCCTACCCTCCGACAGGGTGGGCGGAGACGTGTCGACCGCGTGAGTGAGGGGGCACGTCTGCGAGCGTCGGTAAGCGAAGCGCCCGCCCGTGACTGGACGACCGAGGGAGCAGACACGCTTTTCGTCTGCGAGCGAGGGAGGAAGTCAGGGGCGTTACGGCGCGCAGCGAGCGCGAGCAGACAGATCGGTCCAGAAAAGTACAGAGCCAGTGAGTGTGAGGAGCGTGAGCCTTCCTCACCTTCACTGGCGCGGTACCCCGAGGTCGCCGCCGAACCCTCTCCCCCTTAAGAGAGATCGACGCAGAGCAGATGTTGTGCGACCCTGTCGTGCCCCGGCGTCTTCTCCTGCTCCAACACCGGTATGGGCAGAAATCAATCACTCTCCGGCGGTCGTGTCGAGGCCCCGAAGGCCCATTGTCAGCAATTGGCCATGTCAAAAAGAGGACACGGATTCCGGACCCGACTGAGGCGAGGACGGCAGTTCGAGTAGTTCTCGGATGTCGTCGGCTTCGATTTCGTTGGTTCCGAGCGCGTCGTCGGACAGCACCGCCTTGACCAGCCGCTGCTTGCGGGCCTTCAGCTCCATCACCTTCTCCTCGATCGTGTCCCGCGCCACGAGCCGGTAGACCATCACCGGCCGTTGCTGGCCGATCCGGTGCGCCCGGTCGACGGCCTGCTCTTCGGCGGCAGGGTTCCACCAGGGGTCGAGGACGAAGCAGTAGTCCGCTTCGGTGAGGTTCAACCCGAAGCCGCCCGCCTTGAGGCTGATCAAGAACACCGCGACCTCGCCGGAGCGGAACCGCTCGATCACCCCTGCGCGGTCCCTGGTCCGACCGTCCAGCCGGACGAATCGGATGCCTTCGGAGGTGAGTCGCTCGCCGACCCGGTCGAGGAAGCCCGTGAACTGGCTGAAGACCAGCGCCGAGTGACCCTCGGTGATCAACTCGCCGAGCATGCCGACGAGGACGTCGATCTTGCTCGCCGGTGCTCCGGCGTGCTGCGGATCGACCAGGACCGGGTCGAGACTCAGTTGCCGCAGCAGGGTCAGCGATCGCAGGATCGTGAAGCGGTTGCCGTCGAGGTCGTCGATCAGCCCCAGCACCTTCTGCCGTTCGCGTTGCAGCTGGGTCTGATAGATCCGCTGGTGCCTCGGCTGGAGCACCACCTCGACGACCTGTTCCTGCTTGGCCGGCAGCTCGGACTCGACCGCCTCCTTGGTACGACGGAGCAGGAACGGCGCGATCCGGCGTCGTAGCTGGGCCAACCGGATCGGGTCGGAGTCCCGCTCGATCGGTCGCCGGTAGTACTCCGCGAAGCGATCGGCGTGCGGGAAGAGTCCGGGCGCGACCAACGAGAACAACGCCCACAGGTCCATCAGGTTGTTCTCCACCGGCGTGCCGGTGACCGCGATCTTGAAGCCGGTGTCGATCCGGCGCGCCGCCGCATACGTCCGGCCGCGCCGGTTCTTCACGAACTGGGCCTCGTCCAAGATCATTCCCGCCCAGGGCTGCTCGGCGAAGGCGTCGACGTCCAGCCGGAGCAAGGCGTACGAGGTGATCACCACGTCGGCTCCGGCCACCCGGTCGGCCAGCGTCCGGTCGCGGCGGCCTCGACCGCCTTCGACGGTCGCCACCCGCAGCGACGGGGAGAACCGAGCGAGCTCCGCCACCCAGTTCGACACCACGCTGGTCGGCGCGACGACCAGGAAGGGGGGTGCGTCCGGTCGTTCCGAGCGCGCCCGGCAGATCAGCGCCAGGGTCTGGATCGTCTTCCCCAGACCCATGTCGTCGGCGAGCACGCCACCGAGCTCGTGTCGCCACAGGGCGGTCAGCCAGGCGAACCCGGCCTCCTGATACGGCCGCAGGTCCGCTTTCAGGGTCGCAGGCGGATCGCTGGGCTGCTGTTCGTGATCATCCAGCAGTCCGCGGACCGAGCTGAGCCAGCGATCCGACTGGCTGAGCACCACCCCGAGATCGACGAGCTCCTCCCACAGCCCGACCTGCGTCCGGTTGATCCGAACCCCGAACCGGTCGTCGTCGGTCCCGTGCCGGTCCCGGTCCTCCAGCTGACGCGCCTCGTCGATCAGCTGCCGCAGCCGGTCGAACGCGGGCCGCTCGAGCTCCACGTACACCCCGGTCTCGGTGATCAGGAAGTCGTCGTGCTGGTTCAAGGCGATGAACAGGTCCTCGAACGGGACCACCTCCCCGTCCAGCCGCACCCGGATGGCGAGATCGAACCAGTCGGCGTTGCCGGTCGGGGTCGCCGACACCTCGACCACCGGCTCGGCATCCGGTCGGCGGTACGCGATCGGCTCGCCGCGGATGCTGAGCAGCACGCCGGCGGCCTCGAGCTGCGGCAGCACCCGATCGACGAACACGGCCGCGTCGCCCGCGGCGAGCAGCACGTGGGCCGCCGGCGCCGTGCCGGTACCGAGCACCGGCACCTCGTCGTAGGGCAGCGGCAGCCGTTGGAGCAGAGCCGTCTCCGCGGCCGGGTCCCGCAGCGACATGGAGACGACCGGCTCGTCCAGGGCGAAGACGTGCTCGACGCCGCCCTGGGCGTAGCGCACCGACCAGTCCAGCCGGACCCGATGCTCGGCTCGGAAGGTGACGGCCAGGGCCAGCTGCGGCCTGGCGACGGCCGGGAGTCGCACCGACTCGTCGCTGCTGACCACCGCAGCCCGACGCCGCACGGCGGGCAGGAAGTCGGCGAGGAATCGAGCCTCGTCCGTGGCCGGGATCTGGATCGGCGCCGCGTCGGCCAGCAGTCGGCGCTGCTCCCGGGTCAGCGGCTCCGACAGCTGGGCCAGCGTCAGGCCGACGCCCGCGCTGCCGGGGCCGGTCGGATCGAGCAGGTAGAGGCCATGCACGGGATCGCCGAGCAGGCCGTAGCGGTCCGCGGCCAGCGGCTCCCCGTCCAGCAGGATCCGCGGTTCCAACACCAGGTCCGTCGAGATCCGGCGCGCGTCGAACACCATCGAGGGCGCGTTGCGGGTGAGCAGCGGAGGCTGGCCGGTCCCCTCGGTCAGCAGCGCCAGACCGACCCGCTCCGCTTCGGAGAGCAACGTCCAGAACCCGGCCG
Source organism: uncultured Actinomycetota bacterium (assembly GCA_963727125.1). GTDB lineage: Bacteria > Actinomycetota > Actinomycetes > Propionibacteriales > Propionibacteriaceae > Microlunatus. The sequence goes on from CAVSEZ010000003.1 coordinate 1,571,843, forward strand.
CGACCTCGGCGAGCGGCAGCCACGGACTGCGGGGCAGCCCGAACCGGGCCGATGCGCCGGCGGCGGTCCGCAGCTGCAGCAGCAGGTCCCGCTGCCCGCCGGGATGGCGACGGGAGGGATAGTCCAGCTCGTCCCAGGAGATGCCGGTGCGCAGCCAGCTGCCACGCGACCCCCAGCGCACCGGCCGGATCCGCAGCGTCGTCTTGCCCCGCCGTCCGTGGTAGGTCGGCAACCGTTCGACCCCGAACTCAAGACCCAGCGGGATGAGGGCGGTGTCGACCGCCGGCTCGGGCTCGCGGACGACCCGCTCGAGCGCCACCTCCCAGCCGGGACGCTCGTCGAGGGCGCCGGACTGCAACCGGGATCGGGCGACGATCAACAACGCGGCGGCGTGCTTGCAGTCGGTACGCACCGGACAGCTGCAGGTGCCGCGGTGTCCGGTCCAACCGTGTTCGCCGCCGACCAGCTGCACGGTGGTGTCGTAGCCGTCCCGGTAGCTCCCCTGGACCCGGCCGGAAACCACCATCGACGCCGGATCGAGCTGCACGTCGGTGAGCTGACCGTTGCGGGCGTAGACCATGCCGCGGGCGAACGCCTCGTGACCGACCATGGCGATGATCGCGTCGTTGCTCAGCAGATTGGCGTACAGCCCGCCACCCGGCTGGCCGGGCACGTTCCCCCACATGATGGTTCGATCGTAAACGGCGGCACTGACGGTTCCAGGTCACCGAAGCACCGGGGCCGCGGCGGCCCGCCGCACCGGGCGCTCGACCCCCGAGCAGGCGGCCGACCGCACCGTGACAAAGTAGGACTGATTCCGAGCAACACAGTTCCGGCAGCGAGCCCACGCGGCTCGGCCCAATCCAGAGGAGGATCGATGAGCGAGTCGACACACGGCCCGGCCGACGGCGGGGCGAGCGGCGCCGAGGGCGCGCACGACGGCGGCGCGGACGGCGCGGCCGAGGGTCCCGCTGACGGTGGCGCCAGCGGAGTTCCCGGTGTCCACGACGGTGGCGCCGACGGTGGCGCCGACGGTGGCGCCGACAGCGGTGCGCACGGCCCGGCCGACGGTGGCGCCGAAGGCGTGGCCGGCGTCCAGGACGGCGGTGCCGACGGCGGTGCTGACGGTGGCGCCGACGGTGGCGCCGATTCCGGAGCCTGAGCCGTCCCCGCGTTGAGCGCGCTGGACAACTACGAGGGCCTGGGGCCCGGCCCTGCGGCCGGGCCCCTCGCCTTGTCACGTCTCATCTCGGTGACCGGGGACGAGTTCGCGGAGCAGTACTGGGGGCGGCAGGCGCTGCTCACCGCGGCCGCCGAGCTGCCCCGCGACTTCAGTGACCTGCTCGACGAGGCCGCTGTCGACGAGCTGTTGACCAGGCGTGGCCTGCGGACCCCGTTCCTGCGGGTCGCCAAGAACGGCTCGACTCTCGGGAACCGGTCCTTCACCGCACCCGGTGGCGTCGGGGCGACGATCGACGACCAGGTCAGCGACGAGAAGCTCGTCCGGCTGTTCGCCGACGGTTCGACCATGGTGCTGCAGGCCCTGCACCGGGTGTGGCCGCCGATCCTCGAGTTCTGCCAGCAGCTCGCGGCCGACCTGGGCCATCCGGTGCAGGCGAACGCGTACGTCACGCCGCCGCAGAACCAGGGTTTCAGCAACCACTACGACGTCCACGACGTCTTCGTGCTGCAGCTGGCGGGCGAGAAGGAGTGGACGATCCACGCCCCGGTCCTGCCGTCGCCCCTGCGGGATCAGCCCTGGACCGACCACCGAGCGGCGGTGGAGGCCCGCGCGACGGAGCCGCCGCTGATCACGACGGTGCTGCGGCCGGGCGACTGCCTCTACCTGCCCCGCGGCTTCCTGCACGCGGCTCGTGCCCTCGGCGGGGTCAGCAGTCACCTCACCATCGGCGTCCACAGCTGGACCCGGTACGCCCTGGCGGAGCGGTTGCTCCAACGTGCTCTGGCCACCGCCGCCACCGATGCCGAGGTACGCGCGTCCCTGCCGCTCTCGGTGGCCCTGGAGGAGACCGACGACTGGAAGAGCGACTTCGACCTCGTCCGGGCTCAACTGATCACCGCGCTGCAGCAGGTCGACGCCGAGGCGTTGGTGCCCGATCTGCTGACCACGGCCCGGGCGGCTCAGCGGGCGGCCCCGATCGGGCCGCTGGCGCAGGCGCGCGCCGCGGCCGAGATCGGGGCGGACGAGACGGTCCGCCTCCGCGACCATCTCGTCGCCCGGCTGGAGCCGGAGCCCTCCGGCGACTGGGTCCTGCGCAGCCGCGCCGGCGACCTCCCGATTCCGGCGGCGGAGGAGCCGGCGATCAGAGAACTCCTCGGCGACGGTCGGGCCGAGGTCCGCGTCCTCGGCGTCGACCTGGCCCGGCGGCTCCTCGTGGCGGGCGTCGTCGTCCGCCCGTGACGTCCGCGCCGCGGCTGCCGCGCTGCGGGGACACCGCTCGCCGACGGCAGGATCCCCAGCTGGGCACGGCCCCGGTGATCAGGCGGTGGCTGCTCATCGAGCACCCGGGACCCTGGCCGATCGAGGCGCTCGACGTCCCGGAGTTCTCCCCCGAACTGCGAGCGGCGGCGACGACGGCCGTCCGATCGATCGGCGGCCGGGTGCTGCTGGTCCGCCGGCCGGGTCGCGCCGGCCAGCTCCGCGAGGGGGCGTCACGGGCGTGGGGCGTGGTCACCGACACGGGATCGGTCTGGGGTCGCTGGACCACCGACCAGGATCTTTTTGCCGCCGTCGAGACCCTGCGTGAGCCACCGAGCGCGCAGCGTCGCGATCCCTTGCTGCTGGTCTGCGCCCACGGCGTCCACGACACCTGCTGCGCGCTCCGCGGTCGGCCCGTGGCGGCTGAGCTGGCCGGTCGGTGGCCCGAGGCGACCTGGGAGTGCACCCACGTCGGCGGCGACCGCTTCGCACCGAACGTCGTGGTGCTGCCGGACGGCGTCTACTACGGCTACCTCGACACCGACGACGCCGTCGACGTGATCGAGCGGCACTTCGCCGGCGAGCTCTCCGTCGCGCACCTGCGGGGGCTGACCCGGTATCCGCCGCCGGCCCAGGCCGCAGTCGGCGAGGTCCAGCGCCGGTGGGGTCCGTACCAGATCGACGACGTCGTCGTCGCCGGTGTCAGCTCGTCGCGCCTGCATCGCTGGGACGTCGATCTCGTACTGCCGGACCGGGGCGACATCCGGGCGACGGTGGTCGCCTCGAACCGTCCCGCTGCCCGCCTCACCTGCCGAGCCGCGGCCGAGACCTCAGCGCTCGAGTACGTCGTGAGCGCCATCGAGGAACACCCGTCGCGATCCCGCCGGACTTAGCCGCCGGCGCCTGCCGGCTGCCTCAGCCGTCGGCCGCCGCCGTCGGTCGTCAGGGCGCTCGACCCGCCCCGCTGCTTTCCTGAGGGCCCGGGTCGGTCGGGTTGGCGCTGCCGGCGTGCAGGGCCTCGATCTTGGCCTCGAGCTGATCGATCCGGGCCAGCAACCGGGTGGTGTCGGACTCCTCGGTGGCCGAGACGTTCTCGACCAACCACGAGGCCAGCGTGGCGGTCACCGTGCCGAGCAGCCCGATGCCGCAGATCATCAGCCCGACGGCGATCGTCCGCCCCCACGCCGTCACGGGATAGACGTCGCCGTACCCGACCGTCGTCATGGTCTCGGCCGCCCACCAGACCGAGTCCCCGAGGTTCTTGATCGTCGCCTCCGGTCTGCCCCGCTCCACGCTGAGCACCGCCAGCGCCGCCACGAAGGCGACCATGGTCGAGCCGACGGCGACGTAGATCGCGACCCGGCCGCGCAGCAGGCTCGTGGCCCGTCGGTTCAGCACGCTGATCAGCGGCAGCAGCCGGAGCAGGCGCAACGGCCGCAGCAGGGGCAGCGCCACGATCAGCAGATCGAGCCAGTGCCGGACCAGGTACCGGCGACGGTCCGCCGCCAGCAGCAGCCGGACGAAGTAGTCCAGGGCGAACAACGCCCAGGTGGCCCAGTCGACCCAGTTGCAGATCAGCTTGAGCTCGCGGGGCGATTCCGGCCAGATGATCGGGATGGCGTAGGCGAAGAGGAACAAGAGGGCCGAGATGATCAACGGCCACTGGGTCTGCCGCTCCCAGCGCTCCGACAACTCGGCGCGAGTCAGCACGACCATGGTCCATTGTTTCCCGGAAGGCGCACCAAGGGCTGGAGGTTGACGTATCTCGACGCGTCAGGTCGGCTCATCCCAAGAGGACACCCGCTGCAGCCAGGAGGCGCCATGAACCTCGACCGATTCAGCGTTGCCACGTTCAATCTCTACAACCTGCAGCTGCCGGGGCGCTCGATGAACCCGGGCCAGAGACCCTGGACGCGCGAGGAGTTCGACCGCAAGGTGTCGTGGATCGGCCGCCAGCTCGCTTCCCTCGACGCCGACATCGTCGGTCTGCAGGAGCTGTGGCACGCCGAGGCGATGGCCGCCGTGTTGGAGCGGCGCGACCTCGAAGGCCGCTACGACCTGCTGGCGACACCCGCCAACGGCGACCGGATCGTCTGCGCCGCCCTGGTGCGCACAGGCCTGGTGGCCGGAGTCCCCAACTGGATCGACCGCTTTCCCGACGGCATGCACCTGGAGAGCAGTGCCGCCGATCCCCAGGCGCCGGCCATCTCGGTGACGATCCCCGGCTTCTCCCGCCCGGTGCTCCACTTCGCGGTGGGGCTGCGTGACGACGGGCCGGCGACCGAGGTGTTCGTCGCGCACCTGAAGTCCAAGTTGCCCACCCGGATCGACGACGAGGACTGGTTCGAGGAGGCACCCGAGCTGTACCGGCCGCACACCACCGCGATCGGCGCCGCACTCTCCACGATCCGGCGGACCGCCGAGGCGACCGCGCTGCGGGTGCTGCTGACCGGGGTGATGAAGGGCACCACGACTCCGGTGCTCGTGCTCGGCGACCTCAACGACGGCCAGCACAGCAACACCGTGGCCATCGTGACCGACCAGCCGCGGTACCTCGTCGGGGAGTCGACGGGCGGGGCCGACATCGGCCTCTACACCGCACAGACGTTGCAGGAGTACCGCGACACCCGGGACGTGTACTACACCCACGTCCACGAGGACCTCCGCGAGTCCCTCGACCACGTGCTGGTCAGTGAGCAGTTCTACGACAACAGCCGTCGCCGGCTGTGGCTCTTCGACGGACTCGTGATCAACAACGACCACCTCGACGCAGCCGATCACCGGGCGACCGGCACCGGCGACCACGGGGTGGTCAAGGTCAGCTTCCGGCACCGACCGTTCCGGGCCTGACCGGGTCCGCGATCAGCTCGCGGGGTCGTCGCCGGCACCGGCGATCCGGTGTCGCCGGGCTCGCCTGCCCCGCGGAGCTTTCGGTGCGCTGGAGGAGTCGAGGAATGACCGCGCCCAGGCCGCGCGCGGATCGGCATCCACCAGCACCGCTTTGACCAACAGGGTCATGGGCAGCCCGAGCACCGATCCGATCGGCCCCAGCACCCAGGACCAGAACACGACGGCCAGCAGGGTGAAGGGCACCGACAGGCCGACCGCGTCGCCGACGAAGTACGGCGGCACCAGGGACGGGAACAACGAGTTCACCACGACGTAGACGATGATCACGACCACCATCAGCTGCCAGTCGAAGCCGAGCAGGGCCAGCAGGGCGGGCGGCAGCAGGGCGATGGCGAACCCGACGTACGGGATGTAGGTGCAGACCACGGCGAGCAGCCCCCACAGCGGCGCGAAGGGGATGCCGAGGGCCATCAACACGATGGTGTCGACCGCACCGATGATCAGACCGAACAAGGTGGTGACCCCGAGGAACTTGCGGGTCCGGGCCGCGAAGTCGCGCAGCGCCTTCGCCAGGTCCGGGCGACTCGCCGCGAGCACGTTCAGGCGCGAGGTGGCACTGGTGGCGTCGATCCCCATGAAGAGCAGCAGGGTCAACAAGAACACCACGTAGCCGGCGAAGTTCAAGATGGAGTTGGACAACGTGGTCAACCAACCGGCGACCCGCTCGATGTCGATGTTGCTCAGGAACCCCTGGATGTAGTCCTGGTCGATCCCCCAGCGCTGCAGCTGAGCGGCGGCATCGTTGATCAGCACGGTGGCCGTGCCCGCGTAGTCGGGGAGGATCGCGGCCAGCCGGATCACCGAGAACGCGATCACCGACGACACCCCGAGCACGACGCCGAAGATGGCGATGAGCAGGCCCAGCAGGGCGAGGACGGCCGGCACCCCGTGGCTGCGTAGCCAGCTGTGCAGCGGGTGCACCAGCAGCACGATCACCAGCGCCAGAAAGGCCGGGCCGACCAGCCAGCCGAGCTCCCGCAGCCCGAAGGCCACGACGACCGCGGCGGCTCCCCCGATCAGGATGACGAGGGCGCGCGGCAGCCCCGTGCCGGCCGGAGGCAGGATCGTCACGACGCCCCCCTCCCCTCGTGCCAGGTCGCCTTCGTCGGTTGCGGCGGCTTCGACGCTTGGTCAATGTAGCCCCAAACGACGTCGCGCTGTCAGACTGACCCACGATGACCCTCGACGTCGACTGGACCGCCTTCGTGGTCCTCGCGATCTACCTCGCGATCATCGTGCTGGCGGCCACGGTGGTCTCGGCCAACCGGAAGCCGTCCTCGGCGATCGCCTGGGTGATGGCGGTCGTCTTCATCCCCGTGGTCGGAGTGCTGTTCTTCCTGCTGGTCGGCAACGGTCGGTTGCCCAAGCACCGGCGAGACGAGCAGCGTCAGGTGACCGAAGCCATCATGCAGCGGACCCGGGGAAGTCTGAACCAGCTCAGCAGCGCCGAACCGTGGCCCGACTGGCTGCCCTCCATCGCCACCCTGAACCGCAACCTCGGCGCGTTGCCCATGGTCGGCGGCAACACCGCCCGACTGCTCGGGGACTACACCGCCTCGATCGAGGCCATGGCCGCCGAGATCGACGCGGCGAAGGAGTACGTGCACGTCGAGTTCTTCATCCTGGTCTGGGACGAGGAGACCAAGCCGTTCTTCGACGCCTTGGCTCGAGCCTGCGCCCGCGGGATCACGGTCCGGGTGCTCTCGGACCACCTGGCGCAGTTCTCCTACCCGAATCGCAAGAAGACGCTCCGCATCCTGAAGGAGATGGGCGCCCAGTACATGCCGATGCTCCCGCTGCAACCGTTCAAGGGGCACTGGCGTCGTCCGGACATGCGCAACCACCGCAAGCTCGTCGTCGTCGACGGGGCGATCGGCTACGCCGGCTCGCAGAACCTGATCAAGGACCACTACCACAAGAAGGCCAACATCAAGCGGGGCCTGCACTGGCACGAGCTGATGGCCCGCTTCGAAGGACCGATCGTCCGGGAGCTGGACGCCGTCTTCATCACCGACTGGTACTCCGAGACCCAGGATCTGCTGCATCTGCACCACGCACCCGTGGTGCTGAACCAGGAGCCCGGGCAGCTCGACGCGCAGGTGGTGCCCAGCGGACCCAGCTTCGAGAACGACAACAACCTCAAGATGTTCGCCGCCGTCATCCAGAACGCCCGCCACCGGATCAGCGTCACCAGCCCCTACTTCGTCCCCGACGAGTCGATCCAGATGGCGATGGTCACCGCGGGCAACCGTGGTCTGGACGTGGAGCTCTTCGTCTCCGAGATCAGTGACCAGTTCATGGTGTTCCACGCCCAGCGGTCCTACTACGAGGAGCTGCTCCGGGCGGGTGTGAAGATCTACCTCTACGCGGCACCGACGGTGCTGCACGCCAAGCACCTGAGCATCGACGACGACGTGGCGATCATCGGCTCCAGCAACCTCGACATCCGCTCCCTCAGTCTGCACATGGAGGTGATGGTGCTGGTCCACGGTCGCGGGTTCGTGGACGAGATGCGCCAGGTCGAAGACGAGTACCGGGCCGCGAGCCGGCTCCTCACCCTCGACTCGTGGTTGCAGCGGCCCCGCCGAGAGCAGGCCCTCGACAACCTGATGCGTCTGACCTCGGCCCTGATGTGACGCCCGCCGAGCGGACCTCGGCCGCGGCCACGCGGCGGAACCGGGCCCCGACGATGCGCCTGGCCACGTTCAACATCCTGAGCGGGCGTTCACTGGAGGACAACCGGACCGACCCGGACCGGCTCGTCGCCGCCGTCCGCCGCCTCGACCCCGACGTGCTGGGACTGCAGGAGGTGGACGCCTTCCAACCCCGTTCGCACGGGCTCGATCTCACCCAGATCGCCGCCGAGGCGATGGGCGCCACCGCCTACCGCTTCGCGCCCGCCCTGGACGGAACGCCCGGCGCCCGCTGGGTGGCGATCACCGGTGAGCCGATCCCCGGCCATCCGCTGTACGGCGTCTCGCTGCTGTCCCGGCTACCGGTGCTGGGGTGGGACCTGCTCCGGTTGCCCGGGGTCGGTCCCCACTTCCCGGTGCCCGTGCCGGTGGCCAGGCGGTCGATGTCGGTGGGCGAGGAACCCCGGGTCGCGCTGGTCGCCGAGCTGGATGCGCCGCGCGGGCCGTTGGCCGTCGTCAACACGCACCTGTCCTTCTTGCCGGCCTGGAACGTGGTCCAGCTGCGTCGGATCACCCGGATGATGTCCCGGTACCCCGGACCGGCCGTGATCATGGGTGACCTGAACATGCCGGCACCCGTGCCGGCCCGGCTGACCGGCTTCCGGTCCCTCGCCACGCACCGGACGTTCCCGGTCCGGGCACCGCGGCTGCAGCTCGACCACATCCTGTTGCGCGGCGAGCTCGGAGGGGTCCGCGGGTCCGAGGCACCGCAGCTGTCGTTGTCGGACCACCGGGCGCTGCTGGTCGACATCGGTTGATCCGCCGGCCGGTGTGCAACAGTGACCTGGTGGCGATGACCTCGTGGCCGGCGGCCTCCTGAGCGCATGGGAGCTCCGACCATGACCGACGGCTCGATCCGCGACCAGCGGCTGATCATGATCTCGATCTGGGTCTCCGCCGGCTTCGCCGTGCTGTCAACGGTCTGGGGCATCTGGATCGGCTCGAGCATGATCGTCTTCGACGGTCTGTACTCCTTCGTCAGCATCGGGCTGTCGGTGCTCGCCGTGCTGGCGCTGCGCTTCACCAGCCGCGGCGCCGACCAGCGCTTCCCCTGGGGACGCGACGTGGCGGAGCCGCTGGTGGTGGTGGTCAAGGCCGCCACGCTCGGCGCCTTGTGCATCTACGCGGCGATCGGCGGGGTGATCGACATCGTCGGCGGCGGTCGCGAGGTGTCCGCCGCCTCGGCGGTGGTGTACGCGGTGATCTCCACCGGAGCGGGTCTGGCCGTCGGTCTGGTGCTCCGCCGCGCCAGCCGGGCGGACCGTCCCGGCGATCCCCCGTCGGACCTGGTGCGCGCCGAGGCGGCGGAGTGGTTGGGCGACACCCTGCTCTCGGCCGGCGTGCTGATCGGCTTCCTCGTCGCGCTCGTCCTGGTCGCCTCCGGACGATCGGACCTGGCGGCCTACATCGATCCCGGTATGGTCGTGCTGTTCTCGGTGATCTTCTTGTGGGTACCGGCCAAGTTGATCGTCGCCGGGATGCGGGAGATCTTGTCGATGGCGCCGGCAGCGGAGATCATGGCGGAGCTGCAGACCCGGGTGGACGAGGTCGAGCGACGCCACGGGTTTCGCGAGTCGTTCCTGCGGGCGGCCAAGGTGGGAGGGCGGATGGACATCGAGATCGACTTCGTGGTCGGTCCGGAATCCCCCGTCCAGAGCATCGCCGACTGCGACCGGGTGCGAGCCGAACTGTCGGATCGGCTGGCCGAGCTCGGGTACGACCGCTCGGTCGCGGTGACCTTCACCCACGATCGGCGCTGGGCCGAGTGAGCGCGGCCGACGAGGACCTGGTCATCGACCTGACCAAGCCCGAGGACATGGTCACCGCCGACGCGGCCGGGCTGTTGCACGGCGAGGCCCGGATCGTGCCGGGTGTGGTCGAGCTCGTCGAGAACCTGCTCGGCCGATCGCGGGTGGGTCGGCGGGCCCAGATCGTGGTCACGCTGCCGGCCGACCAGATCAGCAGCGAGACGGCCGATCAGCTGCAGGGCACCATCGTGCGCTACTGCCGGGCCCGACTGGCCTCAGCCGAACGGGAGGCGCAGGTGCTGTGGCGGCAGGGGCTGCGGTCCCTCGGCAGCGGTTCGATCCTGTTCATCGTCGGTCTGCTGCTGTCCGCCGGTTTCCTCGAACCCGAGGTCGACAGCTTCTGGCAGAACCTGCTCGGCAACGGCGTCTTCCTGGTGATCGCCTGGGTGGGCCTGTGGTATCCGCTCGACCTGTTGTTCTTCGCCCGGCAACCGGTCCGCCGCGAGCAGCAGATCCTCCGGGTGCTGATCGACTCGCCCGTCGAGGTGCGACCCCGCGCCTGATCACCGGATCTCGATCGGCGCAAGGACGCGGCCCACCCGCCCTCAGATGCCGTGGTCGGCGAAGAACCGCGCCAGGATCGGCAGCACCAGATCAGCCCGACGCGTCACCTGCATGTGCGTCGTGTCGGGCAGGATCGCCAGTGCGGAACCAGGGATCTTCTCCTGCATGAACGCGGCGTGGTCGTTCCGGGTGAAGTCCCGGTCGCCCTGCATGATCAGCACCGGGCAGTCGATCTGGGCCAGCTGCTCGTCGCTCCAGCCGGCGAAGTCGCTGTCCATCGCGCCCATCGAGGCGAGGAACGCGTCGAACTGTTCCGGGTGCGGCGAGAGCCGCTCGTAGGCGCTCTTGAAGTCGTTGAAGTCCTGCGCCGTCGGCATGATCGGCGACGTCGCGAACTTCGACGGATCACTCAGATCGGGGTGCAGGCCGTCGAGCCGGACGCTGCCCGAGATCGGTATCCCGGCCGTCAGCCGATCGCGGTGGCTGACCAACAGCTCGAGCACGGCACCGCTACCCATGCTGTGACCGAGGACGGTGGCCCGCTCGATCCCCAGCTGGTCCAGCAGGGCGACCACGTCGGCGGCGAGGTTGGGGTAGGTGATCGGCCGGTCGGTGTTGGCCGTGCGACCGTGGCCCTGCTGCTCGACCCCGATCACGGTGTGCGTCTGCGCCAAAGTCGGGATCAACGTGGCGAAATTGAGGTCGATCGTCAGCATCCCGCCGTGCAGCAGCACCAGCGGCGGGTGCTCGGGGTGATCGCCGTAGCGTTCGTGATAGAGGTGCAGCCCGTTGACGTCGGCGTAGCCGGTCTGGTCGGGAGTCGCGGTCGCAGCTGATCCGGTGGTCATGCCCACTCCTTGGCTGATGTCGTGCGGTTCGTTCATCGAGTACTCGTTGGACTGCGAAGAGGACCGTAACTCATCGCCTCGACGTACGGCTGGACAGCTGATCGCCTTCGGAGGTTGACTGGCAAGCCCCACCCTGCGCCGGCCCCTCCCCCTGGGTCGTCCGCGAGAGGAGCCTTCGTGCCCGCACCGCTGTCCCTTCCCTGGTTTCCGCGTCGTCGCTGGACGGTCCTCGGCGTGGCGGCACTCGCCGCGACGATCGCGGTCGCCGGCGGGCCGGTGCCGGCCGGCGCGGCTCCACCGACCACCCCGTTCGTCTCGGAGATCCACTACGACAACGACGGCACGGACACCGACGAGTTCGTCGAGGTCCAGATCCCGGCCGGCACCGCTTCCGACGGACTGCGGATCGAGCTGTACAACGGCAGCGGCGGGGCCGGGTACGCGACCCTGAGCCTCCCGTCGGTGACGGCCCCGGCCGATGCCCCCGCCGTCGCCGTGGCGGCGGCACCGGGACTGCAGAACGGCGCCCCGGACGGACTGGCCCTGGTCCGCGGGACCCAGGTGCTCGAGTTCTTGTCCTACGAGGGGACTTTCACCGCGACGGCCGGAGCCGCCGCCGGACAGGTCAGCGTCGACATCGGTGTCGCGGAGTCGGGCTCCGATCCGGTCGCCCAGTCGCTGTCCCGCCGCTACGACCCGATCGCGGACCGGCTCGTGTGGTCCGCATCGGCAGCCGCCACCCAGGGAGCGGTCAACCCACCGCTGGAGTCGCCGCCGACCGGCGGCAACCCGTGCAAGACCGTTGCTACTCACGACATCGGCGCGGTGCAGGGGTCCGGCGACGCCACTCCCCTGGCCGGCGACCAGGTCACCGTACGCGGTGTGGTGGTCGGCGACACCCCCGGTTTCTCCGGCTTCTACCTCCAAGACGCCGACGGGGACCAGGACCCGGCCACCTCCGACGGGATCTTCGTGTTCAGCCCGGTACCGGTCGATCTCGGTGACACGGTCGCCGTCACCGGTGCCGCGCAGGAGTTCGGCGGTCAGACCCAGATCAGCTCCCTGGCCGATGTCGAGGTCTGTGCCGACGGCGACGCCGGCGACCTGCCGGCAGCAGCGCCGCTCGACCTGCCCGCCGACGCCGCGGCCCGCGAAACCCTGGAGGGGATGCTGGTCGAGCCGGCGGACCCGCTGACGGTGAGCGAGGTCTTCAACCTCACCAGCTTCGGTGAACTCACTCTCTCCTCGGGCGGTCTGCTCGTGCAGCCCACCGAGCTGGCCCGCCCGGGGGCCGCGGCACAGGCGATCGCCGCCGAGAACGGCCGGCGCAGCATCATCCTCGACGACGGCCTCTCGGCGCGGGTGAGTGTCACGACCCGCCCCTACCTGTCGCCGAGCACCCCGGTCCGGGTCGGCGACGAGCTCGAGTTCACCGAGCCGCTGGTGCTGGGCTACGGGTTCAACGCCTTCCGGCTGCAGCCCGCCGACGGGACGGCCGACGGCGTGTTCGAGCCGCAGAACACCCGGCCCGCCGCACCGGACCCGGTCGGTGGTGACCTCACGGTCGGCGCGTTCAACGTGCTCAACTACTTCCTCACCCGGACCGGCACCAACGCCCGCGGTGCCACCACCGAGAGCGAGTTCGGCCAGCAGGCGGCCAAGATCGTCACGGCGATCAACCGACTGGACGGCGACGTGGTCACGCTGATGGAGATCGAGGACACCGACTCGACCGGCTACACACCCGGCAACGCCGACACGGCACTGGCCGACCTGGTCCAGCGACTCAACCGGGCCGCGGGGTCCGCCAGGTGGGCGTACGTGCCGCTGCCCGACGAGCTCTACGGCGTGGACCGGGACGTGATCCGCAACGCGATCATCTACCAGCGCGGCGCGGTGTCCACCGTCGGTGATCCGGTCGGACTGGTCGACGAAACGGTCTGGGCGAACGCCCGGGAGCCGCAGGCACAGACCTTCACCCGGGACGGTGAGATCTTCACCGTGGTCGCCAACCACTTCAAGTCCAAGAGCGCCGGCACCCCGGCGCCGACCGGCGACAACGCCGACACCGGCGACGGGCAGGGCGCGTGGAACGGTGATCGGGTGCGCCAGGCACGTTCGCTGGCGCGCTTCGTCGACAGCTTGGTCGCCCGGGCCGGCGACCCCGACGTGATCTCCCTCGGTGACTACAACGCCTACACCAAGGAGGACCCGGTGGAGGCGCTCCGGGCGGCCGGGTTGTCCGATCTCGGCTCGCGCTTCGATCCCGACCGCTACAGCTACGTGTTCAGCGCCTTGTCGGGGTCGCTCGATCACGCGCTGAGCAGTGCGTCGTTGTCGGCCAAGATCACCGGTGCGGTGCACTGGAACATCAACTCGGTGGAGTCCTTCGGCTACGAGTACGGCGGCGACGAGGCGCTCTACGACCCGAACCCGTTCCGCTCCAGTGATCATGACCCGCTGCTGGTCGGGATCGACCTGGCCGAACGTTGCGGTGGTCTCACGCCGACGCTCGTCGGGACGAACGGGGACGACCGGATCGACGGCACGAGCGGCGTCGACGTCATCGTCGGCGGTGCCGGGAACGACCGCATCCGGGGTCTGGGTGGCAACGACGTGATCTGCGGCGGCGCCGGGAACGACCGGATCATCGGTGGCCCGGGTGCCGATCGCCTCTTCGGCGGCTTCGGCGACGACGACCTGGCCGGCTCGGCCGGTCGCGACATCCTGACCGGAGGCCCCGGCAACGACTACCTCTCCCTCGGCGCGGGCGGTGGCCAGATCATCACCGGAGGTCCGGATGCCTGAGCGCCACGCACCCGCAGCCGGACCGGTGCGTCCGGGCGGGCGGACCGACGCCGGTCTCGTGCTGCGCCCGGCCGACTCCGCCATCATCACCGGCGGACTGTGGGCGGAGCGCCGCCGGGTGAATCGGGACGTGAGCATCCCCGAGGGCTGGCAGCGACTGCACGAGGCGGGCAACTTCACCAACCTCGCCCTGGCCGGCGGCCGCACGGACGGGGAGTACCGGGGCGACCTCCCGTTCCTCGACAGCGACGTCTACAAGTGGCTGGAGGCAGTCGGCTGGGTCCTGGCCGACCCCGGTCTGGATGGCGAGCTGGCCGAACGGCTGCGGACCCAGCTGGCCGAGACGGAGGATCTGCTCCGCGCTGCGCAGCAACCCGACGGCTACCTCGACTCCCACTTCCAGGTGCGCTTCCCGGGCGAACGGTTCCAGCAGCTGCCCTGGGGTCACGAGCTCTACTGCGCCGGACATCTCATCCAGGCGGCGATCGCCGTCCACCGCACCACCGGGGACACCGCCTTGATGCAGATCGCGCGCCGGGTCGCCGATCTGATCGTGGCCAGCTTCGGTACCGCGGCCGGACAGATCGACGGCGTGGACGGTCACCCCGAGATCGAGACGGCGCTCGTCGAGCTCTACCGCGAGACCGGTTCGACCACCTACCTCGACAGTGCCCGCTACTTCGTCGACCGCCGCGGCCACGGACTGCTCGGCGACGACCGGTTCGGTCGGCAGTACTGGCAGGATCATCAGCCGATCCGCGAGGCCGATGCCGTGACCGGGCACGCCGTGCGCCAGTTGTATCTGCTCGCCGGGGTCGCCGACCTCGCCGTCGAGACCGCGGACTCCGAGCTCCGGGCCGCGGCAGAGCGGCTCTGGCACGAGATGGCGGCCACCAAGACCTACCTCACCGGTGGGATCGGCGCGCACCATCTGGACGAGGCTTTCGGCGATCCGTACGAGCTGCCGAACGAACGCAGCTACTGCGAGACCTGCGCCGCGATCGCCTCGATCATGTTCAGCTGGCGACTGCTCATGATCACCGGCGAGGCGCGCTATGCCGATCTGCTCGAGCGCACGCTGTACAACGGGTTCCTGGCCGGTCTGTCGCTGGACGGCCGGCGCTACATCTACGCCAATCCGCTGCAGGTCCGCGACGACCACCACAACGCCGGTACCGACGGCGACTACGAGCGGAAGCCCTGGTTCCGCTGTGCCTGCTGTCCGCCCAACGTGATGCGGCTGCTGGCCTCGCTGCACCATTACGTCCTGCTGGCCGGCGATCACGGGCTGGCCCTGCACCAGTACGTGCCCGGGGTCTACGCCGCCACGTCGGTGGCGGGCGAGGCGGAGATCGAGGTCAGGACCGACTACCCGTGGTCCGGCGTCGTCTCGGTGCGCGTGCTCGCCGCACCGGGATCGGCGTGGGAGCTCGCCCTGCGGATCCCCGAGTGGGCGAGACACCCGAGCGTGTCGATCAACGGGGAGCAGGTCGAGTCCGAGCCGATCGAGGGTTGGCTGCGGACCGAACGCCGGTGGACCGCCGGTGACGAGATCATCCTGGAGCTGCCGCTGAGCCCGCGTTTCACCCAAGGTGATCCGCGGCTGGATGCGGCCCGCGCCAGCGTGGCGATCGAGTACGGACCGCTGGTCTACTGCGTGGAGTCGGCGGACAACCCGTCGGTCCGGCTGGACGACGTGTCCGTCGACCCCCTGTCCGCACCGACGGTCGATCCGCCCGCGACGGCGGGCGAGCTCGGCGACGCGGTCACCATCACGGTCGGTGGGCGGATCAGCCGGCACCGGCGAGACCAGTGGTGGCCCTACCGGCCGTTCGCGGACTCCGACGAGGGCCCTCGACCCTCGATCACGCTGACCGCGATCCCCTACTACACCTGGGGAAATCGGGGATCGGGCGCGATGCGGGTCTGGCTGCCGACGGCCTGAGCCCGTTCGGGCTGCAGTTCTCCGATCGGGACCGATCCCCCGCCGGCCGCGCTAGCTGCCGAAGACCTGCACGGCCCACCACCGCCGGGCGCCGTCCTGGGCGGCGCCGACCCCGATGCCTCGGAACGACCGGTTGAGGATGTTCGCCCGGTGCCCCGACGAGTTCATCCAGCCCTGGGTGACGGCCTTGCCGTTCGCGTACCCGGCGGCAACGTTCTCCCCGACCGTGCGCAGCTTGCAGGCCTTCATGATGGTGGCCAGATTGGAGTGGCGCAGCCGCTGTTCGCGGACGAGGGCCACCGCCAGCCGCTCGGCGTATCCGTCCAGGCAGCTGTTGGCGCGCAGGGCGACCAGGCTGCGTGTCGTCCGCTCGGCGTTGGTGTACCGGGTCACGTCCGCCTCGTAGGTGTCACTGGGTGCGGCAGCCGCGATGCCGATCGGGATGAGCGTGAAAACGAGGACCAGCAGGGATCCGAGCATCGCTCGGAAGAAGGTTCGGATCATGTCGGGGACTCCTCGGGTATCCGGATGGTTCCCCCCAAGACGACTCAGTTTAGCGAATCCGGTTCTGCGTCGGGGCTGCCGCGGTGATCGGTCGGTTGCTGCCGCCCCCTCACCGCACTGATCGCGGCAACCGACCCGTGCCCGCCACCGGCGCGTACGTCAGCCCTGCAGCAGCGACTGCGCGCCGTCGATCCACATCTCCGTACCGCTGATGTGACTCGAGTCGTCCGAGGCCAGAAAGGCGATCAACTGCCCGACCTGCTCGGCGGATCCGGACTCGCCGCCGGTCAACGGGATGTTGCCCTCGGGGAACTCGACGGGGATCTTGACGTGCTCGTTCTCCGCCTGGGTGTTGTCGGAGATCTCGGTCTCGATGGCGCCGGGACAGACCACGTTGACCCTGATCTTGTCCGGGCCGAGCTCGACGGCCAGCATCTTGGCCAGGGCCACCTGACCGGCCTTGCTGCTCGAGTACGCCGAGGCGCCGGAGTTGGAGAAGATCCGGGTGCCGTTGACCGAGGACGTGACGATCACCGAGCCACCGTGAGCCCGCAGGTGCGGCACCGCGTACTTGATCGTGGTGAACGTGCCCACCAGGTTGATGTCGAGGGTCGAGCGGAAGTCCTCCACCGTGAGGTCGTCGATCCCGGCCCAGGTCCCGTTCACGCCCGCGTTGGCCACGACCACGTCGAGCCGACCCCAGGTGTCGACCGTGGTGGCCACGGCCGAGCGGACCGAGTCCTCGTCACTCACGTCGCAGGTCACGGTGATCGCCGTGCCTCCGGCTCGTTCGATCTCCTGGGCGACGTCCTCCAGCTCTTCCGGCGTACGGCCCGCGAGGGCGACCCGGGCACCGCGCTGGGCGAGCAGCGTGGCTGCCGCCTGCCCGATGCCGGATCCGCCGCCGCTGATGAACGCGACCCGGTCCTGCATGTCGGCACTCATGTCGTTCTCCTGATCCGATTCGGTGTCGTGTCGATCCTCGGCTACGCGTCGCTGGGCAGCGAATCCGCCTTGACCGCGTTGCGCTCGCCGAGGGGCTCCGCCTCGCCCTTGGTCGTGTCGGCTGCGGTCTGCTGCTCGGCCTCGGCGTTGATCTCGGCCCCGAGCAGGACGGCGTAGGAGGTGATCCAGAGCCAGAACAGCAACACGATGATGCCGGCGAACACGCCGTAGGTCTTGGCGTAGTTGCCGAACGTCGCGACGTAGATCGAGAAGCCGATCGAGGCGAGCAGCCAGAGGACCGTCGCCGCCACCGCGCCGACGGAGACCCAGCGCATCTTCGGGGCGTCCCGATCGGGTGCGACCCGGTACAAGATCGCCAGCGCAACGGTCACGATGACCACCAGCAGCACCCACCGGGCCGCCTGCAACAGGAACCACACCACGGGGTTGTCACCGAAGAGTCCCTGCACCACCTGCGGCAACACGGCGACCAGACCGAGCATGATCGACCAGGAAGACGGTTGCCCCCAGGGTCAGCGCGACCGCGATCAACCGCTTCTTGATGCCGCTCCGCTTGTCCTCTTCGTCGTAGGCCACGTTGATGGCGGTCATCAGGTTGTTGACCCCACCCGAGGCGCTGAAGACGGCCACGAGGATGGAGATCACCGCGCTCCAGCCCAGCGCGGCGCGGTTGCGGCTGTTGACCTGGTCCACGACCAGCTGTCGCACCTCGGCGGGCAACGCGGTCAGCGAGTTCACCTGGTCGGCGATGACGGCGGGATCGGCGAACAGACCGTACAAGGTGACGAGGGCGATGATCGCCGGGAACAGGGCGAGGAACGCGTAGAACGCCACCCCGGCCCCGAGCAGCGGAACCTGATCGGTCTTGGCCTCGGCCCAGCCCCGTTTGACGACCTGCAGCCAACCCCGGGCAGGGATCTCGGTCGGCTTCTCGGCGTCACCGCCCGGAACGCCACCGGAGTCCTGGCGACCAGAGCCGCTCCGACCGCCGTCGGAGGTGCCGGACGTCGAACCACCGGTGGTGCGTTGCTTCCGGCTCGTCAGGCCACCGTCCTCCTCGTCGGCGGCTGCACCCTTCGGGCTGTCGCGAGAGAATCGTGTCCTGGCCATCAACTGCTCCTCTGATCTCGGTGGCCCCGCTTCTTACATCGTAAACACACGATGTATCGGGTCTCCCCGCTACGGCGCGTAGGAGTCGTTACCCATCCTGATCGGAGCGGAAACCGTCAGACGACCACCGAGTGCCGTGGCGGCTCGCGGTACAGGGGGTACCGGTCGCCCACGATGCGGTCAGCGACCTCGTAGGAGTAGTAGAGCGGGCCGCCGAACCGCTCCTCCGCGGCCTCGCTGAGCGCGACCCGGGCCGGGTGGGTGGTGACCGGACCGTCGCCCCGCCGGACGAGGTCGAGGTCGAGGTCGAGCGACCGACGCGCACCGAGCTCGCCGATCCGGCCGTAGGACAAGATCTCGACCTCCAGATTCGTGATCAGCACCTTGGCCGCGACGACCCCGTCGCGGACCGTTGTCACCGCGAGCACGTCGTGGACCGGCTCGTCGTCACCGCCGAGCGCGTCGAGCAGGTGGGCGAGCAGATCCTCCTGGGACGAAGTCGCGGGCGGCACGATACCCGCGATCTCGGCATACTCGACGGCGCGCCGACGATCCGGAAGGGTCAGCTCGAGCAGCCGGTCGACACCGAGCCCGGCCCAGTGCAGCATCGCCTGCCGCGCCCGCGGTTCACCCGATCCGACCGTCGGATCCTCGACCGCCGCCCAGTAGGCGTCCGGACCGAGCTCGCGGACCCGGGGCTGTCGACCGAAGAAGAACGCCTTCCGAGCGCGCGAGTTCGCGTACTCCAGCAGCGCCTTGGTGAGGCTGACCTCGGCCGACGGATGCGCGGCCTCACCGCACCCGGTGAGCCGGATCGGATCGGCGGGGTCGGCGTCGACCCCCATCACGTACGTCGAACACACGCCCAGCTCGGTGCCGGCGTGCTTGAACACCGGCTCCACCCCGACCGCCCGCATCCGGTCGGCCAGCTCCTGGACCGAGGGAGGCAGTCCGGCCCGCTCGATCTCGGGCGACAACTGGTCCAGAGCCCGGAACCGGAGTCCGTTCGTGTGCCGCTGCAGGATCTCGAGGATGCCGTGGTCGACCGCCCGGGCCCGGTCCAGCCCGGCGCCGAGCCCGTTCGTCACCGGGGTGATCAGGAGTGAGCCGGAGCCCGACTCACCCGGCTCGCTGACCACGAAGTCGATCGGCACGAAGACGGTCTCCCCGGTGCGCACCCGGACCGTCGGGACCCAGCGCAGGGCGGTGTCCTCGTCGTAGGACGAGCCGGCCGGGAGTCCGAGAGTTCGAGGGTCGACGACCCGGTCCGCGCCTTCGGCGGCCACCAGCTCTCGACGCGATCCGGACACCGCCCGGGGCAGCAGCTCGCGGGCCGCCGCGCCCATCAGCACTCCCTCGGCCAGCTCGCCGAGGCCGCCGATGCGGGCGGCTTCGGGAGTCGCACCGTAGCCGTTGGCCAGCGCCGCGAATCGGCCGTCGACCAGCAGGGAACAACTCGTGACGGGTATCCCCAGCCGATCGAGGGCGGAGATGTCGAAGTCGACCACCTGCCCGAAGCTGGCCAGCACCGTCTCGTAGTGTTCGATCACGTCGACCGCGTTCATGATCGACCAACCTAGACTCCAGGCCCAGACCGACCAGAAGGAGGCCGATGACGGCCGTCAACCGCGATCTCCTGCGCATCGTGGACCAGCAGGGTCGCCAGCCCGTCGGCATCCCCGTGCTGCTGTTCACCGATGCCACGTTGGCGGCCCAGGGTGACGCCGGCGAGGTCGGGGTGGTCCAGCAGGCGGCGAACGACATGGGGTACGACCTGGCGGAGGTCGAGCTGTTCTCCACCGAGGCCTACCTGGTGCAGACGGTGGCCGGACAGCTGACCGTTGAGCCGTGAAGCGGCCATGATCGACGACCTGCGCTGGACTCCGGCTCGGCGGGCGGCGCTCGGTGCGGCGCCGCTGATCGCGTTGAACTTCCACGAGGTGCCGCCGGACTGGCGGGACGAAGCCCGCCGCCGCATCGGCCAGCTGACCGCCATGGCGCCGACGCTGGAGCTCGACCGACTCGACGAACCGGCCGACGGGCCGCGAGTTGTCATCGGCTGGTACGACGGTTGGCGGGACACGGCACTCTTCGGAGCCGAGGTGTGCGCCGATCTGGGCATCCGAGCCTTCTTCTTCCCGATCACCCGACCACAGGCGTCCGGGCGCGGAACGTTGACGACGCAGGATCTGGCGTCGATCGCCTCGGCCCACGAGGTCGGCTTCCACACCGCGACCCACCGCAGCGCGCCGACGATCACCAACGCGATGGTGCGGGCCGAAGTCGACCGGCCGATGGCCGAGCTGACGGCAGCGACCGGCCGACGCCCGCGGATCGCGGCCTGGTTGCTCGGGTCCCGCTTCGATCCGGCGCTGGTCGCCAATCAGCGGCTGCGCGAGCTGGGGATCGAGTTCGTCATGTCGAACTGGTCACTGGAGCGCATCCCCGGGGTCGGTCCGACCGGCGGCGGCTGACTCAACGCTCAGCGGCGGGTCGATCGAGACGGGGCAGGATCGGCTGCCCCGACCGGGGACGACGGGCGCGGTACCACGCCGTGCAGAGGACGACGATCAGGACGAGATCGACGGCGTCGCCCCCGTAGTACATGACCTGGGCCGCCTGCTGGGCGGCTGCGGCGCTCACCCCGTCGGGAGGGTTGGCGTACAACGCCTTGGCCAGCACGTCGTGCGCCGCCAACGCCAAGATCAACACCGTGGCCCGGTGCAGGAAGCTGCGGCGATGCGGCCACGGATCCACGCTGACCACAGCGGCGGTGAAGAGGGAGCCCGAGGCCAGCATGTGCAGGTGCACCACGAGCTGCAGGGCCGGATGGTGGTGTTGCAGGGCGTAGAGCGGTGTCAGGTACAGCACCCAGAGGCCGCCGACGTTGAGGATCGCGGCCACCACGGGCTCGGTCAGGAAGCGGATCGGACGGCTGCGCAGCAGCGCGGTCAGCCGGCGGGCGGCGGGCACCGGGAGGGACCGCAACAGCAGCGTGATCGGGGCCGCCACGACGAGCAGCACCGGCGCGATCATGCCGAGCAGGAGGTGGCCGGCCATGTGGTCGACGAACGGATCACCGAAGCCCGGTCCCCATCGCCCGGACACGGTGATCGCGGCGAGCAGGCAGCCGAGCGACCAGCTGCAGCTCCGCCATCTCGGCCACCGCCGACGATCGGCGGCCGCCCACCGCAGGTAGCCGACGATGGCCACGATCCCGACGGCCAGCGCCACGAGAGTGACGATCATGGACAGCAGATCGGCCCCGGCGGCACCGCCGTGGCCACCGTGCTCGGTCACGGCACCGGTTCGCCGGCCGCAGCCGCCGGGTGCGGACTCCGCGCGCGGCTGAGGACGAAGCCGCCGACGACGACCAAGATCAAGGCGATGATGTTCCACGCCAGGTCGTACGGCAGCAACTCAACCTGGTAACGGATCTGGTGGAGTCGCATCAGCTTGTGCTGGATGGTGCCGTCGTACAGCTGGAAGGCACCGGCACCGATCATCCCGCCGGCGATCCACCGGGTCCAGCCGAGCTGACCGCGGCGGCGCAGGTCCGCCAGCAGGAACAGCGAGGCGACGACAGCGAACCAGCCGAAGGCGTGGAACAGACCGTCGGAGACGAGTCCGACCTCGAGCGTCGACCCGTCGTAGAAGTGGTGCCAGTGCAGGATCTGGTGGAACACCGTCTCGTCGACGAAGGCGGCCACGCCGATGCCGAAGAGCACTCCAGACGCCGCGCTCCCGGCCCAGGCCGGAACTCTCGCGATCTCCGGCCGCCGCTGTTCCGACTGCACCCTGGCCTCCCGTTCCGGCTCCAGCTCGGGCGGCCGCCACCGGTACACGAGTCGCCGTCACTGCCGCGGTGTTTACCCGAGCCGCGCACCGCCAAACGGGACGCGTCGCCGCGGCCCGGCCGACCTCAGGGGATTGGGACGAAGAGCACGTCAGTGGTGCGACGGAGGCTGCCGAGGTCGACCGGCTCACCGTCGAGTGAACGTGCCTCGTACCCGAGGGCCAGAAGGCGATCGAACACCTCGAGCTCGGCGGCCCAGGCCGGGTGGGCCTGACCCCAACCGACTTCACAGAGGATGACGGGCCGGTCCGGGCCCCAGGCGCGGATCGCCGGCAGCAGGCCGGCCAGGACCAGGTGCTCGGCGCCCTCGACGTCGATCTTGACGAAGCACGGCGGTGAGGGCAGCCGGGAGCCGTCGAAGCGGCGCAGTTCGATCTGGAGCTCCGACATCCCGTTCGCCTTCTCGGCCACCAACGTGTTCCAGCCGAGATTGCCGTCGGCGGCCAGGAAGATCGAAGCCTTGCCGTCTCGATCCGACAGTCCGTACACGTGGACGACCGGATCGAACGGCGCATTGGCGAGGGTGTGGGCACAGAGTCCGGCGAGATGCGGGATCGGCTCGTAGAGGTGCGCTGTTCCGCGGAACTCGGTGATCTCGGAGAGGATCAACGAGAAGTAGCCGACGTTCGCGCCGATGTCGAGCACGGTCCCGTGCGGATCGACGTACGGGGAGACCGCTCGCGCCAGTCGCTCGTAGGTCGGCCGTCGCTTCTCGAAGAACGCCATCGCGTCCACATGGGCCACGGTCGCGGCATGGAGCTGCGGGCGGCTGATCGACGCCGCCCGGCGAGCGGTGTCGCGGCGCCGCGCCTTCGCCCGGCGGACAGCCCGCTTCGGCAATCGACCCGGGTAGATGACCTCGGCCAACCGTTTGCGCAGCCGACGGATCATCTTCTTCGTCCGGGCCGGATCGAAGTGGGTGAGCTGCACTGGCAACGCCGACATGAGCGAACTTTACGGCGGTGAAGCGGCAACGGAGGTCAACGACGCAGCGCGTCGCGAAATTACCGCAGCTGTTCCGGCTCAGGCACGTCGATCATCGTCGTTGATCATCGACGCCCGGGTGCCCGGCCCGTCACGCCCACGTCGTCGGTGTGACGAGGCGGTCAGTCGACCGCCCGGGCCAGGTAGAGCACCGTGTGATCAGGATCGACCGCGGCTGCGGCGAGTCCGGCGTCGACGAGCACGGATCCCGGGAGCTCGACCCCCAGCTCTCCGCCGTCGCTGACGCGAAAGCGCCCGGCATGACCGGCCGCCATCGCGGCGTGCGGGTCGATCTGAGCGCGTTCGACGCCCCACCAGCGGGCCGGCTTCAAGCCACTGGGTGGGTGGTTGATCATCAGCGGCTGGACCCGATAGCGGCGATCCCGATCCAAGCCGGCCAGGGGAAGCCGCCCCGGCGACACCACCTCCGAACGGGCCAGCACCGAGAAGGCGTAGATCGCCCGGCTCTGGTCCGGCGCGACGACGCCGCTCAGGTGCAGGGACTCGTCCGGCAGATCCATCCGAACCAGGTCACCGCCGAGGAGCAGGTCGCGGTGCTCCTTGAACAGCGCGATCCAGTCCCGGAGCTGCGCGAGTTCCTCGGCCGAGGCGGCGGCGAGGTCCCACTCGATCCCCAGGTGACCGAAGAGGGCCGTCGCTGCGCGGAAGTCGAGATCGTGCACCCGGCCGGTGGTGTGGGACCGACCCGAGGCGATGTGGGCACCCATCAGCTCGGGCGGGAGCAGCTGGGTCGTCCACCGGTGCATCGTCAGTCGCTCGAGCGGGTCGATGCAGTCCGAGACCCAGACCCGGTCGGTCCGCTGCAGCACGCCCAGGTCGACCCTGGCTCCGCCGGAGGAGCAGGACTCGATCTCCAGCCCGGGATGAGCTGCCTTGATCTCGTCCAGCAGCCGGTAGACCGCCAGCGTCTGCTCGTGCACCCCGGGCCGACCAGTGGGCTGGATGCCCGCGTCCACGAGATCGCGGTTGTGATCCCACTTGATGTAGCCGATGTCGTACTCGGCGAGGAGCGCGAACATCGCATCCCGGATGTAGGCGTAGCACTCCGGGATGGCCAGGTCGATCACCTGCTGTGACCGGGCCTCGACCGGCAACCGGTCCCCGGTCGCCAGCACCCACTCCGGATGCGCCCGGGCGGTGTCGGAATCCATGTTGATCATCTCGGGCTCGAACCACAGGCCGAACTGCATGCCGAGTCCGGTCACCACGTCCACCAGCGGATGCAGCCCGTGGGGCCAGACCTCCTTCGACACCGTCCAGTCACCGAGCCCCGCCCGATCGTTGCGGCGGCCGCCGAACCAGCCGTCGTCGAGCACGAAGCGCTCGACCCCGATCTCGGCGGCGATCTCGGCCAACCGGGTGAGCCGGGCCAGGTCATGATCGAAGTACACCGCTTCCCACACGTTCAGCGTCACCGGTCGCTGCGCCGAGGGATGCTGCGGCCGCGAGCGGAGGTAGCGGTGGAACCGGTGCGCCACGGCGTCCAGCCCCACGCCGTACGAGGCGTAGACCCACGGCGAGGTGTAGGTCTCCCCGCCGGCCAGGACCAGTTCGCCGGGCAGCAGCAGTTCCCCACCGCCGATCACCTGCTCGCCGGTCGACACTCGCTCGGCGTAGTGGGTGTGGTTGCCGCTCCAGCCCGTGTGCACCGCCCAGATCTCACCGGTACCGAAGTCGAACCCCGGTTCGCCCAGATGCAGCAGGGTGGCCGCGTCCGCGCCGGTGCGCCCCTTGCGGCCCTCTCGCAGATGGGTCCCGACGACCATCCGCCGTCGCTGCGGGGTCCGCTCCTTCCCCCACCGGCCGGCCAGGTCGAACAACTCGGCGGCCCTGCTCGGCACCGGGAACGCCAGCACGAGGTCGTCGAGACCGTACGGATCGTCGGCCCCGTTCGTCAGCACCGCTCGGGCCCGGAACAGCCCACCGACCAGTGACTCCACCTCGACGGTCAAACCCAGTCTCGCCACCTCGTCGACCGCCTCGATCGTCACGAGGCAGGGCCCGTCGAGGTTGACCACGGCGACGCCGCTCTCCGCGCCGCCCTCAACAGAGCCGCCGTCGACCGAGCCGCCGTCGACCATCAGCTCGGTCGTGGTGAACTTCGGCGACCAGGCCACCCCTGTTCGGGAGCCGCTGATGCCGGGCCGGCCGACCCAGCCGGTCCAGTGCTCGGGCAGCAACGACAGTCGGATCGGGTCGTCGACGCCGTTGGGCGCCGTCGGCACGATGCCGGCCCGGACGAGGGCCGCGGCGTCGGTGGCCGAGAGGACTCCGAGGTCGGCGCCCCAGTGGGCCACCGCCGGCAGCCGGCCGTCAGTCAGGTCGAGGACCAGGCTGCACCCCGGTTGGCGGATGACGACACAGGCGTTCGGTCGCACTCGATCTCCCTATGAGGTTACGGATCGGCTCGGTGAACCGATCAGGTCGGACGTGTCGGCGGCCGGACACCCGCAGGACTCCCGGATCACCACCGACATCGGGAACCGCTGGTGGAAGTCGCCGGAGATCTCCGGCGCCAAGACGGTGCTGACCGCGGCGACCGCCATGTCTGCGATGGGCTGCCGCGCGGCGGTCATCGGCGGCGCGGTGAACTCCGACTCGGTGGTGCCGTCGAAGCTCACCACGGCGATGTCCTCCGGGACCCGCAGACCCACCGACCGGATGGCCCGCAGGACCCCGACGCCCTGCAGGTCGGAGCTGGCGAAGATCGCGGTCGGGCGGTTCCGGGCGGCCAGCAGGTGCATGGCGCCCTGGTACCCGCCCTCGCGGGTGAACGGTTGCCGCGCTATCGGCCCGTCGGTCAGGCCGGCTGCCCGGGTCGCGGTCAACCAGCCCTGCTCGCGCAGGTCGGCGCCCGGAACACCCTGCCCGAGCACGAGGGCGACCTGGCTGTGACCGTGCACCGCCACCAGGTGCTCCACCAGCTGCCGCGATCCCTCGGCGACGTCGCAGCCGAGTGAGGCCAGTCCCGGGACGGGAGTGGCGGCGTCGATGACGACGGTCGCCAACCCCAGCTGGCCGAGACCGCGCACCCGATCCGGAGGCAGACCGACGCTGGCCAGGATCATCCCGTCGACCTGGCGGCTGATCAGGTCGTCGATGATCTGGTTCTCGATGGCGGCGTCGGCGTACGCGTTGGCCATCAGCAGGGCGTAGTCGCGGGCGTGGGCCTGGGCCTGCACCTGGAGCGCGTACTCGGCGAAGAACGGATTGCTGATGTCCGACACCACCAGCGCCAGCATCCGGGTCAACCCGCTGCGCAGCGCCCGGGCGCTCAGATTGGGCCGATAGCCGAGCACCTCGATCGCCCTTCGGACCCGAGCCGCCGTCTCGTGGGCGACCGGCTTCGGCCCGTTGTTGATCACGTAGCTCACCACGGCGGTGCTGACGCCGGCGTAGCGCGCGACGTCGGTCCGGGTCACCTGGCGATGCCCGGGTGGCCGCGACGCCGACGTCGTCACGGGTTCCGCATCCGCACCGACCGGTCCGGTCCGGACGCCGCCGCCCCGACGGCGGCTGCGGTGCGGCCCGGGTGATGATCGGCCCGGTCGGCCATCGGCCGACAGAACCCGCCGACGTGCCGTCCGGCGCCCGGCCGCGTGCTACACGAGTGCACAAGGTCCTCCCGCATCCTTATCCGTTTCATATCAGACGAGGGCGAACCCTTGCCAGAGACATTTCTACTCGCGTAGCGTCTGGTTTTGCTAGGAAGCAGCAGGGCGAAATCATTTCCGCCCGGCTGCGCTACCGCACGGGCATCACCCATGTCGGACATGGCGGGTCGTCGGCGGTCACAGACCTGTAGGGCGCATTCAAGGAGGAATGGATGACTGAAGTCAAGGACGCACTCGGCCGCGCGGTTTCGCGACGAGGCTTTCTCGGCACCACGGCACTGGCAGCCCTCGGGGTCGCCGGCGGCGGAGCGGCACTGGCCGGGTGCGGTAGCGGCTCGGGAGCTGGTCCTGGCGGCGGTGGGGCCGGCGGTGGCGGAGCCGGCGGCGGTGGCGGGCCGATCACCTGGGCGTCGTGGGCGAACCCCGGCGAGGGCGAGCGGTTCAAGCAGTTCTCCAAGGACTACACCTCGCAGTACAAGGTGCAGGTCACCTGGCAGCAGGTCGTCGGTGATTACCAGTCGAAGCTGCTGACCCAGCTGGCCGGCGGGTCGGCACCGGATGCCTTCTACGTGGGCGACAGCTCGATGGCCCCGCTGATCGCCAGCGGCAAGCTGGAGAAGCTCGACGAGTTCGTCGACAGCGCAGACTCCCCGATCAAGGTCGCCGACGTCTACGAGGGCCTGTACCAGTGGTGCAAGGACAAGGACGGCGTCCTGTACGGCGTGCCCGTCGACTGCAACCCGAAGGTGTTCTGGTTCAACAAGGGTCTGCTGGCCGAGGCCGGCGTGACCACCGATCCGGTGGCGGCGTTCACCGGCGGCACCTGGAACCGGGACGCGCTCGACGACCTGCTGACCAAGGTCAAGGGCACCGGCAAGCGGGGCATGGTCGTCGAGTCGAACTGGTTCGACCTGTTCAGCTTGATCACGTCATTCGGCGGTACTGCGGTCGACGACGCGGGCAAGGCGGTCTTCGACACCGACCCCAAGGCGATGGAGACGATCAGCTGGCTGTTCGACCACTTCAAGAACCAGACCATCACCTACGGCGGCACGCTGCCCAAGGGCCAAGGCGTGGATGCGCTGTTCTACGGCGGTCAGCTGGCCACGATCCAGTACGGTCGCTGGATCCTGCCCAACCTGAGGAAGCTCAAGAACCTCCAGTACGACATCGCGCCGATGCCGTCGGAGGACGGGAAGACGATCTTCCCCGCGGCGGTCTACACCGCAGCGATGTCGGTGCAGACCGGAGCCAAGGACAAGCAGGCGGCGTTGATGTTCTTCGGCCGCTTCGTCAACAAGGACGGCCAGAAGGCCCGACTGTCCGGCGGTGGCAACGCGGTGCCCTCGATGGCGGGTCTGGACGACGTCGTCCTCGAAGGTGGCCTGCCGGCCAACGCGAAGTACTTCACCGAGGCGGCGGCCAAGGGCTACGCGGTACCCGAGGTGATCGCCCGCAGCGCCAAGGTGGGCACCAACTTCGGCACCACGATGGACAACCTCATCAAGGGTGGCGCGAACGCCCAGGACTTCGCCACCAAGATGGCCGCCTTCATCAACGCGGGCGGCTAGGTCGATGACCACGGCCTCTGGCGTCCGGCCGGCTACGAGCGGGAGCGTCGCTCCCGCTCCGCCGCGTCGGCGGGGTGGGGCGAGGCGGCGCAACGAGGCCCTCATGGCCTACGCCTTCCTCGCCCCTCAACTCGTCGGCCTCGTGGTGTTCATGGTCGGTCCGTTGGTCTTCGCGTTCATCCTCGCGTTCTCGAACTGGGACGGCTTCGGCACCCGGTCCTTCGCGGGCATGAGCAACTTCGCGTGGGTCTTCACCGATCCCCAGATCGTGACGTCGATGCGCAACACGATCTGGCTGACCGTGCTGCAGGTTCCGGGTCTGATCGTGTCCGGTTTCCTGGCCGCCTTCTTCCTGCAGAAGGCGGCCCGGATGAAGGCGGTCTACCGGATCTTCTTCTTCGCCCCGCAGGTCACCTCGACGATCGCCGTGTCCGCGATCTGGCTGTGGCTGCTCAACCCGGAGTTGTCGCCGTTCAACAACTTCTTCGCCCAGTTCGGCATCATCCTCCCGGACTGGCTGCAGAACCCGGCCACCGCGATCCCCTCGCTCGTCTTCGTGACGATCTGGCAGGGCATCGGTTATCAGATCGTCATGTTCGGTGCCGGTCTGGAGAGTCTCCCCCGAGCGCTGTTCGAGGCGGCCGACATCGACGGGGCCAGTGAGTTCCAGAAGATGCGGAAGATCACCCTCCCGCTGCTGTCCCCGACGATCTTGTTCTTGTCGATCACCGGCATCATCGGGTCGTTCCAGGTGTTCGACTACATCTACTTCTTCTACGACACGACGGCACCGGGCTTCGCCCGCACGATCGTCTACGAGATCGTCCAGATCGCGTTCCGGGAGTTCAACTTCGGCCGTGGCGCTGCGCTGGCGTTCGTCCTGTTCCTGATCTTGTTGGCGGTGACCGGCCTGCAGCTGCTCGCCCAGAAGAGATGGGTGCACTACACAGAATGACTCTTCAAAACGATCTCACCCTCAAAGCCGTCGACACCACCGCCCATGACCGTCGGAACGATCCGGCGCCGACATCGCGACGGATCCGCCCCTCGCGGATCATCCTGCACGCCATCCTGGTCGTGTTCAGCATCGCCATGGCGCTGCCGTTCGTGTGGATGCTGCTCTCGTCCTTCAAGCCTCTCGACGAGATCTTCATCAAGCCACCCAAGCTGTTGCCCATGGCGCCCACCGTGCAGAACTACGAGACGGCGTTCGGCACGGGGAACTTCTACAGCGCCTTCTTCAACAGCTTCTACATCGCCTTGCTGGTCACGGTGATCTCGTTGCTCACCTGCGCGATGGCGGCGTACGCCTTCGCGCGGATGAGGTTCCCGGGCAACAACATCTTGTTCGGGATCTTCCTGGCCACCTTGATGGTGCCGTTCCAGCTCATCGTCATCCCCCAGTACCTGATCCTGGGCGAGCTGCGCTGGATCGACACCCACCTGGCCCTGATCGTGCCGCCCGCCCTGTTCAACGCCTTCGGGGTCTTCCTGCTCCGGCAGTACGTCCGCGGCATCCCCCTCGAGCTGGAGGAGGCTGCCGCCATCGACGGTGCCGGCCGGATCAAGATCTTCGTGACCATGATCCTGCCATTGCTCCGCACCCCCATGGTGGCGCTCGGCATCTTCATCTTCCTCGGTCGGTGGAACGACTTCCTGGCTCCGCTGATCTTCATCAACAGCGACAACCTGTTCACGCTGCCGCTGTGGGTGGCGCAGTTCAAGGGTGCGTACTCCTCCGACTGGGGCGGTCTGATGGCAGCGACGTCGCTGTCCGCCATTCCGTTCCTGGTCATCTTCATCATCGCCCAGCGGCAGATCGTCGAGGGCATCGCCTTGTCCGGGTCGAAGACCTGATCGACCCGACCGAAGACCCGGTGGCCTGACCCGGCCCCCGACACCAGCGCGCTCCGGCGCCCGGCTGACGCCTCACCAGCCCGGCGCCGGAGCGTTCTGTATGTTCGGACGGCGACCGGGATCGGGCCGGTTGCCGGAGGGCCGACGTGACGATCAGCAACGATCAGGTGGTGAGAGCGGTTGCGGCTGCCACCGACCAGCCGGTCGCGTCGATCTCGCAGGTCGCCGGATCGGTCGCGAACCAGGACTTCATCGTCACCCTCGCCGACGGTCGGCGGCTGGTCCTCAAGTCGGGCCCCGGCTCGGAGCTGGCGGCGGAAGCCTGGGCATGCCGGGCGCTGGCGTCGCTCGAGGTGCCGGTGCCCACGGTGATCGCGGTCGATCGTGGTGGCGCCGGGGGTGGCCCCGGCCATCTGATCTCGACCTTCGTCGAGGGCGAGCCGAGCGAGCACCCACGGGTCGTCGCGCCGCTGGGAGGTGGATCCGACGGGTGCACCGGGTCGAGCTGCCCGGCTGGGGCGGCCTGGTGGTCGATCCCACCGGCGCGGCCCGCGGCCGCTTCCCGACCTGGGCTGCCGCGGTCAACGATCAGCTGTCGGGGCTGCCGGAGCT
This sequence comes from uncultured Actinomycetota bacterium, assembly GCA_963727125.1. Classification (GTDB taxonomy): domain Bacteria; phylum Actinomycetota; class Actinomycetes; order Propionibacteriales; family Propionibacteriaceae; genus Microlunatus. The sequence continues at coordinate 1,602,894 of CAVSEZ010000003.1, forward strand.
GGTGACCGCCGGGCTGCTGGCCGGTGACGTCGCGGCCGCAGCCCGGGACCTGGTGCTGACCGAGCGGGTCCTCGGTTACGCCGGTGCCGGCGTGTTGCTGCACAACGATCTCAAGGCGGCTCACCTGTTCGCGGTGCCCGACGGCGAGTCGCAGCGGCTGACGGCGATCATCGACTGGGGCGACGCGGGAGTCGGAGATCCGGCCATGGACCTGGCTCGGTTCTCGATGACCGGGCCGGAGGCGACGTCGGCGTTCCTCGACGGCTACGGGATCGCCCTGGACGACGAGCTCGATGATCGGCTGACCCGCTACCGGTTGGCCTGGAACGTGCGAGCGTTGAGTTACGAGTTCCGCGCCGGCGGGGACTGGTTCGCCGTGTACCGCGCCCGCATCATCGACGAGATCGCGCTCCTGACCCGATAGTCCGGCGTCGGCTCGGCGGCACCCGTGCCGTACGGTCGGAAGGGTCCGCATCGAGCAACGATCGAGCAACAGTGGCGCAGCCGCCGCGACGGGGCGGACCACCCCCACTGACCGACGGCATCCCGTCGCGACCCGGAAGGACCAGACCATTCCCGAGGAACCGAATTTCGCCGGCGACCGCCCGCTTCGCATCGGCGTCCAGCTGCAGCCCCAGCACAGTGACTACGCCGACCTCCGGCGCGCGGTCGACGCAGCCGAGGAGGCGGGGGTCGACATCGTCTTCAACTGGGACCACTTCTATCCGTTGTCGGGCGAGCCGGACGGCAAGCACTTCGAGTGCTGGTCGATGCTGGCGGCCTGGGCGGAGCAGACCGAGCGGGTCGAGCTCGGTGCGCTGGTGACCTGCAACAGCTACCGCAACGCAGACCTCCTGGCCGACATGGCCCGAACCGTCGACCACATCAGCAACGGACGCCTGATCCTCGGCATCGGAGCCGGCTGGTTCGAACGCGACTACGACGAGTACGGCTACTCGTTCGGCTCGGCCGGTACTCGGATCGCCGATCTCGGCGCGTCCCTGCCCCGGATCCGGGAGCGTTGGCAGCGGCTCAACCCGAAGCCGACCCGGGACATCCCGATCCTGATCGGCGGTGGCGGCGAGCGCAAGACGCTCCGGCTCGTCGCCGAGCACGCCACCACCTGGCACGGGTTCGGGGACATCGACACCCTGCGCCGCAAGAACGAGGTGCTCAACGGCTGGTGCGCAGAGGTTGGCCGGGATCCTGCTGAGATCGAGCGTTCGACGGCGTCCCAGGGTGGTCCGGACGAGCAGGGCTCGGCGCTGTACGAGCTCGGCACGCGGCTGATCACCATCAGCACCGACGGTCGGACGGGCTTCGACCTGTCGCTGGTCCGGGACTGGGTCGCTTTCCGGGACGACGTCAACCGCTGAGGCAGGCACCGGCGGGCGCCGGATCGACGACGTCCGCCGGGGCCTAGGGTCGTGATCATGGACATCCAGTTCGTGGCGGGCTTCGGACCCATCGGCCCCGACCCCCAGCAGACCTACGACTTCTGGTCCGGGACCATCGGCTTGACCTTCGACGAAGTCGCGCCCGACTACCATCACGCCCGGGACCTCGACGGGGCGAAGGTGTTCGGCCTCTGGCCGCTCAGCCAGGCCGCCGAGGCCACGTTCGGATCGCCGGAGTGGCCGGCTGAGCTGCCCGTACCGCAGGCGTGGCTCGAGTTCGAGCTCGCCTCACCCGAGGCCGTGGGACAAGGTGCCGAGGAGCTGCGGGCGGCGGGACAGCGGATCCTCTCCGGACCACTGACCGAACCGTGGGGGCAGACCACCGCACGACTGCTGAGTCCCGAGGGCCTGCTGGTCGGCTTGTCCTACCTGCCGAGCTTCCACGACTGAGCTCGCTGCGGGAGTCGGGGTCTGCGCGCCGGAACTCAGAGCTCGGCAAGCTCGTCGAACCATGGTTCGAGCCGACGGTAGGCGTCCATGAACAGGGCGTACTCCCGGCCGTAGCGGGCGTGCCGGCCGGCGTCGGGGCGCAGTCGCTCGGCCTCTTGTCCCAGTCGGTCGGCGACCTCGAAGCTCTCGAACAGGCCCACCCCGACGCCCCCGACGATCGCCGCGCCGAGGGAGGTGGCTTCGTCGACCAGGGTGCGACGAGTCACCTCGATCCCCCAGACGTCGGCCATGATCTGGAGCAGCAGATCGGAGTTCGCGGCACCACCGATGGCGTCGACGGCCGGCACCGATGCTCCGTTCTCGACGAGTGCGAGGAGACCGGTGTAGAGGTTGAACGCGACGCCTTCCAACACCGCGCGGGTCAGGTGGGCCGCACCGTGGTGGCGGGCCAGACCGGCGAACACCGCCCGGGCGGCAGGGTTCCAGTACGGCGACCGCTCGCCGAGCAGGTGCGGAAGGAAGTAGAGCCCGTCCTCGCTGGCACCGACGTCGGCCGCCTCGGCCAGCAACCGGTGGTAGTCGGCGTCTCCGCCGTCGCTCGCGAGCACGTCGACGATCCACTCCAGCGACGCACCGCCGGCCTGCATGGTCGCGGTGGGGACGTACCGGCCGGGGATCACGTGGTTGAAGGTCATGCTGCGCATCTGCGGATCGTGCAGCGGCGCGTCGGCGGCGATCGACACCCAGGACGACGATCCGAGGTAGGCGTAGGCACCGGACTCGGGCCCGAGCTTGCCCGCACCCAGCGCGCCCATCGGTCCGTCTCCCCCGCCCATGACGACCGGGGTGCCCGCGGCCAGCCCGGTCTGGGCCGCCGCCTCCGCACTCACCCGACCCAGCACCGCGGTCGAGGCGATCACCTGGGGGAACAGCGATCGGGGCAGCTCGGCTGCCTGCAACAGCTCATCGGACCAGCCGCCCGCCTGCTGATCGTAGGCGTTGGTGCTCGAGGCGTCCGACGGATCCGTGGCCAGGGCGCCGGTCAACCGGTAGCCGATGTAGTCCTTGGCCAACAACAACGTCTTGGCCCGGTCGAAGGCCTGCGGCTCGTGATCACGGACCCACATGATCTTCGACAACGAGTACGTCGGGTTGAGCCGGTGGCCGGTGATGGCGTAGCCCCGCTCCATCCCCACCCGCTCGATCAGGGTCTTCGTCTGGTCGACCGACCGGGTGTCGGCCCAGATGATCGCCGGTCGCACCGGGACCCCGCCGCCGTCGAGCAGCACCGCCCCCATCATCTGGCCCGAGAAGCTGATGCCCTCGATCCGGCCGGCGGCCACCCCGGTACGGTCCAGGAGCTCTCGGGTGGCGGCACAGACCGCCTGCCACCAGTCCTCGGGTTCCTGCTCGGCCTTGCCCCGAGGTCCGAAATCGACCGGGTACGAGGAGGTGCAGCTCGCGATGACATCGGCGTCCGCGCCGACCAGTGTCGCCTTGTCGCCGGTCGTCCCGAGATCGTGGGAGATGATCATCGGGCCGGATCCGGCCGATAACCCTGGTGGTCGGGATTGGCCACCACGGCGTAGCCCGTACCGTCGGCGACCACCAGGGATTTCATGCCGCCCGCTCGCGCGATGATCTCGTAGTCCTGGCCGGCATCGGCGGCGTAGCAGAACAGGGTCGAGAACCGGTCGGCTCCGACGTTGACGCTGCGGTGCACCCAGTGTCCGGGGACGTAGACCGCCGACCCCGGGGCGACGTCGACGACCTCGCTCCGGCCGTCGATCGTCTCCAAGATCATCACGCCCGTGCCGGACAGTCCGACGTAGAGCTCGGATCGATCGGCCACAGCGTGCAGGTGGCCGCGGGTCATGGCGTACTCCGCGCCGACCCGACCGGGTTCCACGACGCTGATGCCGGTGATCAAGCCGCCCGGTCCGTCCTCGGTCCGGCTGCTCTCCACCCAGTAGACGGGGCGACCATCGTCGTCCTCCAGCAGGGCCCGGTAGGCGGCCACGTCGCGGTAGAGACCTGCCAGATCGGGCAGGAACTTCTCGTACCGGGCGTTGCTGCCGTGCAGCAGGCCGGCCGCGGCGTCGATCGACAGCGGTACCGGTGGCACGGGCGGCTGGACCTCGGTCGACATCATCGCTCCTCCTCCTCCGTCAGATCTCCGACTCCGCTCAACCAGCGGGCCGGGTTGGTGATCAACAGCGCTCGCACCACCTCCGGCGCCACGTCGCGCTCCAGGCGCGGCAGCACCCGCTCACCGAGATAGGACAACCCCGGCAGGCCTCCGTAGCTGCGGTAGCGCGTCCGCCTGGCCACGTCGCCACCCAACAGGAGCCGGTGCGAACCGCCGCGATCGGCGACCGCGCTCAGACACGACAGCAGGACCGAATCCGGCCCCTGCCGGCTACGCGCGAAGCCGTCGTAACCCAGATAGGCACCGGCGGCTGCGAGCTCGGTGTGCAGGCCCGGATCGGGATTGCGGTCGATGTGCGCGAGCGCCACGGCCGGCGCCGGGACGCCGAGTCGGGCCAGTTCGGCCAAGACGTCGAAGGCGGCGCTGCCGTGCTCGAGGTGCACCATCACCGCCGCTCCGGTCGTGTGCCAGCAGGCCGCGACGGCGGCGAGCACTCGGTGCTCGAAGTCCGTGATGCTCCAGTAGCCGATCCCGGCCTTGACCACCGCGGCGCGGACCGGTGATCCTGCGGGTCCGCGGGCGGGACGCTCCTCATCCGGTCGGTCGGTGGCCGGCATCCCGGCGGCGACGTCGCGGCAGAACACCTCGGTCAACCGGCTCTCCGAGGCATCGAGCAGCCAGTGCCCGGTCCCGTAGTGCGGCTCGCGATGCGCTCCCGTCGTGGCCACGACCCGCAGCCCGGTGGCTGCGCTGATCCTCGCCGCCGCCGCCGGTCGGCGACCCAGACCCACCGGAGTGGCGTCGACCATCGCCGCGAACCCCGAGTCGCGCAGGGACGCGGCCTCGGCGCGACTGGACGGCTCGTCGTCGAGCTCGTCGCCGGGCAACAACGGGCTCACCTGGAAGAGGTGCTCGTGGTAGTCCAGCGGGCCGAGCTCGGCGGCGTCGACGTCTCCGAGCACCGTCGTCACCCGGTGCGACGCCATCAGCGCAACCTGGCCGCGATCCGGCCCAGCTCGTCGACGGTCGACGCCGGCATGGCGATGTCGAACACCTCGGCCACCGCATGCGCCCAACCGTGCACGAAGTAGCGCCAGCCGTCCTCCACCTGCAGCTGCCGCTCAGGTCGTTGTCGCAGCGCCTGGTGGTAGAAGTCCAGCGGTCCCCGGTAGTTGAACTCCCAGACGACAGCCTGTTCGGGAAAGCGGGCGGCATCGCTGATCGGCGACCCGGGGCGGTCCTTCCCCATCCCGGTCGCGTTGACCACCAGACTGTGCGGCGGCAGTCGCTCGAGCAGCCGGTCCGCGTCGCGTGGGTACCGGGTGACCACGTAGTCGACCAACCCGGTCGAGACTCCGGCCCGTCGGAGCACGGCGTCCGCGTGCGCCAGCGGCTCGTCGGCCAACGCCGTGCAGATGATCGTGCTCGGTCGGTCGGCACGCGTGCCCAGCTGGTGGACCAGCGCCACGCCGGCCCCGCCCGAGCCGAGGACGAGCGCAGCCCCGCCCGAGCGTACGAAGTGGTCGGCGGGCAGGAACTCCTCGATGGCGAACCGCGCCGTCACCGGGTCCTTGGCGCTGCCCAGCAGGCGATCACCGCGTTTGGAGATGCAGGAGATCTCACCGAAGGTCTCGGCGAGGTCGTCCACCTCGTCGAAGAGGTCGCGGGCCGCGGCGTGGAGGGCCATCTTGTGGGTGGTGACCAGAGCTCCTCGGTGATCCGGGTCGTCCCGGATCCCCTGCACGACTCGCCGATAGGCCTCCGGCGGGGCGTCCAGCGGGATGTCGTGACCGGTCAGTCTTCGGGTCGGCAGTCCGAGGATGTCGGCCCACTCGGGGAAGACCCGGTGGATCGACGATGCACCGGTGCTGACACCGACGAAACCCATGTGCCCCGCACCGGTGGTGCCGGCCGCACTCACGCCGAACCGCCCAGGCCCGCGCGGGCTGCGTCGGCGGCCGCGCGGAATCGTGCCGCCGAGGACGTGATCGTCGCCCAGTCCCCGGCCGCCATCGCCGCCGGGGAACAGAGCTCACCACCGGCCCCGACCGCCACGGCACCCGCCGCCAACCAGTCCGCGAGGTTGCCCTCCGTGACGCCGCCCGTCGGGACGAAGGTCACCTCGGGGAACGGCCCTCGCAGAGCCCGCAGGAACGCGGGTCCCCCTAGCGACGCCGGGAACAACTTGACCACGTGGACGCCGAGGGAGACCGCTGTCATCACCTCGCTCGGCGTCAGCGCCCCCGACATCACCAGCAGCCCGGTGTCGATCATCGCCTGCGTCGACTGCTCGCGGGTGCCTGGACTGACGAGGAACTCCGCACCAGCTTCGGCGGCCGCCTCCGCCTGACCCTCGGTGCGGATGGTGCCGGCGCCCAGCACGACGTCGGACCCGTACCGATGCCTGATCGCCGCGATCACCGCCGCCGCGTCCGGCGTGCTGTAGGTCACCTCGATGCCCGTCACGCCACCGGTGATCAGTGCATCGGTGGCCTGCAGACAGACCTGGGCCGACGGCGCCCGCAAGACGGCGACGACCGTGACCGCCCGCAGCTTCTCCAGCACCTCGGCGTGCGACGTCGACTCGGTTCTCATGGCGTTCCTCCGTCATCGGGAAGCCGGACCTCGTTCGGCGGTGCCTCGCCGCGCAGCTGGGCCAGGACCGCGTCGACCGCACCACGTCCCATCAGGTCCACCGCCTGCACGGTCTGGGCGGCGGAGTGGGGCGTGAACAGGGTCCGGTCCGCCAGGTCCGGGGCGAGCAGCGGGTGATCGGCCGGGTGACCGACCGCCGCGTCGAGGACATCTGTCGCGTAGCAGCGCAGCCGGCCCGCTCGTAGGGCTGCGGCCACGGCCACCTCGTCGACCAATCGCGCCCGGGCCGTGTTCACCAGGATCGTCTCGGGGCGGAGCAGCTCGAGCAGCCGCCCGTCGATCACGACGCTGTCGCCCGGGGCGTGCAACGTGATGATGTCGCTGGCCCGCACCAGCTCGTCCAGCTCGACGAGAGCCACCCCGGATCCCTCCAGGGCTGCCGCGGAGGCGAACGGGTCGTGACCCAGCCGGGCGCTGCCGAAGCCGGAGACCCGGGCGGCCACCGCCCGACCGATCCGACCGAGTCCGACGATGCCGATCGTGAGGTCGGCCAGGCCCCGGGTCCGGCGAACGGTCCAGTCGCCGGCCCGAACTGCACGGTCACCGGTGACGACGTCGCGGAGCGCGGCCAGCATGAGCGCCACCGCATGATCGGCGACGGCGTCGGTGTTCGCGCCCGGTGTGTTGGTCACCACGACGCCGTGCGCGGCCGCGGCGGCGAGGTCGACCGCATCGGTACCGACGCCATGACGGGCCAGGATCCTCAGCTGGGGGGCCGCCTCGAAGTGGGCGGCGGAGATCCGACCGGTGCCGGCGATCCAGGCAGTCGCCCGGGCCAGCAGCGGTGTGAGCTCGGGGAGCGGGTGGTCGGCCGACCCGACGACGACCTCGCAACCGGCCCGCTGCAGCTCCTCGACCAGCGCGAGCTTGCCCGAGGAGAAGGAGCGAGCGGTGACGACGACCACGGGAGCGGTCGGTAAGGGCGTCGACACCACGCAAACGTAGTCCTGTACGGACAGGAGGTCAACCGTTAAAGTGAGGCGTGGCCGTCATCGACCGCGGCTCGCCGCTGCCCTTCTACTACCAGCTGAAGCAGATCCTGCTGGCCGAGTTGCAGGCCCGACAGCTGCACCCCGGGGATCGGTTGCCAGGTGATCACGATCTCTGTGCCCGCTACGAGGTGTCGCGCACCGTCGTCCGCCAGGCGCTCGCCGAGCTGGAGACCGAGGGTGTGATCGAGCGGATCAAGGGCCGGGGCACCTTCGTCGCGCACCCGAAGACGCCCGAGCACCTGGTGCAGTCGCTGACCGGGCTGTTCGAGGACGTGGCCGCCCGCGGTTCCCATCTCCACAGCCAGGTCCGTCGCCGCGAGGTGGTCCCGGCCGACCTGCCGATCGCCACCCAGCTCGAGCTGGCCCCGGGGAGCCCGGTGATCGTCATCGAACGACTGCGCTTCGTCGACGACGAGCCCTGGGTGCTCGCGACCACCTACCTCCCCTTCGACCTCGCCCCGGGACTGCTCGAGGACGACCTCGCTGATCAATCGCTGTACGCGCTGCTGGAGACCAAGTACGGGATCACGCTCACCCACGGCCGGCGCGGCGTGGAGGCGTCGACGGCGAACGACGAGCTCGCCGCGGCGTTGGCTCTCGAACCGGGGGCACCGGTGCTGGTGCTGCGGAGCACCTCCTATGCCGGCGCGCGGCCGGTCGAGGTCTTCGTCGCCTATCACCGCGGAGACCGCAGTCGCTTCGAGGTGACCCTGCAGCGCAACAGCACCACCGACGGTCCGACGCCCGCGGTGATGCAGGTGACGAGCTGAGGGAACACCGGCGGTAGGCCCGGTGGCGATCACCGACCGATCAGATCCGCTGAACCCCGAGACCCATCGCCGGCGCGACCAGCTCCAGCCGGCGGAGCAGATCGCCGGTCGCCAGGACGGCGTGGTGCGACGGTAACGCCTCGACGTAGGCGTACCCGTCGCTGACCCGCAGCACTGCTCCGTTCAGGCAGTCGGAGTCGACGTACTGGGCGTATCCGGTCAGGTCGGCGAGGGTGGCGGTCAGCGTGTCCATCGTGCTGGTGAGCTTGACGATCGTGGTGGCACCTTCGGCGATCCGTGCGTCGAGAGCGTGGGCGTTCGGATCCACGATCTCCAGCACCCGGGGCTTCACCGACCACTGCGTCGCGAACGACTGCGGCACGACGCCGAGGAACCCGCAGTGGGCCACCAGGATGTGGTTCTCGGGGTGATCAGGTACGTCCGGGAAGTACGGGATCCGTTCGTGTGCCAAAGCTGCCCGGCCCATCAGGAACGGGTACAGATTCGTCATCATCACCGGTGCCCGCAGACTCGACCAGACCAGGAACTCGGTGATCATCGAGATCAGGTCCGATTCACAGCCCCAGATCAGTCCGCGTTCCTCGAACAACAGGTTCCAGGCCAGGCACGGTGTGGTCGCAGAGGTGGCCGACTCGTTGAGGCAGTTGATTCCGGCGGCGATCACGTCGGGGGTCTCGTCGAGCTCGTCGCTCAAGGCCAGGTAGAGACGCAGCGCCTCGGCCCGCGCCCGCCAGACGAGCCCGGTGGTCGGCACCACGGGAGCCAACCGCTGGTGGGCCTCGAGCACGCGGCGCTCGGGGACGGCGGCCGCCCGGGCGGCCAGATCGCGGAAGCTCCGACGCTCCACCGTGACCCCGAGTGCTTCCTTCAGGTCGGCGACGCACTCCTCCTCGTACCAGTAGAACCGCTTGAAGATGTCGGGTTGCTTGCCGCCGCCGAGATCGTCGAGGTAGGCGAGCATCCGGGCCCTCGGCAGCGTCGCGCGGACCGCCAGCGAGCGGAGCACGTCGGTGAACTCGGCCTGGGAGGTCGGCGCCACCGTCGAGACGCCCCGCCGCCTCAGGTAGTCACGGATCTCCCAGTCCCACATCGAGATCGTGCCGAACTCCGAGGTCACGACCACGATCGGCACCTCGATCCGGGCGAAGGCGGTCCGGAGTCGGTACGCCCGGCCGCTGAGATCGGGAATGATCACCGCAGTCGCCTCGGTCGGCACCGGGTCCCCGAGGACGCCTGGCGGCAGCCATTCGGCCTCGTCGCCGGCCAGCTGCCGCAGATCGGCCAACCGGCGGACGAACGTCTCTGCGGCCACGTCGTCCAGCGATACCGGCCAGAGCGTCGCCGGGGTCAGCGTGACCACGCCGGTCATGGGATCAGCACCGACTTGACCACCGAGCTGTCACCCACCGCCGCCAGCGCATCCGCGTACTGCGAGAGATCGAACCGGCGACTGATCAGACCCGTCGGATCCACCCGTCCGCTGCGCAGCGCCATGAGGGCCCGGTCGAAGGAGAACTGCTGCGCGAAGGACCCCTTGATCGTGAGCTCGCGGCGGAAGATGTCGTACGGCGCGACCGACCATCGGGTCGATTCGGGCGTCATGCCGTAGACGAAGACGGTGCCACCGGTCCGGGTCAGCGACAGGGCCGGTGCCAGCACCGCCGGCGCACCGGTGGCGTCGATCACCACGTCGAAGCCGGCCGGCGCCAGCTCACGCAGCTGACTGTCGGCAGCAGCCGGGTCGCTCCGGTCCATGATCACGGTTCGGTCCGCTCCACGTTGCGCGGCCAGCGCCAGCTTGGCGGGCGTCGGTGCGGCGACCGTGAGTCGACCGGCGCCGGAGTGGGCCAGCAACGAGGTCAAGATCAGCCCGGTGGGCCCGGCGCCGAACAGCAGCACGTCGGCCCCGACGGGAAGCTGCAAGACGTCCAGACCGTGGACGACGCAGGCGACCGGCTCCGCCAGCACGGCGACCTCCGGGTCGAGATCGTCGACGACGAAGCACCGGTCAGCGTCGGTGACCACGTACTCGGCGAAACCGCCCGGAGCGTTGACGCCCTGGGCGACCAGGTGCTCGCAGTACGCAGGCCGGGCCCGACGACACTCGCCACACCGACCGCACGAGGCGGTGTTGTCGGCCACGACCCGATGGCCCTGGAGCTGACTGTCAATCGGGTCACCGACCGCGGCGACCTCGCCGGTGAACTCGTGGCCGGGGATGAGCGGATAGGTCGGACCGAACTCGCCGCCGTGCAGATGCAGATCGGTGCCGCAGACACCCGCCACCTGCACCTTGATCAAGACCTCGCCCGGTTTCGGGATCGGGACGGCGACCTCCGCAACGTCGAAGTGGCCGGGCCGGTCGTAGATCACCGCACGCATCGTCGCCATCTCTCACAATCCCTTCACGCCAACGAATAGCCACCGTCCATCAGCAGCTCCGTGCCACAGCAGAACGCTGCTCCGTCGCTCAGCAGCCAGGCCACCGCCGCAGCGACCTCCTCCGGCTCGGCGAATCTGCGCAGCGGCGTCGCTCCCTTCCACTGCTGATGGAGATCGGCCTTGCTGCCCAGCAACGGAGTATCGACGTAGCCCGGGGACAGGGCGTTCACCCTGATGCCACGCGGCGCCCACTCGTACGCCAGCGATTTCGTCATCGCCACGATGCCGCCCTTGGAGGCGTTGTAGGCGACCTGCTGTTGCGGAACGTTCACGATGTGGGCGCCGGACATCGAGGCGATGGTCACGATCCGGCCACTGCCCTGCTGGAGCATGACCCGAGCCACCCGCTGACAGGTCAGGAACACGCCCGTCAGGTTCACCGCGATCGTCCGCTGCCAGACCGCGGCCGACATCTCCTCCGCCGGCGTCGGCTCCTCCGACAAGCCGGCGGCGGCCACCAGCGCGTCGATCCGCCCGGCTTGCCGGACCACTTCCGCCACGGCCGCGTCGACGGAGTCCTCCGACGCGACATCGGTCTCCACGAAGGTGCCGCCACCGGTTCCGGGCGGACGACGATCGAGATCGTAGACCTGCGCGCCCTCGCCGAGGAAGTGGCGTGACACCGCGTGCCCGACCCCGCCTGCCGCGCCGGTGACCACGACCACCGCGCCGACCGGCCAGGCCGGCTCGTTCGCAGCTTCCATGTCCTCATCGCCACCTCGGACGTCGCTGCCGACGCCGAACCGAGAACCCGCCACAGCACTCCTGGAAGTCGGGAGAGTCGACCCTGGACCGCTGGCGCGGCTCCGGGAACCGATTGTCCGACGCTCGGAGGACGAGACCTTGCCCTCATTCGCTGCCGGGGTTAGCATCCTGTCATTACAGGTTGATCCATGTCAACGATGCGGATACGCCATCCAGCCGTACTCCCCGGGACTCGTTGTCAATCATCGCGCCATGGGCGTTGACATTCTTACTTACATTCATTTAGAAAGTTCACGTCGGTTGAGCGCACGTCTCACCCCGGCCCGGACCAACTCTCGATGAGGAGAATCATGGAGGCCAAGACCCCGGTTGCTGCGGCGGCTGCAGCATCACTTTCCGCCCCGTTCCGTCGACGTACCTTGCTGAAGGCGGCCCTCGGCGGAGCCGCTGCGCTGGGCGCAGGCCCGCTGCTCGCGGCCTGCACGAGCGACACCGGCTCGCCGGCCGGTGGCGGGAGCTCCGGCGGCAACCCCGCCACAGTGCGGATGTGGAGCTGGTACGGCGAGCAGAAGGACGAGTTCCCCAAGCTGGTCAGCAAGTTCCAGGAGCAGAACCCCAACATCAAGATCGAGAACCGGATCTTCGGTACCCCGGACCAGTACCTGCCCGCCCTTCAGGCGGCGGTCGCGGCCGGCGATCTGCCGGAGATCTTCGCGCCCGCACACGCGCGCCCTCACCTACGGCACCGGCGGGCATCTCCGCCGATCTCAAGCAGGACCTCGGCGACGAGTTCCTGAAGGACTTCTTCGACTCGGCCAACCAGGAGTACACCCTGGACGGCAAGCAGTACGCGATCGGCTGGATGGCGCAGACCTTCGGGATCTTCTACAACCCCGACCTGCTGCAGCGGGCCGGCGTCGACCGAGGACGATCGAGACCTGGGACGACCTGATCGCGGCGGCCGCCGAAGATGAAGGCCAGCGGCAAGTACGGCGTGTCGATCAGCTGCAACCCGACCACGAGCTCGAGCTCGACTTCTTCCTGCCTCTGCTCACCCAGGTGGCCGACGACCCGACCTTCTACCTCAAACTGGACCAGCTCAAGGACGGCCTGACCTAGGAGGACCCAAGGTCGTCAAGGCGATCGAGCTGCAACAAGCGGATCGTCAACGCCGGCGTCTTCCAGCCCGGCACGACCGGCACCTGCGGCGACCAGGCTCCGCAGATCTTCTACACCGAGAAGTCCGCGATGCTCTTCAACGGGTCGTGGACGCCGCAGGGTTTCGTGCAGAACGCCTCCCCGGACGTTCGTCGAGAAGTACAAGGTGATGAAGACCCCGGCGATCGCCGCCGGGCAAGCGGCACTGGACGCGCGAACCAGGCCGGCGCCGGGTGGGCGGTGTCGGAGACCAGCAAGAACAAGGACGCCGCGCTGAGTTCCTGAAGTTCCTGTACTCCGCCGGAGCAGTACTCCCCCACCATGAACGACTCGAACTCGATGCCGGCCACCAAGAGCGCCGCGGACCGGATCGAGAACTGCCGATCATGAAGCAGATGACGTCCTGGCTGATCGACGGCGACGGCTGCCCGCACATCCCGTTCGGCCCCGGCTCGGTGGCCGCCGGCGATCCGCTGTCGAAGATCTTCGACGGCAAGCGGCGAGCCGGCCGCTGTCGCCAAGGAGATGCAGGAGGCAGTGCTCAACGCCAGGCGGCTGACATGACCACCGTCGGCCCGGCGCCGGTCGTCGGCTCCGGGCGACGCCGTCCCGCGTTCCGCGGAGTCGCTTCGGCTCGCGGCTCAAGCGCTCCCAGAAGATCGCCGGCTACCTGTTCGTGCTGCCGACTTTCGTGCTGTTCCTCGGCTTCGTGCTCTGGCCGATCGTGCAGACGATCTACCTCAGCCTGACCCGCTGGGGCGGGTTCGGTGCCGCCGCGGCTATCGTGGACTTCGACAACTACAGCCGGATGCTCGCCGATCCCGGTGGCCCGCCGGGCCTTGATCGTGACGCTGGTCTTCACGGCGGTGACCACCGTCGTGCTGACCGTGCCTCGGCTGGTCATCGCCGTGCTGGTGAACGAGGTCTGGCGAAGTCGTCGGGGTCGTCGTCCGGACGATCCTGTTCATCCCCGGCATCGTCTCGTTCGTCGTGTCGGCGGTGCTGTGGAAACTGATCTACGACCCGAACATCGGCACCCTGAACCGGTTGCTCGGGCGCGATCGGGTCTGGACGAGCCTGCAGCACCCTGGCTGGCCGACCGCTCGACCGTGCTGCCCGCGATCATCGTGGTGGCGATCTGGGGCGGCCTCGGCTTGAACATGCTGATCTTCTTCGCCGGAATCCAGAGCATCGATCCCAGCCTGTACGAGGCGGCGGCCGTCGACGGCGCGAACACGGTCCAGCAGTTCTGGAACATCACCGTGCCGAGCCTGCGGGTGGTGACCGGCGATGGTCGTCAGCCTCGGCCTGCTGAACGGGTTCAAGGCCTTCGACATCATCTTCGTGATGACCGGCGGCGGCCCGAACCACGCCAGCGAGGTGCTCGGCACCTACCTGTACTGCCTGGCCTTCGGGTCGACGTCCGGGTCGATCCCGCAGCTCGGGTACGCCAGCGCGTTCAGCGTGGTGGCGATGGTCTGTGCACCTGGCGGTGATCGTCCAGCTGTGGCTGACACCGGAGGGCGGACCGATGACCGCGATCGACCGCCCGACCGGCTCCCGGCCTCCCCGCCCCCGGCGGTGGACTGCGGCGGCGCTACCGCTTCCCGATCGGGAAGACCGTCGCCACGTTCGTGCTGCTGCCGTTCTGCGCTGCTGATGGCGTTCCCGTTCGTCTGGATGCTGCTCACGTCGCTGCGGCGAGCAGAACACGATCTTCGCCGGGCCCGATCATCCCGGAGACGTTCACCACGGCCGGCGTACCCGAACGCCTGGACCTCGATCGAGTTCCCGCTGCATTTCTGGAACAGCGTGTGGATCACGTCGGTCGACGGTGATCGGCGTCCTGGTCTTCGCGACCCTCAGCGGGTACGCGTTCGCCAAGCTGGACTTCCCGTTCAGGAACACGTTGTTCGTGCTGCTGCTGACGACGCTGATGATGCCGTCGACGGCGCTGATCATCCCGCTCTACCTGCAGCTGCAAGTCTCGGACTGCTGAACACCCAGGCCGGTCTGCTGGTCCTCTACATCAGCGGGTCGGCGCCGTTCGCGATGTTCTTGATGCGGGCGTTCTTCCAGACCCTGCCGGACGAGCTGATCGAGGCGGCCCGGGTCGACGGCGGCAGCGAGTTCCGGATCTTCCGGCGGGTGATCCTGCCGCTGGCCCGACCCGGGAGTCGCGACGGTGGTGATCTTCCAGTTCCTGCAGACCTGGAACGAGTTCCTGATCGCCAACACCATCCTGCAGAACACCGACTCGCTGCCCTTGCAGCCGGTGCTGTTCAGCCTGATCGGCCAGTACTCCACGGACTGGCCGACGCTGACCGCCGGCCTGACGCTGTCCATCGTCCCGGTCGTGATCGTCTACGTCCGGATGCAGCGGCAGTTCGTCGCCGGGATGACGCTCGGCGCCGTCAAGTAGCGCGGCCGGCGCCTTCGACGACGACACCACCTCTGCGGCCCGCCGTCGGCGTGCCCTGACCAGAAAGCGATGACCATGCCGATCCAGAACGTGATCGTCAACTGCACCGACGTCCCGCGCTCGGTCGACTTCTACACCCGGTTGCTCCAGGCCGAGGTCGTCGGCGAGCCGACGGCGGACCGCGCGCTGCTGGACTTCGTCACGGCCACGGTCGAGCTGCGTCGGGTCGACGGCCGCGGACGCGAGCACCTGGATCGCCCGACGACCTGCAGCTGGGCTCAGCGCACATCGGCTTCAAGGTGGACCGAAGTCGATCAGCGGGCCGAACTGCTCAAACGCGCCGACGTGCCGTTCCACCTCGACCCGCTCGATGCCGAGGGAGCGGTCCGGATCTGCTTCTTCTACGACCCCGACGGCACCCTGCTCGAGTTCGTCGCCGGGCGACCTGCAGTACGCGAGCATCGCTCGATCCCGACGGCGTGGCCGCGGAGCGAGCGCTCGGCGTCCCGACCCGTCCCCGCTTCGACCACATCGCGGTGACCGCACGAGGACCGCGGGGCCACCGACGAGTTCTACGCGACCACTCGGTTTCTCGTTCATCGGGACCATCGAGCAGCCGCACGACCCGCGCGGCTTCCACATCGGCTACCTGAAGTCCGGCGACACCGTGCTGGAGATCTTCACCTACGAACGCGAGACTGTCCACTCGGTCCGTCCAGCTCGACGCGCCGGGATTCGCGTACGCCGAACTGGCCGGGCGAGCCTGCCGACCGGGGCGGCCGCGCTGCCGGACGGACCACGATCTGCGTCGATCCGGACGGGTTCCCCTTCGCCACGGTGCCGGCGGGTGGCAGCGCGTGACGCTCCGGGTGACCGAGCGGTGGCTCCGACCGCTGGGCTCCACCGGGCTGAGGTGACAGCGCGTCTGGGCGGGCGGTGCGCCGCTGGGCAGCATGCCGGAGAACTTCGGGTACGAGGTGAGTCACGATGACGCGGTGGCCCTCGTCGGCTACGTGTTCGACAGCCCGATGCGCTGGATCGACACCTCCAACGGGTACAGCGACGGCGACAGCGAGCGCCGGATCGGGCCGGCGATCGCCCGAGCACGGCGGACTGCCCGCCGACTTCCTGGTCGCGACGAAGGTCGACGCTCGCGGCCGGGACTACTCCGGTGCCCGGGTGCGGGCCAGCGTTGCCGAGAGCAAGCAGCGGCTGGGACTCGACCACCTGCCGCTGGTCTACCTGCACGATCCGGAGTACCACGACTTCGACGAGCTGAGCGCACCGGGCGGGGCCGTCGACACCTTGATGGAGCTGCGAGACGAGGGCGAGATCGGCCACGTCGGTCTCGCCGGCGGGACGGTGCAGGAGATGTCGCGCTACCTCGATCTCGGCGGCTTCGAGGTGTTGCTGGTGCACAACCGCTGGACGCTGGTCGACCGCAGCGCCGACCGACCTGCTGGCAGCAAGCCGACGCGACCGGGGTCGCGGTGGTGAACGCGGCCATCTACGGCGGCGGACATGCTCGCCCGAGCGGGAGGAGCGCAACGGCAGTACGGCTACCGGCCGCGCGCGACCGGCGACCCTGCAGGCCGTGGCGGAGATGGACACGGCGCTGTCGGGACCACGGCATCGACCTGGCCACCGCCGCCCTGCAGGCCTCGGTGCGCGATCCGCTGATCGCGATGCACGGTCGTCGGGTTCAGCGAGCCGGAACGCCTCGACCAGCTGGTCGCCGCGCTCGGTGCCGACCTGCCCGACGAGTTGTTCGCCGAGCTCGCCGAGCTGCTGCCATCGCCGGACAACTGGCTCGACCATCAGGATTCCTGAACACCGACACCGAAGGAGACACCCGATGCCAGCCTTTCCCGAGAACTTCGTCTGGGGTGCGGCCACCGCGTCCTACCAGATCGAAGGCGCCGTCGCCGAGGACGGTCGCGGCCCCAGCATCTGGGACACCTTCGCCCACACCCCGGGCAGGATCGCTGACGGCGACCGTCGGCGACGTCGCCGACGACCACTACCACCGCTACGCCGAGGACATCGCGATGCTGGCCGACCTCGGCATGAACGCGATACCGGTTCTCGATCGCCTGGCCCCGGATCGTCCCGACCGGGACCGGCGAGGTCAACCAGGCCGGTCTCGACTTCTACCGGCGGATCGCCGAGACCTGCCTGCGAAAACGGCATCACCCCGTACGCGACCCTCTATCACTGGGATCTGCCGCAGCCGCTGGAGGACGCGGGCGGCTGGCTCGACCGGGACACGGCCGACGGCCTTCGCCGACTACGCCGCCGTCACCCACGCTGCGCTGGGCGACGTCATCTCGCACTGGATCACCTTGAACGAGCCCTGGTGCTCGGCGTTCCTCGGCTACGGCAACGGCGTCCACGCACCCGGCAGGACGGTCGGATCGAGAGCTCTCAAGGCCGCCCACCACCTGCTGCTCGGCCACGGTCTCGCCGTGACGGCGATGCGACAGAACCCTGATCCCGGATCGATCGGCATCACCCTCAACCTCTATTCCGTCCGGCCGGCAACCTCCGCACCCGTCGACGTCGACGCCGCCCGTCGGGTCGACGGGATGGGCAACCGGCTCTTCCTGGATCCGATCCTGCTCGGCCGCTACCCCCAGGACATGCTCGCCGATGCCGGCAAGACCGACTGGTTCGGTGACCGCAGCGCCGATCTGGACGCTGATCTCGGTGCCGATCGACTTCCTGGGCATCAACTACTACAGCCGGCACACGGCGGCCGGGCCCGGCCGACGGGAACTTCGCCGACCCCGGTACTCCGACCACGAATCCCGGCAGTGAGACAGATCCGGATGGTCGACACCGGTGCCGCCAAGACGCAGATGGGATGGGAGATCCATCCCGACGGGATGATCGACGTGATCACCATGATCGCGGATCGCGCTCCCGGGCTGCCCATCTTCATCACCGAGAACGGCGCTGCCTATCCCGACGAGGTGGTCGACGGGAAGATCGACGACGAGGAGCGGCGGGCGTACCTGGAACTCCACGTCGGGCGCGTGCGCCGAGGCGATCGCGCAGGGCCTGCCGCTGCAGGGGTACTTCGCCTGGACGCTGATGGACAACTTCGAGTGGTCGTTCGGCCAGAGCCGACGCTTCGGCCTCGTCTACGTCGACTACGCCACCCAACAGCGGATCGTCAAGAAATCCGGTCGTTGGTTCGCCGAGTTCCTGTCCGGACAGCGCACCGCAGGTACCGTGCAGCCATGAGGTCGGCGTGGCCAAGCACCTGAAGGGCGCGACCGCTGCGGAGACGCACAGCGCCATCCTCGACCTGATCCGCTCCGGCGGCATCGTCAGCCGGATCGAGCTGGCCGACCAGTCCGGGCTGACCGGCGCGTCCATCTCCCGGATCGTCAAGCAGCTGCTCAACGACGGACTCATCGCCGAGGTCGGCGTCGGAGACCGGACCGGCGGCAAGCGACGAACCCTGCTGCAGCTCAACCCCGCCGCCCGGCACGCGGTCGGCATCACCCTCGACTTCGCGACCATCACGTACCTCGTCGCCGACCTCAGCGGCACCGTCGTCGCCCGGCTGGACGGACGGGGCATCGGACACGAGGCTCCCGGCACGGTCACCGAGCGGGTGGCCCGCGAGGTCGTCGAGCTGCTGTCCCGCGCGGGAATCGGTGCCGACACCTTGATCGGGATCGGGGTCGCCGTCGCTGGTCGGCAGGATGGCGCCCATCACGTCCTCCGTTCCAATCCCGACGCGACGGACTGGGAGTTCTTCGACCTCGAGGACACCCTCAGCTCGGCAACGGGGGTAGATGTGGTGGTGGAGAACGACTCCACGTGCGCGGCCATCGGCGAGTTCTGGGTCGGTCGGATCTCGGCCACCGCCGACTTCGCCACCGTCTACATGGCCACCGGGATCGGGCTGGGCCTGGTCACCAAGGGTGATGTCTATCGGGGGGCCTCCTCCAACGTCGGCGAGATCGGTCACATGATCCTCGATGTCAACGGCCCGCCGTGTTGGTGCGGCAGTCGAGGCTGCCTGGAGATGATGGCCGCTCCGGCGCGGATCGTCGACCTGGCGGCGACCCGCCGAGGCCTCGCCGAGGACCTGGGCCTGCGGGTGTCGCCGGTCTCCGTGCGTGAGGATGCCGCCCTGGTGGCGGCGGCCGCCGCCGCCGGACACCCGGAAGCACTCCCGGTGATCGAGGAATCGGCGTTCTATCTCTCCCAGGCACTGGTGTCGGTGACCAACCTGCTCGACCTCGAGCAGATCATCCTCGCCGGTCCCGGCTTCGGCGCGGCCGGCGACATCTACATCAGGCGGGCCAGCGAGGACCTGGAGCGACTGGCGTTCGTCCGCGCCATCCACCCCACCAAGATCACGCTGTCGAAGTCGAACGAAGTCTCGGCCGCCTTGGGCGCCGCCGCCTTGTTGATGCACAATCGGCTCACCCCGCACCACACCTCGAGCCGGCTGGCGATCGCCCGCTGAGCCCCGGCGCGACGGGGTGACACCCCGGTGGTGACCGACATGATCATGACAACGACCGGAGGGGGAAGGTATGCGGATCGGCGAGGTCTTCGGCTTCAACTACGACGGCTCCTGGGGCAGCAGCGGACTCGATCTGTGGGAACACCACGACCACGGCCGGATGGCGGTCGAGATCGCGCGCGGCAAGGAGTACTTCCCCGGCTGGAACACGGCTCGCTGGTGGCTCTCGCTCGACGCCTACCAGCGCGATCCGCAGCGCTTCCTGGCCAACCTCGACGCCGGGCTCGACCTCTTCTCGGGGCACGGCATCGGCGTCATCCCGCTGCTGTTCAACCGCTGGCTGGACCCGGTCTGCGACTTCGGCGGCGTGCCGCTGGACCACCTGATCCCCCAGCACAGTGCGTGGAACCGCACCGACGACCTCTTCGCCGACGTCGACGCACGCGATCGACGGCGTTCACCCGTCGAAGAGGTCCATCACCGGTACCTCACCGACGTCGTGGGCCGCCACCGCGAGGACGGTCGGATCCTCGCCTGGGACCTCTGCAACGAGCCGTTGATGGGCGGCTACGTCGACGACGACACGAGCCCGGTCCGAGCCGCGGAGCTGCACTGGCTGAGCTGGCTCCGCGACGTCTGCCGCGCCCTCGGTGCCGCTCAGCCGCTGACCATCGGCAACTACACCAACCTCACCGCCGTCCGGTTGACCGAACCGCTCAGCGATCTCATCAGCATCCACCCGTACTACATGTGGAACCTGGACCCGACCCTCCACCCCACCGCATCGAAACAGGCCTTCGAGCAACACCTGGACGCCAGCGCGGAGATCGCCGCGGCGGCCGGCAAGGACCTGCTCGCCAGTGAGACGGTGTGGGGTGCGCGCGACGACGCCACTCACGTCGAGGTGCTGCGCTACACCCTCGGCGAGCTCCGCCGGCGCGGTATCGGCTTCACCGTGCACGCCCTGCACCACAGCCTGGTCTCCGACCTGCACCGGGACGCCTACGGCCCGGTCGGTCTGCCCGAGTGCCTGCACATGATCGAGGCCGACGGCACCCTGCGGCCCGGGCACGAGGCGTTCAACGATTTCGCGCCGGCGTCGGCGTGATCACCCGCTGAGCACATCGTGGCGAAACCATCGGGTGGCGGATCGAGCGACCCGGTTCTCACCCGGCGGCTCGTACTCACCCCGGTGAGCTCCGATGACGCCGACGACCTCGAGGTCCTGTACGGCGATCCGGAGGTGGCGTTCTGGACCGGCCCCTGGACCCGCAGCACCGTCGCGGCCTGGGCGAGCGACATGGCGACTCGATGGACCGCGGACGGCGTCGGCAAATGGATGGCCCGCCATCGAGTCGACGGGTACCTCGTCGGACGCGGGGGGTTCAGCCGGATCGACCTCGAGGGTGAGACGGTGCTCGAGCTCGGCTGGGTGGTGCGCGACGGGCTCACCGGTCGCGGATATGCGACCGAGATCGGGCGGGCGGCGCTCGACTGGGCCGCTGAACACCGGCCGCGGCTGCCGGTCGTTTCCTTCACGGAGGTGCACAACCGTGCTTCCCGAGCCGTCATGGAGCGCCTCGGCATGCACGAGGTGGGCGTGATCCTGCGCGAAGGACTCGTCGAGGGTCGCCCGGGTCTCCACCCGGACGCACCCTTCGCGCTCTACCGAGTCTGACGTCGGAAGATCCGCACTGCGGCTCAGCCTGCTGCGGACGTCTCCTGGAACGCCGGATCACGGCTACCGACCTTCCGCGCCAGCGAGAGGTGCGAACCGAGATAGCCACCGACACCGGCGACCGCGGCGCCGACCAGAGCGAGCCTGGCCCCGGTGCGATGCCGACCGCTGCGGCGAGCCAGCCACGACGCGGCGTAGGTCATGATGGCGACCCCGTTGGCGGTGGCGTGCACGAGGCCGACCCGCTTGTCCCGCGCGCTCGCCGCGGACCACTCCGCCCAGCCCGTCCACGCGGTCGGTGCGACCGCCAGCAGGCCGATGCCGACGAGGCGCTGGGCCGCCGCGGCCGACTGCTTCCCGCCGCCCAGGTCGAGCAGGCTGGCGGAGGTCCAGGTGCCGAGCACGAGATCGGTGAGCAGCGGGTGGACGGCGTGACCGAGCCACTGTCCGCGCAGCAGCGCGGCCCGGCCGCCGGTGCCGAACACGCGACGGATCGTGGGTTCGAGAGCCTGCACGCCCGCGTCGAGCCCGGTCGCCTCCTCGAGCCGGCGGGTCAGGCGCACGATCGGAGGTCGTTCGCTCGGATCCATTCGTCCTCCTCAGGTGACGTGGACACGTTCTGTGCCGTCGGACCAACTTTGCCGCACTCCTCTCCGGCCCCGCCCACGAGGGCAGCCATCGGCACGCAGCCTGCTAGCGATCCGTGCGGGGGTCCCCACGGTCGTCCTGTGTCGAGCGGCGCAGAAGCTCTTGCGAGTCCGGTCGAGTCACTTCGCCGGGCGCCACCGATAATGTCGCCGTGAGGCGACGTGCGGCCACGGGCCACGGGCGGATCCGAGCCGGGTTGACGACACGCACCGCAGGTCCGTGCGCGCTTCCCGTCCAGGTCCCCCCGTCCGCGGCGCGGCGGTGCCTCTCGTGACGTTCACCGGTACGGAGATCCGTGCCGTCGCAGCGGTCTCGGTCGGGATGTTCTGCGTCCAGCTGGACTTCTTCGCCCTCAGCCTCGCCCTGCCCCGGATGGCGGTCGAGTTGAACGAGTCGACCACGAACATGCAGTGGGTGCTGAGCGCGTACATGATCGCGATCGGGGCGGCGCTCATCCCGGCCGGGCGGCTCGGTGATCTGCGCGGCCACCGGCGTGTGGTCGTCGCCGGTCTGGTGATCTTCGGCGGATCCTCGCTGATCTGCGGTCTCTCGACCTCGTACCCGCTGTTGATCATCTTCCGCTCGGTGCAGGGACTCGGTGCCGCGACCCTGCTGACCGTCAGCGTGGCCGCTGTCACCAACGCCGTGACCGGAGCCCGCCGGACCGCTGCGATCGGTGCTCTCTTCGGTGCCGCGAACGTCGGTACCGCACTCGGCCCGTTCGTCGGTGGACTGCTCACCGAGCAGCTGGGCTGGCGCTTCGTCTTCCTGCTGAACGTGCCGTTGGTGGTGGTCGCGATCGTCTGCTGCCTGCTCTGGCTGCCGGCGACGCGCCCGTCCGGCGCGGCGGTCAGGATCGACTGGTTGGGGCTGCTGCTGGTCGGTGCCGGCATCGTCGCCGTGGCCTACGCCGCTGATCGTGCGGGTGAGTGGGGCTGGGTCTCGCCGTCGTTCCTGGGCTGCCTGGCCCTTGCGGCCGTGCTGCTCGTGCTGTTCACCGTCGTCGAGCGGCGGGTGCGGGATCCACTCGTCGATCTCGGCCTGTTCGGCAACCGCGACTTCGTTCTGATCACCGTCGGCGGCTCGGTGGCCAATGTCGTCTACGCGGTCGTGGTGTTGAGTACCACCATCTACCTGCAGGACGTCCGGGGGCTGACACCGATCGTGGCCGGCTTGGTCTTCTTGGCACCGTCGATCGCCGTGACGATCTCCGGCCCTCTCGCCGGTCGATTGGCCGCCAAGCAGGCGGTGCCGATCCTGATTCCGCTGACGCTGATCTTCGGCGGGGCCTGCCTGGCGGGAGTCTCCGTGGTCGACGCCTGGTTCGGCTACGTCCCACTGCTCGGAATCACCGGGTTCGCACTGGGGCTCGGCTGGGCGTTGCCGAACATCGGCATCCAGTCGGTGGTCGACCCGTCGCGCGCCGGGGAAGCGGCCGGGGTGAGTCTGACGGCACTGGTCACCTTGGGCGGAATCGCGGTCGCGGCCGCGGGTACGTTGATCGAGATCGGCGGCAGCGGCGGCTCCGCGCTACGGCAGGGTACGGAGAACCTGCTGCGTGGCACGGCTGCGCTCGCCGTCGTGGCCGGCTGCCTGCTCCTGATCATGGCCCGCGTCCACCGGCCGTCGCACGGGCCGGCCGGGCCTGATGTCCGCGAGGGGGTCTGATGCGCGCCGCCAGACCATCGCGCGAGGCCGGGCGATTCTGGGACCTGATGCGGCAGTCCCCCGCGCAGGTGAGTCTGCCGATCGACCAACGGCGCGCAGCGGGAGAACACGCTGAGGACGCGACCGCGGAGCCGACCGGGGTTCAGGTGCGACCGTGGCCACGACATCGTGGGCTGAGGCTGCGGCCCGACGAGGGCCGGACCGGCGCCAGGGTGCTGTATCTGTTCGGTGGCGGTCACGTGCTCGGCTCGCCTCGATCACGGGCGAAGACCGCCGGCCACGTCGCGCGGGCGGCTCACGCCGAGGTCTTCGTGCCCGGTTACCGGTTGGCACCGGAGCATCCGTATCCCGCTGGTCTCGACGACGCGCTCGCGGCCTGGGACGCGATCACGGAGACGACGCTGCCCTGCTTCGTCGCCGGCGATTCGTCCGGCGGAGGTCTGGCGCTGGCCCTGGCGCTGGCGGCGAGGGCGAGCGGCCGCCCGGCTCCCGCCGGAGTGATCGCCTTCTCCCCCTGGGCCGACCTGACCTGCTCGGGTGCCTCGTTCGAGGACCACGCCGAGCGCGACATCGAGTGCAGCAGAGCGAGCTTGCTGGAGATGGCCGATTGGTACGCAGCGGACTCCGATCGCCGAGATCCCCTCATCTCGCCCATGTTCGGCGACCCGAGGCAGTTGCCGCCCGTCCTCGCCTTCGTCGGCAGTGAAGAGGTCCTGCTGGACGACGCGGCCGGTGTCGTCCGCGCGGTCGGCGGCGCGGGCGGCGACGCGACCCTGGTGATCGGTGCCGGACTCCAGCACGTGTTCCCCATCTGGTACGGGGTGTTCCCCGAAGCCCGTGAGGCCATCGACCTCACCGGCGCCTGGATCCAAGCCCGATCGGGCTGAGCCTGGCCGGGGAGTCAGGGCGGGGCCACGCTCGGCCGCCGGAAGGCCGCGTCAGCGTTCGACCGGGTTGGCCGCGGACTCCGAGGCGGGCGCCTCCTCGTCCTCGGGTCGGAGCCCGGACCGGCGCAGCACCAGTGCGGAGATGATCGGGTCGAGGACCAGCAGCATCAAGGCCCAGATCCCGACACCGGGAACAGCCAGGCACAAGATCAGGGCCAGCGCGGCGAGCGTCGGGTTGATCCACCACCCGAGCACCCAGACCGCCAGCTGCCGATCCGACCACCCCTCGCGCCACATGGCCGGGTGCCGGCTCAGGTAGCGACCCTGGACGGCCAGCAGGGTGACGTTGAGAAGCAGGGTGACGATGTAGACCGACGCCACCGGACGGGTGTTGCCGAGCTCACCCAACAACTCGGTGGGGAACGGCAGGAACACCACCGTCGACAGCCAGAACAACGACGTGATCACGATGAAGGGATCACCACGCGCGATGCGCTCGCCGAAGTTGTGGTGCGAGAACCAGATCCGGGCGATGATGGCGAAACTCAAGCCGAACATCAAGAACTCGGCCGCATGATCGGCCCACACCTCCGCGAGGGAGGAGGTGATGGCCTCATCCGGGATGTCCACCAGGGGCAGGATGAGCAGGGTGATCGCGATGGCGACGATCGCATCGCTGAAGGCCATCAACCTCGTCGTTCCCTCGGCGCTCAACACCACGCGATTGTGGCATGCAGACCTCGGCCGACCCGGTCGTACCGAATCACCGAACGATCGGGCCGCGGGAAGTCGGTCAGGCCTACAGCGGCTACCTGCACTGGGTTCCACCGCCGGCAGCAGCCGTGACGTGGGCATCCCCTGGCGCGTCACAAGGACGCGATGATCTTGCGGACGGCTGCGGCGCTGCCCCAGGAGTCGGAGACTCCCGCGCCGCCGTGGCCGTAGCAGGTGACGACCGGGACGCTCCGATCGGCGAGCAGCTCGAGCCGAACCGTTGGCCGGGCCGGGCGGAGCCCGACGGCGCGCGACACCACGGGCAGGTTCGCGAGATCGGGGACGAGCGCGATGGCTCGCCGCAGGATCGCCTGTTCGATGTCGGAGTCCCACGTCAGGTCGAAGACGCCTTCCTCAGCCGTTCCGCCGCAGACGATGTCGTCGGCGCGGGGGAAGACGTACGTCAGACCGGCCGGGTTGTCCTCGTCGACGACCCAGTCGCGCAATCCCGGGTTGGCGAGCCGGACGACCTGGCCACGGACCGGGTACAGGCTGTCGTCGTCACCCAGCAACTCCCCCGAGCGCAGCCCGGCCGCCACGACGACGACGTCGCACTCGGGCGCCAGCTCGTCCAGCGTCTGCACCGTCGACCGGCTCCGTACGACCCCCTGCGACTCCCCCGCGCGGGCGAGCCAGCGCAGATAGCGCTGGGTGTCGATCAGGGGCAAGGTCAGCCGGTGGCCGTCCGGAGCACCGGCGGGCAGCTCGGCCGGCTCGGCGGGCCGGTGATCGGTGATCACCGCCATCCAGGACCGATCGCGGATCGGCTCGCGTTCGACGAGCACCCCAGTCCTGAGCTCGACCCCGCTCTGCGGCTCCCGACTCAGGGCGTGGAACCGGCTGATGCTGCTCGTCAACGATCGCTGCGTCGCCGCGCCGGAGTCGATCTGGTACGGGAACCACAGCGCGCCGGCCACCCCGGACACGCTCTCGCTCGCGTCGTGATCAGCGACGATCGTGACCCGGCAACCGACCGCGGCGAGCTCGTAGGCGACCGTCAGCCCGATGACGCCCGCCCCGACCACGTGGACCCGTGGTCCCGTTGAGCTCACGTCGGCATCTTCACATGCCGTCCCGCTGCCCACCCTGGTCCGACGCCCCGAGCGATCGGCAGCATCTAGCGTTGACGTCATGACATCGCCAGAACCGGAGTCAGGTGTGCAGGTGCTGAGCGGGAACGCGATCCCTGGGCGAGGACACTCGGTGAATCCGTTCGTCGTCGTCGACGATGCGGCCGGTTTCATCGACTTCGCCCGAGCCGTCTTCGGGGCGGCGGAGGTCGAGAGAGCGCGGACGCCGACTCCGGACGGGAAGCTCATCCACGCCGAGCTGGTCGTCGGCGATGCACTGATCCTGCTCGCTGACCGGCTCGAGGGCTGGCCGCGCCATCCCGGCCTGTTCCAGGTCTGGGTCCGCGACGTCTCGGACCTGATCGACCGTGCGATCGGCCTCGGTGCGACGGTCGTCACGCCACCCACAGCGTTCTACGGAGAGCTGACGCTCGCCCGAGTGGTCGACCCGTGGCAGAACCTGTGGTGGCTGTACTGTCCGGCACCGGGTCAACCGGATCCTCAGCCGGCCTGGGCGGGCGGATCCGACGTGGTGTTCCGCACCCTCGACGAGCACCTGCGCGGGCGGCCGGCTTGAGGGTCCGCCCAGCAGCTCAGGTCGTCGCCGACGGACAGGTCATCGGTAGTCGGCCCACACCTGTCTGTTCACGCCGTCGACGGTGACCTCGCCGCCGTACGGGAGAATCCACTGTGGCCGGGTGTGCCCGAACGGCACCCCGACGCAGACCACGGCGTCCGGGTTGTAGGCGGAGATGATCTCCATGGCGACATCGCGTTGCGCGGCCCGATGTGCCGCGCGGTCGGCGGAGGACGGTCGGGCTCGGTCGAGGGCGGCGGCGGGTGGCCGAGCCACGAGCACGGCGTCGGCCGCAGCGAGCAGGCCGCGCTCGCCGAGGGACCGCAGGATCCAACTGAACTCCCGGGCCGAGATGACCTCCTCGCTGGTCTCCAGCAACAACACGCCACCACTCAGCACGGCTGGATCGGCATCGAATCGGCCCGCCGTGAGAATCCACTGGACGACTTCGATGCAGCCGCCCCAGGTCGGACCGGTCACCACCCGGGACGGTCCGGTCCACGTCCATGGTTCGGTGGGTTCTCGGTCGCCGAAGTCGGTCAGGGCCGATGGCTCCGTCCACTCCCGGCCATGATCCTCCGATTCCCCCGGCTCGGTGATCTCCAGCCGTTCGCCGGTGAGCAGGGCGGCCCGCAGAG
Source organism: uncultured Actinomycetota bacterium (assembly GCA_963727125.1). Lineage (GTDB taxonomy): Bacteria > Actinomycetota > Actinomycetes > Propionibacteriales > Propionibacteriaceae > Microlunatus. The sequence continues at coordinate 1,630,481 of CAVSEZ010000003.1, forward strand.
CCGCGAGGTGAATCGGGTCGACCGCCGGCCCGGCGCCGAGATGCACCTGGGTGGAACCGCCGTAGAAGGCCTGGATCCCGTTCCCCCACAACCAGTTGAGCAGGTTCGTGTTGTCGCTGTAGCCGAGGAACGGCTTGGGGTCGGCTCGCACCAGCTCCGGATCCAGTCGGGGCACCACCGTGATCTGGTCCTCGCCACCGATGGTGGCCAGCACGGCTCGGATCGACGGGTCGGCGAACGCTGCATTCAGGTCGGCCGCCCGGTCCTCCGCGCTGGCTCCGAGTCGGCGGGTGGTCGGGAACTCCACCGGGATCAGGCCGGTCAGCTCGGTCAACCGACGAAGGCCCTGCTCGTGGATCGCCGGGGCTACGGCGGGTGCGGCGAACGAGGGCGACACGACCGCGACCCGGTCACCTGGTCGCGCCTTCGGGGGCTGGATGCGAGGAATCGGCACCCCACCATCTCCTCAGCCCGGCCGATCGTGGTCAACCCGGTTTCCCGGCTCGGGCTCGTGCCGGCGGCCCGAGAGAGTTTCCGAGGCCGCGGGAGTACCCGATCTCGTCCAGCTCGATGCCTGCCAGGTGACTGTCGATCTGCTCGCGCCCATTCGGTTGCCAGCCGTGTGCGGCGTAGAAGCGGATGGCCCGCAGGTTCTCCCGCAGCACCCACAGCCCGACCGTGGTGCACTCCTGCTCACGCAAGGTCTGTAGTCCCGACTCGTGCAGAAGGTGTCCGACCCCCCGGCCCCAGTGCGCCGGGTCGACATAGATCGCGTACAGCCAGCCGGCGCGCGGGTCGCCGCTCTCGGCGTCTCGTCCCACCGCGACGTATCCGATGATCCGAGCGAGCGACGTGGCCGCCAGCGTCGTCGCCGATCCGTCCGCCAACACCTCTCGCCAGCGACCCGCGCGCGCGGAGACGTCGAGACCGGCCAGGAAGTCGGCCGGCAGCAGGTCGGCGTAACCGGCCTGCCACGCCGACACGTTGACCGCCGCCAGCCCCTCGGCGTCGGCGCCGGTAGCGGCTCGGATGCTCACGGTCATCACCGGAGTATCCCGCGAGCCGCCTCAGCACGCTCGCGGATTCGTGGCCAGGTTGTCGCTGGCACTCATCGGGTGTTCGGATGTTCTGGCGCGGAGGGTCCGCCCGGCCAGCAGTGGGGCGTGATCCCCAGAAACGTCCGACAGCGGGCAGCAGGGACTAGGGTGCGGGCATGTCCGGCCGGCGATCAGCGGCGGGAGCTGCACCTGCGGCGAAGAAGATCCCGCGTGCATGTTCCGACGTATTCCGTCTCTGGTCCGCCGTCGCGCTCAGTTTGGTGCTGGCCATCGTCTTCCAGCTCGTCGTCATGGCGGCCGAGTCGATCGGTCTCCGCCAGCCACCGAGCGACGAACGCGCCGCGCTCGAGTTGGACTTCGGCGCCCAGCTCGTCGGGTGGAACGCTTTCGCGGTCAGCTATCTCGCGTTGGGGATCCGAGCCTTCGCCGGCTGCGACCGGGCCGAGCTGGTCCGACGGATCACGGGGTCCCCACTGCCGACGTCGCCGATCAAGCGCTACCTGCTGGCCGGAGGTAGCGGGCCGACCTGGGCCATCGGGATCAGCATCCTCGCGTTCGGCACCATCGTGACGGCGGCCTACGAACGAGGCGGGAGCACGTACCTGCTCGTCGGCTTGATCGCGGTCGCCATCGCCACCTCGTGGATGACGATCACGTTCGCGTTCGCCCTGCACTACGCCCGCCGCGACATCGAACACCCTGGCTTGGATTTCGGCGCCGACGCCGAGCCGGTGCTGTCGGACTACGGCTACTTCGCCATGGCCTGCTCATCGACGTTCGGCACCACCGACACCGCGGTGACGACGACCGCGATGCGGCGCACCGTGAGCCTCCACAGCGTGATAGCCCTCTTCTTGAACACCGTGGTCATCGCCGTGGTGCTGTCGATCATCGTCGGCTGACGGCCCCTCGGCTCCGATCCCGGCGCCTGATCCCGGTGCCTGATCCCGGTGCCTGATCCCGGCGCCTGATCCCGGTGCCCGATCCCGGTGCCCGATCCTGACTTTGCGCGCGCGTTCGGGGGCCGGGCCTGTTTCGGATGCGTAGAGGTGGGAACCTGTTCCGTAGAGTCGGCGCGCACGGGCCCGTCCGTATCGGCTCAGGTCACGGCGGTTGAGACGACAGCCTCGTGGCCGCCGCCGGGCCCGGCCGAGGGTCTGCAGCTGCTACCGACTTGTACTCCTTGCGGAGTATCAGGTCGCGGTGAAGCCGCCGTCCATGACCAGCGTGGTACCGACCATGAACCGGGCCTCGTCGGACAGCAGGAACCGCACCGCGGCCGCCAGCTCCTCGGGTCGCAGCAGTCGCCCGACCGGGATCGCCGCCAGGATCTGCTCCTGCGGGAGTCCGGTGGCGGCCAGGAAGCGCTGGAACATCCCGTTCTCGACGTCGGCGCCGATGAAGGCGAGTGCGTTGATCGAGATGCCCTCCTTGGCCACCTCCACCGCGGCGGTCTTGGTCAGGGCATCCACGCCGCCCTTGCTGGCGCCGTACAGCCCGTTCAGGGGGGCGGCCGTCAAGTCGCTGGTCACCGAGCTCATGTTCACGATGGCACCTCCCCGGCCCGTCCGGCGGATGGCCCGGATCTCGTGCTTCATGCACGCTCGTACGCCCTCCAGATTCGTGCGCAACAAGGCGAGGAAGTCACCGCCGTCGCTGTCCACCACGGCCGTGGGTAGTTCCGATCCCGCGTTGTTGACAGCCGCGTCGAGACGACCGTAGGTACTCACACAGGTGTCGATCATCGCGGCGACCTGGGACTCGATCCCGACGTCGGCGTGGACGAAGACGGCACTGCCGCCGGCGGCGACGATCCGGTCGACCGTCGCCTGACCGGTCTCGACGTCGATGTCGTTCACCACTACCGAGGCGCCACGGGCCGCCAGATCCTCGGCGATGAACCGGCCGCAGGCCTGACCTGCACCCGTCACCACCACGACCGTGCCGTCCATGCTGGTCTCCCGTCATCCGCTTCGGTGGCGGTCGCGGTGCGCAGCGGCCCGACGACCCGACGCGCAGCCTAGCGAGCAAGATCATCGCCGGCGCCGCCTCCCCTCGGGCCGGTGAACGGTACGTGCTCGGGACTGAGAGGCTTGCCGAGGTGATCGGGAGACCACCTGTTCGCAGGCCTTCCCCAGTGCAGGAGAGTGATGAGCGTGCCGCAGCCCAGGTCGGTGGTGATCACCGGGACCTCCAGCGGAATCGGGGAGGACGCCGCCCTCTACTTCAACGAACGCGGCTACACCGTGTTCGCCGGCGTGCGCCGACTGGAGGACGGTGATCGGGTCCGGGACCGGTCTGCCCATCCCGAGCGGTTCCAGCCGATCGTCCTCGACGTCACCGACGCGGCCCAGGTGGCGGCGGCCCGCGAGCTGGTCGAGGACCGGCTCGGCTCGACCGGGCTCACGGCCGTGGTGACCAACGCCGGGATCGCGGCGTTCAGCGGTGACGTCTCCTGTGAAGGCTGCCCGATCGAGACGCAACAGCACGTGATGGACGTCAACCACTTCGGTGCCGTGCGCGTCATCCAGGCCTTTCTGCCGCTCGTCCGTGCGGCCCGCGGCACCGTGGTGGTCAACTCGGCGTTGATGGCGCACACCGTGCTCCCCTTCAGCGCCGGCTACGCCATGTCGAAGAGCGCGCTGGAGTGCTGGGCCGACAGCCTGCGCCGAGAAGTCGCCCCACTGGGGGTGCGGGTGGCGATCATCCAGGCCGCCGAGATCAGTTCGGCTCTGGCCGCCAAACAGGACCTGTCCCGCGTTCCCACCGACACGCCGTACCCGGTGCAACGTCAGTTCCTGCTTCTCGCCCAGCGGATGGAGAAGCGATTCTCCGGCAGCCGGAGCGCATCGCCGCGCCGGGTGTCCGAGCTCATGCTGCAAGCCGTCGAGAGCCGCCGGCCCAAACCGCGCCGCATCGTCGGAGCCGGTTCACGACCCATCTGGCTGCTGGGCTGTCTTCCCGACCGGATCCAGGATGCCGCCCTCGGGCGGGCTCTCTCGGTCATCGCCCGAGGTGATGGCCGCCGCACGGAACGGTGAGGGAGGCGGCCGCCGCCGGGTAGCTGCCCGAGAGCCACCTAGGGTGGCGGAGTGAGTAGCGACCGATCGCATGATGTCGTCGTGGTCGGCGCGGGCAACGGCGGTCTGTCGGCGGCGGCCCTGCTCCGACGCAAGGGTTGTCGCGACGTGGCGCTGGTGGAGCCGTCACCGGTACACGTGTACAAGCCGCTGCAGAACTACGTCGGCGTGGGCGTCGGGCGCCGCTCCGAGCTGACCCGGCCGCAGGCCGACCTCATCCCGGACGGTGTGCGCTGGTACCGGACGGGTGCGACTCGGATCGTTCCCGAGACCGGGACGGTCGAGTGCGCCGACGGGACCTCGCTGAGCGGTGCCGACGTCGTGCTCGCCCCCGGCGCCGAGGTCGACTGGGACGCGCTCCCGGGCGCCGCCGCCGGCCTGCAGCTCGGAAGTGTCTGCACCACCTTCGTGGCCGACTGCCTGCCGCGCACGGCGCGGCTGATCGCCGAGCTGGAGTCCGGCCGAGCGATCTTCACCCTGCATCGCCAACCCGCCTCCGGACGGGAGACGGCGCTCAAACCGCTGTTCCTCGCGTGCGACAGCTGGCGCCGCCGCCGCGTCCTGGACGACATCGACGTGATCTTGGTGCACGACGAAGAGACCCTGCACCCCGTGCCGAAGATCGCCGCGGAGGTGCACCGACATCTCACCCGGTACGGCGTCTCGGTGCGGTCCGGCACGGCTGTCACCGCGGTGGAGAACGGGAACACGGCCGTCTTGGCGGGCCCGACCGGGATCGAGCGGCGAACTGCAGACCTGATCCACCTGCTGCCGCCCTACGCGGCGCCTGCCTTCGTCAGCGCGTCCGGCCTGGATGCGCCGGATACCGGCGGATTCATCGCCGTCGATCCCGAGACCCTGCGGCACCGATCCCACCCCCGCATCTGGGGCGTCGGGGACGGCTGCGACCTCGGCGACGCCCGTACCGGTGGCGCCCTCCGCCACCAGGTGAAGATCGTGGTCGACAACATCCAGCGCGCGCGCCGCGGCCGACAGTTGATCAGCTACGACGGGTACACGGTGGCGCCGATCGCGACCGGCCTGGGGAGGTTGTCGTTCGGCGAGTACGACCGGCAGCTCCGGGTCCGACGCTCTCTTCCCGTGCCCGATCAGATCAGCTCCCGCCGGATCTGGTGGTGGCTCGACCGCTACGCCCTTCCCCAGGTGTACTGGCACCGCCTCCTCAAAGGCCGCCTGTGACGCCGAAGGCCCGGACGGCAGTCTGCTGACAGCAGAATGTACGGCGCCGGCCGCCCCGACGGTCCTACGCTGACGAGATGGGTGTCCTGATCGCGTTTCGGCCGAGGGCCGGCGCCGAAGCTGCAGTGGGCCGCGATGCGGCTCCCACCCCACCCCCGCCGGCCCGACCGGTCGCCGCCCCGCCGGTTCCGGCCATCACGGAGCCACTGTGGCGTGAGGTCACCGGGCGGGCCCTGCGCGAGGCCCGCCACCGGCGTGGGCAGACCCTCGCCGACGTGGCGGCCCGGTCGGGGGTCTCGACGCCCTACCTGTCCGAGATCGAGCGTGGCCGCAAAGAGCCGTCGTCGGAGGTGCTCGCGGCGGTCACCGGAGCCTTGGAGCTGACCTTGGCCGAGCTGACCGCCGCCACCCTGCGGCTGCTGGTTCCCCTCGATCTCACCGCGGATCGACGCGGGGGCCCTTCGACGCAGCCTCGCGGGCCGCTGGCCCTGGTGTCGTGAGCGAAGCGGTCGACCAACGCGTCAGGCGGTCGGCGCCAGTCGGTCGGTGATCACCTCGTCGACCAGGCCGTAATCGACCGCATCCTCGGCACTGAAGATCTTGTCCCGTTCGGTGTCGGCGCGGAGGCGCTCCAGCGGCTGACCGGTGTGACGGCTGAGGACCCGCTCCATCTGGGCCCGGACCCGGACGATCTCGCGGGCGTGCAGGACCAGGTCGGGCAGTGTCCCCTGGCCCTGGGTGCTCGGCTGATGCAGCAGCACCCGGCCGTGCGGCAGGATCCGCCGCCGACCGGGCGTGCCCGCGGCGAGGAGCACGGCGGCCGCCGAAGCGGCCTGGCCGACGCAGGTCGTGGCCACCGGGGCGCCGATGAACTGCATGGTGTCGTAGACGGCGAGCATCGCGGTCATCGAACCGCCCGGGGAGTTCAGGTACAGGTCGATCTCCAGCTCGTTGTTCTCCGACTCCAGGTGCAGCAGCTGCGCCACGATCACGTTGGCGACCCCGTCGTCGATCTCGGTGCCGAGGTACACGATGCGGTCCGACAACAGGCGGCTGTAGATGTCGAGCGACCGCTCGCCGGTCGGCCGCTTCTCCACCACGCTGGGAATGGAGTAGCTGCTCATCGCCGACCTCCGAGTCCCACGAGATTGGTACCGGGCCGGATGTCGTCGAGACTCGCGACCACGTGGTCGACGAATCCGTACGCCTTGGCCTCCTCGGCGGTGAACCAGCGGTCCCGGGCCGAGTCCGCTTCGATCCGGGCGAGCGGTTGGCCGGTGTGCTCGGCGATCAGCCCGAGGACGGTGTCGCGTACGTGTTCGAGGTTCTCGGCCTGGATCTCGATGTCGACGGCGGTGCCCCCGATGCCGGCCGATCCCTGGTGCATCAGCACCCGCGCGTGCGTGAGGGCGTACCGCTTGCCCGGCGTTCCGGCCGACAGCAGGAACTGACCCATGCTGGCGGCCAGCCCCATGGCCAGGGTGCTGACGTCGTTGGGAATCAGCCGCATCGTGTCCATGATCGCCAGGCCGGCGCTCACCGAGCCGCCCGGTGAGTTGATGTAGAGACTGATGTCGTGCCGCGGGTCCTCCGCGGAGAGCAGCAGCAGCTGGGCACAGATGCGGTTGGCGATCGCGTCGTCGACCTCCTGGCCCAGCACCACGATCCGCTGGTGCAGCAGGCGGGTCGCCAGTTGATCGTCGAACGATCCGTACGGGTGGGTGACGTCAGTCATTCCGGTCATCGTCATGTGATCCACCTTCACCGACGACGACCGTCGACCCAAGGGTTCGCTGCCCACGGCAGATCTGCCGACGGCAGAACCGCTGCGGACGCGGGTGCCACCAGGGTGCCCCGATGCGGGTGGCTGGGTCTAGCCTCGGTGGGCGATGCCGAGTCCCCAGCGCGAAACCCGCACGCTCCCCGAGCTGGTCCAGGTCCTGCTGGATGTCGGTCTGGTCGCTCGAGCCGAGGAACTGGCCGGCGCCGAGCTGCTGGTCGGCTGGGAGAGTGCTGTCGTCCGGTCGCGGAACGGTTGGATCTACCGGTTCGGTCGGATGGGCGAGGTCAGCTTCCGCCGGGAGCTGCAGGTGCTCGAGCTGGTCGATGGTCGGCTGGGGGTGCAGACGCCGCAGGTCGAGGCGGTGGACCAGCCCCAGCTGCTGATGGCGTACCGGACCCTGGTCGGTGCCCAGTTCGATGAGCGGGCTGCACTCGGACGGTCGGCGGCTGACCGGCAACCGCTGGTTCGCTCCCTGGCGGACGTACTGGCTTCCGTGCACGGGTTGCGAACCGAGGCCGAGGCTTCGATCGCGGTGCCCACGCTCGATCCGACCCCGATGCTCGAGGAGGTACGTGCAGCGCGGTCGAGTCTGCAGCGTGCCGACCGCGCGGTCCTCGACGAGGTGCTCGCGGCGTGGGAGCTGCGCGTGAAGGCTGGGCGGGCTGATCGGCCCGTGCTGCTGCACGGCGACTTCCACTTCGGCAACATGGTCCTGGCGGATCCGACCGGCCCGGTCACCGGGATCTGGGATTTCAGCTGCGTCGAGGTGGGTGATCCGACGGCCGATCTGCGATACCTGGCCGGCGATGCGATGGTCCTCGCCGAGGAGGTCAGCACGGCGTACGCCGCCGTGACGGGTCGACCGATCGACGTCCACGGCGCCCGGCTGATGTCGGTGCTGGAGGAGGTGTCCGACGCCATCGCCGAGGACCGATCCATCGGGGATGCCGTCCGCGGCTGGCTGCCGCCCGACCGGAGATAGCGCTGGTTCGGACTCACTCGCGGCGGAACCGGATCGCGAGCACGACCCAGACCCCACCGAGTGCGGCGAAGAACAGGGCGAGTCCCCCCGTCACGAGTCCCCCGATCCAGATGTCGATGAACGAGTCGATCCGAGCATCCATCGGGTTCGCGGAGCGGTACCGGACATCGACCCGGTCACCCTCACGGTGGGAGGGCGGACTGCTCGCCGTGCCGGACACGAAGACCACCTGGCGTCCGTCGCCGGTGGTGAAGCGGACCCGCGGGGCGTACACGGTCGTGCAGCTGCGATTGCTGCCGTCCTCGTCCTCATCGCAGCTCTGGCGGGAGACGAGCCCGATCACCTCACCCGACGCGCTGCTGCTGTCGGACAGGAACTCTTGGGTGCGGACGACCAGAACGGCACACACCACGCCGAGCACGATGGCGATGCCGCCGAGAATCGCCGCCACCAGTGCGAACCCTCGACCGAACGACATGCCGCGCGAGGCTAGCAAGCTCCGCTTCCGATCGCGCTTCACACCCCGAGCGCAGGGCCGACCGTCAGCGCCGTCGAGCTCGTGCGCTCGGCGGTCAGGCTCGCACCCGGGGTGCCGGTCCCCGCAGCCGGCGGCGAGCCGAGCTCGGGAGCTCCGGCGGCAGCACGGCATCGAAGAGCCGCGGGCCACCGACGCTCCCGACCAACGCCCGCGCGGAGCCCAGGCGTACGTGTCTGCTCCCGGTGAGCAGACGCTGCCACCACGGGGCGTCGACCGCCCCGACCTCCGCCACCAGGCCCGCGGGTCCGCTCAGCTGCATGACGACGCCGTTGCGGTGCAGCAGGTCCGCCCACGGCCGAGCCAACGTCCGGCTGCCGCCGGTGAAGGACGGAGTCCGGGAGAACCGCACCGAGATCACCGAACCGTCGGCCCGCACGCTCCCGTCGACCTCCGCCCGCCGGGTCAGGGCGCCGTCGGCGGCGGTGGCCGGCCGGACCCGGAACGCGATATCAGCGGTGACGTGTATCGACACGGGCCGGCGAACCCTCAGCCGTTGTCGCTGGTCGTGATCTGCAACGTGCCGTCGAACTTCCACACGGCGCGGGGGGCGTCGGGACCGGTGTCACGAGGCACCTCGACGGTCATGTCGATCATGCGGTAGTTGATCGCCGCGCCACGACCGGTCAGATAGGCCCACATCTCCTTGCCGAGCTGCGTCCACGATTGCGGCTCGGCGTTCGTCTCTACGGGTTGATCGCTCATCGTCGTCCTTCGCATGTTGATCACGAGTGCTGTCGAGGTTCCTTCTCCTCCGAGGTTCAGCTTCGATGCACCAGCGTGGAACTGGTTGCTGGATCTGGTTTCCGGATCAGCTTGCCGGATCAGGTTGCCGCCGCACGGTTCGACTGATCGTGATCACCGCGAGCCGATGCGTTTCGCGACTCGTTCGCGCGGGCAAACTCCCCCTGCGGCTCGGGTGGCTCGAGTCGAACGCTGCTGGGCGCATCTGCGGCCGCAGCGGCACCAGAACACCTACGAGGCGATCGGAAGGCGACACCATGAGCGACAACGACCCGACGGAGACCCACGACGGCAACGAGCCTGTCGATAACGAGGCCGTCGATCCGGACTCCACGTCCGATACCGAACAGACCCGCGACGAGCCGTTGACCGAGGACGACTACGCGCTCGGGGAGACCAGCGATCCGGACGGCGCAGTCCGCGAGGAACCCGCGGGCGAGGACTACGCCGGCAGCGGTTTCTGACGGCCGGCAGGAGCACCCGTGCAGTTACTCGTCCTCGGCGGCGGCGGCTTCCTCGGCTTCCACGCCGTGGCGGCGGCACTGGCGGCGGGCCACGATGTCACCGTGTTCAATCGGTCCCCGGAGCCACCACTGCCCGGCGTGCGGGTGATCACCGGCGACCGCCGATCCGACCTCTCCGGGCTGCGGGGGCGGAGCTGGGATGCCGTCTTCGACACGTTCACCGACAACGACGACGGGGCTCCGGCGATCGCAGCGACGGCCGACCTGCTCCGCGACGCGGTCGAGATGTACGGCTACGTGTCGGGCATGAGCGTGTACGCGCCGTCCGGTCCCGTCGTACCCGACGAGCACGCGCCGGTCCGCCGGGCCGGGCGTGAGACGGACCGGCTCCAACAACGCTCGATCGCCAAGCTCGCCGGCGAGCGCGTCGTGACCGAACGGTTCGGGGACCGAGCGCTCTTCCCGCGGGTCGGCATCATGGTCGGGCCGCGCGGCCGTCGCTACACGTACTGGCCCATCCGCTTCGCTCGGGCCCTGCGGGGCGAGCTGTCGAGATCGGTCCTGGTGCCGGGCGACCTCGAGCGCGACGTCCAGTACTCCGACGCCCGCGACATCGCCGGCTGGGCGATCGAGATGCTCGCACAGCGACGGGGTGGCACCTTCAACACCGTGGGCCCCGGTCGGCCGGAGACGCTGCGGACCGTTCTCGACGCCTGTCTGGAGGCCGTGGGCGGGCAGCCCGGAGACGTGCAGCTCGTCGGCGGCGAGGAGGCCACCCTCCGCCGCAAACTCACCGGTGTCGACGAGGAGGATCGACCGCTGTGGTTCCCCGAGGACCAGATCCCGCAGCTGGCGATCGACTCCCGGGCGGCGCTGGCAGCGGGTCTACGGTTCCGGCCGGCGATCGACACGGCCCGCGACACAGCGACCTGGGCACTGCAGACCGGTGACCAGGCGCTGACCGACGGTGCCTACCTCGAGCTGGAGCAGCAGCTGATCGCGGAAGTCCGCGCTTCCTGACTCGGGACGGCGCCGCCCGGCTCGTCGGAGGCGGACGCCGCCGCGGTCACGTCTGGATCGGGCTCGAGCCTGGCCGCCACCGGCCTCGACCGTCCGGGTGACGACCCAGCGGTGCGGCGAGATGGGCCGGGTGCGAACGAATCCGTGGTGCTCGAAGGCGGCCATCGGGCCCGTGTGCAGGAACGAGCCCGACACCGTTCGGTCGTCGGTCTCCTCCGGGTAGCCCTCCACCGCGCCGCCACCGAGCCGGGCGATCTCGGCCAGCGCACCTCCCAGCGCGATGTTCGCCACGCCCCGGCGGCGGTGCCCTCGGCCGGTGAAGAAGCAGGTGATCCGCCAGTCCGGCAGCGTCGAGAGCCCGGCCTCGTACCGACGTCTGCTCTTGAGCGCCGGCAGCTCCTCCGGAGATCCGAACTGGCACCACCCGACGCACTCGTTCCCCTCGAGGACGAGTGCTGCGTGCGTGTCTGCAGCGCACCACTCGAGGCCGCGTTCTGCTTGTCCGCCACCCCGGCATTGAACCGCAGCACCCCGACAGGCTCGGTGCGGCTCGTCGAGACCCGAACGGGTTCCCGACGTCGACGTGGTGGTGTCCTTCGCCGTCGGTTCGGTCGCCGACCTGATGAGAGGCTTCGATCATGGGATCCCCCACCGACAGCTCCTCGACCGACAACTTCTCGACCGACAGCGCCGACGTGGTGGGCGAGACGACGGCCACGGAGCGCGCGGTGCTCGGGATGGCCGCGGCGAGCGACGTGCTGTCCTTCTTCAGCGGATACGTCCGAGGGCGGCTGGGCAGGGCGATCAGCCGGGTACGGTTCCGCGCCGGACGCATCGACGCCGTCTGGGGGGTGGATCTCGACGACGGGCGGGCGGTGGTGATCAAGTGCCACCGCCGACCCAGCGACCTCGACGCGATCGCGGCGGCCTGCGACGCCAAGCGGGTGCTGCGGGCCGTCGACTTCCCCTGCGCGGAACAGTTGTCGGGCCCGGATGTCGTGGACGGTCGCGTGCTCACCCTGGAGACGCTGCTGCCCCGCGGTGCGGCGCCGGACGGACGCGACCCGAGCAACCGACGGCTCCTGGCCGAGGGTCTGGCTGGGCACATCGACGTCCTGAGGGGGCGACCGGACCTGATCAGCCGAGCCGGTTCCGGCCCGTCGTGGTGCCACTACTTCGTCGGACCGTGGCCGGTGCCCCACGACGCGATCGTGGACTTCACCAGCACTCCTGACGACTACCAGTGGCTCGACACCCACGCGAGGCGGGCCGCCGATCAGATCCGCACCCACCGGGCCGGCGCCGAGGTGGTCGTCGGTCACGCCGATTGGTACGCCGGTAACGCGGCGGTCGCCGATGGTGCGCTCGTGGCGACCTTCGACTGGGAACTGGTCGCCGACACCGAGGCCGTGATCGCCGGCTTCACCGCCGCATGTTTCGCCGCCAGCTCGACCAGCGGCGGTGGGTTGTCAACTCCGGAGGAGGCGTCCGCGTTCCTGCAGGACTACGAAACCGTACGCGGCGTACCCCTGACCGGTGACGAACAACGGGCCGCCGCTGGTTCGGTGGCCTGGATCCTGGCTTTCAACGCCCGCTGGGAACTGGCCCTGCGTGACGTTCTTCCCGATCATGCCTCCGGCGACGGTGGCGCGCTGGCCCTGACCCAGGAACGGCAGCACGACTATCTCTCACTGAGCTGGTGATCGACGCGGCCGGTCTCCGAAGGACCGGTCCGGGCAGGGATTCAGCACGTGATCCGGCGCGTTGATCCTGGATCTGGTGCAGGGATGCGACGGGTCGGACATGATGGCGGCATGGTTCGCGGGGCGCTTCGGTTCGTGATCGGCGCGGTGTTGTTCGCGCTGCTGGCACTGGCACTGTTGATCGGCGGTCTGTTGGATCAACGACCCCTGGTCGCCCTGCTCGGTGCGGTCATGGTGGCGGTCTCCGTGCTGTGCGTCGTCCTCGCCGTCCGGGTGACCCGAGCGGCACGGCGGGCGATCTCCGACTGACGTCCGACTGGGGACGTTCGACTGAGGATGTTCGACTGAGGATGTCCGTCTGACGAACATCGGCGTCCGGTGCGGACCTGCCACCCGAACGCGGCTTCTCGTATTCTCGAGATACCCGACCGCAAGGAGCTCCGCGATGACGATCACCACCGAGCGACCCGAGTTGTCGTCGCTGTCCCGGCAGCACGCCGACGAGGGGTTCGTCCTGGTGAAAGGCCTGCTCAGCAAGGAGGAAGCGGCACACTACCGACGGCGCAGCCACGACCTCCTGGCGCAGTTGAATCGGAAGGACGACCCCACCTGGGGGTCCGCGACGGGGCTGTCGGACAGCGCGACCCGGCTGCGGCACCTGCACGACGCGCAGTTCTACGACGCTGAGTTCGCGAAGCTGCTCGTCGACCCGAGGTTCACCGACGTGGCCGCCGCGGTGATGGGCGTGGACAACGTGCAGCTGCACCACACCAAGCTGTTCGTGAAGCCACCCGAGAACGGATCTCCGTTCCCGCTGCATCAAGACCATCCGTTCTTTCCGCACACCTATCACCGCGTGGGCGCGGCGATCTTCCACTTCGACGACGCGCCGGTGACGAAGGGCTGCGTCCGGGTCATCCCGGGCAGCCACCGGGACGGACCGCGGGAGCACGACCCGGAGGGCTCCTTCCACCTCACCGAACCTGCGTTCGAGACGGCGACGCCCCAGCCGGCGGAAGCCGGCGACGTCTTGTTCTTCAGCTATCTGACCGTGCACGGATCCGGGGTGAACACCAGCGACGAGGCGCGGACCACCTGGCTCGTCCAGTACCGCGACCCGGCGGACCCCCCGCTGGTGAAGACGCACGACCACTCGCTCGGACAGGGCATGATGTTGCGGGGCGTCGACCCCACCGGCAGGAGTGCTGTTTGATCCTGGACTCCGTCGCTGCAGCGGATCGCTTCGCAGACCTCACGGGACTGTTGGAGTCATGTGCCGTCGACGGGTCCCAGGTGGATTTCCTGACCTGGGGCCACTACCGGCCCGAGTACTGGCGCAACTACTGGCACAGTCACTCCTTCCACGAGATCTGTCTCGCCTACCGCGGCGCGGGACGTTTCAGCTCCGGGCGGGCCCGGTACGAGGTGGGGCGCGGTTCGGTCTTCATCGCCCGCCCCGGGGACGTGCACGAGATCGAATCGAGTCGCGCAGAGCCGCTCGGCATCGCGTTCTGGGGCTTCACCGTCAGATGGAACTCGGTCCCGCGCGGATGGTGGTCGGGCCTCGCCCGACCGGACGGTCCCGTGGTCTCGGAACGGGCCGGCTCGTTGCCCGCCCTGATCACCGCGCTGGCCGCCGAAGCGGTGGCTCCGGTGTCCGGCTACGACACGACGCTGAAGGCGCTGGGGCGTGCGCTGGTCGTGGAGACCGGCCGAGCTTTCGCGCCGGCCGAAGACCTGGTGGTGGACCCGATTCGGCGTGACCTCGGCCTGCGGGTGGTCGATTCGATGCAGCGACATCTGCGGGACAACCTGGCGCGGGCGATCACGGTCCGAGACGTGGCCGCCGCCGCCCACCTCTCCGAGCGGCACGCCGAGCGGCTGTTCCGGCAGCAGACCGGCGAGTCGATCATGTCCGCACTCCGCGAGCTCCGATTGGAACGGGCCGCCCAGCTGCTCCTGGACCCGATCCTGACCATCACCGAGGTCGCGAGAGCTTGCGGCTACTCCGGTGTACGCCCCTTCGCCACCGCCTTCCGCCGCCGCTACGGCCGCACCCCGAGCCGACACCGCTCCTCGGGCGGTACCGAGTTCGTCTGACGGTCACCGAGCGAGACGAACCCTCGACCACCGAACCGTACGAACCGCTGCCGCCCGATCCGGAGCCGGTCGACCACCGGAGACCCCGTTGTCACCGCATCATCCGTACGCTAGCGTATGCATACGTCGGCGTATGTTATTCGGAAGAGCGTGGGTGTGATGCTTCCTCCTGGTCAGCGCGAGATCCGCCAGCTGCCCCGATTCGGGGTCGAGCTCGATCGGCCACCACCCGAGGTCCCTGCGGGGATGATCATCGAGGTGACCGGCCCGATCAGCCGACGGGTTGCGCTACCTCCTGTTGAGCTCGACGAGCTGCCACGGCGCAGCATCCGGTCGGCGATGCACTGCGTGGCCGGGTGGTCGGTGGTCGATCTGGCCTGGGAGGGCGTGGCCTTCGCCGATTTCTACCGGCTTCGGGTGGAGCCCGCGCTGTCAGCGGGGGGGCAGGTTCGCTTCCTCGTCTTCGTGGGGCTCGACGGTTTCCGGTCCATCGTGGCGCTGGAGGACGCGCTCGCCGCGGGAGTCCTGCTCGCCGATCGACTGGACGGTCGACCCCTCACCAGCGAGCAGGGCGCCCCGGTGAGACTCGTCAGTCCCGACCAGTACGGGTACATCAGCACCAAGCACCTGTGCCGGATCGAGCTGCACGCATCGGAGCCGGTGAACCTCTACCACCCCAGGAAGCGGGTCCAGCGCGCGCTGCTGTTGGTTCGGCCCCATCGCCGAGCGAATGTCTGGCACGAGGAGCGCCACCGTTTCCTCCCACCGTGGCTGACGCGGCGGGTCTATCGTCGTCTCGTGCCCCTGCCGGGCGAACCAGTCCGATGAGCCCTCCGCCCGACCACCCGACAGGAGATCCCGACGTCCGCCCCTGTGCGCGTGCCCCGCGAAGACTGGATCGAGGCCGGTCTGCGTTCGCTGGCCGGCGGCGGCTTGAACGCGGTCCGGGTCGAATCGCTCGCCAAGGCCCTCGGTGTCACCAAAGGGAGCTTCTACTGGCACTTCCGCGACCGTTCGGAGCTGCTGGAGGCGATCCTCGACCAGTGGGAGGACACCCTCGTCGATCGTGCCATCAGCACCGCCGACCGAGGGGGCGGTGACGGTCGAACCCGGCTCCGTCGGCTCTTCCGCGCCGCCAACGAGCTGGACGACATCCTCGCGCTCGAGCTGTCCGTTCGCGACTGGGCCCGCCGGGACGCCGCGGTCGCCGAGCGGGTCACCCGCGTGGACGGCCGTCGGCTGGACTACCTCCGGCCACTGTTCGCCGAGTTCTGTGTGGACGCGGCCGACGTCGAAGGACGCTGTCTGCTGGTGCTCACGTTGCTCGTCGGTGATTCCTTGATCAACGCCACCAGCGGGCACCGGACCCGCCGGTCGGTCAGCGCCGCCGCCCTGCGCCATCTGCTCCGATAGCAGCCAGTTCCTCCCCTGAGCTCGTCGAAGGGCCCAACCACCTCGTGCCCTGAGCTCGTCGAAGGGCCCAACCAGCTCGTGCCGGCACGGCCTGCTTCAGCCAGGTCAGGGGTTGCGGTGCCGAGCGGGCACGAACCCGGCTCCGAGGTGCTCGGTCACGAAGGCGGCGATGTCGGCGCTGGAGAGGTCGGGTGCTGCGAGCCTCCGGCGGGCCTCCAGACCGAGCTCGTTGGGTGCATCGAACTCCAAGGCGATGTCGTCCGGGTCCCGGAAGTTCAGACTCGATCCCAGCTCCATGTCGCGAATGGGGGTGTACGTCACGCCGTACCGGTCGAAACGTCGCTCCCATTCCTCCAGCTCGGCGCGAGACGAGGCGGCGAAGCCGACGTGGTCCATACCGGTGACGAGCTCGGAGAACGGTCCCCCGCGTGCGGCCGGGTGCTTCAGCAAGCCCAACGTGAATCCGGTGGCCCGATGCATGCAGATGCGGCCGTATCCCATGTCGAGCACCACGGTGAACCCGAGCACCTCGGTGTAGAACCGTTCGCTGACCTCGAGATCGGTGACGCTGAGGACGATGTGGGACACGCCGGCGAAGTCGACCACGCCGCTCAGCTCCGGGCTCGACGGGCTGCTGATTCGCCGGCGGACCGGCGGGTGACACTCGGTCGGCCCGGTCGTTCGCCGACGACCCCTATGATCTTGCTCAATGTCCGCATCGCGGCCTCCGATCTCCGACGGCACCGCCGGCACCGACGGTTCGCTCGACGGTGTCACGGCCCGTCGACCGTTCGCGTGGGGCAAATCCCCTACCTGGCCACGACGTTTGCTGGAACGCGATCACGAGCTGCAACAGATCGGTTCGGTTCTGGACACGACCCGGTCGGGTCGGGCGACCTCGGTCCTGGTCGTCGGCGAGGCCGGCATCGGCAAGACCAGCCTGCTGGAGGCGGTCGAGCAGCTGGCTCACGACTTCCGCTGCCTGTGGGTACGCGGAGTCCCGACCGAGTCGGTGCTCGCCCACGCGGGCCTGCTCCAGGCCCTCGGTCCGCTGCGGGACCAGGTCGCCGACCTGTCCGGCGTCCAGGCCGCTGCGCTGCGATCGGCACTGGGCTGGGGGGCCGAGTCCGCCCCGGCGGAGCGGTTCCTGGTGGGCGCCGCCGCACTCTCGCTGCTGGCCGAGGAATCGACCCGCAACCCCGTGCTGCTGATCGTCGACGACGCCCAGTGGGTCGACCGGGAATCGGTGTCGGCGCTGGCGTTCGCGGCCCGCCGACTCGGACCGGACCCGTGTGCTTCGTCTGGGCGGCGCGAACCGATGCCGTCCCGGGCGACGATCGCCCGAGACGGATTGCGGCTGGAGGTCGGCGGCCTGTCCGCCGCAGCCGCGCGGGACCTCTGCTCGAACCAGGTCAGCGATCCGGTTCTGACGCGGCTCGTCGCTGAGACCGGCGGCAACCCGCTCGCCCTCGTGGAGATCTCCGCCCGGCTGAGCGGACCGCAGCGATCGGGTGCTGCCGAGCTGCCCGCCGCCCTGCCGGTCGGCGAACGACTGATCGCCGGATACGGCGACGAGCTGGCGACGTTGTCCGACCCGGCTCGACGCGCGGTGCTGCTGACCGCACTGAACCGGTCCGGCACGTCGGCGACGATGCTCGATGCGTTGGCGCGCGAGGGACTCGATCCGGCGACCGCCGTTGACGAAGCCCTGGATTCGGGGGTGCTGGTCCGCCGGGGCGCTGAGTTCGACGTCCGGCATCCGTTGCTCCGGACGGCGTCGTTCGAGCTGGCGACGGCAACCGAACGCCGGTCGGCGCACGTCTCGCTCGCTCGGGTGCTGGCCGCCGAGCCCGGGTCGCGAGCGGGGATCTGGCACCGAGCCGAGGCCGCGGTGGGTGCCGACGATCACCTCGCCCGCGAGCTGGAGTCCCTCGCCGACTGGAATCGTCATCACCAGGGGTACGCCGGCGCGTCCGCGGCGATGGAACGGGCGGCCGCTCTCAGCAGCGAACCGGGGGTGGGCGCCGAACGGCTGGCCGCCGCTGCCGCCGACGCGTTCGTGGCGGGCGACCACGACCTGACCAGATCGCTGGTGGCCCGCGTTCTGGCGGCGTCGGGCTCGGATCGAGCGCAGGGCCGGGCGCTCGTCACGCTCGGGATGCTGGAGGAGTACACGGGCTCGGTCCCGACCGCGATCGAGCTCCTCGCGGCCGCCGCTCTCCGGCTCGACGGCGAAGATCGCGTCTCGGCGCTGGCTGAGCTCGCCCTCGCCCGATTCCGCCTGAACGACGTGACCGGCATCGCCGCCTGCGCCCGGCAGATCGTCGACGTGGGCGATCCGGACGACCCCCGGGAACAGATGCTGTGCGACTTCACCAGCGGACTCGCCGCCACCGTGACCGGCGAGCTCGAGCAGGGTGGGGCGTCGCTGCGCAAGGTCATCGACCGGATCGGGCGACCTCCGCTTCGCGACGATCCGCGGTCGCTGCTGTTCCTGGCCCTTGCCGGAGGTTTCGTCGGTAACCCGCACGAGGTCCTGCCCTTGGGCACTCGGCAGCTCCAGCAGGCCCGTGACCGAGGTGCCCTCGGGATCCTGGTCCCCGCGCTGACCCTGTCCGCGACGGCCCGAGCGTGGATCGGTGATCACGCCGGCGCCTTCGCCGACGCCGGCGAAGCCGCCGAGCTGGGCGAGCAGCTGGGATACGCAGCAGACACCTCGGTGGCGCTGGAGATGCTGGCCTGGCAGTCGGCGGCGCGCGGCCTGCACGAACAGGCCCGAACGGCGCTGGATCGGGCGCGGCTGCTGACCGATCGTGCCGGTACCACCGAGTCCGCCTCCCACCAGGCGATCACGACGGCCTTCTGCGCGGCGTGCCGAGCGGACCCTGCCACCGCGGTGGCGGTGCTGGAGGACCGGATCGCCGTCGACGGCGGCGTCGGGGCGATGGGTGAACCGCTCGGCGTCGCGCCCGAGCTCGTCGAGGCCTACCTCGCCCTCGGCCGGCGCGACGCGGCGGCCGCGCTGGCGCAGCGGTACGCCGCCGTCACGGGAGCCTCGGCCGCGCCTGGATTCCGAGCACTCGCCGCTCGCTGCATCGCCATGACCGCCGACAACGAGGAGGCCGGCTCCGCAGCGTTCGAGTCGGCCCTCGCGGCGCACACCGAGGCGCCGGATCCGTTCGAGACGGCCCGAACGGAGCTGAACTACGGAGCAGCGCTGCGACGCCAGGGGCAGCGGATCCGGGCCCGCGAGCACCTGCGTCGCGCTCGGGACCAGTACGCGGCGATGGATCTCACCGTCTGGAGTCAGCGTGCCGCGGACGAGCTCGCGGCCACTGGCGCCAACCCGCGGGACCGCCGATCCGGGCCGTCCGAGCCGCTGACCGCGCAGGAGATGCGGGTGGCCCGCCAGGCGGCGCAGGGGCTGACCACCAAGGACATCGCCGCGGCGCTCTTCCTCAGCCCGAAGACGATCGAGCACCACCTCAGCAGCATCTACCGCAAGCGCGGTGTCCGCTCCCGCACGGAGCTGGCTGCGGCCATGCGAGGCGGTCCGGGCCGTTGACGACCGCCGATCTGGTGGCTGTGCGGCAGCCGGATCCGGGGACGACGACACGCAGTCGAGGGATCGACCGGAACCGGTCGGTTGTCCTATCCTCGAGCTGCGGCGTGACCGACGCCGAACCTCTCCGGCCCGTCCCCAGCACGGACCCGCGGATCGATCCGCATCGTCGAGGCAAAGGGACCCGGTCTCCGGTTGCTGTCAGACCACACCCGTAGCGTCTCGGGCCGTGTGGCTGGGGAACCGGGTCGAGACGTGGGAGTCCGGATGACAGCCGATCGAGCGTTGAAGCGACGCGTGCGGGCCCGCGCGCGACGCACCGGCGAGTCGTACACCGCTGCCCTTCGGCACTTCCGAGCCATCCGAGGAGCGACCGTGTCGACCGAACCCGACCACTCACCCACCCGACCCCCGGCCCGGCTGCGCCTGGCCGTCGCCCAGACCACCTTCCGGACCGATCCCGGCGACCAGGGTGCCTTCGAGGACGCCGGGACGGAGGTCCGGCAGTTGATGCAGCAGGCGCACGCGGCCGGCGCCGATCTCGTCCAGTTCCCCGAGGCGACTCTCTGCTTTCCCGACAAGCAGCTCCTGTCCGGGGATCCGAACCGGCTGAGCGAAGCCGACTGGACGCGATTCGCCTGGGCCGCCCTGGACCGCGAGACCCGCGAGATCCGGGCCGCGGCCCGATCGTGGGGCTTGTGGACAGTGCTCGGCAGGCAGCTGCCGCATCCGTCCGATCCCCGAGGCTCGAGACCGACGAGCAGCCTGGTGGTCATCGATCCGGCCGGCGACATCGTCGCCCGCTACGACGAGCGAGTCCTCTCCCGCAGCAAGCAGCGCTACCTGTACGCAGCGGGATCCGCCGGGGTCGTCGTCGCGATCAACGGCTTGCGGATCGGCCTGACCTCCGGGTTGGAGGTCCTGTTCCCGAACCTGTTCAGCGACTACGAGGCACAAGACGTCGATGGTGTCCTGTTCTGCACAGCCGGCCCCGGTGACCCGGCCGAGGCCGACACGCTGGCCTCGTCGGCGTGCACGCACGCACTCCACAACGGGATCTGGGTCGGCTACGCCGTGCCGAGTGACAAGGCCCCGTACGCGTCGGCCGGCGTCATCGCGCCCGGGGGGACCTGGTCAGCTCGCTGTCCGGATGAGGCGATCCCGGCTCTGGCCGTCGCCGATCTCTCCGAACGACCCGACCATCCCGGCCGGACCTGGCGGCGCACCATGCTGCAGAGTCTCACGGCCCGGTGAGCGATCCGATCGAGTCGGGGGCGGCCGGCAGCAGCACGAGCCTGTCGAAGCGGTTGGCCTTCGTCCTGCGCCATGATCCCGGCTCGATCGGTCTGACACTGGGTCCGGGCGGCTGGGTGCCGGTACCGGACCTGCTCGCCGCGCTGGCCGCCCACGGCACACCGCTCACCCGGGCCGAGCTCGGCGTGCTGGTCTCCAGCAGCGACAAGCGCCGCTTCGCCCTGGATCCGGTCCGCAACGCGATCAGGGCGAGCTCGGGTCACAGTGTCCCCGTCGACCTCGGACTCGCTCCGGGCATCCCTCCGCCGGTGCTCTTCCACGGCACCGTGGCACGGTTCGTGCCGTCGATCGAACGCGACGGGCTGGTACCCGGCTCCCGACAGTCGGTCCATCTGAGCCCGGACGTGTCGACGGCACTCCAGGTCGGCCGGCGCCGTGGCCGGCCGGTTCTGTTCGAGGTGGCGGCCCGAACGATGTCTGAGGACGGCCACTCGATCGTCCAGGCCGAGAACGGGGTGTGGCTGACCGACCACGTGCCGCCGCAGTACCTCACCCGGCGGGTGGAGTCGGAGCCCTCGCCCTGACCCCTGGGCCCGACTTGTCGGGTGCGCTCAGCCTCGGGGCAGCCACGCCTCGATCGCGGCCACCACGTCGGGATCCGTCGGCACGACCCGGGGTCGGAAGCGCTTCACCTCACCGCTGGGACTGATCAGGAACTTCTCGAAGTTCCAGGTGATCCGGCCGGCCTTGCCCTCGTTGTCGGCGGTGCTCTTGAGCTCGGTGTACAGCGGATGCGTGTGCCGGCCGTTGACCTTGATCTTGGCCGACATGGGGAAGGTGACTCCCCAGGTGGTGGAGCAGTACTCCTCGATCGCCTCCTCCGAGCCCAGCTCCTGGAGGAACTGGTTGCTGGGGAACCCGAGCACGGTGAAGCCGCTGTCGGCGTAGGTCTGCTGCAGCGACTCCAGCTGCTCGTACTGGGGCGACAACCCGCAGCGCGACGCGACGTTCACCACGAGAACCACCTTCCCGTCGGTCAGGTCTCCGAAGGTGGTCTCCTTGCCCTGCAGGGTGGTCACGGGGATCTGGGCGAGTTCCACGGGGTGTTGCCTCTCGTCGGGTTCGTCGGGTTCGTCGGGTTCGTCGGGTTCGTCGGGTTCGTCGCGTTCCTCGGATGTGTCGAGCAACCAACGTAGTCCGGGGTTCTCGGCCGGCGCGCAGGCGCGGACGGCTGGACTCCCGGTTCCGGTCCCGATCACGGTCTCGACGAACGGTCGAGACCGGGCCCGCTCACCCGTCGAGACCGTCGGTCGTCGGATTGCGTCCGTCCGGTTCCCCGTCCTGGTCCGCGCCCGGTCGGAGCCGGTAGAGCACCTCGCCGGCGTGTGGTTCGACGAAGGTGTCCGGGTCGGACCGGTAGGCGTCGATGTCGATGCCGGCCGGGTCGAGGTAGTCGAGGCTGACCGCACGGACCACGGACTCGGGGATGCCGGTGGCGAGGGTGACCCTGACCCGGTTCCGTTCGCCGTTCTCGGGGTCCCACGTGCCCTGACCACGCAGGTGGGTGGCGTGGGCGAGGTCGCCCCAGGGCTGATGACGGAAGCGGTCCCACTGGCCCAGGAAGTAGTCGCGGTTGTGGTAGCCGATCTCCGCGATCTGAGGGTGCATGACCGACACCTCGGTGATGTGCGGGGCGTAGATGATGACCTCGCCGCCGTCGGCGACGATCGGTTCCAACTTGTAGAACCCCTTGGCCGCGGTCCAGATGTCCTCGTACTTCGTCGGCATGATCGACAACACCCGCCGCACGGGGCGGTCCCGGTAACTGATGTGGGTCTCGGCCGACACCGCCGCACAGGCGGCCCACGCGTCCTCGGGGGTACCGAAGGCCGCGGCGTGCAAGGTGTCGGTTCCCGACGCCACGACCAGGCACAACGCCAGCCGAGACGCCGGAATCATCGCGGCCGCCTCGTTGATCAACGCCCGCACCGGGGTGACGCCACGGGTGCCGATCATCGCTGCGCTCGTGATCAGAGCTCCGACCCAGTGCGACAGGTCGATCAGCTCCGGACCGGACACGCCCGGGAAGAAGTACTTGTTGCCACCCGAGAAACCGACCACCTCGTGCGGGAAGACCGGCCCGACCACCAGCGCCACGTCGGCCTCGACGACGTGGCGGTTGATCCGAACCTCCACCGACGTCTCGGTCATCAGTCCGCCGGTGAGCTCGGCCATCCGGTCGGCCTCGATCCGGCCGAGCGTGGTGAAGGTCTCCGGCAGCCACGACTCGTGGTTCAACACCCGCCACCCCGGGTAGGTCGCCTCCAGCCGCCCCGGGTCGTACCCGAGATGACGAGCCAGCTGCTCGTCGTTCATGCCCTGGTGGGTGCCCAACGCGATCAACACCGTGACCCGGGTCGCCCGTCCGGCGAGCGCTCGATGCACGGCCCGCAGCAGCAGTGGCAGCGGGCAGCTTCGGGTCCCGTCCGGAACCACCAGGCACACCGACTTCCCGTCCAGATCGGCACCGGCGAACGCCTCCGCGACGAAGCGGGTCACCTCGTCGGGGTCCAAGCGGTCGGCGGCTCCGCCGACGAAGGCGGCCCGACCCGGATCACCGACCTCGGTCCCGAAGCCGTCAGCTGTCCCGGATGTGGACGGGGTACCCATGCTGCAACACTCTGCAGTCCCTCGGCCCCGCTGACAACTCCATCGCAGATCCGGGGTTCGAGCCCGGATGCGGCGTCGGCGGGCCCGCTACGGTTCAATGCCGACATGGACCGCCCGCGGATCACGTTGTCGGTGCTCGATCTCGTCCCGGTCCGCCGGGATCAGTCCACCGCCGACGCCGTGGCCGCCGCCGTGTCCTTGGCGCAGACCGCTGATCGGCTCGGGTTCGAGCGCTTCTGGGTTCCCGAGCACCACAACGGGGCCACGGCGTCGACCAGTGCGCCGGTGCTGGTGAGCATCCTCGCCGGCGCGACGGCCCGGATCCGCGTCGGCGCCGGCGGCGTGATGCTCCCCAACCACGCGCCGTTGATCATCGCCGAGCAGTTCGCGCTGCTGGAGGCGGCCTTCCCGGGCCGCATCGATCTCGGCGTCGGACGGGCGTCCGGGACCGACCAGATCACCACCGCGATGCTGCGCCGAACGGCCGCCGGAGTGAGTGAGGACAGCGTCGTGCGGTATCCGGACGACGTCGACACCCTGCTCGCCCTGCTGGACCCCGACGGACAGCCCGTCACTGTGCAGGGGAGGACGGCGAAGCTGCGTGCCGCCTGGGCGCCGGTGTCGGTGCCGACACTGTGGACCCTCGGGAGCTCGACCTTCACCTCGAGGATGGCGGCCGAGAAGGGGCTGCCGTACGTCATGGGCGCCCACTTCCCGATGAAAGAGGATCCGGTGACCGCCTTGGCGATCTACCGTGACAACTTCCGCCCCTCCGCGATGCTCGCAGAGCCACGCGCGCTCGTCTCCATCAACGCTGTCGTCGCCGACACGGTCGCCGAGGCACACCGAGTGGCGGCACCCTGCCTCCTCCATCTCCACCACCTCGCCAGCGGCAGGCCGCCTGCCGCCATGCAGTTGATCGAGGATGCCGAGGGGGTCCGGGACCGGTTGGACGACGAGCAGCGCGCACGCTTCGACGGACCGACGAGCGAGTGGATCATCGGCGGGCCCGAGGAGGCGCACGCCCAGGTCGCAGTCATCGCCGACACGTTCGATGTCGACGAGATCCTGCTGGTTCCGTTGGCCGGCGCCTACGCCGGCACCGATCCGCGGCGGAACCCGACCCGGGAACGGACCCTCGAGCTGCTCGCGTCGACGCCGCCGGATGGGATCAGCGGCCGCTGAGCGGCTGGGACGTACGCACCGCTCGCACGACATCGCGGACAGCCTGCGAGGCGGCTGCGGAGTCGGTGGCGTCGTCGACGAGCGACTGGTGGGTGGTGTCGCGAGCGATGCGTTGCAGGCTGTTCGTCGACAGGGTGGCCAGGTGTCGCTGCGCCGACATCCAGCCGGCGTCGTGCCCGGTGTCCGCAGTCACGACGACGAGTGGCTTGTCGTGCAGATCAGTCAGCGCTGCCGCCTGTCGGGTCGACGCCGCACCCTGCAGGAACTCCCGTACGGAGCTGGCGAGCTCGCGGCCGAGACCGAGCCGCCCGATGCTGGGAATCACGGTGGCGATCCGGCCGACGACATCCGCACGGTCCGTCGCGATGTTCGGTGGATCGGAGCTCGGTGCCGTGGAATCGAGCAGCACCACGCCGGCGACCTCATCGGGGAACTGGGCGGCGAAGCTGAGGGCGTACAGGCCGCCGAACGAGTGACCGGCCAGCACGTACGGGCCGGGGACGTCGGCGCGATCGAGCAGCGTGTGGAGGTCCGCGGCGACGTGGACCGCATCCTGCGCATCGCCGGTGTCGTCGCTCCACCCCCGGCCCGCCCGGTCGTAGACGCAGACGGTGGTGTCAGTCGCCACCGTCGACGCGATCCGAGCGACATCGCTCGAACTCTCACCGAGACCCGGTTCGAGGACGACGGTCGGCCTCCCAGTTCCCGTGCAGCGCAGATGCAGGCGATGCCCGCCGATGTCGATCAGTGATCCGGGGCGCACCCCAGCGCCGGCGTGGTGCAGCACCTCGCTCACCGCTACGTAGCCGCCTCCGACGGCGGCCAGGCCCAAGGTGGCGATGACCGGGTAGACCAGGCAGCGGCCCAGTCGACTGGAGAGCCGGCGCGGCACCGTCGCCAGCATCCACCCGACGATGCCGGCCAACAGCGGCGGCCAGACCCAGCCGAAGACCCCGTGCACCAACGACGAACCAGCGACGGCGACACCGGCCGCCATCCCCAGGAACACCGCCGGCGCGAGCGCCCAGACCTGTGGTTCTGCGGTGAACCGGATCGACAAGATCGCGAGCATCGCCCAGCCGATCCCGAAGGCCAGCAGCAGCGCGCCGGTCAGCTCGTCCGCGGTGCTCGGCACGACGGGTGTGATCGCCACGATGCCTGCGAGGCCCAGCCCGACCGACCCGGCCAACGCGATGATCAAGATCATCCGCCCTCGATCGGATGGCGAGCCGGCCCGTCCTTGCCGTTCGCTGCGACGGCGGACGTCCACGGATCCCGGCTCTGGAGCACGCGACGACAACACGCATTCGACATTACCCCCTGGGGGTATATTTGTCTAGGTCAGTGCCTCGCCCGACCCGTGGTTCGGGCTGCCGAGCGACGCCGGCATCGGGGTTCTTGCCAGACCTCGCCGACCGCAATATGGTGTGGAAATCGCTTTCCATATGACCGGACAAAGACACCATCGACTGCGCCGGCGCCGGCGCGGAGAGGCTGACCGACATGGACCGACGACGATTCCTGGCCACCGTTGGAGTGGCATCAGCCGTTACTGCCGCGGCCACGGCCCTCGAACCCGACTGGGCCCACGCCGATCCGGCGGCGCGGCCCGGACCGCGTCTCCCGGCGGAGGTGGACCAGCGGTTCCTCGACGTCTTGACCACCGTCAACAACCTGCAGATCCCCGTGGTGCTGGCGGCGTACCAGCAGCAGATCGACTCGCTCGCGAGCCCGCGAACCCTGGCCCAGAGTGCACTCCGGCTGGTCAGCGCGTACGTGAATCCACGCGGTGAGCGCTTCCACCAAGCAGCCCTGCTCGGACCGCTGCAGACCCTGCTGACCGCCCTCGCGGCCCGGCAGAACCCCAGCGGGCTCTACGACATCGGCAACCTGGACAGTCCGCCCGACACCTCGTTCGTGATCAGCGATCTCGGACTCGGCTACGATCTGCTGGCCGCCGATGACCAGTCGGTCACCGCGGAGGCTCGCCGGGCGTACGAGACGATCATGCGCCGATCGGGCCCCGCACTGGCCGAGGGGGGCGTGCACACCCCGAACCACCGTTGGGAGATCTGCAAGGCGCTGTCCCACCTGTACCACGTGTGGCCGAGCCGGCTGCTGCTGGCGCGGATCAACGACTGGCTGGGTGAAGGCATCGACCAGGACCGCGAAGGTGAGTACAGCGAGCGGAGCCCCAACTACGCCGCCGAGGTGACCAATCGCTCGCTGCTCGTCGTCGCCCGCTACGCCGACAAGCCGCGGTTGCGGGACAACGTCCGGCGGAACCTCGAGCTGACGCTCTATCGGATCCAGCCCAACGGCGAGGTCGAGACGGTGCAGTCGCGGCGCCAGGACCAGACCGGGATCCAGGATGTGTGGAAGTACCTGACCCACTTCCGGGAACTCGCGATCCGTGGCCGCGACGCGCGGTTCGCAGCGGTCGCCGAGCAGATCCTCGATCGGGTCGCGGCGAGCCCGGCGGCCTTCGCCACATCGGGTTACTCGGTCGGTGAGTTCCTGGCCGAAGCGCTGGCGTACCCCGACATCACCGCCGTGCTGCCCGGTCCGCCGCAGCCGCCGACCCGCTACAGCCGGCTCTTCCGCGGCTCCCAGCTGGTGCGGATCCGCCGCGACAACACGGCGGCCAGCATCTTCGGCGGTACCGACTGGCACAACAGCCGGGTGGACTCCGAAGGTGGCCGCACGAGCATCCGCGAGATCGCCTCCGGTCTGTCGACCAACCCGACCTTCTTCAAGTTGATCAAGGGCGCAGCCATCCTCGAATCGGTACGCATGTCGCCGCGTTTCTTCAGCACCGGCCACTTCCGCAGCGACGGAGTCGATGCCGTCGGTGCCGGCTGGAGACTGCACGATCGCGTCCGGGTGCCGTACCACCTGCCGCTCCCCCAGCGCTACCGCCGCCGGGACGGGGACTACCAGCTCGGCTCCGAAGGCCGGTTCTACTCGAAGATGGACTTCCCCCACCGGCCCAAGGACTACCAGGTCCTCGACACCACGATCACGATCCGCCAACTCGGCGATGCAGCGTTCGACCTCGCCTTCGACGTGGACGGGCCGGCCACCTCGTTGACCATCGAGTTGTGCTTCCGCAGCGGCGGGTCCCTCACCGGCGTCGTGCCCGCCGGCGGCGACGGGAACTTCCAGCTGGTCTCGGGGGTCGGCTCCTACACCGTCGGCGCCGACACCATCCGGTTCGGCCCGGGCAACGGCAGCGGCCTCGGACAACCGGTCGCCATGGACCCGGGCGAGAAGTACACCTACCTCGGCGGCAGCCTGGTCCCGGCCGGACAGCGCGTCTACATCACCGGCGAGGTGCCGTTCCGCTACACGCTGTCGTTGAGCTGATCGACAGCTACCGACTCCGCGGGACGACTACGCCGTGGTGGTTACCGCGGCCGGGTCGCGTCGGGCACGGCGCTGTTCGACGACGACGCCGACGACGACGACCGTCAGACCCGCGGCGGCCACGGCGGCCAGCAGCGGGGCCCCGGCGGCCCAGGAACCGAGAGCGGCGCCGCCCAGGGCCCAGCAGGCACCAGCGGCATAGGGCAGCAGCCCGCGGGTGTAGCGGACGATGGCGGCCGCAGTCGCGGTGGCCCCGAGCAGCACGGCCAGCTGTCCGATGGTGCCGGCGACACCGCGGATCGGCGCGCCGCTGCCGGCGAACGCCGTGGCGACGTTCAACCAGATCGCCATGCTCGTCCAACCGAGGTACAAGCCCACCAGCAACCAGAACAGGGCCCGACCGAGCCGGCCCCAGCCGGCGATCTCTGCCCGGTGCCGGACACCGATGCGCACCGCATCGAGCAGACAGGCCAGGAGTCCGACGAAGACGATCAAGGTGAGCCAGGTCGGCTCGATCTCGGCGGCCACCAGCCAGAGGCTGAACCCGATGGTGGCTCCCAGGAGCGGCCGAGCCAGCCGATTGCGCAGCTCGAGGCCCGGTTGGCGAGCAGGCCAGGCCCAGATGGCGTACGCGATGGTCGCCACGATGATGACGCTCCAGATCGAGAACGCCGGTCCGGGCGGGACGATCAACGGCTCCCCCGGCCGATCTGCCGTCGTGAAGGCACCACCGTAGGCGCCGACCAGCGCGGAGGCGACGGCTTGACCGATGGCCAACACCACCAGTGCGGTGCGCACAGCGGTGGCCCGGCCGCCGCGGCCGGTCTCCGGTGTGGAGTCCACGACCGGCGTCTTGTTCATCGCGTTCATTCTCACGTCTCCTTCGATCTCTTAGTCACTAAGATTACGAGTGAGCGTGACATCTGGCAAGCGGAGGGCCACAATTCCGCCATGGCCCGAGCCCGGAGCATCCGCTCACAGATCATCGACCTCGTCCGTGCGCTCGGCGTGGAGGTGCAACAGGTGGGGCACGCCTTCGCCGCCGAGCAAGGTCTGCACGACACCGACCTGCGGGCTCTGCTGTACGTGCTCGAGGCCGACATCAACGGACGGCCGGCGACGGCTGGGCAACTGGGCGCGGCGTTGGGTCTGACGTCCGGCGCCGTCACCGGCGTCGTGGACCGACTGGTGCGCTTCGGGCACGTACAACGCCACGTCGACCAGCAGGACCGGCGACGGGCGGTGCTCACCTACGCGCCTGCCGGTCGCGCGGTCGCCGAGGAGTTCTTCAGACCGCTGGGTCAGGTCAGCAACCAGGTCATGGACCACTACAGCGACGACCAGCTGGCGACCATCCGGCAGTTCCTCGCCGAGATGACCGACGCGTTCGCCGGCCACCGGCAACTCGGCCGGCCCCGGTCTTGACGCAGAGCTTGCCGAGTGGAGGTCGTACGGCGTCAGCTCGCTGGCAGGTCCTCCCCGTTCGCCACGGCTTCGATCCAGTCGACGTCACTGTCGTGAAGACGGCGGTCGTCCCCGGTGTCGCCGGACCACCAGTCCGGATCGTCGAGGCCACCGTTGAGCGCCACGAACTCGGCGACGACTTCGTCGCTCACCGCTTCACCGTTGTGCTCGATGAGCCAGTCACGGGTGCCAGAGCTCAGCATCGGCCACAACGTCAGCACGTCCACGCGTCCATGCTCCTCTCAGTCGTAGATGACCGCGACGCCGCGACGTTCCAGGTCGGCCAGCCCGTCGCGCATCGCCTGCAACTGCTCGGGCGAGTGTCCGACCCAGTCCTCGAGCTCGCCGACGATCTTGACGGGCTCGCGCGTGCGGTAGGACCTGGTCGGGTTCCCGGGGAATCTCTTGTCCGTGACGTTGGGGTCGTCCTCCAGGGCGCCCGTCGGCTCCACGATGTAGATCCGTCCGCGACCCTCACCGACCGCGAGTTCTGCACCCCACGTCGCGGCGTCCAACGTCTCGGTGATGTAGACGTGGTTGGCGGTCCGTCCACCGCCGTAGTTGGAACTGCGTCCGGGAACCAGCAGATCGCCCACCGCCAGATCCGCTTTCGTCCCGTGCAAGAACGCGCCCGACCCGTGGACCTCAAATGGTTTCGGCTCGCTCACCGTGACCTCCCGCTTGCTTCGAATCCGGACTCCGGTCCAGCCGAACAGTCTGGCAGAAGGCCTTCCCCCGCCGTGGCGTTCCGACATCCGAAGCACCTCAGGGGTCACCACCGGGGCGGCCTCCGTCGAGGCGCTCTCCGACCGGTTCTAGTCGGACCCCTCAGTCCCGGGGCGAGCCGCATCGTGGGCGGTTGTGAGAACGTCCCCAGCGAAGAAGGAGATCCGCTCGAAGAGCTGCAGCTGAGCGAGGAGCGACGCGCGCCAGTCCGAGGTCTGGAGACCGTGATCGGCGTCGGGGATCTCGAGGATCTCGACTCCTGTTCCGGTGACCGTCGGCACCCGCCAGTGTGGATCGTCGGTTCCCCCCGCCAGCAGCGTCGGCTGTCGGGCCTGCTCAGCGGCTTCTCGGACACTCCTCTCCCCGAGCAACGGCGTCAGCCACACTCCGGGCAACGCGTTCTCGACCGCCCAGCTCAAAGCCAGCGTGCCCAGCGACTTCGCGACGACGAGAACGGGACCGCTGTCGAGAGCCCCGCCCAGCGCCGCGGCAGCACAGCGCCGGACCTCGGACTCATCCGGCTGCCCCTGATCGTGCTCGTCCCAGACCACGCCGATCACGGACCAACCGGTCGACGTCAGGAGTGTCGCCGGCCAGTGCATGAGCGGCGTGGCCACGCCGCCCCGACGACCCGGGAGCAGGATCGCCGTGCCGACGACGCGATCCGGCTGGGCGAACCACGGTTCAACGCTCATATCGGTTCACTCCTCACTCGGGCCGATCCGCACCCGCCAGAACGACTCGCAACCGTTGACACACCCTTGCTCGTCGGACCACCACGTCTGCATCTGCACAGCCTGGCGCTTGCGGTGGCCGCGGGCGAGTCTTCGTCTCGTAGCGGACCCGGCGGAACGGAGAACAGGCTGCACCGCCTGCGGTCGATGGCGCTGCCCGCCAGGTGGGAGAGGCCGGCCAGAAATCCCGGGCTGAGGGCAGCCCTCAGAAGCTGCGGCGGTGCGGACCGTACGGCTCCTCGAGCAGCCGGGCCTCCTCGTCGCTCAGCTCGACCTCCAGCGCAGCGACGGCGTCCGGCAGATGATGCGGTTTGGTCGGGCCCACGATCGGCGCGGCCACCACCGGGTTGCGGAACACCCACGCCAGCGCCACCTGCGCCATCGGGATCCCACGCGCTTCGGCCACCTGCTGCACGGCGTCGACGATCGGCCGGTCGGCCTCGTCGTCGAACCGCTTGCCGACGGGATCGTTGTCGAAGCGATGGGTCCGTTCGCCCCAGGGGCGAGTCAGCCGGCCCTTGGCGACCGGACTGTACGGAACGGCGCCGACGCCCTGGTCGGCGAGCAGCCCGAACATCTCCCCCTCGTCCTCCCGCATCATCAGGCTGTACTGGTTCTGCATCGACACGAACTGCGTCCAGCCGTGCAGCCGGGCGGCGGCCTGCATCTTGGCGAACTGCCATGCGTACATCGACGATGCGCCGAGGTAGCGGACCTTGCCGGCCTTGACGACATCGTGCAGCGCTTCCATCGTCTCCTCGACCGGCGTGTTCTCGTCGAACCGGTGAATCTGGTACAGGTCGACGAAGTCGGTCCCCAGTCGAGTCAGCGAGGCGTCGATCTGTTCCATGATCGCCTTGCGGGACAGGCCTTCACCGCCCGGGCCGTCGTGCATCTTGAACCGGACTTTGGTGGCCAAGACGATGTCCTCCCGGCGGGTCAGCTTCTTGATCGCCCGGCCGACGTACTCCTCCGAGCTGCCCAGCTGATACACGTTCGCGGTGTCCCAGAACGTGACGCCGAGATCGAGAGCCTGCCGGAACAAGGTCTCCGAGGCCTCCTCGTCGAGGGACCACTCGTTGAAGCCACGGTGATCGCCGAAGCTCATGCAGCCCAGCGTGAGCCGACTGACCCTGAGGCCCGGTGTTCCCGAGGCGGGTGTATTCCATGATCAATCCTTCTGTTCTCTGTTGCCGGCGCTGACACCGGATCGGTGATGGGTCTCCATCGCTACTCAACCGGACCGAGTCTGGTGCAGTCAGGCGCCGTCCAGCCAGGCCCTGACAGGGCACCCCTTCGCCCTCTCGATGGGCGCGGCGGCACCAGGAGACGCGCCGGAAACCGCCGAGCGGATTCGCCGCCGACCTCGAGGGCGGAAGAGGACCGGACGCCGGTCCGGCTCAGCCCTTCAGGCCGGTGCCGGCGACACCCTCGACGATCCGCCGCTGGAAGATGAGGAACAACACCACCAGCGGGAGGGCACCGAGGATCGACGACGCCTGGATGTCGGCCAGCCGTTGCCCGAACGAGCCCTGCACCGTGGCGAGTCCGACGGGGATGGTCATCAACTTCGGGTTGGAGAGCACGAACAAGGGCAGGATCAGGTTGTTCCAGACCCCGACGAAGGACACGATCGACATCGCCGCGATCACCGGTCTCGACAGCGGCAGGATGATGCGGGCGTAGATGGTCCAGAATCCGGCACCGTCGATCCGGGCCGACTCCTCGTACTCCCGGGGGAGGCCGTCGAAGAACTGCTTGAAGACGAAGATGGCGATCAGCTCCGGGACCTGCGGCAAGATCACCGCCCAGTACGTGTTCAGCAGCCCGACCGCGTTCAGCTCCTGGAAGACGGGCACGATCAGCACCTGCGGCGGGATCATGATGCCGCCGATCAGCAACCAGAACACGAGACTCCGCCCGGGGAAGCGGAGCCGGGACAAGGCGTACGCAGCCATCGAGGCGAAGGTCATGGAGAGCGCGACCGTCACCACGGAGGTGAACGCGCTGGCCAGATACCAGTTCCAGATGTCGCTGCCGCTGAGGATGGCGGCGTAGGAATCGAGGGTGAGGTTCCAGTCGGTGAGGACCGCACCGGCACCCAGAGCCACCGAGGGGTTGGGGGTCAAGGAGGTCTTGATCGCCCACAGGCTCGGGATCATCCAGAGCGCGGCGAAGGTGAGCAGCACCACCCAGCACAGCACCCCGAACAACCGGCTGGACGCCTTGCTCTCCCCCACCACGGCCGGCGGCGGCGCCACCACCGACACGCCGTTCTTGGACCGCCGTGGGCGAGCCGTGGTCGTCGTGTCGCTCGCCATCAGACCGCCCTCCGCTGTTGCCAGCGTTCGATGAGCTGGCGGATCACCGTCACGCCGAGGATCACGAGGAACAGCAGCACCGAGGCCGCGGAACCCGCACCCACGCGGAAGTCGGTGAACGCCGTGTTCGTCACCAGTCCCAGCAGCACCTGGGTCGAGGTGCCCGGGCCGCCGGCGGTCAGCAGGTACACCTGGTCGAAGATCTTCAGGCTGGCGATGATCTGGAGCAGGACCACCAACGTCGTGGTCCGGCTCAGCAGCGGGATCGTGATGAAACGGATCTGCTGCCAGGAGGAGGCTCCGTCCACCGCCGCGGCCTCGTACAGCTCACGCGGGATGTCCTGCAGCCCGGCCAGATAGAGCACGAAGTTGAATCCGATGGTCCACCAGATCGTGGTCACCGCGATCCCGATCATCGCCAGGTCCGGCGTCCCGAGGACAGGGGACGGATCCTCGGCACCCAGCAGGGTCTGGAACGAGTTCCAGAGCCCGGTGGTCGGGCTGAAGATGAAGAACCAGATGAGGCTGATCGCCGCCGACGGCAGGATGAACGGGACGAAGAAGGCCAGCCGGAACAGCCACTGCCCGCGCCGAACCCGGTTGGCGAGCACGGCGAAGACGAAGGCCAGCAGGACCAGCGGCGGCACCGTGTACAGCGTGAACTGGATGGTGTGCCACATCGCCTCCCAGAACTCGGCCTTGGTGAGCATCTCGACGTAGTTGCCGAAGCCGATGAACTGACCGAACCCGGGGTTCACCAACGTGGTGTCGAAGAAGCTCGTGATGAACATGTAGATCACGGGCCAGATCAAGAACAGCACGTAGAAGATGGCGAACGGAGCGATGAACAACCACGCCGTGCGCGTCATGTGGTCGTTGCCGTCCGGCCGCCGAGGTCGTCCGCGTCGTCCGGGCACCTCCGCGACCCGGTCTCGCACCGCGGTGCTCACAGCGGGCTCTTCGTGTTGGCGTAGGTGGTCAGCTGGTCCCGCGTGGTGGCGAGTGCTTCTTGGGGGGTGACCAGTCCCTGTTGCACCAGTCCGACCTGGGCGCCGATGGTGTTCTCGAAGTTCGACCCGGACCCGGAGTACCAGGCCTCGGCGTCGTAGACGACCCGCTCGGCGGCGCCGGCGTAGTTCGCCTGCGGCTGCAGCTCCTTGAACTCCGCGCTGTTCAAGGTGGGTAGGTAAGCCGGCACGTGTCCGCCCTTCGCCCAGGTGAGACTCTGGTCGAGCATCGTCTTGATGAACTCCATCGCCCGCCGCAGCTGATCATCGGTGCGGTCGATCTTCGGCAGCACGAAGGCGTGGGAGTCGGCCTGCTGCACCTGTTTGTCGTAGATCTGGGGGACGGGCTGCATCCCGAACTCGAGTCCTTCGACGTCTTCGGCGGTGGTGATCTCCCACTCACCTTGGAGGTAGAAGGCCGACTGTCCGGTGAACATCAGCGTCTGCGATCCCTCGTAGTCGGTGGTGGTCGGCATGAGTCCTGACTTGGTCAGCGACTGGATCCAGTTCAGCGTGTCGAGACTCAGTTCCTCGTTGTAGGTCAGCTTCGCCCCGCCGTCGTCCAGCCACGGTGTCGAACCATCCCGCTGGGAGTACAGCGTCTGGAACCAGCGCCAGCTGGTGGCCTGATCACCGACGGTGGCGACCGAGGCGCCGTACGCCCCGGTCACGCCCTTCGCTGCCTCGAGGGCGTCCTCCCAGCCCTGGGTTCCCTTGATCGGCTTGAGCCGGCCGTCGGAATCGAGCAGGCCGGCTTTCTCGCAGACCGGCTGGTTGTAGTAGAGGACGAAGGGATGGGTGTCGATCGGGACGGCGTACGTCCGGCCGTCCACCTGCTGGTTCGTCCACGCCGCCTCGCTGAAGTCGGAGGGCTTCAGGCCGACGAGGGACAACATGTCCTCGGTGATCTCGGTGATGATGCCGGCCCGGGCTAGGTTTTTCTGCCGGGTCAGGTGAGCCGCGGCCACGTCCGGGGGCTGTCCGCCGAGCGTCGCCAGCGCCACCTTCGTGTAGTACGGGTTGCCCCAGGTGAACGTCGCCGCCTGCAACGAATCCGGTCCGCGCCGCGAGGTGTAGGCCTTCTGCATGGCCTGCATCCGGGCACCGTCACCACCGCCGAACAGGTTCCAGTACGTGAGGGTGCCGGGTGCGAGCGGAGTACCTGCGACGCCGGCACTGAAGGCGCTGCCGCAACCGCTGAGACCGGCCACGGAGCCGGCGGCGGCGAGTCCCAGCCCGCCCTGCAGCAGTGCTCTGCGGGAGAACCGGCCGCGGGATCGATGGTCTGCTGAGGTCATGCGGGATACCCCGTTCTGCCGACGCTGGCACGCTCGACGCTCCGGGTGCCCGCACACCCGGTCGTGTTACCGATCGCTCGACTCAACCAGGGTCGACGGCGAAATTCAATGCCGCCACGGTGACGAATCGAGTCGTAGCTGATCACGGTCGATCGGCAGCGGAGCTCTGGATGGCCGCTCGACCGTCCGTCGGCGAGGAGCTCGTCGGCGAACGTCCTGACCGGCGTCAGGGTCGCCAGATCCATGATCGGGACCCGAAGCGAATCGCCGGGCACCTGCTCCTGGATGCGGCGCCCGGCAGCCTCACCCCTGGCCCTGTTGCGCACCGGCATGATCACGTCGGCCCCATCGAGGCGACACCGGCGACACCGGCGACACCGGTGCGCCACGATGGTGGCGTGACAGAGCAGGCGTTGGTGGGCGGGATGGACGCCGGTCGGGGTGTGGTCCGGGTCGGGGACACCGTGCGCCGGCCCGGGATGCGCATCGCGGTGCAGGAGCTGTTGCTGCATCTCGAGCGGGTCGGGTTCTCCGGCGCTCCGCGCTACCTGGGCACCGACGAGAAGGATCGCCACGTCGTGTCGTGGGTCGACGGCGACGTGCCCCTGCCGCCGTACCCGGATTGGGCGATGACGGACTCGGCGCTGGTCTCGCTGGGTCGGCTGGTCCGCGAGTACCACGACGCCGTCGCGTCCTTCACGGCCGCCGCCTCCGACTGGTCGACCGAGTGGGCTGATCCCGGCAGCGGGTCGGTGGTGTGCCACAACGACCTGTTCCCGGAGAACGTCGTGTTCCGTGACGGGGTCGTGGTCGCGCTCATCGACTTCGACATGGCCGGACCCGGCCGGCCGCTGTGGGACCTGGCGATCGCCGCCGAGGAATGGGCTCCGCTGCATGCGCCGGGCGCCCGGCTGTCGACAGCGGACGGTCTCGACGCCGTCCACAGGGTGGGCCTGCTCGCCGGGGCGTACGGTCTGGCCCCCGACCGCGCCGAGGAACTGCTCGACATCGTCGCCGAGGAGAAGGCGCACTCCACCGCCAACGTGCTCGCGCAGGCCGAGGCCGGCGACCCGGTGTGGACCGCCCACGTCGCCGAGACCCACTTCGCCGAACGACTGGCGGCCGACGAGGAGTGGATCACCGCACAGCGCTCCGCGCTGCTGGCCTCGGTTCGGCACCACACCTGACGCCGGTCGGGCCCTGCCCCCCGTCCGCCTTTCACCGAGCGGCCCGGGGTGAGTGGTTGCCCGCACCCGTCCAGCAGGCCAGAGTGGCGTCATGGCTTCCCGACTGGCGCAGCTGGGACGGCTCCGCCGGGTCGCCGTGGCCGCGCTCGACAGCTATCCCCTGCCGCCGGGTCGACT
This sequence comes from uncultured Actinomycetota bacterium, assembly GCA_963727125.1. Taxonomy (GTDB): domain Bacteria; phylum Actinomycetota; class Actinomycetes; order Propionibacteriales; family Propionibacteriaceae; genus Microlunatus. The sequence goes on from CAVSEZ010000003.1 coordinate 1,667,514, forward strand.
GACCTTCCTGACCCACGGGGAGAACACCACCTACCGCCACGACAGCGTCGCCGGTCGGTACCTGATCCGGGTGCACCGCAAACAGCGACACGGTCGCGATGTCGACTCCGGTGCCGCGATCCGCTCCGAGCTCGCCTGGCTCCGCGCGCTCCGGGGCGACAGCGACCTGGCGGTCCCGGAGCCGCTCGCGACCCGAGACGGTGCGTCGACCGTCGAGGCGTCGGCGGCGGGTGAGACCCGGGTCTGCTCGGTGCTGCGGTGGATGGACGGCCGGATCCACGAAGGCTCCGCCCGCCCGGTCCACCTGAACCGGCTGGGCCACGCCATGGCCCGACTGCACGACCAGGCCGACGCCTGGACACCACCGCCCGGATTCGTGCGTATCCGCTGGGACCACGAGACGTTCTTCGGGGACGTGATGGTGTACGGCGAGACCTCAGCCGCCGGGTGCTGGGCACTGCTGCCGCCCGAGCTCCGCAGCCGCTTCGAGGCGGTCGGCGCTCGGATGAGTGACATCATGGCGCGCGCCGAGAGCGTCGGATTGATCCACGCCGATCTCCACCTCGGCAACGCACTCTTCTCCCGTGGCGCAGTCAAGTTGATCGACTTCGACGACTGCGGCACCGGACCTCGACTGTACGAATTGGCGGTGGCCGTGTGGGAACTGCGGCAGGATCAGAACTACCCGCAGTTCAGAGACGCCCTGCTGGCCGGCTATCGGAGTCGCCGCGACCTGGACGTCACCCACCTCGACGACTTCATCGCCCTCCGGCAGGTCGCCTTCGATCTCTGGTTCACCGGCACCGCCCAGGTCAACTCCTCCTTCGCCGCGAAGCTCGACGACGTCCACCGCTGGTCACTGGCGATGCTGGATCTGGTCGAGAGTCGGTGAAGCCCTGGGCGCTACCAGCGGCAGGAAGATCTCGTCGACGATCGCGATCATGTCGGCGTCGGTGAGCGGTTTGAGCGTGACGAGCAGGTCGTGACGGAAGAGGTCGAAGGCGACCGAACGCACCCGCGGCGTCAGGCGAGCCGCGTCGACCTCACCACGAGCGACGGCGCGGTCGAGAATCACCTCGATCGCCGATCCCGGGCGCGTCTGCAACATCTCGGCTCGAAGGTCGGCGAACGAGACGCCGGAATCGCCGAAGTGTGAGCCGATGAGCACGCTCACCAGCGGGATCAGGGCCGCGCGCGCCGTGTTGGTGCGGCGCATGATCTCGATGGTGTCTTCCCGCAGTGACCCGGTGTCGGGCACCGCCGGTCTCGTCTGCTCGAGCCCGAAGATGATCGTGGCGCGCAGGAGTGCGGCCCGGTCGCTCCATCGGCGGTACAACACCGGTCGACTCGTACCGGCCCGGTCGGCCACGGCGTCGATGGTGAAACCGCTGTAGCCGGAAGCCTGCAGCACCTGCCAGGCAGCGCCGAGGATGGCGTCCTCCAGCTCCTTGCCGCGACGTCGTCGTCCGGGCGATTCTAGATCCACTTGCGTATCTTATCGTGCGGTTCTACGCTCGCTCCTAGATACGATCACGTATCTTGTGAGAGGAGCATCGTGGCAACCACAGCGACCCCGGTCATCCCGCGCCGAGCGCTCGTGACCACCTTCGTCCTGCTGGTCGGCGGCCTGGCCGTGATCTTCGACAGCACGATCATGAGCATCGCGCTCAAGACTCTCGCCACCGAGCTCGACGTGTCGGTGGGGACGATCCAGTGGGTGACGACCGGCTATCTGCTCGCCCTCGCGGTGGCGATACCGGTAGTGGCCTGGGCGCAGGCCCGGTTCGGCGGCAAGCGCCTGTGGATGTTCGCCCTGAGTCTCTTCCTCGTGGCGTCGATCGCGTGCAGTCTCGCGTGGGACGCACCCAGCCTCATCGCCTTCCGCCTCCTCCAGGGTTTCGGCGGCGGCCTGATGATGCCGCTGATGGCGACGCTCGCCATCCAGCAGATGCCCGGCGGGGCGGGACTCGGCCGGCTGATGGCGATGGTGAGTCTGCCGGCAGCGCTCGGCCCGATCCTCGGGCCGACGATCGGCGGTCTCATCCTCAACTGGCTGGACTGGCGCTGGCTCTTCTGGGTCAACGTCCCGTTCTGTGTGGTGGGCCTGGTGCTCGCCGGCCGGTTCGTGCCGGCCGATCCGCCCGGCGGGCGCCCCCGGCTCGACTGGGTCGGCCTGGTCCTTGTCTCACCCGCTCTGGTGGGCATCCTCTTCGGTCTCTCGAACGTCGGTCTGGAAGGTGGGTTCAGCCGCCTCGACGTCTGGCTGCCCGCCGCGGCGGGCACGGCGTTCGCGGTGGCGTTCACCCTCAGTCAGGTGCGGCGGCCGGAGTCGGCCCTCGTCGACGTGGGTCTGCTGCGCCGCCGCGCCGTCGCCTCGAGCTCCGCCGTGCTGTTCCTCTCCGGGGCTTCGCTGTACGGGGCGATGCTGCTGCTGCCGCTCTTCTTCCAGGTCGTCCGCGGTACCGACGCGCTGACCGCAGCCCTGTTGCTGATCCCTCAAGGTGTGGGGGCGCTGCTCAGCCGTACGCTGGCCGGCCGGCTCACCGATTCCATCGGCGCTCGGACGGTAGCGTTGGGTGGCTTCGTGATCCTCGGCCTCGCGACGGTCCCGTTCGCCCTCGCAGACGCCACCACGAGTCAGTGGTGGCTGATGGCCGTGCTGGTGGTCCGCGGGTTCGGCATGGGCGCGGTGATGATCCCGGTGATGTCGGTTGCCTTCGTCGGGCTCGAGCGGCACGAGGTACCGCACGCGAGCATCATCACTCGACTGGCCCAACAGCTCGGCGGCGCGTTCGGCACCGCTTTGCTGGCCGTCATCCTCGAGACGGCCGCAGCCGGCGCGACCACGCTCGCCGGCGGAGCTCACGCGTTCGACGTCGCGTTCTGGTGGGCGACGGGGTTCACCGTGGTCGCCGTCGTCGTGTGCCTGTGGCTGCCGCGCAAACCGCCGCCCGCACCGCCTGCATCGGAGCCGGCCTTGCTGCCTGAAGCCCAGGCACCGCTCGCATCCCGGTGAGACCGTGGTGGAACTGCCGCCGGCCGAAGCCGGCTCCAGCCTCGGGTCGGCTGCTCAGCCGTCAGCGATGACGACCTGGACCCCGGAAGACCGGATGCGACCGAGCTCGGTCTCGTCCGCCGACCGGTCCGTGATCAGCATGTCGATCCCGGTGAGTGCCGACATCTGCGAGAGCGCCGCCCGGCCGATCTTCGAACCGTCCGCGACCACCATGGTCCGCTGGGCCTTGGCGACCATGGCGTGGTTCGTACGAGCCTCGGTCTCGTCGTGGGTCGTGACCCCGGCGGCTGCGGTCACCCCGTCGGCGCCGAGGATCGCCGTACCGATGTTGACGGCGCCGAAGGCGTTCTCGGCCAGCAGACCGACCAGTTCCAGCGACCGCGACCGCAGCACCCCGCCCGTCATGATCACCCGAACCCGGGGCTGCGAGCTGATGATCGTCGCCACGGTCAACGAGTTCGTCACCACCGTCAGATCCTTCCGCCAGGTCAGCGCACGGGCGACGTAGGCGGTCGTGGTGCCGCCGCTGAGGGCGACCACGTGCAGCTCGGGGGGCAGTTGGGTCAGCGCCGCCCGGGCGATCGCCCGCTTGGCGTCACTGAAGCGCGTGTCGCGCAACACGATCGGGAACTCGTCGTGGCCCTCGGCCAAGGTGGCACCACCATGGGTGCGGGTCAGCAACCGTCGATCCGCAAGATCGGCGAGGTCCCGGCGCGCCGTCGCCGCCGAGATCCCGAGCGAGGAGGTCAACTCGGTCAGCTTCACGGTTCGATGCTGCGCCACCAGGTCCAGGATCGATGCCAGCCGCCGGGCGCGCTTGCCCGATCCGGCCAGCAGCCTCGGTTCCACGGGCCCCATCGTCATCGCAGCCTTCCCTCGGGCAGCCGGAGGAATCTGATCGCTCGGAATTCCTGATCGTTTGACAGCGACTTCGCTCGTATTCTTGTGCGTCTGCCGCGACCAAATCAAGATCTTGTGCATGCCATCCATCGTTTTCCTGGGCGCGGGCAGTGTCGTCTTCACCCGTCAGCTGTTGGCCGACCTGTTGTCCTACTCCGACCTGCCGCAGCTGCGGATCGTCCTGCACGACATCGATGCCGAACGCCTCGAGGTGGCCCGGGGCACCGCGGAGCAGCTGGTCGGGCGGTACGGCCGAGACACCGCCATCGAGGCGGTCGCAGATCGGCGACGGGCGTTGGACGGCGCCGACTTCGTGATCAACATGATCCAGGTGGGTGGCATCGCCGCGACCCGGATCGACCTCGAGCGACCGGCGGCGGTCGGGCTCCGCCAGACCATCGGCGACACCACGGGGGTCGGTGGGATCTTCCGAGGGCTGCGTACGTTCCCTGTGCTGACGGCGATCGCAGCAGACATGGCCGAGGTGTGCCCGGACGCCTGGTTCCTGAACTACACCAATCCGATGGCCATGAACGTCTGGTGGCTGTCGGTGCAGGCGCCGCAACTGAAGGTCGTCGGGCTGTGTCACAGCGTCTTCTGGACCGTGCACGGGCTGTGCGAGCTGATCGGGGTCCCCTTCGAGGACACCGAGTACCGAGCCGGCGGGGTGAACCACCAGGCCTGGTTGACCACCTGGAGCCGGAACGGGGAGGATCTGTACCCCCGGCTGCGGGCAACCATCGCCGCCGATCCCGAGCTGGACCGCCGGGTGCGGGTCGAGATCTTCAAGCGGATCGGGTTCTATCCCACCGAGACGAGTGAGCACTCCGCTGAGTACCTGGGGTGGTTCCTGCGCTCCGATGAGCAGATCGCGCGGTACCGACTGGAACCCCTGGAGTACCTCGGCATTTCTGAGCGGAACGTCGAGGAATTCGAGCAGGCTCGAGCGGCCCTGCGAGAGGGTCGGGAGCTGGCGGCGCCGGAGAGCGTCGGCGAGTACGCCCCCCAGATCATCCACTCGGTGCTGACCGGCACCCACCGGATGATCCACGCCAACGTGGTCAACGACGGCCTGATCGACAACCTGCCCCGGGGAAGCGTCGTCGAGGTACCCGCCGACGTCGACGGCAACGGAGTGTCACCGCAGCGGTTCGGACCCGTACCGGAAGCCGGTGCTGCCTTGAACCGCAGCTATCTGTCCGTGGCCGGACTCACCATCCAGGCCGCTCGGACCGGCGATCCGCAGCTGGTTCGGCAAGCGGCCCTGATCGACCCGAACACCAGCTCGACGCTCACGCCGGACCAGATCTGGACCCTGTGCGACGAGCTGACCACCGCCCACGCGGATCTCTTGCCGCGTGCACTGGGGGGACGGTTGCCCGACCTCCACTGATCCCTCGGCAGCCGGTGCTGACCGCTCACTTCCGTTGATCACTTGATTGCTCGATGCGCGCGGACCGCCCTAGGTTTTCGCGGAAGGACAGCAGCGCCAGGTATCCGCCCAGACAGGAGTATCTGTGACTCGACCGCCTGCCGACAGCGACCTCGAAGATCTGCGGCTCCGTGACTTCGTGCCGATCTCCACGATGGTGGGCCGGCGGACCACGATCGCCCACCCAGCCGCCCCGTTGATCGACGTGCACAACCACCTCGGTCGTTGGCACGGCGACGGCGACTGGTCGGTGGCGGACGTGACGGCGTTGCTGCAGCTGATGGACGAGGCCGAGGTCGAGGCGATCGTCAATCTGGACGGCGGCTGGGGCGAGGAGCTCGAGGCGAATCTCGACCGCTACGACCGGGCCCACCCGGGCCGCTTCCTGACCTTCGCCCGGCTCGACTGGTCGCGGTGCGGTGAAGCCGGCTTCGGCGACCGACTCGGTGACTCACTGGCCGACTCCGCCCGGCGGGGTGCCAAGGGCCTCAAGATCTGGAAGGACGTCGGCCTGCGGGTTCGCGACGGCGACGATCGGCTGGTCTTCCTCGACGATCCGCGGTTGGAGGCGCTGTGGGACGTCGCCGCCGCGACCGCGCTCCCGATCCTGGTGCACACGGCCGATCCGGTCGCCTTCTTCCAGCCGTTGAACGGTCACAACGAACGGGTGGAAGAGCTGCTGCGGCACCCCGACTGGCACTTCCACGGGCCCGAGTTCCCGCCCCTGGCCCGGCTGCTGGAAGCGTTCGAGGCGATGATCGCCGCCAACCCGGCCGTGACCTACATCGGGGCCCACGTCGGCTGCCTGGCCGAGGACCTGGACTGGGTCAGCGGCATGCTGGACCGCTACCCGAACTTCAACGTCGACATCGCGGCGCGGATCGCCGAGCTGGGCCGACAACCCCGGCGCGTCCAGGAGCTGATCCGACGCCACCCGACCCGGATCCTGCTGGGCACCGACTGCTTCCCGCCCCGGGCCGAGGACTATCGCCGCTACGTGCACTTCCTGGAGTCGAGCGACGAAGGCTTCCCGTACGGGGATACCGAGCCGCCCGGCACCGGTCGATGGACCATCTCCGGTCTGGCCCTCGAGCCGGAGCTCGCCGCCAGGATCGAGGGCGACAACGCCCGATCCCTGTTGCCGTCGTTGGCTCCGACGAGGACCCGGTGACCACTTCCCCATGAGCAGTCCGACGCGATTCGACCTGATCATCCTGGGCGGTGGCATCGTCGGTGTGAGCGCTGCCTTCGAGGCCGTCAAGTCCGGCGCCCGGGTCTGCTTGATCGACGCCGGGTTGGCCGGTCGGGCAACCGGAGCCGGTGCCGGGATCGTGTCGCCGGTGGCCCTCGATCGAGACGAGGCACGGCCGGACTGGACCGCTCTGGTCGCCGAGTGCGTGCAGCACTACCAGTCACTACTGGCCGAGGTCGACGCCGTCGAGCCCACCGGGGCCGGCAGCGCGACCTTTCGCCGGGTCGGCGAGATCGTCGTCGCGCCCGACCCCACCTATCACGATCAACTCGACGGGATCGCCGAGCGGCTGAGCTCGCCGCAGGGTCGAGCCGCCCACGGAGTCACCGAACCACCGCGGGATGTCTCCGGCGCACACCTGCACCGCTGGTGGCCCGAACTGCGTTCGGACCTGCGGGCGCTCTTCATCGCCGAGGTCGGCCGGGTGGACGGCCGCCGCTTCAGCACCCGGCTGCTGAACGCGGCCCGCAGTGCCGCCCGGAGCGGCAAGGGCGATCTCATCGAGATCACCGGACGTGGCCGGACGGAGGTGGACGGTGCCGCCCCCGCCGTCGTGGTCGAGGGGCGGCGGTTCGACGCGAGTGCCGTGCTGGTCGCGACCGGCGCCTGGGCCGGGGAGGACCTCCGTCGTCTCGGCGTCGATCTCGACGTGCAGCCGGTGCGAGGCCAGATCGTCCACCTCCGGCACTCGACGCAGACCGGCGGGCGGCCGGTCGTCAACTCCCTCGGCGGCAACTACCTGCTCGGATTCGACGACCGGCTCGTCGTCGGCGCCACGCACGAATCCGCCGGCTTCGCAGCCGACGTGACGGCCGGAGGTCAACGCGAGGTGCTCGCTGCGGCCCTCGACCTGGCGCCCGGCATCGCCGGGGCCCGCCTGCTCGAGACCCGGGTGGGTCTGCGGCCGGTCAGCAGCGATGGGCTGCCGATTCTCGGATCTGTCGCCGACGGCGTGCACCTGGCCACGGGCCTGGGTGCCTGGGGGCTGACGCTGGGCCCGTTGCTGGGCGGAGTCGCCGCTCGCCATGCGCTGGGCGACCCGATGCCGGAGCGCTTCAGCCCGCTCCGCCCCACCCGTCGAATGTCCAGCCCATCCGCCATGACGCTTCCCAGCTGACCCCACCACCAGACGGAGGAACGATGAACCGCAGCCGATCGACGTCGACCGCCCCACCGAGCCGGAAGGTCGCCCTGCACCGGCGTCTGATCGGCATCTTCCTCGGATTACTGCTGCTGGTGGTCGCCGGTTGCTCCTCCCCCGGATCCGGAGGATCGAACAGCGACGAGAAGGTGACCCTGACCTACGGCCTGTGGGATCAGGCCCAGGTGCCGGCCATGAAGCAGATCATCGCCGGGTTCCACGCCGAGCACCCCAACATCGACGTCCAGATCCAGGTGACTCCGTGGGAGACCTACTGGACCAAGCTGCAGACCGCCGCGACGGCCGGCACCGCCCCGGACGTGTTCTGGATGACGATCATGTACGCGGAGTACTACGCCGCCGGGGGTGCGGTGCTCCCCCTGGACGACCAGATCAAGAAGGCGGGCATCGACATGAACAACTACGTCGACGCCATCCGGACCGCCTACACCTACGACGACAAGATCTTCGGGATGCCGAAGGACGTCAACGGTTTCGGTCTCTGCTACAACAAAAAGCTGTTCGACGCCGCGGGGGTCAAGTACCCGGATGCGAACTGGACCTGGGACGACGTGATCAGCGCCGCACAGAAGCTCACCGACCCGAGCAAGGGCGTCTACGGCATCGCCGCTCCGAACGCCGACGAGCTGACCTGGTACCTGACGGTGCCGCAGACCGGGGGCAGCATCATCTCGGCCGACCAGAAGTCCTCCGGATACGCCGATGCCAACACCATCAAGGGGATCGAGTTCTGGACGGACATGATCACCAAGTACAAGGTGTCGCCGAGCCTGCAGCAGACCACCGACACTGATCCGCTGGCCCTGCTCACCTCCGGCAAGATCGCGATGCGCTACTGCGGCTCCTGGGAACCGGAGGAGATCGCCGCGGTCCCCTACGGGAAGGCCAACATCGACATCGCGCCGCTACCGCTGGGACCGAACGGCAACCGGAACTACTACAGCAACGGTTTGGCCAACGAGATCTCCGCGAAGTCGAAGCACCCTGAACAGGCCTGGCAGTTCGTGCAGTACCTCAGCTCGAAGGAGTCCGCGGCCCTGCAGGCCGAGACCGGCACGGTGATCCCGGCCTACAAGGGCCAGGCGGAGGCGTACGCCAAGGCGATGCCCGAGTTCGATCTGCACGTCATGCTGGACCACCTGGAGTCGGCCGAGCCGTTCCCGGCGTCGGCGGACACCGCGAAGTGGCGGGACTACGCCACCCAGCAGTTCGCGAGCGCCTTCACCGGCAAGTCCCCCACCGCTGCGGTCTCCCAGACGGTGGCGACCCGGATGAACGAGCTGCTGGGCGAGGAGAAGCGTTGACGACGGTCTCGGCGACCGGACGGAGCCGAACCGCCGGCGTCAGCCGGCCCGGCACCGTCCGGCGGCGCCGCAGCCCGACCCGGGACAGCGGGTGGTGGGCGACGCTGATGCTGTTCCCGGCGGTGGTCGGGCTGGGCGTCTTCGAGATCTGGCCGACCATCCAGACGATCTACTACTCCTTCACCAGCTGGGGTGCCTTCGGCGGCCACACCTTCTCGGGGCTGACCAACTACACCGAGCTGGTGGGTGACGCCGATGTCGGTCACGCCATCATCAACACCGTCATCCTGACCGGGATCACGCTGCTCGGCGTCCCCCTGGCCGTCCTCACGGCCGCGCTGCTCAGCCAGCCCGGACTGCGCGGCGTGACGATCTACCGGACGTTGTACTTCCTCCCGGTGGTGACATTGCCGGCCGCTGTCGCGCTCACCTGGAAGTTCCTCTACAACGGCGACTACGGCATGATCAACTACCTGCTGTCGCTCGTCGGCATCAACGGTCCGTACTGGCTGTCGGACCCCCAGACCGTGATCTTCGCCATCGGTGCCGTGGCGGTCTGGGGCTCGATCGGGTACAACATGGTCATCCTGCTGGCCGGCATCCAAGGCATCCCCCGCGACTACTACGAGGCCGCCGAGCTGGACGGCGCGGGCCGGTTGTCTCAGTTCCGCTACATCACCGTCCCGCTGCTGACGCCGACCATCTTCTTCATCGTGGTGATCAGCGTGATCAACGCGCTGCAGACGTTCGATCTCGTCTTCTTGATGGTGGGACCCACCAACCCGGCGATCACCCAGGCCCAGACCATCGTCTACCTCTTCTACCAGAACGGCTTCGCCCAGCACGACGGCGGTTACGCCGCAGCGATCGCCGTGTTGTTGCTGATCTTGACCTTGATCCTCACCGCCGTGCAGTTCAGGCTCCAACGCCGGTGGGTGCACTATGGCTGACCAGGCCGTGACGACCCGACCGCAGGCTCCGGTCCGTCGCGGCCGCCGATCCCGTCACGGCGTCACCCATCTGCTGCTCTGCCTCGGCGCGGTGTTCATGGTCGGCCCGTTCATCTGGCAGATCTCGACCTCACTGCAGACCTTCGGCGAATCGGTCAGTGTGCCACCGACCTTCATCCCGCACGAGCCCCAGTGGAGCAACTTCGGCACGGTCTTCTATGCGCTGCCGTTCGGCCAGCAGCTGCTCAACAGCACCGGGATGACCATCGCTCGCACGGTCGGCCAGGTGCTGTTCAGCTCGCTGGCCGGATTCGCGTTCGCCCGGATGCGTTTCCGGGGACGCAATCTGCTGTTCGGCCTCTTCCTGTCGGTGATGATGGTGCCGTACCAGGTGTTCTTGCTGCCGCAGTACCAGCTGATCCAGGCACTGGGTCTGCTCAACACGGTGGCCGCCCTGTTCCTGCCCGGGATCTTCAGTGCGTTCGGCACCTTCTTGATGCGCCAGTTCTTCATGCAGCTGCCGATCGAGATCGAGGAGGCGGCCCGGATCGACGGGGCGAACATCTTCCAGATCTACTGGCGGGTGCTGTTGCCGATGAGTGCGCCGGGAATGCTCGCCCTCGGCGTGCTGGTCGTGATCTGGTCCTGGAACGACCTGCTGTGGCCGCTGGTGGTGAACACCGATCCGCTGACGATGCCGGTGTCGGCGGGACTGGCCACGCTGCAGGGCCAGTACGTGACGAACTTCCCGGTGCTGATGGCGGGATCGCTGCTGGCCAGCCTGCCGGTGATCATCGTCTTCATCGTCTTCCAGCGCTACCTGCTGCGCGGCATCGCCTTCACCGGGGTCAAGGGCTGACGCCACTGCGGTCGATCAGGACGATCGCTCGAGCCGCGCGAGCGCGGGCGGACCCAACGGCTGCCCCGCCTCCCGCGCCGCATAGAGGGCGGCGCCGATCACGGGCGAGAACCGCGGCCGGCGCAGCTCGAACCCCGCGCCGTCAGGTGGCCCGGGTCGAGTCAGCTGATCGGCGAACACCGTGCGGATGAGCGCGGAGCGGAACACGCCGCCCGAGCACGACACCGGCACCACCGCACCGGTCCCGAAGTCCAGCCTGCCGGCCGCCACGTGCACCAGCCGGATGAGCTCCGTCACCGCCGCCTCCACCAACGTCTCGGCCACCCGGTCACCGCTCTCCGCGGCAGCGACGACCAGCGGAGCCAAGGAGGCGATCGTGCCCCGATCCCGCTGCCAGTCCTCGTGGACCAGACCGATCAGGTCGAGCGGGCTCTGCAGCCCGAGTCGATCACCCAGCAGCCGGTACAGCGGACCGACGGCGACCCGGCCGTCGGCCATCTGCGACCACGTCTGCAGTCCCCGCAGACCCAGCCAGTACGCAGATCCCTCGTCGCCGATCAGTTCGCCCCATCCGCCCACCCGCACCCGATCGTGGCCGTTCTCCCCGTAGCAGATCGACCCGGTGCCGCTCACCACGTTGATCCCGGCGGCCAGCGCCAACGAGCCCGCCCACCCGCAGACCATGTCGTTGCCGCAGCTGTAGCGCCGGTGGCCGAGGATCTCGGCGGGCAGTGCGTCCAGTGCGGGCACGTCGGCACTGACTTCACCGTAGGCGGGCAGACCGAAGAAGGCGCCACCGAGATCGGCCGGATCGATGTCGGCTGCGGCACACACCTGCGCCACCCCGGACGAGAGCACATCGCGGACCAGTCCGACCCCACCGGCATCCGTGGACCCGAGGTAGTAGCAGCTGGGCGCCTCGTGCTCGGCCAGCCGCCGGCCGTCGGAGGAGATCACGCACAGGGCGGTCTTGGTCCCGCCGCCGTCGACCCCGAGGTAGCTGATCGGCCCGGAACTCATGCCGGATAGGGATGTACGGTGACTCCGCGCACCACGCGGTTGACCTCACCGGCCGGGAACGGGTTGTCCGGCTGCAGTCCGAGCCGGATCGATCTCCGCAGCGCGAACACCTGAGCGAACACCGCGTAGACGACGGCGACCAGCCCGTCCTCGAGGCCCTCCAGACCCCTCAGCTGCCAGCTGCGGGCCTCCGACGGCTCGGTGGCCGCGGCCGAGGGTCCCGTGCTCAGCACGACGACCTGCTCCGGCCCGAGCTCCCTGGTCAACTCGGCGATGATGTCGTCGTCGTAGCGCGCGGTGTAGTCGTCCGGCGACCGGAACACGACCACCAAGGTGTCGGCGGTGAGCATCGCCTTGGGACCGTGCCGGAATCCCAGCGGGCTGTCGTGGTAGGCGATCACACTGCCCGCGGTCAGTTCCAACAGCTTCAGCGCCGCCTCCTGCGCCAGACCCGCCAGACCACCGCTGCCGAGGAAGACCACCCGGCTGAAATCGCGATCCGCCAGCGCCGCGATCCGGTTCTCGGCGGCGAGCACGTGCTCGGCGGCCGCGGCGAGGCGCGCCACGATCTCGGGCGCCGGTCCCACGCCGGTCAGGCTGAACCAGCAGCCGAGCACCATCGAGGTGAAGCTGGACGTCATCGCGAATCCCGCGTCGTGGGCGGCGGCGGGCATCAGCAGCACCCGGGCTCGCTCGTCGTCCGCGTACGCGGTGGCCAGGTCACCATCGGCGTTGCAGCAGATCAGCAGCTGCCAGACCGAGCTGAGCTGCTGCTCCGCCAGCCGGCAGGCGGCCAGGCTCTCCGGGCTGTTGCCAGATCGTGCGAACGACACCAACAAGGTCGGTCGGTCCTCGGCGAAGACGGAGCCCGGATCGGAGACGATCGTGGTGGTGGGAACCGCATCCACCCGCCGCTTGGTCGCCTTGCCCAGGGCCGGAGCCAGCAGCGTCCCCGCGAACGCCGAGGACCCGGCGCCGGTCAACAGGATGCGCAGCTCGGGTTCCGCGAGCACCGGCTGCAGGAAGTCGTGGATGTCGCTCGCCGCTGAGTCGCCCCTGTCATCGGTGAGCAGCCCGGTGAGCTGCCGCCACACGACCGGTTGTTGGCCGATCTCGGTCGCGGTCGCCGATCCCTCGGCCTCAGGACCCGCGGTGCCGCGGGACTTCTCGGCGCCGTTCATGCGGCATCGCTCCCTGCCTGGGTGCCGATCTCGGACCGGGTGTGCGTCTGGCGACCCCTACCCGACTGCCCGAAGGCGGTCAGGGCATCACCGTGGGCGACGACCGCGTCGTCGAGGATGCGCCGGGCGGTCTCGGGGCCGGGAACCAGCGGATCCAGGGCCAGCGCCTGGACCGCGAGCTCCCGGTCACCCCGCAGGGCGGCCTGGACGGTGATCTCCTGCTGCTGGGCCCGCGACGTCAGTGCTGCGGCGATGGCCGTCCGGCAGCGGTCCCACCGACAAGCCGGTGATGCCGGCGGCACCCACGACGGCCGGGACCTCGACGACGGCGGTCGGCGGCAGGTTGGAGATGCTGCCGGCGTTCGGGCAGATTCACCGCCAGCTCGACGTGTTCGTGGCCGGTGACCAGGCCTCGGCGATCGCCACCAGCCGTTCGGCCTCCTGGTTCCCGTCCGGGTCGTCGACTCGGCGAGGTGGCTGCTTCCCGTCGGCTTGATCATGCAGCTGCTCCCACAGATCGCGCCTTCTGGTCGATGTAGCGGAGGGTGTCGTCCCGTCCGCGCTGCAGGCCCCACGGCAGATCGATCTTCGTCGACCGGCTCCTCGACCGAGCCGCGCAGGTACCAGCTGAAGAACTCGGCGACATGCCGGTCACCGGGCGCCGGGTACCGGCCGAAGGTGCGCAACAGGTCAGCCGAGACCGGCAGGTGGACTCCTTCGGTCGACGTGCTCGCGGCGTCCCGGCCACCGGCCCGTCGTGCCACCAGCTCCGCCAGCCGCGGGTAGAGGTCCTCGGCACCGAGGCGGTAGTCCAGCAGCCAGCACAAGTGGTTGAGTCCCGCGAACACCGCGTGGACGTCTGCGGACCGGTCGCCGAGCCCGAGATCTGCGTTCAGCGTGGCCAGGGTGTGCATGGTGCCGTGGCAGAGCCCGATCACGTCGACGTCGGTCTCCGCGTCGATGCCACGGACGTTCGCGGTCAGCGGGTTGGAGTAGTTGATCAGCTGGGCCGTCGGCGCCAGGTCGGCGACGTCCCTGGCGATCGCCACCAGCTCCGGGACGTGGCGCAGCGCCCGCAGCACCCCGCCGGGTCCGACGCTGTCACCGACGGTCTGGGCGATGCCGTAGCGGCCGGGATCTCCAGGTCGAGGCGCCAGCCCTCGGCGGCGCCGACCGCGATCGTGGTGGTGACGAAACGCGCGCCCGGCAAGAGCATCCCGGCGGTCGGTGTGCGGAACGAAGTCGAGCGATCGACCCCGCGGGCGGTCGCCATCCTCCGACCGACCCGGGCCATCACGTCGGCGGCCTCGCCGTTGAGGTCGACCAGGTGGACGGTCCAGCCCTCGAAGGTCGAGCAGTCGACGAGATCGGCCATCAGACCGGGCGTGAAGACGGTGCTGCCCGCCCCGATCAGCACGATCGAGCTGCTGGTCACGATGTTGCCTTTCTGGAGGATCATCACGTACTTGGCACTGCCGGCCAGGAGCCCGTTGACGATGTAGCGGTTGAAGGCCAGCGCGAGTATGGCCGGCACGATGATCGCCAGCACGCCGGCAGCGTTCAACAGCGTCGACGGTACGACGTGACGGCCCTGCAGCGCGGCGATGACGACGGTGAGCGGTTGGGTGGACAGGTCGCTGGAGAGTACCAGCGGGAAGAGGAACTGTCCCCAGGCGAACAGGAAGGTGATCAGGGCCGTCGAGATGATCCCGGGGCGGGCCAGCGGCAGCAGGAGATGGAAGAAGACCTGCATCCGGCTGGCGCCGTCGATGAGGCCGGCCTCCTCGATTCCCTCGGGCAGACTGGAGAAGTAGTTGTGCAGGACCCAGGTCGCCAACGGCAAGAAGCCGGAGACGTAGACCAAGCACGATGCCGGTGTAGCGTGTTCACCAGTCCGAGCAGACTCATGATCCGGTACAGCGGGATGAGCGTGGTGTACGGCGGGAACGCCATCGTGGCCAGGACGGCGTAGAACAGCACCGTGCGGCCGCGGAACTGCAGTCCGGGCGAAGGCGTAGGCCGCCAGCGTGGCCAGCACCACGGTGACCAAGGTGGCCGCACCGCACTCGATGACGATGTTCAGGGCGGATCGACGGATCTGACCGGGGACTCGCCGTCGCCGGTGAGCAGCGTGGCGTAGTTCTTCAGGGTCGGGCGCAGCGGCAGGTACTGGGTGTCGGTGGAGCGGGCGTCGGCCTCGGTCTGCAGGCTGGTCTTCAGCGCCCAGTAGATCGGCAGCAGCGACCAGACAGGATGAGCGCCACCCCGATCCACCGCAGGCGTCCGGCGTCCGGCGCCCTCACAGCTCGACCCTGCGGTAGACGACGCGCGACGATCAGCAAGGAGACGAGCAGGGTCACCACGGTGATCAGCAGCGACAACGCATAGCCCTGTCCGAAGTCGAGGTCCTGGAAGCTGATGAAGTAGGTCTGCATCGTGACCGACGCGCCGGTCGTCGGCGGCGCCGTTCAGCACGTAGGGCTGGTCGAACACGTTCAGGGTCGCGATCACGGCCTGCACCATGCGACCGCGATGCCGGGCCGGGCCAGCGGCAAGGTGATGCGGCGGAACGCTCCCCAGCGACTGCAGCCGTCGATCTCGGCCGCCTCGTACAGCTCACCGGGGATGAGCTGCAGCGCGGCCAGGATCAAGCAGCACCGACAGCGGGGTGATCTGCCAGACCTGCACCAGCTCGATCAGGGAGATGGTGAGCAGCCGGTTCTCGCCGAGCAGCAGCTGGCCGCTGCCGAGCTCGAGGTCAGCGCGAGCACGCTGTTGATCAGACCGGCGTTGGGGTCGAAGATCCCGGCCCACAGGATGCCCTCGACCACACCGGGCAGCGCCCAGGGCAGGATCAGCACGGCGATCACCAGACTGCGGCCGCGGAACGGCTGCTGCAGCAGGACCGCCATGGCGATGCCCAGCACGGTGGACAGCGTCACCCCGATGACACGTACAGGCCGGTGTTGGCCGATGCTGCCGAGGACCGCGTCGTTGGCGAACAGCCGCCGGAAGTTGTCCAGCCCGGCGAACCGGACCGGCGGGATCCAGCGCGATTGACCGTGAAGAAGGACTGCACGACCGTGAACACCGCGGGTACCAGCGCCAGTCCGATGATGAAGATCGTCACCGGCGCGACCAACAGGTACGGGAGGAGGCTCGAAGCGGGCGCGCCTTCGCCGACTGGGCCCCGGTCGCGCCGGAGCCGGCCGACCGGGCCGAGGCGCTCGCGACCCCCGCTGGTCGCGCCGAACTCACCGCTCGCCGGCCAGCCGGTTCGCGGTGTCACCGATCGTCTGGCGATCGCCGCGTCGACGGTCATCGACCCGGTCGCCGCAGCGTGCAGGTTGGTGTAGACGGCGTTGGAGAACTGGGGGTACCAGGCCGGCGCACCGCCCGGGAAGACCGGCTTCGACCCTTCCAGCATTCGGACGAGCTCCTTGCCGTCGACGAGGTTGCCCTCTGGCCGTCATCTTCTCGACCGCCGACAGCCGCGACGGGATGGGGTACCCCGGGAACGCCTTCTCGGGCCCGTTGACACCGGCGAAGTCGACCTGCTGTTCGGCTGCGAGGTGAACCACTCGATGAACTTCGCCGCGGCCTGCGGGTACTTGGCCTGCTTCGGGATGCCGACGCCGTCGGGGTTGCTGAGGTTGGCTGCCGGTCCGGTCGCGCCCGGGGTCTTGAGGTAGCGTGACCT
Organism: uncultured Actinomycetota bacterium; assembly: GCA_963727125.1. Lineage (GTDB taxonomy): Bacteria > Actinomycetota > Actinomycetes > Propionibacteriales > Propionibacteriaceae > Microlunatus. The sequence continues at coordinate 1,684,290 of CAVSEZ010000003.1, forward strand.
TGCCGGTGACCGAGGACGAGTCGGGCACGTTGTAGAGCGTGCCGACGTGCCGGAGTAGTCGGAGAACGTGCTGGCCACCTGGCCCTTGGCCATCAGCGTCTGCTGGCCCTGGCTGTCGGTCACGTTGATGTTGCCGGGTGGCACCAGACCGCTCTTCAGCGCGTCCACCATCCACTGCGCCGCCTTGTAGCCGGCCGAGTCCGGGGTGGTGAACTGCGGCTTGGCCGGCCTCGTCGAGGACGCTGCCGCCGAAGGCGCTGGTGGTCTCGTACCAGTAGGTCGACAGCCCCTCGGCCGCCGCGAACGGGATGTTCAGCGGGTACTTGACCACGCCCTTGGCCTTGATCGTCTCGCAGGGCGTCGGTGTAGTCGTCGATCGTGGTCGGCATCGTGGTTGACGCCGGCCTTCGTCGAACATCTCCTTGTTGACCGTCGTCACCATGAACGAGGCGTCGTAGGGGATGCCGACGACGTGGTCCGTCGCTGGTGAACGAGGCCAGCTGCGGCACGTCGGCCGCCATGGCCTTCGTGTCGAGGTAGTCCTCCATCGGGTAGAACCAGCCGAGCTTGCCGAGCTGCCCGACCCGGGACCAGTCGACGTTGGTGGCGTCGGCGAAGTAGGTCTTGGCCGTGGCCGCGGCCGAGATCTTGGTCTGCAGGCTGTCCCAGTCGATGTTCACCCACGTTCACCGTGATGCCGGTCTCCTTGGTGAACTCGGCCAGCGCGGCCTTCGGCGGCGGGTCGGAGGCCAGGGCGACGGTGATGGTGACGCCGCTGGTCTGGCTCGATCCCCCGCCGCCGGGCTGTCACCGCCGCCGCACCCCGCGACCAGCATGGCGGAGGCGGTCAGCACCACTGCGAGTCGCAGCGCCAGGGGTCCAGTACGCAAGCTCTTGATCATGGCTTCTCCGTGTCGGTTCTCACTGGCTCGTCGACTCGAGCGCTATGCGCACCTCTGCACGAGTGGCCAGAAGATGCGCGTCGATGCCTAGAACTTAAGCACTGCACCCCGTCGGGTCAACGAAACAGCGCAAATACGCATCGCGCTGCTCACTTGGTCATCTGACGTGCGCGGAGTCTTGTTGCTAGAGTCGGCCCGTGCAGCGCACCCAGCGGCTCAGCGCCATCTTGGAACAAGTCGGCACGATCGGCCGGATCGACGTGGCCCAGATGGCTGAGCGGCTCGGTGTCTCCGGATCGACGATCCGCCGCGACCTGCAGGCGCTGAGCACCAATCAGCTGCTCATCCGAACCCACGGCGGCGCCGTCTCCCATCGCACCGACGCCGAGGTGCCCGCCCGGGTCAAGGCCGTCTTGCACCAACCGGAGAAGCGTCGGATCGCCCGTGCTGCCGATGCCTTGATCGGCGACCGAGCAGTGGTCGGGTTGAGCGGCGGCTCCACCACCCTCGAGCTCGCTCGGCTGCTCGGTACCCGCCGTGGGATCACCGTGGTCACCAACTCGACTGGACGTCGCCGCCGAGCTGGCCGGTAACCCGGGCGTCCGCCTGGTCATGATCGGTGGCATCGTGCGGCATTCCCAGGAGTCGGTCGGACCGGCGGCGGAGAGCATGCTGCTCAACTACAACCTGGACATCGCCTTCATCGGAGTCGACGGGCTGTCGGCCGAGGGCTGCACGACCTACGACGAGATGGAAGCCCGGACCGACGAGACCTTCCTCCATCGGGCGCAGCGGCGGGTGGTGATCGCCGACAGTTCCAAGATCGGCAAGGCGACCTTCGCCCGGATCACTTCCCTGGCCGGCATCAGCGACCTGGTCACCGACCGTGGTGCCCAGGCCGCGCAGCTGGATCCGATCCGGCGTGCCGGCGTCGCCGTGCTCACCGTCTGAGGTTCGGGCGGACGTCCGGCCGCCGTTCCGCTCGGTCGGGTCAGCGCCTCGTCCCGCGGACCAGCTGCGGCTTGGCGAACCGACTGTGACGATCCTGACCGGTGGCCCGACGATAGGTGTCGAACCCCGTGTAGGTCTTGCCCAGCGAGCCGAACGTGGCCCGCCCCGGACCGCCACCGCTGACCCAGTAGGTGTTGTGGTCGGCCTTCAGTGGCGTGCTCAGCCCGTCCTGGTCGGCACCGGGCACCGTGCCGATCACGGCCCGGGCCGTGTTGGTGGCCCAGACGGTGTTGTGCTCGAAGGAGTTGCGGTAGGCGTAGTACTGCACCAGCATCTCCGGCGATCCGTCGTCCAGTCTGTTGTTGTCGTAGAGCGTGTTGCGGATGAAGCGGTTGTCATGGGAGATCCCGGTCTGCTCGTCACCGCAGTCCGCGGTGCCGTTGCAGTAGCCTCCGGTGGCGATGCCGACGTAGGCGCTACCGGTGATGACGTTGTCGGCCACCAGGACGTGATCGGCGCTGCCGCGCGCGTTCTCCGCAGCGACCTCGATGCCGATGTCGCTACCCGAGATCGTGTTGCGTTCGATCCGGATCGCCGTACCACCGTCGACGTAGATACCGTCTGCGCAGTTGCACCAGGATCCGTCCTCGTAGTACGAGGGGTTCCCCGGGAGATGATGTTGCGGATGACGTTGCCGCTGATCACGCCGTTCCGGGCGCGATTGCGGATGGTGTAGCGATCCGCACCGCCCAGCGTCGACTCGAAGCCGATGGCGTCGATGCCGATGTTGTTGTTGTCGTGGATGACGTTGTCGCTGATCCGCCATCCGTCGACGTTGCCGTTGACGACGACCGATTCGCTGGCTCCGAGCGCCAGGTGGTCGACCTCGTTGTCCTCGATCACCAGACCGGTGATGGACTGTGCCGCTGAGTCGCCGTAGACGGCGATCCCGTGGGCGTTCAGGTCGAAACTGCCCAGCGTCTGGTTGTAGTTGCCCATCGAGTGCACGTGATTGCCGCGCAACCGGATGTTCCGCGCCGCGCCGTGCACGTAGATGCCGATGGGTACCGCGTCGAGCGAGACGGTGTCATAGCCCCGGATCTCCAGTCCCTGCACCGTGACGGATCTACTGCTGTCGATCGCGACCATCGCGCTCCGACCGTCCGGGGCGAGGAGTCCGGACCCGTCCAGCACGGGCCGTTCGTGACCGTAAGGGCGGATCACGAGATCGTGGGCCGCGGAGCCGAGACTGATCCGCTCGGCATAGCGGCCACCGCGCAGCAGCACCGTGCCACCCGCAGGCAACCGGCGAACCGCTGCGGCGACCGTGGCGAGCGGCTTCTCGACGGTGCCGGTTGCGCTGTCCTTGCCATCGGTGGCCACCACGACGGTGCTTTGCGGCTGCGCCGTGTGCTGGTCCGCGGCGGCCGTCCCCGGCAGCAGGCTCCCGAAGCCCGCGATGGTCAACACCGCCGTCGAGGCGGCAGCGATCCGGCGCAGCAGGTGTGGTCGGTCCGGGGTCCTCTGATCGCTGGTCGCGCCGCTCATCATCCGTCCTCACTGTGGTCCGGGTCCGCCGCCAGCGCATGCCGGCCAGATCGGCCGCGGCTGGATCGATGTCAACACGGATGGTCCTACACCGAAACCCCGTTGCACCCGAACTGCCGAGGATCACTCAGTGGAACTGAGCGGTGGATCGACGATCGGATCTCCAGCAGGGCTGTGTCGGCTCACGGACCGCTCAATCGCGGTGATCGATCCGGGCTGGACGAACAGCTGCAGTGATCGTTTCGTTGTCAGGTTGCACCGGACTTCCTAGGGTCGCTGCTCGTGACCTCTCCACGTCGTGTCGCCGAGCGGGGGGCGGGGTCCGCGGACGGGGAGGCTCCACGGCTGCGCGCGCTGTACGCAGCGATCGGTGGCGGGATCGGGACTCTGCTCCCGTTCCTGGTGCTCTACCTGACGTCCCGTGGCTTGACGCCCACCGAGGCCGGCCTCGTCGTCGGGCTGATGTCGGCGGTCGGCGTCGTGGTCATGCCGGTGTGGGGACGGTTGGCCGACGGTGCACTCGGCATCGTCCCCGCGATCCGCTTGTCCTTCGTCGTGGCCGCGATCGCGTCCCTGGCGCTCCTCGCGGCCGGCGATTCCGGACCGGCGATCGTGATCAGCGCCGTACTGTTGGCCGCAGGCCGCGCTCCGGGCGAGGCCCTGGCCGACACCCTGACCGTGAACACCTTGAGCGGTTCCGCGCACTACGGTCAGTTCCGGCTGTGGGCCAGCGCCGGCTTCGCGGTCATGGTCGGCACCTGGGGCTTCGCGCTCGGCTACACCGGGCTGGCCATGATCTTGGTGGCGTATCCCGCCGCCCTGGTGGTGGCGATCGTCAGTACGCGCGGGCTCGCCTCGCCGAGCCCGAGACGGCGCGTTGTGGCGCAGCCGACCGGACCGCCGCAGCGGGTCGGTCCGCGCCTGGTGGTGCTGCTGGCCGGGGTGCTGGTCTTCGGGATCGCGATGGGAACGGCGTTCACGGTGTTGCCGCTGCGGATAGTCGACCTCGGCGGCACGGTCGGCGTCGTGGGAGCCGCGATGGTGGTGGGCGCCCTGGCCGAGATCCCGCTGCTGCAGGGCAGCTCGCAGTTGGCCCGGCGGTTCGGACCCCGCCCGATGGTTCTCCTCGGCGGGGCGATGTTCTCCGCTTCGTTGATCCTGTACGGCACCGTCGCCGCGCCGCTCGCCCTGGTGGCGATCAGCGCCGTTCGGGGCGCCGGCTACGCCTTGGTGTACGTCGGGTTCGTCACCTCGGTCGGATCGCTGCTGTCGCCTGAGCGACAAGCCCGCGGCCAGGCCTGGTTGCAGACCGCCCTGCTGGGTGTCGCTCCGATCGCTGGTGCATCACTCGGCGGGTTCGGTTACTCCCACCTCGATCCGGCTCTGCTCTTCACCGCAGCCGGCACGGTGGCGCTGGCCGGAGTCGTCATCGCCTGCGCCGGTGTCACCAGCGCGGCGACGTCCCAGCTCTCGACCCGGACCTGAGTCTGCTGCCCGCGATCCACCGACCCGTCGCTCAGGCTCCGTCGGGGCCGGCGCCCAGCGGAACCGGCGCCGGACGACTGCAGCTGCTCTCGACCTCCACCTCGGTGCGGCGGTCGATGGATTCGAGCACCCGGATCATGACTTCGTGGACGTGGAACGCCAGTTCGACGCTCTGCCGGTGCGGTTGACCCGAGCCGATGGCGCGCGCCAGGTCGGACAAGCCGAAGCCACGACCGGCTCCCAGGTAGCCGGCACTGGTCTCGACCGCCCGGAACGCAGCCGTGCGCGAGCGGCTGATCAGAACCGGGTCGCTGAACCGGTTGGGGTCCGGAGCCACCAGCGACGCCTCGGTGCCGTAGATCTCGATGGGCGGCAGCGAGCTGGCGATGCTGTCGAAGCTGACCACCAAGGTGGTGATCACGCCGTTGCTGTGCCGCAGGTTGGCCGTCACGTGGGTGTCCACGCCGACAGCCAGCACGTCACCCGCCCGGGGCGCACCTTCCGGCACGAGTCGTTCGGATCGCAGTCTCGAACCCATCGCCGCCACCGAGGAGATCGGTCCCAGCATCGTGACCAGCGCGGTCAGGTAGTAGACCCCCATGTCGAGCAGCGGCCCACCGCCCGCGGCGTAGTAGAAGGCCGGATCGGGGTGCCACGCCTCGTGTCCCGGCGACATCATGAACGCCGTCGCCGCGACGGGCCGGCCGATGACCCCGTCGTCGATCAGCTTGCGCGCCGTCTGGATCCCGGTCCCGAGGACGGTGTCCGGTGCGCTGCCGATCCGACGCCCCGCCGCCCGCGCGGCGGCGATCATGTCCCGACCCTCCTGCAGAGTGAGGGCGAATGGTTTCTCGAGGTACACGTGCTTCCCGGCCGCCAGCGCCTCGATCGTCAGCGGCGCATGGACCCGCGGCGGCGTGAGGTTCAAGATCACGTCCACCGTCTCGTCGCGCAACGCTTCGGCGAGTGGTCGAGCAGGGACACCGCGCTCGACCGAGACCCGCTCGGCCGCCTCGGGCACCGCATCGCAAACGCAGACGAGGTGCAGGTTGGCGAGCTTCGGGATGCTGTCGAGGTACTGGGTGGAGATGTTGCCGCAGCCGACGAGGGCAACACCGAACTTCCTCACTGCATCGCTCACAGCGCTCCCCTGGTCCGTGCTGGTTCTGATTCGGGCTCGTCCGCCGGCGTGATCATCGCGACGCCTTCCCGACCCTACCCAGCCGTTCGGGGGCGCCGACACGGTGGCAGCCCGCTGGGTGCGGGCTGACGGGGCGCATCGAGGCTCCGTCGGGTCGCCGCGCCCGGATCGGTATCCTCACCCAGCCGGGATCGGTGGCGCCATCCGCCTGCGTCGGTGACGTCTCGTCGAGCGGGCACTGGAGGAGGCACAGATGGAAGCGGAGTCGCCAGATCTGAGGGCTCGGCTGCGCAGCACTCTGCGTCACCGGGTGAGACCCATGTCCGGCCACGATCCCTCCGATCGTCGTCGGACGACGACTCCGCTGGAGTTGTTCTTCGACCTCACCTACGTGATCGCCTTCGCCGCCGCCGCCGAACAACTCGCACACTCCGTCGGCGAAGGACACGTCAGCTCTGCCATCGGCGCCTACGTCTTCGCGGTCTTCGCGGTGAGCTGGTCCTGGATGAACTTCACCTGGTTCGCATCCGCGTACGGCAACGACGACGCCGTGTTCCGGATCGCGACCATCGTCCAGATGATCGGTGCGGTCATCTTGGTTTTCGGTCTCCCGATGAGCTTCTCCGCCGCGGCCGAGGGACACAGTCCGAACAACATGCTGATGGTGATCGGGTACATCATCATGCGGGTGCCGCTGATCGGGCTCTGGCTTCGAGCGGCGCGGGAGGATCCGCGGCATCGACAGGTGGCCGTGGCGTACGCCATCACGATCGCCGCCGCCCAGCTGGGCTGGATCCTGACGGCAGTCCTCGACCTCCCACTGCCGATCGCGGTGGCAGCGCTCCTCGTGCTGGCCGTCGCAGAACTCACCGCGCCGGTGCTGATCGAACGGCGGTTCGGGAACGCCCCCTGGAACGCCGGCCACATCGCCGAACGGTTCAGCCTGCTCACCTTGATCACGCTCGGTGAGGTGATCGCCGCCACCACCAGTGCCGTCGGGGTTCTCACCGAGGACCGAGGTTGGTCGCTCGCCGCCGTCGTGATCGCCTCGTCCGGACTCGTCCTCGCGGCCGGGTTCTGGTGGGCGTACTTCCAGATCCCCTCGCGCGAGATCTTGGAGCGCTGGCCGGAACGCACCTTCGCGTGGCGATACGCCCACCTCCCCATCTTCGGAGCGGTCGCCGCCGTCGGAGCAGGCCTGCGGGTGGCTGCCGGAGGTCTGGAAGAAGAGAACCTGTCGGTCCTGCAGATCTGTCTTGCCATGGTGATCCCGGTGGGTGCGGTCATCTTGATGATCTTCGTGACCTGGAGCGTGCTGATGCGCAGCTACGACCTGACGCACGTACCCCTCTTCCTGCTGACGCTCCTGCCGCTCGGCGCAGCGGTCGTCGTCGCCGTCACCATGGGATCGACCGGCCCTCTTGATCTCAACGACCCGGAACAGATGACCGCACTGCTCATCGTGTTCGCATCGGCCGCGTCGTGCGCGGTGATCGAGGTGATCGGTCACGAGATCGTCGGGTTCCGACACACCGTGCGGGTCGTGGAACGCGGTGATCAGCGGGTCCTGGAACGACGGTGACGGCTCGCGACCTCAGGAGCCGTCGCGAAGATCGAGGAGTCGTCGCCGGCTGAAGCGAGGAGCGTCGAAGGTGACCCGGCACCCCTCACCGGTCGGGGACTGGGCCTCGAAGCCGAGCCGGTGGGCAGGAAGGTCCGCACCCAGACTGAAGACCCGGACCAGCTGCCAACTGTGCCCGTCGGTCGAGGCGTGGAACGCGTAGACTCCGTCGACTCGGGAGATCCGCAGCGAGACCGCATCTTCACCGAGGACGAAGGCGTTGGCGTCGTCGGACAGACCTCGGGTCACCACGGACACCACCATCGGCTGGGAGGCCGGTGAGTACTCGAAGCAGAACTTGGCCCAGTTGTGGCCGTCGATCCACACCAGCAGCACCCCGGCGTCGAACTGGCTGCCGAAGTCGACCTGCACCCGGCAGGCCAGTTGGAAGTCGCCCGGCGGTGGGGTGCCCACGAGGGTGGCCGCATTGAGCACGGCCGAGGCATCGTCGGCACCGCCGCCGGGATCGACATAGAGATCGGTACGGGCGGGAGCGTCGGCGACCAGTCCTCCTTCCGCGGTCGAGGTCCAGACCTCCGGCTGCGACGCCGTGAGCGGGAACGGCACTCCCGGCACCGTGATCGTCGTGTTCGGCACGAGACCACCTTCCACCATCACCGGTCAGGGCGGAACTGGGCCCGACTGGAGCCGCTGATCACGGAGGCGTCCATCGGCGCGTCGGCGCGTCGGCATCACCGGGGCAAGCACCAGCTGACCAGAACGCGGCGCCGAGTGTCGGAGGCAGCCGCTTGGGTCGGTGGATGGGACCGATGCCTGAACCGTCCGATCGTCTCCGCTCCGACCGCCCGCGGCTGGTGGTGTCGGTGACCGCCTCGGTCGACGGCCGGGTCGCACTGAGCCGACGATCAACTCTGCTGGAGCCGGAGTCCCAGCAGGTCTGGCGGTCACTCCATCGTGCCGGAGCCGACGCGTTGCTGGCGGAACGTCACGCCTGGATCGAGAGCCGACACGGCTTCCAGGTGGTCCTGGAAGGCAGTGGCACCTTCGTCACCGCGTCGTCGTCGTCACCGGCCCTACCTCCTGCCGATGCCGATCCAGCCGAGCTGAGCGAGGCGTTCCTCCCCGACCTCGACCAACGCCGGTGGTTCGTGGTCGTCGACGGGCGTGGCCGGGTCCGCTGGAGTCACCGAGGTGACGACGAGGTCCGGCTGCTGGTGCTGGTGTCCGGGCAGACACCGCTGCCCTATCTCAGCTACCTCCGTCGGGAGAACATCCCTTATCTGGTCGCCGGCGACGAGCGGGTGGATCTTGCGGCTGCCCTGGTGCTGCTCAAGGCCCGGCTCGGGGCGAGCTGCGTCATCTCCGAGGCCGGCGGGGGCCTCAACGGTGCCCTGTTGCGGGCAGGTCTGGTCGACGAACTGCACGTGATCCTGCTCCCCGCCCTGGTCGGGGGGCGCGACACACCGAGCATGTTCGACGGATCCGCCCTCGACCCGTCGCAGCCGCCGCCGCGGTTGCGACTGGTGTCGACACGTCATGATCATGATGCGATCTGGCTGCACTACGAAGATCCGACCCGCTGCTGACGGTCGGGGTGCGGTCGGGGTGCGAAGATCACCACCGTGAGACCGGAGATGCTCTGGGAGAGCACCGACGCCGTCGCCGAGCTGGATCGCCGATTCGGCTTCGCGGCCGCTGATCACGCCGCCGCGTGGGCTGTTCGGCTGCTGGCCGAGGAGTACGACCTCCGCGGGGTGCGGGTCGACAACGTGGTGATCAGTGCCCACAACCTGATGCTGTGGGTGACCACCGAGGACGCCGGCCGATTGATCATGAAGGTCTGCCGGCTCAGCCAGGCGCACGACTGGCTGAGCGTCCGCAGCGGTCTGGTCGCCTGGTTGGCCGAGCACGACCTGCCGGTGGCGGCACCACTGGCGAGCCGCAGCGGTGGTCTCCAGCTGCTGCGCGACGGCCGGTCGATCGGGGTCCAACCCGTCCTTCCCGGTGCGCTGCTGGATGCCGCCGATCCTGACCAGGTGCGGGCGGCGGGATCGACCCTCGCTGCTCTGCACACTCGATTGGCCGCCTGGCCCGACGCCCACCTGCTCGAGCACGTCGGCCCGATAGCGGGAGGGAACCCGACGAGCGGCGAGCCGAACGGAATCCCAGCCACCGTCCCGACCGAGCTCCGGGACCGGCTCGAGCAGCGACTCACCGACTTGCCGCCGGTGTCTCGCCAACCCGTGCACGCCGACTTCCGAGGGGCGAACGTGCTCTACCAGGACGGGAAGATCACCGGCGTCGTCGACTTCGAGGAGGCTCGCCTCGACGCTGCCGTGGTCGACCTGGCGCACGCGGTGTGCCTGCTCGGCACCTGGTTCCGGAACTGGGAGCCCATCTCGGCCGACGCGCAGACGATCTTCCTCGACAGCTACACCCGACACCGCCCGCTGACCGAGCAGGAGCGGAGCTGGCTGTCACCCCTCATCGCCCGGGGCATGCTCGGGCAGGGTTGGTGGGACGAAGCCCGTCGTTGGCTCTCCTGAGCCCCAGGGTCAGCGGAAGGCGTTCAGCGTGCGACGGCTGTTGAACTGTGCACCCGGCACACCCGGCAGGTCCAGCACGTCGGTGACCAGATTCGCGAGGTCGCCGTTGCGGATCGGCTGTCGGCCGCTGTAGGAGGTGCGGGCCGAACCGGGGCTGCGGAAGGCGGCGTTGAGGCTGTAGAGGTTGCGGCCGGCCGCGACGCCAGGACCCCAGACCATGAACGGCACCCGGTAGTTCGCGAGCTTGCTGGCCGTGGAGTGGGTGGCGCCGTCGCCGCCGTGGTCGGCGGTCAGCACGACGAGCGTCTGGTTCCGCAGCGCCGGTCGGCTGCTGATGGCGGCCAGGATCTGGCCGAGCAGCTGATCGGTCTGCCGCACCGCCCGCAGGTAGGAGGCACCCATGAACCGACTCTTGTGGCCCGCCTCGTCAGGTAGGGACAGGTGCACGAAGGTGAAGGTCCGTGGTGACCGCTTCAGTTCGGCGGTCACAGCGGCCACCAGCTGCGTGTTGTTGGTGTTGACGCCGAACCGGTCGATCTTGGCGCGGCCGTTGTTCCGGCCGACCTTGTCAGCTCCCCCGTTGGTGTTCCAGGTCCGGGCATAGAGGGCGAATTTCTCCTTGGCCGTGAACAAGGCGGTGGAGCCGCCGTGGTCATGGACGACGTCGAACACGCTGGACACGTACCGGCCCGCGGCCCGGTGCACGGTCGTGCCGGTGTCGGAGTTGAACGTGACTCCGTGGCCACCGCGTCGGGCGTCGATCCGCCGGCCGGTCAACATACCCGTGTGGTTGGGCAACGTCCGGGTCTGTTCCTGCGCCGTCCGCGCGTTGAGCGTCGACGCTCCCTGCTTCATCAGCCGGTGGAAGTTCGGGGTCCCTGAGGCGCCCAGCTTCCGGATGGCCTTGGGGTTCAGACCGTCGACCGAGATCGCCACCACCCGATTCACCGCATCGTCGGCCGAGCGCTTCACCGCTGCCCGGACGGGACCCGGGACGGCCGCGGCGTTGGATGCGGCAACAGCGGCCGAACCGGCGGTCCTGGTGGCGGTCGATCCGGGAACGGCGCCCGCCGGGACGGTCGATCCCGCGAGCAGACCGACGAGGGCGAGTCCTGCGGACCAGCGAGCGAGTACGCGGGGGGAAGTCATCCAGGCACCTTAGTTGTCCATGCGATTGCTGACCACTCGTGCGTCGTCCGCGTCGACCTGGACCGAACGCCGCTCCGTTCCGATCCGCACGTCGGCCTCCCACACGATGCGGCCATTCTCCCGGTCCAGATTCAGCTCCCGGATCTCGCTGCCCTCGACCTCACCCTCGACGGACCGCACCGCCCGCCCGTAGTCGACCGCTGCCCGGCTGAACAGCTTGTTCTCGGCCCGGTCCTCGGCGTCGGGACGCTCGTCGGCAGGCCCGGACGACAACTCGGTCCCGGAGACTCCGGTCCGCAGCGTCTGCTCGGCTCCGTCGGCTGACACGACGTGCACCTCCCAACCGCCCCGCTCCGCCTCGATCGAGACGATCGTGCCGTCGGAGACCTCCTGCAACCCGAGCGCGCCGGCGGCCCGGAGCGCGGCGTTCGCGGCCCGGGTCGTGGTCGTGCTCGGCGTTTCGCTGGGTGCGGCACTCGACGGGTTCGGGGACTCCGAGCCTCCGACCGGAGCCGATGGGCTCGGCGAGGTCGTCGGCTGACCGGCGGAGGCGCTGGGGGTCGGCGCCGGAGTGCCCGCCGGGGCTGCGGGTCCCGAGCAGGCGACCGCCGAGAACAGTGCTGTGGTCGCGGCGGCCACCGTCCACGGGCGGCCGGGCCTCGACATCGCCTTGTTCATCAGGTGACTCCCATCTGTGATCGCGCTCGGACCCGGTGTCGGATCCGATGCTGCGTCTCACTTCACCGCGCGGAGATGGGGTGGCCGTGAGAGCCACATGAGAGCCCTGTCATCTGCTGGCCGGGCTGTCGACCGGGTGCTGATCCGGGCACCGCGTCCGGTCAGGAAGATGCCTGACCGGCGGCTGATTCCGCGGCCGGCCGACCGGACTCCCCATTCCCGTTCGGTCTCGCAGCACGGGGATGCTCGGCGACTCCGGTCTGGACGGCCCAGAGGCTGGCGTAGAGGCCTGGTCTGCCCACCAGCTCGTCGTGGGTTCCCGACTCCGCCACCCGACCGTCGGCGAGGACCCAGATCCGGTCGGCATCTCGGACGGTCGACAGCCGGTGGGCGACGATCAACGCGGTCCGGTCGGCGGTGACGTGGGCCAGGGAGCGCTGGATGGCGGCCTCGGTCTCGTTGTCGACCGCGGACGTGGCCTCGTCGAGCACGAGGACGGCAGGATCTCGCAGAATCGCCCGGGCCAGGGCGATCCGCTGCCGTTGCCCGCCCGAGAGCGTGAGGCCGCGCTCCCCGACCACCGTGTCGTAGCCGTCCGGGGTGGCCTCGATGAAGCGGGACGCTTCCGCGAGTCGGGCGGCTTCACGGACCTCGGCGTCGGTGGCCCCCGGGCGGCCGTACGCGATGTTGTCGCGGACGGTGCCGTGGAACAAGAACACGTCCTGGCTGACGTACCCGATCACCCCCCGCAGAGCGTCCCAGGTCAGCTCGCGGACGTCGATCCCGTCCAGCAGCACCGAGCCTTCGCGGGGGTCGGAGAAGCGCAGGACGAGCCGGAGCACGCTGGACTTGCCCGCCCCGGTGGCGCCGACCACGGCGTGCGTCTCGCCGGCCGGCACGACCAGGTTCAGTCCGCGCAGGACGTCGGGACCGTCGGCGTAACCGAACCGGACGTCGCGGAGCTCGAGCCGCCCGCGCACCGGGCCCGGGAGCGTCGACGGTCCCGGCTGCTGCTGCCCTCGTTCAGCCATCAGGGTGAAGATCCGCCGGGTGGACGCCATCGCCCGCTGATAGAGGTCGAGCGTCTCGCCCAGGTCGGTCAACGGCCACAGCAGCCGCTGGGTCATGAACACCAGCACCGTGTACAGACCGATCTCCAGCTGCCCCTCCAGCACGAACCAGCCACCGAGCAACAACGTCGAGGTGAAGCCGGCGAGGATGGCCATCCGGATCAGCGGCACGAAGGCGGCGGAGCTGCGGATCGCGCGCCGGTTGGCCTCCCGGTAGGCGTCGCTGACCCCGCTGACGCGTTCGATCTCCCGCTGCTCGGCGGTGAAGGCCTTGATGGTGGTGAGCCCGCCGAGGTTGGCCGAGATGGTCGCGCTCACCTCACCGGCCGCTTCTCGGACCCCCTTGTAGAGCGGCTCGAGGACGCGCTGGAAGCGGATGGAGCCCCAGACGATGATCGGCACCGGGAGGAACGCGAACAGGGTCAGCTGCCACGAGGTGGCCGCGAACACGGCACCGACGAAGACGACCGTCCAGAACGTGTGCAGGATGACTCGGGCGCCGACGTCGAGGAAGCGTTCGAGCTGGTTGATGTCCTCGCTGATCACGCTCAGCACCCGACCGGGAGCCGAACCCTCGTGCCAGGAGACGTCGAGCTGCTGCACGTTCGTGTAGGTCTCCACCCGCAGGTCGTGCTCGACCGACTGCGACAGCCCGCGCCACAGCACGGCAGCGAGGTAGTCCGAGGCCGACTCGATCACCCAGACGACGACGTTGAGGATCGCGACCGCCACCAGCTGGCCGAAGCGGCTCTCGATCCCGAAGAGGCTGGAGGCGAAGGAGTCGCTGCCTCGGACGACGATGTCGACCGCGACCCCGAGCAGCAGCTCCGGAGCGACGTCCGCGGCCGTGTTGAGCGTCGTGGCGGCCACCGCGGCCACCACTCGGGGCCGGTACCGGCGATGATGCCGCCACAGGGCCCGGAGCGGGCGCCCGGCACCTTCGGAGACTGACTGATCCACCTGCGAGCCCCTCACATCCACCATCGTCGAATCCACGGCCGAGCCGGCCGCCTGATCCAGGCCTCAGTGCCTGCGGCGATCAGCGGCAACCCTACAAAGGCACACAGCAGGGCCGGGCGGCCGGCGTTCGCCGGCTGAGCTCGCCGTCGTCAGCGGTGCCGACCCCGAGCCTCGGTCGAGGTCGGGCGCAGACGGGTGACGACGACGACGCCGGCGATCACCAGCGCGAACCCGAGCAGCTCCGTGAGCGGCGGCAGCCGCAGCTCCACGAGATAGGAGTAGGTGTAGCCCGCGATGGTCTCGGTCACGATGAGGAGACCGGCCAGCGTGGTCGAGAGGCGGCTGGACGCGTCGTTCCACAACCAGGTCCCCCACCACGAGACGGCGACACCCAGCAGGACCGCGACCACGAGCAACCCCTGGACGTCCGGGATCGACGGGCCGCCGGCGCCCGTGAACGGACCGAGCAGCAGTGCGACGGGAACGAGCGCCAGCGCCAGTATCCCGGTGAAGACGCCGACGACGGCTGACCAGGCGGAGCCGCCCAGGTCGGGATGTCGGCGCAGGAGCCTGGCGTTGCTGATGCCGTAGGAGGTCCACAGGGCGACCGCACCCAGACCGGCGAGCACGCCCACGACGACCGACCCGCTCGATCCGTCGCCGGACGGCGCCGCGATCCGGGGGGCGGTCACGACCGCGAGTCCGACGGTCACGATCAGCAGCGGTACGACCAGACGGCGCCAGCTGTAGGAACGCTCCGCGATGTTGGCCACCGCCGCGATGACGACGGGGATCGAGCCGACGACGGCCGTCGCGAGGGGTGCGCCGGCGGTCTGGATGGCGACGACCAACAGGAGGTAGTAGGCGACGTTGCCGGTGGCCGCGTAGACCAGCGCGGGACGCCAGTGGTTGCGCACGGTCTCGAGCACGGCCGAGCCGCGTCGGGCGAGGATGACCAGCACCAGGCAGGACGCCACGCCGTAGGCCAGATAGCGGCCGGTCGTGACGGTGACGGCCGACCACTGGGGCGCGAAGCCCGGGAGGACGAAGGCCAGCCCCCACAACAGGCCGGCTCCGGTGCCCAGCAACACGCCGCGTCTCATCTCGACATCCACCTCGAGGTCAGGAGATAATGTATGTATGAGTGTTGCATATAGTTCGCGGCTAGCCAACCTGCTCGGAGCTCTCGTGCTGGCAGTGGCGGACGACCTGCACCCGGCCACGGCAGACGCTGCCCTCGTCCAACTGGCAGATCATCCGGAGCAGACGATCGAGGAGCTGCGCCGCCGTACCGGGCTCACCCACTCGGCGACGGTGCGCATGGTGGCTCAGCTCGAGCAGCGCGGGTTGATCGAGCGCGGACGAACCGATCGAGATCGCCGCGCGGTCGTGCTCGCGTTGACAGCAGCCGGACACGACGCCGCAGATCGGGTGCTGGCCAACCGAGCCGAGGTGCTCAGCAACATCCTCGAACCGCTCGGCGAAGACGATCGCCGAGAACTCGAGCGACTACTGGGTTCGCTCCTGGATTCCCTGCCCCGTAGCGCCGCGCACGCCACCGTCATCTGCCGGCTCTGTGAGCTGCCCGCCTGCCCGCTGCCGCAGTGCCCGGTCGAACGGAGCTATCTCCACCACCTGACCCCCTGAGGCGGTCCGAGGGTTCAGCGGCCCCTCCACGTCGGAGCGCGGCGGCCGAGGAAGGCGGTGACGCCTTCCTGGAAATCAGCGCTGCCGTAGACCCGTTCGTAGACGTCGTCGATGGCGACCGCCGCCGCCCCGTCGTCGAGGCGCCGACCGAACTCCTTGGCCGCCGCGACCGACAGAGGCGCACACCGTGACACCGTCTCGAGCAGCACCCGCACGATGCCGTCGAACTCCTCCGCCGGTACGACCGCCGTCACGAAGCCGGCGTCTCGGGCCTCCTCGGCGGTGATCAGCCGGCCGGTCAGCAACAGCTCCGTCACCAGCTGCCGGCCGAGCGCGTCCCGGAGCCGGGCGATCGTGGCCGGCGACACGCAGTTGCCCAGCGTTCTCGCCACCGGCACCCCGAATCTCGCTCCAGGCGTGGCGTAGACGACGTCGCAGCAGGCGACGATGGCCAGACCGCCCCCCACCGCCGGGCCGTCGACGAGTGCGGCCACCGGCACGTCCAGGGCTCGCAGCGCATCCAGCACCCGGGTGATCTCGGCCTCGTAGGCCACCCCGTCCGCACCGGTCCGGATCCGCTCGAGGTCCGCGACGTCGGTCCCGGCCGCGAACGCTCCCCCGGCACCCTGGACGGCGACGAGCCGGACCGACGGGTCGCGAGCCAGCTCCCGGCAGGCGTCGTGCAGCTGCTCGTACATCGCCGACGTGAGCGCGTTGCGCACCCCCGGGTTGTCGAAGACGAGGAGCGCGAGCGGACCGTCGCGGACCAACCGAGTCCGGCCCGGCGGAGCCGCCGGCGACGCCGCCGCGGGGCCGGTCACCGGACGGTGTCGTCCAGCGGCAGTCCGGCCCTCTCGTACAGCGCCCGCCGGCCGCGCTTGTCGTTCTCGTTCTCCTGCCGGGCGTACTTGGCGACCTCCTCGGCCACCTCCAGCGGGACTGCGATCACTCCGTCACCGTCGCCGACCACGATGTCCCCCGGCTTGATCTGCACCCCGCCGATGGTCACCGGGATCCCGTAGGTCTCGTACTCGACCCGCCCCTGGGTCATGGCCTGGTTGCGGTGGGCCGCGAAGATCGGAACTCCTTGGAGCACGCACTCGTCATGATCACGGGCGCCGCCCGAGGTGACGATGGCGGTGGCGCCCTTGATGTGCATGTCCAAGGAGTTGTACGACCCGATCTCCCCGCAGCCCGCATCCGGGGACTCCAGCACCACGACGTCGCCGGGAGCGAGCTCCACGTCCCAGGGCTGGATCTGGACCTCCTTGTACCAGTAGTTGCGCGCCCACTCGGTGTAGTCGTCGCCGTTGATCATGGGCACCTGCTTCTGGGTGACCCGCGACCGCACGGTGAAGGCCGGTCCGCAGAACTTCATCCCCTCGGCGATGGCCATGATCGACCGGTCGACACTGCCCTTGTTGGGCATGCCGATCCAATCGAGCCCGTCGCGCACGTCGGCCACCCGCAGGCCCTCGAACAGCTTCACGATCTCGTTGCTCACAACTCTCCTCTTCTCCTGATCGGTTTGGTATCTCCGTCGGTCGTCTGGCCGGCCGTCACGAGCTCATGGCCCCGGCCAGATCTCCGCTGTGAGCCGCCCGCAGCAGGGCCAGGGCACCGGCCTCGTCGAGCGGTCGCGGGTTGTTCTCCACCAGTCGCCGCGCGGTCATGGCCTGAGCCGCCACCCAGGGAAGGCGGTCCTCCGGCAGACCCAGACCCGCCAGGTCGGACGGGATTCCCACCGCCGCCAGCAGCTCCGCGACCGCGTGGACCGCCGCCCGGGCGGCGTCGTCGCCATCGTGCCCGGCACCCAGCTCCGCGGCGGGCGGTGTGGCGTCGAGAGCACCGGCCAGCTCGGCTAGCTCCGGAACCCGCTCGACCATGTTGTACGCCATCACGTAGGGCAACAAGGTGCCGACTCCGACGCCGTGCGATGACCGGGTGAGCGCACCGACCGGGTACTGCAGAGCATGGGCGGCCGCGGTGCCCGCGGTGCCGAACGCATACCCGGCGGCGAGCGCGCCGAGCATCAATCCTGAGCGCGCCTCCAGGTCGTCGGGGACGAGGCAGACGCGGCGCAGGTGGCGGGCGACGCGGCGCACCGCCTCCAGGGCGAACAGGTCGGTGAGCACGCCCTTGCCGACGAAGACCCGCTCTCGAGCCAGGTCCGCCGTGGCCGGCCTGCGGATCGCGGTGTAGGCCTCGATGGCATGGCTCAGCGCGTCGGCACCGGACGCGGCGGAGACCGAGACCGGACACGACACGGTCAGCTCGGGGTCGCACACCGCGGCGGTGGGGATCAACCACGGGCTGGAGATCCCCACCTTCACGGTCCGGGAGGGGTCGGTCAGGACGGCGACCGGCGAGACCTCCGAGCCGGTGCCCGCGGTGGTCGGTACCGCGATCACCGGCGCGATGCCGCCCGGCACCTGGTGCTCGCCGTAGTAGTCCGACGCCGTGCCACCGTGGGCGAGCAGCAGCGCCACGACCTTGGCCAAGTCGAGACAGCTTCCGCCACCGAACCCGACCACGACCTCCGAACCGCTGCGGCGGGCCACCTCGAGCGTCCGGGGCACCTGATCCAGTGGCAGCTCGGGTTCGGCCTCCGCGAACACCCGGGTGGCGACGCCGGAGCTGCGCAACCCGTCGACCAGCTCACGCAGCTGGGGCCCCTCGGCCAGCCGCGGGTCGGTGATCACCAACGCGGCGGCACCTTCGCCGCGCACCACGTGCGGGACGGCTCGCCGTTGGCCGACCCCGAACAACACGGTGCGCGGGCCGCGCAGGACACCCGCCGGCAACGAGGGGATCACGCCGATCCGTTCAACCGGTACCAGCGCACGGCGGTCCCGCCGCGGATCGCCGCGAGGTCGTCGGCGTCTGCTCCCGCGTCCCGCAGGGCGTTCGTGAGATCACTCCACGCCTCGGCGTAGGACGCGCGCAGCAAGACGACGGGCCAGTTGCTGCCCAGCATCAGCCGGTCGGGTCCGAAGGCCGCCAGGACGTGCGCGACGTACGGTTTCAGCACCTCGGGACGCCACCTCGGCCAGGCCGTCAGGGCGTCCACCCCGACCGAGACCTTCAGGGCCACGCCGGGTGACCGGGACAACTCGACGACCTGATCGGCCCACGGCTGCCAACCCTCGACGTCCAACGGCGGCCGGGCCAGGTGGTCGACGACGAGGCGCAGGCCGGGCACAGCTCGGGCCAGCGCGGTCACCGCGGCAACCTGATCAACGGTGATGGGCACGACGTCCCAGGCGAGATCATGCGCGGCCAGCTCGGTGAAGAGCGCGATCACCGCCGGATCGGACAGCCACTGCAGCGGGTCCCGTCCGATCAAGGTCCGGACCCCGCACCAGGCCCGGGTCTCGGCCCGCTCCCACTCCAGTCGGGCGGCGCGAGGGTCCGCCAGCGGCAACCAGCCCACCACCCCGGCCACGGTGCCGGACCCGGCGAAATCGGCGAGTCGGTCGTTCTCGGCCGGTTCGTCGACCGATTGCATGAGCACGGTCGCGTCGACCCCGCAGGCGGCCGTCTCGGGGGCCAGGTCGGCAGGCAGGTAGTCGCGGGCGATGGCCCCGTGGGCCGACGTGCGCCACGCGGACTGATCCGCCTCGCCGTACCGCCAGAAATGCTGGTGGGCGTCGATCGTGGAGGTCACCGGCCCTCCCAACGAGGTGGCCGGTGCTCCAGAAAGGCCTGCACACCCTCACGGAAGTCGGCACTGCCGTAGCAGCGGGTCAGCAGGTCCTCGTCGTCGATCGGCGCCGCCGCCGACAACCGCCGGTCGATCTCCTTGAAGGCGGCCAGGGTCAACGGCGCCTCGGCGCAGATCGACTCGACCAGCTCGGCCACCCGAGCGTCGAGCACGTCAGCCGGCCAGACGGTGAACAGGAAGCCGGCCTGGACGGCGGTCTCCGCATCGAGCAGCTGCGCGGTGATCAGCGCCGCCATGGTGCGCCCGGCACCGAGACGCGACTGCAGTCGTCGGACCACCGCCGCCGGCAGGCAGTTCCCGAGGGTGCGTGCCACGGGCGCGCCGAAGCGCGCGCGTGGCGTGCCGACCAGGACGTCGCAGACGGCTGCGAGGGCCAGCCCGGCACCCACCGCGGGCCCGTCGACGACACCGAGCAGCGGGACGCGCAGTCCGAGCAACCGGTCGAGCACCGCACCGACCCGACGCTCGTAGGCGAGCCCGTCGGCGCCGTCGCCGAAGTCGACGAACTGGTTGACGTCGGTGCCTGCGGCGAAGGCGCCGCCGGCACCCCGGAGAACCACCAACCGGATCTCCGGTTCGGCCGCCACCTGGTCGCAGAGGGCGGCCAGCTGGTCGTACATGGCCCAGGTCAAGGCGTTGCGCCGACGCGGGTTGGTCAACTCGGCGTGGAGCACCGGGCCCTCGCGTCGAACGTCGACCCGGCCGACCGGCGGCTCGAGCTCGGTGATCACAACTCGGCACCGACCCGGTCGAGGACCTCGCCGGTGTGCTCGCCGAGCAGCGGGGGCGGCCGGCGGATCGTCGGCGGTGTCGCGCTGAGGCGCAGCGGTGAGGCCAGCACGGGGATCCGGCCCTCGACCGGGTGATCGAGCTCGGCGATCATGCCGCGGGCCTGCACGTGCGGGTCCTCCGTGAGGACCTGCCCGTAGTCCTGGATGGGCCCCGCCGGAACGCCGGCCGCGAGCAGCAGCTCGACCCAGCTGTCGGTGTCGCGTCCGACGAATCGCTCCTCGAGGGCCGCGGCCAGCTCCGCCCGGTGAGCCATCCGATCGGGATTGGTCCGGAACCGGGGGTCGTCGAGCAGGTTCTCGAGCTCCAGGGCAGCGCACAGTCGTCGCCAGAGCCGGTCGTTGTTGGCCCCGATGGTGATGTATCCGTCGCGGGTGGCCAATGCCTGATAGGGCGCGGACATCCGGTTGGCCGAACCGAGCTTCTGCGGGACGCGGCCGGTGTCCCAGAACTCCGTCGACTCCCAGACCGCCAGCGCCAGCGCGGACTCGAACAACGACGTCTCGACCTGCTGACCCTGCCCGCTCTCGCGCGCGGATGCCCAAGCGGCCAAGATCCCGATGGCGCAGAACATGCCGGCGCCGAGGTCGGCCACCGGGATGCCGCTCTTCACGGGACGGCCGTCGGGCTCGCCGGTGATGCTCATCACCCCGCTCATGGCCTGGGCGACGAGATCGTAGCCGGGGCGGTCCGCGTAGGGGCCGCTCAGCCCGAAGCCCGAAACGCTGGCGTAGACCAATCGCGGGTTGATCGCGCGCAACGTCTCGTAGTCGACGCCGAGCTTCGCGGCCACGCCCGGCCGCCAGTTCTCCACCACCACGTCGGCGGTCGCGCACAGTCGGTGGAAGTCCTTTCGTCCGGCCGCGGACTTCAGGTCCAGGACGACGCTGCGTTTGTTGCGGTTGAGCGACATGAACGCACGACTGTCCTCCCCCTTGCCTGAGCGCCCCCACGAACGCCGGGTCTGGTCGCCGCCGTCAGGATTCTCGATCTTGATGACGTCGGCGCCCAGATCGGCGAGCACCATGGTGCAGAAGGGCCCAGCCATGATCTGGGTCAGGTCGAGCACCGTCATCCCGCTCAGCGCTCCAGGCCCTGCCGCGGAGTCCGCCGTGTCCAATGTCTCCACCCTCTCGTTCCGATCTCGTCTCGCCGGGACGGCGGCTGCCACGACCCCCGGTCCGCTACTGCGCGGCGGCCAGTGCCTTGTCGAGACTCTCGATGAAGGCTTTCGCGGTGCTCGGGATGTCCGCGCCGTTCAGGCTGATCTCCTGATAGGACCGGGTGAAGGCGGTCTCGAAGTTCGCCTGGTATCCCGCCGGGTAGAGCACCGTCGGCGGTTGGTTCTTGACGATCTCCTGGTACAGCTCGAGGGCGTGCTTGGTCGAGGCGTCGAGCGAGCTGTCCTGCAGCTGGAGCTCCAGCTCCTTGGTGTTGGTGTCGGCGCCGTTGTTCGAGGCGAACAGCGCGTTGGCTTCGTGGTTGTTGATCCAGAAGTTGATGTACGCGGCGGCGGTGGGGATGTTGGAACAGCTCTTGGGGATCGACCAGCCCGAGGTGAACAGCACCGTTCCCGATGCCCCGTTCGGTCCGCCCGGCAGCTGGATCGTGGTCAGCTTCTGACCCGGCTTGGCTCCCTCGAGCGCGCCTTGGGCCTGACCCAGTTGGTTGCCGGGCTTGTTGTCCAGCAGCACCTTGCCCGTGGCGATGAAGCTCTGCTCGACCTGGGTGGCCTCGGCCGCCTTGTCCTGGGCGGACGTGGTCGCCCCGGCCTTGCGCAGCTGCTCCCACTTGGTCCAGAAGTCGACCAGGGTCTCGGCGGAGAAGGCCGCCTTGTTGTCCTTGAAGAGCTCCTGCCCCTGCGCCCGGACGTACTCGATGAAGTAGTTGGGCAGTCCACCGCCGAGGTTGGCCGCCTTCACCCCGGAGGGGAGCTTCGATTGCGCCTTCTCGACGTAGCCGAGGAAGTCGTCCCAGGTGTAGCCGCTCGACGGGAGACCCACCCCCGCCTGTTCGGCCAGCGTCGTGTTGATCATGATCGAGTCGTAGGCCGCGCCGTAGGGGATCTCGTACAGCTTGCCGTCGGTGCCGCGTCCGGTGTCGAGCACCTCGGCCGGGATGTTGTCGACGTTGATGGCGCCCGAGTCGATCATCGGCTGGAGGTCCAGCAGCAGACCCTTGCTCGCGTAGTCGTTGAGCTGTCGTCCTTGCAGCTGCATCACGCAGGCGAGGTTCCCGCTCGTCGCCTCGACGTTCAGCTTCTGGAAGTAGGCGGCGAAGTCGGAGAAGTTCGGGGTCACCTTGACGTTCGGATTGGCTTTGACGAACAGGTCGGAGACACCGGTGGTCTTCTCCACCCGAGCTCCCGACCCCCAGAACGAGAGGCGGATCTCCCCGGTGATCTCACCCTTGCCGGCGGAATCGCCGGTGGCACCCTCCGGCGAATCACCACCGACCCGGGTGCCTCCGCTGCAGGAGGAGAACACGAGCGCGAGGGCGGTCACGCCGGCGACGAGCCCGACTCGGCCCAACTGGCTGAGGCGATGCAGAGCGAACATCATCGTTCCCTTCTCGAAGATGGCTGTGCCTCGAACAGATCGAGGCGGATCGGAGGAGATGGCGGCCGTCGCTCGGCCTGATTGTCTACAATAGACGATTGCGGCGATGGCGGCCAGAGGTCGGTGATCACTTGAGACCACTCGTCGCGAAGCCCTCGATCAGCAGCTTCTGGGAAACCAGGAAGAAGCCGACGATCGGTGCGATGGCCGCCGTGGCCATCGCGAACAGGGGCCCGAAACTCGAGACCCCGGTGTTGTCGAGGAACCCGTTCAGTCCCAGCGTGACCGTCCAGCGGTCCGGGTTGTTGAGATACAGCAGCGGACCGAGGAAGTCGTCCCAGGTGCGGATGAAGGTGAACATGGCGGTGGTCCCCAGAGCCGGGAGGGACAGCGGCAGGATCACTCGCCGGAAGATGCCGAGGTGGCCGCAGCCGTCGAGCCGGGCCGCCTCGTCCAGCTCCCGGGGCAGGGTCCGGATGAACTGCACCATCAAGAAGACGAAGAAGGCATCCGTCGCCAGGAACTTGGGCACCGTCAGCGGGAGGATCGTGTTGATCCAGGACAGCTCGTTGAACAGCACGTACTGGGGGACGATCGTGACCTGGTACGGCAGCAACAGCGTGGCCAGCACCAGGCCGAAGAAGATCTTCTTCAGCGGGAACTCCAGGCGGGCGAACGCGTACGCCGCCAGGGAGCAGGACACGACGTTCCCGATGATGCACAGCACCGCGATCACCAGGGAGTTCAGGAAGTAGACCGAGAAGTTGAGCGAGCCGTAGTTCCAGCCCTCGCGATAGTTGTCCAGGGTGAAGTTGTTCGGCCAGAGCCCGAGGGTGCCGAAGGTCTGGTTGTTGGGGCGGAACGAGGCCCCGAGCATCCACAGCAGCGGATAGAGCACGACGAACAAGATCGCGATCAGCAGCGCGTGCCGGGCCACGGCGCGGACCACCGTGCTGCGCGAGGCCCTGCGGCGGAACACCGGCCGGAGCAGCGGAGGCGTGGTCGGCAGGATCGATGTGGTCATTGCTCGTCTCCGTAGAAGACCCAGAACCGCGAGGTGGCGAACATGAAGGCCGTGAAGATGCCCAGCACGACCAACAGCACCCAGGCCATCGCGGACGCGTAACCCATGTCGAGGTTGGTGAAGCCCCGTTGGTAGAGGTACAAGGTGTAGAACAACGTCGAGTCGGCCGGACCGCCGGTGCCTTCGCTGACGACGTAGGCCGGGGTGAAGGCCTGGAAGGCGTTGACGGTGGTGAGCAGCACGTTGAAGAAGATCAGCGGCGAGAGCATCGGCAGGGTCACGCTGAAGAAGCGACGGACCCGACCGGCCCCGTCGACCTCGGCCGCCTCGTACAGGTCCCGCGGCACCTGACGGAGCCCGGCGAGGAAGATGATCATCGGCGAGCCGAAGGTCCAGACGCTCAGCAGGATCAGCGTGTAGATGGCGGTATCAGGATCACCGATCCAGGTCCGTCCCTCGATGCCGAAGGTGCGGAGCAACGCGTTGACGACCCCGTCGCCGGCGAAGAGCTGGCGCCACAACAGCGAGACGGCGACGCTCGCCCCCACCAGCGACGGGAGGTAGAAGGCGGCCCGGTAGAACGACAGGAACCGCATCTTCTTGTTGAGCACCATGGCCACGGCGAGCGAGACGACCAGGATCGCGGGCACGGCGATCACCACGTAGACCAGCGTCACCTCGATCGAGTGGTGGAGTCGGGTGTCGGTCAACATCTCGCGGTAGTTGCCCAGACCCAACCATCGCGGTGGGGTGAGCAGGTTGTAGCGCGTGAAGGAGAGGTACAGGGAGTAGAGCATCGGACCGAGCGTCAGTCCGATCAGACCCACCAGCCACGGGGTCAAGAACCCGTACGCGATCAGGATCTCCCGGGTCCGGCGGCGCCGGCGGCCGGGTCTCGACGCCGACGAGGTTCCCGACCCGGCCCGAGGAACCGACTCCACGAGCCCGCCCGCGCCGACGGAGCGCGGGGTCCGCGGCGCCCCGGCGGCACTCGACTCGCGGGAGAGTCCGGTCATCGCCGATCACCGCGCCGGTCCCCCGCGCGCTCGTCCCGGCTGGCGGCGGCGTGCCCTTCGACCCGGTCGGCCAGCAGCTGGGCCAGCAGGCCGGCCACGGGGACCTGCAGGTCGACCGCACGAGCCGCAGCCACGACCTCGAACAGGTCCTTGCTCCACGGCCGCTCCCGGACGGGCGTGCCCGCCTCGTCATAGGCCGCCGACGTCCGATCGAAGAAGCCCCAGTTCCGGGCCACCCAGGAATCCCCGGTGCTGGAGGAGACCGCCTCGAACACCTTGTCGGCCGCCACCCCGTGCGCGGCCGCCAGGTCGAGCGCCTCGTGAGCTCCGGCGAGAGCCGACAGCATCATCAGCTGGTTGGCCAGTTTCGTGGCAGCGCCGGCGCCCGCCGGACCGACCGACAGCACCTGGCTGCCCTCGCAGTCCAGCAGCGGTCGCACCCGCTGCAGGACCTCGGTGTCACCGCCGACCATGATCGTCAGATCGCCCGCCCGGGCCCGGTCCGCACCACCACTGACCGGGGCGTCGAGCAGGCCCACCTCGCGGTCGGCACACGATGCCGCCAGTCGCTCCGCCGTCTCGGGCAGCACCGTGCTGTGGATGATCACCGTGCGGCCGGGCTCGGCATGCTGCAACCAGCCGCCCGGTCCCTCCAGCACCGCCTCGACGGCGGCGTCGTCCGAGACGGCGAGGACGAGGACCTCGCATCGAGCCAGCTCGTCGGTCGATTCCGCCACCGTCACCTCACCATCGACGTCGACGTCGACGAGCTCCGCGGCCCGGGCCGACACGAGGTCGAACACCGTGAGCGCCCAGCCGTTGCGCAGCAGCGCCTCGGCCATCGGGCGACCGATGTTGCCCAGACCCACGAATCCGACGCTGGTGGTTTCTGGCGACACTGCCACGTGACCCTCCGAACGAGATCGGTGACCGACGTCGACTGCGCCGGTCCGGGGAAGACTCAGGCGCCCTCGTAGTAGGCCAGCACCGCCTCGACGTCCACCGTGCTGTCCAGCGCCTTCCCCTGCTCGGTGTAGTGCTTGCGGCGTGCGTTCATGTCAGCCAGCAGGATCGCGCGACCGTGCGTCGCGACCTCGACCGCAACCTCCTGCGGCACGATCACCACGCCGTCGTCATCGCAGCCGACCATGTCACCCGGGCGCACCTGGACGCCGCCGCAGGCGATCGTGCCCTGGACCTCGACGACCTCGATCCGGCCCGGGATGATGGTCCGTCCCCGGTGGCGACAGACGATCGGTGTGCGCTGGAGGGTCACCTCGCCGGTGTCGCGGCAGAAGCCGTCGGTGATGATGCCGACGGCGCCCCGACCGATGGCTCCCATGGAGTTCTCCGAACCCCAGAAGCCGACCTCGGGACCGCCGCCGGACTCCATCACGATGACGTGGCCGCGATCGAGATCGTCCGGCAGTCTCATGGCCGGGTACTTCTCGAACCAGATCCGGTGGGCTTCGACGATGTCCTGGGTGGAATCGAGGATCCACATCGGCTTGTTGGACGGCACGGCACGCAACGTCGCGGCCTGGCCCCAGAACTTCATCCCGGCCCAGAGGGGACGGATGTCCCGGTCCATCAGGGTGAGATTGAAATAGCCGATCCCGTCCAGGGCGTCGGCCACGTCGCAGACGCGCAGGTACTTGTACAGGCTGTTGAGGTCGTCGGGATTCGCTCTCTGGGCCGTATCGGTGTCGGTCTCGGCCAGCGACATGTCGGGCTCCTCTCGCGGAAGGCGCAGAGGGCAATCGTCCGAAATGAGCCGCCCAACACTGCGCTGCGACTATTGTCTACAACAGACAGTAGTGCGGTGCAAGGGGTGCGGTGAATAATTCTGGCCAGCGGCACTCGAGGGACGGGCGGACGCACGCGCGGACAACGCCGAGGACGAGAAGGAGCTCCGATGAAGGCATCCACCCGGCCGGGTCCGAACCGAGCCGGTCCGAAACTCGGTTCACCCCGGGAGCCTCAACCGGTTCCGGCTCGGCTCCAGCCACCACCCACCCGGCTCGCAGTCACCCAGTCTGGTGCAGCTGGCCGCCGATGCCCTGCGGAACATGGTGCTCTCCGGTCAGCTGGCGCCGGGCGAGCGCCTGATCGAGGAACGGTTGACCGAGGAGCTGGGGATCAGTCGACCACCGCTCCGCGAAGCCCTGCGGCTGATGGAGCGGGAGGGACTCATCGAGAACCGGCCCCGCCGCGGCGCGGTGGTGACCACGCTGGACGACCAGGACGTCTACGAGATCTTGACCTTGCGTTCTGCCCTGGAGCGCCTGGCCGTCGAGATCGGGGTGCCGGTTCGTGATCCGGAGCGGCTGGAGGTGTGCCGGCGGGCCCTACGCCGGATGGACGAGTGCGCCGCCGTCGAGGACCGCGGCGCCCTCGTGGAGGCCGCCTACGCCTTCCACTCCTCGATCGTCGCGCTGGCCGGACACCGGCGGCTGAACGAGAGCTACGCGGCCGTGCAGCGGCAGCAGATCTTGTGCATGGCACGCAACCTCTACACCCGGGAACACGAGTACGAGGACCTGCCGACCCACGTCGCCCGGCACCGCCACCTGCTCGACGTGATCGAGGCCGGCGACCCGGACGCGGTCCTCGCCGAGCTGTCCGTGCACGGCGAGCGCTCCTTCCTCCAGCGCGCTGAGGACCGAGACCCGGACGGCAGCCGCTGACGCGGGGGCTGGTCCGCCGCGGAGACGCCCGGCGGGCTGGGCGCGAGCACGTTCGGTCGGTGAGCGCTTCACGGGCGGCCGGACTCCCACGGAACCGGGACACCGAGCTCGACCGCTGCCTGCTGGAGCTGACGCTGATGATCGGAACCGACCGGGATGCCTTCAGCTTCGGTACCGGGCCTCCCGCTCGGCCTCCAGACCACCCGGCAGGTAGCTCCCCGACGCGCCGGGGATCGGCGTCAGCGCGCGAACAGCCCGGGCGTAGGCGTCCATCTCCGCCGTGAACTGCTCCGGCTCGGCGAACAGGTCGATGCGCATCGCGATCACCATCGATCCCTGGTTGGCCCCCGACCAGCGGCGTCGGGCCCGATCGGGATCGAGCGGGACGCCGGCCAGCAGCCCGCCCCAGCTCTGACACACCATGCCGAGGCCGATGCTGCGATGGACCAGCCCCGGCGCGACCTCGGCCAGCAGATCGCGTGCCGACTCCTCGTACAGGTCGTGCATCGCGCCGAAGTCCAGGACGAGGGGCGGCTCCTGCGCCGTCGGCGCGCTGAACGACATCGGCGAGCCGCCGCCCGCCGCGTACACGGGGTCGCCGGCGTTCAGCTCGAGCTGGTGACCGGACGTGACGAAACTCAACAGCCCGTGCTCGAGGGTCAGCCGGGAGTACAGTCCGGCCGCCCCGAAGTGACCGTGGTTGCGGGTGACCAGGACGGCGATCCCGGCCGCCTCGGCCTTGGCGATCACCAACTGCGTGCCGTCGTAGGCGGGGAAGTAGCCGAGTCCTCCGTCGCCGTCGACGAGCAGGCTGGTCGTGGTGTCCCGAACCACCTCCAGCTGGGGATCCGGGTTGAGGACCCCGGCGCGCAGCAACCGGACGTACGTCGCCAGCTGGATGGTGCCGTGGCTCACCACGCCGCGCAGGTCGTTGGCGGTCAGCAGGTCTGCGAGCTGCTCGGCGCGGGCCGGCCGCAACCCGGCGGCCACGCCCAGCCCGACCGACAGCTCGCGCAACGCCTCGACCGGCACCCGGACGAAGCTCTCCGGCGGGATGTTCATGCCCGGATCACCAACACGCACGTCACGGTCCGGAGTCTCCCAGAAGACGTCGGCTCCGCCCGCCCTGGCGGTGCGAACGGCCGCTGACAGGTCACCGGCGGACCCGGCGCGGCCGGAGTCGGCGTGTGCACCCGGCCCCCGAACCGCGACCGACCGGTGGGGAGGAGGAAACTCGGACCATGTTGCATCGGCTGCAGATCCCGGTCGACGCCCCGGCCGACCGGGTGTGGCGGGTGGTCCACGACGTCACCGCTTGGCCCGGACTGACCGCGTCGATGACGAGCGTCGAGCTGCAGGGTGAGCTGACGGTCGGCGCCGAGGTCCGCCTCACCCAGCCGCAACTGCGGCCCGCCAGCTGGAGGGTGACCGAGCTGGAGGAGGGGTCGTCCTTCACCTGGGTTTCCGGTGTTCCCGGCGTTCGCACGACAGCGGTCCACCGGGTCCGGCCCTCCGGTGACGGGGCCGTGCTGGAGCTCGAGCTGTCCCAGACCGGTCTCTTGAGCGGACTGGTCGAGCGGAAGTACGGCGACCTGATGCGGAGCTACGTGCGGATGGAGGCCGAGGGCATCAAGGCGACCGCCGAGGCCACCTGACCGGGCTCATCCCGCAACAACCGCTCGAGCGGAATCGCCGCCATCGTCCTCGGCCGCCACCGCTTCGACCCCCGTCACCCGGCCCGTGTCGTCGACGGCGTACCGGCCCTCGGACAGATCGAGCAGGACGAGGGAGTTGCCGAACGGATCGGCGACGATCGCCAGCCGACCCACGGCGATGGGCCGGGGCGCCAGCACGAGGGCGCCGCCCGCGGCCAGGATGTCCGCCACCGCTTGGGGAACCGAGGTGACCAGCCAGTTCGGGGCGTAGGGCAGATCACAGCTGAGCACGATCTCGGTGTCGCTGTCCGGCAGCCGCAAGCCGGCCTGGCCGATCTCGTCGTTGCGCCAGATCAGCTCGTGACCGAGACGGTCGCGATAGAACTCCAGGCCCCGATCCAGATCCGGAACGGGCACGGTCACGGCGTCGACCAGCCGGAGGACGGGGCTCGGTGTGCTCTCCACGAGCGCCATGCAACACCCGACCGTCCATCGTGACCCGGCGGCCCCGGCTCCGGCCGGCCTCGGCTTCCGGCTGACGGCCACCACCCGTTGCCCGGCTGGCGTCGGCCGATCTGGTGACTACGGTGAGGGGATGTCCGAGCCCGGCGGTGCGCTCCCCGTCGAGACCCTGCGCGGCCCGGCACTGGTTCTCGAGCCGTTGCGGGTCGAGCATGCCGGTGAGCTGGCTCCGCTGTTGGACGACTCCGATCTGCACGTCTTCACCGGCGGAGCACCGGAAACGCTCGAGCAGTTGACGGCGCGGTACGCGCGACAGGTGCGGGGCCGCTCCGCGGACGGGTCGCAGCAGTGGCTGAACTGGATCGTTCGCCGCGCCGACACCGGCGAGGCCGTCGGGACCGTGCAAGCCACGGTGTTCCCGGCGAGCAGCAGCGCGGAGCTCGCCTGGGTCATCGCGCGCTCCCATCAGCATCGGGGTTTCGCCCGGCAGGCCGCCGACATCATGGCGACGTGGCTGCGGGGCCACGGGATCGCAAGCCTGCTGGCGAACATCCACCCGGAGCACCAGGCATCCGCGGGGGTCGCCCGCGCCATCGGCCTGTCCCCGACCGACGTGCTCGTCGACGGCGAGGTCCGCTGGCAGAACTGACCAGAGCTCGACCGGCACGGATCGATCCGGCTGCGCGAAGATGGGCCGATGGCGGTCGAGGCGAGACTCGTGGCGGAGGCCGCGCTGCGTCGCGAGGTCAGGTCGGCGACGATCACCGATCGGGAACCGGTCGCCTACGATCCCTTCCTGGCCGGCCGCTCGGTCGAACGCATCGGCGGGCTGGGCACCACCGCCGCCGGCACCTCCTTGGCGTGGAGTGCCATCGTGAAGCGGACGAGCGGACCCGGCCTGCGGGCCGGGAGGCGGGAGCTCGCGGCCTACCAGCACGGCATCGCGGCCGCGACGTCTCCGGGCTCGATGTCGGCGCCCGCCCTGCTCGCTGTTGATCAAGGAGAGAGCCACGTCGAGGTGTGGCTGGAAGAGCTGCGCGACGACTACCACGGCCGGTGGCCCAACACCCGGTACGGGATCGCCGCCCGGCACATCGCCACCTGGGACGCCGACACCCATCGCAGGCCGCCGGTGACCGGATTCGACTCCGAGGACGCGTGGGCCGAACGGCACGGGCAACCGCATCGGTTGACCGAGGCGCTCGCGACGCTCGATCGGCTCCGCGGCACCGCCGGAGCCGACGACGCGATGGCCGCCCTCGACGACGACGGATTCGAGCGCACCCAGGACATGATCATCTCGATCCCGGCCCGGATCGAGCAGCTCGCGGCGCTCCCCCAGACGCTGCTGCACCACGACCTGGTGCGCTCGAACCTCTTCGCCCGCGACGCCACCACAGCCGCGATCGACTGGGAGAACGTGGGACGCGGACCGTTCGGCGTGGACCTCGCCCCGCTGGTCGTCGGCTCCGTGCGACGCGGGGAGGCGTCGGCCGCCGACCTGCCGGTCCTGGAAGAGGTCGTGGTCGGCGCCTACGAGGACGGCCTGCTCGGCTGCGGTCTGCCCGCGGACGACGTCCGCCTCGGCTACCGGTTGTCCCTCGGCCTGCGGTGGCACGTGGTCCTCGGCACCATCCACGCCCTGCTCGATCCGGGCCTGACCCGGATCCGGGGCAGTCGACCCGACGAGCCACGAGCAGTGAGCCTCCGCCACCTCACCGCCCTGAGCCGCCACCTGCTGGACTCGGCCGCACCGGGTCGACCTGCGCGCAGGTCCCAGCTGGTGAAAGGTTGAGAGCGTGGGCGATCGAGAGCGACTGAGCCGGACGTTCGATGAAGCTGCCGAGCTGTACCAGGACGCACGACCCGACTACCCGGACGAGGTGTTCGACCGGCTGATGGAAACGGCGGCGCTGCACGCCGGTGACCGGGTGCTCGAGATCGGTGCCGGGCCGGGGAAGGCCACGCTCCCGCTGCTCCGGCGGGGGCTGCAGGTCGTCGCGCTGGAGCCGGGCCCGGCTCTCGCCGCCCGAGCCCGCGCAGCTCTCCAGGGCAGTCCGGCTGAGATCGTCGAGGCGCGGTTCGAGGACTGGGAGGGGCCTCCGGGGCACTTCGCCGCTGTCGTCGCCGCGACCGCGTGGCACTGGCTCGACCCGGAGCTGCGATACGGGCATGCCGCCCGGCTCCTCCGGCCGGGCGGTCATCTCGCCGTCTGGAGCGCCCGGCACGTCTTCCCCCGCGACGGCGATCCCTTCTTCGCCGAGCTGCAGGAGGTGTACGACGCGATCGACGACGCGGCGCCGGCGACACCCAGCCAACCCGCACCGGGCGAACTGGCCGAGCTGACCGGGGAGATCGGAGAATCCGGTCTGTTCGAGATGGTGTCCGTCGACCACATCGACTGGACCGTCGACTACACCGCCGAGGAGTACATCGATCTGCTGCGGACCTTCTCGGGCCACATCGCGATGGCGCCGGCCGACCGTGACCGGTTGTTCGGGGAGGTCCGACGACGCATCGCGCTGCGGCCGACCCCTACCGTCCGGCGCGGATGGGGGACGGTGCTCCACGTCGCTCGGAAGCGGTGACGCTCTCGGCGCGAACGGACCCGGAGTCGTCAGCTGCCGTCATGCTCACATCGGCGGCGGCCCGGCTCCCCGGAATCGTCGCGCTGGCGACGAGGCGGATGATCAAGTCTGCGTACGGCACACCGGCCGCAGCGAACATCCTCGGCACCTGCGACTCGGCGGTCATCCCCGGCATCGTGTTGATCTCGTTGAGGACGGGGCCGTCCTCGGTGAGGAAGAAGTCCAGTCGAGCCACCCCGGCTGCAGCCGAGGACATCGAACAACCGCAGGGCCTCCTCCGGCCAGTCAAGGCAGCCCGGTGTCGCCGGCACGTATGGAGATTTCGCGATGCCGGCGATATGTGTCGACTCGTAGCATCGGGCGCATGCGCGTGTTGGTCGTCGAGGACGAGCCCTACCTGGCCGAGGCCATCCGCGCCGGACTGCGGCTGGAGGCGATCGCCGCCGACATCGCCGGTGACGGTCACACCGCCCTGGAGCTGCTGGGCGTCAACAGCTACGACCTCGCCGTGCTCGACCGCGACATCCCCGGCCCCTCCGGTGACCAGATCGCCGAGAGCATCGTCGCCTCCGGCGCCAACGTGCCGATCTTGATGTTGACCGCGGCCGACCGGCTCGACGACCTGGCCTCAGGGTTCGAGCTCGGAGCCGACGACTACCTCACCAAGCCGTTCCACCTCCAAGAGCTCGTCCTCAGGCTCCGGGCCCTCGACCGCAGGCGTGCCCATCACCGACCGCCGGTCAGCCAGATCGCGGGTCTGCGGCTCGATCCGTTCCGTCGCGAGGTCCACCGGGACGGCCGCTACGTCGCGCTCACTCGGAAGCAGTTCGCCGTGCTCGAGGTCCTCGTCGTGGCCGGAGGCGGTGTCGTCAGCGCCGAGGAGCTCCTGGAGCGGGCCTGGGACGAGAACGCGGACCCGTTCACCAACGCCGTCCGGATCACGGTCTCCGCTCTGCGCAAGCGGCTCGGCGAACCCTGGTTGATCGCCACCGTGCCCGGGGTGGGGTACCGGATCGACACCGCACCGGGGACGTCGCCGTGAGCCGCGGGGTGCAGGAGCGACGGCCCGGGTTGAGCGTGCGGCTCAAGCTCACCCTGAGCTACGCCGGGTTCCTGCTGCTCGCCGGGACGGTGCTGCTCGCTGCGGTGTGGGTGTTCCTGCTGCGCGACGTGCCGCTCGGCATGCTCGTGCCCGACCTCTCCCGCCTGCCACGCGCCCTCGACCCCAGCAACTTCGGCCCAGCCGCCTTCGGCCCGGCGGCTGTGGTCGTGCTCGGTTTCCTGCTGGCGTTCGGGCTCGTGGGAGGTTGGTTCCTCGCCGGCCGGATGCTCGCCCCGCTGGCCCGGATCGCCGACGCCACCCGGAGGGCCTCGACCGGTTCGCTGTCCCACCGGATCGAGCTCGACGGTCGCCGCGACGAGTTCCGCGAGCTCGCCGATGCCTTCGACGTCATGCTCGCCCGGCTCGAGACCCATGTCGGCGAGCAGCGGCGGTTCGCAGCCAACGCCTCGCACGAGCTGCGCACGCCGTTGGCGATCTCGCAGACGCTACTCGACGTCGCCGGCAACGATCCGGACCGGGACGTCGGTGAGCTCGTCGAACGACTGCACGCCGTCAACGCACGGGCGATCGAGCTCACCGAAGCTCTGCTCGTGCTCAGCCGCGCCGACCAGCGAGCCTTCACCCGGGAGGACGTCGACGTGTCGTTGATCGTCGAAGAAGCCACCGAGACGCTGCTGCCCCTGGCGGAGAAGCGGGGAGTCACCATCCACACGGCCGCAGAGGTGAGCCCCAGCACCGGCTCCCCCGCGCTCCTGCTGCAGATGGTCATGAACCTGCTGCACAACGCCATCGTCCACAACCTGCCGGCAGGGGGCACCGTGCAGGTCGACACCGCCGCGGATGCTGATCGCGTGACCCTGAAGGTCGAGAACACCGGCGACGAGCTCTCCCCGCAACTCGTCACCACTCTCACCGAACCTTTCCGGCGCGGCACCGAACGGATCCGCAGCGATCAAGCCGGTGTGGGACTCGGCCTGGCCATCGTGACGAGCATCGTCGCAGCGCACGACGGGACGCTCACCGTCGACGCTCGCACCGGCGGCGGGCTGTGCGTGACCGTGCAACTGCCCACCGCCGCCCCCGACCCGGTCCCCGCACCCCGACGAAGCCGGCTGGCGCCCGCTCGGTCGTAGCGGGCGACGTGCCGCCGGGAACCCTCGCTGAGGGGTCGCGGGGTCAGCGGGTCCACAGGTCTTCGGGCCGGCGGCCGGACCGGAAGCCGAGGTGCTCGAGCTGGGCGGTGGCTTCGGGGAAGTCGGCGGCCAGTCCGTGGCTGAGGTGATCGTCGCTACCGAAGCTGACGGCACGCCCGCCCTCCTCGGTCCACCACTGCGGGATCCACGGGCGCAGACCGTGTCCGGTGTTCATCTCCAGGGCGCGGCCGCTACCGGCGATCGCTCGCATGGCCTGCCGGTACCCCTCTTCGAAGGGGCGAGGGTCGAAGGGGCCGTGCCTTTCCGTCGGCCAGTAGCGCGCGGCGTAGTCGATGTGGGTGAAGACCTCGAAATCGCCACCGTCGACCATCTCCGGCACCTCGGCCAGATAGGTCCAGATGACCTCGGCCGGGTCGGGCAGCTCCCGGTACATGGTCGGCGGTTCACTGCGGTGTCCGCGGAACGGCAGCGTGTGCAGCGATCCGTTCACCCGGTCCAGCTGCCCCAGGTCGATCACGGCAGCAGCCTTCACGCCGTCCAGATGCGGTTGACCGAACTCGACGCCGGTCAGGATGCGCAGCTCGGGGTGCAGCCGGCGGCAGCGCTCGATGCTGGCGAAGTAGGCCTCGGCATCCAGCGGCGGTGGTTGCATCAGGCCGTCCGTGCCGATCAGGTGCCGTTGGTGTTCGAGGAAGTCCTCCGGTGCCGCCATCCAGCCGGTCAGGTCGAGGTGCTCGGTGAAGATCAGCGCCGGGAGGCCGATCGCGACCGCGCGGGCGCAGGTGCGCTCCATCGTGCCCGCCGCGGTCGGTGAGGTGGGGCCACCGGTGTCCCACGAGAACTCACTGTGGACATGGGTGTCGGCAGGAAGCACCAGCACACTCTGGCACGCAGTTCCCTCGGTTCGATCATCGAGCGGTCCGTCCGTCGCGGGGACCGAAGGCCCGGACCGCGTCGGCGTCGCTGTTCGCCGACCGCAGATACTCCTCGGCCCAGGCCGCCCGGTCGGGGTAGCCGGAACCCGCGATCACGGACCCGATCGCGGCGTCCAGATCCACCGCGGTGTGGCGTAACGAGACCTGCCCGTCGCACAACAGGGCCCAGGACCCGCCGGGGCGGCCGTACGGCATGCCGATGCTGCCCGGGTTGACGACCAGTCGGCGATCGACCAGGCGGACGAACGGCATGTGGGTGTGGCCGCAGACGACCGTCCGGACGGCCGGTTCGAGCTCGGCGAACACCTCCGCCCACTTCTCCAGCCGGGTGTCGACCAGCACCACCTCCTCGTCGTCGCGCGGCGTGCCGTGGCAGAACACCACCGGACCGAACCCGTCGATCTCCAGGTACAGGGGATGCGGCAGATCCGCCAGCAGCCGGATCTGGTCGGGACGCAGCTGTGCGGCGGCCCACCGCGATTCCGGGTGCTCCGACCACGCCCCGGCGCAGATGGCGACCAGCTCGCGGTCAGCGTTGCCGCGTACCAGCCGACACCGCTCACCGAGGCCGACCAGACGGTCCAGCACCGGCACCGGCATCGGCCCGGCGGCATGATCACCGGTGACCACGATCAGCTCCGCCGACGCGACCTCCGGCTCGGCCAGAACGGCGTCCAGCACCGGCAGCACGCCGTGCACGTCGGACAGGACCGCGACAGACGACACCACGTCGGCAACCTACGCCGGCGCAGGGCAGCGCCGAGTCGTCGGCGCCGGTCAGCCCCGCCGATACTCCAGGAGCACCACACCGCTGCGGAACGCGCGGGTCCGGGCCAGGGTCAGCCTCTGCATGGGGAGCCCGTCGGGCAGGAGGTTCCGGCCCCGACTGGTCAGCACCGGGTAGACGTAGAGCCGGACCTCGTCGACCAGGTCGGCCTCGAGGAGGGTGTGGACGACGCTGATGCTGCCCGTGACACCGATCTCGCCCTCCCCCGTCGCCTTGAGCGTCCGGACCTCGTCCAGGAGCGGCCCGGAGAGCACGGTGGTGTTCTCCCAGCGCGGTTCGACCAGCGTCGAGGAGGCCACGTACTTCTGCACCCGGTTCAGGTGCTCGGTGCTGCCCGTGTCGTCGTCGGTCTGCAGCGGCCAGTAGCCGCGGAAGTCCTCGAACGTCTGCCGGCCCAGGACGAGGGCGGTCTCCGCCGCCATCTGCTCGCGCATCACCTCGTTGAGGTCCTGGGTGTCGGTCTGGTCGCCCGGGTCGAACCACGAGTCGAGGAACTCGATGACGCCGTTGGCGCTGACGTTCTCGGTCACGACGAGCTGGCGGTGCTGGGTCATCCGGCGGGCTCCGATCCTGGTGGCAGCTTGACCTGCATCAGACATCCCGAGCGCCCGGAACTCATCGCGGAGAGGTCACCCGACGTACGGCACCACGGCTGTGTCGAGAAGTGCCCGGAGGTCTTCGGGAGTCGGCGACGAGCTCGAGGCCCGCGCCGACACGACGACCACGGTCTGGAGATCGGGGATGACCGCGATCAGCTGCCCGTACTGACCCACCGCGCTGAACGCCCGGTGGGTGGCCAGCGGCGTGTCCCACCACAGGTATCCGTACCCCTCCGCAGCCTGAGCCAGCTCGGGCACCTGGTTGGTGGAACCGGCGGTCACGTACTCCGCCGCGAGCAGTCGGCGGCCGTTCCAGACCCCGCCGTCGAGCCACAACCGTCCGACCTTGATCATGTCGGCAGCGGTCAGGGCCAGGCCGAAAGGACCGGCGTGGACACCGTCAGGGTCCCGCAACCAGCGGAAACGATCGATCGCGATGACCTGGGGTGAGTCGACGTCGGCGGCGCGGCCCTCGTAGGCCGGCCGGGTGGCGATACCGAGCGGTCCGAACAGCTCGCGGCGGGCGTAGTCCAGCACCGGCATCCCGGTGGCGCGGACGAGGACCGCCGCCACCAGCTGGATCGGCGCGTTCGCGTACCTGAAGGTGCCGGGTGCCTGATCAGGGCCGGCCCGCAGGATCCGCTGGACCAGACCCGGCTCGGCCGGCCGGGGGTCGACGTCGTCGGTCCAGCCACTGCACATCGTGAGCAGCTGCCGGAGGGTGACCCGGGACGCCGCGGCGGTCATGACGGACCGGTGCTGCGGCAGCAACGCAGCCAGGTTCTGATCGAGACCGCGCAGCTCACCGCGACGCAGGGCGATGCCGACCAAGGTCGACACCACGCTCTTGGTGACCGACTGGACCTCCACGTGCTCGGCCCGATCGCTGCGGTAGTACCGCTCGGCCACCAGCTCACCCTGCCGGCTGACCTGGATCGCCCGGATCGAACCGAGATCGACCGATCCAGCGGCGAGGTAGCCGTCGATCGCCTCCCCCAGCTCGTCGAGGCGTGACGGCGGCGAGCCCGATGTGGAGGGCGGCCCCGAGGGCGAGGCAGTCGCCGTCGAGGCCGGTGCGGTCGGGGTCTGTTGATCACGAGGGGCCGAGGACCCACAGCTCGCCACGCCGAGCTGGACAGCCACGAGCACCAGGACCACCCACCGACGACGCACTCGGGTCAACGTGGTCCTTCCTCCTGCGATCCGGCAATCCGCGGTCCGACTCTAGGGCGTCGACCCGGCCATGATCGACAACGGCCCGGCCGGATCCCCGGTTCCTCCCGGCGACGCGGCGTGACCCGATGGCTGATCATCCGGCGCGGCGCCCCGGGAGACGGCTGGTTCGTGTCGAGAATGGCGGTGCCGGCCGAACGCCCAGGGCCGACAGGTTCGCGCGACCGGCCGGTGGCCGTCGAGTCGCCCGGTCCGCTCGAACCGTTCGGACCGTGTCGCGCCTTCGAGGGAGGTCTGCCATTCTCCGCGCCGGACCAGGCTCCGCAGCACGGTCCACCGTCGTGGGTGGTTCGCTGGCCGCGGCGGCGCTCTTCCTGGCGGTCGGTACGGCGATCGCGTTGATCCGGTTGCGTACCTCCCCGTTGTATCCGGCGTTCAACGACGTCAACTCCGACATCTACGTGTTCGCCATGGTCGGCAACTCCTGGACGTACGGCCTGCTGCCCTACCGCGATGTGTACGACGTCAAGGGCCCGTTCCTGTACCTGCTCTTCGGCCTCTTCGCCAAGATCCAGCCGTGGTCGATGGGCCCGCCGTTGGCATTCCTCGCCCTGCTCGCCTCCAGCAGCGTCTGGCTGGCCTACGCGATCGCGCGTCTCCACCGGCTGGGACGTCCGCTCGCCGTCGTGGCCGCGGTCGGTTCGTGCTCGGTGATCTACCTCGGGGTGGCCGACGTCAACACGTCGTTCACCTGCGAGGAGATCGCGGTGCCCGGTGTGCTCCTGATGCTCTGGCTGGTGCTGCGGTGGCTCCGGAACGGCGATCGGATCCCGGCGGCCTGGTGGGTCGTCGACGGCTTCGTGGTGGGTGCGTTGTTCTGGACCAAGTACCAGGTGATCGCCCCGTGGGCGGCGATGCTCGTCGGACTCGTGATCGTGACGGTGCGCGGCGGCCTGGCTCCCCGGGCGCTGGGCCGGATGATCGGCTGGAACCTGCTCGGCGCGGCCGTGGCGACGGCGGGCGTGCTGGCCGCCACCTCGGGGGTCATCGCCGACATGGCCACCGCCTACTTCCTCGCCAAACGGAACAACTTCAAACCTGCCGGCGAGCTACCGGCCCAAGCCGCCTG
This sequence comes from uncultured Actinomycetota bacterium, assembly GCA_963727125.1. Taxonomy (GTDB): domain Bacteria; phylum Actinomycetota; class Actinomycetes; order Propionibacteriales; family Propionibacteriaceae; genus Microlunatus. The sequence goes on from CAVSEZ010000003.1 coordinate 1,723,292, forward strand.
GGTGCTCCGGTCACTGACCGAGAACACGGCGGCGTCCGTGGTCCTGATCGGCGTGCTGGTCGTCTTGATCATCGCGGCGGTACGCGGCCGGCCGGCCGGACTGCCGTTCCTCATCGCCTTCGCGTTGTCGCTGTGGGCGTCGGCGGTCGTGGTCCGGCACCCCAACAACTTCTTCGTCCCGCTGTCGTTCGTGCCGGTCGCTGTGGCTCAGGTGCTGTCGGTGGCGCAGTCCCGCGGCCGGATCTGGAGCCAGGTGGCCGCGGTCGGCGGCCTCGTGGCCACGGTCGTGATCGTCGCGGGACCGTTGATCGAGGGCGTCCGAACCTGTTGGCTGCTCGGACGGCCCAAGCCGATGACGTGCACGGATCTGGTGACCGGCGAGCGCAGCACTCGCCGTGCCCAGGTCAGCACCGTCTTCGCCGAGGCCGCCGGGTACCGTCCGATCCTGTCGGTGGGGACGCTCTTCGCCGCCCGCACCTCGTTCATCTCAAGGCAACCGGCGCGGCAGCCGTTCCAGTTCGTGGATGCCTCCTGGGTACGCACGATCGGTGCTGATCAGGTGCAGCGCCAGTACCTGCTGGACCGGACGTTCGACTACGCCTGGATCCACTTCGACGAGCTGGACCCGGCGCGCGACCTCGAGGATCAGATCCTGGGGTCGAACCTGCGGAACAGTCGAACCCAACCCGACCAGACCACTGCCCTGGTCCGGAACTACGTCCCGGTTCTCCGCTGCAACGACGAGCTCCTGCTGAGTGCCAGGGGTCCGGCGCCTGCGTTGCCCGAGCAGGGGTCGTGACGGCGGAATCACCGCACGGCGATCCCGTCGTCGCGCCGGGAAGATCGACAGCGGCTTCACGGTCGGACGCCGACGAGGGTCGAATGATCATGGTCAAGACCTACGCGGTCCTGCTGGACGCGTCGCGGACCCGCCATCTCGTCTGGGTGAGCCGCGACGAGACCAAGCAGCCGGCTGCGTTCCACCGGCTACTGGGCGGACACGTCGAGTTCGGCGAGCGCTCGATCGAGGCCGTGGTGCGGGAGATCGCCGAGGAGCTGCACACCGAGCTCACCGACGTGGCCCTGCTCGGGGTGCTGGAGAGCATCTTCTGGTACGCCGGCCGGCCGGGCCACGAGGTCGTGTTCGTCTACGGCGGCACCATCGCCGAGGGTGTGGTACCACCGGACGGAGCCTGGTTCGACGACGGCGGCCCGATCCGGGTCGAGTGGCGACCGGTCGAGGGCGAGATCGACGTCCCGCTGTACCCCGACGGGGTGCAGGCGCTCGTCGACGCGTGGGTCGGTTCAGCCTGACGCGAGCCCGGCTCCCAGGGGTGACGCGTCCTTCGACAGTCGCCCCCGCCCCGGGCGCGCGATCAGGGGGCGGGTGGTGCGATGTTCTGGTTGACGTGGAAGACGTTGTCGGGGTCGTAGCGCCCCTTCAAGGCGGTGAGCCGCGCGAGCTTCTCCGGTGGGTAGGCCCGGCGGACCCCGTCGCTGCCCTCGTCGGTCAAGACGTTCACGTAGACCCCGCTCGCGTACGGAGTCAGCGTCGCCGCGGCGGCCCGGGCCTGCTCGACCCGCATCGGGTCCTCGGCCGGGTCGGTCCACCGCACGGCTCCCACGTACTCGAACGCGGTGGCGCGCTGACTGAACGCGGTGGCGTCGTCGGGCACGTCGGCGATCGCCCCGCCGTAGGTCTGCAGGCTGGCGCCGAAATCGGGCGGGTGGGCGAGCAGTGCCTCGATGGCCGCTGCCGGTAGGTCGCGCAGGTAATGGCCCTTCCAGTACCGACGGAGGGCATGGCCCCGCGCCGTGTCGTCGCGGGTCTGCAGCTCCAGGTAACTGAGGTCGACCACCCGCTCCGCGACCGGCCGACCGAGGGCCTGCAGACTCGGCAGCAGATCCCGGCCCTGCGCCGGATCGCCGACCCAGACGTAGCCGACGGTGGCGAGCCCGCCCGCGACCGACGCCGCGAAGGTCGCCGACCGGGGTGCGGCCAGGGCGAGGTCGCGCCAGCCGGTCAGCACCCCGGCCGCCGCGGCCACGGGAAACGCCAGCTCGACACTCAACGCCTCGGTTCCGACGTCGTGCAGCTGGAACTCGAACTCGGTGACGATGCCGAAGTTGCCGCCACCACCGCGCAGCCCCCAGTAGAGGTCGGAGTTCTCGTCGGCACTCGCGCGCAGCACCCTCCCGGCGGCGGTCACCACCTCGAACGAGGTCACGTTGTCGCAGCTCAGGCCGTACCGGCGCGCCAGCCAACCCATCCCCCCGCCGAGGGTGAGGCCGCCGACGCCGGTGTGTGACACGTTCCCCGCCGTGGTCGCCAGTCCGTGGACCTGACTGGCCGCGTCCAGGGCACCGAGCAGTGCACCGCCTTGCACTCGAGCCCGGCGCCGCTCCGGATCGACCTGGACCGCGCCCATCGGCCGGAGGTCGATCGTCATCCCGTCCTGTGGCACCGCCAGCCCGAGCACGCTGTGGCCCCCGCAGTAGACGCCGATCTCGAGGTCGTTGTCCCGGGCGACCCGTACCGCCGTCACCACGTCGGCGGTGCTGCGGCAGCGGGCGATCACCGCCGGTTGCCGGTCGATCATCGCGTTCCAGACCCGCCGGGCCTGGTCGTAGTCGCCGTCTCCGGCCATCAGGACCTCGACGCCCCGGTCGCGCAGGGTGGTGCCGGCGGCCCCCCCGTCCGTTAGCTGTTGGCTCATGCCGCATCAGACCAGACGCGATGCCGGTTCTCATCGGCGGACCCCTGGTCTGCTGCCACGGGCCGCACCGAGTGCGGACCGGGACTCAGCCGCCGAGAACCTCCCGGGCGACCCGCTGCGGCACGACCATCCGCCAGGCGTCCAGCACCAGCTCGCGCATCTCGTCCGGATCGAGCGCAGCCAGCCAGGCCTCGACCCAGTGGAAACGCAGCTCCGATTCGCGCGGGAGGAAGAACACCTCGGGCCGGGCCGCCACCAGCGCAGCGCGTTCCTCCTTGGGGAAGGCGAACCCGATCTCGGTCTCGTCCCGGCTGAATGCGACGTACACGATCTGACCGACCCGGAACTTCACCCGGTCCCGAACCAGCACCTCGTAGCTGCGCGGCAGGTCCGCCAGCACCGCTCGGACGTCGTCGACCGTGACCACGGGTCCATCTTCGACCACGGATCCGACAGATCGCAGCGATTCGGTGGGTCCGACCGTCAGCCGCCCACGCGGTCCAGGGTCGAGCGGAGCGCGGCGTTGACCACCTCCGGGTTCTGGAGGGCGATCAGGTGCTGGCTGTCGGTCTTGGTGACGTGCTCGGCCGCCAGCGAGGCGGCGAGCTCGTTCTGGGCGTTGCTCCAGCGCGGGAACGTCTCCGACGCCGGCAGAGTCGGCACGAGCTGCCACGGCACGCTCGAACTGAGGACGACCGACGGCACGCCGGCGGGATCGGGACCGGCCGCGTCGAGCTCGCGGAAGCTGGCCGGATAGTCGGGGATCTCGTACTGCTTGGGATCCAGACCGTCGGCGATCGCCAGAAAGGCTCGCCATTGAGCCGCGGTGAGCGCCTTCGGCAGGAAGGGTGAGGCGCCGTCGACCAGGACCAGACCCTTGACCTGCTCGGGTTCGGTCCGGGCGAACAGCAGGGCGATCATTGCGCCCCAGGAGCCGGCACCCAGGACGTACGGGGGCTGCTCGCCGGCCGCGGCCAGACCTGCTCGGAGGGCGTCGAGGTCTTGTTGGGCGGTGGTCGGCTGGCTGACCATGGTCGACGGGCTCAGTCGGCCGTCGTTGCGACGGGTGCCGGGTCGGTCGTAGACGCAGGTCCTCGTCTGCCTCGCCATGGTGGGGAACACGGCTCTCGCACTCGGCACCACCTTCTGCTGGGCCACGTCGGCGTACGACTTCCACTCGTCGGAGGATCCGTTGGCGGTGGAGATCAGCACCACCGTCGGTGAGCCCGTCCCGCGGCATTCCATGTACAGGGACCGGTCGTCGCCGATCTCGACGAGTCCGGCGAAGTCCGCCGGTGCGGAGCGGGAAGCCGAACTCGGCGGCGCCGCCGGCGGCGATCCCGAGCCGGAGCAGGCGGTTGCCAGCAGGATGGCGGGGACCAGCACTGCCACCCAGCTGCGTCGCATCGCGAAGATGATGATGGCGGAGCCTCTCGGTTTCGAACCGGTACGGACACCGAACTCTCCTCCGGACGACGGCTTCGCACCAGGCGGTCCGCTCACGAAACTCGACGAACACCGGCGGTGGACGGTCTACCGCCCACCGTCGGCTCACCCGGAACACAACGGCCTACCGGAGCTGCGCTCGGTCAGATCGGTTCCACTGTCCCATCACCGCGATCATCGCGGGCGTGATGTCGGATCCAGGTCGACCGATCTCCGGGTTAGGTTGCTGGTGTGGCGCTGCGGCTCGTTCAGGTGAACATCAAGGCCCGCGACGATGCTGCCCTCGGTCGGTTCTGGGCGGCGGCACTCGGCTGGGGTGTGTCCAGCGAGGGTCCGGGGGTGACCAACGTGGAACCGCTGGGGTTCGCCTGGCCGGACCCCGTCGCCGTCTGCATCGACGTCGTGACCGTCCCGGACCCCGAGACGGTGCGGTACCGCGTGCACCTCGAGCTCGCCACCACCTCGGCGGACCATCACGAGGAGCTGGTCGCGCGGCTGCAGGATCTCGGCGCCACCTCCGCGGACCTGGGCCGAGGCGAGGATCCGTGGACGGTCCTGGCCGATCCGGAAGGCAACCCGTTCCGCGTGTCGGAGCCGCGCGACATCTATCGCGACACCGGGCCCATCGCCGCGGTCGTGGTCGACACTGCGGATCCACGGGCGATGGCCGGATTCTGGAGCGAGGCGCTGGACTGGACCCTGCACGAGGTGACCGATGATCGGGCGGTGCTGCGATCGGCCGCGGGCGTCGGACCGTACCTGCAGCTCGTCCGCCCCACCGGCTCGAGGACCGCGTGGACTCGCATCCATCTCGACCTCAAGCCGTACGCCGGCGATGATCAGGAGGCGGAGGTGGCGCGGCTGGAGGCCATCGGCGCCGCCGGTGTCGACGTCGGTCAGGGCGGCGATGTGTCGTGGAGGTGCCTCGCCGACCCGGAGGGCAACGAGTTCTGCGTCCTTGGTCCCGGCTGAAGCGGCCTCGTCCACCCGCGGCCCGACTCCCCGCGTCGAAGCCCGGGAACGGCGCCGGGATACTGCTGTGATGACTGCTCAGTTCGTTGACAGCGATCAGTTCCGCGGTGCCCGCATCCACCTGTCGGATCTCAATGGCCTCGAGATCCGCGATTGCGAGATCAGCGGGCTGAAGATCGTCGACTGCTACGGGAGCGACGTCTACCTCGGTGGTCACTTCGAACGCCTGGTCGTCAACGACGTCGACGTGACCGGATTCGTCGAGGCCGAGCTGGACCGGCGCGAACCCGTGCGGGTGCTGGCGCGGGACGCGGAATCCCCCGCGGATCACCGCGCTGCCTGGGATCTGATCGAGGCGCGGTGGCAGTCGACACTGGAACGCGCCCGGTCCCTGCCCGAAGCCTCGCTGCAGCAGCGGGTCGACGGTGAGTGGTCCTTCGTCGAGACCCACCGGCACCTGTTGTTCGCCGGCGACGCCTGGCTCGGTAACGCCGTGCTCGAGGAGGAGGCGCCGTACCACCCGTGGGGTTTCCCGGCCGGTGGCACGCCGCCCGAGGTCGAGGCGACGCTCGGGCTCACCGTCGACGCCACACCGACCCTCGACGAGGTGCTGGTACCGCGATTGGCCCGGATGGCCACGATGCGGCAGCTCGTCGATCAACTCTCGGAGCTCGAGCTCGATCGGGTCTGCAAGCGCAAGCCGGCTGACTTCTATCCCGATCAGGCGTACGTGGTCCGGCGCTGCCTCAAGGTCATCCTCAAGGAGGAGGCCGAGCACCACCGCTACGCCGTGCGCGACCTCGCCGTGCTCGAAGCCGCCGCCACCGGCTGAGTGCCGGTCCGGACCTCGCTCACCACTCGCCCCACCGGTGGCTGACGGTGCCGCCGGCGAGATCCACGGTGCACAGGTCCGGAGCACGGAGCGCCTCCCACGCCGACAGATCCGGCGGCCGCCCCGTCAGCTCGGAGACCAGCAGCGTCCACGCGGTTCCGTGTCCCACCAGGACCAGTTCGGTCCCGTGGCGGGCGATGAGATCGGCGACGACTGCGCTCACCCGGGTGCGGGTTCCGGCGAGCGGCTCCCACCCGGGACGGGCCGCCCGAGCCGGCTCGGCGAAAGCGTCCCGGACGGCGGCCCGGAACTCCTCGTGGGTCGCGAACCAGTCCGATCGATGTGCTTCTCTGAGCGCCGGCCACGTGCGCAGCGACCGGTCCGTCAGGTGACGGGCCGTGGCGAGGGCCTTCGGTTCATCCGAGCTGTGCCACGTGGCGGACGGAGCGCGCCGGCCGAGGACCTGTCGCAGCCGATCCAGCTCGGCCGGTGCCGAGCGATCGAGCAGCCAGTCCCGGGCCGGCCTACCCGGCTCGATCATGGGCGGTCCATGGCGGACCAGGTGCAGCGCCACCGGCCTACCCATCGTCCCGGGAGCCAGAGGACATCCTCACCACCAGTACGCGGACCGGGTCGGGAAGCTCATGCAACCCAGGTCGATGCGACTGACCCTGAGGCCCGGTCCGGCCCAGGCGTGCGTAGCCCATCCGGCGACTCTACGACTCGAGAGCTCTGAGCGGTCGTCCCTCCACGCGACGCGACGCGACGCGACGCGGCTGCGCGCGGTCAGCGCGGCGCGGCCCGCGTGCCGGATACCGTCCGGCGTAGCGCCCGGCCGGGCAGCGCGTCGGTCCGTCGGCCTTCGTCGATCACCGGTATCCCGTTCACCAGCACGAAATCGATCCCCTCCGCCTGCTGGCGAGGCTGGTCGAACGTCGCCGCGTCGTGGACGGTGTCAGGGTCGAGGACGACCAGGTCGGCGTACCAACCCGTCCGCACCAGGCCCCGGTCCGAGAGGCGCAGCCGGGCCGCCGGCCGGCCGGTCAGGTGGTGGATGCAGTCCTCGAGCGAGAGGGCGCCGAGCTCGCGGACGTAGCGTGAGAGATAGCGGGGAAATGTGCCCCACGCCCGGGGATGGGGCTTCGCGCCGACCAGGATCGCGTCCGAGCCGCCGGTGTGCACCCGGTGCCCCATGATCATCGCGACGTTCTCCTCGTTGCCGGCGTGATGCAGGATCGACGTCGCGAGCCCGTCGTCGATCAGCAGGTCGCACACCGTGTCGACGGCCGGTCGCCGCCGCTGGGCGGCGAGGTCGGCGATCGTGCGGCCGACAGCGGTGGCCAGCGCCGGATTCCGGACGCCGCTGATCTCCACCGTCTGCCAGTCCACGACGCAGCCGTGGCAGCCGTCGGAGCCGAGCACTTCGAGCTCGTACCCGATCTTGATCCGGGTGGGCGCATCGGCCAGTCGCGACAACAACGCGTCGGGTCCGCCGGACGCCGCCCAGCTCGGCAGCAACGCTGCCAGCGTCGTGGCGGCAGGCAGGTAGGGGTAGCTGTCCACCGTGATGTCGACGCCGTCGGCCAGGGCGGAGTCGATCATGCTCAACAGCTCACCGGCCCGGCCCCGGTTCACCGGGAAGTTGAGCGTCGCGTGGGTCAGGTGCAGGGCGCAGGCCGCGGCCCGGGCCACCGTGATCATCTCCGCATAGGCGTCGAGCGCACCGGTCCCGTACGAGCGGTGGTGCGGCGCGTAGTAGCCACCGAGCTCCCCCACCACCCGGCACAAGCCGATCAGCTCGTCGGTGTCGGCGTACATCCCCGGTACGTAGGTCAGTCCGCTGCTCATCCCGACCGCGCCCTGCTCGAGACCGAGCCGGATCAGGTCAGCCATCCGGACCTGTTCATCCCCGGTCGCGGGCCGGTCGTCCGGACCGACGACGAGCAGCCGAACGGTGCCCTGCGGTACCAGGTACGCCGCGTGGCAGGCGATGCCCCGGTCGAGCCGGTCGAGGTAGCCGGCGACGTCGTCCCAGCTGAAGTCGAAGTCGTCGGGCTCGCCGTTCCAGCCGGCCACCTGCCGCCTGATCGTCGCCCGGGTGGTGTCGTCGACCGGCGCGAAGGACAGCCCGTCTTGACCGAGCACCTCGCACGTGACGCCCTGACTGACCTTGGCGAGGTGGTCGGGATTCGCCAGGATCTGGAGATCGGAGTGGGCGTGCATGTCGAGGAATCCCGGAGCCAGCACCCGCCCGTCGGCGGCCAGGGTCCGCCGCCCGCGCGATCCCCGGCCGGGCGGCACGATGGCGGTGATCGTGTCTCGGGTGATCTCGACGTCGGCCGGACGACCGCCGGCGCCGGTGCCGTCGATCACGAGCGCGTCGCGGATCAGCAGGTCGGGCCCCATCTCGCGATCTCCTCTCCCCCGTCATCCTCGCAGCCGACGTGATCCGCCCGATCGGCGATTGGTCGGACTCGGCCGCGCCGGTTCCGCCTAGGACGCGCGTGACTTCGACTCGCCGTCCAAGGGCGACCAGTGGCGTCGGAGGGCGTAGAGCCCGACGGCGTTCAGGACCGCCACGGCGGCGAAGACCAAGCCCGTCGTCGCCCGTCCACCGGTGATCAACAACGCGGAGGCGGTCAGGAAGAGGGCGAGCGCCACCACCGTTCTCGCCGGCTCGGGTACTCGACGCCTGGCCCGGGGAGCCATGAACAGGGCCCAGCCCGCCACGACGACGGCCGCCGATCCCAGCCCCAGCAGCACCCGCCCGACGAGCGGTAGCGGCACGGTGAATCCCCAGAACGCCACGGCGGCGACCAGGGCCAGTTCGAGCAGGAAACTGATCACCAGGTTGATCGACTTCACGGCACTCAGCACGGCGATGCCGACACAGCCGAACGACGCGGCACCGACTGCTCGACCCGGCGCGCGAACGGCAGGCCCGTCTCTCCCCGAACACCGGTGATCAACACGTCGGTCACGTCAGTCGACACCGTAGAACCTCTCCAGCGCGGCAGTGACCGGCCAGGCCCCGTCGGTGATGTTCGAGATGGTGGTCAACGTGCGCCCGGAGACCGGGTCGTGGACGCTGCGGAAGGAGATGCCGGGGTCGGAGCCTTCGAGCATCACGACCGGACCGCTGCGGTGCAGCCACAAGCCCATCCCGTATCGCCACCGAACCGATGAGACGTCGCCGCGGGGGCGGATCATCAGCTCCCGAACGGCTCGGGAGACGATCCGGTCGCCGAACAAGGCGGCCCAGAACGCGGTGAGATCTGCGGCGGTCGCGTACATGCCACCGTCACCGCTGCCCCACACCGGCAGGTGCAGGACGTTCGTGCGCCACTCACCGTCGACGACCAGGAAGCCGTCCGCAGCCCTGTCCGGCGGAGCATCGCCGCGCGCGAACCGCGTCGCCGTCATACCGGCGGGACCGCAGACCCGCTCCTGCACCAGATCGCTGAACGGGCGTCCGGCGACTCGTTCGGCGATCAGGGCCAGCACGACGTACCCGCTGTTGCAGTAACGGAATTCCTCACCGGGTGTCATCACCTGCGGATGCCCGTCGAGGACCTGGAGGTAAGCCTCGGTGGAGTCGAGGCGGTGCACCGGGACCGGCATCACGTAGTCCTGGATCGAGGTCCCTTCGTTCTCGTCGAGATAATCACCGATGCCTGACCGGTGGGTCAACAGGTGCTCGACGTCGACCCGATCGTCGATCAGCGGCAGATCGGAACCCAGGACGGAACGGGCCGTGGTGGTCAGGCTCAGACGTCCCTCCTCGACCAGACTCAGCACGGTCGCAGCGGTGAAACCCTTGGTGCCGCTGGCGATGCCGAAGGACGTGTCGCAACGGTTGGCGACGCCGAAGCGGCGGCTCGCCAAGCCGTACGCGGCGGCCCAGCTGTCGTCGCCTCGGCCGTCCACCCGTACGGTGCCGGAGAAGTCCGATTCGGCGATGACCTGCGTGATCTCGGGAGGAACGGCCGCCATGCCCAGAACCTAGCGGTCACCGGTCCGACCGGGTACTCGGCAACCGCCCCGGTTCACAGCCGGGTGGCGGTCCGGACCAGGGCGGCGAGCGCCAAGGACGTGCTCTGCGGCGGCCACGCGATGATCGTGGTGACCTGCGGAGCATCCACCAGCGGCACCACCGCGAGCCCGCCGCGAAGACCGGCCGTCACCGACTCCGGCAGAACCGCGACGGTTCGTCCGAGCTCGATCAGCTGGAGCAGCTGCTCGTGGTTGCGGGCCCGCGGCCCAGGACCTTCGGGATAGCGGCCGTCCGCCATCGGCCAGCGCGGCAGCGGCAGGTCCGACCGGCTACCGAGGTCGTCCAGACTCAGACTGGAGCGGCTGGTGAGGGGATGGCCGGCAGGCAGGACCGCCACCTGTCCCTCGGTCCGCAGCTCCTCGGTGTCGAGGCCCGCCGTCGAATCGAACGGGCGGTGCAGCAGGGCCACGTCGGCCCGGCCGGTGCGCAGCAGCTGCTCCTGTTCGCCGGGTCCGCACAGCTCGACCTCGACGGCGACCGAGTCGGGCTCGGCCGCGTAGGCGTCGAGCAGCTTGGCCAGCAGCTCGACCGAAGCTCCGGCCTTGGTGGCCAGGACCAGCCGGGGACTGCCGGCCGCGGCTCGCTGGGTCCGCCGCTCGGCCGCGGCCATCGCATCCAGGGCCGCTCGTCCCTCGTTCAGCAGGACCGTACCGGCCGGCGTCAGCGACACACCACGGCTCGACCGATCGAACAAGGGGACGCCGAGGGTTCGCTCGAGTTGCTGGACCGCCCGGGACAGTGGCGGCTGGGCGATGCCGAGCCTGGTCGCCGCCCGGCCGAAATGCAGCTCCTCGGCGACGGCGAGGAAATACCGCAGTTCCCGGACCTCCACGCGGTCGAGCGTAGCTGGACCACGCGGCGACCTGGTGCGATACCGGTCCGGTATCGGTCGCAACCGGATCGGTCCTGGTCCTCGCCCGAACCAGCACGCACGATCGGGGCATGACCGAACACAACAGGAACGAGGTGCCGACCGCTCTGGTGACCGGCGCCAACAAGGGAATCGGCTTCCAGATCGCGGCCGGCCTGGGTGCCCTCGGCTGGAGTGTCGCGGTCGGCGCCCGCGACGACCAGCGCCGCGAGAGCGCCGTGGCGACATTGCGGCAACGCGGCATCGACGCGTTCGGCGTCCCACTGGATGTCACCGATGACGAGAGCGTCGGTGCCGCCCCGGCGATCATCGAGGAACGCACCGGCCGCCTCGACGTGCTGGTCAACAATGCCGGGGTGACCGGCGGGATGCCGCAGGAACCCACTCGGGTGTCCGCCGACCAGGTGCGCCTCGTCGTCGAGACCAATGTGATCGGGGTGATCCGGGTGACCAACGCGATGCTGCCGCTGCTGCGTCGATCGGCGTCACCGCGAATCGTGAACATGTCCAGCTCGGTCGGCTCCCTCGCCCGCCAGACCGCGACGACCGACGGAAACTCCACGGGTCCGATCTCGGCCGCGTACGCGCCCTCCAAGACGTTCCTCAACGCGGTCACCGTGCAGTACGCCAAGGAGCTGCGCGACACCAACATCTTGATCAACGTCGCGTGCCCCGGTTTCGTCGCGACCGATCTCAACGGCTTCCGTGGTGTCCGGACCCCGGAACAGGGTGCTGCGATCGCGATCAGCTTGGCGACCGCGCCCGACGACGGTCCGACCGGCGGGTACTTCGAGGACGCGGGACAGATCCCCTGGTGATCCGACTCGTCGCCAGGGGATGCTGGAGCCATGGCGAAGCCACCCGGAGGGGCGAAGCAGTTCAACAAGGTCGCGGTTCGACTCGCCGGCCACCGGATCTTCCCGCTCTGGGCGATCCTTCGGCACCGGGGGCGCAAGAGCGGCACCGAGTACGCGATCCCGGTCGCCGTCATCCCCACCCGGACGAGCTTCGTGATCGCCCTGGCGTGGGGCCCGGAGACGGACTGGGTGCGCAACGTACGCGCGGCCGGCGGCTGCACGATCCGGTGGAAGGGGGTCAACTACGACTGCACCGATCCCGCGTTCGTCGGCGACGACGTGGCCGTGGCGGAGGCGCGTGGACTGACCCGGCTGGTCATCCGACGCGGCAACTTCCCGCACGGCTTCATCGAGTTGAGCCGTCGGGTCGCGACCCGACCGCTGCGGTGAACCGGGACCGGGCCTCACGAACGGGCGCACCGCCCCCGGATCACCGCAGCAGGGCGTGGCGGAGCGCGTCGGCGACGAACCGTTCCCACCGCTGCGGCGTCCAACCACGATCGGCGAGCACGAGATAGAGGTCGATCCCACTGAGCGCGCACAAGATGTCGGTCGCCTCCTCGATCGGCACCCGTAGCGCATCCAGGGCATGGAGCTGCTCGGCCAGAACGGCGAAGGCGGCGGCGGTCTGGGTCTGGTTCGTGGTCCACTGCTCGGCCATCTCGGGATCGGTGGCGGCGGCGTCGCGCACGACGCGCATGATCGGTCCGATCCTGGTCAGGATGCCGGCGCCGTAGCCCATCCAGAGGGTGATCACCGCCCGAGGATCCGTCTCGGCCCGCGCCTCCTCCAGCCAGGGCCGGTCGAGCATGGGGACGGACTGGTCGTCGCCGACGGCGGCGACGTCGACGGCCTCTTTGAGCACGCTGCGCTTGTTGCCGAAGTGGAAGTAGACCGTCTGCACCGCCACCCCCGCTCGAGCGGCGACGTCCTCCAACGTGGTGGCGTGGTAGCCGTCGGCGACGAAGAGCTCTGCTGCAGCGGTGACGATCTTCCGTCGGGTGTTCTTCGTACGCATCCCGCGGACCCGCTTGACGTTCTCCGGCATGTGTTGCATTCTAACTCTAGAGTTCAACTACAAGAAATGAGGGATCGTCGTGATCAGCGGCATCCACCACGTCAAGCTCCCCGTCAGCGACGTCCGACGCAGCCGCGACTGGTATCAGCGAGTGCTCGGGTTCGCGACCGTGATCGAGTTCCTCGAGGACGGAGAGGTCGCAGGCGTGGCGATCGGACACGACGGCTGCCAACCGCAGATCGCCCTCCGTCACGACCCCGAGCGCGCCCGGATCCTGGCCGGCTTCGACGCCGTCGCGCTGCTGGTACCGACCCGGGACGACGTCCAGCGCTGGAGTGCCAGGCTCGACGACCTCGGAGAGCCGCACGACCTGGTCGAGGGGCACCACGGCGGCTCCGTTGTCGTCGGACTGCACGACCCCGACGGGATCGAGATCCGGCTCTACGCCGACTGACACCACCGATCGACCGAATCGCCCAGCACCTCAACCACCGGAAGGACCTTCGCCATGCCCGAGACCGCCCACCCACTCGTCGATGTCACCGACCAGCTCGACGACCACCGCGAGACAGGCGGTGGCGAGGACGGCGCGCATCGCATCGCCGTCGCCATCGCCTCACTGCACGCCATGGGCTCCGGGACTCTCGCGGAGTTCCAGCGCCTCTACACCGCCGACGTGCTCAACCGCGAGGCCGAGGCCGAGCCGCCGGACACCCGCGGTCGCGGACCGGCTGCCATGTACGCCACCGCGCGATGGCTGCGCACCGCCTTCAGCGACCTGACCATGCAGATCCACGACGCTGTCACCGAGGGCGATCTCGTCGTCGTCCGCACCACGATGTCTGGTCGGCAGACCGGCCCCTTCGTCGCCTACCTGCCCGATGCGACGGTCGCGGCGGTGTTCCCGCCACGCGGCCGGACCTTCGCGGTGACCCAGACCCATTGGTTCCGGATGAGCGACGGCAGGATCGCGGAGCACTGGGCCAACCGCGACGATCTCGGCATGGGCCAACAACTCGGATGGAATCCACCCACCCCCCTGTACCTGGCCCGGATGCTGTTCGCGACCCAGCGCGCCCGACGCCGTTGACCACTCCCCGTACGGTCTGCCCCGCGCAGCACCGATCTGGGGGTGCGGTGATGTGATGGGTCGGTGCCTGAGCCGAACCAGTTCCCGCCGTGGTTCTTCGACCGGGACGACGCGGACTCGGACGATACCTTCTACGCCGCGCCGCGACTGGTCACCCACATCGACGAGGCAGCAATCGCCGCAGTCGGGCAGCTCTACGCGGAGCTGGGCATCGATCGCACGGACGGTCGGGTCCTCGATCTGATGTCGTCCTGGGTGTCGCACCTGCGGCGCCCGCCCGCCGAGCTGGTCGTCCTCGGTCTGAACGCAGCCGAGCTCGAGGCGAACCGCTGGGCGACGGAACGAGTGGTCCGAGACCTCAACACCGATCCGCGGCTGCCGTTCCCCGATGCCTCCTTCGACGCCGTGGTGTGCTGCGTCTCGATCGACTACCTCGTCCGGCCGGTCGAGGTGCTGGCCGAGTGCGCCCGGGTGCTGAGGCCCGGCGCACCGATCGCGATCACCTTCTCCAACCGCTGCTTTCCCACCAAGGCGATCCACGGCTGGCTGGCGACCTCCGACGACGCCCACCTGGGCCTCGTGGGGGGTTATCTCCGGTCCGCCGGCGGGTTCGACGAGCCGTCGGCCTCCCGCCGGACGCCAGACCCGACCCACTACCGCGGCGATCCGTTGTACGCGGTGGTCGCACGGCGATCGGCCGGCACGCGCTGACGACGACCGGACCGAGAGTCCGGTGTGCGGGTGGTGTACCGGTGGAGGGGAACCAGGGGAAGGTTCCCCTCCAACTCGGACTCATCGCGGGCCGGCTCGTCAGGTCACTGGCCCGCCAGCTCGCTCCTGGGGACTAGGGGTTGTCCGCTGCGAGCTGTCGTGTCGCCGGGACTTGGGGATCGCCTCCGGGACATGACTGAGCTTATGGCGTTCTGCGCGCTGAGGAGCGAGATTCTGTGTCCACTTGATGCCATGTCCTAAAGAGGACATCGCCACGCCGCACGGCGAGTCGGTCGGCACACCGGTAGCCGAACCGGTGGTTCTACTGGCCCGCCGGCCGAGTCGACCCCCCTACCGTTTCGAGCAGGCCGCGGTGGACGGCCCGGAGCATCCTGGAGGAGAACGATGGCCGTTGATCGACTGGCCGACGCGGCAGCACCCGGGCCGGGGGAACGGCGGTGAGCAAGGATCTCTCGTCGCCCGAGCAGGTCCGCTCGGCGACAGCACCGGTCGACCTCGGCGGAGCCCCGGGGGCGTCGGGCCTCGCCCGTCACCCCCTGCTGACGTTCATCGTCTTGACCCTGGTGATCTCCTGGCTGCCGATCATCCCGTTCGCGATGGGACTGTTCCCCGGACCGCTGCTGGCCTGCGGGCCGTTCCTGGCGGCCATCATCACCGCAGCCGTGGTCGGGGGGAAGAAGGGCGTGGGCGTCTACTTCCGCCGCCTGATCCGGTGGCGGGTCGGCGTGGGCTGGTACGTGCTGGCCTTCATCGGTCCGGTCGCGGCGTGGGCGGTCGCCGCGTGCGTGAACGTCCTGCTCGGGGCGGCGTCACCGACACCGGTTCAGCTCGCGGGCTGGTCGTTGATCATCACCTCCACCCTGAGCTTCCTGGTCAACCCGCTCGGAGGAGCGTGGGAGGAACCCGGGTGGCGCGGCTACGCGCTCCCCCTCCTGCTGCGGCGCCACTCCGCCTTGGTGGCCAGTGCGATCCTCGGCGTGATCTGGGCGATCTGGCACATCCCCATGTTCGTGACCGGATACATCCCGTGGGCCGACGCGGTCCTGGTGTTCGCGCTCAGCTTCGTGTTCACCGCGATCTATCTCCGCACCGGCGGCAGCGTCTTGATCGCCTTCCTCCTGCACGCCTCGTTCAACGGCGCCGGCGAGTTCTTCTCCGGGCTGTTCGACGGCGCCGACCGGGTGCGGATGTACTGGATCCTGACCGCGGTGTGCGTGGTGATCGTGACTGTCGCCGTTGCCGTCAACCGCGATCGGTGGCGCCGCTCGCCGGCTGTCGGCGAGGCCTGATCGACCCGGCGCAGGCGATGGTGGGCGGGCTAGCCTGAGCGGGTGGGTCGAGACCAGTGGCCGATCGTCGGGCAGGGCCGGGCGTCGGTGGTGTTCGATCTCGGCAGCGGCAGGGTGCTTCGCCGGTACCGCAACCCCGGGGCGTCGGCTGGGCCGGAGGCCGAAGCCATGCAGTGGGCTGCCCGCGCCGGGGTGCCCGTCCCGACCGTGCACGCCGTCGACGGCCCTGACATCGTGATGGACCGGGTGGAGGGTCCGACGATGATGAGCGCGCTCGCCGATCGACCTGATCAAGGCGTCCGATTCGGGGCGCTGCTCGCGGACCTGCATCGACGCCTGGACGCAACGACAACCGCAACCACAGCCGGCGAGCCGGACACGGCCCTGGTCCACGGCGACCTGCATCCGGGCAACGTGTTGCTGAGCGCGAACGGGCCCGTGCTCATCGACTGGACGAACCATCGCGTCGGACCGCGCAGCCTCGACGTCGCGCTGACCTGGATCGTGCTGGCCTGCTTCCAACCCCACGACGACGTACGGACCGATCTCGACTCGACCCGGGCGCTGCTGCTGAGCGGGTTCCTCGGTTCGATCGATCGAGCGGGTGCGGTCGACTCGCTGACGACCGCCGCGGCGATCCGGCACGGTGACCCGGCCACCACACCGACCGAACACGCCCGCATCGACCGACTGGTTGCGGAGCACCCGGCCGACCGGTGACGCGATGCGGTAGCCGGGCGCACCGGCGATCGGCTCAGTCCATCAGCAGCACCGACGGCCGCGGCGCCAGGAAGTGATCGAGCACCAAGGCGGCGGCACCGTAGGCGGCCACGTGCTCACCGATGGCTGATCCCTCGATCGGGACCGGTCGCCGTGCCGCGACCAGCTCCGCAGCCACCAAGCCGGGCAGGACGGCCAGGTACCGCTCGCTCAGCCGCGGCCAGGCCGGTCCGCCGATCACGATCCGGTCGACGTCGAGGAGGTTGACGAGAACGGCAAGGCCGATGGCGACCCGGGTCGCGGAGTGGTCGATGATCGACACGGCTTCGGCGTTCCCCGTGGCCGCCAGCTCCGTGAGCCGACTGAACGCCTCGTCAACGGCGACGAAGTCCCCGGGCGGCGGCGCGGCGAGCAGACCGCGCCGGGCGGCCCGATCGACCAGCGCTTGCGGCATGCACGCCGTCGCCAACGAACCGCGCTGCCCCCAGTCCAGGCCTGGATCGGCCGGGTCCACGACGATCTCTCCGACCTCACCGACATTGTTCGAGGTGCCCCGGACCACCTCGTCAGCCAGCACCAGGCCGGCGCCGACGCCCGAGCCCAGGTAGAGGAACGCGAAGTCGTGACTGTCGTGCGGCGCGGCGCGCAGCTCCGCGGTCGCCGCCGCGGTGACGTCCTTGTCGAGCAGAACCGGCAGCCCGGTGGCCGTGTGGAGGTCGGCCCGCAAGCGGAGGTTCCGCCACCGGGGCAACATCGGGGGGTCGACCAGGACGCCTTCGGCGACGTCGATCGGCCCGGGGGCGGCGATCCCGATCCCGAGTACCCGGCCCGGTTCGACCCCTGCTGATCGGACGAGCCCGGCGGCCGTCCGGGAGATCAGCGCGATCACCCGCGCGGGATAGCGTGCCTTCGGAGTCCGGAGGACGCTGGACGCGACGACGGTGCCGCCCAGATCGAGCAGCAGGACAGTGAGCCGGGCCGGGTCGACGTGCACCCCGAGCGAGCAGCACCCGTCCGGTTCGATCAGCAACGGAACGGGTGGCTTGCCGCGCGCGCCCCGCACGGGCAGCCCCTCCCGGACCAGATCGCGATCGATCAGACGACGGGCGATGTTGTTGACGGTCTGACCGGACAAGCCGGACCGCTCGCCGATCTCGACCCGGGTCATCCCGTCGGCGGACCGTCGGATCAGGTCGAGGACGACGGCGGTGTTGAAGTCGGCGAGTCGGAGCAGGTTGCTTCCTCGACGCATTGCCGACAGTCCTCCCGGTTGCGGCTGCAGACGTGAGTCGGGCCAGCCGGTGACCGTATTGTGTGACGAATTCTGTTGAGCTTCCAATCAGTTCTCGGCCGGGACCGATGTCTTTCGGTCCGGCCCGACCTCACGACTCGGTTCGTACCGCGTTGTCGGTCGCGAACCAGAGGGCCAGCGGCAGCTGGAACGACATGAAGCAGTAGTTGCCCATCGGCAGCCAGTAGTGGAACTCAGCGGGCGAGGAGCCTTGGAACTCGACCGCGAACTGCCAGTGGTCGGCATAGAGGGCCCAGCTCCGACGCTTGCGGACCACGCCGCCCTCGGCGAAGGTGAACGTCCGCTCCAGCTTGACGATGTCGTTGTACGTGTCGTCCTGGACGCCTTCGACACTGACGTCGGGCAGTCCTGCGATTCCGTCCGCGAAGCCCTCGCGCAAGGTCTCGGAGTCGGCCGCGGTGACCTGCACCCCGAGATCGGTCACCGCGACAGCGAAGTGCGTCGCGTCATCAGCCGGATCAGGCCCCACGATGACGCCGTCGCGGCCGCCCTCGAGATCGGATCGGAACCAGTCCGAGGGGTGGCGGAACTCGAACCGGCCGAGCGCGTCGGCGAAGCTCGTGACCCCGGTGAACCGGGGCCGGCCGGTTCGGGTGCCGTCCTGGTTCACAGCACCGTCCGCTCCGGGTCGGCCTCGGCCGCGTCCAGTGACGCCGCGGAGGACACCACAGCCCCGGTCAGCTGGAGCTCGTCGGCGAAGTGGCAGGCGACCTGGCGCGGGCGTCCGTCGAGGCCACCTGCACTCGCCACCTCGCGCAGGGGCGGCGTGTCGGTCGAGCAGACGTCTTGTGCATAGCGGCACCGCGTGTGGAAGTAGCAGCCCGACGGTGGATTGGCCGGACTCGGCACCTCGCCCGACAGCGGCGGGACCTCGGTCCGTTGGCGCGGATCGGGTTGCGGAACTGCGGCCAGCAGGGCCTCGGTGTAGGGGTGCAGGGGGCGGGTGAAGAGCTCGCGGGTGTTGCCGACCTCGACGACCCGACCGACGTACATCACGGCGACCCGGTCGGAGATGTGCTCGACGACCGAGAGATCGTGGCTGATGAAGAGGTAGGTCAGCCCCAGCCGCTCCTGCAGATCCTCCAGCAGGTTGATCACCTGCGCCTGCACCGACACGTCGAGTGCGGAGACCGGCTCGTCGCAGATGATCAGCTGGGGATCGAGGGCCAGGGCCCGGGCGATGCCGATCCGCTGTCGTTGGCCGCCCGAGAACGCGTGCGGATAGCGGCTGGCGTGCTCCGGCCGCAGGCCTACCACCGTGAGCAGCTCGGCCACCCGATCCCGCAGCGCCTGGCCGTGCAGCACGTTGTTGATCAGGAGTGGTTCGGCGACCACCCGGCCGACGGTCATCCGGGAGTCCAGTGAGGCGAACGGGTCCTGGAAGATGAACTGCATGCTGGGCCGGATCCGCTTCAGGTCCTTCTTGTCCGCGCTCTCCACGTGCACCGGGCCGAGCTCGGAGTGCCGGAAGATGACCTCGCCGCCGGTCGGCTCCTCGAGCCGGATGATGGTGCGTCCGGTCGTCGACTTGCCGCACCCGGACTCCCCCACCACGGCCAGCGTCTCGCCCCGGTCGACGCTGAGGGACACGCCGTCGACCGCCTTCACCTCACCGATCTTGCGTCTGAGCAGACCGCCCCGGATCGGGAAGTACTTGCGCAGATCGCGGACCTCCAGCAACGGTCCGTCGCCGGACTCGGTGCCCTGTCCGTCGGCTCGTCTCGCCCGCTCATCACTCATGACGCTCACCCCCTGCGGATGCCGAGCCGGCCATCGCCGCGTCCTTGTCGTAGAGGTGGCAACGGACACCGTGTCGGTGCGGGCCGGCCAGCACGGTCTCACCGGGCACGACGTCGACGCAGACGTCGCCGATGAACTCCGGGCACCGCGGATGGAACGGGCATCCCGACACCGTGGCGTAGGGGTCGGGCACCGAACCCTTGATCACTTCCAAGGGCGCGTGCTCCGCCGCCCCGATCCGGGGGATCGAACGCAGCAGCGAGCGCGTGTACGGGTGCTTCGGGTGGTAGAAGATGTCGTCCACCGAAGCTCGTTCCACGACCCGGCCCTGGTACATCACGATCACCTCGTCGCACAGCTGCGCGACCACCCCCATGCTGTGGGTGATGAACATGATCGACATGCCGATCTCGGTTCGCAGGTTCCGCATCAGCGCGAGGATCTGCGCCTCGGTCGTCACGTCCAGCGCGGTGGTCGGTTCGTCGGCGACCAGCAGGGCCGGGTGGCAGGACAAGGCCATGGCGATCATCGCGCGCTGTCGCATCCCGCCGGAGAGCTGGTGCGGGTACGACTCCGCGATCCGCTCCGGATTCGGCATGCTGACCTGCCGCAGCATGTCGACGGCCTGCTCCCAGGCGCGCTTCTTGTCCCGGGTCTGGTGCAGCAGGATCGCTTCCTGGATCTGCGCCCCGATCGTGTAGACGGGGTTCAGGGACGTCATCGGCTCCTGGAAGATCATGGCGATCTCACCACCGCGGATGGACCGCATCTCCTCACCACCCGGGTCGAGTCGGGTGATGTCGATCCCGCCCGAGGGGGTGATCGGCTGGTCGATGTGGTCGTCGAGCTCGATCACCGGGTGCAGACCGTGATCATCTGGCGAACGGTGGAAGATCACCGATCCCTCGGTGATGCGGGCCTGCCGTTCGAGGATGCGCAGGATCGTCCGGGCGGTGACGCTCTTGCCGCTGCCGCTCTCGCCGACGATGCCCAGCACCTTGCCACGGGGCACGTCGAAACTC
Organism: uncultured Actinomycetota bacterium; assembly: GCA_963727125.1. Lineage (GTDB taxonomy): Bacteria > Actinomycetota > Actinomycetes > Propionibacteriales > Propionibacteriaceae > Microlunatus. The sequence goes on from CAVSEZ010000003.1 coordinate 1,743,964, forward strand.
ACGCCGTTGAGGGCGTTCACGGTGCCGAGCGTCGTCTTGTACTCGACCTTCAGGTCGCGGACGGAGATGATCGGGGCGTCGGCTCCCGGCTCGACCTGTTGGCCGGCCCCGCCTCTCGATGTGGTGGTCACGTGTCCCTTTCCTCTCGTCGGCTCGCGATCGGCTGCTGATCCGGCCGGGTCCTCAGCTGTACGGGTCGACGGCATCGCGGACACCGTCGCCCAGCAGCTGGAAGCAGGTGATGGCGATGATCACTGCGATACCGGGGATCAGCACCCACGGGTACTGCTGCAGCACGTCGATCCGGGACGCGTCCTGGAGCAGCACACCCCAGCTGATCGCGGGGTCCAGCATCCCGATGCCGAGGAACGAGAGCGCCGTCTCGGCGAGGATGGTCGCCGGGATCGCCAACATCGAGACGGCAACGATGTGACTGGCGGCGTTGGGCAGCAGGTGCGTCCGGACGATCCGGAATCCCGACGACCCGGCGGATCGGGCTGCTGCCACGTAGTCGGCGGAGGAGTAGCCCATGACCTTGCCGCGCACCTGTCTCGCCAACCCGGTCCAGGTCACCAACGACAGGATCAACGTCATCAGGAAGTAGCGCTGCACCACCGACAGGTCCTGGGGCAGGACCGCCGCCATCGTCGCCCACAGCGGCAGGGTGGGGATGGAGATGATCACTTCGGTGATGCGCTGGATGATGGTGTCGACCGGTCCGCCCGCATAGCCGGAGATGGTCCCGATGACCGAGCCGAGCACGGTGGCGATCAAGACGCCGAGCAGGCCGATGGTCAGAGACACCCGGGCACCGTAGATGGTACGGCTGTAGATGTCGCGGCCGTTGACGTCGGCACCGAACAGCAACAGCTTGCCCTCCGAGACGGTGAAGAGGTGCCGGTCGGTGGGGAACAGACCGAGCAGCTTGTACTCGAACCCCTGCCCGAAGAACTGGAAGGGAATCGGATCGCTGCAGTCCTTCACGTAGGTCGTGGAGATGTTGATCGGGTCGATCTCCTGCTCGATCCGGCACATGGCCGGGCCGCCCGACCAGGTCAACGGGCTCGGAGCCGCGTACTTGTACTCCTGCGACACCGCAGCCGGATCGTTCGGCGACAGGAACGGCGCGAAGATCGCCGCCAGGTACATCAGAGCCAAGATGATGAGCGAGATCACCGCCAGCTTGCTCTGCTTGAACCGGCGGAACATGAGCTGGCCCTGGGAGACCTCGCCGATCTTGCTGTCGGTGCGCCCGGGATCCGGTGCGAAGGTGGTGCCGTGACCGAGCTCGGCGTCGCTGAGCTGTGCCGTCGATGTCATCTGCCCTCCCCTACCCGAACGACCGCGTCCGTGGATCGATCCACGCCAGCAACAGATCCGAGATCAGGTTGCCGATCACCAACAGGGCGGCCAGGAAGACGAGCAGCGTGGCCGCCACGTAGGTGTCCTTGACGATCAGCGTCTGGATCAGGGCCTGCCCGGTGGTGGGTAGCGCGAAGACGATCGAGATGATCGCCTCGCCGGAGATCAACACCGACAGCGTCGTGCCCAGCGTCATCACCAGCGGGATGCAAGGCGTTCCGGACGGCGTGCTTCCAGATCACCAGGCGCTCGGGGACGCCCTTCGCCCGCGCCGTCTGCACGTACTGCTGCCCGAGCACGTCGAACAGGTTGGCCCGCATCACCCGGGTGAGCCAGGCGGTGCTGCCGACCGCGATGACCAGCATCGGCATCCACAGGTGACTCAGCATGTCGCCGAACTTGGCCGCGCTCCAGGGTTCGTTGCGGTACTCGTTGGAGAACAAGCCGCCGACTTCCAACCCACCCCATTGCACAGCGGCAACCATCACCGCCAAGGCCAGCAGGAACTCCGGGATGGCCACGCCGATGAACTGGAGCACGGTGATGACGTTGTCGGGCAGGGTGTATCGATGGGTCGCGGAGAAGACGCCCAAGGGTATGGCTATCCCCCAGGCCACGATGATCGCGCCGAGCGACAGGGCGATCGAGAGCCCGAGGCGGCCCCAGATCAGGCTCCCCACCGGTTCCCGGTAGGCGAACGACGTGCCGAAGTCGCCCCGGATCAGGCCGCCGGCCCACTTCCCGTACTTCACCACCCACGGGTCGTTGACCCCGTACTTCTCCTCCAGCGCCTCGACCTGCTCGGTCGAGACCACGTTGCCCTGAGCTCGGAGCCGCGAGATCTCGGCGGTGAGCGCCGAACCCGGTGCCAGCTCGATGATGAAGAACGCCAGCAGCGACACGGCGACCAGCGTGACGACCGCGTACACGAGACGCCGAGCGATGAACACGAGCATCTGTAGCCCCCGTTTCGAGGAGTCGAACGGTCAGTCGTCGGGCGACTCAGGCGTGCTCGTCCGGCTTGTCCCAGAAGTAGGTCTCAGGGTCGTACACGGCGGGCGTGGGATGGATCCACGGGTTGACCATCCCACCGAGGGTGAGGTTCTCCTTGCGCGGCACGTTCTTCAGGGCGGACTTGAAGACGATCACCTGCGGGTAGTTGGCGACCGATCCCATGAAGAAGGGGCCGTCGGAGACGTGGATCTTGATCATGTCCCAGACGAGCTGGTTGCGCTTCATCTCGTCCGGCTCGACCTTGCTCCGGTCGTAGATGTCCCACAGCTTCTGGATGGGACCGTCGGGTTCCGGCTTCATCCGCGGCGGATTGCGCTTCCACGGGCTCACATCGAGCTGCTTCTTGTTGGTGTCCGAGCCGAGCTGTTGGTACCACTGGCCCTGCAGCGGCGCCCACCGGGTGAACTCGAGGGGCACCAGCCACTGCGGGTAGACCAGGTGGTTGGGACCGTCACCGACCTCCCAGTTGCTGTGGGCCATCAGGGTGCCGGTCTTCCACTCGTCCTCGTAGGTCTGCGGCGCGATGGGGTTCAGCTTCATCGACAGGCCGACGGCCTTGAGGTCGGAGACGAGCTGGTTGTCCTTGGACTTGTGCTCCTGGCTCTCGTCGGCCTGAGATGTCGAGTCGCATCGCGAGCTTCTTGCCGCTGGGCAGCTCACGCATGCCGTCGCCGTCGGTGTCCTTGAGACCGAGCTCGTCCAGCAGCTTCTTGGCCTTCTCGGGGTCGTAGGCGACGTAGGCGTCGCGCCACGACTTGTACGCAGCTTTGCCCGTGTCGTCGACCAGGTACTCGATCGCCTTCGGGCTGAGAGTGCCGGTCGTCGGCTCACCGGTGTTGAAGTACACCGCCTTGCGCAGCGCTTCGCGGTTGAACGCGTGGCTGATGGCCTGCCGGAACTTCGGCTGCCGGAAGAGGGTGCGCAGCTCCTCGTCCGGGTAGTCGTAGTTGAGGAAGAAGATCGAGCCGGTGCCCGAGCCGCTGTCCCAGAGGGAGATCTCGGTGCCGGCCTTCTCGGCGCTGTTGCGGAGACCCTGCACGTCGTTGAGGGTGATCTGGTTGGACGGCCCGTGGCAGTAGTCGACCGACCCCTGCTGCACCTGCAGCTTGCCGGCCTCGGCGTCGCTGACGATCGCGATCTGGATCTCGTCCAGGTAGGGCAGCTGGTCGCCGTTCGGCATCACGCACCAGTAGTACGGGTTGCGCTCCAGCACGACGCCCTTGTTGTTGTCGAAGGACTTGCACTTGAAGCCCGTCATCGTCGGGCAGTCCGGGTTGCGGTGCCAGTCGGCCTTGGTCTCCATCAGACCGCCCACACCGTCCCAGTCGGCCGGGACGTTCTTGCCGTACTTCGGGTGGAACTGCTTGACGTAGTGGCTCGGCATCATCCAGATCGGGCCGTTCTTCCCGATGTTGCCGTTGACCCACATGGCCATCCGGTCGGCGGTCAGCGGCGCCGGTGCGTCGAAGGTCATCGTCAGCGTGACGTCGTCGACCGCCTTGAGCTTGGCCAGGGTGCCCTTGCCCGAGCGGGCTTCGTCCGGGGCCGTGACGGCCATTTTTTGTTCCAGGACGAAGTTTTCCCACCAGAACAGGATGTCCGCCGTCGACCAGGGCTGGCCGTCGGACCACTTCAGGCCCTTGCGGAAGTGGAAGGTCCACTCCGACGCGTCGTCGTTGGACTCCCACGACTCCACCAGACCGGGGACCACGTCCTTGCCGTCGTTCAGATAACGGAGCGGGGAGTGCCCGTAGAAGAAGTTCCGGTTCGAGTCGGCTTTCGCGGCACCGGTGGTGGAGAAGGCGTTCATGTTCAGTCGACCGCCGTAGTTACCGTCGACGACCCACTTGTGCGGGATCACGTACGGGACCTCGGGCAGCCGCTCTTCGACCGGCGGCAATCCTTTGCCGTCCAGCAGCGGCGACTGCTGGAACTTGCCGGGCACCGCCACCGGTTTCGTGTTCGAACCGACCTGGGTCGAACTGCTCTTCCCGGCCTGAGTCGGGCCTTGATCTGCGCTGCACGCGCCCAGAGCTGCTGTGCCCACCAATACGGCCGAGCCGTAGAGGAAATGGCGACGAGAGATGCGACCGAACTCCATGGTGTCCTCCAGTGCTACCGACGTCAGTGTCAGAGCGCCGGCCGCGGTTTCACGGGACCGTCGTCAGCTCGACGACGCTCATACGCCCGGCGTTGGTTTCGCCTTCTTCGGAAAATCGTGCCCTGCGCCGTGATTCAACCATCTGATTGGCTAATGCGACAGTCTTGACACGGTAAGCGTTTGCTGTCATCTGCGCGGGTCCTCGGACCCGACACCGATCGGGCGTCCCTCGCCGGGTCATCTTCCAGCTCAGCAGGCGGGCGGGGAGGTAACCCGCGGCACCAGCCGACCGACGTGCCGCACGGCGACGAGGTCCCCGGCGTCCCGGACGAACTCGCCCTGCAACCCTGCGAACGGGCCGCTCGTGACCAGGAACCGCTCGCCGGGCAGCAGGCCGACGGGGAACTCGAGGGTCTCCCCCGGCGCGTCGCCATCGAAGATCGTGCCGTGGATGACCAGGCCGCCGCGGTCGGCGAGGATGCGGAGCTCGATACCGGTGGTGCGGTACGTCCCCTCGTACGACGCCAGGTCGTCCGGGCTGAGTGCCAGCAGCTCCGGTGGCCGCTCGACCAGGCCGAGATCTGCCTCGAGGGCCCGAACCACGATCCGCTCGGCCAGCTCGCGGCCCTGGGGCGTGGCGTTGTCCAGCACGACGATCGCCCAGTCGCGCTCGGGGACCACGGTGACCGTCGAGTGCTGACCGGCCACGTCGCCGTGGTGCTCGACCAGCCGGACGCCGTCGATCTCGCGGAGCAACCAGCCGTACCCGATGCCCACCCCGGGCATCAGCTCGTGGCTCGTGGACGGCGTCTGCATCGCCCGGAGCCGTTCCCCGGCCAGCAACCGGGTGCCGTCGGCCGCCCGACCGTCGCCGAGCTGGAACCGGGCCCAGGTCACCAGGTCGCGGGTCGAGGAGGCGATCCGGGCCCCGGCCGGCAGATAGCCCCGCGGGTCGCTCCAGGGTCGGTGGACCAACAAGCTGGAGGCGGACGCGCTGGTGACGTGGTGCCCGTGGGCGAAGGTGTGCGTCATGATCGCGTTCAGGGAGGTCAGCGTCTGGTCGAGTCCGAGCGGTCCGAGAACGAGTCGGTCGAGCGCCCGCTCGAAGGTCGTCCCGGTCACGCTCTCCAGCAGCCGGCCGGCCAGCACGAAGGCCGCGTTGTTGTAGGACGCGCTCGTGCCGGGAGCGAACTGCTGGGGCAGGTCGACGAGGAGCGCGCAGGCACGGGCCAGTGCGTCGTCGCCTTCGCCGGTGTCGGTCCAGGCATCGCCACCGTCCCAGCCGGCGGTGTGATTGAGCAGGTGGCCGACGGCGAGGGTCTGCGTCGCGCCGGGATCTCGGAGCTGAAGCTCCGGGAGATGGCGGCGGACCGGGTCCTCGAGCCCGAGGCGGCCCTGCTCGACGAGCACCATGATCGCCGTCGCCGTGAACGTCTTGACCGTCGAGCCGATCTGGAACAGAGTCGCCTCGTCGACCGGGTGACCTTGATCGAGAGCTGTGACGCCGTGACTGATGAACGCGTGCTGTCGGCCGTCGACGACGCCGACGCAGACGCCCGGCACACCGAGATCCTGAGCCGCTTCGGCCACCTCGACGTCGAGTGGATGCACCTGAGGAGGCTAGTGCAGACCACGGGCCTGTGGGACCTGACCACCAGGTCGGACAGGACCGCGGTGCCGAAGATCATGCGTCACCTCCCGGCGTCGGCCATCCGATCGCTGCGGAGCACCGCGCGAGCGGCGAGGAGCGAATTCTGTGACCGACGTGGATGCCGGCCTGCGACTGCCGACTGTGCAGCTGGTCGAGGGCGCCACCTCGACGCAGCGGGCTATGCCGAACGGACGGTGGGAGCTGACGGAGCCTGCACCGACGGGGCGCCGCCGTCGGGCTATGGATCGCTCCCCTGCTGCTGGGCGACGACAGCGACGCGTCCGCGAGCCTGCGCGTTCGCCCCCCATCGGGAGGACTCCCTGAGCTGTCAGATTTTGGACCCACGCCGCGCCGAGGTGCGTGACCACGTGGCCCACACCTGTCTGCGACTGGCCCGCGACTACGGCGTCGACCTGCTCAAGATCGACTTCCTGGATCAGGCCATGGTCTACCGGGACAGTCCTTGCCACGGCGATCTGAGTGATGTCGGTCAGGCCATGGCCGCCATGGTGGCCCTGGTGCGGGCCCGCCTTCGCGAAGCGGACCTCGAGCTGGCGTTCGAGTTCCGACAGCCGTATGTCAGTCCCGCCCTCGCCCGCGTCGCCGAGGTGCTGCGTGCCGGCGACTGCCCGGGTGACAGCGTCCTCAACCGGGTCTCGAGTGTCGATGCCCGGCTCATCTCGGTCGGCCGGACCATCCACAGCGACCCGATGATGTGGGGACCCGAAGGCGGCGCGGTGGCGGTGGCACAACAGCTCCACGCCGGCTGGCTCGCCGTTCCGCAGATCTCGATGCAGCTCCGCCGGCTCTCGGTCGAGCAGCTGCGGACCCTCCGAGGACTTCTCGAGCTGTGGCGCGAGCATGCCGAGGTCGTGCTCGAGGGACAGCTGACCCTCTCGGGTGCCGAACGTGGCTACGACGTGGTCGCCGCCACGCACCCGAGCCTCGACCGGAGCGTCGTCGCCCGGTACGCCGATGTCGTCGTCGATCTCGATCAGCACCCGACGGGGACCGTCATGCTGATCAACGCCACGCCGGCGACCCGAGTCGTGATCCGCACCGGCCGAGCGATCACGGGCGGGGAGACCCGGGCCCCGACACCTCGGTGATCACCCAACTCCGGCCCGTCCCGGCGGGCCTCGTCGAGCTCGAGCTGCCCGGATTCGGCAGCGCCACGATCACGCTGCCGTCCTGAGCTGCCGTCCTCAGGTGCCGCCCGGGCCGCAGGCCCGGTGCAGGATCTCCGTCGTCGCCTTCGCGCCGATGACGGTGGTCCTCACACCAGCGGGTCGGCCGCAGTGTCGGAGTCGGGTTCGGATCCGAGTGTCCACTTGAGCTGGAACTCGATCTCTTCGTCGTGCTCGCCGCGCTCGTGCTCGACGGAGAACTGGGCCCGCTCCGGCACCCAGATCCGTTCTCCCGCGATCTGGATGCGGAACGGCTTGTCCTGCTCGATCGCGTCGGCGAGCCGGCGGAGTTTCGCCACCACTTCCGCGGTCGAGTAGATCCGTTCGACGTCACGAGCTTCCTTGTTCATCGGCTGTCCTCTCGTTGTGCCGGCGGGTTCGGGTCTGACGGTCGGTGATGATCGGAGCGGGAGCAGGGCCGGCATGGGCGTACGGCCGGTCTCGGGACCTGTCGGTCAGTCCTCCGTGAAGACCTCGCGCAGCTTGGCTTCCTGCTCGGCGGAGAGGTTGCTGGCGACCAGCTCGGGATTCATCCCGGCGAAAGCGTCGCGAACCCGATCGATCACAGCGTCGGAGGTCAGCAGGAAGAGGGCGGAGGTGCCTGGTCGGACGCGATCCTTCACGCCGTTGATGAAGCGGTCGTCGATGCCCACGTCAGCCATCGACCCGGTGAGAGCGCCGATACCGGCTCCGATCGCCGCCCCCAGCAGCGGCACGAAGAAGAGCAGTCCGAACAGCATCCCCCAGAACGCGCCGCCCAGGGCGCCGGCTCCGGCGAGGTTGTTCAGCTGCCGGGTCTTCGGCTTGCTCTTGTCGACGGGCCAGGTGACGGTAGCTGCGTCCTGGACCTTGATCAGGTTCTGTGTCTGCAGCTGCCTGAGGCGCTCGACCGCTTGGTCGGCTGCATCAACGGTGGGGAACGCCCATGCGGTCAGGGTCGCCATGGCGGAGCCTTTCGGTTCGACGGATGCTGATGTGGTTCGTGGCAACCACTTCTGTGCTTCGACTCCCGCCGACCCCTGTCGCCACGATGGTGCGGCGACGACCGGACCGGACGGAGTTGATCACGACGGCTGCTCGATGACTCATTCAATCGGCGACCAGGTGGACGCGACATCACGTAGATCGCGTGATTCCCGAAGCGGCGGCCCGGCGCTCCGTGGTCCGGACGAACCAGGACCCTTATGCTCCCTGCATGGCCCAGCTGAGCATCGAGGCGAAGCTCGGTCAGCAGCGCACGTCCCGCCGGGCCATCGTCGCGGCTTGTGTCGGCAACGCGGCCGAATGGTACGACTTCGCGATCTACGGAGCGCTGGCGACGATCATCGGCACCGTCTACTTCCCGACCGGCGATCCGAGCGCCACCTTGACGGCGGCGTTCGCTGCGTACGGCACAGCCCTGCTGGTGCGGCCCTTCGGCGCTCTGCTGTTCGGGCGGATGGCCGATCGGCGCGGGCGTCGGACGGTGCTGATGGTGGTGATTCTCATGATGGCCGGAGCGACCTCCTTGGTAGCGGTGTTGCCCGGCTACGCGGTGATCGGCCTGTTCGCCCCCGTCATCCTCGTCCTGCTCCGCGGCGTGCAGGGGCTCGCCGCCGGAGGCGAGCTCGGCGTAGCCGCCGTCTTCCTGCTCGAGCACGCGCCAGATTCCGAGCGCGGGCGGGTCGCCGCCTGGCACCCGGCGACGATGGGTCTCGGCATCGGCGCCGGCATGGCCGTGGTGGCGACGCTCAACCAGGTGTTCGGAGCGTCGAGCAGTTGGCCACAGTGGTGGCGGATCGCGTTCCTGCTCGCCGTCCCGCTCGGGGTCGTGGCGCTGCTGCTCAGACGTCGGATCACCGACACCAGGCAGTTCCTGTCTCTCCGGGCCGGCGCCGTCCCGCTACCGCCGCCCCTGGAGACGCTCTGGCGTGAGCATCGGCCCTCCCTGGTGCGCGGATTCTGTCTGCTGGCCGCAGGATCCTCGGCGTTCAACACGTTCTTCATCTTCATGCCCAACAACCTGATCATCCGGCACCGAGTCGGCCTCACCCCCACGTTGCTGGTGACCGCCCTGGCCCTCTGCTTCGCAGCCGCGGCCGCGGTGCTGCTCGGACGGCTCTCGGACCGCATCGGTCGCAGACCCGTCGCCATCGCCTCCGCCGCCGCACTGATGCTGCTGGCTCCCCCGATGAGCTGGTTGGCGACCAGCGGCTCGGTGCTGGCTCTGCTGCTCGCCGAGCTCGCGATCGCCGCGGCCGTGGCCGGGGTCCTGTCCGTGGCCATGGTCGGGGAGCTCTTCCCGACGCCGCTCCGCTCGACCGGTTTCGCCTTGTCGGCCGGCCTGGCCACAGCGCTGATCGGCGGCACCGCCCCGTTGACGGCCCAGCTGCTGGTGAACGTCGTCGGCATCGAGCCGGCGCCCGGTCTTCTCGTCGCCGGGCTGGCTCTGGTCGCGGTGATCGCGCTACGACGTTGGCCGGAGACCGCCTTTCGTGCCTTGGACTCTGACACCGTGGATGGGAGAGTCGGATGACCACATCCGGAGCCGCCGGCGAGCCGGGAGGATCGCCGAGCTCGAGTGCTGGGCGCAGCCGCAGGCCACGACGGAGGGCGGCCGGCATCTACGGCATGATCGTCACCGCCTCGGTGCTGGCGTCAGCCGGATCCAGCCTGGGAACCTTTCCGCTGGCCGTCGCCGTCTTCGTCACCTTGGTGGTCTACTGGCTCGCCGAGGAGTACGCCGAACTGGCCGAGCTGGCCTCGGCGGGACGTCCACTCCGGTGGCATGAGGTGCGCACGGCGCTGCGGTCCAAGTGGCCGATGGTGACAGCGTCGTACGTGCCGTTGGTCACGCTGCTGGTCGCGCGGCTCGCCGGCGCCTCAGCGTCGACGGCGGCCCTGATCGCGCTGATCGTCATCGTCGTGCTGCTGCTGGTGTACGGCTGGATCGCCGGCCGGGCGCTGGAACTGCGCGGGGGTGCGCTCATCGCGGTGAGCCTGTTGGCCGGTGCGTTCGGACTGCTCATGGTCGCGCTCAAGGTCTCGCTCTCCCACCTCCACTAGGACGCGGCCCGACCGGAAGGCTCCAGGCCCTCGGACGGCGGTTCCTCGCTGTCCGTACCACCCGGCGGCCGTCGGGGCACCCGTCCGGTGAAGAACAGGGCGGCGGCAGCGAGTACGGCGGTGAGGCCGAATGCGACCCTGAGTGCATCGAGGCGGGCATCGGCGTTGATCCGCAGGATCTCCGTGGCGTCTCCGGTGGCCACCCCGGCCTGATCCAGCGCCTCGGTGAGCTGCTTGTCGGACAGGAAGGGAACTCCCCCGATCAGCTCGGTCGATGCCTGCTGCTTGACCGATTCCGGAACCGCGGCGTTCTGCTGGATGCCGGTCATCACGGAGCCGCTCAGCGTCGCCAGCAGCACCGATCCGATCAACGCCGTTCCCAGCGACGCGCCGAGGTTCGTGGCGGTGTTCTGCACCCCGCCGACCTCGGCGCTCTCGGAGTCGGGCACGGCTGACACCGTCACCGCACCCAACTGGGACGCCAGGGCACCGAGGCCGAGCCCGATGAGGAGCATCGGAACGGCGACGACGGCGGCGTTGGCACCCGGATCCATCCCGGCGACGAGGACCAGCACGCCGAGGAGGACCAGCAGCAGCCCGATCCGGACGACGCGGCGCGGGTTCGCGCGCGGTGCGAGCTTCGGGATGCCACCCGCTGCCGCCAGTAGCGCCACCGACAGCGGCACGATACGCAGCCCGGTCTGCAAGGCATCGAGCTCCAACACGACCGACAAGAACAGGGGCACCGCGAAGAACACCCCGGCCTGGACCAGGTACTGGAAGAAGAACATGGTGACGCCGCCGGCGAGCTGGCGATTGCGGAGGAGCCCCGACCGCAGCAACGGATCCCGTCCGGCCTGCTCCAGCCGCCGCTCCCAGCGCAGGAACAAGAAGATGACGAGCAGGCCGCCGACCAGCAGCCAGATCGCCGGTGACACGCCGAGCACCGTCGGGGCACCGGGCTTCGCCTGCACCCATCCCCACTCACTGGAGCGCAGGACGCCGTAGACGATCGATCCCAGACCGAGCACCGACAGCAGTGACCCGACGACATCAAGCCGAACCGGGGAGGCCGGCACGTCCGCGATCCGACGCAGGAAGATCAAGATCAGGGCGACGAGGACCACTTCGCCGAGGAAGACGTACCGCCAGGAGGCGAACGTCGTCACCGCTCCACCGATCAGCGGACCGGCTGCGACGGCCATGGCGCCGGCCGCCGCGACCATCCCATACGCGGCTGCCCGGCGTTCGGGTGGGAAGTTGGCCGCGACGAGCGCCACGATCGCCGGCATGATCAGGGAGGCACCCAGGCCCTCCAACAACGACCAGCCGATCAGCAGGACGGCGAGATTGGGAGCCACGGCGGTGGTGAAGGACCCGGCCGCGTAGATCAGGAGTCCGAGTGCGAAGGCCCGGCGCCGACCCAAGATGGTGCCCAGCTTCCCGCCGGTGATCATCATCGTCGCCATCACCAACGTGTAGAGGGTGATGGCGGTCTGGATGCCGCTGATCGTCGTTCCCAGATCGCCCGCCACCGAGGCCATCGACACGTTCATGACCGAGCTGTCCAGGGTCATCAGGAACTGACTGGCCGCCAGGACGGCGAGGACGAGACCGGCGCCCGATCGGGTCTTCCCCACCGCCGGGGCGGTCACGCGGGGGCTCCGGTGGGGCTCGGAGCGCTGCCGCTCACTGGACCGCCGAGGTCAACCGCATGACGTTGTCGATCCACCGCTTGGTCAGCGACCGCCCGTTCCACTCCTCGAGCGTCAGCTCCCGCGACACCGAGCGGTACTCGTCCTCGACGGCGCGCATCTGGGCCACGAACGACGGGCCGTTGCACACCATCGAGATCTCGAAGTCGAGATTGAAGGACCTGATGTCCATGTTGCTCGATCCGATCACCGCGGTGTGGTCGTCGACGGTGAAGTGCTTGGCGTGCAGCACGTACGGATACGGATACCTGAAGATCCGTACCCCCGCCTCGAGCAGGAACTGGTAGTAGGAGTTCTGGGCGTGGCTGACCGCGAACTGCTCGCCCTGTTCGCTGACGAACAGCTCGACCGCCACCCCCCGTTGCGCGGCGGTCGTGATGGCGTAGAGCAGCGAGTCGTCGGGCACGAAGTAGGGACTGGTGATCGAGAGCCGCTGCATCGCACCGTAGATCAAGGTGTTGAACAGGCGGAGGTTGTTCTCGTCCGGGAAGCCGGGACCGCTCGGCACGATCTGGCAGGTGAGATCGCCGAGCGCCTCCGGGAACGACTCCGGCTGGACGTAGTCCCGGAGCACTTCCTTGGTCTCGATGAACCAGTCGGACGCGAAGACCAGGTTCATGGACTGCACGACCGGTCCCTCCACCCTGGTGGTGAGCTCGTGCCAGGTCCGGCCGGCGGCCTCGTGCTTCTTGTTGTGGTAGCTGGAGTCGATCATGTTCTGCGACCCGACGAACCCCACTCGTCCGTCGACGACGACGATCTTGCGGTGGTTGCGCAGGTCCGGTCGGCGCCAGTGGCCCTTGAGCGGCTGGATCGGCAGCATGGCCCGCCATTCGATCCCCGCTCGGTCGAACGTGGCCAGCATCTCCTTGTAGCCGGGGAGGCCGAAGGTGGAGACGTGGTCGAAGAGCACCCGCACCTTGACCCCGCGGGCGGCGACCTCCAGCAACGCTGCGAAGAACGGCTCGGTCGTGCTGTCCCGACAGATCATGAAGTACTCGACGTGGACGAAGCGCTGGGCGGTGCGAACCAGGTCCGCCTTGGCTTGGATCGACTCCTGGTACACCGAGTAGAGCTCGGCTGTGTTGTTCTGCTCGGCCGGCAACCAGGCCAGGCGCCGGTTCAGGGCGAACACCGGATCCAGCCAGCCGGGACGATCCGCCGACGGTGGCAGTGCGGGCGTGGTGGCCAGGCCGCTCTTGATCAGCTCGCCTGCGATCTGCTGCTCTTCACGGCGCTTGCGGGGCACGTGCGGACTGCCGATCAACAAGAACAGCAACAGCCCGAACAAGGGCACGAGGAAGATCAGCAACAGCCACGCCATGGCCGACGACGGACGTCGACGCTCCGGCACCAGCCCCAGCGCCACGATGTTGATGGCGAAGAAGAGCAGCGCGACCAGCAGCGTGATGATCATCGATGGACTCCCCGACGGTTGCCTGCGGACGACGTCCACGGGCTCCCCGCTGCAGCCGATGTACCCGGATCCGGGATCGTGTTCATGACAGGACCTCTCCCCGACTCGTCACCGTGGCGCCACTCCGGAAGAACGCGGGCGACGCCGATTCGCTCGCCAGACTTCCAGGCCGGGGCGGCGCTCGCATCACCCATTCCAGATGAAAGGCCGCTCCGGCGCACATCGGCCGGAGCGTCGCGGGCGGCCGGAGTCGTCATCCGATCGGCAGCGCGGCCAGCCGCGATGCCGCCACGGCCACGGTTCCGACGGCGGCGATCAGCAGCAGGGTGCGGGCCGGCCGATAGCGGAACGATGCCGTCACGCCGGCGAAGAAGAGCGCAGCCGCGAGCAAGATGGTGGTGGCCACGTAAGCATCAGCGGTCTCGCCGGCCTCCTGGCTGGCTCGGGTGGAGTCGCCGGCCAGCTGCACAGCCTTCTGGTAGTCGGTGAGCTGCGATGCGATGTACTCCGGATCCTCGGTGAGTCCGGTCGGCAGCTCTCCGGCGTCGACCGTGGCCACCCAGCGATCGAGGATGGGGAGGAAGGCGGGTCGGATCAGCGAGTGCCGGTAGAACTGCATCAGCCGGGTGTTCCCCGCCGACTTGGCCTCGGCGTACTGGGCGACGATCTGACTGTCGTAGCTGACCCGTTGGGTGGCCAGGCCGAACAACCGGGCGCTCTCGATGTGCTGTTCGGCAGCGACCCGGACCAGGTCGCCGCTCCGCCCACTCCACTGCGCCGCCTGGTACCCGCACCACGCCGTGCCGATCGTGGTGATACCGAGGAGCAGTACGGCGACGATCTCGATCAGCCGGTCGGCACCCGGCATGGCGTCCCGGGCCGATGCCTGGTCACTCACGACGGATCCAGAGGCGGGGTCGGACCGACGTCGGCTGCGGTCCGCCCGCCCGGCCCTGCCTCGGCCGGACCGATGGCGCGGAGGGCCACCTGCAGCGCATCGGTGCGCTGGACCAGGTCGGACCAGAGATCGGTCTCCCGATAACGCCAGGCCGCCCCGGTCGACGCAGCGGTGCGCGCGTCGAGATCGGCGTCGTTGACCGCCCGGGCCAGCCGGGTGGCCGCCTCGGCCTGCTCGCGTTCCAGCTCCAGTCGGGCCCGCAACGTGGCTTGGATGACCTCACCGGTACGCCCAAGGTCGGGAGTGGCGATGAAGAAGCCGGTCAGCTCGATGCCGTCTCGCGCCAGTGCGTCCGCCACCGCCGCACGAAGATGCTGCTGAGAGGTCTCCAGGGCGCTCCCGAAGAGGTCGTCGACCACCACCTCCGACTCCCGCAGCGTCCGCGTGATCGCCATCGCGGTCTCGTCCCGGACGATTCCGAACAACCCGGCCGGCCCGAAGCGCTCGTGGACCTCTCGGAGCCGCTCGGGAATCAGTCGGAAGCGGACGGTGTACGCGATCGTCGCCGTGGTCCGGTCGCCCAGCGAGACCGGGAGCGGCGCGCCCGTCTGCTCCAGCTCGGTGTCCTCCGTTGGCGCGGCGCCGGCCCGATAGGTCATCTCCACCGCTGGGTACATCTCGAGCATCCGCCGCCGCAGCGCGGGCACGAAGTGCGGACCCGGGGCCAGGGCCGTGTTGGTCGCGCGCCCCTTGACCATCAGCAATCCAAGACTGCCCGAGGGGACGCGCACCACCGAGCTGGCGATCAGCATCCAGGCCAGCACCACGATGACGGGGATGGCCAGCACCGCAACGATGATCCATCCGGCGGTGGTCATGGTGGACTCAGACTCCCTCGACGGCGTCGATCCGGCCGGCATCGACGGCTCGGACGAACGCTCGGTGGTCGCGACTGTTCTGGTCGGCGTAGCTCGCGGAGAACTCGGTGAGCGCCCGATCGAGGTCGTCGTCGGGGCCGAGATAGGCCGCGATCGCGACCGGGTCACCCGATCGGGCATGGGCGTGGGCGAGGGTCCAACCACACAACCGGGCGTAGACGGTCATGGCGAACGGGGTCATGGTCTCCACCGCAGCGGAAGTTTTCATGTCCCGGAGCTGCCGCCAGTAGTAGAACCGGTCGTCCTCGACCCCGGTGGTCCAGCCGAGGAAGATGTCGGAAGCACTCTGCATCAGCCGCTGACCCTCGACGACTCGCTGACCGGGCGTCGAGTAGCGGCTCCGCGGCAGGTGGTCTTCCAGCACGGAGCGGGTCGCTTCCTTGACCTGCAGGAACAAGGGGTCGCCGGTGTCTCGGCCCTGCAACAACACCATGAACGCCCGGGTACCGACGCTGCCGACGCCGACGACCTTGCGGGCCATGTCGACGATGGTGAATCGCTCGAGCAGCTGCCGCCGGTCGCCGCTCAGGCTGCTCTGGTAGGCCTGGAACTGGTCGTCGACCACCGCGCGGATCTGCTCCGACGACCGACCCCACGCACCTTCGAGGTCGCGCAGCGGTATCACCACCGGCGGTTGGCTGACGATGCGGTAGCTGCCGTCGGCGACCTCCGCGAACCGCGACAACGCGTGCAGGCTGTCGCGAGTCCGCGCTTTTCGAAGGGTCTTGTTCGCGGCCTTGATGGAGTTCGCGACCTCGGGGTCCGAGCCCTTCCCCTTCTTGACCGCCTTGGTCTTCGTCTTGCCCGACTTGCCCTTGCCCTTTCCGTTCTTGCCAGCCCCAGCGCCGACCGCCTCGTCCTGGGCCGCCCGCATCGCCTCCTGCACGTGCTGCTCCGACATGTGGGCGTACCAGACGTCGAGCGTCCGCATCCCGGCGAAATCCGCCATGGCCTGCCGATACGCCCGCACCGACGCCGACGTGACCGCCCGCGTGTCCTTGGTCGGAAATCCGTTGTGGCGCGCAGCGATGGTGAAACTCGCGGCCATCCGCTTCAGGTCGTACTCGAACGGTCCCGGCAACGTCTCGTCGAAGTCGTTCAACCCGAAGATCAGTTGCCGCTCCGGTGACGCGAAGCCGCCGAAGTTGGACAGGTGCGCGTCACCGCAGAGCTGGACCTCCAGACCCGCCGTCGGGGTGCCGGCCAGGTCAGCTGCCATCACCTTGGCTGCGCCCCGGAAGAAGGTGAAGGGAGACACCATCATCCGGCCGTGTCGGACCGGCAGCAGATCTGCCTCACGGGCCCGGTTCTGGGCGATCAGCAGCTCGACCGGGTCCGGCCGGTCGGTCGCCGGATCCCAGTCGGCCTGCGCCGACAACGGTGCCCGCGAAGTCGCCTCCTCGCCGCGGGACCGGCGCTCCTCGAGGTTCACGTACGGAGCTGCAGCGCGAGCTGCCATGGATTACCTCATCCCAGAAGAGAGCCGATCGACGCGCGTCAGCCGCCGAGGATCTTTCTCTTCTCGATCTCGAATTCGACGTCGCTCAGCACGCCCGCGTCCCGGAGGCCGCCGAGCTGCTTCAGCTGGGCGATCTTGCTGTCCATGTCCTGCTCCGGAGGCGCCTCCTGGTACGCGGGTGGCGGCGGCTCCGGACTCTGCTGGTACGTCGGTTGCGGCTGGGCGGCGGCCGCCGCCTGCTCCTGGGCCGCCCAGCGGCCCTGCTGACGCCGCTGAACGCGGCCGGAAACGGCGGTGGCGGTTCCCGCCACCACGGCGGTGCGGGCGATCCCGCGTAGAAGACCTGGCATCTGACTACAACCTCTCCTCGGACTGGTGGGTGTGGATCAAGCGGATGCTTCGGCGGCTTCCCGGGCCTCCAACGACGCCATGAGAGCCTGCACCGGGATCCGGCCGCTGGCCACCAGCTGGCCGCCGGCCCGCCGGAGCGCAGCGGCGAACGGAGCCGCCCACACGTTCTCGTAGACGAGGATGCCGGCCGAGGATCCCGGTTCGATGACCGATGTCGCGTCATCGATGTCGTCTTGATCGAGGAGCCCGGATGACACGCCCTCGAACACGGCGAGATCCAGCTCCCCGTCGTGGTCGAAGTCCGCGATCTCCACGGCGCGCACGGTGCCGTCGAGATCGCGGGTGACGAACACCAGATCCAGGATCCGGATGATGCCGGTCTCCACCAGCTCGAGGAGCAGCGGGAACCCTTCACCGGTCATCTTGCTGCCGGGGAACTCGACCACCAGGTAGTCGATCGGGCCGGTTTCGTCGAGGTCTGTCGTCATGCTGATCCTTTCGCCGGAGCTGTTCGTGGTGTGCAAGGAAGGCGGGGTTCAGCCGTTCTCAGGCCAGCGCCTTCGCCTTCAGTCGTTCGAATTCGGCCTGGGTGATGGCGCCGTTGTCGAGCAAGCCCTTCGCGGAGGCGATCTCGTCCGCAGCACTCGAGCGGCCGGCCACGGATTGGATGTAGCTGTCGGCACTGGCTCGCGCCTGGCGCATCGCACCGGCCTGGCGCTCGGCCATCCCGCTGCCCCGCACGATGAGGTAGATCAGCGCCAGCAGGAACGGCACGACGATCAACCCGATCAACCACAAGGCCTTCGCCACCCCGCCGAGCTCCGGATCACGGAAGAGATCCGTGACGATCTGGAACAACAACATCAGGTACATCACGAAGAAGTAGCTCCAGATCAAGAGCCAGATGAAGTCCCAGAAACCCATGTGCTTTGCCTTCCTTGTCCTTCGCGGTACGGCCCGGCCCGTGCGAGAGCCGCACCCCCGAACCGGTGGATGGCCCTCGACGAGGGCCCTCGCGCCTTGCTGACTCGATCCAACCCGGAACCGTCCCCGCTTGGCATCACTCAGATCGTGTGAATAGCTCTTACGGACAGTCGGACCGAGCGGGGTCGGCCCGACTGGAGCTTGCTGGTGGTCACGCGCAACCCCAGCGCAACGATCCTCGCTACGATGCGGCTGTGACGGATGATGCCCTGGGAGGGCCCGGGCCAACCGTTGCCGAACTCGAATCGGTGCTGCTGGAAGCCAAGCTGTCCGTGCCGCACCACCGACCGGGATCGGTGAGTCGCTCCACCCTCATCCACGCGGCCCGTACCTCGGCCTGCCGGATCGTCGGAATCACCGCACCGGCGGGCTACGGCAAATCCACTCTGCTGACGGAATGGGCCGGCGTGGAAGATCGACGGGTCGGCTGGGTCTCGCTGGACCGGCTCGACGACGACCCGTCGGCCCTGCTGGGGGTGCTGGCTGCCGCGTACGCCCAGATCTCGGGGGCCAGCGGCTTGGTGGCCGAGGTCGGCGGCGTCGGCACATCCGCCCTGGGTCGTGCCGCACCTCGGCTGGCATCGGCGTTCCGGTCGAGCCCGTTCCCGTTCGTCCTGATTCTCGACGATCTGCACGAGCTCCGGCTACCAGCTTGTCACGACGTGCTGAGCGTGCTGATCGCGGCGATACCGGAGGGATCCCAGCTGGTCGCGGCCAGTCGGTCCGAACAACCGCATCTCCCCCGGTTGCGGGCGTCCGGTGACGCCCTCGAGTTCGTGGCCGGAGACCTGGCGCTCGACGTCGCGGGCGCCGAACAGATCTTCGAGCAGGCACAGGTGGCGGTCTCCGCCGAGCTGGCTCAGCAGGTGACCGCCCGGACCGAAGGGTGGCCTGCAGGTCTTTATCTGGCGGCCCTGATCGCCGGCGACAGCAAGGGTGAGTTGTCGATCTCCGGCGATGACCGGTACGTGTCGGACTATCTCTACCGCGAGTCGTTGATGCACCTGCCCGCAGACGTGCAGCGGTTCCTGCGACGCACAGCGGTACTCGATCAGCTGAGTGCCCCGGTGTGTGATGCCGTTCTCGAGGACTCCGGCTCCGATGCCCAGCTCCGCGGGCTGGAGGCGACGAGCCTGTTCCTGATCCCCCTCGATCGTCGGCGCGGGTGGTACCGCTACCACGCCTTGTTCCGCGAGTTCCTCCTGGGCGAGCTCCGCCGGGTCGAGCCCGACGACATCGAGAAGCTGGAGCTGCGGGCCGCCGATTGGTATGAGGCCAACGGGTCTCCCGCCCTGGCTCTGGAACACCTCCTGAACACGACGGCGCGCGAGCGGTGCGTCCAGCTCGTCACGGAGTTGGTGCTGCCGACCTACCAGGCCGGCCACATGTCGATCGTCCAGCGTTGGCTGTCGACCCTGGGACCCGCCGCGATCGCGGGACACCCGCCGCTCGCGGTGTTGGCGGCGTGGATGGCGCTGTACGCCGGTCGTTCCGGTGATGCCCTCCGGCTGGCGGGCGTCGTCGAAGAAGCCAGCTTCGAGTCGACGCCGGCGGACGGCACCGCCTCGTTCCCGTCGGCGCGCGCCATGCTGCGGGGCGCCATGTGTCCCGCCGGCCCGGAACAGATGGCGACCGACGCCGAGTTCGCCGCGGCCCAGGAGCCTTCGTGGAGTTCCTGGCGCGCGACCGCCCTCTGTCTCTGCGGCGAGGCGCAGCTCCTGCTCGGTGACCCGGCCCGAGCGACGGCACTCTTCGTCCAGACGTCCGCGGTGGCGGCGACCCTCGGCAACGTCAACGCGGTCATCTTGTGCCAGTCGGAGCTCGCGGTTCTGGCCATGGACCTCGATCGGTGGGACGAGGCGGCCGACCACCTGCGGCTCGCACTGAACACGATCGAGGGCCGCCATCTGCATGACTACGTCCTCAGCACCCTGGCGTTCGCTGCCGCCGCCCGACTCGCCGTCCACGACGGCGACCGCGAGGACGCCGACCGCAAGCTCGCTCAGGCGATGCGGGCCAGACCGCTGTGCACATTCACCCTGCCGTGGCTCGCGGTCCGGGTCCGGCTGCAGCTGGCCAAGGTCCATGCCGCTGTCAACGACCAGGTCACCGCACGTCATCTGCTGCACGAGATCGACGAGATCCTCGTCCAGCGACCTGAGTTGGGAACTCTCGTCGACGAGGTGTCCGCAGTTCGCGTCACCGTGACGTCGAGTGCGCAGCTGGCCGTCGGGGGGCCGCCGCTGACCCCGGCGGAGCTACGGCTGCTCCCGTACCTGCAGACGCATCTCACGTTCAAGGAGATCGGCGAGCGCCTCTTCGTCTCGCGCAACACCGTGAATTCCCAGGTCGGCTCGATCTATCGCAAGCTCAGCGTCTCCTCGCGCAACGACGCCGTCCAACAGGCCACTGCCGTCGGGCTGCTGGGCGGTTAGCCGGCATCACCGGCTGGATTGCTGCTCCAGCGCGTCGTCGATGTCGTATCCGAGGGCCATCGCCAGACTCGGCGCCGCGGCGACCACGCTCGGTAGCCCGACGACGGAGACCACGCCGACCAGGACCTCGACGATCTCGGCGGCGGAGGCGCCGGAACTCACCGCCGCATCAGCCGCCGCCCCGTACGAGGGCACCGCTCCACCGACCGCCACCAGTGCGGCCAGCCGGGCGAGCGCCAGGGTCTTCGGATCGAGCCCACCGGTCCCGACGCCGATGCCGCCGACGTACTCCTCCGCGACATGTTCATCGTTGATGGCAAGTCGCCGCAGCACCTCCGTGTAATCCAAGGCGGACCCACTCTCTCGCAGTAACTCGCAACGACCTGGTGTCGACCATGTTCGGGGGAATCGAGACCAGGTGCATCACGCAGATCACGTGAACCTTCGGGGAACGCGTCGGTGCACGCCTTTTCGTGCGGTTTGGGTGAGGACACGGGCCGGTACCGAGCAGGACACTTGCATCAGGTGTGCTCAGTCGGCACGCCTCCGGCTGACCAGCAAGGATCGAGGTGGTGTGACGTTGCCACGAGCCGGAGGACGGGCGCGAGGACCGCGCCGCGAACAACGCCCCGCACCACGAGCATCGAAACTCATCGAGCGTTGGACGACGGTCGACGGGGTCGACGTCTTCTACCGCGAGTCCCGTCATCCACCGGATGCCGGCGCCATGGTTCACGTCCACGGATTCGGCCTCTCGGGGCGCTACTTGCTGCCGACTGCGGAACGGTTGGCCGACGACTTCCACACCCTGGTGCCCGATCTGCCGGGATTCGGCCGGAGCGGACGATCCGTCGATCCGCTCGACGTCCCCGATCTCGCCCAGGCCGCAGCCAGATTCCTCGACGACCGTGGGCTCGAGTCGGTGACCCTCGTCGGGAACTCGATGGGCTGCCCCGTCATCTGCGAGTTCGCCCATCTGTATCCGGAACGTCTCGAGCGGGCCGTGCTGGTGTCGCCGGCCGGCGGCCTGCACAACCAGCCCCTGCACCGTGCCATCCGACAACTCGCCCGGGACGGAGTTCGGGAACCGACCCGGCTGGTGCCGGTGGCGGTGCCGGATTACGTGCGGTTCGGGATGCCGAGCACCATCAAGATGTTCCGCGCTCTCACCCAGTACCCGTCACTCGAACGCCTGCTGGATCTGAAGATACCGACGCTCGTCGTGACCGGTGATCGGGATCCACTGCTGCCGGGGCCGGCCCGGATCCAGGAGGTTGCCGGTCGCACCGACAACCACGTGCTCGCCGTGGTGATCGAAGGAGCCGCGCATGCGATCAACTTCAGTCACCCGGGCGAGCTCGCCAACGTCATCCGGCTGTTCATGGCCGATCAACCCATCGTCGACGACCCCGATTCACCGGGACACGCGCGCGCCCAGGAGATCCACCGAGGAACACACCATCCTCGATCCGCCCCAGGGTGATCACCCAAAGCGGGTGATCACACAAAGCGGGTGATCACACAGAGCGGGTGATGACACGGCGGGCGCCGGTCCGCAATGGTGGTCGGCAGCATCGATGTACTCGTCGACCACTCACGGAGGATCGCTCATCATGACCGAGATGACAGCAACGGAATCCGAGCTCCACGCGATGTCTCGGGACGGCCGATCCTTCTCCATCGACACGTTGGGAAGCAGCTCGTTGACCCCCGGAGCCTTGGTGGTCCTGCACGCCGGGAAACAGCCCGCTCAGCTCGGACTGATCGAGCACGACGATCCGTCATCGGTGCCGGCGGCGCGCGGCCGCCTGCTGGGCTCGATCGACGACGCGGGCCGGATCGACGCCTCGACGACCCATGCCTTCGCCGACGCCGAGGTGACTGCCGCGTCGGAGTCGGTGATCGCGGCGATGCACGAGTCGACCCGGGCCACCCTCGAAGTCGGGAGCCGCCTGACCGCAGCCGAAGGGCCGGCGCGGCTGCTGCCGCACCGGTTCAACCGCCACACCTTCTGGTGCGGACAGAGCGGCTCGGGGAAGACCTACGCCCTGGGTGTGGTCCTCGAACGGCTGCTCATCCAGACTTCCCTGCCCATCGTGATCTTCGACCCGAACTCCGACTTCGTCCGGCTCGGTGAACTGCGTCCAGGAGTGTCCGGACCCGAAGCGCAGGCGCTGTCCGAACGGAACATCCGGATCCTGCGGCCGGCCTCCGACGGGGCCGAACCGCTGCGGGCCCGGTTCACGGATCTGTCACCACGCGCCAAGGCCGCGGTCCTCGGTCTCGACCCGGTGATCAATCGGGAGGAGTACCACACCCTGCTCCACCTCACCGACAGCTTCACCCTGAGCAACGTCTCCTCGCTGGTGTCCACGCTGCTGGAATCCGACGAACCCGGCAGCCGGGGGCTCGGACTCCGGCTGGACAACCTCGGCATCCTCGACTGGGACGTGTGGGCCCGCAACGACGTCGCCGCGACCGAGATCGTGGACAGTCGACCGGATGCGACAGTGCTCGATCTCGGTGGTTTCGGCACCCCTGAGGAGCACCTGGTGATCGCGCTCTCGTTGCTCGATGACCTGTGGGAGAAGCGAGAGAGCAGGCGCCCGGTTCTGCTCGTGCTCGACGAGGCCCACAATCTGTGCTCCCCCGAGCTCGACTCACCCCTCGCGGTCGCCGTCCGGAACCGGCTCATCCAGATCGCCGCCGAAGGACGCAAGTACGGGCTGTGGCTGCTGCTCTCGACCCAGCGCCCGTCGAAGGTCCATCCCGGCATCATCTCCCAGTGCGACAACCTGACCCTGATGCGGATGAGCTCGGCGCTGGACCTGGAGGGACTCAGCACCTACTTCGGATTCGCCCCGATGGCCCTGCTGGCCCGATCGCCATGGTTCCGGCAAGGAGAGGCTCTCTTCGCCGGCGGGTTCGTCGCAGCCCCCACCTTGCTCCGGGTGGGCGAGCGCCTCACCCCAGAAGGCGGCAGCGACGTGGCAGTGCCGCTCCGTCGCTGAGTACGGCGTCGCTGAGTACGGCGTCGCTGCGTTCCACGTCGTTGCGTTCGACGTCGTTGCGTTCGACGTCGTTGCGTCGGCGGGACAGGAGCACATCAGGTGAGGAGCGGAGGTGGAGCGGTGAGGTCACGCATTCGATTCGGAACAGTCGCGACGACTCCCCGTGACCGAGGATCTGGGTGGCCAGCAGGCGGCCGACAGAGCCGTCGCCCGGGACGCTGCCCTGCCGGGGGTTCGCAATGCTGACGGCACGGATCTGGCGCACCAGGCGGGCGGCCGCGGTAGCCGGGATACTCTTCGCCGTCTTGCTGATCACCGCGATGGTGATGCTGCGGATCGCCCTGAGCGAGGACAGCCTGCAGTCCCTGCAGGCCGACCCCACGCGGCGCACGTTGATACGCCTCAGTCTCGACCTCGTCCCGTTCGCGGGCATCGCCTTCCTCTGGTTCATCGGCGTGATCCGCGAACAGATCGGAGTGGTCGAGGATCGGCTTTTCTCCACGGTCTTCCTCGGCAGTGGACTGCTCTTTCTCGCGATGATGTTCGTGGGAGCGGTGACGTCGACCAGCCTGATGGGGATGCTGGCGGTGGGGAACGTCAACGTCGAGCTCTGGGCGTACGGGCGCAGCTCGACCCAGAATCTCATTTCCGTCTACGCGATGCGGATGGCAGCGGTCTTCACGCTCTCGGTGAGCACCTTGGGACTTCGGACCTCGGCCATGCCGAAGTGGCTCTCCTTCGTCGGGTACGCGGTCGCCCTGGTCCTCATCTTCGCTGCCGGCGAGTACAGCTGGACCCAACTCGTCTTTCCGAGTTGGGTCCTGCTGGTCAGCCTCGTGATCCTCTTCACCCGGCCGCCGGCCCGCGACGGTAGGGCCCCGTCGGCGTCGGAGGCGTGAGCCTATTCAGGCGACGCCAGGACACCGACGACGGCTGATCTCTGCCACTCGATCCCCCGCTTCCACGCCACCGCTCTGTGGGGTGGCGGGGCGTCGGTTGGCGTGTGGTCGAGCCGATGCGAGTTCTCCCGTGGCGCTCGACATGGCCTCGACGAGCAGGACTTCGCGCTCTGTACCCGGGCGGTCAGGCGGCGACTGAGGCTAGGGGTCCAACTCCGTGGCGGCGAACTGCAGAGCGAGCTCCACAAGGAGGCGGGCGCCGAAACCGGTGGGCCCCTTCGGAATCCATCTGCTGGTGGCTTCGGCTTGCGCGGTTCCGGCGATGTCGATGTGTGCCCAGGGCGTTGTGCCGACGAACTCGTCCAGGAAGAGGGCGGCGGTGATGGATCCGGCGTTGGGCCCGCCGAGGTTGGTCATGTCGGCGATTCCGGAGTCGAGCTGGTTGCGGTAACGCCGGATCAGCGGCAGTGGCCAGGTCGGCTCGTCGGTTTCCTCCCCCGCCGCCTGCACCTGAGCGATGATGCCTTGGTTGTTACCCATCACTCCGGCGACTTCGGTGCCGAGGGCGCGCAGGCACGCCCCGGTGAGGGTGGCGATGTCGACGATGGCGTCGGCTCCGTCTTCAACCGACAGGGCGAGCGCGTCGGCCATCACCAGGCGGCCCTCGGCGTCGGTGTTCATCACCTCGACGGTCTTGCCGTTACGCATGGTCAAGACGTCGCCTAGCTGGAGTGCCGAGCCGGACGGCATGTTGTCGGTGCACATGAGGTAGCCGGTGACCGCCGATCGACAGTCCAGCTCTCGCAACACGGTCATGGCGGCGAGGACCGCGCCCGCGCCCGACATGTCGTTCTTCATCTGGGAGTGGGAGGCGTCGCTCGGCTTGAGGCTGATGCCGCCGGAGTCGTACATGATGCCCTTGCCGACCAGCGCCAGGTGCGCCACCGCATCGCCTGTTGGCAGATACCGCAGTCGGATCATCCTCGGCGGCTCCACGCTGCCCTTGTTGACCCCGAGCAGGCCGCCGCAGCCCATCTCGATCGAGGGCGTCCTTGTCGAACACCTGGACCTCGAGTCCGGCGTCGGGGCCGAGGGCCACCGCCAGCTCGGCCATGGCCGATGCCGTCAACATCCCGGCGGGGCAGGTGGCGAGGTCGCGGCTGAGCATGAGCCGCTCGGGTCAGCAGCTGAGCCGCGTCGGGAGCCTTCGGTCACCGCGGCCTGCTCACCCTCGGCTGCGATCAGGGTGAGGGATTCGAGCGGAACCGCACCGGACTCGACGCTGCGGAGGCTGAAGCGGTACCGGGCCAGCAACACGCCCTCGACGATCGCTGCCGCCGAGTCGGCCGCCGTCGACAGCGTGGTACTGGGCACCCTGGTTGCCAGGTGCGCGTCGTAGGGAACCGCAGCCGCGAACGCCGCCGCGGCGTCGCGCACGTCGGCCGTGGTCATCGTGTCGATCGAACCGATACCGACGGCGACGAGGGTTGGCGCGTTCAGCGCTCGGAAACGGCAGACACGAACCCACATCGGGACGGAATCCTGCTCGTGACAAGGCGTCTCGGCCCACGCCGAGGAGGTGCGGTACCTCTCCTGCAGAGGTGACAGGGACACTGACGGCGTCGACACCGGTGAGAGGTTCCTCCGCTGCCACGACTCGGATGTCTACCGACGAACTCAGTGAAGGGGCGACGTCTCGGACATCGGCATGTGCAGGCATGTGCCCTCCTGGAGTTGTCTTGAGACTACCGCCGTGGACGCCGTACGGGAACGAGCCAGGGGACGTCCTGAATCTTCAGGTATATGGTCCGAAGATGAGCCCCGTGGCGGTGACGCTCGCGATCTTGGCCCTGGCGATCGTGGCGTTCATCTCCAACCGGATCCCGCTGGCGATCGTGGCGATCGGGGTGTCGGTCATGCTCTGGCTGACCGGGATTCTTGATCTTGGACAGGCGCTGGCGGGCTTCGGGGACCCGACGGTCGTGTTCATCGCCTGTCTTTTCGTGGTCAGCGATTCCCTGGACTCGACTGGGGTGACGGCCTGGGTCGGCCAGCAGGTCATCGAGCGCGGTGGCCGGCGGCGCACCCCGTTGGTGGTGACCGTGTGCGTGCTGGTGGCCGCTGCTGACGGCCTTGATCAGCGTGAACGGCGCAGTAGCCGCGCTCATCCCTGTCGTCGTCGTGGTCGCGACCCGGGTCGGGTCTGCCACCGTCACAGATGCTGATGCCGTTGGCGTTCTCGGCCCACGCCGGATCCCTGCTGGCGCTGACCGGGACACCGGTGAACATCATCGTCAGCGAGGCGGCCGCCGACGCCGGGGCTCGCCCGTTCGGGTTCTTCGAGTTCGGCCTGGTCGGAGTCCCGTTGCTGGCGGGAACCCTGCTCGTCGTCGCACTGCTCGGACGACGCGTCCTTCCGGACCGTGTCCCGTCGAAGCTGCCGCAGGACGTCACCGAGCACGCCCGGGCGCTCGGCCAGCAGTACGCGCTACCCGAGGGTACAGAGCTCGTCAGCGCGAGGCGCGGCGTGAGCGAGGTCGTCGTCTCGCCCCGGTCGGAACTCATCGGCATGCACCTGTTCCCCGGCATGGTCACCCCGAGCGGCGACCTCGTCGTCGTCGGTCTGCAACGCGGTGGCGAGGATCTGGTCGATCCACACTCTGTGCTCCGGCCCGGGGACATCCTGCTGTTGACGCGGGACCTGGGATCAGCTCGAGACTCACACGGCAGGTCCCGAGGTGCTGGTCGTCGACGATCCCGCGCGTTTACGTCGCAGCGTCCCTCTCGGATCGGGCGCCCGCCGTTCCATCGTGATCCTGACCGCGATGGTCATCCTTCTCGCGACCGGCGTCGTCCCTGCTGCCATCGCAGGGGTTCTCGCCGCCTCGGCGATCGTCCTCTCCGGTGTACTCACCCCAATTCAGGCGTACCGCAGCGTCTCCTGGACGACCGTCATCCTCGTCGCGGGCATGATCCCCCTCTCGACCGCGTTCGTGACCACCGGAACTGCCGATCTGATCGCTGGTGCACTCCTCGACATCGTGGGGAGCGCCTCCCCCCACCTGGCACTGCTCGGCATGTGCATCCTCACCATCACCCTCGGTCAGCTCATCAGCAACACCGCAACCGTCTTGATCATGGTGCCGATCGCCACCTCGGTGGCGGGCGACCTCGACGTCTCGGTGCTGCCGTTCCTGATGGCTCTCGCCGTGACGGGTGCCGCTTCCTTCCTCACCCCGGTGGCGACCCCGGCGAACACGATGGTTCTCGAACCCGCCGGCTATCGGTTCGGTGACTACTGGAAACTCGGATTGCCGCTCATCGTGTTGTTCTTGACCGTTGCCGTCATCTACGTGCCCTTGATCTGGGCTTTCCGTTGACGCGTGGACGCCGCCGAGTCTGAGCGGTTGATGGCTACCCAACTGGACGCCAGTCTGGTTTGATGCGAAGAAGGCGCATCGCGCCAACGAAGTGGGTGCTCCATGAATCCCGTCCTGGCGTTCGTCGTGGTCATGCTGGTGTGGACGGTCAGCGACTTCGTGGCGAAGAAGACGAAATCCCTGCTGTCGTCGCTTTTCGTCGCCTCGATCATCTTCTTCATCGGCTTTCTGACCAACATCTTCCCGGACGACCTCCTCGCCAGCTCGTCACTGCTGGCACTCGCGGGGGTGGTCGTCGGGTTCATCATCGTCCACCTCGGTACGATGATCAGTCTCGATGACTTCAAGAAGCAGTGGCGGACGCTCGTGGTCGGAATCGCGACGGTCATCGGGATCGCGATCGCCCTCTTCATCGCGGGACTCGTCTTCGGCGGCGGGGTCCGCCCCGACGTCTACGACGCCGTTGCGACGGCGCGACCGATGGACTTCGTGATCGCCGGTGTGGGCGCACTCAGCGGCGGAACGATCTCGGTCCTCATCGTCCAGGAGGCCGCGCTGGATGTCGGCCTCACCAATGTCGCCGTCTTCCCGGTGCTGATCGCCGCTCTCCAGGGACTGATCGGGTTCCCCCTGACGTCCATCATCTTGCGACGCGAAGCCGCGCGGGTGAAGGCCGAGTACCGAGCCGGCAACCTCGTGCCTGCGGTAGCCGATGCCGCCGCCGCGGACGGCGACACCTCAGGCGAGGGAGCCGATCGGACCAAGGCGGAGAGTGAAGGCCGCTTGCCTGCGGCGTTACGGACCACACCGGGAACTCTCTTCGTCGTGGGTGTCGCCGTACTCATCGCCATCCTGCTGAACAATCTCACCGACGGCATCCTCAACACCTTCGTCGTCGCACTGGTCTTCGGGATCGCGTTGCGGACCTTCGGGATCTTCAAACCGTCAGTTCTCGCGGGCATCGATGCGCTCGGACTCATGATGATCGCGATCTTGATCCTCGTGTTCGGCCCTCTCGCGACCGTTCAGCCCTCCGACCTGGTGAGTCTCGCCCTTCCGCTGCTGCTCGCCTTCGTCTTCGGGGTTGCAGGCATCGTCGTCTTCGCTGCGATCACCGGCAAACTCGTCGGTTACACCGTGCCCATGTCCATCGCCATCGGTCTGACCGCCCTCTTCGGGTTTCCCGGCACCATGATCCTGTCCCAGGAAGCCGCCAAAGGCGCCGGCGAGTCGCCCGAAGAGGTCGCCGCGATCGAGGGCGAGATCCTGCCGAAGATGATCGTCGCCGGCTTCGCCACCGTCACCATCACCTCCGTCATCGTCACCAGCATCATCGCCGGCCGCATCGGCGGTTGAGTTAGGCACCAGAGACGAGAACCTCGTCTCCAATCGTCGGGTTTCGCTCCCCGACGCCACAGGTGAAGCCCGTTGGGCGGAGTGCGAGCTCTGCGGCAGGTCCGTTGTTGCAGATCCACGTGTTGCGGATCTGCCGGGACCGGAGGCCTGGCTGCCGTTAAGGTGCTGACGTGTCCTACCCGGACGACGCCCCGGCTGCGCCTGTGGCGCCAGGCTTCGCAGCAGCGATCGTCGACATCTTCGTCTACGTGATCGTCCTCAACCTGTTCGTGGAGTATCTGCCCCAGGTGATCAGCGAGAGCTTCACGCTGTCCCTGCTGACTGCCGTGCTGCTCAAGGGAGTCCTGGAGGTGGTCGTCCTGGCCAAGAACCGGGTCAAGGCGCGGTTCCGCCAGGCGTCGACTCCGGGGGGAAAGGT
Organism: uncultured Actinomycetota bacterium; assembly: GCA_963727125.1. GTDB lineage: Bacteria > Actinomycetota > Actinomycetes > Propionibacteriales > Propionibacteriaceae > Microlunatus. Next base: position 1,773,585 of record CAVSEZ010000003.1, read on the forward strand.
AGGTGCCGGGGTCCTGCTCTGGGCGGTGGTTTTCGGAAGCAAGTTCCTGGTCCTCGAAACCGTCGACCTCGTCTTCGGTTCTCAGGTCAGCCTCGGCGGCTTCTTCTCGGTGACCCTGCTGATCCTGGTCCTGCTTCTGGCGCGGGCCGCTGTGCGCCGGCTCCTCCGCCCGAGCGGTCAGGTGACGACCGTCTGACTCGAGAGACGATCGGTGCCGAACACGACATGGGAGGTGCCCAATCTGGCGTCAGACGCACGGGGCCCTCACCAGCGGGCCCGTGCCGTTGACAGGCTAACGCCGTTAGCCTATGGTTCAGCTAACAGCGTTAGCCCGGGAGGTTCACATGGTCAAGGTGCTCACCAGCTCGATCGAGATCGAGGCGCCGGTTCACGAAGTCTGGGCAGTCTTGGTCGACTTCGCCAGCTATCCCCGGTGGAATCCGTTCATCGTCGCCGCAGAGGGTCGCGTCGCCGTCGGTGAACGGCTCCGACTGCGGATGCAGCCAACGATCGGGGCGGCGATGGTGTTGCGGCCGACGGTTGTCGAGTCGGTGGCGGCACGGCGTCTTCGCTGGCAGGGCCGGCTGGTGGTGAGTGGGCTGTTCGACGCCGAGCACGTGTTCGAGCTCGAGCCGCTCGGCCCTTCGCGGTCGCAGCTTGTTCAGCGTGAGCAGTTCAGCGGACTACTCGTCCCACTGTTCGCGCGATCGCTCGATCGTGGGACGTTGCCGGCGTTCCATGCGATGAACGCCGCCCTCAAGAGCCGAGCAGAGAAGGCGATCGCAGCGCGTGCCTGACGGTCGGACGCCGCGTGCTCAAGAGGCTGTCGACGTTGCGCGCAGCATCCTCGAGGAGGAAGGTCCGGCCGGGTTGACGATGCGGCGCCTCGCGGACCGGATGGGCATCCGGGCGCCATCGCTGTACAAGCACTTCCCCGACAAGGGTGCGCTCGAACTGGCGATCATCGTGGCTGGATTCGAGCAGGCAGCGGACGCGTTCGAGCTCGCCGAGCGAGAAGCCGGCGACGTCGCTGCGGACCGCTTGTCGGCCTTCGTGAGGACCTATCGGCACTTCACCGGAGAGCATCCGCACGTCTATCGACTGATGACGGAGCGGCCGCTGCCTCGGGAGCAGCTCCCGGTCGGCCTGGAGGAGCGCACGGCCGCTCCCCTGCTGCGAGCCGTCGGCGACCCGGCGCGCGCCAGAGCGGCTTGGGCTTTCATCCACGGCCTCACCCTGCTCGAGCTGAACGACCGACTGCCGACCGACGGGTTGACCGAACTCGCCTGGCAGGTGGGGGTCGAGCAGTTCCAGTCGCCGGCCGCCTGAGTCGTGCTCTCCCTGGCAGCTGCCGAAGTCACTTCCAGCCGTCGAGAGCACGACCGAATCGCCACGCATCGGCGCAGGCCGGTCAGCACGGGCGCTCCCAGCGCCACACCTCCCCGACCTCCGGGTCGTGCTGCGTGGTGGTTCGAGCGAACCCGGTCTTCTCGAGCACCCTCGTCGACGGGTTCACCCCGGCCAGCGTGTGCGCGATGACCACCGCGACGCCGTCCCGGGCGGCCCGAGCCAGCAGGTGCTGCACGGCGGCACTGGCGATGCCCCGGCCCTGACGCGACGGCGACACCGCGTACCCGATTTCCACCTCACCGTCGACGGGCGGACCTTTGAACCCGCCGATGCCGACCAGCGCGCCGTCGTCGTCGAAGAACAGGTGCGTGCCCCAAGGGTCCTCGGAGCGTTGCCGGGCGGCGTCGAGGGCGGCCGGCACCGCCTCCGGGAAGCCTGACCAGTCGGGCTCGACCGGAATCCCGAAACGGCTCGAGAACACCGCATCGCTCTCCGCGAGCGCTATCAGCCAGTCGAGTCGGGCGGGCGAGACCTGGACCACGACGACGAGTGTGGCAGACCCTCAGCCGCCTGCGCAGCGCCCGAGCTGACGCGCGTCAGCCCACGGCACCGAATATGGGTGCCAGGGACTCGGTCGGCCTGCGCCGCCGCCGGTTGATCAGCGGTTGAACAAGACCCTCGCGATGCGGATCTCATGGTGGATCGCGCCCCGCGACGAGCCGAACCTGCTACCCACGAGAAGGTGGCCCGGTTCGAGTTCGACCACCAAGTCGATAGGTCCGAGGAGATCCTCACTAGGTTCACCGCGGGTCATCTGGGCCAGAAAGCCGCGAGCTTCCTCAAACGTCATCGGATCAGACGCTGTGGCCCCCGCCCAACCATCGCCCGACGCGCTCAAGACGACGTACCGGTCGTCAGTTCCGTCCAAGGGATCGAGAATCGGGGCCGGATCGGCCCACGGCTGTTCCATTGTTCAATCGTTGCATCAGCACGGATCACCAGAAGGTCTGGCAACCGCATCCGCTCAGCACAGCGCGCTCGGAAACCACCCGCGCCGCCGATCGGACGGCCGACGACGAGTCACGTGGTGCGACCTGCGCAGGCGACCACAATGGACCCAACACGGCTCTGACCAAGGGGGATCGCTTGATGCATCAGGCGGTCACCGTCGCGCGAAGTGGAGCCCCACCGTTCCGGTGGGAAACACCGTGGTGTCGACCAAGCGCCACGACGACGGCGGCCGGCCGTCGTCGAAGAGTCGTCGTCCCACACCGACGATCTCGGGCACGATCGAGATCCTGAGCTCGTCCAGCAGCTCGGCATCGAGGAGTGAGCGGATGATGGTCGAGCTGCTGAGCACGACGATGTCGCCGCCCTCGCTCCGACGCAGGCGTGCCACCTCGCCGACCAGGTCATCGCTGACCCGGGTGTTGTCACCCCAGGTGGGGCCGGCGAGGGTCCGGGAGAACACCACTTTCTCCACCTGGGTGAGCCAGGCGGAGAACGAGCGATCCAACGGATCGGCGTCGGGATCGTCCACGACGCTCGGCCAGTAGTACCCGAAGCCCTCGTAGTTGATGCGGCCCAGGAGGGCTGTGGTCGATGCGGCCCAGAGCCCGGCGGAGTGGATCCTCGACTCCTGGCTGGTGGCGTGTTCGAGCAGGAATCCCATGCCGGCGGCGCCGTCCTCGGACGATCCACTGACACAGCCGTCCATCGACATCACGATGTTGGCGATGACCTTGCGGTGGGCCTGGTCGGTGATCATGTTCGAACCTCGTGATCTGTTTCTGCGTGAGCGGATCCGGCCGCGGCTGGGTCGGCCTGCGGCGAACCCGGCTCGCTTCGCGAGGTAGACCGGCCAGAGGGCCGGTAATCATCTGCTGGACACGTCCGCTGCTCGACCCTTCGGACTCGCCAACAGAACCACCCGCCAGGTCGATCAATACCCGATGTCTGTCTTCTTCTCGATGAGGTCGTCGGGGAAGTCGGAGGCGTACAGCTCCTTGGGAACCGGGGCACCGATCTCGACCGGTTTGGCCACCTTGAAGCCGAAGTCATATTCGGTCTTCTTCGTGATCCAGTTGTCCGGAAGGTCGTTGCCGACCTTCACCTTCGCGTTGAGCTTCGGTCCCTTCGGCTGCTCGAGCTGCTTCATCGGGTCGTTGGCCTTGGCGAACGGACCCTTGGTCGGTGGCTGCTCGACGACAACTTCCTGATCGGCGAGATTCACGCCGTTACTCGGAGCTTTGACGACGGGATCCACGCCGTTGTTGATGGCGGCAGGTTGGTTGAGGCCGCCGTCGGCGTTGAGCTGCCCGGGCTTGACCTGCGGGCCGTTGCCGACACTCCACATGGTCTTCTTTTCAATCGCGATGTCGGGGGTTTCGTACGGCAGAGGTTCTGGAGAGGAGACCAACGACGCCGGATCAGCGGGCGGCGCCCCCGGATTGGCGGCCGGTCCCGCGCCGAAGGCGTCGGCATCGGTCGCGACGTCCCCCGCGGCCGCCGCCCCAGCACCTTCAGCACCCTCGGCCAAGGCACCGGCCACGGTCGCGCCTGCGGTGGCGATTCCACCCGCGAAGGCCACCGCGCCCGCGACGGTGGCCGTTGTGTTGAGGGCCCCGCGTTCACTGTCGGTCAGGAAGTGCTTCCCGGTGACGCTGTCATCGACGTCGTCGGCGAGCTTCAACCCGTTGGAGACGGCACCGGTTATGCCCGCCACGGTGGCCACGGAGTTGGCGATGGCCGTGGTGGCGACGGTCGCGGCCACCTCGGTACCGGCTTCGACCGCGGCGAACACTTCCACGCCGGCCGCGGCCGCGGCGCCGCCCGTCGCCACCGCCGCCACGGCGAAGACCACCGCGAACAGGGCATCGAGGATGATGTCCAACAACGGCGTCTGGCCGGTCAGGTCGAGATGCATGATCGGGTTGCTGTTGAAGCCCACATAACGGTTGTGCAGATTCGCCGGATCACGCGAGGTGAACCGACCTTGAGCGGGGTCGTACACCCGGGTCGGCGTCATCAACGTGCCGATCCCGGCGTCGGTGTACATGCCACGCACGGCCGCACCGGCGTAGGTGAAGGGGTTGGTCTGTCCCGCGGCAGCGCCCGGAGCGGCGCCGGTCACGGCACCGGCCCTGCCGTCGAGCAGGGCGGGGGCACCGTAGTCACCGTAGGCATAGGTGTTGGTGACCGCGCCCGTGGAGTCGACGACGGCCGTCACGGAACTGTGCCGGTCGCGCAGGAAGTAGCCGACGCCCTTGCCGGTGGTGGTCGCCGCCGACGCGTTGGCGCCGGGGCGTGTCGTCCGTGCCTCCCGGCCGGCGGTCAACAGGTACGAAGCAGTGGACGAGCCGCCGACCCGGGTGCCGGTGTCGTTCACGAGGGCGCCGTCGGCCCGGTAGTACAGGTCGGTCGTGCTCGAGGTCGTGCCGGTCGTGCTGGCCGCTCGGCGGCGGCTCCCGTCGGGCCAGTAGCTGAACTCTGTCGTGGTCCCGTTCTTGGTCACCGTCGCCGGCAGGCCGTCGGGACGGTAGGTCGTGGTGGAGCCGTCGAGCGATTTCTTGACCCGGCCGTCGGGGTCGAAGGTCTGCTGGACGGTGCTCGTCCCGGTGGTCGCGCTGGTCAACTGGCCGGCGTCGTCGATCGCGTTGCTCGTGGTCGTGGTGACCACCGGGCTGCTCCCGGCCCGCGTCGTCCTCGTGGTCTTGGTGACGTTGCCCGACAGGTCCAGGGCGTACACCAGCGTCGTCGTGGGTGTTCCCGTGGCCTGGGATCCCGTGTACACCGAGGATCCGACCAGCCGGTCGTAGGCGTCGTACTGATAGCTGGTCGTCCAGGTGCCGTAGGTGCTCGGGCCCGGGTTGCACGGAGCCGGGCAGCCGCCGGGCTTGGCGGTGGTGTCGGTCCTCGTGGTGAGGTTGTGGTGCGTGTCGTAGGCGTAGCTGTGCGACTCGACCTGCTTCCCGGTCTTGTCGAGCGTCGTCTGGGTCTGCAGCAGGTGGTTCGGCGTGTAGCTGTTCGTGGTGATCAGCCCGTTCCCGCGGGTGACCGTTCGGACTCGGCCCAGTCCGTCGTAGGTGTAGGCCACCGAGGCGAGCGTCGTCCCCGCCCGGACCTGCGTCGCCGACTTCAGGCTGCTGTCGTCGAAGTAGGCGTAGGTGGTGACCGCCCCGGTGATGTCGGTACTGGTGCGCAGCTCACCCTGGTCGGTGAAGTCGCTGGTGATCGTGGACCCGTTGGGGTACGTGACCCCGGTCGGGTTCCGGTCGGCGTCGTAGCTGTAGGTGACGGTTCCGGACTCGTTCGTCATCGAGGCGATGAGGCCGGCGCCCACCTTTCCGGTCGGGACGTAGGCGTAGCTGGTTTTGGTCGTGGTTCCGTCCACAGCCCTGGCCGTCACGATGGACAACCGCCCGGTGGTCGGCTCGTACGCGTTGGTGGTCACGATCCCGGACGGGCTGGTGCGGGTCTTCACCTGTCCGTCCCCGGCGTAGGTGTAGACCGTCTTGCGTCCGAGTGCATCGCCGACGGAGTTGATGTTGCCGGCGGCGTCGTAGGTGACGCTGCTCCCCTCTCGATCCGGCTGTCCGGCCTGCTGCAGGGTCCGGACGCTGGTGCGGCCGTCGAGCGTGTCGACGTCGGTTGCGGTGATGGGGCTACCGGGGTTCGGTGCACCGCTCGTCGGTCCGACCACCGTGGTGGTCGGGAAGCCCCCCGGACCTGAGTAATCGGGCACGCCGACGCGGTCCTCGGACACGAATCGGGTCGGTCGACCGATCCCGTCGTAACTCACCTGGTCGACCGGGTCCGACAGGAACTGCGGACGGCCGCGATTCGGCACGGGATAGGTGGTCTGGGACGAGACGTGCCGACTCAGCGCGTCATAGGTGTCGGTGGTGTACTGCCCCGCAGCGGCAGCGTTCTCGCCGAGAACGGCAGTCAGGATCGAGTTCGCGGTGTCGTCGTAGGTGATCTGTCTGGTGATCCCGGTCGGCCCGACCTGCTGCACGGGTCGGCCGAGGGCATCGCTGGTCGTCGTGGTGGTCCGACCGGCCCGATCAGTCGAGGTCACGAGGTTGGTCAGGTAGTCGTAGGTCGTCTTGGCGACCGTCCGCGCGGTCGCCCCGGCGGCACCGGAGACGAAGGCCCCGTTCCGCACGTTGTCGGTCACCTCGGTGGTGCGGCCCAGTTCGTCGTAGGTCGTCTGGGTCACATGACCGTCGGCCTCGGTGACGGTGCGGATCGCCGGATCGCCGGTGTCCTGGTCGGCCGGGGCGTACGAGGTCTTGGTGGTCAGCCCGGTCGGCGGCGTCAACGCCACGATGCGGCCACCGGCGTCGTAGCGGCGTGACGTGGTCCGACCGAGCGCATCGGCGGTCTGCAGCGGTTGGCCGGACACCAGGTCGATGGTCGTCGTCGTCGTCCGCGCGGCGGTGGTACCGGCGCCCGCGGTGAGCTTGACCGTGCGAGTTCTGCGGGCGGCGTCGATCGTCACGTCGAAGCTGGTCGTCGACGAGGCAGGTCCGCCACCGTTGTCGGGCGGAGCAGCATCGGCTGCCCACGTGGCCGTCCTGGACGTCAGCTCACCGAAACCGTCGTAGGCGTAGCCGATGACGGTACGAGCGGAGAGGGCTTCACCGGTGCCGGCCTCGGCCTGGGTCGTGCTGAGGATCGCCGTCTTGGCTGCGTTCAGCGCGTTCGTGACCGACCGTTGCGTCCCGTCCTTCGCGACCGCCACCGACGACGTCACCAGGCCGAACGTCGGATCGTACGTCGTCGTGGTCGTGGTACCCAGCTCGTCGGTCGAGGTCTTGACCCGGCCGTGCATGTCGTAGGTCTGGCTGGACTGGACGGTTCGTGCCGAGCCCTTCGTCTGCATGCCGCCCGGTCCGCTCTTGGACAGGAACTGGACCTGGGTGGTCAGCGGTCGCGCGTAGTTGCCGGGTAGGGCCTGCGGCGGGAAGAACCCCGGATAGGTCATCGCGTGCCGCTGCACGATGACGTCTCCCGCGTCGTTCTGCGCGGTGACAGTTCGTGCGACCAAGCGGTGTTCGGAATCGTAGGTGGACAGCGTTCCCGACGCGCCGTTGCTGATCTCCGTCGTGTAGCGGTAGTCGGGGTCGGCGCGCTCGAACAGCAGGTCCTCGGTCGAGCTCAGGTACTCGGGGTAACCGGCGTAGTTGTGCTGCTCGGGGCCGTTCTCCTCCGGATCCATGTCGAACGTGCGCGTCGCCATCAACTTGTTGCCATCGAGATCAGTCACGTCCAAGGTGTTGACGGCCGTGAGCGGATTCGGATCATTCGCATACTGCACGACCTGATAGGTGACCCCGGTCTGGGCGCCCGACGGCCCGGTCACGGTCTGGACGTACTCCTCGTTGGCCGTCGGCACGCTGGTGTAGGTGACCGCGGCCTCGTTGCCGTTCGGGTCGGTCAATCGTTGAACCCGACCGTCGGCGTCGAAGGTGACCACGGTGCTCGCGACGACGCCGTCGGCCCGACTCGGCGCCGACACGGTCACGGTGCCCTGACCGTCGTCGTCGGTGCCGTAGTCGAAGGTCGTGGTCAAACCGTAGGCGTCGACGATCGTGGCCGGCTGCCACTGGTTCACACCGGCGGAGCTGTAGGTCAGGTCAGTCCGGTTGCCGAAGCGATCCACCCGGCTGACGAAGTTGCCGTCGGAGTCGAAGTAGTCGACGCGTCCGTCGTCGTAGGTCAGCGTCGAGGCGTAGTCGAGCGCGGGATGGACCCCGGCCACCGCCGGCAACGTGCCGTCAGCGATCGCGTAGACCAGGTCCTCGAGGACGTAGTTCTCCAGCCGCGAGTCGAACTGGCCGTCGAAGGCGTACGCACCGCCATCGGCGGGATAGACGGTGGTGCCGCCCGAGGGATCCACGAACGTCGTCCCGAGACTCCAGCCGGCACCCCAGCCGTAGCGGTCCACACTCGAACCGGCCCGAGCCTGGTCCCAGCCGAGGGTCATGGTGACGCCGCTCCCGCCGCGGCTGGCCACGTTGACCAGCGGCATCGACACCGAGAACATGCCGGTGCGCGGATCGATCGATCCGCCGACGCCGCCGCCCAGGGTGAAGGCGCCGGAGACGGGCTGGTCCGCCGCGGCCCGGGTCGCCATCCCCGGTACCGCGATCGGCGCGACCACGTACGCGGACACGATCAGTGCCGCCGCCACGATCAGGCGCAGCATCCGCCGCCGAGCCAACCGCTCGAAGCTCATCGACGAAAAGCCCGCTCAGCGCGACAAGGTCGAGCGCAGCCGCTTCGACAACGTCGAACGCAGCCGCGCCGTCAGCGCTGCTCGCGCCTTGGTCGAGCGCGCGGCCGCCGCGGCTGCCGGCACCGGTTCCTTGATCGACACACCAGTCAGATCCACCACCACGTGCGTCGGCGTGGACACCCGGACCCGGATCGCGTACCGACCCTTGACCAGCCCGGTGGCCACGAAGGCCGCGTTGGCCACCGTCTGCTTGGCGACGAAGTTCAGCGTGGAGGTCCCGGGGAAGTTGTCGTTCGGCGGGTAGACGCTGAGGTAGCCACCCGCCGGCGCACCGGTGGCGGTGGCGTTCACGTAGGCGGCCGGGATGTCGAACTGGTCGACGGCGGCTCCGACCTCGATGTCCACCCAGGCACCTGCGCGCAGCCGGAAGTCCGCATCGAACGCATTGGACGACGACTGCAGAACCGCGCGCCGCGCCGGGTTCCGCGAGTCGAACAACCGGACCGGTTCCGGCAGCGCATAAGGCGTCGGCAGATCGGCCAGGTCGATGCCGGTCGCGAGGTAGGTCGTGGTGTTCCCGACCAGGCCGGTGACGCCGAGGATCGGACCGAGTTCGGTGTTCGCCATCTCACCGAGCGCCATCTCCGGAGCGAACTCGTAGTCCAGCGGCTGCAGGTACATGCTCGGACCCTCGGCGTTCTGCAGGGCGAGCGCAGGCTCACTGGTGCCGGCGTCACCACCGACCCGCAGAGTCGTCGTCGTGGTCGCGTCGTTGCTCTCACCAGCGAGGACGGCGTCACCGTCGGCTGCGTGAGCCTGGGTCGGCGTCAGAACGACCGCAGCAACACCGGCAGCACCTGCCAGCAGCGCGCCACCCCGCAGCAGCTGGCGCCGATCGACGCTCGACGGCGTCTCATTGAGCTGGAACGACATCACGTCTCCTTTTGGTTGCCGATCTCGACCGAGGCACGACGGTCGGATTGAATCTAGAGCGGCAACCGCCTTCACCGCATCATCACCGCTGCTCCGAAGGTGCTCGAAAGGTGCTCGAAAGATGCTCGATGGAATCCGTGCGGCGGAGCCGGTCGGTGCGACGCCCCAGCGGTCGGTCGAGCAGCTCAAGCACCTTTGCAGCACTTTCTGAGCGATTTTGGTGCTGCCTGAAGCGGTGCCGGCGCTCTAGTTTCAACAGCAGCCCACATCGTGCGGGTGATCTTGATGCGCTGCGCAGGAGTGCCGATGACCGCTGCAACCACCTCCCCGCCGAACGCCGTCGGCCGGCGCGCGCTCTGGATCTGGGTCGTCGCGCTGGCCCTGGTCCTCTCTGGTGCCCTCGTGGGTCAGACCCAGGCCAAGCCTCGGACACCCGAGCCAGGGACGAAGGCGACCGCAGCCCTCCCGGTGGACAGCTCCGGCGCGATGCCGCGGGCGGGACGAGGCGAGGTCGTGTACGACTTCCTCGGCCTGGGCTACGACCAGAGACTGGTGGCCGAGGACGGCGTGCTGCATCTCTACGACGCACCCGCCTTCGGCGGATCGATCAAGAAGACGGTCACGCTCGATCTGGCGCCTCCGCCGATGGACGTCAACATCGCCGCGCCCGGCGGAGGTGACAACCAGGTCTACATGTACGACGGGTACAGCAACGACACCGATCTGTCCTGTGGCGGCTGCCTCCAGCAACGAGCCGAGGACCACGGGTTCAATTCGATCTACCTCGAGGTGCTCGACGGATGGCTGTACATCTCAGGTACCAAAGGCAGCTACATCACGGGAGCCGGCAATCCGGACAACTATCGCAACATTGTGTACAAGGTTCCGCTGGCCTTGGAATGCGCCAGCGAGTCCTGCGCCCGCGAGCAGGGGAAGGTCGCGGATCTACCGGCGAACTACGACAACAACCAGCGCATCATCGGGACGACTTCGCTGGCCGGTGGGTTCTCCGGCGGCAAGCCTTATCTGGCGGTCGGGCTCACCGACTACGGGGGCTTCATCTACGACACCAACCTGAACCAGACGGCGAACTACACCGGAATGACGACGGCGGAACCGGCGCAGACCCCGGTCGTTTCGGTGGCCTGGGATCCAGCGGGCACCGGCAGCCTGGCCCTCGGCGTGATGTCGTACGGGCAGCAGGCCTTCCTACTCGACATCAACGGGTCCGGGGCCATCGCCAACTCCAAGGGGGCGGGCTTGGTCGGATTCGATCAGCTCTACAGCCAACCGCTGTCGGCGGCGTTCGGCCGGCGATCCAACGGATCGCTGCTGCTGGCGTTCGGGGTGTCCGGCGGAGTGGACGGCGGCCACCCCGCGGGTCTCCACCTCTGGGACGGGATCAACGGCGGCCAGGAACTGACCTCGCTGTCGGTGCCGGGGAACGGCGTCGTCACCGTGCAGCCGATCCCCCGGATCGACGGCACGTCCGGTGGCGACGACTTCGCCGTGTACAGCGATTCCGGTTTCGGCAGTTCGCTCAGGTACAACGAGTCGAGCAACAGCTTGGCTCCGATGCCGCTCCAGTCGCCGGCACCGCCGAACGGTACGACGACCCAGTTGGCCACCGACGCCTGGCGATCGTGGTTCCCGGGCTACAAGACCGGCCAGGTCACGTTCAAGAACACCGGCGTGGACGACGTCAACGTCGGTCTGCAGGTCAGCTCCGCGACCGGATCCGGCTGCTGGTACGGCCCTTCCTTCACCACGTCACCGGCCTGGCCCGGTGGCACGGTGCTGGTCAAGGCCGGACAATCCTCGGCGGCGTACACCTTCGGAGGACTGACGGCCGGACCCGACGGCGGCTGCGGTGGGGGCGGGCCACCCGGTCAGTGGAGGGCGTATCTGACCGTCACGCCGGCGAATCGTCCCGCGGACACCCGCCTCGTCAACCTGCAGCTGCAGCAGACCGGACTGACCATCAACACCGCGGATCAGGCCGGTGGCAGCCCGACGATCGCTGCCGCCAAGGACGGGTGGACGGGAGCCGTGGGGCATTGGACGGTGGCTATCGGTGGTCCGGCCGCGCCAACCCCGCAGGCGGCACCGACGATCCAGAACGCCCGCCAGATCACCACGAACGTTCGGGGTCGGGCGTCGGTGTACCGGGTCGACGTCGGGCCGACGGCGTGGACGGTGCCCGGGGCCGCGGCGAACGCGCCTCATCCGCAGGTGCAGGTGGTCCTCCCACCGCTGCAGGTCCAGGGCAGCACCGACGGTCAGACCTGGACGTCGCTGGGGCAGCTGATGCCGATCGGGCCGGTGAGCCGGTCGGGGACGACCGTCACCTTGAGCGGCGCCTCGTTCTGGTGGGAGAACCCCACCGGCAGCCCCGTGTACAGCAGTCTCCGGGTGCTGTCCGGAGGCCTGCCCTCCGCGCCGGTGGTGTTGTCGTCGCTGCCGACCCCGGCCGCTCCGAGCACCCCGATCCAGAGTCTGCGGTTGACGGCCACCAAGACCACCTCGAGCGTGGCGAACGTCGTCCCGGGTGGCGTGGACCAGGCTCAGATCCAGGTGGTGATCAGCGACAGCAACGGCATCGTGCCCGCCACGGCGGCCGCCTACGACTCGGTGTACTACCGCGATTCCGGGAACAACCTGATCACCAATCTGTACCAGCCGGGCGAGCCGTCTTATGTCGGGGCGCAGCCGAACGCCGGCGCCTACCCCAACATCGGCTCCGCGCCGCGGCGCGGTCGCCCGGTCGGTGGTGGTCTGGCTTATGACTACCTGACGACGACCAACTACGCCCAGGCGCCGATCACCGGTCGGGTCGGTCTCGGTGCACCGTTGAGCGCGAACTCCGCCCCGATGCTGGTCAACGCCCAAGCGGTCCGGATCGAGGGAATCGGTGATGCCAGCGGATTCTCCCTCAACGGCTGCACCGACTTCAGCAGCGGCGGGAGCTGCATCATCGCATCGGCGGCGGGCAGTCAACCCGCTCTGTATCAAGCCGGTTCCCCTCTGGTCGGCGTGCAACTGGTCAACAAGGGCCAGAACAGCGTCGAATCCCTGCCGATGCCCTGGACCGGCGCACAATCATGGCAACTGACGGACGCCGACATCAATGTGAGCAACCAGTCGACGTCGCTCAGCGTCGAGAATCTGTACGACTATCCGCCCGCCGACGCCTCCCACGGCGGGCTGATCGACATCACCGTCGTCTCCCACGGCCAGACCTTGACCTCGACCGTCCCGGTGCCGGACCAATGAGTGCAGCCGATCCAGGATCCCGCTCTGGATTCAGACTGCTCGCGACTTCCCCAACCGCCAAGGCACCGAGCGGGAGCACCACTGCAGCATCTTCAGAGCACCTTCTGAGCAACACCGGTGCTGACGAGAGCTGGTTGGAAGGTCTACCTTCCAACCAGCCCACAAAGTGGGGGCGACTCCGAAGCGGTGAGCAGGAGGCGGCATGACCGCTGCATTGACGTCCTCGGTACAGGTCGGCGGATCCACTCCGTCTGCGCGGGGCCGTGCAACCAGACGTCCCGCGCTGCTCGTGTGGATGCTCGCGGCGGCGCTGATCCTGTCGGGCGCGCTGGTCGGACCGAGCGATGCGAAACCCCGACCGCCGAAGTCGTCGGGCCGTGCGGCGGCGGCCCTGCCGATCGACAACTCGGGCGCGATGCCGGCGGCAGCGCGGGGCGAGGTCACCTACGACTTCTTGAACAGGGGATACGAACAGCGCCTGGTGGCGGAGAACGGCATGCTGCAGCTCTATGACGCGCCGGCCTACGGTGGGGAACCGCTGGGCGACGGGACGGCCCTCGATCTGGCGGCGCCGCCCCAGTCGGTGGGGACGGAGCAGTCCAGCCAGCAGATGTACGACTACTTCTCCAACGAAGGGGACTGGTCATGCGGAGGCTGCCTGTCCGCGAGAGCCTCGGCACATGGCTACAACGCCATCTACCTCGTGGTTCTCGACGGATTCCTCTACATCACCGGAACCAAGAACACGACGTTGGGAGTGACTGGCTACCCCGACTACGAGAACTTGATCTACAAGGCTCCGCTCGATCTCTCCTGTGCGAGTTCCTCGTGCCTGCCCGCAGCGAACGTGAAGGCCCTGACCAACGACTACTACGGTGATCAAGGCAGCAGGATCGTCGGAACCACAGCCCTGGCGGGAGGTTTCTCAGCCGGGGTTCCCTACCTGGCCGTCGGCTTGACCGACACCGGACTCCTGATCCTGGATGCCGATCTGAACCAGACTGCCATCTACCAAGGCATGTCAACCCCCCAGACGGCGCAAACCCCGGTCATCTCCGCCGCGTGGGATCCGGCCGGCACCGGGATCCTCGCCCTGGGGGTGATGTCCTACGGGAACGAGGCCTTCCTGCTCAACATCAACCGGTCCGGAGCCATCGCGAACTCCAAGTTGGTGGACTTCGTGGGGTTCGATCAGCTCTGGAACTCGCCGATGTCGGTGGCCTTCGGACACCGCGCCAACGGATCACTGCTGGTCGCCTTCGGTTCGAGCGGCGGAGTGGACGGCAGTCGTCCGGCCGGCCTGTACCTCTGGGACGGCGCCAACGGTGGCCAGGCACTGACCTCGCTGTCGGTGCCGGGCAACGGCGTGGTGACAGTCGAAGCGATTCCCCGGATCGACGGGACGACTGGTGGCGACGACTTCGCCGTCTACAGCGATTCCGGTTCCGGCAGCCTGCTCAGGTACAACGAGTCGAGCAACAGCCTGGCCGCGATGCCGCTCCAGTCGCCGGCACCGCCGAACGGTTCGACGACCCAGTTGGCCACCGACGCCTGGCGGTCCTGGTTCCCGGGCTACAAGACCGGCCAGATCACGCTGGAGAACACCGGCGTGGAGGACGTCGACGTGACGCTGCAGGTCAGCTCGGCGACCGGATCCGGCTGCTGGTTCGGCCCGGCGTTCAGCACGTCACCCGCGTGGCCCGGTGGCACCGTGCTGGTCAAGGCCGGACAGTCCTCCGGCACGTACACCTTCGGTGGTCTGACCGCCGGGATCGACGGCGGCTGCGGATCCGGTGACGAAACCGCCGCCTGGCGCGCGTACCTCGTCGTCACACCCGTGAACCGACCGGCCGACGCCCGCATCGTCAACCTCCAGCTGCAACCCACTGGCTTGACCATCGACACCACGGATCAGGTCGGCGGATCGACCACGGTATCGGCCACTCGAGACGCGAAGGGCGCCGCGGTAGGGCACTGGACGGTGACGATCGGAGGCCCGGCCGCGCCGACGCCGCAGGCCGCGCCGACCATCCAGAACGCTCGCCAGATCACCACGAACGTCCGGGGTCGGGCGTCGGTGTACCGGGTCGACGTCGGGCCGACGGCGTGGACGGTGCCCGGGGCCGCGGCGAACGCATCCCAGCCGCAGGTGCAGGTGGTGCTGCCGCCGCTCCAGGTCCAGGGCAGCACCGACGGTCAAACCTGGACGTCGCTGGGGGCCCTGATGCCGGTCGGGCCGGTGACCCGGTCGGGGACGACGGTCACGTTGAGTGGCGCCTCGTTCTGGTGGGAGAACCCAACCGGGAGCCCCGCGTACGGCAGGCTCCGGGTGCTCTCCGGAGGACTGCCCTCCGCCCCGGTGGTGTTGTCATCGTTGCCGACCCCGACCGCCCCGAGCACCCCGATCCAGAGCCTGCAGCTGACGGCCACCAAGACCACCTCGAGCGTGGCCAACGTCGTCCCGGGAGGCGTGGACCAGGCTCAGATCCAGGTGGTGATCACCGACACGAACGGCAACATCGTGCCCGCGACGTCGGCCGCCTACGACTCGGTGTACTACCGCGATTCCGGGAACAACCTGATCACGAATCTGTACCAGGCGGGCGAGGACTTCACCGGGGCGCAGCCGAACGCGGGCGCCTACCCCAACAACGTCGGCGGGCCGCAGCGCGGTCGCCCGGTCGGTGGCGGCGTGGCCTACGACTACCTGACGACGACCAACTACGCCCAGACGCCGATCACCGGCAAGGTCGGTCTCGGTGCACCGACGACCGGCAACTCGGCCAAGATGCTGGTCAACGCCGAGGCGGTCCGGATCGAGGGAATCGGTGATGCCACCAGCGGGTTCTCCCTCAACGGCTGCACCGACTTCAGCAGCGGGGGGAGCTGCATCATCGCGTCGGCGGGCAGTCAACCCGCTCTGTATCAAGCCGGCACCGACGACACGTACCCGCTGGTCGGCGTGCAACTGGTCAACCTGGGTCAGAACAGCGCCGATGCGCTGCCGATGCCGTGGGCGGCCGGACAGTCCTGGTCGCTGGTGCGTGCCAACCTGCAGGTGAGCAACCAGTCGTCGTTGGTCAAGGTCGGCAACCTGAACGCCTTTCCGCCTGACTCCCAGGGTGGGCGGCTCGACATCTTCCTCGTCTCCCACGGGCAGGCCCTGGCCTCATCAGTGACGGTGGAGTGAGCACGGTGCCCTGCGAGGCGGCCGCCGTCCGAGGGACTTCAAAGGAATGAAAGCCAGGACCAACAACCGCTGACCGTCAAGGAGCCCGCCGACACCACTGCCACGGTCACCGAGCCGAGAACCCGACTCCACCGACCTCGGGGATCCGAAACGGCAAGTTCGGGACCACCGATCGGTGGCACGCTCACGGCGTCCGGGATCTCGATCAACGCTGCTGCGCCGGGCGCCATCCGTTCGCAGAACACGCTGATCTACGGGCAGCCGGTTGTCCTGGTCAAGCGATAGGTCACCGACATGTCCTTCGATGTTCTCGTCACGCTGAGACTGCCCGTGCCGGGGACACCGGCGAGGGTGTGCTCGGCCGTGAAACCGTTGAGTACGTCGTCCGGGTTGCCGTTGTGTTGGTTGTAGTCACCGTTCGCGGCCGGTTCGGCCCCGAAGTCGAGGCCCTCGTCGTCATCCCAACCGTGGAGTGCGACCCGGAAGCGCCCGGTCGACCCTGGGCAGATTCGCAGCGAGGCGGGCACCTTGCTGCCGCTCAAGGTCGAGCTGAGATCGCCGTTGTCGGATGCGTACAGCGGGCCGACCTTCGACTTCGCCGACTGATGGAAGCTCGACGGAGGGTCGTACGCCGCCAGCGAGAGGTTGATCTCGCCGGGTTCGTCGTCATCGTCGTCCTTGTCGTCGAGGATGTTCACCCGATCGATGGTGACGCGTACACCCACCGGGTTCTTGGCGGCGACTCGAGCGCAGGGCGTGTTCGCCGGATGCGGTGACGCGCCTTCCTTGACCCAGAGGGCGAGCAGCACGCCGTCAGCTCCGCCGCGGGTCAGGCCAGCACGGTTGATCATCCGGCACCACTCGTACGAGGTCTGCAGCCTCGCAAGAGCGCGAGCTTTCGGGAACCTCGTCGGTGCATCAGCGGAGGTGTCCTTGCGTAGCTCGGAATCGGCCGACCCGTCATGGGTCAGTGCGAACCGTGAACCGTGATAGGCGATGCAGGAGTAATGATCGGGGAACAGGTAGGGGTTCGTACACGAGTTGATCCTCAATGGCGCTCGGCGTTTCCCGGCGGAGTCTCGTTCGTAGGGGTCGCATTGGTTCTTGAACACCGAGTCGGCCGGCCGGGCGCCGACGGCGCTGATCAGCAGCCGCACATCGCCGCCCTTCCGCAGGACCGGTACCGGTACCGGACCGGAGGTGCCCAGTGCCGTGAACTGGCCGTCGCCGTTGATGTCGGCGCCAGGCACGAAGCCCGCCTTCCCGGACTGGGTGGGGTGCGGCAGGAGCCCGACTCGCCAGGTCGCGGGAAAGTCGGCCACAGCGGCGTCCGCGGCGTTGATCTCGTGGTCACCGTTGACGTCCCGCACGACCAGGAACCCGGCATCGGACTGGACCAGTTGAGAGGTCACGAAATCGGCGCTGCGGATGTCGCCGCGGACGACCCCCAGCGGACCGGGCGTCGCCCAGGGGCCGAGACCGTTGCTGCCTGCGAGCCGGGTTCCGAAGTCGACCAGGTCCCGAGCGGTCGCGGTCGTGCCTGCCGGGTACCCGAGCTCCACCCAGTTGGAATGTGAGTAGAAGTCCTGGATCGGATGCAGAGACCGGCCGAACTGGTCCGCTGCGGACCACGGATCGAGCTGCGAACCCGGCGTCAACGTCTCGACCGCACGGGATTGGAATGCGTTGATCTGCGCGGCGGTCTCGCCGAAGGCGCAGTCGTCGGAATGGATCCACGGGATCTGCGGCCGGGGGCTGAGGTCGAGGTCGGCCCAGTCCTCGTGCTCGTCCTCGATGTCGTTGAAGACACCCTCGCGGAGGAAACTGCTCAGGACGCCCGTCGCGCCCTCGTGGTGCTCGATCGTGAATGCGTGCGGTCGACCGGCCGGAGTGATCACCAGCCCGATGCCGATCACACCGACGAGTGCG
This sequence comes from uncultured Actinomycetota bacterium, assembly GCA_963727125.1. Lineage (GTDB taxonomy): Bacteria > Actinomycetota > Actinomycetes > Propionibacteriales > Propionibacteriaceae > Microlunatus. The sequence goes on from CAVSEZ010000003.1 coordinate 1,791,503, forward strand.
ATCCGCGCGATCCGTCCCTCGTGCGTCGTTCTCATGGTCTGCGCTCCTCGCGTGAGTGGCCCGATCCTGGTGGTGTTCCCGCTCCGTCAGGCACAGGGCAGGATCGCCCGCGGGGATTGGACCTTGCGGTCGCCGTACCGGATCTCGACGAAGACCTTGATCGGGTCGAAGTCGGTCCCGCAGGGGTAGGTCAGGGTCTTCGCTCCGTAGCCGCCGGAGCCACTACCCGACCGAATCGTTCGGTCTGCCCACCACCGGCGGTCTTCGCGGAGTACGACGGTGAAGCGCGCGCCGGCGGGACATCCGGACCAGCTGGCGATGGCGACGATGCTCGAGTTGTAGTAGGGCTGCTCGGCGTACAGCTGACATGTCGCCGCGGCTGCAGCTGCGGGTGGGATCGATCCGGGCGCCAGGCCGGCGAGGCCGGCGACGGCGGTGGCTAGTGCCAGCGAGCGATTCATGGTGTCCTCCTGAGGCTGTTATCCGAGAGGCGTGCCATGCCCGTGCCATCAGCGGGCCCGATTTGCCTCTCGGCCTCCCGAACGTCGGCTCGCCAGCACCGAGGACGCCGCCGATCAGGGTTTGTGCCACATCAGCAGGTCGCGGATCCTTCGGAGACGGCAGCTGGGGATCAGGGCAGCAAGCACGCGGGTGACGTCAGACCTGCGGGAAGACTTCCTCCTCTTCCCGCCTCTGCTTCGCCGCGAGCTGCTTGGCCGTGGGGGCGTAGAGGCCGACGCACTCCTGGCCGGAGAGCTCCGTGATCTCGTACCTGATCTCGTCGGTGATGGAGCGCAGGAATGAACGCTGGCAGACTCAGGCCATGAGCCGGCTGCCCGTCACCCAAGGTTTCACGGGCCGGTCGCAAGAGCTGGAGCTGATCGATGAGAAGCTCGCGACGGCGCGGTCGGGCGCGGGCAGTGTCATTGTCGTCAGCGGCCCGGCCGGCATCGGGAAGACCACCTTCGGTAGCGAGATCGTGGCCAGGGCCCGCCGTGACGGCATGCGAGTGGCCTGGGGTGCCTGCTGGCTGCTGGGCGGCGCTCCCCCGCTGTGGCCCTGGCGTCAGATCCTCGAGGATCTGGGCGGCGATGAGCTGGGTCGACTCCTGGCCGACGACATCGGGGGGGCTGACGTCGATCCGGAACGATTCGCCCGATTCGCCGCCGTCGTGCGGGCTCTGACCGAGCTGTGTCGCCGACGTCCGACCTTGATCATCATCGACGATGCGCAGTCGGCGGATCCGGGTGCGCTGCTCCTGTGCCGTTTTATCGCCCGGAACGTGGCCGCGCTCCCGCTCGTCCTGCTCCTCGCAAGTCGAACAGGTGATGCGGTCGAGCTGGACAGTGAGACCACTCTGATTCGCCTCCGGCCCTTCGGCACAGCGGAGACCGCAGACCTGTTGCGGGCTCGGGGGGTGGCCGCCCCCGACGACGAGCTGCTGGAGCTCGTCGTCCGACTGACCGGCGGGCACCCGCTGCATCTCCAGCGACTCCTCTCCTCCGACGACCACGTACTCACGCCCAAGGGCGCTCAGAGCGTGACGGCGGCGATCGGTGCGGCCATCGACGACCTCGCCGAACCGGCCCGGACCACACTGTGCCGGGCGGCTGTCGCGGGGCCGCGGCTGGCGATCGACCGGGCGGCGAAGGTGGCGGGCGTGTCGGCGGGAGCATTCGAGGAGGCAGTGCGTCGCGGCGTGCAGGTCGGGTTGGCGATCCACCCATCGGGCGACTCGCGACACTTCGCGTACGGGCACGAGTTGATCCGCGAGTCCTTCGCCGAACGTCTGGGCCCCGACGACCGGATGACGTGCCATGCCCGTGCAGCCGCCGAGCTGGCGCTCAGAGTCAGCCCGTCGAGCCGCCGATCGTCCGATCTGCACGGCCGGGACCTGATGGGTGAGTACGCCTATCACGCGTTGCAGGCCGCTCCTCGCTCTGCCGCCGACGCCCGTATCGCCGTGGGTGCCTGCCGACTGGCGGCCGACGCGATGGTCCGCGCGTACGCGTACGAGGAAGCCGTTGCGCTGCTCGACAATGCCGTCGCCGTCCACGGTGGACTCGACGGTGAGCCCTTCGCGGCACTGCTGACCTCCCGGGCCGAAGCCGTGCTGCGGTGCGGCAGATTGGCCGAGGCTCGGACCCGGTTCGACGAGGCCGTGACGGCGGCCGTCTCCGAGAACGACCCGGTCACGTTGGCCCGGGCAGCGTTGGGTCTGGGCGGCGTGTGGGTCAACGAACACCGCACGCTGATCGAATGGGACCGCGTGACCGGTCTGCAACGTCAGGCCCTGTCCGAGCTGCCGGAGGACGAACAGGTACTCCGCCAACGCCTCACGATGCGGCTCGCCGCCGAGGAGTTCTATCGCGGCGGACCAGCGGCCCCCGTGTTCGACGGGCTCGCAGCCGCACGGCGGCTCGGTGACGGAACGGCGCTGGCCGAAGCGCTGTCGCTGGCCCATCACGCCCTGTTGACCGCCGCTGCCACCAGGCAACGGCTTCCGCTGGCCGAAGAGCTGATCGCCGTTGCCGCCCCGGCCGGTGAAGGTCTGCTCGCACTGTTCGGATTGTGCTGGCGCACCGTCGACCTGTTCCACCTCGGCGACCGGCGCGCCGTGTCATCGCTGGCCGAGTTGAGAGAGCGGGCCGATGCCCTGGGTTGTCTCAGCATCTTGCACACGGCCGACGCGATGGGGGTGATGCTGTTGTTCCGCGCGGGCCGACTCGATGCGGCCGAAGAAGCGGCTCACGCCTGTTACCAGTTGGGCATCGAGGTCGGTGATCCAGACGCAGCCGCCTATCTGACGGCCCAGCTGAGCACCATCCGCTGGTGCCAGGGACGTGAAGCGGAGGTGGCGCCTCAGCTGTTCGGCTTGATTGCGTCCTCTTCCCTCAATCCCGCCGAGTTCGCCCTCAGCGCATCGGCCGCGCACCTGATGGCCCGAACCGGCGAACACGATCGAGCCAGATCCCTCCTGACCGCACTGCTCGACGTGGGACTCGAACAGCTGCCCGACTCCAGCACCTGGCTGGTCGGCATGAACGAGGTCGTGGAAGCAGCGCACCTGCTGCACGAGATCGACATCTGTCGACGCGCGTACGCGCTGCTGGCGCCGTTCGCCGACCTGCCGATCATGCCGTCACTCGCGGTGGCCTGTCTGGGCTCGGTGCACCGACCGCTGGGTCTGGCCGCATCCACCATGGGTCAGCACGACGACGGGATCCGCCATCTGTCGGAAGCGGTCCGAGCGAACCGCAGCTACGGCAACCGGCCGCTGACCGCGATCGCCACCGCGGACCTGGCCGAGGCGCATCTGCGCAGAGACGCCTCCTCGGCTGCGGATCGCCAGCTCGCCGTTGCCCTCCTGACCGCAGCCTGCGAGGAAGCAACAGCTATCGACATGTTGATCCTTGCCGACGCGTGGAGTCGGCGCCGAGACGAGTTCAGCGACCAGATCGGCGTGATCGATCGTCACGGTTCCCAGTGGACGCTGCGTCTGGCCGGGCAGCGGGCGGAGGTCGCGGATCGGTTGGGGATGCGGTATCTCGTCCAGCTGCTCACAAATCCCGGCCGCCCGATCACCGCCTTCGAGCTCGCCGCCGGACCCGGGCCGACGGGGAACGGAAGCTCCGAGCAGGTGGTTCTGGACGAACGGGCCAAGCAGGAATACCGTCGCCGGCTCAGCGCCCTGGACGCGGCCATCGCCGAAGCCGAGACCGACGACCTGTCCTTCGATGGCGCCGACGCCGACACCTTGAGGAGCGAGCGGGACATGGTGATCGACGAGCTCCGACACGCCACCGGCCTGAGCGGCAGGCCCCGGAGTTTCGCCGACGCCGGCGAACGAGCCCGCACCGCCGTCCGCAAGGCTCTGGTTCGGACCGTCAGCGAGATCAGCGCGGCCGAGCCGGGTATCGGCGAGCACATCGCCAGCTGCCTCACCACCGGCTCGACCTGCTGCTACACCCCGGATCGACACCATCCCGTGCGCTGGCGGACACCGGTCGCCTCGACCTGACGCGAGGCGCGCGGTGCGGTCGGACATCAGGGCCGGACACCGAGGGCTTGGCGGATCAAGCTGCCGAACACTCGGTGGCCGTTGTAGTTGGGGTGTGCGGTGCCGTCCTCGTTGCCCTGGCGTTGCCACGATCCCTCGAGGCTCTGGAAGTACGAGCCGACGCGAGGACAGTAGGCGTGGCCGGCGAAGGCGGTGGTGAGATCCGGCACCACGGTCCAGTGGTTGCGGGCGGCGGCATTCCGCACCTCGGCGTTCAGCTTGCCGCCCCAGGTACGGATGGCGGCGCCCTCGTCGGGGTCGATCCCGATCCACCTCACGTTGATGAACCCGCACCCTCCACCGGAGAAGACGTTGGCCGGGTAGGTGTTGATGAACGTGCGGGCGACATTGGGCAGCTTCGCATGCAGGGCGGCGGCGAGTCGATCGTATTGACCGGGCACCGTCGCCAACTTGTCCTCGACGCCGGTGGAGATCACGCACTCGTCGTCGTCGGCCCCGACGTAGAACTTGGTGGCGCAGGCGTCGATGATCTTGCCGAAGCCGAGGTTGTTGGCCCCGGCCGTGATCAGGAGGGAGTCGATCCGGCGTCCGCTCGGGCTACCGACGAGGTCGGCGATGACATCGATCTGGCTACGGAGTTGGGTGGAGCCGGATTCGATGCCGTCGTACAGCCAGTCGTAGAGGTGCTGGATCTTGGCACCGGAGCAGGCGACGCTGAGGAAGGTCACGGACGTCTTGGGGTCGTCGTGTTCGTAGCGGCGGGCCGCCATTGCCGGCCCGCTCTGGGCCGAGCGGTGGCATCGTCGATCCCGCCAGACGACCGGGTCGACGACCGTTGCGGAGATGTCTCCGTCCCAGTCGACGTCGACGTCGTAGTCGCCCTGCTGGTCCGGAGCGCCTTCGCCGGAGGCGAGTGAGTCGCCGATCGACACGATCAGGTAGTCACGGATGGTCACGTCGGTCGTCGTCGGCCTGCTGACGCCGTCCAGGACCCCGTGGGTGTGGAGAGTGAGGCTCGCTCGATAGGACCCTTGCGCCGGAAGGTTCGTGACGGTGCGTTCACACGTCGCGGAGTCCCCGCTCCAGGAGTAACCGCCGCCGACCCGCTGGATGGTGAACGAGTACTTCATGATCTTGTACAGCGAGGTCGACGCGCATCCGTTCAGACTGACCGACCAGCCGTTCGCGGCGGTGACGAAAGCCTTGTCGTAGGTGCCGGTGGCGGAGTTCCAGGCAGCCCAGCTCGCGTCGAAGCGTGACGGCACGCTCCAGTCCAAGACGGCAATGGCCCTGGTGTCGAGGATGACCGGCGGCGGTGGTGCCGGCGGGGCGGGGGGCAACGGACCACCGGCCGAGGCGGCGGTCGACGGCAGCAAGACACCTGAGATCGCGACAGCCAGGCCGATTCCGATACCGGCGATGGATCGAACAGCGTTCATGACTTCTCCTTGCGCGATGGCACGTACCTGAAGGGCGTGCCATCGGTGTGCCACCGGTGCCATCCACCTGGCGTCGGCCGGCGGGTACGCGCGGTACGGAGTCGGTCACTCCTGCTCGACGGCAGCTCGGCGGGCGACTCTGCCTGTCTCGAGGTCGTAGTTGTCCATGATCAGCGCGGCGCCGGCCTGCCGGCCGGGCAGGGTGGAGCGGGCGGCGGCCAGGCAGCGCAGCACCGCAGGAGGGATGTGGCGCGGGCGCCGGGCGCCGGGGCCGAGATCGGGCTCGAGCGATGCGGCCAGCTCGTTGAACGTCAGCGTGGGGCCGTCGATGTTGATGACGGTGCCGGGTCCGCCCGGCTCGGCGAGCACCGTGTCGATCGCCGCGGCGACCTGAGGCACGGACGCGAACCGGATCGGGTTCTCCCCACGACCGAAGACCAGCGGCCGCCCCGACCTCCCGGCACCACGGCGCAGCAGGTCCTGGTAGAGCTCGAGGAAGGCGCCGGCCCGGACGATGGTCCAGGACAGGTCGCTGCGTCGGACCAGATCTTCGGCTGCGGCCTTCATCCGGAACAGCTCCATCGGGTGAGTCGACGACGCACCGATGACCGACATCAGCACATAGCGGGCACCCACCGTGCTCGCCGCGGTGACGAGGTTCGCGTTGCCGTCCCGATCGACGTCGGCGGGGGTGACGCCGCCCCGGCCGAGAAAGCCGTGCACGGCGGAGACGACGACGGTCACGTCCCGGACGGCCGGGACGAGATCGGCCGGCCGCCGCACATCCCCGACGACGACCTCGACCCCGGACAGATGAGCGGCTCGGGCGGGGTCGCGGGTGAGGACCCGGACCGGCTCGCCACGCCTCGTCAGCCGGTGGACTAGCTCGGTACCGAGACGCCCGGTGCCGCCGGCCACCAAGATCATGGCGCGGAACCGACCGTGGCGCGCACGGCGGCATCGACGTCATCGGTGCTGCCGTCCACCGACTCGAGGTAGAACCTGGCGGCGGTGGCCCGACCGTCGTCGACGTCGAAGATGATGACACCCCGCATCAGATGCTCGGCGCCGTCGCGTCGGGTTCCCGACAGCTCCCACTCACTCCAGACGGTGCCCCCGTCGACCGCCGATCGCAGCACCGTGGCGCGCAGGTCCGGTACACCCTCGAAGATCTCGGTCCAGTTGCGGCGCACCTGATCGCGGCCCCGGAAACCCCGGGCCGGATGCAGGGGCGTCTCGTTGAGGTAGCTGACCGCGAAGCAGTCCACGAGCGCCTCGAGGTCGTGGCTGTCGGTCGCCCGCTCCAGCCGGCGAAGCATGTCGGCTGCGCTCTCGACCAGGTCCATGTCGCCCGAACTCCAATTGCGTACAATGACTTGTAATGAATATGGACACCGTGGCACCGATCGGCCCACCCGTCAAGCCTCGTCGGTATGACGCAACCCGCCGACGGCGAGCAGCCGCCCGGACCCGCGAGCGGGTGCTCGACGTGGCGGAGAGCCTGCTCTTGCGACACGGATACGCCGAGACGACGATGTCGGCCATCGCCGGGGCCGCGGACGTGTCCACCGAGTTGATCTACAAGACGTTCGGTGGCAAGACCGGTCTGGTCCGGGAGATCCAGCGACGCGGTCTCCAGGGAGTCGGACCCGTGCCCGCCGAGACCCGGTCCGACGCCGTGTCGGCCGCCAACCTGCGCGCTGCGGCGGTGATTCGCGAGTGGGCGACGCTCGCAGCCGAGGTCATGCCCCGGGTCGCTCCCATCATGTTGCTGGTGCGGTCCGCAGCGGCGAACGATCCCGCGCTCGCAGAGCTGCTGGAAAAGCAGACGGCGCAGCGACTCGAGCGGATGACCCACAACGCCGGACGGCTCATCGGCCACGCCGGCCTGCGGCCGGACCTCGACGTCGAACAGATCCGGGACGTCCTGTGGACCTACGCCTCCCCCGAGCTCTACCAGCTGCTGGTGCTCGAGCGCGGCTGGACGCTACCGGGGTACGCCGACTTCCTGTTCCACGGGATGTGCGGCCAGTTGCTCGACTCGTGACGCCGACCAAGGGCCAGCGATCTCGGCGACCGGTGCGCGAGCCGGCGATTCGTGCCGCCCCCTGCGCCTCGACGAACTGCTCGGTGCGATCGGTGTGGTGGCTGAGGCGGTGGCCTCTCAGCCGATGGTGGTGGCGTCGATGACGAAGCGGTACCGCACGTCGGATCTCAGGACGCGCTCGTACGCCTCGTTGATCTGGTCGGCGGCGATCAGCTCGACGTCGCTGGCGATGCCGTGCTCGGCGCAGAAGTCGAGCATCTCCTGGGTTTCGCGGATGCCGCCGATCCCGGAGCCGGCGAAGGAGCGCCGGTTGTCGAAGAGAGTGAACACGGTGATCGGGAGCGGCTCCGGCGGGGCACCGACGTTGACCATCGTGCCGTTCCGGGCGAGCAGCGACAGATACGCGTCGAGATCGATCGGTGCGCTGACGGTGTTGAGGATCAGGTCGAATCGGTTGGCGAGCTGCAGGAACGTCGCCTCGTCCCGGGTGGCGTAGTAGTGGTCGGCGCCGAGCCGGGTGCCGTCGTCCTTCTTGTCCAGCGTCTGGGAGAGCACGGTGACCTCGGCTCCCAGCGCGTGCGCGATCTTGACCCCCATGTGACCCAGACCGCCGAGACCGACGACCGCAACCTTGGACCCCGGGCCGACCTTCCAGTGCGCCAGCGGTGAGTAGGTCGTGATGCCGGCGCAGAGCAGCGGGGCGGCCGCCTCGTACGGGATCGATTCCGGGACCTTCAGCACGAAGTCCTCGTCGACCACGACATGGGTGGAGTAGCCGCCCTGGGTGATGGTGCCGTCGCGGTCGGTGGCGGCGTAGGTGCCGACGTTGCCGTTGAGGCAGTACTGCTCCTCGCCGTCCAGGCAGTTGACGCACTCGCGGCACGAATTGACCATGCAGCCGACACCGACGCGGTCGCCGACGGCATGCTTGGTGACGTCGGGCCCGATCTCGGCGACCGATCCGACGATCTCGTGGCCGACGGTGAGCGGGTACGGAACCGATCCCCACTCACCGCGGACGGTGTGGATGTCGGAGTGGCAGATGCCCGCGTAGCGGATCTCGATCAACACGTCCTTCGGGCCGACGTCGCGGCGCTGGATCGTGGTCGGGACGAGCGGCTCGGTGGCGGAGGTGGCTGCATAGGCGTTGACGGTGCGCATGAATCGCTCCTTAGGTTTCGGCTCGGCGAACGCAGGCGGACAGAACTGAAGTCTGCGGGCCAACGTGGCTCGGTGACGTGATCGGCCTCGCGGCGGACATCTTGTCATGCAGGTTAGAACCAGCCGGCGCGCGCAGGGAGGGCCTGTCAGTACCTGGCAGAGCGTCGATCGGGCGACCCGGCAGAGCTCCGAGGCATTGCGCCGGTGTCATCTGTGCGAGGCGGTCACAACGCGGGCCGCTGCGGTCGGTAGCGTCCGGTCATGAAGCAGCAGGCGCGCGCACCGCAGACCCAGCCGTTCGGCCCCGAGGCGTTCGAGTCACGAACCGACACGGTCCTGCGCTGGCTGGGAATGGCCGGCTTTCTGATGAACTCCCGCGGGACCACGCTGATGATCGATCCGCTGCTCGGCGGATTCGACATGCCGGTGCTGATCGACTTCCCGGTCGAAGCTCAGGCCGTGCCGCGGCTGGACGCGGTCCTGGTCACCCACAGCGACAACGACCACTACAGCGTGCCCACCTGTCGGCAGCTGTCGCCGGTCACAGCCGCATTCCACTCAACCCGCTACGTCGACACCCTCATGCGCGCTGAAGGCTTCCCGTCCACCGGCCACGACATCGGCGACCACTTCGCCGTGAACCAGATCGACGTCGAGGTGACACCAGCCGATCACGCGTGGCAGAACGACGTCCCCGGCACCGCCGACCGCATCTTCCAGCCCGAGGACTGCTGTGGCTTCTGGATCACCACCCCCGACGGCACCGTGTGGGCACCGGGTGACTCCAGGCTCATCCCGGAGCACCACCTGCAGATGCCGACCCCGGACGCGATGCTGTTCGACTTCTCCGACAGCGACTGGCACTTCGGGCTCGACAACGCCATCGCCATGGCGAACGCCTACCCCGATACGCCGCTGCTGCTGCAGCACTGGGGTTGCGTCGACGCCCCCGACTTCCCGCCCTTCAACGCCGACCCGGCCTCGCTGACCGACCGGGTCGCCAACGCCGACCGGATCATCCTGCTCGCCCCGGGCGAGCCCTACACCCTGCACCCACTGTGACCCGGGGAGTCCCTGTCGAAGGGAGCGCTGGCAGAGGGGTCCTCAGAGGGACTCCCACCTGGAGATCGCCGGGCCTAAATTCGTGGTCATGGCCACCAACCACGAGCTGCGCGCGGAGATCCGGGAGTTCCTGGTCAGCCGCCGGGCCCGCATCACTCCCGAGCAGGCGGGGTTGCGCGTCTTCGGCAGCAGCCGCCGGGTCAAAGGTCTGCGGCGCGAGGAGGTGGCGACCCTCGCCGGTGTCAGTGCGGAGTACTACACCCGGATCGAACGGGGCACCGTCACCGGTGTCTCCGAGAGCGTGCTCGACGGGATCGCACACGCTCTGCAGCTCGACGAGGCGGAGCGGGCGCATCTGATCAACCTGGTACGCGCTGCGGGCAGCATCCGACCGGCTCCGCGGCGGCCGCCGACATCCCGACGGGTCCGACCGACCGTGCAGCGGATCCTCGACTCGATGATCTTGACGCCGGCGCTCGTCGTCGACAGCCGACTCGACATCTTGGCGGCGAACAAGCTCGGCGAAGCCCTCTACGCTCCGATCTTCGCCGACCCTGCCCGACCAGCGAACCAGGCCCGATTCCTCTTCCTCGATCCGCAGGCGAGCGACTTCTGGCGCGACTGGGGCACCAACGCCGATGACGCGGTCGCCCTGCTCCGCGCCTCGGCGGGCCGCGACCCGTACGACCGCCGGCTGACCGACCTGGTCGGCGAGCTGGCGACCCGCAGCGAGGACTTTCGCATCCGATGGGCCTCCCATGACGTCCGCAGCTACGTCACCGGTCACAAGCGCATCCACCATCCCCTGGTCGGGGATCTCGGGCTGCCGTTCGAGACCTCAGCATTGGGCACCGACCCGGACCAACACCTCCTTCTCTACACCGCCGAGCCCGACTCTCGATCGCTTGAAGCCCTGAAGATCCTGGCCAGCTGGGCCACTCCGGCTCAGCAGCTCGAAACCCCCCTCATCGACCCGTCTGCGATCGACTGACCGCGTACACCACAGCAGTCACCTGCCGCGGACCCGTCCACCCGTATCGCTCCACCGAAGGAACCGAACATGTCCTCAGAAGTCGCTGTCCTCATCGGCACCGGAAGCATCGGCGTCGCGATCGGCCGGCGTGCCGCGATCGGCCGCAGCCTGCTCCTCGCCGATTACAACGAGACCGCCCTCGAGGCGACGGCCGAGCAGCTACGCGGTGAAGGCTACGAGGTGACCACCCAGGCTGCTGACGTCTCCGACCACGCATCGGTGGCCGCCCTCGCCGATGCTGCCGCCGCTCTCGGACCGGTCACCCGCATCATCCACGCCGCCGGTGTCTCACCGGTCCAGGCCAGCACCGAGCGGGTGCTGCATGTCGACCTCCTCGGCACCGCCTACGTCCTGGAGGAGTTCGGCCGCGTTGTCGCGCCGGGCGGCTCCGGCATCGTGGTGGCCAGCATGGCCGGCCACATGGGCCCGGGCTACTCCCGGGAGGTCGAGCTGGCCCTGGCCTACACCCCGACGGCGGACCTCCTCGGTCTGGACTTCTTGGCGCCCGAGACGGTCGGCAACTCCGGTGGGGCCTACACCCTGGCCAAGCGGGCCAATGCGCTGCGGGTGCGCGCAGCCGCGGTCACCTGGGGCGACCGAGGCGCCCGAGTGAACTGCATCAGTCCGGGAATCATCGCGACCCCGCTGGCCAGAGACGAGATGTCGGGTCCCAACGCTGCCGGCTACCGGCACATGATCGACACCTCCGCCGCCGGTCGGATGGGCACCCCGTCCGATGTCGCCGACGCCGCCGCCCTCCTGCTCGGCCCCGACGGTTCCTTCATCACCGGCTCCGACCTGCTCATCGACGGCGGTGTGATCGCCGCGATGCGGGCCGCAGAGAACGCCAGCACCGCAGCGAACGAAGTCACCGCCGCTCGCTGATCATCGAGGGCACCCTCGCGCCTTGGGCAGGCCTGCCCCGATCAGGCGTCGATGGAGGCCATGTTGGCTTCGTCGTGTCGATCGCCGGCTGCGGGGGTGAGGTCGTCAAGCCGCCGCAGCTGGTCGGTCGTCAGTTCGATGCTGTCGGCGGCGGTGTTCTCCTCGACGCGGGCCACTCGGCGGGTGCCGGGGATGGGGGCGATGTCGTTGCCCTGGGCGAGGATCCAGGCGAGAGCGGTCTGGGCGGGGGTGGCGCCGATCTCGGCCCCGATGGCCCTCACCTCGTCCACGATCGCGAGATTGCGGGTGAAGTTCTCACCGGTGAACCGCGGGTTGGTCTTGCGCCAGTCGTCGTCGGGGAAGTCGTCGACGGAGCGGATCTTCCCGGTGAGCAGGCCGTGCCCCAGCGGGGAGTACGGGACGAGCCCGATGCCGAGCTCGCGCAGCAGCGGGAGGATCTCGGCCTCGAGATCACGACTCCACAAGGAGTACTCGGTCTGCAGGGCGGCGACCGGTTGGACGGCGTGAGCGCGGCGGATGGTGTCGGGGGCCGCCTCGGAGAGGCCGAAGTGGAGGACCTTGCCCTCCTCGATCAGCTCCGCCACCGCGCCCGCGGTCTCCTCGATCGGCGTGGCTCGGTCGACGCGGTGCTGGTAGTACAGGTCGATGTGGTCCGTGCCCAGGCGGGTCAGCGAGCCCTCGACGGCGGCGCGGATGTTGGCGCGGCTGCTGTCGACCTCGCCAGGGGTCACCCCGTCGCGGTGACCGACGAGGCCGAACTTGGTCGCGATGACGACCTCGTCGCGGCGGCCCGCCAGCGCCCGGCCGACGACCTCTTCACTGTGGAAGGGGCCGTAGATCTCCGCGGTGTCGAGATGGGTGACGCCGAGGTCGAGGGCACGGTGGATCGTGCGGATGGACTCGTCGTCGTCGACGGCACCCTCGCTGGTGTACGTGCCGGCCATGGTCATGGCGCCGAGGCCGAGGCGGGAGACATCGAGGCCTCCGAGTGAGACGTGCTTCATGAGTCAGCCTTTCGAGTGGTGACCTCCAGTCAAGCCACCTGGCGGACGCCGAGGGAGTCACCGGGGATGGGGTCAATGCCAGTGACCCCCTCGGCCGGCCCGCGGCGGCCGGCTTCGATCCGACGGACCGGGCTCGCCAGCACGTGTTCCGAAGGGCTGTGGACCGTGGCCTGCGCCCGATGATTCTGATCAACCTGTCGAGTCGCATCGTCATGGCATCGGAAGAAACACCGCTCATGTCACCAGGCGCACACGACGCGCGATCCGCGTCGACGGAGCTGCATGGGACGTCACGGATCACGATCAAGACGGGCAAGCTGGACGAGTTCAAGCGCCTTGCTGCCCAGTGCGTCGAGATCGTTCGTCAGCGAGACACCGGCACCCTTGAATACGACCACTTCCTCAGCGCGGACGGCACCGAGTGCTTCGTCCACGAACGCTACCGCGACTCGGCCGCCGGCTTGCAGCACATGGCGAACATCGGCCACATGATGGCGCCGCTCTCCGAGGTGTGCACGATCACCGGCGAGGTTTGCGGCTCTCCGAGTCCCGAGCTCCGAGAAGCCCTCGAATCCGCCGGAGTCACGATCTACGAGCCAGTCAGAGCCCAGTGAATTCACCATGATCGCCAGACACGACTCGAGGAGCCACATGGACATGAAACTCGAGCTGGTACCGGTACCGGCGAGCGACATCGATCGATCTCTCGCCTTCTACACCCAGAAGCTCGGATTCAGACGGGATGTCGACGTCAGCCCCGCCCCCGGAGTCAGGATCGTGCAGCTGACCCCGCCGGGGTCGAGCTGCTCGATCGTGTTGAGCACCGGCCTGCCAGAACTGGCGGAGCTGATGCCGGGTGCGGTCAAGGGCTTGCATCTGGTCGTCAACGACATCGCGGCAACCCGCCAGGAGCTCATCGGCCGGGGCGTCGACGTCGGGGAGCTGGTCGCAGCCGGGGGTGTGACGTACGCCTGGATCCCAGACCCCGATGGCAACACTCTGGTTCTGCAACAAATGGACTGGCGAACCGGCGACGCCTTCTGAACCCATCGATCCCGCAAGTGCAGCGGGCACCCAGTCTCGCCGCCTGTTGTTGAGCTCCTACGGGAATTTGACGCGCCTGGTCATGGTGTCGAGTGTTGGCCACGGGGGACCTTCGCGCAGCGTGCGCAGGAACTCGTGTCCCCATCGCCTCCTGTTCGGGAAATCGTCGCCGAGCTCCCAACGCCACGCTGCGACCATCGCGAGGACGAGCTGTCGGCAATCGTCCAGGAGCTCGTGGTTCACGCTCGGGTAGTACTCGCACACCGCGTCGGGAACGTGGGCGAGGTCGAACTCGACCGGTCCATGGCAGGTGGTCTCGAAATCGATGAACAACGGACCACTGCTCGTGTTGAGCAGGTTGCCGGGATGCGGCTCGCCGTGCAGCAGCTGCTCCGGCGCCCCGCGGTCCTCGATGGCTCGGCGGAGCATCTCCAGTCGGCTGCTGAGCAGCTCGCGGTCGGCATCAGCGAGCTCCGGTGAAAGGTCCGGGTCCGCGGCGATCAGCTCCGCCTCCGCGATCCGATCCGTGAACCGAGGACTCCCCAGCTCGACCGTACGCATGCCGGCATGCAGGCGTTCCAACGCTTCGGCGTAGTCGGCGGGCGAGAGCTGAGACACCACCGGCTCGTAGTAGGTCCACAGTGTCACGGCGAAACCGCCGCGCTCGTGCACGAGCGGGTCCACATGAGGCTCCACGACGCCCACCGGGCACCCGGCCGAGGCGAAGCGTTGAGCGCGAGCCACCTCGAGTTGAGGATCGTCCTGCCCCACGTGACTCACCCGGGCGAGGACGTCACCCGGTGTCAGCCGCAGCGCCAGCTTGTTCGAGTTGTGCAGCACAATCGCGCTGGTGGCCGGCAGCCCGAGCGATGCAGCGACCTCGGTCGCAGCGGTGATCGCACGCGAGACGTCGGCCGGCTCCATCCCTGGACTCTAACCAGTGGACCCCTCGCCGCCCCGCTTACCGATCGGCGATCGCGTGCCCCTCGATTCGCTGCGGTCTAGTGTGCATCTTCTCAACGCGGAGCTTGGAGCACTGAGTCATGAAGTACACCGTCTCGATCGAGATCGCCCTGCCGCGGGAGCGGGTGGCGCAGCTGCTCGCCGATCCCGAGCTCCTGCCGAAGTGGCTGCGGGGTCTGGTGCGCCATGAGCCGCTGAACGGGCTGCACGGGCAGGTCGGCACCGAGTCGCGAGTCGTACTGCAGATGGGGCAGCAGGAGATGGAGTTGACCGAGACCATCACGCGCCAGGAACCGGTGAACCTGCACGAGATCCCGAAAGACAGCGTCGTTCGCTTCGACCGCGAGATCGTCGCCGACGGCATGTGGAGCGCCGTACGCGAGCGGCTGACGGAAGCCGGTCCGGAGACGACGCTCTGGGCGAGCGAGAACGAGTACCGATTCCGCAGTGTGCTGATGCGATTGGTGAGCCCTTTCATGGGCGGTGTCTTCCGCAAGCAGTCGCTCCAGCACCTGCAGGACTTCAAGGCGTTCGCCGAGGAGGGAACCGACGTCCGCGAAGCGTCGAGCTGACCCTGGCCGAAGCCCACAGGGACGACGCATTCGATCTCCTCGAGCTCAGTTGAGCCGAGGCGGACATGGCGCCGCACTACCGTTCTCTCGTTGCAGAGTCGTTGAACTATGTGGTTCACTTTAACGGTGAACTCGTCGGTTCAGTTAAGCGGAGGCCGAATGTCCCGATCGACCCGAATGTTGCTCATCGGTGCGGTGATCGCCACTCCGCTCATGGTTGTCCTCTGGGCTGTCCAGGCCCTCACTCGCACGGGATTTCGGCCGACGTTCCACCCGATGAGCCTGCTCAGCCTCGGCAACTTCGGGTGGGTGCAGATCGGAAATTTCGTCTTGACGGGCGTACTGGTCATGGGTGGCGGTATCGGGCTCGGTCGCGCGCTCAAGGTGGGACGACTCACGCGCTGCGCCTCGGCGCTCGTCATCGTGATGGGCGTCGGGCTCGTGGTCGCGGGTGTTTTCGTGACCGACGCTGGTGCCGGCTTTCCCGTGGGCGCGCCGGAAGGTGCACCCGACATGAGCTGGCACGGCGTGATCCACGAAGCGGGCTTCCTGCTGACCCAGATCGCATTCCTGGCCGTCGGCATCGTCCTTGCTGTCCGGTTCGCCCGCAGCGACCAACGCGGCTGGGCCGTTGCGTGCGTCGCGATCGTCGTGGCGGCAGGGTCGGTGGCTGCTGTGGGTGACCCCACGACCCTCGCCATCCGGCTGGTGATCAGCGCGGTTCTGGAGCTCGGACTCGTCTCGACGCTCGCCCTCGGATCGCTGCTGCAACGCGTACGTTAGTTCGCCTCATCGGCGTGCCGGACCGGTCAGTCAGGTCCAGCTGAGCCGCCCAGCCGGACGAGTTCCGTGGTGATCGCGTCGCGCAAGTCAGCATGCTGAGGACCCAACCTCAGGGACGGAAGGATCCAGAAGTCCTCCGGGTACAGCCACACGGGCTTCGTCACCCGCTCGGCCGGTTCCCAGTCGTAACGGGGCCACACGTGCGCATGAAGGAACTCGTCGGTGTTGCCCAAAATGTCGAAGTTGAGGCGCCGGAAGCTGCTGTCAGCGGCGCGGCAAGCAGACTCGACGGCCTCACCCAAGATCGCCATGCTACCCAGGTACTGATGACGCTCGTCATGGTCGAGGTCGGTGAGACCGCCCACACCGGGCCGATCCGCCAACAGCACGCAATAACCCGGCAACCACTGGACGTCGCCAATCACCGCGAAGGCGCCCGGCAGCTTCGCCATCACGGTCGGATTCTCGCCGCGCAGGGCCGACCCGATCCGGTCCGAGCGCCATCTTGCCGGCGGATCATCCACCCAGCGACCCTATCGATCGAGCCGCTCCACCCTCGTGATCACCGGTCAGGCTGCGACGGCGCCCGCACCTCGCTTCAGCGGATGAGGCAGAAGGGATGACCGGCCGGGTCCCGGAACACGCGGAAGTTGCCATCGCTGGACGGCTGATGCTCGTCCCGGACGGCGCCGAGCTCCAGGACGCGGGGCTCCGCGGCGTCGATGTCGCCGACGGAGAAATCCAGATGGAACTGCTGAGGATGTGCGCCGCCGGGCCAGGTCGGCGCCACCCAGTCATCGATGCGCTGGAACGCGAGCGCGGCCCGACCATCGGGATTGTCAGGGCTGACCCCGCCACCGGGAGGAGCCAGGGTGGCCCAGTCGCGGTTCGACCCGTCCTCCAGATCCCAGCCCAGGACACCGGAATAGAACCGGGCCAGCTGGTCTGCGTCGGGACAGTCGATCACGATCAGATCCAGCAGCGGGACGTGGCCGGTGGTGGGATCCGGCGATGCATCGGTCATGTCGGCACCGTAGGTGGCGGCGCCGACAGTCGCAGACAACCCAAGCCTCGCGTGAGGGTCAGCGGCTGATGTGACACTGCAGGGGCGGCGACCACGAGACATTCGGTCCCGGCCCAGCGGGCGCAACATGAGGTCCAGGCCCGAGGTTCAGCGGTAGGCGCGGGCCTGCAGCGTGAACAGCTCGGCGTAGCGGCCGCCGGCTCGGAGGAGCTCGGTGTGGGTGCCGAGCTCCCTGACCCGGCCGTCCTCGACGACGACGATCAGGTCGGCCATTCGGACGGTGGAGAAGCGGTGGGACACCAAGACGGTGACCGCTCCGGTCGCGGCAGCGAGCTGCTGCGCGGTCCGGCCGTACTGGGTGTAGACCGCGTGCTCGGCCTCCGGGTCGAGGGCCGCCGTCGGTTCGTCGAGCAGCATGAGCAGTGGACCGGATCGCATGAACGCCCGGGCGAGGGCCAGCCGCTGCCACTGCCCGCCGGAGAGACCGACACCGCCGGCGAACTCGGTGCCCAGCTGGGTGTCGAGCCCGCGAGGGAGGACGGCGATGACCGGCTCTGCCTGGCCGGCGGCCACCGCGGTCTGGATCCGGCCACGCTCCATCTCGGCGGCCAGGTCGCCGACACCGACCGTCTCGGCGGCCAGGAACCGCAGCGTGGCGTAGTCCTGGAACCCGGCCGAGAGTCGCTCGCGCCAGGCGTCCGGGTCGATGTCGGTGAGCGGAACGCCGTCGACCAGGATGCGCCCCTCGGTCGGGTCGTACAGGCGGCTCAGCAGCTTCACCAGGGTCGACTTCCCGGCGCCGTTGGCACCGACGAAGGCGACCGTGGTGCCGGCCGGCAGGTGCAGATCGACGCCGGACAGGGCGGTCCGGCTCACAGCGTCGGACGCGGTCGCCGCGTCCTCGCCGGGTTGCGGCCCCGGATAGCTGAAGCCGACGTTCTCGAACCGGATCCCGTCCGCCAGCCGGCCCGGCGGCCGTCGCACGGAGCTCGACCAGGTGTGGTCGTCGGCGTACTCGCGCAACCACAGATAGCGGTCGAACGCCGTCAGGGAGTCGACGATGACGTGGGCGTTGTTGGCGATGCCGGCACCGGTGGTGGTGATCTGGGCGCCGACGAGCAGGAGCAGCGTCACGTCTCCGACGCTGCTCTGACCGTTCCGGGCGCGGCTCGAACAGCCAGAGACCGGCCGCCACGTACGCGATTCCGAACACGATCCAGGCGAGCGCGCTGAAGACGGCGTAGCGACGCAGGCTCACGGTGAACAGCAGCCGATAGGCGTCGAAGGCGCGGCGGGCGACCTCGGTGAGGGCCGGGTACAGCCCGAACGCCCGCACCTCCACGGCTGCTCCGGGCTCACGGAGCACCTCGCTGACCTTGTTGGCCAGTCGTCGGTAGCGCTCCGTGTCGGTGAACAGCCGGTTGTAGTGTCGGCGGGCCCGCGCGGTGACGATCCCGGGGAGGCCCGCAACGACGATGAGACCGACCAGCGCGGGGTGCACACTGACCAGCAGACCGACCACCGTGACGACCCCGGTCAGTGAGCTGATCACCGAGAGCAGCCGCCAGATGTTGGCGAGCCGGTGGGTTTCGTCGCGGAGCTTGGCGAGCCGGTCGGCGACACCCGGGTCCTCGTGCAGCGAGATCGACGGCACCTCGGCGGTGAGCCGGATCAGGTCCGCATGGACGTAGCGCCAGATCTTGTCGTCGACGGTGTCGCCGAGCGGGCCACCGACCTGTGCCGCGAGGCTGGCCACGAGCAGCGTCACCGCGATCAACCCGAGACCGGGCACCAGCGACGTCCCGACCCCGGCGGCGTCGAGGGTGAACTTCACACCGAGGACGGTCAGGGGCGGCAGCACCGCACCGGCGACGGAGGTGAGACAGAGCAGGGCGGTCGACCACGCGTCGGCCCGGAAGCCGGTCGAGATCCACAGGCCGATGATGCGCAGCGTTCGCCGCAGCTGGGTCATCGGTCGGACCCGGCGGAGTCGACGTAGCGGGCCGCCTGGAGGCGGAACAGGTCCCGGTAGCGACCGCCGGCCGCCATCAGCTCGTCGTGATCGCCCTCCTCGACGATCTGCCCGTCGGACAGCACGCAGATGGTGGGTACGGGCCGCACCACCGACAGCCGGTGCGAGATCACCAGGGAGGTGACGCGGTCGAACAGCTTCAGGTAGCTGTCCACCAGGTGCGCCTCGGCAGTGACGTCCAGCGCCGCGGCCGGTTCGTCCAGCACCAGCAGTCCCGCCCCTTCCTCGACCGCGCGGACGGCGCGGGCCAGTCCAAGCCGCTGCCACTCCCCACCCGAGAGGTCGGTGCCGCCGGGCATGGTCTTGTCCAGCGGCGTCGCCCAGCCGGCGGACAGCGATTCGACCAGGTCGCGGATCGCGGTCCGGTCGGCGACCGCGTCGAGGCGGTCGGTCGGTGGCCACGCGGGCATGTCGATGCGCCCCGACCACGTCCGTCCGGTGCCGATCTCCACGTTGTCTCCGGCCGGCAGCGGGAGCCGGATGAAGTCCTGGGTGATCGGGGCGATCCGGCGCTGCCACCGGCGGAGCTCGTCGTCGTCGAGCTCGGTCAACGCAACCCCGTCGACCAGCACGGCGCCCCGGGTCGGACGGTAGGACCCGGCGAGGAGCTTGACCAGCGTCGATTTCCCGGCGCCGTTGACCCCCACCAGAGCGACGGAACCTTGTGCAGGGAGACGCCAGGTGAGCCGGTCGATGATCAGCCGGTCACTGCCCGGGTAGTGGAACTCGACCTCGTCGAACACGATCTCCGGCGGTGGCGCCGGGGTCCTCCCGCCGGCACCCGGGGCCTCGGCGCCGACCGGCTGGTCCAGCACCGGACGGACCCGGAGTACCGACCGCGGCGTGACGGCCGGCTCGAGCTCGTCCATCCAGCGCAGCACCTCCGCGCCGCGGGTGACCTGGCCCGACGCCCACACCTCCGTGTCGGTGAGAGCCAGGACCAGCGGGACGGCTGTGGCCAGGCCGGTCAGGTCGAGCCGGCCCTGGGCGGCGAGCCATCCCGCGTACGCGATCGCCCCGATCCCGAGAGCGACCCGTCCGGTGCCGACCACCAGGTTGATCGCGGTCCGGGTCCTACGGCGCCGCCAGTACGGCTGCAGGGCCTCGGTCTGCAGATTCCAGAACCGATTCCGGAAGTAGGGGCCGAGACCGAAGATCCGGAGCTCCTTCGCGGCCGGTCCGGTGGCTTGCTGGAACGCGTACATCGACTGCTTCTGCAGCTCGGACTGCCCGGCCCACACCCCGAACTCGTCCCGGACGGTCCGATGGAAGACCACTGCCTGTGCGATCGCGCCGACGACCAGGACCACCGAGACCCACCACGGCATGACGAAGGCCAGGGCCACTGCCACCCCGGCCGTCGTCAGCACCTGCTCCAACAGCGGGCCGGTGGCGATCTGCATCCCCATCCCGGCCTCCCACTGCCGATCCCAGAGCTGACGGATCCTCGACATCCGCTGCGGGTCGTCCAACGGGGACTGGTCGGGATCAGCTCCGGTGACCCGGTTGATCCGCAACAGCATGTCCTTCTCGCGGGCCGCTCCGTTCGCGTCCGCGAACGCCGTCTGCGGCGTCCTGGCCACCTGCGCGAGCGCCACGGTGGACAAGAAGCCGAGCAGCAACGCGGTGAACGTGCCGATCTCGGCACCGCCCACGGCCGCGGGCAGTCGTCCCACGACCTGGCCCAGCAACAGCGGTTGGACCACCGCGAGCGCCGACGCGAGCACCGCCACGACCATCGATGCGGTGGTCAGCCACGGTCCCAGTCGGAACGCGTACCGGAAGAGTCCGATCATGTCCGGTGTCGCCTGCTCCCGGTCGGCGTGGACCGCCGTGGGCGCCACTCGCAGCCGTCGGATCGAGAGACTGCGATGCGTCCTCCCTCGATCCGGACCGACAGATGATCATCGACCAGGCGTCACTCGCAGCCACTGCCCACGAGCGCGTGCCACCCGATTGAACACCGGATCGGCGGGCGGGGCCAGCAGATTTCACCGACCGCCACCGGGGGTGCGGCCGCGGTAGCTGCGGTTTCTCTGGCGTCTGCTGATGTTGGGCCGCAGCTTCAGGAATAGCGTCACCGCCGGCAGGCTTGCGGTCTAGGTGACGACCATCGGATTCATCGGAAGCGGAAACATCGGCAGCACCGTCGCGCGGCTGGCCGTTGCCGCCGGCTACGACGTGGTGCTCAGCAACAGTCGTGGCCCGGAAACCCTCGCCGACCTGGTGGATGTGCTCGGCACCCGGGCCGGCGCGGCAACCGCGTCCGAGGCTGCAGCGGTGGCCGACATCGCCGTGGTCACGGTGCCACTTCGGGCGTACCGCGAGGTACCCGTGGAGCCGCTCAGGGGAAAGGTGGTCATCGACACGAACAACTACTATCCCGACCGCGACGGACATCTCGCCGAGCTCGACGACGAGTCGACGACCACCAGCGAGCTGCTGCAAGAGCACCTTCCGCAGTCGTACGTCGTGAAGGCCTTCAACAACATCTACGTCAGCCACCTCGCGACCTTGGGTCGGCCAGCAGGCGACGGGGAACGCACCGCGCTCCCGATCGCCGGGGACGACGCGCCGGCCAAGCAGGTTGTGACCGCGTTCCTGGACGCCATCGGCTTCGACGCCTATGACGTGGGACCGCTGTCGGAGGGCTGGCGATACCAGCGCGACACCGCGGCGTACGTGCAGCCCTACGCAGACCCCCGCACCAGCTACCCCGACTGGACGGGACGGCAGGTCACGGTGGACATGCTGAAGGACAAGCTGGACGCAGCGGTGCGCTACCGCGACATGTGAGGTCCGCGCCGGGGCGCCTCGAGCACCGACACCGGGACCGGTGCACGCGGATCGTCGGTTGCACCTCTCCGGCACAGGCGTCGACGGTGGTTCATGATGAACCGTGCCCAGACAACTCGCCGACGTCGCGTGGCCGATCCACACGGCCCGGCTCACGCTCCGCCGGGCACGGGCCGACGACGCCGATGCCTTCCTGTCCTACTGGTGCCTACCCTCGGTCACCCAGTGGATGGGCGAGCTGCCCGAGGACTCCGTCGCCCGGTACACCGCGCCCGAACGGCTCGACCTCCTGCTGGTGGTCGAACGCGCGGGCGCGATCATCGGCGACCTCATGATCAAGGTCGAGGACGCATGGGCTCCGGCCAGGATGGCGTCACAGGCACGCGGGGTGCAGGCCGAGCTCGGCTGGACCCTGCGGCCGGAGGAAACCGGGAAGGGTTATGCGACCGAAGCCGTGCAGGCGGCCATCCGGATCTGCTTCGAGGACCTGGGCCTTCGGCGAGTGACTGCAAGCTGCTTCAGCACCAACACGGCCTCGTACCGGCTCATGGAACGGGTGGGTATGCGGCGGGAGGCGACCCGGCTGAAGGACTCACTGCATCCCAGCGGGAAGTGGATGGACGGCGTCAGCTATGCCCTGTTGGCCGACGAATGGCGTGCCCGCCTCGGCGATCACGGATCTGCATGATCCCGGTCGGCCCGCGGCTCCTCTCAGACGGCGACGGCGCTCACGCGATCATCTCGACATTGCCGGGTTCGGTCTCCAGGACCTCGCGTCGGAAGAACCACAGGTACCCGAAGTAGACCGCCCCGATCATGATCAGCGCGCCGACGATGATCACCGGCACGATCGAAGTCGCGGGAGCGATCAGCACGAAGAGCGCGAACCCCATCCAGACCAGTGCGCTGACCGCCACGGGCAGCTCCGCCCGACCGAGGTCGAAGGCGCCCTCCCGCCGCACGAAGCGCTTGCGGACCGCCAGGAAGAGCACCACCGTCATGCTGTAGAGCATGGCGGGGATGATGCTGCCGGCGGTGAGCAGCTCCAACAACGCCGCACCCGGCATGGCCGCCATCAAGACGACGCCGACGACCAGGATCAACACGGTGGCCGGGATCGGGGTCTGCGTCCTGGGGTTCACCCGTCGCATCAGCCGCGACGCCGGGAAACGGCCGTCGCGGGCCATGGCGAAGATGATCCGCGAGCACGCGACCATCATCACCAGCCCGCCACCGAAGAAGGCGAAGACGATCGCCACCAGCAGGCAGCGCTGGACCACCGGCCCGAGCTGGTCGAGCATGATCATCGCCACCGGTGACTGGGCCGCGGTGACCCGCGGGATGTCGTCGATGGCGATGGTGAGGGCGATCAGGAACAGCATGCCGAGGACCCCCGCGGCCACGATCGAACCGACCATCGCCCTCGGCACGTCACGGAAGGGGTTCTTGGCCTCCTCCGCCATGTTGGCGGCGGCGTCGAAGCCCTGCAGCGTGGCGAGTCCCATGATCATGGCGAGCATCAGTCCGCCGCCGACACCGAAGTAGTTGGGGGCATTCTCCGCGACGCCCTGTGAGGTCAAGTTGGACACGGACCCGCGGCCGCTCACCGCCACCGCGATCACCAACGCGACCCCGAGCACGAGGACGAGGATGAGCTCCAGCCCCACCGCGGCCGAGTTGATCATCGCCACCAGCCGGACGGAGAGGATCGCGATCACGGCCTGGACGGGCATCACCGCGAGAGTGATCATCCGAGCCGTGTTCTCGTCACTCGGCAGATCCAGCAGCGGCATCAGGGCCTGACTGGCCAACGCGTTGTCGATCGCCACGACGCCGATCGCCAGCGTCCAGACGGCGAGCCAGCCGAAGACCCAACCGATCTTCGGGTTCGCCAGTCGGGACGCCCACTGATAGCCCGATCCGCTGAGCGGGATCCGCGCCGCGAACTGGGCGTAGACCAGAGCCACCAGGGTCTGTCCGACGACCGCGATGATCCAGAGCCAGATGCCGACCGGTCCCGCGGTGGTCAGGACGTCGTCGTAGGTGCCGAAGATCCCGACCGCGACCGAGATGAAGGCGAACGAGATCGCGAAGACCTGGAACCCGCCGAGGGACCGTTTGAACTGGGGGTCGTAACCCGATTCGGCGGTGAACTCGTCACCGTCCGCGGCCGTCCCGGACCGCGCTGTTGATTCCGACATCTCGGTCATCGGGCTCTCGCCACCATTCTCCCCCGAGATGCTCCGGTGGGCAGCGTAGCGACAAAGGGCGCCCGATGACCGCGTCCTCGCCAGCTTTCTGAGACGCGTCTCCTCGGAGGCCCAGGCCGCGGTGCCCGATCTCGTCCAGCTGATCCGCCTGGTGCGATCGGGCCTGCTCGCCTCGTAGTCCTCCTGGGGAAGTTCTCGGGCTGAGCATGCTTATTCTGGTGGTGACCGTGGCCGCACCACTCGCGCTCTTCCTGAAGCCCAGCACGAGGCGAGGCAAGGCCTTGCATCGAGCAGCGCAACCCGACGACGAAAGCGTCTGATGCTCCTCATCGACACCTCCTCGCCCGTGCCACCGTTCGAACAACTGCGCCTTCAGCTGCTGCAGCAGATCGACAGCGGGGAACTTCCTGCCGGCACCCACCTGCCGCCGGTGCGACGCCTCGCCGCCGACCTGGGCCTGGCGCCGAACACCGTCGCCCGCACCTATCGAGAGCTGGAGCAAGCCGGAATCGTCCACACCGCCGGACGCCGCGGCACCGTCGTCGCCCAGGCCTCCGTCGACATCGGCAAGGACGCACGGCGCTCAGCAGACGACTTCGTCCGGCGCATGCGCTCCCTCGGACTCAGCGCCACCGAGACCATGCAACTCGTCCGCCAGGCGTTCAACGACTGACGACTGAAGTCGACATGCGCCTCACGCTGTCGCGCATCGCACCCGATCCTGGTCTTCGTTGAAGTCACGGTGGCGGCTATGGCCGGCCTGACCCGGCGCAAGGCGACACGATGAGCCGACAACGGGCGGCTGCACCCTTCGGCGACCGCGTCGGCGACAGGCGGCGCCCCGATCGGTCGACGAGTAGTTCGTTGTCAGATGCACCGACCGCAGCCATGATCGAGGTCGTGGTTACCGACCGGATTCGCGTGGGGTTGATCGGTACGAGCTGGTGGACCGAGACGTTCCACGTCGCCGGCCTGAGAAGTGACCCTCGGGCCGACATCGCCGCGGTCTGCGGGCAGGATCGGCGGCGTACCGACGCATTCGCAGCTCGGATCGGGGCGCCTCGCAGTTTCACCGATCACCGGGACCTGCTCACCCGGGACGTGATCGATGCCGTGGTCATCGCCGCTCCTGACGACCTGCACGGACCCATCGCCTTGGACGCCTTCGCCGCCGGATTGCACGTGCTCTGCGAGAAGCCGTTGGCTCGATCAGCCGGTGAGGCTCGGGAGATGCTGGACGCGGCTGAGAACGCGGGCACGATCGCGATGATGATGTTCAGCTGGCGATGGTTCGGTGTCGTCGCTCAGCTACGTCAACTCGTCCACGACGGTTACGTCGGCAACTGTCACGACGCGCATTTCGTCATGCACGGCGGCTATGCGTCGACTGACGGCTACAACTGGCGTTTCGACCCGGGGCGGGGCGGAGGCATCCTCAGCGACTACGGCTCGCACCTGATCGATCTGGCTCGGTGGATCGTGGGCGACGTCGTCGACGTGGTTGCGGATGCGGCGACGCATCACCGCCATCCGGACCTCGGCGGTGGCACCCTTGCGGACGCCGCCAACGACTCGAGCCTGCTGCTCCTGCGATTTCGATCCGGGGCGCACGGAACCATCGAGGTCGCCGGCCATCGCCACGTCGGCCCGCTGCCGAGCTGGGAGGTGCGGGTCTACGGAGACGAGGGGTCACTGGAGGCTGAGGTCGAGCCGCCGGAGTTCCGACTCCGGGGACGGCGCCGGTCCGATCCGACGTGGGCCGAGCTTCCGGTGCTCCACCAGGCTGTCCGGTTTGGAGGGGCAGCATCCGTCGGTGCTGGGACTCGCGATGCTCGCACCCTTCACGAACGCGGCGGCCGGAGATCGGCTGTTCATCGAGTCGATCATCACCGGCCAGCAACCCGAACCCTCGCTCGAGGACGGCTGGCGGGTGCAGCAGATCATCGAGGCGGCTGAGAACTCCAGTCGGACCCGCGGTTGGGTCGCCGTCGATCGCTGAAACTCCTTCTGCCCTGGGCATCGGGTTGTCGGTCAGCACCATCCCGCGCATGCCGGTTCGGGCGACGGCGTCTGCGGTCTCCGGGTGCCTGCGGTGAGCAGTCGAGTTGCGTGACTTCGATGGCTGTCGACACCTTCTGGTCGGGGAGAAACCCGGCCTGCGACTGGGGGGTCGGCCGTCTGGGACGTCGAGGCTCGGTCCGCGATGGTGAAGGTGGTCGACACCGGCCCGGTACCGAGAGGTTGCTCTGATGTCCGCTCCGTCGGCAACGAGATCGTCGCAGCTGTCGCCTGCAAAGCGGTGGCCGCGCCGGCTCCGACTCTGGCTGTTGATCGGGCTGGCCGTGCTGATCTGCTTGGCGGGCGCTGGGTTGGCGTACCAGGCGATCGGAACCGCACTCCACCGGAGCACTGTCGTCCCCCGGGGCGCCTGGTCGACGTCGACGGAAACCTGATGCACCTGCACTGTACCGGCGCAGGTAGCCCGACCGTGATCCTCGAGTCCGGCGCGGGAGCCCCGTCCTCGATGTGGGCGTGGGTGCAGCCGGCGGTGGCGCAGCAGACAGAGTCTGTGACCGCCGCGGCCTCGGCTGGAGCGACTCGGTCGAGATAGCGAACATCGCCGGGACGAGCTGTTGCTGCGGCCGATGGCGGTCGCCCAGCAGACCAGAGGTTGTTCCCACTATGAGCTGATCGACGCCCAGCACCCCGACGCCATGTTCCGTCTGCCTGCGGCGCAGGAGATCGAGCGGAAGCAGGAGCAGCAGATGAGCTTGCTCATCATGTTGTCGCGGCTCGGCATCGTCCGCTTGTTCAACATGGCCCTGGCCGACCACAGACTGCCGGCTGAAGCTCAGGCGGCCATGAACATCACCAAGAACTCGACTGACGTCGTCATAGCCATGAACGCCGAGATGCGGGCGATCTCGACGAACCGGGACCAGTTGCGCACCACGAGCGGGCTGGGCTCCACCCCTTTGGCGGTGCTCAGCGCGACCGAGCACGGAACACCTGAACTCGAGACCTACACACTCGGTCTGCAACGTGAGTTGGCGGCCCTCTCCACCAGGAGCAAGCACGACATCGTCGCCGGCGCGGATCACGCATCGCTGGTCACCGATCAGCATCACGCCCAGCGCACCATCGACGCGATCCTCGCCATCGTCGCAATGGCACGCGTGCGTTGAGCACCAGTCGGCTCAGCCCCCACGCGCTCATGCCATACACGCATGCACCCTGACTGGCCGCAGTGTCAGCACGAGAAGCGCCGCGAGGGTGGTAGTGCGGCCAATCGACGCACCTGGGTACTCCTCGGTGCTGGGCGACTGGAGAAGCAGCAGTTGGCCTCAAGATACGGCCACTGCCGAGCTTCGCCACCTCGACGTCGAGATGAGCGCGTGCGACGATGCAGATCGATCAACGGGGCAGGGAACGGGACGATGCGACGGTCGCAAATCATGGCGGTGCTGTGCGGTGTCCTCGTCGGTTTCGTCGGCTGCTCACCGGGCGCAGCAGACCACAGCGGCCAAGGCGCGGGTACGACACCTCCGGCGGCGTCGCCCGACTCGGCTGCCGTGGCGGCCGCCGTGGACGGCTTCTTGTCGAGTGGAACCGTCGCCTTCAAGAACGTGCAAGGCGTTGTGGTGAGTGTGAACGGTCACGAGATCGTCCGGCACGAGGGCACCCCTGGCGCAGCCAGCAAGAAGGTGCACGTGTGGTCGGTGACCAAGAGCGTCTTGTCCACCTTGATCGGCATCGCCATTCACGACAAGTTGATCAAGGGCGTCGAGGCCACCGTCGCCGAATTGCTACCCTCGCACCGACACGTCATGTCGCCGGCCATGGCTTCGACGACGCTGAAGGAATTGCTCACCATGTCAGCCGGCTGCCCACCCGATGACATGTTGTGGGCCACGTTGAACGCCCGTGCGGACGCAACCACCGCGATCCTCGAGGCATGTCGTCCCGTCCCGGGCGGCGGTTTCGTCTACTCGAGCACGGACACCCATCTCGTAGCCGCCATCCTGGCCGAGGCGATATCGCGATCATCGCCGGCCTCGACCACGTCGGTTCTGGACTACGCGCGGCGAAAGCTGTTCGATCGACTGCAGATCGACACCCGCCCCGCCTACGAGCGGATCGGCACCACCCTGGAGGAATCGACGCGGATCGAGGTCTCCGATCCGGGCTCCGGCTTCGTTCGTGCGGACTTCGCCTGGGCGACAGACCCACAAGGCATCCACAGCGGATGCTGCCTGTTGAAACTCAGCGCGATCGACCTGTCGCGACTTGGCCAGCTCTATCTGCAAAACGGAATCTGGAACGGACAACAAGTCGTACCGGCCGAATGGATCATCCAAGCGACCATGGAACAAACGACCGGCTACGGGTTCCTGTGGTGGACGCGGTTGGCCGACCTGCAACCCGCCTTCGTTGCCCGAGGATCGCATGGACAGCTGATCATGGTGGTTCCCAACCGACGTCTCGTCCTGTCCGTGACGTCGAACCAGAACCCCGATTACTTGCTCAACTCAAACGATCTCGAACCCTTGGTCGACGTCATCACCCCCCTCATTCGCTGATTCGAGGGACTGCGCGGCTTCCGAGGTCGCATCGATCGCCAGGTGACAGCTCCGTGCACTCCCTCACCGGTCGCCGCCTGTCGGCGGTCGAGGGCACGACCTCGGCGGGAGTGCTTCTGGGGAACGCGTCGTCACAGGTTCGAGAACCCATGACGGCGCCGGGACTCCGGCACCCGTGAGTGCGTCACACCGGACGAAATGGTGATCGACTCGACGCAGTGTGCAGTGGCGGCTCAGAGTCGGGCGATCGGCGACGGGGGGTCCTCCGGGATCCGGCATGGCGAAGGCGAGCGACGGGCTGCCGGCCAACAGCAAGCCCGGCAGCAGATACAGCGCGGCATCAGCAGTACGGCGAACGTCGAAGGTGAACACGGGACTCCAGAGATCGGTGGTCGGATGTCTCGACCTTGTCGTCCGGGCACTCGGCGGGAATCCAGCGAATGCCCTCAGATTCGCCCGGTTGACCCTCAGATTCCCGGTTGCTGTTCCCCTGAGAGACCGATAGCTGGACTCTGTCTGTGAGAGGAGCAACATGGCCAATGCTTCCCCGCCCTCAGGACTCGCCGGGAGGACCGCCGAGATCGAGGCCCTGAGGGCGGCCTTAGCCCGGGCTTTCGCCGGCGAGTCGACGTCGGTGCTTGTCGGCGGGGAGCCCGGCATCGGCAAGACGGCGTTGTGTCATGCCGCCCTGACGGCGTTGGTGGACCCGGCGGTCCCGCGGCTGCTCATCAGCTGCTTGCCTCTGCAGTCGCTGGCGAGTGGGTTGGCGCCCCTGCGAACCGCTCTGCGTCGATCATCCGCGTCGGCGGCACTGACCCGGACCTGCCTGGCGCGTCTCGATGAGGGTGACGTCCTTCGAGCCGTGGACGACTGGGTCGAAGATGTGGTGGCGCAGACGCCAGTAGTGATCGTCGTCGACGATGTCCAGTGGGCGGAGAGCAGCCTGCGTGACGTCCTGCTGTACCTGCTGGCTGGGCCCGCGGATCGGCGGCTTGCCGTGCTGCTCACGGTGCGCTCGACCGGATTGCCGGATGGGCACCCGCTACACGGCTGGCTCGCCGACGTGCTGCGGCTTCCTCGCGTCGAGCGGCTCGTGCTCGAGCCTTTGAGCCGGGCGGGCACCGAGGCTCAACTCGCGGACCTGTTGGGTGGCCCTCCGCACCAGAGCCTGGTCGACGACGTGGTCGGGGCAAGCCGCGGCAATCCCTATTTCACCGCACTGCTCTCCCGAGATGTACGACCCGACCAGCATCATCTGCCAGATGCGTTTCCCGGTGACCTGATCGCAGCGGTGGCCGCTGTCTGGCATGACTGCTCGCCGCCGGCTCGGACCCTCACCTGTCTGCTCGCGGTGATGGGCGGGCCTCAATCGGCCGCAGCCCTGGACGAGGTTGTGCGGGAACTCGACCTGCCGGTGGATGTCAAGGACTGTTTGGCCGACGCTCGGGCCAACGGCTTGGTGGAGGTCGCCGGGGACGACCGGTTCTGGTTCCGGCACCCTCTCCAGGCCGAGGTGCTCGTGCAGACGACGACGTGGGAACAGCGCCGCGTCTGGTACGCGGCCCTGGCCCGGGTCGGTGACGGCTCGCCGGGCGGCGGAGACACCGGGACCTTCGACGCCGCTCTCGTCCAGTTCGTTCGTCATGACCGGGCCGGAACGGCCTCGGCTGCCTATCGGTGGGCGTTGCGCGCCTACGAGCTGGGCGCGGGCCGTACGTCGACGGTGGAGCTTCGGCGGATACTGCGCAGAGCGATCGCGCTGCGGCCCGAGGTGGCTGGGGCTGTCGAGGAGCCGAGCCTGCTGTGGCAGCGGCTCGCCGCGCTGGCATCGGATGCAGGTGCGTTCGTCGAAGAGCTGGAGGCCGTCGAGGCGCTGATCGCACTCAGCGACCCGGGACGCGAGCCGCTGCGGCTCAGCGAGCTCCTCGTCAGGCGCATGTTGTTGCGGATGGTGACGGTGACCGGCTTCTGCTCGGTCGAGGAGATGAGTCGCGCGTCCGAGCTGGCCGCGGTCGACCCGCGGTCGTGGCAGTACGCGTTCGCCCAAGCCGAGCTCTCGCACGCGGCCAGCTGGTGGGACGATCCGCGAGCGGCGGCAGCCGCAGCTGAGCGAGGACTCGCGGTGGCTCGCGCGGCCGGGCATCCGGCAGCGCTCAGCTTCGCCCTCACCGCGTCGGCGATCGTCAGATCGGACGCGGGTGATCACGCGCGGTCGCGGCGGCTGGCCGCTGAGGCCGTCGAGGTTGCGTGCGTCGCGCGGGACTGGTGGGCCTACGTGCACGCAGTGATGTGGGAGAGCAACGCGTTGCCGGCCAGGCACGGCTGGCCGGAGGTCGAGTACTTCACCCGCCGCCGGGCAGAGCTGGCCGAACTCGGTGGGCCCGGACTCGTATCTGCTGCAGCTCACGGCGGTCGAGGCGGAGCTACGGCTCGAACTGGGTGATGGTGCGGGATGCGAGGACCTGCTCCGCGGGTCGCTCGTCAGGGATCCCGGGCCGATCGCGGATCTCCGTTCGCGGCTGACGCTCGCCAGACTCGCGGCCTACCGAGGCCGGGCGGCGGACGCGATCGCTCTCGTCGACCGTGCCCGGGAGCTGTTCGTCGGGCGTCCACACTTTCCGAATCTCAACTTCGACGCGACCTGGGCCACCGTCCTCGTGGAAGTCGACCGACCCGCCGAGGCGTACGAGGTGGCTCTGGCCGCCGCGGCCGCGCCGAGCATTCCCGTCGACATGGCCGAGAGGCTGATGCCGTTGGCAGCCAGAGCCTTGGCCGACAGGCTCCAACAGGCTCACGACCACCGAAGCGACGAACGCGCGCTGCTCGCCGAGCTCGGAATTCTGCAGGCCCGATTCCCCGAGATCATCCTCGAACCGGGTGAGACTCTGGCCCCGGACCGATCGATGATGACGCTTCGAGAGATCCGGCTGGCGGCGATGCAGAGCTGGTACGAGGCGGAGGCTGCCCGAGCCGTCCGCGCCGTCGACGAGCCGGCCCAGTGGGTCGATCTGCGTGAGCGTTTCATCGACGCGCAGCTGCCCTGGCTCGAGGTGTACGCGTGCTGGCGGGCGGCCGAGGCGCAGCTCGGCCGTGGTCACACCGGGCGCGGCGAGGGAGTCCGTCTTCTCCGCGATGGGTACGAACTGGCCGTTCGGCTCGGCGCGGAACGCATCCGTACTCAGCTCGCGGATCTCGGGCGGCTCGTGCACGTCGCGCTGATGACATCCGCGGAGCGACCGCTGATCGACGATCCACGGCTGGCCGAGCTGACGCCGCGGGAGCACGAGATCCTCGATCTGCTCTGCGACGGGCTCACCTATGCGCAGATCGCGGCGACCTTCGTGATCAGCGAGAAGACCGTGTCTTCGCACGTGTCGAACGTGCTGCGCAAGACGGGCACGTCCAACCGGGTCGAACTCACCCGACTCCTGGGAAGGGTGGCAGCTCCGGATCACTAGCCCGATCCGAGGGGAATCCAACCGGATCTGAGGGGTCTCGCCGGATACGACCATGACGGTCGGCGCGGGAACGTGATCGGCAACCGCGATGTCCGTTCGGACAAGGAGACCCGATGCCCAGGCGCCTGCATTCGATGATCTTGGTACTGCTCTGTGCCCTGCTGCTGATCGGCACTCCGGTGGCATCGAGCACCGTGAATCGACCCGCTGATCAGGCTCGTGAGCTGGCGACGTTCGCGGCTCCGGAATGTGTCGGCCAGTGCGGTTCGGGTAGCACGGTAGGACCGGACCGAGCGCTCTACGTCACCGACGGTCCAGGAGGTCGGGTGCTCCGGATCGACCGCCGCACCGGTGCGGTGCGCACCATCGCCACCGGCCTGCCCCGGCTGGTGCCCGCTGTCGGGATCGGTGGCGCAGTCGATGTGGCGTTCCGCGGTCGCACCGCCTACGTGCTGGTCACCTTGGTCGGACCGTCGGTCGGGCAACCGGGGGTGGTCGCCGGGATCTACCGCGTGGCATCGGACGGTGGCACTTCCGTGTTGGCCGACATCGGCGCGTGGTCCGCAGCCCACCCGCCCGCCACCACCTTCGTCGTGCCCAGCGGTGTCCAGTACGCCTTGCAGCCGTATCGCCACGGCTTCCTCGTGACCGATGGCCACCACAACCGCGTTCTCTACGTGACCCTGGCGGGGCAGATCACCGAAGTCCGAGCGTTCGGCAACGTCGCTCCGACCGGACTGGCCGTGCACCGCGGACGCATCGTGATGGCGGAGGCCGGACCCGTCCCCCATCGTCCTGCCACCGGTCGGGTGATCACCTGGCGGCCGAACGGCGCGACGACCCTCGTGCTGGCCTCGGGCGCCGCACTGGCCGTGGACGTCGAGGTCGGTGCGCATGCCGACGTCTGGGTGCTGTCGCAAGGATTCTGGGACCACCCGAACGTGCCGGAGAACGCCGGGCTGCCGGCCGCACCCGGCACCGGTGCCTTGTTCCGGGTGGACCGTGCCGGGAAGCTCATCACCATGGCGGCCGGACTCGACCGACCGACCTCGTTGGAGCTCGTGGGCGACGACGCCTACGTCGTCACCCTGACCGGAAAGGTGCTGAGGCTTGGCGCTGTTCGACAACTCGATCGGTAGCCAGGTCGAAACACGCAGAGATCGAGGCGGAACCGTTGCTCGCATCGGTGCGACGACCTGCGCACTGATCAGCCCAGCGTCCCTCAGTTCCAACGTATAGCGGACCAGGGGACTTGTGGCAAGGCCCTGGTCCTGACGCAGACTTCTCTGTCGTGCCTGGAGATACGAGGACGAACGCGGCAGACGTGATCATCGTCGGCGGCGGACCCACCGGCCTGATGCTGGCGGCTGAACTGGCGCTGGCCGGGATCGACGTCGTCATCCTGGAACGACGATCGACCGGGGAGCTGGTCGGCACCCGCGCCCGCGGCGTGCACACGCGGACGATCGAGATCTTCGACCAGCGTGGGATCGCCGAGCGCTTCCTCGCCGAGGGCCAGACGGTCCAGCGGATGAGCTTCGCCGACGTCGCGCTCGACATCGCCGGCCTCCCCACCCGTCATCCCTACACGCTGGCACTGTCGCAGGCTCACCTCGAGCGCATCCTGCGTGGCTGGGTCGAAGAGCTTCGGGTGCCGATTCGGTACGGGGTCGAGGTCACCGGATTCGAGCAGGACGACGACGGCGTGGATGTCCGACTCGTCGACGGCTCCGAACTGCGGGCGGCGTACCTCGTCGGCGCCGACGGTGGTCGCAGCGTCATCCGCAAGACGGCCGGCATCGACTTCCCTGGTGCGGCTGCGACCCGGAGCTACCTGATCGGTGAGGGCGAGGTCGCCGAGCATCCGCCGGCCGGACTCCGGCAGGACGACATCGGGATCCACGGCATCAACCCCCTGGACGCCGAGCGGCTGGTGGGGTTCATCGTGACGGAGCAGGAGGTCGGACCGGTCGACGATCCGACCGGCCCGGATCTCTCGGCGGCACTGACAGCCGTGTACGGCAAGGATTTCGGCATCTCCCCGACCTGGATCTCGCGGTTCACCGACGCCGCTCGCCAAGCTGCGGAGTACCGCCGCGGGCGGGTCCTGGTCGCTGGTGACGCCGCGCACATCCATCCGCCGACCGGCGGACAGGGCATCGGCCTGGGCCTGCAGGACGCAGTCAATCTCGGCTGGAAGCTCGCTCAGGTCGTCCGGGGCACCTCCCCTGCGACCCTCTTGGACAGCTATCACGGCGAGCGGCACCCGGCGACGGCGCGGGTGATCCAGAACGTGTTGACGCAGGCCTACTTGCAGCGGAGCGACACCCGTACCGAGGCGGTCCGCGCCACGTTCGCCGAGGTCCTGACTTCGCCCGGACCGCGCACCCGGCTGGCGGGCCTGCTCACCGGCCTCGACGTCGATCACGGCTCCGGCGACGGTCACCCCCTGCTGGGGCGCCGGATGCCCGATCTCGAGCTCATCACCCCGCAAGGCCCGCAACGAGTCTTCGAGCTGCTGCATCCAGCCGTACCCCTGCTGATCGACTTCGGCCAGTCCCGTGACCTCGACATCACCCGGTGGGCGGGCCGGGTGCGACGGGTCGACGCCGAGCAGGCCGACGGTTGGGTGCTACCGGTGGTCGGCCCGGTACCCGCCCCAGCCGCCGTGCTGGTCCGGCCCGATGGTCACGTCGCCTGGGTGGGCGATGGCACACCGTCTGGTCTCCATGATGCCCTCACGAGGTGGTTCGGTCCTCCGACGTGATCTACGGGCCGCCGATATGCGATCCAAAACGCAGTCAGCGGCGCGCTGGTGAGCGCGCCGCTGTGCGGTTCTCCGTCTGGCAGACGCCTCTCGGCGAGTGGCCGCTCGTGGCGGCGATGGGTGAGGCCCGGGGGTCTTGCACCAGACGACATCCCGTACAAGTCGGCGGTGGCCGTCGATATTCCGATGTCAGGTGCTTCGTGGCCAGACATCGACGGCGATCCGGCGTGGCCACGGGTTCGGGTGTCCGTTCGGATCAGGGGACGGTCCGCAGCCAGTCGCTGATGGCGGTGCCGATCGGGTCGGGGACGTCTTCGATGAGGAAATGTCCGCCCGTCACGGTGAGATGGGTCTGGTGGGGCCAGGATCTGGCGACCTCGCGGTGGGCGCGGAACATCGCGCCGGGTTGGGCCTCGATGAACAGCTTGGGAACATCCGCGCTGCTGAGCCACGCGGCGTAGGTGGTGATGATGTCGTGGACGTCTTCAGGTTCACCGGCGACGGGGACTTCACGGGGCCAGGTCAGGGTGGGCCGGCGGGATTCTCCTGGCTCCAGGTACGGCCGTCGGTAGACGGCCATCTCTTCGGAGGTGAGGTCGCGGAGCACCTCCGTGGGGAGCACCTGCTCGATGAAGAAGTTGTCCTGCAGCACCCACTGCTCGCCGGCGTCGGAGCGGAGCGCCTGGAAGGTGGCGACGGCCTCCTCGGGCCAGTCATCCCACGACTCGATGGGGGCGACGAACGCTTCCATGTACGCGATCGCCCGGACCTGGTCGGGGTGCCGGTACGCCCAGTCGAACCCGAGCGCGGACCCCCAGTCATGAAGCACCAGCGTGACCCGTTCTCGAACGTTCAGCGTGTTCAGGAACGCATCCAGGAACTTCCGGTGTTCCACCAGCCGGTACGAGCCGGGACCGCTGTCGGGGAGCTTGTCGGAATCACCCATGCCGATCAGGTCCGGCGCGACACAGCGTCCCAGCCCGGCGAGGTACGGGATCACGTTGCGCCACTCGTAGGACGAGGACGGGTTGCCGTGCAGGAAGACGATCGGGTCTCCGACGCCTTCCTCCACGTACGCCATCTGGAGTCCGCTGATCGTCACGTGACGCTTCGGGTACCGCTCCTCGGCTGAGATCATCGGCGATCCTTCATCGAGTCGGGGCGAACCGGCTGAAGGTTCGACGCTTGACCATACAAGCTCCCCTGATGAGTCGGGATCGTTCTCTGGCGCCGCGAGCGGTCCTCGGAGCGACACGTCGCCGCGGTACGAACCGCGACCCGAACCCATGGAGGGCGAGGTGGACTTCGTCGCACAGAAACATCGACAGGGTATCGACTTGGTGGGTGAACGGGCTTAGCGTGCAGAGGTCGGACGGCCCCGGTCCGACCTCCCCTCTGGCACGAAAGGTCGTGTGCATGCGCATCCCCCGTCTTCTCACCCCTGTGGCCGGACTGGCGTTGGTCAGCACCAGTCTGGTCGGGGTCGGGCTCGCACCCGCCGGTGCGGTACCGCCCGATTCCTCCACCGCTGCGGATCCTGCGACGGCGGCAGCGGCGTCCGCCGACGTCAACCGCGGCGTCACTCACGAGCAGAACGCGCTGGTGCCGGTCGGTGCCTCGTGGACCGAGCACTACTTCTCCTCGCCGCGGGCGGGCTCCCCGACCAAGGTCGAGCTGCATGCCGACGTGCTGCGTCCGACCGGACTGGCGAAGGGCGCCCGAACCCCGGTCATCTTGTCGGTCGGGCCCTACTTCTCCCATGCGGGTCAGACTGGTGTCGAGACCGACCAGACCGGACCGTCGCAGCGGTTCGCCGACCTCATCACCGGCGCGAAGTTGATGGACCGCGGCTACACCGTGGTGTTGGTCGATCTGCGCGGCTACGGCGGCAGCACCGGCTGCCTCGATTGGAACGGCCCCGGCGAGCAGGCCGACATCAAGCGCTCGATCGAATGGGCTGCGGCACAGAAGTGGTCGAGCGGCAAGGTCGGAACCTACGGCAAGTCCTACGATGCGCAGACCGGGCTGTGGGCCAACAACCTGCGCCCCAAGGGTCTCGAGGCCGTGGTCAGCCAGGAGCCGCTGTGGAACGGCTACAACTACTACTACAGCAACGGGGTGGCCCGGCCGAACAACGTGGCGACGCCGCGGGCCTACAACGGCATCGCCCAGGTCCCAGGCACCCCGGGCGACACCGACCGCTACAAGGCCAACGCCGGTTACGAGAAGGCCCACCCGGAGTGCCTGAGCCGCAACCTGGCCGCCGGCGTGGACAACACCAGCCCGAACGACGCCTACTGGCGCGACCGCGACAACGTCAGCGCCGCCAAGGGCACCACCACCCCGCTGTTCTTCACGCAGGGTCTCACCGAATCCAACACCAAGCCCGAGCAGATGCAGACCTTCTTGGCCAACCACATCGGCTACGAGCACGGCTGGATGGGCCCCTGGGAACACGTCCGGGGCAACGAGACAGACCCCGACACCGGTCAACTCCTGCAGGGACGGGCCGGCTTCTTCGACGAGGTGATCCGTTTCTACGACCGCTATCTCAAGGACAAGCGGCCCACCGTCAAGGACCCGAACTACGCCATCCAGGGCAATGACGGCAAGTGGCGTGCGCAGGCGAACTGGCCGGGCCGCACGACCCCCAGCACGGTGAGCCTCGGCAAGGGCAAGTACACCGACAGCGGACTGCAGCGCGTCGCCGACCCTGCGGCGGCCGCTACGACCACCGCAGACGGCACCGTGGCTGCGCCGCCGCTGGAACAGACGGTGCGAAGCAGTGGCGGTCAGATGGACCGGCAGGTGCGCAGCCGGTTGGCGAGCGTCTCGCCGCCGAGCAGCAAGCGGGCGGAACCTGCGGCGGTACCGAACGCCTACCTGGTGTTCTCCAGGCCGATCGCCCGGGCGACGCGGCTCACCGCCACCCCACAGGTGCGGCTGCAGACCTCTGGCACCGGTGACGTCGCGGTCCGGTTGTGGCAGGTCGACCCGACCACCAAGAAGGCCACCTTGATCAACGAGAACGTTGCTCGGCTGCAGCAGAGGCAGACCTCGTTCGAGCTCAAGTCGATGGACTGGAAGCTGCCCGCCGGTCACCAACTCGCGGTCAGCATCGGCACCATCGCCTCGGGGTACTGGTCGCCGCAACCCAGCAATCAGGTGGTCACGGTGACGGGGGCCTACCTCGCACTCGACAGCCAGTCCCCCAACCATGACAAACCCACCCAGGGGACCAAGTCCGCCTTCCTGGACGACTACCTGACCGACAACTCCATCACGCTGCCCAGCGTTCCAGGAGGCACCTTCACGCTCAAGGCGCCGAGGAAGTAAGCGCGCTCGAGCGCTCATGATGACGAGGTGGACCGGCGACCGGGATCGGTCGCCGGCCCGACCCACTCACTCCGGCTCGAGTGCCTGTTGACGGCGTACCCGTATCTTCGCCATGGGACGGATCCGCAGGACGATGGCCACGGCGCTCGCTGCGACCCCGTAGACAGCAGCGAGGAGCCAGTACCGCGTGGAGCCGGTGGTGCCGCCGAGGAAGAAGCCCTGGGAGAGGTTGATCGCTCCATGGCAGAGCGTGGCGATCAACACGCTGCCGCGCGTGTGCAGGAAGAGCCAGCTGAGGATGATCGAGTACTCGATCGTCAGGAGCACGAACGCGATGATCGGCAGGCCCTGCTGCGGGGTCGCGGAGATGAAGAACGTCGGCAGATGCCAGAGCCCCCACAGCAGGCCGAGGATGAGGCTGCTGACCACGACGGATCGGGTCTGCAACAGCTTCGGTAAGGCGTAACCGCGCCAGCCGACTTCTTCGCCGACCACCAGTACGAAGAGCACGAAGTCGAGGACCGAGACCTGGCCGAGCTGCAGGATCCCGACCCCGAAGACGACTGCCAGGCCCGTAGTGACGAGTGCCACCACCGCCGGCAGGCCGAGCGCCACGGCGTACCACGGCAGCCCGACCCGCCACCGGACGGTCCGGTTGAGCAACGCTGTCACTCCGGACCTTCCGTCGGTGATGGCGGCCATGGTGATTCCCGCGAGGGCTGGGCCGAAGAGGCCGGCGAGACCGATCAGCGGCGAGATCTGCAGCAGCGGGTAGATCCACCAGGTGAGGGCGTACGCGAGCACGAAGTAGGCGACCAGCGGATGCCGCCGCATCTGGTGCAACGGGTTCATCGAGCCTCCGCGGTCAACCGCAGTGGATTCGGTCACGGGTGCTGCTTGTTCGGTCGGCTCCATGCACCGACAGTCATGCGAACCAGGGTGGGCGCACACCACCCGCCGGACTTTCACCCGGGTGGTAGTGGCGGGTCAGATCAGGTTGAGCTCGAGTGCTCGTTGCACGGCTTCTTGCCGGGTGGAGACGTCGAGTTTGCGGTAGAGGTTCTTGGCGTAGCCCTTCACCGTGTTGATCGACAGGTACAAGGCGGCGCCGATCTCGCGCTGGTTGGCTGTCCCGCGCAGCATCCGCAGCAGCGTCAGCTCCCGGTCGGTGAGTTCTTCGACCAGGATGCCGGCCGGGCGGACAGCCCGCATCGCTCCGCGGCCGATCCGCGCATCGGCCTCATCGAGATCGCTGACCACGAACGGCCAGATCATCTCTGTGGACACCCACTCCTGCGCCTCGGCGACAGCCCGCCGTGCGGCCGGGAGGTCCCTCAGCGCCAGCTTCACCTCGGCGGCTGCCGTGAGCGCCAGCACCACCTGGGACGGCAGCCCCCACAGCTTCGAGAGGATGACCGCTCGTTCGGTCAGACGATCTGCGTCGTCCAGATCACCGGCACGCAGCGCGAGCCGGCCCTGCACCATCTGCAGTCGGGCAATGCCCATCGCGGCTGCATCGCCCCAGGCTGTCTCCACCAGCCGCACCGTGGCGGCACTCTCGTCACACACCCGTTGCGCGGCCGCGTAGTCCCTCAGCTGAATGTGGGCGACGGCGAGGGTGCACGCGGATTGCAGCCCCAGCATCGGCGGAAACGATGAGCGTACTGCGCAGGACCTGGCGTCCTCGAGAACGGGTACGGCGAGCTCCGGGTGCCCATCGGCAAGGTAGCTGGTACCGAGTATGTGGCGAGCAAGGACATATCCGGGCAGCGCCGGATCGGGTTCCAGCCGCACGCCGCGTTCTGCGAGTCCGATGCTGTCCGGGCCGGGTGACGTCGCCAGCAGCTGAACGGATCGTAGGGTCGAAACGCATCCAGTCAAGGTCGACCACCCGTGGGGTGGGTCGGGATCGTCGACCGACGGCCGCTCGGCCGCGTCGAGCCAAGACCCGATCCGGCGGAACTGACCGGACAGCACCGCTGTCCAGGCAAGAGACCCGCACAGCGTCGGATCCGACCGCACGACATCGGGAGCCAATCGCCCGGCGAGGTGCACGACGTTCGCCGCGCCGTGTTCGAAGAACCGAGGGACGTTCGTCTTGATCAACTCCATGGCTGCCCGGCTGTCCCCCGCGTCGATCTGGAGGGAGATCGCATCTTCCACGAGACCGTTGTCGGCGAACCACGCAGCGGCGCGCGTCAGTGTGCTCGCCGCCGTCTCGCTGTCGAGCTGCACGCGAAGAGCGTCGCGGAACAGCCGGTGGCAGCGGTACCACGCTCGGTGATCATCCAACGGGACCACGAACAGGTTGGCCTGATCGAGGTCGGCCAGAATCGCGGCGGTACCGGTGCGATTCAGGGCGGCGTCGCACAGCGGCCCCGACAGCCGCTCCAACCCCGACGTGGACACCAGCAGCTCCCGCTGATCTGGTGTGAGCCGGTTGAAGACCTCCGCCGAGAAGAAGTCGAGGATGTGCCGGTCGTCCCCGCGGACCTCGGGGAGCGCGATCGCCGGCGCGGTACGGGTTCGGAGGGTGAGCGCTGTCAGCTGCAGCCCGGCGGCCCAGCCCTCAGTCCGCTCCTGTAACAGTTGCGCCGACTGTGCGTCGAGCTCCACCGCCGCGACGGACGTGATGAGGGCGCCGGCCTCCGTCGGTGAGAAGCCGAGCTCACTCATCCGGATCTCGGTCAGCTCGCCACGCGCGCGGAGTCGGGGCAGTGGAAGCGCGGGATCGGCTCTGGCGGCCAGCACCAGATGCAGGGCCGGCGGCAGGTAGCTCAGCAGGAACTCGACACTTTCCTGCACGTCGTGGTCGGACAGCACGTGGTAGTCGTCGAGCACCAGGACGTGCTGC
The DNA here is from genome assembly GCA_963727125.1 of uncultured Actinomycetota bacterium. Lineage (GTDB taxonomy): Bacteria > Actinomycetota > Actinomycetes > Propionibacteriales > Propionibacteriaceae > Microlunatus. The sequence continues at coordinate 1,832,595 of CAVSEZ010000003.1, forward strand.
CCACTGCTCGACTGGAGCTCGTTGATCAGCAACGGCAGTGCCACATCCACCGGTTGCAGACCCGGCCCACCGAGCGCCTGCAGCGCGGCCGTCCCGATGTCGTGCTGCCCGAGTGCCGTCAAGGCGTACGTCCAGAAGCGCGTCGGCTCGTCGTCGGCAGCATCCAACGACACCCACGCCACCCGGCGGTGTTCGGCTGGGTCGTGCGCCCAGTGCGACAGCAAGGTCGTCTTGCCCCAACCGGCCGGCGCGACGACGGTGGTCAACCGGGTCGCGGCATTGCGCAACAGCTGCCCATGTAATCGTGATCGCGTCACCGCCCCGGGGCGGGGCGGTGGAACGGTGTACTTGGCCGCCAACAGCGGGAACTCGGATCGCGGCGACATGGTGCCCGGCCCAGTCACGTTGCACCTCCGCCCAGCAGCTCGCACCCCCACCCTAGTGCTGATGCAGTCCCACCCGGGTAGTCCCGCAGAGGGTGGTGCGACGCCACCCTGGTTCCGCCCATCCTGGCCGGCATGGCGTTGCACTTCCGGTTGCGGATTTCCGGACCACTCCCGCAGACAGCGGTCACGTTGCTGCACGATCGCTTCCACGTCGACGTGATCCGAGTCCTGCCCCTCGCCACGTGCGTGATCGGAACGGTGGTCGACCAGCCCGAGCTTCGCGCGCTGCTGAATCTCATCTGGGACACCGGCGGCCGGCTGACGTACCTCGACACCGAAACGACGGTCAGATCCCCCGCCGGGCGTGGAAAGAGGAGGTGACCACACCGGTCCTATCCATCGGCGTTGCGCCAGCTCCAGAAGGAGAACTCGCCACGCATCGGGACCGGCGATTCGCTCTGACGACATCAGAGCTCGTCCGCACTGAGGTCCTCTCAGCAGCATTTCGGCCACCACGACCCGAATCTGGCGGCAACCCGTCCAGACCCATCTCATCGGAGGTCTCCATGATCAGCACCACCGCCACGATCGGCCTGACTCTGGCCGTCGTCTGTGCCGGACTGTGGTCCGGACTGCTACTCACTGTCACCACGATCCTGCACCCCATCTACCGGGCGCAGGACGGTGCTGGGTTCTACCGGGAACTCAGCGGATTCTTGCCCGTGGCTCGCAAGTCGCCGACGAACTACCTCCTCGTCGTCGGGCTCATCGTGTCGCCTGTACTGGCCTTGATCGGGTTGCGAGTGGAGCCGACGAGTGCCCCGTTCGTCCTGACGAGCATCGGGTTGGCGCTCACCGTCGTCGGACCGCTGCTGATCTCCAGCCGCCTCGCCGAACCCAACTACGCGATCATCCTCAGCTGGGACCCGGCGGCTCTGCCGGCCGACTGGATGTCAGTTCGACGTCGCTACTTCGCACTCAACTGGATCCGCGGCGCGTGTACCTGGCTCGCGCTCGCTGCCTTCCTCACGGCACTCCTCCTGACCCGCTGAGAACCGTGGGCATCCGACCGTCCTGAACCTTTCTCGCCGGTTGTACGCACCGAGATCGTCCACCGGACTGAACCTCGGACCGATCACCCTCGATCAGCCTGATCGATCGAACCGTGCCGGCCCTCAGGCGAGTGTGCCCGTCCGGAGATCAGGCCCACCGGATATCGGGTGTCGTCCGGACCGCCCGGCGTGTTCAATGGCCTCGTGGTCGACGTCCTCGCGTTGCACGGATCGCCTGGGTCGGGCAAGAGCACACTCGCCCGGGCGCTGTCCGAGGCCCTGCGCATCACCGACACGGCACACGGCGTGATCGACCTGGACGACCTCAGCATCATCCACCCGTACCCCGGGAGGCAGTTTCCGCGCGACAACCTGCGTGCGGTCTGGCCCAACTACGTCGCCGCTGCCCCCGACATCAGACTGATCATCCCCTTGGTCTTCGCGGACGAGCAGGAGGTCACCCTCCTGCACGAGGCAGTGCCGGGCGCCCGCGTGATCATCTGCGAGACAACCGCCCCCGTCCACGTGCTCAAAGCGCGGGTGACCGCCCGGGAGCCCACCGAGGCGTGGCGCTCGGCCCTGCGCGATTTCGTCGACCTCTACCACTCCCGCGACGACCACTCCCGCATCCGCCACTTCCAGGTGAGCACGCACCCCGCGACCGTCGACGAGTGCGTCACCGAGATCTTGAACTACACCGGCTGGCGCTGACCTGACGAGGCAGTCGACCCCGTATCGCTCCCTGCCGAACTCTCCGGTGGACGGCCCCCGACCCGACGCCGCTCACGGCATCAAGGTGGTGACACGATGAATCGAGCGACCATGGGGAGTCTGTGACGGCATGAGTGACAGCACGGATCGCGGTACGACCTTCGACGGGATCAAGATCGGACGGCCCGCAACGGGTGCATTGGCAGCTGCCGGCTACGAGAAGCTGGCCGAGCTGCCTGAAGACCTGGATGAGCTCTTGGCGCTCCATGGCGTCGGTCCATCCGCGGTCAGCCGATTGAAGGCAGCTCGCGCTGAGCGCCTGTCCGGGTAGCTCCGCGTGCCGTCTGCGGACCGGACGGACGCGGCCCCGCTTCTCAGCGACCAGACGCTTGTCCCTCGAAGTCGCAAGGCCAGCCCGGAGCACTAAGGTTCACGGATGGCCGGAGAGCGGATGTATCCGATCTTGCCGTGTCCTGATCTCGCTGAGGCGATCGAGTTCTATGGCTCGTTGGGCTTTGCGGTCACGTACCGGCAGGAGAAGCCGAATCCGCACGCGGTGGTTCAACTGGAGGACATGGCGATCCACCTGGCCGGCGTGCCGGGGTACGAACCGGAGTCCTCGCCGTGCAGCGTGATCGTGACCGTGCCGGATGCCGAGCGGTTGCGCTCGGAATTCGCGGCCGGTCTGCGTGCCTCACGCGGCCGTGTTCCCGTGGAGGGTGTTCCTCGGCTTCTCCGGTTGCGCCGCAAGGCGGGCAGCGCTGTCGGTTTCAGCGTGATCGACACCGGTGGGATCTGGCTGCGCTTCTACGAAGAGGGATCGGAGGAGGAGACAGCGACGACGCGACGTGACGGCCTGGCGCACGTGATCGACGTCGCGGCTCGGCAGGGAGAGGCCCGGGGCGAGGATGGCCTCGCCCTCGCGAAGGTGACCGCGGGTCTGGACAGATACGCCGATGCTCCGGTGGCTGAGCGGATCGAGGCACGGCTCTATCGCGCCGAGTTGTTGATCAGGCTCGGTCGCGGCCGGGAAGCGCGCTCAGAGCTCGATGCCGTAGACGCCCTGATCGCCGAGTCCGGCACCGCCGACTACTCCGCTGAGACGCTCCTCGAGCTGCGGGCGGCGGCGGGCCCGGCGACGTAGCGCCCTCACGGGTCGGGGACCCGATCCACAGGTCTGGACCATTCCTCGTGCTTCGGTGGCGGGACGTCTTGCGTTGGGCGGGAGTGTCGCCTCGGTCCCACTGGGTCATCACGTAGCGGGCGACGTCGGCGTCGGGCGGTCGCCGACGCCGAAAGTGCCTGCCGGTGGGCGCATGTGGGCGGATCCGGTCGACGCGGTAGATCCGCCAGTCGTTCTCGTCGAGGCGGTAGGCAAGGAGGTACCAGCGTCCGGCCCAGGTGAGGAGGTGGTGGGGCTCGACCTGCAGGGGCGGGGCGAAGTCGGGATCGTGGGGCGCCGGTCGTCTGCCGTCGGCGGTGAGGTAGTCGAACCGCAGGAGTTGGCTGGCGCGGACGGCGTAGCCGACCGCACGTAGCGTCGCAGCGGCGATGGGAGGTGCGGCGAACTCCCACCAGTTGCGGACCGCGGTCAGGTGCATGGCTTCGGCTTGGGCGCGGAGGTCCAGCGGCATGAGCTGCTCGATGCTGGTCAACGCCCGCCCGACGGCGTCCTCGATCCCGGAGACGCTGGTCGGTGCTGTTTGCAGGGCGACCGCGACGGCGATGGCCTGATCGTCGTCGAGGAGCAGCGGAGGAAGCTTCCCGCCTGCATCAAGGCGGTAGCCACCGTCAGGACCCTTCACGGTGCGAACCGGGTAGCCGATAACCAAAATGCTCGAGATACCCGCCGTCGCGGCCCAGGACTTCCCCGCCATGACCGGCTTCGGGCTCGCCGAGGTCAAGCCCTATTTCTGGCTCATCGACCGTGGCGTCGTGGGCACGAACATGCACGTGGCGTTCACCGTCGACACCCACCAGGCGGTCGACACGTTCTACGCCGCTGCCCTTCAGGCCGGCGCCACGCCGCGTGCAGCACCCGCAATCCACACCCAGTACCACGACGACTACTACGGCGGGTTCGTCGACGACCCCTACGGCATCAACCTCGAGGCGGTCTGCCATCACCCCCACTGAGCCTCACCGGTCCCCCGGTGCCCGTTTGGCGTCCCTATGCTTCGGTCGTCCGATGGCCGGTCGACATCCGCGCGTGATCAGCGCTCCGATTCGGTCGAGAACGTGACTCAGCGGAGCGGGCCGACGGCAGCGGTTGCTCCCTCGGCGAACTCACGCGAGATGGGCCGCACCCGGCCGCACACCGTGCAGGTGTCGTCGAACCGCGTACCGACCGGGATCAGCGGGACGAAGAAGATGCTGATCCTTCGGGTGTGCCGGGTCAGTTGATGCGCACCCTGATACCCGCAACGCTCACAAACCACCGTGATGGTCGTCATCGGGTGGGTGCGGGTCGTCAGTCCGAAGATGATCAGCACCAGTCGAGAGTACGCGCCGATGCATCAAGGGGACCCCCGACCAGCCCACTGCTCACGATCCGCCGCCCAGCCGTCGATGACAAGGTCATCACCGGATAGCGGTCGACCTACGACGATTCCATCTCGAACCCGGTACAGCCATACACCGGCGCGCAAGCAAGCACTCCCCGCGTCACAGGCAGGAGGTCATCGGCTCTGGGCGATCACCGATGTGGTGGTCTCGATGACGACGTCGGGACGCTGCAGCTGGATGTAGTGGGTGGTGTTCGGTACCCGGGTCAGGCGCGAACCCGGGATGGCGGCGACGAATCGGGCTCGGGCTTCGGTGGTGACTCGGTCCAGGACCGTCGTCCACTCCTTCGGTGCGCCGGGTGGGGTCTTGTCCGCGACCAGCAGCACGGCCGGCATCTTGGGCGTCGGCGGCAGTGCGTTGAGTTCCTTGATCACCGCCCGAACGTCATAGCTCTCCAGGGCGTAGCCCTTGATCGGGCTCTGCGGCTCAAGGGTCTGCTTCCCCAGTATCGTGTCCCATTCACGGGCGGTCATCAGCTCCGCCATCGCCGGCGGAGTCGCGTCGACCATGACCAGCCCGACAACTTGATCAGGATGCGTACGGGCATACAGCAGGTTGAACAGGCCCCCCAGTGAATGTCCGACAAGGACGTACGGACCAGGCACGCCCGCATCGACCAGCAGATCATGCAGCTCGGCGACCACTGCGGCGCCGGTACGCGGCCCTGGCACCGTCTGACTGCGACCGGGCAACGGCTCGGCAACCTGTACTCCCCGGTCGTCGGTCGACCGCAGCGAGCCAGGACGGTCGTACAGACACACGCGGGTCGAGGCTGCCAGACCTTCCGCGACGGGCGGCGGATGGGACTCGGCGATCGTCCAGATGTCTCCGGCGTTCGGATAACCCGACGCCAAGATCACGGTCGGGGACCCACTGCCGTGGCACTCGAGATAGACCTGATGACCGCCGACGTCGACCAGACCCGCGAAGTCGCCGGAGGCGGCCGAGCCGCCCGAGCCGGCCGAGGGGCCACCGGTGTCCGACGGCGGCATTCGACAGCCCGCGACGACCAGCATCGAGCCGAGCACCGCCAGCAACATCGTCACGACGACGCGTCGTCGGCCGACCTCGATCGAAGAACGCCGGTGCGAAGGCACGGTTCAGCGTTGCCGACCGGCTGAGGTTGCGCAAGAGGCGCACGCGTAGCAACCAACTGAGTGAACTGCCTTCGTAGGCCGATCGACCGCCTACCTGGACCCAGGTCGATACCGATGTGCAGCGAATCCGCGAGCCCGCGCTCCGTTCGAGTCGGCCACGAAAGATGCCGAAGTCAGTCGCTCTTCGACTGAAGCGGGTGGACCTCATTCACTGTGCCGTTGTCGACGTCGTAGATGAAGCCGCGGATCAGATCGCGTTCGGGAATGAAGGGGGACGCTTGGATCCGCTTGATCGATTGACGGACATCGGCCTCGAGATCCGAGAAGGCCTCGGCAGCCCAGCTGGGCCGGACGCCAGTCTCCTGCTCGATCGACGTTCGGAATGCATCGTCGCTGAAGGTCAGCATTCCGCAGTCGGTGTGGTGGAGCAGAACGATCTCATGGGTTCCGAGCAGGCGCTGACTGATCGCGAGTGAGCGCTCCACATCGGCCGTGACCGCTCCCCCTGCGTTGCGGATGACGTGACTGTCGCCCTCCGCGAACCCCAGCACTTTCGCCGGATCCAGGCGGGCGTCCATGCAGGCCACCACGGCCACGCGACGGGCCGGTGGAAGCGGCTGCGGGCCCGGGAAGTGTTGTTCGGCGTAGGTCTGATTGGCGGCAACGAACTCGTCAGCGACGGTCATGAAGCTCCTGTCCAGGTATGCAGATATTCCCTAGTCTCTCGCAAGGGTTTTACCGGACATCTCGATGTCCACGTATTGGCCTGGTGTGGGTCGGCTCGGTCGGCGCGTGTTCGTTCGTACGCCGGAACCGACGTCCGGGGGGCGAGATACGGCTGCATTGAATCGGCTGATCTGAATGACGGCCGACTCGAGAGCCGAGGACCGATGGATCGGACCGGGCGGGTTCAGATCGGTACGAGACGAAACGACCCAGGTGGCACCGCTAGATTGGCGGACATGTCCGCGGTGGACGGCACGACAGACCAAGTGCTCGCCGTGGCGGAGCCCGGCCCCGCGAACCGCCCTGGCCGGCGGCACCCGAGACGTGATCGGCGCCCGGTCCACGGGCCGGCGCCGCAGCACCGAAGCGCTGCGCCCGTAGGCCGGCGATGACGAGCCCGGCTTGGCGACGCGTCGTCCCGCCGCTGGTACCGGGTGTCGACCGCTTCGGGCTGGTGCTGGCGCTGCTCGTGATGAGCTACTTGGTGTCGGCACTCGGCGGCAGCTCGGCGCCGCGGATCATCGAAGGATCGTTCGCGGTCCTGGCGCTCTGGTTGGCGCTGGTTGCCTCCGCCTCGAGTCGGCGGGCGCGACTCTGGGCGGTGGCGATGCTTCTCGCGGCTTTCATCGCCGTCGTCGTCATCACCTTGTCCGTGAACGACACCACCGCTCGCGGGGTCAGTGAACTGTGGTTCGTCCTGGTGTTCCTGCTGACGCTCGTTGCTGTGCTCCGTCGCATCTTGGTCCATCAAGAGGTGACACTCGAGACGATCTGTGGGGCCCTGTGCGCTTACCTGCTCCTCGGCATGATGTTCGGCGCTGTGTACGGCGTCATGGCCGACCTCGGCACCCAACAGCTCTTCGTACAGCTCGCCGACCCCACCATTCCGGAGCGGCAGTACTTCTCATTCACCACACTCACGACCCTGGGCTACGGTGACGTCACCGCAGCAACCGACATCGGCCGGGCGGTCGCCACGCTCGAGGCGATCTGCGGCCAGATATTCCTCGTGACTCTCATCGCGCGCCTCGTCGCCAACTTCGCCGGTCGCCGAGCATCCCTCTGAAGGACCGCCCGCGACGCGTCAGAGACCGGAACCCGTTTCAGTCAGCCGCGCTCGGGGCCACCTCACGCACCATCACGCAGTTCCCCAGGCCCTTGGGTCGGTCGTACGTGAAGCCTTCGCGCTCATACATCGTGCGGGTTCCGTTGTAGAGAAACGAGGAGTTCTTCTTCCGGACGCCGGCGGTGTCATGCGGGTACCCCTCGACCAGGCCTCCCCCAGCCTCTGCGATCAGCTCGACAGCTCCGCGCAAGGCAAGCTCCGCCAGCCCCTGACCGCGAAGGCCGCGCTCGACCAGGATGCAGGTGACCCGGTAGTCGGGCAGACGCTCGGCAGTGGCGAGGTACTCCTTGCGGTGCTGGATGTCGGGTAGTTCCTCGGGTGATCCGAACTGGGCCCAGGCGACAGCCCGGTCGCCGTCGTAGACCAGCGCCGCGTGCGCGACGCCCTCGACCACCAGACGTTGCTTGAGCGCCCGGTTCGCCTCGCGGCTCTGGCCCTTCTCCGCACAGTCGGGGTGGAACTTCGTGCACCAGCAGCCGGCATACATGCCGCCATTCCGCTCGACGAGCGCGGCGAAGTCGTCGAAGGTCGCCGATGTGAGTGCCTTGAGGGTGAAATCAGACATGCCGGCAACCTAAACCGAATCCCGGACGATCGCCGTTCGGTGCCTCGAGCACTGTCACGGCGCGCCTGGTCCGCTTCAGTGATCCAGCAGCAGGTCGAGCACCAGGGCCGGCTGGTCGCGGTGCACGGAGCGAGTGCGGTCGGGCACCATCTCTTTCTTCGTGAAGACCGACTCCTCTGGACATGCGAAGGTGGCGAGGTGAGTACCCCGATAGAGGTCAGGCGGCTCGAGCGGAAGGAGCTGTCGAAGGTGGGCGAGATCGACCGCACAGAACGGATCGATCTCATCTACACGCAGCACGGAACCGAACTCGAAGGGCGGAGGGGAAACTGGAACTCGCCCGGCTGGGACCCACACGGACACGGCGAGCACTCCGTCGAGGGGCAGCGGCTCGCTCTGGAGCAGCAGGTTGCTGCGGGTGGGATCGCGGTCGGCGCCTTCTCGCACACACAGCTGGTCGGGATCGGCGTGGTCGTGCCGCACCTTCGGCCCGCCATCGCCCAGCTCGCATTCCTCCACGTCAGCCAGGCGTTCCGCTTCTCGGGCATCGGCCGTCGTCTCTGCGACGAACTGGACCAGATCGCTCGTGACGTCGGCGACACCGAAATCGTCGTGTCGGCGACACCGTCGGAGAACACGGTGCGCTTCTACCGGAACCGAGGTTACGAACTCATGGCCGAAGCACTGCCGGAGCTCTACGAACGTGAACCCGAAGACGTGCATCTGAGCAAGCTGCTGTGATGCTCGGCGCCCACACCGCTTTCAGCGAACCTCTCTGGGATGCAGGTCGTGGACATGGCTCTCGACGGTGCTCTTCCCGGGTTGTCCACGGCCGGACTCGTCAGCGGTTTCATCCTGCCGGGACGACGGGCCAGGTGAGGTGGCACCGCAGGCGACTCTTGCGCCGAGGCCGCGGATCCACGTAGTGCGTAGTATCGGCAGACGTACAGATCCAGACGGAGGTCGGGCGGATGTTCGTTGTTGTCGGGACCTGGCGCATGGACGTTCACCGTGAGACGCAGCAACGCGAAGGGCTCAGCCGAATCGCAGCTGGTGTCTCATTGTTGCCTGGCCTCGTCAAGGGTTACTGGACCAGCAGCGAGGACGCCAGCCAGTCGTACACCTTCATCGTCTTCGGGGATCGGCCGGCCGCAGAGCTCTTTGCTGCTCAAGTTCAGGGTAACGTCGAGAACCAGGAACTGGCTGGTGTGCACAATCTCGACCTCGTCATCCACGAGATCACTGCCGAGACCACGGAACTCGCTCCCGCCTGAGGCCGCTCCGCGACGCTGTCGCCGGCATGGCCCGGCTTGTCAATGACGCTGACAAGTACGGGACGCATTCAAGCCCGTCCTGGATCGATACCGTGATCTCGTCGATTCTCAGGAGGTGGTTCCGGTGGCAGGTTCGGGTCCGGAGATCGGCCGTCGCCGGCTGATGCTCGGAGCGGGCGCAACCGCACTGGTGACCTCGAGCCTGCGGGGCACCGGGGTGGCGGAGGCCAAGCCGACCCCGGCACCGCCGAACAGCAGACAGCTACCGAAGAGCGACCAATCAGTAGATGCGGCAGCGCTGCGATCGAATCCGCTCAGCGGCATGACGTATCGGGGGGTCAGCTTCGCCGACTTCCATCCGGTCGGAGAGGACAACTGGCGCCTTCTCGCCGCGACCGGCTTCACGTCCAGCGGCGGTGTCTTGTTTGCCACCTTGGACATTCCCGCCGGAGCGGTCACGCGTGACGTCGAATGGTACTTCCTCAATCCCGGCGTCGGCATCGAAGTCGGGGCCTCCGTCTGGAGGCCCGGCATCTTCAGCCTCTTCAAGATGGGCACCAACAACTACGCCGCCAGCACCGGACCGCAGGTCCGGCGCATCGCCATCCCCGCCGCCTTCCAGATCGCCCACCCGGCGGGATCGAAATTGATCTTGACGATGCTGTCGAACGGGAAGCCGCAGGACGCCGAGATCGTCGGCGCGCGGGCCGGCTTCAGCGGCGGTGGCGCCGTCAACATGCGCGACGTTCCCTACCGCGCCTACGACAGCCGCACCGCGGCCGCCGGGATCCTCCTGGCGGGCGGGACCAGGACGATCGCCATCCCGGTGGCGGTCGCTCCCACCGGGACATCTGCCCTGGTGATCAACCTGACCGCGGTGGGGGCAGCAGCCGGCGGTTTCCTCCGCGCGTACGGGGCGCACGCAGCCGCACCCGCGTCCTCCTCGATCAACTACGGCCCGAGTACGGCGATCGCTAACGGACTGCTGGTCGGCATCTCCGCGAACCGGCTCGTGCGGGTGTACAGCAGTGCAACGGCGCACTTCATCGTCGACGTCCTCGGCACCGTGGCGTGATCTGAGTTCGTCGCTGCTGGGATCTATCCGGGTACGCCACCAGGACGATGCTGCGCCGGGAGCCGGATGCAACATACTGCAGGCATGCACCTCGACAGTGCCCGCGCCGTTGCCGTCGGAGGTGGCTCGCTTGTCGCCGCCAGCCTGGTCGGCGGCGCGATCTCCGTTGCCGCCGGAGTGAACAGCTGGTCGTCGGCATGGACCAGTGAGGCCACCTTGGCCGCCCCGTGGCCCATGCTGCTCGTGCAGACGGCGGCTACCGTCGCGGCGGTGCAGCCAGGATCCCGTCCGGCCGCGATCGGCTCGATCGTCCTGGTTGTCAGTGGCTCGGTCAGCGGGATCTCCGGCTTCTTCGACGGTCAACTCGGAAGGACCGACTTGGGACCTGGGTACGTGCTGGCTCAGGTCGGCTATGTCGTCGTGGCAGGGCTAGCTGTCGCGTGCGCCGCGTACAGACTGATCACGGTTCGACGGGATGGCCGACGAAGGCGTAGCTAGACCTCAGATATGTCCTCGCCAAGACGAGCGTGCTGCAATGCCGGGCGAGACGACGACAGCTGGGATGCCATGATCGCCTTCATGGGCTCAGGGTTCGCCGGCATGCTCAGAGGTGGCCACCCCAACTCGCTCGGCGAAACCGAACAGGTGGTCGCCATCGTGTTGGCCGATCATGGCCGGCTGGCCGAGCTGTTCGCGGCCATCACCGACTCCGACGAGGTGGTCCGGATGCGCGTCGGCGACGCCCTGGAGAAGGTCTGTCGCGAGCAGCCAGACTGGTTCGTGCCACACATCGACGCCATCCTGAACGACCTCGGCAGCGTCGATCAGCCTTCGGTCCAGTGGCACGTGGCTCAGCTGCTCCAGCACCTGCGCGCTGACCTGTCCGTCGAGCAGAAGCAACGGGCCACCCGGCTGCTGCAGCGAAACCTGACCACGTCGACGGACTGGATCGTCCTCAACGTGACCATGGATGTCCTCACGGAGTGGGCCACCGACGCGCCGGCGCTCGCCGGGTGGCTGAGGCCCGAGCTCGAACGGCTACTTCAGGACCAGCGCAGATCGGTCGCCAAGCGGGCTTCGGTGCGACTCGCCAAGCTCGCCGAATGAGGTGATGGCGGCATCAGTGCCGTCTCGAACCTGGGCAGTCGCTCAGCCGTCGAGCCCGATGTTCATCACGAACCTGCGTTGCCAAGGGGTCTCGACCGCATCGGCTCGATAGTTGGCGCGGGTCCAGGCGACCGCCTCGGACGCGGGCACTGCGGCCAGGCGCGCCAGAATGGCGATCGCTGTTCCGGTGCGGCCCACACCCCCACCGCACGCGATCTCGACTCGGTGTCGGGCCGCCTGCTGGTGCGCGTGGCGAAGCACGTCGATTGCTTCTGACTTGTTCCGTGGAAGCCGAAGATCGGGCCAGCGGACCCAGATGGAGGCCCACTCATCGGCCTCGTATCGCCGACCGGTCAGGTACACGCCGAGCTCCGGCGGCTCATCGTCCGACGGCGGTCCGAGTCGAAGTCCCCGCCCGCGGAGCTGACGACCGTCCGGCAGGACCACCAGACCCGAGGTGCTGTCGTTCCACGACCCCATCTGTCCACGATGCGGCACCGATCCGGACCGGTCAAACTTGCTCCGCCGCACCATGGTCGAGCGTCACGCGCGATGCGCCTCGGACAACGCTCCTGCCCCCGCCGAGGGGGTTTCAGAAGAGCATGAGTAAGGCCCACCTCGACCGGTGAGAAGTCGGGGTCCGGATCACGCACCGGCATAATCAAGGCTCCAGCAATCAAGCTGCCGAAGCCGGCCCATGGATCAGCCAAGCGTGGTGATCGAGTCTCTTCGCCTGAGAGGAGCCCACGTGATGCTCGATATCCCAGACGAGGTTCGGAACAAGGTCATCGCAGACGGGAACGCCTCGTGGCTCGATGAGCTGCCGTCTGTCGTGGAGTCTCTCGCGCAGGACTGGTCATTCGCCGTCGGCGCTTCACTGCGCGGTGGCCACGCGGCGCTGGTCGTCGAGGGGATCCTCGCCGACGGGACGGCGGCTGTCCTCAAGGTAGGTGTCCCAGGAACTCGGCGCGATCTCACCTTCGAGGCAACCGCGCTACGACTCGCCGAGGGCAGTGGTTGCGCCAGGCTGCTGCGCGATGACCTCGACCGCAGCGCGCTCCTGCTCGAGAGACTCGGGGCGGCCATGTACGACGTCGTTCCGGATCCCGCGACGCGGCACGACCTGTTGTGCGACGTCGCTGCCCGGTTCTGGCGTCCGATCAGTCCCCAGGTCGACCTGCCGACGGGCGCCGACAAGGCACGCGAGTACTCCGATCTGCTGCCGCGCCTGTGGGAGGAGACGGGTCGGGCGTGCTCCGAGGCGACCGTCGACGACGCTCTCGCGTCCACGAATCGTCGCCGCCGTGCCCACGACGACGGATCCGCCGTGCTCGTACATGGCGACGTCCACGACCTGAACGCGCTGCAGGCCACGCCCGGCACCTTCAAGCTCGTCGACCCCGGTGGTCTGCGCGCCGAGCGGGCGTACGACCTGGGAACCATCGTCCGATGCAACCCCGACGCCGGCGACGACCTGCATGCCAGGACGAAGCGGCTCGCCGACCGCACAGGTGTCGATGCCACCGCCATCTGGGAGTGGGGAACGATCCACCGCGTCATCGGCGGCCTCTACAGCCGGAAGATCGGGTTCCAGCCATTCGGTGACCGGTTGCTCGCCGAGGCAGATCGCCTGACGAGATCGATCAGCAGCTGATGCCTGGTCATCACGGCGTACGCGTAGGAATAGGCAACCTTCGCAGTCGACGATCGACCGCAGCGTCGCAACGCCGGAGGCACCGCCCACTGTTTCTGAGTACTCCGGCCCGCGCTATTCGAGGGTCATCGGAGAATTGCCTAACCTCATTCATGATCAGTTCGTGAGCCAGCAGAGCTGTCGGCGGCCGCCATCTGAAAGGTGGCATGGACAGATCGGACTCCTGCAGTCCGCGACGTCAGGTGCGCCTGGGCGCCGCCAGCCGCTCCACGCCTAGCATGATCTCCATGTGCGAGGTTGACGCCGGTCGACGACCCGACCCGCAGGTCGGGACCCCCGGCCATCTCAGCCTCCGCCGGAGCTCTGATGCGTGGCCGGAATGGCCGATTGCTCATCCTCAAGCCGACGTACAAGGGCGGCTGGACGGTCCCCGGCGGTGTTGTCGAGATCGGAGAGTCTCCCTGGGAGGCTTGTCGACGCGAGACGAAAGAGGAGTGCGGCCTCGACGTCACGGCCGCGCGGCTCGTCTGCGTGGACTTCCTGCGTCCCAGGCCGGGCCGGCCGGGTGGTATGCGCTTCCTGTTCGACTGCGGCGTGTTCGACGACGCCGTCTTGGACACGGTGGTCATCCAGCCGGCTGAGATCGCCGAGAGCCGAGTTCTGCCGCTCGAGGCAGCACTGCCTCTGCTCAGCGGACCGGTCCGACGTAGGGTCCGCGCCGCCTGTGAGTCGCCCAACCAGGTGCGCTATCTCGAAGACGGTCGACCTGCACCAGGGATCAGGTCATAGGTGGCGCGTCCGCTGATCGCAACGAAGCTGTACGTCCCGAAGCTGCGGCGCGGTCTGGTGACACGCCCCCGGCTGATCGCGCACACGCGTCGCGGAGCTGACGCCAAACTGACGTTGGTGTCCGCTCCTGCTGGGTTCGGCAAGACGACACTGCTTGCGGAATGGCTCGGAGAGACACCCGATGACAACCGCTCCGTGGCGTGGCTCTCGCTCGACCAGGCGGACAACGAGCCCGTCTCGTTCTGGACGTATGTCGTGACCGCGCTCCAGGGCGCCGTGCCCGGCGTCGGCTCGAGGGCGCTGGAGCTCATCACTTCCTCCCCCGTACCGACCGACCTCGTACTCACCACGCTGGTCAACGAGTTGGCCGCGGCGCCGGGCGCCGTGTGGCTCGTCCTCGACGACTACCACCTGGTGGACAGCCACGAGGTCGACCAAGGTCTGACCTTTCTGCTCGACCACCTCCCGCCGCACGTCCACGTCGTGCTCAGCACCCGCTCCGACCCCGACCTGCCACTCTCTCGAATGCGGGTGCGCGGCGAGCTGGTCGAGATCCGTGCCGCCGACCTGCGATTCACAGTGGACGAGGCGGCCGCGTACCTCGAGGAGGCGACCGGACTGCACCTCACCGCCCGAGACGTGGAGGTCCTGGAGGTACGCACCGAGGGGTGGATCGCCGCGCTGCAGCTCGCCGCACTCTCGATCAAGGGCCGCGACGATGCCAGCGGCTTCATCTCCCGATTCGCCGGCAACGACCGGTACATCGTCGACTACCTGGTCGAGGAGGTGCTGCAACACCAACCGGAGCCCTGGCGCGAGTTCCTGCTGCACTCATCGGTTCTCGACCGGCTCACCGGGCCGCTCTGTGATGCAGTCACCGGCCGCGACGACGGAGGCGACATGCTGAGGGCCCTCGAGCGAGCCAACCTCTTCATCGTCGCCCTGGATGACCAGCGAGAGTGGTACCGCTACCACCACCTGTTCGCCGACGTGCTGCGGACGCGCCTGCTCAGGGAGCAGCCCGACCTGGTTCCGCTGCTGCACCTGCGCGCCAGCCAGTGGTACGAGCGCCGCGAGCTGACCGAGGAATCGGTCAGGCACGCACTTGCTGCGCCCGATTTCGACCGGGCGGCCCACCTCACCGAGTTGGCGGTGCCGGAGATCCGACGTCACCGGCGGGAAGCGATGATGCACGGCTGGCTCAAGGCGCTGCCCGACGACGTCGTGCGGCGCAGCCCGGTGCTCAGTGTCTTCTACGGATCCATGCTGATGTTCTCCGGCGACCTCGACGCGGTCGAGCCCCGACTCGACGACGCGGAACGTGCGCTGGCAGCAGTACCCGAAGGGTCGGCGCCTCCGTGGGCTGACACCCATGACCTTCACACGCTGCCGGCGACCATCGCCATCTACCGGGCCTCGCTCGCCCAGGCCCGAGGTGACGCGGAAGGCACGGCGGAACACGCACGGCACGCCTTGGACCTGGCCGGCCCCCACGACCATCTTGCGCGGGGCGGAGCGGCCGGGTTCCTGGGACTGGCCGCGTGGGCGCAGGGAGATGTGTCTTCTGCGCTGACGACGTTCACGCAGGCTGTGGCCAGCCTGCACGCCGCCGGCAACCTCGTCGACGCGCTGAGCAGCACCGTCGTGCTCGCTGACTTGTGGCTCGCAGCCGGCCGGCCGAGCAGGGCGCGTCAGCTCTACGAGCAGGGGCTGCACGTGGCCGCGGCCCACGGGGAGCTCGTGTCGCGTGCCGCCGCCGAGCTGCACGTGGGCCTCAGCGAGATCGACCTCGAAAGCGGAGACCTCCAGAGCGCCAGGCGACACCTGCGAGACCGCTGAGGCTCTCGGGAACCGCGCGGCGATGACCGAGAGCCGCTATCGCTGGTTCGTGGCGATGTCCCGGGTCGCTCGGGCCGACAGCGACCCCGACGAGGCCGTCAGCCGCCTGGACCAGGCCGAGCAGCTGTTTCGTCCGGGCTTCTTCCCGGACGTACGACCGATCGCGGCCATGAAGAGCCGGATCTGGATCGCGCAGGGCAAGCTGACCGACGCCGCCGATTGGGCCCGGGAACAAGGCGTGTCCACCACCGACGACGCCAGCTACCTACGGGAGTTCGACCACCTCACCTTGGTGCGACTGCTCCTCGCCCAACACCGAGCGCAGCCAGACACGGCCGTCGTCGACCAGGCGGTCGGTCTGCTCGGTCGGCTGCTCGAGGCCGCCACGACCCTCGGCCGCGCCGGCAGTCTGCTCGAGATCCGCCTGCTCCAGGCCCTCGCCCACGACGCACGGGGACACCGGGCGCGGGCCCTGGAGTCCCTGGCCCACGCCTTGGCCCAGGCCCCCGAACCGGATGCGTACGTCCGGCTCTTCCTGGACGAGGGCGCACCCATGCTGGAGCTGTTGCGAGACGCCGAACAGCATGGAATCGCCGGCGACCACCCACGTCGCGTGCTCAGCCTCGGCACGTCCGGCGAAGCTGGGGCCCCTGACTCGGGGCAGCGCCCGGCCCCGTCGTCGGCGGAGTCCTTGAGCGAACGGGAACTAGAGGTGCTCAGGCTGCTCGGCAGCGAGTTGAGCGGGCCGCAGATCGCCCGCGAGCTGTTCGTGTCGCCCCACACGGTGCACACCCACACCAAGCACATCTTCACCAAACTCGACGTCACCAGCCGCCGATCGGCGGTGCTCCGCGCCCGGGAGCGTGGCCTGATCTGACCTACCCCGCGGCCAGATCTCACCCGGTCAATCACCTCATCGAGTGATGCCTGGTCACCCGACCCGTCCCTAGGTTCGAGTCATCCCGCGGCGCCCCGCCACGGACACTCAGAAGCCACGGAGCCGGACATGACCATCACCACCATCAAACTCGCCCGCATGGCCGGCCTCGCCGCCGTTGCCGGGGGTCTGCTGTTCATCGGCGTCCAGATCAACCACCCCCACCTGGACGCGACCTTCACCACCACGACCGAGTACGCGGTCCGCGAAACCACGAAGATCCTGATGGCCGTCCTGTCGGTCATCGGCATCACCGGGATCTACCTGTGCCAGGTCAAGCGGATCGGAGTGCTCGGCCTGGTCGGCTACCTGATGTTCGGGGCGGGTTATCTCGCCATTCTCAGCATCCAGGTCGTCGCGTTGTTCGTCCTTCCGTCTCTGGCTGACAGCGCACCCGGCTACGTCAACGACGTCCTTGCGGTGGCGTCCGGCGGCAGCGCCGTCGGCGACATCGGCGCACTGGCCGCCTTCATCAAGATCGGCGGGTTCACCTTCCTGGCCGGCGGCGCCGTCTTCGGCATCGCCCTCTTCCGGGCCAACGTCCTCCCCCGGTGGGCTGCCGCACTCCTCGCCGTCGGCAGCGTCGCCATCGTCGCGATTCCCCTGCTGCCGCAGATCAACCAGCGACTCTTCGCCATCCCCGTCGCCGCCGCCGTCGCCTGCCTCGGCTACTCCCTGTGGCGCGAACAGCGCACCCGGCCCGCTCGGCCCGTGACCAGCCCCGACGGCGCATTACCCGACGCCCAACTCGACGCACAACTCGACACGGTCTGACCCGACATGACCGTCCGCTCATCGGCCCGCTCTCCCCGATGGACCCGGCCCACCCGGTCAGCGCGCTCCACCGGGCGCTGGGTGCCCTTCGCGCTGCTCGCGCTGGTCCTGCTCCCCGCCTTCTTCGGCGCTCTACGTCTGGTCGAGCTGGCAGGCGGTCCGGGTCTCCTACCGGCGAACCCCCGCTTCACCACCTTCCCGGTACCTGTCGTCGTGCACATCATCAGCGCGGTCGCGTACGCCGTCCTGGGCGCCTTCCAGTTCTCCACTGCGTTGCGGCGCCGCCGGCCCGGTTGGCACCGGGCCGCCGGACGGGTGCTGGTGGTGCTGGGCCTGGCGGTGGCGATCTCGGCACTGTGGTTGACGCTGTTCTATCCCCGTCAGCTCGGAACCGGCGAACTGGCCTTCGTGTTCCGGCTCGCGTTCGGGGCCGGCATGGCTGCCAGCATCATCATCGGCTTCACCGCCATCCGCCACGGCGACGTCACCCGCCACCGGGCGTGGATGACCCGCGCGTACGCCCTTGCCCTCGGTGCCGGCACCCAGATCTTCACCCTGGGCATCGGGCCCGCGGTCTTCGGCACCAGCGAACTCACCCACGACCTGAGCCTCGGGGCGGCCTGGGCCATCAACCTTGCCGTCGCCGAGTACCTCATCCGTCGACGCGGCAACCGCCGAACCGTCAACCCCCGAACCGTCAACCGCCGAACCGTCAACCGCCAGACTCTCGGTGCGACCGCAGAGATGGGGACCTCATGACGCATCCCACCGATCGACAGGTCCCGGCCGCCTACCACCTCCGAGTCAACGGGCACCTGGACCAGCACTGGTCCCCTTGGTTCGGTGACCTGACCCTGACCCACGAAGCCGACGGCACCACGAGCCTGACCGGTGCCGTCCCGGACCAGGCGGCGCTCCATGGGCTCCTCACCAAGATCAGAGACCTCGGCGTCACCCTGATCTCGGTGGCGATCATCGATCCGCCGGACAGCAGGGAGCACCCGCCCGACACGCCGGCTGCCCACCAGGACGGAGTCGCACGCCGGCCCACCTGAGACGAAGTTCAATGCCGTCCGGCCAGTCCCCACGTGGCTGCTACGCAGCCCCACCCATCGCGAGTTCGCTCATTCTCGTGCTCCAGCCCCTCGGCCGCCGGCCGTCGCTGTGACCAACGATCTCCATCGGAGGAAGTCATGTCCCATCCTGTTCCCGCCACGCTTTATCGCATCGCCGCAGTCGCTGGCTGCGGAAGCGCCGTGGTACTGCTCATCAACGCCGCCAAGCGCGCGGAGATCATCCCCACCTCGGCCCTCACCCAGCTGATCGCACCGGTCGCAGAAATCCTGGCGCTGGCCCTGGTGACCGCCCTCTACCTGGCCTTCGGCCGCCGCACCGGCACCTTCGGCCTCCTCGCCTACCTGATGAACGCGTTCGCCCTGTCTGCGCTGGTGGGGGTCGAGTTCGTCATCAACCTCGTCTTCAGAGATCTTCCGGCCGACACCGGTGCAGCACTGCGGGCCGGCTCGCTGGGTATCGCGCTGACCACGGTCTCGATCCTGTTCCTGCTCGGCACCTTGACCTTCGTTGCCGCAATGCTGCGCACCGACATCCCCACCGTGCCGCTCATCATGTACGCGGTCGGTGCCGTAACGGTCGCCCTGCGAATGTTCGTGCCCGAGGTCGCGCTGGACCTCGGTCTCGCCGTCCTCGCCGTGGGAACCGGCTGGCTCGCAGTCTGGCTCTTCGACCAGTCCAGCCGCATCACCACCTGGACGCTGACCAGCGCCCCGCCTGCTGGCCACTACGTCACCGTCTAGCCGTTGCGAACACCGGCCGGGACCCCCGAAGGCCCGGCCGGGTTCGCGCAGTCGTACGGGACGATGCGACGAGCGCCGCACACCTGTGCACACCCCCGGGGGTCAGTTTTGCGTGTCCCGTCGACCCACCGGCCACGCCCTGCCGGCCGCGGACATAGGTGTTGGTGCGGTCGTGCGACTACGTTGGGTGGGACAAGAGGGAACGCGACCAGTGCTCGCTCTTGGGTCACCGGAAGCAGGCCAGCCATGCGCAGCCGCACCATGAACGCCACCGGCTTGGGATCGAAGAGCTTCGAGAACGACAGGGACGTCACACTGTCACCCCGGCTACAACTCGACTTCGACTGCCCGGCGCACCACCACTTCTCGGTCACCTTCTCCGCCGAGGCCAGCCTGCCGCTTCTGTGGGACTGCCCCACGTGCTGGGCCCCGGCGGTTCGCTCCGACGGTGTCCGAGCCGCGGCCGAGCCTCAGAAGCCGATCCGCACGCACTGGGACATGCTGCGCGAGCGTCGGTCCGTCGCCGAGCTCGAAGTGCTTCTAGCCGAGCGGCTCGCGCTCCTGAAGGCCGGAGCCATCGGCCCCGACGTCCACGAGCGGACCGCCCCGAGGAAGAAGAAAGCCGCCTAGCGACCGACGTTGTGCGGATGAATCTCTGGAGCCGTTGGTCCCCAGCAAGACTCATCGGCGTACTGAGCAACGGCGGTCTGGATCTGGACGACCAGAAGGACGATCGACAGCGGTTCCCCAAGACGTTGTCGCCGGTCTGTGAGGACAACACGCGGCTTCTGCCGCTGGCGCGACCACCCCGGTCGGCCGATATTCGAACGAGTACTCACCCTCTGAGAGAGGGCGAGGGGAAGTTGCACGGAGGCATTCCTCCATCTCGGGGCGCTCGCTTATTGGCGTGCCTCACCGTCCTGGCTCGCTCGCGGCCCAGAAGCTCTGCAGCCGTTTTCCGAGCGGAGCGGCCACCTCCATCGGTAGGGAATGCGTCGTGTTGGGCCAGGTCTGCACGGTGCCGTCTGGAAGCGCGCTGTCGGCGCGGGCCACGGCGCCCTCACCACCGGCGAGAGAGTTGTCGGAGGCGATCGCAACGTACACCGGCATCGTCAGCTGCGCGGCTTCGTTGTCGCTCAGCGGGCTCGGGTTCGGCAGCGCGGCGGCGTAGTGCTCGGTCGCTGCGGCGATCATGCGGGCCAAGGGTTCGGTGTCGTCGAAGTCACCGCCACCGATCCTGCCGAGGGCTGCTTCGCGCAGGGGGTCGGGCAGGCCCGGGAGGGAAGCGACCACCAACCATGCCATCATGCCCGCGGGCGGATACGCGAAGGTGAAGACCGGTTCGAGCAGCGTGAGCGAAACGACGTCGTTCGGGTAGTGGAGGGCGTAGGTCGCGGCGGTCGCGGCGCCGAACGAGTGACCGACGACATGTGCCCCGCCCGGAGCGAGGGCCTTGATCACCTCGTGCATCCACGACGCCTGGTCGCCGGCGCTGGACATCGGGACTCCCTGGACAGACAGGCCCGCGTCACCGAGTGGGTCGACGGCCAGGATCCGTCGGCCGTGCATGAAGCCCGGCAGATTCTCAGACCACATCGGCACGCCCGAACTGCGACCCGGCACCAGGACAACCGGGGTGCTCGGCTTCGTGCCCGCCGGGGTCCACTCGTACGCCCGGACTGTGCCCAGGCTGGTCGCTACGTCGTGTACAGCCGTAGGCGCCGGCATCGCGCTCATCGCCCCCTCGTACGCCGCGACGTACTCCGCGCGACCGACCGGCGACCGGAAGTGGCCAGTTTGCTGTGGCCCGAACAGAAACTGGTAGGTGGCGAGCACCCCGGCCGCGGCGAACGCGCCAACGAGACCGATCACCAGTCGTCGCGGCCAACGGCGACGCCGTGTCCGGACCGCGGCCGAGACAGTCGCCGGGTCCACGTGCTCAGAACTCCCGGCGCCCACCAACTCGGCCTTGACCGGCTGCGACGGCTGTTCGGGGCTGACCGTCTGCACGCTGCTCACTCCTCGCGCTTATGCAATATGTTTGTACCGTATCCTATGGCAAGTTGGTCGTATTGTAAACTTGCTCGATGCCGAAGATCGTCGATCACGCGCAGCGCCGCCTCGAGATCATCTTCGCCCTCTGGACGGTGATCTATGAACATGGGATTTCGGGCGTCACGTTGCAAGCAGTCGCGGCCGAGGCGGGTGTTTCGGTCGGACGCATCCAGCACTACTTCTCGTCGAAGCGGGACCTGGTGCTCGCCGGGGCTCACGCGATGCTGGACGCGTCAGTCATGGGGTGGTCGGACGACGCCGATGGCGACCCGGACGCCGCCCTCGCCGCGCTGACGCGGCAGCCCATCCCCAGCTCGGAGGAGTTCCGAGTCGGCTCCGCCGTTTGGTACGCCTATCTCGCCACTGCCACCGCCGACCCTGAGGTCGGCGCCGTCGTGCGTGATGCCGTCCGCGACGGCTTCGAGGCCGCGACGCGCCTCATCACACGGCTCAGCGGCAGCGGTCAGGCCGGCTCCGTCACCTTCGACGCTGCCTGGATCGAGGCCGTTCGGTTGGTCGCCTTGGGCAACGGCCTCGCGCAGGCCGTATTCGTCGGGGCGCTCGCGGCCGACGAAGCAGTGTCGGTGTTGGATGCCGAGCTGGATCGACTCCGGCACGGGCTGTCGACGTCGGTTCCCGGCCAGCGAAGTCGATCAGCTGAGTGACGCTCAGGACCGACCTCCTCGCCGAGCGTCGTTGCAAGCCGGTCCCCTCCAGGCACCTCGGGCCCATCTTCTCGATCAACTGTGGTTGAGCGCAGCCCGTCAGTCAGTGATCAGGTGTCACCCGGGGCCCGCCTGCCGGTCCGATTGCGGGAAGTCGCACGACCAGTGGTACGCGGCCCCTGCAGAAAGGGCGCAGATCACCTGATCGGCGCCGCATCACGACGGTGCCGAACTGGTGACTCTCCTCGGAGTCGCCCTCGACGCGGCGCCCGTGCAGTCCGGCGCAGCTCGTCGACACTCCCCGGCAAGCCTCGTGAACGGATTCTGCGGTAACGGCACAGCCAGTGCTGATCACTCGTAGAGTGCGAGATCCGTCCGGCGCAGCCGAACTCGAAATCACACGGGAGGGTGATGAGGCGTTGGTTCATGCGGAGTCGCTGGTGAAGATCAGTAGGGCGCGTCGGCGGCCCGAGGGACCGGTGGTAATCCGGCAGAGGCGGCCGTGGTGACGAATCCCGCTGAGCACGCGTCAGCCACGAGTGCTTTTTCGGATCTTGTCAGGCAGTGCCGATTTCTGACCGCTGTCCTCCCTCTGGTGCTTGTCATCGTTCTAGCGACTGCCTGCGCCCCGACGCCGCTCGCACCGAACTCGCCGGCGCCGGACCTGGTGAGCGGGAACAGTGCTCAGGTCCGGCCGGACCGATCCGTCACCCTCCAGCTTCCGGACGGGCTTGACGTGGTGATCCCTGCTGGCGCGGTGGCCGGACCGGGCACTCTTTCGGTCAAGTCGTCGTCAGCCGCAGGCGGGGGCCTCGGGCCCAAGGCGAAGTCCTGGTCCATTGACCTGGACGGCTCGACGCTGACCGGCACTGCCACCGTGAAGTTCCCGCTGACCGAACCGGTGGCCTCAGGAGTGCCGATCGTCGGCTATCTCGACGGGAAGCGGCGGCTGCACGTGGTCCCTTCCCGGGTGGAGGGCGACAAGGTGGTCGTGTCGACCACCCACTTCTCCGAATGGGTCACCGATTCCAGCCTGTGGCTGCAGCGACAAGCGTTGGCGGGCCTCGATCGCCTCGTGGACGGCGCACTAGACATCAAACCGCCCACCTGCGTACACGAGAAGCCAGCCCGGGAGCACGTGAAGATCGAGTCGGACTCCGGGACCCGCGTGAAATGGTGTGTCGGCATCGAGGGTAGGGCGCGCGTGGTCAAGGTCACGAACACCCGTGGTCATGCCGTCGCCGTCGAGTCCACACCGGGGCTTCGACTGGCCGATGATCGCAATGCCCTCGACCGCCTCATCCCGGGCGTCAGCGAACTCGTCGAAGCCCCATCGAAGAAGGCGAACCAGCTCCATCTGCTCGCGTCCGGCGAGACCTTCACCTTCATCGTTTCCGAATCCGCCGGCACGGCGGGGCTCAAGATCAATCCCAGCGTGTCCGGCTACCTGGTCAGCGCCTTCCTTTACGGTGTGGACACCGCCTTGCTGGTCGCCAAACTCAAACCCGGCGGCGACGTGCGACGCGAACAGATCATCAAGGCCATCGGTGTCGTGAAGTGTGTCGGAACCCTGGCTGGCACCAAGCCGCCGGACTCCCCCGGTACGGCGGCGAAGCTCATGGCAGATGCTCTTGACCTCACCTTCGGCTGTATCGACGAGAAGCTGCTTGCCGAACTCATCGGCAACGGCATCTGGCTCCAACCCATCGTCAGCGTCGGACTCTGGCTGGTGTCTGGTGTCCGATCCGCTGTCAGCGGCGTTGTTGCCGCAGGCGACACCTGGGCCGACGTCGACGGCTACCAGCTTGTGCTCACGCCCGCCACGAAAGTGCCGCCACCCACGCAGCCGACCACATCGATTCCGCTCGGCGCGACCGCGTCGTTCCAACATTTCGACGTCACCGTTCTCCAGCTGTGGAACACCACGGGTCAGGGATTGCTGGTGAAGGCCAAGGTCTGCGTCAAGAAGCTACCGCCAGATCCTCAGGGAAATGCCACCCGAGTCAGCTGGAATCCGTGGACGGTTCGAATCGATGGGCGCACGACCCGACCGAGCCTTCATGATGGGTCACACCCGCCTGCCGACCAGTTCCCCGCAGAGGGATTGCACCGCGTCGGAACCTGCGCCAGCGGATGGATTCCCTTCTCCGGCGTCTCCGACGATCAACCCATCGATCAGATCCGGTACGCAAACGGCGTCGGAGACCTGGCCACCTGGAATCCAGGGCCTGTCGGACGAACGCCGACGGACACGATGCGGGTGAGCTGGACCTACCCCGCCCCGTTCATTCCCAACGACTATGAGCGGTTCTCGACCAAGACCCTCGACGGACCAACCGCACGCTTCGAAGCACCAGCCGATTTCCACCGTGTCTACCAGGTCCGCAACCTCCGGTGGCAAGGCTGGAACCTCTCCGCCGCCACGGGTCACGGCCAAGCTCGATTGTGCGCCGAAACCTGCAGCAACTGGCGGGCAGCGACAATCAAACTGACCAAGATCAGAACGATCCTGTGCGGGGAAAACGAGAAATTCCACTTCTACACCCGCTACCAACTCACCGGTTTCGGAGACCGCGACGGCGCCACCTACGAATCACCCGCGTTCTGCTGACCCCAGACGGCGTCGGGCTGGCCGGATGATGATGGCCTGTCGTCGGGATTGTCTTGCTCACGGACGGTCGATCACGTCCAGGGCGATGGAGAGCGGCCGATCTGCGTCAACCCTCCCCGTGCTGGCGGTGGCTCGGCGACTGGCCGTATCGTCGAATCAACTCGTGCCGCTCGAGGGTGAGGTGAGATGGCGAAGCAGCAGCTGACGTCGCTGTCCGGTCAGCGTCAGCGCGCCCCGATCAGATCGTCCTCGCGCCGGGCGGCCGACTCAGCGGTGAAGGTCCCGGTGGTGCCGGGGGCGGCGTGGGTCGACCAGGCTCCACGCCTTCCACCGCGGCTGGTGATAGCCCGCAGTCAGCTCGAGCACCTGCCGGAGGCGGAGCGTCGGCTCTTCGCCCACGGTCTTGCACACGTCATCCAGCGGCAGGCGACCGCCTCGGCCGGCCCGGTCGTGGTGCAGCGGCGACCGAATCGGCTGCAGGTCCGGGCCACCGCGGTCCAGACCGAGCTGCGCTCACTCATCGCGACCGCGACCTGGCCGGCTCTGCGCAGGGTCTGGTACCCCATGCAGTCGGCCGCCGGCATCGCGCGGGCCAGGGACCGCAAGGCCGGCAGGACCGCTGATCTCACCGGCCTGGGGGCGATCACCTCGCTGGATCGATTCGCCAAGGCGATGAAGCAGATCCAGAAGGACTGGCCGACGAGGACGCCCAGGCAACGCATCGACGCGATCGGAGCGGCGGCGAACGTCGAGCTCACCCGGGCCGGCGTCCCGACCTTCCTGTTGGTCGATCCGGCGACCATGACGGCGAAAGCGAGCTTCTCTGTGGGTGCGTGGGCGATGGAGGTCAACCAGGAGCTGCTGGCGACCAGGACGGTGGACGATGCCGCCGCCGGCCTGCTGGCCAACGCAGGGCTGCACGAGAGTCGGCACGCCGAACAGCACTTCCTCGCTGCCCGTTACTCCGCCGGATACAACCACACCGATGCAGCCGGGCTTGTCGCGGAGCAGGGCGTGCCCGACGCCGTCGCCAGAGAGGCGGTGAAGCAGAAGTTCAGCGCGACGACCGACACCGACGTCGCGCAGCTCGGACAGCGGATGTTCGACCAGTACGCCGCCAACCGCGGTGCGAGCGCGAGTGCGGCGAATGCCGGGAGCCTCGACGCAGCCCGCGACGACATGGGCGCCAAGCGAGCGGCGGCCCAGGCCGCCTACTCGGCTCTCGCCAAAGCCGTGACGCCTGCCCGGGTCGCAGCGGCGGCCCGCGCCCGCGATGCCCTGAAGGCGGCGATCATCGAGGTGTACCGGGGCTATCTCGCCTATCGCGGCGTGCCGTCCGAGGCCGACGCGCACGAGGTCGGCGATGCGGCCGAGCTGGCCTTTCAGGGTTGGACGTGACCCAGCCGCTCGGCAGCGACGCGGATTTCACCGGTTTGCTGAGAAGGTTGGCGGACTACCTCGCCGGCGACGTCACGCCCGACGACATCGCCGAGCGGCTGGGCGGCTGGGCAACCGACGAAACCGACGAAGCCTCGCTGGTGCCGACGGAGATCCGAATCTCGTCGCCGTACCTCCGGCGCGCCGGCATCGCTCGCTACCCGGGGTCCGACGTCCCGTACGCGGTGACCCTCGTGCCGACCGACGACGCTCAGCCGACCGTCGCCGACCTGCGGTCGACCTTCGGGCAGCCCCTGGCCGGCGCGTACCACCTTGATCATCCGCTGGAGCTGCAGTTCACAACGAACGCCGGCGGCGACTGGGGCATCGTCCTCGTCGTCCGCGCCGAGCGGCGCGGTCCCGAGCTGGAGGACGCGGTGGTGACGAGGGTCCTGCTGCGACGGGATCGCCGGACCTGAGCGCACCTCACCGTTCCCCCGACGACTAGGCCCGAACCGGGTTGCTGGTCAGTACCCCCTGGTGCGGCGCGTACGGTGGAGAGTGCCGCGGGTCCCGCAGGCAGGGCTGGTCAAGGCCATGTCGCTTCCGGTGAACGCCACAGGCCGATCAGTGCTCGGCTGGATGGACAGATCACCATGTGCCCCGGCCACTGTCGCAGAACTGTTTGACTGAACACGTGAGCGAGACCCGAATGATTCTCACCTGCGGATTGCCCGGGGCAGGCAAGACCACACTCGCCAGACGCTTAGCCGCGGACCGGCCCGCTGTACGCCTGACAAAGGATGACTGGCTTTGGGCTCTCGGCCTCACCCCGTGGGCCACGGCAACCCAGGCGAAGGTGAATCGCGAACTCTGGCAACTCGCCCAGGAGATCGTGCGCCTCGGCCTCAGTGTTGTCCTCGACTTCGGGTTCGCGGCGCGGACCGAACGTGACGAGGTGCGATTGGCAGCTCGTGACCTCGGCGTCGGTGTCGAACTGCACTTCCTCGATGCGCCGGTGGACGAACTCTGGCGGCGCATCGACGCCCGGAACTCAAAACCACCCTGGGACACCGCACCCATCCGCCGGACCCACCTCGACGAATGGGCCACCCTTTTCCAGGCGCCCGAGGCTGCCGAGATCGCGTTGTTCGACCCGCCACCAGACTCAGATTGAGCCACGACACGGCGGCGATGCCGGTGGTCAACGGTTGACCTGGGCCGGATACGACTTGTCGATCGACTCGTCGAGCTTCCTGATCGTGACACTGCACTCGCGTCTACGTCGACCGTTGTTCTCGCCGAGCGGTCCGCATTGTGGGAACCGCTTCCTCATGGGGCTGTGACTGTCGATCTTCTGCGTCGTCTGGTCGGGCCGACCGACCCCCGCCGCTGGGGTCGGTGGGGAGTCAATCGCCCTTCACGTTGACGATCTGTCGGAGAGTGTGCCCGGTCTCGACCAGGTCGGCCGCGTCGGCCATGACCTGATCGATGTCCTTGTACGCCCCCGGGATCTCATCCAAGAACGCCTCGGTGTCCCGGTACTCGATTCCCGTCATCGCGGCCCGCAGCTCCTCGTGGGTGAACCGCTTCCGCGCCGCGGTCCGGGAGAACTGCCGTCCCGCGCCGTGCGGTGAGGACTCCAGTGCCACGGGGTTGCCAAGGCCCGACACCACGTACGACGCCGTCGCCATCGATCCCGGGATCAGCCCGAGTTCTCCCTTCCGGGCCGAGATCGCACCCTTCCGCGACACCCAGACGGTCTTGTTCCAGTGCGTCTCCTGCGTGGTGAAGTTTATGGTGGCAGTTGATCCGATCCTGCTCCACCACTGGCTCGCACATCCAGTCTGCGAGTTGGCGCACGGTCCGGTCCATGATCTCCTCTAGGTTCAGCAGCGCGAAGTGCTGCGCCCAACGCAGCTCCCGGATGTAAGCGGTGAACTAGGGCGTTCCCTCCACGAGATAGGCGAGGTCCGGGTCGGGCAGCTCGATCCACCACTGCTTCATCAGCCCCTGCGCGATCTTGATGTGCCGGCCGGCGATCTTGTTCCCCACACCCCGACTGCCCGAGTGCAGGGGTGACGGCACACAACTAGGCGGCGGTCACCGATCTCCTCCGAGAGGGCGTGAGTGCCTGTCTGGCGAAGGGGCCAAGACGATGTCGAAACGGACTCGCGACCAGCTGAGCGGGCCGAGGTCGCGACCATCAGGCGATGGGGTACCTGACGGCTGTACCTGGAACTCCTTGATCAGCGAATCGCGCACCCCGAATACGCTGTCCCGGTTCACGAGTTCGTCTCCGCGGACGAAGATGTGGGTGACCAGTCTTCGCATTCCGGGAGCTCGAACGAGGAAGTGGAGGTGGGAGGCTCTCATCGGCGAGCGGGCGACTGCGGCCAGCAACCGGCCGACGGGTCCGTCGTCGGGGATCGGGTACGGGGTTGGCGCGATCGCCCAGAAGTAGTAGCGGCCGTTCTCGTCGGTGTGGAGGTGGGCGCGCGCTGCCGTACGGTCGTCGCCGTACTGGACGTCATAGAACCCGTCGTCGTCGGCCTCCCACACCTCGATCAGGGCGTGCGGTACCGGCCGGCCTTCGGTGTCGCTGACCGTTCCCTCCACCCAGCACGGCTGTCCGGCCGCTCCTCGGGCGATGTCGCCGCCGAGCGGGATGCTCGGTGAGCTCTCGACGAAGAACGGTCCGAACACGGTCGACTCGGTGGCGTCTTGGTAGGCCTCGTTGTTGATGGTGACGGTTTGCATCGACAGTCCGAGGACGTCGGACAACAAGATGAATTCCTGCCGGCGGTCATCTGTGATGTGTCCGACGTCGGTCAAGAAGTCGATGGCCTGCTGCCACTCTTCCTCGGTGATGCGCACCTCCCGGGCGTAGGCGTGCAGGTGCCGCACCAGCGCCTCCATCAACGTCTTCAAGCGCGGGTTCGGCGTGGCCGCGAATGACGCGACGACCCGTTCGACGAGATCGGCTTCCCGCTCAGTCTGTGTGCTTGACGGGCCAGTCGTGTCGACACTCATCGGGGCTCCGTTCCCTCCAGTGCCCCGCGGAGCAGTTGGTAGATGTTGTCTTCGGTGACGGTGACCGGGTTGCTGGCTGGAACGATCGGCAGGATGGCTTCCACGGCGCCCGGCAGGTCTGCATCGGTCAGCCCGTAGTCCCGGAGGGCCCTCGGCGCCGAAACCCTGTCGCGGAGCCGCTGGAGCCCGGCCAAGGCAGCATCCGCGCCGAGGGCCTGCGCCATCCGTTGCTCGAGGTCGCCGACGGCGGAGCCGTTGAGGGCCAGTACATGAGGCAGCACCACCGCATGGGTCTGGGCGTGCGGGAGGTTGTACATGCCACCCAGCACGTGACAGATCTTGTGGTGCAGCCCGGAGCCGGCCGATGCGAACGCCACTGCTGACAGGTAGGCGCCGTAGAGGATCTGTTCGCGGCCATCGATGTCGTTTCCGTCGGCGGCGATCAGCGGCAGACTCTGCCGCAGCGCCCGCATTCCCTCGAGCGCCATCGCTTGGTTGATCGGGTCGCTGCTGGGCGCCCACATGGAGTCGACACAGTGGGCCATCGCGTTCAAGCCAGAGGCGATGCTCATCGTCACGGGCAGCGACGTGGTCAGACCAGCGTCGTATACGACCGAACGGGGTAGCACCCGGGAGTCGACACCTGTGACCTTGCGGTTGTCGGTCAGGCCCCAGACATTGGTCGCCTCCGACCCCGCGTACGTGGTGGGGACGGCGACGATCGGCAAACCGGTGGTCAGCGCGACCGCCTTCGCCAGACCCGTGGTCGAACCGCCGCCGACGCAGACGATGAGGTCGACCTCGTGCTGGGCGGCGACCTCGCGGGCCCGGTTGGCCACCGCGACCGGCACGTGCATCACCACCTCGGTGTGGCGGACGGCCACGGGAAGTCCGCCCAGAACCGATTCGATTCGCGGGTCGTCCTCGCCGATGGCCATCACCCGAGAACCGTCGAGTCGCGTCACCTCGTCGGCGACGCGGTCCGCCGCCTCGTCAGTGGCGAAGACGACCCGCTGCGCGAGCGACTCGTGGGCAAACCGAAGGCTCATTGGTTCTCCCCCCGCCCCAGGATCTTGGTCATGGCCCCGCGGAGGGCGTCGGCAGGGTCGGCTGGAAGCTGCGCCGACCGGTAGGCGATGTGCTTGTCCGGTCGCACCAGCACGGCACCGTCCTCGTCCACTTCACGCAGCCGGGCCCA
This sequence comes from uncultured Actinomycetota bacterium, assembly GCA_963727125.1. Lineage (GTDB taxonomy): Bacteria > Actinomycetota > Actinomycetes > Propionibacteriales > Propionibacteriaceae > Microlunatus. The sequence goes on from CAVSEZ010000003.1 coordinate 1,863,028, forward strand.
GTCGTAGTAGACGTCGATGAAGTCCCGCCCCGGCCCGATGACCACCGCCTCGACCGGAACACCGAGCTCCCGGCTCACTGTCGCAGCGGCGTCCGCCCAGGCCTCACCTGCGATGCCGGTGAACAGGGTGAATCTGGTGTAAGGGGCGAGGTCGAGGGTCGACACCTTGTGGTGCTCAGCGTCCGCAACCCAGGCGTGCGGCAAGTGCGAGCCGGGCGTCGTCGACGGTTGGTAGTACAGCTCGGGGTCCCGGGTCGGCGCCGGGGGTGGCGATCCGTCCGGGACGACGGCGCTGGACTGGTAGAACTGGCCGAGTTCGACACCGTGAGCGTTGAACTCGTAGTTCTTCAGTTCCATCGCGGAGACCAACGCCGCTCGCTTGGCCACGCCCCGGGGGGTGTTGTCGCGGCGTTCATCGATCTGGGCCCTCATCTCGTCTTCGTTCTTGGCCTCGAGCACACCGAGGGCCTCGAAGAACTGGATGAACTCGCGGCTCGACTGGTTGGCGCGCAGCACGATCTGCTTGGCGACCGGGGCCCGCTCGATGGAGTAGCTGTCCAACAGGGTGGGTGCAGCCTGCCCGCGCAGCACGGCGGCCAGCTTCCAGGCCAGGTTGTAGGAGTCCTGGACTGAGGTGTTCGACCCCAATCCGTTGCTCGGCGGATGCCGGTGGACAGCATCGCCGGCGCAGAACACGCGGCCGGACTGGAGGTGGGTGGCGTACATCTCGTTGTTGCCCCACAGCGAGGTTCCGGTGATCTCGATGTCGATGTCGGGGATCCCGAGAAGATTGCGCACGATCTGCGTAGCGGCCTTCTCATCGACGACGGGTGCTGGCTGGTTGACGTCGTACCCCCAGACGACAAGCCATTCGTCCCAGGGCCGGATCATCCGGACCAGGCCGGCGCCGATGCCGCCGACGTTCGACCCCGGTTGGATCACCCAGTACAGAACGGAAGGGCGATGGTGGACGTGCGCGGCGATGTCGGCCTTGAAGGTGATGTTCATGGATCCGGCGATGTCCATCTGCCCTTCCATGGGCAGGCCGATGTCACGGGCGATCGTGGACCGGGCGCCGTCCGCGCCGATCAGGTACTTGGCGCGGATGGTGAAGGTGTGACCGGTCAGCCGGTCCCGGACGTCGACATCAACGCCACCGAGGTCTTGACGGTGCGTGACGTACTCGGTTGAGAACCGTGTCTGGGTCCCCCGCACCGTGGCGTTCTTGATCAGGATCGGCTCGAGGTACGTCTGCGGAATGTCGACCGGTAGACAGGGTGACGCCAACCGGTAGTCCGCCCCCCGCGCCGGGTGGGTTCCCCATGTCAAGATCCTGCCGATCTCTTCACCGGCGATCGACGTACAGAACACCGTGTCGCCCATCAGCTCGTGCGGGGTCGCGTCCGCCAGCACCTGCTGTTCGATCCCAAGATCGCGAAAGACCTCCATCGACCGTTGGTTCGTGATGTGTGCCCTGGGTGTGTTCGCGGTCCAGCGGTACTTGGTGACCACGATGTTCTCGACACCCAGGCTCGACAAGCAGAGCGCTGCCGCCGCGCCAGCAGGCCCGGAGCCGATGATCACGACCTCGGTCTCCACGAGCTGGCTGCTCGGCAAGACGGTCTCGGTCATCCCATCGTCGAACTCGGCCATCGCGTCCTCCGGAGCTAGGTGCATCGTTGCTGGACGCATCACATCAGTCCAGAGAAATCATGGGAAGGACTACGCCACGTAGTCGGCGTAAGTCTTTCAGGTCTGACGAGATGGTGCCGATCGCTTACACCCGCTCCGGCCGCACCCGAGTGGCACTGGGAGTGGGGTTGCAGCGTATGGGGGCCCTGTGTGAACATCCGATCATGACGGACGTGAACCCCCACGGGCTGCACCATGTCACAGCCATCGCCACAGACCCGCAGTCCAACGTCGACTTCTACACCCGGGCCCTCGGACTCCGCCTGGTGAAGCAGACCGTCAACTTCGATGCGCCCGAGAGCTATCAGGGCATGAACGTGACCGCCGAGGACGGTGATCATGCCGGGTTCGGGATGGCGGGGGGCACGTCAGGAGCCCTGGTCGGCGTGTTGGGCGGGGTGAAGGACCGCGGCTTGCAGGCGGGCGGCACTGTGCATCACGTCGCCTTCCGGGCTCCGGACCTCGAGCCCATGACAGTGTGGCAACACGAGCTGCTCTCCCAAGGAGTGTCAGGCACCCAGATTCTTGATCGCCAGCACTTCAAGTCCATCTACTTCCGCGAGCCCGGTGGGGTGCTGTTCGAAATCGCCACCGACACGCCGGGATTCGCCGTCGACGAGCCGCTGCTCGAGCTCGGGCGCCACCTGAGGCTGCCGCCGTGGCTCGATCCCGACCGGGAACAGATCGCCGCCGCGTTGCCACCACTGCAGCTCGACGTCGACGTCCCGTGACCCGCCGTGAGGTCGGCCTTGATCGACCGCATGTTCACCTGCCGGCCGAACAGTCGGCGGCCGGATCACCGCTGCTGCTCCTGCACGGGACGGGTGGCGACGAGTACGACCTGCTTCCGCTCCGCGACCGGCTCTCACCCGGTGCGGCGGCGATCTCGGTCCGAGGCACCATCCTGGAGAACGGGATGCCCCGGTTCTTCCGACGCCTGAAGGAGGGAGTCTTCGACGAAGTCGACCTCCGGCAGCAAGCTGACGATCTCGGTGAATTCGTGGCGACAGCGAGCGCGGCGTACGAGATCGATGACCGCACGCTTGTCGCGGTCGGATTCTCGAACGGGGCGAACATCGCCTCGGCACTTCTTCTGCAACGGCCCGGTTCACTAGCCGCAGCCGTGCTGCTGTCGGCCATGATCCCGTTCGCCGAACCCCCGGACGCCGACCTCGCCGGAACTCTGGTCGTCATCTCGAATGGCGCCCGGGACCCCATGATCCCGGCGGCGATGACCGCGCGCCTGGTCAGCCAGTTCCGCGACCGCGGCGCAGAAGTGGTCGAGTTGCCTCATGCGGGCGGGCACCAGATCGACCCGACGGTGCTCGACCAGATCAGTCAGCTCATCGCCCGGCCCGAGCGGCTGTACAACCCGAATTCGTCGACCGGGCAGTAATAGTGTCCCTACCCCAGGAGATCTCATGCGTAGCTACAAGGTCAGCGACTTCGTCGGCAGTCTCTCGCCCAAGCCCATCACCCGCGTACCAGCTCGGGTTATGACTGTGCTGTCGCGGCAGGACGTGTCGTAGATCATGACTGACGTCGCACCCGATCCCGCAAGCCCCGACCTGACCGCGATCGAGGCCAAGCGCGCCGAAGTCCGAGACCGGCATCTGCGCCCGGCGGAGCAGCGACCCGCGTCCTCGGCTCGCGGACTGCACCACACCGCCTTGATCAGCGGCGACGTGGAGCGAACCATCCACTTCTACCAGGATCTGCTCGGCTTCCCGCTGACCGAGCTGATCGACAACCGCGACTACCCCGGCTCATCACACTTCTTCTTCGACATCGGCAACAGCAACCTCCTGGCGTTCTTCGACTTTCCCGGTCTCGACATCGGCCCGTACGCCGAGGTGCTCGGCGGACTACACCACCTGGCGATCTCAGTCGAACCGGCCCGTTGGCAAACAATCGTCGACCGTCTCCAAGAAGCCGACATCGACTACGTGATCCACAGCGGCGTCTCGGTGTACTTCACAGACCCCGACGGCGCCCGCATCGAACTCATCGCCGACCCACTCGGCGAGATGTACGGAGAAAAAGTGCTGGGATGACGGCCGATCAGCAGTCATACAGCGGCGCTGCGATGACTGGAAGTCCTGTACCGGAGAGCTCTCGGCACGGCAACGACGCTGCTGGTGCCGCCTAACCGCGTTTGTAGTACTCGGTTGCGAACGCTTGATAGCCGTCGGCGTTGCCGATCGCGTCGTCGGGGTGGAGGGAGGTCGTCGTCGGGGTGCCGTAGTAGAAGTACTCCAGATCATCGGTGCCCGTGACGTAGTGCGACATCTCGTGCACCGCGACCCCCGCGCTGTAGAGGTCAGATTTCGAACGCAACGCGTCCATGCACATGTGGATGTCGCTCCAGACGTCGTAGACGTAGGCGTGATCGCCGTCGCAGTCGTCCTCGCACTCGTACTGATAGTCCGACGTGCCGAACTTGGCGGCGATGCGTGTGAAGGCGAGGATCACGGCCGCCAGGTGCGGGCCGCCGCCCTGGAACCCGAAACTGTCGACGAGGAGGCTCGCCACCAGAGGATCACCGTTGTCCGTGGCATCGTCGGTGCGGTACTTCTGCAGGCCGGCGAGCGCTTTGCCGGCCATCGTCGTTCCGATGGCGTCCCAGCGCATGAGGAGATCCCGATCACCGGGCTCGCAGTCGTCGAAAGACGGATCCGACGGCTTCTTGACCGTTCCCTCGACCTTCTCCTCTGGCATCTCGTGGGTGGTTCCCTCGAGCAGGAGGGCAGCACTGCGGTTGAGCGTGCGGTCGGCGGAGGAGTCGTTCGGCGTCAGGCAGTCATCGAGGCTCGCACCCGCGGCCGAGGTGATCCGCGGCCGAAGGGGCGCTGGCATCGCGGCGAGTACCGATCGGGCCCGGGCCTCCCGCAACGGGGTGTTCACCGCGGACTTGCCGGAGCAGTCGGAGAACCCGACGATCGACCACGTGGTCTGTTCGTTCTCGATCTTGGTCAAGAACTGCTGCCAGTAGATCGTCGAGCGCAGATTGGGCTTGACCGCCGAGCTGTTGATGTCGAAGTTGGCGATCAGCGCCCCGGTCGCACCAACGCCCGGCACCGTCAGCTGAGGGAGGAAGACCATGGGGCCGTTGCGCGCGCGGTCCTTCTCTCCGGCCTCGCGAGGCGGGCAATCCTTCAAGGACATCCGAGCGGGATGGCAGGAGACATAGCGCTGCACCTGCGCGTCGTCGGCTCGGGTGCCCTCCTTCTCCTCCTCGTTCGCCTCGTCCTCGCACGGTCCACCGGTGGCGCAGGACGAACAACACGCACGTTGGACGCGCGCGGTCTGGTCGGGCTCCCGACCAGCCTCGCCTCGCGACGACCGGCGACTGGTGCGTCCACGGAACAGTCCGGCCACGGCGGCATTCCCAGCAGTGCGCTGCAAGTCCACGATGGCACGGGCGGCGGTAGCAGGCTGGTACACACGGGAGCCGACAGACTCCCGCCCGAAGATCGCGAACTGGCGTTGCCCGCAGCGTGATTCGGCGTCCACTTCCTCCTGCCGCGGAGGAGCACCGCGGCGCACCCTGCCGCCCGATCCGTCACCAACGGAGCGCCAGGCGATGCTGGCAGCCATGAGCTGAAGCTACTCTCGCCGTTCAGGACTCACCAGCGTCCTGCCGCCGCCGTGCCCTTTCGGGCAACGCGTTCAGCGATCACTTCGATTGCGGCACCGTCGGGCTCAGCGGGCCGGGCTCGCCCCGCCGGAGCGGCACCGACCTCCTCTTCCGTCGCCTCAGGTATAACCATATGGTTGTAGGACCGGCTCTGCTCCACCTGCCGAACCGCCGATCCACAGGAAGGACCCCACATGCAGCGGATGACCGACCGCGTCGGCGTATCGGCGGTCGATGCATGACGGACAGGCAGACCCCTGACGCACAAATCGCGCGTGCGTGGCTGGGCTTCACCGTGCTGGCGTTGCCGACGCTCCTGCTGTCCGTCGACGCGACGGTGCTCTATCTCGCCCTGCCGTCGATCACCCGAGCCTTGGACGCTTCGCCGGTCGAGCAGCTGTGGATCCTCGACATCTATTCGTTCGTACTCGCCGGATTCCTGGTCCCGATGGGATCCCTCGGCGACCGGATCGGCCACCGACGGCTGATGCTGATCGGTGCGGCCGCCTTCGGCTTCCTCTCGGTCGGAGCGGCGTTCGCCACCTCGGCCCTGATGCTGATCGCCCTACGGGCCGCGCTGGGCGTCGCGGGCGCGACACTAGGTCCGACCACGTTGGCGCTGATCCGCACCCTGTTCCCGGACGAGAAACAGTTCGGCCGCGCTGTGGGGTTGTGGTTCGCCTGCTTCACCGGGGGAGCCCTCGTCGGTCCGCTGATCGGCGGCGTCGTGCTGGAGAACACCTGGTGGGGTGGCATCTTCTTGCTCGGGGTGCCGGTGATGGCCCTGCTGCTCGTACTCGGACCGATCCTGCTCCCATCCCGACCCGAGGCGGCTGCCCGCCGCCCGGTCGACCTCGCCAGCACGGGGATCGCCCTCGCCGCGGTGCTGCCCGCGATCTGGGGCCTCAAGGAGCTCGCCCGCGGCGGCATGGCCGGTGTGGCCTGCCTCGCGATCGCGGTCGGGCTGACCGCGGGGTTCGTCTTCGTCCGCCGCCAGCTGCGGCTGCCGGAGCCGATGCTCGACCTGCGGCTGTTCGCCGTGCCCACAGTCGCGTACGGGCTCGGGGCGAACCTGCTGACCGGGGTGGTGATGGCGGGGTCGTCGTTGCTGGCCTCGCTCTTCCTGCAGACGGTGGCCGGGCTGTCGCCCCTCCAGACGGCTTGGTGGCTGGTGCCGCAGACGGTCGCCATGATCATCGGCTTCCAGGTGGCGCCGCTCGCCACCAAACGGGTGCCGCCGCTCGTGGTGGTGGCGATCGGTTTCGGCGTGGCCGGGGCCGGGCTCGGCCTCCTCGGGTGGGTCACCCCGACCAGTGGTCCGCTGCTTGTGGCCGGCGCCCTGACCGCCGCCTCGTTCGGGATCGCCGGACCGATGACGGTGCTGCAGACGCTGATCATGACGGCCGCGCCGGCCGAGCGGGCCGGCTCCGCGGCCGGCGTCAACGAGACGTCGAGCGAGTTCGGCATCGCCCTCGGTATCGCCCTCCTCGGTTCCCTCGCCGCCGCGGTCACCGCACGCGCTCTCGCCGCCGGAGCCGCCGCCGGACCGGCGTTCACCGCGGGCTACGCGATCGCTCAGATCGTCGCCGCCGCGGTCTTCGCCGCCCTTTCCATCGGCGCCCTCCTCGTCGCCCGCCGCCAATCGGCCGGGGCCAGCCGATCCGAGGCCACGGGCCTACCTGAAAATGCCAGGTGAGCAACGACGGCCAGAACCACCCGACGTCACACCAACACGGAGGAAGAGATGACTGCGACCTACACCTTCGACGTGTTCTGCACGCTCGACGGCTTCGCCTCGTACGGGGAGGATGGTGACTGGGGAGGCTACTGGGGCAAGCAGGGCCCGGAGTTCCTTGATCGCCGCCTCGCCGAGTACCAGCAGGACCAGCGCATCGTGCTCGGCGCCAACACCTTCCGGCAGTTCGCGGAGCTGCTGGGTGAGAGTCTGCACCCCGAAGGCCTGGACCCGGTGAACGCCCGGATGCGGAGCCTGCCGACCACGGTGGTGTCGACCACTCTCGAAGGTCCCCTCGACTGGCCGGACGCGACTCTCGCCGCCGGTGACGCCGTCGACGTCGTCGCCCGGCTGAAGGAGGAGTCGGAGGTGCCCCTGCGCTCCAACGGCAGCCTGTCGTTGAACCGGTCGCTGATGGCCGCCGGTCTCGTCGACCGCCTCCAGCTCACGATCTTCCCGGTGATCTCGGGCAGGACCGGCACGGAGCCGGTATTCCAAGGCGCCGCCGACTTCGACCTCGAGCTACTCGAACAGCGGACTCTGGACGGTCACACACAGGAACTGATCTACCGGCCGACCATCCACACATGATCCCGGTTCGTCACGCTTGTCGATCGGCCCCCTCGTTGCGATCAGCGGATGGCAGTTCCTGCTGCTGTCAGCTGAGACCATCATGAAACCGAACCGCGATCGGGAGGACGACCAGATATGAACAAGGTGAGGTCGGAGGACGGTACCGAGATCGCCTACACCCGCGACGGCGGCGGGGCGTCGGTGGTGCTGGTCGGTGGCGGCTTGGACGACGGCTCGGAGAACGCGGCCCTCGTCCCGGCGCTGGCGGACAGGTTCACGGTGATCAACTACGCCAGGCGGGGCCGCGGGGAAAGCGGCAACGTCCCGCCGTACGCGTTGGAACGCGAGATCGAGGATCTGGCCAGCCTCGTGGAGGAGGCAGGCGGGCGAGCTCACCTGTTCGGCGCGTCGTCAGGCGGTGCGCTGGTGCTCGAGGCTGCCGCGGCTGGTCTGCCGGTCGACCGGATTGCAGTCTGGGAGGTGCCCTACGCCATTGGCGACGAGGCCGTCCGCGGCTGGCAGGACTACGTCCTCGCCCTGCGTGACGCGCTCCACCGTGACGACCGAGATCAGGCGCTGGCGTTATTCATGCGGTTGGCCGGTTCACCCGAGGAGATGGTCACGCAAGTCAGACAGTCGGAGTACTGGCCGGGCATGCTCGAGCTCGCGCCGACCCTCGCCCACGACGCAGCCTGCCTCGGAGACGGCCACCCACCGGTGGACCGGCTCATCACGATCTCCCAGCCGACCTTGGTGCTCACCGGCCCAGGTGAGGAGGCGGCGTCACAGGAGATGCCGGTCGACTACATGGGGAACTCAGCGGACGCGATCGTGGCCGCGGTACCTGCGGCCGAACGCCGCCGACTCAGCGAGGGAAGCCACATGGTCGACCCGCAGGTGCTCGGCCCCGTCCTCATCGACTGGTTCGAAAACGCGAGCGGTTGAGGCCTCACCCTGCCTGACCTCACCATCACGATGGACTGCCATGGGGACAAGCGTGACGGCGTCTACCGTCGTAGGACGGTCACCATCCGGTGAGCCCATCCGTGACCCTCGGCTATGGCAGGTTGTCGAGAACTGGGATGCCTGAAGAGATGAGACCTGTCATGGCAATAGGTTCAAAGAGGACATCGCGACTCGCGAAAAGCGTGGCGGTTGTGGCTGTGGGGGTTGCCCTCTGGGGTGGAATGACGCTGCCGGCGGGAGCCGATTCAATTCCGGTCAACGGGGGCGCCGGCCGCTGCGGGTGGTATCGGTTCGAGGGCATGGGCCACGTCTTCTACCGCAATTGCAGCGACAGCTCGGCAGCGATCATCAAGGTCAAGCGCCGAGCTTGGCGAGACGCTACGTACTGCGTTGAAGGCGGGCGGCACACCCGCTTCGTCGGATACTGGCAGGGTGCCGGGCCCCTCTCAGTGAGCGGCGGTGAACTTCTGGGATACAAAAGGCACTGCTGAGGTGAGGCGTCGCATCCCAACTGTCTAGAGTCGGTGCCCGGATGAGGTCCGCGGATCTGGCTGATACCTCGGGTTATGGCGGACCGGTGACGATCTTGGCGCCGCTGGCTCGCAGCATGTGCTCCGCGTCGCGAAGCCCTTTCCAGTTCTCGCTGTCGTCGTCGATCCCTGTGCGGTCCTGGGTGCCGATGCGCATGGAGAAGTACGCGGCCTGAACCGCTGCACGGTACCGGGTGAACGTGCCCAGGTGCGTCGTCAACTCAGCGACTGGTGCCGGACTGTGGCTGACGTAGGCGTCCCAGAACGCGTCCGCGTTCTGCCGTCCGCCGAGGTACATGAGGGCCGAAGCAACGTCGTACAGCACTGGTCCGTCGGTGGTGGCGGTCCAGTCGATCAAACCGACCTGACCGGTATCTGGCTGGCGCCGGAACGCCTCGGACTCCGGATCGGCGTGCAGCACACTCCATGTCAGCTCGGGCAGGCCGGCGTACTCGTCGAGGATGAGGTCGACGGACGATCGAACCCAGGGCTCGACGTTGTGCAGCACCATCTCAGCGATCAGGTCGTTCATGAAGGTCCCGGACCTCTGGGTGGCCTCGGTGGCGTGGACAGCGGCGAGGGTGAGCGCCATGTCGCGTTGGTCCACAGGATCGTTCGGTGTGAGCACGCTTCCCGGGACGAAACGGAGCAGGGCGACCGCCCCGTTCTCGACCGGGTGGATCAGGGCACCGGCGCTGGTCGGGTACGGCTGACCCGTGAGGAGTCCGTGTTGTGCAAGTCGGTGAGCAGCGTCGCAGCCGGCCGCCAAGGCGGACGCGTCGCGGGTCCACTTCAGGACAGCTCGTTCGTCGACGAGGTCGACCAATGCGGTAGCTGAGTTCATACCTCCGCCCAGCGGTGCAACCGCTTCCACGGAACGATTCCATCCGGCCAGCACCAGTCCCGTCGCCTCACGGGCCAACGAGTGATCATCCATCCCGAGAACCTAGCGACATCGCACCGCCCGGTCGCCAGATTTGTCGCGCCACGTTGCACCAGAGCGGACTCGAGCGGCACCTTCGCAAAGGGCTCACTGACTCGACGCTGTGGCAGTCCGACACCTCAGCGGGCGGTGTAGCCGCCGTCGATGGGCAGCGAAACGCCGCTGATCATGGACGCACCGTCGCTGAGCAGGAAGACGATCGGTGCGGCGATCTCGTCCTCAGTGGCCCAGCGTCCGAGCGGCATCGCCTCGAGGAAGGGTCCCTCGATTTCGGGCCGGCCCCAGTACCAAGCCGACATCGGCGTCATGACCACGGTCGGGTTCACCCCGTTCACCCGAATGTTGTGCTTGCCCAACTCGAGGGCGGACACCCTGGTGATGTTGTCCAAGGCGGCCTTCGATGAGCCGTACGACATGTGGCCGCCGAGAGCCACCAGGCTGGCCTGCGAGGACACGTTCACGATCGATCCGCCTCGGCCCAGCCGGATCATGGACCGCGACGTGTACTTGATGACCAAGAGCGCACCGCGGGCGTTGATGGTCATGACCTGGTCGAACACCGAGATGTCGGTCTCCATCGGGGTCGCGATCTCTCCCCCGAACCCGCCACAGTTGACCACTCCCCAGACGTCGAGCCCGTCGAGGGCGTCTCGGACGCCGTCCTCCGAGGTGAGGTCGAAGGGAAGCGGCCGGGCGCCGGTCTCGGCCTCGAGCTGCCCCAGGGCTTCCTCGGACCGACCGCTGGCGATGACGTCCGCTCCGGACGCGACGAGATGGCGAACAGTGGTTCCTCCGATCCCGCCGCTGGCGCCTGTGACCAGGATCGTTCGGCCGTTGAAGTCGGTCACGGAGTCTCCTCCTCGTCGAGACGCTGCCGCGAGGTGAAGCACCTCGCCGGGTTCATGCTCTCAGGCATCGCATCCCTGTCTGGACAGCCCGTCGAGCAATCAAAGACCGGGCACGATGCGCATGTCGCGACGCGCACCGCCGTCGAGTGCGGCCAGAGCTTCTTGATAGGCGGGGCTGTCGTGGGCGGCGCGGGCCGTCTCCACGGAGTCGAAGACGAGAACCACGGTGCGAGTGGCCTCGCCGGCCTCGTACGTCTGATCAGGCAGCCCGCGGGCCACGAACGTCCCGCCCGCCGCCTCGAGCGCCGGCCGCGCAAGCCGCGCGTACGCGTCGACCTTGTCCTGGTCGAAGACTTCCTGGTAGATGCTGATCCAGTAGGCGCTCATGGCGCCATTGTGTCTGTCGGCCCGGACGAGACACCGGAGGCAACGGCCGAAGGCTCAGGATCGGCGCTCGCGGAACAGGCAGCCGAGCCCTCCTCGGAAACGACGACGCTGGGCTAGGTGTGGTGTCCAGGGAGCTAGGTCTGCTCGGCGCCCCATCGTCGGAGTGCGACGATCGCCTCGCGCAATGCGAGTCCGCGATCAGTCAGCGCGTAGGCCCGGGTGTTGTGCCGCAGGGGCAGACGGTGCAGCACGCCGGCCGCTTCCAGCTCGCGCAGACGAGTGGCGAGCATGTTCGTCGGTGCTCCGAGGTCGCGCTGCAGGTCGCCGTAGCGCTGCGGCCCTTCGAGCAGCCGATCCACGATGAGCAGGGCCCACCGTGCTCCGACGATGCCGAGGGCCGCGGCGAGGTCGTTCACTCGGTTGGATCGGTGTTCGGCTTCGTCCAGAACGGCGAGTAGTGGTAGCCATCGGGGTCGTCGAACTGGCGCTGGTACATGAACGGGTAGTCGTCGGTGTCGCCGATCCGTCCGCCCGCGGCGCCGGCGCGCTCGACGAGCTCGTCGACCGCCTCGGGGCTGACGAGGTCGAACGAGACGGTGACTTTCGAGGGGGTGCCCGGTCCGCCGACCAACTCCTCGTCGCCGCCGACACTCGCGTACATCTCGCGACTGCCGAGCATCACGTACTGCTCGGGCGCGAACGCGAAGCACGACACGTTGTGATCCGACATCTCGGCGTTGAGCGTCCAGCCGAGGGCGGTGTAGAAGGCGGTCGCGCGCGCGACGCTGTCAACGGGGCAGGTGATGAAGAGGCTCATGCGCTCATACTTGTAAAATGCAAGTGAACTGTCAAGCCGGTTCATGGCGTGCCGGTTTGGACCGGACTCGTCGCGGAGTCGGCGATCACGAGCTTGAGTTTGCCGCCGGCCGATCGGGCCAGCTCGTGACGGCGCTCGACGGCGACCTGCGGGTCTCGTGCGCCGAGCTGTGCGAGTTGTCGCGCAACGGCTTGGCTGAGCCGGGTCTCCAGGTCGTCGTCGGCGGCCGTCGTCGGGCCGGCTGAGTATCTGGGGACGATGAGAATGCGAATGACGGCGCCGTCCTGGCGCACTTGGAATTCACGAACGTCCGGGTCGCTGGTGAGCAGGGCGAAGTGCAACGGGTGGACGGCCACCTGACCGCCGCCGCGGGCGGGAAGGTTGAGCACATCATCGGTTCGACCATGGATTGCTTTGGCGCGGATCAGTGTGCGCCCGCATGGGCACGGGTCTGGGTCGAGGGTGACCATGTCGGTGACCTCTACCCGGATCAGCGGCTGGACCAGGTTGTGCAGGTTGGTGACCAGCAGTCGGGCGCCCGGCTGCCCGGCCGGTACTGGTCGGCTGTCGGCGTCGACGTTCTCGACGAGGGTGGTGTCCTCGAAGAGGTGGATGCCCTGGTGGTACTCGCACTCGGAGCCGAAGAGCCCCTCGGTGCAGCCGTAGAGGTCGAAGGGCCGCACCTCGAACGCGTTGACCAGTTGCTCGGTCATCTCTGGGGTGCGGAGCTCCGCGGCGGTGGCCAGGATCCTTGGCGAGATGTGCAGGCGGCCGGCCTGCTGCTCGTCGGCCAGCCACAGAGCGATCGATGGGTAGACGTTCAGGTAGGTGGGTTGGAACTGGTTGAGTGCCTCGACCAGCTTCCGAAGTGGCAGGGTCACCGGCAGGGACAGGATCCGGTGCAGGCCGATCGCCATGGTGGCGGCTCCCTGGCGGGAGATGTGAGACGGCTTGGCGCCGCCGATCCAGGCCATCCGTTGGCGGGGAACGGTGGGCCGCAGCTGGCACCAGTTGGCGCTGCGCACGAACCCGGCGGCAATCGACCGCCAGCCGCCGGCGTCGTAGACGAACAGGCCTGGCCGGCCCGACGATCCGCTGGTCAGCAGCACCCGGTACCGGTCTAGGTAGAGCTGGTCCTGGGTCATCTGGCCGATCCAGTCCAGCAGCTCGTCGCGGTGCAGGCGAGGGTCGCAGACCAGCTCGTCGAAGTGCTCCATCAGCAGGGGCCTGGTGAGTATCGGCAGGTGCGTCAGGTCGAGGGGCTGGTTGCCGAACGCGCCGGTTTCGGCGAGCCACCTCCGGTAGAACGGCGAGTGGGTGGCGGCGTGGCGGATGAGGGTCTCCAAGCGCCGCTGTTGGTGCTGAGCAAGCTGGTCACGTGGCTGCTGCTCCCGGCTGACCTGCGTCCGCGCCAGCCGCATGGCCTGGGCTACGTCGGCCAGGCGCCGCCGGTGATATCGAACCTGGCTGCTCTTCATCGGATCCTCCGGTCCTGCGGGGTTCCGTCGCTGCCGGCGGAGAGTTGGGTCGCGCCGAAGGCCGCGTCCAGCAGCAGCCGCCCCATGCGCCGAGCGAGCACGATGTCCACGGTCTGCGGCTGAGTCAGGCGCTCGAGGCCCAGCCCGACCTCCATCGCGTTCCAGGCCAAGGCCACCTGAGTGGCCGTCACATCGCCGGGGAGGGCGAGCCCGCGGTCATCGGCGAGCTGTCGCACCGCGTCCGTCAGCGGCTCGAGGAAGCTGGCATGGATCGCCGCGAAACGCTCCCGAAGCTCGGGATGGCGCAGCACGTGCGCCCAGAACTCGAAGAACACCGCCAACCATCCATCGTCGCTGTCTCGGCGCTGGATCGTCGTCGCAGCCAACCAGTCGAGTGCTTGTTCCGGGCCGCCCTTGCGCAGGCCTGGAACCACATCCGTGAGCACCTGCTCGACGCGCCGCTGGTAGACAGCGAAGAACAGATCCTCCTTGGAGGCGAAGTTGGAATAGACCGCACCCTTGGTGTAACCGGCCCGCTCGGCGACCTCGTCCACCGAGGTGGCATGAAACCCGCGGCCGACGAAGCAGGCCTCGGCCGCCGTGACCAGCTCTTCGTGGGTCTGCTGACGCCGCTCAGCCCTCGACAACCGCATTTCCCACTACCCCCAACCCATCCGCATACAGGCTGTATTCATGCATACCATGAGTATTTTAGTACCAGCGGTATCCGTTGACAAGCCCGTCGAGTGCGACGTCTGATACAGCGGCCGCTCAGCGATGAGGTTGAGGCGCGCCGGGTTCCCGACGATCCGCACTCAGCTGAGCATCTCGCGATCCCGGACGCGAATCACCTCGTCGTGCAGAACCCGACAGGCGTGCCCGATGGCCTGTTCGGCCACCGGTTGGGTGAGAGCAGCGGTGGTGCCGGCGGTCAGCGCGACGACGACCAGGGTCTCCCCGCTGGCGTGCTCGACGACGCCCGCCTCGTGGCGTAGATGGAGGAAGGTGCCGGTCTTGGACGACCACCGGGCCGCATCCGATTCGAAGTCGGGAGCCAAGCGGTGCCGCATCAGATTGCCGCCCAGAAGATCTCGAAGCGAGCCGGCCGCATCGGAACTCGGGCGGCCGCTCCACACGAGGGTGAGCAGCTGGGCCAGTCCGCGCGCCGTGCCGGCATTCGACCGATCAAGGTCCAGCTGAGGAAGTGGCGACGGGTGCCCAGCCGCGGCGGCCGCAACCACCAGGTCGGTGACGGTTGCGGCGTCCGACTCGTCGACGCGCAGAGCCAAGGCTGCGTACAGATCCTCGATCGGATGGCGCACCACCACGTCGCGGACGCCGATCTCCGTCAGCCAGGCCGAGACCCGGCGAGGCGGAACTGCCTTGAACAGCGCGTCAGCGGCGCTGTTGTCGCTGATCTCCACGGCGAGGCGCAGGAGGTCACCCATGGCGATCGTCGCGGGGTAGGAGAATCGGGCCAACCCCGGGCCGCCGCGGGAGCGGCTGGTCACGTCGATGGTCATCGGACTGGACAGGTCCACCTCGCCATGCGAGGCCGCGTCGAGCACGGCCCCCGCCAGAGGCAGCTTCACCAGCGAGGCCAGCGCAAAGGCACGGTCCGGATTGAGCGCAACCTCGTAGCCAGTGGCCATATCGCGCACCATGAGCCCGCCGACCAAGCCGGCGTCGGCGAGGATCCGCTCCGCTTGTGCGACCGCGGTGTTCATCGAGATACCGTGACCCCAAGAGCCTCCCCGATCGGGGCGTGCAGCACAGGACGTAGTGCATCGGCCACGCTGGGTCGGACGGCGTCGAGCCGATAATGCCGACGGACGTCGAACTCGGCGGTCGGCCGCCAGCCCAGACCCCACCGCTGCGCCTGCGACGCCGTACACAACACGCGGGCGTCACCGGCGATCACCTCCGCGAGGGCCTGGACGAGCGACGGCGCCGGCTGCACCTGACCGGCGCTCAGGCCCAGCCGGACGCAGGCCGAACGGACACCCAGCACGACATCCGGCGCAGAATCCTCGCTCAGGATCAGCACCCGAGCCCGCCGATCGTCCCCACGTACGGGTCGGAGCCATCGAAGGCCGCCGTCGTCCTGCGGGTGGTGCCCGAGGCCCAGCTCGACGGTCCAGTCGGCGCGAGCCGAGCCCACGGCGAGCACCGCGATGTCCGCCTCCCCGTCGCGCACCATCGACGTCCGCCGCTCCCGGTCGGCCTCGGCCAACACCAGGCGCTGATCGGCGGCCTGCCCGTACAACACCACGGCCGCCCACGCGGCCGCGTCGAGGTCCGGAGGTACCACCAGCCGCAGGACGCCTTGCTGATGCGCCGCGGCCGCCGCCGTGAACGCTTCCTCCGCCTCCAGCAGAGCGCGCGCCCGCCCGAGCACCGCCACCCCCAGCGGCGTCGGCTCCACATGCCGTGAGGTTCGCTCGAACAACGCACCATCAAGGTGGCGCTCCAGGGCGGCGATCCGACGGCTCAGGGCCGGCTGCGTGATGCCCTGTTCGCCGGCAGCTTCGGAGAAACTACGGCGACGCGTCACCGCCACGAAACACCGGGCTGCTGCCAACACGTCCATCGGGCAAGGATGCAACATCTGCATCGATACTGACGGAAAGGGCTTTGATCGCATCGACAGTCACGGCCCAGACTCGACCCCATGACTTCCCCTCCTACCCGCCGCCGGTTCCTTGCCCTCGGTCTGACCGGGACCCTCGGAGCCGCTTTGCCCACCCTCCATGCCACCGCCGACACCACCCCCGCAAGTCCCGGCATCATGAGTCATCGATCGCTCGAGCGCGCGATCACCATGCTGGAGCGGCGCAACAGACGGACCATCGGCGTGGTCGCCGCCGATCGACACGGAAACCAGTTCCGCTTCCGGGCGGGCGAGCGTTTCCCGATGTGCTCGCTGTTCAAGACCCTGCTGGTCGGAGCGTTGCTGCGCAACCACGCGTACGACGACGCCTTGTGGAGCCGACGGATCCGCTTCTCCAGCGAGCAGATCGTCGTCAACTCTCCCATCTGCTCCGTCGATCCCGACCGGCAGCTGAGCGTGGCGGAACTCGCGGACGCCGCACTCCGCTTCAGCGACAACACGGCCGGGAACCTGCTGCTCGACCTCGTCGGCGGGCCCGCGACGGTGACCGCTTTCGCGACCCGACTCGGCGCCAACCGGACCCGGCTGGACCGTTGGGAGCCCGAACTCAACGAAGGAGTGCCGGGCGACCCGCGGGACACCAGCACCCCGACCGACATCCACAAGCTGTACCGATCCCTGCTCGTCGGAGACGCCCTGGACCGGCTGGGTCAGGCACGGTTACGGAGCTGGATGCTGCGCAACACCACATCCGGGGAGCGCCTTCGGCGGGCCCTCCCCCCGGGGGCTGAACTGGCCGACAAGACCGGCGCCGGCAACTACGGCGTGGTCAACGACGCAGGAGTTTTCTGGCGTGGCGACGACGTCCTCTCGGTCGCGGTGCTGACCCGTGCCGACACCTCCGACGCCACCAACGACAACACCGTGGTGGCTCAGGTCGGTCAGCTGCTCGTCGACGCCTTCCTGGCCTGATAGTGAACGGTTGGCTATGCGGGCGGCTCTACCTTGAAGTCATCGACGCTCAGCACTACCGGACCGTTCGTCGCCGAACCCGACAGGTAGCTGTAGATCCCGACCGCACCCGGGTTCTGCAGCTCGGACGTGCTGTCTGTGGCCGTGAGCCAGGTCGCCGGCTCAGATCCACTTGCCTTCCACACCTTCGCTTTCAGCGTCGTCGAATTAGCGCCCTGCACCTGTAGCCGCACATTCAGCACATCACCAGGTGCATAAATCAGTCCCGACACATTCTGCGTGGACAGTATGGTCTCGACACCGCCTATCGTCTTCGCCAGCGACAGTGTCGTTGCCGTGGCGGTGACTCGTACGTTGACCCGGTAGTCAGACGTTCCGATTCGGCGCACGACCGCGGAGCTGTAGATGCCGCCGCCAGTGCCGGCCTTGTCGTAGGAGAACTTGGTCGTCAGATCCACGTCCCTGGCCGACACGTTCTTGAGGTACGCAGACGGACCTGAGCCGGCCAGCGTCTTGATCGTGCCTTTGCCGTTGGCCACGACGAAGTAACTGCTCGTCGAACTGTTCGTCCACGGCCCACCGACATCGGCGGAACCCCACCCGTTCGTCACGCTCCGGCCGAACTCGTCCGCTGCCAAGGTCGTGATGGTCACGACGTGGCTCACCGTGTCGGTGGCGCCCTTGTCGTCGGTGACCGTCAGCTTCACGGTGTAAGGCCCGGCTTTGGCGTAGGTGTGCGACGGTGTCGCGCCCGTACCAGCGGCTGTGTCGTCACCGAAGTCCCAGGCGTACGAGGCGATCGACCCGTCGGCATCCGTAGACCCGGACCCGTCGAACGTGGCCTTCAGCGCGGCCACCGATGACGTGAATGCCGCCACCGGATTTACATTGGCCGCGGCCACGGTCACGTTGTGACTGACCGTATCCGTGGCGCCCTTGTCGTCGGTGACCGTCAGCTCGACCGGGTAGGTGCCGGCCGAGGCGTACGTGTGCGACGGCGACTCACCGGTCCCGTCGGCCGTGTTGTCGCCGAAGTCCCACGCGTAGGAGGCGATCGACCCGTCGGCATCCGCAGAGCCGGACCCGTCGAAGGTTGCCTTCAGCGCGTCCACCGATGAGGTGAACGCCGCTGCCGGAGCCTGGTTGGGGGCAGCAGCCACCGTCACGTCTTTTGTCACCGTGTCGGTGGCGCCCTTGTCGTCGGTGACCTTCAGTTCGACGGTGTAAGTACCGGCTGCGGCGTAGGTGTGCGACGGAGACTCACCAGTTCCGGCCGTTGTGTCGTCGCCGAAGTCCCAGGCGTAGGAGGCGATCGTCCCGTCCGGATCGGTTGAGCCGGACCCGTCGAAGGTAGCCTTCAGCGCTACCACCGATGACGTGAATGCCGCCGCGGGCGCCTGGTTCGGCAACGTGCCCCCACCGGCCAGGTAGTGACTCTTGACTGTCGCCGCGTTGAGGACCGACGAATAGATCGCAACCTCGTCGATGGAACCCTCGAAGTAGTTGCTGCTGTTGCCGCCCCAGGTGTTGTCACCGCCGACTCTCCAGTACCCGTCATAGGCCTGCGCCTGATTCTGGGGATTCGTGCCTGTCAAGGCAGAGTCCACGTAGAGCTTCATGCCATCGGACCCTTGGGTCGCGACGAGGTGGTGCCACTGGCCGTCGTTGTAACTCTGGTCGGTGTCGATGGTGTTGGTGAAGCCGGTCCATACCCCGAACCGGAGCTTGCCGTCGTTCATCATGTAGACGTGGCGGTCATACCCTCCGCTGGGACCGAACTGGTTCGTCCCGAAGCCGATGAGCTTGCCACCCTGTGTGGTCGTGGTCTTGAACCAGAGTTCCTCTGTGTACACCGATGGGTTGGACACCCCGTTGGCTGACGCGACGGCTCCGTCGCTGCCGTTCAGTGCGACCGCCGTGTTCGTGGTCCCGGCAACCCCACCAGGAGTTCCGTAACTCACCCCGCCGGAGTACGCGCCGTTGGCCTCGTTGGGCGACGAGTCGCTCGCGACCGAGCCCGAAGCTTCGCCGAGCCGCCAATAGGAGTCAGGACCGGAATTGTAGACCGCCAGACCATACGCATCTGTCGGTTTCGGCGTTGCCGCAACCGTCCGGCCGCTGTCCGTGTAGTGCTTGGCGACCTGGTCGAGCGTGAGGCTGGTGGGATAGATCGCCACGTCATCGATGACGCCGTTGAAATAGGCTCCGTCGGCGCCCCAGCCGTTGATGTTGTCGCCGCCCACCCGCCAGTAGCCGGTGTAGGCCTGAGCCGAGGTGGCGCCGGTGTTCTTGGCCGCCTTCTTGCCGTCGACGTACAGCGTCATGCCGGTGCCGTCCAAGGTCGCGACCACGTGGTGCCAGGCCCCGTCGTTCAGCGCGTTCGTCGTACGGGTGGTGAAGACCCCGTTGCTGTAGACGCCGAAGTACACCTTCCCGGCTGCGTCCATGTAGATCTGGCGGTCGTAGCTGCTGCTCATCCCGGTCGGCTTGTCACCGAAGCTGACGATCTTGCCTCCGGTTGTCGACGTCGTCTTGAACCATGCTTCCTGGCTGAACGTGTTGGGCCCGACGACCGCATTGGGATCGGCTCCGCCACCCGAACTGCCGTCGAAGGTCGAGGCTCCATCGCTGTCCCCGGTGATGGCACCCGGAGCCCCGCGAACCACCCCGCCGGTGAGCGAGAGGTCGTCGAAGGACGTCCAGTCGTAAGCGATCGGGCCCGAAGGCTCACCCAGACGCCAGAAGTGCGCCGCACCGTCGGTCTTGACGTCCTGGGCGTACGGGCTCTGGGAGCCGGAGCTGATCGTCACCGTGTTGCTCTTCGGGCTCCACAGCAGGTTCCCGAAGGCGTCTTTGATCCTGACCTGATAGGTGTGTGTGGAACCTGGTGCCAGCCCGGTGTCGTTGAAACCGGCGGTGGGCAGGGTCCAGAAGTTCGACTTGATCTGGGTGGTGTACACCGGGGTGGCGCCGTTGTCTCGCAGCACGTCATAGGTCAACGACTCGTTGTCGTAGTCCCAGGCGGTGCCGAAACTCACGCGCGCGGCGCCCGCTGCGAAAGACGCGGCGGTGGTGGGAGGAACCGGACGGTCGGGGTTGGTGGTGTAGCTCGGGCCCCGCTTGTTCGTTGACAGGGCGGGGACGGCCATTCGGGTCAGCCCTTGCTGAACGACGCCGTTCACCTTCGGGAACTCGCCGCCCATCACGACGTATTGGCTGTTGCCGGCCATGGACCAAGCGGCCTGACCCTGCCCGGTGTACGTACCGGCGGGGAGCGACGGGAAGAACTGCAGGAGTGTCGAGGCCGGCTGGCCGTCGAAGTTCCAGCCATAGACGTCAGGTCCGACGTTGGTGCCGGTCGGCGCGATGGTCTGCGCGAGAGCATGCTGCCACCGGACCCTCGGCTCGGTGTCAGGGAAGCTGCCGACTGCCGTGCAGTCGTGGACGTGGCCCACGCTGTACATGACTTGCCCGAGCGGCAGCACATCGTACGTGTCGCCGTGGCAGTCGTTCAGCACGGAGATGTTGCCCGTCGACGGGTCCGCCGCGAAGGTTCCTTCGAAGTTGGCCGTCGGGACGTCAAAGGAGTAGCCCGTGCCGAAGATCTGCGTGCCGTCGGTCCTCAGGCTCGTGATCGCGCCCTGGCTACCAGCCGAACGGATCACCTGATTGGCTGCCCAGGGCATGATCGCGCCCGTGCCACTGGTGCTCACGGAGCCCATGCCGTAGGCCGATGTACCGCTCAGCGAGGTGAATGAACCACCGACGATGACCCGGCTGCCGCCGGGTGCCAGGACCATCGACCACACCACGCCGTTCTCGGCCTTGGGCGCCCAAGGAAGCAGCGCCCCCGTCGTCGCGTTGACTGCGGCGAGGCTGCTGCGCGAGGTTCCGTTCACGGCACCGTAGCCGCCACCGATGTACAAGGCCGATGCCGAGGCGGTCAAGGCCCGAACCTGGTTACTGACATTGGGCGCGAACGAGGGGTCCAGGGCGCCGGTGCCGACGTTGAAAGCGGCCACATGCCCACGCGCGGCTCCGTCGACCGACGTGAAGTCGCCACCGACATAGATGCGAGATCCGTCCGGAGAGGCGGTGATCGACTTTCCTTGTGCGTTCAGCGAATGATTGAACGAAGCGACGCGGTTACCCGTGGTGATGTCGTAGGCGAAGATGTTCCCCGCAGCGACCTCACCCGCTCCACCCGCCGCGACACCCGGGGGCCGTGCCTTGGTGAAGCTGCCGGTCGCGTAGACCGTGTTGCCCACGAGGACCTGGCTCCACACCACGCCGTTGATCTGCCACGTCGGCAGCGCATCAGCGCTCACCGTGGCCGGCAGACCGGGAGCCGGCGCCGTGTCCGCGTAAGCCGGAGCGGCCGCTACGACCCCGAGCGTGGCCAGCACGCTCGCCACGAGGATGGAGCAATACCGCCGAACTCCAGCACGCCGGCGGTCAACCCTCGCCGACAGGTTCGCACGAGTGGCGCCCAGCATGAATGTCCCCGACATTTCGAACTCCCCCAGATGAAGAACATGGTCTCGCAGGAGGGAGCTGCTGAGCTCAGAGCTGTGCGATACGCACAGCGACATCCCTCAGAAGAATGATCGAGCCGGACCTCGAGCCCAGCATGTAATCCCCGACAGCGCCGCCCCACACGGCGCAATCTGCCCCCGAAAGGGGAGAATAACAGAGGAGAGCACGCTGTGGGTCGAATGAGCCAGACTCGTCCAGGCATCGCCGATGCTCGACAACTGGCCGCGGCCCATGAGCCCAGCTTGTTGCCTGATTTCAATGTGGCCCGAGTTCGACTGACCATGTCCGCGTCCGTCCGGGATGGCCACTCGACCCATCGGTCGGCAGTGTGGTCGACGCGCTCATGGATCTGGACCTGCGCCGAGCCTCCGTTCTCGTCCAACCAGAAGATGATCATGGTTTGGTGCTGTTCCGGCTCGGGAGTTGATCATGGAGTGGAAGGGTGTGCTGGTCGGCCGGCCTGGTGTCCGGTTCTCTGGGGCCATTCGAGTGGTGGCTGGTGAAGATCAACTCGCAACTGCAACGCTGGGCTAGACCTGTCTTCGCGGTACTGAATTGACCCACGCTGGGTCGCCTGCTATCGTGTGCGGGGTTTGGGGAAACAATTTTGTGCTGCGCTGGGGCATCCGGCCATGCAGAATTAGCTGGTCTATGGGGATAGGCCACAACGATCAAGTTTCGTGATTTCCTCCGACGCGGGCGTAATCGGGGGAATCGCAGTGGTTGGTCAGGTTCGTAACGCATGCCTGGGTGCATGCCTGGTTTTGATTTTGGCAGTCGCAGGTTGCTCGGGTAGTGCTGACCGAGACGCGGTTCCGCAGCCGGGTTCGACGCCACCTGGTTCGACGCAACCCGGTCCGACAGCTGCCAGCCCCTCCACGCCGGGGGCACCTGGATCTGCAGCCAAGCCATCGAGCCCGACCACGAACGCGCCGACTACGAAGGACCAGCCCGTTCGAAAGGTCCAGCGCAGCGATTCGACCAGTGTTCCGACGGTGACGGCGAAGCCGACGTCCATAGACGGAAAGATCGAATACGGCGATGGGGTGTCACTCAGCATCTTGGATGTCGAATTCGGCGAGGAGACCGACGAGGGTCCTGGAGCGTTTCCCGGGCGCGAGTACGCGATCTTGACGCTCAAGGCGGACAACTCCTCCAAGGCCGCACTGACCATGCAGACAGTCGTGGTGACTGTCTTGGCCAACGACGGTGAGTCCGTCGCTCCTGTTTACGTGGCCAAGGCCAAGGTCCAGGACTTCTCGGGAGTGGTTGCTGCAGGCAAGTCGATGAAGGCGCGCTACGCCTTTGCCGTACCGAAGACGTCCCGTTCGAAGGTGACTGTCGTCGTCGACTTCGACGGCGTACATACGTCCGCAGTGTTCCGTGGCAAGTTGACCTGACGTGTCCAATGTCGCGTCCGTGAGGTGTGTTCACGATGAGCGGATCTGCCCCACCTTGGTTGACTCTTCGGCGTAGGGGTGTCAGGCCACAGCATCGGATCGCCCAAGCACGACCAGGCCATCCAGATGGTCAGCGTGCTCCGAGCTCGCGGACACCATTTACCTGGAAATCGCGGACCACAGCACCGCCGAGCTGCCTGCCCGAGAACTCGGAGCTGGCTCCATAGAGAACGGGTCACCGTCGCTCCGCCGGCTCACCTTCGGCGCCAGTGACCGGTCGCTCGGAGTGCACCGCACGAGGGTCGTCCTGCGCACGCCCAGCCGTTCCGATGAGTGCCAAAGAGTAGACCGATGAGTTCACATGGCTTCGCTCGTCTACAGGGTTGGAAGTCCAACCGCCTTGACTTGGAGCAGTCATGAATTCCGACCCTCACGACACGACCGACCTGCAACAATCGGGCCCGGGCTCTGCACCGGGAAGCGGCGCTACAACCCTGCCGGAAGCCATGACGGGCAGGGCGAGCCCGGCGAAGGCGGCGGTCGGTGACAAACCAGTATTCGCCTACATCGCCGGCCTGCCTCAACCGCAGCGCGGAATCGCTGAAGCCGTCGACACCCTGGCGGCCGACACACTGCCCAACCTCGAGCGTTCCGTGAAGTGGGGTATGTCGTACTACGGCGTCGGCGACGGGTGGTGCTTCAGCTGCGGCGGCTTCGCCGGCCACGTCAAGCTCATGTTCATCAACGGCGCGGCGCTCGAACCGACACCGCCCGTGACACCAGTCGGTATGGGTAAATCGACACGGGGGGTGGAGCTGGAGTCCCTGGACGATCTCGACGCACCCCAGATCGCAGCGTGGATGAAGCAAGTAGCGTCCGTGCCCGGTGTCGGACGCAGGAAATCCTGAACCGCTGCCACCAGCGGAAGGCACCCAAGCACTCACCCACCGCACGGCTTCCCGTCGTGCGGACCGGTGCCGGGGCTGGTGGCCCGCTGCGCGCGACGCGTGACGGCCCGCCTGGCGCCGGCTGCGTCATGCCGCGGAGATCGAGCTCAAAGCGTTGACGGTCACGCACCGCAAGACGAACGGCTTATGGCGACCCTCGTGAGCGTGTTGCCGGGTTCGCCGGAGCGATCTGCACAATTCAAGGCCTCTCGATCGCGAAGCGTCGAGACATCTGCTTCGCGGCGTGCGTCGCGCGCCGCCCAGCCCGGTACGACCCTTAGGTCATGGGAGACCCTGCTGCCCGCGTCGGCGCCCGGGCCGTGCCCGTCCGAGGGTGGGTCGCCTTCTGCGGGTACAGCGTCTCGCCGCGCGTCAGCATCTCCACCATCTCGGTGATCTTGCGGGCTCGGCTCTCAGCTCGCTTCATGCTCTCGACGCGATGGATCAGCGCGAATCGGTTGGCGCTCGTGAGCACGTCGAACATCGCCTGCGCCTCCGGCTCCGCCGCGATCGCCGCAGCCAGATCGTCGGGCGTCTGGCGGGTCGCCGGGCCCGCGTACGCGGCGCTCCACCGCCCGTCGGCGCGCGCGGTCTCGACTGCGGCGCGCCCGGCGTCGGTCATCCGGCCCTGCTCTTCGAGCGTCGCCACGAGGGCGACGTTGCGCTGGGACCAGCTGCCCTTGGGCCGGCGCGGGGTGATGCGCACGGTGTAGCTGTCCTCGTCGCGCTTACCGGCCTGGCCGTCGATCCAGCCGAAGCAGAGCAGCTCCTCCACAGCGCTCGCCCACGTGATCGTGGTGTCCGAGCCGCCCTTCTTGGTCAGCACCAGCCGCACACCGGGCGACGTCGCGTGGTGCTCTTCGAGCCACGCCCGCAGCGCGGCCGGGTCGGTCACGAGCAGCTCGGGCAGCAAGGTTGCCATGGGTCCGACGCTAGCCACCGCCGCCGACACCAGCGTTGCACGTGAGACGCCCATTTCGGACCAGCCGCTGTTCGCAGATCGGTGGTTGAGCGCAGCGTGTGAGACGACGGTCAACTCCTACCAAGCGCCCCGGAGGAAGGTCGCCCTACGGCAACGATCGAAGCTGCTCCTTGATGACCTGACTCAACCTTCGGAGGCCGGTTCCTTCGCCGTTCGCTGCAAGCGAAGTGAGCCTGGTCGCCAGCCCTACCCGGTCACCGCGTCGACCATGACCACGGCGTGAAGCGGCTGGTGAACTCTGCTGCCGCCGGCCGCGCACTGGTGACTCTTCATCCTGAGCTTGACGACACAGACGTGTGCCACATCGGACGCCCCGTCCGCTGGGGTCGCCGCAAGGTACACCTCCACGAAGTCGAGAGGGCCGCTGGGAGAAGAAGGCTCACGCACACCGCATCAAGCCCATCACCCGAGTCGACTTCGGCCGGGTGTACGAAACGAATCTGGCGATCGTCGCTGGGAAGCAGCCACAGACGAAGTACGCACGAGCAGGGGTCTTGGAGCAACGGTCGGCCTCCGGCACTCCCCTGCTCCGCTGAACGGACGCCATACGAACACCTCGTGACGCTCGATTAATGCCCGGCCGGCCCCACGCGGCACGGCGGAGCTCGTTGAAGCAGCGCGGCAGCCTCGACTAGGTCTGGTTCTTGCGTAGCGTTCTGGCCGTGGCGGCGCAGGCAGCGGGGGTGTTCAGACGGACACCGATCGAGCGAACCGATCAGCAGATCGCCTGGGAGCGCCCAGACCAGGCGTTCTTCGCCGCCGGGGCGTGTCACCTGCTGGCCTGGGTCTGTCGTGATGTTTACCCGGATCACGGAATCCAGCTGGTCGGAATGCGCCTCGGCGGAGACCCGCAGGTGTCTCACACCTACGCCATCTGGCGGGGCTGGGCATTCGATCACTCAGGTTGGAACGCCGAAAAGGACCTGCTGGAAGTCAACGCGGCCTTCGAGGGACGACCGCTCGAACTGATCCTGCTGAGTGCCGGGCTCGGCGAGTTCTGCCGACGGCACAATCACCGGCTTCCCGATCAGTACTGGCAGGACCCCATCCCACGGGCCCGCAGCTACCTCAGCCGTCACCCGCCGCCGTGGACGTGACCAGCCGCGTTCTCTCGCTGCAAGGTCGGCTACTGGTGACCTGTTTCTCGCAGCTCCTCACCCCTCATCGGCACAGTGTCGCGCAAGCCTCGACTCAGGACGGGCGTCAGCCGGATCGCCGTAGACCGGGCCCGACTGAAACGGCATCGCGTCGTCTGGTTCTCGGGCGTGTGCTGGACGGACGATGTTTCAGAGCTGGCGGTCCGAGAGCGCGATGGTGACGCCGACGCCGATCATCATCACGCCGCCGGTGGCGCCAAGGCGGGGTAGGCGACGCGGGTCACGAGTGAGCCAACCGCGAGCAGCGCCAGCGGTCAGCGCCCAGACGGTGTCGAAGGCCAGCCCGATGAGAAGGTGGACCGTCCCGAGGACGAGGATCTGGCTCCAGACGGACCCGCTGGCCGGGGCGGTGAACTGCGGCAAGACCGCAACGAAGAAGATCGCCGACTTGGGGTTGGTGACGCCCACGAGGAAGCCCTCGCGTAGCGACCTGCTCGCGGGGACCTCAGCGGAGAGGCGCGTGTCGGTCGTCATAGCCGGAGCCGTCGTGTGGTGGCGGTGCCGGATGGCTTGGACTCCGAGGTAGACGAGGTAGAGGGCCCCAACCGTCTTCAGGACGGTGAAGGCGACCACGGACTGCGCGAGCAAAGCCCCGACGCCGGCGGCGACGGCTAGGACCTGCGGCAGCATCCCCATGGCGTTTCCGAGCACGGTGAGTAGGCCCACGCGTCGACCGGACGACAGTGACCGGCCGATGACGAACAACACACTCGGCCCGGGAACAGCGATCAGGACGGCCGCGGCGATGGCGAAGGCGGCCAGGTTCGCGCCAGGAGGCATGGGCGGACGGTATCAACAGGCCGGCGAGAACTGCTGTGCCGCCGGCCCGATCGAGACCGAGGTCTCTCGCCGCCTCGCCGCCACGCCGCCTCGGCACTTAGTAACAGGCGTGCGTCCCGGACGAGGGTCGGCGACAGCGTACGTCCCGCGCGAGGGTCGGCCTGCGGCACTCCCCTGCTCCGCTGAACGGACGATGCTTACGTGCGCGGGCTGATCATTCGAGCCACTCGGTGATGAAGCGGGGGTTGGCGTGGATGTGGATGGCTTCGTAGCCGTCGGGTCCCGTGGAGAACTTGTGGGGAGTGTGTCCGGGCACGACGAGCACTTGGCCGGCGTGAGCGTCGACCCGGTTGTCCCTGACGGTGAAGGTGGCTGATCCGCGCCGGATGATGAAGCTTTCGGCGTAGGGATGCTGATGCAGTCGTGGACCTACACCAGCACGGGTCGTCGACTCGAGGATGATCGAGATGTTCGCCGCACCCGGCAACTCCTCATAGTTCTCCGCCCACTCCTCGGCGTCATCGCGGCCATCAGCCCGGCTGAGGACGAAGACGTCCTTGTCGGGCTGCGCCTGCCTGCTCGCGTCTGTGGTCATCTCAAGGTTCCTTTCGCGCTCAAAGCGTCAGTTCCACATCTGTCAGGCCTTTGGCAGCCTGTTGTTGCGTCTGGCTGGAAGGTGTCAGCGGCAACTTTCGACGGCGGCGGGGCGTGCGAGCTGAATCGCGGGTGCCCTGTCGTCACCGGTCGTCTTGGCGCTGTGGCGTTGCGGCGGTCGATGCGAGGCGGGTTCCGGCCAGCCCGGCCAGCAGGTAGCCGGAGAACCGGCCGATCGGGATCAGCCAGCCGGCGGTCTCCCAGCGGAAGTACAGGGGGCTTGCCAGGCCCGCCAGTGCGGACACCACGCCGGTGATGGTGGCCGCCCGGCCAAATAGTCCAGTGCGGCGGGCCGCCAGGGTCAAAGCGGCGATGAAGACGCCGTAGGCGACCCCGTGCAGCGGGCCGCCGGCGACGAACACCAGCCGAGCCCGCCGCGTGAGGGTCGTGTCGTCCCGCGGCGATGCGCCGGTCAGCGATCCGTGGGTGGCCGCCGAGGTCGCCAAGGCGGCCACCGATCCCGCGCCACTGACAACCAGGGCGGCGGGCAGGAGCCGCGCTCCGGGCGTGGCCCGTACGGCCAGATGGGTCACACACCCGGTGAACACTGCCTGCGCAAGGATCGAGACCGCCTGCCCGGCAACGCTGAACCGCGCCGCCGTCGCGCTGTCGCGGTAATAGGTCCGCACGTCCTCTGCCGCCGCGCCGGGGCGCGGGATCGGCTGGTGCGCCAGCACCATCGCCCCCACGATCGCAGCGACGAAGCTCGACCCGCTCACAAGGCCCCGACACCCCGGCAAGGCGGGTCGACAGTGATCGGCATCGGGTGGTCATCGCGCGAATCGGGGCATCTCTTCGGGATTGATGAGTGGGCCGCTGAGCTGCGCCTGCGCCAGCCGCCATCCCTGGTCGGTGCGCACCGCGATCAGCCCCAGCCGGAACGAGCCGCTGGTGTCGCGGCCCCGCGCCGTGGTTCGCTGCGTCTGCACCGCCTCGACCACGACCGCATCGCCATACCCGCGTACGTGCGGCTCGGTGACGCTGAACTCATGGTTCACCACTCCACCGTGATGGCGCCGCACCCACTGCTCAGCATCGAGGACGAACCCCACCGGCCCGATCCCGACAAAGTCGGGCGTCAGCAAGGCAGGGTAGGCCGCGGTGTCGCCGGTACGTTCAGCCTCGGCCCAGCGCTGGACCAACTCCAGCACCTCATCCTGTGTCGGCACGGCCACTCCTCGATATGGTGAGACTAATATTAGTGTGACCCTAACTCTGGAGCTGCTCGATGTCCAGCGCGTATCGTTCGAGCATGTCCAACACGGTGATCGGGCAGCTTCCGCTACGGGAACGCAAAAAGGTGCAAACCCGGCGCCGGATCAGCGCCGTCGCTCTGCGGTTGTTCGACAAACGCGGCTTCGACCGGGTGCCGGTCGCAGAGATCGCCCGCCAGGCTGAGGTGTCGGAAGCCACGGTGTTCAACTACTTCCCCACCAAGGAAGATCTGGTCTTCGGCAGCATGGCGAGCTACGAGGAGACCCTGCTCGACAACCTGCGACAGCGGCCCGCCGGCACCAGCGTGGTGGCCGCGTTCCGGGCCTTCGTGCTCCAGCCCCGCGGCGTCCTCGCCAGCAGCGACCCGGCGGCCGTCCATCGCGTCGCTCAAGCCGCCCGCATCATCGCCGGTAGCACCTTGCTCCAGGCCCGAGAGCACCAACTGGCACACCACACCACCCTCCGGCTGGCCGAGCTCATCGCCGCCGAACGCGCCGACGCCGACGACATGCGGTCATGGG
Organism: uncultured Actinomycetota bacterium; assembly: GCA_963727125.1. Classification (GTDB taxonomy): domain Bacteria; phylum Actinomycetota; class Actinomycetes; order Propionibacteriales; family Propionibacteriaceae; genus Microlunatus. The sequence goes on from CAVSEZ010000003.1 coordinate 1,892,409, forward strand.
TTATCGCCAACGCTCTGATCGGCGTCAACCGCGGCATCACCCGAGCCGTCCAACACCACGCCACGCACGACCGGCTCGATTCCCAGACGTCTCAGACCATCATTGATCGAGCTCGGCAAGCCATGGACGAGCTCTACAGCGGATTGGAGGTCGGAAGCCCGCCTTCGTGAACCCGTCGCAATCGATGGAGTGATCGCCTCGATTCGGTGCTGCTCGGCCTTCGACTGCGCGTCAGACACCGCGGGGACTAGACGTATCGAGCCCAGGTTGCCGTCAGGGGTCGGCGCTCCGATAGTTGAGAGGTGCGAGTGGAGTTCCATAGCCACAACGATGTGGCCGGCCACTACACGTGCTTTCCAGGTGGCCGTCGCGGCCGATCCGGCCGCCGTACTGGTCGACCGCATGCTCGCTCCAGCATGGTCTTTCGCTGCTCCGGAGTGCTCGTCGCCGAAGGTCGTCTGCGCACGATCATGATCAGCTCCGACGGCGCCCCGCTGTAGCATCGCGATACCCAAGCCCAATAGTCGTTTGTGCGCAATCAAGCCAGCGGGGGAAAGCAAGATGAGACCACTTCGCTACTCGATCAACGTCACGCTCGATGGCTGCTGCCATCACGAGGCTGGGCTTCCCCCGGACGAGGAGTCGATGCGCTACTGGACCGCTGAGATGGAGCGAGCGGATGCCCTGCTGTACGGCCGGGTGACCTACGAGATGATGGAGTCGGCGTGGCGGAAGCCGGCCACGGGTGCGTGGCCCGACTGGATGGGTGAGTGGGAGATCCCGTTCGCCGAGGCCATCGACCGGGCGAAGAAGTACGTCGTGTCGAGCACGCTGAGCTCAGTTGATTGGAACGCTGAGCTGGTGCGAGGCGACTTGGGGCAAGCGATTCAGCAGCTCAAGCAGAAGTCGGGCGAGGGCCTGTCCGTGGGTGGCGTGACCCTGCCCCGAGCGTTGGCAGATCTGGGACTGATCGACGACTACGTGTTCGTTGTGCAGCCGGTCCTTGCCGGGCACGGGCCGACGTTGCTCGCCGGCCTACTCGAGCGCGTCCAGCTCGAGCCGGTGGACCGCCATGACTTCGAGTCGGGGGCGGTCGCCATGCGATACCGGCCCTCGCGAGTGACGGCTTGAGGCGCTTTACCTCGGAAGGAAGCTCGTTCACGCAGGGGCCGTACAGCGCAGCTGCTTCATCTCGACGGGTCGTGCTAGAAGATGACCGCCCATTGCAAGTGGGTCCCCGGCACTGGAGGCCGGCATGGCGGATGAGGGCTTCACGGGCCGTCGAACGGTGGCACTGCTGAGGTGGCGAGACAGGGGTCGTCGATTGGCCCGGGGCGGTCGAGGAACTTCATGATGAGTTCATGGGCGCAGGGATAGCCGATCGACAGCACGTGACCGCCCCCGGGGATGATCTTGTGCATCGCGTTCGGGAGGGTCTGGGCCGCTTGGTCGGCGTATTCCGGCGGGGTCTGGGTGTCGAAGCTGCCAGAGAGCATGAGGATGGGAAGGTCGCTGGACACCGGCGACGAGACGTCGGCGGGAGCCGGAGGAACGTCCCAGACATCGCAGTCCTCGAACGGTCGAGCCAGATTGGGCACCAGGGCGGTCAGTGCGTCCGGGACACGCGGAAAGGCCCGCCGTGCGTCTTTCCGGAGAGCTTCGGGTGACGTCTGTGGGACGTACTCGGAGCAGAGCACGCCGAAGAAGAGGCCGTACCCGGTCAGCCCGGGCGGCACGGCTGACGCTGCCACGATGGCGGCGGCCGCGCGGTCGCCGCCACCGGTCGCCAGTTCATGGATCATGGCGGGAATTGGCTTGAACCCTTCGGGTTCGGAGGCAGCGGCCGTGAGCAGGCCGAGCAGGGCATAGCTGTCGATGGTGACGTTGATCGTGCCCTTACCGGCTGGGTCGGCTACAGCGAGGCGGCGGGGCTTCGAGGTGAGTTGGGTGAGGAGTTGTGCGAACTCTTGACGGATCCGCGGGTAGGCCCGGCGGCAGGAGGGTTGCGCGTCGCACGCGTCGAAGACGGCTGTCGTGGCCAGTTGGATCGAGCGCCAGCGCGACCCGGCCAGACTGACCTGGGGCGGGATGACGGAGTCGAGGACCACCGATCGGATCCCCTGCGGATAGGAGCGGACGGTCTGCAGTGCGAGGTCGGTCCCGTAGGAGGAGCCGACGAGGTTCCAGGCGTCGATACCCATCGCCACGCGAAGATCGGCGAGGTCGGCTGCGGATTCCGTGGTGTTGAAGGACCCCAGGTCGGCGTCCAGGGCGGCGAGTCGGTTCCGGCACTGCCGCACGACGACCAGGCGCTGCTCGGCCGCGGCGGGTTCGGTCATCGCGAGACCGATCGCCCGCTGGGCGAACCGGTCCAACTCCGGGCAGATGAGTGACGGGGTGGTGTTGCGGGTGCCGCGCTGACTCACCACGATCAGGTCCCGGTCGTCGTTCCACTTGGCCCGCACCAAAGCCGGACCGATCAGGAGGCCCGGGCCACCGGGTCCGCCGACGAGGTACACGATGGGGTCGGATTTCGGGGTTGCCGAGGTTGCCTTGGTGATCGCAACGTCCAACTCGATCGTCTTGCCGCTCGGGTCCGATCTGCTCTGCGGCACCGTCAACCGGCTACAGCTGAACCCTTCGAGGGTCAGCTGAGGGACACCCTCGATCAACGGATCGGGGCATGGTACTGATCTGAGGGACGCGGCGCGGCCGGGTGCAGGGGCCGAAACGGACGTCGACGGAGTGGACGTCGTCGACCCGGCGCCGGACTCGCTCGGGGCCTCGCTCGGCGCAGTGAAGGAACACGCCGCGGTGACGAACAGTCCGACAAGAGCCGTCATCGTGCGCCACCTCATCGGCCGTGCTCCTTCTTCGGGTTGATCGCGAGCGCGACGGCTTGGCCCCTGCATCTTCGCCATGGCTGATTCTCGCGCGATTGCCAGCGCCGGTCACCACATCCAGTCGATCCCGCTGAGCGGTCGGCTCGCGGAACTACTACCCCCTGTTCCGGCGGGCGCAAAGTTCGAGAGCAACTCCTCGGCGGACGACAGGACCGCCACCCCATCGGGCCTGAGGCGTCGGCATGAGGCGTCGGCGGCGCCGCTGAAGGTGGGACCAGTGCCGTAGGCAGCGCACCCTTCTACTTGGTGGCCTGCCCGGAGGCCGGTAACCCAGAGTCCGCTCGAACGGACCAGGACAGGGCAAGATCCGCGACACCGACCACCCGGCTGGTGGTCAGTCGAAGTGGGGACGCAGTTCCACGCTGATCTGCTGAACGTTCGCCGGGGTCACCTTCCAGCGAGATGAGTCGAGATCCTCGAAGGTCACCTCATACCTCCCCGACTCACGGTCGAACTGCACGAGGAGCGTCAGCGGCGGACGCTGCGCCGGCTGACCGTAGCTCTCGAGAAAAGCCTCCACGGCTGGCCTCACACCCGAGGGGCGCGGACGGAGCACGGGTTGATTAGCCTCATCGGGTGGACATCGTCGTTGCTCCCGACGGTGCCGGTGTGTCAATGGCCCGGCTCGACCGGTCCGGTCGACCTGGGTCGGCGGCGAACCTCCCCGTGGGCACGTTCGTCGACCAGGTTCGCGAGCTGGAACCGCAAGATCCGCGCTGGATCTGGGCTGATACGTCGACGGTCTATCCACGGCTTCTGAGCGCCGGAGTGACTGTGGCCCGGGCCGTCGATCTCCGCCTGTGTCATGCGGTCCTTGCTCGCTCGACATACGTTTCGGGCGGCTTTGCGAACGCCGCGGACGATCTTGGGTGGGGTGGCGGCGATGCCGAACCGGGAGAGGCGGAGCCCAGCCTGCTCGACCTTCCTGTCGAGGGTGCCGTCCTCGATGCAACCGAGCTCGCGGCCGAGCATGGTCGGCAGCAGGCGGCGGTGGCCGCGTCGGGGCGCGCGGATCGTCTACGGCTGCTGCTGGCGGCCGAGTCGGCCGGCGCTCTGGTTGCAGCCGAGCTCTCTGCGGTCGGTCTGCCGTTCGACGAGAACACCCATGATGCGCTGCTGAGGACCGTTCTCGGTCCGCAACCGTTGCCGGGTGGACGGCCGGCGAGACTCGAATCGCTGGTTGCACGGATCCGGACCGACCTCTCTGCTCCGAACCTGAATCCGGATTCGGCGCCGGAGCTGCTGCGGGCACTCCGAGCCCAAGGTCTCACGGTGGAGACGACACGTAAGTGGGAGCTGTCGCGGCTCGACCATCCGGTGATCGGGCCGCTGCTGGAGTACAAGGGTCTGGCTCGATTGCTCAACGCGAACGGTTGGGCGTGGATGAGGTCATGGGTCCGCGATGGTCGGTTCCGGCCCGACTATGTGCCGTCCGGAGTGGTGACCGGCCGCTGGGCGACCCGTGGTGGCGGGGCGTTACAGCTCCCGAAGCAGATCCGTGGAGCGGTGGTCGCACCGCCGGGTTGGCAACTGGTGGTTGCCGACGCGGCGCAGCTCGAACCGCGGGTACTGGCCGCCATGGCGCGTGACGAGGCGATGGCACGGGCGAGCCGAGCGGGCGATCTCTATCAGGCACTGGTCGACGAGGGTGTCGCCGACACCCGGGCGCACGCCAAGGTCGCGATGCTGGGTGCACTCTACGGAGCGACATCAGGTGAAGCCGGCCGGCTGATGCCGCGGCTCCTGCGGACCTATCCGGCGGCGACCGGCTTGGTCGAGGCGGCCGCGCGGGCCGGGGAGCGCGGCGAGACGGTGACGACCTGGCTTGGCCGAAGCTCGCCGACGCCATCGGAATCGTGGTGGGAACATCAGCAATGGGCCGGCTCGTCCGAAGCACGGCCAGCCGACCAGCAGCTGGCGCGAACTCAGGCGCGGGAGTGGGGACGGTTCACCCGGAACTTCGTTGTCCAAGGCACCGCAGCGGAGTGGGCGCTGTGCTGGCTCGCCGACCTCCGCCGGCGACTGACCACCTTGACGGCACCGGGTGAACGCCGACCGCGGCTGGTCTACTTCCTGCACGATGAGGTCATCGTGGAAACGCCGAGCGAGCTGAGCGAAGCAGTGGAAGATGCCGTCCGCGCGGCCGCCCACCGGGCCGGGCAGCTGCTGTTCGGGACCTTTCCTGTCGAGTTCGTCCTGGATGTTTCCCGCGTCACCAGTTACGCCGATGCCCGTTGACGCGGCGATGATGCGCCCGCCACCATCTTGTTCCGTAGCGAGGCGGACCATGTCCCACGACGGGCTACCTCAACGACTACCGAACCGATCGAGCGACACTCCCAGCGCGGGGAACGTGCCACGGGATGCTGGGTCAGCCAAATCTCTCAACGGTCTCGTTGAGGGCGCCTCGAGCATTACTCACCGGGCAGCAGGCCCGCGTCAAGCCGTCGCCGCAAGCATGTCCTCGTGGGGCGAGGCGTAGTTGGTTCTCGGCGCCATCGGCGGCAACGGGGTTCGCAGATGCAGCCGCGCAACCCTCGAGTACCGGCGCCGCTCCATCTGGTGGTCGAGACCGGTGGACACGTCCATGCGTTCGAGACGCTGGAGGAGGCTGGTGGCTCGATCGAGGCTGTGAAACCTCAACGAGGGCCAGTACATCGGGCAACAGCAAGAGCCGGCTATCTCGAATCCAGCGAGAGGATCATCGGATGCTGCGGCCGGCGATGATATCGACCATGGCTTCGACCAGGTCAGGCTGCCGGACATGGATGTAGTGGTCGCTGCCGGTGGCGACCAGATGGGGTGCGTTGGGGCGGAGCGCGATGAGTTTCGGCTGCCCGGCGATCCACGCCCGTTCGAGATCGGCGGCCGTGAACCCAACGGGTTTGTCGGGGAGCCCGGCGAACGGCAGCTGTTTGGAGATGACGCCGATCGGGATGTCGGGAAACGGGCCGGCGTCATCGATCTGGCTGATGCTGGCTTCGATGTCCAGCTGTTCGTAGTTCCTGCTCGCCCCGCCACCGCCGGTGGAGTTGAGCACGGCGTAGTAGGGCTTCCACTTCTGACCGAGCAGTCGGGGCATCTCGATCGGGAACGAGTCGACGAACACCAGTCCGTCGAGGTCTGTGGGATAGGTCTGCGCGTACAGCCGCGCCAGCAGCCCGCCCATCGAATGGGCGGCGAAGATGTAGGGGCCTGGCTCGCCGCTCGCCTGCAGCGCGGCATGAAGATCCTTGACGACATCGGCCGCGGTACGCGGCATGGGCACGGGCGTCGTGCGATCTGTGACGGTGGGCGTCTTCCCGAGCAGCAGCAGCGTTCCGGCGCGGTCGTAGGCGCAGACCCGGTACCGATCGGCCAGACGAGCGAACACCGACCGGTCGGTCTCATCAGCGGTGACCATCCAGGTGTCGGATGACTCGTGATACCCAGACTCCAGCACGACCGTCTGACCTCCGCTGCCAGCACACGTCATGTACAACCGACGGCCGTTGCCCAGGTCGACCTCGTGCACCTGGGTTGCCGGTGTCCGACTGGCATCGGCGCTGGCACTGCCGGTCGGGACAGTTCGACTTGCGCTGACTCCCCCCGACGGTGACGGATTCCCTGCCGTCGGCGTGCATGCAACCAAGAAGGACGCGACCGCGATCGCCGTCAACCCGGCCACGACCAACTGCGGACAATGACGTTTCGTCACTGATGTAGTCCTCTCGAGCACCGCCATGCTGCCGCCGTTCCCGGGAACCCCGGAATGCACCGGCTACCGTCACAGTCCAGCACAAACACTGCACTCGTTACACCAGATGTCATGAGTCGGAGCGTCAGTCCCTCAGTGGCAGCTTGGCGTGGCTCCTAGCCCGACGTCGGCGAGTACGAGTGAGGAATTCGCGGATCGGCCGCCCCGTGTCCGATGGCTGGTTTGGGCGTCATGGGGTGATGCCGTTGGCGATGAGTTGTGCTGCGACGATGTCGTGGCCGTGTTGTGTCAGTTGGGGGTGTCGAGGGTCGGATCCCGGGTCAACGACCAGCTCGTCGGTGCGCGCCTGGTCGTACACGTTGACGCAGGCGGCGGCACGAGCGGCGGCGACTTCACAGGCGGTCCGCGCGACGTGGCTCTGCCGGGGTAAGCCTGTGGTTGGTGGTGGAGTGATCACGCGAAGGATCACCGGGCGGTGCCGGCGGATTGTGTCGGTCTCGGTGGTCCATGAGGCCAAGCTTTGACGGAATTTCGCGATGGGGACCTTCGGGCATGGCGCTTGCCGTTCCGCACGGCAGGATGTGACGGCGGTGGCTGCGACATCGCCGCTGCCGATGGCGAGCAGGATCACGTCGGCCTCGGACACGGAGGCTCGAATGTCGGGGTCGGATCGGAGGCTTTCGACCAGGGTCGGCATCGAGGGGGCGGCCACGTCGGAGGGCACGGTCTTGCGGTCGAGGCGGACGCGGCGCCCACTGTGCTGCGACCAGGCCGCAGCGGACTGGTCGACGTAGCTGGAGCAGGTTGAGCAGGCCTCCGGGTCAGCTGAGGAGTCACCGAGAACCAGGATGTTGAGTGGGGTGGACAGCAACTCAAGGGCTGCCGGCTCGCGGGAGTCCAGTCCGCTAACCATGGCGAGTGCGGCGATGGTGCCGAGGACGATCACGGCCAGCAAGCACTGGTGCAAACGGCGTGTCGGAGGAGATGCATCAGGGCCAAGCACCAGCTCGTCAACCGACGTGCTGTCGTCCTGCTCGCCGTCGCCCGATCCCCCATCGAGAGGCCCTGCGGGATCGAGTTGACCGACTTGATGGCTCATCTTCGGCCCCTTTCCAGACGATCTGTCCGGCTTCAGAATCGAGTTGGCAGACTCTTGATCATCGATTGGCGGCCGCCTTGGTCGCCGACCCGTCGACGAGTGCGCTTCGAGGCGTCCGGTCGATGCGGCCGTCGATGGTCATCGCCCAGTGGGTAGGTCCTTCTGGCGGTAGCTGCGACTCGAAGGGGAGCTTGCGCAGGAGCCGACGTGCGTGGCCGGAGGCGCGCCCCCTACTGAGCCCCAGGCCTTCACGGCTATGACAGCCGTGCCTCGAACACAAGGTTGAACGGGGTTCGTGCCACCTCGGTGAAACTTCCGAATCCGGCGCGGCGGACGACGTCCTCGATGGCCGCCGGGCCGGCCTGGGCGCCCAGGGCGGCGCCAACCTCTTGGCTGAGCGAGTTGGGTACGCACACCATGGTGGAGGCGTTGTAGTAGACCCGGCCGACAGGATTGAGGTTTCCCTCCACCGAGTCGTCGGCCGCCGGCTCGACGATCATCCAGGTCCCTTCGGGCGCCAGGGCATGGCGGATGTGCACGGAGGCGCCGACTGGGTCGCCCATGTCGTGCAGCGCGTCGAAGACGGTGATCAGGTCATAGCCGGCGCCGGGGAAGTCGGTCGCGCCGGCGACTTCGAACCGGAGGTTGGTCAGGCCGAGGTGGCTGGCCTTCGCTTCGGCGGCGGCAATGGATGCGGGGTGGTAGTCGAAGCCCACCACCTCCGTGGCCGGAAAGGCCTGCGCCATCAGCACAGTCGAGCTGCCGTGGCCGCAGCCGAGGTCGGCGACGGTGCCGCCCGCGGTCAGCCGGTCGACGACTCCGTCGAGGGCGGGCAGCCAAGTAGTGATCAGGTTGGCGACGTAGCCAGGCCGGAAGAACCGGTCAGTGCCGGCGAACATGTCGGGGTCGTGTTCGTTCCAGCCGAAGCCTTCGCCGGTCCGAAACGCTTCGAGCAGCGCTGCCTGGCTGCGGGCCACCGCCGGAGTCATCCAGAACGCGCCGGCTGCGAAGGCGGGACTGTCCTCTTGGCCGAGAACACAGGCTTGCTCGGGTGTCATCCAGTAACGGTCGGTGGTCGCGTCGTAGCGAACGTAGCCGCCGGCGGCTTGGCCCCGGAGCCATTCACGGACGTATCGCTCGGCTGTGCCGGTGGCCTCGGCCAGCTCGACGGAGGTGCTCGGGCCAGCCTCAGCCAGGGCGCGGAAGAGCCCGAGCTTGTCGCCGATCACCACGGTGAGGACGTGCAAGGAGGCGCCGAGGTCGCTCACGACCTGGCCGAGGAACGCGTTCAGAACCTCCTCGTCAACTGGAGGCTTGTCGACCTCGGGTTGGCTTGCCGCGTTCGACGGGGTGGACGTTTTCGGAATGCTGGTTGCGGTCATGACGGCAGCATCGTTCCCGGCCGAACCGACGCACATCGGCAAGATTGCCGACACCAGTGCCGTATTCCGTGTCTGCCGGGCAGAGCGGTTACGTCACAGGCCCGATCAGATCGAGCTCCCTGGCACGATGCACGGCCGCGGTCCGCGTCGTGACATCCAGCTTCGTGTACACCGACCGCAGATGAGCCTGCACGGTACGTCGACTGAGCTGGAGCCGCTCGGCCACCTCCGCATCGTGTGAACCATCAGCAATCAGGCTGAGTACCTGACGCTCGCGGGCGGTCAACCCCACCGCGCTCGCCGACGCTCGAGCGGCAAGATCGTCGACCGTAGCGTCGGCGAGTGCCATCGCCTGACTGCTGGTCAGCCGAGTGCCAGCGTCGAAGGCGGCCTGCCAGCCTCGCGGACCGAGGCTGCGTCGACTGGCAGCGGTGGCAGCCCGATAATCCGCCATCCCGTACGGCACGCGCGGATCTGCGTCGATGGCCCGCCAGGTCGCAGCAGCGCCCAACAGCTCCGCGGCCTGCTCATGTGCACCCAGTGCAGCCGAGACGATCGCCAGATCCTCCAGCAGGTCCTCGACATCGCGGACGAACCCGGTGCGGCCCTGGATCGACACCGCCTCCCCGTAGGCGGTGACGGCGTCGGCGTAACGGCCCTGGGCATAGTGGGCCTCCCCCAGCAGGCAGACGGCTGAGAAGATCCCGTAAGCAGAGTAGATCCCGTAGCCGGCGCCCCTTTCTTCGAAGACGTCTCGGGCCTCACGCGCACATGCTGCAGCGTGCTCGGGTTGATCACGGGCGAGGGCAAGCATCGCGTCCTGAAAGATCATCCACGCCTCCCCCGGCCGGTCGTTGGTACGTCGCCCGACGGCTCGGGCCTGGTCGCCGTACGCTTCGGCGGCTTCAAGGTCCAATCCCACCAGGGCAACCTCCATCAATCCTCGCAGCGCCGCCGCCTCACCACCCTCGTGCCCGAGGACGCGGAAGTGGTCGAGGGACTCCTCGAACCACTCCCGGGCCTGGGCCGGCTCCCTCATGATCAACTGGCCGGCCGTGTGGCAAGCCCAAGCCCGGTTCAGCAGGACGGTCTGGTCGTCGCTGTCGAAGGGGAGCGCCAGCACCTCAGCGAGGCGCTCGAACCGGCGCGGCTTGGGTGGGATTGCATACGGCCAGAACAGGTCCAGCGCCTGCATGAGACGCAAGGCGCTGCCGGCATCACCCCGCTCCACAGCCCAGCGCCGTGCCGCGTCGAGGTTGGCGTTCTCCGCCTTCAGCGGGTGACCTCGGTGAGGCTCGAGCTGGAAGGCGGATTGATCAGTCCACGGTTCGGCGAGCCCGACGAAGTAGTCGAAGTGCCGTCGCCGGACTGCGTCTTCACAGTCATCGCCATCTGACCGCAACCGGACCAGCGCGTGGCTCCGGACAAGCTCATGCACAGAGAACCGACCTCCCACGGTCGGTTGGCGGAAGATCAAACCGCGCTCGACCAGATCGGCGAGTGTCCCGAGATCGGCCCCGGCAACCGCCTCGGCTGACTCAGCAGTGAAGCCGCCGGCCAACACTCCGAGCGATGCGAGGACACGCTGTTGAGCGGAGGTCAGCAGGGCCATTGACGCGTCCAGAACGGCAGTCATGTCCCGATGCCGGGGCTGCACGGTGAGGGTGCGTGAGGTCAGCCTTTCCGGCTGGGTCGCCAGGAGTTCAGCGGGCGACTTGACGTGCGACCAGGCGGCGAGAAGTTCGATTGCCAGCGGCGAACCGCCGACGCGGCGACACAGTTCCGTGACGGCACGGGCCTCCTGCCCTACAGGCGCGTAACCCACTCGGGCTGCCCGGTCTGTGAACAGCTCGTCGCCCTCCGCCATCGGAGGCAAGGGAAACAGCCACTCGTACGCCGACTCTAGCGGCACCCGGCTCGTGGCCAAGACGGTCAACGCATCCGCTAGCAGAGCGTCGACGAGCTCGCGACAAGCGTCGTGCTGGACCTCGCAGTTGTCGATCACCAGCAGCGTCGGCTCGTCTCGAAGGACGTTGACGATCGCGATGATCGGATCAGCACCACCGCCGGCCGGCAACCTCAATGCCTCAGCAACCGCGCCGGCCACATCACCCGGAGCGCTCGCATCAGAAAGGTCGACCCACACACACTCGAGTTCGCTGACCAGCTCTGCGGCCACCCGCGTCTTTCCGGCGCCGCCCATCCCCACCACAGTGACCAATCGACCCGGCCGCATCAAGCCGCGCAGCTCGGCGACCTCGGCGCGCCGTCCGACAAACCGGGTCGGATAGCGCGGCGGCCCGGGATGTCCCGGGTCAGTCGAGCCGGGCCTGGAAGTCACTTGCGGCGATCCAGCTGGCAGGTCGGCACGGGTTGAACCCCCTCCGCGGCACTTGCGCGACCGCTTCAGCGATCCTTTCAGTCCGAGGCCGTAACAGCCAGAGCCCTGACAGCATGGAGTCGACCGCCCACAGCTCGCATCGAGCGCGACTGTCCGCAGACGACGCGAGGACGCTCTATCGGAAGTTGTCCGATGCCGGCGTCCGCTGCTGGGTCGTCGGTGGGTGGGGCGTGGACGCCCTGATCGCCCGGCAAACCCGGCCGCACAAGGATCTCGACGTGCTCGTTCTCCGCCAGGATCTGGGCCAGGCGGGCACGGCTGACAGCCGCAGCGCCGTCGCTCCTCGTAGAACCGTCCCATTGTGGGCACCCTACGGCTGAGTCATCAGACACTCCGGAGCCGCTGCGTGTGCCCGGAAGTGGGGCCCTACTTCGCGTTCCGCCCAGCGCGTCAGGTCCAGGCTCCACGGGGGTCAGCCGGCCGGGATCAGCTCACCGACTGGTACGTCCGCCTCGAGCCGGTTGCCGACCGGTGCCAAGGGGCAGGCCCAGGCCGGGTCGTATGCGCAGGACGGGTTGTAGCCGAAGTTGAGATCGATCACCAACGCGTCGCCGTCCCGGCCGAGATCGGCTCCCTTGATGGTGTCGAGCAGGTAGCGGCCGGCGCCGTAGCTGGTCTGCCCTGCCGTCGAGTCGCGGAAGGGCAAGAAGAGACCGTTGCCGTACGAATCGAGCCACCACAGGTCCAACCGGCCCAGACCCGGCAGCGACACCCGGCCGACGCGGCTGAACGGCACGTCGCCGTCGGTACCGGTGGGCGGGGTCCATGTCTGCGGCTCGGCGGTCTCGATCGGCACCACGAAGCGGTACTCCGGGTCGTACGTCGCGTGCCGCAGCGTCTGCCCGCCCTGCCGGGCCGACGCCGGGTGGTCGGTGAACATCCGGTTCCGGCCCGCCACCCAGATCGCGTGGGCGCGAGCAGGTTCAGCCTCGGCGCGCACGGCGGCGTACAAGTCGTGGACGGCCCGCCGCCACGACGAGATTTCCAGGGCCACCCGCAACTCAGTTGCCACCAGGACATCCTGCACTGCTGCGGACTGAACAGGCATCGCGATCTAGCACCCGCTGAATGATCTCGCTTGCTGAACGTTCCCGTCCCGGCTATCGGTCCCTACGGCACGATCGGGTTCGCTGCTTTGGTCAGAGTGCAGTGCGGCAGCAGACCCAATCGTGGCGATCATGGCGGCGACCCGATAGGTCCGCCCGACCGGGAGGCTGAGCCACATCGGTGCACTGTGCCGGCGACGTCACATCCCGAGTGAGGCTGCTGCGCGCGCTGGCGGCAGGCTGTCGAGCAGTCGGCAGCGGCAATCTCAAGAGGCCTGGGCTAGGTCGTCGCGGAAACAGCCGCAGCGAGTCGCTGTACGCTCCGGTTCAGCGCGGGCGCTCACCGCCGCCTGAACCGGGGCGCACGACACACCACCACCAGAGGAAGAGGACACCATGCCACGATCCTTGCGAACGCGAGTCGCCGTCACCGTCGCCGCGACGGCGGCCGTGATGGCCGTCCCGCTCACCGCAGACGCCGCCTACAACTTCTACGCGCCCAGCGTGAACCGCAACTTCTACAACTGCACGACGGTTGCGTCGTACAGCGACGGGATCCGGTGGTCCACCTGCACGGGCGGGCTCCGGTTCCGGTCGACTGGGGCGTTCCACGCCGGGACGAACTGCGTCGTCTCCCGCTACTTCAGCGACGTTCGCGCCTTCTGGTCCGGAGCGTGCTGACCGGAGCCGGGTGGTCGACCGGAAGAGGGACCTCCGACGGAGCGGCTGCGAGTCACAGCGGGCATTAGCGGTGGCCTCGCGTAAGCGTTGGCTCGACCGGGCGCGGTGTCCGATGATCGTCTCGTGCATCTCGTGATGATGTTCGGCCCGTCAGCCGTCGGGAAGATGGCTGTCGGTCGCGAGCTGAGCAGGCTGACCGGTTATCCGCTGTTCCACAATCACATGAGTATCGAGCCGGTTCTGGACGTGTTCCCCTGGGGCTCGCCCTCGTTCGTGCGGCTGACGAGTGAGTTGCGCCGTCGAGTCATCGAGGAAGCGGTGGTGGCGGACCTCCCGGGGTTGATCTTCACCTACGTCTGGGCCTTCGACGACCCCGCTGACCGTGAGTACGTCGACTGGTTGACCGAGCCGGTCCGGTCAGCCGGCGAGCGGCTGGACTTCGTAGAGCTGTACGCCGACCAGGCCACCCGCCTCGCCCGCGAAGGCACAGAGCTGCGACTGGAACACAAGCGCAGCAAGCGGGACATCGAAACGACCAAGCGACGGTTGCTCGAGGACGACGCCGCGCACCAACTGAGCACCAACGGCGACTTCGTCTACCCCGATCACCACCTGCGCCTGGACAACAGCCAACTCACACCCACACAGGCGGCCGCCCACATCGCACAGCGGCTCCAGATCACCGCCTGAACCGCACGGGCCCAAGCCATGCCCGAACAGCGCAGCCAGCCCATGTGGTAGCGGTACTGTTCCGCAGAGGATCCGCTTGCGGCGAGATCCCGACATCTCACCAGTGCTGTCGACCGGCAGCCACGAGTACTTTGGTGGCTATCTCGTTGAGCATGAGATTGTGCGTTCCTTGGCCCCACGCGACGGCGGCAGGCTGGCGGCTGGTGGACCAGCGTCGGCTGGCGAAACCGCCGAGGCGACGTGCGTTCTCGATGATGTCGAGTGCGTCGGCCGCCCGTGGGTCGGTGAGACCGTCGACGGCGTCCAGCAGCCGCAGCCCCTGAAGCACGTCGTAGTGCCAGTAGGCCGGATAGTGCAACACCATCCAGGACGGGTGGATCGGCTCGCCCGTCGACCTCGACCGGAACAGCTTTTGTCGGAGTAGCAGCTCCGCGGTCCGTTCCGCGGCGCGACGGGCATCTTGATCGTTGGTGATGCTGGCGTAACACGCGAGGCCCAGCGCCGGGATGGCCGATTCGTGAAACGACGACCGGACCGCTTCAGGTCGGCGATCGCAGTTCCAACCACCGTCGGGCCACTGCCAGTCCAGAAGGGCATCGACCAGACGCCGGGTGCCCGGATGGCCTGCGTAGCCCAGGCGCGTCAGCGCGTACACCGCGTTGCCCTCGATCGATCCGTGGCGCCGGGCACGGCCGGCGATGTGTGGCGCCTGCCCTCGTTCTAGGCCAGGAAGCAGCCAGTCCAGCTCGGCGTCCACTCCCGGATCAAGTCGAGCACGGTCGACCGGCACGCCCGAGTCGGCGATCTCCACGAGTCGCCAGTGTGTTCCCGTCCATTTGGCGTACGGGTGTTGCGTCGGGAACGCGAGTAGCTGCTCGACCAGCTCTCGTTTCGGATCCACCCACGAATGCTGTCAAGGATGGATGTCCGACTTCAACCACCGTTCTCGCCACACGGTCACCTTCTGGGGCGACCTCAGTTTCGCCAGTGACTGCCCTGGTCAACCTCGTCGGTGACCTCATGTTGGTCTCTACGATGCTCGAATGAGTTCGAGTGCTGACACCACCGGCTGGACCGAGGACCTGCGGCAGCGCCTCGACGAGCTCCTCGATGAGTACCGACAGTCTCTGCTCGACGCCCTGCACGGTTTGTCAGAGGAGGAGGCACGGGCGCGTCTGGTGCCCTCGAAGACCACCCTTCTCGGGCTGGTCAAGCACGTCACTTACATGGAGGGGGTCTGGTTCGACCAGGCGCTGACCGGCCGCTCGTACGCCGACATCGGCATCGCCACCACCCCCGACCGCTCCTTCACCCTGACAAAGGCCGACACCGTGGCGTCGGTGTCAGCGGTCTACCGGGCCCGGGCGGAAGCTTCCCGACAAGCGGCCCGCCACCTTCACCTCTCTGTCGTCGTGGACGGTCGAGGCGAGCGTCCGGTGTGGGCGTTGTATCTGCAGGTGCTTCGCGAGCTCGCTCAGCACGCAGGACACGCCGACATCCTGCGCGAGCAAGTGCTGGCTCAGCGGCACGCATGAGTTTCCCTTTTCCCGGTCGAACCTCCGGCTTTGTGCGTCACGGCCCCTCGCGCCCACTAGGCCACTGAGCGGATCCCCTACCAGTCAGGCCTCTGCGACGTCGGCTCTTCGAGCGCCGACCGCGTATCAGATCTCCCGCGGATTGATCCTTGTTCCAGCGGCACGATTCAGCGCCCGTGAGTCGCCTGGGCGACCGAGAGGAGGAGTGATGGCGTTCCTGTGGTGGCACAGCGGGGTCTTTCATGTGGTCACCGATCAGAGCACCGCGAGGACACTCTCTCGCACGCGCGGCCCAGCAGAGGAGAAACCATGAAGGTTGCTGTCGCCGTGCTCGTGATCGGGTTCGTTGCCTTCGGTCTCGGTGCGGTCATGCTCTTCGCGGAAGCACGATCGAACGCGGCCGTGATGCGTGACGGGATCGGCGTCGTGACTCTTGTCAACGCTGAATGGGTGGCGCTGCTCCTACTGGCGGTGGTCAGCGGTGCGACTGCACTGATCCTGGCCTACTTGTCCAGGGTCGTCGACGTCTTGGCGTCGCCGAGCAAGCGTCCGGACTCGGCCGTCGACGAGACGTAGTCACGGATCGCCGAGCGCTTCACAGCTCGGTCGGTGAGCAACGCTGGATGCGTCACGCGCCGGCTCCGACGATCCGGTTGAGTTACGCGTCGGTTGACGGTCCGCTTCCGAGGCACCTCGGGCGGCGGATCGCCGCTCATGCGTTTGACGCTGCCGGTGAGACAGACTCACGCGACCGAGATGGCCAAGCTCGAAGCACGTTGGGCATCGGAGCGCAGACTGGCGGTTCTCATCCAAGACGCCCCGACTCAGAGCCTCAACCGGTCGATTTGTCGATGGTTGTCGAGACTGTGGGATTGAAGTGCTTGATCCGACAGCAGGTAGACCTGATCACCGATCACCAGCGAGCGGCTGGCCATCCCGTCGGACTCACGGATGTCGATCCGGCCGAGTTCCTTCAGTCCTGACCCGTCGGTCCGCAACAGCATCACGCCGGTGAAGGTCCCGCGACCGCGTTGGTCTCCGTCGAGCATCACGGGTGCGACGATCAGCTTCCGCGGCTGCCAGTACAGGAACGCCTTCGGGTCCCACTCCGCGGACGCGGTTCCGCTTCCGTAGGTCTGGGTGGCTATCCGGCGTGGAGCGGCGGGATCGCTGATGTCGAACAAGGAGAATTGCACTCCCACCTGACCGTCGCGCCCCTTGCCCTCACCGCTTTGGCCGACGCCGAGCAGCAGGTCCTTCCCGATCGGATGCAGGTAGCCCGAGTAGCCGGGGATCTTCAGCTCGCCCACGACCGTGGGTGCGGCCGGGTCACTCAGGTCGACCACGTAGAGCGGATCGGTCTGTCGATAGGTCACGACGTAGCCGCGATCCGCGATGAATCGCACCGACTGGATCGACTCGTTGTCCTCTCGACCGAGTCCGTCGACCTGTCCGAGCTGTTGCAGCACGCGATCGCGTTCGCCGAAAGTCGTCACCATCCCCTCGTTCACCAGCCTTCGGTTCGACCAGCCACGCTCCTCGGAGATGGTGCTCGCGACGCGAAGCACTCCGTTGTACTCCGACATGGCGTACTGGTTCAGCAGTGTCCCCCGGACGACTCCCGACCCCCGGTACCGAGTGACTCCGGACGGCGTGGTGACGAACTTGTGCACGTCCGTGGTGACCGTCGGTGTGTCAGCGTCCAAGGCCGTTGAGGTGACGTAGGTCGCGGTGTCGCTGGCGTACAGCTGCTGTCCCCCGGCGACGACTCCCGCGGCCGAGCGATCGGTGAACGCGGATCTGATGTCGAACGCCGAGACCGCCACCGTGTCGAGACCAGAGAACTTTTCGGGCCGGGCGAGATCGGGGCACTCCACCAGTCGTCCGGTGCTGACGCGGCCCGACCCGGTCTCGAGGCTGTACGACGGGATCCAGTCCTCGACCGTCGATCGCGCGACCGCGACACGCAACTGCTCCTTCGACTCCTGGGAAACCTCGCCTTGCTCGTTGTAGACCGGCGACGGAATGTCGAGATCGGGCGCGGATGACGTCGCCACGCGCACCTGAGTTCCCACGAGCCGCGCGTCGAGGACGTCCCCCTCGATCGTCAAGGCGGCAACGAGTTTCGGCTGATCGAGCTGGGTGATGTCGTAGGTAGTGAGGACCGACCGCGTCCCGGCCCAGCGGGCGTTCGATCCGGCGGTCCGGCCGGACGCCTGGCTGAACACCAGCACCCGATCACCCGAAAGAAACAGGTTGCTGACATCGGTGACCGGCAACGTCTTGCGGCGGGTCATCCGGCCGTCTTTGACCTCGATCAGGTGCACCCGGCCGCGGGCCACCGCAACAATGCGGTTCCCGTCGGTCTTGATGAGGTCAGGCTCGTCGACGCCCACCTCCTGCAGATTGGTCGTGGAGTGCGTAGGCGCCTCGCGCCGGGCTGCGCCGGTGCTGTCTTCCGCCGGAGCCGGAGCCGGTACCACGCCCCCGCGACTTGCCGCCCCACCGCTGTTGGCGCCGCTCTGTCGAGCGCGCTCGATGAGGTGGTCAGGAGCTTGGTCGACGAAGTACCTCAGCACCGCATCGCAGTCTCCGAACGGCTTCAGTTGGGCAGCCGCTGCGTACGCCCCTCCCGACCCCGTCGGGTTCCCTCCGCCGATGAGGCCGGGGGTGGCGATCGCCACCGCCGCGACGAGCACTGCCGCCGCGCTCGGCACCACCCAGCGTCGGACCGGACGTTGGGCGCGGCGGATGCCGCGCTTGTCGTTCGGCGCGTCATTGGCCACTTGCTGCCGTACGGCTGCGGCCGCCTTCCGCGCCCGCGCGTCGAAGTCACTCATTGGTCGTCCTCCAAACGCAGTTGGCGCGCCACTGACTTGCGCGCCCGGCTCAAATGGGTCTTGACGGTGCCCTCACTGCAGTCGAGGACCGCTGCGACTTCGCGCACCGTGTAGTCCTCGAGGTAGTAGAGAGCGACCGCCTGCGCCTGCCGGATCGGCAACCGGCGGACCGCTCGCCAGAACTCCGCGTCACTTTCGTCCAAGTGGAAGGTGGCCGGTGCATGGAGTGCCAGCCGCACCATCGCCTTCGCCTCGCGTACCCGTCGCCGCAACACCGACGCCGCCCGGTTACAGGCAACCCTCCGTACCCAGGCCGCCGGCGAATCGTAGTCGCCGATGAAGGCCCATTGCCGGTACGCGGCCGTGAAGGCGTCTTGGGCGGTGTCCTCGGCCACCGACTCGTTCCCCGTCAGCACATACGCCAGACCCAGCACCTGCCGGTACTCCCGGCGGTAGAACTCATCGAACGACAACCGCTCGCGGCCCGGTTCGTTCTCGGCCGCCGAATCATCGGCCGGATCGCCGTCGGCTTCCACAGCAACCAACGCGGGCCGGCGCCACTGACTCGAGGTGGCGTCGCCGGACGCGGTTGCTTCGTGACTGTCCATCACACAATCACTCGCCGCAGGCATCTCTCCGGTTGACATCGCCAGGCAAGTTCCCGGACCGAGTGCCCGTAGCCCGCTGAAGGACCTCAACGAAGAACACCGTCGCCGTCGCCTACAGATGGTTGCCGGACCCTCCCGAGTCAACGTCTACCCCGGGTGTGGAGTTTCCGGTCGCGACAAACGGCCGGACACGATTTCGACATCCGCCCCGGTCACCGGCTCTTGGTCAGTCCAGTGACGGGTGCCCGGCCATCGAAATTCAAGTCGCGAAAGCAGCAGCATCGTCGGTGGTGGCATAGTCAATGCGTCAACGTCGGCGCGGTATCGAGACCCTTCAGTGAGGGCAGGCCAAAGTGCAACTCAGGTTCCTCTACCACCCGGTTGTCGATATCGACGTCGCCGCCGGATTCTTTCGTGACCAGCTGGGTTTCGAGGAGGCATGGCGGGACGGCACCCTCACAATCGCCTTTCGAGTCCCGGAAGGCTCAGTTGAAGTGATGTGCTCACTGACTGACCAGCCACCCGGCCCGATGTATCTCGTCGACGATCTCGACGCCTGGATCGCCTCTCACCCTGACGTGAAGGTGAGCGTAGCCAGAGCAGCGATCCCCGGTGGAGCCGTTGCCGGGTTCAGCTCGCCAGGTGGCAACACCTTCTATGTCTTCGACCAGCCCGACGCCTGAGCAGGGCGATCCTGGCGGGCACGCTTGATCACCGCCCAGACCACGCGCCAGTCCACCGCAGCCGACGGGTCACCGATCGACAACGGTGACCGAACCGACCCAGGTGTTGTCGCGTTGGATGCAAGCGATACCCCATCTTGGTCGCCCCCCAGGGGCAAAATGCCCGCGTCGCTGCCTGCTTGCCGAACCTCGCCACCCACCGACCGAGGATGATCTTGGCGGCCGAGAAATTCACCCACCCGCAGCTCTGATCATGCCCCCAACACTGTCCCAGTTCGTGGTCAGCCGCACCTCAGTCGGTTGCACGCTCGATTGGATAGCAGTCTGAGCGGTCAGGCGTGCATCTGGTTGTTGCCCTCGACCAGCAGCGTGGTCAGCGCACTCCAGCTCGCCAGGTTCATCTGACCGGTCTGCGGAAGGCCCGCCTCGCGCTGAAGATCGGTGATCGCCTGCTTCGTCTGGTGGTTGCGGAAGCCGTCGATCGGGCCGTCGTAGAAGTTGAGTTGCGCGAGCGACTCCTGCAGGCGCTTCACTTCGTCTGAGGGGTGCACCATCGTCGTGCCGCCGGTGGGAAACTTGCCGTCGGGCGGGTTCATGTTCACTGGGCCGTAGACGAGCACGAGGGCGGCGAAGATGCCGCCGATCGCGATCGCGCCGGCAACTGTCGCGGCGACGATCCGCGCAACTGGCTTGCGGGGAGTCGTGGGCGTGATGGGCTCGGTGGCGTACTTGGTCGTCATGGTGATCTCCGCTCTGGGCTTACTCGGTATTGATTCGGCTCTACGGCCGACATCTCAACTCTGCGGCTCAACGGGGACGGAGGCTGTCGGCCAACCGGAGGGTGACGTAGGTGATCTCCACCTCCACCAATCGGGGGACAGTCAGATGGGTCGGCAGATCCCTTCCGTCCGATGACTCGCGGCTGCCATCCGCGGCACAGGGCAACTGGCTCATCAGAAATGGGCCAGACTTGAACAAGGCGTCGACGCGAACTCAGTGACGGAACGGTTACACGACGTAGGCAGGACCTTCCACTGGGTCGACCGCTCGAGTCGATGGTGACGTCCGTCGTCCGGGGCGTGCCATGTGGTCCCTCGCTGGCCGAGCTCGCAGCCTGCCACCTACATCAGATCGTCGTCTTCACAAGGGCGGCCGAGGTGATGCGGTTGATGACGGCGCCGGCGCCGGCGCCGGCCACCCGCTAGATGTCGAGGTCCTCGATGACCGGCTGCTCGGCCGCGGCTTCGACCAGGGTGTAGAACTCCTGCGGCACGTGCACACGGAGCGAGTCCAGGTCATCGAAAACCTGCAGTGAGGCCGACTTGGACAAAGTCCCCGACTGCTGGTCGCTGGCGAAGTGCTTCCGCCAGCCCGTGGCCTGGCCATCGGGTCCGGCGGTCCAGACCGACTCCGACGAACGCTTGAGGTGCAGCACGTACTTCCCGCTCCGCGAGCGGTAGACCCGGTAGGTCTCCTCCCGTTCGCTGGTCGAACGACTCCACTCGACCAGCAGGACTCCAACGAACCGCTGCCGTCGGCCGGCACCGGTGCCGACCCGCACGGTGATCTCCTCGAAGCCCTCCGTGCGGCCCTCCTCGATCTCGACCAACCGACGCAAGGCTCGGATGATGGTCGCCGAGAGATTGTCGCCGGTGAGCTCCTGAGCCCGCTCGAACAGTGGTAGGTCGGCGTCGGCGACGTAGATCGTCTTGTTCGGCACCGACTCCAGCGTAGCTCATATTCTCAGTATACGTATATGTATATACGCATAACAAGTGACCTGTCCGGTGACCGACTCCTTAGGGGCCGGGATGCTGCCATCCCCTCAGGCCGGACGGTTGAGCGTGTCCGAGGGATGCTCACCGAAGGCTGACTGATAGGCGGCGGCGAAGCGGCCCCTGTGCAGGATCCCGAGGCCAGCGGCGACCGCGCCGACGGTGGTGGCATCGCGGTCGGCCGCCTGGAGTGCCTCACGCGCCCGATGTAGCCGGACCCGGCGCAGGTACCTCATCGGCGTCGTGGCGAGGTCTCGATGGAACCCCTGCCTGCAGCGCTCGTACGCTGAGATGCACCTCGGCGGCAAGGCGGACCGTTGTCCACGACTCGCACGGTTGCTCCTCGATCAACTCGACCGCACGCTTGACCGCCGCGCCCAGCCGGACTGGGCGGTTCCGGCTCGCGATGTCGCTGTGGCTGTGCGGCTGACCGAGCAGGAGGCCATCGAGCACGAGCCCTTCGATGTGCCTGCCCACGAGCGGGTTTCGGCTCACGTCCGTCGGGTGGTCGAGTTCGTCGACGAGCAGGTCCAGGACCGTCCGCCAGCGCCGCCCGAGGGGGCTCTCCAGGTCCGCGGTGAAGTCAAAGGCCAGCCGACCTCTGACGGATCGGCCGAGCAGGTGCTCGAGCTCCGACTCCAAGCACGCCCGTGGAATCATCAGGCACAGCTGCTCACAGTCCGCCGACCACGACATCTCGGCGGGCGCCCCCGGTGGGAAGACGAGAGCTTCTCCCGGAGTTGTCGTGACCGGCTCGCCGCTCCCGCTCCTCGACACCGCTCGACCACGCAGCGTGAGATTCACGTGAAAGTGGTCGGCCTCGGCCGTGCGCAGATGCACGCGGCGCCCATAGGTCAGCCGGCCCACCGTGATCGTTCGCAGCCGGAGACCCGAAATCTCCATCCCAAGGCCCGCGAAGCCCTGGGAAAGGTCGAGCCGGTGCGGGAGGTAGAGATCGGTGACGATGCGCTCGGCCTCATCGCGGTCGTCGGTGCTGCGCCGCGTGTACGGCATCACCCCCAGCCGGACCTGATGCGATCCCGGCCCGGCGCCCGGCTCACGAGTGGCACCCACGGTCATCCTTCCTGCCGTCTCCGAATCCGGGGACCGGAATCGAGATCGCAACGTCGTAGCACAGCCTTCATCTCGCTCGTCCTGCTCAGGTGCCGGCAACCCCGGCTCGAGGAGTCATGCTAGGCGGCTACTCCGAGGCTCAGGGCTGTCTGTTGCGCCCCGCAGCGCGTTCTGATGGCCGAATAGCGCAGCAGTTCGCCGATGTGGGCGCAGGTACGCGTCGTCTGCGACACCCTCGATCTGAGGGCCTTCGACCTCAGAGTCCCTCGTGGCGCCTTGCTCCTGACCCCCGACAGGCGGCAAGGCGCCACCCGGCCAACTCCGAGCCCCGGATGCACTCCGATAGAGCGCGGGGTCGGCCGCATGCGACTGCAGGAGGGCAATTGTCGGAGCGCTACCTATGGTCAATGCCTCCGTCTTCGGCCGAGCCGGCATCTGGGGCCGATGAGCCGGCAACCCGTGAACACGCGCACCACCACGAAAGCGCCGGAGGACTGAGAGAAAGCGTCAACCACCACCTGCGGACGCCGCTCACCGTGCTCATGGGGCACGCCGAGCTCCTGAGTCACCGGAAGCTAGAGCTCTCCCCGGAGGTGCGGGAGTCGCTTGAATGTCTGCTGCGCGCCGCTCAGCGACTCAACGACGTGGTCGTCGATGTCTGCGACTTGATGGACATCGCCTTTGCGGGCCCGCCCACCATGGAATCCGTCGACATCCCTGAGCTGGTCGCCGAAGAGGTGGCGACCTATCGGGACCGTGCCGCGCAACGAGGACTCCGGTTCGTGGTCAGCGCCGAACCGCCCCAGGAATGCATCGCGGACCCACGACGCCTTCGCCGAGCCCTCCGCGAGCTGCTCGACAACGCCCTGACAGCTGCGCCTGACCGATCGACAGTCCGGGTTGCCTCGACCAGCTCGGCTACGTGGATCCGGATCACGGTGAGCGACCGCAGGGATGACATCAACCCGGACCCTTGTGAACGACTGGTCCGGCCGCTCGGAGACGGCAGCTACCAGCCTCGCGTACCAGCCGACCGCGCGATGGGCCTCGCCGTGGCATCAGCAGTCGCGGTCTGGCACGGGGGCCGCCTGGTTTTGTCCGAGAGACTCCGGGGTGGTGTCGAAGCCTGTATCGAGCTTCCGACGCGTCTGAGCGGCGCATTATTCGCCGAGGATGCCGCCACTTTTGCCACCGCCTGCGTCTCAACGCAGGAGGGTACGTAGTCGCCATCTCCACCACGCCGGCAAGGCTCGTCGCTGCAGCCGCCACGCGTTGATTTAAGGATCCGATCACCGTGCCCAACTGCTTACTCGCGGGTCTCGCAGCTAACCGTCCATACAGCTGACCGAGGATGGCATGCGAACCCTGGCTCTGAGATCATTCCGCCGCCTTGAACCGCCCCCGAGACAGCTTCGCCGCGAAAGGTGCCGGTGAGCCGTCCTTCCAACCGCGGGGTTGCGAGATGAAGGCCCCGAAGCGCTCCTCAAGTGCGCACGTCCCGCGACGATATGAAAGCGGCCCCGGGCGCGCTCCTGACCAGTAGTGTGCGAATCATGGCGTACTCGGGGCAATATCAACCAGAACCTCAGTTCGATCCCGAATTTGACAAGGACTTGGCCATCGCACGAGAGACCGCCAGATCGACGCGGCGGACAACGCTTCTGAGCGCCGTAATCGCGGTGGGTGCAGCACTACTCAGCAGCATACTCACTTTGGTGGGCGGCCAGCTGACCACAAACAATCAACGTCAGGAGTATTTCACCGAACAGAAGAAGGAAGCGTATGCCCAACTTTATGCAAGTCTTCGCATAAGCGAAACCAATACTGACACTTATGCTGAGATCCTGCTGATGCGAACACGGTCACGCTCGCAATCTCTGGCGCCGAGTGAAGTCGATCAGGAATTGACTAATCTTTACACGAGCTGGCAGACAGACGCCAAGGACATTCACAAGGCGAGCGGTGACCTGCGCATCGTGGCGAATCCACAAATGGTCGACCTCGCTGCCTCTTGCACCGGGGCCCTTGGGGCTCGCCAAACGAAGCTGTTGGAAGTTATTGGCAAGTTCGGAATCGACATCAGCGCAGCGAACCAACAACTTTCCGACTATCTGAACGGATCGGACAGTGCGCTCTACGGGCAACAGTGTAAGACCTACATGGAGGCCGCGAAGAAGGATGTCGGGGGCTAACGCCCGTTCGCGTGTTAAGGCCCGGGAGCGATACGTTGGTTGAGACAATTCGGGCGTTCAGCCACACACGAAGGAGCGGTCACCGAGAGTTGTCGAACTCAGAACTTGTCGCCGTCGGCGACAAAGTCGCCAACGTTCCGCACTGCGAGCTGGAAGTTGCTGATATCACGGATCGAGCCCATGGACGTCCGGTGAGTCTGCGGGTGGGCGCTGGTCGTCGACGGGGTCGTTGGGCAGCCGAGTGCCCTCTGGTTGATCGTCCGGCGCGTAGGGGAAACCTTGCACGGTGACCACGACCCGACGGGCCTCCGGGGTCGTGCTCGGGTTCTGTGTGTAGCGGCTGAGGACGCCCCAGAGTTCGGCCCGTAGCTCCACCAGCGCCTCGGGGTCGAGGACGAGCTGATCGTACTTGTTGAAAATCGCTGCGTATCGCCAGTCGAAGTCCCAGTCCTGCCGCAGGAAGGCAACCGCGCGCTCGTGGTCGCGACGCTGTCCGTTGATCATGAACTCGGTGGTGGCGAGGGCTTGGTCGGGCCCGGCAACCATCGCTTCGGCGTACTCGATGAGGATCCTGGGCGCACTCCACCATCGTTCCTGGCGAGTGCCTCGATCGGGGATCTCCTCGATGAACCCATGCTCGGCCAATTTCTGGAGATGCCAGCTGGTGCTGCCCGTTCTGACGCCAAGGCGGGTGGCCAGCATCGTTGCTGTGGCGGGGCCCTCGAGCCGGAGGATCTCGAGCATGCGCAATCGCAAGGGATGAGCGAGGCCACGCAGACTCGACGCATCGGGGTTGAGTTTCGCGGGCAGCCCGTCTCGGGTGGTCACCGCAGGGGTGTACGGATGGCCATCGGGCAACGGCATGTACGCACGCTAGCAGTCTTGCCAAGACATCTTGCGGACCTCTTGCCAAGACATCTTGGCAACACTAGGCTGCCGTTGTTCTCACGGAACATGAGGCGTATCCGGACGGATCGGTTGGGAGCCTCACCGCTGCGGTGGAGCAAGGAGACCCAGATGCCAATCAGGACGTCACCGGATCTGATCCGCTCAGGTATTCGGGTGCTGGTGCTTCTGATCTGCGTCCTCGTTGGCCTATTTTGCGGCCCGGTCCCTCAGCTGGAAAGAGCGAGGTCGGGAGACATGGAACGACGACCGCCCGCCTTCAGCGAGCCGTACTCCTACACCGATGGCATCGAAGCTCGGATCGTCGATGTCTGGATCGGTCGTCGGCTGGGAATGACCGTGATCGAGCTGACCGTCACGATTTGCAACCACACGACCCATACCTTCGAAGCCCGATTCACCGGCGACCTACGCTACGGTCCATACCGCCTGCCCGCCATGCGCTTCCTGAAGCCGCCAGGAGCCGACGACAGCGGCAGCGTGCAGCTGATCGCCATCGGTGAATCCTCAGATCCCTACCAGCTCAGCTTCGTATCCCCATCGAACAGCCATGACGACTTGATGTTCGAACTCGGTGTCGACGGCGGTGCTCACGACCCAGCGGTGTTCGTCGGCGGATTGTGAAACTGCGACGAGATTCGCCTGGGACGCAGTTGCCTCAGCCCGAGCATCGAACATTCCAGATTGTCGGCGAGGTTCGCTGTCGCAGTTCAGACGCCGTTTGACCCGCACCACTCCGACTCTTCAGTGTCTGCCGAGAAGCGAGATCGCTATCATTTTCACCACCAGTACACCACCGCGAGCCCTTCCAGGTTCGCCTACGAGACGCGGTGGCGCAGCCAGGTCGTGGTTGGCGGGTAGGCCTCGGCTTCGAGCAGCTCAAGTTGAACCTGCCGGGCCAACTGGCCTGATAGCGGCCGGCCGGCGCCGAGAAGCACTGTTCCGACGATGAGCGTGATCTCGTTGAGGAGACGGGCACGAAGCAGCTCACTGACGAGTTCTCCTCCCGCGAGCAGAATGATCAGAGCCGGCCCTGGACCAGCTGCGGCCAGCCGAACCCTGGCCACAGGTGCTTGTCCGGTGTCGCGACGAAGCCCTCAGCGGACACAGTGCATTGTCAAGATCAGACGACCCACGGTGTCCTCCTGCTCTGCCGGGGAAGACTCCGCCCCAGCGCGGCCGTAGCAGCAGCAGAATCTCAAATCACCATTCGGACCGGAAACTCACCTGCGTGGTCTGGGTCAGCCGGAGATGGCCGCGTCGCAGTCGCGAGGCTCGGGACGGTCGCGCATGACCTCTGAGGCGCCGTCCACGTGACGCGGCACCACTGAGCGCAGCAGCGGCGTGTCGATCGTGGGCAGGTCCTGAGCCACCAACCGACGCCATTCTCGGTGGACAGGATTGACCAGCCCGGAGTGGACGGCGTACAGGCTCTCGGTCACCTCGGCCAGCGGCGAGTACGCGAACCGCATCCGCTGCAAGTCCTGCCGCCCCACATGTAACCGGATCACACTGTTGCCCATCGATTTCCGCACCTGGCCCGTGGCCCATCACCATTCAAGCCACACGTTCTTCCGTCACACTCAGCCGCCCCGAGACCGCCGGCTGCCCAAGACAGGTCAGCTTCAGCTTATGTCAGTATTGACATATGATGGCCGCGAAGCGCGTCGGCCTGATGCGGAAACATGTCAGGGCGATCGAGTCGAGTGCGATCAGCGCCCTGGGATCGCCCAGAACCTCGCAGAGTCCCGGACGGAGAACCCACCGCATGCGCAAGCTGATCATCAGCCAACACGTCAGCCTGGACGGCTCGATCGAGTTCTTGAGCCAGTGGGGTGACCCGACCGCCCCAGATGAGGAGCTGGCCGAGGTCACCCGCGAGCAGAGCTCTCGAAGTGACGCCCTGCTCGTTGGCCGCAAGACCTTCCTCGACATGCGCGGCTACTGGCCCCAGCAGACCGACGACAGCACCGGTGTGACCAAGCACCTCAACCAGGTCCACAAGTACGTCGTCTCCTCCTCGTTGACCGACCCCGAGTGGGAGAACTCGACAGTGCTGGGCCGGGACTGGCTGAGCAAGATTCGAGCCATGAAGTCGACCGAGGGCCGCGAGATCGTGGTGACCGGCAGCATCGAGTTGTGCCATGCCCTCATCGAGGCAGAACTCGTCGACGAGTACCGACTGATGGTGTACCCGGCAGTCCAGGGCGGCGGGCGCCGACTGTTTCCCGAGGGACACCAGGCGCTCATGCTCCGCCAGATCGAGAGTCGCCGGTTCAAGAGCGGAGTCGTGCTGTTGTCGTACGCCCATCAGTAGTGAACCGGATTCAACGATGTCCGCTGCACATATGGAACGTCCGAACCACGCAAGCGGCTGCGACGGTCTTCTCCTCAACCCTGCGAGACATCCTGGGCTGGCCGGACGCCACCATCGTCAACGGTGACGCGGTGGAAATCGTCGCCGGCATGAAGGAGGACTTCGAGGTGCTCATCCGTTCACAGGCGAGCCTGTCGCTGAACTGGGCGCTCCTTGGTTCGGTGGGCCTTCTCCCCACTCTGGTAAGAGCCACCTCTCCTGCGAGCTGGTGTGAGGATTCGAGCGGCGAGCGGAGTGGTGGGTCGGCCCCATCTGGCGGTCCCGTGGCGAGGTCAGTCGATGCTGCCACGTTTTGCGCACGGTGTGCCAGCCGAAGATGCGCCTTGGCGCGTGTCGCACCTGCGCCCCTATGCTCGGACCCACGTAAGGGGGCCTGAGCGTGCTGCCAGTGATCGTCGTCGCCGTCCGGGAGAGTGAGCCGGCCACGGAAGCCGAGCCGTCGGTCCGAGACGAGCTCGTGGACGCGTTGGGACGCCGCTACGACCGTGATTACGAGTTGATGGGCGTCGACCTGGAGCAACTTCCCGGACTGCTCGATGACCTCTCCCGGGCGGAGCGACAGGTTGCCGTCGTGGTGGCCGGCTCGACTGCCAGCACTGGCGACGACGGTGTTGACGACGCCGACCTGGACGGCAACGACGACGCCGTTCAGGCGCTGGCTCGCGTCCGCGGTACGTGGTCGACGACCCGGCGCATCCTGCTCGTCCCGCGCGGTCAGTGGCGGGCGCATCCGGTGCGGGAGGCGATGGTCCTCGGCCACGTCGACGGCTATCTCTTCGTGCCGTGGGCACAACCGGAGCGGTGGCTGTATCAGCCGATGACGGAGTACCTCGCCGGTTGGGAGAAGTCGCAGCCGTGGACGCGGACCGCCTTCACCGTCGTCGGCCGTCCCCACGACCGACGCAGCCATGCTCTGCGCGATGTCTTGTCCCGGGCCGAGATTCCCTATCTCTTCCTGGACGCGGACAGCGAGACCGCAATGGCAGCCCTGGTGAAGGTCGGAGCCGACGGTTCGGGCCTGCCGGTGCTGATCCAGTACACCGGCCAACACCTCATTGACCCGACCGATCGAGAGCTGGTCGACCTGATCGGGTTCCGGTCCGCCCCGCAGCACAGCGAGTGCGACGTGGCGATCGTCGGTGCCGGTCCGGCCGGACTGTCGGCGGCGGTGTACGCGGCCTCAGAGGGTCTCAGCACCGTGGTGATCGATCCCACGGTGCCGGGCGGGCAGGCCGGCACCAGTTCCATGATCCGCAACTATCTCGGCTTCCCGCGCGGCCTCAGCGGATCCGAACTGACCAACCGAGCCGTCGAACAGGCCTGGCTGTTCGGCGCCGAATTCATCCTCGCCGAGAGTGTCGTCTCACTCGAGCCGCGCCGTCCGTCGCATCAGCTGACCCTGAGCAGCGGCGCGGAGGTCACGGCCAGATCGGTCGTCATCGCCTCCGGAGTCCACTGGCGCCGGCTGGATGTGCCGTCTCTGGAGGCGCATCTCGGGATGGGTGTCTTCTACGGCGCGGCCGGCTCTGAAGCGGCCGCCCTGCACGGTCGAGACGTCATCGTCATCGGTGGCGGCAACTCTGCCGGGCAAGCGGCCGTACACCTCGCGAAGTACGCCGCACACGTGCGGATCGTCGTGCGACGCGACCTCGCTGCGACCATGTCCAACTACCTCATCCAGGAGATCGCGAACACTGACAACATCACGGTGCTGACCGACAGCGAAGTCATCGAGGGCGGCGGGTCCAACCGACTGGAATGGGTGACTATCCGCATCGGTGCCGCCGTGACCACCTCGTCGGTCGCTGCTGTCTTCGTGATGATCGGCGCTGAACCCCACACGGACTGGCTGCCTGCAGGCATCCAGCGCGATCAACGCGGATACCTGCTCACCGGCCTCGACGTCGCCCAGGACGGATGGCCGTCGAGCCGGCCACCCATGTTCCAGGAGACGTCCTTGCCCGGCGTGTTCGCGGTCGGCGACGTGGCGCACGACTCGACGAAGCGCGTTGCGCCGTCGGTCGGATCCGGCGCCATCGCCATCCAATTCGTCCACCGCTACCTCGCCGAACAGGCCACGACCTAGACGAAGCCCGGCACACTCCGTGATCTGCGGGCGCACCCGTTGGGACTCAGATGATCTCAGCATCGGGTCGGCTTGCATCAAACCGGCAACTGTCCAGCGACCATCGGTGCCATGACCTGCTCCGTGCACCCGGGGTAGATCGATTCGTCGGTGACCACATCTTCGGCCATACCGTCACGTCGTCGCTCTCAAAACCGCCGCCAGACGCGAGTCTCGCTCGGATGCTACGTCTGCCCGGCGAAGATGTCGGCAAACCTTCCGGAGGCGTCGAGCAGGTCGTTGTAAGTGCCCGACTCGATGATGATGCCGTCGTCGATGACATAGATGCGATCCATTGCCTTGAGGGTCCACGCACGGTGCGAGACCACGATCGTGATGCGGCCGTCTCGGGTACGGCCGAGCTCGGCAAAGACCTGTTGCTCGGCCTCGGCGTCGATCGCTGATGTGGGCTCGTCGAGAACCCAGATCGGCGCGTTGCGTAGATAAATGCGGGCCAGTGCCAGGCGTTGCCACTGTCCACCTGAGATGCCCACGCCGCCCCATTGCTCACCGAGTTGGGTATCCAGTCCGTGCGGCATGTCACGGACGAAGCCGTCAGCGTGTGCAGCGCGCAGCGCCGTCCAGATCTCCTCGTCACTGACCTCTTCGGATCGTCCTAGCTCGACAGCCTCACGGACTGTGAATTCGTAGCGGCCGAACTCTTGGGTGAGTAAGCCGAAGTGACCGAGCCAGGCGGCCTCGCCGATTCCGGCCCGAGTGCGGCCGTCGATGGTCACGATCCCGTGCGTGGGTTCGATGAGTCCGAGTGCGGCGTGGACGGTGGTCGTCTTTCCGGCGCCGTTGACGCCCACCAGTGCGATCATCTCACCGCGTCGAACTGTCAGGGAGATGTCGGTGACCGCATCAGCCTCCCGGCCGCGGTATCGGTGCGTGAGTTGATCGATGCGCAGTTGGTTGGCGGCCGTGGCGATCGTTTGGCTTTGTGCTGGTGGAGCATCGTCGAAGAAGCGCCGAACGGCATGGGTCTGTGGGAGGAACTGGAGCACCTCAGCAAGTGCGATGCTGCCCACTCCGGTCGCGGTCATGGCAGCGATCACCCCGTAGATCCCGGCAACGGCGCCCGGACCGAATTGCTGCCCGACGATGATCGCGACCACGGCTCCGCCGAGCAACACGACGCCGAAGAGGCCGATGGGTAGCTGCACCCGAATGCGGGTGCGGATCGAGATGTCGCGGGCATCGATGACACGGCGCTGCTGCTCGGTGACCATGTCGGCAAGTCGTTGAGTCGTGCCTAGGCTGGCAAACTCCGTGATCGAGCGCTGTCGGCTCAATGTGTCGCGCAGGTACCGATCACGCTGGTACAGGCCGCCCAGCAACTGCATCATTCGCTCGACTGCGCGGCTGACGTACTCACCCGAGACAGCGACGGGGACAGTCGCAGCAATGATCAACAGCGCCGCGAGCGGGCTCATGATCGCCACCGTGACGACAACACCGATGGCTGCCGCGACGGCACCGACACCAGCAAGAACCCGGCCGTAGACGTGAGACACCACGTCGACCACGGCATTGGTGTGGCCTTCGATCTCCGCCGACACCTCCGGATCTGCCAGCTGTGACGGCGTCATGCGCGCCACCGTGCTCGCGAGCAGCGCTTGCAACCGCAACTCGGTCCGCAGCATCACCCGCTCCTCGATCGCCGCAGTCAGGGCGCTGAGTGGGGTGGCCAGGGCGACCGCCACGACAACGACCGCTAGGGGATGGGAGATTCCCGCCATCGTGGCGCCAGACCGGAGGCGATCGATCAGATCGGCCGTTGCCATGACCTGCGCCGCCGGAAGGATGGCGAGGACAAGTGTCAGCGCAGCCAACGCCGACGCCCAGCCGCGCGACGCGGCGAACGCATGACGGGTGACGAACACGATGTCGACAAGTGCGGAAGCAGAAGGACGATCAGACAACCATCGAGCGGACAAAGGCAATGATCCTGACGCGAGTTGGGACACCTAAGCGGCACCGCGAGCGAGGCCATGCCTCCAGCAGCGATGCGAGCCAGCCAGCGACTGCCGTCGCGGGGCCACGAGGGGCTCAGTGTCGAGTCACAAGGGAAACGTCTCACTGGCCGGGGGATCTGTCAAAGAGATCGTGGCAACCACCCTGGGCAACGAGCTGCACGCCGCGAGCCGAACCCTGGACGCTGGCCCGGCCAGATTCTGAAGTGCGAGCCCAGGCCAGCAAAGGACCTCCTCGCTAGGCAATTCAGGGTGGAGCTAAGGGGGTTCGAACCCTGATCTCTTCCATGCCGTGGGCCTCATGCCAGCATCGGACAGCTCGGCTAAGGCCCGGGTTCGTCCGTCGGCGTCCAGGTCGATACATGTGTGATCGCCGACGATGCCGCCCACTTTGCCCCCCACCCCGTACGTTGCGAGCCGTCTCTGGGGTGATCTCGATGCCAACCCTGATGGGCGGCGGGTTGGTCACCTCGCCCGCTGCGCCATCAGCGCTTCCGCAGAGTCCCGAAATCGACTCTTCGATCAGGCGGCGCGGCGGGCCAACTCGTTCCGCTTCCGGAGCTGGCTGTGCCCCTCGGTGGTCTTGCCCAGGTGAAGCTCCCAGATGATCAGTTTCCGGGGCTTCCCGCTGAGGTCCATGTACTCGACGATGTGACTCATCCGGGGCGCCATCAGCCTGATTCTGCTGAACTTCTTCACCAACCCAAAGGGGTTCGATGCGCGGTGATACCGACCAACAGCAGGGCGATACCAAACAGGGCCAGATTCTGGGCTTGTGGGCAACAGCGGCAACTCCGACTTCCCGCACCTGCATTCCATCTGATGGACAGGCCGTCCCCCCTGATTTCCGACGGGCTCCCGTACCTGTTCACCTCCTTCGCCAGCGACGGGACTCTGGCGAACGGATCAGACGTACTCGCGGGGAAGGTCGCGATCCTCGATCCAACGCTCGCTGGACGGCACACTCAACGAATGCCGATGGAGCTCCAAGTCATCCGCTTCCCACCCCGCCGGCACAACGGCCACTAGCTGTGATGTCCAGGGAGGTTGGTCAGCCGGTTGATGGGTGGCTGGCCTCCGAGGGCGGAGTGGGGTCGGTGGTGATTGTAGAAGTGCAGCCACCCTGGCAGGGCTTCTCGACGTTCTGCTTCTGAGTTGTAGAGGCGGGCGTAGGCCCAGCCGTCGCTCAGGGTGCGGTGGAAGCGTTCGATCTTGCCGTTGGTTTGCGGGCGATACGGTCGGGTGCGTTTGTGCACGATGCCGAGCTGGTCGCAGGCCTGGCGCCAGGCGTGGGACTTGTAGGCCGGCCCGTTGTCGGACAGGACCCGTTCGACGCTGACCCGGCGGTCGCTGAACCAGGCCACGGCGCGCTGCAGCACGGCGACCGCGGTGACAGCTTTCTCGTCAGCGCAGATCTCGGCGTAGGCGACGCGGGAATGGTCATCGATGACGGTGTGCAGGTAGCAGGTGCCCAGCAGCGGTTCGTGGGTGGCGCTGCGTGGGGTGCCGGTACGGGCCACGGTCGCGGCCCGGTTCCGGTCGCCCTGGAACTTGCCGACGTATCGCCACCCGCCGCCGTCGGGAATGTTGCCGAACTTGGTGACATCGACGTGGAGCATCGCGCCGGGATGGTCGTGTTCGTAGCGACGCAACGGCTCGGCGGTGACCCGGTCGATCCTGGATAACCGGTTGATCCGGCACCGCACCAACACCGCATGCACGGTGGAGGCCGGCAGGCCGAGCCGGCCACCGATCTGGACCGGACCGAGCCGATGCCGCCACCGCAGCTGCACGATCCGACGCACCACTACTGCCGCGGTGCGGGTCGGGCTGGTGTGGGGCCGTGAGCTGCGGTCCGTCATTCCGGCGGGTCCCTCCACCCGGTAGCGGTCGGCCCACTTCTTCGCCGTACGGGGCGAGACCATGAACATCCTCGCCGCCGTCACACAGCGTCCAGCCCTGTTCAACAATGAGCCGGGCCAGCCGCAGCCGGGTGCGTGGGGTCAAGACAGCGTTAGCGTGGGACACGAAGACCTCCGGTTGGTGAAGCGGTGAACTAGACAGCTCCACTTCACAACCGGAGGCCTTCACCTGTCAGCCAGGCACACCGCCATCAAACCGAACAACGTCCCTGGACATCACAACTAGCCGACTAGCCGCAGCTCGGCCAAGCCCATTGCAACCTGGATTGACCCCGTGCGGCAGGAATTCGGCGGTCGGCAACTCGCCAGCAGGCGCGTGACGGACAGCCAGCTGACCGTCAACCTCTAACAACACCAATAGGCAGGAGGAACGATGAAAGGCCAGTCAATCTTCTCCCGCGCCACACCGCTCCAGCGGTCAGCAGCCTTGGCCGCCACCAGCACCACCGCGGTCATTGTGTTCATGGACTGGGTCCCCACGGCACTCAACCGCAACATCGACGGGATGCCGGTGCAGGATCGGTTGGCCGGTTCGGCGATTCACACGTGCGCCGGGATGACCGCCGCCATCTTTCATCTGTCAGGGCGGCGGTGGCTCACCCTGGCCGGGGCAACATGGTTCTCGGTCGTCCTGACATCAGCCGGGCTGAACTGGTGGATGCCCTATCTGGTTGGCATCAGCCCGGGGGAAATCGACCCCAAAACGTTCATGCAGGAATACGGCCGCAACCTATCGGTGCTGCCACGGATAGCTGACCACGTCGTCGTGCCAGACGTACAGCACATGCTCATCCACGCGTCCGTTCTCCTGACCTCCGTCCTCGCCTGGGTCTCGTTCGGTGCGGCCATCCGCCACCATCGACCCCACACCCGGATGGCATCCAAACCCCGCGTGTCATCGACGTGAAGAGGGCAAGCCCGTGCATGTGGAATTAGAGGCACGGCAGCAAATGTCGGCAACGTGCCGCGTGTAGCGGACATACTTTCCCGCCCCCGCTGGGCTGACCGCGAGGTGCTTCACAACCCCTTTCACCGTCAGACGAGCTCCCTGTCTCCTCGGCTCCGGGCCAACCTATGAGGTGACGTAAGTATTGCGACGCACGTACCAGTTCTTTAGAACGTCGACTAGGCGATTCTCGGTATCAGTGACGGCAACGCGGTCTCGCCTAACTCCCGCCGCCCCCCGACGGCTGTACGGACCAGCCGAACTATCGTCAGTCCACGTTGATGGCGACGCTTGCGCGTAGAGCCTCAGGAAGCCATCGTTGCCGTTGTCCAGTCCACCTCGCCGTCAACGCTCTCGACGCCGGGCGGTCCGATCGTTCCGTATTACTGGCCGCCGAGCACGTGCTTCGGTAAGTCATGGTGTCGGTCGGGCCGCGGGCCGGGTTCGACCCATGGTTGGCGCCACTCCGGTGCAGGCAAAGGCTCGGCGAAGTAGAGAGTCTCCCGCTCGACCTTATCGCCGCGGAACTGGATGATCTTGACGTAGTGCAGCGGCTGGCTGCCGTCGTAGCTCAACAGTCCCTCGGCGACCCACAGATCACCCGCGCCCCTGATCTCGTGCGGCTGGAAATCGAGCTTGGCGGGGTAACGCTCCCGCCAGCCTTGCTGCTTGGCCTTGCCCCGGAACCACTCGTCGGATTGTGGGAATTCGAGCACGACATCGTCGTGGTAGAGCTCCGAAGCTCTGTCCTCATTCGGTCCCCCGGTGTAGGTCCACTGCCGCAGAAGCATGTCGCGGACGTCTTCGTACTTCATCGGCTGGCCTCCTCGCCCTGTTCGCGTCTGACGGCGATGTGGGCATCACAGACGCAGTGAACCGAGAACACGTTAGCGCTACCGCCCTTCGATCGTGGTAAGTCCGGCCCGACTCGTCGAGCACCTTTGGGCTCCGCAGTGTGCGCCGACGACGAAACAATGCCTGCTAGATCTATGGACGACGCAGCAGCGGTCGACGCACCCGCCTGGATGAGGCAGGAGGGTGTCTTGCGGACGAGGTCAGGATCTCTGGCACCGGACCGGTGAGGGGTCCTTCGACGGCGCCGCCCGGTGCCCGCAGAACCGACGCTTAGCGGCCACCGCACCGGCTGGGATCGCTCTCTACTGCTGCTCGCTGTCGTATGAACCGCCTGAGTGACCACGCTGAGCTCGATGCTCCGCGTTTGCGTGGCGGCGACCGGCATCGAGCGATCTCGCTATATGGCCCCGACTTCAGCTGCGCCTGATCGGCGATCTCGTCGCCTGAAGGATCGGGCCTGACCGGGGCGGCCAGCTCGATGGCCAGCGATAGCGCGACCGCTGGGCCGCAGGTCTCGGCGGCCTGCTGCGTTCTTCGACCTCGATCTGAGCTGAGGTGCCGCGACCGCCCGCCGTTCCAGGAAGAGCTGAACGGCCGGTTCTGTCTTGAGGGTGACGCCGCCGTCGCCGTCGGCGGCGGGGCGGGGATGAAGGCGGCGGTTCGCTTCGGCGACCGTCCCGACGTCGTTGGAAGGCGCGGCCGAGGGTCGGGGCGATGGCACCCAGCCGCTGCCCCTCACCGGCAGCAGCGGTGAGGTCGACGAACCAGATCGAGCGGGCGCCATCCTGATTCCTGTCTACGGTGCGTCAGACAGCCGTCAGCGCAGCGTCAGCGTCGGGTTCGATGCTTCCCTCATGACAGCAAACGACGCCGACAGGCTGGTCCGGGGGCTCATCGGCGGTCAGGCCGCGGCGGCGGTGGAGATCGTGGGCCGGGCTCAGACCTGCCAGGACCCGGTGGTGGTGGTAGCGGCCGCGCTGATCAGTCCTGGGACACCCGAGCTGCTTGCCCGTGGAGCCGAGCTGGCTCAGACGTCCCGCGAGCGTCAAGTCGTCGCGATCGCCACGGCGCATCTGGCCGGCGACCGTGACCTGGTGGACGCGCTCGCCCGCGACCACCTCGTCGACCATCCCGACAGCCTCCTGGTCGCCTGGATCGCCGCCGGAGCACCACAAACTGATGCATCGGTCACGTCCGATGCTGAACCCAGACAGGAACAGTGAAGATCATGAACCGCAGGCTGACCGCAGTCTTACTCATTGTCGCCGCCGTACCGTCACCAACGTTGCCTTCACCGTGTTGGGCACGGTGTTCAACTACCCCGATGTGCTGAAAGACCCGGTTGAGGAGATCCTGGCCGCGTTCCGCACCAGGACCAGGTGACGGCTTGGTTTGCACTGATGGCGCTCTCGGCGGCGCTGATGGCCCCGATCGCCGTCGGTGTCGGGCGACTCTCGAACCATCCCGCGATGCGGGCTGCCGTCCCGGTCGGCATCGCCGCCGCGGTTGTCCAGGTCATCGGTTTGGCCCGTTGGCCGCTGCTGGTGCCGGGATTCGCGGCCGATGCGGCCAGCGCCGATCCGGCGGTCGCGGCCGCCGCCCGCGACTCGTTCCTGCTGGCCCACCACATCTTGGGCAACCTCATCGGGGAAACCTTCGGCTACCTGCTCACCGCCGCCTGGACGCTGCTGGTCGTGATCGCCCTGCGCCGAAGTGTTCGCCGGTCTGTGGTTCCGCCTGCTGGGGGCGGTGTCGGCGGTGCTGATCGTGGCCGGTCGCTGTCCCCTCTCAATCTGCCGTTGATCGACGACGCCAACTTCATCGGCTACGTGCTATGGAGCGTCTGGCTGGTGATCTTCGCGGTCCTGCTCCTGATCGGCCGGCCCCGCACCGGCACAACTGCAGCCGAACGCGTCCTCTCTGACTCTCGCTCTCACTCCCATTCCGCAAGGTGATGATCTCCATGAACCCCTCAACCCGTAACCGATATGCGCTCGTCTCGTGGCTGCTCTGGACGGCCGGCTTCCTGGCCTTCCCCATCGCCGGTGTTGCCGGCGGCGTCGTCGCCGGACGCGTCGACAACCCCGGCGCCGCCTTGGTGGCCGGACTCATCACCGGCGCCGTCATCGGCACCGGACAGTGGCTGGTCAGCCGCGGCCGGCTCCGTCCCGGGCCCTGGATCCTGGCTACGCCTTCGGCATGGGGGCCGGGCTGCTGGTCGGCGCGACCGTCGTCGGCTTCCGGCACCTCACTCGCCGACCTCGCCGTCATGGGGGCGACTGACCGGCGCGGTCCTCGGCGTCGCCCAAACGTGGCGCTACCCGCCCGGACGCGCCGGCGGTGGTGGTGGGCGGTGGCCATGCCGCTGTTGTGGCCGCTCGGCTGGATCGTCACCACCCTCGCCGGGATCCCCGTCCAGGAACAGTTCACCATCTTCGGCGCCAGCGGTGCCGTCACCTTCTCCGCTCTCTCCGGGATCCTCCTGCAACTGCTGCTCCCCGCGCGCCAGGCCGCTCGACGCGACAGTCACCGACCCGACCCTCGCCGCCCACCCGCCGCCACCGCAACGAAGGACATGGCATGACCACCCCACCGCAGCACGTCATCTTCGGCACCGGCGCGATCGGCCTCGCCACCCTCGACGCCCTGCTTCGCCGCGGCGAGACCGTGCGGATGGTCAACCGCTCCGGCATTGCCCGGGTACCGGACGGCGTCGAGGTGGTGGCCGGGGACGCCGCCGACCCCCAGTTCACGATCGACGCACCCGGGGCGCCCGGGTGGTGTACCAAACACTCAACCCGCCGTACGGGGCTGGGCCGAGCAGTTCCCCGGCCTGCAGGCCGGCGTTCTCGCCGCTGCCGAAGCTCACGGCGCCCGGCTGGTCAGCATGGAGAACGTGTACATGTACGGGCGTCCGGCCGGCCGGGCCTTGACCGAGACCCGCGACGACGCGGCACACACCAAGAAGGGCCAGCTACGCGGCCGCATGTCTCGGGAGCTGCTGGCCGCCCACCAGGCCGGACGGGTTTCGGTCGCCATCGGACGCGCCTCCGACTACTTCGGTCCACGTGGTGGTGCGCAGTCCAACCTCGGCGACCGACTCTTCCCGGCCGCCCTCAACGGCAAGACCGCCAGCGTTCTCGGCGACCCCGACCAGCCGCACACCTATACCTACATCCCCGACATCGGCGAGGGATTGGCCGTCCTCGGCGAGCATCCGGAGGCGCCGGGGCAGGTCTGGCACCTGCCCAACGATCCCCACGTCCGCACCACCCGGCAGCTGGTCGATGTCGTGTTCGGTCTGGCCGGGCAACCCCGGACCCGGCTGCGGCAGATGCCGCCCTTGCTGCTCCGGCTGGCGTCGCTGACCAACCGGACCCTGCGTGAGCTGCTGGAGATGCAGTACCAGTTCGACGAGCCCTTCATCGTGGACAGCAGCAAGATCACGACTATCCTCGGCGTTCGGGCCACACCCATCGAGCAGGCCCTGGCCGACACCCTGGCCACCTACCGAGACGCAGCCGGTGCGGATCGCTCCAGGATCAGCATCTCCTGAATCGTCGGCTCGGACGAGATGCCAGTCTGATGGCTGACCTGACTGGCGCCAACACCACCACCACACTGGCCGAGACCGCGACCGCACCGAACAGGCGGCCCAAGAGATCCAGACCGCCGCCGGTGGCCACGTCGACGTGTCAGTCGACGATCTGTCTTCGTAGGCCGACTTGCGCCGGCTGGCTGAGGAGGCGCTTGTTCACCTACGAGCTCGCCGGTGGCTGCAGGCGACAGGAGAGTCCGAGAAGACCATGATCACCACCGACGCGGTGCACCCGGGGGTCGTGGGCACATCCTTCGGAGTCGAAGACCCGGCCGCCATCCAGCGCCTGCTCATCCCTTTTCTGCGACTCCTCATGAAGACACCGTCGCGCGGCGCGGCCACCTCCACCTATGCAGCCTCAGCGCCGGAGCTCGATCAGGTGACGGGCCGCTACCTCGCCAACAACAAGATCAAGACGTCATCGCCACGCGGCTTCGACCAAGCGATCGCCAACCGACTCTGGCACATCAGCGCCCACCTGGTGCACCTGCCGACGACCCCCGCCGCCCAACGCAGCCGACCATCGCTGCGGCGGCTCAGCTCAGGAGCTGGCGCGCTCTGCTGCCGTCGAGCCGGTCATCCTCGTCGAGGACGTGAGCGACCTGCGGCGCCAGACGGTCCGCTTGGCTGAGCAGTGACCGGGCAGAGCCGGAGTCGCCCGCTTGGGCGGCGCACCGCGCCAGCGCATCAAGGGCGCAAACCTGGATCTCCACGTTGTTGCTGACGCGGGCCTGCTCCAGGACTGTCTCGAGTTCAGCCGCGTCGCCGTGAACGGCGGCCAGGAGGCAGTGCGTCAGCTGGGCGAACTCGCCACCTCCGGCGGAGGCGTACCAGCGCTCGTTCTCCTCCAGCAGCGCTATGGCCTCCGAGTCGTCGACGTCACGGCGAAGTCGCGCGAGGTTGAGCCGTGCAGTGGCGGCGAGGCGACCGTCCCCGCTGGCCACGGCCTCACCGATCGCCTGCAGGTAGGACCCCGCGGCATGCGGATCCCGCATCCGGTGCTGCACGCGGGCCAGCGTGGCCCGGTGCAGTGCGGCTTGGCCGAGGAACCCGAGTCTGGCCGATTCCTCAGCGGCGCGTCGGAGTGCTTGGGCGGCCGCGTCGTAGCGGTGCTCGGCTTCAGCGATGCCACCGAGCATCGCCTCGGCGTGCACCAGGCCCCACGCGTCACCGAGCGGGGTCAAGATACTGGCTGCCTCGGTGGCGTCGCGCGTCGCGCTGCCGGTGTCGCCGAGCATCAGGGACCCGTAGGCACCGAGCAGGAGGCTGGCGGCGGTGCACCACCGCATTCCCCGGGGCCGGTACGTCGCCAGACTGGCCGCTGCGGTACTGACTGCCAGCTCGGGACGACCCTGCTGAAGCGCGACAAAAGCCTGGTGCCGGTCGACGTCGGCGCTCAGCACATCGTCGGCCAGCTCTTCGGCCAGCGTTCGCGCGCGGTCGAGATCGGCTTGGGCGAGTATCACGTTGCCGGCCGACGCCTCCAGCCATCCAGCGTGCAGCAGGCCGGTGGCGTGGTCGCGAGCGCCGGTCTGCTCGGACAGTCCAGCCCGCAGCCGGGTGGCTCCGGCCGTGCCGTCGCCGAGGACCACCCAGGTCCAACCGAACCCGTTGGCGATCCGCACGCCGAGCCGGGGATCGTGGGAGGCACACCAGGCCAGGGCGACGTCGGTGTTGGACCGTTCGGCCCGGGCGATTGCCAAACAGGCCGGCTGCTGGTCGCTGCGTACGTGCTCCTCACACCAGGCAGCGGTGTCGGCGTACCAGGCGGCATGGGCGGCGGCCGCGAGATCGACCTGTCCCGACTCGCGCAGCCGCGCGGCAGCGTAGGCCCGGATGCTGTCGAGCAGCCGGTACCGCACCTCACCGCCCTCCACCGGGTCGACGCTGACCAGCGACCGGTCCACGAGCCGACTGATCGTGTCCAACACCGAGGCCGTCGGCACGCCCAGCGCAGCGAAGACGTGCGCGGCTGCGTCCAATGAGGCACCCCCCGCGAAGCAGGACAGCGCCCACAGTCCACGTTGATCGTCAGGGAAGAGCAACTGATAGCTCCACCCGATCGCCGCCTCCAGCGCGCGGCGCCGCTCCGGACGATGACTGCCGGGATCCTGCAAGAGCGTGAACCGGTCGTCCAGACGACGAGCGATGTCACGCACCGACAACGACCGCACCCGCGAGGCGGCAAGCTCGATCGCCAACGGCAGTCCGTCGAGGGAGCGGCAGACCTCCGCCACGACGGCGGTGGTTGCGGCGTCGAGCACGAACTGGCGACGCAGCTCCTGGGCGCGCCGGGTGAACAGGGCGACCGACTGGTCGAGCGTCAACGGCTCGAGCTGATATCGGTGCTCGTGCTCGAGACCGAGCGGTGCCTGGCTGGTCGCTAGCACCCGCAGCTGGGGTAAGGCGTCGAGCAGCGACGGCACCAGTCCGGCCACGGGGTCGAGGACATGTTCGCAGTTGTCCAACAGCAGCACCGTCCCCGCAACGGACAGCCGCTCGCGCACCGCCTCCTCCCCACCGGAAACGTGGAGTGTCTCCGCCACCACCTGGGACAGCACCGCCAGGGCATCGACGGCGTCGAGGCGCACCAGCCATACCGGAGCAGCCGCCGCCAGCCGGCGGGCGACCTCGATGGCCAGCCGGGTCTTGCCTACGCCTGCGGGACCGATCACCGTCACCAGGCGGTGCGACGCCACCGCAGCGACCACCTCGGTGACGTCGGCAGCCCGACCGATGATCGGCGCGACAACCGACGGCACATTTCCCGGTGGACCGGTCGTCGCCCCAAGGCCAGCCTTCAGGTGAAGGTCGTGCTGCAAGACCTGCTGCTGCAGCACCTGAAGCTCCGTGCTCGGCTCGACGCCGAGCGTGTCGACCAGATGTCGCCGCACCCTCGAGTACGCCGCCAATGCATCGGCCTGCCTGCCAGCCCGATAGAGCGCCGTCATCAACGCGGCCCAGAGTCGCTCGCGCAGCGGATTGGCAGCCACCAGCGACTCCAGCTCCGCAACGACCTCTCCACCGGCACCCAGATCGATCCGGGCAGCCATGGCGTCCTCGACCAGGCTGACTCGCACCTCCTCCAGACGCGTACGGTGCGGCGCGGCCCAGTCGCCGGCGTCAAGGAGCACGTCGCCACGAAACAGCGCAAGTCCCTCCCGGGCCCACTTCAGCGAACTCGCGGGGTCATCGGCTGCCCGGGCCGTGACGCTCGCGTCGGCCAGCCCAACCACCCGCCACGCGTCAACTCCTTCGCGAGGTACAGCGAGGGAGTAGCTGTCGCCGGTCCTCACCACCAGGCCCGTGTCCCCCAGTGCACGACGCAGCTGAGAAACCTTCGAATGCAGCGTGTTCGCCTCCGTCGGCTCCGCCCACAGATCCTCCAGGATCGCGTCGGCCCGCACCCGCGCGCCCGCCTCCAGCGCCAGGCGGGCCAACAGCTGCGTGGTCTTGCCCCCCGGCAGCGGTAGCAGATCCCCGTCGCGGCGCGCCTCAACTTCCCCAAGCACAGCAACGGTGAGCACACGCCGAGCCTAGAACCCCAACGGCGCCTGGGTCAGTCCTTCGGGTCGACATCACCGCGGCGATGTTGCTGCTAGCCCCCTGGCTGCTGATCCGGGCCTGATGGCTACGCAGGCGGCGGCCAGTGATCGGACGTCGTTGACCAACCCACCGCCAGTCAGGCCAAGCCCCTTTTGCGTCACCGACGGACCGGTAGTCTGCCCGTACAGGAAGCACAGGTTCACACCTCCCCGTCGTCCGGCTCACAACGCTTCCAAGGGAGCGCGATGCCTGACGCTTCAGGTCATGGTGATGGTGCCCCCCAGGGGCCTCAGGATCTGCCGCCCACGGCGGGGCTCGAGGACTCGGGTTCTGGTCGCGAGCTCGCTGTGGAGCATCGGGTCGGATGGGGTTTCATCACCCTGTACGCGGCGGCGTACATGGGCACCACCCTGGTGCTTGATCGCGCCTCTGCTGGTCACCTTGGCCTTGAAGGTCAACGCGCTCGTGGGGATCGAGCAGGCACCGTACAGCTTGGCCCTGGTCACCGGGCTCGGCTCGCTGCTGGCGATGGTCGGAAATCCGTTCTTCGGCAAGCTGAGCGACCGCACCTCGTCCTGGCTGGGCATGCGGCGGCCCTGGATCATCGTCGGCCTGGTGGGCGGTTCCTTCGGCATCCTCATCGTCGCGTTGGCACCCAGCATCCCGGTCGTGCTACTCGGTTGGTGCCTCGCCCAGCTGCTGTTCAACGCACAGCAAGCCGCCCTGGTGGCGGTGCTGCCCGACCAGGTCCCGACCGCTCAACGCGGCACGGTCTCCGGTGTCCTGGGTGTCTGTCTGCCCATCGCGTCGGTGGGTGGCACCTTCGTGGTCCAGTTGTTCACCGGCAACGAGCTCGCCATGTTCTTGGTCCCGTGCGCGATCGGCGGGGTGTTCATCCTGCTCTTCGCAGTCAGGCTGAAAGATCGCCGGCTGGCCAGAGCGGAGAGGCCGGCCTGGTCGCTGCGGGAGTTCGGCGGCACGTTCTATGTCAACCCGCGGAAGAGCCCGGACTTCGCCTGGGCGTTCGCCAGCCGCTTCATGTTCCTGATGGCCTTCGCCTTGCTGGTGACCTACCAGGCCTACTACCTGCTGAACAAGATCGGCAGCGCCGAGGCCGACGTGCCGCAACAGATCTTCCTCGGCACCCTCGTCCAGGCAGCCGTCATCGTCGCCGCATCCCTCATCGGTGGCAGGCTCTCGGACCGGACGGGCCGACGCAAGATCTTCGTCCTGACCGCGTCGATCGTGTACGGCGTGGCGATGTTCGTGATCGCCATCGCCAGCGACTTCAACGGCTTCCTGGTCGGCATGGCGATCGGCGGGCTCGGCTTCGGCATGTACATGGCCGTCGACCTCGCGCTCGTTGCCGACGTACTGCCAGACGAAGACAGCGGCCAAGGATCTCGGCGTGTTCAACATCGCCGCCGCTCTCCCCTTCTCCATCGCGCCGGCGATCGCGCCGGCCATCCTGGCGATCGGCGGCGGCAGCTACGGCGTGCTGTACGCGGTCGCCGGTGTCTGCGCGATCATCGGAGCGGTCGCCATCCTGCCCGTGAAGCGCGTCCGATGAGCACCGCCGCCGCTAGGAGCTGTAGCGACGCCATCCAGCTCGCAATCTGGGCCCGGGAGTCGAACCCGAGCTTGTTCAAGATGTTGCGGACGTGGGTCGCGACGGTCCGTTCGGAGATGAAGAGGCGTGTCCCGATCTGCTTGTTGGTCAGGCCTTCGGCGACCAATCTCGCCACCTCGACCTCCCGCTTCGCCAGTGGTCCGGTCGCAAGCTGATCGGAAGGGTCGGCATCGATCTCCTCGGATTCGCTCAGCGCAAGGCGCAGTGCCGCTTCCCGGCCCATGCGCCTGCCTGCCTCGAACGCGGCCTCGAACCTCGATTCCCCCAGCGCGCTCACCGCCGCTTCGTTGGCCCGCGCCAAGAGTGGCATGGCCGGGCCCGCCATGCCGGCGCCCGCACTGGATCCGACGGCTTGCCGCGGCCCCGAGCAGTTGTGCCGCCAGGCGTGGGTGCCCGGACATGGCGGCATGCCAGCCCAGCAGGCTCAGCA
Source organism: uncultured Actinomycetota bacterium (assembly GCA_963727125.1). GTDB lineage: Bacteria > Actinomycetota > Actinomycetes > Propionibacteriales > Propionibacteriaceae > Microlunatus. The sequence goes on from CAVSEZ010000003.1 coordinate 1,937,326, forward strand.
GGTCGTACTGGGCGAGCCGGTCATCGATCTGCCGCGCGATCCGCAGCGCCTCGAGAAACCTCGGCTTCGATGCCGCCACATCACCGGCCAGCATCGCGGCCTGGCCCAGGTACTCAAGCATCTGTACGAGGTAGTAGAGGTCACCTGCCTCCCGGCTGAGCCGCGCGCCCTCGGCGGAAGCGGCCTTGGCGGTGTCGAGGTCTCCCTCGAAGAACGCATGGATGGCCCTGCCTGGATCAGGCCGATCGAGGCGGGGTAGTGAGAAAGGCCTGGGGTGAGGCCCCGGCTTCGTCGAGGAACCGTCGGGCAGCCGCGTGATCTCCCGCCATGTTCTCCGCCGTAGCGGCCGTCGACAGCGATTCGGACAGCTGCGAGAGCTGCCCGGCTGCCCGGGCCGACGAGATAGCTCGAGCAAGCCATGGCCGGGCGGCCTCGGCATCGGCTTGCCGCATGCTCAGCCAGCCCCGAAAGTGGTACGCCCGGGCGGGGACGTCGGCTGACCCGGCGGCAACGGCGAGCAGTTCGTCGAACCAGCGCATGCTCTCGGTGGTCCCGCGCGTGACCCAGTAGTAGCCGATCGACGGTGGCGAGCTCGAGCCCGCGTCGCCAGTCGGAGGCCGCCAGGCACTTCTGCAGGGCCGACCGGATGTTGTCGATCTCCAGCTCCACCCACTGGAGCCATTCCAGCGTTCGATGCCGCGCGTCGTCCTCCGCATCGAGACACCGCGTCCGGTAGTACTCGACGTAGCTCTCGTCGAGGACCTCCTCCTCGGCGGCATCCTGCAGCCTTGAGGCTGGCGTACTCGCGCATGGTCTCGTGCAGCCGGTAAGCAGGCGACGCCCCGGACGTCCTCCTTCATCACCAGCGACTTGTCGACCAGCGCCGACAGCACGTCCAACGCCTGGCCTGCCAGTGCCCTGACCGTACGCACAGACCGCCTCGGCATCGTCCACAGTGAACCGGCCGGCGAACACGCACAAGCGTCGCAGGAGCGTCTGCTCCGGCGGCGGTCAACAGGTCGTGGCTCCAGTCGATGGTCGTTCTGAGCGTCTGCTGACGCGGCAGCGCCGCCCGCCCGCCTCCGGTCAGGAGGGCGAATCGGTCGGTGAGCCGATCGAGGATCTGCTCGACGGTGAGGACTCGGGTCCGGACGGCGGCGAGCTCGATCGCCAGCGGCAGGCCGTCGAGGCGACGGCACAGCTGGACGACGGCCGCCTGATTGGAGCTGGTCAGCTCGAACGTCCCCGATGCGGCGGCCGCACGGTCGGTGAACAGCAGAACCGCTTCGTTCTGTCGAAGCTGGGCGAGCGGTTCGCCTCCGCCGGCGGGAGGAAGCCCGAGCGGTGGCACGGGGACAACGTGCTCACCCTGCACCTGCAGCGGCTCCCGGCTCGTGGTCATCACCCGCACGTTGGGCGCAGCGCGCAGGACTGCGGTCACCAGGTGAGCGGACGCCTCCAGCACGTGCTCACAGTTGTCGAGGACGAGCAACAGCTCGCTGTCGCGTAGGTGCGACAACAGGATCTGCAACGGCTTCGTCGCGGCCTGGTCTCGCAGGTCCAGCGCGGCAACCACCGCGTTGGTCACCAGGGCAGCATCGCGGATCTCGGCGAGGTCGACCCACCAGGCACCGTTGGCGAAGCCCCGTCCGAGGTCGGTCGCAGCGCGCACCGCCAGGCGCGTCTTGCCGACCCCTCCGGGGCCGACGAGGCTGACCAGACGGGCGCCGGCCAACGCCTTCCGAGTCTCCGCCAGCTCCCGGCGGCGTCCCACGAAGCTCGTCGCCTCGGCGGGAACATTGCCGATCCGACGCCTGGGCCTGGCCACAATGAGCCGCACGGTACCAGGCCGGCGTGACCTGCGCCGGCTGACTACGCATCGAGTCAGCAATTCGGCCGATGTGGAGTACGCGGCGCCGGTCCTAGCGTCATTGCATGGATCGAAGACGCAGCCACCCAGCGAGTCGAGGTCACCTTCGTCGGCACCCCTCCGACCCGGCAGATCGAGCGGGCGTCTGGCGTCAGTGACGTCCAGGTCGACGGGCGGATCGTCCGCTGCCTCGTCTGCGGCAGCTTCCAGCCCTTCCTCGAGGCGATGCGAGGTTACGAGGTCGTCAACCTCACGGCGATCCCAACCCAGGAGGGGAGAAGCGCATGAAGGCGATCACCCAGGCCGCGTTCGGGTCGGCCGATGTCCTCCAGCTCAGGGAAGTTCCGAAGCCGAGCCCGCAAGCGGGCGAAGTCCTCGTCCGCGTTTGGGCGGGCTCGCCGAATCCCTGGGACTGGCACTTCATGCGTGGCCTGCCGTACATCTCCCGCCTCGCTGGAGCCGGCCTGCGAAAGCCGAAGAACACCATCCTCGGAAGCGATGTCGCCGGCCAAGTCGAGGCGGTCGGCGCAGGCGTCACCCAGTTCCACCCCGGCGACGCAGTCTTCGGCTTCGTCGGGGCAGGTGCCTTCGCCGAGTACGTCTCCGTCCCGGAGGGTTTCCTCGGGCCCAAACCCGCCAACCTGACCTACGAGCAGGCCGCCACCATTCCGCTCGCCGGCATGACGGCCCTCCAAGGCCTCCGCGACGTCGGCCAGATCCGCGCAGGACACCGCGTCTTGATCATCGGCGCCTCAGGTGGAGTCGGAACGCTCGCGGTTCAGATCGCCAAGTCCTTCGGCGCCACCGTGACCGGTGTCTGCAGCACCCAGAATGTGGAGCTCGTCCGGTCGATCGGCGCCGACCACGTGATCGACTACACCCGGGACGATGTCACCCGTCGCGGCACGACGTACGACCTGATCTTCCAGCTCGGCGGAACAACATCGCCGGGTGCGTTCCGGCGGATCCTGACTCCATCGGGCCGGCTGGTCCTGAGTAGCGGCGACTCACCCGGCCGTGTCATCGGCCCGATGGGCCGGATGGTCGGAGCCGTCATCCTGTCGGCGTTCATCGGCCAGACCTTGCGGCCACTGACCACGAGGCGCAGCCGCCACGACCTCGAACAGCTGAGGGACCTGATCGAGGACGGCAAAGCTCACACCGGTCATCGAAGCCACCTACCCCTTGAGCGCATCGGCGGACGCCGTGCGCCACCTCGAAGCGGGACGCGTACGAGGCAAGCTCGCCATTTCCGTTCGGCCGTCCGCTGTTGCTGCGGAGGTGACGGATGACTGAGGCGTGACCCACCGCGACCCGTACTTCTCCACAGACAAAGGAGCAAAACGACATGACATCGACAACCCGCCAGCCGGCTATCCCGTCCGTCTGACCGGCGAGCTGGACCCGAACCTCTCCCGCTGGCTCTGGCTGGTGAAGATGTTCCTGGCCATCCCGCACTACGTCGTCTTGGCGTTCCTGTGGGTCGCGTTCCTGGTCACCACCATGGTCGCCGGGCTCGCCATCGTGTTCACCGGCCGCTATCCGCGCTCGCTGTTCGACTTCAATGTCGGCGTGCTGCGCTGGAACTGGCGGGTCGGGTTCTACGTCTACGCTGCCCTGGGCACCGACCGCTACCCGCCGTTCACCTTGGCTCGAGCTGACTACCCAGCCGACATCGAGGTCGCCTTTCCCGAACATCCTTCCCGGGGCCTGGTGCTGATCAAGTGGCTGCTGGCCGTCCCGCATCTGGTGATCGTCGGCCTCTTAGCCGCCCCGATCCTCCCGTGGTGGTGGACCGACATCGACTGGACGGCCGGTGTCCAGTTCATCGGCGGCTACTCAATGCTCAACCTGGTCGTCGTTCTCGCCGGTTTCTTCCTGTTGATCACCGGGCAGTACCCCCGCGCCGTGTTCGACCTGCTCGTCGGCATCAACCGCTGGCTCTACCGCGTCCTCACCTACCTCGGCTGCATGCACGACGAGTACCCGCCCTTCCGTCTCGACCAGGGCCCGTACGAGCCCGTCGACGCGGAACCCGGCCCGCTCGCCAGTCTGTCGCCCAACCAGCATTACGCCGCAGTCCGATGACCACCCAAAATCCGACGAGACCGCAGACACCGCGACTGGGCTGGCCGATCCCGGCCGCCCTGGTGGCGCTCAGCGCCATCCCGCTGATCGCCGGGACCCTGCGGCTCCTTCAACTCGCCGGTGGCGCCGAGCTGATCCCGGCCGAGGAGCGGTTCGCCGACTTCCCGCTGCCCGTTGCGCTGCACATCCTCGGCGCCGCCACCTACGTTCTCCTCGGGGTCCTCCAATTCGTGCCGCAGTTCCGGCGCCGGCACCGGACCTGGCACCGCCGCGCCGGCCGGATTCTGATCATCGCCGGCCTGCTCGTCGCGACCTCGGCACTCTGGATGACCCTGCTGTATGCCGCAAAACCGGGTACCGGCGACCTGCTGTACGTCCTCCGGCTCGTGTTCGGGTGCGCCCTGGTTGCCTGCCTGGCCCTCGGCTTCGCCGCCATCCGGCACCGGGATATTCCCGCCCACAGAGCCTGGATGATCCGCGCCTATGCCATTGCCCTCGCCGCAGGCACCCAGGCGTTCACCCAAGGGATCGGCGGTGCCCTGCTCGGCGCCGGCGAGCTCCAGGGTGACCTCGCCCAAGGTGCCGGCTGGGCCATCAACCTCGCCGTGGCCGAATGGGTCATCCGCCGCCCCACGAGACGCCGCCGTCCACGCGGCATCACTCCCCGACCGGCGCGAGCGCCACAACAACAAGCCCGATCTAGCCCTGCCTAGCTGCGATGTTCCGGGACGTTGGTCAGGCGGCTGGACGGTGTTTGATCTCCGTTTGTGCTGTGGGCAACGGTGGTGAGTGGAGAAGTGGACCAAGCCGGGCAGTGCGGCGCGGCGCGCGGCTTCTGAGCTAGAAGCGGGTGTCGGCCAAGCCGTCGCCGAGGGTGCGGTGGAACCGTTCGATCTTGCCGTTGGCTTGGGGGCCGGTAGGGCCGGTTGTGCTCGGGGATGATCTTGAGTGGCTGCTTGCGTATTCGGCGTACCGGTCATATGCCAGATCGAACGGCTGGGAGCGGGCGTTGTTGCAGGGGTCGCACATGGACTTCGGGACCTTGACGAATCCCTAACGATCCCGGGAGATGCCAGGTGACACCGCCTGCCTGACCGGGAACCATCACGGGCCGGCCCGCAGCACGGTCGCGCCACAGGCACTCCCCTGCTCGTACAACGGACGACCTGCGACGCAGCACGCTAGCGCCGGCGTACTCGTTTCTCCAGGGTGGGCAGGCCGTCTCCGCTGAGGTCGTCCAGCGCGTGAGCGCGGCCAGCGGCGGCCATCAGCAGTGCTTCGCCCCGGCCGGTGACCTCGGGCCCGTCGCCAGCGGCCCAGTCGACGTCGGTGGCGACGAGTTTCAGACCTTTCGCGTTGCCTTTGGTGGGCAGTGTGGGGGCTCCCAGAGAGAAGGTGAGGGCTGGGACGAGTCGATGTTCAGGGATGGTTCGCGGGAGGCCGAGGGCTCGCCTGATGTCTTGATGGTGGATGGTGCCGTCGGTCAGAGCGATCCCACCCTTGAAGCCCGACGGCAGACCTCGCGGATGCAGGTTGCGGGCCACGAGGTCGATGATGCCGTCGTGGTCGAGGTCCCTATAGCGGGCGAGGGCGACGTCGTTGACCTTGCCCGTGCGCAGGCCGCCACGGAAAAAGGTCGCGACAGTCGCGGGCACGGACAGTTCGTCGTAGCTGACGACATGCGTGGCGACGTCCCGGACGCGCCAGTGGGTGCACAGCGACTGAGCGTCCCACTGGGCAGGGGTCAGCTCCTCGAGCAGTGCCAGCAGGTCGGCTCGCTCTTCCTCGGCGAGCGGCATCAGGTCGGGCTTGCTCAAGAGGCCACCCCGTCGCGGGTGAGGGTCTCGTACCTGCCGAGGTAGATCGGCCAGCCGTCCGGCGCGTCGAGACCGGCTCGCAGCGACTCCCAGCCTGCGCCGTGCCGGTCGATATGACGGTGCACCAGGGTGACGCGCGTGCAGGTATCGCCCTCGGCGGCGAAGGTGATCTCAACCTCGCTGGCAGTGCTCAGGTCTGAGGTGACCTGCCAGTCAGGTCCGATGTCCCAGTAGAAGGCGATGGTGCGGGGCGGGTCGAAGGTCAGGACTCGTCCCCAGCGGCAGATGGTGCCGTCGACACCACGGTCGTAGAGGTTGCCTCCAGCGTGCTGCTCGAGGACGGTCTCGGCGATGGGGACGGAGAGCATGTTGTGCTCGCGGGGCTTGATCTTGTCCAGCTCGGCGAACGTCCAGAACGCCTGCTCCGGGGGTAGATCGACCACCACCTCGTGTCGAACGGTTCCGTCTGACTGCACCGTCATCTGACGTCCCTCTCTTGTGTGTCGTCCACGTCCGTCAGGTTGCCGAGCGCCTCAGCCCAGAACTGGTCCAGCTGCCGGCGGTACCGGTTCAGGCGGGCCGCGTCGATGCTGTAGACCCTCTGCCGCCCGCGGGGTTCGTCGCGCACGATCCCCGCTTCCCGCAGCAGCTTCAGGTGCTGGCTCACCGCCGGTCGGCTGATCGGCATGTCCTCGGCAAGCTCCGCGACGTTGCACGGGCTGTGCGACAGCCGTTCGATGATCGCCCGGCGGCTGGCGTCCCCGAGCAGTGCCCACGCATCTGATGGGTAAGCCGTCACGAACCGTAAGCTACTACTTACCGGACGCCAGGGCTAAGGGGCGGCCACCGGTCCTCGGCCGATCGTCGCTACGGTGCGAGTATGCAGGCCGCCGTCCAGACGGAGTACGGCCCACCGGAGGTCGTCCGGATCACCGAGGTGGCGAAGCCCACCCTCGGACCCCGCGATGTCCTGGTTCAGGTCCGGGCGACGACGGTGAACCGGACTGACTGCGCGTGCCGGGCCGCGAAGCCCTTCTTCATGAGGTTGTTCACCGGGCTCCGCCGGCCGCGGGCAACGGTTCTCGGCAACGAGTACGCCGGAGTGCTCGAGGCGGTCGGCCGCGACGTCACGGCCTTCTCAGTCGGCGACCGGGTATTTGGGTACTGCGAGGGACCGTTCGGCGCGCATGCCCAGTTCCTGGCCGTCCCGGAGGACAGCTCGGTGACGACCATGGCGGCGAACGTGTCGTACGTCGAGGCCGCACCAAGCACAGAGGGCGGGCATTACGCCCTCGCTCAGATCAGGGGCGCGAAGATCACCAGCGGGCACGACGTCCTGGTCTACGGCGCGACCGGAGCGATCGGCTCGGCGGCGGTGCAGCTGTTGAAGAGCATCGGGGTGACCGTGACGGCCGTCTGCGGCCCGGAGAACCTGGACCTGATCCTGGGTCTCGGCGCGGATCGGGTCATCGACTACACCAGCGAGGACTTCACCCAGGACCACCAGAAATACGACGTGGTCCTGGACGCGGTCGGCAAGAGCTCCTTCACGCAGTGCCGGCCGATCCTCAAGCCGGCCGGCATCTACATTTCGTCCGAGCTCGGTCGCTACGCCCAGAACCCGTTCCGGGCTCTGGTCGCACCGATCCAGCGGGGGCAACGGGTCCTGTTCCCGATCCCGACGCACGACCAAGAGATGATGCAGTATCTGCGGGGCCTGGTCGAGTCCGGAGCGTTCACGCCACTGGTCGACCGGACGTACCCGTTGGCCCAGATCGTCGAGGCCTACCGTTACGTCGAGACAGGCCGGAAGGTCGGCAACGTCGTGCTCGTTGTCGATCATCCCACCTGAGAATCGCCGACTCAGACCGCGGTGAGGACGGGCTCGTCGGTCTTGACAAACGGTTGCTTATCAGTGATCGATAACCTATCGTTGATAGATAACCGATCATTGAGCGAGTGAAAAGACCTATGACGAGCAGCCCCACCACCGACCGGCGCCGTACGCGCCATTTGGCCAAGCGATCGACGATCGTCGACGAGGCGTGGAAGCTGGCCCGGCGTGACGGCCTGGCTGCGATTTCGCTGCGCGACCTGGCCGCACAGGTCGATCTCCGCCAGCCGTCGCTGTACGCGTACTTCGACTCGAAGCTGGCGCTCTACGACGCGATGTTCGCCGATGGCAATCGCCAGCTCCTCACGCTGGCAGCGGCGCTGCCCGACCGCGACGACCCAATCGAGGCACTCATCGAGCTGGTCGAGGCCTGCATCCGCTTCTCGACCGAGGACCCCGTCCGCCACCAGCTCCTGTTCCAGCGACCCGTGCCCGGTTTTGAGCCGTCGCCTGAGTCGTACGCGATCGCTCAAGCCTTCTACGAGCTGGCCAGCGATCGCATCATTGCCGCCGGCGCCAGCAACCCCGATGACATCGATCTGTTCACCGCCATCGTCGCCGGCCTCAGCCATCAGCAGGTCGCGAACGACCCCGGCGGCGACCGCTGGGTGCGTTTGTCCCGGCGTGCGGTCGAGAGGTACCTCACCGACCTCGACCGGCATCCCGAGTCCGACGTAACCCGATCCCGAAAGGCCAACACATGATGACGAACGCCACGATCGATGTGACCACGATCGACCGGATCACCCACGACGAGGCGATGGCGATCGCCGCTGTCGAGAACCGTAAGTTCGCCGAGCAGCTCCGCAGCCTCGACGCCGAGGACTGGACCAAGCCGACCGCCTGTGACCTCTGGGACGTGCGGGCGATGGCGGCCCACGTCGTCGGCGCTGCCGCGGCACAGATCTCGCCCCGCGAGTTCCTCCGCCAGGTCCGCGCCGGCAAGCCCGTGGTGACCGAGATCGGTGCTCAGTACTGGTGGGACGGTATGAACGAGATCCAGGTGCGGGAGCGGGCAGGGCTCACCACCGACGAACTCAAAGCCGAGTGGGAGACCAACGCCGAGAAGGCCCGGGCCGCCCGCACCAAGATGCCGCGGCTGATCGCCCGCCTGCCCCTGCTGAACCTGCCGGCACCGGTCGGCCGCCAGCCGCTCGCCTACCTGTTCGACATCGGCTTCACTCGCGACGTCTGGGCCCACCGCATGGACATCGCCGCCGCCACCGGTCACCCGATGGATCTCGATCACGCGCACGACGGTCGCATCGTTGCCGACCTGGTCGCTGAGTGGGCGGCGACCCATGGCGAACTGTTCGTTCTCGAGCTGACCGGGCCTGCCGGCGGCGCCTATACCGCGGGCGAGGGCGGTGAGGTTATCTGCATCGACACCCTCGACTTCGTCACCATCCTGGCCGGACGGGCCGAGGGCACCGGAGTGCTCCGCCACACACTCCCCCTCTAGGTCGACGGGCCGATGCCCGTCGAGCCCCCAACGCGCACCCACCAGGCCGATCGGCCTCCACCGGCGTCTTCAGCTTCTTCACCGAGCACCTCACGTCGTGACCGCCAGCAAGCGATCCCGTCCCGACCGCCGGACTATCCCGGCACCCACCGCCGGCACGAACTGGCGCCCACTCCCGATGCGAGGGAACCGAACCATGGCCCAATCCGAACAATCACACCCCGCCCCCCGACTGCGGCGGAGGCGGCGGGCTCTTGCCGCCATCGTCGCGCCCATCCTGGCCCTGGGCGCCGCCTGCGGGTCGACCACGACCGCCGATATGACACCGGGCACCACCGCCGCGGAGGGGTTCACCGACACCACCCGCACGTCCTTCCAGCAGGTCCTCGACGAGACACGCGCCACCGGCGGCTTCCCTGGTGTCATCGCGCTCGTCCGCTCGCCGCAGGGCACCTGGATCGGCACCTCCGGCACCACCGGTGAAGGCCTCGAGGGCGCGCCCACCCCGACGGACCACACCCGGGTGGGCAGCTTGACCAAAACCATGACGGCGACTGTCATCCTCCAGCTGGCCCAGGAGGGGAAACTCGACCTGAGCGACCCGATCGGCAAGTACGTCCCCGGGATGCCCAACGGCGACACGGCGACGATCCAGCAGCTGGCCGAGATGACCTCGGGGATCGAGCCGTACACCACCTCAGATACCTTCAAACAGCAGCTGTTCGCCGACCCGCTGAAAGTGTGGGCCCCCAAGGAGCTGATCGCCTTCGAGCACGGCCAGCCGGCCAAGTTCGCCCCGGGCGCGGGGTGGCAGTACTCGAACACGAACTACGTGCTCCTTGGCATGGTGATCGAGCAGGTCACCGGTAAACCGATCGCCGACGTCTTCCAGGAGCGGCTCTTCGGCCCGCTCGGCATGAGCGACACCACCTTTCCCGGCTCGTCCAACGCCATTGCCGATCCCCACCTCCGAGGTCTGACCGAGCAGGGCCAGGACAACGGGGCCACCGCCGACGCAACTGATTGGAACCCGTCCGAGGCCTTCACCGCCGGCGAGGTCGTCTCCACCCTCGATGACCTCAATACCTGGGCCCATGCTCTCTTCACCGGCGAGGGCATCCTCGAGCCCAAGACCCAGCAGATGCGACGAGATTCGATCAACCGGACCATCGCCCCGAACACGGCCACAGCCGGCTACGGCTTCGGGATCGGCGACATGGGCGGTTGGTGGGGGCACGACGGACAGATCCCCGGCTACACCACCGCAGTCATGCACAACTACGACATCGACACCACGATCATCGTCCTCGTCAACAGCGACATCCCGCTGCCCGGCACGAAGGGACCCGAACCCGCACCCGCCGTGCAGAAGGCACTGGCCCAGGCCCTCCCCGCCTGATCAGCCGATGGTGCGGCACCGCCCTGCTGCAAGGTCCGAACCCGTTCGATCAATGAGTTCCAGCATCTGAGTCGCAAAGGTTCGTCAAACGGACACTTCCCTGATCCGATCGGGGCCCTTTCGGCGACGGATTCTCAGAACTGGAGCGGACCTTGAGGCAGCCAGTCCTGGCACCGCTGGCGGCAATTCACCCGCAATACGTCAGTGACATTCACGCTGTCATGGAAGAAGCCGGTCGTTCTAGAGGGTGGTTTTCCGGAAGTGGTGGCGGTGGTCGCCTGGAGTCGTGTTGAGCCGTCGCCGGAAGGTTCGGTTCATGGTCTCGGGTGTTCCGAAGCCGCAGGTTCTGGCGATCTGCTCGATGGTTCTGTTGGTGGTTTCCAGCAGCCGGCATGCGGAGTCGAGCCGGACGGCTTCGACGTGGTCTGCCGCGGTGGCACCCACTTCGGCCTTGAAGACGCGGGTGAATTGTCGTTCGGAGAGGTTGATCTGTCGGGCGAGGGCCGGCACGGAGAGGTCGTCGGTGAGGTGGTCGCGTAGCCAGGACAGGAGGTCACGCACCGGTTCGGTGTCGGCGGCTTGCCCGGCCAGCAGGGCGGAGAACTGCGCCTGGCCGCCGGAGCGTTGCAGGTAGACGACCAGCTGGCGCGCGACGGTGGCCGCGGCTTCGTGTCCGTGGTCGTCGGCGACCAGCGCGAGGGCCAGATCTATGCCGGCGGTGACGCCGGCGGAGGTCCATACGTTGCCGTCGTGGACGTAGATGGCGTCGGGTTCCACCGTAACCTCGGCGTAGGTGGCATCCAGTTGGCGGCAGTCTGCCCAGTGGGTGGTCGCCCGCCGCCCCTGGAGCAGGCCGGCTGCCGCGAGCAGGAATGCGCCGGAGCAGACCGAGGTGACCCGCCGCGCGTCAACCGACAGCCGCCTGATCTGGGCAAGCAGCTCACGGTCGTCGACAGCACTGTCCATACCGGAGCCCCCGGCCACCACCAGGGTGTCGACGGGACCGGTGACGTCACCGATAGCGGACGAGGCGAACTCCAGTCCGCAGTTGGCGCGCACCGGGCCGCCCTTGATGGTCACGACCTGGGTGCGATACCGGACGGCGGGCAGGAACCGGGATGCGCTGGAGAAGACTTCGAGCGGCCCGGTCACGTCGAGGATCTGACCGTCGTTGAAGGTCACGATGACCACGCCCCGCTCGACGGGCAGATCGTCGAGAGCCGGCTCGTTCTCGCGTTGGTTCGTCGATCCGGTCATCGGCTGTCCATGTCTGGACGGTACGCCTGGGAGACGGTGGCCGACATCGTCAACAACGTGTCCTGGTGGGTGGCGCACTCCGGCCCCACGCTGAAGACATGAAGGTCGTCTACCTGCTGTACCCCCGGTTCAGCGCACTCGACGTGGTCGGGACCTTTCAAGTTCTGGCTGCCGCACCCGGCACCCGCAGTGTGTTCGTGGCCGCCCGGGCCGGCTCCGTGGTCGACGACACGGGATTGTGTGCCCTACAGGCAAACGCGAACCTCAGTGACGTCACATCTACCGACGTGCTGGTCGTACCGGGCAGCGACTGCTCGTGCGAGCCGGACCCCGCGCTGGTCGAGTGGCTCCGTGTCGTGCACCCCACGACGATCTGGACTCTCAGCGTCGGCACCGGGTCCAGCTACCTCGCCGCCGCCGGTGCTCTCGACGGCGCCACGGCCGCCACCCATTGGGCCTCCGCGCAACGGCTGACTGACGCCGGCGTCACGTACAGCGACGAGCGAGTCGTCCGGGCCGGAAAGGTCTTGACCTCGGCCGGCGGCTCAGCCGGGATCGACCTGGCGTTGACCCTGATCGGCCTCAGCCACGGTCCGGCCGTCGCCCAGACGGTGCAGCTGACCCTCGAGTACGACCCCCAACCACCCTACGACGCCGGCACTCCGGCGAAGGCGCCCGCCGACATCGGCGAACTCGTCAGCTCCTACTACGCCCAAAGGTGCACCTCATGTCTCCCACGCTGAACCTCCTCCGCGACACGCCCCCATCGTCATCGTCGGATCGGTCACCGCCGTCCGATGGCCCCGCTCCCGGCGGCCGCCGCAAGATGGAGGTGGTCGTCGGAATCGGCTTCATCGCCCTCTGGCTCGTGCTCAGCTTCCTGCTGGAGCTGGAACTCCTTGGTGTCGTGCTGTTGGGGGTGCTGTTGCTGGCAGCGTTCCAGGTCCTGCTTCGGCGCCGGTCCCTGCGGTCGCTGCTGGTTCGTGACACGGCCTCGTTCGCCCACAGCTGGCCGGGAAAGCTGCTGGTCGCCGCGGTCCTGGTCGCGATCCCCACGATTCTGGTGCTGGCGTCGATCAGCGGCGACCGGTACGGCCGATACGCCGACGACAGCTGGAAGGCGCTGCTCATGCTCGTCGTCCTGGCCGGGAGCTACCTCGTATCGCGTCGTCTTGTCGTGACGGTGCTCATCGGCACGGTGACCGTCGCTGTCGTGTCCTTCGTGTTGTCCCCGGAGTTGGCGGTCGAACGCAACGGCGACCCCACGGTCCTGGCCCACATCGACCGCCAAGCGCAGATGGGCATGCTGGCCAGTAGTCACGCCGTCGCGGTCGCCGAGATCGACCTGGAGGCGACCCAGCCGGTGCGGCTGGCCGGGATCGGCGCTGACGAGACCACCCCGATGGAAGTCGGCTCGATGACCAAGGCGATGACCGGCCTGGTCATCGCCGATGCCGTGCGCCGCGGAGAGGTCCGCATGGATGCCCCGGTCGCCACCTACCTTCCGCAGCTGGACGGCTCAGCGGCCGGCACCGCCACGTTGCAGGAGCTCGTCACCCACACGGCCGGGTACGCCGAATTCGGCGCCGCAACCCTGCGCCACGCCGCCTGGGCAGCGCCGCTGGGCAGGAACTTCTTCACCGCCGACAGCGCGCAGATGATCGAGGACACGCGGGCACAGACGCTGCAGGGCCGTGGCCGCTACACGTACTCCACCCTGGGGTCGGCCATCGCCGGCCAGGCCGTCGCCGCAGCAGCCCACCTGAGCTACCCCGACCTGATGCGCACCCGGCTGTTCGAGCCACTCGGCATGTCCGACACCGCCATCCAGGTCGGGCACGCACGCGTCGCCGGCGGCCGGTCGGAATCCGGCCTCCCGACCCAGCCCTGGGTGATGGATGCCTACGCCCCCGGCGGCGCCGCGGTCTCCACCACCAGGGACCTCGCGAAGCTCGCCACCGCACTGCTCGATGGGACCGCTCCCGGGATGGCCGCGCTGGAGCCCACCACGGCCACCGACCAGTCGAACAGCCGCATCGGGACCTTTTGGCACACCTCCACCTGGCAGACCGGTCAGACCATCACCCATCACGCCGGGCAGACCAGTGGCTACGCGTCCTACCTCAGCCTCGACCGCACCGGACACAGGGCCGTCATCGTCTTGTCCGACATCGCCAACGACGGCAGCGACCTCGGCGACCAGCTCCTGGTCGACCGCAAGTAGACCTCCAGTATTCGCAGGCGCCGGATCAGGGCGCCTTCTCACCCCACCAGAAGGTAGCCATGACCAGCACCGCCGCCCCGCCAACACCCGATAGCCCGTCCACCCTGCCCCGCATGAGGCAAGAGTCCGGCACGGCGCCTGCCCATACGGGGACTCCCGGTCCCGGGCCGAGGGGACACATCGGTTGGATCGTGGCCGGCTCGTTGGCCACCGGAATCCTCGCCGCTGCCATGCTGGTCGCCGCCCCGTTCATTCCGGCAGAGGAGAGCGACCTCACCGGCGCGGTCCTGTGCGGGTTCGCCCTCGGCTGGGCAATGCTGGCCGTACTCTCGGTGCGGTTCACCGATCAGCCACAACGATGGGCCGCAGCGCCGGCCGTTCTGACGGCGGTGATGGGTGTGGCTTCAATCAGCGGGTCGGCGGCCGTGCACGCGGCGCTCGGCTGGGTGTGGCCGCCGGCCCTATTGGGCATCGTCGTCTGGATGGTCCTGCGAGTAAGGCGCCGGCTGCGTAGTCGAGGTGCCCGGTGGCTGCTGTACCCAATCCTGGCCGCGTTGACGGTGGCCGCGGTCGGCGGCGGCTTCGAGACCGTGCGGGAGTCCCTCGACGCCAAGGCCTACCCGGCTCCCGGCCAGCTCGTCGACGTCGGCGGCCACCGGCTGCACCTCCACTGCACCGGGTCGGGCAGCCCCACAGTCGTCTTGGAGCCGGGTCTGGGCGGCGCATCGTCTGACCTGGCGTGGCTCGTACCCGCGGTGGCCCAAGACAGCAGAGTCTGCGTGTACGACCGCGCCGGTCGCGGATGGAGCGACGCCGCCGCCGGCCCGCAAGACGCTGCACAAATCGCCACCGACCTGCATACGTTGCTTGACCGTGCCCACGTGCCCGGGCCCTACGTTCTCGCAGGGCACTCCTTCGGCGGCCTCTACGTCCAGACCTTCGCTGCCCGCTATCCCGACCAGGTAGCCGGCTTGGTGCTGCTGGACTCCACCGCACCCAAGCCCGGCCCCGAACCGTCGGCCGACACCGCATCGACCGGCGCCCTCGGTCGCGTCGCCGCTGTGGTGCCCGCGGTGGCTCACCTCGGAGCCGGCCGCCTGCTCGCGTCGGCCTCCTCCGACACACTTCCGCCCCGCGCTCGGGACGAGGCCCGCGCCAACTCCTCCACCGCCCGCTATCTGCGCAGCTACCTCGTAGAGGTCCTCGAGGGATCGGCGTCGGTGCAGCAGGCAGCGTCGCTGACCAATCTCGACGGAAAACCGCTCATCGTCCTCACCGCCGATACCGGGAATGCCACGGACTGGCAGGCGGCGCAGCAGCAGATGGCCGGGCTGTCGACCAACAGTCTCCACCGGGTCGCTCACGCCACGCACGCATCCCTGGTGGACCAGGAAGCCGACTCCGCCATCGCCAGCCGGGCTATCCGCGACGTCGCCGCGTCCGTTCGAACTTCACGCCCGCTGATCTGACTCGCTGGACGAACTCACTCCAGTCACCTCAACTAGGGGCGATTCATGCGGCCACCTGCGGGTCAGCCTCATTCCTGCAAGACAGTGGCTGAGCGCAGCATGTGACACACCAACGCCTGGTCAACCGGTGCCCGCTGAACGGTCCTCTTGCGTGCTCCGCACGACGGTCGTTCATTGCGGACGCTCGTGGAGCCTCGTCCGCCGCCTTGCGGTACGGCGGTGCTTGAGGGTTGCTGCATCGTGGTCCATTTGCCCCTGAGAAGGAGAAACAAGTCCCCTGATCCGGCCGCACACTTGTGACGCAGCAGGTCAAGGTGGCGTTTCCAAGCCGCGAACGGCACGTGGACCCTCAAGACCCTCGGTTGACAGTCAAGTCTTCGAAGTGAACGTTGTTCAAGATCAACAAGCGCCGACCAAGGCAATTCAGGGTGGAGCTAAGGGGATTCGAACCCCTGACCTCTTCCATGCCATGGGCCCGTAGCGAGCCTTGAATCGCCTGATTCGCGCTCTCGCCGATCCCCTCACGTCCTGCCGGATCCGTGGCGGGTCGGTTGGGATGCCCCCACTTTGCCCCGCCGGCAACCTCCGCGCCGCAAGTAATTCGAACAGTCCGCGCAAGCAGTCGACCAAGGCAAGCAGCGTAGCGCCGAACGACCGTCGGACGCACGAAGCTGACAATAGCCGGGAGACCGATTGAGTCCGCTCGATCAATCGCTGCGCTACCGCCTTGAGAGGGCATCTCAGGTTGCTCTGCGCTCTCCACCACCCTCCATCACTGGCTATCGATTCTTGCCATGACTAGGTGCAATGCCGGACAGGACGGGTCTCCATGGAAGTTCATTCTGCGACCTCGGCGTTCACAGAGCCGGTCGCTCATATTTCACGACTCCAACGTGCCGGGGCTGCGGCGCACAGCCGGCTCCGACCGGATGGAGGCAGAAACGTGGCCGCTGCTTTGTGGTCGCCTGGCTGGGAGCTGGGAGGGTCGTGACCAGGCGAGCGAACTCCCGCTCAGGCGACGGTTCAGGACAATGCCGCCGCGAGGGTGGCGGTGATCAGGTTGGTCGCCTGGGTCAGGTTGGTGCCCAGGTAGTGCCCGGGCACGTCCTCGCGCGCGCGGCTGGAATCGAACGCGCCACCGGCGTAGAAGAGCTGCCGGTGGCGCAGTTCAGGCGAGCGGAGGGACTCGACAGCGGCTCGGCGGCCGGCGGTGACTTGACAGACCAGGACGACCGCCATCGCGTCCGTCTCGGTGACGGCGCGGGCCAGGGATTGGGCTGGGGTACGCGCACCCAGCATCCGGCAGTCCCAGCGACGCTGGCCGAGCTGCGCGCCGAGGGCCGCCAACGCCAGGGTGTGGTGGTCGTTCGGTCCGCAGGTCAGGACGACCGTCGAGTGCGGCCGCAGTGGGGTCACCGGCTGCACGGCAGACAGCCAGGCCTGGGCCGTGTTGCTTGCGAGGTGCTCGTGGGAGACGTCCATCAGCCCGGCGTGCCACCGTTCACCGATCTCGCGTACGGCCGGCAGCAGCACCTCGTCCACCGTGCGGTCGAGTCCGAGGGCGTCTCGGGAGACGTCCAGAGTTCGCGCGATGCGGTCCGCGGCCAACCCGGCCGCGGCGTCCAGGAACGCCTCGACCAAGGAGCCGGGCGAGGTGGGGTTGCCGGCCGCCACCAGCGCGGCCGCCTCGATCGGTCGCCGCCCCTGGGCGATCAGGTCGCGCATCCGCCGGAGTTGGTCGATCTGGGCGTCGGCGTACCGCCGATGGCCGCCGCTGCTGCGGTCGGCGAGCGGCACACCGTAGCGCCGCTCCCACGAGCGGATGGTGGGGGCCGGCACGCTCAGCAGTTGCGAGACCTGCTGGATGGTCAGGTTCTCGGTCGAGACTCCCGGGTCCGTCTGATCCGACGCGTCATCGCGGGGACCGTACGGGGCGCTCACGCCGCCAAGTGTGCAGGTCGCAGCCGGACAATCCGGACAGGTTTCGCCCATCCGACCCAGGTTGGACCGAACTTATGCAACGGGTTGTCACAATGCATAAGTTTGACCCTATACTCCGAGGTGTAGACACGCGACCCACTAGTCAGTCAGGAAGCACTATGACGATCGAAACTGTGGTCCAGTCCGACATCCAGCTGGAAGCCGCCGGCCCGGCCCGGCCGGCCGCGTCACGGTTCGCCGGAGTTGTCGAGGGTGCGCGCGAGCTGTTCGCCCCCACGAGTGTCGCCGAGACGTTGGACAGCGTCGTGGGGCTGGCCCGACGGACGCTGGGCGCGGATGGAGCCGGCATCTTGCTCGCCGCGGCTGGCGGCGCCGTCTCGACGGCCACGTCCGGGTCGCGTACGAGACGGGCCGACGCGCTCCAAATCGATCATCACGAAGGTCCCGGCTTCTGCGCGATCAGAGCGGGCAAACCTGCCGTCTCGGCTGAGCTTCGGATCGACAGCCGGTGGCGGTTCTGGTCTCCGCAAGCGGCCGACCTCGGCTACCGATCGGTCCTGTCGCTGCCCCTGGTCGACGGCGAACCCTTCGGAGCGGTGACCCTCTACTCCGGGCGTCCGTCTTTCTTCCACCCCGACGCGGTCGCCACTGGTCTCGTGTTCGCCGAGCAGGCCGCGATCGCGATCCCCGTCGCGGTGGAACGGGAACAGCTGCAACAGGCCGCCGACACCCGCGGAGTCGTCGCCCAGGCCCAGGGCATCCTGATGGAGCGCTACCAGATCACCGCCGATCAAGCCTTCGGGGTGATCAAGCGAGCGGCCGCCGCCCTCAACCAGCGGCTGCGGCTGATCGCCGAGCGCATCAGCGGCGATCGCGGCCTCTCAGACCTCGATCTGCTCGCGCTTCCCCACCTGACCGGTCCCACCCTCGAGAGCGGGTTCTCCCATGTCCGCTAACGTCCTGGCCACCCCCGGTCCAGGGAGCGAGGCCACCACGGATCGGTGCCACGACGGCACCTTCGGCGACGCCAGGCTGCTCGAAGAGCTGCTCGTCGCCTCCGGTCGGCATGACGAGGACGCCTTCGCACGCTTCTACCGGCTGACCAGCCCATGGGTCTACTCCCTGCTCAGTCGACGCACCGGGTCGACCGCCGACGCCGAGGAGGCCATGGTCCGCGCCTACGCCACGACCTGGCGCGAAGCCGCCACCTTTGTGCGCAACCAGTCGGCACTCGCCTGGATGACGCAGGTTGCGTTCGCGGCGGTGCCGACTCCATGACTTCCGCACATGTGCTCTTTCAGATCGGCCACGATGAGCCAACCAGCGCAGCCGAGCCACAAAGCTGGTCCACGCACCATCCTCGGGCGGCAACCGCCATGAAAAACAATCACGGCCTGGAAACCAGCGCTGAGCCACCGACTCCGTCGAAGGAAGCGGCCGCCTACGCGTCGCTGAGCCAGCTCGTCTACGCCGACCGGCCCCTCGCCAACACCCTCGACAAGTTGATCAACCTCGCCAAGGAGGTCATGACTGAGACCCCGGACGTGTCTTTGACCCTGGTCGATGACACGGGAGCATCCACGCCCGCGTCCACCGGCCCGCTAGCGCTCCGGCTCGACCGACAGCAGTACGAGCTCGAGACCGGTCCCTGCCTCGACGCCGCACGCCACGGCGAAACCATCGCCTTGACCATCGCCGGCCCTCACCAGCCCTACGCGCAATTCCGTGACGCCGCCCAGCAGCAAGGGGTCACCCACACACTGTCGGTCGGCTTCTCCACCGGAGATCACGCGCTGGGCGCCTTGAACATCTACAGCTCCACCGGGCAAGCCTTCAGCGAGAACAGCGATCGGATCGCCAGGACCTTCGCCAGCTTCGTCGCGATCATTCTCGCGAACCTCGACCGGTACCGCCGGGCAACGATCCTGGCCGCGCAGCTCGAGGTGGCGTTGCAGTCTCGCGCCTCCATCGACCAGGCAAAGGGCATCATCATTGCCAGTCTCGGGTGCTCCAGCGACGATGCTTTCAAAGTCCTTGTCCGACAGTCCCAAGATCAGAACATCAAACTTCGGCTGCTAGCGGCGGAACTCGTCAAGACGGCGGAACGGGCATGGCCTGCTCGGCACAGCCTCCCCGAGGCTCTCAAGACGATGTCGCCGGGCGGCGTCGCGTCGGTGCTTCGTTCTCGTCGTACCAGCGGGGCATGATGTCGCCGGCTCCCAGGACCAGCCCGCTTCGCCTTGTGGACGCCTTCGCTCGCTGGATCAGCCGACGTTCCGCTGAGGGATCGTCTGCGAGCACCCCCTAAGACCCGGCTACGCGCTATGTCGACACCGGACCACTCCTCTGTCGTAGGAACAACCGCGAGAGCACCGAGTTCGGTCGCAGCCGGGACTTCGCCAAGTACGAGCTCCAGTTCCGCAACGTCTCGACTGGGCCCGGTGCCATTCACGCACGCCACAGCGGCCTCGTCCTCGACGTCGCCGGAGCGGTGACCGACCCAGGCGCTGCGCTCATCCAGTGGCCGTCGGGTGGCACCCCGAACCAGAACTTCTCCATGGAGGACCAGGGTGACGGCACGGTTCGATTCGTGGCCCAGCACAGCGGCCTGGTGCTCGACGTCGCGGGGGCAACATCTGACCTCGGCGCTCCCGTGGGGCAGTGGCCGTGGCACGGAGGGAGCAACCAGCGGTTCCGTGTCGAGTCGGTGGGCGACGGATTCGTACGGATCGTCGCCGCGCACAGCGGCCTGGTACTGGACGTGGCCGGGGCGTCCCACGATCCCGGCGCCGCGATCATCCAGTGGTCCTGGAGCGGCAACAGCAACCAGCAGTGGAACGTCTGAGCGGACGTGACGCGCGCTCACCCCGGCACTGACGATGCCCTGAACGGGGCGGCGGAGCCGAGCTCCTTTGGGCACGATCCGCAGGCGCAGATGAAAAGGCCCGTAGGGCACCGGTCGTCGACAGCGCTCCGCTCGAGTCGGTCCGGGCGACGGAAGTCGGGTTCCCTCAAGATCGGCACCGGCGGCCAGTTCCTCGCCGCGGGCTTGGTCGACGAGGTGCGGATGGACGTCGTATCCGTCGTGCTCGGCTCCGGCAAGCGCTTTTCGGATCGGTGAATGCTGCCAGTCGCGCACGAACTCGTCGCGGCGCAGCGGCCCGAGCCAGTGCATGGCGTAGGCGACATCGTCCAGCCGTGATGCGGGGTGTAGATAGTCCCAGTCGATCAGCCCGACCGCTTGTGGCTCAGGTTACCCCGCCCGTGGGGGGAGCGTCCGGACGGATGTTCTGGTTGATCGCGAACATGTTGGTCGGGTCCCAGCGACGTTTGAGGTCGACCAGCCTCTGGTACTTCTGTGATCCGAATGTTGCGCGGATCCGCGCGTCATCGACGTCGTTCATGAAGTTGAGGGCCATCCCGGGCATGGTCCAGGGTTGCAGCGCTTTTTCGGTGGCTCGCGCCCACGCGATGTGCCGGGCGTCGTTCCGCTCGGTCCAGACGGCGTAGCAGTGGAACAACCACTCGGCCGCCCGCCCGCCGAGCGCGGTCGCGTCGTCCGGAACGTCGCTGAAGGCGCCGCCGAGGCGGCCGAGGATGAGCGTGCTCGCCGGTGACGTCGTCTCGGCTGCGCAGGCGATGAAGGCGTCCAGCAACTCGTCGGGCGCTTCCGGCAGCAGCTCTGAGCGCCAGTAGTTGCGCCGACCGGGCGGGTTGCCTGGGTCGGTGATCGCCTGAAAGTCCAGGTACGTCGTCAGACCCATCAGGTCGACGGCCGGTGCGAGCTGCTTCAGCGGCGCTAGAGCCTTCTTCCCATCCTCGACGCCGCCCCAGTAGCCCGCGAGCACAGTCACCACGGGGGCGCCTTGCAGCTCGGCGGGGACGAACGGCGCCGGCGGGGCGTACATGCACAGCATGCCGCCGCAGACCTCCCGCGGCGCATCGTTGAGGAAGTCACGCACGTGGCGCAGCACCTCCGGAGCCTGGTGGCGCGGGAACATGAGCAGTCCGCCGTAAGCCTCGGGTCCGACCGGGTGCAGCAGGAACGTGAACTCGGTGACGATGCCGAAGTTGCCGCCGCCGCCGCGCAGACCCCACAGCAGGTCCGGATGCTCGGACTCGCTGACCGTGACCACGGTCCCGGAAGCGGTCACGACCTCCGCGGCGAGCAGATTGTCACACGCCGATCCGTACAGCCGCTCCAGCCAGCCGCTGCCGCTCCCGAGGGCGAAGCCGGCGACGCCTGTGGTCGTCATCCGTCCGCCGGTGGTGGCCAGCCCGTACGCCTGGGTCGCCCGATCCAGCTCACCCCAGACCACTCCAGGCTGCACCCGAGCCACCCGTGCCTCCGGATCGACGTCAATGGCCTTCATCGGCCCCAGGTCCAAGAGCAGCCCGCCCTCGATCGTGGAGTAGCCAGCGACCGAGTGGCCACCGCCGCGCACTGCGACAGCCAAGTCGCCGGCTCGGGCAAACTCGAGCGCGATCACCACGTCGGCGGTGCACGTCGCCCGGGCGAGCACCGCCGGCCGGCGGTCGAACATGCCGTTGAAGGCCATCCGTGCGACGTCGTACGCCGTCCCGTCCTCGGCGGTGAGGATCTGGCCGCTGAAGCGGCCGCGCAGCGGCCCCAGGTCGAGACCCGCGGCTGACGGCGACAGAAGATTCGGTAGCTGGTTCATAGTCGCAAGACTGCGCCGCCACACCGGCCAAGAGCAGTGCTGCGCGTCACAGGCCGTCCGTCGCTGCGGCCAGGGCGGCAAGATCGTGCACGACGAAGTGCCGGCCATGCTGGCTGATCATCCCGTCGGCGACCAGCGGCGCGAGAGCACGGTTGACGTTCTCCCGCGACGCCGCCACCAGCGCCGCCAGGGTGCGTTGGGACAACTCGAGCCGGATCCGCACGCCGTCGGGCACCGACTCGCCGAACTCTTCGGCGAGCGCCAACAACGTCCGCGCCGCCCGGCGCCGGATGTCGTCGAAGGCCATCCCGGTGAAGGAGTACGCCGCCTGGACCGTCATGCTCGCGATGTCCTCGAGCAGCCGCTCCATCGCTATCGGATGTCGGCTCAGGAAGTCCACCAGCAGCCGGCGGCGTAACACCAGACAGCGGCTCGACGTCACCGCTGTCACGTTGACCTGACGCTTCCTGCTCGGGTGGAACAGGCCGATCTGGCCGACGATGTCGATAGCCGCGTCGAAGTTGAGTATGACGTCACCACCGTCGCGGCTCAGCCGGTGCGACTTCAGCGTGCCCACTGCCAAGACGTACAGCGCGTCCGCGGAATCACCCTCCATCCACACCGTCTGCCCCGAGTCGTACCGCCGGTCACCGAGATGGGGCACGATCTCCTCGACGTCGCGTCGGGTCAGATCACGGAAGATCGGCGTCTGCAGAAGGACCCCAGCTCGGTCCATGTGACGAAGCTAGCCCTTCGCCAGGGGTGAGGACCACTTTGACTCAGTCTCGACCCAGTTCTCGACGCGGTCGTCGCGCTTGTGTTCGAAGATCTCGTTGACCTGCGGGCCTGATCCAACGGACATCCCGAGCGTGATCACGAACTTGTGACTGGTGGTGAATGGTCCGGAACAGGGGCAGCGGCCTCTGGTTGAGCCTGTGACCGGCGGCCGGGCGTGAGTTACGTGACGAGGTTGCCGAAGTACCCGTCCACGAGTTGTCCGTTGCCACTGTCGTCCCGCAAGCCGATGTAGCGGTCGGGGCGTACCGCGAGCACGGTTACGCCGGTGATATCGAGTTGCGCGGCCACCGACAGGGGCAGCGTTCCCGTCGGCTGTGCGCCGCCGGGAGTTGTGCTGAGACCCACGACTGCGTCGACGATCGCCCAGGAGCGTGTCGCGAACTTCGTGACGAGCGCCGCGACCTGGGCCGGGTTGGCTTGTGGGCCACCGAGGACGAAGAGTGTGTGACCAAGGTGATGGGCCAACTCGTGCAGTGGTCGCGGTTCGCCGTCGACCGGGTGCACCGGCTCGGTGTCCGGCAACAGCACTCCCGGCTTGACACTTGCCGTCTCATCACCGACAACCGCCCGCGATCGGGGGTATGAGCGATCGATCTCCGAATCGGCTGCTGCCTCGTGATGGGCGAGCTCCGGATCGGCGAGGAGACGGCGCAGCGCCGCGTCGCGGGCAGCTCGCTCGTCAGGGTCGGTCAGGGCCTGGCCGCTCTCGGTGTCCGCGCCGGATGCCATGACCAGCTCGGCCACTGGCCGTCGTTCGCTCTCATAGGTGTCGAGCAAGCCGTCACCCGCCTCGCCGCGGCAGACCAAGGCGAGCTTCCAACCGAGGTTGAACGCATCCTGAAGCCCGGTGTTCATCCCGTGACCCTCCGCGGGCGTGCAGGCGTGGGCAGCGTCACCGGCGAGCAGCACCCGGCCCGATCGGTAGCGGGCTGCTACCCGCGAGTGGCAACGGAAGCGGCTCGGGTTCGCGATGTCGGTGAACCTGATCTCCGGGGAGTAGCGGTGGAGCACCTCCGCGGCTTCCGCAACGAGATCGCCGGTGTCAGACGTCGGACGCACATAGGCGCGCCAGCGTCGGAGAGGCAACGGGGTGAGGATCACCGGCGGCACATCCAGGTAAACAGACACCATGTCGTCATCCTCATGCCAGCCGTTGAGGGTCGCGTCGAAGACGGCCCACGGAGCCTGGATGTCGTTGCCGGGGTAGTCGATTCCCACCGATCGGCGCACCGTACTCCGATACCCGTCGCACCCTACGACCCAATCCACGGTCACCGACCGAGTCGTGCCCGCCTGCTCCAGCGTCGCCGCTACCCGGTTCCCCTCCGGCTCCAGAGCGACCAGCCGTGTCGAGCGTGTGACCTGGCCGCCCTGATCCTCCAGGAACCGGGTCAGCACCGCTTCAGTGACCTCCTCAGACACGCCGAGCTGGTATCCGTATCGGCTGACAGTGAGGTCGAGATTCAGCTCGGCGATGATCTCGCCGTCGGAGTGGAATCTGGCGCCCCGCGTCTTGACGCCTTCGGTGATCAGCGGCTCCACGATCCCCAGAGCTTCGAAGATCTCCAGGGATCGTTCGTGCACCACGGTCGCGCGATCCCAACCTCGGGGGGCACCGAGCTCGTCGATCAACAAGCACCGCACGTCGCGCCGCTCGAGCTCCGCGGCAAGCAGCAGGCCGGTCGGACCGGCGCCGACGACGAGCACCTTCGGCTGCGCCTCACCCATCGCACGCATCGGGTCGTCATGATTCGTCGCCATGCCACTCCCATCCCAGCAACACTCCCCTGGAGGCTACTGGGCCAGCGGTCCGGCCGGCGGCGACTGGTGCGAGAGGGTCCCGCCAAAGCTGAGAAGAGCAAACCGTGACGATGAGTACGGATAGCAGGCCCCCGCACAACGACGTTGCCGCTGCCGCCAGCCTGCAGCCGAGGTCAAGGTTCGACGATCCTCCACGCGAAACGATGACAGCTTGTTGCTCTACGGACCTGTAGGTGGCCACGTGTCCACAGCACACGCGCCTGGCCTGCACTAGACCAGCGATACGTGGTGGCATTCGGCAACATCACCAACGGCGGGTCCTCCACCGCCGCCGATCCGAACTTCGGCGACGACTTCTGGACGTCGATCGCCGAGACCACACGACTTCTCGACCGCTCAGCCTGTCACCGACAACCCCGGCTGGAGAATCGCAGGCCGACGGCCCGCCGCAACGAGCCGGGCGTCATCCGTTGATGGTGGGAGTCTCCTCCAGAAGTAGCGGGGTCGACGTCTTAGGTCTGATCGGCTCACCTGAGGGGTCGATCCGAGGGCGACCCGGCACGACCGGATCGTCGGACCCGGATCCGCTCGATCAGACGGGCCCGGTAGGCCGAGATCCGAGACCATGCCACCTGCTGGAGCGCCAAAACGACCGCGCCGGCCAGAGCCATTCCGGTCAAGTTGAGCAGGAGCTGTTGAGTACTCCCCCACACCTCGCTCCACTGCCCAAGTGCGATCCCCAGTGCGATATTGCCCGCCGCCGGGACGGTCGTGACCGAGATGAACACCCCGGACAGTCCACCAACCTTCGACGACGTCAGCGACAACACCCCGGCGGCCGCGGCGATCAGCGCGACCACGAACGACCAGATGTTCGGCTGGTAGATGAACGCCGTACCCGGTCGCGTCCCGGCGACCTGGTCAGCGTCTATCAAACCGACCGACGACCCGAACAGCGACAACGCGGTCACCAAGGTGATCGCGATCAGGAACCCGGCGACCAGTGTGCGAGCCGCCAGCCACAACAGCCGCGGCCGCCTCCGCACGATCGCCAGCCCGAGAGCGGCGATGGTGCCGAACTCCGGCCCGAGCACCATCGCTCCGATCACCAAGATCTGGGAGTCGGTCACGATGGCGATCGCGGCCAGCATCGTCGCCATCGTCAAGAAGCTGACGTAGGTCCAGTTCAACTCGGAGTCCTCATAGGCGTGCTGCGTCACCTCCGCCCAGATGACCGCATCCGCCCCGCTGCCCGGTGCCTCCTGCTCACTGTGGAAGGCCTGCTCCGACAACCAGGTTGGAACGGGAACCAAATGGATACTGCCGACATGGTGCACCCCGAGACCGCGGAGCCGATCGACCACGTCGTTCGTCGCCTCCCGAGCGACGTCGGCCAAAATGAGGTCCCCTGCCGGTTTCAGGGCGCCCCCGCGGCTCACCGCCACGCCGCTCACCGCCGGATCGTCGAGCAGCGTCTGCAGAACCGGACCCGACAAGTCCTCGGGCACCAAAACCCGCAGGTGATGCACACCGCCAGTCTCACCGATCAGACCCCGGTGCCGAACGATTGACGATCTCGCGTAAGCGTGTCGCCTGGACTCAACGACCTTGGAGCCTGCTCAGCTGTGTCCGCAGGGGCCGGTTGTGGGGGCACCGCTCCCGCGCCTCGCACCGAACGTGGCGCGGCGATCAGAGACGACCGCGCCGCCGTTCAGATGTCGACATCAGCGACAGGTCGAGCGCCCGCTGAACGGATGGCCTACGGTGTGCGGTTGCTCAGAGTGTTTCCGACTGAAGGTCTTCCTATCGTTCACGTGTGCGTCGCCTGCGTTCCCTACAGTGACCGGCGGGGCTGGTCAGGCGTAACGCAGGCGGGCGGTTCCCCCGACTTTCCGTCCGCGTCACCTCCGCCTGACCGCCCCGGCCAAAGGGCGTGTTGTCCTCCCCGTGGCGACGTGGGCTGGTCGAGTCCTCGACTTCGCCGTGACGGAGACCGGCAGCTCCCTGCTGACGGCCGAACTGCATGGAGACTTCGCATCACCGATGAGTGGAAGGCCCATCCCGCCTCGCCCGTCCGGGCAGCCGGGTCCGGACTGCGCGGCCTCCACGATGCACTGCCGATCGACACCTGCCCGTTCGACTGGTCGGTGGATGCCCGACTCGGGCAACTCACCCCGCAGACAACAGCCCATGAGCAGTTCTCCGTGCCACCGGCGGTCGATCGTCTCGTCATGCCACGCCGACGCCTGCGTACCAAACACCCTCATCGACACCGACGGACACTGCGTCGGGCATGTTGATCTCGACGACCTCGGACGTGCTGATCGCTGCGCCTGGACAGTGGTCGGGAGGCCTCACGACGATACCGACGACCAGTTGAGTCAATCCGCGACGGCGGAGTTCATCCGGCGTTCACCGTCCTGCAGCGCTCGGAACAGCCGGCGGCCCTATCGTCGCGTCTGTCATGACTCCTGCCGCAGACAACCGATCGCCGGGGCCTTCCACTCTGGGTCCGGTACGGGTGCTGGCCGTGGCGGACTCCGATTCGTACCTGAAGTGGAGTCTGGCCTTGCTGCGCCGGATGCCGGCGACGTGGCGTGTCGCCCAGACGATCATCGACAGCCCGCTGCGGCCGAGCCCCGAGCAGATCGCCGCCGCTGGAACACAGCCGGATCGATCTCCGATCCCCATCGCGGGCCGAGCAGAGGTTTTGCGCCGGATCCGCTCCGAGCGCCCTGACGTGGTGCTGCTCGCGTGCACCGGGCCGGTGGTCGCGGCGATGACGAGTGCCGCAGTGCTGCGACGACGGCAGCGTCCGGTGCTGCTGACCGGTCTGCCCGGCATCAGTTTCCCCGTCCGTCCGCGAGCGATCGATGCGCGTGCGGGTTGCGATCTGTTGCTCGTGCACAGCCGTCGTGAGCTGGCAGCCTTCCGCCAGGGTGTCGCCGAGAGGCGATCAACGCTGGCCGTCGGCCTGGCCACCCTGCCGTTCCTCGCCGAGGCGTCCTCCGTCCATCGTCGGGAGTCGCAGACGACCCTTTTCGCCGCGCAGGCGGAGGTTCCGAGGACCCGGGAACATCGTGAAGCAGTGTTGCGGGCACTGGCCGGTGCCCGCGATCCGGTCGTCAAGCTGCGCGCCGCCGAGAGGGAGCGGCAGACTCACCGGGAGGTGTGGAGCTATCCAGAGCTCGCCACCGGACTCGGTCTGGCCGCCGCCTCGTCGCGACCAGGAACCGGGATCCGATTCCAGACTGGTCCACTGAGCGACGCATTGGCCGACGCCGCCGGTCTGGCCACCGTGTCGTCGACCGCGGCTCTGGAGGCGGTCGCTGCCGACGTCCCGATCCTGGTGCTGACCGATTTCGGACTGGATGCAACCATGATCAACCTCGTCTTCGAGGGATCTGGCTGCCTCGGCACACTGGGCGACCTGCGTGCGGGACGCTTCGGCCGTCCACACGCCGACTGGCTCCGGGACAACTACTTCCACCCGGCAAGTGATGAGGACTGGCAGCAGCGGCTGCTCGCCTTGGTCAGCGTCCGCCGAGACGGGGGCCTGCCGATCCCGCGTCCGTCCCGTGACCCACTGAACCGCAGGATCCGCCACCGGTTGCGCCTGCTGGGACCAGTACGGACGGCCGCCCGTTGGTGGTACGGCCGCCGGCCGCGGCCACGGATCGGCCACGCAGCACAAGGTCGCACAGCTCCCGAACTGCACCTTGCCCGCCGGCCCGGCTGAGTACTCGCCGCGCCGCCGCTCGTACCTCCGGCTGAGCGTCGGCTACGGCGACCGGCCAGCCCACGAGATCCATCGGTCCCAGATCGTTGATGTCGTTGCCGACGTAGGCGGTTCGACTTGCCGGGATGCCCTGACTGCGGAGCCAGTCCCGCACCACTTCCGCCTTGTGTTCGACGCCGTGCAGGACCTCGACGCCGAGTTTCGCGGCCCGGGCACGAACGACCGGGTTCGTCTCCTTGGACACGATGAGCAGCGGGATCCCCGCTCGGCGCAGTCGTTCCACGCCCAGGCCGTCGCTGCGGCTGACCCGGACAGTTTCCGCGCCGCTCTGGTCGACCAGAGCGGTGTCGTCGGTGTGCACGCCGTCGAAGTCGGTGATCACGGCGTCGACATCGAGCAGCGGCTCCGGATCCAGCATCGGGTCGAGGACCGGTGCCAGCGCCGCCGCGACGGCGACGTCGTCGAGGGTGTCGATCTCCACGGCGGTCAACGGTGGAACAGGCACCACGGCCGTGCGGCCGAAGAACCGGTGCCGTGCGGTCCGGAGTCCCGGACCGCTCATGACGTAGAAGGCGCCGGTCTCCCGGTAGTCGGGTATCCGGTCCTGGCGACGCGGTCGGTGCGAGCGATCATGGTTCTGCCCGTCCACCAGCGCGACCGGTCCGCGCCCCAGCAGCCCCCGCCACAAGAACTCGTAGGTCTCGGCGCCGGCGAACACCGAATCGGCATCCCCGGAGGCGACCAAGCGCACACCGCGATCGAGGTCGGCCGGGTCGATGAAAGGGCTGGTGCACTGCACGAACACCACGATGTCGGTATCCACCTCGACCCAGTCCAGGTATCCGAGTGCATGCTCCAACGCTGCTTCGGAGCTGGCGGTGTCGCCGGCCAGCTCGGCCGGACGGCTGATCACCCCGGCTCCTGCCTCGGTCGCAGCTCGCGCGATGTCGGCGTCGTCGGTGCTGACGTAGACGGCATCGATCATGCCAGCCGCGAGGCAGGCCCGGACGGCCCGCTCGACCAAGCTGACGCCGCCGATCCTCATCAAGTTCTTGCCCGGCACGCCTTTCGATCCGCCTCGTGCCGGGATGATCGCAATGGTGGAGATGGGACGGAGCTGATCGGACACGGGCGTCTCCTCAGCACGCCACCGCGGCCAGGCCGTGCTGGCGGCGGGCCATGGCGGTGACCGAAGACAAGAACGCGTCGGCCTGCGGTGGGGCCTGCGGGGCGTAGCGACCGCCGGACAGGGTGCAGACGACGACCTCGCTGGCCGAGCCCGCCAGCACCACCGGCAGCGTGTGGACTACCGTCGACGGGAAGCTGAGTACCTGCCGACCGATCGGGCCTCGGCGGGCGATCAACTCCAGCGGCAGCAGCGGCTGCATCACCTGAACGCCCAACTCGGTGATCCGGGCCAGTTTGCGGTCGTTCTCCTTGCGGTGGGCGAAGTAGCGGTCCGCCCGGTGGGTGCTGATCAGGTCGGCGACCGTGTCGAGGTAACACTCCTCATCCAGCACACCCGACTCCACCAGGGACGTGCCGACGAGATCGGCTCCGGTCTTGATCGTCGGCGGCTCGTACCGGGCCCGGACCCAGCCGTACGTGTTGGGCAGCACCTCGATCCCGGGTAGCTGCACCGGCATGGCCGTGAACAGGCGGAGCCGGCAGGTGTCGCGGGACAGCCGCCGCCGCAACGCATCGGCCACCTGATCACGGACCAGGGTGCCGAGCTGAGCGGCGCCGGTCGGGCGCGCCGGATCGTGCCAGCGGGTCAGCGGCGCGCCGGCAGACCACTGGCGGACGAACTCCAACGTGGCGGTGCCGTCGTCCACCACGGTGACCTCGGTCGGCCTGCTGATCGAGATGATCACCCCGATCACACCCGAGAACGGGTCACCGATGATCAGCCGGTCCACCCCGCGCAGATCGGCGGCCATGGCCCGGACGCTGCGCGCCACCGATGCGCCGCCCAATCGTGGGTCGTACCAGGAGACTTCGTGTCCACTCCGCCGGGCCAGCGACGTCATGGCCCGGAGTTGAGTGCGGGTGGGCTCACCGATCGGGGCCAGCACGGCGATCTTGGTCGGCTCGTCCTGCGGCTCGTACCGTTCCAGCTCCAACACGTTCAGCAACTGGGCCGGGCTCTCCACCAGCGCAAGCCGTTGCCGCTCACCCCCAGCGGCGGTCATGACGCCACGAGCAACTCGGACTCGGTGAGCTCCCCGGGGACGCGTCGCAGCTTCTTCATGGCGGCCAGCTCGCCCGGGTAGACCTGCTTCACTCCGTCACCCAACGCCTCGCTGATCACCCGGATGTCGCGGACCAGGCGCTGCAAGCCCTGCGGTTCGATCGACGCCGCTTGGTCTGAACCCCACATGGCCCGGTCCAGCGTGATGTGCCGTTCCACGAAGACCGCGCCCAGGGCGACGGCAGCCAGGGTTGTCTGCAGGCCGGTCTCGTGACCGGAGTAGCCGACGGGAACATTCGGGAATTCGCCCCGGAGGGTGTGCATCATCCGCAGGTTGAGCTCCCCGGCTGGTGCCGGGTAGGTGCTGGTGGCGTGACACAGCACGATGTTCTCGCTGCCCAGCACCTCCACCGCGTGCCGGATCTGGCGCATCGTCGACATCCCGGTGGACAGGATGGCGGGACGATTCGTTGCCCGGAGCCGACGGAGCAGTTCGTCGTCGGTCAGGCAGGCCGACGCCACCTTGTGGGCCGGGACGTCGAACTGGTCGAGGAAGTCAACCGACTCGACGTCCCAGGGTGAGGCGAACCAGGCGATGCCGCGGCTTCGGGCGTGGTCGTCGATCGCTGCGTACTCCGCGTACCCGAACTCGACCCGGTCGCGGTACTCGAGGTACGTCATCCGGCCCCACGGAGTGTCTCGCTCGATGTCCCACTGGTCCCGTGGCGTGCACACCCGCGGGGTTCGCTTCTGGAACTTCACCGCGTCGCATCCGGCGTCGGCCGCTTGATCGATGAGCGCCAGGGCGGTCGGGAGGTCGCCGTTGTGGTTGATGCCGATCTCACCGGTCACGTACACGGGCTGCCCGGCCCCGACGAGCCGGTCGCCGAGCCGTCGGGTCGGAGGGGGGAAGGACCACGTGGAGCTGTTCATGATCTCGACGCTAGGCAGATCAGATGGCGACTCGGGCAGCGACATCTGAACGGGCGTTGAACAGCACGGCAACTCGCCCGCCCGGCGACCGTCCGGCGTTCACTCAGGCGTTGCCGGATGGTCGTTCGCGCGGGATTCATACGGTGTTCACCCGCCTACGGGGATCAGCGACACCGGCTGTTGAGCGCGATGACGATGATCGAGACATGAGTGTCCCCACCCGCGGTACGGCCGTGTTCCTGGCGGCGTTCGACTCCCAGCTCAAATGGTGCGGGCAACTGCGCGACGAGCTCCAGCGGCGCGGCTTCGGGTGGCAGGTCGTGGTCCCCGACGTCCGCTCATCCCTCTCGCCGGATCAGATCGCCGCCGCCGGATTCGGAGAGATCCGGTCGCTGAGTTGGATCGAGACGCTGCGGACCGCGGCTGCGGCCGACGTCGTGGTGTCGGGACTGTCCGGAGCGACCAACGAGTCCTTTCTGGCCGACCTGGGCGAGCACCTCGATGGCAGAACCGGACCGGTCGTGGTCACCGGCTGGGTCGGAGTGATCATCGAGAACCAGACCGCCGGATACCTGAATCGTTGCGGTGCCGACATCGTGGCCGTCAACTCGCGCAGCAACCTCGAGCACTTCGCCTGGGTGGCGAACCGGCTCGGCGTGCCCACGGACAACCTGCTGCTCACCGGCCTACCGATCTTGGTCGGGCAGGGTCGGCCGGCGCGCCGCGAAGCGATCCGCCGGGTGCTGTTCGCCGACCAGCCGACCGTTCCGCAGCGTGCGGAGGACCGGGCATTTCTCTACGGGCGGTTGCTGGGCTACGCCCGCGCCCATCCCGACCGCCAGGTCCGGCTCCGGCCGCGCCACCGGTTGGGTGAGGACACATTCCACCGGATGCGGCACCACCCCGAGTCACTGCTCGCCGACGTCGACCTGCCGCCGAACTTCGGGATCAGCCACACGCCCATCTCAGCGGAGTTGCCGACCACCGATCTGCTGCTGACCGTGTCTTCGACGGCGTGTTTGGAGGCCCTGGAAGCCGGCTGCCGGGTTGCCCTGCCGCTGGACCTCGGAGTACATGAGAAGCTCGGCAACCACGTGTTCCTCGACAGTGGGCTGCTGCGCACCTTCGACCAGATCACCGCCGACGACCTCGGCACGCCCGAGCCGGCCTGGCTGGCGGACTATCTGCTCGCGGAGCCGGTCGCGCCCGCGGTGATCATCGGCGACCGGATCGAGCAGCTGCTCCGCAGCGGGGAGCGTCCCTCCGTTGACGTGCGTCAGTCCCGCTACCACCGAACCGCCTCTGCGTTCAACCGGGCCGTGGTCGCACCTCGACAGCGTGGCCAAGGTCAAGGGTCCGTGATCCCGACCTCCGCCGATGCGGCCGGGTGGCGGGAACGGGTGGTGGCGGTCGGCCACGCCGTGCTGCCGCCGGTGCTCGTCCGGCCGGTGCGGCGGCTGGCATACAGCACGGGCGTCTTGCGCTGACTGCCGGCTGCGCCGAGCTCGATTCTGCGTGGCCCGCGCGCCTCTTTAGCTCGACGCCCGGGGGACCGGGTTCAGCTGGTCGAGATCGTGGACGCGGCGGACCGAGCGCCCGGTCGACGTTGGGCTTTCGTCTGCTTGCGTGCCGCTAGGGCTGGCCGGATCTCTCGATCCGCCGTCTCAGCTGACTCTTCAGCCGGGTAGGCAGCTTGCGGACCGTACGCACCGCCCGTCGTGCCGCGGTGGGAAGCTGGCCCGGCCGAGCGCCCAAACGCCGGTCGAAATTCGGCCCGCTACCGATACCGGCCGACAGGGCCCCGACCAGTGCCTGTGCCGCTACGTCCACCGACACGGTGTCTGAGTCGGTCCAACGCCCGGGTTGACTGCGCGAGACCCGGCCGAGGTCCTCCAGGTCACCGATCACCGATACGCCGGAGTCGGCGATCACCGCGGCGAACTCCTGGCCCCGGGCGGCAGCAGCAGCGGCCGCCCACGGTGGCAGCGCCAACGCGTCGGCCGGCCTCGGCGCGGGACACTGGTCGAGGAATCTCGCGGTGGCCCCGCGACGCAGGATGCGCACCAGATCCGCCTCCTCGACCGGGTAGGCCGCGAGGACCCGGTTGACGGCGAGCAACATCGCCGCCTCCTGGGCCGACAGCGAACGGTTTGATCCTGATCCGCTCTGGGCCGGATCATGCAACAAGCCGGCCGGAAGGTCGAGCAACACCTCGAACGCCTCCGAGATCAGCCGTGGGCGCGCCTTGTCGCCGACGATCACCGTGACCCGCTCCGGCCCGGCCGCTCGGACCCACCGTTCGACGACCGCTCCCTGGTCGTGTCGGTCGACATGCGCCGGTGGCGGCACACGTGCCCGGACTGGTCGGTCCAGCACGATGGACAGGAAATCTTCGAACCCGACCGTGTAACCAGTCTTCACGTACTGCTGCCAGATCGACGGCAACAGCGCTCCGAAGCTGCGCAGAGTGATCACGACGTGGGTCGATCGGCCGAGCTCGGACAAGAACCGGACCGCAGTGTCTTCGTCCTGTTCGGCAATGAACTCGTTGCTGATCAAGACCCGACGGACCGGATCGGCAGCGATCTCGGCCTGCAGCTCGTCCCAGGCGTCGGGCCGCGGCTGCGCCTGCCGGGAACCGCGTCGATGCAGGGCGAACGCCGCTTGACGGTGGTTGTATCGCCGACCCGGATACCGCACACCGTGCCGCAGCAGCGCGGCCCGGCGCCCGCTGGCCGCGTTCTGCAGTGCGGTCGTGCCGGTCTTGGCGAGCCCGACATGCAGCAGCTGGGTGCCGACGGGCAGTGGTGAAATCGCCGGCCACAGTGACGGCGACATCGCCGGCGACATTGACGGTGCCGCGAGCGACGAGACAGGTGGCGACGCGGGCGGTGACAGGCGCACGCGAGCAGCCCAACAGAACCGGATGAACAGCGGGCGATTCTGCAATGACGAGAACGCGACGCCCTCGTCGACAACGAAGGACACGAGACCGGTCACCTGACGACGACCGCCCGACACGGGTGCACCCAGGGTGGTCCCACGGTCAGCTGGGTGACCGCCGTATCCGTGATCGTCCCTCCACGACACGGCGGGCCGCGTCATGCACACCCTGCGCGGCGCCGTCATCGCGAACTTCCCGCGGTCGGTCCAACACGCTTGATCGGAGGCTCAACCGCCAGGATCGGATTCGGATTCGGGTTCGGGTTCGGGTTCGGGTGCACTCCCGTCACGGTCAAGCTCCACATCAGAAGCGGCGGCGGCCTCGGATCGCAACCGCTCCTGCGCGTGGTGCTGGGTCAACGCGGCAAGGTGATCAGGAACCCTGGCGTCGGCGGCGATCTCCTCGAACACCGACTCGACCAGCTCGCTGACATGGCTGGGAGGTGCTGAGTACTTGTCGCTCAAATGATCGACAACGGGCGCAAGATGCTTGCGCGCCTCCTCGATCCCAGGATCAGCGCCGAAATCGGCGCCGGGATCGTCCCCGCTTCTTGCATCGTCAGGCATGGAGTCGTCACCCTTCTTCCCTCACTGCGGTCACGGACGTGGAAGCACAGATTGCGCTCCACCGTGTAGCGGATCAAGGTGAACGTCAGGTGACGTGGCGAGCCGCTGTCACGTGACCGAGGCGTCGACACAAAGCACCGCCACGGCCGGCCCGGCCGTTCACCGACTGCTCATCTGTTCCTCACCGCGACGCCGTCCAACCACTCATCCCATTTCGCCTCACGGTCCTTGGATCACTCGTGACCGGGCATCTCCTCGTGATCCTCACTCCGGGGTGCTCGGTGCGGTCCGATCACCTTCGATCTGCAGTGAACACAGGAGTGCGATGTCCCCCGAGCACATCTCGACCCGTTCAACCACCCGTGCCGGTTCACAGCGACCGCTCCGGCCGGCGATCGGCGGCGCTTCGGCGCCTCACCGCGGTCGGCCTGGCGGCTGCGCTGGTCGTACTCGCACCGTGGGCAGTGCCCGGACCAGCTTCAGCTGGCCCGAGAGTGAGCTCCCCGGTGACCCAGGTCGCCGAGCGGGTGGTGACGCCGCGGTTGGTCTCCCGAGCAACCCTGTCGGCGGACTACCTGGCACCGGGTCCCCGTTCCGGAGCACTGGCCACGCCGGCGAACGGCCGGACGGGGCCGTTCAACGGCCAAGTCATTCCCGGCTTCTCCGCCGCGGTCGCCAACCGCGACGGAACCTTCTGGGCCATGCCCGACAACGGCTTCGGCACCAAGGCCAACTCGGCCGACTTCCTGCTCCGGATCTACCTGGTCCGACCGCGCTGGGAGCGAGCCGGCGGCGGCGCCGGCGCGATCCAGATCCTTCGCTACCTGAGCCTGTCCGACCCGTTCCACAAGATCGGTTTCCCGATCGTCCGCGGGAGCGGCCAACGTCTACTCACCGGCGGGGACTTCGACATCGAGTCACTGCAACGGATGCCCGATGGCAGTTTCTGGATCGGCGAGGAGTTCGGACCGTTCCTGCTGCACGTCGACGCACGCGGTCGGGTCCTCTCCGCCCCGGTGCCCTCTCCACTCGGCGGCTCCCCGCAGAGCCCGCTGCTCGGAGGCTCGGCACCCGCGACCCAGGCCAGCGGTGGCTTCGAGGCGACGGCGATGTCTCGCAACGGCCGCTATCTCTACCCCGTTCTGGAGAAGGCCCTGATCGGTGACCGGGATCCTCGGCGTCGGGTGATCGCACAGTTCGACACCCGTGCGGGGCGCTACACCGGCGAGGTCTGGGACTACCGCGTCGACACCGACGCCAACCTCGTCGCCGATGCTCAGTTCGTCAACGGCAGCACGATGCTGGTGTTGGAGCGGGACGACTTCGACGGGGAAGCTGCGGTCACCAAACGGATCTACTCCGTCAACCTGAAGCGCACCGACCGATCCGGGATGCTGGCCAAGAAGCTTCTCGTCGATCTGCTCAAGCTCGACAACCCCGGCGGGATCGGCGGCAACGACGGCTGGGGCACGGGCAACCCGTTCAGCTTCGGCTTCCAGTCGGTCGAGACGCTGGTACCGCTGCCTGACGGCAAGCTCATGATCGCCAACGACAACAACTACCCCGGCAACTCGGCCCGCCGCCCGGGCACGCCCGACGACACCGAGATGATCATCATCGATCCGTCGGCCAGCCAGCGACGGGAGGTGGCGGAGAGCCTGGTGATCGCCCACCGCGGCGCCAGCGGCTACCGCCCCGAACACACCCTCGCCGCCTACAGCCTGGCGATCCGCCAGTGCGCCGAGGTGATCGAGCCCGACGTGGTGCTGACCAAGGACAACGTGCCGGTAGCGCGACACGAGAACGAGATCAGTGGCACCACCGACATCGCAGCTCGCGCCGAATTCGCCGACCGGCGGGCGACCAAGACCATTGACGGCATCCAGGTGACCGGATGGTTCACCGAAGACTTCACCCTGGCGGAGCTCAGGACCCTCCGAGCCAAGGAACGGCTACCGGCCGTACGTCCCGGCAACGTCGCATTCGACGGCAGATACCCCATCCCGACGCTGGCCGAGGTCTTGGACCTTGCACGACACTCGAAGACGTGTGCAGGAGATCCGGTCGGCGTGGCGCCGGAAACCAAGCACCCGAGTTACTTCGCAGGCATCGGGCTCCCCGTCGAAGGGCCGCTGTTGCAAGCCCTGTCCGCTGCAGACCTCAACCGGCGCAACGCGCCGGTGTGGGTCCAGAGTTTCGAAGTCGGTAACCTCGAACGGCTCAACCGACGCACGGACGTCAACCTTGTCCAGCTGATCAACTGCTCCGGCGCGCCCTGGGACCTCGAGTCCTCGGGTGACCCGCGTACCTATCCAGATCTTGCCAGCGCGAACGGTTTACGCCGGGTCTCCCGATACGCCGACACGGTCGGATTCTGCAAGGACGTGATGATTCCGCGGGAAGCCGACGGCAGCCTCGGCGATCCGACGACCGCGATCGTGGACGCCCACCGCGTCGGGCTCACCGTGATCGGTTGGACGTTCCGCAAGGAGAACACGTTCTTGCCGCTGGAGTTCCGCAGCTCGGCGGACCCCACCGCCACAGGTGACCTGGCCGGCGAGATCCAGGTCTTTCTCAACGCCGGCATGGACGGGTTCTTCACCGACAACCCCGACATCGGTGCCAGCGTCGTCATCTCCGACGACACCACGCCTGTCGCCGTCAGCCAGGCGCTCGACTGAGCGCCTTGCATCGGACGAGGGACACCTGACAGGCCGGCTGGCGGCAACTTACACCAGCGGACCCGGTCGA
This sequence comes from uncultured Actinomycetota bacterium, assembly GCA_963727125.1. Classification (GTDB taxonomy): domain Bacteria; phylum Actinomycetota; class Actinomycetes; order Propionibacteriales; family Propionibacteriaceae; genus Microlunatus. The sequence continues at coordinate 1,975,112 of CAVSEZ010000003.1, forward strand.
CGGAGTCCGCCGACCCAGGTGATGAGGGCGTCGGCGACGTCGTCGGGACGGTCCTCGGGCAGGAAGTGCCCGGCCGGACCGCCGACCGACCGGATGGTCAAGTTCTCGAGATGGCTCCGGCACCAGGCGACGGTGTCGGCGGTGATCAAGACACCGGGTTCTCCGTGGAGCAGCAGGGTCGGTGCCGACGCTGCCTGCAGGTGGCTGGCCGCCGCAGTCATCAACTGGTCGACATCGGCAGGCTCACCCGCGATGGGGATCTGCCGAGCCCATTGCAGGAGTGGCACACGCGAGGCCGCACTCCGATACGGCGACCGGTACACGTCCAACTCGGCGACGCTGAGGGGCCGGGCGAGCGCCGCCGGCAGCAGGGTGTCGAGGAAGAAGTTCTCCTCCAGAACCATCCGTTCCCCGATGCCCGGGCTCCTCAGCCGCTGGAACAGCTGCCGCCCGTCTTCGTCGAACGTGTCCCAGCTCGGTAAGGGCACCAAGTGACCCTCCATGAACGCCACAGCTCGAACCGTGTCAGGGTGCCGGCGGAGCCGATCCAAGGCGATCGCCACGCCCCAGTCATGTCCGACCACGATCAGATCCGACAGTCCAAGGGCCTCGATGAAGGCGTCGACATACGCGATGTGGTCGACCAACCGGTAAGCCAGATCGGGTTTGCCGGAATCGCCCATCCCGATCAGGTCCGACGCGATCCACCGGCAGCCACCGTCATCGCCCGACGCCGCTCGCGACAACACGTGTCTCCACAGAAACGACGACGTCGGGTTCCCGTGCAGCAGGAGAACGGGACGACCCTGACCGGCATGGCGGTAAGCCATCACCGATCCCAACACAGGCACGCTCGCAACCCGGACCTCACCCACGACCATCATCCTGACGGACGCCCCACAGCTTCAGATCAGTCACGTCCAGCGGCCGCGTGGCTGTACCGGCACCACCGCCTGACACGGCTCGCCCCACCGGTCGACCAGGGATCACATCGAGCCCGCCGCCAGCCACGACGGCAGCCGGAAGCGTGCACTCAGCGCTTCTTCGTGACCTGGATGATCGACGGGCGCGGCCCGCGCCAGTCGCCGCGCGCCGGCCGGGTGCCGACCGGCACATAGTCAGGGAAGTAGGAGTTCTGTGCGGCCCAGGTGCCGTCCTCACCCGGATGCTGGACCGCGACGAACACCGAGCCGTCTTGATCGTGGATCACCGGACCACAGGTTTCCGCCTGGTAGGGCACGGCGAGGAACTGCTCCACCTTGCCACGGTTCGACCCGGTCAATCCGACCTTGAAGAGGCCGTCGGCCTTCTTGATCGAACTCGGCTGGCCGTCGGTCGAGATCCACAGGGTTCCCTGGGAGTCGAACGCGACGTTGTCCGGGCAGGAGATCGGCGTGATCGGTGTCGGGTAGCCACCGAAGTAGGTCTTCACGGCTGGATCGGCCGGATCGCCGCACACCAGCAACAGGTTCCAGTCGAACGTGGTCGCGTCGCCGCGGTTGCCTCGCTCGGTGATCTCGATGACGTGTCCGTCCTTGTTGGCCTTTCTCGGGTTCACGGCGTCGGTGAGGCTCTCGTCCACCTGCGGGGTCGCACTGTTGTCGGCGTTTCCGCGGCTGGTGTTGTTGGTGCACGCGACGTAGATCTTGCCGGTCTTCAGACTCGGCTCGACGTCCTCCGGCCGGTCCATCGGGGTCGCGTCGACGGAGTCCGCCGCCAGCCGGGTGAACACCAGCACCTCCTCGATCGTCATCCCGGGCACCATCGAGCGACCGTTGCGGGTGAGCGGCAGCCACGCGCCGCTCCCGAGGTTGTCGACGTCATCGGGTTGCTGCTCGCCGCTGAATTTAGCGACGTACAGATCTCCGTCGGTGAGCAGCTCGAGATTGCGGCGGCGAGCCCGGGCCGAGTTGCCGGGACTGAACTTACGACGGGCGACGAACTTGTACAGATAGTCGAACCGCTCGTCGTCACCCATGTACGCCACCACGGTGCCGTTGGCGTCGACTCGGACGTTGGCGCCCTCGTGCTTGAACCGACCCATCGCACTGTGCTTCCGCGGGGTCGAAGTCGGATCCTGCGGGTCGACCTCGACGATGTAGCCGAACCGGTTGGGCTCGTTCTCGTAGCCGGCCCTGGTCGCATCGAAACGTGGATCGACCTTCTCCCACTTGGTCGTCGTCTCCCCCGACGCCGGCTTGCTCAGCCCGTAGCGCCGGCTCCCGCGAGCGTCCGGGTTGGCGAGGAAGTAACCGTTGAAGTTCTCCTCACCCGACAAGACCGTGCCCCACGGCGTGGTGCCCCCGGCGCAGTTGCCGAAGGTGCCGGCAATCCGGGTACCACTCGGATCGGCTGCGGTCTTGACCAGCTCGCTGCCGGCGGCCGGACCAGTCAGCCTGAACGGCGTGGCGGCGGTGATCCGCCGGTTCTTGCGTGCACCGCGGATGTAGTGCCACGGCCGACCGCGGCCCTTGCGCTCCAACTCCACCACACTCATCCCGTGGGCGGCGATCGTGGTCTTGATCACCTCGAGCTCCTGCTCCCCCGACAGCGGCGGAAACATGATCTGGCGATTGACGTACTCGTGGTTGCAGATCAGCAGCGCTTGCCGGCCGTGGCGGTCCTGGACGAGAACGTCGGTGTAGTCATTGTTGTAGCCGAATTGCAGCTCCTGCGCATCGGCGTTGGGCACATTCGGATCGAACGCCGGCGAGTTCCAAAACAGCGGATCCCCCCAGCGGAGGATGGTGTTCCACTCATAACCGGCGGGTACAGTCACCGCATCAACGGTCAGATCGACCGGCTTGATCGCAGTGAAAGCCAAACCGCCGGCCGGGCCCCCGCCCGGCGCCTTGACCGGAGCAGCCGCGGCGGCCTCGGGCAGCACGGCCGGTACGGCCGCGGCAGCCGCCAACGCCCCACCAGCGGCAAGGAGCGAACGGCGACTCAACTGCCGCGTGGCGACGTCGCGGAACGTCGGCCCCATGCTCGGATTCGGAACCTCGCGTGCACACGCGCTGTCGCATTTCAGGTGACAGGTGACTGGACTGCGGTTGCCGCAGGTTCGGCCGTACATGGGCAACAGCGTCAGATTCGTGGCCATGCAGTTCCTCCGAGGACAGCGGCGGGATTGGACAACTCGACGTGGGGAGACTCGTTCGGCCAGATGAAATCCCGGTGATCGCGACATGGGCTGCAGATGAATTCCGCTGTGTGCGCAACGTCATCCGCTGCCGCCAAGTCAAATTCACCACCCAGTCGAAGTGAGCATGCCCACGATCTGGCTGTACCCAGCTCCGAGGTTGGTGACCGCGGGTCGTTGACGTGGCGAGGATCTCCGGGTGCGGTGGAGATGTCTACGTCTGCACGCTCCGGAGGTCCTCGTGTCACATCGTGATGCTCGGTTGACCCTGCCCGGTCGGCTGTTGTTGGTGCAACGCACCTGCGATCAACGGTGGCCGGTAGGCGGTCGACTTGCGGGGACGGTCGAGGCCGTGAAGCGGGACGCTGATGCAACTTCTCAGCTACGCACAAGTTGCCGTGTTCATGGATGGACCGCAGGCGCTCGTCCCGGAGCCGACGTGCGAGCAGGTGCCATGGCAGATCTGGCCTGACAGACTTGATAGGCATGAACCACAATCTCGATTCGGTCCGTTCGATGGTTACGAGGGATCACGGCCTCTGCTCGGTCAGTGTGGTTCGACCAGACGGCACGCCACACTCGTCGCTGGTCAACGCGGGGGTCCTCGAACATCCGTTCTCCGGCGAGACGGTTGTCGGGTTCGTGACGAATGGCAAGGTCAAGCTGCGCGCCCTGCGTGCCAGGCCGGTCGTAGCAGCACTCTGGCGCTCCGAGTGGAGCTGGGTCAGCGTGGATGGTCGTTGCGATGTGATCGGTCCAGACGATCCAAGGGACGGCGTCGACGCGGAGATCCTGCGACTCCTGCTGCGCAACATCTTCGTCGCCGCCGGAGGCACCCACGACGACTGGGACACCTATGACGCCACGATGCGGGCCGAACGACGAGCCGCCGTGCTCGTACACCCCACAAGAATCTACGGCGTCGGATAGCTGCAGGGCCCTGACGATCGACGTGCAGGGCGACCAGACTTCCGGTGGAAGCGCCAGGGCTCATGCCGGCGTCCAGATAGACGTTGGTAGTCGAGATCTGTGCGTGTGCTAGTCACACGGTGATCACGGTCACGTGTGATGGCGTCCAGATAGACGTTGGTAGTCGAGATCTGTGCCTGTGCTAGTCACACGGTGATCACGGTGACGTCGGTGCTCGTAGTAGGTCGCCCGGTGCCAACTGCCTACCTCCTTCGCGAGTCCGCGTTGACTGTGGCCTCTGAGACGATCCTCACACGCCGCCTTCACCATGTCGCGACACGCCAGTCATCACCTCCGAGGTCAGTCCCGCGCTAAGAAGTCGTCAAGACGGATTAGCGAACCGTTAAGACCGCCCGCGATGGGGCGACGGACCGGTTGGCTGTAGCAGTGTCCTTGTTCACCGTCGTGTTGATCGTGCTGGTGATAGCCGTCCTGGGCTATCTCGTCGCCTCCCTGCTCGCCCCGGAGCGCTTCTGATGGCTCTCTCCCCCACCGTCGCCGGCCTACTGACGATCGGGCTGCTGATCGTGATGCTCGCCGCTGTCCATGTCCCGTTCGGTGACTACCTGGCGGCCGTCTTGTCTCCCACCCGCCACAACCAAGTCGAGCGGGCCATCTATCGGACGGTCGGGGTCGACCCGGACGGTCAACAGAGCGCACGGAGCTACCTGATCGCGGTACTGGCTTTCAGCGGAGTCGGCGTCGGATTGCTGACCGTCCTGCTGATGACGCAGTCGTGGTTGCCCCTCAGCCGGGGGCTACCTGGAATGCCGTGGGACATGGCGGTCAACACGGCAGTGTCCTTCGTCACCAACACGAACTGGCAGTCCTATTCCGGCGAGCAGACCCTCGGCTACACCGCCCAGGCGGCGGGCCTCGCGGTGCAGAACTTCGTGTCGGCCGCGGTCGGGATCGCCGTGGCGGCTGCCCTGATCCGGGCGTTCCGGACCCGTCGCACCGACGAGGTCGGCAACTTCTGGGTTGACCTGGTCCGGGTGAACCTTCGCGTGCTGCTGCCGATCTCGTTCGTCGCCGCTGTTGTTCTGGTCGCGACGGGCGTCATCCAAAACTTCGCCGCCGACCTGACCGTGCAGACCATCACCGGCAGTAGCCAGACCCTGCCCGGCGGCCCGGTGGCCAGCCAGGAGGCCATCAAACTGCTCGGCACGAACGGCGGTGGCTTCTTCAACGCCAATTCCGCCCATCCATTCGAGAACCCGAACGCCCTGTCCAACCTGTTTCAGATCTTCCTGCTGCTCGTCATCCCGTTCTCGCTGCCGCGGACGCTCGGCCGTATGCTCGGCGACCGCCGCCAAGGGTTCGCCGTTCTCGGCGCCATGGCGACACTGTGGACTGCCTCGACCGCAATCACCGTGTGGGCAGAGGTGGCCGGCGGCGGTGTTGCGACCCACGCTGCGGGTGCGGCCATGGAAGGCAAAGAGACGTCGTTCGGAGTCTGGGCCAGCGCGTTGTTCGCCGCGAGCACGACCGGCACCTCGACGGGTGCTGTGAATTCGATGCACGACTCGATGACTCCGGCAGGCGGTGGAGTCGCGCTGCTGAACATGCTCCTCGGTGAGGTGTCGCCGGGCGGCACCGGATCCGGCCTCTACGGGATGATGATGTTCGCCATCGTCACTGTCTTCGTCTGCGGACTGATGGTGGGTCGGACCCCCGAACTATGGGGCAAGAAGATCGGCACCGCGCAAATTCGGTACGTCGCACTGTTCATCCTCGTGTCGCCGGCGGTGGTGCTCACCGGGCTGGCGACCGCCATTGCGGTGCCGGCCACGGCCGCGGCCATGAACAACGACGGCATCCACGGTTTCTCCGAGGTTTTCTACGCCTACGCCTCCGCCGGCAACAACAACGGCAGCGCCTTCGCCGGCATCACCGTCACCTCCACCTACTTCCAGCTCACGCTCGCGGCAGCGATGCTGATCGCCCGATTCGGTTGCATCGCACTCGTTCTCGCCCTGGCGGGCAGCTTGGCCCGCGAACAAACCGTGCCGGCCACCGCCGGCACCCTTCCGACCGGATCCGGCCTCTTCGTCACTGTCTTGATCGGTGTCGTGCTGCTCGTCGGCGGACTCACCTTCTTCCCCGGGCTCGCGCTCGGGCCGATCGCCGAGGCACTCTCATGACCAACACCATCAACCACCCCGCCGGTACCGCCACCCCCACCGAGCCGGCCGCCGCCGGCCCTCGGCGCAGACGTGCCGTCACCGGTGTCAGCACCGGGCTGGACGCCGCCATGATCCGCGCAGCGCTCCCTACCGCGCTACGGAAACTCGACCCGCGGCACCTGTGGCGATCCCCCGTCATGTTCGTGGTGTGGATCGGATCTGCCCTGACCACCGTGGAGGCAATCCGTTCACCATCGATCTTCACCATCAGCACCACCGTGTGGCTCTGGCTGACCGTGCTGTTCGGCAATCTGGCCGAAGCGGTGGCCGAAGGCAGAGGAAAGGCTCAGGCAGCAACCCTGCGAGCCGCCCGAACCGAGACTCCGGCTCGCCGGGTCGACCATGACGGCCGCGTAACCGAGGTGGCGAGCAGCGATCTGCGACTCGGCGATGTGGTCAAGGTCTCCGCCGGGCAGGTGATTCCAGGTGACGGTGACATCGTCGCCGGAGTCGCCAGCGTTGACGAGTCGGCGATCACCGGCGAATCCGCGCCCGTGATCCGCGAAGCCGGCGGTGACCGCAGCGCCGTCACCGGAGGGACGACGGTGTTGTCGGACGAGATCACCGTCAAGATCACGGCCGCGCCCGGAGAAAGCTTCCTGGATCGGATGATCGCCCTGGTCGAAGGGTCCAACCGGCGCAAGACGCCCAACGAGATGGCGTTGTCGATCCTGCTGAGCGGCCTGACGATCATCCTGCTCCTGGCGGTCGCGACCGTGCAGCCGATGGCCATCTACGCCGGGCAGGAGCAACCCGTCGTCATCCTGGTGGCCCTGCTGGTCTGTCTCATCCCCACGACGATCAGTGCCCTGCTCAGCGCCATCGGCATCGCCGGCATGGACCGGCTGGTGCGACGCAACGTGCTCGCCATGTCCGGTCGGGCCGTCGAAGCAGCCGGTGACGTGAGCACGCTCCTGATGGACAAGACCGGCACCATCACCTTCGGCAACCGGCAAGCCGTCCGGTTCGCCCCCGCACCCGGAGTCACCGGCGGCCGCCTCCGAGACGCCGCGCGTCTGTCCAGCCTTGCCGACCCCACCCCCGAGGGCCGTTCCATCGTGCACCTCGCTGTCGCCCAAGGTGCGGCTGAGGTGGACCTGCCCGATGGGACCGACCTCGTCGACTTCACCGCACAAACCCGGATGTCCGGTGTCGACATCCCCGCCGACGGCGACATCCGACACATCCGAAAGGGCGCCGGCGCCGCCGTGGCGCACTGGGTCGGGCGCTCCCTCGAATCCGTCCAGTCCATCGTCGACGAGATCGCCAGCTTTGGCGGCACACCTCTCGTGGTGGCCGAGCGCACCGGAAGCGACACCACCGTGCTCGGCGTCGTCCATCTCAAAGACGTGGTGAAACCCAACATGTGCGACCGTTTCGCCGAACTACGCGCCATGGGCATCCGTACGGTCATGATCACCGGCGACAACCCCCGAACCGCGGCCGCCATCGCCGCCGAAGCCGGCGTCGACGACTTCCTGGCCGAAGCGACACCAGAGGACAAGATGAACCTGATCCGGCGCGAGCAGTCCGACGGACGGATGGTCGCCATGACCGGTGACGGCACGAACGACGCCCCGGCTCTGGCAGCCGCCGACGTCGGTGTCGCCATGAACTCCGGCACGTCGGCGGCCAAAGAGGCCGGCAACATGGTCGACCTCGATTCCGACCCGACCAAGCTGATCGACATCGTCGAAATCGGCAAACAGCTGTTGATCACCCGCGGAGCGCTGACCACGTTCTCCATCGCCAACGACATCGCCAAGTACTTCGCCATCATCCCTGCCATGTTCGCCGCCACCTACCCGGGACTTCAGGCCCTGAACATCATGCGTCTCTCGTCGCCGAGCTCTGCCGTGCTGTCCGCGGTCATCTTCAACGCGTTGATCATCGTGATCTTGATCCCACTCGCACTACGGGGGGTTCGGTACCGTCCCGGCTCGGCCAGCGGCCTGCTGCGTCGCAATCTCTTGTTCTACGGGATCGGCGGCATCGTCGTGCCCTTTCTCGGCATCAAAGCCATCGACCTGTTCATCTCCCTACTCCCCGGAATCGGATGACATGCCTGAAGCTCTCCGTCAACTCTGGACCGGAGCACGAGTACTCCTCGTGTTGACCGTCATTCTCGGCATCGGCTATCCCCTTGCCACCTGGGCGGTGACACGCGTCGCCCTCGACGACCAAGGCGCCGGATCGCTGATCATCACCGATGGCCAGATCCACGGGTCCCGAATCATCGGCCAAACCTTCGACGGACCCGGTTGGTTCCAGCCCCGGCCCTCAGCGAACGACCACGACGCCCTCGCCAGTGGCGGCTCGAACCTCGGACCCAACAACCCCGAACTGGTCGCCGACATCACGCAACGCCGGGCCGACATCGCCCGCCGAGACGGCGTTCCTGCCGACCAGGTACCGGCCGACGCCCTGACCGCCTCCGGATCGGGTCTCGACCCCTTCATCTCACCGCACTACGCGGCGATCCAGATCGACCGAGTCGCCCGCGAGCGCCAACTGCCGCCGGATCACGTCCGCGCCCTGGTCGCGGAGCACACCGAAGGACGGCTGCTCGGATTCCTCGGCGAACCCCGCGTCAACACGGTTCTGCTGAACCGCGCGCTGATCGCCCGCTAAGGGACACTGTGGACATGGAACGGGGGCGGTTGCGGGTCTATCTCGGCGCCGCACCCGGTGTCGGGAAGACGTTCGCCATGCTCGACGAAGGTCACCGGCGGTCCGAGCGCGGCACCGATGTCGTCATCGGGCTGGTTGAGACCCACGACCGGCCCAAGACCGCCGAGCGGATGGGAGACCTCGAAGTCATCCCCCGCCGCCATGTTGACCACGCCGGCCTGTCGACAACCGAACTCGACGTCGAGGCCGTCCTCCGCCGGCGACCGGAGGTGGTGCTGGTCGACGAACTGGCTCACGCCAACGCCGGTGACCCCGGACCCGGCCGGCACCGCAAGAGATGGCAGGACGTCGAACAACTGCTGAGCGCCGGCATCGATGTGATCACCACCGTGAACGTCCAACACCTGGAATCGCTCAACGACGTCGTCGCCTCCATCACCGGAGTCCGGCAAACCGAGATCGTGCCGGACCGGGTCGTCCGGGCCGCCGACGCCGTCGAGCTCGTCGACATGAGCCCGCAGGCTCTGCGGCGTCGAATGGCCCACGGCAACGTGTACCCCGCCCACAAAGTCGACGCAGCCCTCGCCAACTACTTCCGGGAAGGCAACCTCGCCGCGCTCCGAGAGCTAGCGCTGCTCTGGCTCGCCGAACGAGTCGATGAGGGCCTGGAAACGTACCGGGCCTCCCATGGGATCGCCGCCACGTGGGCAACCCGCGAACGGGTGATCGTGGGCCTCTCCGCCGGGCAGGAATCCGAGTCGCTGATGCGGCGCGCGGCACGGATCGCCTCCCGCACCGCAGGAGGTGAGTGGCTGGCCGTCTACATCGCCCGCCGCGACGGACTCCGCAGTGTGCCGGCCGACCAGCTGGAACGACTTCGCCAAACGGCCGAAGATCTGGGCGGACGGTTTCGGGCCGTGGTGGCCAGCGACGTGACCGCCGGCCTACTGGACGTCGCCCGCGGCGAGAACGCCACCCAGATCCTGATCGGCGCCAGCCGCCGCAGCCGGCTGTCGGCTGTGCTGAGGCCCGGCATCGGGGAGACGGTGATCGCCGAATCCGGTGACATCGACGTACACGTCGTCACCCACCAGTCTGCCCGCAACCGCGCTCAGCGCAGACAGCCCAACGGCGTCGGAAGCGTCCGGCGGATCTGGGGATACCTGCTCGCCGTACTCGGCACCGCCCTGGTCGCCGTCCTGCTGACGCTGACCCGTGAACTCCACGGCCTGCCGACCGAGACGTTGATGATGTTGCTGCTGGTCATCGCGGTCGCGCTGGTCGGCGGGCTGCTGCCGGCACTGCTAGCCGCCGTGCTTGCCAGCCTCGCCCTCAACTTCTTCTTCGTCCCACCCACCGGAACCCTCACCGTGGCCGACCCGGAAAACGCGTTCGCCATACTGGCCTTCCTGCTCATCGCCAGCGCCGTGGCCACCGTCGTCGACCGCGCCGCCCGGCGGACCGAGCAGGCCGTCAAGGCCCGCAGCGAAGCGAACGCCCTCGCCGTCTTGTCGCACAATTTGCTGCGGGTCGGTGACGACCCCGACGACCTGCTCCGTGAAGCCTGCGCAGTGTTCGACATGACTGGCGCAGCGGTCCTGCGCACCAGCCCTGACACACCAGGCGGGATCGTCATCGAAGCTGGGCACGGCGAGGTGCCCGCCACGCCGTCCGATGCTGCCGTGACGACCCAGATCGAACCCGGCGTCACCTTGGCATTGCGCGGTCGGTCCTTGCAGGCCGACCAGCAGAGTCTGCTCACGGCTTACGCCGCCCATCTCGCCGTCCTCCGTGACCGCCGACGGGGGGCGGAAGCCTCCCGACTCGCCGCCGACCTGGCCGAAGGCAATCGCACCCGGACCGCCCTGCTCGCCGCCGTCTCCCACGACCTCCGCAGCCCGCTGGCTGCCGCGAAGGCCGCCGCCAGCAGCCTGCGCAACACCGAGATCACCTGGTCGAAGGACGACGAACGCGAACTGCTCGCCACCGTCGAAGAGGCCATCGACCGGCTCGAAGGGCTCGTCGCCAACCTGCTCGACCTCAGCAGGCTGCAAACCGGAGCCATCACGCCGTTGCTGACCGAGCTGGACCTCGCCAGCGCCGTCGATTGGACACTGAGGTCGATCGACGGTACCGAGCAGGTCAGCACCGCGCTCGGTCCGGACCTCCCTCCCGTCGTCGCCGATCCAGGACTCCTCGACCGGGCCGTCGCCAACATCGTCGAGAACGCCATCAAACACACCCCAGCCGGCACGAAGATACGGCTGAACGCCGCCGCCTGGACAGATCGCGCTGGTCAGTCGTGGGTGTCTCTTCGGGTGGTCGACTCCGGGTCGGGGGTCAACGATGACCGAAAGGAAACGATCTTCGGTGCGTTCCAACGTCTCGGCGACGTCCCCAACGGCGACGGACTCGGCCTCGGCCTGGCTGTAGCCCGAGGCCTCACCGAAGCCATGGGCGGCCAACTCACCGCAGAAGACACCCCCGGCGGAGGTCTGACCCTGGTCCTCGACCTCCCGGCCGGAACGGAACCGACAGCAACCCTGCCCGAGACTGGTCCCCGTAGCGACCCCGAACCCGTCGTCGACGACGACGACGAGCGACCATGAGCACCATTCTCGCGGTCGACGACGACCCGGCACTGTTGCGGACTCTGCAGATCAACCTGCGAGCCCGCAACTATGCAGTCACCATCGCCCGCGACGGCCGGACGGCCTTGCAGGTCGCGGCCGATGAGGGCCCCGACCTGATCGTGCTCGACCTCGGCCTACCCGACATGGACGGTATCGACGTCCTGCGGGAACTGCGACGCATCAGTCCCACTCCCATCGTCGTCCTCTCGGCCCGGCAGCAATCAGATGACATCGTCGAAGCGCTCGACCTCGGCGCCAACGACTACGTCACCAAACCCTTCAGCATCGACGAGCTGCTGGCTCGCATCCGATCCGCACTGCGTGACAGCACCAAGCCAGCCGCACAGCGCATCGTGGAAACGGGATCCCTGCACATCGACTTCGGACAACATCACGCCGCCCGAGACGGGGCCACCGTTCACCTCACCCCGACCGAGTGGAAGCTACTCGAAGTCCTCACCCGACAACCCGGCGCCTTGATCAAGCAAGTCGAGCTCCTCCGCGAAGTCTGGGGACCCGCCTACGGACGAGAAACCAACTACCTCCGGGTCTACATGGCGCACCTGCGGCGCAAGCTCGAACCTGACCCCAGCCGACCGCGTCACCTCATCACCGAACCCGCCGCCGGCTACCGATTCATGGTCTGATCCTCTGCTCGGTCGGTCACCTACGGCACCCAGTTCACCGCTTTCTTAATTCATGTTCGGCTGCACGCTGTTGACCTCTTCCAAACATCGGAAGTGCTCGACATGTATTAGTTGCCGCCCCGATTGGCCCCCCACGCGTGGGGGAGGTCACCGTTTCGATTCCGATTCACAAGATCAAATCGCTCTGACTAGGGGTGGAGCTAAGGGGATTCGAACCCCTGACCTCTTCCATGCCATGGAAGCGCGCTACCAACTGCGCCATAGCCCCCTGCGCGCCGTGCACCAGCCCGAACGCCGCACGCGATACTACCGCCTGACCGAGGGGCCGAGAAATCGAGCGACCACCGGCCCCGCCAGCCGGCCGGCGTCACCCATCCGACGAGGCCGGTCCGATCCAGCGGTCCGCCTCGTCCAGTGCAGGTACGGACGCAACGAGGAGCGCACGGACTCCGGATCCCCGGCCGTACCGCGTCCAGGACCTGGTCACGGGGTCAGCGCTCATGGTTGGATCGGCCCGCCGGGTTCCCGGGGCGCCGTGACGTTGTAGTCGGCGATCCGCCAGTACGCCCCACTGCGATGCCGTTCGACGGTGATCCAGCCGCAGTTGTGCAGACCACCCAGATGGTGCCAGGTCGCCTGCGGCAGCCCCACGTAGCGGCAGACGCCCACCCGGGCCGCGAGACCGTGCATCACCACGATCACGGTCGAGCCGTCCTCCGCCGCCTCGCCGATCTCTGTCAACGCCTCGGCGACCCGGTCCGCGACCTCCGCGATGGTCTCCCCCGTGGCCGACCGGCGGACGTCCTCGCCGCGCAGGTAGCGGGCCCCGAGCTCGGGATCCACCTCGATCACCTCCGCCGCCGTCAGACCCTCCCAGGATCCGACGTGGATCTCCCGCAGCCGTCGATCGGTGCCGACCTCGAGTCCTGTCTTCACCGCCAGCGCTTCGGCCGTCTGCTGGGCCCGACCCAGGTCCGAGGCCACGATCGCGGCCGGCGCCAGCTCCGCCAGGACGACGGCAGCATGCCTCGCCTGGGCCAGGCCTCGCTCGTCGAGCGGGATGTCGGCCTGACCCTGGAACCGGCCTTCGGCGTTCCAGGACGTCCGTCCGTGCCGGAGCACGATCAACTGACCCGCGGTCACGGGCGCAGCATGGGGCGCGGGACGATGCCGCCGAGCGCACCGTCATCGCCGCTCGTCGACGCCGAGCTGGATCCGGGGGCAGTCGTGCCACAGCCGTTCGAGTGCGTAGTACCGCCGCTCGTCGCTGTGTTGGACGTGCACGACCAGGTCCAGGTAGTCGAGCAGCACCCAGCGCTGCTCCCGGTCGCCCTCGCGCCGGACGGGCTTGGCATCGTGTGCGCGCAAAGCCTCTTCGATCCCGTCGACGACCGCACCGACCTGCCGTTCGTTGGCCGCGGTCACGACCAGGAACACGTCGGTGATGGTCAGTTGCTCCGAGACGTCGTAGGCGACCAGATCGGTCCCCAGTTTGTCTGCGGCGGCGTCGGCAGCGGCTCGGGTCAACTCCAGAGCGTGTTCGGTGGCGGTCACGCGTTCCTTTCAGCTTCTGACGTCGCGAAGACGTCCGGCCCGGGGCGGGCGTAGAGACCTCGCTTGGCGATGTACTGGACGATCCCGTCGGGCACCAGGTACCAGATCGGGTGGGACCCCATCACGCGCTCCCGGCAGTCCGTCGAGGAGATCGCCAGGGCGGGTACCTCCATCAACGTGATCCGGTCCGCCGGCAGCGAGGCGATCGCCGGCGAATCGAGCTCGACGCCGGGCCGCGTGCACCCGACGAAGTGGGCCAGGTCGAACAAGACGTCGACGTCGCGCCAACTGAGGATCTGCGCCAGCGCGTCCGCGCCGGTGATGAAGTAGAGGTCGACGTCGTCGCCGCGCACGGAGCGGAGTTCGCGCAGCGTGTCCACGGTGTAGGTGAGTCCCGGCCGATCGATGTCGACGCGGCTCACCGTGAACCGTGGGTTCGACGCCGTCGCGATCACCGTCATCAGATACCGGTCCTCGGCTTCTGACACCTCGCGTTGGGCCTTCTGCCACGGCTGGCCGGTCGGTACGAAAACCACCTCGTCGAGCTCGAAACGACTGGCGACCTCACTGGCCGCGACGAGGTGACCGTGGTGGATGGGGTCGAACGTGCCGCCCATCACGCCGAGTCGATAGCGAGCACCGGCCATCGCCCGCCGCGCCAGCCCCGCCGCCGGACCGCGGCGGACCCGATCATCCACCGAGCCGACTAGCTGTGCGGACGGCCCTTGCCGATCGCCAGGGTCACCACGAGCATGAAGACCAAGATCGCGAACGCGATGACGCCGAACCCCCACGCCGGGATGGGCAGTTCGTTGAGCGCCTCCGCTTCCGCCTCCAGGAGGATGGGTCCGAACGTCATGTCCGAACTCTAGCGGTACGAATCGTCAACGGATCTGCCCGGCACCGGTGACGACGTACTTCGTCGAGGTCATCTCGGGCAGACCCATCGGCCCGCGCGCATGCAGCTTCTGGGTCGAGATCCCGATCTCGGCGCCGAAACCGAACTCGCCACCGTCGACGAAGCGACTCGACGCGTTGACCAGGACCGCGGCCGCATCCACCTCGGCCACGAACCGATCAGCGGCCCGCTGGGAATCGGTGATGATCGTCTCGCTGTGACCGGTCGAGTAGCGGCGGATGTGGGCCAGGGCCGCGTCCAGGTCGTCCACCACGGCGGCGGCCAGATCGAGCGAGAGGTACTCCTCGGCGAAGTCGGACTCCCCCGCGGGCTCGACCTGCCCGTAACCGGCGATCCGGTCGTCTCCGTGCACGGTGACCCCGGCGTCGGTGAGGGCGGCCAGGGCCCGCGGAACGAACTGATCGGCGATGTCGGCGTGCACCAGCACCGTCTCGACCGCGTTGCAGACCGACGGGCGCTGCGTCTTGGCGTTGAGCAGGACGGCCAGGGCCATCTCCTGGTCGGCACTCGCGTCGACGAACAGGTGGCAGTTGCCGACCCCGGTCTCGATCACCGGCACCTGGGCGTTGCGGACCACGAAGTCGATCAGCCCGGCGCCACCCCGGGGGATCAAGACGTCGACGGAGCCGCGCGCACCCATCAGCTCCGCGGTCACCTCACGCGGACCCTCGACCAACTGCACCGCATCAGCGGGCAGGCCGGCGTCCACCAAGCCGGTCCGCAGCGCCGCGACGATGGCGCCGTTCGAGGTGGCGGCCGAGGACGACCCTCGCAGCAACGCCGCGTTTCCGGACTTCAGACAGATCCCGGCGGCGTCCGCGGTCACGTTGGGGCGGGCCTCGTAGATGATGCCCACGACCCCGAACGGCACCCGGATCTGGCGCACCTGCACCCCGTTGGCGTTGGTCCAGCCGCGGACCACGTCGCCGACCGGGTCCGGCAGCCGGGCCAGGTCGCGAAGTCCCTGCACCATGCCGGCCAGCCGATCGGGATCGAGCCGGAGCCGGTCGACCAGGGCCGGACTCGTCCCGTCGGCCTCGGCCCGGGCCACGTCGACGGCGTTCGCGTCCAGGATCTCGGTCTCGGCCTTGGCCACGGCGTCGGCCATGGCTTCCAGCGCCTCGTCCTTGGTGGCCCGACTGGCTTGGGCCAGCACGACGGCGGCAGCCCGAGCCTGCCGGCTCAGTTCGGCAACGTTCACCCGGCCAAATCTAGCCGGGAACCTCAGGCGTGCAGCTCAGCCAACCGGGCGCGGACCCGTCCGGTGCGGCGCAGCCACGCCCAGCTGAGATTCAGGGCCATCAACAGACCCATGGCGCTCGCCACCAGCATCACCGACTGCTCGTTCGTGAGCAGCGCCCAGGTGAGCCACAGCACCTGGTTGCACGTGTTCAGGACCAGGAACGGCATCGACAGCCCGCCGATGCTCGGCGCCACCAGCAGCTCGCGGAGCTGCATCAACTGCCCGAGGACCGACGGCAGGCCGGCGGCGATCGCGAAGGCGATCGGACCGAGCGTGAGATCGAGGGTGGTGGCGATCGTCGCCAACCCGATGCTGGGTGCGAACAGGGAGACGACCGGCAACCCGCGGTCGCGGCCGATCTGAACCAGGATCAAGACGCTGCAGACCATGAAGAGCAGGTTCGGCACGATGATCGTCGGGTTGCCGGCGTGGACGCCGTGCAGCGTCCAGGCGATGTTGGCCGCCAGCGTGAGGCGCCAGGCGACGACGGAGACGCCGGCCGTGCCCCGGGCTCGGAACAGGCGGATGACTTGGGGAAGAGCGACGCTGGACGCGAGCAGGGCGGCAGCCCAGCCCAACATGTCGAGGAACACGGCAGGTCTTTCTCCGGCGAGGCCGGCACAAGAGGGAACGATGCTGGCGACACTGCCGAGAGATCCGGACGACCGAAGAAGCGTGATCGAGTCCGTCTTGATCAAGTCTACGCCTACTTGTCAGGACCGCTGCCTATTCCTGCGACAGCGCGGGTGTGTCGCTGGCCACAGCGACTACAGCCCGTGTTCCTCCATCACGGAGAACACGTCATCGAGGATGTCCTCGGAGTCCTTGCCGGCCGCCTGGCCCCGCTCGTAGACCAGACCCACCCGATCTTCGACCTGACGGTAGCGGCGCGCGTACGCCTCCTGCTGGGGACGCCAGTAGCCGACGATGTCGTAGCGGGACGAGCGCCAGTGCAGCTCGTGTCGGAAGTACCGGCGGATGTCACGGGCACAGCCCGCCTCACCCGCCATCCAGACGAACCCCTCCCCCGCCGGCAGCTCGATGCTGCGGGCGACCGCGCTGAGCGGGCTGGCGATCTCGTCCGGACTGGGGTTGTAGACCCAGCACTGCCTCAGGTCCGCCGCTGTCTCGGGCGTGAAGGTGGCCGCCTCGTGGGGGGCCTCGAACACCGCGTGCACCCGACTCCCGGCCGGCAGCTCCTCGACGATCCGCGTTCCCGCGGGCACACCGGTCTGGTCGGCGATGATCAGGTACCAGTCCGCGGTGATGTCGAGGAACCGACCGTGCGGCTGGGACACGATGACCTGGTCGCCGACCTCGACCGACTCCGCCCAACGGGTGGCCAGACCGTCCGCGTGGACGACGACGTCGATCCATAGCTGATGCCGGTCGGCGTCCCAGCGACGCACCGTGTACCAGCGGGGAGCCGGTTGCGGATTCGCGAACCGCCACTGCGCCCGTGGTGGCGTGCCGACCTGCTCCGGGAGCGGGACCGTCGGTTGCCGCTCGGGCGGCACCATGATCCGCAGCCACTCGTCGGAGGCTCCACTGGATCGGAACCCGGACAGACCCGGACCGCCCAGGATCAGCCGTTGGACGACCGAGGTCAGCCGTTCGGTTCGGACCACCTCGGCGCGGAAGTACGCCTCGGACAGGGCCATCAGGAACTCCGCCTCACTGCATCGGGAACGCGTGGTTAGGTAAACCTAACCAGCCGGGGGTGCCACCGAGCCTAGATGAGTGTCGGTGGCATCGCACCTTCGTGCTCCAGCAACCAGAGCTTCGTCTGCAGCTCGTGTCCCCGCTCGCCGCCGGAGAAACCGCCGAGCCCGTCGCTGGCGACCACCCGGTGGCAGGGAACGAGGATGGGCACGGGGTTGCCGGCCATCACCGACCCGATCGCCCGGGCCGGGAGTCCGGTGCCGCTGCGCACCGCGAGCTCCCCGTAGGTGATCGTCGACCCGTACGGCACCTCCAGCAAGGCCGTCAGCACCGCCCGGGTCGCCGCCGGGAGCGTCGTCAGGTCCATTGGCAGGTCGAAGTCGCGCCGGGTCCCGGCGAAGTACCCGCGCAGCTGCTCGAGCGCGCGCTGCACCAGCGGGTTCGGTTCCGCCGAGGCGGCACCGGGATGCAGCCGCCAGCCCACCGTGCGCACCGCCGTTGCGTCGACAAGTACGCCGACCGCACCGACCGGGGTGTCGCAGAACCCGACGTGGCGCGCGGGTGCCGCCCGCCCGGCGGCCGCCGGCTCGGGCCGCGTCACATCCTGCAGCGTCATGCCCCGACGCTAACGCAGGTCGCTGACACCTTCAGAGGGTCGGCGAGGGCGCGGCATCGGGTGCGTTCTCGGGGAAGTGACAGGCGACGCTGTGGGCCGGCGCCAGCTCGACCAACGGTGGCTCCACCGTGCGGCAGATGTCCTGCGCCTTCCAGCAGCGGGTATGGAACCGGCACGCCTGCGGCGGGTTGATCGGACTCGGGACGTCGCCGGCCAGCCGGATCCGCTCGCGCTCCCTCGGCTTGGTGCTGGGGATGGGGACCGCCGACATCAACGCCACGGTGTACGGATGCATCGGCCGGGTGTAGAGCGCCTCCCGGTCGGCGAGTTCGACGATCTTGCCGAGATACATCACCGCGATCCGGTCGGACACGTAGCGGACCACGGACAGGTCGTGGGCGATGAACACGTAGGTGAGCTCGAACTCCTCTTGCAGATCCTCGAGCAAGTTGATGATCTGCGCCTGGATCGAGACGTCCAGGGCGGACACCGGCTCGTCGGCGACGATCACCCGCGGCCGGAGCGCGAGCGTCCGGGCGATCCCGATCCGCTGCCGCTGGCCGCCGGAGAACTCGTACGGATAGCGGTTGTAGTGCTCCGGGTTGAGACCCACCGCCGCCAGCAGGTCCTGAACGGCCTGCTTGATGCCGCCGGGCGGCGTGACGCCCTGCAGCCGAAACGGCGCCCCGATGATCGTGCCCACGTTGTGTCGGGGATTCAGCGAGGAGTACGGATCCTGGAAGATCATCTGGATGTCGCGCCGGAGCGGTCGCATCGCCGCATCGGACAGGTGGGTGATGTCGCGGCCTTCGAGGGTGATCGTGCCGGAGGTCGGCTCCAGCAGACGGGTCAGCAGTCGGCCGGTGGTGCTCTTCCCGCACCCTGACTCGCCCACGATCGAAAAGGTCTCCTGACGACGGACGCCGAAGGTGATCCCGTCCACGGCCTGCACGGCCCCGACCTGCCGCTGCAGCAGCCCCTTGCGGATCGGGAAGTGCTTGACCAGACCCTCCACGGTGAGCAGGTCGGGGGTTTCCGTCAGCTCCATGGCACCCGGCTCGGCTCCGCGATCCTCCACCCCGCTCACAGCCGTGGCTCGATCTCTTCGGCGAACACTCGCTGTCGGTCGCTCCGGCTCAGATGGCAGGCCACGAGGTGACCCGGTTCCTCAGCCATCAGCTCGGGTCGAGCCGTCTCGCTCTCGCCGTCGTTGAGCGACGCGTAGGCACAACGCGGATGAAAGGCACAACCCGGAGGCACGTTGATCAGGCTCGGCGGGCTGCCCTTGATCGACAGCAGTCGTTCCCGCGCCCCGCCCTCGACGACCGGCCCGGCGTCGAAGCGCGGGATCGAACCGAGCAGACCCCAGGTGTAGGGGTGCAGCGGTCGGTTGAAGAGGTCGTCGGCGGCTCCGTACTCGGCGGCTCGGCCGGCGTACATCACCAGGATCTCGTCGGCCACCTCGGCGACCACCCCGAGGTCGTGGGTGATCAGGATCACCGCAGAGTTGAACTCCCGCTGCAGGTCCCGGATCAGATCGATGATCTGGGCCTGCACCGTGACGTCCAACGCCGTGGTCGGTTCGTCTGCGATCAGCAGGTCGGGGTCGCACGACAGTGCCATCGCGATCATGGCCCGCTGGCGCATCCCACCGGAGAACTGGTGCGGATAGGCGTCGACCCGCCGCTTCGGCTCCGGGATCCCCACGCGCCCGAGCATGTCGATGGCGTGTGTCCGGGCCTGCTGCTTGGACACCTTGTTGTGGATCCGGTAAGCCTCGATGATCTGATTGCCGACCGTGTAGTACGGGTGCATCGCCGACAAGGGATCCTGGAAGATCATCGCCATCCGCTTGCCCCGGAGGCCGCGGACGTAGTCGGCGTCCCGGGTCAACAGATCCACCCCGTCGAGGAAGATCTCGCCGCTGATCCTGCTCCTGCTGTTCGGGTTGTTCTTCTGCTTGAGCTGCTTGCCGGTCGGCCGCCGATGCAGTCCCATCACCGCGAGACTGGTCACGCTCTTGCCCGAGCCGGATTCACCGACGATACCGAGGGTGCGGCCGCGTTCGATCGAGAAGTTCAGCCCGTCGACGGACTTGACCACACCGTCGTCGGTCCCGAAGTGCACGCGGAGATCGCGTACGTCCAAGAACGGTCGATCCTCGTGCGGAGCCGGCGGTTGGTCGCGGAGCACGGTTTCGGACTCGGTCATCGCGTTCTCACCTTCGTCCTCATCCCAGCCTCACGCGCGGATCGACGATCGCATACATCAGATCGACGATGAGGTTGGCCAAGATCACGAACACACCGGCCAGCAGGGTGACACCGAGGATCTTGGGGAGGTCACCGGCGACGATGCCGTCGTAGGCGTACTTGCCCAGACCGTTGAGGGAGAAGGTCTTCTCGGTCAGAACCGCGCCGCCGAGAAGCAACCCCACGTCGAGGCCGAAGATGGTCAAGATGGGGGTCAGGGCGGCACGGAGGCCGTGTTTGTAGACAACGACCGGTTCCGGCAGACCCTTGGCGCGGGCCGTACGGATGTAGTCCTCCCCCATGGTGTCCAACATCCCGGCCCGGGTGAGTCTGGCGTACTGCGCCGAGAGCAGAAAGGCCAAGGTGATCCAGGGAAGCAACAGCGAATAGCCCCACTGGATCGGGTTCTGGGTGATCGGGACGAACGAACCGCCCGGGGCGGTCCAGCGAAGTTGGTAACTGAAGAAAGCCAGCGAGATCAACCCGGTGAAGAAGATCGGCAACGAGACCCCGGCCAAGGCGATCGTCATCGCGGCCCGATCGAAGATCGACCCGCGGCGCAGGGCGGACAGCACGCCGACGCTGACACCGAAGACCAACCAGAGCACGGCAGCTCCGAAGACCAGGGAGATCGTCACCGGCATCCGGTCCAGGACCTCGGGCCAGACCGGCTGCTTGGTGATGAAGGAGTAGCCGAGGCACGGCGCGGGGCAGCGTTCGACACCGGCACCGTAGTCGTAGTCGGCACCGACGAAGATACCCCGCACCCAGTTGAAGTACTGCACGGGCAACGGGTCGTAGAAGCCCAACTTGTTGGCCACCTCCACGACGGTCTGTTCCGTCGCGGCCCGGCCGACGTAGCGGGTGGCCAACGTCTCCGGGGTCGCACCGGCCCACCGCGGCACCAGATAGAAGATCGAGAAGACGACGACGCTGAGCACGAACAACAGTCCGATCGCGCCGACGACACGGCGCACGATGTAGGCGACCACGACTCCCCCTCTCGATCATCCGGTGCGGCTGGTCCTGAGCCTGCCTCCTCCCGCAGGCTCAGGACCGACCTATGACGCTACTTCTGCGCCCCCATGGCCACGTAGTCGTACATGCTGTAGGCGTCGGGCACGAGCAGGTTCGTCGCGTTCTTCGACCGCAGCAGCAGACTCTTGGCGTAGACGCCCGGGTAGATGACCGCTTCCTCCATCACCCGCTTGTCGATGTCGCCCCACATCTGGTTGCGCTTGGTCTCATCCAGTTCCTGGAGCGCGGAGTCGAGCATCTTGTCGACCTCCGGGATCCGCACGCTGGTGTTGGATGAGCCACCGGTCTCCCGGATCACCCGGGAGTCGACGATCTGGGACAAGAAGCCGAAGCCGTCGTTCCAGTCGGCACCCCAGCCGTTGACGACCAGGCCGAGGTTGTTCTTGACCACGAACGGCGGGTTGCCCGCATAGGCGGAGAAGTAGTCACCTTGCGGGAACGGCTTCAGCGTCAGCTTGATCCCGATCCGAGACAGCGCCTGCTGGAACGCCTCGGCGGTGGCCTTCTCCTTCGGCCGCTCGGCGCGGTAGGAGATGTTCGTCGCGAAACCGTCCGGCTGACCGCACTTGGTGAGCGCCTGCTTGGCCGCCTCCACGTCGCCCTTGTGATCTTGACCGTTGGGGTACAGATCGAACTTCTGGTAGCCGGGGATCATCGGCGGCAGGATGGTGGAAGCCAGGTCGCCACCGGCGAACGGGCCGCCGTAGGCGGTCTGGTACCCGGTCTGGTCCATTCCGTACAGCACGGCCTTGCGGCACTCGATGTTGTCGAACGGCTTCACCGTCGGGTTGATCGAGGTGTACCAGAGCCGAGACAGCGTCGGGTTGTCGGAGTTGGCCTTGATCATCGGGTCGGTCAGGACCTTCGGCTGCGTCGCCGGCTGCACACCGGTACCGGCGATGTCGACGTCGAGATCACCGCTGATCAGTCGGTTGTCGATGTCGTCGGCGTTGACGTTGAGGCTCACCTCGTACTTGTCCGGCAGTGCCTTGCGCACCTCGTCGGTGGCCTGGTCCCACTGGTCGTTGCGGACCAGGTTGAAGCTCTTACCCGGCTGGAGGCTGTCGAACTTGTACGGGCCGGTCGAGACCACCGAGTTGCGGTACTTCGCCCCCGTGTCCTTCGCCTTGGGGACCGGCATCGTCTGCGGCAGCTGGGCCAGGTAGTCGAAGCTGGCGAACGGCTGCTTGGTGTGGAAGACGATGGTGGACTTGTCGGGGGTCTCGATCGCCGAGTCGGTGTTGACGTCCGGCGACTTGTACGGACCCTTGTATCCCTCAGGGAGATTCAAGATCCCTTCGAAGTAGGCCGGCCCGTTGGGGAAGGTCGCTTTGTCGGTGGAGCGAAGCACGGCGTATTTCACGTCCGCCGATGTCACCTCGGCGCCGTCCTCGAACTTGATGCCCGGCTTCAGCTTGTACGTCCAGGTCTTGCCGTCCGAGCTCGCCTCGCCCTTGCCCTGAGCCAAGTCGGGCACGAGCTCGTTGCTGGCGGTGCCCGGGGCGATCTTGAAGGTCAGCAGAGCGCGACCGTACAGCCGCGCGAAGTTCCAGGAGTAGCCGTAGTAGGTCTCGCCCGGGTCGAGGGAGTCCCAGTCGCCGGAGTTGGCGAACCGAAGGGTGCCGCCCTTGGTCTCCGAGGGGTTGACCACGTTCTTGAGCGCGGCGTTGAACTCGTTGGCGGCCCCTCCACTGCTCCCGCCACTCGTGGGCGGCGTAGAGCCACCCCCACCGCAGGCTGTGACCAGGAGCGTGACGGAAGCGGCCAAAGCAACAAGGCCGCTGACGCGTCTTACTCCCTCTCGTGTTGATCGTGTCATCTGGGATGTTCCCCTTCTGTGGTTGATTTCTGACTGGTCGTGCACGTAACGGATCAGCGATTCGCCTTCGGGTCGAGGGCGTCGCGGAGTCCGTCGCCGAACAGGTTGAAGGCCAAGATGGTGATGAAGATCGCCACTCCCGGCCAGAACACGAAGTGCGGTTGGGTGTAGAAGGCGACAGCCTCGGACAGCATCCCACCCCAGGACGCAGTGGGTGGCCGGATGCCGACGCCGAGGAACGACAACGCAGCCTCGAACAAGATGTTGGTCGGGATCAGCAAGGTGGCGTACACCAAGATCGGGCCGATCAGATTCGGCAGGATCTCCCGCGCCAGGATGTACGGGCGCTTCGCGCCGAGGCTGCGGGCGGCTTCGACGTATTCGCGTTCGCGGAGGGACAGGGTCTGACCGCGGATGATCCTGCCGATGTAGGGCCAGTTGAAGAAGCCGATGATGAACACGAGCAGCGCGATCCGGAGCGTGTTCCCTTCCAGCCCGAACGCCTGGTCCGGCACCACGCCGGCGAGGGAGATCGCGAGCACCAACACCGGGAAGGCCAAGAAGATGTCCATCAGCCGACTGATGATGGCGTCGATCCGACCACCGAAGAAGCCGGCGATGATGCCGAGGGTGGCGCCGATCACGACCGACACCAAGGTGGCCAAGAAGGCGATCAACAGCGAGATCCGGCTGCCGTAGACGATCCGGGAGAAGATGTCGCGGCCGTTCACGGGCTCGATGCCCATCAGATGGTCCCAGCTCATCCCACCGAGCGGTCCGATCGGGGTCAGAGTGCCTCCGGCGGTGTCGATCAGGTCCTGATTGAACTGGTTGGGGTCTTGGCCGAACACTGCCACGATCAGCGGCGCGAAGATCGCGACCAGGATGAGGACCACCAGCACGCCGGCCCCCACCAGGGCGACCTTGTCCCGCTTGAGCCGCATCCAGGCGATCTGGCCGAGTGAGCGCCCTTCGACCTTGCCCATGCCCTGCAGGACGGCTTCGGGCGTCGCTGCACCGGCGTTGACCTCTTCCAGAGGTACGGTCACGCTGCCCCCTCGCTCAGCGCTTTTTGGCGCGCTGGACCCTTAGTGCCGCACGATCTCCGTCGCAACCGGCCCTGACGCGCAAGTTCACGACATCCTGAGGCCCGTTGCCGAGCCTGACAGACCGGCTGAGGATATCTCAGCAATTCGTGATCCGCAGTGCACGTGGCTCCATCGTGACGAGAGTGCAATGCGGGAGGTCGAACCGTCGTCCTTCATTCGGCGGGCAGACTTGGCCGGTGCAGACCTTCACGCCGTACAGCGACTTCGAGGCCTCGCTGCGCACCCTGGACCAGCGGCGGCTGGGCAAGCAGCGGGTCGAGGTCATCCAGATCGTCCGGGCGTTGACGGTGCCCGGCTACGCCTGGAGCTCGCATCCGGCCGTGCTGATGTGGCAGGGGTACGAGGAAGCGCTGGGCCGCTACGGCCTGATCGCATGTGACGTCTGGCTGGAGCTCGGCCACGGCGACTCGTGCGCAGCCACGATCACCGAGGACCTGCGAGCGGCCGGCATCTCCACGATCCGCGCGTACGGCGAGCTGGCGGCCGCCGACGCGCTGCCGAGCTGGCTCTTCGACGAGGAGGTCCTGCGCAGCCACCGGTCGGCTCTGGTGCGCAAGGATCCCGGGCACTACCGGCCGATCTTCGGCGACGACGTGCCCGATGACCTGCCGTACGTGTGGCCCGTTCGTTCGCCGGCGGTGGTCGAACGCGAGCTGCGCAAGGAGGAGAACGCCCGCCGACGGGCGCACCGGACCGCCGAACGACTTCTCGCCGAACAGGCCCGCGCGCGCCGGCGCCGGAGCCAGGCCGCGAAACGGGGCTGGCAGACCCGGCTCGCGAAACGCGCCGGTGGCACGCTCCGTCCCGGAACCGACGGCGACGGTTGAGCGGCACCGGTTCGGGTCGGCGTCGAGCAACTCTGACCGATCAACGCCGACCGATCAGCTCCCGCCGATCAGGACCAGAGCGTCGCGGTGGACGAGGGTCCGATCGAACCCCTCACCGATCTCCGCCGCGATCTGACCGGTGGTCTTGCCCAGCAGAGCAGGCAGCTCGTCGGCATCGAAGTTGACCAGTCCGCGGGCGACGACCGTGCCGTCGGGACCGACCAGGTCCACCGCCTCGCCGGCGCGGAACCGGCCGCGGACGGCCGTCACCCCCGCCGGCAGCAGCGAAGCGTTCCGGGTCACCACGGCGCGCACGGCGCCCGCGTCCAGCACCAGCTCACCCCGGGCGTCGCTGGCGTGTCGCAGCCACAGCTGACGGGTCGGCCGCCGACGTCCGGTCGAGTGGAAGAGCGTGCCCACGGGCTCCCCCGCCAACGCATCAGCAACCTGCGATGCCGCCGCGAGCACGGCGGGGATGCCCGCCGACGTGGCGATCCGGGCGGCGTCGATCTTGGTGATCATCCCCCCGGTGCCGACGGCGGTGCCACGGTCGGAGACGTCGATGTCGAGCAGGTCGTCCTCGCCACGGATGTCGGTCAGCCTCCGCGCCCCGGGTCGGCGCGGATGGGCGGTGTAGAGCGCGTCGACGTCGCTGAGCAGGATCAGGGCGTCGGCGTGCACGAGGTGCGCGACCAGCGCGGCCAGCCGGTCGTTGTCGCCGAATCGGATCTCGTGGGTGGCCACCGTGTCGTTCTCGTTGACGATCGGCACCACGCCGAGCTCGAGCAGCCGACCGAAGGTGCGGTAGGCGTTGCGGTAGTGCCCGCGGCGGGTGACGTCGTCGACGGTCAGCAGCACCTGCCCCACGGCGAGTCCGCGATCGTCGAACAGGGAGGTGTAGCGACCCATGAGCAGGCCCTGACCGACCGACGCCGCGGCCTGCTGGGTGGCGAGGTCACGGGGTCGGGTCCGCAGTCCGAGCGGCCCCAGGCCCGCGGCGATGGCGCCGGAGGAGACCAGCACCACCTCCCGGCCGGACAGTCGGGTGGCGGCCAGCGCGTCGACCAGGGCGTGCAGCCGCTGGGGGTCCGGAGTGCCCTCCGGGGTGGTCAGTGACGACGAGCCGACCTTGACGACCAGACGGTGAGCGTTCGCGATCTGGTCGCGGAGCTCAGTCATCAGGCCCTGGGCTCGCGATCTGGGAGCTCGACCGGGGTCGCTCGTCGACGGCGTCGGCGTCTGCGACCTCCTCCTCGTGGTACTGGCGGTCCTTCTCCCGTCGGCGCGCCACCGCCGGACGCTCCTCCATCAGCCGCGAGTCCTCACCGCGGCGGCTGAGGATCTCGGCGCCGATGTCGACCTGCGGGGAGAAGTCGAACACGACGGCGTCCGCGCCGCCGATGGCGACGCCGTCGCCGGTCCGGGCGCCCAGCTCGAGCAACCGGTCCTCGATGCCGATCCGGTTCAGCCGGTCGGCGAGGTAGCCGACGGCCTCGGGGTTGCCGAAGTCGGTCTGCCTGACCCATCGCTCGGGTTTCGTGCCGCGTACCCGCCAGTACTCGCCTTCGCGGCTGATGGTGAACTCCGCACCGGCGACCGGGGTCGGTCGGATGACGATGCGCTGTGGTGCCGGGGGCGGCGCCGCAGCCCGCCGGGCCGCGACGATCTCCGCCATGGCGAACCGCAGCTCGTTGAGGCCCTCGCCGCTCTTGGTGCTGATCAGGAACGGCCGGAGGCCGCGGGCGCGGAGGTCCGGCAGGACCAGCTCGGCCAGCTCGTGGGCGTCGGGGATGTCGACCTTGTTCAGCGCGACCAGTCGTGGTCGGTCCTCCAGACCGCCGTGGGCCGCCAGCTCCGCCTCGATCACGTCCAGGTCGGTCAGCGGGTCGCGACCGGGTTCGAAGGTGGCGCTGTCGATGACGTGCACCAACGCAGCACAGCGCTCGACGTGCCGCAGGAACTCGTGACCGAGACCACGGCCCTCGCTGGCACCCTCGATCAGACCGGGCACATCGGCGACGGTGTACGTCACGTCCCCGGCGACCACCACCCCCAGATTCGGTATCAGGGTGGTGAACGGGTAGTCGGCGATCTTCGGACGGGCGCGCGAGATCGCCGCGACCAACGACGACTTGCCTGCGCTGGGGAAGCCGACCAGACCCACGTCGGCGACCACCTTGAGCTCGAACACGACCGAACGGGCTTCACCCTCCTCCCCGAGGAGAGCGAATCCGGGAGCCTTCCGGGCCGAGGAAGCCAGCGCGGCGTTGCCCAGACCACCGCGACCACCCTGGGCCAGGACGAGCTCGGAGCCCGGACCGATCAGGTCGGCCAGCAGCTCGCCGGTGTCGGCGTCGGAGATCACCGTGCCGTCGGGAACCGGGAGCACCACGTCCGCCCCGGCGGCCCCGTTGGCGTGGTCACCCTTCCCGGGCGCACCGTGGGATGCGCGGCGCTGGGACTGGCGGTGGTACTCGACGAGCGTGGTCAGACTCGGGTCGACCCGGACGATGACGGATCCGCCGTTGCCGCCGTTGCCGCCGTCGGGGCCGCCGAGCGGCTTGAACTTCTCGCGGTGCACCGAGGCGCACCCGTTACCTCCGTTGCCGGCGGCGATGTGCAGCACGACCCGGTCGACGAAGCTCGGGATGGCCATCGGGGTCCACCTCCTGGATCGGGTCGGATAGTGCGGAAATGCAACGAGGGCGGCCCAGCACCGTGTGCTGAGCCGCCCTCGTCGTCGCTGTGGGTGGGGCGTGCTTCGGCCGGGCTCAGGACGCGGCGACGACCTCGGCCGGAAGCACGTGCACGACCCGACGACCGCGCCGGGTGCCGAACGTCACGTGACCCTCGACCAGCGCGAACAGGGTGTCGTCGCCACCGCGGCCGACCCCGTCACCGGGATGGAAGTGGGTGCCGCGCTGCCGGACGATGATCTCCCCGGCGTTCACCAGCTGGCCGCCGAAGCGCTTGACGCCGAGCCGTTGCGAGTTGGAATCGCGACCGTTGCGCGTCGACGACGCGCCCTTCTTGTGTGCCATGTCCTGGATCCTTTACCGACTGGTGGCTTCGTTCAGCTCTCGATCCCGGTGACCTTGACCCGGGTGTAACGCTGCCGGTGGCCTTGACGCTTCCGGTAGCCGGTCTTGTTCTTGAATTTCAGGATCCGGATCTTCGGACCCTTGGTCGCCTCGAGCACCTCTGCGGTGACGGTGACCGCACCGAGCTTCTCGACGTCGGAGGTCACCGAGTCACCGTCGACCACGAGCAGCGGCTGGAGGCTGACGCTCGAGCCGATCTCGTCGCTGGTGCGGTCGATCTCGATGACGTCGCCCACGGAAACCTTGTGCTGGCGGCCGCCACTGCGCACGATCGCGTACACGCCTGACCTACTTCCTCGATGTCGGATTCGAGTCGGAACCCGGCGCGGCTACGCGTCCGGCTGCTCCCGCTCGTTCACTTCGTTCGCTCTCAGGGCGCGCGCGAACGCACACCGAGGATCTAGATTACTCGCCGCCGTCGGCGAGGGTCAAACGCGCGGACTCGGCTGTTCCCTAGGGTGTGAGCCGTGCTGCCCACGGTAACCGCGACGGCGTATCTGACGCCACTGCGCGAAGGAGGCTCGCTGCCGGGCATCGTCGAGGCCGATGATCTCGGTACCTACGTGGTCAAGTTCACCGGTGCCGGGCAGGGCACGAAGGCGCTGGTCGCCGAGATCGTGGTCGGTGAGCTGGGCCGCAGGCTCGGAGTCGCGATCCCCGAACTCGCGCTGATCGAGGTCGACCCTGAGATCGGTCGTCGCGAACCGGACCAAGAGGTGCAGGAGCTGGTGGCGTCGAGTGCGGGACTCAATCTCGCCGTCGACTTCCTGCCCGGTGCCGTCGGTTACGACCGCAGCTTCGTGATCGACCGCTCGGTGGCCGATCGGGTGGTCTGGCTGGACGCGTTCGTGGCCAACGTCGATCGCAGCGCGCGCAACACCAACCTGCTGATCTGGCACAAGTCGCTCTGGGCGATCGACCACGGTGCCTGTCTGCGCTTCCACCACGCCTGGGGACGGCGGGACGGCTTCGCGACCTCTCGCTACAACTACGGCGATCACGTGCTCGGAGGGTTCGGTCGACCGTTGGAGGTGCACGAACAGCTCGCCGGACAGGTCACCGAGGAGCTGCTGGCCGAGATCCTGGCGAGCGTTCCCGACGCCTGGCTGCTGCCCGACCCGGACCGGCCGGATCCGGCGACTCCGACGACTGCCGCAGAGGCGCGAGCGGCGTACGTGGAGTATCTGCGCGCCCGACTGACGGCCGCCGACCACTGGCTGCCCGGAGAGTCGTCGTGAGCCGAGCACTGGTCCCGTTCGTCTACGCGGTGCTGCGGGCCGTGCCCCGGGTGGACCGTGGCGAGTTCGTCAACGTCGGCGTCATCCTCTACTGCCAGCACCTGGAGTACCTGCATGCGGCGGTCACCGTCGACGAGGTGCGGTTGCGGGCTCTGGCGCACGACGTCGACCTCGAAGCCGTACGGGTGGCCGCCGCCGCTGTGGTCGACGCCTGTCGCGAGCCGGTCGGGACGGCCCGGGAGAACGACGGGCTGGCGACCCGGTTCGGGATGCTGACAGCTCCGCGGAGCACGGTGCTGCAGCCGTCTCCGGTCCATGCCGGGATGACCGACGACCCGGAGCAGACCCTGCGCCACCTGATGACGAAGTTGGTGGCGCCGGCGGGCTGACGGCCTCAGGTCCCGTACAACTCGGCGAGCTCGAGTCGGGACGTGATCCCGAGCTTGCGGTAGGCCGAGGCGAGATGGCTCTGCACGGTACGGATCGACAGCACGAGCTCGTCGGCGATGGCCCGGTCGCTGAGACCGCGGGCGGCGAGCTGAGCCACCTCCGTCTCGCGCGAGGTGAGCGGGCTGGCGGTGAGGGCGGCCGCCGAGCTGCGGTGCTGGCCGAGCGAGGCCCGAGCCTGACGCAGTAGTGCCGCGGCTCGTCGCTCGTGGGTGCCGTTGCGGTCCGCCTGCCGGGCCAGCTCGGCCAGCTCGGCGCAGTGCCGGGCGAAGCCCATCGCCAGCTGGACCTCGGCGGCGTCCAACAGCGTCTCCGGCGACGAGGTGCCCCGGGCCGTGATGTCGGCCGTCCGGATCCGCTGCGCGTCGGTGTCCAACGGCAGCCCCAGAGACGGCAACGCCGCGGCGGCGCGGCGCGCATCACCCCACCGACCGGCGTCGGTCAGGTAGTTCATCGCCATGCCGGCCACCCCTCGGCTCGCGGCGATCCGGGCGGCCTCGATGGCGTGGTCGGCAGCGCGGGAGTGCGAGCCGCCCGCGGCCGCCACCGCCGCCTGCGACCAAGGCAGCAGGCCCGGGATGATCCCGACCTCGTCGGGTGGGTGGTCCCTCAAGATGGTCGACGCCTCATCGAAATGACCGAGCTCGGCCAGCACCACGATCAGCTCGGCGGTCGTCTCGGAGCGGAACAGGCCCTCGCCCGACTGCTGCTGCACGAACGCCTCCCGCAGCGGTGCCACCGCGCCCTCGAGGTCGCCGCGGAGGTGTCGCCGGACGCCGACCAGCAACGGCCAGCCCAGCTCGCCCGCCTCCTCCCGGCCGCCGTGACCCACCTCGACCTGCACGCCCGGACGTTCCTCGAGGCGGTCGGGGATGCCCGGCCAGCGGCCGAGCGGACCGACCGACCTCGGCAGGTGGTACTCGGCGTCGAAGAACAGCCCCGTCACCGCGATGATCGCGTACGCCAGACCGGCCCGGGTGGCCGAGATGCGGTTGACCGTCAGCAGGTCGAGCAACCGGGTGCCCGCCTGCAGGGCCTCCGCACCTCGATCGCCGAACGCCAGCGCTGCGGTGAGCGCCGTCAAGGCCCTGATGCGGGCGGGGGCGGCCGCGGACTCGCGGGCGAGGACGCGTTCGGCGAGCGGGATGGTGGCGAGACCGCCTCCCGAGAACAAGGTGATGATGGCCTCGATCCCGTCCAGGTCGTCGGCATAGGACTCCGGGAGCCGATGGCGCAGGTCGGTCAGCAGGGCCGTGGCCCGGACCGGCGATCGTTCGCCCCAGAGCGCGAGGCCGAGATCCTCCCCGCCGAACCCGAAGAGCTCCTCCTCGGTCGCGGCGAGCCCGGATGCCTGGGTGAGCGTCGCGCGGGCCAGGTCGGGCCGGCCGTGCTCGGACTGCGCCCGGGCCAGCATGGTCGCGGCGCGCACCCCACCGCCGGCCTGGGTGGCGCGCCGGGCGAGTCGAACGGCGGCCGCCGCGTCGTTGACCAGCACGGCGTCGGCGGCGGCGAGCAGCAGGTCGACGTTGGGCTGACCAGCGGCCTCCTCCCAGGTGGCGCGGCGGACGATGTCGACGTTGTCGGCCGGTGCCTGCCGCAGTCGGGCTGCGAGGGCGCGGCGTCGGGTGGCGCTGAGCCGGTTCTCGGCCACGGTGTGCAGCAGCGGGTGAGCGAAACGCAGCAGGAGCACCCCCTCGCGTTCGTCACTGGTGACGATCGAGCGCTGGTCGAGCTCCCAGATCGTCTCCTCGCTCACCAGGGCGCTGAGGGTCTCGTACGGGAGCGGCTCGCCGAGGGCGAGGAACTCGATGGCTTCGAGGCCGGACGGCGACACCGAATCGATCCGGCGCTGCAGCAGCTCGCCGAGGCGGGGTGGCATCTCGGCCTCCCCCAGCCACCACCAGACGCCGGACCGGCTCTCGAGATGGCCTTGGTCGGCACCGAACCTCGCGAGCTCGGTCAGATAGAACGGATTGCCCCGGCTGCTCGACCAGAGCATCTCGACCGTGCCGGAGGCGACCGGTCCTTCCAGCACGGATTCGAGCAGCTCGCGGGTCGCTTGGTGGTCGAGTGGGGACAGATCCAGACGATCGACCAGATGCTCCTTCCACAATGCGGTGACCGCGTCCGACGGGGTGCTGCCACTGCGCATCGTCGCCAACAGCCGGAGCGACTTCGCGGCGACGAGGGACAGCAGCACCGCGGCCGATTGGGCATCCAGCAGTTGGGCGTCGTCGAGCACCAGCACCGGTGGGGCGGAGCTGCGGTGGTCGGCCCGACTGAGCTCGCGCAGTCGGGTGTCGACGTGCTGGGCGATCAGTGCCGGATGGACCGTGGCCAGATCGGCGGGCAGCAGGTTGGTCAACGCCCCGAGCGGGATCGTACGGCTCGCCGCGGTGGCGACCACCCACCCGACCGGCTGGGTCGAGAGGCGTTCGGAGACCGCGGCGGCCAGGGCGGTCTTCCCCACACCCGCCTGTCCGGTGATCAGGACCCCGCCACCGAAACGCAGGCTGTGGAGGGCGCGCTCCAGCTCCTCGTCGCGCGCCACCAGACCCGTACGTTTGGTCGCAGATCTCATGGTCTTCCCAGGTGAAGCGGCACTGTGCCCGGCCGGCGCAGGTTCGATACGCCGGGTCGCCTCGATCGAAGCTCAGGCTAGCGCCGAACTCCTCCCACCGCGAGATGGTTGATGGGGACGGCCCTGCGGCGGCACACCACGGTAGGGCGGGGCCAAGGCACCCATGGCTGATGCGGCGGGCAACCGGATACGCCGCCCGCGGGCTCAGCCGCTGGGTTTGTGTCGTTGGCGGATGCGGTGGTTGATGAGGGGTTGTCGGTTGGGTTGTCGGTTGGGGTGGTGTTGTTGCTGGGGTGGGTGCCATTGTGGGAGGCCGTCGGGGTTGAGGGTGGCGGTCCAGCCGGTGGTGGCGTAGTGGCTGTGGTGGTAGCTGCAGAGGAGGGTGAGGTTGTCGGTGTCGGTGGTGCCGCCGGCGGCCCAGGGGGTGAGGTGGTGTCGTTCGCACCATTCGGGGGGGATGGTGCAGCCGGGGAAGGAGCAGCCGCCGTCGCGGGCGATGAGGGCGTAGGTCTGGGTGGTGGTGGCGAGGCGGCGGGTCCGGCCCAGGTGCAGGGGTCGGCCGGCGGCGGTCATGACGGTGGGCACGATCTCGGCTTCGGCGGCGAGGCGGAGCGCTTCGGGCACCGACAGCACTTCCCCGGTCGAGCACTCGACGGTGCCGACCCCCATCCCGACCCCCATCCCGACCCCCATGCCGGATCCCGCACCGACTCCCGCACCGACTCCCGCACCGACTCCCGCACCGACTCCCGCACCGACTCCGGCACCGACTCCTGGGGCGGGTCTGGTGTTCACTCCCGTGCCGGTTCGGGTGCCGACTCCCGCACCGGATCCCCCGCCGAGTCTGGTGCGGGGTCGGGTGTTGAGGTGTGTGGTGAGTTGGTCGGTGGTGATGGTGAGGATGACGGTGGCGGGGGTGCCGCCGGTGGCGGGCAGGGTGCCGGTTCGCAGCAGTCGGGCGCAGGCGTCGTCGAGGGCGTCGTGGAGGCGTTGGCCGATGTTCCGTTCATCGGGCACGACCCGTTCCGCACCGTGCCGGTCGGGTTCTCGGCTGGGTCGGGGTGCGGCCAAGGGTTCGAGGACGGCGCGGACCCGGGCCCCGGTGGCGGGGGTCAACCGGCCCTCCACTTTCACCATCCCGTCGCGGCACCGGGTCAAGTACAGGGCCCGCCGGTCGGCGTGGATCGCGTCCCGGGGCCGGGTGCCGTCGGGGTCGACGTGGTCGACGACCCGGTCACACACCCGCTGCAGCTCCGTCGGCCCGAACACCTGCCCGTAACCGACCAACACCTCCTCGGTCTCCGCCACCTCCGCCGGGGCGACCAGTTCCACCGTCGCCAACGCCCGCTCGATCAGATCCACCGCCACCGGACCGACCCGACCAGCCGCCTGTGCCGCCGCCAGCACCGGCCGCACCGCCGGCAACCGTTCCCCCGACATCCCGAATCGGGGACCCACCCCGGCAGCGGCGCGGACCCGCCGTTTCGCCTCACCCACCGAGACCTGCAGCACCTGCGCGATCAACTTCTCCGCCGACGACACACACTGCTGCTCAGCCAACCCGAACCGCTGCACCGCCGCCACCAACAGATGATCGACCTGACACAACGAGTTCCGGAACTCCTCCAACCGCCGCAACGCCGGCACCACCTCATCCGCCGCCACCCCGGATGCGAGCTCGCCGAGCAAGACCGCCTTCGCAGCCTCCAACTCCACGAACCCCCGCACCATCCACCCAGTATAACCGAACACATGTTCGAATACAAGAGAGACAGCGGCAGGATCCGCGGTCCGATCAGCTCGGTTCGTGGTCCTCCGCGGCGGCGAGCAGGTCGCTTCGGTGAGCCAGCGTGGTCCGCTGGCGGCCGTGGGAGTGGCCGAGCTCGATCTCGGCGGCGTCGATGCGGTGCCAGTCCGGCATCTGCAGCGGCGTCTTGCCGCGGCTGGCCAGGAGCTCTTCGAGCTCACCGAGACGGTGCCCTCGAGAGCTGATGGCACCGTCGGCGACATCGTGCAACAGCGAGGCGACCGTCTCGACGGCATCTGACTTGTTCGTCCCGATCACGCCCGTCGGACCGCGCTTGATCCACCCGGTGGCGTACTCGTCCGGCGAGAACTCGCCGTCGCGGATCACCCTGCCCTCGGCATGCGGCACCCGGCCGGTCGACTCGTCGAACGGCACGCCGTCGAGCCGGACCCCGCGATAACCGACCGAGCGGATGATCAACTGCGCCGCCAGGGTGCGGGTGACCCCCGTCCCGCGAACCGATCCGTCGTCGTCGAGCGCCGTACCCTCGACCTCGACCGCTTCGACGCGATCGGCACCCAGCACCCGGATCGGGCGGGTCCAGAAGTGCAGGAGGATCCGACGGGCGGCCGACCCGTGCTCGCGCGCGGCGAAGTCCTGCAGCACCGCGATGTTGCGAGCCGCGACCCTGTCCCGACCCACCACGGCCGAACTGGACGGATCGAGCTCGAGATCGCGCGGATCGACGATGACGTCGACCCCGGGCAGCTGTCCGAGCTCGCGCAGTTCCTTGGTGGTGAAGGCGGTGTAGGCCGGACCGCGCCGGCCGAGCACGTGCACCTCGGTGATCTTCTTCGCGGCGAGTGCGGCGAGGACCTCGTCGGCCATGTCGGTGTCGGTCAGCTCGTCCTCGGTCTTGATCAACACCCGGGTCACGTCGAGCGCGACGTTGCCCACGCCGACCACGACCGCCGACGTCGCGTCGGCCATGAGCTCGGACAACCGGCGGTGTTGTTCGCGCCGGTCGGAGCCGGCCCCGTGGCCGTCCGCCTCCGGGCCCACTACCGGGCGATCCGTGTCGGGATGGACGTCGGGGTGGCCGCAGTACCAGGCGACGAAGTCGGGCGCCGCGATGCTGCCGATGAGATCCTCACCGGGGATGCCGAGCCGCTTGTCGGTTCCGGCACCGAAGGCGTAGATGACGGCGTCGACCCGTTCCCGCAGCTCGGCGACGGTCAGATCCGTCCCGATCGAGACGTCACCGAAGAACCGGACCCCCGACTTCTCGAGGGTCCGCTCGAGCGTGTTCCGGATGGACCGGATCGACGCGTGATCCGGCGCCACGCCGTAGCGGACCAGCCCGAACGGCACCGGCAGCCGATCCAGCACCACGACCTGGACGTCGACGTCGGACTGTTGCGTCAGCGCCTCAGCGGCGTAGATGCCCGACGGCCCGGCGCCGACGATGGCGACCAGCACCGGTGTGTCGGACATCGCGTCGGCGCTCAGTGATCAGCCGGAACGCTGACCAGCCGGTCGTCGGAGCTCGCCTCAGCCTGGGCCGCCCGGTCATCGGTCGACCCCTGAGCCTCCGGAGCCTCACCACTCGCTCCGGCGTCCAGCGCTCGGCACCGGCGTCGCCTCCGGTGACGTCCGCCCGCGGCTCCGGCTCGGCCGGCTCCGGATTCGGCCTCGGACTGCCCGTCCGCCGGAGCGGCGGGCTCGGTGTCCTTCGCCTTGGCCTTGACGTCGCTCGGCTTCGGCGGCTTGGCCTTGCCGGATCGGTCGTTGCGGGATCGGTCGTTGCGGGCGGACGGTTGTCCCGGGTGCCGCCGTCGGGCTGCTTCTGGGTCTCGACCGGCATGTCGTGGATCTCGTAGCCACGGCCATTGCAGTGCGGGCACTCGGTGCTGAATGCCTCCAGCAGCCCGGTACCGATCTTCTTGCGGGTCATCTGCACCAGGCCGAGGCTGGTCACCTCGGCCACCTGATGGCGGGTACGGTCCCGGCCCAGGCACTCGACCAGCCGGCGCAGCAGCAGCTCCCGGTTGCTCGGCAGCACCATGTCGATGAAGTCGATCACGATGATGCCGCCGATGTCGCGCAGCCGCAGCTGCCGGACGATCTCCTCGGCCGCCTCCAGGTTGTTGCTGGTGACGGTCGCCTCGAGGTTGCCGCCGGTGCCGGTGAACTTGCCGGTGTTGACGTCGATCACCGTCATGGCCTCGGTGCGGTCGATGACCAACGATCCACCGGACGGCAGGAACACCTTGCGTTCCAGGCCCTTGGCGATCTGCTCGTCCAGGCGGTAGGCGGCGAACAGATCGCCGTCAGCCTCAGGGTCCCAACGCCGCATTCGATCTTGCAGGTGCGGCGCGACGTGCGACACGTAGGCCTCGACGGCCTCGTACGCGTCCGACTGCGACCCGGTGCCCTGGATGATCATCTCGCTGAAGTCCTCGGTGAACAGGTCACGGACGATCCGGACGGTCAGATCGGGCTCGCCGTAGAGCAGCTGCGGTGCGGTGCCGGCCTTGACCTTGCGTTCGATGTCCTCCCACTGGGCCTTCAGCCGGTTGACATCGCGGACCAGCTCGTCCTCGCTCGCACCCTCGGCCGCGGTCCGGACGATGACGCTGGCGGACTCGGGCACCAGGTCGGACAAGATCTACTTGAGCCGCTTGCGCTCGACATCGGGCAGCTTGCGCGAGATGCCGGAGAGGTGGCCACCGGGCGCGTACACGATGTAGCGGCCGGGGATGGAGACGTGGTTGGTCAGCCGTGCGCCCTTGGCGCCGACCGGGTCCTTGGTCACCTGGACCAGCACCGTGCTGCCCGGACTTCAGCACCTTCTCGACCTTGCGGTGCTGACCCTCGCCACCGAACGACGTCCCAGTCGACCTCACCGGCGTAGAGCACGGCGTTGCGGCCGCGGCCGATGTCGATGAACGCCGCCTCCATCGACGGCAGCACGTTCTGCACCCGGCCGAGGTAGACGTTGCCGATCAAGGACGCGGCGGAGTCGCGGTCGACGTAGTGCTCGACGAGGATGTCGTCCTCGATCACCGCGATCTGGCTGAGGTCATCTCGCTGCCGGATGATCATCTTCCGGTCGACCGACTCGCGGCGGGCCAGGAACTCGGCCTCGCTCAGGATCGGCGCGCGACGCCGCCCGGCCTCGCGGCCCTCCCGTCGGCGCTGCCGCTTGGCCTCCATCCGGGTCGAGCCGTCGATGCCGGCCACGGCATCGGATCGCCGCGCGGATGCGCGGCTCGCGGACCCGGACCACGACCTCGGTCGGGTCGTCGGGAGCGCTTCCGGCGTCCTCGCCGCGACGGCGCCGGCGACGACGGCGACGGCGACCGCCGGTGTCACTCCCGTCGTCGTCGGAGTCGGAGTCGGCTGCCTCGCTGCCGTCGGTCGCGTCGTCGCCCGACTGCAGGCCGGTCGCCTTGTCGCCGGACGAGCCGGACTCGGTCGACGACTCGTCGTCGGCAGCAGAGCCCTCGTCGCCGGCCGAGTCGCCACCCCGCCGACGGCGTCGGCCGCCGCGGCGACGGCGCCGCCGTCGGCCCCCGGACCCGCCGTCCTCGCCATCGTCGGAGTCATCGGTCTCGTCGGTCTCGTCGGCTTCGTCGGTGACGGCGTCCTCGGCAACGGTCTCGGTCGACTCGCTCGCGGGCTCGGCCGCAGCGGACTCGTCGCTCGGCAGTGCCGCCGGGTCGGTCGCCTCGTCGTCGGCCTCGTCGTCGGCCTCGTCGGCGGGCGACTCCGGTGAACCGTTGACATGACTGAACGCCAGCTCGGGCGCGTCCTCGGCGACGTCGGCCGCTGGGTCCGCGGCGACCGGCGCGGTGGCTGGATCACTCGCGGCCCCGGTCACGTCCCCGGCCGGTACGGATCCGGCGGCCGGCTCAGGCTGAGGTTCAGCCTTCTTCCGGCTACGACGGGCGCGGGTCGGACGCTCGGGCTCCGGGGTCGCGGCGGCTTCCGGGGTCGCGTCGGGCTCCGGGGTCGCGTCGGGTGCAGCCGCGGCGGGTGCGGCCGCGGCGGGTGCGGCCGCGGCGGTCTTGGTGCTGCGTCGCGATCGGCGCGCCGGTTTGACCGGGGCGGAGTCCCCCGCGGCATCCGCGGGGGCCGCAGCAGCCTGCGTCGCATCGACGGGCGTCGGGTCAGCGGCCGCTACAACGGCCGGTGCGGCGTCCGCCGGCGGGGACTCGGTGACCGACTCCGACCCGATGGCCTGGATCGGGTCCTCCGGCGCGGCGGCCGGTTGCGGCGGTCCGGCCGGCCGAGTGGCCGCCCGTCGACGACGGCGGGCGGGTTGACCGGCTGCGGTACCGCTGGCGTCTGCCGGCTGGTCGGGCGTGGTGTCTGTGTTCTCCGGCTCGTGATCGAGCATCGGGTCTCCCTCTTCGGATGCCTTGGGGGGCATCCCAACTCATGCGCAGTTACGGCGTACCGTCCCTGCTGAAGCCTCAGTGTTGCCGGCGAAGGACCGCAGCTCCCGCGGTCAAGCGACCCGACCTGGTGGTCGGACCTGCTCGTCGCGGTGGAGGCTGATCCCCGAATCGGCCAGCTGTCACCTGACCGTACGTCCGTCAACGAGAGCGCGGCGCGCTCATCGACACCGATTATCCCACAAGGCCGACCCGACCGGCGACTCCGACCGTTTCACAGCGGTTCGACGATCCCACGGAGCCCGTCGGGGTCGGGTTCGCCGAGGGTGCCCTGTTGCAGCCGCGTCATCTTCGGCGTCTGCTCCGGCCGCCAGCGCGGGTCGGTCGCGGCCAGGGCGGCGAGGACGTCGTCCGGTCGTACCAGCGGCACCGTGTGCGCCAGCAGCAGGTCCAGCGACGACCCGTCAGCGGTCAGCGAGACGACGGCACCGCGAGCGTCGAAGCTCCGCAACCCGGTCTTGGTCATCCGCTCGACCGCCAGCTCCGCGTGCGCGAGGAAGCCCGCCACCGTCTCGTCCCGGACGTCGTCGGGCACCCCCCGCAACTCGATCCGCCAGCGGGAGCCGGTCAACAGGTCGGCGAGCCCGCCCGGGCGGGCCGCGGCCACCGCGACGATGTCGAGACCGTCCGGCAGTGCCGCATCCAAGGCGCTGCGCACCTGCTCGGGGTCGGCTTCCTCGGCCAGCCCGATCTCCACGTACTCGGCTTCACTCGCCGCTCCGGTGGGAGCGGCGTTCGGGTAGGAGATCCGCGGGTGCGGCGAGAACCCGGAGGAGTACGCCATCGGTACCCGCGCCCGGCGCAGCGCCCGCTCGAACGCCCGGCCGAAGTCCCGGTGGCTGGTGAACCTGGCGCGACCCCGGCGGGCGTAGCGGACCCGGAGCCACTGCACGGGAGGTGGATGCTGCTCGGGCTGGGTTCGGGCCATCAGTGCGCCGTCCACTCGCGTCCGAACCAGCGCCGGATCCGGCTGGACCCGAACTCGGCCTTGTCGGCCGCGACCAGTGCCGACGGTTCCTCGAAGGTCCCCGCCGGTGCTCGTCCGCTGCGGAACGTCACGTCGACGCGGGCCACCCGATCGGAGCCGAACTCCAGGTAGCAGATGCCCCG
Source organism: uncultured Actinomycetota bacterium (assembly GCA_963727125.1). Lineage (GTDB taxonomy): Bacteria > Actinomycetota > Actinomycetes > Propionibacteriales > Propionibacteriaceae > Microlunatus. Next base: position 2,015,043 of record CAVSEZ010000003.1, read on the forward strand.
GCCGTCGTACGGGTCAGCCGCCGGTCCCCCACGCGCCCGCGCGATGAGCTGATCGGCGACGACGCCGGCCTGCCGTTCGGCGAACACGCCGGCCTTGGGCGTGCCGACGCTGGTCACGTCCCCGACCGCGTACACGTCCGGGTACCTGGTGGCCAGCGTGCCCGGGTCGACCGGGATCCAGCCCTCCACGCACAAGCCGGAGCGCTGCACCACCTCCGGGGCACGGTGGACCGGTACGCCGAGGAACAGGTCGAACGGGAGCTCGGTCCCGTCGGCGACCAGGGCGACGTTCCGATCGGGATCGAGCCCGGAGATCAGCCGATTCGGGTGCCAGCTGATCCCCCGCTCCGCGAACGCGTCCAGCACCGCGGCCGACGCGGCCGGCGACGGTGGGATCGGGACACCGAGGGGCATCACGAGGTGGATCTCCGAAGCGGCACGCAGGCCCCGGTCGACGAGGAAGTCGTGCAGCATCAGCGCCGTCTCACTCGGCGCCGGCGGGCACTTGAACGGCGTGGCGGTCACGCCCACCACGACCCGGCCGCCCCGAAATGCGGCCAGCGCCCTGCCGGCGGCCACCGCCCCGGCCACGGTGTAGAACTCCTGTCCGGCCTCGAGCAGACCCGGTGTCCGCGCCGGATGCAGATCGGCGCCGAGGGCGACCACGAGCACGTCCGCCTCGAAGTCGCCCGAGTCGGTCTCGACCCGACGTCGGACCGGATCGATCCGGCTGACGGCGGCCTCGACGAAGCGGACGCCCGGCTTGACCAGATCGGCGTAGCGGTGGTGGATCGCCTCCGGCGTCGTCCGCCCGAACATGGCGTCCAGCTTCGAGTAGCCGAACACGAAGCCGTCCGCCTGGTCGATCAGGGTGACGTCCGCCTGCTCCGCCAACTCGTCGGACAGCCGCGTGCACAGCTCCAGGCCGCCGAACCCCGCCCCCAGCACGAGTACCCGCATGGCTTGATCCTCCCGCGCCCGGTACGCCGGCGATGATGCGCCTGAATATTGCTTGACAGCTATATTGCCGTAAGAGCATGCTAGGCACGTGACCGCCAGTCTGTTCGAGATCGTCGCCGAACCCCACCGTCGGCAGATCCTGGACGCCCTGCGGGTCCGCGACCGTGCCGTGCACGAGCTGGTTGAGCTGCTCGGACTCGCCCAACCCACGGTCTCCAAGCACCTCAAGACCCTGCGCGATGCCGATCTGGTGGTCGTGCGCCCCGACGCCCAACGCCGCTGGTACGGGCTCCGCTCCGATCCGCTCCGCGAGCTCGACGACTGGCTGCAGCCCTATCGCCGGACCTGGGCCCGGCGGCTGGACGCACTCGGCACCCACCTGGACACGATGACCGACGACGAGGAGAACCATGGCTGACCACGCCGCAGTGGCGAGGATCGCGGAACGAGCGGCGCTGGGCGCGGTCGTCCGCGACGGCGACCGGATCGGACTGCGGTTCGAGCGACAGTATCCGCACCCGATCGAACGGGTGTGGCGCGCGATCACCGCGTCGGATCAGTTCCGGCAGTGGATGCCCTGCGACCTGGTCGGCGAGCGGCGCGAGGGCGCCGAGATCCGGCTGCCGTTCGGATCCGAGGAGGTCGCCAAGTACGACATCGCCGAGCCCGAGCTGACCGGTCGGATCGAGGTCTGGCGACCGCCGTCGGTGTTCCAGTGGACCTGGGACCGCGACGTGTTGCGGTTCGAGCTGTACCGGATCGAGGGAGCCGACGCGGCCGCCACCCGACTCGTGTTCACGACCTGGCCGGCTTCGCAGGACCTGGAGGAGGCCGCCAGCACCGCCGGTGGCTACCACCTGTGCCTCGCCGAGCTGGCCGTCGTGCTGGACGATCAACCCGTGCCGTCCGTCGTCGACATCGACGACATCGCGCACGACTTCGAGCGGAGCTACCGCCGCGTCCTCGGGCTGACCTGAGCGAGCTCGGCGCCTCAGGTCCAGTAGAGCAGGGGCACGTTCGGCAACCGTCGGGCCAGTTCCCGTCCGAACCAGCTGCGCAGCTCCCGCATCGTGTCCTTGGGATAGACGTACTTGACGCCGCCGAACTTCGAGCGCTTCGCGGTGCGCCGCCCCTCCTCCATCTCCAGCTTCGTGCGGGGATACCAGGTGCTGAGCACGTCCTTGCTGCCCGGCGTGAACCGGTGGGTGATGATCTCGACGGTCAGATCGACGTGCGGGAGGCCCGCCACCGCGGCGGCGGCCTGCTCCAACAGGGCTGCGTACTCCACCTCCCAGCCCTCGACCGGCATCACCGGTGCGATGGTCAACCCCACCGGATACCCGGCGGCAGCCAGCTCGTGCAGCGCCCGCAGCCGATTCGACACCGACGCCGTTCCGCCGTCGAAGCGCCGCGCGACCGACTCGGCGTTGACCGAGAACCGGGCCCGCGTCCGGCCGGCGTGCGTCAGCCGGGTCAACTCGGCGACGTCGTCGTACTTGGTGGTGAAGCGCAGCTGCACGTCGGTGCCCCACCGGCCCGCCCCCGCGGCGGCGATCGCCGCCGCGAGCGAACCGGTGACGGGCTCGATGCCGAGCGGATCGGTGTAGCAGGACAACTCGAAGGTCGTACCCTCATGGGCCCGCTCGGCGTTGGTGCTGGTGATCTCACCCCGACCCAGGACCGGCCCGATCTCGGCCAGGATCTCGTCCAGGTTGGCGAAAGCGCGGGTCACCGGCGGTCCGGAGAGCGACCCGGCGAGATAGCAGTACTGGCAGTGGGCCGGACACCCGCGGGCCAGGTCGATCCGCCAGTCGGCACTGGGTGGGATCGGCTGGGGCCGCCGGGCACTCGGCGGCGCCACCACCACGGCGAGCGTCGACTTGGCCAGCGCGTAGGTCTCCCGCTCGGTCGCGCCGCGGAGATCGAGCAACCGGTCGCCGGGCAGCCAGCGGATCTCGGGCACCCCGGCGGCCTCGCAGCGGCGCACGATCTCCGCCGTGTGGTCCCGCTCCGCGGCGGATCTGGTGATCATCACCCGGCGGGGCAGCCAACGCCGCGTCGGCCGAGCCGACGACTCCGGCGCCGTTCCGCTTCCGATCCCGATCGCCGGCCCGACTTCTGTCACGCCTTCCTGTATACGTTGTAAAGGCAATCTCGAGCGGTCTGCGTCCGGATCAGCCGTAGAGCTGCTGCTCGTATTGCGGCCCGTAGTGGCGCTCCACCTCGGCGAGCGTCTGGTCCTGCCGCTCGAAGGTCTTGGCGATCACCGGCCGGGGCGGCAGCGGGTCCGACCAGGTCTCGGGCTGCCACAGCCGGGACCGCAGGAACGCCTTCGCGCAGTGGTGGAAGACCTCCTCGACCTCGACCACCAGGGCCAGGATCGGCCGGTGCCCCTTGACGACCATGGCGTCGAAGAAGGGGGCGTCGCGGACCAGCCGGGCCCGGCCGTTGATCCGCAGCGTGTCGCCGCGACCCGGGATGAGGAAGATCAGACCGACGTGCGGGATTGGCGAGCACGTTGCGGTAGCCGTCGACCCGCCGGTTGCCGGGCCGCTCGGCGATGGCGATGGTGCGGTCGTCGAGCACGTACGCGAGCTGGCCCGGCGGATCACCCTTGGGTGAGACGTCGCAGCTGCCGTCGGCGTCGCTCGTGGCGAGCAGGCAGAACGGGCGTGGCGGCGAGCCAGTCGCGGTCCAGGTCGTGCAAGGCGTGGCGCACCTTGTCCCGGACCCGGTCGTTCGGTCGGCCGACCAGCAGCTCCAGGTCCTCGACGGTGGTGATCTCGTCCATGTCCTCACTCTCACCGGTCGCCGGCACAGCCACAACGGATTTGCGTCAGACCGGGGTGATCGGCAGCAGGTGCCGACCGGTCGGCCCGATCTGGATCTCGGTGTCCAGATCTGCGGGCAGACGCCGCAGTCGAAGCACGGCGTCCAGCGGCAGTCCTCGACCTCGACCTCGTCCAGCGCGTCCTGCCAGTCCTGCCCAGAGCCAGTCCTTGTCCAGGCCGGAGTCCAGGTGGTCCCAGGGCAGCACCTCGGCGTAGTCCGCGCTCCCGGGTGGTGTACCAGGCCAGGTCGACCCCGGTGCCGGCCAGGGCCTCGTCGGCGCAGCGCAGCCCAGCGCTCGTAGGAGAAGTGCTCGCTCCAGCCGTCGAACCGGCCGCCGTCGCGCCAGACCGCCTCGATCACCCGGCCGACCCGGCGGTCACCGCGACTGAGCAGGCCTTCGATGATGCCCGGCTTGCCGTCGTGGTAGCGGAAGCCGATGGCCTTGCCGTACTGCCGGTCGGACGCGGATGGCGTCCCGCAGCTTGCCGCAGCCGGCGGTCGATGGTCTCGGCGTCGCACTGCGCGGCCCACTGGAACGGCGTGTGCGGCTTGGGCACGAAGCCGCCGATGCTCACCGTGCAACGGATGTCGCGCCGCCCGCTGACCTCCCGGCCGGTCGCGATCACCCGCTTGGCCAGCTCGGCGATGGCCAGCACGTCCTCGTCGGTCTCGGTCGGCAGACCGCACATGAAGTAGAGCTTCACCTGCCGCCAGCCGCTGGCGTACGCCGCCGCGACCGTGCGCGATCAGGTCGTCCTCGCTGACCATCTTGTTGATCACCTTGCGCAGCCGCTCCGAGCCACCCTCCGGCGCGAAGGTCAGTCCGGAGCGGCGGCCGTTGCGGGACAGCTCGTTGGCCAGGTCGATGTTGAACGCGTCCACCCGGGTGCTGGGCAGCGAGAGCGAGACATTCGTGCCCTCGTAGCGATCGGCGAGCTGGTGTGGTGACCTCGGCCGATCTCGGAGTGGTCGGCGCTGGACAGGCTGAGCAGGCCCGACCTCCTCCAGCCCGGTCGCCTCGATCCCGGCCTGCACCATGGCCCCGATGGTCTCGATGCTGCGCTCCCGCACCGGCCGGGTGATCATCCCGGCCTGGCAGAACCGGCAGCCGCGGGTGCAGCCGCGGAAGATCTCCACCGAGTAGCGCTCGTGCACCGTCTCGGCCAGCGGCACCAGCGGCTTCTTCGGGTACGGCCACGCGTCCAGGTCCATCAGCGGTGTGCTTGGCCACCCGGTACGGCACGCCCGGCCGGTTCGGCGCCACCCGCTGGATCCGGCCGTCGCGGCAGGTAGTCGACGTCGTAGAACTTGGGCACGTAGACCCCGCCGCTCGGCGGCCAGCCGCAGCAGCAGCCCGTCGCGGCCGCCCGGCCGGCCCTCGGCCTTCCACTCCCGGATCACCGCGGAGATCTTCAGCGCGATCTCCTCGCCGTCGCCGAGCACGGCGGCGTCGATGAAGTCGGCGATCGGCTCGGGGTTGAACGCCGCGTGCCCGCCGGCCAGCACGATCGGGTCGTCCTCGCGCCGGTCCCGCGCGTGCAGCGGCATCCCGGCCAGATCCAGCGCGTTCAGCATGTTGGTGTAGCCGAGCTCGGTGGCGAAGCTGACGCCGAGCACGTCGAAGGCGCCCACCGGGCGGTGGCTGTCGAGGGTGAACTGCGGCACCCGGTGCTCGCGCATCAGCGCCTCCAGGTCGGCCCAGACCGCGTACGTCCGCTCGGCCAGGATCCAGTCCCGCTCGTTCAAGATCTCGTACAGGATCGCCACGCCCTGGTTGGGCAGGCCCACCTCGTACGCGTCCGGGATACATCAGGCACCAGCGGACGTCGACCGCCTCCCAGTCCTTGATCGACGGAGTTGAGCTCGCCGCCGACGTACTGGATCGGCTTGCTGACCCGGGCCAGCAGCGGCTCCAGCCGGTCGAAGAGGGACTCCGGCGCGGTCATCGGACCAGCCTAACGGCGAACACGTTGACGGAACGATCGCCGGGCCTCCACACTTCTCTCAGCCGGTCCGCCTGCTTCCCCCCTCGGTTGGCCGGTTTCGCGCGCTGCGGACGCCTCGGACGACGCGCAGGAACAGGAGCTGACGATGACCGACGCGCCCGTCGACCTGGCGATCGATCCCGCACCCCGCGACGTTCCGCCGATCAAGGACCCGATCAGGGATCCGAGCGACGGACCACGCCTGGATCCCGCCGGGTTGCCGATCGTCACCGCCGCCACCTGGAAGCCGCCCCGGTCGCGGATCGCCCATCGGTTCCCGATCTTGTTCCCGGCGGCGGTGGAGTACCACCGGATGCGCCGCCGGATCAAGTGGCTGACCGACGGGACCCGATGGGCGGCCACCCAGGCCGACCCGCTCCCGGTCCGGGTGCTCCGGCACAACTCGCTGCTGCTGCGCACGCTCGGTGAGTCCGAGATGTGGATGCAGCACAACAAGGTCAAGAACCTCCGGCTCGCCTCGCCGCTGATCGACGGGCTGGTCCTGAGGCCCGGTGAGACGTTCTCGTTCTGTCGCCGGGTCGGCAAGACCAGCAAGCGCCGCGGCTACGTCGAGGGCATGCTGCTGGAGAACGGCAAGGCCCATCCCGGTGTCGGTGGGGGGATCTGCCAGATCGCGAATCTGCTGCACTGGATGGCCCTGCACAGCCCGTTGACGGTGGTGGCGCGCTCGACCCACGGCTTCGACCCGTTCCCCGACAGCGGCCGGGTGCTCCCGTGGGGGGTGGGTGCCGCGATCTACTACAACTACGTCGACCTGCAGTTCCGCAACGACACCGATCGCACCTTCCAGCTCATGGTCAACGTGGGCGAGCGGTACCTGGAGGGGGAGCTGCGGGCCGACGAGATGCCGCCGTACTCCTACAAGGTCAAGGCCCGCGACGAGCACTTCGAGACCGACGGCGAGCGCTGGTTCCGCAGCAACGAGATCTGGCGCGACGTGATCGACCGGCGCACCGGCAACACGGTGCGGGAGGAGTTCATCAAGCGGAACTTCGGTCTCGTGATGTACACCCCCGACGACGTCGGCCTGGCCCACCTGAGCCCGGCCGACACCTCGGCCGCACCGGCTGCGGACTGCGTGCCGCCGGCCGACCCCACCGCCGGCGCCTGACGGCTCCGGCCGGCACCTGACACCGGCCCCCTGGTCGGTCAGGGCCGCGAGTTCTCCGGCGGTTCGTCGGTCCCCGGCTCGGTGTCCTCCTCGCCGCTGCTGCGGTGGAACCCGGCCCGGGACAGGTCCTCGGCCAGCTCGTCGGGTTGGGTGAGGTCCTCGCGCACCTGACCGGTGCGGTACGCGGTCCGGCCCACGATGTGCGCCGCGACCGGTGCGGTGAGCAGCTGCAGCACCGCGACCAGGAACAGCAGTCCCAGGGTGCGCGGTTCCCGGAGCGAGATGGCCACACCGGTCACGACCAGCAGCAGACCGAGCGTCTGCGGCTTGGTGGCGGCGTGCATCCGGGTCAGGACATCGGGGAATCGGACCAGGCCCAACGCCGCCGCCAGGCAGAGCACGGCGCCGAGCAGCAGGACCACGGCCCCGACCAGGTCCGCACGCAGTCAGCCCAGTTCATCGGACCTCGTCCGTCGGAGTTCCACTTGCGCGCCTTGTCCCGGTCGGCCACGAAGCGGGCCATGCTCAACGAGCCCGCGAAGCCGAGCAGCGACAGCACCAACATGATCGGCAGCGTCGTCGTGTGGTGGTTCAGATCGCTTCCATGGCCAGGCCGGCGATCACCACGGCGATCATCACGTCCGCCGCCACCACCCGGTCCAGGGTGCTCGGACCGCGGGCCATCCGGACCAGCGTCAGCCCGGCGGCGACGCCGAGGAGCACCACCCCGATCACGATGATCACTGCGGCGGCACTCATCGCGGCTCCTCCCCGGTCGGGCTCCGGTGCTCGAGCGCGGCGACCTCGGCATCGGAGCCGAAGGCGCGCAGCACCCGCGGCCTCGGCGTCGAGCACGTCTCGGCGCGCCCGGTCGAGGTCGGCCTCGGACCGGACGTCCATCACGTGCAGGTAGACGACGCCCTCGCTGCCGGCGGGCCTCCAGCACAGGCTGCCGGGCACCAGGGAGACCAGCTCGGCGGTCAGGGTCAGATAGAGGTCGGAACGGCTGCGCAGCTGCACCCGGATCACCGCGTTGCGCATGCGTGGCCGAAGCGGAAGGCCTGGCCGGCCACCACGACGCTGGAGCGGACCAGGTCGCCGGCAGCAGGATCACGATCAGCCGCAGGTGCCCAGCGGCCGGAACCGGCCGTGGAAGTCGATCGGCGGCAGCGGGAAGACCACGGCCGACCAGCAGACCGAGCAGCAGCCCCGAGACGACGATGGCCAGCGACAGGTCACCCCAGAGCAGCACCCAGACCAGCGCGAGCCCGACGATCCGCAGCCACGGCAACCGGCGGCGGGTCCGGCGGGTTCGGGGCCGGCGTCCGGCGGCGCTCATCGGATCCCCGCCGGCAGGACCGCCGCGCACGTACGGCCGACCGCTGAGCATGTCGGCGGCGGCGCGCTGGGCGTAGCCGTAGAGCGGTCCGGCGACGAAGGTGATGCCCACCCCGACCAGCACCAGGAACGCCGGCGGTGACGACCATCGCCGCGGGGCAGCACGATCCGGCGCCGTCGGACCACCAGCGGGTTCGCCCGCCGGCACGCCGGACTCCGGGATCGCCCGCCAGAACGCCCGGTTCCAGACCTTGGCCATGGCGTACAGGGTGAGCAGGCTGGTCACCACCCCGCCGGCGACCAGCACGTACGCCAGCACAGCCGCCCTGTCTCGACGCCGGCCTGCAGCAGGCCGATCTTGCCGACGAAGCCCGACAGCGGCGGGATGCCGGCCAGGTTCATCGCCGGCACGAAGAACAGCATCCCCAGCACCGGCGACAGCGCGGCCAGACCGCCGAGGTCGGTTCAGCGAGGTGCTGCCGCCGCGGCGCTCGATCAGCCCGGTGACCAGGAACAGCGTGGTCTGGATGGTGATGTGGTGCGCGGTGTAGAAGATCGCGCCGGCGTAGCCGGCGATCGCTGGCCAGCGCGACGCCGAAGATCATGTAGCCGATGTGGCTGACCAGGGTGAAGGACAGCATCCGCTTGATCTCCGACTGCGCGATCGCACCGAGGATGCCGATGATCATCGTCGCCAGCGCCGCCCACATCAGCAGCCGGGTCAGCGTGGCTGTCGGGGAACAGCAGCGTCTGGGTGCGGATGATCGCGTACACGCCGACCTTGGTCAGCAGGCCGGCGAACACCGCGGTCACCGGCGCCGGCGCGGTCGGGTAGGAGTCCGGCAGCCAGGCCGACATCGGGAAGACCGCGGCCTTGATCGAGAACACGGTCAGCAGCAGCAGCTGCAGCACCAGCTGGACGTCGGGCGGCAGCTCCGCGCAGCCGCAGCGACAGCTGGGCCAGGTTGACGGTGCCGGTGGCGGCGTAGATGGAGGCGATCGCGATCAGGAACAGCAGCGAGGACAGCACGCTGACCACGACGTAGGTGGTGCCGGCCCGGATCCGCTCGCCGGTGCCGCCGAGGGTGAGCAGCACGTACGAGGCGAACAGCAGGATCTCGAAGCCGACGAACAGGTTGAACAGGTCGCCGGCCAGGAAGGCGTTGGAGACGCCGGCCGACGAGCACCAGCAAGGTCGGGTGGAAGATCGACACCGGCGTCTCGCGCTTGCGTTCCTCGACGTCCTGCGCCCATCGAGAACACCAGCACCGTGAGCGTGACCACCGAGGAGACCAGCAGCATCAGCGCGCGACAGCCGGTCGGCGACCAGGGCGATGCCCAGCGGCTGCGGCCAGGCGCCGACCCAGAGCACGATCGGCCCGTACCGGTCGGTCAGGCACGACCAGGAACGCCGGCGACGACGTCACCACGGCCAGCAGCACCGTCGCCGACGACGCGCGCTGGGCGCGCGGGTGGCGGCTGAGCGACCAGCGCGAGCCCGGCGCCGAGCAGCGGCAGCAGCACCGGCAGCGGCAACAGGTTGTTCATCCGCGGTCCCCCTCGCCGCCACGGTGCTCGGCGGCCGGTCCCGCGGCCGTGTTCCTCGTCGCGGCTCCGGCCGCCACCTCGTCGATCGGGTCCGCGCGCCTTCCTCGGCGCGCCGGTTCGCTGTCCGTCCTCCGCGGCAGCGACTGGTCGTCCTCGTCGTAGGAGGCCGAGGCCAGGTCGGCCTCGGCCAGCTGCGCGGATCGCGGCGTCCTCGACGTCGTCGGGCACCTCGTCGTGCCCGTTCAGCTGGAAGCTGCGGTAGGCCATGGTCAGCAGGAACGCGGTCAGCCCCAGGGTGATCACGATCGCGGTCAGCACCATCGCCTGCGGCAGCGGGTCGCTCATGTCCTCGCGCGGGGTGATGCCGATGATCGGCGCCCCGCCGGCGGCGCCCGGAAGCGACCAGGAACAGCACGTTGACCCCGTTGCCGGCCAGCAGCACGCCGACCAGGATCCGGGTCAGCGACCGCTCCAGCATCAGGTAGACCCCGGCGGCGATCGAGCACGCCGGCGATCGACCAGCAGCGTCAGATTCGGGCTCATCGGGCCGCCCCCGAGCGCGGCCGCGCGGCCCGCGGACCCGCGTGGTCTGCGCGGTGCGGGCGTCCGGTCCTCCGCCTCGTGCTGGTCGATGCCGGCGCCCAGGCTGCGGGCCAGGTCGAGCATCACGCCGATCACCACCAGGTACACCCCGATGTCGAAGAACACCGAGGTGACCAGGTGGACCTCGCCGAGCAACGGCAGATCGCCCCAGGGAGTGGGCAGGTAGCTGACGTAGGGCGCAGTGATGTCGAGGTCGTAGCTCTGCACGATCCGCCCGCCGACCAGCACCGGGGCCAGCGCGCTGAGCCCGGCCACCAGCAGCCCGGCGCCCAGCACCCGGCCGGCGTCGACCGGGGCGGCCTCGTCGAGCTCGGCGCTACCGCCGGCCAGGTAGCGGATGACCAGCGCCAGCCCGGCGACCAGCCCGCCGGCGAAGCCGCCGCCGGGGTCGTTGTGGCCGGCGAACAGCAGGAACAACGCGACACAGCGATCATCACCGGGAACAGCAGCCGGGTGACCACCTCGAAGACGATCGACCGCCGCAGCGGCGACAGCTGCTCGCTGCCGCGCAGCCAGATGGTCCGACCGGCCGTGCTCTGCTTCGGAACCGGCTCGGGCGGCGGAAGCGCCGCCGGCGCCCGGTCGGGTCCGCGCGGGGAGTCAACGGTGTAGCGGCGGCGGATGAAGATCAGGCTGGCCACGCCGGTGGCGGCGACCACCAGCACCGAGATCTCGCCCATCGTGTCCCAGGCCCGGATGTCGACCAGGGTGACGTTGACGATGTTGCTGGCCGTAGCCGAACGTGTACGCCGCCTCGTAGAACGCCTCCGAGACCGGCACGCGCGATCCGGGCGCCGGCGGCGAGGAGACGCGAGCGCCGACCACCGTGAGCCGACCAGCGACCGCGATCACCAGCCGCCACCAGCGGCTGAGCGTGCAGCGGCCGGTCGGTGAAGTACTTGGGCAGCTTGCGCAGCACCAGCACGAAGACCACCAGGGTGACCGTCTCGACCAGGATCTGGGTGAGGGCGAGGTCCGGGGCGCCGTGCAGCAGGAACAGCATCGCCGTGCCGTAGCCGGTGACCCCGACCAGCATCGACCGCCTTGCAGCCGGCCGCGGGAGGTGGCGGCCAGGAACGCCGCGGCCACGATCATCACGCCGACCAGCAGCTGGGCCGGGGTGTCGAACAGCACGGTACCGGCCGGGCCACTGGGCGGCGAGCAACAGCACGCCGCCGGGCAGGCAGACCACCACGAGCAGGATCGCGCCGAGATAGATCGGCAGCGAGCCGCGCTGGGTGCCGCGCGGTGACCTCGACCGCCAGCCGGTCGACGCCCCGCATCGTGCGCCTGGTAGACCTCCTCGGCCTCCCGGGTCCGGCGGGAAGGTGGACTGGACCCTGGCGATCCAGCGGCGCTGCCAGAACATGCAGCGCACCGGCCGACCAGGGCCAGCACCGACATCGGCCAGCGGCACGCGAGAAGCCGTGCCACAACGCGATCCCGTGGCTCTCCTCGCCTCCCGACGCGACGGTCCGACGTACGGGGTGAGCGCGGCCGGTCAGCTGGGGACCGACGAAGCCGCCGACCAGGCTCAGCACGGCCAGCAGGACCGGGCGCGACCGCGAAGCCGGGGGCGATCGGCAGCACCTCGGTCTCGGGCTCGTCGCTGACGTCGCTGCGCTTGGTGGCGAACGCGCCCCAGAAGAAGCGCAGCGTGTACGCGACGGTCAGCGCCGAGCCGGCCACCAGCGCCGCGGCCAGCAGCACGGGCGGCCAGCGGCGGGATGCCGGTGCCGTCGCCGTCGGGCGAGCAGGTAGGCTGAGCGACTCGAAGGCCGCCTCCTTGGCGGTGAAGCCGATCAGCGGCGGGATGGCGGCCATCGACGCGGCGGCCACCGCGGCCGCCACGGCCACCACCGGCAGCGCGCCGGCCGACCGCCGGACAGCTGGCGCAGGTCCCGGGTGCCGGTGGAGTGGTCGACGATGCCGACGACCAGGAACAGCGTCGGCCTTGAACAGCGCGTGGGAGATGAGCATGCGCGACGCCGGCCGAGCAGCGGCCGACCGGGTGCCGAGCCCGCAGCATGGCGATCAGGAAGCCGAGCTGGCTGACCGTGCCGTACGCGAGCAGCAGCTTGATGTCGTACTGGCGCAGCGCCCGCCAGCCGCCGAGGATCATGGTGGCCGCGCCGAGGGTGAGCACGCACCGGGCGCCAGCCGGGCATGGTCGGCGAAGACCGGCGCGAGCAGGGCGACCAGGTAGACGCCGGCCTTGACCATGGCGGCGGCGTGCAGGTAGGCGCTGACCGGGGTCGGCGCGGCCATCGCCCCGGGCAGCCAGAAGTGGAACGGGACCAGGGCCGACTTCGACAGGGCCCCGACCAGCAGCAGCAGGATCGCGGCGACCACCAGCGGAGCTGCCGCCACCCAGCACGGCGGGATCGGCCAGGATCACCGACAGCTGATAGGTCCCCGCACCGGACGCCGAGCATGCACGATGCCGACCAGCATGGCCAGGCCGCCGAAGGTGGTGACCATCAGCGCGGTCAGCGCCGCCCGCCGGTTGGCGCTCGCGGGTCGGGTTGTGGCCGACCAGCAGGTAGGAGAAGACGGTGGTCAGCTCCCAGAACACGTAGAGCACGATCAGGTCGTCGGCGGTGACCAGGCCGAGCATCGCGCCGGCGAAGGCGACCAGCAGGCCGCCGGTCCGGGCCGGCGGGTCGGTCGTCGCCGAAGTACCAGCGGCAGTAGAACAGCACCAGGGCGCCGACCCCGGTGACCAGCAGGGCGAGCACCCACTGCAGCGGTCCCGATCCGGTAGCGAGAGGTCGATGCCGAGCGTCCGGGATCCAGCTGAAGCGCTCCGACCAGCGCGCCGCCGGGCAGCACGATCCGGGCCTGGGCGACCAGCCAGCCGAACGCCGCCGCCGGCGGCGAGCGCGAGCACGAAGAACGCCCGGCCGCGGAGCCACCGCATCAGCAGCGGCGCGAGGCAGGCGACGCCGAAGTGCACGGCGATGAGGAGCGTCACGTGGACCTCTCGTCGTCGGCTGATGGGGGGTCGACGCTGCGGAGCGGGCTCGGGGACGGGTGAGCTTGGTGGTCGGAGGGTTGAGTTGAGGTCTCAGACCCTATCGAGCGACGCCAATCGGGGGCTGGGTTGCCCCGCCACCGGCCCGGGCGGCAGGCTTGCGGCCATGAGCGCTGACCAGTTCCGTTCCGCCGTCGACCGACGCTTCCCGCCGGGGCGCCCCCGAGCCGGCCGGAAACGAGTTCGTCATCTTCAGCAAGCCCGAGCTGGGCCGGGTGACCGGCGCCGACCTGGACGGATCTGGGACCTGTTCGCCGAGCTGCTCGGACGCTACGACGTGACGGTGCACCAGACCATGATCCTCACCGGTCCGGAGCTCGAGGCCCGCGGTGCGATGCAGGAGCACTACGGGGTCATCAACCAGATCTCCCGACTCGGCCGGTCCGCCCTCACCGAAGCGGCCGAGCAGGCCCTGCAGCAGGCGTACGGGGCCGACCTCGACGACGCCGTGGTGCTCGGCGGTCACCAGTTCCTGACCGAGTACCCCGAGGTCAGCCCGTACGCGCTCGGGATGCTGTTCGCCAACGCCGAGGTCCAGCGGCTGGGGCCGGGCACCTACGCGGCGCTGGTCACGGTGGACGGGACCCCGGTCGTCATCCTCAACGGCTTCCATCCACGGCAGCTGAGCTTCTTCACCGCCGAGGACACGGTGTGCGCGTTCCTGCACTGCAGCAGTCCGACCGGCTGGGAGGTGCTGCGCTCCGACCTGATCGGCACCACCGATCCGGCGAAGGCCGACGCGGACTCGATCCGCGGCCGACTCTTCGCCGATCCGGCGGCGTTCGGTCTGCAGACGGTCAGCTACAACTTCAACGGCGTCCACATGTCGGCCGGTCCGCTGGAGGGGCTGGCCGAGCTGCACCGCTTCTTCGGTACGGGCGCTCCGCTGACCGGGTGGAGCTTCGCGAAGGCGCTGGTCGCGGCCGGGGTCGAACCCGACCGGGTCGCCGAGCTGGTGGACAACCCGATCCTGGAGGCCGAGGGTGAGCGCGGTACCGCCTTCGACCTGACCGAGGGCGTCGATGCTCCGGTCGCGGTCGAGCTGTTGGCGACCGCGACCCCGGCCGAGTGAGCCGCCGTCCTCAGCCGGCCGTCGAGGTGCCGCGGTTCCGCTCCAACCGGCGCCCGAGGACGAAGGTCAGCACCCACAAGCCGGCGAACATCACGCCGACGATGAACATCGCGGAGGTCAGCAGGCCGAGAGCGATCCCGACGAGCTGGGTCACCCAGCCGACGTAGTACCCGACCGGGCGCCGGAGCAGTCCCGCCGCGACCAGCGCCAGCAGGGCCGCGCCGCCGCCGGCGACCGCTGCCACCGGGCCGGACACCGACGAGACGAAGATCATCACCGGGATGGCCAGCCCGAAGACGATCACCTCGAAGATCAGCACCGCGAGCAGCACCACCCGCATCGGGTTGTTCGGGGGCAGGATCATCGCGGCGTGATCATCGTCGGCCGTTCTCGTCCGGCGAGCTCAGATCCCAGTCGTCGTCCGGCGATCCCGGATCGCCGCCCTCGTCGGGCAGGCCCGGATCCCAGTCGTCGTCGAGCTCGTCCCGGTCGGCGTCGCGTTCGGATTCCGATGCCTCGGTGACCAACAGCGTGCGCGCCTCGCCGACGAGCACCACCGAGCCGGTGACCAGCACCCCCGGAGCGCCGGCGCCATCGGCCTCGGCCAAGGTCACCGCCCGTTCGATGGCGTCGTCGAGGCGCGGCGCGACGTGCACCCGCTCGGCGCCGAAGACCTCCGCGGCCAGCTCGCCCAGCTGCTCGGCCGGCATCCCCCGGGTCGTGCGAGGCCACCTGGGTGACCACCACCTGCTGCATGATCTCCTCGAAGACGCGCAGCAGTCCCGCGGCGTCCTTGTCGGCCATCACGGCGATCACGCCGATCAGCGGGCGTGAAGCCGAAGGCCTCGGTGACCGCGGCGGCGGTGGCCCGGGCGCCGTGCGGGTTGTGCGCGGCGTCCAGCACCACCGTCGGTGACCGACGGACGACCTCCAGCCGGCCGGGGAACTCGCACCTGGGCGAATCCCTCGCGGACCACGTCGGGGTCGAGCGCCTTCATGCCCAGGAACGCCTCGACCGCCGCCAGGGCCTGCGCGGCGTTGGCGGCCTGGTGCGCGCCGTGCAGCGGCAGGAAGACGTCGTCGACCGGGCCCTCGGCGGCGTTGAGCCGGATCAGCTGCCCGCCGACCGCCAGCTGCCGGTCGATCACCCCGAACTCGATCCCCTCCCGCTGCACCAGGGCGCCGACCTCGGCGCAGCGCTGCAGCAGCACCTGGGCCGCCTCGACCGGCTGACCCGGCCAGGATCGCCTGGGCGCCGGGCTTGATGATGCCGGCCTTCTCGGTCGCGATCTCGGCGATCGTCGTCCCGAGCAGATGGGTGTGGTCGAGGTCGATCGGGGTGATCACCGCGACGTCGGCATCGGCGACGTTGGTCGCGTCCCAGGTGCCGCCGAGCCCGACCTCGACGACCGCGACGTCGACCGGGGCGTCGGCGAACGCCGCGTACGCCATCGCGGTGATGATCTCGAAGAAGGTCATCACGACCCCGTCGAGCCGCTGCTCGTCGACCATGGCGACGTAGGGCTCGATCTCGCGCCAGGTCTCGTCGAACCGCTCGTCGGTGATCGGCAGGCCGTCGATGGTGATCCGCTCGTTCACCGACGATCACGTGCGGGCTGGTGAACCGGCCGGTGCGCAGCCCGTCGGCGCGCAGCAGGGACTCGATCATGGCCGCCGTGCTGCCCTTGCCGTTGGTCCCGGTCAGATGGATCACCGGGTAGGCCTGCTGCGGGTCGCCGAGCAGGTCGGTGAGCGCCGCGATCCGGCCGAGACTCGGCGCGACCCGGTGCTCGGGCCAGCGTCGGGTCAGCGCGGCGACGATCTCGGCGTGGGTGCTGGGCTCAGTCATGGCGGGCCAAGTCTAGGACCGCCCGGCCGCGGCTCCGGTGTCACTGCGGTCCGGTGTCACTGCGGCCCGGTGTCACTGGACCTTGGTGTTCACGTCCCCGTCGACGGCGGCCTTCATCTGCGGCACCAGGTTCTCCAGCAGATAACCCATGCTGAGCACGGTGAGGAACGAGAACGGCTCGTACACCTTGTCGCCCGGCTGCATGAACAGCTCGCGCCCCTCCCTGTGGACCGCGAGCGCGGTGTAGACCTTGTTGTTCTCGACTTCCAACTTGTTCTCGCCCTCGACGAACCAGATGACCAGATCGGTGTCGAGGAGGTCCACCCGCTCGTTGCTGATGTTGCCGCCGAACTCGTTGCCGATGGCCTTGGCCAGATCCGGCGGCAGCGTCAGCCCCAGCTCGGTGAGCAGTCGCGACCGCGGATCCTGGTCGCCGTAGACGAAGATCCCCTCGTACGGGGTGGCCACGACCCCGGACTTGCCCCGGAACTCCGGATTGTTCTCGGCGGCGGCGGCCACGGCGTTCTTGGCGGCGGTGACGAGCTCGGCCATCCGGTTCGGCTGACCGAGGATCTTGCCGACCATGGTGGCCTGCTGATCCCACGGGATGCCGTAGTCCGCGTACTCCTTGGGTTGCGCCACTGTCGGCGCGATCTTGGCGAGCCGGTCGTAGTCGGCCTTGGTCAGTCCGGAGTAGAGCGCGATGATCACATCCGGCGTCGCGGCCGCGACCTTCTCGAACTCCACCTTGTCCACGTCCGTCAGCACGGTCGGCTCCGGGTTGCTTCCGAGCGCCTCCTTGGCCCAGGCGCCGATCAGCTTGCTGCCGCCGAGATCGAACCAGGTGGTCGCCGCCACCGGGACCACGCCGAGGGCGAGGCAGTCGTCCTGCTCCTTGAGGCCGGCGGTGACCACCCGCTTCGGCGGCGCGGTGATCGTCGTCTCGCCGAACTTGTGCGCGATGGTGACCGGGTACGCGCCCTCCTCCGCTGCTCCGCTCGCGCCCGCGCTCGGGGCAGTGCCGGCACCCTGCTGGGCAGAGGCGTTGCAGGCGCTGAGCCCCACCACCCCGGTGGCGGCGGCGGCGAGGCCGGCAGCGGTGACGAGCAACCGGCGGCGGGAGAGACTCATCGATGACTCCTGATCGGATCAGCCGGACGGCTGAGACGCTTGGGTGGGGCAGCTTAGGTAAGGGAATCCTAACCACGGACGGACGGCGACCCGCAACCGACGTGCGAGGGCTGGTCCGGCTACCTAGAATCCCTTCCATGACCAGCACCGCGACCGACCCCCGATCCGCCGCGTCCCTCGACGCCCGGGTCGTACCGGACCGGCCGGCGCTGGAGGGGCTGGAGGACAAGTGGCGGGAGCGCTGGCGGACCGAGGGCACCTACGCGTTCGTCCGGCCCCGGACCCGCGACCAGGTGTTCAGCATCGACACCCCGCCGCCGACGGTGTCCGGGTCGCTGCACGTCGGGCACGTGTTCTCCTACACCCACACCGATCTGATCGCCCGCTACCAGCGGATGCCCGGCAAGCACGTCTTCTACCCGATCGGCTGGGACGACAACGGTCTGCCGACCGAGCGCCGGGTGCAGAACTTCTACGGCGTGCGCTGCGACCCGACGTGCCGTACGACCCGGACTTCACCCCGCCGGCCAAGCCCGACCCGAAGCGCCAGATGCGGATCAGCCGGCGCAACTTCGTCGCGCTGTGCCACGAGCTGACCCACATCGACGAGAAGCGCGTTCGAGGACCTGTGGCGCCGGGTGGGGCTGAGCGTGAACTGGGACGGCCTCTACACCACGATCTCCGACGACTCGGTCGCCGTGGCCCAGAAGGCGTTCCTGCGCAACCTGGAGCGCGGCGAGGCCTACCTGGCCGAGGCGCCGACGATGTGGGACGTGACCTTCCAGACCGCGGTGGCCCAGGCCGAGCTCGAGGCCCGGGACTATCCCGGCGCCTACCACCGGGTGGCCTTCCACGCGGACCCGACGGTCCGGCCGTGCATCGAGACCACCCGGCCGGAGCTGATCGCCGCCTGCGTGGCCCTGATCGCCCATCCCGACGACGAGCGCTACGCCGACCTGTTCGGGCGCACCGTCACCAGCCCCGTGTTCGGGGTGGAGCTGCCGGTGCTCGGCCACCCGGCTCGCCGAGCCGGACAAGGGCTCCGGCATGGTGATGTGCTGCACCTTCGGCGACCTGACCGACGTGACCTGGTGGCGGGAGCTGCAGCTGCCGGCCCGGGTGATCATCGGCCGGGACGGTCGGATCCTGCGCGACCAGCCGGACTGGATCGCCGACGCCGGCAGCTGGGCCGAGATCGCCGGCAAGACCACCTTCTCCGCCCGCGAGGCCATGGTCGCGCTGCTGCGCGCGTCCGGCGACCTGGACGGCGAGCCGACGCCCGACCCAGCGCAAGGCGAACTTCTACGAGAAGGGCGACAAGCCGCTGGAGATCGTCTCGACCCGGCAGTGGTACATCCGCAACGGCGGCCGCGACGCCGAGCTCAAGGCAGCCATGCTGGCCCGCGGCGAGGAGCTGGCCTGGGTGCCGCAGCACATGAAGTACCGCTACGACAACTGGGTCGGCGGCCTCAACGGCGACTGGCTGATCTCCCGGCAGCGCTTCTTCGGCGTGCCGTTCCCGGTCTGGTACCCGCTCGACGCCGACGGCGAGCCGGACTACGAGGCGCCCCATCCTGCCGGACGAGGGCGATCTGCCGCTGGACCCGAGCTCCGAGGTGCCGACCGGGTACCGCGACGACCAGCGCGGCGAGCCGGGCGGCTTCATGGCCGACCCGGACGTGATGGACACCTGGGCCACCTCGTCGCTGAGCCCGCAGATCGTCTGCGGCTGGGAGCGCGATCCGGAGCTGTTCGCGCTGACCTTCCCGATGGACCTGAACACCCACGCCCACGAGATCATCCGGACCTGGCTGTTCTCCCGGGTGGTCCGGGCGCACTTCGAGAACCACTCGCTGCCCTGGCGCCGGTCCATGATCAGCGGGTTCGTGATGGACCCGGACCGCAAGAAGATGAGCAAGTCCAAGGGCAACGTGGTGGTGCCGACCGACATGCTCGAGCGCTACGGCTCCGACGCGGTCCGCTGGCGGGCGGCCAAGGCCCGGCCCGGCCTGGACTCGCCGTTCGACGAGCGGGAGATGAAGGTCGGCCGGCGGCTGGCCCTGAAGGTGCTGAACGCGAGCAAGTTCGTGCTCGACCTCGGCGTGCTCGCCGATCGGGACGCGGTCACCGAGCCGGCCGACCTCGCCCTGCTGGCCGCGCTGGGCACCGGTCGTGGCCGACGCCACCGCGGCGTTCGACGCGTACGACTACACCGGCGCCCTGGAGGTCACCGAGCAGTTCTTCTGGCAGTTCTGCGACGACTACCTGGAACTGGTCAAGGAGCGCGCGTACGGAGCCCAGGGCGAGGACGGCGCCCGGTCCGCCCGGGCGGCGCTGGGACTGGCGCTCGACGTGCTGCTGCGGCTGCTGGCGCCGATCATGCCGTTCGTGACCGAGGAGGTCTGGTCGTGGTGGCGGGACGGCTCGATCCACACGAGCCCGTGGCCGGCACCGGCGGAGCTGCCGGTCGGCGGCGACGCACTGCTGCTGGACGATCTCGCGGGCGCCCTGATCGCCATCCGCGGCGCCAAGTCCCAGGCCAAGGTGTCGATGAAGACCGAGGTGATCCGGGCCGAGCTGATCGGCGCGAGCGAGGTGCTGGACCGGCTGCGGGCCATCGAGGCGGACCTGCGCGCCGTCGGCCGGCTGACCGGTGAGGTGCTCTGGAGTCCGGCCGACGTCGCGTTGACCGTCGACGTCGAGCTGGCGCCGGCGGCGGGCTGAGTCCTCCGGGGTCCCGACCTCAGCCGGTCAGCCAGGTGTGACGACGGCTGCGACCGCCACCCGGACGGCGTCGCGCTGGCGGCGGCGGGCCGCGGCCGGCAGGGCGGACACGTCCAGTCCGGGTGCGGCGTAGGCCCCGACGAGCGAGATCGAGATGATCACGGCCAGCAGCTCCGCGGCACCGAGGTCGGAACGAACGCTGCCGCTCCGCTGGGCGGCGGCGACGGCCGCGACCTTGGCCGCGTGCGAGTGCCGGATGGCGCCGGGTTCGGTTGCGTCGTCGACCTCGAGCCGGTACCACATGGACAGCCGCAGCACCTCGGGGCGGCGGACGTACTGGTCGAACAGGGCGACCGCGTAGCCCGGCAGGTCCTCCGGCGTGATCGGCGCCTCGTCGACGGTGTCGGTCAACAACTCCGTCGCCACCGCCTCGAACAGCTCCTCCTTGCTGCCGAAGTAGCTGTAGATCAACGACTTGTTCGCCCCCGCTGCTGCGGCGATGCGGTCCACCCGCGCCCCGGCGATGCCGTACGCGCTGAACTCGGCGGTCGCGGCGTCCAGCAGCCGCCGCTTGGTCGCCTCCGCATCCCGTGCCACGGTCCGAGTGTGGCAACCAACCAGTTGGTTGACAAGTCGACGCTCCGGTGGTTGGCTGGGGGACAAGTAACTATCCAGTTAGTTGGGAGATCGCATGAGCTCGCCTGTCGCCATCGTCACGGGGGCCTCCGCCGGCATCGGGGAGAGCACCGCCGAACGCCTGCACCGAGCCGGTTTCGAGGTCTACGCCGGCGCCCGCCGGGTGGACCGGATGGCGGGCCTCGCGGCCCAGGGCATCCACGTGTCGGCACTCGACGTGACCGACGACGACTCGATGACCGCCTTCGTCGCCCGGGTGCTCGACGAACAGGACCGGATCGACGTCCTGGTCAACAACGCCGGCTACGGCAGCTACGGCTCCGTCGAGGACGTGCCGCTGGCGGAGGCCCGGCGCCAGCTCGAGGTGAACGTGTTCGGACTCGCCCGGCTGACCCAGCTGGTGCTGCCCGTGATGCGGCGGGCCCGGAGCGGCCGGATCGTCAACGTGTCCTCGGTCGGCGGCCGGTTCGGCGAGCCGCTCGGCGCCTGGTACCACGCCAGCAAGTTCGCCGTCGAAGGCTTCTCGGACTCACTGCGCCTCGAGCTCGCCGACTTCGGCATCCAGGTCGTGGTGGTCCAGCCCGGGGCGATCGAGACCGAGTGGGGCGATCTCGCGCTGAGCAGCGCGAAACAGTACTCCGGCGACACCGATTACGGCGGGCACGTGGCCGCGATGGCGAAGATGTACGGGACCGCGTTCGACATCGCCGCTCCCCCGTCGGTGATCGCCGACGCGATCCTGACCGCAGCGACCGCCCGGAGACCGCGGATCCGGTACGCAGCCCCCCGGTACGCCGCCGTCCTGCTGACCGCGCTGCGGCTGCTGCCGGATCGGGCGAAGGACGCTCTCGCCCGCCGGATGATGCTCGGCGGCCACGTCGACGTGGATGCCGTGACCCTTGCCGAGCCCGCCCTCCCCTAACCGGAAACTGGTCACGTACGACAGGCGAGCCGGCGTGTCAGATGTCGTACGCGCCCACTTCCGAGAAGGGTCAGCCAGAGATCGGGCCGAACCAGCGGGCCAGGGCACGGGCGCGGCCGAGTCGGCCGAACAACGACTCGGCGATCAGGAGCTTCCAGGCATCCACCCGATGCTGCTCGAACCGCCGCCCGAGGGCCCGGTCCGCATCGGCCACGACGGTCTCCGCGTCCTCGAGCAGGTCAGAGCTGGTGTAGCCGGCCCGCTGCCAGCCGCCGCGCAGCAGTCGCCGGTCCCGGGCGAGGTCGCCGGCGTGCACCTCGCGGTCGCGATGGACGGCGCCGTCGTACTCGTGCAGGCGGCGGGTGCCGTTGATGCGGAGGTCGGCCCTCGCCACAAAGGCTCCTCCCTCGCGTCTGACGACGAACTGTGGCGTGACGGGGATGTCCGCGGCGACGTGCAGCACCCGCATGATCGACTCCCACGGCGACTCGCTCCGAGCGTCGAGCAAGGGGATCACCTTCCGGAGCCGCGGTGCCCCGCGCCGGCGCTGAGCGGCGGTCCGCTCGAGCCCGGCGATCGTGACCTCCCCTCGCCGCAGTGCGCAGTCGCCGAGCATGACCAGGTCCAGGATGCCCAGATCGCGGCCCGCCTCCAGGAGGGTCTCGGCCGCATCCGTGATCCACACTCCGTCGACCTGCTCGACCAGTGGTGGACGGGGATGACGAGAAACGAGGAGACCGGCTCGCCGCGGCCGAGGCACCGACTCCTGCATCGTCACGAAGATGGGTTGTCGGATCCTCGCCGGCAGCCACCAGCCACGGATCCGGGCAGCGGTGAGGTGGGTGAACGACGCCGCAGCCGGCAGCGCTCCCTGCCAGGCGCGCAGGTCATTCAGCTCACTGCGGACCATCTCCGGCATCCAGACACCGTGGCTGAGGCGGTCCCAGCCCGCCCGCCGTACCCGTCCGTAGACGGCCACCGTCGATCTGTGGTCCACACCGGAACCATGCGCGGGAGTCGTCGAATCGGTCGTCGGGGAGAGGCCCTGTGGAAGACCGCGATGCCGCATCGGATCCTCTTGTGGACGCAGCGCGAGGTGAGAGATCGACGATAGTGGTCACAGCGGACGGGTCAGCCGGCGTGTCGAATGTCGTACGCGCCCACTTTCCGAAAAGCTCAGGCGGACTTCTCGCGACGCTCCCGCTTGGCCAGCTTCTCCCGTGGCACCAGCGTCGGCAGCACCGAGTCCTTCACGACCTCGGCGGTGATGATCACCTGGGCGACGTCGTCCCGGCTGGGTACGTCGTACATCACGTTGAGCAGGACCTCTTCGAGGATGGCCCGCAGGCCACGCGCTCCGGTGCCCCGCAGCAGGGCCAGATCGGCGATGGCCTCGATCGCGTCCTCGCTGAACTCCAGCTCGACCCCGTCGAGGTCGAACAGCTTCTTGAACTGCTTGACCAGGGCGTTCCGCGGCTCGACCAGGATCCGGATCAGCGCGTCCCGGTCGAGCGGGCTGACCGAGGAGATCATCGGCAACCGGCCGATGAACTCGGGGATCAGGCCGAACTTGACCAGATCCTCCGGCCGGACGTCGGCGAACGGGTCGTCGGAGGCCTCGCGGCGCGACTCCAGGCTGTTGTTGAAGCCCAGCGGCCGCTTGCCGACCCGGGAGCCGATGATGTGGTCCAGGCCCGCGAACGCGCCGCCGACGATGAACAGGACGTTCGTCGTGTCGATCTGGATGAAGTCCTGGTGGGGGTGCTTGCGGCCACCCTGCGGCGGCACCGAGGCGGACGTGCCCTCGAGGATCTTCAGCAGCGCCTGCTGCACGCCCTCACCGGACACGTCGCGGGTGATCGACGGGTTCTCGCTCTTGCGGGCGATCTTGTCGACCTCGTCGATGTAGATGATCCCGGTCTCGGCCTTCTTCACGTCGAAGTCGGCGGCCTGGATCAGCTTGAGCAGGATGTTCTCGACGTCCTCGCCGACGTAGCCGGCCTCGGTCAGCGCCGTGGCGTCGGCGATCGCGAACGGGACGTTCAGCATCTTCGCCAGCGTCTGGGCGAGATAGGTCTTGCCGCAGCCCGTCGGGCCGATCAGCAAGATGTTGGACTTGCCGAGCTCGACGCCGTCGTCCTCGGCGCGCCGCGGCGGGTTGGCCGCCTGCGCCTGGACCCGCTTGTAGTGGTTGTAGACGGCGACCGCGAGTGCCTTCTTGGCGCCGGTCTGGCCGATCACGTACTCGTCGAGGAACTGACGGATCTGCTGCGGCTTGGGCAGCTCCTCCAGCAGACCGACCTCGTGACCCTCGGAGAACTCCTCCTCGATGATCTCGTTGCAGAGGTCGATGCACTCGTCGCAGATGTAGACGCCGGGACCGGCGATGAGCTTCTTGACCTGCTTCTGGCTCTTTCCGCAGAACGAGCACTTGAGCAGATCGCCGCTCTCTCCGATTCGCGCCACGCCGCCTCCTTCCTGCCGATGCCGTCAACGAGTGCTGCTGCCCAGCTGTCCGACCACCCTAACGCGGGCCACCGACGATGTGGAGAACCATTTGTCGGCG
This sequence comes from uncultured Actinomycetota bacterium, assembly GCA_963727125.1. Lineage (GTDB taxonomy): Bacteria > Actinomycetota > Actinomycetes > Propionibacteriales > Propionibacteriaceae > Microlunatus. Next base: position 2,039,375 of record CAVSEZ010000003.1, read on the forward strand.
GGCCGCGATGGTCGGCAGCTGGTCCGGCCTCAGACCGGAAGCGCCTTCAGTGGGCTGAGCACCTCGTCGATGATGCCGTACTCGAGGGCCTGTTCGGCGGTCAGGTACTTGTCGCGCTCGATGTCGTGGCTGACCTCCTCCACGGTGCGCCCGGTGTCGGTGGCCAGCATCTCCTCCATCAACGACCGGATCCGCAGGATCTCCCTCGCCTGGATCTCGATGTCGGAGGACTGCCCGTAGCCGCCCTCGGTGGCCGGCTGGTGGATCAGGATCCGGCTGTTCGGCAGGGCCAGCCGCTTGCCCTTGGTGCCCGCCGCCAGGATGACGGCCGCAGCCGACGCCGCCTGCCCCAGGCACACCGTGCTCACGTCGGGCTTGATGTAGCGCATCGTGTCGTAGATGGCGGTCAGCGCGGTGAACGAGCCACCCGGGGAGTTGATGTAGATGTCGATCTGCCGCTCGGCGTCCATCTGCTGCAGGCACAGCAGCTGGGCCATCACCGCGTTGGCGATCTCGTCGCTGATCGGGGTCCCGAGGAAGATGATCCGATCCTCGAACAGCTTCGTGTACGGGTCGATCCGGCGCATGCCGTACGACGTGCGCTCCTCCCACTGCGGGATGTAGTAGTCCATGGTGGGCGCGAACTGGTGGGCGCGGAGCATCGGATCGAAGCTCGACTGCAGGTTGGTCATCGGGTGCTCTCTCACTGGTTGGGGGCTTCGGAGGACGGGATCTGCGCCGCGGCGGCGTAGACGTGGTCGATGAAGCCGTAGTCCTTGGCCTGCTCCGCGGTGAACCACCGATCGCGGTCGGAGTCGCTCTCGATCTGCTCGAGGGTCTGCCCGGTGTGCTCGGCGATCAGCCCCTGCATCGTGGTCTTGATGTGCAGCGACTGCTCGGCCTGGATCCGGATGTCGCTCGCCGTGCCGCCCAGTCCACCGGACGGCTGGTGCATCATGATCCGGCTGTGCGGCAGGGCGAACCGCTTGCCCTTGGTCCCCGCGCAGAGGAGGAACTGCCCCATCGACGCCGCCAGGCCCATGGCCACCGTCGCGACGTCGTTGGAGATCCAGTTCATCGTGTCGTAGATCGCCATCCCGGAATCGACCGAGCCGCCCGGGGAGTTGATGTAGAGGTAGATGTCCTTGTGCGGGTCCTCCGCGTTCAGCAGCAGCATCTGGGCGCAGATCGCGTTGGCGTTCTCGTCCTTGACCTCTGAGCCGAGGAAGATGATCCGGTTCTGCAGCAGCGCCTGGTAGACGTTGTCGTCCAGACCGATGTTGGCGGCGCCGCGACCCGCCATGCTCGTGGATCCTGCGATGGGTGAATTCACGGGACCGAAACTACCCCCGGCGCTGCGTCGAACCGAGTGATCGCCACCACTGTTCGCTATCGGCGCACAGTGTTGTCCGCTCCTTTTGGATCCGCTTTGGACGCGTGCCGTCGTCCTCACGAGGCGACGGAAAAGCGTGTCGCCGTGTTTGTCCGCTCCCTGCGGATCCGCTTCGGACACAGCTCGTCGTCCTTCACCCGGCGACGGAAAAGCGTGTCGCCGGGTTCGTCCTCCGACCTGTGCCGCGGATCCTCCGGTCGCTCGAGGTTCGTCCTCCGACCTGTGCCGCGGACTCCTGCCGGTCGCTCGAGGACATTCGCCGTAGAAAGCACGATGGTCAGGACCGGTACGGTGACATCCGGTCCTGACCATCGAATGGCTCTACCCCGAGTAGACGTTCCCCCGAACTGCGTTCCCGAAGAGCCCATCGCCTGTCGCGGCCGGCCGATCCTGCTCTGGCCGACTCGGTGCTCCATGCGATGACTCGATCATGTCGCAGCAACCTTGCGGGGCCCTCGATGTTTCATCTAGATACGCTCAAGATCGAGCGAATCTTGGCCGAGGTTGCGGAAAACGGGCCGTTTTCAGCGCTCTTCCGACGGATCCAGCTGTGCTTCGCCCTCTTCGCTCTCGATTCCGTCGTCGCCCGCGTCGGGATCACCGATCGAGCCGTCACCTTGGAGACGGCTGAGATCCACCGGCTGACCCGAGCTGTCGGTGATCGCGGCGGTGTCGACCAGGACGCCGAGGGCCTTGCCGCGACGGATCTCGGTCATGTACTCGTCGATGTGGTGCGGGTGCTCCTGCAGGTGGTCCGCGATCTGCTGCGGCGGGGTGTTCTGCTCCTGCGCCTTGCGGATGATGTGCGCCGTCAGGTCGTTCTGGTCGACGGTGAGCTCCCGGTCCTCGGCCAGCTTGTCCAGCACCAGCTGGGCGCGCAGTGCCGTCGCGGTGCGCTCCTCGAGCTCGGCCCAGAAACCCTCGGGCGTCTGCTCCCCGTCGGCGAGGTAGTCCTCGAGGCTCAGCTGGGCGTTGCGCAGGTTCGTCTCGAACTCCTGCTTCCGGGCTTCGAAGTCGGCCTGCACGATGTTGTCCGGCAGATCGATGTCGACCTGCTTCAACAGCTCCTCCAGCACCGCATCGCGGGCGGCGGCAGCCTGCTCGAGCCGGGCCAGGTTGCCGAGCTTGCCGGTCAGATCGGCGCGCAGCTCGTCGATGGTGTCGAACTCCGAAGCCAGCTGGGCGAACTCGTCGTCGGCCTCGGGCAGCTCCTGCTCCGACACCTTGGCGACCTTCACCTCGATCTCGGCCTGCTCACCCTTCAGCGGGCCGCCGACCAGCGTCGAGGTGAAGCTCGCCGACTCGCCGGCCGACAGGCCCGTCACGGCCTCGTCCAGGCCGTCGAGCATCGAACCGGAGCCGACCTCGTAGTCGAGGCCCTCGGCGGTGGCGTCGGCGAGCGGCTCGCCGTCGCGACTCGCGACCAGGTCGAGCGTCACCAGGTCCCCCGACTGGGCGGCGCGCTCAACGACCGCGCGGGACCCGAACCGGGTCCGCAGGCCGTCGAGCTCCTCGTCGACCCGGCTGTCCGGCACGTCGATCGCGTCGACCTCGACCTGGATCCCGCTCAGGTCGGGCAGCTCGAACTCCGGCCGGACGTCGACCTCGGCCACGAACTCGATCAGGTCACCGTCCTCCAGCTTGGTCACCTCGACCTCGGGCTGGGCCAGCGGGCTGAGCTTGTTCTCCGCGACGGCGGCACCGTAGAACCGCGGCAGCGCCTCGTTCAGCGCCTCCTGCAGGATCATCCCCCGCCCGAACCGCTGGTCGATCACCATCGGCGGTACCTTGCCCTTGCGGAAGCCCGGAATGGTCACGGACTGTGCGATCTCGCGGTAGGCCTTGTCCACGCTGGGCTTGAGGTCGGCGAACGGGACCTCGATGGTGATCTTGACCCGGGTGGGGCTCAACTGCTCGACAGTGCTGGGCACGCTAGATACTCCTGGGAACTGGTCGGAGGGAAAGGCCGGACCCGCACCGCCTCTTCTCGATTCCCGATCGAATGCAAGCGACGGCTCACAGGCGAGCCGCCCGCCATCGTACGGTCGCTCGACAAGGCCGAACAAATCGACGGCCGGTCCGGGAGAGCTCCGTCGTGCCCTACACTTCCTGAGGTCGCGGTCCGAACGGGGCGTAGCGTAGTGGCTAGCGCGCTTGCTTTGGGAGCAAGAGACCGCAGGTTCGAGTCCTGTCGCCCCGACGCAGTAGAAGTGAAGAACGCACCATCCACGTAGGTACCCGCGGGTGTAGCTCAATGGCAGAGCCCCAGCCTTCCAAGCTGGCCATGCGAGTTCGATTCTCGTCACCCGCTCTTCTCGGCACGAGGCGACTCCGGGCTCGACCGGAGGGGCGCCCTGGGCACGGCCTGAGCCCGTGGGCGATGATCGGGCGATGACCTCCGACGTCTCCAACCCGTCGGCGGTGAGCCGGCGCCGCGTCCTGGTCACGGGCGCCACCGGTTACATCGCGACGATGGTGCTGCCGGCCCTGCGCGAGCGGTACGACCTGACGCTCGTCGACGTGTCGGCCACCGACCGCGAGGGCCACCCGGTGGGCGACGTGCAGATCCTGGACGTGCTGGACGACGCCGGCGACCGGCTCACCGAGCTCTGCGCCGGGGTGGACACGATCGTCCACTGCGGGTTCCGTCGCCCGAGTGAACCGGTGACCTACGCCGACGAACGGGTCAACGTCGACATGACCGCCCGGGTCTTCGACGTCGCGGCGTCGACCGACGTCCGGCGGGTCGTGTGCACCAGCACCAACCAGGCCAGCAAGTGGTACGAGGTGCCGTATCGGCAGGGGTTGCTGGACCGGGTGGATCCCTTCGACTACCCACGACCGGATTCCTTCTACGGCTGGGCCAAGGCGGCGTACGAGTCGCTCGGTTTCCTCTACGCCTGCGGCGGGGCCGGTCGGCCGGTGCCCAACGTGTCGATCCGCATCGTCTGCCCCCGCGAGATCGTCGCCGCCGACTTCGCCGACCGGCCGCTGATCGACTACCTGCGCGACATCGCCGGCTACGTCAGCGTCCGAGACCTCTCAGCAGCTGTACGTCCGCTGCATCGAGGCGGAGTCGATCGACGACGAGTTCGGCGTGCCGTTCCAGATCTTCTACGGCGTCAGCGACAACGCCCGGACCTTCTGGAGCACCAGCAACGCGCGCCGCGTCGTCGGCTACCGACCCCAGGACGACTCCGAGGTGATCTTCGCCGACGACATCGCCGCCATGGTGGCGCGGGACCGGACCGCAGCCGGGCGCGACTGAACCCCACGCCCAGCCACGGCGGCGAACAGGCCTCAGGCGGCGTTGAACTCCGCCGGGTGCAGACCCAGCCGGTTCCCCCGGTCGACGCCGTCGATGGCGGCCAGCTGGTCGCCACTCAGCTCGAAGTCGAAGACGGCGAAGTTCTCCTCGATCCGAGCGGGCGTGACCGACTTCGGGAAGACGATCCGGCCCTGCTGCAGATGCCAGCGGAGGATGACCTGCGCCGGGGAGCGGCCGACGTCCTCGGCGATCGAGGTCACCGTCGGGTCGGTCAGGTCCTCCGACAACCCGAGCGGGCTGTAGGCCTCGGTCAGCACCCCGTTGGCGTCGTTCGCGGCGATGACGTCACGCTGCACCAGGGTCGGGTGTACCTCGATCTGATTCACGGCGGGCACCACCTGTCCGGCCTCGATGACCTGCTGCAGGTGATCGGGCAGGAAGTTCGAGACGCCGATGGACCGGGACAGACCGCGTTCCCGAACATCCTCCAGGCCTAGCCACGCGTCGACGAACCGCCCGCGACCTGGGGTCGGCCAGTGGATCAGGTAGAGGTCGACGTAGTCCAGCCCCAGCTTCGCCAGGCTCTCCTCGGCCGCTGCGACCGCCTCGGATCGCCCGTGCCGGCTGTTCCACAGCTTCGTCGTGACGAACAGCTCGCTGCGCGGGATGCCGGAGTCGGCGATCGCCCGGCCGACTCCCTCCTCGTTGCCGTAGATCGCAGCCGTGTCGATGTGGCGGTAGCCGACTTCCAGGGCCTTCGCCACGGCGGGCACGATGTCGTCGGTCGACACCTGCCAGACGCCGAAGCCCAGCTGGGGGATGGTGCGGCCGTCGTTCATGGTCAGTACGGGCACGTCGGGCACGACTGCTCCTCACACGTTGTGGTGGTTTCTGGGCCGGCTGGGACCCGCCGAGGAACTCGGCACGGCTCCCGCTCAGCTTCCCGGTGGTGGTCTGATATCCCGCCGGGCCGACTTCAGACGATATCGGCCAGGCGTCGCGGCGGAACCGTGGGATCCCCGGCCGCAGTCCAGAAGGCGGTCGGGCCGAAGCCCGACCGGCCGCGCGGATCGATCGGGGTGATCGTCCCGAGCTCGTCCTCGATGATCTGCGCCGCAGCCAGGGCCAGGTCGTCGCGCCAGAGGTCGGCGTAGATCTGCACGCCCAGCGGCAGCGCATCGGCGAGCCCGGCCGGCACGGCGGCCGCGGGGACGCCGAGCAGATTGGCCGGCAGCATGAACTGCAGCAGGCCGAGGGTCAGCTCGAAGCCGTGGTCCGGCTCGATGTCGGCGTCGTGCGCGAACGGCGGACCGGTCCAGGCGGGCCCCACCACGACCGCGTGCGAGGCGAAGAACTCCGACCAGGTGCGCTGCAGCCGGTGCCGCTCAACGAAGGCCAGGTCGATCGGCATCGTCGACCGGTCGAAGGCCTCTCGGAGCAGCTCCGACGCCGGCGGGGACATGACCAGCTGCAGGGTCGCCAGCTCGGAGGCCAGTCCGGCCCGCATGATGGCCAACCACACCTCCGTGGCCGAGCCGAGGTCCGGCGGAGTCGCCTCCACGACCTCGTACCCGGCGGCCTCCAGGGCCCGGCCGGCGGCCCGCACCGCCGTCCGGTACTCCGCCGGCATCGACAGCTCGGTGACCAGGGCCGCGGTCCGGGGCACCCTCGGTCCGTCGATCGGGGCGTCGGTGGAACGCGGATCGCGAACGTGACGACCACTCAGCACCTCCAGCGCCAGCCGAAGATCGGCGACCCGGCGCGCCATCGGCCCGTCCGTGGCCAGCACCTGCCCGGCCAGGTCGAAGTCGAGCGGCGGGATCGACGTCGCGCTCGGCACCCGACCGGTCGTCGGTTTCAGCGCGCAGACCCCGTCGCAGAAGGCAGGGCTCCGCAGCGAACCACCGATGTCGTTGGCCAGTCCGAGCGGAGTCATCCCGGTGGCCAGGGCCACCCCGTCGCCCCCGCTGGAACCGCCGGCGGTCAGGCCCGGATGCCAGGGGTTGACGGTCCGCCCGTGCAGCGGGTTGTCGGTGGACACCCGGAGACCCATCTCGGCCATGTTGGTCCGGGCCATCGCGATGGCGCCCGCCGCCCGCATCCGTTCCACCACCGGTGCGTCCCGCGGGGCCACCGACCCGGACAGCGCCGGGACCCCCCAGCTGGTGACCGAGCCCGCGACGTCGATGTTCTCCTTGATGGTGAACGGCACCCCGTGCAGTGGTCGGCCCGACGGCCGACGATCGGCTTCGGCCGCCTGCGCGAGTGCATCGTCCAACACGGTCGTCACGGCGTTCGACGCCCCGTTCACGGCGGCGATGCGGTCGAGGTGCGCCTGAACCACCTCGACGCTGCTCACCGACCGGTTCCTGATGAGTGCAGCCAGCTCAACCGCACCGAGTCCCCACAACTCCCCCATGTCGGCATCCTCCACCCGGGCGGGTGCCGCCGGAGGAGATTAGCCGCGACTCCTTCGATCCGGAGGCACCACCTGGGGTTGTTTCTCGGACTATCTCGAGGTCATCCGCTGAGTCAGGGCGTCCCGGACGCGGTCCACCAGTCCGACCCCCGGACCGACCAGCTTGTGGAACAGCTGGTTGTTCGGCGCCAGCGGATGCGGTCGGGTCGGTGCGACCTGCTTGGCCAACCGCACCTTGACCGCCAGCTCGAGCAGCTCCGACCGCGGGATCCGCAGGCGGAGCTGCGGGAACTGCTCGCCCTCCTCGTCTCGGACGTGGTCGCGGAGGACGCGTTCCAGCTCGGTGAGGATCTCGACGAACTCCGGCCCGGCCGCGTCCGCCGCCTCGAGCCTCTTCATCGTCTGCTCGAGCTCCTTGTGCTCGGCCACGTCGTGCTCGACGGCCGCGTCCCCGTCCGGGAGGTGCGAACGCATGGCGGGGTAGACGAACATCTCCTCCGCCACCGAGTGCCGGACCAGCTCGCTGATCACCAGGTCGGCCAGATCACGACGCTCCTCGGCGTCCTCGGACGACCGGATCTGGGCCAGCACGGCGAGCACCTCGTGGTGGTCGTCGGTCAGGATGTCGATCACATCCTGCTCATCGGTTTCTCTCGACATGGCGACCTCCGCGATCAGGTGTTGGAACTCCTGCGAGTTACCCACCGGGGCCCGATCGAACCGCGTGGTCTCGGCGCCGACCCGCGGTCGCGACCTGATTGCTGCCGGTCCGTTTGAGCGGCGGCTCGCTGGGCATGTCGAGCGGAGACGTCCAACGTGGGGAGAGCACCGGATGCGAGCGATGGTCTACCGGGGTCCGTACCGGGTCCGGGTCGAGGAGAAGGATCCACCTCGGATCGAGCATCCCAACGACGCGATCGTGCGGGTCCAGGTCGCGGCCATCTGCGGCTCCGATCTGCACCTGTACCACGGGATGATGCCGGACACGCGGGTCGGGACGACCTTCGGCCACGAGTTCATCGGCGTGGTGCACGAGGTCGGTTCCTCGGTCCAGAACCTCCGGGTCGGCGACCGGGTGATGGTGCCGTTCAACATCTACTGCGGGTCGTGCTTCTTCTGTGCCCGCGGCCTGTACTCCAACTGCCACAACGTCAACCCCAACGCCACCGCCGTCGGGGGCATCTACGGGTACTCCCACACGACCGGCGGTTACGACGGCGGTCAGGCGGAGTTCGTGCGGGTCCCGTTCGCCGACGTCGGGCCGAGCGTCATCCCCGACTGGCTGGACGACGAGGACGCCGTGCTGCTCACCGACGCAGTGTCGACCGGCTACTTCGGCGCCCAGCTGGCCGACATCGCCGAGGGAGACGTGGTGGTCGTCCTCGGCGCCGGGCCGGTCGGCCTGGCCGCCGCCCGATCCGCCTGGTTCCTCGGTGCCGGCCGGGTCATCGTCGTTGACCACCTGGAGTACCGGTTGGCGAAGGCCCGCAGCTTCGCGTACGCGGAGACGATCAACTTCAGCGAGCACGACGACATCGTCGTGACGCTGAAGCGGGCGACTGACCACGTCGGTGCCGACCGGGTGATCGATGCCGTCGGGGCCGAGGCCGACGGGAACCTGCTGCAGCACGTCACCTCCGCGAAGCTCAAGCTGCAGGGCGGCTCACCGATCGCGCTGAACTGGGCCATCGACTCGGTCCGCAAGGGCGGCACCGTCTCGGTCATGGGTGCCTACGGCCCGATCTTCAGCGCGGTCAAGTTCGGTGATGCCGTGAACAAGGGTCTGACGCTGCGGATGAACCAGGCCCCCGTGAAGCGGCAGTGGCCCCGGCTGCTGTCCCACATCCAGAACGGGTACTTCAAGCCCAGCGACCTGGTGACCCATCGCATCCCGCTGGAGCACATCGCCGAGGGCTACCACATCTTCTCGGCCAAGCTCGACGGTTGCATCAAAGCACTCGTGATCCCCGGTCAGGGCTGAAGGAGAACGCCATGCCGTACACCGCAGACAAGCCGGCGCTGCCGGAGACCGTCGACGAGCTCCGCACCCGCATCCCGGGGTGGGGTGCCGATCTGGATCCCGCCGACCGACCGGCGGTGCCGCGGGAGCGGCTCGATCCCGGCGCCAGCGGGGCGCACTGGGACTTCCCCGAGCGCCAACCGGAGCTGGTGCCGCGGGAGCGCTCCATCGAGCACGCCCAGCTGCCACCCGTGTTCGGCACGACGTTCCCGCCGAAGGGGCTGTCCGGCGTGGTCCGGCGGTACGCGTACCGGCGCTTCAGCGAGGGCCGGGCGGCGCACTGGTTGCTGCTGATCGGCGCCGACCGGCTGGACGTGCTCGAGAGCCGGGCGACGGCGGCGCTGCAGGGCCGGCCCGACAACCTGATCGCGGAGACCGGCGTCCTGGCCGAGCCGAAGCACCATCCGGTGGCGTCCCGCCGGGGGTCCCGGGTGGATCGCTCCCACCTGTGGATGGATCCGCTGATCACCCTGGCGCCCTGGCTGGTGACGGGTGCGGCCGTCGTGGTCGTCGTCCGGCGGTTACGGGCGCGAGCTCGCTGACTGCCGGCTCGCTGACCGCCGGCTCGCTGCTCGTGTGCGCTGCTCGTTGGTGCGTGACTGGCCCGCGAGCGGGGTAACCGGCAGCCATCATGCAGATCTCTGTCGACCTGACCCGCGGCGTGCACGGGATCACCCACGCCCACACGAACTGCTATCTGATCGCCGACGACGACGGAGTGACCCTCGTCGATGCCGCGTTCCCCGGGACCTGGCGAGCGGTCGAGACGTGCCTGCGCGAGATCGGTCGCGGACTCGACGACATCCGGGCCCTGGTCTTGACCCACGGTCACTTCGATCACGTGGGGTTCGCCCGCCGGCTGCAGCGCGAGCACGCGGTGCCGATCTGGGTGCACGGCGCCGACCGCCGACTCGCGGCGCACCCGTACCGCTACCGCCCGGAGCGGAACCGCGCCGCGTACCCGATCGGGCACCCCGGGTCGCTGCCGATCCTGGCGAGCATGGTGGCGGCCGGTGCCCTGACCGTCCGGGGGGTGCGGAGCGATCACACCTTCTCCGACGGCGACGAGCTCCCCGTGCCCGGCCGGCCCCGGGTCGTCCACACACCCGGCCACACCGACGGCGAATGCGTCCTGCACCTGCCCGAGCGCGGGGTGCTGCTCAGTGGCGACGCGCTGGTGACGCTCGATCCGTACACCGGCCGACGCGGTCCGCGGTTGGTGGCACCGGCTGCCACGGCCGACAGCAAGCAGGCCTACGTGTCCTTGTCCCGGTTGGACCCGCTGGCTGCCGACATCGTGCTCCCCGGCCACGGCGAACCGTGGACCGCCGGGCTCGCGACCGCCGTCGCACAGGCGCGGGCCAACAGCGAGTCCCACCGCTGAGCCGCGACGGGTCCCACCGCGGGAACGACTGCTGAGACGACGAAAGCGGCCTCGGAGCGATTGCTCCGAGGCCGCTTCCGGGTTCCGGCTGAGCAGGGCTCAGTGGTCCGGTGTCCGCTGGATCAGGACGAACCTTCCTGACGAACGGTCTGAGCCGAGTCCTGCACCTGGCCCTGGACGTCGTCCTTGGCGGTGGTGCCCTCGTCCTTGACGTTCTGCGCGGCCTGCGTCGCCGTCGCCTTGACCGACTCGACGGCCTGCTGGGCCGGTTCGCGCAGGTTCTCCGCCACTTCCTTGGCCGCCTCGGTGGCCTTCTCCTTCAGCGGTTCGACCTTGCGCTGCAGATCCGAGACCGCCCGCTGCTCCTTCTGCGAGGACGGGATCAGCCCCGAGATCAACAGGCCGACGCCGAAGGCGATGGTGCCCGCCGCCAGCGGGTTGCCCCGGGCCTTCTGCTTCGCCCGCCGCGGAGCCGCCGCCACGGCGTCACCCGCTGCCGAGGCCCGGTCGGCCACGCCCTGCCCTGCCGTCGATACCCGGTCCGACAACGCGTCCCGCGCGCCACCAACCGTGCCCGAGTCGTACGGATCGTCGTCGGCACCCATCAGCCGCTCCTTCACTCCACGGGCAGCGCCCTTGATCTTGTCGACCTGTCGGCCGGCGATGTGCTTCGGATTCGCAGTGTCGGCCAAGGCGTCGACATCGGAGCTCAAGCGAGCCCGAGTCCGCTCGATCTCGGCCCGGATCTCATCAGGATTGCTACTTGTCGTCATCGGTTGGCCTCCTCGTGACCCTTCAACGCATTGGGAACCTTGCTCAAGGTGTCGGTCGTCTGCGGCAAGCCGCGGATGCGGTCGACCTCCTTCTTGCCGACCATCGCCAGTACACCGGCGACGATCAGCCAGATCACTGCGACGATCAGGGCGGACCACTGGTTCTTGACGAACTGCCCGAGGCCCCACCAGGCGCTCACGGACAAGAACACCAGGAAGAGGAGCCCGGCCACGGCTGCGCCGACGAACAGTCCGACGCCCTTGCCGGCACGAGTTCCCGACTCGCGCAGCTCGGCCTTGGCCAGCTCGACCTCCTGCCGCATCAACGTGGACACGTTGGCGCTCACGTCGCCGAGCAGCTCACCGATGCTGCGGCCGTCCTCGGCCTCCAACGGTGCTCGTGGAGCCGCGTACCCTTCCCGCGCCGATCGGACCAAGGACCCGTCGTCGGGCGGGGGTGTCGCGCTGCTCACCGGAACTCATCCGGCCGGGGCTGCCCGGCCGGCGGCGGCACGAGTCCACCGCTCTCGGGAGTGCCCAGCGGGTCGACGTAGCCCGTTCCCTGCGGGTCGACATAGCCCGGGCCCTGCGGCTCGACGTAACCCGGTCCGGCGGGACCGCCGATGCCGGTGCCCGACACCGATCCCGGCGTCGCGGCCGGGGTGTACCCGTACGAGGCGTCGTCGAAGCCGGTCGACACCGCCGCCGGCTGGTCGTAGCCGTACGAGCCGGATCCGGCGGGGAGCGAGGCGTAGCCCTGCCCGTTGCCGGAATCCGGAGAATCGAGCTCGGTGTTCGCGGCCACGGCGCCACGCGCCAGCCGCCCGACCACGACACCGGCCAACAGGCACAGTCCGAGGAAGGCGACCGGACGGCGCCGACCGAACGACTTGACCTCTTCGAGCACATCGGCCGGCTCACGGTTCTCCAGCCAGTGGGCGACCTCGCCGCCCCGCGCTGCCGCTTGCTTCGCCAGATCGGAGAGCGGTCCCGACTCCTCCGCGGAGGAGGCCATGCCGCCGAGCTCCTTCGACAACGAGTGCACGGCGGAGGCGATCCGCTGCTGCTGCGTGCCGGCCTGGTCCCGCAGCTCGGTGCCGACCGTGCCGATCAGGCTCTGCGCCTGCTGCTTGGTCTCCTGGGCGACGTTGGCGGCCTCGTCCTTCGCGGTCGATGCCACGTTGCGACCCGCCTCGACGGCGGTGTCCTTCACCGCGCCGGCCTCACCCTTCGCCACGTCGGTGGTCGACGAGGGCCCGGAGCTGCCCGCATCGGTTCCGGTCGAGTAACCGGTCGTGTCGGTCCCGGTCGAGTAACCGGTCGTGCCGAACTGCGGATCTGTGGCCCCGGCTCCCGGGGCGGGCAGGCCGGTGACCGGTGTGGTCGGTTCCCACGCCTCCGGTCCTGTCCCAGTCGATACTGGTCGATCGCTCATGTTCTCTCACTTCCTGTGTTGAGTTCGTCGATCATGAGGGCGTCATTCGCTCGATACCCACCGGATGTTTTCTCAAGCCACCGATTTCCGAACGTCATGAACTCCCCCTGCGAATGGCTCCGCAGCGATCCATTCCCCCTGGTCTTCGTCGCGGTCCTTCCTCATGTACCCGCTGGTCGGCGCCGGAAACACGGAACCGGAAACACGCCGAGCACAGGGCCACACAGGGCCGGAACCCGAGCCGGACCGCTCGACCGTCTCGCCTCAGCCGCGGCTGTCGGCCAGCGTCTGCTCGACCACGTCCACGACGTCGGTCACCGACACCTCCAGCAGGCCCGGATCGGGTTCGTCGGCGTGCGGGTTCCCGCGCCGACCCGCCCACAGGACCGTGTGCGGACCGGCGGCCGGCGGTCCCCAGCGCTCGGGTGAGGTCGGACCGAAGATCAACACCGAGGGGGTGCGGTACGCGCTGGCGAGATGCGCCACGCCGGTGTCGCCACAGATCACCAACCGGGCCGCAGCGACCAGCGCCGCCAGCTCCGGCAACGACAGGTCACCGGCCACACTGCGTGCTGCCGGGACACCCGCGATCTCGACGACCCGGTCGGCGAGGTCCCGCTCGGCCGCACCTCCGGTGACCGCGATCCGCTCGCCGCGGTCGGCGAGGTGGCGCACGATCTCGGCGAACCACTCCGCCGGCCAGCGCCGCGACGGCGCCGACGCGCCCGGGTGCACGACGACGGCCGCCGGGAGGACGGGGTCGAGGGGCGGTGCCGGCAGCAGCAGGTCCGCCGGATCGGCGCTCAGCCCGCCGTACTCCAGCAACCGGCACCAGCGGACGACCTCGTGCTGCTCCTCGAGCCAGGGCGGGCCGGGCACCCCCGGGTGCTCGGCATGCCGGTGGGTGAGGACCTCCGCCGCCCCGGTGCTGAGCAGGTCCGCGGTGCTCTGCGGTCCCCGACCGTGCAGGTTCACGGCGAGCTCCGGCGCCGGCTGCGGCCAGCAGCGGTGGCCGAGCCCGCTGACCGGCCACCACCGGTCGACCTCCAGTCCGAGCGACTGCAGCGGTTCCAGCCAGCTCGGCGCGGCTAGGGTGATGCGGGCGGTCGGGTGCCCGGAGCGGAGCGCCCGGAGGGCGGGCACGGCCGTCAGCGCATCACCCAGCCCGAGCGCCCGCAGGACCAGGAGCTCGGGCCGGCTCAGGGCCAGGAGCTCTCGGTGGAACTGGCGACCACCAGCTCGCGGATCTCGCACCCGGCCGGCTGCCCCAGCGCGAACACGATGGCCGCGGCCACGTCGCCGGGTGCGTTCAGCTTGGCGTCGGCCGGCGGCTTGTACTGCTCGGTCCGCCCGTCGAAGAACGGCGTCTGCATCCCACCGGGGATCAGCAGCGTGACCCCGACGTCGCCCGCGGTCTCGGCCGCCAGCGCCCGGGTGAACCCGACCACGCCGAACTTCGAGGCGCAGTACGCCGTGGCGTCACCGACCGCCTTGATGCCCAGCGTCGACGCGCAGGTGACGACCCGGCCGCGGGAGCGGCGCAGGTGCGGCAGGGCGGCCCGGACCACGGCGGCGGTGCCGATCAGGTTCACCCGGATCACCCGCTCCCAGTCCGACATCGACACCCCGTCCAGCGGTCCGCAGGAATCGATCCCGGCGGCGGTGAAGACCCCGTCGAGCCGACCGCCGTTGGCGGCGACGATCTCCTCGACCGCGGCCGCCGCGGCATCGCTGTCGGCCAGGTCGACCTGGGCGGACGGCACGTCCAGCTGCGGCGTCGCACGGTCGAGCACGAGCGGCCGGCCACCGGCAGCCTGCACGGCGGCCACGGTGGCCGCCCCCAGGCCGCTGGCGCCACCCGTGATCAAGATGGTGCCCAGTCGGACCCGGCCGGCACCGCCGGGGCCGGGACCGTCCTCGACCGCGGTGTCGGGCGGGTCGAGCAGGACCGGGTTCGGATTCGGTACGACGGTGGTCATGAGATCTCCTCGGGTACGTGATCGGTGGTCGCTGTGACCGGGGACAGTCGGTGTGCGGTGCGGACGATGGAGGTCGTGGAGTAGCCGGAGGCCAGCGGCACCAGCCGCACCTGCCCGCCGTAGGCCCGGACGACGCCGGCCTCGGGCAGCGGCCGGTCGGCGTAGTCGGCGCCCTTGACCCAGACGTCGGGTTGCAGGGCCAACAGGATCTCCTCCGGCGTGTCCTCGTCGAAGACCACGACCGCGTCGACGGCGCTCAGGGCGGTCAGCACCCGGGCCCGGTCCTGCTGGCCGACCAGCGGCTTCCCGTGACCCTTGGCCCGGCGGACGGAGTCGTCGGAGTTCAGACAGACCACCAGCGCGTCGCCGAGCGCACGGGCCGCCTCCAGCAGCGCGATGTGGCCCGGGTGGATCAGGTCGAAGCAGCCGCCGGTCGCCACCAGCCGGCCACCGGTCCGCCGGACCCGGTCGGCGAGGGCGAACGCGTCGACGTCCTGGGCGGCGGTCCGCCCGGTGCCGAGCGGTCGTTCCGGCCTGACGGTGGTGGACACCGAGCCGGCGGCGCCCCGGCCGACGAAACGGGCGGCCGCGGCCACGGCCTCCCGGACGGCGTCCGGCACCGCTGCGCCGGAGCACAGCGCGGCGGCCGCGGCGACCGCGAACTGATCGCCGGCCCCGCAGCTGTCGACCGACGCGTGCCGTCCGCCGCGGAGCTCGACCGGTACGGGAACGGTCCTGCTCACCACCAGCTCGCGATGGTGCACTCGATCATGGTCCTGCCCGCTGCCCTGGTCGTTGCCATGATCACTGGCCGGGCTGGGGCCGCGTTCCACCAGCACCGCACCCGCGGCGCCGACGGTCACCACCACGGCGTCGGCCTGCCACCGGTCGGCGAGCCGCGCCGCGGCGCGATCCGGTTCACCGATGCCGCTGAAGTGCTCGGCCTCGGCCACGTTCGGGGTGACCAGTCGGGCGCCCGGCACCGGTGCGCTGCCGCGGGGGTGGGGATCCCACAGCAGCGGCACCCGTTCGGCGACGGACGTGAGCTCGGCCCGGAGCTCGTCGAGACCGCAGACGCCGCGGCCGTAGTCGGAGACCACCACCGCGCCCGCACTGCGGAGAACCCGCCGGATCGCCTCCGGCAGCGGACCCGGGGCGGCTCGTCCGGTGCCGCTGTCCAGTCGCACCAGCGGCGCCGACCTGCCGATGACCCGGGTCTTGGTGACGGTGGTCCCGGTCAGCGGGAGCGGCAGCACCTCGAGTCGATCGGTCCACAGGGCCGCCAGGGCCGCTGCCTCGGCGTCTCGTCCCAGGGCGGTGATCAAGACCACGTCGGCGCCATCGAGCGAGCCGAGCAGCGCGGCCAGTCCCGCTCCGCCCGGGCGGTGGCGGCGCCGGGTGACGTCCACCACAGGTACCGGTGCGTCGGGACACAGCCGGGTGGCATCGCCCTCCACGTCGACGTCGAGAAAGGAGTCCCCCACGACCACGAGGGGTCCGGATCCGGCGTGGCGCCGCCCCGTCACGGGCTCACCCCGAGGCGCTGGTCCAGGGCCAGGCACAGGGCGTGCACCAGCGACAGGTGGATCTCCTGCACGGTCGCGACGCTCGGGGCGTCGACGCTCAGGGCCGCATCCGCCATCGCCGCGAGCGGGTTGGGGGCCGGGCCGGTCAGGGCCCAGACCGTGACGCCGATCTCGTGGGCCGCCTTGGCCGCGGCCACCACGTTGCCGCTCGTGCCGCTGGTCGAGAAGGCCACCAGCACATCGCCGGGCCGGCCGTGGGCCCGGACCTGGCGGGCGAACAGCTCGTCGGCGCCGTAGTCGTTCAGGATCGCCGTCCCGGCCGAGGTGTCGGCGTGCAGCGCGATCGCCGACAGCGGGTGCCGGTCGTCGCGGAAGCGGCCGACCAGTTCCCCGGTCAGGTGCTGGGCCTCGGCCGCACTGCCACCGTTGCCGCAGGCCAGCAGCCGACCACCGCCGTCGTACATCTCGGCGAGCTGATCGGCCCACGCCTGCAGCTGCACCACCGAGCTGCGGAGCCGGGCCGCCGAGCTCGCCAACGCGTCGAAGTGCTCGGCCAGGGCGTCGGCGCCGCGGGCGGAGCCGGTTCCGGGATGTCGGTCGATGGTCTGGGTCATGTCAGCCACCTCTCGTGCTGTTGGCGGGGTCACCGGCGAGGGCCTGGACGGCGGTGACCAGGTCGTCGGACGTGATGCTGCTCAGGCAGGGATGGCCGTCCACCGGGCACTGCCGGGCCCGGGTACCGCGACAGGCCGCCTGTTGATCTCCGAGGACCCGGACGGGCACCCCGTACGGCAGCCAGCGCTCCGCGGGTACGACGGGGGCGAACAGCGACACGACCGGGGTGCCGACGGCGGCGGCCAGGTGCGCCGGACCGGTGTTCGGCGCCACCACGCAGGTGGCGCGGTCGAGCAGCCCGGCCAGCTGGGCCAGCTCGAGCCGCCCACCCAGATCGATCGCGTGGCCCGCCGCGACGTAGCCGGTCAAGGTGGACTCGGCGCTCGACCCGGTCACCACGACGCGGTAGCCGGCCGCAGCCAGGCCGGCGACCAGACCACGGGCGTGCTCGGCCGCCGGTCGGCGGGCGCTGACCGCCGCACCCGGATGGAAGACCAGGTACGGCCGATCGCCGACCAGCGGGGTCGGGTCCGGCAGGGGACGCCGGACGGTGAGGGCGGCGCCGCGCTCGTCGGCCGGAAAGCCCGCCGCCTCGGCCAGCGACAGGTTCCGTTCGGCTTCGGGCAGGTCGTCGGGCACCCGATGCCGCAGCTCGAGCAGCGACCCCGGGTAGTCCTCGCTGATCGCCCCGATCCAACCGACCCCGGCCAGCCGCAACAGCAACGCCATCGGCAGCGGCGACTGGTGGAACGAGGTGAGGACGAGGGCGCCGTCGAAGCGCCGCCGGCGCAATCGAGCGACCAGTCGGCGGACCGCGGGCGGGTCCAGCGGAGCCGGGTCGAGGACGACCCAGGGAGCCGAGAAGGTGATCACATCCCGGACGCCCGGCATCAACCTGGCCGCCGCCCGCTGCCCGGGACCGACCAGCACGGTGACGTCGGCGCCGCTCGCCGCCACCGCGCGCACCGCGCCGGCGCCGAGCAGGACGTCGCCCAGGCTGTCGAGCCGAACGATCAGCACCCGCGCGGGTCGACCGCCGCCGTGCCGGAACACGTCCGTGGCCGGCGCGCTCACCGGCGTCCCGCCAAGCTCCGCCGGACGGCGACGCCGAGGGTCGGGGCGACCGCGGCCAGCACGCCGGCCCGATCGATCTCGGTGGACCGGGTCTCGGCCGTCGGCACCAGCACCGCCGCGAGCACCCGCCGCCAGCGCTGCGTCGATGTCCGCGCCGATGTCGCCGATGACCACGCAGTCCGCGGGCCGGACCCCGAGCTCGCGGGCCGCGGCCAGCACCATCCCCGGAGCCGGCTTGCGGCACTCGCAGCCGTGGTCGACCGCGTGGGGACAGACCTGGAAGGTGTGGAAGGGACCGAGTACCTGCTCGACCCGCGCGTTCACCGAGCGCAGCTCGTCGGGAGAGATCAGGCCCCGGGCCACCCCCGACTGGTTGCTGACCACGCCGACCCGGACCTGCCGCCGGCGCAACCGCTGCAGTGCCCGCCGGGCGCCGGCGACGGGTCGGACGCCGGTGGGATCGGCGAGGTAGGGCACGTTGTGGATCAAGGTCCCGTCCCGGTCGAACAGGATTGCCGCCGGGGGGCTGCCGCTGCCGTGCCGGCGGCCGAACCGGACCTGCCACTCACCGCGGAGGCGCCAGGTCAACGCCAGCGGCGGGATCGCGATGCTGGTCGCGATCATCTCGGCGATCTCGACCGGTGTCCGCGGACCGGGCAGGATGCGGCGGAGGGCGAACTCGGCCGTCACCCCGGTCCACAGCAGACCCGCTGCCGCCGCCAACCGGGGTCGACGCCCGAGCAGTGCGGCCGCGGCGAGCAGGGCGGAGCCGGTCGCCACGGCGTGCCGGCCGCTCCGACCGACACCGGTGTGGATCTGTCGCCGCCAGGTCCGGCCGTACTTGGCCCGCAACAGCGCGTTGTCGGCGTTGCCGGCCTGCACGGCCAGGCTGCCTCGCCAGCCGCCTCGGGACCGGAGCGGGTGCACGGTCCGACGTCGTCCCCACCCGATCGTCCAGCCCGCCCGGATCGTCCGCAGCGCCAGATCGGCGTCCTCGCGGAACGCTCGCGGGAACCGTTCGTCGAAGCCGCCGGTGGCCTCCAACGCGACCCGGCGATAGGCCATGTCGGCGGTGATCCAGCGGGCTCCGACCAGGCCCGTGGTCCGCCGTTCCTCGTCGGTCGGCCGCCGACCGGCGGGCATCGGCACCGAGAGCTGCGCCTGGCTGGCTCCGGCTCCGGCCGGGAGGTCACTCAGGTCGTCCACCAGGGACGCGTTCCAGTCCGCTGCCAGCGCGACGTCGTCGTCGACGAAGGCGATCCACTCCAGGTCCGGATCGGTCCTCAACGCCGCCCGCCAGCCCGCGTTCCGCGCCGCCGCCGGGCCGCGACCACCGCTGGCCACCACCGTCAGCCGCCGGCCGAGATCGGGCAGCGGCAGCGGCGAAGCCGGATCCGGTCGGTCGTCGGCCACCACGATCCGCGCCGGGCGGGGTTCGCGGTCGGCGGAGCGGACGAGATCGGCCAGCCCGGCCCGTCCCACCGTGGGGATGACCACGGCGTAGCTGATCCGGGTCACCGCGCTCGGTCCCCGACCGCGCCGCGCCGGATCAGGAACGGCCCCATCGCCAGCGCGTCGACCGGCGCCGAACCGAAGAGCTCCAACGCGTCGCGCGGGCTGTCCACCATCGGCCGGCCGGCGGTGTTCAGACTGGTGTTGACGACCACCGGGATCCCGGTCCGGTCCCCGAAGTGGCGCAGCAGCGCGCCGGTCCGGGGGTCGGTCGCGGGGTCGACGGTCTGGACCCGGGCGGTCCCGTCGACGTGCGTCACGGCCGGCAGCCGCTGCTGCCACTCGGGTGCCACGTCGTGCACGAAGAGCATGTACGGACTGGGCAACGGTCCGCGGCCGAAGATGTCGCCGGCCCGGTCGGCCAGCACCATCGGCGCGACCGGCCGGAACTGCTCCCGGCCTTTCACGTCGTTCAGCCGCTCCAGGTTCTTGGCCTGCCCCGGGTGGGCGAGCAGCGACCGATGGCCCAGTGCGCGCGGCCCGTACTCCGACCGGCCCTGGAACCAGGCGACGATCCCGTCCTCGACCAGCACCTCCGCGGTGGCGACGGAGATGTCGGTCGGCCGCTCGTACGGCACCCGTGCGACGCGCAGGACCTGCTCGATCTCCTCGTCGCTCCAGCCACGACCCAACGCGGCGTCCTGCATCGGCTCGATCCGGTCGCCGAGATCCGCCGCGACACTCAGCGCCGCCCCGAGCGCGGTGCCGGAGTCACCGGCGGCCGGCTGGATCCAGATCCGGCGGAACGGTCCCTCCGCCAGCAACCGGGTGTTGGCGACGCAGTTGAGGGCGACCCCGCCGGCGAACGCCAGGTTCTCGGCGTCGGTCTTCGCGTGCAGCCAGCCCAGCAGATCGAGCAGCACCTCCTCCAGCACCACCTGGACGCTGGCGGCGAGGTCCGCGTGCCGCTCGTCGATGTCGGTGGCGCCGCGGGCCCGGGCCGGGGCCAGTGCGTTCCAGTCGATCCGCTCGGTCCGGAACCCTCCGGCACCGTCGGCGTGCACCAGCCGGCGCAGCAAGGCGAGGTGCCGCGGCGTGCCGTACGACGCCATCGCCATCACCTTGTACTCGTCACTGGACCGGTCGAACCCGAGATGGGCTGTCAGGTCCTCGTAGAGCAGCCCGAGGGAGTGGGGCAGCGGCTGGGTGGCGTGCACGTCCAGCTTCTGGTCGCGGTACTCCCCCGCGAGCATCGAGGTCGCCTCGCCGCGGCCGTCGACGGCGAGCACGGCACCGTCGCCGAACGGGGCGACCAGCCCGGCCGACGCGGCGTGGGCCACATGGTGCCGGACGAAGCGGAAGATCGACGGGTCGTAGCCGGGCAGCAGCGTCTGCAGGAACCGGGGCGCCCGGCTCGCGTAGGTGGTCCGGAGGTCCTCCCAGCCGGCGTCCTGCCCCGGGCCGCCCGGCACGACCAGCGACGGATCGTAGGAGTAGGCGACGGCGTCCAGCTCGGACGCGTCGAGTCCACCAACGGCCAAGCACCAGTCGATGGCGGCGTCGGGCAGCTCCCAGGTCGAGAACGGCACCGGCCGCTTGCCGTGCTTGCGCCGCGAGAACCGCTCCTCCTCGGCGGCGGCCACGATCCGGCCGTCGACCACGAGGGCGGCGGCCGAGTCGTGGAACACCGCGTTGATCCCGAGAACACGCATGTCAGGCGCCCTTCGCCGCTACCGGATGCAACTGCGCTCGGCCCGAGCCGAGTCGTCGTTCGGCGAACCAGGAGACGGTCCGTCGCAGACCGTCCTCGGGGGTCACCTGGGGCCACCAGCCCAGCCGCTCCCGGGCCCGGCTGATGTCGGGACAGCGACGCTGCGGGTCGTCCTCCACCGCCGGCCAGTGGTCGACCCGCAGCGGCACGCCGGTGACGTCGGCGATCATCCCGGCGGTCTCGAGGACCGTCAGCTCGACCGGGTTGCCGATGTTGACCGGACCGGGATCCGCCGAGTCCGCCAGCGCCAGCAGGCCGCGCACGGTGTCGGAGACGAAACAGATCGAACGCGTCTGCTCACCGGATCCGCTGACGGTCAACGGCTCCCCCGCCAGGGCCTGGGTGATGAACGTCGGGATCATCCGGCCGTCGTCGGGTCGCATCCGTGGTCCGTAGCAGTTGAAGATCCGGGCGATGCCGGTGTCGACGCGCCGGGTCCGGCGGTACGCCTCGGTCAGCGCCTCGGCGTACCGCTTGGCCTCGTCGTAGACGCTGCGGGGACCGATCGGGTTGACGTGACCGACGTAGTCCTCGCGCTGCGGGTGGATCAGCGGGTCGCCGTACACCTCACTGGTCGAGGCGAGCACGAATCGGGCGCCCTGCCGCTCGGCGAGGGCGAGGCCGTGGTCGGTGCCGAACGATCCCGCGCGCAGAGTCTGGATCGGCAGCCGGTGGTAGGCCGACGGCGAGGCCGCCGACGCCAGGTGGAAGACCAGCGCACAGCTCTCCTCGGACAGGGCCGCGTCGACGTCCGGGCCGAAAGGCTCGGTCACGTCGCGTTCGAGCAGCCGGAAACCCGGCACCTCGAGCAGGTGGTCGATGTTCTGGGTGCTCCCGGTGCAGAAGTTGTCGATGCAGACGACGTGACGTCCGGAGGCCAGCAACGCCTCACACAGATGAGAGCCGAGGAAGCCCGCGCCACCCAGCACGACCGCCGCACCGACACGACCCCCGTTGCTCGCGGTAGTCATCGCCCGGCCGCCCCGGAGATCGCCGCCCGAGCCGGATGCTGGGCGGTCGGACAGGTGGCGCTGCGGTGCTCCGCGAGCCGACTCCGGTAGACGTCGGCGGTCCGCTCCGCGACGCGGGTCCAGGAGTAGTGCTGCCGGGCCCGGTCCAGCGCCGCGGCTCCCAGCCGGCCGCGGAGCACCGGATCGCGGAGCCGCTCGACGGCCGCGGTCAAGGCGGCGGGGTCGCGCGGCGGCACGTGCATACCGGTCACGCCGTCGACCACCGTGTCCAACAGACCACCGACCGCGGAGGCGATCACGGGGATCCCGCACGCCATCGCCTCGAGTGGCACGATGCCGAACGGCTCGTACCAGGGAGCGCACAGGACGGCGTCGGCCGACCGCAGCAGCTCGGGCATCCGGTCGTGCGGTACGGCCCCGAGCAGCTGCACCCGATCGGCGACGCCGAGCCGCTCCGTGAGCTCGCGCAGTCGGCGGGCTTCGGGGTCCGCGTCGAGGTGCTCGCGGTCGGGTCCCCCGGCGATCAGCAGCTCGGTCCCCGGCAGCCGGGCGACCGACTCGAGGATGGTCTCGAATCCCTTGCGGGGTACGAGCCGGCCGACGCTCACCAGCCGAAGCCGGCCCTCTCGGTCGGCAGCGCGGGTGGGCCGGCCGGGCTCGAACAGGTCGAGATCGACCCCGCACGGCACGGTGCTGATCCGGGTCACGTCGGCGCCGATTCCCAGCAGCTCCGACACCTCGTCACGGCAGGTGGCCACGACCCCGTCCGCCTGCCGGGCGAGCTCGGCCTCCACGGCCACCCGGTCGGCCGGGCTCGTGTCGGCTGCGCCCTGGTACCGACGCTTGACCACGCCGAGGGCGTGGAAGGTGACCAGGAAGGGCGATCCGTGGCTCCACGCGGCCTGCCGGGTCGCCCAACCCGACATCCAGAAGTGGGCGTGCGCGACGTCGGGTCGATCCAGGTCGAAGCAGGAGGTGAGGCCATCGGCGAACTCGGCCATGTGCGGCCACAGCTCGTCCTTGGCCAGCCGCCGCTGGGGTCCCGCAGCCAGCTGCGCCACCTGATAGCCGGCCGGGGTGATCACCCGGTCGGCCTGTCCCGGACGGTCCTTGCGGGTGTAGACGACCACCTCGTGACCGAGCTCGGTCAAGCCGGCGGCCAGCTCGGCCACATGAACGTTCTGCCCACCGGCGTCGACCTCGCCCACGTCGGCCAACGGGCTCGCGTGTTCGGACACCAGGGCTATCCGCAGGGGGTCCGAAGCCTCGTACCTCAGCACGCCGAAGGGCTACCCGACACTTCGGAATCCAAACCGAATCCGACCGAAACTTCGGTTACCGAACCACTATCGAACCCGGTCGCGCGGACTGTTTTCCGGGACCTCAGCGGGGTACGGCTGCAGCATGAACATCGACAAGCAGCAGATCCTCGACCTGCTTCGCCAGCAGGGCCGCAACGACCAGGCGTCGCAGGCCGAGAGCGAGCTCCCCGACCAGGTGGACACCGACCAGCACGCCGGTCTGCTGGAGAAGTTCGGCATCAACGTCGGCGATCTCCTGGGCGGCGCCGGGGGCGGCATCGCCGGGAAGCTGGGCCTGTAGGCCGCTCGGGTCTCAGGAACGGGGCCGGGACAAGATCTCCTGCAGCTTGGCCTTGACCGAGTCCGGCAGGACGGCGTTGACCCGCGCCGTGGCCTGGCTGAGAAAGCCGCCGCCGACCACCCGTCGGTCCCCGTTCATCAGGCCCCGGTAAGCCTGCGAGGCGATCGTGGCCGGTTCGTCCTTGCGGGCCTGACCGAGTCGCGTGTCGAGCATCCCCGCCCGGCGGAAGAAGTTCGTCTCCACCGGCCCCGGCATCAGCGACGTGACGGTCACCGGGCTGTCCTTCAGCTCGTTCTGCAGACCCACGGCGAAGGACTGCAGGAAGGACTTCGACGCGTTGTAGGTGACCTGGTACGCCCCGGGCATCGCGGCCACCAGTGAGGAGGTGATCAGCACCCTCCCCTGCCCGACCGCCACCATCGACTCGAGCACCAGTCGGGTCAGCTGCACGGTACCCAGCACGTCGAGCCGGACGACGTCGAGATGGGCGTCCAGATCGGTGTCCAAGAAGCTGCCGCCGCCGACCCCGATGCCGGCGTTGAGCGCCGCCGCACCCAGCCGGCCCGGCACCCGGGACGTCTCGGTCCACAGGTGCTCGACCCCGGCGGAGGTCCGCAGATCCGCCGAAACGGTCCGCACCTCGACCCCGCGCGTCGCCACCTCGGCCGCCACCGGAGCGAGGTCCTCGTCGGCGGTGAGGACCAGGTCGACGCCGTGATCGGCGAACTCGTGCGCCAACGCCCGACCGATGCCGCTCGAAGCTCCGGTGATCAGCGCCCAGCTGCGCTCCGATTCCATGATCGATCCCTACCCGCGGGGTGAGGCGCTCAAGCAGTCAGCCCGCTGATCGACCTTCGGCGAGGTAGCCGAGGCGGCGGAGCGTCTCGACGTTCCGGACGCCGATCAACGGATCTCGGATGATCTTGGGAACGAGCTGACCCGGTCCCCGGTTGGGGGTCTCGGTGAGCGAGATCTCCGAGCCGGTGCCGAAGGGGTGGACCTCGATGTCGACCAGGGCGGTGCCGAGCGGCCAGCCCTGCGCCTCGAGCAGCGCCCGCCGGGGCGGTTCCCAGCTCAACATCGTCGTCTGGTCGTTGATCACGAACGGCCAGACCCCGAACGAGTGGTGCAACTGCGCCCGGGCCGCCGGCCAGGTCTCGTCGACGTCGCGCATCCTCGACGCCCCCACCACCCAGGTCGGATAGAGCCAGCCGTCGGCCAGCACCGCGAACACCTCGGTCGGAGACGCTTGGACCTGTCGGGTGATCGTTGCCACGATTCCTCCTGCAGTCAGGGATCCCGGGATCTCGGCGCCGGCCGCCAGAGGTTTCGCACCCGCCGGGGTGGATGGGGCGGCGACCGGTCTTCCGTACCCTACGAGCGCAGAGCGCGGGAAGCACGGCCGGGTCGGCGACCCCTGGCGACCCGCGGATGGCGACCCCGGACCTCGACCGCCCGGAACCGTGCTTGGCTCGGCGCGGACCCGGGTACCCAGGCCGCGATGAGTGAGCACAGGCAGGAACTGCAACGGGCCGCGGAGCAGGCCTTCGGCTGGACCGAGCTCCGCCCGGATCAGCTGACGGCGATGGAGTCGATCATGCAGGGGCACGACGTCCTGGCCGTGTTGCCGACCGGCGGCGGCAAGTCCGCGATCTACCAGGTGCCGGCCCTGCTGATTCCCGGACCGACCCTGGTGGTCTCCCCGCTGCTGGCGCTGCAGCAAGATCAACGGGACGGGATCGACACCGCCAACGCGCCGGAGGCGGTCGCGGTCAACTCGGCCCAGCGCGCTTCGGAGCGCCGACACGCGTGGCGAGCCCTGGCCGCGGGGGACGCCGAGTACCTGTTCCTGTCCCCCGAGCAGCTGGCCAAGGACGAGGTCGTCGACCGGTTGAGTGAGGTCGGGGTGGGTCTGTTCGTGGTCGACGAAGCGCACTGCGTCTCGGCCTGGGGGCACGACTTCCGCCCCGACTACCTCCGACTCGGTCGGGTGGTCGAGCGGCTCGGCCACCCGCCGGTGATCGCGCTGACCGCCACCGCGGCGCTGCCTGTCCGGCGAGACATCGTCGAACGACTCCGCTTGCGGCATCACCGGGAGGTGATCGCGAGCTTCGACCGACCGAACCTCCGGCTCGCGGTGCACCCGCACGGTGACGACCGGCGCAAGCGGGACGCTGTGGTCGAGCACGTCCAGACGCTGCTCGCGGATCCGACGTACGACCTCGGACTGCTGTACACGGCCAGTCGCAAGGACGCCGAGTACTACGCGGCCGAGCTGTCGACGGCCGGTGTCCGGGCCGCCAGCTATCACGCCGGCATGAGACGCGCTGATCGCGAGCAGGTGCACGAGGACTTCCACGACGACCGGCTCGACGTCGTCGTCGCGACCTCGGCCTTCGGCATGGGCATCGACAAGCCCGGGGTGCGGTTCGTGGTGCACGCCTCGGCGCCGGAGTCACTGGACTCCTACTACCAACACGTCGGCCGCGGCGGGCGGGACGGGGCGCGCGCCGAGGTGACGCTGTTCTACCGGGCCGAGGACCTGCACCTGCAGCGGTTCCTGACCACCTCGCCGGTGCCGATCGACGCCGTGGCGGCGGTGGCGGCGATTCTCGCCCAGGCGGCCGAGCCGGTCGGTTCGAGGGATCTGGCCGACGTGCTGCACGTCTCGGCGTCCCGCCGGACCCGGGCGGTGAATCTGTTGGAGCAGGCGGGCGCGGTGACGACCGACGATCGCGGCCGGCTCCAGTACCTGGACGCGGGGATGCCTCCGGCCGAGGCCGTGCGGCTGGCCGTCGAGGTGGCCGACACCCACCGGGAGCTGATCCGGTCCCGGATCGAGATGATGCGTGGCTACGCCGAGACCAGCGGCTGTCGGCGACAGTTCCTGCTCGGCTACTTCGGCGAGCAGCTCGCTTCGCTGTGCGGCAACTGCGACAACTGCGAGTCCGGTGCCGCCCGGCCGCTCGACCCCCCCGGTGCCAGCCGGTTCCGGGTGAACACCGGTGTCCGGCACCAGCAGTGGGGTCCCGGTGTCGTGATGTCGGTGGACACCGATCGCCTCACCGTCTTGTTCGCCGACGTGGGATACAAGACGCTGTCCCTCGCCGCCGTCGCCGAACACCGATTGCTGACCCCGGAGTACGAGCCGGTCCGGTGAACGCGGGCTACGGCGACCACTCGAGGGTCCGAGCCGAGTGTGATGTCGAACGCCGGGGGTAACCACTGACCGAGGCGGCACCCGGCCGCGGAAGGGAGGACCGTCCATGACCGAACTGGTATCGGGAACGACTCCGGAGGGACCCGGCGGAGCAGCCGGCGGCACCCCGGCCGAATCCGATCTCCCCGCCCTGCAGGGACTGGCGGCTGCCGCCGACGACCCGAGCGATCCGGAGGCCGCCGGGCAGCATCCGACCGCCCGGCCGGAGCAGCGCGACGACGGCAAAGATGCCGGCCGGTCGGCGGCCTCCGACCCGATGCCGGACGCCGCCGGGTCGGGTGGCAGCAGCTAGCGACGCCGGCCCTGCTCGGGTCGGGTCAGTCGAGGTACCCGACCGGGGCGTGGTCCCGGACGTACCGGAAGGCCTGGTCGAATCGGTCCGGCGCGAGCTCGGCGAGCTGGTGGAAGATGATCGCGCCGTCGAACCCGTAGGACTGCAGCTCGGCCAGGTAGCGGGAGTAGTCCAGTCGGCCCTGTCCGGCGGCGCGGCCACCGGCATCGCCGTCGTGATCGAGGTCCTTGGCGTGGGCGAGCACGATGTCGGCTCCGATGAGCTCGAACGTCTCGACGAGATGATCGTCCATCCGCACCAGGTCGCCGCGGGCGAAGATGTTCGCACCGTCCATCAGCACCTTCAGCGCCGGGCTGCCGATCTCGTCCAGCAGCCGGCGAGCCCGCCGGGCGGAGTCGACGACGTTGTTGTGTTCCGGCTCGAACGCCAGCCGGATGCCGGCCTGTTCGGCGGCCGCTGACGCGACCTCGAGCTGAGCGACCAGGT
The DNA here is from genome assembly GCA_963727125.1 of uncultured Actinomycetota bacterium. Lineage (GTDB taxonomy): Bacteria > Actinomycetota > Actinomycetes > Propionibacteriales > Propionibacteriaceae > Microlunatus. The sequence continues at coordinate 2,067,055 of CAVSEZ010000003.1, forward strand.
CGGCCCAGGCGGCGTCGGAGCCGTTGTCCTCGTGCTGTTGCCACATGATGTCGGACCGGGTGCCCGTGCACAGGGTCACGATGTCGGTGCCGAAGGCGGGCGCGAGCTCGATCAGGACCACCAGCCGGTCGAGATTGCGGGCCCGCCGGTCCGGGTCGGGATGCACCATGTTGTAGGTGCCGTCGACGGCGGCCACGTCGATGCGGCGGTCGGCGAGCACCGAGCGGGAGCTCGCGGCGACGTCGGCGTCGATCTTGTCCCCCAGCACGTCGAGCCCGTGCAGCAGGGCGTCCGACGTCGACACCTCGCGGAACACCGACCCGAGCTGCAGCTGGACGCAGTGCACGCCGTGCTCGGCGATCAGGTCCGCGGCCTCGGTCAGCGACGTCGCCCCCAGACCGGTGTCGAACTCGGTCGTCATCACACCGATCCGGGCCATCGTGTCCCCTCCTGCCGGTTGGGGCCGGTCAGCCCGACCCGCGGACGACCAGCCGATGCGACACGGTACGCGACGGCGCCGCAGCACCCGGCGTCGCGGACTCCCGCTCGTGCAGCTCGGCGACCAGCTCGACCGCGGCCCGGGCGACACCGCCGAAGTCCACGGCCAACGACGTGAGCTCCGGCGTCACGTAGCTGCCGACGCTGAGACCGTCGACCCCGACGACCCGGACCTGGTCCGGGACGTCGATCCGGTGCCGCCGCAGGCCGCTCAGGACGCCGCACGCGGTGATGTCGTTGAACCCGAGGATCGCGTCGAGGTCCGGCCGGAGTTGCAGCGCCGCCTCCACCGCGGCCGCCCCGGCCGGCAGACTGCTGTCGGGGGCGAACACCACCTCCAGCGGAATCCCCACCGCGGCGAAGGCGGCGGCGAACTCGACCGCGCGGTCGGTGCGCCGGGAGTCGGCGTTGACGTCGACCATGATCGGCCGGCGGACGCCGTGGTCGCGCAGGTGCCGAACGGTCTCCCGCAGCGCCGCGCTCATGTCCAGGTGGACCCGGCCATGACTGCCGATGACCTGCTGCGGGTCGATGTCGACCACCGGCAGCCCGCTGAGTTCCAGGCCCGGACTCCGCGACAGCGGGCCGAGGTAGCCGATCACGGCGTCGACCTGGCCGGCGAGATCCTGCAGCAACCGGTGCTGGTCGGAGGTGTGCCGGCGCTCGGCGACGACAACGTTCCACCCACCCCGGCCGGCCGCGCCGATGACGGCGGAGGCCAGTTCCGGGTAGTAGGGATTGGCCAGGTCGTCCAGCACGAGACCGACGGTGCGGTGCTCGTTCTTGACCAGCCCCCGGCCGAACCGCGACGGCCGGTAGTTGAGATCCCGCGCCGCGGCCAGTACCCGGTCCTTGGTCCCAGTGCTGATTCCCGCCATGTCGTTCATCGCCCGGGTGACGGTCTGCCGGGAGACACCGGCGGCCCGGGCGACGTCGTGGATCGTCGACGGGCCCGGCGCCGACCCCCTGCTGGTCACCAATCGACGGCCAGGTCGAGCCAGGCCAGCTGATCCGGGGTCAACTCGACCGACAACGCCGTCATCGACGACCGGGCCTCCGCGATGGTGCGCGGCCCGAACAGCGGGAAGGTCGGGAACGGCTGGTGCAGCACGTACGCCAGCGCCACGGCGGTCGCGGGGACGCCGAACTCGGCCGCGAGCTTCTCGGCCCGGCGGAGCCGCTCGAAGTTGTCGTCGCTGTAGTAGCAGCGGACCAGCTCGGGGTCTGATCGGTCGTCGGGCCGGGCCCGGCCCGTGAAGAACCCCCGGGCCTGCGACGACCACGGCAGCAGCGGCAGCTGCCGCTCGGTCAGCCATCGCCTCGACTCGGGGTCGGTCACGTGCTCGCAGCCCGCCCACGGGACGTCGTACGCCCGAGCCAGGCCGAAGTGGTTGCTCAGCACGGAGAAGCCCTGCAGCTGGTGCGCTGCCGCGTAGGCGTTGGCCTCGTCGACGCGCGCCGGGGTCCAGTTCGAGCCGCCGAAGATCGTGATCCGACCGGCCGCGACGTGGCTGTTGAGGACGTCGACGAACTCCCCGACAGGGACCTCGGGGTTGTCGCGGTGCATCAGGTAGATGTCGGCGTGATCGGTCTGCTGCCGTTCGAAGGACTGCAGCAGCTGCTCGGTCAACGCCTCCGGGTTGCAGTTCGGGGTGTGCGCACCCTTGGTGATGACGACGACCTCGTCGCGCAGACCGCGGTTGGCGATCCAGCGCCCGAGCAGGCGCTCCTGCTTCCCCCCGCCGTAGTGGAAGGCGGTGTCGAAGGTGTTGCCACCCCGGCTGAAGAAGTCGTCGAAGACCGCCGACGCGTAGGACAGGTTCGGCTGGTTGTCGCATCCCAGCACCAGTCGCGACACCGGCTTGGGCAGGCCCGCGATCGGTGCCCGCGGGATACCGGGGACGTCGACCCTGAGCCGACGACCGGACACGGGCTTGATGTCGGCGTCGTCGGCCTCGAACGGGTACCGCAGTCCGATCCGCTCCCGCCACGTGTCGAGCACCTGCGCGTTGCCGAGTGAGTCCTGCCAGCGCAGCTGCGGGGCTTCGCCGGGTCCGATGCTCGCCGCCAGCCCGTCGGCCTCCAGCGCGTACGGCCGGCCGGTGAACTCGAGCACCTCCGGGTCGGATCCGGCCAGGGTCAGCGTCGCGGTCGGGATGTCGCCGAGCGTCCACGGGTCGTCGAGCTGGATCAGTCCGCGGGAGCCGTACACGGTCACGGCGTTGCGCCCCTGCACCCCGACACCGGCCCGCACCGCAGCGGTGAGCCCGCCCGGGAAGGTGAGCCGTGCGAGGCTCCACTCGTCGACCCCGGTGGGGCCCAGGGTGCCGCCCGCCGAGACGTCGGTCGGCTCCACGACATCGACACCACTCGCGGCGCCGGCGATGGCCCGGGCGTACGAGACCGGATACCCGCCGACATCGAGGATGCCGCCGCCCGCGAGCTCGGGATCGAAGAGCCGACCCGACCGCGAACCGGTGCGGAACGTGAATTCGGCGTCGACGTGCAGCACGTCGCCGATCCGGCCGTCTCGAACCGCGTCCAGCACCCAGCGGGTCTGCGGATGGAAGCGGTACATGTACGCCTCGACCAGACTGCGCCCGGAGTCGGCGGCCGCGGCCAGCATGGCCATCACCGAACCGGCGTCCGGCGCCAGCGGCTTCTCGCACAGGACGTGCTTGCCCGCCTCGAGCGCGGCGATGGTCAGCCGCGCGTGCGTGGGGTGCACGGTGGCGACGTACACGGCATCGACGTCGTCGCGATCGAGCAGCTCCTCGTGGGTCCCGGCCGCCACGTCGCCGGGCTGTGCCTCGGCGAATTCCCGAGCGCGGGCGGGGTCGGAGCTGCCGACGAAGGTCAGCCGTCCGGTCCGGGAGTCCGGCAGCTGACCGGCGAACCGGCGGGCGATGGCGCCGGGACCGAGGATGCCCCAGCGCACCGGCTCCACCCGGTCGAGGACGTGCTGCACCGGGTCGAGGGCTTGACCGTTGACCGGGTCGACCATGCTGGAAACTCCCTACTGCTGAGCCGGACGACGTGCTCGGTCGGGCCAAGGCCGGGGGCCGATCTCACGCGGCCGTGAACGTTCACGGACAACCGAACCTATGCGGCGACAGGTCCCGGGTCAAGGGTCACCCGGATCGTGGACCCCACCCGTGCCAGCCGTTGACAGCGAGCTCGCCCCGGTGGCATGGTCGGACCACCGTGAACGTTCACGAGGCCGACGATCCCCCGCGTCGGCACCCCTTCCGGCACGTGAATGTCCGGCACGAGAACGTCCGACCTCGACGACGAGAAGAGACGAGCATGACGACGTTGACCAGACGCAATTTCCTGGCCGGCGCGGCCGGTCTCGCCGGAGCCGCTGTCGGTGGTCTCACCGGCTGCGGCTCCAGCGCCTCGATCAGCACGGATCCACGCGAGCTCGTGCTCTGGTACTGGAACCGCTCGATCAGCCCCGAAGATGCTGGCCGAGGCCGGACAACAGATGCCGGAGTCCGACAAGAGACTGCGCGCCGACGTGATCGGCGGCAGCTTCGACACCAAGCTGCGCACGAGTCTGGCCGGCGGCTCCTACATCCCCGACATCAGCGCCATCAACTCCAACTGCTCGCTCTACTTCCCCAACGAGGACAAGTTCTTCGACCTCAACGAGTTCGGGGCAGCCGATCGGAAAGCCGACTACTTCGAGTGGAAGTGGAAGCTCGGCACCACCCCGAGTGGACGGTTCCTGTTCTGGCCGATGGACACCGGCCCGACCGGCTTCTACTACCGGGCCGACGTCTTCGACCGAGCCGGCATCGACGCCGACCCGGCTGCGGTCACCGCTGCCACCCGGACCTGGGACGCGTGGATCGAGCTCGGCCGCAAGGTGCGGGCCGACGCGGACGCCGCCATCAGCCAGGACGCGTCGACCGTCTTCGACCAGTTCATCAACGCGAGTGCGGAGCGCTACTTCGCCCCGGACGACACGCCGGTCTACGCCGCCGACGGCAGCACCATCCGGCGAGCCTGGGAGACCGCGGTCAAGGCAGCCGAAGCCGGCATCACCGGAAACCTCCAGGTGCCCACCGACCAGAACGCCGCCTTCGTCAGCGGGAAGACGGCGGGGCACCTGGAAGCGGTGTGGTGGGCGCAGGTGCTGGTCGAGACGGCTCCGAAGACGAAGGGGCAGTGGCGGATCGCCAGCCAACCGGTGAAACCCGGCAACAGCGGCGGCTCGTTCTTGACCATCCCGCGCAGCTGCAAGGACCCCGAAGCCGCCTACTCCTTTCTCAGCTGGCTCACCACCCCCGAGCACCAGGCCGACTCCTTCAACGAGATCCAGCTCTTCCCGTCCACCCCCGCCTCGTTCCGCAGCGGGAAGATGAAGGGCGCCACCGACTTCTTCGGCGACCAGGACTCGCTCACGTTCTTCGCCGAGGCCGCCGAGACGGTGCCCATCACCTACGTCAGCCCGTACGAGAACCAGACCAAGGCGTTCGCGTTGGAGCTCGCCCTGGTCGAGAACTCGGGCAAGGACCCGGATCGGGCCTGGCGCGATGCCGTCGAACAGACCGACCGCGTGCTGAAGAAGCGGGGGGTGCTCTGATGGCCCTCGAGACACCGACCGCGCCGACGTCGTCCCGGACTCCGACCGCGCCCGCGACCGCGGAGCGGAGCCGACCCTCGATCTGGCGACGGTACTGGCCGCAGTACCTCGCGGTGGCGCCGTTCTACGTCCTCTTCTTGATCTTCGGCCTCTTCCCCATCATCTTCTCCATCGTCTTGTCCTTCACCGACTGGGACGGCATGGGCGAGATGAGGTTCGTCGGGTTGGCGCAGTACCAGTACCTGATCTCGGACCCGAAGTTCTGGAACGCGGTCGCCAACACGTTCATCATCTGGTTCCTGTCCACCGTCCCGATGCTGAGCCTGGCCCTGGTCCTGGCGTTCCTGCTGCACCAGAACATCCGGTTCAAGGGTGCGTACCGGGTCGCCTACTTCGTCCCGAACGTGACCTCGATGGTCGCCATGGCGATCGTGTTCGGGTCGGTGTTCTCCGACAGCTTCGGGCTGGTGAACTCCGCGCTCACCGCGCTCGGGGCGGACACGGTGAAGTGGCTCACCAGCGACGTCGGGATCAAGATCACCATCTCGGTGATGGTGATCTGGCGCTGGACCGGATACAACGCGATCATCTACCTGGCCGCGCTGCAGGCCATCCCCACCGAGCTCTACGACGCCGCCAAGGTCGACGGAGCCAGCACCTGGCGGATCTTCAGCTCGATCACGGTACCGCTGCTCCGCCCGGTGATCTTGTTCACGGTGATCGTGTCCACCATCGGCGGGCTGAGCCTGTTCACCGAACCGCAGGTGCTGTTGAGCACCGGGGACGGTGTACCCGAGGCGGGCATGACCATCGTGCTCTACCAGTACACCCAGGCCTTCACCCAGTTCGACTTCGGGTACGGCTCGGCGATCGCCTGGGCCCTGTTCGTCATCGCCTCCGTCTTCGCGGTGATCAACTGGCGACTGGTCCGGGAACGCACGGGCATGCGCGAGGAAACCGTGACGGACCGGAAGGAGCGGTCGTGAGCATCGCCCGAGCCAAGACCACCGAACCCGGCGACGCGAACGCCGCGCTGGGCACCGTCGACCTCACGAAACAGCAACGCCGCGACCGTGGCGCGGGTCGCCGCAGCCTGGTGGCCCGGCTGGTCACCCACCTCTGCCTCGTGGTCGGTGTGCTCGTGTCGGCATTCCCCTTCTACTGGTTGGTGGCGATGTCGACCCAGACGACCGGGGAGATCTTCGGGTTCCCGCCGAAACTCAGTTTCGGGTCGAGCTTCGCCGAGAACGTCCGTGGACTCCTGGACAGCGTCGACCTGCTCCAGGCGATGGGCAACACGTTCGTGGTGGCCGGATTGAGCGCGGTCCTGGTGATGTTCTTCGACTCGCTGGCCGGCTTCGCCTTCGCCAAGTACGACTTCCCCGGCAAGAACGTCTTGTTCGTGGTCATGCTGGGCACCTTCCTCGTGCCGGGCAGCCTGTCGCTGGTGCCCAGCTTCGTGTTGATGTCGTGGTTCGGGTGGATCGGTGAGCTCCAGGCGCTGATCGTGCCGGGCGCGGCCAACGCCTTCGGCATCTTCCTGCTGCGCCAGTTCGCCGCCTCCTCGATCCCCGACGAGCTGATCGAGTCGGCGCGGGTGGACGGAGCCGGGTTCTTCCGCACCTGGTGGCACGTCGGCGTGCCGATGCTCCGCGGTGGCCTCGCCTTCCTCGGCATCTTCACCTTCATCACGGCCTGGAACGACTACGTGTGGCCGCTCGTGGTCCTGGTCGATCCGGAACGCCAGACGCTGCAGACCGCCTTGGCCCAGCTCAACTCGATCTACAGCACCGACTACGGCATGGTGATGGCCGGCGCGTTGATCAGCGTGCTGCCGCTGTTGGGGGTGTTCATCATCGGCTCCCGGCACTTCATCGCCAACATCGCCGCCGGGGCGCTCAAGGGCTGACGGTCGCCCGAGGTCATCCGACACCGTCGGAGGCGATGAGTTCTTAGGCCCCGCGCGGTCAGAGTTCTCGCCCGACGTCAACGGCGACCCTCTGGAGGAACCCCGATGAGCAACCCGGTGTCGGCCGACTCCGCTCCCGTGCCGGCTCGATGGAAGCGGAACGTCTCGATCTTCCTCACCGGCCAGACCGTCTCCATGCTCGGGTCGATGATCGTCCAGTACGCGGTCATGTGGTACGTCACCCTGGAGACGCGGTCCGGGCTCGCGATCGCCCTGTACGCCGTGGCGGCGTTCCTCCCTCAAGGCATCGTGTCGGTCTTCGGCGGCACGTTCGCGGACCGGGTGAACCGGCGGGTGCTGGTCATGGTCTCCGACGGCGGCATCGCCGCCGTCACGTTGGTGCTGGCCTTCTTGATGGCCAACGGCGTGACCGACCTGTGGATCGTGCTGCTCGCGGTGGCGGTGCGTTCGGTGGGGGCAGGGGTGCAGCAGCCGGCGGTGGCGGCGATGATCCCGCAGATCACTCCTGCCGATCAGCTGATGCGGGTGAACGGCATCTTCGGCACCATCCAGTCGGCCATGATGCTGATCGCGCCGGCGGCGGCCGGTGTCGTCTTCGGTCTCTTCGGCATCGTGCCCGTCTTCTTCATCGACGTCGTGACCGCCGTGATCGGCATCGGCATGCTCGCCCTGGTCGCGGTGCCCACGCTCGCCGAGGTGGCCGCGAAAACCACGACCTACCGGGAGGACCTGGTGGAGGGGGCCCGCTACATCTGGCAGCACCGGATCGTGCGCTGGCTGCTGCTGGTCTTCGCGATCATCTTCGTGTTCACCATCGGGCCGAGTTTCCTGACCCCGCTGATGGTGGCTCGCAGCTTCGGCGGGGAGGTCTGGAAACTCACCGCGGTCGAGTTCTCCCTGAGTGTCGGGATGGTGATCGGCGGCGTGGTGATGTCGACGCTGCTGACCAAGAAGAGCCCGATGATGCTGATCCTGGTCTCGACCTTCGGCTTCGCGGTTCTCAGCGTCGCCATGGGACTCAGTCCGAACCTCTGGGTCCTCTGCGCCGTCTTCTTCCTGTTCGGACTGCTCATCCCACCCTTCTCCACCCCGTTCATGACCCTCATCCAGCAGACGGTGCCGCCGGAGCGGCACGGCCGGGTGTTCAGCTACGTCGGCATCGTGATGGCCTTGGCGACACCGATCGGCATGACGGTGTTCGGCCCGCTCGCCGATCGGCTGTCCGTCCAGGCGCTGCTGGTGATCGCGGGGATCGCCACCGCCGCGGTCGCGGTCATCGCCGTGCTGGTGCCGTCCGGCCGGGCGGCGATCGCAGCGGCGCGGGAGTCCCACCGACAGGCGGTGGACGAGGTCGAGCCCGCCGACGCGTCCTCGGAGCCCGGTTAGCGGCTGACGAGGACCAGCGCCGCCACCGCGAGCACCAGGCCGAGGACCTGGACGAGCCGGAGCCGTTCCCGGTCGATGACCATGGCCAAGATCACCGTGCTGACCGGGTACAGCGCAGCGAGCGGTGCCACCACGGAGAGGTCCCCGGCCCGGGTCGCGATGAGGTACAAGGCGTTGGCCGTCATGTCGAACGGCCCTGCGACCAGGGTCCAGCCCAACGAGCGACCTCGGGGCTGCTGGCCGGGACGCAGCACCACGGTGATGGCCGCGACCCCCAGGATGCCGGCGAGCTGCGACGCCAGGACCGGCCAGAGTCCTGGCTCCCCGGTGTCGCCGGCCCGACTCAACAGGATGAAGAAGAGTCCGAACCCGGCGCCGGCGAGCACGGCCTGACCCAGCAGCCGCGGCGTCAGCTGTCGGGTTCCACCAGCCGGCGGCGGACTGAGGCTGACCATCGCGATGGCGATCAAGGCACAGCCGACGCCGATCAACCGCACCGCGCCCGGTCGCTCACCGGAGAGCAGCCCGACGAGCACCGGGAGCACGGCCGAGGTGACCGCCGCCACGGGCGCCACCACGGTCATGGCCCCACTCGACATGGCCCGGTAGAAGACCACCAGGCCGAGCACGCCGCACAGCCCGGCGGCCGCCCCCCACGGCAGGCTCGCCGGCAGCACCGGTACGTACAGCAGGACCAGGTAGATCGCCAGGAACGGCAGGCAGTTGATCTTGGAGTACAGGGTCACCCACAGCGGGTGCGCTCGCTGGGTGGCCTTGCCGCCGGCGAAGTCGCCGATGCCCCAGACCAGCCCGGACAGCGCCGCGGCAGCGATGGAGAACACGGACGCCGACGCTATGGCACCGGTGCCGGTGGACCGCAGCGCCCCCGCGGGACTCCGGTCGAGGTGAGGTGCCGCACGTCGGCGCGCCCGGAGGATACGCAGCACTACGTACGGCGCGGCAGGGGTCTGGCGTCGAGTGGTCGCACCGGCCACACTCGGGAGAGGACCGTCGGTCGGTCGCGGGCACCCGCCGGGTGCAGGATCGGCGAGGGCGCAGGAGGCGGATGAACGAGGTCGTCGATCCGGACGAGGTCACGGCGGACTGGCTGAGCGAGGTTCTCGACCGGGCCGGGTTGCTGAGTGGTGCCTCGGTCACCAGCTGTTCGACCGAACGGTTGGTGGCGATGAGTTTCACCGGCGTCCTGCAGCGGGTCCAGCTCGACTACGACCGGGACCTCCCCCAGCTCCCCCGCAGCCTGGTCGCCAAGTTCTCGGCCGCCGACACCGGTCTGCGGGACACCGTCTCGTCCATGGGCTTCTACGAACGGGAAGTGTCCTTCTACCGCGACCTGGCCGGCACGACCCCGGTCCCGGTGCCCAGTTGCTACCACGCCGCCGTCGACGGCGAGGACGGCCGCTGCGTGATCTTGTTGGAGGACCTGACGAGCTCGCGACCCGGACGGACCGCGGGAGCGTGCTCGATCGACGACATCCGCGCCGCGGTCGACGCCGTGGCCGCGCTGCACGCGAGCCGGTGGGAGACGCCGACCGACGACCTGCCCGGCTGGCTCGATCCCGACACGTTCGCCACCCCGACCGAGGTGGCCTCGGCGTTCGCCGACCTGTGGCCGGCGTTCCTGGCGAAGCTGAGCATCCCGATCTCCGACCAGATCCGCCGCTTCGGGGACTGGGCGACGAATCGGGTCGAGCCGGTGATGCGCCGGATGTACCACGACGACCCGCTGACTGTCGTCCACAACGACTACCAGGCCGACAACCTGCTCTTCGGCAGTGGCCCGGAGCACGCGTCCGTCATCGTCCTCGACTGGCAGCTGGTCAGCTGCGGCCGGGGGCCGCTCGACCTCGCCTATCTGCTCAGCGGCAGCATGACGACCGACGACCGGCGCCGGTACGAGCGCGAGATCCTCGACCGCTACACCGGCGCCGTCCGCGGGTCCGGTCTTCGCGACTACGACCCGGCTGACTGCCTGAGTGACTACCGCGCGGCCCTGGTGCTGCCGCCGACCCGGCTGGCCTGCGCCGTGGCGATGTCGCCGGAGCTGGTCCCCCAGCCCGGCTCGTTCTGGGAGGTGTTGTTCCCGCGGCAGCTCGCCGCCCTCGTCGACAACGGGCTGCTCGAGAGCTGAGGCTGCCCGCGGTCGGCTGCGACGGCCGCCTCGGCACCGATGAGTTCGACCCGTCGGGGTGGTCAACCCCATGACCTCTCCGATCGGAAGGAACGCGATGCGTCCCGTGGTTCTCTACACCCTGCTGTCGCTCGACGGCGTGGCCGAGTCTCCGGAGTCGTTCGTCGTCGACTGGGACGACCAGCTCGACGCGAACCTCGCCGAGGTGATCGGAGCCCAGGACGCCGTCCTGCTGGGCCGTCAGATGTACGACGAGTGGTCGCAGTACTGGCCGAGCTCGGACCAGCAGCCGTTCGCGTCCTTCATCAACGACGTTCAGAAGTTCGTGTTCACCGCCCACTCGGTGGACCAGGTGTGGGCGAACACCACGGTGGTTGCCCGACGCAGCGAGGACGTCGTCGCCGAGCTGCGGCGGGGCGACGGTGCGGCCATCGGCATCCACGGCAGCATCCGGTTGTCGCAGAGCTTGTTGCGGGCGGACCTGGTCGACGAGTTGCGGCTGGTCGTGTTCCCGACGTCCCTCGGAACGGGACGCCGGTTGTTCGAGGGCACGGAGCTGCAGCGGTGGACCTTGACCGAGTCGACGCCGACGTCCTCCGGCGCGTTGCTGGTGAGCTACCGCCGCAGCCGGAACTGACGGACGCAGACGTCGCCGCGCGGTTCCCGCATGGGATCACCCGGCGGAGTACCGGTCTGGGGTGGGGAGCTCCGAACTAGCGCCGGCCCAGACGCCGTTCACCGTTGGCACCGGTGGCGTAGGCCATGCTGTAGTGACCGTAGATTGCCGGCTCGAGAGTCGCATCGAGCTCCCCGTCGGCATCGATCGACGGAGCGTCCTTGGCCAGCTTCTTGCTGACCTGGACCCTCAGGTGCTTGGGAGCGACGGTCGCCCCGACCAACGGGACGAAGATCAACTTCGAGAACCCGGGCAGCCCGGACTTGACCGTGGCGAAGGTGGGGTCCTGGCTCGCGGTGTCGAAGTAGACCGCTTCCAGGTTCCCGATCTTCGATCCCTCGGGGTCGATGACCGCCATGTCTCTCCAGTCCCGGATGTCCTCGACGTCGAATCCCATTCCACTCCTCCAGTCGCAGGTCCGCTGTGGACCTCGTCGCCACCCTCATCGTCGGGCATCGACCACGGATGTGATACCCCGCCCGGGAACCGCAAACACAATTCGGCGCCCGATGGGCTCCGGTTCCGACCCGGAACCGCTACCGTCGAGGCGACGACCGGTCCCGGCGGCTGCGCCGTCAAGGGGGTCGACGATGAGGTCCAGGCGGGCGCTGGTGGCCGCCGCCGTCATCCTGCTGTCCTATCCGGTGGCCCTGGCGACCCAGTTCCTGTTCGGTCGCGGCGCCGACACCGTCATCCACTTCGTCACGGGGCTCGGATTTCTGGTGTTCGCGAGCTCGGTCTTCGACTTCGCACTGCCCCGGTGGGTCAACATCGTGGGGGCGATCGCTGCAGCGGGCTTCGGCACCATCTTCGTGCTCCAGGGTCTGAGCGACGTGACCCAGGTCGAGGGTCTACGACATCTCGCGTTCGACGTTCTCGGCCGGCACGTCGAGCGGTTGTTGCCGGACGTCGTGTACCTCTGGTTTCTCGCGCTGCTGGTGCTCGACAGCCGGGGCCGTTCGCGGGTGCTGGGCTGGATCGTCATGGTCGTCGTGATCGCCACGGAGATCGCCTCGGTGGCGAGCCTGCTGTTCGGGTTCCCGCTGCCGAACCTCAAGATCGCCGTGCTGCTGCCGTTCGTCTGGCTGGTGTCGGAGAGCGTCGAACGACGAACAGGAACGGGGGCGGGGCGCACCGCCGATCGCGCGCCTCAGACCTCGAGCTGACGCAGCTTGCGCCGCAGATCGCCGGCTTGCTGATCGGCTCGGGCGCTCAGGAGGCCGTAGGTGTACCCGTTGTGTCCGGGGGTCGTCCCGAAGCGCGAGCCGAGGCCGCGCAGATACGTCTGGGCAACCAACCGGTCCTGGTGGGCGCCGAGCAGCCGCTGCATCTTCTTGGCCGTCTTGGCGGTTCGCCGGGCCGGCGCGGACCCGGGCGCGGCCAGCTCGGCCGCGTACCGAAGCCGCTTGGCCGCCTTCCGGGCCCGGTGCAGTGCAGCCGGTCGGGACTCCGCTGCCGCGAGCCGTCGACGAAGCCGCTGGTGGGCCCGCTTCAACACCCGACGGCTGCCGATGGACGATCGCTCCGACACCGGCGGCAGCTCCAACCAGTCGACGAGCTCCGCGAGCAGCCGCCGGTAGCGATCGCCGTCCCGCGCGTCGTGCCAACGCTGGAGGGCGGCCAGCCGATCGAGGGCCACGGCCTCGTCCAGACCGGCCTCGACCGGTCCGAGCACCTGCTCGGGCGGGAGCACGGCGAGATCCCGCTTCACCGTCTCGACGAGCACGTCGAGGTCCCGGATCTCGCCGAGCACCGATCCGAGCCACCTGAGCTCGGTCGCCACCCCTGTCGCGGTGTGCTCGAACACCGCCCGGTAAGCCCGGACGACGCTGCGGATCCGACGGATCGCCACCCTCATGTCGTGCACGGCGTCGGGCTCGGATCCGAGCCGCAGCGCGATGTCGCCGCGCAGCACCTCGGCCACCTGAGCACAGACGTAGTCGATCACCAGGGCAGCGGAGCCGTTGCCGACCGGACGGTCGAGCGGGCCCATCGCGCGGTCGAGCTTCACCTGGATCGCACTGCGCCGCGCCCCGGCCCGTCCCAGCTGTCTGGACACCGCGCGCAGCAGCTGCTCGCTGCCGCTCGGTCCCAGCTCGGCCTCGACCTCGCGCCATCGCGACGCCGGCCGGCCCTCCGCTGTGGCGCTGACGCGATCGTCGGCGATCTCGACGGCCAGCTCGTCGTCGGCGTCGCGCAGCGACAGGATCCGGCGATCGGTGTTGATGGTGGCCAGCTGGCGCAGCGGCCGGTCGACCAGCACGCCCCGCAGTGGCTCGGCGAGCGAGGCGGGTACCCAACGGCCCCGGGACCTGCTCGAGACCTCGAGCCGGGCCGAGCCACTCGGCACCTTCAGGTGCCAGCCGGCATCGCCACCACCGGTACGGCGACGCAGGGTCACCCCCAACCGGCGCAGCACCTGGTTGTCCGTGTCGAGGTACTCGGCATGGAGATCCGCCTGGTCGGGCACGATCCGACCTCCATCGGGCACCAGACCGCCCAGATCCGGGATCGACCAGCGCTCCCCGACGTCGAAGCTGACCTCGCGCTCCAGATGCCGACCCACCCGCCGTCCTCCTCAACCTGTTCGACCGGCGATCAGGATGCCACGCGAAGGTGAACGACCCATCCGCCCGGATCAGCCGGTCCGGGGGTCGGGCACCCGCTCCTGGTCGGCGACCGGTGTGGTGTCACTCGCACCGGTGGGCGCCGGTTCGGGACCGTTGTGGGCTGCGCGGCGGGCCAGCGTCGTGACCCCGAAGAGCATGATCGTCAGACCGACCAGCTCACCGAGAACGCCGAGCGGTGAGGAGAAGAGCGGCTCGGCGAAGACCACGAAGCCGAACGCCAGCGAGACCAGCAGCTGACAGATGTTCAGCACCGGGGTCGACACCGACATCTCGGTCTCCTGGTAGGCGCGTTGGTTCAACAACACGGCACAACCGCCGACGGCGATCAGGACCCAGGTCGGCCACTGGGTGGCGAGTGCGAGTGGACCCTGCTCGAGCCGCCCGGCCGTGAGCTTCAGCAGCCCGGCCACCAAGCCGAACAACACACCGGAGGCGCAGCCCAGCAGCAGACCGCGGGTGAGCGCTCGGCCCCGCACCCGTCGGGCCGTCAGCGCCAGGACAGCCACCGCGGCCAGTCCGGCCGCGACCATGATCAGGGCGGCCCCCGTCACCGGCGGCTGATCGTCCGCCCGTGGCACGGCCAGGATGAACAGGGCCAGTCCGCACCAGGTGAGCAACACCCAGCCCACCTCGGCGAACGAGGGCGAGCGCCGGTCGAGCACCGGTCGCAGCAAGACGGTGAAGACGATGCCACTCAGCAAGATGGGTTGGACGACGCTGATGGCACCGAGTCGCAGCGCCACCGCCTGCAGCGCGAACGCGACCGCGCAGGCCCCGGCACCGATCAACCAGCTGGGCCGACTCAGGAGCCCCGCCACCATGCGCCGCTTCGAGGCTTTCGGGGCGGAACCAGCCGCCCGATGCTGGAGGCCGCTGCCGAGCGCGAAGAACGCGGCCGACGACAGCGCCACCACCACGGCACCCAACATTCCCGTCACCTCCGGCTCATACCCAGCTGCCGCCGGTTCAGTGCACCTCGTCGGGTACCGGGCGAGTGCCGCGATCGACAGCCTCTTATTCTCCGGAGCATGTCCACCCGCCCAGCTGCCGGCGGCGGCGGGACCGTGCGGGTGTCGATGACGAGCGTCGCGGCGGAGCCGACCCGGGAGAACGAGGACTTCACGGGTGCGATCCCGACTGCTGCCGTGTTGATCGACGGCGCCGGGATCCCCGGTTCGGCGGCTGTCTGTCGGCATGGCGTGGCCTGGTACGCCCGGCGACTGGGAGCTTCCCTGCTCGGCGCCCTCGGCGAGGAACCCGACCGGGGTCTCGCCTCGCTGTGCGCGGACGCCATCGAGCAGGTGACGGACGCTCACCGGAGGACCTGCCGGGTGGCCGACCCGGTCAGCCCGTCGGCGACCGTGCTCGCCGTGCGCTGGGGTGAGGCGGAGATCGAGTACCTCCTGCTCGGGGACTCGGTTCTGGTACTGGAACAGCGCGACGGTCGGACGGAGGTGATCTGCGACCGCCGCGAAGTGATCATCAGCCGCTCCTACGCGGCCGAACTCGCCCGGCTCGACGTCCGGAGTACCCGGTACCACCAGCTGCTCGCCGAGTTGCGCTCCCAACGCAACCGGAGCGGCGGATTCTGGGTCGCCAAGGACGATCCGCGGGCGGCGGCCGAGGCGATCGTGGGACGCTCGGCGATCTCGCGGTCGGCCGGTGTCGTGCTCCTCAGCAACGGCGCGAGCCGTCTCGTCGACCGCTTCGGGCTGCTCGACTGGCCGACCTTCGCCGCCCAGCTGGCCGTGTCCGACGGTGCCGCGATGATCCGCCGAGTGCGGACCGAGGAGGCGGCGCGCGGCGTTGCTCCCGACGACGCGACCATCACCCGGTGCACCCACCTCGACGAACCGGTCGGCCGCGGCGACGCGCCGCGGCCGACCTGATCGCTGTCCGTCCGGTTCGTACGGTGAGCCGGGTGACCTAGCTCGAGATCGACTGGGGCTCGGCGGTCGAGCCGACGGTCTGGTCGGACTCCTGCGTCACCTCGACGCTGATCTTGCGCGGCTTGGCCCGCTCCGCGACGGGGATGACCAGTCGCAGCACCCCGTCGCGGTAGCGCGCCGAGATCCGCTCCAGGTCCAGGTTGTCGCCGAGGATCAGCTGTCGACTGAACACCCCGCGAGGCCGCTCCGCCGCCAGCAGCTCGTTCGTGCCCTCTCGCATCGGTCGGTCCGCCCGGACCGTCAAGACGTTGCGTTCCACGTTGAGGTCGACGGATTCGAGGTCGACGCCCGGTAGGTCGAACTCGATGTGGAACTCCTCGCCGTCGCGCCACGCATCCATGGGCATCAACGTCGGCCGAGCCGCCGTACCGAGCAGCTGAGAACTCAGGCGATCCAGTTCACGGAAAGGATCGGTTCGCATCAAGACCATGAAGCACCTCCTGGGATCGAATGGGGATGGTCTCTCTTTGCAGACCACTTATCTATAGTGATCTTGATAGATTCTCTTATAGCATAGCCAGTGACGCGGGTGCAACATCCGCCTCCGACACGACAGCGAGAATGCATCCATGCCCACGCATCCCACGGCGACCGGCCGCCTCGCCACCGACAGTGCCGACTTCACGGCCGCCGCCCGGTTGCTGGTCGACTTCAACAGCGAGTACGGCGACCCGGCCCCGGCCCCCGACTGGCTCGCCGGTCACCTCGAGCAGCTGACCCGGTCGGGGACCGCGAGCGTCCTGCTGGCGGGCGAGCCGGCCGCCGGAGTGGCCGTGCTCCGGTTCCGAACCAGCACCTGGTCTGAGCACCTCGAGGCGTACCTGGCCGAGTTCTACGTCAGTCCCGGCCGTCGCGACCAGGGCATCGGGACTGCGTTCCTCGACGCGGTCATCGACCATGCCGTGGCCCGTGGCGCTACGTACCTGGACCTCACCACCACCGAGGCCGACGAGGCCGCCAGGCACGTGTACGAGAAGCGAGGCTTCGACTGTCACGAGGGACGCGGCAGCGGTGCCCGCTCGCTCTACTACGAGCTCGACCTGTCCTGAATTCGGGTTCTCCGACGTCCGACGCTCAGCGGCGGCCACGTCATCGAAGATCCGCCGGAGCTGCGCAGCTGACCGGCAGCGGGGCCGTCGGGTCGCTGCCCCGGCGTCAAGCCGCCGGACCGTCGCGATCGGCCTGGTCGGCCGGCTCGGCGGGGTCGCCCTGCCGGCGGAGCTCGTCGCGGAGCCGGTCGTTGTCCTCCTCCAGCGCCAGCACTCGACCGACACCGGCGAGATTCAGTCCCTCGTGCAGCAGCCGTTGGATCCGACGCAGCCGCGCCACGTCGTCGGGACTGTAGAGCCGGGTACCGCCGGAGGTGCGGGACGGGTCGAGCAACCCGGCCTTCTCGTACGCGCGCAGGTTCTGCACCCCGGTTCCGACCAGGTCGGACGTGACGCTGATGCCGTAGACGCCACGGGCCGGGTCCAGCGCGGAATCGTCCTCGGGCTCCGGGGGTTCCGTCACCTCACCACCTCGATCCGTCCTTGCTCGGGCAGCTACACGGTAGCAAATCTATGCCGGTCGATACAGGCTCGGCTCGGACGATCGGCAGCCGTCGCGCGATCCGCGACCGCGCCGCTGGGTGATCGAGCTGGACGTGGGTAGTCCACCGACAACGATCACCGGCACAGGAGGTACGACTGATGTCCGAAGCAACGAACCCGGTCCAGGATCCGGAGTCGAGCGGCGACGCGCCGGCGGCCCCGGCTCAGCCTCCTTCGGCGGAAGCCGATCGGCAGGCGGGTTACGAGGAGGGCGACGACAGCGCCGCACCCGACCTCGAGCGCGTCGACGACCTGGGCGGCCGGGACGAGTCGCATCAAGCCGACATCGACGCCGGCTACGACGACTCCGACGACACCCGCGGCGCCTAGTTGCAGGACGGGTCACAGAACGGGGTCACAGAACGGGTCGCAGAACGGAACGAGGAACGGCCGGTCCGCGATCAGCTGCGACCGGTCCGGAGCCCGACGCGCACCACGCCGTCGACGACCTCGGTCGGATAGCCCCGCAGCCGGGCGGCCGAACCGGGCGCCAGGTGGCGGCCGTCCTGCAGGTCGAATTCCCAGCCGTGCCAGGGACACTGCAGGATCTCGCCGTCGCGACCGGTCACGTACTCGTACACGCCGGCGGCGAGCAGGGTGCCGGTCACCGTCCCCCGGCACACCGGGGCGGCCATGTGCGGACAGAAGTTCCGCCACGCGCGGACCTGCGAGCCGACCCGGAACAGTCCGATCTCCAACCCGCCGACGCTGACCAACAGCACGCCGCCGTCGGGGATGTCGTCGACCCGCGCGACCTCGTGCACGCTCATTCGGCCTGATCCACCGGCAGTGCGCGAGCCGACCCGACCACCGACCCGCCCACCGACCCGCCCGCCGACCCGCCCACCGACAGCGGAACCGGCCGCTGGACCTCCCGGCGGTCGGGCCGGACGGTCAGGCCGTACAGCTCGGCGGCCGTGCCCGCCATGATCCGCGACCGGGTGTCCCGGTCGAGCCGGCGGAACACCATCGCGGGGTTGTCGTTGTCCCAGTGCGGGTAGTCGGAGGAGAACATCACCGTGCGGCCGGCGTCGATCATGGCCAGCACCTGCACCAGCTGCTCCGGATCGTCCGGCTCCTCGATCGGCTGGGTGGTGAGCCGGACGTGATCGACGACGTACGCCGACGGCGGCCGGGTCAGCCAGGGCACGGTGTCGCGGAGGGCCTTGAAGTTCTTGTCCAGCCGCCACATGAGGTGCGGTAGCCAAGACAGGCCGCCTTCGGTGATCACGACGCGAAGAGCCGGGAAGCGCTCGAACACCCCCTCGCAGACCAAGCTGGTCAGCTGGGCCATCGCCGTCAGGGGCAGCAGCGTGTGCCACTCCAGGTAGCGGGACGGGTAACCCACCGGGGTCGGCGGGGCCGCCGCCCCGACTCCCTCGGCGCCGGGATGCAGGGCGACCGGCAGCCCGCACGCGGCCGCCGCCTCGTAGATCGGGTGGTAGCGGCGCTGTCCGCACGGTTGCCGGGTGGTCGAGGCCATCAGCACCTGGACGAAGTCGGATCGATCGCCCCAGCGTTCGATCTCGGCCACGGCGCTAGCCGGGTCGTCGGAGTTGATCAAGATCGAACCGCGGAACCGGGGAGTGAGGCTCAGCCAGTTCTCGGCCGTGGCCTCGTTGACGGCGCGGGCGATCGCGTCGAGGTAATCGGGATCGGTGCCCAGCGGCAGCACGAACGGCCCGGTGAGCACGGCGAAGTCGATCTGGTGGCGATCGAGATGGTCCTCCAGCACGAAGAGCGGATCGCTCGCCGGGCCGCCGCCACGCGGCGACACGGTGTCCCGCCGCAGCACACCACGCGGATTGGCGTATCCGGTACCGGCTCCGAGTCCGACCGCCAACCATCGATCGCGCCACACGCGCGGCAGGTACGACTCGAGCTCGGGCAGCGACTGGTGGACGTCGGTGTCGATCAGCCGCGGGCCGGCCGCCACCTGCGGGTTCACCAGATCTCGCTCGCGGCCGGCACCGGGACCGCTGGCTGCAGATCGGGCCCGAAGAGCAGATAGGCGACCAGCGGTCGGCCGCCGTCGGCCCGCACGTCGACCCCGGTCGCGGCCCGGCCCTGGGTGACCAGCAGCTCGTCGGCGCCCGGCACGCCGCCGCTGACCGGGATACGACCCCAGTGCCCGGTACCCGACCAGACGAACACGCTGTGCACCCCGGGGTCGACGAGCCGAACGGTCCGTCCCGGCTCGACGGTCACCCGCTGACCGCTGAACTTGGGGCTGCCGTAGAAGATCCACTCCCGTCGGCCTCCCTCGGACATCGACTCCGCCACCGGCTGCGGGGACAGCCGGGCGTGCCGATGCAGATCGGGGTCACCGTTGCGGGCCCAGTCGACGAACCCGAGCGGGAAGAGCTCGCCGTCGGAGTCGCGGTCCACGGCGCGGACGTCCTTGTACAGCAGCTCCTTGCTGATGATCCGGCCCGCGTTCAGGGCCTGGAACATCGACAGCACGTCCGAGTCCTCCTGCAGCTCCAGGGTCAGCGCGGTGCCCGGGACCGTGCAGCACCCCCGACGGGACGTGGAAGCCTTCGCCGGGGACCTGCAGGTAGGCCTGGAGGTGGTCAGGATCAGGTCGCTGTCCCAGGCCTGCAGGTAGGGCAGCAGCGCCTCCTCCCGAGGTCCGCGGGCCAGGTACGGCTGGACGCCGAGGAAGGTCTCCGGATGGGCACCGGGGTCGACGCCGGGCAGGAAGTGGTAGGCCTCGTCCTTCTGCCGCCGACCGACCGAGGTCGGCGAACCGCTGGGGCGGGTGGATGTGGAACGGCAGCCGGGCCGCGTAGTCGAACAGCTTGGCCAGCCGGCCCAGCCCGGCCGGGTGGGCGCGCCGCGTACGTCGGCGCCCAGCACCAGGTCCGGCGCCGCCCGGACGGCGTCGGCGAGCAGCAGCTCGGGCCCGTCGGTCGCGAACGGCGGACAGGCCCTCGTCGGGCACCGAGATCCGGTTGTCGGCCGGGGTCGTGGAGGCGAGCCAGCGCTCACAGATCGGCGCCGCGCTCGCCCACGTCGTACGCTCCTCGGGCAGCCCCAGCCGACGTCCCGGCGGCAGGAAGTCCCGGGCCACCCAGGCCGGCTCCAGCCGCAGGATGCCGTCGGTCCGTCCGAGCAGCCGCCTCGACCCGGTCCCGCACGCCCGGCGCCGGTCATCAGCCCTTCAGACCGCTGAGCGAGATGCCCTGGATGAAACGGCGCTGGAAGATGATGAAGACAGCACCATCGGAATGGTGGCCATCACCGAGCCCGCCATCAGCACGTCCCAGTTGGTCCGGTTCTTCACCACGAAGAGCGCCAGCCCCAGCGGCGCGGTGTACTTGTCCGGGCTGCTGACGATGATCAACGGCCAGAAGAAGTCCTCCCACGCGCCGACGAAGGTGAAGATCCCGGTGGCCGCCAGCGCCGGGCCGCAGAGCGGCAGCACGATCCGGGAGTAGATCTTGAACTCCGAGCGCGCCGTCGATCCGGGCCGCGTCGAGCAGCTCGTCGGGGATCGAGGACATGTACTGGCGGAGCAGGAAGATGCCGAAGGCGCTGACCGCGCCGGGCAGGATCAGCCCGTAGTAGGAGTCCAGCCAGCCCGAGCCGCCCTGGCCGAGGATGTCGTTGCCGCCGAACAGCGGGACGTGCTTGATCACCAGGTAGTTCGGGATCAGGGTGACCTGGCCGGGGACCATCATCGTGGCCAGGAAGCAGCACGAAGATCAGCGTTCTTGCCCGGGAACTCGCGCTTGGCGAAGACGTAGGCGGCCAGCGAGTTGAAGAACAGCTGCAGCACCGTGACCGAGATGGCGACGAAGGCGCTGTTGACGAACCAGCGCCACGCGTCCGGCGCCCCCTCGACCTGCGGGCCGCCCAGCCCGAGGAAGCCCTTGTAGCCGTCGAGCGTCGGGTTCTTCGGGATCCACTGCGGCGGCCAGGAGAAGATGTCGCCGAGCGGTTGGAACGAGGCGCTGATCAGCCAGCCGAACGGCGCCACGAAGAAGATCGCCGCCGGGACCAGGATCAGGTAGGCCAACCAGGCCATGTTCCGCCGGCGCGCGCCGACGTCGCTCGGCCACAGGCGGCGCTCGGAGATCTCCGTCGATGCGGTGAGCGGAGCCGCGGGCTCCGGCGTCGGTGCGTCACTACTCCCCCCTCCGGTAGAGCCGCAGCTGGATGACGGTGAGGACCAGCAGCATCAGGAACAGGGCGAAGGCCAGGGTGCTGGCGTAGCCGAACTCGTAGAACTTGAAGGCCGACTGGTAGATGTAGTAGACGATCGTGGTCGTCCGCTCCACCGGCCCGCCGCTGGTCATCACGAAGATCTGGGTGAAGACCTGGAACGAGCCGATGATCGCCGATCACCAGCAGGAACAACGTCGTCGGCCGCAGCATCGGGACGGTGATGTAGCGCAGCCGGGCCCAGCGGCCGGCGCCGTCGACCCGGGCTGCCTCGTAGAGCTCCTCCGGGATCGCCTGCAGTGCGGCCAGGTAGACCACCATGTTGAACGCGATCCCCGGCCCAGACGCTCATCACGATCACCGAGGGCATGGCCAGGTTCCGGTCGGCCAGGAACCGCAGCGGGTCCCGGATCAGGTGGGACTGGAGCAGGTAGTAGTTGATCAGCCCGAAGTCACCGTTGTACAGCCACTTCCAGATGATCGCCACCACCACGAACGGGGTCACGAACGGCAGGAAGTACAGGGTCCGCAGCAGCCCCCGGGCCCGCAGCGGCAGGTTGAGCAGCAACGCCACCGACAAGCCCGAACACCATCGCGAGCGGCACCGAGAACGCCGGTGAAGTAGAAGGTGTTGCCCACCGCCCGGGCGAAGCTCGCGTCGCGAGTCATGTCCTCGTAGTTCTGCAGTCCGACGAACGGCCGCTCCGGCTCGATGATGCTCCACTGATGGAACGTCAGGTAGAAGCTGAACACCATCGCGAACAGCGTGAAGACGGTGAACAGCAGCAGCGGTACGGAGAGGAAGAGCGTAGGCGTCCCAGTTCTTGCGGATCGCGGTACCACGTGCTTCGGCGGCGGACCGGGGTCGGCGGACGCCCGCCGGCCACCGGTTCTGCCGCGCGTGTCGACACTCATACGGCCTGGATGTCCCTGATCACCGCGAGTGAACTCGCTCGACCGTACGCCGCGGTCTTGTCCAGCGGCCTCGTCGGCGGTCAGGTCGCCGAACATGGCCTTGCCGAGATTGGTGCTTCAGCTGCTCGGAGATCTTCGGCCAGTCCTTGTTCGCGATGCTGTAGTTGACCCCGCACTTCATCAGCGTCGGCGAAGCCCTTCGAGCACCGGCTTCTCCTTGATCAGGTCCGGGGAGTTCAGCAGGCTGGTGCCGCGGCGGCAGCAGCGTGCCGGTGGACTTGTACGTCCACTCCGCCATGTTCTCGGGCTGCTGCAGGAACTCGATCCACTTCCAGGCGGCGTCCTGCTTCTCGCTGTCGCGAACATCACCAGCGCGTCGCCGGCGATGGTCGTCTTGCACCCGGCGGTGCCGTCGGGCAGCGGAGCGGTGGCCCACTTGCCCTCGATCTTGGGGAACTCCTCACTCAGCGTGCCGGCGAACCAGGCACCGGCCATGTACATGCCGACCTGACCGTTGGCGAAGGCGACCCGGGCGTCGTAGGAGTTCGAGTTGAGGTAGTCCGGCGGCGCGAACTTGACCAGGTCGACGTAGTACTGGGCGGCACCCTTGCCGGCCTCGTTGTTGAACTCGATGGTCTTCTCGTCCTCGGAGATGAGGTCGCCGCCGTTCTGCCACAGCCAGGGGTACCAGTAGTAGTCGGACTCGGGTGCGAACATCGCGAAGCCGTACTGCTTCTTCGCCGGGTCGGTGAGCTTCTCCGCTGCGGCCTTGAACTCGTCCCAGGTCTTCGGCGGCGCGGTGATCCCGGCCGCCTCGAACAGGTCCTTGCGGTAGAACAGCCCGGTCGACTCCCCGTCGAACGGCAGCCCGTACATCGAGTTCTCGTACAGCGTGAAGGACTTGAAGGCGGGGACGAAGCCGTCGGCCTTCACCACCTTGCTGCCGGCGATGTAGCTGTCGAGGTTCACCAGCGCCTTGCGGGAGGCGAACGTCGGCACCGTGCTGCCGTCCAGGTAGGCCACGTCGGGCGGATTGCCGCCGGCGATCTGCGCCGTGAGCTTGGTCTCGATCTCCTCAGCCGGCACGTTCTGGAACTGGATGGTGATGTTGGGGTGCTGTGCCTTGAACTTGGCGTACAGCTTCTTCATCCCCTCGTCCTGACCCACCCAGGAGGCGAACGAGATCTGCACCGGCGCGGTGGGCTCCGGGACCTCGGTCGCGGAGGGCGCCGACGTCGGTGCGGAGCTCGATCCGGGTGAGGTGCCCGATCCACCGCCACAGGCGGCGACCAGACCCAGCATCAACGCTCCGGCCAGAATCGGCAGGGAGCGTCGGGGCGAAAGGTTCTTCATTGGACCGCCTTTCGAACGGTTGGAGCCGCCGGCGACGACCCAAATCGATTGCGTCACTTGGCGTGGAGCCTGCTACAGCGTCAACGCCCGTGTCAAGACTGCGAAGATGGAGCAATCCTGCATCGGATACGGGGTGATCGGATGGATCTCGACACGATCGTTATCGGCGTCGGCGGCATGGGTTCGGCCACCGCCGACGCGCTGGCCGGCCGGGGTCAGCGGGTGCTCGCGATCGAGCAGTTCGGCGTCGCCCATGATCGTGGCTCCAGCCACGGCCGGACCCGGATCGTGCGCCAGGCATACTTCGAGAGCCCGTCCTACATCCCGCTGCTGCGGCGCGCGTACGCGTTGTGGGACACCCTCCCCCGGGCCGCCGGGCTGCACCGGGTCGGCTGCCTGTCCCTCGGCTCGAGCTCGTCCCCGGTCGTCACCGGCGCCGCCCGGAGCGCAGCCGCCTGGGACATCGCGGTGGAGCAGCTGAGTGCCGCCGAGGTGCGCTCCCGGTTCCCGCAGTTCGCTCCGAGCGCCGACGACGTCGCCGTGTTCGAGCCCGACGCGGGCTTCGTCCGGCCCGAGGAGACGGTGCGGTTCTACTCGAGCCGCGCCGTCGAGCGCGGGGCCCAGCTTCGCACCGACCAGCAGGTGCTGGGCTGGGAGCTGACCGGCGGACGGGTCCGGGTGCAGACCTCGGAGGAGAGCTTCACCGCCGACCACCTGGTGCTCACGGCCGGCGCCTGGACGCCGGCGTTGGCGCCGGATCTCGCGCTGCCCATCCGGGTCGAGCGCCGGGTGATGCACTTCTTCGCCCCCCGCGACACCGCCGTGTTCGCCCCGGAGCGGATGCCGACCTTCATCTGGGACCTGGCCGAGGGTGACTCGGTCTACGGCTTCCCGGCCGACGGCCCCGACGGGGTGAAGATCGGCTTCCACAACCGCGGTGAGCCTGCTGATCCGGACCGCGTCCAACCGCCCGGCTCCGCTGCGGAGGTCGCGGCGGTCCGCGCCGTGCTGGAGCAGCGGATGCCGGCTGCAGCGGGCCGGCACGTGCGCAGCGTCGGCTGCCTGTACGACCTGACGCCCGACCACGGTTTCCTGGTGGGATTCGCTCCCGGCTGCGACGGCCGGGTGGTGCTCGCCGCCGGGTCCTCCGGCCACGGCTTCAAGTTCGTGCCGGTGATCGGTGAGGTGCTCGCCGACCTCGTCGTCACCGGCGAGACACCCTACGAGCTGGGCTTCCTCGACCCGGGCCGGTTCGCGGGCGCCGGGCTCAGGACCCCGTGATCGGGATCCGGCGGAACCGCTCCGCGTAACGGACGCCGATCCGGCGCCCGGCCTCCAGCATGGGCGGAGCCACCCGGCCGGTGAACATCGCATCCCGGTCGCCGTTCGCCTCGCCGTTCTGACTGCCGTGACACCAGATCGCGTCCATCTTGAGCTGCACCACCGGGGTCACGTCGACATAGAGGTCCGCGTCGTCGACCGCCGGTACCCACACCTCGGTCACCTCGTGGGCCGTCAGCCCCTCCTCGGCCAGCTCGGGGTGGATGCGCGGCATCAGCGCCTCCGGGTAGACCGCCTGCAGCGTCGCCTCACCCGTCGCGATGTGGTCCCCGTGGTTCCAGTCGATGGAGGCGTTCCGATCCCGGTACGGCATCCAGGTCAGCACGAGATCGGGTCGGAACCGCCGGATCTCGCGGACGAGCTCGCGTTTCAGCTCGACCGTGACGCCCAGTCGATCGTTCGGGTGCTCGAGGAACACCACCTCGGCCACCCCCAGCACGTCGGCGGCCGCGCGCTGCTCGGCGGCGCGCACCGCGGCCAGCTCGGCGTCGGACACGCCCAGGTCGACACCGCCGCTCGATCCGTCCGTGGTGATCACGTAGCAGACCTGCGCTCCGGACCCGAGCAGTCTGGCCACGGTGCCACCGAACATCCACTCAGCGTCGTCGCAGTGC
The DNA here is from genome assembly GCA_963727125.1 of uncultured Actinomycetota bacterium. GTDB lineage: Bacteria > Actinomycetota > Actinomycetes > Propionibacteriales > Propionibacteriaceae > Microlunatus. Next base: position 2,092,846 of record CAVSEZ010000003.1, read on the forward strand.
GCCACGACGACCAGGATGCGGCGAACGTCTTCGAGCAACACGGCGCGCCTCCGTCGTTCGATCCACAGCTGCCGCGTTCGCGACAGCGGCATCATGACCGTGGACGATCCGAGCGGTCAAACGATTGGTAGCTGCTACATTCCGGCCATCCGAGTTTCGACCCGAGGCCCGACGGAGGTGACGGTGACCGATACCCAGGCCGTCGTGCGGCCACCGGCCACGCGGGCGACCATCGCCGACGTGGCGCGGGTGTCCGGGGTCAGCACCACCACGGTGTCGCACGTGCTCACCGGCAAGCGGCCGGTGGCCGCCGCCACCCGGGAGCGGGTGGAGAAGGCGGTCCGCAAGCTCGGCTACCGGCCCAACCACGTCGCCCGCAACCTCCGGATGGGCAGCTCGCAGATGGTGGCCGTGGTGGTGCCCGACATCACCAACCCGTTCTACAGTCAGCTCACCCGAGGATTGGCGGACGCCCTCGGCGTCCCGTACGGCAGTTACGTCTGCAGCACCGACGGCTCGGCCGCGCGCGAACGCTCCTTCATCGACGACGCGGTCGCCCGCGGCGTGGACGGCATCGTGATCTCCTCCAACGACCCGGAGGCCGCCACCGTGGCGGCCGCCGGCCGGCATGGCACGCCCATGGTCTGCATCGGTGGCAGCGTGGACCAACCCGACGTCGACTGGGTCATGTCGGCCGACAAGCAGGGCTCGCACGCGGCGGTCGAGCACCTGCTCGCGCGTGGCGCGAACCGGATCGCCATGATCGCCGGACCGCCGCCGACGGCTCCCGGTCGGGTGGAGGGCTACCGGCAGGCGCTGCACGAGGGGCAGCGATCCAGCGCGGCCCGGGCGGTGGTGATCGACGGGGACTTCACCCGGGCCGGGGGTCGGGCCGCCATGCTGCGGTTGATGCGCGGCCGGCGCCGCCCCGACGCGGTCTTCTGTGCCAACGACCTGACCGCCATCGGCGCGCTCGACGCGACCCGCGAGCTCGGCATCGACGTACCGCACGACGTGCGCCTGGTCGGCTTCGACGACATCGACGCCGCGTCGCTGGTGAGTCCGGCCCTGACCACTGTCGCCAACCCCGCCTACGAGAGCGGCTGGTCGGCCGGTGGGCTGCTCCGCGACCGACTGGCGGGGCGGCACGCGGGTCCGCGCCGCACCGTGGTGCTGCCGTGCCGACTGGTCATCCGGGAGTCGAGCTAGGCCCAGGATCCGGGACCGGGCCGGTGCCGCCCCGCCACGGCGGGAGCCCGACACGGCTCGACTTCAGCGGGATCTCTTCCCAAGGCGGGATCCACCCGATACGGTCGGTCGCCATGGACCCCAAATCGATTGGCACCATCGCTGCTGCCAACCCTGCCGCCGACGCTGCCGCCAACCCGCTGAGTCGCCGCAGCGTCCTGGCCGGCGCCGCCGGCGTCGCCGCCGCCGGCCTGCTCGGCAGTGCCGCCACCTCGGCCGCTGCAGTCCCGCTGCAGTCCGGGTCGCACGGCGGCCCAGCCGCGTTGTGGCAGGTCGCCCGCGACCGCGGAATCGTGTTCGGCTCCTCGACCGCCACCTGGCAGGTCACCGACGACACCGAGTACAGCGCCCTGTTCGCCAAGCAGGCCGAGATCCTCTTCACCGAGGACGACCTGCTCTGGTACCAGCTGAAGCCCACCCCCGACGCGCCCCTGAACTTCACGAAGGGCGACCAGATCATCAGCTATGCCGAGCGGAACCGGCAGCTGGTGCTCGCGGCCCATCTGGTCTGGGACGAGGGGTTCGGCGAGGGATGGACCGAGGACGACCTGTGGGGGCTGGACAAGCCCGCCGCCGAGGAGCTGCTTTTCGGCACCGCCCGGGCCATGGTCCGCCGCTACCGCGGCCGGGTCGCCGGCTGGATCGTGGCCAACGAGGTCACCAGCCCCATCGGTGACGGTGGCGACGAGCTGGGCTTCCGCACCGAGGTGCCGTGGTACCAGACCATCGGCCAGGACTACGTCGCCAGGATGTTCCGGCTCGCCCGCCGTCACGACCCGCGCGCCACCCTGGTGCTGAACGAGTTCGGCTTCGAGACCACCAACGAGTACGGCGACGATCCGATCGCCCGCCAGGAAGCCATCCTCAGGGTGATCGACACGCTCCAGCGCCAGCGCGTACCGCTGGACGCGTTGGGTGTCCAGGCCCACCTGCTGGCCGCGCTACTGGGACAGCTTCGATCCGAGTCAGTACCGGCGCTTCCTCACCAAGGTGGCCGACCGCGGCCTGGCGATCCTGATCACCGAGATGGATGTGCTCGACGACGGCCTGCCCGCCGCCATCGGACCGCGGGACCGTGGCGTGGCCGACGTCTACGCCAGCTACCTCGACACCGCGCTGTCCGTGCCGGCGGTCAAGTCCTTGATCACCTTCGGGTTGTCGGACCGCTACACCTGGCTGCAGGAGGACTATCCGCGGGAGGACGGAGCCGAGCGGCGACCACTGCCCTACGACTCCGACCTGGCGGCCAAGCCGGCCTACCACGCCCTCCGTCGCGAACTGGCCGACGCTCGCCGGCGCCGGGCCCTGTGGCGGAGCAAGCGTCGCTGGTAGGACCCTTGAGCTGTGCCCGGCCGCCCGCCGCAGTCAGGTGTCGCGGGCGGTCGGGTACAACCCACCCGCGCCGGGTGACGGCGACGCGGGTCGAGCAGAAAGTTGGTTGTCGTGTTGAGAATCGGAGTCATCGGGCTCGGCGAGGTCGCCCAGGTGGTCCACCTGCCCGTGCTGCACGCGCTGCCCGAGCTCTTCGAGGTCCGATCGGCCTGCGATCTGTCGCCGCGCCTGCTGAGCGAGGTGGGCGACCGCTTCGCCATCCCCCAGCGGTATCGCAGCGCCGAGGAGATGATCACGGCGGGCGACCTCGACGCCGTACTGGTCCTGAACAGCGACGAGTACCACACCGAAGCCGTGCTGGCGGCGTTGCACCACGACCTGCACGTGCTGGTCGAGAAGCCGATGTGCCTGGCGCCGCGCGAGGCCGACGAGATCATCACGGCTCGCAATCGCAGCGGCGCCACCGTGATGGTCGGGTACATGCGGCGGTTCGCGCCCGCCTTCGAGGAGGCCAAGCGACTTCTTCCCGAGCTCGGCCGGGTGAACTTCGCGCGAGTGCACGACGTCATCGGCCGCAACCGGCTGATCATCGACCAGACGGCGTACGTGATCCGGCCGGACGACCTGCAGTCGCAACAGCTCGAGGAGCGTTGGTCCCGCGGTCGGAGACTCGTCCAGGACGCGCTCGGCGACGTGCCCGACGTCCTCGCCGGGACCTACCGGCTGCTCTGCGGACTCGGCAGTCACGACCTGTCCGCCATGCGGGAGCTGCTCGGCCCACCGCAGGGCGTGCACGCCGCCCGGCAGTGGCGCAACGGTGGCTACATCGCGGCACTGCTCGACTACGGCGACTACGTGGTCTCCTACGAGACCGGAGTCGACGACCAGCTCCGCTTCGACGCCCACCTGGAGGTGTTCGGCGACTCGGCCAGCCTGAAGGTCCAGTACGACACCCCGTACGTCCGGCACTTCCCGACCACGTTGGAGGTCGAGCGCACCGAGGGGGACGCGATCACCCGGAGCATCACCCGGCCGCACCTGAAGGATCCCTACACCCACGAGCTGGAGTACTTCCACCACGTGGCCACGACCGGCGCGACGCCCAAGACCAGCGCGGAGGACTTCGTCACCGACCTCGACCTCTTCGCCGAACTCATCCGGCACATGGACAAGCAGTCCTGAGCACCACCCACATCTCGATCCTGGAGGAGCCGTGAGCCTGCTCACCGAAGCCGACGTCGCGCAGTTCCGGGCGGAGGGCTACCTGCTGCCGCGTCGGCAGCTGTTCGCACCCGAGCAGCTCGACCGGCTGGAGGAGATCTTCACCGAGCACCTGGCCGACAAGGGCGACAAGCTCTCCGACGAGCTGGACACCCCGCACTTCCGGGATCGCCGGTTGCTGGAGTTCCTGCTGAGCGAGGAGGTGCTCGACCTGGTGCAGCCGCTGGTCGGACCCGGACATCGCCTTGTGGACCAGCCACTTCATCTCCAAGGATCCCTTCACGGGCCGATCGACCCCGTGGCACGAGGACTCGGCCTACTGGAACGGGCGTTTCGACCGCTACGACCGGATCGTCACGGTGTGGCTGGCGCTCGGGCCGAGCAACCGGGAGAACGGCTGCATGCGGGTCATCCCGCGGTCCCATCTGCAGGGCGGCTTCCACGACAACTACGTCCCGACCGACATGAGCGTGCAGACCTTCCACGCCGAGATCCCCGACGTCGACGAGAGCACGGCGGTCGACTTCGAGCTCGAGCGCGGTGAGTTCTCCCTGCACGACGGCCGGATCGTGCACGGCGCCAAGGCCAACACCTCACCGATCCGACGCACCGGCTACACCATGCGCTACCTGCCCGCCACGGTGCAGGTGATGGACGTCGAGCAGAACCGGGGCTGGAACATCTGGCTGGCACGCGGCCAGGGAGCGCCCGGCAACACCTACGTCAACGGCTGAGACCGACTCGGCCCGCCTCAGCAGCAGATCGGAGACTCGTGGAACGCGGCGTCTACTTCGACGCGTGGTATCCCCGGCAGCACTGTTACCACCCCAGTCTGCCGCCGCGGCGGCTGCGCATGATCGACGACCTGGTGGACTACCGCGCCACCGTCTTGGTCTGGTCGGCGTTGGGCGGCGGGTCCCTCGCCCTGCCTTATCTGGAGCAGGAAGCCTTCGGTCCGGTGGATGCGAGGTCCCGGTTCTACGGCTTCGTCAACGACTCCGAGTTCATCGCCGCGTGCCGGCGACAAGGGATCAAGGTCTTCGGCATCGTGTTCGAGGCGCAGGGCTGGGAGTTTCCGGTCGAGCTCGACGAGACGGAGAGCACGGTGTTGGCCCTGAACGAGCTGCGCGGCGTCGGTCGGCGCGACTGGCTCGGACTGCGTGAGTTCTCCGCCAACCGCTACCCGAACCTGTGGCCGCCGGTGGAGTCCTACTTCCCCCACGGCCTGATCAACAGCGACGGCGAACCGGTTCGCGATCTGATCGAGGAGTGCGTGGCCCGCGACATCCACGGCGACCCCTGTCACGCGCGCTGGGTGGAGTGCCCCGACCGCGATCACGAGTGCTTACTACATGGATCGCAACAACCCGGTCTGGCGTGAGTACCTGAAGGCCGTCATCCGGATCCAGATCGACGCGGGGGTCGACGGGATCCAGCTCGACGAAGCCGAGCTGCCACTCGGCGCCCTGCAGTACGGTGCCTGCTTCTGCAAGGACTGCACCAAGGGTTTCCGGGCCCACCTCCGGCAGCTGCCGAACGATCGGCGACCCGGTGAGCTCGACGGCGTGGATCTCGACACGTTCGAGTACGGGCCCTGGTTGCTGGCGCAGGGCTACGACTTCGTCGACCGGCAGGCCGCGTCGCCGCTGTTCGGTCACTACTACGCCTTCCAGTGCGGCGCCATCGCCCGCTACTTCGCCGAGCTGGCCGACTACGCGCGGAACTACGCCCGCAGCCGGGGCCGCGAGGTGCTGGTCTCGGGCAACTTCTTCAATCTCGACCCCCAGTACCTGCCGCTGGCCGACCACGTCGACATGATCATCACCGAGATGCGGAACACCACCTACCGCCAGCCGGAGTGGTTCCGCTATGCCGACGCGTTCGCCCGGCTGGTCGGCAGTCCCGACGTGATCGTGGTGGAGAACCCGTACGGCGGGGTGGTGCCCGAGCTCGTCGAGGACCTGGCCGCCGGCCGGGGTCACGACCGGATGCGGCTGAGTCTGTTCGAGGCCGCCGCGTTCGGCGCCAACATGACCGTGCCGTACGGTTCCTGGCTCGGCGCGACCCTGCAGGACTCGTTCTGGGCGCCGCACGACCTGCTCGTCGGGGTGCAGGACTTCCTGGCCGACACCGACCGGCTGCGTTCCAAGACCAGCGCCAACGAGGTGGCTGTCGTCTACAGCGTGCCCAGCATGCGCGACCTGGTGGCGCAGGCCGACGCGGGCGACAACCTGACCAACGCCCGCGACACCAGCGTGGTCGTTCCGTACCGGGCCGTCACCGAGGCCCTCAGCCGGGCCTCGGTCCCCTTCGACGTGGTGCTGCTCCCCGACGGTGAGCTGGCCGAGGACCGACTGCTGCCGTCCGACCTCGCTCGGTACGCGACGGTGGTGCTGCCCGGCTGCTGGTGGCTGACCTCCCGGCAGGTCGATGCCCTCGTCAGCTTCGCCGACGGCGGTGGCCGGGTGGTGGCCACCGAGCAACCGGCCCGCAATCTCGATCCGGCCGAGGCGGGCCGGCTGGTGTCCCACCGCAACGTCAGCTCGGCCGCCCTGGATGACGTCGTCGCGCTGCAGCCCGCCGGGCCCCAGGTGGTCAGCACGGCCGACGTCGCGGTCAACCTCCAGCGGCTGGCCGACGGGTCCGGCGTGGCCTGCCACCTGATCAACTACGACTACGACGACGAGGCGGGAGCGGTCAGCCGGGTGGACGAGATGGTGCTCGACGTGCGGCTCGCCGGCTCCTCGGGCGTCGTGCAGGCCGAGCTGGTGCGCCCCGACGCTCCCCCGGTGGTGGTCCCCGTCGAGCAGGTGGCAGGCCGGCTCCGGGTCCGGTTGCCGGAGGTCGGGGTGTACGCGATCGTGGTCCTGCGATCCGCATGAGCGCCGCCCAGCCGATCCCCGACACCATGCGGATCGCCGAGTTGCGCGGCCCTCAGGATTTCGTCGTGCTCGAGGCGCCGACACCGTCCCCGGGTCCGGGCGAGCTCCTCGTCGCCGTCGACGTCTGCGGCGTCTGCGCCTCCGAGCTCGATCTGTGGCTCGGCCACTCCGACGCCGGCTACCCGGCCCGGATCGGGCACGAGGTGGCCGGCACCGTGGTTGCGGTCGGACCCGGATGCCATGGCGCCGTCTCCGATCGGGTCGCGGTCTGGACCGCCGGGCACGGCTACGCGGACTTCGTCGTCGTGGCCGAGACCGACTGCCGGCCGATGCCCGCGCACCTGCCGACCGAGCAGGGGCTGGTCGAACCGATCGCCTGCGCCACCAACGCCGTCGACCTGGCCGAGGTCCGGCTCGCCGACTCGGTGGTGGTCCTCGGCGCGGGATTCATGGGCCTGCTGGTCACCCAGCTGGTGCGGCTCCGCGGTCCGCGGTCGATCATCGTCGCCGACCACCGACCCGATGCGCTGCGACTCGCGCTGCGGGCTGGTGCGACCCGCACCGTCTGCCTTGCCGAGGAGTCGCTCACCGAGGTGGTCGGCGCCGCGACCGGCGGGCGCGGCGCCGACATCACGTTCGAGGTGACCGGCTCCCAAGGCGCGCTCGACGTGCTCGGCGAGGTCACCCGGATGAGTGGGAAGCTGGTCCTCGTCGGCTTCCACCAGGGCCGGCCCCGCGCCGTACCGCTGGGTCACTGGAACTGGATGGCCTTCGACCTCCGGAACGCCCACTTCCGCGATCCGGCGGTGATCGCACGCGGGATGACGGCCGGCATCGCCCTGCTGCAGACCCGGCAGCTGGATCTCGCGCCGCTGATCACGCACCGGTTCGACCTGGACCACATCGGCGAGGCGTTCGCCACGGCCGTGGCCAAGCCGGAAGGATTCGTCAAGGCCGTGGTCACCGCGGCGGGACACCGAGCAGAGCGGGAGCGACGATGACCAGCAACGTCCGAACTACGGGTCGCGATGATCGGGCACGCGTTCATGGGGGCCGCGCACTCCCACGCGTGGTCGACGGCCCCGCGCTTCTTCGATCTCCCGTTGCTTCCGGTACGGCAGGTGGTGGCGGGCCGCGACGCCGCCCGGACCGCGGCCGTGGCGGAGCGCTTCGGCTGGCGGGAGTCCAGCACCGACTGGCGAGCGGTGATCGAGCGCGACGACGTCGACCTGGTCGACATCTGCACGCCGGGCGACACCCACGCCGAGATCGCCATCGCGGCCCTCCGGGCCGGCAAGCACGTGCTGTGCGAGAAACCATTGGCCAACACGGTCGCCGACGCCGTCGAGATGACGGCCGCGGCCGAGGCCGCCGCCACGCACGGCGTCCGCGCGATGTGCGGGTTCAGCTACCGCCGGGTGCCCGCCCTGACACTGGCGCGCCGGTTGGTGGCCGACGGTCGGTTGGGCGAGATCCGGCACGTGCGTGCGGTCTACCTGCAGGACTGGCTCTCCGACGCCGACGCCCCGCTGACCTGGCGGCTGGACAAGGAGCGCGCCGGATCCGGTGCCCTGGGTGACATCGGGGCCCACGTCATCGACGCGGCCCAGTGGCTGACGGGGCAGTCGATCGACGGCGTCTCCGCCCTCCTGCACACCTTCGTGACGGAGCGCCCGGTCGGTAGCGGCACCGGGCAGGGCCTGGGGTCGGCCCCCGGCGGAACCGAACGCGGACCGGTCACCGTCGACGACGCGGCACTGTTCCTGGCGCGCTTCAGCGGTGGGGCGCTCGGCTCGTTCGAGGCCACCCGCTTCGCCCTCGGCCGCAAGAACGCGATCCGGATCGAGCTGAACGGCAGCACCGCGGCCCTGGCCTTCGACTTCGAGGACATGAACGTGCTGCACTTCTTCGACGGCGCCGTCGACCACCCGACGCAGGGTTTCAGCAGGATCGTGGTCACCGAACCCGATCACCCCTACACCGCGTCGTGGTGGCCACCGGGTCACGGTCTCGGCTACGAGCACGCCTTCACCCACCAGGTGGTCGACCTGATCGAGGCGCTGGCCGCGGGTGAGCAGCCAGAGCCCTCCTTCGCCGACGCGTTGGCGGTGCAGCGGGTCCTCGACGCGATCGAACGCAGCGCCGGGCACGACTCGACCTGGACCCGACCATGACCGCGCGGAACGATCTTCAGGCCACCCGCTCCGCCCTGGTCGTCCGCGGCGGCTGGGACGGTCACGTTCCGATCGAGGCCACCGACAGGTTCATCCCGTACCTGCGCGACAACGGTTTCGAGGTGACCGTCTCCGACACGCCGGAGGTGTACGCCGATGCGCAGCGCATGTCCGAGCTCGATCTCGTGGTGCAGTGCTACACGATGGGGACGGCCAGCAACGAGGCCGTGGCCGGGCTCCGCGCGGCGATCGCCGCCGGCACCGGGTTCGCCGGCTGGCACGGCGGCATCGCCGATTCGTTCCGGAACACGTCGGACTACCTGCACCTGGTCGGTGGCCAGTTCGCGTGCCACCCGGCTCGCGAGCCGCACGAGCGCGAGGGTGACGCGGAACGGGACAATTTCAACACCTACACGGTGAACATCGTCGCGAGCGCGGCCGAGCACCCGATCGTGGCCGGTCTGGACGACTTCGAGCTGTTCACCGAGCAGTACTGGGTACTGTCGGACGATTACGTGGACGTCCTCGCGACCACCACGCAGCGGGTCCGGCCCGGGGACCCGTGGCATCGTGAGGTCACCTCACCGGCGATCTGGACCCGCTCATGGGGCGAGGGGCGGATCTTCGTCGCCACCCCCGGTCACAGCCTGGACGTCCTCGACCACCCGAGCGTACGGACCGTGATCGAGCGCGGGTTGCTCTGGGCCAGTCGCTGAAGCCGGCGTCCCGCCGCCCCTGCTACCACCAATACTCGTTTCAGTGGTTGACAGGTGCGCCCGGATGTCGCACAGTGACGAAGATGATCACGCTCTGCCTCGATACCGACATCGGAACCGATGTCGACGACCTGGAAGCGCTGGCCCTGCTGCTCGGCTCGCCGGAGTGCTTCCTGGCCTCCATCACCACCGTGTACGGCGACACCGAGCTCCGGGCGCGGATGGTCTCGCGGGCGTACGCGTTGCTCGAGCAGGAGCGCCCACCGATCGCGGCGGGCCTCGGGCAGCCGATGTCCGGCCGTCCCGTGTGGTGGGCCGGCCACGAGGGTGCCTCGATGCCCGATCTCGCGGCCGAGCCCTTCGACGCAGCTCTCGATGCGGTCGAGATCCTGCGCCGTTCCGAGGTGATCGCCGCGATCGGCCCGTTGACGAACGTCGCGGCGGCAATCACCGGACCGCACCGCATCACCGAGCTGATCCTGATGGCCGGCGACTTCGGCTCGGCCCAGCCCGAGCACAATCTGTTGTCGGACGTGACCGCCGCCCAGGCCGTGTTCGGTTCCGCGATCCGGGCCACGGTCACCGGCATCGAGCAGACGGAGCGGGTCGTGCTCAGCGATGATCAGATCGCCGAACTGGCCGCCGCCGGGGCGTTCGGCACCGTGTTGGTCGAGGAGATCAGGCGATTCCGTAGCTGGCTGGGGCGACCGGACAGCCCGCACGACGCGGTGGCAGTGCTGGCTGCACTTCGGCCCGAGCTCTTCGAGTTCGCGGTGGGGGTCGTCGAGGTGGACGCCGAGGGGCGGACCGCACTGCGACCCGATCCGGGCGGCCCTCACCGGGTGGTCACCGACCTGGATGCCGGAGCCGTCGCCGCCGAGATCCATCGCCGCATCCTCTGTGCGACGCGGGGGTGACGCCACACCTGCGGCGGTTCGGCTGGGCTCGGCGGTCCGGAACCGTCGACCTCAACGTTCGGTGCCGGCTCGACGCCGGCGGCGAGCCGTGGTGCCGCGGCTGATCTTGACCGCGGTCCCGCAGTCGGCCATCGAGCACCAGCGGCGACTGTGGTTCTTCGACTTGTCCACGAAGAGCCACGGGCAGTTGTGGCACCGCTTGACCAGCCCCAGATCCGGGCCGCGCAGCAACTGGTAGGCACTGTCGGCCACCGGCCACAGCGGGGCCTCCAGGTCCTCGGCCAGTGGCCAGATCAAGACCTCCGCCGCCTCGGGCGCCGTCGGGAACCGGCTGAGGGTCGCGTGCCGCAGTGCGGTCGCCACGAAGGGCTCGAGCAGCTTCCAGCCCTCGGTCCCGTCCTCGTCACCGGCCACGGCCGTGAACAGGGCCTGCAGAGCCGCTCGGAGAGCCGCGGCCCGCTGGACCACGTTCTCAGCCGCCCGCGGGTGGGCCCCGGCCCGCTGCAGCAGGCTCCGCCGGACCGAGCTCGAGATCACGTCGGCTGCATGCAACCAGGTCAACAGGTCGCGATAGGTCGCGACGTGATCCCAGCGGTGCGGACCGTCGGGATCGTCGACGGTGTTGGCGAAGTCGAGCGCGAGCTGTCCCGCCACCACGGCGAGCGGCCGCGGCGGACCGACAGGACCTGACAGATGAGCTTCCACTGCGAGCGACTTTACCAGTCGGGTCCGTGGTCCCAGCCGAAGTGCGTGGAGTTCTGTCATTGCTGGTTGCTACTGTCTAAACCTTGATCAGCAGTAGCAACCCTGAGGAGCGGGAATGAGTCGTCCGTGGTGGCGCGACGCCGTCGTCTACCAGATCTACATCCGGTCGTTCGCCGACAGCGACGCGGATGGGATCGGAGACCTGGTCGGCGTGCGGGATCGCCTGGAGTACCTGACCTGGTTGGGCATCGACGCCATCTGGATCACGCCCTTCTTCGAGAGCTCCCAGCACGACCTCGGCTACGACATCACCGACTACTGCGCGGTCGACCCCCGGCACGGTCGGCTGGCCGACTTCGACGATCTCCTCGCCGCGGCTCATCGGCTGGACATCAAGGTGATCGTGGATCTGGTGCCGAACCACACCTCCGCCGAACATCCCTGGTTCCTCGAGTCGAGGAGCTCCCGCACAGCCGCCAAACGGGACTGGTACTGGTGGCGGCCGGGCCGCTCCGACGGTGGCCCGCCGAACAACTGGCGGGGCCAGGTCGACCCGGAACCCGGTGGTGCGTGGGTCTTCGACGAACCGACCCAGGAGTGGTACCTGGCGAACTTCTCCCGGTACCAACCCGAGCTGAACTGGGCGAACCCCCAGGTGCGAGCGGCCGTCGGTGACGTCGTGGACTTCTGGAGTCGACGCGGCGTTGACGGTTTCCGCCTGGACATGGTCGACTTCCTGGCCAAGGACCCGGAGCTGACCGACGAGCCGGAGCACCCCGGCCTCAGCGCCCGGGACGCGGTGGCGCGGGCCCGGCACCAGCTCAATCGCCCCGAGTCGATGGACTATGTGCGCGAGCTGCGCGGCCGGCTGCACCGGCCGGCCGAGCAGGTGCTGATCGGGGAGTTGATCTACCACGCCCCGGTACCCAGCCTCGCCGCCTGGGGCGCGGCCGGGATCCTCGACCTGCCGCTGAACTTCCGCCTCACCTTCCTCGAGCTCGACGCCCGCACCTGGCGCCAGTTCATCGAGCAGTACGACAAGGCCTGTCGGAGCGGCGCAGCCTGGCCGACCTACTGCCTCGGCAACCACGACAGCCCGCGGGTCGGCCGTCTCGGGGAGCGCGTCCGGACCGCGCTGCTGATCCTGCTGACCCTGCGCGGTACCCCGTTCCTCTACTACGGCGACGAGCTGGGACTGGCCGACAGCGTCGTCGCTCCTGCCGACAGCCAGGACCTGTGGCAGAGCGGATCTCGCGACGGCGCTCGGGCGCCGATGCCCTGGGCCGCGGTACCGGGAGCCGGGTTCACCGCACCCGACACCCGACCGTGGCTGCCGGTCGCCGAGCCGGCGGCGGCCGACACCGTGGCCGAGCAGCGATCCGACGCAGGCTCCACCGTGAACCTCGTCCGGCGGCTGCTGCAGCTGCGCCGGAGCCACGGCGCGCTCCGGCAGGGTGACCAGCACTTCGTGGATTCCGTTCCGGATCAGGTGCTGTGCTTCCGCCGAACCCATCCCGACGGCGACCTGACCGTCGTCGCCAATCTGTCCGACGACCCGATCCGGCTCGACGAGGTCGTGTCCGGCACCGTGGTCGCCGCCACCGCCCCCGGCAGTCCTGGTGCGTCCACCGACCACCCGCAGCTGCTCGACTCGGGTCAGGCGGTGATCGTCGGTGATGCCTGACACCACTTCGGTCGGCATGAAGGCGGCGGTGCTCGCACTCGGGCAGTTCTGCGTCGTGGCCGCGTTCCAGTCGACGGCCATCGTGTTGCCCGCGATCGGACAGGACCTCCAGGTCGACCCGGCCGCGTTGTCCTGGCTGGTCAGCGCCGTGGCCCTCAGCTACGGCGGTCTGCTGCCCGTGGCGGGCCGACTCGCGGACCGCTTCGGTCCAGGTCGGACCCTCGGCTGGGGCGCCGCCGCGTTGGCCGTGTTCGCGATGCTGGCGCTGGTGGCACCGAGCTTCCCGATCCTGCTGTCCGCCCGGATCCTGCAGGGCGCAGCCATGGCCGTCTACACCCCGGCGATGGTGGCGCTGCTGCGGCAGGCCTTCGACGACGAACCGAGCCGACGGCGGGCCCTCGTCTGGTGGAACGCTGCCGGCGGGGTCGGCGGCGTGATCGCCGTCGTCGCCGGCGGTGCGGTCGCCGGTTGGCTGGGTTGGCGGCCGGTGTTGTTACTGGTGGCCCTACCCGCGCTGGCCACGGCCCTCGGCTCCCGGGTCGCGTTCAGGTCGTTCCGGGCGTCGACGCCCTCGGCGACCGTGCGTCCGCTCGGCGGCATCCTCACCAGCATGGCGGCGGCCGCCGTGATCCTCACCATGACGGTGGCGCAGTCGACGCAGGATCGGCTCCTCACCGTGGCCTCGGTCGGCGTGGCGGCGGTGCTGGTCCTCGCCTGGTGCCGACACGAACTGCGCTCGAGGGAGCCGATCGTGCCGCGGCGGCTGAGGAACTGGTGGCATCTGCAACCCGTCGCGATCGCCGTCCTCCACGGCGCGGCGATCAACACCCCGATCTTCTTCTACAGCCTGTTCGCCCAGGACCAGCTCCGACTGGATCCGTTCCTCGTCGGGTTGGGATTTCTGCCGTGCAACATCGGCCTGCTCGCCGGCTCGGTGATCGGCGGCGCCGTCCACCGCCGGCTCGGATCCGTCGCTTGCGCCGTGATCGGGCTGGCCGCGGTGGCGCTCGGTCTGGGTCTGCTGCTCCCCCTCTCCGACCAGAGCAACCTCTGGCTGCCCTTCGCGCCGGCCTTCGTGGTGTACGGGGCGGGTGCCAACATCGGCCAGATCGGTTTCCTCGCCCTCGCCGGTGAGCGGGCCCCGGAGGCGGCCGGCACCCTCGGTGGCCTGGTGACCGCCGGCGGCCAGCTCGGCACGGCGGTGGGACTCGCACTGCTCACCGGGATCGCCTCGATCCCGGCCGGTGCCGTCGACGGGATCCGACTCGCCTTCGCCGGTGCCGCCGGACTGGCGCTGCTGGGCCTGCTGGCCGCCGTCGTACCGCGGCGCAGCGGGCGTGGATCGGCACGACCGGGCCGAGGTCGAGAGGGCACCCGCCCGTCGGTCCCGGCGTCGTCGAGCACTGCTGGGCCGGGCGGCGCAGTGTCGCCGGAAACCCCCTAAGGGGTGTAGTGCCTACGCCCTGGGGGTGGCACATTTCTAGATGTGGACGCCTGTCCGCCGACCCTCGACGGGGTCGGACTACGTCGCAGACGTAGTCGATCAGATGGAGGTCTTCAGAACATGATCGGACTCATCGTCAGCATCATCATCATCGGCCTGATCGCCGGCGCGGTGGCCCGGCTCGTCGTCCCGGGGAAGCAGAACATGTCGATCGTGATGACGATCGTCCTCGGCATCATCGGGTCGTTCGTCGGCGGTTTCCTGGGCTACCTGCTCTTCGGCCGGGACGCCGGCAGCGGCTTCCTGCAGCCGGCCGGCATCATCGGCTCGATCATCGGGGCCATCATCGTGCTGTTGATCTGGGGCGCCGTGCAGCGCCGCAGCGCGCGGGTCTGAGCAGCACCGTGACCGACGCCTTCGGGCCGGAGCTGCCGCCGACGGCGGCCGACCTGTGGGGACTCGTCGAACCCGGGGACCACGATGACGTGGTCCCCGGCTCGACCCCGGAGCCGCAGCCGGAGCCGGAGTGACGGCCGGTGGGTCGTCGGAGCAGGGACCAACGGCCACCACCGCGGTCGAGGAGGTCGTCCCCGGCGACCGCGGCTGATCGGGAACGGCAGGTCTGCGCGACGGTCCGGCCCGAGTTTGGCAGACTCGGACGCTCCGCCCGCCGACCGAGATCCCCGCCGACCCGAGATTGTGGTGCCGCACTTGACGACCGAACCGATGCCGCTGCGCGCCTGGCAGGCCGAGGCCATCGAGAAGTACGAGGCCTCCTCCCCCACCGACTTCCTCGTGACGGCCACCCCCGGTTCCGGCAAGACGACGTTCGGCCTCACGCTCGCCACCCGGTTGCGGGCGGCCCGGGTCGTCGACCGGATCATCGTCGTCGCCCCCACCGACCACCTCCGCACCCAGTGGGCCGATGCGGCCGCCGGGCTGGGTCTGATCCTGGATCCCGACGTCGGCAACGTCGGGGGGCGGGTCCGAGACGGTTCGCACGGATACGTCACGACCTACGCGCAGGTGGCGGCCAAGCCGCTCGTGCACCGCCGCCGGACCGAGGCGAAGCAGACTCTGGTCATCCTCGACGAGATCCATCACGCGGGTGACTCGCTCTCCTGGGGCGACGCGGTCTACGAGGCCTTCGACCCGGCTCGGCGCCGGCTGTCGCTCACCGGCACCCCGTTCCGGACCAATCCGAACGAGCGGATCCCGTTCGTGACCTACCGCGACGCCGGTCCCGGCGAGGTGATGAGCGAGGCGGACTACAGCTACGGGTACCGCGAGGCGCTCGCCGACCACGTCGTCCGCCCGGTCGTCTTCGCCGCGTACGCCGGGGTCAGCCGGTGGCTGAACTCCGCCGGCGAGGTGCTCGCGGCCGAGCTGGGCGAGGACTCGAGCCGGGCGGTCGAGGACGCGGCCTGGCGGACCGCGCTCGATCCGGCCGGCGAATGGGTACCGCACGTCATCGCGGCGATCGACGACCGGGTCAGCCACCTGCGGAACAACGGGATGACCGACGCCGGCGGTCTGCTGCTGGCGACGGATCAGGACACCGCCCGGGCCTATGCCGAGATCGTCCGCCGGGTGACCGGGCACAAGCCGGTGCTCATCCTCAGCGACGATCCGTCGGCGAGCCGGAAGATCCACGAGTTCGAGCGCGGCAGTGCCCGGCTCGCGGTCTGCGTCCGGATGGTCTCCGAGGGGGTCGACATCCCGCGCGCTGCCGTGCTCGGCTTCCTCACCTCCTATCGGACGCCGTTGTTCTTCGCCCAGGCCGTGGGTCGCGTCGTCCGGGCCCGCAGCAGGAGCGAGACGGCCACGGTCTTCCTGCCCGCGGTCCGTCCCCTGCTGGCGCTCGCGGCCGCCATGGAGGAACAGCGCGACCACGTGGTCCGGGTCGCCGGCTCGGCCGGCGACGATCTCGACGCCCCGCTCGAGGCCGTCGAGACGCTCGACGAAGCCGGTACGGCGGGCGAGTTCACCCCGCTGGACGCTCAGGCGGCGTTCGGTCACGTGCTGCACGCCGGACGAGCGATCCTGGCGAGTGACGCCGGCGGTGCGACGGGCGAGGACGACTTCCTCGGGCTGCCGGGTCTGCTGAGTCCCGAGCAGACCGCGGCCCTGCTGGCATCCCGGGATCAAGAGCTCCGTCGCCGCAGCTCGGGTGCACCGGCCGACCGCGGGAGTGGGGCGGATGCCGATCGACCGCCCGCGACATGGCGCGAGGCCGCGTCCTTGCGCAAGGACATCAACGGCTTGGTCGCCCGCGTGGCCGCCCGCAGCGGTCGGGGCCACGCCGAGGTCCACGCCGAACTACGTCGGGCGGTGCCGGGTGCGCGGACCGCGTCGGCCCCGGTCGAGGTGCTGCTGGCTCGTCGCGACCACCTGCTGGGCCAGATCGGGCCGAGTTGAGGCGGGTCGGGCCGAGTTGAGACGGGTCGGTCGACCGACCGGGCGGGTGGCGGGGTGCGTCGTCGCCGGTGCCCGGCTCGACACCTCGGCCGCGATCAGCCGGTGATGGTGTCGAGCTCCACCGCCACGTTGCCGCGGATCGCGTTCGAGTACGGACACAGCTGGTGGGCGCCGGCGACGATGTCGTTCGCGGTCCGCTCGTCGACTCCCCCGAGCTCGACGTGCAGCGCGACGGCGAGGCCGAGGCCGCCCGTGTCGTTGGGTTCCAAGCTCACGTCGGCGGTGACGGCGGAGTCGGTGATCTTGACCTGCTGCTTGCGCGCCACCGCCTTGATCGCGCTGTGGAAGCAGGCCGCATAGCCGGCGGCGAACAGCTGCTCGGGATTGGCTCCGTCGCCGCTTCCACCCATCTCCACGGGCACGGCCAGACCGAGGTCGACGCGGCCGTCCGATGAGCGGGTGTGGCCGTTGCGGCCGTCGCCGGTGGCGGTGGCGGTGGCGGTGTAGATGGCAGGCACGGGAGGATCCTCCGGTCTCGGGTGGGACCGGTCGGCCGGCCGATGATCATTCTCTCCGGCGCCCGAGGAGGCGGTCACGCGGCCACGAACACCGAGCTGCCCGGGGCGGGTTCGTCGACCGCCGCCAACCGGGCGTAGCTCCCACCCGCTGCCATCAGCTCGGCGTGGGAGCCCAGCTCGGTGACCCGGCCCCGGTCCAGCACGGCGATGGCGTCCGCGTCCCGGACGGTGCTGAGCCGGTGCGCGATCGTGATCGTGGTGCGTCCCGCCGCGAGGGCGTCGAGGGCGGACTGCAGCTCGCGCTCGGTGTCGTTGTCCAGCGCGCTGGTGGCCTCGTCCAGCACCAGGATCCGGGGGTCCCGCAGGACCGTGCGGGCGATCGCCAGCCGCTGCTGCTCGCCACCGGAGAAGCGTTGGCCGCGGGCACCCACGACCGTGTCCAGTCCGCGCGGGAGCCCTGCCACCAGGTCGTCGACCTGGGCGACCTCGAGCGCGCGCCACAGCTCCTCGTCGGTGGCGTCGGGTTTGGCGAAGCGGAGGTTCTCCGCGATCGAGGCGTGCAGTAGATAGGTCTCCTGCGAGACGACACCGACGACGGCGGCCAGGTCGGCTGCGGCGAGGTCACGGACGTCGATGCCGTCGATCCTGACCCGGCCCGCGGTCGGGTCGGCCAGCCGTGCGATCAGACCGGCCAGGGTGCTCTTCCCGGATCCGGTCGGTCCCACCAGTGCCAGCGTCCGGCCCGCGGGAACGGTGAGGGACACCGAGTCGACCGCCGGCGCTTCGGCGCCCGGGTGCCGGAAGCTGACGTCCTCGATGCTCAGCTCACCGCTGACCCGCCGCGGGTCGATCGGCACGGGTCGGGTGGCCTCGGCGACGTCGACGTCCAGGTCGAGGTAGCCGAAGATCCGGCTGAACAGAGCCATCGAGCTGACCAGCTGGACCCCGGTGTTGAGAAGTCCCATGATGGGGCGGAAAACGGCGGACTGGAGCGCGACGAAGGCGACGAGGGTGCCGATCGTCATGCCGTCCGAGGTGGCCGGGAATCCGGCGGCCAGGTAGAGCACCGCGGGGATGATCGCGAAGATGACGCCCATCGTGGCCATCCGCCACCGACCGGCGAGCTGAGCGTTGATCTCGAGCTCGACGAGCTCGGCCGATGTCGTGGCGAACCGGTCGGAGAGCTGTGAACCGGCTCCCATGGTCTTGGTCAACCGGACGCCGCTCACGGTGAGCGCCTCGTCGACCTGGGACAGCATCGTGGCCAGCTGTCGCTGCTGCCGCGCCGTCACCTCCCGGCGGAGCAGGGCCACCCGGCGGGTCAGCCAGATCGCCGGGGGCAACACGATCAGGGACAGCAGCGAGAGCCGCCAGCTGAGGGCGGCCATGGCGATCGCCGTCGCGACGACAGTGGTGACGTTGGTGGCGATGGAGGTGGCCGTGTTGGTCACGACCGACTGCATCGCGTTCACGTCGTTGGTCAGCCGGGACTGGATCTCGCCGCCCTTCGTCCGGGTGAAGAAGGCCAGCGACTGGCGTTGCAGGTGACTGAACACGCTCGTCCGGAGGGCGTGCATGACCCGTTGCCCCACCAGCGTGGAGATCCAGGTCTGCAGGACGCCCAGCACGGCGGTGATCACGGCCACGGCGATCATCCCGCCCGCCAGGAGGCCGAGCAGCCTCAGATCCCCGGTGGGCAAGGCGTCGTCGATGGCGCTGCGGGTGAGGAAGGGGGTGGCCAGGCCGACGAGCGAGGAGATGATCAACAACGCCATCACCGCCAGCACGTGCCAGCGGTAGGTGCTGAAGAGGGACGCCACGCGTCGCCAGGAGACCGGGGACTCGGCGAGCTGGGCGGCATCGGCGGGATCGATGCGACGGGGACCCGCACCCCGGCCGGATCGTTCGCCGGATCGTTCGCCGGCGCTGGGTGGACTGGCTGACAAGGTGGTGTGGTCGTCCAAGGTGGACCTCGATTCTTCTAACGGCGTCATCGCGGCGGCGTCATATACTGAGGTTACCACACAATCTGGCAGCCTCTCAAATGCGGTACCCTCGAACCATGGCCACGTCCGCGTCCGACCTCGACCTCGACGAGCTGCTGATGCGGGCGACCCGGAGCCTGCGACGGCGCTGGGCGGCCGCGTTGGGGGGCTGGGATCTCACCCCGCACCACGTGCGGGCCCTTCAGGTCGTCGGCGATCTGGCGGAGCCGCGGCTCGGCGCGATCGCCGAGCGACTGCGGATCGCGCCGCGGTCCGCCACGGAGGTGGTCGACGCCCTCGAGGCCCGCGCGCTCGTCGCTCGGATCCCGGACCCGGTCGATCGGCGAGCGATCTGCGTGACCCTCACCGCCGACGGGCGGCGGGTCCTCGACGAGGTCGGGGTCGCGCGCGGCGCGGCCAGTGCCGAGCACTTCGCCGCCCTGACCGCGGGCGAGCGAGCCGAGCTGGCGGCACTGCTCGGCAAACTCGACGATCGAGCCGGAGGCCGGCACCCCGGTTGATCCGACGGCACTCCGATGACCCCGAGGGCGTTCACCAAGCGGGGGTGGAGCCGGTGACGAGCTCGAGAAAGCGCAGCTGAGTCGCCGATCGCTGGTCGCCGTGGCGGCAGCTGGGGCCCTCAGTGGCTGGACGTGCAGCCCGGCCGGGCTCAGCGGCGCAGCTGCGCCAACAGCGGCAGCTGGGCGAGCGGGTCACCGTCGGCGGTGTTCCAGTAGACGTGCTCGACGCCGAGCTCGGCGGCTCGATCCAGATCGGCCGCCACCTGGTCCGGCGAGCCCAGCAACGGTCCCCGTTCCTCGAGCGGGGACTCCGTGACGTTCCCGTTCACCTGCAGCAGGATCGGCAGCGACGCCGGATCGTGACCGGCTGCCTCGGCGGCACGCCGGAAGGTCTGCACCGTGTCGCGCACGGCGTCCCAGTCGAAGATCACCAGGGTGAGCCCGGCGCCGAGCCGCGCAGCCCGTTCGACGGCGGCCGGCGCGCCGGCGCCGAGCACCAGGGCCGGACCACCGGGTCGGGACGGCTTGGGCCCGATCTCGGACTCCGGGATCTGGTAGAAGCGCCCGTCGAAACTCACCGGGTCGGGGCCCCAGACCGCTCGCATCGCGGAGATGTGCTCCTCGAACCCAGCCCCTCGACGGCTCATCGGCACGCCGGCGGCGACGAACTCCTGCTCCATCCAGCCCTGACCGACGCCGGCGATCAACCTCCCGCCGCTGAGCACGTCGATCGTCGCCAGTCGGCGGGCGAGCACCACCGGGCTCTGGAACAACGCATCGAGCACACTCGTCCCGATGCTGATCCGCTCCGTGACGGCGGCGACGTAGCTGAGGGTCTCGAGCGGGTCGTAGACGCGGCCGAAGTTCTCGGGCGCCTGCATCACCGGTCCGCCCGCCCCACCCAGGGCGATCGGGACGGTCGGGCGCATCAGCCGCTCCCAGGACCACACCGAATCCAGTCCGACCCGCTCCGCCTCCCGGGCCACGGTCGTGAGCGCCGCTGGCGTCGCGGCTGAGCCGGCCACCGGCAGGTGCACGCCGATCTTGATCGCTGTCATGGGGTCCTCCATCTCGCACATACTGCGGTTCTGCTGGATGTGACCCTCTTGGCCGTCAGTTCTCATCGCCCAGGGCCGACGGCCCGTTCCGCCACCGCCGATCAGCGCACGTCCAGGACCGGGTCGACGGGCGGTTCTCCGCCCGTGGCGACCTGGAGTCCCACCACCAGTTGTCCGGCCGGCGGGACCTCGGCGCCCCAGTCGCGTCCGACGCACCGGATCCGGCCGCCGGCGACTTCGCAGGCCATGCCCCAGGCGTTGACCACCGCACCGGCCGCGGGGTCGGCGTAGTCGATCGTCCAACCGCTGCGCCCGGCGTCGGAGCGGAGCGTGATCTCCGCGACGTAACCGCCGGACCAGGCGGAGGTGACCCGCCAGGCCGCAGCCAGGTCGTGCGGCCCTGGGGCGGCCGGAAAGGGCGTGGACGACGGCCTGGGCGAGGGGCTGGACGACGGTCTGGGCGACGCGCTGGCGGACGGACCGGAGGACGGACTGGCGGACGGACTGGGCGTCGAGGAAGGTGCGGGCGGCGGCGCCGCGCCGAGCAACGGTCGGAGCGCCTCCAGCTTGGCCCGCTGGGGTGTCGTCCAGTCGTCGCCGACGAGCCCGCCGGTGTCCCCGCTGTTGGGGTTGAAGGACCAGTAGGCGAAGCTCGCCCCGGTCCGGTCGAGGTATTCGACCAGGGCCGCGAGCCACTGTCGGTCCGACACCGTCTGCAGCCGGGTTCCGAACTCGCCGAGCAGCACCGGGGCGATCCCGTCCTCGACCAGGTATCCCCAGTCGGCGCGCCACTGCGCCGTCAGATTGGTCGGATAGGTCGGATCGGAGAACCACGGTTGCGGGAAGATCGAGGACGGGTAGTCGTGCGGTGAGTAGACCAGCCGATCCGCCACCGAGAGCCGGACGGGGTGCCGGCTCGCGTCGGCGAGGCCGCCACCCCACCAGGTCGACCGGCCCGTCCCCGGCGGGCCCTGGTGTTCGACGCCCTCCACGATGACCAGCAACCGCGGGTTCTCGGCCAGCACCGCGTCGCCGGCCCGACCGGCGGCGGCCGCCCAGTCACGACTCGCGTCCCCGCATCCCCAGCAGGCCTCGCCGTGCGGCTCGTTGTGCAGGTCAACCCCGATCACCGTCGGGTCGTCGGCGTACCGGCGCGCCAGCGAACGCCAGTCGGCGATCCACCGGGACTCCGGGACTGTGGCGGTGTACCAGAGCGGCGACTGGGCGCCGGAATCCGGCCGATGGCGGTCCAAGATGATCGAGAGCCCGTGCGCCCGGGCCCGCGCCACCACCTGGTCCATCACGTCCAGCGGCGGCAACCCGGCCAGTTCGGGATTGAGGTGCGCGTCGATGCCGGTCGTGGCCGAGGCCCGCAGGCACTCGTTGGAGAACGGCAGCCGGACGGTGTTGAAGCCGAACGACGCGATCTGGGCCAACCCGTCGTCGAGACCGATCTGCCACAGTCCGTGCGGGGCGCAGTTCGGTGTCTCCATCCCGAACCAGGCCACGGCCTTGATCACGTACGGGCGCCCGGCGGCGGTCTTGATGGTCCCCCGGTCGGTGTGCAACCAGCCGACGGTGCCGGTGGCGGAGGCCGACGGGCCGATCACGATCGAGGTCGCGACGAGCACCACGGCCGCGGCGAGGACGCGCCACCATCTGACCACTGGGCGACCCTAGTCGACCCGGAACCGAACGGCGGGTGGTTCGACGAACTCCGCCCGACCGCCGTTCTCTCCCCCGGCCGCCCGTCGACGTCATGGATCACCCCGGCCGGCGGCACCCGGAACCACGTGAGACGGTCGGAGTCGGCAGCTCACCCGGACGAGAGGACCTCGATGACCGACACGGATACCACCACCGAGACCACCGCAGAGACCACCATGGAGGTCCCGGCCAAGGCGCTGCACTCCTGGTCGCTGTTCCGCACGCTCGGCCGCTTCGTCGCCGCCGGGTCGATGCCGTCCGGCGGTCTGCCGGCCGGCGGCGGGGACGGGATGGAGCTGCTCGATCTGCCCGCGGAGCTGGCCCGACGCGGCTACCGCAGCGTGCAACTGTGCCACTTCTACCTGCCGACCACCGACGCCGGCTACCTCCGCGATCTGACGTCGGCGTTCGCCGAGTCCGGGGTCGAGCTGGAGTGCTTCCTCGTCGACGACGGCGATCTCAGTCACCCGACCGACGGTGACCGGCACGCCGACTGGCTCTCGGGCTGGATCACGGTCGCCGAGCAGCTCGGGGCACCGCGGGTGCGCGTCCCCGCCGGGAGCCAGCCGCCGAGCCCGGAGACGCTGGGCGCCAGTGCCGACCGGCTGCGGCGACTGGCTGATCGACACGACACGATCCGGGTGGTCACCGAGAACTGGCACGCGCTGCTGCCGGACGCCGCGGCCGTCTCGGACCTGCTGGCGCGGACCGAGGGCAGAATCGGCTTCCTGGTCGACCTCGGCAACTGGAAGGGGCCGGGCAAGTACGACGAGCTGGCCGCCGTCGCCGGACAGGCCGAGACGTGTCAGGCCAAGGTGTCGACCGAGGCCGACGGCGCGATCAACGAGATCGACTATCGGCGCAGTCTCGGCGTCCTGCAGTCCGCCGGGTATCAGGGCCCGCTGGCGATGGTGCACGACGGGCCCGATCCCGACGAGTGGGCCAAGCTCGAGGAGGCGTACGCGATCATCACCCACGTGTACGGGTCCGCCCGCCCGGCGACCGGCTGACCGCGACCCGGCCCTCAGCCGTCGGCGTCGCCGAGGAGTCGCCGCGCCTGGGTGACCAGGTCGGCGTTGTCCTCCGCTCTCGTCCCGTCCGGCCGGTGGAGCACGTCCTCCAGTCCGATCCGGGTGTCCAGCCCCTCGGCTCCGGCGTACCGGACCGCGGGCCACGCGCTGCTCCCCTCGCCGTGCACCAGGACCGGGATGCGGGTACCGATCAGGTCGCGGACCCGGGCGAGCAGCAGATCGGCGGTCGTCGCCGTCTGGAGCGCGTCCAGACCGTCGGGGAGCTCGATCAGGATGCGCAGGCAGCGATCACGGACCCGCGAGCCGCCCCAGGCGGCGACCGCATCGCCGTGCCACAGGCCCGCCTCGACTGCGATCCCGAGCCGCAGCAGCAGCTCGGCGAGCTCGTCGGCGCCTTCCTCGTGCCAGTTCACCGACGCGAAGTCGGGCAGCGCGGACCAGCTCGCGACGCACGCCAGGCGATCCGCCGGATCCGGTGCCGCCCACGCCCCCGTCGTGAGCCCCACCGGCAGCCCCGGCGCGGCCGACCGGACGGCGCTCAGCACTGCGGCGGTCGGGTCGGCCGCCAACGTGTCGGCCCCGTCGTGGTCCTTGACGTGCAGGTGCAGGGCGCCGGCACCGGCGGCGCGGACGGCGACCGCGTCTCGCGCGAGCTCGGCCGGCCCGACCGGCAGTGCGGCGTGCTCGGAGGGTCGGCGGTTGCCGTTCAGACACGCCTTCAGCAGCACGGAGCTCGGGCATCCGCGTTCCCGTCGGGCGGCACCGGGCCGTCACGGCTCGGCGCGCCAGAGCCGAGGAGTGTAGTTCCCGGCGGCGAGGTCCTCCGCGCGCAGGACCTGGACCCGATAGGGCTGCAGTCGCAGCAGGTTGAACCGGGGATGGTGGATGCCGGCGTCGCCGTACCCGGACAGGTCACCCCAGCCGGGCGGCTCCGGGTCGGCGAAGAGCTCCCACGCCTCGCGCAGGGTGTCGTCGTCGGTGACCCAGGACGCCGTGCAGTCGATCGTCACCGTGTTCTGCGCCGGCGACCAGTAGCAGCAGCTGACGTACGGGTTGGCCGCGAGGTGGCGGTCCTTCAGCGGGGTCCGGTCGGTCAGCGCCCAGCCCCGGGGCGCACCGTCGACCACCTCGAAGATCGGGTGCATCACCCGGGACCGGGGCCGTCCGTCGGGACTCACGGTCGTCACGGTGCAGTAGACGATGTCGGTGGTGAAGGCGAGGAAATCCGCGCGGAACGACCCGAAGTCCATGGCCGCCATCCTGCCGGATCCGCAGCCGGCCGGGCCGTCAGATCCGTACGTCGGAGGTGGCGGCCAGCCGCAGCATCGCCACTCCGTCGGACTCGTGGTAGATCCGTTCGTCGGGCTCGATCGCACGACAGAAGTTCGCGTACATCACGGCGGCGAGCAGCGACGCCATCGGCGCCAGCAGCCGCGCGGCCCGAGCCGGATCGGAACCCGGGACGATCCGGGCCCAGTCGGAGACGAACCAGTCCCGGGCGGCCCGACGGCCGGGTGGTGCGAGCGGTTCGCAGAAGGCCAGCTCGTCCAGCATCGGATGGCCGATGAACGAGTCGCCCCAGTCCAAGATCACCTGGTGATCCGGGTCGCCGGCGACGTTGCCGGAGTGGAAGTCCCCGTGCACCAAGGTGTCCGGCACGCCGCACTCGGCGATGGCGCCCAGTCGCTGCGGGAGACCGTCGACGAGCAGCGTCGAGGACGCGCCGCTTCGACCGGAACGAGTCGATCGCCCCATTCCTCGACCACCCGGGCGATCGGCGGCAGCATCGAGGGCAGCCGACGATCGGGCACGCCGACCGCGGTCAGGGCGTCGAGGTCGACGACGGCGCGCTCTTGGAGAGAGGTCAGCATCGCGACCATCGGACGGAGTACGGCCAGGTCCTGGAGATCGTGGTTCGCTGCACCCGGGATGTTCGCGATCAGGACCCGGCCGGGTGCGTGGTCGATCAGCCGGGGCGCCACCGGCGTGCCGAGCCAGTCGATCACCGCGCCCTCGTGGGCGAAGAAGTCCGGCACGGCTTTGAGCCACACCAGGCCTCCGTCGGTCCGGATCCGCCAGAGGGCCGACAGGTTCCAGCTGCGCATCTGCTCCGCAGGAGCGGTCCGGGTCAGCCCCTGGCCGGCCAGCCGGTCGTCGGCCCACGCGAGCAGCTCCGCCGGTCCTCCGGGCCGCGCCCAGAGTTGCCGGCGGGGGTCGTCGGCCAGCGGGTTCCCCGGCCAGGGTGTGATCCGGCCGATCGGCGGGTGCGCCGGTCTCGGCGAGGTAGGTCACCGAGCCGCCGGCGATCCGATCGGAGGTCGCCTGCAACAACCGGAGCACGGTGATCTCGATCCCGAACTCCGACCGCACCGCGGCCACCAGGTCGTGCATCTCGGGCCACCACGGCAGGTCCAACCGGACCGGCGGCAGCACCCCGACCACCGCGCCGGCGTGCACCAGCACGACGCTCGCCGTCCGACCCGCCGGCAGGGCATCCGAGGGCACAGCCCGGAGGCTAGCCGACCCGGCGGAACACACCGGCCCGGGCGGCACATTCCGTCGCCGCGGCGGCCAGGTCGGCGGCAGCGGTGCCGACCGGTTCGGCCAGCACCAGGAACCGGTAGTACAGCGGGGCACCCAGGTGCCGGACGACCTGGTCGACGTCGATGTCGGCAGGGACCTCGGCCCGCTCGACGGCCCGCTCGACGACGGGTCGGACCAGCGCGAGCCGGGACTGCCAGAACCGCTGCCGGAGGGGGCGGGTGAGCTCCCGGTCGCCGGTGAAGACCGCGAGGATCAACGCCCCCGCCGTCGCGTCGTTGAGCATCCGCTGGATCGACCGGGCCCACAGCCGCAGGTCCTCGCCGAACCGTCCGGTGTCCGGCACGTCGGCCTGCTCGATGCCGTACCACTCCACCGCGGCGAGCACCAACCCGTCGCGACCGCCCCAACGCCGATAGAGGGTCGCCTTGTTGACCCCCGCGCGGTCCGCGATCACGTCGAGGCTGAGTCCGCCGTGGCCGTGCTGTGCCAGCTCCTCCACCGTGGCGCGGAGAACCGATTCCCGGACGCGTGCCGTCCGGCCACCGGGTCGACGCAGCGCGGTGTCAGCCACGCCAGCGCAGATCGGCCACGACGCCGCGGTGGTCGGACGGGAAGACCCCGTCGATGGCGTCGCCGACCAGCTGGACGCCCTCCACCAGGACGTGCTGGTCTTCCCGGCCGGGCCGGAAGAAGATGTGGTCGATGCGTTGGTCGACGAGCTGGGGGCCGGCCTCCAGTGGCGCCGAGGGGTGGCTCGACGGCAGGGTGACGGCGTCCTCGGCACCGCCGCCGGCGATCCAGGCGTCGGTCAGCACGTCGCCCACCCGGCGCAGCACCGGCGAGTCGGCGGCCGCGTTCAGGTCTCCCATCAGCAGTACGGGGCACGGCCCGTCGACGGCGGGGTCGGTGGCGACGTCGGCGACGAAGTCGCCCTGCGCGATCCGGTCGTCGGTGTAGGGGACGCCGTAGTCCAAGCAGGTGGCGACGATCGGCAGTGGACCGGCGGGGTGGTCGACCCGGACGACGAGCGTGATCGGATCGAAGTCGCGGTGCCGGGCCGGCATCGGCAGGACCTGGTGATCCAGGATCGGCCAGCGGCTCAGCACCGCGATGCCGAGCTCGATCCCTTCGTGGTCGGCCACCGGGGAATCGGCGGGTGCCGGCGGGTAGGACGGCGAGCCGAAGATCGCGTGCATACCGAGCGCCTCGGCGAGCTCGTCGGCCTGGGTGGTTCCGGGTCTCGGCCCAGACCTCCTGCAACGCGACCACGTCCGGATCGAGGCCGGCCAAGGTCTCCCGGATCCCGGGCTGACGGTCCCGCCACCGCGGCCCGAACCGCCACCAGATGTTCCACGAGACTGCGCGCAGGGCGTGGTCGGCCATGAACGACTCCGTTCTTAACGAGAAGATATTCGCGTTAAGCTCACTCTAGCCGACGCTGGAGGTGACCGATGCGGAAGTTCTCCGTCCTGACGTTCAACGTGCTGTCGCCCGAGCATGCCGACTGGCCCCTCCGGCGTCGGCGCATCCGCGAGCGGCTCGAGGCCCTGTCGCCCGATGTCGTGGCCCTCCAGGAGTGTGCCTGGACCGATGAGGGGGACCAGGCCCAGGCGCTGCTGGGTCCGGACTACACGATCAGCTGGCACAGTCGGCGCTCCGACGACGGCGTCGGGGCTGCGCTGGCCAGCCGGTTCCCGATCACCCGCGTCGCCGAGGTCGATCTCCGCCTCACCGAGCGGGTGACGCTGCCGTGGGCGGCCGCCGTGCTGGCGGAGATCGAGTTCCCGCCACCGCTGGGCCGGGTGCTGGTGGCCCACCACAAGCCCACTTACGAGCTCGGCTACAGCGTCGAGCGCGAGCTGCAAGCCGTCCGTACGGCTCGAGCCGTGGAGACTGCGCTGCCCGACGACGTCGAGCACGCCGTCGTCCTGGGCGACTTCGACGACCCGCCCGACTCGGCGAGCATCCGCTTCTGGACGGGGCGCCAGTCCCTGCACGGCACGAGCGTCGCCTACCGCGACGCCTGGGCGGCCACCCACCCGGACGAGGCCGGGTTCACGTTCTCCGGATCGAATCCGTTGGTGCGCGCCGGCGAGATGTCCCTCGAGCTCGGGCGGCGGATCGACTACGTCCTCGTCCGCAGCGGTGTCCACGGACCGAGCCTTGACGTGACGGCGTGCGATCTCGTCCTCGACCGCCCCGTCGACGGTGTCTGGGCGAGCGACCACTTCGGGGTCCTGGCTGGGCTCGCGGTCCCCGACCACATTCCGGGTGCCTGGGTGACCCGATCCCGCTAGGCTCGCCGCTGTGAAGTGCTCACCCGGACGGCCGGGCACGCGCTGACCCTCGAGTCAGTCCGCGTGCCGGACCTCGTACCCGACTGACATCTCGTCCCCGACGCCCGCCTGATCCGGCGGGGATCGGTCAGCGCCCGCCGCGACCCCGTTCCGCCGTCGGAAGCCTTCGCCCGTGTTCCTCGTCATGCTGGCCAATCTGGCCTTTTTCAGCATCGCCCTGCCCGACTCGACTCTCGGTGTCGCGTGGCCCTCGATGCGCCTGTCGTTCGGTCAACCCATCGGCGCCGCCGGCCTGGTGCCGCCGTTCGGAGTCGCCGCGACCCTCGTGTCGACGGTCGTCGCCAGCCGACTGGTGTCCCGGATCGGGATCGGCCGGTTACTGGCCGCCGGCACCCTGCTCTCCGCGATCGCCCTGGTGGTCACCGCCACCAGTACGACCTTCGCCCAGTTCCTGGTCAGCGTGGTCCTCGGCGGGTTGTCGGGCGGCGCGATCGACGTCACCCTCAACGCCTACGCAGCGCGGCGGTTCGGACCGCGCCGGATCAACCTCCTGCATGCGTCGTACGTGGTCGGTGCGGCGACATCGCCGCTGCTGGTCACCATCGCGCTGCAGACAGGAGCCGGCTGGCGCTTGCCGTACGCCCTCATCGCTGCGCTGCAGCTGGCGCTGGCCGTCGTCTTCACCCTCACCGCCCGGCGTTGGCAACCCGGAACGACGGCCGCCCACCCGGATCCGGCCGGCGACCCGGAGTCCCGCTCCGAGTCCCGCTGGGGCGCGACCCGGATCTGGACCCTGCCCGCCGGTCTCGGCCTGGTCGCCGTGGTGCTGCAGACCGGTATCGAGTCCAGCGTCGCGCTGTGGGCCTACAGCTACCTCACCACCGGACTGGGCGTGGCCGACGCCGTCGCGGGCGTGGCGGCCTCCGGCTACTGGCTGATGATGTTCCTGGGTCGGGTCGTGCTCGGTTCGCTCGCCGAGCGCCACG
Organism: uncultured Actinomycetota bacterium; assembly: GCA_963727125.1. Classification (GTDB taxonomy): domain Bacteria; phylum Actinomycetota; class Actinomycetes; order Propionibacteriales; family Propionibacteriaceae; genus Microlunatus. The sequence continues at coordinate 2,122,234 of CAVSEZ010000003.1, forward strand.
GGCCGCACCAGGTGCTGGGGTTCGCCGCCGGCGGTCTGGCGATCGGTGCGGCCCTGGTGCTGACCGGACTGTCGGCGGCGGCCGTGACGGGCGTGCTGGTCATCGGGCTGGCCGCCGGGCCGGTCTACCCGTTGCTCATCCTCACCACCGCCGAGCGCACCAGCCCGCGCGGGATCGACCGGCTGGTGGCGGCCCAGGCCGCTGCTTCCAGCCTCGGCGCGGCGTGCCTGCCGGCGGCCGTCGGACTGGCGATGAACGACTCGACCCGGCTCTTCGCACCGGTCCTGGCGGCCGCCTGCGCGGCGGCCGTGGCGGTCCAGTACGTCATCCGGCGGAGGGGCCGCCCGCGGTGATGGCGACCGAGCTCAGTCCTCGTACCGATCGGGGACCTGCATGGCGGGCCCACCGACGTGCAGCCCGAGCGTGGGGGCCCGTCCCTGCGGTTCCTCCCAGGCTTCCTGGCGACCCAGCACGGTGAGATCGAGGTGCGGGTAGCCGTTGTGGAACTCCTCGAGCCCCCGCCCGTACGTGGAGTAGGTGTGGAACACCTCGTCGCCCACCCGCAGGAAGGCACTGATGCCGGGCAGCTCCTCCCCGCGCATGCTGTCGGTCCACGGTCCACCGGTCCAGGGCACGCCGGCGTCGGCGAGCTCGTCCTCACTGCGGAAGTGCAGCTGAACCGGCGCCACCCGGTCGTCCAACGTCGCATGGAAGTCGTAGTTGAAGTCGCTGCCGTAGGAGGAGTACCAGGGGAAGGTCCACCCCATCCGCTCCCGGAAGGCGGCGATCTTGGCGAAGGGCGCCCGGGACACGGCGACCAGCGTGGTGTTGCGCACGTGCAGCTGCCGCAGTCCCGAGATCTGGTCGGCGGCCGACGAGCAACTGGCACAGGCCTCGTCCCAGTCCGGGCTGAACATGAAGTGGTGCAGCACGAGCTGCCGCCGACCCTCGAACAGGTCGATCAGCCCGACCTCGCCGTCGGGTCCCTCGAACCGGTACGACGTGTCGATCCGGACCATCGGCAGCCGTCGCCGCTCGGCGTTCAACCGGTCCCGGGCCCGGGTGAGCTCCTTCTCCTGCGCCAGCAGGTCCTTGCGCGCGGCCTCCCACTCCTCCCGCGTCACCACCGGCGGCAGGTTGTCCATCGTCTCCATCCGAGCTCCCCCTCACGTCGTGCACTCCGGCGGGCGCCGAACGGCTGGGCCGGGCGCCTCGCGGAACCGGCGATGACCCGCAGCACCCCGCATCCTCGCACCCGCCGCCGACAGACCGGATCGGCCGATGTCAGCCGGTCGCCATCCGGGCGCGGAGGCGCGGCACCCCCGGACCGCGGCACTCGGCAAGTGCCGTGGCGCGGCCCGCGGCGAGCATCAGCAGCGACTCGGCCGGCCCTCGGACCACCCAGCCCCGACCGTAGGTCCAGTCCAGGTCGTCGGCCACCAGCTGGAGGTCGCGGAGCCGCCGCCGCGAACCGAGGGTCGGCGCGGTGACGGTGATGTCGAGAGCCGGTCGGATCCGTTCCTCGGGGATCCTGCGCGGCCGTCGCAGCGGGCGGCGGATGTCCTGGCTGTGGATCATCCCGTCGGCCAGCGCGATCCCGCCCCGGAACGCCGCCGGGAGACCACGCGGGGTGAGACGGGCCCGCACCCGCTCCAGCAGCTGCTCGGTCGTGTCGTCGCGGAACGGTTCCAGCGCAAGATCGTTGGCTTGGACTCCACGGAGCCGGGCGCGCACGGCGAGCGCTGCAACCGTCCGGAGCCGCAGGTCGTCGTAGCTGAACACGTGCGCGACGACGTCCCGCACGGTCCACCCGACACAGAGGGTGTCCGCCGCCCACTCCTCGGGCTCGAGCTCGGTGAGCAGGTCGGCGAGGTCGCTGCGTTCGGCCTCGGCGAACGGCACCAGGTCCGGACGGCTCACTAGGGCAGTTGGCGGTACGCGAACCAGGTGAGCGCCATCCGCAGCGACTGACCGGCCGAGAACCGGTCGAGGCAGAAGTCGTCGCCGTAGCTCATGTAGTTGTGCACCGGATCCCGGCCGGGTTGGGAGCAGGTGTCGTCGTTCTTGCAGCTGAAGATGTTGTCACCGTCGTACTGGTACGGGGTGTCGGCGACCTCGTCGCCCGGACCCGAGCAGCCGTTCTCGAAGGTGTGGTAGAGCCCCAGCCAGTGACCGACCTCGTGGGTGGTGGTGTCACCGAGGCTGAACGCCGGGTCGCTGCCGCCGGGCAGGCTGTCGTTCAGCACCACCACGCCGTCCTGGGTCAGGGTGGACTCGTCGGGGAAGTAGGCGTAGCCCAGCAGGCCGTCCTCCAGACCGGTGACGTACAGGTTCAGCGTGTCGCGGCCACCCTTGCGCAGCTTCGCCTTGGCTTCCCTGTCGTCGTTGGGATCGACGTCCGGATCGGACCAGGAGTACCAGTCGTCGTTCGGCGTGACGGTCGTGCCGGCCAGCCGGAAGCGGAACAGGGTCGGCACGCCCGGGCCGGAGACCCGGCCCGCGAACGCCTGGTTCAACACGTTGATCTGGCGGGCGATCTGGCGATCGGTGACCGCGCCGGTGCCGTTCTGCTTGGTGATCACGTGCACCCAGACCGGGACGGTGACCTTCGGGAAGGCGGAGAGCTTCTTGCCCGCGAGCTTCTTGCTCTGCAGTCGGCTGTTCAGCTTCTTCTCGGCGGCGATGATCTCGCTCGACGAACGGTTGGATGGCTCGTCGGCGTGGCTACCCGGCTTGACCCGGGCGGTGTCCGACGCCGCCGGCACGCACTCCTGGGCGCCGGCCGCGACCGGCGCCAGGCTCGGCGCGGCAGCGGCTCCGCCGACCAACCCCGCGGCGGTCAGGGCGAGGGCCAGTCCGGCGAGCAAGGCTCCCCGCCGGATCCATCCAGGCTGCTGCAACTGCCCCACCACTGACCTCCGAGTACGAATCTGGGAATCGCTCGCCGACGAGCTCCGTGCACCATATCTGCCTCGTCGGCGGCCGCCTGCCGGGGTGGCGGGATTTGCCCGCCGGCCCGTGCGTCGTCAGGATCAGGGCGTGCCCGCGCCGATCGAGACCATCCTCGACATCCTGCTCATCCTGCTCGGCGGCTTCGTGACCCGGCTGATCATCGTCAAGATCGTCAAGCGGATCGTGCGTCACGCCCGGACCCCACCGAGCGAGCGGCGCAAGTCGCGGCTGCTGCGGCGGGGAGTGAACCTCGCCACCGCGTGGGCCGGCGAGCGGGAGGCCCAACGGTCCGCGGCCCTCGGCTCGCTGGTCATCAGCATCACCTCGGTGGTCGTCGGCCTGTTCTGCGCCCTCGCGATCATGTCCGTCCTCGGCGTGAACCTGACCCCCATCCTCGCCAGTGCCGGTGTGCTCGGCGTGATCATCGGCTTCGGGGCCCAGAACCTCGTCAAGGACCTGATCTCCGGCGTCGGGATGCTGCTCGAGGACCAGTTCGGCATCGGGGACGTGATCGACATGGACAAGGCGAGCGGGACCGTCGAGGCGGTCGGTCTGCGGGTCACCCGGCTCCGCGACCCGGCCGGGGTGATCTGGTACGTCCGCAACGGCGAGGTGCTGCGCGTCGGCAACAAGAGCAAGGGCTGGTCGGAGATCCTGATCGACCTCCGGGTCGCTGCCGACGCCGATCTCGCCGCGGTCCAGGACCTGGTGGCCCGGGTCGCCCGCGGAGTCGCTGACGAACCCGAGTTCAGCGACGCCATCATCAAGGCACCGTCCCTGGTCGGCATCGAGGCGATGACCGGCACCGAGGTGACCCTGCGCATCCACGGCACCGCTCGGCCGGACCAGGACGTCCCGATCGAGCGGGAGCTGCGCTACCGGTTGAAAGTGGCGTTCGACGACGCCGGGATCCGGTTGGCCCCCACCCTGGCCTGACCGCTACTCCCCCGTCTGACCGTCGACGGACTCCCGCAACAGATCCGCGTGGCCGTTGTGCCGCGCGTACTCCTCGATCAGGTGCACGAGGATCCAGCGCAGACTCGGCCGGGTGCCGTCGGCCCACCCGTTGATCGCGAGCTGATCCAGACCACCGCCGCGCAGAGCCGCCTCGAGGTCGACGCGCGACTGCCGCACTGCGGCCTGCCAGAGCGCCCGCAGCTCGTCCGGCGAGTCCTCGGCGGCGGTCCGCCACTCCCAGTCCGGATCGCCGTCCCAGTCGACGTCGTCCCACGGCGGGCCGAGCTCCCGACCGCTCAACCGGCGGCCGAACCAGGACTCCTCGACCAGGGCCAGATGCTTCAGCATCCCGCCCAGGGTCATGGTCGAGCTGCCGACTGTCGCGTTCAGGCCGGCGGCGTCGAGACCACCGGTCCGCCAGTCGAAAGTGCCTCGATGGAAGTCGAGGAAGGCCAGCAGCGTCGTGGTCTCGTCAGCGGCCGGCGGCGGTTCCGGTCGACCCTGGGCGTCGGTGGCCACGGACGCTCACTCGGCCGTGGCGTCGCGGGCACCGGCCCAGAGGTCGACTCCGGACTCGACCGCGTGATCATCGATCGCGGCCAGCTCGTCGTCGTCGAAGTCCAGGTTCTGCACCGTGGCCACGTTGTCCTCGAGCTGCTTGACGCTGCTGGCACCGATGAGCGTCGAGGTCATCCGTGGATCCCGCAGCACCCAGGCCAGGGCCAGCTGCGCCAGCGTCTGGCCCCGCCCCTGGGCGATCTCGTGCAGGGCCCGGATCCGGGCCAGGTTCTCCTCGTTGACCATGTCGGTCGACAGCGACTTGCCGGCCGCCGCCCGCGAGTCGGCCGGGATGCCGTCGAGGTAGCGGTCGGTCAACAGGCCCTGGGCCAGCGCGGTGAAGGCGATGCAGCCGACCCCCTCGTCGCCGAGGACGTCCAACAGGCCCGCTTCGATCCACCGGTTGAACATCGAGTACGACGGCTGGTGGATCGTCAACGGCGTACCCAGCTCGCGCAGGATGCCGGCCGCCCGTTCGGTGTGCTCCGGGGAGTAGGAGGACACGCCGACATAGAGCGCCTTGCCCGACCGGACCAGGGAGTCCAGCGCCCCCATCGTCTCCTCCAGCGGCGTCTCCGGGTCGGGCCGGTGGTGGTAGAAGATGTCGACGTAGTCCACCCCGAGCCGCCGCAGCGACTGGTCGAGACTGGCCGTCAGGTACTTCCGGGAGCCGTGGTCACCGTACGGGCCGGGCCACATGTCCCAGCCGGCCTTGGTGGAGATCACCAGCTCGTCTCGATAGGGGGCGAAGTCCTCGGCCAGCACCCGGCCCGCGTTGCACTCGGCCGACCCGTACGGCGGACCGTAGTTGTTGGCCAGATCGAAGTGGGTCACACCGAGGTCGAAGGCCCGGCGCATGATCGCCCGCTGGGTCTCCAACGGCTTGTCGTCGCCGAAGTTGTGCCAGAACCCGAGCGAGATGGCGGGGAGCTTCAACCCGCTGCGACCACAGCGGCGATAGGGCTGGGCGTCGTACCGGGACGGATCAGGAAGGTAGGTCACTCCAGCATCGTGCCCTACCGTTCAGACCGCCGTGGTCCGGGAGCATCACCGGGCCCGGTGACGCCCCCGGCGGCGCCGGCCTCAGCGATCCGAGGAGCGGCGAGCCATCGACGGACTGACCTTGCGGGCCCGGTCGTGGGACGCCTCCCGCTCGTCGGTGGGCACCGCCGTCGTCGACAACACCATCAGGGACCGACCGTCGATCGCGTGCCGGGACCGGGCGCGCCACGGCTTCGCGTTCGGCGGGTCGACCGCCCCGGTGGTCGGTGTCCAGCCGGATCAGCCAGTTGCTGCCGAAGGTCTTCGGCGGCAGGGTGAAGGTGATCGGTTCCCAGTGGGCGTTGAACAACAGCAGGAAGTGGTCGTCGTAGATCGGCCGACCCATCTGGTCGAGCTCGGGGATGGCGTCCCCGTTGAGGAAGACCATCAGACTGCGGGCGAAGCCGGAGTTCCAGTCGGCGTCGTCCATCTGGTGCCCGTCCGGCTGGAACCACTCGATGTCGCCGAGCTCGCTCCGGCCGCCGTGCGCGGCGTCGCCGGCGAAGAACCGCCGGCGCCGGAACACCGGATGCCGCTTCCGGAGCGCGATCAGGGCGGAGGTGAAGTCGAGCAGGGACCGTTGGTCGTCATCGAGCTCCCAGTCCACCCAGGAGAGCTCGTTGTCCTGGGCGTACACGTTGTTGTTGCCGCGTTGGGTGCGACCCAGCTCGTCGCCGTGCGCGATCATCGGCACGCCCTGGCTGACCATCAGCGTGGTGAGGAAGTTGCGCTGCTGACGCAGCCGGAGGGCGTTGACCTTGGGGTCGTCGCTCGGACCTTCGACGCCGCAGTTCCAGGAGCGGTTGTGGCTCTCGCCGTCGTTGCCGCCCTCACCGTTGGCCTCGTTGTGCTTCTCGTTGTAGGACACGAGATCGCGCAGGGTGAACCCGTCGTGGGCGATGACGAAGTTGATCGACGCCGTCGGCCGGCGGTCGGAGTGGTTGTAGAGATCGCTGGATCCGGTGAGCCGCGACGCGAACTCGCCGAGCGACGCCGGCTCGCCACGCCAGTAGTCGCGGACCGTGTCGCGGTACTTGCCGTTCCACTCGGTCCACAGGGGCGGGAAGTTGCCGACCTGGTATCCGCCGTCACCGAGGTCCCAGGGCTCGGCGATCAGCTTGACCTGGGAGATCACCGGATCCTGCTGGATGATGTCGAAGAACGCCGACAGCTTGTCGACCTCGTGGAACTGGCGGGCCAGGGTCGCGGCCAGGTCGAACCGGAAGCCGTCGACGTGCATCTCCATCACCCAGTAGCGCAGCGAGTCCATGATCAGCTGCAGCACGTGCGGGCTGCGCATCAGCAGGCTGTTGCCGGTGCCGGTGGTGTCGTAGTAGTGCGCCGGATCCTGGTCGACCAGCCGGTAGTACGCGGCGTTGTCGATGCCGCGGAAGGCGATGGTCGGACCGAACTCGTTCCCTTCGGCGGTGTGGTTGTAGACCACGTCCAAGATCACTTCGATGTCGGCCTCGTGCAGCGACCTTGACCATGGCCTTGAACTCGGTCGTCTGCTGACCCCGGGTTCCGGTGCTGGAGTAGGCGTTGTGCGGGGCGAGGAAGCCGATCGTGTTGTAGCCCCAGTAGTTCGACAACCCCTGGTCGACCAGGTGCGAGTCGTTGACGAACTGGTGCACCGGCAGCAGCTCCACCGCCGTCACCCCGAGGTTGCGGAGGTGGTCGATGATCGCCGGATGACCGATGGCGGCGTACGTGCCCCGGATGTCCTCCGGCACCTCGGGATGGGTCATGGTCAGACCCTTGACGTGCATCTCGTAGATGACGAGTCGTGGTACTCGTGCCCCGGGGGCCGATCATGACCCCAGTCGAAGAAGGGGTTCACGACCACCGAGTACATGGTGTGGGCCAAGCGAGTCGAGGTCGTTGAAGGCGTCGTGGTCGCCGAACCGGTAGGAGAAGAGCGACTCGTCGCCGTCGATCATGCCGTCGATGGCCTTCGCGTACGGGTCGAGCAGCAGCTTGGCCGGGTTGCAGCGCTGGCCGCGGCTCGGATCGTAGGGGCCGTGGACCCGGTAGCCGTAACGCTGGCCGGGCTGGATGCTCGGCAGGTAGGCGTGCCAGACGGAGCCGTCGACCTCGATCATCTCGATCCGGGTCTCGCGCAGCTCGTCGTCGATCAGGCACAGCTCGAGTCGATCGGCCGCTTCCGAGAAGAGCGCGAAATTGACGCCGGTACCGTCGAACGTCGCGCCCAGCGGGTAGGGCCGACCGGGCCAGACGTCGAGTTTCTTCTCGATGCTCGGAAGTGACACGGGCACATCTCTTTCCTGCGGTCGCCGGGTCCGGCGACGGGTATCGGACTGCGGCCGCTCTCGGGCCGGTTGAGCGGATGGTCCGGCCGACGTGATCCCGTGGCGGGCTCCGTCGTCGATCGGGCATCCAGAACAGACGTACCCCGTTGTCGCCTGAGGAACCTTCTCACGAGGGTCCGAATCCGAGCAAAGAGCCGGCGCTCGGCGTCCCGGGCCCGTCGGTGCCGGCAGGCAGAATGGGCCGGTGCGCGCGGAGCCCTCGATCCTGCACCTGGATCTCGACGCCTTCTTCGCCGCCGTCGAGCAGCGCGACAAGCCGTCGCTGCGCGGCAAGCCGGTGGTCGTCGGCGGGATCGGCCAGCGCGGAGTGGTCGCCACGGCGTCGTACGAGGCGCGGGTCTTCGGTGTCCGATCGGCCATGCCCGCGCACGAGGCGCGCCGACGCTGTCCGCACGCGGCGTTCCTGGCCGGTCGGTTCGGCGCCTACCGGGAGGCCAGCGACCAGGTGATGGCGATCCTGCGCGACCTGTCGCCGCTGGTCGAACCGCTCTCCCTCGACGAGGCGTTCGTGGATCTCACCGCCGCCACCCGCCCGGTCAGCTACGACGTCGCCGGTCTCCGCAGCTTGGTCGGTGAGTTGAAGGAGGCGGTCAGCGACGCCACCGGCGGGCTCCGGGCCTCGGTGGGGGTGGCCAGCTCGAAGTTCATGGCGAAGGTCGCGACGGAGCTGGGCAAGCCCGACGGGCTCTACATCGTCGAGGCCGGGGACGAGGTCGAGCTGCTGGTGCCGATGCCCGTGGACACCATCCCCGGCGTCGGTCCGGTGACCGCGGAGAAGCTCCGCCGAATCGGGTTGCACACCATCGCCGACCTGCAGCGGATCGAGCGGTCCGAGCTCGCTCAGCTGATCGGCAAGGCGCACGCCGAGTCGCTGCACGAGCTCGCCCACGCCCGCGACGACCGGCCGGTGCAGCCGGAGCGGGAGGCCAAGTCGATCTCGGTCGAGGACACCTTCGAGACCGACATCGTCGATCAGGGAGCCCTGCGCAGGCTCATCGAACGCGACGCGCAGCAGGTGAGCGCGCGGTTGACTGCCGCCCGGTTGTTCGCCCGGACGGTCACCCTGAAGATCCGGCTGCACGACTTCAGCACCCACACCCGCTCCCGAACCGTCGCCGACCCCACCGACCGGGCCGACCAGATCAACGACATCGCCGGCTCGCTGCTGACGTCGGTCGACACGACCGGCGGGGTACGCCTGCTGGGGGTCGGGGTGGCCGGGCTGACCGACGTGATCCAGGAGCGGCTGTTCGAGCTCGAGCAGCCGGCGCCGACGCCGCAACCCGGTGGCGCTGTGACGACCGGGGAGCTCGGAGCGGCCACCCCCGTACCGGTCGACGCGGTGCCCGGGCGCCGGGCGCGGCGCTGGCTGCCCGGCGCCGACGTCGTGCACGACCGACACGGGCCCGGCTGGGTGTGGGGATCGGGCCAGGGCCGGGTCACCGTCCGGTTCGAGACCCGCGACACCCCACCCGGCCCGGTCCGGACCTTCGCCGACGACGACCCGGCCCTGCAGCCGGCCGCCGGCTGACCGGTCCCAGCTCGCAGTCGCGAAACTCCGCTACGGCGGAGAAACAACGCCGCGGCCGCCACGAAACTCCGCTACGGCGGAGAAACGACATCGGGGCGCTCGCGAAACTCCGCTACGGCGGAGAAACGATGCGCGGCCGGGCTCTCAGCCTCGCTGTTGAGCCGCGGCGACGAGGCCGCGGAAGAGGCCGTGGTCGTCGCCGTACTCCGGATGCCACTGGACGGCGAGCCAGAAGGGTCGTTCGGGGTCCTCGATCGCCTCGATGGTGCCGTCGGCGGCGCGGGCGGTGATCCGGTAGCCGGGGTGGTCGGCGACGGCCTGGTGGTGGTGGCAGTTCACCTGCAACCGCTCGCCGACCAGCTCGCGGACCATCGACCCCTCCTCGGTGGTGACCGAGACCCAGCCGAAGGCGTCGCCGCCGGGTGAGTGCTCGTCGTGCCCGACCCGGTCGGGGACGTGCTGCTCGAGGGTGCCGCCGCCGTGCACGGCCATCAGCTGCATGCCGCGACAGATGCCCAAGGTCGGAGTCCCGGCCGCCGCCGCGGCGTCGAGCAGGGCCGCCTCCCAGCTGTCCCGGTCGCCCCGCCAGCTGCGGGTGAGGGGATGCGGCTCGGCGCCGTATCGGGCCGGGTCGACATCGGCGCCGCCCGCCACGATCAGGCCGTCCAGCCGCGACACCACCGACTCGGCACCGCTGATCTGCGGTGGCAGCAGGACCGCGACGGCGCCCGCAGCCTCCACCGAGCGCGCGTAGGTGGAGGGCAGCAGATCGGTGGTGGTGTCCCAGACACCCCAGCGGGCCTGCTCACGGTAGGTGGACAGGCCGATCACGGGACGGTCAGGCATGGTTCACATTCTGCGGTCACAGCGGCGTGACGTACGCCGCCGAAATGCCGCCGTCGACCAGAAATGTGCTGGCATTCACGTAACTGGACTCGTCGGAGGCCAAGAACAGCACGGCGTTGGCGATCTCGTCCGGCCGGGCGAAGCGGCCCATCGGCACGTGCACCAGGCGGCGGGCGGCCCGTTCCGGGTCGGCGGCGAACAACTCCCGCAGCATCGGCGTGTCCACCGGACCCGGGCAGAGCGCGTTCACCCGGATCCCGGACCGGGCGAACTGCACGCCCAGCTCCCGACTCATCGACAACACCCCGCCCTTGGAGGCCGAGTAGGAGATCTGCGACGTCGCGGCTCCCATCACCGCCACGAACGAGGCGGTGTTGATGATCGAACCGCGGCCCTGCGTCAGCATGTACGGCAGCGCCGCCTGGCAGCAGAGGTAGACGCTGGTCAGGTTCACCTCCTGGACGCGACGCCAGGCAGCCAGGTCGGTGTCGAGGATCGAGCCGTCCTCCGGCGGCGAGATGCCCGCGTTGTTGAAGGCCACGTCGACCGCACCGAACCGCTCGGCGGCCAGGGCGAACAGCGCGCGGACCTGGTCCTCCGCGGTCACGTCGGTCGCCAGGAACGCCCCGCCGAGCTCGGCGGCGACGGCCGGCCCGCGTTCGGCGTCCAAGTCGCCGATCACGACCGTGGCACCCTCCGCCGCCAGCCGACGTGCACTGGCCAGCCCGATGCCCGAGCAGCCACCGGTGATCACCGCGACCCGGCCCGCGACCCGTCCCGTCATGCCCTCTTCCTCCTCGATCGTCGGATCACTGCGCACTGATGAAGACGTTCTTCTCCTCGGTGAAGGCCATCGGCGCGTCGGGTCCGAGCTCACGGCCCAGTCCCGACTGCTTGTAGCCCCCGAACGGCGTCCAGTAGCGCACCGAGGAGTGCGAGTTCACACTGAGGTTGCCGGACTGGATGCCGCGCGACACCCGCAGCGCGCGGCCGACGTCGCGGGTGAAGATCGAACCCGACAGCCCGTACTCGGTGTCGTTGGCCATCGCGACGGCTTCGGCTTCGTCGGCGAACGGGAGCACGGCGACCACGGGTCCGAACACCTCCTCGCGCCACACCGGGTCGGCGCTCGAGCGGGGCAGCACCACCGTCGGCGGCAACCAGAACCCGGGTCCGGCGGGAGCGTCGCCGGCGAAGGCGACCTCGACGTCATCGAGGTAGCTTCGGACCCGATCGCGGTGCTCGGCCGAGATCAGCGGGCCCATCTCGGCGTCGGCGGTCGTCGGATCCTGCACCCGCAGGGATCGGACCGCCGGCTCCAGCAGGCGGAGGAACTCCTCGTACACCGATGCCTCGACCAGGATCCGCGATCGGGCGCAGCAGTCCTGACCGGCGTTGTCGAACACCGCGTACGGGGCGCTGGCCGCCGCCGCCCCGAGATCCGCGTCGGCGAAGACCACGTTGGCGCTCTTGCCGCCGAGCTCCAGGGTGCAGCGCTTGAGCTGCGCCGCACAGCCGGCCATGATCGCCTTGCCGACCTCGGTGGAGCCGGTGAAGCAGATCTTGCGGACCGCGGGGTGATCCACGAACACCTGGCCGACCACCGCGCCGCGACCCGGCACCACGGTGAACACGCCCTCCGGCAGCCCGGCCTCCAGGGCCAGCTCGCCCAGCCGGATCGCCGTCAACGGGGTGAGCTCCGCCGGCTTCAACACCACGGTGTTGCCCGCCGCCAGCGCGGGGGCGAAGCCCCAGCCGGCGATGGGCATCGGGAAGTTCCACGGCACGATCACCCCCACCACACCGAGGGGCTCGTGGAAGGTCACGTCGATGCCGCCGGCCACGGGGATCTGCCGGCCGGACAGCCGCTCGGGCGCGCCGGCGTAGTAGTGCAGCACGTCGCGGACGTTCCCCGCCTCCCATCGCGCGTTGGCGAGCGTGTGGCCGGCATTGGCCACCTCCAGAGCGGCCAGCTCCTCCCGGTGATCGTCGACCGTGTCGGCGAACCGGCGCAGCAGCCGGGCCCGATCACCGGGAGCGAGGTCACGCCACGCCGGGAAGGCAGCCGCCGCCCGACCGATCGCGGCTTCGGTCTCGGCCGGTCCGGCGAGGTCGACGGTGCCGATCGGGCCGGCGGTGGCCGGGTTGATCACGTCCTGGATCGGCACCGCTCACATCCTCTCGAAGCCGCGCCGACGTTCCCAGTCGGTGACGGCGGCGCCGAAGGCGGCGAGCTCGACGTCGGCCATGTTGGTGTAGTGGTCGACGACCTCGTCGCCGAGCAACGACCGGGTGATGGCCGAACCGGCGAAGGCGTCCCGCGCCGCCTGCAGGGTGAGCGGCACCGTCGGCAGCTCGGAGGTGTAGGCGTTGCCGCGCACCGGCGGTGGCAGCTCGAGCTGCCGGCTGATCCCGTACAGGCCCCCGGCGATCATGGCGGCGAGGGCCAGATACGGGTTGACGTCGCCACCGGGAACCCGGTTCTCCATCCGCGCGCCGGCACCGCGGCCGACCAGTCGGAGCGCACAGGTCCGGTTGTCCTCGCCCCAGCCGATCGTCGTCGGCGCGAACGAACCGGCGGCGAATCGCTTGTAGGAGTTGACGTTCGGGGCGTAGAGCAGGGTGAGGTCGGGCATGGTCGCGAGCACGCCGGCGAGGAACTGGTCGTACAGGGCGCTGCGCCCGCCGTCGCCGTCCGACGGGTCCCAGAAGACCAGCGATCCGTCCTGGCCGCGCAACGACAGGTGGATGTGGCAGGAGTTGCCCTCCCGCTCGTCGTACTTGGCCATGAACGTGATCGCGTGCCCGCGCTGGGCCGCGATCTCCTTGGCGATGGTCTTGTAGACGGCGTGGTTGTCGGCCGTGGTGAGCGCGTCGGCGTAGAGGAAGCCGATCTCGTGCTGACCGAGGTTGCACTCGCCCTTGGCCGACTCGACGTCCATCCCGGCCGCGTACATGGTGTTCCGGATCTCCCGGAGCAGTGGCTCGATCCGGCTCGTGCCGAGGATCGAGTAGTCGATGTTGTACTGGTTGGCCGGGGTCAGCTCGCGATAGCCGGTGTCCCAGGCGTTCTCGTACGTGTCGGAGAAGACGAGGAACTCCAGCTCGGTTCCGGCCAGGGCGACGTATCCGTCGGCCGCGAGCAGGTCCAGCTGTTGCTTCAAGATCGTCCGCGGTGACGGCCGGACCGGTTCGTGATCGAGTCGGACCAGGTCGCACTGCACCATCGCGGTGCCGGGCAGGTGCGGCAGCAGCCGGATCGTCTCCAGATCGAGGGCGAACTCGAGGTCGCCGTAGCCCTGCTCCCACGAGGTGATGGCGTAGCCGTCGACCGTGTTCATGTCGACGTCCACCGCGAGCAGGTAGTTGCAGCCCTCGGTGCCGTGCTCGAGCACGTGGTCGACGAAGTAGGCACCGTGCATCCGCTTGCCCTGCAGTCGTCCCTGCATGTCGGTGAAGGCCACGACCACGGTGTCGATCAGCTGCTCGGCGACCCGGCGCTTCAGGTCGTGCGTACTCAGATAGCGGTCGTTGCGCAGGCCACTCATCGTTCCCTCCCGGTCCGGGTCATCGCATCAGCCCCCGCAGCAGCGCGGCGGTGTCGTCGCAGTGATCTTCCATCACGCGCCGGGCCCGGCCGGGATCGCCGGCGAGGATTGCGTCCACGATCGCGGCGTGCTGGGCGTTGGAGTGCTCGATGTTGGCTGGCCAGCACCGGGATGGCCAACAGCATGTCGTGCAGATCGGCCTGCACCCCGGTGACGGCGTCGATCAGCTGCGGGGACCGGGTCACCGACGCGATCGCGAGGTGGAAGCCGGGAGTCCGCCTGCCGGTGCGCGGCGGTACCCGCCGCGGCCGCGACCTCCTCGACCGCCTGGCCGAGCCGCCGGCGTTCGTCCGGAGTGAGCTCCGAGCCGGCCGCGACCTGACAGGCCCCCGGCTCGACCACCCGGCGGAAGACGCAGCGAGTCCATCAGGTCCGACCGCCGGCCGGCCAGCGAACCGACTCCGGGGGCGCCCGGCTCGACCGGCTCGAAGTCGACCACGGTGCCGCCGCCGCGGCCCCGCGTGGTGCTCACCATGCCGGCGCTGCGCAGGGCGGCGATCGCCTCCCGCAGCGTGGCCCGGGACACCCCCATCGTCGCGGCCAGCTCCCGCTCGGGTGGCAGCACCCGGCCGTGCGGGTAGACGCCCAGCCGGATGGCGGTCGCCAGCCGCTCGACGCAGTCCTCGAACGCGTGCCGACTCCGCCCCGCGCCCAGGACCACGTTCGCCGAGGTCGAGCGACGCTCATGCGGGCGGTTCAGTCATCGAGCACGGGACCGAGCTCGTTCGTGGAGTGCTACGTCCTTGCCCTTCATGAAGTTCCGCCGGCCGCCGATCCGCCACGAGACCGCTGCGATGATCACCACGACGACGACGGCGATCGGCGCGTAGTTGAAGGTGCTGACGGTGACCGGGTACGCCGGCGGCAGCACGAACAGGATGCAGATGAACACGACCCAGCCGACCGCGATCCAGCCGATCAACGGACTCCACCTGCCGAGGTTCCAGGGCCCGGGGACGAACTCCGGGGTCAGCCGGCGCAGGAACACCGGCACCACGTAGGCGATGTAGAGCCCGATCACCGCGATCGAGGTCACCGCCAGGTACGCGGTGCTGCTGATCAGCGCCGGCGAGGCCAGGATGATCGACAGCACGACGCAGAGCCAGATCGAGTTGGTCGGCGTCCCGGTGCGGGGGTTCACCTTCGACCAGATCCGCGATCCAGGCAGGGCGTGGTCACGGGAGAAGGCGAACGACATCCGCGAGTTGGCCGTCACCGAGGCCATGCCGCAGAAGAACTGGGCGACGCAGACGATGAAGAGCAGGAACTTCGCCACGCCGGGGTTCCCGAGCGAGTCGAGGAAGATCTGCGCCGGCGGCAGCCCGGTGTCACTCGCGGCCAGGGCGGTCAGCCCCTCCTCGGAGTTGTCGGTGGATCGACGCGGTGATCGAGTAGAGCAGGATGAAGCCGCCGATCACCGAGACCAGGACGCTCATCACGATGCCCCGGGGTGCTGCGCGGGAGGCGTTCTTGGTCTCCTCGGCGACGTGGGCCGAGGCGTCGTACCCGGTGTAGGTGTACTGCGCCATCAGCAGACCCATCAAGAACACGTACGGCAGGAAGGTCCAGCCGGTCTCGTTGTGCAAGCCGGTCAGGGTCCAGGACACGCGTCTGGTGCTTGGTCGGGCAGGATCCACAGGGCGGCGACGATGATCAGCACGCCGACCACGTGCCACCAGGCCGAGATGGTGGACAGCAGGCTGACCAGGTTGACGCCGAACGTGTTGAGCAGCGCGTGGATCACGATGATCACGACGAACACGAGGAACGTCGTCTGTGGCGTGACCTCGATCCCCCAGACCAGGTTGGCGAACGCCATCCAGGTGGTGGCGCAGCCGAAGTCGATCGCCGCGGTGACCGCGACCTCGCCGAGGAAGTTGAACCAGCCGACGTACCAGGCCCATTCGCGCTTGTTCCTCTTGGCCAGCCGGCCGGCCCAGAAGTAGAGACCGCCGGCGGTCGGGTAGCGCGAGCAGACCTCGGCCATCGACCAGCGCGACGGCCAGCACCATGATGCCGACGATCAGCCAGCCCAGCACAGGTGGACGGCCCGCCGGAGACCAGCGCGATCTTGTAGCAGGTGATGCAGCCGGCCAGGATCGAGATGATCGAGAACGAGACGGCGAAGTTGGAGAACCCCGACATCCCGCGCTTGCAGTTCTTGCGTGTAGCCCATCTCGGCCAGTGCTCTGGCGTCGTCGTCGAGCTCGTGATCGGTACTCATGCGCTCCCCCGGTGGTCTGTCCCGAATGGTGAGAGTCTGCTGAGAACGCCCGTACGTGTCAATGGTCTGGCCTCAGACCTTTGCGTGTCGCCGACTCGTCGGGCCCCACCCCCGGTCGCGGCGCCCGACGGCGCCTAGGGTGGCCACCGTGTGGATCGGGGCGCTGGAGTTCGACCTGCTGCTCGGCGACGTGCGCTCGCTGAAGGAGAAGAGATCGGTGATCCGGCCGCTGGTGTCGGAGCTGATCCGGATGTTCACGGTGGCCGCGGCCGAGGTCGGCGATCAGGAGTTGTACCGACGGGCGGCGATCGGGGTGGCGGTCGTCGCCGGCGACCGGGCCCACGTGGTCGAGATGCTGGACCGGATCGAACGACGGGTCGCGAGCCACCCGGAGCTGGAGCTCGTCTCCGCTCACCGGTCGCTCCGGACGATGTCTGATTGACCCCTGTCGGACCCCGGACCTCGTGTCGCGCTCCCGATTCGCCGCCTGGCTCTGAGTACGATGTGGGCACCCTACGGAACGGCCCACGAAGACAGCCGATGAAGCTCACTCTGTGCACGACCTGCATGGGCAGGGCCCACCACCTCAAGCTCACCCTGCCGCGGAACCTCGCGGACACCGTGGACTGGGCCCGTCCCGACGCCGTGGAGTTCGTGGTGCTGGACTACAACAGCCCCGACGACCTCGCCGAGTGGGTCACCACCGATCCGCAGCTCGCCCCCTATCGCGAGGCGGGGATCCTCAAGTTCGCCCGCACCACCGGGCAGACCCATTTTCGTCACTCGCACGCCAAGAACATGGCGCACGCCCTCGCCACCGGGGACTACGTCTGCAACGTCGATGCCGACAACTTCGTGGGTTCCGGGTTCACGCAGTACCTGCGGACGGTCTTCAACCGGCGGCCGAACGCGATCGTGACGTCGAACCGGGTCGACCGCAGACTCAACACCGGGGTCTACAAGGGGTGCATGGGCCGGGTCGCGCTGTCGAAGCGGAACTTCGAGATGCTGGGCGGCTACGACGAGAGCGATCGGTTCAAGGGTTGGTCCGGGGAGGACTCCGACCTGGTGATCCGCGCCGTCCGGAAGTTCCTGCGACCCGTGGTGCTCCGGGACCGCCGTTTCCTGCGGGTGGTGCAGCACAGCGACATCGAGCGGATCCGGCTCACCGACTTCGCCGACGCCACGGCCGAGCTGGCGAAGGTGCACTCCCTCGACGGTTCGAGCCTGCGACCGCTCATCGGCTACGTCGTGAACCGGGCCGTCGCCCCGCGGATCGCCAACCGCGGCGTCGCGATCGGCGCCGGCGAGATCAACTGGCCCGAGGTGGCCACGGTCGGCGCGGAGCGCATCTCCGCCTGAGTCGACTCCTGCACCACCGCGGCGATCGACGCCCTCAGTCCCGATCCGGGGACGGGATCGCACCCGACCGGATAGCCGCCACCACCGCGTCCGGCTCGTCGATCATGATCATGTGGCGAGCCGCGGGCAGCACGACGTGCTCCGCGCCGAGCAGCTCGGCGAGTCGGCGCTGGGTCCGGATCCACCGGCGTCCTCCCGCGCCTGCCGCCGTCAGGACCACCGTCGACACGTCGGGCCACGGGCACTGTCGGCGGATGCGCTCCAGGTCCCACAACTGCTGCCGGTACGCGGCCTGCTCGGCCACCACACTGGCCAGCGCGTCGCGGTCCCGGTAGATCGCGCGGGCTTCCGGCTGGGCCGGATCGCGGATCCGCCGGCCGCTCTGCAGCGACAGCAGCAGCCGGTCGGCCAACGAGCCGACGAGCCGCATCGGGGGTACGGCAGCCGCAGCGTGCACCAGGTGCGAGGCCAGCAGCCAGGCCGGTCCCGACCGCTGCGGCCCTGCCGCGAAGTCGACGCTCGCGTCGACCAGCACCAGCCCGGCCACCTGGTCGGCCCGGCCCGGGTGCACCCGCAGCAGCGCCTCGGCGTGCGGTCCGGCCATCGAGTGCGCCACCATGATCACCGGACCGGACAGCTGAGCGAGCAGGTCGTCGAGGGTGGCGATCTCGGCGGCCAGCGTCGGCAGCACGCCGGGCCACGGGGTGTCGGTCAGCCCGGGTCGGTCCAGCCGGATCGAGGCCTGGTCACCGAGCCGCCGTACGACGGCATCCCAGTGGTAGTAGGGAACCCCGCAGCCACCGATCAACAGCACCGTCGGTCGCCGGCCCGCTCGCTCCACCAGGTGTACCAGCCGATCACCGAGGTCGACGTTGCGCCCGGCGTGGCGGTCTGAGGTCACGCGCGCGGACTCATTCGCGGGGTCTGACCAGCGGGAAGGAGATCGTCTCCCGGATGCTGGTCTCGGTCAGCATCATGATCAACCGGTCGACGCCCAGGCCGAGTCCGCCCGACGGCGGCATCGCGTACTCCAGGGCGGTCAGGAAGTCCTCGTCCAGCTCCATCGCCTCCGGGTCTCCACCGGCGGCCTGCAGCGACTGCTCGGTCAGCCGTGCTCGCTGCTCCACCGGATCGACCAGCTCGGAGTAGGCGGTGCCGATCTCGGCCCCGAAGCAGACCAGGTCCCAGCGTTCGGCGAGCCGCGGGTCGACCCGGTGCTGACGGGTCAGCGGCGACACCTCGGCCGGGAAGTCGCAGTAGAACGTCGGCGCGACGGTGGGGTGCTCGACACAGGTGCTCGTACAGCTCGAGCAGGATGTTGCCCCGGGTCCAGTTGTCGTCGATGTTGATCTTCAGTGCGTCCGGCCAGCCGGATCAGCTCCGGCTTCTCGGTGTCGGCGGTGATCTCGACGCCCGGCGGCCGCGGAGATCGCCTCGTTCACCGTGGTCACCCGGAACGGCTCGGCCAGATCGACCTCGTGCTCGGCACCCTGGGCGTCGTGGCCCCGGATCACGGTCGTCCCGTTGGCCGCGAGTGCCGCGTTGCGGATGATGTTCTGGACCACGATCCGCATGGTGGTGTAGTCGCCGTACGCCTCGTACGCCTCGAGCATGGTGAACTCGGGGTTGTGGGTGGCGTCGGCGCCCTCGTTGCGGAAGTTGCGGCCGATCTCGAAGATGCGGTCCACCCCGCCGACCATCAGCCGCTTCAGGTACAGCTCGGGCGCGATCCGCAGGTAGAGATCGAGGTCGTAGGCGTTGATGTGGGTCCGGAACGGCCGGGCGTTGGCGCCGCCGTGGATGGTCTGCAGGATCGGGGTCTCCACCTCCAGGAAACCGTGTCCCTGCAGGGTTTCGCGTACGGCGCGGATCGCCGCGGATCGCGCGGCCAGCTGGCGACGGGCGGCGGCGTTCATGGTCAGGTCGAGGTAGCGCTGGCGCACCTTGGCCTCGGGGTCGGTGATGCCGCGGTGCTTGTCGGGCAGCGGGCGCAACGACTTGGCGGTCAGCGTCCAGCTCCGGGCCTCGACCGAGAGCTCGCCACTGCGCGACAGCACCATCGCGCCGTCGGCGCCGAGATGATCACCGATGTTGATCACCCGCCGGAAGGCGGTCAGGGCGTCCGCGCCGGTCACCTCCCGGCTGAGGATGAACTGCGCCTCGCCCGACCAGTCCCGCACCCGGACGAAGATCACGCCACCGAAGTCGCGGACCGCCATCACCCGGCCGGCGGCGGTGACCTGCTCGCCCAGCCGGAGTGCGGCGCAGGGCGCAGTCGGTCGGAACGTGGTCGGGTACGGGTCGCCGCCGGCCTCGAGCAGCTCGTCGCGGGCCTGCCGTCCGCAGCCGCATCTGCTCCGGCACCCGCGGCCCCGACACGGTCGCCGGTACTGCGATCGGCACCGGGACCGCGGCCCCGGGCAGCCGCGCCGGCGGCGTCTGCCGCTGCCGCAGGAAGCCGGGCAGGTCGATGAATCCCTCGGCCACGCCGGAGGCCAGCGCCGACCAGGGCGATGTCGCGACGCCTCGGCGATAGCAGAGGAACCGGGGCTGCCACTCCGGGTCGGTACTTCACGTTCGAGCGGAACAGCGACTCGATCTGCCACCAGCGCGACGCGACCAGCAGCAGCCGCGCCGGAACAGCCGCACGAACGGGCCCCGCCCCGATCCGGGCGCCCTCCTCGAAGGCGGACCGGAACACGGCGAAGTTGAGCGAGACCCGGCGGACGCCGAGCTCGCGGCCGGCCGCCATCAGGGCGGACACCATCACCTCGGTGACGCCGTTGTCGGCCCGCGGACTGCGCCGCATCACGTCCAGGGAGTAGCCGTCGCTCCCCCACGGCACGAAGGACAAGATCCCCGCGACCGCGCCGGCCGGACCCG
The DNA here is from genome assembly GCA_963727125.1 of uncultured Actinomycetota bacterium. Classification (GTDB taxonomy): domain Bacteria; phylum Actinomycetota; class Actinomycetes; order Propionibacteriales; family Propionibacteriaceae; genus Microlunatus. The sequence continues at coordinate 2,142,526 of CAVSEZ010000003.1, forward strand.
GATCGGCCTTGTCGGGCGGGAACAGCGCCTCGACCATCAGGCAGTCGCCGTCGGCGGGGTCGCCGAGCCGACCCAGCGCCATGGAGAAGCCGCGCTCGGTCTCGGTGTCGCGCCAGGCGTCGGTCTTGCCGATCAGCAGCTCCAGCTCGCCGCGGGTCGATGTCGCGGTGACGCCGGATCCGGGTGCGGTAGCCCAGCCGCTCGAGCCGGCTGCACCGCCTGCCGGACCGGGCGCATGTCCCGGCTGTCCAGATGGAACTCCCGGGGTTCGAGCACGGCCTCGTCGCCGAGCCGGATCACCCGCAGCCCGGCCTGCGCGTACGCCGTGGCCCCGGCCTCGCTGGCCCCGATCACCGCGGGCGTCCAGCCGTACGTGTCGATCAGGTCGAGCCAGGCCTGGATGGCGCCGGGCCAGTGGTCGGGTGGACCGATCGGGTCGCTGCTGGCCAGGCAGACCCCGAGGTCCACCCGGTAGCTGACGGCCGCGCGGCCCGTGCCGGCGAAGACGACCGACTTGTCGCGGCGGGTGTTGAAGTAGGCCAGCGAGTCCTCCGGTGACTGCGCGACCAGGGCTCGGACCCGCGGCTCGTCGGCCGGCTCCATCCAGGACGCCCGCCGCTGGGAGCGGACCAGCACCAGCAAGGCGACGATCAGCGTCACCGCGATCAGCAGTCCCACCACCGCGTTGATCCAGCTCGGCGGACCCGGATTGGACGGCGTGGCCTCCGTGGCGTCGCCGGACACCACCGCGAGGATCTGGCTGAAGACCCAGCCCAGCCGACCGCGCGGGCCGGCCAGGTCGCTGGGGAACAAGGTGGTCAGCAGCACCCCGACCCCGACGGTGACCAGCAGCCCGACGGCGAGGGCGATCAGCGCCTTGGCCAGGTTGCCCGGTGTCCGGCGGGCGGAGAACTCGGCCCGGTAGACGATCAGGAACCAGAACAGCACCCCCACCGAGGCCAGGTTGAACGCGGCGCGCGCCAGCGCCGCCAGATCGACGAACTCGGAGGTGACCAGCAGCGAGGCGCTGACCAGCAGGATCACCACCGCGAGATCGGCGAGCAGCACCACGGCGCCCGCGACGACGGCGATGGTCCAGCCGACCCGCTTCCGGCGGTTGAGGGCGGCGCCGACGATGAACAGCGCCACCACCAGGCCGAGCGATCCACCGTCGATCGGGAAGAAGATCGTGGAGTAGATGTCGACGGCGATCATCAGCCAGAAGACGCCGGGGAAGATCAACCGCAACAACAGCAGCGTCGCCGCCAGGTAGCAGAGCCGGGCCACGAAGGACGGCAGCTTCGGCAGCCGACGGACCGGTCGGGAGGACCCGGTCGACGGTCCCACTCTCGGCGCCGGTGGGCTCGACGGACTCGGCGCCAGCCCCGGGACGGCGGATTCTTCGTCCGCGGACACCGTCATGGGCACAGGATGTCAGACCCGGTCGCCACCAGGGCCGACATCAGCCGCGTCGCAGGTCAGCTGCTCAGAGCCAACCAGGCGTGCGCCGCGGACACGCCGCCGCCCTGGAGGCGTTCGACGAGCTCGAGCGACCTCGCGTCGGCCAGCTCGCCGAGCGAGACGCCGTACCGGCCGCGCCACCAACCCCCGAGGTCCTCGGGTACGAGGCGGGCCACGGCCACCGCATGGCCCCACTGCTCCAGCGGCTGGTCGGCGGGCAACCGGCCGGGCAACCCGGCCAGCAACAAGACCCCGATCCGGCGCAGGGCTCCGGCGACGACCTCGTCCCCGCTGAGCTGCTCCGGTGGCCGGGTGGCGAGCCGCAGCTCGGCGGCGGCCATCGCGTCGGCGTCCCCCGAGGTGCCGTCGTCGGGACCAGCCGGAACGCTCCGCCGGCTCGGGTCCAGGGACGCGGAGCGCCCGGCGAGGACGGCCGCGACCGCGGTACGCATCACCGCCAGCCCGAGCCCGGGGACGGCGGCGGGAACGCGGTCGATCAGTCGGGCCGAGCGGGTGACCAGGTCGGGATCGCCGAGCCGGTCGTACTCCCCGGCGAGGTAGACCGCCCGCAGCGCCGCATCCGGACCGTCGTCGTCGAGACGGGCCGTGAACTGGTCGAGGGCGTCGGCGGCTTCCGGCGCGGCCGCGAAGCCGGCCGTGCGGGCCACCCGCTGGACGACGAGAGCGCTGGCCAGATCGGGCAGCCGCACCACACCGGCCGGTCCCGGCGGCGCCGCCAGGACGAGCTCGGCCGTGCTGGTCAGGTGGTCGGCGACGGTCGGGACCCAGCTGAGATCGAGCACCGTCGAACCCTGCGCCGACCGCAGCTCGACCCGGTGTCGGCCGGGCTCGGCCGCGGTCACGGCACGGCGATCGCCCAGGTCGGTCACCTCCAGCTCGTCGGCGCCGGCCAGGGCGGTATCCGGGTCGGCGGGCAGCCAGATCTCCTCGCCGACGGCGACGACCGGCCAGCGCGGCAACGGCGGCAGCATCGCGGCGAGCCGGCGCGGTTGCCGGGCCGTCGCCCAGTCCCACGCCAGCACGACCCGCTCCCCCGGGGCGAGCCGGTACGGACCGATGTCGAACGCGGCCGGATCGTCGGCTGCGGGTGTCACCATCGCCGGGCCGCCGGCGCTGCGGGCGTACAGGATCGCGGTGTCCGTGCGGGTCGGCAGCAGGGCGAGCACCGACCTGGGTCCGGCCACCAGACGCCAGCAGCGGTACCCCGGTCCTGGGCGCACGCTGAAGCGCAGCGCGGCCGTCCAGCTTTCGTCGCTCAGATTGGTCAGAACCACCCGGGTCCGCCAGCCGCCGACGAAGGTGTGCCGGGTCTCGATCGCGGCCTGCCCGGGGGCGACCCACCGTTGCTCGGCCTCGTCGGCGTCGATGACCATCGGCTCGGCAGCGCCGGTCACCGGCGTCCCGTCCCGGCGCAGTCCGCCGATCACCAGCCGGTCCAGATAGCGCTGCTCCGGGTCGACTGCGCCGGCTCCCGAGGTCGGGCCGACCGACTGCAGACCCTGCTCGTCGACGGTGACCCGAAATGCTCGGGCGGCGAAGGATTTCAACTCGGTCTCGATCGTCGTGGCCCCGTGGAGCCAAGTTCTAGGCTGATCACTATGACAGCCGGCGGGACTCCCGCTACCACCCACCACCACGACCCGCGCGACCTGTGGCCGCGCGACTTCGGCCGTGACGGCGTCTCCGGACTGGTGTCGACAGCGCGGGCGATGCGGGCCCGCGACGTGTCCCGACCCGATGCCGAGGACGACGAGTTCGCCGCCGAGGTGCTGGCCGGCCTCCTCGCCCGCGTCGACGGCCGCCGAACCCGCTGAGCTCTGGGGGATTACCGAGCTCGAGCGGACGCCTCATACTCGGCCAGCTGACCGATCCGTCGGGCGTGCCGGGGATCCTGGCTGAAAGGCGTGTCGAGGAACAACGTCACCAGCCCGAGCGCCTCGGCCTCGCTGTGCATGCGGGCGCCGATCGCCACGACGTTGGCATCGTTGTGCTGCCGGGCCAGCCGGGCGGTGTCGACGTCATAGGCCAGTGCGGCGCGGGTGCCGACCACCTTGTTGGCGGCGATCTGCTCGCCGTTGCCCGAGCCGCCGATGACGATCCCCAGCGAACCCGGATCCGCCACCACGGCCTCCCCGGTGGCGATGCAGAACCCCGGGTAGTCGTCCTCGGCGTCGTACTCCTGGGGGCCGTGATCGATCAGCTCGTGGCCCGAGGTGGTCAGCTCGGCGAGCAAGAAGTTCTTCAGCTCGAATCCGGCGTGATCGCAGCCGATGTGTACGCGCATGCCTGAACTATGGCAGCCCCGGCGGGAGGCCGATGCGGTACCCGGTCACACCTTCGGGGACGCACCTACCCTGGCTGCGTGACCGGCCCGGACTCCGCTCGGCTGAGCCGGCGGCGGTGGCTCGGACTGGCCGGTGGGGTCGCGCTGGCGATGGCCGCGAGCGGCTGCACCGGCGCGGGGCAGGGGCCGGATCGCCCGCGCGCCGGCTGCGTGGCCCGCGGGGAGCTGGAGCGGCACACCCGGCTCGCGGAGCTCCCCCTCGTCTACGAGGTGAACGGGAACCGTCCGGCCTTCTGGTTCGACGCCGACTTCGCCGGACGCCTCGAAGCCTGGTTGGCCGACCTCCGGACCGCCGGCCTGCGCGCGAGCCGGCTCTGGACGTACGGCGCGTGGACCGACGGCCGCCGGGACGGCACCGGGGACTGCCGGTCCTGGCACAACTCCGGTCGTGCCTTCGATCTGGCCCGGATCGAGCTGGTCGACGGCAGCTTCCTCAGCTGCCGCCACGACCAGTGGCAGTCCTCGACCGGCGCGGCGCTGCGGCGCACCCAGCGGCGGTACTGGGCGCTGGCGGCGAGCCTGCACCGCCGCTTCGCGTACGTGGTGACGTACCCGTACAACGCCGATCACCACAACCACATCCACGTCGACAACGCCCGGTCCGGACGGGGTCCCTCACAGTTCAGCCCGAGCTCGCCGACCCAGCTGCAGGCGGTGCAGGCCATCAGCACGCACGTCTGGGACCGGCCCCTCGACATCACCGGGCGGTGGGACGCGGCCACCCGGCGAGCGACCGCGGAGGTGCTCGCCGAGCTCGACCACGGGGGCGACCTCGCCTCCGCCGGCGGCTGGGACAGCTACCTCGGCGCCGCCGCCGCCCGCGTCACGGACTGACCCCCGGAACCCGTCCCGGCCACGTGGCAGGATCGGCGCCATGTACCCCGACAACCTGACCAGAGCCGAGACCCGGGCGCGGGCCGAGCTGATCAGTTGCGACCGGTACCGGGTCGACGTCGACCTCAGCGGAGACGACCCGGCGACCGCCGAGACCCGGTTCCGATCGACGTCGACGCTGACCTTTGTGGCCAAGCAGGACGGCGCCCTGTTCATCGATCTGATCGCCGACGCCGTGATCAGCGCCCGGCTCGACGGCGTCGAGCTCGACCCGGGCGCCTTCGCCGACTCGCGCTTCCCGTTCGAGGTCACCGCGGGTCGCCACGAGCTCGTGATCGAGGCCAGCTGCCGGTACAGCCGCACCGGCGAGGGTCTGCACCGCTTCGTCGACCCGGCCGACGGGCGTTCCTATCTCTACACCCAGTTCGAGCCCGCCGACGCGCGCCGCGTCTTCGCGTGCTTCGACCAGCCGGATCTGAAGGCGCGGTTCACGGTGACCGTCCGGGCACCCGAGGCCTGGACCGTGATCTCCAACGGGCCGGAGATCGCCCGGTCGCCGGCCGGGGACGGGACGGCGCGGTGGGAGTTCGGGGAGACCGAGCCGATCTCGACCTATCTGACCGCGCTCGTCGCCGGCGACTACCACCGCGTCGATCAGCCGTACCGGACCGAGGCGGGCGAGATCCCGGCCGCCATCTTGTGCCGGCAGAGTCTGGCCCCCCACCTCGACGCCGACCGGATCTTCCGGATCACCCAGGACGGATTCACCGTCTTCGAGCGCGAGTTCGAGTACCCGTACCCGTTCGGCAAGTACGACCAGGTGTTCGTGCCGGAGTACAACGGCGGCGCGATGGAGAACGTCGGCTGCGTCACCTTGCGCGACGAGTACGTCTTCCGCAGCCGGGCCACCCCGGCGGCGTACCTGAACCGGGACGACACGATCCTGCACGAGCTGTCCCACATGTGGTTCGGGGACCTGGTCACGATGCGTTGGTGGGACGACCTGTGGCTGAAGGAGTCGTTCGCCACCTGGGCCTCCAACTTCGCCGCCAGCGAGCTCGCGGACGACCCGGCGACCGCGTGGGCGTCGTTCACGAACGGGTTCAAGAGCTGGTCCTACCGGCAAGATCAGCTCCCCTCGACCCACCCGATCGCCGCCGACATGGTCGATCTGGAGGCGGTGGAGCAGAACTTCGACGGCATCACCTACGCCAAGGGCGCCTCGGTCCTGGTCCAGCTGGTCGCCTTCGTCGGCCGGGAGGCGTTCGGTCGGGGGATCCGCCGCTACTTCGCCGAGCACGCGTACGGCAACACCGAGCTGGCGGATCTGCTCCGGGCGTTGGAGGCCGCCTCGGGCCGCGATCTGTCCGGCTGGTCGGCGCAGTGGCTGGAGACCACCGGCGTGAACACGCTCCGGGCCGACCTCGAGCTCGGCGACGACGGGACGTTCACCCGGTTCGCCGTGCTGCAGTCGGCCGCGGCGGAGCACCCCACCCTGCGGGACCACCGGATCGCCATCGGCCTGTACGACGCCCGCGACGAACCGTCCGGACCGGTGCTGCGGCGGACCGGCCGGGTCGAGCTCGACATCAGCGGTCCCCGGACCGACGTGGCCGAGCTGATCGGCCGGCAGCAGCCGGACCTGGTGCTGCTCAACGACGACGACCTGAGCTACGCCAAGGTGCGGCTGGACCCCAGATCGCTGGCCACCGTGCTGAACGGGTTGCCGCAGCTGGAGAGCCCGCTGGCCCGGGCGGTCTGCTGGGCCTCGACCTGGGACATGTGTCGAGACGGTGAGCTGGCCGCCGCCGACTACGCCGATCTGGTGCTGCGCGGGATCGCCACCGAGACCGACCACACCGCCGTGGAGTCCGTGCTCGCCCAGGCGGCCACGGCGATCCGGCTCTACAGTCCGCTCGAGCTCCGCGACGACCTGTACGCCCGCTGGCAGGCCGGGCTGCGACAGCTGCTGGCCGACGCCGAGCCGGGATCGGACCACCAGCTCGCCCTCGCCAAGGCCACCCCGGCGGCCGCCCACGACGACGAGGCCGCGGCCCGGCTGGAAGGCTGGCTGGTCGGCGACGGGGTTCCCGACGGGCTGCCGATCGACCCCGAGCTGCGCTGGACGATCGTCCGGCACCTGGCCCGGCTGGGCCGGCTGGACGAGGCGGGGATCGCGGCCGAGCTGCAGCGCGACCAGACGATCACCGGGGCCGAGCAGGCGGCCGCCGCCCGGGCGGCCCGACCGACGGCCGAAGCGAAGGCCGAGGCCTGGCGGCTGGTGACCGAGCAGGACGACGTGCCGAACGGCACCCAGCGCACCGTCTGCCTGGCCTTCTGGCAACGCGGCCAGGACGACGTGCTGGCTCCGTACGAGCAGCGCTACCTCGAGACGGCCGCGGCGATCTCGGCGGGCCGCGACGGGTGGGCGCATCGCGGCAACTCCCAGCGGACCAACGTGTTGCGTTTCCTGTTCCCCACCCCGAGACGGCTCGCGCCGTTCGTCGAACGGCTCGATGCCTGGCGGGCCGAGACCGATTTGATCGAATCGGTGCGACGGGCGATCGAGGAGGGCCGGGACAACGCGTTACGGGCGCTGCGCTGCCAGGAGGCGGCCGCCGGACCGCGGCGATGACCGATCCCGTCACCGTCGGTACGGTCCTCGACGCGCTCGACCACTTGTATCCGCCGGATCTGGCCGAGTCCTGGGACGTCGTGGGACTGGCCATCGGCTCTCGGACCCAGCCGGTGCACCGGATCAGCTACGCGGTGGACTGCACCGCCGAAGTGATCGAGGAAGCCCGGGGCCGGGGGGCGGATCTGCTGATCTGCCACCACCCGCCGTTCCTGCGCGGCCTGGTGGCGGTGGACGCCGACGAACCGAAGGGACGGTTGGTGGCGGACGCGCTGGCGGGCGGACTGAGTGTCGTCGTCGCGCACACCAACGCCGACCTGCCCCGGCACTCCACCGTGGAGGCCCTGGCCGATCTGGTCGGGATCGGCGACTGCCGGCCGCTGGTGCCGCGGACCGCTCCGGGGACGCGCGCGCTCGACAAGATCATCACCTTCGTACCGGCCGAACACGCCGCCGCTGTGGTCGACGCCCTGGCGGCGGCCGGCGCCGGCCGGCTCGGGCGCTACGAGCGCTGTGCGTTCACCAGCACCGGTGAGGGAACGTTCCGACCCGTCGACGGAGCGACCCCGTACCTCGGTGAGGTCGGTCGCAGCGAGGTGGTGGCCGAGACCAAGATCGAGATGGTGCTCGACCGGTCCCGGCGGCGTGCGGTCCGGGACGCGTTGCGAACGGCTCACCCGTACGAGGAGCCCGCCTTCGACCTCCTCGAGCTCGCCGACGTCCCGGACACCTCGGTCGGATTGGGCCGCGTCGGCGACCTGGACGCTCCGCTGCCCCTGGCCGAGCTGGTCGAACGGCTGGCGGTGGGGCTGCCGGCCACCGCCCGCGGTCTCAACGTGGCGGGCGATCTGGGCCGGCCGGTCTCCCGGGTCGCAGTGCAGGCCGGGTCGGGCGACGACCTCTTCGCCCAGGCGCGGGCAGCGGGCGCCGAGGTCTACGTCACCTCCGACCTGCGCCACCACCCCGCCTCCGACGCGCTGGCCTGGACGGCAGCGCCCGCGTTGATCGACATCCCGCACTGGGCGGCGGAGTGGCTCTGGCTGCCCGTGGTGCAGCGCGAGCTCGATCGGGTGCTCGAGGACCGGCGGCTGCCCTCAGAGGTGTCGCTGCTCTGCACCGATCCCTGGACCTCGCACCACTGAAGACGGCACGTCCGGCGTTGGTCAGCCGGGGTGAAAGAGGCGCGGCAGCCCGATCGCCGCAAGCCCGCCATGGCGGAGAAACGCCGGGGCGTCGGTGCCGGAACTCCGCCAGAGCGGAGAAACGCGACCGCCCCAACGCCGGAACTCCGCCGAAGCGGAGAAACGCGACCGCCCCAACGCCGGAACTCCGCCAAGGCGGAGAAACGTACAGGTCAGGCGCGCCCGATCGCGGCGGTGACGGCGCCGACCGCCGCCACCAGATCGGCGGGCGCCAGCTCGATCGAGAGGCCGCGCCGACCACCGGACACGCAGATGGTCCGGTGGTCGAGGGCGGACGCGTCCACGACGGTGATCAAGGTCCGCCGCTGACCCAGCGGGGAGATGCCGCCGCGGACGTACCCGGTACTGCGTTCGGCGGCGGCGGGATCGGCCATGGCCGCCCGTTTGCCACCGACCGCTGCCGCCAGCGCCTTCAGATCGAGCTGGCCGCTGACCGGCACGACGGCGACGGTGAGCCGTCCGTCCACCTCCGCCACCAGGGTCTTGAACACCTGGTCGGCCGGCAGGCCGGTGGCGGCGACCATCTCTTCGCCGTAGGCGGTGGTGGTCGGGTCGTGCTCGTAGCCGTGGGTGCGGTGCGCGATGCCCGCTGCGGTCAGGGCGACGGTGGCCGGGGTGCCGCCGGCCTGGCCGGAACGCTTGGCCACGACACGATCAGCGGCCGTGCAGGGTGGTCGGCTGCATCGCCGCCTCACCCAGCTGCTGGACCCCGGTCGCCAGACCACCGACGATGTCGCCGCCGAGGAACGAGCTCTTCATGCTGGCGATCGCCAGGGCGCAGGCCACGTCGTCGAGCTTGCGGCGCGCCAGCTCGCCCGTCACCACCTCCAGGGCCCGGAAGGTCGGGTCGCACAACACCAGCACCGATCGGGCCGGGTTCGGCAGTCCGCCGTGCAACCGCTCCGCGTACCGCCGGGAGTCCTCGGCCGAGACCCCGAGGTACACCGAGAACGTGAGTCCCGACTGCTGCTCGGCGTTGCGTACGGCCCGGTCGAGCCGGTCGCGGTCCCCCGGGCTCAGCCGGTCACCAGCGGCCACTGGCACCGCCGGTCTTCTCGGCCGGCACATCGGCATCGCTCGTGTCGATCGCGGTGGGCGGCACGCCGGCGGCGGCGACCGCATCCGAGCGGGCACCGGCCCAGCCGGACTCGTTGACCTCGGCACCGTAGCCGCCGGTCAGCCTGGCCCGGATGTTCACCAAGGCGATGATCACCAGTGCGGCCACGGCCGGGACACCCACCAGCAGGGCCAGTGAAATCAGCGGGGACGGGTCGGGCGCCGCTGGCCAGCCCGCGAGCGTCTCCAGGGGCACTATGCTCAGCAACTGATTCACGAGCCCAACGGTAGCCGAGACCGACTCGACGTGGCTGCCTGGAGGAGGTGGGAGATGTCGGAGGTTCCGACCACCGATTCCCGGGTGGTGCTGGACGCCGACCAGATCTCCCGGGCCTGTGCCCGGATGGCCCATCAGATCCTCGAGGCCAATCGTGGGGCCGCCGGCCTGGTGCTGCTCGGGATCCCGACCCGGGGTGTCACCCTGGCCCACCGGCTGGCCGAGGCGATGGCGGCGGTCGAGGGCACCCCGATCCCCACCGGGTCGCTGGACATCACGATGTACCGCGACGACCTGCGGCGCAATCCGACCCGTGCGGTCGGGCACACCCAGGTGCCGATCTCGGTCGACGACGCCATCGTGGTGCTGGTGGACGACGTGCTCTATTCCGGCCGTACGGTCCGGGCGGCGCTCGACGCCCTCGGTGACCTGGGCCGCCCGCGGGCGGTCCGGCTGGCGGTGCTGGTCGACCGCGGCCACCGGCAGCTGCCGATCCGGGCCGATCACGTCGGCAAGAACCTGCCGACGGCCGCCACCGAACGGGTCCGCGTCCGGCTGGAGGAGATCGACGGGGTCAACGAGGTCACGATCTCGCCCGCCGGCTCGCCGGAGCAACCCGTCGACGCCGGCGAACGCGGAGCCGCCTGATGCGTCACCTGCTGTCGGCGGGCGATCTGGCCCTGCCCGAGATCGCCCGCGTGCTCGACCTCGCCGAGGAGATGTCGGCCGTCCAGGACCGGCCGGTGAAGAAGCTGCCGGCGTTGCGCGGTCGGACCGTGGTCAACCTCTTCTTCGAGGATTCCACCCGGACCCGCTCGTCATTCGAGATCGCCGGCAAGTGGCTGTCGGCGGACGTGATCAACATCAGCGCCAAGGGTTCGTCGGTGTCGAAGGGCGAGTCCCTGCGGGACACCGTGCTGACCGTGGCCGCGATGGGGGTCGACGCCCTGGTCATCCGCCATCACGCCTCCGGTGCGCCCTGGCAGGTCGCCGACTGGGTGGACGCCCACATCCTCAACGCCGGCGACGGGACGCATGAGCACCCGACCCAGGCCCTGCTCGACGCGTTCAGTCTGCGCCGGCACTTCCGCCGGACCGAACCGGAGCTGCAGGACTTCGCCGGCAAGACCATCGCCCTCGTCGGCGACATCACCCACTCGCGGGTCGCCCGCAGCAACGTGCTGCTGTTGCAGACCCTCGGCGCCGACGTGGTGCTGGTCGCGCCGCCCACCCTGCTGCCCGCCGCGGTCGGCACCTGGCCGGTCGCCGTGAGCGGTGACCTGGACGAGGTGCTGCCCACCGTCGACGCCGTCATGATGCTGCGGGTCCAGCGGGAGCGGATGTCCGGCGGCTACTTCCCGACCCCCCGCGAGTACACGATCGGGTACGGCCTCACCCGCGCCCGGCTCGCCGCGTTGAAGCCGCACACCGCGATCTGCCACCCGGGTCCGATGAACCGGGGCCTGGAGATCTCCGCCGACGCCGCGGACGCGGCCAACTCGTTGATCCTCGATCAGGTCGCCGCCGGGGTCGCCGTCCGGATGAGCGTGCTCTACGAGCTCCTGGGTGGCGCCGACGAGATGCCGCTGCCGATCCGAGAGGGCGAATGATCACCGACACACCGAACCCGGGGACGCCGCTCCCCGAGACGCTGATCACCGGCGCCGACCTGGCCGGCCGGGGCCGCCGGGACCTGCTGCTCCGCGGCGGCGTGCTCGCCGATCCGGCCGAGGTCGGCACCCACGCCACCCGGCTGGATGCCGACGGCCTGATCGCGCTGCCCGGTCTCGTCGATCTGCACACCCATCTGCGCGAACCCGGCCGGGAGGACGCCGAGACGGTCGCATCCGGCACCATGGCAGCCGCCCGCGGCGGCTTCACCGCGGTCCTCGCGATGGCGAACACCGAGCCCGTCACCGACACCGCCGAGGCGGCGGCGCACGTGGCCGAGCTCGGCCGCCGCGACGGCCTGGCCCAGGTCGTGCCGGTCGGGGCGGTCAGCAAAGGCCTGGCGGGTACGGAGCTCGCCGAGCTCGGCCTGATGGCCCGCTCGCCGGCCCGGGTCCGGATGTTCTCCGACGACGGTCACTGCGTCGCCGACGGCCGGTTGATGCGGCGCGCCCTGGAGTACGTCCGGACGTTCGACGCCTGCGTGGCCCAGCACGCACAGGATCCCCGGTTGGCCGGCCGCGATGCGTGCTGTCACGAAGGTGAGATCTCGGGCAAGCTCGGCCTGCCGGGATGGCCCGCCGCGGCGGAGTCCACCATCGTGGCCCGGGACGTGCAGCTCGCCGAGCTCACCGGCTCCCGGCTGCACGTGTGCCACGTGTCGACGGCCGAGAGCGTTGACATCCTCCGCTGGGCGAAGGCCCGCGGCATCGCGGTCACCGCGGAGGTGGCGCCGCACCATCTGCTGCTGACCACCGACGAGGTGCGCGGCTACGACCCGACCTTCAAGGTGAACCCGCCGCTGCGTCCGCTCGAGCACGTGACGGCGCTGCGGGAGGGGTTGGCCGACGGCACCATCGACGCGGTGGCGACCGACCACGCCCCGCACGCCCGCCACGACAAGGAGCACGCGTTCGCCGAAGCTGCCTTCGGCATGCTCGGATTGGAGACCGCGCTGGGGGTGGTGCTGGAGACGATGGTGCGACCCGGGCGATCGGACTGGGCCGACGTGGCTCGCACCATGTCGCACGCCCCGGCGCGGATCGCGCGGCTCGACGGACAGGGTCGGCCCCTCGAAGTCGGTGAGCCGGCCAACCTCGTCCTGGTCGACCCCGCCGCCCGGAACACCGTCGACCGCGAACGCTCCGCATCCCTGTCCCGGAACAACCCGTGGCACGGGTGGGACCTGCCCGACCCCGTCGTCGCCACCTTCTGGCAGGGCCAGCTCACCTATCGCCGCTGAGCGTTCGCGCTCTGGCCTGTCGAAGAGCGCCGTTGGGGTTACCGCCATTGGCCCTTCGACGAGCTCAGGGCACGAGCGTTGCGCTGTTCGTGCTCTGAGCCTGTCGAAGAGCGCCGTGGGGTTACCGCCATTGGCCCTTCGACGAGCTCAGGGCGCGAACGCCACGGGCTCAGGGCGCGAGCGTCGGGCTCACTCGACGAGGGTGGCCTCGAGGGTGATGTCGGTGCCGGCGAGGGCCTGGGAGACGGGGCAGTTGGCTTTGGCGTCCTGGGCCGCCTTCTCGAATCCTTCGGCGTCGAGGCCCGGGACGGCGGCCCGCACCGTCAACTTGATGCCGGTGATGCCCTGACCGGGCTGGAAGGTGACGTCGGCGGTGGTGTCGACGGTGGTCGGCGGCGTGCCGGCCTGGTCGAGGCCGTGGGACAGAGCCATCGAGAAGCAGGTCGAGTGCGCGGCCGCGATCAGCTCCTCGGGGCTCGTCTTGCCGTTCGCCTGTTCCGCCCGAGACGCCCAGCTCGTCTCGAAGGTGCCGATGCCGGACGATGCCAGCTCGACCGAGCCGGCGCCCTTCATCAGCGATCCTTCCCAGTGGGCGTTGGCGGTACGGACCGTGGCCATGTGTTCTCCTTCGAAGTCGGTTCGCGGGCTCTCGCCCGACGGTTCATCCTGCCAGCCGTGCACGACGGGGTTGCTCACGGCTGGGAGAATGGCCGCGATGACCAGTCCTGCTCCTCCGTCCACGTTCTACGACGCCGTCGGCGGCGAAGCCTTCTTCGTGGCCTTGGTGAAACGCTTCTACGAAGGCGTCGCCGGCGACCCCGAGCTCCGCGCCCTGTACCCCGAGGAGGACCTGGGCCCGGCCGAGGAGCGGCTCCGCAGGTTCCTCGAGCAGTACTGGGGCGGACCGACGACGTACAGCGAGCAGCGCGGACATCCCCGACTCCGGATGCGCCACGCGCCGTTCGCGGTCACCACGGACCAGCGCGACCGGTGGCTGCGGCACATGCGGGACGCGGTCGACTCGCTGGGGTTGAGCGATGAGTACCGGCAGGTGCTCTGGACCTACCTCGAGCGGGCCGCGTACTCGATGGTGAACACGTTCGAGGAGACCGAACGGGCCAATCTGCTCGATCAGCGCCCCGGGTAGACGATCGGCTTCAGGGTCGTGGGGTCCCGCTTGAACGCCTGCAGCGCGTCGGCGACCTCGGCCAGCCCGAAGCGGGCCGTGACCAGTCCGTCGAGGTCGACCGCACCCGTGGCCGCCAGCGAGATCGCCGCCGGGTAGCAGTTGGCGTACCGGAAGGTACCGGTGACGCGGAGCTCCTTGATCTGGATGGCGGCGACCGGGAGCTCGAGGGACGGGGCACCCATGCCCACCAGCACGATCCTGGCGGCCGGACCGGCGACGTCGAAGATGCCCCGGACCGCCGGCGCCGCGCCGCTGCACTCGATGATCACGTCGAACGGCTCGAGCTGCTCGCTCAACGGGCCGGCGGTGGCGTCGACCACCGCATGGGCGCCACGCTGGGTGGCCACGCCGAGCCGGCTGGTGTTGGTGTCGCTGACGGTCACCACGCCGCCGCGGGCGCGCGCGACGTCGGCGCAGAGCAGCCCGACCGGGCCCGCGCCGGTGACCAGCACCCGCTCGCCGGGTTCGACGCCGGCCTTGTGGGCGGCCCAGACCGCGACCGACAGCGGTTCGATCAGCGCCGCCGCCTCGTCGGAGAGCGTGTCGGGAACCGGGTGGGCCCGGTGCGCGGCGAGCACCACGTACTGCGCGAAGGCGCCGTGGATCGGCGGGGTGGCGAAGAACTCGACGTCCGGACACAGGTTGTAGCGACCGGCCTGACACTGCCGGCAGCGACCGCAGGTCTCCTGCGGCTCCATCGCCACCCGCTGGCCGATCCGGTCGTCGGGGACTCCCTCCCCGACGGCGCGGATGGTGCCGGATGCCTCGTGGCCGAGCACCAGCGGCTGCTCGACCACGAAGTCGGCGATCCGGCCGTGTTCGAAGTAGTGCACGTCGGACCCGCAGATCCCGACGGCGGCCACCTCGATCAGCACCTGGCCGGGACCGGGATCGGGGACCGTGGTCTCCTCGATGTCGATGACGTGCGGCTCGACGAGCCGGGAGCGCTGTTGGGTGGTCACCGGCTCATTGTCCCGCTTCGAGAACAGCGTACGGAGTCAGGGCGGCCCGGTGCCCCTCCTCCAGCGGTCGGGCCAGCACGAGAACCGTCCGGCCGGTGGCGAAGACGGTGCCCTGCTGCGGATCCCGGATCTCCGCCCCGAGGTGGACCGAGCGGTTGCCGATCCGGGTGATCACGGTACGGACCTCGTACGGCTCGGGCCGGAAGTCGATCGGCCGCCGGTAGTCGAGGTCCTGCCGGACCAGCAGCACCTCCTGGTCGGCGGAGCCGGTCCAGTTCAGCGCCTCGACGAAGAGCTGGATCCGGGCCTCCTGGAGGTAGTCGAAGTACTTGACGTTGTTGACGTGACCGTAGGAGTCGAGGTCGGACCAGCGCACCGGCAGCGGGCTGTGGAACCCGGCGTCGCCGACCGGTACGGCCGGGAGGGCCGGCAGCGGTTCGGTCGGGCGCTGGGCCTCGACGAGGACGGCGCGTTCCTCCGCGGAGAGCCGGCGCAAGGTGTTGGTGGCCAGCTCGAACGGCACCGCCGCCGTACGGGCCCGGACCGCCAGCTCGGCGCCGTCGCGGAGCTCGTACGCCAGCGCGAAGCGACTACCCCCGACCGAGCTGATCCACAGCTCGATGTCCAGCCCGCGTGGGGAGTAGACGACCGGACGCAGGTACTCCACCTGGTGGGAGACCACCAGCACCCCGTTCGCGAGCAGTGCCGGCATCACGGCCGGCCCGCCGAGCAGGTAGTCGACCCGGGCTTCTTGCAGGTAGTCCACGAAGGCGGCGTTGTTGAGATGGCCCTGGGCGTCCATGTCGCCCCAGCGCAACGGGCACCGGTAGTGGTGGCTCACGAGCGGGATCCTGCCACCATCCGGCAGGCAACCGGAGCGAGGCCGAACCCAGGAGGCCGATCCAATAGGGTGCAGCCATGGCGGTGTCCACAGGCGGCCCGGGCGGGCCGCGGCGGGTTGCGGTGATCACGGGTGCCGCGCGGGGCATCGGGGCCGCGATCGCCCGTCGACTCGCCGCGGACGGGATGGCCGTCGCCGCCGTCGACCTGGACAGCACCGGAACCGCCCGCACCGCCAACGCCATCCGCGAGGCCGGTGGCCGAGCCATCGCGGTCACCGCGGACGTGGCCGACGAGCAGGCCGCCGCCGCCGCGGTCGAACAGACCAACAACGAGCTCGGGCCGGTCACCGTGCTGATCAACAACGCAGGCATCATCCGCGACAACCTGCTGTTCAAGATGTCGTCGCAGGACTGGGACGCGGTGCTCGGGGTGCACCTGCGAGGCGCCTTCTTGATGTCTCGCGCGGCGCAGGCCACCATGACCGAGGCCAAGTGGGGCCGGATCGTCAACCTGTCCTCCACCTCCGCCCTGGGCAACCGCGGCCAGGTCAACTACGCCGCGGCCAAAGCCGGGCTGCAGGGGTTCACCAAGACGCTGGCCCTCGAGCTCGGCAAGTTCGGGGTGACGGCGAACGCGATCGCCCCCGGCTTCATCGACACCGAGATGACCCAGGCGACGGCGGAGCGCCTCGGTGTCGACTTCGACGACTGGACGACGGCGGTCGCCCGCGACATCCCCGTCGGCCGGATCGGGCAGCCGGAAGACATCGCGGCGGTGGCGAGCTTCCTGTGCCGCGAGGAAGCCGGATACGTGTCCGGGCAGGTCATCTACGTCGCCGGTGGTCCACGGGCCTGAGCCGCCGGCCCGCCAGCTAGGGTCGGCCGGGTGAACAGATCCCGTTCGGCATCTGATCCCGCCTGGTGGCGCAGTGCCGTGGTGTACCAGATCTATCCGCGCTCGTTCGCCGACCACGACGGCGACGGCACCGGCGACTTGCGGGGGGTGCTCGACCGGCTCCCCTACATCGCCGAGCTCGGCGTGGACGCGGTCTGGATCAGTCCCTGGTACCCGTCACCGTTGGCCGACGGGGGCTACGACGTCTCCGACTACCGCGACATCCATCCCGACTTCGGCACCCTGGCCGATGCCGACGCGGTCGTGCAGGAGGCTCACCGGCTGGGGATGCGGGTGCTCATCGACCTGGTGCCCAACCACACCAGCGACCGGCACCCGTGGTTCACGGCGGCGCTGGCGGCCGAGCCCGGATCGCCGGAACGGGACCTCTTCGTGTTCCGCGACGGTCACGGCGAGAACGGGGACGAACCGCCCAACAACTGGCCGGCGATGTTCGGCGGCGGTGCCTGGGAACGGGTGACCGAGGCCGACGGTCGACCCGGTCAGTGGTACCTGCACCTGTTCGCGCCGGAGCAGCCCGACTGGAACTGGGAGAATCCCGCCGTCGCGGACGAGTTCGACGACATCCTGCGCTTCTGGTTCGACCGGGGCGTCGACGGCTTCCGGATCGACGTGGCCAACTCGATGGCGAAGGCGCCCGGGCTGCCCGACCTCGACACCGACCCGGTGACCGGCGAACCGATCGTGCCCGTCCTGGTCGGTACCCCCTACATGAACCAGCCCCACGTGCACGACATCCTGCGCCGCTGGCGGAAGGTCGCCGACTCCTACGTCGACACCGAGCAGGGACCGCGGGTGTTCGTGTCGGAGGCGTGGGTCACCCCGGCCTCGGAGCTGGCGAAGTACATCCGGGACGACGAGCTGCACACCACCTTCAACTTCGACGCGCTGATGTGTGAGTGGACCGCGGCATCCCAGCGCAACGTCATCGACCTGACCCTGCGGGAGGTGGGAGCCGTCGACGCGCCGCCGACCTGGGTGCTGGCCAATCACGACACCATGCGGGTGGTCAGCCGCTTCGGGCGGGCGACGACCGGCATCAGATTCACCGCCGACGGTCTCGACCACGGGTCGTTCGCCGGGATCGGCACCGTTCCGTCCGGGACGACCGACGTCGCGCTGGGAACCCGTCGGGCCCGGGCCGCCGCCGTGCTGGAGCTGGCCCTGCCCGGTGGGGCGTACGTGTACCAGGGCGACGAACTCGGTCTGGAGGAGGTCGAGGACCTGCCGGACGAGGTGCTGCAGGACCCCAGCTGGGAGCGATCGGGGCACACCGTCCGCGGCCGCGACGGCTGCCGGGTTCCGCTGCCCTGGTCGGGTTCCGAGCCGCCGTTCGGCTTCGGCTCCGACGAGCACCCGCCGTGGCTCCCGCAGCCGGCGCACTGGGCGGCGTTGACTGTGGAACGCCAAGACGGCGACCCGGACAGCATGCTGTGGCTCTATCGGCAGCTGCTCGCCGTCCGCCGGACCCATCCGGCACTCGGCGACGGCACGATCAGCTGGGACGCCGGGCTCCCGACCGAGGTGTTGTCCTTCCGGCGGTCGCCGGGCTTCCGCTGCGTGGTGAACTTCGGCTCGGAGCCCTACCCGCTGCCGGCGGCTGACACGGTGCTGATCGCCTCCGGCCCGGTGACGGACCGACTGCTGCAGACCGACCAGGCCGTCTGGCTGCAGACCGACTGAGCCGGCACCGGCCCCGGCGTCGCCGAGGGCCTAGTCCGAGTCGTAGAGCGAGTTGAGCACCGCCTCGTACTTCTTCTCGACGGCCCGGCGCCTGATCTTCAGGCTCGGCGTGACCTCGCCCTCCTCGACGGTGAGCTCACGGTCCAGCACCTCGAAGCGCTTGATCGTCTCCCACCGTTCGAGCTGGCCGTTGGCCTGGGACACGTAGCCCTCGAGCAGCTCCCGGACCGGCTTGGACCGGACGAAGCTGTCGTAGTCCGACGCGTCGTGACCGTTGTCGGCCGCCCAGCCGGCGATGGCATCCGGGTCGAGGGTGAGCAGCGCCGTCACGTACTTGCGGCCCTCGCCGTGGACCACGACCTGGCTCACGTACGGGCAGGCCGTCT
This sequence comes from uncultured Actinomycetota bacterium, assembly GCA_963727125.1. Taxonomy (GTDB): domain Bacteria; phylum Actinomycetota; class Actinomycetes; order Propionibacteriales; family Propionibacteriaceae; genus Microlunatus. The sequence continues at coordinate 2,161,245 of CAVSEZ010000003.1, forward strand.
TCAAGGCGTTCTCCACCTTCTGCGGCGCGACGTACTTGCCACCGGAGGTCTTGATCAGGTCCTTCTTGCGGTCGGTGATCCGCAGGTAACCCCGCGTCGAGCTCGCCGATGTCGCCGGTGGCGAACCACCCGTCGACGAACGACTCGGCGGTGGCGGTCGTCCAGGTTGTGGTAGCCACGCATCACTCCCGGGCCCTTGACCATGATCTCCCCGTCGGCGGCGATCTTGACCTCGGTGCCCGGCACCGGCGGGCCGACGGTCCCGAAGCGGGTGGCGCGCGGGTCGTTGACGCACGTCGGAACGCCGGTCTCGGTCAACCCGTAGCCCTCCAGGATCAGCAGTCCGGCCGCGTAGAACCACTCCTGCACGTCCCGGCTCAAGGCGGCCGAGCCGGAGACGAAGAACCGGATCCGGCCGCCCATCCGGGCCTTGATCTTGCTGAACACCAGGCGGTCGGCGAGCGCGTACTGGGCGGCCAGCAATCCCGACGGCTTTCGGCCGGCCAGTCGCAGGGGTACGGTCTTCTGGCCGACGGCGAAGGCCCAGTCGAAGATCTTGCCCTTCACGCCGTGGGCGGCGCCCATCATCACCCGGGCCCGCACCTTCTCGAAGATCCGGGGCGCTCCGGCCATGAAGGTCGGCTGCACCACCCCGAGGTTGTCGACGATCTTGTCGATCCGGCCGTCGATGGCGGTGGTGAACCCGATCTGCAACTGGATCGCGATCAGCGCCTTGCCGAAGACGTGGCTCAAGGGCAGCCACAGATAGTGCACGTCGTCGGGATAGAGGATGTCGAAGACCTCGACGGACTTGCCCTCGTAGGTCCAGCTGTCGTGCACCAGCCGGACTCCCTTCGGCCGGCCCGTGGTGCCGGAGGTGTAGATCACGGTGGCCAGGTGCTCGGGTTTGATGGCGGCGACCGCGGTGTCCACGACGTCCGGGTGGGCCAGCAGCTCGGCGCGGCCGAGGGTGTGGAAGGCCTCCCAGCCGATCACCAGGGGGTGGTCGACGACGCCGCTGATCTGGACGATCTTGGTCAGCGCGGGCAGGTCCTCGAGGTGGTCCAGCACCTTGGCCACCTGCAGCTCGTCCTCGGCGAAGACGATCTTGGACGAGGAGTCGCCCAGGATGAAGCTGACGTCCTCGTGCTGGGTGGTGGGGTAGACCGTGGTGGTGGCGCCCCCGGCGCACATGATGGCCAGGTCGGCCAGCATCCACTCGATCCGGGTGCCCGAGGCGATGGCGACCCGGTCCTCGGCTTCCAGCCCGAGGGACAGCAGTCCGGCGGCGAGCTCGTACGCCACGTCCTTGAGTCTCGTTCCAGGTCAGACTGACCCAGCGCTCGCCGTCCAGGTAGCGGAAGGCCTCCTTCGGCCCGGATGCCTCGACCTGAGCGAGCAGCATGCCGGCCACGCTCGGGTGCCGATCGGCGAGGCGGGCGGCGACAGGATCCTGCGCGGTCTGGGTCATGGCTGAGAGATTAACCAAACCTGTTGAACAGCTGGCCGGCTCGGCGGCTTAAATTCGCCAAATCTCAGCCTGCGACGACGAGGACCGGGCTCAGGCCGGCAGCCGTTGCAGCACGATCGCCATGCCCTGACCGCCGCCGACGCACATGGTCTCCAGGCCGAACTCGGCGTCCCGCAGCTCCATCGCGTTCAGCAGCGTCGTCATGATCCGGGCGCCGGTGCAGCCGAACGGGTGCCCCAGCGCGATCGAACCGCCGTGCACGTTCAGCCGCTCCGGGTCGATGTCGAGCTGGCGGGCCGACTCGATCACCTGGACGGCGAAGGCCTCGTTGATCTCGACCAGGTCCATGTCGGCCATGCTCAGTCCGGCGTTCGCCAGCGCCCGACGCGAGGCCTGGATCGGGCCCAGGCCCATGATCTCCGGACTCAGCGCACTCACCCCGGTGGCCACGATCCGGGCCAGTGGCCGCAGTCCCAGCTCCGCGGCTCGGCGGTCGCTCATGATCACGACCGCCGCCGCACCGTCGTTCAGCGGGCAGCAGTTGCCGGCCGTCACCGTGCCCTCGGCCCGGAACACCGGCTTGAGCGTCGAGACGCCGGCCAGGGTGGTGCCGGCGCGAGGGCCGTCGTCGGTCCGCACGACCGTGCCGTCGGCCAGCGTGACGGGTACGATCTCCCGCTCGAAGACACCGTTCGCGATGGCCTTCTCGGCCCGGTTCTGGGAGCGGACGCCGAACTCGTCCTGGTCCGCGCGGCTGATGCCGTACGCGGTGGCGACGTTCTCCGCCGTCTGACCCATGGCCAGGTAGATGTCGGGCAGTCGGCCGTCGGCCCGCGGGTCGTGCCAGGTCTGGTTCGACTCGGCGGTCCGACGGCTGCGGTCCTCGGCCTCGGCGAACAGCGGGTTGTGGTGGCCCTCCACGCCGGCGGACCGGAAGTCGCGTGTAGCGGGAGACGCACTCGACCCCGGCGGAGACGAAGGCGTCGCCCTCCCCGGCCTTGATGGCGTGGAAGGCCATCCGCGCGGTCTGCACGCTGGAGGCGCAGAAGCGGTTGACCGTTGCCGCCGGGATGTCGTCCAGACCCAGTTGGACCGCGATCCGCCGCGCCAGGTTGCCGCCGTGCTCGTCCCGCGGCTCGGCGCAGCCCACGTAGATGTCGTCCAGCGTGGCCGGGTCGAATCCGTCCAACCTGGCCCAGCACCGCCGAGATCACCCCCGCGGCGAGGTCATCGGGACGGACCGAGGTCAGTGACCCCTTGCCCGCCCGGCCGATCGGGGTCCGACCGGCGGCGACGATCACGGCTTCGCTCACGATCGGGTCTCCTTCGGCTTGGGGTCGAGCCCGAGATCTCGACCGATCAGCTCCTTCATGATCTCGTTCGAGCCGGCCCAGATCCGGGTCACCCGGGCGTCGCTCCAGGCCCTGGCCACCCGGTACTCGTTCATGTAGCCGTAGCCGCCCCACAGCTGGACGCAGGCGTCGAGGATGTCGTTCTGCACCTGGGCGGACCACCACTTGGCCTTGGCGGCGTCGACGGCGGTCAGGGTGCTGTCGCGACCTGCTGCATGATGCAGGCGTCCACGAACGCCTGGGTCACCTCGCAGCGGGTGACCAGCTCGGCCAGCAGGTGCTTGTTGGCCTGGAACGAGCCGACCGGCTGGCCGAACGCCTGCCGCTCCTGCACGTAGCTCAGGGTCTCGTCGAGGATCTGACGCGCGTGGGCGATGTTGTTGACCGCGGCCCCGATCCGCTCCGCCGACCAGCCGCTGCATCATGTAGCCGAACCCGGCGTCCACCTGACCGATCAGGTTGCCGTCCGGTACGCAGGACGTCGTCGAAGAACAACTCGGCGGTGTCGGCCTCCGGTTGACCGACCTTGTCGAGCTTGCGTCCCCGCTCGAAGCCCGGCATGCCGGCCTCGACCACGAACAAGGTGATGCCGCTTGCGCACCCTTCTCCGGCGACTGTCCGGGCGGCGACCAGCACCAGGTCGGCGGAGTAGCCGTTGGTGATGAAGGTCTTCGACCCGTTGAGTCGACCAGCCGTCGCCCTCGCGGACTGCGGTCGTCTTCAACGCGGCGAGATCGGATCCGCCCGACGGCTCGGTCATCGCGAGCGCGGTGACCAGCTCACCCCGGCAGAAGCCCGGTAACCAGCGGCGGTTCTGCTCCTCGGTGCCCAGGTCGACCAGATAGGGCGCGACGCAGTCGGCGTGGATGCCGACACAGGACGCGTAGGCGAAGGCGAGCTTCGCCAGCTCCTCCGCCAAGACCGCGGAGAACCGCGGATCACCGACGTCGCTGCCACCGTAGGCCTCGGGCACGTTGAGCCCGAGCAGCTCCTGGCGCCCGAGCTCGAGCCACATCTCTCGGCCGAACTCGTGGTCGGCGATGTGCTTCTCCTGCTGCGGGCGCAGCTGGCGATCCACGAAGGTCCGGCACGTGTCCCGGAACGCCTCGTGGTCGGCATCGAAGATGGTCCGCTGCATCGCCTGGCCTGTCGAGGAGCTGGTCGTTGTTACCCGCGAGTAGGTACGCGGACCAGCCTAGCGCCGAGCGGGCCCCCGAGCGGTCTTTCCCTGGGACCCGATCGGCGGACCGGTCAGGCGTCAGTCGCGGACGGCTTCGATCGCCAAGGTGATGTCGACCTTGTTGCCGATGAGGACCTTGCCGCCGTCCAGCGGGATGTTGAAGGTGACCCCGTAGTCGCGGCGGTCGATCGAGGTGCTGGCCTCGGCCCCGAGCCGGGTCGCGCCGTAGGCGTCCACGTCCACCCCGAGGAACTCCGCCGCCAGGTCGACCGTCTTGGTGACGCCGTTGATCGTGAGCTCGCCGGTGATGACGTAGCCGTCCTCGGCCTCGCGGATCTGCGTGCTGGCGAAGTGCAGCTCTCCGCCCTTGGCCGGGTCGAAGAAGTCGGCCGAGCGCAGGTGGGCGTCCCGCTGGGCGTTGTTGGTGGTGATCGAGCCGCTCTCGATGGTGACCGAGACCGCGGAGGCGACCGGGCTGCCGTCGGTGTCGATGGTTCCGGTGAACGTGGCGAACTGCCCCCGTACCTTGCTCATCAGGTGGCGGACGGTGAAGCCGACCTCGGAGTGGGCGGGGTCGATGGTCCACCGTGCCGTGCCGAGTTCGGTCGTGGGGATGGTGCTGGTCATAAGAAGCTCCTTGTATTGATTGAAATATCAACTACTTCCATAGTACGACTTCGTTTTGGCAAGTCAAATTGGGCTAGCATGGCGGCGTGTCCACGCAGACTCAGGCGCCGCCCTGGCTCAGCGCCGACCAGCAGCGCGTGTGGCGGACGTATCTGATGGGTAGCGCCCGGCTGCTGGAGCGGCTGGATGCGGATCTCCGCCAGCACGGTCTCGACCTGCCGGAGTACGAGATCCTCGTCTGCCTCGCGGAGGTGCCGGAGCGCCGGCTGCGGATGTCGGAGCTGGCCGACGCCGTGCACCAGTCGCGGTCCCGCCTGACCCACACCATCACCCGGATGGAGAAGCAGCGGCCTGGTCGCGCGGACCACCTGCCCGACCGATCGCCGGGGTGTCTGGGCCGAGCTGACCCCGGCCGGGTTGAAGGTCCTGGAACGCGCCGCCCCCAGCCACGTCGAGGCTGTCCGACGCAATTTCGTCGACGCGATCTCCGACTCCGACTACGACGCCCTCGGTCGGGCATTCGACGCCGTGCTGGCGGTCAAGGAGTAGCTGGGAGCCGCGTTTCTCCGCCGCAGCGGAGTTCCGCACCCCCGGCCATCACATTTCTCCGCCAAAACGGAGTTCCGCACCCCCGGCCATCACATTCCTCCGCCATAGCGGAGTTCCGCACCCTGGACCATCACGTTTCTCCGCCAAAGCGGAATTCCGCAGCCCCGGCCACCACAGCCAACACCGCCCGGAGCCGGTGTCGCGGGCCCAACTAGCATCGGGTCTCGATCATGCGGACGGCCATCGAACTCGCCTCGCCCGTCGCGGAGTTGACCCACCAACTGCGCCAACGGTCGGTGGCGCACGACTCTCGACGCGACCAAGCTGTCCCGGGCGCTGTACTCCTCCGACGCGTCGCTCTACCGGGTGGCTCCCCAGGCCGTGGCCCGTCCCCGCAGCCGGAGGAGGTCGCTGGCGGTGCTGGACGCGGCCCGGGCGGCCGACATGCCGGTCACCACCCGGGGTGCCGGCACCTCCTGCGCCGGCAACGCGGTCGGACCGGGCCTGGTGCTCGACACCTCGCGGCACCTCGAAGGGATCATCTCGATCGATCCGCAGGCGCGGACGGCGGTGGTCGAGCCGGGCGTGGTGCAGGCCGTCGCTGCAGCGGGCCGCGGCCCCGTACGGACTGCGTTTCGGGCCTGACCCGTCGACGCACAACCGGTGCACGATCGGCGGCATGATCGGCAACAACGCCTGCGGCCCGCGGGCCCTGGGCTACGGCAAGACCGCCGACAACGTGGTCGCCCTCGAGGTGGTCACCGGCTCGGGTGAGCGGCTCGTGCTGGACGGGCGCGACCACACCCAGACCTCTGCGGGCGTGCACGCATTGGCCGGTGGTCGTCAGGCCAGAACCTCGGCACCATCCGCACCGAGTTCGGCACCTTCGGCCGGCAGGTCTCCGGCTACAGCCTGGAGCACCTGCTGCCCGAGCGACGTTTCGACCTGGCGAAGTTCGTCGCCGGCACCGAGGGGACGCTCGCGGTGATCCTCAACGCGACGGTACGACTGGTCGCCGACGCGCCGCACAAGATCATGGTCGCGCTCGGCTACCCGTCGATGGCCGACGCCGCGGACGCGACCCCTGCGCTGCTGGAGTTCTCCCCCACCGCCGTCGAGGGCCTGGACCGGCGCATCGTCGAGGTGGTCCGCCGGCAGCGCGGTGATGCGGCCGTGCCGCCGCTGCCGACGCGGTGACGGCTGGATGTTCGTCGAGCTCGTCGGCGACGACCCGGGCGAGCTCGCCGCGCGGGCCGCGGCACTGCTCGCCGCATCGGGCTGCCTGGACGGGTTCGTGGTCGACAACCCGGCCCAGGCGCTGGCGCTGTGGAAGATCCGGGAGGACGGGGCCGGGCTCGGCGCGGTCAGCCTGCCGACGCCGGCGTACCCCGGTTGGGAGGACGCCGCGGTCCCGCCGCAGCACCTGGGCAGCTATCTGCGCGACTTCGACGCGCTGCTGGCGGAGTTCGGCCTGCGCGGGCTGCCGTACGGGCACTTCGGCGACGGCTGCGTGCACGTCCGGATCGACTTCCCCCTCACCAGGTCCGGCGGGGACAAGGTCTATCGCGAGTTCGTCGAGCAGAGCGCGGTGCTCGTGGCCGGGTACGGCGGCTCGATGTCGGGTGAGCACGGCGACGGCCGGGCCCGGTCGGCACTGCTGCCCGGCCATGTACTCCCCCGCCGCGATCGGCGTGTTCGAGCAGGTGAAGGCTGCGTTCGATCCGGATGACCGGCTCAACCCCGGCGTGCTGGTGCGACCCGCGCCCGGTGGATGCCGACATCCGGGCCCAGGCGCTGGTCGGTCGAGACAGACCGGTTCGCCGCAGCCGTCCACCGCTGCACCGGGGTCGGCAAGTGCCTGGCCGACACCACCGGTGGGCTGGGGGTGATGTGCCCCTCGTACCAGGCCACCCGGAACGAGAAGGACTCGACCCGCGGCCGGGCCCGGGTGCTGCAGGAGATGATCAACGGCGAGGTGATCCAGCTGGGCTGGAAGTCCCCGGCGGTGCACCAGGCGCTGGACCTCTGCCTGTCCTGCAAGGGATGCGCGCGGGACTGCCCGACCGGGATCGACATGGCGGCCTACAAGTCGGAGGTGCTCGACAAGACGTACGCCGGCTCGTTGCGACCGCGCAGCCACTACGCGCTCGGCTGGCTGCCGCGCTGGGGTCGGCTGATCACCCGGCTTCCGCGCCGCTGGCCCGGGTGATCAACCTGCTGACGGCGACACCGGGACTGCGCCGGCTCGTGCGGTGGAGCGCCGGGGTCGATCAGCGCCGGCAGCTGCCGAGGTTCGCCGACCCGGCGCGGCCCGGGTTCGGGTGCCGGTCGAGGAGAACCGGGCCGGCAAGCCGGTCGTGATCTGGGTCGACTCGTTCTCCGACTGCTTCACCGGCGGCGGCGTCGAGGCGATGGTCGCGGTGCTGGAGTCGGCGGGCTACGCCCCGCGGTTCCTGGCCCAGGACGCCTGCTGCGGACTGACCTGGATCAGCACCGGTCAGCGCGAAGGAGCCCGCCGCCAGCTCGCGGCGAGTCTGGACGTGCTGCACCCGATCGTCGCCGCCGGGACGCCTGTCGTCGGTCTGGAACCGTCGTGCCCGCCGTCTGGCGCAGCGACGCGGCCGAGCTGGTGCCCGACGATCCGCGGGTGGCCGAGGTGGCCGCGGGCGTCCTCACCCTGGCCGAGCTGCTGGGCCGCGATCCCGACTGGCAGCCACCGGACCTGACCGGGACGCAGATCGTGGCCCAGCCGCACTGCCACCACGCCTCGGTGCTGGGCTGGCAGGCCGACGCGAGCCTGCTGCGCGGCCACCGGCGCGCAGGTGGTCACCCTGGGCGGATGCTGCGGGCTGGCGGGCAACTTCGGCGTCGAGAAGGGTCACTACGAGGTGTCGGTGCAGGTCGCCGAGCACGATCTGCTGCCCGCGGCCCGGGCGCACCCGGACGCGATCGTGCTGGCCGACGGCTTCTCCTGCCGGACCCAGCTGGCCGAGCTGGCCGACCGGCAGGCGATCACCCTGGCGGAGCTGCTCGCTCGACGGTGACGAGCCGGGTCTTGGGTCGCCGGCGCACGCGCCAGGCGCCGGCGAGGCGCCAGATCAGCAGCACGCAGGCGGCGAACACCAGACCCGTGATGAGCCCGTAGTACCACCAGGCGACGTTCGGCAGCGCGATGTCGTACAGCGGCCCCTCGCCACCGAGATCGATGTTGATGAAGAGCGGCAGCCGGAACGCGATGGCCCCGGTCACCACGAGCAACCCCAGTTCCAGGAAGACCAGGCAGACCAGCAGCGAGGTCTGGAAGCCGAGATCCCAACGTCCCTCGGGTGGCTGCCTGGCGCCGATGTCGGCGAAGACCTTCGCCTCCAGGGCGTAGATCCCGTCGATCCGATGACCGTGGGTCCGCGCCCCGGTGTCGTCGAAGTCCTCGTCGGTCCAGGGATAGAGGTTGAACAACGCCCGTTTCAGGCCGAACGGTGACGTCAGGACCCCGGCCACGACGACCAGCCCCACCAGCAGCACGAACAGCGAGCGCAGGGTGGGCGCGAGCTCCTTGCTCGCGAAGGCGCGGCCGGCGTAGCCGACGTCCAACCGGAGCAGCGCGCCGACGAGATCGAGGACGTAGAAGACGTTGCCGACCGCCTGCAGCGGCAGCGCGATCACCAGGGCGGCGGCGATCGCGGCGAACACCAGCGTCCGGTACGGCGGCGCGGGCAGGGACTGCTGGAAGTACTTGACCATCTCCCGGCTGCGCTTGTTGGCGTCGGGGTCTTCAGCCAGCGCCGCCGCGGACTGCAGCCGGCGCTGCAACGCGTTCAGGTTCCGGTTGACGTGGTGGGAGACGAAGAACCGGAGGAACAACCGCAGGTAGGGCATCTTGAAGATGTGGCCCGGGCCGCTGCGGGCCCACGACATCCAGATGACGGCCGGCATGTCGTCGACCCGGTCCAGCGTCCGCTGGTAACCGACCAGGAGCTCCCGGATCTGCTCCTGGGTCGTCTCCCCGGCCTGCTGTTCGGCCGTCGTCTCCGCGACTTCGGGGATCTCGGCATCCGACTCGTCCGCGGAGACTGGATCCGGCGTCGGGAGCGGCCGGGTCCGGCGTGGGAGCGCCCGGGATCGGCGCGGCCGGCACGGGGTCGGCGGTCGACGGGATCGGCTGGAGCAGCTCGGGGGGTGCGGATCCAGGCGCTGAAGGATCCCGGGGCGGCGTCTCGGCGCGCCCCGGAGCGGTCAGCTTGCCCTCGATGCTCGTGCTTCCTCCCGCGTTGGGAAATCGCGGAGTCAGCTTATTCCGCGGTGTCCAGCGATCTTGGGCTCGCCTCGTGGTGGCGGGCCCCTGCGGTGCGTTCGTGCTCCTTCAGCCGGGCCTCGTACAGGTGTCGGACGCCACCGGCGAGCTGGTCACGAGCCGTCTGCTCCAGCTCCCGGAACGCCGACCAGTAGGTGTCGTCGTAGTCCTCCACGATCTGGAACGTCCACCGGCCTTCGATGACGTTGCGGCCCACCAGCTCGTGGGAGATCCGATCCGCGAGCGGGTCGTGGCCGGCGGATCGCAGCGCCGCGACGGCCTCGCCGAGCGCGATGTCGGCCGAGCCGGTGAGCTGGTGGAACGCGTAGAGGTGGCCGCGGGCCCGCTCACAGGTCTCCAATGCCTCGGACAGCTTGCCGAGCGCGGCCACGGTCTCATCGCTCACCCCGTCCGGGGTCTGGTGTCGAGGATCGGAGAGGTCCTCGCTGGGTACCTCGGCCATCTCAGGAGCGGGTCAGCCGACGATGGGTCGCCCGGTGCGGGCGGGCCGCTTCGACTCCGAGCCGGCTGATCTTGTTGGCCTCGTAGTCGGCGAAGTTGCCCTCGAACCAGAACCACTGCGCCTGGTTCTCGTCGTCGCCCTCCCAGGCCAGGATGTGGGTGGCGATCCGGTCGAGGAACCAGCGATCGTGGGAGATCACCACGGCGCAGCCCGGGAAGTCGAGCAGCGCATCCTCCAACGACTGCAGGGTCTCCACGTCGAGGTCGTTGGTCGGCTCGTCCAACAGCAACAGGTTGCCGCCCATCTTGAGCGTCAACGCCAGGTTCAGCCGGTTCCGCTCACCACCGGACAGCACGCCGGCCGGCTTCTGCTGATCCGGTCCCTTGAAGCCGAACGAGGCCACGTAGGCCCGGGACGGCATCTCGAAGCTCGCCACCTTGATGTGGTCCAACCCGTCGGAGACGAGTTCCCAGACGTTCTTCTTCGGGTCCAGGCCGGACCGGCCCTGATCGACGTAGGAGATCTTGACGGTCTCCCCGATCCGCAGCGAGCCCGAGTCCGGGGTCTCCTCACCGATGATCATCCGGAACAGGGTCGACTTGCCGACCCCGTTCGGACCGACCACACCGACGATGCCGGCCCGCGGCAGCGAGAACGACAAGCCGTCGAAGAGCGTCCGGTCACCGAAGCCCTTGACCAGATCAGCGGCCTCCAGCACGACGCTGCCGAGTCGCGGGCCCGGTGGGACGTTGATCTCCTCGAAGTCGAGTTTGCGGTTGCGCTCCGCCTCGGCGGCGAGCTCCTCGTACCGGGCGAGCCGGGCCTGGCTCTTGGCCTGGCGCGCCTTCGGGTTGGACCGGACCCATTCGAGCTCGCGCTCCAAGATCTTGGCCCGCTTGGCGTCCTTGCGACCCTCCACCTGGAGGCGGGCCTTCTTGGTGTCGAGGTAGGTCGAGTAGTTGCCCTCGTACGGGTGGGTCCGGCCGCGGTCGAGCTCGAGGATCCACTCGGCGACGTTGTCGAGGAAGTACCGATCGTGGGTGACGGCCAGCACGGCACCGGGATAGGCCTTGAGGTGACCCTCCAGCCAGTGCACCGACTCGGCGTCGAGGTGGTTGGTCGGCTCGTCGAGCAGCAGCAGGTCGGGTTGCTGCAGCAGCAGCTTGCAGAGCGCCACCCGGCGACGTTCGCCGCCGGACAAGATGTCGACCGGCGCGTCCGGCGGCGGGCAGCGCAGGGCATCCATCGCCTGCTCGAGCTGGGAGTCGATGTCCCACGCGTTGCGGTTGTCGAGCTCGGTCTGCACCTCGCCCATCTCCGCCATCAACGCGTCGAAGTCGGCGTCCGGCTCACCCATCGCGGCGCCGAGCTCGTCCATCCGGGCCTGCAGCGCCTTGATGTCGGCGACCGCTTCCTCGACGTTCTCCAGGACGGTCTTGCCCTCGGTCAGCGGCGGCTCCTGCAGCAGGATGCCGACGGTGGCGTCCTTGGCCAGCATGGCGTCGCCGTTGTTGGCGGTCTCCAGTCCGGCCATCAGCTTCAGCAGCGTGGACTTGCCCGTGCCGTTCGGACCGACGACGCCGATCTTCGCGCCCGGGTAGAACGACAGCGTCACGTTGTCCAGCACGACCTTGTCGCCGAGCGCCTTGCGGACGTTGTGCATCGAGAAAATGAACTCGGCCATGTGGAGCAGAACCTCTGAGGTGTCGAGAAAGGGGTGTGAACGGGCCGCCGAATGCGTCGGTAGCGCCGATACAACCTATCCAGACTCCGCCCCGGGCCCAACTGCGCGCCTTCGCCGACGACGTAACGTCATTCAGTGACTACTGACACCTACCTCCTGGCCGGCCAGCCGGTCCGTCGACTGGGATTCGGCGCGATGCAGCTCCCCGGTCGGGGCGTGATGGGACCGCCGCGCGACCGCGACGCCGCTCTCACCGTCCTCCGCCGTGCCGTCGATCTCGGCGTGAACCACATCGACACCGCCCAGTACTACGGCCCTGACGTCGCCAACGAGCTGATCCACGAGGCGTTGCATCCCTACCCCGACGACCTGGTGCTGGTCACCAAGGTGGGGGCGGTCCGGGACGCGAAGGGCGGCTGGCCGCCCGCCCAGCGCCCCGAGCAGCTCCGCGCCGGCGTCGAGGACAACCTCCGCACCCTCGAGGTCGAGCAACTCGGTGCCGCCAACCTCCGGCTGATGGATCACGGCACCGACGACCCGGCCCAACGTGTGCCCCTGCAGGACCAGCTGGCCGCGATGGCCGCGATGCGGGACGAGGGCCTGATCGCGGGCATCGGCATCTCCACGGCCACCTTGGAGCAGGTCAAGACGGCGCACGAGAGCGTCGGACTGGCGTGCGTGCAGAACGCGTACAGCCTGCTCGCCACCGGCGACGACCCGGTGCTGGAGTTCTGTGCCGAGCAGGGCATCGCGTACGTGCCGTACTTCCCGCTGGGCTCGGCCTTTCCCGGGATGCCGAAGGTCACCGAGCACCCGCCGCTGAAGGCGTTGGCCGCCGAGCGGGACACGACCCCCGCCCAGCTCGGGCTCGCCTGGCTGTTGGCCCGCTCCCCGAACGTGCTGCTGATCCCCGGTACGTCGTCGGTGGCCCACCTGGAGCAGAACCTGGCCGCGGCCGACCTCGAGCTCAGCCCGGCGGACCTGGAGCGGATCGAGTCCGATCGCTAGGCGGCATCGGAGGCAGCCTCCAGCTCCTCGGCGCCCTCGTCGGTGTCAGTGGCGGTGACGTCCTGGTTCTCCACTGATCGGATCACCTCGGCGACGTCGTCGGACCGGTCCACCGGCACGGTGGCGCGGGCCGCCCGGCGGAACGCCGAGGTGCCCCAGGTCAGGTCGTGACCGACCGACGTCGCCTCCAGCACCAGCCGTTCGTGCTCGACACCGTCCTTGGTCCACACGTTGGTCCGCAACCGGCCGCTGACCAGCACCGGGTCGCCGCGTTTCAAGCTCCCGGCCGCGTTGGTGGCGAGTCCCCGGAAGCACGTCACGGTCAGCCAGGTGGTGGTGCCGTCGACCCACTCCCCCGCCTTGCGGACCCGCGGCGTGCAGGCCAGCCGGAAGCTCGCCACCGGCAGCGAGTTGTTCCGGAACTCGACGTCGCCGCCGACGTTGCCGGTGAGGTTCACATGTGCGTCCATCTCTCCGCCTCTCCTGTTGCGATGTTCGGCAGGAGTCTGCGGAGCGGGCGCCGAATCGTTCGGGCCGTCGCCGACGCTGTGGACGAACGGCTCGCTGGTCGCGGGTGCCCTGTGGATCACCGCACCCGGCGGGTCAGCCGCGGGCTCGGGCGAGCTCGGCCCGGAACTCGTCGTGCCGGGCCAGCTCGGCCCGGATCGGTTCCACCACCTGCGTCCCGGTCACCGCGCCGATCGAGCGCAGCAGGGCTCGACGCGCCGCCCGTACCCGCCGTCGGGCGCCGACCTCGACCCCGATCCGGCTCAGGCCGGCCACCAGCAGCCCGGCCGCCACCCCGCCGACGATCAGCACGAAGGGCGGCGGCCACCCCCACCAGGTGACCTCGGGCAGCGGCGGCATCCGCAGGTACGCCAGCACGAACGCGACGGCGAGCCAGCCCAGCCCGGCGACGACGGCGCCGACCAGCAACCACTGCAGCACCCGGATCAGCTGCCACCACCGGCGGTGCCGGTGCAGATCGAGATCGGTACCGGCGACCGCCCGGTCCAGCGCGTCCGGCAACGTGTCGGCGTGCTGCCGGGCCGCGGCACGGACGGCATCGGCCCAGCCGCGGCTGAGAGGGCGGGCGGCTTCGTCGGCCAGCGTCCGGATCGCGGAGTCGGCCCGGGCCCGTTGCACCCCCGAGGCGTGCGGCAGCGAGCTGCGCGGGACCGGGGCGTCGATCTCCTTGCGGCCCGTGGTCGCACCGCCGAGCCGCAGTCGGCGCAACGGATCCGGCCGGAACCTCGCCAGCCAGGCCAGCACCGGCCAACCGGTGGCCAGACCGCCGCGACGTCGCCAGGCCTGACCGACCGCGTCGACGACGATCGGCACCGCGGCGGCGTCGGCCAGGGCCGCATCGAGCCGGTCGACGCTGCTCTGGGCCACTCCGGCGCTGCCCGCGCGGCCCGACGCCTCCGCCAGCCCGGTCGCGGCATCGCCCACATCGGCGAGCAGCCGGCGTACGGCGGCCTGCTTGCCCGCGACCTCGGTGACCAGACGGGTCCGCAGCACGTCGAGTCCCAGTCCGGTCTCGGCCGACACGGCCAGCACCTCCACCTGGCCCAGTCCCTCGGTCGCCAGCAGCTTCCGCAGGTCGCTGACGCAGCGCTCGCGGTCGGCCGGGGCGAGCAGATCCGCCTGGTTGAGCACGACCAGCATGACGTCGCCATGACCCGCCAGCGGCTTCAGGTAGCGGTCGTGCAACGCGGCGTCGGCGTACTTCTGCGGATCGACCACCCACACCAGCACGTCGACCAGCTGCACCAGGCGGTCCACCTGGATCCGGTGGCCGACCTCGGTCGAGTCGTGGTCGGGCAGATCCAGCAGCACCAGGCCGTCCAGATCCGCCGGGCCGAAGGCGGTGCCGACACCGTGGCGACGGCTGACGTGCAACCACTCGAGCAGATCGAGGGCCGACGGGTGGTCACCCCAGTGCGCGGCCAGCGGCACCCCGGTGGTCGGCCGGCGGACTCCGACCGTGGCCAGCGACGTGCCGGACAACGCGTTGAACAGGCTCGACTTGCCCGATCCGGTCGCACCGGCCAGTGCCACCACGGTGGAGTCGCCCGACAGACCGAGCCGGTGCTCGACCTGGGCGACCACCCGATCGGCTTCAGCCACCCGGTCGGCGTCCACCCGGCCCCGGCCCAGCTCCGCGGCCCGTCCCAGGGCCTGCACCCGGTCCTGCAGTCCCGAGGACGGCTTGCCGGCCGACGGCTGCCGGCGGGCCCTCACCGCAGCTCCTCCCGGGTCGGCTCGGTGATGACCTCGCCCTCCAGCACCTCACCGAATCCGGTCTGCGGTGCGGCAGCCGCCTCGATCGCCGCCGGTACGGACGCCGACGGCAACGACGGGACCTCCCGGTGCTGCTGCTCGGCCAGCTCCTCGGTTCGCGCCGCGCCGACCCGCGCGGCGGCGAGGCGGATGGCCGCCGCCTGATCGGTCGCCCCGTCCCAGTCGTCGAGGGCGTGGTGGAACCGCAACAGCTCTGCCGCCATCAGCGACTCGACGCGGGCATCCAGGTCACTCTTCGCGGTCTCGGCCAGCCGGCGTACGGCCTGATCACCGAACACCGCTTCGAGGACCCGTTGGGCCAGCACCGCGGTGCCGCCCGCGACCCCGATCTCGGCGCCGACGAGTCCCCCGGTGTGGGCGAACACCACGATCATCAACGCGACCCCGACGCCGTTCACCCCGAGGGCCAGGAACCGGGCCTGCGACCGCCGGCTCATGCCCTCGTCGGCGACCAGGTCGAGCACGCTGCCCTGCCAGTCCCGGACGGCACGCGACGCCGCCGCTGCGAATTCAGGCGAGGACCGGGTCAGATCCGCAGCCGCGGTGGCGAGCACCTGCCGGCCGGCGGGGTGGGCCTGCCAGGACGACTCGGCTCGCTCGGCGGCCGCGTCGGCCTCGGCCCGGAGCAACGCCTCCAAGCCGGATTCCACCGCCACCTTGACGTTGCCGGCCTCGGGCGGCTCGCCCCGGAAGACGGCGACGATCCGATCCCGCAGCCAGCCGATCTTCTGCTCCAGCGCGCGGAAGAACTCCCCGGTGCCGACGAACTCGTGCCACCGGGCGAGCACCTCACCGCGCAACAGGGTGCCGTCCTCGGTCTGCACCTGCACGGTCCGGACCGCCTCGGCGTACGAGTGATCGACCTCGGCCCGCAGCTGGTCCAGGGTCTCGGCCTGCCGGTCCAGAGCGTCGGCGATGTCCGGCGCCCGGTTCTGCAGCGCGACGACGGCACCGTCCAGGGTCTGCCGCACCACCCCGGCCCGGCTCGCCTGGTCCGCGGCCAGCGTCGCCAACCAGCTCCGGATCGGCTGCACCGCCGGGCCCGGCAGCAGACCGGCCGCGTCGACCGAGGTCTCCGGTACGGCGAACAACGGTGACCCCCCGAGCCCGCGTTCGGTCATCAGCTGGCCCAGGTGCGGTGGCACCTCGTCCATGGCGCGGGGCGGCACCCGGTCCAGGACGACGGCGACCGCGGCGCTCCGCCGGGCGGCGGCGATCAGGAAGTCCCACGGGACGGCATCGGCGTAGCGCGCGGCCGAGGTGACGAACAGCCACAGGTCCGCCGCCGCCAGCAGCTGTGCGGCGAGCTCGCGGTTCTCCGCCACCACGGAGTCGATGTCGGGTGCGTCGAGCATCGCCAGACCCGGCGGGAGGCTGTCGTCGGCGACCAGCCGGAGCGACCGGGCATCACCCGGACCCTCGCCCGTGGCCCGGGCCAGACCCGGCAGGATCCGGGTGTCGGTGAACCAGTGCGCATCGCCGACGTGGTGGACCAGCACCGGAGCCCGGGTGGTGGGTCGGATCACCCCGGGCGGGGTCACCTCCCGGCCGACCAGGGAGTTGACCAGCGTCGACTTGCCCGCTCCGGTCGAGCCACCGACGACCGCGAGCAGGGGCGCGTCGACCTCGGCCAGCCGTGGCAGCACGTAGTCGTCGAGCTGCCGGGTCGCCGCCTCCGCCGCCTGCTGCTGGGCCGCCGATCCCGGGAGCTCCAGCCGGAGGGCCACCGGCGCGAGGGCGTCCCGCAGGGCGATCAGGGCGGTCTCGAGCGGAGGGATCTGCCGAAGCGAGTCGGTCGTACCCATCCGTTCCTCCTGCCCAGATCAGCTGACCGGTCCCCGTCCCGAGCGTGTCTCGAGATCACCGCGCCCGACTAGGCGGGCGGAGGCTTCCAGAACGGATCGACCTCGGAGTACTGGGTAGCAGTCTGCCCCAGAGGTACGCCGACGGCAGTCGGTGGCGCCGGGTAGTTGCCGCCGAGTCCGGAGGGGCCCGGGTAGCTGGCCGGTTGGTAGTCGTCGACGGCCTCGCGCGAGCGGCGACGCAGCCGGATCTGCGGCATCCCGACCGGCGCGATCACCGCGCTGCCGCGCAGGGCTCGGAGCTTGCTCAGCAGCAGCTTCTCCCGCGCCAGTCCCGCGTCGTCGACCAGTCCGCGGGCCATGGCGTCCCGCAGGTAGGCGAGCTCGGTGGCCGCCCGCTGGAACCGGATCGTGGCGAGGAACGTGTCCGGGCCCTGGAAGATGGCGTGCGACGAGGGCCAGCAGCCGGGTCCGCAGCCGCGACAGCGCCGCCGGGTCCTCGGCGTCGAGCCAACCGACCCGGGCGTAGTCGGTCAGCCGGTGCCGGATCAGCCGGCCCTCGCGGAACAACTGGCGGACGACGAAGACGATCAGTCCGACGACCAGCGGCAGGGCGACGAACAGGTAGATCAACAGCAGGTTCGTGCCCGAGACCAACGACGCCGTGGAGTTGAAGAGCATGTGCAAGAAGGCGGCCGCGCAGTAGCCGGCCAGCGGCGCCACGACCCGGACGATCTTGCTCTTGGAGCGCAGGGCGACCGCCAGCCCGATGCCGGTCATCGCGGTGAACAGCGGGTGGCCGAAGAAGGTCATCACCCCGCGGAGCAGGAAGAGCTGCTGCAGGGCCTCCAGCGGCGGCACCTCGCCGAAGGTCCGCGCGGCGTACCGGTACACCCGGCCGTAGTAGAGGATGTTCTCGACGAAGGCGAAGGCCGCGCCCGACAGGCCGGCCAGCACGATCCCGCTCAGCCGGCTGACCCACTGGTAGCGCATCAGGATCGCCAGCCAGAACAACACGGTGCCCTTGGCGGCCTCCTCGACCCAGGGCGCGACGTAGATCGCCGCCCGCGGACCGGTGGCCGGGTCCCCGTCGCCGACGATGCTCAGCTGGCCGGCCGCCCAGGTGTTGACCTGCGCGGAGATGAAGGTCGCGACGCAGGCGCCCCAGCCGAACGTCATCAGCCAGACCCAGATCCGCTGCGGCCGGAACCGGTCGGCCCACAAGAACACCAGCGACAGCGGGATGGCCGTGAGCGCGGCGTACTTGGCGGCGATCGGGATCGCCTCGGTGCCGATGCCCGGGAGGATGCCGCCCGGCACCTCCTGGTCGGGCACCACCTGTTGGTACAGCAGCACCAACAGCGCCGCGTACACGATCAGCATCGCCAGCGTCAGCCAGAACAACCGCTTCTTCAGCAGCCGCTTCGGCCAGGGCTGGCTCAGGTCGGGATCGGCCGGGATGCCGGAGCGGACACGGCGACGCCGCTCCTGCCTGGTCTCTGCCACCTGCACCGACATGGCGCCAAGGCTACCCAGCGGCGGGGCAGCGCCGACGGGGTGCGAGGCAACGCGATCGGCTCAGCGGATGGCTTCGTTCAGGAACGGCTGGACGACCGCGGCGAACTCGCCCGGGCGCTCTCCGTGCACGCTGTGGCCCGTGTCGAGTCCGACGTAGCGGCCCCGGGGGATGCGGTTGGCCAGTCCCCGTTGGTCGCGCTGGGACAGGTGGCTGCGGACCCCGCCCACGACCAGGGTCCGGCAACCCACCCGGTCGGCGTGCTCGTCCCAGGACCGGTCGGGGTCGTTGCGCCAGCTGTAGACGGTCCGGACGGCCCGCCAGTCGGTGCGTTCGCCCGGTTCGGGTCCGTCCGGGACCTCCCGCGGCGGGTCGGCGGGCTTGGCGGTCGGCATCTCCTCCAGCACGAGTGCGCGGACCTGATCGGGATGGGTGGCGGCCAGCAGGTAGCCGGTGGCCGCACCCATCGAGTGCCCGATCACTGCGGCCGCGAGCACCCCGAGGGCGTCCATCACCGCCCGCACGTCGTCGACCAGCGCCGGGAAGGAGTAGTCGTCGGCCCAGTCGCTGTCGCCGTGGCCGCGCGCGTCGGGAGCGATGCAGCGGAACCGTTCCCCGATCGTCGGTCCGACCAGCTCCCAGCTGCCACCGTCGGAGCCCAGTCCGTGCAGCAGGATGGCCACCGGGCCGTCGGGACGCCCCCACTCGCGGTAGCTGATCGCCAGGCCGGCGGGGGTCCGGAGTTGCTCACCCATGTGCGGGACCCTAGCGCCCGGCGCCGGGCAGGTTTCATACACTGCCCGAGCCGGTACGACCGAGCCCCCGTAGCTCAGCGGATAGAGCAGCAGCCTTCTAATCTGTCGGTCGGTGGTTCGAGTCCACCCGGGGGCGCTCACCGGCCACGGGCGGGCCGGGTGTCGCCGCTGCCCCGGACGAGCGCAGGTACCGTCGGGCCGTGCCCGACGCCCCGCCCGCTCCGATCGCCTGGCGGCGGCTGGCGATCCCGATCTACGGGCCGACCGCCCTGGTGGCGGTGGGCTACGGCGCGATCTTGCCCCTGGTGGCGCTCTCGGCCCGCGAGCTCGGAGCCAGTGTCGGGGTCGCGGCCCTGGTGGTGGGGCTCATCGGGGCCGGCCAACTGGTCGGCGACCTGCCCGCGGGAGCCCTGGCCGCACGGATCGGCGAGAAGTGGGCGCTGGTCGGGGCCTGCCTGCTGGACGCGATCGCCCTGCTGGGCGCCTTCCTGGCGCCGAACGTCTGGTCGTTGGCGATCGCGGTCTTCGTGACCGGGCTCGCCGGCGCCGTCTTCAGCCTGGCCCGCCAGGCGTATCTGACCGCGGCCGTGCCGATCGGGCAGCGGGCCCGGGCCATGTCGACGTTGGGTGGCACCTTCCGCATCGGGACCTTCGTCGGCCCGTTCGCCGGCGCCGCCATCGTCACCGTCGCCGGGATCGCCCCTGCGTACGCCTTCACCGCAGCCATGACGTTGGCGGCCGCCGTCCTCGCGGCGTGGCTGCCGGACCTGCCGGCGGCCGGGTCGTCCGCACCGGTGACGCCGGAACCGGTTCCCCGGCGCAGCGTGCTGTCGGTCCTGGCCGAGCACCGGCGGGCGCTGCTGACCCTCGGCCTCGGCGTCCTGGTGATCTCCGCGGCCCGCTCCACCCGCCAGTCGATCATCCCGTTGTGGGCCGACGCGCAAGGCGTCGACGCCGCCACCACGTCGATCATCTTCGGCATCTCCGCCGGCGTCGACATGCTGCTGTTCTACCCGGGCGGCGCGATCATGGACCGCTTCGGCCGGGTCTGGGTCGCGGTGCCGTCGATGATCGTGCTCGGCCTGGGCTTCGCCCTGCTGCCGCTGACCTCGAACGCGTGGACGATCACGCTGGTCGCCTCGTTGATGGGACTCGGCAACGGCATCTCCGCCGGGATCGTGCTGACCCTCGGTGCCGACCTGGCGCCGGTCGGCGAACGGGCCCAGTTCCTGGGTGGCTGGCGGGTGTGTGCCGACCTGGGCAACACGCTCGGGCCGTTCCTGATCAGCGCGGTGACCGTGGTGGCCAGCCTGGCGGTCGCGAGCTGGACCATGTTCGGGGTGACCTGGTTGGGTTCTGCCTGGCTGGCGAAGTGGGTACCGGCGTACGCACCCACGGTGCCGCGGCGCCGAACCGTACAGTAACCAGCGTGACCGGGGGGACGAGGGTGAGAGGAGCGGCACCGTGAGCGGCGAGCTGGTCTGGATCGACTGCGAGATGACCGGACTCGACCTCGTCTCCGACGCCTTGATCGAGGTCGCGGCACTTGTCACCGACGGCGATCTCAACGTGCTCGGCGACGGCATCGACGTGGTCATCAAGCCCGACGACGCGGCGCTGGCGGCCATGGGCGACTTCGTCCGCAACATGCACGCGGCGTCGGGACTGCTGACCGAGCTGCCCGACGGGCTGGACCTCGCCGAGGCCGAGGAGCAGGTGCTCGATTATCTGCGCCGGCACGTGCCGGAGTCCCGGCGGGCGCCGCTGGCCGGGAACACCATCGGCACCGATCGCGCTTTCCTCGCCCGTCACATGCCGACCCTGGAATCGTTCGTGCACTACCGCAACGTCGATGTGTCCAGCATCAAGGAGCTGGCCCGGCGGTGGTTACCCCGCAGCTACTACGCGGCGCCCGCGAAGTCCGGCAACCACCGCGCGCTCGCCGACATCCGGGAGTCCATCGAAGAGCTCCGCTACTACCGGGAGGCGGTGTTCGTGGCCCCACCGGGACCGGACAGCGCCACCCTGCGCGAGCTGGCCGCGCGGCACCAGGGCTCGCTGACGCCGGCCGTGCCCGAGCCGGACGTTTCGGCGGACTGACCCCTACCGCTATGCTTTGCTGCTGCGAGCGGGCCGCCTGCCTCTTCTGGCCGGAAGGCGCCCGCCGCTGACGCGTGGTGGGTGTAGCTCAGTTGGTAGAGCACCTGGTTGTGGTCCAGGAAGTCGCGGGTTCGAGTCCCGTCACTCACCCCACGCCCGGCTCCAGCCCCCGCTGTCGATTGCCCCTCCACCCGCTCGGCGCCAGTTGCTCCGTACACCGTACGGAGAGCGGGTACGCTGGTCGTCTCGCGCCTAGCAGGGAGTATCGATGGCTGATGTCCGACCGTTGCCGCAACAGCTCGACCGGCTCGTGGAACTGGGTCTACCCGAGCTGTCCGGCCGGTCCGCGGCAGCCTTCCGGGACCTGGCCGCCGCGCTGCCCGACCGGCCGGACGTCGTCGTCGCCGTACACCCCGACCTGGTGCCGGCCAGCCGCCTCGCCCCGCTGCTGAGCCGCGGCGGCAAGGCGGGATTCGTGGTCGAGGACCTGACCGACCTCGAGGACTTCGGGCCGATCGCCGGCCTGGAGATCCCCGATCAGCCGCTCTACCTGGTCGCCGGCATCGATCGCGGCGACGACCTGCTCAACTGGAGTCCGGACGAGGCGCTGCCGGAGCTGACCGGACGGGGACGGACGCCGTTGACGATCTCCGAGGGAATCAGCTGGCTGCTGCAGGAGCCGGACCGACTGGCCCCCAACCGCTGCTTCATGTGCATCGGCTCGCGCAGATCCGGCGCCGCGGGCCGGCTCGACGCCCGGACGCCGGCGATCTGGATCAGCGGCGGTACGGGGCGTGACGGGCGGGACCGGCGCGGCGCCCCCAAGGTGGGGTGGTGCTGGGCCGGCAACCGGCACACCTGGCTCGGCTTCGCCTCCACGACGTCGCGGCTGGGCGTCGGCTCGACCGTACCGGCGGAGCGGGCACTAGCCTGACGGACGTGCGAACCCAGGTCGTGGTGGTCGGCGGCGGCCACAACGGGTTGGTCGCGGCCGCCTACCTGGCGCGAGCGGGCCTCGGTGTCACCGTCCTGGAGGCCTCGGACCGCTTCGGCGGCGCCGTCGCAGGTGGCGAACCGTTCCCCGGGGTGGCGGCACGACTGTCCCGCTACTCCTACCTGGTGTCGCTGCTGCCCCGCCGGCTGGCCGCCGATCTCGACCTCGAGCTGGAGCTGCGCTCGCGCCGGGTGGCCTCCTACACCCCGGCCGGTGAGACCGGGCTGCTGATCGAACGGCAGCCGGGTCCGGCGACGCAGGCCTCCTTCGACGCGTTCGGCGGTGCGGCCGAGCACCGGGCCTGGCTCCGCTGGGAGGA
Organism: uncultured Actinomycetota bacterium; assembly: GCA_963727125.1. Classification (GTDB taxonomy): domain Bacteria; phylum Actinomycetota; class Actinomycetes; order Propionibacteriales; family Propionibacteriaceae; genus Microlunatus. The sequence goes on from CAVSEZ010000003.1 coordinate 2,183,660, forward strand.
GCGGTTGCACGGTGTCGCCCAGGCGGTCGAACCGACCCTGCTCGACCCGCTCCCCACCGCCGCCGAAGTCTGGACCCGGGTCGGCGCCGACGCGTGGCACGACCTGGTCGAGCGGCCGCTCGGTGAGCTTCTGGAACGGGAGTTCGCCGACGACACCGTCCGCGGGATGCTGCTGACCGACGCCCTGATCGGCACCTTCGCCGACGGCCACGACCCGCAGCTGCGGCAGAACCGCTGCTTCCTCTACCACGTGATCGGCCGGGGTACCGGCGAGTGGCAGGTGCCAGTGGGCGGGATGGGCCAGGTCGCCGCCGCGCTGGAACGTGCGGCCCGCAGCGCCGGGGCGCAGCTGGTCGAGCGGGCCGAGGTGGTGGCGATCGAGTCCGAAGCGGGCGGCGGCGCGACCGTCGTCCTCGCCGACGGTCGCAGCTGGTCGGCGCCCTGGGTGCTCGCCAACTGCGCCCCGCACACGCTGGCGGCGCTGCGCGGGTCACGGTCGGCCGAGCCGGAGCCGGTCGGGTGCCAGACCAAGATCAATCTCGTGCTGCGCCGACTGCCCCGGTTGCGTTCCGGGCTGGATCCGGAGACGGCCTTCGCCGGCACCCTGCACCTGGGCCAGGGTTACCGCCGGCTCGCCGACGCCTACCGCGGTGCGGTGGGCGGCATGCTGCCCGACCCGATGCCGTGCGAGGTCTACTGCCACACCCTCACCGATCCCAGCATCGTGTCGCCCGAGCTGATCGCCGGCGGACACCACACCCTGACCGTCTTCGGGCTGCACACGCCGATCGAGCTGTTCCGCGCCGATCCCGAGGGCTCCCGCGCCCGTGCCGAGGCCGCGGCCCTGCGGTCGCTGCAGGAGGTCCTCGCCGAACCGCTGGCGGATGTGCTGGCCGTCGACCGGTTCGGTCGGCCCTGCGTTGAGACGCTGACGCCGCTGGACCTGGAACGCGAGCTGCGACTTCCGGGTGGCCACATCTTCCACGGCGACCTGGCCTGGCCGTGGCTCGACGACACCGAACAGCCCCGTACGCCCGCCGAACGGTGGGGTGTCGGCACCGATCAGCCGGGCCTGCTGGTGTGCGGATCGGGAGCTCGGCGCGGCGGTGCCGTCAGCGGGCTGGGCGGCCACAACGCTGCCATGGCGGTGCTGGAAGAGTGCTAATGTTTCTCCTCGCGCGCCGCTAGCTCAATTGGCAGAGCAGCTGACTCTTAATCAGCGGGTTGGGGGTTCGATTCCCTCGCGGCGCACCATCACTCCTAGCCAGCCGGATTTGCGATCTTGCAGGGTCGAGGGCCCATCCGCGATCCCCACGGTATGGCGAACTAGGCGATGGGGTGCGGTGTTCCTCGGGCTGCGCCGGGAGACTCTCGGAGTTCGGGGCGCGTCTGGTCAGCGGTGACCAGCTTCGGGGCGAGGTGTGGGTTTGACTGGGACCATGTCAACGACGTCGACGCAGCCGCGGACTTTGGTGGCCAATGCCTCGGTTGCGTTCGTGCTGGCCGCGATGGTGACGTCGCTGGTGCACGAGTTGGCCCATGCGGTGGCCGGCTTGATCGTCGGCTTGATCCCGACGGTTTCTCCGTTCTCGGTGTCGTTCGTGCCTGATCCGACGCGCACCCAGGCCTTGGTGACTGCGGCCGCGGGTCCCGGTTTCAGTCTTGTGTTGGGGCTCGTGTTGGTGGTGGTTGCGCGGTCGTGGGGTTCCGGCTTCGTCCGGTTGTTCTGGATGTGGCTGGCGTTCATGAGCGTGATGAATTTCGTCGGCTATCTCGTCATCGCACCGATCGCCCCTGCGGGGGACACCGGACAATTCCTGGAGCTCCTCGGTTCGCCGACCCTGGTGACGATCGCGTTGAGCTTGGTCGGGGTTGCTGGTCAGTTCCTGTTGGCTCGCCGTTTCGCGGTCGAGGTCAAGCGGTACACCGACGGTGTGGGTGAGGAACGACAACTCGCCCTGGTCAGCTGGGCGATCGGGACGCCGATCGTCGTGGTGCTGGTGGTGGCGGAGCTGTTCTTACTCCACGCTCCGCCGGAGCATGTCTTCCCAGTGGCGATGTACGCCGTCGCTGTGGGGATCTTCTCCCCGATGCAATTCATCTTCAGCAGCCGAGTCACCAACACTCGCGACACGCTGAGTCTGCGACCGGTTCCGGTGCTGGCCTTGGTGGTCACGGTGCTCACCGCGGTTGCGCTTGTCGGACTCGCCGGCGCCGGCGGACTCCCGCTCGGCTGACGGGGCGAACTTCCTTTGCGCGTACGGAGTCGGCCTTCCACGGCGCGGCGACGCCACTGCCCCGCTCGGGGAGGAACGATGGCCTTTCGGGGCATCCTGTCAGGGCCGAGCGTCTAGGACGAGGTTGATCGGCGTCTTGGCGGCTTCCCGCACCGAGCCGAACCCTGCTTCGGTGAGGATCTGCCGCATCCGAGTGGGGCCGGCCTGGTTGCCGAGACCCAGCGCTCCCTCCTGGGACAAGGAGCCCGGCGTGCAGATGACCGTTGACGCGGCGTAGAACAAGCGGCCCAACGGATGGTGGTTCTCCTCCGGTCGATCAGATCCGGCTGGTTCGACGATCAGCGCCGACCCGCCGGACCGCAGGGCCTGGCGAACCTGCCGAGCACCGCCGAGTGGGTCGCCCATGTCGTGGAGGCAGTCGAACAGGCAGATCAGGTCGTAGCTGCCGGGGAATTGCTGGGCGCTTGCGACCTCGAAGGTCGCGTTGGTGACGCCGGCCTCGGCGGCCCGGCTGCGGGCGGCGGCGATCGAGGCGTCGTGGTAGTCGAAGCCGACGAACGAGCTGTGGGGGAAGGTCTGCGCCAGCTGGATGGTGGCCGCGCCGTATCCGCAGCCGACGTCGGCCACGGTGATGCCCTGCTGCAGCCGAGGCACCACCCCATCAAGGGCAGGCAACCAGGAGCTGACCAGGTTCGCCTGATACCCGGGCCGGAAGAAGCGCTCCGTACCGCTGAACAGCCGCTCGTCGTGTTGATGCCAGCCGATCCCGGCGCCGGTGCGGAAGGCGTCGGTCAAGGTTTCCTCGTCGGCCCAGGCGGAGGCCACGAAGTCGAAGCCCCCGAGCATGAACGCCGAGTTCTGGTCGTCGGACACCAGCAGCGCGTGCTCGGCAGGCAGCGTGAACGTCTCGTCGTGAGGGTTGTAGGTGACCCACCCGGCGGCGGCCTGATTGTGCAGCCACTCACGGACGTACCGCTCGGCCAGCCCGGCCCGGTCGGCCAGGTCAGCCGATGTGGTGGGCTCGCTGTCCCCGAGCAGCCGGTACAGGCCGAGACGGTCGCCGATCCGGACCAGGACGGCCGACAGCGAGGCGCCGAGGTCTCCGATGAGCTGGTGCGCGAACTGGTCGACTCTCGCCTCGTCGATCGGCCGGTTGATCGTGGTGGTCATGTGCGTCTCCTTGGATTGAGAGTGTTCTCAACCTGCTAGGCGCCAGAAGAGACCGCGATCCGCCAGATGCGATCTGGCGACGTGCCGCCATGGACCGTGACCGGGTCCGCCGGTCCGAGCCACCACGCTCCGCTGGGTCTGACCCTCAGCACCGCCACCGCTGAGCCGACGAGGGTTGGTAGCAGCAGAGATGGCCGGTGCGGATCGAATCCCGCAGGTGGGCTCCCAACACCGGGTGGGCCGCGTCAATGTGATCCACGGCGTCCTTGACCCGCGCCGACACCGCCTTCCGGGCCCGCTCGCGATCATCGCCGAGGCCACGTGCCTGCTGCCGCAGTCCGACGGCAGCAGTCAGCTCGCGAACGAGGAAGTCGCGCTCGTCGGAGATCGTCTGAGCGCGCGCCATGTCACCGTGCTGTCGAGCTGTATCGAGCTCGGCGGACAGCACGCCGATCGTCTGGCGGTACTTCAGCTGCGCCTGTCGGTCAAGCACCGGATCTGCTCCGAACCCAGAGCTGACCGCCGCCGAGCCCGTCAGGATGGTGGCGGGTATCTCCTGACCCGGCGTCCGCAACATCGTCCCGAGATCGGCCAGGCCTTTGGCGTCGCGGAGGCGGATCTCGCTACCCGCGTAGGAGATCCGCCAGATGTCGCCCTCTCGGCAGAAGACGTTCTCCGGACCGGTTGCGGCCTGCTCGATGCGGCGCGAGAGCCCTTCCAAACCGAACTCTGCGGCCGCCTGCTGCACCTGGCCGACCAGGTCGGCGACCCGTACCCGGTCCGCGGGCCGATCCCTTCTGGACAAGACGATCGCCAGCTCAGCGCGGCTGCGAGCCAGCCAGGGCCACGCCGACATCCGCTCATGGATCGTGGTTGCCGCCTCGAAGTGCCGAACCGCCTCATCCAGTCGAGAAAGGCCGCACGCCAGGAACCCCAGGTGATGATCGACGGCCCCGCCGAACCCGACCGCGGCTGCGATGACCACAGCTGTCCCGGCGTACGGTTTGAGGACGTTGTAGTAGCGCTCGGCTTCGCGTGACATCCCGAGCGCCACAGCCGCCTCCCCGAATTCCGACCACTGCATGGCGATCACGTACGGGAACGGGAGCTTTTCCGGCGGGATCTGCAGCCCCGGCGTCAGCCGCCGGGCAGCCTCAGTGCGGTTGCCCCCCTCCAACATCGCCAGCCCCAGCAGCCCGTCGAACCAGTACATCAGCTGGGGATTCTTGCACCCCCTCAGCACCTCTTCGGTCTCAGCGCGTCGGCCCTGCAGCGTCCGCATCATCCACAACAGACTGGTCTGCACGTTCCAGGCGTCCGGTTCCCCGGTGGCCTCGGCCATCGCCGTCGCATCGTTCAACAGCCGCTCCGCGGTCGGGAACTCTCCGGTCATGACGGCGTGTGCCGCCCGTCGGGTGATCACCTGGTAGTCGAAGTGCGGCTGCCCGACTTCGGTCCCCAATCGGTAGAACTCTTCCAGGTCGAGCAGCGCTTGGGGATCAGCGAGTTCCAGCCCGGCCGAGGCTCGTAGCAGGCAGGCCTCGGCCTCGAAGGCGTGATCCCCCGCCCGGCGAGCGACACGGCCCATGTCGGTGGCGATCGCCCGGCGCCGGGCGGCCGCACCCGGTACCCAGATCACATCGTGAGCGGCGAGCAAACACTCGGCTACCGTGGCGTCGTCACCCACCCGGCGCGCGATGTCGACGGCGGCGCTGCTCAGGGTCGCCGCTCGGGTGCGCCCCGCAGGATCTGACGCGTCGGACAAGAACAGCTCCCGCGCCAGGGCGGCCAACACCTGCGCGGAGAGGGGGCTGTCGTCGATTGAGGCGTCCAGCGCCTCTTCGAGCAGATCGATGCAGCCTGCCCGCGACGTTCCTGACTCCAACCCCAACGCGTGAATACCAAGGGCAGCGCGGGTCAACGCGGTCGGCTGTTGCAGTCGACGGGACAGCTGGCTTGCCGCGCTGTAGTCGGCGTGAGCAGCAGCGGTCTCCCCGGATCGCCGGAGCACCTCGGCGCGGGCGAGCATCAACTCGAGTCGCGCATCGTTCGTCAGCGTTCCCGCGAGGCCCAGAGCATCCAGCGAACGGGTGAGGTGTCCGATGGCGTCTTCGTAGGCCAGCCGATTCCGGGCGTCCACACCGGCCGCCAAGCTGAAGGAGACCGCCTTGTCCACGGCGTCCGCACCACCGACCTGGGCGACGCTCGCCCGGAGGAAGTGGTGAGCCAGCTCGGCCGGATGGACGTCCGACCCCCAACGCTCCAACACTGCAGCGACCCGGAGATGCAGCTCACCTCGCGCCGTCACCCTGAGGCCCTCGTACAACGCCTCACGGAACAGGTCGTGCGCGAACCGATACGGCCCGTCCGGGTGCTGCGGCGGGTCGAGCACGTGCGCCCCAACGGCCTCCTCGAGTCGTTCGGTGACCTGTGCCATCGACGCCTCCGTCAGCTGCTGCACCACCGTCGGGTTGATTTCTCGCCCGGTGACTGCTGCCACTGTCAGCAGCGCGAACGAGGGCTGCGACAACCGAGCCAGCCGGGAGCCGATCAGCGACCGAACCCCCTCGGGAACGCCCTGGCCGGCGTTCGCGGCGTTCAGCGCTCCGCGACTCTGCAACAGACGGGTGACTTCGCGTACATAGAACGGATTGCCGCCGGTACGGTGAAACACCTGGGTCGCCAGCGCGGGAGAGGCGGAAAGGCCTGACTCCGCGTCGATCAGCAGACCGACCTCGGCCTCGTCCAGCCCGGCCAAGGACGTCACCTCCGCACGCCGGCGAAGATCACTCAGCACGACCCATGCGGGATGCTCCGGGTCTGGCTCGTTGTCGCGGCACATGCCGATGAGCAACAGCGGAATCGTCACGGTCTGACCGACCAAGAACGACAACAAGGACAGCGAAGGCACGTCGGCCCACTGCAGATCATCGACGACCACCAGGAGTGCTCGGAGACCGGCCGAACGCACCAACACCGAGCCCACCGCGTCAAAAAGGGCGAACCTCTCGGAGGGGCCAAGCGACACTCCGCCGACCGGCGACTGATCCATGGCGTCGATCTCGGTGGACAGGATCGCGGCGGCCCCGGCCGGAATCGGGCCCAACCGCTCAGCGTGCTGACGAAGGATCTGGACCCACGGCCAGTAGGGCGGGACTCCGTCGCCCTCCCAGCAGGTGGACCACAGCACCGCGCAGCCCGCGCCCTCGGCATACCTAGCGGTTTGCATGCCCAAAGCCGTCTTACCGATGCCCGCCTCACCGGTCACCAGGCAGAACCCCCCGCGACCTCCCTGTGTGTCGTCAACACGCCGACGAAGGTCGGCCACAGCGCGGTCCCGCCCCACGTAGTCGCCGGCCGCCATCTACCCATCGTCCACCCACCGCGCCGGTACAGGAATCGCGGAGACCAACGATTCAGACGACCCCCAGAGCCCGCGCAGCCCCAGAAGCCCGCAAGCCCCAGCACCCGCGATCCCGGGGAGCCACCCCATCGTCCAACCAGTCAGCGCTGGTGGCTGCCCGACGACTGGTTCGCTGACTCGCCTCGGGGAATCTCACGCTTCGAGGATGCGGTCGAACCGGGTCGCCTCCGATCTGATGATTCTTTCCGGCAACACTCAGCGGGTTGGGGACTCGATCCCTCGCGGCACTTCCCGGGCCGGCCCATCAACACGACGGCCCCACCTCGACACCAGCCAGATACACCCGCCGAACGGTGCCGAGCGCGTCGACGTCCGTCAGCAGGTTTCCGTCCACGACGACGAGATCGGCGTCGTGGCCCGGCCGGATCCAGCCCTTGGACGCACCGAGACCGAGCGCGTCCGCGGCGGCCGACGTCGCCGACCCGAGTGCGACCGCCGGCTCCACCCCGGCTCGCACCAGGGCAGCAGTGGAGAGGGCGGCGATCCCGTGCGGCTTGGCCTCCCCCACGCCGCCGTCGCTGCCGGTGATCACCCGCACCCCACCGGCGAGCAGGGCCGGCGCCCCGCCGGCCAGCCGCAGGATCAGCTCCGGGGTCAGACCGCGGGCCGCGAGCATCGCGGCCACCTCCGGGGACGGGGTGGCGACCATGGTCTGGCCGAGCGTCGGACAGATCGTGATGCCGGCCGCGGACAGGGCCTCGATCGTCGCCCGCGGCAGCCCGGCTCCCCGCTCGGTGATGCCGGTGCCGTGCTCGATGCCGTCCACGCCGGCCGCGATCGCCTGCTCGATGGTGGCCAGGGGGTGTGCGTGCGCGGTCACGGGTAGCCCGCGGCGATGCGCCTCGTCGACCACGAGCCGGAGCTCCGACTCGCTGAACTGCCCGGCGTCGACCCGACTGCCCGGGGTCAGGAAGCCACCGCTGGCCATGATCTTCACGACCGCGGCACCCCGCTCGGCACGGGCGGCCACCGCGGCGGGCAACTCGCCGGGACCCCTCACGGCACCGCCCATGTTCTCGCAGTGGCCGCCGACCGTGGTGATCGGCGGCCCCGATCCGAGCACCGTCGGCCACCGGCCCGGAACCGACCGCGCCACCCAGTCCAGCACCGCGAAGTCCCGGTCGCCCAGGTCGCGGACCGTGGTGACCCCCGCCGCCAGGTGCTGCCGCAGCGCCGCCTCGATGTTGGTCCCGATCTCCGCCTCGGTGTGATCCGCGAGCCGGTCCAGGGCGCCAGGGCGACCGTCGGCACACAGGTGCACGTGGGTGTCGATCAGGCCGGGCAGCAGCGTCCCGTCGACATCTCGCACCTCGCAGCTCTCCGGCGCCGCCGCCGTCCGGGGCTCCACGCCGACCACGATCGATCCCTCGATCAGGACCAGCGCGCCGCCGGGGAGGAACCGCCGTCCGTCGAAGACGTGCGCCGACCGCAGTCCCCACACGTCGCCTCACCCTCCCTGCGTGTGAACGCAGAACCGGCGCAGCTGCGAGCAGCTGCGCCGGTTCCGATGGTGCGTGTTGTCGTGTGGAGTGCTACTTCACGCCACCCGCGGTCAGACCGGCGACGATCCGGCGCTGGAAGAGCAGCACCGCGATCAGCAGCGGGACGGTCACGATCACACCGGCGGCCATGATGGTGCCGTACGGGGTGTCGAAGCCGGTGGTGCCGGTGAACTTGCTGATCGCCACCGTGGCGGTCTGCATGTTCTGGTCCTGCAGGAACGTCAGCGCGATCAGGAACTCGTTCCAGGCGCCGATGAACACGATGATCGCCGTGGTGAACACACCCGGTGCCGCGAGCGGCAAGATCACCTTGCGGAAGGCCACCCCGGGGGTGCAGCCGTCGACCATGGCCGCCTGCTCCAGCTCCACCGGCAGCTGCTTGAAGAAGGCGGTCAGGTTCCACACCGCGAGCGGCAGGCCGAAGCTCAGACCCGGCAGGATCACCGCCTGGTAGGTGTTGATCCAGTACGGGAACCAGGCGAACGGATCCGTGGACGAGAACATCTTCAGCAGCGACGGCAACAGCACGACCAGGGGGAACATCGAGCAGGCCATGATGACCCACAGCACGACGCCCTTGCCCCGGAACTTCAACCGCGCCAGCGCGTACGCGGCCACGATCCCGAACAGCAGGGTCAGGACCGTCGTCGTCCCGGACACGATCACCGAGTTGACCAGCGACCGGCCGAAGTTGTTGCCGGTCGAGAAGACGCCGGCGTAGTTCTGGACCGACGCCGGGTTGGGCAGGAAGTCCGTGCTCCGGCCCTCGGTCGGCAGCCGCAGCGAGGAGACGATCATCCAGTAGAACGGGATGATGCAGTAGAGCACGATGAGCGCCATCCCGACGTAGGACAGCGATCATCCCGATCAGAGCCTTGTGGCTCTGCTTCGGATGGGCGAGTTCTGCACCTCATCAGCTGAGGTGCGCTGCTCGGCGACAGGTGCGCTCGATTCAGTCGATGCGGACATCAGTGCGCCCCTCCCATCAGCTCGAGGCCCTGCGCCGGGACGGCGGTGGCATCATCTTTGTCCTTCTTCTTCTTCTTCTTGGGCATCCCCGAGTCACCGATCACGTCGGCGCCGAGCAGCTTGACGAAGAGGAAGGCCACCAGCAGCACGTAGAGGAACAAGATGATCGCGTACGCCGCCGCTGGACCGTACCGGTTCTGAGTTGGCTTCCTGATAGGAGAAGATCGACAGCGTCTCCACCCGGTACTTGCCCGGGCCGATCATGCCGTACGGCAGGTCGAACATCCGCATGGTGTCGAGGGTGCGGAACAGCACCGCGACGACCAGCGTCGGCTTGACCATCGGCAGCGTGATCCGGGTGAACTGCTGCCAGGCGTTGGCCCCGTCCACCTTCGCGGCCTCGTAGACCTCGGCCGGGATGGTCTGCAGACCGGCCAGGGTCAACAGACCGATGAAGGGTGCGGTCTTCCAGACGTCGGCGATCACGATCGCCCAGAACGACGCGCCCTCGTCGGCCAGCCAGAGGATCTGCTGACCGAGGATCCGGTTCGCCACCCCGGCCTCGTCGAAGATCAGCTTCCACATCAGCGCGGACACGATGGTGGGGATCGCCCACGGGACCAGGATGCCGGCCCGCACGATGCCCCGGCCCCGGAAGGCCTTGGACATGATCAGGGCCATGATGACGCCGAGGATCGTCTCCAGGATCACGCAGACGATGGTGAAGAACGTCGTGTTCAGGAACGCGTTCCAGAACCGATCCATCTGGCCGAAGTTGCCGTTGACCAGATTCTGACCGGCGAAGATGTCGGCGTAGTTCTTCAAACCGGTGAACGTCTCGCCCGCGGCGATCAGACCGGTGTTCGGGTCGACACCGGAGTTCGCGGTGAAGAACGACTCCCGGATCGACAGCAGCACGGGGACACCGGCCACCAACATGATGACGAGCAGAGTGGGGGCCAGCAGGATCCAGGCCAACCGGCCCTGACCGTCGCTGAGCGCGTTCTTCTTGTGCTTGTGACCGTCGCCGGCAACACCGGAACCGGGTCTCTTCTCCACAGTGGCTGTGGCCATCGCCTACCTCCTATCTCACAACCGGGGATTCCAGCGCAACCAACCGGTTGCGCTGGAATCCGCACTTTGGTGTGTCCGGTGCTACTGGGTCAAGGACTCCAACTTGGTCTGCAGACCCGACAGCGCCGCCTCCGGCGCGGTCTGGCCCTGCAAGGCGCTGTAGGCAGCGTCCTGGATGGCCAAGGTGACGTCACCGTACTTGACGACCTTCGGCCGCGGAACCGCGGTCTCGATCGACTTCAGCAGGATCGGCATGTAGGGGTACTCCTTCAAGATGTCGGCGTCGTTGTACAGGCTCTCCCGCGTCGGTGCGTTCGAGCTGGCGAGCACCGAGGTCTTCTGGGTGTCCTCCGCGGTGAAGAACTTCACGAACTCGGCCGCGGTGCCCTTGTTCTCGGCTGCCGTGGTGATGCCGAGGCTGTGACCGCCGAGGCTGGAGACGCCCGCACCGTCCTTGCCGGGCAGCGGAGCCACGTCGAACTTGCCGGCGATCTTGGACGAGCCGTCGTTCTTGTTGGCCAGCGACTAGACGTACGGCCAGTTCCGGTGGAAGATCAGCTGGCCGTTCTGGAACGCCTGCCGACCCTGCTCCTCCTGCCAGGTGATGGCTCCCTTGGGGATGTACCCCTCCTTGAAGCCGTTCACCAGGAAGGTCAGGCCCTCCGTGGCCTCCGGGGTGTTCACCTCGGGCTTGCCGTCGGTCGCCGGTGATGACGCCACCGGCGCTGTTGACGGCCTCGGCGAAGTTCACCGTCAGACCCTCGTACTTCTGGTACTGACCGGCGTAGCAGTTGAGCTTGGAGTCGCCCTCACCCGCCTGGATCTTCTTGCAGGCGTCGTTCATCTCGGTCCAGGTGGTCGGCGGCTCGAGCTGGTACTTGTCCAGCAGGTCCTTGCGGTAGTAGAGCAGACCACCGTCGGACGTGGACGGCATCGCGTAGAGCTTGTTGAAGTAGGTCGCCGCGTCAACGGTCGGCTTGAGGAAGCCGTCGGTCGGCGAAGCCCTGATCGGCGGCCAGCGGCATCGAGGTACCCGTTGGCGGCGAACTCGATGGTCCAGACGACGTCCACGCTCAGGATCGCCATCTTGGCGTTCTTGATCTGGGAGTTCTGGATCATCTGCTGCCGCTGCTGGTCGGCGTTGTCCGGCAGCTCATGGAAGGTGACGACCTGATCGGGATGATCGGTGTTCCACTTGTCGATCAACTTCTTGGTGTTGCCACTGGTGTCTTTGCCGGCCCAGAACTCGATCGGGCCCTTCTTGCTCCAGTCGACAGTGGCGCCCGATTGGCCTCCACCGCCGGTGCTGCTCCCACCGCCGCCGCAGGCGGCCGCCAACAGGAGGGCGGTGACAGATGCGCCGGCGATCGCAATGCGGCGCGCGGATCGAACAAAAGTCATACAAGCCTCACTTCGTTGTAGAGGCACCCTTCCGTGGTGCCACCTCGTCACACTAGATGTCTGCTGCCACAACGCGGCAACAGTTCTCACCAAACGTTAAGATTTGTTATAGATGGCTAACACACTGAACTGGTTCAGGAAAAGAGCCTGAGGGCGTTCCAATTCGAAGTTCTCGCTGCGAGCGGCTGACGGATGCACCAGGGGCCCGTCGAGCCGCGCCGGTCACCCGAACGGCCTCCGACGGAGTGCTGCCCGTCGGTGGATCCTCACAGGTAGAGGCCCGTCTTGCCGTCCTCCAGGCGCTCCGCAGCCACCGCGTGCAGGTCGCGCTCCCGGAGCAGCACGTAGTCCTTGTTGCGGACCTCGACCTCGGACCGGTCGTCGGGGTCGAACAACACCCGATCGGCGATCTGGACGGTGCGGACGCCGGGTCCGATCGCCACCACCCGGGCCCACGCCAGCCGCCGGCCCATGGCCACGGTCGCCGGGATGACGATCCCGCCGCCGCTGCGGCGTTCCCCGCTCTCACCTTCGGTGGAGACCAGGATCCGATCGTGCAGCATCCGGATCGGCAGCGAATCCGGCACGGTTCAGTCGCCTTTTCCTCGGCCGGTGAGGGAGCGGACGATCAGGACGAAGGCGATGGCCCCCACGGCGGCGGCGGCGATCATGACCACCCGGTCCTTGCGCAGGTCGCCACGCGCGTTGAAGAGAAGTGACTTGGCCGTCTCGACCTCGGTGTCGACGAAGGTCTTCACCTTGTCGATCTGACGCTGCTTGATCCGATTGGGATGCACCTCGTCGATCAGCGACTCCATCGAGTTCGCGAGCCGATGCCGGGCGGCGGTCACATCGGCCTCGATCTGGGCCTGGTTCCGGGTCGGTTGGGACGGCTCGGAGGCCGAATCACTGGCTGCCACGTCTGTCCTCACTTCCTCATGACTGCCGAAGGCACGCGGCCCGCGGGCTGAGCGTCGGGCGCTAGCGTATGCCAGCACGCTCGCGGCCCATGCTCGGGCCGACGATCAGCCACTCTAGGGTGATCATCATGAGCACGCGTCTCGATGTCGGCGACACCGCACCACCGTTCACCCTGGCCGACGGTCACGGCCAGCCGCACTCCCTGTCGGATTACCCGGGACAGCGGGTGATCGTCTACTTCTATCCGGCCGCGATGACGCCCGGCTGCACCACCCAGGCGGTCGACTTCACCGCCGCCCTGGACGAGTTCAGCCAGGCCGGGATCCGGGTCCTCGGCATCTCCCCCGACGGCCCGGCCAAGCTCGCCCAGTTCGAGCAGCAGGAGTCGGTCAGCTTCCCGCTGCTCTCCGACGAGGACAAGGCGACGCTGAACGCCTACGCGGCGTACGGGGAGAAGCTGCTCTACGGGAAGAAGGTGGAGGGTGTCATCCGGTCGACCTTCGTGGTCGACGTGGACGACGCCGGTGCGGGCACGGTCGCCCTCGCCCAGTACAACGTCAAGGCCTCCGGGCACGTGGACAAGCTGCGCCGGGACCTCGGCATCTGAGTCCTCGGCCGGCAGCCCCGCTGCTGAACTCGGGGTCAGACCCGACTTCGCGCCGGATACCGCTGTTCGCGCCGGCTCCTACGGGCGCGGACGCCGGAGGCAGGCGCGAAGTTCGGCGGCGAGCGGACCCGACCGCCGTCGGTAGAGTTGCCGGCCAGGCCGGAGTGGTGGAACTGGTAGACACGCAGGATTTAGGTTCCTGTGCCTCAGGGCGTGAGGGTTCGAGTCCCTTCTCCGGTACTGTCTCGTCCTGCTCGCGCTCGCTCCGCGCCTCCAGACCCGACCTGCCTCCCTCGATCGCAGACGAAAAGCGTGTCTGCTCTCTCGTCGTCCAGGCCGGGCCGGCGCTCCGCTACCCGACGCTCGCAGGGTGAGTCCAGCCTGCTCGCGCTCGCTCCGCGCCTCCGACCCGACTCGATCGCAGACGAAAAGCGTGTCTGCTCTCTCGGTCGTCCAGGCCGGGCCGGCGCTCCGCTACCCGACGCTCGCAGGAGTCGCTCGCAGGGGGTCAGGGGTTGTTCGCGACTCCGGCGTCGACCGGCGCCACGTTCGAGGCGGTGATGGCGGCGTAGCTGACTCCGGCGATCGCGGCGCCGATCAGGGGAGCGATGAGGAACAGCCAGACCTGGCTCAGCGCCCCGCCGCCGGCGAACCAGGCGACACCCAGCGACCGCGCCGGGTTCACGGAGGTGTTGGTGACCGGGATGCTGACCAGGTGGATCAGCGTCAGGCCGAGGCCGATGGCGATCGGGGCGAAGCCCTTCGGCGCCCGGTCGTCGGTGGCGCCCAGGATGATGTAGAGGAAGATCGCCGTCAGCACGATCTCGACCAACAGGCAGGCCAACAGGCTGTAGCCGCCCGGCGACCGGTCGCCGTAGCCGTTCGTGGCGAAGCCGCTCTCCACCGCGCTGAAGCCGCTCTTCCCGGAGGCGATCACCAACAACACGGCGCCGGCGACAGTGCCCGCGACGATCTGGGTGATCACGTAGGCGGGGAGTTCACGCCAGGAGAACCGCTTCGCGATCGCGAGACCCAGCGAGACCGCCGGGTTGAAGTGGCCGCCGGACACGTGACCGAAGGCGAACGCGCCGGTCAGCACCGTCAGGCCGAAAGCCAACGACACCCCGACGAAGCCGATGCCGAGCTGCACCGGGTCGGGGGCCGGGCTCAAGAACTTGGCGGCGAGGACCGCGCTGCCGCAGCCGCCGAACACCAGCCAGAAGGTGCCGAGGAACTCGGCCCCGAGCTTGGCCGCCATGGGTGGGTTCTTCATGATCTGCGCAACTCCCTCACTGTTCATCACCGGCCCTCCGCCGACGACTCAACGCGAGGCACACTAGTGAGCCGAGGCGCACCCGACGCGCAGCAACGCCGCTCGTTACCAGGGTTTGTCCGAGCGTCGTGAATAGGTAACGAATGCAAAACCGGTCCGTGGCTCCCGGGCGGTCAGCTCCCAGTCCCGCGTCGGAATCGGCGGGAAGGTGACCTCCCCCTCCGGCTCCACGTCGACCTCGGTGATCTCCAGGCGGTCCAACGCCGCCCAGGCCGCACGGTAGATCTCCCCACCCCCGGCGACGTAGATCGTCTTCGGCTGGTGCCGGCGGGCCCGTTCCAACGCGTCCTCCCAGCTGGCGGCGACCTCCACGCCCGCCGCGGACCAACCGGGATCGCGGGTGACGACGATCGTCCGGCGGCCCGGCAGCGGCCGGCCGATGGAGTCGTAGGTCTTGCGGCCCATGATCAGCGGCTCCCCCATCGTCAACCGCTGGAACCGCCGCCAGTCCTCGGGGATCCGCCACGGGATGTCGGTCCCGTTGCCGATCACGCCGTTGCGGGCCACGGCGGCGATGGCGACCACCGGCGGCCCGGTCGGTACCTCGGACTCGGTCACGCCGCTCAGACCGCGATCGGCGCCTTGATCGACGGGTACGGGTCGTACGCCTCGATCATGATGTCCGCCGGGCGGAAGCCGTCGATGTCGGTGATCGTGGGATCGAGCCGCAGGGTCGGCAACGGTCGCGGCTCGCCGTTGCAGCTGCAGGTCGGCCTGCTCGAGGTGATTGAGATAGAGGTGGGCGTCACCGAGAGTGTGCACGAAATCGCCGACCTCGAGGTCGCAGACCTGGGCCACCAGGTGGGTGAGCAACGCGTACGAGGCGATGTTGAACGGGACTCCCAGGAACACGTCGCCGGAACGCTGGTAGAGCTGGCAGGAGAGCCGGCCCCGCCCGTTCGGTCCGGGTGCGACGTAGAACTGGAACATCGTGTGGCACGGCGGCAGCGCCATCTGGTCCAGCTCACCGACGTTCCAGGCGTTGACCAGGTGCCGGCGCGAGTCGGGGTTGGACCGGATCGAGTCGATGACAGCGGCGATCTGATCCACGTGCCGGCCGTCGGGGGTCGGCCACGAACGCCACTGGTAGCCGTAGATCGGGCCCAGCTCGCCCTCGGGGTCGGCCCACTCGTCCCAGATCGTCACGCCCTGCTGGTGCAGCCAGTCGACGTTGGTGGCACCGCGCAGGAACCACAGCAGCTCGGCCACCACGGACCGCACGTGCACCCGCTTCGTGGTGAGCAGCGGGAAGCCGGCGTTCAGGTCGAACCGCATCTGGTGCCCGAAGACGCTCAGCGTCCCGGTCCCGGTCCGGTCCTCCTTGAGCACGCCCTCGGTGCGCACCCGGTGCAGCAGGTCCAGGTAGGTCTTCATCGGGCTCCTGTTGCGAGTTCGGCCAGCACCGCCACGATCGCCCGGACCGCACGCCCGCGGTGACTGATCGCGTCCTTGGCCGCCGGATCGAGTTCGGCGGTGGTCTGCGCATGACCGTCGGGCACGAACAGGGGGTCGTAGCCGAAGCCATTCTCTCCCCGGGGAGCGTCGAGCAGGTGGCCCGACACCTCGCCGCGTCGGGTGAACTCGCGACCATCGGGCAGGACGAGCGCCATCGCGCAGACGAAGGACGCGCGCCGGCGGGCCGGTTCGACATCGGCGAGCTGACGCAGCAGCAAGGCGTTGTTCTCCTCGTCGCCCGCAGCCGGACCCGCCCAGCGCGCCGAGCGCACCCCCGGCATCCCGTTCAGGACCTCGACCGACAGACCCGAGTCGTCGGCCAGCGCGGCCGACCCCGTCCGGGCGACGCAGGCCCGGGCCTTGAGCAGGGCGTTGCCCTCGAAGGTGGTCTCGGTCTCGGCCGGCTCGGGGTACGGCGGCAGCTCATCCAGTCCGCGCACGGTGAGATCGGGCAGGGTGGCGCCGACGATCCGGCGTAGCTCGACCAGCTTCTTCGCGTTGTGGGTCGCCAGGACGACAGCATCCATGCCCGTCAGGAACCGGCGAGTGCCTGCTGCTGCAGCTCGGTGAGCCGACGGCAGCCGGCCGCGCCGAGCTCGAGCAGCTGGTCGAGCACCTGGCGGTCGAACGGCTCCTGCTCGGCGGTGCCCTGCACCTCGATGAACCGACCGTCGCCGCTCATCACGATGTTCATGTCGACCTCGGCAGTGGAGTCCTCGGTGTAACACAGGTCGAGCATCGCGCTGTTTCCGACGACCCCCACGGAGACCGCCGCGACCGACTCCCGCAACGGCTCACCGACCAGCAGATGCCGGTCTCGCAGCCACCGGACGGCGTCGGCGAGGGCGACGTAGGCGCCGCTGATGGAGGCGGTCCGGGTGCCGCCGTCGGCCTGCAGCACGTCGCAGTCCAGCACGATCGTGTTCTCCCCGAGCGCGGCGTAGTCGATCACGGCCCGCAGGCTGCGGCCGATCAATCGGCTGATCTCGTGGGTCCGGCCACCGATCCGGCCCTTGACCGACTCCCGGTCCGATCGGGTGTTGGTGGCGCGCGGCAGCATCGCGTACTCGCTGGTCACCCAGCCCAGCCCCGAACCCTTCCGCCACCGCGGGACACCTTCGGTGACGCTGGCAGCGACCAGCACCCGGGTCGAGCCGTACTCCACGAGCACGGACCCCTCCGCCTGCTCCAACCAGCCGCGGGTGAATCGCACCTCCCGCAGCTCGTCCGGGCGGCGTCCGTCGGGTCTGGTCGTCACCGGGTCAGCGTAGCCGCCGGATCCTGTCGCGGATCGATCGTCCAGTGCCGGCCGGCGGCCGCGACGTCCATCGGCCCGGCGTAGTGCGGGCGGGCTTCGGCGAGCACCTGCGACGGGTCGTGCCACGGCGGGATGTGGGTCAACACCACGGTGCCGACACCGGCCCGGGCGCCGATCCGCGCGGCCTCCGGACCACTGAGATGCATCCCCGGCGGGTTGTCCGGGCGATCGAGGAAGGCCGACTCGATCAGCAGCAGATCGGTGCCCGCGGCCAGCTCGACCAGGGCGTCGTTCGGTCCGGTGTCGCCGGAGAAGGTGAGACTCGCCCCCGTCGCGGTCTCGGTGACCCGGACGGCGAAGGCCGGGGTGGGGTGCGGGACCCCGGTGGTGGTCACGGTGAACGGGCCGATGTCCTGCCCGGGCTGCCAGGTGCGGAAGTCGAAGCGCCGATCGAACTCGGCCTCCTCGATCGCGACCCCGGCGGCCGTCGGCGGCGGGACCGCGTAAGCCGAGGCGATCCGGGCCGCGGTGCCGGCCGGACCGTGGACCGGGATCCGGGGGTACGGCGCGCTCGGGGAGTAGGCCGCCGCGACGTACAGCGCGCAGAGGTCCAGGCAGTGGTCGGGATGCAGGTGGCTGAGGCCGACGGCGCCGATGGCCGCCGGATCGAGGTAGTTGTAGAGGGCTCCGAGGCTGCCGGGCCCGAGGTCGAGGACGAGCGCGAAGTCGTCGCCGGAGGGCAGCGGCGCCCGGACCAGGTAGCACGAGGCCGGTGACGCCGGCCCGGACACCGATCCGCTGCATCCGACGATGGTGAGTTCCACAGCGCTCCGTCAGGCGAACTGCTCGGCGCCGACGACCAGGCCGCTGACCAGCCGGCCGGCGATGACCTCGAACGTGTCGGGACTACCGGTGGTCAGGTACCGGTGGCTGGCGGATCGGGGCCGGTCGTGGGTCAGCCCGCGCCGGGTCAGCTGGCCGTACGCCTCCTGCGCGCAGGCGTCGGCACTCGACACCAGGGTGACCTGGTCGCCGAGCACGTAGGACAAGACCCCGGTCAGCAGCGGGTAGTGGGTGCAGCCCAGGATCAAGGTGTCGATCTCGGCGTCCCGGAGCGGTGCCAGGTACTGCTCGGCGCAGGCCAACAGCTCCGGCCCTCCGGTGACCCCGGCCTCGACGAACGGCACGAACCGGGGGCAGGCCTTGGTCGAGAGCTCGATCTGCGGGGCGGCGGCGAACGCGTCGTCGTAGGCCTGGGACGTCGCCGTGGCCTCGGTGCAGATGACGCCGACCCGGCCGTTGCGGGTGGCGGCGACCGCCCGCCGGGCCGCCGGCAGGATCACCTCCACGACGGGGATGTCGTAGCGCTCGCGGGCGTCCCGCAGTACCGCGGCGCTGCCGGAGTTGCAGGCGATGACCAACATCTTGACGCCCTCGGCTACCAGCCGGTCCAGGCACTCGAGGGCGAACTCGCGGACGCTCGCGATGGGCTGCTCGCCGTACGGCGCCCGGGCCGTGTCACCCAGGTAGACGATGTCCTCGTACGGGAGCTGGTCCATCACCGCCCGCGCGACCGTCAACCCACCGAACCCGGAGTCGAAGATGCCGATCGGCGCTTCGTTCCCGGCGGTCACGGTCACCCACCCTAACGGTCGGCTCCGCTACGACGCCCGCATTCCGCGCCGGGCCCGGAGTTCGTCGTCCGCGACGGCACCGGTCAGACCGCGGACGGCGATCTCGGCCGATTCCCCGTCGCGCAGATCGAGGTAGTTGTCGGAGAACCGCACCCCGGGGTCGGGTGTCGGCACCCGTACGAAGTGCCCGAAACCCTCGGCGGAGATCCGCAGCACCGCCTGCTCCGCGCTGATGCGTTCCACGTCTGTGGTGATCCGGCCCGGACCGAACTCGACATCGCGGATCTCGGCGAAGAAGTGACGGTTGGGCGCGAAGGCACCCGACGGACTCGACACCCAGGCGAAGCGATCGGCGGTGGCGCGGTACTGCGTCGAAGCGAGGGACCACGCCAGCACCGACGAACCGGCCGGCACCTGCACCGTCACCGTCTCGGTCAGCTCGGCGGCACCCGCGAACGGACCGACACTGATCTCGGCGTCGCAGACCGTCGGCGCTGCTGAGGAGTTGCTCAGCCACAGCTGCAGGTCCCCCAGCGCGCCCTGGCAGAAGCTCGCCAACACGGGCGCGAACGCACGACGGGCGTAGTGATAGGCCGCCTTGGGCACGCCGGCGTAGTCGACGATCGACCAGCTGAAGCCCGGCCAGACGTCGTTGAACTGCCAGATCAACGTGCCCGAACAGTGCGGCTCGCGCCGACGGTAGTGCTCGACCCCGAACTTCAGACCCTCGGCCTGACTGATCATGGTGAAGTCGACGTACTGCTCGATGCCCTCCGGCAACCCCGTGACGATCTCCAGCACCGGGTCGTGCTTGTTCTTCGGGTGGTCCTTGTTGTGGTGGTCGAAGCCGGCCGAGTGCACGGCGAGCTGGTCGGCCGGCAGCCACCGCCGCAGCGTCGACAGCTCGGGCGAGGCGTGGATGCCGAACTCGCTGATGAACTTGCCGCGATCGGCCGCGTAGCGGCGGTAGTGCCGCGACTCCCCCACCGAGGCGAACTCGCCGCCGCCGGCGCCGAAGTCCAGTCCGTGCCACACCTCCCAGGCGTGCCGGTCACCGTCCAGTACGCCGTTCACGGCCGCGACCGCTCCTTCGTCGCCGGTGGGCTCGCCGTACGGGCTGCCGGGCCAGTACGGCGTGGCCCCGTCGTGTTCGGCGACCGCCGCCGGCAGCACCTCGTCGTAGAAGCCCGAGCCCCAGCCCTGACCGTCGAGACTGCGATAGCCGAGCACGTGGATCATCTGCGCCTCGTTGTTGCCGCACCACAGGGCCAGGCACGGGTGGTTGCGCAGCCGGCGGACCTGGTGGGCCGCCTCCTGCTCGACCTCGTACCGCAGGGTGGGGTCGTCGTCGGGGTAGTCCATGCAGGCGAAGGCGAAGTCCTGCCAGACCAGCATCCCCAGCTCGTCGCACAGGTCGTAGAAGACGTCGTCCTCGTAGATCCCGCCGCCCCAGATCCGCAGCATCGTCATCTCACCGTCGCGGGCGGTGCGGAGCAGGTCCCGGTAACGCTCCGCGGGGACCGACCCGACGAGCATGTCGGCGGGCAGCCACGCGGCGCCGCGGGCGAAGATCGGCACGCCGTTCAGCACGAAGCGGAACCGACGTCCTCCCTCGGGGTCGAGACCCCGGTCCAGCACGACGGTCCGCAGGCCGACTCGATCTCGGCGGGAATCGAGGAGCCGGTCACCGGCGCGCAGCCGGACGGTCAGGTCGTAGCGGGACTGGGCGCCCAGGTCGTGGGTCCACCACAGGTCCGCGTCGTCGATCCGGAGCGAGGTGCGGCCCCGCAGCCCGATGCCGGACTCACCGGACGGCGCGAGCGCGACCGTCGTGGTGGTCACGGTCCCACTCGGGGCGACGAGCTCGATCTCGGCGTTCGGGAGCGGGCCGGGGGCGAGCAGGTCGGCTTCGATCACGACCGTGACCTCGGCGGTACCGGCGTCGACGTCCACGGTGTCGGTGCGGACGTGGTGGCCGGTCAGGACCGCGATGGATTCCTGCCGGAGCTCGATGGGTCGCCAGGGTCCGATGGACGGCAACCGTGGGCCGAAGTCCCAGCCCCAGGAGAAGGTGGCCTTGCGGCGTGCGGTGGACAGGGGCAGCGTCTCCGACATCGGCCCCGACTCCGGTTGACCCTCCGCCGGATCGGGTGCGATCGCGGCCAGGGCGTCGCCGAGCTTCTCGACCAGATTCGTCGCCGCGGCCGGTGGCCGGATCCCGGCCAACGGGGGCCGGAAGCAGATCAGCAGCTCCGCCGGGGCCGCCAGGCGGCCGCTGAGATCGAACTCCGCCGGCCGGAACATGTTCTCGCTGTGTCCGAGCGGCTCACCGTCGAGCCAGAGATCGGCGACGGTGTCGAGCCCGTGGCAGATCAGCCGGAGCCGACCGTGTTCCGGGGTGGGGACGGCGGGCACTGTGGTGCGGAACCACCAGTCCCGGTCCTCGACCCAACGTGCGTCGGCTTCGTTGCGATCCCAGTACGGGTCGGGCAGCCGCCCCGCGGCCCGCAGCGCCTCGTGCACACCACCCGGCACGGTGGCGGGCAACCAGGCGGTCTCGCGCCACCTCCGGACGTCCTCGACCGTCGTCCCCGGATCGGCGTCGCAGAGAGTGAAGGAGGCCAGGGCAATCGATTCACACGGCATCGCCAGGAGCGTATCGGACCGACCTACCCGGCAGGCCAGGTGGAACCCGAGCGAAGCGAGCGTCCGAAGCGAAGCGAGGACAAGCAAGTACTGCGTAGCGCTCCTGAGGAGTGAGGAGGAGGAGGAGCAGACACGCTTTTCCGTCCGCGAGCGACGACGAACGAGTCAGGTGAGAAGCTCTACGAGCGAAGCGAGCGTCCGACGCGAAGCGAGGACAATCAAATGCTGCGTAGCGCTCCTGAGGAGTGAGGAGGAAGCGAGCGGACACGCTTTTCGTCCGCGAGCGACGACGAACGAGTCAGGTGAAAAGCGCTACGCCCAGACCTGGGTGTCCAGGAGCTCCTCGCTGGTGTCGAGGTCGGCGGTGTAGGCGCCGGTGGAGAGGTATTTCCAGCCGCCGTCGCAGATGATCAAGACGATGTCGGCGGGCTCGCCGGCCCGGTGGGCCCGGCTGGCCTGGGCCAGGGCCGCGTGCAGGATCGCGCCGGTGGACAGGCCGGCCAAGATGCCCTCGCGGTCGAGCAGCTCGCGGACCCGACGGACCGCGTCGCGGGAGCCGACCGAGAACCGGGAGTCGACGTACTGCGCGTCGTAGAGCTCCGGGACGAAACCTTCGTCGATGTTGCGAAGGCCGTAGACCAGCTCGCCGTATCGGGGTTCGGCGGCGATGATCTTGACCTCGGGCTTGGTCTCGCGGAAGTACCTGCCGATGCCCATCAGGGTGCCGGTGGTGCCGAGACCGGCGACGATGTGGGTGACCTCGGGCAGGTCGGCGGCGATCTCCGGCCCGGTGGTCAGGTAGTGCGCCTCGGCGTTGGCCGGGTTCCCGTACTGGTAGAGCATCACCCAGTCGGGGTGTTCGGAGGCGAGCTGCTTCGCCAGCGCCACGGCCTGGTTGGAGCCGCCCGCGGCCGGCGAGGAGACGATCTCGGCACCCCACATGGCGAGGATCTGCTTGCGTTCGATGGAGGTGTTCTCCGGCATCACGCAGATCAGCCGGTAGCCGGACAGCTTGGCGGCCATGGCCAGCGCGATGCCGGTGTTGCCACTGGTCGGTTCGAGGATGGTGGCCCCCGGAGTCAGGGTGCCGTCGGCCTCGGCCGCACGGATCATGCTGAGCGCGGCCCGGTCCTTGATCGAGCCGGTCGGGTTGCGGTCCTCGAGCTTCGCCCACAACCGGACCGAGTCACTCGGCGACAGCTGCGGCAGGCCGATGAGCGGGGTGTGACCGACCGAGTCGGCCAGCGACGCGTAGCGCGCCACCGAATCAGCCGCCGGCGACGGCGGGCAGCACGACGACGACGTCCCCGTCAGCCGTGGGCGCCGCGAGGCCACCGGTGAACCGCACGTCCTCGTCGTTGACGTAGACGTTCACGAAGCGGCGCAGCGCGTCGGAGTCGACGATGCGCTCCTTCAGCCCGGGGTGCCGTGCTTCGACGTCGTCGATGACCTGCAGCAGCGTCGCGCCGTCGCCTTCGACCGTCTTGGCTCCGCCGGTGTAGGTCCGCAGGATCGTTGGGATCCTCACTTCCACGGCCATCGATGCATCTCTCCTCGTCAAAGCGACTTTTCAACCAGAACGCCGGCCCGCTGCGGGCTATTCCGTGAGCTGGATCTCCTCCTCGGTGACCACCCCGTCGGTGATCCGGAACGAACGGACGTCGACCGCTCCGTCGCCGCTGCCGGATTCGGCGACCGAGACCAGCAGATAGTGCGCCTGCGGCTCGGTGGCCAACGAGATGTCGGTTCGCGACGGGTACGCCTCGGTGGCGGTGTGCGAGTGGTAGACGACGACGATCTCCTGATCGTCGTCCTGCAGCTGCTTGTAGAGCGCGAACTGCTCCTGCGGATCGAACCGGAAGAAGGTCGGCGACCGGTCGGCGTTGATCATCCGGACCAGCCGGGTCGGTGTGTCGGATCCCTCCGGTCCCACGACCACCCCGCACGCCTCGTCCGGGAAGTCCTCGCGGGCGTGCGCGATCATCTCCTCGACCTGGCTGCGGGGAATGGTCAACACCGGGCCAGGGTAGGGCGGTCGAGCACCCGGGCGGATCGGCTCTCGGGAGGTGAGAAGACGCGGGTGCTTCGTCGAGTGTGCAGCTGCCCTCCGTTCGCACGCCGAAGTTCAGGCTCAACCGCACACTCGGCGGCTGATCAGAGCCTTCGGGCGAGCGCCTTGGCCTCCTTGGCCGGGGCTCGCGAGCCGAAGATGTCGCCTCCGCGCAGTCGGGCCCGGGACAGGTCCTCCAGCGCCGAGACCAGCACGGGACCGTACCGCGCCAGATCGGCCTCGGCTCGCGGCCGCAGCAGCTCGACCACCCGTTCGTTCGCCGCCCGGGACGCCCGGCGGTCGCCGCGGGACTTCGCCTCGTTCCATTCCCGCTGGGCCACGGTCAGGTCGTCCTCCCGAGCAGCCAGCTCCGCATCCAACCGGGCCGCTTCGGCGCGCTCGGCCTCCAGTCGCTTGAGCTCCGAGTGCTCCGCCTCCGACCTCCTCCCCCGCTCCGCCTCCAGACGCTCCGCCTCCAGACGCTCCGCCTCCAGACGCTCCGCCTCCAGACGCTCCGCCTCGTGACGCTCCGCCTCCAGACGCTCCGCCTCGACCCGCTGGGCTTCGACGAGCTCGGCCTGCGCCGCCTCGTCAGACGCGTCCTCAGCTGCTTCCGGCTCCGCTCCCGGCTCCGTGACCGCTTCCGGCTCCGCCACCGCTTCCGGCTCCGGCACCGCTTCCGGCTCCGCCGCCATCTCCGGCTCCGGTTCCGGCTCCGGTTCCGCCGGCGCAGCGACACCGCGCTCGGCGGCCTCGAGCTCGTCCAGCTCGGCTTGGATCCGTTCGAGCTCGAGTCGTTCGAGCTCGGCGGGATCGGCCGCCCGACGCTCGGCGACGCGGCGTTCGTACTCGGCCTGCAGCGCGGCCCGACGTTCGACCTCCGCCTGCTCCTCCTGCCGCCGGTGCTCCTCGATCCGCTCGGCCCGACGCCGTTTGCGCTCCTGCCGCTCGGCCTCCTCGGCGGCGGCCCGCTGCTCCGCCTCGAGCCGTTCGCGCCGCTCGGCCTCGGCCCGATCCGCCGCCAGTCGGTCGGCCTCGGCCTGCTGCTCGGCCGCGGTGGCGGCGGCCCGTTCAGCGGCCGCGGCCCGAGCCGCGTCCCGCAACGCCGTCTCCGTCGCCTCGGCCTGGACCCGGGTGTCGTCGCGCCAGCGGGACGCTGAAGCGGTCAGAGCTGCTTCCCGGGCGGCTCGGCCTTCGGTCCCCGGGGTGCTGGCGGCGTAGCCCTCGATCGGTCCGAGTGGCGCCCAGCTCAGCCGCGGCCCGACGGGCGCGATCGACCGCTCCCCCGCCGCCGGGTCCAGCGTCGCCGCCTCAGCGGCCACGTCCGTCGCCTCGTCCGCGCGATCGGCGGCTCGCAGATCGGCCGCCAGCCCGGCCAGCGCGGCGGCGAGATCACCCCGGGTCGTCTCGGGCGCCCGCTCGCTCAACCGTCGCAACGTGGCCACCAGCCCGCGCCGTACGGTCAGGGCGGAAGCGTGCTCGCCGACAGCGGTCAACCGGTCGGCCAGGTCGCCGGCCAATCCGGGCAGCGGCTCGGCCAGTCGGTCCCGGACCGGCTCGGGAAGTCGCCCGGGTTCCTGCAGCCGGCCCCCCACCGTCGTCTGGTAGTGGGTCCACGCCGCGATCAGATGGTCCAGCGAGTGCTCGGCGTCACCGGCGGCCCAACGCGCGTCGGCCGACAGCCGGTCGGTGTCCAGCACCAGGTACGCCGCATCAGGGTCGTCCGGCAGCCCGGCCTCGGCGAGCCGATCCTGGGCGGCGTCGGCGTACGCGTTGGCCGCGGGGACGTCGCCGGTCGCGAGCGCGGACCGCGCCAGGCCGCTCAGAGCCCAGATCGCCGTCCGCGGCGACAGCGTCGCCACCACCGCGTCGGCGCCGAGCTGCTCCTGCAGGTCCGCGAGCGAGGCGATCGAGCGGCCGGCCGCATCGGGCAGACCCAGTCCCACCTGGACGGTCGCGAGCTGGACGACGGCGGTCACATAGCGGTTGGCGTCGGCCATGGCCGTGTACGGGCCGATCGGGCCGTTGGCGGTGAGCAGCTCCGCGGCCAGCTTCACCGACTCCTGCGCGTCCGCTGCGGCCGCGGCGTAGCTGTGCCCGAGCAGCCGGTGAGCGGTCAGTTCCGCCAGCGCGTCGGCGAGCTCGGCGGTCCGCGACGGATCCGATCCCACCCAGCCGCGGACCTTCTGCGCGGTCGACGTGAGGGTCTTGGTCCGCTGCGCGTACGCGTCCTTGGACGGTGCCGACTTCTGCTGCTGCGCCATCCGCATCACGCTCCCGTCGGTTCGCTGGTTCGCTGGTTCGAGTCCAAAGGTGGATCGGCGCGAGGCTACCCGACGCGGCGTGGGAGGATCCGACGATGGATCCCGCAGCACCGACGGCGGTGGTCGTCGGCGGCGGGATCGGTGGCGTCGTGGCGGCCCTGGCCCTGCGCCGGATCGGCTGGTCGGCCACCGTGCTCGAGCGGACCCCCGAGCCGGCTGATCGCGGGTCCGGCATCACCTTGTTCCCGAACGCGATGCGGGCGCTCGACGCGATCGGCGTCGGCAACGCGGTCCGGTCAGCGGGTGCTCCGGTTCCGAACGGCTCGAGCGGCCTGCGCCGGCCGAACGGCCAGGTGGTCGTCGACGGGAGCACGGTGCCGCCCGTCGCCGGACTGTTCGTCTTCCACCGTGCCGATCTGCACCGGGCGCTGCGGAAGCAGCTCGATCCGGGCATGCTCCGGACCGGGGTCGAGGTGACCGCAGTACGCGCCACGGGCGGCCGCGGGGTGGTCGAAGTCGCCGACGGCGAGCCGTGGACCGCTGATCTCGTGGTCGCGGCCGACGGTCTGCGAAGCCTGGTCCGGACCGCGCTCCACCCTCGGCACCCGGGGCCGCGGTACGCCGGCTACACCTCGTGGCGGTCGGTGACGGCGGCACCGGTGCAGCTGGACGGCGTCGCGGGCGAGACCTGGGGTGCCGGTGAGCGATTCGGGATCCTGCCGCTGCCGGACGGTCGGGTGTACTGGTTCGCCGTCGCCAACCTGCCACCGGGCACCCGATTCCCGGCCCACGAGGAGGTCACCCGCCGGTTCGGCCGCTGGCACCCGCCGATCCCGGAGCTGCTCGCCGCCAGCGCCGCCGACAGCGTGCTGTCGCTCGACGTCTACGACCTGACCCTGCCGTTGCCGTCGTTCGCCGTGGGTCCGATCGCGTTGTTGGGCGACGCGGCGCACGCCATGACACCGGATGTCGGCCAAGGTGCCGGCCAGGCCTGCGAGGACGCAGCGGTGCTGGCGGCGTCGCTCCGCGGCGTGCGGAACGCGGCCGGACTGTCCGCCGCCCTGCGGCACTACGACGCCGAGCGGCGCCCGCGGACCGAACGCGTCGTCGCCGCGGCTCGCCGGATGGGGCGGCTGGGCCAGACCAGCGCGCCGCTCGCGGTGGCGATGCGGACGGCGCTGATGCGCCTCACCCCGCCTGCCGCGTCGCTCCGGATGATCGACAAGATCACGAGCTGGACGCCGCCGGTGGTGCCGGATCTGCGCCGCTGATCACAGGGCCGAGACCAGCGTCTCCTGGGCGAAGCTGAGCCAGTCGTAGACGCTCGCCATGAAGGCGCGGGGGTCGTCATCGTCGATCTCGGCCAGCTCCTCGGCCACCCCGGCGTCGGTGATCCCGAGCCGGATCGCCACCGCCAGCCGCAGGTTGTTGAGCGTCCGGAGCCACACATCGACCTCGCTGATCGGGATCCGCAGCTCGTGCCGGCCGTACCGGGTCGCCTCCAGCGCGGCGAGGACCGAGGCGGCGTCGCTGATCTTCTTGGTCTTCAGGTCGCGCTCGGTGAATCGGCGGAAGTCCGCCGAGGCGTCCGGGTCGGTCGGATAGGCATCCGGGAACAGCCGCCGCATGACCGGGTCCTCGTCCGGTTCCGATCCGGACTCCGCCGCCAGCTCCCTCGACCAGGCCTCGAACGGGTCGGCACCGGCCTGGGGTTCGCGGAAATCGTCCGGATCACCGTCGGCGACCATCTCGATCAGCTGCCCGACGAGCGAGGCCAACAGCTCCACCTCGGCCTCACTCAGCTGGGTGGCGAGGGTGCCGGCCTTGCGGCGGAACTTCTTCACCGGGTCACCCGGTTCACGGATCCGCCTTGTCGAGCGTCGCCCACAGCCCGAACTCGTGCATGGCCGTGACGTCGCGTTCCATCTCCTCGCGGCTGCCGTTGGACACCACGGCCTTGCCCTCGTTGTGCACGGCCAGCATCAAGCGGTGCGCCTTCGCCTTCGGGTAGTGGAAGTAGGTCACGAACACGTGCGTCACGTACGACATCAGGTTGACCGGATCATCCCAGACGATCGTCACCCAGGGAGTCTGGGTGAGCGACTGGTTCTCCGTCTCCTCGACCGGTCGCACCACCACTGCGGTGCCGCCGGCCGGGTCGGACGGTCCCTCGCTGGCCATGCTCGCCATTGTGGCAAACATGTCGCACCCCCGGTACGAGCGTCTCGGCCGCCCGCCCGGCACTAGCCTGAGCCCGTGGTCGACACCCCCTGGGGGCCCAGCGAGGTCCCCACCACCGCCCTGCTGACCGACCACTACGAGCTGACGATGCTGCGGGCGGCGCTGATGGCGGGGACCGCGCACCGCCGCAGCGTCTTCGAGCTGTTCACCCGACGGCTGCCGCAGGGCCGCCGCTACGGGGTGGTCTGCGGGGTCGGCCGCGCCCTGCGGGCGTTACGGGCGTTCCGGTTCGACGACGAGACGTTGCGCTTCCTGGCCGACACCGACGCGGTCGACACCCCGACCGCCGACTGGCTCGCGGACTACCGGTTCTCCGGCGACATCTGGGGCTATCCCGAGGGCGAGGTGTACTTCCCGGGGTCGCCGCTGCTGATCGTTGACGCCACCTTCGCCGAGGGCGTCGTGCTGGAGACGGTGCTGCTCAGCATCTACAACCACGACTCGGCCATCGCCGCCGCGGCCTCACGGATGGTCGTCGCCGCCGACGGCCGGCCGTGCATCGAGATGGGGTCGCGACGGACCCAGGAGCTGGCGGCCGTGGCGGCCGCCCGGGCCGCGTACGTCGTCGGCTTCGAGGCGACGTCCAATCTCGAAGCCGGCCGTCGCTATGGCGTGCCGACCCGCGGCACCTCTGCCCACTCGTTCACCCTCCTGCACGAATCCGAGCGGGACGCGTTCGCGGCGCAGATCGCCGCCCTCGGCGAGGACACCACGCTGCTGGTCGACACCTACGACGTGCCGACCGCCATCCGGACGGGGATCGAGCTGACCGGCGGGCGCCTCGGCGCGGTCCGCCTCGACTCCGGCGACCTGGGCCTGGTCGCCACCCAGACCCGGGAGCTGCTGGACTCCCTCGGAGCCACCCAGACCAAGATCGTCGTCACCAGCGATCTGGACGAGTACGCCATCGCCGCCCTGGCCTCCGCGCCGGTGGACAGCTACGGCGTCGGCACGTCGCTGGTGACCGGCAGTGGCCACCCGACCTCGGGTTTCGTCTACAAGCTGGTCGCGCGGGCCGGCGACGACAGTCCGGACGCGCCGCTGGTCGCGGTGGCCAAGAAGAGCACCGACAAGATCAGCGTCGGGGGCCGCAAGTACGCCCTGCGGCGGCTGGACGACCACGGAGTCGCCGAGCGCGGAGGTCATCGGGGTCGACCGGCCGACGAACCCCGACCACAACGACCGTGAGCTGCTCGTGCCCCTCGTGCGGGGCGGGGAGATCGTGACCGAGGAACCGCTGTCGACGGCCCGGGAGCGGCACGTACGCGCGCTCGCCGAGCTGCCGGACGAGGCTCGCCGGATGTCGGCCGGTGAACCCGTGATCGACACCGTCTACGTCGACGTCGCCGGCAGCCGCGCGAATCCGTACCGGTCCTCGGCACCGAACGGTGTGGCATGAGCGACACCACCGACCGACCCTGGACGACGGCCGACATCCCGGACCAGACGGGGCGGACCGTCATCGTCACCGGCGCCACCAGCGGTCTCGGGCTGGTCACCAGCTCGGCCCTCACCGCCGCCGGCGCCCGGGTGATCATGACCGCCCGGGATCTCGACCGTGGCCGGTCGGCGCTGGCCCGGGTGACGGCCGCTGCGGGTCCCGGTGCGGAGCTGCGGCTCCTCGATCTCGCTGACCTGTCGTCGGTCCGCAGCTTCGTCGCCGACTGGGGCGGCCAGCCGGTCGACGTCCTGATCGACAACGCCGGGGTGATGGCGGTGCCGAAACGGGAGCTCACCGTCGACGGGTTCGAGTCGCAGTTCGGCGTCAACCACCTCGGGCACTTCGCGCTGACGAACCTGCTGCTGCCGCACCTCCGCGACCGGGTGGTGTCGGTCTCCTCGAGCGCGCACCGGATGGGTGGCCTCGATCTCGGCGACCTGAACTGGCAGCGCCGTCGGTACTCCCGGTGGCGGGCGTACGGGCAGTCCAAGCTCGCCAACCTGCTCTTCGTGCTGGAGCTGCAACGGCGACTGGCCACGGATCCGTCGCCGGCCCGATCCGGGCTCCGGGTCGTGGCGGCGCATCCGGGTCTGTCGGGGACCAACCTGTTCCAGTCACGATGGCGGTTGGTGCAGCGGCTGGGCCGGTTCTTCATCGACGCCGCGGGCCAACCGCCGGAGATGGGTGCGTTGCCCCAGCTGTACGCCGCCACCGTCGACCTGCCCAGTGGCAGCTACGTCGGGCCGGACGGACGCAACGAGGCGGTCGGCCACCCGACTCTGGTCGGGCGCTCCGCGCCGGCCCTGGACGCGGCCGTCGCGGCGCAGCTGTGGCAGGCCTCGGAACGGCTGACCGGAGTGCAGTACCCGGCAGCTGATTAGCGGGCCGTCCAGACCGGACCGGCGGAGTAGCCGTCGTTGCTGACGATGCTCCGTTCGTTCGAGCCGTCGGCACCGACCACCATCAGCTCGCTGGCCTGGTCGGATCCTCGCCGGAAGGCGACCTGGGTGCCGTCGGGTGACCAGGACGGACCCTGGTCGAAGTACTTCCGAGGAGTGACCTGAGTCGGCTTGCCGGCCCGGCCGTCGGTGACCGGAACCGACATCAGCCACCGGTCGTCCCCCTGCCAGACCCGGTAGACCAACACGTCCGCGGTCGGTGACCAGGTCGGGTCGGCCAGCTCACCGTCCTGGCCCTCGAGCAGCACCTGCTGGCCGCTGCCGTCGAGGCGGACGAGCCGCAGCTGACCACCGACCCGTCCGTAGGTCCCGCCCTTCCAGTACGCCACGGTCGAGCCGTCCCGGGAGAACGCGGGGTCACCGACCCAGCCCTGGTCGAGGGTGCGGACGATCTTGCCGGTGATCGTCATCACGTTGAGCCGCCCCGGACCGTTGGCCCGCTCGTAACAGACCGCCACCACCACGTCGTCGGCCCGGAGTGACGGCCGACCGAGCCGCGGGCAGTCGGCGGTGCCGTCGGAGAACAGCTCCACGTCCCCATCGCCGTCGGCAGTCATCGCCCGCAGGCTCTGCACCCCGTCGGTCTCGCGCAGGTACAGCACCGTGCGTCGGTCGGGACTCAACATGGCCGCCCGGTCCCCCTTGAAGGACAGCAACGTGCGCACCGGCTCACCGTCGAGGGTGGCGGTCTCGATCTTCAGATCACCGTCGTCCACGTGCCGCCAGAGGAAGACGTTCGCCGGCAGCGGGTCGGCGGACTTCGGCAGGATCGACGCCGGGGTCGCAGGTACCTCCGGGGGTGGCGCCGACCCGGGCGGCGCGGAGCCCAGCGGCAGCTGCGGACGCAGCCACACGACGGCGGCCACCACCACGGCGGCCACCAGGACCACCGCGGCGGCCACCAGCAGGATCGGCAGCAGCCGCCGCGACCCACCGCCGGAGCGGGTCGACGGCGACCCGCTCGGCGGCAGCGTCGGTGGCGTCGCCTGATACGGCCGGAAGTTCGGATCCGGCCCCACGGAGGTGGACCCCGCTGTCGGCGTCGGCGTCGGAGTCGGAGTCGGCGTCGAGGCGAACGCGGCCGCCGGGGCTCCGGCGGGTGGGCCGGGGGGTCCGGTGGGAGGTCCGGCCGGCGGTCCGGCAGACGGTCCGGCCGAGGGTCCGCTCGGAGATCTACTGGGCGGCCAGATCGGCTGTCTCAGGGGCCCACTCGAAGCACTCGGTCCACTCGCAGCACTCGACGCGGAGGACTGGATCGTCGGCAGGGCGGTGGTGGCGTCGGCGCCCGGGGCGTACGGATCGAACGCCGGCGGGGCCGGTGCGGGTGAACGGTGCTCGATGGCGGCCCGGAAGTCCCGCATCAGCGAGCGGCAGTCGGCGTACCGGTCGGCCGGCTTCTTCGCCAGTGCGCGGAAGAGGACGTCGTCGATGGCCGGCGGCAGATCGGGCCGGTAGGAGGTCAGCCGGGGCGGCGGCTCGGTGACGTGTGCGTACAACCAGGCGTGTTCCTCCTCCCGGACGAACGGCGGTTGCCCGGCCAGCGCCTCGAACAAGACGCAGCCGAACGAGTAGATGTCGGCCCGATGATCACTTCCGCTGCCGGTGATCCGTTCCGGGGCCACGTACTTCAAGGTGCCGAGCACACCGTGCTCGGTGGTCATCTCGGCATCGGGAGAGATCTTGGTGGTGAGACCGAAGTCGCTCAGGTAGGCGTGCCGATCGATCAGCGCGCCGTCGCCGGCCAGCAAGATGTTCGCGGGCTTCACGTCGCGGTGGGCCAGGCCGTGTGCGTGCGCCGCATCCAGCGCCTCGGCGACCTGGGAGAAGATCGCGATCACCTCGGGCGGATCCAGCTTCGGGTTCTTGGTCAGCACGGCGCCGAGGTGGTCACCCGGGACGAAACGCATCACCAGGTAGAGGAGTCCGTTCTCCTCACCGGCGGCGTAGATCGGGATGATGTTGGGATGGTCGATGGATGCGGCCAGCTCCGACTCCCGCGTGAACCGTTGCCGGAAGGACTGGTCGGTGGCCAGCTCCGGTGCCATCACCTTGAGCGCGACGGTCCGCGACAACCGCAGATCGCGTGCCTTGTAGACGAAGGCCATGCCGCCGCGGGCGACGAACGACTCGACCGCGAACCCGGCGACACGGTCTCCGACGTCGAGCAATCTGACCCTCTACATTCGACTCGAGTTCGACCCGGCTACGCCCCGTCGCCCTGCAGCGCGCGGTGCCAGCTGGTCGCGTAGGCATGATCATCGCAGGCCAGACCGCCTTCGCCGAGCTCCAACGGCCGGAACGTGTCGACCATGACGGCCAGCTCGTCAAAGAACTCCTTCCCGATCGACTGCTCCGCGGCTCCCGGTTGGGGGCCGTGGCTGTGCCCGCCGGGATGCAGGGTGATGGAGCCGAGCGCGATCCCGGATCCCTTGCGGGCCTCGTAGTCGCCGCCGCAGTAGAACATCACCTCGTCGGAGTCGACGTTGGAGTGGTAGTACGGCACCGGGATGGCGAGCGGGTGGTAGTCGACCTTGCGCGGCACGAAGTTGCAGATCACGAAGTTGTTGGCCTCGAACACCTGGTGCACCGGCGGCGGTTGGTGCACCCGGCCGGTGATCGGCTCGAAGTCGTCGACGTTGAACGTGTACGGGTAGAGACAACCGTCCCAACCCACCACGTCGAACGGATGTGAGGTCGCCGTCACGATCGACCCGACGACGCCGTGCGGGCCGTGGCCGCGGTGCTTGGTGTGGATCTCCGCGGGTTCGCCGGGTTCGAACACCAGCGGCTCGGTGGGCGGGTGCAGATCGCGTTCGCAGTACGGGCTGTGCTCGAGGAACTGCCCGTAGCGCGAGAGGTAGCGCCGAGGCGGTGAGATGTGGGAGTTGGCCTCGATGCAGTAGGCCTTCACCTCACCGTAGGGACGCCAGCGATGGACCGTGGCCCGGGGGATCACGACGTAGTCGCCGGTGGTGAAGGGCACGGTGCCGAACACGGTGTCCACGAATCCGCGGCCGGCCTCGATGTAGACGCACTCGTCGCCGATCGCGTTGCGGTACAGCGGGGAGAGCCTGGCGCCCACGGCGTACGAGATCCGGACGTCGCCGTTGCCCAGGACCAGCCGCCGGCCGGTGACGTGATCGACCTCGGCCGGATCCCCCGCGAAGAGCTCGGGCAGCCGCAGGTGGATCGGCCGGAGCGGGTGGTTGGCGGTGGTCGCGAGATCGGGCAGCTCCCACACCCGGGCCGAGCTCATCGCCGACGGAATCCCTCGGTGGTAGAGCAACGAGGAGTCCGCCGAGAACCCCTCCTCGCCCATCAGCTCCTCGGAGTACAGCGACCCGTCCGGTTGCCGGAAGGCCGTGTGGCGCTTCGGGGGCACCTCCCCGACGCTGCGGTAGTTGGCCATTTCGTCACACTAACGTTCCTGCAGGTGGTGGAAGGGAGGACGAAGTTGTCGGTACCGGATCCGAACGGTGACCGGGCGCTGCGGCGCGCCCGGCCGAGGGACCTGCAGCGGGTGCTGCTCGGGTACCTGGTGGCGGTGCTCGCGCTGCTCTGCGGCGTACCGGCGCTGGTGATCGGCTGGGTCTCGGCCGCGAACTGCACCGCGGAGGGCTTCGCCTGCCTCGGCTATCTGGTGTACGGCGGTCTCGGCGGGATCCTGCTCGCCGTGGTCGCGCTGCCCCTGCTGGCCTGGCGTCTCCGTCTCGGCCTCTGGTTCGCACTGCTGACCATCGCCTTGGTGGTCGCGCCCCTCTGGCTCGCCGACGGCAGCCTCCCCGGCGGCACCGCGTTCCTCGGACCGGGCCTCGCGGCCTGGGTGAGCGAGCCCCGGACCCCTGACCCAGCCACCCTCGACCCGCTGGCGCCCGCACCCGCCCCGACCTCAGACGCCCGGCACTGGATCCCCCGGTTCGCCGCAGTCCTCGGCCTCTCGATCCTGATGCCCCTCCTCGGTCGGGTGATCTGAGCGGAGCCCACTCGCGGCTCGTGTCCTGAGCCTGTAACCACTTCGTGCCCTGAGCCTGTCGAAGGGCCCAACCACCTCGTGCCCTGAGCCTGTCGAAGGGCCAGTGGGGGTTACCGCGCGGCACCCTTCGACAAGCTCAGGGCACGAACATGCGCCCCCACGCCCAGATCGAGGCACGAGGGATCAGGGGGCATGCAGCTGTCGCAGCACCGTCGGCGGGGCGATCGTACGGAAGGCATCGAGGACGATGGCGTCCAGCTCGGGCTGATCGACCTGCAGCAGGTGGACTCCGAGCCAGCCGCGGTGACCGACGTAGGGCGGCCGGAAGAACCGATCGGGCTCCGTCTCCACCATCTCGGCCTGGACGCCCGCCGGCGCGGCGCACCAGATGGCGAGCCGGCCGTCTTGGTGGTGGTCGTCGAGGAACATCACGAAGCACTTCTTGTCCCGGATGAAGAACGCGGGACCGCCGTGGCTCGGCCGCTCCGAGGTCTCCGGCAACCGCAGCGCGGCGGCCCGCACCATGCCCAGCGCCCGCTGCACGTCGTCGTCGGTGTGATCGGCCATGCCCGCATCCTGCCGTTCAGCGGCTCCGGCGTCGCTGGTGCTCCCGGACCCGGTACCGGTTGCCGCAGTCGGCCGAGCTGCACCAGCGCCGGTTCCGCGCCCGGCTGGTGTCGAGGAACACCCAGCCGCAGTCGGGGTCGCCGCAGCTCCCGATCCGTCCGTCGGTCCCGGTCAGCAGAGCGGCGAGCTGGAGGGTCAACCGCCGTCGGACGGTGTCCTCGTCGAGGGTCCGGATCTGCCAGCCTCGGCCGCCCGCCTGCGCCGGCGCACCGGCGGTCCGGATGAGGTCGGCGTGCGCGTACGCCTCGGCGATGGTCGCCGATACGTCGCGCGGCAGCACTTCGGCGTCCGTGCCGACCGTGGTCGCGACCAGCTCGCGGAGGTCGAGCAGACCGGCGACCAGGCGGGCCCGGCGGGGCGGGGATCCCTGCAACCTGCGGCGCAACCGCTCCAGCTCGTCGGCAGTGATCACGTCGGCCCGACGAGCCCAGCGCAGGCACTCGTCGGCGCCCCGGAGATGGTCCTCCCCGCGCTCGGGATCGCCCCGCCACGAGACGGTGTTGACCAGATCGAGGACCGCGACCCCCGCGACCAGCGGCACGGTGTCCACCCGTGTTCGGACGTCCGTCATCCGAACAGCCTAATGGGTAAACTGTGTTTCAGGCATTAGTTCTGATTGACTGTCGTCATGAACTCGACACCCTCAGGCGGGCTGTTCGGCTTCCTGCCCGACGGTTTCCGCGCCGCACTTCCCCTGCTGCTGCCGACCGCCGCCATCGGGATCAGCTTCGGGCTCGTCGCGGGACCGCAGTTCGGTGCCCTGCCGGCGATGGTGATGTCGGCCCTGGTGTGGTC
Source organism: uncultured Actinomycetota bacterium (assembly GCA_963727125.1). Classification (GTDB taxonomy): domain Bacteria; phylum Actinomycetota; class Actinomycetes; order Propionibacteriales; family Propionibacteriaceae; genus Microlunatus. The sequence continues at coordinate 2,219,641 of CAVSEZ010000003.1, forward strand.
CGGCACCGCCCAGTTCGCGGCGTCGACGGCGATCGGCAGCGGCGGCGGGGCGGTGCTCGCCGCAACCACCGGTCTGCTGGCCAACGCCCGGTTCCTGCCGATGGGCTTCGCGATCGCGCCGTCGATGACCAGCGGGCCGGCCCGGCGGGCTGCGGTCGGCGCCATCGTCGCGGACGCCTCGTTCATCCTCGGCCACCGCTCCGACGGCACCTTCGACATCCGGGCGATCGCCTGGGCCGCGGTTCCGCAGTACGTCGGCTGGGTCGGCGGCACCGTGATCGGGGTGCTCGGCGCCGGCGTCCTCCCCGACCCGGGTCTGCTCGGTCTCGATGCGCTGTTCCCCGTGTTCTACCTGAGCCTGCTACTGCCCGAGCTGAGGCCACCGAAGGATGCGGACGCTGACCCGGCCGACCGATCCGGACGTCGCCAGGCGCTCGCCGTGGCCGGGATCGCTGCGGTGGTCACCCTGGTGCTCACCCCGCTCGTACCACCCGGCATCCCGGTCCTCGCGGCGGCCGCGGTCGCCTTGATCGGTCTGCGGCGGCCCCGATGAGCACCTCCGTCGCCGTGGCCCTGATCGCCATCCTCGCGGCCGGCACCATCGCGTTCAAGATCGCCGGACCGCTGCTCGCCGGCGGCCGGCAACCACCGCCGGCCGTCCTCCGGGTCATCTCCCTGCTCACCCCGGCCCTCATCGCCGCGCTGGTCGTCGCCGGCACGTTCGGACACGGACAGCAGCTGGTCCTCGACGGCCGTGCCGTCGGCGTCGGCGTCGGTGCACTCGCCCTGTGGTTCCGGCTGCCCGTGGTGGTGGCACTGCTGCTGGCGGCGGTCAGCTGCGCCCTCGTCCGGGCGGTCAGCTGACCGCCGCTAGGGTGCGAAGGTGAGCCGCCCCAGCGCCGTCCCCCGGGCCCTGTTCCGGGGGCTCGTGGACGACGCCGCGATGTTCCCGCCCGGGAACGCGTCGGCCGAAGAGGCCGTCTCCGAACACCGCCGGCACCGGGAGTCCTGGTACGCATCGCTGATCGGGCCGCTGGTGGTGCCCGACACGGCTCTGGCCCAGATCGGTCGGGCCGCCGGGCCGGCCGAGCCGATCGCGGTCAGCGTGGTGACCAGCGGCGGGGCCGGTGGAGTCGCGGCGCTGGCCGGGCGCACCGTTCCCGGTGTCCAGGTGGTGGCGGTGGAGACGGCGCTGCGCGACCTCGACGACCTCGCCGGCAACGCGGGCCGGGTGGTGGCGGCTGCGGCCGAGCTCGATCCCGGCGTCAGCGTCTACGTCGAGCTGCCCTATGCGCACGGCTGGGTGCAGGCGGTGGCGGAGATCGAGGCCGCCGGCCTCTTCGGCAAGCTCCGGACCGGTGGCACCGAACCGGACGCCCATCCCCCGGCCAGCCGGCTGGCCGAGCAGCTCTCGGTCCTGGTCGAAGCCGATCTCGGCTTCAAGGCGACCGCCGGGTTGCACCACGCCTGGCCCGCGGTCGGCCGCAACGACCGGGGAGACGCCCTGCCCCAGCACGGCTTCCTGACCCTGATGATGGCGCTGGACGCGCTCATCGACGGTGCGGAGGTGACCGAGGCCGAGGAGCTGCTGCACCTCACGGATCGGGAGCGGCTCACCGCCGCCGTCGAGTCCTGGGATCTGGGCAGCCAGGACCGGGTCCGGCGCCGGCTGCGCAGCTTCGGTTGCTGCGGTGTCACCGATCCGGTCGCCGACCTGGTCGAGCTCGAGCTGCTGGACGCGCCCACATGAGCTGGTTCTCGGTCCCACCCGATGCCCCGTTCGGGGTGCGCGAGCTGCCGTACGGGATCGTGCGTGTCCCCGACGGCCGGGTCCGGGCGGCGGTCGCGGTCGGGGACCAGGTGATCGACCTGGTCGCCCTGGCCGAGGCCACCGGTGAGAACCCCGCGGTGTTCGACCAGCCGAGTCTCAATCCGTTCCTGGCTCTCGGCCCGCCGGCCTGGGCCGCCCACCGCAGTCAGCTGCAGGACCTGCTGGCCGACGAGGACGCCGCAGATGCGGTCCGGGCGGCGATGCTGCCGGTGGCGGCCGTCGAGCCGCTCCTCCCGATCGAGGTGGGCGACTTCGTCGACTTCTACGCGAGCCTGCACCACGCCAGCAACGTGGGTCAGATCTTCCGACCGGACTCCGAGCCGTTGACCCCGAACTGGCGCCACCTGCCCATCGGGTACCACGGCCGCTCCGGCACGATCGTGGCGAGCGGCACCGACGTGACCCGGCCGGTGGGCCAGCGCAAGGACCGTACCGATCCGGCGCCGGTGGTCGGACCCAGCACCCGGCTCGACTTCGAGGCGGAGCTGGGCTTCGTGGTCGGGGTGGGTTCAGCGATGGGCAGCCGCGTCCGGGTCGACGAGTTCGCCGATCACGTGTTCGGTGTCGTGCTCGTCAACGACTGGTCGGCGCGCGACCTGCAGGCCTGGGAGTACGTCCCGCTCGGACCGTTCCTGGGCAAGAGCTTCGCCACCTCGATCTCGGCCTGGGTGGTGCCGATGCCGGCTCTGTACGAGGCGCGGCACCCGCTGCCCGAGCAGGACCCGGCACCGGTGGAGTACCTGCAGGGGCCCGGCTACAGCTACGACCTGGACATCGATGTCTTCCTCAACCAGAGCTTGATCAGCACCTGCCCGTTCTCGCACCTGTACTACTCCCCGGCGCAGATGCTCGCCCACCTGACGGTGAACGGGGCGTCGCTACGGCCCGGGGACCTCTACGCCTCGGGCACCATCTCCGGCCCCGAGAACGATCAACACGGCTCGCTGCTGGAGCTGACCTGGAACGGCACCCGGCCGCTGGTTCTGCCCGAGGGCCCGCACGGCTTCCTGGTGGACGGCGACGAGGTCGTGATGCGGGGCGTCGCCCATGCACCCGACGGACCGGTGCGGCTCGGCGAGGTACGGGGCCGGATCCGACCTGCGCTGCCCTAGCGGATCTTCACGACCTGGGTCCGGGCCGCCAGATCGTGCAGGGCCTGACGTCTGGGCTGCCACAGCGGGAACAACACGTCGATCAACCGGAAGAGCAGCAGCACACTGGCGATCGCGGGCAGCACCCACACCACCACGCGGATGATGATCGTCGACCACGGCAGCGGCCCCGGGAACCGGCCCTGCTCGACCGGCACCACCCGCAGCCCGGTGATCAACTTCCCCGGAGTTGCCGACCGCCACCGGAGGAAGGCGATGATGTAGGCGCTCTGGACCGCGACCGACACCGCGATCACGATCAGGTTGTCGGTGAACGAGATGAGCGATTCCGGCGTCGGCTGCGGCGGTGCCGGCAGACCACGCTCGGTCGCCTCGACCACTCGAGAGATGTACTCCGACATCTGCCCGAACACCTTGACGTAGATCGGGGACGCGATCAGACCGGCCAGCACCCCGACGATGAGACCGTCGATGGTGATCGCGAGCGCCCGCCACCACCACCCCGACAGCGGGACCCCGTCGGCGGTCGTCGGCACCACCCGGCCGGCCACCGGCTGCTGTCCTGGATAGGGCTGCTGCGGATATCGACCCGGGTACGACTGCTGGTACTGGGCCGGATACTGCTGGCCGTATCCGGTCTGCGGCGGGCCGTACGTCGGTGTCGAGGCCTTCGGCGCTCCGGCCCGCTCGTTGGGTCGGGTGTTCCGCGACCACTGCCAGCCGTCCCAGTACCGCTCCTGGCCGGCATCCACCGGATCCGGGTACCAGCCGCCGGGTGCAGCGTGACGGCCGGGCGGAACGGGTGGCGAGCCGATAGGGATGTCCGACACCCCCACAATCTAGTCGCGCTCGCGCCCGCTCCGCGCTCCGGCGACTCGGACTTCCCTCCTCGCTCGCAGACGAAAAGCGTGTCCGCTCCCTCGTCGGTCCAGACCGAGCCACGCGCTCCGCTACCCGACGCTCGCGCGGAAGTCGCGCTCGCGCTCGAGGAGCCGAGGGGTGCTGACGCAGATCCAGCATCCTGTGCTCGGGACCGGCCCGATTCGGGACCGTCGAGCGTCAGGATGCTGGATTCGCGTCAACCCGGCGGATCAGAGGTTGCCGCGCCGCTCCTGCTCGCGCTCGATGGCCTCGAAGAGGGCTTTGAAGTTGCCCTTGCCGAAGCCGAGGGAGCCATGCCGCTCGATCAGCTCGAAGAAGACGGTCGGCCGGTCGCCGATCGGCCGGGTGAAGATCTGCAGCAGATAGCCGTCCTCGTCCCGATCGACCAGGATGCCGCGTCGCTGCAGCTCCTCGATGGGCACCCTCACCTCACCGATCCGGGCCCGCAGCTCCGGGTCGGTGTAGTACGAATCGGGCGTGTCGAGGAACTCGACCCCTTCCTCGCGCAGCACGTCGACGGCGGTCAGGATGTCGTTCGTGGCCAACGCGAGGTGCTGGGCCCCGGGACCGCCGTAGAACTCCAGGAACTCGTCGATCTGACTCTTCCGCTTGGCGATAGCCGGCTCGTTCAAGGGGAATTTCACCCGGTGGTTGCCGCTGGCCACCACCTTGCTCATCAGGGCCGAGTAGTCGGTGGCGATGTCGTCGCCGATGAACTCCGCCATGTTGGTGAAGCCCATCACCCGCTGGTAGAAGCGGACCCAGTCGTCCATCTGACCGAGCTCGACGTTGCCCACGACGTGGTCCAGCGCCTGGAACAGTCGCTTCGGGCGACCGGGCCGCGGCACGAACTCCGACCGCCGCTCCACCCAGCCGGGCAGGTACGGGCCGGTGTAGCGGGACCGGTCGACGAGCGTGTGGCGGGTGTCCCCGTAGGCCGCGAGGGTCGCCGTCCGGACGGTACCGAACTCGTCGGTCTCGTCGTGCGGCTCGACGACGACGGAGGCACCGACCCGACGCGCGTGCTCGATGCAGCGGTCGACGTCGGGCACCTCGAGACTGATGTCCAAGACACCGTCCCCGTGCCTGCGGTGGTGGTCGTGGAACTCACTGGCGGGGTCGACGCCGCCCAGGATCACGAACCGGCAGGAGCCACTGGTGAGCACGTAGCCCTGACGGTGCCGGTGACCGGTCTCGGGCCCGCTGTAGGCGACCAGCGTCATCCCGAAGGCGGACTGGTAGTGCCGGGCGGTCTGGGTGGCGTTGCCCACCACCCACACGACCGCATCCCAGCCGGTGACGGGGAACGGGTCACCGGCGGCGTCGTAGTCGACGAGGCCGATCAGCTGGCGCAACTGGTCCGGGGTGAGGTCGGCCAGGCGCTCGTCGTCGGTGAGGAGGCTCGAGGTCAAGACATCGGTCATGCTTCATGGTCGGCTGGAGATTCAATCTGTGCAACTGAACCGTCACTGACTGTACAATTTGTCCATCTGGAACCAACAACGAACTACCAGGAGATCACCGTGCCCCCTGCCGATCGACCGGTGGACTCCCTGGACCGCGACCTGCTGGCCCTGTTCACCGCCGAACCGAAACTCGGCGTGCTCGAGGCCAGTCGCCGGCTGCGGGTCGCCCGGGGCACGGTGCAGGCTCGGCTCGACCGGCTGGAACGCGACGGTGTGGTCACCGGCTGGGAACCGAGCATCTCCCCCGCCGCCCTCGGCTACGGGGTGACGGCGTTCGTCACCCTGCAGATCACCCAGCACGCCGGACGCGACGGCCTGGTCCGGCGGTTGGTCGCGATCCCCGAGCTGCTCGAGTGCTGGACCGTCACCGGCAGCGGTGACCTGTGGTGCCGGATCGTGGCCCATTCCAACGCCGACCTGCAGCGGGTCATCGACCAGATGGTGGTGGACGCGAGCGTCATCCGCGCCTCGACCCTGATCGGCCTGGCGGAGTCGATCCCCTACCGCACGGGCCCGCTGCTGGACCAGTGACGCCCGATCGCGCACACCCCCGGTGAGCGACGCACAAAGGCGCCGGATCCGACCGGCGCCCCCCCTTGACGCCCGCGTCGGCCCGACGCATCTGTGTCTCCCGTTGCGGCCCCTCGACTCCCCCCACGGTCGGGCGGCCACGATCTCGGTGAGCCTAGCCACGACGCCGCTGTCATGGTTGACCGAAGTTGTCAGCCCGCTGTCTAATCGAGCGTCGCCCGCGCGGGCCGTAGCCGAGGACGAACAGCGGAGGCCGGGATGCCACGACCGAGATCACCGGCTGTCGACCCGGATCCGAACTTCGCCACCTTCGGTGAGTGCCTGCGCCACCTCCGCCGTCGGGCCCGGTTGACCCAGCGGGAGCTCGCGGTCCAGGTCGGCTACAGCCCCGAGCACATCAGCCGGCTGGAGAGCAACGCACGCAGGGCGGACCCGGCGACGGTGCGGGCGCTGTTCGTGCCGGCTCTGGAGCTGGCCGATCAGCAACACTGGATCGAGCAGCTGGTCCGGCTCAGCCGACCCGAACCGGCACCGGCGGAGCCGCCGAGTCGGCTCCGGCTGCCCGCCAGACTGACCCCCCTGATCGGGCGACAGCACGAGCTGGAGCTGATCCGTGATCGGCTGGCCCGACCCGACTGTCGGCTGCTGACACTGGTCGGCCTGGGCGGCAGCGGCAAGACCCGACTGGCCGTCGAGGTGGCAGCGACCCTGCCGAGCGACAGCCCGTTCGCCGACGGAGCCGCCTGGGTACCGCTGGAAGCCGTCTCCGGGCCGGACCAGATCACCGAACAGATCCTCGGCGCGCTGCGGGAGAGCCTGGGCCTGCCGCCCCAGCGCGACGTGCTGCACCACCTGGCCGACCGGCGGCTGCTGGTGGTCCTCGACAACGCCGAGCACCTCGTGGCCGACCTCGGTGTGATCGCGGAGCTCCTGGGCGCCGCGCCGGGGGTGACGGTGCTGGTCACGTCCCGCGAACGACTGCAGCTGTACGGCGAGTGGGTCGTCGACATCGGCGGGCTGGTCTCGAGCGACGACGCCGTCACGCTCTTCCGGCTGACGGCGACGCGACACCGGTCGAGTGCCGAGCCGATCGGTCCGGCCGAGCTGGCGGCCGCTCGACAGATCTGCGCCGAGGTCGGCGGCTTGCCGCTGGCCATCGAGCTCGCGGCGAGCTGGGCCCGCAGTCTGGCGGTGGACGACATCGCGCGCCGGATCGCGTCGCGACCCACCGGGCTGCGGTCCTCGGTGCGCGACCAGCCCAGTCGGCATCGCAGCGTCGAAGCCGTGCTCGCCGATTCGTGGCAGTTGCTGTCGCCGGGCGAACAGCGGGCGCTGCTGACCGCTGCGGTCTTCCGTGGCGGTATCGACCCGATCGCGGCGCCGGCCCTGGTGCCGGCCTGGACCGAGGACCACGTGGGCCTGGTCGATCACTCGCTGATCGTCGTCGGCGCCGATCAGCGGCTCGATCTGCATCCGCTGGTCCGGGCGTACGCGGAGGAGCGGGCGGTCGACTCCGGGCAGCTGGAGCGGCTCCGCCGCGCCCACGCGGACTACTACCGGGACTGGGTCGGCCGGGCGGCCGCCGGACTGGACGTCGACCAGCGCGAGTGGCTGGCGCGGTTGGAGGACGAGCACGACAACATCCGGGCCGCGCTCGGTCAGTACCTGGAGCAGCACGACTCCGCGGCCGCCACCGACATCTGCCTGGCGCAGGCCGAGTTCTGGTCGATCCACGGGCACCTCGCCGAAGGCCGTCGACAGCTGCGTGCCGTCCTGGACCTGCCGACCCCGAATCCCCGCCGTCGCCGACTGCTCAACGTGCTCGGCGAACTGGCCTGGATGCAGGGCGACTACGCCGAGGCGCGGGCGGTCCTGACCGAGGCGCTACCGCTGCACCGGGCCGACGAGGACGACGTCGCCACCGGCGAGGCGCAGCACCGGCTCGGGTCGATCGCCGGGTACGAGGGCGATTACGCCGAGGCCGAGCGCCTCTACGAGGAGAGTCTGGCCACCAAGACCCGGGTGGGCGACGAGGTGAGCATCGCGAAGACGCTGACCAACCTGGCCATCACCGCCGGCCGGCGCGGCGACGCCGCCCGGGCGCAGTCCCTGCACGAGCAGGCGCTGGCGTCCTTCCGGGCCCACGACCACGAGCACTTCTCGGCGATCTCCCTGGTCAACCTGGCCGATCTGGCGGCCGACCGGGGCGAGGCCGGCGCGGCGGCGGCCCGCTACCGGGCGGCACTGCAGATCCTGCACGACCTGGGTGACCAGCAGCGGATGGCCTTCGCCCTCGACGGATTGGGTCGCAGCTGCGTGCTGCTCGGCCGACTCGGTCAGGCGAGCCGGCTCTGGGGTGCTGCGGAGGCCGTACGGACCCGGTTCGCCACCATCGTGCCGCCCGCGGAACGCCAGATGTACGAGCCGGCCCTGGCCGAGGCCCGGGCCGGACTGGGAGCCGAACGGTTCGCGGCGGAGTGGCACGCCGGCGAGCGACTGCCGGCCGAGGACGTCTTGGCGCTCGCGCTGGCGGACCAGCCGGACGATCCCGTCACCTGATCAGGAGCGCGCCGGATCAGGAGCGCGCCGGATCAGGAGCGCGCCGGATCAGGAGCGGACTCGACCACTGCGCCCACCTCGTCTCGGACCATCCCGATGCGGGTGGACACCGCCATCGCCAAGACGGCGACGACACTCATGGCCGCCATCACCGTGCCGAAGGTCAGCGGGAGGTTGCCGCCGCCGTGCAGCCCGGCGAAGATCGAGCCGCTGATCCCCACGAAGACGCTCGACCCGAGGGCGTCGCCGAGGTTGAGCGACGACGCGTTGCGACCCTGGTCGTCGAGGGGCGACAGCGACATCACCGCGAGCGAGGTGCTGGCGGTGGCCAGGCCCATGCCGAAGCCGGCGAAGATCCACCCCAGTCCGACCAGGCCGAACCACAGCTGCGGCAGGGCCGCGAGCAGGCCGCAGATGGCGATGCCCACAGTGACCGAGGCCGCCCCGATCGTGATCAGGTGGTCGCGCCGGATGCGCATCCAGCTCTGGGACTGCAGCCAGGAGCCAACCGTCCAACCCACCGCACCGACGGTGAGCGTCACGCCGGCCAGGATGAGGGCGACGGATCGCTGCTCGACCAGCATCAGCGGGATGAAGGACTCGGCGCCGAAGAAGGCCCCGGGCAGCAGGGCCCGGACCCAGATGACCGAGGACAACCCGCGACCGATCCGGAAGAACCCGGACGGCATCAGTCGAGGCAGTGCCAGCCAGAGTCCGACCAGACCAGCCGCCAGCAGCAGCAGCGACCACAGGTCGAGCCGCTGACCAGCCAGCTGGAGCGCCGTGGCGGCCCCGGCGACCACCCCCGCCGCCCACAGTGGTGCCGGCGCGGTGTGGGCGGCTTTCTCCGTCGGTCGCCAGGTCCGCAGCAGCCGGAGGAAGGTCGGCAGCGACATGGCACCGCCCAGGGCGACCAACGGCAAGACGGCGAAGAAGACCCAGTGCCAGCTGAGTTGGTGGGTGAGCCAGGCCGCTACCGGCGGGCCGACGAAGGCCGGGACCACCCAGGCGGTCGAGATGTAGGTGAACATCCGCGGCCGGCGTCGGGCGTCGAACTCCTGCGCGATGATCACGAACGCTGCGGTGTTCATGGCCCCGCTGCCCAGACCCTGGATCAACCGACCCACGATCAACATCGCCATCGACCCGGCGGTGCCCGCCACCACCAGCCCGCCGGCGAAGACGAGCAGCCCCACCACCGCCGGCCAGGCCGGCCCGACTCGGTCGGCGAGCCGGCCGGACACCACCGTCGAGAACAACATCCCGATCAAGAACAACGAGAACGCCCAGGCGTAGTAGCTCAGACCGTTCAGCTCCTGGGCCGCCACCGGCATCGCCGTGGCGACCGCGATGGCCTCGAAGGCGATGGCGACCACGGTCATGCACAGCCCGATGGTGAGCGCGCGCAGCGAGATCGGTTTGGTGAGGGTCGGGGCTGGCGGAGGGGGGCTGGACATAGCTGCCCTAGTCCACCACCTCGAGCCGGGTTGAGGTCAACCGAGATGTCGCGTGTGTACCCTGACCGGGTGAGCCAGCAGACGAGCCCGGGCGCTCAGACGATCGTCGACGAGCGCACGCAGGAGCAGACCGACTTCCGGCTGGACGAGGGGGATCACGAGCGGTTCTCCCACTACGTCCCCAAGGAGAAACTCACCGAGGCGATGGTGCTGGGCACCCCGGTGGTCGCCTTGTGCGGCAAGGTGTGGGTGCCGAGCCGCGACCCCGAGCGCTTCCCGATCTGCCCGGAGTGCCAGGAGATCTGGCGGAGCATGCAGGACGACGACTGAGCCCGTGGGCACGGCCCTGCGATACGGGCGCCGCGCAACAGGTCAGCAGTTGCTGGCGTACACCTGCCGGGCGACGCCGTTGCTCCGCGGCGGCTCGACGGAGCAGTTGACCACCCCGAGGGTCTGATCGCCCTCGGCCCGGAACTGCCAACGCTGTTCGGACCCGGAGCAGTTGACGACGACGTCGGCGTTCAGGGTGGCCGAGGCGCTGAAGGCCACGTAGGTGCCGGGGGTGTTGTACGGACGCTTGGACGCGTCGACGTCTTGGTCCGGCGGTTCCGGTCGGGTCAGCAGCACCCGGTTCCGGGTGGACGACGCGATCAGGCTGGCGATCTTGGTCAGCGTCGGTTCGTCGGTGTTCTCCGAGCCGTCGGGGGCGATCAGGACCGGGGCCACGAAGTCGCTCTGCTCCCGGGTACCGGGAGTCAGGTTGCGGCCGTCGGACACCAGCGTCACGACCTCAAGGGTCCGGCGCGGTTCGGCGTTCACCTTCTCGATCCGGATCGGGGTCACCTGGGCGCAGTCGACCGGAGCGACGCTGCCGGTGGGGGTGCCGACCGGAGTCGCCGGGCTGCCGCTGTCGGAGGGAGCCAGCGGGCTTCCGGTCACGGTCTCCGACGGACTTCCGGTGGGCGCCAGTGGACTCCCGGTCACCGTGCCGCTCGGGCCCGCGGTGTCGGTCGGAACTCCGGGCGAGGGTTGGCCGCCGCCGGAGGCGAAGAGGCTGCAGCCGCTCAGCGCGAGCCCGGCGATCATGGATCCGGACACCAGCCACAGCGCTGGCCACCGACGGACTCGCTGCGACGCTGGTGTCGACATGGGCTGAGCCTAGATCACCGAGGCGGTGATCAGGCGGCCACCGTGGGAACTGCCGCTTCCAGCTCCTCGTCCGCCACATCGCCGGTCAGACCGGCGGTGACGGCTCGGCGGCCGAGCACGAACACGTACGTCAGAAAGGCCAACCAGACGATCGCCCCGATGCTCACCCGGGCCCACGCGGGCAACGTCGACGGGGTGACGAAGCCCTCGACCAGTCCGGAGATCAACAGCCAGACCGCGAGCCCCAGCGCGATGGCGCCGACCGCGCGGCCCTCGGTGGCCAGGGCCGCCGTCCGGGTGCGGGGACCGGGTGCGATCCAGCTCCAACCGAGCCGGAGACCGGCGCCGGCGGCCACGAAGATGATCGTCAGCTCGAGCAGACCGTGCGGCAGGATCAGGCCGTAGAACACGTCGGCCCGGCCCGCGTCGATCATGAAACCGGCGATCACCCCCAGGTTCGACACGTTGGCCCACAACACGACGATCACGGGGAGGATCGCGATCCCGAGCACCAGGCAGACGGCGGCCACCCGGGCGTTGTTCAACCACACCTGCAGCGCGAAGTCGGCGGCCGGGTTCTCGCTGTAGTACGCGGCGAAGTCGTGGTCGATCAGCCGCCGGGCGGCCGAGTCCGACAGCAACGTCTCGGCCAGCCCCGGGGTGTTGATCACCCGCCAGGCGATCAGCGCGGCGACCACGATGTTGATCACCGCGATCGGTATCCACCAGCGGCGGGCCCGGTAGACCGCCGCCGGGAAGGTCGCCACGAAGAACAGCCCCACCGACCGCCACATCGGCACGGTGACACCGGTGACGACGCTGCGGGCCGCCGCCACCAACGCCGACAGCCGCGCCTCCAGCACCGGGTCGGCGGCCGTGCCACGGATCACCGAGAGCTGGGTGGCGACCCGCGGATACAGGTCGACGAGCTCGTCGGCCTCGGCTCCGGTCAAGGAGCCCCGCTTCGAGGTGAGCGCCGTCAGCCGGTCCCACTCCGGACCGTGCCGGATCACGTAGGCGTCCAGATCCACGGGCCCAGTGTGCCCGCTCAACCGGTCAGGGCTGCGGACGGCACGGTGGCGGGCTAATCTGCGCTCGTGACCCAGATCGTCACCGGTGACGCGGTCGTGCTGGACCTGCGGCCGGCGCGGATCCCGACCCGGCTGCTGGCCACGGGCATCGACCTGGCCGTCATCGTCGGCGCGAGCCTGTTGATCAGCTACGTCATCGCCAGGGTCGGCGGCTCGACGGCCCTGCAGGAGGCGGCGTCGATCGCCGGCGGCCTGATCGTCATGTTCGGGTACCCGATCGCGACCGAGACGCTGACCAGAGGACGGACGTTGGGCGCCCTCGCCCTCGGGCTCCGGGTGGTGCGCGACGACGGCGGCGCGATCCGGTTCCGGCAGGCGCTGCTCCGGGGACTGGCCTTCTGGACGGTCGACTTCGCGCCGTGGACCGGCTTCTGCGGGGGGCTGATCGCCGCGGCGGTGAACTCGAGCTCCAAGCGGTTGGGCGACCTGCTGGCCGGCACGATCGTGGTCCGGACGCGGTCCCCCCGACCACCGCAGCCGATCCCGGCGGTGGATCCGTCGCTGCAGGTCTGGAGCAGTCAGCTCGAGCTCAGCCGGCTGCCCGACGACCTGGTCACCGCCTCCCGCCACCTGGTGCAGCGGGCCGGCGGTCTGCTCCCGTACCCGCGCGACACGCTGGCCCACGACCTGGCTCGACAGGTCGCCGCCCGGACCGCCCCGGCCCCACCCGTCGCGTTGCCGCCCCTGGAGTTCCTCGCCGCCGTGGTCGCCGAACGCCGGCAGCGGGAGCAGCAGCGGCTGCGACCGGCCCAGTGGGTCCCGACCGCTGCCGAGCTCCCGGCCGGCTGGCGGTGACCGAGATGTCCGAGCCGCCCACGCGTACCCTCTGGCTGCTGCGGCACGCCAAGTCCGACTGGGCCACCGGCGCGATCGACCACGAGCGGCCGCTGAACGACCGGGGACGCCGCGACGCGGCCGCCGCGGGCCGGCTGCTCGCCGACCGCGGTTGGCGTCCGGACCTGGTGCTCTGCTCGTCCGCCAGCCGGACCCGACAGACCTGGCAGGGCGCCCAGCAGGCCGGCGCGACCGCCGCGGAGTTCCGGATCGAGCCCGCCATCTACGAGGCCTCGACCGACACGTTGCTCGGCCTCGTGCAGGCCGTCGACCCGGCCGTCCGGGGGCTGATGCTCATCGGGCACGGGCCCGGGCTGCCCCGGCTGGCCGCCGACCTCGGCGACCGCCCCGAGCTGGGAGATGCCTGGCGGCGGATGGACGAGAAGTTCCCGACCGCCGGTCTCGCCGTCGTGGAGTTCACGGTGCCGTGGGCCGAGGTCGGCCTCACCGGTGGCCAGGGCGAGCTCGTCGCCTTCGAGGTCCCGCGCGGCTGAGCCGCCTCTCAGCCGGCCGCCGGCTGCGCTTGCTCGGCCTGCTGCGCCTGCAGGGCGCGGAGCCGCTTCTTCTCGCTCCGCCGCTCGACCAGGCTGTAGAGGACCGGAACGAGCAGCAGGGTGAGGATGGTCGAGGAGATCAGGCCACCGATCACCACCACCGCGAGCGGCTTGCCGATGAAGGCGCCACCACCGGTGAGGCCGAGGCCCATCGGGATGAGCGCGCAGATCGTCGCGCAGGCGGTCATGATGATCGGCCGGAGCCGCAGTCGCGCCCCGTCGACGACGGCGGTCTTCAGGTCCTCGCCCCTGACCCGGTACTGGTTGATCAAGTCGATCAACACGATGGCGTTGGTCACCACGATGCCGATCAGCATCAGCAGCCCGACCATCGACGGCACGCCCAGCGGCGTGTCGGTGATCAACAACCCGGCGATGGCCCCGGTGGCCGCGAACGGGATCGCCACCATCAAGATCAGCGGCTGGACCAGGCTGCGGAACGTACCGACCATGATCAAGAAGACCAGGGCGATCGCCACCAGCATGGCCAACCCGAGCTGACTGAACGCCTCCTGCTGATCGGTGGCGGCGCCGCCGAGCTCGGCACTCACCCCGGCGGGCAGATCGTCGATGCCGGCGATGGTGGTGGTGACCGCGGCACTCAGCGCCCCGAGGTCGGTGGTGTCCGGCGTCCCGGTGATCGTCACCGACGGATCCCCGTCGATCTGGGTCACCGTCGTCGGCGCCCCGACCAGCTTGACGGTCGCGACCCGGTTCACCCGGATCGCGCCGGCCCGGATGTCGGCCAGGTCCTGCTGGTCCTCGGCCAGCTCCTTCTGATCGTCGGCGAGGGCTTGCTGCTCGTCGGTGAGCTCCTCGCTCGTCTGCGCGCTGGCTCGGCCGTCTCCGACTGCTGGTCGCGGATCTGCTCGATCTGCTCGTCGAGCTGGTCGATCGCCTTGTCGGACTGCTCGATGCCGGCTTCGAGCTGCTTGATGCCGGCCTGGATCTGGGCCACCGCGCCGGACGCCCCGGCGACCTGCTGGGCTGGCCTGGTCGAGCTGCGCCTTGGCCAGCCACCCACGGCGGCCGCGATGCCGGTCGGCATCGGCCGGGTTGCGACCGGCAGGCCCGGCTCGGCGAAGCGCCCGCTGCGCCGCCCGCAGACTGGCGTTCGCGCTCGTCGAGGTGACCGCTGCGCTGGTCCCAGCTTCGACCGCGTCTCGCTCAGGTCGGCCCGCAGCGTCGGAGCGGCGCCTCCACCGCCTCGGCCCGCTGATCCCTCAGCTTGTCCAGCGAATCCTGCGGTCGCCTCGTCCGCCTTGTGCCTGCTGCTCTTCGCCGATCGGCCTTCTGCCGGTCGCCGAGCGCGTCCTGTCGGTCGGACAGCGTCGTCGCGATCGCTTCTCCAGCTCGTCGGAGGCCTTGTCCTGCGCCTTGGCCTGCTGGATCTGGCTCACCGGCAGCAGCAGGTTGCCGATGTCGGCCGGGCTGGGATCGGTCGCGGACTGGGTCCGGACCCACACCTCCCGCTGCTCCCCGGACAGCGTCACGTCGCCGACGTTGGTACCGCGCAGGGCGTTGGTCACGGCCTGGCCGATCTCGGCCTGGGTGAAGCCGAGGTCGGCCGCCCGCTTGTGGTCGATCTGCACCTCGAGCACCTTGCGCTGCTCGGCGAGGTTGCTGCGTACGTCGGTCAGCCCCGGCACGCCCTCCAGCGCGGCCTGGACCTGGTCGGCCCCCTTGCGCAGCGCCTCAGCGTTCTCGCCCTTCACCGTGACCGAGATGTCGTTGTTGGTGGAGCCGTTGGCCGCCTGGGTGACGGTGATGTCACCCGCCGGCTTCCCCAGCTCGGCCAGCTGGGACTCCAGCTTCGGCTTCATCTGCTCCGCGGTCGCACCGTCGTTGAGGTTCACGGTGATCTCGGTCGTACTCGCTCCACTGCCGGCGAAGCCGTAGATGCTGCCGCCGATCGTGGTCAGGTAGTCCTTGACCTCGGGGTCCCCGGCCAGCACGTCCTCGACCTGCTTCGCCGCGGCACTCATCGTCTCCAGCCGGGTGCCGGCCGGCAGCTCCTGCTGGATCGTGAGTGTGCTGTCGTCGGCGAACGAGCCGAGGAAGTCGGTCTTCAGCAGCGTCGAGGCGCCGAGGGTGCCGATGAACACGATGAGAGCCAGGGCGAGAGTGATCACGGGGTGCCGGAGACCCCACCGCAGGACCGGGAGATAACCCTTCTGCAGCCGGGTGACCTTGGTCTCGTCGTCGCTGTGACCACTGGTGGTCTGGAAGTCGACCGGTTCCTGCCCCGGCAGGGGTGCCACGGCTGTCGCCGGCTGTGGCGGCCGCCGTCGCGGCGGCGGCGGCGGCAGCGGCTCGCTTGCGCTTCCCGCCACGCAGGAACCAGTACGCCAGCACCGGCACCACGGTCATCGAGACGAGCAGCGAGGCGACCAGCGCGACGGCGATGGTGACGGCGAACGGGCGGAACAACTCCCCGGTCACACCGGACACGACCGCCACCGGCAAGAACACCGCGACGGTCGTCGCGGTGGACGCCGTGACCGCGCCGGCCACCTCCTTGACGGAGGCGACGATGTCGGCCGGGGTGAGCGCCGCGTGCCCGGTGTCGCGTCGCTTGATGTTCTCCAGCACCACGATCGAGTCGTCGACCACCCGACCGACGGCGACGGTGAGGGCCGCCAGCGTGAAGATGTTGAGCGAGAACCCGCCGACCTGGAGGCCGATCATGGCGATCAGCAGCGACAGCGGGATCGAGATCGCGGTGATGATCGTCGAGCGCAGCGACAACAGGAACAGCAGGATCACCAGCACCGCGAAGCTGAGTCCGAGAGCACCCTCGACCGTGAGGTCGTGGATGGACTGCTCGATCAGGGGCGCCTGGTCGAAGACGATGTTGAACGCCGCGTTGTTGCCCATGGTCTTCTCCAGACCGGGAATGGCGTCGGCCACGGCGTGCGAGATGGCCACCGAGTCGCCGCCGGTCTCCTTGAGCACCGACACGCTGAGCGCCGGCCGGCCGTCGGAGCGGGCCAACGAGGACGACGAGATCGACTCGACCTTGACGTCGGCGATCTGCGACAGGGCGATCGGGCCGTCGCTGGTCGGCACGGCCAGGGCCTGGACCTGCTTGATCGAGGTCGTCGAATTCCCGACCTGCACGGCCAGCTCGAGGGTCTTGTCGTACGCGGTGCCGGCCGGGATCACGGTGAGCTGCGACTGGATCGACTGCGTCACGGCCGCAGCCGTCAGATCGTTCTTGGTCAGGTCGGCGGGGCGCAGTGTGACGGTCAGCTGGGTGGTGTCCTCGCCGGTGACCTCGACCAGGCGTACGCCGTCGATGGCGGTCAGGGCCGGGACCGCGGTGTTCTGCACCAGTTCCCCGGACGCGGCCAGCGGCAGGTCGGTCGAGGCGGCCAGCAGCAGGACCGGGATGTCGTCGGTGCTACCGGTGACCACGTCGGTCTCGACGTCGGTCGGGAGGTTCGGGGCGACCGAGTCGACGGCGTTGCGGATGTCGCTGACGACCTTGTCGTCATCCAGGCCGAAGTCCCAGTTGACGGTGATGGTCGAATTGCCGTTGACGGAGCTCGACGTGACGTCGGTGACTCCGGCGACGCCGGTCACAGCGCGCTCGATGGGGGTGGCGACGTTGTCGGCGACGATCTGCGGCGTGGCACCCGGGTAGCTGGCGGTGACGATGGCGGTCGGGGCCTGGGTGGAGGGCAGCAGCTCCTGCTTGAGCGACGTCGAGGCGAGGATGCCGAACGCCACGATCGCGATGGACACGAGCATGACGATGAGTCGGTTGGCCAGGCTGAGCCGGGTCAGGGAAGTCATGAGTCGTGAGTCCTTCTCGCGAGCCGCCGACCGGGCCGCTGCTGTCGATATCCGCCGACTGCCACCGTACCCGGACGAGATTTCACATTGCAAAAGATTTCACGGCGTGAAAGATTATCGACCATGCTGCCCATCGGGCTGCGGGAGCGCAAGAAGATGCAGACCCGCGCTGCCATCGAGCATGCCACGGTGGATCTGATCGAGTCGCTGGGATTGGAGCGCCTCACGGTCGAGGCCATCGCCACCCGGGCCGACGTGACCTCACGGACCTTCTTCAACCACTTCGCCAGCAAGGAAGACGCGCTGCTGGGCGTACCGCGGGACCGGGACGTCCGGGTCGCACCGCCGCCCCGGCCGGTCGACGGTCCCCCATTGCGGATCGCCATGGCCTACGTGCGGTCGCAGCTGGAGTCGATCAACCCCGAGAGCGTCGACCTCGATCGACGGCGGCGGGAGCTGCTGCACCGCTACCCCACCCTGCTCGGCCGGGCCTTCGAGCGCATCCTGCTCTTCGAGGAGGGCCTGGCCGACTACCTGCGTTCGGCCGGTGTCGCCGATCCGGAGCAGGCCCGCGCCGTCACCATGGTCATCGTCGCCGGCAGCCGGCTCGCCGTGGAGCTGTGGTCGGGCGAGGAGAGTGGCGCCGGCGAGCTCACCAAGGCCTTCGACCAGGCGATGGCCGCCATCATCGACGTCACCGCCGAGGCTCGGCCTGAACCAGCGGCCTGACCGGTCCGAGACGTCAGGGCAGCAGCGCCGAGATCAGCGACCGGGCGAGGTGCTGCTCGTAGCGGTGCGCCGACCAGCCGCGCTGCGCGACGAGCAGGTCCCAGTGCTCCGGTGAGTTGAACGCGAACAGCAGGTCCCGCGCCTCGCCGACAGTCACGTCGGCGCGCAGCTGCGGCGCCAACGCCTCGGCGAACCTCGTCATCCCCCGGAGCCGCTCGGCACACAGGTCCGCCCACAGACCGGCCGCCTCGTGATCCGCCCCGGCGGCCGTGCGCACCAGCAGCTGCACCGGGACGTGACGCGGCGCGGTCTCGGCGACGAAGGCGGCGTACAGCGTCAACTTCCGTCGTGGGTCCGGCTCAGACGCCAACCGCGCGAAGACCGGGCGATCGATCATCGCGGCCGGTTCGTCGTCGCCGGCGATGGCGACGTCGAAGACGGCCTTGACCAGCCCGGTCTTGTTGCCGAACGCCTTGTAGGCACTCTGGATGGAAACCCCAGCGGCCTCGGCGACCGCTGCCACCGTGGTCGCGGAGTAGCCGTTGGCCACGAAGAGATCGCGAGCAACCGCGAGTACGCGGGCGCGAGATCGCCGGGCCTGGGCCACCCGGCCCGAGGCGTCGTACTTCCGCCGCCCGTTGACGTCCTGGCCCATTCGAGAGATACTCCTCTATCCAATAGAACTCATTCTATCGAAGCCTACCCGAGGAGCGCGCGATGACGTATGCCTTCTACTACGACGCACCCGGCAGTCGCCGGATCTACGAGTTGGTGAGTGCCGAGATCGCGGACGAGCGCCCGGCCGGCCTCCTGGTCCATCTCGTCACCACCACTGAGCAGGGTCTGCGCCACCTGAACGTCTGGCAGAACCGGGAACAGTGGGAGGCGTACCGAGACGGCCAGGTCCGCCCGGCCGTGTCGACCGTCTTGGGCCGCCTCGGAATACGGGAACCGGAGGCAGCACCGGAGGAACATCTCCTCGACCTCGTCGACGTCGGCCCGGTCGCCGGCTGATCGGAACAGCCAGACCTGCACCGGTCAGGCCAGGTCGTGCTCAACGGCGAACCGGGCGGCCTCGGTCCGCGACCGGACGCCCAGCTTCGTGTAGACCGAGCTGAGGTGCCAGTCGACGGTGCGCGGACTCAGGAAGAGGCTCTTGGCGACCTCCGCATTGGTCGCGCCGCGGGCGACCAGGGTCAACACCTCGATCTCGCGGGCACTCAGCCCGCCGGCCGCGGACCCGGTCGAGCTGGTCGGCCGCTCCGGCTCGACCTCCGGGTCGGCGAGGGCGACCGCGGCAGCCTGGTCGTAGGACAGCAGCCGGCCCTCGGCCCAGGCCGCCGACCAGGCGGCCTCACCCAGGATGCTCCGGGCGGTGGCGATGTCGGTCTCGTAGCCGATCACGCCACGGGCGGCCTTGGTCATCTGACTGTCGTACGCCTCACTCATCCGATCCGCAGCACCCCAGAGCACCGCGGCCCGCAACTGGCGGCCGGCGACCGCGTCGACCTTCGCCAGCCCGATCAGGGCGTACTGGATGATCAGCGCGTACTCCAGCGGCAGGGCCAGCTGCAGGGCGAGGTGCAGCTGCTCGGCGGCCTCCCGATGGTCTTGTCGGGCCGCCGCCACCATGCCCAGGTTGGAGCGGGTGAAGGCCTCGGAGTACGCGTTGCCGATCTCGTGGGAGACCGCCAGACCCTGCTGCCACAGATCGACGGCCCGATCCAGCTCGCCGCCCGCCAGCGCGGCGGCACCCTCGAGGTCGAGCATCTGGGCCACCAGCGTGCGGTTCCGCAGCTGGGGCCGGAGCCGGCGGCCCTCCTCGAGCAGCTCCGGCAGCGAGATGGTCGCGCTCTGACCGGTGTAGGCGATGGTGCCCAAGGTGTTCACGGCGAAGGCGATGCCCTCGACGTCCCCGAGCCGGCGGAACAGCTTCAGCCCGGCCACCGCCAGCCGTTCCGCCGACGCGTACTGCTCCTGGAACGTCGCCAACATCGCGGCACCGACGAGCGCCTTCGCCCGGCCCGGGGAGGAGTCGTCCGGGCTGACGGCGATCGCCTGCTCGAGCCACTGCAGACCCTCCCGCAGGTGACCGCGGACGAACCAGAAGCCGATCAGGTGGCCGGTGAGCGTGAGCGCGGTTTCCCTCCGGTCCGGGCTCGCCAGCGACCAGGCCAGGGCCGCCCTCAGGTTGTCGTGCTCCTGGGTCAGCCGGGCCAGCCAGGGCAGCTGCTCGGCACCGTCCAGACGACTCTCGGCCTCCGCCGCCAGAGCCAGGAACCACGCGGCGTGGGCCTCCTCGACGCTCGCCAGCTCCCCGGCATCGGCGAGCAGCTGGTGCGCGTACTGACGCACGACCTCGAGCAACCGGTAGCGGGTGCTGTCACCCTCGGCCCGAGCCGTCACCAGCGACTTGTCGACCAGGTGGGCCAGCACCGCCGAGACGTCCGCGTGGTCGAGCTCGGGACCGGCGCACACCCGGCCCGCGGCCGATCCGGTGAAGCCTCCGGCGAACACGCCCAACCGGCGGAACACGGCCTGTTCGGGCGGCAACAGCAGGTCGTGGCTCCAGCTGATGGCCGCGTGCAGCGTCCGGTGGCGAGCCTCGGTGTCGCGGGAGGCCTGGGTCAGCATCGCGAAGCAGTCGTCGAGACCGACGGCTATCTCGTGCACCGTGAGGAGCCGCGACCGGGCCGCCGCCAGCTCGATCGCCAGCGGCATCCCGTCGAGCAGCCGACAGATCGCGACGACGTCGTCCGCGGTGTCGGCGGTCAGCACGAAGGACGGGTTGACGGCGCGTACCCGGTCGAGGAAGAGCCGGACCGACTCGGAGTCGGCCAGGCGCAGCTGGGGCTGGTCCGTCGACCGATCCGGCACCGCCAGCCCGCGGACCGACCACGCCACCTCTCCGGCCAGGTTCAGCGGCTCGCGACTGGTCGCCAGGATGTGGAGCTCCGGACTGGCGCGCAGCAGCCGCTGCACCAGCTCCGCGCAGGCGTCGATCAGGTGCTCGCAGTTGTCCAGGACCAGCAGCATGGCCCGGAACCGCAGGAACCCGGCCAGCCCCTCGACCAGGGTGCGACCCGGCTGCTCCCGGACGTCCAGGACCTCGGCCACCGACTGCTGCACCCGCCGCGGATCGTTCACCGCCGCCAGCTCGACCAGCCACACACCGTCGGGGAAGACGTCGACCAGCTCCGCCGCCGCCTCCGTCGCCAGCCGGGTCTTGCCCGCACCTCCCGGACCGGTCAAGGTGATCATCCGGTGCCGACGCAGCAGCCGCCCGACCTCGCTCAGCTCCTGCTGACGGCCGACGAAGCTGCTGAACGGGGCCGGCAGGTTGGTCCGCCACCGCTCGTCGACGTGAGCGAGTGGCAGGGCCAGCAGCTGACCGCCGCCGTCATCGGGTCGAGTCGGACCCGTCCTGGTCACATCGCACGCTCCTGCCGCTGCGATCCCCCGATCGGCGACACCCGACAGCTGTCTGGTCGCAGCTGCGGATCGGCGACCGGCGCCGTTGTCTCACCGTAGCGAGCCGACCGGCCGCCCGCACGCTCTACGACTGGTCGGCGCCGGCGCGGCGATCGGTGCGAACCGGTAGCGAGACCGGTGGTTCTACTGGTCCGCAGGCTGCCTCGGACCCCTAGGTTCAGGCCCATCGGCGATCCGCGGACCGCCGATCCCATCAGCCGGAGGTCTCGATGTCTGCCATCCCCACGCGACCCGACGCGACGCACGCGTCCGACCAGCACCCGGTCGGAGCTCCCCCCACCGCGATCCGGGTCGGCGGCTGGGCCGGTGTCGCGACGGGGGTGCTGCTCGTCGCTGCGGCCGTCCTCGCCCTGATCGCCCCGGTCGGGTGGGTCTACCGGACGCCGACGGACTACCTGCACCAGGTGCTGGTCCTCCTCGCGTTCGGCCTGGTGGTGCCCGCCGTCGTCGGGTTGCACGTGCGCCACCGCGGGCAACGCCGCTACGGCTGGTTCGGCACGGTGGCCGCCGGGTTGACGGCGATCGGCTACGCCGCCGTGACGCTGATCGTGCTGGTCGGTCTCGTCGCCGGGGGACGGGTGCTCAACGAGGTGCGGGTCGGGTTCGCCATCGCCCTCCTGATCGGTTCGGCGCTGCTGGGCATCGCCGTTCTGCTGTGTCGGCTGCTGCCCTGGTGGTGCGGCGTGTTGTTGATCGTGGCGTTTCCCCTCGGGGACGCCGCCAACGCCGTCTTCGCCGCCAGCGAGTACCTGTTGCTCGCTGTGACCTGGGGGTTGGTCGGTGCCGCACTGCTCAGCCCGGTGACCGCTGGGACGCGGTCTGCTGGTGGCGACTCAGCTCAGCAGTGACCCGTCGCCGGCGGTGACGGCTGCGACGTCGACACCGACCGTCATCCGGGAGGACTTGGCCTCGGTGAAGATCACCCCCTTGACCGGGGTGACGTCGGCGTAGTCGCGGCCCCAGGCGACCGTGGTGTGGGACGCGTCGGTGAGCCGGTCGTTGGTGGGGTCGAGGTAGAGCCAGCCGGCACCCGGGACCCAGCAACCGACCCAGGCGTGACTGGCGTCGGCGCCGACCAGTCGTTGCCGGCCGGGAGCCGGTCGGGTGGCGAGATAGCCGCTGACGTACCGGCCGGCCAGGCCGAGACTGCGCAGGCCGGCGACCATGACGTGGGTGAAGTCCTGGCAGACGCCGGTACGCCGTTCGAGCAGCTCGGCGACCCGGGTCGACACCGTCGTCGAGCCCGATCTGTACGCGAAGTCGGCGTGCACCCGGTGCATCAGGTCGGTGGCGGCCTCGGCGATGGGGCGGCCGGCGGGGAAGGACACCTCGGCGTACGCCCGGACCTCGTCGGGGATGTCCACCATCGGTGAGGCGAAGACGTAGTCAGCCGCCTGCCAGGCATCGGGCTGGTCGACCTGCGTCAGGGGCCGGGCCCGTTCCCAGGGCAGCGCGAGGTGGGCCGGGTCGTACTGCGGCGGACCGACCTCGACCATGCTGGTCGCGGTGACCTCGAGCCGGGTGTGCGGCCGGACCACGTGGAAGTACGACTTCGCGTTGCCGTACAGGTCGGTGTGCCGGAACAGGTCCATCGGTTCCGGCTCGATCGAGATCTCGTGCGCGACGCACCGCTGCCACGGCAGGTCGCGCGGTCGCAGGTGGAACTGGCCGTAGCTGCCCGTCACCTCGCCGTCGTAGTCGTAGGTGGTGCGGTGGGTGACCCGGTAGGTGGTCGGCTCCGGTGCCGTGGCCGCGCTCACGACACCGAGTTCCACGACGAGCGCCACATCTGCTGCGGCGGCGGGGCCGGGTGGTAATGATCGCGGATCGCGTCGGACAGCATCCGCAGCTGGGTCTGGACCCCGCTCAGGAACCGGCTGAGCTCGGTCCGCGATCCGTCGTCGGCACGCGCCAGCTCCGCCACGTCGGCGTGCCGGATCTGCTCGGCCAGGGCGTCGACGACCCGGATCGGCCGAGCCGTCGGCGACGTGTGCGGGATGGCCCGCAGATCCGCGGCGATGCGCGCCAGCTGGTAGGCCACCGACCTCGGGTTCTGCGGATCCACCACCAGCAGATCGAGGATCGCCTCGGCGACGTCGCGGCCGCGGTTGCGGCGCCGGAACGTGACGATGGACTCGGCCGCGGTCAGCACGGCTTCGATCACCAGCCGATCGGTGTCACCCTCGCGGGGGTGGAGCAGGGTCGCTCGCAACAGCGCCACCACCTGGACGGCCCGCTCCAGGCCCCGGCCGACGTCGAGCATGTACCACCCGGCGTCGCGGACCATGTTCTCGGCGCTGATGCCGGCCAACGCCAGCAGGCCCGACAGCACGCGCTCGGCTGCGTCGGCCAGCTGCAGGCCCTGGTCGTGGGGACGAGCGGCCAACCCGGCGAAGGCCCGGTCGATCTCGGCCAGCACCATCCAGACGTCGTCCGACAGCTGGTCACGGACGCCCTGGGCGGCCGTCGAGAGACCGACGACGGCCTGGGACACCGTGCCGACCCGGTGCCGGTCGAGCATCAACGACCGGAACTCCGCCATCAGGTCCGCCCTGATGGCGGCGTCATCGGTGAAGCCCGGATAGGTGGTGCTCACGTGCGTCAGCGCCCGCAGCAGCTCGGGCAGCGGTCGGCCCGGGGTCACGTCGGAGTCGGTCTCGATCGCCACCGTCCGAGCAGCGAGGACGAGCCGGAGCAGGTCCTCACCCCGTTCGGCGTAGCGGCCGAACCAGAACAGGTCGCTGAGCACCCGGGGCACCATGGCGGCGGTGGTGCTGTCCAGCAGCGGCGCGATGACCTCGCTGTCGACCCGGGGACCACGGGGCGGTGCCGGCCGACCCGGCGGCATCGGCTGCTGACCGACCACCCAGACGTCCTTGGTCAGCCCCGAACCGGGGGCGGTGACGAGGACGCCCCGGCCCTCGTCGGCGTCGTGGTTCACCCGGGCGAGTCCGCCGAGCATCGCGGTGTAGGAGCCGCTCTGGCGGACCGCGAACGAGCGCAGCACCACGTTCCGGCGGACCAAGCGGTCCTGGTCCGACGTGGGGGCGACCGACAGGTTCAGCACCTGCTGCCCGACGAACCGGTGCGGCGCAGCGATGATCTTGGCCCGCAGTCGCTCGCGTTGCTCGCGGGTCAACGCCGCCGCCCGGACGCTCCGGCCGGAATCCCGGCTGATCGGGCGGATCACCAGGTCGTCGAAGTGACCGAGCACGTACGCCAGGCCCTCGCGCTCACCGCACCACCAGGTGTCGACCGAGGGCAGTCGCAGCGGCTCCCCCAGGAAGCGCTCGCACAGCTGCGGCAGGTACGGCAGCAGCGCCGGGTTCTCCAGCACCCCGGAACCGATGTCGTTGACGACCCGGACGGTCCCCCGCCGGACGCACTCAACCAGACCGGTCACCCCGAGCCGGGAACCGGCTCTGAGCTCGAGCGCGTCCATCCAGATCGAGTCGACCCGGCGCAAGATCACGTCCACCTGCTCGAGCTTGCCGAGGACCCGCATCCAGACCCGGCCGTCGCGGACCGTGAGGTCCGAGCCCTCCAGCAACGGGAAGCCGAGCAGCGAGGCGACGAACGCCTGGTCGAACGCGGTCTCGGAGTGGGTGCCGGGACTCAGCACCACGACGCGCGGGTTCTCGACCTGCTGCGGGGCCGCGTCGAGCAACCCGGCCCGCATGGTCTGGAAGAACGGCGTGAGCCGGTGCAGCTGGGCCGCCCGGTACACCTCCGGCAGCACGCGCGACACGACCCGCCGGTTCTGCATGGCGTAGCCGGCGCCGGACGGTGCCTGGGTGCGGTCGGAGATCACCCGCCAGCCGCCGTCGGCGTCGCGCCCCAGGTCGACCGCGACCATGAACAGCCCGGCGTTGATCGTCGGTCGGGCGCCGACCATCGGGCGGAGGTACTCGGTGTGGTCCAGCACGGCCGCGGCCGGTAGCTGGCCCTGCGACAACAGGTTCCGGTCGGCGTACAGGTCGACCAGGATCGCGTTCAGCAGCTCGGCCCGTTGCACCATGCCGGACTCGAGCGCCGACCACTCCCGTTCGTCCAGGATCAGGGGCAGCGGATCGAGCTGCCACGGCCGCGGTTCGGCCAACGGCGACTCGTCCCGGTCGGCTCCGGCCGAGAGGTCCGCCACCGAACGGGACGAGGCCGGGCCCTGGGTGTAGGTGACGCCGTCGTCGGCCAACAACCGCGCCACCTCGCGCTGCGCCCGCACCAGATCCGCCTCCGCGAAGCCGTCCAGCCCGGTCAGCAGTCCGTCCCAGCCGAGCCGAGCCGTGCCGTCGGGCAGGGCGAACTCGTCGAAGGTCGGCACCGTCTCGAACATGTCGGGCTGACCGGCGTCGGCCAGGTAGCGCGACAACACGGTCACGAGCGCAGCCTCATCGATGCCTCACGTACGACCCCAGCTGCGCGGCCGGCGGCGACGGAGATCGAGAGTGAGGGGCAGCTCGTCGGTGCCCGTCCGACGCCAGGCCTGCTCGGCGTCCAACGCCCCGACGTCGATCACCCCCGTAGTGTGACCCATCGACTCGAACCGCCGGGCGCGGCGGGCCTCGGCCTCGCGCGCGTTCACCGGTGGCTGCGCCGAGTCCAACCCACCCGGGTGCACGACGTGGTACCGAGCGCCGCCCCGCGACAGTCCCGCCGCCCGGTCGACGAGATCGAAGGTGAGCGGGGCATCGAGCGGCTGGGTGGGGTGCAGGGCGGACCACGGGTTCCAGGCCTTGAACCGCACTCCGGCGACGTACTGGGAGTCCACGGTGGTCGGGGTCAGCGGCACCGGGTGGCCGTTGCACGTGAGCAGGAAACGCTCGCGATCGAAGCCCCGGACGAGCACCTGCAGCCGCTCGGTCGAGGAATCGACGTACCGTGCGGTGCCGCCCGAGCTGGATTCCTGACCGAGCACGTGCCACGGTTCGATCGCCGTCCGCAGCTCCAGCTCGACCGGGCCGGAGGAGCCGCTGTCGATCTCGGCCCGACCGAGGACCGGGCACCGGAAGTCCAGGAACGGTTGCAGCCAGCCGAGCTCGAACGAGAAGTCATGGCGACGCAGGTCCGCCACGACCTCGGCGAGATCGACGGCCATGAAGTACGGCAGCAGGTACCGCTCGTGCAGCCGACTCCCCCAGCGGATCAACGGGGCGGCGTACCGATCCTCGGCACACCGCGCGACGATCGCCCGGATCAACAGCGCCTGGACGAGCGCGAGGTCGACGGTCGGCGGCATCTCGAAGCCGCGAAGCTCCAGCAGACCGAGCCGTCCCCGCGCCGAGTCGGGGCTGTACAGCTTGTCGACGCAGAACTCGGAGCGATGGGTGTTGCCGGTGATGTCGGTGAGCAGCTGCCGCAGCGCCCGGTCGACCAGCCAGGGCCGGTGGTCCGGGTTCGCCGGGTCGTCGGGCAGGTCGGCGAGCCGCTCGATCTCGGCGAACGCGGTCTCCAGCTCCGACAGCGTCTCGGGGCGACCCTCGTCCACCCGCGGGGCCTGACTGGTCGGGCCGACGAACCTGCCGGCGAAGGCGTACGACAGGGCCGGGTGATGCTGCCAGTAGGTGATCAGGCTGACCAGCAGGTCCGGGCGGCGGAGCAGCGGCGAGCGGGCCGGTTCGACCGCCCCGAGAGTCCAGTGGTTGCCACCGCCGGAGCCGCTCTGCCGTCCGTCCAGTCCGAAGGTGACGGCGCCGAGACCGAGGTCGGCGGCCAGCCCGTACAGGGTCGGCCAGATGTTCTCGAGCTCTGCCCAGGACCCGGCCGGGTGCAGATTCACCTCGAGCACCCCCGGATCGGGCGTCACCAGCAGTCCGGTGAGCCGGGGGTCGGGTGGCGGTCCGTATCCGTCGATCACCAGCGCCGTGCCGGTGTCGAGCGCGACCCGCTCGAGCAGCTCGACGAGCTCGACGAACTTCTCGGCGCGTTCCAGGGGCGGCAGGAACACGTGGATGCGGCGGTCGAG
Source organism: uncultured Actinomycetota bacterium (assembly GCA_963727125.1). GTDB lineage: Bacteria > Actinomycetota > Actinomycetes > Propionibacteriales > Propionibacteriaceae > Microlunatus. The sequence goes on from CAVSEZ010000003.1 coordinate 2,247,088, forward strand.
GATCTCGACCACCAGGGCCGTCCGCGACGGGGTCTCGCCGAGCTCCACCACGGTCGCGTACGGCTCGGCCGGCGGATCGAGCGGATCGCCGGCTCGGAGGTAGCTGGCCTCACCGCCGAAGACCGGCTCGCTGTCCAAGAGCTGCAGGGGTAGTCGCTGACCGGCGCCCAGGCCGCCGGGCAGCAGCTCGAGCCGGCCCTCGGGTGGCGCCCAGCGCGGGCTGGCCCAGCCGGGACCCCACCAGGCGGGGGTGAGCGGCAGGGCCCAGGCGGTGGGCTCGGCCCGATCGGGGTCCCAGCAGGCGTGCAGCTGGCTCTCCGGCAATCCGAGGGCGGTGGTCAGCGCGCGGGCGTAGCCGAAGGCCTGGTCCGGTGTCCCCCGGCCGTCGGCGCGGGGATCGGCGAGCAGCTCCGGATGGCGCCACAGCGGCGTGCCGTCGCGGCGCCAGTGCACGGCGACCTGCCACCGCGGAGCGGCCTCACCGGGGTACCAGCGACCCGGACCGTGCTGGATCAGACCGCCGGTCGCGAACGTCGCGGCGAGTCGGTCGGCCAGCTCGATGGCCAGCTCGTGCTTGCGGCCACCTTCGGCGGCGACCGTCCACTCCGGTGCCGTCGGCTCGGCCAGCAGCACGAACGTCGGTTCGGCTCCCATGGTGAGTTCGAGTCCGGCTGCGCCGAGGCGTTCGTCAACGGCCGCACCGAGACGTCGGATCGCATCGGCGCGCCGGCCCTCGACGGGGGCGGCTCCGCCCGCCGGCCGGAAGCGGTGGACGGTGTTGGTGTGGTGCAGGGTGGCCCGGGCGGATCCGGTGGTGCCGGTGATCGGAGCCGCGTTGGCCGGGTCGGGCGTGGCGGCCAGCGGGATGTGCCCTTCGCCGGTCAGCAACGCCGACGTCGGGTCGAGACCGACCCAGCCGGCCCCCGGCAGATAGGCCTCCGCCCAGGCGTGCAGATCGGTGCTGTCCTGGCTCTCGTCCTCGCCCAGGTCGATCAGATAGCCCGAGACGAACCGGGCCGCCAGACCGAAGTGGCGGAGGGCGTCGACCACCAGCCAGCTGGTGTCGCGACAGGAGCCGCGCCCGCTGGTCAGGGTGTGTGCCGGGGTCTGCACCCCGGCCTCCATCCGGGTGGTGTAGCCGACGGCGGCGTGTGCGGCCGCGTTGAGCTCGACCAGGAAGTTCACCGTCGGCCGCGGGGAGGTGTCGATGCCGGTGAGCCAGTCGGTCACGATCGGGTCTGCGGCTGTCGGGCGGTCGAGGTACGGCGCCAGGTCGACCCGCAGGTCGTCGGGGTAGCTGAACCCGAACTCCGCGGCGTACGGCTCCAGGAAGAAGTCGAACGGGTTGATCGGGGTCAGCCGCGCGGTCAGGCCGACGGTGATGTCGAGCTCGGCCGTGGGCCGGTCGAACACGGCCCGGGCCACGAAGTTCCCGTACGGGTCCTGCTGCCAGTTCAGCTTGTGACCCACCGCGTCGACGGTCAGCGAGTAGCTGGGGATCGGGGTCCGGCAGTGCGGGGCGGGGCGCAGCCGGATCAGGTGCGGCCCGAGCTCGGTCGGCCGGTCGAACCGGTAGCTGGTGCGGTGCTCCAACGCGACGTCGACGCTCACATCACCTCACCTCGTCCGCTCATGGCACTGATCATTCAACCCGACCGGAGCACCCCCGCGATCCACGTCCGTGCCCTGAGCCTGCCGATGGGCGAATCCACCTCGTGCCCTGAGCCATTCGACAAGCCGAGGGGTGCGAGTGGGATCAGTGAGGATTCTTCCGGGCCGCGAGGATGGCGCGGCCGGTGTCGACGACGGTCTCCCGAGCCGGGCGGGGCTGCCAGCCGAGGACGCGTTGCGCGCGGGCGGAGGAGGTGGTGATCCGCCGACCGAGCATCGGCACGAGGGTCCGCACCTCCGGGTTGAACCGGCCGGCGATCTTGACCACGACATCGGGCAGGGTGCGGGGCCGGCGCGCCGGTACGCCGAGCTGGGCCCGCAACATGTCGGCGATCGCGTGCATCGTCAGCACCTCACCGACACCGAGGAAGCGTTGCCCGGCGGCCTCCGGCACGCTCATGGCCAGCAGGTGCAGGTCGGCGAGATCTCGGACGTCGACGACCATCAGCTCCATCCGCGGCAGCGCCCCCGCCTTGCCGGTGACCATCCGGTCGATGATCTGCGCCGAGCTGAGACTGCCGCCCGGCAGTGCGGGCCCGAGGATGGCACCGGGCAGCACCGTGACGAGCTCGAGCTCGGGATGGTCGGCGGCGAAGTCCCAGGCGGCCCGTTCGGCCAGCACCTTCGACTTCCGGTAGCTGCTTCCGGCCCGTTCCGGATCGGTCCAGATCTCCTCGTCGATGGTGACCTCGCCGACCGGCGCCGAGGTGGCGGCCGCCGCCGAGGAGGTGAGAACGACCCGCCGTACGCCGGCCGCGGCCGCCGCGGTCAGCACCCGCCGGGTGCCCTCGACCGCCGGCCGGATCATGTCGTCGGGATCCTTGGGCTCGCCACCGGCGATCGGTGACGCCACGTGCAGCACGTGGTCGCAGCCCTCGACGGCGGCGTCCCAGCCGGCATCGGAGCCGAGCTCGGCCGCCACCACCTGCAGCCGATCCTCCGGATCGGTCTGGGAGGCGATCGCGGCCCGCAGACCCGGCTCCCGGTCGAGGGAGCGGACCGTGGCCCGCACCCGGTAACCGGCCGCCAGCAGCCGGACCACGCACCAGCCGCCGACGTAACCCGTGCCGCCGGTGACCAGTACGGTCTCAGGCACCGTCGGCTCAGTAGCGGTAGTGCTCGGACTTGTACGGGCCCTCGACCGGTACGCCGAGATAGCCGGCCTGGACCGAGGTCAGCTCGGTCAGCCTGACGCCGAGGGCGTCGAGGTGGAGCCGGGCGACCGCCTCGTCCAGGTGCTTCGGCAACGTGTACACCCCGACCGGATACGCATCGGTCTTGGTGAACAACTCGATCTGCGCCAGCACCTGGTTGGTGAAGGAGTTGCTCATCACGAAGCTGGGGTGGCCGGTGGCGTTGCCCAGGTTCATCAGCCGGCCCTCGCTCAAGACGATGATGCTGTGCCGATCGTCGCCGTCGGCGTCGAACACCCACTCGTCGACCTGGGGCTTGATGTTGTTGCGCCGGACGCCGGGGAACTTGGTCAGCCCCGCCATGTCGATCTCGTTGTCGAAGTGGCCGATGTTCGCGACCACGGCCTGGTGCTTCATCCGGCTCATCTGGTCGGCACTGATCACGTTGAAGCAGCCGGTGGCGGTGACGAAGATGTCCGCGGTCGGGAGCGCGTCCTCCAGCGTCAGCACCTGGTAGCCGTCCATCGCCGCCTGCAGCGCACAGATCGGGTCCACCTCGGTGATGATCACCCGGGCGCCCTGGCCGCGCAGCGACTCCGCACAACCCTTGCCCACGTCGCCGTAGCCGCAGACCACGGCCACCTTGCCGCCGATCAGCAGGTCGACGGCGCGGTTCAGGCCGTCGATCAGGGAGTGCCGGCAGCCGTACTTGTTGTCGAACTTGGACTTGGTGACCGAGTCGTTGACGTTGATCGCCGGGAACAGCAGCGAACCGGCCCGGTGCATCTCGTACAGCCGGTGCACACCGGTCGTCGTCTCCTCCGTCACCCCGATCAGCGCGTTGGCGACGTCGGTCCAGTCCCGGCCCTCGGCGATGGACTTCTTCAGCAGCTTGAGGACGACCTGGAACTCCTCGGAGTCCTCCTCGGTCGGCTCCGGCACCTCGCCGGCCTTGGTGAACTCGACGCCCTTGTGGACGAGCAGGGTCGCGTCACCACCGTCGTCGAGGATCATGTTCGCGAGCTCACCCTCGGGCCAGGTCAGGATCTGCTCGGTGCACCACCAGTACTCCTCCAGCGTCTCGCCCTTCCAGGCGAACACCGGAACACCGGCCGGCGCCTCCGGGGAACCGTCGCCGACGACGATCGCAGCCGCGGCGTGGTCCTGGGTGGAGAAGATGTTGCAGCTGGCCCAGCGGACGTCGGCACCGAGAGCGACCAGGGTCTCGATCAAGACGGCGGTCTGCACGGTCATGTGCAGCGAGCCGGCGATCCGGGCTCCCGACAACGGCTTGCTGTCGCCGTACTGGGCCCGCATGGCCATCAGGCCGGGCATCTCGTGCTCGGCGAGCCTGATCTCCTTGCGACCGAACTCGGCCAGCGACAAGTCTGCAACGCGATAATCCATGGCGCCGAGCCTAGGGCTGTGACTCAGGACTTCCCAATTGCGGCTGCGAGTGTCGGGTGTCTCGGGCGCGGCCGGGTTCTGACGATCGAGGAGTCAACAACGCTTTTCCGTTGACGATCGAGGAGGAAGAGCCCGGTCCGAAGCGCCCGAGACGCACGAGCAGTTCTTAATGAGAGGGCGCGGCAGGTGACTCCGGCCGCTCCGCCGGTACGTAGCCCTCGTTGTAGATGTCGGGTTCGAGATAGAGCGCTGTCACCATGGGCTCCGCAGCTCGGACCGCCACCTCGGCCCGGTCGATGGCGGCAGCGACCTCGGCCGCCGAGTCGCCGGCGTCCACCGCGATCTTGGCCGCGACCAGGATCTCCTCGGGTCCCAGGTGCAGCGTCTTCATGTGGATGACGCGGTCGACGCCGTCGGAGCCGGTCAGCGCACCACGGATCCGTTCCACGGCCTCGGGTGACGCCGACTCCCCCAGCAGCAGGCTCTTGGTCTCGATCGCCAGGGTGATCGCCACCGCGACGAGCAGGATGCCGATCATCGCGGTCCCGATCACGTCGAAGTAGCCGTTGTGGGTGATCAACGTCAGTCCCACGCCGAACAGCGCGAAGACCAGACCCAGCAGGGCGGCGAAGTCCTCGAGCAGGATCACCGGCAGCTCCGGCGCCTTGGCCGACCGGATGAACCGGGGCCAGCTCTGCCGACCCTTGGTCTTGCTGGACTCGCGGATCGCGGTACGGAACGACAGGGACTCGGCGACGATCGCCAGCACCAGGACCAGCAAGGGCACCCACCAGAAGCCACCCTCCAGTAGCTCGTTCGGCGCCCCGGAGTGCACCTCCTCGTACTTGTGGTACGCCTCGTACAGGGCGAACAGGCCACCGACGCTGAACAACACGATGGCGACGATGAAGGCGTAGATGTAGCGGTCCCGGCCGTAGCCGAACGGGTGCTCCTCGGTGGCTGCGCGGCGGGAACGGCGGCCGCCCACCAGCAGCAGCGCCTGGTTCCCCGCATCGGCCACGGAGTGCACGGCCTCGGCCAGCATCGACGACGCACCGGTGAGACCCCAGGCGACGAACTTGGTCAACGCGATGAACGTATTCGCAGCCAGGGCGGCGACGACGGCCCGGGTTCCACCTTCTGCGCTCACACGCCGGATTCTGTCACCGTGCCGGATCGCCGTGCGGGTGCACCTGCACCTGCCACGGCAGACCGGCCAGTTCGAGGCGCTCGGCGGCCGGGGCGGACGGGTCGGTCACGTCGTCCGACACCAGCTCGCCGATGAGCCGGCGGGGTGAGGTGGAGAGCACCACCCGGCCCTCGTCGCTGATCACCACCACGTCCACCGGCAGGTCGGCGAGACCGCGCAGCACCAGGGTCTCGAACCGGGCGACCGGGACGTCCGCACCGGCGACGCCGAGGAACTGCCCGCCCGCCAGCACCGGTTCGGTCAGGGTCAGCAGGTAGCGGTCGGTGCCGTGCACGTCGACGTACGGTCCGACCACGTGCCGGCGGCCGGTCCGCCTCGGCACCTCGAACCACTCGGCCGCGACGTAGTCGTAGAAATTGAGGCTGTCGGCGCTGAGGTCGACCTCGAGCCGGGTCGGTACGGGCAGGTCGGAGCCGGACTGCCACCACTCGAGCAACAGCGGCCGCTCCGGCAACAGCCCTGGGGCGACGATCACCCCGAGCCCGACCGCGGCGGGTTCCTCGGTGAGCAGCTCGAGCAGCGCCCCGCCCAAGCCGACGACGTCGGCCTCGTGCAGCACGTCGCCCCGCCGCCGGGCATCCTCGTGCCGGGCCAGCAGCCGGTCCCGCACCCGGGTCACGGTGCCGAACACCCCTTCCATCACCTCCGAGACCACCCCGGCCACTTCGGCCGCCAACGGTTGCACCGTCACGGATCGCTCCTCTCCCGGTCGGGGGCCGCGCTCACCCGGGCACCGCGGGTCAACCGGACGTGCAGGTCGATCAGCCGGTGGGTGACGGTGTCGACGTGGGCCTCGGTCCGGGCGCGGGCCAGTCCGGCGTCCCGTGCCTCGACCGCGGCCAGCACCCCGCGGTGGGCCGCGACCGCATCGGCCATCTCCGTCGGCGACCGGGTGACGGCCCACAGCACCTGCCCGAGCTCGGCCTGCAGCTCGAACTCCTGCAGCGTCAGCCGGGCCGACTGGGCGGCCGCCGCGACGGCGATGTAGTAGCGCCCCTCGAGTCGACGCTGCTCCGTGGCCCGGCCGGAGGCCGCGAACCGGTCCAGCAGCTCCCGCAGTCCGGCCAGGTCCCGTGCCGAGGCGCGCGCGGCGGCCAGCCGGGCGGCGGCGCCGGCCACGGCGGAGCGGAGATCGCCCAGCTCCCGCAGATCGGTGCTGCCCAGCTCCCGCAGCCGGGACCGGGCGAGCTCGTTCAGCGCCGGTTCGCGGGCCCGTACGAAACTCCCCCCGCCCCGCCCTCGTCGGGTGTCGACCAGCCCGCGGTCCCGCAGGTCGGCCAGCGCGTCCCGGAGCGTCACCGTGGCGACGGTGAGCGAGGCGGCGAGCTCGGCCTCGGGCGGCAGCTGCTCGCCGTCCTCGATGATGCCGAGCGCGATCGCCCCGGCCAGCCGCCGGACCACCGCCTCACTCCGGCCGGCGCCGTCGTCGAGCGGGCCGAACACGACGCGCCGCGCGTCCCCGGTCAACCAGCCCACCGAACCATCCTGCCCTGTCGCTGCCCTTGTCCCGTTAACCTCTGATCCCATAGGTTAAGGGCCACCGTGACCCACATCACACCTCGTCTGGAGGCCCGACCGTGACGCAGGTCGACCCACGTCCGCCGACACCCGAGGACGCGCTCGCGGCACCGTTCACCCCGGGTGCGACCGACAACGACCCCGCCCTGGCCGAGTACCAGGAGACGGTGGGCGCCCCGGTCCTCGTCGAGCTGACCGACCGCCCCACGGCGGAGTTCGTCGAGCAGTGGCGCAACGCCTCGTACAACTGCTTCTCCTCCGGGCACAAGTTCTGCCGCGAGGTCTGCCCGGTGATGCAGGTGACCCGCAACGAGTCGTGGACGCCGACCGCCTTCCACGCGAACGTGATCGCCATGGAGCGCGGCGAGCTGGAGATCGCCGACGTCGCCGCCGACTACGTGAACTGCACCCAGTGCGGCGCCTGCGAGCTGCGCTGCCCCAACACGTTGTTCACCGGCGACTTCTACCGTTTCCGGACCCGGACCGTCGACGTCGTCAAGGCCGTCCGGGCCCTGGCTGTGGATTCCGGGATCCACCAGCCGCAGTGGCGGACCTGGAACGCGAGAACCAACGAGCAGACCCATGAACCGGTGCTCGGTGAGGTCGAGATCAGCCAGGAACGGGTCCGGGACTGGGCCGACGGGCTCGATCTCCCGATCGGCGGCGAGACGGTGCTGTTCGTCGACTGCGAGGCCGCCTACTACCGCACCTCGGTGCCGCGGGCGGTGGCGCAGATCCTGACGTCGGCCGGCGTCGAGTTCGGTCTGATGGGTGAGCAGTGGTGCTGCGGCGGTCCGGCCGCCGAGATGGGGTACGTCGACCAGGCCCGGCGGTTCGCCCGGCACAATCTCGACAACTGGCGGGCCACCGGGACCAAGCGGGTGCTGGTGCTGGATCCGCACGACTACATCAGCTTCACCGAGGACTACCCGACGTACTTCGGGGCCGAGTTCGACATCGAGGTCCAGCTGGTCGTCGAGCTGTTCGCCGAGCTGATCGGCGACGGCCGGCTCAACCCGAACGTGCCGGTGGAGCGGACGATCACCTACCACGACCCGTGTCGGCTCAACAAGCGCAAAGGCATCTGGCAGGAGCCGCGGCAGATCCTGCGCGCCATCCCGGGGCTGACCTTCCACGACGTGGATCGGGTCACCCAGTGGTCGTACTGCTCGGGCGGAGGCGGTGGGTTGCCGGTGGAGAAGCCAGAGCTCACCGCCGCGATCAGCGAGCGGCGACTGACCAAGGCCGCCGAGCTGGAGGTCGACACCCTGGTCAGCGCCTGCCCGTGGTCGGAGCGCCCGCTGTCGGCCGCCGGCGACGCGGTGGACATCGACGTGATCGACATCCACGAGCTGCTGGCGGAGTCGTTGGGCATCGAGGTCGGCGGCAGTCGCGGTGAGGTCGGCGACCGGCGGTGTGCCGGCGGTGGCTGCGGCGGCGGTGGCTGCTCGTGACCGTCGTGACAGCACGGCCAGACAGCGGCCAGATCGAGGCGGTGCTGGACCGCCTGGCCACGATCCTGCGACCCGACCAGATCCTGACCTCCAAGACCGACCGGTACAACCGGGCCCGGGTGCCGGCCCCGTTTCCGGTGCACCGCTGGCGGGAACGGGTCCCGGATCTGGCCGTGCTGCCGGAGAGCACCGGTGAGGTCGCCGCCGTGGTGGCCCTGGCCAACGAGCTCCGGGTGCCGATCGTGCCGCGCGACGGCGGCACCGGGCTGACCGACGGCGCCGTGCCGCTGCGGGGCGGGATCGTGGTGGACGTCAAGCGGATGAACCAGATCGGCGAGCTGGACCTGGAGAACCGGACGGTCACCGTCGGCACCGGCATCAACATGCTCAAACTGAACGAGGAGCTGGCCCGGCACGGGTTGATCTACCCCGACGACCCGGCCTCGTACCCGTGTTCGCTGGTGGGGGGTCGGATCGGGACCTCGGGCTGGTCGTTGATCGGCGCGCGGTACGGGCACAGCCGGGACCTGGTGCTGTCCTTCGACCACGTGCTGCCGACCGGTGAGGTGCTGCACGTCGGCGACGGGGTCGGGCACAAGATCTCCAAGTCCTCCAGTGGCTACCAGCTCAAGCACCTGTTCATGGGGCACCAGGGCACCCTGGGCATCGCCACCCGGGCCACGCTGAAGCTCTACCCGAAGCCCGAGGCCGAGCTGTCACCGTTCTGGGCGTTCGACAACTACGACGACGCCTACCGCTGTACGGGCGCGCTGGCGCGGGCCGGGGTGGCGACTTTCGCGGGTGCGGTGCTGTTCGACGAGTACAAGGTGGCCTACCTGCGGCGGGACGACGAGGCCTACATCCCGCAGCCGAGAGGTGTCCGGGCCCTGGTCTGCGCCGTGCTCTACGGCTGGGAGGACGAGGTCCGGGTCGGCGGCAAGCGGTTGTTCCGGATCGCCCGGGAGCACGGCGCCCGCTATCTCGGCGACGAGATCTCCGAGGGCGACTGGGCGGCCCGGCACGACCGGTACGCCACCCCGCTGCACGGCCGGACCAAGGACGGTCAGGTGGTGCCCATGAGCTGGCACTGCGAGGACGCCGCGATCAACTACACCGATCTCCCGGCGATCAGCCGGGACTGGCACGCCATCGTGGCCGAGCTGCGCCGCAAGACCGACGTCTTCGACGACTGGGGCATGTTCGCCTACACCTCCGCCGACACCGGGGTGGACTACCTGACCGAGATCGACATCGGGATCTGGGAGCAGCACCTCACCGACGAGGCGTGGGCGCTGTGGGTCGCGGCCAAGCGGGAGATCGCCGCCGCCACGCTGCGGTACCACGGCTCGATCAGCGCCTGCCACGGTTCGTGCCGGGAGGGCGAGGTCGACCTCGTACCGACCGAGCTCGGCCGCGGCTTCGCGGTCATGTGCGACGTCAAGCGCGCCCTGGACCCGAACAACATCATGAATCCGGGGAAGTACCACCTCGACCTTGCCTACTCCGGCGACCTCGACGCCGAGCTGGCCGCACTGCGCGGACAGGCCGCGGGCGGTACCCGATGAGCTACCGCTACGAGGAGCAGACCACCCCGCCGGAACCACGCCGGGTCAGCGACGTCGCCGTCACCACGCACGAGCACGTCTTCGAGGTCGATCCCCGGCTGATGCAGCGCTGGGTGCTGCAGCAGGAGTTCCCCAACTGGGACAGCCTGCGGATCATGAACGCGCGCGGGGACCACCTGAGCTGGATGCACCGGCACTTCGCCGGCTCCGTGGTCACCGGCTCGGAGCTGCTCGCCGAGATCGAATCCGAACCCACCACCAGCACAGGAGACCGATCGTGAAGTTCAGCTACGTCATGCTCCCGGACTACCCGCTCACCGAATCACTGGCTTCGATCAAGCTGGCCGACGAGCTGGGCTTCCACGCCGTGTACGCCGCGGACGAGACCTGGCACAAAGACCTGTGGCTGCTGTTCGCCGCCGCCGCGGACAAGACCAGCAACGTCCGGTTCGGGCCATCGGTGTCGGCGGTCGTGCTGCGCGAACCCAGCTTGATCGCGCAGGCCGCCGCCACCCTCGACGAGCTGACCGGCGGCCGGGCCGAGGTCGTGCTGTCCTCCGGCAACTTCGGGCTGCTCGCGCAGTACAACATGGACTGGCACCAGCAGAAGCCGCTGTCCCGGGTCAAGGAGGGGGTGCACGTCATCCGCACCCTGCTCGACGACGGCGCCATCACCTTCGACGGCGAGTTCTTCTCCTACAAGGGGTTGTTCACCTTCGCCCGGCCGGTGCAGGAGCGGGTACCGGTGAAGATGGGGGCGATGCGCGGACCCAAGTCGTTCCAGGTCGCCGCCGAGTTCTCCGACGGCTGCCACCACGCGCTCAGCTACACCCGCGGCGCGTACGAGTACATGGTCGAGAACATGACCATCGGGGCGGAACGGGCCGGCAAGAACGTCGCCGACCTGGACATCGGCGCCTGGGTCGTCTTCGCCACCGGTGAGGACTCCGCGATCGCCAAGGACGCGGCCCGGTCCATGGTCGGGCTGTATGCGTCCTCGATGCCGGACGAGCAGCTGGTCCGCAACGGGGTGTCGCCGGAGGACATGCAACCGATCCTCGCCGCGCTCGGGGCCGGGGACCTGTCCGGCGCCATCGACGCCACCAGCCGGGAGCTCGGCGACACCCTGTCGGTGGCCGGTACCCCGGAGGAGTGCGTCGCCAAGCTGAAGGAGATCGAGGCCGCCGGCGTCAACCACATGATCCTGGCCATCACCGACGCCGCGCTGGTGAAGACGTTCATGGGCCGCGACATCGAGGGCGTCGCCGGCGTGGACGCCCAGCTCCGCCTGATCGCGGAGAAGATCATGCCGGAGTTCGCCTGATCCCCACCCCGGCGCGAATTTGCTCCAGCTGAGGAAATCTGCGACCGCTGCAGATGGCGCAGATGTGGCTAGGTGGAGCAGATTCTCGTACGCGTGGCCGCGGTGCCGAGCTGGGGTTGTTGTCCGTACGGGCCCGCTGTCGTCCCGTCCTGACCAGGCCTTCCCGGTCTGCGGCTGCCGTGCTGCGCTGGCGCCATGCCCGACGACGTCACCTTGACCCGCGAGCTGACCGAGCAGGGGTTCGACCCGAGCGAGATCGCCCGGATGAGGCGGAGCGGCGCCCTGGTGCACCTGCGCCGCGGGGCGTACGGCGAGCCGGTGAGCGGCGAGATCGACGCCCGGGTGGACCATCTGCGGCTGATCCGGGCCTCGGTCCGGCAGTGCTCCGTTAACGCGGCGGTCAGCCACATATCGGCTTCGGCCGTCCACGACCTGCCGCTGTGGACGGACCGGTTGGACCGGGTCCATCTGAGTCGCGATCAGCCCGGCGGTGGGAGGCGGCGGCGCTACGTCGTGCTCCACGGCGTGCGGCTCCCGCTCTCCGACGTGACGACCGTTGAAGACCTCTGCGTCACCACCCTCGCTCGTACGGTGCTCGACCTCAGTTGCGTGTTGCCGATGCGCCGGGCGGTGGCCGTCGGCGACGCCGCGGTGCGGCGCGGTGTCACGGCCGCCGAGCTCGCGGAGCAGTTGCGTCGGGCCGCAGGTCGTTCCGGCATCCACGCGGCCCGGCGGGCCATTCCCTTCCTGGACGGACGCGCCGAGAGCCCCGGGGAGTCCGTCAGCCGGGTCGATCTGTACCGGATCGGTGTGCCACCGACGGAGCTGCAGTTCGACGTCCTGGACGATGCCGGGCGCTTCGTCGGCCGGACCGACTTTGCCTGGCCGGAACACCGGACGCTGGGCGAGTACGACGGCCGGAGCAAGTACCAGGAGCTCCGGCGGCCGGATCAGAGCGCCGCCGACGTGCTCTGGGAGGAGAAGGCACGGGAGGATCGGCTCCGGGATCTCGGTTGGCAGGTAGTCCGCTGGATGTGGCAGGACCTGCAGGACCCGGATCGCCTGCGCCGGCGGCTGCTGCGTGCGTTCGCTCGCGGCGACCGATCGTGACCCAGCGCTCCTCGGCGACGCGAATCTGCGCCACGTGCTGAAGTCTGCTCCCGTTGCAGCGGGCGCAGACCTCTGTAGGTGGAGCAGATTTCGGTACGGAGGCGCGGTCCCAGGGCGGCGGTCCGCTCAGAGGTCGAGGTAGCGGCCCAGGCCGACGGCGAGGTAGACGGCGGCGTACATGCCGGTCTGCAACAGCGCGGCGTACCGCTCGACGTCGGAGCCGGAGGGGTGCGCGATCCGGCAGACCCGGATGTCGTTGCGCTCGGCGGCCGCCAGCAGCCGCCGCTGCGCCACCCGGATCGGCTCGTCGGTGTTGCCGTCGTCGAGCATCACCAGGGTGGGGCGCCGGTCGGCCGCGAGGCCGTCCTCGAACGGGTCGGCGAAGGGGTCCCTCGGCTCGGCCAGGTCGAGAACGGGCAGCAGCGCCTCGGCGTCCGCCGCGAGGGCGGCCCGACCCGACGCGGCCCGCAGCGCCTCCGCGATCCGGCGGCTGGCCCGGGACGCCAGCACCGACCCACCCCAGACGAGCGGTTGGGCCTCCGCGAGTCCCAGGGCCAGATCCTTGGCCGGGTTCTGCGAGACGTCGACGTACGGCGAGCAGTCCTCGGCCACCCGGTCCATCGCGTCGGCGACCAGCTCCGGGCGCACCTCCGGACCGAGCTGCATCCGGTGCAGCGCCGACAAGGTGACGATCGCTGCGGCCAACGCGTCAGCGGTGCCGGTGGGCAACACGATGGTGGAACGTCCGGCGGCGTGCTCGGCGATGGTCGACACCGGCGGACAGCTGATCACCACCTGACAGCCGCGCCGCACGGCCTCGTGCACGCTCGCCAGCAGACCAGGCGAGGCGACGTCACTGGCGAGCACGACGACCAGGTCCAGCGCCCCGACCCAACCGGGCAGTCCGTACGCGGGCCAGGCCACGAACGGCACCGGACAGACCGGCTCGAGCATCGCCCGGATGAAGCGCGCCTCGGTGCCGGCGGCGATGACGGCTCGCGGTCGCGGCAGGTCGACGAGGTCGGCGATCGGTGCGTCGGCCTCACCCATCTCCCGGCGCAGTCGGGCCCCGGACTCCGCCAGCCGACGGAGCACCAGATCGGCGCCGGCCAGCGCCTGCCGATCGTCCAGCCACGCGTCGTCGAACACCTGTGTCCGCCTCCGGCCTCAGGCCCCGCTCACAGACCCGGCGGGACGACCGGGGACGCGCTGGGTGGCGCGCTCGGTGGCGCACTGGAGGCGTTGGGCGGTGGCGTGTTCGGATCGGCACGCGGCACCGGCGGGGTCTCGCCGGGCTCCGGCAGCACCGGTCGACGGGCCTCGTCGATCAACAGCACCGGGATGCCGGACCGGACGGGATAGGCCAGTCCGCAGTCGGCGGCGACGCAGACGAGCTCATCCTGCTCGTGGTCGACCGCCAGTGCACCGTGGCAGTTCGGGCAGGCCAGGATCTCCAGCAGCTCCGGAGCCAGGTCGATGACCATCGCGGTCCTCCAATCCCCTCGTCGATCGAGATGCAGTGCGCGAACGCCTGCTGCAGAAGTTCTATCAGGCTCGCGGGAGCTCAGCCGCGGATGATCGCCAGCGCCTCGTCGCGCAACCGCGCCACCTCGGCCTCGGTCGGGGCCTCGACGTTGAGCCGGAGCAACGGCTCGGTGTTGCTGGACCGGACGTTGACCCACCAGTCCGCGCCGCGGATGGTGAGCCCGTCCAACCGGTCCAGCTCACCGCGGTCGGCGAAGTGCTCCGCCAGCCGGGCCGTGATCGCCGCCGGGTCGGTGACCGTGGAGTTGATCTCCCCGGAGCTCACGAACCGGCTGAACTGCTCGGTCAGCTCCGACAGCGGCCGGGTGTCGGCGCCGAGCGCAGCCAGGACGTGCAACGCGGCCAGCATCCCGGTGTCGGCGCCCCAGAAGTCGCGGAAGTAGTAGTGCGCGGAGTGCTCGCCGCCGAACACCGCACGGTGCTCGGCCATCGCGGCCTTGACGAAGGTGTGACCCACCTTGGTGACCACCGTCCGACCGCCGCGGGCCGCGACCAGCTCGGCGACCGACGAGGAGGTGATGGCGTTCACCACGATGGTGCTGCCCGGCTCGCGTTCCAGCTCGGCAGCCGCGATCATCGCGGTGATGGCGGACGGGTTCACCACCGCTCCGGTCTCGTCGATGACGAAGCAGCGATCGGCGTCCCCGTCGAACACCAGCGCCAGATCCGCCCGGTGTTTCGACACCGCCCGCTGGGCGTCGACCAGGTTCTCCGGTTCCAGCGGATTCGGCGGGTGGTGCGGGAAGTTGCCGTCCAGCTCGGTGTAGAGCTCGATCAGCTCCAGGTCCAACGGCCCGAGCACGGCCGGCAGCGTGTGTCCCGCCATCCCGTTCCCGGCGTCGACGACCACCCGGAGACGACGGATCCCGCTGAGGTCGACGAGGCCGTGCAGGTGGGCGGCGTACTCCGGCAGCACGTCGCGCTGGGTGAGCGTGCCGGGCGTCTCCAGCGCGGCCGGTGGCGGACCGGCCAGCACCAACCGGGCGATCTCGCGCAGCTGGTCGGAGCTGACCGGGGCGGCGTCGCGGAGGCAGAACTTCACTCCGTTGTAGCGGCCGGGATTGTGGCTGGCGGTGAACATGACCCCGGGCAGGTGCAGGTGGCCGGAGGCGAACCAGAGCTCGTCGGTGCTGGCCAGGCCGATGTCGATCACGTCGACTCCGCGGTCTCGGACGCCGTCGACGAAGGCCCGGCTCATCACCGGTCCGGTGAGCCGCATGTCGCGGCCGACGACGAGGGAGTCGACGCCGGCCGCCAGGCCGAGAACGGGGACGGTGGCGGCGCCGATCGCGTACGCCGCTTCAGGATCCCATTCGGGGTCCGGGCCGTCGGCCACGCCGCGGATGTCGTTGGCCTTGAAGATCGCCGGATCGATCATCGCCTGGGCGTCAGGCGTCGGGATCGGCGAGCACCGTCAGGTGGCCGCGACGGCCGAGCTCGACGATGGAGGCGTTGTCGTGCCGCTCGTTCCGCTCCGCGGCCCGCTGAGCCGGATCCGGCTCGAGCTGGTCGTAACCGAAACCCACCTCCCGGACGGCGTCCGCCAGCGCCAGCAGGTCGTCGGGCGAGGGTCCCGGATCGGACTCCAGGGCGATCCGGATCACCTCCCACCCGAGCGGTACCGACAGCGACGCGGCGTGCGTGCTGCACAGGTCGTATCCGTGCGGGTCGGCCCGCAACGCCAGTGGACCGAGCACCGCGGTCGAGTCGGTGTAGACGTAGGTCAAGGTGGCCACCGGCGGAGCAGGACAGCCTGCTCGCGAACACCGTCGGGACCTCACGCGGCGACGCTACCGGCGGCGGAGCGCTGCGCGTGGGACCGACGCGGCCCGATCGTCCGCGGACTACAGTGCGCGTGTGTCCGTACGCCGCCGAGATCGGCACGCCCGGGGCCTGCGGGGTCCGTTGGCGCTGGCCAATCCGCTGAGCCGCCGCCCCGCCGAACCGCCGCGACCGGCCAGCCGCTCGGACTACTTCCGGGAGGCCGTGCACGCCGCGGTGGAGCGGATCGCCCGGCAGTGCCCCGAGGTCCTGGTCGGCGTCACCTTCGGGATCGAGGACGTGCCGTACCTGAAGACGGCCTGGTCCGGCGAACACGTCCCGCTGGCCGCCGCCATCGAGGGCGACCAGGAGCGTTTCGGCCAGGTGGTCGTCTACCGGCGACCGTTGGAGCACCGCGCCGCCAGCCGGCGGGGCCTGCGCATCCTCGTCTACCGGACCATCGTGGAGCAGTTGTCTGCCCTCAGTGGGCGCACCGTCGAGGAGATCGATCCCGAGGGACGCGCCGAGGAGGACTGACGGCGCGGCGGAGCACCGGTCACTGGCCCAGGGCCGGATCGAAGCTCGCCTGCGGCGGCGGGCCGGCCTGGTCGGGCGAGCCGATCGGCATCGCGGTCAGCCCCGCGATCCCGCCGGCGGAGCCGGTGAAACTGACCCCGCCGAAGACGGCCGAGCCGATCGGTGCCCGCACCACCAGGAACGCCGGAGCAGTGACGTTGAGCCGCCGCGACGCCGTGCCGCCCGGGATCAACACGATGTCATCGGTCCGCAACGAGGTCCCGGTGTAGGTCAGCAGCTCGAACGAGACGGAGGCCTGGGCGGGTCCGGCGTTGCTCAGGGTCAGTTCGGACTCGATGCCGGACACGCTGGCCAGCGGCACGACCCCGGCTCGGTTGATGGGCAGGGCGGTGGAGGCGACCGCCACGTCCGGCTGCTCACCAGGCTCGGCGCTCGCCGCGTGCACCGCGGCGGTGACCGGTTGGGAGCTGGTCAGCCGGACGCTCGCTGTCTGCTCGGCCAGCCCGGGACCCAGATCGAGCGAGGCCGTGCTCTCGGGCTGTACGACCACCGCTTCCGCGCCGGCGGGAGCGAAGGCACCCTCGATCCCGAGCAGCTCGACCGAGACCTCGGCGCGGGTCGAACCGGGGTTGACGACCACGAGCTCACGCGGGCCGGGACCGCCCGGCACCCCCGGCACGATCGAGGTGGTGGCCGGAGGCAGCGCACTCGACTGCCAGTCGGCCCCGCGCGGCTCCAGCCCAACGCTGCGCCGGTCCAATGCCATGGCCGACACCCGCCCCGCACTGGATCGGACCGCGACGGTGAGCGGTCCTTCGGCGGTGACGAGCGAGCGCAGCGAGACCGTACGCGAGCTGCGACCCTCGATCACCAGTCCGGGACTCCCCGGCACCACGACCAGGCCGGTGCGGCCGTAGAACCGGAGGTCCACCTCGGCCTGGCCCTCGTCGGGGTTGGTGAGGACCAGGTCGGTCCGGTAGTCGTCGGTGGCACCGACACCGACGAACCACTGCTCGGTGTTCGGCGCGCCACAAGGAGCCGCCATGAGTCCGCCGAGACTGCCGGAGTTCGCGCGGCTGAACATCATCGCGCTGCCGGCGGTGGTCATCACGCCTTCGCCCTGAACGATCACCGGAGCGGCCGGAGCCGGCAGCAGGAGCGCCGTGCCCTGCTCGGTCAGTCGCAGGTTCACCCGGCCGCCGCCGACCTGGTTCGCCGTGAGCGCGCCCTCGCGTCCCGGTGCCTGCCGGATCGCCGCGGCCGCGAGGTAGCCCCGGGCCGTCGGATCCACGGCCGGCGTGCAGGTGACGCTGGTCCGGCCGACCAGCGGCAACGGGGAGGGTCGGAAGGTGGCCGATCGGGTCGGCAGCACCGCTCCGCCGACGATCAGCAGGGCGATCGCGAGAACGGCGAGGGCGACGATCACCGTCCGGCGCCCCGCGGACCCGCCCAGGGTCGGGATGCTCACCACCCACCTCCGCCGACCGCGGCCGCGCGGCGTGCCGTCTTCGTCGGGTCGCGGACCTCGGCGCGGCGGATCCCGGGCGCGGCCAGGACCGCAGCGACCGCCAGCGCGATCGCCTGGCCGAGCAGCACCCAGCGCAGCGGGCTCGGCAGCTCGGTCTCGACGGCACCCCGCTCGGCCGTCGGCAGTCGGAAGCCCTGCTGCCAGCCGACGGTGACCGGCGGGAGGTCGGCGCCGCCGCGTTCGGCCCGCCAGCGCGGGTCCGCCGGTTCCCCGATCCGCAGGACGCCCTCCACCACCGTCTCCCGGGTGGCCGGCGGCTGCAGCTGCCAGACGACGGCGTCGAGGTTGCCGCTCGCCGCGCCGAGTCCCGGAGTGTTGTCGATCTTGGACCGCTGGGCCTCGGTGGCACCTTCCACCCAGACGTAGTTGATGCCGAGCTCGCGGAGGATGCCGACGATGTCGGAGTCGGCGGTGCCGGCCGCGAGTCGCAGCACCACGTCCTCGGTCAGGGCGTTCGCCCGCGTCGACCCACCGAAGCTGAAGCCGCGGTCGGCGTCGCCGAGCCGGCTGAGGTCGTCGGCGAGCACCGAGTAGCGGGCCCGGTCACCGTCGAGTTCCAGCGCCAGCGTCCGGACCCCGGTCGGCGACAGCATCGCGACCCGCACGTACGGCGGCACCGCGTCCACACCGACCCGGGCGATCGGCCCGCCGGCACCGCCCCACAGCCACCAACCCGCGCCGGCCACCGTGACCAGGGCGATCGCGACGGCGCCGGCCACCGCAGTCGGCTGGACCCAGCTGAAGCTGCGGCCGCGCAGACCTCCGGCCACGCCGTCGATGCCCGCCGCCGCGGCCAGCACCAAGGCGCTGAACGCCAGCAGCAGGTAGACCCCGGTCCACGGCCGCGCCTCCGTCCCCACGGGCGGCACCGACACCACCACGCGGGACAGCAGGATCGACGTGGCGAAGGCGAGCAGCGCCGTCGTCCAGGCGGCCAGCACCAGCGGCCGGCGGGGGCGCCGCAGCAGTCCGATCAGGGCCACGATCCAGATGGCCCCGAACAGCGCGGCGCCGAGAGCCAGTGGCGGCAGCCCGGGACCGGTCTCCCGCCCGAGCAGCAGCTGCCAGGGCGGCGGCGCGGCAGGGATCCCGGTCGCCGCCGCGTCGGGTCCGACGTACAGCCGACCGGGTGACGTGATCAGACTCGGCCACCAGGGCAGCAGGACGAGCAACGGGACCCCGAGCGCCAGCCCGATCCGGCCGATCTTGCGTGGCGTACGGCGCAGCCGGATCGCGGCGATGATCCCGACCAGCAGCGCGAGCACCAGGATCGACGGCTCGAACGCGGCCAGCACCACCAGCACCGCGCCGGCGCCCCAACCGCCCCGCCAGGCCTCCGGCACCCGCGGCCGCCGCAGGGCCAGCGACCGTACGGCGAGGGCGAGCAGCGGCAGCAACAACGCGAAGACACTGAGGGACAGCCGACCCTGGTTCGTGCCGCCGAGCCAGACCGGCAGCAGCGCATAGCTCGCCGCCGCCCACAGCCGGACCCGACGATCCTCGATCAGCGACCGGAGCACCGGGTAGACCGCGACCAGCGCCAGCGGCACGATGCCGCACAGCAAGACCGTGATCAACCACTCCGGCTGCCCGAGGAACGCCGTGCCCGCCAGCGCGGTCATGGCCAACCACGGCGGCGGGATCTGACCGGGAGCACCCGGGATCGCATCCCAGGCCCGTCCCCACAGCGTCGCCAACCCGTCGGGAGCCGGCAGCAGGGCGGGTCCGGCCAGGTGCCCCAGTCCGAACAGGCCCCGGGCGGCGAGCAGGCTGCCGAACGCGAAGAGCACCGCGACGAGCACGATCGGGCTGAACCACGGGTTCTTCGGCTTCTCCTCCGCCACCGAGGCGAAGTCGTCACCGGTGAGCTCGTCCAGGGAAGCGACCTCGACCTCGCCGGCCACCGAGCGGTAGCGGTCGGAGAGGGCGCCGGAGAACACCTCGGCGCCGACCCGCAGGCTCGACCACCACGGCGGCCGCAGCGTCTTGACCACTGCCGGTGCGCCGTCGGCCACCCGGAGCCGACGCAGCCGCTTCCGGTAGCCGGCGATCCGGCCGGGGTGGGCGAGGAACGAGCCGAGTGCCCCCATCTCGTCCCGCGCGCGGGCGGGCGCCTTGCCGAGCAGGTAGCCCAGGGCGCGCAGCAAGCAGCTCCACACCAGCCGCAGCCAGACCAGCGGCAGTCGGAGCCGGGGTGCGTGCCCGGCGACCACGATCAACCCGAGCAGTCGGTCCGTGCTGGCCGGCCGCCGGCCCGCGGCGCCACGCGGCCGCAGTCCCGCCCGGCCCACCTGGCGGTGACGGACCTGCGCCTCAGGTGTGGTCACGATCCGGTAACCGTGCAGGTGGGCCCGCCACCCGAACTCGACCCCGTCGCGGAACACCGGGATCGCCGGGTCGAACCCGCCGAGGGCTTCGAAGACGTCGGTTCTGAGCAACATGCCGCAGGTGGACACGCCCAGCCGCTCCTGTGGCTGGTCCCGCTGGCCCTGGTCGATCTCGCCCGGTTCCAGCATCAGGTCGCGGCGGCCGGTACCGGAGATGGTGGTGCCGATCTCACTGATCCGCGGTGCGCCGTGCTGACGCCGAGGCATCAACAGCTTCGGTCCCGTGATGTCGACGGAGGTGTCGGTGACGACGTGGGCCAGCAGCCGCTGCAGCGCATCGGGGGCCGGCACCGCGTCGTCGTGGAGCAACCACAACCAGTCCGAGCGCTCGGCGCCGGCGGCGGCATCAGCGGCCAGCGCGGCGGTCACCGCCGCACCGAAGCCCGAACCGCGACCCGCGTCGTAGACCCCGGCGACGAGTCCGTGATCGAACGCCCGCTGCAGCAGCGCCTTCGTCGTGTCCGAGCTGGCGACGTCGACGGCGATCAGCCGGGTCGGTCGTCGCTGGGACCGGGACAAGGCGGCCAACGTGTCGGGCAACCACTTCTCGGCGTCCAGACAGACCAGGACCGCCGTCACCCGACAGGAGCTGGTGTCGATCTCCGCGGCGTCAGGGTGCTCGTCAGCCGTCCAGGCCCACGGGTCCACGTCGTCGGTGGTGGAACCGCTCCGGAGGTCCGACCAGTCCCTGGACTCGATGAGTTGTTCGTCCATGGGCGTACGGGAGACCTCTGCGACTCGACGGCACCGACGCCTCACGCCGGATGAGCGGGCCCCACTTTATGCCCTTGTTAGTCCGCTCGCTGCACGATCCGCTCCAGCCGCCGCCCGTCGTCCTCCTCGGCCGACGAGCAGTCGACCTCGATGTCCTCGGCCGACGCGATCGCTCCGCTGTCGATCCTCGCTCGGGGTCAGACGGCGCGCTTTTTCAGCTTCCGCCGCTCGCGCTCGCTCAGCCCGCCCCAGATGCCGAAGCGCTCGTCGTGCCCCAAGGCGTACTCCAGGCACTCCCCGCGCACATCGCACGACAGGCAGACCTTCTTCGCCTCGCGGGTGGACCCGCCCTTCTCCGGGAAGAAGGCCTCCGGATCCGTCTGCGCGCACAGTGCGCGTTCCTGCCAGCTCAGTGCTCCGCCATCGTCGGCGTCAGCCAGTTCAAACATCGTCACGCTCCCTCGACCCCACCCCGAAGCTGTGAATAACAATGACGTAATTACATGCCCGTCAATACACAGAAGTCAAGCCCCCATCTGCTATGAGAGGGGTTTAGATCACGATTTGGTCAACGAGACAAGGAAATCCGGCAGCTGGTGCTCGGCCGAAGCCGATCAGCGTGGTTCCGGTGGTGGCGGTTCGCCCGGCCCGGGAATCGGCCGCCAACCCGAGGGTCCGGGGTCCTCGCCCCAGCTGGCGCCAGGCGCTCCGCGGGCCGCCTCCCCCGCCGTCGTCCACACCCGCCCCGTCGCCTGCTCGGGTTGCCACGCGGCGGGCTGCAGGGGCGCCGGCTGGGTCTGGCCGCCGGGGAGCGCGGCACCGGGAGCGGTCGGTTCGGCCGCAGGTCCGGTGCCGACGGCCGGCACGGCGCCCGCGGCCCGAGGCATCGGGGCGCTGCTCCGCCGCAGGAGCAACAAGCCGATGACGGCGACGACCGGCAGCACGAGCCCGAGCAGCAGGTGAGCGAACTCGATCACCCGGCCGTTGGCGTCGGACACCAGGCCCATCAGTCCGAAGCCGAGCGCCACCAGCACCGCGGCGAGGGTCTCGATCGCCGCCACCGTGACCACGGCCCGAGCCCGCGGTGTGGCCGGGGTCCGCAGGCAGCTGGCCGCCACCACGGCGGTGACCACGATCAGCACGACGTCGAACGTCCGACCGGCCTCGAACCGCGCGGCCGAGGCGAAGGAGTCGTACGCGCCCTCAGCGGCCAGCACAGGCACCGCCGTGATCCCGATCAGCAGCCGGATCCCCGAGGCGACCAGCAACACCACGGCCACGGGTTCCCGCCAGCGCAGCAGCTGCTCCATCTCGCCAGCCTAATGTCACCGCCGCCGCGACCCGCCGGAGCCGGCGGCCGCGGCGATCTGGCCGCGTGGGATCGGAGGTCGGGAGATCTGGGAGACTGAGCCGATGCGGGTGGTGATCTTGGCCGGCGGTGTCGGCGGTTCGCGGTTCGTCTCGGGTGTGCGGCACGCCTACCCGGAGGCCGAGCTGACGGTGGTGGTGAACACCGCCGACGACATGACGATGTACGGGCTGCGGATCTGTCCCGATCTGGACACGATGATGTACACCCTCGGCCGTGGCATCGACCCCGAGCGCGGCTGGGGCCGGGCGGCGGAGACCTGGCGGATCCGCGACGACCTGACGGCGTACGGCGCCGAACCCTGGTTCGGACTCGGCGACACCGACGTCGCCACCCACCTGTACCGCAGCCAGCTGCTGGCCGACGGCCACACCCTCAGCGAGGTGACCGAGCGACTGTGCGCCCGCTGGATCCCCGATCCGCGGCTGCGGCTGCTGCCGATGAGTGACGACCCGGTCGAGACGCACGTGACCATCCCCGATCCGGCCCTCGGCCGACGCACGATCCACTTCCAGGAGTACTGGGTCCGGCTGCACGCGGAACCGGAGGCGCTGGCGGTGACGCAGGTCGGGATCGAGGACGCACGGCCGGCGCCGGCGGTGACCGACGCGCTGGCGACCGCCGACCTGATCCTGGTCGCACCCAGCAACCCGGTGGTCTCGATCGGGCCGATCCTCGGTGTCCCCGGGATCCGGGCCGCGCTGACCGCGAGCCCCGCTCCCGTGATCGGGTTCGCCGGGATCCTGGACGGGGCCCCGGTGCTCGGGATGGCCCATCGGCTGCTGCCGGCGATCGGCGTGGCGGTGGACGCCGGCGCCGTCGGACTGCACTACGGCCGCCGCGGGCGCGGCGGGATCCTCGACCTGTGGGTGATGGATTCAGCCGACGCCGGAGCCGCCGCGACCCTCGAGGCCGCCGGACTGCCGGCGGCAGTGACCGGGCTGGTGATGAGCGACCCGGCCGCGACCGCGGAGTTCATCCGGCTGGCCGTCAAAGCCCTTCGGTGATCATCGCCTTCGCACCGGACGGCATCGGCGAGATCGCCTCCGGCGACGACCTGGCGGTCGTGATCGCCGACGCTGTGGCCGCCGACCCCGACGGACCCCTGCGGCCCGGCGACATCGTCGTGGTCACGTCCAAGGTGGTCAGCAAGGCGGCGGGCCTGCACCGTGCCGGCGTCGACCGGGACGCCGTGGTCGCCACCGAAGCGGCCGCCACCGTGGCCCGACGGGGACCGGTGCAGATCGTCCGGACCCGATCCGGGCTCACGCTGGCCGCGGCCGGGGTGGACAACTCCAACGTCGCGCCCGGCCAGCTGCTGGTGCTCCCCGCTGATCCCGATGCCGCCGCCGACGAGCTGCGGCAGCGGCTGCAGGAGGTGGTCGGCGGTCCGGTCGGGGTCGTGATCTCCGACACCGCCGGGCGCGCGTGGCGGATGGGCCAGACCGACCTGGCCATCGGCGCAGCCGGCATCGTGGTGCTGGACGACTACAACGGCCGCAACGACCCGTACGGGAACGAGCTGCGGGTGACGGCGCGGGCGGTGGCCGACGAGCTGGCCGCTGCCGCCGACCTCGTCAAGGAGAAGGTCGCCGGGCGCCCGATCGCCGTGCTCCGCGGCCTGGGGCACCTGCTCACCGCCGCCGACACCGTCCCGGCGGGGGGTGCCGCCACCCTGATCCGTCCCGTCGACCAGGACCTGTTCGCCCACGGGACCCGCGAGGCCGTGCTCGCGGCGGTCCTGGCGGCGACCGGCCGAAGCGCCGCGTACGAGTCGATCGTGGCCCTGGAGGGCGAGGAGCTGCTGGCCGCCGTGTCCACCGGGGCCGGTCTCGGTGAACCCGAGTCGGAGCTGGTCCGTGCCATCGTGGCGGCCGCGGAATACCGATCCGGCTGAACCCTCGGGATAGAATCCGCGGGCTCGTGCGTTGGCCCAGCTGGGACAGCGCCGATCAGTTCGGCAGACCGAAGGAGTGACCGGCCTTGGCCAACGCGAAGCCGCCGAAACCGACGGCGGCGAAAACGACGACACCGAAACCGACAGCTGAACCGTCGGCGTCGAGGTCGACCGCGCCGACCGGTAGCCGTCGGGACCGACTCGCCTCCTTCGAGCTGGAGCGGAAGAAGGAGCAACGCCGCCGCACGATCGGGCTGCTGGTGATCTGCGTCGTGCTGGCCGGCGCCCTGCTGGCCTACCCGGTCTACCTGTTCGTGCAGGACGGCCGGGCCCGCAGCGCCACCCTGGGCAGCATCGGGGTGCCGGTGGCGCAGGCCGGCTGTGACGCACCCAACGAGAAGCCGGCCACCGGCAACCAGGACCACGTGGCCGTCGGCACCAAGGTGGATTACACCGAGCAGCCACCCTCGTTCGGGCAGCACTACGACACCCCGGCCCCGTTCACGAAGCGGTTCTACACCATGCAGGACCGGCCGGCCGTCGAGACGCTGGTGCACAACCTCGAGCACGGCTACACCATCGCCTGGTACCGGGCCGATGCCCCCGCCGACCAGATCACCGCGCTGGAGAACGCATCGAAGACGTTCACCGCCTCGGAGTTCGACGTGAACCAGAAGTTCATCGCCGCGCCGTGGGACGCCGCCGACGGGTCCGCCTTCCCCGAGGGCAAGAACGTGGTGCTGGCCCGGTGGACGGCCGACCCGAACAACCCCTCCGACACCGCGACCCAGCGTGGCGTCGAGCAGGCCTGTGGCGCGGTCAGCGGCCAGGCCATCGCCGATTTCATGGCGAAGTACCCGGCCGCCAGCTCCCCGGAGCCGAACGGCGCCTGAGCCCGCAGCTCCGACACCGGCGGACGGTGCTGACGCCGCGGCGCCCGGCGACGGGTCAGGTGTAGCTCGGACCCAGTTGCTCGGCGACCTCGCCGACCAGGTCCTTGATCCGCTCGGCGTCGCGGAGCGGGCAGACCACGGTGATCTGATCGGTCTGCACGACCACCATGTCGCGCAGTCCGACCGCGGCCAGCAGCCGGTTGCCGGTGGCGGCGTTGATCACCAGGCTGTCCCTGGAGTCGACCAGCACGTGGGTGCCGGAGACGGCGTTGCCGTTCTCGTCCCGGAGGTACTGCTGCAGCAAGGATCCGTAGCCGCCGACGTCGTGCCAGGTGATCGGCAGCGGCAGCGCGATCACCCGGGTGGCGGTGTGCCCCAGCGAGGTGGGCTCCATCACGGCGTAGTCGACGCTGATCTTGATCAGGGTCGGGTAGATCTCGGCGAGCCGCTCCGGCGCTGCGGCCAACGCCGTCACCGCGGTGTGGGTGTCGGGCAGCAGGTGCTGCACCTGGTCGAGGAAGGTCCGGGCCCGCCACACGAACATGCCGGAGTTCCACCAGTAGTCACCGGAGCTCAGGTACTGCTGCGCGGTCAGCACGTCGGGCTTCTCCTTGAACGCCCGCACGACGTGCGCCCCGGCATGGCCCGGCACCGGCTCGCCGCGGTGCAGGTAGCCGTAGCCGGTGTGGGCCGAGGTCGGCACCACCCCGAACGTGACGAGCGCGTTGGGGTCCTGTTCGGCCACGTCGAAGCCCTCGGCCAGCGCGAGGCGGAAGTTCTCCTCGGGTCGCATGATGTGGTCGGAGGCGACCACGGCCATCACCGCGTCCGGGTCGCGGGCGGCGAGCACGGCGGCGGGCCAGGCGATCGCGTTCAACGAGTCGCGGCCCTCGGGCTCACCCATGATGTTGGCCGGATCGATCTCCGGGAGCTCGGCGGCGACCACCTCGGCGTAGTCGGCGCCGGTGCAGACGAGCACGTTCTCCGGCGGCACCACCCCGACCAGCCGCTCGAACGCGATCCGCAGCAGACTCGTACCGCCGACGATCTTGAGCAGCTGCTTGGGCATGCCCTGCCGAGACAGCGGCCACAGGCGTTTGCCCGAGCCGCCCGCCATGATCAGCACGTAGCGCATGCGGGTCAGCGTATCGGCGCCCCCCGCTCCTAGGATCGAACGCGTGAGTGCACTGGTTGCGGATCGGTTGCGGCGACGGACCCGCACCGCCGGCGCAGACCCGCTGATCACCTACTACGACGTCTCGGCGGGCACCCGGACGGAGCTGTCGGCGGTGACGTTCGGCAACTGGGTCGACAAGACCTGCAACCTGGTGACCGACGAGCTGCTGCTCGAGCCGGGAGCCGTGGTCGAGCTGGCCGCGGCGAGGACCCATCCCGGGCACTGGGTGACCGCCGGCTGGCAGCTGGCGTGCTGGCAGCTGGGTCTGACCGTCTCGGTGGGCAGCGGCCTGCCCGCCGACCTGATCGTGACGGGCCCGGACTGGTCGGACCACGCCGACGCCGGCGTGGACGTGGTCGCCTGCTCGATGCACCCGCTCGGCCTCGGACTCGACCGGCCGACGCCGGCCGGGGTCCTGGATTACGCGCTGGAGGTCCGCGGGCAACCCGACGGTTACGCCCCGACGCCGCAATCCGGCATGCGAGGGGCCTGGGCCGACGCCGACCGGTCCCTCACCCAGGCCGACCTCATCGCCATCGACGTCGTGCCCGCCCGCCGGCTGACCCAGCCGAGCGACCCGTGGTCGACCTGTCGGGACGGCATCCTCACCGCCCTGGTCTCCGGTGGATCGCTGGTCCACGTCGTCGGTGGCGACGAGGGGCAACGGGCCCGGATCGCCGCCGACGAACGAGTCGGGGCCTAGTCGTTCTGGGGGAACCCGAGGTTGAGCCCGCCGTGACTGGGGTCGAGCCAGCGGGAGGTGACGACCTTGCCCCGGGTGAAGAAGTTGACGCCTTCCATCCCGTGGGCGTGGGTGTCGCCGAACAGCGAGGACTTCCAGCCGCCGAAGGAGTAGTAGGCCATCGGCACCGGCACCGGCACGTTGATCCCGATCATCCCGACCTGCACCTCGTTGGAGAACTGCCGGGCCGCTCCGCCGTCGTTGGTGAAGATCGCCGTGCCGTTGCCGTACGGGTTCGCGTTGATCAGCTCCACCCCCTCGGCGTAGCTGTCGACCCGGACCACGGCCAGGACGGGACCGAAGATCTCGTCGGTGTAGATGCTCATGTCGGTGCCGACGTGGTCGAACAGCGTCGGACCGACGAAGAACCCCTCGCCGTCGGCGTCGGCGTCGACCTTGCGGCCGTCGACCACCACCGTGGCGCCGTCGGCCTCACCGGCGTCGATGTAACCGGCGACCCGGTCCCGGGCCTGCGCGGTGACCAACGGCCCCATGTCGCACCCGCGGGTGCCGTCGCCGGTCCGCAACCCGACGGTGCGCTCGCGGATCTTGTCCACCAAGGTGTCGGCGATGTCGCCCACCGCGACGACGGCGGAGATCGCCATGCACCGCTCGCCGGCCGAGCCGTAGCCGGCGTTCACGGCCTGGTCGGCCGCCAGGTCCAGGTCGGCGTCCGGCAGCACCAGCATGTGGTTCTTCGCCCCGCCCAGGGCCTGCACCCGCTTGCCGTGGGAGGTGCCGGTCTCGTACACGTACCGCGCGATGGGGGTCGATCCCACGAAGGAGATGCTGGCCACGTCCGGGTGGGTCAGCAGTCCGTCGACGGCGACCTTGTCGCCGTTGAGCACGTTGTAGACGCCGTCGGGCAGCCCGGCCTCCTTCCACAGCTCGCCGATCCACAGCGATGCCGTCGGGTCCTTCTCCGACGGCTTGATCACCACGGTGTTCCCGGCCGCGATCGCGATCGGGTAGAACCACATCGGCACCATCGCCGGGAAGTTGAACGGCGAGATGATCCCCACCACCCCCAGCGGCTGCCGCACCGAGTGCACATCCACCTTCGTGGAGGCGTTCTCGGTGAACCCGCCCTTCACCAGGTGCGGCATGCCGCAGGCGAACTCCACGACCTCCTGGCCGCGGGACACCTCACCCAGCGCATCGGAGAGCACCTTGCCGTGCTCGGCGGTGATGATCGCGGCCAGGTCCTTCTTCCGCGCGTTCAACAGCTCGCGGAACCGGAACACCACCTGCGACCGCCTCGCCAGCGACGTGTCCCGCCAGGCGGGGAAGGCGGCGGCGGCCGAGGCGACCACCGCATCCACGTCCTCCTGGGAGGCCAGCGCCAGCTGGGCGGTCACCTCTCCGGTCGCCGGGTTGGTGACGTCGGAGAACCGGGTCGACGAACCCTCGAACAACTTCCCGTCCCGCCAATGGAACAACGTCGTGGCCATGATGTGCTTCCTCACTGGTTGATCTGGTGCTGGGTTCAGCGGCTGAACTCGATCACTGCGTTGCTGCAGTTCCCGAGGTAGGTGCGGGTGCGCTTGGCGATCGGCATCGGCAGATCGGGCGCGCACGGGTAGAGGTCGTGCTCGATGATGCCCTCGATGTCCCGCCCGAGTCCGGCGAGGGCTTCCAGCACCGGGGGCATGTCCGGCAGGCCGTACGGGGGCTCGATCATGGCGCCCATCCGGACCGCCTCCGGGAACGACAGGTCCTTGTCGAGCACCGTGTCCACGATCTCGGGGTTGATCTGCTTGAGGTGGACGTAGCCGATCCGCTCGGGGTACTTGGCGATCAGCTCGAGGCAGTCGCCGCCGTAGTAGGCGATGTGGCCGGTGTCGAAGCAGAGGTTCACGTGAGCCGGGTCGGTGGACTCGACGAAGCGCTCGATGTCGGGCTGGTACCCGACGTGGCTGTCGGCGTGGCTGTGGAACTGCACGGCCAGGCCGTACTCCTCCCGGATCCGCCGGCCGAGCTCGTCCATGCCGGAGGTCAGCTGCTGCCACTGGTCGTCGCGGAGCTCGCGGTCCTCCACCGGTTCTCCGGTCTTGTGGTGCCGCCAGACGTCCGGGATCACCACGATGTGCTTGCCGCCCAGGGCCGAGGTG
Source organism: uncultured Actinomycetota bacterium (assembly GCA_963727125.1). Taxonomy (GTDB): domain Bacteria; phylum Actinomycetota; class Actinomycetes; order Propionibacteriales; family Propionibacteriaceae; genus Microlunatus. The sequence continues at coordinate 2,276,141 of CAVSEZ010000003.1, forward strand.
AGGGCGGCCACGTTCGTGACCTGGTTCCACACCGCGTCCCAGGAGTCGGGCCGGTGCAGGTGCTCGAAGACCGTTCCGGCCAGCACCTTCAGCCCGCGGGCGGACAGCTGGTCCTCGAGCTCGGCCGGATCGCTCGGCAGATAGCCGTACGGCCCGAGCTCGATCCACTCGTAGCCCGCTTCGGCGACCTCGTCGAGGAAGCGGTCGGCGGCGACCTGCTCGGGATCACTGGGGAACCAGACGCCCCAGGAGTCCGGGGCCGTACCGAGGGTGATTGTGGACACGGAAGTCCTTTCTGGCTGGACGAGACGGGTCAGAGGAACAGCTTCTGGGTCGCTTTGTGCTGCTCGTAGGTGGCGCGGGCGGAGCGGGTCGACTCGAGGTCGGAGACCGCGCTGACGGGGACGTCCCACCACGAGTCGGAGTCGGGGGCGCTGATCAGCGGGTCGGTCTCGACGTAGATCACGATCGGGCCGTCGGCGGCCTTGGCCGTCTTGACCGCGTCGGCGAACTCGGCACCGGTCGAGACCTTGATCACCTCCAACCCGAAGCTGGCGGCGTTCGCGGCCAGGTCGATCGGCAGCTTGGCCCCGTCCAGTCGACCGCTGGCGGCGTTCCGTCTGCGGTACGCCGTCCCGAACCGTTGCGAGCCCAGCGACTCCGACAAGGAGCCGATCGAGGCGAAGCCGTGGTTCTGGACCAGCACGGTGATGATCTTGATGTCCTCCTGGACCGCCGTGGCGAGCTCGGTGGCCATCATCAGGTACGACCCGTCGCCCACCATCACGAACACGTCCCGGTCCGGGCAGGCGAGCCGGACACCGAGCCCACCGGCCACCTCGTACCCCATGCACGAGTAGCCGTACTCGACGTGGTAGCCCTTCGGGTCCCGGGTCCGCCACAACTTGTGCAGGTCGCCCGGCATCGAGCCGGCCGCGCAGACCACTACATCGCGGGGGTCGGACAGCTCGTTCACGAGGCCGATCACCTCGCTCTGGGTGAGCAGGCCGCCCGCTCCGGCGTTCGGGCTGGCGGGCACGTACACCGACTGCACGGTGTCCTCCCACTCCCGGTCGAGTCGCGCGATCTGCTCGGCGTACCCCTCGTCGACGGCGTAGCCGTCGAGCAGCGGCAGCAGTGCCTCGAGGGCCTCGCGGGCGTCGGCGACGACGCTCAGTCCGGCGTGCTTCACCGCGTCCGAACCGGCCACGTTGATGTTGACGAACCGCACGCCGGGGTCCTGGAACGCCGTCCGGCTCGCGGTGGTGAAGTCGGAGTAGCGGGTGCCGATCCCGATCACGACGTCGGCCTCGCGGGCGATGGCGTTCGCCGCGGTCGTCCCGGTCGAACCGATCGCCCCCAGGCACTGCGGGTGGTCGTAGGTCAAGGTCCCCTTGCCGGCCTGGCTCTGGCCGACCGGGATGCCGGTCGCCTCGCAGAACCGGGCCAGCTCCGTCGTGGCGCCTGAGTAGTGCACGCCGCCGCCGGCGACGATCAGCGGCCGCTCCGCCGACCTGATCAGCTCCGCGGCTCGCTCCAGCACCCTCCGCTCCGGCAGCGGGCGGGCGATGTGCCAGACGCGCTTGTCGAAGAGGGCAACCGGCCAGTCGAATGCCTCCGCCTGCACGTCCTGCGGGAAGCAGAGTGTCACCGCCCCGGTCTCGGCCGGGTCGGTGAGCACGCGCATCGCCGCCAACAGCGCCGCCGGTAGCTGCTCGGGCCGCCAGATCCGGTCGAAGTAGCGCGACACCGGCCGGAAGGCGTCGTTGACGGTGACGTCCCCGGAGTCGGGTAGCTCGAGCTCCTGAAGCAACGGCGAGGCGGCCCGGTCGGCGAAGGTGTCCGCCGGCAGCAGCAGCACCGGCAACCGGTTGATGGTGGCCAGCGCGGCCCCCGTCACCAGGTTGGTGGCGCCCGGACCGACGCTGGTGCTGACCGCCCAGGTCTGCTTGCGGTCCTTCATCCGCGCGTAGGCCACGGCGGTGTGCACCATCGCCTGCTCGTTGCGTCCCAGCACGTACGGCAGGGCGCCCGGATCCGCCAGCTCGGCCTGCAGCAGGGCCTGCCCGAGACCGGCCACGTTGCCGTGACCGAAGATGCCCAGGCAGCCGGCGAAGAGCTTCTGCTCCTCACCGTCGGACTCGCTGTACTGGCTGCTGAGGAACTTGACCGTCGCCTGGGCCACGGTCAAGGTGATCGTCTCAGTCATGATCGGTGCTCCGCTCCGGTCAGTCGGGGGTCGACGGCCTGGTCGGCCCAGGTGCCACGCACGAAGGCCTGCTCGGGGTGGTCGGTGATCTTCCAGGCCCGTTCGGCGCCGGGCCCGGCCATCACGTTCAGGTAGTACATGTCGAAGCCGGGTGCGGCCATGGCGGGACCGTGCCAGCCGTACGGCACGAGGACCGTGTCGCGGTCCCGGACCTCCGCCAAGATGTCGATCTCGTGACCCGGCGAGGACGAGGTGCGGAAGTAGCCCAGTCCGGGTTCCCCGTTCGGTCCGGCGGCGATCTCGAAGTAGTAGATCTCCTCCAGCTCACTCTCGTGCTCACTCGCCGCGTCGTGCTTGTGCGCCGGGTAGGAGGACCAGTTGCCGCCCGGCGTGATCACCTCGCAGGCGATGATCGCGCCCGCGGCCAGGGCGTCGGGTGTGCCGAAGTTGCGGACCTGACGGCTGCACTGGCCCGCACCGCGCAGCTCGACCGGCTACCTCCGGAGCCGGCAGGTAGCGGATGGGGAACATCTGGTCGGTCCGGGCCGCGCACAGGGCGAACCGGCCACCCGCCGCCGAGGTGATGGCGACGCTGGTCTGCGGCGGGACGAAGAGGGCGTCGGTCGGTCCGGCGAAGACGTCGGCCCGGCCGTGGAGGGTGTGGCTCTGGTCGTCGGCGGTGAGGTCGGCGCCGCCGGCCAACGGCAGCACGATCATCTCGTCGGCTCCGGTGTCGAACTCGTCGGTCTTGCCGGAACCGAGAGCGAGGATCCGCAGTCCGGTGAAACCCCAGCCCGCCGACTCCGGGGTCACGTCGGTCTCGTGCTCGGTCACTGCGCGCTCCCGCCCCGGACGAGTGAGACCGCGGTGTCGACGGCGCCGGCGACGTCATCGCCCGGCGGATACAACATCGTCCGGCCGACGACGAGACCACGCACCGACGGCAGTGCCAGGGCGTCCCGCCAGGAGGCGTAGGTCTCCTCCGGCGCGGCCGACGGATCACCGCCCAAGAGCAGCGTCGGCAGCGTCGTCGCGCTCATCACCCGTTCCATCTCCGGCACCACCGGCAGCTTCATCCAGGTGTACGCGCTGGAGGAGCCGAGACCCTGGGCGATGTGCACAGAGGTGACGACCGCGTCCGCGCTGAGGTCGTTGACGATCTTGCCGTTGACCCGGCTGGACATGAAGGGCTCCACCATCGCGACGAGCTTGTCCCGGTTGAGCGCGCTGACCGCCGCCGCGCACGACTCCAGCGTCCGGACGGTGCTGGGGTCGTCGAGGTCGATCCGGACCAGCATCTTGGCCCCGTCGAAGCCGGACTCGCGCACTCCCGGCACGTCGTAGCTGGTGGGCCGGTCGTCGATCTCGAACACCGAGCCGGCCAGGCCGCCGCGGTTGATCGAGGCGAAGACGACCTTGTCCTCCAGGGCTCCGAGCAGCAGCAGGTCCTCGGCGATGTCGGCCGTGGCGAGCAGACCGTCGACACCGGGTCGGGCCAGCGCCTCGACGAGCCGGCCGAGCAGCTCGGTCCGGTCCCCCATCGCCTGCGGCCGACCGCCGGCGGTCAGGGCACCGCGGGCCGGGTGGTCGCAGGCCACGATCATCAACTTGCCGTCCGGTGGACACAGCGGTCGGCGGCGGCGGCTCTGCAGGAGCTCCGCGATCCGCTCGGGTTCGCGCATCCGCACCTCGGTGATCTCGGCGACGGAGTCGACGAACCGACTGCTCGACGGCGCCGCCTCGGTCAGGACTGTCGTGGTCATCGGGCCACCCGCTCCGCCGCGGGCGGCGGCGTTGACGTCGTCGTCCGCCAGCAGCTGGTCGATCTCGGCGCTGGTCGGCATCGCGGTCGAGCACTCCAGCCGGGACGCCACGATCGCACCGGCGGCGTTGGCCCGGCGCAGCACCTGCTCCAGCGGCCAGCCGGACAGCAACCCGTGGCAGAGCGAGCCGCCGAACCCGTCGCCGGCTCCCAATCCGTTCATCGGCTCGATCGGGATCGGCGGCACCTCGACCCGTTCCGTCCGGGTCTTCGCCAGCACCCCCTTCGGCCCCTGCTTCACCACCGCCAGCTGCACCCCGGCATCGAGCAGCGCGTCGGCGGCGCGTTCTGGGCTCCGTCTCGCCCACGGCGACCTGGCACTCCTCCCGGTTGCCGACCGCAACCGTCACGTACGGCAGGGCCTTGCGCACCTGCTCGGTGGCGTGCTCGGCCGTCTCCCAGAACATCGGGCGGTAGTCGAGGTCGAGGGCGGTGAAGCTGCGCCGCTCGCGCGCCTCCAGCACGGCGAAGTGCGAGGCGCGGCTCGGCTCCTCGCTCAAGCCGGACACCGACAGCCACATCAGCCGGGTGTCCCGGACGGCGTCGAAGTCGATGTCGGTCGGCTTGATCTGCAGGTCCGGCGCGGTCGGGCGGCGATAGAACCACAATGGGAAGTCGTCGGGGGGAAAGATCTCGCAGAAGGTGACCGGGGTCGGGTACTCGGTGTTCACCACCACGTGCCGGTCGTCGACGCCCAGTCGGCGCAGTTCCCGCCGCACGTACCGGCCGAAGGGGTCGTCCCCGACGCCGGTGATGATCGCGGTCCGCTCGCCGAGCCGCGCGGCTGCGACGGCCACGTTGGCCGTGGTGCCGCCGAGGTACTTCCCGAAGCTCGACACGTCCTCGAGGCCGACCCCGATCTGCTGCGGGTAGATGTCCACCCCGCTGCGTCCGAAGGTCAAGACGTCGAGGCCACTCATCTGATCTCCTCCGCGGTGTCGTCAGCCGGCCGCCACCTGGAATCTAGGGGCTGGACCGGACCTTAGTCAACAGTTTGTTAGGACATAGTGTCAAATCGCCGGAGTGGTGAGGATCAGGTGCGCCACCAGGGCGGTCCACCCGGTCTGATGCGAGGCGCCGAGGCCGGCTCCGGTGTCACCGTGAAAGTACTCGTAGAACGTGATGTTGTCCCGCCAGCGCGGGTCGGTCGCCGACAGCGCGGAGCCGCCGTCGGCCGGCCGTTGCCCGTGCGGATCGGGCAGGAACATCGACGTCAACCGGCGGGCGATGTCGTCGGCCGTCTCCCGCAGCGCCCGCCGCTGCCCTGATCCGGTCGGGTACTCGATGGTCAGCTCGCCCGGGTCGAACCGGTCGTAGTCGCGCAACGCCTCCACCAGCAGCACGTTGAGCGGCATCCAGATCGGTCCGCGCCAGTTGGAGTTCCCGCCGAACATCGCCGAGGTCGACTCGGCCGGCTCGTAGTCGACGGTGGCCTCGGCGGCACCGACCACGATCGTGAAGGGGTGCTCGCGGTGCCAGGCCGAGATCGAGCGGATCCCGTACGGCGACAGCAGCCCCGACTCGTCGAAGACGTGCCCCAGCAGCCGGGCGAGCCGTTCGGGCGGGATCAGGGCGAGCAGTCGGTGCCGGACGCCCTTGACATCACGGCGGTGGAACAGCTGCAGGTAGTCGGGGTGGTTCGCGATGTACCAGCTGGCCCGGGCGGCGAAGTCCGGCAGCGCACTGGCATCCACCGCGACGTCGTAGGTCAGTGCGGCGCGCAGCGGGATCAGCCCGACGAGGGACTTCACCTTGATCGGCACGTCGGTGCCGTCGCTGCGGTGCAGCACGTCGTAGTAGTACGCGTCCTCGTCGTCCCACATGATGCCGGAGTTGACCGCACCGGCGATGGCGAGGAAGTGCTCGAAGAACTTGGTCGCCACGTCCTCGTACGCCCGGTCGTGCCGGGCCAGTCGCAGCGCGATGTCCAGCAGATCGAGGGCGTACATGGCCATCCAGGCCGTGGCGTCGGCCTGCTCCAGCACGCCCACCGACGGCGGCAGGGCGGAACGATCGAGCGGGGCGATGTTGTCCAACCCCAGGAACCCGCCCGCGAACAGGTTGTGCTGCTCGCGATCCAAGCTGTTGACCCACCAGGTGAAGTTGATCAGCAGCTTGTGGAAGATCCGGGCCAGGAACGTGAAGTCGGTCCGGCCGTCGATCTCGAAGACCCGGATGGCCGCCCAGGCGTGCACCGGCGGGTTGACGTCGGAGAAGTTCCACTCGTACGCGGGGAGCTGGCCGTCGGGGTGCAGGTACCACTCCCGCAACAGCAAGATCAACTGGTCCTTGGCGAACCGGGGGTCGATGTGGGCCAGGGTGACGCAGTGGAAGGCCAGGTCCCAGGCCGCGTACCAGGGGTACTCCCACGGGTCCGGCATCAAGATCACGTCGTGGTTGTCGAGGTGCCGCCAGCGGCCGTTGCGGATGGCGCCGCGGCCCGGCGGCGGTGCCGGCTGCCCGGGATCGCCGGCCAGCCACCGGGTCACGTCGTAGTGGTAGAACTGCTTGCCCCACAGCAGACCGGCGAAGGCCTGCCGCGCCACCCGGTACTCCTCGCCGGCCGGATCGCGCGGGATCACCGCCTCGTAGAAGGCATCGGCCTCGGACCGCCGGGCGGCCAGCACCGCGTCGAACTCGGCGGCGAGGTCGATCGGCGCGGCACCGACCTCGCCGGGGTCGGCGTCCAGCGCCGGGTGCGGGACGCCGACCAGCCGGACCCGGATCCGCGTCGTCGCTCCGGGCGCCACGGTGACGGTGTAGTGCAGCGCCGCCTTCGTGCCGTGGTGCTCGGGGTTGACGGTCGCCGCCTTGTTGATCACGTGGTCGTTGATGCCGTCCTTCGGGTACGCCGTGGCGTTGGCCACCCCGAACAACCGCTCCGTGTTGTTCTCGTTCTCACAGAACAGGGCTTCCGGCGCCCCGTCCCCGACCAGCACCAGCGGACCCGATCGGGAGTGGTCGGCGATGATCCGGCCCGCGCCGAGCCGCATCGAGGGTCGGGGGTGATCGGCGTACTCCCAGGACCAGGTGTTGCGGAACCACAGGGTCGGCAGCACATGCAGCGTCGCCGGCTCCGGACCGGCGTTGGTGACGCTGATGTTCATCAGCAGGTCCCGCGGCGCGGCCTTGGCGTAGTCGACCGTGACGGCCCAGTATCTGTCGTCGGCGAAGATGCCGGTGTCGAGCAGCTCGTACTCGGGGTCGTGCTTGCCTCGGCGCGCGTTCTCCGCGATCAGGTCCGAATACGGGTACTCCTGCTGCGGATAGTGGTAGCGCCAGCTGTTCCAGGAGTGCGTGGGGGTCCCGTCGCGGTACCACCAGTACTCCTTGACGTCCTCGCCGTGATTGCCCTGCGGTCCGGTGAGACCGAACATCCGCTCCTTGAGGATCGGGTCCACCCCGTTCCACAGCGCCAGCGCGAGGCACCAGTTCTGGGTCTCGTCACAGAAGCCGGCCATCCCGTCCTCGTTCCACCGGTAGACCCGGGAACGCGCGTGATCGTGGGGGAAGAAGTTCCAGGCATCACCGTCGGCGCTGTAGTCCTCCCGGACCGTCCCCCAGGCCCGTTCCGACAGGTACGGACCCCAGTCCCGCCACGGGGCCGTGCCGGCGTCCGCCTCGGCGAGCCGGACGCTCTCGGCCAGGTTCGGCGATCCGGCCGGTTCCTCAGGACCGCTCACGTGGCAGCCCGACCAGGAAGCCGGTTCCCCAACTCAGGTGGGTGACGATCAGCACGACCGGCAGCCAGGCGCGGACCCGGGTGGGCAGGGTGGGCCCGGTGGTCACGCTGCCGGCCAGGATCAGCGTGGCGTAGCCGGTCGCGGGCAACAGCCCCAGGCGACTCAGCGCCTGCCTCCCGGAAAGACGACCGATCACGGCCAGCACCGTACCCAGGCCGATCGCGGTCACCGTCAGCGGTGGCGCCAGGTAGCGCACGCTGGCCGTGTCGGGGTGCCGCCGGACCACCTCGCGTCGCCAGCGACCGGTCTCGAACATCTGCTTCGCCAGCGCGGCGACAGTTGACCGGGGGCGGTAGGTGACCCGCAGCTCCGGTGAGAACCAGACCAGCTGACCCGCCCGGCGGAGCCGGTAGTTGAGCTCCCAGTCCTGGGCCCGCCACATCGAGTCGTCGAACCCGCCCACCAGCCGCAGCGCGGACTTGCGGAAGACGCCGAGGAACACCGTCTCCGCCGGGCCCGCCGGGACGTCGCCGAGGTGGAAGGCGGAGCCACCCAGGCCGAGTCGGGTGGTGTAGGCGTGCGCCACCGCACGCTCGAACGCCGTCACGCCCTGGGCGTCCATGATCCCGCCGACGTTGGCCGCACCGGTCTCGTCCAGCAGCTCCACCGCGCGGCGGACGTAGCCCGGCGCGAGTTCGCCGTGTCCGTCCACCCGCACCACGATGTCGAACCGGCTCGCCGCGATGGCGAGGTTGAGTGCCTGCGGCGTCTTGCCGACCGGGTTCTCCACGACCCGGATCCGGTCGTCGGCGGCGGCCAGCTCGGCCGCGATCGCCGCAGTGCGGTCCGTGCTGGGCCCGAGCGCCATCACGACCTCGACCTCACCCGGATAGTCCTGGGCGAGGACGCCGGCCACGGACGCGGCCAGGTGCTGCTCCTCGTTCCGGACCGGCATCACGACGCTGACCCCGGGCCAGCCGGCGTCAGCCACGCTCGAGCCCCATCAAGCCGAGCAGACGCTCTCGAGGTCGTCGGTGTCGGCACCTGCGTTCGGGTCGGCGGGCTTCACCTGCTTCGGCTTCGCCGACTTCTTGGCCGTCGCACTCGGGCTGGCACCGGTCGATGGCTGCACCTTCTTCTCCTTCGGCGCATCCATCGCCTCCGAGGCGGCGATCTTCTTGGCGACCAGCTTGTGCGCCTTGGCGAAGTCGGGATGGCCGGGCATGATCAACGGCGGCACCATGGCCAGCGAGCTCACCGGCTTCTTCCGGGCCTTGGCGCTGAGCTCGATCAACTGGTTGATCACCGACGCCGGGATGTTGGTGCCCAGGATGCGCTTGCCGGCCGAGGCGATCTTGTTGAAGTTGGTCAGCACGGTCATCGGGTCGAGCTGGTTCAGCATGGCGTTCATCACGCACTTCTGCCGGGCCATCCGGGCGTAGTCGCTGGAGTCGTGCCGGGACCGGGCGAACCAGAGGGCGTGGAAGCCGTCCAGGTGCACGTTCTGCCCGGCTTCGATCCAACCGGACACCGGGCTGCCGCCGCCGCCGATCGGTACCCGGCGGTTGATGTCGAGGGTGATCCCGCCGACCGCGTCGACGAGCTGCCGGAAACCCTTGATGTCGATCAACACGTAGTAGTTGATCTTCAGCCCGGTGGCTCCCTCGACCGCCTCCTGGGTGGCGCGGGCACCGGGGTCCTTGACTCCGGGGTACAGGTTCTTGTGCTCGGTGGCGTAGGTGTAGACCGCGTTCAGCATGCAACCGAACTCGGGGCAGTCGAAGCCCTTGGGGAACTTGTCCCGCAGCGGAGACCCCTCGGGGAAGGGCACCTTCTGCATGTTGCGCGGCAGGCTGATCAGCACCGTCCGCCCGGTCTCCTCGTTGATGCTCGCCACCGTCATGCTGTCGGGCCGCAGACCCGGGCGGCCGGTGTCGGCGTCGCCGCCCATCAGCAAGATGTTGTACCGGCCGGCCTTGGCCTTGGTGTCGCCGCCGCCCGAGAAGACCGAGGCGACGAAGTCGCGCTGGGTGTCGACGATGGTGGCCGATGCCACCAACCCGCCCACCACGGCCAGCACGAGACCGAGGTTGAGAACGGCGAAGCCGAGGCGGTGACGCCGGGCCAGCTCCGGCGGGCGAGCCAGTCGGAACGCGTCCACGAGCAGGGCACCCCAGCCGATCGCCAGCACGATCAGCCCGATCTGGACGACCCGGAGCACCGTGTCGTTGGTGAACGCGGAGATCGCGGCACCGCGAGCCACCAGGGCGAAGATCCCGACGCCGAACGCGGTCACCCAGAGCAGCGCCCAGATGGTCAGGGCGATCCGGCCGACGATGCGGTTACCGGCGCGGATCTGGGTGGATCCAGGCAGCAGCAGGGTCATGCCGAGATAGCTCAACGCCCGACGCAGCTGGATCCGCTCACTTCTCGCGACGCAGTTGGGCACTCCGACGCCTTTCGAAGGGGAAGGTTTGGCAGCGAAATCTCCGTCAGTATGTCGCCGGGGCGGGCCTCGATCGCCGAGGCACGCCGAGGTGCGGACGCTTTCTGACGGGTACGCTTCTCGTTCATGGCGTCGGGCGGCGATGACGATCTGAACTGGCTGTACGGCCGGCAGCGTCCCGCTGCCGAGCCCGAGCCCACGAAGGTCCTGCCCAGCTTCGATCCGCGCACCGGCCCCGATCCGGGCGGACCACCCACCCGACCCGAGCCCGTGGTCGACCCGGCCGGCTGGACTCCCCAGCAGCCGGCACCGCGACCCGCCGCACCGCAGCAACACCAGGCGGCGCCACTGCCGGCACCGCAACCGGGGTGGGGTCCGCAACCGGGGGCGCAGGGTCCCGGAGGGCCCGCGGGACCCGGCGGACCGGGCGCACCGCCACCGGTTCGTCCGCCGAAGCCGCCGAAACGGCGATCGCCGGCCAAGACCACCCTCACCGTGATCGGGATCGTGCTCGCGGTCGTGCTGCTCTGGCTCGTCGCCGTGCCGGTCATCGCCTGGACCCAGATCGCCCGGGTCGACGCCGCACCCGACGGCGAGCGCCCCGCGGACCAGCCCGGCACCACGTTCCTGCTGGTCGGCTCGGACTCCCGCGAGGGACTCACCAAGGAGGACCAGGACCGGATCCGCGCCGGCAACGGGAGCGGACAACGGACCGACACGATCATGCTGCTCTACGTGCCGGCCGGCGGCCGGCCGGCGCTGATCTCCATCCCGCGCGACTCCTACGTCCCGATCCCCGGCCGCGGCAAGAACAAGATCAACGCCGCGTACGCCTTCGGCGGCCCGCAGCTGCTGGTGCAGACCGTCGAGCAGAACACGGGGCTGCGGATCGACGGCTACACCGAGATCGGCTTCGGCGGCTTCGTGCACGTGATCGACGCCCTCGGCGGCATCTCGATGTGCCTCCCGAAGCCGATCAAGGACCGTGACTCCAACCTCGATCTGCCGGCGGGCTGTCAGAACCTCGACGGCGCGAACGCCCTCGGCTACGTCCGGATGCGCAAGGCCGATCCGCGCGGCGACCTCGGCCGGGTGGAGCGGCAGCGCCAGATGCTCGCCGCGGTGGCCAAGGAGGCGGCTTCGCCGTTGACGATCCTCAACCCGGTGCGGTACTTCAACGTCTCCATGTCGACCGCGCAGGCCATCACCATCGGACAGGACACGACGTTCCTCGAGATGGTCACCTTCGCGAACGGGATGCGGCAGGTCTCCGGCGCCGGCGGGCTGACGCTGACGGTGCCGATCTCCGATCCCGACGCTTCCACCCCGGCCGGTTCCGCGGTGCTCTGGGACGACGACCGGGCCGACGAGATGTTCGCCGACATCGCCCGCGGCGACACCGCGGCCCTGGACAAGTTCGTGCGGTAGAGGTTAGGACTGAGGAACTCGTCGACAAGGAGACTCCCCCCGATGCCTCGTCAATCCCATGCCGCCCGCGGTCTGCTCGTCGGACTCGCCTCGCTCGGACTGACCGCCGCCCTTCTCGCCCCGGTCGCCAGCCCGGCGCAGGCCGGGCCGACGGACCCCCGGGCCGCAGCACGGACGTTCCACACCACGAAGGTGCCGACGGCCGTCGGCTACGGCGGTGCCGTCTCGAGCGTGGATCCGGAGGCGACGGCGGCGGGCCTGAAGGTGCTTCGCCAGGGCGGCAACGCCGTGGACGCGGCGGTGGCGACGGCGGCGGTGCTCGGCGTGACTGAACCGTACTCCGCGGGCATCGGCGGCGGCGGCTACTTCGTCTACTACGACGCGAAGTCGAAGCGGGTGCAGACCATCGACGGCCGCGAGACCGCACCGCGGGGGATCATGGCGGCGGACTTCGTCGACGCGGCCGGCAAGGCCCTGCCGTTCAACGACCTGGTCACGAGCGGCCGCTCGGTCGGCGTGCCGGGGACGCCGGCCACGTGGGACGACGCCCTGCGCCGCTGGGGTCGCAACTCGCTGGCGCAGAATCTCGCCCCGGCGATCGACGTGGCCTGGAACGGCTTCGAGGTCGACGCGACCTTCCGGTCGCAGACCGAGCAGAACCAGACGCGGTTCGCGCAGATCCCCAGCACAGCGGCGCTCTACCTGCCGAACGGCCAGCTGCCGGCGGTCGGGTCGGTGTTCCGGAACCGGGCACTGGCGCGGACCTACGCCCAGCTCGCGCGCCGCGGCGTCGACGAGCTGTACGACGGCGCGATCGGCCGCGACATCGTGGCGACCGTGCAGAACCCGCCGAAGACCGGTACCGCGACGCTCCCGGTCTACCCGGGCACGATGACGATGGCGGACCTGCGCAGCTACCGGGCCCTGAAGCAGCAGCCGACCAAGATCGACTACCGCGGGCTCGAGGTGTACGGGATGGCGCCGTCCTCCAGCGGCGGCACCACAGTCGGTGAAGCGCTGAACATCCTGGAGAACTACCGGCTGCGCGGCAACACGGCGGCCAACACCGAGCAGGCCCTGCACTACTACCTCGACGCGTCGGCGCTGGCGTTCGCGGACCGCGGCAAGTACCTCGGTGACCCGGCGTTCGTCGACGTGCCGACCAAGAAGCTGTTGTCGCAACGGTTCGCGGACAACCGGGCGTGCAAGATCGACGACCGGACCGCCCTACCGACGCCAACGGCGCCCGGCGACGTGAATGCGACGGGTTGCACACCGGCGCCGGCGGTCAGCGGCCTGGACAACGGCAAGTCGACCACCCACCTGGTGACCTCCGACCGCTGGGGCAACGTCGTCTCCTACACGCTCACCATCGAGCAGACCGGCGGCGCGGGCATCGTCGTGCCGAACCGCGGGTTCCTGTTGAACAACGAGCTGACCGACTTCACCTACGGCACCGCGAACGACGCCGCCGAGGCGAACCGCATCCAGCCCGGCAAGCGACCGCGGTCCTCGATGTCGCCGACCATCGTGCTGCGCAACGGCCGGCCGGTGCTGGCCGTCGGGTCCCCGGGCGGCTCGACGATCATCACCACGGTGCTGCAGACGCTGGTGAACCGGATCGACCTCGGGATGACGCTGCCGCAGGCGGTCGCCGCACCGCGTGCCTCGCAACGCAACACGGCGACCGTGACGGCGGAGCCGGCGTTCCTCGACCGCTACCGGGTGGGTCTGGAGGCGCGCGGGTACGTGCTGCAGTCCGACGGGGACTCCCTGACGCTGAACGCCGAGATCGGAGCCGTCGCCGCCTTGGAGTTCTACCGCGGCGGTCTGGTGCTGGCGGCGGCCGAGCCGACCCGTCGCGGTGGCGGATCGGCAGGGGTGGTGAAGCGAATCCGCTGATTGGTCGATTGCCGCTGAGCTCGTCAGAGGGCCGCCCGGGGTGATCCTGGATGGGCCCCTTCGACAGGCTCAGGGATCGAGCCTCAGCCGGGTAGACCGGCCAACAGCTGGCGCGCCATCACGATCCGCTGGACCTGGTTGGTGCCCTCGTAGATCTGGGTGATCTTGGCGTCCCGCATCATCCGTTCCACCGGGTAGTCGCGGGTGTAGCCGTAGCCGCCCAGCAGCTGCACGGCGTCGGTGGTGACCTCCATCGCCACGTCGGAGGCGAAGCACTTGGCGGCGGCGCCGAAGTAGGTGAGATCGGCGTCGCCACGCTCGGACTTGGCCGCGGCGGTGTAGGTGAGCTGGCGAGCGGCCTCCAGCTTCATGCCCATGTCGGCCAGCATGAACTGCAGCCCCTGGAACTCCGCGAGGGCCTTGCCGAACTGCTTGCGTTCCTGCACGTACCCGAGGGCGAAATCGAGCGCACCCTGGGCGATCCCGACCGCCTGCGCGGCGATGGTGACCCGGGTGTGGTCGAGGGTGCGCATGGCGGTCGCGAACCCGGTCCCGGGGTCGCCGATGATCCGGTCGCCGGGGATCCGCACTCCGTCGAGGTAGACCTCGCGGGTCGGTGAACCCTTGATGCCGAGCTTCTTCTCGGGGGCGCCGAAGCTGACGCCGTCGTCCGCGGAGTCCACGACGAAGGCGCTGATCCCTCGCGAGCGGGCACCGGGATCGGTGACGGCGAAGACCGTGTAGTACCGCGAGACGCCGGCGTTGGTGATCCAGCGCTTGACCCCGTTCAGCACCCAGTGGTCCCCGTCGGGCGTGGCCCGGGTCTGCATGCTCACCGCGTCGGATCCCGCCTCGGGCTCGGACAGGCAGTAGGACGCCATCGCGTCGCCACGGGCGATCGCCGGCAGGTAGGTCGCCTTGAGCTCCTCGCTCCCGGCCAGCAGCCAGGGCAGGGTGGCGAGCTTGTTCACCGCCGGGATCAACGAGGACGCCGCGCAGGCGCGGGCGATCTCCTCGATCACGATCACCGTGGCCAAGGCGTCGGCCCCGACCCCCTCGTACTGCTCCGGCACGTGCGGGGCGTGGAAGTCAGCGGCACGCAGTGCCTCGAACGACGCTTTGGGGAACTCACCCAGCTCGTCGGCCTCGGCCGCGTGCGGCGCCACCTTGTCGGTCGCACACCTCCCGTACGGCTTCGCGGAAGGCGCGGTGCTCCTCACTGAGCGTGTACAGGGTCGAGGCGTCGGTCATCTCGACAGCCTATCCATCCGACCGACCCCGACCCGGCCCAACTTAACCGGTCAAGTAGCCTTCCGGGGATGAGATTCGACCTGGGAACCGACGCCGGAGTTCGCTGGACGGTCCGCGCCACCAGCCCGCTCCCCCAGGGCCGGACAGCACTGAGCGACCCGCAGCCGGCCACCGTGCCGGGTGAGGTGGTGGCCGACCTCCGGACCGCCGGCCACATTCCCGATCCCTTCGACGGCGCCAACGAGACCGAGTTGGCCTGGATCGGCCGGACGGACTGGATCTACGAGGCAGAGTTCGACTGGACGCCTCACGGCGAGGACCGCCAGGATCTGGTGGCGGCCGGACTCGACACCGTTGCGACGGTGCGGATCAACGACGTCGTGGTGGGCCGGACGGCGAATCAGCACCGGAGCTACCGCTTTGATGTGACCGAGCTGCTGACGGCGGGCCGGAACACGGTGTCGGTGGCCTTCGAGGGACCGGTGACTGCGGCGCAGCGCGCGAGCGAGGAGCTCGGCGACCGGCCGCGGGCCTATCCGCACCCGTTCAACGCCATCCGCAAGATGGCGGCGGGCTTCGGCTGGGACTGGGGCATCGACATCGCCGGCGTGGGCATCTGGCGCGCCATCGGGATCGAGTCGTGGAGCTCGGTCCGGATCGCCTCGGTCCGGCCGCTGGCACTGCTGGACGGTGCCGACGGGCTCCTCGAGGCCCACGTCGATCTGCAGTGGGCCCCCGATCCGCCCGCCGGGCGTGCTGATCCGGACGGGCCGGTGGAGCTGGTGGTGACGATCGCCGGGCAGACCGCCACCGCGGTCGTCACCCCGGACACGACGCACGCCCGGGCCACGGTCCTGGTGTCCGACGTGCGCCGCTGGTGGCCGCGCGGCTACGGCGAGCAGTACCGCTACCCCGTCACCGTGCGGGTCGGCGATGACGAGTGGCAGGGCCGGGTGGGATTTCGTACCGCCGAGCTGCGCACCGATCCCGACGCCTTCGGCACCGAGTTCACCCTGCTCGTCAACGACGAGCCGGTCTTCGTCAAGGGTGCCAACTGGATCCCCGACGACGCCCTGCTGACGACGATGACCGCCGATCGCTATCGGCTGGCGGTCACCGACGCCGTCGATGCGGGGATGAACCTGCTGCGGATCTGGGGCGGCGGGCTGTACGAGGCGGACGAGTTCTACGAGGTCTGCGACGAGCTCGGGGTCCTGGTCTGGCAGGACTTCCTGTTCGCCTGCGCCGCGTACGCCGAGGAGGAGCCGCTGCTCGGGGAGGTGACAGCCGAGGCGCGGGAAGCCGTGACCCGGTTGTCGGCGCGGCCGAGCCTGGTGCTGTGGAACGGCAACAACGAGAACATCTGGGGCTACGTCGAGTGGGGTTGGCGCGAGCCGCTGGCCGGCCGCAGCTGGGGGGACGGCTACTACACCGAGCTGTTGCCGGCGATCGTCGCCGAGCTGGACCCGCGCACGCCCTACAGCCCTGGCAGCCCGTACTCATTCGTCGAAGTACGCCCACCCCAACGACCCCCGCTCCGGGTCGATGCACATCTGGGACGTCTGGAACCAGCGTGACTACCGGCACTACCGCGACTACGACGCCCGGTTCGTGTCGGAGTTCGGGTTCCAGGGGCCGCCGGCGTACTCGACCCTCACCGCTGTCGTCCACGACGAGCCACTCGATCCGTACGGGCCGCAGCTGCTGGTGCACCAGAAGGCGGCCGACGGGAACGCCAAGCTCGAGCGCGGACTCGGCGATCATCTCCCCCGCTGGCGGGACGACCCCGAGCACACCATCGACGACTGGCACTGGCTGACCTCACTGAACCAGGCCAGGGCGGTCGGGTACGGGATCGAGCACTTCCGCAGCCTCTACCCGCGCAACCGGGGCACGATCGTCTGGCAGCTGAACGACGACTGGCCGGTGATCTCCTGGGCTGCGGTCGACTACGCCGGCATCCGCAAGCCGCTGTGGCACGCGCTTCGTCGGGTCTACGCCGAGCGGCTGTTGACCTTCCAGCCGCGTCCGGACGAGTCGGGTACGCCGACACCGGCGCTGATCGCGCACAACGACACGGCGACCGACTGGAGCGGTGAGCTGGTGATCAGCCGCCGCGGCACCGGAGCGGGCACGCCGGTGCTGGCCGAGCAGCGGATCCCGTTCCACCTGGAGCCCCGCTCGGCGGTGACCATGGCGCTGGACGCGGACCTCGTCCGACCGGAGCAGGCCGCCGCGGAGTTCCTGGTGGCCACCACCGAGCACGGCGAGGTCGCGTTCGACTACTTCGTCGAGGACCCGCTGCTCGACCTCGGGACTCCCGACGAGGTCACCACGGTGGCGGTGGCGCCGACCGAGGCGGGCTACGCGGTCCGGGTCGAGGCCGGCGCCCTGATCAAGGACCTGACGCTGTTCCCCGACCGGCTGCACTCCGCCGCGCGGGTCGACTCGGCACTTCTCACCCTGCTCGCCGGCCAGACCCACACCTTCGAGGTCAGCTGCCCGGTCGAGCTGGACGAGGGCGCACTCACCACCGCCCCCGTCCTGCGCTCCGTCAACGACGTGGTGCACCTCACCGCGGACTGAGTGCCCCGGCGACGCGACCTCAGAGCGTGGCGGCCTTCGGGTCCCAGTCCTCGGGCAGCAACGGCGCCGGTTCGACGGTGCTCTCGATCTGCACGAACTGCCCGGTCCGCCCCGACTCCGCGATCCCCGCCATGATCTCGAGCACGTGGAACGCGAGCGCCCCCTGAGCCCGGTGCGGGCGACCCTCGCTGATGGCGCGGGCCATCTCCAGAGCGCCGGTGCCGCGGGAAGAGAGAGCTTTCGTCTCGGCCACGGTCTCCCAGGCGTCGGCACCCATCGGCCGGATCTTGATCTCACCCTCGAACATGTTCGGGTCGGGAACGAGCATGGTGCCGTCGAGCCCGGTGACCTCGATCTGGGTGCGGGTCACCGCCGAGTCGAAGCTCAGCAGCATGGTGATCGACTGCCCGCTGGCGAACTTCACCAGCGCGGCCGACTGGGACGGCACGGTGACGTCGAACTCCGTACCCGCCTGCGGGCCCTCGACGATCACCCGGGTGTCGCGGGACTTCGAGTCCACCGCGGCCACCGACGCGGCCGGACCGAAGATCTGCACCATGCTGGTCAGGTAGTACGGCCCGATGTCGAACACCGGTCCGGCGCCCTCCTGGAACAGGAAGGCCGGGTTCGGGTGCCACCGGTCCGGTCCGGGCTGCTGCATCAGCAACAGGCCGGTCTGCGGCCGGCCGATCGCGCCGCTGCGCAGCAACCGGAAGGATTCCTGCAGGGCGGTGCCGAGGAAGGTGTCCGGCGCGCAGCCGACCCGCAGCCCGGCGGCCTCGGCGTCGGCCAGCAGGGCCCTCGCACTCGGCACGTCGAGGCTCAGCGGCTTCTCGTTCCAGACGTGCTTGCCGGCGGCGATCGCCTGACCGGCGACCTCGGCGTGCGCGTCCGGGGTCGTCAGGTCGATGACGAGCTCCACCTCCGGGTGGTCGAGCACCACCGCCGAGTCGCCGGCCGCCGCGATGCCGTACTTCTCCGCCTGTGCGGTCGGCCTTCTCCGGGATCAGGTCGCCGATGGCGAGCAGGTTCGTGTCCGGGAAGCTCTGCAGGTTCTCGATGTAGGTGCTGCTGATGACGCCGGCTCCGATGATGCCGACTCCGACCGGTCCTGCCATGTCAGGCCCCCTTCGTGATGTAGGCGAAGCTCTGGGCGACGGCGTCGACCATGTCGACCTCGCTGTCGTCGAGCTCGACGACCTGCAGGGCGTCCGGCCGGGCCGCGACGAAGTCCCAGATCGGGATCGACCCCGACCCGAGCGGCACCTGCTTCTTGGTGTCCCGGGTCCCGTCGCCGTCCTTGATGTGCAGCGCGACCACGCGGTCGCCCAGGGCGTTCAACAGAGCCGGCACGTCGGCGCCGCCGACGACGGCCCAGTACGTGTCGACCTCGAGGACCACCTCGGGAGACAGGTGCTCGGCCAGCACCTGGAGCCCACGCCGGCCGCCGTCGAACTCGCGCTCGATCTCCCACCAGTGGTTGTGGTAGCCGACCCGCAGTCCGTGCTCGGCGGCACGCTCCGCGGCCTCGTTGAGCTGCCGGGCGGTGTCGGCGATGTCCTCTTCGTTCTGCCAGTGCGGTTCGCGGATCGCGGGCTCGATCACCGTCGAGATGCCCAGTCTCTTCGCGGCCGCGAAGATCTCCTCCTGGTCACCGCTCAGCAGTCCGACGTGGGTGGTGGGGGCGGACAGGCCGTACTTGGCCAGACCGGCCTCCAGCTCGTCGACCGACTTGGTGAAAGCGAACGGCTCGACCTGGGTGTAGCCGATGTCGGCGATCTTGCCCAGGGTGCCGTCGAAGTCCGCGGCGAGCGCGTCGCGCACCGTGTAGAGCTGGACCGAGATCTGTGCGACGTCCGACATGTTCCTCCTCGTGCTGGGGTTCGGGCGCACGCTGGCGCAAGGAACCAAAACCGGTTCAGTTCATACGCTACCGTTCGTCCTGACCGGCAGAGGCGGTGGGAGTGAACCGAGTCACGATCAACGAGATCGCGCGCAGGTCGGGGGTGTCCAAGGGCGCCGTTTCCTATGCTCTCAACGGTCGGCCGGGGGTCTCGGAGCAGACCCGGGCCCGCATCCTCGGTATCGCCCACGAGCTCGGCTGGGCTCCGAATCGCACCGCGCGACTGCTCTCGGGATCGCGAACCGACACCTTCGGGTTGATCTTGGCCCGCGAAGCCCGGACCCTCGGCAGCGAGCCGTTCTACATGGAGTTCGTCGCCGGCCTGGAGAGTGAGTTGTCCTCCCGCCAGTACGGGTTGTTGATCCAGGTCACCGGCGGCCTCGCGGAGGAGCTCGCGCTCTACCCGAAGTGGTCCTCCGAGCGCCGGGTCGACGGTGTCGTCGTCGTCGACGTCCGGGTCGAGGACCCGCGGATCGACGCCCTGCGCAAACTGGACCTGCCGGCCGTCTTCGTCGGCGACCCCTCGATGACCGGCGGCTTCACCACGGTCTGGACCGACGACACCACCGCGATGGACGCGGCCGTCCGGCACCTGGCCCGACTCGGGCACCGGCGACTGGCCCGGATCGCCGGGCTGGCCGACTTCAGCCACGTGCAGATCCGCGACGGCGCCTTCACCCGGGCCGTCGCCCGACACGGCTTGCAGGGCACCATCGTGCACTCCGACTTCTCGGAGCGGGCCGGCCGGATCGCGACCCGCCAGGTGCTGGAGGTCGTACCGGCTCCGACCGTGATCGTGTTCGACAACGACCTGATGGCCGTCGCCGCCCTGTCGGCGCTCACCGAGCTCGGGGTCCGGGTCCCCGAGCAGGTGAGCCTGTTGGCCTGGGACGACTCCGCGCTGTGTCAGATCACCCACCCGGAGCTGTCGGCGATGAGCCACGACGTGATGGGTTTCGGCGCCCACGTCGGTCGCCGGCTCTTCGGGGTGCTGGACGGCGCCGAGCCGGCCGCCTACCTCGACTCGACCCCGACCCTGGTGGCCCGGGCGAGCACGGCCGCCCCACCGCGCTGAGCGACCCGACGCGCTACCGGCGGGCCGGCACCTCCGGCCGGCTGGGAAGTCCGAGCAGCTCCCGGCCCAGCAGCGTGCCGGCGGCGGTCGCGGTCGGGAAGACCAGCGTGCCGAGGATCGGGATGCTCATGAGCAGGAAGGTCGGGACCGCCAACCCGAGGGACTTGGCCCGGTGCCGTTGCATCGCCGACCGCCGGTCACGCAGGCGCAGCCGCCCGTGCCGCTCGAAGGTGGACCCGACCAGCTCGATGCAGAGCATCCAGCCGCCGAAGCAGGCCGAGATCACCGGCACCAGGGTCTGCCCGACCACCGGGATGAAGCCGGCGGCGAAGAACAGCGGCGCGCACAGCGCCGAGATGCCGATCAGGATCAGCGAGTTGCGCAGGCTCCGGCCGATGGCGCTGGTCCACTTCTCCGGCGGCGCCGCCAGGCCCGGTTCGAGCTCGGCGTCGACGTGCTCGGAGATCTTGTCGTAGATGGGGGCCCCGACGGCCAGCGTCAAGGTGGTGAACGTCACGATCATCAGCAACGAGCTGCCGCCCAGCAGCGCCGCACCGGCCACGAACTCGATGGCCTGCTCGGCTCCGGCGGCCCACCCGTCCGCGAACGGGGTCAGCCGGTCGGCCAGTCGGGGCAGGTTGATCACCAGCAGCACGAACGCGGTACCGAACAGCGCCGACATCACCAACGGCGGGATCACCCCCAACCAGAACAGCCGGCGGCGCCGCAGCACCAGGCCGAAGCCGGTACCCAGCAACCGGACTCCGGCCAGCAGCTCCGCGAAGATCCTCACCGTCGCCCCACCGGTTCTGCCGTCGTCATGATCGGGACCGGACCCGCTCGCCCTTGGCCTCCGCCAGCCGGCGCAGCTCGGCCTGGAAGTCGGTGACCGCCGCCGTGAGCGCCGGATCGCCCACCGCGAGGATCCGGACGGCGAGGAGCCCGGCGTTGCGGGCGTTGCCGATCGCGACCGTCGCCACCGGCACCCCGGTCGGCATCTGCACGATCGACAGCAGCGAGTCCATCCCGTCCAGGTGCTTCAGCGCCACCGGCACCCCGATCACCGGGAGCGGGGTGACCGCGGCCAGCATGCCGGGCAGATGGGCCGCGCCGCCGGCGCCGGCGATGATCACCTCGATGCCGCGCGGCTGGGCTTCCCGACCGTAGCTCAGCATCGCGTCGGGCATCCGGTGCGCGGAGACGACGTCGGCCTCGTACCCGATCCCGAACTCCTCGAGGGCGGTCGCGGCCTCGCCCATCACCGGCCAGTCGGAGTCCGACCCCATCACGATCCCGACCCGGATCCCCGCCGAGGTTGCTGCGGTGGTCATTCCGGGTCCCCCATCAGATAACCGGCGGCTTCGCGGGCTCGTCGTCGTACCTCGTCGAGGTCACGACCGGTCGCCGTGACGTGGCCGACCTTACGCCCGGGCCGGACCTGCTTCCCGTACAACTCCACCCGCAGCCGGGAGTCCCGGGCGAACGAGTGCAGCAGGGCCGAGGTGAGGTCCGCGACCGTGCCACCGAGGATGTTGACCATCACCGTCCACGGCTCGCGGGCCGCCGGATCGCCGAGCGGGAGGTCCGCAACGGCGCGGAGGTGGTTCTCGAACTGCGACGTGTGCGCCCCGTCGATGCTCCAGTGCCCGGTGTTGTGCGGTCGCATCGCCAGCTCGTTGACCACCACCGACCCGTCGCGACGCTGCATCAGCTCGACCGCCAGCACACCGACGACACCCAGCTCCGCGGCCACGGTCAGCGCCAGCTGCTCGATGGCCATCGCCTGGTCGTCGTCGAGATCGGGGGCGGGGGTCGTGGTCTCCACGCAGATGCCGTCGCGCTGCACCGACTCACTGACCGGGTACGCGACCGCCTGCCCCGACGGGGACCGCACGACCAGCGCACTCAGCTCGCGGCGGAAGTCGACGTACTCCTCTGCGATCACCTCCACGCCGTCGGCCGCCGCGGCGAACGGGATGCCGGCCTGGTCGGGCCCCTCGATCCGCCAGACCCCCTTGCCGTCGTAGCCGCCGCGTGCCGTCTTCGCGATCACCGGCCAGCCCTGCTCGGCCCCGAACTCGACCAGCCGGCTGTGGTCGGGCACGACCCGGTACGCCGGGCACGGGATCCCGGCGGCGCTCAGCCGGTCGCGCATCACGGCCTTGTCCTGCGCGTGCACCAACGCCGCCGGGCCCGGTCGGACCGCCACCCCGGCGGCCTCGAGCCCGCGCAGCAACCCCGTGGGGACGTGCTCGTGGTCGAAGGTGATCACGTCGCACCCTTCGGCGAAGCCGCGCACGGTCTCCGGATCGGTGTAGTCACCGACCGTCACGTCGGCGAACACCTGGGCCGCGGACACGTCCGGACCCTCGGCCAGCAACCGGATCCGGAGTCCCAGCGCCGTGGCCGGGGCGTAACACATCCGGGCCAGCTGGCCGCCACCGATGATGCCGATCCGGAGCTCTCCTGGGGCCGTCACATCGACGAAGCCTAGAGAGTCAGCCCTGGTCGGAGTAATTCACCAGCTGCTGCAGCGTGAAGGTGTTCCCGTCCGGGTCGGCGAAGGACACGAAGCGTCCCCAGGCGAGGTCCTGCACCCCGTCGGCCTCGACGCCCCGCTCCCGCAGATCGGCGAGGGCCGCGTCGGCGTCGGCGATGACGAGCTGGATGGCCTTCATGCTGCCGGGCCGCTCTTCGGTGAGGCCTTTCCCGAAGGCGATCGAGCAGGCGGAGCCGGGCGGGGTGACCTGGATGAAGCGCAGCTCGGGATTGACCTCGTGATCATGGTCGACGTTCCAACCGACCTGCTCGTAGAACGCCCGCGCCCGATCCGGGTCACTCACCGGAACCGTGATCAACTCGATCCGCATCTCCATCTCGGGACGTCCTCTCTGCCGCGGCTGTTGATGCCACGCTAGCGAGGCCCACTGACAGTCATCGCCACGGCAGCTGACCTCGGCCCGGGCGCACCTGGGCAGCAGAAAGGCCGGTCGAAACTCGACCGGCCTCGTGCTCGTTGCTGTTGGACCGAAGCCGCTGAGTCGCGCTCAGCGGTGACCTCAGTGGAAGCTGTCGCCGCAGGCGCAGGATCCCGTGGCGTTCGGGTTGTCGATGGTGAAGCCCTGGCGCTCGATGGTGTCGACGAAGTCGATGGTCGCCCCCATCAGGTACGGGGCGCTCATCCGGTCGGTCACCACGTGCACCGTGCCGAACTCCTTGACGATGTCGCCGTCGAGCTGGCGCTCGTCGAAGAACAGCTGGTAGCGCAGCCCCGAGCAGCCGCCGGGCTGGACGGCGACCCGCAGCGCGAGGTCGTCGCGCCCTTCGGCGCTGAGCAGGGACTCGACCTTGCCGGCGGCGCCGTCGGTCAAGGTGATGCCGTCGGCGACGGGCGTCGCGTCTACGGTGGTCTGGTCGGTGGCCGTCATATCGTCTCCCAGCGGGATCGCGGAGTTGCCGTACAAAGTGTGAACCCACAGGCTCGGTTCGAGAACTCAGTCTACGCGGCACCCGGACGGGGGGACAAAGCAACACTGTGAGTGGACCTCACCTCGGTACCGGCCTCGGCGCCTACCTCCGGTTCCTGCGCCACGGGCCGGCCTCGCGACCCTTCCTCTCCGCGGCGACGGCCCGGCTCACCTTGGCGATGATCCCGCTCGGCATCTTGATCCTGGTCGAGCAGGAGCGGCACTCCTACGGGATCGCCGGCGTGGTCAGTGGCGCGTACGCCATCGGGGCCGCCGTCGGCACCCCGGTCTGGGGCCGCCTGATGGATCGCTTCGGCCAGGTCCCGGTGCTGGTCCCGACCACGATCGGCAGCGCCGCCTTGTTGAGCTCGCTCGCGTTCGCCACCATCGGCGGTGCGCCGGAGCCCGCTCTCGCCGCCCTGGCGGCCGGCTGCGGACTCAGCTACCCGGCCCTGAGTCCGGCCCTGCGGTCCAGCTTCCGGATCGTGCTGCCCGACCCGGCGGCGCGCAAGGTCGCCTTCGCCCTGGACGCCACCTCCGTCGAGCTCGCCTTCGTCTGCGGGCCGCTGCTGTTGTCGCTGCTGTTGTTGTTCGGCGTGGCCGTGCTGCCGCTGCTGGTCACGGCGGGACTGCTGGCTGCGGGCGGCATCGCGTACTGCCTGACCGGGGTGGCCCGCCGCGCCACCCCGGCGAATCAACAGGCGGCGTCGGGTCACGACCCGGCGCAGCCGCCGACCGGGCCGCGGACCGCGCTGGCCGCCACCGGGGTCGCCGGCGTGCTCGCGGTCATGTTGATGCTGAGCATCGGCTTCGGCCAGCTGGACACGTCGATGGCCGCCACCGCCGACCTGACGCTCGGCAGCAGCCAGCAGGTCGGGATCTTGTTCGCAGCCATCGCCGGCGGCAGCACCATCGGCGGCCTCAGCTTCGGCGCCCGCAGCTGGGGGTTCGACGAACGGCGCGCCGTGCCCGTGCTGCTCGGCGTCTTCGGCGTCTGCCTCGCCCTGCTCGGGCTGCTGCTCTGGGCCGGCATCTCCCACCTGGCGATCCTGCTGCCGGTGCTGTTCGTGACCGGGCTGACCATCGCCCCGGTGCTGATCATGCAGCAGAGTCTGCTGGACCACCTCGCCCCGGCTCACCGCCTCAACGAGGCGCAGGCCTTTCTGTCGGCCTCCAACACCACCGGCGCCGCGGTCGGCACCGCGATCGCCGGCATCGTCATCGACGTCGCGGGCGTCTCCTGGTCCTTCGGCGGTGCCGCCGTCGGCGCCCTGATCGCGGCGGCCGTCGCGCTGGTCAACCAGCGCCGGCTGCCGACGGTGCGGCCGCACGTCGAACGCGACGTCACCAGCGCCAGCTCCGGCCGACCCGCACCGCCAGCTCGCGGAGCCGATCGGCGGTGACGTCGGCCGGCCCACTCTCCAGCGGGTAAGCGGCTTCGACCCCCATCGTCCGCATCTCCCGAGCACCGATCAGCACCTCCCCCGCGACCACCAGACAGGGGCACAGCAGCCGCTCCGCCAGCCGGGCCGCGGCGGCCACCACGCCGCCACCGCGACTGGCGAAGTCGTAGGAGGTGCAGCCCGTCACCACCAGATCGACCGGGCCGGCGACCCGGTCGAAGACGAGCTCCGGACCGGTGGTCAACCGTCCGCCGAGGGCAGCCACCGCCAGCGCCACACCCCCGGCGGCCCCGATCCCCTCCCCGTCCTCGACCCCGAGCAGCGACGCCAGCCGGGCCAGTGCCGCGTCCGTGGCCAGCAGCAGCGCCGGGTCCGTGCCCGCCTCCCGCCCGCGGAGCGAGGTGATCCCGCGCAGTCCCAGCAGCAGCCGGCCGCGCTGATCGGTCGGCAGCACGCCGACGAGCCTGCTGTCGCCCACCGCGGAGCGGGCCGGTCGGAGGTCGATCCGGCCGAGGTCGTGCAGTCCGGAGACGCCGGCGTCGAGCGGAACGTCGGCGCGCGCGCCGAGGCCGGCCAGCAGCCCGGCGCCCCCGTCGTGGACGTCGCCGCTGATCAGATCCAGGTAGACCGTGCCCGGCCGAGCGCGGGATCGTGGCTGCAGAACCTCGGCCAGGGCCAGCCCGAGCGGCCGGGAACTGGCCCCGTACGGGATCGCTCCGCCGCCGATCCCCGGACCCGGCACGCCGACGACGGCGAACTGCGTCCCGCCGCGGGCCGCCGGGCCGGCGGCGACGGTGATCAACTGGCCGTCGACCGCCTCGGTCACCAGCTCCAGACCGGCGGAGTCGGCCGCGGCCCGGACGAAGCCGGCGCCCGCCTCCCCGACCGGCAGCACGGCCGGCTGCGCCTGCGGCCAGCCGGCGGCGAGCGCCTGCCCGGCGACGGCGGACGGCAGCGCTGCGATGTCGTCGGAGCAGACCAGAACCCGCACCGCTGCATCCTGCCAGGCACCCGGTGTCCGAGCCGCGTGCCATGGTGTCGACATGACCCCCGGCACCACCCGTCCCGGCACCCCAGAACCCGGCGAAAGCGCACCTGCTGCCCTCGACTGGACCCGCGCCCTGGTCGAGCAGCTCGACTGGCACTGGTCGGCGCACGCGCGGCCGCGCCTCGACGGGCTCTCCGACGAGGAGTACGGGTGGGAGCCCGTCCCGGGTTCCTGGAGCGTGCGGCCCCGCGGTCAGGGGGTGGCCATGGAGGTGGGCAGCGGGGACACCATCATCGACTTCGCCGTGCCCGAGCCGTCGCCGCCACCGGTGACGACGATCTCCTGGCGGCTGGCCCATCTCATCGTCGGGGTGCTGGGCCAGCGCAACGCGCAGCACTTCGGCGGGCCGGCCATGGACTACCCGAGCTACGCCTACGCCGCCACCGCCGCACCGGCGCTGCAGGCCCTCGACGAGGGCTACGCGCACTGGATCGGCGCGGTCCGCGCCCTCGACGCCGAACAGCTGGCGGCCCCGTGCGGGGAGGCGGGACACGAGCAGGACCCGCTGGCGGACCTGGTGCTGCACATCAACCGGGAGATGATCCACCACCTGGCCGAGATCGCCCTGCTGCGTGACCTCTACGCCCACCGCTAGGCCGCGGGTCGACCACCGCGACGCCGGTATCCTGAACTGATGACCACCACTTCGGCTCCGACGACCCGGTCGCCGCTCTCGTTGTTCGTGCTGGGCACCGGCTCCGACCCGGTCAGCGAGCGGGGGGTCGACTGCCCGGGTGCCCTGCCACCGGCGTCGGACCCCACGTTGGTGGAGCGGGCCCGGCGGGCCAAGGAAGCGCTCGGCGACCGGCTCTTCGTGCTCGGCCATCACTACCAGCGCGACGAGGTCATCCAGTTCGCCGACGTGACCGGGGACTCGTTCAAGCTGGCGCGGGAGGCGGCGGCCCGGCCCGACGCGGAGTTCATCGTCTTCTGCGGCGTGCACTTCATGGCCGAGTCGGCCGACATCTTGACCGCCGACGCCCAGCGGGTCATCCTGCCGGACCTGGCCGCGGGCTGCTCGATGGCGGACATGGCGCGGCTCGCCCAGGTCGAGGACGCCTGGGACGTGCTCGCCGATGCCGGGGTCGCCGAGCTGACCGTGCCGGTCACGTACATGAATTCATCGGCCGACATCAAGGCCTTCTGCGGCCGCAACGGCGGAGTCGTCTGCACCTCCTCGAACGCGAAGGCGGTGCTCGAGTGGGCCTTCCAGCGGGGCGAGAAGGTGCTGTTCTTCCCCGATCAGCACCTGGGTCGCAACACCGCCGTGCAACAGCTGGGCATCCCGCTGGAGGCGTGCGTCGTGTACGACCCGCGGCAGCCCGGCGGCGGGCTCACGCCCGAGCAGCTGCGGGCCGCCACGATGATCTTGTGGCGGGGCCACTGCTCGGTGCACGGCCGCTTCACCCCGGGGGCCGTCGACGACGTCCGGGCCCGGATCCCCGGCGTCCAGGTGGTGGTGCACCCCGAGTGCGTGCACGAGGTCGTGTTGAAGGCCGACCTGGTCGGTTCGACCGAGTTCATCATCAGCACCATCGAGAACGCGCCGGCTGGCTCGAAGTGGGCTGTCGCCACCGAGCTCAACCTGGTGCAGCGTCTGGCCCGGGCCAACCCGGACAAGGAGGTCGCCTTCCTCGAGGAGCACGTCTGCTACTGCGCGACCATGAACCGGATCGACCTGCCGCACCTGGTGTGGGCACTGGAGAACCTGGTCGACGGCCACGTGGTCAACCAGATCGTGGTGGACGACGAAACCGCCCGCTACGCCAAGGACGCCCTGCAGCGGATGCTCGATCTCCCCGGGCCGACGGCCAGGGACTGACCTGACTGCGACCGAACGGGGAGCGGTGACCGCCCTCGCCGGCGACGTCGCCGAACCGTGGGATCAAGTGCCCCGCAGCCACGCCCGTCCCGACGTCCTGGTCAGGAAGCGGCAGCTGCTGGGCGCCCCGCACGTCGCTCCGCTCGGCACGCACGCCCGGGAGCTCGAGCGCATCGTCGGACTGCCGGTGCCGACCGTCGATCCCGCGTCCGGCGGCGTCGGGTCGAGGGTGCTGCTGCTGCTGGAGACGCCGTCGCGGGCCGGCACCTACGGCTCGGGCCTGATCTCGATCGACAACGACGACACCGCGGCCGCGAACCTGTGGCGGGCGGCGCAGCAGACCGGGTTGCCGCGCGCCGATCTCGTGGTCTGGAACGCCGTCCCGTGGTACGTCGGGGACGAGGCCCGGATCCGTCCGGCCCGGCCCGGCGAGGTGACCCGGGCGACGCCGTACCTGGCCGGGTTCCTCGAGCTGCTCCCGCGACTGCAGGTGCTGATCGCGCTCGGTCGGGCCGCCCAGCGGGCGGTCCTGCCGCTGGGCGCTGAGCTGACGCGTCGGCAGGTGCTCCTGCTCGCCGCTCCGCACCCGAGCCAACGGGTCTACAACGCACCCCGACAGCTGGCCCGGCAGCGCGTGCACGCTGCGTTCGACCAGGCCGCTGCCGCCCTGCTTTCCTCCCGGGACCCGCGATGACGGCACCGGCGTACGCGATCGCGGTCGAGGACCTGGAACCGCTGCGGCGGCCGTTGACCGGGTACTGCTACCGGCTGCTCGGCGGGTCGCACGAGACCGAGGACGCGGTCCAGGAGACGTTCCTGCGGGCCGTCCGCAACGCGGACCGGTTCGATCGCAGCCGCGGCACGCTGAAGACCTGGCTGTTCGCCATCGCCACCAACATCTGCCTCGATCTGCTGCGCGGGGCCCGGCGGCGGGCGGTGGCCGTCGACCTGGGCCCGGCCGCGACCGGCCCCGGCTTCGGGGCGCCGGTGCCGGCCGACCAGTGGGTCGAGCCGATGCCCGATGCGAGCACCCTCGACGCCACCGATCCGGCCGAGCTGGCCGCCCAGCGACAGACGATCCGGTTGGCCTTCGTCGCCGCCCTGCAGTACCTGCCACCGCGGCAGCGGGCCGTGCTGGTGCTGCGGGACATCCTCGCCTTCTCCGCCGCCGAGACCGCCGAGCTGCTCGAGACGTCCGTGCCGGCGGTGACCAGCGCCCTGCAACGAGCGCGCAGCACCCTGGACACCCACCGACCTCGACCCGCCGATGTCGTGGCCCCGGCGGACGCCGACCAACTGCTGCTGCTGGAGCGTTACCTGACGGCGTTCGAGAACCACGACGTCGCCGGTCTGCGGGCGGTGCTCCGCGAGGACGCGATCGCCACCATGCCGCCGTTCGCCTGGTGGCTGCAGGGTCGGGAGCTGCTGGCGACGTTGATGACCTCGGGTGGCTGCGACGGGGACCGGCTGCTCCCGACGGTCGTGAACGGCTGCCCGGGCTTCGGTCAGTACCGGCCGGACGACGACGGCGTCCTGCGGCCCTTCGCCCTGGTCGGGATGGAGCTCCACGACGGTGGCGTGAGCTGCCTGACGACCTTTCTCGGCAGCGCACCGCGGTTCACGGAGTTCGGGCTGCCGGAGGTCTTCACGCCGCACCGATGAGTTCCACCGGTTCCGGTCGTATCAACAGCGACGGACCGAACCGAGGAGAACCCATGCGCACCCCATCCCGACTGGACGAGACCGACCCCGTGGCCGCAGCGACCATCGCCGAGCGCCGCCGACTGGTCGAGCTGCTCTCCGAGCTCTCCGCCGAGCAGTGGGCCACCCCCTCGCTGTGCGCGGGCTGGCGGATCCGTGAGGTCGTCGCCCACATCACGCTGGCCTATCGGCACTCCGGTCCGCGGGTGATCGCCGGCATCGTCGCGGCCCGCGGCAACTTCAACGTGTACGCCGACCGGATCGCCCGCCGGGACACGGAAACGACCAGCGACGCCGAGCTGCTGGCCTCGCTGCGGGACAACGTCGCCCACCCGTGGAAGCCGCCGGGCGGCGGGCAGGTCGGCGCTCTCAGCCACGACGTGATCCACGGTCTCGACATGACCGAGCCCCTGGGCCTGCCACCGGCGCCGGCCGATCGGATCGCGCTCGTCGTGACCGGCGCGACGCCCGCCGCGCTCGCCTACTTCGGGACCGAGCTGGACGGCCGGCGGCTGGAGGCCACCGACGCCGAGATCGCCATCGGCGATGGACCGGCCGTCTTCGGCATGCCGGCGCGGGAGCTGTTGCTCACCGTCACCGGGCGGCGCCCGATGCCCGCGTAGCGGGGATCGGGCTCAGTTGGGGACGAGACCCTCGTCGGAGCCGCGCAGCAGCTCCCGGACCTCGGCCAAGGTGGCGTCGGCGGCGGGGAGGATCAGATCGGAGTCGTTCAGGTCACCCGCGGCCAGCTCGGTCCCGGCCGCGCGTACCTCCTCGAGCAGCGCGGTCAACGACTGCCGCAGCCGCGTCGCGTCGTCGTCGGCCACCGCCTGCTCGACGGCATCGTCGAGTGAGTTCAGCTCGGCCAGCGCCTCGGCGTCGACCTCCCACTGACCCTCACCCAGGATGCGGATGATCACCGCAGGTCTCCGGGGTTCGGCTGACCGGCGGGCGGTCCCTGCTGGAACGGGGGCGAGGCGGGCGGCGCCGAGAACGGCGCCTGCTGCTGCGCCGGCGGCGAGGTCGGCGGCTGGCCCTGCTGAGCGCCTTCGATGGCCTGGGGTGCCGCGGGACCGGCACCGAGCGAGGCCTTCATCCGCGACAGCTCGTCCTCGACCTCAGACGTCGACGCGAGCTGCTCCAGCTCCAAGGTGATGTCGTCCTTGGCCGTACCGGTCGGGTCGTCCAGGGCCCCGCTGGCGAGCAGCTCGTCGATCGCACCGGCCCGGGCCTGCATCTGCTGGGTCTTGTCCTCGGCGCGCTGGATGGCCAGGCCGACGTCGCCCATCTCCTCGCTGATGCCGGAGAAGGCCTCGTTGATCCGGGTCTGGGCCTCGGCCGCGGAGTAGGTCGCCTTGATGGTCTCCTTGCGGGTCCGGAAGGCGTCGACCTTGGCCTGCAACCGCTGGCTGGCGCGGGTGAGCTTCTCCTCCTCACCCTGCAGCTGGGCGTGCTGGGTCTGCAGGTCGCCGATCTGCTGCTGCAGTCCGGACCGTCGCGTCAGCGCCTCGCGGGCCAGGTCCTCCCGGCCGACCTCGAGGGCCTTCTGGGCCTGCTGGGTCAGCTTGTCGGCCTGGGTGTTGAGCTGGGTCGCCTGCAGCTCCACCCGCTTGCGGCTGGTGGCCACGTCCGCCACGCCGCGGCGCACCTTCTGCAGCAGCTCCAGCTGACGCTGGTAGGAGTAGTCGAGGGTCTCGCGCGGATCCTCCAGCTTGTCCAAGGCCTTGTCGGTCTTGGCCCGGAAGATGGTGGAGATGCGCGAAAAGATGCCGGCCATGTGGGGTACGCGTTTCCTTCTGCTCGCCTAGCTGCTACAGGTCGTGCTCGGATCTGCTCAGGGTGACAAATCGCTGGCCTCTACCGTATCCCCGCCGTGGTAAGCGGGCCATTGCCGGTCAGGGTAGGTTCAGTGTCCGTGGCACTCTTTCGACGAAACACCCCGGAGGCCGCGCCGTCCGAACCCGAACCGGTCGAGCCCGCCGGACCGGGTCCGGCCAAGAAGGATCGACCCACGCCCTCCCGCAGGGAGGCGGAGGCGGCGCGTCGGCAGCGGGTCACCCGCACCCTCACTCCGAAGGAGGCCCGGCGAGAGGCCTCGCAACGCAACCGCTCCGAACGACTCCGGGCCCTCAACGCCCGTGAGGCGACGCCGGAGAAGCAGCTGTTGCGCGACTACGTCGACGCCCGCTTCTCCCTCGGAGAGTTCCTGCTGCCCAGCCTGGTGGTGCTGCTCGCCGCCAGCTTCTTGAGCTCGGTGTGGGGACCGATCACCTTGATCGCCACCCTGGTGATGTACGTCTACATCATCTTGGTGATCTTGGACGGGTTCTTGATGTGGCGTGGTTTCAAGAAGGTGCTCGCCGCGCGGATGCCGAAGGCCTCCACCAAGGGCCTGCTGATGTACGGGATGAACCGTTGCATCCAGATCCGCCGGTTCCGGATGCCACCGCCCCGGCTCAAGCGCGGCGAACAGTACTGAGCTGTCCGCCCGTGCTTCGCTTGCGGGCGCGCCGCGTGGCTGTCGGCCGCGCGTCGGCGGTAGTTCATCTCTGAGAGGACAGCATGGAATTCAGGTATCTCGGTAACAGCGGTCTGAAGGTCTCGGCGGTCAGCTACGGCAACTGGGTGACCCACGGGTCCCAGGTCGAGGCGGAGCAGGCCACGCGCTGCGTCCGCGCCGCGCTCGACGCCGGTATCACGACCTTCGACACCGCCGACGTGTACGCGAACGGCAAGGCCGAGTCGATCCTGGGCGAGGCCCTGGCCGGGGAACGGCGGGAGAGCCTGGAGATCTTCACCAAGGTCTACTTCCCCACCGGCCCGAAGGGTCCGAACGACACCGGCCTGTCGCGCAAGCACATCCTCGAGTCCATCGACGCCTCGCTGAGGCGGCTGCGGACCGACCACGTCGACCTGTACCAGGCGCACCGCTTCGACCACGAGACGCCGCTGGAGGAGACGATGGAGGCCTTCGCCGACGTCGTCCGGGCCGGCAAGGCGCTCTACATCGGCGTCAGCGAGTGGACGCCGGACCAGCTGCGGGCCGGGCACGCGTTGGCCCGGGAGCTGCGGGTCCCGTTCGTGTCGAATCAGCCGCAGTACAACGCCCTCTACCGGATCATCGAGGACGCCGTGGTGCCGACCAGCCGTGAGCTGGGGATCAGCCAGGTCGTGTTCTCCCCGATCGCCCAGGGCGTGCTGACCGGCAAGTACCAGCCTGGTCAGGCGCCGCCGGAGGGATCCCGGGCCACCGACAAGGACGGCTCGGTCTTCATCAAGAACCTGCTCGACGACGACACCCTGGGCCGGGTCCAACGGCTGGCGCCGATCGCGGAGGCCGAGGGCCTCACCATGGCCCAGCTGGCGATCGCCTGGGTGCTGCAGAACGACAACGTGGCGACCGCCATCACCGGCGGATCCCGTCCCGAACAGGTCGAGGCCAACGCGGCCGCCGCCGGCAAGACGCTGTCGGCGGACTCGATGGCCGGCATCGACGAGGCCCTCGGCGATGCGGTGAAGCGGGACGGTTCGCTGGTCGGCAAGGCGTCCCCCGCCCACCGACTCACCTGAGGCGGGGTCGTGAGCTGGCACTGGAGGAGCACCGGGGCGACGAGCTCCGAGGACGTGAGCGGCACCCTGGATCGCACGTTCGCGACCCAGGGTGACGCCGAGACCTGGCTCGGCGAGGTCTATCCGGACCTGCTCGCCGCGGGTTGCCGGGCCGTCACGTTGTACGAGGAGGACCGGGTGGTCTACGGGCCGATGTCCCTGGATCCGGAGATCAGTTCCCGCTGACGGTGCGCCGGCAGACCTCGACCCACGGGGTCGGTTCGAGGCCGAGCTCTCGGGCGGTGTGCTCGGAGGCCATCTCGTAGGACCGGCGGAACATGTAGGACAGCGCCCGGACCTCCCGCATCAGCGGCGAGAACAGGCCGATCCCGGCCAGCACCGGATCGGGGATGCCGCGGACCTTCACCGCGGGCAGCCCGCCGGCGCCGAGCACGTCGGTCAACGCCTGGCGCTGGCTGCGCGGCTCGTTGCTCGGCACGTGCCACACCTGTCCCCAGCTGTCCGGGCGGTCGGCGACCGCGACCAGGGTCCGGGCGACGTCGCCGACGTCTGACCAGGTGTGCGGCAGGTCGGGCCGACCGATCACCCAGGCCGTCCTGCCCTGCCGCGCCGCGGGCAGGTGCCGGGTGACGTGTCCGTTCTGCCCGACGCCCGGGCCGAGGTAGTCCGACGCCCGGACCTCGACCGCGTGCAGCCGGCCGGCATCGTGCCGAGCCTTCGCCTCGGCCCACATGCCGGCTCGGATCCGCCCTTTGGTGTCGGTCGCCAGATCCGGCTGCCCTTCCACCATCGGGGCGCTGACCGGCCCGTAGCCGTAGAGCGACGACGCGGTCACCAGAGTCGCCCCCGACCGCTCCGCGGCCACCAGCAGGCTCTCCGACAGCGGCGGCCAGACCTCCGTCCAGCGGGTGTAGTCCACCGGGTTGGCGCAGTTGAACACCGCGGTGGCCCCCTGGGCCAGCTCACTCAAGCGGTCGGGATCGCTCGCGTCCGCCGCCACCGCCACGATCCCCGCGTTGTCACCGCTCAACTGTCGACCCGATCGGGTGACGACCGTGACCTCGTCGCCGCGCGCCGCCAACACGGCGGCGAGCTCGCGACCCACGGGGCCGGCTCCGACGATGACCTGTCGATCTGACATTTCAGACTCCTGTTCTCATTTGCGATCACTGCTCTCGTTTCCACCAGCATGACGCTCTTCGCTCGACATTGCAAGAGCGGTGCTCTCGATTGTTGCCAGCGATCTCGGATTGCCGCACACTGGAGCCGTGACCAGCAACGCGCGTACCTCGGCTCCAGCCACCGCCCGGGCAGTGGCTCGTCGCGAGCTGACCGCGGCGATCGTGACCGAGGCCCGACACCAGCTCGCCGAGGTCGGGCCGGCCGCGTTGTCGCTCCGCGCGGTGGCTCGGGAGCTCGGCATGGCTTCCTCCGCGGTCTACCGCTACTTCGCGACCCGGGACGCGCTGATCACCGCCCTGCTTGTCGTCGGCTACGACGAGCTCGGGGCGGTGGCCGAGCGGGCCGACACGAGTGGCGTCGAACGCAGCGACCACCTCGGTCGCTGGCTCGCTGTGACCACCTCGGTCCGCGCTTGGGCCAGGGCGCATCCGCACGACTACGCCCTGCTGTACGGATCGCCGGTCCCCGGTTACGCGGCCCCGGGCGACACCGTCGAGCCGGCCACCCGCGTCATCCGGGTGCTGATCGGCATCGTCGCCGACGCCTACGGGTCCCGAACGCAGTTGCCGGCGTCAGGGCCGGTGGAGCTCTCCCCCGCGGCCGAGCACGCCGTCGAGCCGGCCCGGACGTTCGCCGGGAGCACCTTCGACGCCGACCTGACGTATCGGGCGCTGGTGGCCTGGGGCGGGGTGATCGGCGCCCTCACCCTCGAGCTCTTCGGCCACCTGCACAACGCGATCGACGACTACGACGCCTGGTTCGCCGAATCGATGCGCCGGGTCGCGCCGCTGCCGGGCGGTCGGCCCGCGCGGGATACGCTCCGCTCATGATCGAGCTCGCCGGGGACGGGCGATGACCGGGACGCGGTTGGTCGCCGTCGGGCACTACCAGCCGGAACGGGTGGTGACCAACGCCGAGCTGGAAGGCATGGTCGAGACCAGCGACGAGTGGATCCAACGGCGGGTCGGGATCAAGGAGCGCCGCTGGGCCGGGCCCGAGGAGACCGTCGACGTGATGGCCGAACGGGCGGCGCGCAACACCCTCGACAAGGCCGGGCAGGGCGCCGATCAGGTCGATCTCGTCGTGGTGGCCACCTGCAGCGCCTTGGACCGCTCGCCGAACATGGCGGCGCGGGTCGCGTTCCGGCTGGGGATCCCGGGGCATCCGGCGACCATCGACGTGAACACGGCCTGCTCGGGGTTCCCGCACGCGGTCGCCCTGGCCCAGCACGCCATCGCCGCCGGCGCCTCGACCACGGCCCTCGTGATCGGCGCGGAGAAGCTCACCGACGTGACCGACTTCACCGACCGCACGACCTGCGTGCTCACCGCCGACGGCGCCGGGGCGTTCCTGCTGACCGCCGATCCCGACGAGCACATCTCACCGGTGCTGTGGGGTTGCGTACCGGAGCTGGGTGACGCGGTCCGGATCGAGCACTCCGAGAACGACAAGTTCGCCCAGAACGGCCGGGCCGTGTTCCGCTGGACCACCTTCGAGCTGCCGAAGATCGCCCGCGAGGTGATCGATCGGGCCAAGCTGGATCCGGCCGACCTCGCCGCGATCGTGCTGCATCAGGCGAACCTGCGGATCATCGAGCCGCTGGCGGCCAAGATCGGGGCGGTCAACGCGGTCGTCGCCACCGACGTGGTCGAGTCCGGCAACACCTCGGCGGCTTCGATCCCGCTGGCGTTGTCCAAGCTGCAGGAGCGCACCCCGCTCCCCTCCGGTGCGCCGGTGCTGTTGTTCGCCTTCGGTGGTGGGCTCGCCTACGCCGGTCAAGTCGTCCGGATGCCCTGACCGCCCGGGGATGCCGACTCCGCCGTACATCACCGAGCTGCGCCGGTTCTGGGGCACCCGGCCCCTGTTGCTCCCCGGTGTCTCCGGCGTGGTGTTCCGCAGCGACCCGCCGGCGGAGGTGCTGCTGGTCCGGCGGAGCGACAACGGGCGCTGGAGCCTGCCCGCCGGCATCGTCGAACCCGGTGAGCAACCCGGCGACTGCATCGCCCGGGAGCTGTGGGAGGAGACCAGGATCGTGGCCCGGCCGCAGCGGCTGGCCCTGCTGAGCGCCGATCCCGAGGTCACCTACCCGAACGGCGACCGCTGCCAGTTCATCTCCATGACCTTCCGGTGCGCGCACGAGAGCGGTGAGCCCGAGGTCGGGGACGAGGAGTCGACGGCGGTCGGCTGGTTCGGCCTGGACCGCCTGCCCGACGACCTGAGCGAGCGGGGCCGGCGCCGGATCCAGGTGGCGTTGCCGCTTCAGGGCGAGTGCGTCTTCGACGTCCGGCCCGACCAGAGCAGATAGCCGCCGAAGCCGGCCACCAGCGCGCCCAGGGCGATCACCACCGGCATCGCCTGCGCCGAGGCGGCGGCCCGGCTCTCGTAGCTCTGCACGGCGCTGCCGTCGGCCTTGGCGCAGACCTCGCCCGGCTTCAGCACCTGGTCCCGGCAGGTCAGCGCCGGGGCCGCACCGATGGTGAACGGGTAGAGCATGATCAACAACCCGGCCACCAGCAGGGCGGCCTGGGCCGCCCGGCGGGCCGGCGTCGTCGTCACGATCGCGGACTCAGAGCTCCCGCACCCCGGGCGTGACGAAGGGCGGCTTGGTGATCACGAACGGCTCCTGCCGCTGCCGGACGTCGACCAGGACCCCTTCGTCGGCCTGGAACCGGGAGTCGACCAGGGCCAGCGCGATCCCGGTCTTCAAGGTCGGGGAGAACGTGCCGGAGGTGACCGAACCGATTTCCCGGCCGTCGGGATCGCGGACGAGCATGCCGGGCCGCGGAATGCCCCGGCCGGTGGCCTTGAGACCCCAGAGCAACCGGGACGGTCCCGCCTCCTTCTCCGCGCGCAGGGCCGAGTCGCCGAAGAACGCGTCCTTCTTCCACCCGACCGCCCAACCCAACCGGGCCTGGACCGGAGAGATCTCCGGTGAGATGTCCTGACCGTGCAACGGGTAACCCATCTCGGTCCGCAGGGTGTCCCGGGCGGCCAGCCCGGCGGGCTGCAGGCCGTACGGCGCGCCGGCCGCGACGACCCGGTCCCACAGCTCGCCGGCCGCAGCGGTCGGCGCGACCAGCTCGTAACCGCGCTCGCCGGTGTAGCCGGTCCGGCAGACCGTGACCGGCACGCCGGCCAGCGGGACCTCGTCGAACGACATGTACGGGTGTCCGGACGGCAGACCGGCGGCCTGCAGCACCTCGTCGGACAACGTCCCCTGGACGGCCAGCACCACGTAGTCCTCGTGCCGGTCGGCCACGACGACCTCAGCCGGTGCGGCCGCCTGCAGCAGCTGGGCCACGGTGGCGGTGTTGGCCGCGTTGGGGATCAGGAAGATCTCCTCGTCGGAGCTGCGGTAGGCGATCAGGTCATCGACTACGCCGCCGGAGTCGTTGCAGATCAAGGTGTACTGGGCCTGCCCGGAGCTGATCTTGTCGAGGTCGGCACTGAGGCAGCGGTTGACGAACGCGGCCGCGCCGGGCCCGCTGACCGAGATCTTGCCGAGGTGGCTGACGTCGAAGATCCCGACCGCGTTCCGGACGGCGGTGTGCTCGGCGAGGACGCCGGCACCGGCGTACTCCACCGGCATCGACCAGCCACCGAACGGGGCGAACTTCGCGCCCAGAGCGCGGTGCCGATCCACCAGTGGGGACTGCAACAGGTCGTCGGACTCGACCACCATCGTCGTCTGGCTCCTCTCGCAGGACTCGCGCTTGTAGAGGCTAGCCTGTGCGAATGCCGATTCCTGACCTCCCGACCATCGCCGCGTCGGAATCCGTACCCCGTGACGTCGACGTGCTCGTCGTCGGGCTCGGTGCCGACGGTGCGATCGGCGTCCCCGATGCGGTCGACGCCGAGTTCGTCAACCGGCTCGGCCGATCGGTCACCGATCTCGCCCGCGGCATCGGGGCGAAGAGCGGCGCCGACCAGACCAGCACCCTGCCCGCGGTCGGTGACGGTCCGCGGCTGCTGGTGGTCGGCCTGGGCGACGGCGAGCCGACGCCGGAGGATCTGCGTCGAGCAGCGGGAGCAGGGGTCCGGGCGGCGGCCCAGCAGGTCGAGGCCGGACCCGTCTCCGTCGCGGTGTCGCTGGGCGCGAGCGAACCGGAGACCGTGTCGGCGGTGGCCGAGGGAGCGTTGCTCGGCAGCTACCGGTTCGCTCCCCTCAGCCAGAAGGAGGCCGATCCGGGCCGGATCGACGCCATCACCGTCGTCGGCAACGGGCTCGGCGGCGCCGAGACCACCACCGCGTTGAAGCGGGCCCGGATCATCACCCAGGCGGTCGCGGCCGCCCGTGACTGGGTCAACCAGCCGCCGAACCTGCTCTATCCCGATTCGTTCGCCGAAGAGGTGCGCGGCCTGGTCAAGTCCAGTTCGATCAGCTACGAGGTGCTGGACGAGAAGGCGCTGGCCCGCGGCGGGTACGGCGGCATCCTGGCCGTCGGATCAGGCTCGTCCCGGCCGCCGCGGCTGGTCCGGTTGAGCTACTCCCCGCGAGGGGCGAAGGCCCATCTGGCACTGGTCGGCAAGGGCATCACCTTCGATTCCGGTGGCCTCGACATCAAGCCGGCCGACGGCATGTACACGATGAAGTGCGACATGGCCGGCGCGGCGGCGGTGCTGGCGGCGACCTGGGCCATCGCGGCGCTGAAGCTGAAGGTCAAGGTCACCGCGTACGGCTCGCTGGCCGAGAACCTGCCCTCCGACACCGCGTACCGACCGTCGGACGTGCTCACCATGTACGGCGGCACCACGGTCGAGAACGGCAACACCGACGCCGAGGGACGGCTGGTGATGGCCGACGCGCTCGTCCGGGCCAGTGAGGACGCACCGGATCTGCTGATCGACGTCGCGACGCTGACCGGGGCCGCCATCGTGGCTCTCGGCGACCGGACGGCCGGACTGATGACCAACGACGACGACACCGCCGACAAGATCCTGGACGCCGCGGAAACCGCCGGCGAGGACTTCTGGCAGCTGCCCATCCCCAAGGAGACCCGCGGTCGGCTGGACTCCTCGGTCGCCGACCTGAAGTCGACCGCGGGTGACCGGGCCGGCGGCGCGCTGGTGGCGGCTGCCTTCCTGCGCGAGTTCGTCGGAGCGGACATCCCCTGGGCCCACCTCGACATCGCCGGCCCGGCCTTCCGGACCGGGTCACCGTACGGCTACGTGAGCCCCGGTGGCACCGGCGCAGGCGTTCGGACGCTGATCGCCGTGGCGGCTGCACTCACTGCGTAGAACGGCGGGTCCGCGCAGCGGGTCCGCCCACGAGCACGCGTCTTGCCTGCGCCGGTCCCCGGCACCCCGCATCGCTTCGGCCACGCTGGAGGGGACGCGACCGACCATGCGGATGGATGGCCGCCGTCCCCGTGCGGTACCTGTCAGGTGGTATCGCGCCGACGCCCATCCACAAGGCCATTCGGAGTACATGGGGCCGCCGGATTGGTGCGGATCCGGGGAAGTTCCGACGCCGGCTGTCAGCGCAGGTCGGGGTGCTTCTTGTTGCGGGTGTTGTAATCACGCATCCGCTGCGGATAGCCGACCACCGCGGCGTCGTAGCCCGGGATCTGCAGGTGCTCGGCGAAGGCGTGTCCCCACTGGGGCGACGGCACCTTCCGCCGGGTCCACTCCCCGTCGAACGCCACCAGCAGCAAGGTGGTCTGGGTGACAGTGGTCTGCGGCTCCACGAAGGCCTCGACCCCGCGGCGGGTCCGGACGAACTCCGTCAGGTGCAGGGTCACCTGGTCGTCCGCCGTGCCGGCCCGGCCGGACGGGCGGCCACGGGTGACGCCGCGCTTCAGCCGCGCCGCACTCCGCTTCAGCCACCCCATGCAGCCATTATGGCGTGCCCGCCCCAACCGGCCCGATCACCCGATCCGGCGCGACAACACCGCCTGCAGCCGGTCCACGGCCCAGTCGATCTCCTCCGCGGTCACGACCAGCGGCGGCGCGAAGCGGATGGTCGCGCCGTGGGTGTCCTTGACCAGCACTCCCTCCGCCATCAGGTCGCGGCTGATGTCGCGGCCGGTGCCGAGCACCGGGTCGATGTCGACCCCGGCCCACAGCCCCACCCCGCGGACGGCGGTCACGCCGGCCCCGACCAGGGTCGCCAGTCGGCCGTGCAGCCGGGCGCCGAGCTCTGCGCTGCGCCGCTGGAAGTCCCCGGTCGCCAGCAGCCGCACCACGCAGGTACCGACCGCCGCCGCCAGCGGGTTACCACCGAAGGTCGAGCCGTGCTGACCGGGTCGGAGCACACCGAGCACGCTGCGGTCGCCCACCACGGCCGACACCGGTACCACGCCACCACCGAGGGCCTTGCCCAACAGATACAGGTCGGGGACCACCCCGACGTGGTCGGCGGCGAAGGTCCGCCCGGTGCGACCCAGTCCGGACTGGATCTCGTCACAGATCAACAGGACCCGGCGCTCGGTGCACAGCTGCCGCAGCCGGGGCAGGTAGTCCGCGGGCGGCACGATGATGCCGGCCTCGCCCTGGATGGGTTCGACCAGGACGGCGACGGTGTTCTCGTCGATCGCAGCCGCGGTGGCCGCCGCGTCGCCGTACGGCACGGTGCGGAACCCGGGCGTGTAGGGACCGTATCCGTCCCGCGCGTCGGGATCGTCGGAGAAGCTGATGATCGTGGTGGTCCGGCCGTGGAAGTTGCCGGCGGCCACCACGATGTTCGGGTTCTCCACACCCCGGACGTCGTGACCCCACTTGCGCGCGACCTTGATGCCGCTCTCCACCGCCTCGGCACCGGTGTTCATCGGCAGCACCATCTCCTTGCCGCACAGGGCGGCGAGCTCGGCGCAGAAGGTGCCGAGCTGGTCGGAGTAGAACGCGCGGCTGACCAGGGTGACCCGATCGAGCTGCCGGCGCGCGGCGTCCAGGATCTCCGGGTTGCCGTGGCCGAAGTTGACCGCGGAGTAGGCGGCGAGACAGTCCAGGTACCGCCGCCCGTCGACGTCGGTGACCCAGGCACCGGACGCCGTCGCGACGACGACGGGCAGCGGCGCGTAGTTGTGCGCCGCGTACTGCTCGGTCTGCTCGATCTCGTGCCGGCCCCGCTCGCTGGTCGACCCCTCGCTGTTCGACCCCTCGCCGGCCAACTGGGCGCCGGCCTGCGGCAGCACCGCGGTCATCGGAGGACCGCCGTCGACGGGGCCGGCTTGCGGATCTCGAGGGTGCAGCACTTGACGCTGCCACCGCCCTTCAGGAGCTCGGAGAGGTCGACCGGTACGGGGACGAAACCACGGTCGGCGATCCGGGCGGCGAGCTCGGTCGCCGCGGACGTCAGCACGACGTGCAGACCGTCGGAGACGGCGTTGAGTCCGAGCACCGCCGCATCTGTCTCGGTGGCGATGATGGCGTCGGGGAACAAGGTGGCCAACGTGGCCTGACTGGTTACCGAGAACGCGCCCGGGAAGTAGGCGACGGTCTCGTCGTCGAGGACGGCCAGCGCGGTGTCGAGGTGGTAGAAGCGCGGATCGACCAGCTCGAGCGACACCACCGACATCCCGGTCACGGCGGCGACCTCGGCGTGGGCGGCCGGTGAGGTACGGAACCCGGTGCCGGCCAGGATCCGACCGCCGACGACGAGGAAGTCACCCTCGCCCTCGTTGATCTCGCGGGGCCGGTGGACCGGACCGAGGCCGTTGCGCTCCAGCCAGCCGGCGTACGCCTCGGCTTCGCCGGCCCGCTGCGGAAAGGCGAAGCGGGCGCCGATGGCGTGCCCGGGGGTGATCAGCGCTCCGTTGGCGGCGTACACCATGTCCGGCAGACCGGGTACCGACTCCACCACGTCGACCTGGTGACCCAGCCGGAGGTAGGTCTGCCGGAGGTTCTCCCACTGAGCCAGCGCCAGAGCCGTGTCGGTTCCCAGCTGGGGATTCATCCACGGATTGATCGCGTAGCTGACCGTGAAGTGGCTGGGCGGGGTCATCAGATACCGGCGCGGGCGGGCCCGGCGCCGGTCCACGCCCGAAGGCGCCGGAACGAGATCGGTCATGGGCGAAGCTTAGGGTCGCCGAGGTCTGCAATCAATCTCTATCAGGCTCGACGCCTCTGCAGATCTGTTTCGCAATAGTCGGGATTATGGCGATTTGTTGTCTGATCCGCTAACTTGGTGCCCATGGACCGCCTGGACGAACGCATCCTGCTGCACCTCATCCGCAACGCCCGGGCCACCTTCGCCGAGATCGGTGCCGAGGTGAAGCTGTCAGCGCCGGCCGTCAAACGTCGGGTCGACCGGCTGCTGGCCGACGAGACCATCACGACCTTCACCACGATCGTCGACCCGACGGCTCTCGGCTGGGGCACCGAGGCGTACGTCCAGGTCTACTGCAAGGGCAACATCTCACCGGAGTCGCTGCGGGCGATCTGGGAGCCCATCCCGGAGGTGGTGAGCGCCAGCACCGTGACCGGCCAGGCGGACGCGATCCTCAAGGTGCGGGCCCGCGACGTCCGTCACCTCGAGCAGGCGCTGGAACGGATCCGGGGCGCGGAGAGCATCGACCACACCGAGTCGATCATCGTGTTGTCCCGGTTGGTCGAGCGCGGCTGAGATCGCGGTAGCGGCTGGGCGTCGTGCCGACCAGTGCGCCGAAGTCGCGGTTGAAGTGGGCCTGGTCGTACCAGCCGTGAGCCGCGGCGAGGTCGGCGAGGCTGCCGTCCCAGCCGGCGTCGAGCGCCGACACGACGTCGTGCATCCGATAGCGGGCCAGCACCCACTTGGGTCCGACCCCGACGTAGTGGGCGAACAGTCGCTCCAGCCGTCGGCGGGACAGTCCGTGCCGCGCGGCGACCTGCGCGACCTGGAGCAGGGATCGATCCCCCAGCATCTCGGCGACCACGGCGAGCACGGTGTCGTACCCCGGATCGGGATCGTCGCGGACCAGTCCGGCGAGGGCCCGCTCGGCGGTCTCCACGGCCGCGGCCGGGTCGAGGTCGGCGGTCAGCGTCCGGAGCAGGGCGACCGACTCCGCCGGCAGCCGGTCGGCGGCGGGCACGGTGCGATCAGTGAGCAGCCGGGCGTCCAATCCGGCCAGGGCCGCCAATCCGCCCGGGCGGAACTTGATCCCGAACACCCAACAACGGCCGGTCGCCACCACGTCGAAGCGTCGGGACACGACCCCGGTGATCACCACCGGGTCCTCCCCCACCGCCGCCCGGGTGCCGCCGAGCTCGACACTCACCGTGCAGGCCGGGTGGGGCAGCGTCTGGCTCGTGAAGTGGGCACCCTCAGGCAGATCCCAGCTCAGGCACCAGTGGTTCTCGACCCAGCGGTCGAGTCGGTCCCCGACCGGCAGCCGCACGAGCTTCGCGTGCCGGGCGAACTCCTCCGGCCGCAGCACGCCCGCGGTGGTCGAGGTCGGGGGTGACGCATTTGTCCTATCGGCCACCTGCCGACGGTAGCGAGGATGGCAGACATGAGCGACGTGTCGACCGAGATCAAGATGACCACCCTCGACTGCTCGGACCCGCGGGCCGAAGCGACGTTCTGGTCGGAGCTGCTCGGCTGGGAGGTCGCCGCCGCCGAGGACGAGTACGCGATGCTCGTCCCGCCGGGC
Source organism: uncultured Actinomycetota bacterium (assembly GCA_963727125.1). Taxonomy (GTDB): domain Bacteria; phylum Actinomycetota; class Actinomycetes; order Propionibacteriales; family Propionibacteriaceae; genus Microlunatus. Next base: position 2,320,208 of record CAVSEZ010000003.1, read on the forward strand.
GGCGGTGCCGCGCTGGGCTTCGGGGCGGTACCGGACTACGAGCCGCCGGCCTGGCCCAACGAGCGCGGCAGCAAGCAGTTCCACTTCGACCTGGGCTGCAGCGACCTGGCGGCGACGGAACGACGAGCGGTCGAGCTGGGCGCGACGGTGCCCGACGACCAGCCCGGCGACACGTGGCGGGTGCTGCTGGATCCGGCCGGGCACCCGTTCTGCCTGACCGACGCCGCTCGCTGGTGACGGGGCGGGTGCCAAGATGGCGCCGTGACGTCATTCGACCTGGTGGTGCTCGGCGGCGGGAGCGGCGGCTACGCGGCCGCCATCCGGGCGGCTGAGCTGGGGATGTCGGTCGGCCTGGTCGAGCGGGACCTGCTGGGTGGCACCTGCCTGCACCGCGGCTGCATCCCGACGAAGGCGATCCTGCACGCGGCGGAGGTGGCCGACGCGGCCCGGCACGCGGACCAGTTCGGGGTCCGGGCCCACCTGGAGGGGGTCGACCTCGCCGCCGTCGACGGCTACGCCCAGGGCGTGGTGCAACGGCTGTACCGGGGACTCAGCGGGCTGGTCACCGCGCACGGGATCACCGTCGTCCAGGGCACCGGCCGGCTGGTTCCCGGCGACGGCGGACCGACGGCAACACCCGCGGTCGAGGTCGGATCGGAGCGGCTGACCGGCCGCCGACTGGTGCTCGCCACCGGTTCGGTCCCGAAGACGCTGCCAGGGCTGGCGATCGACGGCGACCGGATCCTCACCAGCGAGCACGCCCTGCGGCTGACCCAGCTGCCGAAGACAGCGATCGTGCTCGGCGGCGGCGTCATCGGGGTCGAGTTCGCCTCCGCGTGGCGGTCCTTCGGGGTCGAGGTCACCGTCGTGGAGGCGCTGGATCGGCTGGTGGCCGCCGAGGAGCCCGAGGTGTCCGCGGCCCTGGAACGGGCCTACCGCAAACGGGGCATCGCGGTCCGTACCGGAGTCGGGGTCGCCGCCGCCGAGGCGGGCCCCGATGAGGTCACGGTGACACTGGCCGACGGGTCCAGCGTGCAGGCGGACGTGCTGCTGGTGGCGGTGGGCCGGGCTCCGGCCGGAGCCGAGCTGGGCTGCGACGAGGTCGGGATCACCGTCGACGGCGGATTCGTACCCGTCGACGACCGGTTGCAGACCGACCGGCCGGGCGTGTACGCCGTCGGGGACCTGGTCCGCGGCCTCCAGCTGGCCCACCGGGGCTTCGCCCACGGCATCTTCGTCGCGGAGGAGATCGCCGCCCTGGACGGCCGGCTGCCGGCACCGACGCCGGTGGACGACACCTTCGTGCCGCGAGTCACCTACTGCGACCCGGAGATCGCCTCCGTCGGTTTCGGCGAGGCGGCCGCCCGAGCCGCGTACGGCGACGAGATCGACGTCCTGCGCTACGACCTGGGCGGGAACGGCAAGTCGCAGATCCTGAAGACGTCCGGCTTCGTCAAGCTGGTGCGGCGCGCGGACGGCCCGGTGCTCGGTGTGCACCTGATCGGCGCCCGGGTCAGCGAGCTGGTCGCCGAGGCACAGCTGATCACCGGCTGGGAGGCCCACCCGCAGGAGGTGGCACAGCTGATCCATCCCCATCCGACGCAGAGCGAGGCCCTCGGTGAGGCGCACCTCGCGCTGGCCGGCAAACCTCTGCACACGCACGCCTGATCCGGCTCGTGACAGCACCGTTAGGCTGAGGCCGAGCCGGGCATCCAGCTGCCCAGGAGAAACGGAGTCAACAGCACATGTCGACCGAAGTAACCCTCCCCGCCCTCGGCGAAAGCGTCACCGAAGGAACGGTCAGCCGGTGGCTGAAGCAGGTCGGTGACACGGTCGAGGCCGACGAGGCCTTGCTCGAGATCTCCACCGACAAGGTGGACACCGAGATCCCGTCGCCGACCGCCGGGGTCGTCCTGGAGATCCGGGCCCAGGAGGACGAGACCGTCGAGGTCGGTGCGGTGCTCGCCGTGATCGGCGACGAGAGCGAAGCCGGCGCCTCCGGTGGCGACGGCGGTGGCGATTCCGGCGCGGCCGAGGCGGCGCCCGAGCCGGAGCCGGAGACCTCCTCGGAGGCCGACGAGCCCAAGGCCGAGCAGGCAGAGCCGGCGCCGGCCCAGTCCAGCAGCGACGCCCCGTCCGGCGGCGGCTCAAGTGGCGGGTCGGGTGGCGGCTCGGGTGGCGGCTCGGGCACCGAGGTGAAGCTGCCCGCCCTGGGCGAGAGCGTCACCGAGGGAACCGTGAGTCGTTGGCTGAAGCAGGTGGGCGAGGCGGTCGACGTCGACGAACCCCTGCTCGAGATCTCCACCGACAAGGTGGACACCGAGATCCCCTCCCCGGCCGCCGGTGTGCTGCTGGAGATCAGGGTCGCCGAGGACGAGACCGTCGAGGTCGGCGCCGTGCTCGCGGTCGTCGGCGAGGAGGGCTCCGGCGGCGACCAGTCCGCGCCCGAGCCGCAGGCCGAGCCGGCAGCAGAACCCGAGCCGGCGCCCCAGTCGGAGGAACAGAAGACCGAGGACGGCGACGAGGGTGGCCAGGAGCCGATCCCGGCCCCCGCGCCACAGGAGGCTCCCGCTCAGGAGGCTCCCGCGGCGAAGGAGGCTCCCGCCGCAGCGGCGCCCGCCGCCGACTCGGGCGAGGCCGAGCCGTCGTACGTGACCCCGCTGGTGCGCAAGCTGGCCCGCGAGAACGACGTCGATCTCGGCTCGATCACCGGCACCGGTGTCGGCGGCCGGATCCGGAAGCAGGACGTGCTGGCGGCCGCCGAGGAGGCCAAGAAGGCTGCGGCCGAGGCGGCTGCGCCGGCCACCCCGACCGCTCCGGCAGCTGCCGCGGCACCCGCCGCCCCGGCCGCGAAGGTGGAGCCGAGCACGCTGCGCGGCACGACCGAGAAGATGTCCCGGCTGCGCAAGACGATCGCGAAACGGATGGTGGAGTCGCTGCAGGTCTCGGCCCAGCTCACGGCGACCGTCGAGGTCGATCTCACCGAGATCTCCCGGATCCGGGCCCGGTACAAGAACGACTTCAAGGCCCGCGAGGGCGCCAGCCTGTCGTACCTGCCGTTCATCACCAAGGCCACCGTCGAGGCGCTGAAGGTCTACCCGAAGGTGAACGCCACCATCGACACCGAGGCAGGCGAGGTGAGCTACCCCGATGCGGAGCACGTCGGCATCGCCGTCGACACCGAGAAGGGGCTGCTGGTCCCGGTGATCAAGGACGCCGGCGACCTCAACATCGCCGGGCTGGCGAAGAAGATCGCCGACCTGGCCGCCCGCACCCGGTCCAACAAGGTCGCCCCGGACGAGCTGAGCGGCGGCACCTTCACCATCACCAACTACGGCTCGGCCGGGACGTTGATGGACACCCCGATCATCAACCAGCCGCAGGTGGCGATCCTCGGCACCGGGGCCCTGGTGAAGCGGCCGGTGGTGATCGCGGATCCGAAGCTGGGTGAGGTCATCGCGGTGCGCGACATGATGTACCTCTCGATGTCCTACGACCACCGGTTGGTCGACGGCGCCGAGGCCGCACGGTTCCTCAGCATGGTGAAGGCCCGCCTCGAAGAGGGCGACTTCGCCTCGGAGTTCGGGGCCTGAGGGTTGCGCTGGTTGCTGGCGGGCGGGTCGGGCTTCCTCGGCTCCGCCCTCCGGGTCCGACTCGCCGAGCAGGGCCACGAAGTGGTCCGGCTGGTGCGACGGGAGCCTGCCACCGCCACCGAGTACCGCTGGGATCCTGACTCCTTCGAGATCGACCGCTCGGCCCTCGACGGCGTCGACGTGGTGGTGAACCTCTGCGGCGTCGGGGTGGCGGACCGCCCGTGGACGCCGCGGCGGCGTGAGCTGCTGCTCAGCTCCCGGGTCCGGCCGGCGGGCACGCTCGCCGCTGCCCTGGCCGACGGCGCGGCCGCCGGCGCCGCGCCGGTGCTCATCCAGGCCGGCGGCATCGCCTACTACGGCACGGGGTACAGCGCGCAGCCGCACACCGAGGAGTCGCCGGTCGGACCGGACTTCCTGGCCCGGGTCGTGCAGGACTGGGAGCAGGCCGCCGACCCGGCCGTCGAGGCGGGCGTCCGCGCGGTGTTCCTGCGGACCAGCCCGGTGCTGGACCGCTCCGGCGGGTCGTTCCGGTTGATGAAGCTGGCCTGGTCCCTCGGTGGCGGTGCGGTGCTCGGCGACGGCCGGCAGCGGATGCCGATGATCAGCCTGCGCGACTACCTGGACTTCGTGCTGTGGGCGGCCGCGGAACCGGCGGCCGCCGGCCCGTACAACCTGACCATCCCGGAGCCGACGACCAACGCCGAGTTCAGCGACGTGCTGGCCCGGGAGCTGCACCGACCCCGGTTCCTCACGGCACCGGGAGCGGCGTTGCGACTGCCGCTCGGCGAGCTCGCCGAGCAGCTGCTGGGTGATCTCAACGCCGTCCCGCGCCGGGCGACCGAGCAGGGTTTCGTCTTCGACGCCCCGGACGTGACCGCGACCGTGCGCGCCGCCCTGGCCGGGGCCTGACGGCCTAGGCTGGCCGGATGAGCCTGGAGTTCCTGCTGCCCGGGCTGGGCACCGAGCAGATCGAGTACCGCGATGGTTGGGAGCTGCAACGCCGGATCCACGCCGAGGTGGTGGCGGGCGATCGGCCCGACACGGTGATCCTGCTGGAGCACCAGCCGGTCTACACCGCCGGCAAACGGACCGAACCCGACGAGCGGCCCACCGACGGCGCCCCGGTCGTCGACGTCGACCGGGGCGGCAAGATCACCTGGCACGGCCCCGGTCAGCTGGTCGGCTACCCCATCGTCCGGCTGCCCGAGTCGGTGGGTGTCGTCGACTACGTCCGCCGCCTCGAGGAGGCCCTCATCGACGTGCTGGGCGGCTACGGGCTGACGACCGGCCGGGTGCCTGGGCGGTCGGGGGTCTGGCTCCCCGCGGACGCCCCGAAGCCGGAGCGCAAGATCGCCGCGATCGGGGTCCGGGTCGCGGCGGGTGCCACCATGCACGGCTTCGCGGTCAACATCGACCCCGATCTGGACTGGTACTCCCGGATCATCCCGTGCGGGATCCGTGACGCCGGGGTCACCTCGCTGGCCGCCGAGACCGGTGCCCGGCCGACCCTGGTCGAGGTGGCCGAACGGCTCCGACCGGCGCTGCAGCGCTACCTGGCGTTCACCCCGTACGAGCAGTCCCCGCCGCTTGCCGCCTGAAAGGTAGGCTGACCGGGTGAGTGTCGCCCCCGACGGTCGCAAGATGCTGCGGTTGGAAGTACGCAACGCCAGCGTCCCGATCGAGAAGAAGCCGTCCTGGATCAAGACCACGGCACGGATGGGTCCGGAGTACCGCGAGCTGCGTGAGCTGGTTCGCAAGGAGGACCTGCACACCGTCTGCCAGGAAGCCGGCTGCCCCAACATCTTCGAGTGCTGGGAGGACCGCGAGGCGACGTTCCTGATCGGTGGTGACCAGTGCACCCGGCGATGCGACTTCTGCCAGATCGACACCGGGAAGCCGGCCGACTTCGACGCCACCGAGCCGAGACGAGTGGCGGAGTCGGTCCAGAAGATGGGGCTGCGCTACGCCACCGTCACCGGGGTCTGCCGCGACGACCTCCCCGACGAGGGGGCCTGGCTGTACGCCGAGACGATCCGGCAGATCCACGCGCTGAACCCCGACACCGGGGTCGAGATGCTCGCTCCCGACTTCTCCGGCAACCTCGACTACCTGAACCAGTTGTTCGACACCCGGCCCGAGGTGTTCGCGCACAACGTCGAGACCGTGCCCCGGATCTTCAAGCGCATCCGCCCCGGGTTCCGGTACGAGCGCTCGCTCGACGTGTTGAGCGCCTCCCGCGACGCCGGTCTGGTGACCAAGTCGAACCTCATCCTCGGCATGGGTGAGACCCGCGCCGAGGTGAGCGAGGCGCTGCGCGACCTGCACGACGCGGGCACCGAGATCATCACCATCACCCAGTACCTCCGACCCTCCCCGCGGCACCATCCGGTGGAGCGGTGGGTCAAGCCGGAGGAGTTTCTCGAGCTGGAAGCCGAGGCGACCGAGCTCGGCTTCGCCGGGGTGATGAGCGGGCCGCTGGTGCGCTCGTCCTACCGAGCGGGGCGGCTCTATCGGCAGGCGCTGCAGTCCAGGCCGGATGCGCTCCGGGTGCCGGTGGCGGTGAACGGTGGCTGACTCGGTCCGGCAGGCGACGAAGAAGCAGGCCGCCGCGGCGAAGGAGGCCAAGAAGGCCGAACGGCTGCGGAAGAAGAACAGCAACGACCCGGCGGACATGGGCCGGATCCAGCAGATCCGCCGCGCCTACCAACTCACCCACGAGTACGACAAGTTGCTGCCGCTGTACATCTGGGGTTCCTGGGCCCTGACGATCGTGGTCTTCGTCGTCATCGGGCTGCTGATCAACCAGGTGGTGTTCTTGTCCATCCTCGGCGTGCTCACGGGCATGCTGGTGGCGATGCTCTTCTTGGTGCAGCGCACCAAGAAGGCGACCTACAAGCGGCACCTGGGGCAGGCCGGCTCCGCCGAGGTGGCGCTGTCGTTCCTGCCCAAGCAGTGGATCTCCTCCCCGGTGATCGCGGCCACCAAGAGTCGCGACGTGGTGCACCGCACCGTCGGCCCGGGTGGGGTCGTGCTGATCGGCGAGGGTGAGACGGGGCGGCTCAAGCCGCTGCTCACCTCGGAGGTCAAGAAGCACGAGCGGATCGCGTACGGGGTCACGGTGACCACGATCATGATGGGCGACAAGCCCGGTCAGGTGCCGCTGGACAAGCTCACCGACCACATCAAGAAGCTGCCGAAGGTGCTGCAGCCCAACCAGGTCACCGACATCAAGGCCCGGCTCCGCGCCCTCGACGCGGTCCGGCCCCCGATCCCGCTGCCCAAGGGTCCGATGCCGTTGAACCCGCGCCAGGTCAAGGGTGCCAAGCAGGCGATGCGCGGCCGCTGATCCTCAGCGCGCCAGCCGGTGCCGGAGCTGACGGACGGCCCGGACCATCCCGACCGCGAGCAGGTCACCGGCCCGTGCCGTGGGTACGGCTTCGTTCAGCTCGAGCATCCGCCGGCCGGGGCCGCTCCGGGCCATGCTGCGGACCGGTCGCGGCAGCCCTGAGGGCAGCGGACGGTTCGAGGAGTCGAAGTCGGCCCCGCGCCCGACGCTGGCCGACACCAGTCCCGCCGTGGCCGCCACGGCCGCGTCGAGCGGCAGGTCGCGGACCGGCTCCATCGGCCCCACCGCGGTCGGTTCGGCCAGCGCCGCGACGTCGCCGAGGATCCGACACCCCGAGTCGGCCACTTCCTGCGCGTACGCGGCCGCGATGCCGTGTGCCCGCTCCGCCGCCCACGGTGGCAACGTCACCCGCGGCTCGCCGCTGCGGGGGCGCCGGGCGCTGAGCATCCGGGCGACGGCCCCGTTGCGGACCCACAGCTCGTACTGCCGCCAGTCGAGCCGCCGGCGGACGGCGCGGTTCACCCGCCGCAGGTACTCCACCTCCGGCCACGACATGGACCGGTTCACGCCGTCGTCGCCCGCCGCGGTCCGGAGCAGCTCGGCCGGCACGTCGAGCAGCCCGGCGAAGGTGTCCAGCAGGAACTCCGGTCGCGCCTTGTCCGGGATGACGACGATCACCCGATCCGGACCCAGCACCTCCCGCCAGCGGTTCACGATGGCCGGCTGGTCGTTGCGCCGGTAGAACAGCCGCGCCGCCCCCCGGTGCGGCGGCCCGGCGAGGACGGCTCGCAACCAGGCGTCGTAGGAGGTCCGGCGGCCGGCTTTCACGTACTGCTGCCAGCTGGACCCCAGCAGCGTTGCGAAGCTGCGCAGGGTGATCACGACGTGGGTCTGCGGGCCCAGCTCGGACACGAACGACCGCGCCTGGGCCGTGGTGCTCTCCGCGGCGAACTCGTGGCTGATCAGCACCCGGGAATCCGGGTGTCGGGAGATCTCGGCCTGCAGCTCCCGCCAGCGCGCCATCGGCGGCGCCACGCCCTCGCCGCGACTGGTCCAGCCGAACGGGCGGCGCATCAGCGCACAGACCGGCTCGAGGTGGTTGAGGTCGTGGCCGGGGTAGAGCACCCCGTGGTCGAGCAGCACCCGGCGGGCCCCGGCGGCCGCCGTCTGGATCGCCGTGGTGCCGGTCTTGGGAATTCCGATGTGCAGTAGCCGCGCACCCGGCGGCAGCGACCCGGCATCCATTCCCGGCAGCCTAGTGCCGATGGCTAGGCTGAGGTGATGGTGACGACCACGACGGAGTCGCTGATCACGACCTTGCTGGAGCTGGTGCCGGCGGAGGTCGTGCTGACCGACCCGGCCACGTGTGAGAACTACCGGCACGACTGGTCGCGCGACCCCGGGGCCGGGGTGCCCCTGGCGGTGGCCCGGCCGACCGACGCCGACCAGGTCCAGGCCATCGTCTCGTGGGCCGCCCAGCACCGGGTCCCGATCGTGCCGCGCGGCGCCGGCACGAGCCTGTCCGGCGGGTCGTCCGCGGTGGACGGCGGCCTGGTGCTCTCCCTGGAACGGATGCGGGCGATCGAGATCGACACCACCACCCGGGTGGCGGTGGTCGAGCCGGGTGCGTTCAACGCGGAGGTGAAGGCGGCCGCCGCCCTGCACGGGCTCTGGTACCCGCCGGACCCGTCCTCCTACGAGATCTGTTCGATCGGCGGCAACATCGCCACGAACGCCGGTGGCCTGTGCTGCGTGAAGTACGGCGTGACCACCGACTACGTGCTGGGCCTCGACGTGGTGCTGGCCGACGGCAGCAAGATCGAGCTCGGCGGCAAACGGATCAAGGACGTCGCCGGCCTGCCGCTGCTGAAGCTCTTCGTCGGCAGTGAGGGCACGCTGGGCATCATCACCCGGGCCATCCTGCGGCTGCTGCCGAAGCAGCCGCCCCGGGCCACCCTGGTGGCGACGTTCGCCGACTCGGCGGCCGCCGCCCAGGCCGTCGTCGACCTCGGCATGATCTGCCGTCCGTCGCTGGTGGAGCTGATGGACAACGCGGCGATCAACATCGTGGAGGACTACCGGTCGATGGGCCTGGACCGCAGCGCCGGGGCACTGCTGCTGATCCAGTCCGATGCGGCCGGGCCGGCCCGCGCCGCCGAGATCGAGTCCGCCGAGGCCGCCTGCACGACAGCCGGCGCGCTGGAGACGTTCAGCACCGACGACGAGGACGAGGGCGAGCTGTTCGCCGAGGCCCGGCGGATCTTCTTCCCGGCGGTGGAGGGCCGGGGAGCACTGCTGCTGGAGGACGTGGGCTGCCCCATCCCCCGGCTGCCGGAGCTGCTCAACGGGATCGCGGCCATCGCCGAGCAGCGCCGGATCGCCATCCCGGTGGTGGCGCACGCCGGCGACGGCAACACCCACCCGACCATCGTGTTCGACCCGAACGAAGAGGGTGCGCAGGAACGAGCCGCACTGGCCTTCACCGAGATCATGGCCCTGGCCATCTCGCTGGGCGGCACCATCACCGGCGAGCACGGCATCGGGCGGCTCAAGAAGGAGCTGCTGCCCACCCAGCTGGGTGATCGCGTGATCGAGCTGCACCACCAGATCAAGCAGGTGTTCGATCCGCAGGGGATCCTCAACCCGGGCGCGATCCTCTAGCCGCTGCGTCGACGATGGAGGCGACCCACTTCGCCCTCGTCTCGGGCCGCTTGGCGGTGACGATCTTCATCAGCCCGAGCCGCTTGGCCGACTTCGGGAAGGCGTCCCACGCCGCCCGGGCGGCCGGGTTCGCGTCGAGCGCGTCCCGCAGCTCGTCCGGCTCGATCAGCGCCTCCACCGGATCCAGCAGACCCCAGCTGCCGGACTCCTGAGCGGCCGCGATCGCCGCTCGGCCCGCCGGCTGCATCAGTCCGGCGGCTTCCAGCTCGGCGACCCGGATCTTGTTGGGCCGCGACCAGCCGCTGCCGGACCGCCGCGGCGTCAGCAGCAGCGAGCTGCGCAGCTCGTCCACACCGCGGGCCTGGCCGTCGATCCAGCCGAAGCACAGCGCCTCCCGGACCAGCGCCTCGTAGCTCACGTACCGCTCGCCGGCGGCCTTCTTGAACGTCACCGCCCAGATGCCGCGGACCCGATCGTGGTTGGCCGCCAGCCACGACCGGATCTCGGCCACCGAGGCGAACTCGACCTGCTCGTACGTGTCGCTCACGGACCACCTCTCGCGCTAGCGCCGGTTGACCACGACGGTGTTGGCCGCCATGTCCTGCAGCCCGCGTCGATGGGCGCCGATGACGAGGGCGGGCAGCGCGAGACTGACCAGTGCCGCTCGCAGGGCGGCCCGCACGAATCCCGGCGGCTGTGCGTCCAGTCGTACCACGGCGATCCGACAGATCAGCTGCCCGAAGCTCCCACTGGCCACGGTCACCAGCACCGTGGACTGGACGAAGAACAGCGCCAGGATCATCCACGATCGCCAGCCCCGCTCGGTGAGCACACCCGGACCGAACACGCCGACCGCGATGGCCATGCAGGCCGCCCAGTCCAAGATGATCGCGGTCACCCGGGACCGCCACGAGGCCAGCGAGCCACGCCCGCTCGCCGGCAGACCCAGTGCGGCGCCCGGATACGCCTCCTCGGGAGCCGGGGTCGCAGCGGCGGTCACAATCGCCGAGATTACGTGAGGGTTCGCAGGCCCTGTTACCTCGGCGAAACATTTGGGAAACTGGACGGAAATCGCCTCTCCCTAGAGTCCACACACCGAGCGCGGCGTTCTGCATCCAGAAACGGCCGCCGCCTTCGTCCAGCACCGCGCCCCACCGACCCTCACCGGAGGACAGATGTTCCAAAGTGCCGACGAGCTGTTGGCCTACGTCAAGGACGAGGGCGTCGCGATCGTCGACGTCCGCTTCTGTGACCTGCCCGGGATCATGCAGCACTTCACCGTGCCTGCAGGGTCGTTCGACGAGAGCGTCTTCGAAGACGGTCTCGCGTTCGACGGATCCTCCATCCGCGGCTTCCAGAAGATCCACGAGTCCGACATGGCCTTGCTGCCGGACCCGACGACCGCCTACCTGGATCCGTTCCGCGCCGCGAAGACCCTGTGCATCAACTTCTTCGTGCACGATCCGCTGACCAAGGAGCCGTACAGCCGCGACCCGCGCAACATCGCCCGCAAGGCCGAGACCTATCTCGCGTCGACCGGCATCGGCGACACCGCCTTCTTCGCGCCGGAAGCCGAGTTCTACGTCTTCGACGACGTCCGGTTCGAGACGAAGCAGAACGCCGGGTACTACCACATCGACTCCGTCGCCGGCGCCTGGAACACCGGCCGGGTGGAGGAGGGCGGCAACCGCGGCTACAAGGTCCGCTACAAGGGCGGCTACTTCCCCGTCCCGCCGGTCGACCACTTCGCCGATCTCCGCGACGTGATGACGCTGAACCTGGAGCAGTCGGGGCTGACGGTCGAGCGCTCGCACCACGAGGTCGGCACCGCCGGCCAGGCCGAGATCAACTACCGGTTCAACACCATGCTGCAGGCCGGCGACGACCTGCAGAAGTTCAAGTACATCATCAAGAACACCGCCTGGGCCGCGGGCAAGACCGCGACCTTCATGCCCAAGCCGATCTTCGGTGACAACGGCTCGGGCATGCACGTGCACTCGTCGCTGTGGAAGGACGGGGACCCGCTCTTCTACGACGAGGCCGGCTACGGCGGGCTGTCCGACATCGCCCGCTGGTACATCGGCGGCATCCTCGAGCACGCACCGGCGCTGCTGGCGTTCACCAACCCGAGCGTGAACTCCTACCACCGCCTGGTGCCCGGCTTCGAGGCACCGGTCAACCTGGTCTACAGCTCGCGGAACCGGTCGGCGGCGATGCGGATCCCGATCACCGGCACCAACCCCAAGGCGAAGCGGGTCGAGTTCCGCTGCCCCGACCCGTCGTCCAACCCGTACCTGGCGTTCGCGTCCCTGCTGCTCGCCGGTCTGGACGGGATCCAGAACAAGACCGAGCCGCCGGCTCCGATCGACAAGGACCTGTACGAGCTGCCGCCGGAGGAGCACGCCAACGTGCCGACGGTTCCCGACAGCCTCCAAGGCGTCCTCGATGCTCTGGAGGCCGATCACGACTTCCTGCTCCAGGGCGACGTCTTCACCCCCGACCTGATCGAGACCTGGGTCGAGCTGAAGCGGGCCGACATCGACTCCGTGCGGCTGCGTCCGCACCCGCACGAGTTCGAGCTCTACTACGACGTCTGAGTCGTAACACGACAGAGCCCGGTCGCCCTCCAGTGGCGGCCGGGCTCTTCTCGCGTCAGCCGCCTCCGAGCAGCTTCCCGATCTGGTCCTGGAACGTCAGCACCGACAAGGTGCCGAACAACACGATGGCCCAGATGAGCGCAGCCAGCCGGAAGCCGCGGACCCGGATCGGGGCCGGCAGGCTGCGGCGATTGATCAAGATCAGCAGACCCGAGTAGATGAACATCATGAAGCCGCCGACCACCGCGGAGATCACCAGCAGCACGATCGGCTGCGAGAACCCGGCGAGCAGCACCACGATGCCGATCACGATCAGGCCCCAGACCAAGATCGCGTACATCAGGCTCTCGTTGCCGTCGCGCTTGTACGAGGTCTTGATCACGTCGGCGGCCAGCCGGCTGGTGTAGTCCACGATCCCGAGCGCGGCCGCGAACAGCGAGAACGCGCCGATGAACCAGAAGAAGTACTGGAACCACGGCCCCACCCGCTCGGCCAGCACCTGCCCCTCGGTCTTGATGAAGGCGATGCTGTTCTCCACGTCGTCGCGACCGTACACGGTCGAGTACGCCAGCAGCGAGGTGAACAGGATCGTCACGAAGGTGATGGCCACGAAGGTGGTGAGCTGCTCGATGTTGGCGAACTTCCACCAGCCGCGCCACCGCGACAGGTTTTCCTGGGTCGGCTCGAAGATGTAGCCGGTGCTGGGCTTGGCCTCGGACTGACCGGTGATCGGACTGACCAGCCGGGGGACGTAGCTCCCCATCCCGAAACCCTTGTCCCGGATCCAGTTCGACTGCACGAGGTTCTGACCGCCGCCGGCGCCGGCGAAGGCCAGGGCCCCGAGCAGCACGGCGAATCCGAGCTCCTCGACCGGGATCCGCGCAGTGGTGACGATCTGCGGCAGCGCGGCCCAGCCCTGGGCGCCGACGGCGAAGATCGCGCCGACCAGGAACAGCAGCAGCACCGCCGCGACCTTGACCTTCTGGGCGCGTTCGAGGGCGACGTAGACCACCGGCGCCAGGGTGAGGATGAGCCCGATCACCACCAGCAGCCCGATGGCGATGAAGCGCGGTGTGCCGCCGAACATGTACGAGATCAGCGTCGCGCTGCTCGTCGCCCAGCCGGGCCACAGGTTGGCGAAGTACGTCATCAACGCGAAGAAGAGACCCCAGTGCCGCCAGTACCGGCTGAAGCCCGTCAGCGCGGTCTCACCGGTGGCCAGGGTGTACCGCTCGATCTCGAGGTTGATGAAGAACTGGGTCGCCAACCCGACCACTGCCGCCCAGACGAAGACGAGTCCCACCTGGGAGGCGATGTAGGGGAACAGGATGAACTCGCCGGACGCCAGTCCGACGCCGGCGGCGATGATGCCGGGTCCGATCAGCTTGCGGTAGACCGTCGGGGCGGGCGGCATGTCCTTGACCTCTACCCGCGGCAGGATCCTGGCCGGGATCGTGTCCGCGATCGATCCGCCGGCCCCGCGGCGCTCGACGGAATGGGGATCAGTCATACGGCAACTCCTTCGTAGCTCGCACCGGTGCCCCTACCCAACCATGGCTGAACTATCTTCGACAGGTGCCCGAGTCGACGCGCCGCCGCTTCCCGCAGCGCATCGCCATGATCAGCATGCACACCTCGCCGCTCGCGGTACCGGGCGTCGGCGATGCCGGCGGGCTCAACGTGTACGTGCACGAACTGGCCCGCCGACTCGGCGAGCGGGGCCTCAAGGTCGACGTCTTCACCCGCCGGGACTCGGCGGAGGAACCGGGAGCGGTCGAGCTGAACGAGCACGTCCGGGTGCTCCGGGTCGATGCCGGCCCGCCCGGGCCGCTGCCGAAGGAGGACCTGCCGGACCTCGTGGACGCCTTCGCCGACCAGGTGCGGCGATCGATCGCCGACTACGACCTGGTGCACTCCCACTACTGGCTGTCCGGCATGGTGGCCCGGCAGCTGGCCGCGGACTCGGGGCGGCCGCTGGTGCACACCATGCACACGATGGCCCGGGTGAAGAACGCGAACCTCGGCGCGGGCCAGCGATCGGAGCCGGACGTCCGGGAGCGCGGCGAGGCGGCGATCGTCGCCGAGGCGAACATCCTCACCGCGAACACGGTGGACGAGGCCGGGGAGCTGCAACGCCACTACGGGGCCCGCCCGGACCAGATCGTGGTGGTGCCGCCCGGTGTCGATCTGCACACCTTCCATCCCTGCGACCAGCCCAAGTCCCGGGCCCAGCTCGGCGTCCCGCAGGACGCTCAGATGATCTTGTTCGTCGGCCGGATCCAACCGCTCAAGGCGCCCGACGTGTTGATCGAGGCGGTCGCGCGGCTGGTGGATGCGCGACCGGATCGGCGGCAGCGGCTGAAGCTGATCATCATCGGCAGTCCCAGCGGACCCGATGCGCACTGGGCGAGCACCCTGCCGCCGTTGGCGGTGCGCCTCGGGGTGGCCGACGTGGTCGAGTTCCGTCCGCACTCGGCGCGGACCGAGCTGTTCCGCTGGTACTGCGCCTCCGACGTGGTCGGCGTGCCGTCGCACAACGAGTCGTTCGGGCTGGTGGCCCTGGAGGCGCAGGCCTGCGGGCGTCCGGTGGTGGCCACCGACGTCGGTGGCCTGCGGCACGCGGTCGAGGACGGGCAGACCGGGGTCCTCGTACCCGATCACGATCCGGCCGAGTGGGCCGCGGCGCTCGCCGCCGTCCTCGACGACCCCGAGGCGGCCGACTGGCTCGGCGCGAACGGGGCCGCGCACGCAGCCCGGTTCAGCTGGGACAACACCGCGGCGGCCGCCATCCGGGCCTACCGGGCGGCGCTCACCCGCTAGTTGTGGTGCGGTTCCTCCACCGGTGCCGGCGTCGGCATCGGCGTCGAGCCGTTCAGCTGATGGGGTGAGACCGGCGAGCTCGCCGGCGCCGACTCCACCCGTGCCGACTCCGCGATCGCCGACGCTTGCGCCACCTCGACCGCCTGGGCGACGGCGGCCAGTACCGACTGCTCGTCGCCGAGTCGCGGGGAGTGCACGGTGTAGATCCGGATCTCCCCCACCGGGGTCACGCTGCCGAGGGGCACCGCACCGTCCGGCAGGCCGCTGAAGACGGCCACGGCACTGCGGGTGTTGAACCGGCCCGCCGCGATGGCCAGCTCGGCGACCACCCGCGGCACCTCGGCGCCGGCGTCGTTGCTGATCAAGATCGGGATCTGCAGCGCACCGTCCGGGCGATCCACCCGCACCACCACGTTCGCGGCCGGATCACTCAGGGCCGCGTCAACGGAGTCGGCCGCCGTGACGGCGTAGCCGCCCCGCCGGAGCAGGTCGGCGAGCCGGCGGACGAGGTCGCGGTTGAGCAGCACCTCGAGGGCCAGCTCGCGGAGCTCGACCGCGGTGTAGGTCCGGCCCTGCGGTGACCCCGGGCCGAGCACCGCCTCCGCGGAGGCGAGCCGGACCTGAGGTGACGGCGACCGGAGCAGCGCGGCGACCGCGTCGGTGCCGGTTCGCCGACCCCAGCCGCCGAACCAGGTCGTGGTGCCGCTCGACGGGAAGGCGAACGCCGCCGCGATGAACAGCAGGGAGATGATCAAGACGGTCACCGCGCCGGCCTGGTTCGGTGACCGGAACACCGCGATGACTCCGATCAGCAACCCCACCGACCCGACCACGGCGAGCGTCACCCGGATCACGGTGGATGCCGGGGTCGGTGTGGAGCGTGTCATGGCCGAAGGCTACTCGCGTGCGTGCTCAGACTCCACCGCCGTGAGAGGGGTGGCGATGTCCTCGAGCGACTGGTTCTC
Source organism: uncultured Actinomycetota bacterium (assembly GCA_963727125.1). Classification (GTDB taxonomy): domain Bacteria; phylum Actinomycetota; class Actinomycetes; order Propionibacteriales; family Propionibacteriaceae; genus Microlunatus. The sequence goes on from CAVSEZ010000003.1 coordinate 2,336,190, forward strand.
GGCTCGAACGCCGAGGAAGATCTCCACCACCCCGCCGATGATCATGAGCGCGGCCCCGATGAAGTAGCCCGGCGCGATCCCGGCGATGTCCTTCGCGGCCGACGCGCCTTCGATCAGGGCGCCGAACAGGAGCGGACCCGAGATCCCGCCGGCCGCGGTACCGATGGCGTAGAAGAACGCGATGCACAGCGCGCGGGTCTCCATCGGGAAGATCTCGCTCGCCGTCAGGTACGCCGCGCTGGCGCCCGCCGCGGCGAAGAAGAAGATCACCGCACCGATGGCGGTGAGCGTGATCGCGGTCACCGATCCGAGCAGGAGGCCCGCCACGGCCAACAGCACCCCGGAGATCAGGTAGGTGCCGGCGATCATCTTGACCCGGCCGAGGGTGTCGAACAGCCGGCTCAGCAGCAGGGCGCCGAGGAAGTTGCTCAGGGCGAAGACGGCGATGTAGCCGCCGGTCTGCTCCACCCCCAGGAACGTCGTCAGGGTGTCGCCGAAGGTGAAGAAGAAGGCGTTGTACAAGAAGGCCTGGCCGACGAAGAGGGTGAAGCACAGCACGGTTCGGCGCGGGTACTTGGTGAACACCGTCTGGGCGATGGTGGCCATGCTGATGTTGCGACGCTGCCTGATGGTGATGGTGTCGTCGGAGACGTCCTCGAGGTCCTTCCCCTCGCCCTCGAGCCGTTCCTCGATCTCGCGGACGACCTGCTCGCCTTCTGACTCCCGGCCGTGGATGAACAACCAGCGTGGGCTCTCCGGGACGTTGCGGCGGACGATCAGAACCCCGATGGCCAGCACCGCACCGAGGCCGAAGGCGATCCGCCAGCCCCAGGCCGGGTTCACCATGGTCGGATCGAGCAGCGGCAGCGTGAGCAGGGCGCCGGCAGCCGCCCCGATCCAGAAGGAGCCGTTGATCACCACGTCGATCCGGCCGCGGTACTTGGCCGGGATCAGCTCGTCGATGGCGGAGTTGATCGCGGCGTACTCACCGCCGATGCCGGCACCGGTGAGGAACCGGCAGGCCAGGTACCAGGTGGGGTTCATCGAGAAGGCGGTGAGCACCGTCGCGACGGTGTAGACGGCCAACGTGATCAAGAACAGCTTCTTGCGGCCGAACCGGTCGGTGAGCTGACCGAACACCAGCGCGCCGAGACAGGCACCGGCGACGTAGACGGCTCCGGCGAGACCGACCTGGAAGCTCGACAGGCCCAGGCCGGTGCCGGGGTCCTTCAGCGCCTCCGACATCGAACCGACGATCGTGACCTCGAGTCCGTCGAGGATCCAGACGGTGCCGAGACCGATCACCACCAGCCAGTGGAACCGGCCCCACGGCAACCGGTCCAACCGGGCCGGGATGTCGGTCGTGATGGTGCCCAGCTCGGCGGAATCAGTGCCTGAGGGCATGCTGCCTCCTCGGTCCGCGGCGTCAAGCGCCTGGCTTGTTCGGGCGCGAGGTTACACTCCCCGGCGTGCGTGGTCTCGCCGCCCTGCTCGCCCTCGTGGCCGTGTTGTCCGGCTGCACGAGCGGTGAGCGGGCCTGCACCTTGATCGCTGCGCTGCGCGGCGTGGCGGTCACCGTCGACCGCTCCCTGGCCGGCGATCTGACCACGTTGCGGCTGACCGTCTGCTCGCAGCGACGGTGCGTCACCAGACCCGTCGAGCTCCAGCCCGGAACCGACACCGTCGACCAGGGCTGCACCGGTCCCGACCCCGACGACACCTGCTCGGCCACGGCGACCCCGAACGGCACCCGGGTCGGGTTCGTCGAGATCGACGGACTGGTCGAGGGTCCCGTTCTGGTCTCCGGCACGGCCCAGGTGTCGGGTCGCACGCAGCGCTACGCCGAGGTCACCGTCACGGCCGCCCTCGTCTTCCCCAACGGCCGCGACTGCGGCGGCGGGGCCGCCCAGGCCCAGGTCACCGTGTCCCGCGACGGTCTGCGCTAGTCGGTACCCCAGAACACCCGGTCGACGACGTTGCGGGCCCGCCGGGTGACCCGGCGATAGTCGGCGAGCAGGTGGGAGGACTCACCCGGCCCGTATCCGAGCAGCTCGGCCACGGCGGCGAGCTCGCGGTTGTCGGTGGGGAACGAGTCGGAGCCCCGGCCCCGGACCAGCATGATCTGGTTGCGCACACGGCTGGCGAAGACCCAGGCCGCCTCGAGGTGGCCCGCGTCCTGCGGGTCGATGAAGCCGGCCTCCCGGGCGGCGCGGAGCGCGGTGACGGTCTTCGTCGAGCGCAGCTCGGGACACGCGTACGCGTGCTGCAGCTGCAGCAGCTGCACCGTCCACTCGACGTCGGCGAGACCACCGGGTCCCAGCTTGGTGTGCTTGGCCGGGTCCGCACCGCGGGGCAGCCGTTCCGCCTCGACCCGGGCCTTGAGCTTGCGGATCTCGCCGACCTGGCCGGGTGTGAGTCCGTGCTCCGGCCAGCGCCGGGCGTCGATCTCGGCCATCAGCTCGGCACCGAGCTCGGCGTCGCCGGCCAGGGCGTCCGCGCGGACCAGGGCCTGCAGCTCCCAGGTCGAGGACCACCGACCGTAGTAGTTCCGGTACGCCGACAGCGACCGGATCAAGGCGCCGCCCTTGCCCTCCGGACGCAGGTCGGCGTCGATGCTCAGCGGCGGGTCGGCGCTGGGCCGGACCAGCAGCTTGCGCATCTCGGTGATCACCGCGCCCGCGATCTTGGTCCGGTCGCCGGTACCTGCCCCGCCGTCGTCCATCACGAACATGGCGTCGGCGTCGGACGCGTACGACAGCTCGCGGCCGCCCCACCGGCCCATCGCGATGACGGCGATGTCGGGCACGACCTCGGCCTCGGATGCGGCTCGAGCCACCGCCAGACTGGCGTCGACGGTGGCCGAGGCCAGATCCGACAGCGCATCTCCCACGGCGAACACGTCGAGCAGGCCCAGGATGTCGGCCGCCGCGATCCGGAACAGCTCCCGGCGACGGATCGCCCGGATCGCCTCGACGCCGGCGACGGAGTCCTTCTGCCGTCGGGCCGCGGCCCGCATCTCGGTGTCGAGATCTGCCAGCGGCCGCGGCACCAGCTCGGCGTCGTCGGCCAGCATCTGGACCGTCTGGGGGGCTCGGGTGAGCAGCTGGACCGCGTACCGGCTGGAGGCGAGGATCCGGGCCAGCCGTTCGGCCATCGTCCCCTCGTCGCGCAACGCACGCAGGTACCACGGCGTCGTGCCGAGCGCGTCGGACACCTGCCGGAAGGCGAGGAGCCCGGCGTCGGGATTCGGTGCGGCGGCGAACCAGCCGAGCATGGCCGGCAGCAGCTGGCGCTGGATCTCGGCCTGCCGGCTGACCCCCTGGCTGAGGGCGGCGATGTGTCGCAGCGAGGCGGTCGGGTCGGCGTAGCCGAGGGCCTTCAGCCGGTCCTGGGCGGCACCGGTGGTGAGTCGCAGCTCGCGGGTCGGGATCCGGGCCACGGCGTCCAGCAGCGGGGAGTAGAAGAGACGCTCGTGCAGCCGGCGCACCGACTGGGAGCACGACTGCCAGGTGGAGAGCAGCTGCTTGGCCGGGTCGCTGTAGCCGAGGGACCGACCGATCCGGCGCAGGTCCTCCTCGGCCTCGGGCAGCACGTGGGTCCGGCGCAGCCGGTAGAGCTGGATGCGGTGCTCCAGGGTCCGGAGGAACTGGTAGGCCAGCCCGAACCCCTTGCCGTCGTCGCGGCCGACGTAGCCGTCCTCGACGAGCTGGCGCAGGGCCTCCAGGGTGGCTCGCAGTCTCAGCCGCTCGTCGGCCCGCCCGTGCACGAGCTGCAGCAGCTGGACGGAGAACTCGACGTCCCGCAGCCCGCCCTCGCCCAGCTTGATCTCGCGCCCGGCGTTGCGGACCGGGATGTGCGCGACGACGCGTTTGCGCATGGCCTGGGTGTCGGCGACGAAGTTCTCCCGCTCGGCCGCCGACCACACCAACGGGGAGACCATGTCGACGAACGCCTGCCCCAAGTCGAGATCGCCCGCACTCGGCCGGGCCTTGAGCATGGCCTGGAACTCCCAGGTCTTGGCCCACTTCGCGTAGTAGGTCTGGTGACTGGCCAGGGTGCGTACCAGCTGGCCCGCCCGGCCCTCCGGTCGCAGGGCCGCGTCGACCTCCCAGATCGTGCCGGCCTTGGTGTGCGCCGAACAGATCCGGCTCAACTCAGCCGCCATCCGGGTCGCGGCCGTGATGGCTGCATCGGTGCTCAGCTGCGGCTCGCCGTCCTCGCCGAGCGCGGGCTCGGCGACGAACAAGACGTCGACGTCGGAGACGTAGTTCAGTTCCTGGGCGCCGCACTTGCCGAGCCCGACCACGGCCAGCCGGGTCTGCAGGGCGTTCTCACCGACCTTGGCCCGGGCGATGGCCAAGGCCGCCTCCAAGGTGGCGTCGGCCAGGTCGGAGAGCTCGTCCGCCACGCCCGGCATGGCTTCGATCGGCTCCGGTGAGGACAGGTCACGGGCCGCGATGCGCAAGATCATCGCGCGATAGGCCAGGCGCAGCTCGTCGCCGGTGAGTTCGGTCGCCACGGGGACGGCGGCGTCCGGATCGGCGCCCACCGCCGCCAGCAGCTCGCGTCGCAGGGCCGCCGCCGTCTGCTGGGTCACCGGTCCGTCGAGGACGTCGAGGTGGGCCGGTTGACTGATCAGGTGCTGACCGAGCGCCGCGCTCGCGCCGCTGACGCTGATCAGGTTCTGGGCGAGGTGGGCGGAGCGTTCCAGCCGGTCGTACAGGTCGGGGACGGCCTCGCCGAGGCGGGCCAGGGTGGCCAGGGCGAGGTCCGGGTCGGCGGCCTCGGCCAGCAGGTCGAGCAGTGGATCGCGCCGCTGGTCCCACTCGGCGACGACGCTCAGCGCCCGCTCGGTGTCGGTGAATCCACGCCGAGCCAGGGCGCCCTGCGTGGTCTCGATCCGAGTCACGTCCACGAATAGTACGCAGCCGTCTCGTCACCGGTGCCGCCGCGGCATCGGTCATGATGGCGACATGGCTCGAACCCGGCGCAACCCGATCGAGGCGCTCGTCGAGCAGTCGGAGGTCGTCGTGTCCTGGCTCGAGGGCCTGGACGAGGACGATTTCGCCCGTGCCAGCGTGCTGCCCGGCTGGGACGTGCGGACTCTGGTCGGGCACCTGCTGCTCACCGAGCTCGGGCTGGTCCGGGTGCTCCGGCGACGCAGCAGCGGCCCGGCCGTACCGATGTTCGAGTACGTCCGGCGCTACCGGCGGGACGTGACGATGCTCGAGGAGGCGACCCGGGCCGCGACCGGCGACCGGTCCGGGCCGGAGCTGGTGGCGGCGCTGGCGCAGGCCGTGGCCGACGTCCCGGCCGCGTTCGCGGGAGCGATCCCCGGCAACCTGGTCGAGGCACCCCGAGGGGCGATCACGATCCGCGACTGGGTGGCCACCCGCAACATCGAGGTCGTGGTGCACGCCGACGACCTGTCGCGCTCGCTACCCCACCGGGAACCGATCGCACTGGCCCGGTCGGCGGTGGGCGAGGCCAGCCGGGCGCTGACCGACATCTTGGCCGGTCAGCATCCGGGGCGGTCGGTCGAGGTTCGGGTTCCGCCGCATGCTGCAGTCCAGTGCGGACTCGGCGACCCCGGTCCCACCCACACCCGCGGCACCCCACCCAACGTGGTGGAGTGCGGACCGCTGGTGTTCCTGCGGCTGGCAACCGGCCGGCTCAGCTGGTTCGAGGCGATGGCCGACGGGGCGGTGCGTGCCTCCGGTGAGCGGGCGGACCTGTCGTCGGTGTTGCCGCTGTTCTCCTGATCTGCAGAGCTGTCCTCGACCGCGTGGCCGTCAGAGGACGGGCAGCATCCGGGTGAGCTCGAACGGGGTGACCTGGCGGCGGTACTCGTCGAACTCGGCCCGCTTGTTGCGCAGGAAGAAGTCGAAGACGTGCTCACCCAGCGTTTCCGCCGCGAGATCGGAGTGCTCCATCACCCGGATCGCCTCGTCGAGATTGCGCGGTAGCGGGGAGATGCCGAGGGCCTGCCGTTCCCGTTCGGTCAGCAGCCAGACGTCGTCCTCGGCGCCTTCGGGGAGCTCGTACTCGCCCTCGATCCCGGCCAGCCCGGCGGCGAGGATCAACGCGAACGCGAGGTAGGGGTTGGCGCCGGAATCGATCGAGCGCAGCTCGACCCGAGCCGAGGAACCCTTGTTGGGCTTGTACATCGGCACCCGGACCAGGGCGGAACGGTTGTTGCGGCCCCAGCAGATGTAGCTCGGCGCCTCGCCCCCGCCGGCCAGCCGCTTGTAGGAGTTGACCCACTGGTTGGTGACCGCGGTGATCTCGGCGGCGTGCTTCAACAAGCCGGCGATGAAGTAGCGCGCCACCTTCGACAGGTGGTGCTCGGCACTGGCGTCGTAGAACGCGTTGTTGTCGCCCTCGAACAGGGACATGTGGGTGTGCATGCCGGAGCCGGGGTGCTCGGTGAAGGGCTTCGGCATGAACGAGGCGTTGATGCCCTGGGACAGCGCCACCTCCTTGACCACGACCTTGAAGGTCATCAGGTTGTCGGCCGTGGAGAGCGCGTCGGCGTACCGGAGGTCGATCTCCTGCTGGCCCGGGGCGCCTTCGTGGTGGGAGAACTCGACCGAGATACCCATCTGCTCGAGCATGGTGATCGCCTTGCGGCGGAAGTCGCTGCCGGTGCTCTGCGGGGTGTGGTCGAAGTAGCCGGACTGGTCGACCGGGACCGGCGGCTGGCCGGGGACGATCGGGTCCTTGAAGAGGAAGAACTCGACCTCGGGGTGGGTGTAGAAGGTGAAGCCGAGGTCGGCCGCCCGCTTCAGCGCGCGCTTGAGGACGTAGCGCGGGTCGGCGTAGGACGGGGAGCCGTCCGGCATCGCGATGTCACAGAACATCCGCGCGGTGGCCGGGCTCTGGTCGCGCCACGGCAGCACCTGGAACGTCGTGGGGTCGGGCCGGGCGACCATGTCGGACTCGTAGACCCGGGCGAAGCCCTCGATGGCGGAGCCGTCGAAGCCGATCCCCTCGGCGAACGCACCCTCCAGCTCGGCCGGCGCGATCGCCACGGACTTGAGGAAGCCGAGAACGTCGGTGAACCACATCCGGACGAAGCGGACGTCTCGTTCTTCGATGGCCCGCAACACGAAATCGGTCTGCTTGTCCACCTCGCTAGTCTCCCGGGTGGCTGTAACAGTCGCGTTACGGCGCGCACGGTCACCGCGGAGGGGCTGTTGGTGAGCGGTCCCGGCTCAGCGAACGAGTGCCTGCAGCTCGCCGACCGGCAGCTGCGTGGTGGCCTCCTGGACGATCGGGATCGATCCGGTGACACCGTTGATGGCCCAGTCGACCATCCAGCGGGTCTGTGCCGTGACGGTGTACTCGCCCTTCGGCAGGGACGGCTTCTCGTAGCGGTGGCCGCAGGTCGGCGACTCCGAGCCGGGCGTCACCGAACGGCGCCACGTCGTCCCGACGCCCTGACAGGTCACCGACCTGCCGTCCCCCATCCGGAAGAGCACCCGATCCACGCGGGGCGTCAGCCGAACCGACAGACCCGCGACGGAGTCGCTGGACGATCCCGGCGTGGTGTTCCCCTCCGCCCACAGCCAGAGCGGATAGCCAACCGCGGCCATCTTCCACTTGTTGATCGACGGCGGCGGCCCGATCCCCGGTGTCGGCGGCGTCAGCGTCAGCCGAGCCACCGCGATGTACGCCGCCTGTTGTGGCGTGATGGTGATCACCGGAGTCGGGTCGTTCGCCGGTCCCGGCGTGCCGCGGACCGCCACTCCGGCTGGAACCACGAGTGCGTTGCGATCGAATTGAGATGGTGTCCTGCACTGCTCCCCGCCATTGGCCACGCATGTCTGGTAGGTCGCGATCTGTCGTTCATAGTCTGCGATCTTGCGGTTGAGTTGATCGGTGGCCCGAGCGGCTTGTCGCTGGAGTTCAAGCGCGGTGGGTCCGGTCCGCGCTGGTTCCGCGCACTCGACGTCGACGCTCGATCCCCAGATCGATGGCGCAATCGAACTTTGCTCGCCCCTGGATTCGCTGACGTCCACGTCCGCGCAAGCACATCGTGGCCGTCAGCCCTTCAATTCGACTGTTCGGAGGTAGCTTCGGTTTGCCTGCGGCCGCAATCAGCCGGGATGAAGGCGAGACAGGCGGCGAGTGCGAACATCACGATCGCTCGCGCACGTCTTGATCTCATTTTGGGTTGTGCTCCAGACGATGCCAACGATTCCCGGATCGCTCTCGACTTCGATAAGTAGCGTCGACGATCGAACCACGACCGAGTTCCTTCTCACCTTGCATGATCCGCACTTGGCTGCCGTCTTCACATGTCTTCACGGTCACCTCAGTTCCTGAGTAACCCGCCGCAGTGACGTGACACCAGCTTGGGAACACCCACCGAACGTGCGTCGAGGTCATAGGCCTGGCGAAGCGCCGATCGCGGCACTCTCGAGCATCTGCCCGCCTGCCAAGCGCTTGAGGCTTTCAGGCGGCTCGGGGGCGCCTCCCTCGTTCAGCAACCGTCCGAACTCCGCCCGGAATTTCCTCAGGGTGGCCTCCGCCTGCTCGTACGCGATCCGCTCCTCCCGTTCCTGCGCGTTCTCGGAGGGCGAGGCACTTGGCGGAGGAGGGCTCGGCGTAGGCGACGTCGTGGGGACGCAACCCACCAGCATCACCACGAGCGCGGCGAGCGCACCCAGCGGCGCGGCCAACCGACGTCGCATGCCACCCCCGATCGGTGTCGAATCTCGACAGTGGCACACGGCCGAAGCGCCTGTCATCCCCCCGTCGAGAATCTGTGGACAACTCCCGAGGAGCAGCGAACGCGTCCCGTCAGGCGGCCGCAGCCCGATCTGGGACCCGCGTTCGGACCGCTTCCCAGACCGCGCGGGCCAGCTCACCATGACCGAGATCGTGGGTTCCGCTCGGATTGACGAGATAGACCCAGCCGTGCGGTGACCGCCACAGGTACTGACCCGGTTCGGGTTGTCTCAGGCGCCATCCGAAGAACGTCTTCAGCCGGTGGTGTGATCTGGTCAGCGGGCCGAGGTTACGCATGGAGGTCTGACCCGGTGGACCGCCACGGTCGGGAGCCAGATACGGGATCGTGTGGTCGAGATCCATCGACCGGCTCGTGCAGACGCCCCACGGGAACACGTCGGCCGGATTGCGGGTCAACATCGCATCGCGCATCACCGCGGGCGCCTCGTAGCGGTCCACGGCAAGCACCCCGGTCGGATCGAGTACCGGCTGGACCCTGATCCGACAGTCCGTACGACCGAGGAAGCGACGGATCTGGTCGACGGTCACCGGTCCGGCTTCCTCGAACCGCGCCACGCCCTGCCCGGTGGCCACCGACTCGCCGGCGAGATGGACATGGAGCACGACAGTCGGCTGGAGCCGCTGCGGCGAGATCACCGGCGGCTCGACAGCGACGGACCGATGGGCATCGTCGGTGCCCTCCTCGTCGTCGGTCGAACCCTGCTCCGACACGTCGCTCACGTGGTCGGCCAACAGCTGCAGCGCCCGGGCTGGGTTGGCGAGGATCCCGATCGCGGTCGAGCGGCGGACGTCGATCGGGTCTGTGTCCCCCTCGACGGCGAGGATCTCCGCGAGCCGGTTCACCATCGCCATGAACCAGATCACGTCGCCGGCCCGCGCCCGGGCGACCAGGGTCTTGAGGCCGGCGACACTTCGTCCCGCCCGTACGAACCGTTCGGCCTCCCAGGCCTGCGCCCGGGCCTCGGCATCGGCCGGATCGGCCGCCATCACGGCCGCCTCGAGCAGCCGCTCACAGCGAGTCCACGCCACACTGGTGATCACCGGTGCGAGAACGGCGTCGACCGCGTTCGCCGCCTCGACGGCCAGGTGGCGGGTTGCCTGGGCGACCTTGCGCACCTTCCACGCCCGTACCCCCGCATCGACGACGAGGCGCCAGAGTCGCGGCAGGCGATGACGGAGATCCAGCGCATCAGCCATCAGACCCTCGGCCGCTCCGGTGCTGGTCTCCAGGACGGTGGCCAGCTCGGCCACACAGCCCCACACGACCGCAGGAGTGCCGTCACCGCCGAGGAGCCGCGGTGCCGAACGCCTGCGTCCGACCCGGTTCGACTCGGACTCGACCGGATGACAGTCCGCCCAGTCGGCAGCCAGTTGCACGATCTCGCACTCGCGGACGATCAGCGCGCGGTGCGCTGTTGCTGCGGCCTCCAGCACCGCCTCCGGCTGCGCTCCGATGTATTCGAACACACATTCAATATATCGCCGACCTCCGACACCTGGGACGCGACGAACCTCGAGCTGTGGACAGAGCTGACCGGCCACCCGGAGCACCTGTGGACAACGTCTCCGGCGAGCCTCCGAACGGCACCAGCACCGGGAGACGACCCTGGCCTGGTGACCATCGGTCCGTTCGAGGCGCTCCCGGTGTCGCAGCGCAGACGCGTCTTGCTACGCACGGTGCTCCGGTTCGTCGTGACGTTCGCGGTCGTGCTCGCGACCTACTACCTGCTGCCGCTGGAAGGTGACCCGGACGTCGTCGGGGTGGTCGTCCGGTTGCTCGTCTCCCTGATCGTGCTCGTCGCCATGATCGTCTGGCAGGTCCGGCGGATCGTGCGTTCGCGGTTCCCGACCCTGCGTGCCACCGAGGCGCTGGGATTCGCGCTGCCCTTCTTCCTCTGCGCCTACGCCGCCTCCTACGTCGTGGTGTCGGCATCCGAACCCGCGAGCTTCTCCGAGGCGTTGAGTCACAGCGATGCGCTCTACTTCGCGATCGTGGTGTTCGGCACCGTCGGGTTCGGCGACATCGCCCCCGTCACCGATCCGGCCCGGATGCTGGTCGCCTCCCAGGTCCTGCTCGACCTGGTCTTCATCGCTCTGGTGGTTCGCGTCCTCTTCGCCGCGTCCCGGCGCGGGACCGCGGACAAGCAGGCACCGGCGCCCAGCGGTTAGGCTCGTGAGGTGTCAGGCTGGTACCCGGACCCCGGCGGCGAACCGAATCGCTACCGGTTCTGGGACGGCTCCACCTGGTCCAGCGACACCTCCCCCGATCCCAGCCGGCCACCGCCGACGCCCGCGTCGACGCCGGCACGACGCCCGCCGGCCGTCGCGATCACCCTCGTCGCCGTGCTCGCCGTCGGCGCCCTGCTGGTCGTGTGGCTGGTCAGATCCGGCGACCCCGGCCGCCCGTACACCGACGACCCGGTGCCCAGCAACAGCGTCAGCGGCTGGGACGACTCGTCCCCGTCCCCGACGCCCGGAACACCCGACGAGTCAGCCGCCCCGGACTCGGGAGGCCCCTGCGTCAGTGGGCAACCGAACGTCCGCGAAGCCCATCCCGCCGACGGTCGCGTGCACGGCGGGAACCTGTCCTTCCCCGCCGCTCCGGAGCTCGACGAAGCGGTGAACGAGCCCCGTTTCAGCTTCGCCTGGGACGTGACCCAGCAGATCAAGGGGGTCCACGACAGCCCGGGCTGGATCGCCCAGCTGGCGGTCGGCGCGGCTGCGGGCCGAGGACGGGTTCGACGACAGTGCTCGCCGGGTGGCCGAGCAGGTGATCCGCTGCACCGTCACCAGCAACATGTACGAGCCGTACCGACCGACCCGCACGGACCGCCGCTCCACGGCGACGACTGTCGACGGCGTCCGCGGTTGGCTGATCGAGACCGACATCGCCGTCCAGGTCCGGGGACTGCCGTTCGGCGGAGACCGGGTCCACCTGATCGTCGTCCCGGACGGGAAGGACTACGGCTTCTTCTTCAGCGCGGTGCCGATCGGTGATCAGGCCCTGGCGATCGTCGCCGACCGCACGGAAGAAGCTGTGTCGGTCTCGCGCTGACGCTCAGTCCTCGCCGTACTCGTCGTCGTCCCAGGCCTCGTTGCGCTCCTGCACCTTCTCCAACGCCCGCTCGGCTTCCTCGCGGGAAGGGTACGGTCCCAGCCGGTCGACGGCCTTGCTGCTGCTCTTGCTGTCCTGCACCGCGCTGTGCGTCTTCAGGTCGAACCACCAGTCCTGATCGGCCATCTGGCATCCCTTCCGTCCTCACCGATGTCTGCGCTGGACGCTACTCCCCCACCCCGTCTTCTACCATCGAGGCCGTGATGCGCGAGGTGCCGTCGACGATCCCCCGACCGGAGTACGTGGGTCGCCCCGACCCCAGCCCGTACGGCGGCTCGCACGTCCAGAGCGCCGAGACGATCGAGAAGATGCGGGTGGCCGGCCGGCTCGCCGCCCGGGCGATGGCCGCCGCCGGTGCCGCGGTACGACCGGGAGCCACGACCGACGACCTGGATGCGATCGTGCACGAGTACCTGCTCGATCACGGCGCGTACCCCTCGACGCTGGGCTACCGCGGCTTCCCGAAGTCGTGCTGCACCTCGGTGAACGAGGTGATCTGCCACGGCATCCCGGGCGCTCGGGTGCTCGATGAGGGCGATCTGGTCAAGATCGACGTCACCGCCTACCTCGACGGCGTCCACGGCGACAACTGCGCCACCTACTTCTGCGGTGAGGTCGACACCGAGTCCCGGCTGCTGACCGAGCGGACGCAGCAGGCGTTGCTGCGGGCCGTCTCGGCGGTGCGTCCGGGGCGGCGGGTCAACGTCCTCGGCCGGGTGATCGAGAGCTTCGCCCGCCGGTTCGGATACGGGGTGATCGCCGACTACACCGGTCACGGCGTGCACACGACCTTCCACTCCGGACTGGTGATCCCGCACACCGACGACCCGCACCACGACACGGTGATCGAAAAAGGCATGACGTTCACGATCGAACCCATGATCGCCCTCGGCGGTCCAGAGTGGGTGCTCGCCGACGATGACTGGACGGTCAGCACCGCCGACGGCAGCCGCTGTGCGCAGTTCGAGCACACGCTCGCGGTCACCGCCGACGGGGCCGAGATCCTCACCCTGCCTCAGAACTGACCATCCCGGCCGGCCTCGAGGTCGAGCAGCAGCCGCTTGGCCGGCAACCCACCGCGGTAGCCACCCAGTGCTCCGTCCGAACGCAGCACCCGATGGCAGGGCACCACCAGCGGGATCGGGTTCGTCGCACACGCCGAGCCGACCGCCCGGACCGCGCGCGGGCGCCCTGTGGCCGCAGCCACCTCGGTGTAGCTCTCGGTCCGGCCGTAGCCGATGTCGATCAGGTGCCGCAGCACCTCCCGGCGGAATCCCGCCGTCAGCCGGAGATCCACCGGCACCTCGAAATCGCGGCGCGTGCCGGCGAAGTACTCGTCCAGCTGACGCGCCACCGGGTCGAGTCGACCGGGCGCCCGCAGCACCCGGACGCTCACCCGGTCGGCCAGCGCGGCGAGGACCTGATCATGGTCCTCGAGCTCGAAGGCGACCCGGACCAGTCCGTCCTGGCTGGCCGCCACCAGCAACCGCCCCAGGGGGCTGTCGACCGTGCGGTAGGCCACGTCCAGCAGACCCTCCCGTTCGGCGTCGGCCGCGAGGCGCAGTCGGAGCCGGTCCAGATCGGCCGTTTCCTGCTGTGCAGTCATGTGTCGTTTCCTCTCATCTCGGGGAAGCTCGTGCGGAGCTTGGCGATCCCGTCGGCCGCAGCACGGCGGGCAGCGGCAGGGGTGCCGCCGATGAGCTCAGCCACCTCGCCGTACGGCAGTCCGGCGAGGTAGTGATAGGCCACCGCGAAGCGCTGCTTGTCGGGCAACGCCTGCACCGCGTCGACCAGGTCGGGATCCGGTCCGGTCGTCGCTTCGTACCTGCGGTCGGGCAGCGCCGGCAGCTCGGTCGGCACCGGGCGCCGCGAACGCGCCCGGAGCTGGTCGATCGCCTTGCGGTGTGCGATCGTCACCAGCCACGCCCGGACGTTCGCGTCCGAGTCGAGTGCCGGATAGGCCCGCAGGGCCGCCAGGAACGTCTCCGACCACGCGTCGTCGGCGTCCACGGCGCCCAGCACCGCGCGACAGACGCGCAGTACGGTGACGCCGTGTTCGCTCACCACCTGGTCGAAGGGCTGCATGCTCACATCCTGTAGACGTCCGGGACGGCCGTTGCGTGAGGTCGGTCCGTACGACTGGCGGCTGACGTTGCAGATGATCGGTGCCCACACGGTGCCGGGCTGTGAGCAGCTCGACGTCGCCGACGGACGGTACGCCCGGCTGATGCCCTCATCCGCCGGCTGGGTGCGGGTCGACCTGGTGGTCGGCGACCCGACCGAGCTGATCGTCGACTCCGACGACCCCGTGGTGGTCGACGAGGTGTTCGGCCGGGTCCGGCGCTGGCTCGATCTCGATCACGACCCCGAGTCGCTCGCGCCGTGGCGGGCCGACCCGATCCTCGGCCCGCTGCTCGCCCGACGCCCGGGTATCCGCCGGATCGGGTACCCCGCCGCGTTCGAGGCGGTGATCTTGACCATCCTGGGCCAGCAGGTCTCGCTGGCCGCCGGTCGCACCTTCGCCGGTCGCCTCGTCGCCCACTACGGCGAGCCCGGCCCGGGCGGCCTGCAGATCTTCCCCAGCGCCGACCGACTGGCCGGCGCGGATCCGGTGCAGATCCAGGCCGTGACGAAGGTGACGGGAGCCCGTGCTCGATCGGTGCTCGCGGCCGCACAGGCGTTCGCCGCCGACCCCGCGTTCGCCGAGGTGGGACCGCTGCCGACCGCGCGACTCGAGGAGACCAGCGCCCGGCTGCTGGCCCTGCCGGGTGTCGGGCCGTGGACCGTGGCCTATCTGCGGCTGCGTCTGCTCGGCGATCTCGACGCGTTCCCCGCCGGCGATCTCGTGGTGCGCCGCGCCCTCGGTGGGGTGAGCGCCGCCGAGGCGGAGCGGCTGTCGCTGAGCTGGCGGCCGCGGCGGAGCTATGCGGTCTTCAGCCTGTGGGCCGGGACCGCGTTCCCCGCTCAGCGCTGAACATCCTCGAAGGGGTTCGGGATCGCCTCGAGCAGCAACTTGGTGTAGTCGTCGCGTGGCGAGCGGATCACCTCGAGCGACGGGCCCTGCTCGACCACCTGCCCGTGGTTGAGCACGACGACGTCGTCGGAGAGCATCCGCGCGCTGAGCAGGTCGTGGGTGATGTAGAGGATGCCCACATCGCCGTCCCGCACCAGCTTGTTCAGCAGCTCCAGCACCTCGGCGCGGATGGACACGTCCAGGCTCGAGATCGGCTCGTCCGCCACGATCAGCTCCGGTTCGACCGCGAGCGCCCGGGCGATCACGACCCGTTGCCGCTGACCGCCGGACAGCTCGTACCCGAACCGGTTGACGTAGCGCGACGCCGGGGTCAGGGCGACCGTCTCCAGCAGCTCGAGCACCCGCTGCCGGACGGCGTCCCCGCGCAGGCCGCGGTAGTTGATCAACGGCCGGCTCAGGATGTAGCCGAGGGTCTTGGCCGGGTTCAAGGACGAGTACGGGTCCTGGAAGACCATCTGGACCTGGCTGCGGTAGTCGCGCAGTCGGCGCCCGCGCAGTCCGGCCACGACCTGGTCGCCCCGGGTGCCGTGGAAGGTGATCTGTCCGCCGGTCGGCTTCTCCACCCCGGTGATCATCCGCGCCAGGGTCGATTTGCCGCTGCCGCTCTGCCCGACCAGGGCGGTCACCTCGCCGCGCCGCAGGACGAAGCTCGCCGACCTGACCGCCTCGGTCCGATCCACCTTGAGGCCCCGCCGGCGGACGTAGGTCTTGCTCACGTCGTCGACGGTGAGGACCGGTGCCCCGCGCCGCGCGCGCTCGGAGTCCTCGGCCGACTTGACGAACTGCGGTCCGGCGAAGGTGCGCAGGATCGGGCCCACCGCCACGTCCTGGACCCCGTCCGTGCGCTGGAGCTCGGCCACGTGGCAGGCCACCCGGCCACCGTCGAGCCGGATCGAGCGGCGGGTCGACGGTCGTGCAGCGATCGATCTTCTCCGGGCAGCGGGGTGCGAACGGGCAGCCGTCCGGTCGGTGTGCCAGATCCGGCGGCCGGCCCGGGACGTAGGTGATCCGGATGGTCTCGGCCCGAGGATCTCCGTAGGAGCCGAGCAGGCCCTTGGTGTAGGGATGCATCGGGATCCCGCAGCAGCTTCTGGGCTGGCTGCTCCTCGACGATCTTGCCGGCGTACATCACCAGGATCCGGTCCGAGAGGTTCAGCACGGTGCCGATGTCGTGGCTGATGAAGAGCACGGCGAAGCCGAGCTCGGCCTGCAGCTTGCGGACGTTCTCCAAGATGCTGTGCTGGACCACCACGTCGAGGCCCGTGGTGGGTTCGTCGAGCAGCACCAGCCGCGGTTCGACGGCGAGGGCGAGCGCGAGGTTGACCCGTTGCTTCATGCCCCCGGACAGCTCGTGCGGATAGGCGTCGATGAACTTGTGGTCGATCAGCACCATGTCGAACAGGGTCTCGATCCGCTGCCGGACCGCGTCGCCGCGCTTGTCGGTGTGGAACTCGATCACGTCGCGGAACTGGCCCTCGATCCGGACCACCGGGTTGAGTGAGTTCATGCTGCTCTGGAACACCGTCGCGATCCCGGTCCAGCGCAGCTCGCGGAGGTCGTCCTCGTCCATCGACGTGATGTCGGTGCCGTCGAAGATCACCTGACCACCGGAGATCCGTCCGGGCCGCTGCAGCAGCCGCAGCACGGCCGTACCCACAGTCGTCTTGCCGGCGCCCGACTCGCCGATCAGGCCCACGAACTCCCCCGCCTCGACGGTGAAGCTCACGTCCCGGACGGCCTCCACCGGGGCGTGCCGGCGGGGGGTCGAACCGCACCTGCAGGTCCTTGACCTCGAGCAGCGCCATCGATCAGTCCTCTCGGAGGTGGGGGTTGCTCAGCAGATCGACCCCGAAGTTGATGAACGACATCGCGGTGATCAAGATCGCCAGCACCAGCCCGGGTACGAACACCCAGGCGAACAGACCCTGGGCCGCGGCACCGGCGGCGTTGGCCTGGTAGAGGACCGTCCCCCACGACACCTGGTCACTGCTCCCCAGACCGAGCACGGCCAGCCCGGCTTCGGCGGCGATGGCGCCGGTGGCCGCTCCGACGAAGGAGGCGGCGACCAGCGACGTCATGTTGGGCATGATCTCGAAGAAGATGATGCGCAGCGGGTCTCTCACCCGAGAACTTGGCCGCCGTGACGAAGTCCCGGTTGCGCAGGGTGATGATCTGGGCCCGCTTGCTCCGGGCGGCTCCGGCCCAGGACACGATGGCGATGACGCCGATGATCAGACCGATGCCGCGCACCTCGGAGTAGGCGACCAGCGTGATGATCAGCGGCAGCGTCGGGATGACCAGGGCGACGTTGGTGAGGAACGACAGCACGTCGTCGACGATGGTGCCCTCGGCGTAGCCGGAGACCATGCCGATCACCAGGGCGATGGCGGTGGCGAGCAGGCCGCCGAACAGCCCGACGATCAGGGAGGTCCGGGAGCCGTAGATCAGCTGGGACAGGACGTCCTGACCGCCGACGTTCGTGCCGAGCGGGTTCTCCGCGGTCGGGCCCGTCAAGGGCGGGAAGGACCCGTCGGTCGGTGAGTACGGCGCGAGCAGCGGGGCGAAGACCGCCACGAGGATGTAGAGCGCGACGATGATCAGACCGACCCGGGCCTTCTTGCTGCTCCAGATGACGCTCCACCAGTTCTCGGGCCGATCGGTGGAGCCGACCTCCTCGACGGCCTGCGCCTGATCCGGCTCGCCCTCGGCCATGAAGTCGGGATCGACCATGCTCACGATGCGGCCCTCCTCGATCGCGGATCCAGGACGCCGTAGAGCAGGTCGGCGATGAGGTTGGCGACCAGGGTGGCCACCGCCGTCAACAGCATCAGCGCCTGCAGCAGCGGATAGTCCTTGGCCGCCACCGCCTCACCCATGAGCCGGCCGAGCCCGGGGTAGTCGAACACCGTCTCGACCAGGATCGTGCCGCCGAGCACG
Source organism: uncultured Actinomycetota bacterium (assembly GCA_963727125.1). GTDB lineage: Bacteria > Actinomycetota > Actinomycetes > Propionibacteriales > Propionibacteriaceae > Microlunatus. The sequence continues at coordinate 2,354,030 of CAVSEZ010000003.1, forward strand.
CCGCCGAGGGCCAGCGCGAACCCGGTGACACTGGGCAGCAGGGCGTTCCGGGCGGCATACCGCAGCGCCACCACGCGATCCGGCAGGCCCTTGGCCCGGGCCAGCTTGATGTAGTCCTCGTTCAGATTCATGATCATCGTGTTCCGCATCCCGAGGACCCAACCGATCGGGGTCACGATCATCAAGGCCAGCGCCGGCAGGAACGCGTGCGACATCGCGTCATAGAGGAACTCGAGGTTGAACCCCGGCGTGGACTGCTCGTACCCGCCGGCGGTGGGGAACCAACCGAGGCTGTAGCCGAAGAAGTAGACCAGCAACAGCGCGATCCAGAACTGCTGCAGCGAGCCGAAGAAGGTCGACACCAAGGTGACGGTGGTGTCGAACTTGCCGTTGCGACGCCAGGCCGCGAATGCCCCCAGCAGCACCCCGATCAGGAAGGACAGGACCTGGACGATGGTCACCAGGACGGCGGTCCACCAGAACGCCTGGCCGATGACCTCGGTCACCTTGAACGGGAAGTAGGTGTAGGAGATCCCGAAGTTCCCGTGCAGCAGCTCGTTCCAGTACTGCAGGTACTGCGACCACAGCGACCCGTCCGGCGTCCCGAGCAGGGCCCGCATCGCCTCCACCTGCGCCTGGTCCAGCTGCCGGTTCTTGCCGGCGATGTTCTGGACCATGATCTCGGCCGGGTCGCCCGGCTGGATCCGCGGGATCAGGAAGTTGAGCGTGACCACGGCCCACAACGTGAGCAGGAAGAAGCCGATCTTGCGAGCGAAGTACTTCACCCCCGACGCCTCACTTCGGCGGAGCCGTCAGGTGCGTCATGGTCACGAGCACGGCATCCTGCGGGTTGCAGTACGGGTTGTCCGCGTCGGGCCAGCCGACCGCCTTGTCGGTTCGGAAGATGCTCCGCGCCGGGGCGTACAGGATCGGGAGCACCGGGAACTTGGTCATCATCGCGTCGACCAGCACCCCGACCTGCTCCTTGGTCTGCGCCTCGTCGATCGCCCCGTCGAGAGCCTGCACCGCCTTGTCGACCGCCGGATCGGAGAACCGGCCGACGTTGCCCTTGATCTCGGTCTTGGTCGGGAACTGCCGGGTGGCCAGACTGGCGCCCATCCCGTTCGCGTAGTCGCAGCCGGCACCCATGAAGGCGATCATCATGTCGAACTTGCCGTTCTTCTTCAGCTGGTCGACGGCTTCCGGCGGCGACTTGGTCGCCTTGATGTCGAGGCCGAGCTCGCGGAAGTTGGCGACGAACTCGTCGGCCATCGCCTCGTAGTCGATGAAGCCGGCCTGTACCGCGAACGAGATGCTCAACGGCGAGCCGTCCTTGTTCTGGCGCTTGCCGTCACCGTTCTTCGTGTAGCCGGCCGCGTCCAGCAGCTGGTTCGCCTTGGCCACGTCGAACGGCAGCTCCGTCGCCTCCGCCGGGTACTTCGCCGGCAACAGACCGGCCTTCGCCGGCAGCGTCAGGCCGGACTGGCTCGCCGTGGCCATGATCCCGTAGGTCGCCTTGTCCGTCGCGGACTTGCGATCCATCCCGTAGGCGAGCGCCTCCCGGAACTTGACGTCGTCGAACGGCGCCTTGGTCGTGTTGGGCGCGATCGTGGTGATCCCGTTCGGCGCGTACCAGAGGTGGTTGGTCTCGGGGTCGGCCGAGATGAAGGTCTTCTGCGGGTTGGGCAGCTCGCCGGTGTAGAAGTCGAGGTCACCGGAGCGCAGCTTCAGAGCGGCCTGGTTGGCGTCGTAGTTGCCCTCCAGAACCAGCTTCTCGACCTTGATCTTGTCGGCCTGCCAGTAGTCGTCACGGCGCAGCAGCTCCAGTCGTCGCCCGTTGTAGCTGCCGACCTTGAACGGGCCGGTGCCGTTGGGGACCTTGTCCACGTACCGGCTGGGGTCGCCGACGTCGGCGTACTGCTTCTCCGGCAGGATCTTCAGGGCGCCGATGGTGGCGAACTTGGAGGCCGCGGCGCCGGCGAACTGGAGCACCACCTGATCACCGTTCGCGGTGACCGAGGTCGCGGGCGCCCCGATGGTGTTGTTCCAGACCCCGGCCGTGTCCATCGCCGGGTACTTCTTCATGAGGTTGAAGGTGAAGACCACGTCCTGCGGGGTCAGCTCGGAGCCGTCCTGCCACTTCACGCCCTTGCGGATCGTCGAAGGTCAGCTTGTCCGCGCCCTCCCACTTGTACTCGGTGGCGAGCCACGGGGTGACCGTGCAGTCCAGGCTGTTCTGGAACATGAGCGGCTCGTAGAGCCAGGTCGTGGTCAGCGGTTTCGGCGAGTACGGGTTGTAGTTCACCAGTCCGCCCACCGCGGCATCGGCCTCGGCCGGGAAGTTCAGCTGGGCGATCATGCCGCCCGCCGCCTGCTCGTCGCCGCCGTCTCGCTCGTTGGCGACGCGACTTCCCGCGCAGCCGGCGACCAGAGCCACCAACACCGCAGTTCCGACCGCGAGGACCTTCCGCATGACCACGTCCCGCTCCCTTGCAGGTTGCCTTCAACGTCCAGCAGGCGGGATGGACCCGCCGCGCTTTTCACCCAAGCGGGTCGGTGGGTCTTTTGTAAAGAGCCGCATCACCAGTTCGTCCTAGATGTTGAGATCAAGACCCCGACCTGACTGAAGGGCAGGCAGAACCTCCTTCCCAGCGCACCGGACTTGTGCTGAGATGGCCGTGATGACCGCATCCGTCCTGCTACGTCGTCTCGGGCCGTTCGGCGCTGAGGCGTAACCAGCCTGTGACCAGGGCCGCAAGCACCTCGGAACCGTCGCTGCAGCGAATCGGCGTCTGGCTGCCACCGGGTGGGGGATCGCTCCGTCGGTGCGACCCCGACGTGCCGAGCGGACCTGGCGGCCGGCTGGTCGATCGAAGACCCCACCCTTTCCGTCTTGGTATGTGGACTCGAGTGCCGCCCGTGACGTCGACCCACGATCTCCGTATCCCGATGACGGAACGCCCCTGGATGGACCGGTCCGTGTCGGTCGCCGGCCGGGTCGAGTCCCTGCTCGCCGCCATGTCGACCGACGAGAAGGTCGGCCAGCTGCACCTCGCCCCCGAACCCGACGCCGACGACCACGGGTCCGAACTCGCCGCGGGCGCCATCGGGGCCGCCATCTACTCCCACGGTCCCGAGGCGCAGCCGGGCACTCGGGACGCCCGACTCGGCGAGACCGTGCGCGCCTGCCAGCGGGTGGCTCGGGAGGAGTCGCGGCTGGGCATCCCGTTGCTGATCGGCAGCGACGTGGTGCACGGTCTGTGGACGACGTTCCCCATCCCGTTCGGGCTGGCCGCGACCTGGGATCTGGGCCTGATCGAGGACTGCGCTGCCCGCTCGGCGCTCGAGGCGACGGCCGAGGGGCTGAACCTCACGTTCGCGCCGATGGTCGACCTGTCGTCGGAGCATCGCTGGGGCCGGATCGGCGAGACCTTCGGCGACGAGCCGGGACTCGCCAGCCGGGTCGGCGCCGCGACCGTACGGGGGCTGCAGTCCGGTGGTCTGGCGGCCACCGCCAAGCACTTCTGCGGCTACGGGCGGGTCCAGGCCGAACGCGACCACGAGACCCTCTCGGTCGGACTGAACGCGCTCCACAACACCCAGCTGAAGCCTTTCCGTGCTGCGGTGGATGCGGGCTGCAAGGCGATCATGGTGGGGTTCCACGACGTCGACGGCTGGCCCATGCACAGTCACCGTCCGTTGATCCGCGATCTGCTCAAGGGCGAGTGGGGCTTCACCGGCATCGTGGTGAGCGACTGGGACGGCATCAGCCAGCTGGTCCACCAAGGCGTCGCGACTGACACCGCCGACGCAGCGCGACAGGCGATCCTGGCCGGTGTGGACCTGGACATGGCCTCCGGTACCTACCGCAGGCACCTCGCGGACCTGGTCGCCGCCGGCGAGGTGCCGGTGGAGTTCGTCGACGACGCGGTGCGCCGGGTGCTGCGACTGAAGATCGAGCTCGGCCTGCTGGATCCGGCCGCCGGAGGATCGGTCCCTGCGCCGATCGGTGTCGTGCCGACGCGACAGCACGACACCGAGCTGGCCCGCCGGGCCGCCGCCGCGTCGATGGTGCTGTTGAAGAACACCGGAGTGCTCCCGCTGCACAGCAACCTCGGTCTGATCCAACTGTGCGGGCCGTTCGTCGACGACGTCAGCGCGCTGCTCGGGACCTGGGTGTTCGACCGTGCCGAACGTGCCGCCAGTCCGGCGGTGGCGATGGCCGAGCGGCTCGATCCGGAGAACCTGCTGGTCGCCGACGGCCGGTTCTCCGATGTGGCGATCCGCCAGGCCGACACCGCGGACGTGACGGTGGCGATCGTCGGCGAACACCCGAGCCGATGCGGTGAGGACCGCTGCCTGGCGTCCGCGGAGCTGCCGGTCGGGCAGCTCGACCTGCTGCGCGAGCTGGCCACCCTCGGCAAGCCGCTGGTCGTGGTCGTGATCACCGGCCGACCGCTGGAGCTGCGCCCCGTGCTGGCGCTCGCCGACGCGCTGCTGGTGGCCTGGCACCCGGGCGGGGAGTCGGGACCGGCTCTGGCCGACGTGCTGCTGGGCATCCGGGAACCGGGCGGCCGGTTGCCCATGCACCTGCCGCGGACGGCCGTGCACGGTGCGACGGGGACGCTGGAACGCAGCGCGGGCCGCCGGCCCGGTCGGGCCCGGGACACCCGGTTCGGCCGCTATCTGAACGCCCTCGTCTACCCGGAGCTGACGCTGGGTTTCGGCCTCGGCTACACCACGTTCGCCTACTCCGACGTCGAGCTCAGTCGCGACCAGCTCACTCCGCGCGGGGTGGTCCGGGCCAGCGTCGAGGTGGCCAACACCGGCCACCGATCCGGCCGCGAGGTGGTCCAGCTGTACCTGCGCGATCTGGTCGCCACGTCGTGCGTCCCCTGGTGGAGCTGGCCGACTGGCAGTCGATCACGCTCGAGCCGGGCGAGTCGCGCCGCGTCACCTTCAAGATCACCCCCGACATGTTCGCCTACTACGGCAGGGATCTGGAGCGTCGGGTCGACGCCGGCGACGTCGATCTGATCATCGGTCCCAACGCGGCTCACGGCGGTTCCGCGCGCCTGGTGGTCAGCCGATGACCCCGCGGGTCGAGATCGCGTCGCGGCGGATCCTGCTCGACGGATCCCCGTCGTTGGTGCTGGCCGGCGAGGTGCACTACTTCCGGGTGCCGAGACGGGAGTGGGCCGACCGCCTCGACCTCGTCCGCGAGATCGGCTGCAGCTGTGTCGCCAGCTACATCCCGTGGCTGGTCCACGAGCTGCCCGACGGCAGCATCGACGTCACCGGCCGCACCCGTCCCGAACGTGACCTCGGGCCTACCTCGACCTGTGCGCCGAGCGCGGGCTGACCTTCCTCGCTCGACCCGGGCCGTTCATCATGGCCGAGCTGAAGAACGAGGGGCTGCCGTACCGGTTGTACACCGAGCACCCCGAGATCGTGCCCGTCGGTTGGGACGGCCGCCCGGCGCCCAACCGGGACGTGGACTACCTCGCGGAGTCGTTCCTCGCCGAGACCGAACGCTGGTACGACGCCGTGCTGCCGGTGCTGGCCGAACGGCAGCCGAGTTCGGGCGGGCCGTTGATCGCAGTCCAGCTGGACAACGAGATCGGCATGCTGGCGTGGATCGGCAATGCGCCGGATCTGTCCCCGCCACCCTGGCGGACTTCCGGCGCTGGTGCGGGGAGCGGTACGGGACCGATCTGCCGCGGCGGTACCCAGCGGATCGACCATGGCAGCAGGTCGTCCGGTCCCCCGAGGTGGCCTGGGCAGCCGCGCTCCGGGTCGACCTCGGCTGGTTCAGCCGCGACCGGTTCGCCCGCTACGTGGCGGTGCTGACCGAATCGGCGCAGCGGCACGGGCTGACCGAGGTGCCGTTGTTGATCAACGTCCACGGCACCACCGACGGCGACGGGGTGCCGTTCGCGATCGGGTTGTCCCAGTTGTACGAGTCGTACCGCGGCCGCGTCGGACTCGTCGCCGGGTCCGATCACTATCTCGGTGAGCTGACGCCGACGGCCACTGCGGATCTGCACTTCATGAACGCCGCCATGGCCGCGTTGAACGGGCCGGAGCAGCCGCTGACCTCCCTGGAGTTCGAGGCCGGGACCGGCGACTACGGCGGCGCCCAGCAGCGGCTCGACGATCCGTCGACCGCGCCGTTGAAGACCCGGCTCTTCGTGGCCCAGGGCAACCGGTTGATCAACTACTACCTGCTGGCCGGCGGCATCAACCCGCACCTGGACGAGCCGGTCGGCGACGGCAACGACCGGATCAGCTTCACCGGAGAACGCCACGGCACGGCGGCCCCGATCGGGCCCACGGGCGAACGTGGTCCGGGATTCGGGCCGATAGCCGAGACGTTGCCGATCCTGAACGCGCACGCCGGCTGGCTGGCAGACGCCGACGAGGAGCACGACGACATCACGGTCGGGTTCTGGCCCGACGCCTTCATGACCGAGTACGTCCATCCCGGCAACGCCGCGATGACCGAGATCACCGACGACCTGACCCGGTACCGCGGGCCGGGTCCCGGTCGCAGCCTGTGGTTGTCGCTGTTGCACGCCGGCTTCCGCTTCGGCGCGACCGACCTCCAGAGCCCCGCGAGCGGACCGCTCCCCCGCACGGTGGCCATCAGCACCGGGCGGGTGCTCGACAGTGCCGTCCAGCGCCGGCTGATCGAGCACCTCGGGTCCGGCGGGGCGTTGCTGCTGCTGGGCCGGCTGCCCGACCGGGACACCGAGGGCCGACCCGCCACCGAACTGGCCGAGGCCCTCGGACTGCGATCGGGGATCGAGCTGACGAGTTCCGGCGAACGGTTCTGCTCCGTCGTCGGGTCCGGAGCGCTCTCCCCCTTCCCGGAGCTCCGGGTGGCCCGGCTCGACGAGCTTCTCAGTTCCACGCACTCCGACGAGTCGCTGCTGCGAGACGTCGACGGCCACCGGTGCGGCCTGTGGACCGACGCGGCCGGCGGACCGGCGGTCGTGATCACGGCCGAGCTGCCCTCCAACCCGGGGCTGTTCGGCGCGCTCCTCGACCTGCTCGGCGCTCGACCCGGCTTGGCGCTGGAGACCTCGGTCCCCGGCGTGCTGGCCCTCACCGGTCGCACCTCGCGGGGCGAACGACTGCTGCACCTGATCAATCCCACCGGCTACCCGGCGACGATCCGCTGCACCCCGGGCGACCCGACCGGGCTGCTCGACGGCCCGCTGCTCGTGCCGCCCCGGAGCGGGCACCTGCTCGGGTTGGGCCTCCGGCTGCCCGGAGGCGGCACCCTGGTCTCGGCCAACGCCGAGCTCCGCGAGGTCGGCGCCGACCGACTCCGGTTCGGGCCGCCGCTGCAGGAGATCACCGAGATCCGGCTCGCAACCGATCGCCCGATCCTCAGTTCGGGCACGGTGCGCGCCGAGGGGGGTCACCAGGTCGTCCGGTCCGTCCCGGGCCGGAGCGGTGAGCTGACCCTGCACCTCGGCCCGGACCCGGCCTCCTAGGCTGCGGCTGTGCCGTTCTTCGACCTCCCGCTGGATGTGCTGCAGACGTACCGCCCCGAGATCGCGGTCCCGCCGGACCTGGCGGAGTTCTGGACGGACACGATCACCGAGCTGCGCGCGGACCAGCTCTCGATCGAGGTGACACCGGTCGACAACAAGCTCGCTCTCATCGACAGCTTCGACGTCACCTTCACCGGCTGGGGCGGCACCCCGGTGCGAGCGTGGCTGCACGTTCCAGCCGGTCGGGACCCCCAGCGGGACGGACCGCTGCCGACGGTGGTGCAGTACCACGGCTACAGCGGCGGTCGGGGCTTCCCGCACGAGGACACCCTCTGGGCGCAGGCGGGGTGGGCGCACCTCACGCTGGACAGCCGAGGTCAGGGCTGGCGCACGGGCGGTCCCAGCGAGACCGAGGACGCCAGCGTCGACGCCGGCGTCAACCACGCGCCGGGCTTCATGACCCTCGGGCTGCTCGACCCGGCCCGGTACTACTACCGCAGGTTGTACGCCGACGCGTACCGGCTGCTCGACGTCGCCGCGGCGCTGCCGCAGACCGACGCCTCGCGGATGCTGGTGACCGGACGCAGCCAGGGCGGTGGGATCAGCATCGCGGTGGCCGGTCTGGCGGGTCTCAGCGGCGTACCGCTCCGGGCTGCGGCGCCGGATGTGCCGTTCCTGTGTCACATCTCGCGCGCGGTGGAGATCACCGATGCGGACCCGTACGGGGAGATCTCCAGGTACCTCGCCGGCTGGCGCGACCGGACGGAGCAGGCCTATCGGACGCTGTCGTACTTCGACGGCGCCAACCTGGGGCGGTTCGCGACCGCACCGGCGTTCTTCTCGGTGGCCCTGATGGACCTGGTCTGCCCCCCGTCGACCGTCTACGCGGCCTTCAACCACTACGGCGGCCAGACCCCGCCCGAGAAGGAGATCGCGGTCTACAGCCACAACGGTCACGAAGGCGGCGACGCGTACCAGGTCGATCGACAGCTGGACTGGTTCGCGGCGCGGTTGAGCTGAGTCAGGACCGGCGGTTCCCGGCTCTCGTGATCAGTTCCCGGGTCCGGCCACGAACGCCGTGCCCCGCCCACCCACCTCGACCGCGTCGGTGGGGAAGCAGAACGCGGCCTCACCGCGCTGCAGCCGAACCGAACCATCGGTGCCGGCGGTCCGCAGCGTCAGCTCACCGTCGATGCCCAGCACGATCCGGCCGGCCCCGGTCGCCGGCAGCTCGATCGGCTCGCCGTCCGGCTCCAGCGCGCCACAGGCAGAACTCCGGCGCCGGCGTCGGATACCGCCACACCCCCGGCGCGTCGGCGACCGGTTGCACCAGCGGCGGTCGTGCCGGGGTGAAGTCGAGGACGTCGAGCAGGGAGTCGACGGCGACCAACTTGGTGGTCAGTCCACCGCGCAGGGTGTTGTCGGAGTTGGCCATGATCTCGACTCCGGCGCCCCCCAGATAGGCGTGCAGGTTGCCGGCCGGCAGGTAAACGGCCTGCCCCGGCTCGAGGCGGAGCCGATTCAGCAGCAGGGCGGCGAGAACGCCCCGATCGCCGGGGAAGTACGCGTCCAGCTCGACGGCGGTCCGGGTGAAGGCGCGGTACGCCGGGTCGGCCGCATCCGCCGCATCGTCCTGCTGTGCCGCGGCCGCGGCGACGACCTGAGCCACCAGCGGGAGCTCGCCCTCGGCGAGGGTGAGCAGCCGCCGGAGGACCTCGGCCACGGCGGCGGGCTCCCCGGTGCGCAGTGGTTCCACCAGCCGGGTGGCGTCGTCGACGTCCAGCCGGGCGAACAAGGCGTGGGTCTCGGCCGGGTCGCGGAAGCCGCACAGCGTCTCGACCTCGGTGAGCGCGACCATCATCTCCGGCTTGGGCCAGTCGTCGGCGAACACCCGGGCCGCAGATCCGAGTGGGAGCCCGGCGGCCGTCTCACGGGCGTAGCCGGCCTCGGCCTGGGCCCGGGAGGGATGGGCCTGCAACGAGAGCGGCTGGGCGGCAGCCAGCACCTTGAGCAGGTAGGGCAGTCGGGGGCCGAATCTGGCGACCGTCGAGGCGCCGACCACGGTGGCGGGATCGGTGTCGACCAGCTCCGCCAGTGAGTGCCCGCCCAACCGGGACGGTGCCGACGGATGTGCGCCCAGCCAGAACTCCGCCTGCGGATTGCCGTCCGGCGGCCGACCGAGGAACTCGGGGAGGATGGTGGTGGAGCCCCAGGAGTAGCCCTGGACGGCGCCGGTCATCGGTTCCACGGGAGGAACGGTAACCCCCGCGGATGAGGTTAAGCTGAAGGTGGACGAGTCGGTCGGGCGATCGCGGTCCGCCGCCCCACGGGGAGGTGGGCCGAGGAAAGTCCGGACTCCACAGAGCAGGGTGGTGGGCAACACCCACCCGGGGTGACCCGCGGGACAGTGCCACAGAAAGCAGACCGCCCCTGACCTCGGTCAGGAGCAAGGGTGAAACGGTGGTGTAAGAGACCACCAGCATCCCAGGTGACTGGGGTGGCTCGGTAAACCCCACCCGGAGCAAGATCAAGAGACGGTGCACTCCGGTGCATCCGCGGAAGCGCCTGAGGGCTGCTCGCCCGAGCTTCCGGGTAGATCGCAACAGGCCGCTGGCAACAGCGGTCGCAGATGGATGATCGCCGTCGGCCGCCTCGGCGGCCGGCACAGAATCCGGCTTACAGACCGACTCGTCCGCCCCCGCCCCGCTGCTCAGCCGAGGGCGAACTCCACGACCCCCTGATCGGGGTCGGCGCTCACCAGCTTCACGGGGACCTCCTGCCCGAGCGGCAGCTGGTCGCCGCGGATCCGGGCGGTGACGGCCGGTTCCTTGATCACGACCTCCCCGCGGGCGCCCTTCTCGTCGACCTCGACCACGGTGCCGTCGAAGGTCTCCCCGATCCGGTCCCGCAGCAAGAACACCTCCACCAGGTCGATCACGGCCCGTTCGTACCGCTTGGCGAGCTGATCGGCGCGTTGCAGCTCCTCGGGCAGGGCCGGGAGCGCGCCGAGCGCCCAGTCGGGCACCGGTTCGGCGGCGGATCGGGCCAGACAGACCTCGCCGGCGTACCGGTCGCCGAGCCGCCGCAGCGGCGCGGTGACGTGGGCGTAGTCGATGGCGAGGGCCGCGTGCTCGGGGTGCGCCGGGACCTCACCGTCGAAGGCGCGGTAGCCCGCACCGCGGAACAAGGTGGCGCAGGCGTTGATCATCGCGGCGTGATCGGGTCGGCCGGGATCGAGGCCGCGGACGAACTCGGGATACTCGACGTGAGCCGGCCAGGCCACGTGCAGCGCCTTGGCCGTCGACCGCAGCCGGCGGAGGTCGCGGCGGTCGGCCGGCGGGAGCGTCCGCAGGATGCCGACCCGGCCGGTCAGCATGAGGTGCGCGGCCGCCATCCCGGTGAGCAGCGAGATCTGGGCGTTCCACCCCTCGACGGGGAGATTGGCCCGGTAGCGCAGCGCCCAGCCGTCGGGTCCCTCGTACACCTCCTGGTCCGGGATCTGCAGGCTGACGCCACCCCGGTCGCGTTCCCGGGACTCCCGCCAGGTCCCCACCTCGGCGAGCAGCTGGAACAGCCGACGCGGATTCGGGCCGTCGAGCTCGGCCTGCACCTGGTGGTAGCTGAGCTGTTCACGACTGCGGACCCGGGCCCGGACGACGTGGGCATCGGTCAGCCGACCCTGACCGTTCAGCTGCAGGGTCCACAGCAGGGCCGGGCGGATCTGATCGGGCAGCAGGCTGGCCGCCCCCTCGCTCAGCACCGGCGGGTGGAGCGGGACCCGACCGTCCGGCGCGTACAAGGTCATGCCGCGCCGGTGCGCTTCGACGTCCACCGGGTCGCCGGCTGACACGAAGGCCGCGACGTCGGCGATGGCGTACGAGACGACGAACCCGGTCGGCGATCCCTCGATGTGCAGGGCCTGATCGAGATCCCGCGCACCCTCGGGGTCGATCGTGACGAGCTCCAGGTCGGTGCGGTCCAGGTCGGGGAGCCGCGGGGCGGCAGCGGCCCGCTCGGCGGCGGCGAGCACCTCGGGCGGGAACCCGTCGGCGATCGACAGCCGCTCCCGCAACGCCTGCAGTCGCGTGTTCAGGTCCGCGGTGACGCCCGAGTCCTCACCGGGCAACGCGACCTTGCGAGCGGGCACGACGCTCAGCCTAGCCGTGGGACCGGACGCGGGACCTTCAGCGCTGGAGCCCGGAGTTCTCGGTCCGGATCAGGATCCGCCCGCACTCCTCGCAGCGCACCACCTCATCCGGTGCGGCGGCGACGATGGCCCGCAGATCGGCGGCGTTGACCTCGAGCTGGCAGCCGGTACAACGACGCTGCCGCAGCTCGGCCGCCCCGACACCGTTGTGGGTGGCGGCGAGCTTGTCGTAGAGGGCCATCAGGTTCGCCGGGATGTCCGGGGCGATGCCGGCCCGCTCGCTGCGAGCGTCGGCGACCTGGCCGTCGAGCGTGGCGAGAGCCGCGTCCCGGCGAGCGGTGACCTCGGCGATCTCGCTGTCCAGCTCGGCGCTGCGAGCCCGCAACCGCCCCTGTTCGGCCACGGCCGCCTCGAGCTCCTCCATCACCTCGAGCTCGGCGTCCTCCAGGTCGGAGATCCGCCGCTTGAGGTGCTCCACCTCGTCGACCATGGAGGACAGCGCCTTCGGATCGGGCACCGTCCCGTCGGCGATCCGGTGCTGGTTGCGCGACAGTCGGTCGCGGACGGGTTGCAGATCCGACTCGGCTCGGGCCTGGTCGGACTCGAGATCACTCACGGCGGTGTCGGCAGCCACCAGATCGGAACCCACCGTCTCCGCCTGGGCCCGCAACCGCTGCAGCTCTGCGTGCTCGGGCAGCGCTCGCCGCCGGTGCTGCAACTGGGCCACCGCTGAATCGACCTCTTGGAGCGCGAGCAACCGCGCCTGCACCGCCGGATCTGCCTTGATGGTCTCTCCCCCTCTGCCGTGGTCGACCGGTCCTTTCTACCAGCCGGGCTCAGGGTCGTGAGTTCCAGCGTTCGAGAGCCGGCTGGTTCTTCTCCCAGCCCAGGACGGAGACGGTCCCGGTGTCGAGGGGGAACTGCTCGCCGACAGCCAGGTCGAAACGCAGCCAGCGCAGCGTGAGGGCCCGCAGGCAGTGGCCGTGCCCGAAGCAGATGGCCCGCTCCACGCCGGAGTCCTGCAGCCGGGCGATCAGCCGGTCCAACCTGGTACTGATCTGCTCGGGCGTCTCCCCACCCGGGGTGACCCCGGTGAAGATCGACCAGTCGGGGTCGGTCCGGTGGATCTGCGGAGTGGTGAGGCCTTCGTAGTCGCCGTAGAACCACTCGACGAGGTCGTCGTCGATCTGCGGTGCGTACTCCCCGCTGAACCCCGCCGACTCGGCGGTCCGGATCGCCCGGCGGCGGGGACTGGACAGGATCAACCCGAATCGGCTGGGGTCGAGATGACCGCGCAACGACTCGGCCTTGCGGATCCCCTCCTCGGTCAGGGGCAGGTCCGTCACCGACGTGTGCTGACCGGACTTGCTCCACTCGGTCTCGCCGTGCCGGACCAGATAGACCTCAGTCATGGGCGGAGCCTCTCGGGAAGGGGATGGTGGCCGTGCCGGACCCGCCAGTGGTCGCCGGCCCGCAGCCGGTCGATGATCAGCCGCTGCAGGGTGGTCTCGCGGGGCAGCAGGTCCAGGTCGACCGAACCCCGGCGCCGGAAGGTGAAGAACAACGCGTCCTCGTCCCCCGGTTGCTCCGGCCCGTAGAGCTGCCAGCGGCGGCCGAACCGCGCCATGTTCGACTCCGCCGGCAGGGCGGCGACGAGCTCGGGGTCGAGCAGCCAGCTGGCGCAGTGGAAACGACCGGCCGGGAAGTCGGGGAAGTACCGCGGAAAGAGCTCAGCGGCGGTCTCGAACGACTCGTCCACCGACTCCGGGCTCAGCGGTCCGGTCGGCGGGATGTGGGTCGACAGCACCCATCCGTACGAGGGGTCGACCGGGTCGCGCTGCAGGTTGAACTGCAGCCGGCCGAGCCACAAGAAGGCACCCGACCACACCAGCCGCAGCCAGCCCTGCGCGTGCAGCCCGAAGCGGCCGTAGGTCGCCCGGTGCACCCACGCCTGGTGCCCGAGATCGGCCAACGCGGCCCAGGAGAGGTCGTCGTGGACACCGCGACGGCGGTGCCAGGCCACGACCCGATCGGCGGTGGCGACCAGCGCCAGCAGCGGTACGACCCCGGCCCCGTACGGCTCGGGGCCGGCGTCGGGGCCGGCCCACGGGTCCTCCGGATGACGGTGCTCGAGATCACCGATCCCCGGCAGCAGCTGCTCGGCGAGTCGGGCGACCCGTGGCAGGTCCCCGGCCGCGACGACGGCGTCCCGCGCCGCCAGCGCCTCGCGATGATCATCCGGTCGCAGCCCGAGTCGGCTCAGCCGGTCGGGCAGATCGGCAGCGGTCAGTCGCCCCTCGACGTCGAGCACGGTCACACCCTAACGACTCGCCCCGGATCCGACTCCGAGTGCGACAATGCCCCCATGACCCCGCCCACCATCCCCGGCGTCAGCGAGAAGCAGGCCGAGCTGCCCAACCGGCAGACCCCGTTCTCCGATGCTTTCCGGTCCTTCATCGCCGAAGGTTGGGCACCGTACCCGACCGAGCTCCCCGACCGACTACCCGCGGCCGACGCGGCCGTCGCCCGGCGGCACCGGGTGAGCGAGTTGTATCCCGGCGTCCGCATCGTGGTCCCGGCCGGTGGGTTCAAGATCCGGTCCAACGACACCGACTACCGGTTCCGGCCGCACTCCGCCTTCGCCCACCTGACCGGGCTGGGCACCGACCGCGAACCCGACGCCGTGTTGATCATGGAACCGAGCGACGACGGGCACGACGCCACGTTGTTCGTCATGCCGCGGGCGCCCCGGGACTCCGCCGAGTTCTACGCCGATTCGCGTTACGGCGAGATGTGGGTGGGCCGTCGGCCGTCGCTGGACGAGATGAGCGCCCTGTGCGGGATCCGCTGTTCGGCGATCGAGGATCTGCCCGCCGAGCTGGCCAAGAACGCCGCCGAGACCACGATCCGGGTGGTCCGCGACACCGATGCCGCGCTCACCGCCCAGGTCGACGAGCTCCGCGACGAGGAGCAGCTGGAGCAGGAACGGGCCGCCGATCTCGACTTCGCAGTCACCCTCAGTGAGTTGCGGCTGATCAAGGACGAGTTCGAGATCGAGCAGATGCGCGAGGCGTGCGCCCGGACGGCGGACGCGTTCGGTGAGGTGGTGGCCGAGCTGCGCGAGGCGGTCCGCCGCGGCCGGGGCGAGCGGTGGATCGAGGGCATCTTCGGACTGCACGCCCGCCACGTGGGCAACGCCGTCGGCTACGACTCGATCGTGGCCTGCGGCGACCACGCCTGCACGCTGCACTGGATCCGCAACGACGGCGCGATGGTCGACGGTGAGTTGCTGCTCCTCGACGCCGGGATCGAGCTCGACAGCCTCTACACCGCCGACGTGACCCGGACCATGCCGGTGACCGGCCGGTTCAGCGATGCGCAGCGGGAGGTGTACGAGGCCGTGCTGGAGGCCCAACAGGCCGGGATCGACGCCGCCAGGGCCGGCAACAAGTTCTCCGACGTGCACCGGGCCGCCATCGCCGTGATCGCCCGGCACCTCGAGGAGTGGGGCATGCTCCCCATCACGGCGGAGCAGTCGCTGGCCGAGGACGGCGGCCTGCACCGGCGCTGGATGGTGCACGGCACCTCGCACCACCTGGGCATCGACGTGCACGACTGTGCCCAGGCGAGGACCGAGAACTACCGGGAGGGCACCCTCGAACCCGGCATGATCATCACCGTCGAGCCGGGCCTGTACTTCAAGTCCGACGACGAGCTGGTGCCGGAACGGTTCCGCGGCATCGGCGTCCGGATCGAGGACGACGTGTTGATCACCACCGACGGGAACGACGTCCTTTCCAGCGGACTCCCGCGATCGAGCGCCGACGTGGAGTCCTGGATGGCGGAGCGACTCGGCTCGTGACTCCGCCAGCGGAGCGGCGGATCGCCAACCTGTGGAGTCTGGTCCGGCAGCCGGACCCGATCCGGCCGGCGCCCACGCCACCACCGAACTCGGTGATCGCCTGGGGTTGGTACGTCGAAGGGGTGCAGCGGCCGTGCGCCGACCTCGGCGCCGCGGCCCGGCACGCCCGTGACGGCGAGGGGTTCGTCTGGCTGGGACTGAAGGACCCCGACGTCGCCGACCTGCAGGCGCTGTCCGACCAGTTCGCCCTGCACCCGTTGGCCGTCGAGGACGCGGTCAGCGGACACACCCGCTCGAAGCTGGAGATGTTCGGTGACGACCTGTTCATGGTGATCTCCACCGTCGCCTACGTCGAGCACGAGGAGCTCACCGACACCTCCGAGATCGTGGCGACCGGTCAGGTGATGGTCTTCCTGGGCGACCACTTCGTGATCACCGTACGGCGCGGCGAGCACGCCCAGCTGAGCGAGCTGCGCCGGCAGCTCGAGGCGGCACCCGAGCGGCTGGCCCGGGGTCCGGCCGAGGTGCTGTACGCGGTCGCGGACAAGATCGTCGACGACTACCTCGCCGTGGTCGCCGAGTTCGAGCAGGACCTGGACGAGATCGAGACCCGCGCGTTCTCCCGCACCGGCCAGCACGTGGTCGAGCAGGTGTACCAGCTGAAGCGCGAGCTGATCGAGTTCAAGCGCTCGGTGCTGCCGCTGGGCGGACCGCTGATGCGGCTCGCCACCCGGGAGCTGCCGATGATCCCCGCTTCGGCCCGGGCCTACTTCCGCGAGCTGGCCGACCACCACACCGAAGCGCGGGAGGCAGTCGCCTCGTTCGACGAGGTGCTGAGCTCGATCCTGCAGGCCTGCCTCGCCCGGGCCTCGGTGGCCGACAACGAGGACATGCGACGCATCTCCGCCTGGGTGGCGATCGTTGCCGTGCCGACCATGGTCGCCGGCATCTACGGCATGAACTTCGACAACATGCCGGAGCTGCACTGGCAGTACGGCTACTACGTGGTGATCGGCGTCCTGGCGGCGATCATGATCGCCCTCTACGTGGGTTTCAAACGCAACAAGTGGCTGTAGCGGCGGCTCGGGCCCGGCTCACTCGAAGGCCGCCGCCCGGGCCCCGGGAGACTGGAGCAGCAGCTCGCGCGCCTGCGCGGCGAGCTTGTGCTCGCAGAGGATCTCGTACTTGGTGGCCACCGTCTGGGTGACGGAGGTGAAGTCGCGCCGCCCCTGGGTCATCGCGTAGCCGATCGCCTGGACCCCGATCCCCAAGACGATGCCGATCAGCAGCGCGGTGAGCAGCAGCAACAACACGTTGCCGGGCGGGGCGAAGATCAACACCACCAGGCCGACGAGCAGGCCCGTGGAGATGCCGGTGGTGACGCCCTGACCGATCACGGTGCCCCAGTTGCGGCGACCCAGGACGCGTTCGACCGACTTCAGGTCGGTGCCGACGATGGCGAGGTTCTGGACGGCGAACTTCTGGTCGGACAAGAAGTCGACCGCCTTCTGCGCCTCGGCGTAGGTGTTGTAGATGCCGACGGACTGCGGAAACTGCAGTTCGAACAGCGAGCCGGTCTGGGGCTGCTGCGGGATGGACATGGGAGGCCCTTTGTGTCGTCACTTCCACCAGAAGATCTGCTGACCCCCTAATCTAGCTCTAGCCCGCCCGGGCCTGTCACCTCTTCCAGTTCGCCAAGGCGATCACGAACGTGTTCTCCACCGGTCGCGGCGAGTTGCCGTTGTGTTCGCTCAGCATCGAGAAGACGTAGAGCCGCCCACCGCGGCCCCGGACGTAGCCGCTGAGCGCGGTCACCCCGGTCAGCGTTCCCGTCTTGGCCCGGGCGTTGCCGGCGGCGCGGGTGCCGTTCATCCGGTTCCGCAGGGTGCCGCCGGTCATCCGGTTCCGGTTCCCGGCCACGGGCATCGAGGCGAGGAAGGCGGGGAACCACGTCTCGGACTGGGCGTGCACCAGCACGCGGGCGATGGCCCGCGGGGTGAGCTTGTTGGCCCGGGTGAGTCCGGAGCCGTCCGAGAGCCGGATGCCGGTCAGGGAGGCCCGCGACTGCGTCAGGTACGCCCGGGTGTAGCGGAGTCCGGCCGCCCAGCTGCCGACTCCCGTCTTGGCCGCCCCCATCGTCTTGGTCAGCGCCTCGGCGTGGCCGTTGTTGGACAGCTTCATGAACGGCACCAGCAACTTCGACAGGGTCATCGACTTGTCCCGGGCGATCACGGTGCGACTACTGGTCGGCGTCGACATGGCTTTGACCTGGCCGCCGACCGTGATGCCGAGCTTCGCCAGCTCGGCCCGGAACACCGCGCCGGCGTAGAGGTCCGGGCGATGCACCGTGATCAGCCGTTGCGCCGTGCTGCGACCCAGCGCCACCCGGCCACTCACGGTGATCGTGTTCGAGCCCGAACGACGGCTGGCCTTGAACGTCGAACCGGTCCCCCGGGCCGACGTCGTGGTGTTGTTGGTCACCTTGATGTAGTTGCCCGCGGCCGCCGGCGAGAAGCTCACCTTGGCCTTCTTCCCCTTGGCGCCGGGCGCGTAGCGCAGGTAGACCGTGCCGGGATCGAGATCGGCGTTCGGCGCCACGGTCAGCCCCGAGACCTCGGCGGCGTAGTAGGAGGCGGCGTAGGACTTCGACCAGGTCGCGTTGTACCGGGTGCCGTCGAAGTAGCTGCCGTCGACGACGAGGTCGGTCCGCACCTTGCGGACACCGGCCCGCTGCACGTCCTTGGCCAGCGCCGCGAAGTCGCTCTGCCGGGTCGTGGGATCGCCGTAGCCCTTGAGGTAGAGCCGGCCGTCGAGGACGCCGTCCCTGACCGTGTTCCGGCGGATGACCTCGGTCTTGAACTGGAAGTTCGGGCCGAGGGTGTCCATCGCCGCGAGGGCGGTGAGGATCTTGGTGTTCGAGGCCGGCATGGTGGACGCGTCCGCCCGGCGACCGTAGAGCGACTCACCGGTCTTGGCGTCGACGACGATCGCTGCGGAGCGCGCCCTGGTGACGCGGCTGTCCCGCATCACCGAGTTGATCTTGGCGATCAGCTCCGGATCGGAGAACGGCGCCGCGGTGGCGGTGCTGGGTGCGGAGACGGCGAAGCCGGCGACCAGGGCGAGGCCGGCGAGCGCGGTCAGCGACACGGTGGGAAGGTTGCGAGGCACGGGGAAGCTCCTTCGGACGGCCCCCCGACGACGAGCAAACAGTAGCCGTAAATCAGGACCGCGTGAAGACGCAGAACTCGTTGCCCTCGGGGTCGGCCAACACGTCCCAGCTGATCGTCGTCATCCCGCCGGCGCAGCAGCCGGGCGCCGACACCGAGCAGCTCGTCGGTGTCGCCCCAGACGTCCCAGTGCACGCGGTTCTTGCCGGCCTTCGGTTCCGGCACGGCCTGGAAGACCAGCTCCCACGGCAGTCCGGCCACCGCCGGGATCGCGCAGGAACCGTCCTCCGGCTGTCGTTCCGGTTCGGCACCGAAGCGGTCGGCCCACCAGGTTCCGATCCGCATCGGATCGACCGCGTCGACGACCACCTCGTACAGCCGGTAGTCCGGCAGGCGGTCCGGCGGGCGGACGAAGGCGCAGAACTCACCGCCTTCGGGATCGGCGAGCAGGGTCCAGCGCTGACTGTCGTCCAGCACCGTCGCCCCGGCACCGAGCAGGCCGGCCAGGTCACCGGTGTGCACGTCGAGGTGGACGCGGTTCTTTGCGGTCCTGGGTTCCGGGACCCGGTTCAGCCACACGGTGTGCTCGTCGACCGGGTCGCGCAGCACGGCGTCGGACCCGCGCCGGGCTGCCGTCAGGCCGAGGGTGGCGGACCAGAAGGTCGCCATGGCGTCGGTGTCGTCGACGTCCAGGCACAGGTCCTTGAAGGCGACCGACGCGGCCATCGACGACTCAGTCGGCGAGCCGCAGCTGCTCCCGCAGCCGGTCGATGTGCTGGGAGGCCTCGGCCTTGGTCATCTCCGCCGGCAGCGTCTCGCCCGCCTGCCGGGCCAAGGTGTCGAGGTAGGACCGTTGGGACTCCGTGATCGGGTCGTCGCCACTCACCCACTCCGACGGGTCCTTGGTCAACGAGTCGGGCTGGTCCGGGGTCGCGCCGATGTGCTCGACCTCCTCCTGTGCGGCCTGGGACGGCTCCGAGGTGAATTCGCTCATACGTTCACCCTAATGCGCGGCTGGGACGGAGCCCCCTCGGATACGCTCGCCCCGTGGCGACGTCGACGACTTCGGTCTTCATCTCGCGGATCCGCAGCCTGCCCGTCCTCGACAAGTCCGGCGACCAGGTGGGCAAGCTCCGCGACGTCGTCAGCCAACGGCGGGCCGCCGGTCGGGCGCCCCGGGTGAAGGGTCTGTTGGTGGAGCTGTTCGCCCGGCACCGCATCTTCGTCCCGATGGAGCGGGTGCAGAGCATCGACGCGGTCCAGGTGGTGATCACCGGGGTCGTCAACACGCGCCGGTTCGAACGCCGGGACTCCGAGCTGCTGGTCATCGACGAGCTCTTCGACCGGACCGTCGTGCGCGGCGACCCACCGACGCCGGAGGTCATCTTCGACGTGGCCATGCGGCCCTCGCGGCTGCACGAGTGGGAACTGGCCGAGGTGGCACTGCAGGGTCGGGCCAAGCGGTTCGGCCGCCGGGGCAGCACGAGCATCGTCGACTGGTCGGAGATCTCGATCCTGCGGATCGACGACCGCACTCAGGGCACCGACCAGCTGCTGGCCCAGATGGAGGACATGAAACCGGCCGACATCGCGCGCGAGCTGCACGAGTTGTCGCCGCGTCGCCGGCAGGAGATCGTCGCCGCCCTCGACGACCAGAAGCTCGCCGATGCCCTGGAGGAGCTGCCCGAGGACGAACAGGTCGCCCTGATCCAGGGCCTGGACCCGGAGCGGGCGGCCGACGTCCTGGAGGAGATGGATCCCGACGACGCGGCCGACCTGATCGGTGAGCTCGCGCCCGAGCTCGCCGAACGGTTGCTGGAGCGGATGGAGCCCGACGAGGCGAAGGACCTGCGGCGGCTGCTGACCTACGCGGAGTTCACCGCGGGCGGCATGATGACCACCGAACCGGTGATCCTGCCCCCCGACGCCACGGTCGCCGAGGCGCTCGCGGCCCTCCGGGAGTCCGAGCTGACCCCGGCGCTGGCCTGCATGGTGTACGTCTGCCGGTCACCGCTGGAGACCCCGACCGGCCGCTTCCTCGGCCCGGTGCACTTCCAGCGGTTGCTGCGCGAACCGCCGTCGACGTTGGTCTCGGCCCTGATCGACTCCGACCTCGAACCACTCAACGTCCGGGCGGGGCTCAACGAGGTCAGTCGGTACTTCGCCACGTACAACCTCGTCAACGCGCCGGTCGTCGACGGTGACCACCGACTGATCGGGGCGGTGACCGTCGACGACGTCCTCGACCACGTGCTGCCCGAGGACTGGCGGGGCACCCAGCTCGATTCGCTGAGCGGGACGGGCGGCGATGGCTAGGCCGAGGGACCGGGACTCCGAGCGCGATCCCGGCCGGCTGAACACCCCGAGCCGCAGCCGCTCGGTGCTGCCGCGGATCAAGTGGAACCGCGACACGTTCGGCGACTTCGCGGAGGGGTTCGCCCGCTTCCTCGGCACCGCTCGGTTCCTGGCCTACATGACCGTTTTCGTCGTGTTGTGGATCATCGTCAACGTCGTCGGTCTGTTCGGGTTCCGCTGGGACCCGTACCCCTTCATCCTGCTGAACCTGTTCTTCTCGACCCAGGCCAGCTACGCGGCGCCGCTGATCCTGCTGGCGCAGAACCGGCAGGAGGCGCGGGACCGGGTCTCGGTCGAACGGGACCGGGAGCAGACCGCCCAGGCCCGGGCGGACATGGACTTCGTGGCCCGGGAGATCGCCGGTCTGCGGATGTCGGTCGGCGAGCTCGCGACCCGGGACTACGTCCGCTCCGAGCTCCGCAACGAGCTGCGGGCCATCATCGCCGAGCTGGACGCCGACGAGTCGCCGGCCAAGGGCACTAGGGAGCCTCACTAGGCTGGGACGGTGCCGACCCCGCCTGCCGAGACCCGCGACACCAGCCTGACCGAGGAGGTCCGCCGCGCCCTCTCCCGGGTCAACGACCCGGAGATCAAGCGGCCGATCACCGAGCTCGGGATGGTCGCGGCCGTCGAGGAGCTGCGGCCCGGCCAGCTGCGGGTGGAGGTGCTGCTCACCGTCGCCGGCTGCCCGATGAAGTCCACCCTGGAACGAGACGTGTCGGCGGCCGCCGCCGCCGTGCCCGGGGTGATCTCGGTCGAGGTCGATCTCGGGGTGATGAGCGACCAGCAGCGGGTCGCGCTGCGCGATCAGCTGCGCGGCGGCCAGGCGGACCGGGAGATCCCGTTCGCCCGCCCGGACTCGCTCACCCAGGTCATCGCCGTGGCATCCGGCAAGGGAGGGGTCGGCAAGTCGTCGGTGACGGTCAACCTGGCCATCGCCCTCGCCGCGGCGGGCCGCAAGGTGGGTGTGCTGGACGCCGACATCTACGGCCACTCGGTGCCGTCGATGCTCGGCGTGGCCGACGCCCGACCGACCGCGGTCGAGGACATGATCATGCCGGTCCCGACCGCGGGGCTGAAGGTGATCTCGATCGGCATGCTGAAGCCGCGGCGCGACCAGGTGGTGGCCTGGCGCGGACCGATCCTGGACCGGGCGCTGACCCAGATGCTGGCCGACGTCTACTGGGGGGATCTGGACTTCCTGCTGCTCGACCTGCCGCCCGGGCACCGGTGACGTCGCCATCTCGCTGGGCCAGAAGCTGCCGAACGCCGAGGTGCTGGTGGTCACCACCCCGCAGTCGGCTGCCGCCGAGGTCGCCGAGCGGGCCGGCACGATGGCGTCGATGATGCACCAGCGGGTGCTCGGCGTGGTGGAGAACATGTCGTACCTGAACGCGCGCTGCCCGTCCTGCGACGAGGTCCACCGTTACGAGATCTTCGGTTCCGGCGGCGGTCAGGACGTCGCCGACACGTTGTCCGCCCGGCTCGGGTACCCCGTGAAGCTGCTCGGGCAGATCCCGCTCGACGCCGATCTGCGCGCGGGCGGGGACAGCGGGGTGCCGCTGCTGGCGTCGGATCCGACCAACGCCGCGGCGCTGGCGTTGGCCGGCGTCGCCGACCACCTGGTGCAACGCGGCCGCGGGCTCGCCGGTCGGGCGCTCGGCCTGACCCCCGCCGGCCGGGGCTAGGTCGCGTCGGGGTCGAACGGCGTGAGCACCCGGGGGTGCACCGTGCCGTTCGTCTCGCCGTTCAGCTGGCCGTTCAGGTGCCCGTTGGTCTGGCCGTTGGAGCTGCCGTTCTTCGGCGCCTGAGCCTTGATGGCGGCGTCCACGTCGTCCGCGACGTCGGCGCCCAGCGTCTTGGCGGCCGTCAGCTCCTTCTTCACGTCGGCGACCACGGGCTCGACGTCGTCGAGCAGGTGCTTCTGGATGAACGCCTTCGGGTTGAGGTCGCGGATGTCGACGTCCTCGAACTCCGGCCCGAGCTCCTTGCTGAGCTGCTGCTGCGCGTTCCCGGCCATGCTGCGGACGTAACGGAGCAACCGGGCCGCCTTGCGAGCGAACTCGGGCAGCTTCTCGGGCCCGAACAAGATGACGGCGATGACCACCAGCACCAGGAGCTCGGGCGCCCCTACGTCGAACATGAACCCACGCTAGCCCCTCTACCCGTCCCGGCTACCGAGCGTGACGACCGCTCGGCCGCGATCCGACCCGCGGACGTACGCCAGGGTCACCTTCTCACCCGGACGGTGGGTCCGGATCGCGACGATCAGCTCCTCCATGGTCGAGACCGGCTGCCGGTCGATGCTGGACACCACATCGCCCTCCCGCAGTCCGGCCCGGGCCGCCGGACCGGCCGACTCGACCGACTGGAGCCGGACGCCACCGTTGCTCTCGTCGCCGACGTTGGCGCCGATCACCGGGTACGTCGCCTTGCCGTTCTTGATCAACAGGTTGCCGATCAGCGCGGCCTGCTTGATCGGGATGGCGAAGCCGAGTCCGATGTTGCCGGTCGAGGAGCGGTCCTCGCCGAGGGTCAAGATGGCGGAGTTGACGCCGATCACGCGGCCGCGCGCGTCGATCAGCGGACCGCCGGAGTTGCCGGGGTTGATCGGGGCGTCGGTCTGGATGCCGTTGATGTAGGCGGTCGGCGCGTCCGCCTCCGTGCCCGCCTGGACGACCACCGGCCGGTTCTTGGCGCTGATGATGCCCTGGGTGACCGATCCGGCCAGACCCAACGGCGATCCCACCGCCACCACCGGTTCGCCGATCTGGGCCGCATCGGAGTTCCCCAGCGGAATGGGCCGGATGTGGTCCCCGGCCGCGACCTTGATCACCGCGACGTCGTAGCTCGGACTGCGCCCGATCAGGCTGGCCTCGACCTCCTTGCCGTCGGCGAAGGTGACGGTGATCCGGCCGCCGTCCGCGGCGCGCGCGACGACGTGGTTGTTGGTCATGATCCGGCCCGAGTCGTCCAGCACGAAGCCGGATCCGGTGGCCTGGGCTCCGCTGCCGCCGGCTCGGATCATCACCGTGCCCGGCAGGACCGCCTTGGCCACCGCCACGGTGTCGATCTGACCGCCGCCCGGACTGCTCGGGACGGGCGCGGTGTCCGACGGTTCGGTGCTGGGCCGGGTGCTCGGATCGGTGCTGGGATCGGTGCTCGGATCGGTGCCGGGGTCGGTGCTCGCCGCCGGCCCGGGTCCACCGGTCGTGGTGGCCGGGTCGGACCAGGCCGCGAGCTTGGCACCCCCGAAGCCGGCGGCGCCGCCCACCACCAGGGCGAGCAGCACGGCGGCCACCAGGATCCCAGCCCCGGTGCGTCGGCGCGACCGGCCGGGCTCCGGCTGGGGCTGGGTCTGGGGTGGGGGCAACGGCTGGACCGGTGGCACTCCGGCCGGGGCCGGGTAGCGGGTCGCCTCGACCGGCGCCGCCCACAGCCGCTGGGTCGGCTCCTCGAAGTCCGGTACCGGAGGTTGCTGGTGATACGGCCCGAAGTAGCGCGCCTGCTCGGGTCCCGAACTCGGGTCCTGGTCGGACATGCGCGCTGGGTTCCTGTTCGTCGCTGCGGCTGCTTCGTGTCGGGCTGGACGAGTGATCAGGAACGGCCGAGAACGTGGTTCCAGCCCGCCAGCACGCGCTCCATCGTAGTTCGCTGCGGGACCGGCTCGTGGGGAAGCGCGTGGACGGCGGTGGCCACCAGGTCCGGCGATCCGTTGCTGACCACGGTCAGCACGGTCCGGCCCGACTGCCAGCTGGCGGTGCTGGCGCTGCCCCACCGGACGTACGCCCCCATACCGGCGTCCCAGCGGGTGGCCGCCGGGCCGACGCCCAGCCCGCCGCGCTGTTCGAAGACCGACAGCACCGACAGACCGTCGCTGTAGACCAGGTGCAGCACCTGCGGGTCCTGGGCCCGGTCGCTGCGCAGCCGGACCAGCGGCAAGCCGGCCAGTCGGCGCGGCGGGGTCCAGCCCTGTGCCGCCAGCTCCTGGGTCTTGGCCAGCGTGAGCGAGGTCGTGGTCCGCGGCACGGCGCTCTGCGGCAGGTGGGACAGGAACGACACGTCGCCGAGCTCGATGGCGGTGTAGCCGATGGCGGTCTGGACCCGTCCACTCGGGTCGTAGGTCTCCTGCCAGAGCACGAGGCCGGTCGCGTCGTCGAGCCACCACCGCCCGGCCAGGCCGGCTGCCGACCGAGCCTCGATGACCGTGGCGCGCCGACCGGCGACCTCGGAGCCGGGCCACCCGACCAGGGTGTAGTTGCGGGCCAGCAGCCCCACGAGGGTGACGTCGCTGAGCCGCGAGGACACGTTGTCGCGGACGAATCGGGACTGCACCTCGCGCCCGGCGGGATCGTGCACGGTGAGCTCGGTGCCCTGGCCCGCGACGTTCACGACATCGACGGTGGCGGCGATCTGGGTGTCGCCGCGGACGGCGCGATAGCTCTGCACTCCGGAGAAGCTGAGTCGGTTCGGCGTCCGGGCGGCGGACTCGAGCCGCTGCTGGGCCTGGTCGGCGGACAGCTCCCGGGCCACCCCGCTCGGCGTCACGGTGCGGGGCGCGGGAGCCGCCACCAGCTGCGTCGGTTGGATGGCGGCGATGGCGTCCGCGGACTGGTTGGTGAGCGGCAGGGTGGCGAGCATGCCGCCGAACTCGCTGACGGCCTCGGCGCTCGGGTCTCCGGCCACGGCGGCGGTGACCGGCGGGGCGGCTACGAAACCGATGGTGGCGAGGGTGGTGAGACCGACGACTGCTGCGGTTCCGGCGATCACCAACCGCCTCGCGCGCCGCGGCCGGCGGCGGTCCGGTGCGGTGGCGGCGATGGAGAGCAGCCGGTTGGAGAGGTCGTGCGGCGCGTCCACCCGGTGCCGCGGCGTGGCCAGCAGCTTCCGGACCCGTCGCAGGTCCTCGACGTCGGCCCGGCAGGCGGCGCAGTCGACCAGGTGGGACAGCAGCCGCTCGCGGTCTCGATCGGCCAGGGCCTGGTCGACGAAGGCCGAACGGAGTTCTGCGAGCTCGGTGCAGCCGGCGCGTCGGATCATGATCCGATCACCGGACCAGGGCGCCGCCCTCGACCTCGACGCCCAGATAACGCTCGCGGTCAGCGGTCGGTCGTCGGTGTGCGAGAGCGCTGCGCAGTTGGGCCCGGCCCCGATGGATCCGGCTGCGGATCGTGCCGATCTTGACGTCCAGCACGGCGGCGATGTCCTCGTAACTCAAGCCCTCGATGTCGCACAACACGACGGCGGCCCGGAACTCCGGGGCCAGCGAAGCCAGGGCGGCGGCCACGTCGTGGTCGAGCCCGGCGTCGTCGAACTGCTGCGACGGCGAAGGCCAGGCGCTCGGCAACCGTTCCGCCGAGCCCTCGGCCAGCCCGTCGAAGCGGATCTTCTGCTTGCGACGGGCCGAGTCCAGGAAGAGATTCGTGGTGATCCGGTGCAACCAACCCTCGAAGGTGCCGGGCTGGAAGCGGTGCAAGGAACGGAAGACCCGGACGAAGACGTCCTGGGTGAGGTCCTCGGCGTCGTGCGGGTTACCGGTGAGCCGGTAGGCCAGCCGGAAGACCCGGGCGCTGTGGTCGCGCACGATCTCCTCCCAGCTCGGTGGCACCCACGCCGAGTCGGCGGGCGGAGTCCAGGCGGCCGGGTCGGGTGCGGCCCACGTCGCCGGCGTCGGTGCTGCCGCTGCCGGTGCTGCCGTCGTCGGTGCTGACGTCGTGGTGCGCATCGCGTCCCCCTCCCGGATTTCGATGCTCGCCGATCCTTCGACGCTCATTGTGTCCTACGTTCCTGGCAAACCCCTGAAGGCAACCTGTGCCACAGCTGTGCGCGATCCGGCGCCGAGGGGGGCGTTCAACTGCTCAACGCCGGTTGTTCCGACGGCGTTCCCGGCCGAACGCGTTAGCCTCAGCTCATGGCTTCTCCGCTCGCCGGGCCGACCGCCCCCTTCGGTCGGGTGCTGACCGCGATGGTGACCCCGTTCGACGCCGACGGGGCGCTCGACCTCGTCACGGCCCAGAAGGTCGCCGGCCACCTGGTCGATTCCGGCAGCGACGGCCTCGTCGTCAGCGGCACCACGGGTGAGTCGCCGACCACCAACCCCGACGAGGACGGCCGGCTGCTGACGGCCGTGCTGGAGGCCGTCGGGGACCGGGCCAGCGTGGTGGCGGGCGTCGGCAACAACGACACCCAGGCCTCGGTCCGACTCGCCCGGCAGGCCGCGGCCGCCGGCGCCCACGGCACCCTCATCGTCTCCCCGTACTACAACAAGCCGCCGCAGGCGGGCCTCTGCCAGCACTTCACGACCGTGGCCGAGGCGGCCGGGCTGCCGGTGATGCTGTACGACATCCCGGGTCGCGCCGGGGTCCGGATCAGCACCGACAGCTACCACGTGCTCGCCGACCACGAGCTGATCGTCGCCGTGAAGGACGCCACCGGCGACCTCGCGTCCGGCGCCGCCCTGCTGGCAACGACCGGGATGGCGTGGTACTCCGGCGACGACAGCGTCAACCTGCCGTGGCTCACGATCGGCGCCGCCGGCGTGGTGTCGGTGGTGGCCCACGTCGCAGCCGAGCGGTACGCGGCGATGGTGGCCGCCGTCGACGCCGGTGATCTGGTCGAAGCCCGGCGGATCAACACCGACCTGATCCCGGTGGTGGCGGCGATCATGCACCCGGCGTCCCAGGGCGCCATCATGTCGAAGGCGGCGTTGCAGCTGCTCGGGGTGCTGGCGCACCGGACGGTCCGGCTCCCGTACGTCGCGGCCACCGACGACCAGACCCGGGTGCTCGCCGAGGCGTTGCGCGGGGCCGGACTGCTCAGTTCCGCAGGCTGATCGCTTCGCTAGGCTGACCCCCGTGACAGTGCCTGCGACCAACCCGGCCAAGACCTCCGCCAAGGCGGCCCCGAAGGCCGCGTCCTGGGCGTACGCCGAGAACTACGTGCCGGAGAGCGAGAACCAGGGCACCGCCCGGGCCAACGCCGAGCCGCTCGGCGTGACGGCGATCGGCCGAGGAGGCGCCCGTGCTCTCAGCTTCTTGGCCCGCGCCATCCGGGCGAAAGCCGTGGTCGAGCTGGGCACCGGTTCCGGACTCTCCGGCCTGGCGTTGTTCGCCGGCATGCAGCCCGACGGGATCTTGACCAGCGTCGACATCGAGCCCGAGCACCAGCGCGCCGCCCGGGCCAGGTTCTTGGCCGAGGGCATCGCGACCCAGCGGTTCCGGCTGATCGCCGGTGCCGCCCTCAACGTGCTGCCGAAGCTGAGCGACGGCGCCTACGACCTGGTCTTCATCGATGCGGACAAGCTGGAGTACCCGGCCTACGTCGAGCAGGGCGTCCGGTTGCTGCGGCACGGCGGCGTGCTGGCCGTCGACAACGTCTTGTGGCACGACCGGGTGGCCGATCCCGCCCACACCGACGACGAGACCACCGCCATCCGGGAGGCGATCACCGCGGTCGCCGAGAACGAGGACCTGCTGCCCGCGCTGCTGCCCGTCGGCGACGGCCTGCTGGTCGCGGTCAAGAACTAGACCCGCTCGACCACGACCCCCTTGCCGATCACGGTGATGCCGCCGTCGGAGACGGTGTAGCCGCGGGCGAGGTCGGCCTCGTGGTCGACGCCCACCTCGGCTCCGTCGGGGACGACGACGTTCTTGTCCAGGATCGCCCGCTCGATCCGGGCGCCGGTACCGATCTTGACGTTGGTCAACAGCACCGACTGGTTGACCTGGGCACCCTTGTGCACCCGCACGCTCGGTGAGAGCACGGAGTCGTCGATCATCCCGCCGGAGATGATGCAGCCCGGGCTGACGATCGAGTCGGTGGCGGTGCCGTCGAGGGTGAACTTCGCGCCCGGCACCTGCACCGGGTAGGTCCAGATCGGCCAGTCCTCGTTGTAGAGGTTGAAGATCGGGTCCACCGACACCAGATCCATGTGCGCCTCGTGGTAGGCGTCGATGGTTCCCACGTCCCGCCAGTACGCCTTGTCGCGCTCCCCCGTCCCCGGGACCGAGTTCTTGGTGAAGTCGTAGACCTGGGCGTCGCCCTTGTTCACGAAGCCGGGGATGATGTCGCCGCCCATGTCGTGGCGGGAGGAGTTGTCCGCGGCGTCGTCGCGCAGCGCCTCGATCAAGGCGTCGGCGGTGAAGATGTAGTTGCCCATCGAGGCGAAGGACGCCTCCGGGTCGTCCGGCAGACCGGGCGGATCGGCCGGCTTCTCCAGGAAGGCGTTGATCTTGTTGTCGGCCGCGGCGTCGATCACGCCGAACGCGGTGGCCTGGTTGCGCGGCACCCGGATGCCGGCCACCGTGCAGGCCAGACCGCCGTCGATGTGGGCGTCCAGCATCTGGGAGACGTCCATCCGGTAGATGTTGTCGGCGCCGAAGACGACGACGATGTCGGGATCCTCGTCGTTGATCAGGTTCATCGACTGGTAGATCGCGTCCGCGCTGCCCTGGTACCAGCGCGGACCGAGTCGCTGCTGGGCCGGCACCGGCGTCACGTAGTTGCCGAGCATCGTCGACATCCGCCAGGTCAACGAGATGTGCTTGTCCAGCGAGTGCGACTTGTACTGGGTCAGCACCGCGATCTGCCGCATCCCGGCGTTGGCCAGGTTGGACAGGACGAAGTCGATCAAGCGGTAGGTGCCGCCGAACGGAACCGCCGGCTTGGCGCGGTCCATGGTCAACGGCATCAGCCGCTTACCTTCGCCGCCGGCCAACACGATGGACAAGACTTTGGGACGGGCCATGTGCTCGAACCTAGGGTGTCGGTGCTGCAGGCGACAAGGGGCCCCCGGACCGCTTCCCGCGGCGACGAGCCGCGTGCGACGATGCGGTCATGCCCGCCACCGACGACCGGCTCAGCATCTGCCTCCTCACCCGGGAGTACCCGCCCTCGATCTACGGCGGGGCCGGGGTGCACGTGGCCCAGCTGGTGCCGCAGCTGCGGAAGCTGATCGACGTCGACGTGCAGTGCATGGGTGAGCCGCGCGAGGGCGCCACCGCACACGCCGAGGACTTCCCCGCCGGCGCCAACGCGGCCCTGCGGGTGTTCGGGGCCGACCTGTCCATGACCGCCGCGGTGCCGGCGGTCCAGCTGGTGCACTCCCACACCTGGTACGCCAACCTGGCGGGCCGACTCACCGGTCTGCTGCAGGACATCCCGCACGTGGTCACCGCGCACTCGCTGGAGCCGCACCGGCCGTGGAAGGCCGAGCAGCTCGGCGGCGGCTACCGGCTCTCCTCCTGGGCCGAGCAGATGTCGTTCGAGGCGGCGGACGCGGTGATCGCGGTCAGCGCCGGCATGGGCAAGGACATCCTCGACTCCTATCCCGACCTCGACCCCGCGCGGATGCACGTGGTGAAGAACGGGATCGATCCCGACGAGTTCGCTCCCGACCGGGCCACCGACGTCGTCACCGAGCTGGGGATGGACCTGGACCGGCCGACCGTGGTGTTCGTCGGCCGGATCACCCGGCAGAAGGGGCTGATCCACCTCGTCCGGGCGGCCGAGCACCTCGATCCCGACACCCAGCTGGTGCTGCTGGCCGGGGCGCCGGACACCCCCGAGATCGCCAAGCAGATCGGCGACGCCTTCGGCCGGGTGCAGGAGAGCCGCGGCAACGTGTTGTGGATCGAGCAGATGCTGCCGCGGGCCCAGGTCCGTCAGGTGCTGTCCCACGCGACGGTCTTCGCCTGCCCGTCGGTGTACGAGCCGCTCGGCATCGTCAACCTGGAGGCGATGGCCTGCGAGACCGCGGTCGTCGCGTCGGCGGTCGGCGGCATCCCCGAGGTCGTGGTCGAGGGCGAGACCGGTTATCTGGTGCCGTACGACCCGGCCCAGGCCGACGACCCGGCCGCGGTGGCCGAGTTCGAGCGCGGGCTGGCGGACAAGATCAACGAGCTCACCCGCGACCGGGCGTTGGCCGCGGCGTTCGGCGAAGCGGGTCGGCGGCGCTGCATCGAGGAGTTCAGCTGGGCCAAGATCGCCGCCGAGACCGTCGACGTCTACCGGCGCGCCGTCGAGGTCCACGGGAGCTGACGCGCGTTACCGGGACCGCACCGATGCCGGTCACCAGCTCGCGGAGCTGATCGGGCCGCTCGGCGAGCACGCCGTGGTTCTCGGACTGCCGCGGGGCGGGATCCCGGTGGCGGCGCCGATCGCGGAGCGGCTCGGTGCCGGACTGTGGGCGCTGCCGGTGCGCAAGATCTCGGCGCCGGGGCGTCCCGAGCTGGCCATGGGCGCGGTGGCCGCGATCGGTGACCGGGTGGAGCTGTACCGCAATCTCGATCTGATCGACCGGATCGGGGTGAGCGACGCGGCGTTCGAACGCCGTCGCGCGGTCGCCGAGTCCGAGCTCGGTCGAGCCGTGGCCCGCTACGGCGGCGCGCCCGAGCTGCACGACCGCCCGGTGGTCGTGGTCGACGACGGGCTGGCCACCGGCGCCACCATGGTGGCCGCCGTGCTCGCGGTGCGCAGCGTCGACCCGACGGCGATCACCGTGGCCGTCCCGGTCGCGTCCCGGGCGGCGGTCGCCGCCCTCGGCCGGTACGCGACCGTGGTGTGTCCCTCGCTACCGGAGCCGTTCTTCGCCGTCGGCCAGGCTTATCGCGACTTCGCCCAGGTGGCTGACGACGAGGTCGCGGAGCTGTTGGCGCGGTGAACTCAGCTGACGGTCATCGGGGTGCCGGCGGTGAGGCGGACCAGCTCGGGATAGGTCAGCGGGAACACGGCGTGCGGGATGCCGCCGGCGGCCCAGATCTGTGCGAACACCTCGAGGTCGCTGTCGACCACCGTGCGGATCGGGCGCGGGTGCGCGACCGGCGCGACCCCACCGATCGGTTGCGACGTGTGCTCCCGCACGAACGCCGCGCTCGCCCGCGAGACCGAGGTGCCCAGCTCGGCGCCCAACCGGTCGGTGTCGACCCGGTGGGCGCCGCTGGTCATCACCAGCAGGGGTGCACCGTCAGCCGTGACGAAGATCAAGGAGTTGGCGATCGCCCCCACGTCGCAGCCGATCTGGTCCGCGGCGGCCTTGGCGGTCGGTGCCGGATCGGGCAGCATCCGGACCCGTCCCGGCACGCCGGCGGCCGCCAGGACGGCGTCGACGGCCTGACAACTGGGGTGGGTGGCGGCAGTGGGGTCGGAGATCACGAAGGGGGTGCGGCCGGTCTCAGCCGACGACCTCTTGCAGCGCCCCGGCCAACTCGGCGGCCTCACTGGCGTTCAGCTCGACGACGAGCCGACCGCCGCCCTCCAATGGCACTCGCATGACGATTCCGCGACCTTCCTTGGTGACCTCCATCGGTCCGTCACCGGTCCGCGGCTTCATTGCAGCCATCGTGCGCCCCTTCGTTCCTTGTTCGCAGTGCCGAGTTGAGATTCGTGCATGCCAAGTATCCCGTACTCGCGGCTCCGCGAGGCATTCGGGTCGCAGCAACTAGAGTCCCCGACCATGACCGGATCAGTGCTGGACACCACCGTCGAGGGCGCCGTGGCCACGCTCACCCTCGATCGTCCGGGGGCCAGGAACGCGCTCGACACCGCCACCAAGGAAGCGTTGCTCGCCGCGTTGCGGGCGGTCGCCGCCGACCCGTCCGTGCGGGCGGTGGTGCTGACCGGGTCCGGACCCGCGTTCTCGGCCGGACAGGACCTGCGCGAACACGCCGAGGGTCTGGCGGCGGGCGACCTGGCGCGGCTGTGGTCGACCGTCGTCGAGCACTACATCCCCATCGCGGAGGCGTTGCACACCATGCCGAAACCGGTGGTGGCCGGCGTCAACGGCATCGCGGCCGGGGCCGGAGCCGCGCTGGCGCTGCTGGCCGACCTGCGCATCCTCAGCGCCGACGCCGGCATCAACATGGCGTTCGCGGCGATCGGCCTGGCCTGCGACACCGGCAGCTCGTGGACGCTGCCACGGCTGGTCGGGACGGGGCGGGCGATGGACCTGCTGATCCGGCCGCGCACCGTGGGGGCGGCCGAGGCCCTGGAACTGGGCCTGGCCACCGAGGTCGTGGCGCAGGAGGACTTCACCGGCCGGCTCGCCGCCGTCGCAGCGGAGCTGGCGGCCGGCCCAACGCTCGCCTACGCCGCCATCCGGCGGGCGGTCGGCTACGCCGCCGGCCGGTCGCTGTCGGAGTCGCTGGCGTTCGAGGGCGAGATGATGCGCGAGACGGGGGCCACGAGCGACCACCGCCGCGCCGTCGAGGCGTTCGTGGCCAAGCAGAAGCCGGAGTTCACCGGGTCCTGACCGGGCAGTCGCGCAGGTGGTCGTCGACCAGACCCACCGCCTGCATCAAGGCGTAGGCCGTGGTCGGACCGACGAACCGGACCCCGAGCCGCTTCAGCTCCTTGGCCAGCGCCTTGGACTCCGGGGTCTCGGCCGGCACCTCGGCGCTCGTCGCCGGCCGGGGCCGATCCGGCTGGGCGTAGCGGGCGAAGACCGCCGGGAACTCCGCCCCGAGCTCGGTCACCACCACCGCGTTGTGCAGCGCGGCATCGATCTTGAGCCGGTTCCGGACGATCCCCGGGTCGGCCATCAACCGCGCCGCGTCGGCGGGTCCGAAGGCCGCCACGGCGACCGGGTCGAAGCCCGCGAAGGCCGACCGGAAGTTCTCCCGTTTGCGCAGGATCGTCAGCCAGCTGAGCCCGGACTGGAACGCCTCGAGCGTCATCCGCTCGTACAGTCCCTGCGCCGTCCGGACCGGTCGACCCCATTCCTGGTCGTGGTAGGCGATGTACTCCGGTGCCGACGTCGCCCACGGACACCGGGCGATCCCGTCCGCACCGATGACGACGTCGGTCACGGTGCCGATCCCTCGGCGAGGTCCGCGAGCTTGCGCAGACTGGTGTCGAATCCGGCCCGCATCACCGGCAGCGCGAGCCGGGCGAGCGGCTCGCTCAGCCGCCCCAGCGGGAGGTCGAAGAGCTCGACGCAGTGGACGACGGTGCCCGCACCGTCCGGTTCGAGCTCGAAGACCCCCGGACCGGTGAAGTACGGGCCGAGGTGCAGCACCTCGAGCGCAGCCGACCGGTGCCCGTCGGGCTCGATCCAGCCGGTGACCACGAACCGATCCAGCAGACCGACCGGGAGCCGGCCCAACCAGAAGCCCGACAGCGCGGCGACCCGGACCCCGAGCCCACGCCGGTTCCCGCCGGTGACCGCCACCGTGGTGAACGGGATCCAGCGGCCCTGACCCTCCCAGTCGACGAGTTCCGCCCAGACCGCCGGCACCGGCGCGGACACCCGCCGACTGACCTCGAGCCGGACGCTCATGCCGGCGGGCCCGGGTCGACGGGCTCCACCGGCTGCCGGCTGAGCTCGGCGATGATCCGGTCCCGCTCGTCGATCTCGCGTCCCAGTCGTTCGAGCAGGTCGTCGACCTGGGACATGGCGTAGCCGCGGAACGTGACCGCGAACTTCGCGGTCGTGATGTCGGCGGCGACCAGCGGCCGGTCGGGCAGATCCTGCCGGTACACGTCCCGGATCGGCTCGGCGTTCATCTGCCCCAGCCGACCGGCGGCAGCCACCGCCGCGATCCCGATGGCGGCCACGACGAGCACCACGATGAACCACTCCACGGCAACGATCGTGCCACGATCACGGCGCGCGCCGCGCCTTCACCATGATCGCCACCGCTTCGTCGACGTCGTCGGTCACGGTGAGCAGCTCCAGGTCCCGCGGGTAGACGCAGCCCTCCTCCAGCACCGCCCCGGCCAGCCAGTCCCGCAACCCCTGCCAGTACGAGCTGCCGAACAGCACCACCGGGAACGAGGTGACCTTCTTGGTCTGCACCAGGGTGAGTGCCTCGAAGAGCTCGTCCAGGGTGCCGAAGCCGCCGGGCAGGACGATGAAGCCCTGGGCGTACTTGACGAACATCGTCTTCCGGGCGAAGAAGTAGCGGAAGTTGATGCCGAGGTTGACCTAGGGGTTGATGCCCTGCTCGAACGGCAGCTCGATGCCGAGTCCGACCGAGACCCCGCCGGCCTCGGCGGCCCCACGGTTGGCGGCCTCCATCACCCCCGGACCACCGCCGGTGATCACCGTGAAGCCGGCCTCCGCGAGCGCGGTGCCGATCCGGACGGCGGTGGCGTAGTCCGGGTGGTCCGGCTTGGTGCGGGCCGAACCGAAGACGCTGACGGCGGGTCCCAGCTCGGCCAGGGTGCCGAAGCCCTCGACGAACTCGGACTGGATCCGCATCACCCGCCACGGGTCGGTGTGCACCCAGTCGCTGCTCCCGCGGCCGTCGAGCAGCCGCTGGTCGGTGGTGGTGTCGGGACTCTGGTCCTCGCTGCGGACCACCGGGCCTTCGGTGATCCGCCGGATCCGGCGACGCGGACTCACGCGCCGGACCCCGCGGGAGTGCCGAGCCACCGCAGCAAGGCGTCGCGACAGCCGTGGACCTCGGCGGCTGGGCAGAACTCGTCGTCGGCGTGGGCCTTGCTGGGGTTGCCGGGTCCGAAGTTGACCGCCGGTACGCCCATCGCGGAGAACCGGGCCACATCGGTCCAGCCGAACTTGGCCGTCGGTTCGGCGCCGGTCGCCGCACTGACCGCGGCGACGAACTCGCGGCGGCGGGCTGGTCCAGCCCCGGCCGGGCCCCCTCGGCGACGTCGGTCACCGTGAGCTCGAAGCCGGGCAGCACCCGACGGACGTACGCCTCGGCGGCCGCGGCGTCCTTGTCCGGCGCGAAGCGGTAGTTGAGCTCGACGTGGCAGCGATCGGGGATCACGTTGCCGGCGATGCCGCCGTCGATCCCCACGGCGTTGAGGCCCTCGCGGTAGGGGAGCCCGTCGACCTCGACCTCGGCGGGCCGGTGCTCGTGCAGGCGCTGCAGCAGCTCCCCCGCATCGTGGATCGCGTTGTGGCCCATCCAGGACCGGGCGGAGTGGGCGGCGACGCCGGTCAGCTCCACCTCGAGCCGCATGGTGCCCTGGCAACCGCCCTCGATCTTGGCGTTGGTCGGTTCGCAGAGCACCGCGAAGTCGCCGGCCAGCAGCTCGGGCCGGTCGCGGGCGATCCGGCCCAGGCCGTTGAGATCGGCGCTGACCTCCTCGTTGTCGTAGAAGATCCAGGTCAGGTCGCGACTCGGGTCGGTCGCGACGGCGGCGACCGACAGCTGGACGGCCACCCCCCCCTTCATGTCGCAGGCTCCCCGGCCCCAGACGACCAGGTCGTCGCCCTCCCCCGTGGTCCAGCCGGGCACGTTGCGTGCGATCGGGACGGTGTCGAGGTGCCCGGCGATCACGACCCGCTCGGACCGGCCGAGGTCGGTCCGGGCCACGACGACGTTGCCGTCGCGGATCACGTCCAGCTGCGGGTACGGCGTCAGCGAGGCCTCGACCCGGTCGGCGATCTGCTGCTCGTTCCCGCTCACCGACTCGATGTCGATCAGCTCCCGGAGCAGCTCGACGACGTCTCCCTCGACGGGCAGCGGCCTCATGCAGCTGACCCTACCCACCGGCCTCCGACTAGGCTTCGGCCCATGACTGGGCCGAACGGGAACGGGTCACGGGCCGCCTGGGGCTGGGGGTTGGCGACCAGCCACGCCACCGGCACCCTCGACACCTACTTCCCCGATCCGCGGCTCGGGACCGGCGAACCGGGCGATCCGCCCGCCGCCCTGGCGGCCGCGACGGGCTCCGACGATCTGCGCGGCGTCCGGACCGAGGTGGTGCGGACGACGATCGACCTCGACACCCCACCCGCCGACGTGTCGGACGCCTACCTGCGGCTGCACCTGCTGAGCTCCCGGCTGGCGGCGCCCCGGACGATCAACCTGGACGGCATCTTCGGTGTGCTGCCGAACGTCGTCTGGACCTCGGTCGGTCCCTGCGCCGTCCCCGGTTTCGAGGAGGTCCGGACCCGACTGCGGTCCCGGGGTTCCGTCACCGTGTTCGGCGTCGACAAGTTCCCCCGGATGGTCGACTACGTGCTGCCGACCGGAGTTCGCATCGCCGACGCGGACCGCGTCCGGCTGGGGGCGCACCTGGCCGAGGGCACCACGGTGATGCACGAGGGTTTCGTGAACTACAACGCCGGCACGCTGGGCACGTCGATGGTCGAGGGCCGGATCTCGGCCGGTGTGGTCGTCGGCGCCGACTCCGACATCGGCGGCGGCGCCTCGATCATGGGGACCTTGTCCGGTGGTGGGACCGAGGTGATCACCATCGGCGAGCGCTGCCTGCTCGGCGCGAACGCCGGCATCGGCATCCCGCTCGGCGACGACTGCGTGGTCGAGGCCGGTCTCTACGTCACGGCCGGCACCAAGGTCAGTCTGCCGGGCGGGCAGGTGGTCAAGGCCCGGGAGCTGTCGGGCCGGCCCGGGTTGCTGTTCATCCGCAACTCCGTCTCGGGCGCGATCGAGGTCCGGCACCGGCAGGGCAAGGGCGTCGAGCTGAACGCCGCCCTGCACGCCAACTGACGCGGTCGAGGAACGAGTCCGACCCGATGCCCGCCGTCGCCCGCACCCTGATCGGACTGGCCATCGCCTTCGTGATCTTGGCGGCGCTGGTGATCGGCGGGTTCCTGTGGCTGCGGCAGAACGGCACAGCGGCGCCGCAGCCCGGCGCCCAGCGCTGCGTCGCCACCGCCGGTGACCACGCGGTGGCCATCGACCTGGATCAGGCCCACTACACCTCGATCATCACGGGGTTGTCGGTCCGGCGCGGACTGCCGGCTCGAGCGGCCACCATCGCGATGGCGACGGTGTACCAGGAGACCGGCATCCGCAACCTCGACTACGGCGATCGCGACTCCGTCGGGCTGTTCCAGCAGCGGCCGTCCCAGGGCTGGGGGACGGCGAAGCAGATCATGGATCCCTACTACTCGACCGGCAGGTTCTACGACGCCCTGGTGAAGGTCGACGGCTGGCGCACCGGCGACATCACCGAGGTCGCCCAGAAGGTCCAGGTCAGCGCCTATCCCGACGCCTACCGTGATCACGAGGCCGATGCTCGGGTCCTCGCCAGCGTCTTCACCGGCAACTCCCCGGGTGGACTGAGCTGCCTGGAACGGCAGGGAACCGCCGGGGATCCCTCCGGATTGGTCCAAGGGCTGCGCAAGACGGTCGGGAAGCCCGAGACGAAGACGTCAGGCAAGACGGTGCTGGTACGGGCCGACTCCGCCAAGCAGGCCTGGGCGTACGCCGCGTTCGCGGTCGCCAACTCGGGTCGGTACGGCGTGACCGAAGCCACGGTCGGCGACCGGGTGCTGCGGATCGACGGCAGCAATCTCGCCGCGTGGGGTGTCACCGACGCGCCCGTGGGCAAGGACGAGGTCCGGATCACCGTCCGCTGAGCTCAGGCGCCTTTCACGGGAAGGTCCGGACACAGACCGGTGTGCGCCGCATCGAAGATCGGGCCGAACACGGGGTCCAGCTCGTCGAAGACCTTCTCGGTCGAGTCCTTAGCGGCTTTCACGTAGGCCGCCTTCGACTTTCCGTCGGAAATGTATTGGCAGACCTGGAAACCGGTGAGGATCCGGGAGCCCTGGATGAAGATCTGACTCGGTTTGATGCCGTCTTTGTTGGCATCTCCTGGATCCTTGTCGGCGGCCGCGAGGATCTTGTTCGCCACCGGCAGGTACTGCGGTATCCCGGCGCCCCAGGCACTGTCCCACCAGGCCTGCTCCTGCTTGGCGCAGGTCCGGCCCACCAGGGACGAGCAGGTGCTCTTCTTGCCGAGATACACCACCGTCCGGTTCTTCACGGCTGCCGGCTTCGGAGCCGCAGCAGTCGGGGTCGCCGTCGAATCCGGCAGCCGGGGAGGCCGACGGCGAGGCGGCGCGCGCGGAGGGTGGCGCCGAGGAACTCGGCCGGATCTGCTCGGCGACACCTGCTTGATCAGCGCCACACGCGGCCATCGTCGCGGCCCCGAGTGCAACAGCGAGCAACGACGCGAAAACTCTTGTCCGGCGCATGTTCATCCCCTTGCTGAGGAGAGAAATCTCCCACAACGGCGCCGGAGATTCCGACGTCACGAAGAATTGGTTCTCTTTCTCGACAATGCCGTTTTCTCAGCAGGCGTTTCCTCGACAGAAGACGGGTCCGCTCAGCCGAGGCGTTCCGCAGCGGTCGCTATCCGCTCGTCGGTCGCGGTGAGGGCCACCCGGACGAAATCGGTCGAGCCGGCGCCGTAGAAGTCGCCGGGGGCGACGAGGATGCCCAGGTCGGCCAGGAAGTCCACGGAATCGCGGCCGGACTCACCGCGGGTGACCCACAGGTAGAGACCACCCTCGGAGTGCTCGATGGAGAAGCCGGCCCGCTCGAGCGCCGGCAGCAGCACCGCCCGCCGGGCCAGGTAACGACCCCGTTGCTCGCCGACGTGCAGCCGGTCGGCCAGCACGACTCGCAGGACCTCCTGCACCGGTCGGGGCACGATCATGCCGAGGTGCTTGCGCACGGCCAGCAACGCGGCCACCAGCTCGGGATCACCGGCGACGAAGCCCGCTCGGTAACCGGCCAGATTCGACCGCTTCGACAACGAGTGCAACGCCAGCAGGCCGGTGTGGTCGCCGTCGGAGACCGCCGGGTCCAGCACCGAGACCGGCTCGGCGTCCCAGCCGAACTCGCCGTAGCACTCGTCCGAGGCCAGCACCGCACCGCGGTCCCGGGCCCAACGCACCCACTCCCGCTGCTCCGGCACGGACAGGACCTGCCCGGTCGGGTTGGACGGTGAGTTGAGCCAGACCAGCCGCGGCCGCAGCTCGCCCAGCTCGTCGATCGTCGCCGTCGGCACCGCCGTGCATCCCGCCACCTGCGCCCCGACCTGGTAGGTCGGGTAGGCGACCGCCGGGTACACGACGGTGTCGCCGGCACCCAGTCCGAGCAGCGTCGGCAGCCAGGCCACCAGCTCCTTGGTGCCGATCACCGGCAGCGTGGCCGCCGGCGCCACCTCGGCCGCCCAGCGGTCCCGCA
Source organism: uncultured Actinomycetota bacterium (assembly GCA_963727125.1). Classification (GTDB taxonomy): domain Bacteria; phylum Actinomycetota; class Actinomycetes; order Propionibacteriales; family Propionibacteriaceae; genus Microlunatus. Next base: position 2,393,977 of record CAVSEZ010000003.1, read on the forward strand.
GGTAGTCCGATATCGCGGACCGGAGCTCCGGTGTGCCGGAGGTCTGCGGATACCCGGGGCTGTCCGCCGCGGCGGCCAAGGCCTCCTGTGCCACGGTGGGCGTGGGGTCGACCGGGGTACCGACCGACAGGTCCACGATCCCGCCCGGATGGGCCTCCGCCCGCTCCCGGGCCGCGCGCAACGTGTCCCAGGGGAAGTCCGGGAGCGCTGCGGCCAGGCTCACTCGTCGTGCTCTTGGGGTGGCAGCGCCTCGATCAGCGGGTGGTCCTTCTCGATCACCCCGAGCTTGGCGGCACCACCCGGCGACCCGAGGTCGTCGAAGAAGGCGACGTTGGCCTTGTAGTACTCCTTCCACTCCTCGGGGGTGTCGTCCTCGTAGAAGATCGCCTCGACGGGACAGACCGGCTCACAGGCGCCGCAGTCGACGCACTCGTCGGGGTGGATGTAGAGCATCCGCTTGCCTTCGTAGATGCAGTCGACCGGACACTCCTCGACGCAGGCCCGGTCCTTCAGATCCACACACGGCTGAGCGATGACGTACGTCACAGCGGTTGCTCCTCGAGAATTCCGAATCGTTCCACAATGGGTCCTCCTAGTATCGCGCCCACACCCTCGACCCCCGAAGGCACCTCGCTGTATGGACGTGGACCCCCGCACGCGGCTGGCCCGAGCGCTGCCCGGGCAGCGCTGGGTGCTCCGGCACCGACTGCCCGACGGCTCGGCCACCGACACGATCGGTTGGATCGAGGAGTCGGTCGGCGACCGGCTCACGGTGTCGGTCGCACCGGCGCAACTGCGCCGCCTCGACCCGGCGACGATCATCGCGGCCCGGCGGGTGCCTCCGGCCGCCCGGGGCCGCGACCCGCGACGCACCACAGCCGCCGAGCTCGAACGGATCGCCCTGCCCGGCTGGCTCGCCGAGCAGGAGCCGCTCGGGGAGTGGACGCTGCGTTTCGCCGGCGGCTTCACCGGTCGGGCCAACTCCTGTCTGGCCGTGGGCGATCCGGGGCTGGACTACCCGGCCGCGGCCGAGCGGATCCGAGCGTCACGCCGCCGCGCACGCCATCGAACCCCGGGCCCAGGTGATTCTCGGCTCGGCGGAGGAGCGAGGACTCGCCGAGCTGGGTTGGCGACCGACCTACGTCGCCACCGACGTGTTGGCCGCGCGGCTGGCCGACCTGCTGGGCGACACCGTGCCCGATCCGTCGGTGTCGGTGTCGGAGGACCTGAGCGAGGCCTGGCTGATCGGTTACCGGGAGAGCCGACCCAACACGCTCGAGCCGCGGCTGCTCCGCGCCCTGCTCGACGGTCGACCACCGCGGGCGTTCGCCGCGGCCGGCCCGGCCGACGAGCCGCCGTTCGCCATCGGCCGAGGCCACGTCAACGGGGACTGGTTGGGTCTCGCCTCGATCTGGACCCGCGCCGACCGGCGCCGGCGCGGCTGGGGCCGGGCGATCATGAACGCCCTCGGTCACTGGGGGGCCCGGCGGGGCGCCCGCTCGGTCTATCTGCAGGTCGCCCAGCAGAACACCGCCGCCGCCGAGTCCTACCGAGCGCTCGGGTTCGGCCCCCACCACAGCTACGGCTATCTCGCTCCGGTCACACGCAGATGACGCGGCTGGTCGGCTTGTAGCGCCAGAAGAACTTCTCGGTCTTGACCACCTTGCCGTCGTCGTGGAAGAGCCGCTCGTAGTTCACGTCGAAGCCCTGCACGGGCGCCTGGGCCTCGCAGTCGGACTGGTCGTCGCGGATGACCGGGCCGGAGGAGTAGTTCGAGCGCCGCAGCTCGGAGGACTCGACCTTCTCGTAGGTCTTCGTCGACCACATCTTGACCGTGATCCGACCCTGCTTCGACGGCGTGGACTTGACCACGGTGGCCTGCACCAGCACGCCGTAGTCGGTGTCGTTCTTGAACCGCAGATCCACCGTCGGCCAGTAGACGGTGGCCTCCCGGCCCGCCGGGTACCGGTTGATGTAGAGCCCGTGCGGGCGGTGCTCGACGTCCTTCAGTCCGGCGAAGAAGACCGCGTTGAAGGTCGTCGTCGCGCTCTGGGAGACGCCGCCGCCGAGCTCCATCCGGAATCGGCCGTCCCGGATGATGTAGCCCTTGACGTAGCCGTTCTTCCGGGTCCGCTCCCCCAGCGTCTTGTTCAACGAGAACGTGTCGCCGGGCAGCAGCAGCGAGTTGTTGATCAACTCGCCGGCGCGGCCGATGTTGTGGTTGCGGTACTCCGCGTACGGGAACCGGGTGGTGAACTTGCCGGTCACCTCCTTGATGCCCAGCTTCTCGGCGTCGGCGGTGGTGAAGTCCGGCGCGGTGGTGGTGGCCGCAACGGTCGCCCTGCGTTCCGCGCCCCGCTTGCCGAGCACGGGCTCGACGGCGGTCGCCAGCTCGGCCGCTGTGATCGACACGCCGTTGGTGCTCGGCACGATCGTCGGCCGGCCGTCCTTGATCACCACGTCGGCGTCCTCGGGGGTGGCCAGGTCGGCGTCGTCGAACGCATCCTCGGCCGAGCGGTGCAGCGTCGCGGCGTCGAGCTTCGGGGCCAGCGTGCCGTCCTGCGGGGCGAAGCTGAGCGCGCCGGCGATCATCGCCGGGCTGATCCGGAACTCCTTCGAGCCCTCCGCTCGCAGCCGGACCGGGCCGGACACGGCCGGTTCGGCGAACGTGGTGGCGACCTGCCGCACCTCCGCGGTGGTGATCTCGGGTTCGGTCACCGCGGCCACCGCGTCGACCGGCTGGTCGTCGAGGTAGCCGGACCGGATCCGGTCGGCCGTCTCGGCCTGGTCGAGCTGCACGCCGGCCACGGAATCGGTCTGCACCACCTCGATGCCGTCGTAGCGCAACGAGGCGTCCTTCGCGGGCCGATCTCGCTGCCGCGCCAGTGCGGCGACGACCGCGTCGAGCTTCTTCTCGTCGGCGGTGATCACCGCGTCGGTGGCAGATCCCCCGGTCAGCACCTGCCAGATGTGGCGGGGATCGAAGCTGCGCCCACCTCCGGCGCGGGCCACGCTCGCGGCGAGGTCCAGCTCGAGTCCGGCCGCCCGTGGGTCGACCGGGGTCGCCGTCCCGTTGACGCGGACCTCGATCGGCTGGTCGGCCCGCGGGCCGAGGGCGGTCTCCAGCTTGCGCTCGGCCTCGGTCGGCGACAACCCACCGACCGCGACACCGGCCACGACCGCGTTCTTCGGCAGCCGGTCACCGGCCAGGAAGTAGCCCACCAGGTAGCCACCGACGCCGACCACCAGCACCAGTCCGGTCACCACGATCGCGACGATCTCGAGTACGCCGGGACGCCATCTCCGCGACGCGGCGGGCGCCGGCACCGGGGTGGTACCCGGACCGGTCTCGGGACTGTTCTGGGGCGTGCTCATGCCGTCTTTCCTGCGTCGGGGTCCTGGTCACGAGGGCTGCTCCGGGTTCATCGGGCCCACGTGGTAGAAGCTCCGATAGTACGACAGGGGGTGCGCCGGGGCCGATTCCTCGCTCACCGCCAGCAGCTCGCCCACCACGATGCTGTGGTCACCGCCGTCGTGGATGGCATGGGTACGGCAGTCCATCCAGACCAGGCAACCGGCCAGGACCGGCGCCCCGGAGTACGGCGCCGGCGCGTGGTCGATCCCGTCGAACTGGGTCTCCAGGGCCCGGCCCCGGCGGGAGAAGTGCTTGGCCAGCGACGCCTGCCGGTCGGTGAGGATCGACACCGCCCAGCGGTCGACCGATCGGATCGCGGCATGGAACCGGCTGCTGTGCCCGACGCACACCAGGATCAACGGCGGTTGGAGGGACACGGCACAGACGGCGGTCGCCGTCATCGCGTGCGCCATCCCGTCCACGAGTGCCGTGACGACCGTCACGCCGCTGGGGAAGTGGCTCATCGCGAACCGGAGGGCGTCGGCCGAACCCTCGACGCTCACGCCACCTCGCGCCCCACCGACGCCGTCCCCGGCCGTCAATCGAGCCCGGCGAAGACGTCGTCGGCCCAGCCGGCGCTCTCGGGGAGCGGCTCGCCGGCCGCCAGGACGTAGTGCTCGTGGGACCACATCGCGTCGCCGAGGATCGGCTCGGCGGCGAAGAAGAAGCCGTCCGGAGTGATCTGGGTCGCGTGCGCCTTCATCGCACCCAGCTTCTGCTGCACCCACGGGCCGCCGTCGATCTCGACCGCGATCGCCTCGTCCTCGTTGACCATCGGCGGCAGCTCGCCGTCCAGGTCCATTCCCTCGAAGGTCTGGGTGTCCCCCGCCTCCCGGAGCCGCCGGAGGGCATCCCGCATCCGGGAGGCGCTCATGGCGTTCCACAGCACCCGCCGGATCGTCCACGGCTCGCCGAGGTCGGGGCGGTAGTGCGGGGCGCCGGCCAGGACGTAGGCGTACATCGCGACCCGGTGGGCCTGCACGTGGTCGGGGTGCCCGTAGCCGCCCCACTCGTTGTAGGTCAGCAGCACCTGCGGTCGCCGGGACCGGATCAGCGGCACCAGCAGGTTGGCCGCCTCGAGCAGGTCGGCGGTCCAGAAGATGCCCTGCCGCAACTCGGACCTGGCGATGGCCCGGCGTCGGTCGTCGTAGGCCATGCCGGAGTCGCGGTAGTGGCCGTCGCCGCCCAGCCGGACGAAGTCGGTGACCCCCAGCTCACCCATGGCTGCGGTCAGCTCCCCGAGCCGGTGCTCGCCGAGAACGTCGTCGGCGTCGGCGGCCAGGTGCTCCAGGTCGCCGACCAGCACCTCCCCCTCTTCCCCGAGGGTGCACGTCACGAGCGTCACCGCCGCACCTTCGCCGACGTACCGGGCCATGGTGGCGCCGTTCCCGATGCTCTCGTCGTCGGGATGGGCGTGCACCAACATCAGTCGACGCGCGGCCGCAGCCGGTTCGACGGGGCTCTGCTCGATCACTTCCTCGGTCACAGCGGATCAGCTTACGTCCCGCCGCCGAGCCTCAGACGACCGCGCGGGCCTCCGCGAAGTGGCACGCCGACAGATGCCCCTCCTGCCCGTCGGGCCGGATCTCCAGCAGCGGTTCCTCGTCGGTGCAGACCTGCTCGGCCTTCCAGCACCGGGTGTGGAAGCGGCAGCCGCTGGGTGGATTGGCCGGACTCGGCACGTCCCCGCTGAGCACGATCTGGGCCCGCGCCTCGCGCAGCGTCGGGTCCGGCACCGGCACGGCGGAGAGCAGCGCCTGGGTGTACGGGTGGGTCGGTCGGCTGTAGATCTGGTCCTCGTCGCCGAGCTCGACCATCTTGCCCAGGTACATCACGCCGACGCGGTCGGAGATGTGACGCACCACCGAGAGGTCGTGGGCGATGAAGACGTAGGCCAGCCCGAACTCGGCCTGCAGCTTCTCCAGCAGGTTCACCACCTGAGCCTGGACCGAGACGTCGAGCGCCGAGACCGGCTCGTCGCAGACGATGACCTTCGGATTGAGCGCCAGCCCGCGGGCGATCCCGATCCGCTGCCGCTGACCGCCGGAGAACTGGTGCGGGTACCGGTTGATGTGCTCGGGGTTGAGGCCGACCAGCTCGAGCAGCTCCTGCACCCGGGCCCGCCGACCGCCCTTGGGCAGCACGTCGGTGTGGATCTCGTACGGCTCGCCGACGATGTCGCCGACGGTCTTCCGCGGATTCAACGAGGTGTACGGGTCCTGGAAGACGATCTGGATGTCGCGCCGCAGCTTGCGCATCGCGGCACCCTGCTGCCGGTACATGTCCACGCCGTCGAAGGTCAGCTTGCCGGCGGTCGGCTCCTCGAGTCGCATCAGCATCCGGCCCAGAGTGGACTTGCCGCAGCCGGACTCACCGACGATGCCGAGGGTCTCGCCCTTGTGCAGGTCGAAGCTGACGCCGTCCAGGGCCTTCACGTGCCCGACGGTGCGGCGCAGGATGCCGGCCCGGATCGGGTAGTGCTTGACCAGGTTCTCCGCACTCAGGATCACCTCGCCGGGCATCAGGCGTCTCCCCCGTCGCCGGCTGCGACCGGTCACCGTCGGCGCCGGCCGACGCCGGGGACCGTATCGGCAGGTCGCCGATCCCGGCGTCGAGACCGTCGGCGAAGTCCGCGCACGCGTCGAGCGGGTCGATCTCGTGGGTCACGTCGGCGTCTCCCTTCAGCAGGTCCTCAGCGAAGTGGCAGGCCGCGAGCCGGTGGCGCGCCACCTCCCGCAGGGGAGGCGGCGGATCCTGGGTGCAGACGACCTGGGCGTACTTGCACCGTGGGTTGAACGGACACCCGGGTGGGATCTTCATCAGGTTCGGCGGCAGGCCGCCGATGGCCGCCAGCTCCTGGCCCTTCTGGTCCAACCGCGGGATCGAGGCCAGCAGGCCCTCGGTGTACGGGTGGGCCGGCTGCGCGTAGAGCGGGAAGATGTCTCCCTGCTCGACGATCCGGCCCGCGTACATGACGGCGATCCGGTCGGCGACGTCGGCCACCACGCCCAGGTCGTGGGTGATCAGGATGAGGCCCATCTGGCGCTCGTCCTGCAGGTCCTTGAGCAGCTGCATCACCTGCGCCTGCACGGTCACGTCCAGCGCCGTGGTGGGCTCGTCGGCGATCAGCACGGCCGGGTCGAGGGCGATGGCCATGGCGATCATGATCCGTTGCCGCATGCCGCCCGAGAACTGGTGCGGGAAGGCCTTGACCCGCTGCTTCGCGGCCGGGATCTGCACCCGCTCCATCAGTCCGATGGCACGATCGAGCGCATCGGACTTGTTCATCCCGCGGTGCTTGCGGAACATCTCCGCGATCTGCCAGCCGACCGGGAACACCGGGTTCAGCGAACTCAGCGCGTCCTGGAAGATCATCGAGATCTCCGGCCCGCGGATCTCGCGCCGCTTCTCCTCCGGCAGCTTCAAGATGTCGGTGCCGCAGTAGCGGATCTCACCGCCGGTGATGTAGCCGGGCGGGGTGTCGAGGATGCCCATGATGGCCTGGGCGGTGACCGACTTGCCCGAGCCCGATTCGCCGAGCACGGCGAGGGTCTCGCCCTGGCGCAGGGTGAAGTTGACCCCGTTGATCGCCCGGGCCACGCCGTAGCGGGTGCGGAACTCGACGAACAGGTCCTCGACCTCCAGCAGCATCCCGTCCTTGGCTTCCCAGGTGCTCCGGCTCGTCATGGTCTCCACGCGGGAGGTATCGGTGCTCATCTGTGGTCCCTCCTAGCGCAGCTTCGGATCGAGGGCGTCGCGGACCACGTCGCCCAGCATGATGAAGGCCAGCACCGTGGCGGACAAGAAGATGCTGGGGAAGATCAGCATGTGCGGGGCGGCCCGGATCAGGCCGATCCCGGACGCCTCCGAGATCGCGATGCCCCACGAGATGGCCGGCGGCTGCAGACCGATGCCCAGGAACGACAGCGTCGCCTCGACCGAGATGAAGGCACCGAGGTTGATGGTCGACACCACGATCACCGACGCCAAGGAGTTGGGCAGGATGTGGGACGTGATGATCCGGGTCGGCGTGGCGCCGAGGGCGCGCGCGGCCTGCACGTAGTCGTTCGGCTTCACCTGGAGCACGCTGGACCGCATCAGCCGCGCGATCGACGGCCAGCCCAGCAACCCCAGCACGAGGGCCACCTTGCCGACGATCACGATGAACGGGGTGTCGAGGTCACTGGGGAAGACGTAGAGGAACAAGATCCCGCCCAGGAGCAACGGGATGCCCAGGAAGATCTCCCCCACCCGGCTGAGCAGCGAGTCGGCCCAGCCACCCCGATAGCCGCCGATGATGCCGACGATCGAGCCCAGGACCAGGGTGAACAGCGCCGAGAACATGCCGACGAGGATGGAGGCGCGGGCGCCGTAGATGGTGCGGGCGTAGACGTCGTAGCCCTGACTGTCCCGGCCGAACCAGGCGTCCGCCGAGGGCGCCTCGCGGGCCTTGGACAGATCGGCGTAGTACGGGTCGGTGCTGGTGAAGAGCTGCGGGAACGCCGCCATCACGACGAAGAGGAGGATCAGGGCCGACGAGATCCAGAACATCGGCCGCCGGCGGAGCTCGTTCCAGGCGTCGCTGCCGAGGGACCGGGCCCGCTCACCCTTCTCCGGCTGCGGCAGGGTTCCTTCCGGTCCACCGGTCGGATCAGTGGACATGGCCACCGGGGAATCGTTCAGGACCGCGTCCCGGGACGTGTCAGTCATGGGAGATCCTCGGATCCAGGAAGCCGTAGAGGACGTCGACGATGAGGTTCATCAGCAGATAGATCAGCACCAGGATGGTCACCGTGCCGACCACCGATGCGCCGTCCTTCTGACCGATGCTGCGGAACAAGAAGTTGCCGACGCCGTTGATGTTGAAGATGCGTTCGGTCACCACCGCACCGCCCATCAACGCACCGATGTCGATGCCGATGTAGGTGATCACCGGGATCAACGAGTTCCGCAGCGTGTGCACGCCGATCGTGCGGGCGTTGGTCAGGCCCTTGGCCTTGGCTGTTCGGACGTAGTCGGCCCGCAGGTTCTCGGACAGGTTCGCCCGCATCAACCGGGCGACGTAGGCGATCGACACCGAGCCCAGGACGAAGGCCGGCATGATCAACTGGTAGAAGGTGCCCTGGGTCGCGGTCACCGGGAACCAGCCGAGCCGGACGCCGAAGATCAGCTGCGCCACCCCGCCGATCACGAAGATCGGGATCGAGATGACGAACAGGGTGCTGACGGTGACCAGGCTGTCGATGAACTTGCCGCGCCGGATGCCGGCCAGCACGCCGGCCAGGATGCCGATCACGCTCTCGATGATCAGGGCCATGAAGCCGAGGCGGAGGGTGACGGGGAACCGCTGCAGCAGCTCCTCGCCGACGCTGTTGCCGAAGAAGTTGGTGCCCAGGTCGCCGCGGATCAGGTTGCCCATGTAGAGCGCGTACTGGACCAGCAGCGGTTGGTCGAGGTTGTACTCCTTGCGGAACGCGGCGATGTAGCCCGGCGGGCACGGTCGCTCGCCGCAGCGTCCCACCGTCGGGTCACCGAGGGAGTAGACCGCGACGTAGATGATGAACGTGACCCCGATGATGACCGGGATCATCTGCAGCAAGCGACGGACGATGTACTTGCCCACCTCGAACTCCTCTCTGCACCGCGGAAGAGCTTCCTAGTCGAAACATAGCGTCGGCCCGCCGGAAGTTCTCCGGCGGGCCGACGTTGCTATCTCATGCGGTTGTCTCTAGCTCACTTCACCTGGACAGCGGCGAAATCGAGCACCCCGAACGCGTTGACCTTGATGTTGGTCACCTTGTCCGACCAGACCGAGGTCGTCTTCGGGTACCACAGGGGTGCGGTCGGGAAGTCCGTGGCGAGCAGAGCCTCAGCCTGCTGGTACAAGGTGTTGGCCTCGTCCGCGGACTTGGCGGCCGCAGCCTGCCCGGTCAGCTTGGTGAACTCCGGGTTGTCGTAGTGACTCCAGTTGGAGTCCGCACCCTTGGCGTAGATCGGGTTGAGGAAGTTCTCGATCGAGGGGTAGTCGCCCTGCCACGAGCTGCGGAAGATGCCCTTGAGCTCGTTGGCGTCGATCTTCTTGTTGAACGTCGCGAAGTCAACCGTGGGCACCGCGACGCAGTTGACGCCGAGGGTGTTCTTGATCGAGTTGCAGACCGCTTCCGACCACGTCTTGTTCGGCGCATCGGCGTTGTAGGTCATGGTGAGGGTGCCCGAGTAGCCACCCGCCGCGTCGAATGCCTTCTTGGCAGCATCCTTGTCGAACTTGCAGGAGTCACCGCAGACGTCGGCCTTGTACCCGTCGACCGACGGTGCCACCCAGCCGGTGGCCGGGGTGACGGTGCCGTTCCAGATCTGCTTGGCGATCAGCTCGCGGTCGATGGCGCGCGAGATGGCCTTGCGCAGGTCGACGTTGTCCTTGAGCTGCGGGTCGTTCGGCGAGAAGGTCACCCAGGAGAACCGGAGCGCCTCACGCTGGGCGTTGCGGTCCGCGAAGTCGTTCTTGTACGCGTCGCCGATGAACTGGTCCTGCGGGATGTTGCTCTCGTCGATGTAGTCGAGGCTGCCCGCCACCGCATCGGCGTAGGCCGCCTGCGGGTCCTGGTAGATCCGGACCGTCATCTTGTCCGCGTTGGCCTTGTTCGTCCCACTGAACTCGGCGAACTTGGTGAACACGTACTCGGTGTTGCTGATCGTGTCGAGCTTGAACGGCCCGGCGCCGATCGGCTTCTTCTCGAACGCCTTCGGATCCTTGAAGAAGGACTCCGGCAGCGGAGCGAAGGCCGAGTACCCGAGCCGAACCGGCAGGTTGGAGACCGGCTCGCTGGTCTGGATGGTGAACGTGGTGTCGTCGACCACCTTCAGCCCGCTCAGGGTCTTGGCCTTCGGCGCCTGCTTGCAGTCAGCATCGGGGCACTGGACGTCGGCGAAGCCGGCCACCGGCTCGTAGAAGTAGGAACCGGCCTGGCCGTTCGGGCCGTAGGCGGTGTAGTTCCAGGCGTCGACGAAGCTCTTGGCGGTGACGTCGGTGCCGTCGTGGAACTTGTACGGCTTGAGCTTCACCGTGAACAACTTGTTGTCACTGGTCTCGATGGACTCGGCGATGTCGTTCTCGGGGGCCGCGGTCTCGGTGTTGTACTGCACCAGCTTCGAGGTCATGGCCTCGACCATGTCGCCGCCACAGGCCTCGCTGGTGTTGCCCGGAACGAGCGGATTCTCCGGAGTGCACCCGGCGACGACGAATTCGCCACCGGTCTGACCCCCCTCCGACGTCCCCGGCGTGGGGTTTCCTCCGCCACCGCCGCACGCCGTCGCCAACAAGGCGAGCGCGGCGAATCCGGCGGCGAAGGTTGCGCGAGTGGTTCCTCGCATAAATTCCTCCTCCAAGGGGTTGCGCCCACGACAGCTGGACGCGTTGACTGTGAGCAAGCGCATAGCCCGCCCACACTTCAGGCAGTTGTACTGTTCTAGGTCATTCGACCAAGAAACTGCAACTCTTCGTGGCCGCCCGCCTTGACACGCAACATGATTGTGACCTGGACCGGCTGGTCGATGATCCCTTGCGTTTTGGGCTTCAGTCGAAGCGTGCCCGAGCCCGTACCGCCCGCCGCAGCCGGTCGGTTCCGTCGACGACCGAGCGCCGCAGGGCGGGCTCGAGACCATCACGTGCGAGGCACCGTTCGGCTGCCGCCAGCACCTCGGGGTCGGCATGCGGGCCGGGATAGCTCAGCAGGGCCGTCTGCCCGAGCGACCAGCCGGAGCGGAAGTCCCCGGTCCCCCCGATCTCGTCGAAGTAGCGGAACGCGTACGGGGCGCAGATCTCGTGCTGACCGGGCTGGAAGAAGCCTGCGGCCGTCGCGTAGAGCTCGTAGGCGCCCACCTCCGACGGCTGCATCAGCAGCGCCCACGCCGCTTCCTTGGCGGCCGCGTCGGCCAGCGCCGCCCGGGCCTGAGCGGCGTGCGCCCGACCCGCTGCGGACGGATCCCGAGAGCTCTGGTGCTCGATCGGCTCGGCATCGCCGGTCAGGGTCGCCAACCGGATGACGATCGACCAGGACAGCTCGGGGTCGAGCTCGAGATCCGGCGGCAGCTCCGTCGCGGAGAGCCAGGCCCGCAGCTCCGACGGCTCGACACTCGCCCGGACGGCCGCGCGGAATGCGGTCAGCTGGCGGTCCGATCCGGGTTCGGCCGCGGTCAGCAGCTGACCGGCGACCCGCCGGATCTCGAGCAGAGCCTGCCGCCGGTCCACCGGCGGCAAGAAGGAGCCGGCCAGCTGCTCGGTGGCGAATCGCAATAGCGCGGCCACCACGATCTCCGACGGCTCCGTCTCGACCATCCCGAGCAGCCCGGGGAGCGCCAGCCGGGGATCGACGTCGCCGTCACGGACGGCGTCGCGAACGGCGTTGCCCAGCACGACCCGGGTGGCGGGACGGGTGATCCGCGGGGCGATCTCGAGGACCTCCGGCCAGGGGCGGTCACCGAACCTGATCTTGGCCCAGGTCTCGTCCTCGGCATCGGCGACGACCAGCGCGGCATCGGGTTGGCTTGCCGGGCGCTCCGACTCGTCGGTGATGGTGACCGACACCCGGCCGACCTCGGTGCCGTCCGCCGCGAACCCGGCGACCTGCACCGTGTGCGGTCGAGGGGCCGGGCTCGTGCTGCTGCGGAGCAGCCGGACACCGTCGGCACTGAGCAGGTCGAGTCCGGAGGTCCGCAACCAGGCAGCGGCCCAGCTGTCGAGGTCGGCCGCGCCCGCGCGGGTCCAGGCACCGATCAGGTCGGCGAAGGTGGCGTTGCCGAACGCGTGGTCGCTGAAGTGCCGGCGCAGCCCGCCGAAGAACACCTCGTCGCCCAGGTGGGCGGCGAGCTGGCGGAGCACGGCGGCCCCCTTGGCGTAGGAAATGCCGTCGAAGTCCTGCAGGGCGGTGTCGGCGTCGGGTGCCCCGTTGCCGGCCACCGGGTGGGTCGAGGGCGCCTGGTCGGCCTGGAATCCCCAGTCCTTGCGGACGATCCCGAACTCGGTCCACAGCGGGTACCGGGTGGACTCGGTGCAGCACCGGTGCGCCATGTACTCCGCGAACGACTCGTTCAGCCACAGGTCGTCCCACCAGGCCATGGTGACCAGGTCGCCGAACCACATGTGGGCCATCTCGTGCGCGATCACCCCGGCCCGGCTGGCCCGTTCGGCCGCCGTCGCCTTGGAGCGGTAGATGAACTGGTCCCGCAGCGTGACGCAGCCCGGGTTCTCCATCGCCCCGGCGTTGAAGTCCGGCACGAACGCCTGGTGGTACTCCCCGAACGGGTAGCGGGTGCCGAACACCCGGTGGTAGTAGTCGAACCCGGCTCGGGTGACCTCCAGCAGGTCGTCGGCCTCGGCCTGCAGCTGCGGGCCCAGGGAGGACCGCACGTGCAGCCCGAGCCGGATGCCGTCGTGCTCGTCGTACACCGAGGCGTAGGGGCCCGCGACCAAAGTGACGAAGTAGCTGGACAGCGGCGCGACCGGGGTGATCTGCCAGCGACCCGGCGAGGTCGACACGCTCGGGCCGTTGCCGATCACGGTCCAGCTGTCTGGTGCACTGACCGTCAGCTCGTAGCGGGACTTGAGGTCCGGCTGGTCGAAGCACGCGAACCAACGCGGCGCCGCGTTGAGGAACGACATCGCGTACAGGTAGGGATGTCCGTCGACGGGGTCGACGTGGCGGTGCAGCCCCTCCCCGTCCTCGGAGTAGCGCATGATCCCGGTGACGGCGACGGTGTTGTGGGCGGCCAGTCCGGCGAGCGCGATCCGGCCGTCCCGCCAGCTTCCGGGGTCCACGTCGGCACCGTTCAGCTGCACCGACTCCAGCTCGGCGCCGGCGAAGTCGACGAACGTGGTGGATCCCGACTCGGCGCAGTCGAAGTCGATCACGGTCGCGGAGCGGAACGTCGACCCGTCGTCGGTCAGGTCGAGGTCCACGACGGTGCGTTCCACCCGCAGCAGTCGGCCACGTTCGGTCGCTTCGGCGTGGGTCAGGCTCGTCTGCTCGGGCACGGCCCCCGACCCTAGTCGGTGCTCAGCAGCACCACGGCACGGGCGCTCGCCGCGCTGCCCTCTCCCTCCGGGCCGACCCCGTCGTTGGACCTGGCCTTGACCGAGACGAGCCGCTCGTCGACACCGAGGGCGCCGGCGAGATTGGTCCGCATCTGGTTCAGGTGCGGTCGCAGCCGGATCGGCCCGAGCACGACGAAGCTGTCGAGGTTGACGACGTGGTAGCCGCGCCGCGCCACCAGGACGGCGAACTCGCGAACGAAGTCGAGGCTGCGGGCGTCCTCGGCCGCCGGGTCGTCCTCGGGGAAGTGGGTGCCCAGGTCGCCGTCGGCGACGGCTCCGGCCAGGGCGTCGATGACCGCGTGGCAGAGCACGTCGCCGTCGGAGTGGGTGTCGAAGCCGACGTCGGCAGCGATCGACACCCCGCCCAGGACCAGGTGCCCGCCCGGCACCAGCCGATGGAGGTCGTGACCCAGCCCGACGCGCAGCTGCGATGGGAGTGCCTGCATGGTGCTCGAGGCTAATCTGCGGTCCGTGACTCGCTGGTACACGGAGTCCTGGCGCTCAGCCGGGATCGCCACTGCGATCGCGCTGCTCGGTGGTCTGCTGCTGGGCGGTGTGACGAGCTACGGCCAGACGTACCTGCCGGACGCGGTCAGGTCGTTCGCCAACTCCGCGGGCGGCTGGACGGTGCTGGCGTTCCTGCTGATCCGGTTCGGTCGGGCGCGGCTGCTGCTGGCCGGCGTGCTGGGGATCGTGGCCTTCGAGGCCCTCGTCGAGGGATACCGGTTGGTGTCGGGTTGGCGCGGCTTCTTCTACGCCCGGCCGTTCGGCGGGATCTTCAGCCTGATCGGCCTGGTGGCGGGCCCGGTGCTCGGCGTCTCCGCCTCCCTGACCCGGTACGGAAGCCGGCCCTGGCGGTTGCTCGGGTTCACGCCGCTGGCCGCGGTCCTGCTCGGTGAGGGTTGTTACGGGCTGGCCGTCGTCGGCGGGTCGACGAGCCCGGTGTACTGGTCGCTGCAGATCGGGGCGGCCGTATTGATCATTGCCGTGGCGGCGGCCCGGATCCGACCCGGGACCCGCGTCGTGGCGCTCGCCGTGGCGCTGACGCTGGCCGGGGCCGCGGTGTTCCTGCTCGGCTATCGTGCGCTCGGCTCGGGCTGAAACCGGCTTCCCCCGGCGCCGGCCGGACCGGGAGGATGGAGCGCATGGCCCGCGCTGAGCTCCAGGTCCGACCGCTGACCGCCGCCGACGCGGACGCAGCCCGCACCCTCGGCTTCGAGGCGTTCGGCACCCCGAAGACCCCACCCACCGAGCCGGCGACGGTTGACGCACCCGGCCGTACGTCCTGGGGCGGCTTCGTCGGCGACCAGCTGGCGGCGCGGCTCTCGGTGCGCGACTACCACTCCTGGTTCGGCGGGGCGGAGCTGCGGACGGCCGGCTTCGCCGGCGTCACCGTGGCGGCGGAGCACCGCGGCACCGGTGCCCTCTCCCCCGTCTTCGCCGCCGCCACCGCCGAGGCGCGAGCGGCCGGGGCGGTGTTGGGCACGCTGTTCCCGAGTGCCCTCGGCATCTACCGGCGGTTCAGCTACGAGCTGGTCTCGGACTACCGGACCATCTCACTGCCCAGCGCCCAGCTCGCGGTCGTGCCGCCACCCGCCACCGAGGTCACGCTGCGGCGGGCCACGGTGGCCGACCACCCCGAGATCGACCGGGTGTACTCGACCTGGGCGGCGGCGCAGAACGGCCCACTGACCCGCCGTGGCGTTTCCTTCCCCGACGCCGCCGAGGCGTACCTGGGCGACTTCGACGCCGTGACCCTCGCCGTGGACGCCGACGAGACGGTGATCGGGTTCGTCTCCTGGGACCGCGGTCAGGGTTACGGATCCTCGGCCACGCTGGAGGTCTCGGACCTGCTGGCGCTCACCGCGGACGGCTACCGCGCCCTGCTGCGCAACGTCGGCACCTTCGCCACCATCACCGGGCAGACCAAGATCGACACGTCCGGGGACGACCTGGTGCGGCAGTTCCTGCCGTCCTCGACCTGGCAGACCGTGACGTCCGACCCGTACATGCTGGCGGTCCTGGACGTGCCGGGGGCGATCGGCGGCCGGCGCTACGCCCCCGGCCTCGACGTCGACCTCGGCTTCGCCGTCCAGGGGCACGCCGTCCCGGAGGTGAACGGCGGCTACCGACTCCGGATCCGCGACGGCCTCGCCGACTGCGAACCCGCCCCGGTCCAGAAGGGGCGCCCGCTGCTGCACGCCCGCGGTCTCGCCCTGCTCTACGCCGGGGTGCAGTCGTGCGGCAACCTCCGCTTCGCCGACCTGCTCGAGGGCGGCACGCCGGCCGACGACCAGGCCCTGGACGCCGCGTTCGGTGGTCGGCCCTTCCACATCCGCAACTACTTCTGAAGCGGGGGCGCATGACATCCATCCTGTTCGGCTCGGTGCCCATCCACGGTCACGTCAGCCCGCTACTCGGGCTCGCCGCAGGCTTCGCCGAGCGGGGCGACAGCGTCCGCTTCCTGACCGGCAGCCGGTTCGCGGCGGCGGTCAACGCTGCCGGCGCCGAGCACGTCGCGCTGTCGGGTGCTGCCGACTTCGACGATCGCCATGTCGACGAGGCGTTCCCCGAACGCCGCGGCCTCTCGCCCATCAAGGCGATCGCCTACGACATCGAGCACGTCTTCATCGCGCCGGCCGAAGCCCAGTACCGGGCCGTGCTGGAGCTGATCGACGCCGAGCAGCCGGACGTCATCGTCGTCGACCCGACGTTCGCCGGTGGCTCCCTGCTGCTCCGTCGGCCTCGGTCGCAGCGACCACCGCTGGTGGTGGCCGGGGTGCTGCCGCTCGCGCTGAGCAGCCGGGACGTCGCGCCGTTCGGCTTGGGCCTGCCCCCAGTGCGGGGACCGGTCGGCCGGGCGCGCAACAAGGTCCTCGACCTCGTCACCGCGGCCACCGTGCTGCGACGTCCGAACCAGGTCGGCCGCGACATCCACCGCCGACTGTTCGGCAGTGTCGCGACCGGCTCGATCATGGACTGGACGCGGGGCGCGGACGCGATCCTGCAGCTCACGGTGCCGGCGTTCGAGTACCCGAGGTCCGACGCACCCGCGACGCTGCGTTTCGTCGGTCCGGTCTCGGTGTCGGGTTCGGCCCAGCACCGGCTGCCGGAGTGGTGGGACGAGCTCGACGACGAGCGGCCGATCGTCCACGTCACCCAGGGCACCATCGCGAACTCCGACCTCGGCGAACTCGTCCGGCCGACGATCGAGGCGTTCGCCGGCACCGTTACCCAGATCGTGGTCGCGACCGGCGGTCCGCCCGTCGCCGATCTCGGCCCGCTGCCCCCGAACGCGTACGCGGCGGAATTCCTGCCGTACGCAGAGCTGCTCCCCCGGACCGACGTCTACGTCACCAACGGCGGCTATGGGGGTGCCCAGTTCGCGCTCCGGTACGGGGTGCCGATCGTGGTCGCGCCGGGTCAGGAGGACAAGACCGAGGTTGCGGCCCGGATCGCCTGGTCGGGGACGGGCGTCAACCTGCGGACCCAGCACCCGACCCCGGACCGGATCCGGCGGGCGATCGAGCGAGTGCGGGCCGAGCCGGGCTACCGGGACGCCGCGCGGCGGATCGGGGCCGACATCGCCGCGGCACCCGGCCGAGCAGGCTTCCTCGCCGGGGTGGACGCGGTGATCACCACAGGAAGCTGATCAGACGTTGAACCGGAACTCGACCACGTCACCGTCGGCCATCACGTAGTCCTTGCCCTCCAGTCGGACCTTGCCCTTGGCCTTGGCGTCCTGCATCGATCCGGCCGCGATCAAGTCGTCGTAGGAGACGATCTCGGCCTTGATGAAGCCCTTCTGGAAGTCGGTGTGGATGACCCCGGCCGCCTCCGGAGCGGTGGCGCCCTTGGGGATCGTCCAGGCACGGGACTCCTTGGGCCCGGCCGTCAGGTAGGTCTGCAGTCCGAGGGTGTCGAACCCGACCCGGGCGAGGCGATCCAGGCCGGGCTCGTCGATGTCCATCTCGGCCAGGAACTCCCGCGCCTCCTCGGGTTCCATCTCGACCAGCTCGGACTCGATCTTGGCGTCCAGGAAGATCGCCTCGGCCGGGGCGACGAGGGCTCGCATCCGAGCCAGCAGCTCCGCGTCGGCCAGCTCGTCGGTGTCGCAGTTGAACACGTAGAGAAACGGCTTGGCGGTGAGCAGGAACAGCTCGCGCAGCGGACCGCGGTCCAGTCCGGCGGCGAACACGGTGCGGCCGGAGTCCAGCACCTCCTGGGCCTCCTTGACCGCCGCCAGCGCCGCGACCTTGGCCTTGTTGATCCGGGCTTCCTTCTCCAACCGCGGCAGCGCCTTCTCGATGGTCTGCAGGTCGGCCAGGATCAGCTCGGTGGAGATCGTCTCGATGTCGCTGGCCGGATTGACCGCGCCGTCGACGTGGGTGACGTCGGGATCGCGGAAGACCCGGGTCACCTGGCAGATCGCGTCGGCCTCGCGGATGTGGGAGAGGAACGCGTTGCCCATCCCCTCGCCCTGGCTGGCGCCGCGGACGATGCCGGCGATGTCGACGAAGCTGACCGTCGCGGGCACCACGCGCTCGGAGGGGAACAACTCGGCCAGCACCGCCAGCCGCGGGTCGGGCACGCCGACCACCCCGACATTGGGCTCGATGGTGGCGAACGGGTAGTTGGCCGCCAGCACGTCGTTGCGGGTCAGGGCGTTGAACAGGGTCGACTTGCCCGCATTGGGCAGTCCGACGATGCCGATGGTGAGAGCCACGAGGAGCCAGCCTAGGTGCTGGCGGGTAGCGCCGTCTCACGCCGGCTGGGCAGCGTACCGACCTGCGTTTCTCCACCGAAGCGGACTTTCGCAGCTCCCGATACGACGTTTCTCCACCGAAGCGGACTTCCGCCGCATCCTGGGTGACGTTTCCTCCACCGAAGCGGACTTCCGCAGCATCCTGGGTGACGTTCCTCCACCGAAGCGGAGCTCCGCCGCATCCTGGGTGACGTTTCTCCACCGAAGCGGAGTTCCGCAGCTCCCGATACGACGTTTCTCCGCCGAAGCGGACTTCCGTAGTCCGGCCCTGCGCCCTAGTCCTGCACCAGGAACGCCCCCATCGCCGCGGCCAGCTGCGGCAGATCCCCGGTGCCGGCGAGCTCGCGGGCCGAGTGCATGGACAGCAGCGGCAGCCCGACGTCGATCGTGGTGATGCCGAGCCGGGTCGCGGTCAGCGGCCCGATGGTCGAGCCGCACGGCAGGGCGTTGTTCGAGACGAACTCCTGGGTCTCCACCCCGGCGTCGCGGCAGGCGCGCCGCCAGCGCGCCGCCCCGACCGCGTCGGTGGCGTAGCGCTGGTTGGCGTTGATCTTGAGCAGCGGACCGCCGTTGAGCAGCGGGCCGGTTGACCGGGTCGTGCCGACCGACGTAGTTCGGGTGGATGGCGTGCCCGGCGTCGGCGGAGAGGCAGATCGACCCGGCCAGCGCCCGGTGATGATCTTCGGCGGTCGCCGCCCAGTCCGGTGCTGATCCGAGTCAGCACGTCGGCCAGCACCGGCCCGGATGCGCCGGATCGGGAGGCGCTGCCGACCTCCTCGTGATCGAAGGCGGCCAGGACGCAGATGTGCGGGCTGTCGGCCTGCGTCTGCAACGCCGTCAGGCCGGCGTGCACGCTGCTCAGGTTGTCGAGCCGGCCGGAGGCGAAGAACTCCTGCTCCGCCCCGAACACGGCCGGGGCCGCGGTGTCGTAGGCCACCAGGTCGAGTCCGAGCACCTCGTCCGGCTCGCATCCCGCGAGCCCGGCCAGATGTCGCTGGATGCTCCGCGGCCCGCCACCGATGCCCCAGACCGGGTTGGTGTTGAACTGCCGGTCCAGCTTCAGCCCGTCCTCGTTGACACTGCGGTCGAGGTGGATCGCCAGCTGCGGGATGCGCATGATCGCACCGGTCCGGACCAGCTGCCGGCTCCCGTCGGCGAGCACGAGCCGGCCGGCCAGGCCCAGCTCGCGGTCCAGCCAGCAGTTGAGCAGCGGACCGCCGTACACCTCGGTGTTCAGCTGGTGCCAACCGGCGCTCTGCACGTCGGGTCGCGGTTTCAGGACGAAGCCGGGCGAGTCGGTGTGGGCGCCGAGGATGCGGAACGCGGTCGTGGGTCCGGCGTCGGCCGGGACCCGCCAGGCGAGCACGGCGCCGTCACGGACGAGGAAGTGGCCGCCCGGACCGACGTCCAGCGGGTCCCGTTCGTCCTGTTCGGCGAAACCCGCATCCCGGAGCCGGTCCGCCGCAGCGGCGGCGGCGTGGAAGGACGACGGCGCGGCGGTGACGAAGTCCGCCAGATCCGTCATGTGATTCGCGAGGACACCGGGCATGTCTGCCCATCCAAGCGCATCCGGGTCAGGCGACGGGGCGCAGGTCCTCGTCGGTCCGGGGCATGGTGGCGGCGAGTCCCACGATGCCGGCGCACAGCACGGCCGGGACGATCATCGCGTGCTGCAGCCCGAGGTGGTTGATCAAGAACCCGACGGCGGCGGGACCGGACAGGAACGACGCATAACCGAAGGTGACGACCAGGGCCAGCACCCGACCGCCACCGGCGTGTCCGGCCGCGGCGTAGACCTGCGGCGCGATCATGCCCACGCCGAAGCCGACCAGCGCCCAGCCGAGGACCAGCAGGGGCAACCCGGAGACCAGGCTCACCATCAGATATCCGACGACGCCGGTGGCACCGCCGCAGCGGACCACCGCGCGGCGGCCGAAGCGGGCCACCAGGCGGTCCCCGAGCAACCGGATCAAGACCATGGAGCCGCTCACCGCCACCAGGCCGAGGGCCCCGGTCGTCGAGTCGATCCCGGCCACCTCGGTGACGTGCAGGGCCGACCAGTCGGTCGCCGTGCCCTCCGCCAGCCCGAAGGCCAGCGCCATGATCGCCAGCAACCAGGCCGCCCGCGGGATCTTGGTCCGGACTCCGTCGACCCGGTGCGCCACCACGGCCGTACCCGGTGTGATCCGGACGGCCACGACCAGCACCGCCGCGGCGATGCCGGCGAGCATGATCATCAACGGGAAGACGATCGCCGCCCCGGAGACACCGAGCGCGACCGCGAGCAGCAGCACGCTACCGGCGCCGACGAAACCGCCGACCGACCAGAGCGCGTGCAGGGTGCTCATGATCGGTTTGCGCCGGGCCGATTCGACCTGCACCCCGAGAGCGTTCATCGCCACGTCCATCGACCCGTTGCCCAGCCCGAGCAGCACGGCCCCCACCACGGCGGCGGGGAACGCCGTGGCCAGCGCGAACGTCGTCGCGGCGGCGATCAACAACGGCAGCCCCGCCAGTGCGACGACCCGGGCGCCGATGGCGTCGGACAGCCGACCACCGACCTGCATCGCAGCGATGGCGGCCACCCCGGAGACGAACAGCAGGACCGCGATCGAGCTGGCGTCGATCCCGAGCCGTTCCCGGATCGACGGCAGCGAGCCGCCGTAGCCGCCGATGATCAAGCCGTTGACGGCGAACAGCAGCGCGACGGCGAGGGCCGAACGCGGCTGCGCCAGCCGGGTCTTCGGGTCGTGCGGGGTCAGGGTGGACGTGGTCAAGATCAGGTCCCGATCGTGAAGCTGGTGGTGAGCTCGGCGGTGGAGCTGCCGCCGACGAAGAGGTCGATGGTGGTGGTGTCGATCACCCAGTCGCGGACGGCGGCGTTCCAGTAGCGGAGCTCCTCCGGCCCGAGCTCGAAGGTCAGGGTCTGCGACGCACCCGCGTCGAGGGAGATGCGCTGGAAGCCCTTGAGCTCCCGGACCGGCCGCGACGCGGTGCCGAACCGCTGGTGGAGATAGAGCTGCGCCACCTCGTCGGCGGGGCGCTCTCCGGTGTTGCGTACGGTCACCGAGACGGTCACGCGCTCCCCCGGTGCGATCTGGTCCCGATCGACCTCGAGGTCGCTGTAGGCGAACCGGCTGTAGGACAAGCCGTGGCCGAACGGGAACAGCGGGGTGCTCTGCTCGTCCCAGTACCGCCGACCCTGGTTGGCCGGCTCGTGGGAGATGGTGTGGCTGTAGATCATCGGCACCTGGCCGACGGTGCGCGGCCAGCTGAACGGGAGCTTGCCGCCGGGCGCGACGTCACCGAAGAGCAGGTCGGCCACGGCCGTGCCGCCGGAGGTGCCCGGGTACCAGATGTCGAGGATCGCCGGCACGTTCTCCGCGGCCCACCGCAGGTCGACCGGTCGGCCGTTCATCACCAGCAGCACGACCGGGGTGCCGGTGGCGACCACGGCCTGCAGCAGGGCCAGCTGACCTCCCGGCAGCTCGAGACTCGACCGGGACGCGGCCTCGCCGATCATGTTCTGCCACTCGCCCAGCACCAGCACTGCCACGTCGGCCTCCCGGGCCAGCGCGACCGCCCGCTCCAGCTCGGAGTCGTCGTCGAAGTCGTCCGGATCGACCGGTGCGTTGTTCCCCCACATGTCGAACATCGACGGGAAGGTCCGCTGCGCCGACCGGATGCCGGGAGCGAACGTCACCGACGCCGACTCCCCGACCCGATCCCGGATCCCCTGCAGCACGGTCACGGTCTCGTCGAGGTCGAAGTCGAAGACCCACGGGCCCAACGTGTCGCGGCGCGAGTCGGCCAACGGCCCGATCACGGCGATCGACGCCTGGTCCGACAGCGGCAACAGGTCACCCTCGTTGCGCAGCAGCACGGCGGTTCGCTGGGCGGCCGTCCGGGCCACCTCCCGGTGAGCCGGATCGGCGAGGACCTCGCGGGCCCGGTCCTCGTCGACGTACGGCTGGTCGAACAGGCCGAGCCGCACCTTGGCGGTGAGGATCCTCCGGACCGCCGCGTCGATGGTCGCCTCGTCGACGAGGCCGGCCGCGACGGCGTCCGGCAGCTGGGCGTAGGCCGGGTCGGCGAACGTCATCTCCAGATCGACCCCGGCGCTGACCGCCCGGGCTCCGGCCTCGGCCAGATCTCGCGCGAAGCCGTGGGTCCGCAGGTTGTGCACGGCCTGCGCGTCGCTGACCACGAAGCCCTCGAAACCCCAGGTCCTGCGCAGCACCTCGTCGAACAACCAGCTGTTGCCCGTGGCGGGTACGCCGTTCAGATTCATGTACGCCGTCATGATGTTGCCCGCGCCGGCGTCCACCGCCGCCTTGAAGGGCGGCAGGTACACGTTCCACAAGTCGTAGTCGGAGAGCCCGACCTCGTCGTAGTCACGACCGCCGATCGCCGCGCCGTACCCCGCGAAGTGCTTGGGGCCGGCGATGATCCGCTCACCCGAGCCGTAGTCGGCACCCTGGAACCCGCGGACCTGAGCCACGGCGACCGCCGCCCCGAGGTAGGGATCCTCCCCGGCACCCTCCACGATCCGACCCCAGCGCGGGTCCCGGGCGATGTCGACCATCGGCGCGAAGGCCCAGTGGATGCCGACGGCCCGGGACTCGCGGGCGGCGACGGCCTGACCGGCCTCGATCGTTTCGGGGTCCCACGACGCGGCCATCGCGATCGGCACCGGCAAGATGGTGCGCAGGCCGTGGATCACGTCGAACCCGAACAGGGCCGGGATGCCGAGCCGGTTCCCCTCGACGGCCAGTCGCTGCAGCCGGTTGGTCTCGGCCGGGTCGGTGACGAACAACAGCGACCCGACGGCCCCGCCCGCCAGGCAGGCCTCGACCATCGCGGGCTGCTGGGCGAAATCGGTGTTCAGGGTGGCTTCGATCTCTTCCGCCGGCGGCAGGTTGAAGTAGAAGTACTGGGTCAGCTGGCCGGCCTTCTCGGCCAGGCTCAGTTGCGCCAGCAGCTCCTCGACCCGTTCGCGGACCTCCGCCGCTCCGGGTTGCGACACCTGCTGGTCGACCGACGACTCCGGCATGGGTTCCTGCTCCTTCGGCTGGCGATTGCTGGCTCAGGTCACCCATCGCTTGCACGTTTAAGTGACTCGTGTAAGCTACTATACATGGCTGGTCCGGACCGTCAACCGCGAGGTTCTCGTGGCTGCCTCGCGTAGAGCCACCAGCGCCGACGTCGCCCACCGGGCCGGGGTGTCCCGGGCCACGGTGAGTTACGTGCTCAACGACGTCGCGCACCAGTCGATTCCGCTCGCGACCCGACAGCGGGTGCTCGCGGCGGCCCGTGAGCTGGACTACACCCCGCACGCCGCGGCTCGGGCGCTCCGGGCCGGACAGTCGCGGCTGGTGCTGCTGATCAACACCGGCGTCCCGTACGGCACGAACCTGTCGGTGATGATCGACGCCCTCGCCTCCGAGGTCGCGGCCAGTGGCCGGTCCCTGGTGATCTGGCAGCAGCGCGACGCCGACGACCTACCGGCCACCCTGGCCCACCTGCAACCCGCCGTCGCGCTGACCCTGGGCCGGCTGACCGTCGACCAGCGGGCGGCGTTGATCCGAGCCCACATCCCGCACGTCGAGTCCGACGCCGATCCCCCGGACGCCGTCGACGTCGGTGCGGCCCTGCAGGTGAACCATCTCGTGGCGCGCGGCCACCGGCGGCTCGGCTGTCTCACCACCACCGACCCCCGACTGGCCGCGTTCGCCGAACCCCGGGTCCGCGGTGTCCAGGCGAGCTGCACCGCGCAGGGCCTGGCTCCCGCGCTCGTCGCCGAGCTGCCGGACCTGGCGGCGATCTCGGTGGCCGACCTGGCCGAGGTGTTGCGGCGGTGGACCAGCGGGACCGATCCGGTGACGGGCATCGCCTGCTACAACGACGTCTGCGCCGCCGCGTGTCTCGCGGCGGCGGACCGGGCGGACATCGCAGTACCGGGTCGACTCGCGGTCGTCGGCATGGACGACGAACCCATGAGCGCCTTCAGCCGGCCGGCGCTGACCACGGTCCGGTTGCCCATGGTCGACCACGCCCGAGCGCTGTGGGCCGACGCCCGCGCGCTGCTCGAGGGGGAACCGGCTCCGCCCCGGTCCGACGGACCGCCGTTCAGCCTGATCGAGCGCGCCAGCAGCTGAGCTCGGCGGTCGGATGCGGGCTGAACGGATCGCTGCCACACTGTCGCCGTGCTGACCACGGAGGGCACCTCGCGTCTGATGGCCTTCGCCGATGCGGTCGTCGCCATCGCGATCACCTTGCTCGTGCTGCCGCTCGTCGACATCCCCACCGAGGTCTCGACCACCTCCCTGGCGGAGGTCTGGGCCGACCACAGCAACCAGCTGGTCATGTTCTTGCTCAGCTTCGCCGTGATCGCGCGACTGTGGCTGACCCACCACGACCTCGGTGAACGGATGGGTCGGGCGGACTCCTTCACCCTGATCACCACGTTGCCCTGGCTGCTCACCGTGGTGTTCCTGCCGTTCCCGACCCAGATGCTCGGGCAGCTCGGCAACACCAGACCGGTGGCCGCGCTCTACATCGCCACCTTGGCCGTCAACATCACCGTGGTGGCGGTCCAGGGATTCCGTCTGAGCCGACGCCCGGCGATGTGGCGCGAAGGACTGAATGCCGAGCAGATGAAGCACTGGAGCATCGGCTGGCTCTCCAACCCCCTCCTCGCCGGGCTCGCCCTGATCCTCTGTCTGGTGTTCCCGAAGCTCGGGGTCTGGGCGTTGATGGTGTTGTTCCTCGATCCGATCCTGACCAGGCTGATCGAGCGGGGTGCCGGCCTCGATCCGAAGCTGCTCAGGGCCGAGCGGGCCGCCGGTGCGAACGCCGTGGACTACGCCCGCGACCGGGCGGACGAGGACTGAGTCGGACTGAGCGGTGGAGCCGGGCTCAGGCCCGCGTGGTGACGTTCGCGGTGGTCCGGGCGAGGAACTCGAGCACCCGGCCGGTGGCGTCACGCTGCGCCGCCGCCTGCCCCTCCCGGCTGCCGCCCAAGACGATGCCGCCGGTCCACTGAGCGTCGGTGGGCAGGATGCCGAGCCGAATCAGGTGGCCGGCCCCGTCGTAGTGCTGGTGGGCGTCGCCGGCCTCGGCCGGGCGGGCCGCGAGCAGATCCCGAGCCATCCGCTCCGAGGGCCAGACCGCATCCGCCCCGCCGGTCAGGACCAACAGCGGCCCGGCGACCCGGGCGACGTCGATGGTCGGATCACCGCCGGTCGACTCCTGCTCGTGCATGCCGGCCTCGTACGCGGTGCGCAGGGTGAGCAGAGTCGGGCGGTGCTCAGCGGTGTCCCGCCCGATCCGCCAGGCGTTCCGGATGATCTGTGGCATCAACACCCCGGTGGGGATCCGCAGCCAGGGCGTCGGGCGGCCCTCCCAGGTCCATGCCCCGGTCTCGGGGATGCTGCCCTCCGCGCCCATCCCCTGCCAGGTCA
Source organism: uncultured Actinomycetota bacterium (assembly GCA_963727125.1). Taxonomy (GTDB): domain Bacteria; phylum Actinomycetota; class Actinomycetes; order Propionibacteriales; family Propionibacteriaceae; genus Microlunatus. The sequence continues at coordinate 2,419,710 of CAVSEZ010000003.1, forward strand.
CGCTGCTCGGGCTGACCGCGACGATGCCGCGACAGAGGGCTTCGCCGCGCCGCGACAGGGCGGCCAACAGACCCTCCGCGCCGCGGGACACCGCCATCGCGGCCAGCCGACCCGCGTCGACGTCATCCCGGGCGGCCAGCCACTGCAGGGCCGCCGGGAACCGTTCGAGCGGGATGTTCGCGATGCCCGCCGCCTCGCCCTCGGGCAACCAGCACCCGGCCAGGGCGACGTAGCCGTGGGAGGCGAGCAGCTGGGCGTGCCCGACTTGGGAATCGAAGCCGCCTTCGGAGCCGCCGAAGCAGGCGACCGCGGGCCAGCCACCTGCCGGTGCGGCGCCGGCCGGACTGACGACCAGCCCCGGCTGCCCCTCGATGTCGACCTGCTCGGCGTGCAGGTCCGACGACGCGGCCCGGCGGTGCACGGTGTGCTGGGCCGTACCGACGCCTCGGACCTCGGCCCGGATCGTCAACGGCCACGGATCGGCGGGGGCGATGAACAGGTCCGGGGTCCGGTCCGGTTCGGCGAAGCGCATCGACCACAGCGGTGCACTGGCATCGGCACCGGACCAGTCGCCGCCGTTCGGAGCGTCCCGCGCCGGGTCGAGGGTCCCGTCGGTCGTCGTGACGAACGAGGCCGATGACCGCCACTGACGGCCGAAGAGGTCGAACCCGGTGGTCGTCAACTCGACCTGCTGCCCGGCCGAGACACCCTGCACCTGGATCGGCAGCAGCTCGTCGTGCCGGGTCTCCAAGGGCGCGGCGATGGTGACGGCGCCGGCGTCCTCGTCCGCCGGGGGCGCCGCGGCGGCTGCCACGGTCGGCACCTCAGCCGCTTCCCGCTGGTCGATCTGGGCCGTCTTCTTCTCGAACCACTTCGGGAAGAACATCGACACCGCGGCGGCGATCCCCAGCAGCGCGTACGGCAGCACCCAGTAGCAGAGGATGGACAGGGTCGAGAACTGGTCGTCGATCGTCGCGGTGCCGTCCACCAGCGGCGGGATGGCGGACACGATGGTCATCAGGGCGAAGGCGCCGGCCCAGAGCCACGTCATACCCGTCGTGATGTAGCGGAAGCCGTCCGTGCGGGCGGTCTCGGCGTCGACGCCGGCCGCGGCGTACTCGCGGACGAACGGCCGCCCGATGAGGATCCCCACCAGGGCCACGAGGAACAGCCCCAGGTTGCTCAGCGGCTGCAGCCACTGGGACAAGAACGCGTCACTGGCGACGAAGGCGGCGATCGCCAGCAAGACGAAGATGATCAGGCTGCCGACGTCGAGACTGCGCCACGGCTGGTGCCGGATCCTGGCGATGACCTGGAACAGCAGCGCCAGTCCCAACGACAGGCACACCGCGAGCCTGAAGTCGACGTTGCCGACCAGGATCCAGTACAGGATCCACGGCGCGAAGCCACCGATGAACGCCACGCTCTCTCTCCCCTGCCTCCGCATCTCCTTGCTCGTTGATCATCGAGCAGGAGAGAAGCGTCGCACAGGGCCGAACTCGATCGCCCGTCGGAGCGCCTACGGGGATTGTCAGTCGCCGCGGGCAGGATGCGGGGCATGAATGCTGGAGCGATCGCAGCCGGGCTGATCGCCCTCCTCATCGGGATGGCGTTGGGCGCCGTCGTGATGCTGCTGGTCGTGCGCGCCCGGGGACAGACCGGCGTCGCGCGGTCGGAGGCGGCGGCCGCCGCGGAGCGGTCCGAGCTCGCGCACGGGCAGACCCTGGTCGCCCACGCGCGGTCCGAAGCCGCCGAGGCCCGCTCGGAAGCGGCTCAGACCCGGGCCGAGCTGGCGCTGGCACGGCAGATCGCCGCGGACGCCCGGGCCGAGGCGGCGGCGGCGCAGGCCGAGGCGGCCGAGGTGTCGGCCGAGGTGGCCAAGGCGCGCGCCGAGCGGGACGCCGCGACCGAGCGGGCCCGGCAGCTGGCCGCGGACCGGGAGGCGCTGACCAACCAGTTCAAGGTGTTGTCCACCGAGACCATCGAGCGCCAGGGCCAGGTCGCCGACGCCCAGGCCGAGGCTCGGCTCAAGGCGACGGAGCAGCTCATGACGCCCGTCCGACAGAGCCTGGAGGCCTTCAACACCCGGCTCACCGAGGTCGAGAAGGAGCGGGTCCAGATGAGCACCGACCTGCGCGGCCAGGTGCAGGTGGTGCAGCAGACCGGGGAGACGCTGCGGCGCGAGACCGCGGCGCTGATCACCGCCCTGCGCAAGCCGCAGATCCGCGGCTCCTGGGGTGAGACGCAGCTGAAGCGGGTGGCGGAGCTGGCCGGCATGCTGCCGCGCTGCGACTTCGACCTGCAGCGCACGACCCGCGACGAGGAGCGGGTGCTGCGGCCCGACATGCGGGTGAACCTGGCCGAGGGCCGGCACATCTTCGTCGACTCCAAGGTCCCGTTGAGCGCCTACCTCGAGGCGATGGAGACCGACGACGAGCGGGAGCGGACCGAGCTGCTGGAGAAGTACGCGAAGAACGTCCGCACCCACGTCGACCAGCTGTCGGCCAAGCAGTACTGGAAGGCGGCCGACACCCCGGAGTTCGTGGTCTTGTTCCTGCCGAGTGAGGCGTTCTTCGCCGCGGCCCTGGAACACGTGCCGGACCTGTACGACTACGCCGCCGGCCGGGACGTGGTGCTGGCCACCCCCAGCACGCTGATCGGGATGCTGCGGGCGGTCGCGTACGGCTGGAAGCAGGCCGCGCTGGCCGAGAGCGCCGGCGAGGTGTTCCGACTGGGTCGCGAGCTGCACGACAAGCTGGGTCTGATGGGCAACAAGCTGGACAAGCTGGGCCGGGCCCTGCGCTCGTCGGTGAACGCGTACAACGAGTCGATCGCCACCGTTGAGGGCACGGTCCTGGTCCGCGCCCGGCGCTTCCGTGACCTCAAGGTCAGCGAGCAGGACCTGATCTCACCGGCACCGGTGGAGGAACCGGTACGGCAGATCCAAGCACCCGAGCTGGTCGAGGACGCGGTCAGCGTCGACACCATCGTTGGTCGGGGACGGCGACGCCGGAGCCTGCCGGAACGTGATGCCCTGGTCCGCAACGACCCCGACCTGCTCGAGCTGGTGGCCGAGGACACCGCCGATCCGGACCAGACCCGCCGCTCCTCCTGAGCACCGTCGATCAGTCGCGGACCGCCCCGGCCCGCAGGTCCCGGCGCAGCTCCGGCGGCAGCGCGAAGACCAGCGACTCCTCGGTCAGCCGCTCCTCCACGCGCGGCCGGGAAGCCCCGGTCCACCAGGAAGTCGAGCACCCCGGCACCAGGTCGTCGGGCACCGAGGCGCCGCTGGTGACCCCGACCGCGTCGACCCCGACCAGCCAGTCGTCGGTCGATCTCGCCTGCGTTGTCGACCCGGTAGGGCGGCCTTGGCACCGGCCTCGAGCGCCACCTCGACCAGCCGGACCGAGTTGGACGAGTTGGCCGAGCCGACCACGATGACCAGGTCGGAGTGGGCGGCGATCTGCTTGACCGCGAGCTGCCGGTTCTGGACGTGGCGTAGCAGATGTCGTCACTCGGCGGGTCGATCAGCAGCGGGAACTTCTTCCGCAGCCGGTCGACGGTCTGCAGCGTCTCGTCGACGCTCAGCGTGGTCTGGGACTCAGCCAGGCGACCCGGCTCGGGTCGGCGACCTCGAGGGCCTCGACGTCGGCTCGGGCGACTGGACCAGCGTGATGTGCTCCGGCGCCTCCCCGGTGGTGCCCTCGACCTCCTCGTGCCCGGCGTGGCCGATCAGCAGGATCTCCAGGCCCTCGCGGGCGAACCGCTTCGCCTCGTGGTGCACCTTGGTGACCAGCGGGCAGGTCGCGTCGATGGTCTTGAGCGATCGCGGTCGCGGCCTCGGCGTGCACGGCCGGCGACACCCCGTGCGCGGAGAAGACCACCGTGGACCCGTCCGGCACCGACGTCCAGCTCGTCGACGAAGATCGCCCCGCGGGCCTCCAGGTCCTCCACGACGTGCCGGTTGTGCACGATCTGCTTGCGGACGTAGACCGGCGCCCCGTACGCGTCCAGCGCCTTCTCGACGGTGATCACCGCGCGGTCGACCCCGGCGCAGTAGCCGCGTGGGGCGGCCACCACGACCCGCTGTCGGCCGCGGTTGCCGCTTCAGGTCTGCTGACCGGTCTCGGTCACGGCGTCGAGTCTAGGTGTCGGCGACGCTGGCCGTAGCGGTGTCCGCTCGCTAGCTCGTGCGTGCCCTGGAGTCGTCGCCGGAGCATCCGCAGCCGCTGCGGCGCGTCACCGCCGCCGTGCGCGGCTGGATCGACCGGCTCGGGGCCGGTCTGGGTCGAGGCGCCAGCTGATCGAGATCAACCGCCGCGCCGCCAGCCGGACCGTCTTCCTGACGATGCGCGACACGCTGGCCAACGTGTCGGTCTCGGTCATCGCGTCTCCGCCACCACGCTGGACGCGGCCGGGCCGCTGACCGAGGGCGCGACGGTGGTCGCCCGGCTCAAGCCCTCCTACTACGAGACGTCCGGCCGGCTTCTCCTTCTACTGCGACGCCATCACCCCGGTCGGCGAGGGCCAGCTGCTGGCCCGGCTGGAGCAGACCAAGCGGCTGCTGCAGGCCGAGGGACTGTTCGACCCGGCGCGCAAGAAGCGGCTGCCGTTCCTGCCCGCGGCGGTCGGGCTGGTCACCGGTGCCGACAGCGCGGCCGAGCGCGACGTGGTCGAGAACGCCCGCCGCCGCTGGCCGGCGGTCCGACTGCGTGGTCCGGCACGCGCTGGTCCAGGGCCCGCAGGCCGCCGAGCAGGTGATGGCGGCGCTGGCCGAGCTCGACCGCCGAGCCCGACCGTCGACGTGATCGTCATCGCCCGCGGCGGCGGCTCGCTGGAGGACCTGCTGCCGTTCTCCGACGAGGGCCTGGTCCGGGCGGTCTTCGCCTGCCGGACGCCGGTGGTCAGCGCCATCGGGCACGAGAGCGACAACCCGATCCTGGATCTGGTCGCCGACCACCGCGCCTCCACCCCGACCGACGCCGCCAAGCGGGTGGTGCCCGACGTGGCCGAGGAGACTGGCCCGGGTCGCGCCAGGCCCGCGAGCGGCTCCGGCTAGCGCGTCGGCGGCCCGGGTGCAGCCGCCAGCAGGAGTGGCTGTCCGGCCTCCGTTCCCGACCGGTGCTGGCCGATCCGACCGCGAGCTTCGCCCTCCGCCGCGACCAGATCGCCGGTCTGCGGCGTCGCGGGCCGAGCGGGCGTCTGACGCTGCGACTCGCGCGCGAGTCGAGCGCCGTCGAGCACACCCTGGCCCGGGTCCGGGCCATGTCGCCGAAGGCGACCCTCGAGCGGGGGTACGCGATCCTGGTCGGCCGAGGACGGCGTCGGCGATCACCTCGGTCGCCGACGTCGACCGAGGGCGAGCCGCTGCTGGCGTACCTGGCCGACGGGCAGCTCCGGGTGGCCGTGACGGACGTCGAACCAGGAGGCCGACCGTGACCGAGCCGAGCAGCACCGAGCAGACCGAGCAGACCGAGCAGACCGAGCAGCCCGAGCAGCAGCTCAGCTACGAGCAGGCCCGCGACGAGCTGATCCGGGTGGTGCAGCGGCTCGAGTCCGGCGGTGTCCCCGCTGGACGAGTCGCTGGCCCTGTGGGAGCGCGGCGAACAGCTGGCGGCCCGTCTGTCAGGAGCTGGCTGGACGGCGCCCAGGCCAAGATCGACGCCGCTCGGCCGAAGGCGACCGGCTGAGTCTGGGACCGAGAGTCGACGCTCGAGCTCGACGCCGACGCCGACCTCAGGCGACGTCGGGGCGACCGAACCGACGCGCGATAGTCGCCTGCGGCGCCAGCCCGATCTCGCGCCGGAAGTGCTCCCGCAGCACGACCGCGGAGTTGAAGCCCACCCGGCCGGCGATCTGCTCGACCCCCAGGTCGGTCTCCTCCAGCAGGCTGCGCGCGGCCAGCATCCGCTGCTGGGTCAGCCACTTGTGCGGCGTGGTGCCGGTCTCGGCCGCGAACCGCCGGGCGAAGGTCCGGTCGCTCATCATCGCCTGCCGGGCCAGCGACGCGGCCGTGTGCGGCTCGTCCAGATCGGTCCAGCACCCAGCTCAGCACGGGGGCCAGGCTGTCGGCCGTAGCACTCGGGGATGGGCATCTCCACGAACTGCTGCTGACCGCCGTCGCGCTGCGGCGGCACGACCATCCGGCGGGCGATCTTGGTGGCGATCGCCGGTGCCCAGCTCGCGCCGGACCAGGTGCAGGCACGGCGTCGATGCCGGCCGCCGTGCCGGCGCTGGTGATGATGTTGCCGTCGTCGACGAACAGCGCCCGCGGATCCACCATGGCCGCCGGGTAACCGCCGCTGCATCTCCTCGGCGTACATCCAGTGGGTGGTGCAGGCGCGCCCGTCGAGCAGGCCGGCCGCGCCCAGCACGAACGACGCCGAGCAGAGGCTGAGCAACGTCGCACCCGTCGGCGTGCACGCGTCGCGCAGCACCTCCAGCACCTCGGCCGGGTAGCTCCGGTCGCGGCACGGTCGGCGCCGCACGATGACCAGGTCGCTGCCCGGCACGGCGTCCAGACCCAGCGGGTGGCGGTGATGGTGAAAGCGCCGCCGTTCTTGGTGGCGTCAGCGGCCGACCCGGGGTGGCCGAGCAGACCCGGAAGTCGAAGGCGGGGACGCCCGTCCTCGGTCCGGTCCAGCGCCGAAGACCTCCACCGCGACGCCGAACTCGAACACCGCGATCGGCTCGATCAGGATGACGCTCACCCGGGACAAGGTCATGGGCTCAGCATAGTGGCAGTTTTCCTTCGCGCAGCGTCAGTCTTGCCACTGTTGTCTGGATCTCTATGGTAGCAAGATTACTGCCATGACCGGATTACTGATCCTCACCGCCATGATCGTGCTGCTGGCCGTAGCTCTCATCCCGGCGCATCGCCGGGCTCGGCTCGCCCCGCCGCACCGCACCGGACTGCCGAGCGACCTCGACGACTTCCGGGCCGATCGGGAGCTGCGCCAGCTGGCCCAGCTGCGACTCAGCGATCGCTGAGCGTCGAGGCGAAGGCCTCCAAGCCCTCGTACGACGTGTCGCCGACCACGATGGTGGTGACCTCCGGAGAGCTCCGGACGAGCGCGCGGGTGCGCTCGTCCGGACTGATCCGGCGCTCCCAGCTCTGGCCCGCGAGCGTGCTGGTGCCGTCCGGGAGTCCCTCCCGGGTCTTGTCCTCGATGAAGTCCTGCGGTGCTTCGTCGCCCTGGTTCACCGACACGAAGACCTCGTCCGGCGAGAGGAAGCCCAGCTCCCAGAGGTTGCGGACCGACGGCTGGTCGTTGAGGTACTGGTCGCCCAGCGGCACCCACTCGGCCTGGGTCGCCCGCCAGGTCGTCGGCAACCCGGTCGGTGCCAGCACCGGGTAGGGGGCCTGCTGCCGGGCGGTGGCCAGCTCGGCCCGGTAGTCGACGACGTTCACGGGGTGATCGGCGAGGTTGCGGGTGAAGAACACGGTGATGACGACCAGCGGGATCAAGATGAGGGCCAGGGACCGCACCATGTCGCCGGCCGTCGCCTGCCGCTTGGGCGCCCGCCGCATCTCAGCCACCGACCCATTGTTCCATCGGGTTGCGACCGCCCTTCACTAAAGTGAGTCAGCGTGCCCAAGCCCACGGACTCCCACGCACCCCACCAGACCCCGACTCCCGGTTCCGGTAAGCACGAACCGCCGCCCCCGAAGGAACTGCTGGCGCCCAACGAGGGCAAGCAGCTGCTGATCGACGTGGCCGGGCAGCGTTGGGCCCGGATCCCGCTGCAGACCCGGGCGTTCGAGGGCGGTGAGGACTTCGCGGCCCTGATCGCCGACTACGTCGCGGCCGCCGTCGATCCGATCCTGGCCGCCGACGACCTGGCGCCGGGGCTGACCCGGACCTGGTACGTGGTGTCGAGTGAGAAGATCGTCGCCATCGCCCAGGGCCGTTCCTACTTCCTCTGGGACATCAAGCCCGGGTTCTGGGCGAAGACGCTGAGCCGGTTCGTGGTGAAGCTGCCGACCGGCATCGGCCTCGGCACCCCGTGGACCATGCAGCTGGCCATCCAGGAGGCGGGCCTGCCCCGGATCCTGCTGGCGTCGGCCGCCAGCGCCGTCGGCAAGGTGATCGGCAGGCGCGGCTGGTTCTACCAGGTCGCCGGCCACAACGTGAACGCGATCGACGGACCCGCCGACACCAACGTCTACCCCGCCAACGTGTCGGCCAAGCTCGCGCCGAAGGACCCCGACAAGGCCTCCGCCGAGATCCGGCGGGCGATCCGCAGCCGGGTGCCGGCCGAGATCGGGGACCGGCTCGGCGGCGTCACGATCATCGACGCGAACGACCTCGGCCGCAACGTGCTCGGCCAGGAGAGCGACCGGCCCGACGAGTTCTTCGCCCAGCTGTTCGCCGACAACCCGGCCGGCCAGGGTCGGCAGCAGACCCCCGTCACCATCTGCCTGCAGCTGGACTAGTCGATCTCCCGCCGGTGCAGCTCGGAGAGCCGGCGTAGCCGGTCGGCGTCGATCTCGTCCGCTCTGGCGACCGCGACCCGGACCGGCGTCACCGCCGTCACGTCCGAGGTACGGAGACCGCCCTCGAGGATCGCGCGCTCACCCAGCACCGCGCCCGGGCCGACCTCCCCGAGCCGTTCCCCGGCCACCTCCACCACGAGCACCCCGTCGAGCACGAGGAACAGCTCCCGACCCGGCTCGCCGTGGGTGAGCAGCCTGGTTCCGGCGGGGACCTCCCGGATCTGCGGCGGGCTGTCGTCGGCGACCATGATCTGGTTCGAGAGCTGGCGCTCCAGGGCGGACTCCACCGCGAGGACCAACGGCCGGCGGTCCGCCTCGCCCCAGGGCGTGCGGTCACCGAACGAGTGATCCATCCAGTGCTCCTGCTCGGTCAGTCCGCTCTTGTGCGACAACCGGCCCGCGTCGTCGTAGACCCAGTGCCGCGGGAAGGCGCTGGCTCCGATCAGCTCGATCTCCGGCGGGCGGGTGGCCGACAGGGTGAGGGCCAGCGTCGTCCACACGATCGGCGCCCGCCACTGCACGAACGGCGGGTGCGGGACCGGCCGCGGTAGCGGCAGCGCGGTCGCCCCGCCGACGGTCTGCACGAACCGGACCGCGTCCCCGCGCCACTCCGGCTCGGCTCGTAGGACCGGCAGCGATGCGGCCCGGAAGGTCGCCCCCAGCCGCCCCAGCCGCACCGTCGTCGAACCCATCGCCAGCCCCGCCTCGGCGCCGTAGCCGAAGTCGATCACCTGGCCGTCGAGCACGTCGATCCACCCGGTGAGCACGTTGGCGAATCGGAAGCGGTCCTGCTGCGCCAGTCCACGTACCTCGCCCGGCTGGGCCAGCAGGTCCGGGGGCGGGTCGTCGAAGTGGGCGATCTTGAGGTCCATGCCGAGCTTCAGCGGACCGGACAACGACTCCGACGGGATCCAGGAGACTGTGGTGGCGGTGGCTTCGAAGCGCACGATCACCAGTAAACCCGAACTCGTCGCGAGCCGCCCTGGTCACCGACGACTCGACATACGTTAGACCCATGAGCGAGCCCGGTGGACCCGCGCCGCGGGCCGCAGCCCGGCCCGGATGAGCGCGGGGCCCGCGGACCTGGTGACCCTGGGTCGCACCGAGGGCGCCCACGGCGAGGTCGTGCTGCGCCGGCGGATCGCCCGCGACGAGCCGACCGAGCCGATCGACGAGCTGATCGTGAACGGCGTGTTCGCGATGGACAGCTCCGATCCCAGCTCCGAGCGCGAGCTCGGCCGGCTGCCACCGCCGAGCGCCCGGGTGCTGCTCGGCGGACTGGGACTCGGCTTCACCGCCGCCGAGCTGCTCGATCGGGGGGTGCAGCGGCTGGACGTGGTCGAGCTGGAACCGGCTCTGGTCGGCTGGGCCGAGCAGCGGCTGACGGCGACCCTCGGTCGGGTGGCCGGCGACCACCGCACCCAGATGATCGTCGCCGATATCGCCGACGTGCTGCAGAACGCGCCGGCCGGCTCGTGGGACGCGATCCTGCTCGACGTCGACAACGGTCCGGACTTCCTGGTGCACCAGCACAACCTCGGGTTGTACGCCGGGCCCGGCCTGCGCGCCGCCCAGCGGGCGTTGGCGCCCGGCGGCATGCTGGCGGTCTGGTGCCAGGGCCCGAGTCCGGAGCTGCGGGCGGCGCTGCGCGACCTGGGCGGTGAGGTCTCCGAGCAGCGGCACCGCGCTCGTCGCGGGCGGCGGGAGTGGTCCTACGTCATCTACGTCCACACCGAACCCGTACGCGACAATGTCGCCATGCCTGCCGACGACGACACCACGGACTTCCGGATCGAACGCGACACCATGGGCGAGGTCCGGGTGCCCGCCGCGGCGCTCTACCAGGCGCAGACCCAGCGGGCGGTGGAGAACTTCCCGATCTCCGGCGTGCCGATCGACCCGTCCCTGATCAGCGCCCTCGGCCTGATCAAGGGCGCCGCGGCCCAGGCCAACGCCGAGCTCGGGGTGCTGGCGGCCGAGACCGCCGCCGCGATCGTCGCCGCCGCCGCGGAGGTCGCGGCGGGCGAGCACGACGGCGAGTTCCCGATCGACGTCTTCCAGACCGGTTCGGGCACCTCGAGCAACATGAACACCAACGAGGTGATCGCCTCGCTGGCCACCCGGTCGCTCGGCCGCGGCGGTGCATCCCAACGACCACGTCAACGCCTCGCAGTCCAGCAACGACGTGTTCCCCAGCGCGATCCACATCGCCGCCACCGACGAGCCTCGATCAACGCCCTGATCCCGGCGCTGCGACCACCTCGAGACGTCGCTGAGGCGAAGGCCGCCGAGTTCGCCGAGGTGGTCAAGAGCGGTCGTACCCACCTGATGGACGCGACCCCGGTCACCCTCGGCCAGGAGTTCGGCGGCTACGCGGCCCAGGTCCGCTACGGCGATCGAGCGGGTCCAGGCCGCACTCCCCCGGGTCGCCGAGCTGCCGCTGGGCGGGACCGCCGTCGGCACCGGCATCAACACCCCGCCCGGCTTCGCCGCCGCGGTGATCGCGCATCATCGCCGAGCAGACACGGGTCTGCCGCTCACCGAGGCGCGGGACCACTTCGAGGCCCAGGGCGCCCGGGACGGACTGGTCGAGGCGTCCGGCGCGCTGCGCACCATCGCGGTCAGCCTGAACAAGATCGCCAACGACCTGCGCTGGATGGGCTCGGGGCCGCGCGCCGGGCTCGGCGAGATCGCGCTGCCCGACCTGCAGCCCGGCTCCTCGATCATGCCCGGCAAGGTGAACCCGGTGATCTGCGAGGCCACCGACGATGGTCTGCGCGCAGGTGATCGGCAACGACGCGGCCGTCGGCGTTCGCCGGCGCGTCGGGCAACTTCGAGCTGAACGTGATGCTGCCGGTGATCGCCCGCAACGTGCTGGAGTCGATCCGGCTGCTGGCCAACGTGAGCCGGCTGCTGGCCGACCGCTGCGTCGCCGGCATCGTGGCCAACGTCGAGCACTGCCGGACCCTGGCCGAGTCGTCGCCGTCGATCGTCACCCCGCTGAACCGCTACATCGGCTACGAGAACGCCGCCGAGGTGGCCAAGACGGCGCTCAAGGAGAACAAGACCATCCGCCAGGTCGTGATCGATCAGGGCTTCGTCGCCGACGGCAAGCTGACCGAGGAGCAGCTCGACGCCGCTCTCGACGTGCTGGCGATGACCCGCCCGCGTCGCTAGCTCTGGCTGCCGAGCTCTGCGCAGACACCGCGTTCGGCCATCGCGATCAACACCGCGATGGCGGCCTCGGTCGACAGACCGCGACCCGACGCCAACGCGTCGAAGCTCTCGAAGCTGCTGATCACCCACAAGATGTCGGTGGCCTGCGCCACCGACACGTCCTCGCGCAGCTGGCCGTCCTCGCCCAGCCGCCGCGCGACGTGGGCGATGCCGCCGGCCCGTTCGGCGTCCACCCGCTGCAGCGCTCCGCCGACGGCATCGGCGTCGATCCGGCCGAGTGAGTACAGCACCCGGTAGAGATCGGGATCCCGGGCGAACATCCGGGTGGCCGCCGTCAGCGCCCCGCGCAGATGAATCCTGGCGTCCGCCGCCGCGACCGCCTCGGTCAGATCGGCCTGCCCCGTCCGTTCCCACAGGTCGTCGACGAACGCGTCGAAGAGCCCGGCCCGGGAACCGAAGGCGACATAGATCGTCGATCTCGCCACCCGGGCCCGCCGGGCGACCGCGTCGACGCTGACCGGTTCCGTCGGAGCCTGGCGCAGCTGCTCGGCGAAGGCGTCGAGGATCCGCCGCCGGGTCTCGGCGGCGTTCTCCGCCCGCTGACGTTGCTCGTACCTGCGGATGGTCATGGTCAGCAGTCTGCCAGTTCGCCAGACACGTTGACTTCCAAAAGACTGTCTGTATTCTGAACTACATGTTGTTTGATGAAAGTGAGCACGACTGGCCGGTCGTGGTGATCGGCGCAGGGCCCGCGGGACTCGTGGCGGCCATCTCCTTGGCCCGCGGCGGTATCCCGGTGCTGGTGCTCAACCGCCGCGTCGGGGTCTGGGAAGCGCCGCGGGCGACGGTGATCAGCCTGCGCAGCATGGAGTTGTTCCGCTCCTGGGGCCTGGCCGAGCAGCTCGCCGCGGTCGGGGACGAGGTCGAGTGGCTGATGCGCATCGCTCCGACGCTGGCCACCGTCGCGGACGGCCGGTCGGTCGAGGTGGGCTATCCGACGGCGGCGGTGAGCTCTCGACTGAGCCCGACCCGGCCGGCCGCGGTGCCCCAGGACCAGCTGGAGGCCATCCTGACCGAACAACTGCGCCGACACCCGCACGCGCGACTGCTCGAGGGCGTGGAGGCGGTGGACGTCCGGCCGGAGCCCGACGGCGTGTGCGTCGTCGTCCGCGACGTCGGACCCGGTCGGCCGTCGGGTCCGACCGCGCAGTTCCGGGCCCGGTACGTGGTCGCCGCCGACGGCGCCCACAGCCGGAGCCGGGAGGCGATCGGCATCGGTACCCGCACCTGGCGAACCCCGACCCACGCCCTCAGCGTGCTCTTCCACGGTCCCCTGTGGCAGGTGGTCGGGCGGCACCGGTACGGCATCTACGTCGTCGAGGACCCCATCCGGGCCACCCTGTTGCCCGCCGGGCACGGCGACCGCTGGGTGTACAGCGTTCCCTGGGAGGAGGGTGAGCCTGAGCCGGCGACCGACCCGGCCAGCCTGGTCGCCGGTATCCGCGCCGCCGTCGGCATCACCGACCTGCCGGTCCGACTGGTCCGCACCGACCGGTTCTCGTTCAGCGCCGCCATCGCGGACCGGTTCCGAGACGGCAACGTCTTCCTGGCCGGCGATGCCGCGCACCGGGTGACCCCGCGCGGCGGGACCGGGATGAACAGCGCCATCGCCGACGGCCGCGATCTCGGCTGGAAGCTCGGCTGGGTGTTGCGCGGCTGGGCCGGCGAGGACCTGCTGGACAGCTACGAGGCGGAGCGGCGGCCACCGGCGGAGCACAACCTCCGCCGCAGTCTCGACCCGATGGGCAGCCGACGAGCCGCCGCAGCGGAGGTCGAGAACGACCTCGGTGGTCGCATCCCGCACGCCTGGGTGCCCACCCCGGCGGGACCCGTGTCGACCCTGGACCTGCTCGGTCCCGGCCTGACCCGGTTCGGCGCCGACCCCGACGACCGGGCCGCGACGACGGCACTGCCCGTGCCGATCACCCAGGTGCCGCTGGCCTACGGCGACGCTCGACTGGTCCGCCCCGACGGGGTGCCGTGGGACGAGGCGGCGGTGGATCGTCTGCTGCAGCCGACCGGCTGAGCCGGCCGGCGCCGCACCCCACTGGGCTCGACGCACCACGGACTCTCAGTGCAGGGGGACGTCCTCCAGCAGCTCGGTCACCAAGGCGGCTATCGGTGAGCGCTCCGACCGGTGCAGCGTGACGTGCGCGAACAGTGGATGGCCCTTCAGCCGCTCCACCACCGCGACCACCCCGTCGTGCCGCCCGACCCGCAGGTTGTCCCGCTGCGCCACGTCGTGGGTCAGCACGACCCGGGAGTCCTGGCCGATCCGGGACAGCACCGTGAGCAGCACGTTGCGCTCCAGCGACTGGGCCTCGTCGACGATCACGAACGCGTCGTGCAACGAGCGGCCACGGATGTGGGTCAGCGGCAGCACCTCGAGCAGGCCGCGCTCCAGCACCTCCTCGATGACCACCTTCGAGGTCACCGCGCCGAGGGTGTCGAACACCGCCTGCGCCCAGGGCGCCATCTTCTCGCCCTCGCTGCCCGGCAGGTAGCCGAGATCCTGACCGCCAACGGCGTACAGCGGACGGAACACGACCACCTTGGCGTGCTGCCGCCGCTCGAGCACCGACTCCAGCCCGGCGCACAGGGCCAGGGCGGACTTGCCGGTGCCGGCCCGGCCGCCCAACGAGACGATGCCGATGCTGGGATCGAGCAGCAGGTCGAGGGCCACCCGCTGTTCGGCGGAGCGACCGTGGATGCCGAACGCGTCCCGCTCCGCCTTGATCAACCGGAGGTCCTTGCCGGGCGTCACCCGGGCGAGGGCGGTGCTGGTGCCCCCGATCAGCACCACGCCGGTGTGGCAGGGCAGTTCCCGGGCGGCCGGCAGGTCGAGGACACCGGCCTCGTAGAGCTGGTCGATCTCGGCGGCGGTCGCCTCGACCTCGGCCATCCCGGTCCAGCCGGACTCCACCGCCAGCTCGGCCAGGTACTCCTCGGCGGCCAGCCCGACCGCCGCTGCCTTGACCCGCATCGGCAGGTCCTTCGAGACCAGGGTCACGTCGCGACCCTCGGCGGCGAAGTTCAGCGCCACGGCGAGGATCCGGGAGTCGTTGTCGCCCAGTCGGAACCCGTCCGGCAGCGTGGAGGGGTCGGCGTGGTTGAGCTCGACGTGCACCGTGCCGCCCTGGTCGTTCACCGGCACGGGCGCGTCGAGCCGGCCGTGCCTGATCCGCAGGTCGTCGAGCAGTCGCAACGCACTCCGGGCGAAGTAGCCGAGCTCGGCGTGGTGGCGTTTGGCCTCGAGCTCGGTGATCACCACCACGGGGAGGATCACGTCGTGCTCGGCGAACCGGCGCAGCGCGTGCGGATCGCTGAGTAGCACCGAGGTGTCGATGACGTAGCTGCGACGACCCTGATCGACAGGAGTAATGCTCACTGGCGGGTCCTTCTCCGAGGCCGTACGCGTCGTGCGCCCGGCCCCACGACTAGGTGGGCCGGGATCTGCCCGTCGAACGACGGCGCATCGACTGCCTCCCGTACGGGCCGCGTCCGACGACCCGTGCCTCGAAGCTACGTCGTCGACGGGGGCGTCCCGGCGAGGCACGCCGCACCGTCACGAGATGACCACGGGTTGTTCACCCACCCGAGCAAACGGGGAATCCACAACTTCGAGCGAACCGTAGGATCCGCGTCGGCGAAGGAGGAGGGATTGAGCGAACACGCTTTTCCGTTCGCGAAGACCGACGACGCCGTCGACTGAAGCGGATCGGAGGTTTGCGGACAAACAGTGCTCAGCGGCCGAAGCGGCGCTCCCGCTGGGCGTACGAGCGAAGGGCGCGGATGAAGTCGACCTTGCGGAAATCGGGCCACAGCGCCTCGCAGAAATAGAACTCGCTGTGCGCGGACTGCCACATCAAGAAGCCGGAGAGCCGCTGCTCCCCCGAGGTCCGGATGATCAGATCCGGGTCGGGCTGGCCCTTGGTGTACAGGTGCTCGGCGATGTGCTCGATGTCGAGGCTCTGCGCCAGCTCCTCGATCGGGGTGCCGTGCCTCGCCTCCTCGGCCAACAGCGACCGGACGGCGTCCCGCAGCTCGTGCCGCCCCCCGTAGGAGACGGCAACGTTCACCACCATCCCGGCGACGTCGGCGGTGTCGCGGTCGGCGCGTTTCAAGATCTCCGCCGACTCACCCGGCAGCAGGTCCAGCGCTCCCACCGGGTGCACCCGCCAGCGCCGGGTCGCGGCCAGCTCCGTCACCATGTTCTCGATCACGGCGAGCAGCGGACCCAGCTCGCCGGCGTCGCTGCGGGAGAAGTTGTCGGTGGACAGCACCCAGAGGGTGACCACCGGGATGCCCAGCTCGTCGCACCACTCCACGAAGTCGAGCAGCTTGTCCGCGCCCGCCCGGTAGCCGGCCACCAGGGGCTGACCCGGGGCGTTCGTCCGTGCCCAACGGCGGTTCCCGTCCGCCAGCACGGCCACGTGCTGCGGCATCCGGTCCCGGTCCAGCTCGGCGATCAGCCGGTGCTCGTACGTGGCGTACAGCAGGCCCGAGGGGTGCAACCGGTCCACGAACTCCCGGAGCCGGTCGAGTCGGGACATGCATCGCAGCGTAGCCCGTTTGCCCGGGCCCGGATCGCGCCCTAGGCTTACCTACGGAACCGTAGGTTATGCGAAGTGAAGCCAGGTGAGGACCCATCGACACGCACGTGACGGACCGCAGCGGGCGCGATGCCGACCGCTACCGGGCCGATCGGACCGACCGACCGACCGGGTCGCAGCCCGGTCCGGACGAGTCCCCGGCCGAGGTGGTCGAGGAGTTCGTCCAGACCCAGGTCAAGCCTCGGCTGCGCGGCTGGTTGCACGCCGGGATGGCCCCGATCGCCGCTGCCGCAGGCATCGTCCTCGTGGTGCTGGCGCCGACGACACCCGGCAAGGTCGGCGGTGCGGTCTTCCTCGCCGCCTCGCTGCTGCTGTTCGGGACCAGCGGGCTCTACCACCGGTTCACCTGGCAGCCTCGCGCCGAGGCCGTGCTGCGCCGGATGGATCACGCCAACATCTACGTCTTCATCGCCGCCACCTACACCCCGCTGGCCCTGTTGGCCCTCGAGCCGGCGTCCGGCACCACGTTGTTGATCTTGATCTGGTCCGCGGCCCTGGTCGGTCTGGCGTTCCGGCTGATCTGGTTGGGCGCGCCCCGCTGGCTCTACACGGCCTTGTACCTGGTGATGGGGTGGGCGGCCGTCGGCTGGTTGCCCCAGATCTACGCCAACGGTGGTCCGGCCGTGTTCTACCTGGTCATCGCGGGTGGGCTGTTGTACAGCGCCGGTGCCGTCGTGTACGCCCGGAAGCGACCCGATCCGTCGCCGCGCTGGTTCGGCTTCCACGAGATCTTCCACAGCTGCACCATCGCCGCGTTCGCGGCGCACTACATCGCGATCTCGATCCTCACCTACGCGGGCTGAGCCCCGCTCAGCTGCGCCGCCAGGTCCTCGGTCGAGGTGACCGGCCACGAGCAGACGAACCCCCGGCAGACGTACGCGGTCGGTCGCCCGTCGCGCAGCGGCCGGTCGGCCAGCAGGGCCAGGCCGGGCTGATCCGGTTCGCCGGCCAGCACGACCGAGCCGGCCGGCGCCGAGCGGACGGCCAGCAGCGCCAGGTCCGTCCGCCGGGGATCGTCAGCCGCCCCGACCACGGCGACCTGGACCGGGGTCGTCCGCAACCTGCTGACGGCATCGGCCAGCAGCCAGCCCGCGAAGCGTGGCGCCTGGGCGACCAGCGCGCCGGCGCTGCGGGCCGCCCGCTCGGCGCGGGCGGTGTGGTCGGCCACGCCGGTCAGCTCGCCGAGCAGCGCGAACGCGTGCACCGCGCAGCTCAGGCCCGAGGGCGTCGCGTTGTCGGTCGGATCCTGCGGCCGGGTGTAGAGCGCCTCGGCGTCGGCAGCCGTGTCGAAGAACCCGTCGCCTGAGCCGTCACCGTCGCCGAACTGCTCCGCCACCACGGCGAGCAGCTGTTCGGCCCGCTCGATCCACTGCGGGTCGGCGGTCGCTGCCGCCAGCCGGGTGTAGCCGAGCGCCACCGCCGCGTAGTCCTCCAGCGTCCCCGCCGCGGTGCCCGGCACGCCGTCGCGGGAGGTCCGTCGCAGCCGGTCGCCGCTCCAGTGCACCCGCCAGATCAACTCGGCGCACTCGGCGGCGGCGACGAGCCAGTCCGGACGCTGCCACAGCGACGCGGCCTGGACCAGGGCGTCGATCAGCCAGCCGTTCCAGGCCGCGACGATCTTGTCGTCGCGACCGGGCCGGGATCGATCCCGGCGGGCGGTCGCGAGCCGGGTGCGGACCCGGGCCCAGCGTTCGGGGTCGGGGTCGCGAGGCAGCTGCAGGGTCGACGACCCGTGCTCGAAGGTCCCCTCGGCGGTGACCACGGCGACGTCGGCCGCCCACCGGCCCTCGGTCTCGCCGAGCACCTCGATCAGCTGCTCCGGCGACCAGACGTAGAACGCTCCCTCGCTCAGCCGGCCGTCCGCGTCGAGGGAGTCGGCATCGAGGCTGGCGGCGAAACCCCCCTGCTCGGTCGCCATCTCGGTCAGCAGCCACTCGACCGTCTCGGCCACCACCCGTTCGGCGAGCGGATCGCGCGCTCAACCGCCACCAGTGTGCGTACACCCCGAGCAGCAGGGCGTTGTCGTACAGCATCTTCTCGAAGTGCGGCACCACCCAGCGGCTGTCGACGCTGTACCGGGCGAAGCCACCGGCCAGCTGGTCGTAGATGCCACCGCGCGCCATCGCCGACAGCGTCTGACCGGCCATGCTCCCGCGCCTCGGGCCGGTCGTAGCGCAGCAGTGCCTCCAGCACCATCGACGGTGGGAACTTGGGGGCCCGCCCGAAGCCGCCGGAGGTCGCGTCGAACTCCCGACCCAGGGCGGCCAGCGCGGCATCGAGGTCCGGTTCGCCGATCTCGTGCGCGGTCAGCTGCGGCCGCCTGCCGGCGAGCTCGCTCTCGATCGCCGCGGCGCTGGACAACACCTCGTCCCGGCGTGCGGTCCAGGCGGTCGAGACCGCATTCAGCACCTGGCTGAACGACGGCAGCCCGTGCAGCGGCGTCGGCGGGAAGTAGGTACCGGCGTAGAACGGACGCCGATCCGGGGTCAGGAAGACGCTCATCGGCCAGCCGCCCTGGCCGGTCAGTGCCTGGGTGGCGCTCATGTAGACGGCGTCGACGTCCGGCCGCTCCTCCCGGTCGACCTTGATCGCGACGAAGTCGGCGTTGATCGACGCGGCGGTCGCCGGGTCCTCGAACGACTCGTGCGCCATCACGTGGCACCAGTGACAGGCGGCGTAGCCGATGCTCAAGAAGACCGGGACGTCGCGGTCCGCGGCCTCGGCGAACGCCTCGTCGGACCACTGGTGCCAGTCCACCGGGTTGTCGGCGTGCTGGAGCAGGTACGGACTCGTGGCCGAGCCCAGCCGGTTGCGGCTCATCTCAGCGTGGATCGGGACGCGAGGTCCCCTGCTCCGCCCGTGTCCCTCGTCTTGTCCCCTGCTCCGGCTGCGACTCCGGCGCCGGTTCCGTACCGCCGTCGGGGTTCGCCGCGTCCTCGGCGGCCCGCCGGTCGTCGTCGGGCACGTGGATCTTGCGCAGCTGCTTGCGCATGCTCACGAACAACAACGCCAGCGCCACCAGCAGCAGCACGGTGACGAGCAGCGCGGTCCAGCCCGGCCGGACGGTGTTCGGATCGACGTTCGGCTCGGTCTGCAACAGCACGGCGCCGAACACGCTCGCGCCGAAGGTGCTCATACCGGCACTGTACCCGCGGCCACCCGCTCCGGTTCGGTCGCGATCCCGGCGAACAGGTCGTCCTCGGGCAGCTCGGCGGCGACCCGACTGCGCGCCAGCTCCCAGTCCTCGGTCGGCCAGGCTCGACGGTGGATCTCCAGCGGCACGCTGAACCAGGGACCCAACGGGTCGACCTGGGTGGCGTGCGCGATCAGGGCCCGATCCCGGATCGGGAAGTACTCGGCGCAGTCGATCCGGGTGGTCACCCGGGCCTCGTGCTCCGGGTCGCGCTTCCAGCCGGCCAGCCGTTCGGCGTACGGGATCCTCCAGACCCGCGCGCGATCATCGCCTCAGTCGAGCGCCTTGGTCCGGGCGTAGTGGAAGCCGAAGTTGTAGTACAGCTTCGGCACCTGCCACGGGCTGCCCAGCTCGGGATGCGCCGCCGGGTCGGCAGCGGCGTCGTAGGCGTCGACGCTGATCTGGTGGCACATGATGTGGTCGGGGTGCGGGTAGCCGCCGTTCTCGTCGTACGTGGTCATCACGTGCGGCCGGAAGCGAACGGATCACCTTGATCAGCGGCACCGCCGCCTCGGCGACGTCCAAGGTGGCGAAGGAGCCCTCGGGCAGCGGCGGCAGCGGATCACCCTCGGGCAGCCCGGAGTCGACGAAGCCCAGCCAGACCTGCTCGACGCCGAGGATCTCCCGGGCCCGGTCCATCTCCTGCCGGCGGATCTCGGCGATGTTGGCCAGCACGTCGGGGCGTTCCATGGCGGGATTGAGGATCGAGCCGCGCTCTCCACCCGTGCAGGTGGCCACCACGACCTCGACACCCTCGGCGACGTACTTGGCCGTGGTCGCCGCGCCCTTGCTCGACTCGTCGTCGGGGTGCGCGTGCACGTGCAGCAGCCGCAGCCGTTCCCCGGCCGCATCGACGCGGTGCGCGCTTGCGTTCATAGCGGCCCATGGTGCCACCCGGGACAATGGTCGGGTGGCACCGTCCGAAGCCCGACCCGACGCCCGGTCCGGCACCCCCGTTCCGGGACCGACCTCGGCCGCCGACGCCGAGCGGGTCCGGCTCCGCTATCCCGGACCGCGGGTGCCCCGGCTGGTCTGGATCGTCGCCGTCGCGTTGGTGGCGGCGTTGGCCGGGACCTGGTTGGTCTGGGCGGCCACGGTGGGCACCCGGCCGCCGGTCTCCGCGGTGATCTCGGCGTACACCGTCCGCTCCGACACCGAGATCGTGGCGACGCTGACGATGAGTCGTGCCGACCCGGGTAAGCCGGCGGCCTGCCGGGTGCTGGCCCAGGCCGAGGACTTCCAACCGGTCGCGGAGCAGACCGTGCGGGTGCCGCCCGCCGCCGGCACGACCGTCGATGTCGAGGTGGTGCTGACCACCCTGCGCCGGGCGACCACCGCCGTGGTCAAGGAGTGTTCACTGATCTGACGTCACCGCATTGCATTGCTAGGGTGGTTCGATGTCTGAGAACGTGCAACAGACGATCTGGCTGACCCAGGAGGCGTACGACAAGCTGCAGTCCGAGCTGGACCAGCTGACCGGGCCGGGTCGCGCCGACGTCACCGCGAAGATCGCTGCCGCCCGCGACGAGGGCGACCTCCGGGAGAACGGCGGCTATCACGCCGCCCGGGAGGAGCAGGGCCAGCAGGAGGCCCGGATCCGCCAGCTGCACGACATGCTGCGGCGGGCCGAGGTCGGCGAGGCGCCGGCCGCCGCCGACGAGGTCGCTCCCGGCACCCAGGTCACCATCGCCTTCTTCGGCGACGAGTCCGACACCGACACCTTCGTGCTCGGCTCGCGGGAGCTGCTCGGCCTCGACGACGCGGTGGACTCCACCAACGTCTACAGCCCGCAGTCGCCGCTGGGCGCGGCGATCCTCGGCAAGCGGAAGGGCGACCGGGCCAGCTACGAGGCACCGAACGGCAAGTCGATCGACGTCACGGTCGGTCAACGTCGAGCCGTTCCGGAGCTGACCTCGGCTCGCTCCCCCGTCGGTCAACCCATCGGTGACCGGGTCAGCGGCGAGCTCGGTGAGCAGCCGCTGCGCCTCGGCCGGGGTGAGGGCGCCGGCGGCGACCTCGGACAGGATCTGATCACGGGTCAGCGCCGGCGGACTGCGGCTCGTCGGCCAGCCCGAGCTTGTCCAGCAGCTGACTGACCCGCAGCCGGGCGGTCGGGTACGAGACCCCGAGGTGCTTCTCCACCTCACGCAGGTTCCCGCGGGAGCGGAGGAACACCCGGAGCATCGTCGGTGTCCGCGTCGTCGAGGGAGCAGAACGCGCAGGACGTGAACACCCCGGCGAGCTCGGTGCCGCAGGACGCGCAACCGAGCCGGGTGACGTGCCAGGTGGTCGCCGCAGACCGGGCAGTCGCTGGGCGCCCGGTGGACGTGCCGTTCGGCCTCCGCCGGGCGCCGCGGGCGGTCGCTCACGCGGACTTGTCCGCCGCGACCCGGTCCGAGCCGACGCGTACCTGGGCGTGGCCCATCACGACCTCGACGTCGAGCCGGGCGCTGCCGTTGCCCATCACGACCTCGTCGCCGAGCCCGTCGTGGCCGCCGGACCAGCTGACCTTGCCCAGCTGGGCGTCACCCTTGATCGTCACGTTGGACTCGTCGGCCAGCTCGATGTTGAGCGAGCCCGACTCGGCCCGGATCCGGTGACCGCCCGGTGGTGATGGCGCCCTTGATCGTGGCCTGCCCGGCCTGGACCAGGACGTCGTTGGTCTCCCGGACGTCGAGCAGCTTGGCGCCGCCGGCGGTCACCCGGACCTTGCCCAGGTGCGGCACCCGCTCGGTGTTGAGGCTGCCGGCGGTCACCTCGACGTCGACGATGATGTTCGGGTTGACCCGCAGGAAGAGCTCCTTGCCGAGTCCGAGGGAACGGAAGTCGTCCAGGCTGCGCGGCGCCCGGAGGATGCTGAACCCGTCGAGGGACGATCCGACCTCCCCGTCGCTGGACACCTCGAGCATCGAGCCGTTGCGGCGCAGCACGTGCGGGCCGTCGGCGGACAGGGTCGCCACCGAGGTCTCGCCGACGATGCGGACCCGGCGACCGACGGCCCGGACGGTGATCCGTTCGACTCCGCTGGTGTTGATCGGCCGCTGCCGCGGCGTCTCGCGCGGGACCTCGCGTCCGACGTCGGACACCTTCCCCTGCGACCCGAAGCTCTCCTTGGTGAAGCTGGTGTACTGCGGCCGGTCGGTCGATTCGGCCCAGGCGTCGCCCACCGGCTCCCGGCCCTGGTCGGCCAGCTCCTCGTTGCTGGGCTCCGGCCGGCCGGCGTCGGCCGCCTTCAGGGCGTCGATCTGGCGTGCCGCTTCTGCGGCGTCGATGCGCCCCGAGGCCAGTTCGTCGAGGATCGCGCTGAGATCAGGTGAAGTCATGACCCAACTCTAAAGACGGAGTTTCACTTCTGGAAGATCGAGCTTTCACTTCTCGGGGTCGCATCAGGGTGAAACCCGTACAACGGCTCCGTCACCGCGGGCCGGAACGTACGGATGTGGTTCTCGTCACGTCTATTGCATGCAGCATGCAGGTAGTTATATCGTTTCCCTATGCATACCGCCGAACCCGGCACCGCCGACGCCGTCCTGCACGGGATGATGAGCATCGCCCGGATGCTCAAGCGCGGGATCGCCGGCGACGACCGACTCGAACCAGGCACCTTCTGGCTGCTGCGGACCATCGCCACCCACGGCCCGGCCCGAGTCAGCGAGGTCGCCGGTCACGTCGGCCTCGACCCCTCCACCGTCTCCCGGCACGTCGCCCACCTCGAGCGCTCCGGCCTCATCGACCGGACGCCCGACCCCGAAGACGGCCGGGCCCACCTCATCGCTGCCAGCGCCGAGGGTCGACACCGTCTGGACGCGGCCTACGAACGGCGCCGCGAGGTGCTCACCCGCAGCCTGGCCGGATGGGACCCGCGCGACGTCGCCGAGTTCGAGCGGCTGCTGCAGCAGTTCGTGCACTCCGTCGAAACCACCACCGATCAGCTCGAGGAAACCCACTCATGACCACCGCTCCGAACGGCTCGGCCCGCCGCGCCGCCGACTCGCCCACCCCGACCGGGGACTACCTCAGTCATCGCCAGATCATGGTGGTGCTGGGTGGCCTGATGGCCGGCATGTTCCTGGCCGCCCTGGACCAGAGCATCGTCGGCGTCGCCCTACCCAAGATCACCTCCGAGCTCGGCGGTCTGAGCCAGCTCTCCTGGGTGGTCACGGCGTACCTGCTGACCTCCACCGCCGCCACCCCGCTGTGGGGCAAGATCTCCGACCTGCTCGGACGTCGGCCGGTCTTCCAGGCCGCGATCGTGGTCTTCCTGATCGGCTCCCTCATCTGCGCGTTCGCCGGCGACATCAACGTGATGATCATCGGCCGGGCCGTCCAGGGACTCGGCGGCGGCGGCCTGATGTCGCTCGCCCTCGCCGTGATCGGCGACATCATCCCGCCGCGGGAGCGCGGTAAGTACCAGGGGCTCTTCGGCGCCGTCTTCGGCGTCTCCTCGGTCGCCGGACCGCTGCTGGGCGGTCTGTTCACCGACCACCTGGGGTGGCAGTGGATCTTCCTGATCAACATCCCGATCGGCGGCGCGGCCCTGGTCGTGACCTCGCTCGCGCTGAAGCTGAACCACGTCAAGCGCAACGCCTCGGTGGACTACCTCGGTGCGGCCACGATCGTCGGCTCGGTCACCTCCCTGATCCTCTATCTCGCCTGGGCGGGACCCGACGTCGGCTGGACCTCGGCCACCGGCATCGGCCTGCTGGTCGCCACCGTCGTCCTGGCGGTCCTGTTCGCCTTCGTCGAGACCCGTGCCAAGGAGCCGATCCTGCCGCCGGAGCTCTTCCGCAGCTGGACCTTCGTCTCCAACGTCAGCTTCGCCATGATCATGGGCGTCGGGATGTTCGGCGGCTTGATCTACCTGCCCATCTACCTCCAGGTCGTCAAGGGCTTCTCCGCCACCCAGTCGGGACTGGCGATGCTGCCGATGGTGGTCGGCTTGTTCACGACCTCCATCAGCGGGGGTCAGATCATGTCCCGGACCGGGCGGTACAAGTGGATGCCGATCACCGGTTCGCTCGTCGTCGGGGTCGCGCTCTTCGCGCTGTCCCGGCTCGCGGTCGACACGCCGTACGTGGTGCTGGCCCTGATCATGTTCCTGTTCGGCACCGGCCTCGGCCTCACCATGCAGGTCGTCGTGACCGCGGTGCAGAACACCGTCGACCGCCGCAACATGGGGGCCGCCACCGCGGCGGTCGCCTTCTTCCGGACCATGGGCGGCGCCATCGGCACCGCGTTGTTCGGGGCGATCCTCAACACGAGGCTGGCGCATCACCTGCAGGAGATCGTGCCCGCGGGCGCCGCCGCCCAGCTGGGCTCCACCTCGGTCAACGACGTGACCGCCATCCAGCAGCTGACCGAGCCCGTCCGCACCTGGGTGCTGACCGCGTTCACCTCGGCGATGGACGACGTCTTCTTGATCGCGGTCCCGTTCATGGCCGTGGCGTTCGTGCTGGCCCTCACCATGCGGGAGAAGCCGCTCGGCACCCGGGGTGAGCCGGCCGCGAACGCACCCGCCGATACCGAATTGAGTCCCGCGCTCAGCTCCTGAGTAACGCTTCGGTGGCAGTACCGCGTGGCAACACGCCGAATTCGGTACGAGGGCCCTGCGCGGCTTAATATCGAGAGGGAAACTTGCTGTGCTGCCCCGGGTCCGAACAGTCCGGGTTCGCTTCCCCTGCAAACACCCGGTGCTCCGGCGCCGACTCGAGAGATACCGAGGGCACGATGACGAGATGGGCCACCAGGCCGGTTGTGGCGGGTGCCGCCGCAGCCCTGTTGACCCTGGGAACCAGCCTGACCATGGTCGGCTGCGGCGCCATTCCCACCCCGGCGGTCGGCAGTGAACGGAACGTGCCAACCAGCAGTCCGGCGCCGACCCAGGAGCCGACCACCGGCGATTCCAGCGCTGATCCGGCTCCCACCGAGCCCAGTACGGAGCCGAAGCCGGACGCGCCGGATCCGGTGTCGTTCAGCAGCAACGTCAAGGACGGCAAGGGCAACGTCAAGGTCAGCACCCAGGTCAGCGTCACGTCGGCCAACGGCACCCTGTCAGAGGTGAAGCTGAGCTACCGCGGGGTCACCCGCGCCGGCAAGCAGATCAAGGGGACGGTCGCGGGCGCGTTGAACGCCGCGAAGACGACCTGGACCGCCGCTGACCGGCTCGAACCGTCGTCGACGTACACCATGACCACGACGGGGAAGAACTCCACCGGCCAGTCCGAAACCGAGAAGTCGTCCTTCCGCACCGCGCAGCTGAGCTCGGACCAGGAGACGTACGCGACGATCTCGCCGCAGATCGACTCACCCGTCGGCCAGGGCATGCCCGTCATCCTCACTTTCGACGTGCCCATCAAGGACAAGGCCAACTTCCAGAAGAACCTGCACGTGCAGTCGAGCCCGGCCCAGGAGGGCACCTGGAACTGGCTGTCCAGCACCGAGGTCCGGTTCCGGCCGCGGACCTGGTGGAAGCCGGGCACCAAGGTGAAGGCCTGGGCCGACATCAACGGGGTCGATGCGGGCGGCGGTGTCTACGGGCAGCGCAACGTGTCGACGGACTTCACGGTGTCACCGAAGTCGGTGGTGACCCGGATCAACCTGAAGACGCACAAGGCGAAGGTCTACATCAACAACAAGCTGGCCCGCACCATCCCGATCAGCGCCGGCAAGCCGGGCTTCGCCACCCGCAGCGGCACCAAGCTCATCATGGACAAGCGGCCGCTGGTCCGGATGACCGGCGTCTCGATCGGCATCCAGAAGGGCTCCTCGGAGGACTTCGACCTCAAGGTCCGGTACGCGATGCAGATCACGGCCAGCGGGGAGTACCTGCACGCGGCGCCGTGGAACGGCGGCTACTTCGGCAACACCAACGCCAGCCACGGTTGCGTCGGGATGAGCACCTCCAACGCGATCTGGCTCTACAAGCTGGTGCGCAGCGGCGACCCGGTGATCACCACCGGCAGCAGCAAGTCGATCGAGCAGGGCAACGGCTACAGCGACTGGGACGTCTCGTACGAGAAGTACCGGAAGGGCTCAGCCATCTGAGTCGAACGCGAGCTCGACCACGAGTCGACCGAGATGCGAGCGCCGGGTGCTACCCGGCGCTCGCTTCTTTTTCCGCCATCACCACGGCTTCGTCGTGCGGTAGCTGGCGCAGCTCCTGGATGAACGCCTTGGTGAACGCCAGGATCGGGATCGACAGCAGCGCGCCGATGATGCCGCCGACGATCACACCGATCGCGATGCCGAGCAGCACCGCGAGCGGATGCAGCTTGACCGCCCGGCCCAGCAGGAACGGCTGCAGGATGTGGCCCTCGACCTGCATCACGGCGACGATGCCGGCCAGCATGATCAGGGCCTGGACCCAACCGACCGCCACCAGCGCCACCAGCACCGCGAGGAAGCCGGAGACGAACGCGCCGACCAGCGGGATGAAGGCACCGATGAACACCAGCGCGGCCAGCGCCGGTGCGAGCGGGACGCCGAGGATCAGGGCCACGATGAGCACCCCGACGGCGTCGACGAGCGCGACCAGGATGGTGGCCCGGACGTAGGCCACCAGCGACTGCCAGCCGCGCTGAGCCGCCCCGTCGACCCGGTTGCGGGTGTGGCCGGGGAAGAAGCGCAGCAGGAACGTCCAGATGCCCCGGCCGTCGTAGAGGAAGTAGAAGAGCGCGAAGACGGCGATGGCCAGCCCGGCCAGGAAGTGCCCGATGCTGGTGCCGATGCTCTGCGGCCCAGCCGGCGATGGTGCTCTGGCTCGTGCTCAGGAACTCCTGGACCCGGGCGATCCACTCGTCCAACCGGAGCCAGTTCTCGTCGATCGGCAGCGGCCCGTCGCGGAGCCAGGCGAGCAGACCGTAGAAGCCGGACACCACGTTCTGCGCCAGATCGGGCGCCTGGCTCGCGATCTGGGTGCCGATCAGGGTGAGCGCACCGAGCGATCAAGATGATGCCGCCGAGGACGGAGATGGCGGCCGCGGCGGCCCGTGGCAGCCCCCAGGCGGTCAACCGCTTCGCGACCGGGTAGAGCATCGCCGCGAGCAGGGTCGCGATCGCCACCGGGATGACGACCTCGACTGAGATAGCGCAGCACGTATCCCACCGCCGCCACCATCACGATGATCAGCACCACCCGCCAGGCCCAGCTCCGCGGCGACCTGCAGTCCGGGGGGCACGGTGCGGTCGAACTTCACCGACTTGATCTCGGTGACCCGCACCGCCGGCGGATCGGTCGGTCCAGGACGGACCGGCGACACCGCGGCGCCCTCGGCCACCGGCTGCGCAGCCGGCACCGGATCCGCCGGAGGATCAGCTGACCCGCCGGCCGGATCGGCCGGGGGCACGAAATCCGGGGCCGTCGACCGCTCGGATCCACCGAGGGCGCCCAGGCCGTCCTTGATCCTCTTGCCCAGCGTCACCGCGTTCTCCTTCGGATCCCGTACGAGGTCTCAACGGTAACGGGTGCACGCACGCCCGCCCGGGCTCAGAGGGCACACTGGGCCGGTGCAGAACCGGACGGGGGTGCGGACCTGGGTGCGGGCCCGTACCGGTGGCCAGCCCCGCGACGTCTGGGTGCTCGGCGTGATCGCGTTCTGCGTGGCCGTCGGCTTCGGCGTGCTGGTGCCGGTGCTGCCGGTGTTCGCCCGCAGCTTCGGCGTCGGCAACTTCGAGGTCGGCGCGGTCATCTCGGTGTTCGCGTTGATGCGGCTGGTCAGCTCAGCCCGTTCTGCGGCCGCTTGATCGCCCTCGCCGGTGAGCGGGCCATCCTGGCGACCGGCATCTTCATCGTCGCCATCTCCAGCGGGTTGGCCGGCATCGCGCACAGCTACGTCCAGCTGCTGGTGCTGCGTGGCGTCGGCGGGATCGGGTCGGCGATGTTCACCGTGTCGGCGATGACCCTGCTGCTCGGCGCGGTGGACCCCAGTCGGCGCGGCCGGGCCATGGGCGTGTTCCAGGGCGGCTTCCTGATCGGTGGCATGACCGGACCGGCCGTCGGTGGCCTGCTCGCGCTGATCTCCCTCACCGCGCCGTTCTTCTTCTACGCCGGCACGCTGGTCGTCGCCGGCACCGTCGGGCTGGTGCTGCTCGATCGCGGTCGCCGGCCGGTCACGGCCACCGATCAGGCGGAACTGCGCCCGTTCCGGGAGGTGCTGCGCGACACCCGCTACCAGGCCGCCTGCCTGACCAACCTCGCGCCAGGGCTGGACGTCGCACGGGCGTCCGCTCCTCGCTGGTGCCGGTGCTGGTGGTCGAGGTGCTGCACCGGCCGCCGTCGTGGACCGGGATCGCGTTCGCCTGCGCGGCCGTCGCCCAGACCATCGCGCTGGGCCCGGCCGGCAAGTTCGTCGACACCGTCGGCCGCCGGCCCGCTCTGGTCGGCGGCGGGCTGCTCGCCGCCGCCTCGATCATGGTCGTCCCCTTCGCACCGAACATCGCCGTGCTGGTGGTGGCGCTCTGCGTGTTCGGGGTGGCGGCCGCGTTCCTCGGTACGGCGCCCGCCGCCGCGGTCGGTGACGCCGCCGGTGGACGTGGCGGTACGGCCGTGGCCGTCTTCTCCATGTGCGCCGACCTCGGCGCCATCATCGGTCCGGTGGTGGCGGGACTGCTGGCCGACCGGTACTCCTTCGGCGTCGCCTTCGCCGTGGGTGCCGCCCTGCTCGCGCTCGCGGCCCTGTACGCCCTGCGGATGCCACCGCTGCGACGAGAGGACCGGCCGGCCGATGAGCCCGCGACCGCTGACTGAGCTGGTCGCCCCGGACTGGGCGGCGGCGCTGCGGCCGGTCGAGCCGCAGATCACGGCTGCGGGGCAGTTCCTGCGGGAGGAGCTCGCCGCAGGACGGAGCTACCTGCCGGCCGGGGAGAACGTGCTCCGGGCGTTCAGCCGTCCGCTCGCCGACGTCCGGGTGCTGATCGTCGGGCAGGACCCGTACCCGACCCCCGGGCATGCGGTCGGCCTGTCCTTCTCGGTGGCGCGCGACGTACGACCACTCCCCCGCAGCCTGTCGAACATCTACACCGAGCTGAACGACGACCTGGGCGTGCCGCCTTGCCCGCACGGCGATCTGACCGCCTGGTTCGAGCAAGGGGTGCTGCTGCTGAACCGGGTGCTGACCGTGCAGCCGGGACGCTCCGGTTCGCACCGGGGACGCGGCTGGGAGGAGGTCACCCAGCGGGCCATCGAGGCCCTGGTGACCCGCGGCGGGCCGTTGGTGGCGATCCTCTGGGGCCGCGACGCGCGGAACCTCAAACCCGTGCTCGGGTCGGTCCCGACGATCGAGAGCGCACACCCCTCGCCACTGTCCGCGCGCAGCGGGTTCTTCGGCTCGCGCCCGTTCAGCCGGGCCAACCAGCTGCTCGTCGCCCAAGGATCCGACCCGATCGACTGGGCCCTGCTCGCCTGAGCTGGCCGCCGTCAACCGGAGGTGTCCCGCCATCGGCCATCGCGCCCTGAGCTCGTCGCACGGCCACTGGAGCTATCTCGCCAGGCGACTCTTCGACAGGCTCAGGGCACGAACGACACGACGGCGCCTTTCGACAGGCTCAGGGCACCAACTAGCCGAGGGCGCGCTCGAGGTCGGCGATCAGGTCCGCCTCGTCCTCGATCCCGACGCTGAGCCGGATGAGGTCGGCGGGGACCTCGAGCGCCGTACCCGCCACCGAGGCGTGGGTCATCCGGCCCGGGTGCTCGATCAGCGACTCCACGCCGCCCAGCGACTCGCCGAGGATGAAGACCTCGGTGCGGGCGCAGACCTCGAGGGCGGCCGCCTCCCCGGCGCGAACCCGGAAGCTGACGATGCCACCGGGCCGGCGCATCTGCCGCTTGGCCAGGTCGTGACCGGGGTGGCCGGCCAGACCCGGGATAGAAGACCTCGCTCACGAGTTCGTGCTGGTCCAGGAACGCGGCCACCGGACTCGGCGTTGTCGCTGTGCTTCTCCATCCGCACGGCGAGGGTCTTCAGTCCCCGCAGCACCAGCCAGGAGTCGAACGGACCCGCCACCGCGCCCAGTGCGTTGTGGTGGAACGCGATCTCCTCCGCCAGCGCCGGATCGGCGACCACCAGCGCGCCGCCGATCACGTCGGAGTGACCCCCGCAGTACTTGGTGGTGGAGTGCACGACCACGTCGGCCCCCAGGGCCAGCGGCTGCTGCAGATACGGGCGAGGCGAAGGTGTTGTCGACGACGACCAGGGCCCCGAGCGCGTGCGCCAGCTCGGTGATCGCCGCGATGTCGGCGACGTTGAGCAGCGGGTTGGTGGGCGTCTCCACCCAGACCGCCACCGTCTCTCCGGGGGTGATCGCGGCCTCGACGGCGGCCAGGTCGGTCAACGGCACCGAGGTCGGTCTGCAGCCCCCACTTCTCGTACGCCCGGGCGAACAGCCGGAAGCTGCCGCCGTACGCGTCGTTGGGCAGCACCAGGTGGGCGCCGGGGCGGGCCAGGGTCCGGAGCAGGGTGTCCTCGGCGGCCAGTCCGCTGGCGAAGGCGAAGCCCCGGCTGCCGCCCTCGAGCGCGGCCAGGCACTCCTCCAGGGCCGTCCGGGTCGGGTTGGCCGACCGCGAGTACTCGTAGCCGCCCCGGAGTCCGCCGACCCCGTCCTGGGCGTAGGTGGACGTGGCGTAGATCGGCGGCACCACCGCTCCGGTGGTGGGATCGGGCTGCTGACCGGCGTGGATGGCGCGAGTGGCGAAGCCGGTCGGGATTCCGGCGGGATCAGGCATCCCCCGAGCGTATCCGGGCGGAACAGATGACCAGCTCGCCGTGTTGACCAGCAGTCATCTCACGATCAGCAGAAGGAGCACACTGACAGCATGCTGTTCTCCCGTTCGAAAACCGCCCTGGTGTCCCCCGAGAGCGCGCTGCGCGGCCGGGAGCGCTCGGTGCTGCCGGAGCCGACGTTCCACGAGATCTTCGGCATCCCGGTCCAGAACGTGCCCGCCGGCTCCGAGGTCGCCTACCTCGCGCTCGGCTGCTTCTGGGGAGCCGAGAAGCTCTACTGGCAGACCCCGGGCGTGACCAACACCGCGGCCGGGTACGCCGGCGGTTACACCCCGAACCCGAGTTACGAGGAAGTCTGCAGCGCCCGGACCGGGCACACCGAGATCGTCAAGGTCAGCTACGACCCGACCAAGGTCAGCTACGAGCAGCTGCTGCGGGTCTTCTTCGAGAACCACGATCCGACCCAGGGCATGCGCCAGGGCAACGACGTCGGGACCCAGTACCGCTCGGCGATCTACACCACCACCGCGGAACAGGCCGAGATCGCGGACCGGGTCCGGACGGAGTTCCAGACCGCCTTCAACCGGGCCGGGTACGGCGAGATCACCACCGAGATCAAGGCCGCACCCGACTTCTACTACGCCGAGGACTACCACCAGCAGTACCTGGACAAGAACCCGTTCGGCTACTGCCCGGTGCACGCCACGGGCGTCACCTGCAACTGAGGTAGGGGGCTTCCACGCTTCACGAATCTGCTCCACCTCTACGGATCTGCGCCACCTGCAGGTGGAGCAGATCCCTGTACGTGGAGCAGATTCGGGCAGGTGGAACAGCTTCCGGCCGGGGTGCAGCAGCAGTCAGCGCTGGGCCGCGAGGCGGCGCAGCGCCGCGGCGGCGTCGGTGCCGATGGGGTCGCCGTGCGAGGGCAGCGCGATAGCGAAGTCGCGCTCGGCGAGTGAGCGCAGCGTGACCTCGTACCGTTCGGGGTCCTCGGTGAACCCCGCCGGCGGGCGCTGCGGTGCCCCGTAGTTCCCGGCCAGGTCGCCGAGCAGCATCGTCGAGGAGCCAGCGTCGTACAGGCACAGGTGTCCGGGGGTGTGTCCCGGCGTCTCGATGACCTCCAGACCCAGCACCTCGTCCCCGGACACGAGGGCGTCCACCCCCACCCCGGTCGCCGTACGGATCGCCTCGACGTCACCCCGGCCGGCCAGGACCTGCGCCTGCGGTGCCCGCTGCACCAGCGCGGCCAGCCCACCGGTGTGATCCGGGTGGTGGTGGGTCAGCACGATCTGGCCGATGTCGGCGAAGCCGGCCCCCGCCGCGCGCAAGGCCGCCTCGATCAGCTCGGAATGATCCGGCTGCATCAAGGCGTCGACCACGACGATCGAGTCTCCGCGCCGAGCCACGAACGAAGCCACGGTGAAGGTGACCGGCTCCGGCCCCATCCGGCCCGCCGGTACGACGATCTCGGCGGTGGCCGGGACGATCCGCAGATCCCCGGGGTCGTGCTGTCCGGTCATGGCGTCTCCTCGTCGGCTCAGGGCCCGGTGCGGGTGAAGGTGTCGCAGGTGTTCGGATCACCCGTCCGGAAACCCTGTTCCAGCCACTTCTGCCGCAGCGCCGAGGAGCCGTGCGTCCAGCTCTCCGGCGACACCTGACCCTGGGCTCGTTGCTGGATCCGGTCGTCGCCCACCGCCGCCGCGGCATCGAGAGCCCGCTCCAGGTCGGCGCGGGTGACCTCCTCGATGGGGCTGTCCGGATCGGCGCCGGCATGGTGGAACCACACCCCGGCGTAGCAGTCCGCCTGCAGCTCGAGCCGGACGGCCGCCGACTTGGGTCCCGTGGTCTGGCCCTGGGACTGCACCTGCTTCATCGTCCCCACCAGGTTCTGGATGTGGTGCCCGAACTCGTGCGCGAACACGTACGCCTCAGCCGCGTCACCGCCCTTGGCGCCCAGCTGCTCGATGAGCTGATCGAAGAAGCCGATGTCGAGGTAGACGGTCGTGTCGCCGGGGCAGTAGAAGGGTCCGACGGCCGAGCTGGCCGTGCCGCAGGCCGTCGCCACCTGGCCGGTGAACGGCACCACCTGGATCCGCTGGTAGTTCCCGCGCAGGGCGTCGGTCCAGTAGCTCTGGATCGAGTTGGTGTACGCCACGAACCGGCAGTCGCGGTCCTTGCTGATGTCGGATCCCCGGCTGCACTGTGCGAAGGGAGTGTTCCCGCCGGTCGGCGCCGGACCGGCCTGCTGACCACCGAGCAGGTCGTTGGGGTTGAGCCCGAAGATGAGGGCCAGCACGAGCACGACCAGACCGGCACCGCCGCCCAGCGCGACGGCACCACCTCTGCCTCGCCCGCCACCACCCATCTGGGACGGGTCCAGCTGGGCGGAATCCCGGTACTTCATCGAGGGCGTCTCCTGACCGCAGCCGACCCTGGTCGGCGCCTGTCCGCGAGCTTAACGCCGATCACGGGTGCCACAGCGGCCCCGCGGTCGAGAAGCCTGTCATCCGGCACGGCTGGGACCGAGGGGTCGCCCAGACACCGCGCCGGTGACCCGAGGCGATCGGTCAGGTCGGGAATACTTCACCCGCCCCGACGTTTACGATGGTGTTAGTTGAACAGTCAATCGTCAGCCCAGGAGCAGCGACATGCAGTTCGGCATCTTCACCGTCGGTGACGTCACCCCCGACCCCACCACGGGTCGGACCCCGACGGAGGCGGAAAAGATCAAGGCGATGGTCGCAATCGCGGCCAAGGCCGAGGAGGTCGGCCTGGACGTGTTCGCCACCGGCGAGCATCACAACCCGCCCTTCGTCCCGTCCTCCCCCACCACGATGCTCGGCTACATCGCGGCCCGGACCGAGAAGCTGATCCTCTCCACCTCGACCACGTTGATCACCACCAACGACCCGGTGAAGATCGCCGAGGACTACGCGATGCTGCAGCACCTCGCCGACGGTCGGGTGGACCTCATGATGGGCCGTGGCAACACCGGACCCGTCTACCCCTGGTTCGGGCAGGACATCCGCGACGGGATCGAGCTCGCCATCGAGAACTACCACCTGCTGCACCGGCTGTGGCGCGAGGACGTCGTCGACTGGGACGGCAAGTTCCGGACCCCGCTGCAGTGCTTCACCTCGACCCCGCGTCCCCTGGACGGGGTCCCGCCGTTCGTCTGGCACGGCTCGATCCGCAGCCCGGAGATCGCCGAGCAGGCGGCCTACTACGGTGACGGATTCTTCGCCAACCACATCTTCTGGCCGACCTACCACTTCCAGCGGTTGATCAACCTCTACCGCCGTCGCTACGAGCACTACGGGCACGGTCGCGCGGATCAGGCCATCGTCGGTCTCGGCGGGCAGGTCTTCATGCGGGCCAACAGCCAGGACGCGGTGCGGGAGTTCCGGCCCTACTTCGACAACGCCCCGGTCTACGGCCACGGGCCGTCGCTGGAGGAGTTCACCGAGCAGACACCGCTGACCGTCGGCAGCCCGCAGCAGGTGATCGAGAAGACCCTCACCTTCCGGGAGCACTTCGGTGACTACCAGCGGCAGCTGTTCCTGCTGGACCACGCCGGACTGCCGTTGAAGACGGTGCTCGAGCAGCTGGATCTGCTCGGCGAGCAGGTGATCCCCGTGCTGCGCCGCGAGCTGGACGCCAAGCGGCCGGCCGACGTGCCGGAGGCGCCGACCCACGCCTCGCTGCTGGCGGCCCAGCGGCGCCCGGAGCTGGTGGGGAGCCCCGCATGACCTCCGTCGTCGTCATCACCGCCGGACTGCGGCAGCCGTCGTCGAGCCGGTTGCTCGCCGACCGGCTGGCCGCCGCCACCGAGCAGGCCCTGCCCGGCACCCGAGATCGAGATCGTGGAGCTGCGCGAGTACGCCCGCGATCTGACCAACCACCTGCTGACCGGGTTCCCGAGCGGGCGCTTGTCGGAGCTGCTGCGGCAGACCCGCGACGCCGACGCCCTGATCGCGGTCTCGCCGATCTTCAGTGGCTCGTACTCGGGTCTGTTCAAGACCTTCTTCGACGTGCTCGAGCCGGGCGACCTGAGCGGCAAACCGGTGCTGATCGCCGCCACCGGCGGAACCGCCCGGCACTCGCTGGCACTGGACCACGCGCTGCGACCGCTGTTCAGCTACCTGCAGGCCGTGGTCGTACCCACCGGGGTGTACGCCGCCCCGGAGGACTGGGGCAGCGTCGACCAGCTCGGGCCCCGGATCGAGCGGGCGACCGGTGAGCTGGCCGCGCTGGTCTCCGGGGTTACGACCCCGCGGGCCGTCGAGGCCCGGCGAGCGGCTCAGGACAGCGCCTACGACCAGGTGACCGACTTCGAGGCGCTGCTCTCCCGGCAGAGCGGGCCGGGCAGACTGAGTTGATGACCAAGCAGACTCCGGCCGACGTACACGACGCCGCGGAGGCCCGACGCTACGAGGCCTACGTCGACGGCGAGCTGGCCGGCTTCGCCCAGTACGACTCAGCGACTCGGTGATCACCTTCACCCACACCGAGGTCGGCGACGCGTTCGAGGGCCGCGGGGTCGGCGGCCAGCTGGCCCGTCGGGCCCTCGACGACGCCCGGGCCCGCGGGCTGCGGGTGCAGCCGCGGTGCTCGTTCATCCGGTCCTGGATCGATCGGCACGACGACTACCAGGACCTGGTCGCGTGAGGCCCGGCCCGTGACCGATTACGGGCGGCCGCTCCAGTTCGGATCCTTTCTCACCCCGACCAGCCGCGAGCCGGAGCGGGTGGTCGAGCTGGCACAGCACTCGGAGCGGATCGGCCTGGACCTGGTCACGTTCCAGGAC
The DNA here is from genome assembly GCA_963727125.1 of uncultured Actinomycetota bacterium. Classification (GTDB taxonomy): domain Bacteria; phylum Actinomycetota; class Actinomycetes; order Propionibacteriales; family Propionibacteriaceae; genus Microlunatus. Next base: position 2,455,774 of record CAVSEZ010000003.1, read on the forward strand.
CACCCGTACCAGCCGGCCCTGCTGGACGCCTGGACCCTGTTGTCGTTCGTGGCCGGTCGGACGTCCCGGATCCGATTGGCACCGAACGTGCTCAACCTGCCGCTACGACCGCCCGCGGTGATCGCCCGCGCCGCCGCCGGCCTGGACCTGTTGAGCAACGGCCGGTTCGACCTGGCCCTCGGCGCCGGCGGCTTCTGGGACGCGATCGTGGCGATGGGTCAGCCGCGACGCACGCCGGGGGAATCGCTGACGGCGCTGGCCGATGCCGTCGCCTTGATCCGCGAGCTGTGGGACACCGACACCCGCGGCGGGGTCCGGCTGGAGAGCGACTTCTACCCCGCGGCCGGCGCCAAGCGCGGCCCGCGATCGGCTCACCGGATCGAGATCTGGCTCGGCGGCTACCGACCGCGGATGCTCGGACTGATCGGCCGGACCGCCGACGGCTGGCTGCCGTCGATGGGATATCTGCCGCCCGAGCGAGCTGGCCGCCGCGAACCGGCGTATCGACGAGGCCGCCGACGCGGCCGGCCGCGAGCCGGGCGAGGTCCGGCGGCTCTACAACGTCAACGGCCGGTTCACGAACCGCAACGAGGGGCTGCTGCAGGGCCCGGCGCCGCAGTGGGCCGAGGAACTGGCCGACCTGGCCCTCCGGTACGGCACGGACACCTTCATCCTCGAGCTCCGACGATCCCGACGAGCTGGCCCGCTTCGCCCTCGAGGTCGCTCCGGCCGTACGAGAGACGGTCGAGGCCGAACGGACCGCAGCGGCTCGTCCGACCCGGCCGGAGGGTTGAAGGATGCCGGTGGGTTCCGGCTCCCGCGGCGGCCCGTTCACCGTCCGCCCGACTGCCGACGACGGCACCCGGCTGAGCGCTGAGCCGGTCTGGGACGAGTCGACCCGGCCGAGCGGCCCGGCTCCCGATCCCGACCGGACCTACACCCCCGCCGAGCTGGCGCAGGCCCAGCACCTGGTCGACATCCACGATCATCTGCGGCGTGAGCTGGACCAGATCCGGGACCTCATCACCCAGGTCACCGAGGGAAGTCTGCCGCTCGGCCCGGCCCGGCAGCGGATCAACGAGATGGCCCTGCGCTCGAACCGTTGGACCGTCGGCGCTCACTGCGCGGGCTACAGCTACCTGCTGACCAGTCACCACACCCTCGAGGACCGCGCGATGCTCCCCGGTCTCCGCCGCGCCGACGACCGGCTCGGGCCGGTCCTCGACCGGCTGGCCGACGAGCACGGGACGATCCACCACGTGCTGGAAGGGGTCGATCGGGCCCTGCTGCAGTTCGTGGCCGACGAGGACGGCGCCGACGATCGGCTCCGGCGGACCATCGACCAGCTCACCGACGCGTTGTTGAGCCACCTGGCCTACGAGGAACGAGAACTCGTCGAGCCGCTGGCCCGGTCGCACCTCTTCGGGTAGCGTCCGGCGACACTGTGCTGACCACGATCGCCGTCCAGAACTACCGCTCCCTGCACGAGCTCCGGGTGCCGCTGAGTCGGCTGACGGTGGTCACCGGCGCCAACGGCAGCGGCAAGTCGAACCTCTATCGCGCACTGCGGCTGCTGGCCGACTGCGCCGACCGGCGGGTGATCGCCTCGCTGGCCCGAGAAGGTGGTCTGCCGTCGGCGTTGTGGGCGGGGCCGGAACAGATCGCCGCCGCGGTCCGGCGCGGTGAGCAGCCGCTGCAGGGCACCGTCCGGGCCAAGCCGGTGTCGCTGCAGCTCGGCTTCGCCGCGGAGGAGTTCTCGTACCTGATCGATCTGGGTGTTCCGCAGCCGTCGGCGTCGGCCTTCGCCCTGGATCCGGAGATCAAGCGCGAGCTGATCTGGGTCGGGGACGTGATGCGCCCCGGCACCATGGTCGCCCGCCGCTCCGGCCCGCTGGCACAGATCCGGACCGACGGCGGCTGGGAGATCCTGACCTCGGACCTACCCAGCTACGAGTCGATGCTGACGGAGATCTCCGACCCCCGGCAGGCGCCCGAGCTGCTCGAGGTCCGCGCTCAGATCCGCGCCTGGCGCTTCTACGACCACTTCCGCACCGATGTCACCGCGCCGGCCCGGCAGGCGCAGATCGGGACGTGGACACCCGTGCTCGACGGCGACGGCCGCGACCTCGCCGCGGCGGTGCAGACGATCGTCGAGATCGGCGACCGCGCGGCGCTGGCTGCCCTGGTCGACGACGCCTTCCCCGGGAGCCGGGTGTCGGTGGAGATCAGTCGCGGCCGCTTCGACCTGTTGCTGCACGGTCCCGGCCTGTTGCGACCGCTGTCGGCCGCCGAGCTGTCCGACGGGACCCTGCGCTACCTGTTGTTGATCGCGGCGTTGCTGAGCCCGCGCCCGCCCGGGCTGATGGTGCTGAACGAACCGGAGACCAGCCTGCACCCCGAGCTGCTGGCCCCGCTGGCCCGGTTGATGGTGACGGCGGCCGAACGCAGCCAGCTGATGGTGATCACCCACGCCCGGCCGCTGGCCGACGCACTGCGTGGCGCGGCCGGCGCGACCTCGATCGAGCTGGCCAAGGACCTGGGCGAGACCGGGGTCGACGGGCAGGGGCGGTTCGAGGGTCCGTCCTGGAGCTGGGGCGGCCGCTAGTCCGGCGGGTTCGATGTGTCCGGCGGCGGGTCCGACGTCTCCGGCGAGTCGGACCGGCCCGGCCGGGTCCGCCACAGCCACAGCAGACCCAGCACCGGCAGCACCAGCGGTACGAAGCCGTACCCCATCCCGAAGCCGGACCAGACCGTCGCCCGCGGGAACGCCTGAGGGTCGAGCAGGCTGAGGGCGCCGACGGTCAGCACCCCGAGCAGCTCGACCGAGATCGCGGCCAGCGCGACGTACCGGGAGGTCCTCGTGCCTCGGGCCAGCGTGATCGTGGCGACGACGTAGATCACCGCGGCGGCGGCGGAGAGCAGATAGGCGGTGGGAGCCTCCGCGAAGCGCGTGATCAACTGCACCGTGGCGCGGGCCGTGGCGGCGATGGCGAAGACCGCGTAGACCGCGACGAGCACCCGGCCCGGACCGGAGTTGGTCCTCATCCGGCCGGGACCCACAGACTGAGCAGCCGGGACGTCATCACCAGCAGGCCCGCCGCCGCGACCGCCAGCACGACGCCGGAGTAGCGGGTGCGCTCGTTGTTGGCCCAGAACCAGGCCACCGGGATCAACAGCACCGACACGATCAGGTAGCCGATCGTGGTGCCGAACTCCGCCGGCCGGAAGCCCGATCCGAGCTGCACGAGGGCGACGACCGCCTGGACCAGTGCCGCCAGCTCGACCACCGCGGCGAAGATCAGCTGCGCCGCCCCCGGCGGCTTCTTGATCACCGCCGTGATCAATCCCCAGATCATGGACCCGCCGGCGAGCACCATCACCACCACGGCCAGTCCGGAGATCACAGAGCCAACCTAACTGTGTGATCCTGGGCCGGTGGCGCATGCATCCCGCGGCCGGCGGTCGGGCGAGCGCTCCGGGCGTCGGCCGGGGCGACCCGACACCCGCGGCGTCATCTTGACCGCGGCGCGCGAGTCGTTCGCCGGCAAGGGTTTCGCGGGTACGTCGATGCGCGGCATCGCCGCGGCCGCCGGCGTCGACCCGGCGCTGATCCACCACTACTTCGACAGCAAACGCGCCCTGTTCCTGGCCACGGTGGCGCTGCCGATCGACCCGCCCGCGTTGATCACCGAGGTGGCCGCCGGCGACAAGCGGACCTTCGGACCACGGCTGCTGACCACGCTGCTCCGTACCTGGGACTCCGACCAGCAGACGGCGCTGGTGGCGGCGCTGCGGGCCGCGCTGAGCGATCCGGCCATGACCCGGCCGCTGGTGGAGTTCCTCAGCGTCGAGGTGCTCGGCCAGCTGGTCGTTGGTCGGCCGGAGCCGGCCGAGGCCGAGCGGCGAGCCGGCCTGGTGGCCACCACCCTGCTCGGGGTGATCGTCGGGCGCTACCTGCTCGAGCTCCCGGCCCTCACCGGGCAGTCGGCCGACGACCTGGTCGCCACCCTCGGCCCGGTGCTGCAGCGCTACCTGGACGGCGAGCTGGACGGTCAGCTGGATGCCGAGCCGGAGCCGACCCCCGAGACCCGGATGGAGCGGCGATGACCGATGGAGGTGCGATGACGGAGCCGAGCAGTCCGAACGGACTCAGCGCCGGCGCATGGGACGAGGAGCGATCACGCGCGTGGCTCAGCGACATCGACGCGCGGGAACGCCAGCTCGAGCCCGTCTCGGACGCGTTGTTCGAGCACGCGCGGCTGGTACCCGGTGAGGTCGTGCTCGACGTGGGCTGCGGATCCGGGGTCACCACCGTCCGGGCGGCCGGGCTCGTCGCACCCGACGTCGGCGGACACACCGCGGCGCTCGAGGAGACCGGCCGGGTGGTGGGCAACGACGTGTCGGTCAGCATGATCGAGGCTGCGCGCAGTCGACACACCCGACCGGCGATCGAGTGGCTGGTGGCCGACGCGCAGACCCACGACTTCGGCACCGACGTCTTCGACGTGGTCATCTCCCGGTTCGGGACGATGTTCTTCGCCGATCCGGCCGCCGCGTTCGGCAACCTCGCCAGGGCGTCGCGGACCGGTGGCCGGCTGGTCATGACCGTCTGGCAGCGACGGGGGGAGATCGACTTCTTCTGGATCCCCCTGGAGGCGACCCTGGCGACGCTGGATCGGCTCGGGGTCAGCCACGGCCCGCCGATCGCCGACGGCACCGGCCCGTTCAGCCTCAGCGATCCCGACACCGTCGGGGCGCTGCTGGCGGGCGCCGGTTGGCGGCAGGTCGAGTTCTCCTCGGATCGACGCCCCGTCTACGTCGGTGGTCCGGGCGACCCGGAGCACGTGGCCGACTCACTCCTCAAGGGCGGAGCCGTCGACTCGGTCCTGACCGGTCAGCCGGTCGAGGTCGTCGCGGAGGTCAGGCAGGCGCTCGTCGGGTTGGCCCGGGCGCGGCACGACGGAGCCGGACTCCCGCTCGCCACGGCCACCTGGGTCGTCACCGCGAGGTCCTGATGCGGATCGTGGGTCGCGACGACAACGATCAGGTCGTGTTCCAGACGTCGCTGCCGCACGGCCAGACCCCCGAGGTCGTGGTCTGGGACGCCGGGTACGTGATGGTGCGGGCGCTGCGGGCCCAGCGCAGCAGCGACGGCGAACTCGACCTGGAGGTCGCGGTCCGGCCCGTGCACGACGAAGCGGCACCGCGACGTGGCACTGCCGGGCGGGATCGCGACCTGATCATGGCGGACGGGGAGCGACCCGAACCACGGCAGCGGGTCGCGGCGTACGCGTTGGTGTCGTCGCGCCGAGGTCTGCTCGCCACCCAGTACTCCGACCTGACCGCCGTCGCCGGCCGGTGGGGGATGCCGGGCGGTGGCCTCGACGAGGGCGAGGAGCCGGTGGCCGGAGTGCTGCGCGAGGTCTATGAGGAGACGGCCCAGGTCGTCACCCTGGAGGGTCTGGAGACCGTCCAGACCTCGCACTGGATCGGCCGCAGCCCCCGGGGTGGGCTGGAGGACTTCCATGCCGTCCGGCTGGTGTACCGGGCCGGCTGCGCGGAGCCGACCGAGCCGCAGGTGCTCGACACCGGCGGCACGACCGCAGCCGCTCGCTGGGTCCCGCCCGCCGAGTGGTCCAGGGTGGACTGGACTCCCGGCTGGCGGGCCATTCTCAGCGAGCGGTACGGCTGATCGGTTCCGGCTGATCGGTTCCGGCCGCTCAGACGCGGGTGGCGGTGACCAGGAGGTACTCCCAGGCCATCGTCTGGTCGGCCTCGAGGTAGCGCTCCCCCAGCGCGGCCAGATCGGCGTCGAGCGCCGCCACCTTCTCCGGGTCGTCGGCGATGAACCGGTAGACCGAGATGGTCGGACCGTAGTTCGCCTTGAAGAAGTCCCGGAACTCCGCCCCCGAGGCGAACCGATCGGTGCGCAGCGTCTGCTGGTGGGCCACCAGGGCGCTCACCCGGTCGCCGAACAGGCTGCGTACGTGATCGGCCCGGCCCCACAGCGGCGCGGGCGAGGCGCCGGGCGGGGGCGGCGGGGCGTACGGCTTCATGGTGGCGAAGATCTGGCCGACGAAGCCGTCGGGAGTCCAGCTCAGCACCCCGATCGTGCCGCCCGGCCGACAGACCCGGAGCAGCTCGTCGGCAGCCACCTGGTGGTGGGGTGCGAACATCACCCCGATGCACGAGATGACCGTGTCGAACGCCGCGTCCTCGTACGGCAGTGCCTCCGCGTCGGCGGTGGCCCACTCGATCGACAGGTCCTCGGCCGCGGCCGCCGTCTCCCCGACCGCGAGCAGCTCGGGGGTCAGGTCGGTGGCGACGACCCGGGCCCCGCGGCGAGCGGCGGGAATGGCGCTGGAGCCGGTGCCGGCGGCGACGTCCAGCACGCGCTGGTGCCGCTGGATGTCGACCGCGTCGACGAGGACGCCTCCGAGGGCTCCGACGAGCTCATCGACCACGCGCGGATAGCTCCCGCTGGCCCACATCGCGGCGTGCTTGGTCTTGAGCGCCCGGTCCGCCTCGGTGGCGGTGATCGGGGTGGTGCTGGGTTGGTCGGTGACCGTCATGGTGTCCTCCTGGTATCGGATGTCGTGAGGACGACACTAGGAATCCAAGGCCCCCGCCCGCGTCGGCGCCGACACCCAATCCGAGCACCCCGCTCCCCTCGCCATGTCGGCTGACGCGTAGTGGGATCCCCCGCGTACGGCCGAGCTTCGGCCCAGGGTCAGCCGATGTCGCCGAGCAGGTCCTGGCGGGTCAGCACGCCGACCGGCTTGCCGTCGTCCAGCACCAGCAGCGCGTCGCCGTCGACCAGCAGCCTCGACGGCCTTGGCCACCGGCTCGGTCGCGCCGAGCATCGGCAGCGGGGCCTCCATCACCGTCTCGACCGCGTCGGCCGGGCCCGCCGTGCGAGCGAACAGCGCCCCGAGCAGCCCGCGCTCGCTGACCGAGCCGACCACCTCGGCCGCCATCACCGGCGGCTCGGCCCGGACCACCGGCATCTGGCGAGACCCCGTACTCGCGCAGGATCGCGACCGCCTCGGCGATGGTCTCGCTGGGATGGGTGTGCACCAGGGACGGCAGGTCGCCGGACTTCTCCCGGAGCACGTCGCCGACCACCCGGACGGACGTCGTCGGGCGGGCGGCGAACCCGTAGCGGGTCAGCCAGGCGTCGCTGAAGATCTTGGTCAGGTAGCCGCGGCCGGAGTCGGGCAGCAGCACCACGATCACCGCGTCCGGGTCGTCGAGCTCCTCGGCCAGCCGGAGCGCGGCCGCGGCGGCCATGCCGCAGGAGCCGCCGACCAGCAGGCGCCTCCTCGCGGGCCAGCCGGCGGGTCATCGCGAACGAGTCGGCGTCGGAGACCTCGATCACCCGGTCGCAGATCGCCCGGGTCGTAGTTGGCCGGCCAGAAGTCCTCGCCCACCCCCTCGACCAGGTAGGGCCGGCCGGCGCCGCCGGAGTAGACCGAGCCGCTGGGGTCGGCGCCGATCACCTGGACCCGGCCCGCCGGAGACCTCCTTGAGGTAGCGACCGGTGCCGCTGATGGTGCCGCCGGTGCCGATCCCGGCCACGAAGTGGGTGATCCGGCCCTCGGTCTGGCGCCAGATCTCGGGGCCGGTCGTCTCGTAGTGGCTGGCCGGGTTGTTCGGGTTGGAGTACTGGTCGGGCTTCCAGGCGCCCGTCGATCTCGCGGACCAGCCGGTCGGAGATCGAGTAGTAGGAGTTCGGGGTGATCCGGCTCGACGGCGGTCGGGCAGACCACCACCCGGGCGCCGTACGCGGCCAGCACGTTGCGCTTGTCCTCGCTGACCTTGTCCGGGCAGACGAAGACGCACTGGTAGCCCCGGGCCTGGGCCACGATGGCCAGCCCGACGCCGGTGTTGCCGCTGGTCGGCTCGACGATGGTGCCGCCCGGCTTGAGCAAGCCCTCCCGCTCGGCGGCCTCGATCATCTTGACCGCGATCCGGTCCTTCACCGAGCCGCCCGGGTTGAGGTACTCCACCTTGGCCAGGATCAGCGGCTTGGCGCCCTCGGTGACCCGCGACAGCTGTGAGCAGCGGGGTGTTGCCGACCAGGTCGATGAGCGAGTCCACGTACTCCATGGCCCGAGGGTAGTGGGCCCACCGGGCGCTGCGGTCAGGGTGCGGGCGGAGTCCTCCTCGGCACCACCCGGCGCACGGTCCTGGCCAGCTCGATGGTGCGGGTCAAGCCGTCGCGGCGGCGTTCGCGACGGGCCCGGACCAGCCGGATCCAGGTGCCGACGCCGACCACCGCGGTCACCGCACCGGGGATCGAGATGCCGCGCAGCACCGGGTCCGCCCGGCGCGACCAGAGCAGCGCCGCGGCGAGCAGGGAGCTCGAGGCGACCAGACCGTCGACCAGCTGGTCCATCACCCGGTCCGGGTCGTGCAGACGCAGATCGACCGCCACCTCGCCGCGACTGAGCTGGTGGACGACGCTGCGTACGTCGTCGGGCAGGTCCTGCATCAACCGGTCCCAGCCGCGCAGCGTCCGCAGCGCGTCCTGGGCGATCCGGCGAGGGTCGAACCGGTGCTGCAGCAACTCGCTCAGGTACGGCTGCAGCGCGTCCCCGACGGAGGTCGTCACCTCGAGGCTCTGCGCCAGCCCCTGCAGGCGCACCAGCACCCGGAAGACCAGCACGAGGTCGCTCGGGAGGTGCAGGTGGTGTTGGTGCAGGATCGCGGCGCCGTGGGAGATCATTCCCGCCACGTCGAACTCCCCCATGCCCGCGGTCAGGTAGCGGGTCATCCACTGGTCGACGTCGGCGCCGAACCGTTCCCGGTCCAGGGTCGGCGGCGCGTGGCAGATCGCGATGAGGGCGTCGGTCAGGCTGTCGGCGTCGCGCATCCCGACGGCCAGCATCAGGTCCTCGATCTGGCGCCGGCGGGCCGACGTCAGCCGGCCCACATCGCCGAAGTCGAGGAAGGCGATCCGGTTCGGCACCTCGAGCAGGAAGTTGCCGGGATGAGGATCGGCGTGGAACAGCCCGTCCCGGAACAGCATCTCCAGGTAGGCGTCGAGCATCCGTCGGACCAACGCGTCGACGTCGAAGCCGGCCTCGGTCAGGTCGGCGCGGGAACTGATCAGATGGCCTTCGATCAGCTGCATCGTCAAGACGCCGCGACCGGACTCCTCGGGGTACGGGGCCGGGATGACCAGGTCCGGCTCGGAGGCGAAGTTCAGCTCGAAGCGCTGCAGCGAGCTGAGCTCGACCCGGAAGTCGATCGCGGCCCGCATCATCGTCTCGAACTCGGCCACCATGGCGGCCGGCCGGTACTGCGCCAGCTCGTGGTCCATCTTCTCCAGGTAGCCGACGAGCGCGTGCATCAGCTCGAGGTCGGACAGCACCCGGTGATCCGCGCCGTCGTGCAGAACCTTCACCACGACCGCGGTGCCGTCGAGCAGCGACGCCCGGTGCACCTGGGCCACCGAGCCGGACGCCAGCGGCACCGATTCGAAACTCGCGAACACCTCGTGCAACGGGCGGCCCAGCTCGCGGGCGACTCTCCGCTCGGCCAGCCCGGGCGGATCGGCCGGCACGTCGGTCTGCAGCCCCGCCAGCTCGCCGGCGATCTCGGGGCCGACCAGGTCGGGCCGCTGCGACAGCATCTGGCCGAACTTGACGAAGGTCGTACCCAGCTCGGTGAGCGCGGCCCGGACCCGCTCTCCGGTCGTCATGGCCGTCACCGCCGGATCGACCATCCGGGCCAACAGCCGCTCCGGGATCCAGGGGGCGCCGCCGCCCGCCGCCGCCGTGGCCGCCTGGGCGGCGAGCGTGCCGAAGCCGTACCGAGCCAGCACCACCGCGATCTCGTGGATGCGGGACCGGTTCTGGATCAGGGTGCCGGCGAGGTCGCTCACCCGCGCAATCTACTGGCTTTGTCGCTCGCGCTCGCTGCGCGCCGTCCGCTCGGGCTTCCGTCTGGACGACGAGCGAGAAAAGCGTGTTTGCTCGACGAGGGCGTGCAGACCGAGCCCGGCGCTCCGCTTACCGACGCGAACGAGAAGACAAAACCGCCCGCCCCCGGTCGGGGACGGGCGGTCTCTTCGAACCGAGGATCTAGCGTCGCAGGTACGACAGGATCCGCAGGATCTCGATGTAGAGCCAGACCATGGTGACGGTGAGCCCGAAGGCGCCGCGCCAGGACTCACTGGCCGGAGCGCCCATCGCGACGCCCTTCTCGATGTAGTCGAAGTCGAGGATCAGGTTCAGCACGCACAAGATGATCGCGATCGCCGAGATACCGATCATCAACGGGCTCACCGCACCGGTGAGGCCGCCCCGGATGCCGGCGCCGCCGGTGAAGACCGCGAACAAGAAGTTGACCAGCATCAGACCCGCGAAGGCGATGGTCGACAAGATGACGACCTTCTGGAACTTCGGCGTGACCCGGATGTTGAAGAACTTGTACGCCGCCAAGGTGATGCCAGCCGCCACGAACGTGCCGAGCACCGCCTGCGCCACGATCCCCGGGAACATGCTCTCGAAGATCTGACTCAGCATGCCGATGAAGACGCCCTCGATCGCCGCATAGGCGAACACGAGCGGCGGGGAGATGTTGCGCCGGAACGAGACCAGCAGCACGGCGCCGAAGCCGACCAGCGCCGAGATGATCATCGCGGGGTAGACCGCCGGAGCCGGGATGAACATCCACGAGAGCGCGGCCGAGATGACCAGCAGGCCCATCACAGCGGCCGTCTTGGTGATGACGTCGTCGAACGTCATCCGCCCCTCGGGCGCCTGCGCCGGCGCCTGGCCGGGGCCGAATCCTGCGGGCGGCTGGCCGTACTGCGGCTGCGCGTACGGGTCCTGCACGTTGGACGGCTGACCGTAGGGGTTGTACTGGTTGTACGAATTCTGCTGCGGTGCTGCGGGCGTGAACGCATCCTGCTTGGAGAGGATGGGGTTCGAACTTCGCAACATTGATGTCCTCCTGAGATATCACGCACCACACTGGTGCGCCTCGATTCTATCCAACAACACCTACCGAACCGATGTTCCGCAGCTGGGAAGAGGCTGAGAGACCGCCGGTCGGGGTTGGTCAGGGTCGATCAGGGGTGCCCCCGATGGGAGTCGAACCCATACTGGAGCGGGTTTAAGCCGCCTGCCTCTGCCATTGGGCTACGGGGGCCCACCGGGTGCTGACACGCTCAGGAGCGGGGGTCGAGATAGACCTTCCGGGCATGGATGGCATGCGCTCCCGCCACCCGGTCGAGAAACAATAACCCGGCGCAGTGGTCGATCTCGTGCTGGAACGCCCGGGCCTCGAAGGCGTCGGTCGCGATCTCGACCGACTGTCCCGTACCCGGCAGCTGCCCCCGGATCAGCACCCGGCCGGCGCGCTTCACGTCTCCGGTCAGGTCGGGTACCGACATGCACCCCTCGCGGGACCGTTCGTTGCGGCTGGCCTCGACCACCTCCGCATTCAGCAGCACCACCAGCCCGTGCACCGTCTTGGCCTTGGGGTGCCCGGTGACGTCGACGCAGAACGCCTGCGCGGAGACGCCGAGCTGCGGTGCGGCCAGGCCGACGCAACCCGGGGAGACGCGCATGGTCGCCACCAGGTCGGCGCACAGCTGGACGACCTCCGGATCGGCCGGGTCCACGGTCGCCCCGGGTCGCGACAGCACCGCCGCAGGAGCCGGCAGCACCGGGCGGACGACCCCGCCCGGCAGCGATCCGGGGTCGATCACCGGGTGATCACCACTTCGTCACCGGTGCGTCACAGGTCGTCGCGCTCGACCGGTCGCAGGCTGACGTCGACGCCCAGCTCGGCGGCCGCCTCCGCCAACCGGGAGCCGAGCAGCGCCGGATCGGAGCCGGGCTGCAGCTCCGCCTCGGCGATCAGCACGTAGAGCTCACCCGCCAGCCGGGTGCTCAGGTCGGTGATGTTGCCGCCGGCCGCGGCGACCACGCCGGTCAACCGGGCGACGATCCCCAGCCGGTCCGCGCCGTGCACGGTGATGAGGTAGCCGGGTCCGGCCGCAGTCGCCGCCGGCTCGGCCGGTACCTCCCGGACATCCACCGCCAGCGACCCGTCCGAGAGGTCGGCGAGCGCGGCCTCGACAGCGGCGACGTCGGCGGCGCCGGTGCAGATCAGCGTCATCGCGAAGTGGCCCCGCAGCAACGTCATCGAGGAGTCCTCGAGATTCATGCCGCAGTCGGCGAGCGCGGCGGCGGTCCGGGCGATGATCCCCGGCCGGTCGTGGCCGACCACGGTGACCGCGAGACTCGTCGGCGCGGTCGTCATGCCAGCAGCTCCATCGCGATCCCGTCCAAGATGTCGGATTCACTGATGACCAGCTCACTCACCGACACCCGTCGGGCGACCCGGCTGGCCACCAGGGCGCCACCGGTGATCACGTCGGCGCGGCCGGGATGCATCGAGGGGATCGCGGTGATCTGGTCGACGGTCATGGCGGCGAGCTGATCGAGCAGGCCGTCCAACCCGGCCACCGCCAAGACGGCGCCATGCACCCGGCTGCGGTCGTAGCTGGCCAGGCCGAGATAGACCCCTGCCAGCGTGGTCATCGTGCCGGCGACCCCGATCCACGTTTCGGCGCGGGCCAGGTCGATGCCGCGTTCGGTCAGCATCTGGTCGAGCAGACCGTCGACGTACGCCTCCGCCTCGGCCCGGTGCGGGCGTGGGGTCGGGTTGGTCCGCAGGAACCGCTCGGTGAGGCGGACGGATCCGACGTCGAGCGACACGGCGTGCTCCACCACGCCGTCCCGGCCCAGGATCAGCTCGGTCGAGCCACCGCCGATGTCCATCACCAGCGCCAGACCCGGTCCGGCGTCGACGCCGCGGACGGCACCGGAGAACGACAGCCTGGCTTCCTCCTCGCCGCTGATGATGTCGGGGGCCACGCCCAGCCGGGACCGGATGCCGGCGAAGAACTCGTCCCGGTTCCCGGCGTCCCGCGCGGCGGAGGTGGCCACGAACCGCACTCGGTCGGCGTCGACCCCGAAGGTCCGGATCACGTCGGCGTAGCCGTCGGTGGCGGCGAAGGTGCGGGCCAGCGCGTCGGGGTGGAAGGTGCCGGTCGCGTCGACGCCCTGCCCGAGCCGGACGATCTGCATCCGCCGGTCGAGCTCCCGCGGTCGGCCGTCGTCACCTCGTTCGGCGACCAGCAGCCGGATCGAGTTGGTGCCGCAGTCGATGGCGGCCACCACGTCCCTGCCCGTGCCGGTCATCGTCCCGCCAGGCAGGGCGATTCCCAGAACGGCCCGATCTCGGCCAGCGCCTCGTCACCGAGCGGATTCACCCCGGGACCGGCGGCCAGTGCGTGGCCGACCAGGGCGTGCAGGCACTTGACCCGATCCGGCATCCCGCCGGCGCTCACCGTGGCGATCTCGGCGACGTCGCCCAGCTGCTGCCGGGCCGCCAGGTAGCTGCGGTGCGCCGCGGCGTAGCGGTCCGCCAGCGCGGGTTCGGTTCGCAGCCGGTTGGTCATGTCGGCCATCATGCCGCTGGCCTCGAGGCGCGAACAGCGGGCCACCGCGGTCGGGCAGGTCAGGTAGAACGTGGTCGGGAACGGGGTGCCGTCCGCGAGTCGCGGCTCGGTGGCCACCACGGCCGGTTTGCCGCACGGACACCGGTGGGCGACGGCCGGCGACGTCCCGCGGCGGCCGGCCCAGCTGGGCGGCCACGATCGCCTCGTCGGCCGGGGTCAGGGGCTCGGTCAGCGGATCGGCCGCGGTCCGGCGCGGGGACGCGTCCGGCGGTGGCGTCGGGCGGGGTGTCAGCCATGGATCAGCGGGGTTCGGTGTCCTTGGTGATCGGCTTGTCCGACGGCTTCTTCGTCGCGGCGGTGGGAGCGGGCTTGTCGGCGGTCTCCAGCGAACCCTACAACCGTTGCCACCACGCGCTGGGGCGGCGATCGGCGGTGCCGGGCGGCTTGCCGATCTCCGATCCGCCGCCGAGCGGCTTGCCGTCCGGACCGACGACCCGGAAGCCGGTCTCGCCCGGCACCACCCAGCCCAGCCGTTCCCGGGCCTGCTGCTTGACGTACGCCGGGTCGTCCCACCGGGCCAGCTGCGCTCTGCAGCTCGGCGATCTGCTGCTGCCGGTCGGCGATCTCGGTCTGGGTCGCGGCGATCTCGTGCGCCTGGGCGAAGTAGATCCGCAGCGAGCTGGCGTACGAGATGGTCAGGATCAACAGCACCACGGCCAGCGCGATGGCCCGGGTGGTGACGCTGGAGCGTCGACCGCGGACGGAGAGCCCGCGGGAACGGTCGGCCGCAGCGTCCGGCTCCGGCGTCGACCGGGGCGCCGCGGCAACATCGGCGATCTCGGGCGTCGCGGTGTCCTGCCGCCGCCTCGGCCCGTGGCCGGCTCCGGGCACGCGGACGACCCCGACCCGGGACCGGCACCCGGGCGGGAGGTCGACCGCGGACCCGCCGGCATCAGGCCCCTTGCGCCGCGTTGAACCGCGGGAAGGCGGAGGCGCCGGCGTAGCGGGCGGCGTCGTCCAGGTCCTCCTCGATCCGCAGCAGCTGGTTGTACTTGGCCACCCGGTCGGTCCGCGCCGGTGCGCCGGACTTGATCTGACCGCAGTTGGTGGCCACGGCGAGGTCGGCGATCGTGGTGTCCTCGGTCTCGCCGGAGCGGTGGCTCATCATGCAGGCGAAGCCGGCCCGGTGCGCGAGGTCGACGGCGTCCAGGGTCTCGGTCAGCGAGCCGATCTGGTTGACCTTGACCAGCAGCGCGCTGGCCGCCTTCTCGTTGATGCCGCGCTGCAGCCGGGTGACGTTGGTGACGAACAGGTCGTCGCCGACCACCTGGACCTTGTCGCCGATCTTGGCCATCAAGCCGCTCCAGCCGGCCCAGTCGTCCTCGGCCAGCGGGTCCTCGATGGAGACGATCGGGAAGTCGTTGATCCAGTCCTCGTAGATCGCGGTCATCTCCTCCGGCGGACTTCGGCCGGCCTTCCCAGGTGTAGACGCCGTTGTCGTAGAACTCCGTGGCCGCCACGTCGCAGGCCAGCGCGATGTCGGTGCCCAGCTTGAGACCGGCGGCTCGACCGCGGTGGAGATCAGCTCGAGCGCGGCGCGGTTGGCCGGCAGGTTCGGGGCGAAGCCGCCCTCGTCGCCCAGGCCGGTGGACAGGCCCTGCTTCTTCAGCACCGACTTGAGCGCGTGGTAGACCGCGGCACCCATCTCGAGGGCGTCGCGGAAGGTGGCGGCGCCGATCGGGGCGATCATGAACTCCTGGACGTCGACGTCGGAGTCGGCGTGCGCTCCGCCGTTGACGATGTTCATCATCGGCACCGGCAGCACGTGGGCGTTGGGCCCGCCGACGTAGCGGTAGAGCGGCAGCTCCGCCGAGTTGGCCGCCGCGTGGGCCACGGCCAGCGAGACGCCGAGGATGGCGTTGGCGCCGAGCTTGGACTTGTTCTCGGTGCCGTCGAGATCGAGCATGGCCTGGTCGACCAGCCGCTGCTCGCTGGCGTCGTAGCCGACCAGCTCGGGGCCGAGCTGGTCGATCACGCCGAGAACGGCCTTGCCGACGCCCTTGCCGCCGTACCGGGCATCCCCGTCGCGCAGCTCGACCGCCTCGAAGGCACCGGTCGAGGCGCCGGACGGAACCGCCGCGCGGCCCTCGGATCCGTCGTCGAGGATGACCTCGACCTCGACGGTCGGGTTGCCGCGGGAGTCGAGGATCTCGCGAGCGCCGATGAACTCAATACTTGCCACGTCGAGACGCTGCCTTTCGGTGCGATTGGTGGTCCCGGCCGGGACCGCTTCGGTCACCGCCACCCTATCGGCGCCGTCGGGCCGGATGCCCGAGGCACGGGCGCGGTCGGATGATTTCCAGCGGTCGGTGTGCGGCGTCGAGGAATCGGCTCAGCGGCGCCGACGGCGGCTGCCCCAGGCGTACGCGACGTTGACCCCGACGATCCCGGCCCAACCCACCAGCACGCCCAGCAGCCCCGGTGTCACGTTGGTGGCGGCGATGGCGGTGATCGGCACCCCGGCGCCCAGCGAGACGATGCCGAGGGCGAACCGCTGGGTCTGCGCCGACCGCGCCATCGCGTCGTCGTGGTCGTCCTGCTCCGCCGCCCGGCGCAGCTCGGCGGTCCGGAAGGCGGCCAGCTGTTCGATCCGCTCGGCGAGCCCGGCGGCGATCTCGTCGTGGTACTCCGGCCCCAGCTCGGCCCGGGCGGCCAGCGCGGCCTCCGTCTCCCGCCGGGTCTCCCGGAAGTCCGCGTGCGTCATGGCGAGAGCCTAAGTCCCGCGTCCGGCCGTCGATCCACAAAACGGGGTCGGCTCAGGGCTTTCCCGGGTCGTCGAGGTCGAGCGGCCGCCGCGGACCGCCACCCAGCACGTCGAGCAGCCGGCGCAGCGGCCGCCGCATCACCGCGGCGATCGGTCGGGGGTCGAGCTCGCGCCAGCGCAGGATCTCGGCGTCGCCCGCAGCGCACAGCGCCGCCAGCTGATCGTCGGTGCGGTTCTCGACGAGTCGGATCCGCACGCCGGTTTCGGCCGGCTCCAGCACCCGGAGCATCGGCTCCCGGAAGTCCGGCCAGACCTGGTGCAGGTCGGGCCGGGTCGACAGGTCGAGCACCTCCTCGAGCAGCAGCCGTTCGATCCGGGCCACCTCGGTGGCCAGTGACACCACCTCGGTGTGGCGGGCCAGGCGTGGCACGTCGCCGCGCCGCAGCGGGTTGTGCCGCACCGCGCGCTCGGCCGCCACCAGGGTCTCCGGCAGCCCGCGGGCGGCCTCCTCGGTCCGTACGGCCCGACTGCTCAGCTCGGCCAGGGCCGCGTGATCGAGCGCGCCGTCGGGTGGCTCGTCCACCAGAGTGCGCAAGGCCGCCAGCTGGTCGGCCAGCGCACCGGTCACCGCCTCGAGTGCGGCCTCGAAGCTCCGGCGGGCGTCGGGTGGCAGCAGCAGCGGCGACAACACGATGCAGACGGCGGCACCGACCGCGGTCTCCCAGATCCGGGCGAAGGCGTAGCCGTCGGGATCCGCGCTGGCGAACACCAGCATCGCGGAGACGGCGATCTGCACGTTCAGCGCCGTACCGACCCGCAGCACGACACCCACCGACAGCCCGATCGCCAACACCGCCGTGACGGTGAGCAGCGAGATGCCGAACAGCTGCACCATCGCCTCGGCGAGCAGCACACCGCCGAGGACGCCGATCATCCGGTCGACGGACAGGTTGAAGGCGGAGTACGGGTGGTCGCGCAGAGCCACCAACGGCACGACCACCGCGAACACCGGCGGAGCGGTGGCGCCCAGCCAGACGCAGAGCTGCCAGCTCGAGGCCGCGGCCACGAGGATCCGCAGCACCTGCGGTCCCTCGGCGCGGAATCGTTGCCGGATCAGCACCCACGACGGAAACAGGGCCCCAGGCATGGGTCATATCCTGCCCAGATGGAAGACGGACGCGCGCCGCGGGACTCCGCCGACGTCGATCCGGACGACGGCCGGAACGAGACCGAGGCGGAGCGCTCCGACCGCAACTGGAACGAGTTGCTGCAAGAGCTCAGGGTCACCCAGACCGGAACCCAGATCCTGTTCGGTTTCCTGCTGGCGATCGCGTTCCAGCCGCGCTTCGCCGAGCTCGACGGCGTCGAGCGGATGGTCTACCTGGTCTTGATCTCGATCGCCGCCGTGACCACCGCGCTCGCGCTCGCGCCGGTCGCCATGCATCGCGGCCTGTTCCGCCGGCATCGCAAGCGGGTCACGGTGCAGACGGCGCACGTCATCGTCGCCGCCACCCTCGTCGGGGTCGCGTTGGTGCTGGTCGGCACGGTGTTGCTGGTCTTCGACGTGATCGTCGGCCCGGGCCCGGCGCTGTGGGTGGCCGGCAGCTTCGCCGTGGTCATCATCGCGATCGGGGTGCTGCCGGCCGCGTTGGCGGGCCGCTCAACTCGCGACGGTCAGCACTGAGCGGTTCGAGATCACGGCCTCCAGCCGGAACCGGAGCTCGTCCAAGGAGGCGGCCAGGGTCCGCGGCCCGGTCACCCGGAAGATCGGGGCCAGCAACCCCCAGCCCCCCGACAGCTCGACGGCGAGGTCGTAGCGGAGGACGGCACCGCCGGCGGCCGGTGTCACGGTGTATCCACCGCGGACCGGCAGCGGGCCCGACCGGTGCCGGAAGGTGAACCGGTACTGCTCGTCGTAGCCGTCCACCACCGACTCGGTGCGCACCCGTCGGCCGGCGATCACCGCCACCTCGTGCAGCACGCTGCCCAGCCGCAGCGGACCGGCCGGGGTCATGGTGGACTCGACCACCTCGGTGCGCCACTCGGTGGCGCGGCGGAAGTCGGCGACGTAGTCGAAGACGTCGGCGGCGCAGCGACGGATGAAGACGGTGTCGCTCAGGTGCAACGTGCTCATGACTCGATGGTGCACCGGCCCGCTGACAAGTTCCTCGGCAGCGGCTACGGATCTGCTGTGCAACGACTACGCATCACCGGGCCGCTGCTGTTGTGCCGGCCGCCCGGCGGGAGCATGCTCGACCAAGACCAGACCGGAGGTGACCGCCATGACCCAGTTCCCCACCGATCCGCTGCTGCGCTCGGTGCCCGGTCTCGGACGGCTGTTGACGCGGGTCTGGACGGCGATCAAACCCCCGTCGGCACCCGACTTCGCACCCGAGACGGACCGTCCCGACGACCACCGGGCGACGTGGCTGGCCCAGCTGGCCCGGACCCGCTACGCCCTCGAGCAGGCGCGGGTCGCGCTGCTGCGGGACGGCTGGACGTCGGGAGCCTGGTTCAGCGTCGCGAGCCGGCACGACACCGGCGCGGTCCGCCGGGTCAGTGGCTACGAGGCCCTGAGCCTGGTGTCGGCACCGGCCGCCGCCCAGGGTGGCGTGCTGCACGCGTGCCTGGTGGGGACCCTGCTGCGGATGGCGGATGACCCGGACCAGGTCCCGACCGTGCCGGATGTCTGGCACTGCGTCGACGAGTTGTACGAAGCCGTGCACGAGACGCAGGGCCACCGTTCCTTCCCACCGGGGCGGGCCTACCCGCACGACGAGCGCCGCGCGCGACTGCGGGGACTGACCGCGTGGAACGACGAGCCCGGCCGGACCCGGGAGCAGGTCGTCGACCTGGTCGACCGGGCCATCGCCCGCACCATCGTGGCGAGCTGCTCCTAGCCCTGCCCGCCCTCAGGCGGCCCGCTCGCTGATCGCTCAGCCGTCCGGACGGTCGACTCCAGCCGGCGGACGGCGGTCCGGGTGGCCTGCTCGGCGTCGATCCCGTGCGCCTGCCCGCGGGCGACCAGCGCCAGGATCTGCGTGCCGATCTCCTCGGCGGTGACCTCCTCGGTCGGCAGCTCGACGCGCACCCGGTGCGAGCGGGCCCGACCGATGATCTTCGCGCCGCGTGACAGTGCCGACAGCTGTTCGGGGATCCCGTCGACGGCGGAACTGCGCTGCTTCTCGCGTGCCTTGCGCTGCTCCCAGACGCCGTGCAGGTCCTCCGGCGGCTGCTCGCCGGCGAACACGTGCGGGTGCCGGGCCACCAGCTTGTCGGCGATGCCGGCGGCCACGTCGTCGATGTCGAATCCGTCCGGGGCCTCGCTGGCCAGCTTGGCGTGGAAGACCGTCTGCAGCAGCAGGTCGCCCAGCTCCTCCCGCAGATGGCGCGGGTCTCCGCTCTCGATCGCCTCGACCGTCTCGCAGGTCTCCTCGACCAGGTACGGCACCAGCGACTCGTGGGTCTGGGCCCGGTCCCACGGGCACTCGGCGCGGAGCCGGTCCATCACCGCGATCAGGCGGTCCAGCTGCGGGTGCCGTCCGGCGGGATCGCTCACGTGGGGCGGGAGAGGGATGAGGACAAGCCGTCGATGATCGTCTTCTCGGTGGTGTTCAGGACCCCGAACCGCGGGTTCAAGGTGACGGAGATCTTGGCCACGGCGTCGAGATAGGCCTGCGAGCCCAGCTTGGTGGCCACGAGCTGCTGCGTCGCGGCGTCGTAGGCCACGGCCCGCGCGGCCGGGATCTTCAGCAGCGGGGCGAGATTCGACGTCGCGAGGATCTTGTCGCGCTGGGCGTCGGTGACCACGATCCGGTTCGCCGCGGCGATCTGGTCGGCGATGGCGCCGTGGATGAGGACGTTGATCACGGCGTCGGTGGCGACCTGCTGCCCGTCCTCCAGGGTTTCCTCCACCCCGCTGACGGCGGTGTCGAGCTGGCCCTCGCTGATCGTCTGGTCGCCGACGTAGGCCACCGTGCCGCCCCGGAACCCGGCACAGCCGGCCGCGGTCACCAGCACCACCACGACCAGAGCGACCCAGCGCCCGAGCCCGCTCAGACTCCCTGCCACCCCACGAATCACGCGGAGATCCTACGTCAGTGCGGCCAGCACGGCCGCGGCGCCGCGGCGCACCACGGCGGCGTCGGTCGCGACCGCCAGGAACTCCACCCCCGCCGCGGCGAACTCGCGGGCCCGGTCCACGTCCCCGGCGAAGGCGCCCAGGGTGAGCCCGTGCGCACCGGCCGTGCGGCGGATCTGCTCCATCGGGCCGCTCGGAGCGGTGACCTCGGCGACGTCGATGCCGAGGCTGAGCGAGAGGTCGTGCGGACCCACGAAGAGCATGTCGAGACCGGGCACGGCCGCGATCTCGTCGACGTTGCCGAGGGCCGTGGCGGACTCGATCATCACCCCGCAGACGATCGTGTCGTTGGCCTCGGGCACGGTCCGCGGCGTACCGCCCCAGAACGCCGCGAACTCGCCCCGGCTGCGGGCACCGAGCGGCGGGTAGTAGCAGGCCCGGACCGCAGCGGCCGCCTGCTCGACCGTGTCGACCTGCGGCACGATGATGGTCGAGGCGCCGGCGTCCAGGGCCACGCCGATAGCGGTGAAGTCGCAACCGGCGACCCGAACCCCGAACGGCGCACCCACGTCGCTCAGCGCCCGGCCGACCTCCACCAGGCCGGCCCGGTCGAGATTGCCGTGCTGGGCGTCCAGCACCAGCCAGTCGAACCCGGCGCCGGCCAGCACCCGGAGGTAGTTGACGTCCCGGCTGTGACTCCAGGCACCGCGGGTCAGGCTCACGACTTCCTCCTCATTCCCCGAAGACGGCGGTCACGACCTGGCTGCACCAGTTCAGCAGCTCCGCGTCCCGCGGCGGCTCGCCGCCGATGGTCGCGGCCCGCGGTCGCGGTACCAGGATCAGCTTGGCGGTGTTCTTGATCACGGCTCCCGGGTAGAGCCGCTTCAACCGGAGCACCCGGGACTCGGGCAGGTCGGCCGGCGCGAACCGGATGTAGTTCCCCGAGGTGACGATCTCGGTGAGCCCGGCCTGCCGGGCGTGCAGTCGGAAGTCGGCCACCGCCAGCAGATTGCGCACCGGCTCCGGCGGATCGCCGTACCGGTCCCGGAGCTCCTCGACCACGGCGTCGATGTCGGCGGCGCTGCGGACCTCGGCCAGCCGCTTGTACATCTCCAGCCGGAGGCGTTCGGACTCCACGTAGTCCTCCGGCAGATGGGCGTCGACGGGCAGCTCGATCCGCATCTCGGGTTCGGGTTCGGTGTCCTCACCCCGGAAGTCGGCCACCGCCTCGCCGACCAGCCGGATGTAGAGATCGAAGCCGACGTCGGCGATGTGGCCGGACTGTTCGCCGCCGAGCATGTTCCCCGCACCGCGGATCTCGAGGTCCTTCATCGCCACCGCCATCCCGGCCCCCAGATCGGTGTGCGCCGCGATGGTGGACAACCGGTCGTACGCGGTCTCGGTCAGGGGCTTGTCCGGCGGGTAGAAGAAGTACGCGTAGCCGCGTTCCCGGGACCGGCCGACCCGGCCCCGCAGCTGGTGCAGCTGGGACAGGCCGAGCAGATCGGCCCGCTCGATCAGCAGCGTGTTCGCGGTCGAGATGTCCAGGCCGGCCTCGACGATGGTGGTGCAGACGAGCACGTCGGCGCGACGTTCCCAGAAGTCGACCATGACCTGTTCCAGCCGTTGTTCACTCATCTGCCCGTGCGCGGTGACCACCCGGGCCTCCGGCACGATCTCGGCGATCCTGCGGGCGACCTTGTCGATGCTCTGCACCCGGTTGTGCACATAGAACACCTGGCCCTCGCGCATCAGCTCGCGCCGGACGGCGGCACTCAGCTGCGCCTCGTCGTACGGCCCGGCGAAGGTCAGCACCGGATGGCGTTCCTCGGGCGGAGTGGCGATGGTGCTCATCTCCCGGATGCCGGTGATGGCCATCTCCAGGGTCCGCGGGATCGGGGTGGCCGACATGGCCAGCACGTCGACGGCCGTCCGCAGCCGCTTGAGCTGCTCCTTGTGCTCGACGCCGAACCGCTGCTCCTCGTCGATGATCACCAGTCCGAGATCGGCGAACTCGACCTCACCGCTCAGCAGCCGGTGGGTGCCGACCACGACGTCGACCTTGCCGTCCTTGAGGCCCTCGAGGGTCGCCTTGGTCTGGGCGTCGCTCTGGAACCGACTGAGCGGCGCGACGTTGACCGGGAAGCCGGCGTACCGGTCGGCGAACGTGGCGTAGTGCTGCTGCACCAGCAGGGTGGTCGGCACCAGGATCGCCACCTGCTTGCCGTCCTGGACCGCCTTGAACGCGGCCCGGACCGCGATCTCGGTCTTGCCGTAGCCCACGTCGCCGCAGATCAGCCGGTCCATCGGGACGACCTGCTCCATGTCCCGCTTCACCTCGTCGACGGCGGCGAGCTGGTCCGGGGTCTCGACGAAGCTGAAGGCGTCCTCGAGCTCGCGCTGCCAGGTGGTGTCCGGTGAGAACGCGAAGCCCTTGGTGGCCTGCCGGGCCGCGTAGAGCTTGATCAGCTCCGCGGCGATCTCCCGGACCGCCTTGCGGGCCCGGCCCTTGCGCTTGGCCCAGTCGGCACCGCCCATCTTGTCCAGGGTCGGGTTCTCCCCGCCGACGTAGCGGGTGACCTGGTCCAAGGCGTCCATGGGCACGAACAGCCGGTCCCCCGGCTGGCCCCGCTTCGACGGCGCGTACTCGATCACGAGGTACTCGCGGGTGGCGCCCGCGACCTGCCGCTGGGTCATCTCCACGTAGCGGCCGACGCCGTGCTGGCTGTGCACCACCGGGTCGCCGGTGGAGAGCTCGAGGGGGTCGATCTGGTTCTTCCGCCGGGCCGGCATCTTGCGGCTGGCCTTGTCGGCGGTGCGCTGGCCGGAGAGGTCGCCGGCGGTGAAGACGGCCAAGTCGATCGCGTCGGCGACGAAGCCGTGCGGCAGGTCGGCGCAGACGACGGTCGCCATCCCGGCGACCGGGGCCTCGTCGAGACGCTCCACGATCCGGGCCGGGTACTCGTGCTCGGTCAGCACCTCGGTGATGCGCTCGGCCAGCCCGTGACCCTCCGCGGTCAGCAGCACCCGCCAGCCCGCCTTGAGCCGCTCGCCGATGTCGTGCGCCGCCGCCTCGGTGTCGCCGCGGTAGCTGTCACCGGCCCGGCCGGCGACGGTCCGGGAGGTGACGCCCGCCGTGGAGACCGCGGTCGAGAAGTCGACCAGCTCGCCGTCGTCGGTGTAGACCTGCGAGCCGCCGCCGGAGGTGTCGTGGCCTCCCGGAGCGCCGTCGGGTCCGGCACTGAACGGCGACAGCGTCCACCAGGCCAGACCGCGCTCGATCGCCCGCTGCCGGACGTCGGCCAGCGGCCGGTACGAGGACGCCCCGAGATCGATCGGCGCCTGACCGCCACCGGCCGCGGCGGCCCAGGACGCGTTGAGGAACTCCTCGCTCACCTTCACCAGGTCGATGGCGCGACCCCGGACCAGCTCGGGGTCGCAGACCAGCACGTGGGTGTCGGGCGGCAGCAGGTCGACCAGCAGCTCCATCCCGTCGACGAGGGCGGGCGACAACGCCTCCATCCCGTCGACGGCGTGACCCTGGGCGATCTTGTCCAGCATCTCGATCAGCTCGGGATGCTCGACCGACAAGGCGAACGCCCGCTGCCTGACCTCGTCGGTGAGCAGCAGCTCACGGCAGGGTGAGGCGACGATCTCGTTCACGGTGACGTCGCTGGACCGCTGGTCGGCCACCGTGAAGTAGCGGATCTCCTCGACCTCGTCGCCGAAGAAGTCGATCCGGACCGGGTGCTCCTCCGTCGGTGGGAACACGTCGACGATGCCACCGCGGACCGCGAACTCGCCGCGCCGCTCGACCAGATCCACCCGGACGTACGCCGCGTTCACCAGATCCGCCGCCAGCTGGTCCAGGTCGTAGTCGGCGCCGGTCACCAGCCGGACCGGGGTCAGCTCGGCCAGCCCCTTGACCTGCGGCTGCAGCACGCTGCGGACCGGCGCGACGATGATCCGGGGTGCCGGCTCCTCGGCGTTCCCGGCCAGCCGGCGCAGCACGGCCAGTCGTCGGCCGACGGTGTCGGAGCGTGGGCTCAGCCGCTCGTGCGGCAGCGTCTCCCAGGCCGGGTAGTAGGCGACCTCGTCCTCACCGATCAGCGACGCGAGTGCTGCGGTGACGCTCTCGGCCTCACGGAACGTCGAGGTGACGACCAGGACCGGTCGACCGGCGCCGCCTCGCTCGCGATCGGCGGCCAGCGCCGCGGCGATGAGCGGCCGCATGGCCGGCGGTGAGGTCAGATCGAGCGCGGAAACGGTACGCGAACGTGCGTCACCGATGGATTCGGCGATCGTGGGGTCGGTGCTGAACAGTTCGACGAGTCCCGCGAGGGTCACCGACCCAACGTACAAGCCCCGGCCGACATCCGGGGATCAGCCGACCACCGTGGGCGGCCAGCGACCCTCGACCACGACCGCCTCCTCGGCACCGGGCCAGGCGGGCGTGGTCATGATCACGATCGTGAGTGGGTCCGGGCTGAGGCTGCGGAACTGGAAGCCGGTACCGACCGGGAGGTCGACCACGGCGCGTGGCGCCAGCGCCGTGACGTGCTGCGCCCCGCCCGGGTCCCGGCGCCAGAGCTCACCCCGTCCGTCGACGACGAGCCAGATCTCGTGCACCGTCCGGTGTCGGACCGCGGTCGTGCAGCCACCGACCTGGAGCGTGCAGTGCACCATGCTGCCGTCCGCCGTGGCACCCACCAATCGGATCTCCGAGCCGTCGGGTGCACGGAGGTCGTGGTGCTCGGACAGCTCCTGAGTGGTCACGGGTCCATCCTGGCGGTGCTCTCCGCCGCCCGCTGGCGCCACTCGTCCTGGCACCCTGCGCCGTTTCTCCGCCGAAGCGGAGTTCCGACTCGGACAGGGCGACGTTTCCCCGCCAAAGCGGAGTTCCGACTCGTACGGGGCGCCGTTTCCCCGCCAAAGCGGAGTTCCGACTCGTACGGGGCGACGTTTCCCCGCCAAAGCGGAGTTCCGACTCGTACGGGGCGACGTTTCCCCGCCAAAGCGGAGTTCCGACTCGTACGGGGCGACGTTTCCCCGCCAAAGCGGAGTTCCGACTCGTACGGGGCGACGTTTCCCCGCCAAAGCGGAGTTCCGACTCGTACGGGGCGACGTTTCCCCGCCAAAGCGGAGTTCCGACTCGTACGGCGACGTTCCCCGCCGAAGCGGTCCGACTCGTACGGGCGACGTTTCCCCGCCAAAGCGGAGTTCCGACTCGTACGGGGCGACGTTTCCCCGCCAAAGCGGAGTTCCGACCCCTCCCCGACCCGTACGACAGCGCCGTTTCCCCGCCAAAGCGGAGTTTCGGCATCCGGGGTGGGTACCGGGGAGGCCTACCACCCGACGAACGTCAGGAGTTGAATCGGCTCTGGGTTCGTTCCAGGCCGTCGGTCAGCAGCGACTCGACGGCGTCGGCGGCCCGGGCGACCTCCGCGCCCAGTGCCTCCCGCTCCCGCGCGGAGAAGTCCGACAGCAAGAAGTCGGCGGGGTCCTGACGACCCGGCGGCCGACCGACGCCGACCCGGACCCGGAAGTAGTCCCCGGCGCCCAGCGCCGAGCGGATCGACCGCAGACCGTTGTGCCCGTTGTCACCGCCGCCGAACTTGACCCGGATCTGGCCGGGGTCGATGTCCAGCTCATCGTGCACGGCGACCAGCTGGTCCGAGGTGAGCTTGTACCAACCGAGCAGCTTCTTGACCGCCGCCCCGGTGTCGTTCATGAACGTCCGCGGCTTGATCAACACCAACCGCGGAGCATCGGCCTGGCCGGGCGGGCCGAGTCGCAGCTCGGCCACCTCGGCCCGCATCCCCCGGGGAGCGGTGAAGCGGGCGGAGCCTCGCCGGGCGAGCTCGTCGGCGACCAGGAAACCGACGTTGTGCCGGTTCTTGGCGTAGCCGGGCCCGGGGTTGCCCAGGCCCACCACCATCCAGGTGGACACCGCAGCAGGGTCAGGCGTCGGCGGGCTTCTCGGCCGCGTCGTCGCCGGACTCGCCGGCACCCTCGCCCGCGTCCTCGTCGCCTTCGGCCACGGTCGGCTCGATGCCCGCCTCGGCCTCGGCCTCGGCCAGCTGTGCCTCGGCCTGTGCCTCGGTCTGGGCGGCGGTGATGTTGACGACCAGCGACTCCGGGTCGACGGCCAGCGTGACGCCCTCGGGCAGCTTGACGTCGCGGGCGAGGATCTGGGTACCGGCCCGCAGCCCCTCGATCGAGACGACGATCTGCTGCGGGATGTGGGTCGCCTCGGCCTCGACCGAGATGGAGTTCTGGTCGACCACCACGAGCGTCTCGGTCGCCGCCTCGCCCTCGATCTGGATGGCGATGTCGACGGTGACCTTCTCACCGCTGCGCACGAGGACCAGGTCGACGTGCTCGATGGTGTGCCGCAGCGGGTCGCGCTGCACCTGCTTCGGCAGCGCCAGCCGCGAGTCGCCGTCGACGTCGATGGACAGCAGCGCGTTGGCCTCCCGCAGCGCCAGCAGCGTCTCGTGACCGGGCAGCGTGATGTGGATCGGATCGACTCCGTGCCCGTACAGCACGGCGGGCACCTTGTCGGCGCGACGGATGCGGCGGGCTGCACCCTTGCCGAACTCCGTACGCAGTTCAGCGGTGAGCTTTACCTCGGGCACGAACGAACTCCTCGAACTGACGTGAACATCGGATTGGTCGGCCTGGTCGAGAGAGGGCACTCGAACCGCCTTGTCGATAACGGTCAGCTGCGACCCTCGCCCAGGCAACCGTCCAACCCTAGCCGACGGAGGCCGGGGTTGTCAGATCCCGATCCCCCGGCGCTACTGCCCGGTCCGCCCGTCGACGCATTCCCGCAGCAGATCGGCGTGCCCGCAGTGCCGGGCGTACTCCTCGATCAGGTGCACGAGGATCTCGCGCAGCGAGATCGAGCCACCGTCGTAGTGGTAGACCTCCCCGAGGTCGCCGTGGTCGGCGACGAACTGCTCCGCGAAGGCCAGTTCGCGCTCCCAGGCGGCGAACGCGTCGGCCACCGCCGCCTCGGTCCCGACGGCGCCGTTGAAGTCGAGGTCCCTGTCCTCGGGGGACCAGTGGAGTCGCGGTACGCCCGCACCGGCGGCGCGGTTGCGGAACCAGTCCTGCTCGACCCGGGCCACGTGCCGGACCAGACCGAGCAGCGACATGGTCGAGGGCGGCACCGACCGCGTCGCCAGCTGCTCCGGGGTCAACCCCTGGCACTTCATCCGCAGCGTCAACCGGTAGACCCGCAGGTACTCCAGCAACGTGTCGCGCTCACCGACCGGGTGGTCGCCGGTCTCGCGCGGGTCGTCGTCGGGGTCGACCCACATGTCGGGAAAGACCTTCGCCTGGCTGGGAGACATCCGCCAAGTATCGCGCCGGCCGCCGACGCAGGCACGCCTTCATGGTCAGCAGCGCGACGTCTCGGGTGCGGCGGCCGGAACCGGTCCGTCGGGCCGGCTCCGTCGCGCCCAGGCCACCGCCGGCACCGTCAACACCCCCGCGAGCAGGAACAGCCCACCCAACACGAACCAGCCGATGGTGCCGAGGGTCAGCACGAGCCCGGTCAGCAGGGCCGGCCCGATCATCCGGGCCATCGGCACGCCGGTGGCGTAGAACCCCTGGTACTGACCCTGTCGGTGCTCCGGAGCGAGGTCGAAGGCGATCTGCCACGAGCCAGAGGCCGACATCATCTCGGCTCCGACCTGCAGCAGTGCCGCGAGCACCAGCAGCAGGCCGGCGCCGAGTGGCGAGGAGTGGCCCGACCAGGCGAAGACCGCGCAGGCCATCAGCATCACGACCCCGGCCGACCGGACGATGCGGGCTGCGGTGGCCAACCCGGTCACCCGCCGCGCGACCCGGACCTGACCGAGCATCACTCCGGCGGTGTTCAGCACGAAGAGGGCCGAGACCAGCCACGCCGGGGCCGCGGTCCGTTCCACCACCCACAGCGGCAGGGCGACGCTCAGCAGTGGCATGTAGAGCAGCATCACGGCGTTGAGTCCGGCCAGCACTGCGTACGGGCGGTCGCGGAGCACCTCGAGTCGACGGGTCCCCGGTTGCGCCGGGGTGGGCGCCACGGTCGGCAGCCGGAGCAGCAGGATCGCCGCGAGCACGAACGCCACGGCGTCGAGGCCGAGGGCGATCCGATATCCCGCGGCGACGTCGACGGCGAGGGCGATGCCACCGGCTGCGGCCCCCACCGCCAGGCCGGCGTTCTGCGCGACCTGGAGTCGGGCCCGGGTGGCGGTCCGTTCGGCCGGGGTGGTCAGGGCGGCCAGCAGGGCCGCCCGGACGGCGCCGGCGGCGCTCTGGCTGCAGCAGTAGAGCACCGCGACCGCGACGAACGCCACCCAGCTGGTGGCGAGCTGCAGCCCCAGCAACGCCACCGCCGTGACCACGGACAAGGCGACCCCGGCTCGGCGTCGACCGACCCGGTCGGCCAACCCGCCCAGCGGCGTGGTGGCCAGCAACCCGGCCGCCCAACCGATCGTCAGGCCGACCCCCACCTCGGTCGCCGACAGCCCGGCGACCCGGGTCAAGAACAGCACCGAGGTCACGTAGAACGCCCCGTCGCCGATCGAGTTGACCAGCGTCGCCGTCGTCAGCCAGCCCGGCCGCTCGTTCACTGCGCGATCTCATGTCACCCACGCTAGGGACGTATTAGCCCAATGACGAGGTCCAATGACCTACTGCGATCTTGGGCCAATCGCCTCCGTTACGGGC
Organism: uncultured Actinomycetota bacterium; assembly: GCA_963727125.1. Taxonomy (GTDB): domain Bacteria; phylum Actinomycetota; class Actinomycetes; order Propionibacteriales; family Propionibacteriaceae; genus Microlunatus. The sequence continues at coordinate 2,484,823 of CAVSEZ010000003.1, forward strand.
CCGCGACAGGGCCCGATGCGGGCGAGCGGGCTAGCTCCGGCCCTCGAACAGCGAGGTGACCGAGCCGTCGACGAAGACCTCCGAGATCGCCCGGGCCACGAGCGGCGCGATCGACAACACGGTGAGGTTCTGGAACCGCCGGTCCGGCGGGATCGGCAAGGTGTTGGTGACGATGACCTCCTCGAACGCGGACTTCTGCAGCCGTTCGACCGCCGGTCCGGAGAGCACCGGGTGGGTTGCGGCCGCGATCACCGACTTGGCCCCGCGGGACATCAACGCCTCCGCCGCCTGGCAGATCGTGCCGGCGGTGTCGATCATGTCGTCGACCAGCAGGCAGACCCGGCCCTCGACCTCGCCCACCACCTCGTGCACGGCCACCTCGTTGGCCACGTCGGGATCGCGCCGCTTGTGGATGATCGCGAGCCGGCTGTTGAGCCGGTCGGTCCACATGTCGGCGAGTCGCACCCGGCCGGCGTCCGGCGAGACCACCGTCATCTCGGAGGTGTCGTACTTGTCCTGCAGGTAGTCGGCGAGCACCGGCAGCGCCCACAGGTGGTCGACGGGCCCGTCGAAGAAGCCCTGGATCTGCGCGGCGTGCAGGTCGACCGACATGATCCGGTTGGCGCCGGCGGTCTTGAAGAGATCGGCGACCAGCCGGGCCGAGATGGGTTCACGACCGCGGTGCTTCTTGTCCTGCCGGGCGTACGGGTAGAACGGGGCGACCACGGTGATCCGCTTCGCCGACGCCCGCTTCAGCGCGTCGACCATGATCAACTGCTCCATGATCCACTCGTTGACCGGCGCCGCGTGGCTCTGGATCACGAAGGCGTCGGAGCCGCGGACCGATTCCTCGAACCGGACGTAGATCTCGGAGTTGGCGTAGTTGAGGGCGCGGGTCGGCACCAGCTCGACGCCCATCAGGGCCGCGATCTCGTCGGCCAGCTGCGGGATAGGCCCGACCGGAGAACAGCATCAGGTGCTTGTCGTTGGGCCGCTTGACTCCGGTCACGCTGCTCACCCGAGACTCTCTTCTGCCGCCGCGTCCGGCCGGATCGCCGGATCCTGATCTGCCTGGTCCCGCTCTTCGGCGGCCGCGGCCGCGGCCGCCAGCTTCGTTCCCGCCCGCTTGCGCGCCACCCAACCGGCGATGTTGCGTTGTCGGCCCCGGGCCACGCCCAGCTCGCCCGCTCCGACGTCCCCGGTGATCGTCGATCCGGCGGCGACGTACGCGCCGTCGGCGACCGTCACCGGAGCAGCCAGCACGGAGTTGCTGCCGACGAAACTGTAGTTCCCCACGGTGGTCCGGGACTTGGCGACCCCGTCGTAGTTGGCGAAGATCACCCCGGCCCCGATGTTCGCCCCGTCGCCGATCTCGGCGTCCCCGACGTAGCTCTGGTGCGGCACCTTGCCCCCCGCGCCGATCCGCGAGTTCTTCGTCTCGACGAAGGTGCCGATCTTGCCTCTGCTGCCGAGCTGGGTGCCGGGCCGCAGATAGGCGTACGGACCGACGGTGGCGCCGGGGCCGATGATGCTCAGGCTCGCCTGCGCCCGGGTCACGGTGGCCCCTTCGCCGACCTCGACGTCGGCCAGCGTCGTCTCCGGTCCGATGGTGGCGCCGGCGCCGACCGAGGTCGCGCCCTCCAGCGACGTGCCGGGCAGCAGGGTGACGTCGGGTGCGAGGTCCACCGAGGAGTGGATCCAGGTGGTGGCCGGATCGAGCACGGTCACCCCCGCGCGCATCCAGCGCTCGACGATCCGACGGTTCAGCTCCGCGTTGAGCCGGGCCAGCTGGACCCGGTCGTTGATCCCCTCGGTCTGCCAGCGGTCGTCGGTCACGTACGCCGAGACGGCCCGGCCCTGCTCCCGGGCCAGCCCGATGACGTCGGTCAGTAGCAGCTCGCCGGCGGCGTTGTCGGTGCCGATCCGACCGAGTGCGTCGCCGAGCACCTGGGCGTCGAAGACGTAGCTGCCGGCGTTGATCTCGGTGATCGCCAGCACGTCGGGCGAGGCGTCCTTCTGCTCGACGATGGCCTCGACCACCTCACCCGGTCCCCGGACGACCCGGCCGTAGCCGGTCGGGTCGGCGAAGTGGGCGCTCAGCAAGGTGACGGCGGCGGCGTTGGCCCGGTGCGCCGCCAGCATCGCCGCCAACGTGTGCCGAGCCCAGCAGCGGCACGTCGCCCATCGTGACCAGCACCTCGCCGGTCAGCTCGCCCAGATCCGCCAACGCGCAGCGCACCGCGTACCCGGTGCCGTAGGCCTCGGTCCCCTGCAGCACGGTCTGCACGTGCGGAGCGATCTCGTCCAGGTGCCCACGGACCTGGTCGCGCCCGGTGACCGATGACGACCACGATGCGTTCCGGCTGGACCTCGGTGGCGGCGTTCACGGCGTAGCTCAGCATCGACTGCCCGGCCACCTCGTGCAGCAGCTTGGAGCGGCTGGATCTCATCCGGGTGCCCTCACCGGCGGCGAGGATGATCACCGCGGCCGGGGGTGTCTGCGCCGTGGGATCGGACGGAGTCTGGGACGCGGTTTCGGGCAACGGTCTCTCCTGGGTTCCTCGGACGACTCCGCTCCCCGGGTAGGAGTCGAACCTACGTCGCTAGTCCTGATTCAAAGTCAGGCGGGCCCTGCCGGCAGACCAACCGGGGATTGCGGGGACCACCCTACGCAGATGCGCCGGTCCGCCGCACTCGCCGTGATGCTCCGCCGCCGGCCCGGTGAGGGAGACTGGCGTCCATGGCTGCCCGCTCGGAGGACTTCCGCGAACCGTCGCGGGCTCGGCGGCCGGGCCGGATCCGGATGACCAGTGCCGAGCGGCGCGAGCAGCTCATCGGGGTGGCGCGCGGACTGTTCGCACGGCGGGGCTTCGAGGGCACCTCGGTCGAGGAGATCGCCGCCAAGGCGCAGGTCAGCAAACCGGTGGTCTACGAGCACTTCGGCGGCAAGGAGGGGCTGTACGCGGTCGTGGTGGATCGGGAGGTGCGATCGCTGCTGGACGGCATCCGCGGCTCGCTGACCGACGGCGGCTCGCGCCAGCTGATCGAGCAGGCGACGCTGGCGCTGCTGGACTACGTCGACGCCTCCAGCGACGGATTCCGGATCCTGGCCCGGGACTCTCCGGTCGGCAGCACGACCGGGTCGTTCGCCAGCATCCTGAGCGACGTCGCCTCCCAGGTCGAGGGCATCCTGGCCGGTGCGTTCAAGCGCCAGGGCTTGGATCCGAAGACCGCGCCGATCTACGCCCAGATGCTCGTCGGCATGGTCGCCCTCACCGGGCAGTGGTGGCTCGACGTACGTCGACCGAAGAAGTCAGAGGTCGCGGCCCACCTGGTCAACCTCGCCTGGAACGGACTGCACAACCTCGATCCCAAACCGACCCTGCACACCGCCCGCTGACCGGGTGGGGGCGCGGTCGCGCTCCACCCCGCGAGCCGAGAGGCTTCCCACGTGACCGAGAACGATCCGGGTGCCCGGCAGGACGAGGTCGACCGCCTGGTCGCGGCCTGGCAGGGTCAGCGACCGGAGCTCGACGTGTCGCCGATGGAGGTGTTGTCGCGGGTGACCCGGTTGGCCCGGCACCTCGACCGGGAACGCCGAGCCGCCTTCGCCGCGCACGGGCTCGAGACCTGGGAGTTCGACGTCTTGGCGGCGCTGCGGCGGGCCGGCGCCCAGGCACGTCTCACTCCCGGTCAGTTGATCAAGGAGACGATGGTCACCTCCGGCACCATGACCAACCGGCTCGACCGGCTCGGCGCCCGGGACCTGGTCCGACGGGAGGATCACCCCGGTGACGGTCGCGTCGTGCTGGTGCGGCTGACCGAACGCGGCCAGGCCGCCGTCGACGCCGCGATGTCGGACCTGATGGCGGCTGAGCACCGGATCCTGACCGGGCTGCCGGTCGACCAACGCGAGCCGCTGGCCGCCTCGTTGCGCCGGCTGCTGCTGCCCTACGACACGCCGGGCGGCTGAGCCGTCAGCCGACCACCCGGGCGCCCGAGACCGGCCCCGCCACCCGCCGGACGGCCCGGCAGACACCTTCGGCGCTGAGGCTGGCACTCAGATCGATCGCTGCCGACTCCGAGGGCGCCAGGAACGCGCAGGTCGGACCCGAGCCCGAGACCACCGCCCCCACCGCGCCGAGCTCGCGACCGGCGTCGAGGGTCCGCTGGAGCCGCGGCTGCAGGGCGAGCGCTGCTTCTTGCAGGTCGTTGTCCAGGGCCTCCCCGAGTCGGGCCGGATCGCCCGCCCGCAGCGCGTTCATCAACGCGTCGGGCACCTCGGGCGGCGGCGCCGCGGGGTGCAGCGTGTCGAAGTGGCGGTAGACCGCCGGGGTGGACAAGCCGTGGTGGCCGAAGGCGAGCACCCAGTGATAGCTGCCCCGGGCCAGCGCGGGGACTACCCGCTCCCCCCGGCCGCTGCCGACCGCGGTACCGCCCAGCAGGGCGAACGGGACGTCGCTGCCGAGCTCGGCGGCCAGCGGGCCGAGGTCATCCAGCGGGACGTCGAGATCCCACAGCACCGCACAGGCCAGCAGCGCCCCCGCGGCGTTCGAGGAGCCGCCGGCCAGCCCGCCGGAGACCGGGATCTCCTTCGCGATGTGCAACCGCACCCCGTGGTCGTCGGAGTTCCCGTGGGTCGCGGCCAGCAGCCGCGCCGCCCGCACCGCGAGGTTGTCGTCGTCGGCCGGCACCAGCTCGGCACCCTCGCCCGAGACCGACACCGTGAACTCCCCCGGCTCGGCCCACCCGGCGTGCACCTCGTCGTACAGCGACAGGGCCTGGTAGACGGTGGCCAGCGGGTGGTAGCCATCGGAGCGTGGTCGGCCCACCTTGAGCGCGAGATTGATCTTGGCCGGCACCCGGACACGCACGCCGGCCGTGACCGGTGGTTGGGGTGAGGCCATTGGTCGAGGCTAGCGGGCACCGTCTCCCAGCTGCTCGGCGATGCGGGCGTAGGCCGTGACGTCGAGCATCTCCCCCCGGGCGGTGGGGTCCACCCCCGCGGCGAGCAGCGCCTCGCTGGCCCGGGCCCCCGAACCGGCGAGGCCGGCCAACGCCGATCGCAGCATCTTGCGCCGCTGACCGAAGGCGGCGTCGACGACGGCGAACACCTGCATCCGCGACGCGGTGGTGGCCGGTGGCGGCCGCCGGTTGATCGCGACCAAGCCGGAGTCGACCTTCGGCACCGGCCAGAAGACCGACGGCGCGACGGAGCCGACCCGGGTCGCGGCGGCGTACCAGGCCATCTTCACCGACGGCACGCCGTAGATCTTGCTGCCGGGCCCGGCCACCAGTCGATCGGCGACCTCCGACTGCACCATCACCAGTCCGCGTGACCACGACTCGAAGCGCTGCAACAGGTGCAGCAGGACGGGCACCGAGACGTTGTACGGCAGGTTGGCGACCACCACGCTGGGAGCCGCCGGCAGCTGCTCGACCCGTAGCGCGTCGGCCTCCAGCACGGTCAGCCGCGGCACCAGTCCGGGGGCCCGGACGGCGACGGTCTCCGCCAGCGCGCCGGCCAGCAGCGGGTCGATCTCGATCGCGACCACCTGCCTCGCCCGCTCGAGCAGACCCAGGGTGAGCGAGCCCAGCCCCGGGCCGATCTCCAGGGCGACGTCATCGGGCCCGACCTCGGCCAGGGCGACGATCCTGCGCACGGTGTTGGCGTCGACGACGAAGTTCTGGCCGCGCTGCTTGGTCGGCCGCAGTCCCAGCCGGGCCGCGATGCTCCGGACGCTGGAGGGGTCGAGCAGACCCGCGGCGGAGCCGCTCAGCGCAACCCGAGCTTGCGGCTGCAGGCCGGCCAGGCCTTCCAGCCGACGTCGTCGAGCACCTTCTCGGCGATCTGGATCTGTTGTTCGCGCGTGGCCTGGCTCGCCAGCTCGGTGAAGTCGGTACCGCCGTAGGCCCGCCAGGTCTGCCCGCTGAACTGGACGCCGCCGTAGTACCCGTTGCCGGTGTCGGTGTCCCACCGTTGCCCCGACTCGCACTGGGCCAGTCGGTCCCAGACCGCGTCCGGGGTGCCGGTGTCGTCGGTGGCGTCCTCGTCGGCGTTCTCGTCGGTCCGCGGGGCCGCGTCGTCGGTCCGGGTACCGGTGTCGTCGGGAGCGGCGCTGTCCGGGCCGGGGTCGGCGGGATCGGTGTCCTGCTCCGCAGTGTCGGCCGGCTCGTCGGTGGCGTCGTCGGCGGGCTCGGGCTCCGGCTCCTTGGTACCGCGGAGCACGACCTCGGTCCGCGGCGGGGTGGCGAGTCGGGACTCGGTCTGCTCCCGACTCTGCAACGACCCGTTGTGCCGGACCTCGGTGATCTCGATCTCGCGCACCCCGGGCTCACCCCGGGTCTCCACCTCGGTCCGCCCCTTCTCGAGCTGGTCGGTGTCGACGTAGCGGATCTGGTACTTCACCTTCTGCTTCTTGATCACCTTCTTCACGTCGACCTTGGTGACGGTGAAGGTGGAGCCGTCGCGCAGCGCGGTGTCCTCGCTCACGCTCAGCAGGTCGTCGTCGTCGAGCTCGATCTTCGCGTCCGCCAGCGCAGCACCGACCGTCTGGGCCGTCGTGTCGAGGCGCTTGGCCCGGCCGGCGTCGTCGATCGTGATCGTCTTCTTCGTGGCCAGGTTGAACGACAGCCCCGAGCGACCGATCGGCGTGCTCCGGCTGGTCGAGAGCTTCGCGCCTTCGGCGTCCACGTCGAGCGAGCCGAGCGCCTCGTCGACCCGGGTGGCCGTGGTCCAGAACGTCTGCTGCTGGCCGTCGATGGTGACCCGGATCTGTCGCCCGTACTGCACCGTGATCTTGGTACCGTCCCGCAGCTCGGTGTCCGGCGCGGGCGCCACCACGTCGTGTTCGCCCAGCTCGATCCCCTTGCTCTGCAGCATCTGACCGACCGTTCCGGTCATCGTGCTGATCTGGCTGGGGACACCGTCGACGGACAGCTGGACGTCCTTGTCGAGCGTCACGTAGCCGTAGGCGGTGCCGGCGGTCGCCAACACCGCAGCACCGGCCACCACGGCCGGAATGATCTTGCGCATCGAGGGTCTGCTCCTGGGATCCGCCTCTTCCCCAGCGGATCCTTCAATGTTCTCCGGTTCCGCCTGCGCTCAGACGGTTCGGGGGTCACGAAATGATAACGAAGGAGAGCAGGCTAGCGCCAGTGGCCGCGGTGCACCAGCTCCGCCTCCGGCCGGCGCTCCCGGCGGGGCCGCGAGCGTTCGTCGGCCGCCGGGAAACCCAGACTGATGACGCCGACCGACTGCTGGCGCTCCGGCACGCCGAACGCCTCGCGGACCGGTCCGATCCGCGCCGTCGGCACCCCGAAGAAGCAACCACCGAGACCCTGGTCGACCGCCGCCAGCAGCGCCGCCAGCACCCCCATGCCGGCGTCGACCCACCAGTACGGGGCCGACCAGCGATCCGGATCCCGGTCCGTCCAACCCTTGTCGGGCAACGCGTACCGGTCCAGATAGGACTCCGGATCGGTCCACACGCAGATCAGGACCGGCGCGGTCCGCAGCCCCGACAGCCAGCGGTCCGGCTCCCGGGACGGATCGGTCGTGGCGTCCCAGTACCTGCCGACGTCCCCGCCCGTCAGGACGAGGTAGCTGACCGCCTGGGTGAAGCCGGCGCTCGGCGCCCGGAGGGCCGCCGACAGGATCGCTTCCAGCGCGGCGTCAGGCACCGGCCGATCGGCGGCATAGCGCCGCACCATCCGGCGTCGGCCGACGACCTCGGTCCAGTCCACCCCGATCAGCCGCCCCACCGACCGCCGAAGGCGGCGTCGGCGTTCTCGTCCAACGCCCGGCAGACCCGGGCCAGATCGGTTCCGATGACCTCGGCCATCAACCGCGCGGTGTGCGGGATGAGGAAGGAGGCGTTGCGGCGGCCGCGATGCGGCACCGGGGTGAGGAACGGGGCATCGGTCTCGGTCAGGATCCGGTCCAACGGCGCGATCGCCAGCGCCTCCCGCAGCCGGCCGTTCGCCGGGAAGGTCACGGTGCCGGCGAACGACAGGTACGCGCCGCGGGCCAGGCACTCCCGGGCGAACACGGCGTCGCCGGAGAAGCAGTGCATGACGATCCGGGCCGGGGGGCCTTCGGCGTCCAGCACGTCGAGGACCGCCTGGTGCGCGTCCCGGTCGTGGATGACCAGCGTCTTGTCGTACGCCTTGGCCCAGGCGATGTGCGCCGCGAACGCCTCCCGCTGGAGCTGCTGACCGGCGAGCTCCGGCGTGCGGTAGAAGTCCATCCCGGTCTCGCCGACGGCCCGCACCTCGACCCGCTGCGCCAGCTCCTCGACCACGGCCAGCGCGGCCTCGAGCTCGACGCGGGTCATCCGCGCGGCGTCGTTGGGGTGGATCGCCACCCCGGCCACCACCGACGGCCAGCGCTCGGCGGCGGCCACCGCCCAGCGCGAGCTCGCCACGTCGCACCCGATCTCCACGATCCGGCGGACGTTCACGGCCGCCGCGCGGGCCAGCGCGTCCTCCGGCTCGAGGCCAGACACTGCTGCGGCGATGTCGAGATGGCAGTGGGTGTCGACCACCGGCCCGGGCAACGGTTCCGGCGGCCCGGGGAGGCTCGGCCGCTCGTCCGGGCTCATCGTGGCGCCGTCACGGCCGCGGTCCCCGCAGGCCGGCGGCGACCACGGCCTCGTACAGGGAGTTCTTCCGCAGTCCGCTGACCGCAGCGACCTGGGCGACCGCCGGGCGCAGTCGGCTGCCGTCGGCCAGCAGGACCCGCACCTCGGCCACCGCGCCGGCGAGGTCCGGGGGGCCGGCGGTGGCACCGGCGAGGACCAGGGTCACCTCGCCCCGGACTCCGGCGCCGGCCCAGGTCGACGAGCTCACCGACGGTTCCGCGCCGGATCTCCTCGTAGGTCTTGGTCAGCTCGCGGCAGACGGCGGCACGGCGCTCCGGACCGAAGACCTCGACCATCGCCTGCAGCGTCTGCTCGGTCCGGTGCGGGGCCTCGAAGAACACCATCGTGCGTGCCTCCGACGTCAGCTCCTGGAGCCGACGGCGCCGCTCGCCGGCCTTGCGCGGCAGGAATCCCTCGAAGCAGAACCGGTCCACCGGCAGCCCCGACACGGCGAGGGCAGTCAGAACCGCCGACGGTCCCGGCACGGCGGTGACCCGGAAGTCGTGCTCGACGGCCGCCGCCACCAGCCGGTACCCCGGATCGGACACCGACGGCATCCCCGCGTCGGTCACCACGAGCACCCGGGCACCTCGGCGCAGCGCGTCGAGCAGCTCCGGGGTGCGCTGCGCCTCGTTGCCCTCGAAGTAGGAGGTGACCCGGGCGGTGCTCACCACACCCAGCCGATCGAGCAGCCGCTTCAGTCGCCGGGTGTCCTCGGCGGCGATGACGTCGGCCCGGGCCAGCTCCCGCCGCAGCGCCGGTGTGGCGTCGTCCAGGTCCCCGATCGGGGTGCCGGCGAGCACGAGCAGCCCGGACTCCTCGTCCGGGCGTCGCCCCGCACCGGTCTCCTCCGCCACGGCTCCAGCCTGTCAGAGGCCGCCCAGCTCGACTGCGGCCGCCACCACCCGGCCTCACCTACTATGTCCCGGTGACGCAGTCGGCCCTGGCGGCGGACCCGCCGGCGCCGCCCGTCCTTCCTCCCCCGCCGAGCACGCCGTCGCCGGCAACCATCGACCGGCTCCGGGTGCCGGCCCTTCCCGACCGGGCGATGGGCTGGCTGGTGACGCTCGGCATCACGGCGATCGCGTTCGCGCTCCGGGTCTACCGACTGGGCCAGCCGAACGCGTTGGTCTTCGACGAGACGTACTACGCCAAGGACGCCTGGACGCTGCTGCACTTCGGCTACGAACGCAACTGGCCGAAGAACGCCGACGCCATGATCGTCGCCGGCAACACGAACGGCTGGGAGCAGTCGGCCTCCTTCATCGTGCACCCGCCGCTGGGCAAGTGGTTGATCGCCGCCGGCGAGTACGCCTTCGGGATGAACTCCGTCGGCTGGCGGGTCGGCCCCCTGATCTTCGGCACGTTGCTGGTGCTCGTGACGATCCGGCTGGTGCGGCGGGTGTCCCGCTCGACGCTGGTCGGCGGCATCGCCGGCCTGCTGCTGGCGCTGGACGGGTTGGCGTTCGTGTTGTCCCGGACCGCGCTGCTGGACATCTTCCTGGCCTTCTTCATCGTCGCGGCGGTGGCCTGCCTGGCCGCCGACCGGGACTGGTTCCGCAACCGGCTCGCCGACCACCTGGTGCGCACCGGCCGACCGGACCTGGGCGGGAGGTTCGGACCGGCGTTGCTCGTGCGGCCCTGGCGGATCGCCGCCGGCGTCTGCTTCGGTCTGGCGCTCGGCACCAAGTGGAGCGCCTTGTACGTGCTGGCCGCGTTCGCGTTGCTGTCGCTGGCCTGGGACGTCGGTGCGCGCCGGCTGGCCGGTTCGGGCCGGTTCCGGTTCGGGCGGTTGCTGCGCGACGGCGTCCCCGCCTTCGTCTCGACGGTGGTGCTGGCGGTCCCGGTGTACCTCGCCACCTGGCTCGGCTGGCTCACCAGCTCCGGCGGCTACTACCGGGACTGGGGCAGCAACCACCCGACCGAACCGAGCGTGCGGCTGCTGGGTGATGCGTTCGGCTCGCTGCTGCAGTACCACAAGGCGATCTGGGAGTTCCACACCGGCGACTTCATCAACAACGCCACCCACGCCTACGACGCCAGCCCGCGCGGGTGGCTGATCATCGCCCGACCGCTGAGCATGTACGTGGCGAACGACCTCCAGCCCGGAACCGCTGGCTGCAGCGGACCCGACAACTGCATCTCGGTGGTGCTGGCGATCGGCACGCCCGCGCTGTGGTGGGCCGGCGTGATCGCGTTGATCGCCGCGGCCGTGTTGTGGATCGGCAGCCGCGACTGGCGGTTCGGGATCCCGGTCGTCGGGGTGCTGTCGGTGTGGCTGCCGTGGTTCTCCTACGACGACCGGCCCACGTTCTTCTTCTACGCGATCGGGATCATCCCGTTCTCGGTGATGGCCGTCGCCCTGTGTCTGGGACGGATCCTGGGTGCGGCCGACGCCGGCAACCGGCGGATGCTCGGAGCCGTCGTGGTCGGCGCGTTCGTCGCCCTGGTCGGCGCCAACTTCGCCTACCTGTATCCGATCCTGGCCGACCAGGTGCTGCCGTATCCGCAGTGGCGGGCGCGGATGTGGTTCCGGTCCTGGATCTGACCGGTCCGACGCCGGGTCAGCGGATCCGCAACGGCGGCATCAGCAGGGCAACGTCGCCGGTCAGTCCGAACGGCGCCATCAGGTCGGCGAGCTGCGGCCAGCCGCGCCCGCCGAGCGGAGCCCGGACGGCCCGCGGGTCCTCGCTGTTGCTGGCCGTGCCCAACCGGGCCAGCGGTGACACGTGGCCGGCCCGGACGACCGGGGCGTCGTCGGGCAGACCGGCCCGGGTCCGGGCGATCCGCACCGCATCGCGGAGGCCGCCGAGCTCGTCGACCAGACCGTTCGCGTGGGCGTCCCGCCCCGTCCACACCCGTCCGCGCGCGATCGGCTCGACCTCGGACCGGGCCAGTCCCCGGCCGGCGGCGACCTTGCCGACGAAGTCGTCGTAGATGGCATCCACCATCGCCGCGAGTCGGTCCCGTTCGGCTTCGGTGAACGGCCGGCGGGAGGAGAACATCAACGATGCTCCGCCCTCCTCCACCGTTCCCGTGCCCAGACCGATCCGGTCGAGCAGGGCGTCGGTGGAGAACTTCCCGGCGACCACGCCGATCGAGCCGGTGATCGTGGCCGCCGAGGCCACGATCACATCGGCCGGACACGACACGTAGTAGCCACCGGAGCCGGCCACGTCCCCCATCGACACCACGACGGGCTTGCCGGCGTCGCGGACCCGGACCACCTCACGCCAGATGGTGTCCGAGGCGACCGCGGACCCCCCGGGCGACTCGACCCGGAGCACGACCGCACGGACCCGGTCCTGGGCGGCCGCCGCCCGCAGCTCCGCGGTCACGGTGGCGCTGCCGGCGGAACGCCCGGCGGCGGAGTTCCGCGACCGGCCGGAGACGATCGTCCCGCGGATCGGCACCAGCGCCACCGACCGGCGGGCCGGCGCCGGTGGTCGCAGCCGCGGCCGGGGCCGCCAGCGGTCGGCGTAGGACAACGCGGTGTGTTCGGGCAACCGGGAACGGAACTCGGCGTACACCTCGTCGCGATACCCCAGTCGATCGACCAGTCCGGCCTGCAGCGCCTCGGCAGCCGTGCGGGGGCCGAAGTCGGCGAGCTCGCGGACCCGGTCGGCGGTCAGCTTCCGGTCCTCGGCGATGGCGGCGACCGCGTCCTCGAACACCGACGCCGCGAGTCGCTCGGTCGCCTCGCGGTGCGCGGGGCTGAACTCGGTGCGCTGCAGGACATCGGCGGCGCTCTTGTACTCGTAGCGCTGCTCGAACTGCGGTTGCACGCCGAGCTTGTCGAAGGCGCCGCGGAAGAAGGTCGTCTCCAGGCCCACCCCGAGCGAGCCGACCGAACCGCTCGGCTGCAGCCAGATCTCGTCGAAGGCGCAGGCCAGGGTGTAGGCCGCGAGGTCGTGCCCGCCGTCGAGGGTCTCCGCCCAGGCGAGGGTCGGTTTGCCACTGGCGGCGAACGCCGCCACTCCCGCTCGGAGCTCCTGGGTGAGCGCCCAGGACAGACCGCCGACCTTCGCGATCAGGCCCACCACCCGCCGATCACTGCCCGCCTCGTGCAGCGCGCGCAGGGTCGGGCGCAGCGGACGGCGGCCGCGGTTGCGCAGCCGCGACAACGGGTCGTCGGAATCCTCGGCCGGCGCCTCGGTGAGGTCCAGCTCGAGCAGGATCGACGCACTGCGCAGGGGGTGGGGACGGACCAGGGGCGGCATACGGCCACGGTAACCGCGCCCCATAGGATCCAGCGCCATGGAGTATCGACAGCTCGGTCGCTCAGGCCTTCGGGTCTCCACCCTCACCCTCGGCACCATGGGCTTCGGCGGCTCCGGCTGGGCCGCGCCCGTCGGCCAGATCGACGTCGAGGGCGCACGCCGCCAGATCGGCCTGGCCCGGGACGCCGGAGTGAACCTCATCGACACCGCCGACGTCTACTCCGGCGGCACGTCGGAGGAGATCCTCGGGTCGGCCCTCGGGTCGGAGCGGGACGACGTGCTCATCGCCACCAAGGCCCGGTTGCCGATGGGCGACGGACCCAATGACGCCGGCGCCTCCCGGCACCACATCATCCGATCCTGCGAGGCGAGCCTGCGCCGGCTGAAGACCGACTACATCGACCTGTACCAGATCCACGAGTGGGACGGGATGACGCCGCTGGAGGAAACCCTCAGCGCCCTGGACTCGCTGGTGCGCGCGGGCAAGGTGCGCTACCTCGGCTGCTCCAACTACGCCGGTTGGCAGATCATGAAGGCGCTGTGGACCTCCGACAAGCACGGGTACGAGCGCTTCGTCAGCCAGCAGATCTACTACTCGTTGCAGTCCCGCGACGCCGAGGACGACCTGGTGCCGGTGTCGCTCGACCAGGGCCTCGGCATCATGGTCTGGAGTCCGATCGCCGGTGGCCTGCTGTCCGGCAAGTACCGACGTGGCGTCGAGGCTCCCGAGGGCAGCCGGCACCTCACCGAGTGGAGCGAGCCGCCGCTGCACGACGAGGAGCAGCTGTACGACGTGATCGAGACCCTGGTGGAGATCGGGGAGGGCCACGGCGTCTCCGCCGCCCAGGTGGCGCTCGCCTACACGCTGGCCAAGCCCGCGGTGACCACCCTCGTCGTCGGCGCCCGCACCGACGAGCAGCTGAGCGACAACCTCGCCGCCGCGGATCTGGTGCTGACCCCCGAGGAGATCGACCGGCTCGACACCGCCAGCGCCCAGCGGCTCCGCTACCCGTTCTGGCACCAGGCCAAGACCGGCGGCGGACGGCTGAGCGCCGCCGACCTCAGTCTGCTGCAGCGGCACGTGCCGTAGTCGGGTCCTAGGCCCCCCGAGCCCGTCGAAGGGCCAACCCCCCGCGCCCTGAGCCTGTCGAAGGGCCCAACCACCTCAGGCCGGCTGGTCGGAGGTGACCAGCGGTCGAGACGGTGGATCGGCGGTCGCAGCCGCCAGCCGCGGGCCCTTGCGGCCGGTGGCGATCACCGACACGGCGATGGAGGCGAACATCCAGCCGGCCAGCACCACGCAGGCTCCGATCACGTCGCCGCTGAAGCCACCGATCACCAGCTCCGACGCGCCGTTGACGAACTGGGGCAGCGGCAGGATGCCGTTGAGCAGCTGGATCGCGCCGGGGGCAGCCTCGATCGGCGCCAGCCGGCCCAGCGCGGCGGCCTCGATCACCGCGAACGCCAGGCTGATCAGCCGCCCGAAGCCGCCGAACAGGGCCACCAGGGCCTGGTTGGTCGCAGCGAAGGAGAGCGCGCCGAGGACGCAGAACAACGTCAGCCCGAGCAGGTTGTGCACCTTGATCCCGGAGTAGAGCACGAGACCCAGCAACAGCGCGGTCTGCGCGACGCCGACTCCGACCGCGGGTAGCCAGCCCAGCAGCACCCGACGGCCCGCGGACGCCTGGGCCCAGGTCTGGCTGGTCGGGACGGCTGCACCGACGAGGAACATCATCAACGTGCCGAGCCAGAGCGCCACCGCGACGAGGACCGGGACGAGGGAGGCCGCGACCGTGGCGCCGTGCTGGGCGTTCGTCGTCACCCCGACCGGGGTGGTCACGACCTTGGAGATCTGGGTGACCTGGTCCTTGGTGTAGTCGGGCACCTGCTTGGCCCCGTTGTCCAGTCCCGAGGCGAGCGAGTCGGCGCCGGAGGCGAGCTGCTTGGACCCGTCGGCGAGGGAGTCCGCCCCGGACGCCAGCTGACTGGCCCCGCTGGCGAGTTGGTCGGCGGAGCTGTTGATCTCGTTCGCACCGGAGGCGGTCTGCCCGGCACCGGTCGCGACCGACTCGGCGCCGGTGGCGGCGCTGCCGGCGCCACTGGCCAAGGTGCCCGCCGCGGTGTCCAGACTGCCGACGCCGTCGGCCAGCTCGTCGGTGGCGGTGGCCAGCCCCGTTGCACCCCGGCTCAACACGGTGGTCGCGCGGAAGGCGTCCTCGGCCCCGGTGGCGATGCCACCCGCCACGGTCGCCGCGGTGTCGACCCGCTGCTTGACCAGGGCCGTGTTCCCGATCGCGGCCAGCACCGGGCCGAGGTCGAGCCGACGCAGGTCCTTGCAGAGCTGTCGGATGTCGCGCGGGTCGGGGCAGTTCGCCCGGAGGATGGCGGTCAGGTCCGTGCGCACCTGCCGGGTCGCGTCGACCGCGGTCTGCGCCCGACCGGTGTTCAGCTGGTCGAGACCGCGGGCGTGGGCGCGGGCCGCCACGTCGAGTCCGCGGTTCAGCCGGTTCACCCGGGTCACTCCGGTCGACAGCTCGCCCGCCGCTTCGGACACCTCGTCGGCCGCACTGTCCAGCCGGCCCGCCGCGGTGTCCAGCTGGCGGGCACCGGAGGCGACCTCTGCCGCGCCGGCGGCGGACTCCTCGGCGCCGGCGGAGAGGCTCTCCGCCCCGGAGGCGAGGGAGGAGGTGCCGCTGGCCAGCTGACCGGCGCCGGAGGACAGCTGCGAGCTCGATTGGGCGATCTGCTTGCTCGAGTCGGCGATCTCGTGACTGGAGTCGGCCAGCTGCTGGCCGCTCTTGGCCGAGCTGGTGAGGTTGTTGTGGATGTCGGTGAAGCTGTTCAGCGAGTTGGTCGTGTAGTTCGTGGTCACCGTCTGACCGAGTCCGATCGCGGCCTGCTGGACCGCGAGGTTCGCCAGGCCGGCGACCGCCGTGCTGGATGCGTCGTTGCTGACCAGCTTGACCTTCGCCTCGACCGGGTTCTTGCCCGAGAGCGAGTTGATGTTCTTCGAGAAGTCCTGCGGGATGCTCAACACGGCGTAGTACGTGCCGCTGACCAGACCCTTGTCGGCATCCGCCTGGTCCACCAGGATCCACGACAGCGGCGTCTGGGTCGAGGCGTCCGGGTGGGTCAGATTGGCCGCCAGCTGACGTCCGGCGTAGATGGTCTTCTCGTCCTTGCCCGACCCGGTGGTGATGGACTTGTCTGAGTTGACGATGGCGACCGGGATCGTGGACGCCTGACTCTGCCGGGTCTGCAGATTCCACAACATGACGCCGGCGGCGACGCCGGTGAGCAGCACCGCCACGATCGGCAGCACCCACTGCCGCAGGATCGGATGGGCGATTCCGCCGGTGGCCGGTGAACTCATGTCTGGGCTCCCTCGGTGCTCAGGTCGGTCGAGCGCGGTGGCGCCTCCGGAGGCGCAGCTGGTCGGGCGTCCGGTGGCGCATCCGGTGGCGCATCCGCTGCCCGGTCCGGTGACGCATCCAGGGCCGGTGGGCGGTCCGGTTCCGGTTCACCGGGTGGGACGGTCTCGACCGCAGGAGGCTGATCGGTGTCGACCGGCGCCGGGCCGGTGCTCGAGCCGCCGGCCAGCACGCCGACCCGCTCGCCGACGAGGACCACAGCGGTGCCGCTCGATTGCACCAGGCGCTGGCAGAGCAAGCCGAAGCGTTCCAGCTCGGCCTCGGAGAGGTCCCGATCGGCTTCCTCGACGATGATCAGCTCCGGCTTCTGGATCGCGGCGGCACTCAGGTCGACGACCCGGCGTTGCATGGTGGTCAAGCCGCCCATCCGCTGCTTCTTCAGCGCCTTCTCCGGCGCCTCGACCTGCCGGAGCCACTCCGTGGCCTGATCGATCGCATGCCGGCGGACCCGACCGTGGAACAGACCCTTCGCCTGGGCAAGCAGGATCGTGGCCAGATGCCGGCGTACGGTCAGCGAGTCGTCGGCCTCGATCGGCAGCGGCACCACCCGGACCAGCTTGCGCACCTGGCCGGCTTCCTCCGGCAGCACGTGCCCGAGGACGGCCAGTTCGCCGCCGACGGGCTTGTGGTGGCCGGCGAGGGTCCAGGTCAGGGCGGAGCGGAGCCGCGGATCGGCGTGCTCGATGGTGAACAGCACCCCGGTGCGGATCATCAGGTCGGTGGTGATCGTGCCCGTGGAGGAATGGACGCCGAAGCTCTCGCCGCGCACCACGACCGGACCGTGCCGCTCCTCCCACTCGACCTGCTCGACGTGCCGGACCAGTGCCGCCCCTTCGACGTCGATGGTGGGCAGCGCCTTGTCCAGGGCCTTGGGCATCCACCAGGCCGCCCGGCCGAGCAACGCCAAGATCGCGGGCACGAGCGTCATCCGGACCAGGAACGCGTCGATGAACACGCCGACGGCCAGGCCGAGGGCGATCGGCTTGATCGTCGACGACCCCTCGGGGATGAAGGCGGTGAAGACCGAGATCATGATGATCGCCGCAGCGGTGACGACCCGGGCGCTGGAGATGAATCCGGTACGGATCGCGTGCCGGGCGTCGTGGCCGTGCACGTAGTCCTCGCGGATCGCGGACACCAGGAACACCTCGTAGTCCATGGCCAGTCCGAACAGCACGCCCATCAAGATGATCGGCATGAAGCTGACCACCGGCCCGATGTAGCTGACGTTGAGCTGCGTGGCGAACCAGCCCCAGATGAAGACGGCGGTCACCGCACCCAGTGCGGATCCGATCGACAGCAGGTAGCCGAGGGTGGCCTTGATGGGTACGGCGATCGACCGGAACACGATCATCAACAAGATCAGCGCGAGCCCGACCACCACGATGGCGAACGGCAGCAGGGCGCCGTTCAGCCGGCTGTTGACGTCGATGGCCACGGCGGTCGTCCCGGTGACGGTCAGGTCGGAGATCTTGAGGCTCTTCTCCAGTGACGGCGCCTTGGCGCGGATCTCCCCGACCAGCGCGGTGGTCCGGGGGTCGCTCTGCGCCCAGTCCGGCACCACCCGGACCAGTCCGAGATCACCGGTCTCGTTCGGTGTCTGCTTGGTGATCGCGAGGACGCCGGGGAGCTTGCCGATGTCGGTGGCCAGGTCGCTCACCGAACCCTTCGGGTCGTCGCTGGTGATCACGTCCGCGGTCACCAGCAGCGGGGAGTTGTAGCCGGGTCCGAACTCCTTCGCGATCAGGTCGAAGCTGACCCGTTCGGGTGACCCGAGCTCGGCGCTGCCGTTGTCGGGCAGCGCCAGCCGCAGGTCCTTCGCCGGGACGATCATCACGCCGAGACCCAGCAGGATCACGATCACCGTGACGGCCGGCACCTTGGTGACGATCGCGACCCAGACCCCGCCCATGGTGCGCTGCCCGGTCGTCGCCGCACTCGCCAGCTTCGTGGTCCGCGACGTCGGCTTCGGGCGCAGGTGCTCGCCGAAGAGGCTGAGCAGCGACGGCAGCAGGGTGAGTGCGGCCAGTACCGCGATCGCCACGCCGCTGGCCGCGGCGAAGCCCATCACGCTGAGGAACGGGATCTGCGCGACGGCGAGGCCGCAGAGCGCGATGATCACGGTGGTGCCCGCGAAGACGACCGCCGAACCTGCGGTGGCCGAGGCCTGGGCGATCGACTCGTGCACGTCCATCCCGTGCGCCAGCTGCCGGCGGTGCCGGGTGACGACGAACAGCCCGTAGTCGATGCCCACCGCGAGGCCGATCATCAGCGACAGCGACGGCGTGGTCGAGGAGATGGTGGCGAACTGGGCGATGATCAAGATCGCGGCCAGCGTGGTCGCGACACCGAGGATGGCGGTCAACAACGGCATCCCGGCCGCCAACAGCGATCGGAACGTGATCGTCAGCACGAAGAAGGCGACGATGACCCCGATGATGTCGGTGAGACCGATGCCGGCACCGGTGCTGGTGTACATGTCGCCGCCGAGCACGACGGTGAACTTCGCCCCGGGTGGCGGCTTCGCCGCTTCCTCCACCAGGTGGGTCGTGTCCGTCGGCAGGTCGGTGAGGCTCACGTCGAACTGGATCTGCGACTGGGCGTACTGCTTGTTGCTGGAGATGGTGCCGACCGCACCGGAGGCGAACGGATCGTCCACGCTGCTGACGTGCTTGACCTTGCCGATCTGCTTGATGACGGCCTCGATGTCGCTCTTCGAGTTCGAGATCGGCCCCGATCTGCTCTCGAAGACGACCTGACCGGTCGTGCCCGACGCCTGCGGGAAGCGCTCCGACAACGTGTCGATGCCCTTCTGGGACTCGGTACCGGGGATGGTGTAGTCGTTGACCAGCTGGCCGCCGATGAGCGAGGCCAGCCCGAAGGTCACGACCGCCAGCAGGAACCAGGCCAACAGGAAGCGCAACCTGCGCTTGGCCACCAGGTGGCCGAGGCGGTACAAGAAGGTGGACACGGCCTAGCCGTCGGCCGAGGCGGCCGGCACCGCGGGATCGGGCATGGCACAGGTTTGCACAGCCGACACTCAACCGGCTACGTCTGACGACCGCCGTACGCTCCACCTGACGGTTGGCTGACGGTCCCGCTGAGATCTTGCTCCTGACGTCCCCGATGCGAAACTGAGCCGGTGCCCGTGTCCCCCGCACCCCGCGCTCCTGATCACGAGCCACGCCGCTCGGTCGTTCGTCGCGCTCACGAGAAGCAACCCCGTGACCCGTTCTGACCACGTGCTCGTGGTCGACGACGACGACGGCATCCGCGAGATGCTGCAGACCACGCTCAACTTCGCCGGCTTCCGGGTCAGTGTCGCGGCGAACGCCGAGGCCGCCCTGGCCGTGCTGGCCGAGGAGCACCCGGACGCCTTGGTGTTGGACGTGATGATGCCCGGCATCGACGGCTTCGACTTCGTCCAGCTGCTCCGGCACCGCGGCGACACGATGCCCGTGCTCTTCCTCAGCGCCCGGGATGCGGTCGAGGACCGGGTGCGCGGACTGCGGCTGGGAGCCGACGACTACCTCACCAAGCCGTTCAGCGTGGTCGAGGTGACGGTCCGGTTGGAGTCGTTGTTGCGCCGCTCCCGGACGCCGCACCGGACCGATGAACCGGTCGCGTCGGTGCTGCGATGCGGCGACCTCGAGCTCGACGAGCGACGCCACCTCACCCGTCGGGCGGGCCGGACGATCGAGCTGTCCCCCACCGAGTTCCGGTTGCTCGCCTACCTCCTGCTCCATCAGGGGCGGGTGCTGTCGAAGGCCCAGATCCTCGATCAGCTGTGGCAGTACGACTTCAACGGCGACAGCAACGTCGTCGAGCGCTTCGTGTCGAATCTGCGCCGCAAGATCGAGCTCGACGGACCGCCACTGATCCACACGGTGCGAGGATTCGGTTACACCGTGCGGGACGGAGAACCGGTGTGACGCAGGCGGCTCGACGGACGCGACCACGACGCTGGTCGATCCGAACGCGCCTGATCGTCTCCTTGGCGGCGGTGGTCTCGGTGGCGATCCTCGTCTCGACCGTGATCAGCACCGTGGTCGTGGGCCGGTTCCTGGAGGACCGGGTCACCTACCGGTTGGCGACCACCGCGCAACGGGTCCAGGCCACCTTGACCGGCATGCGCGGAGTGACTCTCGACCTGGCGACCATCGCCAAGATGGCTCAGGCGGAATCGACCGCGGTGGTGATCGACGACGGCACCTCACCGCCGCTGTGGGTGAACGCCGATGCGGAGTTGGCGCGCACCCTGCTCAGCCTGGACCTGCGCTCCGGTGAGCCGCAGGCGGTGGACGGGCGGCCGGGATTCTTCGCCGTCGACGTCGACACCGCCCACCTGGGTCTGGTCGTCCGCGACGGCGGTCGGGTGGTCCGCCCCGTCCGCCTGGTGCTGGGTATCGACGCGAGCGAGCAGATCGCCACCATCCGGGTGATCGTGCTGGCCAACACCGCCGGCGTGGTGCTCTCGATCGGTCTGCTCGTGATCTTGACCGTGGTCATCGTCAGTCGAGGACTCCGACCGTTGCGGACGATGGCCGAGCACGCGCAGGCCTTCGCCGACGGCGACCGCGCTCAGCGCTTGAGCGTGCCGCAGGACGACCCCGACATCTCCCGACTGGCCGCCTCGATCAACGACGCCTTCGACGCCCGGCAGGAGGCAGAGGAGCGGCTGCGGGCCTTCGTCGCCGATGCGTCGCACGAGCTGCGGACACCGCTGACCACCGCCACCGGGTGGATCGAGCTCTACTTCCAGGGCGGCCTCGACGATCCCGCCCAACGCGATCACGCCATGGAGCGGGTCCGGACCCAGCTGGGCCGGATGCGGGCACTCACCGACGAGCTCGCGCTGCTGGCCCGACTGGACCGGGTGCGTGACCTCGCCAGGGATCCCGTGGATCTGACCGCACTGGCGGTCGAGGTCACCGGCGACGCGCGGGTGATGAACCCCGAGCGGGAGTTCACCGTGTCCTCGACCGGCCCCGCCCTGCTGCTCGGTGACGGTCCGAAGTTGCAGCAGGTGCTGGTCAACCTGCTCGAGAACGCCGTGCAGCACACCCCACCGGGTTCGCCGATCGACGTGACCGTGATCCCCGCTGACCGGAACCGCCCCGGGACGTCGCACGTGCTGCTGGTCACCGACCACGGTCCCGGCATCGCCCTGCGGGACCAGCCGCACATCTTCGAGCGCTTCTGGCGCAGCGACGCCAGCCGCGACCGGCACACCGGCGGCTCGGGGCTCGGACTGTCCATCGTCGCGTCGATCGTTGCCGCCCACGGCGGTCGCGCCGGGGTGACGAGCACACCCGGTCGGGGCACCACGATCCGCGTCACGCTCCCCGCGACCCCTCCGGTCCCGGCCGGCCCGCCGGATCAGGCGAAGCGGACCGAACCGGTACCTTCGGCGGACAGGAACGCCGACAACCGGGTGCCCTCCGCGTAGACCTCCTCGCGCTGGACCGCCGACAACCGGCGCAAGGGGTGGACGGTGACCTCGACGTCCGGCGCGGGTAGTCCCGGCGCCACCGGATCGGTGGTCCAGACCGCCGCCACCCGGCCGTCGACCAGGACGAAGCGAGCGCCGGCCACACTCAGCCCGCGATGGTCGTCGTCGATGATCCGAGACCGATCGGCGTAGCCGAGGACCACGTTGTCGAAGGCAGGCAGGTACCGCACCGGCGGTGGACCGACGGCGGACAGGGCGGCGGGGACGGCCGCATCGGGCGCATCCAGCAGCTCCCGGCCGGCCTCGTCGCGGTAGGTCAGCAGTTGTGGCCGGAGCGCGGCGACGATCGCGGGCAGTCCGGACAGCCCCGACCAGGAGCGCAGGTCCGAGCTCGTCGCCGGACCGAACGCCCGCAGGTAGCGCAACACGAGCCGCTGGAGGGTCTCCGCCGGATCGAGCTCCGCCGGCGGCCCGAGCCAGGTCTCGATCGTGGTGCAGGCGGCGGGGGCGCGTTCTCCCCAGACGCCGCGGGGCGGGGTCTGGACGAGCGGGACGACGGTGCTCAACGCATCCGCCAACGCGCGCCGGGGTGCGGTCGGCCAGCGCTCCGCCAGCAGCCGTGCGACCTCGGCGGTGGTCCGTGGCCGCTCGGCGAACAAGGGTGCACCGGCCGCAGCCAGCTCGTCGAGATCGACACCAGGCAGCTGCCGGCCCAGCGCGCCGCGCATCCGCGTGATGAGCATCGTCGTGCAGACCGGACGCAGCTCGCGACAGTCCGCGGCCGTGACCAGGTGCTGGGTGCGACGCATCAGCAGCGTCCGGACGACCTGCCGCTCCCCCAGTGGCTCGGCCAGGCGACCCGGCACGAAACCCGCCAGCCGCGACCACAGCCCGACGTACGGCTCGTGCGGTTCCTGCGCCTGCAGCCCGACCAGCTGCGTCAGGGCGGCGACCGGAGCGAGCGGGCTGCGATCGAGCAGCAGCTGGCGCTCGAGGGTCGCGCGATTGAGGGTCTCGCGGTCGAGCGTCTCCATCGCCTGCAGCCTAGGGCGTCCCTGCCACCGGGCGGGCGATCAGTCGAGCCAGACCCCGTCGCGCATCACGGTTCGGTTGCGCAGCTCGTCGACCTCGCGCCAGGCCTGGATCAGCATCGGGCGGAGCAGGACGAACACGTACCCCTCCCCCGCCTCCCGGGGGTCCCAGTCGCTCTGCGCGGCGTAGGCCGCCCCGATCTCGACGGCCTCCGGATCGCCGACCGGCAGCACGCGGTCCAGCTCCGCCTCGATCATCACGACGTCCCGGGTGCCGCCCAGGGCCAGCCGAACCCGGCCGGAGCCGTTCAGGTTCCGGACCGTGGGGGCCGACTCGGTCGTGGCGAGCACGATCCGCTCGGCGTGCCACGCCGTGGTGAGCGGAATCAGGTACGGACGGTCGTCGGCGGCGGTCGAGATCCACGCGTCGGCGACGGGTGCCGCCAGTTTGGCCCGCACGTCGGCCTGCCGTACGGCACGGGGCCGAGGCTGCGTACTCACGATGGGCCCCCTCCCTCGGATCGAACCACTGGATCGAACGGCTGGATCGAGACGGTCGCTCAACAGATGCGACTGGTGTTCACGGCCAGTCCACGCGGTGGGTTCCGTACGGCCGTGGTCGTCCCGGTGTTGGCGTAGGTGCACTTGCGCGCGGCGTCCTTGCTCAGTTTGCGCGCGTCCAGCCACAAGTCGATCTTGTACTTCACATCGGTCGGGTGCCGATCGCAGGCCCCGCAGATGTCCTCGACGATGAAGTACTTCTTCCACCTGGGCAGGTAGAACCGGGTCCCGTAGGGGAACTGCGGGGTCTTACCGCTGTAGGCCACCGCCAAGGTGATCGGATCGGCGTAGGTGCCGACGCCGCCCGCCGTGCGGTGCAGGACCGGATGGGAGATCGCCGCAGATCCCGGCGGGGAGTTGTCCCACCACGTGTAGCCCGTCGTGTAGACCCGATCGGTCTGGTAGGTCGGAGCCGGCGGTCCCTGCGGCTGGGTCGGGGCACTCTTCGGCTGGACGAAGACCAGCGAGCACTTGCTCTTGCCGTCGCCGCCGTCACCGACCTTCACCTTGATCTTGGTCTTGCCGACGCCGGAGAGTGGATTGCGGACGTCGCGATTCAGATAGGCCGCACCCTTGCGGAAGTCGAACCGGCGATTGGAGGCCCGCAGATCCTGGATCCGGGTTCCGTCCGGGTTGTAGGTCCAGATGATGAAGTCGACCCGGGTGACCTTCGTGGAGGTGGTGGTGAAACCGGTGACGTCGTTCTGGACCCGACGACTGCCGTCGCTCGCGGTGTAGACCTTCCCCCAGGTGGATCTGACGGTCCACTTGGTGCCGCCGCCGTCGACACAGGTCCTGGTCTGCGTCATCGTCGTGGCGGCCGTGGCCGACTGCACGGTGAGGGCCAGCGCGGCCGTGCCGGTGACCAGCGCGGCCGTCGCCAGCAACGCCACCGCCTTGCTGCTCGGTCGTCGGGACACCGGCACTCCTCACTGGCTCGATGACCGGGTCCGGCACATCGATGTCGATCAGACGTCTTCTCGGTCGTACGTACGACGCCGAAACGTCCGATCGCCAAGTGGGGGAAGAACATCCGGCGTACGAAACGAAGACCTTACGGGTTGCTACAGAGCCGTTGCAATAGCCTCGGGCCGAAACTCCTGTGACTGAAGTGAATTACATCGTCGTAATTTCTCGCCGGATTCGGCGCAGATCTTGATCTTGGTCGAGACCGGCGGATCGTCAGCGGCGAGCCAGTCGGGTCCAGGTGTCGACCACGGTGTCGGGATTCAACGACATGGACTCGATGCCCTGCTCCAGCAGCCATTCCGCCAGATCGGGATGGTCGCTGGGACCCTGGCCGCAGATCCCCACGTACTTGCCCCGGTCCTTGCAGGCCCGGATCGCCGCACTGATCATGAACAGCACCGCGGGATCCCGCTCGTCGAAGGAGTCGGCCACCAGGCTGGAGTCTCGATCGAGTCCCAACGTCAGCTGGGTCATGTCGTTGGAGCCGATCGAGAAGCCGTCGAAGTGATCCAGGAAGCGGTCCGCGAGAACCGCGTTGGACGGCACCTCACACATCATCACGACCCGCAGGTCGTTCTCCCCCCGCCGCAGTCCGTGCTCGGCCAGCAGCGCGATGACTCCCTCGGCCTCGGCCAGGGTCCGTACGAACGGGATCATGATCGCGACGTTGGTGAGACCCATCTCGTCCCGGACGTACTTCAGCGCCTCGCACTCCATGGCGAAGCAGTCGGCGAACTCGGCGGACAGATACCGGGACGCGCCCCGGTAGCCGATCATCGGATTCTCCTCGTGCGGCTCGTAGACCTCCCCGGCCACGAGGTTGGCGTACTCGTTGGACTTGAAGTCGCTCATCCGGACGATCACCGGTTCGGGAGCGAAGGCCGCCGCCAGCATGGAGACGCCCTCGGCGACCCGGGTCACGAAGTAGTCCCGCGGACTCCGGTAAGCCGCGACCGCGTCGCGTATCTGCTGGAGCTGACCGTGGCCCTGCAGCGGGCCGTCGGCACGATCGAGGTCGAGCAACGCCTTGGGGTGGATCCCGATCTGCCGGTTGATGATGAACTCCAGTCGCGCCAGACCGACGCCGGCGTTGGGGATCCGGGAGAACGCGAACGCCTGGTCGGGGGTGCCGACGTTCATCATGATCTTGACCGGCAGCTCCGGCATGGCGTCGAGCTGGGTCTCGGTGATGCTGAACGCGAGCTCGCCGGCGTACACGAATCCGGTGTCGCCCTCGGCGCACGAGACGGTGACGGGTCGACCGGCGGCCAGCGCGCGGGTGGCGCCCGCGGTCCCGACCACCGCCGGGATGCCGAGCTCGCGGGCGATGATCGCCGCGTGGCAGGTGCGCCCGCCCCGGTTGGTGACGATCGCCGAAGCCCGCTTCATGATCGGCTCCCAATCGGGATCGGTCATGTCGGCGACCAGCACCTCGCCGGGGACGAACTCGTGCATCTGGTCCACCGACTCGAGAACGCGGACGGGTCCGGCGCCGATCCGCTGCCCGATCGCCCGGCCCTCGACGAGCACCTCGCTGCGCTCGTCGAGCCGGTAGCGCTGACTCGTCCCGCCGGAGTGCCGCGACTGCACCGTCTCCGGGCGGGCCTGCAGGATGTACAGCCGGCCGTCCTGGCCGTCCTTGCCCCACTCGATGTCCATCGGCCGGCCGTAGTGCTCCTCGATCGCAACTGCCTGCCGGGCCAGCTCGGTGACTTCCGCGTCGGTGAGACTCAGCAGCTTGCGATCGCTCTCGGCCACGTCGACGAAGGCGGTGGTCCGGCCAACGGTCTGGTCGTCGGTGTAGACCATCTTGATCGCCTTGGTGCCCACCCCCCGCTTCAAGATCGCCGGCCGTCCCGCCCGCAGCGCCGGCTTGTAGACATAGAACTCGTCGGGGTTCACCGCACCCTGCACGACCGCCTCGCCGAGACCGTAGGAGGAGGTGATGAAGACGGCGTCGGTAAATCCGGACTCGGTGTCCATGGTGAACATCACGCCCGAGGCGCCGACGTCGGAACGCACCATCCGCTGCACCCCGGCCGACAACGCGACCGCGTCGTGGTCGAAGGCATGGTGCACCCGGTAGGCGATGGCCCGGTCGTTGTAGAGGGAGGCGAAGACCTCCTTGATGGCGATCATGATGGCGTCCAGGCCGCGCACGTTCAGGAAGGTCTCCTGCTGGCCGGCGAAGGACGCGTCGGGCAGATCCTCCGCGGTCGCGCTGGAGCGGACCGCGAACGACGGCGCCTGGGCACCGGTGCCGTCCCCGGCGCAGAGGGCCTCGAAGGCGACCCGGATGTCGGCCTCGAGATCGGCGGGGAACGGCTGCTCGACCACCTTGCTCCGGATGTCCGCGCCGACCTCGGCGAGCCGCCGGACGTCGTCGGTGTCGAGACCGGCCAGTTGTCCGCTGATCCAGTCCGCCAGCCCGGTCTCCCCGAGGAAGCGCCGGAAGGCGGTGGCCGTGGTGGCGAAACCGTCCGGAACCAGCACGTCGGCGGCGGCCAGGTTGCCGATCATCTCCCCCAACGACGAGTTCTTGCCACCGACGTCCTCCAGGTCGGCCAACCCGAGCGCGGAGAACGGTTTGACGTTGGCCGGGGTGGCGACGGTCGGGTCTGCGGGGGTGGCGGTGGACATCGGAACTCCCTTTCGACGGCGTGTGCAGCAGACTAGACCACCTGCCGAACTGGTATTATTCGGCAGCGAGCCGGAGCTGGGGTGAGGGTGGTCACACGCCCGTCGGGCCCGTCGGCAGCCTTCCGGGTCGGCTCTCTCGGGTGAGCAAGTTCACAGGTCCCGGGTGTGGCGATGCTGATACCAGGTGACCGCCCTCACGGCCGGTCCCCCAGCCCTTCCAGCCGCCGGGTCAGATACGCCCGTTCAGGTTCGTTGCCGACCATCGTCAGCGCGACCCGGTAGGCGGCCGCCGCATCTTCTGGGCGATCGAGCTCGCGCAGCAGCTCGGCTCGGGCGATCGACAGCGGCGGGTAGTGCAGGAGCCGATCGTCGCCGGCGAGGGCGTCGACGAGTGCGAGGCCGGCCTCGGGTCCGTCCCGCAGTCCGATCGCGACCGCCCGATTGAGGGCGACGACCGGGGACGGATCGAGCGCCAGCAACGCGTCGTAGGCGGCCACCACCTGATCCCAGTCGGTGACGGCCAGCTCAGCGGCCTCGTCGTGCAGGGCGGCGATCACGGCCTGGAGTGCGTACGGACCCGCACCGGGCGCAAGGGACTCGGCCAACAGCAGCCGACCCTCGGCGATCAGGTCGGGATCCCAGCGGCTGCGGTCCTGATCCGCCAAGGAGATCGGCACGCCCTCGGCGTCGACTCGTCCGGACCGCCGGGCGTCGGTCAGCAGCAGCAGCGCCAGCAGTCCGGTGACCTCCGGTTCGGCGGGCATCAGCCGGTGGAGGATCCGGGCGAGGCGGATCGCCTCCTCACTCAGCTGGATCCGGAGCAGATCAGCGCCGGCACTGGCGACGTAGCCCTCGTTGAAGATCAGGTAGACGACCTGCAGCACGGCCGGGAGGCGCTCGGCCAACGCGGCGCCGGCGGGTACCCGGAACGGGATCCGGGCGTCACGGATCTTGCGCTTCGCCCGGACGATCCGCTGCTGCATGGTCGAGACGGGCACCAGGTAGGCCTGGGCGATCTCCATGGTGGACAGTCCGGCGAGGAAGCGCAGGGTCAGTGCCGTCTGAGCCTCGAAGGGCAGCGCCGGGTGGCAGCAGGTGAAGAACAACTGCAATCGATCGTCCGGCAGGTCCTCGCCGGCGCGCAGCGCGGGCGGTGGCGCCCGATCGATCTCGACCTGCAGCTCGGCCAACCGGCGGGAGTGCAGCCGGTCGCGCCGGATCCGGTCGACGGCCTTGCGCCGGGCCACCGCCAGCAGCCACGCCAGCGGGCGTTCGGGCACCCCCTCGACGGGCCAGCGACGGAGCGCGGTCTCGATGGCGTCGGAGGCGACCTCCTCGGCCAGCTCGAGGTCGCCCAGCCGGGCGGCCAGAACGGCCAGCAAGCGACCGTGTTCCTCGCGGAAGACCCCTTCGACCGAGCCCGCGACCGAATTCTCGGATCGTGAGCCGTCGGGCGCCGCCGGGCCGGGCACCGGACTTCAGAACTCCTGCACGGGCCGGACCTCGACCCGGCCGTACTTGGCACCGGGACTCTGCGCCGCCCAGTCCAGGGCTGCGTCGAGGTCGGGGACGTCGACGATGTCCCAGCCACCGAGGTACTCCCGGGTCTCGGGGAAGAGTCCGTTGGTGACGGTGCGGTTCCCCGTCCGGTCGACCTGGACGCTGCTGGCGTCCTGATAGTCGTCGAGGTACCCGCCGCCGACCCGGACGCCGGCGTCGGTCAACGCCTGCACCCAGCCCATGAACTCCTCGGCCGTCGGTCCGTCGCCGGTGGCGAAGTCTGCGTCGGCGAAGCCGATGACCTGCAGCATGTACTTCACGGTGTTCTCCTGTCGTCGGTGGTCTGTGTACGCCACGAAGACGAACGGGACGCGACGATATCGACACCACGGCACCGGAATGTTCGCCAGGATGTTCCTGCAGCCTCCACACCCGGCGAGAAGGACCGATGATGACAAGCGATTCCGGTGACGACACGCCGTGGCTGACCGCGGAGCAGCAGCACGACTGGCGAGCGCTGGTCGGGCTGCTGATGACGCTGCCCCCAGCCCTCGACGCCCAGCTCAAGCGCGATGCCGGGCTCAACAACTTCGAGTACCACATCCTCGCCGGTCTCTCCGACGCGCCGGACCGGACACTGCCGATGAGCGACCTGTCGCATTTCGCGCAGGGATCGCTGTCCCGGCTCTCGCACGCGGTCACCCGGCTGGAGCGGGCCGGTTGGGTGGCACGCCGGGTGTCGGACGACGGCCGGCGGAACCTCGCCCAGCTGACCCCTGCGGGGTGGACCAAGATCTCCGAGACCGCCCCCGGGCACGTCCGGGAGGCACGCCGGCTCGTCGTCGAGCGCCTCACCGCTCGGCAGCTCCGAGACCTCGGCACGGCGGCGCGGACCATCGTGGCGACGGTCGACCCGGTCGTGCACGAGGCTCTGCAGCGCGAACGGTGGGCGGAGTGAGGCGACGGATCAGGCGGCCAGCAGGCCACCCAGCTTGTCGGCCAGTCGGCGGCCGGCCGCCCGGGCCGCGTCCTCGGCCTGCTGCTTCGCCCGCTCGGCCTCGTCGCGATAACGGTCGAGCGCCGGGTTGACGCCGACCAGCGTCATCTCACGCTCCACCACGATCAGGTCAGCTCCCCAGACGTCGACGAGGATCCGCCGCAGGTAGTCGGTGCTGTGGTCCCAGCCCTCCCGGGAGGAGCCGGGCCCGTAGGCGCTGCCCCGGGTGGTGAGGAGCACCGTCGGAGTGTTCTCCAGCAGTCGGGTGCTCGGGCCGGCGCCGGCGATGACCAGATCGATCCAGGCCTTCGCGTGCTGGGAGACGCCCCAGTTGTAGAGCGGCAGCGCCAAGACGGCGGCGTCGGCCTGGTTCAGCTCCTCGGCGAGCGTCTGCGCCAGCGACAGCGCCTCTCCGTGCTCGGGGGTCCGGTCCGCGGGCTCGAGGAATCCGGCGGTGGTCGCGGCGGCCCACGCCTCGGCCGGCAGCGGCACCCCGCCGAGATCGCGGCTGATCACGGACTCGTCGGATCGCACCGCCTCGACCTCGGCGATGACGAGATCGGCCAACGCCCGGCTGGCCGAGCGCGGCCCCTGGATGCTGGCATCGACGCGGACTAGCGACATGACTCTCCTTTGCTTGAATGTTCAATATCTTCCCCATCAATGTACGTCGATGGACTTGAACCTTCAAGCTCATCTCACCCGCGTGCCGCCGGCCGGATCGCACTGCGGCATCAGCGACCATGACCCCCGTGGCGACGCCGTACGCTCCCCTTCGCTGGACGAGCCGCCCCCGCGCGCGGAGCTGGCGATGCCCGGCGCCGTCGACCGCGGCGCGCCGCTTCCACGCGAGCCTGCCCGGCTACGCCATGACGCCGCTGCGCGAGATCCCTGCCCTGGCGACGCGCTGGGGTGTCGGCGCCGTGCTGGTCAAGGACGAGTCGTCCCGCTTCGGCCTGCCCGCCTTCAAGGCGCTCGGCGCCTGGTGGGCGGTCGCCCGCGTGCTCGCCGACCGGGCCGGATCGGATCCGTCGGACCTGGATCTGGAGCAGCTGCGTCGGGTCGCCGATCCGACGGCGACGGGACCGACCGGCCCGACGCTGGTCGCAGCCACGGACGGCAACCACGGCCGGGCTGTGGCCCGGATCGGCGCGGTGCTGCGGCTGCCCGTCGAGGTGGTGGTGCCGCACGTGACGAGCATCCGGGTGGAGCGAGCGATCGCGGCCGAGGGGGCGCGCGTCACCCGGGTCGTCGGCTCGTACGACGACGCCGTCGACGCCGCTGCCGCCATGGCGGCGCGGCTGCCCGACGGTGAGCTGATCCAGGACACGTCGTTCGCGGGATACGACCAGGTGCCGGCCTGGATCGTCGAGGGCTACCAGACCTTGCTCGGCGAGCTGGCCGATCAGCTGGCCGATCTGCTGGCCGATCAGCTGGCCGACGGACCGGCCGACACCCGCGGCGATCAGCCCGACGTGCGGGCCGATCGCGGCCGGATCGGAGCGGACCTGATCGCCGTCCCGGTCGGGGTCGGTTCGCTGGCCCAGGCGGTCGTGGCCGACGCGCACGGCCGGGCTCGCAGCTCCCGGGTGCTGGCCTGTGAGCCGGACACGGCGGCAGGTGTGCTCGCCAGTCTCGACGCCGGCCGACGGATCTCGGTGGCCACGGGGACGACCGTGATGGCCGGTCTGAACTGCGGTACGCCTTCGGCTCTGGCCTGGCCGTATCTGCGAGACGGTCTCGACGCCGCCGTGGCCGTCCCCGACGACGCCGCGGTCCGGGCGGTCGCCGTGCTGGCCGGGTTCGGGATCGAGGCAGGTGCCTCCGGTGCCGCCGCCCTCGCCGGTGCCGCCGCCTGCCTCGAGGACGAACGCCGCCGAGCCGAGTTGGAGCTGCCACCCGAGGCGGTCGTGGTGCTGCTCAACACCGAGGGAGCAGCGGGAGCCGGAGGTCTTGCGTGACCCTCTCCGCGGGATTCGCCGGGTGGAGCTAAGGGGATTCGAACCCCTGACACCGGCGGCCGACGAATCCGGTGGACTCGACTGAACGACGCTGATGCGACCTGAGAAACGACGAGCTCCGCATTCCTGGAGCACCCAGACCTTGACGAGAGTACGCGGCGTGAGGAGAGTGAAATGTTGAACGAATTGACGCCATCCGGGGGGCGAGATGGGCGGTTACGACGACCGATTGCAGCACGTGACGCTGGCGATCCTCGCCGACTGGACCACTCCATCGGCGGGCTGCATCGCGGCCGCTGGAAGCGGTCGGACGCATCGAAGTGAGCCGATGACTGCTGCTGCGCCGCAGCGCCAGTCCGGTGTCTCACTCGACTCAGCCGGCCCCGACGAGGTACCGGCTCTTCTAGCGCAACGCCGGATCGACACGGCCGGCACATCGGAGGGATGGGATCAACATGGCCGCTTCACTAGCAACCGTTCCCGGCGGAACGGCTGATTTCAGCGACGAGCAACTCGTAGAGCTAGGCATGCTTTTCCGCGGGCCGATCGTCGGACCCGATGATCCGTCGTATGACCAGGTTCGGGTGGTCGTGAATCTCGCGGTCGATCGTCGGCCCGGGCTGATCATCCAGTGCTCGGGCGAAGCCGACGTCATCGACGGCGTGAATCTGGCGCGGGAGCACGGGCTTCTGCTCGCGATTCGGTCCGGTGGGCACCACGTCGCCGGTCACGGCACCGTCGATGGTGGCTTGGTGCTCGACCTGCGCGAGATGAACGGGGTCTGGGTCGATCCGGCCAACAAGACAGTGCACGTCCAAGGAGGAGCGACCTGGGGACAGGTGGACCGGGAGACTCAAGTATTCGGTCTGGCCGTCCCGGGCGGCGTGGTGTCGACCACCGGGGTCGCCGGTCTGACCCTGGGCGGCGGCATCGGCTGGCTCCACCGGAAGTGGGGGCTGGCGTGCGACAACCTGCTGTCTGCCCAGATCGTGCTGGCATCGGGCGAACTCGTCACTGCGAGCGAGACAGAGAACCCGGACCTGTTCTGGGCTATCCGCGGTGGCGGTGGAAACTTCGGTGTCGTGGTCGACTTCACTTTCCGAGCCCGCGAGGTCGGGCCGGACGTCGCCCTCGCCGCGGTCTTCCACGAGGCAGCAGCCGGCGCCGAACTGATGCCGCAGTGGCGTGACCTCGCCCTTCGTGCGGGCGACGAGGTCACCACTCGGGCCTTGTACTGGTCGCTGCCGAACAGCGACGAGCTGCCGCCCCCGGTGCAGGGCAAAGATGTGCTCATCATCGCCGCCCTCTACGCGGGCGAGAAGAAGGATGGACAGGCGATCATCGACGAGTTCCGCCATCTCGGGAACCCGCTGTTCGACATGACCGACCACATCCCGACGTACCGGGCGTTCCAGTCCGGGTTCGATGCGTTGTCGACGAACCTCCACGCCTATTGGAAGTCGATGTATCTCGACGTGTTGAGCGACGACGCGCTCGCGTTCATCCACGAACGCGCCATGGCACGTCCCGACCCCACTGTGCTGATCCACGTCCCGATCATGGGCGGTTCCACCGCCGCGGTGGGAGCCGAGGAAACGGCGTTCGGTGACCGCAGTGCGCCGTTCATGGTGAGCTTCGACGGAGGGACATACGACCCGGCCAAGTTCGCTGAGGTGCGTGAATGGGTTCGCGGCACCATCGAGGCGGCGCGGGAACTCGACGGCGCCCGCGGCGCATACCTGAACTTCTCTGGTGACGAGGCCACCGACGAGCGGGTCGTCGAACAGCAGTTCGGTGACAATCTCGACCGGTTGCGAGCGATCAAGAAGCAGTACGACCCCGACAACCTCTTCCGTGTCAACAACAACATCAGGCCGAACTGAACCGGGCCTGAGACCGGACCTGGCGGCCTCTGCGGGAATGTGGATGGGTCACGCGCAACAGAGAGCGAACGCCGATGATCATGCCGCTTCTCTGCCGCCCCCGAGACGGCACCGGCGGCAGCCGTCGCCGGACTCTACTCACTGTCGCGCCGTTCGATGATGGTGGCGAACGGGATGGGGCAGCAGTCGCTGCCTGCGCAGGCAATCAGGTCATCGCAGCCGGCATCGGCTGCGGCCCGCAGGGTGGCTGCGATCACCTGCAGGTCGGCGATCTTCTCCTCGATCTCGGTGAGCTTCAGCCGCACACCCGCAGCCAAACGTGCATCCGCACGACGGTGGTGCCCGTTGCGCTGATCACGGTGGTGATGCTGTCCGGCTTCCAGCAGTTCGGCCACCTCATCCAGGGTGAATCCCAACCGTTGGGCAGCCTTGATGACGCGCAGCACGGTCACGGTCCCGACCGGGTAGAGCCGATGTCCGCCCAGGGTTCGGTCGGGCTCCGCGACGAGCCCTCGCCGTTCGTAGTAGCGCAACGTTTGCACGTTCACGCCAGCTTGGGTGGCGACTTCACCGCTGCGCAGGCCTATCGCGCTCATCGCTGTATCCGAGTTGCCGACCGGGCCTGTACGGCGTCGAGAGCGGCGATTTGTGCCGCCGGGACGCTCACGTCGACCCTCAGGCCGTCGGCGCCGGTGGAGAAGTCGAAGTCCAAGAAGCTGCAGCATGCCGTTTCCCGGTCCGTCAGGGCCCGCAACGTCGGTTCTGCTGTGTTGTCGAAGACCCACCGCAGCACCAATGCCGAGATCCGACCTTGTGATCGAAGTGCCGCGGCGAAGAGGTCGTCGAACTCCTGGAGTCGCAGCGGCTGCTCAGCGGTCGGCAGCGTGCAGGCCGGCGGAACCCATTGACGATGGACTTCTGTCATGTTTCGACGGTAAACCCGTACCTCAGTACCGGATGCAAGCTCAGCACGTGGCTCTGTGCACGTACCGCTCGAGTTCGCTGAGGCGGCCGATCCAGCTGTGCCGATCGGGTCGCGGCAGCACCGTCGGTGTGGAGGGTGACATGGATCGTGCCGAGCCCATCGCAGAGATGTCACGGTCTTGGACGTTCATCACTACGGCACCGAACACTACGACCACCATCGGCGTCAGCTGACTCTTCCCTCGGTCGTCACCGTTTCGGTGGTTCCTGGACTGCCCACCGTGATGCCGAGCTCGTCGCCGAGCCGTACGGCGGCGCGGAGGCTGGGGTGGTCATGAGGCCCTTTCGGTGCCCCCGACGACGGCGCTGAGGTGCTGGACGCGGTCCGTGATGTCGTCGTAGGCGGCTTCGAACGCGGGGTCGGTGTCGACCCGTACCGGGTCGGGGATGGACCAGTGCAGCCGCTGCAGAGTGGGGTCGAGTTCTTCGTGAGCGTTGTCGCAGACGGCGACGACGAGGTCGCCGTCGCGGAGCTGGTTGTCGATGGCGACCGGTCGGGTCTTGGTAAGTTTCAGACCGTGGCGGCGGGCCGTGGTCACGGCACGGGGGTGGATGCGGGGGCCGGGACGGGTGCCGGCGGAGGCGGCGGGAATGGTGCCGAGTCGGTTCCAGCTGGCCGCGGCCAATTGGGATCGGGCAGAGTTGGCGGTGCAGACGAAGAGCACCCGCGGGGCGCTGATCGCGGTGTGTCCGGTGAGGGTGGCGGCACGGACGAGGGGGTGGTCGCTGCGGAGTTGGATGTAGCTGCGGCGGCGGTCACCTTCGGACCGGGTCCGACGGACGATTCCGGCGTCCTCGAGGATCCGGAGGTGGTGGGCCAACAGGTTGCTGCTGAGCCCCAGCTGGCCGCCGAGCTCACCGGGCGAAGCGTCGCCCAGGACCAGGTGGTCGACCATCGCCATCCGTACTCGTTCGGCAAGCGCGGTCAGGATCTGCGCCCGAGTTTCCACGTCTTGAGTCACTATTACCTCCACCGTCGTTGACTCAAGTATGGTTGAGGCATGTCGGAAGTCAAGCCGTTCCCGCAGCCGTCGGACCGGCCGCTGGTGAAGCGGTTGGTTGCTGAGGCGCTCGGCACGGCGTTGCTGGTCACGGTGGTCGTCGGCTCCGGTATTGCTGCTGCTGCATTGTCGCCGACCGACACCGGGCTGCAGCTGTTGGAGAACAGCACCGCCACCGTGCTCGGCTTGGCGGTGCTGATCTTGATCTTCGGCCCGGTGTCCGGGGCGCACTTCAATCCCGTCGTCTCCGCCGCCGACTGGCTGCTCACCCGACGTTCAGGCGGCGGTCTGCCCGGCCGGGAGGTTCTCGCCTATTCCGTTGCCCAGGTGATCGGCGGGATCGTCGGGGCGCTGCTCGCCAACGTGATGTTCGACCTACCGGCGCTGCAGATTTCATCGAAGGATCGGTTGTCGGTCGGCCACAGCGTCGGTGAGGTGGTGGCCACCGCCGGCTTGGTGTTGCTGATCTTCGCTCTGGCCCGGACCGGTCGGGCAGCACTCTCCGCGGCCGCCGTCGGCGCCTATATCGGGGCCGCGTACTGGTTCACCAGCTCGACGTCGTTCGCCAATCCGGCGGTCACGATCGGCCGGATGTTCTCCGACACCTTCGCCGGGATCGCGCCCGCCTCGGCGCCGGTGTTCATCGGCGCCCAGATCATCGGCGGTGCCGTCGGCCTCGTCCTGGTCCGATATCTGTTCCCCGATGCCGCCGCCACCGCGGACCGAGCCGTCGTGCCGCACTCCCTCAACCACGGCGCCACCACCCGCCACCGAACCCGGCCCCATAACCGCAACCGTCGCGAGAAGAGTTGAGACCCATGCCAGATGTCTTGGTCAAGCCCAGCGTGTTGTTCGTCTGTATCCACAACGCCGGCCGGTCGCAGATGGCTGCCGCGTTCCTGACGCACCTGTCCGGGGGTGCGATCGAGGTCCGGTCCGCCGGGTCTGAGCCGGCCGATCAGGTCAACCCGGCCGCCGTTGAGGCGATGGCCGAGATCGGCATCGACATCGCGGCGGAGAAGCCGAAGATTCTCACCGACCAAGCGGTCCGCGAGTGCGATGTCGTGATCACGATGGGCTGCGGCGACACCTGCCCGTTCTATCCCGGGAAGCGGTACGAGGACTGGGTCCTGGACGATCCCGCCGGGCAGGACGTCGACGCCGTCCGGCCCATCCGCGACGCCATCAGGCAACGCGTGCAGACCCTGATCGGTGAGCTGCTGCCCACAATCGGCGCACAGCCGACTCGACCGTGACGTCTAGCAGCTAATGATCCGGTTGCAGCCCGCCGGCAGAGTTTCGTCCTGATCTTCGGAGAGCCGGGACGGACGCGATCCCGAGGACTGCGGCAACGGCGGCGATGCCGGCCATCACCCAGAACCTGGGTGAGTATGCGCCGAGTGCGGCGGCCAAGGCGGCCCCGATCCATGGGGGCGAGCGCGGAGGTCAGGGTGGCCGGTGCGGATAGCACGCCGGTGAGTTGGCCGTAGTGGGTGCGGCCCCAACGGTCGGTGACCGCGGTCCATCCCGGCCGCGATTGCGACGATGATCAACACGATGACGTTGATGAAGGCGGCAACAGAGCGGTGGCGAGCGCTACCCCGGCCACCGTGACCACGGTCCGGGGGCCGTGCCGGTCCAACCACCGACCCACGACGATCCCGGCCACAGCCGACACCACCAGGCCAGCCGAGAACGCCGCCGCCGAACCTGGCGCCGGCCACCCCGCTAGGTGCTGATCCGGCCCGACAGACCGGGAACGCGTAGTACAAGACGCCCCAGCTGACGACCTGGGTGACACACAAGGTCGCCAGCACCCGCCGCAGCCCAGGCCCATCACCGCCGTCTGCGAGCTGCTTGAGGCCCGGTCCGGGATTGCTGGATCGGGACGTATCGGCTGACGTCACCGAGTCACACCGAGTCACACCGAGTCACACCGAGTCACACCGAGTCACACCGAGTCACACCGAGTCACACCGAGTCACACCGAGTCAGTCATCGAGTCAGTCATCGAGTCAGTCATCGAGTCAGTCATCGAGTCAGTCATCGAGTCAGTCAACGAGCAGTCACCGGCTCGACGACAGTCCGGTCAAGGTGACGAACTCCGGCTGCCGTTGACGTGCTGACTCCTCGGTTGAGTGGGCCGGAGTGCCGCAGCAGCCGCCCGCGTTCCCGGTCGGCTCGTCGAACAGACCGGCGCCCCCGCACACCCCGGTGTCGGGTAAGGTGAGCTCGACCCGCGCCGCCGCCTCGTGATCGCCGGTCAGTTCGGCGGCGACGCTGCGGACCTGTTCGTAACCGGTCATGGCCAGGAACGTGGGTGCCCGGCCGTAGGACTTCATCCCCACCAGATACAGCCCAGGTTCGGGATGCGCGAGCTCCGCAGCACCGTGCGGTGACACGCTGCCGCACGAATGCAGGTTGGGGTCGATC
Organism: uncultured Actinomycetota bacterium; assembly: GCA_963727125.1. Classification (GTDB taxonomy): domain Bacteria; phylum Actinomycetota; class Actinomycetes; order Propionibacteriales; family Propionibacteriaceae; genus Microlunatus. The sequence goes on from CAVSEZ010000003.1 coordinate 2,522,528, forward strand.
TCCGGCGCCAGCCGGACCGGCGCCAGCAGGACCGGGTCCAGCTCGAGCCGCAGCTCCGACAAGAACCCCAGGTCCGGCCGAAAGCCGGTCAACACGATCACCTGATCGGCCGGCTGCAACTGCCGACCGTCCTCTGACACCAGGATCACCGCCGTGTCGGCCCGCTCGATCCGCTCGACCCGGAAGCCGGTGACCAAGTCGACGAATCCGTCCTGTACGGCCTGCTTGGCCCGTAGCCCCAAGGCGCCGCGCTGCGGCAACTCATCGGCCGCACCACCGCCGAACGTGTCACCCACCGCACCCCGCCTCAGCACCCAAGTCACCTGGGTATCGGGCTCGGTTTCAGCCAGCTTCGCCAGCTCGATCACGGCTGTCATCGCCGAGTGGCCACTACCGACGATCACCACATGCCGGCCGGCCATCGTGGCCGCCTGCTCGGCGGTCGGCGGCAGGTAGCTGACCAGGCCGGCCTCGGCGGCAGCCCGTTCGCCCACCGCCGGGTAGCCGTCGGCGCCGGCGGGGTTGGGCTGGGTCCAGGTGCCGGAGGCATCGACCACGGCCCGGGCGTCCAAGCGGGACTCGACTCCGTCACTCACCACGTGCACCGTGAACGGCTGTTCCGCCCGTCCCGCGCTGACCAGACGGTCCCGTCCTCGCCGGGACACCCCGACGACCTTGGTGCCGTACCGGATCCGGTCGCCCAACGCGGACGCCAGCGGCGCCAGGTACCTCTCGATCCAGTCCCGGCCGGTCGGATACCCCGCGGCCGGTGGCTGCCAGTCGGTGTTGGCCAGCAGGCGTGCCGCTGCCGGATCCACCAGCTCGGGCCACGCGGAGAACAACCGGACATGCCCCCACTGCGCCACCGACGCCGCCGGGCCGTCTCCGGCCTCGAACACCACAACCGTTTCGCCACGATCCACCAGATGCGCGGCAGCGGCCAATCCCTGCGGTCCGGCGCCGATGACGGCCACCGGTAGCTTCGCCGTCCGACCAACCATCACTCGACTCCCTCGGCACAACCCGAATTACCTATTGATGAACGTCGATGTGAAGCCTTCCTCTCTCATCGACAAATGTCAATACGTTGGGCACACTTGTGTCGTGAGCATCGCCACCGCCTCCATCAGTCCGAACGCCAACGCAACCGCCTCGGGCGCGTTGGCCGGCTGCTGTGCGCCGGTGACCGGAGGCCTGATCGACCAGGCGGACGCGGAGTCGTTGGCCCATGTCTTCAAGGCGCTCGGTGATCCGACCCGGGTCCGGCTGCTGTCCCTGATCGCGGCCGCCGAGGACGGCGAGGCATGCGTCTGCGACCTGATCGAGCCGGTCGGTCTGTCCCAACCCACGGTCTCCCACCACATGAAACTCCTCGTCGACGCCGGACTGGTGAGTCGGCAACAACGCGGAAAGTGGGCCTACTACCGCGTCATCAACGAGACACTGATCGCGATGCGCCAAGCACTGCAGCCCGATGACGACGGCGACCGGATCGAGCGCTGAACGCCAGGCAGTCTCAGTTCAATTCATCGGGACCCAACGCGGATCGACGGCCAGCGACGGACCGGGTCGAATGACCTGACGGGTGCCCGGGGCGCGACTCAAACATTCACCCTGATCACGGACGGTTCCGGGGAGTGGAGCTAAGGGGATTCGAACCCTGACCTTCTCGTTGCGAATGCTACGCCCGCTTAGCGTCGAGTTGTCCGTGACCGTACAAATAGGTGCAGTGGATGCGTCGCGATCGTGAGGTTCTCCGGCCGGGGCGAACAGAGAGCGAATGCGATGATCTTGATTGCTCCGCTGTCATGTCGGCCCGTGCCCCAAGTGTGTCCATCGCCCAACGAGATCAACATGCGTCGAGGCCGACATGGACCTACTCACATGTGCGGCAAATCTGCCGCAGGACGCGCCGCGGAGCGACCCGCAGCGCAGCGAGGACACGCGGAGCGGCTCCGCGGCGCAGCGCCGCCTTGATTGAATAGAGGCAGATTCGGCAGTGCAGGGCCGGAGGGCGCAGTGAGCTTGGGCTTGTGCCGCTCGGCATCGCTGATCGGTTTGGCTGGATCAGCTGTTGAGGATCTTGGCCTTTTGTGCGGCGAACTCGTCCGCGGTCAGGATGCCTTGCTGTTGGAGGGTGGCGAGCCGCTCGAGTTGGCTGATTACGTCGTTGGGCTGCGCCGCGGCCGGCGGCGTGCGGACGTAGTGCGCCGCTTGAGCAGCGGCCGCTTGAGCAGCGGCGGCCTGCATGGCGGCCTCTTGTTGCTGCTGTTGGTATGCCTGCGCCTCGGCCTGCTCGTCGGCTTGACCCATCTGGCGGCGTCGCATCGCGCCGGTGACTGCGCCGGCGGTGCCGGCCACCACCGCCGTTCGGGCGGCCAGTCCCAGCAGACCTGGGCGGCCGAACCGTCCTCTCAGCATGGTCTTCTCCTCATTCGGTGACGACGAGTGACTCAACCGCCACTGTCACGTCGGTCGGGTCGATCCGTTCGTGTAAGGCCACAACTCCGCCGGCGGCGTCGATCGCCTGCCGCAGCCGGACTGCCCATACGTTCTCCCAGGCGATGATTACCGCACTTGTACCGTCCGGTAGATCGGCGGCCACCTCGTCGGCGTCGGCGGCAGTCAACAGACCCAGGGATGTCGGCTGGATACCCGAGCAGGTCTAGGACTGCCTCCGGCTCCTCGACATCAATGATGGTGACCGTGCCGTCGCGGGCCTTTTTCACGATCACTGCGTCGAGGACCCGGACCGCACCGGCGACCACTGCCTCGGCCAGTGCGGCCGTGACGGCGGCATCCGGTGCTCTCTCGGGGAAGCCGATCACGGCGATGTCGACCGGGCCGACCGGGACGGCTACGTCAGCCATGGCTACGCCTTGTCGTGCGCGTGATGGTGTTCTGCCTTCTCCGCCTTGGCGAGTGCCTTCTCGACTTCTTCCACCCACCGTTCTTCGACCACGGCCACGATCCCGGAGCTGCCCGGCGGCAGGGTCGCCTCGAGGTCGCTGCGGATCTCGTGCTTGGCGACCTGGTCGACTACCAGGCCGGTGCCTGCTCCGATTCCGGCGCCGACGGCCGCGGAAGCGAGCAGGGCAGGCGGGAAGATCAAGCCAACGACCGCCCCGCCGACCGCACCGACCGCGGCACCGAATCCTGCGTCGTGAGCGTTGTCCTTGACGTGGATCTTGCCGTTGTCATCTCGGCTGACCAGGACCAAACCATCGATCCGTACGACCTTGTCTTTGGCCAACTGCTTGATCTGGTCCCAATCCGCCTGGGCGGCGGCGGGGTCGCTGTAGGCGGCGATGTAGATGTCCAGCGGGGTATCGGCCGAGCTCATCGATCCACTCCTTCACATTGGGGCCAGGAACTGCAGGGAACAGCTCCTGAGACACGGTTTCGTCTGGTACGGGCTTGTTGTCGTCAGGGGGTGACGATGTTGAAGTTCGGGTTGAATTCGTCCATCGCGGCGGCGAGGTTGTCGAGCGCGGCAGTGTCGCCGTCGAGCTGGATCTGACCGGCCTGGGCGAGCTGTGGTGCAGCGGCGGGCTTGAGCACGACGCCGACGAGGGCCGCCTTGGGGCCGGACACGGTGAGCTGGGTGTCGGGAGACGCGCCGATGCGCGCGTTGAGCACCCCTCGCTTGACCCACACCGTCCAGGTCTGGTCGACGTCGGTGAAGGTGAAGTCGATCCGTAGATCGGTGTCGACGGCTTTGTCGCCGATGATGTGCACGCCGGCGAAGTCGAACAGGATGTCCAGCGGCATCGCCATCAGCGTGTCCGGCGACGCGGTGCTGAACGACGCCTCAAGAACGCCTCCGCGGAGTTCGCGGGCGGCGGTGAGGAAGATGCCGCGCCATTGCGGCGCCTCGGTCTGGTAGCCCATCTGTTCATAGGCGTCGGCTTGCAGGTTCCTTGCGTCCTGGTTGTCGGGCTGGGCGAACACGAGCTTGTGCAAGATTTCAGCCGCCCACCGGTAGTCGCCCTCACCGAAGGCCCGCTTGCCCTCCTCGAGGATCTTCTCGGCGCCGATCAGATTTACGTAGCGTTGGGCCGACTCGACCGGGATGTGGGGGTGCAGCGACACTGGGTCGCCATCCCACATGCCGAGTTCTTTGGTGAACACCCCACGCACGTCGTGGTGGACCGTGCCGTGGTACTGGCGGTTGTACCACTTGTGCGCGAGCTCGTGCGGGAGTGCGATGACCTCGGCGGCCTCCAGCGGGGTGTAGCCCTTGTTGGCCAGCCGCAGCGCTTGGTCGTGGATGTACTTGTACATGTCGCGTTGGTCCTCGAGGAACCGGACGATGTTGTCGTTGCCCCAGATCGGCCACGAGTGGGGGCCGTAGTGCACCTCAGCCTGGTCGCCCCACCGCTCCAGCGTTTCGTCGAGGTACCGGGCGAAGTTGCGGGCGTCGCGGGTCCGCGCGCCCCGCAGCGTCTGGATGTTGTGCAGGCAGTGGTTGGCGTTCTCGGCACAGTTCAGCGCCTTCAGTTCCGGGATCCAGATGTGCATCTCCTCTGGCGCCTCGGTGTCGGGGGCGTAGAGGAACTCGAACGTCAGGCCGGCGATGGTGCGGGTTTGCCCGGTCTCGGTGATCGCGTCGGTCGGGGACAGGTAGGAGATCGTCATCCCGTGTCGGCCGTTTCCGATTCCCGCTCCGAGGGTGACGAACTGTCTCGGCTCGCGGTCGAGGAGGTTGCCGAACGCGTACATGGCCCGGCGCGACATCGCGTTGCCGGCGATGACGTTCTCCCCGATCGCGAACTTGTCGAAGGAGGCGATCGTCCCCGGCGCGATGATCGGCACCTTGCCCGAGGCGACGTCGGCCGGGTCCACCACACCTTTCACGCCGCCGTAGTGGTCGACGTGGGTGTGGGTGTAGATCACCGCGGCGACCGGCTTGTCAGCCACGTGCTCCCGGAACAGGGCCATCCCCTGAGCGGCCGCCTCGACCCCGGTCGTGCAGTCGATGACGATCAACCCGTCGTCGCCTTCGATGATGGTCAGATTGGCGATGTCGTTATTGCGGACCTGGAAGATGCGGTCCACGACCTTGTACAGGCCGCCCTCGTGGATGACCTGGGAGGTCCGCCACAAACTCGCATCGACAGTATCCGGCCGCGGCGCATCATCGGACAGGTACGCGAAGTCGCCGAGGTCGAAGATCACCTCACCGTCGTCACTGACGACCCGACCATCAGGGATCGGCGCTATCAGGTTTCGACGAGCTTTCGTGAAATCGTCACGGTCGTCCATCGGGTAGAACGATTCACCCTCCCGATTGACCGCGGCGGTGACAGGCGTAGCTTCCTTCGGGCTGTAAGACATCGCGAACCCCTTCGTCGAGGCATCGGCATTGTTGCCGCGACCCAAGCAAGACTCTGGCCCGCGCCCCTCGCCAATCACGCTACTGGCACCCGTTCATGCAACCGTTGAGGGGCCATCGAGCCTGGCGGCATCGCCCCTGAACGCCAGCAAGAGGGTCGGGTGGACCGGCAGCTGGGCGCTTCGGCGTCGTCGACGCTTGAGTTGCTGTGAGATTAGGTAACGGTTTGGGTGTCATAAGTTTGGGAGGTGCGTGTGGCTGTAGCGGGGTGTCGGTGGGCCCTGCCAACGTTGCTAGTGGCACAGCACACCAAGTGACGGGGTGACCCCCAAGGGGGTCGGCTCCCCAATCCGGCCAGTTTGGCTATCAAGATCACGAGCCACAGCGAAACTCATAGGGATATCTCGCGCCGCCATCAGTTCTCGTGCATTGCTCCGTGCCGCGTTGCGGTTCAGGCACGGAGTGTCCCGGCCGTTGCGATGGGCGGGAGCGAACCCCCAGACCGGGTGGGTCGCGTGGTGAGCCGCAGATTCTGGCCACGCGATCCGCCCGTTGTGGGTGGTGGCGTTGTGGCTTCGATCGTTCAGCGGTGCACCGGGTCCAGCGGCAGTAGCGGCCCGGTTGTCGCTGCCTCGGCGGTACGCACTGTGGCGGTTGCGATGACACGAGGCGTGCGATGAGTCTCGACGTGTTGGTCGCGATCAGCCCCGACATGGCTCGTGAGCTGGCCGAGTCCCAGCAGGTATGTGTCCGGCCGATTTTACGGCGGGTCGAGGACCGGCAGACCGGGCTCGAGGACCTCGTGGCCATCCCGTGCGGCTCCACCCGCGAAGCCGTGTGCTCCCCCTGCGCGGCCGAAGGCAAGGCGGATACGGATGCAGCAGTGCGCCGAAGGGTGGCACCGCACAGACGAACCCAACGGGCATGCGGCTGACGACATCGATTGGGATGGCACGAGCGAACACGACCCTCGCCCCGATGATCCCGGCGACATCGATGTCACCGATACCGGCGGCGCAGGCCCAAAGGTTGATGAGGCGGAGGTGGCGCGGCGCGTGCGGTCGACTCGGCGCCGGCAGGATGCGCCAGACCTCCCCCGGAGGCCGGTTGCGGACCGCACCATTGGGTAGGAATTCGCCAGTCCGGAGGGCAAAATCTACCGACCGTCGATGTTCCTCACCATGACCCTGGGTTCCTATGGTCCGGTCACCGCATCCGGGGCGCCGGCGTATCCAGGGTCCTATGACTATCGGCAGGCCGCACTGGATGCGTTGCACTTTCCGAAGCTAGTGGATCGGTTCTGGCAGAACCTGCGCCGCTGCGCCGGCTACCGTGTGCAGTACTTCGCTGCCGTCGAGCCGCAACGTCGGCTGGCCCCGCACCTGCACGCCGCCCTTCGGGGCGCGATCCCGCGGCAGCTGATCCGCCGGGTGGCGCAGGCCACCTACCTGCAGTTGTGGTGGCCGGCCTTCGACACTCCGGTGTACGTGGATCGGCTACCGGTGTGGGCAGACGGAGACTACGTCGACCCGGGCACCGGGGACGTCCTCCCTACCGGTTCGTGTGGACAGACAGCCGACCCGACCCGGCCACCTACGCGCGGGTGCTGCTTGCTTCGATCGCGGAACAACAACGGTGGCGCACTCAGTACGAAGCAGCCAAGACTGCGACCACGGCTTCGTCGCCAGCTGTGGACAACGTGATCGGCAACGATGACCAGCCACCATGAGCTCGCGGACCGTCGGTCGCGCAGGAGCCACCACATCTCGGCCTCACCCGTTGACCAGCCCGATTGTGGTCACCGGTCCGGTGGTCCAAGGCGAGCGCAGCGAATCCGTAGGACACGGAGTGCCCTTGACGACCGAACCGGTGACCGCACCATCCGACTCGGGTGAGGCCGAGAGACCCGAACCACAGCGAAACCGTCTTTGAATTCGACCCTGACGACGAATAAAGAAGGGATCAGGATGACTATGGATGTCGACGTGGGCTTCTCGCCGTTATTGACGACGGCTGAGGTAGCCCAGCTCTTGCACGTGAACCGGTCGACCGTCTGTCGCTGGCGGTCGTGCAACGCAGGGCCGCCGGTGGTCTGGCTGTCGCCCAGCATTCCTCGGTATCGGCCGCAAGATGTGCGGGACTGGTTGGAGCGGGCGGCGGGATGAGTGTTCGGAAACTGCCGTCAGGTCGCTGGTTTGCGGAACTGAAGGCGGGTCGGACCTACGTCGCGGGCAAGGCGTTCGACACCAAACGTGAAGCACAGGCCTGGTTCAACCGCGAGCGAGCCGCGTTGGCCGGTGGCGTCGATCCTCGAGCTGGTCGCGCGACGGTAAGGACCCTGCTTCCGGTCTGGCTTGAGGAGCGGCGGCATTCCGTCTCGGCGAAGACGTACGTCGCTGACGCGGCTCTGGTGCGCCTGGTTCCTACGGCGCTAAGTGCCTTGAGGATCGGCGCGGTGACGGATCGCGAGGTGTCGAGGGCGCTGGTTTCGCTGATTCGTCGCGGCCTGGCTGAGTCGTCGGTGAGTCGGTTCCGCGACTCGCTATCAGCGTTCTTCGTCTGGGCGGTCCGTGAGCGAATGATCACTGCGAACCCCGTGGCGGTGACCCGCGTGCCGAAATCGCTTGGTCCGCGAACTGAGATGCATCCCCTGTCCGAGGATGAGTTGGAGCTGGTCTACGACCAAGCCGTTGAACGCGATCAGCGGCTGGCGGACGTGCTTCTCATCGACGCCTGGACCGGACTGCGCTGGTCAGAACTGCGGGCGATTCGAGTGCGCGACTTTGTCGAGGTCCCGATGCCGGTGCTCATTGTGCAGCGCGCTGCGCCCGAGGGTGTTCGGGTAAAGGCCACGAAGTCAGGAAAGTCGCGGCGGGTGCCCGTGGCGAATCGCATACTGCCGCTCATTCAGTCTCTTACCCTCGGCCGGCCTGCGGATGACTTGCTCTGTGTAACGTCCTCCGGTCACCAGCTGCACGCGTCTGCCTTCAAACGCACTCTCGATTGGGTCCGGGTGGGCCGTGGCCGGCGGATTCATGACTTGAGGAACACGGCGGCTTGTCTCTGGCTGGCTCGTGGGGTCGATCCAGTGACGGTGCATGCATGGATGGGACATGCGTCTATCGCGACGACGAATCTCTATCTCCACCACCTGGGAACGTCGGCGGATCGGGCCGGTTTGGCTCGTCTGAACGACCGGGGGCGAACGGGGGGCGAACGGCGGGCGGATCAAGTCGAATGACATGTCTGGTGCCATGGCGCAACTCAGGTATTCGCCCTGGTCACGAAGCGGTTCCGGTTGGTGGAGCTAAGGGGATTCGAACCCCTGACCTTCTCGTTGCGAACGAGACGCGCTACCAACTGCGCCATAGCCCCGGGCGAGCGGCCCGAGGGCCGATCAGCACCGAGACTTTACCACCGTCAGGCCGTGGCGCTCCGCCGCAGACCGTTGGCGTCGTCCCCGGAGTCGGTGGCCGGAGCGGCGACCGGGGTCTGCTCCGCCGGCGCCGGGGCGTCCGCCGTCACCGGCGGCTGCACGGCCGCCGCAACGGTCGAGGACGGCCCGGAGAGGTCGATGGTGCGGACCGTACGCGGAGCCAGCGGCTTCGACACGTAGGTCGGCATGGTGATCGGGACCGGATCCCAGAGCTTGACGGCCCGGGCCGAGCGGACCAGGCCGACGGTCGGTTCCGGCTCCTTGGGCAACGCTGCGCGGCTGAGGAACACGGTCTCCTCGCCGCTGCCCTGGGAGATCTCGGCATGCCGGCGGTCCAGGCTGCGCCGCATCAGCACCACACTCACCCGGGAGACCAGGAAGAAGGCGACCACCAGGCCACCGGCGATCGCGACTCCCCACCACGGCACCAGGTCGACCGCCCAGACCCCGACCACGGCGCTCAGCACGGCCAGCAGACCGAGCAGCACCCGCCGTCGGCGGACGGCAGCCAGCTGCTCCAGCCGTCGCAGGTCGTTGATCGCGGCGCGGCGGGTCGTCGGAGTGGAGACCTCGTACCGGCCGATCTCGGACAGATCTTGATCAAGAAGTGGGGCCGTGCCGTGCTCGACGATCCGGATCGAGTCCGAGAACCGATCGGTCGGATCGGTCCGGACGACGGAGTCGTCCTCGCGTCGTCTCACGAAGTGCGGTACGAGATAGGCCAACCAGGCGACTGCGATCGCTGCGAAGATCAATCCCGTGGTGCCCACATCGGCACCGTATGCGGCGTATCAGCGGCGGCCCCTCACCTGCTCCGGTGTGTCGGCCAAATGACGTCTGCGCGTGGACGGCTCAGGCGCCGGCGGAGGACCGCTCCCCCAGGTACCTGGCCAGCAGGCCACCCCTGACCTCGTCGGCGTTCAGTGCGAAGACGAGGTGATCACGCCAGTCCCCGTCGATGTGCAGGTAGCGGGGGCGCAGCCCCTCCGGCCGGAACCGCAACTTCTCGACCACCCGCAGACTGCGGGTGTTCTCCGGCCGGACGGTGATCTCGATCCGGTGCAGGCCGACCGTGGTGAAGGCGAAGTCGGTCGCCATCGCCACCGCGGTCGGCATGATCCCGCGCCCGGCGAGCCGCTGGTCCACCCAGTAACCGATCTGGCCCCAGCCTGCGGAACCGCCGACGATCCCACTCACGGTGAGCTGACCGGCCAGCTGCGACCGACCGGTGCCGTCGGGATCGTAGAAGATCAGCCAGGGCAGCGCCCGACCCCGCCGGGCCTGCCGGTTGAGCTCGCGCACCAGGGCCGAGTAGCTCGCCGGCCCCGGCGGCGAACCGGGTGGCAGCGTCGCCTCCCACGGTTTGAGCCACGACAGGTTGGCTCGGCGCACCCGTTCCCACTCGGCTCGGTCCCGGAGCCGCATCGGTCGCATCTCCACCGGGCCGTGCCGCAGCGTCACCGGCCATCGTCGGCCGAAACTGGCTGCCTGCGACTTCATGCGTCCTCGTGGTTCCCACCGCGCAGCTGATCGACTGCGTGACCCAACACCGGAGAGAGTACGGCCATGCCGTCGCGGACACCGCCCGGCGACCCGGGCAGGTTCACGATCAGGGTACGACCCGCCACCCCGGCCACCCCTCGACTCAGGACCGCGGTCGGCACCCCCTGCGCGACGCCGTAGCTCGTGATCGCGGCGGCGAGGTGCGGCAGCTCGCGATCGACGACGCGCCGGGTCTGTTCGGGAGTCTGGTCGTCGGGGCTCAGTCCGGTGCCGCCGGTGGTGATCACCACGGCGTGCCGATCCGCAACCGCGTCCCGCAGCGCGTCGAACACCGGCTCACCGTCGGGCACCACGAGCGGGCCCGACACCTCGAAGCCCAGATCGGCGAGCTCGGTGGCCACCAACGGCCCCGACTCGTCGCCGTACACGCCGCCGGCGGCCCGGGTCGAGACCGTGATCACGAGGGCGGAGTCGGTCATGGTTGCAGCGCTCACTCGCTCCGCAGCCAGTCGCCGCGACGGCCGCCGGTCTTGGCCAGCACCCGGACGTCGGTGATCACCGCCGCCCGGTCCAGCGCCTTGATCATGTCGACCACCGCCAGGCCGGCGACGCAGACCGCCGTCAGGGCCTCCATCTCCACCCCGGTGCGGTCGTTGGTCCGGACGGTGGCGGTGATCTCCACCGCCGACTCCCCGACTTCGACGCTGATGTCGATGCCACTGATACCGATCGGGTGGCACAGCGGCACGAGATCGGAGGTCTTCTTCGCACCTGAGATCCCGGCGATCCGGGCCACCGCCAGCGCGTCACCCTTGGGCACGGCGCCGTCCCGCAGCGCTTGCAGGCACTCGTCGTCGACCAGCACCCGACCGGCCGCGGTGGCGGTCCGGGCCGTCACGTCCTTCCCGGACACATCCACCATCCGCGCCTTCCCCTCGGGGGACAGGTGCGGCAGGGACGACGCAGCCACGGTGGTCCTTCAGGCCTTCTCGCCCAGCAGCCAGACGTCGACGTCGTCGCCGGCAGCGACGAAGTCGACGTCCTCGGGCAGCACCACCAAGGCGTTGGCCTTCGCGAGGTCGTTCAGCAGGTGCGATCCGTGACCACCCACCAGCTCCACCTGCCAGCCGCCGCCCTCGGTCACCGTGACCAGGCCGCGGGCGAGCTGGAGTCGGCCGGCGATCGAGTTCATCGCGTGGGTGGCCAGGCAGCGGACGGCGGTCCGTTCGTACGGCCTGATGCCCATCAGCTTGCGCAGCACGGGGCGGACGAACGCCTCGAAGGAGACGAACGAGCTGACCGGATTCCCCGGCAGGGTGAGCATCGGGATCCGGTCGTCGCCGATCAGCCCGAACCCCTGCGGTTTGCCCGGCTGCATGGCCACCGACGCGAAGTCGACCGCCCCCAGCTCCGGCAGCACCGCCTTCACCACGTCGTAGTCGCCCTGGCTGACGCCACCCGTGGTCAAGATCAGATCGGCGCGGATCAGCTGGTCGTTGATCAGCTGCTTGACCTCGGCCGGGTCGTCGCTCACCAGTCCCACCCGGAAGACCTGGGCACCGGCGGCCCGCGCCGCTGCGGCCAGCAGGAACGAGTTCGAGTCGTAGATCATCTCCGGTCGGGGCAGTGGCAGACCGGGGTGCACGAGCTCGGATCCGGTCGCGATCACCACCACCCGGGGCCGCGGTCGGACGAGCACCTTGTCCCGTCCGATGCCCGCCAGCAGACCGATGCTGCGCGGACCGAGCTGGTCTCCTTCGTGGAGCACCACGGTGCCGGCTTCGACGTCCTCCCCGACCCGCCGGATGTGTTGACCGGGCTCACTGGGAGTCGAGATCAAGACCTCGTCCGCGCCCCGGTCGGTCGCCTCGTACGGCACGATCGCATCAGCGCCACCGGGCACGGGGGCGCCGGTCATGATCTTCATCGCCGTCCCGGGCGAGAGCTTGTGCGGTGCCGGCCGGCCGGCCGGCACCTCGCCGACGACTGGGAGCCGAACCGGTCGGGCGGAGGTGGCCGGCGCCACGTCCTGGGCGCGGACGGCGTACCCGTCCATCGCCGAGTTGTCGAAGCCCGGCAGGTTCACAGCGGAGCTGATGTCCTCGCAGATGGCGAGGTCGACGGCGTCGAGGATGTGCTGCCCGAACGGCGGCAGCTCCTCGATGCAGGCCAGCAGGTAGGCGCGGTGGTCGGCGACGCTGCGCATGCCTTCGGCGTCTGGTTCAGGCGGGGGCGGCAGAGGCTCCCAGGGTGACCGCGCGAACGCGGGCTCCGGGGGTTTCTTCCGGCCGAACAAAGGCATGCGCCCACCATAAGGCCGCGGTCGGGGGAAACCCGGACACGAATCGGTCCTCGGCCTGGTCTCAGAAGCCCACCACGGGGTGCGGTCGGTAGGGCTCCTCCAACCTGGTGGCCTCGTCGTCGCTCAGCTCGAGGTCGACGGCGGCGACGGCGTCGCGGAGGTGCTCCGGCTTGCCGATGCCGACGATGGGTGCCGTCACGACCGGGTGCCGCAGGACCCAGGCCAGGGCCACCTGCGCCCGGGACACGCCGCGGGCGGCGGCCACCTCGGCCACCCGTTCGACGACGACCCGGTCGGAGTCCTCGTCGTACAGGGTCTTGCCGAAGACGTCGGACTCGGACCGGTCGGTCCGATCCTCCCAGTCGCGGGTCAGCCGGCCCCGCGCCAACGGACTCCACGGCAGCGCGCCGATGCCCTGGTCGAGACAGAGCGGGTACATCTCCCGCTCCTCCTCACGGTTCAGCAGGTTGTAGTGGTCCTGCATGGTGACGAACCGGGTCCAGCCGTTGGCCCGCTGGAGATAGAGGGCCTTGCTGAACTGCCAGGCGTACATCGACGAGGCGCCCAGGTAGCGGACCTTGCCGGACTTCACCACGTCGTGCAGAGCCTCGAGCGTCTCCTCGATCGGCGTGACCGGGTCCCACCGGTGGATCTGGTAGAGGTCGATGTGGTCCATCCCCAGCCGGCGCAGACTCGCGTCGACCTCGGTCAGGATCGCCTTGCGCGACAGCCCCCCGCGGTTCGGCCCGTCGCCCATCCGACCGTGCACCTTGGTGGCCACGACCAGCTCGTCACGCTGGCCGAACTCCGCCAGCGCCCGGCCGACGATCTCCTCACTCGATCCGGCCGAGTAGACGTTGGCGGTGTCGAAGAAGTTGATCCCCGCGTCCAAGGCGGCCCGGATCAAGGGGCGGGCCTCGCCCTCGGGGAGCGTCCAGGGGTGTGACCCCCGATCCGGCTCGCCGAAGCTCATGCAACCGATGCAGATCGGCGAGACGTCGAGACCGGTGGAGCCGAGTTTGACCATCTCCATGCCTTCCACCCTAGGCGGCCCCGTCGACGCGCACGCCTCGCGTTCAGGGGCCTGCAGCGCTCGGGCATGACTAGCATGACCGGGTGTTCGCGACCGACGACGAAGCCATCGGGCTCGCCAAACGCGTGCTGCGCAAAGCGGTGCTGCTCCGCCGCGACAGCCGGGCCGTGGCTGAGCGACGCGACGATGACCTTGCCCGGCTGTCGTTGGTGCGCGAGCGGTTGATCACCGACGCGCCGGGGACGGTCGCCTGCTACCTGTCGGCGGGCAGCGAACCGGGGACGCTGGCCCTGATCGGCTGGCTGGCCGCACACGATCGCCGGATCCTGCTGCCGGTGCTGACCGAGGCGGACGGGACGTGGCGGAGCGATCCCGCCTGGGCGGAGTACGCCGGGCCCGACCACCTCCGGGAGGGCCGGGCGGGCATCGTCGAGCCCACCGGTCCAACCCTTCCCGGTGCAGCTGTGAGCGACGCCGCCGTGGTGATCTGCCCCGGACTTGGCCGGCACCGCGTCCGGGGCGCGGTTGGGCCGGGGCGGCGGCTGGTACGACCGGGTGCTGGGCGCCACCGACGCTCCGGTCTGGCTGTTGCTCAACGACGACGAGGTCCTCACCGAGCTCCCCACCGCACCGTGGGACCGCCCTGTCGACGCCCTCGTCACCCCGACCCGGTTCGCGCCGACCCGTTAGCCGGCGCGGCCACCCTCGGGCTGCGGCCGTCAGCGGATCCGGAAGCCCCGTTCGCGCCGCGGGTCTTCCGCGGTCACGGCGACGTCATCGACAGCTGCCTGCGGCGGACCGACGCGCGACCACGCCACCATCGCCTCGACGTCGTCCGGCCGTCCCTCGAAGACGGCCTCGACCGAACCGTCGGACCGGTTGGTGACCCAGCCCGTCACCCCGCGGCGCTCTGCCTCGCGCCGGCAGCTGTCGCGATAGAACACACCCTGCACGTCTCCGGTCACCACGACCCGACGTCGGTCCGTATTCACGCGCGGACCGACGTCAGCCGGCGGTCCGGCGGCCGACGGGATCGGCCTCGAAAGCCAGCCCCTGTTCACGATCGAGGGCGGTCACCGCCCGGTTCTTCAGCACGAAGGCGTACACCACCAGGCTCACCGCGATGACCACCGTGACGTAGACGATGAACCACAGCTGGTTGCCACCCTGCTTGGCCGCCTGGTAGATCAGTGGCGCGGTGCCACCGAAGATCGAGTTGGCCACCGCGTAGCCCAGCCCGACGCCGAGGGCCCGGATCTCCGCCGGGAACATCTCCGCCTTCACGATGGCGTTCACCGAGGTGTAACCGGTCAGGATCACGTATCCGACGGCGGTCAACAGGAACGCCCCCAGCGGTGAGGTGGTCTGCGGCAGGAAACCGATCAACACCCAGGTGTAGAGGACGCCTCCGATCCCGAAGAAGACCAGCAGGGGCTTGCGGCCGATGCGGTCACTGATCAGACCGCCGAGTGGTTGCAGCACCATCAAGAAGATCAGGCCGAGCAGATTCACCCAGGTGGCGGCGCGGGCCCCCTCCTCGCCGAAGGCGGTCTTGATGATCGCCGGCGCGTTGACACTGTAGGTGTAGAACGCGACGGTGCCACCCATGGTGATCAAGAAGACCAGCAGCAGCGGCCGCCAGTAGCGGGTCAGGAGCAGCTTGAGCGAGCCGGCGTCACGGTCCTCGCCCGACCGGATCGCGGCCAGGTGCTCCTCGCTCAGCGACTCGTCCATGGTGCGCCGGATCCACAGCACGACGAGGGCGGCGATGCCTCCGACGAAGAAGCCGATCCGCCAGCCCCAGTCCTCGACGGCATCGACACTCAGCAGACTGAGCACGATCAGCAACGTGAACTGCGCCAGCACGTGCCCACCGACCAGCGTCACGTACTGGAACGAGGAGAGGAACCCGCGCCGGTCGGCCGTCGCGGCCTCGGACATGTAGGTCGCGGAGGTGCCGTACTCTCCGCCGGTCGCGAAACCCTGCACCAGGCGGGCGACGATCAAGATCACCGCGGCCCAGATGCCCAGCAGGTCCCGGGTCGGCATGATCGCCACCACGAACGAGCAGGCCGACATCAGCGTGACGCTGAAGGTCAGCGCCGCCCGCCGGCCGTGCCGATCCGCGAACCGCCCGAAGAACCAGGATCCGACCGGCCGCATCACGAAGGTGACGGCGAAGATCCCGTAGATGTAGAGGGTGGAGTTCTGGTCCGACGGGTCGAAGAACTGGGCTTCGAAGTACGCGGCGAACACCGTGTAGATGTAGACGTCGTACCACTCGACGAGGTTGCCGGCCGATCCCTTGACGGTGTTGAGAACGGCCCGCGGTGTGCTCATTGGCACCCGCATCGGGCCGGTTGCCGGCGCTGTGGCTGCGTTCATGAACCAGAAACCCTACTTCGTCGTCGCCTCGACGGTCAGACCGGTTCGTGGCCGACGAGATCACGGTGGGAGATCTTGCCGCTCGGCGTCAGCGGCAACGCGTCGAGGAAGTGGATCCGGGCCGGCACCTTGTAGGCGGCGATCCGGGACCCGAGGAACGTCTCGATGTCGGCCGCCGAGACCGTCGAGCCGGCTCGGCGGACGACGTAGGCCACCGGCACCTGACCCTCCTCCGGGTCCGCCGCGGCGACGACGGCGGCCGACGCGATCTCGGGGTGCTCGTCGAGCGCCGCCTCCACCTCCCCGGGCGTGATCTTCGAGGTGCGGCGGACGATCAGGTCCTTGAGCCGGCCGCGGAACCACCAGACCCCGGCGTCGTCGACCTCGCCGAGGTCGCCGGTCCGCAGCCAGCCGTCCACCATCGCCTCCCGGGTACGCACCTCGTCACGCCAGTAGCCCGGCGTCAGCATCGGTCCGCGGACCTGGATCTCGCCGTTGGTCGGATCGATCCGCAGCTCGGCGCCGCCGACCGGGGTGCCGATGCATCCCTCCCGATCGAGCCGCGGTTCGGTGACGACGGTCAGCCAGATCGCCTCCGTCATCCCGTACCCCACCGCGATCGGGTGCCCGGTCACGGCGAGGAACTCCCGTTGCAGCGCGTTCGGCACGGTGTCGCCACCGGTGTAGAGGCCGCGGAACGAGCGGAACCAGTCCTCCGTCGCACCCGGCGCTCGGACGAGCTGGGCCAAGATGTCGATGTGGGTGCAGACCAGCGTCGGACGATGCTGCAGCAGCCCGGTGACGTAGGCGGCGAGCTCGAAGCCGTCGTACAGCGCGACCCGCGCCCCGCCCAGCAGTGCGCTCAAGGTGGCGATGAAGCCGCTGACGTGGACCTGCGGCTCGCACACCTGGATGAGGTCGTCCGGGCCGATGGAGCCGAACGCCGCCGCGGTGCTGGTGAGCATCGCCAGGGCGGATGCCTGCGTGTGCACCACCGCCTTCGGGGTGCCGGTCGACCCGGAGGTGAAGAACATCACGGCCGGCTGCTGAGCGGTCGGTCGCGCAGAGATCGGCTCGGCCGCCGCCGACAGCAACGGGGCGAACGGCTCGTACGTACCTGCGTCGCCGCCGACCACCAGCACCCGCACCCCACGCAGCAGCTCCGCATCCACCTCCGCGAGCAGCGGCAGCCGACTGGCATGGGCGATCAGCCAGCGCGGTCCGGCCAGCCGCAGCGCCCGCTCGATCTCCGGCGGCGCGTAGCGGGAGTTCAGTGGCGCGGCGACGGCGCCGGCGGCGAAGCTCGCGAGATAGGCGACCACCGTCTCCGAGCTGTTGGGCAGCATCAGTGCGACACGTTCCCCGGCCAGACCGGCGGCAGCCATCCCGGCGGCGAGCGCGTCGACCTCGCCGGCCAGTGCGCCGTAGGTCAGCACGCGATCGGCGCAGAGCAGGGCCGGTCGGTCGGGATCGTGCTCGGCGTGCTCGACCAGCAACCGGTCCAGAGTGGACGTCACGTGCCGACCCTTCCCGGGCCCGGGCCGCCTCGTCAAGACCGCGCCGCGCCGTCCCGGTCCGGCGGCGGCTGCCCTAGTCTCCGGGCATGCCTCCCGCCACTGCGCCGCGACCGCGGTGGGCCGCGGTGGTACCGGGCTGGTGGCAGCTACGGCGCTACCGCCGCAGCTGGCTCCGCGGCGACGTCGTGGCCGGCCTCGCCGTCGCGGCGTATCTCGTGCCCCAGGTCATGGCGTACGCGGAGCTGGCCGGGCTCTCCGCGGTCCAGGGCCTGTGGGCCGCCGTCGGCCCGTTGGCGTTGTACGCGATCTTCGGATCCTCCCGGAATCTGTCCGTCGGGCCCGAGTCCACCACCGCCTTGATGACGGCCGTGGCGATCGTCGCGGTGACCAACGGCAATGCCGCGCTGGCACCGACCGCCGCAGCAGCGCTGGCGATCGGCGTCGGCATCGTCTGCACGCTCGGTTGGCTGGCCCGGCTGGGCTACGTCGCCGATCTGCTCTCCAAGCCGGTGCTCATCGGCTACCTGGCCGGCATCGCGGTGCTGATGATCGTCAGCCAGCTGGGCAAGCTCACCGGCATGTCGGTGCCGTCCGGGTCCACCCTGTCGGAGCTCGGGTACGTGGTCACCCACCTCGGCGACACCCACGTGCCGACGTCGATCCTGGCCGCCGCCGTGATCATCGCCCTGCTGGCCGGCCGGGCGCTGCTGCCGAAGCTGCCCTGGGTGTTGATCATCATGGTGGCCGCCGCCGTGGTGGTGGCGATCATCGGCGCCGACCGGTTCGGGCTCGCGGTCGTCGGGGAGGTGCCGCGCGGACTCCCGGTACCGCGGCTGCCGGACCTCACCCAGCTGGACCTGGCCCAGGTGCTGCTGGCGGCGGTCGGTATCGCCGCCGTCGGCTTCACCGACAACGTGCTGACCGGGCGGGCCTTCGCCGGACCAGACGACGATCCGCCCCTCGACGCGTCCCAGGAGCTGCTGGCCCTCGGCACCGCCAACGTCGGCGCCGGACTGCTGCAGGGCTTCCCGGTGAGCAGCAGCGGCAGCCGGACCGCGGTGATCGTCTCCAGCGGCGGTCGGACCCAGGTCGCGGCGCTCGCCGCGCTGGTCGTGGTCGTCGCCGTGCTGCTGTTCGCCGCACCGCTGCTCGCCACGTTCCCGATGGCCGCCCTGGGCGGTGTGGTCGTCTACGCCGCCACCCGACTCGTGGACCTGCCCGGTTTCCGCAGACTCGCCCGATTCCGGATCAGCGAGCTCGTGCTGGCCCTGGCCACCACGGTCGCCGTCCTCGCCGTCGACGTCTTGTACGGGATCGCCATCGCGATCGGGCTGTCGGTGCTCAACCTGCTGCGTCGGATCGTCCGGCCGCACGACGCGATCCTCGGATTCGTGCCCGGCCTGGCCGGCATGCACGACGTCGAGGACTATCCCGGTGCGACGCAGGTGCCCGGGTTGTTGATCTACCGCTACGACGCCCCGCTGTTCTTCGCCGACGCGAACAACTTCCGGGACCGGGCGCTGCGGTCCCTGGATCAGGTGGAACCACCGGTGCACTGGTTCGTGCTCAACGCCGAGGCCAACACCGAGGTCGACTTCACCGCGGTCCAGACCCTCGAGGAGCTGCGGGCCGAGCTGGCCGAACGCGGGATCGTGCTGGCCCTGGCCCGGGTGACGTTCGAGGTCGGAGCCGATCTGGATCGCGCCGGCTTCCTCGACGCGATCGGCCGTGATCACGTGTACGCGACGCTGCCGACCGCGGTGCAGGCCTACCGGGACTGGCTCGCGACGCGATCGTCCTGAACACCCAGAACCCAGCCTGAACACCCGCCCCTGAACGAGAAAAGAACCGGGACGGCTCCTCCCCCGAAGAGCCGTCCCGGTTGGTTCGCGAACCGACCTTCCCCCAGTAGGTCCGTTCGACGACGAGTGGGACGGCCCTTCCCCCAGTAGGGCCGTCCCCGAGGATCACGCCGGCCCTTCCCCCAGTAGGGCCGGTACGTGATCCCGAGATCGATCAGACGCGGAAGCCGCGCTGGCGACGGAACAACTTGCCGATCATGACCACCGTCTGCGCGATGGTGACGACGTAGAGCACCGGCCAGCCGAGCCACAGGATCGAGGTCTGGATGAGCAGCGGCAGCTGGAACCAGGTCCAGCCGAGCACCACGAAGCTGACGACGAGAGCGATCAGCGGCACCAGGTGGCTGTTGCCGGAGCCCCGCTCGGCCTTGGCCTGCTCGGCCCAGTTGTCGGTCTGCACCCGGGAGAGGAACTTCGTCCACGCCCGGACGAAGTGCCCGGCCCGAAGCCACATGTAGAACTCGGCCGGGATCCCGGTCGCCGCGAACACGACGTCCTTCCAGGTCCGGTTCTTCATCGACATGGCGATCCGGACGTTGAGCAGGACCGCGACCACCGGCGGGATCAACCACAGCGGCGAGAACACGAAGGCGTGCACCGAGAGCGAAGCGGCCAGCAGCAGCACGAAGGCGATCCGGGTGAAGATGTTGGTGAGCATCCCGAAGTTCTCGGCCCAGCGGAGCCGCAGGTTCGGGTGGAACGGCTGGCCCTTGGTATCGCCCCGCTGCCCCGGCCACATCAGATCGATGGCGCCGTAGTTCCACTTCACCTGCTGCCCGTCGAGCGAACGGAGGGTGGTCATGCCACCGACCGCGGCCCGGGCCCGGGCCGAGATCTTGGTCAGGAAGCCGGCGGACTTGATCTGCAGGCTGAGCAGTGAGTCCTCGACCTCGGAGTCCTTCACCCACGGCGTGCTCTGGTGGTTGCTCGACATGACGTCGCGCAGGGCCTTCATGGAGAAGATCGAGCACTGGCCGCCGAGCACCGCCATGTTGCGGCCGCGCAGCATGTTCTGCATGTTGAAGGCCGCGAACTGGGCGCGCTGACCGGCGATCAGGAACGGTGCGACCAGGCCGCGGGACTGCGAGTCGTCGATGGTGTAGATCGCGGAGATGCCGCCGATCCGGGAGTCGGAAAGGATCTCGGCCTCGAGCTGCTCGACGCAGTCCGGGGTGAGCGTGGTGTCGCCGTCGACGCCCAGCAGGTAGTCGGCGCCCTGGATCTGGTCGAACCCGTAGTTGAGGGCACCGACCTTCTTGTCCGGGTTCTCGCCGATGTCGTGCACGAAGATCTCGGTGGTCTGCTTGGCCCGCTCGCCCTTGCGCTTCTTCTTCGCCGTCCGCGGTCCGGCGAACTTCGCCGCGAGCTCGAAGGTGTCGTCGGTGGTGTTGTTGACGACCACGTGGATCTGGTCCGGCAGCCGGGTCTGCTTCAGCAGCGACCGCAGCACCGCCTCGATGGTCTCGGCCTCGTTGTAGGCCGGGATGACGCAGCCGATGACCGGCCGGTAGGTCGGCAGCGAGTCGAGATCGGCCAGGTGCTGGCGGACGTAGTGCGAGAGCGAAGCCTCGCTGGTCGTCGTGCCCTCGGCGGTCGTCGTGGTCTCGGCGATCTCGGCGGTCTGGATGCTCATCGGGGGGATCTTTCTCTAGTTCGTTCGGGTGAGAACTAGATTGACGGTTCAACCGCAAGAGCAGCCCGGGTCTTCGTACAGTCTTCAATCAAAACTGCCTCAGGAAATTTTCTCGACCTCGAGATTTCTTGGTCAAAGCTCAGGATCAGCTCCGGTTTGCTCCAGATTCGCTCAACTTGGCTACGAATCCAGTCGCCGATCGGTGATTCTCGTACGGATTGCTCAGGAAGCGAGCGCGATCTGCACGATGTCCACGGCGGCCTGGCGGGAGTAGCGCTTCACCTCAGGTGCGGTCTGGACCAGCAACTCGTACCGGATGGTGAGCGTCAGCGACCGCGACGTGGCGGGCACCGCGGGCAGGGTGAAGACCTGGCCGTAGGACGTCGGCGCGGTGATCAGATAGCCGGGAGTCACGTCGGCCTCGTCGGTGAGCGGGTCGACGGCCTGCGCCTGGCCGGCCGCGTCGACGGCGTCGACGGCGACGTTCACCTCGCTCAGGTAGATGTCCTGCTCGCTGTCGTCGGTGAATTCCGCGGACGCCGACATGCTGAGCGGCTTGGACGCGCCGGGAGTCCACCGGCCCAGATCGAGCGTCGACCAGTACTTGATGGTCAACTCGGTGTTGCCGGCCGTCAACGTCCGCTTCAGGCTGCCCTTGGCGAGATCGTTCTGCACCGGCTCGGTCGGCTCCGCCGTCGGGGTCGCAGAGGGCTTGACCGTCGGGACGACACGGGGGCTGGCCGTCGGCGACGCCGTGACCGTCGCCCCCGGCACCGGCTGCTGCCAAGGCGGCGGGCCGCAGCCGATCAGCACCAAGCCGACCACCGGCCCGACCAACACGGTTGCGACGGTTCGTGTCGTGCGCATGAGCTCGGGATCTCCCAGCCTCGACGAATCCCCCGGTGGAGGAAATCTAGTCGGTCAGCCGTCGAGTCTGGTCACCGCCACCGTGATCTTCTGCCCGTCCCCGACCGGCACGCTCCCACCTTCGGCCGGATCGGTGACGTCGAGCTCGGGCGCCAACGTCTCGGCCATGATCAAACCGGCGTGCTTCTCGATCGCGTCCCGGACCGACGGCTCCGCACCGAGGGTGAGGGCGATCCGGTCGCTGACCTGCAGGCCCGCGTCCCGGCGGGCCTGCTGCACCGCCCGGATCACGTCGCGCGCCAGCCCCTCGGCCGCCAGCTCCGGGGTGACCGCGCAATCCAAGATCACGAACCCACCGCCGGGCAGCATGGCCACCGCCCGCTGATCACCCGGATCGGCGTCGGCCACCACCGTGGCCAAGGTGTACTCACCCTCCTGCAGAGTGATCCCACCGGCCACGACAGTGCCGTCGGTGACCGACCAGTCGCCGGACTTGCTCGCTCTGATCGCGGTCTGCACGTCCCGGCCGAGCCGCGGACCGGCCGCCCGGGCGTTGACCTGCAGGGTCTGCTGCACCCCGAACCGGCCCGACTCGGCCCCCGCCATCGCCGTCAGCACGACCTCCTTGACGTTCAGCTCGTCGGTGATCAGCGCGCTCAGCGGCGCCAGCGACGCCGCGTCGTCGGCGACGACGGTCAGCGAGGTCAGCGGCAACCGCACCCGGAGCCCCTGCGCCTTGCGCAGCGCCGAACCGGTCGAGCACACCTCCCGGACCCGATCCACGGCCGCCACCAACGCCTCGTCCGCCGGCAGCGACTCCGCGTCCGGCCAGTCGCACAGGTGGACCGAGCGGCCGCCGGTCAGCCCGCGCCAGACCTCCTCGCTGATCAGCGGCAACAACGGAGCCACCGTGCGGGTGGTCGTCTCCAGCACCGTGTACAACGTGTCGAACGCGGCCAGTGAGCCCACCGACTCGCCGTCCCAGAAGCGATCGCGGGAACGCCGGATGTACCAGTTGGACAACACCTCGAGGAAGCCGCGGGTCGCGTCGCAGGCGGCCGCGACGTTGAGGAACTCCAGCGCCTCCCCGGTCTGCAGCACGAACTGCCGGAGCTTGGCCAGGATGTAGCGATCGAGCACGTCGGTCGAGCTGTGGTCGACCCGCGCGTCGTAGCCCTGGCCGCGCTGTGCCGCGTTGGCGTACAGGGAGAAGAAGTACCACGCGTTCCAGAGCGGGATGATCACCTGCCGGACGCCCTCGCGGATGCCTTGTTCGGTGACGATCAGGTTGCCACCGCGCAGGATGGGCGAGGACATCAGGAACCAGCGCATCGCGTCGGCCCCGTCCCGGTCGAACACCTCCCGCACATCGGGGTAGTTGCGCAGCGACTTGCTCATCTTCTGTCCGTCGCTGCCCAGCACGATGCCGTGGCTGATGCAGCTGGAGAACGCCGGTCGATCGAACAGCGCCGTGGCCAGGATGTGCATGGTGTAGAACCAGCCCCGCGTCTGGCCGATGTACTCCACGATGAAGTCGCCGGGGTAGTGGTGCTCGAACCACTCCGCGTTCTCGAACGGGTAGTGCACCTGCGCGTAGGGCATCGAGCCGGAGTCGAACCACACGTCCAGCACGTCGCTGACCCGGCGCATGGTCGAGCGGCCCGTCGGATCGTCCGGATTCGGCCGGGTCAGGTCGTCGATGAACGGGCGGTGCAGATCGGGGACCTGCACGCCGCGGAGCTCGTCGTAACGCGTCGCCAGCGGACCGAAGTCGGCCTCCAGCTCCGCGATCGAGCCGTACACGTCGATCCTCGGGTGGGCCGGGTCGTCGGACTTCCAGATCGGGATCGGCGTTCCCCAGTAGCGATTCCGGCTGATCGACCAGTCCCGCGCGTTCGACAGCCACTTGCCGAACTGGCCGTCCTTGACGTGCTCGGGCACCCACGTGATCTCGGCGTTGAGCTCGCCCATCCGGTCCCGGATCGCCGACACCTCGACGAACCAGGAGGAGACGGCCATGTAGATCAGCGGATTGCGGCAGCGCCAGCAGTGGGGGTAGGAGTGCGCGTAGCTCTCCTGCCGCAGCAGCACGGTGCCGGCCGTCGTCGCAGCCGCCTCGACGCCCGCGGTGCGCGCCTTCAGATCGTCGATGATCAACAGGTTCGCGTCGAACACGTGCACGCCTGCGTAGTCGTCGACCGGGGTGGTGAACTTGCCGCCCGCGTCCACCGGCACCACCGGGACGATGCCCTGGGCGTCGGTGAGCACCTTGTCCTCCTCACCGAACGCGCCCGCGTTGTGCACCAGGCCGGTGCCCTCGGTGGTGGTCACGTAGTCGGCCTCGACGATGGTGTGCGCGCGCTCGTGACCCAGGAAGTAGCTGAACGGCGGGGTGTAGTGCAGCCCCACCAGCTCCGAGCCCTTGAGCCGCCGCACGACCCGGTCGGGGGCGTCGTCACCGAGCTCACGCAGGTAGGCGCCGAGACGGGCCTCGGCGATCACGTACCGCTCAAGAGCTCCGGTCGCCTCGGACTCCACCACGACGTAGTCGATGTCGCGGCCGACCGCGATCAGCAGGTTCGACGGCAGCGTCCACGGCGTGGTCGTCCAGATCAGCGCCAGCTCCCCGGTCTCCAGTCGCAGTCCCACCGTGACCGCAGGATCCTGCCGGATCTGGTAGACGTCGTCGTCCATCCGCAGCTCGTGGCTCGAGAGCGGGGTCTCGTCGTTCCAGCAGTAGGGCAGGACCCGGAGTCCCTGGTAGACCAGCCCCTTCTCGTACAAGGACTTGAAGGCCCACAGCACCGACTCCATGTAGTCGGGATCGAGGGTGCGGTACTCGTGGTCGAAGTCGACCCAGCGGGCCTGCCGGGTGACGTAGTCCCGCCACTCGGCCGTGTAGGTCAGCACCGAGCTCCGGCACTTCTCGTTGAACCGGTCGATGCCGAGGTCCTCGATGTCGGCCTTGGTCTTCAGGCCCAGCTGCGACATGGCCTCCAGCTCGGCCGGCAGTCCGTGGCAGTCCCAGCCGAATCGTCGTTCGACCCTCCTGCCCCGCATGGTCTGGAAGCGGGGCACGATGTCCTTGACGTAGCCGGTGAGCAGATGACCGTAGTGCGGCAGGCCGTTGGCGAACGGCGGGCCGTCGTAGAAGACGAACTCGTTCGCCCCGTCCTCGCCGGCCGAGTTGCGCTCGACCGACGCATGGAACGTGTCGTCGCGGCGCCAGTAGGACAGCACCGCTTCCTCGACGGCCGGGAAGCGGGGACTCGGCGCGATCCGGAACGCGTCGGCGCCGGTGCTGGTGGTGGCCTTCGGGTAGGTCATCGCGGTCGTCCTTCGGTGGTCGTCTCGGTCACATCACGAGGACGATGTCTCCACCGCGGTACCACCTCGCTTGCCGCGCCGCCGGGAGGTGGCACGACCGCTCGTCGAGGCTGTGACGGGCCCACCCGTCCGGTTCTACTGGGGCGACGACCGCTGCCCGTTCTTCCGGAGGCTCACCGGTGATGGCCGGATCACTGCCTGTGGACCCCATCGTATCGGGCCGCCGGGCGGAGTGCCGTCCGACAATCGAGGCGTTGACCCGTACCGGCCCTCCGATCTCGGTAGCCGATACCGAGGCGGCGCCCCGGGTCGGGTGGTTGGCTCACAGACGTGGGGTGGCCCAGGTCGGGGGACGAGCGTGGTGCCATCCGGTTTCGCCGACGAGCGCACGGAGGGGCACGATGCGCGAAGACGAGGACGCTGCTGCAGCACTGCGAGACGGGCAGGACCATCAGGCCCGCGGCGAGCACCGGCGCGCACTGGAGTGCTATCGACGGGTGTCGCCGGCGGACGCGGATCCGCTGACCGCCGCCTGGCTCGTGGTCGGGACCACTACCGCCCACTGGGCCCTCGGGGATGCGGCTGAGGCCCTGGCCGCCGGCCGGGCGGCCGTGGCCCGAGCCACGATCGCCGACGACGCCCAGGTGCGGGCCGCGGCCCACGTCGCCATGGCGCTGTCGGCCAGCCTCGACGGTGATCCCGCCCGGGTCGAGGAGGAATACGCCCGAGCCGCCGTTTTCGCCGTGGCCGCCGGCGACGGGTGTCAGCAGCTACGGATCTCGGCGAACCGCGCCCACCACCTGCTCGCCGACGCCCGCTTCGACGAAGCGGTCGAGATGGCCGGGGCGGCCGGGATGGCCGCGCGCCGCCTCGACTCCCCCCGCCACCTGGCGGTCGCGCTCGAGAACGAGGCCGAGGGCCTCATCCGACTGGGCCGACATGACGACGCCGTCGACCGCTGTGACCAGCTCCTCGCGCTGGCCGCAGGGCTCGGTACGCCGGCGACCGCCGGGGCGTTGATCAAGCTGGCCGACATCCATCTCCAGCGGGGCTGCCGCGAACAGGCCCGGGCCGCGCTGGAGCAGGCGCTGCGGCTGCACGGCACCGACGGCGATCGGCAGGTACGGGTTCCCGCCCAGGCGCTGCTGGCCCTCGTTCTGCTGCCCGAGGATCCGGCGGCGGCGGCGCTGCTGGCGGAGAGTGCACTCGCCGAGGCCACCGGATCGGCTCGGGTGCTCGCGCTGCTCGCCGCCGCCCGGACGGCGGCGGCCGGAGGTGTCGCCGATCGGGCGGTCGAGCTCGCGGAGTCGGCCGTGATCCACGCGCGACAGCGCCGGGAGCGCCGGTGGCTGGCTGAGGCCTTGGAGGCGCAAGCCGTGCTCGGCAGCCCGCGGCGGGCCCGCAACCGTCTGGCAGAGGCACTCCGGATCTGGCAGGCGGCGAACGCCGGGCCCGACGCAGCCCGGATCCTGGTCCTGCTCGGCGCCTCGACGATCGCCTCGGCCGCCGACCGCACCCAGGCGCGATCCGCGCGACGGCAGCTGATCGCGGCCGGCCTGCCCGGACTGCTACCGCCCGACGCGGATCCTGGGCAGGCCCGGGTCGAGATCACGACCTTCGGTCGGTTCGAGGTGCTGGTCGACGGTCGCCCGGTCCCGGCCGGGATCTGGCAGTCTCGCCGGGCCCGTGACCTGTTGCGGTTGCTGGTCTGCCGGCGGGGTCGTGCCCTGCCCCGACCGGCGGTCTGCGAGATCCTCTGGCCCGACGACGACCCGGAACGCACGAATCACCGGCTGTCGGTCCTGTTGTCGATCGTGCGCGGTGTCATCGGGCCGGACGCGCTGAGCTGCGACGGAGCCAGCGTGGCGCTGGATCTCACCCGGGTGAGCGTCGACGTCGAGATCTTCCTGGCCGACGTGGCCGACGCCGTGATCTCGAGTGACCAGGGGGCCGACGCCGACGCCGTCACGCTGCTCTGCAGCGCCGTGGGCGCCTACACCGACGAGCCGTTCGCCGACGCACCGTACGAGGACCTGACCATCGACCTCCGCGAGGAGGCCCAGGTCGCCTACCTGCAGGCGTTGCGGCTGCTGGCCCGGCTGTACCGGCGCGCCGGGTCGCATGATCAGGCGGCGGGCTGCCTGCGTCGGTTGCTCGGCGCGGATCGCTACGACGAGGATGCGCATCGGATGCTGATCGCCGTGCTGAATCGGGCCGGGCGACACGGTCAGGCGCGCTCCGCGGCCGACCGGTACCGCGCCGCGATGTCCGAGATCGGCCTGCGCCCGGCGGTCTGAGCACCGACGAAGAACCGGCCCGTCGACGAAGACACCAGGTCTTGGTCGCGGGCCGGCCTCCGCCGCGCCGGCTCGGGGACCGGCTCAGTCGCGGAGCACCTCCTGGTCGGTCAACACGTCGGCGGTGAAGGCGACCTGGGCGTCGCCGGTGTGGACCCGGATCTTGGCCTTCAGCTCGTCGTCGTTGCCGGCCGGATCGCCCTTGAGGTCGTCGCGGTCGATGTTGCGCTCCTCGTCGAGCGGGAGCGTCTGGCTGCCCGAACCTGTGGTGACCGCGAAATTCCCCAGCCGATCCGATCCGCTCAGGAACTCGAAGAGCTGCACCCCGACGCCGTCGCCGCCGTCGAAGTCGTGGACGGTGATGTGGGGATGCCACCGCTGGCCGAGCCCGGCGAGCTGGCGTTCGAACGAGCTGAAGGTCACGTCGCCGCGCACCCGGATCGTGACGCGACCCTCCGACTCGGTGAGGGTGAGGTTGGGGTTGGTTACGGTTGGCATGTCGATCTCCTCGATCGTCGGTCACGGCGTCTCTCGCCGATGGACACCACGATCCGGATCGGCGTCAGGGCCACGTCACGGTCGGCTCAGGGTGAGTTCCCCGCGGGTCAACCGGCCGGGTTGAGCGTCAACCGGTTGGTGGTGCGAGCCTCGACCGCCCCGCGGGTGGAGACGAACGGCCAGGTCCGGTGCGCCGCCCACAAGGCGGTCTGGTCGTCGTAGTTCGCCGCGTACGCGTGCCCGGACACCCCGCTCTGGTTCACCCAGACCGAGCCGTCCAGGTCGGCGAGGTCGACCGTCATCCGCATCGTCGGCCCGGTGATCACGTCGTAGTCGACCAGGTCGTCGAAGCCCATCGCGTCGACCACCCCCGGTGCACCGCCGGAGGCGTAGTTGCCGCGGTTGAAGATCTGCTCGACGACCCCGATCCCGCTGCGCCCGAGGGTCTGGTTGCGCAAGGTGATCCGGTGGATCTTGCCCCACTGCCAGCCGCTCACGTCGCGCGACATGAGCGCCGTCAGCTCCTTGCGGGCCTCGGTCATCGCCGCGACCAGGATCTGATCCCGCTGTTCCACCTGGGGAGTCGTCATGTCGTCCCAGTACCGGTTGTCGGGGTCGCGGATCAGCTCCGACACCACCGCGTACCACCGGTCACCCGTGCTCGGCCACATGTCCTCGGGCATCTCGTCGCGGAAGGTCCGAGCGAGGATCTGGGAGAACACCGCGAAGAAGTAGGCGGCACCCGCAGACTCGGGGGCCGTGCTGTAGTCCCAACCGACCAGGGTGCGCTGACCCTCCCCCACCCACGGGTCGGCGATCTTGATCTTGAGCAGGGTCGGCACCAGGTCGGCCGCGAACCGGATCGTGTCGTCGGACTGCAGCCGGGAGCTGTCGGCGACCGCCATCGCCGGCGCCCGGTTCAGCGCGTCGATGATCTCCTGGCTGCGCCAGCCGTAGGAGTAGTCCGACCCGATCTTGTACGGGTAGGTGTCTGAGATGACCTGGTTGTTGGCGGTGACGATGAATCCGCTGTCCGGGTTGTAGAGGTAGGGCAGCTTCTCGAACGGGATCAGACCCTGCCAGTCGTAGTCGATGTCCCAGCCGGGCGCCGGCCGGGTCCCGTCGCCCCGGCCCCGCAACGGCAGGGCCCCCGGCAGCTGGTAGCCGATGTTGCCGTCGACGTCGGCGTAGACCAGGTTCTGCGACGGGGCGGCGAGCAGGCCGGCGGCGGCCCGGAAGCTCGCGAAGTCGCTCGCCGTGTTCAAGCGGAACAACGCGTCCATGGTGCGGTTCGGCTGCAGCGCGGTCCAGGCCAGAGCGACCGCGAACGGACCCGGCACGTCGTCGCGGGCCGCGATCCCGGCGTCGGCCACATCGGGTGCCACGTCGGACAGCAGCGGGCCGTGCCGGGAGGAACGGATCGTGATCGTCCGAGGTTTCTCGCCCCGGACGGCGATCTCCTCGGTCCTGACCTGCAACGGCACCCAGCGGTCACCGACCCGGGCGGTGTCGTTGCGCAGCTGCTCGAGGTAGAGGTCCTGCACGTCGGCGTAGCTGGTGGTCAGACCCCAGGCGATGGAGCGGTTCTTCCCGATCACTACGCCGGGGAGGCCGGCGAAGCTGAATCCGGTGACGTCGAAGGGGCAGCCGGGGGTGACCGATCGGCAGTGCAGACCGACCTGGGCGAAGATCGAGGGGATCGATGTCGCCAGGTGCGGGTCGTTGGACAGCAACGGCTTGCCGCTCACCGTCCTCGATCCCGACAGGACCCAGGAGTTCGATCCGACGGCGGAGCGGAAGGCGTCGCCCAGCAGGTCCGGGATGACGCGGTTCAGCCGGCCGGCCCGCTGCCAGACCGGGTCGGTGGTCCGCAGCTGTTCCGCGCTCAGTCCGAGGGGCGCCGGTCGGCCCGAGCCGGGTGCGGCGTCCGGGTCGAACTTCTGGTTCCGCACGCCGCCGTGGTCGACGATCGGTGCGAAGTCGTGGAACGGGTAGCCGGGCTGCAGCTCCGCTGCCCGCTCCCGGCCCACCCGGGCGATCATCCGGGCGCGGAAGACCTCGTCGTCGATGTTGGACCCCAGCTGCCAGGCCATCGCCTTCAGCCAGCTCAGTGAGTCGACGGCACTCCACGGCGCCGGCCGGTAGTCCAGCCCCTGCAGCGCGAGCAGGCTGTACTCCGCCGAGATGTCGGCGCTGGAGCGGTTGCGGAGGTAGGCGTTCACCCCGGCGGCGTAGGCATCCAGGTAACGCCGGGTGCCCGCCGAGAGCAGACCGAGCTCCTGCTCGGCGACCCGTCGCCAGCCGAGCGTGCGGATGAAGGTGTCGGTCTCCACCTGGGACGCCCCGAACAGCTCCGACAACCGGCCCGCGGTGACGTGGCGGCGGATGTCCATCTCGTAGAACCGATCCTGGGCGTGCACGTAGCCCTGGGCCTGGAACAGGTCCTCGGCGTTGTCGGCGTAGATGTGCGGTACGCCGTGCTCGTCGCGGAGGACCTCGACCTGCGCTTTCAGTCCGGGCACCGCGAGATCGCCGCTCAGCTGCGGGAAGGGCCGTCGGATCGTGCCCACCACCAGGCTGGTCAGTGCGGCCAGCGCCAACACCAGCACGACGGCGGTGAAGATCAGCCAGCGCGGGATGCGACGCATCGGGTCAGCCTAAGTGGCCCGGCTGGGCCTCGACCGCAGCCGACTCGGGATTCGCCGCCGCTGATTAGCAGTCGTTATGCTTGAGTGCTAGTTCGGCGGCCGGGTCGCGGCCGACCCTGGGTGGCGACGGAGAGCAGCAGATGCCTACATATCAATACCGGTGCACCGAGTGCGGCTCCGATCTCGAGGCGGTACAGAAGTTCACCGACCCCGCACTCACGGTGTGCCCCAGCTGTGGCGGATCGCTGCGCAAGGTCTTCAACGCCGTCGGGGTCGTGTTCAAGGGCAGTGGCTTCTACCGCACCGACAGCCGGGCCGCCAAGGGCGGGCCGAACGGGTCGGCGGAGAAGTCGGAGTCCACGACGAGCGACAAGTCCGGTGACGGGGAGAAGTCCGGCAGCGGGGAGAAGTCCGGCGACGCCCCCAAGAAGACCGATGCGACGAAGACGAGCGGCGACGGTGCGCCCGGGTCGTCCACGAAGTCGGCGTCCGGAGCTACCAAGCAGCCCGCCGGGAGCGGGTCGTCCACAACCGGGAAGTCCTGATCGCCCTCACGGCAGAGTGCCTGTGGACGACCGATACGTCTCGGGGTGCCGTCCTTAACCTCCCGGCGTGACCTCACGTCAGGCGAACATCGATCGATCCGGACGGACCCAACGGCTGCGCGGCTGGTGGTTCGCGTTCGTGCGGGCGATCTCCTGGCACCGCCGCAAGCTGGCCGTGGTGTGTGCGGTGGGTGCCGTCCTCACCGGTTTGACGGCGGTGGCGCCGCCGCGTCCGGACACGGTCGCCGCGCTTCGGGTGACGGCCGATCTGGCCGGCGGATCCACGTTGAGCGCGGTCGACCTGCGGGTCGACCAGCTGCCGGCGGAGGCCTTGCCGGCAGGCGCCCTCCGCGATCCGGCGGCGGCGCTCGGCCGGACGCTCGCCGGCCGGGTCCCTCGCGGCCAGGTGCTCTCGAGCACGGATCTGGTGGGTGGCCGGCGGCCCGGCTCGGCCGGTCGGGTGATCGCACCGATCCGCTTGGCCGATGCCGAGCTGACCGCACTGCTCAGCGATGGTGACCTCGTCGACGTGCTCGGCGCCGACGAACGGGGCAGCCGTGCCCGGCCGGTGGCGACGGGTGTCCGGGTGATCGCGGTGCCGGCGGCAGCTCGCGACCCGGCGGCCGGGAGCGGACTCGTCCTCGTCGAGGTCGATCGCAGCACGGCGAACGCCCTGGCCGCGGCGGCCGTCGAGGGCCAACTCAGCGTCATCTGGCGGTGACGTCGTGGTGATAGCGTCTCGCTCTGGCACGTTCCGCGTCGGGCGGGACCGAGCGAACGAGGTCATCACATGAAGGGTTTCCGGGACTTCCTGCTCCGGGGCAATCTGGTCGAGCTGGCCGTGGCGGTCATCATGGGCACCGTCTTCGCCGCCGTGGTCAAGGCCTTCACCGACATGATCATGGACATCATCGGCCTGTTCGGCGGGGTCCCCGACTTCAGCCAGGCGAGTGTCGGCGGCATCAACGTCGGCGCCTTCCTCTCGGCGGTGCTGACCCTGCTGCTGACCGGGACCGTCGTCTACTTCCTGATCGTCATCCCCTACAACAAGCTGTCGGAGATCACCAAGAAGGACGACCCCGAGGTCGCGGCGTCCACCGAGGACCTGCTGGCTGAGATCCGCGATCTGCTCAAGGAGCAGAACGGCCGGTCGAACCCGCCCGCTCAGACAGGGCCACCCACCACCCCGATCGGCTGAGGAAGTCGCCGAGCCGCACCTCACCCACCGTGATGGGGCGGGACCTCGGCCTGGAGCCGACGCTCGTCGGCATCGAGTGAACGGGAGACCGCGACCCGGGTCGGTGGGCTCTCGAGCCGAGTCCGCAGCTCGGTGAGCGCGCCGGCGAACTGGGCCGGGCCGAGCTGCTGGGCCAGCTCCGCTGGCAGCGGCGGACCGGCCGCTGAGACCCGACGGCGTTCCGCCAGCTCCGCGCGAACCGCGACCAGGCCGCCGGGCCAGCACCGGTCCAGATCGACCAGCAGTCGGGGCACGTCGACACCGCCCGGCTCGGGCAGGTCGTCGGGCACCCGGCCGAGCAGGGCGTGCACGAGCGCCGCGTGCCAGCGGGGGCCGGTCGACACCCGGCTACGCCAAGACGGTGCCGGACGGCACGACCTGCGGTGAACCCTCATCAGCCAGGGTCACGCTGCCACGCACCGTCACCTCGGGCTCGAACGTCCAGTCCCCCTGGACCCTGAGTTCCTGCGCCTCCCGCAACGACGGCGCCGACGGGAACCGTTGCTCGAACGCCGAGATCGACTTGTAGAACTTCGAGTCCAGGTCCACCAGTGGCGCGGGGTCACTCACCTTGCTCAGCCGGAAGTCGTCGGTGAGCTCGTAGACGTCGGAGCGCAACAGCAGCAGATCGCTGGTGGTCTTGACCGGGAGGAACCGCTCCCGGCCCACCCCGATCGCGGTCGCCCCCTCGAAGACCTCGATCGCCGCCCCCATCGCGGACTCGATCTGGATCACGGCCGGACTGCTCGGGTCGGCCGGGTCGACCGTCTTCTCGTTCTTGATGAGCGGCAGCCCAAGCACGCCGTTGCGTTCCCGCAGGGTCCGGGACAACACCTCCAGGTCGAACCAGAGGTTGTTGGTGTGGAAGAACGGGTGCCGGAACTCGTCGGTGAAGTACTGCATCTCCGCCGGTGCCGTCTGGGCGGTGTCCCGGAGGATCAGCTGGCGGTCGGCCTTGCGGATGGCGAGATGCCCGCCCTTGCGGTCGGCGGCGGTACGGCGGCAGATCTCGGCGGCGTACGGTGCCCCGCTTGCGGCGAACCAGCCCGCGATCGTGGCGTCCGGCCCGGCGCCCAGGTTGTCGGAGTTGGACACCGACGCGTAGCGGTAGCCCTGCTGCAGCAGCCGGTCGAGCAGCCCCGATCCGCTCAGCGCCGGGTACAGGTCCCCGTGGCCGGGCGGGCACCACTCCATCGTCGGATCGGCCGGCCACTCCACCGGGTTCAGGTCGTCGGCCCGCAGCTTCGGCTCGGAGTTCTGCACGAACTCCGAGCCGAGGCCCGCCACCTCGAGGTCGGGGTACTTCGCCAGCGCCGCGAGCGTGTCCGCCGAGGTCCGGAAGCTGTTCATGAAGATCAGCGGCAGCGGGACGTCGTAGCGGGCCCGGGCACTGGTCACCTGCTCGACGATCAGATCCAGGAACGACTTGCCCGACCGGACCGGCAGCAGCGACTTCGCCTTGTCCATGCCCATCGAGGTGCCCAGGCCGCCGTTCAGCTTGATCAGCACCGTCGCCCGCAGCGCCGCCGCCGCGTCGGCCTCGCTGATGGTGACGTCGGACAGCAGATCGGGATCGGTCAGCGGTTCGATCGAGTCCTCGGGGATGACGCCGGTGACGCCCTCCTCCACCTGCTGGTAGTAGTGGCTGAAGACCTCGATGGCCTCGGCGTGGACGCCGGCCTCGGTCATCTTCGCTCGCGCCAGTTCAAGTCCGTGGGCACTCATGGCAGCGATCCTAGGGAACGCCTTCGGGCGCGGGTAGCGGAGCGCCGACTCGAGGACCGTCAGCGCCGCTTCGGAGGCGGCGGGATGGACGCCAGCAGGGCCAAGGTCGCCTTGACGATGACGGCCTGGCTCCCCTGCCGGTTCACGGTGGCGACCCCGTCCCCGGGTTGGTCGCCGTAGTCGCCGAAGTAGGCGTGGATCGCGCCGTCGATCTCGACGTAGGAGGTGTGCGGCGGCAGTTTCGGCTTGTTCGCCGCGATCTTCTCCGGGGTGGCGAGGCCGTCGCGGCTGGCCGAGACCGACATCACCTTCAGATCCATCCGGTTCATCGCCGCCGCCGGGTAGGAGGCGTAGAGCAGGAGCCCGTTGATCCGCGGTTCCCGGTCGGTGAAGGCGGCCGCGTTGACGCCGCCGAGGGAGTGGCCGGCCATCGTCCAGTAGCGGACCTTGGGATGGACCTCGAGCACCGACTCGGCGTGGGTGCCATTCGGCAGCGCGAAGTTGAGTGGTTCACGGAGCACCACCACCAGGTAGCCGGCGGCGGCGACCGGCCGCAGCAGCTTGGCGTACGCCCGCGGGTCGACCCGCGCACCGGGTACGAACACCAGCGCACTGGTCGGCTGGACGAGGTCACCGGAGGCGTCCCGGCGGCCCGGCGTCATCTCGTACCAGGTGAGCCGTTCGGTCACCTCCACCTTGGCGTCGGACTTCAGCGCCGCGACCGCAACGGGCTCCGCCTCGAACGGTCGGGCGTACGCGGTCCCGACGACGAGACCGAGGGCGACGATCAGGGCCGGGACGGAGAGGGCGAGCCGCAGCTCGCTGCGGTGCCGCTGCTGTTGCGGGGTCAGGGGGCGCGGCCGGTCGGGGTCGCCGTACCGGTCGTACC
Organism: uncultured Actinomycetota bacterium; assembly: GCA_963727125.1. GTDB lineage: Bacteria > Actinomycetota > Actinomycetes > Propionibacteriales > Propionibacteriaceae > Microlunatus. Next base: position 2,557,567 of record CAVSEZ010000003.1, read on the forward strand.
GGCCGCCCTGCACCAGCAACATGATGGCCCAGGCGGTCGCCACCACGCCGAGCATCCCGACACCGGCGAAGATGCCGATCGTGGCCGGGTGCCCGCCGAGCAAGGCACCGGTCCGGGTCACGAAGACCCAGATCGGAGCGGCGATCATCGCCAAGCCCACCGGGAGCCACACCACACCGAGCACGATGCGGCTGTTGATCCCGGACTTCGCCATGGATTGAGTCTAGGGAGATTCGGCCGCGGTCCGGACCAGGAGACGGAGTGTGGCGCTCCGCGGCCCCGACCGCGTCCCGGTGCGGGCTCGATGCGCCCCAGCAGGATTCGAACCTGCGACACAGAGTTTAGGAACGGCGGGTGGTGCAAGATGAACCGCAGTGACCCGAAATGTCGTCCGACATGCACAACGGGCGGGTCTTACGGGACCTGAGGGCCATTCACGGGGACCGGATCACGAAACCCTGCCGCCGAAGCGCTGCTGGCCAAGTGTGGTCGCGGTCGATGGACGGCTTGCGAATGCCCGTCGAACCTGACCAGATTTGTTGTCAGGTGGCGCTGAGGACAATGTCTCTTAGCTCAGCCAAGGTCTCGATCCGGTAGCGAGCCCCCGAGAAGTCCTGTGACTCTGTGAAGCCGTTGTAGACGATGGCGCAGTCAATTCCGGCCGCCACTGCCGAGCTCAGCCCCCTGGCGGAGTCCTCGACCACGAGCGCGTCTTCCTCGGCGGCGCCGAATCGCTTCAACCCCGTCAGATACGGATCCGGGTCAGGCTTGGCGCGGGTGTAGTCCTCGCGAACCAGGACGAAGTCCATGTACGTCGTGATCTGACGCTGTTGGTGAATGAGCTCAAAGTCCGCCCGCTTCGCCGTCGTCACAATCGCCATGCGTACGTACTGCGACAACGCAGCGAGAACCTCGACCACGCCGCTGATCTCGATGACCTCAGTCCGCAGGTTTCCTGGTAGTAGGCGTCACGCACCTTGCGCTGCCTGTTGATGGTTCGATCATCGACACCGGCCGCTGCAGCCTGGGCCCACGTCCCCAGGCCCTGGCTCATGTCCAGGAGGTAGCGGTTCCTGTCGACGACAAATCCGATGTCCGCGAGCGCACGTTCGCCGGCTCTGAAGTACCACGGCTCGGTGTCGACAAGAACACCGTCATGGTCGAACAGGATGCACTTCTTCACCCGCAGGATTCTTCCCCACGAGCTGGGGCGCCGCAGGCCGGTTGCTTTGCGTGCGTCCCGCACCCGCTGCTCGTCCGGTTCGCAAGACGGACGTGAATCGACATCGGCATACGAACTGAGATCGCTCGACAACATAGGACCCCCGCGGTGGCGCACAAAAAAGGTGACGTCTCGAGAGAACGCACCATCAGCTGCTATCAGGTCCTCGGGCCTGACTCCTGGGCGCAACACGCCCCATACGCTATGTGCTAGCGATCATGCTCGCTCCCGAAACCCGATGGAGAACAACCGAACCGCTAAGGGAGGGCTGCACCCCGTGTGCATCGCCCTGCTGTGCCGTGCGCAGATCGTCGAGTTCGTCCTCAACTTCCCGTGACGGTTAGAAGAGCTAGCTTCAATCGCCGCCCCCACCACCTCCGCCGCCCGCATGGGCACCGTCTCCACCGCCCATGCCACCACCGCCCATGCCACCACCGCCACCTCGGCCGAAGTCGAACTGACCGGAACCGGACCGCAACCTGCCACATCGGCGGCAAATGTCGACGGGCCGCGCTGCCTCGACGGCGTCAAGACGCTGCATCTCAGTTGCCCAGTCATGCCGGCCAAGCCAGCAGGCGAACGTCTTACTCACACTTCTGAATCAATCTCGCCGCGTGCATGAACCTCGCCACCACGCCTCCTGATGCTCGAATGACGGTCGCCGGGCACGGGATCGCCGCGGCGGGAAGCTCCATCCGCGATCCGGACCTTCGTACTGCGGACAATTTGGTGCAACGCTGTCATCACAACTCACAAAGGTGGTCGCCGCCAATACGGAATCCACGTAGACCTTCGACCTCCGTCTCCAGTTCTACCTCATCAGCAATTGGGTTGAAGGGGGTCGCCGCCTGCGCCATTGACCGATGAACGGAAGGTCGGCGACGTGGCAGCCTCGACAGCTAGTGCAGAACCGTTCATCCTCGCGTCTCTCTGACGTCGACTGTCGCGTGCCAGGGCGGATCCGACTCCGACGCCGGCCGGTTCGAGGAGGTGCGCCGATATCCGGACCCGGGCGGCCTTCGCCGACAAACCGCGCATCCGCCGCTGCTCGTAGGACTTCTCACGACCGTTCTTCGTTGAGCGGTCCCGTATCGGTCTCGCTGAGATTTCACGAACAGGGCGAGGTGCGCAGCAGGTCGTGACACACTCGGCGGGTGGATGGCGAGTCGGAACTGGCTGCTTGGTGGTGTCGTTCTCGTCTTCGCCGGGCCCGCATTCATGTTGCTCGTGGCCCCCGCAGTCGCCTACGCACTGGCGTTCTCCGATTTCTGTCTGACCTGAGCCACCCACCTAGGAATTCGACGGTTCGACTTGCGCGGATCCGCTCTTCGGCTCGGCGTGGGAGCGATCGGCGGGGCGTCTCGGCCGTCCCGCTGCAGGATCCGCCTACGGGTCTACCCCTGTCCCGCAAGACCGACGGCGTGTGCGACTTGCGGCCGATTGGTGCCGCCGCAACCCCAGCTTCTGCAGTTCAATGATCGCCGGAGTGTCGTGCGTGCACGAGCAGGCTGTCTGCATCGGGAGGCCCTGTCTCGGTACGCAGCGAGAATTAGGGCGTGTCGCCTATTGGGGTATCTACTGATGAGTCAATCCATTCGGCGTTCCTGCTGAGCAGACCCCAGACTTCAGTCTGTCCGTCGTGAGTGAATCTCAGCGCTCCTGCGCGAACCAAGAGCTGCCGCAATTCGTCGTCGCCAAAACCTCCGACCGTTGTCCTAATCGACTTGAAGGTCCGGCGCCGCCACCTCTTGTGTTGAAGTAGCGTAATAACAGCCTGCTCGGCCATGAACTCCGTACGTGTCTCCTCGCGGAGTCGAATCCCGGCGATTTTCCAGCCAATCAGGCTGGTGCCAATTGCTACGACCAATGAGACTGCCCCGGCAATCAATGCCGCCATCGCCGCATCGCTCACAACGCCCCCCAGATCTCTAGCGACAACTTCCCAAACATGAGGCCGAACCGCGTCGAAGGTCGCCGGTTCAATGCCTGTACTCTGCCGTAGCCGCGGCCGTGGTGCGGGAGAATCGTCGTAACACCCGCTTGTGCGGGCGGGGCTGTGCGGCGGAGCAGGCCGCTGCCGGGATCCTCGACCGCCTCCAGGCGCCATAGGTTCGAGTGGGCAAATACGTTCGGGGAGGTGCAGCTGCGACCGATCGCCAACGTAGTCGTAAGCCAGTACCAGATGCGGCGACAGCGCCCGTGCCGTAGGACCGACGGCTAACGCCCCCCAGGTCATCTCGGTCAGAGAGGTGAGAGATGACGGTCGCTGGGTTCAGGTAGTTGGTTGAGTGGCTTCGAAGGTGGCGTCTGGCTTGTCATCGTCACTGGGGAGGAGGGCCGCCACTTCTGGTCGGATGCGTTCGCAGGGATTGTCGATCGGCAGGTCCACACGAACGGCGCGTTGGCGCCGATCGACGACGTACACCGCCGTCGTCCAGGCAAGGGCGGCACCACACGGCCGTGCTGGCCGAGCCTCGCGGTGGGCGGGGAAGCGCGGCCCGAAGCTGCGGCGTGAAGGGTGCTGTCCACTGCCGCACGGTGAACTGGTCGACGCCTCGTGCGCTGCGCCTGTCGCTGGCGTTGACGTGGCAGAGCATCACGGTGTGGCCGCCGAAGTCGTCGGGAACGACGCCGGCACCGCTTTTCGGATTCGTCTCGGGCCGGAGCACGGTGTCACCCGGGCAATGCACCGGTCCACTGCCAAGCCTCACCGGGACAGCGGTCCGTCGATCGGTCGGTATCTCGACGAGTTGCTCGCTGGGCGCAGCAGCGCAGCTGGTGAGGATGAGAAGCAGGCCGGCCGCCGCTGCGGACGCCCAGCGGCTCAGTGCTTCGATGCCAGGTCTGCGGTGGCCGCGGCGACGACGGCCGACGGTCTTCACGATCGTCTCCGCACGCTCAGATCTCCGGGGACCCCCTGGTCGGCCGCCGGTCTTCGCCGGGGCCTGGGTGCTGCCCCGCGCGAGACGTCGGTTCGCAATCCTCGTTCCGCCGTTGAATCGCCAATAACAAGTTCGGTTGCCGGGGTCCGGGGCGGGTCGTGGCCAGGCCAGTCTGGTCCATGTTTGCGCTGAACTGTTGTCGGGACGGTGAGACGACTGCGGTTGCCCATCGTCGGTTGTCCTTCTCGATGAGGTAGGTGAGGGAGGCGGCCCCGACGTAGCCGATGGGTGCTGCTCGAGCACGGAGGTCCTCGCCACGGTCGACCTGGGCGAGAAGCGCCCGGATCGCTGCGGCCGGTGTCTTTCCGACACCGGCGCCACTCCCGGCCCACGTCGGGCTCGTGCCGCTGGGTGGGCATCCAAGGTCAGCCAGCGTCGTGGTGCGGAAGTACTGTCCGGGATCTTGCACGTCGACCTCCACGGCCGTCGCCTCCACTGTGCCGCTGTCGTAGGCACAGTTCAGGGACACCGTGCCCGGCGGGACCAGAAGTACGCGTGAACTGGTGCCCGGGCTCACCGGATCACCGCCACCGATGCCGATCTGTTCACCACGGGCGGACTGAAAATTGAGGTAAGTTCCGCTTCGTCCTGATCTATCGAGTGAACCCGCAGTGCAGCCCATCGCGTTGCGCGGCGACCGTTTTTGTTGAGACGACCGTTGTCGCCGCCTCACACCTCACGTCGAGGCCGCGCGGCGGCTGATCCCCCGCCGACGGGTGACCTGCTGCCCCGGCGTTTCCGGCCGGTCGCTTCGACGAGTCAGACATCGGACCCAGCACTGCCACACCTGCCACGACGAGCGCCACCGCAATCGAGACGCATACCGCCAGCATCACCAGGGCCGGCCGTCGCCGTTGCCCCTCAGACACCGTGTTGCGGAGCTGGATCCGGCTCTTCACCACCGCAGGTCGGGTGCGGCGCTATCGACCAGTTCCGCCAGTGTCTTGCGGAGATCATCTTCGGAATGCACGGGAGTCCCTTTCGCCGTCGGTCGGGTCCGGCCGGGTTCGCAAGTCGTCCGCGGCGCGAGGCTGATCGGCGCGGAGCTGATCGCCGCGGGGCTGATCGCCGCGGAGCTGATCGCCGCGGGGCTGATCGCCGCGGGGCTGATCGCCGCGGGGCTGATCGTCGCGGAGCGGGCTGACCCGCAACCTCGCCAGAGCTCTGGTGAGGTGGGATCGAACAGTGCTCGGGCGACACCCGAGGATCTGTGCGATCGCGGTGTCGTCGGCGTCCTGGAAGTAGCGCAGCACAATGACGGCGCGCTGACGCGGTGGCAGTCGATCCAGCTGATGCCTCAGCGCCGCCCGCTCGGCGTGCATGTCAGCAAACTGGGGGCTGTCGTCACGATGTGACGGCTGCAC
>CAVSEZ010000004.1:0-470773 GCA_963727125.1 uncultured Actinomycetota bacterium
CTTTGCGACACTCCCCTGCGTCGCTGTACCGAACGTTCGTGAGTGCTCGTGATACTCGTGGTCGACGAGGCGGCGCTGGTGTTGGGTTCAAGGGCAATTCGGGGATCTTGGCGAGGGCGAGACGCCGCAGAGCGGCTTGCCGCCTGGTAGCGGGGCCAGATCGACGGCTTGTCCGCGACTTCGGGGCAAGGCCCGTGGTCGCCGCCTTTGCGGCTACTCAAGCTGGTCCACCGCGGCGGGAGGGCCGGAAAGACTCCTCTCGTTCCAGGGCGGCCCTTCGGGTCAGAACCTGTGCTTTCCTGCGAAGCAGTCGTCAGCTTCTCTAGGCAACGGGGCTCTTGTCAGCGATCGGCCTCGTTCTCCTCGGAGTGGCGTCCGTTGCCGAGTCGGCCACTCGATCACCCGGGCGAGGTCAGCAAACGGGCAAGTGGCGAGCGCATCGCGGGTGTTGCGATCACGCTGGGTTCACCGGTCTGGACTTGGTGAGCGGAGGGTCCGGTCGAGCCAGTCGAGGATCGCCTGGTTGACGACCCAGCGGTTCTGCATCTCGCAGTGATCACCGGCGCCCTCCCTGGCGGCAAAGTGCACCACGGTGCTCGCAGCGCTGAGCGTGGCGACGAAATCGTCGGCACCGCGGGCGAGCGGATCGTTCTCTGCGGCGGTGGCGAGGACCGGGCAGCGGATAGTCGCCGCGCGCCCGTCCAACTTGTAGTCGTAGGTCGAGGCCACGTACTCGCGGAGGTTGGTGGTTCCGTTCACCCAGAATCCGCGACTGACGAGTTTCCAGCGCAGTTCCGGATTGTTTTCGATGATGTCCATCATGGCGGTCTGATCCGCATCGGACAGCTCCGGCAACGCGGCGACGGCGGCTGGTGACAGTCCGAACTTGGTCGCCAGGGCAGGGATGCCGGCGTAGACCGAGGTGAGGGGCGGGTCGGCGACGCAGGCGGCCAGCCGGTCCTCACCCGCGGCGGCCCGCAGCGCCAGGTACCCACCGAGACTCCATCCGACGAGAGCCATCCGGGTGGGGTCGACGTCTGGTCGGGCCGCCGCGGCGTCGATGACGGGAGCCACCACCCGCTCCCAGTCCGGCACCATCGCAACGCCGTCGCGCACCAACAACGATCCTTGGCCGGGTCCATCGAAGAACAGGCAGTGGTAGCCGCGGTCGCGGAAGGCCTGGCCCATGGCCACGTAGAGGTCGACCACCGTGCCGTCGTAGCCGTTGGTCAGGATGATCAGCGGCCGTGCCTCGTTGGCCTCGGCACCACGGGCCCGTGCGAACCAGGCTGGCATCGGGCGGCCCTCGAAGGACAGGTTCAGCGGCTCAACCACAGGTTCGGCCAAATTCATGGCGGCCGCGAAGGCGGTCATCTGCCGTTCGAACGCGTCGCGCAGCCGGGGATCGACCGGCGAGCCGTAGAGGGGGTGGTAGGCCACGGTCAGGTACGCGGCAGCGCGCAGGTAGTGACCGTACGCGGTCGCGAAGCGCCCCTCGGTCTCCGCAACCGCCGCGGTCTGAGCATGCCGATCCGAGGCGGCACTCCACGCCCGATAAAAGTCCTCGTCGCTCGACCCCTGCAGGCCGGCGGCGATGGCCTCGATCTCGCCGATGTCTGCTGCGCCACAGCTGACGTAGCCGGTCGCCCAGGAGGCGAACTCGTTCTGCAAGGGGGTGGGAAACAGATTCATGATCATCACCTCGGTGAGGAGTAAGGAGCCACACGCCCCAGCGCAAGATCTCGACCAACAGGACCCAGCCGTTCGCGATGGCCGTAGCGAAACCGATGACGAACGCCGGGACGATCCAGTACAACCCGCCGCCGACTCCGACCAGCAGCGTGACACCCGCGACAGCCCAGGGCACCGCCACGGCCACCGTCAACAGCATGGCGGTGACGTGATGGTTCCGGGGCGTCGGCTCCTCGCTGCCGGGCGACTGACTCGAGCTCGAGGGGAGAGGCCGAGTGCTCTGGCGCAGCCGGAGCCCGCCTCGCACGGTGACGACCAACTGGAAGGCGCTGATCAGGATCAGCTCGACGGCCAGGAGCTCGAGAGGCTGATTCGGCACCAAACCGAAGACCGACACGAGGAGCATGGCCAGCAAGGCAGCCAGGGTCTCGCTCGCTCTGACCGGAAGCGCAGCGAAGCGGAGGATCTGGCTGATGTTGATCGAGATGGCGACGAAGAGCAGGCCGGCCAGCGCTGCGGCCGCACCGCCCGCCAGCACGAAAAAGTCATGCCATTCCGAAGTCATGCCATTCCGCCGTGTCGTAGACCACGCCAAAGATCTTCTCGTACGAGACCTTCACCTGGTGCAGTCACCCGCCCGGCGAGTGCAGCAGACTGGCTCCCGAGTGGCCCTGACCGAGGAGATCGCATGCCCCGTACCCGAACGCTCTACGCCCTGGTGATCACCCTGGCCGTGCTGATCATGGCGAGTTGCACCAACCCGTCGGAGCGGCCGGCACCCGAGGAGGAGGGCTCGCTGCCGACTCCCGTGGCTCGGATCATGGACAAGCCGCAGTACGCCCACGCGAACTGGGGTCTGGCCGAGGTGGTCCCGGCACGAGTCGAACGCGGCTGGACCGGCGGGCCGACGAGATGTTCATTCCCGGGTCGACGGCGAAGCTGTTCAGCATCTCGGGCGCCTGGCAGACGCTCGGTCCAGACAGCCGCATCCGGACGCCGGTGTACGAGCAGGGCAGCCGGACCGAGACCAGCCTCGACGGCGACCTGATTCTCGTCGGCGCCGGTGATATCACCTTCGGCGGGCGCACCCGGGCCAACGGCACGGTGGCCTACACCAACGTCGATCATGTCGATGCCGGCACCGTACCTGGGGCGACCCTGACCCCACAGAATCCGCTGGCCGGGATCTTGTCACTGGCCAAGCAAATTCGGAACTCCGGCCTCCGCCGGGTCCAAGGTGACGTCGTCGTCGACGATCGGCTGTTCTCCTCGACCTGGGATCCCGAGCCGACCCCGATCATGATCAACGACAACGTGATCGACATCCTCGTCCGCCCGGCTGCGGCCGGGCAGCCCGCCACGCTAACCGTCCGCCCGCTCGCCGCCTCCTACACAGTCGTCTCCTCGGTGCGTACGGTGGCGGCCGGCCAACCCACCGCGATCACCGTCGCGGGATCGGCTCCCGGCCGGATCACCGTGACCGGCACCGTCGCAACGGACGCCGACCCCCAGCTGCAGATCGCACCCATCACCGATATCGCTGCGTTTGCCCGGACGACGTTGATCGAGGCGTTGCAGGCCGCCGGGGTGCGGGTCGATGCCTCGCCCACCGGTCCCAATCCCGTCAACCTGTTGCCGCGCAGCTCGACGTACTCCGCTGCATCCCGGGTGGCCGACTTCGTGTCTCCGGAGTACGCCGAACAGGCAAAGCTGATCCTGAAAGTGAGCCTGAATCTCGGCGCTAACCTGGCGATCTGTCAGTTGGCCGTTCGAGCCGGAAGTTCGGACTGTGAGGACGGGTTCCCGCCGCTACGTAGCTTCCTCGCCGGTGCCGGCGTCGACGTGGGAAGTGTGGCCCTCGCGGACGGGCGCGGCGGCGACCCGGCCGACCGGGCCACCCCGCTGGCCGTCACGCAGATCCTGCGGTACTGGATCCGCCAACCCGGCTTCGACCGCTGGCGGACCTCGCTGCCCATTCTCGGCGTCGACGGGAGTCTGGCCTCCAACGCGACCGAATCCCCGGCGCGCGGGAAGGTGTTCGCCAAAACCGGGACAGCGGCAGGCGGCGATCCACTCAATGGGGCAATCCAAGTGCAGGCCAAGGCCCTAGCCGGGTATCTCGAGCGTCCCGACGGGTCCTGGCTCGTGTTCGACGTCGTGGTCAACAACGGCGGGTCCAGCCCGGACCTCAGTTCGGTTCTGACTGCCGCCGAAGACGTTGCCGAGATCGGAGCCACCTTGTGGGAGACGGCGCAGGAACGCTGACAAGAGGAAGCTCGGCGCGTCGTCTTCCAATGGAGAACAGCAGCCTCGCTACCGAATTCGGAGTGCGGTCTGCTGAGTGCGGAGTGCTTCGCATGATGCCATTGACTCTTGCCGACATCCACCACGTTGCTGGTTCGCTGTATGTCATCGAAGGCCACAAGCTGGGTCCAGGCTTTGGTAACGCCAACGCAAGACCGACCGTCGCGACTGCTCCGCCAGGCCGACCAGAACAAGTGGCTCCGACCACGAGACTGCCCTGTGTAGCTTGGACGGACGACCAACCGTGAGGGCGTGAGTCCTGACTCTCACGATGGCTGAGCCGCCCAGCTTGCCGCTGGCATCGCGGTGCGTGTCGTTGAGGCCGATGATTTCAACCGCCGCACGGAGTCGACTACCACGGAGCATGCCCATTCTAGGTTCGGAGGAACGTTGAGACTCCTGCTGACGTCCGGCGGGGTCACCAACCCCACCATCCAAGCCGCGCTGGTCGAACTTCTCGGCAAGCCGATCGCCGAATCGACCGCACTCTGCATCCCGACGGCGCAGTGGGGCCACCCAGCCAGCGGACCGGCTTCGGTCCGAGCCGGCATCACCGGCGAACCCCCATGGGCCCTGACTGGCCTGGGATGGAAATCCGTCGGCGTTCTCGAACTGGCGGCGCTGCCGAGCATCGGCCGAGAACGCTGGATCCCGTGGGTCCGCGACGCCGACGCGCTGCTGGTCAACGGAGGTGACGCCACGTACCTGTGTCACTGGATGCGAGAGTCAGGGCTGGTGGAGGTTCTGCCGTCCATGCCGGAGACGGTCTGGGTCGGGGTGAGCGCCGGCAGCATGGTGATGACCCCCCGAATCGGTAATCCCTTCGTCGAGTGGTCAGGCGGCACCTGACGACCAGGCTCTCGGCGTCGTCGACTTCTCGATCTTCCCGCATCTGGACTACCCAGGGTGGCCCGACAACACCTTGGCCAGAGCACAGCAGTGGGCTACAGACATCGCCGGCCCGGCATACGCCATCGACGACCAGACCGCCATCACTGTGGTCGACGACGTCGAAACGATCGTTTCCGAGGGCCACTGGGAACGCTTCGCCACTGATCCTCAGGCCGCGACCTGAGTCACATGACGCTCGTCCTACGCCATTCCCCTGCTCTGTAGAACGGACGTGTACTGGAACGATGCTTCGCCGATCACCTGCCGCGAATCGCTTCGTCGTCTCATCCAGGGCTGGCCAGGAGGTCCGTCCCAATGTCTTATTTTCGGTCGGGAGATGCCCACTTAAGACTTGGTACCGGTCGGCGACGATGTCGGCGGAGCATGGGTGCGCTTATTGCTTCTCTCTTGGGCCAACCTTCGGCGGGTTCTTGGCCGCAGCGTCGATACGGCTGTTTGGTAGCGGACGACGGGATCCAGCGACATGTACTTCGCTGCGGCCGGTCCGGGTCTGTAGCAGCTAGAAGGCGACCAGCTTCTGTTGGGGATCCAGTCCCGGGCTCGTGGCACCGGTTGGAGGAAGTGCCTGGGGAGACCGCTCGATCGTTGTGACCGCCGTCCGACTCCTCGCGGTCTGGGGCGTGTTTGCGATTATGGGCCCGTGCGATCTCACGAGCCGCGTGGCTATTCGTGCCCGTTCTGCCTGCTCCTGGCCGGTTGTTCAACGTCGATCAGCTCACCGCAGAACATTGTCTATCGCGATACGGACACAGCAGTGATCGTGTCCCCACACTGGTGGGAGACGAATCCCGGCAACCTCGTGGTCGTGCCGATCGACCACGTCGAGAATCTTTATACCGTGTCCGAGCACCTCGCCGGTCGCGTCTTTGCGACCGCGCAGAAGGCGGCCCGGGCGCTGGTCGAGGTTGAGAACTGCGAGGGAACATCGCTCCGTCAGCACAATGAACCTGCGGGTGGCCAAGACGTATGGCACCTGCATGTACACGTAGTTCCACGCTGGAGCGGAGACGCATTCACCCGGGGTGAGCACCGGATGCGCTCGGTTGACTTGGCGGATCAGCATGCCTTCGCCGATCGGCTTCGCGGGGCGTCTCACTGGCGCGGAGATGGCGCGGCCCTCGGACCTTCGGCGGGGGACCCCGGTGATTCTCCCGAGTCGTGAGGGCCGGTGCAGGATCGCCCGATAACTGCCCGTTGAGGACACCTTCCCGCGTGATCACCGGGCGCTCCGGTTGGTGCCGCGGACCGCCCGGATCCGAATTGTTGTATGACGAGCCGACGCCCGAAGCCGTCCACCGACATGTCGACAGCAGGACACTCCCCTGCCGTCCGCATGCCGGGCCGCTTACGAGCCCAGGGACGTCATACAAGATGAAGTATGCGGAAGTTGGGCGGTAGGGCTGCCGACTTGAGTCCGGTGCTGTGACTGAGCAGCCTTCGCCGGACCAGCAGGTCAACCGGTTGCTACCGGCAATCAGCCAGCGATCGCATCCGCTGTCGCTGGGCTAATTAGCGCCTTGAACTCGTGGTGGACGCTGGTTGCACTCGTCACGCTGCCGCTGGCTGTGGTCGCAATCATCTCGGGCCTCGTTGGGACGCGGGGGTCGCTTCCTACCAGCGGCGGTTACCGGGATGGTCGCTGGCGCCTTCGCTGCGGCCGCCATCATCACTTCCGCCATCTAGCTAGCTGCACATGTCCGGGTCAGTCACGGCTCCGCGACCGAGATCTGTGACCGTGCCGCAGGACGGTCCCGTTGCGACACCCCTGACCAGCGGGACGGACGTCTTACGACGAGCCGTCTAACGACTTCCAAGTCGAGTCCGGCACGTTCTGGAAGGCTGTGGACATGACGCCTGAGGTCTTCTGGGAACTCATCGCTGAGCTCGGTGCCGACCACGACGAAGTCGACGCTTTCCGGACCGCACTCAGCCGCCGATCCGGCGAAGACATCTCGGCGTTCTGGGATTTGGTGGTCTCTCACGCCGCGGTGCTGAACACCGACACCTACCGGGGACAGACGCCCATCGAGGTGGGTGACGACCCAGAACACCCGCTCCCGCTCGGTGATGACGCCTTCCTGGACGCCCGGATGGCGGTGGTTGCCCAGGGCCGCGAGGACTACGACGCCGTCGTGGCTGATCCCACCCGTTTCGGTGCCATGTGGCGGTTCGAGATCGGCGAGGCGCTGGTGGGCGCGGGCGGAAACGCCTACGAGGCGTCGATTGGCGACCCGTGGCCGGCGCTCAGTCCGGATGTGTTGACACCCTCGGGCCTGCCGCCACTGTCGCGGTGGAGATGGTTCAACGTCTTGATCTTCGACGGCTACACCGACGCGACCCGCGTACCGGAGCCTTACCGGGCTCATCTGGAGTATCTGGAACATCTCCTCAATGAGGACCGCCAGTGGTGGGACTGGTGGGACACCACCCGGGGCCCCGAAGCGGAGCTGTCGTGGCAGCTCGAGCCCGCCGATGCCGCGATCCGGCGGACCACGATTCGATCCGGCAAAGACTCCATCAGTCGCGAGGAGGTGACCGTCGCGTTCCGCTTTCACCGTGCGGAATACGACGTCCCACCTGCGGCTGCTACGGCCAGTCTCGGATGGGCGACGCTCGCCCGCGACCATCTCAATTTCATCCTCGGCAAGCTGACCGCGAAGCTTTCCCTTCCCCCGACGCCTCCGCTTCCGACGACATCGAAGAACTGGAACGCGAGCGTGAACGCTGGACCGCAAACGAACAGCTTCGCGAACAGCAAGAGCAAGACGCCGAGGACGCTTGGCAGCGGCGCCGCAGGAGCGAACACATCTGGCGCAGCCGCGCACCCGAGGGGCTGTCGACGAACTCCTTGCCGTCACTGTGGCCGGGAAACGCATGGTCGCGTTGCCTCAAATGATTGCCGACCTTCGGGCCCGATACAGCATCGACGTTGCCGCCGACGATGCAGAACGGCTCGCCAAAGCCGGCTACAACGCAAGCGAGATCGACAGCGCCCTCGGACCCAGCAACGTTCGACCAGACATGCCTTGGCTCGCCGCCAAGAGGCGTGGCCAGCGAGAGGCCAAGTTCTAACGGTCAAGTCTCCATCAATCGGTCGCGTTGAGGGCGCCTTGAGCGTGGTTCAGCGGGCAACTGGACGCCAGTGAGCTGCGCCCGCAAGCGGGTCCGCTATCGGCACTGCCTCTTACCTTCCCGGTGCTCCTCTGAGCAGGAGGCTTGAGTGCTCTGCTCGGCTTCTCTCGTTGAAGTCGCCCTGTCAGCGGCCAGCGTTCCAACAGAACCGGCAGAGGGCAGTCAGACGTCAAGTCGGTCGGTTGGAGGTGACTGCGACGACGGCGGTCGTGCGATCCGGATTCGTCCTGGTCGACGGCGTCCTGGCCAGCTCACGCCTCCAGCGCCTCGCGGACAATTAGGACTGTCTGGTTCGGAGTAAGACCCAACCCGCGCATTCGACGGACGAATTCCGCTGCAGAGTGCTGGGCGTCGGCGGGCACGTCGGACGACGGCTCGGCGACGATCGTGCCCCGGCGGCCGGCCGTCCGCACCAGCCCGCTCTGTTCCAGCACCCGGTAGGTCCGCGCGACCGTGTTCGGTGCCAGTCCCAGATCGGCTGCGAGTCGTCGCACGGTAGGCAGTTGGGAGCCTGGCGCCAGCTCGCCGCGTGTGATTTGGTCAGCGAACTGCTGCCGGAGTTGTTCGAACGGCGGCACGGCGGATGCGCTGTCGACGGTGATCATGTCGCTGCCTCGACGGCGGGCTTGGAGGTGGCGAGGCGGATGAAGGCTCCGGGGAGGTAGCAGGCTGCCAGATAGAAGCCGAAGGTGGCCAGCGACAGACTTGAGGAGAACGGTAGATCCGCCCATGGATTGGAGATCCACGCATCGACGATCAGGGCGGCAATCAGGACGGCCGCGCACGGAAGCATGCACAAGTCGACGGTCATCTCGCGTCGAAGGGCGTTGTGCCACACGTGTGATCGTGGGGATTCGCCGGGCGTTGGACGCTTGAGTAAACGCCGGAGGAGGACGTAGGTGAGAGCGCAGCTGAGGGGGATCAGTGCGGCGGCCGCCCACACTGGTCCGGACCCGGTAATCGTGAAGTCGAGCCCCCTCCAGATCGGCTGGGCCGCGATGGTCACGCACACCAGCGTTGCCGCGGGGATGGCTATCCACAACAGAATCTGCCCCCGTGGTCGGATGAAGTCGCGCACCCGGGGCTCGGTCGACCTGGCCACCCGGACAGTGCCCGCGTCGGGTCGGAAAACGGTGGTGCAAGCACGAAGGGTCAGGCCGAGGCACAGCCCAATCACAATCGGGGCGATCTGCAGCACAGCCGACAAGATGAACTGATTGGACAAGGTAACGGTGAGGTAGATGCCGACGCCGGCGCCGACCAAGCCCCCAGCGCTGAGACAGGCGAGCCGCCGGCCTCGCGCTCGCTGCACCATTTCCTGCATCTCCGTGTCGATCGGTGCACCGACCTCAGTGATCCATTTCCCGCTACCGCGGCGGTAGAACTTCGGGATTAGGCCGTATCCGATGCCGACGGCGCACAGGGCCATCACCACGAACGGGAACAGATCCCAGGGCCAAAACCACATCCTCGGCGTCTCCTTTCGTACCCTCTTTGTACTCTCCCCTAGATACATAGTCAAGGTTTGTGTTGCCGGGGCAGGCCGGCGTGTGGCAATGCCTACGTACCGCACGACGGTCCCTCACACCGACACCGACAGAGTGGAGGGCGCACGTGTTGCGGGCCTGAGTCACCTGGCTGCCGCGGCGAGCGCCCAGCCCACTGGCCGCGCTACCCGCCCCGCGCGCTGCGCTCGCCCGCTCGGAGATCGCGTTGATGCGCCGGGCGCAGGTGCTCGCCCGCGCAGGGCGAGGCGGCATGACGGTCCGCGGGCAGCAGACGTATGACACGTACGTCCCACCTGGTCGAGGCGGCGGCCTACCGGGCGGCGGCGCGGGACCTAACCCAGGGGCCTCCAGGTGCCAGCATGGAGCACTAACCGGATCGGCCCGAGGAGCGTGACCTGCGAGGGACGTAGCGGCTCAACGGCCCTCGCCCTCAGCGTGCCGCTCAGTGCGAGAAGTAGGACGCGTCCGCCTGGCCCTGGATGAACGTCCGCGCCGGCTCGTCGAGGTGGTAGAGGGATCCGCACTCCGCGCAGGAGCGGAACGTCGCGCGCTGCCCCATCTTTCCGCGCACCGACTTGTGGGTGATGCCTGGGAAGCCGGTGCCGAACCAGCGACCGATGATGATCTCGTAGTCGTCCTGGACCGTGTCCTTGTCCTCGTGCACGCAGCGCGCGAGGACGCGCTCCCGCCGCGAGACCGGCGAGCGGGAGCTGATGAAGCCGCCCATGTCGGCCCTCGGGTCGCGGGCGGGTGGGGAGTCGAGGGGTGCCAGCGGCGACCGTGTACCCGGTGGGTACGCGGCGCGTCCGAGCGCGAACACCGCGACGACGCCCGCGACGACGGAGTTACCGACTCCCCACCCCCACAGCAGGGCGCCGCCGGCGAACCATCCGACGAGGACGACCGCCGTCGACGCGATGCGGGCCGCCCGGCGATGAGAAAGGGGCAGATTCCGGAACGGAGCCCAGCGGACGACCAGGAGCATCGTGAGGAGGAGCAGGAGGATCCCGGCCGCCCCGAAGTCGCCGCTCGCCATCACGGCGACCGAGCACCCGGTGAGCAGGACGATGACACCCAACCCGCGCATGTCACAAACGTGAACGTCCGCGGCCTTGGCGTCAAGGAGACGGCGAGTACGGCCTCAGGCAGGTCGGCTACTGGCGTACTCCGCACGAGGGTCGGCTTGCGGAATGGCCATGACGCCCTCTGCGCGAGTAGTCCTGCGGGGGCGCGCGCCTATCCGGCGATCAGACTCGTGCCGGTAGACCGAGCAGTGCATCGATCTGGCCAGCGGCGGCGGTCATGCCCGCTTCGATGCCCGTGGCCAGCGTCTGCTCCATCGCCTCGTCGCTGGCCCACTCCGTAATGACGGTCATCTGGGTGCCTCCGTCCGCTGACTCGGAGGGGGCGACGCGGATCACCGAGCACGCGGCGAGACTCCGGAACTCAGGAGTCGCCGCTCACCGACCGATGCTGACGTGGCCGATGGGCCTGCGTTCCGAAGCGACCCACGGTCGCGACCTGATCAGTCGACGGGCTACTGGTTGAAGAACGTCTTCAGTACACGGGCCATGAGTTCGGGGGCGACGACGTGTCCCTGCCCGTCGAGCGTGTGTCGTTCGGTCTGGGGGATGGCAGCGGTTATCGCTTTCGCGGCGCGGTCGAAGAAGTCGGTCGGGAGGCCTGCGAACTGGGGCTCGGTGGTCGGACCCTCGGTGGTCACCAGGACCGACTGAGTGATGCGGGCAAGTCGGTTCGTGGGGATCTTGTAGTCATTGAGGATCACGGCGTCTTTGACGAGCGTGTGGGCGAGCGCGACGGACGAGGCCCACATCGGGTGCTGTTTGCCAGCCGCGATGTCCGCGTCGGGTCCGCCGGTAAGCCTCATGAACAGTTCCAGGAGCTCCTCGTCCCGCCCGGCTTTGTATGCCTCGTGGGTGTCCGCGAGGTACTGATTGAACCTCGGCCACTGGTCGTCCCCGATCACGTACGGCACATCCCACACCGCGATCTTGTCGATCGCCGAACCTGCCGCTGCTGCCTCCAGCGCGAGGGCGCCGCCAGATGAGGCGCCGTACACGTGAGCTGAGCCGCCGGCTGTCGCAATCAGCGCGTCGAGGTCTTCCACCTCCCGCGCCACGGCGTACGGCGGTGTATTGCCGCTGGCGCCCCGGCCGCGTCGTGCGTAATTGTAGACCGTGAAATGGTTGGCAAGGAGCCGGGCCAGCGGCGCGTTCTCAGCGCCGTCGTCTAGGGTGCCGCCGACGAGGATCACCGCCGGGCCAGTGCCTTTCCGGTCGTAGGCGATCCTCGTACCGTCGGCGGACGTCACACGAAGTGTCATCTCGTTCACTGCTTCTCTCCATTTCTCGATGCGTGGTCGTCACCGTCGGAGCATGTCGACCAGGATTGAGTTACGTGGGCTGCCCCCTCCGTCACTTGCACTTCGGGCCGGTTTCGGGAGTTCCGGGCTTGGTACCGGTGATGGCGTTGGCCGAGTGGGCCGGGTTGTCGGAGTTGATTTCGACCAAGTGCTCGCGGCAGCGGCATCTACTTCTTGTTGCGGTAGAGGACCATGGTGATGGGACCGAAGACCGCGACGAGAAGTACGGACGAGACGAGCACCCAGCCGATTTCCCCGGCGGGCACCGAGCCTTGCATCAGGCCGCGTACCACCCGGGGGCCCGTCGCCGCGCCGTGTGTAGCCGATGACGGTGCCGTCGGCGGAGGTCACAGTGTCTATACTCCTAATGTAGGAGCATTAACACCTGTTATGCAAGTACACTCGGGTGCATGAGCAAGAAACGGCTGTTCGACGACCCCTGCGGCATCGCGCGAGCGCTGAACGCGGTCGGCGAGCGGTGGGCGTTGCTCGTCGTGCGGGAGCTGGTCTTCGGCCCGAAGCGCTACTCCGACCTGCACCGCGGGCTGCCGCAGATGAGCCAGAACGTCCTCGCGCAGCGGTTGCGCGAGCTCGAAGCCGACGGCCTGGTGCGGCGAAGGCGCCTGGGACCGCCTGCGCCCGCCGCCGTGTATGAACTCACCGAGCGCGGGCAGGAACTGGAGCCCGTGCTCCGCGCGCTCGCCCACTGGGGCAGCCGCGCACCGCTGCCCGAGGACGGCGCGGCGGAACTGAGCGTCGACGCGCTGCTGTTCGCCCTGCGCGCCACCTTCGATCCGGCACTGGCGGGTGAGCTGTCGCTGCGCTGCCAGCTGGACGTCGCGGGCGACCGGTTCCGCATCACCGTTGCGGGCGGGCGCCTCGAGTTGGACCGCGGTGAGCACGCCGAACCCGATGCGTGGCTGACCGTGCCGGAGGCGGCGACATTGCGCGATCTGGTGTTCGCCGGTGCGGCGCTGCACGACGCCGTCGAGCGGGCAGACACCGAGGTGGCGGGCGATACCGCGCGGCTCGCCGCACTGCTGCGCTGCTTTCCCGCAGCCGTGCGGTATCCGGCGCCACAGGACCCCGGGCCGCCGGATCCCGGTGCCGCCGGGCCCCGTTTCACCTGGCCCCGGGTCACCGAACGCCGAACTCCCGGATCCCGCCGTCAGCGCTGCGCCGCCGCGGTTGCCGAAGCCCGTGAACGCGCTCGAGGCGACCGAACCATCGGCAGGGCACGCCAACAGGCCGAGTCGGTCCACCGCGACGTCCGCTACGACGTGAGGTCGACACCAGCCATACCGCGTCGCTGCCGTGCGCAGGTGAGATCGCGTCCCGCCTCTGACGGTCACCCTCTCAGGCACGATGGGTCGTCAGGTATCGGGACCGGTGATCTGTGACCAGGTGTCGACCAGTCCTCGGCGGCCGTCGGCGAACTCGTGGCTGTAGCAGCTGCCAGCCGTGCTGGGGCACGCCGCGCGTGTGGCGGAGTCGGGTCGGTGAGGATCCACCACAAAGTCGGCGGCTCGGTCATCCGGAGGGTCGCGTCGTCGGATCCCAGGCGCGAACTGATCAACGACGAACCGAATGGTCACGCGAGCTCCGGCGTCGACGCGGATCGGGCGAGCTGCTGCCGAGGTGGCTGGGGCTACTTGTCCGGATAGGGGTCGCTAACTGACCAACGGGGGTTGGGCTAATCGGTGGCGACGTCCAATGATCGAACGCAGACTATCGGGATGACGTTCAGCGACGCGAGCGCGGCAGCGGTGATCTCGCGGTTGGAAGCCGTCTCCTTCGACGTGGCCGACGTGTCTGCGGTCGCCCAGTTCTGGGCCGCACTGCTTCACCGCGAGATCGTCACCGAATCCGGCGCCATGCTGGTCCCAGGTGACCAGGCGCAGGTAGGGCTGCGTTTCGTCGAAACCAGGACGGCGCAGGTTGGTCGGCCGCGACTGCACCTGCACCTGACGAGTCGCAGTACCGAGGAGCAGCAGCACACGGTCGAGTACGCGCTGCGTCTGGGCGCCCACCACCTCGATGTGGGCCAAGGGGCCGACGACAACTTCGTCGTGCTGGCCGACCCGGGTGGCAACGAGTTGTGCGTGATCGAACCACGCAATGGCTTCCTCACCGGAACTGGCTTTCTCGGCGAAGTCACTTGCGACGGCACACCCGCTGTCGGGCTGTTTTGGCGCGATGCCCTGGGTTGGCCGCTGGTCTGGCAGGAGAACGATCAGACCGCGATCCAGTCGCCGCTGGGCGGCACCAAGATCTCCTGGGACGCGTGGGACGCCAGTCCCAACGAGAGCAAGATCGGCAGGACCCGGCAGCGATTCAGCCTCGTCAGCGCCGACCCAGTGGCAGAGGCAGACCGGCTGGTGTTGATCGGTGCCACCCATCTCGTCCACCGACCAAATGAGATCGAGCTGGCGGACCCCGACGGCAACACGTTCAGCATTCGCGCGGGTTGACCACGGAGCAGCTGGCAGCCATACGGCGTCAGTGTCCATCGGCGAACGACGTCTCATGAGGATGATTCAGCACAGAGCTGAGACGCCTGCTGCCATCACCGAGGCCCGGTTGCCGGTCCGCTTGTGGCACGACCACTGTTCGCTGACACCCTTCCGGTCGTGCCCTTCGTGAATCGAGCAAGTGCTCAGGTCCGCTTACGGTGGGGCACATGACGGAGCAGCCGAGACAGCGCTACGACAACTACGGTGGCTGGGCAGCAGGTTTCGCCGTAGGCATCGCAATCGGCGTCGCGCTCGGTGCCGCGATGGGGAACATCGGGGCCGGCATCGCTATCGGAGCCGGGCTCGGCGTCGCCTTCGGCACGGCGTTTCAGGGAAAGCAAAAACGCGAGCGCTGATCTAGAGCGTTGCGAAAGCTCTAGTCTTGAGGGTCTCGCTGGACGGTCGGCATGCGGTGCTTGCCTGCTCCGTGCGACCGACGCCCGTGGGTAGGTTTCGCTCGCTCGATCTGAAGGTGCAGGCTTGCCTGGTGCGCCGGGACAAGATACTGATCGAGGACTACGACCCCTCGTGGCCGGCGTTGTTCGAGGCGCAGCGACCCATCGTGACCCGCCTACTGGAGCGGACCTTGACTTCTGAAGTCGAGCACGTCGGCAGCACGTCGGTGCCAGGACTACCCGCCAAACCGATCATCGACATGCTTGCCGTCGTGAACGACTACGACGAGGCCGGTCCCCGCCTCGAAAAGCTGACGATGGCCGGCTGGGTGATAGCTCCCGAGGCGGGCGATGCAGAAGCACGCAAATACTCCATCTGCTTTCCGTCGATCGAGCGACGCACCCACCATCTGCACGTCGTCGAACCGACCTGGGGCTGGGAGGACCTACTACTGTTCCGCGACTACCTTCGGGCCCATCCGGTCGCGGCAGCTGACTACGCGACACTCAAGCGCAGCCTGGCAGCAGCCGACGACGAAGATCGGCCCCGCTACCGCGCGGCGAAGGCCCCGTTCATCCAGGCGACTCTCGCCGACGCGCACCAGTGGCGCCGACCAGGGCGGTCAGCAAGCTGACCGCTGGAAGCTGGCATCACGTGGATCGACAAGATCGTGAGTCCGCCCTAGACCAATGCGTTCCGCAAGACGGCCGTCTGTGACTCCACCGGTGGACTGGCGCCGCAGACCGGACGTGTGAGGGCTCAGTCCTGGTGGAGAGCGGTCAGCTCGTCCGGGGTCAGCTCGAGGTCGGCGGCCGCGGCGGAGTCGAGGATCGACTGCGGCCGCTTGGCCCCAGGGATCGGGATGACCGCCGGCGACTGGGCCAGCTCCCAGGCCAGCGCCACCTGCTGAGCGCTCACGCCGCGGGCCTCGGCCACCTCCTGAAAGGCCGGGTGGTGGGTGGCAAGCTCCTTGGCGTCCGACAGCCCGCCGAGCGGGCTCCAGGGCAGGAAGGCCAGGCCCAGCTCGGTGCAGACCTCGATCTCGGGCCGGCTGCTGCGGAACTTCGGGCTGAACTGGTTCTGCACGCTGACCAGGCTGTCGCCCAGCGCATCGTGCGCCGCCCGGATCTGGCCGGGGTCGGCGTTGGACAGCCCGATCATCCGCACCTTGCCGCTGGCAGCGATCTCGGTCAGCGCGCCGATGGTCTCGGCGTAGTCGATCTTGGGGTCGGGGCGGTGGTGCTGCCACAGCGCGAGCTGCTCGACCCCGAGCCGGGACAGGCTGGCGTCAACCGCCCGGTGCAGGTGCTCCGGCCGCCCGTCATGGTCCCAGCCGCCGCCCTGGGTGCGAAAGGCACCGCCCTTGGTGGCCAGGAACACGCGGTCGCGCACGCCCAACTCGTCGAGGATGGAGGCGATGAGCTTCTCGTTCTCGCCCTGCGCGTCCGGGCCC
Organism: uncultured Actinomycetota bacterium; assembly: GCA_963727125.1. Classification (GTDB taxonomy): domain Bacteria; phylum Actinomycetota; class Actinomycetes; order Propionibacteriales; family Propionibacteriaceae; genus Microlunatus. Next base: position 16,294 of record CAVSEZ010000004.1, read on the forward strand.
AGCTCCTGGCCGGGCCCGTAGGCGTCGGCGGTGTCGAAGAGGGTGACGCCGACGTCGAGCGCGGCGCGGACGGTGTCGAGCAACTGCTCACGGGGCTGGTGGCCGGTCTGGTCGAAGGTCATCAGGCCAAGCCCGACCGCCCCGACCTCGACGCGGCCGACGATGTCGTTGCCAAGTGCACGTGTCTGCATGGGCCGACCCTACGGACACCTCCTACGGGCCGCCGGGTGCAGGTCGTCCGAATCTCCTGAACCCGTTGATGACGCAGGTACTCGGGTACGAACCCGTCACCAAGCAAGCAATCGAGCACGGCCCGATGCCAGAACACAACGAACGACACTGGCTCGGATACCGCTTGCAGCAGTCCGGTCCCTTCTTCGCCTCGACCACCCTTCAATCACCGTCGCCCGCCACGGTCATGTGCGATCGCCGGCCCCCTTGCGGCATTCCAGTGTGTGGCTAGATGACGGTGAGCAGTGCGCACGCCTTCTGCGTTGGCTGTGTCGAGGATCCGCTGGCGGGGGGTTCGTCGGAGCGGAGCTCGCAGAGCCGGTAAACGCCGGCCGTGGCGATTGGGGGCACGATCACTCGTTCACTTGGCATGCCGTACGGCTGGGGCATGCCTCCGCCTTCGCCAACGCGCCACCACGCTTTGGCCCATCCGTGTCCCGAGATCGAGTGCGCCACCAGGTAGTACCTGCGTTCCCACCCCGGCCCGGTCCAGGTCTCCAGGGTGAAGTTCGTGCCGTGTCCGGCTTCGTGGAAGTTAAGGGTGACCCACTCCCGGGGTGTTGCGGTGGCGGGGTCGATGGTCATCGTGCCGCGGTACTTGTCTTCTAGGGTCGGCCCAGCCGGTTCACTCGGTCGATCTGGACCTGGCAGGAGCAGCGACCGCGACCAGGGAGACACACGCAACCACCAGTGCCGTGCCTGGAATGACGGCGCGTTGACGCGGCGGTAAACCGCCCAATGCTTCAAGTAACACTGCTCGATCGGCGTGGGCGTCGGTGAATTGGGGGTGGTCGTCAGGCTCAGCCGGCTGCACCGTTGCCTGCAGCACGATCCGCGCGAACTTGCGGCGAAGCGACAGCTGCTCGTTTACGAGCATGCGCCGCACGTAGGCGTCGCGATGAGCGAGACCCGACACCCTCGGCCACCGCTGCTGAACCTTGATGACAACGTCTTGAACCAGGTCGTGACCCTCGTGCGAGCTTCCGCACAGCACAGTGGCAATGCGCAGGAGCCCAGGCAGCTCTTTGGTCGAACCACTCCTCGAACTGCACGAACACCCCCTGCCCCATCCAGACACAGCTTTGATCTCACTATCAGAACGCGCCAGACTCTCGATTTGCTGAGTCCACCAACGCACTTTTCCGCAGATGCGTGGCGATTGGCTGTTCTGAATGCGTACGGGGTTCAGCGTCACATGCGAGGCGTCGGCTCGCGCTCACCCGCTGCCCGGTTGCCGGTCCCCAACTGGTGAGCCACCAGCAGTTGGCAGCAGCCACCGAAATCGCGAGCCACTGGATGACAGGGCTGCCCGAGAATCCTTGATGGCATGCAACCGTCAACGCGTCACCGACAGAACCTAGGAACGGATGGCGGCTGAGCGTCAGGCTCAGCCACCAGCCGCACTACGCCGAATTCGGAGGCGTCCTCGACCAAGGACCCTCGGGCCGCAGGCGACCGGGTACCGGCCAACTTTTCCTGGCTACGTACCAAGTAGAGCAACACCCAATCATCCGAACCGGATGTAGAAGCGAACCGACAACAGGCCGGTGCTGGGCAGACGCCGACTCAACACCGGATTTCATCAGCCGGCCCACGGCAGGCCGACGGCAAGGAGGTCGTCATGCTCCTCTTCGTAATGGTGCTGATCGCCACCGCGCGGATGTTCTGGCCCGAGATCACTGAGGCCACCGACCGGCTTTACGAAGCCCGCCGCCGCTGGCAGGTTCGACGCAGTGCACACAAGGAATGCCGCAATCTGGACGAGGAGCACGACAACCTCCTTCGACGCCACGATCGCCGATGACGTAGGTGTCCCGACCTTTGGACCGTCGTCAACTGGGCTGACGCTTGGCTGTGAGACAAGGCCCTCCCGCCGAAGCGAGAGGGGGCTCCCCGGTTTCAGAGGAGCCACGGTGGTGCAGCTCGTGGCCACACCGTCCAACTTGGAAACGACGATCCGGTGATGGTTGGCACTGAGACGTCGTACGCCGGTCGCCGGTCGCGGGGTACTCACCCGGTCATCCTCTAGGGCAGTCCTTCAGCGAGGGCATGTGCGAGCAACGCCTGCGCGGTCCATCGGAGTTGTCGCGCAGCCTCCTCCCGGGACAGACCAGCGATGTCGGTGAGCCACACAAGTGACTCGATGCCAACCGCGCTGCGGATTGCCACCGCCAGTCGATGGATGTTCGCCTTCCCTAGCCTTGGCTCCAGAGGAGCCAGCGCATCCACGAACCAGCCGATCGCCCGGCCCTGCCGCAGCGGAAGGTCCGTGGCGTCGCTCTCGAGTGAGAGCCGCAGCATCGTCCGTTGCTGCCCCTCGGACTCCAGCACCAGGCCGACGAACTTCTCGATGGCCAGGGCGAGGCGGGTCACGGGGTCGTCGCCCGGCTCGTCGGGCAGCAGCGACGACGTCTGGATCTCGGGGTGTGCGGCGATCAGCAGCGCCTTCTGACTGGGGAAGTAGCGGTAGGCGGTGGTGCGCGACACCGAGGCCGCCTCGGCCGCCTGCTCGACGGTCGGCGAAGCGGTCCCTGCCGCGATCAGTGCCCTTGCAGCGGCGATCAGCTGGCTGCGGGTGCGTGCCTTCTGCCTGGTCCGGCCGAACTCCTCGTAAACCGTTGACATGGCGTTTACGGTACCCTAATGTCGTTATGGGACACGAGTCCCACAAACGAGATGGGGCGACGTCATGGACACACTGACAGCCACGGTCCGGCAGCAGGGTGAGGGCGAGCAGGCCTGGTTCTGCGGCGGCGGGACGTTCACCTGGAAGGTCACCGGGGCAGAGAGCGGTGCTGCATTCTTCATGTTCGAAGACCAGCTCGAAAAGGGCAAGGTGACTCCGCTGCACCTCCACCCCAATGCTGATGAGACGTTCTACCTGCTCGAAGGCGAGATCCTGCTGCACATCGACGGCGAGGAAATCACGCTCGGCGCGGGCGGGCTGGCGGTATTCCCACGCCGCGTCCCCCACGCCTTCATGGTCACGTCACCGACCGCCAGGATGCTGGCCTTCCAGAACCCGGCTGCAGGCGAGGCGTTCTACCGGCACGCCAGCGAGAACCACCCCACGCCCGTCGACTTCGACCGGATCCGTGCGGCCGCTGAGGCCACCGGTGCGATCGAGATCCTCGGCCCGCCGCCGTTCTGAGCTGCCGGAGGCGATCGCCGACCCGGCCCGGTTACGTCTGATCCCGCTGGTCGCGACCCACCAGGAGCAGGAGCCTGCGTGTGCGGCCCGACCGAGCCGGTCGTGCTCAGCAGCCGACCGTTTCACACCATCGGAGAATCCCTGTCGAGGCAGGCATCCCTCGGCAGTAAGCATGCAGTCGGTAGCCAACCGCTTAGTCGGCATTCCTGAGGTGAAGTGGATATCAGCGGACAAGATCAGCATCGAAGCACGGTGCCACCTGGGCGTCCCCTCGCCGTCGCACTGTCCCGGTAGACGGTCGGCTAAGACAACGGGTTAGCAAGACACAGCCGTTGGCAGAGGCGACAGTCGCCCAACCTCGGTCACACGTCAGCGACCAGTGGCGCGACCTCGGTGCCGAGCAGCTCGATTCCGCGGAGCAGGTCGTCGTGGGCGAGGAGCGGGTTCGTCATCTGCAGCGAGAGGCGGTCGACCCCGCCGACCTGCGCTGCGATGCGCCGGATCTTGTCCGCGACGGTCCGCGGGTCGCCCATGAAAAAGGCGCCGTCCGGGCCGGCGGTCGCGTCGAACTGCGGTCGGCTGGGCGGGGCGAACCCGCGCTCCCGGGAGACCGCGGCGAACATCTTGTGCCACCCGGGATAGATCGTGTCGGCGGCCGCCTCGGTGCTCTCAGCGACGTAGCCGAAGACGTGCAGCCCGACCTGCAGCTGCTCGGGTGCGTGACCCGCGTGGGCGCCTGCCCGCCGGTAGAGGTCGATCAGCGGTGCGAACTGGCGGGGTTCGCCGCCGATGATCGCGACCATCAGCGGTAACCCGAGCAGCCCGGCGCGCACGAAGGACTGCGGCGTCCCGCCGACGCCGATCCAGATCGGCAGCGGATCCTGCACCGGGCGCGGGAAGACGCCCTGCTTGACGAGCGGTGGACGGAATTGACCCGACCACGTCACCTCGACGTTGTCGCGCAGCTGGAGGAGCAGCTCGAGCTTCTCCTCGAACAGCGCGTCGTAGTCGGCGAGGTCGAGGCCGAATAGCGGGAACGACTCCGTGAATGACCCGCGCCCGACGACGAGGTCAATGCGGCCGCCCGAGATCAGGTCGAGCGTCGCGAACTGCTGGAAGACGCGCACCGGGTCGTCGGCACTCAACACCTTCACCGCGCTGCCGAGCCGGATGCGCTTCGTGCGGGCGGCCGCAGCGGCGAGGATGACCGGCGGTGCCGAGTCGTAGTACTCGTGGCGGTGGTGCTCCCCGATGCCGAAGGAGTACAGACCGACGCGATCGGCCAGCGCGATCTCCTCGAGCAGGTGTTCCATCCGCTCGACGGGACCGACGACGTGATCGGTCTTCGGGTCAGTCACCTCCGACACGAAGCTGTCGACGCCGATATGCATGAACGAAACCATCTCACGCGGCTCGACGCTGACAGGGCAGGCAGCGCGCAGCCGAGGAGGCGGCTCAGCGGCGCCACCACCGGCCGGTGTCGAGCAGCAGTTGACGATGACGCGGAGGCGGCGGGAGGACGAGAAGGTCAACGGTCGGCTCGCGTGCTCCGCACGACGGTCCTCCTACGGCGACGGCAGTCGGATCTCAGGTAGCCGCTGGGATTGCCGAGAGCGGCCGGAAGCGTATCGGCGCGGTTCAAGGGCTGCTTGGACGAGACTTGCCGTGTGTCACGCATCAGTGATGAGGAGATGATGGCAGCCGTTGCCGAGCTGTCGCGTGACTCGTTCAAGGTCTTGGAGGTGCGTGCCGACGCTGCTTCGCTGATGCGGGTCAGGTTCCGAATCGCCGGGGAGCCTGGCACATTTGCCGTCCGGTTGCCGCTGCCATCGGCGAAACGCCTCAACCCGTGGCTGTACGCCATTCCTCGCGATGCCGCTGATGCGGCGTCGATGCTGGCGACATTCCTTGAGGAGGAGGTCGAGACCGGGTGCGCCGGTTGGGGGCTGACCGCCGCTGAGGGGCCAGACCAGGTGTTCACATTAGAGACCTACGGCTTCCGCCCATCCGATGAGACCGAACACCGGCGGCAGGTCAAGAGCGTCGGACCCGACGGTTACCGGGGATGGATCGATCACGATGAAGACGAGGCCAGTGCAGCCGGTGGCCGAAAACTGGCTCGGCTCGCCGCTTCTCCGTTCACCTACCCCGAGGTCGGCGCAACCGCCGGTGCGCTGCCTGCCGGCTACCGACACATCAACCTGGATCGGCAGCTGGGCAGCGGCGCCGCAACCTTCCGGGTCGCGGCCGAACGATTGATGAGTTGGGACATGCACCGCCGCGCGGGCCTCCTGGTCGACACCATCCAACCCACCGTCACACTCGGCTCGGTAGCCGTACTCGGAATCATGCTTGGACCCTGGCGGATCGATGCACCCGTTCGCATCGTCAACATCATCACCGAACCGTCGGTGCAAGGCTTCGCCTACGGCACGCTGCCAGGGCATCCCGAGTCCGGCGAGGAACGCTTCCTTGTTCACCACGACGCCGACGGCACCGTCCGCGCCGAGATCCGGGCCTTCTCACGCCCCGCCCGTTGGTTCACCCGCCTCGGTGCACCGCTGGCCCGCCAGGTCCAGGACCGGACTAGTGGTCGATATCTAGCTGCGTTGAACGCCTAGCCCGGCCCTCATGGATCTGACCGGCGTTCTCGAAGGACGGTCCGCCACGGCAACACCTGCCTGCGCGCGTCGGCGGGCCGATGCGCAGGACCGCCCGAAGGGCAGGATGAAGACCATGTCGATGAACTCATTCGATCCGCGGGCGCTCTTGGTCGCGAGCCGGCTCGGCGTCTTGGCGACGATCAAGGCCAGCGGACTGCCACAGCTCTCACCCGTCACTCCGTTCTACGACCGGTCTGCTGAGACGCTCTACGTGTCGATGGTCGAAGGCCGTGCCAAGACGGTGAACCTACGGAGAGACCCGCGCGCTGCCGTCGAGGTCACCGGTCCAGACGGTCGGACTTGGGCAACGGCCGAGGGCTCGGTCGTGCTTATCGGGCCCGGCAGCGATCCTGGTGGCCCTGAGGTCGAGGCACTCGTCGATTACTACCGCCGGGCGGCCGGCGAGCATCCGGACTGGGATGAATACCGCGCGGCGATGATCGCTGACCACCGGGTGTTGATGGTGATGAGCGTCCAGCGAGTCTACGGCCGTCGGCTCGAGTGAGGTTCGCCAGCGTCTTCGACTGCTGGTCTCGAGCAGCGCCTAACTAATCCTGGTCTCAGCGGGTCACCTATTCGCTCATCGATCAGCTTGTAGCGACAGCTACAACGGCGGAGACGTTCCCGCGGGCGCGTCCGGCAGAGCCGACCTCTAGCGGCACGCTGTGAGACGCCTCGCAATCCAAGGGATGCAAGCCAGCACCTGCTAGCTGTCCGTGACCCTTCGGCGCTGCTGCCGGGATTTGGGTGAGGTGCTGTCTAGGCGAGGAAGGGGTCGACGGGTGCGTTGTCGACGTAGATGCGTTGGTCGGTGAACTTGCCGTCGACGATGGTGAAGATCGAACACGCGTTGATCGTCACCTCGGTGTCGTCGTGGAAGCGCCAGATGCTGGTGACTTCGAAGATCACCACACCGTCGTCTTGCTGCCACACGTTGATCAGCGGATGGGTCAGCGACGTGACTTTGCCGAGCAGGTGGACCATCCGGGCGAGCATGGTGTCGCGGCCGGTGATCGTCGGGGCGTTGGCGAAGGTCTGGGTGATGTCGTCGGCGTAGTAGGCGCTGAGCCGGTCGAAGTCCTTTACCTCCATCGCCTCGAAGTAGTCGGTCAGTAGGTCGACGGTAGCTTGATCGGCTCGAGGCATGACGGATCCTTTCCTTGTGCTGCAAGTGGTGTGGCTACCCAGGCGCCTGGTGCTCGGGGCGAGCCTGGGGTTTGTGACGAGGGGAGGTCCTCAGTCGCCCGTGGCCGAGTGATTCGATGCGGCTGGCGGCTCGGGTCCGTCCCCCGCCCGGTGATGGAAGGGTCCCGGCTCAAAGGCCAATGCTGTGAGTTCGTCGAGCTGCGCCGGCTCGAGCTGGACCTCGGCTGCGGTGGCGTTGGCCTGGAGTTCGGCGACGGTCTCGGCGCCCACGATGACGGAGGCGACCGCCGGCCGGGACAACAACCAGGCCAGCGAGACCTGGTACGGCGCCAGTCCCCAGGCTTGGCTGAGCCGATCCACCTCCCGGGCGATGCCGATCTCCGCGGTGCTGAACCCCGCCGCCCCGAAGCGCTGGTCGCCGGAAACCTCACGGTCGAGCACCGCCAGGTCGGCGAGCAGACCGCCGTGCAACGGCGCGTAGGGGACGATCGACAGCCCGAACCGCTGACAGGCGGGGCCGAGCTCGCGCTCGGCGGCCCGGTCGATCAGGTTGTACTTCACCTGCGCGGCCACCGGTGCGTGCAGACGGCGGTCGTCGGCGATCCACAGGGCCTGGATCAGTTGCCAGGCGGGATGGTTGGATAAGCCGATGTAGCGGATCTTGCCTTGCCGGATCAGATCGTCGTATGCCGCCAGGGTCTGTTCCAACGGGGTCTCCGGGTCGGGATCGTGGGCGTAGTAGAGGTCGATGTAGTCGGTCTCCAGACGACGAAGGCTCGTCTCGACCTGACGGATGATGTGTCGACGGGACAGGCCTCGGTCGTTGACGTCGTGGCCGACGATCCCGTTCGACTTGGTCGCGATGATCATCTCGTCACGGCGACCGCGGAGGGCGCGGCCGAGGATCTGCTCGGCGGGGGCACGATCGGCGGCCGGCGGGGCGCCGGGTCGGTCGAAGACCGGCATGTTGCCGTACACGTCGGCGGTGTCGACGAAGTTGATACCCAGGTCGATGGCGGCGCCGACGACCCGGTCGGCGTCCTGCGCCGTGGGGGCGACCCCGAATGTGGCGGTGCCCAGACAGATCCGGGACACCTTCACACCGGTCGAACCGAGGACGGAGTACTTCATCAGTGCTTCCTTCATTTCCGTGGTGGTGGGACGAGAGTTGGCGCAGGGGCTAGCGGGCGGTGTATCCGCCGTCGACGGGGAGGACGACGCCGAACTTCGCGGCGGAATAGGCGGAGTTGAACTCGAACCCGGCCAGGCCCGCACCGGATGAGATGGACAGGATGTGCCCGGACCGCTGGCGACGCATCACCGGCAGCACCGCGCGGGTGACGTTCATCGGCCCGACCAGCCCGGTGGCGAGCTGGTCGTCGATCTGCGTGGGGGTCAACTCCTCGAAGTAGCCGCCGTAGAAGTTTGCGGCGTTGTTGGCCAGCACATCGATCCGCCCGAACCGCTTCACCGCGGCCTGCACCGCGGCCTCGGCGTCGGCCGGGCGCGTGACATCCAGCCGCGCGACCAGCCGCTTCTCGGCGTCCCCGACCACATCCAGGACGGCCTCGGGACGGCGGCCGGTGGCGACGACGGCATGCCCAGCGTCGAGCGCCGCCTGAGCGAACACAACACCCATCCCGCGTCCGGCACCGGTGATGAACCAGACCTGCTTCTCCGACACGCGTTCTCCTTCCGAACCTTCCGACTCAAATATGAACAGTCGTTCACTGTCCTGAACTGTAAACGACTGATAATATTTGGTCAACTTGTGAGAGGACGAATGACCGATGACGAGTGCCAGCAGCACGGCCGGCAGTCGAGGCCCCTACCGCACCGGCCTCCGCCGACGCGAACAGATCATCGACGCCGCCACCGCCGTCTTCGCCCAGTACGGCTACGCGGGCGGCTCCATCCGCACCATCGCCGATCGCGTCGGCGCCTCGCCGGCAACCCTGCTTCAGCACTTCGGCAGCAAAGAAGGCCTGCTGACGGCCGTCTTGGAAGACTGGGACCGCCGAACCGTCGAGGCCCGCCTCAACGACGTCACCGGGCTGGACTACTTCCGCCGGCTGCCCGAGGTGATGGCCGCCAACGTCAGCAACCGTGGTCTGCTCGAGCTCTTCACCACCATGGCCGCCGAAGCCTCCAGCCCTTCCCACCCAGCACACGAGTTCATTCAGCGCCGGTACGCCGACAACCTCGCCACCTTGGCCGGCCACCTCCAACAAGCGGTCACCGCCGGCGACGTCGCGGCCCTCAACCCGGCCGAAATCAGGACCGAAGTCCGCCTGATCACCGCCATCCTCGACGGCATCGGGTTGCAATGGCTCCTCGACCCCAACACCGACGTCGTCACCACAACCACGACCTACATCAACCGCACCATCACCGAATGGTGCCCGCCGCGTTGGTCCATCCCGTAGTGGGCGCCTTGAGCGTCGGCCGCCGCGCAGCCGGCCGGCTGTGACCCATGACCGTATACGGGTCCGCTTGTGGCACTCTCCTGCTCTGCAGGACGGACGTCTATAGACACGTCCCCAGAGGTCATTCGACAGGATGTGCGTTGGCGAAGCTAGGTGACGAACAGGTAGAGCGGGTAGGTGACCTGCAGCGCGGCATGCAGATGCGTCTATGGCTTCCTGTCCCGATACTCGGATGCCGATGGCCAATGAGTCACGCCACACTGCCAATAGGAATCATCAACTGGCTTACCCGATTCCGCGCCACGAGTTCACAGCTCTGCCTTGATAGGTTCCGCTCGGAGGCCGGATCAACAGCGGCCTGCTGACGGTTTCGTCTTCATGGGCTGCACCGCTAGGCGCCATGCACGTGCGGCGCGGGCGAGATCATCGGCTGGTACCTGTCAAGCTTCGTTGTGCGGACGCGTTGCCTTCGCACACACTGAGTGCACATGGAGTCGGAGTGAGACTGCTCGACGCGCTCGACGCGGCGACCGAGGAGGTCCGACGCCGTCTTCTTCTCGTAGGCCGCTCCGACTGGACACGATCGACTCCTTGTCCGGATTGGGATGTGAGGTACCTGGTTGCCCATGTCGTGGGAGGCAATCGGTTCGCCGTGTCGATTCTGGGCGGCGTGCATGCAGACGACGCCATCGACGAGGTGATGTCCGCTCCACAGCTCGGCGACAACCCCCTCGAGGCCTGGGACACGACCGCGGCTGCTCAGTCGATGGCGTTCCGTGACGACGGAGCACTAGAGCGGCGGGTCGACCATCCGCTCGGTCAGATCACCGGCCGCGAGTTCCTGGAGTTCAGGGTCTTCGACCTCACCCTGCATGCGTGGGACCTGGCTCGCGCGATCGGCGCCGACGACCAGATCGAACCGGATCTCGTTCACGTCGTGCTAGACATCGTCGAGAACGGACCACCAGGCATGGGCTTCGGCGTCACTCCGCTCGGACTCGCATCCGGGGACCCGTCGCCACAGCTGAGACTTCTCGATCTTACGGGTCGCCGGACCTAGACATGGTCTTGTGGGGGTCAGGAGGGCTCGCGTCAGCAGCAGCGGGTTGCCACACCTGCAGCGCATTGCCCTCAGGATCGTTCGAGCCTCGCGAACCTGCCGTGGGGACAGTTCTGGGGATCGACGTCCACCTCGAACCCGCCGGCCCTCAGCTGACGAACCATGGCGTCCAGGTCGGAGACGCGGAAATTGATCGACCAACGCCGATCAGAGCTACCGGAGTGTTCGGAGTCGGCTGACATACCGGGAAGACGGTCGGTCCGGACGCTGCCTCCAAGCGACGTCTCATAAGCCTCCCGTGCTGGATCGATCCCGAGGTGTCGGGCGTGCCAGACGGCCAGGTCTTCGGAATCCTGCGTCCGGAAGACATACCGCCGATCCCCGTGACCGGTTCCAGACCGCCTCCCATCCGCGTCCGCAACTGAAGATCATCACAAGGGGTAGCTAGCAAGCCGCCTGTGCGACGGGACTGGATCGACGGCCAGGCAAGGGCCTATAGTTCACATTATTGTGAAGTATCCTGACGAAGAGGAGGTCTCCCTCGCCGCCGTCATCTCAGCACTGGCCAACCCGCATCGTCGACGGGCCGTCGAGCACCTGGCCCTGCAACCTGCGACCATCCAGCAGCTCGCGGTTCAACTCGGCCTCTCCCTGACCGCGATCGACCGACACCTCACCGTGCTCGAAGGCGCCGGTTTGATCCAACGCCGCAAGAAGGGACGCGTCAACTTCCTCGCCCTGCGCCGCCCAGCCCTTCGACAGCTCCAGGACTGGCTGAACAGCTTTCACCTGTACTGGGGCTCCGACGACGACACTCTGGAGAACTACATCGCCGCCTTCGAACGCTCCCATTCCACCCGAACCGCCGACGACGAGGATCGAACATGAGCAAGTTCTTGTTTCTGTACAAGGGATACACCACTCCGACCCCCGAGATCGGACATGCTTGGATGCAGTGGTTCAACATCAACGCCTCCCGGATGATCGACAGCGGCAATCCCATGATGAAGGGTGTCGAGGTGACACCTGACACGACCGAGCCAATCAAACCGGGACCAACATCGCTGACCGGCTACTCGATCCTTGACGCGGACAGCTTGGACGACGCTGTTGACCTAGCCCGGACCAACCCGATGATCACCAGTGTCATCGTCTACGAACTCGCTCGCATGTAACTGACTCCAACACGCTGAGTCGTCGGACAAGATCCACCCGAACCGGGATCGGCGACCGACGGTGCCTGGGGTGCGTTTGGTCAGGCGGCAGCTCAAGCCGTGAGCCACCTCGGTGCCGAGCCTGAACAGACAGGACCGCCACGTCTCCTATTTCGCCGTGACCTCCCAGCTGGCGGTGGCCTTGTCGTAGCGCTCCCGCACCGCGCCGGCCTGGCGGCGGCCGGCGGCGATGGCGGCCAGTTCGTCGTCCTCGGAGGTGTAGCCCTCGAAATCGACGCCGAGCCGGCTGTTCGGGCCGATGATGCCGCGTGCCTTGAGGTGGTCCTCGATGGCGTCGAGGTCCAGGATGTCGGAGTCGGCGTCGGACAGCGAACCGATCCACATGATCCAGATGTCGTCCTCCATCTGGTCCACGGTCGGCTTGGCCGGGTTGTAGCTCAGGGCCTTGTCGGAGAAGACCCGTAGCTGATCGGCGCTGCTGCGCAATCCGTCGAACACGATCTTCATCGCCGTCACCCGGTTGTTCATGATGTCGCCAGCTTTGACGATGTCCTCCGGTGTGAACTTCGAGTCGCCGCCGGCGATGTGCACCCGGGTCTCAGCGATCGTCTTCTCCAGCAACAGCGAGTTCTTGTGCAGGCTCGAGAGCACCTTGGTGGTGGTGAAGGCCCCGCGGTACATGCCGGCGACATGTTGCCAGACGTTGCTGCGCAGCATGTCGGGTGACAATCCCCCGGGCTGCAGGTCCGATCCGCGCGCCGTCATCAGATCCGACAACGCGTAGGCGATCGCGGACGACGCGCTCGCCTGCAGGAACGAGGAACCCGCCGCGGTGGCGGCGTCGGCCAAGGTCAACGTGAACCACGCGCCGGCCGTCGACGGGGCGATGTAGGCCGCCGCCAACCCGGCGAGGACGCCGGTGCCGATCCCGAGGAAGATGCCGCGCCACAGCGTCTGGTTCTGTGCTTCTGCTCTCCCCTTTCCGATCACGTCCGCATACCGCGAGTACGCCATGTCGTAGAACAACGAGAAGAGCTGCAGCTTGGTGCTGATCAGATCGGTGGTGGCGACCGACAGGTTCACGTACGACTCACCGAGATTGGAGTGCGACTCGACCAATCGCGCGTTGCTCTGCAGCAGCGGCAGCCGCGTCTCGAGCTGTGCCTTCACCGCTTTCGACGGAGCCCGCTGTACCGATAGAGCCCGTTGAACCGACGGGGCACGCTGAACCGTCGGGGCACGCTGAACCCTCGGCTCATGCTCGCCTGCGGGTGCATGCTGCCCGAGCCGGACCGGGACGTGCCGTGGATCGACGTCGGTACCGGATCGAGCAGAATCCGGACGCCGTCCGTCAGCTCCCTGCACCGCCAACGTTGCGGCACGATTACCCGCTGAGCGTTGCAGCGACAGCAGTGCGGCCGGGCCGGGAGACCACGACGGCGGCATGCGTGAGGCGGGAGGAGGCCCTTTGACGGGCACGAATGCTTTGGGGACTGTGGCTGGCTCGGCCCGCTCGTAGGTCACCAGCCCTCCTCAGCCGAGACAGGACACCATCATCTCGCTGACCTTCCATGATGCCCAGATGGCGATCGGGCGGCCGTCCCTACCCTTTCGGGCACGAGGGCTCGCGCAAGTGAATGTTAGTGACTAACATTCAGCTGTGACTGCATCGGTGACGCGTCGGGAACGGACTCGGACGGCGCTGGCGACGGCAGCCTTGGATCTGTTCGAGCGGCACGGTTACGACGCAACCTCCGCTGCAACCATCGCGGCCGCAGCCGGGGTGTCCGAGATGACCTTCTTCCGGCACTTCGCGACCAAGGATCAGGTCCTGCTCGACGATCCCTACGACGCCGATCTCGTGCAAGCGGTCGCGATTCGCCCCGCCGACGAGGCACCGCTGACCAGAACGGTGCGTGGTCTGCGCTCGGCGTGGGCCTCCGTCCCCGAACCTGCGGTCGAGGTCGTCCGACGTCGCACCCGGATCGTGGCAACCACACCGGCGCTGCGGGCCGCGGTGTGGCGCAACAACCAGCGAACCGAGGATGCCGTCAGCGAGCAGCTCATCGCGGACGGCCATCAGCGGCTCGAGGCCCAGGCGGCGGTGTCGGCTGTACTTGCGGCGCTGACCTCGGCTCTGTTGTGGTGGGCCGGAGAGGACCGAGCCGACCTCTCGACGGCGGTCGAGCGGGCGCTCTCAGTCTTCGAAGATGTACGCCCATGACTACGGCAGTCGGCCTCGGCGAGACCTCGGACGGACGAGCCGTGCTGCAGGCGACTCAAGTCACCCGTAGCTACGGGAAGACGACAGCCGTGAGCAGGGTCGACGTCGCCGTGTCGAAGGGGCAGGTCTGCGCCCTGGTCGGTCTGAACGGCGCCGGGAAGTCGACTCTGTTGCGGCTCGTGGTCGGTCTGATCCGGCCTGACGCCGGCCGAGCTGATCTGTGGGGCGTTCCGGCGTGGCACGCACCGACCGGTGTCCGGGCCCGCATCGGTTACGTCGGCAGCGGACGAACATACCCAGAGCTGACCGTCACCCAACACCTGACGTGGTCAGCGCGGCTGCACGGCTGCCGTCGATCTGAAGCACGTGAACGAACCGAAGAGCTGCTGGACCGACTCGCCCTCCGCACATGGGCGTCGAAGCCGACCCGGACGCTGTCCAGCGGCAACCGACAACGGCTGGCGTTGGCGGCCGCACTCATCCACGACCCGGATCTACTGATCCTGGACGAGCCGACCAACGGCCTCGACCCGGCCGGTGTGATCGAGCTGCGTCACCTGATCAGCGAGCACGCCAACCGGGGCGCGGCCGTACTGGTTTCCAGCCACCATCTGGATGAGATGGCCAGACTGGCGTCGACGATCCGCATCATGCACGAAGGCCGGGTGATCGGGACGCTGCCTACTGACGGGGTGGACCTGGAGCGGCAGTTCTTCGACGCTGTCGCGGCCGCCGCCGGAGTATCGCGATGAGGACGGGAGCGAACTCGGTGGTCACAGCGGGGTTCGCGGCGATATCCACAGTGGTCCTCGCCGAGCTCGTCAAGCTGACCCGGTCGGTGATCGGGAGGGTCGTGACGGTCTTGCTGGTGGTGGCTGTTCCGATGCTGGCGACCGGGTTCGTCGCGGCCGCCGAGTTCGGCGGCTCGAGTCAGATTGCGATCAAGGTGCGGCCGCTGATCCACGGCACCGGCTGGGACGCCGCGACCGGCGTCACCGCCCAGGTGCTGTCGATGGCGATGCTGCTCGGTGTCGGTTTCGTGGTCAGCTGGGTGTTCGCCCGCGAGTTCAGCGATGGCGCCATCGAGGCGTTGCTGCTGAGCCGGCCGTCCCGGGCCGCGCTGGCGTCAGCCAAACTCGGCGCCGTCCTCCTCTGGGCGTCGGCGGTGACGATCGCCTCCTCAGCAGTCGCTGTCGGGTTGGGTGTGGTTCTGCTCGCCCCGACCGCGGGTACGCCGTGGCCAGGTGCCGGTCGGATCGTGCTCGGGGCGGTGTTGACGGCGCTGCTCGCACTGCCGTTTGCCCTCGTGGCCACCATCGCCCGCAGCGCCCTGGCCGGTGTCGGTGGCGTGATCGGCATCGTCATCGTCACTCAGATCCTCACCGTGCTCGGCACCGGCGCCTGGTTCCCCTACGCCGCCCCCAGCCTCTGGCTCGGCATGGGCGGACCCGAACTCACCGCCACCCCCGTCCAACTCCTGCTGGTGCTCCCCGTGGCTGCAGCCGGGTGGGTGGCAACCGCGATCTGGTGGCAGCAGGCCGAACTGACCAGCAGCAGCTGAATCCGGGCCGTCACGCATCCGCGCTCGGTGCCACGTGGGCCACCGGCATGAAGGATCGCGAGGTCGACCGAACCGATCCAGCGACGGTAGAGTAAGTGATCTTGGTGTGCCGGGAAGGCTGGTCGGCGTCGTCTTGTCGACCCAACCTTCTCGAGGATCCGCCGATGCCCGACCTCTGTCCCATCATCTCCGAAGCCGAACCTGCGGCGACCGACGGACGATGAGAATCCAGCTCAACACCTTCGGCACCGAAGGTGACGTCCGGCCCTTCGTCGCGTTGGCCCGGGGTCTGGTCGCGGCCGGACACCAGGCTGCCGTGTGCACCGCAACGGGTTATGGTCCGATCGTGGCCGGCGGCGATGTCGACCATCTGCCGATGGACGACACCGCTCGGGCGTTGATCAGGTCCGCGATGCCAAGCATGGGCGGACCGAGCGGCAGCATCCGCGTTGTACGACAGATGCTGGCGGCGATGCGCCAGATGATGCTGGACGAATGGGCCGCCGCCCAAGCCTGGCGGCCAGACCTGATCGTCTACCACCCGAAGTGTCTCGCCGCCCTGCACATCGCCGAGCGACTCGATGTCCCCGCCGCAGTCTCCTTACCGCTGCCGTTCTTCACCCGCACCAGTGCCTTCCCGATTCCCTTCATCGGGCACTGGCCGCTCGGTGCGCGTGCCAACCGGGCCAGCTACGCCTTCAACAACGTCACCATGCTCGCGTACGGGTCGATGATCAACGCCTTCCGCGACCGGCTCGGACTATCTCCCCGGCCTCGGCTCGACACCCTGCTCGGCCGGGACGACGGCACCCCGGTGCCGGTCCTGTACTCATTCAGCCGCCACCTGGTACCCGTCCCCGACGACTACCCCGACCATGTCCACGTGACGGGCCCCTGGTTCGTCGACCAGCCCCCGAACTGGCCTCCTCCCCGTGATCTCGAACGGTTTCTGGCTGCAGGCACTCCCCCGGTCTATGTCGGATTCGGCAGCATGGGCTTCGGACGGAAGAACGAGGCACGCACCCGGCTCCTCCTCGATGCCGTGACCCGCGGCGGTCACCGCGCACTCATCGCCACCGGATGGGGTGGTCTCGCAACCAACCCGGACGACCTGCGCGGTGGCCAGGTCCACGTCATCGAGTCCGTGCCACACGACTGGCTGTTCCCGCAGACGTCCGCCGTGATCCACCACGGCGGCGCCGGCACCACGACTGCCGGACTGCGGGCCGGCCGCCCGACCCTCATCTGCCCGATCATCGGCGACCAACCCTTCTGGGGCCACCAGGTGCACCGCCTGGGCGCCGGCCCCGCGCCGATCCCGCAGCGCCAGCTGACCAGTGAACGGCTCGCCTCAGCCGTCCGCACCCTCGCGAACGATCAGACTCGCCGCCGTGCTCGGACGCTCGGCTCGCTCATCCGGTCCGAGGACGGCGTCGCCGAGGCGATCAGAGTTGTCGAAGGCATTGCGGTAGGCGTCCAGCCTTCGGTGCGACGTGTGATGAACGCTTGAACCGCCTTACGGCGACGGCTGTCCAACCCATCATCACAGCCATGATCGCCAGGGCGAGAATGGGCAGCATCGCCACCGTCAGCATCAGCGCCGACTTCGCCGGATCGCTCAGCGCCGAGCGGTGCACGCCTTTACGCATACGCCGACGCTACGCCCGCCGATGACGCAGCGACAACCGAGCCGATCGTGGACTTCTCAACGGCAGATCGAGCCACAGTTCTCAGATGCCGGACGCATTCCGGGCGCTACTGGGCCAGCACGAAGTACCGCAGCCACAGATACGGCGCGGCGAGCGCGATCGTGACCACCGTGACGCCGGCGCTCTTCTTGGTGAAAGCCCAGAACGAGATCGGGGTACCCGCTCGCTTGGCGATGCCGAGGACGACGACGTTGGCACTGGCGCCGATCGCGGTCAGGTTGCCACCGAAGTCGGCGCCGATGGCGAGCGCCCACCACAGGGCCTGCGCCTGGGTCGGGTCGGCGACTCCGGCGGCCAGCTGGGCGACGATCGGACTCATCGCCGCCGTGTACGGGATGTTGTCCACGATCCCGCTCAACAAAGCGGAGACCAGCAAGATGAGCATGGTGGCGACCAGCGGGTCACCGCCGGTGGCCCGCGCGGCCGCGTCGGCGAGTTGGCCGATGACACCGGTCTTGACCAGCGCACCGACCATGATGAACAGGCCCACGAAGAACAGGAGTGTTTCCCACTCCACGCTGGGCATGAAGTCGCGCGGCTCACTGCGAGACAGCAACACCAGCAGGCCCGCGCCCAGCAACGCCACCACCGACGGTTCGATGTGCAGCGCCGTGTGGGCGATGAAGCCGGTGAACACGCCGGCCAACACCACGCCGCAGATGATCAGCAGCCGGCGGTCCTTGATGGCTTCCCGTTCATCCAGACCCATCACGTCGGCGACCCGCTCGGGATCGGTGTGGAAGGAGCCGCGGAACAGCAACGGCAGCATCACCACCAAGGCGGCGAGGGCCAAGGCGGCGATCGGTGCCATGTTGAGCAGGAAGTCGTTGAACGACAGCCCCGACCGGCTGGCGATGATGATGTTCGGCGGGTCACCGATCAGCGTGGCGGCACCACCGATGTTCGACGCCAACACCTCCGCGATCAGGTACGGGATCGGGGACACGTCCAACCGGTCGCACACCAACAACGTCACCGGGGCGATCAACAACACCGTCGTGACGTTGTCGAGAAAGGCCGAGGCGAGTGCGGTGATGAGGACCAACAAGATCATCACCCGCAGCGGTGACCCCTTCGCCCGTTTGACCGCCCAGATGGCGATGTACTCGAACACCCCGGTCCGGCGCAGGACACCGACGATGATCATCATCCCGAGCAGCAGGAAGATGACGTCCCAGTCGATCCCCGTGTCATGGGAATAGAAGACGTCCTCAGACGACGTGACGCCGAAGGCCACCACGATGGCGGCGCCGGTCAACGCCGTCACCGTCTTCGGCACCCGCTCGGTGGCGATCAACACATACGCCGCCAAGAACACGACCACCGCAACCACGGCAGTCACGCAGCCTCACCCCAAACGGCGAAACGACAGGTCAGCGGGGATGAAGCGCGAGCTCCAGCAACCGGGAGGCGCTGATCACCCCGATCATCCGACCGTCCTTCATCACCGCAGTGAGCGGACACCGCAACCGAGCCATCAACGCGGCCACCTCGATGATCGTGTCGTCGTGGTTCACCGCCGGAAGCTCCCGCCGCTCGCTCGGCAACAAGTCGCGAACCCGCTTGGCCCCGAGCTTGTCCCCCGCCCGATCCGCCATCGACTCGTTCATCACCCGAGCCAACGACGGGTCGTCCTGCACGTAACTCGGAACCAGGAACCGGACCACCTGAGACGCAGGCAGAATCGAATGCGGCGACCCATCGGCCTCGGTCACAACCAGGGCCGGCAGCCGTCGCTCGGCCAGCAGCTGAGCCGCCTCCAACGCGTTCGTATCCAGATTCACCGACGGCGCGTCCTCCGCCATCTGCTCGGCGTGCACCACCCCAGCCTACGCCGTCGGACGTGCCCCGAGCGTGGGTTGCCCTGCCGGAAGGAATCCTCAATCGGAACACTCTCAAGCCCCACATCGAATCGACGAGGACCAGCACGACGGCTCGCCGAACTGGCCGCCGACCAGACTTCCCGGCACACCAACGCCGCAGCGCAGCGCGAAAGGTCACACTACCGGCCCGCAGACCGTGTCGTTGACGACTGCCCTGACGCCGAGCCTGCCGGCCTCGCCGGCCGACGGAGTGATCGCCTTCGTCTCACGCGTGGCTGCCCGAAGAACTGATCTTGATGCGCTCTGGCCCAGAAACTCCTCGGAGCACATCCCGCGGCGGAGTCACACCCTCGAACGAACAACCGGCGTTGAGACCGGCCGATCCGAGGTGGTGACAGTCCGGCCATGACCGAGACCGAGTTGCCAGGTCTGTACCTCGGTGGGGATGTCATGTCTCCACCCCGGGTGGTCGCTCGGTCGGGGTGGTGTGGTGCCACATCACTTGGCGAGACTGTTCGCCTGCCGCTCCGCCGCAGGAGGGCGGGAGATCGGCCGATGGAGGCGACTCCCAAGAGCCACGTCCACGTTCCACCAGGAGTCGACATGTCTTCGACGCACAGCCGTCCAGCAGGTCTCACGGCTCGGACCGGAGGTGATCTGTCGGATCCGTTCGTCGACCTCGACGAGCGAGCCCTGGCGGCCTTGGCGCATGTCGGCGACCCGCTCGCCGACGCCGTCGTGGACGACGGTGTCCTTCCCCGGACGATCATCGCGTCACTCCGTGGGCGCCACCCGTCTGGATTCGTCGAGGGGCCGGTCGCGGAGCTTCACGCGCAGCTCACGACGGTGCCGGACTGGGTCGATGACGAGCGCTTGCATCGGGGAAGCCTGGCCTACCTCGGCATCGGTGCCACCTGGATGCAGCTGTTGCTCGGTCCCGGGTCACTGGTCAACACCTATCGCTCGCCCGCGATCGCGGCGGTGTTGGCGACCGGCGGCCGACTGAACACCGCCGCCGCCGCTCGACGCATCTCCGAGACCGGTGCGTGGCTCGGCTCCGCCGTGCAGCCCGGGCATCTGGGCATTGGTGCGCCAGGTCATGTCGCCACAGTCCAGGTCCGGCTCCTGCATGCGCACGTCCGTCACCATGTGAGCAGTGGCAGCGACTGGGATCTGCGCACCCACGGTGTTCCGATCAATCAAGTCAGCTTGGCGAGGACGCTGCTCGACTTCACCTCCGTCCCGATGAATGCCCTGAGCCCGGCTCGGTCTCGGACTCACCGCCACTCAGCGAGATGACGTCCATCACCTGTTCCGCTACCTCGGGTACCTCCTGGGACTCGATCCCCGTCTCGAGGTCGATGACCACGAGGAAGCCGCGGCGTTGTCCACCCGGTTGGACGCACTCGACGCACCACCTGACGCCAATTCGCGAGCGTTGGTCGCAGCCCTGATTTCGGCGTACGACGAGTTGCTCAGTCCCGTGATCCACACGTCGCCGGTGGTCACCCACCAGCTCGTGCTGGCGCTGGCTGCGGCGTTCCACGGCCGGGAGGTATGCCGTTCGCTGGGAATGGCCGAACCGGCGCCCTGGGCAACGGTCGCTGTGCGGGGACTCGGACTGGCGAATTCGACGAGCCGACTGGTTCACCGCCTGGTGCCTGCGGCACGGCGCCGTGCTGTCCGCCGGGCGGTTCGCGACATCCGCAGTCACGAGGGCAGCCTCGCCGGAAGCTTGCTCTACGAGGGCTGAGTTCGGCGGGTATCCCCATGCAGGCAAGAGCGGTACGGTTCGACCGTGGGCCTACCGGGGGCCCGACCTCTGCTGGCAGCCAAGTTGGTTGTGCCCCCGGTGCGCGCCGGCGGCGGTGTCCCGGCCCCGCCTGCACCAGCACCTGGATGGCGGCGCCGGCCACCGGCTTGAGCCTGGTCGTGGCGCCCGCCGGCTGGGGCAAGACGACGCTCCTGACCACCTGGGCGGCTGAGCCGGATCGTCGCGCGCGAGTCGGGGTGGCTGTCGATCGACGAAGCCGACGACGAGCCGGTGCGGTTCTGGACCTATCTGCTCGCGGCGTTGGAGAGGGTCGCTCCGGAACTGACCGGCGAGGCGCTCAGCGCGCTGCGCGCCCCGGGTCTGGATCCGATCAGCATCGCCCTCGAGGCTCTGCTGAACGCGGCGACGGCCAGCCCGGACTCGTACGTCCTGGTTCTCGACGACTACCACCTGCTCGAGGATCCGACGATCCACGAGAGCGTCGAGTTCCTGCTGGCCTACCTGCCGCCCGCGCTGCACTTGGTGATCGCGGCGCGGGCCGATCCGCCGCCTGCCGCTGGCTCGGATGCGGGCTCGCGGGGACGCTCACCGAGCTCCGCGTCGAGGACCTGCGGTGCACGACCGACGAGGGCGTGGCGCTCATGGCCGCCATGGCCGAGGTCACCGGGGACACTGCCCGGGTGGCTTGCCGAGCGCACGGAGGGCTGGCCCGCCGGACTGCAGTTGGCGGCACTGGCGTTGCGGGGCGCGGCCGATCCGCGGCGGCCGCGGCCGGATCCGCGGCGATGAACGGCACCTGCTGGACTACTTCTCCACCGAGGTGCTGAACGGTCTGGACGCCGACCAGCGGGACCTGCTGGTGCGCTGCTCGGTTCTCGAGCGGCTCTCCGGGCCGCTCTGCGACGCCGTCCTGGAACGACCGGTTGCTCCGCCCTCCTGGAGGAACTCGACCGGGCGGACCTGTTCGTCGCGCCTCTGGACGGGGCAGTGGTACCGCTGCCACCGGCTGTTCCGCGACGTGCTGCGCCGCGAGCTGGACGCGACTCGGCGCCCGACGCGGCATCGGAGCTGCTGGGCCGCGCGGCCGACTGGTTCCTCGCCCAGGGCCAGGTCGAGGAGGCCGTCGAGCACCGCGATGGCGGCCGGTGACCTCGCCGGAGCGCTACCCCTGCTGCGCGAGCAACATCCGCTGGTTCCTGGACCACGGCGCGATGGGCACGCTGCTGCGGATGGGTGCTGAGCTGCCTGGCGTCGAGTCCGACCCGCATCTCTACCTCGATCTGGCCTTGGCTGCCGGATTGTCCGGTCAGGCCGGTCGGAGCGTCGAGTGGCTCGCGGCCGCCGAGCCGCTCATCGAGGCCGATCCGGATCCCGTTCCGGGCTGGAGCAGGTTGCGGGCCTACGCCGACTCATCTGGGCCGTCTACGGCACGCCGGGCGATGTCGAGGCGGCGCTGATCCACGCTCGCCGTGCCGTCGCTCTCGAGGCCGACCCGACGCTCTGGGGTCATTTGGTCGCCTTGAACTGCCTCGGTGGAGAGCTGCTCGGCGCCGGTCGGATCGCCGAGGCCGCCGAGATCCTGCAGCAGGCGTGGGACGTGCCCGTGCGGCGTCTCGTGCCGCCGTTCTTCATGCTGCAGGTCGCCGGACTGCTCGCCCTCGCCCTCGTCGCAGCTCGGCGAGACCGAACGGGCGCGCGCCGTGATCGCCGAGGTACGGGACACAGCGAGCACAGGCGGAGCCGGCCTGGGGCGATGGCGCAGCGGCCGCGTTCGCCATGTCCGGCTCGCCGAGGGCCAGCTGATCGCCGCGACAGATCCCGCGGGAGCCCTTGACGTCCTGGAAGCTGCCGTCCGACTGGCGGCGGGCTGGGGCCAGACGTCGCTGCAGGTAGCCGCGCTGACCAGCCTGACCATCGCCCAGTGGGCGGCGGGTGACCGGTCGGGCGCCCGTCGCAGCCCTCGACCGGGCCCACGAGGTCAGCGCCGCGGAGCCGGCCCAGCCGGTCGCCGCCGAGCAGCTGGCGGCGCTTGACGCACGCATCGGTCGCGACGCGGTCGATCAGGCCCGGCATCGTCGGGACCTGCTGGAGGACTTCACCGACCGCGAGCTCGCGATCTTGCGGGCCCTGCGCGGGCCGCTGTCCGCCCGCGAGATCGGCA
Organism: uncultured Actinomycetota bacterium; assembly: GCA_963727125.1. Classification (GTDB taxonomy): domain Bacteria; phylum Actinomycetota; class Actinomycetes; order Propionibacteriales; family Propionibacteriaceae; genus Microlunatus. The sequence continues at coordinate 39,398 of CAVSEZ010000004.1, forward strand.
GCGAGCTGTACCTGTCGATCAACACCGTGAAGGGCTACACCAAGAGCCTCTACCGAAAGCTCGGCGTGGTCACCCGCGCCCAAGCGGTAACGCGGGGCCACGACCTCGGGCTGATCTGACGGCCGACGTACTCGTCCACACCGGGTGGTTCTTGATCCGGGGTGGTGCGGGCCCTCCCACTTGAACCGGACAGTCGTTCCTGCAGCCCTCATCGGCAGGGGCGCGAGAGGAGGTCGACGATGACCGAGACAGGCGGCTCGAACCGAACCGGCTGCGGCCTACACGCTACAGGGTTACCGTGGCTGGGCCGCTGGGCCCGGCCGCCACCCGGGCCCTACGGGCCCAGTTCGGCCAGCGCGCTGACCGATCGATCCCGGCCGACCGGACGACCGTACTCGAGCTCGACGGTCTGGACCAGGCCGCGATCCGCGGAGTGCTGACCTTGCTGTGGGACGTCGGCCACGACGTCGATGTCCGTCACGACCGATCGAAGGAGCACTCGCCATGACCACCAACCAGTCGCCGCACCAAGTAGACGTCTGCATCATCGGTTGCGGGCCGGCCGGCGCCATGCTCGGCCTGCTGCTGGCCCGAGCCGGCGTCGAGGTCGTGGTGCTGGAGAAGCACCCGGACTTCTTCCGCGACTTCCGCGGCGACACCATCCACGCGTCGACGCTGCAGGTGCTCGACGAGCTCGGCCTGATGCCCGCGTTCGATCGAGCTGCCCGCACCAGCCGACCCGAACGGTCGCGATGATGACCGACGACGGCACTGGCCACCCTCGGCGACTTCAGCAGGCTGCCGGGGATCGTTCCAGTACCTGTCGATGGTGCCGCAGTGGGACTTCCTGTCCTTCCTCACCACTGAGGCCGCGAAGTACCCGTCCTTCACGCTGCTCCGGCCGGGTCGACGGTCACCGATCTCGATCACCGAGACGGCACGCCGTGCGCGGGGTCCGCTACCGCACCGTCCGACGGTCCCCGGACGAGCTGCGCGCCACCCTCACGGTCGCCTGCGACGGGCGCAACTCCGCGGTCCGGGCGGCCGCCGGCCTGCGCCGGTCAAGGAGTACGGCGTGCCGCTGGACGTCCTGTGGCTACCGGCTTCCGAAGGGCCCTGGCGATCCTCCCGGGCTCCTTCGCGCGGCTCGGCGCCGGGCAAGCTGTTCCCGATCATCGACCGCGGCGCGTACTGGCAGGGCGCCGTCACGATGCCCAAGGGCGGCGTTCGCCGACACTCCGAAGGCCGCCGGCATCGAGGCACTGCGCGCCGACCTGGCCCGCTGGTTGCCCTTCCCCGCCGAGCGGTTCGACGCCGCCGTGCGGTCCTGGGACGACATCGGCTTCCTCGAGGTGCGCGTCAACCGGCTGGAGCGGTGGCACCGGCCCGGTCTGCTGTGCATCGGCGACGCCGCGCACGCCATGTCCCCGATCGCGGGCGTCGGCATCAACCTCGCCATCCAGGACGCAGTCGCGACGGCGAACCTGCTCGATCGCCGCCGCTGCGTGCCGCGGCGCCGTGACCGACGCCGAGCTGGCCGCGGTGCAGCGCCGCCGGGCCCTACCGGCCGTCGCTCACCCAGCGGGTCCAGCTGCTGGTGCAAAGGCAGATGATCTCGGGTTCCGGCGACCCGAGTCGCCCCGTGCACCTACCGCGCTCCGCTGCGCGTGCTCAGCCGAACCGGGCCCGCTGCGGCGGCTGTTCTCCCGCTTCCTGGCCATCGGAGTGCGCAACGAGCACGTCGCAGCGCCGCTCCGCACGGGTCGAGCCGTCCAGGTCTCTGCGGTAGCCGTACCGGCGACCGCACTGCTCACCGGGGCGTTGCCCCGGGTCGACTGGTCCGATGCGCATGCGGTGACGTGCCCAGCAGGCGCCCCGACCGACCCGCAGGCCTGGGCCGACGCGATCTTCGGCAACCCGCCACCCTGGGTGCATCGACTGATCACCTTCCGCCAAGCGGTCGTCGGGCTCGTGGGGATCGACAGAGGCCGACCAAGCACATTCGCCACCCGCGCCCGGACCCACGACGAGGTCCTCCTCGGAACCGACGAACGTCATCTCAGTTTCCGATCGTCTGTCCTCTGCCGGCCCGACGTGATCGTGCTCAGCACCATCGTGCAGCTCCACAACCGTCGAGGCCGGACCTATTCCGCCGTCGTCCGGCTGATCCACCCGCTGGTCGTCCGGGCCGTCCTCGACCGCGCAGCCCGAAGCCTCTCCAGCGCCAACCGACGAGCCCAGACTGGCTAGCTGTGCGGTTCGTTGTCGAATCCCGGCTCAGAAGGACCCGATCGGCGGCCGGTTCAGGGCTGGGCGTTGAAGTCCCCAGGGCCGCACGTTGAAGGCTCAGTGCCAGGCGGTGTACCACTTCGTCTTCGCCTTGCCGGTCTTCTTGCTTGTACTCCGACCTCGACATACTGGCGGTATCCGCAATCGAGGCATCAGCCGAAGCTGGCATCAGCGCACCGGTGCCGAGCGCAAGGCTGACCGCCAATCCACAGCCGAGTACAAGTCGCTTGATCATCAACGGCCTCTCGAGGCAACTCTGGGCCCCCGGCCAGTGGAGTCGTGTCCGAGGCAAGCTCACCTCGGAGTAGAGAGCTTCCGCACCCTCCGCAGCCGAAGAGCTGAACCAGCGAGCCAGCCAGGTCCGCCGGGAAAGGTCGTCTGAGATCTCAGAACTTCCCGGAGAACGGACGGCATGTGACACGGGTGAGAGGACTGAGGTTCCACTTCCTGAGAGGCATGGGAGAAACCCGCCCTTGGCATCCGGGGGCCAGCCCGCTGGGCCGCCCGGGATGATTCGGTGAGTCTGAGATCAGGTCGTCAACGGCCTCATGATCGAAAGGCCGTCATGGCTGTCATTCGGCGACATCCCGTCCTCACCTTCTTCCTGCTCTCCTACGCCATCTGCTGGGCCGCCATCCCCTGGCAGAGCTTCTTCGCCCCTGGTGTCTTGGTGGCGGCCCTGATCGTCGTGTTCGTGACCGAGGGAGTCGCGGGGTTGAAGCAGATGGGGTCGCGGCTGATCCGATGGCGGGTCAGCTGGATCTGGTACGCGCTCGCCGTCGCCGTACCGCTGGCGGTCAAATTCGCCTCCATCGGGCTCAACAGCGCACTTGGGGCGCCGGTCCCGGAGATCGCGGAGTTCGCTGTCTGGTACAGCCTGCCGATGGCGATCGCGATCAACATCGTCAATCCCCTCAACGCCCAGCTGCCCGAGGAGTCGAGCTTCCGCGGCTGGGCCCAACCGACCCTGCAGGCGACCCGGACCCCCCTCGCCGCGACCGTGCTGATGGCGATCGGCGTCACCATCTGGCACATCCCGTTCTTCGTCATGCCCCAGTTCGGGTCGAGTCCGATCGAAGCCACCGCCACGGTCGCCGTCACCTTCTGGTACGCGTGGTTGTTCAACCACGCCTCAGCCAGCTCGCTGATCACGCTGATCGCCCACGCCGCCGAAGGAACCATCGAAACCAGCACGCTGTGGCCGGCGACGGCCGATACCACCCGGATGACGTGGCTGTGGTGCCTGGTCTGGTGCCTGGTCGCCCTGGCTCTGCTGGTGTTCGACCGCCGGTTCTGGACCACATCACCCAAAGCTGACGAGCCGGACCACCACCACCGCACCCACCACAACCAGGCCTCGGGTACGTCACCGGCCCGAACCACCTGAATTTCACGTCCGAACGCCACGCACCCGCGCGCGTCCACCCAGGAGGATCTTCATGTCCGACTCACCCCTCAGCACCCACGCCGGCCCGATCGCCGCGCTTGCGGGAGGCCTGTTGGCCGTCGTCTCCGTCGGTCTGTACCTCGTGACCGACCGAAGCGACCTGATTGCCATGATGACGAACCCGGTCTTCTTGGCGTTCAACACGGCGTACGCCATCAGCTTTTCCCTGGTGTTGATTTCTTTGGTCGCCGTGTACTGGCGGCAGGCGAGTCAGGCCGGGCTCTTCGGCGCGGTCGCCTTCTGCGTCGCCGCCGTTGGCACCATGGGCGTCGCCGGTGACATGTGGTTCGAAGCGTTCGCCATGCCGTGGCTCGCCCAGGTCACCCCGGAGGTCATCGGCGTACCGGCCACCGGCAGCCTGCTGTGGACAGCCTGGCTGGTCAGCGTGTTGCTGTTCTCTCTCGGCTGGATCCTCTTCGGCCTGGCGTCGTGGCGGGCCCGGGTGCTACCTCGAGCCCTCGCCGTAGCCATTGCGGTCGGCGGACTGCTCGGCTTCCAGGCCGCCATGCCTCCCTGGGGTGCCGCCCTCGGCCTCGCCGTGGCAGCGGTCGGCATCTGGTTGATCAGGCAAGACCGGACGGTCCCTGCAGCCCGGCCGCTTCCACACAGTGGGCCGACCGCCGCAACCCAGCTCCACTAGGACCGGCGTGAATTCCGAGGATCGGCGACCCGACAGCAGACTTGCCGTCGCTCGGAAAGTGGTCGATCTCGACGGCGGTCAGTGGACCCGACGCCAACGTGTCCAGCTCGTCCTGCCGAACGGGGACCGCCTACCCACCGGACGAAGATCCACGGACCCGACGACACCCTCCACCTATTCAACGATCGCGATGGGTACGTCACCGACCTCAAGGCCTCCCTCTGACGAGGGAACCCACAGGTCGCGTCCCTCAGCACGGTTGTCCTACGGCACTCCCCTGCTTCGTTGAACAGACGTCTTACGGCGCACGTCTGAAAGGCCCGCACCGCGACAGCGACGGAGCGCGTTCTGCGGGAACCTCTGCTCAAGCTCAGCGTTCGTTCGGACTGCGTGCGTCTGACCGAGCCTCGAGCAGCTGCGCCTGGCGATGATCTCTCGCTCGGCTGGTCGACGTGAGTCTGTTCTAGGCATAGGTTGGCTGTCATTCAGCGGATCGCAGGAGGTCTCCCAAAGATGACGGTGCAATCCTCGACGGGTGTCGTGACCCCACCGCCTGCCGCCGACTACGACGAAATCGTTCGGCTGATTCAGCGCTACATCGACGGGTTCAACCACTCCGATATCGACAGCTTCAGGGCGTGTTTCCACGAGAACGCCTGGTGGGCCTGCACGATGCCAGACGGCAGTCTCGTGCAGCATCCGGTCTCAGAATCGCTTGACGAATGGGTCAGTGATGATTTTTGCAAGGACTGGGAGCATCGCATCCTCTCAGTGACTCAAGCCGGTGACGTCGCTTCAGTCATGCTTGAGATGCATTCGACTTCCGAGGGTCCGTCAACCGGGTGGGTGGACGTTCACGCTGTACTTCGCATCGACGGCGTCTGGAAGGACATGAACAAGACAGCCACGCACGTCAGTCGGGCGGGCTGGGTGGGCCTTGGTGGGGCCGGCGGCGCGTAACGTCCAGCCGTGAACCGTCTGCTGGGACCGGCGGGGCGACCGTGGCGGGAAAGTAGGGCCGCCATCATCGCGACCCTGGTGGGTTGTGGTCGACGCGATCAGCGGTGACGCGCTGCACGTGGGACAAATCTGCCTAAGACAGACCGACACAGGGCTGTAGTCCACAACTGCTGTGCCGACGCGCGTATGACGGTCGGTTTGCGGTCGCGGTGGGATCGCGGCGACTTAGGCTGCTGAGCATGTGCGGTCGCGACGCCTCGGTCCGTTCCAGTGAGGTCCTGATGGACGACTTCGACATCCGGCCGGAGCGGGCCGATCCACACTGCCGCCGGACTACAACGTAGCCCCCACGAAGACTGCGCCCGTTGTGGTCGCCGGGCCGCCCCGGGACGACAAGGACGGCGACCCGGTACGGCAGCTCCGCAATCGGCGGTGGGGTTTGGTGACGTCGTGGGCGAAAGACATCTCGATCGGTAGCCGGATGATCAACGCCCGAGCTGAGCGGTGGCCGGCAAGCCGGCGTTCCGCCGCGCCTTCAGTTCGCGCCGAGGTTTGGTGCCCGTCGACGGCTTCTTCGTAGAGCGCGGCGAATCTGTGATCACGCCAACGAGGAAATGGGTGACCGGTCGCCCCCCCGACGACCTGTCACCCTCGCGCGACCGATGACCGCTCCCCCAAGCGATCAGTCAGTCGCGGCGCCCGATCCGGTTCCCCCGTCCCGGACTCAGCGAACCCTCTGTCAGGTCTCCGCGGGCTCATCCCCCGATGTTGTCCTGCGTGCCCCTGACAACATCAACAATGCCGCCCGCAGCACCGGAACGCTGTCGGCCGATCGGCCGATCTAGCGGGTGACGAGGCATCCACTGATCAGCCGGTGCACCGTCGACCAATCGGCACGGGGCATCACCGTCGCTAGTTGCATGCAACGCGGGTTCGCGACGTGCTCGTGCGCCTTCCGAGTGGCGGGGTACGTCGAGCAGCACAGCGCCGTCACCCCGGCAGAGCGCCACGTTTCCACGAGTCTGGAGGCGCACCGGGCGGGCGTGCGGTCCACCTGCTGTCGCGCCGCCGTCTGACGGGAGCGCGGCGGCCGCACCGCGAAACGGGATCACGGCCTCGCCTCGCGATCGCGCGCCGACCGCGCTCGAGACCATGAACGACCAATTCTCCCGAACGGCTGCGGAGCCCGGGATCTCTTGTAACACTTGCGCTCTGGATCCCGCACTTGGGACCTGGTGATCGCCCGTCGGGGGCGGATGCTCACATTCCCCCATTGGTTCTCGACAGGAGATCACAGTGACTCAAGAACTGTCCCCACCACCGACGCCGACGGCTGCCCGCCGGTCCGAAGTCCCAGATCGGACCCGTCGATCTCGCGCCCTCCGGCTGGTCATCGGCATGGTCGGGCTGGCGATCGCCGCCCCGGCCCTCTACGCCCCCAGTGCCGGCGCCGCCGCCCCGGCGCGGTACGCGTACCAGGGGTACGCCTTCGGCACGAACGTGTCGGTCGCCGGCGTCGTCAAGTCCGGTAACTCGGCGCCGATCACCCTGGGCTGCACGACGAACGGGAACATCCACAAGACGAACAGCACGGCGGCTCTCAACCTGCCGCTCGTCGGTTCCACCGGAACCGTCTCCACCACCGCAGACACGTACGCCTCGCCGCTTCGGTCCAGGACGAGTGCCACCACCCAGGGGGTCAACCTGCTCGGTGGGCTGATCAAGGCGAGCGCCGTGCGCGCCGTCAGCAGCGTCACCCGCTCGAGCAGCGGCTTCACCACCAGCGCCTCGGGAACGACCCTGGCCAGTCTGGTCATCGACGGCCAGACCATCTCGGCCAACGTCGCTCCGAACACCAAGATCAATCTCGCCGGCCTCGGCTACGTGATGATCAACGAGCAGGTCAAGCCGTACCCGTACCGGCTGAACGTCAACGCACTGCGCGTGGTGGTCAACACCGCCAACACGTTGGGCGTGCTGCCCGGGACGCAGGTCATCGTGTCCGCTGCGGTGAGCCAGTTGTCCAACCAGGTGACCGGCACGGTCGGCGGTTACGCGTACGGCACCCAGGCGCAGATCGGAACGACCTTCGACTCCGGTCCCAGCTTCGTGAGCTTCATGCCCTGCCTCGGCACCAACAACGTGCTCCGGACGAACACGGGTGCGGAAGTGGGGATCCCCGGCATCGCCACGACCGGGACGGTGGCCACCACCGTCAAGTCTCTGGTCTCGGGCAGCAGCACGTCTGCGGAGGCCACGGCGACGGTGCAGAACGTCAACGTCCTCAGCGGAATCGTCAAAGTGGGCGCCATCAAGTCCGTGAGCCGCGGGACCTTCAACGGCAAGACGTACTCGTTCAACGACTCCGGCTCGAGCATCGCCAATCTGACGATCCTCGGTCTCCCAGTCGATGTCTCCACGCCCGGCAAGGTCATCAACGTTCCCGGTGTGGGTACCGTCACCGTGCGCAAGACCACACGGACTGCCAAGTCCATCACCAACGTGATGCTCGAAGTGAAGCTGGGGACAGCACAAGGGGAGCTGCCCATCGGCACCGTGGTGCGGATCGGTGTCTCGAAGGTCGCCCTCAGCTGAGTCCAGCGGTGGAGCAGACCTCCACCTCAGCCACCAGGCGGGCCACCGTCGCGCGATCCAGCGCGATGATGGCCCGCCTGGCGGACGTTCCGGCGCAGAATCCGACGCGCAACTATCGCGATGTCGGGATCCATGTGGGGAGCCGGGCTCCATTCGGCAATGCCGACTACTACGAATAGCTGGTCAGAGCCACCTTCAGCGCCCCCAGCAGGATTCGAACCTGCGACACAGGGTTTAGGAAACCCTTGCTCTATCCCCTGAGCTATGGGGGCCGCCGCAAGAGCCTAGCGGTCCGCCGCCCCGACCCCGGAAACCACAACTGGTCACCGGCGACACCGATCCTGGTGCGGATCGTGTCGGAGGTGACCAGTTGGAAGAAGAGCCGGAGCTCAGTGCTGGTGCTCGTGCTCGGCCTGGAGCTTGGCGACCTCGGCGTGGACCATCTCCATGTCGAGCTCCTGCACCTTCTCGATGACCTGCTTGAGCGCCGGACCCGGCAACGCGCCCGCCTGGTTGAACACGAGCACACCCTCGCGGAACGCCATCAGCGTCGGGATGCCCTCGATGCCCAGCGCACCCGAGAGCTGTTGGTTGGCGTCGGTGTCGAGCTTGGCGAACGTGATGCCGTCGTACTCCTCCGAGGCCTTCTCGTAGATCGGGGCGAAGCGCTTGCACGGACCGCACCAGTCGGCCCAGAAGTCGACCAGCACGATGTCGTTGCCGGTGATGGTGTCCTCGAAGCTCGTGGCATCGATCTCGACGGTGGCCATGTCAGTCCCTCACTTGATCGCGGGTCGGATTCGTTGCTGTTCGGCTGTTTCAACTCGGCCGCGTCGCGTGATATTCCCTCATTTGATGGCCACCAACCGACGCATCGGGATGGCCACCTCGACGGGACCGCGCCGGTTCACCCGCCGCTCCAGCAGCTCGACCGCGGCGGCGACCCGGGACTCGCGGGTCTGCGGCAGGTACAACGCCGACAGCATCAGCTCGGCGTCCTCGCGGGTCGCCACGGTGAAGCAGTACCGCTCCCGGGCGTCCTCGACCCGGCGCATGCCGTGGGCCAGCAGGGTCTTGGTCGCACCCATCATCTCCACCGGACCGGGGAACTGCGGCTTCGTCCGCAGCGCGGCGTTGATCCGGGACAGGATCCGGACGTCGCGGGCGGCCAGCGGACGCAGCGCGGGGGCGATGGCGGCGAGCACACCGCCCGGTCGGAGCACCCGAGCGATCTCGGCGATGACCCGGTCCAGCGGCTGCACGACGACCAGGCCGATCGCACTGGTCACGGCGTCGATCGACTCGTCGGCGAACGGCAGCGCCAAGGCGTCCGCCCGAACCCACGGGCCGGGGCCCCGCTCGGCCGCCAAGGTCAACTCCGTCGCCGACAGATCCAGCCCGACGACGCTGCGCCCCTGCTGCCGGAGCTCCCGCGACATCGGACCCGACCCGCAGGCCAGGTCGAGGACCCGGGTCGAGCCGGCGGACACGGCCCGGGCCAACCAGCGGTACGGGGAATGCGAGTGGTCATCGGAGTACGACCGCGACAGCACGGCCTCGATCACCCCGGCCCGCTCCCGATGGAAGCCGTCGAGATAGTCCCGCCACCCGACCGCGTCGCTCACGGGCCGGCGATCAGACCCTGGTCACGAACAGGTGGGAGGCCGCTTCCCGATCGATCTCGCAGCCGGGGGACCCGTCGACGAGCAGGCGGACGCCGAGGCCGCCGGTCTCGGCCACGACGGAGACGCCGGGCTGGACACCCGCCTGACGCAGCGTGCCCATCATCTCGACGTCCTTCTGGATCTCCTCGCTCATCCGCTGGATCACCAGCTGCACCGGGGCCGAACCCTCACCATGGACGGCCTGGTCGAGCTGTTCGTTGCCGGCCCGGAAGTCCTCCGGTGCGCCCTCGACCCCCAGCTCGGCGAGGCCGGGGATCGGGTTGCCGTACGGGGACTCGGTCGGGGTGTTCAGCAGCACCACCAGCCGCCGCTCCACGTCCTCGGAGATGACGTGCTCCCACCGGCAGGCCTCGTCGTGCACCTTCTCCCAGTCCAGCCCGATGACGTCGATCAACAGCCGTTCGGCCAGCCGGTGCTTGCGCATCACCCGGGTGGCTCGGGCCCGACCCTCCGCGGTCAGCTCGAGGTGCCGGTCCCCCAGGACGTGGACGAGGTTGTCCCGCTCCATCCGGGCCACGGTCTGCGACACCGTCGGCCCGCTCTGGTGCAGCCGCTCGGCGATCCGGGCGCGGAGCGGGACGATCCCCTCCTCCTCGAGCTCGTAGATGGTGCGGAGGTACATCTCGGTCGTGTCGATCAGATCGCTCACGCTGTCACTTCTCTCTCCTCCGCAGGGTGCTCACCGGGCCGCTCGGCGGCGCCCGGGCACGTGCAAGATTAGAACATGAGTGCAGACGGTGGCCCGACGATCTGGTGGCTCCGCCGCGACCTGCGTCTCGCCGACAACCCCGCCCTGCACCGTGCCGTCGAGGACGGTGACGCCGTGCTGCCGCTCTTCGTCCTGGATCCGGCGCTGCTGCGCCGAGCCGGTACGGGTCGCCGAGCCTGGCTGCTGGCCTCGCTGCACGTCCTCGACGCCGAGCTCAAGGACGCCGGCGGACCGGGTCTGAGTGTTGTCGACGGACGGCCGGTGGCGACGGTCGCCGCGGTCTCGCGGTCCGTCGATGCGCGCGAGGTGCACATCGCCGCCGACTTCGCACCGTACGGCCGACGCCGCGACCAGCAGGTCGCCGCCGCCCTGGCGGCCGATGACCGGGAACTCGTCGCGACCGGCTCGCCGTACGCGGTGGCGCCCGGCACCCTGCACAACACCTCGGGCCGCCCGTTCCAGGTCTTCAGCCCCTTCCACCGGGCGTGGTCCGCCCACGGCGTCCACGAACCGGCGCCAGGCGTCCGCGCCTCGGCGGTGGACTGGATCGCGGCCCCGGAGCGGGTGCAGATCCCGGCCGCGGACGACGATCTCATCTCCCAGGCCGGCGAGCAGGCGGCACAGCGGTCCTGGCAGGACTGGTTGCGCCGCGACGCCGGTGGCGTCGACGACTACGCCAAGCTGCACAACCTGCCCGGACCCGACGCCACGTCGCACCTGTCCGTGGCGCTGCGCTGGGGTCACCTCCACCCGCGTACGGTGCTGCACGACCTGTCGTCCCGCCGCTCCGCGGGGGCGGCGGCGCTGGCGCGGCAGATCGCCTGGCGCGACTTCTACGCCGACGTCCTGTTCCACCGGCCGGACGCGGTGAGCGAGCCGATCCGGGCCGAGTTCACGAAGATGAGCTCCGACGACCCGGCCTCGTCGACCACGGCGGCGGAGCGGCTGAAGGCCTGGCAGGACGGCCGGACCGGATATCCCCTGGTCGACGCAGGGATGCGTCAGCTGCGCGCCGAGGGCTGGATGCACAACCGGGTGCGGATGGTCGTCGCCTCGTTCCTGGTCAAGGACCTGCACATCGGCTGGTGGCACGGGGCCGACTGGTTCATGGAGCTGCTGCGGGACGGCGACATCGCCCAGAACCAGCTCAACTGGCAGTGGGTGGCCGGCTGCGGCAACGACCCGGCGCCGTACTTCCGGATCTTCAACCCCACCACGCACGTCGAGAAGTTCGACCGGGACGGGGAGTACATCAAGCGGTACGTCTCCGAGCTGGCCGACCTGCCGACCGAGCACGTGCAGGAGCCCTGGAAGGCCCCCGGTGGGCCACCGCCGGACTACCCCGCACCGATCGTCGACCACGCGGAGGAACGCAAAGAGGCGCTGCGCCGCTACGCCGACGTCCGCGACTGAGGCCGCGGTCAGCTCCCGATCAGGGTCAACAGCCGGTCCACCTCGACGGCGACCGCGCCGCGGGCGGGCGCGAGGTACTTCCGGGAGTCGACCACCGACGGATCGGCGGCGAGCGCGATCCGCAGCGCGGCGGTGAAGGCAACGTTCAGCTGGGTGGCGATGTTGATCTTGGCCATCCCGGCCCGGGCCGCCGTGACCAGATCGTCGTCGGGAACCCCGGAGGCACCGTGCAGCACCAGCGGGACGTCGACGACCGCCTTGATCGCCGCGATCAGATCGAGGTCCAGCTCGGCGGTGGCCTCGGTCATCGCGTGCGACGACCCGACCGCGACCGCCAACGCGTCGACGCCTGTCGCCGCGGCGAACTCGACCGCCTCCTGCGGATCCGTACGTACCCCGGGGGCGTGCACACCGTCCTTGCCACCGACCTCGCCGAGCTCGGCCTCGAGATCGACCCCGCGGTCGTGGGCGTGTTCGGCCAGGGCCGCCGTGGTCGCCAGATTCTGCACGTACGGCAGCATGGAGCCGTCGAACATCACCGAGGTCGCCCCCAGCGCGATGCCCTGCCGGGCCAGGCTCTCGTCGGTGATGTGGTCGAGGTGGACGACCGCCGGCACCGTGGCCGCGCGGGCCAGGCTCAGGGTCGCGAGCAGTATCGGCTCCAAGGAGCCGTGGTAGCGGACCGCGTTCTGGGAGATCTGGAGCACCACCGGCAACCCGGCCGACTCGGCGCCGGCGATGATCGCCTCGGCGTGCTCGAGGCTGAACACGTTGAACGCCCCGACGGCGCGGCCCTGCTCCGCCGCCGGTCGGAGGAGTTCGGTCAGACCCGCCAGCATCGTGGCTCCCCTCTGCGCTACCGGCCAGAGCTTAGGGGCTGGGCCGCCGCGGCGGCGGGTTCGGGTCCGGCGCGACACCGATCGTGGCGAACTGCTCAGCCGAAGTGATCGAAGTCGCGAGAAACACCGTTGACCGAGCGCGGAACGCCGCCTAACTTTGAGGTACACGGGAAGGAGGTGGTCCAAAGATATGAGTGACTTATGGACTTGTGAGGTGGCGGCCAGCTAGCCGTTCCTGGGACTACTCGGTCGTAACGGCCGGCTAATCCACAGCCAACACCCGAACCCGCGGATGCCGGACTTGTCCCCCGGCCTCGTCGAGTCGAGAACCCTCGAACCGATGAGCCAGTCCGCGGGTTCGTCCATCTCCGGAGCCCGTTGCGCGCACTAGGCTGACCCGATGCCCGAGCCGTCGGACGCCGGATCGCGGCGCACCGTCTCCGTCCCGCCCGAACGCCTCTCCGGCTGGCTCCGGCGCTTCGGTGAGCGGCACGGCGCCGTCGAGCTCGTGGCGGCCGACGAGCACCGGCTCCGGCTGAGTGCCCCCGACGGAGCCACCGCCGAGCTGGAGGTGCCCTTCCCCCCGCTGCCTCCGGCGGAGCCGGATCGCCTCGCGGCACTGGTCGCCCACGCAGGCTCCGACCGGGTCGTCGGTGTGCTCCTCGTCCGTCGCGGCGGGTATGCCGTCGGCGTCTTCGACGGCTCCCGGTTGCTGGCCTCCAAGGTCGGGTCCGGCTACGTCCAGGGCCGGACGAAGGCCGGCGGCTGGTCGCAGCAGCGTTTCGCCCGCCGCCGCGCCAACCAGGCGCAGGCCCTGTGGCAGGACGCCGCCGAGGTGGCCGCCCGGTTGCTGCTGCCGCAGGTCGGCGAGCTGGCCGCCGTGATCACCGGCGGCGACCGGGACGGCGTCGCGCAGGTGCTCGGCGACTCCCGCCTGTCGGCCCTGAGGGGCCTCGTCGCACCGCCCTTCCTGGCGGTGCCCGATCCGCGGCAGGCGGTGCTCGCGGCGACCCCCGAGCAGTTCCGTGCGGTGCGGATCACGCTCAACGACCGGGCGTGACCGCGCGGGCACCCGTCAGGGCGCCAGCCGCTGCACCGACCACTCCGCGCCGGCCCGGTGGTAGGCGAGCCGGTCGTGCATCCGACTCGGCTGGCCCTGCCAGAACTCGATCGACTCCGGCCGCACCCGGAACCCGCCCCAGTGCTCGGGGCAGGGCACCTCGGCGCCGTCGAAGCGTTCCTCGGCCTGCCGGTAGGACGCGGTGAGCGCGTCCAGCGAATCCACGACGCTGGACTGGGCCGAGGCCCAGGCCCCCAGCTGCGACCCGCGCGGCCGGGTGGCGAAGTACGCCTCCGAGATGCTCCGCGGCACCTGGTCGGCGGCCCCCTCGATCCGAACCTGGCGGTGCAGCGGGTACCAACCGAAGTGCAGCGCCACCAGCGGGTCGGCGGCCAGCTCGGCGCCCTTGCGGGAGTCGTAGTTGGTGAAGAAGACGAAGCCGTCGGCGTCGAAGCCCTTGAGCAGCACCGTCCGGGCACTGGGCCGCCCCTCGGCCGCGGTCGCCACCACCATCGCGGTCGGTTCCGCCAACACGCCGCGTTCCTTGGCGGCGAAGGCGTCCTGCAGCCACGCCGCGAACAGCTCGTACGGGTCGGCGGGCGCCTCGCTCTCGAGCAGGTGCGCCCCGTCGTACTCGACGCGTTCACTGGTCAGATCCGCCATGACGCCAGTCTCGCAGCTACGAGATTTCCGGTGCCCGCGCTGCCGGGAATGACAGGCTCAGCCCATGAGCAGTCTGCGCATCCCGACCGAGCTGCTGCCCTCCGACGGTCGGTTCGGCTCCGGTCCGGCCAAGATCCGCGGGGCGGCCGTGGCGGCACTGGCCGGTGAGGGGCAGCTGCTGCTGGGTACCTCGCACCGACAAGCTCCGGTCCGGAACCTCGTCGGTGCCGTCCGGGAGGGCGTGGCCGAGCTGTTCGCGCTGCCGGACGGCTACGAGGTCGCCCTCGGCAACGGCGGCTCCAGCTTGTTCTGGGACCTGTCGGTGTTCTCCCTGATCGAACGGCGCAGCGCGCATGCGAGCTTCGGTGAGTTCTCGGCCAAGTTCGCAGCCGCCGCGACCGCCGCTCCGCACCTGGCGGACCCGGTCGTGACGACGGCACCGGCGGGTGCGGTCGCGCTGCCGGCCGCGTGTCCCGGTGCCGACGCCTACGCCTGGGCCCACAACGAGACCTCGACCGGGGCGGTCGCGCCGGTTCGGCGGATCGAGGGTGCCGACGCCGGAGCGCTGATGATCGTCGACGGCACCTCGGCGGCCGGCGGGGTCGCCGTCGACATCGCGGCGACCGACGTCTACTACTTCGCACCGCAGAAGAGCTTCGGCTCCGACGGAGGGCTCTGGTTGGCGCTGTTGTCGCCCGCCGCGCTCGAACGCACCGAACGGATCGCGGCCGGCGACCGGTGGATCCCCGACTCCCTCAGTCTGGCGCTCGCCCTGGCCAACTCGCGCCAGCAGCAGACCCTCAACACCCCGGCGATCGCCACGCTGTTCCTGCTGCAGCAGCAGCTCGACTGGCTCAACGGCCAGGGCGGCCTGGCGTTCGCGGCGGCTCGGACCGCCGACTCGGCCCGCCGGCTCTACGACTGGGCGGAGGCGTCACCGTATGGCGACACCGTTCGTCGAAGACCCCACGGCCAGGTCGCCGGTGGTCGGCACCATCGACTTCGCGGGAGTCGACGCTGCGGCGATCGCTGCGACGCTGCGGGCCAACGGCATCCTCGACACCGAGCCGTACCGCAAGCTCGGCCGCAACCAGCTGCGGATCGCGATGTACCCGAACGTCGAACCCGACGACGTCGACCGGCTCTGCCGCTGCGTCGACTGGGTCGCCGAACGGCTCGAAGCTCCTAGTTCCGCCGGACCACGACCACGATGACGCCGGCGACGCACCGCCACGGCGGCGGCGACCCCGACCGCCAACCAGGTGCCGCCAGCGTCCTCCTGCTCCGCCGGCGGTTCATCCTCCTGCGGCTGGGCAGTCGCGGTCGGCTTCGGGGTCGGCGTCGGACTGGCCGTCGGCGGCGAGCTGCCCGGTGTCGGAACCGAACCCTTCGTCGTCGGCACCGACATCCGGTAGACGGTGGAGCGGACGCCCTCGCTGCCCACGAGCAGGTCCTTCTTGTTCAGGTCGACGGTGATCGACTCACCCTGCGGCTGGAACGGCACCGGTTCCTGGGCGATCAGCGCGTAGGACGACGCGTCCAGCATCTCCACCGACACGTAGGTGCGCAGCGCGATCTTCTCGCCGTCCGGCATGAAGACCCCGTCGGTCACGTACGCCGGCGCGTCCGCCACCCGGCGGAGCGGGTTCACCCCGACCCGGCTCGGGGTCTTGGGCGCCCGGTAGATCCCGCCCTTGGCTTCCTTGGTGACGAAGTAGAAGCGCCCGCTCGGGCTGACCAGCATGGTCTCGGCGTCGTGGGCGCCGTCGGGATAGGCGAAGTCGTACGCGCGGTAGCTGCGGGTCTCGTCGTCCGGCTCGGGGTTGGCGATGGAGTAGACGGTGATGAAGTCCCGCCTCTTCCGGTTGTCGCCGATGTCGCCGAAGTACAAGAAGTTGTCGTTCATGGCCACGGCCTCGATGTCGACCGGCTTGGCCAGGAACCGGACGGTGCCCTCGGTGCCGCCGTCGGCGGCCATCGCGTACCCGATCCCGAAGTCGCCGGAGTCGTTCACCGTCCAGTACAGCTTCTCGTCGAAGTCGGTGGCCAGGCCCGAGGACTCTGCCACCCGGCGGTCCTGGATCGTGAAGGCCACCTCGGATTCAGCCCACGCCGCGGCCGGAACGAACAAGGCGGCGGCGGTCGCGACCACGAGCGCCAGCGCCCGCACCCCCCTCGGGCGCGTTCCGGCCATCTCCCCGAACCCTCCTGAACGTCTCTGTCTCGCAGGTCGACTCCGAGGGAGATTACGCGATCAAACCGTGCGGCCCTTTCACTTTCACATCTGACGCACAGAAAACTGCTTTAGGGTTCAATGATGGAGATCCAGGGACTACCCCTTCACCCGCTGATCATCCACGCCGTGGTCGTGCTCGTACCGCTGGCCGCGCTCGGCGGGATCGCCATCTCGGTGTTCACCTGGGCGCGCAAACGCTACGGGTCACTGGTGGTCGTCGGTTCGGCCGCCGCGGCCGTGTCGACCTTCGTCGCACAGCTCGCCGGCCAGGCGTTGTACAACTCGCTGCCGCAGCACTCCGAGCCGTTGGAGGCCCACGCCTCGATCGGCGGCCAGCTGCTGCTGTGGGTGATCTTGCTCCTCGCCGGCACCGTGGTGGTGATGGTGGCCCAGCGGTTGATCGACGCCGACAACCCCCGCGGCCGGATCGCCTTGATCAGCGGCGCGGTGATCACGATCGCGATGGCGTTGATCTGCGTCGTCCAGGTCGTCCGGATCGGGCACGCGGGATCCGTGGCGGTCTGGGGCTGATCGACCGGCCAGGTCAGGTCAGCTGGCTCCAGACGGCGGCCACCACGACGATGACGATCAGGCCGGCCAGCACGCCCGAGACGATCAGCCGACGCGTCCGGGAGTCCACCGGGCCAGAATAGGCTGCGCGGACGTCTCCGGCGCTAGGTTGACTCCATGGGTTCGGGCACCGGCGAGCTCCGGCTCTACGCACTCGGCATCGACGAGCTGTGGGGCATCCTCGGGGCCGATCCGCGAGAGGCGGCGGAACTCCGCGAGGCGGCTCGGCGGGCCTTCGAGACGCCGCCCGGGCAGCCGGCCCGGACCGGCCTGATCGCCAAGCTGGGGCCCCTGTTCCGGCGGCCACCGGCCACCCCGGTCATCTCCCCCACCCAGCCCGAACCGCGCGACGTCGAGGCCCTGCTCGCGGGGGCGTACGTGACTCCCGAGCGGATGGGTGCCACCTGGCGGGTGCTGGAGGTGCTCGTGCAGTCGCGGTGTTGGGGTTCGACCAAGATGACGTTGTCGACCGAGGCCCTCGACGACCTCGATTTCGCCCTGGCCCGCGGCGGGGTCTCCTCCTCCGTCGGCCTGCGGCACCTGATCAACCACTCCACCGGGATCAACCTGCGCCCGGTCGAGGGTCTGACCGTCGGCTGGCACCGGTACGAGCAGGCGCTCAGCATGGCCGGGGCCTACCGGACCGCGATGCCGCAGATCAAGGCGACCGGGCAGCAGGAGCTCATCTTCGGCCTCGTCAGCTGGCTGGACGGCTTCGTCCACTGGGCCCAGGTCGCGGTGAACCTGCGCCGGCCCGTACCGGACCTGATCGGCTTCTGGGCCGCCTGACCCGACTCCGGCCGCGGTCACGCGCTTCGGCGCTCGGACCTCGCCACGGCCCGTTGCACGCTCGAAACGAAGAACTCCGGGTCACCGAAGACGTGGTCGGCTCCGAAATGCAGCAGCGTCCAGCCCGACAGCGCGAGAATCGTCCACTTGCGCCGATCGTGGTGGAACTGGCGGACGTTCTCGGCGCGATGGACCTCGCGGCCGTCGATCTCGATGCCCAGCCGCCGATGCCGGAACGCGATGTCGAGGTAGTACAGCTCGTCGTGGCAGATCACCGGCACATTGCCCTCCCAGCCGGTGACACCGGCCACCCGCAACAGTCGATGACCCTCGCGTTCGGCCTCGGACCACGGCTCGTTGCGGGAGTCCAACAGCCAGTTGCGGCGAGCGGTGTTCCCCGATCGGCCAGCCGTGATGCGGAGCGTGGCAGCCATGTCGTCGAGGCTGGCCTGTCGTAGTCGTAGGACCCGGTCGATGCCCTCTCCGCCGAGATCGAGTGCGAGGTCCAATGCGGTGAGCGCAGGCACCGTCACCCGGCAGCCACCGACCTCGGTGATGAGCTCGGGATCGAGCCGCTCCCGGGTGACCCGGACTCCGGGTGGCGATCCACGCTCGGTCGGTGACGAGAGGGTCACGAAGGGCAGGCCGACCGACGCCCAGAAGGTCAGCCGCGCTGCGGCTCGCCCGGTCAGCACCCCGTTCGGGGCCCACCGCGCCGCGGCCAGCACCCGCACTTCCGGCGTGGCAGCGTCCTGCCACCGGCAGTAGATCCCGGGATACAGCCGGCGCAGCTCTCCCACCCGCGCCAACCGTTCGGCCGTGCGCCGCAAGGCCGGGTGCCGGCCGGCGACGAAAACGCCCTCGGCAGCGATGATCGCCCCGATCTCTGTGCGCGCCGGCATCCCGCCACTCTGCAGCCTCAACGGCCGGTTGCCGCGCCTCGCTGCCGCTTCTGGGGATAACTCGGCCGCGACATGTTCGAGGCTGTTGACGCAGATCCGGCATCGTGTGCAGCACGGGAGCCGAAATGGGCGCAGATCGGCGACGGGATGCCGGATCTGCGTCAACCAGCGACGACCACGCGTGGATCCGGGCAGCGAGTCAGGGGGCGACGACGAGAACCAGGTCGCCGCCTTCGACCTGCTGCACCGATCCGAGCGCGAGCCGCTGCACCTTCCCTGCGATGGGGGTGGTGATCGCGGCCTCCATCTTCATCGCCTCGATGGTGGCGACCGTGGCACCCGCGGCCACCTCGTCGCCCTCCGCCGCCGTCACCGTGACCACCCCGGCGAACGGTGCCGCGACGTGGCCCGGGTTGCCGGCGTCGGCCTTCTCTGCGGCCTTGATGTCGACCTTGACGGAGTGGTCGCGGACCCGGATCGGCCGCAGCTGGCCGTTGATGGTGCACATCACGGTCACCATGCCGCGCTCGTCGGCGCGCCCGATCGCTTCCAGCCCGAGGATCAGGCTGACCCCCTTGCCGATCCGCACGGTGTGCTCGTCGCCGGTGCGCAGCCCGTACAGGTAGTCCAAGGTGTTGAGCCGACCCACCTGCCCGTAGGTCTCCCGGGCGGCGGTGAAGTCCTTGGTCGGACCCGGGAACAGCAGCCGGTTCAGCGTCGTCTGCCGCACCCGCCCCTTCTCGTCCAACGCCGCGGAGTCCTCCTCGGAGAGCTCGACGTTCCGCTTCGGGATGGAGCGCCCCTGCAGTGCCTTGGTCCGGAACGGCTCGGGCCAGCCGCCGGGCGGATCGCCGAGCTCGCCGCCGAGGAAGCCGATGACGGAGTCCGGGATGTCGTAGTTCTGCGGATTCGCTGCGAAGTCCTTCGGGTCCGCCCCCGTCGCCACCAGCTGCAGGGCCAGGTCGCCGACCACCTTCGAGGACGGAGTGACCTTGGTCGGGCGGCCGAGGATGGTCGACGCGGCGGCGTACATGGCCTCGATCGCCTCGAACTTCTCGCCGAGGCCCAGGGCGATCGCCTGCTGGCGCAGATTGGACAGCTGACCACCGGGGATCTCGTGGTCGTAGACCCGACCGGTGGGGCTGGGCAGCCCGGACTCGAACGGTGCGTAGACCTTGCGCACCGCCTCCCAGTACGGCTCCAGGTCCATCACGGCCCGGAGGTCGAGGTTGGTGGACCGATCGGTGTGGGCCAGGGCCGCGACCAGGGCGGACGCGGGCGGCTGCGAGGTGGTGGCCGCCATCGGCGCGCTGGCCACGTCCACCGCGTCGACCCCGGCGTCGACGGCCGCGAGCAGGGTGGCCAGCTGGCCGCCTGCCGTGTCGTGGGTGTGCAGGTGCACCGGGAGGTCGAACCGCTCCCGCAGCGCCGAGACCAACCGCTTGGCCGCCGGTGGGCGGAGCAGCCCCGCCATGTCCTTGATGGCCAGGATGTGCGCACCGGCGTCGACCATCTGCTCGGCCAGTCGCAGGTAGTAGTCGAGGGTGTAGAGCTTCTCGTTCGGGTCGTTCAGGTCGGCGGTGTAGCAGAGGGCGACCTCGGCGATCGTGCTGCCGGTCTCCCGGACGGCGTCGATGGCCGGCCGCATCTGGTTCACGTCGTTGAGGGCGTCGAAGATGCGGAAGATGTCGATCCCGACCTCGGCGGCCTCGGCCACGAACGAGGTCGTCACCTTCGTCGGGTACGGCGTGTAGCCGACCGTGTTGCGACCCCGGAGCAGCATCTGCAGACACAGCCCCGGCATGTTGTAGCGCAGCGCCGACAGCCGCTCCCACGGATCTTCCTGGAGGAAGCGCAGCGCGACGTCGTACGTCGCACCGCCCCAGCACTCGACGGAGAACAGCTCGGGCGTCATCCGACCGACGTACGGCGCGATCCGCAGCAGGTCCTTGGTCCGGACCCGGGTCGCGAGCAACGACTGGTGGGCGTCACGGAAGGTGGTGTCGGTCACCTCGACCGAGGTCCGGGCCCGCAGGTCCGCCGCGAAACCCTCCGGACCCAGCTCCAGCAGCCGCTGCCGCGAGCCGGCCGGGGACCGCACGGTCAGGTCGATCCCGGCCGGGCGCTTCTCGCCGGGATCCAGCAGGGTCGGGGCGTCGCCGTACGGCTTGTTGACCGTGACCTCGGCCAGCCACCGGAGCAGCCGGGTCCCCCGGTCGGCCGGGGCGTGCGAGGTCAACAGCCCGGGGCGTTCCTCGATGAACGAGGTGGAGACGTCCCCGGCGATGAAATCGGGGTCCTCCAGCACACCTTGCAGGAAGGGGATGTTGGTGCTGACGCCACGGATCCGGAACTCCGCGAGGGCCCGCCGGGCGCGCTGCACGGCCGCCCCGAACGTCCGCCCGCGGCAGGTCAGCTTGACCAGCATCGAGTCGAAGTGCGCGCTGATCTCGACGCCGACGTCGACGGTGCCGCCGTCCAGCCGCACGCCGGCGCCGCCGGCCGAGCGGTAGGCGGTGATCAGGCCGGTGTCGGGCCGAAAGCCGTTGGCCGGGTCCTCGGTGGTGATCCGGCACTGCAGGGCGGCACCGTTGATCCGGACGACGTCCTGGGACAGCCCGAGATCGGCCAGCGACTCACCCGAGGCGATCCGCAGCTGGGACTGCACCAGGTCGACGTCGGTGATCTCCTCGGTGACGGTGTGCTCGACCTGGATCCGCGGGTTCATCTCGATGAAGACGTGCTGACCGGCCCGTTCGCCCTCGGTCTCCACCAAGAACTCGACGGTGCCGGCGCAGGAGTAGTTCAGGGACCGCGCGAACTTCACCGCGTCGGCACACAGGGCCGCCCGCAGCTCCTCGCTGATGTTCGGCGCGGGCGCGATCTCGACGACCTTCTGGTGCCTGCGCTGGATCGAGCAGTCCCGCTCGAACAGGTGCATCACGTTGCCCTGGGTGTCGGCCAGGATCTGGACCTCGATGTGCCGCGGCCGACCCACCGCCTGCTCGATGAAGACGGTCGGATCGCCGAAGGCACCCTCGGCCTCCCGCATCGCGGCATGCAGTGCGTCGGGCAGCGCCTCCGCGGTCTCCACCCGGCGCATCCCGCGGCCGCCGCCGCCGGCCACGGCCTTGACGAAGACGGGGTAGCCGACCTCCTCCGCACCGGCGATCAGCACGTCCAGGTCGTCCGACGGTGGGGTCGACCGCAACGTGGGGATCCCGGCCGCCTTGGCCGCGGCGAGGGCCCGGACCTTGTTGCCGGCCAGCTCCAGGACGTCGGCGGGCGGGCCGATGAAGGTGATCCCGGCTGCGTCGCAGGCGCGAGCCAGGTCGGGGTTCTCGCTCAGGAAGCCGTACCCGGGGTAGATCGCGTCGGCACCGGCCCGCTGGGCCGCGCGGATCATCTCGCCGACGTCGAGATACGCCCGGACGGGGTGGCCGCGTTCGCCGATCTGGTACGCCTCGTCGGCCTTGATCCGGTGGACCGCGTTGCGATCCTCGTACGGGAACACCGCGACGGTCTGGGCGCCCAGCTCGTAGGCGGCGCGGAAAGCGCGGACAGCGATCTCACCGCGGTTGGCCACCAGCACCTTGCTGAACATGCCGCGAATCTATCGGGCGCGTGTTACCGCGCCGATACACCGCTCATTCGGCGGAAACCGCCGACCGGGTCCTCAGCGGAGTTGGTAGCGGACGGTGACCTGGCCGCTGACCGTCTGCAGGGCCGGCTCGAAGTCGAACGAGGGCGCCGACTCGGCGTCCATCGCGAACCCCTTGGCCATCCGAGCCTGGGGACCCCAGGAGCCGCCCGGCTCGAGGTCGGAGATCTCGACCACCTCCCCGAGGGCGAGACCGACCGCCGCGGCGTAGTCCTCGGCGCGCCGGCGGGCGTCACCGATCGCCGCGAGCCGGACGTCGCGGTGCGCCGGGTGATCGGGGGTCAGCGACCACCACGGACCGTCGACCTGGCTGTTCGGCAGCGGCGTGAGCGCGAACACCAGGTCCGACAACTGCGCGAAGTCGGTGACCTCGAGCGAGGCGCCGAAACTGCCCCGGTAGCCGGTGATCTTGTTGCCCTTGGGCCCGAACACGGGCGCGACGTGGAGGCCACCGGTGCTGGAGCGGGAGACGGCGTCGGACCGGGCGGTGAGCACCTCGCGCAGCCGGCCGGAGGCGGTGGCGAGCTGATCCCGCACGGCGTCGCTCGACGAGCCGTTCGCGTGCACCGTGACCGAGAGCGTCGCCAGGTCCGGTTGCACCTCCGACCGGGCCTCGCCACGGACGGTGACCACGGGATCGGTCATCGGATCGGCTCCTGAGGTGAGAAGGGCTGTTGGGTGAGGTCGTCGCCGACCACCAGCGCGGAGCCGGGGGCGATCTCCCGCCACACGCCGGGCAGGTCGACCAGGGGCTCGGACAAGACGACCCGGGCGTGGTCGGAGAGATGCTGGAAGCGTTCCCGCTCCGGGTACAGGAGCCGGATCGACGGAACGTCCTCGCTGACGTACAGCGTGTTGACCGTGCCCCCGCTGGCGTAGCGGGCGGCGTAGATCTGTCGCCCGTCGCTGACGCCGACCGTCATCTGCAGGGGAAACTCGATCCCGCCGGCCCGCCCGACGGCCTCGACGAATCCGGCCATCCGCTCCAGCCCGCCGATCGGGTCGTCTCGCAGGCCGAAGGTCAGCGCCAGGTGGAACATCAGCTCCGAGTCCGTCGAGCCGGCGATGTTGCCGAACAAGTCCGGATCGACGGCGAACAGCAGCTCCCGGCGGAGCCGGCCGAACTCGGCGATGTAGCCGTTGTGGACGAAGATCCAGTTGCCGTACCGGAACGGGTGGCAGTTCGTCTCCTGGACGGGGGTGCCGGTGCCCGCCCGTACGTGGGCCAGGAAGAGCCCGCTGCGCACCTCGGCCGCGAGCTCACGCAGATTGTCGTCGCCCCAGGCGGGATCGGCGCTGCGGAACAGTGCGGGCACATCGCGGTTCCCGTACCAGCCGATGCCGGTGCCGTCGCCGTTGGGAACGGGCATGTTCGGCGCGTGCCGCCGGCTCTGCTCGATCAGGGAGCGTTCGGGCTGGTAGAGCAGCTCCTCGGGAGCGATCGGGCTGCCGAGGTATCCGAGCCAGCGACACATTCCGCTCTCCCCTCTCGTGCCGACCGGCTCATCTTGTCAGGTCCGGACCGCCGACGGAGAGCGACGACGAGACAGCCACAGCACGGACAGCGCGACTCCGAGGATCGTCAGCGCGCCACCACCGAACAGGGTCCAGCGAGGACCGAAGACCTGGCCGACCCAGCCGATCACCGGGGCGCCGACGGGGGTGCCGCCCATCAGCACCATGGCGTAGAGCGCCAGCACCCGACCCCGCAGCGCCGGATCGACCCCGAGCTGGATGGAGGCGTTGGCGGCGGTGAGGGTGAGCAGCACGGCCAGACCCATGATCGGCAGCACCGCCGCGAAGCTGGCGTACGTCGGCATCAGGCCGGCCACCACCTCGATCGCGCCGAACACGACGGCCATGATCACGATGAACCGGCCGCTCGGGGCGGTGACCCGACGGGCCGCGAGCAGCGCCCCGGCCAGCGACCCGACGGCCATTGCGGTGCCGAGCAGTCCGTACTGCTCCGGTCCGAGACCGAACTCCTGCTGGGCCATCAACGCCGAGGTGAGCTGGAAGTTCATCCCGAACGTGCCGACGAAGAAGATCACGCACAGCACCAGCAGGATCTGCCGCTGGCTCACCACGTACGCCATGGCGTCGCGGATCTGGTGCTTGGCCCGGGCCGCGACCGGCCCGATCCGCAGCGCCGTCGCGTCGAGCAGGAACAGGCCGCCGATGAAGGCGAGATAGGTGACGGAGTTGGACAAGATCGCCCAGCCGGTGCCGAACCAGGCGATCACGAAGCCGGCCACAGCCGGTCCCACGATCCGCGCGGCATGGAAGGTGGCGGAGTTGAGACCGATCGCGTTCGGCAGTCGCTCGGGTCCGACGAGCTCGGAGACGAAGCTCTGACGGGCCGGGTTGTCGAACGCGGTGCCGATCCCGAACAGCAGCGCGAGCAGGTAGACGTGCCAGGTGACCGCGACGCCGGTGATGGCGAGCACGCCGAGGCCGGCCGCGCACAACGCCAGCCAGATCTGGGAGAGCTTGAGGATCCACCGCTTGTCGAACCGGTCGGCGATCAGGCCGCCGTACGCGGACAGCACCAGCATCGGCAGGAACTGGAGCGCGGTCGTGATCCCGACGGCGACCCCGGAGCCGCCGGACAGCTCGAGCACGAGCCAGTCCTGGGCCACCCGCTGCATCCAGGTGCCGATGTTGGAGACGAACGAGCCCGACAGGTAGATCCGGTAGTTGCGCACCCGCAGCGCGGCGAACATGCCGCCCGGCGGGCGGGGCGGACGCGGTCCGCGGTCGGACCGGATCCCGCGGATGCGCGGCCCGATCGCGGCTGCCGCGCGGCGGACGGGAGTGGCGACACTCATGCGTGGTTCACCTTGTTCAGGACGGGGACGGCTCGGCGGAGCAGCTCCTGCTCGGCCGGGTCCAGCTCGGCGAGCCGTTCGCTCAGCCAGGCGTTCCGGAGATGGCGGTTGGTCAGCACCAGCGCGTGGCCCGCCTCGGTGAGCCGGGCGAGGCTCTGTCGACCGTCGGACGGATCGGGCCGGCGCTGGACCAGACCCCGTTCCTCCAGGCCCTTGACCACCCGGGTCACCGTCGGCGGCTGCACCTTCTCCGCGGCCGCCAGGTCGCCCATGGTGAGCTCGCCGGCGCCGGCGAGCGTCCCCAGCACCGAGGCCGAGCTCGCGGTCACCTCGACGGAGTCGTCCCGCATCTGCCGCAACCGGCGTCCGAGCCGCATGACGGCGGGACGGAGTTCGCCCGCCAGCTCTGCGGTGTCGGGTCGGAGGCTCATTGCCGCCAGTTTAATAGTTAGCAATGCTAAAGACAAGTTCGGGCCGCGACCGGTGACCCAGACGGAAATCCTCAGCCGCCGAAGGCGCGGATCAGCAGGCCCTGGACGAAGTAGACGACGAACGCACCGGCGACCACCCACATCAGCGGATGCACCCGCCGAGCCTTCCCGCGGGCGATCTTGAGCACCACGTAGCTGAGAAACCCGGCCCCGATGCCGATCGTGATCGAGAAGGTGAACGGCGTCAACACCATGGTGAGGAAGGCCGGCAGCCCCTCCTCGATGTCGTCCCAGTCGACCTTCACGACCTGACTCATCATCAAGAACCCGACGAAGACGAGCGCCGGGGTGGCCGCCTCGGACGGCACGATGTTGATCAGCGGGGCGAAGAACATGGCGAGCAGGAAGCCGACGCCGGTGACCACCGAGGCCAAGCCGGTCCGGGCTCCTTCCCCCACCCCGGCGGCGGACTCGATGTAGGAGGTGTTGGACGACACGGAGGCGATCCCCCCGGCGGCCGCCGCCACCGAGTCCACCATCAGGATCCGGTTCAGGTACGGGGGCTGTCCCCGTTCGTCGAGCAGGTTGCCCTGGGCCCCCACCGCGACCACGGTGCCCATCGTGTCGAAGAAGTCGGCCAGCAGCAGCGAGAAGACGAGCAGCACGAGCGGGATGAACAGGTGCGCCTGGAAGCCGCCGGCGAACGAGGGACCGAAGGCGCCGAACAGGTCGACGTCTCCGATCAGGCCGAGATCCGGCAGCGCCACCACGCCATGCACCTCGGGCACGTTGAGCACCCAGCCGGTGGGGTTCTCGTCCCCCACCTTGGGACCGATGTGCCCGATCGCCTGGATGATCACACTCAGCACGGTGGCGGCGGCGATGGAGATCAGCATGGCGCCCTTGACCCGCTTCACGTACAGGATCGCGACGGTGAACAACCCGATCACGAAGACCAGCATCGGCCAGCCGATCAGCGAGCCGCCGATGCCGAGCTCGACCGGGGGTACGCCCTGGGGCTTGCGCACGATGCCGCCGTCGACCAGACCGACGAAGGTGATGAACAGGCCGATCCCGACCGAGATGCCGACCCGCAGCGACCGCGGGACGGCGCGGAAGACGGCGGTCCGGAAGCCGGTGAGGACCAGGATCGCGATCACGACGCCCTCCAGCACGATCAGACCCATCGCCTGCGGCCAGGTCATCCGCGGCGCGATCGAGAAGGCCAGCAGCGCGTTCAGGCCGAGACCGGCGGCGATACCCATCGGGTACTTGCCGATCACCCCCATCAAGATCGTCATCACGCCCGCGACGAGTGCGGTGGCCGCGGCCACCATGGTGATCGCGCTGTCGACGTTGGCGGTGATCACCGCGCCGGCGGCGTCCTTGTAGGGCAGACCTCCCAACAGGTTGCCCTGCCCGTCGGGAGCGGTCCCGATGATCAACGGGTTCAACGCGATGATGTAGGCCATCGTGAAGAACGTCACCAGACCGCCCCGGATCTCCCGGGCGATGGTCGAGCCGCGGGCACTGATCTCGAAGTAGGAGTCGATGGACCCGGTCTGCGGCTCCACCTGCCGCGTCCCAGGTGAGGCCTTCGGCGATTTCTGCACCATGCTCGGCATGGTAGGGCTCCGCCGCCCCGGATCGGCGTCAGAGATCCGTCGAGTCCAGGCCTGCCAGCAGTTTCTCGAGCAAGTCCGCCAGGTCCGCCACCTGGCGCTGGGTCAGCCCGGCCATCAGGTCGGCCTCCACCACGCTGGACTCGCGGATGGCGCTGACGTAGAGCTGCCACCCGGGCTCGGTCAGCCGGACCAGGACCCGGGTCCGGTTCGCGGGGTCGGTCTCCCGGGTCACCAGGTCCCGGGCCTCCATCCGGGCGAGCCGGTGGGTCATCGACGACGGAGCCACGTGGGCGGCGTCGGCCAGCTGCGACGGGGTGAGGCCCGACGCGCCGGAGGCGTCGTCCCGCGCCAGGGCGGACAGCACCGACCACTCGCCGCTGCTCACGTCGAGATCGGTGAGCTGCTGGTCGTACCACTGGTTGAGTCGGCGCGACACCCGGTGCACGGCGGTGATCACGCGCTGCACCGACTCGTCCGCGCCGGCGGCCACGTACGTCGCCACCGCCACCCGGACCTCGTCGAGCTCGCTCCGCGAGACCGCCTTCTTCGGCATGCCCGTATCTTGCCGAGCGGACGCGGTCAGTCGAACAGCGAGTCGGGGTCGTCCCAGACGATGGTCTCCCAGACCGGGCGGGGCAGCTCCTCGGCCTTGTCCTCGACCGCGACCGAGGAGTGGGCGCCGCAACCGTGGTCAACGCTCACCACGGAGGCGTCCGACGGCGAGTAGATGTTGCTGCACACCCCGAACACGGTGCCCAGACCGCCCCGCAGCCGGACGAAGAACCCGCAGGTCTCGCAGACGTCCGGGGCCTGCTTGGTCAGCGGGGTGTCCGGACCGCCGGGACCCGAGAGCCAGCGCTCGGCGGCCTCGTCCCGGCCTTCGCGGGACAGCACCCGTTCCCGACCGAGGCCGAGTTCGGCGACCACCAGTCGGACCTGCGAGGCCTCGGCCGGGTCGACGTCGGCGGCATCCTCACCGCCGGTGAAGCCGGGTTCGAGTCGGGGATCGTCGACTCCGGCCGGCATCAGCAGCCCAGCGGTGGCGTCGCCCGGTTGGATCCGTTCCGCCCACGGCACCCACGAGCCGGCCATCAACGAGCTGTCGCCCGGCAGCAGCACCACCTCGTTCACCGTCGGCTGCTTCGCCCGGGACGCCCGTACGAGAGTCACCGACCACCGCCAACCGAGATAGCCGGGGTGCGGACAGCTGAACAGGTGGTGGACCACCCGGTCCGCCTCCGCGACCACGCCGAGGTGCTCACCGACGCCGATCTCACCGGCGGCCTCGACCGCAGCGCTGCGGGCGAGCTCGACCGCGTCGGCGGCGATCTGATCGGGTTTGAGGGCTCGGGCCCGCGTCGCGGTGGTCAAGTCAGAGCTCGAGCTCGTCGGCGACGGCGCGGAGCACGGTGGCGACCTTCGACCCGGTCTTGCCGTCGGGGTACCGGCCACGACGGTAGGAGTTGCCCACCCCGTCGAGCATCTTGATCAGGTCCTCCACGATCACCGCCATCTGCTCCGACGGCTTGCGGTGGGCCTTGGCCAAGGAGGGCGGGGTCTCGAGCAACCGGAGCGACAACGCCTGCTCACCCTTGCGGCCCTCGACGACCCCGAACTCGACCTTCTGTCCCGACTTGAGCGTCGTGACCCCGGGCGGAAGCGCGTTCGAGCGGACGTAGACGTCTCCGCCCTCGTCCTTGGTCAAGAAGCCGAAACCCTTTTCGGCGTCGTAGAACCTCACCTTGCCAATCGGCACTGCATACTCCACTCGAGCTCGTCGATCCCACGCCGCGCTCACGGCGCGCCAAGCGTAGTCCTGTCCCCACCCTGGCCCCAACCTGTATTGCCAACCCGTATCGGGGTTCGGCCCGGCTCCGACGCCGGCCGGTTCGGCCTGTTCCGGAGATTAAGCTGGCCAGATGGCGAGCTGGGAGGACGGGCCGGAGTACGCGCCGGCGCTGCGTCCCGACCATTTCGCCGAAGCGCCCGCCGCCCCGCTGTCGGTCGGGCCGCCGGCAGCGCCGTCGAGTCCGCCGGCCCCGATCGAGCGGCCCGCCTTCGACCAGCCCTCGGTTCCGGTGCCGCCGTTGGCGTCGTTGGTTCCTCCGATCGAGGACACCCGGGATCCCGCGTTGCCCTTCGACATCGCCAGCGCGACCCTCACCGAGGCATCGGCGGCCTGGAGCGCCGCGCACTGGAGTCCCCCGGCCGGTCCGGCGCAACCGGTGACGGGAGTCGTCGCGAACGGATCGGCCGCCCTGCCGGGGACGCCGCTCGCGCTGCCGCCGTCGCCCCCACCGGGGCCGTTCCCCGGGCCGGGCACCGAGCAGTGGTTCCAGCCCGCACCTCCGCCGTACGCCCCGGCACCGCTGCCGGCCGGCACCGGGCCCGGCGCCATCGTCCAGGCGTTGACGCTGGGCGTCGTGATCTGCCTCGCCATCGGGGGGATCGTCTGGCCGTTGGCCCCGATCATGTTCCTGGTGGCCTTCGGGTTGGCCAGCCGGGTGAAGGTCGGCCGGCCGGCGGTGCTCGGCCTGTTCGCCGCGGTGCTGGCGATCCTCTTCCTGGTGGGGGTCGTCGGCGCGTTGCTGTCCGACGGCTTCTTCAGCGACTGGTGGGAGCTGGTCGCACGCTGGGCCCAGGTGCTGTGCTGGCTGGTCCTGGTGGCCGGCTGGATCGCGGTCTGGCGAGCGCTGCGGTCGGCCGGTCCCCGGTCCGCGCCGCCACCGAACGTCTGGGGCTAAGCCGGTGACCATCGCCGCCGCCCGGAACTCGCCCGCCCGGAGCTCGCCCGCCCGAACGCTGACCGAGTCGCTGCGCCAGCGCAGTCCCGCCGGTGTGATCACGCTGCTGCAGCTGCGTCCCGATCTGCGGGCGGCCGCTCCCCACGACCTCGCGGAGCTGACCGCCCAAGCCGTCACCTCGCGGTCGGTGGCGCGGGCCGTTGACGGCTTGAACGCGTGGCAGCGGCAGGTGGCCGAGGCCCTCGCCGCGCTGCCGGATCCGACGGACGTCGCCGCGGTCGCCGCCCTGCTCGGTGTTCCCCCATCGACCTGCGCGGCCGCCGTCGACGACCTGCGGCAACGCGCCCTGCTCTGGGGGCCGGACGACGGCCTGCACCTGGTCCGGGCGGCCCGCGAGCAGTTCGGGCCCTATCCCGGGGCGCTGGCTCCGCCGTCACCACGTCCGCTCCCCACCGACCAGGTCGCCGAGCTGCTCACCGGGTGCGACCCGGCCGCCATGACGGTCCTCGAACGGCTCGCCTGGTCGCCGACCGGCGCCCTGCCCGG
This sequence comes from uncultured Actinomycetota bacterium, assembly GCA_963727125.1. Taxonomy (GTDB): domain Bacteria; phylum Actinomycetota; class Actinomycetes; order Propionibacteriales; family Propionibacteriaceae; genus Microlunatus. The sequence continues at coordinate 70,030 of CAVSEZ010000004.1, forward strand.
CGCCGACCGGCCGGTGACGCCGGACTCCGCCCGCGGACCGGTCGAGCAGCTCCTCGCCCGGCGGCTGCTGTCGCCGCTGGACGGTGAGACGGTCATCCTGCCTCGCGAGGTGGCCTGGGAGGTCCGAGGTCACCGCTTCAGTCAGCACCCGGTCGGGCCCGAGGCGCCGGCCGTCACGGGTCGACAGCGCCCGGTCGAGCTGATCGACCGGGCCGCGGTCGGCGCGGCGTACGGGTTGGTGCACGACCTCGAGCAGCTGGCGCACGCCCTGGAATCACGCCCGCATCGGCTGCTCCGCGACGGCGGCCTCGGGCAGCGCGACGTGGTCGCGCTGGCTCGGGAGCTGCACGGCGAGCCGGAGTACGCGGGCTTCCTGCTCGAGTGCGCCGCCGCTGCCACGATCGTGGGATCCGACCCGGCCGGCCGGCTGCTGCCCACCCGCGAGTACGACCGCTGGCTGCGGCTGAGCTCGGCGGAGCGCTGGTGCCGCATCGCGCGTGCCTGGCACGAGTCACCCCGCTTCTTCAGCCGGGCGCTGCAGTCCGACGGCCATCCGCTGGGGCCCGAAGGCGACCTGTCGTACGCGACGGCGTTCCGCGAGGTCTGGCTGGATCGCGTCGTGGTCGCCGGCACCGGACTGGTGCCCGACCGCGACGACGTCGAACAGGCGGTCCGCTGGCAGCGGCCGCGGCTGGCGCGGGTACCGCTGCGGCTCGGGCAGGGTCTGGAGTGGTTGCGGCGCGAGTCCGCCTGGCTCGGTCTCACCGCCCTCGAGGCCACCAGCTCGCTGGCCGGGTGGTTGGCCAGGCCCGGTCAGCCGTTGCCGACCGATCTCGCCGCGCTGTTCCCGGAGCCGGTGGAATCGATCATCCTGCAGGCGGACCTGACCGCGGTCGCCGCGGGGCCGCTGCCGCACGCCCTGGCCGGTGAGCTCCGGTTGCTGGCCACCCAGGAGTCGCGCGGCGGTGGTGGCGTGTACCGGTTCAGCTCCGCATCGATCCGGCGTGCCTTCGACGCCGGCTGGTCCGCCGCGGAGGTCCGGAACTGGCTGGCCGAGCACTCGGCGACCCCGGTGCCGCAGCCGCTCAGCTACCTGATCGCCGACGTCGCCCGCCAGCACGGCAGCATCCGGGTCGGCACCGCCGCGACCTACCTGAGCATCGACGACCCGGCCCGGCCTGGCCGGCCTGCTGGCCGAACCGGAGGCCGGCGCCCTGGGACTGCGGCAGATCGGTCCGAGCGTGCTGGTCGCCGACGCCGACAGCGAGGAGGTCTACGCCTTCCTCGAACGACTACAGCTCCACCCGGCCGCGGACCGTCCCGCGTCCGATCGGGGCCCGAACGCGAAGCCGACGCTGCGGGCCCCGACGCCCAGCCGCACGGCGACCGAACCGCCGACCGCCGAGGAGCTCGCCTCGGTCCTGTTGGCGGCGCGGGACTCACCGACGGCCACGACGCCCGACCAACCCACCTCGGTCGCCGAGAACGTGTACCGGCTGCACAGTGCCGTCCGCTCGGGCCGGCCCGTCACCGTTCGCTACGTCACCGAGGACGGCCAGGAGACCGAGCGACTGCTCACTCCGCTCGACCTCACCGGCGGCCGGTTGCGCGCCGTCGACCCGTCCTCGGCGCGGGTCCTGACAATTCCGTTGGCTCGCGTCGTTTTGGCCCGTGCGGACGCCCCCGGAGAACTAGACTGACCCGATGCGGGCCGTCTTCCTTCGTCGGATGATGGTTCTCGGGGTCTGCGGACTCGGGGTGGCTGCGCTCTACCTCGTACCGGGCATCGCCTCCGTCGGACGGGTCGCCGCCCCGGCCCCGGCGAGCGAGCTGCCGCTGGTGCGGTCCGGTGTCACGACAGACCGGGGGACGGCCACCGATCAGGCCTCGGTCGCCGCCCGATCGGCACAGCCCAGCGCGAGCAGCACCTCCCGCGTCACCGGGACCACGCCGGTCGACGACCCCGACGACGCCACCACGGACGAGAACGAGAGCACCGGGGACCCGGCCGACAGCGCGACGAGCGGCCGCGACGACCGCGTCGAGGCCCCGCCCGCCGGCGCCGCAGCCGGCACCACTGATCCGACGGCCGATGCCACCGAGCCCGCGGCACCGGCCGCACCCACCGAATCGACCCCGGCGGCTCCCCGCGGCACCCCGTTCGAGGCCGGCTCGGCCGACGACCGGACGCCGCCGGATCCGGTCGAGGACCTGGCCGTCCGGACCGCCGATCCCGACCAGGTCCAGCTGGGCTGGAGTCCCGCTCCGGACCAGGAGGGAACGATCGGCTACCGGGTGTGGTTGAACGGCTATGAAGTACGCAACACCAGCGACACCGAGGTGACGCTCGACTGGTTCAACGACGACAGCTCCCACCAGGTGGTCGTGGTCCGAGCCGTCGACGCGGCCGGGAACCAGAGCCGGACGGGTACGGCACTCGTGCTGACCCGCCCGGACGCCCCAGCCGGTCCGGAGCCGTCGGCGAGCACCGGTTCGGCCGACCCGGAACAACCGGCCACGGGTCCGAGTGCCGCCGCGAGCAGTCCGGCGTCGACCGTCGGGGCGGGTCGGCGCCGCTGATGCCCGGCCCGAATCCGGGTCCGCTGATCGTGCAGTCGGACCGCACCCTGCTGCTCGAGGTCGACCACCCCGATGCCGACGCCTGCCGGATGGCGATCGCCCCGTTCGCCGAGCTCGAACGGGCGCCCGAACACGTCCACACCTATCGGTTGACGCCGCTCGGTCTGTGGAACGCACGGGCCGCCGGGCACGACGCCGAGCAGGTCGTCGACACCCTGCTCCGTTACAGCCGCTATCCGGTGCCGTCCTCGCTGCTGGTGGACGTGGCCGACACGATGGACCGCTACGGCCGGTTGCGGCTGGAGAAGCACCCCACCCAGGGTCTGGTGCTGGTCAGCACCGATCGGGCCGTGCTCACCGAGGTGCTGCGCAGCGCGAAGGTGAAGGGTCTGGTCGGCAACCGGCTGGACGAGGACACCGTGGTCGTGCACCCCTCGGAGCGCGGTCACCTGAAGCAGGTGCTGCTGAAACTCGGCTGGCCGGCCGACGACCTGGCGGGGTACGTCGACGGCGAAGCGCATCCGATCAGCCTGGACCAGCGGGACTGGCAGCTCCGGCCCTACCAGTCGATGGCCGCCGACTCCTTCTGGCACGGGGGTTCCGGAGTCGTCGTGCTCCCGTGCGGGGCCGGCAAGACGCTGGTCGGGGCGGCCGCGATGGCCCACGCCCAGAGCACCACCTTGATCTTGGTGACCAACACCGTGGCGGCGCGGCAGTGGCGCGACGAGCTGCTCCGCCGGACCTCGTTGACCGCCGAGGAGATCGGTGAGTACTCCGGGGCCAAGAAGGAGATCCGCCCCGTCACCATCGCGACCTACCAGGTGGTCACCACCAAGCGCGGTGGCATCCACCCGCATCTGGAGCTGTTCGACGCCCGGGACTGGGGCTTGATCGTCTACGACGAGGTCCACCTGCTGCCGGCCCCGGTGTTCCGGATGACGGCCGATCTCCAGGCCCGCCGCCGGTTGGGTCTGACCGCCACGCTGGTCCGCGAGGACGGCCGGGAGGGCGACGTCTTCTCGCTGATCGGGCCGAAGCGCTACGACGCACCGTGGAAGGACCTGGAGACCCAGGGCTACATCGCACCCGCCGACTGCGTCGAGGTCAGGGTCACGCTGACCGACGACGAGCGGATGGCGTACGCGGTGGCCGAACCCGACGTGAAGTACCGGCTGGCGGCGACCGCGGAGTCCAAGACCCAGGTCGTGGTCGAGCTGGTCGGCAAGTACCGCGGGACCCCGACGCTGGTGATCGGGCAGTACGTCGACCAGCTGGCCGATCTGGCCGAGCGGCTGGATGCGCCGGTGATCACCGGTGAGACGACCGTGCGGCAGCGGGAGAAGTTGTACGAGGCGTTCCGGACCGGGGAGATCGACCTGCTCGTGGTGAGCAAGGTCGCCAACTTCTCGGTCGACCTGCCGAGCGCGCAGGTGGCCATCCAGGTCTCCGGCGCCTTCGGCTCCCGGCAGGAGGAGGCGCAGCGGTTGGGGCGCCTGCTGCGACCGAAGAGCGATGGGGTCACGGCCCGGTTCTACGCCGTGGTGGCGCGCGACACCGTCGACACCGACTTCGCCGCCCATCGGCAGCGGTTCCTGGCCGAACAGGGATACGGCTACCGGATCCTCGACGCCGACGACGCCCTCGCCGAGTAGCCACCACCAGAAACCCGGCCACCCGCCCGCCCGTTTCCCGGCTGGTGCATCCCCTCGACTCCGCGGAGGCTGAGAGCACGCGAGCGAGGGGACGTCGACATGTACGCAGGGTGGTTCGGGCAGTACCTCTACTTCTGCCTCTGGCTCTTCCTGATCTACAGCGTGTACGGCGTGATCGTGGAGATGATCTTCTGCTACGCCCGGGAGTACAAGGGCGTGGTCGAGTCGCGGTGCGGGCTGCTCTATCTGCCGCTCAGTCCGATCTACGGGTTCGGCGGCGTGGTGGTGAGTCTGATCCTGCTTCCCCATCTGGCGAACCCGCTGCTCATCTTCGGGCTCAGCATCGTCGTGTGCACCACGCTGGAGTACATCGCGAGCTTCGTGATGGAGAAGGCGTTCAAGTCGGTGTTCTGGGACTACAGCAACAAGCCGCTGAACCTCCACGGCCGCATCTGCCTGGAGTTCGCGCTCTACTGGGGCGTCCTCGGGGTCTTTTTGATCTACATCCTCGACACCTTCACCTACGTCGTGGTCGACAGCTGGGCCCGACCGGCCGCCGAGGTGGTGTTGACCGTCTTCGTGGCCATCACCTTGGCCTCGGTCACCTTGACCCTGATGGCGTTCCGGCGCCTCGACCTCAAGCTGGCGGCGCTCCGGGCGCAGCGAGACGGCGAGCCCGTGCCCGACATCGACACCGGCTGGGGACGACTGATCGACAAGGTCGTGCCGGATGTCGTGCTCATCAACACCTTCCCGCGGATGAGTCAGGTGCTGGAGTACATGACGCTGACCGGTAAGCCGCGCAAGCTGGTCATCTGGGACCTCCACCTGGGAACCCCGTCTCCGCGGCACCTGGAGCTGCGGCGGCTGGCCGCGGCCCACCAGATCGGGTAGCACGGCGTTCGGCGGGGCCGGCTGCAGCCGGTTCCGCGCGCGACCGGCTCGCTCCGTACGATGCGAGCGACCATGACGAACTCCCCCTTCGGTTACCCCGCGTTCCGGTGGCTGCTGGTGGCCCGGGTGCTGTCCAGCGGCGGGAACTGGATGAAGACGGTCGCCGCCGGGTGGCTGCTCTACCAGCTGAGCGGGCAGGCCATCCAAGTCGGCATCCTGGCCGCGGTGGCCAAGGGGCCGAGTCTGATCGCCTCGCCGTTCGGCGGCTGGCTGTCGGACCGGGTGGACCGGCGACGGTTGCTGATCTGGCTCACCGTGGCCGAGCTCGTCCCGGTCGCGCTGCTGACCCTGCTCTCCCTCGACGGAATCATCTCGCCGCTCGAGATCTACGTGTTGATCTTCCTGGCCGCCCTGCCCCACAGTCTCCGCAGCCCCGTGCTGGCCGAGATCGGACCGGACCTGGTGCCCGAGCCGGTGCGGCGCTCGGCGCTGTCGTACTCCGCGACCGCCTTCAACCTGGCCCGGCTCACCGGTCCGGCCGTCGGCGGCCTGCTGGTCGCCAGCTTCAGCGTCGCCGCCGCCTTCGCCGTCAACACCGTCTTGATGGCGCTGGTGCTGGTGGCGGTGATCAAGCTGCCGGTGACCAACCCGCCGGCCCCGGCCGACGCGAAGAAGGGCGGGCTGCGCCGGGGCGTCCAGGCGACCTGGCAGTCGCTGCTGCTCCGGATGCTGTTGACGGGTGCGTTGACCTTCTTCGTCTTCGTCGGACCGATCGAGCAGATCATGCCGGTGATCGCCGCCGACCACGGCGACGGCCCGGAGTACGTGGGGTTGTTGCTCGCCGGCATCGCCCTCGGCGGTCTGATCGGGAACCCGATCGTGACCTGGTTGCACAAGCGCGGGCTGGCCGCGATCCGGGTGCTCGCCGTGGGCCTGATCGCCTCCGGCGCGCTGCTGATCCTGTTGTCGGTGTCCCACACCCTGTGGCTGGACCTCGTCGCGGTCACCCTCATCGGCGCGGCCTGGGAGATCATCTGGCTCACCGAGAGCACCACGATCCACTTCAACAGCCCCGAGGGAGTGAGTGGTGAGGTGATGGGCTTCCTCTACATGGTGGTCAGCGTCGCGGTCGCGATCGGCTCGATGCTGGCCGGCTGGGCGTTCGACACCGTGGGACTGGAGCCGGCCCTGGTGGTCTCGGGGTTGGTGATGGTGGCGATCGGGCTCACCCACGCGGTCACCGGGCGGCGGATCCTCGTTCCCGAGTGAGGCAGGGAGGTCGTACGTTGGGTCGAGACATCCCGGCGATCAGGAGCTCATCATCAGCGACACGAATCCGGCCGCGACGTACGGCGTCAGCTCCGAGGTGGGCCGACTGCGCAAGGTGCTGGTGTGTGCGCCCGGCTTGGCGCACGACCGGCTGACGCCTTCGAACTGCGACGAGCTGCTGTTCGACGACGTGCTCTGGGTCGAGAACGCCCAGCGTGACCACGCCGACTTCTGTGGGCAGATGTCGGCGCGTGGGATCGAGGTGGTCGAGCTCCACGACGTGCTCACCGAGACCGTGACCGATGCCGCCGCCCGGACCTGGCTGCTGGACGCCAAGATCATCCCGAACGAGGTGGGGATCGGGCTGGTCGCCGACACCCGGGCGTTCCTGGACGATCTCGAGCCGCGCGAGCTGGCCCGCTACCTGATCGGCGGCCTGTCGACGATCGATCTGCCCAAGGCGTTCCGGCGCGACTACATCCGGCTCGCGCGGGAGGCCCGCGGGGTCTGGGAGTACCTGATGCCGCCGCTGCCGAACACGCTCTACACCCGGGACACCACCTGCTGGATCTACGGCGGCGTCACCTTGAACCCGCTGTTCTACACCGCCCGCCTGGACGAGACGCTGCTGATGAAGGCGATCTACCGCTTCCATCCCGACTTCGTCGGCGCCAACGTGTGGTGGGGGGACCCCGAGCTGCACTGGGCGATGGCCAGCCTCGAGGGCGGCGACGTGCTCGTCCCCGGCAACAAGACGGTGATCATCGGGATGAGCGAGCGGACCTCGCGGCAGGCCGTCACCCAGCTCGCGGTGACGCTGTTCGAGCAGCAGGCCGTGGAGCGGGTGATCGTCGCCGGCATGCCGCGGCTGCGGGCCGCGATGCACCTGGACACCGTGTTCACCTTCGCCGACCGGGACTGCGTCACCGTCTACCCCGACATCGTCGACAACATCGTGCCGTTCACCCTGCTGCCCGACGACTCCCCTCCCGGTCTGCGGGTGATCGAGGAGAACAAGCCGTTCCTGGAGGTCGTCGCCAACGCGTTGGGCCTCGACGCGCTGCGGGTGATCGAGACCGGCGGCAACGCGTACGAGGTCGAGCGCCAGCAGTGGGACAGCGGGAACAACCTGGTGGCGTTGGAGCCGGGGGTGGTGATGGCCTACGACCGCAACACCTACACCAACCGCCTTCTGAAACAGGCCGGCATCGAGGTGCTCCCCATCGTCGGGGCCGAGCTCGGTCGCGGTCGCGGCGGCGGCCACTGCATGACCTGCCCCCTGATCCGCGATCCCTAATTGTCCGCTCGCCGCTCGCGCGGATTCGCCTCCAGACGCCGCCTCGCACTGGGGTGCCTCGCAAGCTCGGGCATACCTAGCGTTTCTTCGGCGGGAACCGGAGCACCGCGACCGGCCGGGTCGCCTCGATCAGGACCGCCCGGCTGACCGAACCGAGCAGCGCCCGGCTGATCGCCGATCGGCCCCGCGAGCCGACCACGGTGAGTTGCGCCTCCTTGCCGGCCGCCACCAGCGCTTCGCTCGGATGGGCATCCACCAGCTGCAGGTCCACCAGGGTCTCGGAGTCGGCCGGCACCCGGACCCGCGCCAGAGCTTCGTCGGCGGTGCGGCGGGCCAGCAGCTCCTCGGAGGTCCGGAACTCCGCGATCAGGGCCGGCTCGGTCGGGCGCGCGAGCCACGGCACGTGATAGGCGATCACCACCCGCAGTCCGACGTCGCGGCAGCGCGCCTCGTCGAGTCCCAGCCGCAGGGCGGCGTCGCCGTACTCGGAGCCGTCGAGACCGACCACCACCGGGTCGCCGGACGCGGCCACCGGGTCGAAAGAGCCCGGGATGACGTACACCGGGCAACAGGCTTTGCCCGCGACCCGCACCGCCACCGAACCCAGCATCCGGGAGCCGATCGAGCCGACCCCCCGGTTGCCGACGACGAGTCCCGCCGCCTCCTTGGACGCTTCGATCAAGACACCGGCCGGCGGGCCGTTGAGCAGTCGGGTGTTGACCTCGATGCCGTCGTCGAGACTGCGGGCCGCCGCCGCGGCTGCGCTGAGCAGACCCTCCGCGTACCGGCACAACTCGTCGATGTCGGGACGCGTCATCACCATCCCGTACGCGTCGGAGACCACGGGGATGGCCAGCCCGTGCACCAGCTCCACGCTCAGGTCGCGACGCCGCGCGTCCTCGACGGCCCAGGCCAGCGCGGCCGCGCTCTCGTCGGAGCCGTCGATCCCGACCACCAGTCGCTTCGACATGTGTCCTCCTCCGCCGTCGACGGTGTGGCCTCCATCTTCCTCCACTTCGGCCGGTCCGCACAGGTTCGGGTGCCGGGGATCGAGCCGGGTCAGGCGCTGTTCGTCCCGACGTGGCCCGGCTCTGCCGCAGCAGTCGGGCCGAGAACAGGTCTACACCGCGACGGTGGACTCCGACTCGTCCTGACCGAGATCGAGCGGCGGCTGGCCCGGGTCGCCGGACCGGTCCCAGACTCGGAGGAGCTGGGCCGGCCAGATCCACGCGTCGGTGGCCTCCAGCTCGGCCCGGGTCCACCACCGGTGGCCCTGCAGCGTCAGCTGTTCCTCCTCGGTGTGGGCGGAGATGTCGATGTCGAAGGCCGACACGGTCGCGAGGAAGAAGACCTCGGACTGGTCGAGGATCTGGTCGGAGTAGCCGTGCACGGCTCGGCGCGACGCCAGCGGACCGACGAGGTCGCCCTCGCTCAGCAGGTGACCCGTCTCCTCGGCCACCTCGCGGACCGCCGTCTGCCGTTCGGTCTCTCCGGGGTCCATCCCGCCGCCGGGGGTGACCCACCAGGTGACCCCCGGCACCCCGGGGTCGCTGTCCTCGAACAGCAGCGTCCGGTGCTCGCTGTCGACGAGGATCACCCGCACCGCCCGACGGGTTCGACGCTGCCGGTCCCGGGGGTCGTCGGGGATCTGGAACACCCGGCCGATGTCTTCGCTCACCCGCGTCAGCGTACGGACCGGCGCTGCTGATCGGCTCGAGCCCTCGGGAGCCCCCGGAAAACCTGGTGACCCGGTTCGGCTGGACTGATAGCCTCACCCGGCTCCTCAAACCCCGCCGAGTGATCGGAGGCTGCACTGTGCCTGGTTCCAGGCCCGAGCCGGCGAGCAGGTCGTCCGAGGAGGCCGGCCCCGCCCTGACCCCGACCCTGATCGCCGAACGACAGCACCTGATTGACTCCCGGGCCGCGCTGCAGCGGATGCGGGAGCACACGGCGGGGCTCACCGCCATCGGGGGTGACCACGTCTCGACCGAGCATCTGAAGCAGGTCCTCTACCGCCGGATGAAGGCGCTGCAGGACGACCCGAGCGTGCCGTTGTTCTTCGGCCGGCTCGACTACGCCCGCACCCTCGGCGCCGAGTCCGACGAGACGCTCTACATCGGTCGGCGGCACGTGACCGGCGAGGCCGGCGGCGAGCCCATGGTGATCGACTGGCGCGCCGCCATGTCGCGGCCGTTCTACCAGGCTCGTCCCGGTGAACCGATGGGCGTTCGGCACCGCCGCCGGTTCGGGTTCTCCAGCGGGGTGCTCACGGCGTACGAGGACGAGGACCTCGTCGGCCCCGCGAGCACCGGCGGCGCCTCCGACATCCTCGAGGCCGAGATCGAACGCCCCCGGACCGGCCCGATGCGCGACATCGTCGCCACCATCCAGCCCGAGCAGGACAGCATCGTGCGGACCGAGCTGGCCCGCTCGGTGTGCATCCAGGGTGCGCCGGGGACCGGGAAGACCGCGGTCGGTCTGCACCGCGCCGCGTACCTGCTGTACGCCTACCGGGATCAGCTGGCGCGGTCGGGCGTGCTGGTGGTCGGGCCGAACGACAGCTTCTTGTCCTACATCGGGGACGTGTTGCCCGCCCTCGGTGAGATCGACGCCACCCAGGCGACCGTCTCGTCGCTGGTCAGCTCCGCGACCGGGGCGGAGATCCGCGGTCTGGACGCGGTGCCGGCCGCGCTGATCAAGGGCGACGCCCGGATGGCGGCGGTGCTCCGACGGGCGGTCTGGAGTCACCTGGGTGAGCCGACGGAGTCGTTGGTGGTGCCGCGCGGCGCGTACCAGTGGCGGGTCGCCGGATACCTGGTCAGCGAGATCCTCGACGAGCTGCGGCGCCGAGGAGTGCGCTACGCCGCCGGTCGGGCGATGCTGCCCCAGCGGTTGGCCCACCGGGTGCTGCTGCGGATGGAGGCGGCCGGGGACTCACCCGATGACCGGGTGCAGGACGCGGTGGCCCGCAGCCGACCCGTGAAGGCGTACGCGGAGCAGCTCTGGCCCGCTCTCGATCCGGCCAAGCTCGTCCTCCGGCTGCTCACCGACGCCGAGTTCCTGGCGACCCAGGCCGACGGCATCCTCGATCCCGAGGAGCAGCGGATGATCCTGGCGACCAAGCCGGCCCGTTCGGTGAAGGCGGCCCGCTGGTCCCTCGCCGACGTGGTGCTGATCGACGAGGTGTCCGATCTGCTCAGCCGGACGCCGAGCCTCGGGCACGTGATCGTGGACGAGGCCCAGGACCTCTCGGCGATGCAGCTGCGGGCGGTGGGCCGACGTGCGAGCACGGGATCGGTCACCGTGCTGGGTGACCTCGCGCAGGCGACGACGCCGTGGGCCACCCGGTCGTGGCCGGATTCCCTGGCTCATCTGGGCCACGGCGACGCCGAGATCTCCGAGCTCGTCGCCGGGTTCCGGGTGCCCGGCGCCGTGATCGACTTCGCGGCCCGGCTGCTGCCGACGATCGCGCCGGCCCTGACCCCACCGCACTCGGTCCGCCGGCACCGCGGCGAGCTCGATCTGCGTCGCAACACCGCACCGTTGCAGGCCGATCTGATGGCCGCGGTCGGGGAGGCGATGGACCGCGAGGGAACCGTCGGGGTCATCGTCGCCGACGCCGCCGTACCGCAGGTCCGCAGCTGGCTCGAAGCCGTCGACATCCGCTACGACCTGCTCGGCGACCAGCCGCCGGACTTCAGCACCCGGGTCGACCTCGTACCCGCGTCGCTGGCCAAGGGTCTCGAGTTCGACCACGTCGTGCTGCTGGAGCCGGCCGCCCTCGTCGCCGGGGAGGCCGATCAGATCACCGGCTTGCGGCGGCTCTACGTCTGCCTGACCCGGGCCGTCACCTCGCTGATCGTGGTGCACCGCGAGGAGCTCCCCGCCGCCCTGGCGGCCTGAGCGCTGCCGGCGGCGGCTCGCAGGCGTGGCGTGCCGAAACTCCGCTACGGCGGAGAAACGCCCCCCACCCCCGCTACGACGAAACTCCGCTACGGCGGAGAAACGCCCCACCCCGTACGACGAAACTCCGCTACGGCCGAGAAACGCAGTCCGGGCCGCGAGGCCGGTTCAGCCCATCGACGGCGGCTCGACCAGGGGCAGCCGGACCTGGAAGCGGGTGTCACCCGGGACGGAGACGACCCGGAGGTCGCCGCGATGCCGCTGGGCGATGACGCGGTAGGAGATGTCGAGCCCCAACCCGGTGCCCTCGCCGACCGGCTTGGTGGTGAAGAACGGTTCGAAGATCTTGCCCTGCAGCTCCTTGGGGACCCCGACCCCCGTGTCGCAGATCTCCACCAGGGCCCGGTCGCCGTCCAAGGCGGTACGGACGGTGAGGGTGCCGCCGTCGGGCATCGCGGCCACGGCGTTGTCGATCAAGTTGGTCCAGACCTGGTTGAGCTCGCCGGGATAGGCGGGCACCAGCGGCAGGTCGGGGGAGAAGTCCTTCTGCAGCGTCACCCCGGCCTTCTCGATCTTGTGGTGCAGCATGACCAGGGTGCTCTTCAGCCCTTCGCGCAGGTCGACGTCGGCGTGCGGCGCCCGGTCCAGCTGGGAGTACTGCCGTGCGGCGTTGACCAGGTGGGAGATCCGGTCCGTCGAGTCCTCGATCTCCATCATCAACAACTCCGTGTCCAGGGCGTAGGTGACCCAGCCGACACCGTCGGCGAACACCCCGTTCGGCAACATGCCCTCGAGCTCGGTCAACCAGTCCTCACCGACGCCGGCCGCGACCAAGGTGGGCGCGAGGTCCCACGCGTTCCCGACGCCACGGTCCTCCAGCCACTCCCCCAACGCGTCCTCGGCGTCGGCGACCTCCATCGCGGACCGGTCGTCGCGACCGTTCTTCGCGATCCGCTCGACCGCCGCCTCCTGCAGCTCGGTCAGCTTCCACAACAGCTCGGGGTCGATCTTCTTGTTGGTCAGGTACGCGAGCTTGCGCCGCATGTGCGACACCTTCTCCCGCAGCGAGGCCGTGGCCCGGACGGCGGCCGAGGCCGGGTTGTTCAGCTCGTGGGTGAGTCCGGCCGCCAGCCGGCCCAGGGACAGCAGCCGCTCCCGTTGGGCGATCAGCACCTGGCTGGAGCGCCAGCCCATGGTCAGGCCCTCGAGCATGTGCATCGCCATCGGGAACCACTGGCGGAACTTCTGCCCGAAGGCGTCCGCCTCGATCACCCAGAACTCCGCGTCGGTGATCGCGACCATCGAGGTCTGGTACGCCGGAGCCTCCGAGCTGCGGACGAAGGAGGTGGTCGCACCGCCGTACACCCCGCGCTGGTCGGTCCGGGTGGTCTCGACCTCCGACCCCTCGATCAGCTTCCGCAGGGCGATCGTGCCGGACAGCAGGACGAACATGCAGGTCGCGTCCTCACCCTGCCCGTAGACGACGCTGCCGCCGGTCCGGGTCTCGGTGCGGCCGTTGGCGGCCAACCACTCCAGCTGCTCGGGCTCCAGGGCCTCGAACAGGAACAGGGTCCGCAGCTCCTCCGGGCTGAGCCGGGGCACCGCGGTGGGATCCGCAGCCGTCTCGGCACCGGAGTCGGAGTCCGACTCGAAGTTCTCGGTCATGCTTCCTTCTTACCGCTAGGACTTACTGCTCGGCGAGATACCGATGGACCAAGGTGACGGCGAGTGCGCCCTCACCGACGGCCGAGGCGACCCGCTTGACCGACTGCGATCGGACGTCGCCCGCCACGAAGACGCCGGGGACGCTGGTCTCCAGCAGGTACGGATCACGGTCGAGATCCCAGCCGGGCGGGCGCTGGGGCCGCAGGAGTTCGGGCCCACTCACGATGAAACCTCCCGCGTCCCGAATCAATTCCGGCGGCAGCCAATCGGTCAGCGGCGCGGCCCCGATGAAGACGAACAGGTGCTCGGCGTCGACGACCTGCTGGCTGCCGTCGTCGTCGACGAACGTCACGCACTGCAGGTGCCCGTCACCCTCGCACTTGCAGACCGAGGTGTGGAGCCGCACCTCGATGTTGTCGATCGTGCCGATCTGCTCGATCAGGTACGACGACATTGACCGTTCGAGCGAGTCGCCCCGGACGGCGAGGGTGACCTTGGAGGCGTGGGCGGAGAAGAACACCGCCGCCTGGCCGGCCGAGTTGGCGCCGCCGACGATGACGACGTGCTGGTCCTGGCAGGCCGCCGCCTCGGTGGCCGCCGAGCCGTAGTAGATCCCTCGCCCGACCAGGTCGTCGACCCCGGCGGCGTCCAGCTGGCGGTAGCTCACCCCGGTGGACAGCACCACCGTGTGCGCGCCGATGACCGACCCGTCGTCGAGGGTCAGCTCGCGGGCCGGGCCCTTCACGGCCAATCCGGTGACCCGGCGGGCGGTGATGATCTCCGCCCCGAACCGGACGGCCTGGCGGCGGGCCCGATCGGTCAGGGCGCCGCCGGAGACCCCGTCGGGGAAACCGAGGTAGTTCTCGATCCGCGAGCTCTGCCCGGCCTGTCCGCCCGGCGCACTCGACTCGATCACCACGGCACGCAGACCCTCGCTGGCCGCGTACACGGCCGCGCCCAGTCCGGCCGGGCCGCCACCGACGATCACGACGTCGTAGAAGTCGATGCCGGGACTGGTGCTGAGACCCACCGCGTCGGCGAGCTCGGTCAGGCTCGGCCGGATCAACGGCCGGCCGGCGGCGGTGATCACCACCGGGGCCTGCTTGGCGTCGGCACCGGCTGCGCTCAGCAGCCGCTGACCCTCGGCCTCGTCGATCCGGTACCAGCGGTACGGAACCTGGTTCCGGGCCAGGAAGTCGCGGACCTCGTAGGAGCGCGGCGACCAGGGATGGCCCAGGATCTTGATCTTGTTCTCGGCGGCCCGGCCGTCACGCCGCCAGGAGGCGATCAGGTCGTCCACGACCGGGTACAACTTCTCCTCCGGCGGCTCCCAGGGCTTCAGCAGGTAGTGGTCGATGTCCACCACGTTGATGGCCGAGATCGCCGCATCGGTGTCCGCGTACGCCGTCAGCAGCGCCCGCCGGGCCTGCGGCACCAGGTCCATCGCCCGCTCGAGGAACTCGATGCCGTTCATCCGCGGCATCCGGTAGTCGGCCAGGATCGCCGTGACCTGTTGTCCGCGGAGGACGACCTCACGGATCGCATCCAACGCCTCGTCCCCGGAACTCGCCCGGATGATCCGGAACTCCTGGCCGTACTGGCGGCGCAGGTCCCGGGCCACCGCCCGCGACACCGACACGTCGTCGTCGACGGTCAGCAGCACCGGCCGGTGCTCGCGCTCGGTGGTGGCGGCGGCGGAGTCGGTCTCCGTCACGCGCCGACCTGGTCGACGTAGCACCAGCGCCAGCGCTCCCCCGGCTCGGCCGAGGTGATCACCGGATGGCCGGTCGCCCGGAAGTGCGCGGTCGCGTGCCGGGCGGGCGAGGAGTCGCAGCAGGCGACGTGGTTGCAGGTCAGACAGCGACGGAGGTGGACCCAACGGCC
The DNA here is from genome assembly GCA_963727125.1 of uncultured Actinomycetota bacterium. Lineage (GTDB taxonomy): Bacteria > Actinomycetota > Actinomycetes > Propionibacteriales > Propionibacteriaceae > Microlunatus. The sequence goes on from CAVSEZ010000004.1 coordinate 85,174, forward strand.
ACCGACCGCGACGCAGTCGACGCACTCGGGCACGACGTCGACCGCAGTCAGCGGCTGGGCCTCGAGATGCTCGCAGCCGGACATGGCTCCTCCAGTCATTCGATGGATCGCAGGTGCGCACCCGCAGATGAGAGTAGGCGCTCGGACAACCCCTCAGCGAACCGGTTCATCCCCGTCCGGGCGGTCGTCGGTCGCCAGCCGGGACAGCTTGCGTCGGCGCAGTCCGGCGGCCTGCAGCCTGATCACGATCTCCCGGCTGGAGACGACGACGGCACCGGCCGCGACCGCCGCGTCGAACCGGTCGGCGACGACGTCGTAGTGGTCCCGCTCGAACGCCCGGGGCGGGATGCCGAGGTCGGCGGCGAAGGCGTGCAGCTCCGGCAACGACCGGTCGCTGATCAGGTGGGACCAGAGCCGGCCGTGACCAGGCCAGGTGGGCCGGTCGATGAAGATCGTCACCGCGGCGCGGCACCGGCCCGGTCGACGGCATCGTCGATCAGCTCCCGCCAGGTCCGGACCAGCTCGGCGTCGAGATAGGTGCGGTAGGACTGCAGCGGCCGGGCCTGGGCGTCCAGATGGAACGCACGCACACCGGCTCGGACCAGCCAGGGCACGTGCTCGGGCAGCAGCCCGCCGCCGGCCATGATCAGCCGCCGGGCGAACGGATCCGAGCTCGCCCGGGACACCAGCTCGTCGAGCCCTTCGCTGACCCCCCGGGCCGAGCCGGCCGTGTGCACCTGGTCGAGTCCGGGCAGCCCGCGCAGCGTGCGCCACGCCCGGTCGGTGGACATGCAGGCGTCGACGGCGCGGGAGAAGGTCCAGCCGAAGTCCGGCTCGGGGCCGACGATCTCCGCCACCACCGCGGCATCGACCTCGGTGTGTGCGTCGAGGAAACCCAGCACGGCGCCGTCGGCACCGACCGACCGGTAGCTGCTCAGCAACCCGTGCAGCCGCACCGCCTCACCGCCGTCGGTGCCGTACCCCTCCCGGAGGCGCAGCAGCACCCGCAGCGGCAGCGCGGTGGCACGGCGGACCTGACCCACGACGGCCGGCTCCGGGGACCGGCCACCGCTCTCGACGTCGCCGACCAGCACCACCCGGTCGGCCCCGCCCGCCTCGGCGCGCTCGGCGTCGGCGGCGTGCAGCACCTCGACCTCGAGCAGCCCACTCACGTGTTGTCCGCGAACCTACGGATCCGCTCCAGTCGGCGGCGTCGTCGGTCTTCTCGAACGGAAAAGCGTCGTCCGCTCATCCCTCCTCCTTCGCCGACGCGGATCCTCCGGCTCGCTCGGGATCGCCGGCTGACTCTGCAGTCCGGCCGACCCCGTCGAGGTCCTCGATCCGGGCCAACGACGGGCCGCAGCGGTCCCGCAGCTCGGCGGCGACGAGCTCCGCCTCGGCGAGCACCCGGTGCACGTTCCGCCAACCGAGCCTGGTCAGGTCGGCCTCGCTCCAACCGCGGTCCGCGAGGGCGGCGGTCAACACGGGGTACGAAGCCACGTCGGCCAGACCCTCGGGCAGGACGTCCACGCCGTCGTAGTCGCCGCCGATGCCGATGTGCGCGATCCCGGCCACGTCGCGGACGTGCTCGCAGTGCGCCACGACGTCCGCCACGGTCGCCTTCGGCCGAGGTACCCGATAGGAGGCGACGTAGCGCCCCAGTGCGTCCAGATCCCGGGTGTCGACCCCGGCGCTCCGTGGCCGCGTCCTCCAGCCCGAGCTGCCACTCGCGGACCACCGGACTGACGAACGCCGGCACGAACGTGACCATGCAGACGCCGCCGTTCTCGGGCAGCCGGGCCAAGACGTCGTCCGGGACGTTGCGGGGGTGATCGCAGACCGCCCGGGCCGAGGAGTGCGAGAAGATCACCGGCGCCGCCGTCTCGTCCAACGCGTCGATCATCGTGTCCGCCGACACGTGGGACAGGTCGACCAGCATGCCGAGCCGGTTCATCTCCCGGACGACTTCCCGACCGAACGCGGTCAGACCGCCGGCGCGCGGCTCGTCGGTGGCCGAGTCGGCCCAGTCGGTGTTCTCGTTGTGGGTCAGCGTCAGATAGCGGACCCCGAGTCGGTAGAGGGTCCGCAGGGTGCCGAGCGAGTTGTCCAGCGAGTGCCCGCCCTCGGCGCCCATCAGACTGGCGATCGGACCGCCGGCCTGAGACCGTGATCTCCAGCCCCTCGGCGGTGGTGACCAGAGCCAGGTCGTGGGGATACCGCGCGATCATGTCGTAGACGGCATCGATCTGCTCCAAGGTGGCGGTGACCGCGGCCGAGCCACGCAAGGTGCAGGGCACGAAGACCGACCAGAACTGACCGGCGACGCCGCCCCGGCGGAGCCGCGGCAGATCGGTGTGCAGCTGGGGCTGCGGCTCGGCGATGTCGGCGGCGGCGAAGTCGTACCCGACCCCGCGCATCGCCCAGGGCAGATCGTTGTGTCCGTCGACGACGGGGAACCTCGCAGTGGCCGCCACAGGCCCATCTTCGCGCATCGAGAGCATGGCGTCGCGGACTACCATCGAGCATGCGGTCGCGGGTCGCGCACTCCCGGTCCGGCGGTCGGCGTCGACTCCGCTGGACGTGGCCGGTCGCTCTGTTCCTCGTCGCGATCCTCGTCGGCGGCTGCTCGTACTCCAGTTCCGAGCCCGGGTTGTTCCAGAGCCAGCCGCCGGTCGACCGCTCGGAACTGCCGAACGACTTCCCCAGCCCCCAGGACCGCGCTCTGGAGCCCACCAACCCCGAGCTCCCGGTGGCCGGCGAGGCGGTCTGGACCAGCGGTGAGAGCCTGCGGCTCACCAGCCGCTTCGCGGTCCACGCGGTCCGCCGGACGGCCGGTGCGACGGTGCTGGACTGGTCGATCACCCCGCTGTCCGCCCCGGGTCTGGAGCCGGGCCAGCGGATCCCGAGCTGGGTGGACCTCGGACTGGGCCGCACCAGCGGCGGGGACGTCAACATCGTGCTCCTCGACGCGGGTCGACGGCAGGTCTACCGGCCCTTGCAGCACGCGAGCCGACGCAAGTTCAACCGCTGCCTGTGCACTCCGCCCTGGGTGATCCAGCTGGGCCTGCGGGTCGGGGAGACCCGACTGCTGCAGGCGAGCTTCCCGAACCTGCCGGCGTCGACGACAGCCGTCGACGTCAGTCTGAACACCCTGCCGGTCTTCTCCCGGGTGCCCGTGACCCCGGCCGGTCAGGTGCCGACCGCGACCGCGCCCACCGACCTGCTGCGCGACGCCGAGGACACCGCTCCGCTGGCACCACCGTTCCACTTCAGCCAGCCGGAGGGACGCGGGCCCAAACGGGTGCAGAGCATCCAGATCGACGAGATCGAGGTCGGCCCGAACTTCACCTCCCTGCGGTGGACGCTGCGCTCGCTGGCCAATCCTCCGCTGACCTACAACGTGTATCCGACCGGGCCCCCGGTGACCGAGCCGGAGCGGGCCGACCCGCCGCCGGTGGTGCCGTCGACCGCGAGCGGCCCGCAGCTGCAGGTGGGCAACCGGACCCTGTCGGCGCTGCACCTGACCTATCAGCTGCTGGGTCGTCGCTACGTCGACTGCCTGTGCACCGGTTTCGGGCTGTGGGCCTCGAGCCTGCGGCAGCCCGGCGGCCAGGCGTCGGTGACCACCGTCTTCCCGGCGCTGCCGGCCGGGACGACCCGGGTGGACGTGCTGCTGCCGACGGCGAGCACGGTCTGGCGGTTACCGGTGACCCCGGCGTTCGACGGCGCCGCCCGGCTGGGTCCGCCCCGCCGGGCCGCCGTCGACACCTGGAAGTACCTCGAGGACCAGCCGCCCGCCGGCTGGACGACGGCGCAGTGGCCGACCCCGGTCCCCGACCGGACCCAGCTGGCGGACTACGAGTCGTTCGTGGAGCGGCTGCTGCCGTCGTCGTAGCGCTGGTCCGAGTCGTGCCGCACGTGCGTGACGTGCTGCGGCACGACCACCTCGAACGCGTTCTGGTCGACCCGGAAGTCGACCGGGGTGGACGTTGCGATCTCCCCGTCGAGGTTCACCGGCTGCTCGCTGTCGCTGAGGAGTCGCAGCGCCCGGGTGGTGAGGTGCTGGACGTCGTCGTGCTCGACGATCGTGCCGTCCCGCAGCAGCCGACCCCAGCTCAGGTGGTCCCGGATCCGGCCCGTCTTGATCAGGTAGATGTCGAGGGTGTGGTCGTCGATCTCCGCGTTCGGGGCGATCTTCTGGCCACCGCCGTAGTAGCGCCCGTTGCCGATGGACACCTGGAGCAGGTCGGTGAGGTCCTGACTCGGATGGTCCCCGTCCGGGAACTCCAGCCGCACCGAGAACGGCTGGTGCCGGCCGTAGGCGACCACCGTCGAGACCGGGTACGCGACCGGGCCGAGCACCCGCTTCAGACCCGGCTTGAGCGCCTTCGACGACCCGACCGACAGCCCGAGGGAGGCGACGTTGACGTACGGCTGGTCGTTGGCGCGTCCGAGGTCGATGTCGACGATCTTGCCGAAGGCCAGCACGTTCGCCGCCGCGTCGAGCGACTTCGGGATCTCCAGGGTGCGCGCGAAGTCGTTGGCGGTGCCGAGCGGGAGCACGCCGAGCACCGGACGGACGTCCGGCGGGAGTCCGGCCAGCACCCCGGCGACGCCGCCGACGGTGCCGTCACCACCACCGATCACGATCAGCCGGCAGCCGTCCGCGACCGCCCGCCGGACCGCGTCCGGCAGTCTGTCGGGGTTCTTCACCGCCTCGCAGCGGAGCAGGTTCAGGCCGCGGGCCAGCAGGGCCTCACGCGCCGCCGGGTACGCCTTGGCCCCGGTTCGCGACGCACCGTTGACGAACAGTGCCGTGCGCTCGAGCAGTTCGCGGGCCGTCATAGCGCAACCGTACGGCCCCGGGACCGGCCGCTAGGCCGCGATCCGGTAGCTGGCGACGATCACGCCCGAACCCGACGACACGCTGGAGACCAGGTCGAGGCGGCGGTGCGGCAACCCGGGTTCGAACAGGCGCATCCCGGTGCCCAGCACCAGTGGGGTGATCAGCAGCGTGACCCCGTCGACCAGACCTGCCGCGAGCAGTGCGCGGGCCAGCGAGCCGCTGCCGAGCACGGTCATCGCCGGGCCGTCGGTGCGGCGCAGCTGCGCGATCGCCTCGACCGCGTCCCCGGACAGCAGGACCGAGTTCTCCCAGTCGAGCGGTCCGGTCACGGTGCGGGAGGCGACGTACTTCGTGGCGGCGTTCATGATCGCGGTGAAGGGGTTGTCGGCCGGTCCGTGCCGCCAACCGCGCTCCATCTCCTGGTACGTCCGGCGGCCGAGCAGCAACTGACCGGGGCCGCCCTCGATGCCGGGCTGCATGGTGACGGCGTCGGCGTACGGGCCGAACCAGCCGCCGAACGGGAATCCGTCCTCCGGGCCTGCGGGCGCCTGCATCACGCCGTCCAGCGTGACGTTCTCGAACACGTGGATCTGCCGCATGATGTCCTCCTGCCGATCGATTACGCTTTCAGGACAACCTACTCCTAGTTCAGGATCAACTGAGCCTGTCGACAACCTCTCGCGCGTACGGCGATCCGTGCGGCGTGGCCCGTGCGCTGGACGTCGTCGGCGAGCGCTGGGCGCTGTTGGTGGTCCGGGAGCTGCTGCTCGGACCGAAGCGCTTCAGCGACCTGCAGGCCGGGTTGGCCGGCGTGAGCGCGAACGTGTTGTCCCAGCGACTCCGGGACCTCGGCCGCAGCGGGATCGTGCGCCGGCGCCGGCTCGGCCCCCCGGCCCGCACCGCGGCCTACGAGCTGACCGAGGAGGGCCAGCCCTGCGAACCGGTCCTGATCGCCTTGTCGGGGTGGGGCCGGCGCCGGCCGCTGCCGGACTCCGGCGAGCTCAGCGTCGACGCGTTGGTGCTCGCGTTGCGCACCAGCGTGGATCCCGGGCGCGCGGGCGACCTGACCGTGACCGTCGGGCCGGCTGGAGGTTTCCGGCGACCCCGACCTGGCCCAACGCTTCTTCGACGTGTTCCGGCGCTGAGCCGCCGTCCGACGTCGGACCACCGGGCGTTCCCGGCGCGGATCGGTCGGGGATCATGAGCCCGTGCGGGTCCTGGTCGCAGTGGTGCCGATGGCCGGTCACGTCGGTCCGCTGACCGGACTGGTGGCCGAGCTCGTCCGCCGCGGACATCCCACGCGCGTGCACACCGGCGCGCGCTATCGCGAGCGTTTCGCCCGGCTCGGAGCCGTACCGGTGCCCTGGACGGCCGCGACGGACTTCGACGAAGAGGATCCGACGGCCGCCTTCCCGCGGGTGCGCGGATCCAGCACTCGGCGCTCGCTGGCGCTGGTGCGGGAGGCGTTCCTCGGCACCGCCGCCGGACAGGTCGCCGACCTCGACGCGGCCCTCGCCGAGGAACCGGCCGACGTGCTGGTCGGCGAGGTCTTCACCCTCGGGCCCGGCCTGACCGCCGATCTGCGCGGGCTGCCCTGGGCGAGTGTGAACGCGCTGCCTCCGAACGTGTTGAGCGAGGAGCTGCCGCCCCCCGGGCTCAACGTCGCCCCGGCCCGGGGCCGGTTGGGCCGGCACCGCGATCGCGGCCTGCGACGCGGCTTCGCGATCCTCACCAGCGGCCTCGAGCGCCGCTACCAGCGGATCCGGCACGAGCTCGATCTGCCGCCCACGCCAGGGCCGTTCGGTGCGTCGTTCTACTCGCCGTACCTGTCGCTGCTGACGGGTGCACCCTCACTGGAACACGCTCGCGGCGACCTGCCGAGCGCCATGCACTTCGTCGGTCGACTTCCGGTGGCCGGGCGCTCCGAACCAGGGCCGCCACCGATGCGGAGCGGGCGGCCGCTGGTGCTGCTGACCCAGGGCACGCACAACACCGATCCGGCCGATCTGCTCCGGCCGGCCCTCGAGGGACTGGCCGGGCTGCCGGTGGACGTGCTGGCCACGACGGGTCGTCGGGGAATCGCCGACATCGGCGGGCCGGTGCCGGCCAACGCCCGCGTGGTGGACTTCGTCGACTTCTCGGCCGTGCTGCCGCAGGCAGCCGTGGTCGTCGCGAACGGCGGCTGGGGCGCGCTGCTGGAGACGCTGGCCGCGGGCGTTCCGCTGGTCGTGGCCGGCGGCGACATCGACAAGCCGGAGAACGCCCGGCGGGTGGCCCGGGCCGGCGCCGGGGTGGATCTGCGGACCGGACGCCCACGCCCGGCCGCCGTCGCCGACGCGGTCCGCCGGGTGCTCGCCGACGGCAGCTACGCCGCCCGGGCCAGCCGGCTCGCGACCGAGCTCACGGCCCTGGGCGGGGCCGGCCTCGCCGTGGACCTCATCGAGGACCTGGCCCGAACCGGTCGGCCGGTGAACCGGACCACCGAGCCCTGGGTTGTCTGAGGGCGGCGTCCGGCCGGGCCCACGGACAGCCGAAGGGCGGCCCCGTTCGGGACCGCCCTTCGTTCACAGCTGTGGCAGAGACGGACTCAGAAGTCCATTCCGCCCATGCCGCCGTCGCCACCCGGAGCAGGCGAAGCCTTCTCCGGCTTGTCGGCGATGACCGCCTCGGTGGTGAGGAACAGGGCCGCGATCGAAGCCGCGTTCTGCAGCGCCGACCGGGTGACCTTGGCCGGGTCGATGACGCCCGCCTTGATCAGGTCCTCGTACTCGCCGGTGGCCGCGTTGAGGCCCTCACCGGCGGGCAGGCTACGCACCCGCTCCGCCACGACGCCGCCCTCGAGGCCGGCGTTGAAGGCGATCTGACGCAGCGGCGCCTCGGCCGCGGTGAGCACGATCTGCGCACCGATCTGCTCGTCACCTTCGAGGTCGAGCTTCACGCTCTGGGCCGCGTGCAGCAGAGCCACGCCGCCACCGGCGACGATGCCCTCCTCGACGGCCGCCTTCGCGTTGCGGACGGCGTCCTCGATCCGGTGCTTGCGCTCCTTGAGCTCCACCTCGGTGGCCGCGCCGACCTTGATCACCGCAACGCCGCCGGCCAGCTTGGCCAGCCGCTCCTGCAGCTTCTCCCGGTCGTAGTCGGAGTCGGAGTTCTCGATCTCGTTGCGGATCTGGTTGACCCGGCCCGCGATCTGATCGGACTCGCCGCCACCTTCGATGATGGTGGTCTCGTCCTTGGTCACCACGACCGAACGCGCGGTGCCCAGCAGCTCCAGCCCGACGCCGTCGAGCTTGAGGCCGACCTCCTCGGAGATGACCTGGCCGCCGGTCAGGATGGCGATGTCGGTCAGCATGGCCTTGCGCCGGTCACCGAAGCCCGGGGCCTTGACGGCCACGGACTTGAAGGTGCCACGGATCTTGTTCACGATCAGCGCGGCCAGGGCCTCGCCGTCGACGTCCTCGGCGATGACCACGATCGGCTTGCCGGACTGCATGACCTTCTCCAGCACCGGCAGCAGGTCCTTGAGGGCGCTGATCTTGGAGTTCACGATCAGCACGTACGGATCGTCGAGCACGGTCTCCATGCGCTCGGTGTCGGTCACGAAGTAGGGCGAGATGTAGCCCTTGTCGAACCGCATGCCCTCGGTGAGCTCGAGCTCGAGGCCGAAGGTGTTCGACTCGTCGACGGTGATGACGCCCTCTTTGCCGACCTTGTCCATGGCCTCGGCGATGATCTCGCCGACGCTGGGATCACCGGCGGAGATCGACGCGGTGGCGGCGATCTGCTCCTTGGTCTCGACGTCCTTGGCGGTGGCGGCCAGCTCGGCCACCAGCGCGGAGACGGCCTTCTCGATGCCACGCTTGAGCGACATCGGGTTGGCGCCGGCGGTCACGTTCTTCAGGCCCTCACGGACCATGGCCTGGGCCAGCACGGTGGCGGTGGTGGTGCCGTCGCCCGCGACGTCGTCGGTCTTCTTGGCGACCTCCTTGACGAGCTCGGCACCGATCTTCTCGTACGGATCCTCGAGCTCGATCTCCTTGGCGATGCTCACACCGTCGTTGGTGATGGTGGGAGCACCCCACTTCTTCTCGAGCACGACGTTGCGGCCCTTGGGGCCGAGCGTCACCTTGACGGCGTCGGCGAGCTGGTTCATCCCCCGCTCGAGACCACGACGCGCCTCGGTGTTGAACTGAATGAGTTTGGGCATGTTCTGCGCGAGTCCTCCCGCGTGCCGGCGCTGTCGCACCGGCTAGTTGGCGTCCTGGGTCATACCCCCGCCAGCGATGCCCGCGACGGACGATCCCGGTGCTGGTCTCGGTGACCAGTTCGGCCGAGATCTCACCGCTTGGTGAGGTGGCACTCTCCTACGGTGAGTGCTAAGTCAGTTTTAGCACTCGACCCCTACGAGTGCAAACACCTGGTCCAGCCGCCGGCTGGGCTGCGCCACCCCGCCGGAGCGTTGTTCCGCAGGTGCCATAGCCACGTTTCCCCGCCAAAGCGGACTTCCGCCCCACCCGAGACCGCGCTACTCCGCCAAAGCGGACTTCCGCCCCACCCGAGACCGCGCTACTCCGCCAAAGCGGACTTCCGCCCCACCCGAGACCGCGTTTCTCCGCCGAAGCGGACTTCCGCCCCTAGACCGCGCTACTCCGCCAAAGCGGAGTTTCGTCTCTTCCGTACGCGCGTTACTCCGCCCATCCGGAGTTTCGACCAGCCCGTACTCCCGTCTCTCCGCTTTGGCGGGGAAACGCGCCCCGCCACGCCCCGCCACGCCCGGGAAGTCCGCGACGCCCGCTGCCACGTTTCTCCGCCGAAGCGGATCCCCGTCGCACAGCGGCCGCCAATTGACCGGATCAGGGAATGGATAGTCCGCGAATGCGGTTGCCGGTAGTCATGGCCCAGTCCGAGATCACTCGCGCCGGCGTCGGTCTGCGATCGGAGCGGGGACCGGTGCTGGGCTCCATCATGTTGAGCGTCGGGCTGATCGCCATCGACGCCACCATCTTGGCCACCGCCGTCCCCTCGATCGTCGACGATCTCGGCGGGTTCAGCCAGTTCCCCTGGCTGTTCTCCATCTTCTTGCTGACCCAGGCGGTCACAGTCCCGATCTTCGCGAAGTTCTCCGACCTGATCGGCCGCAAACCGGTGATGCTGATCGGCATCGCGGTCTTCGTGATCGCGTCCGTGCTCTGCGGGATCGCCTGGAGCATGCCGGCCCTGATCGCGTTCCGGGCCTTGCAGGGCATCGGGGCCGGAGCGGTCCAACCCACCTCGATGACCATCATCGGCGACCTCTACAGCGTCGCCGAGCGGGCCAAGGTGCAGGGCTACGTGGCGAGTGTCTGGGCGGCCTCGTCGGTGGTCGGCCCCACCCTCGGCGGCCTCTTCGTCGACCTGGTCAACTGGCGCTGGATCTTCTTCATCAACATCCCCCTGGGCCTGCTGGCGTTCTGGATGCTCAATCGGCACTTCACCGAGGACGTGCGGCGCACCGACCACGAGATCGACTACACCGGCGCCGTGCTCCTCGTGCTCGGCACCTCGCTGGTCATCTTCGCCCTCCTCGAGGGCGGGCTGTTGTGGCCGTGGCTGTCGTGGCCGAGCCTGCTCACCATCGGCGCCGGGGTGGCCCTGCTGGTCGCGTTCGGGTTCGTCGAACGGCGAGCCGCCGAGCCGATGCTGCCCGGCTGGATCTTCCGGCACCGACTGATCAACGCCACCGTCATCTCGAGCGCGGCGGTCGGCGTCATCCTGATCGGCCTCACCTCCTACATCCCGCTGTACGTGCAGCGGGTCCTCGGCACCGGCGCGCTGGTCGCCGGCCTGGCCCTCGGCGGACTGACGCTCGGCTGGCCGATCGCGGCATCCGTCGCCGGTCGGCTGTACCTGCGGATCGGGTTCCGCAACACGGCCCTGATCGGCACCGCGCTGGCGCTGGTCGGCACCGGCACGCTGCTCACGATCTCTCCGGCCACCGCCGTCTGGCAGGTCGGCGTGTTCTGCTTCGTGATCGGCCTCGGGATGGGACTCGTCGCCAGCCCGACCCTCGTGGCGGCGCAGAACGCGGTCGAGTGGCAGAACCGCGGGGTCGTCACCGGGACCACGATGTTCGCCCGTTCGATGGGCAGCGCGATCGGCATCGCGGTCTTCGGTGCCATCGGCAACGCTGTGCTGGCGGGCCGGCTGACCGGTCCCGAGGCGGTCAGCTCGTCCGACATCCCCCCTGCGGCGATCGACGCCGCGCTCGGCTGGGTCTTCGTCGGCGTCGCCGTCACCACCGTCGCGCTGCTGGTCGGGGTGCTGCTGATGCCCCGCGGCGACCGTCCCAGCACGGACTAACCCCGCACCGAGCAGCCGCCACCGATCAGCCTGCACCGGTGAGCCGGCCGGTGGCGGCCCCGGTCGTACGATGCGACCATGGCGCGCCGGCGCGGGTGGCAGCACGAACGTCGCGGGCTGCTGAGCGCGCTGCTGGTGGCCGTGGTCGCGTTCTCGATGACGGCCGGGTGCAGTGTCGGGGCTCCCGAACCCGGTCTGTTCGGCCGCGACACCGACGAGGCCCCCGCACCGACGAAGCCGCCCGAGGACCAACCCCTGCCGGGGCAGCCGCGGGTGCCCGACTCGGGGCGTTCGGTCAATCCCGCGCTGCCGGTGGTCGGTGAGCAGGTGTGGACCACCGCCGACGGCACCGGGCTCACCATCCGGATAGCGGTGCACGCGGTGCGCCGGATCGCCGGCGGCACGGTGTTGGACTGGTCGGTCACGCCGCTGCGCGCACCGGGACTCGGTCCCGGCGACGTCGTCTCCTCGACGGTCAACCTCGGACTGCACCGGCTCGACGAGGGCAACACGAATCTTTTCCTGATCGACCAGCAGCGGCGCCGGCTCTATCGGCCGCTGGTGCATCGCAACATCTCCCGGCGGTGCCTGTGCACCCCGATCTGGCGGGTGCAGCGGGCGCTCCGGATCGGCCAGACCGCCCTGCTGCAGGTCGCCTTCGCCGAGCTGCCGGTCGATGTCGCCACCGTTGACGTCGACATCGCCTCCGTCCCCGTGTTCGGCGACGTCGGTGTGAACCAGATCGGTGAGGTCCCACGCGCAGCCCGTCCGACGGACCTGACCCGGCCGCCCGATCCGTCACCGGCGACCCGCCGGTTGCTGGGCGACACCGCCTACCTCGGCCAGCGGTTCCGGATCGAGATCGTCCAGGTCACGGCCCGGCGGCGGATCACCTCGCTGCAGTGGCTGATCACCTCGCTGAGTGCCGGCTCCGGCCTCGAGCTGGCCACCGGCGCTCCGTTCGCCGACCCCTCGACGCCGATCAGCTACAACGCCGTCGTCGCCAGCGGGCCGGTGCTGGTGGTGGACGGTCAGCGACTCCGGGCCCGGATCGTCGCCAGCTCGCTGACGTCGCAGCGGTCCTCGGAGTGCCTGTGCAGCGATCTGCGGGTGTGGCCGACGTCCCTGCGCGACGCCGGCCGGGAGGCGACGGTGATCACCAACTTCGCCGCGCTGCCGGCGGATGCGACCTCGGTCTCGGTGTCGATCCCGGGCGTCGGTGAACGCGTCGTCGACGTCGTCCGGGACCGCACCCCGGATCCGGCGGGCAGCGAGCTCCGGCGGGTCGGGTTCTGGCACGAACGGGAGCTGCCGCCCAGCTGGCCGGCGCAGGGGTGGCCGACCGCGGTGCCCGATCCGGCCCAGTTGGCCGACTTCGTCGGCGTCCGGGACGAGATCCTGCGCTGACCGGCGTCCGGGCCGGTCAGTCGGCGCTGAGTTCTTCCTGTTCGGTCGGCGCCAGCTGCTCGATCATGCCCACCACGTCGGCGATCGAGTCGACCACCCAGGTCGGCCGGTACGGGAACGACGTGATCGCACTCGGCTGGGTCGAGCCGGTCATCACCAGCACCGTACGCATGCCCGCCTCGATCCCGGCGATGACGTCGGTGTCCATCCGGTCCCCGATCATGACGGTGGATTCGGAGTGCGCGTCGATGGCGTTCAGGGCCGACCGCATCATCAACGGATTGGGCTTGCCCACGTAGTACGGCGTGACCCCGGTGGCCCGGGTGATCAACGCGGCCACCGAACCCGTCGCGGGCAGCGGGCCCTCAGGGGACGGCCCGGTGGCGTCGGGATTGGTGGCGATGAACCGGGCACCGTTCTCGATCAACCGGATCGCCTTCGTGATGGCGGTGAAGGAGTAGGTACGGGTCTCGCCGAGCACCACGTAGTCCGGATCGCTCTCGGTGAGCACGAAACCCACGTCGTGCAGGGCCGACGTCAGACCCGCCTCGCCGATGACGAACGCGGAGCCACTGTCGGTCTGGTCACCGAGGAACTGCGCCGTGGCCAGGGCGGAGGTCCAGATCGAGCGTTCCGGGATGTCGATCCCGCTGGCCAGCAGCCGGGCCCGGAGATCCCGGGCGGTGAAGATGGAGTTGTTCGTCAGGACGAGGAACGGGCGGCCGTGGCGCTCCAACGCCGCGAGGAACTCGCGGGCGCCGGGGATGAGCTGCTGCTCGTGCACCAGCACGCCGTCCATGTCGGTCAGCCAGCTCTGCACCGCGGTTCGGTCGGTCATGGGCCCAGGCTGTCAGACTGCGACCATGTCCGCGGAGCCGCTGCCCGATCCGGCGGTGATCGTGCTCGCGGGCGCCGCCGGATCCGGCAAGTCGCACTGGGCGGCGGAGCACTACCGGCGGACCGAGGTCGTGTCCTCCGACGCGTTGCGCGCCGTGGTCGGCAGCGGACCGGCCGACCTGGAGGCCACCGCCGACGCGTTCGAGCTGCTGGACCGGATCGCCACCATCCGGATCGGCCGCCGGCTGCCGACGGTGCTGGACACCTTGGGACTCGAACCGGGGCGACGCCGGTCCTACCTCGCCCGGGCCCGGGACGCCGGGTTGCCGGCGGTCCTGGTCATCGTCGACACCGATCCGCGGCTCTGTCGCGAGCGGAACGCCCGCCGGGACCGGCCGGTGCCGGCGCCGGCGCTGACCGCACAGTTGAAGAAGGTGGCGGGCCTCGACGCCGAGATCGCGGCCGAGGGCTGGGACGTGGTGCTCCGGGTCGGGCAGTCGGCCGACCCGACCCCGGCAGGCGTCGTGGCTCCCGTGCCGAGCCGGGCGGTGCCGGACCGACCGGGGCCGCGGGTGATCCTGCAGGTGTCCCGCTTCGATTGGGGCGACCGGCCCGGGCCGTGGTTGGCAGACCTCGCCGCCGCGGCCCGCGAGGTCGGCTTCGACGGCCTGGCGCTGATGGACCACCTGATCCAGATCCCGCAGGTCGGGCGGGCCTGGGACCCGATCCCGGAGCCGTACGTCAGCCTGGGTTTCCTCGCCGGCCAAGACACCGGGCTGCGGCTCGGCACGTTGGTGTCACCGGTGACGTTCCGGGCGCCGGGGATCGTCGCCAAAGCCGTCGCCACCTTGGACTGTCTCAGCGGTGGGCGCGCCTTCTGCGGTCTCGGGGTGGGTTGGTGGCAGCGCGAGCACCAGGCGTACGGGCTGGCGTTCCCGAGCACCACCGACCGTCACGCCGAGCTCCGGCGAACGATCGACATTCTGCGCGGCCTCTGGGCACCCGGCACCAAACGGTACGAGGGCCGGTACGCGGAGCTGCCGGAGACGACCTGTTATCCGCGTCCGCAGAGCCGGATCCCGATCATCGTCGGCGGGTCCGGCGAGCAGCAGACGTTGCGGATCGCGGCGGCACAGGCCGACGGCTGCAACGTGACGTCGGACCCGGGCACCCTTCCGGGCAAGATCGCGGTGCTCCGTCGACACTGCGCGGAGCTGGGGCGCGATCCGGCCGAGGTCGAGGTGACAGTGCTGGATCTGCCGGTGATCGGCCGGGATCGAGACGACGCCGCCGACCGGGTCGAACGACTCCGGGGCCGCGTCTCCGCCACGAGCTACGCCGCCCGCCATCACGCAGGGGTCGCGGCCGATCATGCTCGGCGCTACCGCGAGCTGCACGCGCAGGGCGTGGGCACCGTCTTCTGCTCGCTACCGGACCTGGCCGGCGCCGACGACCTGGAGCGCTGCCGGCCGCTGCTCGCCCAGCTCGACTAGGCCGATCCCCGGATCCGGCCGCCTTCTCGGCGATTCACTACGGATCCGGTAGCGGTCGAACGCAGTCGCCGTTCGATCCGGAGGCTCGTTGGGCGAGTCGATTAGTTGTGCGGGCTCGGTAGCCTCTACACTGATGCGGCGCTTCGGAAATACATCCACCCTCAGGATGATGTGCGCGGTGGTCGGGATGGCGATCGCTCTCTCCGGGTGCGCTGCGATCAGGTCTCCCAAACCTGATCCGGCTGCGCCCTCCCCCGGGCGCAGCTCCTCCCCCACACCCTCGGTCGGATCGACCGCCGGACCACCGGCCGCACCGTCCCAGCGCACCCCCGGCACGGCACCGTCCACAGCACCGTCGTCAGCACCGTCCGATCCGGTCCCGCCGCCTGTGATCGACGCGCCACCGGCCGGTCTCGACGTCCGCTACGTCGACGAGGACGGCAACTACCGGGTCCTGCGGGTGAAGGACTTCCCGCGCTGAGCCCTACCTGGCGGCTTTGACGCCGACCACCGGGCAGTCGGCTCCGAGCAGGATCGCCTGCGCCGAGCTACCGGTGATCAGCTTGCCGACCGCGCTGCGCTTCCGCAGCCCGATCACGATCAGGTCGGCGCCGATGTCGGTAGCCGTCGACAAGATGCTGTCCGCTGCCGGCAGGCCGTCGGTCGGGCGCCGGATCTCGTGGCCGATGCCCTTCTCGGTCAACTCGGCCTCGAGGGCGTCGACGTCTTGGGCCGAGGCGAACTGCGGGTGTGAGTAGTCCCCGTTCTTGCCGGTGTTGACGACCACCAGCTCGCCGTCGGTGAGCAGCGCGTGCTCGACCGCCCAGTCGATGGCCGCGAGCCCTTCCGGTGTCGGGATGTAGCCCACGAGGATCTTCATGGAGGTCACCCTAGGCGAGCCGTGGGCGGGCTGCGTCACGGCAACCGGTGGATGGCCAGCGGCAGCACCGTGGTGGCTCCCGCGTCGGCCAGCAGCGCCGCCGCGACGGTGACCGTCCAACGACTCCGGATCGTGTCGTCGACCAGGAGCACCGGGCCGCGGAAGGACACCCCCGGCACGAGCTCGGTCCGATAGAGCAGGTCCTTGGCCCGGACCGCCGATGCCGAGTCCGAGTCGGGCGCCGGTCCGCTGACCCGGAGCGCCTCCACCAGCGGCAGCCGACCGATCTGAGCGAGGTGCTCGGCCACGGAGCCGATCAGCAGCGGGAAGCGCCGCGACGGCATCGGCACCACCGCCACCGGCCGTTGCCAGGACGATGACCAGCGGCGGAGGACGTCCACCATCGCGGCCAGCAGCTCCGGCGGCGCCGGCTGGTCACGGCGCCACCAAGAGGCCAGACCGCTGCTCCACGCCGGGTCGTCGGCGTACGCGAGCGCGCGCCCCTCCGACAAGTTGGCGATCTTGCCCTTGCGGTCCGGAAGTCCGGCGGCCCACAACTTGCGCGGTTCCACGATCACGTCGAGTCCGCGGAAGTACCGGGTCGCCGCCGCGACGCTGTCCGCGCCGGGGTGCTCACCGGGTTCGGGTAGCTCGCCGGTGCAGACCGAGCAGCGCCCGCAGGGGCCCGGATCAGGATCGTCCAACGCCTGCTGCAGGAACTCCATCAGGCACCCGGCACCCGAGGCGAACCGCCGCATCAGGTCCGCCTCGGCCGCCCGGACCGCCCGGAGGGCGTCCCACTTGGCCGGGTCGAAGTACCACGGACGACCCGTGGCCACCCAGCCCTCACGCAGCCGTTCGGCTGAACCGTCGACGGCGAGGATCTTGAGCATGCCCTCCACCCGGGTCCGCCGGATCCCGGTGGCCGACTCGATCCCGGGTACGCTCTGCGGCTCCTCGGCGATGACGTCGAGGATCTGTTCCATCTGGGCGTCGTCGGGGATCCCGGCTGTGGCGAAGTACTCCCAGATCCGTTCGTCGGATTCCGCCGGCACCAAGACGGCCCGGGCGTCGGCCAGCGCCCGGCCGGCCCGACCGACCTGCTGGTAGTACGCCACCGGCGACGCCGGCGAACCGAGGTGGACGCAGAACGCGAGATCCGGCTTGTCGTAGCCCATGCCGAGGGCCGACGTGGCGACCAGGGCCTTGACCTCGTTGCGCCGCAGCCGGTCCTCGAGCTCCTCGCGGTTGGTGCTCTGCCCGGAGTAGGCCGCGACGTCGATGCCGAGGCTGCGGAGGAACCCCGCCACGCGCTCGGTCTCGGCCACGGTCAGCACGTAGACGATGCCGGACCCCGGCAGGCTGCGCAGCGCCTCCGCCAGCCAGGCGTAGCGCTCGAGGGCGGACAGACCGGGCACCACAGCGAGCCGCAACGACGAACGTGCCAACGAACCGCGCAGGGTGACGGTCTCCGACCCGAGCTGACCGGCCACGTCTGAGGTGACCCGTTCGTTCGCCGTCGCCGTGGTCGCCAGCACCGGGGTGCCGGGAGCCAGCGCCAGCAGCGTCCGGGTCAGCCGCTGGTAGTCGGGCCGGAAGTCGAAACCCCAGTCCGAGACGCAGTGCGCCTCGTCGATGACCAGCAGCCCGCAGCTGCCGAGCAGGTCGGGCAGCCGGGCCGCGAACGCCGGGTTGGCGAGACGCTCGGGTGAGATGAGCAGGACGTCGACTTCTCCCGCCTGCACGGCCGCGAGCACCTGCTGCCAGTCGTCGACGTTGGTCGAGTTGACCGTGGCGGCCCGCAGTCCGGCGCGCTCGGCGGCGGCGATCTGGTCCCGCATCAGCGCCAGCAGGGGCGAGACGACCAGCGTCGGCCCGGCCCCGCGCTGCCGCAGCGCCGCGGTGGCGGCCCAGTAGACCGCCGACTTGCCCCAGCCGGTCGCCTGCACGACGAGCACCCGGCGGCCGTGGTCGACGAGTTCGCTGACCGCTCGCTCCTGGTCCGGCCGCGGTCGAGCGTCGGGACCGGCCATCGCCGCGATGACGCGGCGGAGGGCGGCACCACTGGTCTGCTCACCGGCCCTGGTCGGGTCGGCAGCACTGGTCTGGTCGGTGTCGCCGACGATCGCTTCCATGACCCCATCGTGCCGGGTCGATCGGACAGCCACCGACCACGTCGGGAGTTATCCACACGACGATCGCGGTGACTCCACGAGTCAGCCGCCGGCGACCGCCGGGATGATCGAGATCTTGGCGCCGTCGGCGACGGGGGCCTGGAGCCCACCGACGAATCGCACGTCGTCGTCGCCGATGTAGATGTTCACGAAGCGGCGCAGCGCGCCGGTGTCGTCGAGCACGCGGGCCTTGAGACCGGGGTGAGCGGCCTCCAGCGACTCGAGCACCTCGGCGAGGGTCGAGCCCTCCGCGGTGACCTCACCCGCCCCGCCGGTGTAGCTGCGCAGGATGGTGGGGATCCGCACGGTTGCGCTCATCTGCGCTCAGCCCTTCCGGTCGGTGCTCGTCCAAACGGTGTCGTTCCAAAAGCTC
Organism: uncultured Actinomycetota bacterium; assembly: GCA_963727125.1. GTDB lineage: Bacteria > Actinomycetota > Actinomycetes > Propionibacteriales > Propionibacteriaceae > Microlunatus. The sequence continues at coordinate 103,523 of CAVSEZ010000004.1, forward strand.
GTGAACGCCTCGTAACGAGGCGGGATCGTGGTCTTCGGACCGACCCTATCCGCCACCGCGTCGAGAGTCTTGAGGCCGTCGCCGGAGTTGATCACCACGGTCTCCGCGGCCGGGTCGAGCAGGCCGTCGGCGATCAGCTGGGCGGTCACCCCGACCACGACACCGCCGGCGGTCTCGGCGAAGATGCCCTCGGTCCGGGCCAGCCGCTGGATGCCATCCACCACCACCTCGTCGTCGACGTCGGCCACCGCACCACCGGTCCGGCGCACGGTGTCGAGCACGTACGGGCCGTCGGCCGGGTTGCCGATGGCCAAGGACTTGGCGATGGTGTCCGGCCGGACGGGCTGCACGACGTCATGGCCGGCCCGGTAGGCCTGGGCGATCGGTGAGCAACCGGTGGCCTGGGCCCCGAAGATCCGGTACGGCTTGCCCTCGACCAACCCGAGCTCGATCAACTCCGTGAAGCCCTTGTCGATCTTGGTCAGCTGGGAACCGGAGGCCACCGGGACCACCACCTGGTCGGGCAGTCGCCAGCCGAGCTGCTCGGCGATCTCGTAGGCCAGCGTCTTGGATCCCTCGGCGTAGTACGGACGGACGTTGACGTTGACGAACGCCCAGCCCTCCTCCTCCGCGGCGATCTCGCTGGCGAGCTTGTTCACGTCGTCGTAACTGCCCTCGACGGCGATCAGGGTGGTGTCGTAGACGGCGGACGCGATGATCTTCTGCTGCTCGAGGTTGTGCGGCACGAACACGACCGAGCGGATGCCGGCGCGGGCCGCCGCGGCCGCGACCGCGTTCGCCAGGTTGCCGGTGGACGGACAGGCGAGCACCTGCAGGCCGAGCTCGCGGGCCGCCGACAAGGCGACGGCCACCACCCGGTCCTTGAACGAGTGCGTCGGGTTGCCGGAGTCGTCCTTGACCCAGAGCCGACGCAGGCCGAGGTCGTCGGCCAGGTGCCGGGCGTCGACCAGCCGGGTGTAGCCCGGGTCGGTGGAGCGGAACGTCGCGATGTCGGCGGGCACGGGGAGCAGCGGGGCGTACCGCCAGATCGACTTGGGCCCGGCTTCGATCTCGGCCCGGGTCACCGTCGGGAAGTCGTAGCCGACCTCCAGCGGACCGAAGCACTCCAGGCAGGCGTAGAAGGGGCCGAGGGGGCTGTGCGCGCCGCAGGCCCGACAGACCAGGTGGGTGGCGTGGCCGAAGGCTCCCGGACGGAAGGTGGCCGGGGCGGTTTCGGTGCTGACCGCAGTCATGAGCAGGTCCTTCATCATCTGTCGCGATCGACTCTCGATCGCGCCGGAGTTGGCACCGGGGCTGAGAAGGGCTCAGCTGGTTGCCGGGGAGTCGACGGGCCGGTCCCTCGTCCCCTCTGGATGAACGCGCTCCAGCCTAGGCGGGCAGGCCCGGCCGACGCACGGCGGCGTCCGCATCCTGGGCGTGTCGTCCGCAATACGAGACGGTTGTGTCCGTGGCCGCGTCCGGGATGGAGGACGATGCGTGGTGTGGGAGAGCCCGGATCCGCTACGGCCGCAGCCGGCCCCCGGGCAGCACCGACGGTGGCCCACCGGATCCGGATGGCCGGCAACGCCGTCAATCTCAGCACCCCGCTCGGTCTGCTGGTCGCCGTGCTCGGCCGGGCCCGGCTGCGACTCGGGCCGCGCGGTCTGATCCTCGCCGAGGGTTACCGGCTGCCGTTCCCGGTCGCCGGCGCGTTCACCGTCGGCGACGTTGTCCTCACGTCCGCGGACTTCGCCGAGCTGGCGCGCCGCCACCCCGAGCTGCTGGACCACGAGGAGAAGCACAGCTGGCAGTACCTGTGCTGTCTCGGCCTGCCGTTCCTGCCGGCGTACGCGATCGGTCTCGGGTGGTCGGTGCTGCGGACCGGCGATCTCGCTGCAGCCAACGTGTTCGAGGTCTGGGCCGGACTCGCCGACGGCGGCTACCGGGCCTATCCCAAGCAGCCGATCACCGTCGGGATCCGACGGTTGGTCGGCCGGATCAGCGCCAGCGGATGTCGAGGGACTCCGGCCCGGTGATCTGCCGGGTGGCCGACAGGTCGGCCGACTCCAGGGCCCAGGAGCGGTCGGGGGCGACGAGCACGGGTCGCTGCGCGAAGGTCCGGCACTCCCCCAGCACCTGCTGGTAGGCGATCCGATTGGCCAGCTGGCGGGTGGCCGACATGTAGGTGTCGGTGGCGACCAGGTGCCGGAGTCGATTCAGGTCGGCGCGCAGTCGCTCCTCCCGGAGCACCTCCCGCAGCTCCGCCCGGGCGAACGCGTCCTCGTCGTCGTCGGCCTCGGCGTGCTCGGCCATCCGGGCGGCGAGTTGTTCCCACCGATCGGCCAGGGCCTGACTGCGCCGCGACGTGAGCAGCACCCCACCGCAGACGAAGAGGAGGGCGACGAAAAGCCAGGAGGTGAACTGCGCGGCATCGATCATGGCGCCTCCCCCTCGTCGGAGAGATCTCGCTGGCGACCCTCAGCCTACCCCGGCCAGGCCCGGATGACGCCGTCCGATCAGGCGTCGATGGTGAGGTCGATGCCCAGCCGCTTGGCGGACCTGTTGCGCTGCCGGGTGGCGCGCAGCCGCCGCAGCCGCTTGACCAGCAAGGGGTCCTGGGCGAGCGCCTCGGGCTTGTCGATCAACGCGTTGAGCACCTGGTAGTACCGGGTCGCCGACATCGCGAACCGATCTCGGATCGCCTGCTCCTTGGCGCCGGCGAACTTCCACCACTGCCGCTCGAAGGCCAGGATCTCGGCGTCGCGGTCGCTGAGCGCAGCCAGCGGGGCGCGGACGGAGTCGGAAGCCGGGTCCATGGCCTCATGCTAAAGCCAAATCACATCGATGTCATTCGTCGGCGCGGTCCGCCGTGCGCTTGACTGGGGCGGGTGACCGAGACCGAATTCCGCCCGATCCGCTGGGGGATCTTGAGCACCGGGCACATCGCCTCGGTGTTCGCCCGGGACCTGGCCCTGTTGCCGGACGAGGCCGAGCTGGTCGCCGTCGGCTCCCGCCGCCGGCACACGGCCGACGAGTTCGCCGCCAGCTACGGCGTCGAGCGGGCGTACGGGTCGTACGAGGAGCTGGCCGCCGATCCCGACGTCGAGGTGATCTACGTGGCCTCAACGCACAACGACCACCTGCCGTCGGCCCGGCTGTGTCTGGAGGCCGGCAAGTCGGTGCTGGTCGAGAAGCCGCTGACCACCTCGGCCGCCGACACCGCCACGCTGGTCGAGCTGGCCCGTGACCGCGGCCTGTTCTTGATGGAGGCCCTGTGGACCAGGACCAATCCGCTGCTGCGCCAAGGCGTCGAGCTCGTCCGCGCCGGCGAGATCGGACCGGTCCGCCACGTCGCGATGTCCTTCGGCTTCGCCTTCGACGGCGAACCGAGCCATCGACTGCTCGACCCGGCTCAGGCGGGTGGGGCCATCCTCGACCTCGGCGTCTATCCCACCCACCTGAGCGATCTCTTCCTCGGCGAACCGGACGGCCTCACCGGCAGCGGCTTCTCCGGTCCCACCGGGGTGGACGTGCACGCCGCCGCCACGCTGACGTACGGGACCGGCACCGGGACCCCGGCCACCGCGAGCCTGGTCTGCTCGCTGCTCACCGACCTGCCCACCCGGCTCGAGGTGTTCGGCGAGGACGGCTCGCTGACCTACGAGAACGCCATCGTGCCCGCGGAGCTGCTGCTCCACCGGCACGGCGAGGACGAACCGCAGCGCTTCCTCACCCAGTGGCCCGGCGGCGGCTACACCTTCCAGGCCCAGGAAGTCATGCGGTGCCTGCGCGCCGGCGAGCAGGAATCTCCCCTCGTGCCCTGGGCGGACACCGTGGCCGTGGCGCGCACCCTCGACCGGTGGCTCGGCACCGTCGAGCGTTGACCCTGCGCCGCGGAGCTCGGGGTCGCTACGCTGGCCCGCGGTGCTGGCGTGGCGCAATTGGCAGCGCACCCGCCTTGTAAGCGGGTGGTTGGGGGTTCGAGTCCCCCCGCCAGCTCTCCCACCCTCGAAGCGGACCACCTGGCCCAGAGGTCGCGACCAGTTCGGGCACAGGTCTGGCTGTGGCTGAGGCATTGGTCACGATCGGCGGCCAGGATTTCAGGTCCGAGGTGCCGACCTGCCTAGCCTGGAACATGACCTCGATCCGACACCGAACCCGTAGCCGGCTGGCGGCCGGCCTGGCGGCGTTACCGCTGGTTCTCGTTGCCGGCTGCGGTGCCGATGCACCGAACCCGACCGGCTCGACCTCCACACCGACCGCCCCGGTGGTGGTCAAGGGCAGCGTCGTGAGCACCGCGGGGTCGACCGACGAGATGCAGGTGGTGGCACCGGCGCCGGTAGCAGCGGCGTGGGCGCGACTCGGCGAGAGCGGCTCGGGCCTGGAGTGGGTCCGGGTGGCCGGCGATGCGAAGCCGAGCAGCAGCGACGTCGACCTGACCGCCGAACCGGCCGCCGCCGCGACCACCGTGACGAACCTCATCAACACCGATGCGGCACGCACCGGCGGCCGGTCCGCGCTGGCGGGCTTGGACGCGGTCGACTCGCCGGCGGGCGCACCCGTGTGGGTGTTCTCGCCGCTGCTGGACACCGCGAGTCCGGTGGATTTCCGCGAGCTGGCCTTCGACGAGTCACCACCGAACGTGATCAAGGCCGCCAAGAAGGCCAAGTCGCTGCCGAACCTCAAGGGCCGTGAGATCACCTTCGTCGTCACCCCGGTGGCCGGCGCGCAACGACCGCTGTCGAAGCTGCAGGTCGGGTACCAGCGGGCGGTCTGGGAAGGACTGGCGAAGGCGGCCGGTGCGAAGAAGGTGACCTTCTACGACGGAACCGGAACGACCCCCGCGACCGGGGTGGGCACCACGGTTCCCGTACCCGATCCGAACGCCGACTTCGCGACCGCCGGGCAGGGCAGGACCCGGACCTGCACCCTTCCGGCGCCCGCCCTCTTCGTGGCCGACCAGCCGGCCCTGCTCGACAAGCGGGCGACTCTGAAGGCCTTGAAGAAGTGCGTCGGCGACCTCGCCGGCAGCACCACGATCACCGTCGAGGGTCATACCGCGGGCAGCACCGGCAGCAGCAACGACTTCGCCAAGGACCTGTCGACCCGGCGGGCGACCGAGGTGGCCGCCTTGTTGAAAGAGCTCGAGGTGCCCGCGAAGAACATCACCGAGGTGGTCGGCCACGGCAGCTCCGAGCCGCTGGTCGAGCCCGGCACCGACCCCAGGAACCGCGCCGTGGTCGTCACCTTCACCACCGCGAGCTGACCGCCGCAACGCTCAGCGTCGAGCTGCCACCGCTGCCATCGGCACCAAGAAGGCGATCAGCAGCCCGATCACCAGGTTCAAGGCGGCCAACGCGATCTGCGACACCAGCGCCACCGGCACGGTGAACGGGAGCAGGGTGGCGAGAGCGATGCCGACCGCGGCCAGCGCGCCGTAGTAGGCGGTCGGGTGCGGGGCGACGTGCAGCATCAGGTTGTACAGCGCCGAGGCGCCGATCACGATCGCCGCGGTGATCAGCGCGTACGCCGTCACGTCCACCGGGATCAGATGGTGCTCCCCCGACACCAGGACCGCGACGTTCAGCACGTGCCGGATCAGCAGTAGTCCCACGAAGGCGCCCAGCGCGGCGATCAGTGCCGTCAGGCCCGCACCGACCCAGAACCGGACCTGATCGATTCCGGCCCGGTAACCGTCCAGCCGGTGCTCGCTGATGCCGGCCACCGGGAGCTCGGTGTCGGTCCCGACCTGCCGGCGGATGACCGTGGTGTCCATCGTTCTCATCTTCTTCCGAAGCTCTGCGTCGGCCCCGTGCCGGCGACATCCCCACCGTCGCACCGCCGGCTCGGGCCCGGCACCGGCCGATCGGCCGACGTATCGGGCGAGCCGCTGATCCCCCGATCGGTGGGTCGCCCGTCAACCGCCGCGTCACCCGGTCGGCCGACAGCCCGGACGGCGTCGGTCCGGCAGAGTTGTGGTTGTCGGAGCGAGCAGGCCGAAGCCGCAAGGGGAGCGGCAGGGCCGGTGTGATCGGGGGGATCACGCTCCGACGTGGGGGGACGAGGCACGGGGGAGCCTCGAGCAAGGGTGGCGGGCCGTGGGGGACGGCCGCCACCGAACGGGACCGATCGGGGGACGGTCCCAGGACTGGGCGGATCGCCGTTGGGGGACGGCTCCGCCGCGCACGTCGGGCGGCCGGAGGGGACGGACGCCGACGGGACAGGGCGAGGAGTCGTGGGGGGACGACTTCTCGCCCTGCTGCGTCTGCGGACCCGGTCTGGTGCGCTCAGGAGGCGATGGCCTGCGCCGGCAGCTCGACGGTGGCGATCGTGCCGTGCGGCACCGCATCGGCGTAGCTCAGCCGGCCGCCGGCGGCCTCGATCCGGATCCGTCGGGAAGCCACCCCCAGATGGCGTTCGGTCAGCCGCTGGGCCAGATCGACCCCGCCCATTCCGCGACCGTCGTCGCTCACCTGCAGCACGGCGGTACCGCTTCGCCAGCTGATCGAGACCTCGGCGTGCGCGGCGCCGGCGTGCTTGACCACGTTCGTGAGCAGCTCCCGGGCCGCGCCCAGCAGCAGACCGTCGGCCGAGGTGCGGAGATCGGCGGGCCAGCCGTCCGCGTCGAGGACCATGGCGAGCGACCCGCGGCCACCCAGGCTGGTGATCGCGTCCCGCACCGCCGCCGGCAGACCGGCGTGATCGAGGATCGCCGGGTGCAGCTGCGCCATCGTGGACCGCAGCAACCGCGACGCCTCACCCAGGGCGTAGTCCACCCGGTCGAACTCCGCAGCCCGATCCGGCGTGCTGAGCTCCTCCAGGTCCTGGCGAGCGGCGAGCACGTACTGCAGCGCACCGTCGTGCAACAGCTCGGCCAGATCCCGCTGCTCCCGCTGCTCGATGGTCAACATCTCGCGCACGAGCTCGCTGCGGTCGCCCACCAGGCCGCCGATCATGAGCACCCGGGACCGCTGCAGCCGCGACAACAGCACGCACCCGAGTCCGATGCCGGCAAGCAGCGCGGTGCGCAGCACCGGTGACCAGGCCGGTTCGACCCCGGGTTCCCAGGCGAACCAGCTGACCGCCCCGTAGACGATCACCGTCGGGATCACCGCACCGGCGCAGACCCCGGGACTGAGCGACATCGCGGCGCTGACCGGCAGCAGGAAGAACCCGCTCGCCAGCACGTACGCCGTCCAGGACAACGGATCCGGCTCCGCCGTCACCAGCATCAAGATCGCCAGCGCCGCCACGTCGACCAGCACGGCGAGCCAGACGTAGCGCAACAGCGGCGGGCCGCCCCGGCGAACCACCAGCTGGAGGGCCAGGCACCAGATCGCGTAGCCGCCGAGGACCACCCAGCACAGAGCCAGATCCTGCGTCGGCGGCACGAAGAGCAGCACCCCGGCCGCGAACGCCACCAGCACCAGCCGGAGGATCCCCTGCACCCGGGTGCCCCGGTAGGCGTGCTCGATGATCACCTGCCCCAGCTCGGGCTGCTGGGCCAGCTCGATCAGGGTGCGGGGACGAGTGGCCCGGTTGGTCGTCGACATCGATCCCCTCGTTCCGGGTCCGCTACTCGAGCAGACCGCGGCGCATGCCTTCCGCCACGGCGGCGGCCCGGTCGGAGACGCCGAGCTTCTCGTACAGCCGCTGCGTGTGGGTCTTCACCGTGCTGGCGCCGAGATACAGCTCCGCGGCGAGCTCCGGGATGGACTGTCCCTTCGCGAAGCCCCGCAGGACCTGCTTCTCCCGCTCGCTGAGCACGACGCCGGGGGTCTGGGCCCGCAGATGGATCTGCTCGGCCAGCCCGACCGCCAGGCCGGCTGGGACGACAGTGCCGCCCTGGGCGACCTGGAGCACGGCGTCGACGATCTCGGAGCGCTTCGCCTCCTTGGCCAGGTAGCCCTTGGCGCCGAGCTCGAGGGCGCGGTAGACGAGGGCGCTGTCGGTCAGGGCGGAGAGCAGCAGCGCCTTGGTCGGCAAGCCGTCCCGGACGATGGCCTGGACGACCGCCAGCCCGTCCAGGTCAGGCATCTGGTAGTCGAGCACGGCCACGTCGGGCAGCTCGCGGCGGATGAGCTCGAGTCCGGCGTAGCCGCCGTCGGCCTCGCCCACGACGTCGAGATAGCCGCTCTGCTTCAGTCCACGACTCAGCCCGTCGCGGAAGAAGGGGTGGTCGTCGACCACCACCACCCGCGCCCGCCGAGCCGACGTGCTGCGGCCCACCGAGGACGCCTCCGGTCGCGACGGCACTCCCCGGTTCGATTCGGTGTCCACGCGGCCTCCTGATCAGCAGCAGCCGATGCCCGCCGGTACGCGAGGCGGCCTGGGAATCGTATTCCCCTTCGGCCCCGAGCGGGGCGGACCGGGTCGGCGCCGCGGCGAGCCGTTTGCCACAGTTGGCCGATGGTGAGTATCGACTACCTGCAAGGAGACATCACCGAGGTCGCGGCCGACGCCATCGTCAACGCCGCCAACCACACGCTGCTCGGCGGTGGTGGCGTCGACGGCGCCATCCACCGCGCGGGTGGCCCCGACATCCGAGCCGAGTGCGAGGAGCTGCGGGCCCACGACTATCCCGACGGCCTGCCGACCGGTCAAGCGGTCGCCACCACCGCAGGCCGGCTGCCCGCCCGCTGGGTGATCCACACCGTGGGTCCCACCTGGGCCAAGACCAAGGACAAGTCCGACCTGCTGGCCGACTGCTACCTGAACGCGCTGGCCGTGGCCGACGAGCTCGGCGCCGAGACCGTGGCCTTCCCGGCGATCTCCACCGGGATCTACCGGTGGCCGATGCCCGACGCCGCCCGGATCGCCCACGAGGCCGTGCGGTCGGCAGAGACCTCGGTCCGCCTGGTGCTCTTCGTCTTGTACGACCGGTCTGCGTACGACACGTTCCGCGCCGCCGGCTGAAGCTCAGGTGTCACTCCGGGGGACCCCGCCTTGTCCCCCGGTCGAGCACCCAAGACCATGGGAACCATGCGCACCCTGCTCAACATCATCTGGTTCATCTTCAGCGGTCTGTGGCTGTGGCTCGGCTACATGTTGGCCGGGGTGATCTGCTGCATCCTCATCGTCACCATCCCGTTCGGCATCGCGAGCTTCCGGATGGCGAACTACGCCGCCTGGCCGTTCGGGCGCGAGGTGATCGACCGGCCGACGTCCGGACTGCTCGCCCTGCTCGGCAACATCATCTGGCTCATCGTGGCCGGCTGGTGGCTGGCGCTCACCCACATCATCACCGGCGCCGCGTTGTGCATCACCATCATCGGCATCCCGATGGGCATCGCGAACTTCAAGCTCATCCCGGTCTCCCTGATGCCGCTCGGCAAGCAGATCGTCGACCGCCGGTGACCCGGTCCGCTGATCAGCTCCGGGCCCGCTCGAAGGCTGCGATCGCCCGGTCCAGGTCCTCGCGGCTGTGGGCCGCCGACATCTGGGTCCGGATCCGGGCCTTGCCCCGCGGCACCACCGGGAACGAGAAGGCGCGGACGTAGATGCCATCGGCGAGCAGCCGGTCCGCCATCGCGCCCGCCTCGACCGCGTCGCCGATCATGACCGGCACGATCGGGTGGTCCGACTCCGGGATGTCGAACCCGCGGCCGGTCATCTCCGCCCTGAAGTACGCCGTGTTGTCGCGCAGCCGCTCCAGCAGCTCCCCCGACGCTGGCGAGCAGATCGAGCGTGGCGATCCCGGCCGCGGCGATCGACGGGGCCAGCGAGTTGGAGAACAGGTACGGCCGGGACCGTTGCCGCAGCATCTCGACGATCTCGGCCCGGGCGGCGGTGTAGCCGCCGGAGGCGCCGCCCAGCGCCTTGCCGAGGGTGCCGGTGACGATGTCCACCCGGTCCTGAACCCCGAACAGCTCGGGGGTGCCGGCGCCGGTCGCACCGACGAAACCGACCGCGTGCGAGTCGTCGACCATCACCAGCGCGTCGTGCGCCTCGGCCAGCTCGACGATCTGACCGAGCGGCGCGACGTAGCCGTCCATGGAGAACACGCCGTCGGTGGCGATCATCCGGTACCGCGCCCCGGCGGCCGCCTCGAGCTGGACCGCGAGGTCGGCCATGTCCCGGTTGCGGTAGCGGTACCGGGCCGCCTTGCACAGCCGGACGCCGTCGATGATGCTGGCGTGGTTCAGCTCGTCGGAGATGATCGCGTCCTCCGGGCCGAGCAGGGTCTCGAACAACCCGCCGTTGGCGTCGAAGCAGGATCCGTACAAGATCACGTCCTCGGTGCCGAGGAACGCCGCCAGCCTGGCCTCGAGGTCCTTGTGGATCTCCGCGGTGCCGCAGATGAAGCGCACCGAGGCCATCCCGAAACCCCAACGATCCAGCGCCTGCTGGGCCGCGGCGATCATGGTCGGGTGGTCGGCCAGCCCCAGGTAGTTGTTGGCGCAGAGATTCAGCACGGACGCATCGGACACCCCGATCTCGGCCGCCTGGGGCGTGGTCAGCACCGCCTCGTGCTTGTACAGTCCCTCGGTTCTCAGCTGCGCCAGATCGGCCGTCAGCTGCTCGCGCATCCCGGTGTACATCAGACCTCCTGGTCGTTCATCAGATCCTCGTCCCAGGTCATGATCACCTTGCCGCGCGTTCCCACTGCGGGCGGTGGCGAACGCGTGACCGTGATCGGCGTAGCGCGAACCGGTCGGTGATCACCCCGGAGATGTCCAGTCCGCCCTCGACGAGGACCGACATCGCGTACCAGGTCTCGAACATCTCCCGGCCGTAGATCCCCTTGATGGTCAGCATGTTCAGCACCACCGTGGCGATGTCGACGCTGATCTCGGTGGCCGGCAGTCCGAGCACCGCGATCCGGCCGCCGTGGGTCATCTGGGCGATCATGTCGCGCAGGGCGTCCGGGCTGCCCGACATCTCCAGCCCGACGTCGAAGCCCTCGCTCATGTCCAGCACCCGCTGGGCGTCCCGCAGACTCTCGACGGTGATGTCGACCGCCGAGCTCACCCCGAGTGAGGCGGCCAGGGCGAGTCGGTCCCGACTGACGTCGGTGATCACCACGTGCCGGGCGCCGGCGTGCTTGGCCACCATGGCCGCCATGATCCCGATCGGACCGGCGCCGGTGACCAGCACGTCCTCGCCGAGCATGGGGAAGGCCAGCGCGGTGTGCACGGCGTTGCCGAACGGGTCGAAGATCGCGGCGACGTCGAACGGCACCCGGGCGCCGTGTTCGGTCGGCCGGTGCACCCAGACGTTGCCGGCCGGCAGGGCCACGTACTCCGCGAACGCCCCGTTCACCTGGACGCCGATGCCGCGGGTGTTGATGCACAGATGCCGCCGCCCGGCTCGGCAGTTCCGGCACCGACCGCAGACCAGGTGCCCCTCGCCGCTGACCCGTTCCCCCACCGAGACCTCGGTCACCGACGACCCGACCTCGACCACCTCGCCCGAGAACTCGTGCCCGACGGTGACCGGCGGCGAGACCGAACGCTGGGCCCAGGCGTCCCAGGACTCGATGTGCAGATCGGTGCCGCAGATCCCGGTGGCCGCCACCTTGACCAAGACGTCGGCCGGCCCGATCCTCGGCAGGTCGACATCGACCAGATCGAGGCCGGGTGTCGGCGCCGACTTGACCAGTGCCTTCACGTCATCACCCTACGGGCGGCGGATCGACCCCCAGTCGTAACCCGAGGGACACCGGTTGGTTCCGGCGTGTCCTCACCATGGCAGGTGGGGTCCTCGGTGACGATGGGACCAGCTGTTCCGAACGCCCTGCCGGGTATGAGCCGGCAGGGTGTTCCTCTGTCGGGACCGCCCACCTCAGCGCAGCGTCGACGAATCCTCCAGCGCGGTCGCCGACTCCAGCCGGAGGCGGGTCTCCGTGGCCGTCCGCCGGATCTGCTCCAGGTCGTGGTGCCAACGCTGCTCGCGAGCCCGTACGGTGGCTCGCGCGTCGTCGATCCGCTCCTGGAAGCGGACGATCTCGCTCTGGATCTCGACCGCCGCCGCCCGCCGTCGCCACAGCTGATGCACCACTCCGATGACCCCGGCCAGCGCCAGCAGACCGAACAGCACGGCACTGCCCGAGTTGCCGGTGGCGATCAGGACGATCGCGACCACGACCGTCAGCACCGCCAGGCCGCCGAACGCGAACAGGACCAGCGGTGTCGGTGACTTGGCGGACCGGAACTCCTCGATCCGCCGGGAGCTGGCGGCCGGATCGGCTCCGTCGATGCCGACCGACACCGAACCGACGGAGGTCGTCACCGTCTCGTCGAGGTTCGGTCGCCGGGCGGCTCGTTGCTCGGTGTCGGTGAGCACGGCCGAGAGCGCCGGCGCCAGCCAGTAGCGGACGACCCGCTGCGCAGGGGAACCGACTCCGGTGTCGGCGAAGGTGCGCCGGACGACATCGCGGACCGTGACCGGACGGGGTTCCGCCACGGTGGCCTCGCGGCCGCGGGCTGCCGTCGGAGACTCGATCCGCGCCCGCAGCTCCCGAGCGCGGTGCAGCAGGGCGATCTCCTCGCCCATGCCCTGGCCGGCCAGCACGGACACGACGTCTCGCAGGCCAGCCCCGGCGTCGGGGGCACCTGCCGGCGGCGCAGCTGCCGACGGCTTCGGCGACGGGTCGGAGGCAGCGGAGGTGCGCGCCTGCAGCCACGCCGTGATCGCGGCCGGGCCATCCCCGGCCTCGGCCTTGACCCATGCCGTCCAGCTGTCGGCTCCGTGCCCGTCGGCGGGTTCGGCGGGGTCGGCCGGGTTCGCGTGGTCGGCGAGGTCGGCGGCGAGCGAGGTGCGCCAGAGTGGCTCGATCTCGGCCAGCACCTCCTCGACCGGACCGAAGATCCCGGCGCAGGCGGCCCGCCAGAGTGCCTGCTGGGCCTGCGACAGGACCTCATCGGTGGTGAGCAGGACCGGCAGTCGATCCCGTACGGCCTCGCCGCGACCCACCGCACCGGCGGCCGCGACCACGAACAGCTCACTGTCCGGGGACAACGACCGGGCCGTCTCCTCGGCGGCGGGATCCGTGCCGCCGGCGGCGATGGCCAGCACCGCGTTCACGGCGAACGGGAGCCAGTACGGCAGGCCGCGATCATCCACCGGTCGGGCCGGGCGGCCGTCGAGCACCGCGGTCAACGCCTCCCGCGCCTCGCGCCGGATCTGGGACGTGTCGGGATAGCCGGCCAGCTGTTCGCGGACGTCGCCGAGCTCGACGTAGGCGTCGAAGGCGATCGACAGCGCCTGCAGCCGGGCGTCGATGCTGCCCGACAGCTCCGCCAGCTGGCTGCTGAGCCGGTAGGACTGCCGGCTGCTCTGCGACAGCTGGGCGTGCAGATCGTCGATGTTCTCCCGCAGGATCTGGTCGCGGCCGTACTCGCCGGCCCAGAACCAGCTGACGTCATCACTCATGGGCGTCATTGTCTCCGGCCACCGGGCCAGCCCACGAAGAGCACAATGAGGGCGTGAGCGTCAGCGTGTTCGACCTGTTCAGCATCGGCATCGGGCCGTCGAGCTCGCACACGGTCGGACCCATGCGGGCCGCCCGGATGTTCGCCATCGGGCTCGACGAGGCGACCCTCGCCCGGGTGGACCGGGTGACCGCCGAGCTCTTCGGATCGCTGGGGGCCACCGGTCACGGTCACGGCAGCTACAACGCGGTGCTCTGGGGACTCGAGGGCGAGTCCCCAGAGACGGTGGACACCCGACTCGGTCCGTTGCGGGCGGCCGAGGTGTGCGAGAGCGGGCGGCTGCTGCTGGCCGGGAGGCGTCAGATCGCCTTCGACCCGGACGCCGATCTGATGCTGTACCGCCGCCGGTCGCTGCCCTACCACCCCAACGGGATGGTCTTCACCGCCTACGCCGGGTCGGGTGAGGAGGCGACGAAGCTCGCCGAGCGGACCTACTACTCGATCGGCGGGGGGTTCGTGGTCGGCAGCGACGCCGATGGCCATCCCGTCGTGCTGCCGGATCCGACCGAGGTGCCGTACCCGTTCGCCACCGGCAAGGACCTGCTGGCCCGCTGCCACGAGGCCGGCGGCCGGATCTCCGACGTGATGCTGGCCAACGAGTGCGCGCGGCGGGACGAGGCGGAGGTCCGCGCCGGCCTGCTGAAGATCTGGGCGGTGATGGTCGAGTGCGTCTCGAACGGCTGTGCCACCACCGGCACGCTGCCCGGTGGGTTGAAGGTCCGTCGCCGTGCCGCCGAGCTGAACGCTCGGCTGATCGCCGACGCCGGCCGGTTCCGCAACGAGATCGACCCGCTGGCGGCGATGGACTGGGTCACCTTGTGGGCCCTGGCCGTCAACGAGGAGAACGCGTCGGGCGGCCGGATCGTGACCGCGCCCACCAACGGCGCGGCCGGCATCATCCCGGCCGTGCTCCACTACGCCGTGCGGTTCGTACCGGACGTGGACGACGACGCCATCGTCAGGTTCCTGCTGGTCGCCGGCGCCCTCGGCTCGATCTACCAGCAGACCGCCTCCATCTCCGGCGCCGAGGTGGGCTGCCAGGGCGAGGTCGGGACCGCCTGCTCGATGGCGGCCGGAGCCCTCGCCGAGCTGCTCGGCGGAACGCCCGAACAAGTCGAGAACGCCGCCGAGATCGGGATGGAGCACCACCTCGGCCTGACCTGCGACCCGGTCGGCGGGCTGGTGCAGATCCCGTGCATCGAGCGCAACGCCGTCGCCTCGGTCAAGGCGATCACCGCCGCCCGGCTGGCGCTGTACGGCGACGGCCGGCACACCGTCAGCCTCGACCAGGTGATCAAGACCATGATGGAGACCGGCGCCGACATGAAGGTCAAGTACAAGGAGACCGCCCGGGGCGGCCTCGCGGTGAACATCGTCGAGTGCTGAGCGTCTCCGTCCTCGGCTCGATCTGCTCGGGTTCGTCCGCCGGCTGCTCGGGTTCGGCTCAGCTGCTCGGGTTGGTCGCCCCCTGCACTGCGACCTCGAACGGACCTGCTCGCGGCACGGCGACGAACCCGAGCAGCTACCCGGCGCCACCCGCGACGAAACCGAGCAGCTACCACGTGGACAGTCGCTGCAGGGGCGAGACCGAAGGTGACAGGGTTTGCGGGTGCAACGCACCGTCTCCTGCCACCTCGCCCTGGGGCTGTCCGGTCCCACGACCACCGTCTTCAGCCTCGCGGCGGCGACGAGTGTGCCGCTCCGCGAGGAGCAGCTGACGATCTCCATCGACGGTACGACCGTCGAGCCGGCCGAGCTGGTCGCGGAGCAGGGCACCCGGCTGCACCGACTGGCGGCGTCGGGCGAGCGCCTCGTGCTCGACTACCGGGCGACGGCGGACGGGCTCGCCGACCGGCCGGCGGTGACCGAGGTCGACAAGGTCGTCTACCTCCGGCCCAGTCGCTACTGCGAGTCCGACAGTCTCGGTCCGACGGCCGCCAGCGAGTTCGCCGGACTCCACGGGCACGAGCTGCTCCGCTCGGTGATCGGCTGGGTGAACGACAAGCTGGCGTACGTCACCGGCTCCAGCCTGCCCACCGACGGGGCGGTCCGGACCCTGTTGGCCCGGCAGGGCGTCTGTCGTGACTTCGCGCACCTGTCGATCGCGTTGCTGCGCGCCTTGAACGTGCCGGCCCGGCTCGCCGCGGTCTACGCCCCCGGTCTGACGCCGATGGAGTTCCATGCGGTCGCCGAGGCCTGCGTCGACGACCAGTGGTGGGTGGTGGATGCCACCCAGCTGGCCCCGCGGCAGAGTCTGCTGCGGGTGGCCACCGGACGCGACGCCGCCGACACGGCGTTCCTCACCAACCTCGGGCCGGCCACCACCTTGGAGGAGCTCGAGGTCACCGCCGTGGTCGACCAGTTCGAGCTCGACGACCCGGAGCAGCTCACCCAGCTCCGCTGATCCGCTGTCCGCCGACCAGCGCCCACCAGCGCCGCCGTGGACACGTCCTTGTGACGCAGCGGGTGACCGTGAAAAGCTACTGATGTTATTTCCACTACGGATCGTCGGGCACGTACCTGCCCGTGGAAAGGAAGTGTGGCGTGGCCACAGTAAGTTTCAGTGACGCAACCCGCGTCTACCCGGGTGCAGATCACCCCTCCGTCGACAAGCTGAATCTCGACATCGGCGACGGCGAGTTCATGGTCCTGGTCGGACCGTCCGGTTGCGGCAAGTCCACCTCGCTGCGGATGCTCGCAGGCCTGGAGGAGGTCAACTCCGGCAGCATCTACATCGGCGACCGGGACGTGACCGACCTGCCGCCGAAGGATCGCGACATCGCGATGGTGTTCCAGAACTACGCGCTCTACCCCCACATGACCGTGGGCGACAACATGGGCTTCGCGCTCAAGATGGCCGGTGTCAACAAGGAGGAGCGCCAGCAGCGGGTCAAGGAGGCGGCCCACCTGCTCGGTCTCGAGGACTTCCTCAACCGCAAGCCGAAGGCGCTCTCCGGTGGTCAGCGGCAGCGTGTCGCCATGGGCCGGGCCATCGTCCGCTCACCTCAGGTGTTCTTGATGGACGAGCCGCTGTCGAACCTCGACGCCAAGCTCCGGGTGTCCACCCGTACCCAGATCGCGGCCCTGCAGACCCGCCTCGGTGTCACCACCGTGTACGTGACGCACGACCAGGTCGAGGCCATGACCATGGGCGACCGGGTCGCCGTGCTCAAGGACGGGGTCCTGCAGCAGTGCGACACCCCGCTCAACCTGTACGACAAGCCGGCGAACCTGTTCGTGGCCGGCTTCATCGGATCGCCTGCGATGAATCTCATCGAGGGCGACGTGGCCGAAGACGGCGTGCACATCGGTGACTACGTCGTACCGGTGCCGCGGGAGACCCTCGCCAAGGCGCCGTCGGGCGACAAGCGGCTCACGCTCGGGATCCGGCCGGAGAACTTCCAGCTGGGCGAGGGCAACGACGGCATCGGCATCGATGTCGCCGTCGTCGAGGAACTCGGCGCCGACGCGTTCCTGTACGGCACGGTGGCCGGGCTGAGCGACGAGGAGAAGCTCATCGCGCAGCAGATCACGGCTCGGATCTCGTCGCGGACTCCTCCGCAGCGGGGCTCGACAGTCCGGTTGAAGATCGATCCGCAGCAGGTGCACGTGTTCGCGCAGTCCAACGGCGAGCGCATCTCTCCGGACCTCGGCAGCCACCGCTGAGTCGAGTTCCGCAGCAGCAGCGCTGATCGCACCGCATTCGGCCCCCCGCCTCCGGGCGGGGGGCCGAATGCATCTCCCGCCGGACATCGATCCACTGACAGGATGGGCCCATGCCGAGGTTCCTGTCCGCCCAGCCCGACACCCGGCTCATCACCCTCCCCTGGTCCACACCGCTCGAGGACTGGCCGACCGAGCACCTCGTCGCCCTTCCCCGCGGCATCTCCCGGCACGTCGTCCGGTTCGTGCAGGTCGGGTCCAAGGTGTACGCCATGAAGGAGGTGCTGGAGCACCTCGCGCTGCACGAGTACCGGCTGCTGCGGGACCTGACCCGACTGGACACCCCGTCGGTGAACGCGGTCGGCGTCGTCACCCAGCGGCTCGACAGCGCCGGCCAGCCGCTCGATCCGATGCTGATCACCGAGCACCTGCAGTTCTCGCTGCCGTACCGCTCCTTGTTCAGTCGCGGCGTCCGGCAGGACACGGTCAACCGGCTGGTCGACGCGATGGTGGTGCTGCTGGCGCGGCTGCACCTGATCGGCTTCCTCTGGGGCGACGTGTCGTTGTCCAACACGCTCTTCCGCCGCGACGCCGGCGCCTTCGCCGCCTACCTCGTCGACGCCGAGACCGGCGAGCTGCACGAGCGGTTGACCGACGGCCAACGCGAGCACGACCTCACCATCGCCCGGACGAACCTCTTCGGTGAGTTCTGCGACCTGGAGGCCGGCGGGCTGCTGGACGAGGCCCTGGACCCGCTGGTGCTGGTCGAGACGATCGAGAACCGCTACCGGGAGCTGTGGTCGGAGCTGACCGGCGCCGAGGAGTTCGACACGGGCGAGATGCATCGGATCGAGTCCCGGGTACGGCGGCTGAACGCCCTCGGATTCGACGTCGCCGAGCTCGACATCACCACCGACTTCGCCGGGTCCACCATCCGGATCCAGCCCAAGGTGGTCGACGCCGGCCACCATTCGCGCCGGTTGATCCGGCTGACGGGACTGGACACCGAGGAGAACCAGGCCCGGCGACTGCTCAACGACCTCGACTACTACCGGGCCCGGACCGACCAGCAGGGGGCCGACGAGTCGATCGTGGCGCACCAGTGGTTGACCGAACGGTTCGAACCGGTCGTGCAGTCGGTGCCGGCGGAGCTGCGGTCCAAGTTGGAGCCGGCCGAGCTCTACCACGAGGTCCTCGAGCACCGCTGGTTCCTCAGTGAGCAGGCCGGCGTCGAGCTGCCGATCGACGACGCCGCGAGCAGCTACATGGACACCGTGCTGCGCGGTCTGCCCGACGAGGCCCTCGCCGTCCAGGCGATGGAGTCGATGGGCCCGCTGGCCAATCCGTTCGATCCTTCGCAGGGCTTCGCCGACGACGCCACCGACAAGCCGTACGACCCCTGGGAGGACGACGAGGCGGAGGAAGTCGCCCCGGCCGCGGGGGCGTATCTCGACATCGCGGCGCTGCGCAGCCGCGCCGAGCGGACCACGACCTAACCGGCCGTCGCAGGCCCCGCCGGCCAGAGGTCGGGGCGCAGCACGGCGGCGCACATCGCGCTGCCGATCCAGTCCTCGTACTCCCGCGCCGTCCAGCCCCGGTCGCCGACCAGCAGCTGCCAGACCTGGACGCTGTTGAGGGTCCAGATCCGGTCCCGAGCCAGCTCCGGGGTGACGTCGTCGGCCAGGGCGTCCAGCGCGACCACCCGTGCGACGAGTGCCGTCGCGGCCCGGAGCCGTTCGTCGTCGGTGATGCGTTGGTGGGCCACGAGATCCGGTTCGCCGGCCGCGGCCCCGGCGGCGATCTGCCGCATCAACGGGCCCAGCCGGTCCAACACGGTACGGCCGACGGCCGCGTAGCGGTGCAGCAGCTGGACCGGGTCGGTCTGCGAGGTGACCTCGAGCATCACCGGTCGTTCCGCCAGCGCCATGGGCTCGTGGTCGCCGGCCAGCGTCACGTCCCAGGCCGCCTTCAACAACTGCGGTTTGGTGCCCACGGCGTTGTAGACGGTCTGCGCCGTCACCCCGGCCCGCTCGGCCACCCGGTTCACGCTGGTCCCGCGGTAGCCCGAGCTGACGAACAGCTGCAGCGCCGCGTCGATGATCTGCCGGCGGGTCTCGCGGGCCTGGCGCTCCCGGGCGGGGCTGTCGTAGGACCGACTGCTGCCACTGTTCACTTGACATTGCCTCAATTCAATTGAGATAGTTTCAACTCGATTCAACCACAAGCGAACCACAGTGAACCGGAGCACCGCATGACCACCGACACGTCCACCTTCGCCGTTCCCCGTACGACCGCCCGGGCGCCCGGCGGCTGGCGGATCTGGAACCTGGTCGCGGTCACCGCGCTGACCGCCTACTCCACCGGGCTCAGCTGGCAGGCCCAGTTCGTCTCCTATCCCCTGTTCGGCCGGGTCAGCGCCGCCGAGTTCCCGGGCTACCACCTCGACTACAACACAGCGATCGTCGGCGTCGTGATCGTCCCGGGGTTCCTGGGCTTCCTGGCCACCATCGCGTTCCTGTGGACCCGGCCCGCGGCCGTCTCGCTGCGGGCGGCGGCCGTGGTCGCCGTCAGTGGGCTGGGATCGATCCTGAGCACGGTGCTGTGGGCGATTCCCGCGCACGACCGGCTCGACCGCATCGGTCAGGACGCCGCCACGTTGCAGAGCCTGCTGACCGCCAACGCGGTGCGGACCGGCTTCCTCACCCTGGGTGCGGTGATGCTCTGCTGGATCGTCGTCGACCTGCTGCGGCGGCGCAGCTGAGGTCGGCCACCGACCCGTTGGCCCGATGAGGTAAGAACGACGGGTGCCGACCGAACTGATCTTGATCCGCCACGGCGAAGCGGTGGCCAACGTCGAACCGATCATCGGCGGGATGAAGGGCGACCAGGGCCTCACCGACCGGGGCCGGCGCCAGGCATCCCTGCTCGAGGAACGCCTGCGGGCGGAGCCGCTGCATGCGGACCGGCTCGTCTCCAGCACCCTGCCGCGGGCCCTGGAGACCGCCGAGTACGTGTCCCGGGCGCTCGGGCTGCCGATCGAGACCGACGACGACCTCCAGGAGCTGCGGCCGGGGGAGGCCGACGGGCTGTCGCGCGAGGAGTGGCAGGCCCGTTTCCCCGGCTTGGAGGACGGGATGGCCTCCAGCCCGTTCCAGGAGTTCTCCCCCGGCGGGGAGAGCTGGGCGACGTTCCTGGTCCGGGCCGGCGGCGCGTTGGCCGGTCTGGTGGCCGAGCACCCGGACGAGACCGTCGTGGTGGTCTGCCACGGCGGGGTCCTGGAGGCCTCGTTCTTCTTGGCGTTGGGTCTGGGCCCGACCAGCAAGCAGGCCGCCTTCGTGCCGCTCAACACCTCGATCTCGCGCTGGCGGCATCACCGGCCCGCCGACGGCGACCCGGAGTGGACGCTGGTCACCTTCAACGACGCCGGGCACCTGGCGGGCGAGCGGGTCGGCGGTGAGCAGGACCAGGCCGTACCCACGCCCGCCGAGGAGGACTGAGCGCTCCGATCCCGGCTAGCGCGGTGGCATCCGCAGCGCGCCGTCCAACCTGATCACCTCACCGTTCAGCAACGGGTTGGCGATCAGGTGCGAGACGAGTCCGGCGTACTCCTCGGGCCGGCCGAGTCGCGCCGGGTGCGGCACCAGGGCCTCCAGGATCGTCTTCGTGTCGCCCGGCAGGCCGGCCATCATCGGGGTCTCCATCACCCCAGGGGCGATGGTCATGACCCGGATCTGCTTGTCGGCGAGATCCCGGGCCGCGCTGAGCGTCAGCGCAGCGATGGCGCCCTTGCTGGCCGCGTAGGCGGCCTGACCGATCTGCCCGTCGAAGGCGGCCACGCTCGCGGTCATCACGACCAGCCCGCGGTCGCCGTCCGACGCGTCGTTGGTGGCCATCGCCGCGGCGGCCAGCCGCAGCACGTTGAACGTCCCGACCAGGTTGATGTCGACGACGCGACGGAAGTCCTCGAGCGGCAGCACGCCCCGCTTGCCCAGGATCCGGCCGGGCGTGGCGACGCCGGCACAGTTCACCGCCACCCGCAGCGTGCCCAGCTCGACGGCCACGGACACGGCCCGCTGGACGTCGGCCTCGTCGCGGACGTCCCCGTCGACGACGCGGATCCGGCTGTCGTCGACGGCGCCGGTCCGTGCGGAGCCCGGCAGGTCGAGCACCACGGCCCGGGCGCCGTTCGCGACGACCGCCGCGACGGTCGCCGCACCCAGCCCTGACGCGCCACCGCTGACCAGGACGACATCGTCGTCTCGCAGCTGCATCAGACGTCCTGCAGCAGCAGCCGGCCGATGACCAGCCGCTGCACCTGGTTGGTCCCCTCGAAGATCTGAGTCACCTTCGCCTCCCGCATGAAGCGCTCAGCCGGGTAGTCCCGGGTGTAGCCGTAGCCGCCGAGTACCTGCACCGCGTCGGTCGTGACCCGCATCGCGGTGTCGGTCGCCGTCATCTTGGCCACGGCGGCGTCGCGGCAGAACGGCAGCCCGGCGTCCCGCTTGCGGGCGGCCATCAGGTACGTGGCCCGGGCCGCGTCGACGGCCGCCGCCATCTCGGCGAGCAGGAACTGGATCCCTTGGAAGTCCGCGATCGCCGACCCGAACTGTCGGCGCTGCTTGGCGTAGTCGACAGCACAGTCCAGCGCCGCCTGGGCCAGGCCGGTGGCGCAGGCCGCGATCCCGAGGCGGCCCGAGTCGAGGGCGGACAGCGCGATCCGCATCCCGTCGCCCTCGGCGCCGATGCGGCGGTCCTCGGCCACCGGGACCGTGTCGAAGTACAGCGCGGTCGTCGGCGAGGCGGTCAGGCCCATCTTCTTCTCCGGCGCCCCGAAGCTGAGTCCCGGAGCGTCACCGGGCACCAGGAAGCAGCTGAGACCGCGGGTCCGGTGCTCACCCGTCCGGGCGAAGGTCGTGTAGAAGTCCGCCTTGGATCCGTGGGTGACCCAGGCCTTGGTGCCGGTCAGCGAGTAGCCCTCGTCGGCGGTCTTCGCCCGGGTCGAAATCGACCCGATGTCTGATCCGGCCTGCGGCTCGGACAACGCGTAGGCGCCCAGCTGACGACCGCCCACCATGCCCGGCAGCCACGACTCGCGCTGCTGTTCGGTACCGAAGGTGGCCATCGCGTAGCTGGTCATCACATGCACCGACACCCCGACGCCGACGCTCATCCAGGCCGAGGCGATCTCCTCGAGCGCCTGCAGATAGACCTCGTACGGCTGGCCGGAGCCGCCGTACTCCTTCGGATACGGCAGGCCGAGCACTCCGAGCTCCCCGAGCAGTCCGAAGGTGTCCGCCGGGAACTCCTCCGCCGCTTCGGCCGCCGCGGCCCGTGGCGCCAGCTCCTGCTGAGCGATCTCGCGGACGAGCCCGACGAGCTCGGCTCCTTCGTCGGTCGGCAGCAGTCGATCGACCGCCATGATCGGCCTCCCCACGTCGGAATACGGTACTGAGAATGCTACTCTAGTACCGCTATGAGTGCCAGTTCGCAGACCGAGACCGAGGGCGTCCGGCTCACCAGCCGGCAGCTCGAGCTGTCCGACCAGCTGGTGGATCTGTTCCTGGTCGAGGGTTTCAGTCAGCTGACCCTGGACGACATCGCGGCCGCGCTCGGCTGCTCCAAGCGCACCCTGTACGCCCTCGCCGACAGCAAGGAGCAGCTGGCCACCCTCGGCGTCCGGCGGTTCTTCCGTCGGGCCACCGACCAGGTGGAGGCGGCGATCGGTCGCGCCCGGACCCCTGGCGCCCGGGTGACCCGTTACCTCGAAGCGGTCGCCGAGGCGCTGCGACCGGCCACGCCCGCGTTCCGCCGCGACGTCGCCACCTTCCCGCCGGCCCGGGAGGTGTACGAGCAGAACACCGCCGCCGCCGCCCGCCGCGTCCGCCAGCTCATCGACGAAGGCATCGCCGAGGGCGCCTTCCGTCAGGTCTCGGCGGCGTTCGTCGGCGAGGTCGTCACGGCGACCATGCGGCGGATCACCACCGGGGAGATCGGGACGGCGACCGGACTGGACGATGCGGCCGCGTACGGGGAACTCGCCAAGCTGACCCTGGCGGCCGTCCGGCGCTGAACTCGTCGGCCGGGCACATCGATGCCGCTCGGCGCCTTAGGGTGAGCAAGGTGGACGAGCAACTGCACCTGCTGGGTGAGGAACTGGTCACCACGGCCGCCCGGGTCATCCGTTGGGTGCCCACCGACGGATTCACCCTCAGCCTGGCCGCGACCCGGCTGCTGGCCCGCCTGCAGGACAACGGGCCGACCCGGATCAGTGATCTCGCCACCCAGGAACGCTCCTCCCAGCCGACGATCACCAATCACGTGAAGCGACTCGAGGCGGCCGGGCTGGTGGCGCGGGCCACCGATCCGCACGACCTGCGAGCCTGGATGATCGGGTTGACCCCCGCCGGCCACGAACGGCTGGCCGAGCTCCGTCACAACCTCGGTACCAACGTCGAGCCGTACCTCGGCCAGTTGTCGAGACGGGACCTGAAGGCGTTGCGGGACGGACTCGACGTCATGCGGCGACTGATGGCGGTCGATAAGCTTCCGCAGTGAGTTTCCGCCTCTACGACACCGCGACCCGCACGGTGCGCGACTTCGTCCCGCTCCACGACGGCAAGGTGTCGATCTATCACTGCGGCCTGACGGTGCAGGCGCCGCCGCACGTGGGGCACATCCGCAAAGAGGTGGTCTTCGACATCCTGCGCCGCTGGCTCACCCACCAGGGCCTCGAGGTCACCGTGATCGCCAACGTGACCGACATCGACGACAAGATCCTCGCCAAGTCCGCCGAGGCGGGCGTGCCCTGGTTCGTGCACGCCTATCGCTACGAACGCGAGCTGCACGACGCGTACGCGGCGACGGGTTGCATCCCGCCGAGCTACGAGCCTCGGGCGACCGGACACGTACCGGAGATGCTGGAGCTGATCGAGCAGCTGGTGGAGCGCGGGCACGCCTACCACGCCGACGACGGCTCCGGTGACGTCTACTTCGACGTCCGCTCCTGGCCGGCGTACGGCTCGTTGACCCGGCAGAAGATCGATGACATGGAGCCGGCCGCCGACGCCGACCCGCGCGGCAAGCGCGACCCGCGCGACTTCGCGCTCTGGAAGGGTCACAAGCCGGGCGAGCCCTACTCCGCCTCCTGGCCGACGCCCTGGGGGCGGGGCCGGCCGGGCTGGCACCTGGAGTGCTCGGCGATGGCCGCGAAGTACCTGGGCGACGAGTTCGACATCCACGGGGGCGCGGTCGACCTGAAGTTCCCGCACCACGAGAACGAGCTCGCGCAGTCCACCGCGGCGGGGCAGAAGTTCGCCCGGTACTGGATGCACAACGCCTGGGTCACCGCGGCCGGGGAGAAGATGAGCAAGTCGCTGGGCAACGGCGCGCTGGTCTCGGAAGTGACCGAGCGCTACCCGGCCCGGGCGGTGCGGTTCTACCTGGCCGCACCCCACTACCGGTCGGCGATCGAGTTCTCCGACACCTCGCTGGACGAGGCGGCAGCGGCGCTGGCGCGGATCGACGGATTCGTCGACCGGGCCACCGATCTGGTCGGCACCGCCACCGCCACCGTTCCCGAGGCCTTCGCGACGGCCATGGACGACGACCTCGGCACCCCGGCCGCCGTGGCGGTGCTCTACGAAGCCGTCCGGACCGGCAACATCGCCTTGACCGACGGGGACGCCGAGGAGGTGGCGCGGCGGCTCGGTGAGGTGCGCGGCATGCTCGGCGTGCTCGGGCTCGACGCCGACGACCCCGTGTGGGCCGATCGCGGAGACGCCGCAGGAGCCACCGAGGTGATCGACGGGCTGGTCGCGGAGATGCTCAAGCAGCGCGCGGCGGCTCGGGCGCGGAAGGACTTCGCCGCCGCCGACGGGATCCGAGACGCCCTGGCCGTCCTCGGTATCCAGATCGAGGACACACCCCAGGGACCACGCTGGTCGCTGCGAAGGGGAACTGATCATGGCGGGTAACTCTCAACGCAAGGGCGCGGTCCGGCGGAGCGGACGCGGCGCCGGCGGCAAGGGCAACACGGCCGGTTCCGGCGGCCGGGTGCGCCGCGGTCTGGAGGGCAAGGGTCCGACCCCCAGAGCCGAGGACCGGCCCTACCACAAGGCGTACCGGGCCAACCAGGGTCCGAAGCGACCGCCGGCGAAGTCGTCCGCCTCCTCGGGTGCCGGCCGGAGCGGGCGCGGCGGGTCGGGCCCGGAGTGGGTGGTCGGACGCAACGCCGTGCTGGAGGCGCTGGAGGCGGAGATCCCGATCAAGACCGCGTACGTCGCCGACGGCGCCGAACGCGACGACCGGCTGCGCGAGATCCTCAAGCTGGCTGCCGATCGCAGCATCGCCTTGCTGGAGGTGACCCGGAACCAGCTGGACCGGCTGACCGGCGGCGCCGTGCACCAGGGGGTGGGCCTGCAGCTGCCCGCCTACAGCTACGCCCATCCCGACGACCTGCTCGCCACCGCGCTGGCGGCTGACACACCGGCGCTGATCGTGGCCCTGGACTCGATCACCGATCCACGCAACCTGGGGGCGATCGTCCGGTCCGCGGCTGCGTTCGGGGCGCACGGCGTGGTGATCCCCGAACGCCGTGCGGCGGGGATGACCGCCTCGGCGTGGAAGTCGTCGGCCGGGGCGGCGGCGCGGCTGCCGATCGCCCGGGCGACGAACCTCAACCGGGTGCTGCGCGCGTACGCGGAGGCCGGCTGCATCCTGGTCGGGCTCGAGGGTGGCGCCGATGTCGTCGTCTCGGACCTGGGCGAGGACCTGGCGGGCCCGGTGGTGCTGGTCGTCGGCAGCGAGGGCGCCGGGTTGGCCCGGCTCACCCGGGAGACGTGCGACCACCTCGCCGCCATCCCGATCAGCGCCGGGGTCGAGTCCCTCAACGCCGGCGTCGCCGCCGGGATCGCGCTGTACGAGATCTCCCGCGCCCGCAGCTGAGACCGTGTGGGGGCCAGCCGCGACCCGACGGCTGATTCGGCCCCGGAAGGCCGAGGACCAGACCGCACACCGCAGGTAGAGTCAGCTCTCGTGACCGACACCGTCTCGCGAACCCCTTCGGTCGACTACTCCGGCCGCGAGTCCGAGGCCTACCGGGCCGCGCTCGCCGTCATCGAGGCCATCGAGCCCCGGGTCGCCGCCGCGACCCGCGCCGAGCTGGCCGACCAGCGGTCGTCGCTCAAGCTCATCGCCTCGGAGAACTACGCCTCCCCCGCCGTCCTGCTCACGATGGGGACCTGGCTCTCCGACAAGTACGCCGAGGGAACGATCGGTCACCGGTTCTACGCCGGCTGCCAGAACATCGACACCGTCGAGGCCCTGGCCGCCGAACACGCCCGCGAGCTCTTCGGCGCGGAGTACGCCTACGCCCAGCCGCACTCCGGGATCGACGCCAACCTGGTCGCCTTCTGGGCCATCCTGGCGCACCGGGTCGAGACCCCCGAGCTGGCCGAGCTGGGCCTCAAGGGCGTCAACGACCTGACCGAGGAGCAGTGGGAGACCCTGCGGCACAAGTTCGGCAACCAACGCGCCCTGGGCATGTCCCTGGACGCCGGTGGTCACCTGACCCACGGCTTCCGGCCCAACATCTCCGGCAAGATGTTCCACCAACGCTCGTACGGGACCGACCCCGAGACCCAGCTGCTCGACTACGACAAGGTCCGCGCAGCGGCGCACGAGTTCAAGCCGCTGATCCTCATCGCCGGCTACTCGGCGTACCCGCGGCGGATCGACTTCGCCCTGATGCGCGAGATCGCCGACGAGGTCGGCGCCACCCTCATGGTGGACATGGCCCACTTCGCCGGTCTGGTGGCCGGCAAGGTGTTCACCGGCAACGAGGATCCGGTGCCGCACGCGCACCTGGTGACCACGACCACGCACAAGTCGCTCCGCGGCCCGCGCGGTGGGATGGTGCTCGCCACCGAGGAGTACGCGCCGTCGGTCGACCGCGGCTGCCCGATGGTGCTGGGCGGCCCGCTCGGGCACGTGATGGCGGCCAAGGCCGTTGCGCTGGCCGAGGCCCGCACCCCGGAGTTCCGGACCTACGCCCAGTCGGTCGCCGACAACGCGAAGGCCTTGGCCGACGGGTTCTTGAAGCGGGACGCGAAACTGGTCACCGGCGGCACCGACAACCACCTCGTGCTGCTGGACGTGACCGGATTCGGGCTCACCGGCCGCCAGGCCGAGTCGGCCCTGCTCGACGCCGGCATCGTCACCAACCGGAACGCGGTGCCGGCCGATCCGAACGGCGCCTGGTACACCTCCGGCGTCCGGCTCGGCACCCCCGCCCTGACCACCCGCGGCTTCGGGCCGGATGAGTTCGACCGGGTCGCCGAGCTGACCGTCGACGTGCTGCGGAACACGACCCCGGTCACCGCCTCGAGCGGAAAGCCGGGCAAGGCCAAGTACACGCTGGCCGACGGGGTCGCCGACCGCACCAAGGCCGCCTCGGCAGAGCTGCTCGACGCCAACCCGCTGTACCCCGGCCTCGAGCTCTGACCGCTGTGGCCCCCACGACCGTGACGACCATCGTCATGGTCGTGTTCGCGCTGGCGGTGCTCGGGATGGGGCTCTACAACCTGTTCGGCAGCTGGGAACCCGCCCCGCGCCGGATCTCCGAACAGGCCCGGCTCGAGCGTGAGTACGAACGCGCCGTCCGCGAGATGCACCGTACCTCGAGGAGTACGAACGCGGCGAGAGGAGTTTGTAGAAGCCTGGGTCACCCGCTTGCCGCGAGTGTCGGGTATCTCGAACGCGGCCGGCTTCTGCACGACGAAGCGTCGACGCCCCTCCGCACCGACGTGACTCGAGCGCCGACCACGGCGTCGACCGTGAGGAGGAAGAAGACGGTCTCGAGCGTTCGAGATGCACGAGCGGCTCTAAATAAGGCGGTCTACGACGTACGCCGCGATGGCGAGGCTGGAGGTGGCGGCGGGTGAGGGGGCGTTGCGGATGCAGGTGATGCCGTCGCTGCCGGTGATCCGGAAGTCGTCGACCAGGGAGCCGTCCCGGTCGACCGCCTGGGCCCGCACCCCGGCGCCGGCGCGGATCACGTCGCCCGCTCCGATCTCGGGTACGTAGCGGGACGCGGCGGCCATGAACGCCGACACCGACAACGAACCGCGCAGCTCCCGCCACCCGGTCCGCCAGTGTGCCCGCGCCAGCCGCCAGAAACCGGGCCAGGCCGCCATGCCGAGCAGCTCCACCGGGCTGACCGAGCCCCAGCGGTACCCCTCCCGGCGCAGCGCCAGCACCGCGTTCGGACCGACCTCCAGCTCGCCGGTGACCCGCCGGGTGAAGTGCACCCCGAGGAACGGGTAGCGCGGATCGGGAACCGGATAGACCATGCCGTGGACCAGATCCTGCTTCGACTCGTTCACCGCCAGGTACTCGCCGCGGAACGGGACGATCCGCGGTCCGTCGGCACCGTCGGCCAGTCGCGACAGCCGGTCGGACTGCAGCCCGGCGCAGATCACCACCTCGTCGAACACCTCGACCCCGACGGGCGCGAGCGCCAGCGCCACCCGGGTCCCCCGTCGTTCGACGCCGACGATCCGGGTCCCCAGCCGGATCCGACCACCGGCCGCCTCGATCTCGCCGGCGTAGGCGCGCGCCACGGCCACGTAGTCGGTGATCGCCGTGGCCGGCGAGTGCAGCGCCGCGAGCCCGACCGCAGCCGGTTCGATCTCGGCGATCTCCGCGGCGCCGATCCGCCGGAGTCCCGGCACCCGGTTCGCCGTGGCGGTCTGCTCCAGCTGATCGAGCCGCGGCAGCTCGGACCCGTCGACCGCCACCACGAGCTTTCCGCACTCGACGTACGGCAGCCCGTGCTCGGCGCAGTAGTCCCGGAGCAGCAGCCGCCCGCGGGTGCACAGCTCCGCCTTCAAGCTCCCGGGCCGGTAGTAGATCCCGGCGTGCACGACGCCGGAGTTGTGCCCGGTCTGGTGTGCGGCGAGCCGGTCCTCCTTCTCGAACACGACGACCTCGACCCCGGGTCGGCGCCGGGCCAGCTCGCGGCCGATCGCGAGTCCGACGATCCCGCCGCCAACGATGCCGATCCGCTCCTGCGGCATGCCCGGTCCACTCCTCGATCGATCGGTGATCTTCCTCACCCGCAGCAGCACGGTATCGAGGGAACCGAACCGAGCGGACGGGAGTTGGTCTGGTGCGATGAGATCGAAACCCCCAGGCCAGCCGCGCGCGGTACCCCGCGCGGTCGTCGTCGTCCGGTCCGGCGGGTTGTTCCTGCTGATCAGCGCCCTGTGCGGCGTCCTCATCGGCGCGGCGGCGATGCCGGGGGTGGGGGCCGCGGTGCTCGGCGCCCGGTCGGCCGAATCGGGTCTCAGCAACCTGCCGGTCGCCTTCGACACGCCGGCGCAGTCCCAGCGCTCCACGGTGCTGGACGCCAACGGCGACGTGCTCGCCTACTTCTACGACGAGAACCGGGTCTACGTCGGGACTGGACGAGATCGCCCCGGTGATGCGGCAGGCGATCATCGCCATCGAGGACCACCGCTTCTACGAGCACGGCCCGCTGGACGCTGCAGGGCACGCTGCGGGCGTTCCTCACCAACTTCGCCGCCGGGGGCGTCGCCCAGGGCGGCTCCACCATCACCCAGCAGTACGTGAAGATGGTGCAGATCGAGGAGGCCAAGAAGCAGGGCGACGAAGCCGCGCGTCGAGGCCGCGCAGGACGGCAGCTACGGGCGCAAGATCCGCGAGCTGCGGTACGCCATCTCGGTCGAGAAGACGCCTCAGCAAGGACGAGATCCTCGAGCGCTACCTGAACATCGCCTACTTCGGCGACGGCGCGTACGGCATCGAGGTCGCCGCCGAGCACTACTTCGGCACGCAGCGCCGCCAAGCTGACCCTGCCGCAGGCCGCCCTGCTGGCCGGCCTGGTGCAGAACCCGACCGCCCTCAACCCGCGTGGCCAATCCCGACGGCGGCGCTCGGCCCGGCGCGACGTGGTGCTGAACCGGATGGCCGAGCTCGGCACGATCACCGCCGCCGCAGGCCGCCAAGGCGAAGGAAGCGACGTTCGACCGAGGACGACGTCGACGACGACCATCAACGGCTGCCAGCGCACCGAGTACCCCTTCCTGTGCGACTACGTCTACCGCTCGCTGGCCCAGACCCCGAGCCTCGGCGCGCACCGTCGAGGAGCGGGAGCACGCCGTCAAGCGCGGCGGACTGACCGTCAAGACCGCCATCGATCCCGAGACCCAGGACACCGTCCAGACGCCGGGTCAGCGAGGTCGTCGGCCCGACCGACCCGCTGATCTCCGCGATGGACATGATCGAGCCGGGCACCGGGCTGATCGTGGCCATGGCCCAGAGCCGTCCGGTGATGGGCTCGAACGACCAAGAAGGGCCAGACGTACTGGAACTACTCGGTGTCGCCGCTCGATGGGTGGGGCCCAGGGGTTCCAGGCCGGCTCGACCTTCAAGGCGTTCACCGCCGCGGCGGCGCTGGAGAAGGGCATCCCGCTGTCCAAGCGCTACGACGCGCGCCCGGTCGATGGACTTCTCCGGCGCGCCGGTTCGAGACCTGTGCGGGCCGCGAGCAGGTCGCCGGCAGCTGGCGGGTCAGCAACTCGACCGGCACGAACGGCGTGATGGACATGTACCGGGCCGCCGAGCGCTCGGTGAACACCTACTTCGTCCAGCTGGCCCTCGAGGTGGGCATGTGCGACGTGGTCAAGATGGCCGAGAAGCTCGGCGTCGAGTCGAGCACCGCCGTCCGCGCCGATCAGCTCCTACGACGACAAGCCGTCGTTCACCCTCGGCACCGTCGAGGTCAGCCCGCTGTCGGTGGCCGAGGCGTACGCGACCTTCGCCTCCGGCGGCATCCACTGCGACCCGATCATCGTCGACAAGATCACCGACAGCACCGGCGCCGAGACAGGCCCCGCCGAGCGCGAACTGCGCCCGGGTGATCTCCACCGAGGTCGCCGCCGCCATGAACTCCCTGCTGTCGTCAGGTGATGACCAACGGGCACCGGGCAGCGGGTGGCCACCGCCGACGGGCGGCCGCAGGCCGGCAAGACCGGCACCATCGACAGCAACGCGGCCGTCTGGTTCGCCGGCTACACCCCGCAGATCGCCGGCGCCGCGATGATCAGCATCGACAACCAGCGCAAGCCGTTCGTCCGCTCCGCCGACGGGCTACCGCCGGCAGAACCTCAAGGGCTACCAGGTGCCGTCCACCGGCCTCGTGCTCGAAGGCTCCGGCAGCGGTGACGCCGGTCAGGAGATCTGGAAGCCGGCCATGCAGACCTACCTCGCGGGCCTCCCGGCCGAGCCGTTCGCGCAACCGCCGAACCACCTGGTGTACGGGGACCAGCCGCAGTTCGGTGGCTGGCCCGGCGGGCAGGCCGGCGACCAGCAGGACGGACCCAACTTCTGGGAGCGGCTGTTCGGCAACCGCCGCGGTCGGTGAGCCGGAGCGGCGAGTTCTCAGCCGGCACATAGCCGCCGGGTGCCTACTCTGGTGGGGTGCGCCGCATCGGATTGGCTCTGGCAGCCGTCGTCACCGCCCTCACCTTGACCTCGTGCGCCGACGCGGGGGTCTCCGCTCAGGACGCCTACAAGATCGGGTGTCCGGCCGTCGACTCCGCCCTGGGCGGCAGCTCGGTGGTGAACAACGTGACCGTGACGGGGTTGAAGGCCTTGCGGGACTCGGGCCAGCTGGGCCCGGAGGCGCAGGGCTGGCTGAAGGCGGTCATCGCCACCTTGGAGTCCTCCGACCCGAAGGACATGCCGGCCGAGGCCAAGAAGCTGATCGTTGACGGCTGCAAGCAGAACGGTTACCAGCTCCAGAACCTCTGAGCAGCGACAACGAGAAGACTTGGGGACCGACTACGGTGCCGAAGTCTTCTCGATCCCGGCATCGGGATCCTCCGCCAGCAGCGCATCGAGGTCGGACAGCCGCTCCAGCCCGCGGAGCGACTGCCGCATCCGGGCATTGCCGGCGAACCGCTCCCGATGCCGGTGCAGGAACCGCCAGTAGCCGGCCGTGAACGGGCAGGCGTCCGGCCCGACCCGCACCCGTGGATCGAACCGGCACCCTCCGCAGTAGTCGGTCATCTTGTCGATGTAGGCCCCACCGGAGGCATACGGCTTGGTGGCCAGCACACCGCCGTCGGCGTGTTGGGACATGCCCACCACGTTGGGCACCATGACCCAGTCGTAGCCGTCGACGAAGCTGCGGTGGTACCAGTCGGTGAAGGCCGCCGGGTCGAATCCCCGCTGCATCCCGTAGTTGCCGAGGATCATCAGCCGCGGGATGTGATGCGCCCAGCCGTGATCGCGGACCGACGCCAGCGTGTGCTTCAGGCAGTTCGCGTCGGTGCCGGCCGGATCGAGCTCGAGCAGCCAGTCCGGTAGCGGGCGGTCGGCCTGCAGCTCGTTGCGCGTCCGGTAGTCCTCCCCCAGGTACCAGTACAGGTTCCAGATGTAGTCCCGCCAGCCGATCACCTGCCGGACGAAACCCTCGACGGAGGCGATCGGCGCGTGCCCCTCCAGATAGGCGTCCTCGGCGGCCCGCACCACCTCGAGCGGATCCAGCAGACCCAGGTTGAGTGGCGCCGACAGCAGCGAGTGCGCCAGCCAGCGGTCCTCACTCAGCGCCGCGTCCTCGTACGGTCCGAACGTCGGCAGCCGGTGGCGGACGAAGTGCTCGAGCGCCGTCGTCGCCTCGGCGCGGGTGACCGCGAACCGGCGGGGGCCGTCGGCGCCGAGGAACCGGACCCCCTCGGCCTGCCAGCGGTCCAGGTCGGCCCGGACCTGCTCGTCGATCGCGTCCTCCGTCGGCCACCAGGGATCGCTCACCCCGAGCCGGTGCGCTCCCCGCGGTGGGCGCTCGCGGTTCTCGGCGTCGTAGTTCCAGCGCCCGCTGACCGGGTCGCCGCCGTCCATCAAGACGTCCAACCGACGCCGGGCGTCTCGGTAGAAGTCCTCCATCAGCAACCGGCGGCGACCCCGGCCGTCGGCCCAGCGGGCGAACTCGGCCCGCGAGGTCGCGTAGCCGCGGGCCGGCAATCGGTGCACCGAACGCTCGGTCGCGATCCGGTCGACGAAGTGCACCGCCGCCCAGCTGGTCGGTTGCACCACCTCGAGCGGGTCGTCGACAGCCACGAGGGCGTCGCGGTACCCCGGGGTGGCGAGATAGCGGCACCGATCACCGAGCTCGGCGGCCCGATGTCGCATCGCCGAGAGGATGAGGTGGGCCTTCTGCCGGTGGAACACCCGGCGTTCGAACACGCGCCGGGACTCCACGAGCAGTACCGGCGTCTCGTCCCCGTCCAGGAAGTGCGGACCGAGCTGATCCCCGAACAACCAGCGGCGAGTCATGGCGACGGGTCGGATCAGCGGGTGAACAAGGTCCCGGAGACCGTGGTCAGGAAGTTCCGGAGCGAGTTGGGCAGATCCCGCAGGTGCCAGTTCGGTGGGCCGTGGTACCAGCTGAGGTCCTCGGAGTCGGGATCCACGTCGGTGTCGGCGGCGACGATGGCGTCCAACCAGCGGTCCGCACCGCCGAGCACGACCGCGTACGGGAGCACCTCCGACAACTCGGCGAACTCCCGTCCCGGCGGCATCTGGTCGGTCGGGTAGCTCATCAGGTCCGATCGGAGGGCGCCCAGGCCACCGAGCAGCGCGGCACCCTTCTGGGTCCGGGCCGGCATCTCCTGCGCCACGAACATCAGACCCAGCGCGAGCGCGATCAGCGCCAGCCCGACCAGTCCGAAGGTGGTGAAGGCGGCCAGCACGATGGTCACGGCCACTGCCACGAAGAGCGCGGTGATCGCCGTTCCGGTCCAACGGTTGCGGGTGGCGTCGGGACGCCGGTCGTACCAGCCGTGGTTCACCACGTCGTCGTACAGCTTGTCCTGGACGTCGGCGACCACCTCGGAGACCCGACGCGGCAGCTCGGACACCGTGGTAGGTC
The DNA here is from genome assembly GCA_963727125.1 of uncultured Actinomycetota bacterium. GTDB lineage: Bacteria > Actinomycetota > Actinomycetes > Propionibacteriales > Propionibacteriaceae > Microlunatus. Next base: position 137,570 of record CAVSEZ010000004.1, read on the forward strand.
CGTGCACGGTCAAGCCGTCCAACAGGGCGGCCTCGAACGGCAGCAACCCGGCGCTGTCAGAGCTGATCCGGCTGATCTCCCACTCGGTCGGCGCGAACTCGTTCGCGCGCGGCAGCTCGGTGATCCGCAGATGCCCCCGCACCGCGAGATCGACGATGGTCGCGCTGATGTCGATCGGGTCGACCCGCTCGTCGGCCACCGTGCCGACGTGGCCCGGCCGGACGTCACCGATGACCCGGAACTCGCTACGTCCCGGTCCGGTCGGCACGAACTCGGCGACCCGGGTGACGGCGCCACCGGTGGCGGCGTCGGCGCCGGCTCGACGGTGCAGCAGGAACAGGCCGATGCCGCCGAGCACGAGCAGGGCCAGCGCCAGACCCAACGGCACCGGCGACGCCGAGAACGCGCGGCCGATGGTCCAGACGTAGCTGACCTTCTCGGTGCCGGCGACCGCGCCGGGCGGGAAACCGATCACGATCTCGACGATCTCGCCCTCCCCGCGCGGACCGTCGCGGAAGGTCGGCTGCTGACCGCTGTCGGTGCCCGCCGACGAGTAGCTGCACGGTACGGCGGTGTTGGGATCGCCCGCGACGCAGTCGATGAAGGTGAAGGGACCCGGGATCGCGATGACGGCGCCGAAGGCCGTGACCGGCGCGCTCAGCCCTTGGAGCACCCGCCAGCGCAGCTCGGTCCCGCTCTGGGTGGTGACCACGGCCCCGGAGACCGTATAGCTCAGCGTCACCTCGGACGCACCGTTGGTCGGGATGGCGACAGTGGTGTAGCGACCGTCGACCTCGACCTCCACCGACACGTTCTCGCCCTGCGCCGTCGCCGCGAAGCCACTCATGGTGAAGACCTGCCGCCGGTCACCGATGAGATCGCGCTGGGTCTCGAACCGCTGACTGATCTGCGCCGGGACCGGGTTGGCGAGGGTCATCGTCTGCCGGACCGTCAGCACGCCCTCCCGGCTGAGGTTGCCCTCAGCGGCGAACGTGGTCGCCGTGCCCTCCGCGTGCGCCGGGTGGGTCTGCGGCCCGATGATCAAGCCGGCGGTCAGCAGGAAGAAGGCAAGCCAAACGGCGACCCGGCGTCGACGTGCCGGGGCAAGGTTGGAGGACACGAGCCCAAGCTTCGCACTGACTGCAGGCCCGGCGCGGGAGGGTTCACGACTTTGCCGAAACACTTTGGCAACGATTCCGTCCCAGCCGGTGCCGACAGCCCCGGTGCGTGGCGCCCTGGATGGTTAAGGTTCCGTTGTGACTTCCCAACCACCGGGCGGCCTCGGCCGACCCCAGCCGTACGTCGGCGGCGGTCAAGGCGGCTACCCACCTCCTGGGGGTCAACCGGGGAACCAGCCCGGTTGGGGACAGTCCTGGGGCCAGCAGATGCCCTACCAGCAGCCCGGCTATCCGCAGGGCTCCAATCCGTACGGGTACCCGAGACCGCAGTCGCCCTCGTTCGGCGGCCCGCAGAGCGGGGTGCCGTACTACGGAGCCCCCACGCCGCAGCCACCGGCGCCCCGCCGCCGCAACCCGCTGGCGACGGTGCTGCTCGGTCTGATCGGGCTGGTCGTCTTGGCCCTGGCCGGGCTGGTGATCGCGAACCTGGTGTCGGGAACGACGACCACCGCGTACCAGAACGACAACTACCGGGTTCCGCCGCCGGACAAGAATCCGCCCCCGACGCCCATCCCGAACACCTACAGCGAGGCCGAGGACTGGTTGGTCGACAACGCGCTCTACGGCCAGTCGGTGCCGGTGCCGGTGCGCTGCAACAGCGCGCCGATCAACGTGGCCGACGCCGACGACGCCGAGCTGGAGACTCACTTCAACGGCCTGATGGAGTGCCTGGTCCGGGTCTGGCAGCCGCCGCTGACCACGGCCGGGTTCCAGATCGTGCGGCCGACGGTGACGATCTACGGCAAGGACATCAGCACCAAGTGCGGCAAATCAGGGGTGAACGCCTTCTACTGCCTGGCCGACCAGCAGATCTACTTCAGCAACCTGCTGCCCCGCGCCGTGCCCATCGTGGCCCAGGACAAGTGGGCGGCCGATGTCGTGATGGCGCACGAGTTCGGGCACGCGATCCAGGGCCGGACCGGTCTGTTGATCAGTGCGAACGCGCTGGCGCAACGCTCGGAGAGCAAGTTGGAGGCGAATCGGTTGATCCGCCGGATCGAGACCCAGGCGGACTGCTTCTCCGGTCAGTTCATCCGTTCGGTGTCGCAGTCGCTCGGGGTGCAGCGCTCCGATCTGCAGGGCATCCTCGCCACCTACGAAGCCGTCGGCGATGACACGCTGACCGGTCAGCAGGACGTCGAGGGCAACCACGGACTGGCCGTGACCCGGAAGTACTGGGGCAGCATCGGCCTCAGCAACACCCCGATCAGCGCCTGCAACACCTTCAAGGCGCCCGCCAGTCAGGTCCGCTGAGCCGTCAGCGTCAGCCGCGCTGCACGAGCAGGGCGACCGCGATGGCGGCCACGCCTTCGCCGCGGCCGGTCAGACCGAGTCCGTCCGTCGAGGTGGCGGCCACGCTGACCGGTGCGCCGACGGCCTCCGACAGCACCGTCTGCGCCTCGCTGCGGCGCGGACCGAGCACCGGCCGGTTGCCGACCAGCTGGACGGAGACGTTCTCGACCGCGAACCCGGCGGCGGCGACCCGACGGACCGTCTCGCGCAGGAAAGCGACCCCGCTCGCGGCGGCCCACTCGGGCTCCGACGTGCCGTAGTTGGATCCGAGGTCCCCCAGGCCGGCTGCGGACAGCAGAGCGTCGCAGGCGGCATGGGCGACCACGTCACCGTCGGAATGACCCTCCGGGCCCGACGACTCGTCGGGAAAGACCAATCCAGCCACGGTCATGGGACGACCGGGCACCAACCGATGGACGTCGACCCCGACGCCCGTGCGGTGGCTCAGGACGCAAGAACCTCGTCGAGCAGCATCTCGGCCTTGGCCTCGTCGACCCGCTCGGCCAGTGCCAGCTCCGAGACCAGGATCTGTCGGGCCTTGGCCAGCATCCGCTTCTCGCCGGCCGACAGGCCGCGCTCGCGCTCCCGGCGCCACAGGTCGCGAACGACCTCGGCCACCTTCATCACGTTGCCGGAGTGCAGCTTCTCCAGGTTCGCCTTGTAGCGGCGGGACCAGTTGGTCGGTTCCTCGGTGTGCGGTGCGCGCAGCACACCGAACACGCGTTCGAGGCCAGCGGCATCGACGACGTCACGTACGCCGACGAGATCGAGATTGCATGCTGGTACCCGGACGATCAAGTCGGTCTGCCCGACGATCCTCAGAACCAGATAGAGCCTGTCCTCGCCTTTGATCTGACGGGTTTCGATGTCCTCGATCACGGCGGCCCCATGATTGGGGTAGACGACCGTTTCGCCGACTGTGAAGGTCATATTGATATGTGCCCCTTTCGCGAAGTCAATTCTAACACGCCCTGAGAGCAACCTGAGTGGCGTTTGCGCTAGCCAGAGGCCAGTCCGGGACGAGGCCGCCGGGACCGCGGACTTGACAAAGCAGGACAACGTGTGGGTGGCGGTGTGGCGCAGGTCATACCGGGCGGGCGGTGTCTGCCGGATCCCGGAGGGCTGGCACTAGGCTGCTGCCACGCAGCACCGGACCCTCACCGGACCCCCACTGGACCACCCGAGCAACCTGGCAGGAGCCGACCACCGTGGCCATCACTCCCCGTCGCACCGAACGTTCCGGGACCCGTCGACCCGGGCTCCGCGGCCTGACCGCGGTGCTGGTGGCGCTCGGACTGCTGCTCGGTGGGGCCGGCTGCGGGTTCGACGTCCAGACCAACCGGCCGTACACCCCGGCGCAGGGGATCAACGACAACGTCGGCGACCCGCCGATCCAGGTCCGCAACCTGATGGTGCTCAGCAGGCAGAACGGTGTCGGCTACCTCAGCGCGACGATGACCGCAGCGGATCGTGACGCCCTCATCAGCGTGGCCGGGAAGCCGATCAAGGCCGACTACAGCGACGGCACCCCGTTCACCGTCACCCTGCCCGATCCGGTCGGCCTCGCCACCGGCGCCGTGGTGGTCCTGACCAACCGGCCGCTGATCGAGCTCAAGAGCGCGGACCTGGTGGTCGGCATCGAGGCCGAGGTCACCTTGACCTTCAGCAACGCCGGCACCTTGACCCGGCGGGTGCCCGTGGTGAACGCCGACGAGCAGCCGTACGCCACCATCAGCCCGACCCCCAGCGCCCCGGCGAGCTGAGCCAGCCGCTCAGCCGTACGTCTCGACGTCGCTGAACAGGCTGCTGATCGACTCGCCCAGATGCGTGCGCCGGACCGCCTCGGCGAACAACGGCGCCACCGAACGGGTCACCATCGACGGCAGCTGCTTCTCCGGTGGCAGCGGCACCGTGTTGGTCATCACGATCTCGTTGAGATCCGGCACCTGCTTGAGCCGCTCGACCGCCGGACCCGTGAACAGGCCGTGGGTGCAGGCGAGTGCGACATCACCGGCACCGAGCCGGCGCAGCACGTTCAGCAGCTCGATGATCGAGCCTGCGGTGGCGATCTCGTCGTCGAACACGATCACGTCCCGACCCGCCACGTCGCCGACGATCCGCTCGATCACGACCGTGTCGTCGGCCAGCCGCTGCTTGGATCCGGCCGCCACCCCGACCCCGAGGCGGCGGGCGAACTCCGACGCCGCCTTCGCGTTGCCGAGATCGGGTGAGACGACGACGGTGTTGCTCAGGTCGTAGCTGCGGAAGTGCTCGGCCAGCACGTCGACCGCGTTCAGATGGTCGACGGGCACCGAGAAGAAGCCGTGTACCTGCGGCGCGTGCAGCGCCATGGTGATCACCCGGGTCGCGCCGGCCTCGGCCAGCATGTCGGCCACCAGCCGCGCTCCGATGGAGATCCGTGGGGCGTCCTTCTTGTCGGACCGGGCGTACGCGAAGTGCGGGATGACCGCGGTGATGTGCGCCGCCGACGCCCCGCGGGCGGCATCCAGCATCAACAGCAGCTCGAACAGGTTCTCCTGGGTGGGCGGCACCAGCGGCTGCACGATGTAGACGTCCCGCTGCCGGCAGTTCGCCCGGAGCTGCACCTGCAGGCAGTCGTTGCTGAACCGGGTCGTCCGCGACGGGGACAGCGGCACCCCGAGGATCTCGCACATCTCGGCCGCGAACGCCAGGTGCGCCGATCCCGAGAACACGGTGATCTCCCCGGTCACCGTGTCTGTCCGCTCGCTGCGTCATCCGCTCCAGACACGTGCCGTCGTCCTCCCTCGGCGACGGAGAAGCGTTGTCGCCTCGCTCGTCCTCCGCCCCGCGCCGCGAATTCCTCCACTCGCTCGGGGTTGCGTCGGTTGAGTCCGCTCACACGAAGAACCTAGCGATGGGCAGCGGCGAACCCTAATGGACCCGGCTATTGCCGCCCGAGCCTGCGAGGGCCTCGAGCGAGCGGAGGAATCCGCGGCGCGGAGCAGACGACGATCGAGGTCGACACGCTTTTCGTCGACCGAGGAGGAGGAAGCACCGCGTCTGGAGCGGATTCTGCAGTGAGCGGATGACTACGCTTCGAACTTGTACCCCAGACCGCGCACGGTGACGAGGTGGCGGGGGTTGGCCGGATCGGGTTCGATCTTGGTCCGGAGCCGCTTCACGTGGACGTCGAGGGTCTTGGTGTCCCCGACGTAGTCCGCACCCCAGATCCGGTCGATCAGCTGGCCCCGCGTCATCACCCGGCCGGTGTTCCGCAGCAGCATCTCCAGCAGCTCGAACTCCTTGAGCGCCAGCCGGATGCGTTCGCCGTTGACCGAGACCTCGTGCCGCTCGACGTCCATCCGCACCCCGGCCGCCTCCACCACGTCCGGCAGCAGCTCGACGTCTTGGCCGCGGCGGAGCACGGCCCGGATCCGCGCCACCAGCTCCCGCTGGCTGAAGGGCTTGGTCACGTAGTCGTCGGCGCCCAGCTCGAGCCCCACGACCTTGTCGATCTCGGAATCGCGAGCGGTGACCATGATGACCGGCACCGGACCCCGCTGCCGCAGCTGCCGGCACACCTCGGTACCGGGCAGACCCGGCATCATCAGGTCCAGCAGCACGATGTCGGCGCCGGCGCGGTCGAACTCCGCCAGCCCGGCCGCCCCGTCGGGCGCCTCGAGCACGTCGAAGCCCTCCTTGCGGAGCATGTACACGAGCGCCTCGCGATAGGAGTCTTCGTCCTCGATGACTAGACACCCTTGTCATGGGCGGCGGAGCCTTTCAGGAGTGGATGCCGGTGACGGCATCCGCGTGGGGCGGGCGACACCGGTGTCGGCCTCGGTGTGCTCGGTCGGGTCGGCGGTTGCCGTCGGTTCGGCGGCGACGGGTTGGTGGGCCGGCAGGCAGACGGTGAACGTCGAGCCCTGGCCGGGTTGGCTCCACACCTTCACCTCGCCGTTGTGGGCGGCCGCGATGTGCTTCACGATCGCGAGCCCCAGTCCGGTGCCTCCGTTGGCCCGGCTGCGGGCGTAGTCCACCCGGTAGAAGCGTTCGAAGATCCGATCCTGCTCCCGTTCGGGGATGCCGATGCCGTTGTCGGAGACGGTGATCTCCACGTAGTCGTCGTCGCTGCGGATCTGCTTGTGCGCCGCGACCACGACCCTGGCTCCCGGGTCGGAGTACACCACCGCGTTCTCGACCAGGTTGCCGATCGCGATCCCGAGCTGGCGTCCGTCGCCGATGACGTGGCAGCCCCGGGCGCCGGCGATGGTGAGGTTCACCTGGTGCTGTTCGGCGTCGACCCGGCAACGGTCGACGGCGTCCAGCAGGACCTCGTCGATCTCGACCACCTCCGGCGACGCCAGCGGATTGTCGGCCTGCAGCCGGGAGAGGTCGATGATCTGGGACACCAGATCAGTGAGCCGGGCCGACTCGATGCCCATCCGGGCGGCGAACCGGCGTACGGCCGGCGGGTCATCGGCGGCTTCTTCCACGGCCTCGGCCAGCAACGACAGAGCGCCGATCGGGGTCTTCAGCTCGTGACTGACGTTCGCGACGAAGTCGCGCCGGGTCTGTTCGATCCGGCGGACGGCCGTCTCGTCCTCCACCAGCAGCAGCACCTGGTTGTCGGGCAGCGGCGCGACCCGCACGTGGTAGTGGGCGGCGGCCGCGGTGCCGGTGCGGGAGAGATCGAGATCGCGTACCTGGCTGCGTTGTTCGCGGCGCACCAGACGCACCAGCTCGAGGATCTGGGTGACGGCCACCCGGCTGCCGCGAACGACCCCCAGGGTGCGGGCGAGCCGGTTGGCCTGGAGGACCTCGTCGTGCGGCCCGACGACGACCCCGGCGGCGCGCAGGGCACCCAGCACCTCCGGCAGCCCGGCCGGCACCACAGGTGCGGCGGGCTCCTCGGTGTAACGGGTCAGCGACTCGCGGCGGCGGCTCGCCAGCCGCCATCCGATGCCGAGGCCGACAGCGAGACCGACGACCAGGGCAAGCACCGCCAGACCAGCCAGCTCCACACCAGCGATAGTAGGGTCTGGAGACGGTGGGCTCGACCTCACAGCACTCGATCGCACAGGGCGGCTCGGCAGCGTTCCACTGCTGTTCACCACCCGTTCACGTCACTCTCTTCTGCGGGTAGTGGTCGCGCCTAGGGTTGAAACAGCTGAGGCTCGATATGTGAAGGCGGAACTGACATGCGCGACTCCTACCGGGAGCAGCTCGACGACATCCTCGCGGATCTGGTGCAGATGTGTCAGGTCGTGTCTGCTGCCGTGCGCAGCAGCACCACCGCACTGCTCGAGGCCGAGATCCATCTCGCCGAGCAGGTGATCACCGAGGATCTCAAGCTCGATCGGATGCAGGCCGACATCGAGGCGCGGGCGTTCAGCCTGCTCGCCCGGCAGGCACCGGTCGCGGGCGAGCTCCGGACGCTGGTCGCCACCCTGCGGATGGTGACCGAGCTGGAGCGGATGGGTGATCTCGCGGCCCACGTCGCCAAGATCGCGCGCCTGCGGTACCCCGAGATCGCCGTTCCGGAGGCGCTGCGGCCGAACTTCGTCCGGATGGGTGACGTCGCCGAGAAGATGGTCGTCACGGCCGGACAGACGTTGAACAACCGCAACGTCGAGACCGCGCAAGAGCTCCGCGACCGCGACGAGGAGATGGACGAGCTCCGTCGGAGCCAGTTCCGGTTGATGCTGAGCGACGACTGGGCCTACGGGGTGGAGGCTGCCGTCGACGTGGCCCTGCTCGGCCGCTACTACGAACGGATCGCCGACCACGCCGCCTCCATGGGCCGGCGGATCATCTACGTGGTGACCGGCGAGTTCCCCGAAGCGGACTACTGGCCGCAGCCGTAGCCCGCTCCACCGCAGACCGCGACCCCGCTGATCAGGCAACGGGGTCGCAGCGGTTCTGGTGTGGTCAGCAGTGCTGCGGCGTGGTCAGGAGCGTGGCGTCAACCGGCTACCGGCGGGCACCGGGAACGGGGAGCCGAGCACTGCCAGCCGACCGCGTACCTGGTTCTGCGCCTGGCAGTCGCTGACGCAGTCCGTGGGCGGGTTGGCCACCTCGACGGCGTCCTCCCCCGTCACGAAGCCCATCCGGCCGCCGCTGGCGACATCCCAGATCGACTGGCCCCCGCAGTGCCGGACGCTCGGGTCGAGCGCGCCGGCGGTGTTGCACTGGGGCTGCGGCACCCGGGTCGCGACCTGGGCGCTGTCCCGGGCCACGAAGCGGGGCGAGAGGTCGTTGCCGATGTTGGTCCGGGCCGCGACCTGGACGCAGAACTGGCTCGGCGGCCCGGTGACGACGCTGGTGCACTGCGACCCGAGGAACTGCCCGATCCGGGCCCGGAAGTTCGGGTTGTCGAAGTAGAACGGTGTCAGTCCCGGCGTCGCGCTGGTGGCCAGGGTGTGCACGATCCGGGTCGCGGTCCGGTCACTGCGTTCGGGCTCCATCTGGAAGATGCCACCTTGGGCGCAGTCCTTGGCCTGGATCTTCATCGACACCCCGCTGCCGGTCCGCTGCAGACTGAGGTCCTCCTCCTTCAGCTCGACCGAGATGGCGCTGCTGAGGGACAGTCCCCGGTGGTCGGGGATCTTGCTGGCGTAGACCGGGGTGAAGCGGCCACCGGTCAGGTCCAGCTCGTTCGCCGCTCCGGTGAAGGACTGGTCGAAGACGGCGAAGTCGACGCTGCGCACCTCGAACTGGGTGTAGCGCCCCCGGACCGCGAATCGGTCCCCGAACCGGGCGGCCGGGATGGTCGTACGGATCCGGTCCTTGCCGGGCGAGCGGGCCACGACGGCACCGGTGGTGAGGTTCACCAGCGAGTAGCCGCCGTTGACGCAGCCTTTCGACGAGGCCGCCTGGGCCGGGGCTGCGATGCCGAGGGACGCCGTCGAGGCCACGGCGGCCAGGGCGACGGCGAGCCGGACCGTCCGGTGGGTGCTGCGAGCGGGTGCTGGGGTGGGTGCCATGGCGGCTGACCTCCTGGGTTCGGGGATGTCAGCAGCCTCACCCGGCGACGGTCGCAGTCACCATTGGCCTTTGGTCGTACGACTGAATGTTCGGTCGCGCTCCGCGCTCCGCGGATCGGGCCTGGGTCCCGGTGGCGTCGTCAATCGTGGTGGAGACGAAAAGCGTGTCTCCACCCCTCACTCCTCCTTCACCGGAGGCCCGATCCGGGGGGTGTCGGTCGCGATCCGCGCTCCGCGGATCGGGCCTGGGTCCCGCTGGCGTAGGAGCTCCTCCGGCGTTACTTCTTGCCCTGGTTCTTCACGGCCTCGATGGAGGCGCGAGCCGCGTCCGGATCGAGGTAGCGGCCGCCGGGCGACACGGGCTTGAGGTCGTCGTCGAGCTCGTACACCAGCGGGATGCCGGTCGGGATGTTGAGTGAGACCACGTCGGAGTCGGAGATGTGGTCGAGGTGCTTGACGATCGCGCGGAGCGAGTTGCCGTGGGCGGCGACCAAGGTCACCCGGCCGGCGCGCAGGTCGGGGACGATCTGGTCGTACCAGTACGGCAGCGCGCGCACCAGCACGTCCTTGAGGCACTCCGTGCGCGGTCGGACCTCGGTCGGCAGCTCGGCGTAGCGCGGGTCGTTGAAGTTCGCGTACTCGTTGTCGTTGTCGATCGGCGGTGGTGGCGTGTCGAAGGAGCGGCGCCAGACCATGAACTGCTCCTCGCCGAACTCGGCCAGTGTCGCGGCCTTGTCCTTGCCCTGCAGGGCCCCGTAGTGCCGCTCGTTCAGGCGCCACGACCGCTTCGTCTCGATCCAGTGCCGGTCGGCGACGTCGAGGGCGATCTGGGCGGTACGGATCGCCCGGCGCAGCAACGACGTGTGCACCACGTCGGGCAGCAGCCCGGACTCGACCAGGAGCTCACCGCCGCGGTTGGCCTCGGCGACGCCCTTCTCGTTCAGATCCACGTCCACCCAGCCGGTGAACAGGTTCTTCGCGTTCCAGGCGCTCTCGCCGTGACGGAGCAGGATCAAGGACGAGCTCATGCCGGGAGCCTAGTGGAGGCGGTTCCGCCCTGATCCGAGCCCGTCTAGGGTCGAGACCATGGCCCGATCTGTCGCCACCAACCGTACGGTCGACCGCGACGAGCTGCTCGCGTTCGTCCGGCCCCGCCACCACCTGCTGTTGTGCACGGCCCGCGCGGACGGCCGGCCGCAGCTCTCCCCCGTCACCGGTGGTGTGGACGAGCAGGGTCGGATCCTGATCTCCTCGTACCCCGGCCGGGCCAAGAGCCGTAACGCCGAGCTGCGGCCGGAGGTGTCGGTCTGCGTGCTGTCCGAGGACTTCGGCGGTGCCTGGGTGCAGGTCGACGGCACCGCGGAGGTGCTGGAGATGCCGGCGGCGCTCGACGGCCTGGTCGACTACTTCCGCTGCATCTCCGGCGAGCACCCGAACTGGGACGAGTACCGGGAGGCGATGCGGATTCAGGACAAGGTGCTGATCCGGATCACGCCGACCCGGTGGGGACCGATCGCCACCGGCGGCTTCCCGGCCGATGTCGCGGAGCGGCTCGGAGGCTGATCGACTCCCGCCGCGCGCCGCGGACAGCTGTCAGGACGGCCCTGGATCGAGATGCCGGAACGCGGCCAGGTTGGCGGTCGACTCGCCCCGGGATCGGCGCCAGGCCCACTCCCGGCGGATGCTGTCGGCGAAGCCGAGCTCCAAGATCACGTTGAACGAGCTGTCGGCGGTGTCGGCGACCGATCCGAGCCAGCGATCGAGCTCTTCGGCCGTGACGCCCGGCAGCGCCAACCGGCCCGTCAGATAGATGTCGCCGAGCGCATCCAGGCTGAACGCGACCCCGTACGTCCGCAGGTTGCGCTCCAGCAGCCAGCGGTGGACCCCGACGGCGTTCTCGTCCGGGCGCCGGGCGACGAACGCGCGGACCGAGACCCCGTACGCCCCGACCTCCAGCGCGCACGCGGTGGAGATCTTGCGCGTGCCCGGCAGCGTCACCGAGAACAACCCGGGAGCCGACTCGGACCAGTCCAGGTCCAGCTCCGACAACGCCTCACGGATCACCGCGGCAGCCCGCTCGCGCGGATCAGGCACCACTACGCCGCCTGGACCAGCCAGCGGGCCTGGTAGCCCTCGAGCGCGATCTCGCCGTCGGTCAGCGGTGCACCGCCGTTGAGGGCATCGGTGGCCCAGTTGCCCATCGGCACCACCCAGCGCGGCAGCTTCTGCGGGTCCGGGCTGACGTTGTAGAGCCCGACCAGCGTCTGGGTCGGGAATCGGCGCACGAAGACCAGCACCGCCGGGTTCACCGGGTCCATCACCTCGGTCTCCACCGAGGCGTCCATGCTGGGCAGTGCGGCGCGGACGCTGATCGCATGCCGGAACCCGTGCCAGATCCGGTGCTCGAGGGAATCCGGGTCGTGCCGACGCTCGATCAGCCACCACGGCATCGGCGGCCGGTGCACCCACCGGTTGTCGTCGGCGTGCTCGGGGTCGTCGGCGAAGTCGTAGTGGTTGCGCAGACCCAGCTCGTCGCCCATGTAGATCAGCGGCAGGCCGCCGAAGCCGAGCACGATCTGGTAGGCGAGCAGCAGCCGGCGGATGGCCAGGTCGAGATGGGCGGAGTCGCCGCTGTAGAGGGCCGCCTCGACGCCGGCCAGCGATGCGGCGGTGCCGCTGATCCGCCGGTCGCCGGTGGCGAGGTTCTCCTGGAACACCAGACCGCGCGCGTCGCTCATCGGGTAGGAGCCGGCGTAGAAGTCGGCGAGGAAGCGCCGGTGCTCGTAGCCGTTCAGCCCGACCGAGGCGGCGTCGGAGTCGTCGATGGCCCAGCCGATGTCGTCGTGGCAACGCAGGTAGGTACCCCACACGGTCGTCGGCGGCTTCGCCGGGAAGCGGTTCATCGCCGCGCAGAACAGCCGGGTGTCCCGGCTGGCCAGCGCCGACCAGATCTGCACCATCAGGGAGTTCTGGTACGCGAGGTCACTGACCCGGCCGGAGTGCTTGCCGACGCCGAGATAGGCCGCCAGGTCCGCGGGCCCGACGATCGCCTCGGCCTTGAAGATCAGTGCCGGGGCGGCGATCCGGGCCACGGTGCGCAGCGCCTGGGTGATGGCGTGCACCTCGGGCTGGTTCTGACACGAGGTCCCCATCCGCTTGACGATGAACGCGATGGCATCCAACCGGATGCACTCCACCCCCAGGTTGGCCAGCCAGCCGATCAGGTCGGCGAACTCGTAGAAGACCTCGGGATTGTTCCAGTTGAGGTCCCACTGCCAGGAGTTGAAGGTCGTCCAGACCCAGGCCTGGCTCTCGCTGTCGAACGTGAAGTTGCCCGGGGCGAAGTCGGGGAACACCTCCGGCAGCGACTTCTCGTACGCGTCCGGGAGCTCGCGGTCGGGGTACATGTGGAAGTACTGGCGGTAGTAGTGGTCGCCGGCCCGGGCGTTGACGGCCCAGTCGTGCTCGGCCGCCACGTGGTTCAGGACGAGGTCGACGGTCAGCGAGATCCCGGACCGACGCAGGGTCGTCGCCAGCGCGCGCAGGTCGTCGACGGCCCCCAGCTCGTCGCGCACCGCCCGGTAGTCCATCACGGCGTAGCCGCCGTCACTCTGCCCCGGCCGCGGCTTCAGCAGCGGCATCAGGTGCAGGTAGGTGACCCCGAGCTCGCTGAGGTAGTCGACCCGGTCGGCCACGCCACGCAGGTCACCGGCGAACAGGTCGGCGTACGCCGCGTACCCCACCATCCGGGGATGCTGGAACCACTGCGGGTCGGCGTGCCGACGCAGGTCGAGCAGCCGCATCTCGGTCGGTCGCCGGCGGAAGCTCTGGGCCGCGATCTCGACACATCGTTCGGCCATCTCGACCGCGTGGTCGGGGTACGCCCCGGCGAGACCGGCCAGCAGATCGGGCCAGTAGCGGCGCAACCGAGCCTCGAACACGACCTGGTCGTGCAGCGGCTCACCCCGTAGCAGGTCGGCGACGTCGGGAACGCTCATCGCTGGCGAGCGTATCGGACCACCCCGAGCCCGTCTCGACCCCGAGACCGGCCCGGTCAAAAGTGCCGAAACCGTGACCCTGCGCCGGCGGCCGGCTCAAGATCCCGTCGGTGAGCGGTGCCGCAGCTTCAGCCGGTTCTTGAACTCCTCGGTGAACAGGTCGCGGACGGCGTCGTTGTCGATCGCGCCGTTCAGCGCGGTCAACCGGCCGGAGGCGACCCGCTGGCACACCACCAGCCAGGCCTGACCCATGGCGTAGGTGAAGGTGCTGGCCACGCCGGCGCCGATCGCACCACCGGCGATGGTGCCGGCCCCGGGCACCATCTTGAGCAGACCGGTGAAGGCGGCCCGGCCGAGCTGGGTGGCCGCGGTGGTGGAGGCGATGGCCATCAGGGCCGCGCGGTCGAACTTGATCTTGTACAGCTGGGCGATCCGCGCCATCATGCCGAGCTGGATCGGCACCAGCAGGGTCGCGTCGGAGAACGGGATCGGGCTCGCCGCCGCCCCGGCCGCCATGGCCGCCGCCGCTGCGATGCTCTTCAGCGCTTCCTTCGCCTTCCGATCGGAATCAATCTCCTGCGCGGCGGCGAGGGCTCCGTGGACGCCTTCCGGCGCAACCTGAAAGGTGGCATCGAGGACTTCTTTGAGACCGTAGGCGGGCTGTCCGGTGAACTCGTCGGGCTTCGCGTACGTCATGTACGGGCGCCCGCCGACGATCGGTAGCTGCTTCGCCATGATCTGCTCGGCCAGCATCAGCGCCTCGGGATGGACCCGGCCCTCCCGTTGCGGCACCTGGGTCATCACCAGCAGCACCGGCAGCCCGAGCTCCGACAGTCGCCGGATGAACTCGGCCTCGGTCTCCTCGAAGCGCCGGTCCATGCCCCGCACGCAGTACCAGGCGATGTGGATCTGCTCGGACTGCGGCAGCTTGCGGGACTCCCGCACGACGTTGTTGAGCTCCTTGAGGATCTCCTTGTCGTCCTTGCCGACCTCCAGCCCCTGGGTGTCGATGAGGCCGAGGGAGCCGACCTTGTCGAGGTAGAGGTGGCTGCCCCTGGTCACCGGCTCACCGATGCCGGTCCGGGCCACCTCCTCACCGAAGATGGCGTTGATCAGCGTCGACTTGCCGACCCCGGTCTTGCCGAAGATGGCCAGGTTGAACCGGCCGATCGCCTCCGCGGACTTGTCGAACTCCTGACGGAAGGAGTTGCGCAACCAGTCTCTGTCCTCGGCCATCGCCGACCTCCCTCTCGAGGCACACTGACCCGGGTCCCCAGCCTATGAGCCGGCGCCCCCGAGATCGGGAGCGGCGCACATCCGGGAAAGCCCGGCTTTCTCCACCGCCGCTGTCAGGCGGAAGCCGGGGCCTGACCCTGGCGCCGGGCCCGGATCTCGTGGCCGCGGGACGTCAGACAGGCGCCGGTCTGCAGGTTGAACTTCCAGTTGTGCAGCCCGCAGGTGAGGGTGCTGCCGTCGGTCGACCCGAACTGGGCGAGATCGGCGTGCAGGTGCGGGCAGCGGCGCTGCACGATCCAGCCGTCCAAGGCGATGTCCTCGCCGGTGTCGGACTGCTCGGAGTACCAGTTCTCCACGTAGTCGAGCCGGTCCGGCGACAGGCACTTGAAGAACGTGTACAGGTACTCGTTGAACTTGCCGATCCGCGACGCCGAGAACCGCATCGACAAGAACAAGCTGTTGGACCAGTCGATCTCGCGGCGGGCCAGGTTGGTGGCCACCAGGTCGGCCTCGGTGGTGAACCAGTACCGGACCGACTCGCCGTCGTAGGGCCGCACCTCGTTCGCCGGGAAGTCGAGCACCAGGTCGGCGGCGTCCCCGATGGTGAAGCGCACCTGCGCCCCGATGCTGTCGGTCAGGTACGGGGCCCGCTTCATCAGCGGCTCCCACCACTGCTTCAGCTGCTCGCCGAGATCGGCCGGCACCGGTGCCCGGCCGGCCTTCTCCGCCTCGACCTCGCCGATCCGCTCCGCCTGCTGTTCGAGCAGGTAGTTCCACTTGTCGCCGAAGACCCGCTCGATGGCGGCGTCGTCGTAGATCTCCTGGGCCACCGAACAGGCGCCGTCGGCGGCCTCGACCACCGTGCCGGGCAGGAAGTAGTGCCCGGGCAGACCGGGCCGCTCGACGGCCAGCTCGCCGAGGAACTGCCGCTGGTCGGTGAAGATGGACGTGTCGTCGGCACCCCAGCCGTTGGCGCCGAACAACGCGTGGTCGTAGAACGCCGGCGGACCGGCCATCGGGAAGACGTGCCGCGGCTGCACCTGGTCGATGTAGTAGAGGGCGCGCTTGCTCTGGCTGGCCCGCTTCAGCCCGGCGAACTTCTGCTTCGCGGCGACCGGCAGGTCGTAGACCATCGGCCACCAGATGGCACCCGAGAACTGGGTGAAGTACAGGTCGACCTCGCCGAACTCGCGGATCTTCGCCACGTCCAGCGGATGCGAGTCGTTCTGGTTCAACAACACCGCCGTGCCGTCGTCGACCGACAACGCCGAGTCCCCGATCGGCCCGTCGCCGGGTCCGCGGAGCGGGGTGATCATCAACCTCAGGCCGTCGATCTCGAACTGCTCGCCCGCCCGGGTGAACACGAAGTTGTCGTACCCCAGTCGGCGCAGATCGTCCTCGAGATCGGTCGTCGGGTACTCCGGCAGCAGCACCGTGATCGAGGTCGGCACGTGCTCCCGCAGCAGCCGCGGGTCGAAGTGGTCGGCGTGGCGGTGCGACACGTACAAGAAGTCGGCCTGGCCGAAGCGCGGCCAGTCCAGCCCCCGGTTGTCGGGGAACGGGAACCAGGCACCGAAGAACGCCGGGTGCACCCAGGGATCGCACAGGATCGACCCGTACGCCGTCTCGATGAACATGCCTGCGTGGCCGAGGCCGGTGACTCGCACGTACGAACTCTCTCGGATCGGGGTGTGGTCGAGAGGCGACCACGTCGAGCCTCGATTGTACTGAGCAGAGCGGGTTCGACCCGGTGCCGAGCTCACAGCAGGGGGATTCGTCCGCCCGTCACATAGACTCGGCAGGCTCGATCGTCGTCTCTCGGAAGAACACCAACCACATCATGCCTATCCGCAACGACCTGCGTAACGTCGCGATCGTCGCCCACGTCGACCACGGCAAGACCACCTTGGTGGACGCCATGCTGTGGCAGTCCGGCGCGTTCCGGGTCGGCCAGGACGTGGCCAAGCGGGTGATGGACTCGATGGACCTGGAGCGGGAGAAGGGCATCACCATCCTGGCCAAGAACACCGCGGTCCGTCACCTGATGCCCGACGGCCAAGAGCTGACCATCAACATCGTCGACACCCCTGGTCACGCCGACTTCGGCGGTGAGGTCGAGCGTGGACTCGAGATGGTCGACGGGGTGCTGCTGCTGGTCGACGCCTCCGAAGGTCCGTTGCCGCAGACCCGGTTCGTGCTGCGCAAGGCCCTGGCCAAGGGGCTGCCGATCGTGGTGGTGGTGAACAAGGTCGACCGGCCCGATGCGCGGATCACCGAGGTGGTCGAGGAGACCTACGAGCTGTTCCTCGACCTGCTCGACGACGACGAGACCCACGTGCTCGACTTCCCGGTGGTCTACGCCTCGGCCAAGGCCGGTCGTGCCTCGCTGACCGCTCCGGAGAACGGCACCATGCCCGACTCGACCGATCTGGGCCCGCTGTTCACGACGATCCTGGAGCACGTCCCGGCGCCGACCTACGTCGAGGGCGCAACCCTGCAGGCCCACGTGACCAACCTGGACGCGTCGCCCTATCTCGGCCGGTTGGCTCTGTGCCGGATCGTGGCCGGGACGCTGCGACGCAACCAGCTGGTGGCCTGGTGCAGGGCCGACGGGACGGTGTCGACGGTGAAGCTGTCGGAGCTGTTGATGACCGAGGCGCTCGAACGCGTGCCCGCGGAGTCCGCCGGACCGGGCGACATCGTCGCCATCGCCGGCATCCCGGACATCACGATCGGGGAGACCCTGTCCGACCCCGCCGACCCGAAACCGCTGCCGCTGATCACCGTCGACGAGCCGTCGATCTCGATGACGATCGGCATCAACACCTCCCCGCTGGCCGGGAAGTCGGGCAAGAACCTGACGGCGCGGTTGCTCCGGGCCCGGCTGGACACCGAGCTGGTCGGCAACGTGTCGATCCGGGTGCTGCCCACCGAACGGCCCGACACCTGGGAGGTCCAGGGCCGAGGCGAGCTGGCGCTGGCCATCTTGGTGGAGCAGATGCGGCGGGAGGGCTTCGAGCTGACCGTCGGCAAGCCGCAGGTCGTCACCCGGATGGTCGACGGGCGGGTGCACGAGCCGGTGGAGCGGCTGACCATCGACGCCCCCGAGGACTTCGTCGGCGTCGTCACCCAGCTGCTCGGGATGCGTCGCAGCCGACTGGAGCAGATGGTCAACCACGGCACGGGCTGGGTCCGGATGGAGTACCTGGTGCCGGCCCGCGGACTGATCGGGTTCCGCACCGAGTTCCTCACCGAGACCCGCGGTACCGGGCTCATGCACCACGTCTTCGAGGGGTACGAACCGTGGGCCGGCGAGCTGCGGACCCGGTCGAACGGCTCGCTGGTCGCCGACCGGTTCGGCACGGTCACCGCGTACGCGATGTTCAACCTGCAGGAGCGCGGCACCTTGTTCGTGGGTCCCGGTACGGAGGTCTACGAGGGCATGATCGTCGGCGAGAACGCCCGGTCCGACGACATGGACGTCAATCCGACCAAGGAGAAGAAGCTGACCAACGTCCGCTCCTCCACCGGTGACGAGCTGGAACGGCTCGTACCGCCGCACCTGATGAACCTCGAGCAGGCGCTGGAGTTCTGTCGCGGCGACGAGTGCGTCGAGGTCACCCCGGCCGCGGTCCGGATCCGCAAGGTCGTGCTGGGCGGTAACGAGCGGGCTCGCACGCGGGCCCGGGCGAAGACCGCGCCGGTCTCCTGAGGGCCGCCGGCCGCTGCCGGGCCCGGGCCGGTGTCCGCGGGTGCGGAGCCCCGGCGTGTCGACCCCGAACTTCGGATATTCTCATCCGGCCATCGGTACTTCCCCCCGTTGGCGCCGCCTCATCCAGGGATATGGGGCAACCGCCTTTTACGTCAGGGGAAGACATGGTCAAACTCGTTCGGCTGCTGATCGGCATCATCACCACGGCCGGTCTCATCGCGGCATTCACCGTGGTGGCGGCACCCACCGCCAAGGCGGCACCCGGTCCGCAGGTGTCCGACACCGGATCCATCGCGATGCTGAGCGCCAAGTCGGCGAAGAAGAAGCTCACCAAGCGCTGCATCACCAAGGGTCGCGTGCTCTGCATCGACAAGACCCGCGACAAGCTGTACTACGTCAAGGCGGGCAAGATCATCAAGACGATGGACGCCCGGTTCGGCTGCGCCAGCAGCAAGACGCGGATGGGCACCTTCCACGTGTTCCGGAAGCGGCACTACACGGTCTCGGATCTGTACCACTCGCCGATGCCGTACTCCATGTTCTTCAGCGGGGGCCAGGCGGTGCACTACTCCTCCGACTTCGCCGCCCGCGGTTACAACGGCTGCAGCCACGGCTGCGTGAACATCCGGGCCAAGAAGACGCTGCACTGGGTGTTCCACCAGATCAAGATCGGCGACAAGGTGGTCGTGTACCGCAGCTGAGGTCGACCACCCGGGACGGCGCACCCGGGACACGCGCACGACGCAGAGGCCCCCACCGGTGGTGGGGGCCTCTGTGGTGTCCGACAGATCGTGGTGTCCGACGGATTCGGTCGGGACAGGTGGGTCGAGGCGGCTCAGGCGGTCCGGGCGGCGCGCGTGGCCGCGGCCTTCTTGGCCGCCTTCTTGGCGGTCGCCTTCCGAGCCGCCGTCTTCTGCTCGGCGGCACCCCGACTCGCGGCCCGGGTCGCGGTCGCCTTCTGGGTGCTGCGCGGGGTCAGCGTCTCGGTCGCGGTCCGACCGGTGACGGTCTTGCGGGCCTGGGTGACACCCTCCTGCACCTTCTCGAACGCGGGGTCCACCTTGTCGGCGACATCGGACAGCACGTCGCCGGCACGCTTCTCGGCCCGGCCGGAGTACTGGCGGGCGGTGCCGAGGGTCTCGTCGACGACCAGCTTGCCCCGACCGGCGAGGTCGACGTAGACGGCGTTGGCGTCCCGGACGAATCCGGCGGCCTGCTGCTGGAGCTCCGCCAGCCGGGCCCGGGTCGTCTCCGGCAGGGTCTTCACCTGCTCGGGCAGGGTCCGGACGAACGTGGTCAGCTCGTCGGCGGTGGCTTTGGCCTGCTTCTCGCTCTTGTCCTGCCAGTCGGCGAACCGCTTGCCGGCCTTCTCGGTGGTTCCGGTCACGGTCGCCTGCAGGGTGCCGGCGACCGCCTGGGTCAGTCCGGCGACGGCGTACAGCGGGGCGTAGTCGGACTCGAGCGGCGGCCTTGCGGGCCTGGGCCGGGGTCTGCTTGCGGGTGGTGGTGGGCATCGTCATCTCTCTTCTGGTGGTGTCGTGTTCTCGGGGGCCTCCGTCGCGTCGGCCGCCACTGGTCGCGGCCTGCTCGTTCTCCTTGACGAACGAGGCGTAGACGTCGATCAGGACCCGTTTCTGTCGCTCGGTGATCACCGGATCGGCCAGGACGGCCATCTCCACACCCGTGGTCGGATGGTCCTCCGGATCCAGGATCCCGGCGCGGACGTACAGCGTCTCCGCGGAAACCCGCAGCGCCTTGGCCAGCTGCTGCAGGACCTCGGCGGAGGGCCGTCGCAGACCGCGCTCGATCTGGCTGAGGTAGGGGTTGGAGACCCCCGCCTGCTCCGCCAGCTGACGAAGTGACAGCTCCGCGGCCCGACGTTGGGACGCGATGAACTCGCCGACCGAGCCGAGCTGGGATCCCAGCGGTGGCTTGATCTTCGGCATGATCCCATTCTGCGCAGCAGTGCTTGCAATTGCAAGCACGATGCGAGCTGTGGCTAGCGTGAGCTTGTCTCACAGTCGATCTCCGTCGATATCCGGTCGCACTCTTGTCGGGTCCCGCCGAGTAGGCGAGAGTGATCCCACGTCCCGCACAGCCGGGCACCGCAAGATCACGATCGGACGGAGCACAGGACCGATGAGCGAGAGTTCTGCCACCGAGACCGTTGACGCCACGGGGAACCAGCCCGAGCTCAAGCGGGTGATGGGGCCCAAGCTGCTGCTGCTGTTCATCGTCGGCGACATCCTCGGTACCGGGATCTACGCGGTCACGGGCAACGTGGCCAAAGAGGTCGGCGGGGTCGTCTGGTTGCCCTTCCTGGTGGCGTTCATCGTGGCGATGATCACCGCGTTCTCCTATCTGGAGCTGGTGACGAAGTATCCGCAGGCCGCCGGTGCGGCGCTCTACGCGCACAAGGCGTTCGGCGTCCACTTCGTCACGTTCCTGGTCTGCTTCACCGTCATGTGCTCGGGTATCACCTCGGCCTCGACCGCCGCCCGCGCCTTCGCCGCGAACCTGGCGGCCTTCACCAGCGTCGTCCAGGGCAAGGGGGCTGCCGTCGAGGTGAGTCCGCGGCCTGACCACGGCGATCGCGATCGGGTTCATGCTGCTGCTGGCCATCGTGAACCTGCGCGGCGTGGCGGAGAGCGTCAACGCCAACATCGTGCTCACCTGCGTCGAGCTCAGTGGTCTGTTGATCGTGATCCTGGTCGGTGTGTTCGCCACCACCCAAGGCAAAGCGGACTTCTCCCGGGTCGTGATGTTCGACACCGCGGAAGACAAGTCGATCTTCATCGCGGTCACCGCCGGTACCTCGCTGGCGTTCTTCGCCATGGTCGGCTTCGAGGACTCGGTCAACATGGCCGAGGAGACCAAGGACCCGGAGAAGATCTTCCCGAAGATCATGATCACCGGTCTGACGCTCACCGGGATCATCTACATGCTGGTCTCCATCACGGCGGTGGCCCTGGTCCCGCCGGGCGAGCTCGGACAGGGTCGAGGCGCCGCTGACCAAGGTCGTGGAGGCCGGCGCCCCGAACTTCCCGGTCGGCGACATCTTCCCTTTGATCGCGATGTTCGCCGTCGCCAACTCGGCGTTGATCAACATGTTGATGGCCAGTCGGCTGCTGTACGGCATGTCCAAGCAGCGGGTCCTGCCACCCGTGCTGGGACGGGTCCTCGAGGGTCGGCGCACGCCCTGGGTCGCGATCCTGTTCACCACCGCCCTGGCCAGCGGCCTGTTGCTCCTGGTGCCACAGCTCAGCGTCCTCGGTGGCACCACCGCGCTGCTGCTGCTCGCGGTGTTCACCGTGGTGAACATCAGCTGTCTCGTGCTGCGGCGCGATCCGATCGACCGGCCGCACTTCAAGGCACCGACCGTGCTGCCGATCCTCGGCGCCCTCTGCTGCGCCTATCTCGTCGGCCCCTGGACCGGTCGGGCCACCGCCCAGTACCCGGTCGCCGGCATCCTGCTCGCCATCGGCGATCGTGCTCTGGTTCATCACCTTCTTGATCAACCGGGCCGTCTACTCCCGCAAGACCTACCTCAAGACGTCGAAGACCTCGACTCCGACCGCGACTTCGAAGGCGCCGGCGACCACACGAGCTAAGCTCCGACAGCTCAGAGCACGGCTGTCAGCGCCGCTCACGGATCGATGATCACGGCCGGATCGTGCGGCTCTGCGGAACGGAGGCGGTGATCAAGGTGCCGTCCATCCGCCGCTCCCCCGCCTGGAGCGCGCGGGATCCCTTCGAGCTTGGGGCCGCGGCCGCTGAGCGGGACGACGACGGGCGCATCGGCCGACACGGTGATGCGCTCGCCGCGTACGGTCAGCGTGGCGCTCGTTCCGGTCTCCGCCGTGAAGGTGATCGAGTCCGACACCAGATTCACCCGGATCCGGGTGCCGTGCAACGTGAACCGGAAGATCAACTCCGACCAGCTCTCGGGCAGCCGGGGGTCGAAGGTGACCTGGCCGTGGTAGTCGCGCATCCCGCCGAAGCCGTACACCAACGCGTTCCAGACCCCACCGGTCGAGGCGACGTGCACGCCGTCGCTGGTGTTGCCGTGCAGGTCGGCGAGATCGACGTACAGCGAGCTGTGGAAGTAGCGCAGGGCCAGTTCGCGGTAGCCGACCTCGGCCGCGATGATCGACTGCACCACCCCGGAGAGGGTCGAGTCCCCGGTGGTGATCGGGTCGTAGTAGTCGAAGTCGGCCCGCTTGTTCTCCAGCGAGAAGTGGTCGCCCTGGAGGAACAGGGCGAGCACCACGTCCGCCTGCTTGAGCACCTGGAACCGGTAGATCACCAGCGGGTGGTAGTGCAGCAGCAGCGGCCGCTTGTCCGCCGGGGTGCTCTTCAGGTCCCACACCTCGCGGTCGAGGAAGTGCGAGTCCTGCGGGTTGATCCCCGTGGTCGGGTCGAACGGGATGGCCATGCAGTCCGCCGATTCCGCCCACTCGTCGACCTCGTGGTCCTCGAGCGCGAGCCGCTCCACCAACGAGGTGTACCGGGGACCGTCCTGCCGTTGCAGATTGCGCACCACCTCCGCGGCCATGGCGAGGTTGAACCGGGCCATCACGTTGGTGAACAGGTTGTCGTTCACCACGGTGGTGTACTCGTCAGGACCGGTCACGCCATGGATGTGGAACGTCCGCGCCATCCCGTCGAGCGGGCTGGGTTCCCGCCAGAACCCGAGGTCGGCCCACATCCGGGCGGTCTCGACCAGGATGTCGACCCCCTCCCGGAGCATGAAGTCGTCGTCACCGCTGGCGCTCACGTACTTGCAGAGGGCGAACGCGATGTCGGCGTCGATGTGGTACTGAGCCGTGCCGGCCGCGTAGTAGGCCGACGCCTCCTCGCCGTTGATCGTCCGCCACGGGAACAGCGCGCCGCTCTGGGCGAGGTCCTGGGCCCGTCGGCGGGCCGCGTCGAGCATGTTGTAGCGGAACCGGAGTGCGCTGCGCGCCATCCGCGGCGAGGTGTAACTGAGAAAGGGCATCACGTAGATCTCGGTGTCCCAGAAGTAGTGCCCGCCGTACCCGGACCCGCTGACCCCCTTCGCCGGGACGCCGGACTGCTCCGCGCGCGCGGTGGCCTGCGCCAGCTGGAACAGGTTCCAGCGCACGGCCTGCTGGATGGCCGGCTGACCGACGACCACGACGTCGGAGCGCTCCCAGTACGCATCGAGCCAGCTGCGCTGGTCGTCGAACTGCTGCTGGATGCCCTGCTCGGCGGTGCGGTCCAGGGTGCGTCGGCAACGGTCGACCAGCTCGCGCACCGGTACGCCGCGCGACGTGTGGTACGACGCGATCTTGGTGACCTTGAGCGGCACGCCCGCCTCGGCGTTGACCCGGTAGACCATCTTCCCGGTGTCCTCGTCGGCGGAGATGAGCTCCTGGTACTTGTTCTTGGTCTCGATGAAGTGATCGACGCCGACCGCCAGCGTCATCTTCGAGTTGACGCAGCGGTAGCCGAGGATGATCCGGCCGTCACCACACCAGTGCGACTGCGGTTCCAGCACCCGCGACTCGAACGCCTCAGCCTTGCGGGGATCCACCCCGGAGCCCATGGCGGCCGCCCGGACGTGGTACTCGTCGCGGCCGTCCTGCCGGTTGAGGGTCTGGGAGGAGATCACCACCGGGGCGTCGTCGTCCAGCATCGTGATCTCGATGGTCATGATCGCCAGATGCCGTTGGGTGAAGGAGACCATCCGCTTCGACTCGACCTTCACCCGCTTGCCCGACGGGGTGCGCCAGATCATGTCGCGGCGCAGGAACCCGGCCCGGAAGTCGAGCGTGCGCTCGTAGCTCTCCAGATCGGCGACCGACAACAACATCGGCTCGTCGTCGACGTAGAGCTTCATCGTCTTGTTGTCGGGGACGTTGACGATGGTCTGCCCAACCCGGGCGAAGCCGAAAGCCTCCTCGGCGTGCCGGATCGGCCAGACCTCGTGGAACCCGTTCACGAAGGTGCCGTGGGCGTAGGTCTCCCGGCCCTCTTCGACGTTCCCGCGCATGCCGAGGTATCCGTTGCCGACCGCGAACAGGGTCTCGGTGACGCCCAGATCCGCCGTCTCGTAGATCGCCTCGGTGAACTGCCAGTCGTGGAGGGGGAACCGCTGCCGGTCGAGCGGGTCGTCGATCTTGAGCGGGTCGTCGCCGCTGGAGCCTCTCACCTGGTCACCAGCTCGGCCAGGTCGCGGACGACCATCCCGGCCCCGGCCGCCGTCAACCGGTCGGCCCCGGTGCCGCGGTCGACGCCGATGACCAGCCCGAACCCTCCGGCGCTTCCGGCGGCGACGCCCGACAGTGCGTCCTCGACGACGATCGCCCGCTCCGCCGGCACCGACAGCCGCTCGGCGGCGCGCAGGAAGGTGTCGGGAGCCGGCTTGCCGGTCAACGACTCGGCCTCGGCCACCGAGCCGTCGACGACGACCTCGAACCGGTCGGCCAACCCGGCCGCCTCCAGCACCGCCGGGGCGTTGCGGGAGGACGAGACCACCGCGACGGCGACCCCGTCGCTCACCAGCTCGTCCAGCCAGGCCACCGAACCGGGATAGGGCTGGACGCCTTCGGTCTCCAGCACCGAGGCGAAGACCTCGTTCTTCCGGTTGCCGAGGCCGCAGACGGTCGAGGCGTCGGGCGGGTCGTCCGGCGATCCTTCCGGGAGCTCGATGTCGCGCGACTCGAGGAACGACCGGACCCCGTCGTAGCGGGGCTTGCCGTCGATGAAATCGAAGTAGTCACTCTCGGCGTACGGCTCCTCGACACCGGCCCCGTCGAGGTACTCGCTGAACATCTTCTGCCAAGCGCGCATGTGCACCTCGGCGGTCGGCGTGAGGACGCCGTCGAGGTCGAACAAGACGGCATCGAATCCGGTCAGATCCACGGGCAGCAGCCTACGGCGCGGATGTTACGAGCACAGCGCCTTCGCGTCCCGGCCCGATGATCCGGCGGACGACGCCGACGATCGGACGCTCGCCGCCCTGCAGGCCGAGTCGGTCCGCCCACCCGGGCGGGTGGATCCGTAGGCTCCGTTGGTGCCCGATCGCTATCCGACCGACGTGCTGGCCGCCGGCAACCGGCGGCAACGACCCGTCAGCACGCCCGTCGTCGCCGAGCGGGGACTGGTGGTGGAGGACGCCACCAGCGGCTACGTCGGTGCGGTCGTACGGTGCGAACAGGGTCTGGTGGTGCTGGAGGACCGGCACGGGAAGCACCGGAGCTTCCGACTCGGCCCCGGGTTCCTCCTCGACGGCCGTCCCGTGGACCTGCAGGCACCTCGCCGCGCTGCTGCGGCGCCGCCCCGGAGCCGGTCGGGCTCGGTGCCGACGACCGGTACCGAACGGGCCAAGGTCGCGGTCGCCGGCCGGATCTTCGTCGAGGGACGCCACGACGCGGAGCTGGTGGAGAAGATCTGGGGCGACGACCTCCGCCACGTCGGGGTGGTGGTCGAGTGCCTCGGCGGTGTGGACGAGCTGCCCGAGCTGGTCGACGCGTTCGGGCCCGGCCCGGACCGGCGACTGGGCGTCCTCGTCGATCATCTGGTGGCCGGCAGCAAGGAGTCCCGGATCGCCGCCCAGGTCGGATCGGGGCGGTACGGGGACCACGTGCTCGTCCTGGGACACCGCTTCATCGACATCTGGGCCGCGGTGAAGCCCGAACGACTGGGCCTGCAGCAGTGGCCGGTGATACCTCGGGGAACCGAGTGGAAGGTCGGCGTCTGCGCCGCCCTCGGCTGGCCGCACGATGATCAAGCCGACATCGCCGCTGCCTGGCAGCGGATCCTCGGTCGGGTCCGGGACTGGTCCGACCTCGACCGCGAACTGCTCACCACGGTGGAACGGCTGATCGACTTCGTCACTGGGTAGTCCGATCGCCAGAGCTCGTCGACGACCTCTCGGGGTGGTAGCTGGATGGGCCCTTCGACGGGCTCAGGGCACGAGCCCTGGGTGGCGGCTGGATGGGCCCTTCGACGGGCTCAGGGCACGAGCCCTCGGTGGCGGCTGGATGCGCCCTTCGACAGGCTCAGGGCACGAGCCCTGGGGTGGTAGCTGGATGGGCCCTTCGACAGGCTCAGGGCACGAGCCCTGGGTGGCGGGCGGATGGGCCGTTCGACAGGCTCAGGGCACGAAGTCGCGGGTCAGGGGGCCAGAGTGCCGATCACGGCGGCGGGACGGATCTCGCCGACCCTCTCGCCGTGGCCCAGCACGGGCTCACTCGCCTGAGCCGTCAGGGTCGGGTGGTCGAACCCGAGGGCCTGCAACACGCCTGCCATGACCACCGGCCGGGCCCGCGGCGTCCCGTCGCTGATCTTGACGGCCACGCCGCGGCCGTCGGGCAGGCCGAGCGCGTACACCGCTTCGGCGCCCGCCTTGCCGATCAGTCCGGGGATGGCGCGGTGCAGGGCCAGCTCGTCGCGCCGGCTGCCGGAGACGTATTCCGGGTGGGCCAGGATCGCGCCTCGCACCGCACCCTCGGGGCCGTCCGTCGCGCATCGCCAGCCGGCCGTACGCCCGCGCCAGACCGGCCAGGCTGATGGCGTAGAGCGGCGCGCCGCAGCCGTCCATGGCCAGGTTGATCCCCTGCTCGCCGGCCAGCTCGTCGATGGCGTTGAGGATGGCGAGCTGGGTGGGATGGTCGGGATCGCGGTAGGTCGCGACCGGCCAGCCGTTGCGCACCGAGGTCGCGATCATGCCGGCGTGCTTGCCGGAGCAGTTCATGGCCAACGGGGTCGGACCACCGCCCGCGCGGATCGCCGCCTCCCGGGCGTCGTCGTCCAGCGGCCAGCTGGGCGGGGTCTGCAGGACGGAGGGCTCCAGGCCGACCGACGCCAGCACCGCCCGTACCGCGGCCTGGTGGAAGTCCTCACCGGAGTGCGAGGCGCAGACCACTGCGAGCTGTTCGGCCGGCAGCGACAAACCGACCCTCGCCATGCCCACCGCCTGCAACGGCTTGCTCGAGCTGCGGGGGTAGATCGGCGCGAACGCATCACCCACAGCGGCCTGCAGCGATCCGTCGGGCGCGGTGACGGCGACCCGTCCGTGGTGGACGGACTCGACGAAGCCGTTCCGCACGACCTCGACCACGATCGGATCGGCTGCGAACGGCGAGCTCGGTGCCGGGCTCACGCCACCCTCACAGCCGGGGCCGGACGTGGAGGCCGATCTCCGGATCGACGAGCACCTCCTGGCCGGCGGCGATCCCGGCCGCCAGCAGGGTCGCGTTCGGGTCGACGTTGCGCTTCACCAGGCCCAGCGCGATCGGACCGAGCTCGAAGTGACGAGCGGAGCTGCCGACGAAGCCCACCGGCCGCCCGTCCAGCTCCAGCGCTGCACCCACCGGGGGGAGCGCGTCGGCCGATCCGTCCAGCTGCAGCCGCACGAGGCGACGGGGCGGTCGGCCGAGAGTGTGCACCCGGGCGACCGTCTCCTGACCGCGGTAGCAGCCCTTGTCCAGGTGTACGGCGGGCCCGAGCAGGCCGAGCTCGTTCGGGATGGTCCGGTGATCGGAGTCGACGCCGATCCGCGGGACGCCGGCGGCGATGCGGCGCGCCTCGTAGGCCCACATCCCGGCCCGGTCGGCCCGGTCGAGCACGGCAGCGAGCTCCGCCCGCGGAACGAAGACCTCGTGGCCGTCCAGGGAGTCCGGTCCGCTGCGCGTCGGACCGCCCGGCTCGGTGTCGGCCGGCTCCGGTGACGGTCCGGAGCGCCAGACCACCGCGTACGCCGCCGTCCGGTCGGTGACCTCGACGCGGGTCATGAACCGCATCCGATCCAGCCACGCCACGGCGGCCGCCGCCGCGCCCGGCTCGGTGTGGGCCCAGAAGGTCTCCCCGTCGTCCACGCCGTACAACGCGTGCTCGATGTGGCCCTGCGGCGACAAGATCAACGTGCTGACGCCGACACCGGGGGCGAGTCGCTCCAGGTGCTGACTGGTGAGGGAGTGCAGCCAGCTGAGGCGGTCGGGACCCGAGATCGTCAGCACGCCGCGATGGGACTGGTCGACGGCGACGCCTGGTCGCTCCATCCTCGACTGCTCGCGATACGGATCCCCGAAGTGCCAGGGCACACCCGCGTCGACGCCATCGGTCGCCAGAATCGCCGTCATGATCGGTGCAGCAGCCACGACGGCCGATTTCTTCCCGTCGGGCCCGTTCCGGTCAGCCGGTTCACGCCCGCTTCAACCGGCCCCAGAGATGACTCTGCAACGGCTTCCCGGACGCGGCCTTGTCGAAGGTCCACAGCAGGTCCCCCTCGACGTAGCCGTACAGCCGACTGCCGGCGTTGTACTCCTCGGCCGTAGCCGTCCGGACGATCGCGTCGGTGGCGAGCTCGATCTTCGCTCCGGTGATCTGGCCGTACCAGACCTCGGCGTAGCCGCTCGGGTGCGCCATCACGACCTCGATGCTGCCGTCGGACTGCGGTCGCCAGAACCCGGTCTCCATGGTCAGCGGCTCACTCGCCCGGCCGTCGTCGTCGAGCCGGAACGTCTGCGACAGGTAGTGCAGGTAGTTCTGGCCGTTGTGCGCGAAGTCGATCTGCTGGCCGAACTCGAAGTCCTCGGTGTCGGGATAGCTGCCGCGCCCGGTGCCCTCCCAGCGCCCCACCAGCCAGGCGAGGGCGGTCAGCTCCGGGTTCAGGTCCTCCGGGATGGTGAACGGCACGTCAGCCCCGGACGGTGTAGGAGCGCATCAGGAGCTGCCCGAGCAGCACCACCGCACCGATCCCGATCGCGGCGATTCCGGCCACCAGCAGCGCGGCGAAGATGAGGGACAGCGACACCCGGGCAGTCTAGCGGCGGCCATCCAGGAAGCGGTGCAACAGATCCGTGACGGTGACGTAGGTCTGGTCCCGGCCGACCGACCAGCGATCCAGGGCCGAACCGTACGACCGGTAGCCGAGTCGCAGGTACAGCTCCCGCGCCCGGGGGTTGTCGTGCTCGACCGCGATGGTGGCCCGGGATCGACCGCGGGCGACGACCTCGGACTCCAGCGCCGTGATCAGCGCGGTACCGATCCCCAGCGACTGCCAGCTCGGCCGGACCGAGAGCATCCACAGCCGACCGGCGTCGGTGTCGGTCGTGAAGTCGACAGCGCCGAACGCCACCAGGCAGCCGTTGGGGACCGACACCACCAGCTGGCTGATCTCGTCGGCCGCCGCCCGGCCGAGATCGCCGGCGATGGCCCGCAGGTGCTCCTCGCCGCCGGTCCACCCCAGATCGGGCAGATCCGTCGCCTCGAGCGTCCGGATGGTGAGCGGGATGTCCACGCTCTCAGTAGACGATGGCCTGGGCGCGTTCACCGAGGGCCGCCTCGACGAAGCCGGCGGCGCCGCCGATCGTGACGTCCTCGAACAGGTCGGTCCCGGTCAGCTCGCGGCGGGCCGCGCACTGGGAGCAGACCACGATCCGGCCACCGGACCGGATGGCCTCGACAAGATCGACGACGGGGGTGGCGTGGGGCAGGGCGAGATCGGGTTGACGATCCGGAACGGCGAACCACACCGCCTCACCGGTCAGCCAGACCGTCACCGACGCCCCCGCGGCCAGACCCATCGAGGCCACCGTCAGTCCCTGGTTGGCGCGTTCGGCGGCTTCGGCGCCGCAGGTGATCTTCACGATCAGCGGCCGGGGCTCGGGATCGGACATGGCGCCATGGTGTCAGGTCGCCCGGGGGTTCGGTCAGTGCGCGGACGTCGGCGGCTGCTGGCAGACTCCGCGCCATGGATGCCGAAGTGAGCGGACCGACCCCGGCGGAGGCGGTGCCGACGATCGGCGCGTTGCACGGGATCGTGATCGACTGCGCCGAGCCCGGCCGGCTGGCGAGCTTCTACGAGCGGCTGCTCGGGATGACCCGCGTGATGGACGAGCCGGACTGGGTGGTGATCGGCATCTCGGCGGACCAACCCGGGATCGCCTTCGCCCGGGTCTCGGACTACCAACCGCCCACCTGGCCCAGCGGACCGCGGCCCCAGCACCGGCACTTCGACGTCCGGGTCGCCGACCTCGACGTCGGCGAAGAGCAGGTGCTCGCGATCGGTGCGACCAGGTTGCCGGGTGGTGGTGAGACGTTCCGGGTGTTCGCCGATCCGGTCGGTCACCCGTTCTGCCTCATCCTCGCCTGAGTCGATCGATGCGCGCCCTGCTGCAGCGGGTCACGTCGGCCTCGGTCCGCGTCGGCGGTGAGCTGATCGGCCGGATCGACCGCGAGGGCCTGCTGGTGCTCCTCGGGGTGACCCACACCGACACGGAGCTGGTCGCACAGCAGCTGGCCGAGAAGACCTGGACGCTGCGGATCCTGACCGAGGAGCGCTCCTGCTCCGACGTGGCTGCGCCGCTGTTGGTGGTCAGTCAGTTCACGCTCTACGCCAGTACCCGGAAGGGACGCCGACCGTCCTGGAGCGCCGCCGCGCCGCGGCCCGTCAGCGAACCCCTGGTCGAGGCGTACGTGGCACGGCTGCGCTCCCTCGGCGCCGAGGTCGCCACCGGGCAGTTCGGCGCCATGATGGAGGTGTCGCTCGTCAACTCCGGCCCGGTGACCGTCCTGCTCGACAGCGAAACCGGTTGACGTGCTCCTCGATCGTGCACTGAGCCTGTCCTCGTTCGTGCTCTGAGCCTGTCGTTCGTGCTCTGAGCTCGTCGAAGAGCGCCGTTGGGTCACCCCACCTTCGATGACCTCAGAGCACGCGGCTCGATGGGCCCTTCGACAAGCTCAGGGCACGAGGTGGCGAGCTCAGGGCACGAGGTGGCGAGCTCAGGGCACGAGGGTGACGAGCTCAGGGCACGAGGTGCTCAGGCGGCGAGGTCGACCTCGACCTCGAGGACCTGGCCGCGGGCGGCACGGACCTGTCGGTCGGCGCTGGCTCCCGGCGCGAGGGTCCGGAGGGTCCAGGAGCCGTCGCCGGCGAAGAACCGGAAGTGGCCGGTGGCCGAGGTCGGGACCTCGGCGGTGAACTCGCCCGATCCGTCGAGCAGGCGCACGTAGGCACCGGCGACCGGTTGCCCGGACCGCAGCACGCGGCCCTGGATGACGGCTTCCTTGGTCACGTCGATGCCCTGCACGCTGAGTCCGCCCTGGGTGGCTCCGCACATGAGATTCTCCTTCGTCCGGTGTTCTTGGCGCTCAGTTGCCGGGCTCGTCGCCGACCGCGACCGGCACGCCGACCAGCGAGCCGTACTCGGTCCACGAGCCGTCGTAGTTCTTCACGTTCGGCTGCTCGAGCAGCTCGTGCAGCACGAACCAGGTGTGCGCGCTGCGCTCGCCGATCCGGCAGTAGGCGATGATGTCGCCGTCGAAGGCGAGGCCGGCGTCGCCGTACAGCTCCTTGAGGTCGCTGTCGGTCTTGAACGTGCCGTCGTCGTTGGCCGACTTGCTCCACGGCACGTTGATCGCGGTCGGGATGTGACCGCCGCGCTGGGCCTGCTCCTGCGGCAGGTGGGCCGGGGCCAGCAGCCGACCGGCGTACTCGTCCGGGCTGCGCACGTCGACCAGGGCCAGCTTGCCGATGGCCGCGACCGTCTCGTCGCGGAACGCCCGGATGGACAGATCCGGCTCGGCGGCCTGGTACTGCGTCGCCGGGCGGGTGACGGTCTCGGAGCTGAGCTCGCGGGCGTCCAGCTCCCACTTCTTGCGACCGCCGTCGAGCAGGCGGGCGTCGCGTGCCCGTAGAGCTTGAAGTACCAGTACGCGTAGGCGGCGAACCAGTTGTTGTTGCCGCCGTACAACACGACGGTGTCGTCGTTGCTGATGCCACGCTCGGACAGCAGCGCCTCGAACTGCTCCTTGTTCACGAAGTCGCGCCGGATCGGATCCTGCAGATCCTCTTTCCAGTCCAGCTTGACCGCGCCGGCGATGTGTCCGCCGTCGTAGGCGGTGGTGTCCTCGTCCACCTCGACCAGCACCACGCCGTCGTCGGCGCCGTGTTCGGCGACCCAGTCGGCATCGACGAGTACTTCATGCCTGCTCATGATCGGGTTGTCTCCTGTGTTCGAGTTCGTGGGTGGGCACCTGCGGCCGAGCGGCGCTGGCGCATCCCCAGACGAGGAGTCGGCCTGACGGCCGTCGCGCCAGGAGCTGGAAGCCCCTCAGCGACGAGCCGGACACAACGACGACCGCATCCGGCCGTGGTCGACGGCCCGGCGGCGAGTCAGCGCCGGAGCACCCGACGTCATCGTGGTCACGCGCTCAGCGTAGGGCGCTGGGGCCGGATCGACCCACCAGCGTCTCAACAACCAAGACGCGCGTCCATATTATGGACACTCGTACGGCTCGCTCGAACTCCAGCGACCGGCGCTGGCGCTGTGAGATGTTTCACGTTTCAACTCACCTCTCGGCGACTCAGCCACCGGCGAACGGCGGCAGCACCTCAACGGTGATCGGCCCCGCAACGGGCCGGTCGAGATCCTCCGACCGCACCACGACCCCGTCGACGAGCAGCGTGCACACGCTCAGGACGCGGGCGAACCGCTCGCCCCGCGCCGCGCGGGCGGCGGCCAGCGCACCGCCGACGGAGGTGGCCGGCCACTCCTCGAGCTCGGCACCGGCGGCGTCCCGGGCTCCGGCCCAGTAACGCAGGGAGACAGTAAACATTGAAGTAATCTTCCCCTTGTTCGAAGTCGGTCGCAGCGGGGCGTTGGCTTCGGACTCCCGCACCGCGGGCGCATCGTCAGGTGCGCCGAGCTCGAGGAGACCGCTGATGGCCACTCTGCTGCTGTTGACCAACGACATGCACGCCTCCGCGGAGATCCTGCCGGCGCTGGAGCTGCTCCCCCACTCGACGAAGGTCGCCCAGGCCGAGGCCACCGCTCTGCTGGACGCCCCCGTGGCCGACGTCATCCTGCTCGACGCCCGCCGCGACCTGGTCGGCGCCCGATCGCTGTGCCGGCTGATCGAGGCCACCGGGAACGACTCCCCGCTGCTGGTGATCGCCAGCGAAGGTGGCCTGGCCGCCCTGTCGGCCGACTGGGGTTTCGACGACGTCCTGCTCAACACGGCGGGACCGGCCGAGGTCGACGTCCGGATCCGGCTGGCCATGACGCCGTCGAACAGCTCCGCGGCGAGCCGCTGATCCAGAGCGGCAACATCGTGATCGACGAAGCCGGCTACTCGGCGAAGCTGAACGGTGCGCAGCTCGACCTGACCTACACCGAGTTCGAGCTGCTCAAGTACCTCGCGCAGCACCCCGGCCGCGTCTTCAGCCGCCAGCAGCTGCTCAGTGACGTCTGGGGCTACGACTACTACGGCGGCACCCGGACCGTCGACGTGCACGTCCGCCGGCTCCGCGCCAAGCTCGGGCCCGAGTACGAGTCGGTGATCGGGACCGTGCGCAACGTCGGCTACCGGTTCGTCGCCCAGACCGAGGACAGCGCCCGACTCGGCTGACGGTCTTTCCGGGAGCCGTGTAAACGCCGACGCTAGCCGCGCCGCTGCTGGCTGGCGATGGCCTTGTGCATGTGCGCCGGCAGAGCTCCGGGCGGACCGCTCGCCCGGACGTACTGCACGCCGGCCAGCACCTGCGCCGCGATCATGAAGAACAGGGCGATCATCGCCAGCACCGACGAGGTGGCCAACCACGACGCGATGACGATGCTGGTGACGCTGGCCGCCACCGCCGCGGCCACCACCACGTAGGAGACGATCTGGGCCACGAAGCTCCGCTTCCCGAGCTGCTCGAGATCAGCGGTGCCGTGTCCCTTCCAGACCGCCATCGCCTGTTGCCAGGACAGGTGCTGGAAGGTGCAGACCGCCAACAGCAGCACGCTGCAGACGAACGCCGCGATGGCCCAACCACGGCCCGACACCGTCCTCGAAGGCCGGATAGGTCAGTACCGCAGCCAGCGCGGCGAGCACGGCGACCACGGCCAGTGCGTTTCCGAGCTGGGACATCCGCAGCAGCCGCCCGCCGCGCTCGACCAGGGCGAGCTGGCCGCCGCCACCGTAGGCCGGGATCTGATCGCGCCGATAAGTCTCGTCCCGCATGGCGGCAGCCTAGTGCCGTGACCAGGTCCAGCGATGGTGGCGATCGGTGGATACGGTGGCCGCCATGTCCGACTCCCCGCCCGCCCCGAACGCCGGCAACGCCGCGCACGAAGCGGCGGCCGGGCCGGCTGCAGAAGACCTGCAGCGGGTGCAGGCGCTGGTCGCCGCCGCCGAACAGGCCGATGGCTTCTCGGCCCTCAACGAGGCGGCCTCGCTCCGGCTGCGGCACGAGGCGGCCGACACCCGGCACCTGATCCGGACCGACGGCGACGCCGTGATCGGGTACGGGCAGCTGGCCGGACCCCTCGACCACGTCGCCGACGCCGCGCTGGTGGTGGCTCCGGCGCACCGTCGGCGGGGCGTGGGCACGGACCTGCTCCAGGAGATGCTGGCGGTGAGCGACGGGCGGCTGGAGATCTGGGCCGTCCAAGCCGACCCCGGCCGCCGCGGCGCTCGCGGCCCGGACCGGGCTGCGCGCCGGTCCGGGAGCTGCTCGTCCTGCGCCGGCCGCTGACGGATCCGATCCCACCCGTCGACCCGCCGGCCGGGGTGCAGATCCGCACATTCCAGCCGGGGTGACGAGGAGGACTGGCTGGGGGTCAACGCCCGTGCCTTCGCCCACCATCCCGAGCAGGGTTCGCTGCGGCTGCCCGATCTGCGCGAACGGATGGCCGAGCCGTGGTTCGACCCGGCCGGCTTCCTGCTGGCCACGCGGGATGGACGGCTGATCGGGTTCCACTGGACCAAGCAGCACCCCGACCAGGTCGGCGAGGTGTACGTGCTCGGGGTGGATCCCGAGGCGGGGGTGCGCGGCCTCGGCCGAGCCCTGCTCGCCGCCGGGCTGACCCACCTGGCCGCGGTCGGGAACTCAGCCGCCATCCTCTACGTGGACGCCGACAACACCCGGGCCGTCGACCTCTACACGCGGGCCGGCTTCAGCGTGGCCAGCAGCGACGTGATGTACGCCGGACCCGGCGCGACGTAGACCAGGCTCCCCACGCCCTGTGGCTACGATGCACCTGGGCTCGGACCCACCGATCCGCCGCAGGAGAGCACATGAATTCCCCAGATACCGCCGTGGACGCCCCGGGTGCGAGGCGGAGCGCCAGGGACGTCGTACGGGCGGACGCCTCCGGCAACGGCGGCCCGACGCTCGCCACCAGCGGGGACTCGACCGCGCACGGGCAGGCGGTGCTGGATCAGACCGAGCAGGCGGTGGGGCCGGAGCTGCCGGTCGACCGGTTCCTGGACCGGGAGCTGTCCTGGCTGGCCTTCAACAACCGGGTCCTCGACCTGGCCAAGGACCGGGTCCGGGTGCCGCTGCTGGAGCGGGCCAAGTTCCTGGCCATCTTCGCCACCAACCTGGACGAGTTCTTCATGGTCCGGGTCGCCGGACTGAAGCGCCGGATCGCGGCCGGCGTCGCGGTGCCGACCGTCAGCGGGTTGATGCCCCGCGAGGTGCACACCGCCGATCCTCGCCCGCACCCGGGAGCTGGTCGGCGGAGCAGGCCCGCGTCTTCGACGAGGAGATGCGCCCCGAGCTCGCGAGCCAGGGCATCGAGATCCTGCGCTGGCACGAGCTGACCGACCGACGAGAAGGACCGGATGCGCGAGCTGTTCGCCGAGCGGATCTTCCCGGTGCTGACCCCGCTGGCGGTCGACCCGTCGCACCCGTTCCCCTACATCTCCGGGCTGTCGATCAACCTGGCGGTGCTGGTCAAGAACCCGGTGACCGGGGTCCGGCAGTTCGCCCGGGTCAAGGTGCCGGCGGTGCTGCCCCGGTTCATCCAGCTGGCCGAGGGCCGGTTCGTGGCGCTGGAGGACGTGATCGCCCGGCACCTGGACCAGCTCTTCAGCGGCATGCAGGTGGTCCAGCACCACACGTTCCGGGTCACCCGCAACGAGGACGTCGAGGTCGAGGAGGACGACGCCGAGAACCTGCTGCTGGCCCTGGAGAAGGAGCTGCTGCGACGCAAGGTCGGCCGGCCGCCGGTCCGGCTGGAGGTCGAGGACGACATCGACCCGAAGATGCTCGAGCTGTTGGTCACCGAGCTCGACATCAGCGAGAAGGAGGTCTTCATGCTGCCCGGCGCCGCTGGATCTGCGCGGGCTGTTCTCCCTCGCCGACCTCGACCGGGCCGAGCTCAAGTACCCGGCCTTCCTGCCCTCCACCCACCCGCACCTGGCCGAGGTGGAGACCGCCAAGCCGGCCGACATGTTCGCCGCCCTCAAGCAGCGCGACGTGCTGCTGCACCACCCGTACGACTCGTTCGCCACCAGCGTGCAACGCTTCATCGAGCAGGCGGCCGACGACCCGCAGGTGCTGGCGATCAAGCAGACCCTCTACCGCACCTCGGGCGACTCGCCCATCATCGACGCCCTGATCGAGGCGGCCGAGGCCGGCAAGCAGGTGCTGGCGCTGGTGGAGATCAAGGCCCGCTTCGACGAGCAGGCCAACATCGCCTGGGCCCGGCGGCTGGAGCAGCACGGCTGCCACGTGGTCTACGGACTGCTCGGGCTGAAGACCCACTGCAAGCTGTCCATGGTGGTCCGCGACGAGCCCGACGGGCTGCGCCGCTACGCCCACATCGGCACCGGGAACTACAACCCGAAGACGGCCCGGCCAGTACGAGGACATGGGGCTGCTGACCGCGAACCCGATCATCACCGAGGACATCGGCCGGCTGTTCAACCACCTGTCGGGGATGAGTCAGGAGACCCAGTACAGGCGGCTGCTGGTCGCCCCGCACGGCATCCGGACCGGGCTGCTCGACCGGATCAACAACGAGATCGCCAACCACGCCGAGGGAAGGCCCGGCGGGGATCAAGATCAAGGTCAACTCGCTGGTCGACGAGGCGATCAGCGACGCGCTCTACCGCGCCTCGCAGGCCGGGGTCCCGGTCGACCTGTGGGTGCGCGGGATCTGCACCATCCGCCCGGGTGTGCCGGGGTTGAGCGAGAACATCCGGGTCCGCAGCATCCTCGGCCGCTTCCTGGAGCACAGCCGGCTGTTCTGGTTCGCCAACGGCGGCAAGCCCGCCGTGGGCATCGGCTCGGCCGACCTGATGCACCGCAACCTCGACCGCCGGGTCGAGGTGCTGGCCTCGATCACCAACCCGGCCCACGTCGCCGAGATCACCGGCCTGTTCGACATCGCCTTCGACAACGGCACCGCGTCGTGGAGGCTGCCGCCGACGGCACCTGGATCGCCCACACCACCGACGACGAGGGCGAACCGCTGCTGGACATGCAGGAGTACCTGATCACCACCAAGAGCCGGCGCCGGGCCGGCACCAAGTAGCTCAGGCGAACGAGTGTCCCGACCCGACCCCGGCAGCCCGCGGCAGCCGTGCCCCGCCGGAGGGTGCCGGCGATGAGCAAGCCGGGCAAGATATCCTCGCCGGCGGAGCCGTGGTGACCCGCGACCACCCGAACCGCGGGACCGAGATCGTGCTCATCCACCGCAAGCGGTACGACGACTGGACGCCTGCCCAAGGGCAAGGTGGAGACCGGCGAGCTGCTTCCCGTGACCGCCGTCCGCGAGGTGCTGGAGGAGACCGGGGTGACGATCCGGCTCAGTGTGCCGCTGGACACCATCCGGTATCCCACCTGCCGCCGGCCAGAAGTCGGTCGACTGGTGGAGCGGGTCGGTGTTGTCGTCGGTCCGCCGGGCCCCGGACGCCGAGGTGGACGTGGTGGCCTGGCTGCCGCTGCGGTCGGCGATCAGCCGGCTGACCTACGAGTCGGATCACCACCTGGTCCGCCAGTGCCTGGAGCAGCCCGCGACCACCCCGCTGATCCTGGTCCGGCACGCCAAGGCGATGGACCGCAAGGACTGGTCGAAGCGAAGAAGGACTCCAGCCGTCCGCTGGCCAGCCGCGGCCGCCAGCAGGCCCGGCAGCTGGTGCCGATGCTCGCCGCGTACGGGATCGAGCGGCTGGTCAGTTCGGGCTCGGCGCGCTGCCTCACCACGGTCGCAGCCGTACGCGTCGAAGGCCGGCCTGAAGGTCGACAAGCACGACGAGCTGAGCGAGGAGCAGGGCGTGGAACGGCCCAAGGCGGTGATCGACCTGGTCCGCAAGGTGCGGGAGGCGACGGTGGCCACCCAGACCCCGACCGTGATCTGCGTGCACCGGCCGGTGCTGGGCACGATGCTGGAGGCGCTCGATCTGGCCCCCACCACGCTCGCGACCGGTGAGATGCTGGTCGCCCACCTCACGGCCGAGTGCGGCGTGCACGCCATCGAGCGGCACCGCGTCCACGGCTGAGCGGGCCAGTCTGCAGGGCACTGGGCGGGCCGGTGGGGCGCCCGCTGCGCGGCTCGGATCAGCCGAATAGTTGGGTGTTCAACTTCTGTTCACCTGCGAACCCCAATTGCGTTATCGACCACCCCTAGCGTCGCGACTGGAGTCATCGTGGCTCCGACGACATCGAACTTGTTTTTAGGGGAATTCAGTGAAACGAACCCGTTTGGGAGTGGCTGCCGCACTCACGGCCGCAGTCGCCCTCAGCTTCTCCGCCTGCGCAGCGAACGAGGGTGGCAGCGCCGACCCGGCCGCCAGCGGCGGCGGCGAGAGCCTCAGCGGCACCCTCACCGGAATCGGCGCCTCCTCCATGGCCACCGCCCAGGAGACGTGGGTGTCGGAGTTCCAGAAGGCGAATCCCGACGTGACCGTCAACTACTCACCCGACGGCTCCGGTGCCGGTCGGGAGGCGTTCGCCGGTGGCGGCGCGGACTTCGCCGGCTCGGACCGGGCCATGAAGCCCGAGGAGCTGGCCGCGACCGCGCTCGCCAAGTCCCGGTGCGCACCGGACGCGCTGGCGATCAACCTGCCGGTCTACATCTCCCCCATCGCCGTCATCTTCAAGGTGCCGGGCGTCACCGAGCTGAAGCTGGACGCCGACACCCTCGCCGGCATCTTCTCCGGTGCCATCAAGAACTGGAACGACCCCAAGATCGCCGCCCTCAACTCGGGCGCGCAGTTCCCGAACCTGCCCATCACCCCCGTGCACCGGGCGGACGACTCCGGCACCACCGAGAACTTCACCGACTACCTGCACGAGGCCGCGCCCTCGGTGTGGACCGCGGAGCCCGACGGCGAGTGGCCGCTCAAGGGCGGCGAGGCCGCCCCGCAGACCTCCGGCATGGTGGACGCGGTGAGCAACGGCAGCGGCACGATCGGCTACGCCGACGCGTCGAAGGCCGGCGACCTGGGGGTGGCGCAGATCAAGGTCGGCGACAAGTTCATCACCTACTCCCCCGAAGCCGCCGCCGCCATCGTCGACAACTCGCCGAAGGCAGCGGCCGAGGGCCGCAGCGCCAACGACCAGGCGATCGAGCTCGACCGGAAGGCCGAGGGCGACGTCTACCCGATCGTGCTGCTCTCCTACGCCATCGCGTGCGAGAAGTACAAGGATCCGAAGACCGCAGGGCTGGTCAAGGCCTACCTGGGCTACATCGCCTCCGCCGACGGGCAGCAGGCGGCCGTGAAGACTGCCAAGATGGCCCCACTGTCGGCGGAGATGTCGAAGAACGTCGAGGCCGCGGTCGCTACGATCTCTTGATCTGGGCCACCACCAACCACCCTCCTTCGGAGTGCGCATGACGCAGATCAAGCCCGGGGCTCAGGCCGGGGTCCCCCTCGCGGGGACCCCGGCCTCCGGGCCGCCGACGACTCCCCGCCTCGGAGGCGGCTCCGACCACCAAGACCGGCACGGTCCGGCGACTCGGGGACCGGGTCTTCCAGGGTCTGTCCACCGGTTCCGGCGCACTGATCCTGATCATCTTGTTCCTGGTGGCCAGCTTCCTGGTCCTGCAGGGAGTGCCGGCGCTGACCGCGCCGGTCGACGAGCTGCCGTACGGGGCCTTCCCGTCCTTCGTGGCCCCGCTCGTCTTCGGCACCGTCTGGGTCGCCTTCCTGGCGCTGTTGATGGGCGTGCCGGTGGCGATCTCGATCGCCTTGTTCATCTCGCACTACGCCCCGCGTCGGCTGGCCTCGGGCCTCGGTTACGTGATCGACCTGCTGGCCGCGGTGCCCTCGGTCGTCTACGGCCTCTGGGGCATCGGCGTGCTGGCGCCGGCCCTGCAGCCGACGTACACCTGGCTGACCCAGAACCTCGGCTTCATCCCGTTGTTCGCCGGACCGGCGTCGGGCACCGGGCGCACCATCTTGACGGTGGCCGTGGTGCTGGCGGTGATGATCCTGCCGATCGTCACCGCCCTCACCCGCGAGGTGTTCCTGCAGACGCCGCGGCTGCACGAAGAGGCGGCGCTCGCCCTCGGCGCCACCCGCTGGGAGATGATCAAGATGGCCGTCTTCCCGTTCGCCCGGCCCGGCATCGTCTCGGCGAGCATGCTCGGTCTCGGCCGGGCCCTGGGCGAGACGATGGCGGTGGCCATGGTGCTGTCGCCGTCGGCGATCATCTCCTTCGCCCTGCTGCAGTCGCAGAACCCGAACACCATCGCCGCCAACATCGCGCTCAGCTTCCCGGAGTCCTACGGTCTCGGGGTGAACCAGCTGATCGCGACCGGTCTGGTGCTGTTCGTGATCACGCTGGCGGTCAACATGATCGCCCGCGGCATCATCAACCGTCGCAAAGAGTTCTCGGGAGCCAACTGATGAGCACCGCTGTCGCCACCCGTGGCCCCGGCAAGCTCACCGCCGGCCGGCTGCCGTCCTGGACCACGGGTGTCACCCTCACCGTCGCGATGCTGATCGCGGCGAGCATCTTCGCCGCCACCGGTTCGCTCGGTCTGATCCGGATCCTGATCGTCGGAGCGCTGATCTTCACCCTGGCCATGGTGGTCATGTCCGGGCGGGTCGAGGGCGCCCGCAAGGCCAAGGACCGACTGGCACGGATCGTGGTCACCAGCGCCTTCGTCCTGGCGCTGCTGCCCCTGGTCTCGCTGGTCATCGCGACCATCGGCAACGGCATCAACCGCTTCGACGTGCCGTTCTTCACCAACTCGATGCGCAGCGTGGTGGGCGAGGGCGGCGGCGCGGTGCACGCGATCACCGGCACCCTGTGGGTGACCGGGATCGCCACCTTGATCTCGGTGCCGATCGGCGTGCTGGCCGCCATCTACCTGGTGGAGTACGGGCGGGGGACGCTGGCTCGCGCCATCACGTTCTTCGTCGACGTGATGACCGGCATCCCGTCCATCGTCGCCGGCCTGTTCGCGTACGCGCTGTTCGTGTTGATCTTCGGCCCGGGCACCAAGACCGGCATCGCCGGCGCCGTGGCGCTGTCGGTGCTGATGATCCCGATCGTGGTCCGCTCGATCGAGGAGCTGCTCAAGATCGTGCCCAACGAGCTGCGGGAGGCCTCCTACGCCCTCGGCGTGCCCAAGTGGCTGACGATCGTCAAGGTGGTGCTGCCGACCGCGCTCGCCGGCATCGTCACCGGCGTGATGCTCGCGGTCGCGCGGGTGATCGGTGAGACCGCCCCGCTGCTGATCGCGGCCGGCTTCACCCAGAGTCTCAACAACAACCCGCTCGAGGGACCGATGATGACGCTGCCGGTGTTCGTCTACCGGTCCTACGTCGACCAGGGCAACCCGGCCTCGGCGTACCTCGATCGGGCCTGGGCCGGCGCGCTGACCCTGATCCTCATCGTGATGCTGCTCAACCTCGCCGGCCGGTTGATCGCCTCCAAGTTCGCTCCC
This sequence comes from uncultured Actinomycetota bacterium, assembly GCA_963727125.1. GTDB lineage: Bacteria > Actinomycetota > Actinomycetes > Propionibacteriales > Propionibacteriaceae > Microlunatus. The sequence continues at coordinate 179,600 of CAVSEZ010000004.1, forward strand.
AAAGCCGGCCACTGAGTCGGTCGGCTTCGAAAGGAAATCCGTGTCCAAGCGCATCGAGGTCAAGGACCTCAACGTCTTCTACGGCGACTTCAAGGCCGTGGCCGATGTCGAGCTGACCGTGGAGCCCCGGACGGTGACCGCGTTCATCGGTCCGTCCGGCTGCGGCAAGTCGACCCTGCTGCGCACCCTCAACCGGATGCACGAGGTCATCCCCAAGGCCTACGTCAAGGGTGAGGTGCTGCTCGACGGGGACAACCTGTACGGCCCCGGCGTCGACCCCGTCCGGGTCCGCCGTCAGGTCGGCATGGTGTTCCAGCGGCCCAACCCGTTCCCCACCATGTCGATCGGGGACAACGTGCTGGCCGGGATCCGGCTCAACAACCAGCGGATGCCCGGGTCGAAGGCCAAGGAGCTGATGGAGAGCTCGCTGCGCGGCGCCAACCTGTGGAACGAGGTCAAGGACCGGCTGGACAAGCCGGGCTCGGGGCTCTCCGGCGGTCAGCAGCAGCGCCTCTGCATCGCCCGGGCGATCGCCGTCCAGCCCGAGGTGATCTTGATGGACGAGCCGTGCTCGGCCCTCGACCCGATCTCGACGCTGGCCATCGAGGACCTGATCGGTGAGCTCAAGGAGAGCTACACCGTGGTCATCGTCACGCACAACATGCAGCAGGCCGCTCGGGTGAGCGACCAGACCGCGTTCTTCAACCTGGCCGCCCAGGGCAAGCCGGGCAAGCTGATCGAGATCGGCCCGACCGACAAGATCTTCTCCAACCCGGACGAGAAGGCCACCGAGGACTACATCAGCGGTCGCTTCGGCTGATCGCCGCCGACGATCCCGAGTTGGAGCCCCAGGGCCGCCTAAACTCGCGATCGTGAGCGCACAGGCAGGGTGGTATCCCGATCCGGGCGGCGGGCAGAACCTCTACCGCTACTGGGACGGTCGAGCGTGGTCGGCGGCGACGACCTACAACCCGCAGGCGGCACCGCCCAGTGCCGGCCTGGTCAACCCCGGGCCACCGGCCCAACCAGGCCAGTCCACCCAGCCCACGTCGCAGCTGCCCCAGTACGGCCGGCAGGGTGCCGGCCAGCCGAATGCCTACGCTCCGGGCGCCGGCGGCGGGTACGCCGGCTACCAGGCGGTGGCGAAGAAGCGTTCGCCGGTCGGCTGGTGGATCGCGGCGGCCGCGCTCGTGCTCGTGATCGTGGTGGTGGCCGTGATCGCGGTCCGCGCCCTCAGCAGCGGCGGCGGCATCACCGGTGGCCCCGTGCCCGGCCAGCCCTCCCAGGACGCCTGCCCGAAGGAGGACGCGAGCACGGGTCCGACCGCCGCGCCCGATCCCAGCGACGGCCGGGTGCACGGCGGACCCGTGTCGTACCCGAGGCTCGCCTCGCCCTGGTCGGCACCGCAGACCGACTACCGGGTGCCGTTCGGCCGCGACGTGCAGCTCCAGCTGGTCGACGTCGAGCCCAACTACCAGCCGGGCAGCAACTGGGTCGCCTCGATCCTGGTGGGCGAGCTGCAGGCCGGCGACGGCTTCTTCACCCCCGAGCAGGGTTCCCAGATCGTCGTCCGCTGCATCCTCGGGCAAGTTCTACGGCGACAACGAGGTCCGCAGCAACGTCAAGGTCAACAAGGCCACCCGGATCGACGGCCACGACGGCTGGCTGGTCGAATCGAAGCTCAGCTTCGACATCACGGGTCTGGAGACCAAGGGCGAGCTGCTGATCGTCGCCATCGTCGCCACCGGTTCGACCGCGGGCCTCTACTACGCCTCCATCCCCGACACCCGACCGGAGCTGGTCAAGCCCGCCCGGGACTCACTCGCGGCCCTGAAGGTCGACGCCTAGACCGCCCGCGGGCCGCCCGAGCTCAGCACACCGCCAGCCCGCGGCGAGCCTTGAGGGTCACCACGCGGGTCGCCTTGGCCGCGATCTCGGCGGCGAACCGGTCGTCGTCCTCCGCTTCGGCGGCCACGGCCTCGACCATCCCGGGTACGAGTGCGGAGCTGCCGACGACGGCGAGGTCGCCACCGGCCCGGAAGAAGCGCAGCGCCCGCTCGTCGGGGTCGACGTCGGCGAACGCCGCCGCAGCCAGGTCGTCGGAGATCGACGACGCCGCCGAACCCGAGATCCTTCCTGATCATCTCCATCACCACCGGGGAGTAGGCCGCCCGGTGGTCCGGGTCGATCCGGCGGTAGCGGGCCGAGGCGACCATCACCATGTCGACGCCGGCGTCGACGGCGGCGCGGAACCCGGCCAGGCCGGGATCGTCGCGGCGGGTGTCCCGGTCGACCACGTCGGCCTCGAAGTCGGTGTTGCCGCGTACCTGGCCCAGTCCGGGGAAGTGCTTCACCGACGTCGCCCGTCCCGCGGCGGCCATGCCCCGGACGAATGCCACGACGTGATCGGCGACCCGGCCGGGATCGGAGCCGTAGCCGCGGTCCAGCCGACCGATCGGCGCGTTGGTGTCGCGCAGCTCGCGGGGCACGACGTCGGCGACCGGCGCCAGGTTCACGTCGATCCCGGCGGCGGCCAGCTGCCGGCCCCACCTGGCGGCGTCGGAGGTCAGCTCGGCCACCGACCGGTCCGCCTGCTCGGCCGCGGACGGGATCCGGGCGAACCCGTCACCGCGGAGTCGTTGCACCTCGCCGCCTTCTTGATCGGCGGCGAGCAGCGGACGGATCCCCCGCTGGGTCCCGGCAGCGTTCCGCGCTGCATCGGTCACCGCCACGATGGCGTCCCGCCCGGCCGTCGAGTTGCCGAGGACGAGCACGCTGCCGACGTCGCTGCGGCGCAGCACCCGCTCGTCCGCGGCGGTGGCACCCGAGGTCGAGATGCCGACCATGAACAGCTGGCCGATCTGCTGGGCCGGCTCCAGTCGGGCGACCAGCCGGGCGCAGCGCTCGCCGAGTTGCGGTGTCGGAGCTGGGGTCGCGGCCGGCTCCGGGTCGGCCGGGCTGGAGGTCGACGTGACGGTCGGCGGCGCCGCCGTTGGCGGCGGCAGCGGGCCGGAGCCCGACCGATCCGTCGTCGGCCCGGCGGCGGAGCAGCCGACCACAGCGCTCAGCAGGACAGTCAGCAGGACGGTCAGCCCGGCGCTGAGCACGGCGGTCGCCCGAGTCGGCGACCGACCGGCGGCACCGGTCCGAACCGACGCATGGTGCCTCATCGGCGCTGGGTCTCCGATCCCGAACCCCGACCGCTGTCCGGGCGGGTTCCCATTAGGGTGTGTCGCATGTCGAGCATCACCAGCGTAGGTCCCCGCACCCTGGCCGATGTCATCCCCGGCGGGCTGGTACGCGATGCGGTCCTCGTCACCGGCGGCGCAGGCCTGGTCGCCCTGTCCGCGCTGGTCGTCATCCCGCTGCCGTTCACGCCGGTGCCCTTGTCGCTGCAGACGCTGGCGGTGCTCCTCGTCGGCTCCGCCCTCGGCAGCGTCCGCGGGGTGAGCTCGATGGCGCTGTATCTGGCGGTCGGGATGCTGGGCGTCGGCTGGTTCGCGCAGGGTCGCAGTGGTTGGGAGTTCGCCTCCTTCGGCTACGTGCTCGGCTTCGTGCTCGCCGGGTTCGTGGTGGGCAAGCTCGCCGAGCGCGGCACCGATCGCAGTCCGGTCAAGACCGCCGGCGTGATGGCCCTGGGCAACCTCGCCATCTACGCCGTGGGGGTGCCGTTCCTGATGGCCTACGCCCACCTCGGCCTCGGCCAGGCTCTGGCCCTCGGCGTGTTGCCGTTCCTGATCGGCGACGCGATCAAGATCGTGATCGCCGCCGGGCTGCTGCCCGCGACCTGGAAGCTCGTGTCCCGCACGCGAGTGATCGTCCGATGAGGTTCAGCGGTGAGGTGCTGGCTGGGGGTGGCGGCGGACACGCCGTGCTCATCCCGGCGGAGCTCGCGGCCGGCTTCAGCCGCAAGAACCCCCGCGTGCTCGCCGTCGTCAACGGGATCGAGTACCACTCCCGGGTCGCCCGGTACGGCGGGAGGTCCTATCTCGGGCTGCGCAAGGAGCTGCTCCGTTCCATCGGCTCCGACACCGGCGACACGGTCGAGATCGAGCTCAGCGAGGAGGCGGAACCCGAGCCCGAACCGGCGCCGGAGCCGGTCGAACCCGACGAGCTCCGTGCCGTGCTCGCCGCCGATCCGGCGGCCCGGGCGGCCTTCGACGCCCTCCCCGCGAGCCATCAGCGCGAGTACCTGCGCTGGATCTGCGAAGCGGCGCGGAGCGAGACCCGGACCGAACGTGCGGTGAAGACGGTCCGGCGGCTCACGGCGCCGCCGTCCTGACAGCTCGGACCGTCAGCGGTGGCGTGACCGGTGCTGTGACCGGTGCCCCTCAGCGGTGCAGCGGCAGGGCGAGCAGGGCGTTCTCGACCACCTCGGCCAGGGACGGATGGATCCAGTACTGGCCGCGAGCCATCTCCCGGGCGGTCAGGCCGAACGTCATCGCCTGGATCAGCGGCTGGATCAAGACCGAGGCCTCCGGACCGATCAGGTGCGCACCGAGGAGCCGACCGTCCTCGGGATCGGCGACCAGCTTCACGAAGTGGCAGGTGTCCTCCATCGCCCAGCCGTAGGCGACCTCGCCGTAGGCCTTGGTGGCGGTGACGAAACGCACGCCGTCTCGCCGGGCGGCCGTCTCGGTCAGCCCGACGGAGGCGATCTGCGGGTCGCTGAAGACGGCGTGCGGGACGAACCGGTGGTCGCTGCGGACGAGGTCGTCCGGGTGCAGCAGGTTGTGGCGAACCACCCGCGCCTCGGCGTTGGCCACGTGCTTCAGCTGATGGTGCGAGCTGACGTCGCCGAGCGCGAAGACCCCGTCGGCGGTGGTCCGCTGGTAGTCGTCGACCCGCACCAGACCGGAATCGTCGACCTCGACGCCGGCCGCGCCGGGATCCAGGGTGTCGGAGTTGGACCTGCGCCCCGTCGCCACGAGGAGCACCTCCGCGGTCCGCTGGTGCACCGTCCCCTCGTGGTCCTCGGTGTACAGGGTGATCGAGCCGTCGGGTTCGGACTCGACCCGCTGAGGTCGGCGCCGCAGCTCGACGTCGACATAGCGCCCGAGCTGCTCGGTGAACCGGGCGGCGACCTCGTGGTCCTCGCCGCGGAGCAGCCGGTCGGATCGGTTGATCAAGCTGACCTGGGTGCCGAACGAGGAGAAGACGTGCGCGAACTCGGCGGCGACGTAGCCGCCACCGAGGATGATCATGCTCCCCGGCAGCTGTTCGAGCCGCATCACCGTGTCCGAGGTGTGGTACGGCACCTGGTCCAGACCGGGCAGCTCGGGCAGGACGACCCGGCTGCCGGCTGCGATGACGAACGAGTCGGCGGTGAGCACCTCTCCGCTGTCGAGCTCGACGGTCCGCGGGGCGACGAACCGGGCCGCCGCTCGGTACAGGGTGACGTTGTCGCTCACCGCCCGGTAGTGCTCACCCGCCGCCGAGATCTGGTCGATCCGACCGAAGATCCGATCCCGGATGGCAGGCCAGTGCACCTTGCGCAGCTCGAGATCGACCCCGAGTCGGCCCGATTCGCTCGGTGTCCGAGCCAGGTCGGCCGGGTGCACGTACATCTTGGTGGGAATGCACCCGACGTTGAGGCAGGTGCCGCCGAAGGTGCCCTTCTCGATCATGGCCACGCGTCGGTTCGCGAACTGGCGGTTGATGATCGAGTTGGCCGAACCGCTGCCGATCACCACGAGGTCGAACTCCCTCACCGGTTCCGCCCCTCGGGATTGATCACGACCTCATCGTGCCAGGTCGATCCGCTGCAGGCCGCGATAGTGCGCCCTGAGGTCCGGGTCGAGGTGCTCGATCGCGTACCGCAGCATGGTGCGCGGCAGCTCCGGTGCGTAGCTGTCCAAGAAGGCGAGCAGCTCGGCCCGGTCCACGCGGCGTCCGGCTTCCCGCAGCATCCAGCCGACGGCCTTGTGGATCAGGTCGTGGCGGTCGTGCCGCAGCAGACCCGCCAGCCGATACGTGTCCGCCGACTCCCCGGCGCGGAGCAGAGCGTGCGTGCTGACGATCGAGATCCGCCGGTCCCACAGCCAGGCCGAGCCGGCCAGTCGGTCGAGCGGTGAGCGGTCGCGGTCCAGCAGGTGGCTCCCCACCACGGGTCCGCAGCTGACGTCGACGAGGTCCCAGTTGTTCACGTACGCCGTCTGCGCCAGGTACGTCCGGTAGAGCTCCTCGCGTTCGGACTCCGATCCGCGTCCGGCCCGCTCGGCCATGATCACCAGGCAGGCGAGTCGGTGCTCGTGGATCGGACTCTGCAGCAGCGGTAGCCAGGTCGCGCTGTGGAACGGCTCCCGGCAGTACGGGCGGACCAGCTGCCGGAGGCGACTCAGCTTGATGCCGAGGAAGACGTCGCCCTCGCCGTACTCCCCCGGCCCGCTCTTGAAGTACCGGGCCAGGATCGTCGCTGTCGCCGGGTCGGCCTCCTTCGCGAGGCTGCGACGCAGCTCGGCGACGGTCGGCGCGGTCCGACCCGGCTCGTCAGTCACCCGGGAGAACCTGGCGTACGCCTCAGACAGTCACGCCGAGCGGAACGCTGATGCCGAGCCCGCTCCGGGTCTCGCGGCCGTAGCGGGCGATCTCCCGGGCGAGGTCGAGGGGCTTGGTCGTCATGGCGATGTCGTCGGTCAGCAGGTGAGCGGGGATCAGCCACACGATCTCGAACTCCAGGCCGTCGGGGTCCTTGCCGTACAGGGACTTGGTGCTGCCGTGGTCCGACATGCCGACCAGTGCGCCGGCCTCGGCGAGCCGGCCCTGCAGCTCCTCGAGATCGGCGAGGGTGCCGACCTCCCACGCCAGGTGGTAGAGCCCCACGGCGCCGGCGCCGGCGCCCGAACGGCCGGCGGCTTGGAACAAGCCGAGGTCGTGATCGTTGGTGGAATCCGCGGCCCGCAGGAACGCCGCCTGACCGCCGAGACTCGCGACTTCGGTGAAGCCGAGCACCTCGCTGTAGAAGCGCACCGAAGCCGGCACGTCAGCGACGTACAGGACGGCGTGGTTGAGGCGGTGGATGGCCATGACTCTCCTTAGTTGTAGATACAACTATCTTAGCCGACCGGCGGACCGCTGTCACCTCACCCACCGGCCGTCACCCTGAGATCAATGCCGACATTCCCTATAGTGAGACGGGGGTTTGCACGGCGGCCTACTCCTCGTACGGTTGGGGACAAGGTCATGAGTGTCAGCGTCAAGCCCCGGCTCGCTGGCCGGCAACCCTCCATCACGGTGGGGTGCTCCGGGTGAGGACCGGGCCGTGGGCGACCGCTCGCGGCAAGCGTGACGACCAGGAGCTCTCGTGAAACTCGGACTGCACCGGCGGATCCACCTCGATCTGCTGCGGACCGCGGGCGCGTGCTGTCGGCTGCACTTCGCCTGACGCAGCCCGACCGCACGAATCCGTACCGGATCCGCCGCCGCCCGATCACAGACCGGGATCGCGCGGCGCCGATCCACTCGTCCCCGAGGAAATTCATGCCCAAGTACCACGCCCGCGTGTCCACCGACCTCTCCGCCGTCGCGACCCGACTGGCCGGCCAGTCCGAGCTCTGGTCGCCGCTGGTGAAGTTCGATCCCCTCTCGCGCTACTACGTCCGGCTCGCGCGCGAGCCCGGCTACGAGGCGTGGCTGCTCACCTGGGTGCCCGGCCAGGGCACCGACTGGCACGATCACGGCGGCAGTGCCGGTGCGTTCGTCGTCGTCAGCGGCAGCTTGACCGAGGAGGCGGCCGCCGTCACCCCGGACACCGACGCCCGGGTGCTGCCCGAGGGACGCTCGCTCGGCACCGGCACCTTGCGCACGTTCGGACGCAAACACATCCACAAGGTCACCAACACCGAGCTCGAGCCGGCGGTCAGCGTGCACGTCTACTCCCCCGCCCTGGTGGAGATGAACGCCTACGCGCGGACCGGTGACCGGCTCCGGTTGACCGGCTCCTCCCTGGTCGGGGTGAACTGGTGACCACGGCGTCAACCGCACCGATCCCGGTCTTCGGTCCCCCGTCGGCGCTGCCGGCGACCCGGCCCGCCGGCCGTCGCGCCATCGACGAGGTGCTCGCCGCGGCCCGGGCCCGACTGCACCGGCTCACGGCGGACGAGGCGAGGGCGGCGCTGGCCGACGGAGCAGTCCTCGTCGACATCCGGCCGGCCGCCCAGCGGGCCCAGCACGGCCAGCCGCCGGAGGCACTGGTGATCGAGCGGAACGTGTTGGAGTGGCGGTTCGACCCGAGCAGCGACGCTGCGCTGCCGATCGCCGACCACGACCTGCAGGTGATCGTGCTGTGCCAGGAGGGCTACACCTCGAGCCTGGCCGCCACCGCCCTGCAGGACCTCGGGATCACCCGCGCGACCGACGTGATCGGTGGCTGGGCGGCCTGGAACGCCTGAGCTTTCGGCCTCGTACGCCAGCCGCACCCTCTGGTCGGCAGGCGCACCCTCTGGTCGGCAGGCGCACCCTCATCTGACGGTGCATCCGTCGACGAAAGGGTGCGCCTCAGGTAGGACGCTGCGGGACGGACGAGACGGGCGGGTCAGATGCCGGCGTAGGAGTGCAGGCCGGAGACGAACAGGTTGATGCCGACGAAGTTGAACCAGAACGAGGCCAGACCGATGACGGCGATCACCGCGGCGCGGCTGCCCTTCCAGCCGGCGGTGGCGCGGGCGTGCAGGTAGCAGGCGTAGATCACCCAGGTCACCAGTGCCCAGGTCTCCTTGGGGTCCCAGCCCCAGTAGCGACCCCAGGCGTACTCGGCCCAGATCGCGCCGGCGGCGACGGTGAAGGTCCACAACGGGAACGCGAAGGCCAGGAACCGGTACGACAGCAGGTCGAGCCGGCGCAGATCAGGCAGCCGCTGCAGGTAGCCGCCGCTGCGGCCCTTCTGCTCGACCCGCTGCTTGACCAGGTACAGGATCGCGAGCAGCCCGCCGATGTTGAACGCCGCGCCCGAGATGGCGGCGGCGACGATGTGGATGACGAACCAGACCGAGTGCAGGGCCGGCACCAGCGGCGCCACGGCGACGTAGAACACGGTCACCGCCAAGCCGTTGCCGATCGCGGCCAGCAGGGTGATCGGCAGGCCGAGCCAGCGCATGCCCGCGCGCCAGACGAGGATCAGGTAGCTGCCGACGATGAAGATCATCGCCGTGGTGGTGAACTCGAACATGTTGCCCCATGGCATCCGGCCGGCCGCAAGTCCCCGCAGGACGATCCCGGCCACGCTGATCACGAAGGCGATCACCGTCATCGCCACCCCGATCCGGCCGAAGGCCTCGACCCGGGAGGCGCGTTGCTCGCGCTCGGGATCGGCGGGCCGGCTCGCGGTCTCGGCGGCCGAGCCGCCGGCACGGGACGTGCCCACGGCTGCCAGCTCGCGGGTCTCGGCGGACTCGGTGTCCAGCTTCCGGGCCGCGGCCCACTCGGCCGCGTGCGCCATCAGGGCGACCAGGTAGACGACGACGGAGCTGACCAGACAGAGGTACGAATAGGTCTCGTAGTTCACGATCGCGATCCCTTCCGTTCGACGTCGTGCGGCACCGTTGGGGAATCCGCAGCAGGGCCGGAGAGCGTGGACGCCAGCTCGGCGACGTCGTCGTCCAGTCCGGCCCGGGCGTCGGCGCGGTCCAGACCGCCGACCTCGATCAGCCTACGTCCCTGGTCCGAGATCCGGCTACGGACCCAGATCCGCCGGGGCCGGATGAACAGCGAGAAGCAGAGCCCGATCACGGCCAGCGCGATCGCAGCCAACGAGATCCCCAGCCCCGGGGTGGAACTGACCTGCAGCTTCACCCAGCGGGTGACGCCGTCCATCCGGATGGTGCCCTTCCCGTCGGGCAGGGTGAAACTCGTGCCGGGCCGCAACAGGATCCGCAGCGGCTGGCCCTTGGCGTCCTTGAGCTGGGTCAGGCCCTTCGTGTCGAGGGAGTAGACGCTCTCCGGGACACCGGTCTCCTCGCGCGGCGGTCCCGCCCAGGCGTTGATGTAGAGGGCCGGATCGATCGCGTCCGGGAACAGCGACCGCGGGCCGCGGTCGTCCACGATCGCGGTCGGGGCGAAGATCCCTTCGAACGCCAGCCGCTCCGGCCGGCCGTCGGGTGCCTTGATCACGCCCGCGGAGGTGAAGTTGCCGTCCTGGGGCAGGAACACCACCGGCCCGGAGAACGCCACCTCCCCGTCCCCGTCGGTCACGGTCACCACGGGTGCGTAGCCGTGACCGATCAGGTGCACGGTGCTGCCCGAGACCCGCAGCGGACGATTGACCTCGATCGTCTGGGTGTACGGCGGTTGGCCCGGAGCAGGCGTCACCTCCGCGTCCAGCTCGAACAGCCGGGCGGCGCCGCGCTGGACCTCACCCGTCTCGAACCGCACCCGGAAGTCGCGCACGGCGAGGGTGAACGGGGTCAGCTGACTCTCGGAGAACCGACCGCCGGTGGAGAGGTCGTCGTACTGGGTGATCGAGTTGGCGAAGCCCTGCCCGACCAGCACCACACTGGTCCCCCGGAAACCGAACAGGCCACCGAGAGCCACGCCGACGAGCAGCAGCAGCAGGCTCAGGTGGAAGACGAGGTTCCCGGCCTCCCGCAGGTACCCGCGCTCCGCGGCGACGGCGTCGTCGCCGTCGAGCCGGACCCGGTACCGCTGTCGCCGCAGCTCGGTCGCCGCCCGCTCCAGGATCACGCCGCCGTCGGTCGACTCGGACGCCTCGACGGTCGCGTACGCGGGCAGCCGGGTGAGGTTGCGCGGCGTGCGCGGCGGCGGGTTGCGCAGCAACCGGGCGTACACCCCGAGCCGCGGGATGATGCAGCCCACCAACGACACGAACAGCAACAGGTAGATCGCGGAGAACCAGGCCGAGTTGAACACGTCGAACAGGCCGACGGCGTCGTAGACCGGCCCGAGCACCGGATGCTCGGCGATGAAGTCGCGGACGGCGATCGGCGAGATCGGCCGCTGGGGCACCAGCGAACCCGGGATGGCGGCGACGGCGAGGGCGAAGAGCAAGATCAATGCCGTCCGCATCGACGTCAACTGGGTCCAGACGAAGCGCACGGCGCCCAGCGGGCCGAGGGCCGGTGCCGCGGAGTCGGGTCCGGGCGCCGGCCGGGGAGCGGCCCGTTCGGTGTCGGTCCGGGTGTCGGTGTTCGCGTCGCTCATCAGATCACCGGCCGGAACCCGGAGATCCACCCCAGCAGGCCGCTCATCAACCGGTCCCAGAGCCCGGTGACCAACAACACGCCGACGATGACCATCATCAGTCCGCCGATCCGCTGCAGCGCCTGCTGGTGCCGCCGCAGGACCGACACCGCGGTGGCCATCTTGGCGAAAGCCAGCCCGGCGACCACGAACGGGATGCCCAGACCGAGGGCGTAGGCGAAGCCGAGGATCCCGCCGCGCAGCGCCGTGGCCTCGTTGAAGCCGAGGTTGATCACGACCCCGAGGGCGGGGCCGATGCACGGTGTCCAGCCCAGACCGAACGCGATGCCGAGCAACGGTGCGGCCGCCACCCCCGCCTTGGGCACCCAGGACACCCGCCACTCCCGCTGCCCCAGCGGGAGCACCCCCGCGAAGATCAGTCCGAGCACGATGATCAGCACCCCGATCACCCGGGTGATCACGTGCTGGTACGCGTACAGCGCCTGGCCGACGGACCCGGCCACCACCCCGGTGGTGACGAAGACGACCGCCAGACCGAGGACGAACAGGCAGGTGCCGGCGAGCATCCGGCCGCGCCGTCCGCCCTCGATGACCTGCGCCGCCCCGAGGCCGGTGGCGTAGGAGAGGTAGCCCGGCAGCAGCGGCACCACGCACGGTGAGAAGAACGAGACGAGACCCGCGAGCAGCGCCACGGGCAGAGCGAGGGCCATCGAACCGCCCACGGCGGCAGAGGCCCAGCTCCCCAGATCGAACCCGTTCATCGCGGCACCGGCGTCAGCGTCCGGCGGCGACGTCGTTGATCAGGGACACCAGGGTGATCTCGGTCACGGCGCCCGCCACCCGGGCCGCGATCCGGCCCTCCCGGTCGATCACCATGGTCGTCGGGATCGCGTTCGGCGGCAGGTTGCCGGCCAGCGTGATCAAGGCCTTGCCCTCGGGGTCGAAGATCTGCGGGTAGCTGATCGCGAACGACCGGACGAAGGCCTCCGCGGCCGCCGGGCTGTAGTCCTTGGTGTTCAACCCGATGAACTGGGCGACCCCGGCGGTCTTCCGGCTGGCCGTCTGCAGATCGACGGCCTCGGCCCGGCACGGGTTGCACCACGATCCCCAGACGTTGATCACCACCACCTTGCCGGGGTAGTCGGTGCTGCTGAGCTGGTCGTCGCTGCCCAGTCGGGTGCCCCGGACCGGCGGCGCCGGCCGACGATCCGCCGGCGCGACGATCGTGATCGTGCGGTCCCCGCTGACGAATCCCGGGTCCTCACCCTCCCCGGTGCCCGAGGTGCCGCCGGCGCTGCATCCGGCCAGCAGCACAGCGACCAGCCCGAGCACGAGCCAGTTACGCACCCGGGACATCGTCGGTGACCTGGGTGACCAGGAGATCGGCCGCCGGCTCGGCGTAGCGGATGGAGATGATCCGGCCGTCCAGATAGGTGAAGGAGGTGACGCTCGCGAGCGCACACTCGCGGTTGCGCGGATCGTGGACGAGGCGGCGCCCTTCGGCGTCTCGCCGGGCCATCCAGATCGGCAGCTGGTGGCTGACGATGATCGCCTCGTGACCGGCGGCCTGCTCGGCCGCGTCGCGCATGGCGAGCCGCATCCGCGCCACCACCTCGGGATACGCCTCGCCCCAGCTCGGCCGGAACGGGTTGCGCAGGTGCCACCACAACCTCGGGTTGCGGAGGGCGGAGGACACCGAGACCTGCTGGCCCTCCAGGTAGTTGTCCGCCTCGATCACCCGGCCGTCGATCACCACCGGGAGCCCGAGGACCTCCGCGATGGGCGCCATGGTCTCCTGCGTGCGTTCCATCGGTGAGCACCGCAGATGCACGACGTCGGCACCGCGGAAGTACTCCCCGACGCGCTTTGCCATGGCGTTACCGGTCGTCGACAGGTGGTAGTCGGGCAGCCGTCCGTACAAGATCTTGTCCGGGTTGTGCACCTCGCCGTGCCGGACGAGATGCACCACGCAACGGCCGGTGTCAGCGGAATCGCCGCTCATGAGTTGGTCGCTCCTGCCCGGTCGGCGGCCGCCGCGGCTGCCGCGGCCGCCTGCGGCAGCGCCTCGACGATCCGGTTCATGGCTCCATCATCGTGGGCGGAGGACAGAAACCAACTCTCGAACGCGCTCGGCGGCAGATAGACCCCCGCGTCCAACATGGCGTGGAAGAACGCGGCGTAGGTCGCGGTCGACTGCGAGGCCGCCGTGGCGTAGTCGGGGACGGCGGTCACGCCATCGGCCACGAAGAACACACTGAACATGTTGCCCGCCTGCTGCAACACGTGCGGTACGCCCGCGGCGGAGAGCGACGTCGTCACCGCCTGCTGCAGCTCGGCCGAGGCGGCGTCGACGTGGGCGTAGACCTCCGCCGTGGCCAGTCGCAGCGTCGTCAGCCCGGCCGCGACCGCGACCGGATTGCCCGACAGGGTGCCCGCCTGGTAGACGCCGCCGACCGGTGCCAGCTGCTGCATCAGCTCGGCCCGACCGCCGAACGCCGCCGCCGGGAACCCGCCGCCCATCACCTTGCCGAACGTCATCAGGTCCGGTACGACGCCGTCGCGGCCGAACTGGCCGGAGGCGGTGACCCGGAACCCGGTCATCACCTCGTCGGAGATGAACAGCGCACCGTGCCGGCGGCAGAGGTCGGCGAGGAACGCGTTGAACCCCACGCCGTCCTGCTCGCCGGGCGGGACCACGCCCATGTTGCCGCAGGCCGCCTCGGTGATCAGGGCGGCGACGGTGTCCCCGTGCTCGGCGAAGGCGGCCCGCACGGCCGCCCGGTCGTTGTAGGGCAGCACGATGGTGTCGGCGGTGGTGGCCGCGGTGACGCCCGGCGAGCCCGGGATGGCGAGCGTCGCGACCCCGGAGCCGGCGGCCGCCAGCAGTGCGTCGACGTGGCCGTGGTAGCACCCGGCGAACTTGATGATCTTGTCCCGGCCGGTGATCCCGCGGGCCAGCCGGAGCACCGACATCGTCGCCTCGGTGCCGCTGCTGACGAGCCGGACCTGCTCCACCGGCGTCCGGTCGACGATCTCCTGGGCCAGCTCGACCTCGCCGAGCGTCGGGGCGCCGTAGGAGGTGCCGTGCTCGGCGGCGTCCCGGACCGCGGCCAGCACGTCCGGGTGCGCGTGCCCGAGGAGCATCGGACCCCAGGAGCAGATCAGGTCGACGTACTCCCGCCCGTCGACGTCGTACAGGTACGGCCCGTGGGCTCGGGCGATGAACCGCGGCGTCCCGCCGACCGCCAGGAAGGCGCGCACCGGGGAGTTCACGCCGCCGGGGATGAGCGTCTTCGCCCGCGCGAACGCCTCCTCGCTCGAGGTCACCGTCCCGCCTCCGTGACGGACCTCGCGGACGGCGGGCACACGCCCACCCTGATGCGGCGAAACTCCGCTTCGGCGGAGAAACGCGGCGCCAGATGCGACGAAACTCCGCTTCGGCGGAGAAACGCGGCGCCAGACGCGACGAAACTCCGCTTCGGCGGAGAAACGCGGCCCGGCGCGCACCAGGAGCGCGTCATCGGGGGGCCTTGCGGGCGTACTCCAGCGCCCAGTAGGTCAAGATCACGTCGGCACCGGCCCGCCGGATCGACAGCAGCGTCTCCGCGATCGCGGCGTCCCGGTTGATCCAGCCCTGGGCCGCGGCCGCCTCGACCATGGCGTACTCCCCCGACACGTTGTAGGCCACGACCGGGATGTCCACCGCGGCCCGGACGTCGGCGAGCACGTCGAGATATCCGAGTGCGGGCTTCACCATCACCAGGTCGGCCCCTTCGGCGACGTCGAGCAACACCTCCCGGAGTGCTTCGCGACGGTTCGCCGGGTCTTGTTGATAGGTCTGCCGGTCACCTTGCAACGACGAGGCCACCGCCTCACGGAACGGTCCGAAGAAGGCCGAGGCGTACTTGGCGCCGTAGGCCATGATCGCGACGTCGAGCTGACCGGCGGCCTCCAACGCGGTCCGGATGGCGGCCACCTGACCGTCCATCATCCCGCTCGGCGCCACCACGTGGGCGCCCGCCGCGGCGTGCAGCACGGCCATCTCCGCGTAGATCTCCACCGTCGCGTCGTTGTCGACCGCCCCCGACGGCGTGAGCACCCCACAGTGACCATGGTCGGTGAACTCGTCCAGGCACACGTCGGACATCACCAGCAGGTCGTCGCCGACCTCCGCCCGGACGTCGGCGATGGCCAGATTCAGGATCCCGTTGGGGTCGAGCGCTCCCGACCCTCGGGCGTCCTTGCGCTCCGGCAGCCCGAACAGCATCACCCCCGCCAGTCCTGCGGCGGCGGCCTCGGCCGCCGCCCGGCGCAGCGAATCGCGGCTGTGCTGGACCACTCCGGGCATGGCGCCGATCGGCCGCGGTTCGCGCAGACCCTCGGCCACGAACAGCGGCAGCACCAGCTGCCGCGGCTCGAGCGACGTCTCCGCGACCATCGCCCGCATGACCGCGGTCGACCGAAGCCGCCGCGGTCGCGCCCTCATCACCGCCGGCGGGGCGTGGTCCGCCGCTGGGACGGCTTCAGCACCGGCTCGCCGGCCGCGATCAGGTTGTCCCGTCGGTCCGCCGCGAAGCTGGCCAGAGCGTCGGCCAGATCGACCGCGGACGGCTTCTGCGCCATCACGTCGACCCGCAGCCCGTGCTCCTCGCAGGTCTTGGCGGTGGCCGGTCCGATCACCGCGATCACCGTGGACGGATGCGGCTTGCCGGCGATGCCGACCAGGTTGCGAACGGTCGAGGACGAGGTGAAGACCACGGCGTCGAACTTGCCGGTCTTGATCGCCTCGCGCACCGGGGCGGGCGGCGGGGCGGCCCGCACCGTGCGGTAGGCGGTCACGTCCTCGACCTCCCAACCGAGCTCGACCAGTCCGGCGGCCAGCGTCTCGGTGGCGATGTCGGCGCGGGGCAGGAAGACCCGGTTGATCGGATCCAGCACGTCGTCGTACGGCGGGAACTCGGCGGCCAGGCCGGCTGCGGACTGCTCACCGTCGGGGATCAGGTCGGGCTCGATCCCCCAAGCCTGCAAGGCGTGTGCGGTCACCTCACCGACCACGGCGACCTTCAGCCCGGAGAAGGCGCGGGCATCGAGCCCGTACTCCTCGAACTTCTCCCGCACCGCCTTGACCGCGTTCACCGAGGTGAAGGCGACCCACTCGTAGCGGCCCTCGACCAGTCCGCGGATGGCCTTGTCCATCTGCAGCGGGCTGCGCGGCGGCTCGACCGAGATCGTCGGCACCTCGTCGCTGTGCGCTCCGTAGGTACGCAACCGGGCCACCATCGGCGCCGCCTGATCGCGGGTCCGAGGCACCAGCACCCGCCACCCGAAGAGCGGCTTGGTCTCATACCAGCTGAGCTCGGTGCGCTGCTCGGCGGCGTTGCCGATGATCACGTGGATCAGCTCCGCGGCCGGCGCCTTGACGGCTTTCACCGCGGCGACCAGCTCGGTCAGCGTCGTCGGCAGGCTGAGCTGCTCGGTGCTGCCGCCGTGCAGGGTGACCAGGACATGATCATCTTCGGGTCGACCGGCGGCCCGGGCGGCTTCGACCAGACCCGCCAGACCGGACACCACCGTGCTGACGACCAGGGTCGGCGCCTGACCCCATTGGGCCGTCGCGACCTTGGAGAACCTGCCGTCGCTGACGCTCGCGAAGTGCACGCCACCGGTGTGACTGAGGTCGATACCGGCGTACTCGGGCACCGCGGTGAGGCTCGACACCCCGGGCACCACCTCGAAGTCGACCCCGCCGCGGACACAGGCCGCGGCCTCGTCGGCGACCGCGTTGTCCCAGAACGGATCGCCGGACACCAGCCGGACGACCCGGCAGCCGAGCTCGGTGTGCTTGAGCACCAGCTTGGCCCGGGCTGACGGAGTGAGCGGCTTGCCCGCCTCCGACAGGCCGACGATGAGGACCTCGGCGTCCGGCGCGAGCGTGATCGCCGGATGGGTCAAGATCTCCTGCTGTCGTTCGTGGTCCAGGATCACCGCGGTGGCGTCGGCCAGGGCGGCGATGGCGCCGAGGGTCAGCAGGTCCGGGTCACCGGGACCGGTGCCGACGTAGATCACGCGGCCGCGCGTCGGAGGCGCTGAAGCCGGAATGGTCGTCGTGGCGGCGGAGGACTGCGATCGAGATTTCTGGGCGGGCGGTGGGGTCACTGGCTCTTCTCGCGTTCTGTCCAGCCTCACCTGGCAACGGTGAGCGCGTTTAGTTGTCCTGCAACTCCTCCAGGACCTGCACGCCCGCCGAAACTCCGAACTCCCGGGGATCGACGACGCGTCCCGAGAGCGTCCGCCGCAGTGGAGATCCAGCGTTGGTCGGTTCTGACAAGTTGCTCAGTAGAGTTCTCCCAATTACGGCGTCCAGAGTCAAATCGAGTTGGTTCCCCACTCGGCCCAGGAGGCGCGAGCTGGCCCCGACCGGGGCGGTGCAACCGGCCTCGAGAGCAGCCAGGAATCCACGCTCCACGAGGGATTCCGTCCGCGCGCGGTGATCATCGAGGCTGCGGACCAGGTCCGCGGTGCCCATTCTGAGAGATCGAGAAATTTCCAGCGCCAGGGCCCCTTGTCCAGGGGCTGGAAGCATGACGTCGAGGGGCAGGATCTGTGCTCGCAGACCCGCGACGGTCAACTGCTCCGGCGACGGTGCGTCCGGCGGCTCCCCGAGGCGAAGATGGCCCAGGCGGATCAACCCCGCGGCGGCCAGCACCACCGCGTCCACCTGGTTCTCCCGCACCAACCGCAACCGCGTGTCGACGTTGCCCCGGATGGGTACGACGTCGAGGGAGATCCCGTTCCGCCGGGCGTGATCGTGCAGCTGGAGAGCCCGCCGCGGGGCCCCGGTGCCGATCCGCATGCCGTCCTGCAGCTCGGCCAGCCGCAGCCCCACCACGACGTCCCTGATGTCCTCCCGGGCCGGCACGGCCGCGACCTCGAGGTCGTCGTCGATCTTGGTGGGCAGGTCCTTCAGCGAGTGCACGGCGACGTCGACCGTGCCGGCCCGGACCGCCTCCCGGACCGCGCCGGCGAAGACGCCGGTGCCACCGATCTCGGTGAGGGCCCGGGGATCGACGTCACCGGTGGTGGTGACTCCCACGAACACCGACGAGACCCCCTGCGCGGCCAGCAGCCGCGCCACGTGCTCGACCTGGACCCGGGCCAGCGGGGAGGTACGGGCACCGAGCCGCAGCGGTGCCGGATCAGCGGCCGACATCGGGGGACATGACCGCCGCCACCGCCTGCGGATCCAACGCGAAGAGCTCGCGCAACGCGGCGGCGTAGTCGACTGCCTCGCCGCCGCTGGCCAGCTCCTGGACCCGCACGGTCGGCTGGTGCAGCAGCTTCTCCACCACCCGCCGGACGGTCTGCTGGAACTCTTCCCGGTCGTGCGGGTCCAGTCCGGGCAGCCGGGAATCGAGGCGGTTCAGCTCGGCGGCCACCACCTCGGACGCCATCGAGCGCAGGGCGATGACGGTCGGCGCCACCTGCGCGGCCCGGCGCAGCCCGAGGAAGTCGCTCACCTCGGAGTTGACCAGATCCGTCGCCGCGGCCACCTCACCGGACTCCGCGCCCAGGTCGGCGCCCGAGCCGGGTTCGCGTACCAGCCGGTCGAGATTGACCAGGGCGATACCGAGCTCGATCACGTCGGGAGCGACGTCGGCGGGCAGCGCCAGATCCACGATGCCGCGGATCCGGGTCCCGGCGAGGAGGTCGCTGCCGAGGAACAGATCCCGGGCGCCGGTGCAGGTGACCAGCACCTCGGCCCGGCCGAGCGCCGCCGGCAGCTCGGCGAACGGCACGGCGTCGCCACCCACGAGGTCGGCGAGCCGCTGGGCGCGCTCGAGGGTGCGGTTGACGCAGGTGACCGCGGCCCCTTCGGCGGCAGCCGTCCGGGCTGCCAGACCCGCCATCACCCCGGCTCCGACCACGACCACCCGGCGGCCGGTCAGCGGGCCGATCTCCGCCGTCAGCTGGCCGTACGCCGAGGAGACCAGCGACCGGCCGGCGTGACCGATGTCGGTCTCGCTCTGCACCCGCTTGCCGACCCGCAGCGCCTGCTGGAACAAGGCGTTCAGGACCGTGCCGACCGTGCCGGAGCTCTGGGCCGCGGCCAGCGCGTGCTTGACCTGACCGAGGATCTGGCTCTCCCCCACCACCAGCGAGTCCAGTCCGGCCGCCACCGCGAAGAGGTGCGCGACCGCACCCTCGTCGAAGTACACCGCGCAGCTGTGCTGCAGCTCGGGCACACTCCACCCGGCCAGCTCGGCGAGCTGGGTGGTGGCGTCGTCGAGGCCGCCGTGGAACCGGGACACCGAGGCGTACAGCTCGGTCCGGTTGCAGGTCGACAAGACGATGGCCTCGTCGATGTGATCGGAATCGAGCAACGCCTGGCCGAGCTTGCCCGCGGTGGCGGAGTCCATCGCCAACCTGGACAGCAGATCGACGCTGGTCGTCTTGTGCGAGACCGTCACGCTGAGGATGCTCATCGGGCCACCACCTCGCTCCCCTCGGACTTGCGCTGCTCGTGGAAGGCCAGGATCTGCAGCTCCTGGCCCAGGTCGACCTTGCGTACCGTGACGCCGTCGGGCACGACGAGCAGGGTAGCTGCGAAATTGAGGATGCTGGTGACGCCCTGATACACGAGGCGGTCACAAACCTCCTGCGCGGCCTCGGCCGGAGTGGCGATCACCGCGATCGCCGCGCCGGTCCGCGCCACCACCGTGTCGAGCTCCACCAGGTCCGAGATCGCCACGCCGTTGATCCGTCGGCCGATCAGCTGGGGATTGGGATCGACCATCGCGACGATGCGGAAGCCGCGGCTGGAGAACCCCGAGTAGTTGGCCAACGCGGTGCCCAGGTTGCCGAGCCCGACGATGATCACCGGCCACTCGCGCGCGGAGCCCATCTCCCGACCGATCGCCCGGCGCAGGTAGTCGACGTCGTAGCCGACGCCGCGGGTGCCGTACGACCCCAGGTAGGACAGGTCCTTGCGCAGCTGCGCCGAGCTCACCCCGGCCGCTTCGGCCAGGTCGCCGGAGCTGACCGTGCCGGTGTGGCCGGCGGCCAGCTGGTTCAGAGCGCGCAGGTAGACCGGAAGCCGGGCGATCGTCGCCGCCGGGATCGGCGTCGCCGTCAACCGCTCCGGCAGGGCGGACGACAGGCGCGTCTCGGCGGATGGCACGTGTTCGCAGCTTCCTTCTGCGGCGACCGCCGCATCCAGGTGGATCCCAGCCACTGTAATTCGTCGCCACATCCGTCACAAACAAGGCGATCCTCAGTGCCCGGGGACCGATTCTGCGCGGTTCAGCCTCGGCCCGCCTCCCGTCGGGTCAGGTAGGCGGCGCCGCGGGGTGAGAGCCGGTACCCGATCTCGAGGCTCTCGGTCAGTCCCAGCGCCTTCAGCCGGCGAACCCGGAGCTTGTAGTAGTCCCGCGGCTGTCCGGCCGTCGGCCGCCAGCTCGGTCGACACGATGGCCGGCCGGTCCCGGATCTGACCCAGCACAGCTCGGGTCCAGGGCTCGGGCGCAGCCCGGTCCATCCGGTCCAGCTTCTGCTCGAGTGCGGCGAACTCGGCATCCGTGAGGTCTGCGACGGCCCGGAGCGCAACCCGCGGATCCGGGCCGGCCACCCGGATGCCGATCCGGTAGAGGGTTCCCACGCCCCGCTGGTCGGTCCAGCGCCGCAGCGCAGCGCGGTCGGCGAAGGCCGCCGACCGGGCATCCTCGTCGGTCGGTGCGTCGTCGTCGACCTGATCGACCGACGTCACCTCCAGCACCCCGATCCGGGTGGTGAAACGCGATCCCACCTTGGCCCGGGGGACGCTCCAGCGCCGGTAGGTCGCCGTCACCTCGCCGGCGGCGAGGCCGTCCAGGGTCGGCTTGTTGAACAGCATCGTCGGGGCGGCTAGCGCGGATCGCGGTCGAGGGCGGCCCGCAGCCGCGCCGGATCCACCCGCCAGTAGTCGTGCTGGCGGCCGTCGACGAAGGTGACCGGGATCTGGTCGCGGTAGCGCTGGGTGAGATCGGGATCGGTGGTGATGTCCTGGCTGCGCCAGCCGACCCCGGCGTCCCGGCAGACCTCGTCGACGACGGCGACCGCGACCTCGCACAAATGGCAGCCGGGGCGGGTGAGCACCAGCACCCGGGTCTCGGGGGATGCGGCCGTCATGCGGGCCCACTCCGCACGCGATGCCGGTCGCGCAGCTCGGTGCGGTGCACCTCGCCCTTGACGTCGTGCGGCAGGTCGTCGGTGACGTGGATCTCGGCCGGGCGCTTGTACGGCGCGAGCCGGCGACAGTGCTCCTGCAGCTCCGCCACCGACACGTCTCCGGAGACGTACGCGACGATCCGGGTGCCGTGCTCGTCGTCCGGGATCCCGACGGCGGCGGCTCCGGTGACTGCCGGCACCTCCCGCAGGACCTGCTCGATCTCGGCCGGGAACACCGAGAACCCGTGCACGAAGATCCGGTCCCGGCTGCGGTCGACCAGGAACAGCTCGTCGCCGCGGAAGTAGCCGATGTCGTCGGTGACGAACCAGCCCTCGGCGTCCGGGCCGCCCGCACCGTCGGGCCAGTAGCCACTGAACAGGTTGGCGCCGCGCAGGGCCAGGAGGCCCGGCTCGGCCGGGTCGCCGCCGTCGCCGACCCTGATCTCGACGCCCGGCAACCGACGACCGACGTGACTCGGACCGAGCACCGGTCCACCGAAGGTCGCGGACACGGCGGCGGCCTCGGTCAACCCGTACCCCCGCTCGATCCGCAACCCGGTCCGGCCGGCGAACTCCTCCGCCAACCAGTCCGGCAGCTGCGCACCCGCCACGAGCACGGTGCGCAGCCCGTCCAGGCCCGTGGACCCGAGCCCGCTGCGGAGCAGCCGGAGCACCAACGAGGGGGTGAGTGGGAGGTGATCGACACCTTCGGCCTCGACCAGGCCCGGCAGCTGCTCGACCGCCGGCTCGGCCAGGACGAGTTTCGAACCGCCGCCCAGCCAGCCGCCGAGCACCGTGCCGAGTCCGAACACGTGGAACAGGGGCAGCACCCCGAGGATCGTCGCGTCCGCCGGCGGGGTCTCGGGCCCGGGCGCGCGCACCGGCGCCAACAGCGCCCGATGGGTCAGCATCGCCCACCGGGGCTCCCCGGTCGTGCTGCCGGCGGTCCGGAGCAGCACCGCCAACGCCTCGGCGTCGGGTGGGGACACCACGGCCGTCCCCGCTCGGGAGAGGGCGGCCACGCTCGCCGCGGTCAGCGGCTCGTCCGCACCCCCGAGCAGCAGCTTGGTGCCGAGCTCGGCGGCGCGAGCCTCGGGCGGCGTGGCCCCCGGGTGCGGATCCAGCGGCACCGCGACCAACCCGGCTCGCAGTGCGGCCAGGTAGCAGACGACGAACTCGATCGAGTTGGCGCCGGACAGCCCGATCCGGTGACCGGCGCGCAGGCCGCGATCGGCCAGGCCGGCGGCGACCTCGTCGAGGCGCGCGTCGAGCTCGGCCCAGCTGAGGGCCCGGCGCTGCGGCAGCGGCTGCACCAAGGCTTCCGCGTCGGCCCGCTGCACCGCGTTCGCGTGCACCAGACCGCTGAGGTTGGTGACGACGTCGCCGAGCACGCCAGAAGTCTTCCACAAGCGCGGACTCCCGGTTCGAGCTGCCGACCCCATTAGGGTGGTCGGATGGCAGCAGCGGAGCCTCCGACTGCAGATGACCTCGGGTTCGAAAGCGTGGTTCCCGATCGTGCGCCGGAGCCGATCCCGATGCCGCCCCCGACCATCGTCGCGGAGGACGGTGCAGCGGCCTTCTTCGACCTCGACAACACCGTCGTGCAGGGCGCGTCGATGTTCCACCTGGCCAAGGGCTTGTACCGGCGGGACTACTTCCCACTGGGCGTGATCATGAAGGGCGTCTGGCTGCAGGCGTACTTCCGGCTGGTCGGCCGGGAGCACGCCCGCCACATCGCCAACGCGCAGGCGGCCAGCCTGTCCTTCATCGCCGGTCACCGGGCCGACGAGCTGGAGCGACTGAGCGCGGAGATCTACGACGAGACGATCGCGGGACACATCTGGCCCGGCACCCGGGCCATCGCGCAGCTGCATCTCGACGTCGGGCACCAGGTCTGGTTGGTGACGGCTGCACCGGTCGAGGTGGCCGGGGTGATCGCCGGCCGGCTCGGGATGACCGGCGCCCTGGGTTCGGTGGCCGAACGCGAGGACGGCGTCTACACCGGCCGACTCCGCGGGGTGCTGCTGCACGGACCGGCCAAGGCCGAGGCGGTTCGACAGCTGGCGGCCCGTCACGGGTTCCGGCTCGACCGTTGCTACGCCTACTCCGATTCCGCGAACGACCTGCCGCTGCTGGACCTCGTGGGGCACCCGTGTGCGATCAATCCCGATCGGCGGCTGCGTTCCCACGCTCTGCAGCACCGATGGCAGGTCCGCGACTACCGCACCGGCCGCAAGGCGATGCGGTTCGGGCTCGTCGGTGCCGGTACCGCCGGGATGGTGGCGGCCGGTGTGGCGGTCCGGCGGCGGCGCCGCAGCTGAGCCGTCGACCGCGAGTCGGCGGATCAGGCCTGCTCGGCCGGACCCCGGCGGGGCCACACCCCGACCACCCAGGCCAGCAGGAAGTAGACCACCAGCGCGAACATGGCGATCAGGGCGACGGTGTCGGCGATCCGGCCGTCCCACCACAGACCCATCCCGAGCACCGCCAGCCCCACCACGGCACTGCCCAGTGCACCGACCAGACAGAAGCCGCGGACCTGATCGGTGTCGGGCCGTGCGGGCCGCACGCGGACACCGGCCACCGCGCTCAGGGCCGCCACCGCCAACAGCAGCAGACTCAGGCCGACGTACACGGCGGTCAGAAGAAGGCGCTGCGCCGCTGCATGAGCAGGGCGTAGAGCGTCTGCTGGATGGTCTCGCGCACCTGGTCGGTGACGTTGAAGACGACCATCGGGTCGTCCGCGGAACCCGGCGGCAGCTCGTCGGTGGTGATCGCCTCGCCGAACTCGATGATCCACTTGCTCGGCAGCGGGATCATGCCGAGCACGCCGAACCACGGGAACGTCGGTGTCACGGGGAAGTACGGCACCCCCATGGCCCGGGCCAGGGCGGGCGCGGTCGACAGCAGGGGGTAGATCTCCTCCGAGCCCACCACCGAGACCGGCACGATCGGCACCTGCGCCCGGACGGCGGCCGACACGAACCCGCCGCGGCCGAAGCGCTGCAGCTTGTACCGATCGTGGTACGGCTTGCCGAGGCCCTTGAAACCCTCGGGATAGACGGCGACGAGCTGCTCGCGGGCCAGCAGCCGTTCAGCGTCCTCCTGACAGGCCAAGGTGGTCCCGGTCTTCCGGGCGAAGTCGTTGGCGTAGGGGGTCTTGAAGATCAGGTCCGCGCCGAGCATCCGGACGTGGCGACCGATCTCGTCGAAGACGACCGAGTGCAGCACCATCCCGTCGAGCGGCAGCGTCCCGGCGTGGTTGGAGACGAGCAGGGCTGAACCGGTGCTGGGCACGTTCTCCGCGCCGCGCACCTCGACCCGGAACCAGTGGTGGGCGAGCCAGCGCATCACCGGCAGGAACAGCGCCTCGGTGAGCTGCGGGTCGAAGCCGAACTCGTCGACGGCGTAGTCCCCGCCGAGCCGGGTCCGGACGAACTCCGCCAGCTGCTCCGCCGAGGTCGACCAGTCGACCCCCAACCGTTCCCCCAGGCCGAGGGCCGTGCGCAGCGGGTCCTCGACCACCTCTCGCCAGTGGTCCGCCCACTGGTCGGTGGGCAGGTTCTGCAGGAACCGGCCGGCCCGGCCCAGTTGGTCCACCAGCTCGGCGAGCACGGCCGCCAGGTCCATCGTCGGCGGGATCTCGCCGGTATCGGGGTCGCCGTCCTCCTCAGGCGGCTCGGCGGCGCCGGCCGATGCGAACGAGGTCTCGTCCGTGGCCGAGGAGCCCGGGATCTCCTCCACCGGCTCGACCGGCTCGACCGGCTCGATCGGCTCGACCGGCTCGATCGGCTCGACCGGCTCGACCGGCTCGATCGGCTCGACCGGTTGAGCGGCCACCTTGCGGCGCCGGGGCGCGGGTCGGTCGGAGACCAGGCCACGAGCCGCGGCAGACGGTGCCTTCCGGCTGCCACGACCGGCCGGTCCTCGACTGCCGAGCTGGATGATCTCGGCGTCAGGCACCGCGTTCACCCGCCAGGCCGCG
Organism: uncultured Actinomycetota bacterium; assembly: GCA_963727125.1. Taxonomy (GTDB): domain Bacteria; phylum Actinomycetota; class Actinomycetes; order Propionibacteriales; family Propionibacteriaceae; genus Microlunatus. The sequence goes on from CAVSEZ010000004.1 coordinate 204,942, forward strand.
TCCTGAGCTCGTCGACGGGCCACCGAGCGAACTCAGCAGGTAGTTGACCCGGTCGACACTGAAGGCCCCGGTGGGTGCCACGTCCACGAACTCCTGCATGGCCTGCCGGCTGCTGTAGCTCGGCTGCCAGCCGGTGGCGGCCGCAAAACGTGAGGTGTCCATGGCTCGACCGTAGGTCAGGGCCGCGATCTGGTCCGTGGAGAAGTCGCCCAACCGGACCTGGCGGAGGAGACCCGCCATCAGCGGCGCCATCTCCTGCGGGATGCCGAACGAGGGCCGGCCCAACATCTGCAGGGCCTGGGACAGCACCACGATGTCGTCGGCACCGACGTTGAAGGTGCCGGGCAGGTCGTTCCGGGTGGCGGCCAGCAGAGCGGCCACCGCATCGGTGGGGTGCAGGAACTGCAGCCGCGCGTCGAAGCCCATCACCCGGGGCACCACCGGCAACGACAGGTAGCGGGTCACCTGGCTGTCCACGCCGGCGCCCATCAGGTTGGCCAGCCGCAGCGTGCTCACCACCAGGTCGGGGCGGCGGCGGGCCAGCCCCCGGACGTAGGACTCGACCTCGATCGCGTCCTTGCCGAAACCGGTCCGCGGCTGGGCCCGGGCGGTCATCTCCTCGGTGAACTTCACCGGATCCCGTGGTGACGCGCCGTACACCGAGACCGAGCTCTGCACGACGAGCCTGCGAAGCGATTCGGCCTTCTGGCAGGCGGCCAGCAGCTGCATCGTGCCGATGACGTTGATTTCCTTCATCGTCGACCGGCCACCCGATCGGGTCGGTGTCGCGACCATAGCGAGGTGGACCACCACCTCGACGTCCCGCTCCCCGATCACCTTGACGATCACCGGGTTGCGGATGTCGGCCCGGACGTACGACGCACGGCCCAGCTCGTGCCGCGGCGGGGTCACGTCGACCCCGATCACTGCGTAGGACTCGTCGGCGGCCAGGGTGCGCGCGAACTTGGCCCCCAGGTCGCGCGACACTCCGGTCACCAAGACGACGCGGGCCATCGCGCAGGCCGGGTGCTGCTACTTGCCGGCGCGGCGGCGCTGGATCCGCGTCCGCTTCAACAGCTTGCGATGCTTCTTCTTCGCCATCCGCTTGCGACGCTTCTTGATGACCGAACCCACGTGTGCTGACTCCTCGTACTCCCCAGGGCTTTCCCGGACAGGGCACTCTACCCGGCCGGGACGAGCCCCCGCGAACTCTGCGATCCGGCGGCGACCTCAGGCGAGGGGCTAGATTGCCCGCGTGACTCGTGATCGCCGGGCGCGGGTGAGCGATGTCCACGAGCTGGCGTCGGCGATGCCGTACGTGACCGTGGAACGAGGTGGCTCGGGCAACCCGGTCTATCAGGTGGGTCGCAAGAGCTTCGTCTTCTTCCGGACGCCGCGACCCGATGCGTTCGACCCGACCACCGGCGAACGGTACGACGACGTGATCGTCTTCTGGGTGCCCGGCGAATCGGAGAAACAGGCTCTGCTGCAGGACGAGGGGTTGCCCTTCTTCAGCACCCAGCACTTCGACGGACACCCGTCGGTGCTGGTCCGGGCCAGTCGGATCGGCGAGCTGACCCGCCGCGAGCTGGCCGAGGTGATCGAGGACGCCTGGCTCGCCCAGGCCTCGCCACGCCGTCGCACCGAGTGGCTCTCCCGCCACCAGGCCTGACACCAGCCCCTGGTGCCGGCCACCGGGCACTAGCCTCGCACCGTGGATGGCTACGTCACGGACTACTCGCCCGGATCCGGTCAGCGCACCCCGGCCCGCGCCTGGGTCGACTCGGATGCACCGCAGCTCAGTCTGAACGGGGACTGGCGGTTCCGGCTGCTGCCGGGTCAGCCCGATCCAGCGGGATCGAGTGCGGTCACCGGGCCGGACTTCGACGACTCGGACTGGGACACCATCGCGGTCCCGGCGCACTGGGTGCTCGTCGGGGACGGTGCCAACGGGTCGCCGATCTACACCAACGTGGCCTACCCGTTCCCGGTCGACCCGCCGCACGTGCCGGACGAGAACCCGACCGGGGAGTACCGGCGCAGCTTCGACCTCGCCGACTGGGGCCCCGTCCGGACGCTGCTCCGCTTCGACGGGGTCGAGTCGGTCTACCGGGTCTGGCTGAACGGCGCCGAGGTGGGGGTGGGCAAGGGCAGTCGGCTGGTGCAGGAGTTCGACGTCGGCGAGTTCCTCCGTCCCGGCCGCAACGTGATCATGGTCCGGGTCCACCAGTGGTCGTCGATGAGCTATCTCGAGGACCAGGACCAGTGGTGGCTGCCGGGCATCTTCCGCGACGTGACCTTGATCGGCCGACCGCAGGGGGCGATCGACGACGTCTGGCTGCGGTGCAGCTACACCGCCGGGCCGGGCGGTACCGGCGGCGGCCGGATCGAACCGGAGATCGTGGCCGCCGAGGACGCCTTTCCGATCACCGTCGAGGTGTTCGAGCTCGGCATCCGCCGCCAGTTCGACACCCCGGCCGACGTCGGGCCGATCGAGGTGGCCGAGGTCGAACCGTGGACGGCGGAGACGCCACGGCTCTATCCGGCGACCGTCACCGGTCGCGGCGAGCAGGTCCGGTTGCGGCTGGGTTTCCGCACGGTCATGATCACCGGGGACGTGTTCACCGTCAACGGCCGCCAGGTGATCTTCCGGGGCATGAACCGGCACGAGACGCACCCGGTTCGGGGTCGGGTCTTCGACGAAGATCATGCGCGGGCCGACCTGATCGCCATGAAGCGGCACAACGTCAACGCGATCCGGTTCAGTCACTACCCGCCGCACCCGCGGGTGCTGGACCTGGCCGACGAGCTGGGATTCTGGGTGATCGACGAGTGCGACCTGGAGACCCATGGCTTCGTCTTCGTGGGCTGGCAGGGAAATCCGAGCGACGACTCCCGTTGGCGGGACGCGTACCTCGACCGGATCGAGCGCACCGTCGAGCGGGACAAGAACCACCCGTGCGTGGTCATCTGGTCGCTGGGCAACGAAGCCGGCACCGGGGTCAATCTCGCGGCGATGTCGCACTGGGTCCACGACCGCGATCCCGGCCGGCCGGTGCACTACGAGGGTGATCACATCGGCGCCTACACCGACGTCTACTCCCGGATGTACCCGAACCTGATCGAGACCGCCGCGATCGGCGGAGACACCGGCGCCCTGCTCGGTTGCGGTCCTGGTGACGCGCAGCGGGTCCGGAGCAAACCCTTCCTGCTCTGCGAGTACGCCCACGCGATGGGCAACGGGCCCGGCGCACTGGCCGAGTACGACGACCTGGTCACTCGGTTCCGGCGGCTCCACGGCGGCTTCGTCTGGGAGTGGCGAGATCACGGGCTGCTGACCCGCACGGCGGACGGGACCGAGTACTACGCGTACGGCGGGGACTTCGGCGAGGTCATCCACGACGGCAACTTCGTGATGGACGGGATGGTGCTGCCCGACGACAACCCGACCCCCGGACTGGCCGAGTTCGCCGCGGTCAGCGCCCCCGTCGTCTTCGAGCTCACCGACGGGGCCCTGACCATGATCAACCGCCAGCACAGCGCCGGCACCGCGACGTTCCGGGTGATCGCGACCCGAGCCGCGGGCGACACCACCGGCACCGAGCTCGAGCTCGACCTGCCGGCCACCGAGGCGGGGGCCGGGTCGACGCTCCGGCTCCCGGACCGGATGCTGGCCCCGGACCCCGACCCGGCCGCGGAGGTGTGGCTGACCGTCCGGGCCGAGCTGGCGGCCGACGCGCCGTGGGCACCGGCCGGGCACCCGGTCGCGGTCCAGCAGTTCCCGATCCAGCAGGCACGACCCGCGCCCCGCTCACCGTCGACCGCGGCGCCCAGCCGCGGCGACGACCGGATCGACCTGGGTCCGGCGCGGTTCGACCCGCGGACCGGATCGCTGCACACGCTGTTCGATCTCCCGGTCTCCGGCCCGACGCTCGAGCTCTGGCGGGGCCCGACCGACAACGACCGGTCCGGCGAGCGCGGGTCGTTCGAGCTGGCCGCTCCGGAGGACACCGGCGGCGAGGGACTACCCGGGCCGTCCTCGGAGCGGCGCTGGCGCGACCGGGGCCTGGATCGACTGGTGACGCGGACCGTGGCCGTGGCGGTCACCGACGACGCCTTGACCGTCGAGACGCGGACCGGGGCTGCGAGCAGCGGTCGATTCGTCGACCTGACGTACCGGTGGCGCCTGCTCGGCGACGGGCTGGAGCTCACGGTGGAGCTCACCCCGTCGACCGGGTGGGACTGCACCTGGCCCCGAGCCGGCGTGCGTCTGGATCTACCGCCGTCGGTCGACCACGCCGAGTGGTTCGGGCGCGGTCCGTCGGAGTCCTATCCCGACTCCGCCACGGCGGCCCTGGTGGGCCGCTTCGCCGCCGGCATCGACGAGCTCAACGTGCGCTACTCCCGACCGCAGGAGACCGGGCACCGCGCCGACCTGCGCTGGCTCACCGTGTCCGCCGCGGGTCGGCCCGTGCTCCACGTCGCCGGCCGGGCCGGGGACGACGGCCGCCGGCCGGGTTTCACCCTCACCCGCTGGACGCCCCATCAGCTCGATCGGGCCCGACATCCCCACGAGCTGGGCGAGCCGTCGACGACCCATCTCTACCTGGACGCGGCCGTCCACGGGCTGGGTTCCCGCGCCTGCGGCATCGACGTGCTGCCGCAGCACGCGCTGTGGCCGAGTGCCCGCTCGATCTCGGTGGTGTTCAGCGACCCGGCGAAGGGCTGAGCCACCCGTCGGCACGGCGAGCGCCGGCGGTTGCGGTCAGCGGCGGTCGTGTGCGGCCAGCCGGCCGGGAGCGAGCTGAGCGGCGCTGGTGAAGCCGTCCAGCTCGACGCCGCGGACGGGGGCCACCCAGACCGAGGTGCGCCCGTGTTCGATCAGGCTGCGGATCTTCGCCGCCGGGTGGTCGGAGTTCGTCGATCGGTCCCGGGCCATCAACCCGAACCAGACGTCGACGAGATTCAGCCACTTGTCGGTGTCCAGGGCGAAGTGCACGCTCACGCCGGCGGTCGTCAGCTGCGGCACGCTCTGGATCAGGAGCCGCTGCAGCTGCGCGCTGTCGACGACCACGTGGACGGCCCGGTCCGGATACGAGGCGGTCACCCGACGCAGGAAGTCGCGGACCCCGATCTTGGTGGCCGCCTCCCCCGATCTGGAGACGCTCGACCCGTCGGCATCGGGGTCGGGTTCCTCGGCCACGGACCGGGTCCGGCGGTCTCGGGCCGTGTCGTCCACCAGCAGCGCGACGGCGCGGACCCGCCGCGTCACGCAGACGCCGACCACGTCGACCCGGGCGGCGGCCAGCTCAGGTTGGACGGTGAACGCGAACGCACCCGCGGTTCGGGGTGCGATGCCGTACTCCCGCCAGATCCTCGCCACGCTCGCCTCACTGACTCCCAGGCGGGCGCCGAGACCGCGACACGACCACCGGCCCGGTCCGTCTGCTTCGATCGGGGGCCGCAACGTCGCGTCGACGATCGCCGCACGGTCGATCTCGCGCGGCCGACCCAGCTGTGCGCGGTCACTCACTCGAGCCGACCTCCCCGTCTAGGCGTGGTGACGGGAAAGCATTTCACCGTCCTGCGCCGCTGCTCAACGGTAGGCGCTCCGCTGGTCGGATAGAGAATTCTCGTCCGGAGGACTATGACACGACGACCACCGATCGCAAAAACCTGTCGATCGGTGAAACGGTTTCACCCGGCCGTCCGGGCGACGGACGGTCCGTGCTCCGACAGATCTGCGCGGGGGGTTCGGGCCGTGCCAGGCTGGTCCCGGCCGAACCGAGCACCGAGGAAGTGAAGAAAGCATGTCGCCGACCTTGTGGACCACCTTCGCCATCACCTCCCTGGTGATCGTGGCGACCCCGGGTACCGGGGCCCTCTACACGATCGCGGCCGGACTCCAGCGTGGCCGCCGGGCGAGTCTCGTCGCTGCCGTGGGCTGCACTCTCGGGATCGTGCCGCACCTGATCGCGGCTGTGACCGGCCTCGCGGCGGTGCTGCACGCGAGCGCGACGGCCTTCTCGATCCTGAAGTTCGCCGGCGTGGCGTACCTGCTCTTCCTGGCCTATCGGACGTTCCACGACCGCTCCCCCCTCGACCCCGGCCCGACCCCACCACCGATGTCGGCCGGGAAGGTGGTCGGCCAGGCGGTCCTGGTCAACCTGTTGAACCCGAAGCTGACGATCTTCTTCTTCGTGTTCCTGCCGCAGTTCGTGGCACCGGGTCAGCCGCAGGCCCTCGCGCACATGCTGCTCCTCAGCGGCGTGTTCATGGGGCTCACCCTGCTGGTGTTCGCCGGCTACGGGATCTTCGCCGCCGCCGTGCGAGAGCACGTCCTCGTCCGGCCGCGGGTGATCACCTGGATCCGCCGGGCCTTCGCCGGGTGCTACGTCGTGCTGGCCGCGAAGCTGGCCACCGCCGATCGCTGAGTCGGCGCGGGAAGGGGGCGGTTAGCCGGTCTCGTAGAAGGCGTCGCGGAGGTACGCGTCGACCGCGGCCTCGGTGACCCGGAAGTTCCGGCCGAAGCGCACCGCCTCCAGCTCACCGGAGTGGATCAGGCGATAGACCGACATCTTGGAGACGCGCATCAGCGTCGCCACCTCGGCCACCGTCAAGAACTTGACGCCACCCAGGCCGCTCACCGCACCTCGCGATGTGTCCTCGCTCATGAATCGTCCCCGTTCCGTCCGCAAGCAGCGCGAGCTTCCCTTCTCGCGTCGTACAGGCGCACTGGAGTGAGAGTAGTGGCAACAGTGGCTTGTGGGGTAGTCGGCAGCACGGAATTTCTCAGCGACACGCATGCCGGTCGTTGACGACGCAGCCCTCGATCCCGACAATATGCTCCCGCTGCGGGCTCGTCTCCCGGGCTGCTCGGGCCCGCGCAGCTCTGCCGATGACGCCTGCTGCCGACCCTGGCCGGCGGATCAGACGTCGGGGTGCAGACCCAGCTCGGGGTAGACGGCCCGCTGGGTGGCGATGATGGCCTGATCGAGCCGGTCGCTCGGGGAGTAGCCGTCGGAGAACCGCGCGAAGCCCACGTCGGCGCCGTCGGTCATGCTCAGGGGTGGATGGCCGTCGACCTCGGCGAGCCAGGCGGCGGGCACCTCGGTCTCGGGCGGAACCGGCTCCCCGCTGACGATGCCCAGCAGATGGGTCCAGGCCCGCGGGACGACGTGCAACACCGAGTAGCCGCCGCCGCCCGTCGACACCCAGCGGCCGTCGCACAACTCATCGGCCAGCGCCGCGAGGGCGAGATACGACGCCCGCTGGCCGTCGACGCTCAGGTCCAGATCGGCCAGGGGATCGTGCCGGTGGGAGTCGCAGCCGTGTTGGGTCACGAGCACCTCGGGTCGAAACGCCGCCAGCACCTCCGGCACCACGGCGTCGAACGCCCGCAGCCACCCCCGGTCGCTGGTCCCCGCCGGGAGCGCGATGTTGACCGCCGTCCCCTCGGCGCCCGGACCGCCGATCTCGTACGGGTACCCGGTGCCGGGGAAGAGCATGGTCGGCGTCTCGTGCAGGCTGACCGTCATCACCCGGGGGTCGTCGTAGAAGATCGCCTGCACCCCGTCGCCGTGGTGCACGTCGACGTCGACGTAGCCGACCCGCTCACACCCGTGATCGAGGAGCCAGCGGATCGCCACCGCGATGTCGTTGTAGACGCAGAAGCCACTGGTCCGGTCCGGCATCGCGTGGTGCAGACCGCCGCTGATGTTGGCGGCGCGCTTCACCTCGCCCGCCCACACCCCGCGGGCCGCCTCGACGGTCGCCATCACGACGGTGGCGGTGATCTCGTGCATCGAGGGGAAGATCGGATTGTCCGTGGTGCCCAGTCCGTGATCGGGGTCCGGTAGGCCGGCGGCCACCGCGGCCAGGTACTCCCGGGTGTGGACCGTCTCGAGCAGCGCCTGGTCGATCTCCGGCGGCGGGACGATCTCGAGCCGGTCGAGGACCCCGAGGTGGCGAGCCAGCGAGATCGTGTTCCGCACCCGACCAGGACCCATCGGGTGGTCCGGCCCGAAGTCGTACCGGGCCAGCTCCTCGCCGTAGACCAGTCGGCCGCTCATGCCGGGGCCGTCACTGTCGCGGCGTCTCCGGTCGCGGCGGCTGCGGTCGTGGCGTCTCCGCCGCGGCAGCTGCTGCCAGGTCCCGGCTCCGGTTGCGCGCCGCCTCCATGGCGATCATGAACGCGGCCCGGACCTTGTGCTCCTCCAGCTCGCGGATGGCCGCGGCCGTGGTGCCTCCGGGTGAGGTGACCCGTTCCCGGAGCACCACGGGGTGCTCTCCGGTCTCGCGCAGGAGCTTGGCGGATCCGAGCATCGTCTGCACGACCAGCTCGGTGGCCACGTCCCGGGGCAGCCCGAGATGGACCCCGGCCTCGATCATGGCCTCCACCACGAAGAACAGGTACGCCGGCCCGGTCCCGGAGATCGCGGTCACCGCGTCCTGGTACTTCTCCGGAACCGACAGCACCTTCCCCGTCGCGGAGAGGATCGCGGTCACCCGGTCGAGGTGTTCCTGGCCGCTGTGCGAGCCCGCCGAGATCGCCGCCATCCCCTCGTCCACCTGGGCCGGGGTGTTCGGCATCACCCGGACCACCGGCACGCCGGGGGGCAAGCCCGCCTCGATCGAGGCGATGCTGACCCCGGCGGCCAGGGAGACCACCAACGCGCCGGGACGCAGGGCCGGATTGATCTCGGCCAGCAGGTCGGTCATGTCCTGCGGCTTGACGACCAGGATGACGGTGTCCGCCGCCGCGACGGCCTCGGTGTTCTCGAGCATGGTCACGCCGTACTTCTCGCGGAGCTCGACCTGCCGTTCCGGTCGGCGATCGGTGGCGATGATCCGGGCGGGGTCCCAACCGGCCCGGAGCAGTCCGGACAACACGGTCTCGCCCATCACCCCGGCACCGAGGATGGCCAGCGATCCTGCGATGGCGTGCGGCTGGATGGCGTCCATCGATGTCACCGGACCCGGCCGGCAACCAGTTCGTCGGCGACCAGCTCGGCGATCTGCACCGCGTTCAACGCCGCGCCCTTGCGCAGGTTGTCGTTCGAGACGAAGAACACCAGGCCACGACCGGGCGGGGCCGACTGATCGGCGCGGATCCGGCCGACGAAGCTCGCGTCGCGGCCGGCCGCCTCGAGCGGGTTCGGGATGTCGGCGAGCTCGACCCCCGGCGCCTCGAGCGAGCAGCTCACGGGCCCGCTCGGGGGAGATCTCGTCGCCGAACTCGGCGTGGATGGCCAGTGAGTGACCCGTGAACACCGGCACCCGGACGCAGGTGCCGGCCACCAGCAGGTCGGGGATGTGCAGGATCTTGCGGCTCTCGTTGCGGAGCTTCTGCTCCTCGTCGGTCTCACCGGTGCCGTCGTCGACCAGTGAACCGGCCAGCGGCAGCACGTTGTGGGCGATCGGTCGGGCGTAGAGATCCGGTTCGGGGAACGCCACGGCGCGGCCGTCGAAGGCCAGCTCCGCCGCCCGCTCCGCCACCGCGCGCAGCTGGGAATCGAGCTCGCGGACCCCACTGCCGCCGGACCCCGACACCGCCTGGTACGTCGCGACCTGGAGCCGCACGAGCCGGGCGGCCCGGTGCAGCGGCGCCAGGACGGGCATCGCCGCCATGGTGGTGCAGTTCGGGTTGGCGATGATGCCCTTCGGCGGACGTCGTGCGTCCTCGGGATTGACCTCGCTCACGACCAGCGGGACCTCGGGGTCCATCCGCCAGGCCGAGGAGTTGTCGATCACCACGGCGCCGGTCGCCGCGACCCGCGGCGCCGCCGCCTTGGAAGCGGTCTTGCCGTTGGAGAACAACGCGATGTCCAGGCCGGTCAGATCCGCGGTGTCGGTGTCCTCGACCACGACCTCGCCGCCCGGCGCAGCCGGCCAGGGCAACGTGGTGCCGGCCGAGCGTGCCGAGGCGAAGAACCGGATGTCGGTGACGTCGAAGGACCGCTCGGCCAACAGGCTGCGCATCACGCCGCCCACCTGACCCGTGGCTCCGAATACTCCTACCCGCATGGCGCCACCCTAAAGCCCGGCGCCGCGGGGCCACACCTTTTCCCCCGGAATGGAACTTCGCCGGCCAGGCAAGATGGGAGCCGTGTCCAGCCCGTCGTGGTCCGCGCCCTCCCCGCTGCCCGTGCCCCGGGACCAGCGCGTCCTGCTCGGGGTTGAGGTCGTGCTCGTGCTGGCGATCTCGCTCGGCCAGTCGGCGGTCTACTCGATCCTGCAGATCATCGAGCGGCTCACCCGGCAGGTCGCCCTCAACCAGCAGACGTCGACCCTCAACCCCTCGGTGGTGCCCGACCGGCCGTGGTTGGACCTCAGCTACCAGCTGGTGCAGATCGTCTTCGCGCTCGTCCCCGTGCTGCTCGTCTGCTACCTCGTGCAGCGCAGCGACCCGCCGGCCGGCAGGACGCTCGGGTTCGACGGCCGCCGGATCGGTTCCGACATCGGTTTCGGCTTCGTCCTCGCGGCCGGCATCGGCATCCCGGGTCTCGGGCTCTACCTGGCGGCGCGGGCGCTGAACCTCAACACCCAGGTGCAGGCCTCAGGGTTGACCGAGGTGTGGTGGACCATCCCGGTGCTGGTCCTGTCCGCCTTCCAGAACGCGGCCCTGGAGGAGGTGATCATGGTCGGCTACCTCTTCGCGCGATTCGCGCAGCTCGGTTGGCGGTGGCCGGTCATCCTGGTCGTCAGCGCGGTGATCCGGGGCAGTTACCACCTCTACCAGGGGTTCGGTGGCTTCGTCGGCAACCTGATCATGGGTTTGATCTTCGGCCTGGTCTATCTGCGTTGGCGACGGGTGGGTCCGCTGGTGGTGGCCCACACCGTGCTGGACGTGGCGGCGTTCGTCGGGTACGCCGTGCTGGCACCGCAGGTCGACTGGCTCTGAGGCCTAGTCGCGGACCACGCAGCGGAAGCCGATGTGGCTCATCCCGGTGTCGATCATCTGCGGCCGCCGGGCCGCCGGGCGATAGCGCAGGCAGTAGCTGTCGGCGCAGAGGAACGACCCGCCCTTGATCACCTTCCGGGGGGTCGGGAACTGCGGCTGGGCCGGGTCGAAGCTGGCTTCGATCCCGGGTCCGCGGGGGTTCCGGGGCAGGCAGCACGGGGTGGGATCCGGGTCGCCCTGGTGTCGGACGGCGTACCAGTCGGTCGTCCACTCCCACACGTTGCCGGCCACGTCGTACAGCCCGTACGCGTTGGCGGGGAAGCTTCCCACGGCCGCGGTGTGCCCGTACCCGGTGCGGGGACGCCACGGGAAGTCCCCGTGCCAGTAGTTCGCCAACCGCTCCCCCGCCGGTTCCGGGTCCTCCCCCCAGACGTAGGTCGAAGCCTCCAGCCCACCGCGAGCCGCCGCCTCCCACTCCGCTTCCGTCGGCAGTGATCGACCGGCCCAGTCCGCATAGGCCGCCGCGTCCTCGTAGGCGATCTGCACCACGGGGTGGCGACCGCGACCGACCAGCGACGACCCCGGGCCCTCCGGCCGCCGCCAGCACGCCCCCGGAATCCACGACCACCACTGACTGAGGTGGCGGAGATCGACCGGACCAGGGGTCCGGTTGAACACCATCGAACCCGGTTGCAGGTTCTCCACCGGCGCACCCGGGAAGTCGTCCGGATCCAGCGGCCGTTCGGCCACCGTGCGGTAGTCGGTCTCGGCGACGAAGGCCGCGTACTCGTCGTTGGTCACCTGCCGGGCGGCCATCCAGAACCCGTCGACCGACACCGGGTGCGCCGGCCCCTCCTCGGCGTAGTGGCGATCCGAGCCCATCAGGTAGGTCTGTGGGGGGATCCGGACCAGGTCCTCGCTCACCCGAAGACCGTCACCCAGTCGTTCCTCATGCTGATCACGGTCCAATCCTGCGCCGCAGCCGTTTCCAGTGCCTGCTCGGCCCCCGCCGTGTAGTCGAACTCCCGGTCGGCGTCGTCGTGCAGCAGCAGCAGCCGCAGACCGGGGCGGTCCACTCCGCCGGCGTAGGTCAGCATCGGAAGGTCGCCGTTGGAGTTGCCGCACGACAGGATGGGACGCCGTCCGATCCGGCTCCAGATCCGGATCGGCTTCTCGGGGCCGTCGTCGAAGAACTCCATCGACCCCTTGTACATCAGGTTGTTGGTGCCGCCCTCGGCGTCGTAGTGCAGACCGAGAGCACTGCCGATGATCCGCTCCGGCGGGATCCCGTACAGCTCCTCGGCGACCGGGCGCATGAAGTCGCGGTCACCGCCGGAAGCGATGTAGCAGACGAAGCCGTTCGCTTCCAGATACCGGAGCAGCTCCACCATGGGTCGGTAGCCGCTGCCGCGGTACGGCCGGTGAGTCTGCGGGTTGGCGGCGTGGTCGAAGAAGGCCTTCACCCGGGCGTCGTACTCCTCGACGGTCACCGACTCGAACGCTCTGGGTACGGCTGCCATCAGCAACCCGAGATCGCTGTCGTCGCCGCGGTAGTGCTTGACCATCGCTGCGCCCATCCACCCGAGATCCTTCTCGTAGGCGGCTCGGTAGGGCTGCTGATCCCGCAGTGCCGGGTCCTCCTCAGCCATCTCGGCGAACCGCTGGATGGTGAAGTCGAGTTGGATCACCAGCGGCTTCTCGGTCCAGAGCGTGCCGTCGTTGTCGAAGACGGCCACCCGGGCCGACCGCGGCACGAACTCCGGACCCGACGCGTCCGTGACCCGCCCGACGAAGTCGATGATGGCGGACGTGGTGGGACCGTCGCGCCAGGAGGCGAGCTCGGTGGTCACCGGCGCGACCTCACCGGCGTCTTCACAGTCGTCTTCATCGGCACGGTCACCGGCAGATTGACTGGCACTGTCACTGGCTCGCCGCCAGGGTCGCCTCCAGCTTGGCCACCACCTGGTCGATGGTGAAGCTTGCGGCTCGCTGCCGCGGCGGGAACTCCTTGAACGTCTCCAGGAACTCGGTGACCAGGAAGGACGCCGTGAGAACCAGGATCGCGTTGTCGAGCATCCAGTCGTAGTAGGTGTTCGAGGTGATATCGGCTCGCTCGTACGGATCGGTCCGGAGATTGAAGATCTTGGGCACCCGCAGCGACACGAACGGCTCCGCCCAGATCTGCAGGGTGCCCTGCTGTCGCTGCTCCATGAACACGACCTTCCAGTTGTCGTACCGGAGGGCCAGCACATCCCCGTCGTCGGAGAAGTAGATCAGTCCCTTCCGGGGCGACTCCGGCACCTCGCCGGTCAGGTAGGGCAACAGGTTGAAGCCGTCGATGTGCACCTTGTACGAGGTCTCACCCACCGTCTTGCCGGCCTTGAGGTCCTCGACGACATCGGGATCGCCGGCGGCCGCGAGGAAGGTCGGCAGCCAGTCGTGGTGCTGGACGATCTCGTTCGAGACCACGCCGGCCGCGATGCGGCCCGGCCAGCGGATCAGCTCGGGGATCCGGAAAGCGCCCTCCCAGTTGGTGTTCTTCTCGCTGCGGAACGGGGTCATCCCGGCGTCCGGCCAGGAGTTCATGTGCGGTCCGTTGTCGGTGGAGTACACCACGATCGTGTCGTCCGCGATCCCGAGCTCGTCGAGCTTGTCCAGCAGGGCCCCGACCACCTCGTCGTGATCGAGCATCGTGTCGTGGTACGGCGACTGCCAGCGGCCGGCTCGGCCGACGCTCTCCGGCTTCGGATGGGTGCGGAAGTGCATGTGCGTGGTGTTGAACCAGAGGAAGAACGGCGTCGCCGCCTGGTGCTGGCGGTCGATGAAGTCGAGTCCGTGCTCCAGGACCTCGTCGTCGATCGTCTCCATCCGCTTCTTCGTCAGCGGCCCGGTGTCCTCGATCCGTTGCTTGCCGACCCGACCCCAACGCGGGTGCTCGGTCTCGTCGTCGGTGTCGGTCGCCCAGCAGCGCAGCACACCGCGCGGACCGAACCGTTCCCGGAAGTGCGGGAAGTCCTCGGGCGGCGGATAGTTCGGCGTCTCCGGATCCTCCTCGGCGTTGAGGTGGTAGAGGTTGCCGAAGAACTCGTCGAAGCCGTGCACCGTCGGCAGGAACTCGTTCTTGTCGCCGAGATGGTTCTTGCCGAACTGACCAGTGGCGTAACCCCTCGGCTTCAGCAGCTCGGCGATGGTCGGATCCTCGGCCCGGAGGCCCACCGGAGCGGCCGGCATGCCGACCTTGCTCAGTCCGGTGCGGTACACGCTCTGACCGGTGATGAACGAGGACCGGCCCGCTGTGCAGCTCTGTTCGCCGTAGGAGTCGGTGAACCGCATCCCCTCGTCGGCGATCCGGTCGATGTTCGGCGTGCGATAGCCCATCAGGCCGTCGCTGTAGCAACTGAGGTTGGTGATCCCGATGTCGTCGCCCCAGATCACCAAGATGTTGGGTTTTCCGTCCGGCATGAGTCCCCTTCCGGGATGTCCGGCACGCATCAGCTGGCGCGCCACGCTCGACACCGTCCAACCTGTCGCGGCCACGGCCCGCTGGGATCACCCTTCCAGGATGAAGTCGGGCACCTGTCCGTCCCGGAGATCACCCCCGGCGGCCCGTCAGGACGTCGAGACCAGGCTGCGGAGGAAGAAGCTGAGATTGGCCGGACGCTCGGCGAGCCGGCGGACCAGGTAGCCGTACCAGTCCTCGCCGTAGGGGACATAGACCCGCATCTGGTGGCCCGACGCGGCCAGCCGGCGCTGTTCCTGGGACCGGATCCCGTACAGCATCTGGAACTCGTAGCTGTCCGCCGCCCGTCGCCGATCATGGGCGAGCTTGCGGCCGATCGCGATCAACCGCGGATCATGGGTGGCGAACATCGGGTAGCCGGGACCGGCCAGCAGGATCTTCATGCAGCGCACGTAGGACAGGTCGATCTCCTGCCGTTCCGCGAAGGCAACGCTGTCGGGTTCCGCGTAGGCCCCTTTGCAGAGTCGGACCCGGGAACCGGCCGAGGCGAGGTCCCGGCAGTCGCCCTCGGTGCGCCGGAGATAGGCCTGGAGCACGGCACCGGTCGAGGGGAAGTCGCGGCGCAGCTCGGCGACGATGTCCAGTGCGGCGTCGGTGGTCGTGTGGTCCTCGGCGTCGATCGTCACCGTGGTACCGGCCTCGTCCGCGGCCGTGCAGATCCGCCGCGCGTGCTCGAGAGCGACCTCGCGACCGTCGTCCAGCTGCAGCCCGAGTGCGGTCAGCTTCACCGACACCTCGGCCGCCGGCGTCAGGCCGCCGTCGTGCAGCCGGCGCAGCAAGGACTCGTAGGCCGCAGCCACCTGGTCGGCCTGCCGCCGCTCGGTGGTGTCCTCTCCCAGGTGGTCGATCGTGACGAGCCGGCCGTCGGCGGTCAGCGTCTCCGCGACGGCGGTCACCTCACCGGCGGTCTCCCCGGCCACGAACCGCCTGACCACGTTCTTGGTCACCGGCGCCGCCGTCACCAGTCCTCGGATCCGTGAGCTCCGGGAGACCGTCAGCAGCGCTTCACGTAGCACCGGCACCGGCATGCCCCTTCCTGATCATCCCGCCCGAGCTTGCTGCCGATCTTGCTGCGGCGACCGGATCCCCGATCGCGCCGCCTGGGCCGCGGTTCACAGACTAGATGCGACCCCGCTGGCGTCGACCGCGTACGAGGACTGTACGGGGGCCGCCAGATGCAGCCGGGCGAAGGCCAGCGACTCGGCGAGATGATCTTCGCGGTGGGAGCGGGTCTCGCTCTTGCGGGAGTTGACCTCGAGCACGACGTGACCGTCGAAATCCTGCTCGGCGAGGTGCTCCAGCACCCGATCGGCGTGCTGATCACCGCGACCGGGAACCAGGTGCTCGTCCTTCACCGAACCCGTGCCGTCGGTCAGGTGCACGTGCCTCAACCGCGACCCCCAGCGGCGGGCCAGATCGAGGGACTGCTGGTTCGCCGTCGAGGCGTGGGAGAGGTCCAGGGTGAGGTGGTCGTAGTCCAGCTCCGTCGGATCCCAGCCCGGTAGGTACGCCTTGAGCTCGCCACCCGGGGTCCGCCAGGGGTACATGTTCTCGACGCAGAAGGTGATCCCGGTCGACTCGGTGAGCCGACGCACCCCGGCGACGAAACCGCGCGCGTAGTCGCGCTGCCAGCGAAACGGCGGGTGCACCACGACCACGTCGGCATCGAGTCGCCGGGCCGCCTCGGCGGATCGCTCCAGCTTCACCCAGGGATCACTGCCCCAGACCCGCTGGGTGATCAACAGGCACGGCGAGTGCACCGACAGCACCGGGATCTGGTGGTAGTCACGGAGCTTCAGCACGGCGTCGATGTCGGCGGCCACCGGATCGATGCCCACCATCAGCTCCACGCCGTCGTAGCCCAGCCGACGGGCGAGCTCGAACGCGCTGGACGTCGTCTCCGGGTAGACCGAGGTCGTCGAGAGCCCCACCTTGGCGGGTGGGACCCGGACCGGCCCCGCACCGTCGGGCGCTCGGTCCGCAGCGGCGACGGGCCGGGGCGATCCCGCCTCATCGTCAGTGGGCACGTCAACAACCCTAGCGCCGTCGACCTCGGCTGCGCTGCTCCCGGCCGTTCTCCCCCGCCGCGCCGCCCCCCGTACCCTGATGCCCGTGCCTGAGGTGCTGCTGCCGTTCCCGCGAGCGTGGGCGGAGTTCGTCGATCCGGCCGACGCCGAGACCGTCTACCGCTGCGACCTCACCTGGTTGACGTCGGCCTGGACCTGCATCTTCGGCCGCGGCTGTCAGGGCATCTACGCCGATCGCCCCGACGACGGCTGCTGCACCCTCGGCGCCCACTTCGCCGACCGCGACGACGAGAAGCGGGTCCGCAAGGCCGTCAAGGAACTCACACCCGCCCAGTGGCAGTACCGCAAGCTGGGACGGAGCCAGGGTTGGGTGGAGCTCGAGGGCCCGGAGACGGTCGCCGACGGGGAGAAGCCGGCCCGGAAGACCAAGGTCGTCGACGGAGCCTGCATCTTCTTGAACAGACCGGACTTCCCCGCCGGTGGCGGTTGCGCCTTGCACCTGCTCGCGCTGCAGCAGGGGCGACCGATCACCGAGACGAAGCCGGACGTGTGCTGGCAGCTGCCGATCCGGCGACAGTTCCGCACCGTGACCCGAGCCGACCAGACCAGCTACACCGAAGTGAGCATCGGCGAGTACGGACGGGAAGGCTGGGGACCCGGCGGACACGACCTCGACTGGTACTGCACCGCGAACACCGAGGCGCACGTCGCCGAGGTGCCGGTGTACCGGTCGAGTCGCGACGAGCTGGTCGCCTTGATGGGCGAGCCGGCTTATGAGGTGTTGACCGAGTTGTGCCGGGATTTCCACCGGGGCTCGCGTCGCTCGATG
The DNA here is from genome assembly GCA_963727125.1 of uncultured Actinomycetota bacterium. GTDB lineage: Bacteria > Actinomycetota > Actinomycetes > Propionibacteriales > Propionibacteriaceae > Microlunatus. The sequence continues at coordinate 222,221 of CAVSEZ010000004.1, forward strand.
CGGCATGCCGCGGACCCCGGCCGAAAACCGAGACCCACTTGAACAACAATGGGCTCATGTACCTGGACCATCTCTCCTTCGCGGCGGGTCCAGACGGTGCGAAGCAGACCGCGAGCAGACTCGGGCGGCTGCTGGGGGCGGAGTTCACCGACGGCGGTTTCCATCCCCGCTTCGGCACCCGGAACCGGACCTTGGCATTGAGCAACGGCCGCTACCTCGAGGTCGTCGAGGTGCTCGACCATCCGGCCGCCGACAAGGCGGCCTTCGGCCAGGCCGTACGCGCCCGTTCCGCCGACGGCGGTGGCTGGCTGGGCTGGGTGGTCGCGGTCGACGATCTGCAACCGATCGAGCGCCGGCTCGGCCGGCCGGCCATCGACGGACACCGGTACCTGCCCGACGGCGGCATGCTGGAGTGGCGCCAGCTGGGCGTGAAGGGCCTGCAGGCCGACCCGCAGCTCCCGTTCTTCGTGCACTGGTTGAGCGATTCGGGCTGCCACCCGTCGGTCGGTGGCGGCGAGGTCGCGCTGCTGCGGATCGAGATCGCCGGCGACCCGGAGCGCGTCGACGACTGGCTGGGCGGTCGCAGCGGTGACGTGCTGCGCGACATCGACATCGACTGGGTCGCTCCCAACGGGCAACCCGGTCTGATCGCCGCGACGTTCGGCACGTCCAACGGCGTCGTCCGGATCTGAGGGTGCTCGAGGAGATGAGCCGCTAGATGGCGGTGCCGATCCGTGCGGCCGTCGCGCGGGTGCCGAGCTATCGGCCCGGTCGGGCGGCACCCGCCTCCGGATCGTCCTCCAGCACGACGTTCAAGTTGTCCAGCAACGAGAACCCGTACCCGCCGCTGCCTGCGGTGTACGACGCGGTGACCGCCGCCTGCCGGGAGATGAACCGCTACCCCGACCTGAGCAACCAGCGCTTGGCCGACGCCGTCGGGTCGAAGCTCGGAGTCGCACCGGACCGGCTGTCGTTCGCCACCGGATCGGTCGGTGTGCTGTACCACCTGCTGCAGGCCATCTGCGAGCCCGGGGACGAAGTCGTCTACGCGTGGCGGAGCTTCGAGGCCTACCCGATCGCCATCCAGCTGACCGGCGCCACCCCGGTGCCGGTGTCGCTCGGCGAGGGAGCCGTCCACGATCTGGCCGCCCTGCACGCCGCCGTCACACCGGCCACCCGCGCCGTGCTGCTGTGCACCCCCAACAACCCGACCGGACCGGCCCTGCCGCACGACGAGGTCGTCGCCATGGTCGACGCTCTCCGCGACGACATCGCGGTGCTGATCGACGAGGCGTACGTGGAGTTCGTCACCGACCCCGGCGCCGTCCGCGGACTGGACTTCGCCGAGCGCGAGAACGTGGTGCTGCTGCGCACCTTCTCCAAGGCGTACGGACTCGCCGGCTTCCGGGTCGGGTACGCGGTGGCCGCACCGGAGCTCGCCACCGCCGCCCGGGCCGTCGCCCTGCCGTTCGGGGTGTCGACACCGGCCCAGGCCGCGGTCCTCGCCGCGCTGGCGGCCGAGGAGGAGATGTGGGACCGGGTCCGCCGGATCGTCGTCGACCGGGACGCTCTGGTCGCCGAGCTGCGCGCCCTGGGATTCGACGTGCCCGACAGCCAGGCCAACTTCGTCTGGTTGCCGGCCCGACACCACACCGCCTCCTACGCCGACGCGTTCGCGGCCGCCGGGTTGAGTGTGCGGCCCTATCTCGCCGGCGACGAGCACGACGGCGTCCGGATCACCGTCGGTCTCCCCGAGGCGAACGCCCGCGTCCTCGACGTGGCCGCCACGCTGACGCGGTAGCTCCACGCGACCGCGAGCCGGACAACATCCCGGCGAGCGTCGGGTAGCGGAGCGCCGTCTCGATCTGGACGAGGAGACCGGCGAAGACGCTTTTCCTTCGCCGGACAACGAGGAAGACCGAGACACGAGGCGCGTAGCGAGCGCGAGCCGGACAACTCCCGGCGAGCGTCGGGTAGCGGAGCGCCGTCTCGGTCTGGACGAGGAGACCGGCGAAGACGCTTTTCCTTCGCCGGACAACGAGGAAGACCGAGACACGAGGCGCGTAGCGAGCGCGAGCCGGACAACATTGTCGGGGGGTCCCGCTAGCGTCCGGTACATGGCGAAGAGCGCGGTTCGGCCGTCCCACACGTGCACCGAGTGCGGCTGGACCACGTCGCGCTGGGTCGGCCGCTGCGGTGAGTGCCAGACCTGGGGCAGCGTGGTGGAGGCGGGCGCTCCGAAGCTCGCGACGATCAAGTCCTCGGTGCCGCGCAGCAAGGCCGTGCCGATCGCGACGGTCGCCGCCGACGCCGCGACCCGGATGCTCACCGGGGTCGGCGAGCTGGACCGGGTGCTCGGCGCCGGCCTGGTGCCCGGCGCCGTCGTGCTGTTGGCCGGCGAGCCGGGCGTCGGCAAGTCGACGTTGTTGCTCGAGGTGGCCAGTCGGTGGTCGAAGGCGGGCCGGACGACGCTCTACGTGACGGGCGAGGAGTCTGCGGCCCAGGTGCGGCTGCGGGCCGGTCGCACCGACGCCCTGGCCGACCAGCTCTATCTCGCCGCGGAGACCGACCTCGGGACGGTCCTCGGGCACGTCGAAGAGGTGAACCCCTCGTTGCTCGTCGTCGACTCGATCCAGACGATCGGCGCGGCGGAGGCCGACGGCTCCCCCGGCGGTGTGACCCAGGTGCGTGAGGTGACGGGCGCCTTGGTCCGGGTGGCGAAACGGACGGGCATGGCGGTCATCTTGATCGGCCACGTGACCAAGGACGGGGCCATCGCCGGGCCCCGGCTGCTGGAGCACCTGGTGGATGTGGTGCTGGCCTTCGACGGCGACAAGCACTCCGGCTTCCGGATGGTCCGGGCCACGAAGAACCGGTACGGGCCGGCCGACGAGGTCGGCTGCTTCGAGATGGCCGAGAACGGGATCGCCGAGGTCGTCGATCCGTCCGGGCTCTTCTTGTCCCGACACGACGAGCCGGTACCGGGAACCTGCGTGACGGTCACCATGGAGGGTCGCCGACCCATGCTGGCGGAGGTGCAGGCGCTGGTCGCGCCGACGCCGCTGCAGACTCCGCGCCGGGTGGTGCACGGGATGGACTCGGGACGGATCGCGATGGTGCTGGCCGTGCTGCAGCGCCGCGCCCGGCTACCGCTGCACAGCTCCGACGTCTACGTCTCGACCGTCGGTGGCGCCCGCGTCGTCGACCCGTCCGCGGATCTCGCGGTCGCCGTCGCCGTCGCCTCGACGACCCGGAACGCGACCGTGGAACGCCGCCTCGTCGCCATCGGCGAGGTGGGCCTGGCAGGCGAGCTGCGGCGCGTGCCGGCCCTGGACCGACGGCTGGCCGAGGCCGCGCGCCTCGGTTTCACCGAAGCCGTCATCCCGGCCGACACCGGCAGCGCCCGGGATCGGATGAGCAGCTCCGAGTACGGACTGCTCGTGCACCGGGCGCCGACGATCGAGCACGCGCTGCGGATGCTCTCCCTCACCGGACCGCAGACCGAATCGACGGGCCGGCCGGCGCTGCAACTGGCCGTGAACACCGCGGAGGTCCAGCCCGACCGGTCCTAAGATGAGGCTGATGCAGGGAGACGAAGACACCAGAGAGGTGCTGTGCCATCTGGCCCAGCTCGCCCCCGGCACGCCGCTGCGAGAGGGATTCGAACGGATCCTGCGTGGTCGGACCGGCGCCCTGGTGGTCCTGGGTGACGCCGAGCCGGTGCTGCAGATGTCGACGGGAGGGTTTCCCATCGACGTGCCGTTCACGCCGACCGCGCTGCGCGAGCTGGCCAAGATGGACGGGGCGATCGTGCTGACCGCGGAGACCGACCGGATCGTGCTGGCCGGCGTCCAGCTGATGCCGGATCCCGGTATCGCCACCATCGAGACCGGGACGCGCCACCGTACGGCGGATCGGGTGTCTCGGCAGACCGGTGTCCCGGTCGTCTCGGTGTCGGCCTCGATGGCCACGATCACGCTCTACATGGGCAACACCCGCAGGGTCGTCGAGCAGTCGGAGACCATCCTCACCAAGGCCGACCAGGCGCTCCAGGCCCTCGAACGCTACCGGTCCCGGCTCTGGGAGCTGGCCAACCGGCTGTCCTCACTCGAGGTGCAGGACCAGGTCACCGTCCGAGACTTCGCCTACCTGGCCCAACGCCTGGAGATGGTGCGCCGGTTGGACGCCGAGGTGACGGCGTACGTGGTCGAGCTCGGCACCGACGGCCGGCTGCTGACCCTGCAGCTGCACGACCTGAGTGCTGGTGTCTCCGACCTACGGGAGCTGCTGGAACGTGACTACCATCCCGCCGACGACCAGCAGACCTTCGGTCTGACCCCGTTGGCCGCGCTGACCACCACCGAGTTGTTGGATCCGTTGGTGGTCGCCCGGACCGTCGGCTTCGGCTCGGGTGAACAACTCGACACCAAGATCAGCACCCGCGGCTACCGTCAGCTGTCACAGATCAACCGGTTGCCCGCTGCCCTCGGCGTCCGGCTGATCGAGCACTTCGGCAGTCTCCAGGGACTCTTCGGGGCCAGCAGCACCGAGCTGCAAGAGGTCGAGGGAGTGGGCGAGCTGCGCGCCCGGATCATCCGTGACGGTCTGGTCCGGTTGGCCGAAGCCGCCTACTCCGAGCCGGTCGTCTAGTCCCGGCGACCGAGTGCGTCGAGCGGACGACCTGCCCGAACGAGTTGGATCACCTCAACTGCTGAGGGAACCGCTCAGGGTCGCAGCGTGACCGGCAGTTCGGCCGGCTTGCCACCGGTCACGGTCGCGGTGCTCAGATAGGTGCCCCGCTTCAGCTCCGCACCGGGCTGAGCGCAGCCCGCGGACACGCCGCGACCGTCCCAGACCATGGGCCACGACATCGACTGGTCGAGGTCGAGCTTGGCGGCGACGACGAAGGTGGCCGTGGTGCACACCTTGCTGCTCCAGAACACCTTCTTGCCCGACGTCACCCGGAGCTCGAAGTCGTTCCGGGTCAGGCTCACCCGGCAGGTCTCGTCGCCCCCGTTGCGAATCGTGACGGTGAACGCCGCCGGCTTGTTCAGCTTCAGCATCTGCTTGCCGGTGAGCGTGGTCTTCAGGTCCTTGGGCTGGCAGACCGGCGTCACGGCCGCCGTGCTGCCCGAGTCGGCTTTCCCGGTCGACGGCGCCGACGAAGTCGACGAAGCCGCCGACGGGGTGGCCGAGGGGGTGGCGATACTCGACGGGGTCGGGCTCTGCGAAGTCGACGCGAGGGGTGACTCCGACGTGGACGGAGACGCCGCCGCCGGCGTCGCGTCCTTCCGCGTGGCACCCATGCTCGCCGTGGCCACCCCGACGCTCACGAGGACGACGATGAGGATCGCCAGGAGCACCAGAACTCGCCGCAGCCAGTAGGTCTGGGCCGGCTCCGGACCGGCCGGATGGAGCATGCCGCTCATGGGCCTACGGTAGGGAAGAACCCGCTGCACACCGGGCAGGCTCGCCGGGGGTCGGCCGAGTACCGTGACGCCGTGGCCGTCGACCATCGTTACCGCCCCGCCCAAGCCGTGGTCGGCCGCGTGATCAGCTGGTACGACGAGCACGGCCGGGACCTGCCGTGGCGGCGTCCCGAGGCCGACCCGTGGCAGATCATGGTGAGCGAGTACATGCTGCAGCAGACGCCGGTGGCCCGGGTGCTGGAACCGTGGCGCCGATGGGTCGAACGGTGGCCGACGCCGACCGCGCTCTCAGCGGCGTCGAGCGGTGAAGCCGTCCGCGCCTGGGGTCGACTGGGATATCCCCGGCGCGCCGTTCGACTGCACCAAGCGGCCACGGCCATCACGGTTCGACATCACGGTGACGTGCCGGCCGGCCACGAGCAGCTGTTGGCACTGCCCGGCGTCGGCGGCTACACCGCGGCGGCGATCGCCAGCTTCGCGTTCCGGCAGCGCCACGTCGTGCTCGACACGAACGTGCGCCGGGTGCTCGCCAGGATCGACGGCGGCATCGAGCGACCCGCACCCAGCCTGACCAGCGCCGAACGACTGCGGGCGGAGCACTATCTGCCGCGCAGCGGTGCGCGGGCAGCCCGCTGGGCGGTGGCGTCGATGGAGCTCGGTGCGCTGGTGTGCACGGCCCGGACGCCGCGCTGCGCCAGCTGCCCGGTGTCGAGCCGCTGCCGTTGGCGCCGACTGGGACACCCGGTCGCGGACCGGCCGACCGGCCGCAGCCAGAGCTACGTCGGTACCGACCGGCAGTGCCGCGGTGCGTTGCTCGCCGTCCTGCGCTCCGCCGAGGTGGCCGTTCCCGCCGAGGAGCTGGCCGCGGCCTGGCCGGACGGACCCCAGCGGTCCCGGTGCCTGCAGTCCCTGGAGGTCGACGGGTTGCTGCAGCGCCAGGGCCAGCATGGGTACCTGTTGCCGGAACGGTGACCGACGTCCACAGCGAAACCCGACCCAGCCGAACGACCAAGGAGACCCACCGATGACCCCTTCAGCTCCCACCCTGACCCTGCGCAGCAACATCGAGATCCCGGTGCTCGGACTCGGCACCTCCCCGATGCGGGGCGACGAGGCCGCCGCCGCCGTCCGGAGCGCCCTGCAAGCCGGCTACCGGCTCATCGACACCGCCGAGAACTACGAGAACGAGGAGGCGGTCGGGCGCGGCCTCGCCGAGTCCGGCGTCGACCGCTCGGAGGTCGTGATCACCACCAAGTTCAATCGCCGCTGGCACAGCGTCGACGGCGTTGCGGAGGCCTTTCGGGCCAGTGCCCAGCGGCTCGGCGTGGACTACATCGACGTCTTCATGGTGCACTGGCCGAATCCCGACCAGGACCGGTTCGTCGACGCCGTCCGCGGACTCGGCCGGTTGTTGGAAGCCGGTGACATCCGCGCGATCGGAGTGTCGAACTTCAAGCCGGCGCACCTGCGGCGGGTGATCGAGGAGACCGACGTGGTCCCCGACCTCAACCAGATCCAGCTCAGCCCGTACCACGTCCGGACCGAGTCCCGCGCCTTCAACGCCGAGAACGGCATCGTCACCGAGTCCTACAGCCCGCTGGGTGCAGCGAGCGACCAGCTGCGCACCGACCCGGTGGTGGCAGAGATCGCTGCTCGACACGGCAAGTCCGCCACCCAGGCGGTGCTGCGCTGGCACGTCCAGCTGGGACTGGTGGCCATTCCCAAGTCCAGCGATCCGGGTCGGATCGCGGAGAACCTCGACATCTTCGACTTCGAGCTCTCCGAGGACGAGATGGCCACGCTGTCCGGTCTGGACCGCGGCGAGGACGACGTGACCGACTCCGACCACGCGGGTCACTGAGCCGGCGCCGACTCACTGGTTGGTGATCGGTTCCGGCGGCTGCGAGCTCCGGGTGCCGCCGACCGATGCGGCCACCACGCAGGCCACGGCGAGCCACTGCAGCGGAGTCAGGAACTCACCCAGCAGGACGACGGCGGCCAGTGCGGCGGCCGCCGGCTCGAGGCTCATCAAGATGCTGAGCAGCTGCGGAGTCATCCGGCGCAGGGCGATCAGCTCGAGGCTGTACGGGATGACCGAGGACAACAGCCCGATCGCGAGCCCCAGGGCGAGCACTCGCGGCTCCAGCAGGGTGGCGCCCGCCTCGATGATCGCCGGTGGGGCCAGCACCACGGCTCCCACCAGGCCGGCCACTGCGAGTCCGGACAGCCCGGGCCACCGCCGGCCGGTCCGGGCGCTGAGCAGGATGTAGGCCGCCCACGCTGCGCCGGCCAGCAGCGCGAACAAGACGCCGGGCACGGTCAGCCCGACCGGTGAGAAGCCGAGCAGGGCCACGCCGACCCCGGCCAGCAGCACCCAGAGCAGGTCGCGGGGGCGGCGCGAGCCCAGCAGCGCCACCGTCAGCGGGCCGAGGAACTCGATCGTGACCGCCATCCCGAGCGGTATCCGGGCGAAGGACTGGTAGATCGCCCAGTTCATGGTGACCAGGGCGACGCCGAAGGCCAGCGCGGTCAGCCAGTCCCGGCCGGAGCGTCCCCGCACCGAGGGCCGAGCGATGATCAGCAGCACCACCGCCGAGGTGACCAGCCGCAGCCACACCATGGCGGTCGGCGGGACCTCGGCGAACAGGCTCTTCGCGATCGCCGCCCCGCCCTGGACCGAGACGATGCCGCCGAGCACCAGCCAGACCGCGGGAACCCGGTCGGGCAGGCTGGTCGGTCTCCCGTCATCCGGCACGAGCCACCACCCTGCCAGATCGCAGCTCAGGAGCACCGACGAGTTCGGCAGCACCGATGAGTTCAGCGTCGTGGCGAGGTCTGACCTGCGACCCGTACCAGCGAGGGAGTGGCGAGATGGCGAAGCTCATCGGCGGACTGTCGGTTTCCGTGGACGGCTACATCGCCTACCACGACGACACGATCGGGCCGCTGTTCGACTGGTACGAGGCGGGCGAGGTGGAGGTGACCACCGCGCGCCCGAACATGACCTGGCACCTCGACGAGGGCAGCGCGAGGGTGGTCCAGGACCTGATGTCGCAGATGAAAGCCATGCTCATCGGGCGCCGCTTCTTCGAGATGATGGACGGCTGGGGCGGTCAGCACCCGTTCGGCGCCGGCATGCCGATCATCGTCCCGGTCGCCGCCGTGCCCGACGGCTGGCCGCGGGCGGACCGACCGGACGTGGTCTTCGTCACCGGTGGGCCGGCGGCCGCCGTGGCCAAGGCGCACGAGATCGCCGGCGACGCCGTGGTGGGCGTGAGCGGTCCGCGGACGATCCAGGCCCTGCTCGAGGCCGGGCTGCTCGACGAGCTGCAGGTCGCGCTGGTGCCCGCCCTGCTCGGCGACGGCATCCGCTTCTTCGACAACGTCGCGACAGCCCCGCTCCTGTTGGACGACCCCGAGGTCATCCCCGGCAAGCGGGTCACCCACCTCCGCTACCGCGTCCGGCACTGAACGCACGAACCCGCGGCCCGCACAGGCGGACCGCGGGTTCATCCGTCAGGTCAGCGGAGCTCGCCCGCCTCCCCCGCCTCGGACTCGCCGAGCCCTTCGACGATGCCGCCGAACTCCACCGGCGGGGTGTCGGGGGCGGTCGACCGCGGGATGCCGGTGAAGGTGAACGGATGCTCCGATCCGGGATCGGCCACGTCGACCACGACGATCTCGCCGGACTTGAGCTCGGAGAACAAGATCTTCTCGGCCAGCAGGTCCTCGATGTCGCGCTGCAGGGCTCGACGCAACGGGCGGGCACCGAGCGTCGGGTCGTAACCCCGCTGGGCGATCAGGGTCTTGGCCGCGGGCGTGAGCTCGATGCCCATGTCCTTGTCCTTGAGCCGGATCTCGATCTGGGCCACCATCAGGTCGACGATCCGCTCGATGTCCTCCTGCGTCAGCTGGCGGAACACCACGATCTCGTCGACGCGGTTCAAGAACTCCGGCCGGAAGTGCTGCTTCAGCTCGTCGGCGACCTTGGCCTTCATCTTCTCGTACGAGCCCTCGGTGCCGCCCGCCGCGCTGAAGCCCAGCGACACGCTCTTGGCGATGTCACGGGTGCCCAGGTTGGTGGTCATCACGATGACGGTGTTCTTGAAGTCGACGACCCGGCCCTGGGCGTCGGTCAGCCGACCCTCGTCCAGGATCTGCAGCAGCGAGTTGAAGATGTCGGGGTGGGCCTTCTCGACCTCGTCGAACAGCACCACGCTGAACGGCTTGCGACGCACCTTCTCGGTGAGCTGGCCGCCCTCCTCGTAGCCGACGTAGCCCGGAGGTGAACCGAACAGCCGGGACGCGGTGTGCTTCTCGGAGTACTCGCTCATGTCCAGCTGGATGAGTGCGTCCTCGTCGCCGAACAGGAACTCGGTCAGCGCCTTGGTCAGCTCGGTCTTACCGACGCCGGACGGGCCGGCGAAGATGAACGAACCGCTCGGCCGCTTCGGGTCCTTCAGACCGGCCCGGGTCCGACGGATCGACCGGGACAGGGCCTTCACGGCGTCGTGCTGGCCGATGTAGCGCTTGCCGAGCTCGTCCTCCATCCGCAGCAGCCGGGCCGACTCCTCCTCGGTGAGCTTGAACACCGGGATGCCGGTCGCGGTGGAGAGCACCTCGGCGATGATCTCCTCGTCCACCTCGGCCACCACGTCGAGGTCGCCGGACTTCCACTGCGCCTCCCGCTCGGAGCGGGCGTTCAGCAGCTTCTTCTCGTCGTCGCGGAGACTGGCCGCGCGCTCGAAGTCCTGCGCGTCGATCGCGGCTTCCTTCTCCAGCCGGACCGCAGCGACCTTCTCGTCGAACTCCCGCAGGTCCGGCGGCGCCGTCATCCGGCGGATCCGCAGCCGGGCGCCGGCCTCGTCGATCAGGTCGATCGCCTTGTCGGGCAGGAACCGGTCGGAGATGTAGCGGTCGGCCATCTGCGCCGCCGCCACCAGCGCCTCGTCGGTGATGGTGACCCGGTGGTGCGCCTCGTAGCGGTCCCGCAGCCCGCGCAGGATGTCGATGGTGTGGGCGATCGACGGCTCGGAGACCTGGATCGGCTGGAACCGACGCTCCAGCGCCGCGTCCTTCTCGACGTACTTGCGGTACTCGTCGAGCGTGGTCGCCCCGATGGTCTGCAGCTCGCCCCGGGCCAGCATCGGCTTCAGGATGCTGGCGGCGTCGATCGCGCCCTCGGCCGCACCGGCACCGACCAGGGTGTGGATCTCGTCGATGAACAAGACGACGTCGCCGCGGGTCTTGATCTCCTTGAGCACCTTCTTCAGCCGCTCCTCGAAGTCGCCGCGGTAGCGCGAGCCGGCCACCAGGGCGCCGAGATCGAGGGTGTAGATCTGCTTGTCCCGCAGGGTCTCGGGCACGTCGCCGCGGACGATGGCCTGCGACAGCCCCTCGACGCAGGCGGTCTTGCCGACGCCGGGCTCCCCGATCAGCACCGGGTTGTTCTTGGTGCGCCGCGACAGCACGGTCATCACCCGCTCGATCTCGGTCTCCCGACCGATCACCGGATCGAGCTTGTTCTCGCGGGCGGCCTGGGTGTAGTTGCGGCCGAACTGGTCCAGCACCATCGACGACGACGGCGCGTTGCCCTGTTCGGGCGCACCCGAGGTCGCGGACTCCTTGCCCTGGAATCCGCTGAGCAGCTGCAGCACCTGGTTACGCACCCGGTTCAGGTCGGCGCCCAGCTTGACGAGGACCTGCGCGGCGACGCCTTCACCCTCGCGGATCAGGCCCAGCAGAATGTGCTCGGTGCCGATGTAGGAATGATTGATCTGCAACGCTTCCCGCAAGCTGAGTTCGAGAACTTTCTTCGCTCGCGGCGTGAATGGGATGTGACCGCTGGGCGACTGCTGGCCGTGGCCGATGATCTCCTCGACCTTTTGCCGAACAGCTTCCAGCGAAATACCGAGCGACTCCAGGGCCTTGGCGGCCACGCCCTCACCCTCGTGGATCAGGCCCAACAGAATGTGCTCGGTACCGATGTAGTTGTGGTTGAGCATCCGGGCTTCTTCTTGCGCCAAGACGACGACTCGACGGGCTCTATCGGTAAACCGCTCGAACATGAGAGCTCCTCGCTCGATGCACCCTTCGCCGGCCTCTCGCCCACTGTGCAGCGCGTGCGTGCAGCGAGCGAGGAGTCGGAGAGGACACGTCCGTACGCCAACTCTAGTCGGCTGGCCTCAGCTGGACCGCCCCCGTGACCGCCGCGGCGCAAATCCGCCGACCGCGGTCCGGCGTCCGTGGAGTCCAGCGCTCGTCCGGGCGCGGGCATTCCCCAGATCGGCCGGCCGCACCCCGATCCGCGAGCTGTTCGCTGTGGGCGGAACCAGAATCCGATCCGGGCCGAGCGAGACCCGATCGAGCGGAGCCGGGTCGGGCCCGAGGCTCAGGCGTGCGCGTTCTCGTACGCCTCGCGGATCTCGGCCGAGACCCGTCCGCGACTGCTCACCTCGAGACCCTGGTCCTGCGCCCAGGCCCGGATGTCGCTCGGGCTCGAGGACTCAGCCGGCCTGGCGGTCGGGGCGGCCGCACGGCGCCGCCGTCCACCCGTCTTGCGGGCGTGCGCGGTCCACACCGCGAACGACTCCCGCAATTGCTCGGCATTTACGCTGGAGAGGTCGATTTCGTATTCGACCCCGTCGAGACCGAAAGAGACGGTTTCATCCGCCGTACTTCCGTCGTAATCGTCTTCCAGAATGATCTGGACACGCTGCGCCACAACGCCCTCCGGAAATCAAAGAAAGTGCACCACCTGACGATCGGCGATGCTACCGCGAAATCGATTGCGGCCGCTAATCCAGGTCGAGCGCCAGATCGAGTATCGGTGCGGAGTGCGTAATTGCGCCCACCGCAATAAAATCGCAACCGGTTGCCGCCACGGCCCGGGCGTCGTCCAGGGTCAGCCCGCCACTGGCCTCGAAGACCACACCGCTGTCTCGATGGCGCTCCACCACCGCTGTCATCTCCGCGGGCGCCATGTTGTCGAGCAACACGTCCCGGGCGCCGGCGGCGATCACGTCGCGGGCCTGGTCCGCGGTGGTCACCTCGACCTGGACGGGAAGGTGCGGAAAGGCCCGGCGGACCGCCTCGAACGCCGGCACCACGCCGCCGGCGGCCAGCACGTGGTTGTCCTTGATCAACGCGGCGTCGGCCAGCGACAGCCGGTGGTTCACCCCGCCGCCGACCCGGACCGCGTACTTCTGCAGCATCCGCAGACCGGGCACCGTCTTGCGGGAGTCCCGAACCCGGGTCGAGGTCCCGGCCAGGGCCGCGGTCCAGGCCCGGGTGGCGGTGGCGACCCCGGACATCAACGTGACCAGGTTCAGCGCCACCCGCTCGGCGCGCAGGATGGCGCGCGTGTTGCCGGTCACGGTGAGCAGTCGGTCGCCGCGCTGCACGGGCCGGCCGTCGGCGGCAGCGATCTCGATCCGGAACGGCCCGGACTCCGTGCAGACCAGACCCAGGACGTAGGCGGCGACGTCGATCCCGGCCAAGGTGCCGTCCCGGCGCGCCACCAGGTGCCCCGTCGCGGTCGCCTCCGCCGGGATGGTGGCGACGGAGGTCACGTCCACACCCTCTCCGGCACCGGCGGGCAGCACGCCCCGGCCACCGAGGTCCTCCGCCAAGGCGTCGGTGACGATCACGGCGACACCGGTGAGGTCGAGTCCGACGGCGAGGAGGCGGTCGTGGAGCTCAGACACCGACGTCACGGTGGTCGTGGTCGGCGAGCCGGACGGATCGGAGATCTGATCGCTCATCAGCGGGCCACCAGCTCCGGACTGACCGACGGTACGGCCTCGTGCTGCAGCCGGCCACCGTCGGACCAGGTGATCGAGTGCGCGTGCCACGACTCGCGCCGGTCCTCGAAGTCGCTGCGCCAGTGACAACCGCGGGACTCCTCTCGCAGCCACGCGGCGGAGCAGACGGCGCTGGCCACGGTCAGCAGGTTGGTCGCCTCCCAGGCGACGATGCCGGGGTCGACCGGCCGCTCGGTCGCGGCGGCGAACCGGCGGAACGCCGTGGCGGCCTGATCGAGACCATCCGCATCCCGCAGCCCACCGCAGTAGCGGCTCATGGCCTGTTGCAGTCCCGGCACGATCTTCGGAGACACCAGACCCTCGGGCCGGTCGTCGTCCGCCACCTCGCGCAGCGGAGGTAGCTCGTGGTGCAGCGACGCCGCGATCCGCCGGGCGAACACCAGTCCCTCCAGGAGCGAGTTGGATGCCAGCCGGTTCGCGCCGTGCACCCCGGACGAGGCCACCTCACCGCAGGCGTACAACCCGCCGAGGTTCGTCCGGCCATCGAGGTCGGTCTCGATGCCCCCGCAGAAGTAGTGCGACGCCGGCGCCACCGGGATCAGGTCGACGGTGGGATCGATGCCGGCCCGACGGCAGCTGGCCAGGATCGTCGGGAACCGGACCCGCCAGATCTCCTCGCCGAGCATCCGCCCGTCGACATAGACGTGATCGGTGCCCTCGCGGGCCAGCTCCCGCATGATGCCCTTGGCCACCACGTCGCGGGGCGCCAGCTCGGCCAGCGGGTGCTGGCCGACCATGAAGCGCTCGCCCGACCCGTTGAGCAGCTGACCGCCCTCGCCGCGGACCGCCTCGCTGACCAGCGGCAGCTGGCCGCGTACCCCGGCGCCGAGATAGAGCACCGTGGGGTGGAACTGGATGAACTCGATGTCGCGCAACCGAGCCCCGGCACGCAGGGCGACCGCCACCCCGTCACCGGTCGACACGGCCGGGTTGGTGGTGACGGCGTAGCACTGCCCGATCCCACCGGTGGCCAAGATCACGGCGCGGGCCCGGATCGCACCGACGCCGCCGCGGGTGCCCTCGCCGAGGACGTGCAAGGTGATGCCGGCGACGGCCGGACGCTGCCCGTCATCGGTCGCGGCCGGCAGCAGGTCCAGCACCAGGGCGTGACTGATCAACTCGATCCGCGGGTCGGCCATGACCGCGCTGACCAGGGCCCGCTCGATCTCGGCTCCGGTCGCATCACCGCCGGCGTGCGCGATCCGTCGCCGATGATGACCCCCCTCGCGGGTCAGCTGCAGCGCGCCGGCTGCGTCCCGATCGAACTCCGCGCCGCGGGCGATCAGCTGGGCCACCGCCTCCGGACCCTCACCGACCAGGACGTCGACGGCCTGCTCGACGCACAGCCCCCCGCCGGCCACCAAGGTGTCCTCGACGTGCTGCTCGACGGTGTCGCCCACGCCCTGCACCGACGCGATGCCGCCCTGGGCCCAGTGCGTCGAGCCGGCCGACAACTCGTCCTTGGTGACGACGACGACGCGACCGAGGTCGCGGCACTCCAACGCTGCGGTGAGGCCGGCGATGCCGGAGCCGACCACGACGATGTCGGCTTCGCGGACCCAGCCCGGTGGCTCGGCCCGAACCCGGCCCGGGGTCTGCGGCAGCCGGCTCAGTCCCGCCAGGACTCCACGGGTCGGCGCGTCGTCGGGGCCGTCGTCGGGTGCCATGGCCCCCATCGTCGCGCAGGGTGGTAGCCGATCGGGCGCAGGGTCCGCGGCCCGGAGTCGCTCAGCCCGCAGCGAGTCGCCCGGTCAGGCGAACTTGCGGTCCTCTTCGTAGTTCGGCAGCACGGGTTCGCGGCAGTCCGTGCGGGTGTCGACCCGTCGTTCCGGTCCGCGATCCAGACCGTTCGGATCGAGGTCGACGACGGTGGTCGCCCCGAGTGCCTGGTCCGGCTCGTTCGCCCGCCGCGGCTGCTCGTTGTCCAGCAGCACCCGGCGCGGCATCGTGTGCACCTCGGCATCGTCGTCGCTGCCCCGAGCCGCAGCCAGGGCGGCCACTTCGGCGGCGGCTTCGGCGGCGGCCTCGGTCGCGGCCACGGCCGCAGCAAGGGCGGACTCGAGCTCGCCCTCCCGGCTCCGGAGCGCCGCCCGCAGCTCGCTGACCACCGACTCGCGCCGGGTGATCTCGGCCGTCAACGCGGCCCGGTCGCCCTTCAACGCCGAGACCTCGCCGCGCAGCTGGGCGACGATGGTCTGCTGCCGGGTGATCTCGGCCATGGCGGCGACGTTGCGGTCGGTCACCACCTGGAGCACGGCGGAGTTGTGGGAGCGCTCGATCCGCATCGACTCCCCGTGGGCCTTGCTGGCGGCGAGCATCGCGGCCGCGTGAGCGCGCCGGTCGGCCCGCACCTCTCGCCAGGCGAGGACGGTGGTGGCCACGGCCGCGCCGATCGCCACCACGACCCCGAGCCGTACCAGCCACAGCGGTCCGAACGCCGCCGCGACGGACAGCACCGAACCTGCGATGAGCACGATGGTCGTGGCTCGACGACGCGTCGACGGCGGCAGGGTGCGCGCAGCGATCCGGGTCTCGGTGGCCACGCGGTCACGATATGCCGCTGGGCGGTCCGCACCGGGGATCTCGGGCTGTGTCCGGCGGTTTCGTGATCGGCTGCCGCCGGGCGCTCAGTCGTTCGAGCCGGCTGACGTCTCGTACCCGTCCTCGTCGTCGGGGTCTCGCGGCACCCGACAGGCCCGTTCGAGCCAGAGCCCGGCCAGCAGCATGGCGACGCCCGCCAGCACGGCGATCCCCGCCCTGATCACGCGATCCCGGGGGGCGTCGGCCTCCCATCTCGAGACGAACATCAAGGCGAACAACAGGTAGCCACCGGCGACCATCGCGCCGGCCAGCGCGGAGGCCTTGCCGAGGACCAGGTAGGCCACGGCCCGCTGCGCCTCGATGCGCTCCCGCCGGACCTGGATCCGTTGCCAGGTCGTGTAGGCGAGGGCACCCACCAACAACGCGATCACCGCGACCGCGGCGGGTGCGGTCCACGGCACCTGCGGCGGGATCAAGCCGAGCGCGTTGGCCGCGAGGACCACCAACCACCCGGCCGCGGCACCGACGACCGCCGCGATCGCCAGCGCACGGCTGGAGGTGGGCTGCACCCCGCCGGCGTTCGGAGGGTTCGGGCCACCCGGGCGGGGTTCGCGGTCGGAGCGGCGCGGATCGGGTCGATTGACCACTGGGTGCGGTGCTCAGTCGCCTTCGACGACGAGGTCGTCGCGGCGGAAGACGCCGCTGGTGTCGACCGAGCCGAGCAGATCGGCCAGCTTGCCCCGCCCCGGCACCTCACCCTTGGTGTCGATCTCGTACCAGGGCACCAGGACGAATCCCCGCTGGTGCGCGAGGGGATGCGGTAGCCGGAGGTCCTCGACGTCGGAGGTCGTGTTGCCGACCATGATCAGGTCGACGTCCAGCGTCCGCGGCGCCCACCGCTCCTCGCGTTCGCGGCCGAACGCGTCCTCGATCGCCAGGGCGCGTTCCAGCAGCGTCCGGGGCTCGAGGGTCGTCTCGGCGACGACCACCATGTTGAGGAACTGGGGGCTGTCGTCGGCGGACTGGCCGTCGGGGACGATGGCATCGGTCTCGTACACCGACGAGACGTCGACGACGATCACGTCCGGGGTGTCGCGCAGCGCGTCGACAGCACCTTGCAAGTTGCCCAGCCGGTCGCCGAGATTCGAACCGATCGAGTAGACGACCTTGCGCAACGGCTTCATGCCGCTCAAGGTGTCCGCGTCGATCGCATGCGGATTGGGGCTGCTCATCGGTGGTTGCTCCTCGTCAAGGAGACGGCGATGTCGCCGACTCGTACGGGCAGGGGCGCCTGCGGTTTGTGCACAGTGACCTCGACGGTGTGCACGCGGGGCACCCGTAGGCACGTCCGCGCTATCCGCTCGGCCAGCGCCTCGATCAGGTTGAGCGGGTTGCGCTCGATGTCGGCGACCACCGCCGACGCCAGTCCCGAGTAGTCGACGGTATCCGCGATGTCGTCGCTGGTGCCGGCCTGGCTCAGGTCAACAGTACAGACCAGATCCACCACGAACTGCTGGCCCTCGGCCCGTTCGAACGCGAACACACCGTGGTGGCCGAAGCCGGATATCCCTGTGAGAACTATTCGATCCGCCGTCACTTCACCTCCCCAGGGAGGACCATATCCGACCTGGGCATCTCGTCGACCGCTACTCGATTGCTGGTCGCTGACCCGCTCCGAGGAGTCGATCGACCACCGCGACGGCGTCTCGATGGGGCCGTACGGTGTGCACCCGGACCCCCCACACCGATCGGGCCGCCAGCCACCCGGTCAGGGCGAGTGAGGCGTCGTCGCGCTCCTCGGCCGGGCGGGGCTCCGCGTCGGTGCCGAGGAGTCGACCCAGGAACGCCTTGCGCGAGGCCCCGATCAGGACCGGCAGCCGCAGCGCCTCGAGCTCGGTGATCCGCTGCAGCAGCTCC
This sequence comes from uncultured Actinomycetota bacterium, assembly GCA_963727125.1. Classification (GTDB taxonomy): domain Bacteria; phylum Actinomycetota; class Actinomycetes; order Propionibacteriales; family Propionibacteriaceae; genus Microlunatus. The sequence continues at coordinate 239,931 of CAVSEZ010000004.1, forward strand.
CAGTTGTGTTCGGCCGTCTTCGCGAACCCGATCCCGGGGTCGACCACGAGCTGATCCGGGGCGATCCCGGCGTCCAGGCACTGGTCGATCTGGGTCCGGAGCTCGGCGACCACCTCGGCCGCCACGTCGTCGTAGTGCGCACGCCGCTGCATGTCGGCGGAGTGCCCGCGCCAGTGCATGCAGACGTACGGGATCTCCAGCCCGGCCACCGTGGGGATCATCCGGGCGTCGGCGCGGCCGCCGGACACGTCGTTCACGCAGCGGGCGCCCGCCCCGACCGCCTGCTCGACCACCTCGGAGCGCATCGTGTCCACGCTGACGACGGCGCCGGCCGCCGTCAGCGCCTCGATGACGGGCAGCACCCGCCGCAGCTCCTCGGCGGGACCGGGCCGCTCCGCCCCGGGGCGGGTCGATTCGCCGCCGACGTCGATGATGTCGGCCCCCTCGGCCATCAGCTCGTACCCGTGCCGGATGGCCTCGTCGCGGTCGAACCACTTCCCGCCGTCGGAGAACGAGTCCGGGGTCACGTTCAGCACCCCCATCACCAGGGTGCGATCCGGCTGCGGCAGTCCCCGGACAGCCCGGACTCCCGTCATGGCCGTCACCCTAGTGGTCGGCCCCCGGACCGGGCCTTCGCGCCCGTTCCGGGCCTTCGCGCCTGCTGCAAGAGGCGCCGACGCCGGAAACGGGCGCGAAGTCCGGTGGTTTGCGCTGCGGGCCCATCTGGGTTGTCCACAGGCCAGGAGGTGGAACCGCGACGATCGACCAGAAGTCGGTCAGGCTGAACCGCGTGGGGGATCCAGACACCGACGTCCGCTCGACGCGGGCGCTGAACGAGGAGGGCTCCGACGCGGGCGACCTGGCCCGCCGGATCCGGCGTGGTGAGATCGTTCGGGTCCGCCGCGGGGCGTACGCGCAGCGACTCGACGCGGAGATCCGACGTCGGCACCGGCAGCTGATCGCCGCCACCGCTCCGCTGCTCGGTCCGCAGGCAGTCCTCAGCCACGAGTCGGCTGCGGTGCTGCACGGCCTGCCGACCTGGGCGGACGCGCTGCGCCGGGTGCACGCCACCGATCGGGAACGGCGCTCCGGCGGCCATCGCAGATCGCAGCTGCATCGCCATCCCGGGCCGCTGAACGATCGGGAGGTGGTCGAGCTGGACGGCTGGCCGGTCACGTCGCTGGCGCGGACGGCGGCCGACCTCGGGCGGACGGTGGCCCTGGATCGGGCGATCGCCTTCGTCGACGCAGCGCTTCGGCTGGGACTGCCGCGGTGGCAGCTGGATGTCCAGGTGAGCCGGGCCCGCGGTCGGCACGGCATCGGGCAGCTGCGATTCGCGGCGAGCTTCGCCGATGCCCGAGCCGAATCGGTCGGAGAGTCCCGCAGCCGGCTGCTGATCCACCGGGTCGGGCTGCCACCGCCGGTGCCCCAGTACGAGATCGTCGACCCGGTGACGGGGTCGATCCTCGCGCGGGCCGACTTCGGTTGGGAGGAGCAGCGGACGCTCGGCGAGTACGACGGGTTGGTCAAGTACGGCGAGCTGGTGCGGCCCGGGCAGACGGCCGGGGACGTGGTCTATGACGAGAAGCGCCGCGAGGACATGCTGCGCGATCTCGGTTTCGAGGTCGCTCGCTGGACGTCGCCGGACTTGCTGCGACCAGCCGTCGTCCGCGACCGCGTGCTGCGCGCGTTCGCCCGATCGGCCCGTCGCCGCCCCTGATCCGACTTCGCGCCCGTTCCGGGCGTTCGCGCCTGCTGCAACGGGCGCGAACGCTGGGACCTGGCGCGAAGTCTGAATGAGGGGGCGGAGGGCCGAGGGCCGGGCTCAGCGGGCGACGATGAGCGACATGGCCTCCGCGCGGGTGGCGGGGTTGCGCAACTGCCCGCGGACGGCGCTCGTGATGGTCTTGGAGCCGGGCTTGCGGACCCCGCGCATGGTCATGCAGAGGTGCTCGCACTCGATCACCACGATGACGCCACGCGGCTGCAGGATCCGCGCCATCGCGTCGGCGACCTGGGTGGTCAGCCGCTCCTGCACCTGCGGCCGCTTGGCGTAGAGGTCGACCAGCCGGGCCAGCTTGCTGAGTCCGGTGATCTCGCCGGCCCGGTTCGGGATGTAGCCGACGTGCGCGACGCCGGTGAACGGCACCAGGTGGTGCTCGCAGCAGCTCCACACCTCGATGTCCTTGACCAGCACCATCTCGTCGTGGCCGAGGTCGAAGGTGGTGGCCAGCACCGACTCGGGCTCCTGCCGCAGGCCGGCGAACATCTCCGCGTACGCCCGGGCCACCCGTTCCGGGGTGTCCCGCAACCCGTCACGGTCGGGGTCCTCGCCGATGCCGGCCAGGATCTCCCGGACGGCGGCGACCACCCGGGGATGATCGAAGGCACCTGCCGGGGCCGGCTCGATCACCGGATCCACCGGGGGAGGTTCGCGACTCTCCGTCACCGGTAGTCGGGACCGGCCGGCGGCCAGTTCTGACCCGGCCCGGGCTGCTGACCCGGCTGCCCGGGCGGTGTGTTGGAGCCCGGATGCGGCCCGGGATAGCTGTCCGGGTGCTGCCCCGGGGTGGGGTTCTGACCCCACGGACCGGCGACCCCCTCGGGCTGCCCCGGCGGTGTCGGCAGCGACGGGGTGTGTCCCGGCGGCAGTGCCACTCCCCCGGCCGGCGCCTCGGCGCCGGGCGGCAGCGGGCCGTGCCCGTTGCCCTGGCCGTTGCCCCCGTAGCCGTTGCGGTGCCCGTTGAGGCCGTTGACCGACGGCGGCGGCGTGACCGGTGGCACCGTCGACGGCACCCGGGTGTCGGAGCCGGTCCAGGCGGGGCGCTTCGGCCACAGTCGCAGCGGCTCGAAAACCGATGCCACCTCGGCCTTGTCCAGGGTCTCCTTCTCGAACAGCGCCCGGACGAGCGCGTCCAGCACGTCCCGGTTCTCGGTCAGGATGTCGAAGGCTTCCTGGTGGGCGTTGCCGATGAGCTTCGAGACCTCTTCGTCGACGATGGCCGCGATGTCCTCGGAGTAGTCCCGCTGGTGCCCGAAGTCGCGGCCCAGGAACGGCTCGGAGTTGTCCGAACCGAGCTTGACCGCACCGATCCGCTCCGTCATGCCGTACTGGGTGACCATGGCCCGGGCCACGTTCGTTGCCTTCTCGATGTCGTTGCTGGCTCCGGTGGTCGGGTCGTGGAACACGAGCTCCTCCGCCGCGCGGCCGCCCATCATGTACGCCAGCTGGTCCAGCAGCTCCGCCCGGGTGTTGGCGTACTTGTCCTGCTCCGGCAGCACCATCGTGTAGCCCAGCGCCCGCCCCCGGGGCAGGATCGTCACCTTCTGCACCGGGTCGGTGCCCGGCAGCGCCGCAGCCACCAGGGCGTGCCCGCCTTCGTGGTAGGCGGTGATGAGCTTGTCCCGCTCGTTCATCAACCGGCTGCGCTTCTGCGGGCCGGCGATGACCCGGTCGATCGCCTCGTCCATGTGGTACTTGGTGATCATCCGATCGTTCTGCCGAGCGGTCAGCAGCGCCGCCTCGTTGAGCACGTTGGCCAGGTCGGCGCCGGTGAAACCGGGGGTCCGCCGGGCGACGCCCTCGAGGTCGACGTCGGGGGCGACCGGCTTGCCCACCGAGTGCACCTTGAGGATCTGCAGCCGGCCCCTGAGGTCCGGGGTGTCCACGGCGATCTGGCGGTCGAACCGGCCCGGCCGCAGCAGCGCCGGATCCAGCACGTCGGGCCGGTTGGTGGCTGCGATCAAGATCACACCGCCACGGACGTCGAACCCGTCCATCTCGACCAGCAGCTGGTTCAGCGTCTGCTCGCGCTCGTCGTGCCCACCGCCCATGCCGGCACCGCGGTGCCGGCCGACAGCGTCGATCTCGTCGATGAAGACGATCGCCGGCGCGTTCTCCTTGGCCTGTTCGAACAGGTCGCGGACCCGGGAGGCACCGACGCCGACGAACATCTCGACGAAGTCCGAGCCGGAGATGGAGAAGAACGGCACGCCGGCCTCACCGGCGACGGCGCGGGCCAGCAGCGTCTTGCCGGTGCCGGGCTGGCCGTAGAGCAGCACGCCCTTGGGGATCTTGGCCCCGACCGCCTGGAACTTCGCCGGCTCGGCCAGGAACTCCTTGATCTCCTGCAGCTCCTCGATCGCCTCGTCACAGCCCGCGACGTCGGCGAACGTCGTCTTCGGGGTGTCCTTGTTGGCGACCTTGGCCTTGGACTTCCCGAACTGCATCACCCGGCTGCCGCCGCCTTGCACCGAGTTCAGCAGGAAGAAGAACAGCACGCCGATGATGATGAACGGGATCAAGGTGCCCAGCAGCGAGGAGAAGAAACCCGGGGTGGGGTTCTGACCCGCCCAGGAGTCGAGTGTTCCCTGCGCCACCCGCTCGTTCAGCCGGTCGATCAGGGCCTGGCTCTGGCTGCCGACCCAGATGGCCCGGAACTTCTGCGGTTGGTCACCCTTGGTGGTGACCTGGACCTCTTGCTCCTTGTCGACCAGGGTGACTTCGCTCAGCGGGTCGGTGCCGTTGATCAGTGACACGACCTGCGACGTCGGGACCTGCTTGAAGCCGCCGGTCAGGCTGCCGCTGAAGTCGACGAGCAGACCGATCGCCACCACGGCGAGGATGATCCACAGAATCGGTCCGCGGAGAATGCGTTTCAGAGTCATGTCCTGCCTAGTCGACCCGTCGGGAGTACGGGCCGTGCGCGATCCGTACCTGCCCAGGCTACCGGCTGGGCCAATGGACGGCGCCTCTCGTTCGTTCCGCCGGCTCAGCTGTACACGTGGGGCGCCAAGGTGGCAACGGACGTCAGGTTGCGGTAGTGCCCGTCGTAGTCCAGGCCGTAGCCGACCACGAACTCGTTCGGGATGTCGAAACCGACGTACGCCACGTCCACGGCGTTCTTGGCCGCCTCCGGCTTCCGGAAGGCGGTCATGATCTGCAGACTGGCCGGATCGCGCGACAACAGGTTGCTGATCAGGTACGACAGCGTCAGACCCGTGTCGATGATGTCCTCGACCACCAGCACGTGCAGGCCGCTGATGTCGGTGTTGAGATCCTTGAGGATCCGCACCACCCCGGAGGACTGGGTTCCCGAGCCGTAGGAGGAGATGGCCATCCAGTCCATCCGGCAGTGGCTGTGCAGGTGCCGGGAGAGATCGGCCATCACCATCACCGCGCCGTTCAGCACACCGACGAGCAGCAGGTCCTTGCCCTCGTAGTCGGCGTCGATCTGGGCGGCCAGCTCGATCATCCGCTGGTCGATCTGTTCGCGCGTGAACAGCACCCGCGCCAAGTCGCCACCGATCTGGGTGTCTTCCACGCGGGTCAGCCTGCCACAGTCGCCACCGCCCGAAGGCGCTGGCTCAGGGCGTCTCGTGCGGACGCCAGGTCAGCCGGCCGTCCACCCGTCGTACCGATCCGGCCGGCACCTCGACCCGTCGTTGGCCGTGCCAGTGGGTGAGCAACCGGTCCACGGCCTGGAGGTGCCCGGCGTCGACGTCGTACGCACCGCTGGCCCGTAGCCAGTGCAGCAGCACCCGGCGTCGAATCGCCGGGGGCAGGGCGGCGAGCTCGGCGCACGACGGTTCCGGACCCGGTGCCACCTCGGCGGCGAGCTGGTCGAGGGCGTCGGCGTCGTCGCGCGCCAGCCGGGCCGTACGGGCCAGGGCCTCGGCGACTCCCGGGCCGAGCTCGGACTCCAGGGCGGGCAGGGCGCGAGTGCGGACCCGCACCCGGGCGAAGGCCGGATCGGCGTTCTGCGGATCGGACCACGGGTCGAGACCGGCCTCGGTGCAGACCGCGGCGGTGAGCGCCCGGCGCAGACCCAGGAACGGGCGCAGCAGCCGACCCCGCCGCTCCGCCATGCCGGCCAGGGACCGGGTCCCCGAACCACGAGCCAGCCCGAGCAGCACGGTCTCGGCCTGGTCGTCGAGGGTGTGACCCAGCAGCACCGTGGCACCGAGCTCGGCGGCGCGGTGTTCCAGCACCGCTCGACGTGCCGCCCGGGCGTCGGCCTCGGGCCCGGCACCGGTCCGGGTGACCTCCACCCGGACGGCTTCCCCGCTCAGTCCGGCGGCGGCCACGGTGGCCAGCGCCGCGGCGGCGACCTGGTCGGAGTCGGGCTGCAGGGCGTGGTCGACCACCAGCGCGCTGGCCCGGAGTCCGCGCCGCCGAGCGACCTCAGCCGCGGCGACCGCCAGCGCCGAGGAGTCCGCGCCACCCGAGCAGGCGACCAGCAACGACCGGTCGGCCGATGACAAGGAGCTCTCGAGCGCGTGGACCGCGGTCAGTGTCGCCGGACCCAGGACGCGGCGGCCCACCGCTCGCGGCGCTCAGACGGTGACCGACCCGGGATGCACCCGGGCCAACCACAGCGACGGTTCGGCGATCTCGGCCCGACCCGGCAGGGTCTGCGGCGAGGCCCAGACGGCGTTCAACCCGTCCATCCCCACCCGGGCGATGACCTGGCGGCAGAACTCGGCGCCGTCTCGGTACTGGCGCATCTTGGCGTCCAGGCCCAGCAGCCGCCGGATGACCCGGTCGAAACCCTGTCCCTGGCGGCGGACGTCGAACTTCTGCCGGATCCGCTCGATGCTGGGGATGACGTCGCGGCCGACGCCGTCCATCACGACATCGGCGTGCCCCTCCAGCAGCGACATCACCGCGGTGATCTTGTCGACGGTCTCCCGCTGCGCCGGTTGCTGCAGCAGATCGACGATGGAGAACTCCTCGTCCCGCCGCAGCGCCTCGACCACGCGCTGCGCGCCGTCCCGCAGGAACTGGCCGAGCGCCGCCCCGTCCAGGTCGGCGGACCCGACCAGCTCGCCGATGAGGGAGTTCAGGTGGTCGCGCAGCCAGGGCACCGCGGTGAACTGCACCCGGTGGGTCTCCTCGTGCAGGCACACCCAGAGTCGGAAGTCGTGCGCCGGCACGTCGAGCTCGCGTTCGATCGTGACGATGTTCGGCGCCACCAGCAGCAGCCGCCCGCCGGGCGGGAGCGCCGGGCGACCGTCCGGGTCGGCCGAGGCGTCGGCCGGGGCGTCGGTGGACACGTCCGTCGGGCCGGGGAAGAACGGATCGAACTGGCCGAGCACCTTCGGCGCCAGATAGCTGAGCAGGGCCCCGACCTCGAGGCCGGTGATCCGGGCGCCCACCCCGGCCAGCGCCGGGCTGGAGCTCGACATCTTCGCCGCGGCCTTGTCGGTGAGCGGCGAGAGCACCTGCCGGAAGCCGTCGATGTTGGCCTGGATCCAGCGGGGTCGGTCGACGACCAGCACGGGCGCGGTGCCGCTGGCGGCTCGGAGCCCCGTCACCTCGGCCACGTACGCCTCGGCCCGGTTCGCACAGTCGCGCAGGTCCGCCACCACGGCACGCGCTCCGTCGCGGGTGATCGACGGGCCCGGTTGGACCAGCCTGGTGGCCGTGCTGAGGGCTACGGTCCAGTCGACGACGGTCGTGCTCATGAGCCAGAGCCTAGTCGGCGGCGGCCGCCGTCCCGGTCCGGCGAGGACCCGGCCGACAGCGACCGGCCCGGGTCTCAGCGCTTGCAGCCGCAGGCCGTCAGTCCGAGGATCACCCGTTGCAGCCAGATCTCGGCGGCGTAGTCGTCCTTGGCGCCGTTCACGACGCTGGAGTAGTAGAGCATCGTGCCGTCGGGTGCCCGCAGGTATCCGGCCAGCGAGCGCACCCCGGTGAGGGTGCCCGTCTTCCCGAGCACGATCCCGTCGGCGGGATGCATCGACGGCTCCGCGAAGCGGGTGCGCAGGCTGCCCTCCACCCCGGCCACCGAGAGCCCGGTCAGCAACCCGCGCAGTCGGGGGTGGTCGTCGGTACTGGCCAGCTGCAGCAGCCGGGCGAAGGTGTTCGGCGGGATGCCGTTCTCCCGGGCCAGCCCGCTGCCGTCGTAGATCACGGTGCCCCGGGTCCACACCCCCAGCTTGCTGAGCGTCGCCTCGACGCCGCGGCGACCGCCGGTGATCGACCCGCCGCCGCCGGCCTTGAGACCGACCTGGCGGAACATCACCTCGGTCGCGTTGTTGTCGCTCACCAGCAGCAGCTGCCGGACGATCTGGGCCACCGTCATCGACGACACGGTGGCGAGCTGGCGCGCCGACCTGGCCGCCTTGACCCGTCCGACGGGCGTGACCTCGATCCCGTGCGTCCGCAACGCGCGGGCGAACTGGTCGACCGCCGCTGCGGTGGCGTTCGGGGTCTTCGGTTGGGCCCAGAGCGCCGACGTCGGCGAGGCCTGGTCGCCGTAGCCGGCCGGCCACTTGGGGTTCCAGGCCGGGCCGGTGAACAAGCTGTCGTCGTAGCCGAGCGACACCTTGAGCCGTCGCTGCGCCTTGAGCGCCGTCGCGGTTGCGGTGGCCAGCCCGCTCAGGGTCGCCCGCCGGGGCCGGTCCGCGCCGGGCTGGGTCGGCACCAGGTACGGGTCGCCACCACCGACCAGCACGATCTGGCGGCCCTTGCCGGCCACGACCTTGGTCTGGAACCGGTGCTCGGGTCCGTACAACTGGAGGGCGGCGGCCGAGGTCAACAACTTGTTGGTCGATGCCGGGATGAAGGGGAGCTTGGCGTTGGCGGTGTAGACGACCTTGCCGCGACCGTCCACGACCTCGACCCCGGCTCGACCCGGCGCCGGGCCGGCGGCGGCGATCCGCGCCCGCACCTTGGCCGGATCGGCGACGACCTTCTCGGTGGCCACGGCGAGCACCGGCGCCGGCAGACCTGGTCCGGCGTCGGGCGAGCCGCCGGGGGTCGGGGTCCGCGTCGTCGGGGACGGCGTCGTCGGGGACGAGGTGGAGGACGGCGGCAGGGACGCGGACGAGGAGGGCGTACCGGATCGCAGGGCCGATGGATCGGCCGGGTCGGGGAGCTTCGACGGGTCTGCGCCCTGACCACCCGGACCGCCGCTGACCTGCGAACGGGGGCCCAGCAGGTCGCTGCCGAACTGGCCGACCTGGGTGAAGAAGCCGCTCAGGATGCCGAGCACCACACCGGCGACGACGAGCAGGACCACGAAGGCGCCGACGACTCGGCTGAGACGCACCGCTCCGCCTCCCTCCTGCGCCGTCGATCGGTCTAGGCTCGCCCTGATGCCCGTGCCCTCAGCGCGCGCCGGACGAGCCGGCGAATGAGGGAGAACGTACCTGAGATTGGTGGAAAACCCTTGACTGCACCGAACGCCGAGAGGTCACAAAAAGAACTCAGCGGTCTGCTGTTCGACGTGACCGTCGAGATACCCAAGGGTCAGAAGAACAAGTACGAGGTCGACCACGACACCGGCCGGATCCGGCTGGACCGGACGTTGTTCACCTCGACCGCCTATCCGGCCGACTACGGATTCATCGAAGGCACCCTCGGTCAAGACGGAGATCCGCTCGACGCGTTGGTGCTGGTGTCCGAACCGACGTTCCCGGGCTGCCTGATCCAGTGCCGGGCGATCGGCATGTTCCGGATGCGGGACGAGGCCGGCGGCGACGACAAGGTGCTGTGCGTGCCGGCGTCGGATCATCGGCGTGATCACCTGCGCGACCTCGAGGACGTCCGGGAGTACCTGCTGCTCGAGATCGAGCACTTCTTCACCGTCTACAAGGACCTCGAGCCTGGGAAGTCGGTCGAGGGCGCGACCTGGACCGGGGCCGACGAGGCGGAGGTCGAGGTCCGGGCCAGCTTCGAGCGGGCGCGGGAACACAACTTCTGATCGTCCCGGGCGCGGCTCCGTGTCCCGACTGTGCCGACCCGAGCGGTGCCAGCCCGCGATACGGCGGCCGGGTCCGCCAGCTGCGCCCTAGTATTCCGCCATGTCGACTAGGGAACCCGGACCGGATGCGCTGATCATCGGCGCGCCGAAGGCGGGAACCAGCGCTCTGCACGCCGCCTTGGCCCAGCATCCGCAGATCTACGCGTCGCCGGTGAAGGAACCGAAGTACTACCTGTGCGGCGACGCGCCGCCGCCCGCCTACTGCGGGCCGGGCGACGCCCACAGCCAGCAGGAGTGGATCTGGCGGCGGCACGACTACGAGGCGCTGTTCGCCGCCGCCCCGGCGGGCACGGTCCGGATGGAGAGCACGCCGTTCTACCTGTACCACCCCGACGCCCGCCGCCGGCTGGCCGACGATCTGCCCGATGCGCGCTACATCGTCGTGGTCCGCGACCCGGTGGACCGGGCGTACTCGAACTGGATGCACCTGTGGGTCGACGGCCTGGAACCCGAGGCCGACTTCCGCACGGCCTGGCGGGCCGAGGACGAGCGACTGCACGCCGGTTGGGCGCCGTTTTGGCACTATCGCCGTCTCGGGGCGTACGGCCGGCAGCTGGCGGACCTGTTCGCCCGGGTCGATCGGGACCGGGTCCTGGTCGTCCGCTACCGCGAGGTGGTCTCGGAGCCGGTGGTGACGCTCAACCGGGTCAGCACGTTCCTCGGCATCGAGACCGACCGGGTCGGCCTGATCCCGCACGACAACTCCCGCCCGTTCGTGCCGAACAGCTGGCGGACGGCCGTGCTGTCCCGGGTGATCCGGACCGGCGCCGCTGCGGGAGCCCTCGTGCCGCCGCAGCTGTGGCGGCGGGCGAGCGAACCACTCACGGCCGCCCTGCGCTCCCGAGGGATCGAGCAGCGCCCGCGGCTCGATCCGGAGGTGCGGGCCGAGCTGGTGGCCGACTGCCTCGACGACATCACCCTGCTCGAGGAGGTGCTGGGCCGGTCGTTCGAGGACTGGCGCGGTCACACGGGGCAGGGATCGTTCCGGGAGCGGGCCGGCCGCATTCCCGAGAACCACTGAGGTCCGAGACCGGTGGGCTCGGGCGGTGAGCTCGAGCGGTCGGGGCCGGCTACCGAGCCGGACCGGCCACCGAGGTCATCAAGTCGTGGGAACCGTCGGAGCGGGCCGCCTCGAAGTAGAAGCGGGTGCGGCCGTCGGGCAGCGGCACGGCGCTGACGTAGCGCAGGGCACCGTCCCCGTCGGGTGACGTGGCGACCGGACCGGTACCGATCTTGCGCAGCTCGCCGTCGACCTCCTCGGCCATCCCGGTCGTCTCGAACCAGTTGCTCGCCGCATCGGCCCGGCCGTCGTAGAGCACAGTCAGGGGCTGCTCCTGCAGCACCGCGGTGACCCGGGCGCCGCGCGCGTCCCACTCCCCCGGCGTGCCGGTGAGCACCTCGCCATGGTCGGTCCAGGACAGTCCGTCGGTGCTGGTCGCGTACGCGGTGGTCATCCGGTCCTCGTGACCGGGGGGCGTGAGCGGGTGACGGCAGACCCACATCTCCCAGCGGCCGTGCTGCCGGCTGATCACCGGGTCCTTCACCGCGTAGGCGTCGTTCCCCGGCAGCACCATGCTGCGGCGTCCGTCGACCAGCTGCTCGGGCCGGTCGGCGTCCAGCGCCTCGATCCACCAGTGCTTGGAGTCGGGAGTGGCGCAGCTCAGGTAGAGCCGCCAGCCGCCGGTCGGCAGCGGGAGCAGGACCGGCCGCTCGAACGACGCCGCCCCGAAGGCCTGCCGGCCGATCTCGGTGACCGACTCGAAGCGCAGGCCGTCCCTCGACCGGGCCACGACGACGCTGACGCCGCGGCCGGCCATGATCGGACGCCGCACCCGGTAGGTGAGCCAGAACTCGCCGTCCACCAGGACAGCGCTCGCGGCGCCGGCCCAGTTGCCCGCACCGATGTCGGGGGCGGGGATGACGACCGTGGCGTCCTCGTAGCTGGGCAGCCCGACTCCGACGGTGGTCCTCACGCAGGTCACCCTAGGACAGCGGGGCCCGGAACCGCGGGACGTATCACCTACCAAGCGACTAGGGAATACAGGTTGGGGATTACAGGTTGGGGATCACAGGTTGGATCCGACGGCCAGTCCGACGCCGGCAGCCGCGACGGCCGCCACCGCCATCCCGACGCTGTGTCCGATCCCGGCGACGACGCGCCGCTCGCGGAGGAGCTCCACCGACTCCTGGCTGGCCGAGCTGAACGTCGTGTAGCCGCCCAGCAGTCCCGAGCCTCCGATCAGCAGTGCCTCGGTCGGCAGCCGGCCCGCCAGGGTGGCACCGGCCAGCAGTCCGAGCAAGGCTGCGCCGGAGAGGTTGATGACCAGCGTGCCGAGGGGGTACGGCCGGCGTCCCGGCTGACCGATCAGCGTCTCCACCAGATAGCGGCCGACCGCCCCGAGCCCACCGGCGACGGCTATGCCGAGCACGACCCAGATCGTCATGTCGCCGCACCGGGCCGACCCGGGCCGCGGTCGCGCAGCAGTCCGGCCGCCACCCGGCCACCGGCGTAGGTCGCGGCGGCACCGGCCAGCAGGGTCGCACCCGCGTACGCCACGGCCGCGAGCACCAGCCCGTCACGGAGCAGCTCGGCGGTGTACAGACCCAACGCACTGTAGGTCGTGAACCCACCCAGCAGCCCGGTGCGCAGCAGCAGCCGGAGCTCGAGCCGGCGGCCAGGATCGCGCACCCGACGCTGCAGCACCTCGACCAGCACGCCCAGGGCGAGGGCACCGGCCACGTTGATCGCCAAGGTGGCCAGCATCGCGCCGTACGGCGCCGGGCTCGGCAGCGTGATCACGAAGCGGGCGGTGGCGCCGACCGAGCCGCCTCCGAACACCAGCAGCAGCCGCCGGAGCAGGGGTTCGTCGCGCAGTCCTCGTGCCGCCATCCCGGTCAGCCTAGGGACGCGGGCAGCGCTGCCGGCACGGGCACCGCACCGGCAGCGAACCACTAAGCTGACTGGTATGACCGAGAGTGCGCAGCCGGCGGAGCGAGACGACTTCACCGACCTGCTCGCCGCCGACGCGGTGGTCGAGCCCCGCGACGCGATGCCCGACGGATACCGCCGCACCCTGATCCGGCAGATCGCCCAGCACGCCCACTCCGAGATCATCGGGATGCAGCCGGAGGGCAACTGGATCAGCCGGGCCCCCAGTCTGCGCCGAAAGGCCATCTTGCTGGCCAAGGTGCAGGACGAGGCGGGACACGGCCTCTATCTGTACGGGGCGGCGGAGACCCTCGGTGTCGAGCGGGCCGAGCTGCTCGAGGCGCTGCACTCGGGCCGGCAGAAGTACTCCTCGATCTTCAACTACCCCGCCGTGACCTGGGCCGACATGGGCGCGATCGGCTGGCTGGTCGACGGCGCCGCGATCGTCAACCAGGTGCCGCTGTGCCGCTGCTCGTACGGCCCCTACGCCCGCGCCATGGTCCGCATCTGCAAGGAGGAGTCCTTCCACCAGCGCCAGGGCTTCGAGATCCTCTACACCTTGTCCCGCGGCACCGAAGCGCAGCGCGCGATGCTGCAGGACGCGGTGGAGCGCTGGTGGTGGCCGAGTCTGATGATGTTCGGGCCGCCGGACGAGGCGTCCACCCACACCGCGCAGTCCATGGCGTGGGGCATCAAGCGGCACTCCAACGACGAGCTGCGGCAGCGCTTCGTCGACATGACGGTTCCGCAGGCCGAGGTGCTCGGCGTCCGGCTGCCGGATCCCGACCTGGAGTTCGTCGACGGTCACTGGCGGCACGGTCCGATCGACTTCGGCGAGCTGCAGGCGGTCATCGCCGGGAACGGTCCGTGCAACCGGCAGCGCCTCGAGCACCGGCGGCGGGCTCACGACGACGGCGCCTGGGTGCGGGAGGCCGCAGCGGCGTACGCGGCCAAGCAGGCGGCGAAGAGGGCCGCCCTGGTCGCGTGACGCCGGCGCCGGAGGCACCCCTCTGGGAGGTGTTCATCCGCCCCCGGCGCGGGCTGTCGCACACCCACGTCGGCTCGCTGCACGCCGCCGATGCCGAGCTGGCCCTGCAGAACGCACGGGACCTGTTCACCCGCCGCGGCGAGGGCGTGAGCATCTGGGTGGTGCCCTCGACCGAGATCAGCGCCTCGAGCCCGACCGAGAAGGACAGCTTCTTCGACCCGGCGGCGGACAAGGTCTACCGCCACCCCACGTTCTACGAGCTGCCGCCGGAGGTGCGGCAGCTGTGAGCGAGCGAACCCCGGACCAGCGACGCCGGGATGAGCGACGCCCAGTGGTCACCGACGTCGCCGGGTACGCCCGGGCGCTGGGTGATGACGCGTTGATCCTGTCGCAGCGCTGCGCCGAGTGGTTGACCCGAGCGCCGGAGCTCGAGGAGGACGTCGCGCTGGCCAACATCGCCCTCGACCTGCTCGGCCAGGCGCGGCTGCTGCTCGGTCACGCCGGGGAGGCCGAGGGCGACGGGCGCGACGAGGACGACCTCGCCTACTTCCGCGACGAGCGGCAGTTCACGAACCTGCAGCTCTGCGAGCTGCCGAACGAGGACTTCGCCGTCTCCATGGCCCGGTTGTTGATCTTCAGCTGCTACCAGCGCGAGCTGTACCGGTCGCTGGCCGGCTCCAGCGCGGACACCCTCGCCGCCATCGCGACCAAGGCCGGCAAGGAGGTCGCCTACCACGTCGAGCACGCCGCGATGTGGGTCCGGCGGCTGGGCGACGGAACCGCGGAATCGCACCGGCGGATGCAGCACGGCCTGGAGCGGGTGTGGCCCTACGTCGACGAGCTCTTCGACGACTCCTGGCTCGCGGCTCCCCTGGTGGACCGCGGGATCGCGGTCCGGCCCAGCACGTTGCGGCGCTCGGTGACGGGGGCGGTCGAGTCGGTGATCGCGGAGGCGACGCTGTCGGTGCCGCAGACCACTGCCGCGCCCGGTGGGGGTCGCTTCGGGCTGCACACCGAGGCGTTCGGCTATCTCCTCGCCGAGTTCCAGCACCTGACCCGATCCCACCCCGGGGCGCGCTGGTGACCCCCATCGACGCCGAGTCTCGACTCGAACGGCTCGAACGGCTCGAGCGGGCTCGGGCCGCGGTCGAAGCGGTCGTCGATCCCGAGATCCCGGTGATCACCATCGCCGATCTCGGCGTGCTGCGCGGCGTCGAGCTGCTCGAGGACGGCACCGTCGAGGTCAAGATCACCCCCACCTACTCGGGTTGCCCGGCGGTGGACGTGATCGGGAGCGACATCGACACCCGGCTGCGGGCGGCCGGCTTCGACCGGATCCGAGTCCGGACGGTGCTGGCCCCCGCGTGGAGCACCGACGAGATCACCCCGGCGGGCCGGGCGGCCCTGACCGCGTACGGGATCGTGCCGCCCGGTCCGGCCGGACCTCGGACCGGCCCCGTCGCCGTCACCATCGGTGTCCACTGCCCGCGGTGTGGCTCGCTGCAGACCGAGCAGACCAGCCGGTTCGGCGCGACGGCCTGCAAGGCGCTGTGGCGCTGCCGCGCCTGCGCCGAACCCTTCGAGCTCTTCAAGTCACTGTGATGGCGCCGGTGCCCGCCCGAGCGGGAGGACAGCGGTAAGTGCCCGCCTTCCACGATCTCGAGGTGGTGCACCTCGACCAGCTCACCGACGACGCGGTCAAGTTGGGCCTGGCCGTGCCGGCACCGCTCCGCGGCGACTACGCCTTCACCGCCGGTCAGCACCTGACCTTCGCCCACGACAGCGAGATCGGGCCGGTCCGCCGTACCTACTCGATCTGCTGCACTCCGGCCCGCTACGCCGAGACCGGCATCCTCGAGGTCGGCGTCAAGATCCTGCCCGGCGGCGTGTTCTCCGAGGTGGTGGCCGGCCGGCTGCGGGTGGGCGATCGACTGCGGGTGCTGACGCCCGCCGGGCGCTTCTCCGCCGGCGCCACTCCGGATCGTGGGCGTCGGCTGTCGGTCGCCGTGGTGGCCGGCAGCGGCGTCACGCCCGTGCTGTCGATCATGACGACGGTGCTGGAGAACGAGCCGCACAGTCGGTTCGTGCTCTGCTACGGCAGCCGCCGGGCCGGATCGGTGATGTTCGCCGAGGAGATCGCCGATCTCAAGGACCGGTTCCTGGATCGGCTGGAGGTGTTCCACATGATCAGCAGCGAGATCCAGGCCGCCCCGCTGCTGTCGGGCCGGATCGACACCGAACGGGTCGTCGCCCTGCTCCGACTGCATCCGCCGGCCGAGGTGGACGAGTGGTTCCTGTGCGGCCCGCTCGGTCTGATCGAGAACACCCGGGACACCCTGCTCGGTCACGGCGTCGATCGCGACGCCATCCACCGGGAGGTGTTCTTCACCGGCGAACCGTCGACGCCGCCCCTCGCAGCCGCCCCCCGCGGTGAGGCCGCGACGATCACCTTCCGGCTCGACGGCCGCAGCGGATCCGCCGAGCTGCCTGCGGGTGGCACCGTGCTCGACGCGGTACTGGCGGCCCGGCCCGACGCGCCGTTCGCCTGCCGGAACGGGGTCTGCGGCACCTGCCGGATCCGCGTACTGGCTGGCGCGGTGCAGATGCGGCAGAACTTCGCGCTGGAGCCGCACGACCTCGACGCCGGCTTCCGACTCGCCTGCCAGTCCGTGCCGCTCGGAGCTACTCTCGAGGTCGACTTCGATGTGTGAACGGAAAGTTCCCCAGAAGTTCGACGAATGGATGTGAGGAAGCCCACGTCCGGTAAAGGTCACGATTTGATCTCGTCGCCGAATTGGTTTGTTCCCACGCGATACGCTCACAGAGCTTGATCTGATTCGGGGGTATCTAGATCAGCGTAACCATCTCCTCACTTGTGACGAGTCGGCTGCGGTTGGAGCGAAGCTCACCCCTGACTGGTCAAGTTGCATGGTCGTCGCGGGGGGCGGCGATTGGCGTACTCGGGGGAGTCGTTGGGGATGGCGGGATCAGAGGGGCTGTTGTTTGCGCCCACTGCGGGGGCAAAAGCAGGAAAGAACATCGACGGGTTGACGACGACCCGTCTCGATCTACATGACGTCGGGATCGGCACCGTCCTGCGCGAGGCGGATGCCTCGGGGCTGATGGACGACGCGCCGACGATCCGGCTGGGGTCGCGGCCCAATCTGCACCTGCTGCCGGAACCGGCACTGCCGAGCGCAGCGCCGGTCGAGACGCCGAAGCGCAAGCGGTTCCTGGCGTGGAGTCGGCGTTACATCGCCGGTACGGCGCTGGCCGATGCGGTGGTCGGTGCGCTGGCTGCCGTCATCCCGGCCTCGTTCAGCAACACCTTGAGCGAACCGCCGACGACGCTGATCCTGCTCGGCCTGATCGGTGCGGTCGTGTGGCCGGCGCTGATCGGTGTCTTCCGTGGCTACCAACGCAATTTCGTCGGCGTCGGGTCCGATGAGCTGCGCGGTGTGCTCCGCGCCGCCGTTGCCGTGATCGTCGCCGGTGCGTTCCCGGCCGGACTGCTCGACATGCGAGCCCTGCTCACGTTGAGCGTCGTTGCCGCGCCGACCGCGTTGATCTTGAGCCTGGCCGTCCGGTTCACGGCCCGCAAGTTGCTGCACCGGCAGCAGCAGCAGGGCCGCAACGTCCGCAACGTCGTGGTGGTGGGAAGTTGGACCGCCGCCCAGAACCTGCGCGAGCGGCTCGATCGTGAGTCCCAGGCCGGGATGAAGATCATCGGCGCGTTCCTGCCGGAGCCCGACATGGACCGCACGCCGGTACCGGGACTTCCGGTCCTCGGAGATCTGCGCGACGTCGCCGACGTCGTCCGTCGGATCGACTGCGACGCCGTGGCCGTCACGACCGATGACGCCACTCGGTACAGCTACCTGCGCGAACTGTCCTGGGCCCTGGAGGGGTCGGGGGTCGAGATGCTGGTGGATCCCGGCCTCGTCGAGGTGGCCGGGCCCCGGATGCACATCCGGCCGGTCATGGGCGTGCCGCTGCTGCACATCGAGGAGCCTCACTTCACGGGCTGGCGGCGGCTGGTCAAGCGGACGTTCGACGTCGTGCTCACCTCCCTGGGACTGCTCGTCATCTCACCGGTGCTGCTCGGCATCGCCATCGCCATCAAACTGCAGGACGGCGGCCCGGTGATCTTCCGTCAGTCCCGGGTCGGCCGCGGCGGTGAGAGCTTCACCATGTTCAAGTTCCGTTCGATGAGCGTCGACGCCGAACAGCGCAAAGCTGAGTTGATGGCGATGAACGAAGGAAAGGGCGGCTTGTTCAAGCTCGCTCGGGACCCGCGGATCACCAAGCTCGGCCACTT
The DNA here is from genome assembly GCA_963727125.1 of uncultured Actinomycetota bacterium. Lineage (GTDB taxonomy): Bacteria > Actinomycetota > Actinomycetes > Propionibacteriales > Propionibacteriaceae > Microlunatus. The sequence goes on from CAVSEZ010000004.1 coordinate 257,936, forward strand.
CCTCCGGGACTACTCACTCGATGAGCTGCCGCAGCTGTTCAACGTGCTGAACGGGACGATGTCACTCGTCGGTCCGCGCCCGCACCTGGCCGCCGAACTGGCCCAGATGCCCAGCGAGGCCAGCCGGCGCTCCCTGGTGACTCCTGGCCTGACCGGCCTGTGGCAGGTCAGCGGCAGGTCCGATCTTGAGGGTGACGACGCGGTGCGTCTCGACCTGCGCTACGTCGAGAACTGGTCGTTCACCTTGGATCTGTTGATCTTGTGGAAGACCGCATCGGCCGTGATGGCCAAGCGCGGCGCACGCTGAGCCGGGGTGCTCTAGGATCGGGATCCGCCCCGGACCCCCTTGAGCCGGGGGTCGAAAGGGATTGCCGATGTCAGAGCACCCCACCCGCACGGTGCTGGTGGCCACACCTTCACTGGAGGCCTACGGCTCGGACCTGCAGATGCTGCAGAGTGTGGCGGGCCTGGTGGCAGCGGGGTGGCGGGTGGTGGTCGCCGCCAACGCGCCGGGACGACTCTCGTCCCGGCTCACCGATCTCGGCGCGGAGCTCGTCGAGCTCGACTTCCCTGTCCTGCGGCGCGCAAGTGCGTCAGGGTCCGGCCTCGTCTCGCTGGCCGCGTCGGCCGCCCGCAGCCTGCCACGCATGGTGGCCGCCATCCGTCGGATCCGCCCGACTGCGCTCTACGTCAACACCGTCACGCTGCCGTGGTGGTTGCTCGCCGGCCGGATCGCCCGGGTGCCGACGCTGTGCCACGTGCACGAGGCCGAGTCGCGCGATTCCCGCAACGTCCGGCGTGGCCTGACGCTGCCGCTGTTGCTGGCCCCGGTCGTGATCGTCAACAGCTTCGCCACCGAGACGACGATCGTGGACGTGGTGCCGCGGCTCCGGCCGCGATTGCGTCGCGTGCCCAACGGTGTCGAGGGACCGTCGATCGAACCCACCGCCACCAGCGCCGGCCGCGACCCCGCCCGACTCGTGGTGGTGGGTCGGCTCTCCCCGCGCAAAGCTCCCGACGTCGCCCTCGAGGCGACGGCGATCCTGCGGGCGGCCGGACACGATGTGGCCCTCGACCTCTGCGGCACGCCGGTCGAGGGCATGGAGTGGTTCGTGACTCAACTCGAAGAACGCGCCGAGCGCCCAGATCTCAATGGTGCCGTGAATTTCGCCGGTTACACCTCACCGATCTGGCCCGCGCTCGAGCGCGCAGACGTGGTGCTGGCCCCGTCGCTGGGTGAGTCGTTCGGCAACGCCGTCGTCGAAGGGCAGCTCGCTCAGCGACCGGTCGTGGCGACGGCGCTGCAAGGACATCTGGAAACGATCACCGACGGCGAGACGGGCCTGCTCGTGCCCAGCGAGGATCCCGAGTCCATGGCGGCAGCGGTCACGCCGCGTACTCGAAGATCCGGACCTGGCCGAGCGCCTGGCCCGGCAGGGCCGGGAGTCCGCGGTCGCGAACTTCTCGTTGCAGCGCTACCAGACCGAGGTCTGCGATGTGCTCGACCAGCTGGTCGAGCGATGATCACCGAGGGCGACGTCGTCGCCTGAACGCGGCCCTAGCGGGCAGCGGCTACGGGTTCACCGACGGCCGAGAGTGCCCGCCGCAGCTGACTGCTGGACGTGTGCATCGTGTACGGGAAGTACACGACCTCGACTCCGACGGCTCCGAAGTCGCTCTCGAGCTTCGCGCCCTTGGCCGTACCGCGCCAGTCGTCGCCCTTGAAGATCCGGTCGAAACGCAGGATCTCCCAGGTGTCGAGCTTGTCCGGCACCGTCTCGGCGTGGACCTCGTCCACGAACCGGATGTGACGCACGATCTCCAACCGCTCGGCGAGCGGGATGAACGGCGTCGTCCCCTTGGTCAATTGGCACATCTCATCGCTCACCACACCGGCGATAAGGTAGTCACACTGGCTTTTGGCGTGCTTCAGCACGTTCAGGTGACCGATATGGAAGAGGTCGTACGCGCCCGGCGCGTAGCCCACTATCTTAGTCAAAACATCCCCCCGAAGTTGACTGCTTCAAGGATACCGGAAGTTCAACCTGCGTACGACCAGTCGATGATTTATCCTGGTTCCCGTTCCAGCGCTTCTGGATGAACGCGCTGCACCCTCCTTCCGGGTCGAGAAGTCCGGATCGAGTGATCTTCCTAGTACCCCAGGAGAAGAGGATGGGTACTCCGGTGCTCACTGGTGATCGGCCGAGTTACGCCGACAATCTGGAGGCTCTGCTCAAGGCGCAGAAGCCGCCCCGTGGCACTGCTGCGTACTCCCGTCACGTCAACCGGCCGCTGGGTCGGCGGGTGGCGGCCGCGTTGCACCTGTGGGGGATCACACCGAACCAGGCCACCTTCGTCAGCGCGGTGCTGTCCGCGACCGGACTCCTGCTGCTGGCCGCCGTTCGACCGTCCCCGCTGCTGGGACTGGCGGTCGCGGTCCTGCTGGCCGCCGGGTACGTGATGGACTCCGTCGACGGGCAGCTGGCACGGCTTCGTGGTGGTGGCTCGCTGAGCGGGGAGATGCTGGATCACACGGTCGACTGCGTGAAGACCCTCTGCCTGCATCTCGCCGTGTTGATCTCGCTCTATCGCTTCGCCCCGATCGACAAGGTCTGGCTGCTGGTGCCCATCGTCTTCTTGGTGGTGGACATCACGATCTACTTCGGCGTCGTCACGATGCCCCTGCTGCGCAAGCTGCACGGGGCGGCCGGCCCCTCGGCGATCGTCGACGGAGTCGAACCGCCGCCGGAGCACCCGCTACGGCGGTGGGTCCTGCTGCCGACCGACTACGGCGTCTTCTGCTGGATGTTCGTCCTCCTCGGTTGGCCGCTGATCTTCTTCGTCTTCTACTCGGCGATGTTCGTGGCGAACTTCCTCGTCTCCGGCGTCGTCCTCCGGCGGTGGGGCCGCGAGCTCCGCACTCTCGACCATGCCAACTGAAACCGAGGCGACCGACCCGATGCGGATCGCCATGATCGGCACCCGCGGCGTGCCGGCCCGCTACGGCGGCTTCGAGACCGCGGTCGAGGAGATCGGGCGACGGCTGGCGGACCGGGGCCACGAGGTCGTCGTGTACTGCCGGGGTGGCGCCGAGCCGCGGCTGGACCGCTACCTCGGGATGGAGCTGGTGCACCTGCCGGCGGCTCGACGCAAGTCGTTGGAGACGCTCAGCCACACCTTCTTGTCCGTGGCATCGGTGCTGCGCCAGCGCCGCAAGCCCGACGTCGCGATCGTCTTCAACGCCGCCAACGCACCCTTCGTCCCGCTCCTGCACGCCCGTCGCATCCCGGTGGCCGTGCACGTAGACGGCCTCGAGTGGCGGCGCACGAAGTGGCAGGGTGCCGGCCGGCGCTACTACCGCGGCGTCGAGGCCCTGTCCGTCCGCTGGGCCGACGCCTTGATCGCGGACGCGGCCGGCATCGCGGAGTACTACGCCGAGGAGTTCGGCGCACCGACGGAGCTGTTGAGCTACGGCGCTCCGGTGCAGGACGATCCGCAGCACGATCGGATCGCCGAGCTCGAGCTGCAGCCGGCGGGCTACCACCTCGTCGTGGCCAGGTTCGAGCCGGAGAACCACGTCCTCGAGATCGTCCGCGGATACGCGGCGTCGGCTGCCACCAGGCCGCTGGTCGTCGTCGGCTCCGCCCCGTACTCCGACGACTACACCGCGACGATCTCCGAGATCGCCGCGGCCGATCCGCGGATCAAGCTGCTCGGCGGGATCTGGGACGCCGAGCTGCTCGACCAGCTGTACGCGAACGCCCTCAGCTACCTGCACGGTCACTCGGTCGGCGGCACCAACCCCTCGTTGCTGCGGGCGATGGGCGCCGGGACCGGCGTGATCGCCTACGACGTGAACTTCAACCGCGGAGGTGCTCGGCGACACCGGCTCCTTCTTCGGCGGTGCCGCCGATCTCGCCCCGATCCTCGAGCTCGCGGAGGCCGACCCCGACGAGATGCAACGGCAGGGTGATCGAGCCCGGGAGCGGGCCCGGCAGAACTACCGGTGGGAGGACGTGACCACGGGTTACGAGTCGCTGTTGCGACGGCTGCAGGCGGGCTACAGTCAACGAGGCACTGTGTCGGGTCGCAGGCGTCACGACGGTCGGCCGATCGGGACCGGGGGCATCGACGTTGCGCGCGTTTCTGACTAAGGTCGCCAACCGGTTGCCGACCAGGGCCATGGGGGCCCTCGCCGGCCAGGTGACACTGGCGCTCAGCAGCTTCGTCCTGCAGGTGTTCGCGAGCCGGGAGCTGGGGCCCACGGGATTCGGCTACTACGCGCTGCTGTTCGGCACCATCATCATGGCCACGGCGCTGACCACCGGTCTGCTCGGTGATTCGCTGACGGTCCTGGATCGTCAGGACCGGGAGATCCGCACCGGGCTGTTCCGGTTGGGCTGGGTGGTCACGGCGGCGCTGGCGCTGATCGCCTTCGGGATCGCGGTGTTCTGGCTGCCCCCCGACTCCGCAGCCCTGTTCGCGGTCGCCCTCGCCGCCTTCGTCGCCGCCGACCTCGGACGCCGGCTGTTGATGGCCAACCTCCGGTTCTGGAGCCTGGTCTTCATCGACTCGGTCGGATTCGTGGCCATGCTCACCTTCCTCCTGCTCAGTCGACTGGCGGGACCGCTGGGCCTCGACCACTTCCTGATCGCCCTCGCCATCGGCCAGCTGGTGGCCGGCGCGCTCGCTGTCGTGAGGCTGCCTGCCCCCGAGCGCAAGATCTACTGGCGGACCTGGGGCAACTGGCGGGCCGTGGTGAACTACGGCTCCTGGCGGGCGCTGCAGCAGTTCGTGCGCCCGACGATGCTCAACGCGGCCCGTGGCCTCGTCCTGATCAGCGCGGGTGCGGCCGCCGTCGGGGAGCTCGAGGCGGCCCGCGTCTTCGTCGCACCGGCGATGCTGCTCGTCCAGGGCATCGGTTCCTACCTGTTCTCCTCCTACGCCGCCGACCGCGCCAAGGGTCTCCCCCTCCTGCTGCGCCGGGCCGATCGCGCCGCCACCGTCATGCTGGTGGGGTCGGTCCTGATCGGTGGCCTGGCCGGTGTCCTGATCCCCCAGTTCGGCTGGTTGCTGACGGCCGGGGACTACCAGCTCAGTCTGGTGGCGACGCTGGGTTGGGCCTGCTACGCCGCCTCCTGCGCCGCGGTCCTGCCGTACGGCAGCCTGTCGGCGGTCCAGGGCCAGCAGCGTTGGGTGCTCCTCATCCGTCTCGTAGACTCGGTGCTGTCCTTGGTGCTCGTACTCGTGGTGGTGATGGCGATGGGTGTGGCTCCGATCTGGACGCCGTGGCTGCTCTCCATCGGATCGTTCATCGGCGGGGTGCTGTGCCGGCAGGTGCTGCTCCGCCCGGCGGCACGCTCCGCTCGGCTGGTCTCGGCGGGCGCGTCGGCGTGACCACCCGGCTGCTCGAACGCACTGCGCAGGTCGTCGAGCCCGCTCGGGTGGTGCGTGCCTTCACCCTGAAGAACTTCCCGCTCTTCTTGACCTGCCTGCTGCTGGTCGTCTCGTCGGTGGCGTGGCGGCGGGGGACCTACTTCTCGGGTGGCCTGGACTTCGTCGTCGTCACCAAGGCGGCCCTGACCGTGCTGGCGGTGGTGATCGCGCTGATGATGCGCCGGTCGACAGAGGCGTGGGCGCGGATGCGGGCGACGCCGGCGCTCTGGCTCTGCGGCTATCTCGTGATCTCGGTGGTCGGCGGAGTGATCAACGGGGACGGGTTCCCGACCATCGTGCTGGCCGGCCGACTCGCGCTGCTCGCCTTCGCCCTGATCCTGCTCACGGTGACCTACCCGTGGCAGACGCTGTTGAGCGCGATGAGCAGCGCGATGCTGGCACTGGCCGGCTTCGGGGCGATCACCGGAGTCGGGTCGCTGGCCGAGACGGGCCGCCTGTACGGGGGCATCCCGCCCCTGAACGCGAACGAGATCTGCCTCCTGGTCAGCGTCCCGGTCCTCATCCTGTTCTGGAAATCGGTCCAGGGGATCGGCTCGCGCCCGGAGTTCTTCGCCATCGTGCCCCTCCTCGGAGTCATCTGGCTCACCGGATCGCGCACCGGGCTGGCGGTCCTGGTCGTGATGATGGCGCTGCTGTTGATCATGGCGCCCCGCGTTCCACCCCGGGTGATCGCGACCGTCGCCATCGCGGTCCCGGCCCTGATCGCGGTGAGCGTGCTCACGCCGTACGTCGCGGCCTTCGCCGGTCGTGGGAACCTGGCCGAGGTCGCGACCCTGAACTCGCGCACGGTGGCCTGGCGGGCCGCGCTCGACTACGCCGACACGCTGCCCCAGAAGCTCTTCGGCGGCGGACTGGCCCTGAAGCAGATCCCGGTCACCGCCATGTACCGCAACGAGCAGATCCTCGACAGCTCGTGGGTGTCGGCCCTGATCCAGGTGGGCTACATCGGCGGGGCGATCCTGCTGCTCTTCGTCCTGGCCTCGATCATCCGGGCCTTCAGGTTGCCGGCCCCGCAGCGGTCACTGGTGGCGGCCCTCATCTTGCTCGTGAGCCTCGTCGGCGTGCTCGAGAGCGGCTTGTTCGACACCGCCCCGGCCTTCATCGTCTTCTTCACCATGGCGATGTTCGCCAACCGGATCGTGGAGCGGGATCCACCCGATCCCGGCTGAGCCCAGCCGGCCGCTAGGAGCCCGAGGTGGACTGATCGGCCGCTGACCGATCAGCTGCGGTTCGACCATCGGCTGCCGGCTTGGTCAACTCGGTGCGCCGCCAGTCGCTCGACACCGAGTAGTAGGCGTTGGTCCCGGTCTGGTTCCTCGCCCCGAAGCGCACGGTGCCGAGCAGGGTCACCCGGGCCTCGCGCACCGTGTCGAGGCTGGCCGACAACTGATCCCGGGTCGTCGACCCGGCGCGGACCACCAGGACCATCCCGTCGAGACTGCGACCCAACAGGGCTGCATCGGGGACCGCGACCAGCGGATCGGAGTCGTAGATCACGATGTCGAAGCGGGTACGCAGGTCGGAGACGAGCTTCGCGATGGATGCGGAGCCCAGCAGCGCCGCCGGATCCGGCGGCAGGGACCCGGCCGGCAGGACGGTCAGCAGGCCGTCGTTCCAGGGCACCAGCACGTCGTCGAGCTCCACGTCGCCGACGAGCACGTCCGAGAGACCGGCTTCCTTGTCGATACCGAAGATCTTCGAAACCATCGGCCGACGGAGCCCCGCGTCGACCAGACAGACGCGCGCTCCGGTCTGCGCCCAGCTGATGGCCAGGTTGGAGGCGACGCTGGTCTTGCCCTCGCCCGGCATCGGGGAACTGATCACGAAGTGGTGCAGCTCGTGGTCCACGTCGGCGAACTTCAACGCGGTCCTGATCGTCCGATAGCGCTCGGCGTCCAGTGAGCGATGGTTCATGGCGACCAGCGGGTCGCGCTTGGCCGCTCGGTTGTACACCGTCGACCCGAGAGGGGCGACGTGGGTGATGGCGCGGATGTCGTCAGCGGTCTTGAGCCGCCGGTCGAGTGCGTGCCGCAGCAGCGCGACCAACAACCCCAGCGCCGCACCACCGACGAGTCCCAGCAGGAGATTGAGCCAGACCCGCGGAGACGACGGCGAGACCGGCACGTCCGCCGGCTGGATCAGCGTGACCTTGACCGGCGAAGCATTCCGACCCCTCGGGGTCTCCAGCTTCTCGATCACCAGACCGAGTTGGCGGGACACCTCGTCGGCGATGGCCGCGGCCCGGCGGGGATCGGGATTCTCCGCGGAGACGCGGAGCAGCACGCTGTCGGCCGGGCTGCTGACGTCCACCAGCTGTCGCAGCTCGCGCGGCGAGTAGGACAGGCCGAGCTTGCTGATGACCGGCTGGAGAACGTCCGGACTCGAGCTCAGGGCCGCATAGGACGCCATCCGGGAGACGGCGAACTGCGAGCCCTGGAAGATGTTGCTCGAACCGGGCGTGCCGGTCTCGACGACGTTCACGAAGGAGGTCGCCACGGCGCTGTACTGCCGCTCCGAGAAGAAGTTGAATCCGAGGGCCACCAACAGCCCGACGACGATCATGGTCGTCCAGATCCGCCAACGCCGCTGTAGGAGCGCCACGTACTCGACGAACGACATGCTCTAGACCCCTTGCTCCACCTCGACGAATGGGAAACTGCGCATTCCGGCCCCCACGAGGTAACTCAGCTGCAAGCGAATAGTATCCCGGCGGTACGGATACACACAGTCTCCCGCGCGATGCCCGCCTTAGCGAACGCCCACCGCCGAGATATGAACCGAGGAGTGGACGATGAAGATCGAGGTGCGGCTGACCGACACGTCGCTGCGTCGGTGGCACCTGGAGCTGATCGAACGGCTGTCCTCCATCCCCGACACCCAGGTCGGCGTGACGATGCTCGCGGGGCCCGATTTCCGGCGCGGCGCCGACCCGATCGAGCGGATCTTCGCCCTCGAACGGGTGCTGCACCGCACCCCCGGCGGGCTCGGTGAGCGGATCGACCAGGTCGTCGTCGCCGGCTGGACGGTCGAGCTCGACGAGGACCCCGACATCCGGCTGGACCTGTCCGCCGAGCCTGACCACGGCGTGGAGGACGACCGGACCTGGCGGCTGCTGTTCGACGGCCGGCCGGGCGAGGCGGCGGCGATCGAGGCGCTCCGCCGGGGACAGCCACCGCTCGTGTCGCTCGTCAACGGCCCGGGGACCGTCCTGGGGACGGCGAGACCCGGCAGTGAGACGCCGGGCGTCCTCTCCGCCGCCTTCGCGGACCTGCTCGCCGGCACCACGACGCTGATCGTCGAGACGGTTCGGGGGCTGCCGCCGAGCGACCCCGCACCCCTGCCGGCGCCCGAGGCGGGCGGTCCGCGCTCACTCGGCCGGCACGCGTTCGGCCAGCTCGCGGGGTCGATCGCCCATCGCGGCTACCGAGCGCTCTACCGGGCGCCGCACTGGCGCGTCGGCTGGCGCTTCGTCGACGGCGCGGGGCTGCTGGAGCGACCCGACGACCCTCCCCGGAACTGGCGGGTCCTGCCGGACGACGGCCTCCGCTTCTACGCCGACCCGTTCCCGTTCGTCCACGACGGCGAGCTGTACCTGTTCGTCGAGGACTTCGAGCACCGTCTCGGTCGGGGCGTCATCTCCGTGGTGCGGTTCGACGAGGACGGCCCGACCCACGTACCCACTCCGGTGCTGCACCATCGCGTCCACCTGTCCTACCCCTTCGTGCTCGAGGACGCCGGCGACATCTGGATGATCCCCGAGACCAACGAGGCGGGCACGATCGAGCTGTACCGCGCGGTCCGCTTCCCCGACGAATGGACTCTGGTGAGCACGCTCGTGGCGGACACGGCGGCCAGCGATGCCACCGTGTTCCAGCACGCCGGACGCTGGTGGATGACGGCGACCGTGCGGTCCGGCGGCTCGTTCTCCGACGCGCTGCACCTGTGGCACGCCGATCAGCTGACGGGGCCGTGGCACCCGCACCGCGGCAACCCGGTCCTGATCGACATCGCCAGCGCCCGCCCCGCGGGCCGGGTCGAGAGCCACGGCGGCCGGCTGCTGCGTCCGGTGCAGGACGGGCGGTCGGGCTACGGGACGGCCCTGGCCGTCGCGGAGATCACGGCCTTGGACGACGACCACTTCGAGCAGCGCGTCCTCGCCCGGCTGGCGCCGGGCGACTGGTGGCCCGGCCGCCGGTTGCACACGCTGAACCGCGCCGGCCGGTTGGAGACCATCGACGGCTCCGCCATGGCCCCCCGCTACTGGCGGCGGCGGCGAACCGAAGGGCCTACCCGCTGACCGTCGGTGCCCCGGCGGACCGACCTGACGCGACGGCCCCGCGCGTCTCGATCAGCAGGTATGATATGAGGAACTACCACTACGGGGATGGTCCACTGGGCCGTGAGTAGGAATCAATGGAACGAGGCCGCCTTCGGCGCCTGCACGCGCGCACGTGGGCCATCATCGTCGCCTCGCTGTTGATTCTCGTCGGCGGCGGAATGGCCTTCGCCTGGATGCAGTCCACTCGGACGGCGGGTCCCCAGGCCGAGGGCCCCAGTGCTCCCCCACACGCGAAGACGGACAAGGCCCAGACGATCCACGTCGCCGAGTCCGGCGCTGACGACGCCGCCGGGTCGGAGAAGGAACCGCTCAAGACCATCGAGGCCGCGATCAAGAAGTCGAACGCCGGCGACAAGATCGTCGTCCACGGCGGCACCTACCGCGAGGCGCTGAAGATCGAGAACCGGCCGGGCCTGATCATCACCGCAGCGCCTAACGAGACCGTGTGGCTCGACGGCGCCGAGCCGGTCGAGAACTGGCAACAGGCTGGAGATCTGTGGGTCTCGCCGGGTTGGACCGCGGATTTCGACTCGAGTCCGACCTACAAGTGGGGCGATCCGGACGGGACCAAGGCCGGCTGGCAGTTCGTCAACCCGCAGTACCCGATGGCGGCGCACCCCGACCAGGTGTGGATCGACGGCGAACGGCTGGACCAGGTCGGCTCGAAGGACGAGGTCGAGCCCGGGAAGTTCTACGTCGACTACGTCAGTGACGAGCTCTTCCTCGGCGACGACCCCGATTCCCACCTGGTCACCGCCAGCACTTTGACCCGTGCCCTGCGCGTCCGCAGTCCGCAGGTCCAGATCCGCGGTATCGGCGTGCGCCACTACGCATCCTCCGTCCCGCACATGGGTGCCATCACGATCGAGGCGTCCGACGTCGTGCTGGACCAGTTGTCGGTGTCGGACAACGCGACCACCGGCGTCCACGTGTTGAGCAGCGGCGTGCGGCTGCGCCACGTCGATCTCGAGCGCAACGGGATGATGGGGCTGAGCGCGACGGGCGCCGACCGGCTCTATCTCGATCACGTCAGCGCCCGCAACAACAACATCGAGCGGTTCAACCAGTCCCCGGCCGCCGGCGGGATCAAGATCGGTCGCTCGTCCGACATCACGGTGCGGGACAGCGATTTCGTCGACAACCTGGCCAACGGCGTCTGGTTCGACGAGTCCGTGGCCGGGATCACGTTGATCAACAACCGGGTGATCGGCAACTCCGGCCACGGTGTCTCGATCGAGATCTCCGGCCGGGCGACCGTGGTCGGCAACGTCATCGCCCGCAACCGCGACAACGGGATCAAGATCAACGACTCCGAGGACGTGCGGGTCTGGAACAACACGTTCGTCGACAACAACCGCTCGATCAACGTCGTCCAGGACAGCCGCGATCTGGATCCGAACGGCAGCTACCGAGACCCGGACTCCGAGCTCGACTGGAAGACCCAGGGTGTCGCCATCCGCAACAACGTCATCGTCAACTCAGGAACCGTTCCCGCCCCGGCATCGATCGACCCGGCCCGGAACTGCCTGTTGTGCGTCGAGGACTTCAGCGGTCGCTGGACCGCAGCCGAGATGGACGTCACCGCACTCGGCAACGTCTACGAGCGGCCGGACGCAGGCTCGCCCAAGTGGATCGTGGTCTGGTCGCGACGCGACAAGGATCCGTACGTGTTCCGGACGGTGGAGGAGTTCCGGCGGACCGTGCACCAGGAGGATGCCGGCGCGATGCTCGAGGGGACGCCGCTGCTCACCGACGACTACCGAGCGCGACCGATCCTCACCGGCCTGGTGGCCAAGACCGCGCAACCCCTTCCCGATGATCTTGCCGCGCTGGCCGGTGTTCCCGTCGGGACCAGGCACCTCGGAGCCTGGATCGCTTGACCCGTGGCGGTCGGGGCCCAACAGCCCCGACCGGGGACCGCCTCGACTAGCTGCCGCGACGGGCATCCATGGCGAAACTGTCCGTCCAGGTGGTGCCCGCGGTCAACTGCTTGAAACGATCCCGAGCCGCACCGTCACCGCCCCACCAGCCGAGGATCCCGAGGTTGTAGGCGTCGGCTCCGTCGCCGATGGAGGTCCGGTTGTGGTGGCAGATCTCGTTCGCGACCGAGCCCTCGGAGCGGCCGAACGCGCCGTAGCCAAGGCGGTACAGACCGAGACTCTCGAATCCGCGCCCGCCGGCGTAGGGCCGGAACCAGAACTCGAAGTCCACGCCGCCGTAGAAGCGGTTGTAGTCCGCGTGCACGGCGTCCTGCGAGCCCCCCTCACCGTCGGGAGCGTTGCATTCCTGAACCGACGAGGGGCGCGGGGTCCAGGTGTACCAGCGATTCGCGGGGTTCTGCAGGCTGTTGGCGCCAGGCCGGCCGGCCACGTCGTCGGACCACGTGTGACCGTACCTGCCGATCTTGGTGAACATGGTGCTGATCTGCTGCCGGGTGGCCGGCTCGGAGAAGTAGCCGGTCTTCAGGATGCGCCAGGTCTGCCGGAAGGTGACCGAACCGGCCGGTGCCACGAACCACTCCTTGCGCACGCTGTACCAGTCGTAGGACGGTGACCAATCCTGGTTGCTGACCACGACGTCGAACACCAACCGGATCCTGCCGTCGGCCAACCGGGAGACAGTCGGCGTCGAGGCGATCCTGGCGTCGCCGGCGTTGTCGGCCAGCGCGTACTTGTAGTCCGAGCCATCGACCGAACCGATGGAGGGAACGGCGTAGGTCTGGGTGCTGCCGATACCGCCGGCGCCGGAGGCGTACGCCTTCGTGTCGGCGGATCCACCGTTCCACACCGAGATGATGTTCTTGGTGGAGAAGCGCTTGTCGACGTAGCTGTAGAGGTTCCCGCCGCTCTGGTTGTAGTTCGTCTTGGCCTCGCCCTTGTAGCCGAACTCGAGCTTGAGGACGTCGTTCTCGACCTTGATCCGGCCGCGAGCCGTGTCGTGGTCGACGGCGAGGGTCGTGGCAGCGCTACTCGTCGAGGCCGGTAGCGCACACCAGGCCAGCAGGCTCATGATCGCGATCGCGCTCCGCAGAACGGCTCGCTTCCTGCTCGAACTTCGCGAACCGTGCGCGAGGGTGGGGGTCATGTCGCACTTCTCCTTCGATGATCATCGCTGGGGGACGAGCTTGATCGCCGAACGTCGGTCCGGGTCCCGAACGGCCGGAGCAGCTGCTCGAGGCCGAATCGTAACCATCTCGATATCTCATCGGTCACGTCGTTGTCCAGTTTCGGCCATGCCGCCCGCCGGCCCGGCCACGGCACGTTTCAGGTGCCCCACCTGCCCCAGAAGAGCCGATTTAGCAGTACGGGTCACATAAGAATTCGTTGAAAGTTGTCTTTTCTGGTCCCGGTGTGCTTGATTGATCTCGATTTGGTAACGACGGCCGCCCTCGGTGGCCGCGATCTGGGCCGGTCGCCTCGGGGCGTCCCCAACGCAGGGAGCGATACATGGCAGGTCGGCGTGCGCGCCTTCTCGCAGCTGGTGCTGGAATCCTGGTCGTCGCGACGACGTGCGTCGTCGGTGCCGGGACAGCCGACGCGGCGGACTCGAGCAACTGCGACAGCTTCACGGAGAGCCTGTTCCAACGGGTGAACCCGGACAGCCGGGCCAACCTCTTGACCAGGTCCGGGAGCGAGGCCAGCGGGGCCGCCCGCTTCGGGTTCACCGAGGACCGTGGTGTGGTGGCTCGAGTCGCCCGTTCCGCCGAGGCGGGACTGACGCCGGTCTACCGGATGTACAAGGACGGGCAGTTCGTCTGGGCCACCCCGGGTGCCGACGTCGCCGGGCTCGTCGACGAGGGCTACGAGCAGGAGTCGCTCGACTTCTACGCTGCGACGAACAAGGTCGACTGCCTGGCCGCCGTCGAGCGCCTCGAGAAGGGCGGCGTCTATCGGATGGCGACCGGCAGCGAGGTGGCCAAGCTGGTCGGCGACGGCTGGCAGCGCGACAAGGCCGCCTTCTACGCCGCGGCTCCGGACGGTCCGCAGAACCCGACCGAACCCGATCCGACGACGCCGCCCCCGCAGCCGCCGCAGCCGCCGCCCGCACCGGAGGGTGACACCAAGTTCTCGATCGCGGTGATTCCCGACACCCAGGACGAGGTGGTCAACTCCAGCGACACCCGGATGCGGAACCGGTCCACCTGGTTGGCCGGCAACAAGTCGGCCCTCGACCTGCGGTACGCCATGCAGATCGGCGACCTGGTCAACTGGGGCAACGTGGTGCCGAGTCAGTTCGACAAGGCCAGCGCGGAGATGAAGCCGCTCGAGGCGGCGGTGCCGTGGGCCGGCGCCGTCGGCAACCACGACACGGCCGCGGTGTGCGTGGGCGGTTCAGCCTGCCCCGGCGCCGACGCGAGTCTCACGGTTCGGAACACCTCGGCCTACAACCGAGCGTTCCCGGTGTCGCGGTTCGGCAACGTGAAGGGAACCTACGAACCGAACAAGATCGACAACGCGTACGCCACCTTCAGCGCCGGAGGCGTTGACTGGATCGTGCTCACCCTCGAGCTGTGGCCGCGCGCCGGAGCGGTGAACTGGGCGAAGGAAGTCGTTCGCACCCATCCCGATCACAACGTGATCGTGGTCACCCACGCCTACCTGAACGGCGGCGGGTCGATCGACAACAGCAACGGCGGCTACGGCTCGACCTCGCCTCAGTACCTGTACGACAACCTGATCAAGGCTTTCCCCAACATCAAGCTCGTCCTCTCCGGCCACACCGGGCAGGCGGCCATCCGCACCGACACCGGGACCGGCGGGAACAAGATCATCAGCCTGTTGCAGACCTACCACAGCCCAGACACCAACCCGGTCCGGCTGGTGGAGATCGACACCGCCGCCGGCACGGTCACATCGCGGGTCTACGCCCCGTACACCAACACCAGCTACGCCGGCGACGCGACCTCGACCACCGGGATGCGGTTCGTCGAGTAGCCGACCGTCTGTCGCTCCGGGCGATCCCAGCCGGAGTCCCTGCGCAAAGACGTGCGGCCCACCACCCCGGAGGGTGATGGGCCGCACGAAGGGAGCGCCAGGTGGCTGTGGATCAGTTGCCCGAAGGAGCAACCGACAACTCCGAGAAGCTGGCGACGACAGGCGCGTTCGTCGCCGAGCTGCTCAGATAGGTCCCGACGCCGATCCCGCCAGCCGCCTGCAAGGAGGCCGCGCTGTCGGTTGCGGAGGCGGTCCAGTCGACGGGCTCGGTCGAGCCGACCTTCCAGACCTTCACCCGCAGGGTGGTGCCGTTGGTTCCCACTGCCTGGGCCCGGATGTTCAGTTGATCACCCTGGGCGTAGGTCAGTCCGGTCACCGTCTTGTTCAGCAGCGCCGTGTCGGTACCACCGACGGACTTCGCCAGCGTCACCGTCACGGTGCCGTTGGTGAGCAACTTGGTGTCGACGTAGTAGCTGTCCGACCCGACGATCCGCGGCTTCAGCTCGATGAACGTGCTGCCACCGGTCGGCAGCTTGTCCACGCTCACCTTGGTGCGCATGTCGGAGTCGGTCGAGGAGACGGTCGGCAACGAGATGCTCGGTCCGGCGCCGGCCGATCCCATCCGGATCGTGCCCTTGCCGTTGGCGACGGCATAGTTGGTCGCCGTGCCGGACCGCACCCAGGTACCGCCCTGATCGGCGCTGCCCCAGCCGCCGGTCACGCTCCGGTTGAAGGCATCCACCACGAACGGTGCCGGCGGACCGGTGATCACGACGTCCTTGGTGACGGTGTCGGTGTCGCCGTCGTCGTCGGTGACGGTGAGCTTCACCTTGTAGGTGCCCGCACCCGGGTAGGTGTGGGTGGCCGTCTTGCCGGTGCCGTTGGCGCCGTCGCCGAAGTCCCACGCGTAGGAGTCGACGGTGCCGTCGGAATCCGTCGAGGCCGATCCGTCCACGGTCAGCTTCAGCTCGTCCTTGGTCGAGGTGAAGTCGGCGTGCGGCTTGGCGTTCGGCGGCGAGACGACCACGGACTTGGTGATCGTGCCCGTGGCGCCGTCGTCGTCGGTCACCGTCAGCTTGACGTCGTAGTTGCCGGCGGAGGCGTAGGTGTGGGTCGGCGTCTTGCCGGTGCCCGTCTCGCCGTCGCCGAACTCCCACGCGTACGACTCGACCGTTCCGTCGGAATCGGCGGATCCGGCTGCGTCGAACTTCTTCTCCAGCGCCGCACCGGTACTGGTGAAGGCAGCGGTCGGCTTCACGTTGGGCGGGCTGACCGTGACCTGCTTGGTCAGGTTGGTGGTCCCCCCGCGGTTGTCGGTCACCGCCAGCTTCACGTCGTAGGTGCCCCCCGCCGCGTAGCTGTGCGTGGCGGTCGCCCCGGTCGCCGTGCCGCCGTCACCGAACGTCCACGCGTAGGTGGCGATCGTGCCGTCGGAGTCGGTCGAGGCAGAAGCATCCAACGACACGTCGAGATCGTGCGCCGTGGCCGTGAACGCAGCCACCGGCGCGACGTTCGGTGCGACGACCGCGATCTGCTTGGTCGTCGTCGCCGTGCCACCCTCGTTGTCGGTAACGGTCAGCTTGACCTCGTAGGTGCCGGCCGCCGCGTAGTTGTGCGTCGCCGTGGCGCCGGTGGCGGTGCCGCCGTCGCCGAAGGTCCATGCGTACGAGGCGACGGTCCCGTCCGGGTCGACCGAGGTCGATCCGTCCACGGCCACCCCGAGATCGGTGACGGTCTCGGTGAAGGCGGCCGTCGGCATGACGTTGCCGCCGGTGCCGGCGACGAAGTGGTTGTTCACCTCGGCCGGGCTCAGCTCCCGGTGGTACAGCGCCATCTCGTCGAGGCTGCCCTTGAAGAAGTTGCTCAAGGGCTTCTGCGGCCAGCTGTTGGTGTTGTCGCCGCCGATCCGCCAGTAGCCCCAGTAACCGTTCTGCCCGTAGGTGGGCGTCGCCCGCTGGCCGACCAGCGCGCCGTCGACATACAGCTTCATCCCGGTCGCGCTCAGGGTCGCGACGACGTGGTGCCACGCGTTGTTGCGGTACGTCGCGGTGCTGCTGACCGTCGCCGTGCCGCCTTCGTTGACACCGAAGACGATCTTGCCGGCGTTGTCCATGTAGACCTGACGGTCGTAGCTGCCGGAGTTGGTGGTCTGCTTGTCTCCGAAGCCGAAGAGCTTGCCGCCGGTGATCGTGTTGGTCTTGAACCAGCCCTCCATCGACACCGTGTTCGGCGGGCTGATCAACTTGCCCGAGTACGCGATGCCGGTGCTCGTGCCGCTGAACGTCGCGGCCTTGTCGGTGTCGCCGCCGATGGCGCCCGCGGTTCCCTTGGTCACGCCGGCTCCGAAGGTCACCGGGGTCGAGCCGACCCGGTCGGCTCCGGTCGTGCCGGTGTCACCGAACCGCCAGTAGCTGTCGGGCTGGCTGGCGTAGACGGCCTTCACGTACTTGCTGTCCGCGCCGGTCGCGGCGACGGTCACCGTGGTCCAGGGCGAGTTGGCGATGTTGCCGAACGGATCGGTCACGGCGACTCGGTACTGGTGGCTCGAGCCCGGAGCGAGCCCGGAGTCGGTGTAGCCCATGGTGTAGGGATCCCACCAGTTAGCCCGCGCCTCGGTCTCGTAGACCAGGCCGGACTTCTGCTGGACATCGCGGTAGACGCGATAGGTCAGGTTGTCGTTGTCGATGTCGCGGTTGGTGCCCCAGTTGACCCGGACCTTGCCCGCTTCGGTGGACGAGAGGTTGAGCGGGTACGTGGTGTTGAACAGCGACGGACCCTGGGCGTTGGGCGAGAGCTCCTTCTTCGGGAACCGCACCAGACCCTGCTGGGCTTTGTTGTTGACCTTGGTGAACTCACCTGCCATCACGATGTAGTCGTCGTTGCCGGCCAGCGACCAGGGACCCTGGTTCATGCCGGTCACGGTGCCCGCGTTGACCGACGGGTACCACGCGAGCGGCGAGGAGCTGGGCTGGCCCTGGAAGTTGGCGTAGCCGTACGGCTCGCGCATCACGGTGCCGGTCGCGGACTTGCCGAACGCGATGCCGCGGTAGAAGGTCCAGTCGGGCGTCTGCGGGAAACCGCCGACGTTGCCGCAGTAGTGCGCGTGACCGACGGCGTAGAGCGCATCCCCACGCGGGTACACCGAGTAGGTGTCGCCGTGGCAGTCGTTCACGAACTTGAGCGCGCCGTCCCAGCCGGCGGAGAAGGTGCCCTCCAGGTTGCCGCCGCCGCCGTAGGTGTAGCCGGCGCCGTAGACCCCGGACGCATCGGCGCTCAAGGCCGTGATCGCGGCCGCCGAGCCGGCGTTGCGCACCACGGAGTTCGCCGCCATCGGCAGGCTGGCTCCGGTGGTGGTGTCGACCATGCCGAGGCCGTAGCCGGGGTTGGACGATCCGTTCAGCGTGGCGAACTGTCCGGCCACGACGAGCTTGGTGGCATCGGGGTTCAGGGCCAGCGCCCAGACCTTCCCGCCGCCGGCCTGCGGCGCCCAGTCGGTCAGCGCGCCGTTGGAGGCCGCGAACGAGGCGAGATAGCCCCGGGCCTTGGTGCCGACGTCTTGGAAGTCACCGCCCGCGAAGACGGTGCTGTTGGTCGCCACGATGGCGTAGACCTCGTAGTTCACCGGCGGCGCGAAGTTCGCCACGAGCTGGCCGGTGGCGAGGTCGAAGGCGGCGATCCGGTTGCGCGGCTGCCCGTCGACGGAGGTGAAAGCACCGCCGATGTAGAGCCGCGTCTTGTCGGGCGACACGGCCACGGTACGGATCTGACCGTTCACCACCGGGGCGAACGACGTCATCTCACCGGAGTTGATGTTGTACGCGATGAGATTGCTGCGCGGCGTCTCGCTCGTGCCTGCGGCGGCACCGGCCGGGCGGGCGCTGGTGAAGCTGCCGCCGGCGTAGACGATGTCGTTGGCCACCGCTTGCGACCACACCACGCCGTTGATCTGAGCGGTCGGCAAGCCGTCCGCCGAGACGGTCGTCGGCGTCGCCGGATCGTTCGGGTCCTTGGGCGCGGAGTCGGCCGAAGCCACTCCTGCGCTGACGGCCAGCAAGGCCGTGGTCGTCGCCAACACGCTCGCGCACAGCAGCGCTATCCGGCGAATGAAATTTGGTTGGGCCCCCACAGCCCGTGCAGACATAGATGAGCGCATGGCTCAAATCCCCCGATTTGTTCCCCTGTTGCGGCCCTGTGGCCACACTCCCCCGCAAGAGATTCTAGGGCACCCCGGACCTGTGCCTTGACCAGAAAAGGTCGAATACCCACTCCGGCAACCGATCGTTGCCGAAACGTGACCGTCGCCCACCCGCTGCTGCGGATGGGCGACGGTCGTCTACGTCGACTTACTGGGGTTGCCCCGCCCACAGGTCGTCGAACGAAGCCACCTGAGGTGCGTTCGTCGCCGAGCCCGAGAGGTAGGCCTCGAAGCCGACCCCGCCGGCGCCCTGCAACGACGCGGTGCTGTCCGTCGTGGAAGCAGTCCACGCCGCCGGCTCCGCCGAGCCCACCTTCCAGATCTTCGCCCGGAGAGTGGTCGGTGAGGTCCCGGTGGCCTGCACCTTGACGTTGAGCTTGTCACCGGCGGCGACGGTCAGACCCGTCACCGTCTGGCTCTGCAGGACCGTCTCCGTGGTACCGACCTGTCGACCCAGCCGCAGCTCCACCCCACCGGTGCTCAGGTAGCGAGCGTCGGCGAAGTACCGGTCGTTGGTCCGCACCCGCGGATCGACCGTGAGGTAGGTGCCACCGCCGGTTGCGGCCTTGTCCAGGCTGAGCACCGCGCGGACCTC
Source organism: uncultured Actinomycetota bacterium (assembly GCA_963727125.1). Classification (GTDB taxonomy): domain Bacteria; phylum Actinomycetota; class Actinomycetes; order Propionibacteriales; family Propionibacteriaceae; genus Microlunatus. The sequence goes on from CAVSEZ010000004.1 coordinate 277,456, forward strand.
GGTGTCGGTGTTGGACACACCGTTGAGGGCCATCCGACGTTCGGCTCCGGCGGACGGCAAGTTGATCTTGCCGACACCGTTGCTGACCGAGTAGTTGCCGGCACTGCTGGCCGCGACGGTCCAGGCGCCGCCGGTGTCGGCGTTGCCCCAACCGTTGCTCCGGTCCTCGTTGAAGTCGTCCTCGGCCACTGCGGGCGGCAGCGCGGTCACGGCGACCTGCCGAGTGAGGCTGGTGCTCAAGCCGGCCTTGTCGGTGACGGTGAGCTTCACGCCGTACGTGCCCCCCGCCGCGTAGGTGTGGGCCGCCGGCGTGGCACCGGTGTCGGTTGAACCGTCACCGAAGTCCCACGCGTAGCTGTCGATGTCGGCAGCCCCGTCCGGATCAGACGAACCGGAACCGTCGACCGTCACCTTGAGACCCTGGACGGCGCTGGTGAACGCCGCCACCGGGGCCCGGTTGGGCGCCACGATCGTGACCTGCTTGGTGACCGTGTCGGTGAGCCCACCGGCGTCGGTGACCGTCAGGGTGACGTCGTAGGTGCCGCTGTTGGCGAAGGTCTTGCTCCGCGACGGGTTGCTCCCGCTCACCGGGTTGCTCCCGTCACCCCAGTTCCAGCCGTAGCTGGAGATGTTGCTCTCGGGGTCGGTGGAGGTGGAGGCGTTGAAGGCCACCACGTTGCCGTTCACGGTGGCCGTGAAGTTGGCCGTCGGAGCGGTGTTGATCAAGACCTGCTTGGTCGACGTGCCGACCGCGCCCTCGTTGTCGGTCACCTTCAGCGTGATCGTCTTGTTGCCCGAGGTCGTGTAGGTGTGCGCCGCCGGTGTGGCACCGGTGTCGGTCCCCCCGTCGCCGAAGTCCCACTCGTAGGAGGCGATGGTGCCGTCGTTGTCGCTCGAGGCCGAGCCGTTGACGGCGACGTCGAAGCCGTCGACCGCGGTCGTGAAGGACGAAACCGGCTTCAGGTTCTCGACCGGCGCACCCGCACCCTTCGCGTAGTGGTCGGCGATCTGGGCTGCGGGCAGCTCGTGCTTGTAGACCGCGACCTCGTCGACGGAACCGTTGAAGAAGCCGTTGGTCCCGGCGTTCGGCCACCCGCTGACGGTGTCGCCACCGATCCTCCAGTAGCCGATGTTGAGGTGCTCACCGACGGTCACGTCCGTGCGCAGGCCGACCTGCTGACCGTCGAGGTACAGCTTCAGACCGCTCTTGGACAAGGTGCCCACCGCGTGGTGCCACTGGCCGTCGTTGACGGCGCCCGGGCTGGTCACGACCAACCGCGAAGCGTTCGGACGAGCGCCGAAGTTCAGCTTCCCGGTGTTGTCGATGTAGAGCTGACGATCATGCTTCTGCGAGTTGCCTTGGGTGTTGCGGTTGCTCCAGCCGGCGATCCGGCCGCCCGTCGCGGTGGTCTTGAACCACGTCTCGAGGCTGATCACGTCCGACGGCCAGTGCTGCACGGAGGATGCCGTCCAGCTCGTGTTGACGCCCGTGAAGGTGGATGCGGTGTCGGTGTCGTTGGCGATGGCGCCCGCCGCGCCGCGGACCGGCACGGTCGTGCCGACGGCATTCAGGGGCATGGAGCCCACCCGGTCGGCCGACGTGGTGGTACCGGTGGCCTCACCCATCCGCCAGTAGTTGGTCGGTTGGCTCGCGTAGACGGCCTTGAGGTACTCGCTGTCGGTACCGGTGGCGGCCACCGTGACGCTCGTCCAGGACGAGTTGGCCACGTTGCCGAACGGATCGGTGACGACGACCCGGTACTGATGGGAGCCCGCCGGCACGTTCGTGTCGGTGTACCCCATGGTCACCGTCTCCCACCGGTCGAACTCCTTGACCAGCGTCTGCTTGAGGCCGGCGGCGTTCTGGGTGTCCCGGTAGAGCCGGTAGGTCAGGTTGCGGTTGTCGTCGTCGCTGTTGTTCATCCAGTTGATCCGCACCGTGTTGGCTGCGGTCGAGCTGATGTTCAGCGGGTAGGTCGCGTTGAACAGCTTCGGGCCCTTGAGGTCCGGCGCGATGCTGCTGACGGCGAAGCGGGTCAGGCCCTGCTGGTTGGTGTTGTTCACCCGAGTGAACTCACCGGCCAGCACGACGTAGTTGGTGTTGCTGGCGACGGACCACGGCCCCTGGAACTGGCCGGTGAAGGTGCCGGTGTTGAACTCCGGGTACCAGTGCAGCAGCTCCGGGGTCGGCTGGCCCTCGAAGTTGGTGTAGCGGCCCTGGTCGGGCTCCCACGTGGCGGTGCCGGTCGGCTCGGTGCTCATCGCGATCGAGCGGAAGTACGGGTAGTCACCCACGCCGCCGGCGCCCTGCCGGACGCCGTCGATGTTCTCGCAGTAGTGCGTGTGACCCGCGGTGTAGACGACCTTGCCGACGACCGTGACGCCGTAGGTGTCGCCGTGGCAGTCGTTGATGAAGCGCACCTCACCGCCGTCCCAGCTGGCGGAGAAGACGCCTTCCATGGTTCCGCCGCCGGCCCCGAAGGTCCAGCCGCCGCCGTAGATGTAGGTGCCGTCGGTGGTCAGGGTGTCGATGGCGCCGTCCGTGGTGCCGTTGCGGACGATGCTGTTGGCGGCCATCGGCAGGTTCGCGCCGGTGACGGCGTCGACCATGCCCAGGCCGTACCCCGGGTTGTTGCTGTCGTTCAACGTGAGGAACCCGCCGCCGACGGCGACCTTGGTGGCCTGCGGGTTGATGGTGAGCGCCGCGACGCCACCACCGCCGGCGGCCATGGGCGCCCAGGTCAGGAGTGCACCGGAAGTGTTGAAGGCCGCCAGCCGGCCGCGGGTCTGGTTGCCCACGCCCGAGAAGTCGCCGCCGGCGTAGACGGTGCTGTTGGTCGCCACCACGGCGGCGACGCGGGAGTTGATCGCCGGCGCGAAGTTCGCGACGAGGGCGCCCAGGGCACCGGTCTGGGCGTTCAGGCTGAACGCAGCCAGTCGTTGCCGGGCCGACCCGTTGACGGTGGTGAACTCACCACCCACGTACAGGCGCGTCTTGTCCGGCGACACGGCCAGCGCGCGGATCTGCCCGTTGAACGTGCCGGTGTAGGACAGCAGCGCCCCGGTGGTCAGGTCGAAGGCCATCAGATTCGTCCGCGGGACGGTGTTCTGACCAGCCGCCGAACCGGCCGGGCGGGCGTTGGTGAAGCTGCCGCCGGCGTACACGACGTTGTTGACGATCACCGTGCTCCACACCACGCCGTTGATCTGCGGCGTCGGCAGCGCGTCGTCGGACACCGTGACGGGCGTCTTCGGATCGTTGGGATCCACGGGCGCGGTGTCTGCGACCGCGCGGTTGGTCGGCCCGCTCACGAGCAGTCCGATGGTCAAGAAGAGTCCGGTCAGCAAGGCCAGCAATGACCGTGCCGATCGATTCAGGCGCGGGCCGACTCGGCCCTGATTTGTGCGTGCGCCAACGCGTGATTGAACCACGATGCCCCCGAAAAGCTGATTGTGCGTCGACCCTCATCCGACGCTCCCCTGCTGAGAAAGTTAGAGGGAAAGTCGACGCGCTGTGCTGGATTCCAAAAAATTCCTGAAAAACTTCTACTTGATCGCACCTTCGAAGGCGACCGTCGGCTCCTGACCCGAGTAGCTGACCTCGATCCGCACGTTGTCGCGCTGGTCCTTCGGCACGCTGAAGAGGTAGACGCCGTCGAGCCGCTGGCCGGGCGCCACGTTGCCCCGGAACGGCTTGGCACCCTCGCTGAGCTCCGACGCCGGCGTGCGGTCCTTGCCGTACGAGACGAAGACGATCACCCGGTTGAGGCCGATGGCCTTGGACGAGGAGTTGCGCGCCTGCAGCGTGACCTTGATCGCCGGACCGGCGATCTCCCCCGGCACGGTGGCCTTGCCGTTGACCGAGTCGATCTTGGTGAGCCGCAGCGACAGCCCCGTGCCGAAGTCGGCCGGCTTGTCCATCGGGACGGGCTTCTCGGTCTTGACCGGTTTGACCGGCTCGGTCTTGCCGGAACCGGGTGCCGTCGGCTTGCCCGGGCTGGCCGACGGGACGGGCGGCGCCGACGACTGGGTGCCACCGGAACTCGGCGCCCCGGAGCCGCTCGGCCGGGCCGGCGCCGATGCCGACGCCGACGGCGCACCCGAGCTCGAGCCGCCCGCCGACGACGGGCCCGCACCGGGCGGGTTGGCAGTGCCGCTGTCCGGGCTGCAGCCAAGAAGCAGAGCCGCGAGGGCCGTTCCCACAGCGAGAAGAACCACGTTGGCGCGACGGGTCCGACGTTCGGTGATCACAATCTTGTCCTTTCGGACACGATCTGTACCGAGGGCTTACTCAGGTCGCGACGGTCCGGTTGTAGTCAATTGAAGACATAAGGAGATTACCGAACAGATCTGGGACTTTGGACGAGACTCGACAAATTGTGAGGGAACCCTTGGTGCGCCTTGAGGTCATGCTGATCGAGTGGTGGTGAACCTGCGTTTCGGGCGGTTGTTGGCGTTGCTCGTAGAGTTCACCTGCCTTGTCCTTCGCCCCAACGGGAGCATGCGTGAGTAGCGAATCCGTCGTCCTGGTCGACCCGGCCGGCCGGCCGATCGGCAGCCGACCGAAGAGCGAGGTGCACTCCACCGCCACCCCGCTGCACCTGGCCTTCTCGCTGCACCTGTTCGACGCCGACGGTCGGGTGCTGGTCACCCGACGCGCGCTGTCCAAGACCACCTGGCCGGGGGTGTGGACCAACAGCTGCTGCGGCCACCCGGGGGTGTCGGAGTCGCTGCCGGACGCGGTGACGCGGCGGGCCCGGTTCGAGCTGGGCGCGGAGTTCAGCGACCTGAACTGCGTGCTGCCGGACTTCGCCTACACCGCGACCGACGCCAGCGGGATCCAGGAGAACGAGATCTGTCCCGTCTACGTCGCCCGGCTGCATCCGCGAGCGGCGATCAAGGCGAATACAGCCGAAGTCATGGATTGGGTCTGGGTGCAGTGGGTAGACCTCGTGACGGCGATATCGGCAACCCCGTTCGCATACAGTCCGTGGGCCGTCGAGCAAGTCAGCCTGTTGCCGACCTCACCGTGTCCGTGACGTCGTGTCTATCGATCGTCAGGACGGAGAGCTCGTGACCAGCCCCGATGCACGAAAAGCCACCCGGTCCGCCCGGGGAACGGTCGAGGCCGTGCGGTTGACCGCGGTACCGGACCGCCCGGACGTCGCCACGGGGCGGGTGGTGCCGCTCCGCCACGCCGGTCCCGGGCCGGAGGTGACCGCGCACCTGGACCTCGTCGACGGGTTGTTGACCGAGGTGCTCGCCGACCTACGGCACCTGTGGACGACCAAGCTCGAGGGTTCGACCCGGGCCGACGTGCTCGGTGACGAGGACCTGCCGCACCTGCTGGAGGACCTGATCCGCAGCGGCGGCAAGCGGATCCGGCCGGTGATGGCCTACCTCGGTTGGTTGAGTGCGAGCGGCCGGGCCCGTGGCATCGGTCATGCCGAGGTGGTGCGGGTCGGAGCCGCGCTGGAGCTGTTGCACCTGTTCGCACTGGTGCACGACGACGTGATGGACGAGTCGGCGTCGCGCCGCGGCCGGCCGACGGTGCACACCAGAGCCGATCTGCTGCACCGCCAGGCCGGCGGCCGCGGCTCGGCGGCCCGCTTCGGCGAGAGCATCGCGATCCTGCTGGGCGACCTGGCCCACGCCGAGGCGGACCAGATCGCGGCCGACCTGCCGCCGGAGATGCGGCGGATCTGGCGGCTGCTCGTCGTCGAGCTGGTCTACGGCCAGCGTCGGGATCTGACCGGAAGTGCCGCAGGCCGCCGCGACCTGGCCAACGCCCGCGAGATCGCGCGACTGAAGTCCGGGGGCTACACGGTGGAGCGGCCGCTGGAGCTGGGCGCCGCGGCCGCCCGGGCGCCGGAGGTGGTCGCCGCCCGGTTGGCACACTACGGCCGGGAGGTCGGCGAGGCGTTCGCCCTCCGCGACGACCTGCTCGGGGTGTGGGGCGATCCCGCCCGCACCGGCAAGCCCGCCGGCGACGACCTGGTCTCGGGCAAACCGACGGTGATCATCGCGCTGGCGGAGGAGCGCCTGACCGGCGTCGCCCGCGCCACCTTGGCCCGGATCGGTTCGCCGCAGCTCGGCGACGACGACGTGGCCTGCCTGCAGCAGGAGATGACCGACTGCGGGGTCGTGGCCGAGGTCGAGACCATGATCAGCGCCCACGTGGCGTCGGCCCTGTCCGCGCTCGAGGAGCCCGCGCTCGACCCGGCCGGCGTGCTGGAGCTGACGAAGATGGCCCACCAGATCGCCTGGCGCGAATCATGAGGTCACCCGCATGAGCCGCGTCGTCGTCATCGGGGCCGGACTGGCGGGCCTGTCGGCCGCCTGCCACCTGACGGGCCGCGGGTACGAGGTCACCGTGGTGGAGCGCGAGAGCGTTCCGGGCGGTCGATCCGGACAGCTGGTCCAAGACGGTTTCACCTTCGACACCGGTCCCACCGTGCTCACCATGCGCAACCTGGTCGCCGACGCCTTGGAGGCGGTCGAGACCGACATCGACTCGGCGCTCCCGATGCGCCGCCTCGATCCCGCGTACCGGGCTCAGTACGCCGACGGCAGCACGATCCACGTCCGGCACGGCCGGGCGGCGATGCGGGCGGAGATCGCTCGTACCTGCAGTCCGGCGGACGCGGCCGCGTTCGACGGGTTCGTCGACTGGCTCACCGAGCTCTACGAGCTGGAGATGCCGAACTTCATCGCCCGCAACTTCGACTCACCGCTCGATCTGCTCGCTCACCCACTGGCGGCGGCCAAGCTGATCCGGCTCGGCGGATTCGGACGGTTGGGGGCAGCGGTCCGGCGGCGGTTCGACGACCCACGGCTGCACCGGCTGTTCAGCTTCCAGGCCATGTACGCCGGCCTGGCCCCCGACGAGGCGCTCGCGATCTACGCCGTCATCACCTACATGGACAGCATCGCGGGCGTCTGGTTCCCCGAAGGCGGGATGCATGCGGTGCCGGCGGCGATGGCGGCGGCGGCGGAGAAGGCCGGCGCCACGTTCCGGTACGGCGCCGGCGTCACCGAGATCCTGCGCCGGTCCGACTCCGACGGGGTGGCGGGTGTCGTCCTCGACGACGGCGACGGTCCCGGTGAGCAGCTGATGGCCGACGCCGTGGTGTGCACGCTGGACCTCCCGGTCGCCTACGAGCGACTGCTGCCGGACCTGCGGGTCCCGCGGGCGGCCCGACGCGGGAAGTACTCGCCGTCGGCCGTCGTCTGGCACGTCGGCGTCCGCGGCGTCCCGGAGCCGGACGTCGCACACCACAACATCCACTTCGGCACCGAGTGGGCCGACGCCTTCGACGCGTTGCTGCGCCGCGGGCAGCTGATGCCCGACCCGTCCCGGCTGGTGACCGTACCGTCGCTGGACGAGCCGTCGCTGGCGCCGCCGGGGTGCTCGACCCTCTACGTGCTGGAGCCGGTACCGAATCTGAGCGGCCGGATCGACTGGACCACCGAAGCCGGGCCGATGCGCGAGCGGTTGCACACCTTCCTGGTGGAGCAGGGATACCCGGCCGACGTCGTCACCGAGCAGCTGGTCACGCCGCTGGACTGGGCACGGCAGGGGATGCAGGCCGGGACGCCGTTCGCACTGGCGCACACGTTCGCCCAGACCGGACCCTTCCGGCCGCCCAACGTCGAGGCGAAGGTGCCGGGCCTGGTGTTCGCCGGCTCGGGGACCGTGCCCGGGGTCGGGGTGCCGATGGTGCTGATCTCGGGCAGACTGGCGGCGGACCGGGTGACGGCCTACCTGCCAGGTTCTCGTTCCGCCGCGGGAGGTGTCGATGGCTGATCGCGTCCGGGCCGACGCGCGGCTCCGCGCCGGCTATCGGGCCTGCGCCCGGCTGACGTGGCGGCACGGCACGACCTACTACTGGGGTGCGGCGCTGCTGCCGCGCGAGCGGCGCCGGCACGTGTACGCGGTGTACGCACTCTGTCGGCTCGCCGACGACATCGTCGATCTGCCGCCGCCCGCACCGGAGCTGGTCGGCAGCTCACCCGCCCGACGACTGAGCCGAGCCCGGCGGGCGCTGCCGGCCGACGACCGCCAGTGGGAATCGGCCTGGGAGTCGACCGGGCCGTCGAGCTGGGCACCGGGCGACCCGAACTCCGGAGCGCTGACCGGTGTGTCGACCGGTGCTTCGACCAGCGAACGGCTGCAGGCCTTCGCCGCAGCCTTCCGGGCGGCGGTCGCCGGCGGCGAGAGCAGTGACCCGGTGCTGGCCGCCGTGGCCGACACCGTCCGCCGCTGCGAGATCGACCCGGAGTGCTTCGACCGGTTCTTCGGCGCGATGTCGATGGATCTGACCACGACCAGCTACGAGACCTGGGACGACCTCTGCGGCTACATGGAGGGTTCCGCGGCGGTCATCGGGGAGATGATGCTGCCCGTCCTGGAGCCCCGCGATCCGGCCGCCAAGGGGCCGGCGCGATCCCTCGGACTGGCCTTCCAGCTGACCAACTTCCTGCGTGACGTGAACGAGGACCTCGACCGTGGCCGGGTGTACGTCCCGCAGGAGGACCTGCGCCGCTTCGGCGTCGACCTGACCGAGCGGCGCGTCACGCCGCAGTGGCGGGCCTGCCTGGCGTACGAGATCGCCCGGAACCGCGAGCTGTACGCCCACGCCGACACCGGGATCGCGATGTTGCCGCCGCGGTCGGCGCGCTGCGTCGGGACGGCCCGGGTGCTGTACGCCCAGATCCTCGAGCGGATCGAGGCCGCCGACTACGACGTCTTCAGCACCCGGGCGAAGGTGCCGACCCTGCGCAAGGCCGCGACCGCGGCCCGGATCATGGTGACCGGGCCCGGCCGCGCCCAGGCAGCAGCGGCCCGACGAGAGGGACGGACCGGATGACACTGCGTACCCAGCGCGACGGCGGTGCGGAGCGGACCTGGCTGCCGGAGCAGGTGCGCAAGCGGATCCCGATCGAACGGATCCCGCAGCCGCGTGAGAACCGGATGACGTCGTCGTGGCGGCAGGCCAAGCCCGGCCGGATCGCGGCGGCCCTGGCGGTGTCCCAGGCGCAGAACTCCGGCGGCTGGTTCGTCGCCGGGAAGAGCGCTGACGTGACGGCCTCGGAGTCGGTGACCCGGACCATCGCCGGTCGCGAGGTCGTGTTCTGGCGGAACACCGCCGGTGAGCTGGTGGCCGGCCCCGGAGCCTGTCCGCACCTCGGTGCGCTGCTGGACCGCTGCCCGGTGCTGGAGGGCACCCTCTACTGCCGCTGGCACGGCCTCGCCCTCACCCAGAACGGGGACCGGACCTGGCAGCCGTACGCCGCCCAGGACGACGGCGTGCTGATCTGGGTGCGGCTGCCGACCGAGGGCGAGACCCCGACGGAGCGGCCGTCGTTGCCGCCGCGACCACCGATGGACGCCGCGGTGTCGGCGGTGATGGTCGAGCCCGGCGTCTGCGAGCCGCAGGACGTGATCGCCAACCGGCTCGACCCCTGGCACGGGGCCTGGTTCCACCCGTACGCCTTCTCCCACCTGACCGTCGACGACACCGCCAGCGACGAGCACAAGCTGGTGGTGGACGTGACGTTCCGGCTCAGCCGGACCTGGGGGGTCCCGGTCCGGGCGGAGTTCAGCTGCCCCGACGCGCGGACCATCGTGATGCGGATCGTCGAGGGTGAGGGCACCAGCAGCGTGGTCGAGACCCACGCCACCCCGACCGGGATCGACGAACGCGGCCGGCCGATCACGATGGTGACCGAGGCGACCATCGCGTACTCCGATCGGCCGGGGTTCTCGGTCGCCCGCTGGCTGTCGCCGCTGCTGCGACCCTCGATCGTGCGGACGGCCAAGAAGCTCTGGGTGGACGATCTCGCCTACGCCGAACGACGGTACGAGTTGCGGATGCGCGGGGAGTACCCCGGCTGATCCCCGCGGGTGGGAACCTTCGCACGGACTTCCGCGGGCCTCGAGCTGCATTGAGTTCCCACACGTCGACGTGCCGTCGTCCACAGATCTCCGCCATCATCTGGCGCTGCGCCCGAGTCCGGCGGATCGTCAGAGGGTGTCACGACGAGACCTGAGCTTGCCCTCCAACCTTCTCGCCGAGCCGTTCACGACCGAGCGGCTGACCGCCGCCGGTCTCAGCCCGGCGGCGATCCGACGTCGGGCCGTGCGGAGGATCGCGCCCCGCGTGTACGCCGCGACCGAGCCGAGCCTGGCCGACTCAGTCCGCGCTCAGCTGATGACGCTGCCGGGGGACGTCATCGTCGAAGGTGTCACCGCCCTCCAGCTGTACGGCGTCGACATCGGGGATCCCCACCCGCTGCGCTTCTGCTCACCGGCGGGGCGCGACATCCGGCGATTGGGCATCAGAGTGCGCCGGGTTCGACGGGTGCCAACGCACCACGGACGTCTCGCGACGCCCTTGGGGGCTCTCTCCAGCGCGGCGATCGATCTCGATCTCGTCGATCTGGTCGTCGCCGGGGACTGGCTCGTTCGCAAGCACCTGACCACGGCCGCCGAGGTGCGTGCCCGTCTCGCCGGAGCCTACGGACCGCACGCCCGCAAGGAGCGGGAGGCCGGTGCATTGGTCCGCGACCGTGCCGAGTCGCCACAGGAGAGCAGATTGCGGCTGCTGTTGATACTCGCCGGGCTTCCGGAGCCGGACTGCAACGTCGACATCGGCGACGAACACTTCTTCATCGCCCGGGTCGACCTTGCGTTTCTGCGGTGGAAGATCCTGCTGGAGTACGAGGGCGATCAGCACCGGACGAGTAGGCGACAGTGGCTTCGTGACATCGATCGCGCCGAGTGGCTCGGCGAGAAGGGTATGTCGTCCTCCGGGTGACCGCTGAGCGCACGCGGAACCCTCGGGACCTGGTCCAGACGGTGTTTGCCGCGCTGGTTCGGGCGGGCTACCGGACCACGGCCGAAATTTTCGGCGGCCTGGCTCGCTTACTTCGAGAGTGGGAACTCCGGTGCACGTTCCGCCCACTGAATGCGGCGGTTTCCTCCCACTCGCGGCGCCCGGATCAGTCGATCTCGGGTGCGGGTGTCGGTGTGGGCGTGGGGCTCGGCGTCGGCGTCGATGTCGGCTCCGGTTCCGGCACGGTGACGGTGGTGGGCGAGCTGGTCACCGTGTTCCCGTCCGGGTCGGACACCTGGATCTGCCAGCGGTACTTCGTGCCGGGAGTCAGCCCGGACTCGGTGTAGGTGACGGCGGTGCGGTTCCAGAAGCGGGAGACGACGGTCTTGCGGCTGACGACGACGCCGTCGCGGACGACCGCGTAGGTCAACGACTGGTCGTCGCGGTCCCAGACGGTCTTCCAGCTCAGCACCGCGGACCCGTCTGCCTTCGCGACCACGGTCGGCTTGGCTCCGGTGGCGACGTCCAGCGGACCTTCCTTGCGCGGCGCGGCCGCTCGAGTCGTCATCCGCACCAGCCCCTGCTGCTTGATCCCGTTCACCGCGGTGAACTCACCGCCCAGGACGACGTACGGGCCAGAGGCCAGCACGCTCCAGGCCGCCTGGGTCTGGCCGGTGACGGTGCCGGGGGTGAGCTGCGGGAACCAGTTGACCAGCGACGGGGACGGCCTGCCCTTGAAGGCGGTGTACCCGCCGCTCGAGGTGCCCACCGTGCCGGTGGCGCCGGCGGTGACCGCGAGCGCCCGATAATTGGTCCGCGAGGCCGCCTCCGGGAAGCCGCCGATGTTGGCGCAGTTGTGGGCGTGACCCGCGCTGTAGACCCGGCCGTTGGCCACCGCCACGTCGTAGGTGTCGCCCCGGCAGTCCTGCAGCCAGCTCAGCCCGCCGGTCGCGGTGGCCGCGAAGACGCCCTCGTAGTTGCCGCCGCCGTAGCTGTAACCGCTGCCGTAGACCCGTGATCCGTCGGTCGCGAGACTCATGATCGCGGTGTTCTTGCCGCAGTTCTTGACGACGGTGTTGATCGACCAGGACTGCACTGCTGCGGTGCTGCGATTCAGCCGGGTCATCCCGCAGGCCGCTTTGCTGCCGATCTTGGAGAAGGAGCCGCCGGCCACGATCGACGCGCCGCCGGGCGCGAACACCAGTGCCAGGACGTCGCCGTTGGCGGCCGGCTTCCACGACGACGAGACCTTGCCCGTCGTCGCGCTGACCGCGGCCAATCGAGACCGGGAGGTCTTGCCGATGGCGCTGAAGTTGCCACCCGCGTACACCGTCGACGCGGTCGCCACGATCGCACGAACCGAGTTGTTGAAGGCCGGCGCCGGGGACTTCAGTGCACCACTGCCGGCCGCGAGGGCGGCGAACCGGAGCCGCTTCTTGCCGTTGACGGAGGTGAAGCTCCCGCCGACGTACAAAGTCTTCTTGTCCGGTGAGAGCGCCAGCGTCCGGACCGCCCCGTTCACCGCCGGTGCGAACGACGTCAGCCGCCCGGTCCGGATGTCGAACGCCAACAGATTCGATCGACGTACGGTGCCGCTGCCCGGCGCGGCGCCGGCGGGCCGGGCGGTGCTGAACTGGCCACCGGCGTACACGGTGTTGCCGGCCACGACGAGGTCCCAGACGACGCCGTTCACCTGTGCGGTCGGCAGCGCGTCGGCCGTGACACCGGCCGACCCGCGGTCGATCACGGCACTCACGGCGGCGGCCGCCGGACGGCCGGTCTGCACGGCGAGCCCGACCCCGAGAACGAGGGCGAGCAGGGCGGTCAGCGCGGCGTTCGCGAGAACGCGCGCCGACGTCCCCGGTCGACCGGCAAGGCTGAACATGATGGATTCCCCGTTTACTGCAGTGCACCGACCCCCGACGGTGCAGGCCGTCCCCCACGGCCTGCGAGAACCGTACCGAGCGCCGCGCAGGGCAAGCTCAGGATCCGCGCAGCAGCGGGCTAGCGTTCGGTCTGGTCCGCGAGGGCGCCGATCGGGCGCCGCCACCGCTGGGCGGCCCACCGGGTCAGTCCGTGGCGGCCCGCCATCGGCACCGTCCACAGGTCGTGACCGGCGATGCCCCAGCCGGCCAGCAAGGCGTTGGCGGCCTGGAAGCCGGTCGTGGCGGCCCGCTCCATCAGGGCCACCGGGAAGTCGCAGCGGATCCCGTCACCGGCCAGCACCAGCTGCGGATGAGGTGTCAGCACGCCCGGCCGCAGGTGCCAGGGCTCGGTGGAGACCAGTGGGCAGTCGGCCCGCACCAGCAGCTCGTCGTGGACGCTGATCGCCTCGATCGTCTCGGGATAGATCCGGCCGAGCTCGGCCCGGAGCCGGGCCCGGAGCTCGTGCTCCACCACCGGTTCCGGCAACGCGTACGCGTGCAGCTCGACGACCGAGCCGGCGGTGCCACCGGCCCACTGGCGCGCGCCCCGCTCGAAGCGCTCGAGCACGGTCACGTTGTCGAGCGGACCGAAGCCGCTGGTGCCGAGGAACGCCGGCCGGGTCGCGTCGACGGCTCGATCGAGCCAGAGCCGCCAGACCGCGAACGGGGGCGCGTTCCGGATCGCCGCCACCCGGTCCCCGAAGTCGGCGGCCGGGCCGGTGCCCCCGAGGAGCGAGGCGGCACCGACCAGTCGTCTGGTGGCCGCCGGATCCGTCGCGAGCACCACGGCGTCGGCGGCGAGCCGCTCGCCCGAGGCCAGGGCGACCGACACCGGGTCGACTCCCGCCACGGTCAGCTCGGTGACGGTGGCGCCGGTCCGGACCTGGGCCCCGAGCCGGTGCAGGTGGCGACCGAGCGGCGCCCAGAGCGCGGTGTCGTAGTCGTCGTCGGGAACGTCGAACAACAATCCCTCGGCGGAGCCGAGGAAGTACGTGTGGAACATGGCGACCAGCTCGCCCGCGGAGAAGTCCCGCGGATCGGCGAAGAAGCTGCGGGCGAAGACCTCCAACGCCAGGTGTCGCGCCGCCGGCGGGAAGCGCAGCCGGTCGAGGAAGGCGGCGGCACTCTCCCCGTCGTAGCGGGAGAAGGTCTCGGGGAAGGCGACGTCGAGCAGCTCCAACGCAGCCGCCACGTCGACGCGGCTCAGGTCGGCCGCGCCGAAGCTCGGGCTCTGCGCCACGAAGGCGGCGATGCTGAGCGGCGGGGTGCGCGGGATGGCGGTGAAGGAGTCCCGCTGCCCCGTGGCCGAGACCAAGGGGTAGTCCCCGACCGGCACCAACCGGCGCAGGCCGGGATCGGCGCGTCGCAACAGGTTCCGGAGGTTGTAGTACTGCCGGAAGAAGGCGTGGAAGCCGCGGCTCATCGTGCGGGCCGGACCGCCCGGAGCCCCTGGGAGCAGCCAGGCCCGCACGCGACCGCCGAGCTGCGCCTCGGCCTCCAACACGGTGACGCCGACGCCCCGCTCGGCCAGCGCCGTGGCTGCCGCGAGGCCCGCGATGCCGCCGCCCACCACCAGGACCCGGCGGTCGACGGAGCCCGGGCCCCGGTCCGCGACCGGCCCCGGGTGTCGGACCGCCCGACGATCACGACCGGGGACCCAGGCCGATCTCCGGCCCGGAGCCCGCAGCCGGTGGCGCGAGGGAGGGGTCACGCGGGCCGCTGCGGGGGCCGCCTCGCCCGGAAGGTGTGCAGCACCCCGCGCTGCCAGCCCGGAACGCTACGGACCTCGATGTCGACGAACCCGGCGGCTGACATCCGCTCGGTGAACGCGTCGACGGAGTCGAACTCGAGCACGCTGCGCCACAGGTACCGGTACAGCGAGGTGTCCCGGGTGAGGAACCAGCTCAGCGGGATCACCACTGTCCAGCAGACAACGCTCCAGATCAGCTGCGCCCGACGGGAGCTGGCCACGGAGTACTCCTGCACGACCAAGCCTCCGCCCGGCCTCAACAACTCGTACGTCGCCTCGAGGACCTTGTCCCGGTCGGGCACGTTGCGGAACAGGTACGAGGCGAAGACGCCGTCCACCGCTTCGGTGAGCCCCCAGTCGGCGCGCGCGGCCGACAGGTCCTCGGCCAGACGGTGCTCGAAGCGCACCCCGGCCGGCCACACCTTGCCGCGGGCGGCTTCGAGCATGCCGGCCGACCCGTCCACCCCGATCAGCCGGAACGGCCGCCGGAGCCGTCGGACCGCGGCCAGCAGCGCCCGGGTCGAGGCGCCGGATCCGCACCCCAGGTCGATCAGCCGCACCGGCTCGGGGTCTCGGGCCGGCCGGGCCGGCAGCCGGTCGGCGAGGGCTCGGGCGGCCGACCGCAGGTGGTGGTGGTAACCCGGGTTGAGCGCCACCATCACGTCGTAGCTGGGAGCGACCTCGTCGAAGGCCTCCGGTACGTCGACGACGGTGCCGACTGAGCTCTGTCTCACTCCTGCCCTCCTGGTCCGGCCCCGGTTCGACCCTCCGCCGAACCCGGCGAGCGGGTGTTCGTCCCGGCCCGGCGGTCCAGTAACGTCCGCCAGCCCAGGATCGTCAGCGTGACCATGGCGAACCCGAATCCGAAGTCCTCGATCGGGATGTCCCACGGCACGCGAATGCCGATCATCTCAGACGGGTTGTAGAGCACGATCGGATCCCGCAACTTGGTGAGCCAACCGTCCACCGGGATCTGGAACGCGAACACGATGAGCATCGTCAACCAGTACTGCGCGGTCGCGAAGATGCCCGTCCGCAGCACCACCAGCTCCAGCGCGATCACGGCGAGCACGGCGATCACCGTCAGCGCCGTGTACTCGGGTACCGACTCGATCATGCGGGCCTCCCCGGCTGCCGGTCGGTGGGCGACCGACGGCCCGGTCGGTCCGCCAGTCGCCGCAGCCCCGCACCGACCGCTTCGTAGCTGAGCAGCCCGCAGATCGGGATCACGATGAAGAACACCAGCTCCTCGATCGGCATCGCGAACGGCAGCTGCCAGCCGGTGACGTAGTTCGGGTTGTAGCTCCAGTGACCCCGGGCGATCCCGACCACGTCCCAGATCGAGAAGACCACCACGACGGGCAGGATCGCGAGCAGCATCCAGCCGGCGCGTCGGTAGACCCGTGCCTGTAAGAGCCATTCGAGGGGCAGCGTGACGAGCAGGCAGCCCAGCATCAACAGCAGGTATTGGTAGGTGATTGGAACTCCTCGGCGTGTTCAGGGTTGCCATCAGCGGCGGTGATCACCATGATTTATCTCACCTGATCGACGTTCTGACCCCAATCGTTGCTGCAACCTCAGGGGCCAGTAAATTTTCGCGCACTTCTAACCGAACCGTTTCAGTTAAGCGATTACGCTCGGTGGCATGCCAACTGCGCATGCTCTGGAGGGGGCACGACGCAGTGGAGGATCGGGGGATCTACGCCACGGCAACCTCACCCACATCCTTCGCTACGTTCGCGACCATGGACCTTGTAGCCGTCACGACATTGCTCACGGCTGCGGTCTGGGTGTATCCACCCTGACCGATCTGATCAACGAATTGCGGAACCGTCGACTGGTCCGCGAGTTGGACCCGGTACGCCGCCCGGCGGCCGGTCGTCCGACTCGTCCGATCGTGCTCGACGGGATGCCCTGGGCGGTGATGGGCATCCACGTCGACATCGACGTGATCGAGATCGGTGTCGCCACCGTAGGCGGCGAGGAACTGTGGCAGGACACCGTTCCGGTGGACCTGCGCGCAGTCCAGGCGACCGAGGCGTACCCGGTCATCGCCGACATCATCACCAGCCAGATCCAACGGCTCGACGAGTTCCGGGAGCTGGTGTCGGTCGAGGTCGGGATGGCGGGGTACGTGTCCCGGGAGCGGGGCTCGGTCTGCTCGGCCCGAGGTTTCGGCTGGGAGGACGTGCCGCTGCGGGACTGGCTGGAGCGCACGCTCTGGGACGCCGGGGTCAGGAACCCGGTCCACGTCGGCATCGCCAACGACTGCCAGCTGGCGGCCCTGCATGCCGCCCGGACGGAGCTCAACCTTCCCAACGACCTGGTCGCGGTGTACTTCGGCGGTCTCCGCAGTCTCGGCAGCGGCGTCTTGATCGACGGTGAGATCTTCGGCGGCGCCCACGGCGGCGCCGGCGACCTCGGTCACGCCAACGTCGCCGTCTCCGGCGGACTGTGCTGGTGCGGCCGGAGCAGCTGCCTGCAGATGGCGGTGTCACCGGAGGCCCTGCTCACCCGGGCGGGCCTGCTGTCTCCGGTCGGTGCGGCCGAGATGGTGGACGAGCGGCCGGGCGAAGCCCTGTCCTTGATCACCGACGCGGCGGCGGCCGGTGACCAGCGGGTCCTCGACACGTTGGCCACCGCCGGTGAGTCGTTGGGCACCGCGCTGGACGACATCCTCGGCAGTCTCAACCCGCACGGCGCCATCCTCGGCGGCTACCTGGGCGTGTTGTCGCCGTACCTGATGCCGAGTCTGGAGAGCAAGCTGACGAGTCGGATCGCCAACCCGGCCTTCTCCTCGACCCGCATCGTCGCGCTGGAGCAGGTCACGCCGCGGGTGGTCGGCGGTGCGGTGCTGGCAGCCCGGGACGAGGTCCTGGCCGAGCCTCTGCACCTCACCCGGATGTCTGCCTAGGGGCTCGAGCGCGGGTCGTCCGGAGCTTCCGGGCGACCCGTCGCGGGCCTTCTCGGCACCCGACCGGGAGGGACCGCTCCCCTATGCTGACGCGTGATGAGCGACCCTCGGCAGGCAGCGGATCCGGCGCCTCGACCGGCGCCGGGCGCAGCCCCGCCCGGTCCGGTGCTGCCCGGTCCGGTGCTGCCCGGCCCGGTGCTGCCTGGTGCCGTGCTGGCCATCGCCTTGTTCGGCGTGGTCGTCGTGCTCGCCTCGGCGACGACGCTGTCGTGGACCATCACGACGCGGTTCGAACCCCTGGAGGGGGCGCGGAACTACACACCGACCCCGATGAGCGAGCCGACCGGGGCGGAGCTGCCGCCGCCGGAGGTGACGCCGCTGACCTGGACGGGTCCGCTGGCCGGCATCGTGCTGGCTGTGCTGGGCGCGGTTCTGCTGGCGCTGCTGCTGCGTCGGCTGTGGCTGCTCCGCCCTCGTCGCCGGGTGGAGGTCATCGTCTCGGCGCCACCCACCCCCCACGGCCCGGTGTCCGCCGAGGCGCAGGCCGCTGCGCTGAGCCGCGCCGCGAAGACGGCCCTCGAGCTGCTGGAGGAGATCCCCGACCCGCAGGACGCCGTGGTCCGCTCCTGGCTGGCGCTGGAGCAAGCCGCCGCAACCGTTGGAGCCGGACGCCGACCGGCGGACAGCCCGACCGAGTTCGCGCGCGGTGTGCTGGCCGCCACCGGTGCCGACCGGGCCGCCGTCACCCGCCTCCTCGCGCTGTACCACCAGGCCCGGTTCTCGGCCCATCCCGTCGGACTGGCCGAGGTCCGACAGGCACGGGAGTGCGTGCTCGGCCTGAGCCACAGCCTGGCCGGTTACGAGAAGGCGCTCCGCAGCAGCGTCGCGTCGGCTCCGGCGCCCCGGGCGGCCCGGTGACGACGGAGCACGATCGACCTCGCCCGGTCCGCCTGCTGCTGGCGATCGGGGTCGGTCTCGCCGTCGCCACGTTCGCCGGCTGGGCCTTCGGCCTGGAGTGGCCGTCGGCCCTGCTGATCGCACTGGGACTGGTCGCCGTGTTCGGACTGCGTCAGGTACCGGCCACCAACCCGGACGAGAGCTGGCCCGCGCCGCCCGAAGCCGGCTCCGACCAAGGTGTCCGGCGGGAGGTCACCCGGCTGTCGTGGAGTCTGCAGGGGCACGAGTCGAGGGTCGAGCGGCCCTCGCTGAACCGACTCCGGACGGTGGCGGATCGACGCCTCGGCGCCCTCGGATTCAGCCTGGACGACCCGGCCGACGCTGCGGCCTGCCGGGATCTGCTGGGACCGCTGGGACACCGGGTGCTGACGGCCGATCCGCGGAGCCTGATCACCTTCGACGAGTTCGCGGGCGCACTGGACATGGTGGAGAAGCTGGGCGAGAGAGGCGGGCGATGAGCCAAGAGACCGGGCGAACGGATCTGGCCGAGGACGCGGTGGGGGCGGCTCCGAGCGGGCTGCCGGTGGCAGAGGTGTCCCGACTCGGTCAGGCGGTGCTGACCGAGGTCGGCACGGTGGTCGTCGGGATGCGGGGAGCCCTGGAGACGGCGCTGGCCGCAATCTTGGCCGGCGGCCACGTGCTCTTCGAGGACGTGCCCGGGCTCGGCAAGACGCTGGCCGCCCGGAGCCTGGCCACCACTCTCGGTCTGGACTTCCGCCGGCTGCAGTGCACCCCGGACCTGCTGCCCGCCGACATCACCGGCTCGTACGTGTTCGACCCGGCAGAGGGTCGATTCGTCTTCCGGCCCGGCCCGATCTTCACCGGTCTGCTGCTGGCCGACGAGATCAACCGCACCGCCCCGAAGACCCAGTCGGCGCTGCTGGAGGCGATGGCCGAACGCCAGGTGACGGTCGAAGGGCACAGTTTCATCCTGGACCGACCGTTCCACGTGATGGCGACCTCGAACCCGGTGGAGTACGAAGGCACCTACCCGCTGCCGGAGGCGCAACTCGACCGGTTCATGGTCCGGTTGGCCGTCGGGTATCCCGACAAGGCGGCGGAGGCCGAGGTGCTGCACCGTCGACTCGATCGGCGGACCGAGGAGGCATCCGTCCGTCCCGTGGTCGATGCCCCGACCTTCCGGCAGATGCAGGCCGGGGTGGAGACCGTGACCGTCGACCCCGACATCGTCGGCTACTGCGTCGCCCTCGCGGCCGGCACCCGCCAGCACCCCGCCGTCGAGGTCGGCGCGTCGCCACGCGGTTCGCTCGCCCTGCTGCTCACCGCCCGGGCTCGAGCGGTGCTCGCCGGGCGCGACTTCGTCCTGCCCGAGGACGTCAAGGCGGTCGCCGTGGGGGCGCTCGCCCACCGCATCACCCTGAATCCGCACACCTGGGCCACCGGCGTCCAGGCGAAGGACGTGGTCGCCACGGTGCTGGACCAGGTCGCCGGCCCGGCCGCCGTGGCGCAACGACCTCCGGTCGGATGAGCTCACCCGGTCCCGCGGCAGGAACGACGTGGCGGCTCGCCTCCCCGCTGGTGGCGTGGGGGGTCGCGGGGGTCGTCGTGACCGCGATCGGCGTCGTCGGGCACCGGCCGGCCGTGGCCATGGTTGGTCTGCCGTTGTTGCTGGCCATCGCCTGGGCCACCGGCCGCCGCCCACCGACCCCGGTCCCACCGCGACTGCTCGGTAGCGACCAGCCCGCCGGCACCGGGCGGCTGCGGGCGCTGGTCGAGATCCAGCCGACGCCGGAACCGATCCTGGTCGGGGTCCGGGTCAGTGCGCCCGGACATCGCTCGATCGAGGCACTGGTCCGAGCACCGGACGGCGAGCTGCCCCGGGCCGTCGGCGTCAGCATGGGATCGGTCCGGACCGGGCGCCGCGAGATCTTCCGGCTCGATCACCGCTTCGTCTCGACCGACGGGTTGCTGTCGACCGCGGCGGAGATCGGGCCGTCGCTGGTCGTCACGGTCCTGCCTGGGGTCCGCCCGCTGCGAGAACTGCCGCTGCCGTTCCGATTGCACGGGCTCACCGGCCCGCACCGGTCCCGTCGGGTCGGCGACGAGGCGGAGTTGCGGGACGTCGCGTTGTTCGCCCCCGGCGATCGGACCCGGCGGATCGACTGGCGGATCACCAACCGGCTGAACACCGGCCCGCCGCTGTCGGACCGGACGCAGAACCGGATCAACCAGCTCTACGTGCGACGCAGTTTCGCCAGCGCCGAGGCGACGGTGATGGTGGTGATCGACTCCCGGGACCAGGTGGGTCCCCGGCTGCTGACCTGGAGCGACTCGAGTCTGCTCCGCGAGGACGAGGCGACGTCCCTCGATCTCGCCCGGTCCGCCGCGGCGTCGCTGGCGGATCGCTACCTGACCGGCGGCGATCGCGTCGGCCTCGAGGACCTGGGCCGGCTCCGACGCCCGGTGCCGCCGGCCGGCGGGCGCCTCCAGCAGCGACGACTGCTGCAGCGACTCTCGCTGGCGGAGCCCGAAGGTGAGCCGACGGCCCGGCGCCGGGTCCCTCGGCTGCCGTCGGGCTGTCTGATCCTGGTCCTGTCCACGTTCTTGGACGACGATCCCGCCGAGATGGCACTGGTCTGGCGGGGGGCCGGGCACCGGGTGCTGGCCGTCGACACGCTGCCGACGCTCAACCTGACCGGGGCCACCCCCCGGCTGCTCGCGGCCTACCGACTGGTCGCGATGGAGCGGTCCGACCGGATGGACGCCGTCCGCCGAGCCGGCATCGAGTGCTTCGGCTGGGCGAGCAGTCCGGACGCCGACCCGACGACGGCCCTGCTGGTGGCGGCCCGGAGCCGGGAGCAGCGATGACCGTGACATCGACACCTCGCGCGGAATCCGATCGACCCGCCGCGCCGGTCCGCGTCCGGGCCTGGCTGGACGCCTGGCTGACCGCCTACGTCCCGTGGTGGCGACGTCGCCGACCGCGGGTGGCGCTGGAGCTGGCCGGCTGGGTGCCCGGCTGGTTGCTGCGGGTGGTGGCAGCGGCGCTGCTGCTCGGCCTCACCGGCCTGCTGCAGCCCGGCTCGTTCGGCTGGTTCCTGAGCTCCGTTCTCGCCCTGATCACCCTCGTCTGGCCGGCGGGCGTCGGTACCGGTGCGGCGGTGATCCTGCTCGGGTTGCTGCTGGCGAGTCAGCCGGATCTGCCGTCGCCGGTGATCGTCGCGGTCTTCGTCGCCGGCCTCCCGGCCCTGGTCCAGCTGTGCGCACTCATCGGCCGCACCGGCGCGGGAGCGAGGATCGAGCTCGGTGCGTTGACGGCACCGCTCCCGCGCTTCCTCCTCATCCAGCTGGTCGTCCAACCGATGGCCCTGTTCGGCGGTTGGTTGGCCGGCCAGGATGCGCTCGTCGGGGAGAGCTGGATCCTGCTACCTCTCATCGCGGTGGTCGGTCTCGGCGTGATCAGCCTGGTGTGGCTTCCCCGACTCGGCCGCCGGATCGACTGAGCTGTCGCCGAGTGCTCACCGAGCTGCTCACCGGCCTGCTCACTGGGGGGATTGCTGCGCGTACAAGGCGGCGGCGACCCGCTCGATCAGGTCGTACGGGATCGGCTCGCCGAGCGGGAACCGCAGCGTGCCCTTGCCGGTGAGGTAGGGCGCCAGCTCGTCGGCCAGCGCCTCGGCGTCGGGAGCCGGGTAGATCGCCAGATGGGACTTCCAACCCGCCAGGTGCACGATCCGCCGCCCGCCCGAGGTGACCGTCGGCATCTGGTAGCTGATCGTCAGCTGGGCTTCGGGCACCGCCCGGACCGACCGGTCGAGGGCGAGCTGCAGCGGCTCCCGGACGTCGTCGGCCAGGGCCGCCAGGTACTCCTCGACTGTCTCGAACTTCGCAGCCACCACGCCTCACCTCCACCGGCGGACGGTACGCCCGCCGTAACGAACCTGTGAATGTCTCATCCAACTTTCATCCAGCATCTATACAAGACGCCTTCGCTGCGACAACCTGACACCGAGGCTACCGATGGCCTCGACCGCGACGCCGCCCCGAGCGGCCTGCCGAGTCCGGAGGTGGCCATGCAGTTGAAGGACCTCTTCATCACCCGCGATGTTTCCGACATGATCGCCGAGACCCAGGGCGAGGGTGAGTCGCTCAAGAAGTCCATGGGGCCGGTGGCGCTCACCGCGCTCGGTGTCGGCGCCATCATCGGCACCGGCATCTTCGTCGTCATCGGCGAGGGGGCCTCGATCGCCGGTCCCGCCCTGGTGCTCTCGTTCATCCTGGCCGCGGTGACGTGCGCGTTCTCGGCCCTGTCCTACGCCGAACTGTCCTCCAGCGTGCCGGTGTCGGGCAGCGCGTACACGTTCTCCTACGCCACCATGGGCGAGCTGATCGCCTTCATCATCGGCTGGGACCTGATCTTGGAGTACGGGGTCTCGGTCGCCGCCGTCGCGGTGGGCTGGGGCGGCAACGTGAACGAGTTCCTGGAGGCGGCCTTCGGGATCGCGCTGCCCGATGCGATCTCCAAGTCGCCCGCCGACGGCGGCGTGTTCAACATCCCGGCCGTGTTCATCGTCTTGTTGATCACGTTCCTGCTGGTCCGCGGCACCCGGGAGAGCGCCCGGGTCAACGCGGTGATGGTGGGCATCAAGCTGGTCGTGCTGGCCTTCTTCATCGTGGTGGCGTTCACGGCCTTCAACAGCGAGCACTTCGTCCCGTTCGCCGCCGAACGGCGTGACAGGGGTGACCGTGGCGGCGGGCGTGATCTTCTTCGCCTACATCGGCTTCGACGCGGTGTCGACCGGGCTCGGAGGAGTCGAACAACCCCGGCCGCGATCTGCCGATCGCCGTCATCGGCTCGTTGTTGATCTCCACCGTCATCTACGTCCTGGTGGCCATCGCCGCCGTCGGGGTCGCTCCCGTCGACGTGCTGACCGGCAGCGACGCCCCGCTGGCGGCCGCGCTGCGCGAAGGCGCCGGGATCCCCTGGGCCGGTGCGGTGCTCGCCGCGGGCGCCCTGATCGCGATCACCACCGTCGTCTGGTGATCATGTACGGCCAGACCCGGATCTTCTTCGCGATGTGCCGCGACGGGCTCTTCCCCCGCAGCCTGGCCAAGGTGCACCCCCGGTTCGGCACCCCGTCCCGGCTGACCATCGGCTTCGGGGTCTTCATCTCCTTGCTCGCGGCGTTCATCCCGCTCGGGGAGATCGTCAAGCTGGTCAACATCGGCACCCTGTTCGCCTTCCTCCTGGTCAACATCGGCGTGATCGTGCTGCGGCGGACCCGGCCCGACATGGAGCGGCCGTTCCGGGTCCCGTGGGTGCCGGTGCTGCCGATCATCGGCTGCTTGTTCGTCATCGCCTTGATGATCCAGCTGCCCGGTGAGACCTGGATCCGGTTCGTGGTCTGGCTCGTGATCGGCATGTTGATCTACTTCCTGTACTCCCGCAAGCACAGCCGGCTGCGACTGGAGATCGACGGCACGGGAACCGGTGCCAAATGAGCTCCACCGCTCCGATCCTCGCCGCCTACAAGGGTGAGGCCGGCCGTGACGTGCTCAGTCTGGCCAGGGTCTGGAGTAAGGCCAGCGGGCGACCGCTCCGCGTGGTCACTGTCTATCCCGGTCGCTACTTCGTCGGGATGGGTCGGGCCGATGCCGAGTGGGTCGCCTACAACCGTGAGCAGGCTCAGGAACTGCTCAGCGAGGCGAAGGCGATCCTGGGCGAGGAGGTGCCGGCCGACTACCTCGCCGTCCCGGCCGAGTCGGCTTCCCGCGGGCTGCACGCCCTGATGGAGGAGGGCGGGCCCGAAACCGCCGTCGTGGCCGGCTCCCGGAAGACGCGGGGCGTCCGCCGGACCGCCCTCGGCAGCACGGTCGGACGGTTGCTGCAGGGGGCCCCGGGCGCGGTCACGCTGGTGCCCTGGGACTACGAGATCTCCCCGGCCGCCGGGATCAAGAAGGTCGCCGTCGGATACGTCGACACCCCGGACGGCAACGCCGCCTTCAGCGCCGCCGAACGCCTGGCCGGCGACCTCGGCGCCACCCTGACGGTGATCAGCGTGGTGCCCGACACCCGGGTGCTCCCGTCCATGGGCGAACCGCACCGGTTCGCCGACGGACAGCGCCAGGAGTTCCGGGACGCGGTCCAGCACAAGCTGGCCGAGCTGCACTCGGGCCTGGTCGCGGAGACGCGGATGCTGGAGGGACCGGTGGTACACACCCTGGCCGACCTGCGGCCCGACGACGTGGACCTGCTCGTCTGCGGCTCGCGAGGCTACGGTCCCGCGCGCAGCGTGCTCCTCGGCGGCGTCTCCTCCCGGCTGCTCCGGCACGCGCAGGTACCGGTCATGGTCGTACCGCGACACTGATCGCGGCACTGATCCGGCGGCACTGATCCGGCGGCACTGATCCGGCGGCACTGATCCGGCGGCACTGATCGGCCACCGACCCGGAGGGTTGCTCAGCCCCGGGGTCGGTCGCCTTCGTCCGGCGGGTCGCCGTGCAGGTCGGAGAAGTCGAGGTCGTCGTCCGGATCGGCCCGCCGGGCCCGTCGCCCCGGCGGCGGTTCGTGGTCGGTCCCGGTGGTCGGCTCGGTTCGGGATCCGGGGCGGAACGGCAGGAACGAACGGCCGCCGCGGGTGCCGGTGGCGCGGACCACCGCCACGCCGATGGCGGTGGTGAGCGGAACCGCTAGCACCAGCCCGATCGATCCCACCATGGTCCGGATCAGCTCGCCCGCGAACTGCTCGGTCTGCAGCACCTCGAAGATGGGCCGGTTGTAGATCGCGATCAACAGCAGCACCGGCAGCACCGCACCGGCCGTGGCGAACGCGATGGTGTAGACCGTCGATGCGATGTGGTCGCGACCGATCCGCATGGCCCGGGAGAAGAGCCGGGGCGAGTGCGGGTCGGAGTCGGCCAGCTCCCAGACCGCCGAGGCCTGGGTGATGGTGACGTCGTTGAGCACACCCAGTCCGGCGACGATGATGCCGACGACCACCACCGAGGTCAGGCTGAGGTCCGGGGCGGCGCCGGCGAGCAGGTAGTCGTCCTCGGCGGTGACCCCGGTCAAGTGGGCCCAGCGGGTGGCGAGCCAGCCCAGCCCGGCGGTCAGCAGCAGCCCGAACTGGGTGCCGAGCAGTGCGGTGGTGGTCCGCGCGCTGAACCCGTGGGCGGCGTAGAGGACGACGAACATGATCGCCGACGAACCGACCAGGGCGACCAGCACCGGGTTGGAACCGCTGATCAGGGCCGGGAACATGAACGCCACCAGGATGAACGCGGCGAAGCCCAGCCCGATCAAGGAGGCCAGGCCACGCCAGCGGGCCACGATGATCACGGCCGCGGCGAACAGGATCGTGATCGCGATCAGCGGCACCCGCCGTTCGAAGTCGGCGAACTGGAAGAACGCGGGTTGACCGTCCACCGGTGGGATCCGGATCAGTTTGACCTGCTGCCCGACCGAGACCCCGGACGCGTAGATGGCGTCGGTGAGCTGGACCTCGACCGCGCGACCCTTCTCGTCGCCCTCCTCCACCTCGACGGTCAAGTTCGCGCAGGTGCCCTTCTCCACCCCGGGCGTCGAACCGGCCATCCCCTCGCACGACATCGCGGCGATGTTGGTGATCCGGCCGGTCGGGTAGCTGACGCCAGGCACGTTCGCGGTGGCGGCGTCGACGTCGATGTGGCTGGCGACGTCCCGCGGCCAGAGGGCGATCAGTCCGACGACCGTCCACACCGCCAGCGGGATCAAGACGACGATCATGATGCGCAGCGCCCGCCGGTGCCGGGCGCGTTCGGCGTCGGTCAGGTCCCGGGTGGGCGTCGCATGAGAGTGCCGGAGAGTCACAAGAGCCGACCCTAATCGGGCCGGTCGCCGGCGGGACCGGTTCTCGCCCGGTCAGCGCGGTCCGGAAGGCACCGCCGGAATCGATCCGAAGGTGGTCAGGAAGCGGTCCCGGAACGTGTCCATCCGCCAGCTCGGCGCCTCGGGCAGCGGCCGCAGCCCGGTCGACCAGTGCCAGTCCTGCAGCTGCTGCAGCACCCCGGGGTCGGCGGTCACGATGGTGATCGGCACGTCGTGGTCGGCCGCGTTCTGGGCCACGATGGGGTTCGGCTGGTGGTCGCCGAGGAAGATCAGCACCAGCCGACGGTCGCCGTAGGTCTCGACGTAGGAGATCAGGCTCTGCAGCGCGTACGAAATGGACCGGACGTAGTCGGCGCGCACCCGCTCGGGATCCCGGGTCAAGATGGCCGAGGGCGGGTCGTCGACGTCGGCCATCCCGTCGAATACCGAACCGTCGCCGATCCGGTCCCAGGCCAGCACCTCCGGGATGGGCGCCCACGGAGCGTGGCTGGAGACGAGCTGGATCTCCGCCATCAGCGGTTCGCGGTCCGCCCGGGAGTGCTCGAGCCGCTGGAACGCCGCCAGGGTGTACTGATCGGGCATCGTGGCCCAGCTGAAGTTGGGGCCCCGGTAGCCGAGGGTGCGGGAGTCGTACAGCTGGTCGAAGCCGAAGAACGCGCCCTCGGGCCAGTCGCCGGTGGTTCCCGGAGACAGTCCGACGGTGCGCCAGCCGGCGCGCTGGAAGGCCTTGTTCAGGGTCAGCCGGTCGGAGCCGACCAGCTGCCGGTAGCGCTGCTGGGAGTTCACCCAGCAGCCGGCGAGCAGGCTGCCGTGGGCGAGCCAGCTGCCGCCGCCGAAGGTGGACGAGGTGAGGAATGCGCTCCGCGACTCGAACCCGGCCGACCGGAGCCGTCGGGTGCCGTCGTCGAGCAGGGCCCGGACCGGACCCGCCAGCCGTGGGTCGTCGACAGCGCTGCGGCCGTAGCTCTCCACGAACGTCACGACGACGTCCTTGCCGCGCAGACCGGTCAGCAGCTCAGGCCCGGGGGTGGCCGCGAACGGGTCGGCGGCGATCTCGGCGGCGAAGCGATCCTGGTCGGCCAGGCTGTCCAGGACGTCCTCCACCCGGCCGGTCGCCACCGAGACGCCGGTGGTCGGGCCCGGCAGCCCGAGAACGGCGGGCAGCAGCAGGACGGGTAGCGAGAGGGCGGTCACGACCACCAGGGCCGGTGCGGCCGGGCCCGCCCGCCGATCGGCGGCGCGGCTGAGCCGGCGTACGGCCCAGGTCAGGGACCAGACGGTCCCGGTCGCGACGAGGACCACCACGACGAGCGTGAGGACCGCGCCGGCCGTGCCGAAGGAGCCGCGGAGGAACTCGTACCCGTTGCCGAGCAGACTCCAGTCGAAGAGCAGGTCGAAGGGCGCCGCCAGGACCGCGTAGCACCCGAGGTCGACGAGCTTGACCACCGTGGCCAGACCGAGCACGACCCCGAACGCCGTGGCCAGGATGCGGCGCCCGGCTGCCGGCACCACCACGATCAGCAGCGCCGCGACCAGCGCCTCCAGCGGGAAGCTGACCGTCGGGGCGGCCACCGGCCGACCTCCCACGCTGGGAAGCAGCAGCGCGGTGGCCACCAGGACGGCCGCCACCACCGCCGTGACGACCCCCCGAACGTCTGGGCGCACCCTCTTGTCGACAACGGCACCCTCAGGTGAGGGTGCATCCGTCGACGAACCGGTGCGGCTCTCGGAGGTCACGGGTCGGCCGGGAAGCGGGCGCGCCAGCCCGCCACGTCGTCGAGACTGGCATTGCCGCCGCAGACGACCAGACCCACGCGGGCATCGGCCGGGAGCCGGTCGCGGATCTTCAGCAGCGCGGCCCAGGTCGCACCGGCCGCGGGTTCCACCACCAGCCGGGTGGTTTCGGCCAGCACCTCGATCCCCCGCACCGCCTCCGCGTCGTCGATCAGCACGACCTCTTCGACGTGCTGCCGCACCCCGGCCAGCGTGCGCGCCGACACCGTCGGGGCCCCGAGCGTCGTGGCGATGGAGGTGATCCCCGGCATCGTGACCGGCTCCCCGGCCGCCAGCGACCGGGTCATGGCGTCGGCGCCGCGGGTCTCGACGCCCCAGATCCGCAGCTCCGGATTCCGGCTCTTCAGGGCCACGGCGACGCCGGTGATCATGCCTCCGCCACCGATCGAGGCGATCACGTCGGTGATCTCGGGCGCGTCCTCGTGCAGCTCCAGCGCCAGGGTGCCCTGGCCGGCGATGACGGCCGGGTCGTCGAACGGGTGGATCATCACCTTGCCGGCTTCCACCTCCTGCAGCGCCGCGGTGAAGGCATCGCCCACGGTCGGGGTGATCTGCACGTCGGCACCGTCGGCGCGGGCCTGACGGATCGACGTCGCCGCCGTGGTGGACGGCATCAACACCGTGGCCTCGATACCGAGCGCCCGAGCCGCGTACGCCACCGCGAGGCCGTGGTTGCCACCCGAGACGGCGACCACCCCGTGCGAGATCTCGTCGTCGCTCAGGTGCAGCATCCGGTTGAAGGCACCCCGGACCTTGAAGGCGCCGGTGTGCTGCAGCGGCTCGAGCTTCCCGACCACCGGCAGCCCCAGCTGCTCCGCCATCCGGTCCAGCGGCAGGGTCGGGGTGCGGATCACGTACGGGCCGATGGCCCTGGCCGCCTCCTCGATGCTCTGCAGGGTGACGACGGCCGTTCGCTGATCGGTCACCTTCGCAGTATCCGCCACCACCGGCCCGGGAACGTACAGTCGGATGATGGCCGATGCCACGGAGGTCGGTAAGCAGAAGCGGCGGTGCAACCGCTGCGTGCTGGTCGGTCTCGCCCTGATGCTGGTGGGTCTGCTCGGCAGCGGCTCACGGCTCGCTCCCGAGCTGCTCGCGACGGCGGCGGCGGTGGTCGGCTTCGGCCACCTGATGTACGGGGTGCATCTCGGCTGGCAGGTCTTCTACGACCGCGAGTCCGACGGCCCGGCGAGCTGAGCCCGTTTGTCCCGTCCAGTCCTGTCCCAGTCCCGTCCGAGCATTGACAGCGACCGTGGCTCGGGAGAACGGTGGGGGCAAAGCACTCACCACAGGGGGACGACATGGGCAAGAACATGGGCAAGGTCGTGCACTTCGAGATCCCGGCCGACGATCTGGGCCGGGCCAAGGCCTTTTACCACCAGGTGTTCGGCTGGGAGCTGTCGACGATGGCCATGCCGGGTGGTGGCGACTACACCTCGGCGATCACGACCGCGGTGGACGAGCAGACCCAGATGCCCCTCGAACCGGGATCGATCAACGGTGCCGTGACGGCCCGGGCAGGTGGCAATCCGGCACCGGTGATCACGATCGACGTCGACGCCATCGACGACGCCCTGCGTGAGGTCGAGGGGAACGGCGGGACGACGCTGACCCCGCGGACCGAGATCCCCGGGATGGGTGCGTTCGCGTACTTCACCGATCCCGAGGGCAACGTGATGGGTCTCTGGGAGACCACCGCCTGACCCTGCCACGAGGTCGTGGCGAGGAGCGCGATCGATCAGGGCACGTCGTCGGCGAGCCGCAGCGACGGCAGCGCCGACGCGATCTGGTCCCGGTCGGGCTCCAGCCACGGCGGTAGCTTCAGCTGCCGGCCGAGCTCCAGCAACGGCTCGTCGACGTCGAAGCCGGGGGCGTCGGTGGCGATCTCGAACAGCACCCCGCCCGGCTCGCGGAAGTAGATGGACTTGAAGTACTGCCGGTCGAGGATCTGGGTGACCTTGATGTCGCGGTCGACCAGCTCGGCGTGCCAGATCGTCATCGTCTCCAGATCGGGCGCGCGGAAGGCGACGTGGTGGACGGTGCCGCCGGCCTGCAGCCCCTTGTCGGCGACGCCGCCGACCACGTCGACGAGTCCGCCGGAGCCGCCGCCGGCCATGCCGAACCGGGCCCGGTCGCGATCCTCGCCGGCGACGCTCATCCCCAGCAGCTCGGTCAGCATCTCCGCGGAGGGGTCGAGCTGCTGCTCCGACATGGTGATGGCGTGCAGGCCCCGGATGGCGTGCTCGGCCGGGATGTCGGAGACCCCGTCCCAGCCGGAGCGATGATCGCCGTCGGCGGCCACGAGGTCGATCACGATCCCGTCGCCGTCACGGAAGGTGAGCACCTCGTCGTCGTCCCGGCTGTACGGCGCGTCGACGTCGACGCCGAGGCCCTGCAGCCGCTCGTGCCACCAGCCGAGGGAGTTGCCGGGCACGCTGAACGCCGTCGCGGTGGTCATGCCCGCACCCTGCCGGCCCGCCGACAGCCCCGGCCACGGGAAGAACGTCAGCAGGCTGGACGGGCTGCCGTGTTCATCGCCGTAGTACAGGTGGTAGGTCTCCGGTGCATCGAAGTTGACCGTCTGCTTGACCAGCCGCAGTCCGAGCGTGCGGGTGTAGAAATCGACGTTGCGTTGTGGATCGGTGGCGATCGCGGTCACGTGATGCAGACCGTGCGGGCGGATCTCAACCATGGTTCCCTCCGGGACGGATCGGCGCCCTGGGTCGACCGGCGTCCCGTCCCACGCTACCGCCGTCAACCGCCGTGCGACGGTGCCGGAGCTGATCTCCGACCGCCGCCCACGCCGATCACAACTTGGTGACGGTCGACCGGTTCCGGCGCGACCTCGGACCGTGCAACTTAGTGTCCTCGCTCGTGACCGGAAATCTGACGAAACTCCGCCGGGTCGGAGTCGGCCTGTTGACCACCCTCGCGTTGGCCCTGCCCGTGACGGCAGCGATGGCTCCGACGGCGGACGCGGCGTCGTACCACTTCAGCAACTGCACGCAGCTGCACAAGAAGTTCAAGCACGGCGTGGGCAAGTCGAACGCCAAGGACAAGGTGCGGGGGAGCACCAAGCCCGTCAAGACCTTCAAGAAGAGCACCAAGATCTATAAGTCGGTCGTCGCCTTCAACCGCGACCTGGACCGAGACCGCGACGGCGTTGCCTGCGAGAAGCGCTGACCGTCGGACGGGTCACCAACGGATCGGAGCGGCGGAGATCGGCCCGGTCCCAGACGTAGAGTGCTGCGCATGACGGCGCCGGCCTGGCTGAGCCCGGCCTCGCTCGCCGGGCTGTACCAACCCCAACCCGAGAAGCCGCTCGGGGCGCTGGGCGCCATCCGGGTGGCCAGTCGCACGACCCGCCGTGCGCCGCTGTTCTACCTGCTGACCGCGACGGTGATGCAGCTGTTCCTGGTGCTGCTGGCCGTGCCGCTGCTCCGGATGCTGTACGCCCTGGTCCTGGTCGAGACCGGCCTGGGCAGCGTGTCGTACGACGAGATCCTCACCGTCCTGCTCAATCCGATCGCCGACCTGACGCTGATGATCCTGGCCTTCGTCGCGGTGGCGGCGATCGTGGTCGAGCTGACGACCCTGTACATCCTCTCGTCCCACCACCAGGCCGGCGACTCCACCTCGTTCCGACACGTGCTGCGCCAGCTCGGCTGGACGATGCGCAAACTGCTCCACCCGCAGGGCCTGTTCGTGGTGGTCTACCTGCTGTTGTTGCTGCCGCTGGGTCAGCTGGGCCTGTCCTCGGCGCTGACGAAGCGGGTGGGCGTACCGCCGTTCATCTCCGGTGAGCTGCAGAAGAGCGCCACCACGAGCGTCGTCTACACCGCGCTGCTGATCTTGCTCATCTACCTCAATCTCCGGCTGATCCTGACCCTGCCGCTGCTGGCGACCACCGACGCCGGAGTCTGGCGGGCGTTCGTCACCAGCTGGCGGCTGACCCGATGGCGGACGCTGCGCATCGTCGCCATGTTGTTGTCGTTCGCCGTGAGCGTGATCCTCCCGGTCGCCGTGCTGTTCGTGCTCACCCTGGTGCCGACCTTGATCACCGACCGGCTCAATCCGGCTGCGTCCAGCGTGGTCGCCGCGATCGGCCTGAGCATCTGGCAGATCGGGGTCTTCCTGATCACCGCCCAGCGGACCATCCTGGTCGTCCAGGGTCTGGTCGCCTTGATGCGGGACTGGTTGCCACGGCTGCCGGAGCACCAGCAGCAGGACATCCACGAGATCGACTACTCGGTTCCCACGTCGGTGACCGCCGCCCGCCGGCGGCACATCTGGTACGCGACGGCGGTGGCCACGGCGATCGCGCTGGCCTCCGCGTCGGTGCTGAACTACGGCACCATGACGAAACTCGCCGCGGCCAACGAGACCGAGATCATCGCCCACCGCGGCTTCATCCAGGGCGGCGTGGAGAACACCCTGCCGGCCCTCGTCGCCGCGCACCGGGCCGGCGCCGACCGGGTGGAGTTCGACGTGCTGCAGACCAAGGACCTCAAGTTCGTGGTGATGCACGACTCCAACCTGGAGCGGCTGGCCGGGCTGAACGTCGACGTCAAGGACCTCACCCAGGCCGAGCTGATGCGGATCACCGTCCGGGCGGACGGGATGGAGGCCAAGATCCCCTCGCTGGAGCAGTGGATCGCGCTGTCGATCAAGCTCGGCATGCCGCAGCTGTTGGAGGTCAAGCTGCACGGCGGGGAGAGCCCGGACCTCATCCCCCGCCTGCTGGCCGTGCTCGACAAGTACCGGGTGACGCAGTTCTACACCTACCACTCGATCAGTCGCCGGGTGGTGGAGGAGCTGAAGCGAGCGCGGCCCCGGCTCGTGGTGGGCTTCATCATCCCGATCAACTTCGGCGGGGTGCCACGGGTCAACGCGGACTTCCTCGTGGTGGAGCAGCAGTCGTTCGACGACGACTTCCGCAACGAGGCCTGGGGCCGCGGCTACAAGGTGCTGGTCTGGACCGTTGACGAGGAGCAGGCCCAGCGCAACTACATCAACGACAACGTGAACGGGATCATCACCGACCGGCCCGACCTCGGGGTCCGAGCACGGCGCACGATGGAGACCGAACAGGGCCTGTCCGGCCGGCTGCTCGACATGGTGGCCCGCTCCTCGGCCTTCTGACGCCCGCCGGGTACGGCGGGCGGCCGCGAGCCGTCGGGACTCCGTCGCAGTCGGATTCGGTGGTCCGACGACGCGGTGGGGGCTTGCCCACCCGGCACGGCGTTGCCACACTGCAGCCACCAGATCGTCCGCACGCCGGACCCCGGCAATGAAGGAGCCACGATGTACATCGGCCAGTTCGGCGACTCGCTCTACTACACCTTGTGGTTGTTCCTGATCTACAGCTTCTACGGCGTTCTGGTGGAGATGATCTTCTGCTACGCCCGGGAGTACAAGGGCGTCATCGAGTCACGCTGCGGGCTGCTGTACCTCCCGCTCAGCCCGATCTACGGTTTCGGCGGCGTCGTCGTCAGTCTCATCCTGCAGGAGTGGGTGTCCAACCCGTTCCTGCTGTTCTTCTTCAGCATGCTGCTGTGCACGGTGCTGGAGTACATCGCCAGCTTCGCGATGGAGAAGCTCTTCGGCTCGGTGTTCTGGGACTACAGCAACAAGCCCCTGAACCTGCAGGGCCGGATCTGCCTGGAGTTCGCCATCTACTGGGGCTTCCTGGGGCTGCTGCTCATCTACGTCCTCGATCCCACCACGACCGCCTTCGTCGACGGGATCCCGCGACCGATCGGCCAGACGATACTCGTGGTGGCCCTCGTGCTGACCGGCCTGTCGGTGATCTTGACCCTGGCCGCCTTCCTCCGCTTCGACCAGAAGGTCGCCTATCTCAAGGCCAAGCAGGAGGGCCGGCCGCTGCCGGACATCGAGTCGGTTTTCGGCCGGGTGGTGGACCGGCTGGTGCCGGATCAGGTGATGATCAACACGTTCCCACGGATGGTCCACATCGTGGAGTACCAGCAGCTCAGCAACCAACCGCGTCGACTTCTCGTGCTCGATCTGCACCTGGGCAAGCCGTCCGAGCTGCACCGCAAGCTGCAGGAGCACAACACGGGACTGGCCCGGACCGCCTTGAGCGGTTCGCCCGCAGCGGGCAGCTGACCGCTCCGTCGTCCTCGAGTGAGGGGCTCGTCGCCCAGGTTCAGGCGGCGAGCTCGTCGGCTTCGACCAGCATCCAGTCGGGTACCGGTGCGACCAGCGGCAGCTCCCGGTGCTCGGTCAACGGCCGGTTGAACTCGTCGCGGCGGAGCTCCGGGAAGTCGGGGTCCCCAGGTTGGCTGACGGGCAGCCACTGCGAGATCGTGAGGCGCTGTTGATCGGTGTCGACCACGATGGGATCGGCGACCTCGGTGGCGGCGAAGCCGTTCGCGTAGCACCAGGCCCAGAAGGCGCGGCGGCGGTCGGCGGACTGCTCGGACTGTCGAACGGTGATGATCATGTCGGTTCCCCGGTTGCGTACGTTTCTGTGGTGTCCAGCCACGTCGACGACCCCCTGTGTCGTTCGACGTGCACTTCCTTGGTACCCCAGCAGACGACCGAGCGGCACCAGTCGTTCCGGCGACACGCGTCTCGTAACACAGCTGTTCGCCGCAGAGTGGCAGCCGTCACACCGATCCCCGCTCAGGTGACGACTCGCCCAACAGCAGCTGTCAGCTTTCGGGTCGGTGGCAGACCGCCTCGACGTTGTTCCCGTCCGGGTCCCGGACGAAGCCCCCGAAGTAGTGCTCGTGGTACTCCGGCCACAGGCGCGGAGCGTGCAGCACCTCGGCACCGAGCTCCATCGCGATGGCGACGAAGGCCCGGACGGCGTCGCGGTCGGGAGCCGCGAAGGCGATGTGCGACTCCCGGAAACCCTCCCCGTTCTCGAACCGGCTCACCCAGAACTCCGGGTGCGGCGGCGCCCCGTAGCCGACGGCGACACCGAAGTCCATCAGCCGCCGGCCGCCGAGCGGGACCAGCACCTTGTCGTAGAACGCGGTACTCGCTTCGAGGTCGGCGCACTGGATGCCGAGATGATCCATCATGGGCCCACTCTCCCAGATCGAACGCTTGGCGGCCGCCTCCGACAAGGGGCCCGGCACCTCGACGGAGCGAGCACGTCCGGCTCGGCGTAGCGTCGCCGACATGACCCGTCTCGGCTACCAGATCCCCGACTTCAGCTACCCCGGCGTCGACCCCGCCGACCTCTTCGACGTGGTCGCCCGGCAGGCGGTCGAGGCCGACGAGAGCGGATTCGACACGGTGATGGTGATGGATCACTTCTACCAGCTCCCGGGACTGGGCACCCCGGACCAGGAGATGCTGGAGTGCTACACCCTGCTGGCGGCACTGGCCCAGCACACCAGCCGGGTCCGGCTGTCGGCCCTGGTCACCGGCAACACGTACCGCAACCCGACGCTGCTCGCCAAGATCATCACCACCCTCGACGTGGTGTCGCACGGTCGGGCCCAGCTCGGCATCGGGGCCGGCTGGTACGAGCTCGAGCACGACGCCCTCGGCTACGAGTTCGGCACCTTCACCGACCGGTTCCAGCGGCTGGAGGAGGCGCTGGTGATCATCCTCGGCATGTTGCGCGGCGAGCGGCCCAGTCTGGACGGTGTCTGGTACCAGGTGCGGGACGCGATCAACTCCCCCGCCCCCATCGGCCGCATCCCGGTCATGATCGGCGGCTCCGGGGAACGCAAGACGCTGCGGATGGTCGCCCAGTACGCCGACGAGTCCAACCTCATCTGCGCGCGGGAGGACGTCGGCCGGAAGCTGGCGGCGCTGGCCGGGCACTGCGCCGAGCTGGGCCGGGACCGCTCGGAGATCACCGTCTCCTACCAGCGCTCGGCCTGCGTGGCGCCGACGCACGAGCAGGCCGTGGCCGAGGCGGAGGCGTACCTGGCCCGGATCGGGCCGGCCGGCGACAACTTCCGCCGCTACGCCGTCGTCGGCACCCCGGACGAGGTGGCCGAGGAGTTCGCGTCGCTGCTCGAGACGGGCATCGACGGGTTCACCGTGAACATGTCGGCCAACGGCCACATCGAGGGCCGGGTGGCGCTGCTCGGGGAAGCGCTGGCCCCGGTGGTCGCGAGCGACCGATCCCGCTGACCGACGGTCGGACAGCTCAGGAGGCGTACAGCCGCAGGTCGGCACCGAACCGGTCGGCGATCTCCAGCAGCGTGTCGAGGTCGGGATGCCGGGCGATGATCATGCCGTCGGAGAGCAGTGTCGCCCGCCAGTCCCGCCGATGGGCCCCGACCGGCAGCAGGTCGAGCACGCAGATGCTGTCGCGGTAGTCGGCCAGGAGCTGGTCGAGACCCTCGATCCGACGGATGTGCCCGGCACCCTGGGCCCGCTTGAAGATGCTCACCGCGTTGTACGGACGCAGCAGGGGCTCCGACCTCCCGAACACCACGCCCTCGGCCCACATGGCGAACAGGTCGCCGTCGGTCGCGTAGTTCATCACGTCGACGGTCCGGGCACCGGGGGGTCGGGCGCCGATCTCACCGAACACGACCTCGCCGTCGTCCTTGCGGTACCACTCCATGTGGGTGAAGCCTTCGGTGAAGCCCAGCGCCCGGAGCACGTCGTGCCCCATCGCCAGCCCGCCGGCGAGTTCTTCGCCCCCGATCTCCCGCAGCGCCACGGTCTGCGGACTGATCCACTCGTGGCTACGGGCCTGCAACGGCCGGGGCCGGTACCAGCTGATGTTCTCGTGCAGGATCTCCCCGCCGCCGCAGACGGTGTCGTAGGTGAACTCCTCGGCCTCGATGAACTCCTCGACGCTGACCACGGCGACGTGCTTGATCATCGGCAGCACCTCGTCGAGCTCGGCGAGCGAATCCACCCGGTAGGTATCGGCCGAGCCGGCGCCGTCGATCGGCTTCACGATGATCGGGAAGCCGATCCGCTCGGCGGCCTCGTAGATGCCGGCGACACTCGAGGTGCTCGCGTGCCGAGGGGTCCGGATGCCGGCGTCGTCGAGGACCTGCTTCATCAGCTCCTTGTCGCGGAAGGGCAACGTCTGGGCCACGGTCATGCCGGGCAGCCCGAAGGACTCCCTGATCCGGGCGGCGAGCACCATGTAGGGCTCCCACAGGCACTCGACCTGGTCGATCGAGGCGTGCCGCGCCAGCCCCTGCAGCGCGGCGAGCACGGCGCCCTCGTCGGCGAGCGAGACGTGCTCGTAGTGGGCCATGGCGTCCCTGGCCTCGGCCGGCAGTGCATGCACCGGCTGGTCGCCGACCCCGATCACCCGCACTCCGGTGGCCGCGAGGGCCCGGGTGAAGTAGGCCATCTCCAGCGGGAAGCCCGGGGAGATCATGACGACGTTCCTCGCCGCGTCCATCAGAGCGGGCCGCCTCTCATTCGTCCTCGACCAGTTCGATCCGCACCCGTCCGAGGATCTGCTCCAGCGCGGAGCGCACCACCGCCGTGTCGCGATGGCGGACGGTGAAGAACCCCTCCCCCTCGTACGACGTGGCGGCCGGCTGACCGGGGTGCGGCAGCCGCCCGTCCACCAGGAGGTCGCCCAGGTCGGCGCGCACCTGCTCGGCACCGTGCACCCAGCGCACCCGGCCACGGCCCTGCCCGCGCAGGTAGGCGGTGCCGACGGCGTAGCTGCGCTCCGGGGGGACGAACCGGGAGTTGATCACCAGATCGGCCCACGCGCGATGGAAGTCGAAGTCGTGCGCGAAGCCGATCATCGAGGAGATCTGCGCCCCGGGCGGCCGGGCGCCGACCTCGGAGATCGCCACCGAGCCGTCGGGGCGCTCGAACCACTCCATGTGACTGAAGGCGGTGTCGATGCCGAGAACGCGGATGGCCGCGGCACCGACGTCGCGGATCGCGTCGTACTCGGATCCGTCGATGTCGCGCGGCAACACCACCGACCACTGGATCCACGGATTGCGCAGCACCTCCAACGGCGCCGGCTCGTAGCTGGAGATCGACGACCAGACGGTCGTGCCGTCGATGGTGGCGCTGTCGAACGAGTGCTCACGGCCGGTGAGGAACTCCTCCAGCAGCCAGACCTCGGCCGGGTCGGCCTGCGCGGCCCGGAGCCAGGAACCGAAGGCCTCCTCGGTGTCCAACCGGTAGGTGGCCTGAGCGCCCGCGCCGGACGGCGGCTTCGCCACCAGCGGCAGCCCGACCTCCGCCAGAAAGGCAGTGGCCTCTTCGGTCCGGTGGACGAGCTGGTGCCGTGCGCACGGAACCCCGGCCGCGCGGAGAACCGACTTCATCTGCGACTTGTCGCGGACGTTGTGGGCGGTCTGTTCGTCCATGCCGGGGATGCCGAGGGCCCCGCGCACCTGGGCGAGGGGCACCTGGAGCTGCTCGAGCGCACCGACCAGACGCTCGACCACGCCGATCTGGCGGCTGACCCCGCGGACCGCGTCGGCGATCTGCTGGGGGTCGAGGGCATCGGGGATCTGCCAGTGCGCCGCCAACGCGTCGCGCAGCTCCGGCGGCAGGTGCTCGGCCGGTTCGGTGGTGATCAACCCGACTCGGGCATCGGGCAGCCGGGCGGCGGCCGTGGCGAACCGGGTCGTGGCCTCCATCAGGTAGGGCGCGACGAACGCGGCGACGACCATGACCGCGAGGCTATCGGTGGGACTGAGCGGCCGCCACGGCGAGCCGGTCGACCAGGTCGTTCATGAGGTCGCCGGAGTGTCCCTTGACCCAGCGGAAGTCGACGTCCGAGCGCTCCTGGACCGCGGACACCAGTGGTTCCCAGAGGTCCTGGTTGGCCACGGGCTTCTTCGCCGACGTGGTCCAGCCCCGGGCGAGCCAGCCGCGCCACCAGCCGTCCCGGAAGCAGTTGACGACGTAGGTCGAGTCGCTCACCACGGTCAGCGGGCCGGGCAGCGCCGTCACCGCCTCGAGGGCCGCTTGGATCTCCATCCGCTGGTTGGTGGTCCGGGCGGCGCCACCGCTGGCCTGGCGGCCGTCCCGGGTGGCCCAGGCCCAACCGCCGGGGCCGGGGTTGCCCGAACAGGCGCCGTCGGTCCAGACCTCCAGCGCCGGCAGCGCGGCCGACGGGGACCCGACCGGCGCGACGGCGTCGGCCGGTGGCGGCGATCCGGAGCTGAACAGCGCATCCGGCGAGCAGGCCTCATGGGCCCACCGTCGACCGCTGCCGCTGGGTAACGACTCGATCCGCTCGCCGGGCGCGATCGCCGCACCACAGATGCCGCAGCTGGTCGCGTACTTCGCCGAGATCGCCACGCCGACAGGGTACGACCGGATCCTGCTGCTGCCGTGTCGTCGGCAACGGGTTCATCCTTTGACGTAGGAAACCTTCTCGCTGACCACCCCGTCGCGCGTCCGGATCAGGTCCACCCCGCGGACGTGTCCCGGCTCGGCACCCTGCCAGTCGTACCGCCAGCGCACCACCGCCCTCGCTCCGGCCACCTCGAGCGATTCCTCGGTGAAGGTGGCACCCTGCGACGACGCGAAGAACCGGCTCCAGCACGCGCGGACCGCCTCGGTGCCGACGAAGCGCTCACCGTCGGGCGGCGCGGTGGACTCGAAGACGATGTCGTCGCTGACCTGGGTCATCACCCGCTCGAGGTCGCCGGAGTCGAACGCGGCGCCGAAGTCGCGCACGACGTCCTCGACCCGGGGCGACCGGCCGAATCTCGCCACCAGCCGGTTGAGCGTCGAGGCCCCGGCGGCGACCGGTACCGGTGGACCGATGGCGCCCGCCCGACGGTAGTCGTCCTCGCGCTCGGCGAACCAGGCCGAGACCGAGCCGATCAAGCCGGCGTCGCTCGGTGAACCGGCACCGATCGCCACGGCCAGGTCCC
Source organism: uncultured Actinomycetota bacterium (assembly GCA_963727125.1). Classification (GTDB taxonomy): domain Bacteria; phylum Actinomycetota; class Actinomycetes; order Propionibacteriales; family Propionibacteriaceae; genus Microlunatus. The sequence continues at coordinate 317,284 of CAVSEZ010000004.1, forward strand.
AGCCGTGCAGAAGATGGTCCGCGGCCAGCTGCCACAGGTACTCGCTCACGGGCACGGTGCCGAACGAGAGGGTGACCGGTCGGTCGGCAGGGGTCGCCGCCGCCGCCGCACTCGCCGTGGCCCGAGCCGATCGCCATGCGGCGCCAGGATCGTCACCGAGCAGATCACCGGACAGCGATTCGCCGACGTCGGCGATCGTCCGGCCGGCCAGCAGTGCCGGTACCCACCGGTCCTCGCCGACCACGTGATTCACCAGAGTGCGGACGTCCCACTCCGAGCACGGCGTGGGAGCCTCCCACGGCGCCCCTTCGGGAAGCTGGGCGAGGATCGCGTCGAACGACGTCAGGCTCCGTTCGTACGCGTCGTGTGCCACCAGATCATGCTGCTGAGCGTCGTTCATGCTGTCCCCCTGAGGTCGAGTCCTCCTGGATCGACGCTAGAGCGACGACTCACGGAACGCCAGGGCTGTTCGGGCCGGATCGACGGTCAATTGCGCGCCAGCGCGGCCAGCAGCACGTCGAGGCCCTCGCTGAGCAGGGCGTCGGAGATCGCCAGGGGTGGCAGCAGCCGGAGCACGTTTCCGTGGGTGCCGCAGGTCAGCACGATCACGCCCTCGGCGTGGGCGCCTTTCGCCACCCGGGCGGCCAACCCGGCATCGGGGGCAGCAGGAACGGTGCCGCTCGCCTCGACCAGCTCGATCGCGATCATGGCGCCCCGTCCCCGGACGTCGCCGATCCGGGTGTCGGCGCGCTGGGCCGTACGCAGCCGGTCGAGCACCAGGTGCTCGATCTGCCGGGCACGTTCGATCAACCCGCGGCCCTCGTAGGCGTCCAGGGTCGCCAGCGCCGCCGCGCAGGCGACGGGATTGCCGCCGTAGGTACCCCCGAGGCCGCCCGAGTGGGAGGCATCCATCAGATCCGCTCGGCCGGTCACCGCGGACAGGGGCAGCCCGCCGGCGAGGCCCTTGGCCATGGTGACCAGATCCGGCACGACGTCCTCGTGCTCGCAGGCGAACATGGCGCCGGTACGGGCGAAACCGGTCTGGATCTCGTCGGCGATCAGCACCACGTCGTTCCGCGCGGCCCAGTCGGCCAGCGCCGGGAGGAAGCCCGGCGCCGGGACGATGAAGCCGCCCTCGCCCTGGATCGGTTCGATGATCAGCGCGGCGAGGTGATCGGGTCCGACCTGCTTCTCCATCTGGGTGATCGCCAGGGCGGCCGCCTCGGGCCCGCGAAGTCCGTCCCGGTACGGGTAGGACATCGGTGCCCGGTAGATCTCGCCGGCGAACGGGCCGAAGCCGCTCTTGTACGGCATCGCCTTGGCCGTCAGCCCCATGGTCAGGTTGGTGCGGCCGTGGTAGGCGTGGTCGAAGGCGACGACCGCCTGCCGCCCGGTGGCGATCCGGGCGATCTTGATCGCGTTCTCGACGGCCTCGGCCCCGGAGTTGAACAGGGCCGTGCGCTTCGCGTGGGAGCCCGGGGTCAACGCGTTCAGGCGCTCGGCGACGGCGACGTACGGCTCGTACCCGGTGATCATGAAGCAGGTGTGGGTGAATCGGCTCACCTGGTCCGAGACCGCCTCGGCGACCGCCGGATCGGCGTTGCCGACCGTCGTCACCGCGATGCCCGACCCCAGGTCGATCAAGGAGTTGCCGTCCACGTCGACCACGACGCCGCCGCCGGCCGCGGCGGCGAAGACCGGCATCATCAGACTGACCCCGTCCGAGACCGCGGCCTGCTTGCGCGCCACGAGCTCCCTCGAGCGCGGCCCGGGCAGGTCGGTCAGCAACCGGCGGACCTGGGGGAGGTCCGGTCCGCCGCGCAGATCCGCGGCCGGGCCGGCGTCGCGGGCCATCGTGTCCGGTTCGCTGGTCATCACCTGCTCCTCACCTCGCCCCGAGCGGTGCGACCGTGGCCATCCTGCCACCGGGATACGGCACCGACCTAGGCTGGCGACCTCAGCGACGCGGGAGGGGGCCATGCTCGACTCTCTGTCGCCGCAACGCCGCGGCCTGGTGCTGGTGCTGGCTGCCCTGGCCGCGGTGCTCGTGGTGGTGATCGCCGTCAGCCTGCTCCGGCCGGGGTCGACGCCGCCGCCGGTGCCGCAGGACCAACCGGGACCGGTGCTGCTGGTGCCCGGGTACGGCGGGGGGACCGACTCGCTGGCCCCGTTGGCAGCCCTGGTCGAGGCGACCGGACGCCGCGCGGTCGTGGTGGACCTGCCGGACGGCGGCGTCGGTGACCTGCACCGGCAGGCCGAGCGGATCGCTGCGGTGGCCGAGGAGCAGCGGCGGGCGGGCAGCCCCTCCGTCGACGTGATCGGCTACTCCGCCGGCGGGGTGGTGGCCCGGTTGTGGGTGCGCGAGCACGGTGGCGCGGCGGTGGCCCGGCGGGTGCTGACCATCGGCTCACCGCAGCACGGCACCACCCAGGCCGCGCTGGGGGGTCGAACTGGCCGGCGGCTGCCCCACGGCCTGCGAACAGCTCGTGCCGGACAGCGACCTGCTGCGCCGGCTCAACGCCGGCGACGAGACGCCGGCCGGACCGCGGTGGGTGACGGTCCGCTCCAGCGCCGACGTGGTCGTGACGCCGGTGGATTCGGCGGTGCTGGACGGCGCCGTGAACGTGTTGGTCCAAGACGTCTGCCCGGGATCGCCGCGCCGATCACGGCGACCTGCCGGGCGATCCGGTGACGGCGGCGACCGTCCGCGCCGCACTCGGCGTCGAGCTCCCCCGACCACCCGCCGGGGTGCGCTGCTGACGGGTCAGTCGTCGATGTCCTTGGTGGTGAAGTTCGCCCAGGCGGCCAGGCTGAAGACCACCAGGTAGCCGAGCTGGACGAGCAGGCCGCGGATCACGTCGCGCCACAGGATCGGGTCGCGGAACAGGTCGACGAACGCCAGCCAGTAGCGCGTCGGCAGGAACGGGTGCAGCGCCTGCGCGGCGTCCAGACCCGAGCAGCACGGTCGAGGCGATGAGCAGCCCGACCGTGCCCAGCGCGGCCCCGATCGACGACGTCGTCAGCGTCGAGAAGAACAGCGCGACGGCCGCGACGCCCAGCATGCAGATGATCACGTACGCCAGCGCGAGGGCCGTGCGGACGGCGATCTCGCTCCTGGGTGAGGGTAGGTGCCGCTGAGACTGGTGGTCGTCCCGCCGGCCGGTGACCGACCGAGCAGCAGCCGGCCCTCGACGTAGGAGACAGCCGCGACCACCAGCACCGCCAGCACCACGAACGCGACGACGGTGATCAGCTTGGCCGAGCAGCAGGTGGGTCCGCCCGACGGGTCGGACCAGCAGGTAGCGCAGGGTGCCGGTCTGGACTCTCGCCCGCGATGGCGTCGCCGCCGAGCACCGCGACCGCGATCGGCAGGAACAGCGGCAGCACCACGCCCAGCGCGGCCAGCGGGAAGAGGGTGCCGTCGCTGAGCACCGCGGACAGGAACGGCGGTCCGGTGCCGGGCCGGGGCGCCGAGGTCGGTGACTGCCAGCAGCATCGCCACCAGGGTCGGCAGTGCGACCAGCATGGCGATGATCAGCCAGGTCCGTGGTCGGCGGAGCAGCTTGACCAGCTCGACGCCGATCATGATCGGGACCCCGTCATCGAGTGGGCTCGCCTCGAGCACGACCTCCTCGAGGTCCGCCGGTGCCGGGTCGATCTCCAGCACCGCGATGCCCTGACCGACCAGGTGGGCGTTCAGCGCGGCCGAGTCCGCCGCGCGGACCCGAACCCGATCGTGGTCGATCCGCTCCGCCACCGAACCGAGCAGCTCCAGACAGCGCCGGGCGTCGGGGGTGCGTACGTCGACGTAGCCGGTGGGCCGGAGCAGCGCGTCCAGGTCGTCCTGCAGCACGAGCCGGCCGCGGTCGAGGACGCCGACCCGGGTGCACATCTGCTCGACCTCGGCCAGCAGGTGGCTGGACAAGAAGATCGTGGTGCCGGCCCGGTTCAGCTGCAGCAGCAGCGGCCGGATCTCCTGGATGCCCTGCGGATCGAGACCGTTGGTGGGCTCGTCGAGGACGAGCAGCTGCGGCCGGCGGAGCAGCGCCGCGGCGAGGCCGAGTCGCTGTCGCATGCCGAGGGAGTACGTCCGCACGGGACGCCGGTCGGACGGGTCGAGCCCGACCTGGTCGAGGACCTCGCCGATCCGCGTCCGCCGCTGCCCGCGGGTCAGCCGGTCGGCACCACTGGCGTCCAGCAGCGCCAGATTGGCCCGGCCCGACAGGTGCGGATAGGCACCGGGCCCCTCGACCAGGGCGCCGATCCGGGGCAGCACCTGGGCGCGACCGGCCGGCATCGGCTCGGCCGAGCACCTCGGCTTCGCCCGAGGTCGGCAGCACCAGCCCCAGCAGCATCCGGACCGTCGTGGTCTTGCCCGAACCGTTGGCGCCGAGGAAGCCGTAGACGTCGCCCTCGGCGACGTCGAGGTCGACCGCGTCGACGGCGCGCAGCTCGCCGTAGCGCTTGGTGAGTGCTCGGGTCCGGATCATCGCCGCCCCAGCAGCTCGTCGGCGGCCCGCTGCAGCGTCTCGGCCGTCACGGTGCCGGCGAGCAGGAAGCCGTTGCCGGCGCCGGTGGGGTCGAGGCGGCCCGAGGTGACCAGCATCCCGATCGGGCCGGCCGGTGCGTACCACCCGACCGCGGTCCGGCGCGCGCCACCGCCGGTGCGCAGCTGCGCCCGGATCGGATTGGCGACCTCGCCCCGCAGGGGCAGGGCGATCAGCGTCGTCGGCCCGCGCCCGTACGCCCCGGCGGCAGCAGGGTCTCGCCCGGTCCGCGATCGGAGACCGGCGAGGCTCGGCGGCATGTCGTAGGGCACGAAGGCGTTGGCGGCCGCCGCGACGTCGACGGACTGGTCGAACCGGAAGGTCGATCCCGCCGGCGGGGTGAAGATCAGCAACCCGGTGATCGACCGGGCCCACCCGGAGCTCGGTGACCGACGTCGTCAGCGCCGGCCGGGCCGCGTCGGATCCCGCCATCTCGACCCGCAACGGGAGTCCGCTGTCCGGATCCGCCCAGATGTCCACCCGCTCGACCGTCGAAGCCGGGTCCACGGGAAGCAGCCGGAGGCCGGCTGCGTCCACCCCGGCGACGCGGCGGGCCGGCAGCCGGGTCAGCTCGGAGTCGGGTACCCCGGTCAGCGCGAACTGGGCCAGGGTGATCGGCACCAGATCGGAGACGTCGGGCAGCCGGACCTCCGACACCGGCGCGCTGACGGCCGTCTGGGACTCGAACTCCCAGCGGATGGTGTAGCCGGCCTGCCGGTAGAGATCGGCCTCACCGGTGCTGCGCAGCCGGTCGATCCGCCAATCCTCGGGGCCCCGCCACCACACCCGCAGGTCGTTGTCGCCGCCGAGCAGGTCACCGAGACCGGCGAAGCTCTCGTCGGCGGGCAGCTGCAGGCCGCCCGAGCTCTCCACCACGCCCGACCACGGGACCGCACCCGAGGAACGGATCCGGGCGGCGAGGTCCGCAGCCGACAGGTCGGACTCCGCCGCGGGCCGCGCGGCGACGACGGCGGGGATGATCACCAGCGCGGCCGCGACCGCGAGCGTGATCAACCAGCGCCTGCCCACAGCAGCCAATGTAGGTGGGCACCCGAACCGCCGTGGCGTTCACGGCGATCTCCTCCGTGCTCAGCCGATCTCCCTGAAAAGGGGACACTCGTTCGCCCTCGGCGGCCGATTCCGCGGCGAGTCGTGCGCTTCTGCGGATCGAGTGGCCGATTTTCAGGTTCCACAGGCCGATCGAGACTGCGGTGATCGGCGGTGTGCTTTGATCGCCGGAGCCGGACCCGTGGTGAGGAGGTAAGAGGTGTCCAGCACCGATCCGCTCGACCGGGTCCGGCCGACCGGGCGGGCCCTCGACGCCGTCGACGTGGCGGCGACGTTCCTCTTCGCGGTGGAGGGTGCCATGGCCGGCATCCAGGCCGGCAACGTGGATCTGCTCGGGGTTCTCGTGGTCGCCTTCTCGACCGCCCTGGTCGGCGGCATCCTGCGCGACTCCCTGCTCGGTGATCTCCCTCCCGCCGCGTTCCGGTCCCCGGTCCGGATCCTGGTCGCGCTGGCGGGCGGCCTGGTGGCCATCGTCGCCTGGCGGGCGGTCAACGGGATCCCCGACGAGGTGCTGCTGGTGCTCGACGCCGCCAGCCTGAGCCTGTTCGCCGTGACGGGTGCCGCGAAGGCCATCGAGCACCGGATGTCCTGGATCGTCGTCCTGGTGCTCGGGACCCTGACCGGGGTGGGCGGCGGCGTGGTGCGCGACGTGCTGCTCAACCGGGTCCCGCTCGTGTTGTCGGCCGACGTGTACGCCTCGGCGGCCCTGGCGGGGATCGGCGTCATGCTGCTCGCCCGGGCGGTCCGGGCGCCGCTGGCCGTGGCCCTGTGGATCGGTTTCCTCGTGTGTCTGGGACTCCGCCTGCTGGCGGTGGCCTACGGCTGGAGCCTGCCGCTGCCGCGCTGAACGTCAGAACCGGTGGCGAACGAGTTCACTGACTCCGAACAGATTCCCTTCGCTGTCGTGGAACCAGCACGCCCGCTCACCGCTCGCGCCGCTGCTCGGGTAGTGACCCTCGATCTCGACGACGTCGGTGACGTCGACGCCGCGCTCGCGGAGCATCGCGACGGTGCGGTCCAGGTCGGCGACCTCGAACGCGAGCTGGGTGTGATCACCGGATGCCCGGCCGGTCGAGGCGAACACGACGAACGTGGTCGCGCCACAGCGGTACCGCAGGCCCCCGTCCCGCTCCTCGACCGGCACGAGTCCGAGTACCTCGGCGTAGAAGCGGCGGGCCCGGGCCAGGTCCTGGGCCGGCAGCCGTGGCGCAGCCGTGGCACCGACCAGTGGGCCCGGGGTGCCGCCGGCCCGCTCGACCTTGCCGATCGCGTAGGCCGGCGTCTCCTCGATCAGCTGGACCAGGTTGCCGTCGGGATCTTCGACGGTGCCGAACCAGAGGCCGGCATCGCGGTACTCGACCGGGGACACCCACTGCGCGCCGGCGATGTCGAGTCGACGCTCGGCGGCACGGATGTCGGGCACGTGATGGTTGAGGACCACCCGGCCGGGTTCCGCCGTGCGCGGCGCGACGTCGTCCCGCTGATCGACCAGCAGTCCGATGCCGCAGTCGAGGAAGCCGTCGGCGTCCTCGGTCAGGCCGAGGGCCTCGAGGTACCAGCCGCGCAGCCGGTCCGGGTCGGTGCTCGCCAACAGGATGCTCGCAATCATGGTCATGCCAGGTACTGACCGGGCCGGGCCGGGAAAGTCATCTCGACCGACGTGCTGCTAGGACCGCCGCCAGTGGTGCAGGGCAGCCAGATAGGCCTTCGCCTCGAGTGGCCGACCGGGCTCGAAGACGATCTTCACGTGGTGCAGCACCCGAGCGAAGGCACTCCTGGCGCGGCCGCCCAACAGGGCCGCGGCGGCGCCGAGGTGCTCCGGCCAGACAGCGGTCCGGTCGCCTCGTGCCACCGAGCCGGGGAACCCCAGAACCGCGTCCCGACGTTCCGGGCGGCACAGACCCAGCCGCACCAGCTCGGTCAGGAACGCCGCCCACCGCGGATCCTGGCCGGGCTGGCGGAAGTCGCTCAGATAGCACTCGAGTCCGACCCGTCCGGCGATCCCGTCGGCGACGTCGAGGTCGAGCGCGACCTCGTCGACGTAGGGCGACAGGCGCGCGATCAGGGCCTCGAGGTCGCCGATCCGGCCCGGCCAGCCGACCGCGCTCAGATACCCCGGCGTCGCGTCCGCCGGAAGTTTCGCGATGCAGCAGCGCACCGCGGCAGACCGGCGAGCCAGCATCACCCCGAGCTGGAAGACGTTGGCCCCGGCCGGGAGGGCATCCAGGGCGGTGTCCAGCGTCTGCTCCGTCGCGGGCGCGATCGGGCCGCCGGTGATCAGCCGCAGTGCCCCGTCACCCACCCAGTCGTGCTCGTTCCCGGCCTGGATCCCGTTGTAGGGCGCGAAGAACACGCTCGGTGCGGGCAGCCGGTCCGCGTCGGGATCGATGTCGAACTCCAGCCACACGTTGTCGATGCGGCGGTGCAGCTCCGAGGCAGGATCGGCCCAGGCGGCCGCCAGCGACCCGATCCCGATCCAGCTCGGCTGATCGAACGGTGAACCCGCTGCGGGCGAGGCCGACAGGTCGGCGAGCACCTGGCGGCCGACCTCGGAGGCCCGCACCCGAACCTCCAGGTCGGTGCGTGCGGCCGGCCCTCCGAGGTGGCACTCGAGCACGACCCCCGAGGCCAGCGAAGCCGGCAGCGCAGCCCCCACCGCACGGATCCGGGCGACGTGGCCGGGCGACGCGAGATCGGCCGAGACCGCGGGCAGCACGAGATCGAGGGACTCGGCCAGGGTGCTCACGAGTAGAGGTTCAGGCCAGCATGAGGACGGAGGGCAGCTCGTCGGGCTCGGCCAGCCGCAGCAGCTCGTACCCGATCCCCGCCGTTCCCTGGAAGAAGGTGGGGGCGAACGCGCCGCGAGGCAGCTTCCCGACCACGCGGTACTCACCGCGCCGATCGGCGTCTGCCACCACGCTGGCCGCCAGCTGTCCCGCCGTCCGCACCAGCTCGGGACGGTCGAGCCGGCGACCAGCCTCCAGCAGCAGGTCGGCGCGTCCCATCGTGCCGCAGCAGACGTGGTCGACACCCTGGGCGCCGAAGCGCACAGTGGCCCGGAGCGCGACCTCGATGTCGTCGCGCACCTCGGCCGAGTCGAGTGCTGATCGCCCGCCGAGTCGAGCCAGTCCGACGCCCGTGGCGCCGTGGCACCAGGCGGTCATGAAGGTCGGCCGGCCGTCGACGCTCGCCTCCGCGCGGAAGTCCGGCCAGTTCTGCTCCGCCGCCGAGAAGACTCGCCGCTCGTACGCGATGGCCGCGCCGGCGACGGCCCGGAACTGCTCGTCGCCGGTCGCCTCGAAGAGCCGCACCAGCGCGTACGCCATCCCGGCGGCCCCGTGGGACAGACCGGTGATCCCGAGCTGGCCGAGGGTCCACCACGCCCCTGCCCGGGAACCGTCGACCTGCTGCTGCTCGATCAACCGCCGGCCACAGCGAACGGCCTGCTCCAGCACCGCCGGATCGTCGGTGATCGCGTGCAGACTGAGCAGACCCAGCAGGGCGCCGGCCGCGCCTCCCACGACATCGGAACCCTGATCCGCCGCGATGCTCTCGTGCGTGATCAAGGTGGCGACCCGCTCCGCGTCGGACACCAAGGTCGGATCGTCCAGGAGCTGACCGCAGCGGACCAGGGTGTAGACCAGCGACCCGGTGCCCGCGACGCCGCCGATCCCCAAGCCCCTCGCCAGCCGCTCGGGATGGGCCTGCACGGCTCGGCGCACCTGCCGCAGCGCACTGTCGGCCCGGGCTCTGGTGGTGGGGTCCCCGGTGATCTTGGCGAGCGCGGCCAGGAACAGCGCGATCCCCGGATTCCCGCTGTAGAGGTCGTAGCCCGTCGGCTCCAGCTGGAAGCGGTCGGCCTGGGGCACGTACGCGATGCCGATCCACGAGGTCCCACCGTCGGGGGATCTGATGGCCCGCTCGTCGAGCTCGTCGCCGATCCGGACGGCGGCGGCGATCAGCTCGTCGCGGCCCAGCGGGACCACGGCGTCCAACGGCGCCCCCTGCTCCCGCTCCCGGAAGGCGTCGTCCCTGCTCGTCGCGGTTCGCGAGAACAGTGCCGACCTGGTGTAGGCCAGCTGCCGCCGGAGATCGTCGTCGTCGAGGCCCCGGAGCCGGTCGACGACGACGCCGAAACTCGGTCCGGTGAAGGCGCCTCGCACCGTGACCCCGGTCGGCAGCTGCAGATCAGCGCTGTCGGCGCGGGCGCCGAAGAACGGGACGTCGAGCCGTTCCATCGCCTCCTGCTCGGCGCGCCGCAGCGGCCAGAACAGATTCGGCTGCTCGGTGCTCAGCAGGGCTCGGCTGAGCACGTCGAGCTCGACGCTGAACACGGCCCCGTCCCGCAGGTGCTGACGCTGCAGCGCCCGCTCGAGCACCAGCGCGTAGGCCCGGGTGTCCCGCAACATGAACCGCACCGGTTGGTCGGCGAACTCCGCCAGCGGACCGTCGGGTGCCAGCATCGCGTCCCGCTGGGCGACCAGGAGCCGGTAGAGACCGGCGAACCCGTCGACGATCTCCTCGACGTAGTCGTTGGGAGAGAGGCGCTTTCCGTCCAGGACGACGACGTTCTGGGTCGGGCGGAGGGTCATGTACTCCTGCCGCAGCGTCATGGCGTCGGTGTTCACCGCGACCCAGCGCGGCATCTTGTCGAAGCTCTCCTGGTCCTCCACCCCACCGAGCCCGCTGGCGTCGTGGCTGCGCCCTTCCTTGCTGATCATCCAGCGGGGCAGCAGACCGGTGGACAGCACGGACGCCCGCATCGTCTCGGTCGCGGTGGTCCGGGCGCCGAGGTTCTCCTCCGCGGCGTCGTCCTCGTACGGCTGCGGCTGCGGGTGCATGAACGTCTCCATGTCGACCAGCAGGGGGTGCTCGCCGCTGGCCACGATGTTGTCGTAGTGGCAGTCGTCCCCGGCCAACGCGTACAGCAGGCAGAGCAGCATCCCGGCCCGCTGGTAGTACCGGCGCGCCGCAGCAGCGTCCGCGCAGGGCATCGTCTCGGCGAACTCGGTCCAGCCGTAGCCCGGCCGGCACACCACCCGCAGCCGCTTGAAGGGCAGCGGCGCCCCCCGCTCCTCCAGCCAACCCAGCAAGGCGAAGTACGCTCGTTCGAGCTCCAAGGCCTTCGGCTTGTAGACGACCTTCAGACCCGACTCGAAGGTGATCGCCAGCACCGAGCGGCCGAAGTTGTGCGCATCCGAGACGGCCTGGCCGATGGCGGCGACGGCGCCGAGGTCGCGGCCGGGATGGAACGTGGCCTCGATCTCCTCCCGGTCGGCTCTCAACCGGACGACGAGCTCCGCCGTCGTGTCGACCCAGAGGTCGGTCACCGTGGCCGCGAGCCGGCCCAGCACGGGATAGCTGCGGAGCAGGTCCGCCCAGCCCGCGGTCAGCATGTGATCGGTGAACTCGCGGTACTGGGTCGTGTCCGGTTCGCCCTGCAGCCGACCGAACAACCGGTCGAGGGATGACCGGCGCTGCGCCCGCCGAGCGCCGAACTCGACCAGCAGGGGCGAGGCGCAGACCCAGGTGAGCCGTTGCAGCAGCCGGTGCTCCAGGGTGGCCATGGCGCCGGCGGAGACCTCGGCGGAGGACGGGCCGATCCGCTCTCCCAGCTGATCGCGGGCGAAGATCACGAACGGCAGCAGCACGTGCTCGAACGGAATGGGCCAGTCGGCCGCGAAGCTGCGGTCCACCGGCTGGGACCCGTTCGGCGAGCTCGACGAGGTGGCGGCGATCCGCAGTACCGCGTCGATGGTGTCGGCCCACGGGGGCAGCGGGTCGTCCGGCCCCAGCGGTTCGGTCTGCAGCGCGGCGCGCACGCTCTCGATGTCCCAGCCGTCCCACGCCAGCCGTTTGCCGAACGTGGTCTCGTCGGACTCGGCCACGAGCGCGCGCCAACGGTCCAGCACGATCGACGCGGGGTGATCAGCCGGTTCCGCTCCGGGTGACTGCCCCCCGCCGAGTCGCTCGGCGAGAGGCAGCCCTGCAAGCACGATGTCCCGCAGGTCGGCGCGGCTGAGCTGTCCGGCGGCTCGGGATGGTGCGGCCGTCGTGCCTACCATGCCGGGCTAGTCGTGATGGAGACCAAGCGTCAGCGGCAGGTCGCCGGGAAGCACGACCGGAAGCAGGTCATGGGGCAGGTGGTGCCACTCATCCAGTCACCGCCGCCGGCCACGGCGCCCAGCTCGGCGTCGGACAGCTCGCCGGTCTCCGACGACTCCTCGGTCGGCGGGAGCACCAGATAGATGGTGTCGGCCTTCTCCTCGACGACGTTGATGGTCACGTCGGCGGGCAGGTCAACGCCGAGCTCGTCCTGGACGGCAGCCCGGGGATCGCTCAGCAGCAGCTGACGGAAGTCGGCGTCGGTCAGGGCCCGGCCCATGACACGGGATTCGACATCCTGGCGAGCGCTCGTGCCCGAATCGTCTGCCATCACGTACCTCCTCTGGTGACCACCCCGTTGACGGTCAGGGGCCGAACGTATCGCACCGGCAACCGCCATGTCTCCTAGATCAAGTCAACTGTCGAGCCGCCAGCTGGAAGAACACGCCCCCGAGCGCCATCAGCTCGTCGTAGCTCCCGGACTCGACGATCCGGCCGGCGTCGACCACGTGGATCCGGTCGGCGTTGATCACCGTGCTGAGCCGGTGCGCGATCACGATCCGGGTCGTCTGCAATCGGGCCAGGCTCTCGGTCACCACCGCCTGCGTCCGGTTGTCGAGGGCACTGGTCGCCTCGTCGAACAACAGGATCCGTGGTCTGCCGACGATCGCCCGGGCGATCAGCAGTCGCTGCCGCTGGCCACCGGACAGGCCCGCACCGCCCTCCATCACCATGGTGTGCATGCCCATCGGCATCCGCTTGATGTCGGCATCGAGGCCGGACTGGCGAGCCGCTTCCCACGCGTCGTCGAGGGTGTACGGGGCGGAGCCGACGATGTTGGAGTAGATGCTGCCCGGTGACAGCTGGCCGCTCTGCAGCACCACCCCCATCTGTCGGCGCACCGCCGGCAGATCGAGGCCGTCGAGGTCCTGGGCGTCGAGGTGGATGGTGCCGGCCTCCGGTTTCTCGAATCCGAGCAGCAATCTCAAGATCGTGGACTTGCCCGAACCCGACGGGCCGACCAGCGCCACGAACTGCCCGGGCCGGGCCCGGAAGGAGACCTGGTCGAGCACCAGCGGGCCGTCGGCGGCGTAGCGGAACGACACGTCGCTGAGCTCGATGTCGCCCAGCAGCTCGCCGGGGTCCGCCTTGGCCTCGTCGGACTCCGGTACGGCGTTCAAGATCGGCTTCACCCGCTCGTACAGCGGGATCACCTGGGCCACGGCGCCGAGGGAGGTGCCGAGGGTGATCACGGCGGTGATCACCTGGGTGAAGGCGGTGTTGAAGGCCAAGAAGGTGCCGGCGGTCAACGTGGTGCCGGCCAGCACCGCCGTCGGGAAGATCACCACCAGGGCCAGCAGCGGCAGCGCGGCGTACGCGACGTTGAGCTGGGTCGCGATCAGCTGAGACCGGCGGGCGGACGCTCCGCCCACGAGCCGGGCCCACACGGAGAACGCCCGAGCCTCGGCGCCGGCCACCCGGAGCTTCGAGATGCCGTTGAGCATCTCGAAGACCAGTCCGGCCTGCCGCCCCCGCACCTCGAAGGCCGATCGCCGATCGCGGACCTGGACCACGAAGGCCGCGATCCCCAGACCCGTCGCCGCGATCAGCAAGACGGCGGCGACGAGGGCCAGCCGGACGTCGTAGAAGAAGAGCAGGGCGAAGCTGAACACCGAGAACGCGGCCCCGAGGACGGCGGTCGTGACGACGCTGCTGACGATCCGGCGGATGGCGCTGATGCTGGTGGCCCGCAGGGCCAGGTCGCCGGAGGAGTACTGCCGGAAGAACGTGACCGGCAGGGTCAGCAGCCGGTCCCAGACCGCCGCCTCGATCGACTCGTCCATCCGGGCACCCATCCGGGCCACGGCGACGGCGCGGGTGATCTGGAAGGCACCGGTCGCCAGCACCGCCGCCACCATCGCCAGCGCGACCTGCAGCACGCCGCTCTGGTCGCGGGCCGGGATGAACCGGTTGAACAGCACTCCGGAGGCCAGCGGCACGACCAGCGCCAGCAGGCCGCCGAGCACGCCCATGCGCGACGATGGTCCAGACGTCCCCCGCACCCCGGCGCAGACCGAACCGGACCAGCTGCCCCGGCCCGAGCGGGCCGTCGGGGAACGGTCGGTACATCGAGTGCGCGCGCACCGAGATGGTGGCTGCCACCTCCGCGGTGACCCGGGTGCGGCGGCCCGTACCGGGGTCGACCAGGTCGTATCCGCGGTGTCGTCCCGGCAGCAGGGCGACCGGCAGCGACGAGTCCTGCATGAAGCCGAGCAGCGGACCGCTGGCCGAACGCCACCAGTCGTCGTCCAGCGTCACCGCGCGCTCGCGCAGTCGTGAGGCCCGGGCGATCGCCGCCAACCGATCGCGGGTCTCCCCCTGCCAGGCGGGAGCCGGCTTCACCGGCACGCCGAGGGAATCCCCGACCAGCCGACAGGCGGCCAGCAACGGGTCCGCGACGGCGACCGCGCCGGCAGCGGCTGGGGTCGTGCTGCCCTGGAAGTAGGCGAGCAGATCCCGCAGGCCCTGGTCGAGACTGGCGCCGTCGGCGGCCACCCGGGCCCGGGCCCGGGCCGCCCGCGCGACGCCGGTCGCCTCGAACTGGGCCGCCAGGATGTGTCGCACCACCAGGTGGAGCGCCTCGAGCGACCCGGGGTCCCCGCCGCCCGTGGGCGGGTGCTCCGCGACGACGAGTCGGCCGACGCCTTGCGACCGGAGCCAGGTCGCCGACGACAGCGGCACCGGGCCGGTGCTCGCGTCGACCAGTCCGCCGGCGACACCGTTCAGCTCGAACGCACCGTCGATCACCGTGACCCACAGCAGGTCCGCGGCCGGACGGTACGCGAGGTCGGCCGCGGTCTCGACCGGCTCGCCGGCGGCGAGCTCGAGCACGTCCCGCGGCACCGGTTCTCCCAGAGCGGTCGACAGCCGTCGGACCCAACCCTCGACCAGCGGCGCGGTGGGGCCGGTCAGGGCACCGGTCCCGGCCGGCTCCCCCGGATCGCGGTCGTCCACCCGCTCGATCGTGGTGCCGGGCCGCCCGACGGCCAGCAGGCCGATACCGGCTTCACCGCCACCCAGCCCGAACAGCCCGCCGCCCTGCGGCACCTGACAGACGTACTCCCGACTCCCGTCGGGGCTGCCGTGCTCGGTCCGCACCGCGAACACGTACACCGAGCCGGACACCACCAGCCAGGCCGCCTGCGGGTCGTCGAGCAGCAACGGGTGGTTGCCGGCCAGATCACGCCGTTCGCGGCTGCGCGCCGGGGGCGCCGAGTCGTTCACGCGGCCGCGATCAGCGCAGCGTAGAGACCGCCTCGGGCCAGCAGCTCCTCGTGGGTGCCGCGCTGGGCGATCCGGCCGTTCTGCAGCACGATGATCTCGTCGCAGTCGCGGATGGTGCTGAGCCGGTGGGCGACGATCACGCAGGTGCAGCCGCGTCGACGCAGGTGGTCGTCGATGCGCTGCTCGGTCGTCGGATCGAGGGCGCTGGTCGCCTCGTCGAGCACCAGGATCGACGGATCGCCGACGAGGGCGCGGGCGATCTCCAGCCGCTGCCGCTGGCCGCCGCTGAAGTTGCGACCCGCCTCGGCGACCAGGCTGTTGTAGCCGCCGGTCCGGGCCGCGATGTCGTGGTGGATCTCCGCGTCCCGACCCGCGCGCACCATCTGGGCTTCGGGGATCGTCGCATCCCAGAGCGTGACGTTCTCCGCCACGGTGCCCTCGAACATCACCACGTCCTGGTCGACCAGGGCCAGCGAGTTGACCATCACCTCGCGGGGGTAGCTGGCCCGCGGCCGGCCGTCGAACAAGATCTCACCGCCCCACGGCTGGTAGATGCCGCACAGCAGCCGCGCCACAGTCGACTTTCCGCTGCCGGAACCGCCGATCAACGCGACCCTGGCCCCCGGGCGCAGCGTCAGATCGAAGTCCTGGATCAGCGGCCGCTCCAGCGGGCTGTAGCCGAAGGAGATGTTGCGGAGCTCGACGGCACCGCTCAACCGGCTGGGCCCCTGCCAACCCTCGGCCGGCGGGTGGGCGGTGAGCGTCGGGTCCTGCGGATAGCTCAGCACGTCGTCGAGCCGGACGATGCCGCCGTCGATCTCCTGGACGTCACCGGCCAGGGTCACCAGCCCGTTGACCGGAGCGCTGTAGCTGGCGATCAGGTACTGGAACGCCACCAGGGCGCCGATCGTCAAGGTGCCGAGGATGACCCGCTCGCCGCCCACGATGAGGATGGCCACGGTGGTCAGACCGCTGAGCACCCCGGGCACCACGGTGAGGTAGCTGGAGGAGACGGCCAGCTCCTGATCGGCCCGCAGGGCGCTGGCCTGGTTGCCGGCCCAGCGGGAGAAGAAGTCCGACTCCGTCCCGCCGGCCTTGAGGGTCTCGATGGTCTGGATGCCGTTGAACGAGGTCGCCATCACCTTGCCCTGCTCCCGCTCGATCCGCCGACTGGCGTCCTGGCGGCGCCACCCGCTGAACCGGAGCACGACGAAGTTGATCAAGGCGATGCCGACGCCGATCGCGGTCAGGATCCAGTCGTACTGGATCATCACCACGACGTAGAAGACGATCATGGTCAGGTTGACGACGTTGACCGCGAGCCGGGACGACAGCAGCTCCGCGATCCGGGTGTTGAGCTGCGTGCGCGAGGAGATGTCGGCGGCGTGCCGCAGGTCGAAGAAGGTGACGGGCAGGTGCAGCACGTGCCAGAAGAACCGGGCCGAGGCCGTGACCTCGAGCTTCTGCCCGAGTCGGAAGAGCACGTACTGCTGCAACCAGGACAGCCCGAGCAGCAGCAGCAGCGTCAAGAGCATCGCCAGCAGCAGCGGGCGCAGCCACTCGTCGAGTCCGCCGAC
This sequence comes from uncultured Actinomycetota bacterium, assembly GCA_963727125.1. Taxonomy (GTDB): domain Bacteria; phylum Actinomycetota; class Actinomycetes; order Propionibacteriales; family Propionibacteriaceae; genus Microlunatus. Next base: position 333,866 of record CAVSEZ010000004.1, read on the forward strand.
CAGGATGGCGTCGACGAAGAGCCGGGAGTAGGTCGGGATCAGCAGTCCGGGGATGATCAACAAGAAGCCGACGAGCACGCCGAAGGCGAGGGCGGCGTGCGATCCCGCCAACCGGCTGCCGAGCCCGGTCGTCAGGCTCGGGAACCGACCCCCGCGGACGAAGTCCTCACCCGGCTCGAAGGTGAGCACGACCCCGGTGAAGGACCGGCTGAACTCCTCCTCGGAGACGGTACGACGGCCCGTGGCCGGATCGTTCAGCTGGACCCGGCCCTTCACGAACCCTTCCACCACGAGGAAGTGGTTGAAGTTCCAGAAGACGATCACCGGCAGCGGCAGGTCGCGCAGCTCCGCCGGTTCCTTCCGGTAGCCCTTCGCGACGAGCCCGTAGTTGCGGGCCGCCTTGACGATGCTGCTGGCCTTGCTGCCGTCCCGGGAGACGCCGCAGGTCTGCCGCAACTCGGTCAGCGGGACGACCCGGCCGTAGTAGGCCAGCACCATGGCGAGCGAAGCGGCGCCGCACTCCACCGCTTCCATCTGCAAGACGGTCGGCGTCTTGACGCGCCGGGACACGGCGGTGCTCACGACCGCTGGGCGCGGAGGATCCGGTGCGGTCACGGTTACGGCCGGACGAGGTCGATGGGCCGGAGCGCCGCCAGCACGATGTCGGCGGAGCACAAGGTGCCGGCTCGCAGACTGTCGGGACCGTTGGAGCTCGACCAGCGGAAACCCGTCGGCGTCGACGCCGGATCGGGCGCGACCCACACCTCCACCGGCGCGCCGCCGGTGCCCTCGACCAGCTCGGCGGCCAACGCCTCGTTGTTCAGCAGCGCGGCGATGCCGTCGTGGGTCGAGGGATAGGGGGCGATCTCGTCGATCTTCGCCAGCAAGAACCCGTACTGATCCGCCGAGACCGTGACCGGCGTGACTCGGACCTCCATCCCCGTGGACAGCTGGGCGCTGACCGCCGGCGGCAGGTACAACAACACGCCCAGGGACTCCTCGTCGCTCTCGAAGTTGAGGATCTTCTCCCCCACCGGCACGTAGTCGCCGTAGGTGGCCAGCAGCTCGACCACCGTGCCGGAGAACGGTGCCCGAACCCGGACCCGATCACCACCCGCGGTCGAGACGATGGCCACCGCCTCGTCCTCGTCGACATGATCACCGCGCTCGACCAGGACGTCGTAGACGGTGCCGGACACGGTGGTGACGATGTTGTACGTGCCGCCGCGCGGCACGAGCACGCAGGTGGATCGGACCGTCGTGTCGATCCGGCCGACGAAGGCCCAGACCAGGGTGCCCAGCAGCAGCACGCCCACCGCCACCAGCGCGATCCACCGCTTGGGGTCGACGACCCGCATCTGCTGGTCGAGCTGATCCGGCGCGGTGAGGGAGTCGACGGCCTCGTTCCGGAAGAGTTCTGCGGGCACCAGGACTCGTCAGTTCGCCGGCAGTCGGAGATCGAGGTCGAAGCCCGCCGCACGAGCCAGGCCGGCCTCTACCGTCAGACCGCCGACGACCGCCTCCAAGGCGGCTTCGGACAACTCGCCCTCGGAGTCGGGACGTTGCGGGGGTCTCTCGGCCGGCGAGATCGGGGCCCGCTGCACGGACGATTCCTCGACCACCGCGCCGCCACCCCCTTGGTTCGAAGACGCGAGCAGTCTAGGACATGGTTGCCGCCGTCGTCCGCTACGGATCCGGGCCGCTGCGGCCGGTCCAACCCCGCTCCGCCGCAGCCGACTGACACACTCAGCTGTGCCGAGTTCCCCCGCTGCACCCGGATCGGCGAGCCGGCCCGATCCGAACCCGGCACGGTCGGCCGTCGTGATCAACCCCGGGCGCACGGCGCGACACGTCCTGGCGGACGGCCAGGAGATCCGGTTCGGTGATCGCGGCGACGAGCTCGAGCTCTCCGCGCCCCGGTCCTACTTCGACCTGACCGCGCTGCGGGCCGCTCTCGACGGTCTCGGGGAGGACCCGGAGTCCAGGGCCGCCGCGTTCAGCTCCTCGGTGACGGCTGAGGAGCCGGGTCGCCTCACCCTGCGGCTGTCCGCGGCTGGGGGCGAGCTGGATCGGCTGACCGCGAAGCTCGCCGCCCGGTGGCACGGTCACCCCGACTACGGCCACCTCGATTCCGCCGCGTTCCGCAACGCCACGGATCCCGTGCTGTCCTGCGTCATCCTGCTCACCGCGAACGACGAGTTCGTGGCCCGCCACCTCATCCCGAGCATCATCGCCAACAGCACGACGGTGCCGATCGAGATCATCGTCGTCGTCAACGGCTCCGCCGTCCCGGTCGAGCGATTCGCCGACGTCCGGGTCGTCTCGTCGGAGTTCGGCTGGGTCTCGCGCGGCTACAACACCGGTGCCCGCATCGCCACGGGGGAGTTCGTCGCGTTCTTCCACGACGACTGCACGATCGACGACCCGGACTGGATCGACCGCAGCATCGCGATGCTGCGTGCCGGTCGGTCGGCGGTGACCCCGGAGATCCAGAAATCACCCGTCGCGGGCGAGGGGACCTTGATCACCGCCAAGGCGGTGCCGCTGGTGCTGACACGCGAACGCTTCCTGGCCGCCGGCGGAATCGATGAGAACTACTACGCCGGGATCGAGGATCTCGACTTCACCTACGGGCTGATCGCCGCCGGCGCCGGACCCGGGCGGCTGCCGGTGGCGTACCGGCACCACAACGGCATGAGCACGGTGACGATGCTCAGTGGCAGTGCCGCCATGTTCCGGCGGCTGTTCGGTCTGGACCTGGTGCCGCAGCGGTTGATCGACGACCTGCGCACCCAGTCGCTCGAACGGGTGGCCGGTCGCCCGGAGATCGCCCTCATGCGCGCTCGTGACCAGCTCTACTTCCTGGACAAGTACCGCGACCACTTCAGCGCCTCGGGCCGGACCGATGTGCTGCGACTCGAGGCCCGGTTGCGGGAGCGGTTGGCCGGGTTCCCGACCGAGCTGCGGACGAATCCGATCCTCACCGACCAGCGGCTGTTCGCCGAGCACTACCGGCAGCTGGTCGAGGCGCTCGACGACAGCGGATCCGGAAGCGCGTAACCGGCTGGCCCCGGTTCCGAGCCGGTCTCAGGTGGTGGTGATGTCGCCGAGTTTCCAGCTGCGGTCGAGGTAGGGCTGGAGGGGTCCGTAGAAACGGAAGTAGGAGAACCAGTGCCGGCCGGGGATGGTCTGGACCCAGTTCGATTCTCGGCCCTGGGGTGCCGTGGGGCCGAAGTAGAGATCGACTGAGCCGTCGTCGTTCTTGGCGAGGTCGTGATCCCGCGAGCCGCGGTCTCCACGCTGCTGGTCGTTGTTGATCAGGCATCGCGTGTCGGCGTCGTAGACGGTGAAGGACCAGAACAGCTTGGCGGGCGGGTCCGGCGGGATGTGGACGGTGTAGTCACGGGCGCCGTCGAGCCAGTTCCCGTTGCTGTCGGTGTAGCCGCCGAGGTAGGCCTGCCCGACGCCAGGGGTTTGGCTTTTCATGGCTTCGGAGAAGCTGACCGCCTCGTAGAACCAGGCGGCGCGTTCGAGGAGTTGGTCGTGGTCGGGGCCGCGTTGGGCGGAGTTGTCCAAGTCGATGGCCAGGAACCATTGCCGGTCGGGCCAGTAGCGGGCGTCGGGGAACCGTTTGGCGAACGTGTTCGCCTGGGCCATCAGCTCCCCGGCCGCGCCGGCTTGGGTCAGGATCGTCTGCAGCCGCTCGTCGGGGGTGAACGGTTGGCCTCTCACGATGCCGAGCTGGCGGAGCATGGCCAGGTAGAACCGGTCCCGTTCGTCGACGATCTCGCGTCGGTAGATGTCGTGCAGCCGGATCCAGTAGTCCAGGCCGCGGGGCTGGTCACCGTTCCAGGGCCGCCCTCCGGGTGACACGATCCGGGTCGCAGGGGCATCGCGGCCGTCGTAGGGGGTGATCCGGACCGCGTCGACCAGGGCCTGGGACCGGTCGGGGTCGGGGTCGAGGGTGCGGAAGCCGAACATGATGTTCATGCCGGTCGCCTGGTGCACGTAGTAGCCGTCGTCGACGTCGGGCGGCTCGTGGTCGGGCGGCACGATCAGGTGCTTGCCGCCCCGGCCGCGGTCGGGGCCCATTTCGCCGAGGATGCCGCACTCGCGTTGCCAGAAGTCGGACAGCCCGCCGGCGGTCGGCCCTGGCGGCAGCTCCACCACCAGCGGTCCGGTCTGGCTGAGGTCGATGAAGTTCAGGGTGTAGGGGGTGGTCGCGTTCGCGGTGATCAGCCCGAGCCGGTCCTGGTAGCTGACGTAGTGGACCAGGTCGTAGTTGGTGGCGCCGAAAGTGTCGCGGTGGACCAGCTGCCACTGCGCGTAGGAAACCAGCGGCAACGCCCACAGGTAAGCCTGGCAGGCCAGTTGGTAGTCGAGCTCGTCGAAGACCAGGGGCAGGTCCTCCCGATGTGGCAGCTCGGCGTCCATCCGGACCTGACCCAACCGGCCCGGCAGCGGTGCTGACATGGTCACTGTCCTTCTGTGGTCGCGTCGGTGGGGTTCAGCTGACGGGTTGCAACGCCGGCGGTGTCCAGGCGCCGGTGCGGACGTCGTCGCTGGGCAGGTAGAGGCGGAGGTCCGCCGTGAAGGGTTTGCCGGCCGGGGTGGGCAGCCAATTGCTTTCCGCCGTGCCGGCGGGCAGTTCCGGGGCGAAGGTGAGGGTGATCGACCCGTCCGGGTCGGTCTGCAGGGGAGATCCGCCGCCGACGGTGAACCGTCCGGCCGGGTTGGGGACCAGCATGTAGTCGGGTTTGCCGTAGACCGTCAGCGACCAGAACCCGTCGACCACCCGATCGGGAAGCTGATCCGCGGCGAAGCGCATCCGGTAGGTCGTGGCGCCGGTGGTCGGGTCACCGTTGGCGTCGACGTGCAGCAGCTCATAGACCGCCTCTTGGGAGGAGTTCCACCAGATGCCACCGAAGTTCGCGGTGGCGCGGAACCAGAAGTCGTCGCCGAAGCTCGGGTAGGCGGCCGTGGAGGACCAGCCGTTGGTGACGTTGCCGAACGTCACCACGAAGTGCATGAATGCCGGAACGGCGACGGCGTGGATCCGGGCGTCGAGATCGTCGACCCGGCTGGGGTCCTCGGCGAGCCAGGCGCCGATCTGACGAACGACGGGTTGCAGCTCACCGGCGCGGCCGCAGGCGTCGGCCGGGGCCAACGCCGCATCGAGGTAGGGCTGGGCGAACACCCAGCCGCCGGGCAGGTGCGCGTTGTCGAACGCCGGGATCTCCGCCGGCGGAGTCACCTCAGGTCCGCCGGTAGCAGAGGCGGTGGAGGTCAGGGTGAACTGGTGCTGCAGGGAGATCGCGGTGTCGACGTCGTCGCCGAGCTGCACCCGGGTCAGCAGCTTGGCCTTTGTCGATGGGATGTCGACCCGCAGGCAGCCCTCGGGAACCTCGGGTGTGCTGCCGGCCAGGCAGAACGCGTAACGCCCGAACGGCTGGCCGGGAAAGTTGCGTTCGTTGATGTTGTGGGTGATCTCGGCCCACTCGTCGACGACCTGGGCGGTGTAGTAGCGGCCGGCCGGCACGTCCGGGATAGCCAGCACCGCCGGGGTGGTGGAATCGACCGCGATCCAGGCCTCGGAGTAGACGACGTCGAGGTTCGGGTTGACGAACGTCGGAGCGGAACCGGCCGCGGAGCCGACCACGACGGCCGGGTTGTGCTTGAGCACGTTGTAGTCGACGCCGTCCTCGGCCAGGTCGATGCCCTCCTGCCTCATCACCAGATAGCGACCGAGCAGATACACCCACGCCTCGGTCAGCTGCTCATCAGACGGACCAGGAACAGACATCAGACTCCTTCGTAGCGGCGGCTCACCCAGCCCCGGCGGCGCGACAGCGACCTCGACCCGATGAAGCCGCTATGCCCATCATGACGTGCGACCTCTCACGCGACCATCGGACATCGACCCATTGCTGTTCGCGTCGTTGTCGACTGTGAAGCCGGGGTGACAACTGAGAGCCGCCTTGGGGATTTGAACCCCAGACCTACGCATTACGAGTGCGTTGCTCTACCACTGAGCTAAGGCGGCCGGCACGTCAGCCCGCGGGCCGTACGCACGGTGGCCCAGCATAACGATCCGGTGGGCGGGCCGCGAAGTCGTTGCCCGGGCCGCCGTCGAGGCTCGGTGCGGCCATGATGTGGGCATGTCGGATTGGGATCCGGGCTCCTACGGCCGCGTCAACACCCTGCAGGAGTACGTCGCCGAGCAGGCGCTGCAGGGCCTCCGGGTCACCGGCGACGAACGGATCCTCGACGTCGGCTGCGGGGACGGCCGGGTCAGCGAGCTCGTCGTCGCTCGGCTGACGTCCGGCTCGTTGCTCGGCGTCGACCCGTCGGCGGCGATGGTGGCGGCGGCGGGGGAACGATTCCGGAATCGATCCGGCGTGGACTTCGCGGTGGCCACGGCGGCGACCCTGCCGTACCGCGACGAGTTCGACCTGGTCACCTCGTTCAACGCGCTGCACTGGGAGACCCGCTGGGTCGAGGCGCTGGCCCGGATCCGGGCGGCCGTCCGTACCCCCGGCCGGGTGTTCGCCGTGTTCGTCTGCGACGGCGACCGGCCCAGCCTGGAGGACGTGGCGATGGACACCACCCGGACCCCGCGGTGGCGGGCGGTGTTCGGGGACTTCGCGGCACCGTTCGTGCACGTCGATCCCGACGCGTACGCCGACACCGCGGTGGCCGCAGGATTCGCCGTCGAGGCGGTCGACGTGGTCGATCTGTCCTGGGAATTCGGCGACAGGGCGGCATTCGCCGCGTGGGCCGGGGCGGGGATGCCCGCCTGGACCTCGCGACTGCCGGGCGCGGAGGCGGCCGAGTTCGTCGACGACGTCCTGACGGCCTACGGGCAGCAGGTGGGATCCGACACCGTCTTCCGCTTCCTGCAGAGCCGTTGGGATCTGGGCTGCTGACCGGCCCCGGCTCTTACCCTTTTCCGCTCCGGGCCTCAGGATCATCACAGCTTCCTGGGCGAGAATCAGCCACAGGATCGCAGGCAGGTCCGGCCGGTCTTTCCCCCAAAGCCCGGTCGGACGGATCTACCCTCCGAATCGGGGGTCTGGGTGTTTCCTCCTCGGGCCCCCGGTTCACCCCAAGATCTCAGCAGCGGACGCCGTCGACCGGCACCTGGTCCCGACGCAGGTAGTCCCGCACGATCGCCCGGACGCAGCTGCTGTTCCCGTACGCGAGGTGACCCTCGCCGCGGTAGGTCACCAGCACCCCTGAGGTCAGCTGCCGGGCCATCTGCTCGGCGTACTCGTACGGCGTCGCGGGATCGCCGGTGGTGCCGATGATCAGGATCGGCGCCGCGCCCTTCCCGGTGATGGGTCGTTGCTTCGGGGCCGGCGCGACCGGCCACAGGGGGCAGACGTAGTCCGGCCCGCTGACACTCGCCAGGGTCGGCGCCTTCGCCTTGTCCCGTTCGGCTTCGCGGCGCGCCTCCGCCGGATCGGAGTCCTGGGAGTCGAGGCAGCGGACGGCCGGGAAGCCGAAGTTGCTCTGGGCGAAGACGCCGGTCTTCTCGTTGCGCTGGTGGTACTGGTCGGCCAGGAACAGCAGGTACCGGGGGTCCTCGTCGAACGCCGCGAGCTCCAGCGCCTCCCGCAGGTACTTCCAGGCCTCCTCGTTCTCGTACAGCACGTAGAGGACGCCGATCAGCCCCAGCTGCTGGGTCAGCGGGCGACGACCGCCCTCCATCGGGTTCTCGTCCAGCCGGCGCCACAGCTCCGCGATCCGCTGCAGCACCTCCTCCTTGGTCGCGCCGAGCCGGCACTCCTGCTTCGCGCACCAGGCGGCGAAACTGGCCAGCGACCGCTCGAAGCCCTGCGTCTGACTGACCGACTTGTCGTCGGTGATGTTCACCGCACCGTCGAGCACCATCCGGCCCACCGTCTTGGCGAACAGCTCGGCGTAGACCGCACCGATCTGGGTCCCGTAGGAGGACCCGAAGTAGTTGAGCTTCGGGTCCTTCACCAGGGCGCGCAACACGTCGAGGTCGCGAACCGTCTCCGCCGTCGACACGTGCTGCAGCAGGGCACCCGAGCGAGCGAGGCACGATGCGCCGAACTCGCGTTCGGACTGCTGCAGCTGGGTGTCCTCCTCCGGGGAGTCCGGGGAGGCGTCGCGCGCGAGGTACTCGTCGAGCTCCCCGGTGTTGAAGCAGGTGACGGGGGTGGAGCGGCCGATGCCGCGTGGGTCCCAGCCGACGATGTCGTACTGCTCCAGGCCCTTGGCGTCGAAGAAGCCGACGTAGTCGACCCCGGAGCCACCGGGACCGCCGGGGTTGATGAAGAGCGAGCCGAGCCGTGGCGTCTCGGTCGCCTTCTTCCGGCTCATCGCGATGGTGATGGCCTGCCCGTCGGGGTTCGCGTAGTCCAACGGCACCTTGACCGACGCGCACTCCAGCTTCTCGCACGTCGACCAGGTCAGCCGCTGCTCGGTGTAGCGCCGGAGCCCCGATCCCGGCGGCGGGTCGTGAAATCCCTCCGGAGCGACGTCGGGCACGGCCTGCACCGGACGGGTCGCCGCCGGTCCCGGCGTGTTCGCCGACCCCGGGCTGGCCGGGCCGCTCGGGCCGCTCGATCCGCTCGGTGCGCTCGGTGCCGTGCCGCCGGGCGGGGTGCCCGGCTGCTCGGCACCTCGTTGCCACACCGGCCGGCCGAACAGGCAACCCGACAGCAGCACGCACACCGCGACGAGGACCGCCAGGGCGCCGGCGCGTACGGGGCGGCGAGACATGAGGACGAGAGTACGTGTTGGCCGAAGGCCCCGCAGGCACTCGATCGACCCCGGTGGGACGTCGGCTCAGGCCTTCAGGAACGGCGCCGGCGGCTGCGGTGGCGCTGGGTCGGCAGCTGCTCCGACGGCTCCGACGGATCGCTCGCAGTCTCACCGGCAGCAGCGGTTTCCGACGTGGCCGGCTCCCCCGGTCCGCTGGTGCTCCGGCCGGCGTGCGCCTGCGCCGAACCGCAAACCGATACCCGCGAGCAGCTGGTGATCGCGCCGGTACCGCGGACCCGGACCTGGACGGTGTCGGCGGGGACCGAGTGGCCGACCACCACCCCGTCACCCTCGGCGGTGCTCACCGTGCTGCCCACCGCGGGGGCCTCCCGAGCGAACTCGGCGTACAGCGGATGCTCGTACTTCAGAGCAGCACATCAGCCGGCCGCAGGCACCGGAGATCCGCAGCGGGTTGGGCGGCAGATCCTGCAGCTTGGCCATCCGCAGACTCACCGGCTCGAGGTTGGTGAGGAAGGTCGCGCAGCACAGATCGCGACCGCAGTTGCCGAGCCCACCCGTCAGCCGAGCGGCGTCCCGGGCCCCGACCTGGCGGAGATCGATCCGGGACTGCAGACTCCGGGCCAGCTCCGAGACCAGGGACCGGAAGTCGACCCGCTGCGGCGCGGTGAAGTAGATGACGATCAGCTGGTCGAAGTCGATGCCGGTGTCGACGAAGTCGACCGCCGTCACCTTCATCGGCAGTCCGTGACTCCGGATCAACCGTTTGGCCACCAGCTTGGCCTGGGCCCGGATCCGCCGGTTCGCCGCGTCGCGGTCGAGGTGCGACTGCTCCGCCCGTCCGACGCAGACCGGTAGTGAGGTGTCGGCGAAGTCGGCGTCGTCGACGTACTCCGGCGCCCAGACGCACTCGGCGACCTCCGGTCCGTACTCGGTCGGGACCAGCACCAGGTCGCCGACCCGGAAGTCGTTCTCACCGGGGTCGAGGTAGTAGAGCCGGCCGTAGCGTTCGAACGACACCGCCATCACCCGGGTCACGCGGCACCCCGATGCGAGCCGGAGCAGCGGGAGCAGAAGGAGGCGGAGCGGGGCGCCGCGGAACGCGACACGCGACAGGCGGGCTCGGCCATGGGGTCACCTTAGTGCCGACGCCGCGTTCGCAGCCGGTTTCGGCGGATCCTCGGCCGGCGACCGGTCGGAGTCACCAGGTGCGGGGAATGGACAGAGGCTCGGCAGATGCGGGTCTGCCGAGCCTCCCCGGGCGGGATGTCTGGGGGGCAAAATCCCGCCCGTGCTCCGGTCCTACTTCTTGATCTTCACGACCTGACCGATGAAGATCCGCTTGTTGTGCTTGACCTGGTAGTTGAACTTCTTCTCGTTGAGCCGGTACAGGCCCTTCCAGCCGCCCTGCACGTCGTTCCGGCGGGCGATCTTGATCAGATCGTCGCCCTTCTTGACCCGGACCGTCTTGCCCGCCACGAACGAGCGATGTGAAGGCTTCTTTACCCGCGCGTTCTTGTGGGCAAACGAACGCTCCTTCTTGGTCCAGGTCTCCCCCGACGAGGAGCTGGAGCTGGAGCTGCTGGAACCGCCGCCGGGATTGCTCGACGGGGTCGCATTCCGGTCGGCCTTGCCGTTGGCCTTGGTGAGGTTGGCTCGCCGGCCGCAGGTGGGCCAGGCGCCACGACCGACGTCGGCGAGCACGCGCCGGGCGATCGCGATCTGCTCGGCCTTCGTGGCCTTGTGCGCGTGCGATGCGTATTTCTTACCGCCGTACGCGCGCCAGCTGCTGCCGAGGAACTGAAGGCCACCGTAGTAGCCGTTGCCCGTGTTGATCTTCCAGTTGCCGCCGCTCTCGCACTGCGCGACCTTGTCCCAGACCGTCTTGGCTCCGTGGGCCGGGGCCGCCGCCCCGAAGGAGAGGCCGATGGCGAGTGCGAGGCCGGCGGCGATGCCGACGACGCGCTTGATGATGGTGGACGTCAAGACGCCGTATCCCTTCCTGAGCAACGCCTGTGAAGTGAGCTGACGGGTTAGGGCTGCCAGGTACCCCGAGACGTCTCCGCCGAGACGACCCTTCACCCCTGCCGGTCCTCCGATCTCCGACGGACCCGCGGTGGTTCCTCCACCTCCGCTGCGCCCGAGACGATCTCGGCGAGGCGCCCGTCCAGCGAAGTTCGGCGACGGAGGGCACGCGCTCATCCAGCGACACATCGGGTGGAGCTGGATCCTTACGACCGGTTCGTCTGAGAACTTGATAACGAAACGGCTACGAAACGTGGACACACGTTAAGCGTTTACCCACGGACTGCGCAAGCCTGCTATTCGTACGCGACCTGAAGCCGATCCGCCGTCGCGCGGCTGAGGGTGAGGTCAGCGCGCCAGACTGATCAAGGTCGACTCGACGGCCAGCAGCGGGGCCACGTTGCCCTCCAGGGCCGTCCGGCAGTCGAGCAGGGCCTCGATCTTGCGCAGCGTCGACTCGGGGGTGGAACGGCGGGCCAGGGCGGCGATCTGCGGACTGAGATCGGCGTTGATCAACTCCGCCCCGGAGCCGGTCTGGACACTCAGCAGGTCGCGGTAGAAGCCGGTCAGCTCGGTCAGGGCGCGGTCGATCGCGTCGCGCTGCAGCCGCTTGGCGCGTGCCTTCTGCTGGTCCTCGAGCTCCTTCATCGCCGCCTGCGCCTGCCGGGGCCGAGCACCCTTGGTGCCGAATCCCAGCGCCTCCTCCAGATCGGCCCGCTCCCGGCTGTCGAGCTCGGCGGTGGCCGCGGCAGCCTCCTCGGCGGTCGCCTCGACGAGGTTGGCGGCGGCGGTCAGGCAGCCGCCCAGATCGCGGATCCGGAGCGGGATCTGCAGCACCTCGCGCCGCCGGTTCCGGGCGTTCTCGTCCCGGGCCAGAGCGCGGGCCCGGCCGACGTGCCCCTGGGCGACCCGGGCCGCGTACGCCGCCAGCGCCGGGTCGACGCCGTCGCGGCGTCTGCAGCAGCTCGGCCACGGCCGCGTTCGACGGGGTCTGCAGGGTCAGCAGCCGGCACCGGGAGCGGATGGTGGCCACCACGTCGTCGGCGGTCGGCGCACACAGGATCCAGACCGTACGCGGCGCCGGCTCCTCGATGCTCTTCAGCAGGGCGTCGGCGCCGCGCTCGGTGACCCGGTCGGCGTCCTCGACCACGATCACCTGGCAGCGGCCCAGGGTCGGGCTCATCGCCGCCCGACGGACCAGCTCGCGCACCTCGTCCACCCCGATGGACAGCTGCTCGGTCCGCACCAGGGTGACGTCGGGATGGGCGCCGGACAGCGACGTCCGGCAGTCCGTGCACTCGCCGCAGCCGCCGCGCTCGCACTGCAGGGCGGCCGCGAAGGCCCGGCCGGCGTTGGACCGTCCCGAGCCCGGCGGCCCGGTGATCAGCCAGGCGTGGCTCATCGCGTGCGCCTCGCCGGCGACGGCCCGCTGCAGCTCCGCGACGGAGCGGTCCTGACCGATCAGCTCCGCCCACACACCGACCGGTCCACGGACCAGGCCGGCGGCGGACCCGCCCTGCTGCGCCGAGGTCACGGCCCCAGTGTCCCCGCCCGCTCCGACAACAGCTCGGCCACCCGGGCGGCCACGTCGGCGGCGATCCCGGCGACGTCGCGGCGAGCCTCGAGCACGAGGTAGTGGTCGGGCTCCCGCGCCGCGAGATCCAGGAAGTGCTGCCGCGCCCGGGCGTGGAAGACGTCGCCGGCCGCCTCCACCCGGTCCTTGTCGACGATCACGTTCACCGCGTGGCCGGGTTCGGCGTCGAGCACCACCGTCAGGTCGGGACGCAGGTCCTCGGTGGCCCAGCGCGCCACCTGCTCCACCTCGTCGGGACGCAGCACCCGGCCGGCGCCCTGGTAGGCGATCATCGAGTCCACGTAGCGGTCGCAGACCACCACCGCACCCTCGGCAAGGGCCGGCCGCACCACGGCGTCCACGTGCTGGGCCTTGTCGGCGGCGTACAGCAGTGCTTCGGCCCGGGCGCCAGGTCGCCGGTCGCCGGATCGAGAACCAGCCGGCGGATCTGGCGACCGACAGCGGTGTCGCCCGGCTCGAAGGTCCGCAGCACCCGCTCGCCGCGCTGCTCCAGCCAGCTGCACAGCAGGTCCTCCTGGGTGGTCTTGCCGACACCGTCGCCACCCTCGAAGACCAGGAACAGCCCGGTCACACCCCGAGCTTCTTCCTGGTCTTCGCCCAGGCGACCAAGAACGCCGCCCGGGCGGTCTGCGCGCTCACCCGGGACCGCTCGAACTCGCGGCCGAAGGTGAACGCCTCCTCCGGGGTCAGCCGGTCGACCCGGTCCAGGTGCCCGTCCGCGTCGGCGTCGAAGGCGTTCACCTGCGCCAGCAGCAGCCGGCACCGAGCCAGGCGGCGATGGCGTTCGGCCACCGCATCGGGGTCCAGGTGCGCGATCACCTGGTCGACGACGGCCATCCGCTCGAGCTCGTGACCGGCGCGATCCCAGGCCCGGGCGGGGCCGTCGACCGCCAACCGGGAACCGGCCCGGGCGAGCGCCGCGAGCTGGTCGGTGGCGACCCGGCCCAGGACGGCGCCGGCCGACTCGGTGGCGACGTCGCCCAGCCGGACCCCGCGGGCCGCGACGACGAGCCGGTCGAGCAGGCTGAGGTACCGCTCACCCCGCAACCGGCCCGACACTGGGCGGTCAGCTCGTCGGGCGACTCCCCCACCGTGACGGGGACGGCGGCCAACCAGTCCAGCTCGTCGATCAGGTCATCGGTCCAGCTCGAGTCGAGCACCCCACCGAGGCCGTCCAGCTCTCCGCGCAGCAGGGCGGCGGTCCTGGTCAGCTCGAGCGCCGCCGACGGATCGCCGCCGCGCAGTCGGAGGTCGCCGGTGAGCAGCTGGCGCAGCCGCAGCGCGATCAGCGTCGACACGAACGAGGCGAAGGACGCGCCGGCGTCGAGCGGCGTCGGCTCCGGGAAGTCGGTCGGCCCGGTGGCCGGGGCACCGAGGCGCCGGACGAGCGGCGGGAAGCGGGTCAACACCGTGGCCCCGGCGCCGATCAGGCACGTGTCCAGCCACTCCCGTTGTTGCGGCTGCAGACCGGCCCCGACGGGGGTCAGCATCACCTCGCGGTAGCGGGCGGTGGTCAGCCCGCCGCGGCGCACGGTCACCTTGTCGTCGCGCAGCAGGGCCAGGGGCGGTCCCTGCCGGGCGCGGAGCGCGAACTCGCGTCGCTCACACCGCAGCGCGGCCACCGGTGACAGCGGTGCCCGCCGCCGGAACGGCCGGATCAGGTCGGCCATCTCCTCCGGCAGATCGGCCTGGCTCATCGGCTCGATGAGCTCCTTGGGCAGCAGCGGGACCCAGTCCGGGGCCCCGAGATACCACTCGCCGCGCCCGTCGAGGACCCGGTGCGCGAGCAGCACCCCGGAGCGGATCAGCCGGTGGTCCGGAGCGTCGAGCAGGGTCAGGTCGATCTCGTAGCCCGCGTTGTGGCCCGCCCGCGCGACCAGGTTGTCCAGGCCGAGCTCGGGATTGACCAGCCGCGGTGCCGGGCGCTGTACGGCATGTCGTAGAGCCGCTGCCCGGGTGGGGGTGGTGGCTTCGGCGGTTGCTCGGGCACCGGGCCCGCAGCGGCCGACGTTCCCGGCTGCTTCCTCGGCTTCGGCTGCTTCAGGTTTTTCGTCGGCTTGAGCTTGGCGGGCTTCTTGGCCTTCGTCGCCAACTCGGCCTGCTCGGCCGCCCGCGTCCTGCTCACCGCCCCAGCCTTTCACGCACCGGGTCGCCAGGCACCTGGCGAGCTGCGGGCGCCTCGTTGTCGCAGATCCGCCATCCTGTGTGCCGCCGAGCCCCCAACACGGCCTCGCGGCCCACAGGATGCCGGATCTGCGTCAGCTCGATCTCGTCACTTCGCCGCGGCCTTCTTGGCCGGCGCCTTCTTGGTCGCAGTCTTCTTGGCCGGCGCCTTCTTGGCGGCCGCCTTCTTGGCCGGCGCTTTCCGCGCACTGCCGGCCTTCTTCACCGGGCGACGCTTCGGCGCCGGTCCCTTGGCCCGCTTCTCGGCCAGCAGCTCGGCGGCCCGCTCGGCGGTGATCGTCTCGATCTCGTCGTCGCGGCGCAGGGTGGCGTTCACCTCGCCGTCGGTCACGTACGCCCCGAACCGGCCGTCCTTGATGACCATCGGCTTGCCGGACACCGGGTCGGCGCCGAGCTCCTTCAGCGGCGGCTTGGCGGCGGCCCGACCGCGCTGCTTGGGCTGGGCGTAGATCGCCTCGGCCTCCTCCAAGGTGATGCCGAAGATCTGGTCCTCGGTCTCCAGCGAGCGCGAATCGGTGCCCTTCTTCAGGTACGGCCCGTAGCGGCCGTTCTGCGCGGTGATCTCCACGCCGTCCGCTGCGACACCGACCACCCGGGGCAGGCTCATCAGCTGCAGCGCGTGTCGAGGGTGACGTCCTCGATGGTCATCGAGGCGAACAGCGACCCGGTCCGCGGCTTGGCGTTCTTGGGCGCGTCCTCGGGCAGCACCTCGGTCACGTACGGGCCGAAGCGGCCGTTCCGGGCCACGACCGGGTGTCCGGTCTCGGGATCGACGCCGAGCTCGCGCTCCTCGCCCATCGGCTTGCTGAGCAGCTCCCGCGCCAGCTCGACGGTGAGCTCGTCCGGCGGCAGGTCCTCGGCGACGTTGGCCCGACGCTCGGTCGCATCCTCGACGTAGGTGCCGTAGCGGCCGACCCGGACCACGATCGGACCGTTCTCGACCGCATCGGACCCGTGATCGCGAAGGTCGACAGCTTGCGGGCGTCGATGTCGCCGAGCTCGGAGACCAGCCGCTGCAGCCCCTCGCGGTTCTCGGCGCCGAAGTAGAAGTCGGTCAGCACCGCGACCCGCTGCGCGTTGCCGCCGGCGATCTCGTCGAGCACGTCCTCCATCTCGGCGGTGAACGCGTAGTCGACCAGCTTCGGGAAGTGCTCCTCCAGCAGCCGGGTGACCGCGAAGGCCAGCCAGGTCGGCACCAGCGCGGTGCCCTTCTTGAACACGTAGTCCCGGCTGGTGATGGTGCGGATGATCGAGGCGTACGTCGACGGCCGACCGATCTCCAGCTCCTCCAGCTTGGCCACCAGCGACGGCTCGGTGTAGCGGGCCGGGGGGCGGGTCTCGTGCCCGGCGGCCAGGACCTGCTCCGGCCGCAGCGACTGGCCCTCGCTCAGCTGCGGCAGCCGGGTCTGGGCGTCGTCGGACTGGTTGCCCGTCGCCTCGTCGACCGCCTCGACGTAGGCCTTGAGGAAGCCGGCGAAGGTGATGGTGCGGCCCGAGGCGGCGAAGGTGCACTCCTCGCGCCCCACCGGGCGGGCGTCGATCCGGACGGTGATCGACTGGCCCTCGGCGTCTCGCATCTGGGAGGCGACGGTGCGCATCCAGATCAGCTCGTAGAGCCGGAACTGGTCACCGGTCAGCCGGGTCTGGGCCGGGGTCTGGAACGTCTCGCCGGCGGGCCGGATCGCCTCGTGCGCCTCCTGGGCGTTCTTCACCTTGCTGGTGTAGGTCCGCGGGGCTCTCGGCAGGTACTGCGGACCGAACAGCTGCCGCACCTGGTCGCGGGCCGCGGTGATCGCGTGTCGGTGACATGGTGACCGAGTCGGTACGCATGTAGGTGATGAAGCCGGCCTCGTAGAGGTCCTGGGCCACCGACATCGTCCGCTGGGCGGTGAAGCCGAGCTTGCGGCCGGCCTCCTGCTGCAGCGTCGTGGTCCGGAACGGCGGGTACGGCCGGCGGGTGTACGGCTTGGACTCGATCGACCGCACCGCGAACGGGGCGGTGCGCAGCGCGGCGGCCAGGTCCTCGGCCCGGGTCTGGTCCAGGTGGGTCAGCGTCTCGTTGGACTTGGTGATCATGCGCCCGGAGCTGTCGAAGTCGCGGCCCTGGGCGACCCGCTGCGCACCGACGTGGGTGAGCCGGGCCGGGAACAGCGGCGGCTCGGCTTCGGCCCCGGCGTCCAGGGTGGCGTCGATGTCCCAGTAGCCGGCGCTGCGGAACGCGATCCGCTCGCGCTCCCGGTCGACCACCAACCGGGTCGCGACCGACTGCACCCGGCCGGCCGACAGCCGGGGCATGACCTTCTTCCACAGCACCGGGGAGACCTCGTAGCCGTACAGCCGGTCGAGGATGCGGCGGGTCTCCTGGGCGTCGACCAGGTCGTCGTCGAGGTCACGCGGATTGGCCACGGCCTCGGCGATCGCGTGCGGGGTGATCTCGTGGAACACCATCCGGCGGGCCGGCACCTTCGGCTTCAGCTCCTGCAGCAGGTGCCAGGCGATCGCCTCGCCCTCGCGGTCGTCGTCGGTGGCGAGCAGCAGCTCGTCGGCACCGGCCAGCGCGTCCTTCAGGGAGCGGATCGTGGCGCGCTTGTCCGGGTTGACCACGTAGAGCGGCTCGAAGCCGTTGTCGACGTCGACGCCGGTCCGGGCCCACTTCTCACCCTTGTACTTGGCCGGCACCTCCGCCGCACCGGTGGGCAGGTCGCGGACGTGACCGCGGCTGGACTCGACGATGTAGCCGTCGCCCAGGAAGCTCGCGATCTTGGTCGCCTTGGTCGGCGACTCGACGATCACCAGTCGTCGGCCACCTGCTTGCGCTGCCACGTCCGTCCTCACCCACATCTGAAATCGGTTCCCGCCCGCACCGGAACCAGCTGTCCCCAGCCGGAACGCCACTCTACGGCGGGTGTCAATCAACCTTCCGCGTCACGACTGGTCGGAATGTAGCGCGTCCGGACGAATAGCCGGGGCAACGAATCCGTCCACGGACAGCGCCCGGATCCGCGGCACGACCTCCGTGGTCAAGGCGGCGACGTCCAGCTGGAGCAGGTCGGCGACCGCCTCGATCAGCCGGCTCAGGGCCAGATCCCCGTCGCAGGCGCCCAGCACGGCCGCCGAGGGCGGTGTCGAGTTCGACCGCCCGGCGGAACCCTCGCTGCTGCCGGAAGACGAGGTGCTCGGGTCGGCCGCGCCCGGTCGGCCCTGGGTCTCCTCGATCACGTCGTCGGCCAGCCGCCAGGGCGGGCGAGCAGCTGGGCGTCCGACAGGTGTGCGTCGAGCCGGCCGGCCCGGAGCTCGGCGGCGAACGCCGGCCCGATCGGCTGCTCGATCGCGTACGGCCAGTCCTCGAGCCGGATCCGGGGCTCGTCGCGACCGGCTCGGTGCAGCACGATCCAGCCCATCCCGACCGCCTCGATGCCCAGGCCGCTCGAAGTAGTCCAGCCAGGCGGCGTAGCGGTCGAGGTACGCCGGGCTGCCGGCCAGTCCGGCGTCGGCCAGCCACAGCTCGACGTAGGCCGCGGCGTCGAGCACCTCCCGCTGCACGACGTGGGCGTCGCAGCCGGTCCCGGCGATCCAGCCCGCGAGCCGCTCGGTCCAGTCCTGACCGCGGACGTGCGCCCAGTTGGCCAGCAGCTGGGCGGTGCCGCCGTCGGTGAGCACGTCGGGCGCCCGCCGCACCAGCTGCTCCACCAGGCCGTCCCCGTCGTGGATCCCTTCGCGGTAGACGAGGCGTTCGCCGGTCGGCGGGGACATCACGTACGGCGGGTTGGTGACGATCAGGTCGAAGCGCTCGCCCGCCACCGGCTCGTACAGACTGCCGAGGCGAAGCTCGCGCCGAGACGCCGTTGAGGTCGAGGGTCGCCCGGGCCAGCCGCAGCGCCCGCGGGTTCAGGTCGGTGGCGACGATCCGCTCGGCGTGCCGGGCCAGGTGCAGGGTCTGGACGCCGCACCCGGTGCCGAGGTCGAGCGCCGGTCCCGACCGGGTCCCGGAGCGTCAGCTGGGCCAGCGTGGCCGAGGCCGACGACACGCCGAGCACGAAGTCCGGCCGGATCGGCGTGGCGACGGTGTCCAGGCCCGGGGTGAGGTCGGAGACGATCCAGATGGTCTCCTCGTCGGCCTGGCGTACGGCCGGATGTCGATCGCAGCGGTGACGACGTCCTCGTCGGTGGTCAGCACACCCGCCGCGAGCAGCGGCTCGACCAGGCCGGGCAGCGCCCGATCGGCCGCGGCCCGGGTCACGGGTCGCTGCAGCGGCCAGAGCCGGCTCAGCGTGGCCAGCGGGTCGTCGCGCCCGGCCAGGGCGCGGACCGCCGGCTGCGCGCTGTTGCGTCCCAGGGCCAGGTGGGCCTCGGGCCCGATGGCGGCCAGCACGCCGTCGACGCTGTAGTCGGCCGCCTCGAACGCCCGTCGCAGCCCCGCGGTGACCTGGTCGGACCACATCAGCGGCCGCCGGAGACGTCCAGGGTGGTGCCGGTCACGTACGACGCGGCCCCGGACGCGAGCCAGACGATGCTCGCCGCCACCTCCTCGGCCGTTCCGGGCCGGCCCAGCGGCGGGCTGCTGCCCAACCGGTCGAGCCGCCCCGGGGCGTGGATCTCGGTGTCGATCAGTCCCGGACGGACCCCGACGACCCGGATCCCCTGACCGGCGACCTCACCGGCCAGGCCCAGGGTCAGCGCGTCGACAGCGGCCTTGCTCGCCGCGTAGTCGACGTACTCCCCGACGCCGCCCAGCACCGCCGCGCGGGACGAGACGTTCACGATCACCCCGCCGGAACCGTTGCGTGCGGTCGACATCCGCCGCACCGCGGCCCCGGCGGCCAAGATGGCGCTGACGACGTTGACCCGGAGCAGCGCCTCGATCCGGTCCGCGGTGTAGCTGTCGACGGTCGCCGCCGGCGTCACCACGCCGGCGTTGTTGACCAGGACGTCGAGTCGGCCGTACGTGTCGTCGACGGCGGCGAAGAGCGGCTCGACCCGGCCCGGATCGGCCAGGTCGGCCGGGAACGCCACAGCGCTGACACCGAGCGCTCGGCAGGCCTCGACGACCTCGGTGGCGGCGGCGCGCTCGTGGCGGTAGCTGATCGCGATGTCGTGATCGGCGGCGGCGAGCGCGAGTGCGGTGGCCCGGCCGATGCCGCGACTACCACCGGTGATCAGGGCGACCCGACGACTCATGACCACCACCCTGTCAGTCGCATTTCTGTCAAGGTGTCTTGACGTGCGGGCGATGTCAACTTATCCTGACACCATGTCGATCGATCCCACCATGACCGCCGCGGTGGACAGCACCGACCCGGCCGAGGGACTGCGTGCGGTCGCCAGCCTGCGCCGGTTGGTCGAGCAGCTCGAGCTGCTGCACGTGCGCCGAGCCCGGGGCCAGGGATGGTCCTGGCAGGAGATCGCCACCGTGCTCGGCGTGACCCGGCAGGCGGTCCACCAAAAACACGCCCGGCGGATCTGAACGAACGAGGAGGACGGAGTGTTCGAACGCTTCACCCAGCCGGCCCGGCAGACCGTGATCACGGCGCAGGCCGAGTGCCGCAGACTGCACCAGCCGCAGATCGGGTCCGAGCACCTGCTGCTCGCTCTCACCCTGGGTCCCGAGGACGACCTCGCTCGCCGCGCGCTGACCGAGTTCGGCCTCGACCACGACTCCGGCGAACGCCGGCTGCGCGCCATTCGCGGCGATGACGAGCTCGACGCGGCCGCGCTGTCGACCGTCGGCATCGACCTCGAGGAGGTCCGCCGCCGAGTCGAGGCGCAGTTCGGGCCGGGGGCGCTGGAGGAGCCGGTGCCCCCGCACCGCGCCTTCCGCCTCTTCGGCCAACCCGGCCCGCCCTTCGGTGCCGACGCCAAGAAGTCGTTGGAACTGGCGCTGCGGGAGGCGATCGACCTGCGCCATCGCGAGATCGGCACCAGCCACCTGCTGCTCGGGACACTCCGCTCCGCCGGACTCGCCGTGCGGATGCTGGACGCCCAGGGCATCCAGCCCGCAACCCTGCGCGCCGCCGTGGTGCAGCAGCTGCGCGCCAGCGCCTGAGCCGGTCGCGGGATCAGTCGCCGGATCGGTCACCGGCGGGAGCAGGGAGCTCCCGCCCGCGGCCGTACGCGGTGCCGAGGATGCTCAGGCACGACACCAGCTGGATGCCGGCGAAGATCAGCATCGCGGACCGGACCCCGAGCTGGCTGCCGACCAGACCGGCGGCCAGTCCGGCCAGCGGGATGGTGCCGTAGATCACGACCTGGTACGTGGTGACGACTCGGGCCAGCAACCTCTCGGGGACGTAGCGCTGCCGCCAGGCGCCCCGGATGACGTTCCCGCCGACCACGCCGAAGCCGACGACGAAGAGGCCGATCGCGGTGAGGTACGCCTGGTCGGCGGCGGTGGGCAGGCCGATCAGCAAGGCACTCGGACCGGCGAGGAGGAACAGCCCGGTCGACGCGCGCCCGGCGCCGAACCGCCGGGCGAGGGCCGGCGCGACGACGGCGCCGACCAGTCCGCCCGAGCTGCCGATCATCAGCACCAGACCCAGGGTGGCGGAGGAGAGACCGAGCCGGTCGACGAGGAAGAGCACCAGCAGCGCGTTGAACCCGGTCAGCCCGAAGTTGGAGGCGCCGCCGATCACCATCAGGACCCGGAGGTGCCGATCGCCGACCACCGCCCGCACCCCTTCGGCGATCCGATCGCGGAACCGCGCAACCTCCGGCACCGGATCCGCGGGTCGCTCGACCTTGATCCGCGCCAGGCACAGTGCCGAGACCAGGAAGCCGACGACGTCCAGCACGAGTCCGGCCGCGGCCGACACCAGCGACGCCAACAGGCCCGCGATCCCGGGGCCGGCGACCTGGGCTGCCGACTCGACGCCGAAGATCCGGGCGTTGGCCCGTTCCAGACCCTCGTCGGGGACGATCAGGGGCAGGAGCTTGACGTAGGCGGTCCGGAAGAACACCGACGCCCCGCCGCCGAGCAGACTCACCACGAGCAGCTGCGGCAGCGAGAGCCACCCCCACCACCAGGCGAGCGGCACGCTGGTCAGCGCCGCGGCCGCAACCAGGTCGGCGGCGATCATCGCGCGGCGCGGATCCAGTCGGTCGAGCCAGGCCCCCGCCGGCAGCCCGATGACCAGGTACGGCAGCCACGCCGCCGCGGTCAGCAGTCCCATCCAGCCGGGTCCGGCTCCGAGCTGGGTGACCGCCAGCAGCGGCACGAGGACCGCGGTGGTCGCGGTGCCGAGCAGGCTGACGCTCTCACCGGCCCAGAGCAGGTTGAAGGAACGGCCGAGCGAACGGCGGGAGACGGACGGGTGCGAGCATGAGTTTCTCCCTGGTTCAGGGCGTGCGGGACCGTCCGGCGGCGGTCACCGCCGGAGTTGGTGTGGGGGTCGGGCCGGATCAGCTCATGGCTGGGCCGGGAAGCCGCGCGCGAACACGAGCACGGTCTCCCGCTCGGCACCGTCGTCGGGGATGGTGCGGTACCGCCACTTCTGGGTGATGGCGACCAGTTCCTCGGCGAGCTCGCTCAGTTCCTCCGGCGTGAGCCGGAGCCAGGCCTGGTTGGCGAACGCGGAATCGGTCCAGCGGCCACCGGCCTCCTCGGAGTTGGCCAACCACTCGCGGGCCTGTTCGAACTGGCGCTGCATGGAAAGGGCCTCCGCCGCCATGGCGGCGGTCACCGCTCCGGGGTCGCTGGCGAACTCGGCTCGAGACCAGCGCATGCTCGGCGAGACGAGTCGCCACCAGCGTTCGCGCCTGTCCCGGGCGAGCTCGGGGGCTTCGCTCACCAGGCCGGCTTCAGCCAGCACCTTGAGGTGATGGCTGGCGCTGCCGACCGCCTGACCGGTCCGTTGGGCCAGTGCTGATGCGGTGGAGGGGCCGTCGACGACGAGAGCGTCGATCATCCTGGCCCGGAACGGGTTGGCCATCGCCGCCAGCGCTTTCGCGTCGGTGATGGTCTGCACGGAGTGCTCCCGGACGGGCGGTGTCGGGCGTTCGGCGTCATCCATACGCCAACCGTACAACTACAAGAGTTCTTGTGCAAGAATTCTTGTGCAATGCCTCTTGCACACTTGTCGTAGACGCCCGCTACGGCGATCGCACCGTACGAATGCTGTCGATCACGACGTCGGGACGTTGGACCTGGATGTAGTGCGTCGTGTCGGGCACAGTGGTGAACTTCGCCCCGGGAATCGAGGCGGCGAGCGCCGCCTGCGCCTTGGGCATCAACGGCTTCATGATCTTCACCAGCTCCGGCGGGGCACCCGGCTGCAGCCCCGCCGCCGCGAGCACCGCGGCCGGCTGCTGCCGCAGCTCCGGAGCCGCGGCGAGCTGCGCCAGGATCTGATCGAGGTTGTACGCCTCCACGACGTAGCCCTTGATCGGAGTCTGCGGTTCGAGCAGCGGCGCCTGCGCGATCTGCTGCCACTGCTGCGGGGTCAGCAGCTCCTTCAACGCCGGCGACGTGGCGTCGATCAGCACCAGGCCGGCCAGCTGGTCGGGGTAGCTGCGGGCGTAGAGCAGCTGGAACAGTCCGCCCAGCGAATGGCCGACCAGGACGTAGGGTCCCGGCACTCCGGCCGCGGCCAGCAGGTCGTGGAGCTCGGTGACCACGTCGGTGCCCGACCGGGGCATGGGAGCCGGATCACTGCGGCTCGGCAGCGGACTCGCGGCCGGCTTCCCGTCGTCGTCCAGCAGCCGGGTCGATCCGGGGCGGTCGTAGGCGCAGACCCGGGAGAACGTCGCCGTACCCGGGTAGACCGGCGGCGGCTGCGCTTCGGTGTAGGACCAGATGTCGGCGGCGTTCCCGAACCCGGCCTGCAGGACGACCGTGGGGCTACCGGACCCCCGGCACTCCAGGTACAGCTTCCGGGTACCGACCTCGACCAGTCCCGCGAAGTCGCCCGACGCCGCGACACCGGTGGCCGAGGGCGCGGGCCCGCTCGGGGTCGGCGCCGTGCAGGCGGAGAGCAACAGGGCTCCCACGGTCAGGACGGCAGCCGCGGCGGCGGCGAGGGAACGTGGGGTCGGCGCCGGCACGGATCGGGTTCTCACACTGCTCAGGATGCCCGCTCGACCGGAGCCGCGCTCAGAATCGGCTGGCAGTGGTGCCGACCGATCGGGATGATCGTCGGCGTACCGGAGATCGGGTCGTCGACGATCGTGGCGGACAGACCGAACACGTCCCGCATCGTCTCGGCGGTGATCACCTCGCTCGGCCGGCCCTGGGTGCTGATCCGACCGTCCCGCATGGCGATCAGGTGGTCGGCGTAGCGGCAGGCCAGATTGAGGTCGTGCATCACGATCACGATGGTGGTGCCCCGCCGTCGGTTGAGGTCGGTGAGCAGATCGAGGACCTCCACCTGGTGGGTGAGGTCCAGGTACGTCGTCGGTTCGTCGAGCAGCAACAGGTCGGTCTCCTGGGCCAACGCCATGGCGATCCACACCCGTTGCCGCTGGCCACCGCTCATCTCGTCGATCGGGCGATCGGCCAGCTCCGCCGTACCGGTCGCCCGCAGCGCCTCCGCCACCGCCCGTTCGTCCGCGGCGGACCAGCGGCGGAACCACCCCTGGTGCGGGTAGCGGCCCCGGCCGACCAGGTCGGCCACCGTGATGCCCTCGGGCGCGACCGGGGCCTGCGGCAGCAGACCCATCACCTTCGCCACGTCCTTGCTCGGCTGGCTCGCGATGCTGCGGCCGTCGAGCAGCACGGCGCCGCTCATCGGGTTGAGCAAGCGGGCCAACCCGCGCAGCAGGGTGGACTTGCCGGAGCCGTTCGCACCGATGATCACCGAGACCTGACCGGTCGGCACCGTCAGCGACAGATCGGTGACGATCGGGCGATCCCCGTAGCCGAGGCTGAGGTCGGTCGCCTCCAACGTGTGCCGGGTCACCGGGATGTCGTGCAGGACCATGTCAGCCTCCCTGACCGATGCGGTTGGAAACGACGAGCAGATAGAGCAGGTACGGGGCCCCGACGACCGCGGTGAGGATGCCGACGGGCAGCGGCACGGGCAGCAGGTGCTGGCCCACGAAGTCGGAGGCGATGACGACCAGCGCACCCACCAGGGCCGCCGGCACCAAGGCGATGCCCGTGCCGTGGGTCAGCCGCCGGGCGATCGGGCCGGCGACGAAGGCGACGAAGCCGATCGGGCCGGCGGCGGCGGTCGCGATGGCGTTCAGCGCCACGGCGAAGACGATCAACAGCAGCCGGGACCGTTCGACCCGGATCCCGATCCCCTTGGCGGTGTCGTCACCCAGTTGCAGACCGGAGAGCGACCGGCCCGCCCACAACGTGAGCGGGAGGACGACCACCATGACCATCAGCAACGGCTGCAGCTCGGCCTGGTTGGCGCCGTTGAGGCTGCCGGTCAGCCAGCGCAGGGCGACCTGGGCGTCCCAGATGCTCGCCCGGGTCATCAGGTAGTCGATCAGCGCGTACATCATCGCGCCGATGCCGATGCCGACCAGCACCAGGCGGTAGCCCGAAACCCCTTGCCGCCAGGCCAGCAGGTAGATCGCCAGAGCGGTGAGGATGGCGCCCGCGAACGCGAAGGCCGAGACGGCGAACCCGCCGAGTCCGAGGGCGAGGATCGCGATCACCGCAGCTGGCGCTGGCGCCCGCGCTGATGCCGATGATGTCCGGGCTCGCCAGCGGGTTGCGCACCATCGACTGGAACACCGCGCCGGAGACCCCGAAGCAGACCCCGACCGCGATGCCGGTCAGGACCCGCGGCAGCCGGAGATCGTGCACGATGAAATCGGTGGCCCGGGTGCCGCGCCCGGTGAGGGAGGAGAACACCTCGCCCACCGTCAACGGGAAGTCCCCGACCACCAGCGCCGCGGTGAAGACGCCGAGCACGGCGACACACAGTCCGGCACAGACGACCAGCTCGCGTCGACGGAGCCGATGCCGGACCGTGCGGACGGCGTCGGCCGCCTCGCGGATCGGCGTCACCGTCCCGGACTCGCCTGCCATCGGGTCGCGGAGCGCGGTGGTCACAGCTCCGACAGCTTCCGACGCCGGACCAACGCGATGAACACCGGTGCGCCGATCACGGCGGTGACGATGGCGACCTGCACCTCACCGGGCCGAGCGATCACCCGGCCGATGACGTCTGCCGTGAGCAGCAGGATCGGCGCCAGCACCAGCGAGTACGGCAACACCCAGCGATAGTCGGGCCCGACGATCATCCGCGCCACGTGCGGGATGGTCAGGCCCACGAACGCGATCGGCCCGCAGGCGGCCGTGGCGGCACCGCAGAGCACGACCACCACGGCGGCGGCCAGCGCCCGGGAGACCCCGACGTTCGCGCCGAGGCCGCGGGCGACGTCCTCGCCGAGCGACAAGGCGTTCAACATCGGCCCCAGACAGAGGGCGACGACGCTGCCGAGGATCAGGAACGGCGCCACCTGCGCGGCGATGCTCAGGTCGCGCCCCGCGAGTGCGCCGACCTGCCAGAACCGGAACTGGTCGAAGGTCGCCTGGTCGAGCAGCAGGAACGCGGTGGTGACGGCCGCCAGCGCCGCGCTCAGCGCCGCCCCGGCGAGCGCGAGCTTGACCGGGGTCGCTCCCTCCCGGCCGAGCGCGGAGATGCTGTAGACCACGACCGCCGCGAGGGCGGCCCCGGCGAACGCGAACCAGACGTATCCCGCCACCGAGGTGACGTCGAAGACGGTGATGCCGAGGACCACGAACAGCGCGGCGCCGCCGTTGACACCGAGGATGCCGGGGTCGGCCAGCGGGTTGCGGGTCACGCCCTGCATCACCGCTCCGGACAGGCCGAGCGCCGCCCCCACCAGGAGACCCAGGATGGTGCGCGGCAACCGGAGCTCGATGATCACCAGGTGATCGGGGTTCGTCGGGTCGTAGCTGGTGACGGCGGACCAGACCGCGTCCAGCGGCGTGATGCGGGCGCCGATGGCCAGGCTGAGATAGCAGAGGGCGATCAGCACGACGAGGCACACCACGATCCCGGCCAGTCGGGCCGGGGTCCGGGTCGCGGCACCGCGGCGGGTGCGGTCGGCGGACG
Source organism: uncultured Actinomycetota bacterium (assembly GCA_963727125.1). Lineage (GTDB taxonomy): Bacteria > Actinomycetota > Actinomycetes > Propionibacteriales > Propionibacteriaceae > Microlunatus. The sequence continues at coordinate 360,449 of CAVSEZ010000004.1, forward strand.
GCGCCGGGCGCGCCTCCACCACCGCGGTACTCATAAGGGCAGCCTAACCTGAGCAGCGGAAGGAGCGATATCGCTCGTCTCGGGGACTTGTCGTCGAGCGGCAGGTAGTCAGGTCACCGGGCGGTTGCGGTAGCGACCGACGAGCTCCCGGGCGGCGACCTGCATCCGCACGGGTGGCAGTCCGGCCAGCAGCTGGCGCAGGTCGTCAACGACCAGGTCACCGATCTGGGCGAAGGCGGCCGGGATGCCACCGGCGCGATGACCGGAGAAGACCAGTCCATCGAGGTCCCGCGCCCGGTGGTCCGGGGGCACCGGTTCCACCGGCCAGACGTCGACCGCCGCGAGGATGCGACCGTCGGCGATCCGGTCGAGGAGCGCGTCCAGGTCGACCACCGCCGCCCGACTCACCAGGACCATTCGGCAGCCCGGCGGCAGCAGGTCGAGCTCGGCCGGGCCGAGCAGGTGCTCGCTCTCGGGCGTCACCGTGGCCAGCACGAAGAGGAACCGGCTGGACCGGCAGACCTCGGGCAGCGAGGCGGGTCGGACCTGGTGCTCGACGAGGACGCGGTCGGGCAGCCACGGATCGAACACCGAGATCTCGGCCCCGAACGGCCGCAGCAGCGGGAGCAGCGCGCGGCCCAGGTTGCCGAAGCCGACGAGTCCGATCGTCGACCCGGCCAGCAGGATCGCGTCCGCGTTGCCGTCGGCGACGTAGCGCTCCGTCCGGGTGCGGAAGGCCCGGTCCTCACGACTGATGCCGCGGGCGAGATCGAGAGCCAGACCCAGGGCGTACTCGGCGACGGCCTGGGCGTACGCCGGCCCGCACCCGAGCACGTAGATGCCGCGGTCGAAGCAGGTCGGGTAGTCGATGTTGGGATAGAAGTTGCCCTCGACGTTGAACACGGCGCGCAGCCGCGTGGCCCGGCCGAGGCGGTCGGTGTCCAGGTCGGGTTGGCCGATGATCGCGTACGCGTCCGGCAGCACCTCGTCGAGCGCCTGGGGGCGGTCGTCGTGCTCCAGGTCGACGACGGTGCAGAGCTGTTCGAGCTCGGCCCGTCGCTCGGCGTGTGAAGATGCGATCGCTGCGCTGCGGTGCGGGGGTCAGGACCACCACGGGTCTGTCGGTCACGACGTCCTCCTCGAGTTCGGTTCGATGGCCGGCGGGTTCCGCCCGGCGAGCCACCAGCCCAGGCAGCACACCACGACGGCGACCGTCGCGACGGCACCCGCCCGGGTGACCGCCAGGAACGCGGTCCGCTCCAGCGGGAGACCGGCGGCGAGGCCGAGCAAGATAGATGCCGCGGCGGCGAGGAACCCGGTGCCGACCACCGCGAGCCAGCTGAGCCGACGCAACCCGGGGGTGGCGGTCATCGGCACCGGCCGCGCCGGGGTCCGCTGCCACCACTGGAGGCACCAGCCGGCGAGGACGAGCAACCCCAGCACACCGCCGCCGTACTGCAGCCACTTGAACACCGGCAGCGGGCCGACCATCGTCTCGAGGCCGGGGAACCAGGCGGTGCCGAGTCGACCGGCGTGGGTGAAGGTGTCCCAGCAGACGTGGGTGTAGGCACCGAGCACGAGGGACACCAGCACCGGCCACCACCGGACGGCCCGGAACGGCGGTGGCTCCGGGAGTCGTCCACGGACGGGCCCGGGAGCCAGGTCGGTCAGCGGCCGGCGCAGCAGCAACGTCCAGCCGAGAAAAACGACCAGACCGAGGACCAGGTCGTAGGTCGGCGGCCCGAGCAGGATCTCGTGGGACCAGGAGTAGCTCAGGACGCGCGGCCAGAACAGCGGCAGGTCGGGCACCATGGCGCCGATGACCAGGGCGGTCGGGTCGAACCAGCGCCGGAGCGGCCGAGCCGTGAACGGCAGCACCGCCACGACGTGGCTGACCGTGAACGGCATCGGCGGGCGTCGGCTCCGACCCGAGCGCGGCGGCGGACCGACCTAGTTGGTCGGTTCGCGTTCGCGCTGCGACTCGGTCTGTCCGGCGGTGGTCGGATCCGCGGCCCGCCGGGCCTCGAGCGCCGGGTCGGCCTCGACGGCAGCCGGCTCGTCGGCGTCGATGCCCACCTTGCGCCGAGAGGTGATCACGACAGCGACCACGATCACCAGCAACGCGGCGCCGGCGATGACGTAGCGGATCGGCGACGGCGTGGTGCTGAGCGGGGACAGCGCGACGACGGCCGGGGCGATCAGCAGCGCGACCAGGTTCATCACCTTGATCAGCGGGTTGATGGCCGGACCGGCCGTGTCCTTGAACGGGTCGCCGACGGTGTCGCCGATGACCGTGGCTTCGTGCGCCGGAGAACCCTTGCCGCCGTGGTGGCCGTCCTCGACCAGCTTCTTCGCGTTGTCCCACGAGCCACCGGAGTTGGCCAGGAAGACCGCCATCAAGGTGCCGGAGGCGATGGCACCGGCCAGGTAACCGGCCAGGGCCGGAGCGCCGAGCCCGAAGCCGACCGCGATCGGAGCGGCCAGGGCCAGCAGCCCCGGAGTGGCGAGCTCGCGCAGCGAGTCGCGGGTGCAGATGTCGACGACCTTGCCGTACTCCGGCTTGCCGGTGCCCTCCATGATCCCGGGGATCTCCCGGAACTGCCGGCGGACCTCGTAGACGACTGCGCCCGCGGCGCGGCCGACGGCGCTGATGGCCAGTCCGGAGAACAGGAACACGACGGCAGCACCGAGGATGAGCCCGACCAGGACGCCCGGAGCGAAGACCAGCGACGCATCGGTGAAGTGGGTGTAGCTCTCGGCCAGCACGGTCCGGATCGAGTCGGTGTAGGAGCCGAACAGCGCGGTCGCCGCAAGCACCGCGGTGGCGATCGCGATGCCCTTGGTGATGGCCTTGGTGGTGTTGCCGACGGCGTCGAGCTCGGTGAGGATCTGGGCGCCTTCGCCGTCCACGTCACCGGACATCTCCGCGATGCCCTGGGCGTTGTCGGAGACGGGGCCGAAGGTGTCCATCGCGACGATGACGCCGACCGTGGTGAGCAGACCGCAGCCGGCCAGGGCGATGGCGAACAGCCCGACCACTCCGGCGCCGCCGAGCAGGAACGCCCCGAACACGGCGGCGGCGATCACGATGGCGGTGTAGACGGCGGACTCGAGGCCGACCGAGATGCCGGCCAGCACGACCGTGGCCGCACCGGTGAGGGAGGTCTTGCCGACGTCCTGGACAGGGCGGTGCTCGGTGCCGGTGTAGTAGCCGGTGAGCGACAAGATGATGGCCGCCAGCACGATGCCGATGATGACCGAGCCGAGCGCCACGATCCGGGGGTCGTCGATCGGTCCGGTGAACACGAGGTTCTCCGCACCGAGGCCGGCGAAGGTCGACGGCAGGTAGGCGAAGGCGGCGATGGCGCAGAGCACCGCCGAGATGACAGCGGAGACGTAGAAGGAGCGGTTGATGGTCTGCAGCCCGTTCTCGCCGGTGCGGGGCTTGGTCAGGTAGATGCCGATGATCGCGGTGATGACGCCGATGGCCGGCACGATCAGCGGGAACACGAGTCCGTACGCGCCGAAGGCCGCCTTGCCCAGGATCAGGGACGCGACCAGGGTCACCGCGTAGGACTCGAAGAGGTCGGCGGCCATGCCGGCGCAGTCACCCACGTTGTCGCCGACGTTGTCGGCGATGGTGGCGGCGTTGCGCGGATCGTCCTCGGGGATGTTCTGCTCGACCTTGCCGACCAGGTCGGCGCCGACGTCGGCCGCCTTGGTGAAGATGCCACCGCCGACGCGCATGAACATGGCGAGCATGGCGGCACCGAACCCGAAGCCCTCCAAGATGGTCGGCGCGTCCGCCCGGAAGACGAGGACCACGATCGCCGCGCCGAGCAGGCCGAGGCCGACGGTGGCCATGCCGACGTGGGCCCCGGTACGGAACGCGATCCGCATGGCCGGGTCACGGCCCTCGGAGCGGGCCGCGGAGGCCACCCGGACGTTGGCGCGGACCGCCAGCCACATGCCCGAGAAAGCCGATCAGACCCGAGAAGACGGCACCGACCAGGAAGGCGATCGAGCGCGAGATCTTCAGGGCCCACTCGCTGAAGCCGGTGTCGCCGTGCACCGGCAACAACAGCAGCAACAAGAAGGCCACCACGGCGAACACCGCCAGCGTGCGGAACTGCCGGGTGAGGTAGGCCGAGGCGCCCTCCTGCACCGCCAGCGCGATCTGTTGCATGTTGGCGGTGCCTTCGTTGGCGGCCAGCACCTCCCGCCGGAAGACGACGGCCATGATCAAGGCGATCACCGCGATCAGACCGACGATCGAAACGAACGTGAGATTCGTTCCGGACAGGTCGATCTGGAGTGGCATTACTTCCTGAAGGACCAAAGGTCCGGACATGCAACGTCCTCCTGAAACTTTCCAACGATCCGCAACTTCTGTGGCAGACCGCGCGAAGTCTAACCAGAGAAGGAGGGATTTGCCGGATCGGACCAGAACCCACGGAGCCTCTGGAGCGCTTCCGGCGCGTGTCAGGCTTGCCGGGTGAGCGGGGACGGACGGGGTGGCGGCGAGCCGCAGCTGCCGGGCCGGATTCGCCACAACCGGTTGCTACCGGCCCGCCCCGGCGTGGCCGACGACTGGCCGTCCTGGGTGGCCGCGGACGTCCGTTCGGCCTGGCTCGAGCAGGGGGTCGCGCTGCCGTGGCGGCACCAGGTGACGGCCGCCGACGCGGCCTGGCGGGGACATCCGGTGGTCCTCTCGACCGGCACGGCCTCCGGCAAGTCCCTCGGCTACCTGCTGCCGATCCTGGCTGCCACCTACTCGGGTTCCACCCCCGGTGATCCGTCGGCGCCCGGCCGGGATCCGGTCGTCGCACCGTCGCAGTCGTCGGGCCGGGTGTCGGGGGCGGTGTCGGAGCCGGTGTCGGGGGCGGCCCCTGGGCTGGTTGCTGGCGTGGTTCCTGGAGCGGTCGCGGGGGCGGGCCGGGGCGCGCGCGGCGCGCACGGCGGGCGCGGCGGACGCGGCGGACCGCCGGCCGGCGGAACGGCCACCGCTCCGACCCTCTTCGACGAGTCCGAGGTGGTGGTCGGCCCCACCGGCGACGGCGGTCCGCCGAACGTGTTGGCGACCGGCTGGCGGCAGCGACCGCACACAGCTCTTTATCTGGCGCCGACCAAGGCGCTGGCGCACGATCAGCTGCGGCGCTGTTCGGAACTGGGTCTGGATCGCTGGCGGCTGGCGGCCGTGGACGGGGACACCGGCGGCGACGAGCGGGACTGGGCTCGCGACTACGCATCGTTCGTCCTGACCAATCCCGACCTCCTGCACTACTCCTTGTTGCCCAACCACGCCCGCTGGCGGGGACTGTTGCAGTCCCTGCGCTTCGTCGTGGTGGACGAGGCGCACCGCTATCGCGGCGTCTTCGGCGCCCAGGTGGCTGCGGTGCTGCGGCGGCTCCGCCGGCTGGCGGCGCACTACGGCGCGGATCCGACGTTCGTGCTCGCGAGCGCCACCGTCGGTGACGCGCCGTCCACCGCGGCCGCCCTGACCGGGATCGCCGGGGCCGACTTCACCCAGGTGCAGGTCGACAGCTCCACCCGGGGTGCCGTCACCGTCGACCTGTGGGAGCCCGCCGGGGACGCCGAGGAGCTGACCACCGCGCTGCTGACCGAATCGGTCGCCGCCGGTCGGCAGATGATCGCCTTCGTCGCCTCCCGGCGTTCGACGGAGTTGATCGCCCGCAGGGCGCGGGACCAGCTGGAGCTCCGCGGGCTGTCCCCTGGGTCGGTCGAGGCGTACCGCGGTGGCTACCTGGCAAGCGATCGACGCCGGATCGAGGCGGACCTCCAAGGCGGCCGACTGCGGGGGATCGCGGCCACGAACGCCCTCGAGCTCGGCGTCGACATCGCCGGTGTCGACGCGGTGGCCATCTGCGGCTACCCGGGCACCCGAGCTGCCCTCTGGCAACAGGCCGGACGGGCCGGTCGGCGCGGGAACGACGCGACCGTCTCCGTCATCGCCCGGCGCCAGCCGCTCGACGCGTACGTCCTCGACCACCCCGAGATGATCTTCGAGGCCGGCGCCGAGGCCACCGTGGTGCATCCGGAGAACCCGTACGTGCTCGGACCGCACCTGCTGGCCGCCGCCCAGGAGCTGCCGCTCACCGACGGGGACCGGGCGTTCTTCGGTCCGGCCGGAATCGAGCTGGCCGAACAGCTGGCCGCGGCCGGCCGGCTGCGCAAGCGCGCGGGTGGGATCTACTGGACGCGTCCGGAGCGGGCCGTCGACGGGATCGACCTGCGTTCGGCCCGCGGCGAGGCGGTCGACATCATCGACGGAGAAACCGGGCGGGTCCTGGGGCACGTCGAGGAGTCCGCCGCCGACCTGGTCGCCCATCCCGGCGCCGTCTACCTCCATCTCGGCGAGACCTATCTGTGTGAGGAGTGGGACGACGCCGACCGCGAGATCCTGGTCCGCTCCGCCCGGCCCGGCTATCTCACCCAGCCCCAGCAACGCGGCGACGTCACCATCCTGCGCGAACGTGCCCGCCGGCCGCTCGGATCCGGTTCGGTCCACCTCGGCGACGTGCAGGTGACCTCCCAGGTGACCTCCTTTCTGCGCCGCGACCTGGTCACGGGTCAGGTGTGGGACTCGACTCCGCTGGATCTCCCCGAGCGCTGCTTCCGGACCACGGCCGTGTGGTGGGGCCTGCCCGAGTCCGAGCTGCCGCCGGAGCTGGCCGTCGGCTCGCAGGCCCGACTCGATGCGGGGGTCCACGCCGCCGAGCATCTGTGTGTCGGACTGCTGCCGGTCTTCGCGCCCTGCGACCGCTGGGATGTCGGCGCCCACTCCGACCCTTCTCACCCGCAGACCGGTGCTGTCACCGTCTTCGTGCACGATCGCCATGCCGGCGGCACCGGATTCGCCGACCGAGCGTTCGCCGTCGCGGAGGCCTGGATCCGGGCGAGCTCGGACCGGGTCCGAAGCTGCGACTGCGAGCTCGGCTGCCCCGCCTGCATCCTGGCTCCCTGCGGCAGCAGCCGCGGACTCGACCGCAGTGCTGCGACGTCGTTGTTGCAGCGACTGCTTCCCTGAGCCGGGACCGACGAGGAGACTGGAGCAGAGATGAGCTTCCTCGAGATCTTCGCCCCCGGCCTCCGCCACCTGCGTGAGGAGCGCGAACGACAGCGGCACGACGTCGCGCACCCCAGAGTCGCTGGACCGCCGCTGGGTATCGATCTCGACGCCGGTACGGCACGGATCGTGGTGCCCGCCCCCGCCCCAGACCCCGCCTCTGATCCGACCCCTGATCCGGACCCTGACCACACGTCAGACTCGGACCTTGATCCAGTCCGGATCGAGGATCGCGCGACCCACGCACCGGATCCAGCTGCCGCCGGTGAGTCGACGGACTGAACGCCGCCGTCGAACCGTGCCGAAGTCGAACCGTGCGCCGAAGTCGTCCTGGCCGCTGCGCCGTCAACGCGGCGGCCCCCGGTCCGCGGCCTCGACGGTGGTGGTGGTCGGCCCGGCGTGGCCGACGGCACCGACCCGACTCGGCAGCCCGGGCAGGGCCGAGGGAACGACCACCTCCGCCGTCACGGTGACGACGAAGTCGATCTCGTCTCCCACGAACTCACATCGGGCCGTTGCCTGCTGGCGACGCGCCAGCTGCTGCGCCGTGGCGCAACCGTCATCGCCGGCTCGGGCCGCCGATGCGCCGCTCACCGCGGCGAGATCGGCGATGGACTTGGCCCGGTGCCCAGCGACCAGGTAGCCGGCGATGACGGTGGCCCCCCAGGCCACCGACACCACCACGGCCATCACCCCGATCATGATCATGGTGCCGCTGCCGCGTTCGTCCCGCGCCACCCACCGATCGACTCTCACGGTGTCTCGCCCGGTTCCGGCACCACTTCGGCCGACGCCCGCAAGGGAACGGTCACCAGCCAGGCGGCGAACGGCCGGGCCGACAGCCCGACCTCGACCGAGATCACCGCCCGACTGCGGTGCACGGTGACCCGAGCGCCGGGCGGCGCCTCGCGCTCGGCTCGACGGACAGCTTCGGCGTCACCTCGCGCGGCCTGCCTCGCCACCTCGGTCGCCACGTCGATGCAGCGCACCTGCATCACGACGAGATAGATCCCCCAGCAGAGCAACACCATGATCGCCATGCCCGCGAGGGTGGCGACGGCCAGCTCGGCCGTCACCATCCCGCGGTCGCTCCCCCGCCGTCGCCGTGACGTCCCGGCCGACGAGCTGCTCGCAGATCTGTTCACCCGTGCGCCCGATCAGCCCTTGAGCATCATGCCGGAGAACGAGTTGATCACGAACAGGATGAACTTCAACAGCGCATCCTGGACCGCGCCGTTGGTCACGACCGCGAGCAGCACCCCGGCGATGGCGACCGCCGCCAGGATGCCGACCGCCCACTCGGCACTGACCATGCCGCGTTCGCCGCGTCGGCCGACCAGTGCGGCGCCGGCACAGCCGGCCGTTGTGACGCCTGACGGCGCCAGTCCGGTTAGAGACATTCGAACTCCTTCGTCACTCCACCGACCCGGTGGACATCCGATGTGGATGTGCCGGGAGTCTGTGGTTCCGGCGACGAAACGTCCGGTGGGGCTCCGCCGCTGTGCACAGAGCCCGACGGCGGCCGGATCTGTTGTGGACAACCCGTTCGCTCGATCGCCGCCCGACGTCGTCGCGCGCCTCGTCCGGGTATCTCGCTGTCTGGGGGTCACGGCGCCAGTGCCGCCAAGACGGCGGATACGAGGGTCGGCACGATGCCCAACAACAGGAACGCCGGGATGAAGCAGAGCATCAGCGGCATCACGCTCCGGACGCCGACCTCGCGGGCCGCGATCTCGACCGTCGCGGTCCGAAGCGCCCGGGCCTCCTCCGCGTGCACGGCGAGGGTGGCACCGAGCATGGTGCCCGACTCCACCGATCGGGCCAGGTCAGCCGCCACGGCACCGAGTTGAGGATGCCGGCGCAGACCGCGCCAGGCCTCGCCTTCACCGACTCCGAGGTCGATCTGGTCCAGCACGCCGGCCCACGCGTCCGAGACCGGACCGGGGCAGCATCGCACGACGGACCTGGTGGCGAGCCGCAGTGGCAGCCCGGCGGTCAGGGCGGCCGCCAGCAGATCCAGCGCCTGCGGAGTCTGCAGGATCAGCTCCTGCTCCCGTCGGCGGTCGGCCCGCGACGGGAGGCGGGCGAGCACCTCGGCGGCGACCACCCCCACCAGCGCCGCCGCCAACCAGCTGGGCCAGCCCCAGCGGGGCACCAGCACCAACGCCGTCGCGGTGCCTGCTGCAGTCGCCGTCGCGAGCCGGACACCGAGGCTGGTCGCGGGTGGCGTCGAGCGGTGGAGCAGTCGTGGCAGACGTGGGGTCGCGAAGTGGTCGGCCATCCGCAGCTGCGGCGGCGGCCGCATGACCAGGCCGATGGCGGCTGCGGTCGACAGTGCGCAGGCGACGCCGTACCAGGAGACCGACATGTCAGGTCCCCTCCGCCACCCGGGCCAGCCGATCGACCCACAGCACCCCGGCGCAGGCGAGCGCGACGCCACCGCTGAGGCAGGCCCAGCCGAGCGGCCCGTCGATCAGGAACTGGATCGGTCGGCCGCCGAGCAGGTACCCCATGGCGATCCCCCCGAGCGGCAGCACGGCCATCACCTTGCCGGTGGCGCGGGGCCCGGCGAGCTCCGCCGCCACGGTTCGTTGCAGTGCCTCGTCGCGACGCAGCGAGCCGGCGACGTGGTCCAACGTGGCCGCCATCGGCGCCCCCGTCTCCACCGCCAGCCGCCAGGCCCGGCCCAGGTCGGCAAGGCCGGCGCAACCCGGCTGGGCCGCCTGGACGATCAGCGTCTCGGCCACATCGCCACCGAGCACCGCCGCGCCGCGCGCCGTCGACAGCACCGGCCAGTCGTCCGCGGCCGCGGCCAGGGCCTCACCCGGCACCCGACCCACGCGGACCTGAGCGGCGATCGCGGCACAGCCCCGCGCGACCTCGGTCCGGCGGCGGGCGGAGAGCCGGCGGCGCCGGCGCAACATCAGCAGCCGGGCCGTGGTGGCGAGGGCGAGGCCGGCCGAGCCGCCCAGGGCGATCCCGGCCGCTCCACCCAGCAGCCCGCCGAGCAGGGCCGGTACCAGCAGGACGACCACGAGCGTGGCCACCCGCCGCCCGGTCCCGGGCACGCGGATCGCGGAATCCAGCGGCGCCAGACGCGACGGGATCGAGCGGGTCGGCGGCGGCGGGATGGCGAGCAGGACGGCGATGACGGTGCCGGCCAGGCAGATCAGGATCATCGGTTCAGCAGTCGTTCCAGAGTGGCCGCGCCGGGTCCGCGGGCCACGCGTCGCCGATCGAAGGTCAGCGCGGGTTCGGTTCGGACCAGACCGGAGACCGGGTCGGGCACGAGGACGTCGAGCTCGGTGACCTCGCGTCGACCCGTCGGCTGCCGGCGGATGTGGATCACCACGTCCAAGGCGGCGGCCAGTTGCGCGTGCAGCGCATGTCGACCCATCCCGCCGAGCGCGGCAAGGGCTTCCAGCCGGGCCGGCACGTCACCGGCCGAGTTGGCGTGCACGGTTCCGCAGCCTCCCTCGTGGCCGGTGTTCATCGCCGTCAGCAGATCGGCGATCTCGGCGCCGCGGACCTCCCCCACCACCAACCGATCCGGCCGCATCCGCAGGGACTGCCGGACCAGGTCGGTCAGCGTGATCGCTCCCCGCTGTTCGGCGTTGACCGGGCGACCTTCCATCCGGACCACGTGCGGGTGCTGCGGGTTCAGCTCGCGGGAGTCCTCGACGATCACCAGCCGCTGATCCGGCGGCACCAGTCCCAGCAGCGCGGCCAGCAGCGTCGTCTTGCCGGACCCGGTGCCGCCGGAGATCAGGAACGCCAGCCGACGTCCGACCACCTGCCGCAGGACCTCCGCCGCCGCGGGAGCGACGGTGCCGCCGCTGACGCACTCCGCCAGCGTGAACGTCCGGGCCGCCGGTACCCGCAGCGACAGGCAGGTGCCGGGTGTCGCGACCGAGCCCAGCACCGCGTGCACCCGGGTTCCGTCGGGAAGTCGGGCGTCGACGAAAGGTGCTGACTCGTCGAGCCGACGGCCGACGGCCGCGGCCAACCGCTGCGCCAGTCGCCGGACGTCGCCGTCGGTCGCGAAGCTCAGCTCGACCGGTTCCAGCCCGTGGCCCCGATCGACGAACACCTGCTCAGGACCGTTGACCAGGACGTCGGTGACGCCGGGTTGGTGCAGCAGCACCTCCAACGGTCCGGCGCCGGTGCTGTCCTTGCGCAACCGATCCACCGTCTCCAACAGCGCCCGGTCACTGACCACCTGCCCCTCGGCCCGCATCGCGTCCGCGACGTCGGCCGGAGTGTGCGGCCGGGCCAACGCGGCCAGCCGGGTGCGGACCGCATCAAGTTCGCCGGCGTCAGCCACCGTCCCGGTCATGGGCGCCACCGCGGCCCGGAACGGCCCGAATCGACTCGACGGCTCCTCATGCCGCGTCCCGTTCCCGGCCGAGGAGGTGCTGGAGCGCAGCCCGGTGGCTGGTGGCGGCACCCGTCCGTCCCGAGCGCGGGGGCGGGTCACCGCGCTCGGCCGCGACCCGGACGGCGTTGTCGTCGGCGACCGTGCCCAGCAGCGGCAGCACCAGGCCGTCGGCCACGGCAGCAGCGGTCACCGCGGCCGTGCGCCGGTTCCGGACCACCAGCTGCACCGGAGCGCCGTCCCCGAGCCGATCCAGCACGGCACGAGCGGCACTGACTCCACGCACGTCGGCCCGGGCCACCAGCACCACCAGGTCGGCCTGGCCAGCGACCTCGCCGATGATCCAGTCCGACGACCGCGGCAGATCCACGATCGTGAGCTCGTGGCTGCGCGAGGTCGAGCGCAGCACCGCCCCGAGCTGCTCCGGGCCCGGCGGTCCCGGGTCGACCGGGCGACTGCGACCCACCGACAGCACGTGGACACCGGCCGCCGACGGGAGCTGGGCCGTCAGATCACCGAGGTGCCCGCGAGCACCGGCCAGCCGTCCCCAGCGCCAGCCCACCGCGCGCTCGGCTCCCATCAGCAGGTCCAGCCCGCCACCCAGCGGGTCCGCGTCGACGAGCACGGTGCGGACGTCTGCCTGGGTGGCCTGCACCGCCAACCCGGCCGCCCAGGTGGAGACCCCCACACCGCCCGAGCCGCCGATCACGGCGACCAGCCGACCCCGACCCCGGCGCCGCTGCGAGATCTCGGCGAGCGAGGCGGTCAGCCATCCGGACGAGCTCGGCAGCACCACCACCGCGGCGCGCAGTGGTCCGGACCACGAGCACAGCGCCTCGTGATCCGCTTCGGCGCCGACGAGATAGACGTCCGCGCGGCGGGAGAGACCGGCATCCGCGATCGCCGTGGCCTGGTCGATGCCCACGACGACCACCGCAGCGCTCGACCACGAGCTGCGCAGAGCGGCCGGATCGGTGACCACCGCCGGCTCGATCCCGGCCGCCGCGGCCGTGGCCTGGATCTGCTCGAGCAGCTCCGGGTCCGCCGTCACCACCGCGCAGGTCCTCATGGCTCTACGTTGCCGTCGGCCCGGGCGGATCGTCCGCGACCTCGACGGCGCTGTGGACAACGCGTACGGTCGCCGGTGTCGACCTGTGGATCGTCGGTGCGACGCGGGCGGACCGACGGCGCTGGTTCGGCGTCGTCGACGGATTCCTTGGCAGCAAAGGAAGTTCTCAGCTTCCAGGCCTTTCCAAACCACTGTCGCGAGGAGTACAAATGGGCACAGAGATCCGACCGACTCGGCCGCGTTGAGTACGCATCACGGAGTTCGCTCCGGCGTAGTCGTTGCGTTCCGAGCCGCCGGTCTCAACGGATTCGAAGTACCCACGCGGTGATCACCCATCCGAAACGGGCGGTTGCGTTCAGGTTTGCCTGGGCCAACAGAGACAACGCACGCATGGTCGCTTCGGTATCTGTGACCGGAGCGGCGCCTGCACTGCGGGCGCCGTTTCCACGTCCGGCCGATCAGCTCGATTCCAGCGCAGCCAGCCGGCCGGCCGCGAGCTGGAGTGCGGCCGCGCAGTGCAGCAGCCAGGTCCGGACCCCGACCACCGTCCCCGTGGCGTAGCCGGCGAGACCACGTCGGTACTCCGAGCGCAGGGCCAGGTGTCCCGCCTCGGCCGGGACCGCGCCGGTCGGGTCCACCCCCGAGCTCCGCAACAGCATCCGCTCCACCGACCGAGCCACCAGGTCGTCCGCGGTTCCGAACGGCTGGAGCGTGGCGAGCTCGGCGTGGGCGATCGCGGCGAGGACCAGTCCCGGCGCCCGGGTCGGTCCGGTCAGCAGGTCGGCCAGACCGTGCATCCGCTGCGCCACTTCAGCATCCGGGCGGATCCGGCCCCGTTCCTCGTCCGCCAGCTGACCCGACCCGACCACCACGTGGGCTCGGGCGATCGCCTGCAGGGGCGAGACGGTGATCTGTCGGCTCAGCGGTTCCAGCTCCGCCGCCAGCGCCGCCGAGCCCAGCCGCCACCGATCGAGATCACCGGTCAGTTCGGCGCTGGCCTCGGAACCGACCTGCCGGGCCCGGGCCAGCACCGCGGCCGGGAGCGGCCGGAGACCGCGTCGCCGCCGGTGGAGATCGACGGCGTCCCGGGTGGCGGCGAGGGCCGACGGCACTCCGTCCAGGCGCGCGAGATCAGCGAGCGGGTCCGGCACCACTAGAGTCTGACGCATGGCGACGGGTCGGCGACCGCTCTACCCGCCGGCCGCCGTCGAGTGGCTGGCCGGCGGGTCCCCGGCGCGCGTGCTCGACCTCGGCGCGGGGAACGGTGCGCTGGCACGGCTGCTGGCCGACCGCGGTCACGAGGTCTTCTGCATCGATCGTGACGTGCGGGCGGTGGCCGAGCTCCCGGCCCGGCTCGGGACCCGGTTGCACGTCGCGGGCCAGGTCGAGTCGCTGCCCTATCTGTCCTGCCACTTCGACGTGGTGACGTCGTCGGCGAACCTGCACCGGTTCGCGCCCGGTCTGGCCCTGTCCGAGATCGCCCGGGTGCTGAAGCCCGGCGGAGTGCTGGCGGTGGCCTACAACGTGCGGGACGACACCGTCCCCTGGGTGCGCCGGTTGGCCGCGATCCTGCAGCAGGTCGACGCCACCGCCATGGCCGGTGAGTTCGGCGCCGACTCCGTCGCAGCCGTCGAGGGCAGTCCGTACTTCAGCACCGTCGAGCACCGGGATTTCCGCAACTGGGTCCCGATCAACCGCGCCGGTCTGTTGACCATGGTGGACCGTCGGCCCGGAACCGCCGCGCTGGACGCGGGCGCCCGAGACCAGCTGCTGCACGACGTCGGGGCGCTCTACGACAGCTCGGCCCGCCCGCCCGAGCCGTTGCTGCTGCCCTACCGGGCCGCCTGCTGGCGCGCTCTCGTTGATCATTCCGCCCTGGCGATGTCAGACGACGACACCGACGGCGTGCAGATCAGCCTGTAGCGCGCGCCTCTGGCTCCGCCGGCCGCAACCGGTTAACCTCACTGCCCAAGAGTTGGGGACCACCGTGGTCGCGCACCATCGGAGGAGGTCGACGATGACTGACGTACAACCCCCGTCCTCGGGTCGAGGGGCGTCCCAAGCCGAGAACGACAAAACCGTCTACGACGCGATGGCGCACCGGGACGACTTCGTGGAGCTGCGACGCCGCTACCTGTCGTTCGCGGTCCCGGCGACCGTCGCCTTCATGGTCTGGTACATCGCGTACGTGGTGGCCAACAACTGGGCCCGGGACTTCATGAACACGAAAGTGATCGGCCACATCAACGTGGCTCTGGTGTGGGGGCTGCTGCAGTTCGTCTCCACGTTCCTGATCGCCTTCCTCTACTCGCGGCACGCCAACAAGAGACTCGACCCGCTGGCGACCGAGCTCCGCGAGGAGTTCGACGAGAGGACCGGCCGATGAGCAACCAGACGCTGACGATCGGGCTCTTCCTGGTCGTCGTCGCCCTGACGCTGTACATCACGTTCTGGGCGTCGCGTCAGAACAAGACCACCAACGACTACTACGCCGGCGGCCGATCCTTCTCCGGGTTCCAGAACGGCCTCGCCATCGGCGGGGACTACATGTCGGCCGCGTCGTTCCTCGGCATCTCCGGATCCATCGCCTTGTACGGCTACGACGGCTTCCTGTACTCGATCGGGTTCCTGGTCGCTTGGTTGGTGGCCCTGCTGCTGGTGGCCGAGCTGCTGCGCAACTCCGGTCGCTACACGATGGCCGATCAGCTGGCCTACCGGATGCGGCAGACCCCCGTCCGCGCCGCCGCGGCCACGTCCACGATCGTGGTCTCGATCTTCTATCTGCTGGCCCAGATGGTCGGAGCCGGCAGTCTGGTGGCGCTGCTGCTGCAGGTGGACTCCCCGCTGCTCAAGAACCTGGTGATCGTCGGCGTCGGCATCCTGATGATCATCTACGTCACGCTGGGCGGCATGAAGGGCACGACCTGGGTCCAGATCGTCAAGGCCGTGCTGCTGATGGGCGGCACCTTGTTGATCACGGTGTTGGTGCTGATCCAGTTCGGCTTCAACCTGTCCGACCTGCTCGGGGCGGCCGCGGAACGGTCGGGCAAGGGTGAGGCGTTCCTGGAACCCGGCCTGCTGTACGGCAAGGACCTGGTCGGCAAGTTCGACTTCTTGTCGCTCGGACTGGCCCTCGTGCTCGGCACCGCCGGCCTGCCCCACATCCTGATCAGGTTCTACACCACCCCGACGGCCGCAGCGGCCCGCAAGTCGGTGCTGTGGGCCATCGGGCTGATCGGGGCCTTCTACCTGATGACACTGGTGCTGGGCTTCGGCGCCGCGGCGCTCGTCGACACCGGGCCGGGCAGCCGGATCGTCACGTCGGCCGGCAACGCCGCCTCGCCGCTGTTGGCCGAGGCCGTCGGCGGCGGCTCCGGGTCCCTCGGTGGAGCCGTGCTGTTGGCGCTGATCTCGGCGGTCGCCTTCGCCACCATCTTGGCCGTCGTCGCCGGCCTGACCCTCACGTCGGCGTCGTCGGTGGCGCACGACCTCTACGCCAGCGTGTTGATGAAGGGCAGGGCCAGCGAGCGGAGCGAGCTGATCGTGGTCCGGATCGCCGCCCTGGTGATCGGAGCCGTCGCCATCGCCTTGGCGATCCCGGCCCAGCGACTCAACATCGCCTTTCTGGTGGCGCTCGCCTTCGCCGTCGCCGCGTCGGCCAACCTGCCGGCGTTGCTGTTCAATCTGTTCTGGAAGCGGTTCAACACCGTCGGCGCGACCGCCAGCATCTTCGGCGGGCTGATCGCCGCGGTGGTGCTGGTGTTCTTCTCCCCGGTCGTGTCGGGCACCGCGACGTCGCTGATCCCGAGCGTGAACTTCGCCTGGTTCCCGCTCCGCAATCCCGGCCTGATCTCGATCCCGATCGGGTTCCTGTGCGGCATCCTCGGCACGATCTTGAGCAAGGACGAGGCCTCGCAGGCACGCTACGACGAGCTGTCGGTGCGGTCGCTGACCGGGGCGGGTGCCGAGAAGGCCGGCTCGCACTGACCCGGATCCACGCGGTCGCTCAGCACGCGTGGACGAGGGACCCGTCGATCCAGGTGGAGGTCACCGCCGTGGACCCGATCTGCGCCGGCTCGCCGACGAACGGGTCCCGGTCCAGCACGACCAGGTCCGCGACGCAGCCGGGGGCCACCCGACCGGCGTCGTCTCGGTGGTTCACCCAGGCCGACCCGGCGGTGTAGGCGGCGAACGCGACGTCGAGATCGATCGCCTGCTCGGGCAGGAACGGGGTCCGGCCGGCCGGGCCCGGGTCGTCGTACAGCGTCCGGTTCACGGCGACGTGCATGGCCGCGATCGGATCCGCGGAGGTGACCGGCCAGTCGCTGCCCATCACCAGCCGGGCGCCCTGCGCGTGCAGCGCACCGAACGGGTACTGCCAGCGGGATCGTTCCGGGCCGAGTCCGGGCAGCACCAGATCGATCATCTGCTCGTCGTAGCAGGCCCAGAGGGCCTGCAGGTTGGCCGCGACCCCGAGCGCGGCGAAGCGGGCGACGTCCCTGGGTGCGACCACCTGCAGGTGGGCGAGGTGATGACGCCCGGCCCGGATGTCGTGCCCGGCGTCGGCGGCCGCCGCGAAGGCGTCCAGGGTCTCGCTCACGGCCCGGTCACCGATCGTGTGCACGTGCACCTGGAAGCCGGCGGAGACCGACGCCGTGACCGCTTCGGTCAGCAGCCGGGGTTCGAGGAAGGAGTTGCCGCGCTGACCCGTCGGCCGGCCCAGCCGATCCAGGTACGGATCGGTCAACGCCGCGGTGCCGTTCTCCGGCACCCCGTCCTGCATGATCTTGACGCTGGTGGCGCGGAACCGGCCGCGGCTGTAGCCCCTTCGGCGGTTGATCAAGGACTCGAGCTGGTCCACCCCGGCGTCGCGGTCCCACCACAGAGCTCCGACCACGTCCGCGCTCAGCGCGCCGCGCTCGGCGGCTCGTCGGTAGATCGGACCCGGGTCGGACAAGCCGGCGTAGTCGCCGACGATCGCGTCCTGCCACCCGACCACCCCGACCGAGTGCAGATAGGCCTGACCGGCCTGCAGCGCCTCGTCGTAATCGGCTTCCGCGGTGGGCGGCAGCACCGCCGCCACCAGCTCCATCGCCGATTCGTGCAGGGTGCCGGTCGGGCGGCCGGCGGCATCGCGCTCGATCCGGCCATGCGCGGGATCGGGGCTGCCGGCGTGCACACCGGCCAGCTCCAGGGCTCGGTTGTTGACCCAGGCCCCGTGGTGATCACGGTTCGGCAGGAACACGGGCCGGTCGGGCACGACTCGGTCGAGGTCCGCCGCGAGCGGCGCCCCACCCGGGAACGCCGCCTGCGACCAACCGCCGCCGAGGATCCACGGCAGCCGCGGATGGGCGGCCGCGTACTCCGCGATCGCGACCAGATAGTCCTCGGCCTGATGGAGATCGGACAGGTCGCAGCGGATCCGCTCGAGCCCGCCCTGGACCGCGTGGACGTGGGCGTCGACGAATCCGGGCGCCAACAGCCCGCCGGCGAGATCGACCTCTCGGTATCCCGTCAGGTCGTCCTGGTCGTCGGGACCGAGCACCGCCGTGATGGTGCGACCCTGCACGAGCACCGCGCCGATCCGACCCCGATACCGGCGGCCGTCGAACAGGGAGCCGTTCCGGAAGGCGATCCTGCTCTGCGGTCCCGTCACGAGGCGAGGTCGTCGTCCCGCATCCCCCAGGGGCTGCCGTACTCGGTGAGCAGCTCGAGGAACGGTGTGGCCGGGAAGGCTTCGGGACCGAGTACGCCCGTCCCCGACCAGGTGCCCCGGGCGATGAGCTCCAGCGCCACCACGGGGTTGATCGCGGTCTGCCAGACGACGCACTGGTGCCCGTACTCGGTCATCGCCCACTGGTTGTCGACGACGTGGTAGAGGTACGTCGACCGGGGACGACCGTCCTTGCCGGTGCCGCGGACCCACAACCCGGCGCACGTCTTACCGGTCATCCGCGGCCCGATGGTCGCGGGATCGGGCAGCGCGGCGGCCACGACGTCGCGTGGTGCGACCTCGACCGCACCGACCCTCACCGGCGTGGTCGAATCCAGGCCGAGGGTGTGCAGCGTCCGGAGCACGCCGATGAACTGCTCGCCCAGTCCGTACTTGAACGTCGCCCGACCGCAGTCGAGGAAGCGCGGCATCAACAGCACTTCCTCGTGCTCGACGTTGACGCACTCGACCGGACCGATGCCGTCGGGGAAGTCGAAGATCTCCGGTTCGCTGAACGGGGGTGTCGTGAACCAACCGCCGTCGACGTCTCCGCGCGCCCGTTCATAGATCACGGGCGGATTCAGGCACTCCTCGATCGTGGTCCAGATGGAGAACGACGGCGCGAAGATCTCGTTGCCGTCGTCGTCGGTGACCACCAGGTTCGCCCCGTCCCGGACCCCGAGCTCCTCGATCTCGTCGAACAACTCGTCGGCGGCGTACCGGGCGAAGACGTCGGACAGTCCGGGCTCGACGCCCATGCCGACCAGGGCCAGCCGCCCCGCGGCCACCCAGTCCTCGGCCAGGGCGAACTGCTCGTCGCCCAGTTTCACCCCGACCCGCTCGTACGGCTGGTCGGGATGGCGACGGGACAAGCTCATCGCCATGTCCAGGTAGTCCGCCCCGGCCGCGAAGGCGCCCTCGAAGATCGGCATCACGAATCGCGGGTCGACGGCGTTCATCACGTGGGTGATCTTGTATTCCCGGCACAACTGGGTCACCGACTGCGACGACGAGGCGTCCAGTCGAGCAGCCGCGCTGAAGCGGTCGTCCATGGCGGCCACCCGGCCGGACCGGGCGTGGTCGTAGTCGGTGACGACGATCGTCTCGAAGAAGTCCCGACGAGCGGCGATCGCAGCGAAGGCGGACCCCACCCCGCCGGCTCCGATCAGCAGGATCCGCATCTCAGGCGCCGAGGTAGGACATCACGTGCTTGACCCGGGTGTAGTCCTCGAGACCGTACAACGACAGGTCCTTGCCGTACCCGGAGTGCTTGAAGCCGCCGTGCGGCATCTCCGCGACCAGCGGGATGTGGCAGTTGATCCAGACGCAGCCGAAGTCGAGTCGCTTCGACATCCGCATCGCCCGGCCGTGGTCCTTGGTCCAGACCGAGCTGGCGAGGCCGTACTCCACCCCGTTGGCCCAGCGAACGGCCTCGTCCTCGTCGCTGAACTGCTGCACGGTGATCACCGGACCGAAGATCTCGTCCTGGATCTGCTCGTCGTCCTGCCGGAGTCCCGACAGCACGGTCGGGGTGTAGAAGTAGCCGCGATCGCCCTGCCGGCTGCCACCGGTCTCCACCTTCGCGTGCTCGGGCAGCCGATCCACCATGCCGGAGACACGCTCCAGCTGGCTCGCGTTGTTCAGCGGGCCGAAGTCCACCTCCCCGTCGGGGAGCCCGGTGCTGGTTCCTCGGGCCCGTTCGGTGAGCGCCGCGACGAAGTCGTTGTGGACCCGCGGACCGGCGAGCACCCGGGTGGCCGCCGTGCAGTCCTGGCCGGCGTTGAAGTAGCCGGCCTCGGCGATGCCCTGCGCCGCCGCCGCGACGTCGGCGTCGTCGAACACCACGACCGGGGCTTTGCCGCCGAGTTCCAGGTGGACCCGCTTCAGGTTCGCCGCCGCCGAGGCCGCGACCTCCCGCCCCGCTCGCACCGACCCGGTGATCGCCACCAGCTGCGGGGTCGGGTGCTCGACCAGCAGCCGCCCGGTGTCGCGGTTGCCGGTGACGACGTTCAGCACCCCGTCGGGCAGGAACTCCGCGGCCAGCTCGGCCAGCAGCACCGAAGAAGCCGGGGTCGTGTCGCTCGGCTTGAGCACGATCGTGTTGCCGGCCGCCAGGGCCGGCGCGATCTTCCACACCATCATCATCAGCGGGTAGTTCCACGGGGTCACCTGGGCGACCACGCCGATCGGCTCGCGCCGGACCCAGGAGGTGTAGTCCGTCAGGTACTCACCGGCGGACTTGCCCTCCAGCACCCGGGCGGCGCCGGCGAAGAACCGGATCTGGTCCACGGCCGGCGGCAGCTCTTCGCTGCTCGTGAGCCCGAGCGGTTTCCCGGTGTCCTTGCTCTCCACCCGGACGAACTCCTCCGCCCGGTCCTCCAGGGCATCGGCGATCTTGAGCAGAGCCCGCTGTCGCTGCGAGGGCGTCGTCGTACCCCAGCTGTCGAACGCCGTGGCGGCCGCCGCGAACGCGCGGTCGACGTCCTCGGCGCCGGAGGCCGCGGCGGTCGCATAGGCCTCGCCGGTGGTCGGGTCGATGACGTCATAGGTACCGCCGTCGGCAGCAGCCACCTGCTTCCCGCCGACGACGTTGTGGAAGCTGATCGTGCTCACGCGTTCTCGTCCTTTCCCTTGTCGGGTCCGCCGAATCCGGGTGCGGTCGGCCCGAGGGCCGCCAACGCGACCTCCTCCGAAACCCTCTCACCACCCTTGCGGCTCCAGAAGGCCTTGCCCGGTCCGAATCGCCAGATGATCATCAGCACCACGCCGAGCAACGTGAAGAAGATCGCGATCGCCAGCGGCATCCCGACCCCGAAGACCGAGCTGCCCGTGTAGGACTCCTCCGGGTTCGACAGCGAGATGACCGACTGCACGAGCAGGACCGTGAGCATCGCCGCACCCAGGACCGGTCCGACGCCGATGAACAGGAACGCCTTGGGCGACTGCAGCAGTCGCTTCCGCCAGAAGATCGCGCAGGCGACGCCCGTGAGTCCGTAGTAGAACGCGATCATCAACGACAACGCCGAGAGGGAGTCGAACAAGAAGTTCTCGGAGTACAGGCTGGCCGCCACGTACCAGACGATGGAGGCGATCCCGATCACCCAGGTGCCGAAGGCCGGCGTACCGAACTTGGGGTGCACCTTGGCGAAGGCCTTCGGGAACGCGCCGGCCACGGCCATCGACAAGGACGTGCGCGACGCGGGCAGAATCGTGGTCTGTGTCGAGGCCAGGCCTGAGGTGACGATGGAGAGAACCAGCAGGAACGCCAGCGGACCGAGGACGACCTCACCGACCGCGCTGAACAGGGCCGAGTCGTCGTCGTATTCGGTGACCAGGTCCGGTCCGACGACCGCGATCATGGCGATGCCGACGCCGACGTAGGTCACGAGCAGCACCAGCGTGCTGATCAGCGCAGCCTTGCCCGGTGTCGTCGCGCTGTCGGTCGACTCCTCGGTCAGGTTGACCGCGCTCTCCCAGCCCCAGTAGATGAAGACGGCCAACAACACCCCGGAGATCAAGCTGGTGCTGTCCAGGCCGACCGGGAGCAACCAGCTGAACGACGGGGTGACCGCGGTTTCCGGTGCCGTGCCGGTCGCCAGCCGCACCATCGCCACCACCACGAAGAGCAACAGGATCGCCACCTGGGCCAAGACCATGACGCGCTGCACCTTGGCCGAGAGTTCCGTGCCGACGACGCAGAGCCAGGTCATCACCAAGATGATGATCACGGCGAAGATCACCACGGCTGGTCGGGACTCGGCCAGCGAGGTCAGCCCGAACAGCTCGAACGTGTACAGCGCCGCGACATCGGCCAGTGAACCGATGACCAGCACGCCCGTGGTGAAGATGGCCCAGCCACCCAGCCAACCCAGGGTCGGCCCCATCGCCCGCGTCACCCAGGAGAACGTGGTGCCACAGTCCTGGTCGGCCCGGTTCATGTAGTAGAACGCACCGGCGATCAAGAAGATCGGGATGAAGGAGATCAGCATCACGCCGGGCGCCTGCGTCCCGGCGATCGCGACCAGCGATCCCAGCGTGGCCGCCAGCGAGTAGGCCGGAGCCGTCGAGTCGAGCCCGATCGCCAACCCATCCCAGAAGCCGATGGCGTTCGGTTTGAGACCTTTGCCCCCCGTGGCGCCGGGTCCCGGCGCGTCGACTGTCTCGCTACTGGCCATCCACCCTCCCGCGAACAACGGATTTCGCAGCATTCTTGCGCCGGATCGACGCATCGCGCAATAGAGATGGAACAAACCTGCTGTTTCACTTGTGTTTCCTACGGCTACGGTACGAGAATGAGAGCCATGTCTGCCGCCACATCGCCGGCGGGCGAGGCCACGGCCGCGCTCGAGCCGGAGGCGTATGCCGAGTTGCAGAAGTCCGCCCGGGACCACCTGTGGATGCACTTCACCCGGATGTCGGGCTACGCCACCGCCGACGTGCCGATCATCGTGCGGGGCGAGGGTTGCTACATCTGGGACGCCCAGGGTCGCCGTTACCTCGACGCCTTGGCGGGGCTGTTCGTCAGCCAGCTCGGGCACGGTCGTCGAGAGCTCGTGGATGCGGCCGCGAAGCAGGCCGGTGAGCTGGCGTTCTTCCCCCTGTGGTCCTACGCCCATCCCACCGCCATCCAGCTCGCCGAGCGGTTGGCCACCATGACGCCGGGTGACCTCAACCGGATCTTCTTCACCAGCGGTGGCGGCGAAGCCGTCGAGTCCGCCTGGAAGCTGGCCAAGAACTACTTCAAGCTCGTGGGCAAGCCGCTCAAGCACAAGGTGATCAGCCGCGCGGTGGCCTACCACGGCACGACCCACGGCGCCCTCTCCATCACCGGCCTGCCCGGCCTCAAGGCGGTGTTCGAACCGCTCGTACCGTCCACCTTCCGGGTGCCGAACACCAACATCTACCGGGCCCCGATCCACGGCGACGACCCGGAGGCGTTCGGTCGCTGGGCGGCCGATCAGATCGCGGTGGCGATCGAGCAGGAAGGCCCCGACACGGTGGCGGCGGTCTTCTTGGAGCCGGTGCAGAACGCCGGCGGCTGCTTCCCGCCCCCGCCCGGTTACTTCCAGCGGGTGCGGGAGATCTGTGACGAGTACGAGGTCCTGCTGGTCAGCGACGAGGTCATCTGCGCCTTCGGCCGGCTCGGTCACATGTTCGGCGCGGAACGCTACGGCTACGTGCCCGACATCATCACCTGTGCCAAGGGGCTGACGTCGGGATACTCCCCGCTCGGGGCCATGATCGCCAGCGACCGGCTGATGGAGCCGTTCCTGCACGGCCACGAGACGTTCCTGCACGGCTACACCTTCGGCGGCCACCCCGTGTCGACGGCGGTCGCGATGGCCAACCTCGACGTCTTCGAACGCGACCACGTCAACGAGCACGTGCGGGCGAATGAAGGGGCGTTCCGGGCCACCTTGGAGCGGTTGCTCGATCTGCCGATCGTCGGCGACGTCCGCGGTGACGGGTACTTCTACGGCATCGAGCTGGTGAAGGACGCGGCCACCAAGGAGACGTTCGACGCCGACGAGTCCGAGCGGTTGTTGCGAGGCTTCTTGTCCAAGGCGTTGTACGAGGCCGGGCTCTACTGCCGAGCCGACGACCGGGGAGACCCGGTGATCCAGCTGTCTCCTCCGCTGATCGCCGATCAACAGCAGTTCGACGAGATCGAGGCAGCCCTGCGTTCGGTCCTCACCGAAGCCCAGCGGCAGTTGTAGCCGGAGGTCCCTGGTGACCGTGCTGCCACTCGACGACACGAACAAGGCGATCATCGCCCAGCTGCAGGAAGACGGGCGTCGTTCCTACGCGGCCATCGCCGCCTCCGTCGGCCTCAGCGAGGCCGCCGTCCGGCAGCGGGTGCAACGGTTGATCGACGCCGGGATCATGCAGATCGTGGCGGTCACCGATCCGTTGCAGCTCGGCTTCGACCGGCAGGCGATGATCGGCATCCGGGTGCGGGGGCCGATCGAGCCGGTCGCGGATCAGCTCGCCGCACTGCCCGAGATCGACTACGTGGTGATCACCGCCGGCAGCTACGACCTGCTCGTGGAGGCCGTGTGCGAGGGCGACGAGCACCTGCTCAACGTCTTGAGCACGAAGATCCGGCGGTTGGAGGGCGTGGAGTCGACCGAGACCTTCGTCTACCTCAAGTTGCGCAAGCAGACGTACTCCTGGGGCGTTCGGTAACGGGCCGCTCACACCTCCGTGATGTCCTCGAGCTGCCGGCGGAGCTCCGCTGCCTGTGCCTCGTTCCGGCACCACGTCAACGCCTGTTCGTAGCCGTGCCGGGCCTCCGCCGCACGGCCGGCTTCGGACAGCAGGCGAGCACGGATCCCCGCCAGCTGGGGATTGCGGGGCAGCCGACGGTCCAGGCCCTCGAGCAGCGCCAGACCGGCGACCGGGCCCTCCGCCTGCGCCACGGCGACGGCCCGGTTCAGCCGGACCACGGGCGATCCGGTGAGTAGCTCGAGCTCGGCGTACGCGGCGGCGATGCGATCCCAGCGGGTCTCGGCAGCTCGCGCCGCGCCGGCGTGCTCGGCCGCGATCCGGGCCTGGAGCAGATACTCCCCCAGCAGCCCGCGCACCTCGGCAGCGCGCAAGCCGTCCAGCAGGGTCAGCCCCTCGGCGATCTCGTCCCGCCGCCAGCGGGAGCGATCCTGGTCCGGCAACAGGACCAGCCGGCCCGCGTCGTCGGTCCGAGCGTCCCGTCGCGAGTGCTGGAGCAACAGCAGCGCCAGCAAGGCGTCCAGCTCCGGGCGCGGCAGCAGTCGGCGCAGGAGTCGGGCCAGCCGGACGGCCTCGTCGGCGAGGGAAAGCTCGACCACGGCCGATCCGGAGGCGGGTGCGTAGCCCGCGGTGAAGGCCAGGTACACCGCGTTGATCACCGGCCCGAGCCGCTCGTCGAGCTCGTCGCCCTCCGGCACGGTGAAGGAAACCTGGGCTGCGGCCAGCGCCCGCTTGGCGCGGGTCAACCGGGCCGCCATGGCGGAGTCGCTCACCAAGAACAGCCGTGCCAGCTCCGCGGTCGACACGCCCAGGACCAGACGCAGCACCAGGGCCACCGCCGCCTCCGCCGACAGACAGGGGTGCGCGCAGAGGAAGATCAGCCGGAGCCGCTCGTCCGGCACCGGGCCGACTCCGTCCGCGGCCGGATCGTCCAGCAGCCGACGAGCGACGGCCCTCGTCTCGGCGTCGACCAACAGCTTGCCCTCCTGGCGAGCCGCGACGCTCTCGCGGCGCAACCGGTCGAGGATCCGCCGCCGCGCCGCGGTCATCAACCAGGCGGGCGGGTTCTTCGGCGGCCCGTCTTCGGGCCAACGGACCACCGCCGCGGCGAACGCATCGGCCAAGCCGTCCTCAGCGAGATCGAGACGTCCGAACTGCGCGACGAGCAGCGCGAGCAGCCGTCCCCACTGCTCGGCGAAGGTGGACTCGAGCACGCCGGTCGCGGTTCTCAGCCGTCCCTGTCCCTTCGGGCTAGCCGGGTGGGACGCACGCGCGGACCTCGATCGCCTCCTCGGTTCCCAGCAGTCCGCACACCTGCAGGAGATCGTCGAGGTCGTCGGACTCGACGAGATAGAACCCGGTCAGCTGCTCGGCGGCCTCGGCGTAGGGGCCGTCGGTGACCAGCGCCGCGTCGAGCGCCCCCCGCACCACCTTCGCGTTCCGCGAGTGCGTCAGCTCGGCACCACCCACGACCCGGTGGCCACGCTCGGCCAGGATCTCGGCGAACCTGCCGTGCCTGGCGTAGGTCTCCGAGCGCTCTTCGGGACCGGCCGCTTCCCAACGGTCCTCGTCGCCGGGCAGCAAGATGGCGTACGTCGTCACCTGCACTCCTCTCTCCGCGGAACGCTAGTCGTTCCTCATGGGGATGACGGGCGGGCCCGGTCGATTTCGACAGCTCGGCCGGATCCGGTGGTCGCAGGGGCCGACCCGCCGATGCCGGCCGGTGGATAGTGTGGGTCGCCTACCGAATCACCCCAAGGGAGGCCGCTGTGAGCGAAGAAGCCCTGTCGAATCTCTCCCACGAGGATCGACGCTTCCCGCCACCGGAGGAGCTGGCCGCCGCTGCCAACGTCACCGAGCAGACCTATCGCGACGCTGCGGCCGACCGGGACGCGTTCTGGTCCCAACAGGCCGAGCGCCTCAGCTGGGAACGCCGGCCCACCGAGGTCGTGGACTGGTCGAATCCGCCGTTCGCCACCTGGTTCGCGGACGGCACCCTCAACGCGGCATACAACTGCTGCGACCGCCACGTCGAGGCGGGACTGGGCGACCGGGTCGCATTCCACTTGGAGGGAGAGCCCGGCGACACCCGCACGATGACCTACGCCGAGCTGACCGACGAGGTGAAGCAGGCCGCCAACGCGCTGATCGAGCTCGGGGTGACGAAGGGCGACCGGGTCGCGATCTATCTCCCGATGATCCCCGAGGCGGTGGTCGCGATGCTGGCCTGCGCCCGCATCGGCGCACCCCACACCGTGGTCTTCGGCGGCTTCTCCGCCGACGCCCTGTCCTCCCGCATCCTCGACTGCGCGTGCGAGGTCGTGATCACCGCCGACGGTGGGTACCGCAAGGGCAAGCCCGCTGCACTCAAGCCCGCGGTCGACGAAGCGCTGAAGAAGTGTCCCGACGTGCGGGCTGTCCTCGTCGTCCGACGCACCGGGCAGGACACCGCGATGGAGTCCGGCCGCGACCACTGGTGGCACGACCTCGTCGGCAAGCAGCAGGCGGACCACCGAGCCGAGGCGTTCCCCGCCGAGCACCCGCTCTACATCATGTACACCTCGGGCAGCACCGGGAAACCGAAGGGCATCCTGCACACCACGGGCGGCTACCTGGTCGGCACGTCCTACACCCACTGGGCGACCTTCGACCTGAAGCCCGAGACCGACGTGTTCTGGACCGCGGCCGACATCGGCTGGGTCACCGGTCACTCCTACCTGGTCTACGCGCCCTTGGCCAACGCGACCACCAGCGTGATGTACGAGGGCACGCCCGACACCCCGCACAAGGGACGCTGGTGGGAGATCATCGAGAAGTACGGGGTGACGATCCTGTACTGCGCCCCGACGGCGATCCGCACCTTCATGAAGTGGGGTGCCGACATCCCGGAGAAGTTCGACCTGTCGTCGCTGCGGATCCTCGGCTCGGTGGGCGAACCGATCAACCCCGAGGCGTACGTCTGGTACCGCCGCCACATCGGGGGCGACCGGACGCCCGTGGTCGACACCTGGTGGCAGACCGAGACCGGCATGCACATGATCACGCCGATGCCCGGTGTGACGTCGGGCAAGCCGGGGGCGGCGATGCGCGCGGTGCCGGGCGTCGAGGTCGACGTGGTGAACAACGACGGGGAACCGGTCGGGAACGGCTCCGGCGGCTACCTGGTGATCACCAAGCCCTGGCCGGCGATGCTGCGCACGCTGTGGGGCGACGACCAGCGGTTCATCGACACCTACTGGTCGCGGTTCGACAACGTCTACTTCGCCGGAGACGGAGCGAAGAAGGACGATGACGGGGACCTCTGGCTGCTCGGCCGGGTCGACGACGTGATGAACGTGTCCGGGCACCGGATGTCGACCACCGAGATCGAGTCGGCCCTGGTGTCGCACCCGAGGTCGCCGAGGCGGCCGTGGTCGGTGCGACCGACGACACCACCGGTCAGGCCATCGTCGCCTTCGTGATCCTGCGTTCCGAGGCCGGCGACGGCGGTCCGGACGTGGTCCAGCAGCTCCGCAGCCACGTGAGCAAGGAGATCGGTCCGATCGCCGACCGCGGCAGATCATGGTGGTCGAGGAGCTGCCCAAGACCCGTTCCGGCAAGATCATGCGCCGGCTGCTGCGCGACATCGCCGAGAACCGCGAGCTGGGTGACGTCACCACGCTGACGGACTCCTCGGTGATGGACATGATCAAGAAGAACCTCCGGGCCCCGAGCGCGGCCGGCTCGGAATGACCGGCGAGCCGCGGAGGGCGACATAGCCGAGGGTCGGCCTCGGCGGCTCTTCGACAGGTTCGGCAGCACGGCCGACGCCAGGTCGGTGGCCGACATCCTGCGCCAGGAGACGGTCGGCGGCGCCCTGATGCTGGTGGCTGCGGTGGCGGCGGTGGTCTGGGCGAATTGGGGCACGACAGCTACGAGGCGGTCCGCAGCTTCGATCTGGGCCCGCTGGACCTCGAGCACTGGGCCGCCGACGGACTGCTGACGATCTTCTTCTTCGTGGCGGGTCTGGAGCTGAAGCGCGAACTGACCGTCGGCTCGTTGTCCCGACCGGCCGAGGCGCTGGTGCCGATCGTGGCGGCGTTCTGCGGCATGCTCGTGCCGGCGCTCATCTACCTGGTCGTCAACCTGACGATGCCGGCCGGGCGACCCGAGGGCTGGGCGATGCCGATGGCGACCGACATCGCTTTCGCCCTGGCGATCCTGGCGGTGGTCGGCTCCGCGCTGCCCACGAGCCTGCGGGCCTTCTTGCTGACCTTGGCGATCGTCGACGACCTCGGTGCCATCGCGGTCATCGCCACGGTCTTCACCGCCGACCTGTCCCTGCTGTGGCTGCTGGCGGCCGGCGCCGGAATGGTCCTGTGGGCGTTGCTCCAGTGGCGGCGGATCTCGGGCTGGTACCTCTACGTCCCGCTCGGGCTGCTCTGTTGGTGGTGCGTGTTGCAGAGCGGCGTGCACGCCACGATCGCGGGCGTGGCCGTCGGGCTGCTGACGCGATCGTCCCGGACCGACGGCGGGGCGCTCATCGACCGCTGGGAGCACCTGTGGCGACCCGTCTCCGCCGGCTTCGCCGTACCGGTCTTCGCGCTGCTGGTCGCCGGCATCTCGGTCGCCCCGGCCAGCCTGGCCCGGTTGGCGACCGAACCGGTCGCGCTGGGGATCATCGCCGGGCTGGTGCTCGGCAAGACGATCGGCGTGTTCGGCGGCTCGTATCTGACGGCGCGCTTCACCCGGGCCGAGCTGGCGCCGGATCTCCGCTGGCGCGAGGTCGCCGCCGTGTCCGTCCTCGCCGGGGTGGGTTTCACGGTCTCGCTGCTGATCGCCGAGCTGGCGTTCGAGGGGTCGCCGCAGCTGCAGGCCGACGCCAAGACTGCGGTCCTGGTCGCCTCACTGCTCGCCGCGGTCGTGGGTGCAGCCCTGCTCCGGCGCCGGAACCGGGCTCGACGGACCGACGACGAGTCAGCTCCCGAGCCAGCCGCCTGACCGCCTCAGCCCTTGACGCCGGTAGGGTGACGCCCTCGACGAAGTAGCGCTGCAGCACGAAGAACAAGACGATGATCGGCAGGATCACCACCAGCGACGCCGCCATCAGGCAGACCCCACTGCGCCGTGTAGGTCGCACTGGAAGCTGGCCAGGCCGAGAGCCAGGGTGTACTTCGACTCGTCGCTCAGATAGAGCAGCGGACCGAGGAAGTCGTTCCAGACACCGATGAAGGTGAAGATCACCACAACGACGATGGCCGGCTTGGAGTTGCGGCAGGATGATCCGCCAGAAGACCTGCCACGGGGTGGCCCCGTCGATGTAGGCCGCCTCGTCGAGCTCGAACGGGATGGTGAGGAAGAACTGCCGGAGCAGGAAGATGTTGAACACCCCGCCGCCCGCGCCGGCGAACCACGCCGGCACGGTCAGCGGGCAGGTAGGTGTCGAGCGCGCCGAGCGTACCCCCACATCACGAAGGTCGGGATGAGGGTCACGGCGTACGGCAGCATCACCCCGGTCAGCAGGATGCCGAAGACCAGGTTGCGACCACGCCAGCGCAGCCGGGCGAAGCTGAAGGCGGCCAGCGAGCAGGTGATCACCGTCCCGGTGACCACGAAGACCTCGATGATCATCGTGTTGAGGAAGTACTGCAGGAACGGCTGCGCCGTCAGCGCGTCGGCGAAGTTGGACCAGGCGAACGGGTTCGGGCATCCACTCCGGCGGGGAGACGAAGATCTGGTCGTCGGTCATCAGCGCGCTGCGGACCAGCCAGACGAACGGCACGATCATGACCGCGGCGCCGAGGACCAGGACCAGCCACAACAGCACCCGGCTCACGGTGGCGACCGGTCCCCTGCTCCGCACCGGCGTGGGCGCGGCACCGCTGCGCGGGCGCCGGAGCCGACCGGGACGAGCCCCACGGGTCCGGGTCGCGCGGGAGCCGACCGGATCGATGCTGGTGCTGCTCATCGGGCGCCCGCCCATCTCGTAGTAGACCCAGCGGCGGGCGTTGCGGAACAGCAGGAAGGTGATCACCAGCACGATCACGAACAGCACCCAGGCCAGCGCGCTGGCGTAGCCCATGTCGCTCTCGGTGAAGGCCGTCCGGTACAGGTAGTAGATGTAGAACAAGGTGGCGTTGTTCGGCCCGCCCTGGGTCATGATGTAGGCCTGGTTGAAGACCTGGAACGTGCCGATCACGCCGGTGACGAGGTTGTAGAAGATCGTCGGCGTCATCAACGGCAGCGTCACGTGGCGGAACTCGTGCCCAGGTGCCGCCGCCGTCGATCGCCACCGCCTCGTACAGCTGCGCGCGGCACGCCCTGCAGCCCGGCCAGGAAGATCACCATGGCGTTGCCGAAGCCCCAGCATGCTCATCAGGATCAGCGACGGGACGGCCGGCGGTCTCGCTGTAGATCCAGTTGGAGGTGGGCAGGCCCAGCCTGCTCAGGGCCGAGTTGAGCAGCCCGAAGTCGGGGTTGAAGATCCAGATCCACAGCACGGCGCTGGCGACCGCCGGCACCAGCGTCGGCAGGTAGTAGATCGTCCGCCAGAGCGACTGGCCGCTTGGAACCGTGGTTGACCAGCAGGGCGACGACGAAGCCGACGATCAGCACCAGCGGCACCGACGCCGAGGGTGTAGTAGGTCGTGACACCGAGAGCGACTTCCAGAACAGGTCGTCGTGAGGCGAGCGCCCGTGTAGTTGTCGGCCCCGACGAAACGCGGCGGTCGCTCCGATCACCCAGTCGGTCAGGCTGAAGACGAACGAGGCGATCATCGGACCGATGGTGAAGATGAGGAAGCCGAGGATCGCCGGCATCGCCAGCAGCACTCCCCAACGGCCCTCGCTCCGAGCCAGTCCCGATCGCCGCCTTCAAGCGACCGGCGACCGCGGTCGTCGCCGGCCGCTCACGTGCCCGAGATCGGGATACGTGCCCTGGAGCAGGCCGCTGTCGAGCTTGGCCGCCAGCGCCTTCAGCACGTCGGCCACCGGTTGCTTACCCGTCTGGATGGCCTGCATCGCCGGCGTCAGCACCTTGTCGATCTTGTCGATGTTCTTCAGCTTCTGGGTGAAGCAGGACCTTGGAGTTGTTCAAGCGCGTAGTCGATCGACCGCCGTCCGGTACTCCGGCGGGTGGACGTCGTTCTTGGTCCACACGTCGATGTCGGCCTGATTGGTGTAGTACTTCTTCTCCAGCGGCATCCACAGGCCGCTGGAGAACAGATCTACCTTGGTCGGGTTGTCGTGGAACAGGTAGAACTCGACCGCTTCCTCCGGGTGCTTCGGTCGAGGCGAAGATCGGCGGTCGCGCCACCCATCGACGCGGTCATCGGCTCGCTGCAGCTCGCGGCAGCACCCCGATGCCGAACTCGAGATCGCCCTGCGCGAGATCCAGCAACGTCCACTGACCGTCGAAGCACCATCGCGATCCGCCGGGTCTTGAGCTGCACCGTCGTGCTCGGTGCGTTGTTGCCCAGCTGCGTCGGCGTCGGCGCGACCCGGTGCTTGTACATCAGGTCGGTCGAGGTTCTGGAAGACCTGGATCGCCTCTGGCGTGTCCAGCAGCGACTTCGTCCCGGCCTCGGTCGGCGAAGTCCGATGCCGTTGCTCAACAGCAGCGGGTACCAGGTGCCCGGCCACCAGTTGATCGACACGCCGAACTGGCGGACCTTCTTGGGGTCGAAGCCGTCCTGGTCCGGGGTCTTGCCGTTCTGGTCGAGGGTCAGCTTGTAGGCGTTGGCGACGAGGGTGTCCCAGTCCCAGGCCTGGGCCGCCTCGGCCGGCGGCAGCGTCGACCCCGGCTTCGGCGAAGGCCGGCTTGCTGTAGAAGAGCTGCATCGTCTCGTTGGCGCTCTGGGTGCCGTAGGTCTTCCCCTTGTCCCACCAGAAGTAGGAGCCCTCCAGCCGGTTCGGCCAGATCGGGGTACTTGCCGAAGTAGTCGTACAGGTTGAGCAGCTTCCCCTGCTCGGCGAGCCGGTAGCCCGGGCCGGCATTCATGTACGCCACGTCCGGCGCGCGGTTGCTGGCGACCAGCGCGTTCATCTTCGTGTCGTAGTCCGCCGGCGTGAAGAGCGGCTTGATCTTCGTCTGCGGATGTTCCTGCTGGTAGGAGGTGAGCATCTTGTTGATCGCCTTCTGCTCGAAGGTCGACCCCCAGTACATGAACTGCATGCTGGCCGGACCGCCGGCGCCACCGTCGGACCGGCTGTCGCTCGGAGCGTCGTTGAAGCCGCGGCCGCCACAGGCCGAGAGGCCGGCGGTGCCCAGCGCTGCCAGGCCGCCGAGGCGGAGGATGTCGCGGCGGGTCGGACGCCAGTGATCGGTCATGGTCGCTCCTCGTTGAGTTCGGCGGCACGGTTCGGTCGGCCGCTCGGATGAGATCTCGGTTCGATCAGATAGGTGGTACGGGGGACGGCCGCCCGGCTTCGGGGGCCGCGGCGGGAGGAACCTCGGTGCGACGCCCGGACTCGAACGACTCGATGCAGGCCAGCGCCAGCTGCAGCGCCCGGCGGCCCGCCGCGCGCGTGGATGGGCGGCGGCGACCCGGCCCGCAGCGCGACCACGATGTCGTCGACGTGGCGATCGAAGGTGCGCGCCGAAGGTGCGCGCCTCGTCGTTGAAGTAGCCGGCCTCCCAGACCCGGCGCGTCTCCTCCCCGGCCGTGCTGAGACGTGAGCCGCCGCACCGTGTCGTGCACGGTCGCCCGTCCGGTGGTGCCGTTGATCTCGACGAGCTGGGAGTCGGGGTAGGCGTAGGAGGAGTCGTAGGAACCGAGCAGGGTGCCCACCGCGCCGTTCTCGAACTGCAGGGCCACCGCGACCGAGCTGTAGGCGCCGTAGGTGATGTCGGTCATCTGCGCCATCACCGAGGCGATCGGTCCGCGCGAGGTGTTCGAGC
This sequence comes from uncultured Actinomycetota bacterium, assembly GCA_963727125.1. Classification (GTDB taxonomy): domain Bacteria; phylum Actinomycetota; class Actinomycetes; order Propionibacteriales; family Propionibacteriaceae; genus Microlunatus. The sequence goes on from CAVSEZ010000004.1 coordinate 393,796, forward strand.
AGGTCGAAGCCGTGGCACTGCGTCTCGATCAGGTTGGCGTGCGGCGAGTCGCCCCGATTGGCTTCACCGCCGAAGCGCCAGCTGAGGAAGACCAGATCCCCCAGCTCGCCGGCATCGATAGCTCGTTTCGCGCGCACGAAGGGCTCGGCGTAGCGGTGGTTGAAGTTGACGGCGAAGAAGATCCCGGATCGCGCGGCGTGATCGAGCAGTACGTCGGCCTGGCGCAGGTCGAAGACCAGCGGCTTCTCGACCAGCAGGTCGACGCCGGCGTCGACCAGCTGCAGCGTCAGCTCGAAGTGCTCCTCGTTCGGCAGGCAGACCGTGACCAGATCCGGACGGGCGCGATCGAGCAGCTGGGTCAGGTCGGTGAACGGCGTCGGTGCCGTACGCCGCGGCCCGGTCGGCGGTGCGCTCGCGGGTTGCGGCCGAGCACGCCGACGAGGTCGGTGTCGGGCCGGCGGGCGAAGATCCGGGCGTGCTGTTCACCCCAGTTCCCGGCACCGACGACGGCGACCCGCAGGGGCGCCGTCATCCGGCGAGCTCCTGGGTGACGACCACCTTGCCGGTCCGGCCGCCGAAGAAGAGCTCGAAGGCGCCCTGGATCTCACTCACGTCGACGCGGTGCGTGATCACCCGGCGGACGAGTTCGCGATGGTTGCTGCAAGCGGGCCAGGTTGTCCGGCAGCTCGTCGAAACGGAAGTACTCACTGCCGACGACGGCCCGCTCGGGGGCGATCAGGTCCCGCGAGACGTCGATGGTCACCGTCTCGCCGTGGCCGACGCAGATCAGCGAACCGCGCTTGGACAGGGCGGACAACGCGAGTTCCCGCGCAGCTCTGCTTGCCGGAGGAGTCGAAGGCGACGTCGGGAGCGAGGGCGCGCACCGCATCGGCGTCCCGGGCGTCGACGGCGGTGGCGCCGAAGCTCTCCGCGAACTCCAGCCGCCACGGACTGACGTCGGCGATCGCGATCGGGATCTCCGAGCCGAAGATGATCTTCGCCTGGACGAGCAACCCGAGGCCGATCGGGCCCGCGCCGGCGATGTAGACGCTCTCGATGTCCGGCCGCAGGAGCCGAGCCCGGCCGATGGCGTGACCGCTGGTCCCCATCACGTCGAGCAGCATCGTCGCCTCGGCCAAGGTGGTCTCGTCGTCGATCGGGAAGAAGTTCGTCTCGTGCGTGAGGAGGTACGGGCCGTAGCCGCCGTCCGTGGTCTGCCCGATGTCGCCCCGCTTGGCCAGGCACTGGTTGGTGGCGCCGAGCCGGCAGCTGCGGCAGCTGCCGCAGAAATCCATCAGGTAGACCGCACCGCGGGTGCCAGGTCGGACGGTCGTTCCCGGCCCGGCCTCCAGCACCACGCCGGCCGCCTCGTGCCCGGGCACGATCGGACTGCCGTCGTAGAACTCGTGCCGATCGGTACCGCAGATCGCATTCGCTCCGACCGCCACGAGCAGCCGACCCTCGTCGGCCGAGGGGTATTCGTGGTCCGCGAACTCGATCACTCCCGAGCCGCGGAACCGGGGCACTCTCGCGGTGTGGACCATCAGCGTCGACTCGCCCTTCGCCAGCAGTTCGACCGACCGTGAAATGGTCGGAAACATGTTGCCTAGTCAGGGTGACATGTTTCCGGATCGAACGTCAAGAGCTTCCGGCTGCAACCGCTGGCCAAGGACGGTCGGTGACTGCTAGTGTTTCCGGAAACTACGGAAGGCGGGGTGGTGGCAGATCCGAACCTGATCAAGCGCGCGACCGTTCGAGACGTCGCCGCACGCGCCGGCGTCTCACCGGGGACGGTCTCCAAGGCACTGAACGGCACCGGACAGATCAGTGCGGAGACGCGGGCCCGCATCCTCAGCGCAGCTCAGGAGATCGACTTCCGCCCCAACGCACTGGCCAAGAGCGTCTTCGAACGTCGCAGCTACACGGTCGGTCTGATCACCACCGACAGCTTCGAGCGATTCAGCGTGCCGGTCATGCTCGGCGCCGAGGACGCCCTCGGCGCCGGCCGGATGTCGGTCTTCTTGTGCGACAGCCGAGATGACCCCATCCGCGAGAAGCACTACGTCGACGTGCTGCTCGGTCGTCGCGTCGACGGATTCATCGTCACCGGGCGCACCTCCAACGCGCGCCGGCCGCTGGACGTCGGGGCGGACGTCCCGGTGGTCTACGCCCTGACCCGATCCTCCGGCGACGACGACTGCTCGGTGATGGTCGACGACGTCGGAGCCGGCCGGTTGGCCGGGGAGCACCTGATCCGACTCGGCCGGCACCGGATCGGCTACATCACCGGTCCGGAGTGGTTCGACGCCGCCCGGCAGCGGCTCGACGGCCTCCGGACGGCACTGGAGCCCGCCGGTCTCCAGCTGGTGGCCGACCCGCTGTACGGGAGCTGGACCGAGGCCTGGGGCCGCCAGGCCAGCCACATGCTGCTGCGGGTGGCGCCCGAGGTCGACGCGATCTACTGCGGCAGCGACATCTTGGCCCGGGGGGTCGCCGACGGCCTGCGCGAGGCGGGCCGGCGGATACCCCAGGACGTGGCCCTGATCGGCACCGACAACTGGGAGCTGATGGTCAGCGGCGCCCGGCCGCCGCTGACCTCGGTCGATCTCGGCTTGTCAGCGGTCGGTCGACTCGCCGGCGAGCGGCTGCTGGCGGCCATCGGAGGGCACCCGCACCACGGGGTGGAGCACGTCGCCCCGCAGCTGGTGGTCCGTGCCTCCACCGACGACACCAGCGGCGGCGGCGGCTGACCCCCGAGCGGTCACGGGCAGCCAGACCCGCATCGGGCCCACCTCGCGGTTGGCCCACTGGAAGTAGGGCACGGCGGTGAACCGGACCGGACCGGCGGTCGCGTCCGGCCCGAGCAGCCGAGCGGCGCCGTGCACCACGACGGTGCCGCCGAGGAGCTCCGGATCGAACTGGTCGGTCAGCTCGCTGCCGTCGAGCGCGAGGTCGTCGACGAGCACGCCGGCGGGCTGGTCGAGCTGCTCCACCGCGTACACCAACGGACCTCGCTCGATGGCCACGCAACCGCGGGTCGAGTCGGCGCGGTGCGAGCCGACGGTCAGCCGGGGCCGCAGCCCCAGGTCCAGCACCACTCGCTCACCGGAGGACCACCGCCGGTCGATCCGCAGATAGCGACCCGGCTCGACCGGTTCGGCTCCGGCCGGACTCTCCACCGTCGCTTCTGTGGCCCAGCTCGGGATCCGGATCTGCACGCCGACCGATCGATCGGGCACCTGCTCGGCGGTGATCACCACGCGGCCGTCGAACGGGTACTCGGTCTCCACCCGCAGTCGCAGCGCTCCGCCGCCGAAATTCGCCTCCACCGAGGCGGCCCCGAACAGGTGCAGCTGGACCGCGTCCTCGGTCTGGGTCGCCACGTAGCTCTGCAGGCTGGCGAGGGTGCGCATGATGTTGGTCGGGCAGCACGAACAGCCGAACCACTGCTGCCGGCCGCCGACCGCCATCCGGTCGTCCACCGCCAGCGATCCGGCGTGTACCTGCAGGGCGTTGGCGTAGAAGTAGGAGTCGCCGTCCAAGGCGATGCCGGGCAGGACCGCGTTGTAGCAGCTGCCGCTCGAGCAGCTCGGCGTAGCGCGGCTGCCCGGTCGCCAGCAGCAGCCGCCAGTTCCACTGGATGCCGGCGATCGCGGCGCAGGTCTCGGCGTAGGCCCGATCCGAGGGCAGCTCGTACGGGTCGCCGAACGCCTCGCCCTCCCAGCGTGCGCCGAGCCCGCCGGTCAGATACATCTTCTGCTCCACCATGTTCTGCCACTGGGTCTGCAGCGCCGCGAGCAGTTCGCGGTCACCGGTCTCGATCGCGACGTCGGTGGCGCCGGCGGCCAGGTAGATCGCCCGCACCGCGTGGCCCTCGGGCACGGTCGTCTCCCGCACCGGAACGCGATCGGAGTGGTAGTCGGTGCTGAACCGGTGAGTGGGATCGATGAGGTCGTGTCCCCGCACCTCGACGAAGTAGCGGGCCAGCGCGAGGTATCGCGGCTCGCCGGTGGTGCGGTAGAGCTCGACCAGGGCCAGCTCGACCACCGGGTGTCCGCAGGTCCCCTCGCGCTTGCCCGGACCGAAGGTGGCATCCAGGTGATCAGCAGCGCGGATCGCCACCGAGAGCAGCTCCGTCAGACCGGTGGATCGGTACTGCGCCACGGCCGACTGGATCATCGCACCCAGGTTGAAGATCTCGTGATCCCAGGCGAGCTGCACGTAGCGATCCGCCCGTCGGCCACGCTGCACGAAGGTGTTGACGTAACCGTCGTCGTCCTGGGCCGCGGCGATCTTGGCGGAGTACCGGCTGAGCCATCCGCGCAGCTGGTCGTCGCCTGTCCGACCGGCGTCCCAGGCCACCGCTTCCAGCCACTTGTAGGCCTCGCCGTCCTCGAAGCACGGCCCGAAGTACTCGTCGCTGTCGCTGCGAGACGCCACGTCGTCGAAGTTTCGCCACGCCCCCTCCCGCTCCAGGTGCTCGGCACCACGCGGGATCGAGGTGACGGAGTTGAGCTCCTGCAGCCGGGCGAACAGACCACCGTCGAAGCTCACCGCCCGAGCCGGCAGGGGTCGGAACGCGATCGACCGGGTCCGCGGTGCTGCCGGCCCTGCCCCCGAGGTGGCTGCTGCGGACTCGATAACGTCACTCGACGAAGGAGATGAGACCAAGGACATGCGTACTCCTGGTGGTGAGGTGTGTCCGCCGCCGATCTTTACACGCAGCGCACCGTCCGGCAACATGTTTCCTTCGGTTCCTCACCTACCCCTCCGCCAACCGTCGATAACCCGAGGAGCCCTCGTGTCCGAGTCGTCCGACCTCTCGACGGCCCCGCACCCGATGTCCCCCGTCCGGAGCACCCACGACCGCAGTTCTTCCGCCCCCGGTGGCGAAATCTCAACGGCAGCTGGCAGTTCGAGATCGACCGGGGCGACAGCGGCGCCGAGCGCGGACTCCGGACCAGGCCGCTCACCGGCACGATCACGGTTCCGTTCTGCCCCGAGAGCGAGCTCTCCGGTGTCGGCGACGTCGACTTCATGGAGGCGGTCTGGTACCGCCGCGAGATCGAGATCCCGGAGGACTGGGCCGAGCATCGGGTGCTGCTGCACTTCGGTGCCGTCGATCATGACGCCACCGTCTGGGTGAACGACGTCGAGGTCGTCCGGCACCGAGGCGGGTTCTCCTCCTTCGACGCCGACATCACCGCCGCCCTGGGTGAGGCCCGGAGCCCGGCCACCATCGTGGTCCGGGCCCGGGACACGATCCACGCCGTCCAGGCCCGGGGCAAGCAGTCACGGCTGTACGCCAACCACGACTGCGACTACACCCGGACGACCGGGATCTGGCAGACGGTGTGGCTGGAGGCCGTACCGCCGGTCCACCTGCGCCGTGGGAAGGTCACCCCTCAGCTGGGCTCGGGATCATTCACCGTCGAGCTCCCGGTCAGCGCCAACCGAAGAGGCTGGACGGTGTCGGCGACCTTCGCGGATTCCGACGGTGACGTCGCCAGCGGGTCGACCGCGGCAGACCGCGACCTGGTCCCCACCGTCACCGTGGTGCTGCCGGAGGCTCGGGTGCGCCCCTGGTCACCGGAGGATCCGCACCTGTACGACCTGCGACTCGAGCTCCGGGACGACTCGGGGCACCTGATCGACAGCGTGGAGAGCTACGCCGGGCTGCGATCGGTCACCCTCGACGGCCGGGCGATCTCGATCAACGGCGAGCGCGTCTTCCAACGCCTGGTGCTCGATCAGGGGTTCTGGCCGCAGAGCCTCTACACCGCGCCGGACGACACGGCGCTGCGCCGCGACATCGAGTTGTCCCTGGCGGCCGGTTTCAACGGTGCCCGCCTGCACCAGAAGGTGTTCGAGGAACGCTTCTTCTTCCACGCGGATCGACTGGGCTACCTCGTCTGGGGTGAGTTCGGCGACTGGGGAGCGCGGGTGAACGGCGACACGACCGACAACCAACAGCCGACCGCCGCCTTCATCACGCAGTGGTTGGAGGTGCTCGCCCGCGATCGCAACCACCCGAGCATCATCGGCTGGTGCCCGCTGAACGAGACCCACCAGGTGATCAACGACACGATCACCGTGCTGGACGACGTCACCCGCGGCATGTGGCTGGCGACCAGGCTCGCCGATCCGACCCGGCCGGTGCTGGACGCCTCGGGATACAGCCACCGGGTGCCCGAGACCGACGTGTGGGACAGCCACGACTACGAGCAGGACCCGGCCCGCTTCGCGGCGAACCAGCAGGGTCTGGCCGAGGGCCGGCCCTACCGGAACCGGCGTGAGCACGGCGAGTTCTCGCTGCCCTACGCCGGCCAGCCCTACTTCGTGAGCGAGTTCGGCGGGATCTGGTGGAACCCCGAGGCCCTGGAGCGCAGCGGGGACGACCACCGCGCTTCGTGGGGCTACGGCCAGCGGGTCGGCGACGCCGAGGAGTTCTACACCCGCTTCGAGGGTCTGACGAAGGTGCTGCTCGACGACCCCGACATGTTCGGCTACTGCTACACCCAACTGACCGACGTCTTCCAGGAGGAGAACGGGATCTACCGGTTCGACCGGAGCGAGAAGCTCGATCTGGACCGGATCCGTCAAGCGCAGCAGCGACCGGCCGCCTACGAGCGGTCCGGCCCCAGTTAGTCCGTTGCCGGCGGGGGCTCAGCCCACGAAGACGCAGAACGGGTGCCCGGCTGGGTCGGCGAAGACGTAGAGGGGCTCATCGGCGTCGTCACTGCGGTCGAACAGCTCGGTCGCGCCCAGCTCCAGGGCCCGCCGCCGTTGCGTCTCGAGCTCGGAGACCGACGACACCCGGGTGTCCAGATGGGACATCTGCGGCACGGCGTCGTCCGGCCAGGTCGACGGCCGCACACCGTCGGTCTGCTGGAAGGCCAGCTGCGGTCCTCCGCGGGGGTTGCGCAGCACCAGCCAGTCGGACCCACTCGGGTCGGGAGCGCCGTCGGCGGGCGGTTCGTCGCCGGCTCGGTACTCCAGCCCGAACATGCGCCGGTAGAACTCCGCGAGCCCGCGCGCATCGCTGGTGTCGAGCACGACCTGGACGATGGTCGGATACGACTCAGTCATCTCCTCATCCTGACATCGGACGCCGACAGCCCGGCTCGCGCCGGCGCCGTGAGCAAGGCCGCCCGACCGTCGGACCGGCCGCGTATCGTGACCGCTCGTGACTGCCTCCGCGGCGACCCGCTCGGCGCCCACGTCGGCCACGGTGCGGCGGACGTACTACGGGTTGACGGCGGGCACCACCTTCGCCGCGTCGCTGATCTGGGGCATCAACACGATCTTCCTGCTCGACGCCGGACTGTCGAACTTCGAGGCCTTCACGGCGAACGCCTTCTTCACCGCCGGGATGGTGCTGTTCGAGATCCCGACCGGGATCGTGGCCGATTCCTGGGGCCGTCGGGCCTCGTTCCTGCTGGGCACGATCACCCTGGCGGTCACCACGGCGCTGTACGTCTGGCTCTGGCAGATCCGGGCCGGCTTCGTCTGGTGGGCGATCGTCTCCGCCCTGCTCGGTCTGGGCTTCACGTTCTTCTCGGGAGCCGTGGAGGCCTGGCTGGTGGACGCGCTGACGGCGACGAGCTTCACCGGCCGACTCGATGACGTCTTCGCCCGGGGCCAGGTCGTCACCGGGGTGATGATGCTGGTCGGCTCCGTGGCGGGTGGCTACCTGGCCCAGGTGACCGATCTGGGCGTCACCTACGTCGCCCGGGCGGTCGTCCTCGGTCTGGTCTTCGTCGTGGCGCTGATCTTCATGCACGATCTGGGCTTCGTCCCCGACCGCGGTCGCGGGGTGCGAGCGGAGCTGCGCACCATCGTCGACCAGTCGGTGCGCTACGGGCTGAAGGTGCCCGCCGTTCGGGCGACGATGCTCTCCGGCCTGTTCACCGGCGCCGTCGGCACCTACGTGTTCTACGCGCTGCAGCCGTATCTCCTGCAGCTCTGGGGAGACCCGCGGGCCTACGGCGTCGCCGGGCTCGTCGCGGCGATCAGCGCCGGCGCCCAGATCATCGGCGGGCTGTTGACCCCGACGATGAACCGGATCTTCTCCCGGCGTACCTCCGCCCTCTTGCTGCTGACCGGGATCGGCACGCTGGCCCTGCTCGGGATGGGGCTGGTGGGCAACTTCTGGGTCGTGGTGGCCCTGATCGTCATCTCCTCGATGGCCACCTCCGCGAGCCGCCCGATCCGGCAGACCTATCTCAACGGCATGATCCCGTCCTCGCAGCGGGCCACGATCTTGTCCTTCGACTCCCTGTTCAGCAACGCCGGGGGCGTCGTGGCGCAACCCGCGCTGAGCCGGACCGCGGATGTCTGGGGCTACCCCATCTCGTACGTCTTCTCCGCCGCGGTGTCGGCGGTGGCCCTGCCGTTCCTGTGGCGGGCCCGTCGAATCGCCGATCCGGCCGACTCCGTGTCGCCACCGGTGAATCCCGCGAGTCCGGCCACCCACTAGGCTCGCACCGACAACGAGAGGAGATCGAGATGGCGAACCGTCCTGTCGGGGAGATCATCCAGGGCATCACCGACGACGCCAAGCTGCTCGTCAACGACACCGTTGAGCTGGCCAAGACCGAGATCATCCCCTCGGCGAAGAACGCCGGCATCGGAGCCGGTCTCTTCGGTGCAGCGGGCTACTTCGGCATCAACGCCTTGACCCTGCTCTACATCGCCGCGGCCCTGGGGCTGGTGGCCCTCGGCGTGGCGCCGTGGCTGGCCTTCGTCATCGTCGCCGTCGTGCTCCTGGTCATCGCCGGGGTCCTGAGCCTGATCGGGATGACGCGGATCAAGAAGGTCAAGGCGCCGGAGCGGACGATCGCTCAGGCCCAGGAGTCCGTCGCCGAGATCACCGGCGCGGTGAAGCGGGCTACTGCTGCCGCCCAGGCGCCGCAGATCGAAGGCAGCGTCGTCGACACCACCAAAGCCCTGCCCTGACCGCTCCTCGAGCTCGCCGGGCTGGTCGGGCGCGGTAGCCAGCTGCTCGGGTTCGCTCGGGCCCGATGCACAGCTGCGAACCCGAGCAGCTCGCCCGCCGGCGCCGGCGAACCCGAGCAGATCAGCCGGCGACCACGGGCTTCGCGGGATCGGTGGCGATCCGCTCCCGCGAGAGCAGCCGCCAACCGACGACCAGTGCGACGACGAAGGCCACCGCAGCCATGCCGAAGCCGACCGCCATCGCCGCCGCGACCCGTTCTGCGGACGGACCCTTCGTCCCGCCGTTCTCGATCCCGAGCACGACCGCGCTGATCACGGCCACCCCGATCGTGCCGCCGAGCTGGCGCACGGTCTGCACCATTCCGGAGCCCTGGGCCCGGTCCTCGTCGGGGATCCGGCTGAGCGCGTCGGTGTTGGTCGGCGAGATCGTCAGACCCAGTCCGAATCCGGTCACGATCATGCCGGGCAGCTGCCACGGGTAGCTGATCATCGGCAGTGCGACCGCCCAGAGCACCAGACCCACGACGCAGCACCCGAGACCCAACAGGACCGGCGGTCGGACCCCACCTCGGTCGAACCAGCGACCACCGATCTGGGCGGCCAGCGCCAGCGCCAAGATCACGGGCATGATGCCGATCCCGGCCGCGACCGGGGAGAACTGCAGCACGTCCTGCAGGAACAACGAGTTGAACAACACGACGGGCAGCAGGCCGAACTGGACCAGTCCCATCACCACGTTGTCGGCGAGGAAGGCCGGCTGCTCGAGCAGTCCCACCTTGACCAGGGGCGCACTGGTCCGCAGCTGCTCGCGGACGAAGAGCGTGATCAGCACCAGACCGACGACGAGCACCGACCAGGTGAGCAGCGAGCGCCACGACCAGACGGCGGCCTGCTGGATGGCGAGGATGCTGAGCCCGACCCCCAGCACCAGCAGCAGCACGTCCCGGATCCGGATGACTCCACCCGGGTCGGCCGCGTTGGTCGGCTTCGCGATCTGCACCAAGATCAGGGCCGCGATGCCGACCGGCACGTTCAGCCAGAACACCGCCCGCCAGCTGACCGTCTGGGTCAACACGCCGCCGATCAGCGGTCCGACGGCCAGGAAGATCTGGCTCAGACCCGCGTAGATGGCCATCGCACGGCCCCGTTCGGCGGCGGCGAACGCGCCGATGACGATCGTCGCGGACGCGGGCAGCATCAGGGCCGCACCCATTCCCTGCAACGCCCGGAAGAAGATGATGACCGGCTCACCCAGGTCGCCGCCAGGCGCGAGGCCGCAGCCGACCGAGGCGAGGAAGAACACCGAGACGCCGATCCGGAACGTGGTGACACCGCCGAGCCGTTCGCCCAGCCGACCGCCGAGCGCCACGAGGGCGGCGAGCGACAGCACGTACGCGTTCACGACCCACTGCGTTCCGGTCGGGCTCAGCTGGAGGTCCTGGGTCATCACCGGCAGCGCCACGCTGACGACGGTCTGATCCAGCATGATCATCGACAGCGAGCCGGTCATCGAGACCAGCACCAGCCACCGATTGCCCGCCGGCGCCGGCACGGGTCAGCCGATCCGGTACAGCCGCGACTCCCACGGCCGGAGCACGGGGTTGCCGTCGTCGGCGTGGGTCCCGAGCAGCAGCGTCGCCGAGCTCAGGTCGGGGAGCTCGCCGGTCGGGAGCTCGACGTCGTCACTCGACCAGTTCGCCACCACCAGGAGCATCCGCTGCCCCGACGTCCGGCTGATCACCCAGAGCTGCTCGTGGTCGGGCAGCAGCAGGTCGAACCGCCCGTCGACCAGGAGCGGGTCGGAGTGACGGAGCGCGATCAACTTGCGGTAGTGGTGGAAGACCGAGGACGGGTCGGCCACGGCGGCGGCGGCGTTGATCGTCACGTAGTTCGGGTTCACCGGCAGCCACGGGATGTTGGTGGTGAAACCGGCGTGACTGGTGTCGTCCCACTGCATCGGGGTGCGCGCGTTGTCCCGGCTCTTGACGGCGATCGAACGCAGCACGGCCTCGGCCTCCACCCCGAGACTGACGGCCTCGGCGTGGTAGTTGATCGACTCGAGATCGTTGTAGTGCGAGATCTCACTGAAGTGCGCGTTGGTCATGCCGATCTCTTCGCCCTGGTAGATGTACGGGGTACCGCGGTGCAGGTGCAGCACCGTCGCCAGGGTCTTCGCCGACGGCACCCGGAACTCCGGTCGGTCGTCACCGAACCGGGACACCGCCCGCGGTTGATCATGGTTGTCCCAGTAGAGGGAGTTCCAGCCGACGTCGGCCAGCCCCTCCTGCCAGGCGGCGAGATTGTTCTTCAGCACCGGTAGCGGCAGCTCGGCGATGTCCCACTTGGCCCCGCCGGGCGTCTGATCGAGACTCACGTGCTCGAACGTGAAGACCATGTTGAGCTCGTGCCGCTGCGGATCGGTGACCTGCCGGGCGGTCTCGATCGAGGAACCGGGCATCTCCCCCACCGTCAGCAACCCGAGTCGGTCCAGTCCGACCTCCCGGTTCATCTCCGCGAGGAACTCATTCAGCCGGTGCCCGTTGGCGACCGGGAGGAAGGAGGGGTGGTACCGCCGCCCCGCCGAGGTCTCGCCGTCCACCAGCTCGGCCGGCTTCGAGATCAAGTTGATGACGTCCATCCGGAATCCGTCGACGCCGCGGTCCACCCACCAGCGCATCATCGCGTAGACGGCCTGCCGGACCTCCGGGTTCTCCCAGTTCAGGTCCGGTTGCTTCGGCGAGAACATGTGCAGGTAGTACTCACCGCTGCGCTCGTCGAACTGCCAGGCCGATCCGGAGAAGGCCGAGCCCCAGTTCGTCGGTTCGGCACCCTCGGCACCCGGCTCGTGACCTGCACGGGCGGGTCGCCACCAGTACCAGTCCCGCTTCGGAGACGCCGGGTCGCGCGACTCGACGAACCACGGGTGCTCGTCGGACGTGTGATTGACCACCAGGTCCATCACCAGCTTGATGCCGCGCTGGTGCAGGCCGGCGATCACCTCGTCGAGCTCGTCCAACGTGCCGAAGGTCGGGTCGACATCGGTGTAGTCGCTGATGTCGTACCCGTTGTCGTCCATCGGCGAGCGGTAGATCGGCGACAGCCACACCACGTCGATCCCGAGCTCGGCGAGGTAATCCAACCGGGAGGCGATGCCGGGGATGTCGCCGGTGCCGTCGCCGTTGCTGTCGGCGAAGGACCGGGGATAGATCTGGTAGACGACGGCCGACTTCCACCAACCCTCCGGCCGCTGCTCGGGTGTCGTGCTCTGCTGGGCAGGACGGGAATCGGGCTGGGTGGCAGGCGCGTTCACTCGTCCGATCCTTCCACAGCCACCCCGAGCTCGGCGGCCAGCGATTGCACCTCCTGTTCGACGTTGGCGCGGGCCCGCTCGTTGAGTGCACGACCCTTTCCGGTCCGGAACAGGTCCCGGCCGCGGAGGCCGAGCAGGACGTCGAGTCGACCGGCGGCGAACGCCGGGCGCGGCATCGCGGCGTACTCCCGTTCGACGGCGGCCACGTAACTCGCGTACTCCTGCGGTGTCCCGCCGAGCACCGCCAGATCGGCGTCGCACAACAGCTCGCCTTCCGGGTCTCGCGAGCCCGGCAGGTGGGTCGCGGTGAGCCGGACCAGCCGCGCGACCTCACTCAGGTCCTCCTGCTCCAACCCGGCCCGGCTGAGGTCCTTCAGCGCGAGCCGGGCCGACGCCTCCTCGTTGCTCACCTGTCCGGGCGGGATCGCGTAGACGGCGTCGTGGAAGAAGGCCGCCAGCCGGACGAGGAACAGATCGTGATCCGCGGCCAGCTGGTCGATCCAGCCCAGGACGGCGGCCAGGTGCGCCGTGTCGTGGTAGTGCCGGTGGGGCTCCGCGTAGCGGGCGATGACCCGTTCGCCCAGCTCCGGCTGATCCGGCAGACACAGTCGCCAGACCGCCAGCAGATCCTCGTCAGTGGGCATCGGGACCTCCGGTTGCAGCGATGTCGGTCAAGTAGCGTTGCGGAATCGCGAGCCTCCTCGTGTCGTCCCACGGCAGCTGCCAGCCCGCCAGATCCAGCAGGCCGTCGACCAGGTGGGCGGTCAGTCCCCAGATCAGGTGACCGGCGACCTCGAACCCCGGCCCGGCGTAGCCGGACGGATGACGAACCGTAGCCCGGTTGACCGCGCGCGTCAGGTCGGCGACGCTCACCATCTCCACCGAGGCCACTTCTCGCGGGTCGGCGACCCCGACCGGACTGCGGGTGTGCCACCAGCCGACCACCGCGGTCACGTCGAAGCCGCTGACCGACACGTGGGCGGCCGGCAGGGAGCCCAGCACCTCGATGCCGTCGGGATCGACGCCGGTCTCCTCGTGTGCCTCGCGCAGCGCGGTCGCGGCCAGGTCGGCGTCCCCGGGATCCTGGGCCCCACCCGGCAAGGCGATCTGACCGGCGTGGGTGCGCAGCGTCGCCGCCCGCTCGACGAAGAGGATCTCCGGTCCGTCCGGTCCGGTACCGATCAAGATCAGCACCGCGGCGGGCCGGCCGCCGCGGGCCGGCCGCAGCACGTCGCTCCAGGCCTGGCGGCGACCCTCGGCCAGCACCGTCCGCAGGTGGGGCACCCATGCCGGCGGCGCCGGGATCGTCACCGCCGGACTCCGAGGTGCTCGGCGACGGCCGCCGTGATCTGGTCGGTGCCGGCGAACGGCCCCGAGTGCCGATAGACGATCGTCCCGTCCGCGTCGACGAAGATCGTCTGCGGTGGACCGGCGAGCTGCAGCGGCGCCCGCAGGGCGAGGTCGGGGTCGGCGAGCTGCGGGTAGTGCCACTTCGCGTACGCAGCGAACTCGATCGCCCAGTCGGGCCGGGGGTCGGAGTAGTCGATGCCGAGCATCAACACCTTGCCGTCCAGTTCCTCGGCGGCCGCAGCGAGATAGCGGGCCTCGGCTCGGCACGGCTCGCACCACTGGGCCCAGATGTTGATCATCATCGGCCGGCCGCGCAGCCCGGCCAGCCGGACCTCGCGGCCACCACCGAGGCACGGCAGCGTGATGTCGGGCAGCCCGTTGCCGACCACGGCCACGGCGGCGTCCGACGACGGGCAGTCGGCGATGCGTGCCGCCTTCTTGGCCGCCGCCAGCTGCTCGGCCGACATCGACGACTCCGTCGTGGGCACCGCTCCGTAGCCGGCCGGTGGGCCGAACCCGGAGCAGCCTCCGAGCAGTGCGCTCATGATCACCGCGACCGCGGCGGCGACCACCGCGCGCGATCGCCTTCCCACCATGATCATCCGCGCGGCTCGCGGACCAGCTTCGCCGCCTTGGCCGGGTCGGTCTCGCCCTCGCCGAAGGACGGGCACCACCGAGCCACCGGGCAGGCGCCGCAGGCCGGGTTGCGGGCGTGGCAGCGCCGGCGGCCGTGCCAGATCACGTGGTGGCACAGCTTCGTCCAGTCCCGCTTCGGGAACAGCGCACCGACCTCGGACTCGACCTGGTCGGGCTCGGCTGAGACGGTCCAGCCGAACCGACGGGCCAGGCGCCCGAAGTGGGTGTCGACCGTGATCCCGGGCACGCCGAACGCGTTGCCGAGCACGACGTTCGCGGTCTTGCGACCCACCCCCGGCAGGGTGACCAGGTCGTCCAGTCGGTTCGGCACCTCGCCGTCGAAACGCTCGACCAGCGCCGCACCGAGCTTGATCAACGTGTCGGTCTTGGCCCGGAAGAACCCGGTCGGCATGATCATCGCCTCCAGCTCGGCCCGGTCCGCGGCGGCGTAGCGGCCGCGCCGGGATAGCGCTCGAACAAGGCGACGGTGACGAGGTTGACCCGCTTGTCGGTGGTCTGCGCCGACAGGATCGTGGCGACCAGCAGCTCCAGCGGGGTCCGGAAGTCGAGCTCGCAGTGGGCGTCCGGATAGGTCTCGGCCAGGGCCCGGTTGATGGTCCGCGCCCGCCGCACCAGCGCGGTACGGGACCGGTCGAACGGCGTCGGTGGGTCCGTCGGGAGCACCAGCACCTTGCCCCGCTTCGGCGTCGGGCCCGCGGGCTTTTTCGACCCCGCCGTCGATGGCGCGGTGGATGCTCGAGCGGCCATGCGAAGCAGCCTACGTCCTGGTTCCGGACGGCGGGCGCGGTCATCTGCCGCTGGCGGCCAAACGACGGTAGCCTGACCGAGAAGTCGCCGAACGCACAAGGAGGTCGCGTGGATCCGGAGGTGTTGAAGAGAGCACCACTGTTCGCCGGCCTCGAGGACGAGGCGGCGACTGCGCTCAGCAACGCCATGGGCACGATCAAGCTGAACCGGGGCGAGGTGCTCTTCCACGAAGGCGACGCCGAGGACCGGCTCTACGTGGTCATCAGCGGCAAGATCAAGCTCGGCCGCAGCGGCTCCGCCGGTCGGGAGAACCTGCTCGCCATCCTCGGACCCGGCCAGATGTTCGGCGAGCTGTCCCTCTTCGATCCGGGACCCCGTTCCACCACCGCCACCGCGGTGACGGCGTGCGAGCTGCGCACCCTGGAGCACGACGAGCTGATGGGCTGGCTGACCGGCCGCCCCGAGGTGGCCCGAGGTCTGCTCGGTCAGCTCGCCGGACGGCTCCGCCGGGCCAACGACGTGGTGGCCGACCTGGTGTTCTCCGACGTGCCGGGCCGGGTGGCCAAGCAGCTGCTCGAGCTGGCCCGCCGGTTCGGCGACCGGCGCGAGGACGGCATCCACGTGCACCACGACCTGACCCAGGAGGAACTCGCCCAGCTGGTCGGGGCCTCCCGGGAGACGGTCAACAAGGCCCTGGCCGACTTCGCGGCCCGAGGCTGGATCCGCCTCGAGCCGCGTTCGGTGACCATCCTCGACGTCGAGCGGGTGGAGCGCCGCGCCCGTTGAACTGCGAGCGGACTAACTCCTACCGAGGGTGACCTTCGCCGTGTGGGACTGGCCGTCGCGGAGGTAACTGACCTCGACGGTGGTTCCGGGGGCGTAGTAGCGGGTGGCGGCGATCAGCCCGTCAGCGGTGGTGGTCGGGAAGTCGTTGACCTTGGTGACCACGTCACCGGCCCGCAGACCGGCCTTGTCGGCGGCGCCGCCGGAGACGACCTCGGTCAGCGGGACGCCCTGTTCCGGCGCCTGCTCGGTACCGGCGCCCTGCAGGGTCACACCGAGCGTCGCTCGGGGGGCGCTGCCGTTCTCGATCAGGTCGCCGGCCACCCGGATGGCGACGTCGGCGGGGATGGCGAAGCCGATGCCGATGTTGCCCGACTGGCCACCGCCCTCGGTGGTCCCGGTGCTGGCGATCGAGGAGTTGATGCCGACCACGGCGCCGTTGAGGTCGACCAGCGGCCCACCGGAGTTGCCCGGGTTGATCGCCGCGTCGGTCTGGACCGCGAGATAGACCGCGTCGTTGTTGGTGCCTGAGCGAACCGGACGCGCCGTGTTGGAGACGATCCCGCTGGTCACCGACTCCGACAGGCCGAGCGGCGCACCGACGGCGACCACGGACTGCCCGACGGTCAGCGAGCCGGACTTCGCGAACGTGGCCGGCTTCAGGTCCTTCGCACCGGCGACCTTGATCACGGCCAGGTCCATGTCGGAGGCGGTTCCGACGAGGGTCGGCGTCGGCGGTGGTGCCGTCGTCGAAGGTGACCTTGATGGATCCGCCCTGGTCGGCTCCGGACACGACGTGGTCGTTGGTGAGGATGTGGCCGGCGGTGTCGAGCACGACCCCGGTGCCGAGACCGCCGCCCTGACCGGTCCGGACGGTGATCGTCACGACCGACGGGTCGATCTGCTTCGCCGCCGCGGCGACCGTGCCGTCGAGCTTCGGCGTGGTGGACGCGGGCGTGTTCGTCACGCTGATCGGGGAGCCGGCGGTCGGGTTCGAGCCACTGACCCAGGCGTACGA
Source organism: uncultured Actinomycetota bacterium (assembly GCA_963727125.1). Classification (GTDB taxonomy): domain Bacteria; phylum Actinomycetota; class Actinomycetes; order Propionibacteriales; family Propionibacteriaceae; genus Microlunatus. Next base: position 410,619 of record CAVSEZ010000004.1, read on the forward strand.
CCCGATGCCGGCGCCGGCGCCGATCACGGCCGACAGCGACGCGGCGACCAGCACCGCCGCCAGGTTCCGCTTGGGCCGCACGGCGGTCGCGGTGGCCGAGGCGCCGGTCGGCGGCAGCGGCGGTACCCCGGCCGGAGCCGGGAAGTCGTGCGGCGCGAAGCCCGGGACCCGGTCGATCGGCACGGTCGGCTCCGACCCGCCGTAGGAGTAGAAGGGTGGCGTGTTCAGACCGGCGGGCTGCGTCGGGTGCGGATCGTGCGATTGGCTCATGCAACGAGATTGCCGCGCGATTCTGTGGGCGGGCTGTGGAAGTCAGGTGAGGTTCCTGGGAGTCGCGGTCCCGATCAGCCGGAGGTACCCAGGTAACGCAGTTGGGCCTCGACCGACTGCTTCGCCGCCGGCCACAGGCTCCGGTCGACGTCGGCGTAGACCGCAGCCACCACCTCGTCGGCGGTCACCGCGCCGCCGCGTAGGGCGGCGCGCACCTGGTCGAGTCGCTGCTGACGGTGGGCCAGGTAGTCGGTGATCGTCTCCCGCGGTCGATCCACCACCGGACCGTGACCGGGCAGGAGCTGTGTGACGCCACGCTCGTCGACCAGGCGCAGCAGCTCCTCCAGCGAGCCGAGATAGGCCGCCAGATCCCCGTCCGGCGCGGCGATCACCGTGGTACCCCGGCCGAGCACGGTGTCGCCGGTCAACAGCCGGGGCACATCGACGCCGGAGAGCAGCAGCGACACCGAGTCGTCGGTGTGGCCCGGCGTCTCGACCACCTGGAGGACGAAGTCTCCGGCGGGCACCTCGTCGCCGTCGGCCAGCCCGGCGGTACCGATCCGGTACGCCGGGTCGACGGACCGCACGCCACAGTCGGCCAGCTCCGCCAGCCGAGCGGCGCCCTCGGTGTGATCGAGGTGGCGGTGGGTGACGAGGATGGTGCCGATCCGGCCGCCGGCCGCTGCCAGCACGGCGCCGAGGTGCCCCTCGTGCTCGGGTCCGGGGTCGATCACCACGGAGGTCGCCGAACCGCCGCCGATGATCCAGGTGTTGGTGCCGTCGAGGGTCATCGGTCCCGGGTTCGGGGCGAGCACACTCACCAGTCCGGGGCCGACCTCCGTCGTGGTCATGCGGGATCCTCGACCGCCGGGTAGCGGAAACACCAGCCGTCACGGTCGCGGACGATCTCGGGCAGGATCGGCACGACGACCCGCCCTGCGGCCGCCTCGGCCACGGCGGACACCGAGCCGAGCTCGGCCAGCTCCAGCAGGATCGAGAAGGTCGGCGGCATCAAGGCGAGCGATCCGGCCGCCGCCGCTGCGAGCGCGTCCGCCGGGGAGGCCCAGTCCGCCGTGTCGGTCTCGCCGGACACGTCCGCGGCTTCCCCACCGGGCGGCAGTGCGGCGACGTAGAAGCGGGTCTCGTACCGTCGCGGTTCGATCGCCGGTGTGGTCCACTCGGCCCAGGGCAGCAACCGGTCCGGGTCGAGCCGCACGCCTGTCTCCTCGGCGGTCTCCCGCACGGCGCAGGCGCGCCACGGATCGGCGGCCGCCCGATCGACCGGATCCATCCGACCGCCGGGAAACACCACCATCGACGCGGCGAACGCCATCCGGGCGTGCCGGTGCAGCAGATACGTCTCCAGGCGGTCCTGGTCGCGCAGCAGGATGACGCTGGCCGCGGGGACGGCTGCCGCCTCGCTGGCCGGTGTCCAGCTCTCCGCCCGGGCCGACCAGCGCCGCCGGCACCGGCGGCGCGAACCGTCGGAGGACGTCGGCGGAGTTCGTCGGCATCGCCGGCGGTGATCAGGCCGGCTGGATCGACGGCCGGGCGGCGACGGCGGCGATCACCTCGATCTCGACCGGGGCATCGAGCGGCAGCGCGGTCAACCCGACCGCGCTGCGTGCATGCCGGCCGGCCTCACCGAAGATCTCGGCCAACAACTCACTGGCGCCGTTGGCGACCTGCGGCTGGCCGGTGAAGTCGGGCACGCTCGCCACGAACACGGTGACCTTGACGATCCGCTCGATCTCGTCGAGACCGCCGGCCTCGTCGGCGAGGACCGCGACCGCGTTGAGCACGGCCACCCGGGCGCACTCGACGGCGGTCTCCAGCGACACCTCGGCACCGACCTTGCCCCGCGCCACCAGTTCGCCGTCCCGGGTGGGGATCTGGCCCGAGGTGTACACCAGGCCGCCGGACCGGGTCGCCGGCACGTAGGCGGCCAACGGCTTCGGTGCGGGCGGCAGCACCAACCCCAGCTCGCTCAACCGCTGCGAGGCGGTGCTCATGCCGGCAGCGGCCGCTTCAGGTACGCGACCAGGTTCTCCGGGTTGAGTCCGGGCACCACCGAGACGAGCTCCCAGCCGTCCTGGCCCCAGTTGTCGAGGATCTGTTTGGTCGCGTGCACCAGCAGCGGCACCGTGACGTATTCCCACTTGGTCATGAGCGAAGCCTCATGGCTCCCCTGCCTATGACTCTCTCTGCCTAGAGCTCTCCTGCCTCAGCCTCAGCCGGACGGCAGGCTGCACAGGCAGAACGGGTGACCGCTCGGGTCGACGAAGGCGACGGAGGGGCCGCCGAGCGGCTCGATCCGTCGGGCGCCGAGGAACTCCGCGTACTCCACCGCGGCCGACAGGTCCTCCACCATCAGATCGAGGTGGTACTGCTGCGGGACTTCGGAGGACAGTGAGGTCGGCGGTCGGAAGGTGATGGAGAGCTGGAACTCGAGCAGCCGCCCGTCGGGCAGCCGGATCGCCGACCACCGCTCGTTCTCCTCGACGATCGGCGCATCCAACAGCTCGGCATAGAACCGCGCGAGCCGGCCCGGGTCATCGGTGTCGATGACCAGATGAACCCCAGCGGATCATCGCGCGCGGTGGGCTGGATCTCACGACCTAAGCATGACCGAGATCTCCGACACTGCGATCGTCGTGCGCGGATCGAGATCTCGACCTCGACTCACACTCGGGCGGCCTGCGGTGCGGCGGTCGCCTCCCTGGCGTCCTCGAGGACGAGATCGGCGTTGATCCGGGCCCCGGCCATCAATCCGGCCGCCGCCGAGGTGATCACCTGAGCCGAGACCGCCGCCACGTTCCCGGCGACCCAGACCCCGGGCACGCTGGTCGCCCCGGTGGGGTCGGCCTCGATCTGGGTCCCGAACAGGTCCTCGCCCATCAACACCTCGCTCGGGAAGAGTCCGAGGGGCGCCAGCAGGTCGGCCCGGGCCCGGCAGATCGTCTGCACCGCGATCGCGTCGGCGGGCAGCACCCCGTCCGCCGTCCGGATCCCCGTGATGCCGGTCTCGTCGGACTCCACGCCGTCCACCGCCGTCTCGATCACCGGGATGCCCAGCGCGTGGAGCTGGTCGCGGGCCTCGGGTGAGGCCTTGAGTCCACCCGGTGCGACGACGAACACCTGATCGCTGAGCTGGCCGAAGAGCAGCGCCTGGTGGACGGCGTTCGCGGTCGTCGCGAGCACCGCGATCCGTAGGTCGCGGACCTCCCAGCCGTGGCAGTACGGGCAGTGCACGACGCCGGTGCCCCAGTGCTCGGCCAGCCCGGGGACGTCGGGCAGCTCGTCCGTGGCGCCGGTGGCGATCAGCAGCCGGCGGGCCCACACGGTGCGGCCGGCGAGCTCGACGCGGAATCCGGCTGCGTCCCGGGCCAGGGACGCGACGGTGGCCGACTCGACAGTGCCGCCGTAGCCGATCACCTCGGCGCGTCCGGCGGCGGCGATCTCCGCCGGTGTCGCCCCGTCCCGGGTCAGGTAGTTGTGCGCGTGCGGCGAGGGAGCGTTGCGCGGCTGGTCGTCGTCGACGACGAGCACCGACCGCCTCGATCGGACCAGCGCCAGCGCCCCCGCGAGCCCGGCCGGGCCGCCACCGATGACGACGACCTCGTACCGTTCCGCCGCCGGGTTCTGTGCTGTGTTCTCCGTCATGGATCGACCATGCCTCGATCTCGTCTAAACAGCAAGTAAAGTTGCTGTTATGGCAAAGACGGACCGGGATCTGCTCGACGGGGTCGGGCCACGGCTGCGGGCGGTCCGGGAGGAGCACGGCGTGACGCTGGCCCAGTTGTCGGGTGCCACCGGCATCTCCGTGTCGACCCTGTCCCGACTGGAGTCGGGCGATCGCAAGCCGACGCTGGAGCTGCTGCTGCCGATCGCCCGGGCCCACCAGCTGCCGCTGGACGAGCTCATCGGCACCCTCACCACGCCCGATCCCCGGGTCCGGCAGCGGCCCAGACACCGAGCCGGCCGGATCACGATCCCGCTCACCCGACGACCCGGCGGGATGAAGGCGTACAAGATGCAGCTCTCGCCGGAACCGGAGGCAGAACTCCGCAGTCACGAGGGCTTCGACTGGATCTACGTCTTGTCCGGTCGGCTCCGGTTGCGCTTGGCCGACCTGGATCTGGTGCTGGCGGCCGGGGAGGTCGCCGAGTTCGACACCCACACGCCGCACTGGTTCACCAGCGCCGGCCCCGGATCGGTGGAGATCCTGGTGCTGTTCAACGCCCAGGGAGAGCGGCTGCACGTGCGCTCCCCGACCTGACGACGACGGCCGCTCGAATCGCCCGCACTACCATCGACGCCATGGCGAGTGGCGCGACAACAGAACCTCGGCACACGCTGCACATCGTCAGCGGCAAGGGCGGCACCGGCAAGACCACGATCGCCGCCGCGCTCGCCTGCGCGCTGGCCACCACCGGACGCCGGGTGCTGGTCTGCGAGGTGGAGGGCCGGCACGGCATCGCCGACCTGTTCGGGCGGCCGCCCTGCCGACGGCGCCGAGGAGCCGCGGATCAGCCGCACTCCGACCGGCGGCGCCGTGCACGGGCTGGCCATCGACGCCGAGGACGCGCTGCTGGAGTACCTGGACACCTTCTACCACCTCGGGTTCGCCGCGAAGGCCCTCGACAGGTTCGGCGCGATCGACTTCGCCACCTCGATCGCGCCCGGGCTGCGCGACGTGCTGCTGACCGGCAAGGTGTACGAGGCGGTCCGCCGCCAGGCGCAAGGGCGGCCGACGACGCGTACGACGCCGTGGTCCTGGACGCCCCGCCGACCGGCCGGATCGCCCAGTTCCTCAACGTCCACGAGGCCGTCTCCGGGCTGGCCAAGGTGGGCCCGATCCGCAACCAGGCCGACTCGATCATGCGGATGCTGCGGGCCGGCCACCACCGTGGTGCACCTGGTCACCCTGCTGGAGGACATGCCGGTGACCGAGACCGAGGAGGCGATCGCGGCAGCTGGAGCCGACCCAGATCCGGGTCGGCACGGTGATCGCGAACATGGTCACGCCCCACGCCGCTGAGCGATGAGCGAGCTGCAGACCGCCGCCGACGGCAACGGTGACCCTGACAGGTCCCGGGCTTCGACCGAAGCGAGAACAAGGCGCTGGCCGAGGAGTTCGCCATCGAGGCCGCCCGCACGCTCGAGCAGCGCCGCCAGCGCGCACGATCGCTGGCCGAGCTTCGGCCTGCCGCTGGCCGAGGTCGACCTTCGATCCCGGCGGGCATCGACGAGAGCGCGATGTTCGCCATCGCCGACCAGCTGCGCGGCCAGATCGAGCTGGAGCCGGCGCATGAGCCGATCGACGCGCAGGCGTCCGGCACGCCCGGCGACACCGGCCGGCCCGCTCCCGATTCCTCGACGTCGACGATCTATCGCCGACCGCGGACCAGGATCGTCATCTGCTGCGGTGCGGGTGGGGTCGGCAAGACGACGACGTCCGCCGCGCTCGCCGTCCGCGCCGCCGAGGCCGGGCGCAAGGTGGTCGTGCTCACCATCGACCCGGCCCGCCGGCTGGCCCAGTCGCTCGGCGTCGGCGAGCTGGACAACACCCCGCGTCCGGTCGCCGGCATCGACGACCGGCGCCGGCGGCAGCCTCGACGCGATGATGCTGGACATGAAGCGGACCTTCGACGAGGTCGTGCTCGCCCACTCCGACGCCGCGAGACGCGCCGGCCGATCCTGCAGAACCCGTTCTACGAGGCGCTGTCGTCCTCAGTTCTCCGGCACCCAGGAGTACATGGCGATGGAGAAGCTCGGCCAGCTGCACGCGGAGGCGGTGGACCGACGGACGCTGGGACCTGATCGTGGTCGACACCCCGCCGGCCCGGTCGGCGCTGGACTTCCTGGACGCGCCCGAGCACCTCAGCTCGCTGCTGGACGGGCGGTTCCTGAAGGCTGCTGCTGGCCGGCGCCCGGGGCCCGTTCCGGCTGGTGAGCGTCGGGTTCAACCTGGTCGCGCGGCGCGATGAACAAGGTGCTCGGCGGCGCCAGATCATCACCGACGTGCAGACCTTCGTCGCCGCGTTCGAGGCGCATCTTCGGCGGCTTCCGGCAGCGCGCGAACGCAGACGTTCCAGCTGCTGGCCTCGACCGCAGACGACGTTCCTGGTCGTCGCCACGCCGCAGCGCGACGCGCTGCGCGAGGCGGCGTACTTCGTCGACCGGCTGACCGAAGAGGGCATGCCGCTGTCCGGCGTGGTGATCAACCGCGGTCACACCGGAGCACCCTCGACGTCTCAGCCGAGCGGGCGCTGGCCCTGGCCGAGGACCTCGATCCCGACGACCGCATCCGCTGGAGATCGAGGCCCTGCGCCGGCACGCCGACCTGATGCGGGTGATCGAGAACGAGGAGCTGCTGCTCGAACGGTTCGCGCGACCCGACGCCCAGCGTGGCCCGGACGTCGGTGCACGGCGCTTGCCGACCGACGTCACCGACCTCGAGTCACTGCGCCGCGTGGGCGCCTTCTTCCGACAGGACTGAGCTGGCCGAGCAGAGACTGACGCGCCACGACTCGGCACGTCGGTCCGCTGCCGCAGCAGCAGCCGGCGCTCCCGCTCGGTCATGCCGCCCCAGACCCCCCACTCGATCCGGTTGTCCAGCGCCTCGGCCAGACACTCGAAGCGCACCGGGCACCCCATGCAGACGCCCGCGGGCCCGCTTCTGGTCTGACGGCTTCCGGAAACAGTGCGTCGCCCATGCCCCGGCACTTGGCGCGCATGGTCCAGTCTTCTCGTTGCACTGCAGTCACGCTGCTATCTCCCCTTGTGTCACAGGGCATCCAGCACCGTGCCGGGCTTTCCCCAGGCCCACTGCGGACGGCGACTCGATATGGTACGAATAGCATTGAACACTGGCTAGTCGAGCGACCGGATATTTTCCGTTTCGTGACTCAATCGATACCAAGCCGGCCAGGCACGGTCTGAGCCGATCTGTCGGCACGCGCGGAATTCGGCTGTGCCCAGCTTCCTCCCGTACCCTGGTCGCGCATGCCCTTCACCCCTAAGCGCGTGGGGAGCGTCGCGTACTCGCTGGTGATGTTCGTCGTCGTCAGCGTGCTGTCGGGTGTGCTGATCGCCGGACTGTTCGTCCCCTTCGCCGGGACTGGCCGGCGTCAGCAGCAAGGCGGCCGCCGACGAGCTGGACAACCTGCCGGCCGAGCTCGCGACCCCGGTCGCCGCCCACCCGGTCGAAGGTGCTGATGGCCAACGGCAAGATCGCTGGCGTACTTCTACGACGAGAACCGCATCCCCGTGAAGCTGGACAAGATCGCCCCGGTGATGCGCCAGGCGCAGCTCGCCATCGAGGACCACCGGTTCTACGAGCACGGTGCCCTGGACTTCAAGGGCACGCTGCGGGCGCTGGTCCGCAACACCTCCGGCGACGGCAACACCCAGGGCGGCTCCTCGATCACCCAGCAGTACGTGAAGATGGTCCAGATCGAGGCCTGCCAGGGCGACAAGCAGTGCATGCAGTGCGCAACGGACGCTCACGGCGCCGACGCTGGAGCGCAAGATCCGCGAGCTGCGCTACGCGATCGCGCTGGAGAAGCGGTTCAGCAAGGACCAGATCCTCGAGCGCTACCTCAACATCGCCTACTACGGCGAGGGCGCGTACGGCGTCGAGGCCGCGGCCCGGCACTACTTCACCAAGCACGCCACGGAGCTGAACCTCGGCGAGGCCGCCATGCTGGCCGGCCTGGTGCAGAACCCGGACGCCAACAACCCGGTGAACAACCTGAGCGCGGCCATCGACCGCCGCGACGTGGTGATCAACCGGATGGCCGAGCTGAAGATGATCACGCCGGCCCAGGTCACGACGGCCAAGCGGAGAAGTTCGATCAACGTAAGAAGGTCAAGCCGACCCGCAACGGCTGCGTCGGCACCGAGTACCCGTTCCTGTGCGACTACGTGTACCGGACCCTGCTGAACGACGCCGAGCCTCGGCAAGAACCGTCGAGGAGCGCGAGAACACGATCAAGCGCGGCGGCCTGACGATCCAGACCGCGATCGACCCGAAGACCCAGGACCGGCCCAGCGGAGCGGTCAGGCAAGGTCGTCGGCCCGAAGGACCCGGTGATCTCGACCATGAACATGATCCAGCCGGGCACCGGTCTGATCATCGCCATGGCGCAGAGCCGCCCGGTGATGGGCAGCAACGCCAAGAAGGGCGAGACCTACTGGAACCTGGTCCGTCGAGCCGGCGATGGGCGGCATCCAGGGCTACCAGGCCGGGTCGACCTTCAAGGCGTTCACCGCGGCGGCCGCGCTGGAGAAGGGCATCCCGATGCAGCAAGAAGTTCAACGCGAGGTCACCGATGAACTTCGCCGGCAAGTCGTTCGAGACCTGCGAGGGCCGCGAGCAGGTCTACGGCAAGTGGAAGGTGCACGAACTCCACCGGCAGCAGCGGCAAGCGATGGACATGTACGAGGGCGCCGCAGATGTCGGTGAACACCTACTTCGTCCAGCTCGAGCTGGCCGCCGGCATGTGCCGGGTGACCAAGATGGCCGAGAAGCTCGGCGTCAAGCTCGGCACGCCGGGACCGCGACCTCGTCGACTACTACCAGGACAAGCCGTCGTTCACCCTGGGCACGGTCGAGGTCAGCCCGCTGTCGATGGCCGAGGCGTACGCGACGTTCGCCGCCCGGGGCATCCACTGCGACCCGATCGATCATCGCCAAGATCACCACCCGGACCGGCAAGAAGCTCGACGTCCCGGACGCCAACTGCAAGCGGGTGATGAGCAAGGACGTGGCCGACGGCATGAACAAGCTGCTGGCCAGCGTGATGACCAAGGGCACCGGCGCCCGGGCCCGGACCTCCGACGGCCGACCGCAGGCCGGCAAGACCGGCACCATCGACAGCAACGAGGCCGTCTGGTTCGCCGGCTACACCCCGGAGATCGCCGGCGTCGCGATGATCTCGATCGACAACACGCAGCAAGCCGTTCATGCGCAAGCAAGGCGGGATTCCGGCGCAGCGGCGTCAAGGGCTACCGGATGCCGTCGACGGGCTTCTACCTGGAGGGCTCCGGCAGCGGCGACGCCGGGCATGAAGATCTGGAAGCCGGCCATGGAGCGAGTATCTGCAGAGCGATCCCGAAGACCAGCTTCAAGAGCCCCGCCGAGCAGGATCGAGAGCGGCAAGAGGTCGGGTGCCCGAGCCTCTTCGGGCTGGCGATCGGGCCGCGACGCCGGAAGCTGGAGAAGGCCGGCTTCACCGTCGAGAGCCCAGCTACGTCTACAGCGACGCCGTCCCGCGGGGCGGCTTCCTCGGCTGGTCGCCGGCACCGGCGCGCGGGCGCCGCAGTTCGGCACGATCTACGCCACGCTACTCCCGGGGCCGCGACCCGGAGGACGTCGCGGCCGAGCGCCGTGAGGACCGCGCCAGAAGCGCGCGCCAAGGGAAAGCCAAGGCCAAGGCCAAGGCGGAGAAGAAGAGCGAAAGCCGAGGACAAGAAGGGCGACGGCTAGCCCCTGTTCGAAACAACGAGTGAGCAGTGCACCGACTACGGTGCACTACCGGTCGGGCCTAGCTCGTCGTCGGGCCCCGTCAGGCCAGCTGGCGGCGGACCTCGGCGGCCACGGCGCCGCCGTCGGCCTTGCCCTTGGTCTGCGGCGTGACCACGCCCATCACCTTGCCGATGCCCTTCGGGCCCAGCTCGGCGGCGCCGGTCGCGGCGATGGCCTCGGCGACGATGGCGCTGATCTCCTCGGCGGTCAGCGGCTGCGGCAGGTAGTCCGCCAGCACCGCGGACTCGGCCCGCTCCTTCTCGGCCAGCTCGGCCCGGCCGGCGGCGGCGTACGCCTCCTCGGCCTCGCGCCGCTTCTTGGCCTCCCGGATCACCACGTCCAGGACCTGCTGCTCGGTCAGCTCGACGGCGCTCGGTACCGGCCACCTCGGCCTCGCTGATCGCCGACAGGACCATCCGGATGGTGCCGGAGCGGACCTTGTCCCGGTCCTTGATCGCGGTGGTCAGATCGGTGCGCAGGCGCTGCTTGAGCGAGTCGGGAGTCCGGACCATGGACCCAGTCTGGCAGGCGCCGCACGCTTGTACGCCTTCTCCTCGTGTCTGCGAGCGCGGTAGCCTGCTCGCTCGCGCGTGTGCTGCAGGCCGCGGCCGGGGTGGGCGCCGTCGGGGCCGGGTGCGCTGGCGTACGCGGCGCTCTACGAGGTCAACGCCTTCCGGCTGCGCCGGGTCGAGGTGCCGGTCCTGCCCGCCGGGGCGCGACCGATCCGGGTGCTGCAGATCTCCGACCTGCACCTGACCCCGCGGGACCACGGCCCGGCAGCGCTGGGTGTCGCGGCTGGCCGGGCTGGAGCCGGATCTGGTGATCAACACCGGCGACAACCTCTCCCACGTCGACGCCGTGCCGATCGTGCTCGCAGCCTCGGGCGGCTGCTGGACGTGCCCGGCGTCTTCGTCTGGGGCTCGAACGACTACTACGCGCCGACCTTCAAGAACCCGCTCGCGCTACCTCACCCGAGCCGAGCCGGCAGGGCTCGCGCCCAGCCGGCGCGAGCTGCCCTGGCGCGACCTCGGTCGGGCCTTCACCGACGCCGGCTGGATCGACCTCACCCACGACCGCGCGACCGCTGGAGATCAACGGCATCCGGCTCGGCTTCCGCGGCACCGACGACGCCCATCTGCGGCGGGACCAGTACGCCCAGGTGGCCGGGCCGGTCGATCGCAGCGAGGTCGACGTGGCCCTCGGCGTCACCCACGCGCCGTACCGCCGGGTGATCGACGCGATGGCCTACGACGGGCTGCGACCTGATCATCGCCGGCCACACCCACGGCGGCCAGGTCTGCGTCCCGTTCTACGGCGCGCTGGTCACCAACTGCGATCTCGACACCCGCCGGGTCAAGGGCCTGTCCCAGCACAGCGCCGGCGGGCAGACCGCCTGGCTGCACGTCTCCGCCGGGCTGGGCACCTCGCCGTACGCGCCGTTCCGGTTCGCCTGCCCGCCCGAAGCCACCCTGATGACCCTGGTGGCTCGACTGGGCGTGAGCCCCGACGGACGTTCGGGTCGGACCACGATTTCGAAATCGGCCGCGGTCGTCGGCTAGACTCTGCGAGGCTCACAGAAGCCGCGGGGTGTGGCGCAGCTTGGTAGCGCGCTTCGTTCGGGACGAAGAGGTCGCAGGTTCAAATCCTGTCACCCCGACCACGGTGTTCATCGCGACCTGGTGCAGCGAGGAGTCCGACAGTGAGCAAGACCATCACCACCGTGTCGGGCACCGAGCCGGGCCAGCGGCAGCTGAACGGGCCGCAGACCTCGGGTCGCGATTACCGCGATCTCGCGCACCGATCCACACCACGGTCCGCGACGAGGACGTCGCCGTGGCGATGCGAGACGGTGCCCACCTGCTGGTCGACGTCCACCGGCCGGCGGGAGGCGGTACGTTCCCGGTGCTGATCGCCGCGTCGCCGTACCCGCGGCAGATCCAGGACCTCGGTGCGCCGATGGGGTTCATCGAGGCCGGCGCCAGTGACTTCTTCGTGCCCCGCGGCTACGTCCACGTCATCGCCAACATCCGCGGCACCGGCGGCTCGGACGGCACGTTCGGGCTCCTCGACAGCCAGGAGCGCCGCGACATGCACGACCTCGTCGAGTGGGCCGCCGCCCAGCCGTGGTCGGACGGCAACGTCGGCATGATCGGCATCAGCTACTTCGCCATGACCCAGCTCGAGGCCGCCGTCGAACGGCCGCCGCACCTCAAGGCGATCTTCCCGGTGGCGGTGACGTCCGACCTGTACGAGGCGCTCGAACCACCACGGCCTGCTCAGCTCCGGTCTTCGTCACCCCGTTCCTCGCCATGATCGGCATGACGTCGGGCCACGGCGACGAGCTGTGGCGCAGCACGATCGCCGACATCGCCCGGAAGGTGCTGAACGCAGCACCCGGCTGCACCGCAAGTTCGCGACGATGAACGGGGAGTCGTCGGTCGACCGCGATGAAGGCGCCATGAAGCTGCACCACGACCCGCACCCGTGGGACGACCTGTGGCGATCGGCCGCGGTCGAGCACCCCCTGCGCGACGCCTGGTGGGACGAGCGGGACCTTCGGCCGCTGCTGGCGAACATCGACATCCCCGTCTACCTCGGCTGCGACTGGCAGAACGTGCCGCTGCACCTGCCCGGCACCTTGGCCACCTTCGGCGAGCTGTCGAACAGCCCCGACGTGCGGCTGGCGCTGCTGGGCGAGTACGGGCTGACCTGGCCCTGGGAGAGCCTGCACGTCGAGGCGCTGGCCTGGTTCGACCACTGGCTCAAGGGCGACGACACCGGGATCCTCGACGGCCCGCCGATCCGCTACCGGCTGCCCGGCAGCGACGAGTGGCGCACCGCGACGAGCTGGCCGCCTGCGGGAGCCAACCTGCAGGAGCTCGCCCTGCGCGCCGACGCCACGCTCGGCGCGACGGAGGCGACGTCGGGTACGCGCGAGTACATGACGCTGGGGGCCGGGCTCAACCGGGCGCAGCCCAGCCCGACCGATCCGCCGTCCATGCTGACCTGGACCAGCGAGCCGCTGCCCGAGGCTTCGACGTGGTCGGCGAAATCGAGCTGCGCCTCGACGCCCGCGCCACCGCCGCCGACACGGCCTGGATCGCCACCGCTCCAGGACGTCGATCCGGACGGCACCGTCACCGACGTCACCGCCGGCTGCCTGCGGGCCAGCCTCCGCGAGGTCGACGAGGACGCGAGCCGGCCCGGCAGCCCGGTGCTGCCGTGCCGAGACGCCGCCGGGGTCCCGATCGGGGAGTTCGTCAACTACCGCATCCCGCTCGTCGGCAACGCCCGCCGCTTCGCCGCCGGCCACCGGATCCGGCTCGTGCTCACCAGCGACGACCAGGATCCGCAGGTTCCCGCGATCATGGCGTTCCGGCACGCCAGCGTCGGCACCAGCAGTCTGAACACGATCATGTCGACCTCCCGGCTGCTGCTGCCCGTGCTGGACCTCGGGCACGCCTGACGGCTAGTTCGGACCGTCGGATTCAGGATCCAGCAGCAACCGGCACCAGGCATCGGCGAGGTGACGGCCGAAACGTTCCGGAGTCCAGCCTCGGTCGCGGACCAGCAGCAGGTAGTACTCCGTGGCGTTCAGGCTCCACACGATGTCGGCGACGATGTCGTCGTCGAGGTCTGCCCGGACGTCTCCGGTGCTGCGCAGGTCGGCCGCGAACCGCCTCATGTTCACCGCCCTCCGCTCGGTGATCTCCCGGTACAGCGCCGCACAAGTAGGGTCGCTCAGGCCGGCGTTCCGGAGCTCCTCGAAGACCGGTGCAGTCCGCGGTGCCATCTCCGTGATCGCCGCGGCGTAGATCTCGAGCTTGCGTCGGCCGGTCTCGGCCGCCTGGACCGCACGTACGTACTCTCGCTCCTCCGCCGGCACCGCGTACCCGACGCCGGAGATGGCGGCCTCCACGACGGTCCGCATCAGCTCGGGTTTGCGTCCGACCGCCGCGTAGATGGTGTCGACGTTGACCTCCGCCCGGCGGGCGACGTCGGCGACGGTGGTCCGGACGTAGCCCCGATCGAGGAACAGCTCACGTGCGGCCGTCAGGACCGCAGCCCGGGTCGCCTCGGCGGCAGCCGCCCGGGTGGGCGATCGGTACGTCCGCCTCTTGACGTCAGCTGCCATCGGGAGGATCCTCACAATTGATCCGAAGCTAGTTCGGCTCAATTCTAGTCAGGGGGAACCGTGTACGCCTACACCCAGGACGTGCCGATCGACGAAAACCTCTATCGGCGCATCGTCGAGGCCATCGGCCCGGAGCCGCTCGAGGGTTGCCTGCTCCATCTCTGCGTCCGCCGTCCCGACGGTGGACTGCGCTACATCGACGTCTGGACCGACGAGGACGCATGTGCGCGAGCCTTCGACACGCGCATCCACCCGGCGGTCGATCAGGCCTTCGGAGGTCGGCGGCCGGAGGTCGAGCCGACGGTCGACCGGCTCGAGGTGCTGCACGCCACCGGAGCTGTGCTCCCGGTCTGATCCCCGCCCGGCGGGGTCCAGCACGAGCGGATCCGGCACCCGGGCAGCGTCACGGCCGCGGGCTGACGGCCGCGGTCATCGCGGCGGCCGACGACGGGTCACGGAACCGCGTCAGCCGGTGGGAACCATCGCACAGCGGCTTGCGTTGCGACCGCCCGCACCGGCACAACGCCACCACGTTGCGCCGGTGCTCGACGGCTTCCCCGTTCTCGTCCTCCAGCCGCGCCGGCCCGCGGACCAGCAACGGACCGTCCGCACAGACGGTGATGGTGACCTCCGACGACCCCGTCGCGCTCATCGTGACTGCTCCGGCAGCCCGCGGCGCAGGCTCGTGCCTCCGCGGCGCCACGCCCCCAGCAGGTGGTCGCCGAACAGCTGATCCACCACGGCCGCGCTACGCGCTCCGAAGACGATGTCGGCCGCGAGGTGCGGTTCCGTCTCCGCGAGCCCGCCGGCGAGCTGCCTGGCTGCGAGCTGCTCGTGCACGGCGTCGGCGACGACGTGCTCGTCGAAGAACTCGGCCGCCTCCTCGCCACCGCCGAGCCGCCGGTGACCCCGGGCGTACCGCCCGTTCGGGATCGACGACGTCATCTCGAACAGGGCCAGGTGTCCCACCAGAGCGCCGCGCCAGCGGCGCTGCAGCCCGAACAGCGAGATGAGGTTGCTGGTCAGCAGCGTCACCGCCGGCACCTCGTCGAGGTACGCCCCGTACTCGGCATCCAGGTCCCAGTCCAGCATCAGGTGGCGGAAGAGCTGGGCGTGCATGCCGGTCAACGCCCCGAGCCCGTACTCGTCCAGCTGGATCGTCACCAGTGCCGCCTTCACGGACCCGGACAGCCGCGGGATCGCCCAGGTGTGCTGGTCGGCCTCTTTGAGGTGGTAGATCGAGCGGTGCACGAGGAACTCGGCGAACTGGCCGGAGGTCGCGTCGCGCATCATCCACTGGGACAACGACGGCCCTCGATCGATCGCGGCCAGCTCCTCCAGCTCGGCCCGCACCTGCTCCGACGTCGTCACCGGCGTCCGACCCCACCGGTTCTCGACCGCCGTCCGGAGGGCCGCGACCACCTGGCGCTCCCACTCCCGACGGACCCGCAGCAGGTTCGGCTGCCACTCCCAGTCGTCGTCGACCCCCGCCAGCCCCCGGTAGTGCAGCTCGTAGCTCAGCCACAGCGCCAGCTGCAGGTCCTCGTCGAGCAGCGCCCGGCCGGGATCACCCCGCCAGCGCAGGGCGGGGTCGGACGCCAGCGACACCGCCGGGTCTTCGTCGAGCAGCTGGATCAGTGCCTCGGAGACCGGTCCACGCGAGGCGGGCAACCGGGCGGGCAGATCGTGACGCAACCGGACTCGCGCTGCCGCGACCTCCGGCTCGACCAGGGCCGGGCCGGTGGGGCGTCGGCCACCCCACTCCGTGACGGACATGCGGACGGTCGGAGACTTCTCAGCAGCGAGGTCGGTGGAACTTTCGAGATACATGGCGCTCCTCGGGCAGGCCGAATAGAGCGGCTTGAATCAGCGCTACTGAACCGCACTAACAGTGAACCAGGGGCCACTGACAATTCACGACTTCGCGGGCGTTCACGACTCCGTCACGTCACGACTCAGCGGCCGGGCGACTGCCCGCGACGCTTGAAGGGTGCCCTGATCCCCGACGACCCTTCGGCGCCTTCCGGGTCGTCCCGGGCGGCGCCGACCCCCGCCACGAGTTCCGTGGCCACGACCTGCACCTTCACGTTCCGGGTCTGGGAGTAGGACCGCAGCAGGCGGAACGCCTGGTCGGCGTCACAGCGGGCTCGCTCCATCAAGACGCCCAGGGCCAGATCGATGACGCGGCGGGTGTCCATCGCCGAGGTCCGATCGGCGAGCTCGGCCGACGTCGAGGTCAGGGTCTGCGCCAACCCGATGCCCCCGGCCGCCTCCCGGGCCGCCTCGTGACCTTGTCGGCGCTGGTCGGGAGACAGCCCGTCGTCCACGTCGGAGTACACCTTGAAGACCGCCACCACAGCGTCCCGGCTCTCCACCGGGATCGACAGACAGCTGCGGGCGCCGAGGGCCGCGGCCGCAGGCCCGTACCGACCCCAGCGCGCGTCCTGGGCCAACGAGGGGACGTAGTTCCCGCCGCCGCCGTGCAGGGCGTTGAGACAGGGCCCGTGGCCGACCTCGTACTGCAGCTCGTCGACCGAGCGCGCGAGTCCGGTGCTCGAGCCGATCGTCACCGGTTGCCCGGATCGGTCCGCCATCGTCACCGCCACGCCGGCGACGTCACCGAGCCGCCGGTGGGTGTCGATCGCGAGCTGATCGAGGTAGTCCGCGATCAGCGTCAGGACCTCCGCCGGTTGATCCGGGGCCGACGGGGACTGCTGCGCCCCGTCGTCTGCTCCAGCAGCCACGAACCCCTCCGGTCGATCGACATCCGCTCCGGTCGTCAAGGTAGTACACGGACCGACTCGATCGGGACGGGTGAGCGATCCGGTGCGCCGTCCACCCGGATCCGAATCGGCCGACCCCGTACGTGAAGACTGAGGCGGTGAAGATCCGGGGGCTGCTGGCCGACACCCGCCCGCTGCGGGTGCCGGCGTTCCGCCGACTCTGGACCGCGAACATCGTGACCGTCATCGGCGCGCAGCTGACCGTCGTGGCCGTACCGGCGCAGATCTACGCCGAGACCGGTTCGTCGGCCTACGTCGGGCTCACCGGCGTCTTCGGACTGGTCCCGCTGGTGATCTTCGGTCTGTACGGCGGCGCGCTGGCCGACGTCTTCGACCGACGGACCATCCTGATCGTCACCACCTCCGGTCTGATCGTGACGAGCGCCCTGTTCTGGCTGCAGGCGTTGCTGGGCGGACTCGGGGTCTGGGGCCTGCTGGGCCTCTTCGCCGTCCAGCAGGCGTTCTTCGCGGTCAACCAGCCGACCCGGACCGCAGTGCTGCCCAAGTTGATCTCACCGGAGCTGCTGCCGGCGGCCAACTCGCTGAACATGACCGTGTACCAGGCCGGTGCGATCGCCGGACCGCTCGTGGCCGGCATCCTCATCCCGGTCATCGGCCTGCAGTGGCTGTACCTGATCGACACCGTCACCCTGTTCGCCACCCTGGCCGCCGTGGTGACGCTGCCACCACTTCCGGTGCTGGATGCGGCCGCCGGGGTGCCCGGCGTCAAGGCGGTGATCGACGGCTTCGCCTACCTGCGGCACCAGCCCGTGCTGCTGATGTCCTTCGTCGTCGACCTGATCGCGATGATCTTCGGCATGCCGCGGGCGTTGTTCCCCGAGATCGCCCACATCGACTTCGGTGGTCCCGCCGAGGGCGGGTTGGTGTTCGCGCTGCTGTTCGCCGCGATCCCCGCTGGGGCGGTGATCGGAGGCGTGCTGAGCGGCTGGGTGTCCCGGATCGAGGCGCAGGGTCGCGCCGTGGTCGCCTGCATCCTGGTCTGGGGGCTGGCGATGACCGGCTTCGGGCTGGCCGTCGGGTTGGCTCATGGCCGCGGCGGTCCGTGGCCCACCGTCATGCTGATCGTGGCGCTGGTGATGTTGATGATCGGCGGGGCCGCCGACATGGCCTCCGCGGCCTTCCGGCAGGCGATGCTGCTCAGCGTGGCGGCGGACGAGAACCGCGGCCGGCTGCAGGGCGTGTTCATCGTCGTCGTCGCCGGTGGACCGCGGATCGCCGACGTCGCCCACGGAGCTGCGGCCGCCGCCGTCGGCACGGCCGCAGCCGCGGCCGGAGGTGGACTGCTCGTGATCATCGGTACGGTGATCGCCGCGCTCGCCGTGCCCGTGTTCGTGCGCTACCGGATCACCCGGACGAGCTGACCACGACCCGGCCGTCGTGCTCGTCCAGCACGTACACCTGGGTGGCGACCGCCCGGTACAGGCGGAACTGGGCCGGTGCGGTGACCTTCTCGCCGGTCCACTCCGCCAGCCCCTGGGCCGCCGTGCGCCGGTTGTACACCGCCAGCACCGCCGCCCGCTGATCGACCTCCACCTCGGCCGCCTCCGCCTCCACGTACACCGCGGCGGCATCGGAGCTCGACACCGTCGAGTCGTAGACGACGAAGCCCACCTGCGGTCTGGCCGCGATGTTCACCGAGTGCCGGGCACCCGGTCGCGAGACCCAGCAGAAGGAGTCCAACCCGTCCGCGGCGAACCACACCGGGGTGGCCCACGGTCGCCCCTCCGCGTCGGCCGTGGCCAGGGTCAGGTACGTGTTGTCCGCCACGATCTGGCGGGCCTGCTCCAGGAACTGCGGGGTATCCGACACGACTCGATCGTCGCACGCCCGCCCCACTCGCGTTCACAACATCGCGGCTCTCACCGCGCACCTGACGCAGATCCAGCATCCTGTCTGGTGGAGAGCGTGCCCGAGGCCGTCCAGCGCCACACGATGCTGGATTCGCGTCAGCGAAGCGCACTCACTGCAGCGGCGGGAGCGCTATCGTGCCAGCACCATGTCCCGCGATCAGCTGCTCGTCATGACCTTCGCGCTGAGCGCGATGGTGTTGTTCGCGTTCTGGTGTTGGCCTCCGGCTGGGTGAGCTCAGGGCACGTCTACTCCGGGTGCCGCCAGAACTGCAGCCAGGTGACGTTCGCGAACAGGGTGAGGGTGAGGACGTAGACGACGATGATCACCAGCACACCGACCAGTGTGATCTTCCAGCCGGAACCCTGGACCGGGTCGAGCCAGGGGCGGAACAGACCGGTGACCGCGGGCATCAGCAAAAAGGACATCAACCCGACGCTGACGATCTGGCTCAGCCACATCGACAACCAGGGTTCGGCGCCCGCGCCGTCCAGCACGGGGCCGAGGAACCGGGACAGGGTCATCACGGTCGGATAGAGGACGAGCAGCACCAACATCGCGGATTTCCAGTTCGGCGTCACCTTGGTGACGCCGTCCTCGACCCGCAAGATCGAGCCGAACGGTGTGGACCGGGTCAGCACGGTGAAGTCCCGGGTCAGCTGCGAGCGCAGCATCGGCAGCGCCCGCTGCCGTTCGGCGGAGTCCAACCAGGCCTGGAGCTGCCGGTCGGTACGGAAGCGGAGGACCGAGAGCCACTCCCCGCCCGGTTGGACCGGACGCAGCACCGCCACTCCTTCGAAGCCGGAGAAGCTCGCGCAGACCTGGGCCAGCCGACCCTCGGCCTCGACGAAGTCGTCCTCACGACCGGGTGCCACCTCGTGCCGGAACACCGCGACCCCGGTGCCCGGCGGCTGGCCCTCGACCACGATGAGATCGGCGTTGCGTCGGTAGAACCCGGCCGCCTGTCCCGCGTCGAGCAGGGCCCGGCGCTCGGTGCTGTCCAACCAGGCGTGCAGGTCCGCCTCGCTCGCGAAGGTCACCGCGACCGCCCACTCCAGCGCTCGGGAATCCGCCGACCCGGGATCGACGACTCCGCCCTGATCCGCGACGAAGCCCGGCGCCGATCCGGCCGCCCGGCCCAGCTGCTCCGACCATGATCGGAAGCCGTCGCGATCACCGTGCGGGGCGAAGCAGGTGATGCCCATGGCTTCGACGGTCGCCCCCTGCTGCGCCGCGAGGGCCTTGTCCTGCGCCGTCATCCTCAGGATCCGTCGACCCGCCGACCCTGCACGTACATCTCGGTGATGGCCGGCTCACGCATCGTCATCAGCAGGGCGAAGAGCGTCTGGTCACGGGCGAGCAGCGGGTCCTCGGACCGGACGCCGTGCTCGATCGAGGCCTGCAGAGGTGGCCAGCCGCGGGGGTCGATCACCAGGAAGTCCGCCTCCTTGCCCGGATCGAGATTGCCGAACCGGTCCTCCATGTCCAGCGCGCGGGCGCCGGCGAGGGTGCCGGTGAACAGCAACTCTGCCGGATGCAGCGACACACCCGCATCACCGGGCTCGGAGATGTGCACCTTGAAGCAGTCCGCCAGCACCTGGGCGATCGACCACTCGTCGCCGCCGCCGAAGTCGGTGCCGGCGGCGATGTTGACCCCGGAGGCCACCGTCCGCTTCCACGGCATCGTCCCGGAGCCGAGGAACTGCTGCGACACCGGGCAGTGGGCGATCGAGGTGCCGGTCTCGGCCATCCGGAACAGCTCGCTGTCCTCGCAGTGCACCGAGTGCGCCAGGATGCTGCGGCGGCCGAGCAGGCTCTTCCCGCCGACGGCGGAGCCCGGCAGGAACTTGCCGTCGTAGGTGTCGAGGTAGGTGTCGACCTGGTACATCTCCTTGGTCGTGGCGACCTCGCCCGTGCCGGGCCGGTTGTTCTCGTTCAGGTGGGTGTGGAAGTAGACGCCGCGGTCCCGGACCGACTCGTACAGCTCGCCGAGCCGCTCCAGCGTCTGCGTGGTCACCGCCAGCGAGAAGCGGGGCACCACGGCCACGTGCAGCCGGGCGGTGGCGACGTCGCCGGTGTCGGCGGCGTGCCAGGTGTCGATCTCGGCGGTGGTCAGCCGGATCGCCTCGTCCTCACTCGTCATCAACGCCGCGGCCGAGCTCGGACCGGTGGTCTGGATCCCGCGGCCGGACACGACCCGCAGGCCCCGCCGCTGGGTCTCGCCGAACAGCGCGTCCTGGGCGTGCGGGAAGGCCGACCCGAACACCATGGCCGCGGTGGTTCCCGCGGCGACCCGGCGGCGGCAGAACTCGGCGGCCGCCCGCTGCGCGAACTCCGGTTCGGCGAAGCGCGACTCGGACGGGAACATGCACGCGTTGAGCCACTCGAGCAGCTGGCCACCGCCGTACGCGTCGCCGCTGTAGGTCTGCGGGAAGTGGATGTGGGTGTCGACGAACCCCGGGATCAGGAAGCCCGGCCGGTGATCGGCGACGGTGTCGTCGCGGTGCTCCGCCGGAAGGTCGGCGTACGGACCGCTGTAGGTGATGTGCCCGGTGTCGTCGACGACCAGGGCGCCGTCCGGGATCGACACCAGGGCATCGGCGCTCTGGCCGACCTGGGGGGCCCCGGTGATGTGGAAGATGTGGCCTCTGTGGACTGTCACCAGATGAGGAGACCACAGATCACCGGGCCCGACAGGAATTGCGTCGGATTGTGAACGAATTCGTTCCGACGTCCGTCCTCAGCCGGCGGCGATCGCCTCGATCTCCACCTTCTGCTCCGGTGCGGACAGGAACGGCACCACCAGTCCGGTGACGGTGGAGGTCGGCTTCGCCATCAGCTCACCGGCCACGGCCATGAACGGCCCGTAGTCGGCCGGGTCGGTCAGATAGATCGTCAGCTTCACCACGTCCGCCATGGTCAGACCGGATTCGGCCAGGACCGCGGTGACCCGCTCGATCACCCGGCGGGTCTGGGCTTCGATCCCGTCGAGCCAGCTGCCGTCGTCGTCGGTGCCGATCTGGCCGGACACGAAGACGAGTCGGGAGGCGTTGCGGACCTCGAGTCCCTGGGCGTACGGGACCTCCGGCGCGCCGGCCGGCTGGAGCACGGTGCGGGTCACGGTGAAGGTGCGGTGGTGGCGGAAGGTTGCGGTCATGATCAAGATTCCTCTCGGTTGCGGCGCCGGTCACGTTCCCGGCGCAGTTGGTCGAACTGTCGGCGTACGGTCGCGCGCTGCCGGTCGGAGACCAGCCCGGCGCGAAGGCTGACGAGCAGGCCCTGGTAGATCAAGAACAGGACCGGTCCGTCGTCGGCGTCGCCGAGCTCGCGGACGAGCACGGCGTCGATGTGGTCGGACACCAGCTGGAGCCCGGCGGGCACCTCGCTGATGATCTTGTGGCCGCCGAGCTCGGTGGCGGTGTTGATCAACAAGCAGCCGTAGCCGTCGTCGAGCGGCGGCTCGAGCAGTGAGGTGAACAGCCCTTCGAGATCATCCAGCGTCGCGTCGGGGCCGGCGAAGCGCTCCAACCGCGGGGCCATGAACGCGTCGACGTAGTGCGCGATCGCCCGTCGGTGCAGGCCGGCCTTGTCCCCGTACGCGTTGTAGAGGCTGCTCGCCGACAGCCCGGTGGCCCGTTCCAGCTGCGCGACGCTGAGGGCCGAGTAGCCCTCCCGGCGGAACGCGTCCAGAGCCGACCAGAGCACGGCTTCCTCGTCGAAGGAGCGCGGTCGTGGGGCCATGACCCAATTCTGGAACGATCACTACAAAACTGTCAAGGAGGCACTCAGAGGCGGCGCGTCCGCTCTGCGGCGAGCAGCGCCCGAGCGGCGTTGGCGCCGCAGGCACCGTGCACCGCGCCGCCGGGATGGGCGGCCGCCGAGCCGAGGAACAGTCCGGCGATCGGCGTCTCGGCCCGGCCCAGACCGGGGATCGGCCGGAAGATCACCTCCTGGTGCAGATTCGCCGTCCCCCCGGAGAGCGCACCGTTCACGAGATTCTCGTCGCGGGCCTGCAGCTGCCGGGGTCCGAGCACCCGCCGGGCGATCACCCGCGACCCGAACCCGGGGGCGTAGCGCTCGATCCGGGCCTGGATCCGGTCCCCCAGCAGCTCGATCTCCCGCTCGTCCCAGCTCCCGGTGATCCCGTCGGGCCCCCCGTCGCGGTGCACCACCTGGGGCAGGTGGGTGTAGGCCCAGATGGACTCCGTCCCCGCCGGCGACCGGGTCGGATCCGTGGTGGTCATCTGCCCGACGAGCATGAACGGATCCGCCGGCACGGTGTGGTTGTCCACCTCACCGTGACTCCGACTCAGTTGATCGAGGGAGTCCGCGATGTGCACGGTGCCGGGCGCGACGTCTGGTTGATCACGCCAGGGCACCGGACTCGACAGGGCCCAGTCGACCTTGATGGTGGCCGGATCCCATTCGAAGCGCTGCATCGACCGGTGCACGCGGGGCGGGAGCTCGTCCCACGGCACGAGTCCGCCGTACAGCGCCGGCGCGGACACGTTCGCCACCACGGCCCGCGCCGACAGGACTTCTCCGTCGGCGGTGATCACCCCGGTCACCCGGCGACCGCCGGTGGTGATCCGGACCACCCGGGTGCTGGTCCGGACCCGGCCACCTCGGGCCTCCAGCCGGCGTACCAGGGCGTCGCTCAACTCGCCCGCGCCGCCGCGCGGAGCCGGGAAGCCCTGGTGCTGTCCGATCATGGTGAGCAGGAACCCGAGCAGCCCGGAACCCGCCGCGGTCATCGGGATGTCGCCGTGCAGCGCGTTGCTCGCCAGCAGCAGCCGCGCCTCCTCCGAACCGAAGCGCGACGAGACCATGCTGGCCGCCGGCTCGAGCAGCGTCCGGACGAACTGCAGACCGCCGACCGACGGCAGCCGGGCGAGCATCGACAGCCCGCCGCGGACCGGGGGGAACGGGGTCAGCAACGAGCGGGTCAGCGCCGAACCGATGTGCGACCACTCCCGGCAGAGCTGCAACCAGGCGTCGCCGTCACCGCGATGGTGTTCCTCCAGACCGGCCGCGGTCTGTTCCTTGTCCGCGTACAACATCGCCCAGCCGCCTTCGGGCCGCGGGATGCCGAGCACCGCCGGGGCCCGGGTCCAGACCAACCCGTGCTCCTCGAGCCGGAGCTGCGCGAGCACCGGTGAGACCGCCGCCATCGGATAGAACGAGCTGAACGTGTCGTGGACGAAACCCTCGGCCACGTCCCGGTCGGTCGCCACCGCGCCGCCCCACCGCGGCTGCGACTCGAGCACGAGCACGTCCCAGCCGGCGTCGGCGAGCAGGTTGGCCGCGACCAGGCCGTTGGGACCGGACCCGATCACGATCACTTCACGAGAACGGCTCACCTCTGAAACGGTACCGCCCACATCCGCTCTCGGCGTCGGCGCCGGAAGCTCCTGCACCGCCGGGCGGAACGGCCCGCCGGGACACTCGCACCACTAGGGTCAGGTCATGGCGAAGAACCGCGGCAAGGTCGCCACCGGGGTGTACGAGGCGGAGGTCTTCCGCCTGCAGACCGAGCTGGTCAAGCTGCAGGAGTGGACCCGGGTCACCGGCGCCCGGATCGCCGTGGTCTTCGAGGGCCGCGACGCCGCCGGCAAGGGCGGCACGATCAAACGGATCACCGAGTACCTGAGTCCGCGGGTCGCCCGGATCGCCGCCCTGCCGATGCCGACCGAGCGCGAGCGCAGCCAGTGGTACTACCAGCGCTACGTCGCCCAGCTGCCGGCCCAGGGCGAGATCGTCCTGTTCGACCGCTCCTGGTACAACCGGGCCGGCGTCGAGCGGGTGATGGGCTACTGCACCGACGAGCAGTACGAGCTGTTCCTGCGGCAGACCCCGCTGTTCGAGCAGATGCTGATCGACGACGGCATCCTGCTGCGGAAGTACTGGTTCTCGGTGTCGGACGCCGAGCAGCTCAAGCGGTTCCGGTCCCGGGCGGAGGACCCGGTGCGCCGCTGGAAGCTGTCACCGATGGATCTCGAGTCGATCAACCGCTGGGAGGACTACTCCCGGGCCAAGGACACCATGATGGAGCACACCGACACCGAGACCAGCCCGTGGTTCGTGGTCGAGTCCGACATCAAGAAGCACGCCCGGTTGAACATGATGGCCCACTTCATCGGGTCCGTACCGTACGCCGAGGTGCCGGCGCCGCAGGTGGAGCTACCCGAGCGGCTGACGCCTACGGCGGGATACACCCGACCGCCGCGCACCCGGTACCGCTACGTCCCCGACCACGCCGCGGCCCTGATCGCGGACTGAGCTCGTCGCGAGCCCGCCGCCGACCTCATGGGCCGAGATCAGGGCCGAGCTCACGGGCCGAGCTCAGCGCGGCGGCTGCTGGTACGGGTTCGGCGGCTGCGGGACGAACGCTGTCGGCCCGGGGGCCGGCCGGCCGGCGATGACGGCCGCGATCACCAGCGCCAGGCCGAGGGCGGAGACGATGGTGAAGACGGCGTTGACGATCGCGTAGGTGGTGGGAATCGAACTCGCTCCACCGAGGACCCGGAACAGCTGCGGCGCGGCGTAGATCCAGATCGTCTGCAGCACCGCGGCCGCGGCGAGCACGGCGCAGCCCGCGATACCGAGCGCGCGCGGTCGGTCCTTCACCTTGACCGCGACGGCCACGAGCCCGGCGACCGGCACGAGGATGTGCAGGGCGAGGACCACGACGTTGAGCAGTCCGTAGGCGATCCGCATCCGGTCAGCGACCCGTTCCGGCGTAGACGACCGCTTCCTCGGCCGCGTCCATCCCGAAGGCGGTGTGCGCGGCGGCCACGGCGCGGTCGACGTCGTCCTGGTCGACCACCACCGAGATCCGGATCTCGGAGGTGGAGATCATCTCGATGTTCACCCCGGCCTGGGCCAGCGCGGAGAAGAACTTCGCCGTGACGCCGGGGTGGGAGCGCATCCCGACACCGACCACCGAGACCTTGCCGATCTGGTCGTCGTAGAGCACCTCGGCGAACCCGACGTCGCCCCGGATCCCTTCCAGGGTGGCGATCGCCGCGGCACCGTCGGTCTTCGGCAGGGTGAAGGAGATGTCGGTCCGGGCGGTCTCCACCGCTGACACGTTCTGCACGATCATGTCGATGTTGATCTCGGTCGACGCCACGGCTTCGAAGATCCGGGCCGCGACCCCGACCTGGTCGGGTACCCCGACCACGGTGATCTTGGCCTCGCCGCGATCGTGCGCGACGCCGGAGATGATCGCCTGTTCCATCTCGTCACTCTCCTCTTGATCTTCGATCCAGGTGCCGGGCTTGTCGGAGAACGAGGACCGGACGTGGACCCGGACGTTCTCCCGGCGGGCGTACTCGACGCACCGCAGATGCAGGATCTTCGCACCGCAGGCGGCCATCTCGAGCATTTCCTCGTAGCTGATGTGCGGGATCTGCCGCGCCGAGGGCACGATCCGGGGGTCGGCGGTGAAGACGCCGTCCACGTCGGAGTAGATCTCGCAGTAGTCGGCCCCGAGCGAGGCGGCCAGCGCGACCGCCGTGGTGTCGGACGCGCCGCGGCCGAGGGTGGTGACGTCCTTGGTGTCCTGCGCCACCCCCTGGAAGCCGGCCACGATCACGATGTCGCCCTGGTCCAGGGCACTGGTGATGCGGCCGGGCGTGATGTCGATGATGCGCGCGTTGCCGTGGGTGCCGGTGGTGATGATGCCGGCCTGCGACCCGGTCAGCGACCGTGCGTGCAGACCCTGGTCGTGGATGGCCATGGCGAGCAGCGCCGCACTCATCCGCTCACCGGCGGTGAGCAGCATGTCGAGCTCCCGCGGTGGCGGCAGCGGCGACACCTGCAGCGCAAGGTCCATCAGCTCGTCGGTGGTGTCCCCCATCGCCGAGATGACCACCACGACGTCGTGGCCGAGTTGTCGGGTCGCGACGATCCGCTTCGCCACCCGCTTGATGCTGTCGGCATCGGCGACGGACGAGCCACCGTACTTCTGCACTACGCGGCCCACGCCGCATCCTCCTCATCGCTCGGCACCCCTGGACGCCGCAGCCACTCTAGTGCCCGAGGGTTGACGCACCGATTCGTCGGCGCGCGGCGATACTTGCCGTGTGACCGAACACGTTCCGCAGCGCATCGGGGACTCCGACCGCGACCAGGCCGCGACCTGTCTGCGCGAGCACCTGGCGCAGGGCCGGCTCTCGCAGGACGAGTTCGACGACCGGATCGGGATCGCGCTGGCCGCGAAGACCGCCGCCGACCTGGAGCCGCTGTTCTCCGATCTGCCCGAGCCCCGACCCGACACGCTGAAGGGCGTGGCGCCGATGTCGTCGCCGTGGCCGAGCTATCCCGCCGCCGCCTCGACCCCGTCGGCCCCGAGCGTGCCCGCGCAGCGGCCGCAGCCCTCGACGCCGGCGGTCAGCTCGAACTGGTCCACCGCGATGATGGTCGCGACCGCTGTGGCCTGGCCGCTCTGGCTGCTCGCCTCGTTCGCCACCGGCTGGCACTTCTGGTGGCTGATCTGGATCCCGATCACCATCTCGATCGTGGCGGGCAAGTTCCGCTCCGATTCGAGCGGTAGTTGAGCGCGGAGGCCGCGGCCGAGCGGGTGCTGCAGGATCGCGCCGATCGCGTGGTGGTGCGACTCGGTGAGGCCGTGCGCTATCCCCGCGAAGCCTGGACGGCCTCGGTGCACGCCCTGTTGAACCACCTGCACGAAGCGGGCTTCCCCGAGGTGCCGCGGCCGCTGGGTCTGACCGCCGACCACGAGCTGCTCGGCTTCATCGACGGCGCATCCGGCGACGACGCCTGCCTGTTGGTGGGTACCGATTCGGCCGTGGCCGACGTGGCCCAGCTGCTGCGCCGCTACCACGACGCGGTCGCCGACTGGGAGCCCACCGAGCCGGTGCAGTGGTACGACGGCCAGACCGGCACCGGCGGGCCCGACGAGATCATCTGCCACGGCGACGTCGGACCCTGGAACCTGGTCTGGCGGGACGGTCAGCTGGTCGGCCTGATCGACTGGGAGTACGCGACGGTCGGCAGCCGGCGCACCGACATCGCGTACGCGCTGCACTTCCTCGCCCCGTTCCGCGACCGCAGCTACTGGCAGGGCGTGCTGGGGATGCCCAGTCGGCCGCGTCGCCGGCACCGGATGGCGGTGTTCGCCGACGCGTACGGGATCGCCGTCGACGAGCAGCTCGTCGACGAGGTGCTCGCGTCCCAGCGGGCCGGCGTGCAGAAGATGCAGGAGCTCGCGGACCGGGGGCGGCTGCGGCAGCAGGCCTTGATCGCGGCCGGAGAGCTCGAGCGGGAACGCCGCGCGGTGACGTGGAGCGAGGACCGGCGACCGAAGTTCCTGCCGCGCCGCCGGCTCGATTAAGACAGCGGGTCCGGGCCGCCGAGGAAGCGCTCGTCGGCGTCGGCGTTCTGCTGCAGCACGTAGAGCTGCAGGTCGTGCACTGCCCGGGTCAGATCCCGGTCGAACGCCAGTCCGGCCGGTCCGGCCACCCGGAGGGCCTCGGTCAGCACCACCTCCACCGCGGCACCGACCCCCGCCCGCGTCTCGGTGCTGACGGCCTGGATCTCGTGGGGATCAGGGTCCGGCACGGCCAGCATCGCCGCCAGTCGATGGGCGGCGGTGTGCACCAATGCACCCGCCGACGCCAACGCTATCCGCATCCGGCCCAGTCGGGGCTGCTGCGCCGGGGTCGGCGGGTTCGAGCGCGCTCGGCAGAGATCGACGATCCGTGCCGCGCCGCCCGCCCAGCAGGCGGCCACCCCCACCCCGCCGGGGAAGAAGCCCGGCCGGGCCAGATAGAAGTCGATCGGCCCGATCCGGGCGTCGGCGCCGACGGTCACCGCGTCGAGGGCGACCGAGTGCGAGCGACTGACCTCCATCGCCGTCGTCGCCCACTGGCTGCTGTCGACCGGTTGCCGATCGACAGCCAGATCGACCAGCACATGTCGGTCCGCGTCGAGCCAGACCGGCACCAGGGCCCGATCCAGCACCCCGGCGCCGGAGGCGAACCGGATGGTGCCGTCCAGCACCAGCCCCTCGCCGCGCTCCCGGCCGCGAACGCCGGACTGCTGGGACCGGGACGCCCACACCCCGTACAGCGCGCCGGGGACCGGTTCGGACCCGGCCTGAGCGAGGATCCGGAGGGCGTCGATGTGACCTTCGGCCAGCCGGGACAGCGGGACGTCGGTGCGGCCGATTGCCAGCAGGCCCGAGATCAGCTCGGGCCAGTCGGCTGCGGCCCAGTCCCGGGCGGCGGCGATCTCGGACAACGTGCGCCGGAGCGCATCGGGGGCGGGTGCGTGCCGGTCGTACGCCGGGTCCAGGTCGATCGCAGCCGGGAACGGTGTCAGCCGGCTCAGCGGCGAGTCAGTCACCGCCACCACCCTGCCGACCGCCGGCTCCGTCGGTCCGGCGCCAGCCGGCGAGCACGAACTCCTCGTCCTCGAATCGGTAGCTCGACCGCCACCCCCGGTCGGTGAGGGTCCGGGCGAGCTCCTGTTGGACCGCGGCCCCGCTCAGCCAGGCGTCGTGGGGTTCGGGCCGCCAGTGCACGGCCAGCAGCTCGGCATCCGCGGTGGTCGCGGCGTCGACGAGCGACCCGATCTCGGCTCGCTCGTCGTCGCCCAGGTAGTAGAGGAACTCGCTCAGCACCACGAGGTCGAACGGTCCGGTCGACGGCGGCGACCCGTCCACGGGGAAGCGCCAGGGCCGCAGCGTCACGTTGGGCGACTCCGCACAGGTCACGGCGGCCAGTCGGACCGCCGTCTCGGCCACGTCGGTGGCCAGCACGGTGTCGCAGCGCTCGGCGAGACCGGCGGCCAGGTGCCCGGTGCCGCAGGCCGGGTCCCAGCCGGCCCGGTAGCGGGGGCGGCCGAGGGCGGCCAGCACCACACCGAGCTTGCGCTGTTCGTAGAAGCTCGAGCCGACCTGCCAGGGATCGGGCCGCTCGCGGTACAGCGCCTCGAAGTCCGGGACCTCGATCACCTCGGAGCCGCCATGATCAACTGCCGGACGCGTTGCCGCTGAGTCGACAGGACGACGTCGCGACGCGAACCGGTGATCATGAGCGCGGCGCCGCCTCGGGCCGGTGCTCCGCGAGCGCCTGGTCGAAGCCGGCACCGCTCTCGATGAGCTCCTGGCCGCGTTCGTAGGCCTCGTCCCAGTCGCAGGCCAGGACCCCGACCAGGACGTCGTCCTTCCCGTACCAGACGGCCCAGCCACCGTCGTGCTCGACGAGCTCGTCCCGGTCGTACCCGTCCCCCCAGGCCGAGTACTTCAGCACGTGGTCGCCGATCCCGGACCAGAACCCGGGCGCCTGCTCCCAGCGCTGGTCGGATCCGGAGTCGCCGGAGCCGTGCGCCCGGGCGATGTTGGCGCCGGCGATCTCTCCCATGCTCTCGGCCTCACCCCAGTGCTCGACCCGCAGCGACCGGCCGGCCGCCGGGTTGTGGGCGTTGGCGAGGTCCCCGGCCGCCCAGATCGCCGGGTCGGAGCTCCGCAGCGACGCGTCAGTCCGGACGCCACCGCCCTCCAGCACGAGTCCGGCGGCCTCGGCCAGCGCCAGGTTCGGTCGTGCTCCGCTGCCACTGACGAGAGTCTCCGCCGTGAGGGTACGGCCGCTCTCGAGGTCGATCCGCCACGCGCCGTCGGTGCTCGACAGCGAGCGGACGCCGTCGCCCAGCACGAGCTCGACGCCTTCTCGGACGAGCCAGTCCGAGACGCGGGCGCCGGCGGCCGCGCCCAGCCGCTTGGCGTGCGGCACCTCCTCGTCGGTCACCAGGGTCACCGCGCTCCCGCGTCGGGCCAGACTGGCCGCCGCCTCGCAGCCGATGAAGCCGGAGCCGATCACCACGATCCGCCGTTCCGCTTCGGCCGCGCCGCGCAGGGCCTCCCCGCTGTGCCGGTCCCGGACGTAGATGATGCCCGGACTGTCGCCACCCGGCACCGGCAGCGCCACGGGCGAGGACCCGGTCGCCAGCGCCAGCGAGCGGTACCCCAACACCTCGCCGTTCGTCAGCGTCACGCGTCGCCGCTGCGGGTCGACCCCGGTCACCGGGGTGCTCAGCCGGAGCTCGACCTGCTGCTCGACGTACCAGCTGTCGGGCGCGAGCGGCAGGTCCTCGGCGCCGCTCTCCCCGCGCAGGTAGTCCTTGGTCAGCGGTGGGCGGGCGTACGGCGCGTGGTCGTCCGCGCTGACCAGCAGCACGGAGCCGGCGCCGCCGGCCTCGCGGTAGCCGCGGGCGACCCCCAGTCCCGCCGGTCCGCCGCCCACGATGAGCAGCTCCACCACGGGATCCCCGGCGCCACCGTCGGTTCGCTCGGCTGCGACCGCTTCGCTCACAGTCGGACGGTCTCGTTCTCTCCGCCGGAGTACGGTTCACCGGTCGCCTTGGCCTTGACGAAGCTGATCACCGACGCGATCCGTCCGCCCGGGGTGTCCCAGTACTCCGCCGACTCGGCGTGGAACTTGATCAGTACGGTGTTGGGATCCTCGGCTCCCTGCGGCAGCCAGGCCTCGACCACCGCGTTCCACAGCTCGCGGGCTTTCGCGTCGTCCTCGACCACCTCACCGGTGCCGTGAAGCGACACCCAGGTGGCGCCGGAGGCCAGCGTGATGCCGACCTGCGGGTTCGCGGCCAGCTGCGCGACCTTGCGGGAGTCCCGCTCGGCGAAGAACCACAGGTCACCGTCGAACTCCACCTCCTGCTGGGCCATCGGTCGGCTGATGAACCGGCCGCTCTCGTCGACGGTGGTGAACATGCAGGTGTGGATGCCCTTGATCAGTTCGGCCACCTTGGTGGCCTCGGCGTTGTCGGTCACGCGTCCTACCTCGAATCCAGAGTCTCAGATGTGCTTCTTACCCAACGAGAGTCCTTCGGAACGAACCGGTCGGCTGGATTCAGCTGGATTCAGCGGATCCCGGTGGTCGCCAGACCCTGGACGAAGAACCGCTGGAACACCAGGAACAAGATCACCAGCGGGGCGACCGAGATCAACGTCATGGCCATCAAGGCGCCGTAGTCGGTCTGGTACTGCCCCTGCAGGAACTGCAGCCCGATGGGCAGGGTGTAGAGCGCCGGGTCCTTGAGGGCGATCAGCGGCCACAGGAAGTCGTTCCACTGATACATCACGCTCAGCAGCGTGAGCACGGCCAGCAGCGGCTTGCACAACGGCAGCACGATGCTCCAGAAGATCCGCAACGACCCGGCGCCGTCGATCTTGGCCGCCTCGATGATGGAGTCCGGGATGGCCAGCATGAACTGCCGGGCCAAGAAGATGCCGAAGGTGGCGGCGGCCGCCGGGATGATCACCGCCCAGAAGGTGCCGATCAGTCCGAGGCTGTTGACGATGCGGAACTGCGGCACCAGGATCGCCTGGGTCGGGATCATCATCGTGGCCAGCAGCAGCAGGAAGATCACCGTCTTGCCCGGGAACCGCAACTTGGCGAAGGCGTAGCCGGCCAGCACGCTCACGGCGACCGTGAGGAAGGTGGTGATCAAGGTGATGGCCAGCGAGTTCACGAACCAGTCCAGCACCGGCCAGGCCGCGAACACCCGCTCGAAGTTGTCGACGGAGATCCGCTGCGGGATCAGCTGGAAGCCGCCCGTGAGGGACCGTTCCCCGGAGAAGGCGGCGACGAGCATCACCCAGAGCGGGAACGCCATCACGATCCCGACCACGGCGGCCAGGATGATCCGGACGATCAGCCCGGCTCGGCGACCGCCGCGGCGCCGGCCCGCCGGAGCGGTGGTGGCGACCGGTTGGGCGACCGAGGGCGCGGCGATGGTGGCCATCAGGCGACCTCGTCCCGGGTCCGGTTGAACCGCCACTGCATCACGGTGAAGCCCAACGTCAGCAAGAAGATGACCACGCCGATGGCGGATCCGTAGCCCTGATCACGGGCGGCTCCGAAGGCGGTCTTGTACGCGTACGTCCCGAGCACCTCGGTCGACACCCCCGGCCCGCCGTTGGTGAGCACGAAGACGGTGTCGAAGACCTGGAAGGAGTAGATCACGTTCATGATCAGCAGGAAGAACGTCGCCGGTCCGAGCAGCGGCAAGGTGATGTAGCGGAACCGCTGCCACCCGTTGGCGCCCTCGACCTGGGCCGCTTCGTAGAGCTCGGCCGGCACCCCCTGCAGCCCGGCCAGGTAGATGATCATGGTGAAGCCGACCCGGATCCACAGCGTCACCAACACGACGGAGGCGAAGGCCGCCACCCCGTTGGACTGCCAGGGGATGCCGGCGCCGCCGAGGAAGGCGTTCAGCACGCCGATGGTCTCGTTGAAGAAGAAGGTGCCGATGATGCCGACGGCCACGCCCGAGATCACCAGCGGCAGATAGATCAGGGTGCGGAACAGCTTGCGCCCGGGCAGCACCGAGTTCATCAGCACCGCCAGGGCCAGCCCCACCGCCATGCTCAGCGGAACGGTGAGCACGATGAAGACCGCGGTGTTCAGCAGCGACCGGAAGAAGGTCGGATCGCTGAACATCGTGGCGTAGTTGGCGAAACCCACCCAGGTGACCCGGCCGCTGAGGGCGGCGATCCGCGCCGTCGAGTAGACGAAGGCGCCGACCAGCGGCAGCGACCAGGAACGCCAGCGCCAGCAGCAGCGCCGGCGCCAGGAAGAGCACCGCCGACTTGTCCCAGCGTGCCCGCCGGGGCCCGCGGCCGCCGGCGCCGCCGCGGGTGCGCTGCGGAGCCAGCGATGGTGCCGCGGGCGTGGCTGTCACGCCGAGGCCCGCTGCACCGCGTCAGCCAGCGCCTTGACCGTGTCCGGTGCGTTCCTCCCACCGAGGAAGGCCTTCTCCAGCTCGTTCTGCAGCACGGTGTTCAGCTTGGCGAACTGCGGCACCGTCACCTGCCGGACCTGCTCCGGCGTGATCGTCGAGCCCTGCAGCACGAACGGCTCCATCAGGTCGGGACGGATCTTGTAGTCGAGCTTGGTCTCGGTCAGCGACTTCAGCGTCGGCAGCACGTTGGTCTTCTCGCAGAAGGCCTTCATCTGATCTTCGCGGACGATGAACTCCAGGAACTTCGACGCCGCCTCGGTGTTCTTGCCGTCCTTGGCGGCCACGACCGCGTTCCCGCCCAGATCGGTCGCCGCGTTGACGTCACGCGGCATCACCGTCGAGGCGTACTCGAACTTCTTGCCCACGCCGCTGTTGATGCCGGGGACCAGGAAGCTGCCGGCGAAGGCCATCGCGACCGTGCCGGCGTTGAACTCGTTGTCGGGGTAGGTCGTCGCCTTGACCGAGGTGTTCTTGGCCACCCAGCCCTTGGTGAAGAAGCTCTGGGTGAACTCGACGGTCTTGCGGCCGGCATCGGAGTCGATCGCGGGTGACTTGAGGTCGGGCCCGAGCAGGTTGCCGCCGGCCTGGAAGAGCCAGCTCAGCCAGCGGTAGGCACCCGCGGCCTGCCAGTCGTAGATGAACGGGGACTGCCGCCCCTTGACCACACCCTTCAGCTTGTCGGCGACCGTGGCGAACTCGTCCCACGTCCAGGCCTCGTCCAGCGTCGTCGGGACGTCGGTGATGCCGGCCGCCTGGAACGAGTCCTTGCGGTAGAGCAACGCGGTGCAGTCGATCTGGTGCGGCACGCCGTACGGCTTGCCGTCGAAGACGATGCCTTCCCACAGGCCGGGCACGAACGCGTCGATCTTGGCCTGGTCGAAGGTGCCGGAGACGTCGAGCAGGACGTCCTGACTGGTGTACTGACCGATGTCGATGTAGGACACCCGGAACAGGTCCGGTGGCTTACCCGACTGGAAGCGCGAGTCGATGTTGGTCGCCACGCTCGCGTACGGCACCGTGTCGGTCTTCACGGTGATGTTCGGATTCTCCTTCTGGAAGGCCGCGATCATCTCGTCCCAGGCCTTCTTCTCGGTGTCACCCGACCAGTTGACGAAGGTCAAGGTGACCTTCTCGCCACCGCCACCGCCGCTACCACTGGGGGGAGCCTGCCCGCCACCGCCGCCGCCGGTCAGTCCGGCGCAGCTGCTCAGACCCCCGACTGCGGCCAGCCCGAGGCCGGCCTGCAAGATCTGGCGACGATTCAATGTCATCGGGTCTCCTCATTTCGGCCCACATCATCGTCGGCCACTCAGACGAATACTGCCTTACCGTGTACGCGGACGCCGTAAACGGGATCTACGAGTCCCCGGCGGACGACGCCAGGAACTATTCCGCCACGGTCGCGGTCCGGATGCGACACCGACCGATGTCATGCGGCCGCGCCGCCCTACAGTGAGGCGGTGAGCGCGGAGACGGTCAACTGGGGCATCGTCGGACCGGGACGGATCGCGGCGAAGGTGGTCGCTGACTTCGCCCAGGTGCCCGGTGCCGAGGCGGTCGCGGTGGCGTCCCGCTCGGCCGATCGAGCCGCGGCCTTCGCCGCCGAGCACGGGTTGGCGCGCTCGTACGGCTCGTACGGGGAACTCATCGCCGACGCGGGCATCGACGTCGTCTACATCGCCACGCCCCACCCGCAGCACCTGACGATCGCCCTCGCCGCCATCGCCGCCGGGAAGGCGGTGCTGGTCGAGAAGACGTTCACCGCCACCGTGGCCGGGGCCGAGCAGGTCGTGGCGACCGCCCGGGCGGCCGGGGTGTTCGCGATGGAGGCGATGTGGACCCGGTTCCAGCCGGCGATCGTCGCCGCGCGGGCGCTGATCGACGACGGCGCGATCGGGGAGGTCCGGCAGCTCCAGGCCGATCTCGGGGTCGACCGGCCGTACGACGAGTCGGACCGGCTGTTCGACCCGGCGCAGGGCGGCGGGGCGATGCTCGACCTCGGGGTCTATCCGGTCTCGTTCGCCCAGTACTTCCTCGGCGTCCCCGACCGGGTCGAGGTCACCGGCTCGCTGGCGCCCACCGGGGTCGAGTGGGAGGTCGGGCTGCTGCTCGGCTACGACGACGGCCGCGCCGCCACCGTGCTCGGCTCGCTGCGGCACCAGACGCCCGGGGCGGCCCGGATCTTCGGCACCGAGGGCTGGATCGACATCCCGCCCCGGTTCCACCACCCCTCCCGGATCGTGCTGCACCGCAAGGGTCGGGACCCGGAGGAGATCGTCCGGCCGCCCGCTCGGCCAGGGGTACGCCCACGAGCTGATCGAGGTCACCGAGTGCCTCCGCGAAGGCCGCACCGAGAGCTCCGTCATGCCCCTGGACGACACC
Source organism: uncultured Actinomycetota bacterium (assembly GCA_963727125.1). Lineage (GTDB taxonomy): Bacteria > Actinomycetota > Actinomycetes > Propionibacteriales > Propionibacteriaceae > Microlunatus. Next base: position 446,380 of record CAVSEZ010000004.1, read on the forward strand.
CTCGCGGTGCAGCGGATCCTCAACGGCGCCTGCGAGTCCCTCGGCGTCCACCACTCCGAGGACCCGACCGTCGAGGTCTGAGCCCGCCCGACCGCGTGCCCTGAGCTCGTCGAAGGGCCCATGGCGCAGTGACGTGCCCTGAGCTCGTCGAAGGGCCCATGGCGCAGTGGGTGGTGCGTGCCCTGAGCTTGTCGAAGGGCGCATGGCGATCTCCGAGCGATGTTGATCAGAGGGTTACCCCACGTGGCCCTTCGACAAGCTCAGGGCACGAGTGACAAGCTCAGGGCACGAAGGGCTACGCGTCGACGTAGCGGCGGCCCTCGAAGGCGCGGCCCGAGGGTGACCTCGTCGGCGTACTCCAGATCGCCGCCCACCGGCAGCCCACTGGCGAGCCGGCTGACCCTGACGCCCATCGGGAGCAGCAGCCGGCTCAGGTAGGTGGCGGTGGCCTCGCCCTCGAGGTTGGGGTCGGTGGCCAGGATGACCTCGGTGACGGTGCCGTCGGCGAGCCGCAGGCACAGCTCGCGGATCTTCAGGTCGTCGGGCCCGATGCCGTCGATCGGGCTGATGGCGCCGCCGAGCACGTGGTAGCGGCCGCGGAACTCCCGGGTCCGCTCCACCGCGACGACGTCCTTGGACTCCTCGACCACGCAGATGATGCTGCGTCGCGGCGCGGGTCGCGGCAGACCCGGCACTGGGTGTCCTCGGCGACGTTGAAGCAGACCTCGCAGAACTTGACCGTCTCCTTGACCAGCTTCAGGACGTCGGCCAGCCGGATCACGTCGTCGGGGTCGGCGGCGAGGATGTGGAACGCCAGCCGCTGGGCGCTCTTCGGCCCGATCCCGGGCAGGCGGCCGAGCTCGTCGATCAGGTCCTGGACCGGACCCTCGTACACCGGCTTCGCGTTCCTTCGGTCAGAACGGCAGCCCGGCGCCGCCGCCGAGACCGCCGGCGAGCGGACCGAGCTTGCGGCGGCCAGCGCCTGGGCCTTGTTGTTGGCGTCGCGGATCGCGGCGACGACCAGGTCGGCCAGGGTCTCGGTGTCCTCCGGGTCGACGGCCTCCGGCTTGATGACCAGCCCGACCAGCTCACCGGTCCCGGTGACGGTCGCCGTGACCAGGTCACCGCCGGCGGTGCCCTCGACCTCGGTCTCGGCCAGCTCCTGCTGGGCCTGGAGCAGCTGCTGCTGCATCGCCTGGGCCTGGGCCAGCAGGCCGGACATGTCGCCTTCGCTGGGAATCACTTGCGCTCCGGTCTGAGTGGATCTGAGTGGATGGATGTACGCCCAGCCAGCTTAGGTGGCCCGTTCCTCCTCGGCGATGATCTCCGCGCCGAGATGGCGAGCCAGCAGCTCGGTGGTGGACTCGCCGGACTCGATCGAGCTCGACGTCGTCCGGCCGGCGGCCGCGTCGCGCTCGTCGACGGCGGTCGGATCCGGTCCGGCCGCCTTCCGGGTCGGCCGGACGCAGCTGCCGGGCCTGCTCGCGGGCCTCGGTCGCCCGCCGGTGGCGGCTCCGGCGCGCTCGGGCGACCTCCGCGCACCTCCGCGGCGGGCGGTTCCACCGGCGCAGCCGCCTCCGGGCTGGGTCCGCGAGCTCGAGCCGCTGCCCGGGGTCGACCATGGTCTCGATCTTGCAGTCGGCACCGAGGACGTCGATCAGCGCCTCCTGCAGGACGTCCTCGCTGCCGCCCTTGGCGAAGCTGTCCCGCGGCCCGACGCTGGCCATGGCGAGCATCAGCACCCCGTCGCGGAGATCGGCGACGTGGGCGTTCTGGCTGAGCAGGATCCAGGTGAACCGGCGGCTTGCCCTTGACCTCCTCCAGCACCTCGGGCCACAGCCGGCGGACGTCGGTGACGGTCAGCGTCCCGTTCTGCGGCGCGGTCTGGGTCGGCTCGGGCGGCGACGCCTTGGTCGGGTGTTGCCGTGGTCTGGGCCGCCTGGGTCGGCGGGCGCCTCCGTCGAGGAAGCCGGGTCGGCGGGCTCCGGTTCGGGCGGTGCGGTCGGTCCCGGCTCGGTACGCCCGTGACGGCGGCTCCGCCTCCCCGACGATCTCGGTGACCTGGGTCGGCACCGACGCGGCCGGCTCGTCGATCTGGTCGCGGCGGCGGGCTCGGGTGCCGGAGCGACCTCGGGCGGCGCCGAGCCGAGCGAGCCGAGTCATCCCCATCCGGCGCTCGAGCCGGTCGAGCCGGGCGTGCATGCCGCGGTCGTCGACGTCGGCGCCGGGCAGCAGCACCCGGGCGCACATCAGCTCCAGGTGCAGCCGCGGGGCGGTGGTGCCGCGCATGTCGGTCAGCCCGACGGCGATCACCTCGGCGGCCCGGGTCAGCTCACCCGGGCCGAGCGCGGCGGCCTGGGAGCCGAGCCGTTCGGCCTGGTCGGCGGCCACGTCGACCAGCCCGGAGGTGAGCGCGTCCGGCACCGCGGCGACGATCACCAGGTCGCGCAGCCGGCGCAGCAGGTCCTCGGCGAACCGGCGCGGGATCCTGGCCGACCTCGATCACCTTGTCCACGCAGGCGAACACCCCGCCGGCGTCCCCGGCCGCGAACGCGTCGACGAACTCGTCCAGCAACGAGTCCGGGGTGTAGCCCAGCAGCGCCGCCGCCTGCCGGTACTCCACGCCCGTTCTCGTCCGCGCCCCCGAGCAGCTGGTCGAGCACCGACAACGAGTCGCGGACCGAGCCGGCTCCGGCCCGGACCACCAGCGGCAGCACGGCCGGCTCGACCGCGATCCCCTCGGCCGCGCACAGCTTGGCGAGGTAGTCGCCGAGCACCCGCGGCGGCACCAGCCGGAACGGGTAGTGGTGGGTCCGCGACCGGATGGTGCCGATCACCTTGTCCGGCTCGGTGGTCGCGAAGATGAACTTGACGTGCGGCGGCGGTTCCTCGACCAGCTTCAGCAGGGCGTTGAAGCCCTGGCGTGGTGACCATGTGCGCCTCGTCGACGATGTAGATCTTGTAGCGGCTCGACGACCGGCGCGAAGAACGCCCGCTCCCGCAGGTCCCGGGCGTCGTCGACGCCGCCGTGGCTGGCGGCGTCGATCTCGATCACGTCGATGCTGCCCGAGGCCCGCCGCGGGCCAGGTCGCGGCAGGACTGGCACTCCCCGCACGGCTCGGCGATCGGGCCCTGCTCGCAGTTGAGCGCGCGGGCCAGGATGCGGGCCGAGGTGGTCTTGCCGCAGCCGCGCGGGCCGGAGAAGAGGTACGCGTGGTTGACCCGGTTGTTGGTCAGCGCCCGCTGCAGCGGCTCGGTGACGTGCTCCTGGCCGATCACGTCGGCGAACGTGTCGGGCCGGTAGCGCCGATAGAGCGCCAGCGGAGCCGACTCCGCCGGGTGCGACTCGCCGAACAGGGCCTCGGACTGGGTGTGGTCGACCGGCTGGTCGAGGAGCTCGTCCCCGGCGGGCAGCCGGTCGAACTCGCCGTCCAGATCTTCCACGCCTGCACCCTATGCCCTGTCTCGGACACCAGGCAGGGCCGACGAGGATCCACTGGCCGCCCTTGATCGGACTGGAGAGAATCGGATGATGACGACCCGGCGCGGATTCCTCGGCCTGTCCGCTGCGGCCGCCGTCGGGGCGGTGACCGGCTGCAGCGCGGACACCCCCGCGCCGCCGGTCGCGCCGACTCCCAGCCCGACTCCCAGTCCGTCAGCCAGCGCGACGCCGAGCACGTCCACACCCAGCCCCAGCCCGACCCGTACGCCCAGATCGACGCCGAAGCCCAGCCCGGCGGAGACCAGCGTCGAGCCCAAGGTGGCCGGGGTGATCGCGCGCAACATCGAGGTGCCGTGGGGGTTCGCGTTCCTGAAGTCCGGCGCGGCACTGGTCTCCGAACGCAACACCGGCCGGATCCTGCGGATCTCCGCCGACGGCAAGCAGTCGATCCTCGGCGAGGTCGCCGGGGTCGTACCGCCGAGCGGGGCCGGCGAGGGTGGCCTGATGGGCATCGCGTTGGCGCCCGGCGACGAGGAGACGCTGTACGCCTACATCACCACCGGCTCCGACGACCGGCTCGTCCGGGTGAGTCTGAGCGGCGGTCGGGTCGGGCGGCCGAAGGCCCTGCTGACCGACATCCCGACCAGCGGCGTGCACCACCACGGCGGCCGGCTGCTGTTCGCACCGGACCAGACGTTGTTCCTGTCCACCGGGGACGCGGAGCAGGCCGAGACCGCGCAGGACCGGGACGCGCTCACCGGCAAGATCCTGCGGCTCACGGCCGACGGCAAGGCGGCCCCGGGGAACCCGTTCGGCAACCGCACCTGGAGTTATGGGCACCGCAACATCGAGGGGCTGGCGTTCGACGCGCAGGGCCGGTTGTGGGCGAGCGAGTTCGGCGACAAGAAGGCCGACGAGCTGAACCTCATCGTCCGCGGCGGCAACTACGGCTGGCCCGAGGTGGAGGGGCGGTCGAACGACGACGACTTCGTCCAGCCGACCTACACCTGGAACGACGTCACCGAGGCTTCCCCGGCCGGCCTGGCGATCACCCGGTCGACGGCGTTCGTCGGGGCGCTGCGGGGCCGCTGCCTCTACGCGGTGCCGCTCGACGGCACCCGGGCGGGCAAGCCGACCCGGCACTTCACCGGCGACTACGGCCGGATCCGCAACGCCGTGGTCGCCCCGAACGGCGATCTGTGGGTGACGACCAGCAACACCGACGGCCGCAGCACGCCGGGCAACGGCGACGACCAGATCCTGCGGGTGACGCTCTGAATCGTCGCCCCGGCGGCGATGCGAGGATGAGCGGGTGACATCCAAACGCATCCTGTTCATCGGCGGCAGCGGCATCATCAGCACCGCGAGCGTACGGCTGGCGGTCGCCCGCGGGCACCAGGTGACCGTGCTCAACCGAGGCAAGTCCTCGACCCGGCCGTTGTCGGACGAGGTGGAGACGCTGGTCGCCGACGCCGGTGACGCGGCCGCGGTGGACGAGGCGCTCGGGGACCGCGAGTTCGACTCGGTCGCCCAGTTCCGCGCCTTCACCACCGACGTGGTCGAGGCCGACATCGCCCGGTTCGCCGGCCGCACCGGGCAGTACGTGTTCATCAGCTCCGCCTCGGCGTACCAGAAGCCGCCGTCCCGGGTGCCGGTCACCGAGTCGACCCCGCTGCACAACCCGTTCTGGCAGTACTCCCGGGACAAGATCGCCTGCGAGGACCTGCTGATCGACGCGTACCGGGAGCAGGGCTTCCCGGCCACCATCGTGCGGCCGTCGCACACCTACGACGTGACGCTGTTCCCGACCATCGGCGGCTGGACCGACGTGGCGCGGATGCGGGCCGGCAAGCCGGTCGTGGTGCACGGCGACGGCACGACGCAGTGGACGCTGACCCACAGCGACGACTTCGCGGTGGCGTTCGTCGGGCTGCTGGCGAATCCGTTGTCGCTGGGCGAGGCGTTCACGATCACCGGAACCCACGCGCCGACCTGGAACCAGATCTACACCTGGCTCGGGCACGCGGCCGGGGTCGAACCGGAGCTGGTGCACGTGGCGTCGGAGACCATCGCGAAGGTCAGCCCGGACCTCGGGCCGGGCCTGGTCGGCGACAAGGCGCACTCGATGGTCTTCGACTGCGCGAAGGTGCAGGCCCTGGTGCCGGAGTTCGCCACCACGATCAGCTACTTCGACGCGGCCGTCGACCAGGTCGCCTGGTACGACGCGCATCCCGATCAGCAGGTCGTCGACGACGACCTGGACGCAGTCTTCGACCGGCTGGTCGAAGGTGTCCGCTCGTTCTAGCTCGCGTTCGTGCCCTGAGCCCGCGCCAACCAGTTCGTGCCCTGAGCCTGTCGGGGCCGACCACGCGCCCGCGCCATCCAGTTCGTGCCCTGAGCCTGTCGAAGGGCCAATACGGTGACCGCTGAAGCGCGGATCGGGATCTCCGGCTGGACGTACAAACCATGGCGGGGCACGTTCTACCCGAAAGGGCTGACGCAGAAGCGCGAGTTGAGCTACGTCGCCGAACAGCTGAACTCGGTCGAGATCAACGGCTCGTTCTATTCGCTGCAGCGGCCGTCGAGTTTCGCGTCGTGGGCGGAGCAGACACCGGAGGACTTCGTGTTCGCGGTCAAGGGTGGCCGGTTCATCACCCACATGAAGAAGCTGAACGAGATCGAGATCCCGCTGGCGAACTTCTTCGCCAGCGGCGTGCTGGCGCTGGGGCGTCGGCTGGGTCCGATCCTGTGGCAGCTGCCGCCGAACCTCGGCTTCGACGCCGACCGGATGGACCGCTTCTTCGCCCAGCTGCCGCGAACCACCGGTCAGGCGGCGAAGCTGGCGCTGGGTCATGACGCCCGGATCCCCGAGGATCGAGCGCTCACCAAGGCCGAGCATCCCCGGCAGCGGATCCGGCACTGCGTGGAGCCGCGGCACGAGTCGTTCCGCGATCCGGCCTGCGCAGCCGTACTGCGAAAGCACGGGGTGGCGATGGTGTGGGCCGACAGTCCGGGCACCTGGCCGGTGTTCGATCTGGACACCGCCGACTTCCGGTACGTCCGGCTGCACGGCGACACCGAGCTGTACGCCAGCGGGTACACCGACGAGGCGCTCGACATCTGGGCGGAGCGGGTTCGCGGCTGGTTGGCGGCGGGTCAGGACGTGTACGTCTACTGCGACAACGACGCGAAGGTACGGGCGCCGTACGACGCGATCGGGCTGCTGGAGCGGGTGCGCGGTTCGCAAGGCAGGTGACGCCGCGGCCGGCAGGTGCTTGAATCGGGGTGGCCTGGGGAGGCGGACCCATGAGATCCACGAGCAGAGTTGTCGCGGCGACGATCTTCGTCGCGCTGGGACTGACGGCGTGCAACGTCGTGCCGGGCTCCGGCAAGGCGGCGAGTGAGACCCGGCAGGTGAGCGGTTTCACCAAGGTCGACCTGGCCGAACGTCGGTGACCTGGTCGTGGTGCAGGGCGACACCGAGTCGTTGACCATCGAGGCGGACGACAACGTGATCCCGAATCTGACCAGCGACGTCAAGGACGGCACCCTGCGGCTCGACCGGAAGGCGGGCCTCGGGCTGCGCTCGGTCAGCCCGATCCGCTACCGGGTGACGATGCCGAAGCTCGAGGGTCTGGTCCTCTCCGGATCGGGCACGATCACGGCCAACGACCTGACCGTGGACGCGCTGAGCAGCGAGATCAGCGGCTCCGGCGTGGTCGTGGTCACCGGGACCGCGGGCAGTCAGAACGTGTCGGTGTCCGGCTCGGGACGGCACGAGGCGAGCCAGCTGGCGACCGAGCGGGCCGTGGCGGATGTCTCGGGCAGCGGCGAGATACTGCTGACGGTGAGTACCGAGCTGAAGGCCACCATCAGCGGCAGCGGCACGGTGACGTACTCCGGCGATCCGCAGGTCAGCGAGTCCATCAGCGGGTCCGGGAAGCTGGTCAAGAAGTAGCTGCGCGCCGGTACGGAGACGTGAACGGTCCCCCGCGCACCCGACAGAGCTCACTTACCCTTGCTGTCTTCCGACCCTGGGGGAGTTGGGCGAGGTAACGCCACACGGGGGACCAACGCCCAGTGTAGGGGATGCCGCTACGTGCTCACTGACCCAGCCGAGCAGCCGACGATTCGCGCCCTGAGCCTGTCGAAGGGCCAATCCACCTCGTGCCCTCAGCCTGTTGAAGGGCCAATCCACCTCGTGCCCCGGCTTGTCGAAGGACCAGCAGCCCGCACCCTGAGCCTGTCGAAGGATCAACCGCCCGTGCCCTGAGCCTGTCGAAGGGCCAATCCACCTCGTGCCCTGAGCTTGTCGATGGTGCGATGAGGGTGCCGGACGCTCGGTTCGCCCCGACGCCCGACGACCGGGTAACCTCCTCCGCGGAGGATTCGCCTAGAGGCCTATGGCGCTCGCTTGGAAAGCGGGTTGGGTTCACGCCCTCACGAGTTCGAATCTCGTATCCTCCGCCACTCCCACCAGGGAACGCCGGGTCAGCCGCCGCATGGGCCGCCTGCGACGTCGCGGATCGTCTCCGTTTGGTCTCAGTTCTCATCGCCAGGGCCCTTCCGAGCCGCCCACAACAGGACTCAGTCCGATCGGCACGTCGCGTCGGATCGGGTCGGTCACGTTGCAGATAGATATCGCGCCGGCGTCGTTCCCTCACTACTTCTTGAACCTTTCGCCGTTGCTCATGTATTTTTTCGACCAAGCGACGAGGTCGTCTGCCCAGCCCGAGGAGTTCGACGAGTACCAGTGGCCCGTGAGGTCGACGTCCGCCAGCTTTGAGATCCCGACATCGTTCATGTGATCCTCGAGACCCGTTCCCCAACCCTTGAATTTGGCCTCCCAATATCCGCCTGTTTCGGGGTGATAATCCGGGACATAATTCTCGGGGAACCACTTCGCCCACATGTAACGCTCCAGGACCAGGGCCAGCTCTGGCCGCTCCTTGAGCGACTCCACACCCAATGCTTCCTTGTCGAGCTTGTCGAAGAGGTCTTTGTAGATCTTCTCTTGGGGTGCGGTATCAATCACCGCGGCAGCATGGTCGGCTAGCTGCGCCACGTTCGCGGCCCGCGTGCTGAAGGCATCCTCGATCGCTTGAACGTGCCGCTCGAGAGCTTCGAGGGTGTCTGTCAAGTATGACAGCGGGCTTTTGCCTTTCGACTCAGGACGCGGCACAGCGCCGACGATGTTCCCGGTGGTGCCCACAGCGGCGACGAAGGGATTCTCCGCCTTTTCGATGATGGCATTCACTCGTTTCGTCGCCTCTGCGACTTCCGCGGCTGTGCCTCCGATCTTCGACGCCATCAGCGTCGCGGACAGAAGCGGCTCAAAGCCAGCCGCGAAGCCGATCGTCACCGCGGCGAGAAGTATCTGCGTCATGAGCGCATTGGCTTGCGCTTGGCTACTCAGTGCGTCTTGAAAGGAGTTCCTCGCGTCCTCCATTCCACCGGCCATGCGGAGTATCGCTTGCCGCCAACTCGAAAGCTTCGCTCCGAAGACGCCTCGCCAACGCAAATCCTGTGTCGTGGCGGCCTGGCGACCCTTGAGCGCGTTGATTTGCGTCTGCATGTGCAATTCGCGGAGTGCGGGCGCGACCTGGTCGACATAGGCATCGTGCGCGGCGCCGCGAAACCACGCCATCTTGCCGTTCATCGTCTGCTTGTCCTTCAGCCCCAGAACGTTCTTCGTGCGCAGGTCTGCTGCGTCCGACTTCCCCAACTTGACGGCGAAAGCGACGTCCGTCGGCCGGTGCTTCTTGTGGACGAACGGCACCACGTCGGGTTCGCGCTGGACCGGCACAGCGTGGTCTGTCGATCCATGCGGTTGGTCCCGAAGGACACCGGCGATGGCAGCGTTCCCGGCGGTCGTCTGAAGACGCACGATGCCTGCCGGGGACGAAAGATCCACCTGCGGTTTGAACAGCTCCGGCCCGGAGCCGTGCTCGACCTCGGATCCCTTCTTCAGGTTCTGTTGCGAAGGGTCCCGCGTGTGCGTCTTCCAGCTGCGGCCACTGCGCCCTTCAGTCGCCATCGAGGCATCGTACGGTTCCGTGCCGTCGTGCTGTCCAGCAATTGTCCGCTGATCTGCCCCCATGTCGATGTTCCTGGTCCTATAGGGCAGCGCCCGGCAGGCTTACCCGCCGGGCGGATCCGGTCCCGTTGAGGGCTGCTTGTCAGGCCGGGGCAGCCAACCAGTGTGGCATCCGACGCCGGCCACGGACGGCACCGCACCGATTCCGAGTCGGAAGGCGGCATCGAACCAACTCCGCCCTGGGGGCGAGGTTCAAGCCGGCGATGCGGCCGGACTCGTCGGAGAGCTCGATTCCCCTCTGCGACATGATCCCGAGCTCGGCGGCGAGCGGCTCGTAGACGGGCCCTCGAATGTCGACGCTGAGCTCGTCTGATCGCGCTTGCCACGGTCCTCCGACGGCGTCGCCGCGAGGGCCTTGCCTGAACTCGTACTGCAGGGCATCGACTCTGACGCACGAGCTGATGGGTGGCCGCACGTGTCTCCAGCTGCCGTGACGATCGGCGATGGTGATTCCGGCGTACTCGGCACCGGGGACAGAGTCGATCGCCGCAAGACAGATGAGCTGAGAGCAACTCATCGACATCAACGGGACTGTCCAAGCCCGTGGCGGTCACCGCCATCGTGTGAGACAAGGGTGAGGAGAGCACGGACGTCACGGAGTCTCCCTCTGTCGACCACGGGGTGTCATCAGCTTGACTCGACGGGGCGGGTTGCTCGGCTCAGAGGGGATTCGACTCCTGCCGACGTGGCCTGGTCCACGAGGGCCTGTGCGATGACCCTGAGCTTGACGTTCTGATTCTGGGAAAGTCTGAGGAGGATCTTGAATGCTTCCTCGCTGGTGCAGTGATGTCGAGTCATCAGGATGCCCTTGGCCTGCTCGATCGGGGCGCGGGACAGGAGCGCGACTTCAAGGTGGCTGGCGCGCGCTGCTGCCAGACGATACCGCTCGACGTTGGCCAGAATGATCCCCGCGCAGACGCCGAAAGCCCTGGCGATCCTGTCGCTGTCATCACCGAAGGGTCGCCCCGTGGAGTTGTAGATGTTCATCGCGCCCATGACCTGGTCACCGGTCGAGAAGCCGATGGACATCGTGTGGGTGACACCCTCCCGCTTCGCCGCCTGGCGAAACTCAGGGTAGGGCTGGTCAGGACCGTCCATGGTCACATTGATGGTCTCGCCGCATCGGGCGGCATCGAGGCAGGGCCCGCTGGCGGTTTCGTACTGCGTAGCGTCGAGGCCAAGGGCTACCGGTCCGCTGGTTGCGGCGGTCCACGCTCGCTCATCCTCGACGAGTGTCAGCGACACCTCCGGAGTTTCGCTCAGCGCCTGAGTCGCCAGCACAGCCACTCGCTGCAAGGTGTCGGCAAGGGGCCGGTCGGCGTAGACGAGCTGGCTGAGAGAGGCGTAGGCGGTCGCCTCGTCAAGTGTCGGGACCGGTTTCCAGTGGTTGTTCGGGATGTCTCTGGAGGTCATGGTGGGCATCCGCTTCATGGGTGGTGCGTCGACCGGCCTCTTCGGCTGAGCCTGCGCGGTGGCCTCATCGACGTGACGAACGCCTCGACGAGCGCTGCGGAGAGCCTGCGGTCAACCCCATGCTGGCGCGGATGCGCCGGTTTCCTGCCTACGTGCAGCAGCAACAGATACTTCCAAGGTACGCGTGTACCCGCCACCGAGCCACTTTCATCTCAGACCGAGCGAGGCACCCCTCCTGATGCCCATCGAGCGTCGCGGTGTGCAATGAGAGCCGACAGTCGTGCAGCAGGTCGTCGGCCTCTGCCCGGAGCGAGAGGACCACGCGCATGACCGATGAGAACAGCATCTTGCACCGCATCCGCGGACTCGTCGACGATGAACACCGGCTGCGCGACGCCCTCCAGCGCGGCGAGATCACCGACGACGCAGAGCTCGTACGGGTGCGGCGGATCGAGGAGGAACTCGATCAGTGCTGGGATCTCCTCCGCCAGCGGCGAGCCCGGGCAGAAATGCATCAGGATCCCGATGATGCTGAAGCGCGGCCCGTCGAAACGGTGGAACGTTACCTCCAGTAGCAGGCCGCTTCTGACACCCGGGCGACGATGGGTGACCATCGCGACGTCAGCTCGTGGGGAACTTGGCGAGAGAGACGATCCCGTCGAGTCGGCTCTTGATCGCCTCGCAACGCTTCAGCGTGTATCCGGGGACCTTGGGTTCCCGGCCGTTGCGCAGATCGTCGGCGACGCGATCGAGGGCCGTGCGCATGTGGCCCAGGATCTCGTCGCGACTCATCCCCGCGCTGTCGAACACCCACAGCATCGGCAGCTTGCGCTGCGAAATGATCTCGGTGTAGTCGACGAGCATCTGCTTCAGGAACGTCGTGTCGTTGACCCACGAGCGCCAGGACTTGAACTCGTGCAGGGTGCCCGAGATCCAGGCGTCCCAGACCCGTCCACTCCGCCCCCGACGGGCCGGTGCGGTCTCCTCGAACATGATCGCGTCCCAGCTGCGGTACTGGTCGATGAACTTCAGGACGAAGCGGGCGCCTTGGAGCTTGTTGCCGCCGATGGCCAGATCCTCGACCACCTTCGACCAGTTGACGGCCCCGTTCACGATCATGGTCTCCAGGAACTGCAACAGATCGACCAGCGTCTCGGCCTGACGTGGCTGGTGGTTGTCGGCGATCTTGCGCAGCACCGACGCGTCGATGCCGCTCTCCATCAGGCGGGCGACCCGGGCGACGATCAGCGGATCAGCCGCCAGTGCCGGGAACTTGTGCAGCACGGTCTCCGGCTTGGCCGGGTCGACGCTGACGCCGGCCCAACCGGCCGCCAGGTCGGTGGCTTGGTGGCGGGCGGCGTATCCCGAGATCAGGGCCGCGAGCTCGACGAATCCGGGCACCTTGGGGCTCAGATACGGGTCCTTCTTGTTGATCTTGGCCGCTGCTGCCAGCACGTGTTCGGCCGATTCCTCGATCTTGTCGAGGTCCCGCATTCTCGTCTCCGCGATGTCGGCGTGTGGGCCGGGGTCCTTGCGCAGCCGGGTCCGCTCGGTCTTGATCCGGCGCAGGAGCCGGGTCGGGGTCTTGCTGGCCATGTCCAGAGCGGGCGGGTCGACCAGGGCCAGCCGAAGCGTGTGCGGTTCGTTCATCATGTCGAACGGCTCCTCGATCAGCCGGTCGGCGGCCGTCGGGTCCGTGGTGCCGGGGGCCAGCGGCCCGGCTGGTCCCGACGGTGTCGGTGCATCGGGATTGACCACGGAGCTCGTCGTCTTCCCTTCGACACCCTCTTCGCCGGTGTAGCCCTTCTCGGTGACCGTGTCGCCTCGGACCACCGCCTCGATGAAGGCGCCCGGGTCGAAGTCGATGGCACCGAGGTCGGTGGTGATGCTGCCTCCCGGGCGGCCGATCACGTAGTCGAAGGACAGCTTCGCCCCACCGCTCCCGAGGTTGTAGGTCTGCTCGAACAGATCGATCTTGCCGGCGAGAAAGAGCACGCTGCCGCCCATGCCGAGATGCAGATCGAGGTTGAGGGCGGCGGATGCGGCCAGGTCGCCCTCGAGGTAGTACTCGGGCTCACCGCCGGCCGACTTGCCGGCCCGTCGGCCGACGGCGGCAGCCGCTTCGGCGTACATCTGCAGCTCGAGGTTTCCGCGTCCGCTGACCCACATCTCGCCCATCTTCTTGAGATGGGCGAGGTAGGCCGAGAGACTGGCCTCGGCAGTCAGGGTGAGACCGACCGCAGCCGGCGCGCTGATCGTCCCCGCCAGGTCGAAGCGGTTGACGATGTCGGGGTGGTTCGACAGCAGGCCGCTAAGTCGGATGTCGTGCAGGGTGCCCGGTCCGAACCGGCCGTACGCCTTGAGCGCCGCACTTCCCTTGGCCCGTACGTCACCGAGACCAGGTATTCCGGCGATGACCCGGGTGATCTCCTTGTCGACCAGGGTCCGGCTCTTCTCTCGGCGGCGGGCCAGCTGGATGACCTTGTTCGGCAGCAGCTCGCCGCGGGCCGTCACGTACCCCTCGGGGTGCAGGATCATCTCGGCGTTCCCGGTCATCCACGAGGAGAAGGCGAAGTCGAGCTGTCCGTAGCCGGCGATGGCCAGCGTCTCCCCGGAACCGGCCGGCGCGATGGAGCCCGGCGCATCCGGTCCCAGTCGCGTGGTGATCGCCTGTTTCGCCTTGTCGAAGCTGTCGACGATGATCGTCACGGTGCCGTTGATCTTGGGCTTGCGACTCGTGTAGCGCGCGTCGCCACGGATGTCGAGGCTGCCCCGGCCCAGGGTGGCGGTGAGTTCTCCACTGATCTGACCAGAGCCGACCGTGCGCCGGTAGGCCCAGGTCTTGCTGCCGTACACCGGGTTGTCGGTGTCGCTCGGCGCCCGTCGGAGGGGGACTGTGGCCGAGCCGGGCAGCCCGGTGAGGGGGACGTCGATCTCGGCCTCGAACTGGTAGTTCTCGTCACTGATCTTCAGCCAGCCGGATCCGTGAAAGGGCCCGTGGTCGAACGTGAGTTCCGGAGCGCTGTAGACCAGAGATCCGCCGGACAGCTCGGAGACGACTTCGCCGGTGAGGCGCAGATTCTTGAAGCCCTCCATGCCGCCGAACAACGCCTCGCGCGGAATCGTCGCCTTGAACTTCGCCGGGTCTGGGCGAGGCCTATCGGGAGTTTCCAGCCCAGCGACCCCGTGACCGTCGAGTTGTTCACCCGAACCCACAGCGTGGGGTGCACCTGCTTCCAGGACTTCATCGCCGGGTGGTCGAAGGGCAGACCCCAATCCGGGTAGTTCGGCATCGGGGGGGTCGTCTGGAACCCGGTGCCGTTCCAGAACACCGGGATCTGGCCCTCGGCCAGGCTGCCGAACTGAACCCTGACGTAGACCGGAGCGCCACCCTGGGCCTTGATGTGCTCCTGCAACATGACTGAAGGGACGAACCTCGGCGCCCCGCGCAGCTCCACTACCTCGTCGGATGCCGGCAGGGGCGTCGTCCGACCCGGCGGCGCTCCACCGGGCATGAAGGGTCCGAAGGGAAAGCGCTGGGCCGAGAGTTGATCCGCGCCGCTGACCAGCCGCGACACCGCGGAGTTGCCCGCGAGTCGTTGCAGGTCCAACAGCGACTGCGGCCCGTTCCGGCCGAGATTCGGTCGGCGTGGGCGCGCTTGACGCGATGTCGGCTTCGCGCGCACCGGCGCGCCATTCGTCGTGGCCTTCATGCGATTCCTCGAACTTCCAGGATCGCCTTTGGGACGGCCACTCCCGATGTCGTGCTGGACGAACTTCAGGGCAGCTCCTCGTTCCCGAAAGGGCAACCAGCGTCTCGCCGGACACGGTCGAGGTAACCTTGGTTATCATTCGGCTGTCGCTACTCAGCTGGAGAACGGCATGATGGTGAGCTGGACGACGCTGCGGGCTCCGACATAGGCGGCCCAGCAGTCAGCAGGAAGGTGATCGGTGTGAAGGGCAACGGAATCCCTGGACTGGCCGAGAGGCTGAACTACCTGTTTCTTCACACGCCGGCTCCGACTCGAAGTCGGGTCTACTCGAACGACACGGCAGCAGACGCACTCGCGGAACGCGGCGTGACCGTCTCGGGCGTCCACCTCTCACACCTCAGGTCGGGCAGGCGGGACAACCCGTCCGCTCTCCTTCTGGCGGCTTTGGCCGACCTGTTCGGTGTCCCGATCGCCTACTTCTTCGATTCGGCGAAGGAGGAGCAGATCAACGCCGATCTCAACGCTCTTCGTGCGATCAGGGACGAGCGTCTGAAGAACCTGATGCTGCTGGCTCAAGGTGTCAGCGCGCAGAACCTCGATCACGTGGAGACGATCCTTGCCCAGATCCGGCAGATCGAGGGGCTGGAAGCGTTGAGCTGACTCGCCACGTGGTTACAGGAGGCATCGAAATCGGTGGATTCGCGGCTGCCAAGGGACCTCAACAGCCACAATTGCCAACCTCATGCCTGGCGCGTCATCCGCGCTCGATGGTAGCTTCGCAAAACTGGTCCCGATGCTGTACTTCGTTGCTCTGCGGCCGCCGCCCCATCGTGGCAGCCGGATCGCAAGGGGACTTCGATGGAGGGGTGTTGTCGAGGCGCACACGATCGATTTCATGGTCAGCGCCACTCCTGACACATTCTGAGAATGCGGAGTGAGCCAGATGCTCCGAGCAGATCGAGAAACGGATCATGCGACTCAACGGGCGTCGCGCTGACCGTCCTGGCTTCGCCCGACGGGCAGGGTATGGCGATGACATGAAGTATTTGCGGTCAATACTGGCTCTGACTCTCGTAGGTGTCGTGGCTCTCAGCGGGACGCTTTCGGCCGAAGCGAAACCGAAGCCTAAGAGTCTCGTGACGATCTCGCTCGTGGCTGAGGTCGAAGAGGTGCTCGATCCGTTTGAGCTCGTCTGTTCGGACGTCGCGGCCGGAGACATCATCACCGCCACGTACACCTACGACCGTGGCACGCCGGACACCGACCCCAACGACAACACCGGGGCCTACCTCAATGGCGCTGCTCCGAGCGGGTTCCACGTCGATCTCGGCGATGCAATCGTCGAGACAGGCAAGAAGCTCTTCGACTTCCAGGTGCTCCTGATCGACAACACCTCGTTCGATGCTGACTATTACCAGGTGACCAGCAACGGCGCCCTCGCGCCCACGCGGTGTGGAGTCAACTCGGGCCTCATCCTCTTCCAGCTTGACGATCCGACTCGCACGGCCCTCACCAGCGTCGCCCTCCCCGCCACTCCGCCCAACCTTGCTGCCTTTGCGAACAACCGACTTGAGATCTACGGCTCAGATGGAACCAACAACTACTACATCCGTGCCCATGTGACGTCGGCATCGCTTTGCGGGGAGAAGAAGCCACAGAAGTGCTGAGTGCCCCTTTAGATCGGGCGTCCCTCGCGGCCGCACTTGTAGCGGAAGTGGGCCGCCCCGGATGAGGTTGATCTCGCCGAGATGACCGTCCACGGAAGAACGGCGTTGACTAGGAGTCGCACCCGATGCCATCGCCGTCGCGATCGAGGTCGTACGGGTCTGCTCCCTCTACTTCGACAGAACCGTAGACGTATTCAGGTCCGTTACCTGAGCCGCCCGAGCAGTCGTAGTCAGATGCGGGCGGAAGACAGGGCGAATAGCCAGGGGTGCAGTTGTCATTCGACTCCTCCTCTGCCTTACGTTTCGCAGCTGCCTCCCTCGCTGCTTTGGCCTTGATTGCCTTGACCTTGGCCGCCTTGACCTTCGCTGCCTTGATCTTCGCTGCTTTGACCTTCGCTGCTTTGGCCTTCTCGGGCTGGCCGACCGCGTTCATCGCCGCGGCGGATCTCACCTCGCCGACCCTTGTAGACACGCCTGTCGGCGTACGCGGAGCTGCCTGTGGTCCGCGCCGTCCGCCAACCGCTGTACTGGGCCGAGGGCCCGCTGCTCCGACTGGGCACGCAGCCGGACCTCCTCACCGACCCAACTGCCTCACCGGCTTCGAGCAGGTCGTCGACCACGGGCTGGTCTGGGATCTGCTCGTCTACGACGAACAGCTACCGGCCGCGGAATTGTTGCTTCGCTCGTTCCCGGAAGCCCGGATCGTGCTGGAGGCGACAGGGATGGCCGTTGGGACCTCACCGACCAAGGATTCCTCAAGTGGCGCGAACGGCTCGAAATGATCTCCGCCCACCCCACCGTGACGCTGAAGATGCAGCGGCTCGCGTTGATCTTCGGCCCGTCCGGGGACCAGGTGAAGCCTGGGGTGCACTCCGCGCTCGAGATCTTCGGCGCGGATCGTTGCATGTTCGCCAGCCACTTCCCCGTCGACCGGTTGTTGTGGTCCTGGTCGGAACTGATGCAAGTCTTGCAGGCTGTTACCTCGAACTTGTCCGAACCGGAGCGGCGCGACCTTTTCGCCGGATGCGCCAGGCGCACGTACCGACTCGACGGTTGACGGCGGGTCAGGCCCGCGGCGCGGCCGCCGCCATCCCGGCTGCCTCGGTCGTCACGTCACCCAGCGGGCGGTCGTCCGCTGAACTCCGCTCGTCGGACGCCCACCCGGACTGCTGTCCGTCGCGAACCAGCAATGAGGTTCCGCCGTGCGCAGCCAGACGAAGCTCGAAGCAGTGAGCTTGATCGACGGCCGCGACCACATCACGGCTGAACATGTCCTCCACCAACGCGCCGGGCGGCAGATGCTCCGACGTGATCCGCCCGGTCACGGGGTGGCCGGAGAAGTTCAGCACGGTGGCCTGCAGCTGGGCGTTCTCGAGCCGGTGGATCATCACCAGGAGGGCCTTGTTCGAGACGGCCGGCACATCGACCTGGGTGCTGGTGGCGATCTGGTACCGACTCCGCACGGCCAGGACCTCCCGCAACCGGTTCGCGAACGACGCAGCATCCTGAAGTTGTCGGGGAGCGGGCCGTAAAGACTCCTGCCTCGCGGCAGGCCGGAGAGAGATGCCGTGGCTTCGGGCTGGTGGTTCATCAGGTCGTAGGCCGGCGCGATGGATCCAGCGGGTGTCACCGCCGGCGAGGAGCCAGGAGACCGCGTTCGGCCGGTAGCGTCAGCATCCCGAGCAGGTCCCAACCGGAGAGCGGCGAAAACGCCCGGTTGCAACGCGTTGAACATGGCCAACAGCAGGTGCGCCTGCTTCACCTGCTCGACCGCGTCGGGTCGAGTAGGGCCAGGTCGCGGATGCCGAGCGACGCGGTGATGACGGTCGCCGTGGTGCGAGGCGATGCCGTTGGTGGTGAAGATCGAGGTTGTACGGCGCGCTCGGTCCGGTGAGTCGATCGACAGCTCGCGTCCGGATCGCTGGCCGCCAGTCGCTCGCCGCGAGATCGACTCCCACGGAAGCGGAACATCTCGTCGGCATGCGTGGTCGGCGAAGTGCACCAGCTCGTAGGTCAGCTCGTCGTGATTCTGCAGGGCGTGGACGAGGGAGATCGGCTGCAGCCCGGCTCGCAGAGCGGCGTTGAGGGTCAGGCGCAGGAACTCGGTGTCACCCGTCGCCAGCGCATGATGGTAGGCCGGCCGGTTGACGAAGTCGTAGGACAGGTCGGCGCCGCGGTCGGCGATGTCGCGATGTCCTCGATCGCAAGGTTGAGCTCCTGGAAGGTGAATCCGCCGACCTTGCGCACCATGCTCGCGATCATCTGGTTGGCGGCCTCGGACAGCGGATGCCCCTCGGACCAGGCCGGCTCCGCCCGGTGCTCTTCTCCACCCCGAGGAAACCGTTGGCATCCAGCCTCAGCGCGCCCGCACCGAGCTCGTCGCAGCGAGTGCAGGGCGTCGCCCATCACCAGTCGCATCCCGGCGTTGGTCGGGTCCAGCCAGTTGATCGACGGCTGGCCCGTCTTTGAAGTAGTGCAGGTAGACCCAGCGACGTTCCGACCCCGTCGGCACCGGTCACGGCGCCGGTCGCGCTCCAGTTGGTGTCCTTGATCCCCGGTTCGTGGAAGATCACCCGCTGCATCCGGCCGACGATGTAGCCGGCCTCGCTCGAGATCGTGCTCGGCCTGCGCATCGAGGTTGGCCGAGTCCTCGTCCGGCGGGCACCGGCGGCAGGAGATGCCAGTCGTCGCGCGGGATCTCGACCATGTGATAGATGCCCGGATAGTCACCGACCTTCATCTCGGCGAGCCGGAAATCGGCGCCCTTGCCGGTGTGGCCGGGAACGATGTCATCGATCACGATTCCGCCGTGAGCGGCTGCGACCGCGCACACAGGGAGCGGAACTCCGCCTCGGTGCCGAATGTCTCGTCGATATGGGTACTGATCCGGTCGAACTGGCCGTCGACGCTCGGGGTCAGCTCCCGCCCGAGATTCCCGCCGGCCACCTTGACCGGACCGGTGTGCACGGCATCGATCCCGACGACCTCGAAGACCCGCCACAGCCCCTCATCTGCCAACGTGGCCAGAAAGGACTCCCCGCGTTTGGTGATCATGGACGGCGGATAGGCCGTGAACCAGACCGACGCCTTCTCGATGCCGCCCGAGGGTTCGACTCGGCGAAGGGATGCTGCCACATGCCGCCTGTCCCAGAGAACTGTGAAGCCACGGCAGCGGCCCGGCCGAGCATCGACTCGTGCTGCAACCAGTCGACGTATTCCTCATCCATGGCGTTCACAGCCACAGAATCCCCCGATCCATGAGCTGGTGTCGCCATGCTCACTTCGCTGCATCGTAGACCCGCAGGACCGCCGTCCGAAGCCGCGACGACGCTTTCCCGGCAACCGCGAACGGCTGGCTCGTTTCGATCCGCGAGCCTCGCATCACGTCGGACACCGGTCCGGATGGCGGAGAAATCTCCCGCCGGCTCACCGTCACGGTTGCGATGATCGAGGTGTCGGCGCAGCCGCCCTGGGGACTGGTGCCGCCGCTCCCGCTCAGCGCCGTCATCGGCAATTCCTCCCCCGATCCGCTTGAACGACGCAGATTGACGCGCCAATGAGGAAGACTCCGCACGGGATCGAGCATGACGGGGAGGTGACACGGATCACAGGCGTCTGCGCGGACGGTTGAGGTCGGATTGGGTTGAGTTGGGCGGGTGCCCGGTGAGCATCGCTGCCGTGTGCTTTGGTGGAAGCAACGGTCGCAGGTCCCCTCTACAAGTTCGTGCGCGGCGCGGCGCCGCTGCTGGACCGGGCCGCGTCCGTCTCCGAGGTGATTCGGGCGGTCGCCACCACCGATGATGAGATCCGCGCCATCCACCAGCAGCACGACTCGCTCCAACGCGCCGCCTAGCTTCGCTCTGGATTGATCGACGGAAATCGAACTTAGAACCCGAGCTTGGGAATAGTAACTACAGAACATATTTGCCTAGTCAGACACACCTGTGTCCGCCGACGCCCGGCAGTCCGCGCCCATCAAGGGCACGAATCGTGGCACGTCCGACAGCGTTCGATTGTGCGGTTCCGGTTCATGCTTGACCATCGGTTCCGGTAGGTGCGTTCCAGTTCGGGGACGCGGTTCCGGTTCCTGCGCGACAGTCGTTCGGTAGGTGGTTGACACTTCCGGTCTGGTTCCGGCTGGTTGCGGCCGTGTCTCCGGTGGCTTGTTCCGTGGCTCCAGGTCGGCGAAGGGAGCCGGGGATGTTGCGGGAGTTGCCGGTGGCCGAGCAGCGGTATCGGGCGGTGCTGGAGGTGCTGGACGGGGCGTCGGTGACCGAGGTGGCCCGCCGGTACGGGGTGTCGCGGCAGACGGTGCATGCGTGGCTGCGCCGGTATGCCGCTGACGGCGGGGTGGGTGAACTTGGATGACCGGTCCTCGCGGCCGTGGTCGTGTCCGCACCAGATGACGCCGGTGGTCGAGGCGCGGGTGTTGGCGTTGCGTGATGAGCATCCGGTGTGGGGTCCGGACCGGATCCGCTACCAGCTCGAGCGGGACGGGGTCGGGCTGGTGCCGGCCGGTCCGGGATGTACCGGGCTCTGGTGCGGCGGTCGGATCGACCCGGCGAAGCGGCGAAGCGAGCGGGCGGACTATCGGCGGTGGGAGCGGGGCCGGCCGATGGAGCTGTGGCAGATGGACGTGGTCGGCGGGATCCATCTGGTCGACGGGACCGAGGTGAAGTGCGTGACCGGGATCGACGACAACTCCCGGTTCGTGGTCTCGGCGAGCTGGTGGCCCGGGCGACCGCCCGGCCGGTGTGTGAGGCGTTGCTCGACGGCGTTGCGGCGGCATGGGGTGCCCGGAGCAGATCCTCACCGACAACGGGAAGGTGTTCACCGGCCGGTTCGGGCCGGGCGGGTCGGCGGCGGAGGTGTTGTTCGACCGGATCTGCGCGGAGAACGGGATCCGGCACCTGCTGACCGCGCCCCGGTCGCCGACCACGACCGGGAAGGTGGAGCGGCTGCACAAGACGATGCGCGCGGAGTTCTTCGGTCGCAGGACCGCCGCACGCCACGATCGGCGGAGCTGCAGGCCGCGTTGGATGCTTGGGTGATGCAGTACAACACCGAACGGCCGCACCAGTCGCTGGGGATGCGGCCCCCGGTCGAGCGGTTCGGGCTGGCCGAGTCGCGACCAGCCGGCACCGCTTGCCGATCCCGACGGCCCCTGTGGTCAGCCGGCGGCCGATCCCGAGCCGTGCCGACTGGTTAATTCGGCCACAAGCGGCGGGGCCGGTCGGGGACGTCCGGTTGCCCGGGGTGCAGCGGTGGGTGGACCCGCACGGCCTGATCTCCCTGGCGGGGTTCCGGTATCGGGTGCCGATCATGTTGGCCGGGGAGCCGGTGGAGGCGGTGGTGGCGGAGCATCTGGTCCGGGTCTTCCACCGCGATGTGCTGGTCGCCGAGCATGTGCAGCGCCGCAAGCCCGACATCGCCCGCGACCCGGAGCAGCCGCTCCAGGGCCGCGGTCAACCGCCACGGCAACCAGCGGGCCAGGACCCTCGCCAAGGCCCTGCTCCTCATCCTGCTTCCGATGGACTGACGGTAACCCGGGTCGCGGACACGTGCGGGTCTGTTTCGTTCGCCGGCACCACCTACCGGGCCGGACACCGCTGGCGAGGGCGGCAGGCCCAGGTCGCGATCGTGGCCGGTTCGGTGCAAATGGCTTGCGACGGCCAGATCGTCCGGGCCCATCCGATCCGCCACGACCGGACCAAGGAATACGGGGCCTTTGCTACCCCAAACGGGCGGCCCCGCCACCCCCCGGAATGATCGTGTCAAGCGGCTCCCGGAACTAATTCGTCAAACGGGTACCGGAACTTGACACGACAGCGTTGATTAGCTTGCCGAAGACGGGGACGGTCACCGAAGCGGACGCGACCGCTATGTCGGCAGCAGCCGTGGTTGGCCGCGGACAAGAAGTAGCCGCCACGAGCCTCAGTCCTGATCCTCGCAACCGCCCGACCTGCGCGGGAGCCGTCGAATCGACGGCGTGGCCCTGATGCTCGCTCTTGAAGCCCGACAAGACTAGGACACCCTTCCCAAGCTCACACGAGCGTGCCGGAGCATCGAGCCGGATCGGGAGCAAGCGTCTTCGCGCGTTCGTAGACGTCCAACACCTTGATGTGCGCTCGGGGATGAACGAGCAGGTCGAAGAGTGACCGCACCCGGGCATTTCCTACTCTGACGCTCGCGATGGCGTGCCGCCAGACCCGCCGATCCGACATGCCCGTATTGCTGGTCGCCGGCTAGACTCCACCCAGAGACCGACGCTCGACTGGAATCCACAACCCAATGCGATCGTATCGGTTGCGATTCCCTGGCAGGCCCTCGATGTTAAGTCTGCTCTCCCCGGTTGTTATCTCGCGACCTCGCGATACTCGTGACTGCATTCGGCCTCGAAGGGTGAGAACACGTTCGACCATGTTCACTGGCAAGGGCCGTTGTAGTCTACAGGCGCGGTGCAGCTTCCCCTGATGACAGGCTATCGCCTACGCTCAGCCGAGTGACCACGGCCGTTATCCTTGAGGGAGCTGGTTTCTCGTTCGTCGCCGGCTTTCCTCTGACGAAGGACCTGTTTCTTGGGGACTTACCCATCTCCCGGCCCGGCGCAGACCGCGAGCTGATGCGGACGGTGCAGGCCGCTTTCGCTGACTGGCAACCAAGGAATCCATCGCTCGGACCTGAGATGTGGCTCAAGTCTGCTTACGCGCGTCGCGATGACCCGCTCGCTCTAATGGATCTCGGCGTGGAGTGGCAAGACGTCCTGCGGTACCTCCTGCGACGACTTACCAAACCAAAGAACGCCGACGCAGGGCAGTACTACTACGGGATAAGCCGCTACCAGGCGCACCCGCTACACCGAAAATTCTGGGATGCAGTCCAAGGGTTGACAAGCAAGTTTAGCGTTATCACGCTGAATTACGACATCCTTGCTGAGCGAGCGCTTCACGAGCCTAGCGAAGGTACTAAGACGAAGCCGTTGTTCTATTACGGTCAGATCCCATATGACCAAGTCGTCCGCAAGATGGTGAATGTCGCCGCCCCGCCTGACAAGAAGCACGTTCTGGTTCCTCTTGGACACTCCGTTCCGATCTACAAACTGCACGGCTCGGTGAACTGGGCCTGGGAACCGTGCCCCATCGCCCTCAAGGTTCACGACGATGCGCGCTCACCGTTCCGCTCAGACGGCTTGGGCCGGCCCGCGGTGATCCCACCGGTGCGCATTTGGGACGAGGCCGAGCAAGCGCTTGCGGCCGCAGACCGTTGGATCGTTTGTGGTTACAGCCTCCCTCCGTATGACGCGGCGGTGCGGGACCTGATCAGAAGAAGCGCCGCGCTAGGACCCCTAAAGACCGTCCATCTCATCGACCCGTTCTCTGACCAACTAAGACAGCGTTGGGAAGATTCAAACGCAAAGGTAAAGACCTACGTTTCGCTAGAAACTGCCATCTCACAGCTGCAGCCGAATCGGTAACGGATGCTCAGGGCAACAACCCAAGTTACACCCGCAGGAAGCTGGTCGCGGCAGGTCTGATTGATTGAATAAAATCTTCGGGTGGGAGGCGGCTTCCCAGAGCCCGCCCACCCAGACTTGCAAGTTCTCGTGTTCCTCCATGACGCTCGGTTTGACCATGTACGGGGCCGCGACTGTCGTTCGACGCTGTCAAGCCGGCTGAAAGCAAGTTCACATCGCGACCGAGGGAGGTGTCCCGCAGATGCGACAAGACCTAGATCGACCGCACCGCCGCCGAGGGCGAAGGCGGTCCGACCAACCCGGGCGGAGGGGACAGACGCACCGGTTCATCCTTACGGTCATGTCTCTAAACGCTTCTCGGGCCCATGACCGACTCGGGCATGTCAACCGCTGGGTCGTTGACCCGTTCGTAGGCGGACAGTACAGGCTCCGACCCACGCGTTCGGTGTCAATAACAGAGCCTTCGCCTACGGAGGCTGGGCTGGATCCGCTTCTGCAGCACAAGTGGGCCAGTGTCAGCTTTGTCGACTGCTTTGGCCGAGGCCCTCCAGTCGGCCACCGGCAGGACGCTCTTGAGCGAGAAGGAGC